>NZ_JAADZV010000010.1 GCF_010645075.1 Flavobacterium limi
ATCAGGTGGTCACTTTGCTACGGAACGCGTGGTCAATTTACTCCGGAATTAGGTGGTCAAATTGACCGGTTTTTCCAGAATCAGCAAATCTTTTAGAAAATGAGATAAGTGAAATTCATATTGAATTAGATGAAGCTACGAGAAATACTTCTGGCAGTCCAAATATTCCAATGACAATTTTCAACAAAATAAAGAATACTGATATTTTCATCTGTGATTTAACAATTATAAATGAAGATTATGAAGGAAGGAAGGTTCCAAATCCGAATGTTTTAATCGAACTTGGACATGCCATTTCTTCTCTGGGATGGGAAAGGATTATTTTATTATACAATTTAAAGTTTGGTAAATTCCCCGAAGATTTGCCTTTTGACATAGATAGGCATAGAATTACAACATTCAAAATAGAAAACAAAAATGATAAATTTGGTAAAGGAGCGTTATCAAGAGTTCTTAAGGAATCAATCGAAGCCATATTAAAAAAATCTCCTCTAAAGCCATCACAAATAAAAAAAGAAACTTTAGAAGAAAAAAAAAGAAGAATGGATGTGGAAAATTTAAAATGGATTCTTGAATCATTACATATTCCCACTTTTGACACATTCATTAACGAATTTCCTGATTTAATTATTCATAAAATATTTGATTTTGAACTTAATTTTTCTTCAATTTTTGACAGCAGCTCCTTCCATTTATATGACAAGAAAATATTAAAACTCCTTAAAAATTATAAACTCTTATGGGAAAAATCTCTATCGTATTACAGGCACTATTATCCAATTCCTGGCACAAAAGTTTATAAATTTACTTCAACAACTGTACATGGAGACAAAATTAGGGATGCTGACCTTGATTATGAGACTCTAACCAAATTAGTTGTAGAACTAAAGAAAAGTTTTTCTACTCTATTAAAATATGTGCGAGAATACTATTTGGAAATTGATTTAAATGAAACAAGTGAAGTTGCCTTAAGAAACTATACCAACACAGTTGAACAATAAAACCTTTATTCGCTCGCATATTGATCTTAAATGCTGTGGAAGATGTATATGACTTCTTGTATTTTTTTGATATAAACACTTGATTCACAAATTTTTTAAAAAAAAGTCTTAAATATGAAACAAATACTATTAGAAATTTCAGATTATGAAGATTCAAAAACATTAAAACTTTTTGAAGAATTTGAGTCACTAAACAAGCAGGATTATTTAACAAAAGGGCAACTTTTAAAAATTCTTAATTGGAAGTCACCACGGCCTTTAAATCATTATAAGGCAAATACCGAAAGCGAAATAGAAGAGATCACGAAACTTGCATTTAGTACCGAAAATGATCTTTTGAAAATTCACATACTGACTGCATTAAAAGGTGTAAGCTTTCCTGCTGCTTCTGCAATTCTTATGTTTTATGATCCTACTAAATATCCTGTAATAGATATTAGAGTTTGGCGACAACTATATTATGCTAAAATGGTAGATACCAATGAACGTGGACAAAATTTTTCACTGAATGATTGTGCAAAATATTTTCAAGTTGTTCGAAAACTTGCAGATGAACTTAATATTACAGCGAGACAAGTCGAAAAACGTTTGTTCGATTATGATAAAGCGAATCAGATCGGTAATTTATATCGCTTACATGTTCCCAAAGTATTAACTACAAAATAAATTAATGAATTCTTTATTTATAAAAACACTTTCCTCCATTCCATTTTTAGTTGTCATTTTGTTAGTATTAAATTTGGCTAATATTGAAGATTTGACAATTTATAATATTGGATTTGTTTCGATATCTATGACTATCGCAACATTTTCAATTAGCTTTTCCCTTTTACAATATCAATTTTCGCCTTATAAAGCCTTACACCGATCAATGTCAAGAAGGCAATTAATTTTTTCTTATTTAACAATATTCATATCTCAAATTCCACTTTTCTGTCTTTTTTATAATTTAAAATATGTTCCATTAGCAGGATTAATCTGTATTCCAATTCTTAGTTACTTAATAATTTTATTAGTTGTCGTCGCAAATGAAGAAACCAATCCTATAATTTTAGTAAAGCGGAAAATCTCTACTAAAAAAATAAATCAATTTATTGAAAATTTCAATTTAGAAGATAAAAAACAAATAAAGGAAATATCTGAACTGGAATTTTCTAAACCAGATGAAACCCCAATGCACGATTATGGAGAAACTAATTTTAAGTTAATAAATATAGAGAACAATCCGTTTTCGCTGATTTACAATTCAATCTCTATAACAATCCAAAACAATGATATTGACAAATTTGCTGCATGTTTAAAGATGTACTTTGAAGCGGTAGATAATATTAAAAAAAATAAGATTTTAGAAAAATATGATTTAAGATATCGCATTGAAAAATTATTATGCATCTCATTTGAAAAGATTTGTTTTCAAGTATGTGCTAACGCTGAGCGAAAGGATTTCCAAAATATTCTTATCGGTACTTTATCTATTTATATAAAACGCAAAGCGTTGACAAATGAGCATACTGATAGTACTTCACGAAAATTTTTGACTATAATTTGTAAAAGTATTGAAACTCTATTAGAACATGACAACTACGATGATGCTATAATTATTATTTCGACTTTAAGACAACTATGTCAAAAAGGATTGTATAATTTACCAAAAGACGATTTGTTTTTTAATCACCGATTAACTCCAGCTCTCCGAAGTGTTTTTATAGCTACAGTGCTACGCAAACGTCTCCGACTTTGCGTAAATTTTTTATATTCCCACTAATTCAAAATTTCTAAAAGTCTCCCGACTTTAAATTTTTTTGTATGAAATTTATCTTTATGGAATATGGCTTAGGTACTTAAATATTGTTTTGATGGTTATAATCTTTTTTGGTTATTTTTGAAATTGATATTTTAATCATAACAAGCATTTATTTAACTTATGGATTATTGGTTACATAGAATTTCTTATTTAGCGGAATTGTCATATCCGTTATTGGATAAAGGTTTTTTAACAATTGGATTTTCTGATTTTTCTTTTGAAGAAATGATTGAAAGGACATTAAAAAAAGAATGGGACTATTTCAACAATCGTTTTACAGAAATTTGGGGCAATACACCAAGGACTCGTTATAATTTATGGTATTTTTTACGTTTTAAAAAAGGTGATATTGTAGTAGTTCCTACTTGGGGAGCATTTCATATTTGTGAAATTATAGATGATGGACCTCTACTGATAGAAAAGTCATTTTCAACTGATTTAAAAGCTTGGGGAAACAAGAAAGTTGTTTTGGATAATAATTTGTTAGCTCAGGAAAATGGTGATTCATATGATTTAGGATTTGCTCGCAAAATAAAAATTCTTTATAGAAACATTCCAAGAGATAAGTTCGCAGATTCGAAGCTAACCGCGCGAATGAAAATTAGACAAACTAATGCAAACATAAACGATATAAAAGGCAGTGTTATTAAAAGCATTGAAAACTTCCAATTAAACAAGCCAATTCATTTGCATTCTATATTAATTGATAAAACAGCTAGAATTATTTTAGACACAATTAAAACAGAACTAAATCCAGACAAATTCGAAAAACTTGTAAAGCTTTATTTTCAAAGTGCCGGAGCTAATCAGGTTTATATTCCCGCTAAAAATGAACGTGATAAGGAGGGTGATGCTGATATAGTAGCAGTATTTGAAAATTTAAAGCTAATAGTTTATACACAAGCTAAATTTCAAACAGGACAGATAAGTGAGTGGGGAACAAATCAAGTTTTAGAATATAAAACGAATAAGGATAGCGTTGATGATGGATATAATAAATTAGCTTGGGTTATAACTACTGCTGATACATTTAATGAAACAGCTTCAAATCTGGCGAAGCAAAATCAAATACAATTAATTAACGGTGTCGAGTTTTCAAAAATGCTTTTTAACAATGGGATAATCGCATTGAACAGAGATATTTAGCCCGCTCTCCGCTCTCCAAAGTGTTCCTAATGAAACGCTGTGCAAATGTCTTCGACTTTGCACAATTTTTTTGATGTTATTGTAAATTCAGAACCTCTAGAAGTCTCCCGACTTTAAATAACTGTTTTATGAAATTTGGTTTTATTGAGTAGAGTAATGTAACCAAATATTCTTTTAATGGTTTGTAATCTTTTTTGGCTATTTTTGATTAGATATAAAATGAAATGGATTTTGCCAATCATAAAGAACTTTGATTAATATTATGGAAATTGAAATTTATAAAATTATTCCGTTTGCGTTTTCATTGATCGCAATTACTATTTCAATTGCTACAATTTTTTTTACAAGACAAAATTTAAAAAGACAATTACGATTAGGCAAGCTTGAAGAAATTCTTGAGATACTTCAATTCTTGGATTCTTATTATAGAGGCTTATTCATGCTTTTTAAAGACACTGAAGAAAAAATTGAGCATATTCAAAACCAAAAAAAAATGCCCGCATATTTGGAAGAATTATCAAGGAATAAAGAAAGTTTTACAGAAATGTTCGATATGAAAACTTTGATAAATAAAGTTTCAAGACTAAATGTTTTATCGAAATCATATTTGCCAAACAAAAAAAATCTAAAAAGCAAAGCGCTCACGATTGCGGATGTATATTTTGCAATGTATTATCATGTGAAATCTGATGGAAATTTGCGTACAAAAAAGACATATACAATAATTCCAAAACCTATAGAAATGAAGTGTATTATTTCTGAATTAGAAGATCAAATAATTTTTGAAATGAAGTTAGGATATAAAAATATCGGTGGTAACGAACATTACAAATACTATAAAAATCAGTTTCAGAGAGATTTGTCTAATGCGGTCTCACTTGAAAAGGAAAAAAGAGAAAAAGAAAATTCGATTTCCGCTCTTTGATATGTTCCTAATAAAAAGCTAAGAGACTTTTCTGGCTTTGCACATTTTTTACTTATGTAAATTAAAAAACTTAGTAGATTTGTTTCTCAATATTCAATTGAAAAAATAGCCGCAAAATAAATCTATGCAAATTCCACAATCTCAATACCTGCCAATAGATAAACTGGCGTCAGTATTTTCAAGTACATCTGCTACTTACAAATTTTATTGGTTTTTAGCAATACTTGAACTGGTTGAAGAAGGAGGTATACATATTGCGAAAAGAAATATTTTCTCGCGGATGATAAGCAATTCGTGGTATACAGTAAATTATTTTCATATTTCTTTTGGTAAGCAGGATTTGATACAGGATGCAGTTAAGGCACTTATAAAAATTGAAAACCTTCAGATTAACGAAAACAAAAATATAATAAATGCTGTTTTAGATAATTCGGTTAATACAGAAACAATAAGGATATTAAAGCATTTCGATAAAAATGTACCGCATTGGTTTATTTCGTCTTGGTTTTCAGGCAATCGTAATGAAATTTATTCGCTTTCTCAAAATTTTGATTATGGATGTCTTTACCGTTTAGAAAAAGATGCCATAGAGATCAACCCAATCTGGATTTCCTATTTGCAATCTAATTCCAGGATATTAAAGGATTTTTGCTATTGGAATTTGTCACTTTTTCTTCAAAAAAGAAATCCAAATGTCCCGGACATTCCAAATAAGATCAGTAAAGCAATTACGAGAAATTCATTAGTTAAACAAACCAATGAATATTGGAAATTGGTATTTAATGAATTAGGTTCTGTTGACTGTATTTTTACCAACAACAAATTAGTTTTTGAAGAAAAGAAATATGCTTTGGATCATTTTGTACCTCACGCATTTGTTTCTCATGACCTAATTTGGAATTTAATCCCAATTGACAAAACCTTTAATTGTTCAAAAGGAGATAAACTTCCATCCGTACAAAAACATTTCGATAAATTTTATAACCTACAAAAAACAGCTTATGAAATTGTGAAAAGTTATAATTCCAATAATAGATACTTAGAAGATTATCTCACTATTTTCCCGGATATAGAAGATTGTGGATTTGATTATTTACGATATAAAGAAACTATTCAGCCTTTGATCACTATTGCAAGTAATAACGGATTTTCATATATGAAAGATTAATAGGTTTGTGTTTATGAACTAGTACATAAAAAAAGGCTCTCCGGAGCGTTCCAGTTATAAGCTACGCAAATATTCATACTTTGAGTAATTTTTTAGTGGTCTTATAAATATTATGCTTTATCATTTTTAAATTCGGGTTTTATTTTTTTTCACAGAAACATAAAGATTTAACTCCCGCATATAAATTAGGACTGTATTTGAAGATAATTGATATCCGG
This sequence comes from Flavobacterium limi, assembly GCF_010645075.1. Taxonomy (GTDB): domain Bacteria; phylum Bacteroidota; class Bacteroidia; order Flavobacteriales; family Flavobacteriaceae; genus Flavobacterium; species Flavobacterium limi. The sequence goes on from NZ_JAADZV010000010.1 coordinate 6,263, forward strand.
ATTTTTGCAGTTCAGCTGTAATTCGCCTGGAGCCATACCGTTTTTTGGATGCTATAAATATCGATGTAATTTCTTCCTTAACCATCCTTTTCCATTGTTGTCGTTCGGAAACATATTCATATTTCCATTTATTATAGCTGTTTAAGCATACCCCCAGAGTTTTACACATGAGATAACTGGAGTGTTTTTGTTCATTTTCTGCTATATACTGAAAGATTTCTAGAGATCCTTTTTGAAGAGATTCCGCTGCTCCTTTAATAATTTCAAATTGTGTATTTAACTTTTTAATTTTTGTTTTAAGCTCAAAAATCTTTTTTTCATCAGTACTTAATTTGCCTTTTCCATAAACAGAAAAACTTTCCGGGCCATGTATTATAAAGATCCTGCGCCAATTACATAAGGAGTGGCTTGTGATGTTAAATTTTTGAGCTACTTCAGCTATAGTTCCTTTTTCGAAACTTAACAGGACAGCTTGCAATTTTAAATCTGGACTATAACTTTGTTTTTTTTCTTTCATAAGCTAAAGACTATCGTTTTTGAAAATTATTTTCTGCATTAAATTCCTCGATAGATTTATAATCGAGTGCTGAATGCCTTCTTTTTTTGTTATACCAGTTTTCTATGTAATCCTGTATCGCCATTCTCATTTCTGCTGGTGTCAATAATCTTGTCTGCATATATATCAGCTCTCTTTTCAGCGAATTAAAAAAACTTTCAGAAACAGCATTGTCAATACTGTCTGCTTTTCGGCTCATGCTTCGGACACATTTATATTGATCCAGAGTAGCTGTAAATAACTTGTTGGCATACTGTACTCCGCGGTCTGAATGAAAAATTAAACCATCTTTAATTTTGCGGTTTCTTACAGCCATTTTCCATGCGGGCAGGGTAGTGGTTTTAGTAGAGAGGGCAGAACCAATGTTCCAACCCACTACTTTTCGGTCATACAAATCGATAATCACAGTAAGGTACAAAAAACTTTTCTCAATCTGAATGTAGGTAATGTCCGAGACCCAAACCTTCGATGGCTTATTTGTTTTGAACTGCCTGTTCAGGATATTCGGCGAAGTATACAGATTATGCTTAGAATCGGTTGTTACTTTATATTTCTTTTTGACTTTGCTTTTAAGCCCCAGCTCTTTCATATAGAATGAAACCTGACCTTCAGAGATTAAAATTCCTTGTTTGAGCAGCTCTCTTGTTATTAGGATGCATCCGTAATGCTGATTAAATTCGTAAAATACGGAAGCTATTGTCTCTTTAAGCAGGCTGACACGGGCTTCACTTTTTGAAACAGGCTGTATCGTCCATAAATTGTAAGTTGAAGTTGAAGCACCTAAAACCTCGCACATAAGACCAATAGGATATTTTATCTTATTTTTATGGATAAAGTTATACAGGGCGTGTTTGCCTTGGGCCATAAATTGGATTCCTTTTTTCAATATTTCTAATCGTAACTGTGCTTCTGCAAGTTCTTTTTCCAATTCGAAAACCCGCTTGTCCTCATAGTAAATTCTTTTACCTCCTTTGCCCGGAAAACTTCCGTTCTTAAAAGTCCTATAGACAGTGCGCCACTTAGAAAGTAATTTTGGTGATATATTCAGTTCTTTAGAAGTTTCGTTAACGCTTTTCTTGATATAGCTTAATATCACAGCATTTGCTTTAAAATCTGGACTGTAGCTTATTTTTTCTGCCATATGAATACTATTTTAGATATCGCTATTAGAATATTCTAAATTACTTAAAATCATAAGTATAGATGTTATTGATCAGTTTAAAAATGTTTTAATTTTTTAGTAGCGATTAATTAGAAGTAGTAAACTTATTAGGCGAATGTCTATAAAATGATGTAATAGCCAGCCTATTTTTTTATCAATCTATTTTCATTGATTGATTATTTGTAAGAAATATATAATTATAATTTTTTTTCAATATGGATATTTTTCTTACATTTGAATTGTTTTACAGGGTGTAATTCTTTAATAGTAGTCATGAATAAAGGAAAGGACTTAAACTAGAAAAGGATAAAATCAGTGATATTAAAAATCCAAAAACAGATTTCATCTTAATTAATAATAAATTTTTTGTGGTACTGTGGGGGGCATCACAATAAACCCTTGGATCCCTAGAGATTCAAGGGTTTTTTTATGATTGCTCTGAACCAGCTCCCCGAAGTGTTCCTAATGAAACGCTACATTGCTGTGCGAATGTCTCAGACCCCTGCTCCCCGAAGTGTTCCTAATGAAGCGCTGTGCAAATTCCTTCGACTTTGCACATTTTTTTAATGTTCTTGTAAACTCAAACCTTGCTCACCTAAGTGTTTCCCCCAACTGGCGCTCGTTTGCAACGAGTGCCCCCGCTCTCCGAAGTGTATATAATGAAACGCTGTGCAAACGTCTTCGACTTTGCACAATTTTTTAGATGTTCTAGTAAAATCAAAACCCCTTAAAGTCTCCCGACTTTAAATAACTGTTTTTTGTAATTTGGTTTTATTGAACAGAGCAGGTAACCTAATATTATTTTGATAATTTGTAATCTTTTTTGGCTATTTTTGAGAAGATATAAAATGAAATGAAATTGTGTCAATTTATCTTAACAGGGAGTGATATGCGAAGGTTTGTTTCGGTTATATACAAGTTACCCTAATTAAAATATGATCTATGGAAGAATTAATTAAAATTACTGAAGACAAAATTCAAGATAGTATTAATGAGTTTACAAAGAGAAGAAGTAGAATGTTCAATGTCGTCAGGATGTTTAAATATCCACTAGTAGGTCTAACGGCAATTTCAACTATTGTTTTAGGGCTTGATTTAGGTAAAGAATGGATAACTAATCAAAAGAACATTGCACTAATAATAGGGGCCATCACTACAGGCTTGACAACTCTTATGACATTTTGGAATGTTGAAGAGTACTGGATTAAGAATAAGGTAATTGAACTTCAACTCCTGAGCTTACAAAACAAATTTCAATTTGAAAAAAAAGTAGGGCTAAATGAGATACGAATTAAGGAATTCTTTCGGCAATATCAAAATATCATAGGACAGCAGGAAGAATTATGGAAAACTACATTGGATGAACAAAAGGAAAGCAACAGCTAATAGTCCTCAGGCTGGCATTAGCGTCACGCTCGTGAAACGTTAGCAAAATCAATAAATTTTCTAAGTTAAGAAGATAGAACAACTCAATTTACTATTGATTATAAATATTTATTCACACATTCGTAAATAAATATTGTAGGTATTTGTCAAACATACCTAACCAAAGATTTTATATATGTGTGATGAAATCACATATACATAAGTTAGCAGAAATAAACATTAAATATACTCCAATGAAAAATACTTTTACAATTTTGTTCATTTTATCATTTTCACTAAGTTTCTCTCAAAAATATTTGGATGCTAATATAATCAAGATGAATAGTGATACAATTAACGCTACAATTGAAATAAGTACAAATATGTTTAACAAAAAGCTAATAGATGAAAGTAGTTTTTATAGAATGCTAATCCTTGTAGATAAAAATGGTGAAAAGAAAGAAAAAATAAAAGCTGCAGATGTAAAAGAGTTAAAGTTCACAGATTTTGATCAAAAACAGCAACTTTATGTAAATAATGGTAAAGCTTTAAAAAAAGTTGTTTACAATGGTGCAAAAATCAAGTGGTATTGGGATATTTCTCAAAACTTATATGACGGTTCAATACAACACTCCGAATATTTGGTTGACGATAAAGGTATAAAATATAAAATGGGACTTTTTAAAGGGAAGAAATCAACGCTCCTGGAAATTACAAAATCAAAACCGGAATTAGTTGCCGAAATAGAAAATACGGTACTTTCAAATGAAAATATGATGCATATTCTTGAAAAATATGAAAATCTACAATAAATACTCTCTCTTCGAAGTGTTCTGTTCTAATACTATGCAAATGTCTCCGACTTTGCGTAATTTTTTTATCATCTTGTAAATTCAAAACCCATCGCGAAGGTCTGCATAACGTTAGCGCAGAATTGTATTCTGTGCCCGCAAAGTAAAGCAAAATAAACATATAAATTGACCCTGCTCCCCTCGCTCCCGCACGAATCCTTTCGTGTGGCTTTTGAAACCAGATTTCTTAATGAAACGCTGTGAAAATGTCTTCGACTTTACACATTTTTTTAATGTTCTTGTAAATTCAAAACCTCCTAAAGTCTCCCGACTTTAAATAACCAACAGCTTATGTAATTACTTATTGAAAAGGGTAGAGGGAACTAAATATTCTTTGATGTTTTATACTTTTTTTGGTTATTTTTGAAAATATATAAACGTAACAAAAATTCGTGTACATACCCAATTTCGGGCAGATTGTCGCTATTTTGTACCGCATATAAATAAATTAGGTACAAGCTAATAAGGACTCTGAATAAAAGAATTTCCAAAATATCAAATGATGTTCAGGACAGAAATTCTGTTGCATGGAAAAAACTATGTGAATACATTGATCACGTTGCTGAAAATGGATCTGACGAGTTTGTCCCGAGAGAAGCTCTTGGAGATGAATTATTTGTTCAAATTTTCACTCTTCCCGAGTCAATCGCAAAACTTAAAAAAGTTAAGAAAATCGGACTTTATGGAAGTAATCTGAAGAGAATTCCGCCTGAAATTGGACAAATGGAATCGCTTGAGTTTTTCGACCCGTATACTTCTTATGACTTACATTGGTTTCCATTCGAGATTTATAAGTGTAAAAAACTAAAAGACAGTCGAATTAGCACGAGAGTACTGTATGGGAATTATAAAAACCGAATGGGATTTCCAAAACTTGACCATAACCCAGTTAGATATTATGGAGGCAATTTAAAATGTAGTGTCTGCGAAAAGAAGCTATCATATGAAACAACCAACCAAATGTGGATTACTGCAGATGTTGGAACTGATACAATACCAATGCTTGCTAATTTATGCTCAGAAGAATGTGAGCAGGAATTACCCATTCCGCCAAAAGATTATGTTGAGTTTCCACATAAAGGCGGAGCTGATTTAATACAGCCAGATATGGATGAGTTTGACTACATAAGAGCCAATCACCGAACTGTAACCCTGGAAGAAATCGAGTCTGGTAAAAAAGAAACTAAAAATGAAAAACCGAAACTTTTGCAGTTAATTAGAAAGATTTGGGAGAAAAAACCCGATCGCTCGGATTTGTAATCCGTGCCCGCAAACAAAGTCAATAAAATTTTGTTGCCAAAGTACATAGCATTTAAATATTACACTTTATTGTCTGTAATCTTTTTTAATTATTTTTGAGCTTTGTAAAACGAAGTAATATTTAGCCAATTTACTCGATAAGAACGGTATGCCAATGTTTAGCATTTGGGGAGTTTTTGATAAATTATTTAAACCACATAACTACTTATTAATAAGTATATTAACTCTAAAAAAAATAAAGACAATGAGACAAATAGTTTTCATCTTGGTATTTTTCACAACATTTAGCCATGCACAAATTATGGGCGATGTAGAAACAGATAATGATACTAGAAAATTAAGTGATGCACAGTTAAAAAATGCAATAGTATTACATGATAAAATGACTGCTAGTGAGGATTATATTGAATGGCAAAAATCATTTGATTATATATATTCAATTGCTAACAAAGATAGTAATCCTAAATCCTTTTTATATAATGTTGAGAACAGAAATGAAAAGAAAATTCAAGATTGGGTAACTATTAATATTCCTGCCAAAAAACAAAAAGAAGCTACAAAACTTCTTTTGAGAATTGTTTTTCTAGAGGACAAAATATTGGTTGATAACTCTGTTATAATAAATATATTAAAATATGAAGCAAGTTTTTCTCAGTGTGAGGAAATTGCAAAGCCTAACCTAAGAAAGAAATAATGTTATACTAAAAATCAACGTTTGACAAACCCCAACTGGGCGCTCGCTTCCCGCTCCCGCACGAATCCTTTCGTGTGTGTTTTGAAACCAGATTTTCCCGATCGCAGGTCTGTACAACGTTAGCGCAGAATTGTATTCTGTGCCCGCAAAGTGATGCAAACTAAGGGTAGAAATTGCCCTCACTAGCAAAGAGTTTTAGGATAAGCTCGCCCAGCCTCCAACCGGCCCTCGTTTGCAACGAGTGCCTGCTTAAATTGTTATCCCAAAAAGTAGCGTTTGCAACGCGGTTAAAACAATAATGATTTTATGGTAAATTATTATGGACTTTTTGGAGTGACCCATTCTTCTTTGTCAAACATGCTCTCATGAATTTAATTTTTATTACCAGTTGCAGACGCTCCCTTTTTAAGCTGTTCGATAAAATAAGAAGGAGGCATTTTGGCTTTGGCTTTAAAAGCATACACAAAGCGCTGCGTAGTACTAAAGCCGGCCTCTTCTGCTAAGGCTGCATTGGTATAATTTCGCGTTTTTCGGTCTTCTTTCAGCAAAGCGATGATATAATCAATTTTCAGGTCATTGATATACTCATTAAAACCTTTACCCTTATGATGGGCAATAATCTGGGACAAATAAGTTGTATTGGAGTTGCAAATGGCGGCTAGCGTAGACAGTTTCAGGTCTTTGGCAAGGAATTTTTTTTCCTGTTCAAACACATCCAGTTGTTTTAAGATAAAGGTGACAGTTTCCGCAGCAATTTCAGTAAGATGGGAATGGTTGATTTTCATTTTTGTTTTGCCTTTGTTGCTTTCATTTTTTTCAAGCATTAGTTTTTCAAACTTCTTTTTATATTTTTTTCTTTTAGTAAGCAGACGGTAAGTCAGGTAAAATAAAAAGAGGCACAACAGCACTATGGTGCCCACAAGAAAATACAGGTTGTATTGTTGATGTAGGAACTGTTGCCGGATATGTTCCTTTTCACTCAGTAATTGTTTCGTATCGTATTCTTTATGCAGTTTGCCTGTTAAGTATTCATAAGTAGCATCCAGCACGTCGTCAGCTTTGAGCAGTTGATCCACGTAATACAATTGTTGGGTTAAGTTATGGGTTTCCTTATGATGCGAAATCAAAAGTTCATAAGCTTCCCGCAAATCAGGACGTATATACCCCTTAGAAGTAAAAGCCTGATCGACTTTCTCAAAATAGAGGAGGGCTTTTTCGGTTTTTTTTAGGCGCTGGTAGCTTTTGCCCATATAAAAATAGGCAACGGTTTCATTGCCAAAATCTTTGTTGGCGCGAATGGTGGCAAGCGAAGATTCAATATTTTTTAGGGCAAGTCCGTAATTTCCTTTAAAATAGTCATTGATTCCTTCAGAATGCAGAAAATAAGCTTCCATATCCTCACAGTCCAGTTTTTTACTTTCAGAAAGGCCAATATTATTCGTCTGTGAGCAGCGTACATAGTTGCCAATTTTGTTGTAACAAACACTTAAGGCATGTAAGGAATTCAGATAAGGTCTCGTTTGGTCACCTTTAAAATAGAGTACACAGTCTTTAAAATAAGAGATAGCCTCGTCATAATACCCTAAATAATATTTGACCAGGGCAATATTGTATTTCACCTTATGGCTAAGATACTCATCATCGGTTCTGGAAATAAAATTGTTGGCAAGGATATAATGGTCAAGGGCCTCTTTTTGTTGTTTTAATCCATAGTAAACAATTCCCTTAGACAGGTAAGCAGAGCCAATTAAGGCATTATCAGTAGTCTTTTTGGCAGTAAAAAGCATACTGTCAGCATATACCAGTCGCAGTCTTTCAGGAGATTGATGCAAGAGGTTTTGGTAAGCGTTCACCGTTTCTGCTGCATTTTTTTCATGAATGGCCTTTCGCAGGTAAGCATACAGATACACACTCGCTGCAGAACTGTCTGTTTTAAGGGCATAGATTTTTTCATCCAGATACTCGTAACTCTTTTTCTTTAAGGAGTCCGGAAGTTTAGGAGTCTGTTTTTGGGCAGAAAGAACTTGTACAAATGATAAGAATGCCAGGAGTAAATGGTTGTAATTCATAAGGGCGGATAATTTGAGCGTATTTTAATTTAATAAAGCGGGATTAGGGATGATAACAACCGGAGCAGGTACACGGGCGGTACCAAATATAAGGGAAACAAGGAAAATAAGGACGGGGAAAGATAAAAAGAGCTGTGGATTTTAATGGAATCCATATAGCAATCTGTTAAAACACACAGGCATTGCGTTGTGTGGCATTGCTGCACCCAATAGATTTGTTCCGAATTCAAATGCAAAATAGTTAAGCATCGTGCTTAATAAAGTTCTGCTGTCCCGGGTAAAAGGAACAGAGAAATAATTTCTCATTCACTTACAAACAACCAAAATGAAAAAAAAACTAGTAATCCTTATGACAATGCTTGCGTTCATTTCATGTGACATGGAAGCAGTTCCTGAAAAGGAGCAGACAGCCCAAAAGCGTAAGACTATAGAAAGCGAAAGAATAGTGCAGGAAGCAGGCACAGCAGATGCTGCTGAGATAAAAGGAAAATTATTTTACAGTCTTATGACCAAATACACTCAAAACTACGGTTTTCCGAATTCCGTTGAGGAATTGACAAATCAGGTCCGGTACATTGCAGAAAATTGGGAATGTAGCCGGCAGGAAGTAGAAACCGGGTCAATCACGCCCCGGTACGTCATCAGCATTATGCAAAATCCAAATCGTAATCTGGCTGATATAGTGAAGAATACAGCAATAAGTAAAGAAGCCGGAACGAGTCTGATAAAGTTCATAGAAAATTTGATCGGGGTATCGGGTCAGGACTACAAGGAAATCAGGGATTTCATTTATTCTTATAAAGAAGCTGTAAAAGAAAATACGGCACTGACAGAAGAAGATAAGGAAGTTATAGTAACGGTTGCTGTAATTTCTAATTATTCCCTGTATGTTGAATCACGTCGAAAAGACAGGGACTGGGAAACTTCAGTAGCAAATAAAAAAGCGTCCCCTTTCTTTAATCGCAATCAGGCACCGCTAATTGCTGTAATAGTATTAATAGATCGGTTTATCTAAAAATAGAGAAAAGTTTTTTTGATTTAGCCTGAAATGAGGCAGGAATAAAACAGGTCCGTTCTGTAGCAGCGGCCTGTTTTTGTACCGCTTCATTTTTCCCACAAAATCAGTCACTATAGGGCAAGATTTCAAATGCTATTCAACTGTTTAACAATGATCGGGGAGAGAATAAGGAGTATATTTAAAAAGGAACCTGTCTTAGGTTTACAGGCGTATTACGTTAAACTGGATAAGAAAAAACGAATCATTAAGAAATGTTTTAAAATAAACAATTGTGTCGTGATACTGCTAAAATCGGGCACTTTCGAAATAAAATTACAGGATGCTGCATACAAGTTGTTGCCTCAGGAGGTACTGATAATTTTACAAAATGAAAGAAGCAGCCAAATCATAACTTCAGGGAAACTTCATATATTTTTAATGGCGTTTAGTATTGATTATTTATTTCAGAATGATCTGGAAACCTTTAGTTGGCTGATTAGTTGCGGTACGGTCAGATCAAAATGGTATGAAGAGGAATTTGAAGCGATGGTACAGCTGTTTAAGCTGGTTTGTATCTTAAACAAGAGTAAAAAACCGGGTCAGAAAATAGAATTGCAGCATATTATGGAGCTTTTGCTTTTCAAACTGGCTTCAGTATATACAAACCAGGTATCAGATAGGGTTTCAAAGACAGGGAGAAGAGAGAAGCTGACAGTACAGTTTCATTTGTTGCTGAAAGAGCATTGTAGAACCCGGCATAATGTTGGTTTTTATGCAGATAAATTATGTATCACTGCCGGATACCTGAATAAGATAGTAAAACAGGTAACAGGACATACAGCGAAAAAATTGATTGAGCAGAGGATCGTGATAGAAATAAAAAAGCAGCTTCAAAATAAAGAATGGACACTGTTGGAAATTGCAGAACAGCTGGGATTTAATGACCTGTCTTCTTTTAGTACTTTTTTTAAAACACATACCTCAGTAGCACCCTCAGAATATCGGTCTCAAATGGGGAACCGTTTTTAAACCAATAAACAGCTTGTAGCATTTAATCTTTCCATAAAAGTAGAATGTTTAAAAAAACAGGCATCAGCCTGTTAACCCCAATACTCCCAATAAGAAGTAACCATGAACTACATAAAACACCTGGCAGAATTTTTCGATAGAGTTTCAAATGATGAAACACTTAATCCGACACATATTAGTTTATACATGGCATTATTCCAGTCATGGAATCGCAATTTTTTTAAAAATCCAGTTAGTATTTCACGTGATGAAGTGATGCGGATCAGTAAAATAAGCTCGAAGGCAACATATCATAAATGTTTGAAAAATTTACATATTTTGGGATATATACTGTATGAGCCCTCTTTCAATTCATTTAAAGGAAGTCAGGTACATATAATTCCCTTAAGGCTTAAAAAAGAATAAAAGAAAGCCCATTCCAATTTTGGAATGGGCTTTTCAGGTTAAGGAAAAGATTATCTTCTGTATTTTGCAATTAGAATTTTAAATACAAAAGATAATGTAAAACTAACCACAGCGCCGATAACAGCAAGAAGCACTGTTTTTAAAACATCTTCCGAGTTTAAATTGGGAAGGATACTTAAAAAGGTACCACTCGCAGTTGATAAAGTGGTGTTGCTGACTGTCATTTTACTCATCATTTAAGGTAGTAATTTGACTCACGGCAGACAAAACAGTCCCGGAAACAATCAGATAGTTTGCAAAAGTTACCAGGCCGTGAGGTAAACCTGCTGGGGCTGTCATCAGGGCACCGCCGGCTGCAGCAATTGACAGGCCGATGTTGCGTAATAGTTTAAAAAATTTTGGTGTTGGAGCCGTGGCTCTTTTTATTACATTCATGATTTTTAGTTTTAAGATTGTACAAGTAATAACACATTGTCATTTTTGTTCACTATAGGGTAAACTAAATTTTTTAGTTTGGTAAAGGCTGCGCGTGACATAGTGCCAGTCCCTGAACCCGACAATTTTGTGACGGGTGCAATACATCCGTTAAGTTCTCGTAAAGCATTATTGGCTGGATGAAACAGAATAAAGCTTCTGCCTGCTGCCTGAAGTACTTCAAGATGCCATCCAAATTTTCTGCTGTACCGTTTCGTGATGAAATATTCTCCCTCAGGAATGCAGGAAACGCGTTGAATATTGTTTTTCCAGGGCAGTTCAATCGTAAAACAGATGAGTTTGCCTTCATATTCAAGCCTGCCATTCGTTCCGTTAGAAAAATAAGTTCGGGTTAGCTTCAGTACCATTTTACACACCGCTTACCTGAACCAGTGACAATGGATTGCTTGCTCCGCTTTTCAAGGGGTACATCTGTCCGTTGATTTCCTGATAAAATTCAATACCTAATGCAAGAAATAGGGGTTTGATACTCGCAGGGGTAATAGGGTTCGTGTGCTGAATCGCAGCGGTCAGGACTGTATTCCAGGGTAATAGGGCAGTTTCAGTATTACTGCTTGTAAAAGTTTCAGCTTCAAAATCAATTTCCGCCCCTGCCGAAATGATTTTATAATGAGTAGTACCGCTTGGCGCTGCAATCATATTAATGGGTACAAAAGGAGCTATGTTTATAGTTAAATCGCCTGTTAATCGGTCAATTGTTGCCGTATAAGGGGCGTACAAAATAGTCCCCAGTTTTCCATTAATGTTGAAATCAAACCCGGAAAGCAGCTCGGCTTCCCCATCGATAACATTCCGCAAGCCTCTGGCGCTTGTAACATCTGCCTGAATAACTTTAACCATTTGCGTTGTAAGTCGGCTTACCATCTTGCTGTCAGCAGAATTGATTAACACAGAGCGCAAGGCGAGACGTAAAACTTTGCCGGCTTTTCCTGCCCTTCCAAACTCTGAACCGTTTTCACGGGTACGCTGAAATGCCGGATCGGTTGCAATTCGGCTCGCATCAATGCCTCCTTTTTCTCTTGCAATATACCCGTCTTTTGATTTGTAGAAGGTAATGTCTCCTATTGTACCCTTCAATTTGATAATTCCTTTCTGTCTTGCCATAATGTTTAATTTTTTTGGTTAATAATAAATTAATTAATTCAGATTCATCCCGACAATCGTTGCAACTAAATCCCGAATGATTTAGGCAAAGGTTCAGTTATAATGGTAAGAATTCAAAGACTTGTAGTTAGAAACCAAACAAAAACATACAAAATCGACTATTTTAGTATGTAAGATTATTCCTTGTTTATTCTAAATTTGTGAATATATCCGGTTGCATTGCAGAGTTTCTGTATAGTTAATTTTAGGTCGGGTCAGCATGACTGAAAATGGAGATCGTTATGAAAATGCATTGGCGGAACGTGCAAACGGAATCATCAAGACAGAGTTCAATCTTCATGGTAGCCAGTTGGGTTTTAAACAAACCTATAATCAAATAAAGAAAAGTATTAAGGTTTATAATGAAATCAGACCATATTCAAGTTGCGATTACCTAACCCCAAATCAAGCTCATTTGCAAACAGGGAACTTGAAGAAGCGATGGGAGAATTATAATAAAAAATTTAGCCATGAAAAAACAATTGTATGGTAAGTTTAGGATTAAGAATTACGGGTGTATAGCTAAAGCAGGATTTATTTGATAATCTGTATAGTTATTTTAGGACGGGTCAAGGACGGCACAGGATGCATTGCACAGGTATGGTTAAAGCATGGCAAAGGCATGGATAGTGTATGAATAGTGTATTAAAAACAAAACGTGATAACAAAAGGTACAAGGGTTTGTATTTATCCTAAAGATGTACAGTGCATTATGGGCAAAGAATATGCGCAGGCGAGATTGTATTTATTGAAGATCAAAAAGCATCTTAAAAAAGAAGATCATCAATTAGTTTCAATTCAGGAATTTTGCGAATATACAGGTCTTAAAATAGAGCATGTAGTACGTTGCATAATTGGATAATCAAGAACAGTTTCGCGGCTGTCATAATGCTGTTTTTAAAAGTAGCCAGTTCAGATAATAGTGATGGTAAACAGGAAAGGCAAATAATAAGTTTTAAAGTGTAAAAAGCATGACTTTTTTAGCATCCTGCTTTACTTCTTAGCTATTAATAGGTGTTTTTCAAAAAGTGCAGAAAACGAAAAAGCCTTTAAACACTAGTGTTTAAAGGCTTTTGACTTTTAAAGTTTCTTCTGAAACTCTTACTGGCGGAGAAAGAGGGATTCGAACCCCCGGACCTGTTACAGTCAACAGTTTTCAAGACTGCCGCATTCGACCGCTCTGCCATTTCTCCAGTATGTTGCAATCATTTGCTGATTGCGAGTGCAAATATAAGACGCTTTTTCGGTTTTGGAAACTTTTTTAGAACTTTTTTTGATAGATTTTCAAGTGTCTAATTATCAGTATTTACGAAAGTGTAAATTTTTTAAAATTATTCTAAATCGTCTAAAATTGGCGTTGGTTTTTTGTTCTCATCTACCGCAACAAACGAAAAAGTTCCTGAAACTACCGTTTCGCGAAGCTCTGAATACATTTGTTCCATAAAAATATCTACATGAATTTTGCAGCTTGTTCTTCCAACACTATCCACTTTTGCAACTAATTCTATTAAAGTTCCGGCAGGAATTGCTTTTTTAAAATCAATTTGGCCTGTAGAAATAGTCACCACCTTCTTTCGGCTGAATCGTGTCGCACAGATAAAAGCCACTTCATCCATAAGATGAAGGGCCGTCCCTCCAAATAAGGTATCATAATGATTGGTGGTACTTGGAAAAACGGCTTTGAAAATACGGGTTTCAGACTTTATGATTCTTTCTTCTAAAGTTCCCATATTAGTAGTTCACATATTCTGTAATCTCTAAGCCATATCCTATCATACCAACACGTTTTGTCTGCTGGGTATTAGAAACTAATCTGATTTTTGAAATATCAAGATCGTGTAATATTTGGGCTCCGATTCCGTAATCTTTTGTGTCAATGACCACTTTAGGGGCTTTCATGGTTCCTTCTGCCTGCAAAGCTTTTAATTCTGAAATACGGTTTAAAAGATTGACAGCAGTCATGTCCTGATTGATGAAAATAACAGCTCCTTTTCCATCTTCATTGATAATCTTAAACATGTCATCCAATTGCTGGTCTACATTGTTCGTTAAAGTGCCCAATAAATCATTATTAACCTGAGACGAGTGGATACGCGTTAAGATAGATTCCCCTAAATTCCACGTTCCTTTAGTCAGGGCAATATGTATTTGCTTATTGGTAGTTTGCTCATAAGCTCTTAATCTGAAAGTGCCAAAGCGGGTTTCTATATCAAAATCCTCTTTTTTAACGATGAGGCTGTCGTGTTGCATTCTGTAAGCGACTAAGTCCTCAATGGATACTAGTTTTAGATTGAATTTTTTGGCGACTTCTGCCAATTGTGGCAAACGTGCCATTGTTCCGTCTTCGTTCAGAATTTCACAAATAACACCAGCCGGTTTAAAACCTGCCAGCCTTGCAAAATCGATAGCGGCTTCTGTATGGCCTGTTCTTCTTAAAACGCCTCCTTGTTTGGCAACTAACGGAAAAATATGTCCTGGACGTGCTAAATCATGAGGCTTGGTATTAGGGTCGACTAATGATAAAACTGTTTTGGATCTGTCAGCAGCCGAAATTCCTGTGCTCACACCATTTCCTTTTAAATCAACTGAAACCGTAAAAGCAGTTTCCATATGATCGGTATTATTGGTTGCCATTGGGCGTAAATCAAGTTCCTTGCAGCGGCTTTCAGTAAGGGGGGCACAAATTAATCCGCGGCCATGAGTAGCCATAAAGTTGATCATTTCAGGAGTAGTTTTTTCGGCTGCGGCCAAATAATCACCTTCATTTTCGCGATCTTCATCATCGACTACAATTATTACTTTACCCTGACGAATGTCTTCTATAGCTTCTTCAATGGTATTGAGTTGTATTTTTGTTGACATAATTATTATTGTTTTTGAGCGGGTAAGAATCGCTCGGAAATTTTTTGAAATGCTTGTTGAATGGGAGTTGTTATAATATCAAAATTGATAAGGCCGTTATCGTTAGTAGCACGGTAAGTCAATAAAATTGCCAAAGGAGACAATATAAACGATGACATCCATGCTCCCATAAACGGAGTCATTCCGCCTTCTTGTGAAAGCCTTTTCCCAAAAGTATTGATGAAATGGAATGTAATAAAGATTAAAACAGCGAATACAATTGGTAAGCCAAGTCCTCCCTTTCGAATAATGGCTCCCAAAGGTGCACCAATAAAGAACATTAAAAAGCATGCAAAAGCAATAACAAACTTTTCGTAAAGTGCTGTTAGATGTTTGTTGATATCACGCTGTTTGTCTTTTAATTCATTTTGAGTTGATTCAATAGAGTAGATGGTACTGGTTATATTGCTGGCTGCCATATCTAAAATGGCCTTTTTTTGCTTTGTGTCGTAAAGAGATAAAAGATTATCAGGTAATGATTTTTTTCTCTGCTTTTCTTTTGAAACTGTAACAAACTTTGATAGCCCAACACGTTGATTTATGTTTTCAGTAAATGAAACAACCTCGTTATCTCTGTTTTTATTTAGAGAATCGAGCGTGTATCGCAGCTCATTAACATTCAGCATGGTGCTGGTGCTGTTGATGTTCTCTTTTTCAGTGTCAGTTTTATTTAATTCAGATAAGTCAATATTGATAATTTGCTTTTTGAAAGCTCCTTTTACGAAAGGTAACTTAGCTCTGTCTTCATATTTTTTTGGAGTAACATCCTGATAATAGTACCCGTCATTAAGTACTAATTGTAAAATACTGGACTTTTCGCTGCTTATTAATTCTCCGTTTTTGGCTTTTATAACTGTTTTGTTTTCCCCCATGTTTGTGGGTTTTTCATGGATGGTGACCCCGGTTAATATATTGCCGTTTTCCCCGGATTTTTTATTTACCTTAATGTTGTAAAAGCCGACATCGTTAAATTGGCCTTCTGCTATTGCCATTGCAGGTTTGGCCTGCGCAATATTTTTTCTGAAATTGACAAATTTATATTCAGCATACGGAATTACATTATTAGAAAACCAAAAGGCAACAATACTTAACACAAAGATGAAAATAATCAGAACTCTCATTGCACGCTGAAGAGAAATACCCGAAGATTTCATTGCCGCAAACTCATAATTTTCCGCCAAATTACCAAAAGTCATGATCGAAGCTAATAAAACCGATAAAGGCAAAACAAGCGGTATAATTCTGGGCATTGAGAACAGCAGGAACTTTACAACTAATATCAAATCCAGATCCTTACCGGCAAGTTCAGAAATAAAGAGCCAGACCGTTTGGAGTATGAATATAAAAAAAAGGATTACAAATACCGTAGTAAATGTAATCAGGAATGTTTTTAGTAAGTATTTGTCTAAAATTTTCAACCTTGTAATTAATCTAATTTATTGATGTAGTACTTTGGATATTTACTCGCTACAAAGGTAAATTGATTTTTTGATAAAGGCTGATTGGTTTTAAAAGAATTAACGGTTAAAGTTGTTTTTGTACCATTTTTTCCTGTTTCAATCAAATTATAAATGTGTTTTGTCTGAACGTCAATCCCTAAAAGAATTTCTTTTCGCTGATCTTTTCCGCTAGTAGGTACTAATTTGATGTATTGAATTTTTCTTCCTTTGACATTTTGGACAATATCCATGTTGTATTTGTATCCGGAATTGAAAAAAGTAAGCATTTTTGAAGGCGTGACAGCGTTATCATCCTTTTCGTTTACCTTAGAGATAGTAACTTCTTCGTCTTCTGGTACAATTGTGTATGTTTTTTGTCCGTCAAATATTTTAGTGACACCCATGAAATTCAATACATATTGATTTCCTTTCATGATTACATTTCCTTTGCTGTCCTGATTAATATTCTCTTTTGCATTATTCAAGGAGTATTTAAAATCAATAGAAATATTATTATAGCTTTTAATCTTGGCAGTTACCTGGTTCAATAAATCCTTGGCTTTTTTATCCTGAGCCTGAACAGAAGTAAAACTCAAAAGCAATAAAATTGCTACTTGCAGAAACTTTTTACTCATTTTCATAATAGAATTGTTTGTGATTTCCTGAATTTTCATTTTCATGATGGGTTAATTTTGTTCATTATTAAAAAATTGATCAAGAGCACTTAAATCTAAAATATTTACGTTTCGGGCTTTACTGCCTTCAAAAGGGCCGACAATTCCGGCTGCTTCCAGCTGATCAATCAAACGACCCGCTCTGTTGTAGCCTAATTTTAGTTTTCTTTGCAATAATGAAGCTGAACCTTGTTGTGCATTGACAATAATCTCCGCAGCCTCTCTAAATAAAGTATCTCTTTCAGAAATATCCATATCAAGATTGATGCCAGTTTCCTCTCCGATGAATTCCGGAAGCAAATAAGCTGTGGCATATGCTTTTTGTGAACCAATAAAATCAGTGATTTTTTCGACCTCAGGAGTATCAATGAAAGCACACTGAACACGGATTACGTCATTTCCATTTGAGTATAATAAATCTCCGCGTCCAATTAACTGATCGGCTCCCTGTGTATCAAGGATGGTTCTTGAATCGATTTTTGAAGTTACCCTAAACGCAATCCTGGCAGGGAAATTCGCTTTGATCAAACCGGTAATAACGTTTACAGAAGGTCTTTGTGTGGCAATTATTAAGTGGATACCAATCGCACGCGCTAACTGTGCCAGACGCGCAATCGGAATTTCAACTTCCTTACCGGCTGTCATAATTAAATCGGCAAATTCATCAACCACTAAAACAATATATGGTAAAAATCGGTGTCCGGCTTCAGGATTTAATTTTCTTGATTTGAATTTTTCGTTGTATTCCTTAATGTTACGCACCATCGCATCTTTTAATAAAGAATAGCGGTTGTCCATTTCGGTACAAAGTGAGTTTAAGGTGTTGACAACTTTTGCATTATCTGTAATGATAGCATCTTCTGTATCCGGAAGTTTGGCTAAATAATGTCTTTCTATTTTATTAAAAAGTGTAAGTTCGACTTTTTTTGGATCGACCAGTACGAATTTTACTTCAGCAGGATGTTTTTTGTATAAAAGCGAAGTTAAAACCGCATTTAATCCAACTGATTTTCCCTGTCCTGTAGCACCCGCCATCAGTAAGTGTGGCATTTTAGCTAAATCGACAACAAAAGTTTCGTTTGAGATCGTTTTACCTAAAGCAATAGGGAGTTCCATTTCAGCCTCCTGAAATTTTGCTGCTCCAATAACACTTTTCATTGAAACCATAGTTGGAGTCTTGTTCGGAACTTCGATACCAATAGTTCCTTTTCCAGGGATTGGTGCAATAATACGAATTCCTAACGCCGAAAGCGACAAGGCAATATCATCTTCTAAGCTCTTGATCTTAGATATTCTGATTCCGGCTTCTGGTACAATTTCGTATAAAGTTACAGATGGTCCAACTGTTGCTTTTATCTGTGCGATTTCAATTTTGTAGTTACGCAGTGTGTCTACAATCTTATTTTTATTTTCTTCTAATTCTTCCTGATTGATCGTAATTCCTCCAGTCGAGTATTCTTTTAATAAATCGATGGTTGGAAATTTATAATTGGATAAATCCAGTGTAGGATCGAATAAACCGAAATCGGCAACTAAGCGTGATGCCAGATTTTCTTCGATTATGTCTTCTTCTTCAGATTTTTCAATAACAAATTCTTCATTATGATGAACCGGTGTTTCTGTTACCGGATTAATATTCATTTCAACCGGCTTTAAAATTGGATTTAAATCAATTTCCGATGAATTTGTAATCGTAGGTTTTAAGGCCTCTTTATTGATCTCGAATTGGGAATCAACGGTTTTAAGATGGATGTTGTCCAGTTCAGGATCTTCTTCTTCTTCTTCAATAGCAAACTCTTCAAGATTATAGGCACTTTCAGGTTGTTTAGAAGTGCTTATGGGACCCAATTCTGATTTGAGTTCTCTTTTAGTAGAATCAAAATAGGACTGAATTTTTTCAGGAGAGACTTTTATTTTGAAAATCAGATATACGATTAATCCGAAAATCAATGTTAGTAAGGTACCTGTTTTTCCTATATAATCCTGAAGGAATAAATTAAGTTCATAACCAATTGTTCCTCCTAATTCCGGAGCGGAAGTAGCAAAAAAACCAAATAGTACAGAGACAATTATAATGGCAAATAAGTCCCAAAACCAAATATTCTTTAGTTTTTTAGTTGACATTTCTAAGGCCAGAAATAGTCCGGTCAGAAAAAATAGACGTACAAAAACGAACGAAGCCAGGCCGAAACCTTTGTATATAATTAAATCAGCAAGATAAGCCCCAAATTTTCCGAGCCAGTTTTGCACAACTTCAGTGCGATTTTCCAGATGACTAACTGCACTTTGATCAATTTGCCATTGTCCGTTGATATAAAAAGAAACAAATGCAACTAATAATGCAATAGAAAATAGTACCAAAAGACAGCCAAATACAATTTTTTGTTGTTTGGATAACTTCCAGGATTTTTTAGTTTCGTTTTTTGATTCGCTTTTTTTGTCTAAGGTTTCTTTTTTTGTTTTTGCCATTCCTGCGTATCCTGTTTTGCCTATATAAATTTTGGTATATAAATAATCAAGCCTATTGCTATTGCTGTCATTGCGGCAAAAAATACTGCTCCGGCAGCAATATCTTTAATAAAACCGATTTTCTCGTGATAATTTGGGTGAATAAAATCGGCAACTTTTTCAACAGCTGTGTTCAGACCTTCTACGCTGAGTACAAGACCAATTGCAAAGATCTGAAAAAGCCATTCCTCATGGGAAATATTGAAATAGAATCCGGCAATAGTCATTAGTATCCCAAGTGAAAACTGTACCATAACACTATGTTCGGTAGTTATCAGTTTTAAAGCTCCCTTAAAAGCGTAATTTACGCTTTTAAGTCGGCCCTTAACAAAAGTATTGTCTTTTTGAAATTCCATTTAATGGGATTATAGTGCTGCTAAAGCTGCTTCGTAATTTGGTTCATTTGCAATTTCACCAACTTGTTCTGTATGTACCACTTTTCCATCAGCATCAACTACGATGATAGCTCTTGAAAGCAAACCTTTTAGCGGCCCGTCAATAATGTCTAAACCATTTGCTTTACCAAAAGAACCTTCCTGAAAATCAGATAAGTTTACTACATTTTCTAAACCTTCAGCTCCACAAAAACGTTTTTGGGCGAATGGCAAATCTCTGGAAATACAAAGCACAGTAGTGTTCTCTAAATTACTTGCACTTTCGTTAAATTTTCTAACAGAAGCAGCACAAGTTCCTGTATCAACACTTGGAAAAATGTTTAAAACTAGTTTTTTACCTGCAAAGGTACTTAAAGAAGCAACTGATAAATCGTTTTGTACTAAATTGAAGTCAGCCAATTGTGATCCAACTGCCGGTAACTCACCTGATGTATTTACAGGATTTCCTCCTAAAGTTATTGAAGCCATGTTTTTTGTTTAAATTAAATGAGGTTCAAAAGTAAGGATTAAAATTTGAATCTAAAAGTATTTGTTATATGTTTAGGGATAGATTAAGAATGGTTTTTGTTAGTCAGGATTTTACTAATTTGTCTTTTTATTTTGAGATGATAACTTTAATTTAAAGATAATATTGTATGATCTTGAACGTGTGAGTAAAAGCTGGAAACCAGGGGTATTGAAACCGTTTACCCGCGAGAGGGATGGGAGCTGGCTACCGAAGTAGCGCAGACAGCCCGACAGCATCCCGATAAAAGGGCGGATATACACAAAGAAAATCTGCCCTCTTATCGGGATG
The DNA here is from genome assembly GCF_010645075.1 of Flavobacterium limi. GTDB lineage: Bacteria > Bacteroidota > Bacteroidia > Flavobacteriales > Flavobacteriaceae > Flavobacterium > Flavobacterium limi. The sequence goes on from NZ_JAADZV010000010.1 coordinate 27,002, forward strand.
GTGGCTCGCCCAAAGATAATTTTGATTACGGAGTTTCTTGTGTGATTTGCTTCGCAAGTTCGCTATCGCTCGAGTTTCCTCTGTCGGGATTACAGGATTGCGCATAAAAAAAGCGTCTCTTAGTGCAGGAACGCTTCTTTAGTTTTTGAAAGATGACGAATTATTTATCGATAGAACCTAAAACACGTTTCATGAACGCATTTAAAGCTTCTTTTTTGTCTGTTCCCTGAGCTACCAGTTTTTGTACTTCAAGGGCACCGTACATATTTGAAATCAATTCGCCGATTACGTCTAATTCTTCATCTTTTAGAGAAGGAATTTCGGTCATAGCTTCCAGAACTTCGATCGTTTCTATGATGTAATCCTGATCGTTTTCTTCGATAAATTGTGTTAAATGCTTTATTACGGGTAATTTCATAATTTTAGACTTCTTAGATTTTTAGACATTCTTAGACTTTCTTTAGATTTTAAACAACATCTAAGGAGTCTAAATATCTAAGCCAGTCTAACATCAAAATTAAGCAATTGCGTTTACAAGATCGATTAAAACTTCTTGTTTGTTGGTCTGCGTTTCGCCAACTAATTGTCCGTTTACGAAAGTTGCAAATGTTGGCAGGTTGCTTACATTGGCTAGTTTTCTTGATTCCGGGGAATTTTCTGCATCAACCAAAACAAAAGTAATAGCTTCGTTTTCTGTGGCTAATTTTTTGAATTTTGGTTTCATAATGCGGCAATTTCCACACCATGAAGCTGAATATTGTACTACTACTTTTTCGTTTTTAGCAACTAAATCTGCTAACGTATCTTCGTTTAAGTCGATTAACATAGTTTTTTAAATTTCAATGTCAACTTCAATGTCAAAAATCAATTTTTAAGGGATTGAAATTTGAATTTAAATTGAAATTATTGTTTGTTTTTTGAAGAGAATTTTTGAATTTCAATGGCAAAGTCAGGATTGAATATTGAAATTGCCATTGAAATTGTTATTGAAATTTAGTTTGCGCTTAAATATTCAGCAGTACTGTTTCTGTCAGCAGTCATAGCTTCTTTACCAGCTTCCCAGTTTGCTGGACAAACTTCACCTTTAGTCTGGATGTGCGTGTAAGCGTCAACCATTCTTAAATATTCGTTTACGTTACGTCCTAATGGCATGTCGTTAACACTTTCGTGGAAGATTTTTCCAGTTTCGTCGATTAGGTAAGTAGCTCTGTAAGTTACGTTTGAACCTTCGATGATAACTGAGTCAGTATCTTCGCTGTAGCTTGTAGATTCGATATCTAGAATACCTAAAATGTTAGCTAAGTTACGGTTTGTATCTGCTAAGATAGGGTAAGTTACACCTTCGATACCACCATTATTTTTTGGAGTGTTTAACCAGGCGAAGTGTACTTCGTTTGTGTCGCAAGAAGCTCCGATTACGATAGTATTTCTTTTTTCAAATTCTGGTAATGCAGCTTGAAAGGCATGTAATTCAGTTGGACATACAAAAGTGAAATCTTTTGGATACCAGAACAATAGTACTTTTTTGTTGTTGTTTACTGCTTCTTCGAAGATGTTGATTTTTAAGTTATCACCCATTTCTGAGATAGCATCTACTGCAATACTTGGGAATTTTTTTCCTACTAAAGACATAATATTCGTTTTAAATTAAAGATTTATTTCTGGTGCAAAAGTAGGGCAGAAGCAAAGGTAATTGCAATAAGAAGTGATTATTAATATTTATAAGTTGATAAATTTTGACTATAACTATTTTTAACTTATTGAATTTCAATATTTACGGGTAAAATGCCATAGCAGGGAATATTTTCTAATAATTGTTTTCCTGCTGTTTTTTGAAATTCTTCAAAATCCTGATACGCTTCTACAAGTCCTATAGCTTTTTTAAGATTCGGAATTAAAGGCAAAACATACGGATTTCCGAAAACGTAAACGATGCATTTTTTGGTTTGCAATAATGTTGAAAGTAAGTCAAAAATTTCATTGCCGATTTCGAAATTATTCAACGGTTTTGCTTTTGGCGGAAATAACGCAATTAAAATGATTTCGAAATTTTCCAGACTTTTTTCAATTTCCTGAAAATTAGAATTTTCAAGGTTTTCGAAAGCAAATTCCGGCGAAGGTAATTTTGAATCTAAAGTTTTGAAAAATGTATTTTCAGTAGTTTTATGTAAACTTAGTTTGGCTAATTTATTGCTTTTTTGAGCTTCTAAAATGGATTCAGAACTTGAATTATCTATGATTTTAGTGATCGCATTTTGAGCAATTTCAAGATTTAATTGGGATGTTTTTTCGAAATTTAATTCGCCAGAAGCCGAAGTATTTCCAGATAAAATTCCGGCTTTTTCTTTAGCTTTCATAATTCTGTTATAACTTTCAAAAATACGGTCTGGTGAAGCATTTTGAAAAATAGCTTCGATTCCTTCTGGAACATTTTCGGCAAAGCATAAAATATCATTTCCGGCGTTGAAGGCTTCCCATTCCAGTTCGCCTTTTGTTTCGTAAAGTTTAGAAACGCTGTGCATGTTTAAGGCGTCAGAAATTACTAAACCGTCGTAGCCCAATTTATCTCTCAGTAAATCCTGAATTACGGCCTTCGATAATGTTGCCGATGTATCTTTTCCGTTGTTTAAACTCGGGACGGCCAAATGCCCGATCATAATAGAATCGACATTGTTTTCGATTCCTTTGATAAAAGGATATAATTCGTTTTCAAATAATTCTTCCAGAGTTTCTTTTAAAACCGGTAATCCCAAATGCGAATCAACATTGGTGTTTCCGTGTCCGGGAAAGTGCTTCAGGCAGCCCAGAATACCAACTTCTGACATTCCTTTTAAATATTCAACTGCAAAATTGGCTACTTTTTCTTTGTTTTCACCAAAAGATCGATACCCAATGACTGGATTATTTGGATTGTTGTTGATGTCTGCCAAAGGTGCTAAATTATACTGAATTCCGGCTGCTTTTAAATCTAAACCAATTTGCTTTCCAACTTCGTAAACCAAATTTGATTTATTCTCAGGCAAAGCGCCAAGTGTAATCGCGTATGGATATTGCGGTGTTTTTTCGATACGCATTGCAAGACCCCATTCGGCATCAATACTGATTAAAAGTGGGGTAGAAGCGGCTTTTTGATAACGAACAATCAGCGCTTTGATTTTTTCGTAACTATCATCATTAAAAACAATTTTTTGCTTGCTTTCGTAGTTGGTTGCTGCACTGGCACGACTGTGAAAAAAGGTCAGTCCGCCAATATTATATTCTCTGATAAGGCGCTCGGTTTCCTGAATGTTTTCTTGAGTATCGTTGATAAAAACGGCTGGAAAGAAAAATTGTCCTATTCTTTGTCGTAATGCTTCGGCTGTCATTTTCATTATTATAAAATCTTTTTCATGCAGACACTATTATCCATTTTTTCGTAAGGCGGATAATTTGGAATTATGGTGTATTGTAATTTTTGATATAAATTGATGGCTTCGGGCTGGTTTTTTCCGGTTTCAAGAATCGTATACGTATAACCAACTTCTTTTGCCCAAGTTTCCAGTTCTTTTAGTATGGCTGATGCAATTCCTTTTTTTCGATGATCCGAATGCACATACATACGTTTGATTTCGGTTGTGCCTGGTTCTTTTTCGCGAAAAGCGCCACAGCCAACAGGGGTATCATTCTCATAATAGACCAGAGCATGTTTGATCAAATCAGTTTTATTGTACTGATTATAAAACGCATGATCTTCCCCATCCCTAATCGCTAAATCCTGATCTAATAGTGCAACCAGTTTTATAAAATCGGCATCGTCTGAGTTGGTTCTTTTTATGCTAGTCATGATAAGTGCATTAATTTTTAATCTCGCAAAGACGCAAACACACAAAGTTTATTTTCTTAAGTTTTTCAACACAAAACTTTGCGTCTTTGCAAGCATTTCACTTTTGTATTTCTTTATTTCAGCTTTGCTTTTTTCTGTTTAGCCAATTGCTTCTTAGTTTCAATTGCTTTTTCCAGTCGGTTTTTAAAACGGAAAAGTTTCGGCAAGCCTTCTAACCGGTCTTTAATCGTGATTTCTTCGTACACCATAATTGCTTTTTCTAAAACCCTGATTTCATTGTCCAGATCCAGCTGGTTTTTGTAAATATTCGCCAGTCGGTCGTAAGGATGGTTCCCTTTAAAACTTTCTGCAACATTTTCTTCATACAGCTCAATTGCTTTTTCGAGATTTCCGGATTTTTCGAACTCAGCTCCTTTCAGGTTGCGTTCGGCCTGCAAATTTTCATTGATTTCCATAGGTAAAAGTTTGATTTGGGGTTAAACTTCTTCTGATTTTTTTCCGAAATCTTTCGGAAAAATTAAAAAACGTGATAAAATAAGACCTGGAATTGTAGCTATGAAAACCCAAATAAAGAAGTTTTGATAGCCTAAATATTGTTGTATGTAACCGCTTACCATTCCAGGAAGCATCATTCCCATAGCCATAAATCCGGTTGCTAATGCATAATGTGCTGTTTTTGATTCGCCTTCAGCAACATGAATTAGGTACATCATAAAAGCAGTAAATCCAAAACCATAACCGAATTGCTCTAAAATAACAACGGCATAAATATAATAAATGGATGTAGGATGAAAGAAAGCTAAAAGTATAAAACCAATTATTGGTAAATGCATGGCCAAAAACATTGGTAACATCCATTTCGTAAGACCTTGTTTTGAAATGGCAATTCCGCCCAGAATTCCTCCTAAAGTTAAAGCTCCAACTCCAAATGTTCCGTAAATTATTCCAACGGCTTCGGTGTCAAGTCCCATTCCGCCTAACTCTTTTCCGTCAAGTAAAAACGGACTTAACATTTTAAGTAACTGCGATTCTCCTAATCTGAAAACCAGAATGAAAGCCAAAATTAATCCGATTTGTTTTTTTCTGAAGAAGCTCGCAAATACAGATCCGAAGTTTTGATGATGATGTACTTCTTTATTATTGTTTTCAGCAGCGTAGATTTCGTTTTTAGGAGTAAAAAAGAAATTATAAATCGTGATAAAGGTCATTAATAAACCAACCGCAATCATGGTATAGGACCAGGCTTTTGTATTATCACCGTATCTATGTTCCAGATATCCGGCAAACAACACAATTAATCCGTTTCCGGCTAAAAGTGAAAGTCGGTAAAAAGTGCTTCTGATGCCTAGGAAAAAGGATTGCTGTTCTTTTTTTAATGCCAGTAAATAAAAACCATCACTGGCAATATCATTAGAAGCTGATGCAAAAGCCGCAACCCAGAAAATAGCCAGAGTCATCATGAAAAATCCGTTTGTCGGAATCGTAAATCCGACCAGTAAAAACGCAATTGAAATCAGTAACTGCATGGATAAAAACCATTTTCTTTTGGTTCCGTTCAATTCAATAAAAGGACTCCAAAGCGGTTTTATAACCCATGGTAAATACAATAAACTGGTGTAAACGCCAATGTCTTCATTTGAAATCCCCAGATTTTTGTACATAATTACCGAAACTGAAATGATCACGGCATAAGGCAGTCCGGAAGCAAAATTAAGAAGCGGAATCCAAAACCACGGTTTGTTATCTGTTTTCATCAGGCTGGGCAGGTATATAGTTTTTAAAAGTCTTTTTTAAGTCGATGATTGTCGGGGTACTTTCGTTTGCAAAATAATCAATAAATGTTACCGCACACGCTTTGTACTGATTCAGTTTTTGGGCAGTAACCGAAAGCAAAATCCCTGTTTCCGTTTCGTTTACCCTGACTTTGTCAATAATTTGCCGCGGGTCATTAATATCGATTTTAGAAATGTGATCAGCTCCGTAAATTACTAAATATCTCACTTTTGTATTAAAAGGTGATTTTATACTGAAGGTATAACGCAGACTGTCTTTTGTGTATTCATTTACAACCGGTGTGTCAATAATAATGCGTTTTAAATTAGGGACAGCGGCTGGTAGCGCAGGATATTTATATTGGTTTTCTTCTAAATGGCGTACGATGTCAAAGTTTTTGTCCATGAACCATTTCGCACTGAAATAGGCACTTCCGCTTACGTTTTTGAAACTTCTCAAATAATCCACCTGATTTGGGATTTCAGACATAAAATTCCAGCTTTTATCACTATCACCTCTAATTTTATAGAGTGAGTGACCAATATAAATAGCAGTATTTTTCGAGTTCTCTGACCACCATTTTACCAATTTGGAGTAATTGGCAACCCGATTGTTCATGCTCCAATACAACTGCGGCAGGATATAATCGATCCAGTTTTGGTCCATCCATAAAAGAGGGTCTGCGTATAAATCGTCATAATTTGACATCGATTGAGTCTCGGAACCTCTAGGGTCTACTGATTTGTTGCGCCAAACTCCAAACGGACTGATTCCAAACTGTACCCATGGTTTGCTTGCTTTTATAGTTGTGGAAATCGTGTGTACAAAATTGCTCACATTGGCACGACGCCAGTCGGCAACGCTTAGACCTGCACCGTATTTTTTGTAGGATGCTGTATCGTTAAACACTTTTCCGGGAACAGCATACGGATAGAAATAGTCGTCAAAATGAATGGCATCAATATCGTATTTATCGACTACTTCCTTAACTACTTTTGTCAAATGCGACTGAACTTCAGGCAATGCAGGGTCATAATAAAATTTTCCTCCATATTCAATCATCCATTCCGGGTGTTTGAAAATATCGTGATTAGGGCTTAATTGCTGTTTGTTCAAATCGAAAGTCGCACGATACGGATTCATCCAGGCATGAAATTCAAAACCTCGGTTGTGTGCTTCCTCAATCATCCAGGCCAAAGCATCGTAATACGGATTGGGTGCCTGCCCTTCTTTACCGGTTAAAAAACGGGACCAGGGTGCTAATGCTGACGGGTAAAAAGCATCGCCGGCACATCTAATCTGAACGATTACGGCATTGTAATTCAGTTTTTTATATGCTTCTAAAATCGCGAGATAATCTGCTTTTTCTTTTTCAACGTTGTCAATAGCTGTTTTAGGCCAGTCAATATTGACAACCGTTGCAATCCAGACTCCCCTAAATTCGTTTTTAGGATGTTTGGCTTTTTCCTGTGAACTGGCGTTCCATCCAAAGAAAAATAAAAATATGATAGAGAATATTAGGTGCTGATTTTTATGCATTTCAATCTTTTTTTAACAGAAACCAAAAATAGTTTTTTTCCGCCACGAATTCACGAATTATTTTTTTAATGATTGAAGATAATCCAATCGGTATATTCCGTGAAATTAATTGCGCTTATTTCGCATAGATTAGCACTAAATTCGTGAATTACTTCGTCTGTCCCTTCGGTCGAGTCGTGGCTATCATTTTAATCCGGAAAAGAAATTTTTCCCATTGTAACGGATGGGATTTTGCTGTTTCCAAAATTATAATCACCTCCTGCGACTGTTTCGTTTGCCAGAAGAGCAAATAAAACAGCTTCCTTAGCATCGCTTAAAATACCCAGATTGTCGCTTTTTTGAAATTCACAAGGCAATAATTCGGTGAGCCATTTGACCAGTAGCGGATTGTTTGCACCGCCTCCCGACATATATACTTTGAATTCCTCAATTGGTGTTCCGGTGTTTTTAACCACAAACTGAATCGCTTCGGCAATTGTTTCGGCGCTTAATCTTGTTAAAGTTGCCAGCAAATCTGGTGCCGAAATGTTTAGGAGACCGGTTTTTGAAAGTGCATTTTGTACAAATTCAAAATTGAACAATTCCTGCCCGATTGATTTGGGGAAATTTTTTCGAAAGAAATCATTGTTCTTAAGTTCGCTTAAAAGTTCCTGATTTACACTTCCTTGTTGGGCGATTTCGGCATCTTTATCATAACTTTTTTCAGGAAAATAGTGTTTGGTGTAAATGTCGATTAAGGTATTGGCTGTTCCCGTATCGGTTACAAAAACATCTTCAGCGTTTAATGAGGCTGGGAGATAGGTGAAATTTGCAATTCCGCCCATATTGAGCATGATGCGGTTTTCGCCTTTTTTACTAAATAATAAATAATCGCCGTAAACCGCCAAAGGTGCGCCTTCGCCACCAGCTGCAACATGTTTCTGCCTGAAATCTGACAATGTTATAATTCCGGTTTTTACGGCAATATGATCCCCGTCTCCAATTTGCAAAGTCGCGTTGGGGAATTTTTCCTGCTGATGCAAAAACTTAGGTGCATGCAAAACCGTCTGCCCGTGTGACGCAATCAAATCAACTTCTTGTGCATGAATGTTCCATTTTTGAAGGCAATTGTTGACCATTCCGGCATGCAAAAGACCAATCCATTCGTTAAGCAAAGCCAAATGCTGAAAATCGATTGTTTTTTGTGCAAAGACTTTACGGATTTCGGTTTTAATGTCGTCAGTGTAATTGATAGTTTCAAATTCGAGAATTTTTACGGCTGTATTTTCGCCCGCTCCTGATATTTCGCACAAAGCAATGTCCAACCCGTCAAGGGAAGTTCCGGACATTAAACCGATTATTTTTCGGGTTTGTTTTTGGGCGATGTTGTGGAGAGTGGTTATGTTTTTGTTCATTGTTTGGATGCCTTTTTGTGATTTAAATGCTATAACAGTATTTTTTGCCTAAAACTCACAAAGTAAAGTTACAGGGAATTTTTCTTCACTAAATACTTTCATATGATTATCAAGATCAGAAAAGATGCTTTCAAATCTATCAAAAGATGATTCATAACCATAACTTCCATCACTTTTAAAACTTTCTCTAATTTTAAGTTTACCAACTACTTCAAATTTATCTTTAAAAGAAATAATATCTCTATGTGTTACCAAATGATAGGAAAGTCCAAATAAAAAATTATCTCGATTAACATATTCCCAAATCTCGTCTACATTCGGTTGTAGTTCCAAAATTGTTTTCCAATCAAAACTTGAAGCTATAGTTCTGCCTGAGATAAAACAAGATTTTAAGTCTTCAACAGTAGGTTTGTTTTTTCCTTTATATGTGGTGGTAACTAAATCATATGTGCACTGGCCTCTTTGTTGTATGACTTTTGCACAAATTACTGCATAATAATGATTATCTGAAAGTTGAAAAGTAAGTAAATCATCTGGTTGGAAATATAGATTTTTAATAATCCTGTATTTTTTTCTTTTTCTAACTTTCAAATTTGGCTGACTGATTTTCTTTAAAAGTTTGTCAAGCTCTTTTTGTCTTTTTTTACCTTCATTAGCATCGCATTCCTCTGTCCAGATTTCTACACCAGCTTTTAGCTCAATCACACGTTTTACTTCTTCAAGAATTTCTTCGTTTAATTCACCAATTTCCCAAAATGCAAGTGCATAAGCTGTTACAAATATTTCGTGATAAAAATCTGTATCCGTTCCATAGTCTCTTTTAGCAAAAGGAGCTTCGTTTTTAATAATCTCTATAGTTGCGTCACTATCATAAAGATCCATTATTTGTTCATAAATGTCTCTTGCTAAATCTCCGTCGATTATTTTTACGCCGTCTGTTGCCATTGTATTTTTAAAATTATTTTAAAAGAATCTCAGGCTAAATATAAAAAGTTTTAGATATTTGTTCTTAATCATGATCGAAAAAATCCTAACTGACTACATTACATTTATTAGAAGCTTCGAAGCTTTATTAAAAGACAAATATAAACAGGACATAAATCCGTGTTCGTTTTCTCATAGTTTTTTTGAAAGAGTTGGCTCAATTGACGGAATTGAATATCATTTTCATGGAAGCGGATGCACTGCCAAAAAAGAAGATGTTATTTACACATACGATATTGGTATTAACGAGATTAAATTCACCCAATGGGATCTTACAGAGTTAATTCGAACTCATCCAGAATATCAGAAATTAAATTTAAGCGATGATTACATAGAATACGAATTGTATCAGCTTATAAATAAAGGAGTTTTAGAATGGTTAACTATTGAAGGAATTGAAGGAACCCCTTATGGATGTGTTTTTATGTGTTATAGAGTTATTCAGGAATCGTTTTTTGATTAAATCAATTCCGCCAAAACTCCTCCTGAAACCCAACCGCCCTAGCCCAGATGGGAGCGGCATCCTTTTTCCGCCGGGGTTCGGTGGAAAAGATATAGCGAACAGCTGGAATAGCTCCTAAAAACCCTTAAAATAAAAAGCTTCATTAATGCGAAAACCCAAACGAAATACTGAGGATAATGATGCCAATTACGATGGCAGTAATAACCACATAGAGATAATCTTTTTCAAGTAAAAAAGAAAATAACGACAGCAATACCCGAAACACAGGCGTGAGGAACAAAAGTATGATTCCGGAGAAGATGATCGAATCGCCTTTGCCCTGAATTAGACCCTGGTAAATAGTGGCGATTACTTCGAAAATGTTTTTGTCTTTTTCTATAAATACTGAGTAGTCTTCGATTTCCTGACCGTGATGCAATAGATAAACAATGCCTCCTAAGGCGGCTACAGACAATGCCGTCCAAACGCCGTAGCGCAATAAATTGCCTATAATGTTCTGAAAATCTTTTTCCTGAGATGTATCGGGTGTCATGTTTTTAGATTTTTCCGTTAATGCCATTGTAAATCATGTTTATAGCCAATACAAAAATAAGGCAGGCAAAGAAAATACGCAGTTTTTTAGGGTTGGTTCTCACCAGGATTTTGGCTCCTGCCATAGCTCCGAACAAAACCCCAATCACGACCGGCATACAAATTCCGGGTTCTATGTATCCTTTCTGGATGTAAATTACGGAACTCGCCATTGCGGTAACGCCCATCATAAAATTGCTGGTGGTGGTTGAAACCTTAAACGGAATACGCATGATGTTGTCCATCGCGATTACTTTAAACGCTCCGGAACCGATTCCTAATAATCCGGACATCATTCCTGCTATTCCCATCATGCTGAATCCGCCGATGACATTTTTTGTTCCGTATGCTACAACTTCTCCGTCATGAGTAGGATAAGTGCCGTTCAGATGCAGTTTTTTTGCCAGCGGACTGGATTCTAAAACGATATGCTCTTCTTTTTTTCGCAGGGAATTAACAGCTGAGAAAATAAGCGTGAGTCCGAATAAAACCGCAATAAAAGAGGTCGGTGCGATGGTCGATAGCAGTGCTCCGCCAACAGCTCCGAGTGTGGTTGCTATTTCGAGAAATATTCCCAGACGCATATTGGTAATGCCTTCTTTTACATAAGCCGCTGCAGATCCTGATGAAGTGGCAATTACAGAAACCAAAGCCGCACCAATGGCGTAATGAATATCGACCCCGAGAATCACTGTGAGAAGTGGTATGATGATGATTCCGCCGCCTAAACCGGACAAGGAGCCTACGAAACCGGCTAAAAAAGCTCCTAAAAGCATAATCAGCGTGAATGTTAATACTGTCATTGCTGTGTTTTTATCTGGCTGCTAATTTACGAATACATATTGGCTATTAAGGCTTAAAAAGAACTTAAAAATTATCAGCCCATATAAGTTTCTTATGAAAACGAACGCCTTAGCCCGGATGGAAGCGGCATCCTTTTTCTGGCTCCTTTAGCCAGGAAAAGATATAGCGGACAGCCGGAATTAGCTCCTGAAAAATAGCAATGCAATTTCAAAATAGGATCAAAAAAAAACCGTCTCAAATAGTACTTTGAAACGGTTTTTTTATGAAAAACAGAATTGTTTTTTAGAATTTATAGGTTACACCAACTCTGAAGTTTCTTGGTGGTTCGGTTTGCCAGTAATAGACTCCGTTACTAACCCATTCGTAGTATGAACCGCTATATAAATATTCATCTAAGATATTAAAGACATTAGCCGTTACTTTGAATTTGTTTGTTTCATATGACAATCCTCCATCTAATTTAAAGTAATCAGGTAATCTTTCTAATCCTTCGCTCCACGTATCCGTTTGCCGTCCTGCAAGATATGTTCCTCCAACAGATGCACCGAAACCTTTTAATATTCCGGTAGGAACAGTATAGTTTAACCATGCATTTGCTACGTGTTTAGAATATCCCGGAACTATATCGCCTTCAGTAAAAGTGCTGACATTAGCTTCGGTTACTTTTGATTCCGTAAAGGCATAATTAGCAATTAAGTTTAAACCATCAACTATTTTACCTCTTAAGTCAACTTCAAAACCTTGAGCTGTTTTTTCTCCTAATGTTGTGCTGTAAATAACTCCCGGTACATAAAAATCGTCGTCAGGTCCTGGCTGAACAGGATCTGTAGTAAGTTCATTTTGTTTAATGATGCTATATGCAGAAAGGGTGGTGCTCCAGGTGCCGTTAAACCAGTCTTTTTTGATACCTATTTCACGGTTTGTACCGGTAAGTGGTTTTATAGTTTCTGTAGGCCTCACTCTTCCTGACTGAGGTGTGAATGCCTGATCGTATACTCCGTAAACAGCCAAAGAAGGTGTTATTGACCAGCTTAATCCTATACGGGGCGTAATGTGGCTATCTGCGGCAGGATCACTATAACTGCTGGTTTGTTTAATCCAGGTGTAACGGCCTGCAAGTGTCAATCTTAATTTATTTTCAAAGAAACCTAATTCATCCTGAACATATCCGGCTGCATATTGCGAACCATATATCCCTGCGGCTCTCTGGCTTAAAGGTGTACTTTCATCAAAATTTGGCAGCCCGTTTGCCGGTGTTCCGTAATCAGGATTTAAAACATTAAAAGGATCTTCTAAAGTATCTAATGCGTGAGTTTGTCCCCAATCGGCCATATAATCTTTTCTTCCTAAATCAATACCTCCCAAAACTTTATGACTTACAGGACCTGTATTGAATTTTCCATTCAGGAAAATCTGGCCTAAAAACATATCGCTTTCTGCATCCCAAATACTCACACTTCTGATAATTTCTCCTTCAGACAAAACTTCAGTATCTAAAGAACCATTTGCGTCAGTATCAATGCTTACGGGGCCAACCGCTCCTGGCCAGGAACTGTAACCATCCATGATATATTTAAAATAGGAAGTCTGAGCTGTTAATTTCCAATTATCATCAAATTTATGTTCAAACATTAAAAAACCACTGTGGTCATTAACTTTTGTATCAGGCAAGCCTGGCTGGGTCATCGTAAAATCAACAGGTGTAGTGGCATAGCCTTCATTTGCTGAACTAAAAACATAGTACGAACCTACTTCGCTCATATTAGCAAACTGTCCGTTATATTCTAATGTTACTTTTGTTTTATCACTCAATTGATAAGAAAAAACCGGAGCTATTACGTAGCGGTCATTATGCTCATAAGGTCTGTGAGATCCCTTTTTTTGAAAAGCACCATTAAAACGGTAAAGGAATTTTCCGGCTTTATCAAATTTTCCGTCTAAGTCAATACTGGCACGATAAAAATCGAAACTTCCTGCTAAAACGCTAGCCTCACCTTTAGTAATTCCGGTTGGTTTTTTTGTTACCACATTGTAGAGACCACTTGGGTCGCCGCTTGAAAGCATAAAACCTGCAGGACCCTTAACGAATTCAATATGATCGACAAAACTCATGTCTTCTGTAAGTGGTCCCCAGAAAGAAGATACTACGTTGAAGCCATTTCTAAATGCCTGAATTTGTGATCCGCGCATAGTGATATTAGTATACATATCGCCCCAGTGCTCTAAACGAACAGCACCACTCACGTTACGAATAACGCCATCACTCATACTGGTAATTTGCTGATCTTTTAATGTTTGAGAACTCACTATCTGGATATTCTGAGGGATTTCTAATACCGGAGTCTGAAGGCGTAACGATAAAGACGGTTTGTCCTGTTTGTATTTGTTTTTTGTAATAATAACTTCATCCAGATCTTCCTGACTTTCAGATAGTGCAAAGTTTTTAGTAACAGTCTGTTTTGCTATGACCTCAATTTTTTCTTCTACCGATTTAATTCCTACTGAATTAATGCTAATAGTGTAACTTCCCGGTTTAACATTTTTGATTTCATACTGTCCATTGACATTTGTAACAGTATTGTACTTTGTTCCTTTAAGTTTTATTGAAATATTCTCAGCAGGAAGATTTCCGCTTAAGGATATTTTTCCGCTTACTTTTCCAAGCTCCTGGCTTAACACGTTTAGTGAACTTAAAAACAGTAAAGAAAATAACAGTTTTTTGATGGTATTTATATTCATCTTTGGTAAGGGTTAATTTTTTTTATGGGGTAAAAGTAGTGTCAAATACCCTTTTATCCAAATTATTTTTAATTATTCTAAATAAATTTAGTGTTTTTAAGATTGATTCAAATACATTTTTCTGCTAACAATTAGTAATAAGGATAAAAAATACACTTATAAAAAGGCTTAAAACCAAAGTACAGTACAAGTTCGCAGTATTATGGCGTAAACATTGAAAAATTAGAGGCTAATTTTCTTAATTTAGAATAAAAACAAAGGAAATAAGAGTATTTTTGTTACCGAAAAATCATATCAGTTTTAGGTTATAAATTCAATCAGAATGTCAATAATTAAGGAGTTAGAACAACTGTCTGCATCATTAGAAGGAACACTTTTATACGATGATCTTCATAAAACGCTTTATTCAACCGATGCTTCGGTGTACCGGATTAAACCGAATGCGGTGGCTATCCCCAAAACGACCGAAGATATTGCCAAACTAATAAAGTTTGCTGCCAATCATAACATGTCCATTACACCGAGAACTGCGGGAACTTCTCTGGCAGGTCAGGCGGTAGGAGAGGGATTGGTAATTGATGTTTCGAAGCATTTTACTAAAATTATTTCGTTTGATGCCGAAAAGAAAACGGTTACGGTTCAGCCTGGTGTCATTCGCGATGAACTGAATTTATTCCTAAAACCTCACGGTGTATTTTTTGCACCAATTACATCTACATCAAACCGCGCAATGATTGGCGGAATGGTAGGAAATAATTCATCCGGGACGACTTCAATCCGATACGGTGTTACCCGTGATAAAATTGCTGAAATAAAAGCAATCTTGAGCGACGGTTCTGAAGTGGCTTTTCAAGATCTGACTCCCGCTGAATTTATCGCAAAAACCAAAGGCGATACTTTAGAAAATAAAATATACAAAACGATTTACGACGAGCTCTCGATAAAAGAAGCGCAGGAGGAAATTGTAAGAGAGTTTCCAAAACCTGAAATTCACAGAAGAAACACAGGTTATGCCGTTGATATTCTGCTGAAATCGGAATTATTTGGAGGAACTGAGCCAACCATAAACCTTGGGAAACTGCTTTGCGGAAGCGAAGGAACTTTGGCTTTTACAACCGAAGTTACTTTAAAAGTGGATGATCTTCCGCCTGCACACAGTATTATGGTTGTCGGACATTATTATACGATTCAGGAATCTTTAGAATCGGTTGTGGTGGCAATGAAACATCATTTGTACACCTGCGAAATGATTGATGATACGATTTTAGATTGTACCAAAACGAATCGGGAACACGTAAAAAACAGGTTCTTTTTGCAAGGTGAGCCTAAAGCAATTATGTTGTTTGAGGTTGCTGCGCATACTTTGGAAGATGCCGAAAAACAAGCCGATGCTTTAATAGCCGATTTAGAAAAAAACAATTTTGGTTATGCCAACGTAAAGATTTATGGGGCGGATATTGATAAAGCTAACGAGCTGAGAAAAGCGGGTCTAGGACTTTTAGGAAGTATTGTAGGCGACGATAAAGCAGCCGATTCTATTGAGGATACAGCGGTTGAATTAAGCGATTTGCCAGCCTATATCGCAGAATTTTCTGCAATGATGTTAAGCCACGGTCAGGAAGCGATTTATTATGCACATGCCGGTGCGGGAGAATTACACCTTCGTCCGGTTTTGAATCTGAAGAAAACAGAGGATTTAAAATTATTCAGAACCATTGCGACTGAAGTAGCACATTTGGTAAAAAAATATAAAGGTTCTTTAAGTGGGGAACACGGAGACGGAATTGTGCGCGGGGAGTTTATTCCGTTTATGATTGGCGACAAGAATTACGAACTGTTGAAAAGAATCAAGCTGGCATTCGATCCGAATTCGGTTTTGAATATAGGGAAGATTGTCAATGCAGGAAAAATGGATGAAAACCATCGTGTAGTTTCGGGCAGAATTGAACCGGATATTAAAACGTTTCAGGATTTCTCAGACAGTTTAGGAATTTTGCGTGCCGCTGAAAAATGTAATGGGTCAGGCGATTGCAGAAAACTGCCGTCAGCAGGAGGAGCAATGTGTCCGAGCTATCGTGCCACGCGAAATGAAAAGGAAACAACGCGGGCAAGAGCCAATGCACTGAGAGAATATTTAACGTATTCTGAAAAAGAAAATAAATTTGACCAGAAAGAATTATATGAAGTTTTTGAGTTGTGTGTAAGCTGTAAAGCCTGTGCAAGCGAATGTCCGAGTAATGTGGATGTTGCGACTTTAAAAGCCGAATTTTTATACCAATACCAAAAAGCAAACGGATTCTCAACCAGAAGTAAGATTTTTGCCAACAACGCCAAACTGAATAAAATGGGAAGCATATTCCCATCGATTACGAATTTTATTTCGAATCAGTCTCTGGTTAAAAAAACAATGGGAATTGCACAGGAAAGGCAAGTGCCGTTACTGGCGAAAAAGACATTTAGAAAATGGTTTCAAAACTATAAACCTTTAACAACGGATTTTCCGAACGGAAGATTGTATTTGTTCGTAGATGAATTCACGAATTATTATGATGTAAATATCGGGATTGATGCTTTCGAATTATTGACGAAATTAGGGTATCAGGTTTTGGTCATCGATCACGAAGAAAGCGGAAGAACTTATCTTTCAAAAGGATTTTTGGAAGAAGCCAAGAAAATTGCCAATCATAATGTAAACGTCTTTAAAGATTTGGTTTTAGGAAATGCACCTTTGGTCGGAATTGAACCTTCGGCAATTTTGACTTTCAGGGATGAATATTTGCGTTTAGCTGATGACAAAGAAGCTGCCGAGAAACTTTCACATAATACATTTACAATTGAAGAATTCTTTAAAAAAGAAATCATCGACGGAAAAATCACCCCTGATTCTTTTTCAGAAGAAACCAAAGAAATTAAGATTCACGGACATTGTCATCAGAAATCATTGAGTTCTGTTGAGGCGACATTTACCATGCTGAATCTGCCTAAAAATAACACAGTGACAATTTACAATTCGGGCTGCTGCGGAATGGCGGGTTCTTTTGGTTATGAAAAGGAACATTATAAAGTCAGTATGCAAATGGGCGAGGATACATTATTCCCAAAAGTGCGTAATACAGCTGAAAGTGTAAAAATCGCTGCTGCCGGAACGAGCTGTCGTCATCAGATTTATGATGGAACGAAGAGAGAGGCTCAGCATCCGGTTTCAATTTTAAGAAATTGTTTAAAATAACGAAGGCTTTATATTTAGGTAATTATGCATATGAAATTTTGTTTGAGCATCATTTTATTCACAACACTTTTAGCGAAAGCACAAAATAGAGTAGATTGTTCAAAATGTTCATTAGAACTCATTGATAAAACTAAACTGGAAAATGAAGATTTGAAGGCTTTGAAATTATTAAAAAATGAGATTTACGCCCGAAAAGGATAT
This sequence comes from Flavobacterium limi, assembly GCF_010645075.1. GTDB lineage: Bacteria > Bacteroidota > Bacteroidia > Flavobacteriales > Flavobacteriaceae > Flavobacterium > Flavobacterium limi. The sequence continues at coordinate 44,521 of NZ_JAADZV010000010.1, forward strand.
GTGTTTTCAAATCCTGAATATGCTGATTTTTTCAAAAAATATAGTTGGTATAAGCCTGTAAATGATAATAAGAGTATTGTTTATTCAGATATTGAAATAAAAAACATTACAATCCTGTCACAAAAAATTAATGAAATTTCGCAGTTTATTTCGACTGAAAATAATAGTAAATACAAAATTATTTCAGAAGAAAAGACAAATGAAATTTTTCCAAAAGAAAAAAGAAAAGAATTAGGGATCAATTTTAATATCTGGAAAGTTTACGATTATAAGGATAAAGCAGGACAGTATTATTTAGTTTTGACGGAAAACAAATATAAAGAGCCAACTGGTGGAAATGTTTTTAATAATTCGGTCAAAGCATTAAATTTTAAAATACAGGGCAATGGTTTGATCAAAACTTTTGAAACCAATGATGCCAAAGATAAGGAAGAAGAAAGTGTATGGTTTTGGACACGATATATCTATGTGGAAGATTTTGATAATGACGGTATCATAGAGCCAATGATCATTTATGGCACCAGCGGTTATAATGGTTATAGTGATGGAAGAATCAAAATTCTATTGTATTATAAGGGTAAAAAAATTGGAGTACGAATTCAAAATGGCGTTTTAGATGACGAAAGGAATCTTAAGATAGATACCGATTTTTATGCTCTGCCAAAGAAAATACAGGATAAAATTGTGGAGCAAATGGAGTTAATGGTCGAAAATAACCACTCTATTTTGCCGTATGGATGGCAAAAAAAGATGGCAAAAAAAATGACTTTTATTGAAGAATAATTTCATAAAAAATCTGCTCGATCTTCGTGAGAAAAAATAGTGCCACAGATTAAAAAGATTAAAATAAACTGTAAAAAAATCTATTTAAGCTGTGGCAAAAAACTATAAAATTATTTTCTTCCCGGTTTCAGCAGCTTTGTAAATTGCATTGATAATTTTAATGTCTTTTAGTCCTTCCTCACCTGTAATGTGGTCAGGAAGCTTTTTGTTTGCGAGCAATACTTTAGAAATTTCATCCAATTGCTTTTGCTGTTGTTTGATTGGAGGGAATTTCAAAGGTCCTTTTGAGGTCTTTCCTTCATACGGTCCATAACTCAATCCCGGGCTTAATTCAAATGAACCATAATCTGCAGACGCATACGTTCTGTCGATATTGTACCCACAGGATGTATTTCCATTAGCCATTGCACCGCTCGGGAATACCATTTGCCATGAAATGCTTTCTTCCGTTTCTGAAAATCTGTTTTTATCGTTTATTGTTCCAAACTGAGCTGTAACCGAAATAGGTTCTTCTCCTAAAATATAACGGCTGACCTGTATGCAGTAAATTCCGAGATCCATTAAGGGACCGCCACCGGATAATTTTTTATTTAGTCTCCAGTTGGCCGGACTATTTATATCTACCGGTTTTTTGGCAATGGTGTCATACGTTTTATATCCCAGGGATTCGATATACCGTACCTGTCCAAAAACTTTTTCTTGTCCTAACCGCTTAATTTCTAAATGGGTTGGTTCATAATGCAGGCGATAACCAAGTGCTAACTGCACCTTATTATCATTACAGGCTTTGATCATTTCTTCGCATTCTTTGACGTCAATTGCCATTGGCTTTTCAGTGATAACATGTTTTCCGGCTTTTGCAGAACGAATCACGAAATCTTTATGCATGCTGTTTGGCAGGATAACGTAAACCATGTCAATATCTTTGTTTTTTATGATCTCGTCAAAATTTTCATAATTATAGATATTCTTGTCGGGAATATTGTATTTCTCTTTCCATTTAATGGCTTTTGAAGGAGTTCCCGTCACGATTCCAGCAAGATTGCAATATTCAGAACCCTGCATGGATTCGGCTACAATATTGGCATAAATGCCCAAGCCACAAAGGGCAAGATTTATTTTTTTTCCATTATAAGGAATATGTTCTGGTTCGGCTGCAGATAAAAAAGAAGGAATACTTGTCGCAATAACTGAAGCACTAACACCAATTCCGAATTTGTTTACAAATGAACGTCTGGATATTTTTTCCATAAATTTTGTCTTTATACGATATTAAATTATGATTTTAGCAGTTTCAAAAAATGAATGTTTACATTTCATGGGAAGAACTTTTGGAATATAATTATCTTCAAATTAAACGATTATAATTTTATTGTCCTAAAAAAGCGACATATTTGTTGGTGAAAATAATTAAGAAAAATTGCGCAATTTTCGATGAAAAGTAAACTGCTTAAACAAAATCATTTTATAAATTTGATTTCAGGATAATTTTTGCATTATTTGCAAAATAAAAGCGTAAAGTCTGAAATATATTAATCTAAAAACCATAATCACACATGGCGTTATCAGGTTTATTCCGTAAAAAAACAGTGCAGGATATTTTAACCCAGGTTGCAAAGAATGAGGCGGATGGTCACAATGCATTAGGAAAGCATTTAACCGCCAGGGATTTAACCGCATTTGGGATCGCAGCTATTATTGGGGCAGGAATTTTTAGCACCATCGGAAAAGCAAGTGCTGATGGCGGACCAGCTGTTATTTTTCTGTTTTTATTTACAGCATTGGCCTGTAGTTTTGCAGCTTTTGCTTATGCTGAATTTGCTTCTATGGTTCCCGTTTCCGGAAGTGCTTATACGTATTCATATGTTGCTTTCGGTGAACTAATTGCATGGATTATAGGCTGGGCTTTAATTATGGAATATGCCGTAGGAAACATAACGGTAGCCATATCGTGGAGCGACTATTTTACAGGATTGCTCCAAAGTAGGGGACTTCATTTGCCCCAGTGGATTCAGATGGATTATTTAACCGCTTCAAACGGTTTTAAAGATGCAATGGCTTTAATGCAGGGAGGAAAGACATTTGAAAATTTAGATGCAGGATTGCAGGCAGCTTATATGGCCTGGACTACCGCACCAACAATTGGTTCTTTTCATTTTGTAGCTGATTTGCCGGCTTTGTTTATTATCGTACTAATTACTGCTTTAGTTTACCGCGGAATGAAGGAATCTCGTAACGCCAGTAACTTAATGGTAGTGGTGAAGCTATGTATTGTACTTTTAGTAATTGCAGTTGGAGCGTTTTACGTAGATACAACAAATTGGGTCCCTTTTGCACCTAACGGAGCAAGCGGAGTTTTAAAAGGAGTTTCAGCTGTTTTCTTTGCTTATATTGGTTTTGATGCGATCTCCACAACCGCAGAGGAATGTAAAAATCCACAAAGAGATTTACCACGCGGAATGATGTGGGCAATTATTATCTGCACTATTTTATACATTGCCATTGCATTGATTCTAACCGGAATGGTCAGATATAATGAACTAAATGTTGGCGATCCTTTAGCATTTGTTTTTGAAAAATTAGACCTAAAATGGATGTCCGGAATTATTGCCGTGAGTGCTGTTGTAGCAATGGCAAGTGTTTTATTGGTTTTTCAGATGGGGCAGCCACGCATCTGGATGAGTATGAGCCGTGATGGTTTACTGCCAAAGAAATTTTCTAAAGTGCATCCAAAATTCAAAACACCATCATTTGCAACTATTGTAACAGGTTTTGTAGTAGCGGTTCCTGCTTTATTTCTAAATCTTACAATGGTAACCGATTTATGCAGTATCGGAACTTTGTTTGCCTTTGTATTGGTTTGTGCGGGAGTTTTAGTGCTGCAGAATAAACCTGAAATTCCGAGAGGAAAATTCAAAACACCATATGTAAATTCAAAATATATTTTACCGGCTTTAATGATCGCCGGATTGTATTATGCTTTTGCTTACAACAATAAGGCTACAATGTCTTTTATTAATAATGATGCACAGATATACGATGCTACTTCTATAGTAACTTCTTTAGATAAAGAAGAAACGGTTAAAGTTTTCGATTATTTAAAAGGGATAGATGTCAATAATAAGACCGCAGCGACTTCAGATTTAGAGCATTTATTAGGACAATACCAGGATGATGATGCAAAATATGCTGAGATTGTAAAAGGATTGCCAATCAATGATTCTCTTAAATATGAATCAGGTTTTAGCTTATTCAAACATAAGATTCCAATGTGGATTTTCCTTATCGTATTAGTTGGATTAGCCGTTTGGGCATTTAGGAAAAACTTGTCTTTAATTCCGCTTTTAGGTTTAATCTGCTGTTTGTATATGATGGCGGAGCTGAGTGTGTGGAACTGGATTTATTTCACAATCTGGCTATTAATCGGACTTTTGATTTACTTTGGCTACAGCCGAAAAAACAGTAAGCTGAACTTTGTGCAGAAGATTTAAGTTTAAAATTATAAGTTAAGAGTTATAAGTTAAATAAATCCGCTATGAGAATTCTTATAGTGGATTTTTTATAAGCTAAATTTTCACGCAGATTCTAAAAGATGAAAGCAGATTTTAATTGATTTTTATCTGTGTGAATCTGCTCAAATCATTTTTAAATCTGCGCGAAATAAAATTCTTTCACTTAACTAATTTACAATCAGAATCTTTTAAATTGCTTTTGTTTTATAGAAATATTCTTATGTTTTAAACATGCTTTTTCTTAAGTTTGTTTGTAATTTAATTTATAATAAATGGGTTTTCTTGATAAACTATTGGGCAAAAAAGAAGCTCCAATGCAATTTAATAATGACTTTTGGAACTGGTTTCTAAAAAATGAAAAACAGTTTTTTAAAGCTGTGAAAAATGGAGATAATATACACAAAGATTTTTTCGATAAACTGGCTCCAAGGCTGGATGAAATTCATGGAGGGATTTATTTTCTTACCGGAATGTTTGATGATCATACTGCCGAATTGGTTCTAACACCTGACGGCGTAATTAAAAATATTTATGCAATCGAGGAACTGGTTAACGAAGCACCTCAAATTGAAGGCTGGAAATTCACAGCTCTTAAACCGGCAACAAATATTAAAGATTTTAGTATAGAATATGATGGTATTAAATTTAATACTGAAAATTTGAAATTTTATCCTAATATTCACGAAGATTACCCTGATGAAATCGATTTGACGATTGTTTATAATGGCTTTATTGAAGAAAAAAAAGGAGAGTTAACAAATGGAGTATACATTTTCCTTGATAACTATTTAGGAGAATTGCATTCGGTTACTTTAATTGACAATATGAAAGTTGTCGGGCCAGACAATATTTCAGAAGAATTAATTCCGATTGAAAAATTAAAAGATTATTTAATTTGGAGAGAAAAAGAATTTGTTGAGAAATATGAAGGAACAAGACACAATACTGAAAATGATAATTATTCAGGTTTTGAGTCAAATACAAAAGATGGAGGAGTTGTTATAGCTTTGATGAATACGGACCTTTTAAATTGGGATCAGAAAGCATCTCATCCATGGATGTTCATTATTACTATTCCTTTTGATGGAAGTAATAACAACGGAATGCCTGATAATGAAACTTATCAGTTGTTAAATGAAATTGAAGACCAGATGATGCTGGAGCTTAAGGATGTGGAAGGTTATTTAAATGTAGGCAGAGAAACATTGGCAAACAAAAGAGAAGTCTTTTTTGCCTGTAAAGATTTCAGAAAACCTTCAAAAGCAGCAGATGAATTAATTAAAAGATATAACAGCGTTTTTGAAATAAGCTACGAAATCTACAAAGACAAATATTGGCAAACATTTAAACACTATGAGCCTAAATAATTTTGTAGCAAATAAACTTTAAGAATCTCTGTGAAATAGTTTTGTAAAACTCCAGACATTACATCTGGGAGTAGGCATACTTCTTATTGATTAGATTAAGGAAAGAATTTTACGATTGTTTTTAGTTTCAAATACTCCGATTTTATAAAATCCAAATTCATTAATCAAAAAATCAAAAAAGAATCACTTTCTTTTCGAAAATTAAAGAAATCATAACAAAAAACCTTAAGCTTTAAACTTTAAACAAAACTTTATTCCTTAATTTTGTAACACTAAAAATAAAAATAGAAAAACTATGAGTTCATTTGACGTAGTCATTATAGGTTCAGGTCCTGGCGGATATGTATCAGCAATTCGTTGCGCACAATTAGGTTTCAAAACTGCTATTGTAGAAAAATATAATTCATTAGGCGGAACTTGCCTTAACGTAGGTTGTATTCCTTCAAAAGCATTATTATCATCTTCTCACCATTATGCAGAAATTGCTCATTTTGCTGATCACGGAATCGAAGTTTCCGGTGATGTAAAAATCAATTTAGAGAAAATGATCGCGCGTAAGCAAGCCGTTGTAGATCAGACCGTAGGCGGAATCAACTACCTGATGGATAAAAATAAAATTACTGTTTTCAATGGTTTAGGTTCTTTTGTAGATGCAACTCATATTGCTGTTGCAAAAGCTGACGGAACATCTGAAACTATTGAAGCAAAATATACTGTAATTGCTACAGGATCAAAACCATCTTCTTTGCCATTCATCAAAATTGATAAAGAAAGAATTATTACTTCTACTGAAGCTTTAGCTTTAAAAGAAGTTCCAAAACACTTAGTAATCATTGGTGGAGGAGTTATCGGAATCGAGCTTGGACAAGTATATCTTCGTTTAGGAGCTCAGGTTTCTGTAGTTGAATTTATGGACAGAATCATTCCGGGAATGGACGGATCGCTTTCTAAAGAATTAACTAAAGTCTTGAAAAAACAAGGAATGAAATTCTACACTTCTCACAAAGTACAGTCGGTTGAAAGAAACGGTGATGCTGTTACTGTTCAGGCTGAAAATGCAAAAGGAGAAACAATTACTTTGGAAGGAGATTATTCATTAGTTTCTGTGGGGCGTCGTCCTTACACAGATGGATTAAACGCAGACAAAGCCGGAGTTAAAATTTCAGACAGAGGACAAGTTGAGGTAAACGATCATTTGCAAACCAGTGTTCCAAATATCTACGCTATTGGTGACGTTGTTCGTGGAGCGATGTTAGCGCACAAAGCGGAAGAAGAAGGAGTAATGGTTGCTGAAATTTTAGCAGGTCAAAAGCCACATATCGATTACAACTTAATTCCTGGCGTTGTGTACACCTGGCCGGAAGTTGCTGCGGTTGGACAAACGGAAGAGCAATTAAAAGCTGCCGGAGTGAAATACAAATCCGGAAGTTTCCCATTCAAAGCTTTAGGACGTGCAAGAGCAAGTGCTGATTTAGACGGATTTGTAAAAATCCTGGCTGACGAAAAAACAGACGAAGTTTTAGGAGTTCACATGATCGGAGCACGTACAGCAGATTTAATTGCTGAAGCGGTTACTGCAATGGAATTCAAAGCTTCTGCTGAAGATATTTCAAGAATGAGCCACGCACACCCAACTTTCGCCGAAGCGGTGAAAGAAGCAGCATTGGCAGCTACAGAAAACAGAGCTATACACGTATAATATTTACGTAAATTATATTTCAGAAACCGTCAGAATTCGTCTGACGGTTTTTTTTATGTCTTGATTTTAAGCTCTGTATAATATAATAATCAGAAACAATTTTGTAAATGAAATGTATTTCTATCATATTACCTTTAGAAAATAAAAAGATAATAGTATGAAAAATAGATATATAGTTCCGATCTTGATCGGGGCAGGAATCGGGCTCGCATTATATTCATGCGGAGGAGGAATTCCGAAGAAAGCAACTGCCGTAACCAATTTTGACAGTACAAAATACCTTGGAAAATGGTATGAAATTGCCAGACTGGATTATAAATGGGAAAGAGACTTGGATAACGTGACTGCGGAGTATTCTTTAAATGAAGATAAAACGATTAAGGTCGATAACAAAGGCTATAATTTCAAAAAAAGCAAATGGGAGCAGAGCGTCGGAAAAGCTAAATTTGTCGGAAAAGAAAATATTGGTATGTTGAAAGTGTCATTTTTTGGCCCTTTTTATTCCGGTTATAATGTAGTTTTGATTGATCCGGATTATAAGTATGCTCTTGTTGCCGGAGAAAGTTTAGAATATATGTGGATACTTTCAAGAGAAAAAACAATTCCGGAAAGTGTTAAAACTGATTTTCTAATGAAAGCCCGGGAGATTGGATATAATACTTCAGAATTGGTTTGGGTAAAACACGATAAAACAAATTAAAAATAAACCCGACAGATTTAAAAGTCTGTCGGGTTTTGTATTTTGAATAAAATCAGTATCACGGAGTAAATACGCTTTTATAATTATCCCAATATCTGTAAATCAAAAATAAATTGCCTAAGAATAATAATCCGGCTATTGGAAGACCCTCAGGCGCAAGAAAATAATTGATAAACAAAATATTTACCGTTATAGGTAAAATCAAAATATTGGCCAATGTTACAAAACGTCCCGTGACGAAAGCGATTCCGCAAAGTAATTCAATAGATTTTGCCAAAGGTAGTAGATAAGTTGAGGCGACAAGGCCTACATTAAAAGCTTTAAAATTTCCGGTTACTTCTGGTTCAGGTGCCAGCTTAAAGAAAAAGCTTATTGAAGCAAATAGAAGTAAAAGACCAATTAAAACGCGGACAATAATCGTGGCAATTTTCATAATACTTAGGATTTTTTAAGGTTAAAAAATATAAATAAGCTATTGGAAAAGATGCAAACCGAAAGTCTCAAATTAAAATCACAAATTATTTTTTGCGGTCTTTTTTTTAAGAATTTTATAATTAAACGAATCTAATTTTAGGATTGGTTTAATTCTGTATCAAATATAACGAATTTTTTCTTATGAAAATGCTAATTTATTGTTGATTATTGCTTCTTAATGTAGTTCTTATAAAGAAAAAATCCGCCAATGCTTATTACAATAAATGGCCAAAGATTAATAAGGAAAATTAAGATGGCCTGTAAGATATACCAGCCGCTTTTTAATGCATCAATAATCTGGATTCCTAAACTGGGTTTGTAGGCGGCACTGTCTTTTTCGCTTGCTATAGTCTCCTGTCTGATGGTTTCATTCTGATAAAGCTTTAAAGTGATAGTGCTGAAATTAATCTGATCCTGTAGCGATAAATTATCAATGGTACGATTATCGTTTGCCTCTTTTTGGTTTGCCAAAGTATTCTCGGCCTCTTCGTCAATTGCTTTTTCGACTCTTTTTTCGGTATTAGCACTTCTTTTTTGAGATAGTTGATTTGATAATAATTTTAGAGAAACATCATCAGCTTTAATTACCCTGAAATCCAGAAAATCAATTTGTTTAGCGATCGTTTTTATCACCGTATCCAACTGTGTATTAGGAACGCGGATGGTAATGTTGTTTTCTACTGTGTATTTAGTGGTTTCAAGTGTGCTGTCCTGGCTGATTTTAGTTTTGATCTGATTCTGGATAGTACTTTGTAAATTAGTATAGGTAACAAATCCGCCAAATTTTTGGGTAGCATTTTCAATTGCATAAGTTGACCTGACGACATTTTTAACCTTAAATTTGATATCTGCAGTTCGAATGAATTTCTGCTTGCTGTCTTTTTTCTCGACTGCTGCAGATGATGAAATAGCGGTGCCTGATAAAACAGATGTGCTGTCGGTTGTTGCGTAATCTGATGCTTCTTCAGCTGTAGCATCTGCTTTTTTGCAGGAAAATAATACCGCGGTAACTACTAAGGAGGTCAGACCTAATTTTACAATTGTTTTCATAAAGTTTTTAAAAGTTGATTAATAAATAAATTTTGAATAAAGGATATGTAATGGTTTAATCAAATAGCAGGAAAATTTTTAATAATGAATATCAATTCGATATACTAAAAAGTGTGCCAATATTTTTTGAAATTACTTATTGAAGGAATTTTTTTGTCGTAATTTTGAAATCTAAAATTGATTCATTTTTGAGAGTTTCCATACACAAACATATTCCGGATCCGCAACACTTTAAGCAGCAGCTTTTAAGTTGGTCACAACAATTTCGAGAGGTTATTTTTTTGGATAGTAATGCCTATCCGCAAGAATATTCAAGTTTCGATTGTATGATGGCAGTTGATGCTTTTACGTCTTTAAAAACCGATTTTTATAATGCATTTGAGGATTTGAAACAATATCAGCAAACTACAAAAGACTGGCTTTTTGGGTATTTGTCTTATGATCTTAAAAACGATACGGAATCTTTAAATTCATCCAATTTTGACGGACTGGATTTTCCGGATTTATTTTTCTTTCAGCCAAAAAAAATTTTTTTATTGAAAGGAAATCAGCTTGAAATCAAATATTTGCTGATGTGTGACGATGAAGCTGAAGAAGATTTGAAAGAAATTATTCAAAGTAAAAATGATTTTTTTGAAACATTAGATAAAGTCAAAGTGCAGCAGCGAATTTCAAAAGAATTATATCTTCAAAAAGTAGCAAAAATGCTGGAACACATTCACGTAGGTGATATGTATGAAGCTAATTTTTGTATGGAATTTTTTGCAGAAAATGCAATTATAAATCCACTGGAAAAATTTCAAAAACTAAATGGGATTTCAAAAGCGCCTTTTTCAGTTTTCTTTAAAAATGATAAACAATTTTTGCTCTCCGCTTCTCCTGAGCGCTACCTGAAAAAAGTTAGAGATACCATTATTTCCCAGCCGATAAAAGGAACTTCAAAACGATTTTCAGATGTGAACCAGGATGAAGAGTCGAAACAAAGTCTTGAAAAAGATGCAAAAGAACGTGCTGAGAATATCATGATTACTGATTTGGTTCGAAATGACTTATCACATACGGCGCAAAAAGGTTCGGTTGAAGTTACGGAACTCTGTAAGATTTATTCCTTTTTGCAGGTGCATCAAATGATTTCTACGGTTACTTCAAAATTAGATCCTCAATATTCTCCTGTGGATGTTTTAAAAACAACTTTTCCAATGGGAAGTATGACTGGCGCTCCGAAAATTTCGGTAATGAAAATTATTGAAAATCTGGAAGAAACGAAGCGTGGTTTATATAGTGGCGCAGTGGGATATTTTACTCCTGAAGGCGATTTTGATTTAAATGTAGTCATCAGAAGTATTTTATATAATCAGGAAAATAGATACGTTTCGTTTTCTGTTGGGAGTGCTATTACGGCTCAGTCTGTTCCTGAAAAAGAATATGAAGAATGTTTGTTAAAGGCGAAAGCTATGTCTGAGGTTTTGCAGTCTTTTTAGGCTATTCAAAAAAGAGATTTTAAAAGTGTTTACATATGAAATTAATTTTAAGAACCTATAATCTAAAGCTAAAACATACTTTTAGAATATCGAGGAAATCTATTGATTTTCAGCCTTCGCTCATAGTAGAATTGCAGGATGATGGATTTTACGGATATGGTGAGGCAACTTCAAATCCCTATTATAATATTACTTTGGAAATTCTGCAGGATGATATTAAAAAAGTTCGTCATGTTGTTGAAGCAGCTTTATATGAAACTCCGGAAGAATTTTGGCTAAAAATAAATCCGTTTTTAAAAGACAATCCTTTTGCTTTATGTGCCCTGGATAATGCATATAATGATTTGTATGCGCGAAAAAAAGGTAAAAAAATGTATGAATTGTGGAATTATGATATTAACCATAATCCATTGACGAATTATACCATTGGGATTGACAGCATTGAAAACATGGTGCTGAAGATGAAAGGATTTCCATGGCCAATTTACAAAATAAAGTTAGGAACTCCTGAGGATATTGCTATTGTTACTGAATTACGAAAACATAGTGATGCTGTTTTCAGGGTAGATGCTAATTGCGCCTGGACCGTCGAAGAAGCCTTATCAAATGCTGCTATTTTAAAAGATTTGGGTGTTGAGTTTATAGAACAGCCTCTTAAAGCGGATAATTGGGAAGGGCAGAGGGAAGTGTTTGAAAATTCTGTTTTGCCTATTATGGCTGATGAAAGTTGCATAGCTGAAGGTGATATTGCTAAATGTCATAATCACTTTCATGGGGTCAATATAAAATTAATGAAATGTGGGGGAATAACTCCGGGAAAAAGGATGATTACCGAAGCTAAAAAACTAGGTTTAAAAACGATGGTAGGCTGTATGACAGAATCTACAGTTGGAATTTCTGCAATTGCCCATTTATTACCCGAATTGGATTTTGTAGATATGGATGGTGCGTTATTATTAGCACAAGATATTGCGAGTGGGGTGACAATAAAAAATGGTAAAACATATTATCCTGACAGGACAGGAGCGGGAGTAATTTTGTTCTGACATTCCTCTTAAAATAATGTACCTTTGTACAATAAAAACAAAATAACTTTCAGGAATGACAAAGATTGTAAAAACGTGAAACCTGAAACTTTAAATTTGAAACAAAACAAAAAATGACAAACAACGATATTTTAAAAAAACTTCGCGTGGCTTTAATGCTCCGTGACGATCAAATAGTTGAGATTTTAGAATTGGTAGATTTTAGAATTTCAAAATCAGAATTAGGCGCTTTTTTTAGGGCAGAAGATCATCCTAACTATATGGAATGTGGTGACCAGGTTTTGCGCAACTTTCTAAACGGATTGGTTATTCATTTAAGAGGAACAAAAGAAAATCCTAAAAATCCAAATGATGTTTTGGCTAAACATAAAGCTGAAATTCCGAAGAAAGAAAATTCAAAAGACAGACCTGAGTTTAAAGCTAGTCCTAAAGATTCTGAAAAATACAGAGGAGATAAAAGTCCATCAAAGTCAGGTACAGCAGCAGGAAAACCTAAAAAGAAATCATTTCCAAAAGGAAATGGAAAACCATCTGTTGTAGAAAAAGTAGTTTACAAAAACGGAAAGAATAAAAAATCTTAAGATTTGTTGTATAATAACAGTAAAATCCATTCGCAAAACGAATGGATTTTTTTTATATTTTTAGCCATAATTAAAAAACAAATTTTTTTATATGAGACAATTACTTTGTGTTACTATTTTTCTTTTATCAATAAATGCTATAAGTCAAACCGATATAAAAAATCAAATTATAGGAAGTTGGAAAGTAGAAAATGTACTTACAAAATCCAACAACAAAGAAATGGCTGAACTTTCCCAAGCTTTTAAAAATTCAATATTTTTATTCAAACAAAATCAAGATTTCAATTTCACAGCAAGTCAAAAAAGTCAATTTACCTCTATGCTTACCCAAATGCTACAGAATCAAAAATGGCTTTTTGACAAAAAGAGAAATATAATTAAAATTGGGACAGCTAAAGATCGTTACACAATAATGGGAATAACTCCAAAAATCGAAAATAATAAAGCCTTTTTTAGCCTTGATGAATCAGGATTAAATCTGGTGTTAGTAAAAATCTAAAACGAAAAAAATCCTAAGCTTTCACTTAGGATTTTCTATATAAATTGAATTTCTTATTTAATTAAGAAAGAGCAGCTTTAACTTGGTCAGCAGCTTCCTGGAATTGAACAGCAGATAAGATTGGCATACCAGAATTATCGATTAATTCTTTTGCAATTTCAGCGTTAGTTCCTTGCAAACGAACAATGATTGGCACATTGATAGCGTCACCCATGTTTTTGTAAGCATCAACAACACCCTGAGCAACACGGTCACAACGAACGATACCTCCGAAGATGTTAATTAAGATAGCTTTTACGTTTGGATCTTTTAAGATGATTCTGAAAGCAGTTTCAACACGTTTAGCATCAGCAGTTCCGCCAACGTCAAGGAAGTTAGCAGGCTCAAAACCAGCGTATTTAATTAGGTCCATAGTTGCCATTGCAAGACCAGCTCCGTTTACCATGCATCCAACAGTACCGTCAAGATCAACATAGTTAAGACCAACTTCTTTAGCTTCAACTTCGATTGGATTCTCCTCGCGGATATCTCTCATTTCAGCATATTTAGGTTGTCTGTATAATGCGTTATCGTCGATATTTACTTTAGCATCAACGGCTAATATTTTGTTGTCAGATGTTTTTAAAACCGGGTTGATTTCAAACATAGAAGCATCAGAACCAATGTAAGCATTGTATAAAGCATCGATGAATTTTACCATTTCTTTAAAAGCATTTCCGGAAACACCTAAGTTAAAAGCAATTCTTCTTGCCTGGAAACCTTGTAATCCAACAGAAGGATCAACCTCTTCAGTAAAGATTAAGTGTGGAGTGTGCTCCGCAACTTCTTCGATATCCATTCCGCCTTCAGTAGAATACATAATCATGTTGCGTCCTGTAGCTCTATTTAATAAAACAGAAACATAAAATTCAGAAGTTTCGCTTTCACCAGGATAGTAAACATCTTCAGCTACTAAAACTTTGTTTACTTTTTTACCTTCAGCAGAAGTTTGAGGTGTTATTAATTGCATTCCGATAATTTGTCCTGCAATTTCTTCAACTTGCTGTAAATTTTTAGCCAATTTAACTCCACCGCCTTTTCCACGACCACCTGCGTGAATTTGTGCTTTAATCACATGCCATCCTGTTCCGGTTTCGGCAGTTAATTGTTTTGCAGCAGCCACAGCTTCAACTGCATTATTAGCCACGATTCCGCGTTGCACACGTACTCCGTAACTTGCTAAAATTTCTTTCCCTTGATATTCGTGTATGTTCATAATATAGAATTTGTCTGGTTCTGAATTTATTTCAGAATAAAAGTGCGACAAAAGTAGCAAAATTGAACTGAAAAGTAAAATCTTTTTTAATTAATAATAAACCGAACTCAGTTTGTTAAATAAATTCATTTTAAATTCATCAAATGGTTAATTGAATATTATGGAATGGTTAATTTCAGGCGCTACATCGTTTTAGATTTAACGTAAAAGCAATATGTTTTTGTTATATAATGTTGATTTTTCTTAATATAATTTAAATGCAATTGTCATTTTGGCAATTCCAAATGGGTTCTATAATATAATTATCATTTAAGGGCTCTTTTTCTAATATTCCTATAAAAGTGTAGTGTAAAGTATGATTTGAGTACATTATATTTAATGAAATCTTTATTTTTGTAAAAAAAAAATATCAAGAATGAAACTAAAAGAACAAGGCCTTTATTTGCCAGAATTCGAGCATGAAAATTGCGGAGCTGGTTTTATCTGCAATCTTAAAGGAGAAAAGACAAACCAAATTATTCATGATGCTCTTGAGATTCTAGTCAAGCTGGAACACAGAGGTGGAGTGAGTGCTGATGGAAAAACAGGAGATGGAGCTGGACTTTTAATTGATATTCCTCATGATTATTTCAAGAGGATATGTGATTTTGAATTGCCTGCTGCACGTGAGTATGCTGTTGGAATGGTATTTTTACCAAAAATTAAGAATCAATACGATTTTTGTAAAGAGGTTTTTGAAAAAGAAATTAAAGCGCAGGGACTTTCTGTTTTAGGATGGAGAGAAGTACCGGTTGACTCTTCTCAACTGGGCGAAATTGCTTTAGCATCAGAACCAACTATCGAACAAATTTTTATTGGAAAAAATGAAGCTATAGAAGATGCTGTTTTTAAAGCAAAATTATATGCAGCGCGTAAAATTACGGAGCATAGCATCAGACATTCAAAGATATCGCAAAGCTCTTATTTTTATCTTCCAAGTTTATCTACTACTACTATAATATATAAAGGTATTATCATGCCTGAAGATATTGGTCCGTATTATACTGATTTACAGCAAACGGATTTGGTGACGCGTTTAGCATTAGTACACCAGCGTTTTTCTACTAATACAATGCCTACGTGGGAGTTGGCTCAGCCATTCAGGTACATGTGTCAAAATGGGGAGATTAATACTTTACGTGGTAACGTGAGCAGAATGCGTGTTCGTGAAGAAATTATGAAAAGTGAGGTTTTCGGACCACAAATCGATAAATTATTCCCAATCATTTTACCAGGAAAATCAGATTCTGCTTCTATGGATATGGTTGTGGAATTGTTAACACATACGGGAAGATCATTACCTGAAGTAATGATGATGATGATTCCTGAGGCATGGGAAAAACACAAAACAATGTCTCCTGAAAGAAAAGCATTCTATGAATACAATGCTTGTATTATGGAACCATGGGACGGTCCTGCTTCTGTGCCTTTCTCAGATGGGGATTATGTTGGGGCATTATTAGACCGTAACGGATTAAGACCTTCAAGATATACCGTTACTAAAAGCGGTAAACTAATTATGGCTTCTGAAATTGGGGTTGTTGAAGTGCCTGCTGAAGATGTTGAAAGTCATGGTAGATTAGAGCCTGGTAAAATGTTCCTTGTGGATATGAATGAAGGTCGTATCATCAATGACGAAGAAATCAAAAGTAAAATTGTTTCTGAAAGACCTTATCAGGAATGGTTAAACCAATACAGATTACACTTAAGAGATGTTCCTGAAACATCAGATGTTTGTCCGGTTGAAACTAGTGATTTGCCTACAAGAGAGCGTCTTTTTAATTATACATTAGAAGATATTCAGGATGTAATTACACCAATGGCCCAGTCGGGTAAAGAAGCTTTGGGATCAATGGGAATTGATACACCTCTTGCTGTATTATCAGACAGGCCACAGTTAATTCCTAATTATTTCAAACAATTATTTGCTCAGGTAACGAATCCTCCATTGGATGGTATTCGTGAAGAAATTGTGACTGATATTGCTTTGAACTTAGGCCAGGACCGTAATATTTTTGATATTACAAGTAAGCAATGCCGTAAATTAAGAATTCAGAATCCGGTTATTTCTAACGGTGACTTAGAAAAAATCAGAACTATTTCTATAGATAACTTCAAAGCAGAAACCTTTAAAATTTTATATCCTAAAGCAGAGGGTATGAACGGTTTGGAAAATGCTTTGGATGCTATTATTGTACAAATTACAAAGGCTGTAGAAAGAGGAACCAATATTATTATTCTTTCTGACAGAGGAGTAAATAAGGAATTTGCACCAATCCCGGCTTTATTAGCTTGTTCATATGTAAATCATCAGATGAACCGTTTGCGTAAGCGTTCTTATTTTGATATTATCATGGAATCTGCAGAGCCTCGTGAACCACATCATTTTGCTACATTATTCGGATACGGTGCAAGTGCAATCAATCCTTACATGGTAAATGAAATCATTCGTGTTCAGGTTCAGGAAGGATTTATTACCGGAATTTCAGAACAAAAAGCGGTTGATAATTTCAATAAAGCAATTGGTTCAGGAATTTTGAAGATTATGAATAAAATCGGAATCTCAACTTTACATTCGTACAGAGGTTCTCAGATTTTTGAAATTGTTGGATTCAATTCTAAATTTGTTGAGAAATATTTCCCATATACAACTTCAAGAATTGAGGGTATCGGGTTATACGAAATTGAAAAAGAGATTACGGAAAGATACAAATATGCTTATCCTGATAAACTAATTTCAAGCAGATTAGGTTTAAATATTGGAGGAGAATACAGATGGAGACGTAACGGAGAAAGACACTTGTTTAATCCGACTACGATTGCAAAACTACAACAGGCTGTTCGATTAAGTGATCAGGACAGTTATGATGTGTATTCAAATACAATCAACGATCAGGCTAAGAGTTTAATGACCATTCGTGGATTGTTTGAATTTGATAATTTAAACCCGATTCCATTAGAAGAAGTAGAGCCTTGGACTGAAATTGTGAAACGCTTTAAAACGGGTGCAATGTCTTACGGATCTATTTCAAGAGAAGCACACGAAAATTTAGCAATTGCAATGAACCGTATTGGTGGAAAATCCAATTCAGGAGAAGGTGGAGAAGACAGAAAACGTTTCCAGCCGGACATCAATGGTGACAGTCGTAACTCGGCTATCAAACAGGTTGCTTCGGGACGTTTTGGGGTTACTTCTCACTATCTGACAAATGCAAAAGAAATTCAGATAAAAATGGCTCAGGGTGCTAAACCTGGAGAAGGTGGTCAGTTGCCTGGAGAAAAAGTATTGCCATGGATTGCAGAAGCACGTAACTCAACTCCTTTCGTAGGATTGATTTCGCCTCCGCCACACCATGATATTTACTCTATTGAAGATTTGGCACAATTAATCTTCGACCTGAAGAACGCGAACAGAGAAGCCCGTATCAATGTGAAACTGGTTTCTGAAGTAGGTGTTGGTACAATTGCTGCCGGTGTTGCTAAAGCAAAAGCAGACGTTGTTTTAATTGCTGGTTATGACGGAGGAACTGGAGCTTCTCCATTGACATCATTAAAACATGCTGGTCTTCCTTGGGAACTTGGATTAGCAGAAGCACAACAGACATTAGTGTTAAATAACTTAAGAAGCAGAATTGTTGTAGAGTGTGATGGTCAGTTAAAAACTGGTCGTGACGTAGCTATAGCTGCTTTATTAGGAGCTGAGGAATTTGGTTTTGCAACTGCACCTCTTGTAGCTTCAGGTTGTATCATGATGCGTAAATGCCACTTAAATACTTGTCCTGTCGGAATTGCTACTCAGGATAAAGATTTACGTAAAAACTTCAAAGGAACTCCGGAGCACGTTATTAATTTCTTCTACTATGTTGCAGAAGAATTAAGAGGTATTATGGCTCAGCTAGGTTTCAGAACGTTAGCTGAAATGGTAGGTCAGACTGATAAAATCAATTCAAACAAAGCAATTGAGCATTATAAAGCTAAAGGATTAGATTTGTCTTCAATCCTGCACAGACCAGATGCTTACAAAAAAATGCCGATCCGTAATACGGAAAAGCAGGATCATGGTTTAGAAAATGTACTGGATTTCCAAATCCTTAGAGATTCTCACCGTGCTTTGTACAGAAAAGAAAAAATGACTTTAGCTTATCCAATTAACAATATAAACCGTTCTGTTGGTGCTATTGTGAGTAATGAGATTTCTAAAATATACGGTCACCTTGGATTACCTGAGGATACCTTAAATGTTAATTTCACCGGTTCTGCAGGTCAGAGTTTAGGAGCTTTCAGTGCTCATGGACTAACATTTACTGTAGAAGGAAATACGAACGATTATTTAGGTAAAGGTTTGTCCGGAGCTAAATTAATCATTAAAAAGCCTGCAAATGCAACATTTGTAGCTGAAAATAATATCATTGTTGGAAACGTTTGTTTATTTGGTGCAATCGAAGGAGAGGCTTATATCAACGGTATAGCCGGAGAGCGATTTGCAGTACGTAATTCTGGAGCGATTGCTGTAGTGGAAGGTGTTGGAGATCATGGTTGTGAGTATATGACGGGAGGTAAAGTTGTGGTACTTGGTAACACAGGACGTAACTTTGCGGCAGGTATGAGCGGTGGTATCGCTTATGTCTATGATCCTGAACACAAATTTAAAAACGGATTGTGTAATACGGAAACAATCGAATTTGAAACAGTTGAAGGTGCTGATGCTGACGACTTAAGAAATTTGATCGAAAGACACGTTCAGTACACTAACAGTACAAGAGGAACAGCATTATTAAACGACTGGGCAGGAAGCTTGAACAATTTTGTAAAAGTGATGCCTACAGAGTACAAAAAAGCGTTAAAGCGTCTGGAAACAGAAGAACAAATGGTAGAAGAATTAACAGCATAATACAATGGGAAAAGTAACAGGTTTTAAAGAATTCGAAAGACAAGACGAATCATATATAGAAGTTAAAGAACGTGTAACGAATTATAATGAATTTACGATTCCTTTGAGTGAAGCTGAAATTACTACTCAGGGTTCTCGTTGCATGGATTGTGGTATTCCTTTTTGTCACAGTGGTTGTCCTCTTGGGAATTTAATTCCCGATTTCAATCACATGGTATACCAGGAAGAATGGCAAAAAGCCTCATGGATTTTGCATTCAACCAATAATTTTCCTGAATTTACAGGACGTTTATGTCCGGCACCATGCGAAAAAGCATGTGTATTGGGATTGATTGAAGAGCCAATCGCTATTGAAAATATAGAGAAAAATATTGTGGAACGTGCTTTCAAAGAAGGATGGATTAAACCACAACCGCCAAAAGTAAGAACTGGTAAAACAGTTGCAGTGGTAGGATCAGGTCCTGCAGGTTTAGCAGCAGCTCAGCAATTAAACAGAGCAGGTCACACGGTTACTGTTTTTGAAAGAGACAATGCAATTGGAGGTTTATTACGTTATGGTATTCCAAATTTCAAATTAGAAAAAGGAATTATCGACAGACGTATCGCTATTTTAGAGGCAGAAGGAATTACTTTTAAAGTAAATACAAATGTTGGTGTAAACTATTCAGTTGAAGATTTAAAAGCATTCGATTCAATTGTACTTTGTGGTGGTGCTACAGAAAGAAGAGGTTTGCCTACTCCGGGAGCTGATGCAGATGGTGTAGTTCAGGCAATGGATTTCTTAACACAGCAGACTAAAGTTGTTTTTGGAGAAAAAATCGAAAATCAGGTACTGGCTACCGGAAAAGATGTAATCGTAATTGGTGGTGGAGATACAGGTTCTGACTGTGTTGGAACATCAAACCGTCACGGTGCAAAATCGGTAACAAATTTTGAGATTATGCCAAAACCACCTGTTGGAAGAAGCGCGTCAACTCCTTGGCCTTACTGGCCATTGCAGTTAAAAACCTCTACTTCACACAAAGAAGGTTGTGAAAGAGACTGGTTAATCAATACGAAAGAATTTATCAAAGACGAAAATGGTAAGTTAATAGCTTTGAAGACCGTAAAAGTAGAGTGGAAAATGGTTCCGGGACAGCGTCCTGAATTACTTGAAGTGGAAGGTTCTGAAAAAATCTGGCCTTGCGACTTAGCTTTGCTGGCACTTGGATTTACAGGACCGGAAAAAACATTAAGCAGCCAATTAGGACTGGAAATTGATTTTAGAAGCAACTATAAAGCGAATAATTATCAGACAAACATTCCTAATATTTTTACAGCAGGAGATATGAGAAGAGGACAATCATTGATTGTTTGGGCTATTTCTGAAGGTAGAGAAGCTGCTCGTCAGGTAGATATATACTTAATGGGTAAATCAGATTTGCCTACTAAAGAAGGTGGAGACTTACCAGGAGTATAATAATTATATCCGTAAAGTTTTAAACGGCTGTCATTTTTGACAGCCGTTTTGCTTTTTTTGTAAGTAATGTTTAATAAATTTTACAAATGTTTGAAATTTAAATAAAACTCACAAAAAGTTTAAAAAACAAACAATTTGTTATAATTTGTTATTTTTCTGTAATTTATTTGTTGATAGATAAAAGAGTAATAAATTTGCTCAAAATAAGTTTAAAAATGCAAGCAAAAGATTTACTGCAGTTAGCAGACCAATTTGGAAGTCCATTGTATGTTTACGATGCCGAAAAAATCCAATCTCAGTACAATAGATTAACTAAAGCTTTCTCTAAGGTAGAAAACTTACGAGTTAATTATGCCATGAAGGCATTGTCTAACGTTGCGATTCTTCAGTTATTAAAGAACATGGGGTCTGGCTTAGATACTGTATCAATTCAGGAAGTTCAGTTAGGACTTCACGCTGGCTATGATCCTGACAAAATTTTCTTTACACCAAACGGCGTTTCTCTTGAAGAAATAGAAGAAGTTGCCGCAATGGGTGTACAAATTAATATCGACAACTTATCAATTCTGGAGCAATTTGGAACAAAGCATCCACATATTCCAGTATGCATTCGTATCAATCCGCACGTAATGGCGGGTGGAAATGCTAATATTTCTGTTGGTCATATCGATAGTAAATTCGGAATCTCTGTTCACCAAATTCCACATATTTTGCGAATTGTGGAGAACACAAAAATGAGTATTGTTGGTATTCACATGCACACTGGATCTGATATTTTAGATATCGAAGTATTCTTGTATGCTGCTGAGATTCTTTTTGATACAGCTAAACATTTCAAAGATTTACAATTCTTAGATTTCGGAAGCGGATTCAAAGTGCCTTACAAAAAAGACGATATCGAAACAGATATCGAAGAATTAGGTAAAAAATTATCTAAAAGATTCAATGCTTTTTGTACAGAATACGGTAGAGATCTAACACTGATTTTCGAGCCAGGAAAATTTTTAGTAAGTGAAGCTGGGCATTTTTTAGTAAAAGTAAACGTTGTAAAACAAACAACTTCTACAGTTTTTGCCGGAGTTGACAGTGGTTTCAACCATTTAATCCGTCCGATGTTATATGGATCTTCACATCATATTGAAAACATTTCGAATCCGAAAGGAAAAGAACGTTTTTATTCTGTTGTAGGATACATTTGCGAAACTGATACTTTTGCCAATAATCGTAGAATTCCGGAAATTACCGAGGGTGATATTTTAGCGTTTAGAAATGCAGGAGCATATTGTTTCTCAATGTCTTCTAATTATAATTCAAGATACAAACCAGCTGAGGTTTTATGGATGAACGGTCAGGGAATCCTGATTCGTCAACACGAAACATTCGAAGATTTGCTTAAAAATCAAATTCCGTTGCCTGTAGAAGCAACAGTTTAAAAATAAAAAAAAAGAGAATATCAATTCTAAAGTCCCGTTTCTTTATTGAGGCGGGATTTTCTATTTTTAAAAATATTGAGTAGGATTAGAAAAAACAGCCTTTATAACATTAATAAAAAATGTTATTTTTATCTATAATTAAGATCTATATAGTATGCGAATAATTTCGATTTCGATTTTGGTATTGCTGGTAATAAATGGCTGTATAGCGACAAAACCTTCAAAAGAAAATGAATGGGTTAAACTCTTTAACGGTAAAGATCTCAATGATTGGTTTATAAAAATCCACCACCATGATATTGGCGAAAATTTTGGAGATACATTCAAAGCAGAAGACGGTATCATAAAGGTACGCTATGACAAATATGGAGATTTTAACGATCAGTTCGGACACTTGTATTATAAAGTTCCGTTTTCTTATTATCACCTCAAACTGGAATATCGCTTTGTGGGACAACTTCAAAAAGGCGCACCGGGCTATACATTGCGTAATAGCGGTGTCATGTTTCATTCACAAGATCCGAGAACTATGCCTAAGGAACAAGATTGGCCAATTTCAATTGAGTTTCAATTTTTAGGAGGGCTGGGAGACGGGAAACCACGTCCTACCGGTAATATGTGTTTCCGGGTACCAAAGTGGTATATGAAGGAAAAGTTGATGAACGGCACTGTATCGATTCTAAATCGAAAACTTATGATGGCGACCAATGGGTCAAAGCAGAAATAATTGTTTTGGGTGATTCACTCATAACGCATATCATTGATGGAGAAACCGTTCTGCAATATTCAAAACCTCAGATCGGAGGAGGCGTGGTAAATCGTTTTGATCCCGCCATTAAAAAGGATGGCAAGTTATTAAAGAATGGTTTTATTGCATTGCAAAGTGAAGGACAGCCTGTTGATTTCAGAAATATTGAAATAAAAGACTTGTCCCAAAAGCGTAATTAATCTCCTTTCGTGTTTATAAAAAGATAAACATTAGTTGAAGAATGATAATTTTGCTTTTTTACTGCTAAAGTATTGGCTTAAGATGAATGTTTTTTTATTTTAAGACAAAACTATGTATCGAAAATACATAACTCCAAACTATAAATAGCAAACATAATGAAAGAATGATTAGTCCAATACTCAGAAGTATTATTTTCTTATGCTTTTCGCGGTCTGATATCGCATGATTTTGTAATAATTCAAATTCATGTCTTTCTCTTATTTGGTGATGTTTATGAATCATGATTTTAAAATATTAAGTTGATAATAAGTTATTTACGAGAAAAATGATTACATGGTTTTTATGCTGATTTGTTATTTCATCATCTGTACTGTTAAAGGTGGCAATTAATCTTCATACGGAAAACTACTATAATTTCTGATTTAATATAGGACTAAAAAAACAATTCTGGTAGTATTTTTCCTCTATAACATGTGATTTTTGTAAAAATTATAATCTAAAGTGTAAAATTGTAAGATAATTTTTCGCTATATTGGGTGGTCTGATTTTCACAAATTTTGAATTTTTATAGTATCTTTTTTATAGCCTGAAGATTACGGCCAATGATTTACATTTTAATAAACTCCATATACGCTGAAATAAAATTTAATTTAAATTGATATACTATGAAATTCTACAGTATGATTTTTTTTGGTCTATTTTCAATGACCTGTTTTTCTCAGATTGACAGCTTAATGATACAAAATCAGAATGACACCCTTAAACAGACAATAAAAAAAGAAAATCGGTTCAAAGTTGCAGGCTCGGTCATTGCCGATAGTTTTCTTAGTGTTCCCGGTGATTTTTCGGCAATGGGGCACAACGTATCAAGTGATTGGAAAAGAACAGCTCTTTATACTGCAGGAATAATTGGTTTGATAGCTGTTGATAAACAAACTACTGGTTTTTTGCATGATCATATAGAACCTAATATTGATTATAGTCTGCCAGATCTTGACCCTAAAGACCGAATTCCTTATGTGACACAAGATGGCTCTTATATTCTTTACCCAATCATTGGATTGTATGCAGGATCCTTAATCATTAATAACAAAAAAGGACAGGTTGTTGCTACTAATGCTATGAAATCTTTAGCGTATTCATACGTTATTACCCAGTTAGTCCTAAAAACCATAACATCAAGAAACAGGCCTCATAGAAGATTAAATGATAATAATCCGGTTGAAGAACCCTTTACAAGAAATCCATGGGATTTTGGAAATTATAATAAGGTTCACTTTTTATCCGGACCTAATGGAGGCACATCATTTCCTTCTTTTCATGTTACCGCTTATTTTGCTGTTGCCAAAGTATTTCAAATGGAATACAACAATTATTGGATACCTTATACATTTGTAACTGCAGTATTCCTGTCAAATATAAAAGCTCATGAACATTGGGTTTCCGACTTATTAGTAGGCGGGTTAGTAGGTACGATAATAGGGCGATCTATAGTAATTAGCAGTCGTAAGCAAATAGCTAAAAGAGAATCCGGTGGTTTTAACGAAAAACCTAAAAAATTCACCATGCACAAGCAATTGATTCCTCAAATTTCAAATTCTATGGTTGGACTTCATTTTGTTGGAAGTTTTTAAGATTGTAAGTTATTTCAGATTTGTCCCATTCCCTAAAAGGCATGGGATTTTTATTTTTTTGGACAAAATGAAATTCAGTTAATTCAAATAAAATACTATTTTAGCATTTATAAAATTCAGTTGAAATATATATTGAATTTTTTTGTACCTGTTATAAAGCAAAACTGAAACCATGAAAATTATGATTCCCCTGTCGGTATTATTATTGTTACTAACTACTAATTTATTCAGCCAGACGATTAATGATTTAAAATTAAAAACCAAAGAAATTCCGAAAGGCTATACCCTGAGTGACGGCAACAACTGTGTTTCTGTCCAGGCATGTACTTTTTACAACGATATTGAAACATACAGCAACATTGTCGGAACCGTTAAAAGTAAAACAATGCAAAGTTTTAAAAGCAGACCGGATAGCGGATCAATCATGTATTTTGAATTTGAACACGTGTTTAAAGGTGAGCGGTTTCTACAGGGGTTGTTGTGGGGAAAAGGCGGACAGCCAACAGATGAACATCCAGAGGAATATCTTGTAAAAGGAAAATATCTCATCATCTGGAGTTTTCATCCGGACAGTCCAGTAAGAGAAAAATCAGAAGCTAAGATAGAGGCGATTTTAAAGTAATTAGTATGATTTTTTGCGAGATTATGTATTATGTATAAGGTGAAAGTTAAGAAAGTTGATATAAAAACAAATTGTTATGAAATAACTTTATTATTGAAATTTTACAGACTAAATAAATCTTAACAGGATCCTGAAAAAGAAAGAAAAATCAAAAGAATTCAAATAAAATTTTAAAATCAAATGAATAAATTTTTTATCCTTATTCTATTAGTATTTAGTACAATAAGTTTCAGCCAAAAAAGAAAGTTACAACCGGCTGAAGCTGCCAAACCTTTTGTTTTAGGTGTTATTGATCAAGTTCAATCGAAAGAATTGGGTGAAACAAGAATTTTAAATGTATATCTTCCAGAGGGCTATAAACCTGATGATGCAACAAAATATCCTGTAATTTATTTGCTGGATGGGTCTGCCGATGAAGATTTTATTCATATTTGTGGTTTAGTGCAATTTAATAGCTTTGAATGGATTAATCAGGTTCCCAAATCAATTGTTGTAGGAATTGCAACTGTTGACAGAAGAAGGGATTTTACTTTTTTAACAACTATTGAAACAGATAAAAAGCGTTTTCCAACCGCAGGACATTCAGATAAATTCATTGCTTTTATCGAGAAAGAATTACAGCCTTTTATTGATAAAAAATATAAAACCACCGAATCAAAAACCATAATTGGGCAATCTTTAGGCGGATTGTTAGAGACTGAAATTTTACTAAAAAAGCCTTCACTTTTTAATAGATATGTAATTGTAAGCCCAAGTCTATGGTGGGACAATGGATCAATGCTGAATCAGGATTCTGAAATTTTTAAGGAAGGTTTCAAACAACCAACCGAGATTTATATTGCTGTTGGAAAAGAAGGACTCACACCAACCGAAATTCCTAGAGTCATGGAGGTAGATGCGAATCTGTTGGCAGAAAAAATAAAAGCATCAAAAAATAAAAATATAAAAGTCTTTTTTGATTACCTGCCAGGGGAGAATCACGCTACTATTCTGCATCCCGCTGTTTCAAATTCTTTTCGGTTTTTCTATCCTCAAGCTCAAAAATAAAAATGAAATTTCCAATAACAGCTGAAGATCTTAAAGATGAGTTTTTTAAATCGGTTGATATGGTAGATAAAATAGGAGATTTACGAATTCGACGATTAATTCAAATTTTGACAAAAATGGAAGATGAGGTAATTGTTGAAAGAATCATTCAGATTTTTAAAAGTGAAGAAAGAACTTATTCTATTTATACAGATTAAAAAAATGCCGGGAGAATACTAAAAAGGCTGAATCCCGAAATCAAAAGAGAGTTAGAATTAATAGTTAATCACGTTTTGAAAAATTGGAATAAAAGTGTTGAAGAATTACCTTTTTGGTTGAAAGACAATTATGGAATTGAGGAGCTTAAAAAGTATTTGGTAAAATATAAAAAAGTGATTTATCAATATTAGAATCCGATAAATTAGTATCCGTGAAATGGTATTAAAAAAATAATAAAATTAAAAAACAAAAGGTCTACACTAGCCCCGATCGAGCCGATATCCTTTTACAGCGGGGTTCGCTGTAAAAGATTTAGGTAAGAGCGGGACAAGACGTTATTTTGAAAACGAATTTAGATGCTCATAGAAATAAAAAATTAAAAGGCATAGTTGTTGAAAGTTAAAAAAGATATATTTACACCTTCAAAATGATACCTATGCAAAAAAATACTTTATTGATTTCTATCTTTTTTTTGATGTTTTCATGTGGTGTAAAAACCACACAATCACTCATCAGTGATGGTAATTATGATGCAGCGATAAACCGTGCTGTTGAGGCATTAAAAACGAACAGGGATTCCAAAGGAAAACAAGATTACGTGTATTTGCTCGAAGAAGCTTTTGCCAAAGCAAAAGACAGGGATTTGAGAAATCTCGAAATGCTGGAAAAAGAAAAAAATCCTGCTAATCTGGAGCTTATCTACAACACTTATGTGCAGTTAAATAATCGTCAGGAAAAAATCAGGCCTATACTGCCTCTTCAGTTATTGAAGCAGGGAAAAAGTGCGCAATTTCTTTTTGATAATTATTCGGATCAGATTATAAACAGTAAAAATGCCTTGTCTAAGTTTTTGTATGAAAATGCACAAGTCCTTTTAAAGTCGCCTAATAAACTCGATTCAAGAAAGGCATATGATGATTTAGTTTACATAGAAAGCATTAATCCAAATTATAAAAATGCAAAGAAATTAATAAATGATGCTCAGTTGAAAGGGACTGATTTTGTAAATGTTTATGCTGCTAACGAAACGAATATGGTTATTCCGAAACAATTGCAGGACGATTTGCTGGATTTTAGCGATTATGGATTAAACGATAAATGGACTGTTTATCATAACACCAGACAAAAAAATATTAATTATGATTATAGCCTGATTTTAAACTTCAGGGAAATTCACATCTCACCAGAGCAGATTAAAGAAAAGGAATTTATTAAAGAAAAAGAAATTAAGGATGGTGTTAAAACGCTTTTAGACAGCAGAGGCAAACCTGTTAAAGACAGTTTAGGCCGTCCGATAAAAATTGATAATTTTAAAAAGATTACAATCAGGATTTTCGAATTCAGGCAGTTTAAAGCGTGCCAGGTAGCTGCTAAGGTAGATTATGTAGATTTAAAAAGCAATAAGTTACTACAGTCATTTCCCGTGGCAAGCGAATATATTTTCGAAAACGTTTATTCGACTTATCGAGGAGATAAAAATGCTTGTGATGAAAGCTATTTGGGCTATTTTAATAAACGTGCGGTACCTTTTCCAAACAACGAGCAAATGGTTTTTGATACAGGGGAAGACCTAAAAGCTAAATTCAAAAACATTATCATTCGAAACAGATTCAGATAAGAAACATGAAAAAATTTACAATCCTATTTATCTCCTGGTAAATAGGATTTTTTTTGATTAAAAAAGTAAATGAATGCAACGCGAAACCAAAAAGTTGCGTATATTTGCAACTGATTGATTGCAAATTAAAATCATGATATGATGAAACGAGATATTTTTCAGGCTATTGCCGATCCAACCCGCAGAGCTATTTTGGTATTAATTTCTTCTTCTGCATTGACGCCAAATGCTATAGCTGAAAAATTTAATGTAACTCGCCAGGCAGTTTCCAAACACATTAAAATACTTAATGAATGTGAACTGTTAGAAGAAAGAAAAACAGGAAGAGAAATATATTATCAGCTTAAAATCGATAAGATGAAAGAAATAGACCAATGGCTGGAACAATTTAAACAAATTTGGGCAAATCGTTTCAATCAGCTGGATCAGGTATTAATTAATTTAAAAACGAAAGAAAATGAAAACTAATCTTTTAATGAATTTTACAGTAGATAAAGAAAATAGCACAGTAAATGTGAAACGCGAATTCAGGGCTCCAATTTCAAATGTATGGGCTGCATGGACAGAACCTGAATTATTGGATAAATGGTGGGCGCCTGCTCCATGGAAATCCAGAACAAAAAATATGGATTTTAAAGTAGGGGGCCAAAGATTATATGCCATGGTTGGGCCTGAAGGAGAAGAACATTGGGCAATAGCTGATTATACTTCGATTAGTCCAAAAACAAATTTTAAGTATCTTGATGCTTTCAGTGACAGTGAAGGAAATTTGAATACAGATTTTCCTCGTTCAGACTGGAATGTGACTTTTACAGAGCAGGGCAGTGCTACATTTGTTGATGTTGCAATCAAACACGATAAACTTTCTGATTTAGAAATGATTATTGAAATGGGATTCAAGGAAGGTTTTACGATCGCGATGGAAGGTTTGGATACAATTTTTGAATCAGAACAAAGGTAAACAGGAATTAATTTTAATATTCAAACAATGTAAAGAGAAAATCTCTACAGCTAATTTGCTGTAGAGGTTTTTTTATGAGTTTTGAGCTTTAAATCGGATCAAAAAATGAATTGAACACAAAATTAAATTTTTTGAGGCAAAGAAAATGATTTCTAAAATCTATCTTTGTTAGTTCAATAAAGTATATTAAATACAGAATATGATGACAAAAAAAATCACCACAGTTGCTGTTTTTCTCATTACTTTAATTTCATTTTCTCAGGAAAAATTCACATTGAGTGGAACTATTACCGACTTTAGCAGTAATGAAAAACTAATAGGGGTCCATGTTTACATTCCATCTTTGAAAATTGGAACTTACACCAACAAATTTGGGTTCTATTCGCTAACACTTCCACCGGGTGATTATCGATTAAAAATAAAGAATTTAGGATATAAGGAAGTTGAAAAAATAATATCCTTAGAAGAGAATACTAGAGACAACTTATCCCTGAGTGAAAATAGTGAAGAACTTCAGGAGGTTGTTATTCAGGAGGTTAGGCATAAGTCTAATATTAAGTCACCTGAAATGAGTGTAAATAGACTTTCTGTTTCATC
The DNA here is from genome assembly GCF_010645075.1 of Flavobacterium limi. Taxonomy (GTDB): domain Bacteria; phylum Bacteroidota; class Bacteroidia; order Flavobacteriales; family Flavobacteriaceae; genus Flavobacterium; species Flavobacterium limi. The sequence continues at coordinate 74,416 of NZ_JAADZV010000010.1, forward strand.
CATCAAAAAAATGCCTGTAGTATTTGGTGAAGTCGATGTTTTAAAATCTATTTTACTGTTGCCGGGAGTTACAAATGGTGGAGAAGGAGCTTCAGGTTTTAATGTAAGGGGAGGAGGCGCTGATCAGAATTTAATTTTATTAGACGAAGCGACTATATTTAATTCTTCACATGTTTTTGGTTTCTTTTCTGTTTTTAATCCTGATGCTGTTAAGAATTTAAAATTATATAAGGGAGGAATTCCGGCGCGTTATGGTGGCAGAGTGTCTTCGGTTTTAGATATTTATCAGAAAGACGGAAATAGTAAAGAATTTCATCTCAGCGGCGGTATAGGTTTGATTTCCAGTAGATTTCTCGCCGAAGGGCCAATCGTAAAAAATAAAGGTTCGTTTTTAGTAGCAGGGAGAACTTCTTATGCTCATTTATTTTTAAAATTATCAGAAGATCAAAAAAACAATGCGGCTTATTTTTATGACCTGAATACCAAGTTAAGTTACAAACTGAGCGAGAACAACAGCTTGTTTTTGTCGGGTTATTTTGGTCGTGATGTCTTTAAATTAAATGAAATTTTCATGAATACTTATGGAAATTCAACATTAAATTTACGTTGGAGTCATTTGTATTCAGATAAATTATTTGCAAATTTATCTTTAATCTATAGTGATTATTATTACGGGCTTGATTTAAATTTTGTAGGTTTTAAATGGAATTCCGGAATTAAAAATTATACTCTTAAATATGATTTTGAGAATTATATTTCAGATAAATTCAAATTGGGTTATGGTGTAAATGGAATTTATTATGAGTTTAATCCCGGAATAATAAAGCCTTTAAGTGATGAATTTACAATTAATCCGAAACAATTGGATGAAAAATATGCACTTGCAGTTTCATCTTACATTGGCTCAGAAAGTCAGCTTTCAAAAAGAGTAACGGTTTATGGCGGTTTAAGATTTAGTATGTTTTACCGTCTGGGAGCTTCTACAATTAATTTGTATGAGAATAATAAAGCAGTTGTCTTTAATCCTGAGATGCAGATTTATGAAAAGGGAACACCACTAGGTACCAAATATTACAATAAAAATAAAGTCATTGAAAGCTATAATAATTTTGAGCCGAGATTTTCTATTTCGTATCAGCTTAATGATGACCAGGCAATAAAAGCCAGTTATAACAGAATGGCGCAATATCTGCAGTTAATTTCGAATACTTCGTCTCCAACACCGCTTGATATCTGGATGCCAAGCGATAATTATATTAAGCCACAAATTGCTGATCAGGTAGCTTTAGGTTATTTTAGAAATTTTAATAACGGAGCCTACTCATTAGAAACAGAGGTTTATTATAAAAAAGTCAAAAACAGGCTGGATTATATTGACGGGGCTGATCTTATTGCTAATAATGCAATTGAGCAGGTAATTTTAAATGGACAGATGCGTTCTTATGGACTTGAGATTATGCTGAAGAAAAACCAGGGAAAATTCAACGGTTGGATTTCTTATACACTTTCAAAATCAGAACAGCAAACTCCGGGCAGAACACCTGAAGAAACAGGAATAAATAACGGACAATGGTATAATTCTGCTTACGATAAACTACATAATCTCGCTGTTACTTCAGCTTATAAATTAAATCAAAGATGGTCATTCGGAGCTAATTTTATTCTGCAGTCAGGGCAGCCGGTTTCGTATCCAAATAGTCAGTATGAGTATTTAGGGATAACTGTTCCCGGTTATGGATTACGAAATGAAAATCGCCTGCCAGCTTATCACCATTTGGATGTTTCAGCTACATTATCTCTGGAGAAAAATGAAAACAGAAAGTGGAAAGGAGAATGGGTTTTTAGTATATATAATTTGTATAATCGACAAAATGCAGCTTCAATCAACTTCCGTCAAAATGCTGATACAGGAAATAATGAAGCGATAAGAACATCGATTTTCGGGATTGTCCCGGCAATTACCTATAATTTTAAATTTTAAATCCTTTCAGCAATGAGAAATAAAATATATAGAATGAAAAAAGTAATCTTATCAATAGTGTTTTTTGTATCCTTGTTCTTTACAGGATGTGAAGAAGTAGTTGATGTTGATTTAGAAACTTCCGCTCCAAAATTAGTAGTAGAAGCAGCTATGAATTGGAGAAAAGGAACGTCCGGAGCCCAGCAGACAATAAAGCTGACAACTACAACAGGTTATTTCGAAGGTGAAATCCCAATAGTTACAGGGGCTGTTGTGTATGTTAAAAACAGTGCTAATCAGCAATTTAATTTTACAGAAGTGCCTAATTCAGGCAGATATGTGTGTAATAATTTTAAACCGGTTATCGATGAAAATTACACCTTGACTGTAATCAGTAACGGAAATACCTATACAGCGAGTGAAACACTAAAATCAGTAACTCCAATAACAGGTGTAACACAAGATTATGCCGGTGAACTTGCCGGTATTGTAGTCAGGGCTTACTATACTGATCCGGCAGATATAGATAATTATTATTTATACAGATATGTGTATTCAAATAAAATTACTTCAACTTACTATGCAGACAAAGATGAGTTTTATCAGGGGAATGAATTTTTCAGCGTTTCTGATGATGAAGATTTAAAGGCAGGAGACGAAGTCGAAATAACACATTATGGGATTTCAAAGCAATATTATAATTACATGAATATATTAGTAAGTATTGCGGGCAGCAATATTGGTGGGCCTTTTCAAACTCCTCCCGCAACTGTAAGAGGCAATATTATCAACACAACCGATAAAAGTAATTATCCGTTAGGTTATTTTTCGCTTAGTGAAATTGTTTCAAAAAAATACACAGTTAAATAATTTAGTTAAAAATGGACGCAAGGATTGAAATCTTAACTGAGAAAAAACTTATTGGTAAACACATAACAATGTCGTTCGTTGAAAATAAAACATTTCAGTTATGGAGCAGTTTTATGCCTGAGCGGAAAGAAATTAAAAATTCAATTGATTCTAATTTATATTCACTTGAAGTTTTTCCGATTGGATATTTCGATCATTTTGATGCTAAAAAGACCTTTGAAAAATGGGCTGCCATGGAAGTTTCTGATTACAATGAAATTCCAGCAGATATGGAAACTTTAATAATTCCCGGAGGCCTGTATGCCGTTTTTGTTCATAAGGGACCTGCAACAGAAGGAGACAAGACTTATCGTTTTATTTATACAGAATGGCTTCCGGCTTCTGAATTCAAGGTTGATGACAGGCCTCATTTTGCTGTTATGTCTGAGAATTACCAAAGAGATAATCCAAATTCAGAGGAAATTTGGATTCCTATAAAAAATAAAGTCTAAATTATGCTGACAGAAATTCTAAGATCGCTTTTTAATCGGGATCTCAATAAATTAAAAGAAGAAATTGAATCCTATCAAACTGAAAGTCAGCTTTGGATTGTCGATAAAAATATTGCTAATTCTGCAGGAAATCTTTGTCTGCATTTAATTGGTAATCTCAATACTTATATAGGTGCTGCACTTGGAAAAACAGGTTATATTCGTAATCGTCCTTTGGAATTTTCGGCAAAAGATGTTTTGAAAGCTGAGTTAATCAGTAAAATAGAGAAAACAATTTTGATGGTAAATGATACTCTGGATATTTTAACTGCGGCCGATTTAGAAGCTATTTATCCATCGGAATTTTTAGAAAGAGAAGAAGTAACGGGCTTTTTTTTAGTTCATCTTTCCACACATTTAACCTATCACTTGGGACAAATCAATTATCACCGGAGATTGCTGGATTTTTGATTCTGTAAAGATTACAAAACTGAAATTTGAAATATAAAATAGTAGCTGTACCTTTGCATCCAAAAAAAACTCAGCATGTCATCACATCATATAGTTCGCGACGATCAGGAGCCTGCATTAATTATTGCGAACGGAGCTGCATGTAGTTCTGAGTTATTAGGGCAACTGCTCGAATGGTCACCGCTCGTTGTCGTACTCGATTCGGCAATTGAACGTGTAATTGATTTAGGAATTAAAGTTGATGTGCTTTTAGGGGATTTTGATAGAGGTTTTGATCCTGAAATCTACAAAATAGCACAATATCCAATAGAAATTGTTTATACGCCCGATCAGGACAAAACCGATTTGGAGAAAGCTTTTGATTACCTGATCGAGAGGAAAATCCCCGCTGTAAACGTTGTTTGGGCAACTGGAAAACGTGCAGATCATACTATTACAAATCTTACCAATATTGTTCGCTACCGTAATTTGCTAAAAATTGTAATTCTGGACGATCATTCTAAAATATTTTTACTTCCCAATAGATTCGAAAAATGGTACACAGCAAAAACGCCAATTTCCCTGATTCCTATTGGTGTTGTAAACGGAATTGATTCAACTAATTTAGAATATGCGCTACAAAATGATACCCTGACTATGGGCTACAGAACCGGAAGCAGTAATTCCGTTGCAAAAGACGGAATAGTTACTATTACTCACAAAAGCGGTGACTTGTTGCTTATGGAATGTATTGATTGATTCTTGTTTTAGATTTATTTTTAAAGTTGATATTGAAATTGAATTTTGACATTGAAATTGAATTTGATGAAACTATTTACTTGTATCTTTGCTGCTCAGAACTATTGAATACATAAAATGCGAATTGATATTATTACGATTTTGCCGGAATTATTAAAAAGCCCTTTTGAGGCTTCGATTATGAAACGTGCCATTGATAAAGGTCTGGTTGAAGTTCATTTTCATAATTTACGCGATTATACTACCAATAAACAAAAAAGCGTTGATGATTATCCTTTTGGAGGAGGCGCCGGAATGGTAATGACCGTTCAGCCCATTGACGACTGTATTGCACACTTGAAAAGCCAGCGAGAATACGATGAAATCATTTATATGTCTCCCGATGGTGAAACTCTGAATCAAAAAATGGCTAATACCATGTCGATGTATGAAAATATCATTATTTTATGCGGACATTATAAAGGTGTAGACCAGCGTGTCCGGGATCACTTTATTACCAAAGAAATTTCAATCGGCGATTATGTTTTATCCGGAGGTGAATTAGGAGCGTTGGTTTTATCTGATGCATTAATCAGATTGATACCAGGGGTTTTAAGTGACGAAACTTCGGCATTGACAGATAGTTTTCAGGATAATCTGCTTTCTGGTCCTATATATACGAGACCCGCAGATTATAAAGGATGGAAAGTTCCTGAAGTTTTAACCAGCGGTCATGCAGCCAAAATTGACAAATGGCGTGAGGATATGGCGTATGAACATACAAAAAACAGACGCCCGGATTTACTGGAATAAATTCTAAATTTTTAAAATTCCAAATCCCAATTAATCAGTTAGTTAAAAAAATGGAATTTGGAATTTGTTTTTGTTTGGAGTTTTGTTTTTTTTATATACATTTGCACCCAAATTAGACCAACCTCTGGCGAAATCCGTGTATGTTGCTTTATTATAAAAACCATAATTTAAATTATCATGGCAGATTTATTAAAATTCGTTCAAAACGAATTCGTTGCTAAAAAAGATTTCCCTGATTTTGGAGCTGGAGATACTATCACAGTTTTCTACGAAATTAAAGAGGGTGAAAAAACAAGAACTCAGTTTTTTAAAGGAGTTGTTATTCAAAGAAGAGGTTCTGGTAACACAGAAACTTTTACTATTCGTAAAATGTCTGGATCAGTTGGTGTTGAGCGTATCTTCCCTGTGAACTTACCAGCTTTACAAAAAATTGAAATCAACAAGAAAGGTGCTGTACGTAGAGCAAGAATTTTCTACTTCAGAGATCTTACTGGTAAAAAAGCTAAGATTAAAGATAAAAGAAGATAATCATTTATCTCTTTGTTATAAAAAACTCGTTTCAGATAATTTGAAACGAGTTTTTTTTTGAGGCTGTTTTTTGAAATGCCAATACCATAATTTTTTACTGTAAAAATCATTGATTTAATAATTTAAAGTCTGCGAAATGGCAATCTGTTAATTTCAGGATTTCTCTTGAAAACTAAACCGTTTTCGCACTGTTTTTACTATATTTGCTCCGCTCATTTTGAGCCGAATATACCTTTCACATCGTCATTCTATGGCGATACGATTATAAAAAAAAAAAAATGACACAGAAATCAAAAATTTTTTACACCTTAACTGATGAGGCGCCATTATTAGCGACTTACTCTTTATTACCTATCGTTCAGGCTTTCACGGCTACAGCGGGTATCGCAATTGAAACCAGAGATATCTCTTTGGCAGGAAGAATTTTATCTAATTTTCCTGAATCTTTAACAGATGCTCAAAAAACAGGAGATGCTTTGGCTGAATTAGGTCAATTGGCTACTCAGCCGGAAGCTAACATTATTAAATTGCCAAACGTTTCTGCATCTGTGCCGCAATTAAAAGCGGCTATTGCTGAGTTGCAGTCTCACGGATATAATGTGCCAAATTTTCCTGAAGATCCTCAAAATGATGCTGAAAAGGAAATTAAAGCTAAATATGCAAAAGTATTAGGTTCTGCTGTAAACCCTGTTTTACGTGAAGGAAATTCTGACCGTAGAGCACCAAGAGCGGTTAAAAACTTTGCAAAAGCAAACCCTCACTCTATGGGTGCCTGGTCTGCTGACTCTAAAACGAAGGTTGCTTCTATGTCAGGTGGTGATTTTTACGGAAGTGAAAAATCTCTTACTGTTGCAGAAGCTAATGATGTAAAAATTGAATTTGTTGCTAAAGACGGTACAGCTACTATTCTTAAAGCAAGTACTCCGTTAAAAGCAGGTGAAATTATAGATAGCTCTGTTTTAAGTGTAAATAAATTAAAAGCTTTTGCTGCTGATGCAATTGCTGAAGCTAAAGCTGCAGGAGTATTACTTTCTGTACACTTAAAAGCGACTATGATGAAAGTTTCAGATCCAATTATCTTTGGTGCTATCGTTGAAGTATATTTTGCTGACCTTTTTAAAAAATACGAATCTTTATTCGCTGAATTAAATGTTGATACCAGAAATGGTTTAGGTGATATCTATGCAAAAATTGCCGGAAGACCTGAGCAGGCTGAGGTTGAAGCTGCTATTGCGCAAGCTATTGAAAACGGTCCTGCTCTTGCAATGGTTAATTCTGAAAAAGGAATTACAAATTTACACGTTCCTTCAGATGTAATTGTTGATGCTTCTATGCCGGCAATGATCCGTACTTCTGGTCAAATGTGGAACAAAGAAGGAAAACAACAAGATACATTTGCTGTTATTCCGGACAGATGTTATGCAGGAGTTTATACTGCAACAATTGATTTCTGTAAAAAACACGGAGCTTTTGATCCTAAAACAATGGGAAGTGTTCCTAACGTAGGTTTAATGGCTCAAAAAGCTGAAGAATACGGATCTCACGATAAAACTTTCCAAATGAAAGGGGAGGGAGTTGTTCGTGTTGTTGCCCAAAACGGAAATGTTTTAATGGAACAAAACGTTGAAACGAATGATATTTTCAGAATGTGTCAGGCTAAAGATGCTCCTATTCAGGACTGGGTTAAACTAGCTGTAAACAGAGCTCGTTTATCTGATACTCCTGCAGTTTTCTGGTTAGACGAAAACAGGGCACACGACAGAGAACTGATCGTAAAAGTTCAAAAATATCTTAAAGATTACGATACTGCAAACTTGGATATCCGCATTTTAAACCCTGTTGCTGCTACTGAATTTACTTTAGACAGAATCATTAAAGGTTTAGATACAATTTCTGTAACCGGAAATGTTTTACGTGACTACTTAACAGATTTATTCCCAATCTTAGAATTAGGAACTTCTGCAAAAATGTTATCCATTGTTCCTTTAATGAACGGTGGCGGATTGTTTGAAACAGGTGCCGGAGGTTCTGCTCCTAAGCACGTTGAGCAATTTACAGAAGAAGGATACTTACGTTGGGATTCGTTAGGGGAATTTTTAGCCCTTGGTGCTTCATTAGAGCACTTAGGTCAGACTTTAGACAATGCTAAAGCTATCGTTTTATCTGAAACTTTAGATCAGGCTAATGATAAATTTTTAGCTAATGATAAATCTCCTGCCCGCAAAGTAGGTCAGATTGATAACCGTGGTTCTCACTTTTACCTTGCTTTCTATTGGGCCCAGGCTTTAGCTGCCCAGACAAAAGATGCTGAATTAAAAGCAATCTTCACTCCAATCGCTGCTGAATTTGAAGCTAACGAAGCTAAAATCGATGCAGAATTAATTGGTGCACAAGGTAAAGCTCAGAATATTGGCGGTTACTACCAGCCAACTCCTGAATTAGTTAGCAAAGCAATGCGTCCTAGTGAAACTTTCAATGCTATTATTGCTAAAATTGCATAATTAATTAAAGCAATCTTAATTATATATTGAAAAGACAACCAGAAATGGTTGTCTTTTTTTTGTTTATTTGTTACCTACACTCCCATAATCAATTTAGAAAAAAAGCTATAAATAAGCGAACATTCATTTATATTTAATATCTTTGCATTATTGAACTTCATATAAAATGCGGACAAGAGATATTAATAAAGAAGAACTGGTTAAACAGAAAGCTATAGAGATGCTGGTGAAGTATGGAATAGAGGGCTTCGGAATGAATCGGCTAGCAAAAGAAAGTGGAGTTTCTGTAGCGACATTATATATTTATTATTCAGATAAAGAAGATTTGATAAAGAAAATCGGGACAGAAATTGGGCAAACGTTTTTTAGTGAAATGGTAAAGGATTTTTCCCCGACAATGTCTTTTAAAGAAGGCTTACGAAAACAGTGGGAAAACAGGGCAAGATTTGCATTAAAAAATCCTTTAAAAGTTGCTTGTTGGGAAGCTTTAAGCCATTCCAGTTATCGGGATGATATGCTGGAAGAAAGTCTTGCTAATTTCAAAAAAACAATGTGGAGTTTTGTAGAAAATGCATTTGAAAAGAAAGAGCTGCTCCCAGTTTCAATTGAAGTATTCTGGAGTGTAGCTTATGGGCCTTTGTACGCTTTACTGCGTTTTGAAAATGAAGGAAAAAGTTTTGGAGATACACCATTTAAACTCACCAAAGAAAAAATGGATGAGGCATTTGAATTAGTAATTAAAGCACTAACGCCATAAATTGATATTGTCATGGAAGATACTCTGAATAATATATTGGTATTTGCAACCAACATTAGAACTGATAACGACAAAAAAATAATAAGTCGAACACTTAATGATATTTCAGAAATTCAGGAATGGAATATTGATCAGGAAGATGTTGATTGTGTTTTGCGCATCGTAAGTGAAATATTATCCGAAGAACAGATAATCAATATTCTTCATCAAAACAACTTTAATTGCACACCATTAGACTAAAATAAAATGAAAGAACAGAATCAAACGATACCTTTTACAGGTTATCAAAAATTTGCGGTATTTATATTAGCAATTACTCAATTTACTGTCATTCTCGATTTTATGGTGATGTCTCCATTAGGAGATATTCTAATGAAAGATTTAGATTTAAAGCCCACACATTTTGGTTTAGTAGTTTCAGCATATGCTTTTAGTGCAGGAATTTCAGGACTTCTTACCGCCGGTTTTGCAGATAAATTCGACCGAAAAAAGTTATTACTATTCTTTTATATAGGTTTTATTGGTGGTACTATTTTATGTGGTGTTGTAAATTCCTACCCTTTACTTGTTGCTGCCAGAATAGTTACAGGTTTGTTTGGAGGTGTAATAGGTTCAATTTCAATGGCAATTGTAGCAGATTTATTTGCATTACAGCAACGTGGCCGTGTGATGGGATTTCTTCAAATGGGTTTTGGGGCAAGTCAGATTCTTGGAATCCCGATTGGATTATATCTGGCGAATGCATGGGGCTGGCACGCACCATTTTTATGGGTTGCAGGAATGGCAGCAATAATAGCAGCTCTAATTGCTATGAAATTAAAACCAATTAAAGAGCACCTCGGCCTTCAGGAAGATAAATCGGCTTTTACTCACTTACTGCATACCATTCGTAAAAAAGAATACAGGATTGGGTTTACCGCTACAGCTTTACTTTCAATAGGAGGGTTTATGATGATGCCCTTTGGGAGCGCTTTTGCTATTAATAATTTAAAAATCACACAAGAAGAATTACCAATTGTATTTATGATTGCTGGTTTGTCTACTTTGGTGATAATGCCGGTTATAGGTAAGCTAAGTGATAAAATAGATAAATTCAGAATATTTGTTTACGCTTCTGCGTGGACAGTTGTGATGGTTGGTGTTTATACGAATCTTAGGGAAAACCCGCTTTGGCTGGTTGTTATTTTTAATGTACTTATGATGATGGGGGTAATGGGGCGTATGGTTCCTTCAACAGCATTAGTAACTTCAATACCAGCTATGAAAGACAGAGGTGCTTTTATGAGTATTAACTCTTCACTTCAACAAATTGCCGGTGGAATAGCGGCTGCTTTTGCAGGAACAATTGTAGTGCAAAAGGATAAATTTAGTCCATTGGAACATTATAACACATTAGGGATTGTAATTATTGCCATTTCAATTGTAGCAATATTACTCATGCACCGTGTAAGCAAGCTGATAAAAAGAAAGACTGGAGAAGCCACAATGTCTATTTCGACTATTCATGAAGTTTAAGAAATATAAACATTGTATTTTAAGCCCATATTTTGAGTTGTCTTTTTTTACAATCTTTACAATTCAACAATTTTTTTTTTGATCTATATCAGGTCATAGGTCTGGCCTTTTTTAATTGATATAATTTTAGATATCTATTTTATAATATTCCTTATTATTAACTCTCTTTAAATCAATTATATTGTTGTTAATTTCGTAGGTAAAATTCTCAGCAAAATCTACAATAAAATACTTAAAACAGGCTATAACATTATTGGCAATATTATCAATATTATAAGTTGGCAGTTTTATTGTACAAATATCACCAAGTTTGAGATTGTTTTTTATTGCTGTAAGTGTTGATATATTCCAATTTGCTCTTGCTCCGTCAAAATTCCAAATGTCATCATTGGTGCCATCAATTTCTATTCTGTTTTTCATTTTATTGGTTGTTTAAATATTTTACACAAAAATACAATCTCTATGAGTTTTCTCCAATTATATAAAATCTATTTGAAATAGTACTGCTGTAAAATTGTCTATTTAATAAATTAGTTTGAATTTTTAATTGGATTTTTATTGTGTACACGGATTTATAACTTAGGTCATAATAAGAAAGTCACTTAGGTAAAGAAGTGACTTTTGATATATATATATTTTTAAACTCTTAATTTTCTTACCCCAACCAACCATCACGATCCAGACTACGATACTGTATTGCTTCCGCAATATGCGATGGAGCTATTTGAGGAGCGGCATCTAAGTCGACAATAGTTCTGGCGACTTTTAAAATGCGATCATAAGCCCTTGCTGAAAGATTCAGTCGCTCCATGGCCGTTTTCAATAATTCTTTTGATTGTTCGTCAAGAACACAATATTCCCGTATTAATTTGCTACTCATTTGTGCATTGTAATGAATATTAGCCAATTGTTCAAACCGGACAGACTGAACTTCACGGGCTGAAGTTACTCTTTGTCTGATAGAGGCACTGCTCTCGGATTTATTATCATCTGATAATTTTTCAAAAGGTACCGGTGTTACTTCTATATGAATATCAATTCGATCTAATAAAGGGCCTGAAATTTTACTCATATAGCGCTGCATTTCATGTGGAGATGAAGTGTTAGGCATCGAAGGATCATTAAAAAATCCACTTGGACTCGGATTCATACTTGCCACCAGCATAAAAGAAGAAGGGTAAGTGACTGTAAACTTAGCTCTTGAAATTGTAACTTCCCGGTCTTCGAGAGGCTGACGCATTACCTCTAAAACATCTCTTTTAAATTCCGGTAATTCATCCAGAAATAAGACACCGTTGTGTGCCATTGAGATTTCTCCCGGCTGAGGATAACTTCCTCCTCCAACAAGGGCAACATTCGAAATTGTATGATGTGGACTTCGAAAAGGTCTTTGATTCATTAAACCAACCTCTTTTAATTTGCCTGCAACGCTATGAATTTTTGTAGTTTCAAGTGCTTCTCTCAGGGTCATTGGGGGTAAAATGCTAGGCAAGCGTTTTGCTAACATTGTTTTTCCTGCCCCTGGAGGACCAATCAGAATAATATTATGTCCTCCGGCAGCAGCAATTTCCATGCAGCGTTTAATGCTTTCCTGGCCTCTAACATCAGAAAAATCAAACTCTGGAAAATCTAAGGTTTTATAAAACTCAGCACGTGTATCAATGACTGTAGGTTCCAAAGTTCCTTTTCCTTCAAAGAAATCGATGACTTCCTGAACATTTTCAACTCCGTAAACGTCCAGTCCTGCAACAATAGCAGCTTCTTTTACATTTTGCTTTGGAAGAAAAAAGCCTTTATAGCCTTCTTCTTTAGCTTTAATGGCAATTGAGAGCGCACCATTTATAGATTGTAAGCTTCCATCCAATGAAAGTTCCCCCATAATAATATATTGATCAATTTCGGCAGCCTTTATCTGGTCTGAAGCTACTAGAATTCCAATTGCTAAGGTTAAATCATAAGCGGAACCTTCTTTACGCAAATCCGCGGGCGCCATATTTATTGTTATCTTTTTGCCCGGCATAGCATAACCATTATTTTTAAGAGCCGCAGCTATACGATAACTGCTTTCTTTTATAGCATTATCTGGCAGGCCTACTAAATGATAACCAATACCTTTATCCGTATTAACTTCAACAGTTATAGTGGTGGCTTCAACTCCAAAAACTGCACTTCCAAAAACCTTTATGAGCATGAATTAATTTATTAATTGTAAATATTTATTTAGCTTTAGCAAAATAATAAAATATTTTAATAAATAAAGTATTACAATAATAAATTTTTATCTGAATCTAATCAAATTTTAAACCGATCTGATTTTTTACTTCTTCGACAATGCTGCTTAACTCTAAACTGTTCTGATGTGACCACAGTTGACTTTCGATTTGATTATTTTTTATGCAGTTATGGCATTCAATTGCTTCATGTGCATAGCCTTTTCCAATATTTGGAATCTTAAAATTTTCTTCCTGTTCATTTTCAATAATAGAATATCCTTCTGTCATAAACCAAGGGGAGTCAATGTCAATTCTTCCGTTAGTGCCGCTAATGGTGGCTTTCATATCAGAAGCAGAAACCAAACCGGCGTGTAAAACTGACTGAGCTGACTGATATTGTAAAATCATAGTAGTCTGTAAATCGACTCCTGTTGTATGAAAAGTTGATTTTGCAAGGATCTCTTCCGGAATTCCAAGTATAATATAGGAGAGAAATAATGGATAAACCCCAATGTCATAAAGAGCTCCGCCACCTAATTTTTTGTCTGTCAGTCTAATTCCTAATTCACTATTATAATAAGCAAAATCAGCTTTAAGATATTTGATATTTCCTATTTCGTTATTTTTTACTTTAGACAGCAGTTCACGAATTGATGGAATAAATCGCGTCCAAAAAGCTTCCATGAAAAATTTATTGTATTTTTTTGACGCTTTAATCATTTGTACAGCATCATAATGGGATAACGATAAAGGCTTTTCGCATAATACATGTTTTCCGTTTTTCATTGCCAGAATTGATAATTCTGCGTGAGAATCGTGAGGTGTTGCTATATAAACGATATCAACACTGTCATCTAAAAAAAGATCATTGTATGATCCGTAAAATTTATTGCAATCATATTTTTTTGCAAAATCATTTGCTTTAGCGATGTCTCTTGAAGCAACAGCATATAATTCGGCTTCCTCAATTAATTCTAAATCGGAAGCAAACTGATTAGCAATATTTCCTAATCCAATAATGCCCCATCTTATTTTTTGATCTTTATTCATCTTGAATTATAATTATAAAAATGTTAAACAATCAAAGATAAATCAACCTAATTAAATAATAGATATGTTTTTTGTAGACTATGTTCAATTTCTTACATATTATATTTATTAAAAATTAAAAAAGGATGAATTTTTATTATTTCAGGATTAATATTTTGTAAAATTTATATATGTTTTAAGAAATAGGTGTAAAACAAAGGGGGGTAAAATGAAAAATTAACAAAAATTAAACATTATGCAGTATTTTTTATGGGGGGTATGTGATGATTTTATATTTTTACCCAAAATTTTAAAACTAAATAACGATGCGAAAAATTATTTTAAGTGTGATTCTTATCACAATTTTGTTACTGTCCATTTTTTCTATTTCATTTGTTACTGAATCAAAAACATTGGGAGCTCACGTTGTCGAATTGAAAATGGACACAGGAGATACCGCATGGATGGTTGTTGCAACTGCTTTTGTATTATTAATGACACCAGGTTTAGGTTTCTTCTACGGAGGTATGGTTGGTAAGAAAAACGTAATTAGTACTATGCTGCAAAGTTTTATGGCAATGGTAATTGTTACTATTCTATGGGTAGTTATTGCTTTTGGATTATGTTTTGGTCCATCAATAGGCGGATTCATAGGAGATCCTACTTCAAATATATTCTTTCAGGGTGTTAGTGCCAATACTGCCTGGGAGTTAGCACCAACAATTCCTTTTATCCTTTTTGCATTGTTTCAGGCAAAATTTGCAATCATTACTCCGGCCTTAATTACAGGAGCTTTTGCAGAACGTGTACGTTTCTGGGCTTATTTGTTATTTATGGTTTTATTTATATTATTGATTTACGCTCCATTATGTCACATGACTTGGCATCCTGATGGATTATTCTTCGGATGGGGAGTTTTAGATTTCGCTGGCGGAACAGTAGTACACATGAGCGCTGGATGGGCTGCATTAGCAGGAGCTATATTCTTAGGAAAACGTAAAGTTCAAAAAGTAAATCCTGCAAGAATCACTTACGTGTTGTTAGGTACAGGTTTATTATGGTTCGGATGGTTTGGTTTCAATGCTGGTTCTGCTGTTGGAGCTGGAAGCCTTGCAGCTCAGGCTTTAGGAACTACAACTGTTGCAGCTGCTTCTGCGGCAATGGCATGGGTATTCCTTGATAAGATATTAGGTCACAAATTATCTGCTATGGGTGCTTGTATCGGAGCTGTTGTAGGATTAGTAGCTATTACACCTGCTGCTGGTTTTGTATCTATCCCTCACGCTTTAGCAATTGGTATTATCGCTGCTGTAATTAGTAATATTGTTGTTAGCAAATTCCCTAAAGGAAAAATCGATGATGCTCTTGATGTTTTTGCTTGCCACGGTGTTGGTGGTATGGTAGGAATGTTGTTGACTGGAGTTTTTGCTTCTAAAGATGTAAATTCTATTGTTGGGGACAATCAGGGATTAATTTTTGGTGATGCTACTTTGTTCTTAACACAATTAAAAGCATTAGTATTGGTTTCAGTATTTGCTTTTGTAAGCTCTTATGTTTTATTCTTCATTGTAAACAAAATTACTCCTCTAAGAGTTACTGAAGAAAAAGAAGAATTAGGATTAGATATCTCTCAACACGGAGAATACCTATAAGAAGTTTAATCAGCTTTATTAATATAAAAATGCCCTCTAAGTTTAAATTTAGAGGGCATTTTATTTTGAATTAATTCAACCTTGTTTTATTATTTCAATTATTATAATTAAAAAATGGTTCTATAAAAAGAAAAGAAATATACCAGACAAAATACAATCAAAAATAAATAATCACCATGATTTGATATTTCTACTTTTGTCAATCATGCATTCCTTGCTCTCTTCGTGTTTTGAAATTGTCTTTATTAAGTATGTAAAATAAAAATGCCAATAAAGCAAATGTTTTACTAATAATTAAATCTAAAAAATCAAGAAATTTCATTTGTTACTTGAAATTTGAAATTCCTTGTCTTAACCAGGTTAAATATTCCTCAACACCAACATAACTAATAGTAGGTTTTGAGTTATTCAGATTATTTCCTTCTAAATCTGTAATAACGTACAAGGGCTGTGTATTCGTTTTGTATTTTGAAATCATAAACTCAGTCCATTTGTCACCAATTGTTTCGATTTTATTTCCCGTAGCTGTTACAAATTGTTTTTCTGCAGGCAATTCACGTTTATCATCAACATATAAAGAAATCAAAACCACTTCATTTTTTAAGATTGGTAAAACTTTGTCATCAGACCAAACATTGTTTTCCATCTTTCTGCAATTTACACAGGCATGACCTGTAAAATCAAGCATAATAGGTTTGTTTACAGATTTAGCATAAGCCAATCCATTGTCATAATCGTCAAAAACAACAATTCCATGAGGACCTAATTTTGCGCCCTTTGGTAATTCCTGCTGGCTCGTATTTGTGGCTCCTGAGCCGCCTATTCCAAAAGGGCTTTCGCTATATGTGGGCGGTGGTGGAAAAGCACTAATCAATTTCAAAGGTGCTCCCCAAAGCCCGGGTATCAAATAAATTGTAAAGGCCATAGAAAGCAATCCTAAATACAATCTTCCAACAGAAATATGCTGTAAAGGGCTATCATGCGGTAATGTAATTTTTCCGAAAAGATACAAAGCCAAAGCTCCAAAAATAGTAATCCAGATTACCAAAAAGACTTCTCTTTCCAGAAAATGCAATTGCAAAACCAAATCAGCATTTGATAAAAATTTGAAAGCAAATGCTAATTCTAAAAACCCTAAAACTACTTTTACAGTATTCAGCCAGCCACCGGATTTGGGTAATGAATGCAGCCATCCCGGAAACAATGCAAACAGCATAAAAGGTAAAGCTAACGCTAATGAAAATCCAAACATTCCAACTATTGGACCAACTACCCCATTTGTTGCAGCTTCAACTAAGAGCGACCCAACAATGGGGCCTGTACAGGAGAAAGATACAATAGCCAATGCCAAAGCCATAAATAATATTCCGATTATCCCGCCTCTGTCTGCTTGTTGATCTACTTTATTCGCCCATGAATTAGGCAGCATAATTTCAAATCCTCCTAAAAAAGAAGTCGCAAAAATGATTAATAAAACAAAGAATCCAATATTAAACCAAACATTTGTTGCCAAAGAATTTAAAGCATCTGCTCCAAAGATTAATGAAACCAGAAATCCAAGTGAAACATAAATTACAATAATGGAAATTCCATAAATAATTGCATTTCTAATTCCGGAAGCTTTTGTTTTGCTCTGTTTTGTGAAAAAGCTTACTGTCATAGGAATCATCGGAAAAACACAAGGTGTGAGCAATGCTGTAAATCCAAATAAGAAAGCGACCAAAAAGACAGACCATAAACTTCTGGCCGAAGCTGGGGCTTGTGTTTTAGCTTTTGCATCCAACTTTGTTTCTGCTGTTTCAGCTTTAGCAGTTTTTACAGTTGTATTTAAAGTGTCTACAGCAATTCCCGTTACTTTAGTTTCATCTAATTTAGTCTCAGATACCGTTGGAATAGCAGCTTCTACTTTCGATAAGGATGGAATAGCAATTGAGAATTTTTTATTGGAATTGATACAGACTTCTTTACAAACCTGAAAATCAAATTCAGCCTCAACGGTTTTTAAATTAGGATTTATAATTTTGATTTCCTGCTCAATATGTGCTTTTCCTTCGAAAAAAGTTTCGTTTACTCCAAAAATGTCATTAAAGGCTGTTTTGGTTTTTCCTTCTTTTGCTTTGCCTATCAACTCATAATTCCCTTTTTGATTTTTAAAGCTAATTTCTAAAGCCAAAGGACCTCCTTCCGGAGTAAATTGGGAATACATGTGCCAGTCTTTTTCTATAATTCCGTCAAAAATTAAAACAAAATTGGTTTCAGATTTCTTCTCGATTTTAGAAGTCCATTTTACCGGTTCTATTATCTGGGCGTTACTGTTTGAAAAAGAAAAAAAGAAAAACAGTATAAATAAAATGGATTTACTCCAGAAACTTTTTGGCGTTAGTGCCTGACGGGATTGATTAAAGTTCATTATTGCAGTTCTATTTTAAGTATTTTATTTGAGGTATCTTCTATTTTAAATCTTTCGTCCTGCCTAATTCCGACTACCCATACAATTTGGTTTTTTGAACATAAAAGCCATGCGTTTTCTTTTTCAATCAGCGATAACTTTTCGTCCTTAAAAAGTTTACTGATTTTCTTTGACTTTCCTTTCATACCAAAAGGCTGAAAAGAATCACCCTCCTGCCATTTTCGTAAAATCATCGGGTACTGAATTTTTTCAGCATCTACAAATATAACTTTATTTGAATCTATAGTTATGTGACTAACGTTACAAAGCTTCAACTTTAAGGGAAAATTAACTTCTGTGTCGTTTTCGTTGATTTCAAATTCTTCATTTTCCGATAATTCAGAAATTGGACTTAAAATCAAAGTTTCTCTGTTTTTTAGTAATCGAAACTCTGTTGAAAATACTTGTTTCCCAGATTGTCCGTCAACTAAATCATAAATATCATTCCATGCCAGAAATCCAAATTCATTCAGCCATTGGTATAAATACGATTTGTAATTGGGTAATTTTTTAAGCTGGTTTAAATCGAAATGAATGTCTTCTCCGGCTTCTTTTGCAACCTGTTGGTAAATCATAATCGAAGCATCTTCAGCCATTTCGTTTGATTCCTGTAAATAGGATTGCGTTTTTTGAAAAGCCTTTAAAAAATTTGGATTGATTTCCTTTAAAACAGGAACTAAATTATGACGGATTTTATTTCGCAGGTATTTATTCGAAGCATTGCTGCTGTCTTCCCGCCATTCGATATTATTTTCTTTGGCGTAATTCAGGATTTCTTCCCTTGAAAAAGGCAGAAGCGGGCGAATAATTTTATCATTTTGTTCCGGAATTCCAACCAAACCATCTAGTCCGGTACCACGGCTGAGGTTGATGATAAAAGTTTCCAGATTATCATCTGCGTGATGAGCTGTCAATATATAATCGAAATTATGTGTCTCCAATAGTTCATAAAACCAGCTATACCTTAGTTCCCGGGCTGCTATCTGGGTAGACAATTTGTAATCTTTTGCAAAAGCTTTGGTATCAAACTGGGTGGTAAAAATGGAGACCTTGTTTTCTTCGCAGTAATTTCGAATAAAATCTTCATCACCAAAACTTTCCAATCCGCGAAGCTGAAAATTACAATGCAAAACCGCAATTTTATATTCTAATTGCTGAAACAAATGGAGCAAAACCATACTGTCCAGTCCGCCGCTGACAGCAAGAAACAGTTTTTTGTTTTTCAAAAACGGAAATCTAGCCGAAATATGATTTTTAAAATTTGAAAGCATCTGTAAAATTAAAAGATGAATATTTGAAATGCAAAATTAAGGCTTTTGAAAAAATATAAGGATCTATGAAAGTTGTTCCTGTAACTTTTTAATATCGTCACGCAATTTGGCAGCCTGTAAGAAGTCTAATTCTTTTGCTGCTTTTTCCATTGATTTACGCTTTTCACGAATTAATTTTTCTAATTCAGGTTTTGATAAATAAGTTGCTTCCGGCTCGGCTGCTGCTTGCAGAGTATGCCCAAGTTCATATTCGACCAATGGATTTTTGGTAAAAGCACTTTCGATTTTTTTGTTTAATGCCTGTGGTGTTATGTTATTTTCTGTGTTGAAATTAATTTGTTTGGTTCTACGGTAATTGGTTTCGTCAATTGTTTTTTGCATACTGGCTGTAATTTTATCAGCATACATAATTGCTTTCCCATTTATATTTCTGGCCGCACGTCCAATAGTCTGGGTTAAAGATCTGTGATTTCTTAAAAAACCTTCCTTATCGGCATCCAAAATAGCAACCAGCGAAACCTCCGGTAAATCCAGACCTTCACGAAGTAAG
Organism: Flavobacterium limi; assembly: GCF_010645075.1. Taxonomy (GTDB): domain Bacteria; phylum Bacteroidota; class Bacteroidia; order Flavobacteriales; family Flavobacteriaceae; genus Flavobacterium; species Flavobacterium limi. The sequence continues at coordinate 94,182 of NZ_JAADZV010000010.1, forward strand.
TTGACTCCAATTAATACATCGAAAATCCCTTTTCGTAAATCCTGCATGATTTCGATACGCTCCAAAGTATCTACTTCTGAGTGAATATAACGGCAGCGAACATTTACTTTAGTTAAATATTTAGCTAATTCTTCTGCCATTCTTTTGGTTAAAGTAGTTACTAAAACCCTTTCATCCAATTCACAACGTACCTGAATTTCCTCTATTAAATCATCAATTTGGTTTAAACTTGGTCTTACCTCAATAGTAGGATCCAATAATCCGGTTGGACGAATAATCTGTTCTACATAAATACCATCCGATTTTTGTAATTCGTAATCGGCCGGAGTTGCAGAAACATACACCACCTGATTTTGCATGGCTTCGAATTCTTCAAATTTCAAAGGTCTGTTGTCCATTGCAGCAGGTAAACGAAAACCATATTCAACCAGATTTTCTTTTCTGCTTCGGTCACCTCCGTACATGGCGTGAACCTGTGAAACGGTTACATGGCTTTCATCAATCACCATTAAATAATCGCTTGGAAAATAATCCAGCAGACAGAAAGGTCTTGTTCCGGCTTCTCTTCCGTCAAGGTAGCGGGAATAATTCTCAATTCCGGAGCAATAGCCCAATTCACGAATCATTTCCAAATCAAAATTGGTTCTTTCTTCCAGACGTTTCGCTTCGAGATGTTTTCCTATTTCTTTAAAATAATCAACCTGCTTTACCAAATCCTGCTGAATTTCCCAAATAGCACCCTGCAATACATCCGGCGAAGTCACAAACATATTAGCCGGATAAATGGTCAGCCTTTTGAATTTTTCGATTACCTGTGAAGTTTTTACATCAAACGACTCAATTTCTTCAATTTCATCTCCAAAAAAATGAATTCTGTACGCATCATCAGCATAGCTTGGGTATACTTCTACGATATCACCTTTAATACGGAAAGTTCCGGGATTAAAATCCGCTTCAGTTCTGGCGTATAAACTTTGTACCAGGTTGTGTAATAATTTAGTCCTCGAAATAACCTGATCCCTTGTAATTTCTATTACATTTTTTTGAAATTCCACTGGGTTTCCGATACCATACAAGCAAGAAACCGAAGCCACTACTAAAATATCCCTGCGTCCGGAAAGCAATGAAGAAGTCGTGCTTAAACGCATTTTTTCCAGTTCTTCATTGATAGATAAATCCTTTTCTATAAATACACCTGTAACCGGCATAAAAGCTTCCGGCTGGTAATAGTCGTAGTAGGATACAAAATATTCAACTGCATTATTGGGGAAAAACTGTTTGAATTCTGAATACAACTGGGCTGCCAAAGTTTTGTTATGTGCCAAAACCAATGTTGGTTTCTGTACTTCCTGTATCACATTGGCCATTGTAAATGTTTTACCTGAACCCGTTACACCTAAGAGCGTTTGGTATTTTTCACCATCAACAATACCTTGTGAAAGTTTTTGGATTGCCTGAGGCTGATCTCCTTTTGGACTATATTCTGAGGATACCTGAAAATTCATTTAGAAGTATGAAAAAATTAGTTTTGTAAAGATACAAAGTTTGAATACTATTAAATGTTAAGTTCTTCTTATTCTAAAAAATTGACCATAGCATCATTAACTGCTTTTGTTTGATCAATGCTCAAAAAATGTCCAGCATCTTTAACTATTTTAGTCTTGCTGTTCGGCATAAATTTTTTTGCTTTTTCCAGACTATCTTCTGAATTGATTACATCTTTATCACCAATAAGTATTAAAACGGGATTTTTGATGGATTTTAATTCTTCATTAGAAAAAGGCGTCATCTTTAACATGCTTGAATTTGATTTTGCATATTTGTTTGCCAGGTAAAATTGTCTTTTGTAAACAGGACTAATTTTTTCCGGATGGGTAGAAAACGTTTCCAGTGTTTTTCCGAATTTCTTTTCGCTAGGAAAAAGTTTTAACATTAAAGCGGATGATGTTTTGCCAACTTTATCAATAAATTCAAAGGTTTGTGCAGGACTTAGAAGGACTATTTTATCAATTGAATTTTCTTTTTGAACTGCCAGTAACGTTGCAATCCAGCCACCACGTGAAGCTGCTACAATATCAAACTTTTTTAATTTGTAATGTGTAAAAATATCTTGGTACCAGACCACTATATTTTCTTTCGAAAGAGGTTTGGCAGTCAGATTGGATTTTCCGGGTTCCATTATAAAGTCAATCGCATATATTCGATGATTTTTTGCCAAAGCCTTAATGTTGGGATACCACATTGTAGAGGAGGCGTCCATTCCGTGCAGCAGCACTAAATCTTTTCCGTTTTTAGGGCCTGCAGTTATAACATGCGCAGTTCCGAAACTGGTTTTAATGTTTTCTTCAGTATATGGGATATTCCAAAGTTTTAATGCTTTGTCGTATGAGTTTAGATAACTTTGTTTTTCTTTTTGTGTGTGAAAAACATAATCATCAAATTTTGCTTTTTTAGAAGCACAGCCACAAAGCAGAAATAAAACTATAAATGTATGTAGTACTCTTTTCATCATCGTATATTCAATTTTACTATAAAAATACGATAATGAAATACTACTTGCGTTCCAGAATTTTGTTTCAAAATATCAAAATTATAAGCTTTATGTTTTTTTTGCTTGTGAGATGATAAATCTGAACAAAAGCTAAAATAGTATTGGGAATAATTACCGGCAATAGCCATTGACTAATATCCCCCGAGATCTTTTAAAAAGATGCTATAAATTACAAAGCAGATACATTCAAAAAGATTAATAAAACGAATAGTTCTGAGATCTTTGAGTAGAAAACCTTCTACTATAAAAACGGATGCGAGACAACCTATGTTTTGTTGTTTTTTTAATAGTTAGTAGTTATGCTAGCGAAAGTAAATTATAAAATCGAGGTTTTTAAGTTTGAAATCTAACTCTTAAATTAGTTATAACTTTTTTGGATTTCGGCTCGTATGTCGAATCCTCAAAATATAAATGTTTTCTGAAGTTATTCTGTAAGAAATTCGATAACTGTAAATTTCATAAGCCGATAATTTACATTAGTTGGAATTTTCATTTCATGCAATTCATAAATCTCCCAATTCGTACCTAAGATTGTAACCGAATTATAAATTGTACCAATAACTTTGTTTGGGATATTTTTACTTTTAGATTCTTCTAATAAATGGAAATATATTTTTTCAAGCTGATTTTGAGCAGCTTTTGACCAAATTATTTTTTTTTCCATTGTTCAATTTTATTCTTAACTTCATTATGAGAATAAAAATTACCGCTATGAATATCATTTTCAGCAACTTTTAAGTCATTGTTATATTCTTCCGAATAAGCTGCTTTAGGTGAAGTTTTTCGGCTATCTAAAATCGTTTTTAATGCTGATAAAAATACATCGTCATCAATTTTCTCAATTTCAGAAATCAGGATATTTTTAAGCTGAAGCGTATTCATAATGTTATAATTTATCCGAAGTTACAAACAAAATTTTATATCAGCACTGAATCCGTCTTAAAATTTCCATGTTTCTTGTTCAGTATTACTCAAAAAAGTCCAGGCAACAATTCGGCTTGTTTTTTGGCCCTGAGCCATATCAATTGTTTTGACTACGGCTGGGTTTACTTTTTTCAAAGTTTTGTAAATGGCTGAAAGATTTTCTTTTTTAGAAACCAGCGTAGTAAACCATAAACATTGTGAAGCGTATTTTACACTTTCGTAGATCATTTGGGTTATGAAACCAATTTCACCGCCATTACACCACAATTCGGCGTTTTGACCTCCGAAATTTAAAACAGGATTTGTATTTTTTTTATCATTAGGATTGAGATTCGAAATTTTTCTGGAAGCACTTTTATTGGCTTCTTCTGCAGACGCATGAAATGGCGGGTTACACATGGTAAATGTAAAACGATCTTCCGGTATGATAATGTTTTTAAAAATAAAACGCGATTCTCTTTGTTGTTGTAAACTGATGGCTTCAGTCAATTTTGGATTGGCTTCAATTATTTTACTGCAGTTTTCGATTGCCTTTTTATCAATATCTGTCCCTACAAAACTCCAGTTGTAAATTGCGCTTCCTAAGATTGGGTAAATACAGTTGGCTCCGGTTCCTATATCCAGTCCTAAAACTGAAGAACCCACCGGGATATTTCCGTTGTTGGTTTCAGCCAGTAAATCGGCCAGATAATGAATGTAATCTGTTCTTCCGGGAATGGGCGGACAGAGATAGTTTTTAGGAATATCCCAACTTTGGATGTCATAATAGGTTTGCAGCAAAGCTTTGTTGAGTTTTTTTACAGCAAGCGGGTTACTGAAATCGATCGTTTCAATTCCGTGTTGGTTTATGAAGACAGAAGTTTTTAGCTCTGGACAATTTGAAATAAGAAGTTCGAAATCATAACGTGAACGATGAAGATTTCGTGAATGTAAATTGTTTTTTTCTGAATTGTCTGTTGTTTTCATTTTTTTCATTTTCAGTGCAAAGATAGTCATTCCTTTAAGCATTTAAGTAACTATCTGCTGAAGTTCTATGTAATATAAATCTGAAAAGAATACAATTAATATTTCTATACTATAAGAAAATTCTATAATAATTGTTAAATTTTTGATTTCGATTTATCTATTTTTGGACTTGATAAAACCCCAAATTTATATGAAAAAAATAGTGCTTTTGATTATCATATTCATCTGTAGCACATGCGTTAAACAGAATGGAAATGAATATTTCGAACAGATCAAAAAAAATGATGTTGAATTAGCAAAACCAGTTGAAGGAGATTGGCTATACTCTCATAAAGAAAAAGGTCAGAGTTTTGAGCAATTTATAAATTCAAAACATATTGTTCCAACCAGTGAATCCAATATTATTTATATCAGACCTATCGGGAATTTTAACTCTTTACAAAACAAACAAATAGAACTGCTCCGGGAATATCTGGAAATTTTCTTTCAATTAAAAACAAAAACCCTGGAAACGGTTTCTAATGATGTAATTCCCGAGTCTGCACAAAGAATTGGAAATGAAAATAACAAGCAGTTTTTAGCAGGATATATTTTAGACAATGTTTTAAAAAAAGATAAACCTTTAAAAAGAATTGCCCTCATGGGATTGACTGAAGTTGACTTATATCCAAAGCCTGAGTGGAACTTCGTTTTTGGATTAGCCTCTTATCGTGATAAGGTAGGGGTAAGTTCTATTTATAGATTACAGGATGGAAAACTGACTTCTGATAATTTTAATTTATGTCTGTCAAGGCTTCTTAAAATAAGTTCCCATGAAATTGGTCATATGTTTGGTATGCATCATTGTATTCATGCAGATTGTATAATGAATGGAACCAACAGTATGAGTGAAACAGACAGCAGTTCTATAAGATTATGTTCTCTTTGCCAGAGAAAATTAAATTCGGGTATAAAATACGATAATAAAAAAAGACTGGTCGAATTACTAAACTATTTTAAAAGCAATAATCTGACTGAAGAACTCAAACTGATGGAGAAAGATGCTGCTGCTTTTCAATAACATAAAAACAAATATCAATTTTAAGAATGAAAATTTTAGCCATAACAGGCAGTACGAGGCATAATTCGAGTAATTTTAAAATTCTGAAATTTATTTCTGAGCAGATTAACCCATGTTTTGAAGTAGAAATATTTGAAGATCTGACCGAAATCCCTCATTTTAATCCAGATCTTGATACAGATAATCCACCTGAAAATGTGGTTTCATTCAGGAATAAAATTAGAGATGCAGAAGGAGTTATAATCTGTACTCCCGAATATGTTTTTAGTTTGCCGGGAAGCTTAAAAAACGCTCTCGAATGGTGTGTTTCAACTACAATTTTTTCAAATAAAAAGTTGGGACTTATTACAGCTTCTGCATTAGGAGAAATGGCTAATGAGCAACTTTTGTTAATCATGAAGACCCTTGAGGCTAAATTTGAAAAAAATCAGCAGCTATTAATATCCGGTATACGGGGAAAAATAGATGCCGAAGGAAGAATTATCCATAAAGAAACTTTAAAAGCACTTAAAAATTTTCTCTATAACTTTGAGAATCAGTTTTTATAATAAAATTAATTAGTAAAAGCTGATCTTTCTTTAATTCACTTTAAAAAAATTATTTGCCATAAGGGTTTTATTTTTCAAAGTAAAGGTAGTTACCGTTACTTTCATCCCGAAAACGTATAAGAGAATTATTAAGCTCAAACAATTCCCAGCTATAATCTAATTTGTGAAGCAGTAAGTAGTTGTAGCTAAAACTGATTTTGAAATTTCTCACACCGTTTACAACATTGCTTTCCCACTGCCCGGTTTGAGTAACACCTGATTTTGTAGCTATTACAGATTTATCGCTTTTAAAAACAAAAGAATAACCAGCGTATTCTGAAGATTTTTCTACCTTATTATAAAAGCAGGATATACGCCATGAACCCTTTGTTATAATTTCGGTAAAGTCAAAAGTATTTATATTGTTTTCAGGACATTTCTCGATAGCCTCTATAATTGCATTCTCAAATTGAATATTATTAGAAATTGATTTTGTCTGATAATTATAATCTGTAATGGAAATAGGATAGCTTAATGAAATATACTGACTTGGATTTAAGTTTTTGATGAAATTAAAGAAATTCTGGTCATTAGTGATCGAGACAGAACTTGCTGCCTGATTATAACTATTGTAAATATTAATGGTGATAGGATAATTAATGTTTAAACCATTGATTTTAGATAAAAGATCCGGATAAAGGTTCCAGTAATCAATTAATGAATCAAAATCGGTCTGATCGGGAATAAGTTTTTCGATATAATTATAATAAACCATAGTTACCGGAAAATCAATTTTTACAACATCATCATCCGTAGTACTTGCATTGATGTTATTTAGGACTTTTTGATAATCTGCTGTAGTATTTATAGCAATATTCTCGCTATTAACCGTAACTGTATAGGGCAGTTTTATAGTACAATAACTCGACCCGTCAATTAAGTTGTCATGAACCGTTTTTACCATGGCTACTCTTTGCAAATAAGAGGTAAGAGGAGCGTCATTGGTAACAGTCTGCGGACTGGTCTTTTGTTCGTCTGTTTCACTTTGGCAAGATAAAATCATCAAAAGACCAATTATTGATAAAAGTTTTTGGAAGCGCAACATGTTTATATTTTTACAAAGGTAATTAAATTTAGGAATTCTCGTTTTAGCAATTTTTATATCAATTATTATAGATTTGAATATTTGTTCTGATAATAAAATTTTTTACAATAAAAAAAGTTTGGGTTTGATGAGCTGAGTTCAGACAAAATCAGGCTTTAGAATAATTAGTGATACACTCTGCTTATACCTGAATAAAAACAATTTACTCTACATTTACCCTACTTAAATAAAAAGAAATACTTTTGCAAATTCCAAATTGAAAGATTTTACTGCTAATGCCAAATCAAAACCAATCAAATACCTGTGACGAAATAGTGTTTTCGTCCTTTTTTAAAACTCATATAAAAGCACTTCGGAATTTTCTTTTTTACAAATTTGGTAATAAAGATCAGGCAGAAGATGTTGCCCAGGAAGCTTTTATGAAACTTTGGCAAAACTGTTCTTCCGTTCCTCTGGAAAAAGCAAAATCATATATTTATACAATTGCTAATAACAGCACTTTAAATGAAATTGCACATCAGAAAGTCGTTTTACGTTATGAAAAAAACTTCACAACTTTAGACAGAACCAATGAAAGTCCTGAATATATCCTGGAAGAAAAACAATTTCAGGACAAACTTTTGAAAGCTATTGGGAATTTAAACGAAAAACAGCGAGTGGCTTTTTTAATGCATAGAATCGACAAAAAAAAATATAGCGAGATTGCTGTTGAATTAAATATCAGCGTAAAGGCAGTAGAAAAACGCATTCATCTGGCTTTGTTAAGTTTACGTAAAGAAATTGATTTATAAAAAGTAGGGTAAATGTAGCCCTGATTGTTTTACTAATATAGTACGATACAATGAAAAAGAATGATTTGTTAGCTAGATGGCTATGTAATGATTTATCGGAGAAAGAATTAGCTGAATTTGAGGCTGGCCCGGATTTTGAAAAATATCAAAAGATAAAACAATATACTGATCATTTAGAGGTTGATGAACTGGATGAAAATGCTATGTTGTCAAATATCCTTCAACAGAAAAAAATAACTCCGAAAGTGATTCCATTATACAAAAAGTGGGCATTTCGTGCGACAGCTATTTTTGTTTTGGCTTTGGGGATCACTTTTGCGATGAAAAAATTTATACCGGAAACCCAAACAGCCAATTTTGGAGAAAGAACGACTTTTATGTTACCTGATAATTCTGAGGTTGTTCTGAATTCCGGATCTGAAATAAATTATAAAAAATGGAACTGGAACAACAACAGACGCCTTGAACTGGAAGGCGAGGCTTATTTCAAAGTGTCTAAAGGAAGACGTTTTGAAGTTCAGACCAACTTGGGGAAAGTATCTGTTTTAGGGACTCAATTCAATGTCAAAGCGCGAAAAAACAGGTTTGACGTAGTTTGCTATGAAGGCCGCGTTAGAGTAAATTATGCAAATAAACAACTCATTTTGACACACGGACAAAGTGTTACTTTTGAAGACGGAGAACAATTCAGTGCCCTGGTAAAAGCATCAAAACCAGAATGGATGGACAACCAGATTTGTTTTAATAAAGAAAATATTAAAAGTTTGTTAGATGAAGTTCAAAGGCAATACAATATTACAATTGAATTAAATGCAAAAGATACAACTTCATTGTTTACAGGAAAATTGCCTGCTGACGATCTGAACGTAGCGTTACAAATTATAAGTACAACCTATCATTTAGAAGCAAAAAAAGTTTCAGAAAATAAAATAATTTTTGACGAAAAATAGATGTTGCGCCCCAAACAATTTCATTTTTCGTTTTTTTTGTTTTTCCTTGTTTTTGGTCTTTTAGCTCAGGACAAAGGAAAAACAATACTATTGAAAAAAATTCTGTTTGAAATTGAGCAGCGGCATCGTGTAAATTTTAATTATACAGAAGATAATGTAGCAGGTATAAAATTAATTCGTCCCAGAAAATCGCTCTCTTTAGAACAAAAACTACAATATCTTGCTCAAAAAACCAATTTGTCTTTTGAAAATCTGAACAATAAATTTATTAATATTTATAAAAAAGAAACAAATTCTAAAGTAATCTGCGGATATGTTTTTTCCAATATCGACAAAAAGCCTATTGAAAATGCAAATATCCATTTAAATGATGGTACCCAAATTGCTACGGATTCAAATGGTTATTTTGAATTTGAAAAAGGTTTTGAAAATATTTTGTCGATTAGCCATATCGGTTTTATAACCCAAACAATAACAACTGCGAATTTGGATTCTAAAAACTGTTTCAAAGTAATATTAGAACCTGAAATTACAGAACTCGAGGAAATTAAAACCAATGCTATTCTGGCTTCGGGAATTTCGAAAAACAGTGATGGCTCTTTTGAAATTAAACCCAAAAAATTTGGAATTCTTCCCGGACTTATCGAGCCGGATGCTTTGCAGACCATGCAGCAGATTCCGGGCGTAAATAGTCTGGATGAGAGCGTTTCAAGTATTAATGTCCGGGGCGGAACGCATGATCAGAATTTATTTTTGTGGAATGGAATACGAATGTACCAGACGGGACATTTTTTTGGTTTAATATCGGTCTTCAATCCTAATTTGGCACACACCATTTCTATTTATAAAAACGGAAGTTCTGCTTTTTACGGAGAAAGTGTTTCGAGTGTTGTAGCTATTTCTTCCACACCTGAAAACAATGAAAGGAATATGTTTAGTGCCGGGATCAACATGATTAATGCTGATGTTTATGCTAAATATAATCTTTCAAAAAGGAGTTATATTGAAGTTTCAGGGCGAAAATCGATTACTGATTTTGTAGAAACCCCAACCTATAAGGAATATTTTAATAAAGTATTTCAAAATACCACGATTACTGATTTTTCTAAAAGCCAGGATGTAAATTATCAAAGTGACAAAGAATTTGATTTTTATGATGCCACTTTAAAATATGTACAAAAAATAGGAAATAAAGATCAACTGATAGTTGATTTGATTACCATAAAGGACAATTTAAAGGTTTTTCAGAGTGCATCTGTAATTAACCTGCAAAAATCAGAAGAGAATGTTTTACGCCAGCAAAATTATGGTGGAAATATATCGTGGGAACGCAATTGGAATAGCTTCAACACTACTAAAATCAACATTTACAATTCTTCTTATGAGCTTTTGGGGAACCAAAAAACCACAAATGAAGATCAAATGGTTACTCAGGAAAATACTGTTTCCAATAACGGAATAAATTTAGAAAACAATCATATCATTAATTCAACGTTCAGCTTTAATAACGGTTATCAGTTTAACGAAACCGGTATCGTCAATTTAGAACGGGTAATTAATCCTGATTTTTATCGCAAAACGAAAGATGTTTTAAGAACGCATGCTTTAATTCTAGAAGGAAAATATAATGATACAATTTCCAGAATTATATTAAATGCAGGGATGCGGTTAAATTATATTGAAAAATTCAAAAAGTATATTGCTGAACCCCGCATACAAATTAATTATGGTTTTAATGAAAATTTGAATCTGGAGCTGTTGGGAGAATTAAAAAGTCAAAATTCCCAGCAAATTATTGATCTGCAGAAAGATTATTTCGGTATTGAAAAAAGGCGCTGGATTATTTCCAATAATTCGACAATTCCAATTCAGAAAAGCAGACAGCTATCACTGAATTTATTTTATAAAAAGAACGACTGGCTGTTGGATATTGAAAATTTCTACAAAAAAGTAAAAGGAATTACTACTGCGAGTCAGGGCTTTCAGAACCAGTTAGAGTTTGTAAGGACTACCGGGGATTATGAAGTTCTGGGAACAGAGTTTCTGATTCAAAAAAAGATGAATTACTTTCTCACCTGGCTGAGTTATACCTACAACAACAATAATTACCATTTTACCAATTATGAATATCCAAGTTTTCCAAATAATTTCGAATTAAGCCATACAGTTTCGTGGGCCGGAATTTTTGAAAAAAATAATTTCAAAATTGCGCTGGGTACTAAATGGTCATCCGGAAGGCCAAGAACTTCTCCTGATATCTCCAGAATTGATCTTTCAGATCCTGTTTTGGTTTACAATAAACCTAATAATACTAATTTAAGTGTTTTCTCGCAGGTTAACTTTTCCTCAACTTACAAATGGGTAACTGAAAAAGGAATTCAGTATAAATTAGGACTTTCTGTTTTGAATATCCTCAACAGAAAAAATGAAATCAGTGAATATTACAGAATAAGTTCACTTTCTAACTCCATAGAGGAAGTGGAAACATTTTCATTGCAAAGGACTCCAAATCTGAGTTTTAGAGTTTCTTTTTAAACCTTCATTTTTCAAATTAAGAATCTCTCTGTATTTTCTTTCAATTTTTTTTAAAAAAAATATAATTCTTTGGTAGGGTAATCTGTACTAAGGCTGTTTTACTATTGAACCCCTTTAAAAGAATAAAAAATGAAAAAAAAGATAATACTGACAGTTCTTGTGATAGCGCTTTTCGGTGTTTTTGGTTATTGTTACGTCTGGTATGGCGGAGGCAGGGATGTGTCTGCTGAAGATGCTGTTTTTAGTGTTTCTTCAAAAGAGATTATAGCTGAATATGAAGCTGATATTGAAAAATCAAATACAAAATACCTTGAAAAAGCCATTGCTGTTAAAGGAACAGTAAGTAAAATAAATGATAAGCAAATTATTGTAGACAATACAATTGTGTGTGATTTCAAAGAAGCAGATTCTTCCATAAAGGAAGGTCAGGCAGTAACTCTGAAAGGAAGGGTTGTAGGATATGATGACCTGATGGCAGAATTAAAATTAGATGAGTGCTCAGTAGTAAATAATGATTAATTAAATAAAAATGAGGAATTTTTTAGGCTTTATGCTTGTATTTTTTTTGACGGGAAACTTATTTGCCCAAGATGATTTACTAAGTGAACTCGATACTGTGAAATCAAGTGAAAAACAAATTGAAATAGCAGCTTTCAAAGGTTTGCAGATAGCGAATATGCAATCTACAAAATTGCCGGCCAAAGGCGAGTGGTACATGATTGTTTCTCACCGATTTGGAGATTTGTCAGAAGGTTTTAATAATTTTTTCGGACTGGATAACGCCCTGACAAAATTCGGAGGAATTTATGGTGTGACAAACTGGTTAAGCTTCGGAGCTACCAGACATACTTATAATAAAATCTATGAAATAGCCGTCAAATACAAAATGGCCAATCAGGAAGTGAACGGTTTTCCGGTTACAATTGTAGGGTATAATACTATAGATATTAACAGCGGCCTGGAAAAAGAAATATATCCAAACATAAGATTTTCTGATCGTTTGGCTTTTACCACACAATTATTGGTTTCCAGAAAGGTAAACGAAAAGTTTTCGGCAGAAATTGGTTTGATCAATGTTTATAAAAACTTATATGACGATTCTGTTGAACAGCAAAATGTATTTTCTGCAGCAGCAGGATTACGATACAAAATTGCCAAAAGAATGAGTGTTAATCTTGAATATGCCGCCAGGGTAATTACAGACGAGAAAGCGATTGATCCTTATCATAATCCGCTTACTGTTGGCTTGGATATCGAAACCGGCGGACACGTTTTTCAGTTGGTATTCTCCAACAGTCAGCCTATGAATGATGTAGCTGTTTTCTCTACTGCTGCAGGCGACTGGAATAAAGGAAAAGTTTATTTTGGATTTAACATGTACAGATCTTTCTAAAAAATAATTAAAAGATGAAAAAGACCATAATACTATTAATGATATGTGCAGCATTTATAACATCCTGCACGACGAGAACTTACGAAGAAATTTCAGAATCTGAATCGTCAGATTCACCTACTTACACAGCAAATGTTGGACCTGTAATACAGGCAAACTGCGTAGGTTGTCACGCAGCAGGAAGACGATTCCCAACTTTAGAAACGTATGAGCAGGTTAGGGATGCGGCACAAAACGGGAACCTGATTTGCAGGATAGACCAGACTCAATCATGTGGAAGCGTAATGCCTCCCGGTGCGCCTCTTCCGAGAACTACTATAGACATGATTTTACTTTGGCAAAAAGAAGGATATAAAAACTAAAAGACAAATAAAATGAAAATGAAAGAAGTAATAGTAGCAGTATTGTTTTTATTGGTGGGAAATATGGTTTTTTCACAAAAAATGGTAACCAGAACAGGAGAAGTTAAATTCGAAGCATCAATGCCTGCTTTTGAGGAGGTAGCTGCAACAAATAAAACGGCTTCCTGTATTCTTGAAAAGAGTACAGGCGATTTTGTGGCCCTTACTTTAATAAAATCATTCAAATTCAAAGCACCGTTAATGGAAGAGCATTTTAATGAAAATTATATGGAATCTTCCCAATTTCCAAAAGCCACTTTTAAAGGGAAAATTTTAAATTTTGATGCCAAAAAGTTGTCTGCCACAAAAACGGCTTATGACTTAGAGGGTGATTTAACCATTCACGGTGTTACCAAAAAAATAAAAACCAAAATCAATCTTGCGCTAAGCGGAGCAAAAATACTTGCAACGAGTGCAATTTCAGTTAAACCGCAGGATTATAAAATCGAAATCCCAAGTTTGGTTAAAGGTAAAATTGCCGAGAACGTAAAAGTTGCTATGAATTTTGCTTTGGAGGCTAATTAATTGTTTGAAAGATGAAAAAACTATTATTGTTAGCCCTGATTTTATGTTTTTTCCAGAGTAAGGCACAAGACAAAAATGTTTTTGATATTGCCCGAAGCGGAACTTTGACAGAGATTCAAAATCTCCATAAATCAAATCCAGATTTAATCAATTCTCTTAACGAAAGTAAAACAAGTCCTTTGATTTTAGCCTGTTACAGAGGAAATGTTGAGGTTGCCAGATTTTTGATAGAAAACGTAAAAGACATTAATTATAATTCGGATATGGGAACGGCACTTATGGCTGCCACTTACAAAAACCATCCGGAACTGGTAAAATTGTTATTGGATAAAAAAGCAAATCCAGATTCGACTGATGCCAACGGAACAACAGCCTTGTCATTAGCGGTACAATTCAAAAATGAGCCGTTAGTCAAATTACTTTTAGATTATAAAGCCGATAAAACAATTAAAGACAATAAAGAAAAAACAGCATTTGAATATGCTGTTTTTTCTCAAAATGAACAAATTATTAACCTTTTAAAATAATTGATTATGAACAAAATTACCCTTTTAGGACTTTTAATAATTAGTATGAGCAGTTTTGCTCAGCAAAAATCGACCGGAGACATTACTTTGTCTACAAATATGACGGCAAATTTAACATTAAATAATACTACTCAAAAAGTAACATTAAAGCTTACTGGGCCTAAGGACAGATGGTTTGCGTTACAATTTGGAAGCTTTGGATCGGGTGGAGGAATGGAAACTGGTGAAGATTTTGTCTATGCTAGCGGAACGACACTGGTAGACGGGAGTCATGCCGGATATGCTCAATTCCCTAATACAGATGCTTTGCAAAGCTGGACATTAATTTCAGACACAGGAACTTCTGCTGCTTCTCCCTCAACTAGAACCATAACTGCAGAACGAAATTTATCAACAGGTGACGCAAACGATTATACCTTTAATTACGCTAATTCCACTATTGATTTTGCCTGGGCACGAAGAAGTACTGCCGGGTACGGGTTAAACAATCATGGAGGAAGTAATCGCGGATACAATGTAAGTGTCCCTCTCTCCGCCACTTTAGGTGTAAATGATTTTAGTTTGAAAACTTCAGCTATTTATCCTAATCCGTCAAATGGCAATTTTAGTATTGAAACCAATACAGGTTTAGATAAAATAAATGTATACTCTCAAACAGGAACATTGGTTGAAACCATTAACGTTGAAGGAAAATCTGAAACTGTGGAAGTATCGTTAAAAAGTTTACAGACAGGAGTTTATCTAATTGAATTGCAAAATGATCAGGAAAAAACCTGGAAAAAAATTATTATTAATTAGTTGAGAAGCTGTACATCAGACAGCAAAATTAAAGATTGTTTAGTAAGCGCCAAATGTATTTACCAAATAGGTAAGTATGTTTGGCGTTTTTTTGTTTTCCATATAATTGAGTTTGTTTTGAGAAATGCAATTATGATATTTGAAGTTTAATCTCATAAAATGCATTATTTTTGTCCTTCAATCAATTTTTGAAAAACATATGGAAAATTCTGTTTCAAGTAAAGAGTTTCTTTTTGGAGAGGAAATTCAGTGGGAAGTAGTTGGAGAAGGCGTAAAACGCAAAATTTTAGCCTTTGATAATCGTGTTATGCTTGTAAATGTATATTTTGAAACAGGGGCAATTGGTGCCCTGCACGAACATTATCATACTCAGGTTACTTATGTAGCAAAAGGCAAATTTGATGTTACGATAAACGGAGTAACAAAATTACTGAAGGAAGGAGATAGTTTTTATATTCCGCCACACGCAATTCATGGTGTTTTGTGCGTAGAAGAAGGAATGCTGACAGATGTTTTTAGTCCTATGCGCGAAGATTTCATGAAGTATTAAAATCAGAAGAATCAACAAAACTTTGAATTAACTGGGTTGTAATTTTGAAAAATTTATATATTTTTTAAAGTTTTGCTAAACATTAGATTGGTATTTTTGCAACATGAATTTATCCAGAACGAATGTATTGTTTATGGCAGTTTGCACTGGTCTTATAGTTGCAAATCTTTACTACTGCCAGCCCTTGATAGTTTTAATTGCAAACGAATTTAAAATTCCGGAAGCCAATGCCGGAACCATAACCTATCTCACACAGGCAGGATATGCTTTAGGGCTGTTTTTTATGGTTCCGTTGGGAGATAAAATCGAAAGAAAAAAACAAATCTTAATCACCACTTTTGCTTCTGTAATAGCATTGATAATTGCGGCTACAGCTAAAAGTTTCTTCATATTACAAATAGCTTCCCTGCTAATCGGAATCACTTCAATAGTGCCACAGCTTATTTTACCTTTGGCCGCGTCATTAAGCGGCCAGGAACAAAGAGGAAAAGTTATCGGAACGATAATGAGTGGCTTATTAGTTGGTATTTTACTTTCCAGGACTTTAAGCGGTTTTATTGGACAGTTTTTAGGCTGGAGGTCGATGTTTTATATCGCTGCCGGAATTTGTCTTTTAATCTTTTTTGTCATTCAGAATAAATTTCCTGTCAATAAACCTCAGTTTGAAGGATCTTATGGCAAGTTGATCCAGTCGCTTTTTACATTAATTAAAACACAGCCTGTCTTGCGAGAAGCTACTTTAATCAATGTGTTCAGCTTTGCTCAGTTTGGAGCTTTCTGGACCACTATGGTTTTATTGCTTTCCGGAGAGCCATTCAATTTTAACAGTGCTACAATAGGTCTGTTTGGAATCGTAGGAGCTTCAGGAGCTTTGGCAGCTCCATTAGTTGGAAAAATGGGCGATAAAGGAGGTTCAAGGGTAGCAGTTGGTTACGGTTGTTTATTGATACTGATTAGCTTTTTAGTTTTTTATTTTTCAGTAGGAAGTGTTATCGGAATTGCGATTGGAATTGTATTTATTGACATCGGTATTCAGGGTGTTCATATTTCAAATCAAACCCGTGTTTATTCTTTACTTCCTGAAGCCAGAAACAGATTAAATACCGTTTTTATGTCATTTAGTTTTCTGGGAACTGCAGCCGGATCTGCATATGGATTGTTATTGTGGAAATTGGGAGGCTGGCACGCTGTAACTATAGGCTGTGTTGGACTTTCAATATTGGCATTAACAGTGTACGGACTTACTTATAAATCAAAATCTAAAAAATAGAAAGCATAATTTGATAAAAAATTAATTTGTAAATTTGCGTTCAATTAAAAAATAACAACAATGGAAAACGGAATATACGCTAAATTCAACACTACTAAAGGTTCGATTTTAGTAAAATTAGCACATGAGTTAGCACCAGGAACTGTAGGGAATTTTGTAGCGCTTGCAGAAGGAAATATGGAAAACAGAGTCAAACCTCAGGGACAAAAATTCTATGACGGACTAACTTTTCACAGAGTAATTCCTGATTTTATGATTCAGGGAGGCTGTCCTAAAGGAACAGGAATGGGAGATCCGGGATATAAATTTGATGATGAATTTCACCCAAGCTTAAAGCATGATCGTCCGGGAATCTTGTCGATGGCTAATTCAGGACCGGGAAGTAATGGATCTCAATTTTTCATTACACACGTTCCAACTTCATGGTTAGATAATAAGCATTCAGTTTTTGGACATGTTATTGAAGGTCAGGATGTAGTTGACGCAGTTGCTCAGGGAGATGCTCTTGAAACATTAGAAATCATCAGAGTAGGTGAGGAAGCTCAAAAATGGAACGCTATCGAGGCTTTTATTGCTTTAAAAGGTGCACGCTTAAAAAGAGAAGCAGCTTTGAAAGCAGAATCTGAAGCAAAAATGGAGCAATTAGCTGCCGGATTTGACAAAACTGAAAGCGGTTTACGTTACAAAATGATTCAAAAAGGAAACGGTAAAAAAGCAGAAGCCGGAAAAACAGTTTCTGTGCACTACGAAGGATCTTTAGAGAACGGAAAAGTTTTTGATTCTTCTTACCCAAGAAAAAAACCAATCGAGTTTAGATTAGGTCAGGGTCAGGTTATCGAAGGATGGGATGAAGGTATTGCTTTATTACAAGTAGGAGACAAAGCTCGTTTTGTAATTCCGTCTGATTTGGCATATGGACCATCAGGTGCAGGAGGTGTTATTCCTCCACATGCAACTTTAATTTTTGATGTAGAATTAATGGATGTAAAATAAGACTTTTAGGTACATTTCTATTAGTTAAAATAATGTCCCATTCGGTTTCCGGATGGGATTTTTGTTTATGAATAAAAAAACACCTTCATTGATGAGGTGTTTTAGAAATTAAGGATTGGATACAGAAGTATTGTTTACTTCAATTATTTTTAATGTTTTTATTCCGGCAGGTAATTCCCAATCAACCTGATCATTTTCTTTAAAACCAATGATCGCAACGCTTAAAGGAGCTAAAACCGATATTTTTCTTTCTTTTATATCTGATAAAGAGGGCAGGACAATTTGAATTTTCATCTGTTTATTTGCTTTCACATCTTTAATTGTTACATGCGAATTGATTCGGATAATTGAATTGTCAAAAATACTTTCTTCACTGATAATGGCACGGTCCAGTTCTTGTGAAAGCAGTCCTGCTTCTTTGGAATTTGTGTCATTTTTACTTTTTAGTATCAATTCTCGTAAGAACTGATACTCTTTTTTGCAGAAAACAGGTGTTGGTTTCATATTATTATTATTATTATTATTATTATTATTATTATTATTATTATTATTATTGATAATCAATTTTTTATGTTAAATGCCGGATTGCATAATATGCAAATTGAAATCTGTATTTCGAGTTTTGGTTGTGTGGAAATAGTTATTTTATTTGAAGGAAAGAATCCCTCAAATAGAAATACATATTAAAACTGGGTAAAAATCCTCCGCCTGAAAGAAGAAAATGAAATAGACGGAGGCCTAATTAATAAAGGCCTTATTGTGTGAAATAATTACAGCCACAATTGGTTTCCTAATAGGAAACAGTAATGCAGAAGCTATAAATAATATAATATTCACCATTTTAAATGTCAGAACAGTAAAGATAAACAAAAATGGCTTAATAATTTACTTCCATTTAATATTACACCCTATACTTGGTTTTTGAGTCTCGTTTAAACTTCTGTTGTAAATCAGAGCATCAATGGCACTTCGTAAATCGTTTCCGCTTAACGGAATTCCATTTCCGGGTCTTGAATCATCTAACTGACCTCTGTAAAATAAGCGGTTTTGATTATCAAATAAATAAAAATCTGGCGTACAAGCCGCATCGTAAGCTTTTGCCACTTCCTGAGTTTCATCAAATAAATATGGAAAATCTATCCTGTTTTTTAAAGCAAATTCGGCCATCATTTCAGGGGAATCTTCGGGGTATTTTTCTATATCATTACTTGAAATAGTAATGATTCCAATTCCCTGAACCCGATAATCATTGGCAATCATAACTATTTCTTTGATTACATGAAGCACAAAAGGGCAGTGATTGCACATAAAAATGACAAGTGTGCCTTTTGATCCTTTTAAATCTTCAAAAGAATATTCATTATTTGAATTGCTATCTTTTAAACAGAAGTTGGGAGCAATAGTTCCAAGCGGAATCATATTTGAAGGAGTTCGTGCCATTTTTTTAAAGAATTAGTACTCAAAAATAACTTTTAATTCTGTAAAAGAAAGTACACGTCAAAAAAAAACACCCAAAGAAATTTTAATAAAATTAAAGTTCTCTGGGTATCAATTTAAATTTTTATGCATTTAAGAAATTGAGTAAGTCCTGATTTAACCTGTCTTTTTCTGTATAAAATAATCCGTGCGGTGCTCCTTCGTAAATGATGAAAGTATTGTTGGCTATGGCTTCAGCAGTTTTTTGTGAACTCACTTCAATTGGAACATTCTTGTCATCGTCTCCATGAATAATCAAAGTAGGAACTTTTATGGTATGCAGTTCATCTCTAAAATCAGTATTATTTAATGAATCAGCACATTCCAGTGTCGCTCTTGGCGAAGCTGCCGAACATAAATTTCTATAATATTCAAGCAGAGGTGTGCTCAATGGTTTGTTGATGATATTAACACCAAAAAAGGTTTTTCCAAAATTTTCAAGGAATCCTATTCTATCCTCTCTAATAGTTGCGGCAGTTGCTTCACTTTTTTCTTTAGGTCGCCCTTCCGGATTGTCATCAGTTTTTAATAAAAAAGGAATTATGGATGAAATCAAAGCTGCTTTTGTAACGCCTTTTCCATTGTATCGGCTAAAATAGCGAACCACTTCTCCTCCTCCCATAGAAAAGCCTACAAGTGTAACATTTTCTAATTGAAGCTGCTCAATAATTTCACTTAAATCGTCTGTCATAGTATCGTAATCATAACCATCCCAAGGCTGTGAAGATTTACCAAAACCACGGCGATCATAGGCGATTACCCTAAAGTTATTCTGAACTAAAAATTCAATTTGATATTCCCACATTTCGTTTGAAAGAGGCCATCCGTGAATCAAAATTACAGGTTTTCCTTTACCGTAATCCCTTACATATAATTTTACATTTTGTGCAGTTTCAATGTATTTATCGGTGTTTTGAAGTTGAATATCAAAATCTGAATCTCTAAGAGATGTATTGGTGTGTGTTAGACTATTTTCCATATCTGTATTTTTTAGTTGGCTAATAACTTGAACTGTAAAATTAAAGGCAGTGCTAAAAAAAAGGGTTATAGAATTGGTGTAATTTAATTACAAAATTAATAGGTTTGCAAAAAAAACGTTGATAGTAAGCAAAATGGATTTAACCTGGAACGAATTTGAAAGAACAGATATACGTGTTGGAACCATAATTGATATTAATGATTTTCCAGAAGCGAGAAAACCGGCTTATCAGCTTACGATTGATTTTGGTTCCGAAATTGGTGTCCGAAAATCATCGGCACAAATTACAAAACGGTATCAAAAACAAGATTTACTTAATCGTCAAATTGTAGCTGTTGTAAATTTTCCTAAAAAACAAATCGGGAAATTTATGAGCGAATGTCTTGTATTAGGTGCTGTAGGAGAGGAGGGAGATGTAATTTTATTAGCTCCTGATTTTAAAATAGAAAATGGTCTTCGAATAGGATAATAGTTTTCAGCCGCAGTATGTAAACTGAAACTGAAAACTCTTAAAGTTATTTTATTTGATTTATCAACTTTTGCAAAATCAACTGTCCTTCTTCCCAATATTTCAGATCAGAATCAGAGTTGATGTGTCCTTGCCGACCAACATTTACAAAATCACTTCCCCATTTTTCAGCAAAAAACTTTTTCCTATCGAAAGAGGCATAAGGGTCATTTTCACTTGCAATTACAATTGAAGGGAATGGCAATTGATAAAGAGGCATTGGTGAAAAATTTCGAATAACATCTGGAGTATGCTCCGGCGAATCAACATCAGCGGGAGCAACTAATAAGGCACCGATTATATTTTTGTTAGAATTGGTTTCTGCCCAATGTAAAACCAAAGAAACAGCGAGACTATGAGCAACTAAAATCGTTGGATTTTCAAGTTTTGAAACTTCTTCGTTTAAACGTGCAATCCAATCTTCCCGAACTGGCTCATCCCAGTTGTCCTGTATTAAGCGAATTGAATTTTTGAATTTTTCATGCCAAAAGGTTTGCCAGTGTTTGTCGCCTGAATTTCCAAGTCCGGGTAAAATTAATAGTTGTGTTTCCATTGCCGTGGATTTTTTAAATAATTATTTTTTAGGTTGTTTTTCTTTTATAATGCGATTTACTTCATTTACAAGTAATGGAAACCCGGGTTCAGTCATACCATGACCGTAGCCGTCCAATTCAAAAAGTTTAATTTCTTTATGTCCTGCAAGTTTCATCATACGTTTCATATAAGCGTTTTCTTCATATCGGCCTAACATTTCGAGCTCTCGGTCTCCTGTTATAAACAAAACAGGCGGAGCATCGGCACGAACATGAAATAAAGGAGCAAAAGCATCAATTGTAGGCTGTTTTTCCGGAATTCCGTTTTCTCGTCTAATTTCAAAATGTGTAATGCATTGACTGCTAAACGGAACTAATCCCGCAATTTTATTCGCATCAATTTTTTCTTTCTGAAGCCATTTTTTATCCAGTCCAGTCATTAATGTCAGATAAGCGCCTGCAGAGTGTCCTGAAACAAAAATTGAGGAAATATCGCCTCCGTAACCTGCAATGTTATTAAAAGCCCAGGCAATAGCCGCTGCTGCATCTTCAATACATTTAGCGGCTTTTACTTTTGGGGATAATCTGTAATTAACCCCAATAATAGCAAAGCCTTTGTTTTTTAATGCTTCAGGGATTTCTTTGCTGCCACCGGTTAATCCGCCTCCGTGAAACCAGACTATCGTAGCGAAGCCCTTGGTGTTTTTTGGATAATAGATGTCTAAAACACATCTTTCATTAATATAAGAATCAGATTTATTGGTTGCTGCGTTGTAATATTGAATATTTTCTTTTACCTCATATTCTGACTTTTGAGCGAAAGATGAAAATCCAATAATAAACAAACCAATTAAAAGCACTATTTTCTTCATAATATAATTTTTATTCAATTTTAAAATCACCTTCTAAACCATTTTCTGCATGCGAAGCAATCCAGACTTTAAAATTACCCGGTTCTGTTTTTAGTTCCATTTTATCATTATAAAAAGCAAGGTCTGAAACAAGAATTGAAAAGTTTACCGTTTTAGATTCTTTAGGCTTTAATTCGATTTGTACAAAATCTTTGAGTTCCCTGACAGGTCTCACAATGCTTCCTGTAATATCACGAACGTATAATTGAACCGTTTCTGTTCCTGTATGGTTCCCTGTATTGGTAATAACAGCAGAAACGTTTAATTTTTCGCTGTTATTATTTTTTAGAACTGTTTTTTCGATTTTTAAATTTTCATAGGAGAAAGTGGTATAACTCAATCCAAATCCAAAAGGAAACTGAGGTTCATAACCGACATCCAGATAGTGTGAATTATTACCTAAAGAACTTTGCCAGGCTTCAACAGGGATATCCTGAATTGCTACAAAAGTTTGTGGGTCTGCAGGTCTTCCTGTATTTGGATGATTATAGTAGATAGGGATCTGACCTACTTCTTTTGGCCATGTTACAGGTAGTTTTCCCGATGGATTTACAATTCCCAATAAAATATCTGAAATTGCAGGACCAGCCATTGTCCCCGGATGCCAGGCCATAATAACAGCATGTGTTTTTGATAAAACAGCTCCCAAAGTAATTGGCCTTCCCGCCATTACGATTAATACAATTGGTTTTCCTGTTTTTTGTAATTCAGCTATTAATTTTTCCTGTAAACCAGGTAAGTTAATGTTGGCTCGGGAATGTGCTTCGCCAGAAAGAATCGCTTCTTCACCTCCAAAAAATAAAATAATATCTGATTTTTTAGCTGCTTCTATTGCCGATGCAAATCCTTCTTCTGATAACGATCGGCTGTGGGAAAGCGCTGAAGCATAAAATACATTATCGTTTCCAAAACTATTTTGTAATGCTTTCAGCGGAGTTTGAGAATCTTGTTTGTTGCCGTCAAAAATCCATGTTCCCAATTGTTCTCTTGGAGCATCAGCCAATGGGCCAATCACCGCTATTTTTTGATTGGATTTCAAAGGCAAAATCTGATTTTCATTTTTTAATAAAACACAGCTTTTACTAGCTGCATTTCTGGCAGTTTGTAAAGCATCAGCGTTTAGTAATGAAAATTTTTCACGGTCTTTAAAATATGGGTTTTCAAAAACTCCGGCTCTGAATTTTATTCTCAAAATGTTACGTACCATTTCGTCTAATTGCTTTTCAGAAATTTTCTTTTCAGCAATCAGTGTTTTTAAATGATTGGCATAAGATAAACTGGTCATTTCCATATCAAGTCCGGCTGATGCAGATTTAAATGCAGCATCTTTTTCATCAGAAGCAAAACCGTGAGCAATCATTTCGGTTACTGAATTCCAGTCACTCACAACAAAACCGTCATATTTCCATTCTTCACGTAAAATTTTTTTAAGCAAAAAACTGTTTCCTGAAGCCGGAATTCCGTTGAGGTCATTAAAAGAACTCATAAAAGTTGCTGCTCCGGATTTTGCTGCAGCTTCAAAAGGTTTTAAATAGATGTTGCGGAGTAATGATTCTGACATACTCACAGTATTATAATCTCTTCCTCCTTCTGCAGCGCCGTAAGCAGCAAAATGTTTCGCACAGGCTAAGATCTGCCCGGGAACAGAAGGGTCATTGCCCTGAAATCCATTAATATATGCTGTTCCTAATCTTGATGCCAGCAGGGGATCTTCACCCGGAGATTCTGCTATTCTTCCCCAGCGTGCATCCCTGGTAATATCAACCATTGGTGCATATGTCCAGTTGATGCATCTTGAATAGGATTCATTAGCTGCAATTTTTGATGTTTTTTCAACTAATTCCATGTCCCAAGATGCAGCTAATCCTAACGGAATTGGGAAAATAGTTTTGTAACCGTGAATAACATCCCGGCCAAACAATAGCGGAATGTGAGTTGGGCTTTCTTCTACTGCAATTTTTTGTATTTGAAGAACAAGATCAGGATCAGTCAGATTTAAAATGGCGCCAACTAATCCCATTCGTACTTCTTTTTTAAGTTCGTCAGACAATCCTTTGCTGCGACTGGAAGTTCCTTTTAAGCATGCCTGGCCGATTTTTTGTTCTAAAGTCATGCTTTTTATAACCTTGTCTATCTTTTTTTCAATATTTAAATCTGATTTTTGGCTGTATGATATTGAACTTATCAATAGAAAAAATAATAAACGATAAAATAATCTTGTGGTTAATGTTTTCAAGGTTAGTAGTTTTAAAAACTTAAATATATAAAAAAAGTCCAAAATGCTGAACATATTGGACTCGTACTTTTTTGAAAAGTTATATTATGGACTAAATATCGTCAAAATCAATATCTGTAAAACTTGATCTTTGTTCTTCAGCTTTATCAGAACTATATTCTTTTTTAAAATCCTTTTGATGTCTTTCAGATATTACTTCTTCGCCTTTGTGGTTCAGAACATAAGAAGTCATTTCGTCTAAAATTTCAGCAAAAGAGCTAAAATCTTCCTTGTACAAATAGATTTTGTGTTTTTTAAAATGAAAAGAACCATCCTCTTCAGTAAATTTTTTGCTTTCAGTAATCGTGATATAATAATCGTCAGCTTTTGTAGCTCTCACATCAAAGAAATAAGTTCTTCTTCCTGCTCGTAATACTTTAGAAAAAATCTCTTCTTTTTCTAACATGTCGTTTTCTCTCATAATACGTTCTATCATTTTGGAATTAATAGTAACCAAAAATCATAAAAAAATATCTATTACGCAACATTTAAAGTAATTCTTTTTCCGAAAGTTGTTTTAAATATAATGCTGAATAGTACCCTTCCTGATTTATTAATTGATTATGAGAGCCTTGTTGTATAATTTTGCCATCTTCAAGAATGATAATTTTATCAGCATTTTTGGCTGATGAAACGCGATGGCTGACAATTATAGTTGTTTTGTCTAGACAAATTTCAAATAAATTATTCAAAATTGTTTCTTCGGTTTCCGTGTCAACAGCCGACAGACAATCATCAAAAAGTAAAATAGCAGGATTTTTAATAATCGCTCTTGCAATAGATACACGCTGTTTTTGTCCACCTGAAAGTGTGATTCCTCTTTCACCTAAAATAGTATCATATTGTTTATTGAATGCGATGATATTATCATGGACTACAGCACTTTTGGCAGCTGCAATCACTTCGTCATCTGTTGCATTCTGATTACCGAATTTGATATTGTTTTTAATGGTGTCGGAAAACAAAAAAGCATCCTGAGGTACAATTCCGATGTTGTTTCTAAGGTCATTTAAGTTTAAAGTGCTGATTTCATTTTCATCAATTGTAATTTTTCCTTCGGTAACATCGTATAAACGTGAAATTAAAGATAATATAGTTGATTTTCCTGATCCTGTTTTTCCTAAAATAGCCAGCGTTTCACCTTTTTTGACAGTGAAAGTGACATTTTTTAAAGCTTCAATATTGGTGTCCTCATAAGTAAAACTTACATTTTCAAAAGCAATTGAACCCTGAATATCGGATGAATTGAGGTTGGTATTTTTGATCTCAGGTTCAATTTTTAAAAATTCATTTAAACGTTTTTGAGAAGCTTCGGCCTCCTGAACCATTGATGAAACCCAGCCTAAGGAAGCAACAGGCCAGGTAAGCATATTGACGTATAAAATAAATTCGGCAATGGTTCCGATATTTGGGATGCTTCCGTTGATATACATAACGCCTCCAAAATAGATTACAACCAGATTACTGATTCCGATAAGGGCAATCATCAAAGGGCCAAACAGCGATTGAACTCTCGCCAGGCTTAAACTTTTGCTTTTGCTTTCGTCAGACAAGGCAATCATGTTGTTCTGGTGCTGATTTTCCAACGAATAAGCCTTGATAACTCTGATTCCTGAAAATATTTCCTGGGTAAAACTGGAAACTTTCGATAGGTATTGTTGGAAGGTAGTACTGCGTTTATTGATTTCAGAACTCAGCTTAAAAATACAATACGACAAAACAGGCAAGGGTAACAGTGTATACAAGGTTAATAGCGGAGAAACATTATACATATATATGATAACGATTGCAAAACGTATAAATGTATTGATCGTGTACATTACTGCAGGGCCAACATACATACGTACCTTTGAAACATCTTCACTAATACGGTTCATTAAATCTCCTGTTCGGTTTTGTTTGTAGAAATTCTGGGAAAGATTCTGATATTGACTAAAAACCTCATTTTTTAAATCAAATTCAATATGACGCGACATTACAATCAAAGTCTGCCGCATTAAAAAGGTTAAAAATCCGGCAATAATTGCACTGCCTATGATTAACAGTACGTTATGAACTAAGTCCTGTTTGTAATATCCAACAATTATCGAAGACTTTTGATCTGCATCAGATAATTTTAAAAATTTTTCAATAGTATCAAAAGACTGGCTTACCAGTTTCGGAGTAAATAAGAAAAATATTTGTGCGATTATGGTGATTAAAATTCCAAAAGAAAAACTGTATTTGTACTTAATGAAATATTTGTTTAAATAGCTTAATTCTTTCATTTTTTTAAGAAATGTAATGTTGAATTGATTTAAAATTTTGAATTATTATAAATTAAAAGCACAATAATTTACACTTTAATCAAAACAATTATATTGTAATATTATTAATTTAAAGTTTAAAAATTAGCACATGTGTATTTTTTATGTATGTTTGAGTTGTCTTTTTGACGAATTCATAATTTTAACTAAATAACATTAGCGCTATGGATGCAACTTTCGCAACTGGAAAGGAACTTCAAAAAATGGATCCTGTTTTTGGTCAGTTATCTTTTAACGATCACGAACAAATTGTATTTTGCAATGACAAAGATACAGGTTTAAAAGCAATTATTGGTATTCATAATTCTGTTATGGGACCAGCTTTAGGAGGTACAAGAATGTGGAATTATGCTACTGAATGGGAAGCTTTAAACGATGTTTTGCGTCTTTCAAGAGGTATGACTTATAAATCTGCCATTACCGGACTTAATATTGGTGGTGGAAAAGCAGTAATTATTGGTGATGCTAAAACGCAAAAGACGCCTGAACTGATGCGTAAGTTTGGGGAATTCGTTCATTCGCTAAGCGGAAGATATATTACAGCTGAAGATGTTGGAATGGAAACAAAAGACATGGACACTGTCAGAGATGTTACGCCTTATGTTACCGGAATCTCTGAAGAAAGAGGCGGATCCGGAAATCCTTCGCCTGTTACAGCTTACGGGGTTTATTTGGGAATGAAAGCGGCAGCTAAAAGTCAGTTTGGCTCTGATGTTTTAGACGGTAAAAAGGTTTTAGTTCAGGGAATCGGACACGTGGGAGAAACTTTGGTTGAATATTTAACGAAAGAAGGCGCATTGGTTACGATTACTGATATCAACGAAGAGAAATTATATCAGGTTGCTCAAAAATATAACGCATCTATTTATACAGGAGAAGATTTGTATACTGCAGATGTTGACATTTATGCGCCATGTGCAATGGGAGCAACAATCAATGATGCTACGATAGAAAAAATTAAGGCAAAAGTGATTGCGGGTGCCGCTAACAATCAATTAGCAGATGAAAACATTCACGGGGCAAGATTGCAGGAAAGAGGGATTTTATATGCTCCGGATTTCTTAATCAATGCTGGTGGAATCATCAACGTTTATGCAGAATTAGCACATTATGGAAAAGCTGAGATCATGAGCAAGACCGAAAATATCTATAATACAACTTTAGAAATTATCGATTTTGCAGTCAAAAATGGCTTAACTACACATAAAGCAGCACTTACAATTGCTCAGAATCGTATCGATCAGAGAAAAATCGAAAACAGTAAAAAATAATTTAAAAACAATAGTTTTTAATCCTCTGTCTCAGTTTTAGTTTCAGTTTTTTTGCAGCTGTAACTAAAAACTGAGATTTTTTTATATTGAAACGGAATTGATTTTACGTGACTTTTTATCGGATTAAATTTTAATATAATCTCTTTAATTCTTATTTTTGCAGACTAATTTTTAAAAGTTCTTACAAGGTGGTAAATAGAAGACACTTACGCGTTAAAGTCATGCAATCCATTTATGCAATGCATCAAAGCGGTTCTGATAATCTGGAAAAAGAAGAAAAATTTCTTTTTTACAGTATCGATAATATTCAGGATTTATATCTTATAATGCTTTCTTCATTGATTGAAATTTGCAAAAAAGAAGCTGTTTTTTTACATCTTTCAAGCAAAAAACATCTTGCAACTGCTGCAGAACGTAATCCGAACGAAAAATTTATCAAAAACAAAATTTTTCAGCTTCTTGCCGAAAGCAATTCACTCAGTATTGCCTTAGAAAATCGTAAAATCAATAACTGGTCTTTAAACGACGATTATATCATTTTGCTTTTGAATGATATTAAAGCCAGTGATTTGTATGCAAAATACATGAACAATAATGTGAATACATTTGAGGAAGACAGGCAGTTTGTAATTGATTTGTTTGAAAATGTTATTGTTCCGAATGAAAAGCTCTATGAATATCTGGAAGACGATAAATTGACTTGGGTTGATGATATTCCGGTTGTAAATACACATATCGTAAAGCAGTTAAAAGCAATAAAAACAGAAGATCCGGACGATTTCAGAGTTCCGAAATTGTATAAAGATGTTGAAGATAGGGATTTTGCAAAAGATTTGTTCAGACGTACAGTTTTAAATGAAAAAGTTTTAGCAAAAGAGTACGATGATAAAACGCCAAACTGGGACAGCGAAAGAATTGCAGAAATCGACACAATTATCCTTAAAATGGCAATTTGCGAGTTCTTGAAATTTCCTTCAATTCCGGTAAAAGTAACGCTGAACGAATATTTAGAAATTGCAAAAGAATATTCCACACCAAAAAGCAGTATTTTTATCAACGGAATTTTAGATAACCTTGTAAAAGAACTTACCGCTAATAAAAAGATGATTAAGGTTGGGAGAGGGTTGATGTAATTTTAACAAATTCCAAAAAATCAATAACAATTCCAAAAAGAATATTTTAAATATAAATCAAAAACAGAATTTAAATTATGGGACAATTAACTCAATTTGCGCCATTTCTATTAATGTTTGTGGTAATCTATTTCTTTATGATCAGACCACAACAAAAAAGAGCAAAAAACGAAAAAGAATTTGAAAACAGCCTGAAAGTAGGTGACAAAATAGTAACAAAAAGTGGTTTTCACGGTAAAATTGCTGAGCTTGCAGAAACTACTGTTGTAATCGAAACTATGTCTGGAAAATTAAAATTAGAGCGTTCTGCAATTTCTATGGAAATGAGCGTTGCTTTGAATGCTAAGAAAGCTTAATTTTTTTAGAAATTCCAATAAAATAAGAAATCCCAAATTCCAATTTTAAAACTGGAGTTTGGGATTTTCTTTTTTATAATTGTAAGCAATTTTATCGTCTTCTTTTACTCTTTTCAGGAGCATCAAAAATACCGGGTGTAGCAGTTAATTCGGCAATTTTTACAATTACATCGGTTGCTTTTAGGATGCTTTCAACCGGAACATATTCGTATTTCCCATGAAAATTATGACCGCCGGCAAAAATATTCGGGCAAGGTAGTCCCATAAATGATAATTGAGATCCGTCTGTACCTCCGCGAATGGGTTTGATGATTGGTTTTATATTTAGTTCACGCATTGCTTTCTCTGCAATATCCACAATATGTTTTACCGGAAGTACTTTTTCTTTCATATTGTAATACTGATCTTTTACTTCAGCAATCACAATATCTTCCCCAAATTGTTTAGCGAATTTTTTGTTGATTTTTTTGGCAATCTTTTCGATTAACTCTTTTCGTTTTTCGAATTTTTTCTTGTTGTGATCACGAATAATTAACTCTAAAATAGTTTCTTCAATATTTCCTTTTATATGATGAACGTGGAAGAAACCTTCGTAGCCTTTGGTCTCCTGTGGTGTTTCTCCTTTTGGAAGTTCATTGATAAAATCATTTGCAATCAGCATCGAATTGATCATTTTTCCTTTCGCATAACCCGGATGAACACTTTTTCCTTTAAAGGTAATTTTAGCTCCAGCAGCGTTGAAATTTTCGTATTCCAATTCGCCAATCTGGCTTCCGTCCATCGTGTAAGCCCATTGTGCGCCGAATTTTTCTACATCAAAATGATGTGCTCCGCGACCTATTTCTTCGTCAGGGGTAAATCCAATTCTGATTTTTCCGTGTTTAATTTCAGGATGCTGAATTAAATATTCCATTGCGGAAACAATTTCAGTAATTCCGGCTTTATCATCAGCCCCTAAAAGAGTCGTTCCGTCAGTAGTAATGATTGTTTGTCCTTTGTATTGCAATAAATCCTTGAAGTAATCTGGAGATAAAACAATGTTTTTTTCAGCATTCAGAATAATATCTTTTCCATCGTAATTTTCAACAATCTGTGGTTTTACATTGGCTCCGCTAAAATCCGGAGAAGTGTCAAAGTGAGAAACAAAACCAATTGTTGGTACTTCATGGTCAACATTACTGGGAAGCGTTGCCATAATATAGGCTTTGTCGTCAATCGTCACATCTTCAAGGCCAATTGTTTTTAGTTCTTCAACTAACTTATTGGCAAGATCCCATTGTTTTTCTGTGCTTGGTGTTGTTTGTGAATTTGGGTCTGATTCAGTATCAATTGTTACGTAACTGATAAAACGATCTATGATATGCTGCATTTCTTTTTATTTTTAGCAAATATAACCATTTTTTCTGCGTAATAATTTAAGCTTTCAATATCTGCATTAACAAAAAACAGATTATATATAGGATTTCTTAAAACTCTTGTATGTTCTTATTTATTTTTTACACATCTAAAACCAACATGATTGGCCGCAGACCGGATTTCGCCTTTTCCTCTTGTGCCTACCATGTATCTGGTGCAATATTGATCTGTACATAAAAAAGAACCACCTCTGTGTACTCTTTTTATTTCTGCAGTATCATTCGGATCATAATAAGCATCAGGTCCCTGCGGATTTCTTGTTATTTTATCGCTTTCCGCTAATGATTTGTAATAGTCTACACTGTACCAGTCGTGAACCCATTCCCAGACATTTCCGGCTATATCGTATAGACCATAAGCGTTTGGAGCGTATTGTTTGGTTGGCGCAATTCCTTTAAATCCGTCTTCTCCTGTGTCGCCATCTTTAATTGGGAAATGCCCTTGGTAGATGTTAGCCTGAAATTTTCCTTTAGGTTTTAAATCATTTCCCCATGCATACAGATTTCCTGATTTACCGCCACGGGCCGCAAATTCCCATTCTGCTTCTGTTGGAAGTCTTTTTCCTGCCCATTTTGCGTAAGCTTCAGCATCTTCGTAAACTACATGAACTACCGGATATTTGTCTTTTCCTTTGATCGAACTTTGCGGCCCTTCCGGATGTCTCCAGTCAGCGCCTGGTTCGTAACGCCACCACTGAAGAAAATTATTGAGATTTACAGCTGATGATGTAGGGGTAAAGACGACAGAGCCTGTAATTAAATCTTCTTCGTTCGCAGTTGGAAATTCCTTTTTAGTTGGTTTTTGTTCTGCTACTGTTACATAACCTGTAGCTTTTACAAATTTTTCGAATTCTTCATTGGTTACTTCAGTTTCATCCATATAATAACCATCAACATACACGCGATGAATAGGGGCAGCATCTTTTGTAACGCCTTTTATGCTGCATAAACTTTCGTCTTCAACATTTGACCCCATTGAGAATTCTCCACCTGGAATCCATACCATGCCTTTTGGTGTTTTTCCTGTAGGTTTATTTTTGTTTTCGATTGTTGGTTTAAACTCAGAGGAATCTGAAAGGTTTGGTGTTTCATGACATTCCTGAACAGCTGCTTCTTTTTTTGATACATGAAGAAATTTTGTGTAACCGTATGTGATTGAGATAATGGATAGGGTAAGTAAACCAAAAATCCAAAATGTTTTATTTTTCATTGTAGTAATTTTTAAGCGTATCGTGGTTGTCAATATGAGGCAAAAATAAAAAAATAACTTTTATAATTCTATTTATTTTATAGAATTAATAAAATTTAAATCTTAGAATTGTGGTATATAAAGTGATATTGTTTTACTGTGGTATAAAATTATTAAAAAATGAGTTTCATTGTAGATTTAACCTACTTTCATAAAACCTCAATAAACTTATATTCGCCAAAATAAACAAAATCAAAAGAATTTGTTTGGTATTAAAGGGCGATTTCAAGTTTAATATTTAAATTTGCATCCAAAAAAATAACAACACATTTTTTATGTATAAATTGATAATTCGCCCGATACTTTTTTGTTTTGATCCTGAAGAAGTGCACTACTTTACTTTTTCATTTGTAAAATTCATTTCAAAAATCCCGGGAGTTTCATCAATTATAAAATCGATTTACGAAGTAAAGGATGTGCGCTTAGAAAGAGAAGTTTTCGGAATCAAATTCAAAAATCCGGTTGGACTTGCAGCAGGATTCGATAAGGATGCGAAATTGTATAAAGAACTCGGGGATTTTGGTTTTGGTTTTATCGAAATTGGAACCGTAACCCCTGTTGGCCAGGAAGGAAATCCGAAGAAACGATTATTCCGATTAAAAGAAGATCAGGCAATTATTAACCGAATGGGATTCAATAATGGCGGGGTTCTGGAAGCTGTTGAGCGTCTGAAAAAGAATTCTGGAGTTTTGATTGGAGGCAACATCGGAAAAAATAAAGTGACCGATAATGAAGATGCTGTTAAGGATTATATCATTTGTTTTGATGCACTTTTTAATCACGTAGATTATTTCGTAGTGAATGTAAGTTCGCCAAATACCCCAAATTTAAGGGCTTTACAGGATAAAGGACCTTTAACGGCTTTACTTCAGACATTGCAAAACAGAAATGTCGAAAAGCAAAAAACAAGTACTCAAAAACTAAAACCAATTCTTTTAAAAATTGCTCCGGACCTAACAGATGAGCAATTATTAGATATTATTGATATTGTAAAAACAACTCAGATTGCCGGTGTAATTGCTACAAATACTACTATTTCACGAGAAGGTTTGCAATCTGTCAATCAGACAGAAATGGGAGGTTTGTCTGGAAAACCACTAACAAAACGTTCCACAGAAGTGATTCGTTTTCTGTCTGAAAAGAGCAATAAAGCGTTCCCGATTATTGGAGTAGGAGGAATTCATTCTGCAGATGATGCTATAGAAAAGCTGAATGCAGGTGCTAGTTTAGTGCAATTGTATACCGGATTTATTTATGAAGGGCCTGCATTGATAAAAGCAATCAACAAAAAAGTTTTACAGCAGCTGTAAAAGAAGGTATTGCATAATTAAACCAATTAGTATTGCAATTCCAAAACTGATTAAAGTTCCAATCATTACATATTCGGTCAGTTTACGGTCTTTGGCTTCTTTTAAATCACCGAACCTGAAAATGGATTTGGCAGCCAGTAAAAATCCGATGGCTTCAAAGTGTCCTGTTAAAACAAAGCAAATTATAAACAGACGTTCCAGAATGCCAATGTAATTTCCTGCATTGGCAAGCGAATTGTCCTGATGACTGTTTTGACTTTCCGGACTCCAGATCGAAATAATAGTTTTTATGAAAATCGAAGTAGGCCTGGTTACTAATATAATCCCCGTTATCAAAATCCAGAAGCGATTATCAAAAACATAGAAACTTAAGTTGTCGTTTTGATATAGCAGTACAGCACCAACCAGAATCAATAAATGTGAAATTTGATCGACAACAAACCAGGTTCGTTTGGTTTTGTTTTTTTGAAAATTCAATTTAATCAGATCTATTATCCCGTGTGTAACGGCAATAAAGACAGCATACGGTATAAAACTGATTTCTCCGACTAGTATTACGGCTAAAAATCCGTGAAGCAGGATATGAAGATATAAATAAATACTTTTATGCTTATTCGCTTCTTTATGTGTTACCCATGAAGTCGGCTGCCAGATAAAATCGCCTAACAAATGTGCCAAAAGCAGTTTTATAAATATAATCATAATGCTGTAAGTTGTGTTATTTGTTTTCTAAAATAGCGGTCTAAATTCATAACCAGATCAAACTGAGCACGTTTTTGTCTTCTGCTCACAGCAGCCTGATTAATGCCCAGTTTTTGCCCTAGTTCTTCCTGTGACAGAGTTGGATTTTCTATAGCTATAGCCACAAATTCAGCCGATTGTGCCAGCCAGCTGTCCATAAAAGTAAGTGCCAGCTGTATC
Organism: Flavobacterium limi; assembly: GCF_010645075.1. Taxonomy (GTDB): domain Bacteria; phylum Bacteroidota; class Bacteroidia; order Flavobacteriales; family Flavobacteriaceae; genus Flavobacterium; species Flavobacterium limi. The sequence continues at coordinate 128,691 of NZ_JAADZV010000010.1, forward strand.
ATAAGGTTCAGTTTTTCATCTGTCTCATCATTACCTGTTCGTATGGCTAAAGTGACTTTTTGTTTTTTTAAAGTTTCGAAAAGTTCTCCCGAGTTAATAAAAGCTGTCCCATTACTTTCGGATATTTTTTCGGCATTATGGGATTTATCACCAAAACCAATGCTCATACGGGCATCAGATTTTATTGCTCTTAAATGTGCTTTCACCAAAATAGCTGTTAATAAAGCCTCTTCCGGGTTTTTGACTTCGATCTGAAATTCATCTCCTCTGTAAATCTCCCATTGGCTTGGTGTTTTGCCAAGAGGAGCCAGGATTTTTTTTAAATCTTCCACCCAATGTTCTGATTCTTGTTGTCTGGAACCAATTATATCGCCTGTTATTATACTAGTCATAAATCAAATATAATTAAAAATTATAAACTCTTTATTACAAATATAACTAATACTGCCTATTATTACGTTTTTTGGTAATGTTTAAACTTATTACATATTTTGGTAATATTTTGGATTATTACGGATTTAGATTGTATATTTGAATATTACCATATTTGGTAATAATAGCAATTATTACGATATTGCGTAATCTCAAAAATATTCTTAGTATTGATTAAAAAAAAACAGGGAAGACTTAATTTTTATTTCTTTAAAAAACAAACTAACTTAGCCTTTACAAAAGAATAAGCTTTGAATAAAGAAATCAAAATCATTGAATGTCCACGTGATGCCATGCAAGGTATCAAAACCTTTATTCCAACAAAAAATAAGGTTTCCTATATACAAGCTTTATTAAGAGTGGGGTTCGATACGATAGATTTTGGAAGTTTTGTATCTCCTAAAGCTATTCCGCAAATGCAGGATACCGCAGAGGTTTTAGACCAGCTTGATTTGTCTCAGACAACGAGCAAACTTTTGTCAATTATAGCAAATACACAAGGTGCAGAAACAGCTTCAGAACATGAAGCAATTCAATATTTAGGATTTCCTTTTTCTATTTCAGAGAATTTTCAGATGCGAAATACACATAAAACTATTTCACAGTCCTTAATTACGCTTCTGGAAATTCTTGAAATTGCAGATAAAAAAAATAAACAAGTGGTAACCTATCTTTCTATGGGTTTCGGAAATCCATACGGAGATCCGTGGAATGTTGAAATTGTGAGTGAATGGACAGAAAAATTGTCTGAAATGGGCGTAAAAATACTGTCGCTTTCTGATACCGTAGGAAGTTCAACACCGGAAGTAATAACTTATCTTTTTTCGCATTTAATTCCGAAATATCCTCAAATCGAGTTTGGTGCACACCTGCATACCACACCAAACAGCTGGTTCGAAAAAATAGATGCCGCACACAAAGCAGGCTGTACACGTTTTGACGGTGCAATTCAGGGATTTGGAGGTTGTCCTATGGCAACTGATAAACTTACTGGAAATATGCCTACAGAAAAACTTATTTCTTACTTTACTGCCAATAAAAAGGCGACTGGCTTAAATTCACTCAGTTTTGAAAGTGCTTATAATGAGGCTTCAAAATTATTCGGTAAATTTCACTAATATTTTCTGTATATTTACTATAACTACCACAATAAGTGTTGGTTAAGTAGCGTTGTTTTTTTGATAACTTAATTTTTTTAGTTATGAAACCAGCAGGCATGAGTAAGTTTACAACACTTTTAGTATTTGTATTCCTGAGCTTCTCCTGCTCAGGCGATTTAGATTTTGATCAGATTGATGATTTGAAATTAGAGCCGGTTGTGGTAGCAAATCTTACCTACTTTAATATTCCGGCGAAAGATTTTGTGGATAACGGAAACGAGCAAAGTATAGCTTTTGATGCTCAGGATTTTAATCCGTTCAGAAACTCACTCATGCGGGAAGAACTGATAAAAGCCGAATTTAATTTTGAGATTAGAAACACCGTCAACAGAGCTTACAAAATTGATTTAGTTCTTATAGATTCCCAGAATAATACAATTGAAACACTAAGTTTTAATGTGCCAGCCTATGCAGGTACTAATAATGTACTAAATTTCACAGAAGTTTTTGAAAACCAGCGTTTGGTTAAACTTAAAAGGCTGCAAAAAATAGGTTTTGTAATAAATATGGCTGCAGGTCCGCCGTTAACTGAAAACAGTCCCGGGAGTTTAAAACTTCGTTCAGCCGGGACGCTAAATTTTGATATAGAGGCAGAGGATTGATATGAGGATGGTATATCTAATCATATTAGTTTTTGTACAAATGATTTGTTTTTCTCAAAATAAGCAAATTCTGTATAATTTTACATCGATTCCACAGTCGTTACTGGTGAATCCGGGTGCTGACGTGTCTTATAAATATTTTTTCGGAATTCCGGGATTATCCGGTGTTTCGGCAAATTTTGGTTCAAGCAGTTTTTCAGTATATGATTTGTTTGCTGATAACGGAGTCGATTTTAATGACAAAGTAAGGAATGTAGTTAATAAATCATCAAACAAAGATAAGATATACACTAACCAGCAGCTCGAATTGTTCTCTGGTGGTTTTAGAATAGGCGGAGAGGAGAGCAGATCGTATATTTCTTTTGGAGGTTATCAGGAGCTTGATTTTTTAATGTATGTTCCAAAAGATATGGCGATTCTGGCTTTAGACGGAAATCGGGATTACATAGGGAAATCGTTCAATTTGGGAGATATAAATTTACGTGCTGAGGTACTTTCAGTTTTTCATGTTGGATTTCATAAAAAAATGAATGATAAGCTGGTTTTGGGTGGTCGCGTCAAATTATATTCCAGCGGAGCCAATGCAAATTCTACTAGAAACTCCGGTTTCATTTACACTACAAATGGAACAACGGATCAAAATATTTATTATCAATACATTTCTTCTAATTTGGAATTGCAGACATCCGGAATAGCAGCCTTTACCAAAGATGAATATGATGGGAATATAACCAATGATCTTATTTATAATACATTTTTTAATGGAAGTCTGGGGCTGGGTTTTGATGCAGGATTAACGTATTATTTTAGAAAAAATCTTCAGTTTACGGCAAGTATTATAGATGTTGGTTTTATCAGGCATACAAAAGATATTGAAACGCTGACCTATAAAGGAAGTTATGAATATGATGGTGTGAATCCAGGTTTTGATTTTACTAATGAACCCGAAAATGTGTTGGATGATTTTCAAAAAGCGATTCCGAGAGACACACTTTATAATAAATATACCACCTGGAGGCCTGCAAAATTCAATACTTCTGTTGAATATTCATTTGGGAAATCCAGATTTGACCAAGATTGCAGTTGTAAGCCGCCAGGAGAACGTCAATATGTAAATGCGGTAGGAGCACAATTATTTACTATGACGATGCCAAAAGATCCTTTTGTTGCTTTTACGGCTTTTTATAAACGAAGACTTTTGCGAAAATTAGAACTCAAAACCACTTATACAGTCGATTCGTTTTCTTATAAAAATATTGGTTTGGGAATAGCAGGAACATGGGGAAAATTAAATATGTATTTCCTTGTAGACAATGTCTTAGAGTATAAGGATATCACCAAAACCAATAGTGCAGCATTTCAGTTAGGAATCAACTTTGTTTTTCAGGATCAAGATTAGTTTTTGGAATTTTAGAATTAAATATTGATTGATTTTTGACATTGACATTGATATTGAATTTTGATAGTGATAGAGTCAAAAAAAAATCTGAATAAGTTAATGAACAAGTTTCCAATTTATTCACTATATTTGCACGCAATTCAACTACAAATTGCAACATGATAGCACACAACTCCAAGATCATCGGCGAAGGTTTAACTTACGATGATGTATTATTAGTACCAAACTACTCTAATGTGCTTCCACGCGAAGTGAGTATCAAATCAAAATTCTCAAGAAACATAACATTAAACGTTCCAATCGTATCTGCTGCTATGGATACAGTGACCGAAAGTGCAATGGCAATCGCTATTGCGCAGGAAGGCGGAATTGGAGTTTTACATAAAAATATGACCATCGAACAGCAGGCGGCGAAGGTTAGAAAAGTGAAGCGTGCTGAGGCCGGAATGATTTTAGATCCGGTAACATTACCAATGAATTCAACAATTGCAGATGCAAAAGCTGCGATGAAAGAATTCGGAATCGGCGGTATTCCAATCGTTGATGAAAACAGAATACTAAAAGGAATTGTTACCAACCGCGACTTACGTTTCGAAAAAAACAGCTCAAGACCAATTGCTGAGGTTATGACAAGCACTAATCTCGTGACTGTTGCTGAAGGGACTTCATTAGAGCAGGCGGAAGTTGTTTTACAAGGACATAAAATCGAAAAATTACCTGTAGTAAACGCGAAAAATGAATTAGTTGGCTTAATTACCTTTAGAGATATAACGAAACTCACTCAAAAACCAATTGCTAATAAAGATACTTTTGGACGTTTGAGAGTGGCCGCTGCAATTGGAGTTACAGGTGATGCTGTAGAAAGGGCAGGTGCATTAGTTGCTGCCGGTGTAGATGCCATCATTATTGATACTGCTCACGGACATACTGAAGGTGTAGTAAATACATTAAAAGAAGTAAAATCAAAATTCCCGCAAATAGATGTTATTGTTGGGAACATCGCAACTCCGGAAGCTGCTAAATATTTAGTAGAAAACGGTGCAGATGGCGTAAAGGTAGGGATTGGACCTGGTTCTATCTGTACAACCCGTATCGTTGCAGGTGTTGGTTTTCCTCAGTTTTCCGCAGTTCTGGAAGTGGCTGCCGCTATCAAAGGAACAGGGGTTCCGGTAATTGCAGATGGAGGAATCCGTTATACTGGAGATATTCCTAAAGCTATCGCAGCCGGTGCTGACTGTGTAATGTTAGGTTCATTATTGGCGGGAACTAAAGAATCGCCGGGAGAAACGATTATTTTCGAAGGAAGAAAATTCAAATCATACCGTGGAATGGGATCAGTTGAAGCGATGCAGACAGGTTCTAAAGATCGTTATTTCCAGGATGTTGAAGACGATGTTAAAAAATTAGTTCCGGAAGGAATTGTTGGGCGTGTTCCTTACAAAGGAGAATTAAACGAAAGTATGCTTCAGTTTATCGGAGGTCTTCGTGCTGGAATGGGATATTGCGGATCAAAAGATATTCCAACTTTACAGGAAACTGGACGTTTTGTCAGAATCACTTCAAGCGGGATTAATGAAAGTCATCCACACAACGTAACTATTACAAAAGAAGCTCCAAATTATTCCAGATAATTTAGTTTTTATGATATAAAAAAGGCGTAAAATTTCAAATTCTTACGCCTTTTTCTATTTAGTTAATAATTGAAATTCCATTATTAAGTTCGTCAATAATATCCTGGTTTTGTTCTATCGCTTCAGCCTGAGCTCCAAACTGCATTTGTATAGAACCGCCTTTTCCGTTATAAATGAAACCTTGGTATTTATATAGTATATCATTATAATCTAATTCACATTCAAAGTAATTTACCGTTAAGTTATTTATCTTCTTTTTGGAGATTTTAAGATTTTTGATTTTACCAAACTCTTTATATTCATCCTCAATAGTACCTTTTAACTTTTTATCTGTAATGAAATAATCATATTCGATAAAATAGACATTTACCAAATTGTATTTGTCATGAAACTGTACATCCCAATCTGATGACTCTGTTCGAATCCATTTTTCAGGATTGTATTTTATTTCATAAATTTCTTTTCGACTGATGTAAGAATCTAATTTTGAGTTTTTTTTACTCTGTCCCATTGTAAAAAGGCAGGACATGAAGAATAGTAAAATTAATTTTTTCGACATTATATATTTATTTTTAATTTCATTTAAAACTCTGTTTTAGCAGAGATTATTAAACGAAATTAAGAAATTAATAAAGAAATATTCTAAAAAAAATCTATAGCGAAGCCGTATTTTTCTCCATTTCCCTTAAAGTTTGATTTTCTAAAATTTCCTGAATAAAAGGTTTTGTCTGCTTTTCAATTTCAGCTTCAGAAATATTTAAAGCTTTAGGAGCGGTTGCTAATTGAAGCCACGGTTTAGGACCTTCAAAATCATAACTTCCAAAAACAACTACCGGTGTTCCTTTTACTTTTACATTTTCCTTGTCTTTTAAAATCCATTCATCAGCAAATTTATAGAGATATATGGCATCTTTTTCCAATAATCTCAAGCAGGAATGTGAAGCAGGATAACCAGGTAATTCATATTGATGGAAACCAACTCCCAGTTTATTTTCGATGTTGAAATTCCATTTAAGCTCCCATTCATCATTAAAAGTACTGGTTGTTTTTTCTGCTTTCCAATTGGTGAAAAACAATCCTGTTGGAGTAGGGTCTGCCTTTCTTCCCATATTAGTCGGGCCTGTACGAACTAATTCACCATTTTCATAAGCGGCGAAAGTTTGCGTAGGATAAGAGAATATAATGATTTTTGAAACTTCTTCCAGAGCATTAACATGCAATGGAAAAGGAAGGTAATAAACCAAATCACCACTAAAATCTGAAGGAATTACAATCGAATCCAGTTTCTTAAGACTTGCTTTATCAGCTCTGTTTAGAGCATAAATGATATTCATTTTACTACTATCAGCTTCGTTGGCTTTTAACCAGTCTTTCGATTTGGTAAACTGATATGAAACAGTAGATTCAGGTTTTTTATACTCAACTGTTTTCTTAGGTTTATTATTTTCACTTATCGTAATAGTATCACTTTTTTTGCATGAAACCATTAAAATTAAAATTAATATAAGTAGTGCGTTTGCGATGTAATATAACTTTTTCATAATTTGGCGTTTTTTTTGATTATGATAAAGTTCTATTTTTTGAGTCAATTGTCCTTTACAGAATTTTTAGCATTGTTTATTGGATTTTCATTATAAAGACAGAAACATTTTTTGCCCATTCAGTCTTGTTCTTAATTAAATAATTTTCATGTCCGGTGTTTTTGAAAATCTTTAAAATTTTTATTCCTTTTAAATTTGAGTATATTTCATATGTTTCTTCTCTGCTGACACTTTTATCCTTTTCTCCATAAAGCAATAAAACAGGACAATTTATATTTTTAGCATATTGTGAAGGATTATGGCTGAATCCCCAAAATCCATTTTGAACCCCACCCCAAAACAATAAAATTCCTGCCATAGGAAATGTTGGAGCATTCATTTTTTTAAATCTGGCACAAAGGGTTTGATACATGGAACCAAAAGGACATTCGATTATAATTCCTTTAGGCTGTATTTTATAATCATTTATGCATTTCATTATTGCAACGGCTCCCATAGAAGTTCCAAAAAGATATATGTTTCTTTCTCCTTTTCTGGATAAGTAATCAAATGTAGTTTTTACTTCTTCCGCTTCTTTATAGCCAATTGTTGTCTGATTTCCTTCTGAGTTTCCACAGCCCATAAAATCAATAAGCATGGTGCTGTAACCTAATTTTATAAACTCATCTGATTTTTGAATCATTGAAGATTTTTCTGAATTATAGCCATGAAATAATATCACTGTGCCCTTGGAATTAGGTGTTTTAATTATCCAGCATTCTATTTCTTTGTTGCTTTTTAATTTCAAAGTTTTGTATTCCTGAGACGGAAGTTTAGTGTTGTGTGGCTTAGGATTGTTTACTCCAAAGCATAAGGTTTTTATTTTTCCAAGCGAAGATAATTTCTCAGGACTTTTAGTTTTTTCAGATTGCTTTTCTGTAAAATGAGTAAACTTATGAGCATGAAAAAAAGCAATCATATTCATTATTATAAAAATGAATAAAATTGCTTTTATGTAGTTTTTCCTGTCTTTAAATAATTTCATTTAGTTTTTAAGTCCAGATTTAGTTTCAGCTATTCAAATCTAAAATAAAACTATCTTAAATCAAACCTTTTATTTTAGCATACTGTAACAACATGATTGTCTTTGCATCAGTAATCTCACCAGATTCAATCATAGCATATGCTTCGTTAAAAGTAAGCTCTAAAACTTCAATATTTTCCTGTTCTGCATCCAGTCCGCCCCCTTCGCTAACTTTCATGCTTTCATCATATTCTCCGATAAATAGGTGTAAAATCTCTGTTACTGCACCGGGAGACATGTAAGTTTCAAAAATTTTTTGAACTTTAGAAATGCGATAACCAGTTTCTTCTTCTGTTTCGCGAATAATTGCATTTTCGGGATTATCCTGATCTAAAAGCCCGGCACAGACTTCAATCATCATTCCGTCTTTATTTCCATTAAGAAATGTCGGTAAGCGAAACTGACGTGTTAAAATAACCGTTTTCTTAGTTGAATTATATAGTAAAATTCCGGCACCATTACCACGATCATAAACCTCTCGTTTGTGAATTTCAGATACTCCGTTTTCTTTCTTATAGTCAAAAGTTACCCGGTTTAGAATATACCAGTTATCGGATAATAATTTAGTTTCTTTTATTTCAATTTCAGGTTTTTTTCTCATGATAAATATTTTTGTATAAAAAAAACGCTCTGATTATCAGAGCGTTTTGAATATTATTTTGTTATTGTTTGCTTTCTGTCTGGTCCAACCGATACAATTTTGATTGGTACTTCGATTTCTTTCTCAATAAACTCGATATATTCTTTTAGCTCAACAGGCAATTGATCGTAAGTTGTCAATCCTGTTAAATCTGCTTTCCATCCTTTAAATTCTTTATAAACGGGAGTCACATTTTCCGGCTCGATGTTATAAGGGAAGTGAGAAATATTTTGTCCTTTATAATTATATTCAGTACAAACTTTTAAAGTTTCAAATCCGGAAAGAACATCACCTTTCATCATCATTAACTGTGTAACTCCGTTAACCTGAACAGCATATTTTAAAGCTACTAAGTCTAACCATCCGCAACGTCTTTGTCTTCCTGTTACAGAACCAAATTCGTTACCCACTCTTGCCATTGTTGCACCCACTTCGTCAAAAAGTTCAGTTGGGAAAGGCCCGCTGCCTACACGTGTAACGTAAGCTTTGAAAATTCCGTAAACCTCTTTGATTTTGTTAGGAGCAATTCCTAAACCGGTACAAGCTCCGGCAGCAGTAGTGTTTGAAGAAGTTACGAAAGGATAAGTTCCGAAATCAACATCTAATAAAGATCCCTGCGCACCTTCACAAAGAATAGACTTTCCTGCTTTTTGGGCCTGGTGCATGTATTCTTCACTGTCAATGAAATCTAATTTCTTTAATTCTTCAATTGCTTCAAAGAATTCTTTTTCTAATTCAGTTAAGTTGTATTGAATAGCAACATCATAAAAAGCAATCATTGCCTCGTGCTTGTCAGCCAAAGCTCTGTAGCGATCTTTGAAATCTTCTAATTCAATATCTCCAACACGTAAACCGTTTCTACCTGTTTTGTCCATATAAGTTGGTCCAATTCCTTTAAGGGTAGAACCAATTTTGGCTTTTCCTTTTGAAGCTTCAGAAGCTGCGTCAAGCAAACGGTGTGTTGGTAAAATTAAGTGTGCTTTTCTTGAAATGATTAATTTCTTTTTGATGTCAAGATTGAATTTCTCTAGACCTTCGATTTCTTTTTGAAAAACTACCGGGTCAATTACAACACCATTCCCGATGATATTTACTGAATCTTTATGGAAAATCCCGGAAGGAATGGTTCTTAGTACGTGTTTAATTCCGTCAAATTCTAATGTATGTCCAGCGTTTGGTCCTCCCTGAAAACGTGCAATAATATCATAATTTGAGGTAAGAACGTCAACAATTTTTCCTTTACCTTCGTCTCCCCATTGTAATCCTAGTAATAAATCTACGGTCATTCTGTTTTAATTTGCGTTGGGACAATCTAAGCTGTCCTACTGATTATGTAGTTAATTTTTCTTTTTAATTTTTTAAAAGTCTTAACAGACTATGAATTTGAGTTCTGCTTTTTGTTTCCGTAGAAATAAAGCGAGTGATTTGTAATTTCGATATCAAAAATTTCTTCGATTGTTTTTTTGATGGTCTGGATTCTTGGATCACAAAATTCAATTACTTCTCCCGAATCAGTCATGATAATATGATCGTGCTGTTTATCAAAATATGATTTTTCGTAGTAAGCCTGATTTTGCCCAAATTGATGTTTTCTCACCAATGCGCAGTCTAACAATAACTCGATCGTGTTGTATAATGTAGCTCTGCTCACACGATAGTTTTTGTTTTTCATTTTGATATATAGGTTTTCTATGTCAAAATGTTCCTCGCTGTCGTAAATTTCCTGAAGTATAGCATAACGCTCAGGAGTTTTACGATGCCCTTTTTGCTCAAGGTACATTGTAAAAACATTTTTTACAATTTCTTGATTTCTAGTGTTGTCAGTTGAAATGAGTGTCATATCCGGCAAAGATAAATTTTTATTTTTAATCAATAAAAGTTTCGGGTTTAAAGTTTCGTTATAAAACCCCTATAGACTCGTTAAAAAGTTAGGTTCTGTATTCTCTTGTTACTTTATCGACACCATCAATTTTTTTAATGGCACTAATCATTTTCTTTAAAATGGTATTGTTTTTTACAATTACAGCTACCTGTCCATGGAAAATTCCGGCGTCGGTACTAAGCGAAATACTCTGAATGTTTACGCTCATATTGTTCGAAATTACTTTTGTAAGCTGATTGGTAAGACCTAAAACATCCATTCCCGTAATGTTGATAATCGCTTTAAATTCTTCCTGAGAAGAGTCAATCCATTTGGCGCTCATGATGCGGTATGCATAGTTGGACTGCATTCCAATGGCGTTTGGACAATCTTTTTTATGAACTTTGATTCCTTCGTTTATCGTAACAAATCCAAAAACATCATCCCCAGGAATTGGGTTACAGCATTGTGATAGTTTGTAATCCAGCTTGTCATGCTCGGTTCCAAAAACCAGCATGTCGTAATTGCTGCTGATGACCGGTTTATGAATATCATCTGCAGCTGTATCTTTAGTTCTTTTGATTTTATTTTTGAAGAAATTGATAAAAGTATTGCTCTTTTGCGCTGCATAATCTTTTAACTGTTGGTTTTCGATAGCGCCAATTCCAACTCGATAAAACAAATCTAAACTTGTTTTCAATTTAAAAAAGTTGACTAACTCGTTTGTAACCTGTTCGTTAAGTGTAACTTTTAAATGTCTTAGTTTTCTGGTAAGTAATTCTTTTCCCTCTTCGGCAATTTTTTTGGTGTTCTCATTAAGGACATTTTTGATTTTGTTTTTCGCTCTCGAAGTCGTTACATAATCAAGCCAGTTTACCGTTGGTTTTTGATTTGCCGAAGTAATAACTTCAACCTGATCACCACTTTTTAATTCGTGATTTAAAGGAACCAAGCGGCCATTTACACGTGTTCCTCTGGTTTTGATTCCGATTTCAGAATGGATACTAAAAGCAAAATCTAGTGATGTTGCACCTTTTGGTAATGATTTGATTTCTCCTTTTGGTGTGAAAACGAAGATTTCCTGCGAGTAGAGATTCATTTTAAAATCTTCCACAAAATCAACCGCATTAGTTTCCGGGTTTTCCAAGGCTTCACGAAGCAGGTTCAGCCAGGTGTCAAGGCCGCTTTCTTCAGATGCGCCGTTTTTGTACTTATAATGTGCGGCATATCCTTTTTCGGCAATTTCATCCATTCTTTCACTTCGTACCTGTACTTCAACCCAACGCCCTTTTGGTCCCATAACGGTTATGTGCAATGCTTCGTATCCCGTTGATTTAGGAGATGAAATCCAGTCTCGTAAACGACTCGGGCTGGGTCTGTAATGATCTGTTACGATGGAATAGATTTTCCATGCAATAAACTTTTCTTCATGAGAATCACATTTATAGACAATTCGCAGTGCAAATTTGTCGTAAACTTCGTCAAAACTTACATTTTGGGCACGCATTTTACGGCGAATCGAATAAATAGATTTTGGTCGCCCTTTTATGATATAGTCAATATTCTCGGCATCAAGCGATTTTTTCAAAACATCCGAAATGTCTTTGATGTATGCGTCCTGTTCTTCTTTCGTTTCCCTTATTTTGCTTACGATATCTTCATAAACAGCAGGTTCGGTATATTTTAAACCTAAATCTTCAAGTTTGGTTTTGATATTATAAAGTCCCAAACGATGGGCGAGAGGAGCATAAATGTATAAAGTTTCAGAAGCTATTTTAGTCTGTTTGTACTCCACCATCGAATCCATAGTCTGCATGTTGTGCAAACGATCCGCCAGTTTAATCAGGATAACACGTACATCGTCATTTAAAGTCAGGATCATTTTTCTGAAATTCTCTGCCTGCATGGAGGCATTCAGATCCTTTTGAACCATCGAAATCTTCGTTAGTCCTTCGACTAATTGTGCTACTTTTGGGTTAAATAAACGCTCAATATCTTCAACCGTAATTGGAGTATCTTCGACAACATCGTGCAATAAGGCCGCAGCAATAGAGGTAGCGCCCAGACCAATTTCCGAGGCTACAATTTTTGCAACTGCAATAGGATGAAAGATATACGCTTCACCGGATTTACGTCTTTGCTCTTTATGGGCATCAACGGCAACATCAAAAGCTTTCCGAATTAGTTTTTTGTCTGTAGGTGTTAAAGTTTGGTAACTGATTCGAAGTAATTCTTTGTACTCTTGTGCAATTGCTTTGTTTTCTTTTTCAATATCTATTTCTGTCATAACGGCATGGTTCAATCCTTAAAAATATGAATTTGTTTAAATATACGCAAGGGAATAGATTGCTGATTTTGGATTTTAAACTTTAAGCTTTTGAGGTAAATCTAGATGTCAATCTCGCTTAGTTTTGTTCTGAAAGTTTATAAAAATCTAATAAAAATTGTAAAAAAAACAGAAAATAAAGTCGCAGACTTTTAATTTTCAACTAACAACTAACAACTAACAACTAACAACTAACAACTAACAACTAACAACTAACAACTAACAATTAAAAACCTCTTTGTCTTTTAGCTTCAAAAATTAAAATAGCAGCAGCGACTGAAACATTCATGCTGTCAATTTCGCCCTGCATCGGGATAATTATGTTTTGAGTTGCAGCATCGCGCCATTCCTGAGTTAGTCCTGTGGCTTCCGTACCTACAACCAAAGCGGTTGGAGTAGTGAAGTTTTGTGTGTGATAAGAAGTTGAATTTTGTAATGTTGCACAGTAAAAATCAATCTTTTTTTCTTTTAGAAAAGTAATAATTTCAGCAGTAGTTCCTGTTGCAATCTGATTCGTAAACAAACAGCCAACGCTGGAACGAACAATATTTGGATTGTATAAATCACTTTTTGGATTGGCAATTAATACAGCATCCAGATTGGCAGCATCGGCAGTACGCAAAAGGGCACCAATATTCCCTGGCTTTTCGGGAGCTTCGGCTACTAAAATCAGAGGATTTTTGGATAATTTTAAATCTGATAATTGCAATGATTTTGTTTTGGCTACAGCCAAAATTCCTTCTGTAGTATCGCGATACGCCAGTTTTTGATAAACTTCTTTATTTATTTCGATTAACTGAACAGTTGTTTTTACCAATTTAGAAATATCATTTTCAGTAACCAGTTCCGGTAAAAATAAAACCGTTTCTATTCCATAACCGCCTTTTATAGCTAATGAAATTTCACGTAATCCTTCAATCAAAAATGTGCCGGTTTGCTTGCGGGCTTTTGCTTTTTCCTGCAATAAAACAAGCGATTTTATAAACGGATTTTGGACTGATGTGATTTGTTTCATTATTTTGAGCGACTGAGTTTCTGAGGCGCTAAGGTAGTGATGTTTTTTTTAAAGCAAGCAAGCCTTACAATTAGATGGTTTGAAATTGTAAATGCTTTTTGAATGATTTAAGGAAGTTAGCGAATATACTTTTTTTGATTTTTATTATTATAATCATTAAATTCATATTCTATTATAAAACTTTGGTCGTTACTATTTATAAAATGAATTCTATTTAATATTTCTGGCTCACCAAAAACTTCTTTTGGAAATTCATAACTCTTTTTATTTCTTTTTTTAATATCTAAAAGAATCATTTTATCTTCAGAATTAGGAACATCATTTTCTGAATATAATAAAATTTGATTTGTTGTATCGATGTCAATAATTGCACTATAATCTTTAATCAATTTTTTTCTTGTTTTCTTTTCATACAATTGTATAATATCAGGATTTCCACTCCCATAAGATTGGCCAATAATAAATGTATCATTGAAATCACAAATAATGTATCCTAAATTTTTTATTGGCAATCCAATTGAACAGCTATTTAAAGTATCGATAATACTTATTCCTTTTTTATAGAGTAGGTATTGATCTTCATTGTCAGTGCTATATGAAATTGAATACCCTCCTTTGAGACTAATTTCGTTATTATCATCTACAGCAACTTTTGACTTTTTATCTTCAATAATTGATTTTTTGTTTTGGGTAACGATTTTATTAGGTTCTAAACTTTCAATCTTACTTTTCGGAGAAGATAATTGTTTCTTATCCGATTTACAGGAAAAGAGAAACAATATAATTCCAGTTAACAATAATATTTTTTTCATAATAAATATATTGAAAAGAATTACAAAATCCCTCTCGATTTAATCTCCAAATATTTATTGATGGCATCCAAAGTCAAATTTTCAGGTTGTGTAAGAACAGAATGTATTCCGTATTTCTTCAGCTCATTAGCAATTAAGCGTTTTTCAAACATGAATTTTTCGGCGATTACCTTATCATAAACTTCCTGAATTGTATCTGTTTTTTTATTGATGATTTCGTTCAATTCGGTATTCTGGAAGAAAACAACAACCAATAAATGATTTTTTGCAATTCCTTTTAAATAAGGTAATTGACGGTTCAAACCATCCATGGTTTCAAAATTGGTATATAAAATAATCAGACTGCGCTGGTTGATGTTTTTCTTGACATCAACATACAAACGGCTGTAATCGCTTTCAAAAAAATCGGTTTTGATGTTGTATAAGGTTTCCAGTATTTTTTGCATCTGCGAACCTCTTTTTTCGGCAAAAACCCTGTTTTCTACTTTTTTAGAGAAAGCAAAAATTCCGGCTTTATCCTGCTTTTTTAGAACAACATTAGCCAAAACCAAAGCTGAATTAATAGCATAATCCAGTAAACTGAGGCCGTTAAATGGCATTTGCATTACACGGCCTTTATCAATTGCTAAATAAACCGACTGTGATTTTTCGTCCTGAAACTGGTTGACCATCAAGGCATTTTTCTTGGCCGTAGCTTTCCAGTTTAAAGTCCGAAGATCGTCACCCTGAACATATTCTTTAATTTGCTCAAACTCCATTGTATGACCAATTCGGCGGATTTTCTTGATTCCGTATTGGAAAAGATTATTAGAAAAAGCCAGTAAATCATACTTTCTTAATTGAATATACGACGGATAAGTGGGTACCATTTTGTCTTTATCGAAAGTAAATCTTCTGGAGATTAGTTTTAAAGGTGAAGAGACGTAAATGTTTAAATTCCCAAAATAATATTCACCTCTTTCTGTTGGTCGTAAATCATATGATACTTTATCCTGAGCAGATGCTTTAACAGTTCTCTCTATTTTGAAGTCACGTACCTGAAACTGGAACGGGATTTCATCAATGATTTTAATTGAAATTGGGAAAGTGTAATGGTTTTGGACTGAAATATTTACCGGATTTAAATCGCCATTTGAAAGCTTTTCATGCATTTCTCTTGAAGCTTCAATTCCGGTTCGGGCTACATACAAAAGCAAAACATCAAGCACCAGAAAAGTGATTAAAACCAAAACAAGAAACCAGACTCCGTTGTATATGACCGGAAAAATAAAAGCACACACGAATAATCCTAGGATACCTAAAAGGACATAGAAAAAGAAGTTGTTAAGGTATAGGCTTTTTATGAATTTCATGTGGCTCTAAATAAAATTGATTTTTACTGTCCAATAATTATTGGCGTTTTACCATCTGTAATGATAACTTTGTTGCGGGTGTTTCTAATCGCTTCAATCCATTGCTGTTGTAAAACTTCTTTGGTAAGTCCTGAAGATTGTACACGATTAGTTTCAGCGTCAATTCGGGCTTTTTCCAATAACATTTTTGAAGTTTCCAGTTCATTTCTGACCTCATTTGCTTTTTGTATTGCATTATTTCGTTTTTCAATTGCATCAGCCATAGATTTCGGAGGCGTAAGCCCTGAAGTCAGGGTGTTTAAAGTAAAAAATTTTGCAGCGAATTTGAGTTTCAGTTTTTCTTCTACATTTCTTTCAAAAGAACCCAGATTATTCATTAATGAGTCTGTAGTATAATTTCTGGCCTCTTCCCGATAAGCGTCGATAGCCAGTTTGTCAAGTACATTTGCTTCAACATTATCAAGAAATCCTTCTCCTGTTCCTAAATGTTTGTAATTTAAAATAATACTTGGTCCTTTTGTTCTGGTCACCTGATACGTATAAGTTGGGTCAACAGTAAACATTCCGGCATCCCTGGCAGAAACCTGTACAGCATCAACATCTGATTTTTGTTCAAACATGGGTACCTGATACAATTCACTTCCCGGACCTAAAGGACCCTGAGCACCTGTAACAACTGTAAAAGATTCAATTCCGTTTCTTCCGTAATCAGTCATTAAGACTCCCTCGTAATTTGGTTCCGGGCGATTGCAGGAAATTAAGGAAGAAATTAAAATTATGGATAGTATGATTTTTTTCATTTTACTTTTGGTTTTTATCTTTAAAAAAGGACTTGTACGGAAATAAGATTAGAATTAAAATGCTAACGATAAGAGTAATAATCCAAAGCAATGGAGCTCTGCTTCTAAAAACAATCATGTTTATAATAACCATTAAGGATATTATAATAGCGAATACTAAAATTTTCAAAGCAGGTTTTTTCATGATTATGAATTTTAAATGTTACCTCGGAATCTCTACAGCTTCAATAATCTGTTTGATGATTTCTGCACTTGTAATTCCTTCCATTTCACGCTCTGGAGAAACAATGACACGGTGTTGTAAAACCGGAACAGCAGCCTCCTTAATATCTTCAGGAGTTACAAAATCCCGTCCGCGAATGGCCGCAAAACCTTTGGCTGCGTTCAGAATAGCAATGGAGGCACGAGGTGATGCACCTAAATATAAAAAGGCATTTTCTCTTGTATTGACTACGATTCGGGCAATATATTCCAGTAAATTTTGCTCTACTCTGATCTGTTTAATCAAAGCCTGGTATTCTTTTATTTCTTCGGCAGAAAGAATAGTATTAATCGCCTCTAATTTCCCGTGATCCTGCAAAAGATGTTCTCTCTGGATAATGAGGATTTCTTCGTCTAATTTTGGGTAATCAATAGAGATTTTGAATAAAAAACGGTCTAATTGTGCTTCCGGTAAACGATATGTACCTTCCTGTTCAATTGGATTTTGTGTAGCAATAACCAAAAAAGGAGCGTCAAGCTGATAGGCTGAACCGTCAATAGTAATCTGGCGTTCTTCCATAACCTCAAAAAGAGCAGCCTGGGTCTTGGCAGGCGCGCGATTGATCTCGTCAATTAAAATCAGATTAGAAAAAATAGGACCTTGTTTAAATTCAAATTCTGAACTTTTCAAATTAAAAATCGAAGTTCCTAAAATATCAGATGGCATTAAATCCGGTGTAAACTGAATTCGGCTAAAGCCAATATTTAAGGTTTTTGATAATAACTTAGCCGTAATGGTTTTGGCAACTCCGGGAACACCTTCCAGTAAAACATGTCCGTTCGATAAAATCGCAACAAGTAATTGATCGATCATTTTGTGTTGTCCAACAATTACGGTTTCAATTTCTTTTTTTATAATATTGACATGATCTAAAAGAGGGGCTAAATTAAGCCTTGTTTCAAAATTCACATTTTCATTCGTGATTTCTGTTTCTGTTGTATTGATATCGTCCATGTTTGGTATGTTTTTCTTTTGATAAATTTTAGTAAAAATATTAATGTAAAACTTTTTCTATTGCATTATTGATTCTGATTAAATCTTCTTCAAGACTTCCGTGATAACTTTTTCGATATTCGTTGATCAAGAATACAAGCTCTCTGATGGCGTTTTCATCTTTACCGGATTTGTGATGCAGTTTTTTGATAAAATCATCATCCAGTTTTGAAGTATCCATAAGATATTCATTTCGGATTCTTTCCAGAAAATAAATGATTTTTTTATCAATAATGTTATCATGATCCCCTTCCTGATAATATAAGTTTCCGATTGTTTTGGTAAAATCAACAGTTAAATTAGGTAGCGGTTTTAGTATCGGAACGATTCTTTGTTTTCGCTTGGCGTTAAAAAGTATAAAGATCAAAATTGCAATTAAAGCCAGGTATAATGCGGATTTTAAAGCCGGCTGACTTAAAATGTAGCGCAATGGAGAATCAGAAATAGATTCGCTGTTTTGCCCTTTTGTATACCAATAAACATCTCCTTTTGGAATATAAGAAAGGACACTTTGAGCGTATTGATAATGATCATCCTTCAGCATATGAAAGTTCGAAAAAGCAGCAGGTTGCATGTGCAAATAAAAATAGCCATTTACGTATGGAACTTTTATGAAATTGATCCGTTTTTTATTTTCTTTATTTGCCTGATAGCCTAAAACGGTAGTATTTAAGGTATCAATTTTAGAAAAATAATAACTACCCATACCTTCGGTCAGATGAAACTTTTTAGAGCTTACATTTTTATTAGCGAGCCAGATGGAGGTACTGTCGGAATATTGAAAATCAGTTCTGAAATCGATTTTTAAGCTGTCTAGAATCGGTTGAGGAAAAGTTTTCATACTCAAAAAGGCGCTATTTCCATGCGAAACAAAATAAAAAAGCTCCTTCATAGACTGATCGTCAATTGAAGCAAATTCAGTAATGTTAAGGAAAGTTCCTTTTATTTTGTAAGTACCCACTACTGTATCAGGGATATATTTAGAATCTAAAAACTCGTAAGGAGTCAGGGCTGAAACTCTTTCAAGTTTTTGCTTTTTTAAAAGTCCGTCAATTTCTTTATTGAATATGTATAATCCAAACGGGATTTTATCGTTTACCGAATAGGTTGGTGTCCAGTCAATTCTTTTTGGGGAATTACTCCCGGCTAGTAAAATTAAGGCAAAAACCAAAACCAGTATAGCGATATAAATTTTCATCGATTTACCCATTGTTAAAGGTTTTTATTGCATTTTTAAAACGGCTTACTGCTTTTTCGAACATTCTCTCGTCAATTTCAAATTCGCCATACCAGATGTAGTTATAGACGTATGATAAATAGGTGAATTCTTCTTTATGGACTGGGTTTTTAAGTTCGTGTAAATAATCAGAATTGGTTTTTTCGATATCCCATTCGATATAATGATTTTTGGCCATTACTTTCAATAACCACAGATAATAGTATCGAATGGTAATTCTTTTTTCTCCTGATTCGATAGATTGCTTAATAAGTTTTTCGAAATCGAGAAGATGGATGTTTTTTTCAATATCTGAGTAATGAATCACTTTTTGTTTTGCTTCTTTACTGAAAATCCATTTTCCTTCCTTTCCAATAAGAGCCTTAACAATCAAATAAATTACAAAAACGACAATTAGTATAGCCAGTACTTTTAATAAAAGCGCGACAAAATTAAGTGAAGCCTCAGGATTCTCAAATGTGAATATACCATTGAAAATATCTGCCAGCCATTCTTTAAAATAATCCCACCAGTTTTTTTCAGGAATTTTTTGTTCGTACACAAAATCATCATCTGTATATTTTTTTTTGAAATTTTTCTGAAATGTTTTAGCCTCAATAGTGTCTGAATCGACATTAATATCTGCCTCAGTATATATAACTGAAGCTGCTTTAGGAGGTTCGGTTTTAACCAGAGTATCCTGTGCACTCAGGTTATTGAAGCAAAGGAGAAAAGATAAAAGAAGTAAAAATCTATTCATTATTGGTTTTCGTTAATTCAGTTTGGCTGATACCTGTTGTGTTTTTTTGTAGACAATAAATGGATAAACCAAATAATAAAAAGAGATAACTCCCAGCGTAAAAAGGATGACAAAACTACTAAGCCAATTAGGCATATCAATAGAATACCGTGTTATAAAACCTTCAAGAAATCCTGCACTGATTGTGAAAGGAAAAGTACTCAGAAATATTTTAAAACTGTTTTTGAAACCCATTTTAAAAGAATTTGCCCTCGAAAAAGTTTTTGGAAATAAAATGGATGCCCCTAAAATAAATCCTGCAGCAGTTTCTATAACGATAGCGAAAATTTCCATTGCACCATGAATCCAGATGCTGCGGACACTTTTCCAGAAGACATTTTGTTCGTAAAAAAAATATTGAAACGATCCCAGCATGATTCCGTTTTGAGAGGAAATGTAAAAGGTTCCTAAACCTCCAAAAAGCCCCCAAATGTAGCATCTAGCGCCAACATAAAGGTTATTCATCGTAATACCTATAAAACTTCCCCAATTGCTTCCGGAACCATAAACAGCCATTGGATTCCCTTTTTTGATGTTCTCCAAAGTCATGTTTACATATCCGTCACCCAAAATTAACCGAACAAAATCCTGATCAAAACGGGCCGAAACTACACCAATCGCAACGGTGACAAAAAATAAAACAAATGCATACAGCAAATACCTTCTGTAGTCATAAATCAGAAGTGGGACTTCTGTTTTAAAAAATTCTAAAAATCTGTTCTTTTCAGCTCGTTTGGTTTTGTAAATCTTTTGATAAATCTGTGATGCGAGATGATTTAAGTAAATCACTGTTTTACTTTTTGGATAATACGTTTGCGCATACGACAGATCATTCATCATTTGAATGTACAAATTCGCTAACTCATCAGGATTTTTTTTAGCTTTACCAAAAATAGCCAGTTCAAATTCCAGCCATTTTTCTTTATTTTGTTTTATGAATGCAACTTCTCTCATTGAGGGCTAAAATATAAAATATGTCAGAATTATCTATTAACACAACCCAAAATGTTAAAATAAATTTTATAGCCGCTTCTGCAGGCGAGCGAATAGGCTCCTATTTTATAGATTTATCCATTAAAATTGCTTATGGGATAATGATTTACGTGATTTTTTTTAATTGGCTTAATCTGGATTTTCTATTACAAAAATTAGATCAGTGGTCTGTTGGAACCATTCTTTTAGGGTTTTATTTTCCGGTTATGATTTATTCGCTGACTCTTGAAAGCATTTTTGAAGGACAAACGATAGGAAAAAAGCTGATCAAAATTAAAGTCGTAAAAATTGACGGTTATCAGGCTGGTTTTGGAGATTATCTAATGCGGTGGTTTTTCAGGTTAATAGACATTTCAATTCTTTACGGGGTTATAGCACTCATTACTGTAGTTTCAAGCAAAAAAGGACAAAGACTTGGCGATATGGTAGCAGGGACATCTGTAATTACCCTAAAAAATAAAATTAATATCAGCCATACAATTTTAGAAGAAATAGAAGAAACATATGTTCCAACTTATCCTTTGGTTATAAAGCTGTCAGACAATGATATGCGAATTATAAAAGAAACATTTTTAAGAGCTGAGGCAAAAAATGATTACGAAATTATTTATAAACTAGTTCATAAAATTGAAAATGTCACCGGAATCAAAAATCAGTCAATAGGAGATCCGGCTGGTTTTATCCGCACAGTTTTAAAAGATTACAATTTTTATACTCAAAATATGTAACCAAATTATGTAAATCATGTATAATGGAAAAATTTAGATCTAAAATTAGTATTGGACTTGTGTTTTTTTTGGTTGTTGTTTTAGGAGGAATGTTGTTAAAATTGCTTTATGATGGGATTTGGTCAGTATCCGGATTGATTTTTTGTCAAATTCTTTTTATTGTTCATATGTTCTGGACTACTTTCTATATTATAGAAAATGAAAAATTGCAGATAAAAAGTGGTTTTCTAATCAATTTTTCTATTGATATTCAGCTAATAAAAAAGATTTCTGAAACCAATACCCTTATGAGTGCACCGGCAGTTTCTTTTGACAGACTTGAAATTTTATACAATAAATTTGATACTGTAGTGATTTCTCCAAAAGAGAAAATTAAATTTATTGAAGCAATTCAAAAAATAAATCCTGAGGTGGAAATAAAATTAAAAAATGAAACCTTAGTAACTTAGTATCCTCCGCAACTTAGAATCTTAAAAAATGTTCCATCTTTTAGACATTATCGGTACAATGGCGTTTGCAATGTCAGGAGCTTTAACGGCCATGCATAAAAAACTGGATCCGTTTGGTGTTTTTATCATTGCATTTGTTACGGCTGTTGGTGGCGGAACCCTTCGTGATGTCCTTATCGGGCGAACTCCGGTTGGCTGGATGCTCGATTTGAAATATGTTTATGTGATTATTTTAGGATTTGGACTCGCAATCCTGTTTAGAAAAAAATTTGACAAGCTTCGTACTTCCTTATTTTTGTTTGATACCATTGGATTAGGGGTTTTCACCTTAATCGGACTTGAAAAAGGCATATCAATTGGTCTGCATCCCGTAATTTGTATTGCATTGGGAACAATGACGGCCTGTTTTGGCGGAGTAATCCGAGATATTTTATGCACTGAGATTCCAACGATATTCAGAAGAGAAATTTATGCCACGATTTGTATTTTTGGAGGAATCGTATTTTTTGCATTGCGAAGTCTGGATTTGGATAAAGATATTTTATATTTAACGACTTCAATTGTTATAATTTCCGTACGGTTGCTGGCTGCAAAATTCAAATGGTATTTACCTGCATTTGATCATAAATAGAAAAAGAAATTGAATAAATATACCGTAAAAAAATATACTGAAAACGATTATAAAACATGGAATGACTTTATTGCTCAGGCCAAAAACGCTACGTTTCTGTTTCATCGGGATTTTATGGAATATCATAAAGATCGTTTTGAAGATTATTCTTTATTGGTTTTTGAGGATAAAAGGTTAGTTGCAGTTTTACCGGCAAATAAGGATGAAGAAAATGTTTACTCGCACCAGGGATTAACTTATGGAAGTCTGGTTTATAAAGACACGTTAAAACTGTCATCAGTTATTGAAGTTTTTAAAGGTATTTTGTATTTTTTGAACTCTAATACTATTCAAAAAATACAAATTAAATTGATTCCTTCTGTTTACCATCAAAAACCGTCTGATGAATTAAGTTATGCTCTTTTCTTGTCAGAAGCACAATTAATTCGAAGAGACAGCTTGGCCGTTATTGACTTATCCAATTCATATATCTTATCAAAAATTAGAAAAAGGGGTGTTAAAAGCGGAATAAATAATCGTTTGATTATTAAAGAGGTTGATCATTTCAATGATTTTTGGAATGAAATATTAATTCCGAATTTAGCAGATAAACATCAGGCAAAACCGGTACACAGTTTAGAAGAAATAACAAAATTAAAAGCTTTGTTTCCTGAAAATATCCGTCAGTTTAATGTCTATCAAAACGAGGTTATTGTTGCAGGAACTACTATTTTTGAAAGCTCAAATGTAGCACACAGCCAGTATATTTCTGGAAAAGAAGGAAAGAATGAACTGGGAGGAATAGATCTTTTATTTTATCAATTAATTTCAGAAGTTTTCAAAAACAAACGATTTTTCGATTTTGGAATCTCAAATGAAAGCCAGGGCAGAAAGCTCAATGAAGGATTATCCTATTGGAAAGAAAGTTTTGGAGCGAGTAGCGTAATACATGATTTCTACGAAGTTGAAACCTCAAATTATAGTTTGCTAAATAACATTTTGATATGATTTCCTTTTTAGACCTAAAAAAAATAAACGAACCTTACGAAACTGCTTTTCAGGAAAAACTGAAATCGGTTTTGGAAGACGGCTGGTATATTTTAGGAAAGGAAGTGACAGCGTTCGAAAACAATTTTGCTAACTATTGCGGAGTAAAGCATTGCATAGGAGTTGGCAACGGCCTGGATGCATTGATTTTAATTTTCAAAGGTTATATTCAATTAGGGAAGCTTAAAAAAGGAGATGAAGTTATTGTTACGGCAAATACTTATATAGCCAGTATCCTGGCCATTTTACAATCAGATTTAGTGCCGGTATTGGTCGAGCCAAAGCTTGAGACTTATAATATTGATCCTGATTCCGTTTCAGAAAAGTTGACATCAAAAACCAAAGCCATTTTAGCAGTTCACCTGTATGGGCAATTAGCCGAAATGGATATGATTAATACCATTGCAAATCAAAATAACCTTTTAGTAATCGAAGATGCGGCTCAGGCTCACGGCGCAATTTCTGGTTTTGGAAAATCCGGGAATCTTTCTGATGCAGCTGCTTTTAGTTTTTATCCGGGCAAAAACTTAGGTGCTTTGGGAGACGGGGGAGCAGTGGTTACAAATGATAGCGAACTGGCAAAAATAATTTTTTCGCTTCGGAATTATGGTTCTGAAAAAAAATATCATAATGAATTTGTTGGTGTAAATTCACGATTAGATGAATTACAGGCTGCTTTTTTAAATTTAAAATTACCGAATTTAGATAAGGACAATCAAAAACGCCGCGAGGTGGCAAAAAGCTATCTGACGGAAATTAAGAATGATAAAATAACACTTCCATTTTGGGATTTAACTGAAAATCATGTTTTTCATTTATTTGTTATTCGTACCGAAAACAGAGATCATTTGCAGCAATATTTATCTGACAACGGAATTCAAACGATGATTCATTATCCGATTCCGCCACACAAGCAACAAGCATTTTCAGACTGGAACATTTTGTCTTTTCCAGTTACAGAAAAAATACACAATGAAGTTTTAAGTTTACCGATGAGTCCTGTTTTGACAAATGATCAGGTGAATTTTATTATTGAAGTTTTAAACCGATATTAAATTAAATTTTTATAAAAATAAATGAGAGAGTTAAAGTTATTTATTAAAAGATTTGTCCCTGAAAAAATCTGGATATCACTTATTAAGCTATATAACTTTATAGGATTAAGAGAATTGGGTATTCTTTATTTAGTCAAAAAGGCGCCAAAAAGACATCAAAAAGCACTTGAAATTGCCAGAAAAAAAGAAGTTTTAAAAGTCGCTTTTTTTTTGAATCATGAATCGGTGTGGAAATATGAGGTACTTTATGATTTAATGTTGCAGCATCCTCGATTTGAACCTAAAATTTTTGTTTGCCCGGTTGTAAATTTTGGCATGGAAAATATGCTTTTTGAAATGGACAAAGCCTTTGAAGGTTTTAAAAGTAAAGGCTATGACGTTATTAAAACATATGATAAAGTGACAGGGAAATATGTAGATGTAAAAAAAACTTTTGCCCCGGATATATTATTCTTTACCAATCCACACGAAGGATTACAAGATTATAAATTTTTTATAAAGAATTTTCCAAACACTTTAACCTGTTATGTGCCTTATAGTATTACAACAACTAATTATAAGTTTTCCTATAATTTAGATTTACACAGTCTTGTATGGAAAATTTTTTCAGAAACTCCCTTTCATAAAGAAATAGCGTCGCACAATAAAAGAAGTAAAGGAAAAAACAGCGTTGTGACAGGTTATCCGGGATTTGATCCTCTTTTGATTAATACAACGCCAAAAGAAGTTTGGAAAAATAAAAATCCAGCCTTAAAAAGAATTATATGGACGCCACACCATTTGATGAATGAGTTGAGCAAACTGTCTAATTTTTTAGAATATTATGATTTCTTTTTAGAATTGGCTATTAATTATAAAGACAAATTACAAATTGCATTCAATCCACACCCGCTTTTAAGAGTTAAATTAGAAAATGACCCGAATTGGGGAAAACAGAAAACCGATGATTACTTTAATAAATGGATAAACCTTGAAAATGGTCAGTATGGGGATGGATATTATATTGATCTTTTTTTGACGTCTGATGCGCTCATTCATGATAGTGGTTCTTTTATGGCAGAATATCTTATAACAGGAAAGCCGTCACTCTATATGATTCGAAACGAATCGGTGATGGATTATTGGACTGTTTTTGGAGAACAAACATTAGCAGTTCATTATCAATCCCGAAATCAAAAACAAGTAATAGATTTTATTGAAAATGTAGTGGTGAAGGAAAATGATCCATTGAGAGAAGAACGTAATGCTTTTGTGAAAAATACGCTGTTACCAAAGAATAACTTAAACGCATCTCAAAACATATTGAATTATTTAGAGAGCCAAATCTTTCAGTGATTTTGTTGTTTTTTTTTGTTTGGAATTTATCATCTAAACAGCATGATATTTTTGATTGAAGAAATTTAATACGATTAAATCTAATTTATTTACAAATGGGCAATGTTTCTCTAAAATCAATTGCAACAAAGGGAATTTTCTGGTCAGCTGTTGATAAATTTGCTGTTCAGTTAGGACAATTTGCTGTAGGTGTAATACTTGCGCGAATTTTGATGCCGGAGGATTTTGGTTTAATGGGAATTCTGGTTATTTTTATGGCCTTGTCGCAAACTTTTGTTGAAAGTGGATTAGGTACGGGTTTAATCCAGCGTCAAAATAGATCAGAGATTGATTTTTCAACCTTATTTGTATTTAATTTAGGCGTAAGCAGTTTTTTTTATTTTTTATTGTTTTTTTCAGCACCTTATATTTCTTCTTTTTTCGGAAACCCTCAATTAACTGATTTGATAAGGATTTTAGGAATAAATTTATTTATAAATGCTTTCGCAATAGTCCAGCGAACCAAATTATCCATTACAATCAATTTTAAAACAATAGCAAAAAGTAATGTAATCGGAATGATAACTGGAGGATTATGTGGAATAATTGCTGCTATAAACGGGTATGGAGTCTGGTCATTGGTTATTCAAATGCTTACAGGATCATTTTGTTCCTCAGCTTCATTATGGTTTTTAAGTAAATGGAGTCCGTCAGTTGCTTTTTCAAAAAAGGCATTTAAATCGCTATTTGGTTATGGTTCAAAATTGCTGGTAGCAAGTTTGTATGCTCAGATACTTAATAATGTACATAATATTTGCTTAGGAAAATTGTATCCAACAGCTACATTAGGCTATTATACCAAAGCTAAGAGTTTTGCAGATATATCTGCAGGAACAATTGTTAGTGTTTTACAGCAAAGTACGTTTCCAATTCTTACATCAGTACAGCATGACAAAGAGAGATTAATTTCTATTTTCAGTAAAATGATTCGTATGTCAGCTTTTTTTATAATCCCGATAATGACGCTCATCTCTTTGTTAGGAAAGCCAATTGTGATACTGTTGCTTACTGAAAAATGGGTTTCTTTGATTCCTCTTTTGCAATGGATGGTTTTTGCGCGTATTTTTTTTCCAATGAGTGTCCTCAATATGAACTTATTAAATGCAATTGGCCGTTCTGATTTATATTTAAAAGTAGATTTGTCTAAACTGCCCTTAACATTGCTGACTATGATAATTACAATTCCTCTTGGGGTAAAAGCTATGATAATTGGACATGTTGTTGGATCTGCTATTGCATTTGTAATAAATGCCTATTTACCAGGGAAGTTTTATGGTTATGGCCCTATTCAGCAATTAAAAGATATGCTGCCTTTTTTTATTGCTTCAATCGGAATGTCATTTTTGGTAATTACTATAACTTATTTAATAGATAATTTAATTTTACAGTTGATTTTAGGAATAGTATTAGGGGGGCTATGTTATATTTTTATTTGCTGGTCGTTAAAATCAAATGAATTAAAAGAAATTAGAGAATTGTTTAAAAGTAATTTTCATAATAACTGATATGTTTTTAGTAAAAAAATCATTAATTTCTTATAAAAATTATATTTTTAATATTTTTCGGACTTTATTTTTGTAAATTTTTATTTCTATATCCTAATTTAATTTTATTAAGAATAATTCTAACTTAAATTGTAATATTGTACGGATAAATCTAAATATCTGTCAATGAAAAACAACTTTACTTTACTGCTTTTTAGCTCTCTTTTTTTTAGCATAATAACAAATGCACAAATCAGTTCTGGTTCTGGGGGAAGTATTTTGCCTAATAGTTCAGTGTCAAATACAAATGTAGGTATTGGAACTACTGAGCCTACAGCCAAACTTGAAGTTGCCGGTATTGTCAAAGCAAATGAAGGAGAATTTTTCAAATCCCTTCCAGACGGTGCAACCTATTCTGACTGGAAACACAGAAACATTTCAAATAGGGTTTTGAATTTGGGAACCGTGAGAGACCCTTTAGAAAATGGCAGATTATTATGTTTCTATGATCATCCTCAGTCTAATGTAATTAATTTGACTAAATCTGCTTTTGCATTGACTATTGATGATAGAAGTAATCATACAAGATTTATTACAAAAGCAGATACTGGTGGAGAAGGGTATTTTTCGCTTATGGATAAAAATCAAACAGATTATTTTAAAGTGTATGATTATGGTAATGATGTTTTTACTTTGAATATGCCTAAACCCAATACAAGAGTAATAATTGGTGCAGGAGTTGACTATGCAAATAGTTTAGGTCACAAATTATTTGTTCAGGGTGGCAGTGCCAAAATAGAAGGAAACATTCTAACAGATGCAAATTTAGGTATAGGAACTTCAAATTTTACAGACGGTTCAGATACCTACAGACTTTCAGTAAAAGGAAAAGTAAGGGCAGAGGAAGTAAAAGTATACAATACCTGGGCAGATTATGTTTTTGCCAAAAACTACGATTTAAAACCGCTAAAAGAAGTCGAGAATTATATCACTACAAACGGCCACTTACCAAATGTACCTTCAGCCAAAGAAATTACAGAGAAAGGGCTTGAACTTGGTGAAATGGCAAAAATCCAGCAGGAAAAAATCGAAGAACTTACACTTTATTTAATTCAGCAGAATAAGGAAATAGCAGAACAAAAGCAGTATTTAATTCAACAAAATAAAGAAATGGAGGAATTAAAATCTCAGGTTAAAGCTTTATTGGCTTCTAAAAAATGATTTTAAAATTAAAAACTATCTCTAAAATAATAAATCCGGACAATGAAAAATAAAATTATAATACTATTTTTTGGAATGCTCTTTTTAAGTACAACTTTAAATGCACAGGTTAGTACTGGTTCAGGTGGAGCTTCTAGTATATCAGCTAATAATCCTACGACTAATACTAATTTGGGAATTGGGGTAAATACTCCCAAAGCTAAACTCGAAATAGAAGGATTTCCAACAACTAATACGACTTACACCTTTTTAAATAGTGGTGATAGTTTTGATAAAAGTGCGTTATTAAATATTGGAACTATAAGAACAACAAGTGGTGCGAGATTATTAACTTTTTATGATGTTCCACCTTCCAATATTTCATCTGCTTTAACTCAGCTATCTATAGAGGATAGGAATGATGCTAATAGGTTTAGACATAAAGCAAGAGTCAATGGTGATAGTTATTTTCAGCTTTCTGATAGGGCACAAAAGCTTGTTTTTGAAGTGTATGAAAATAATGAGACAGGAATTTTAACTTTACCTAAGCCTGACTCGTATTTGACAATTGGTGGCACACAAGCCTGGCCAATACCTTATAGATTGATGGTGAAAAATGGTAATTCAAAATTTGAAGGAACCGTATATGTCGATACAAATTTAGGCATCGGAACTTCAAACTTCACAGATGGAGTAGAAACCTACAGACTTTCAGTAAAAGGAAAAATCCGTGCGGAAGAAGTAAAAGTATACAATACCTGGGCTGATTATGTTTTTGCAAAAAACTATGATTTAAAACCGTTAAAAGAAGTCGAGAATTATATCACTACAAACGGGCATTTACCAAATGTCCCTTCAGCCAAAGAAATTACGGATAAAGGTCTGGAGCTTGGTGAAATGGCAAAAATCCAACAGGAAAAAATCGAGGAGCTTACACTGTATTTAATTCAGCAAAACAGGGAAATAGAAGAGCTAAAATCTCAAATGAAGCTGTTATTAGCTGCCCAAAAAAAATAAGTTTTCTCACTTTTAAAGAATCAGTTTAATGAAATATTATATCATACTATTGGTATTGGGCTTTTCGCTATTGTCCAATGCCCAAAACCAAACGAAGATTAAATTCAGTTACGACAATGCCGGCAATCAGACAAGCAGGATATTGTGTGTGAACTGCCCGCCGGAAACAGGCAAACAAGCCAAAGAGATAGAAGCTATTGTAGAGGATGATCTGGAAAATATTCCGGGAGAAGATATGATTTCGTATTATCCGAATCCCGTAAAAGAAGAACTGTACCTGAAATGGGAACTTACCAATGAGAATTATGTAACCTCGATCCAGCTTTTTTCACTTACAGGACAAGTGTTAAGAACGTTTGAGGGAACTAAAAATACCAATACCCAGAATATTTTGTTTCAGTCATACCCTTCTGGCGTGTATGTTGTTCTGCTCAACTACAAATCAGGAGCCCCAAAATCATTTAAAATCATCAAGCAATAAACTGTTATATGAAACAATTTTACTTTTTCATTTTTATTTTAGCTACGCATTTTTCATTTTCTCAAACTTTTACACCCGACACTAAAGGCGAATTGCAAATTTCCAATTCGGGAACACCAACATACAAAGTACCTATAGCGCTACCTCCAGGAATTAAGGATGTAGCCCCACAAGTGGCATTGACTTATAATGGATCTAGTGTTCAGGGACTTGCTGGAATGGGTTGGAATATTGTAGGGATATCCTCTATAAGCCGTGTAGCCTCAAGAATAGACCTTGACGGATTAATAGACCCAGTTGATTTTGATAATTTAGATCGTTATGCTTTAGATGGGCAAAGATTAATAGAAAAGACAGGTACTTATGGCGCAGAAGGAACCTCTTATCAAACCGAAAATTATACTAATTTGAAAATTGAATCAAGCGGTCAGCTTTCCCCATTATTTGTATCGCCTCAAAGTTTTATAATCACATTTGTTGATGGATCTAAAGCATACTATGGAGGTACAACAGACTCGAGAGGATTAATGAATTGGATGATCAATCGTTGGATTGATCCTCAGGGCAATTATATAGATTATACTTATGAAATTGAAAACAATACACAGCGTATCAAAACAATTAGTTGGGGTAATAATATAAATGTTGCTTCAGGTTATGAAAATAAAATAGTTTTTACTTATAAAGAAAGATTAAGAGCAGAATACTCCTATTTGAATTTTGATGACCTAAAAGTAGAAGTAAACAAAATATTGAGTGATGTAAGTGTATCTACCGGAGGTCAATTATTTAGAAAATACACTTTAAATCACGAAACAATTTCTGGAAATTACCAACGTGTAAAAAACATTATTGAAAGCAATGGAGCTGATGAAAATGCAAATCCTGTAGTTTTTAATTATGAGACTACAGCAGATGGTTTTGCACCAATAGTAAAATATGAAGGAGTGACTGATAATGATTTAGCGAATGTAAAATTAAGTGGAGATTTTGACGGCAATGGTGAACAGGATTTTGTAACTGATAGCAAAGTATATTTGAACCCTATTGATAACAATAGTACCTGGACTGGTATTCCTTTTAGTCTTGGTAACAAGTATTTCACAGCAAATACAGTGTCCAATAATAAATTGAATCAATATCAGTCAATAGTAACTTATTATTCCGGAAGAGGTTCTTTTTCTTTTTCTTTTAATATTTATGATTATGACCCTCTAACTAAAAAAATTAGTTTAAAACAAACTAAAGATTTTCAAAATAGTTATAGAGCCCCCATATACTTCAACGGTCAGGTTCCAAATGGTGGATTTGGTACAGAACCTTGCTTTTTACCAGGTACTTACACACCTATTCCGGGTAAATTTATTGCTGAAGGCGATTTTAATGGAGATGGTGTTTCAGAAGTGCTCCTTAGCCAAGGACTAGGTTGTTCTGTTAATTTTACTCCTAATGTTAATGGTAATGGTTGTACTGAGAGTATGAGTTGTATAGGTACAACCAACTATTTTTTATTTGATTTAAATGAAAAAGCATCTACAGCACCTGGAACAAGAGGTTTTGTGAATTTGGATATGGAAATTCCATTAAGGAATTATTTAGCGCACTATAAAAGTAAAATAAATGTTATTGATTTCAATGGTGACGGTAAATCAGATCTTTTAATTACAAACGAAGATAAAACTTATAAAGTTATTGGATTTAAACAACTCGCTGTTGCTCCCTGGACACAAATAGAAATTTTAGCACAAGGAACATTTGCATATTATAATAAGGATAATCAGATTGTTTTCGGAGACTTCAATGGTGATGGTAAAACCGATATTATGATGCCGATTGCAAATGGATCGTCAGACTGGAATTTGTCACAATCGACAGGGAGTTCTTTTATAAATTCATATTACTCTAACTTTGAATTATACGAACCTTACTGGAAAGGAAAGCCATCAGCAAACAGAACAAAAAACAGAAGCTATCGCGCAGCAGATTTGGATAAAGATGGTAAAAGTGATTTTATTATTCAGGAATATGAAACATACTGTACTGATCCTGGTATTAGCGGATGTGGCAGAGACGGTAGAGGACATTTTACAATTAGAAAAAATGTAGGCAGTTTAACCGCTAAACCTATGTTTGAAGCAGCAATTACAATATCTGTTAACTCAAATTATGGTTATGAAACTCCTATAGATTTACTAATTGGGAATTACAGGAATCATAGTGCTTACAGCAATTTTGTATTCATGCAGGGAAAACAAGTATGGAAAGGAAATTTTAATAAAGATTTATCAAAGGAAGCGACTCTTGTTAAAGTTACTGAAGCAGGTGGTGCTATAGTTAAAGACATATCGTATCAAAAATTAGTACCTGGCTCAGGTCTTGGCACTGCAGAGGATACTTATTATTCCTCTAATTCAGAACTTTATCCTTTTGCAGAATTGATTACAGTGCCTACTATGCAGGTAGTTGATAAATTAACAGAAACGGCCAACAATCAAAGCAAAATACAACAGTTCAAATATTTTGGTTTAGTTACACATTCGCAGGGATTAGGAGTACTTGGGTTCAAAAAAGTGGCACGCAGTAGTTGGTATAGTGATCAAAATACGGATAAAATTTGGTCAATAGCTGTTACATCTCCACAACTTAATGGTGCCGTAATCAGAGAATTTACATCAAAATCTTTTGCACTTTCGAACAAAAATATTGAGGGCACAAATTATACAAACCCAGGTTATCTAACTTTAAATACTGCTCTTAACAATGCCCTGACTGCTGTAGCAGTTAATTCGATTACTCTTAAACCGGGCTTCAAGGCAACTGGTACTAACGGTGTTTTTAAAACAATACTCACACAAAGTATCCCACAAACAGACAATGCTACAAGTGAGGACTATTTAAGTAGAAAGGATTACAATTACACAAAAGTGGATAAAGCAAATAAGGTATCTGCATTACGTATTTCAAAAACTTCAACTAAAGATTTGATATCAGGAACGTATTCTGATACTTCATTTGAGTATGATGAGTTTGAAAATATAACCAAAAGTATTGAAAATAATGGTGTTGCTGCCATATCAGTAACAAATACCTATGTTAATAATCCGTCTGTCGCGGGAAGTAATTACTGCATAGGAAAGCTGATTCAAAAAAATGAATCTGTAAGTGCATATGGTGATGTTTTTACTTCTGAAGAAAAATACAACTATGATCCTGCAGTTCCTAATCTGGTAAAGCAGTCACAAAAGAAAGGACATAATACAGATTATGTCAATACAGATTATGTATATGATGGATTTGGAAATGTAACCCAGAAAACTATTTCTGCTACGGGAGTTACGAGCCGTAAAATTACAGATGTATATGATTCTAACGGCCGTTTTGTAATCAAGAAAACAGATAACGAAGGGTATGAAACTACTTTTGATTACAACAAGCTGGGGCAGCAAATAAAAAGCAAAAACTATTTGAATGTAGAAACCGTGTCAGAATTTGACAACTGGGGTAAGCTAATTAAAAACACGATTACAGGGGCTTCAACAACAGTACAAATCCAGTCATTTACGTATGTTCGATTTACAGGTGGTTATAGTGTTACTACCACTAGTAATAAACCAGGAGATTTTAGTCGCATCTTTTATGATGTATATGGACGTGAAGTTAAAACAACCAAACTCGGATTTGCAGCAAATACTTTTGTATCTAAATCAGTCGAATACGATTTTCTGGGCAGAAAGGTAAAAGAGTCCGAGCCATATTTGGATAGTTCCCCAACTTTGGCAACAGCCAATTTTTCAAAAGTCAATACCA
Source organism: Flavobacterium limi (assembly GCF_010645075.1). Classification (GTDB taxonomy): domain Bacteria; phylum Bacteroidota; class Bacteroidia; order Flavobacteriales; family Flavobacteriaceae; genus Flavobacterium; species Flavobacterium limi. Next base: position 162,840 of record NZ_JAADZV010000010.1, read on the forward strand.
TTACCTATGATTATTTGAGCAGACCAACGACACAGTTATTGTACACCAACAAGCAAATTAGTATTTCTTACGATGGGCTTTCAGCAACAACTTCAGACGGTACAAAAACAGTTACAACAACTAATGATGCCAACGGGAACAAAATAGAGCAAACAGACAATGGCGAAACATTGAAGTATACTTATTTTGCCAACGGAAATCTGAAAGAGACTATTTATGGCAACCATACCATAACTATGAAATATGATGGTTGGGGCAGGCAGATATATATGCGTGATCCATCAGTAAGTACTATTGCTTATACCAAAACTTATAATAATTTTAGTGAAATACTTACCGAAACTACCCCGACAGGAACCATAACTTTTGAATATTCACCAACCGGAAAGTTAATTAAGAAAACAACTGCAGGTCAGAATACCAATCAGGAAAGCAATTACAGCTATGATTCAAAAGGATTTGTAACTAGTGAAACAGGTACAATTAATAGCAAAAATTTCACTTATAATTTTACCTATAGCCCGTATTATCAAATTCTTAGTAATACAGAGACAACGTCTGATAATCTTACACACAAAAAAACGTTTACTTATGATGGATACGGAAGAGTATTAACCGAAAACACGTACTCTTATCTTACTGCTGACAATACGATAAACAATGGTAACAACACCATTGAATATGGGTATAAAGCATACAATGGTATCATAGAGCAATACAAAGATGCCGGCACGCAATCTGTATTGTGGAAACTCAATACGGCCAATGAAAAAATGCAGGCTCTCACGGTCTCATTTGGAAATGGTATGCAGATAACAAACAAGTATGATAATTTTGGCTATTTTGAAACAGCTAAACACGTAAGTGCAAACACAACAGCACTTAATTTGGTATATGAGTTTAATAGCACCCGGGGAATCCTTAATTCACGAAAAAATAATATTACAGGAGTTTTAAGCTGGAACGAAAGTTTTACTTACGATAATTATGACAGGCTCGTATCCTGGACAGACCCTACAGGTACGGTAAACACCTCTTATGAAACCGATGGCCGTATAAAAAATAATGGTCAGGTGGGAACCTACGACTACGAATCGGGTAATCGTTACCGAAAAAAATCAGCTACACTCAACAGCACGGGAATTGCTTTTTATACCAACCGTTCCCCACAAACGGTAAGTTATGATATGTTTAAAAACCCTATGAACATTACCGAAACTAACCGTGGTAATGTAGATTTTGAATACAATCTTGACAATACACGAAGTAAATCAGTTGTAACTACGGAGGCAGGTGCAGTAGCCAAAACGAAATATTATTCCGGGATATCTGCGGTAGAGGTTATAGAAAAACCAAATCAAAGCCTGCAGTTTATTACTTACATTGCAGGATCACCCTATGATGCCTCAGTAGCACTTGAAAAGACTTATACGAAAACAGCAGGTAATTATGCACCGGCTACACAGGAATATTTATATTTGCATAGAGACTATCAGGGTACTATTTTGGCTATTTCCGGTAATGGAGGTGTCATCAAAGAAAGAAGACAATTTGATGCCTGGGGGCTCATCAAAAAGCAATATAAAAATGAGGTTGAAGTAAGCCCGGCTACCTTCAATAATGTTGATTTTGAATTATTGACAGACAGAGGGTATACGGGACATGAACACTTTTTCTCTGTAGGGATCATACACATGAATGCGCGCTTATATGACCCTGTATTACACACGTTCTTATCAGCTGATGCACTTATCTCAGACCCTGCCAACCCACAAAACTATAATCGCTATGCATATGCATTAAACAACCCTTTAATGTATGTTGATTATGATGGTAATGAAGCGATCACGGCTGCCACGTTGGTTACAGCAGCTATTATTGGAGCAGTAATTGCTGGGGTGAGCTATGTAGGGATATCGCTTTACAATGGTACGGCAATAACCTGGGGTGGCTTGACCAAAAGTATTTTGGTAGGTGCTATAAGTGGCATGGTGAGTGCGGGTATAGGCAGTATTATCGGTAGTGCAAGTACAGCAATTTGTACCGCAGCACCCACTCTGACCCAATTACAAATAGATCTTATGCTGACTATACCTCAGGCTTTGATGCACGGTATCGCACAGGGTATTATACAAGGAGTGAGTGGTGGTAATGCTGGACAGTCATTTATAACAGCAGCAATAAGCAGTATAGCTTCAGGAAGCTTTGGCATGGCGACAGGTTCATTTGGAGGCAGCGGTGTTGGGCAAGTATTATTTGGTACAGTTGCTGGGGGAGTAACTAGCCATTTGCAAGGAGGGAACTTTTGGGAAGGTGCAGCTATTGGACTTACAGTAGGTTTGCTGAATCATGCAATGCATAAAATTAGTCAAAATATTCAAGAGCAAACATTGCTAGAAAAAGCAATTAGAGACGGTGGTTATGGAAAAATATTGGATGATGATCCATATTTAAATTGGAGTAATGAAGAAATAGCTGAATTTGCATCGAAAGTTTTTCCAGATTTGTATGAATCCGCAGGATGTCCAAGTTTTGAAAAACAAACTATGATTGGGAATGATACAAATATCGCGGGAAGAGCTTTAAAAGACGTTACATTAAGTACAAATGGAAAATATTCTGTTAGATCTTTAGGGAAAATATTGATTAGAAGTAATGTTCTAAATTCTATAAGACAATTAGGTAGTGTAGTCGGTCACGAATTGAACCATATGGTCGATCATGTAAATGGAGCATATGCTGGTTTTCTTAATAAATATGGTCCAATAAAAGGACCCTATCATTCAGAAGTCAAGGCTTATCGTTGGCAGGAAAGTATGGGGGCTCCTTTTGATAGACAGGAGTACAATAATTATTTGAGTTTAATAAAATAAAAGACTATTATGAAAACTATTTTACGAGCTTCTTTTTTGTTTTTTCTTTTAAATTCTTGCGCTCCAAAAAAAGAAATGAACAAAAATATTGAATTTATAATAACAGATAAATCTATAGCAGACAATTCTTTTATTAACTTAAAAATAAGTAATAAAACCGCATCAAATTATTATTTACCAATAATAAATTTATTTGAAAATAAAGAATTAGAGTTTATTTTGCCATTTGAGGAAAAGAATTTTTTCTGCATTTATAAAGTGTTTACTAATAATACAACTAAAGAATTTAATTGGTATACTAAAAATTGTTTTGCTGAACACGTTATTGATACCGAAATGGAAAAAGTTGATGAATTATGGAAACAAAAGAAGGTAGCTATTACCTCTAAAGATTTGATTTTATTAAAATCAGGTGAAAGTATAAAAATTAAAGTTCGAATGAATTTATACATAAAAATTTCAAAATATTGTAATTGGGAATTAGAGAATTACAGAAATGAAAAAGGACTACATATTGGAATCAATTATCCAAAAAAAGAAAAAGAACTGGCAACTAAATTTTTAAATTTAAAAACTCTTTATAGCTTAAAACAAATGGGGTATGAGCTATATGACAAAGAAATAAACTCTAACAAAGTGCCTTTAATATTAGAAAAGGAGTAGTCTTATGGTGGTCTTTTTGCCCGATCGCGCAGATATTTGGTGTCTCGTCCTAAAATAAATTTACATGTTTATACTTAATCCTAAAATAGATTTACGGTTGAGTTTTAGTCCTATTATAGATTTACTGTCTAGTCCTGAAATAGCTATACACAATTCAATAGTGTATGGGACACAAAGAACAGGAAGTTTATGCTGTCCGTGAGGGTAAGCAAAGTCATTATGACCCAAGGTTGATTTTAAAAGTGGTAAAGGAAGTTGAAGCGGGTCTTTCCCGCAAGGAAGCTAACCGTATTTACGGATTAGGCAAAAGTTGCCTTTATAATTGGATGCGTAAATATGGCTCTATGAACTATCAGCAAAACGTTAAACGAAAAAGCTATACTAACCTGCAAAAGCGTACTGTTGTAACAGCCATAGAGCAAGGAAGGATGAGTATAAAAGAGGCGCAAACTGCTTATGGTGTAAAAAATGAAAAAATAATCAGGAACTGGCTGGTGCAATACAAAGCGGAAAAAGTCGAACTTTGTATTGTAACAGAACCCGTAATGACCTAATGGCAGAAGGATGTATTGAGGCATTAGAAATGGCTTTGAAAAACAGGATGTATCATGAACCAATCATTCACCATTCGGATAGAGGTTCACAGTATTGCTCTCACCAGTATGTAAATCTGTTGCATCAAAATGCTATTAGAATCAGCATGTCTAAAAATGGAGATCCTTATAAGAATGCATTGGCGGAACGGGTAAACGGAATCATCAAAACAGAGTTCAATCTTCATAGTAGCCAGTTGGGTTTTGAACAAACCTACAACCAGATAAAGAAAAGTATTAAAGTTTATAATGAAATCAGACCACATTCAAGTTGTGATTACCTAATCCCAAATCAAGCTCATTTGCAATCAGGGAACTTGAAGAAGCGATGGAATTATAATAAAAAATTTAGCCATGAAAAAACAGCTGTATAGTAAGTTTAGGATTAAAAATTATATTTGTATAGCTATAACAGGATTTATTTAATAATCTGTATAGTTATTTTAGGACGGGTCATTTGCAACGCGGTTGTTTAAAACAGCTATGGATAAGGCATAGATAAGGCATAGATAGTGCATGAAAAGGCATTGTTTTTAATACTTAATTTTTTTAATAACTCCTGACTGCATTTTTTCTTAAATTATAATGATTGGAGTTAGTTTTTGAAGTTTTAAAATAAGGGAATATATAGTCAGAATTTTTAAATTTTTGAAATCCCAATAATTAAAATGATTTATTAACCAAATAATGTATTGCCGAATGAAGTATTATCTTAAATTTATCTTTTAAGAATAAATAAAAATGAAAATTCTTTTAGTAGGAGAGTATAGTAATCTTCATGCTACATTAGCACAAGGACTAAGGGCATTAGGGCATGATGTAACAGTAGCTTCTGACGGGAGTAAATGGATGGAAAATGAAAAGGATATTAATTTATCCCGTCCTGGGTATGATTTTTATAACTCTGTTAAATACTTAGGCAAAATACACCATACTTTCAGGAAATTTAAGGGTTATGATGTCGTACAAATTAATAGCCCTACATTTTTAGATTTAAAAATCAAAAGAAACCTGAATTTCTACAGATTTTTGTTAAAAAACAATGCAAAAGTTTTTTTAGGAGCATTTGGCACGGATTATTTTTGGGAGAAATTATGTTTAGAAAACAAAGTCCTGAGATATTCCGATTTGTTTATAGGAGATAAACCTTTGGATATATACAAATGCGAATGGTTAAAAACTCCCTTTTTTAAAGAGGCAAATATTGAAATGGCAGAAACCTGTAATGGTATTGTATCCTGTTTGTACGAATATTATGAAGCTTATGAAGCTTACTACAAAGATAAATTGGCCTATATTCCATTGCCAATAAATACAGATGTTCTGGAGTATAAACAAAAGGGAACTGGACAGGATAAAATCAAATTTTTTATTGGGATTCAAAAACCTAAAACGAAATTAAAAGGAACAGATGTAATGCTGGAAGAATTATTAAAAATTCAGCAGGCATATCCAAATAAGGTACAGGTGAATAATGTAACCTCTATACCCTGGTCAAAGTACGTTAAAATTATGTCTGAATCTGATGTCCTATTGGATCAGCTCTATTCTTACACCCCGGGAATGAACGGCTTAATAGGGATGTCTCAGGGATTGGTTTTAGTAGGAGGCGGCGAACCCGAAATGTATGATTTATTAAATGAAAGCAATAATCATCCCATTGTTAATGTATTTCCGGAGAAAGAAGATATTTACAATAAATTAGAAAGCCTGGTACATAACAAAAAAAGTATTCCTGAAATTTCGGCTAATGGCAGAAGGTTTGTAGAAGAACATCATAATTATATACATGTAGCACAACAATACGTTGATTTTTGGAACAGTAAATAAAAATAGTAGTCTGCATAATTTAAGTACTGGATTACTCAACCGTTTTATATAACTCATTTGTTTTTATCTGAATGTATTTGTTTTTTTTATCTTCAAAAAATATATATTTGTACATATACGTTAATAGATGGGAAATATTTTTACGGAAAATGATATTGAGATTTTGATTTCTACAATGAATCAGACAAGTCTTGATTTTTTATTTCCAATATTTCCGTCAAAGCACTTTTCGAACTATAATATTCTCATCATTAATCAATCTGAAACTACTACTTTAGCGTCAGAATTTCCTTCGGTTAGAATTATCAATAGTGAAGGCGTAGGTTTATCCAAAAGCCGGAATTTAGCAATAAAAAATGCTATTGGAAAAATCTGCGTTATTGCTGATGATGATATAGTGTATCAAGAAGAATTTCTGATGCGAATATGTAATGCTCATAATAAATTTCCGGATGCAGCTGTAATAAATTTTTGCGCTGTTAATGCAGGAGGAAAACTAATGAAAAAATATCCTCTGAGAGCTAAAAGCAATTTGAGTATTTTTAATATATTAAATACGATTTCAGTCGAAATGACATTTAATAATAAAGTTTTAGAAGCCTCAAATGTTAGTTTTGATGAAAACTTTGGATTAGGAGGAGTTTTTGAGATGGGTGAAGAAGCTGCATTTTTGACTGACTTAAGAAAAAAAAACAAGCAGCTTGTTTTTGAACCATCAGTAATAGTCTTGCATGCTGAATTGACTTCTTCAAATAAAAAAAACTGGGTTGAAAGTTATTATATTAGTGGAGCATTATTTACGAGAATTTTTAAGAACAATTATATTTTCTGGTTACTCATTAAATTGTTTTTTGATTTGAAACAGAATAAAATTGGATTAAAGAACATTAAAACTGTTATTAGTAGCGCCAATCGCGGACACAAGGATTATCAAAGAATAAAAAATAAATGAATATTCAAATTATAGCTATTCCTAAAATCGAAGAACGCCGCGGAAATCTTTCCGTAATAGAAGGCGATACAGTACCTTTTGAAATTAAAAGGGTTTATTATCTATATGATGTGCCAAGCGGAGCTGAACGCGGAGGTCATGCACATAAAAACCTGCAGCAGTTTTTGGTAGCTTTAAGCGGCTGTTTTGATGTAGTTTTAAATGATGGTAAAGAAGAACAAATTATTACCTTAAACAAACCTTATGAAGGTTTATTGATTAAATCCGGGATCTGGAGAGAACTTCAGAATTTTTCTTCTGGTTCTGTATGCTTAGTAGTAGCCTCAGAAGTTTATATTGAAGAAGATTATATCAGGGATTTTGAAGAGTTTAAGGCTTTTAAAATTAGTTAGCGATAAACACTAAACGCAATCCCTTTTCTGTACAAGCTTTTTTTAATTTTTAACAGAGGAACCTGGATCCATCTGGGTAAATGGAAAATGATCCAGTTTTTTAGTGTGATGTTTTTTTTGGAAATAGCATTGTAATATTCATATGCTGCTTTTGTATTACCACTAATTTTAAATTTTAACGCGTAATCCATCCGATTAACATCTAAAAAGGCTTTTAATGTTGGATGTGTCGCTTCTTCTTTTTGAAATACAGAAAAATCAATCAGTTTCTTTTTACTGATATTTTTCTTTGAAAGACTGCGATTATCCATAGCATTATATTCAACGGTAACATTTCCGGTAATGGCAGCAGGAAAAAGAATAGCGATTCGAATCCATAAGTCCAGATCCTGACCACTTGAAATAGAAGTGTTAAAAAAACCTGTTTTATCAAAAACTCTTTTCGGTACTACTACGGCCGAGGTTAACGCAATCCGGCTTACAAGACTCGAATAAAAAAAATCAGGTATAATTCCGGAAAATTTTTCAGAAAGATTCAAAAAAGAATTTTTAACAAACCTTTTTTCTGAAACCTTAGAGATGTATCTGGAAGCATAAAGTCCTGCGTTAGGGCAATCCTGAATCAATTTTTGCAGTGTTTCCAGATGATTGGGAAACCAATAGTCATCAGCATCAAGAAAAGCTATAAAATTTCCTTTGGATTTTTTAATACCAAGGTTTCTTGCTGCAGAAGCACCCTGGTTTTTTTGACTGTAAATCTGAATTCTTTCATCATTAAGGGTTTGTACTATCGCTTCACTTTCGTCAGTAGATTCATCGTTAATGATTATAATTTCATAGTCAGTAAAAGTTTGGCTGAAAACACTTTTTAAAGTATTTTCAATATAACTTTCTTTGTTGTAAAGAGGTATAATTATAGAAAAATAGGGTGTCATCTTGATTGTAATTTACAAAAATAGCCCAATTTATATAAATCAAACAAAAGCAATGAAGGGTTTTGTGAAAGCAAATTATTTATGATTTTGTTTTCAAATGTATTGAAAAATAATACTATAACCGGAGTGAGTTTTAGTTTGTTTAGTGCTGAATAGACTGATAGAATTTTGTTTCCTGAAAAAACTGTTTCTTTTGAATTAATAAAAGCTAAATTTTCTAAAGCAATTTTGGTTTTGTTCAAAAATAATAAAGAACTCTCTAAATTTAAATGAAAAGCCGGGTTTTCGATATGCGTTACTAAAATGTTATTGACTTCTAATTTCATCAGAAAAGATAAGTCCTCATAGCCATATTTTTTTAAAGTGGAGTCAAAAGGATGTTTTAAGAGCAATTCTTTTTTTAGTAATAAATTAGACGTTAACGCCCTTATGTTGGGTTTTCTCTTTCTGTTTTCTAAAGAAATTGATTCTCGGTTATGGCCATAAACCCATCGTAAAAGCTGATCCTTTTCTGGTTTTTTTGTTTTGTAAAGTATTCCTCCAAAAATAATAGGTTTGTTGTTTTTTTGAATATTTAAGAAATAATTCTCAATGAAATTTGATTCTTTAGGGAACATGTCAGAATCTAAAAACAGCAACCAGGAAAATTTAGCTTTGGATGCGAGATGATTTCTGTTTTCTGCTCTTCCCAAATTTTTTTTATTAGAAAAAAAAGAACAATATTTTAAAGCATTTATATTTTTATTTTCTGCTAAAAAATCATTGGAGCAATCATCCTGACATAAGATTTCAAACTTTATATTGCAATTCAGACACTGCTTTTGGAGTTCCAAAACCAGTGGAAAAGCATTATAGTTATAAGTTGGAATAAGGATGGAAAGCATCTAAAACCGATTTTTTAAATATATTTGTAAAGGAAATGTTTTTATTTAAAACAGCCATAAAATATTGTCAAATTTGATTTCAAATTCTGAAAAAGAAAAATGAATTTAAGAAATATCTATTACTCTCTTTCACCAAAATCAAGATTCCTTGTTCGAAAATTATACTATTATCCGATAGATATTCTGGATAGTATTCAGGGAAAGAAAAATAAGTATGTTCCCAATAAAGGAGACATCTTTATCGGTTCAGGAGATTTTTTAGCTCAGGGAAACCATCATCTTGAAATTTTAAAAAAATATGCAGACCTAAAAGAAAATCATTCAGTACTGGATATAGGCTGCGGAATAGGGCGTGCTGCTGTTGCATTAACTCAATATTTATCAGAGGAAGGAAAATATGAAGGATTTGACGTAGTTGAAAAAGGAATCTTATGGTGCAAAAAACATATTTCTGCAGACTTTTCTAATTTTAATTTTCAATACATTCCGCTGAATAATGACCTCTACCATTTTACAGAGAAGAGGGCTGAGGATTTTGTGTTTCCATATGAGAATCATTCTTTTGACGCCATTTTCTTATTTTCAGTTTTTACACATATGCAGCCTTTAGAGGTGCAAAATTATTTTAATGAAATTCAAAGGGTTTTAAAGCCGGGCGGAAAATGCCTTGGGACTTTCTTTTTATATGATGGCAAAAATGAAGAAACGATTTCAAAGAAACAAAACAAAATCAATTTTCCTTATGAAAGAGAAAATTTCAGGTTAATGAATGAAAAAGTGCCTTCTGCTAATATTGCTTTTGATGAAAAGTATATTGACAAAATGATGAAAATTGCGGATCTGAAACTGGAAAATAAAATATACGGAAACTGGTCAAAAAGAACCTGTGAAGGACTGTTTGATTTTCAGGATATTTTAGTGTTTAAAAAAGATTAGTGAAGTTACACACTTCTTTGTACAACCTCAAAAATTCTCTCATCTTCGCATTTTAATGTTTTAGATGGGAATTTCATCAGCAATGCATAATCATGAGTGGCCATGATAATGGTTTTTCCGTTGGCGTTGATTTTTTTCAATACTTCTAAAACTTCAGAACTCGTTTGTGGATCAAGGTTTCCGGTTGGTTCATCAGCAAGGATGAATTCAGGATCGTTTAATAAAGCTCTTGCAATGGCAACACGCTGCTGCTCTCCACCCGAAAGTTGGTGAGGCATTTTGTTCAGAAAATCTTTCATGCCAACTTTATCCAAAACTTCATCAATTTTATGCTGCATGGCTTCTTTCTCTACCCAGCCGGTTGCTTTAAGTACAAACAGCATATTGTCTTTTACAGTTCTGTCCGGAAGTAATTTAAAATCCTGAAATACAATTCCGATTTTACGTCTCAAATATGGGATCTGACTTTCTTTCAGGTTGGCCAAATCAAATTCAACAATATGTCCTTCGCCCTCAGAAAGAGGTAAATCACCATACAAAGTTTTCATGAAACTACTTTTTCCGGAACCTGTTTTTCCAATTATATAGATAAATTCTCCATGCTCAACTTCTAAATTGATATGCGATAAAATTTTTCTTCCTTCCTGAAATATAGTGACATCTTTAAGGGATAGTACGGTTTCTGACATAATAAAATTGATTTGAATGTAAAAGTAATAAGTTAACGGTTGGATTCAAAATAAATTTTAATCATTTGAACAGAAAAAATATTCATGGACAATGTGTAGAAAGATTTACTTTATAGTTAAACTATCTTATTCTAAACGAATCGGTTTGGTGAAATTATAATCGGTATTTTGAGGCTTGTAAAGCTGAAAAAAGTAAAAACTTAAAATTTTTGTTCATAATAAAAGCTTAAAGCGTTTCGTTATAAACGGTATAAAATGATACATTTGAATATTAAATATAATTAAAATGCGTAAAATTTCCTGGTTCTTTTTAATACCATTCGTCCTTTTTTCGGCTATGGTTTCGGCACAAAAATCAGCTATATATACCTACGAATTAAAGGATTTTGATAAAGCACTGGCTTTATATAATGACAAACAATATGCCTCGGCCCAGCATATTTTTGAATCTGTGAAAAATCAGGCCACTACAGAAGAAGTTAAATCAGATTGTGCCTATTATATCGCCAATTGCGCGATTAGAACGAATCAGGCAAATGCTGATGAATTAATGGAAAGATTTGTTGAAGATTATCCAACAAGTACCAAACAAAATCAGGCTTATATTGAGGTTGCGCATTATTTCTTCGAGCAGGGAGATTATTCAAAAGCACTGCAATGGTTTGACAGGGTTGATGAAAGTTACATGAGCAAATCTGATCTGGATAAATTTAATTTCCAAAAAGGATACAGTTATTTCAATGCCAAAAAGAAAAAAGAAGCAACAACCTATTTTAATAAAGTGGTGAATTCGCCTGAATTTGGTTCGCAAGCCAAATATTATTTAGGTTTTATGGCTTATGAAGGTGATGATTACAAGGAAGCGACCAAATATTTTGACGAGGTTTCCGGCGAAGAAAAATACAAGGAAAAGCTTTCCTATTTTCAGGCAGATATGAATTTTAAACTGGGTAATTTTCAAAAAGCTATCGAGCTGGGACAAGCAGCAATGGCGAAGTCGAATGCACTTGAAAAGTCTGAATTGAATAAAATTATTGGCGAAAGCTATTTCAATTTAAAACAATACGGTAAAGCAATTCCATACCTGGAGCAATACGCAGGAAGAAAAGGAAAATGGAATAATACCGATTTCTACCAGTTAGGCTACGCTTATTACGAACAAAAAGACTACGAAAAAGCGATTTCGCAATTCAATAAAATTATTGAGGGTAAGGATTTTGTAGCGCAGAATGCCTATTACCATTTAGGTTTGGCTTATCTGAACACAGGCAAAAAACAAGAAGCTTTAAATGCTTTTAAAAATGCTTCCGAGATGGATTTTAACGCACAAATTCAGGAAGATGCAGCTTTGAATTATGCTAAGTTAAGCTATGATATCGGGAATCAATACCAGACTGTTCCGGGAATTTTACTTGATTTCTTAAAAAAATATCCTAATAATTCAAGCCGTACAGAAGTAGAAAAATTATTGGTTGACTCTTATATTTCGACTAAAAATTACAAAGAAGCTTTGGTTTTATTAGAAAAAAACAGAACTCCGGAAAATAAATTAGCGTACCAAAAAGTGCTTTTTTACAGAGGTTTAGAATTATACAATGAGTCTAATTATGCTGAAGCTTTAAAAATGTTCAATGGTGCTGTAAAAGAACAAAAGAACCCTGAATTTACTGCCCGTGCTACTTTCTGGAAAGCAGAGTCTGAGTACGTAACGGATGATTTTAGAAATGCATTATTGAGCTATAAGCAATTCGCAGGTTTGGCTGCTGCAAAAACAACTGACGAATATAAAAACATCAATTATAATATTGGATACACGTATTTTAAACTGAAAGAGTATGATCAGGCGGGGAATTCATTTCAGGCTCAGATTGATAATGCTCCGGCAGATAAAGTGCGTCTGAATGATTCGTATTTACGTTTGGGAGATTGCCGATTTGTAACTTCTAAATATGCCCAGGCAATGGAAGCCTATGGAAAAGCAATCAGCGCAAAAGGTGTTGATGCTGATTATGCACAGTTTCAAAGAGCGATTTCTTATGGATTTATGTCCAGAAACGATAAGAAAATTGATGAGCTGAATAATTTCCTTCAGATGTATAAGAAATCAGAATATCGTGATGATGTTTTATTTGAATTGGCCAATACGTATGTAGCTGATAAAAAGAACGATCAGGCTATTAAAACGTATGATCAGCTGATTTCAGAATATAAAAACGGGTCGTTTACTTCAAAATCAATTTTAAGACAAGGTTTGATTTATTACAATTCAGATCGCGACGAACAGGCTTTGACAAAATTCAAAAAAGTTGCTGCTGAGTTTCCAAAAACTCCAGAGGCTTTGGAAGCAGTTTCTACAGCAAGATTAATCTATGTTGATTCCGGAAAAGTAGATGAATATGCAACATGGGTAAGAACATTGGATTTTGTTTCGGTTACGGATGCAGAATTAGATAATGATACTTATGATGCTGCTTTCAAGCAATACAGTCAAAATAATAGTAAACAGGCAATTCCGGGATTTACGGGTTATGTGAGTAAATTTCCATCCGGATTGCATTCATTAGAAGCCAATTTTTATCTGGCACAGTTGCTTTATGCAGAAGGTTCAGAAGCAAACTCAGTGGCAAATTATCAGTATGTAATTGGACAGCCAAGAAACGAATTTACGGAACAGTCACTAAATAAACTGGCTCAGATTTTTCTGAAAGCAAAAGATTGTGATAAAGCAATTCCGGTTTTAGTTCGTTTAAGTGAGGAGTCTGATTCTGCTCAGAATCAAAACTTTGCTCAGGCCAATTTGATGAAATGTTATTATGATAAAAAAGATTATAATAATTCGGTTGTGTACGCTGATAAAGTTTTACAAAATGCAAAAGCTGATGCTAATGTTAAAGCAGATGCACAAATTATCGTGGCAAGGGCAGCAATGCAAAGCGGAGATGAGGATAAAGCAAAAGGTGCGTATGCGAAATTATCAACAACATCAAAAGGAGAATTAGCAGCAGAAGCTTTGTATTATGATGCGTATTTTAAAACGAAAGAAGGCAAATTTGATGCTTCGAACGTATCAGTTCAGAAATTAGCTAAAAACTATTCTGCATACAAATATTACGGAGCGAAAAGCTTGGTTTTAATGGCGAAAAACTTTTACGGATTAAAAGACAGCTATCAGGCAACTTATATTTTAGATAACGTAATAAACAATTTTACAGATTATCCGGATGTGGTTGAAGAAGCAAAAAGAGAATTAGGCGCAATAAAATTGGAAGAGTCTAAAACAAATTCATCAATTAATAAGTAGTAAGTTAAATGTTAGATGTGAGAAGTAAAATGAGTAAATAAACATTTTATAAATCACATTTTACTTCTCACAAATCACATTTCACAAATTATGAGTTTACCTTTTTATATAGTTGATGTTTTTACAGATAAAAAATATGCCGGAAATCAATTGGCTGTTTTTTTAGATGCAGAAAATTTGAGTTCGGAAGAAATGCAAAAGATTGCCCGCGAAATTAATTTTGCAGAAAGCACTTTTGTTACCAAATTAGATAAAGAAAACAATAAGGCGGAAATTAAAATATTTACGCCATCTCAGGAAATGATGTTTGCAGGACATCCGGTAATTGGGACTTCATGGGTTTTAATGAATAAAATCTTTGATAACTCGCCTGACGAGATTAAGCTGAATGTTCCAATCGGCCCAATTGCAATTCATTATAAAGAAGATTTGATTTGGCTGAAAGCTGCACAGCCTAAATTTTGGGATATTTTTTCGAAGGAGGATTTTACATTATTCAGTAATCTTAAAAACAGCGACTTTGAGAATCAATTTCCAATTCAGGAAGTGACAACAGGAAGCGCCTTTGTTATGGTTGGGTTAAGCAGCAAAAGAGCGTTGGAAAATTTGGTTCTGGATAAAGATAAAACAAATGAATGGCTGAAAAAGCATTGTAAAACCTCACATCAGGGCTTATATTTTTATTATCTGGAAGGTGAAAAATTATTTAGCAGATTGATGTATATAGAACATAATCAATTAATGGAAGATGCAGCTACAGGAAGTGCTAGTACCTGCTTACAGGCTTATCTTTTAAAAAATCATAAACCGGAACTCGAATTAATCAATTTCCAGGGAGATTATATGGGGCGTCCCTCTCAAATTCATTTTAAAGGAAAATTGACCGGAAATGAATTTGATATTAAAATAGGAGGGAAAGTGCAGTTTATTGCTAAAGGAGAATGGGAAGCGTGAGAATTAGAAAATTTAAAAATTAGAAAATTTAGATAATTATAATAGAATTGTAAGAAGTAAGTTGCAATGAAGCATTTTACATTTGACAGAATACATTTTACAAAAAAGTATAAAATATGAAAATTAATTTCCAGAATAAAACCATCATAATAGTATTGCTTTTTGTTTTTCAGCTTTCATTTGCTCAAAAGAAAAATGAAAATATTGGGACAGAAACAGTAAACGTAGTTAAACCGTATTCGCCAACCATATCAGATGCTGATAAAGTAAAAGAAACCCCGTCACTTGACGATTCGGGAAATCAGGCTAAAGAAACTATAAAATACAGTATTTTATCTGTTCCTGTAGCTTCAACTTTTACACCTTCTAAAGGGAAAGCTGCCAATGTAGAAAAATCAAAACAAGAGCGTCTGTTTAATAATTATGCAACTGTTGGATTAGGGAATTACAGCACACTCAATGCTGAGTTATTTGTAAATCAGGATTTGGGAAATAATGATTTTGTATCCGGAATGTTACGTCATCATTCGTCACAAGGCGGAATTAAAGATCTGCTTTTGAATGATGAATTTTATGATACGGCATTAAACGTTGGTTATGGTCAAAACAATAGAGATATGTCTTGGAATGTGGAATTAGGATACCAAAATCAAATTTACAACTGGTACGGACTACCAAAGGATTTTGGATCGTCTTTGATTCCTCAGGATCGTCTTGATTTAATAAATAAAATTAATCCGGGGCACACTTATAATACGATTTCATTAGGAGGAAATTTTGAATTCAATGAAAGTGTTTTTAGTAAAATAGCAACAAAATTCACACACTTTTCGGATAGTTTTTCTTCTTCAGAAAATCGTTTTTACCTAAAACCAACATTTAAAGTGGATGTGATGGATCATGCAGTTAACACGAATGTGATTATTGACCACGTAAGCGGAAGTTTTGAAAATAACTATTTTAAGACTAATACGGATCCTGTAAAATATAGTCTGACCAATTTCGGGATTGAGCCAAGTTTTGTAGTGAATGAAAACGACTGGACTTTAGAATTGGGAGCAGGATTGTATTATGCGCTGGATTCTGAAAATAGTGGAAATAAGTTTTATATCTATCCAAAAATAAATGCTTCATATAAATTAGTTGGGGATTTAATGATTTTCTATACAGGGGTAAAGGGAACTTTAACCCAGAATTCATATGCTGATTTTGTAAATGAAAATCCATTTTTATCGCCAACATTAAACATGACGCCATCAAGCACGCAATATAATGTTTTTGCAGGTTTGAAAGGTAAATTAGCGAATAATGTGAGCTATAATCTGACAGGTTCTTATTTAAACGAAAAAAACAAGGCTCTGTTCAAGAGCAATGATTATACAGAAGAATTTTCAAACGAGAATTATGCTTACGGAAACTCTTTTGGAGTAGTTTATGAAGATATCAGGACATTTCGTTTCTATGCAGAATTAAAAGCGGATTTTTCTGAAAATGTTATTTTTGGAATTAACGGTACATTCAATAGTTATAAAACTGATGAGCCTGTAGAAGCATGGAACTTACCAACAATAAAGTTAGGCTCTAATCTGGATGTTAATATAACAAAACAATGGTATGCAGGTTTAAATGTTTTTTATGTAGGAGAACGTAAGGATATGCAGAATGATTTATTAAGTTCTACCATTAATGGTCCTGTTACCCTAAAAAGCTATTTTGATGCTAATGCGCATTTGGGATACAAATTCAGTGAACGTCTGACCTTTTTCTTAAAACTAAACAATATCGGAAATCAGGCTTACGAAAAATGGCTGAATTACCCTGTTCAGGGATTTCAGGTCTTAGGCGGTGCGAATTACAAATTTGATTTTTAATAAATGACTAGTCCTGAATAATTGATACAGATTATTAGACAAATATATTTAATTAAACACCTGTAAGAACTTTTTTTGCAG
>NZ_JAADZV010000011.1 GCF_010645075.1 Flavobacterium limi
TCAGGTGGTCACTTTGCTACGGAACGCGTGGTCAATTTACTCCGGAATTAGGTGGTCAAATTGACCGGTTTTTCCAAATGACTTTAAAAGTATTTTAAAACATGAAATATTTCATGTGGATGATAATAATTATAAAAAGGAAAATCCAAATTTCGTACCTAAACACTTTTTAGAAACTCATGCCGATGTATATATAAAAGCAGCAAAAGATCCTTCATACAAAGACACTAGTCTTGGTTTTAGAATTGAAAATGCCGGTTCTTTTGCCAATTATTTATTAAATATGGATAAAAGCGTAGTGCCTGGTTATACAAGGGATTTAATTGCAAAAAAAATAAACGAATTCAATAAAAATGATACAGATGTTAAAGTCATAATTTATGATCTTTATCAACAAAAAGGTAGTCTAAAATTAGTAATAGGATGGGGAGGTAAAGGAGAAACAACTGATTTAATAGAAATGACTTTGCTCGATAACTAAAAACATTTTTAATTAATGAATAAAACAATTTTAACACTGTTAGTGATATTGTGCATATCATGCAGCAAGAAAAAAGAAACAGAATCTATATTTATAGCTGAGAAAGACGAATACTGGGTACACCATGATTATTGCTACAATACTGGGGGCAACTGTTTCCATTTTAATGAAAATGGAAGTTATGACAGGTTCTTGGTAACATCTACAGCTTTTAGGCTAGCTAACAATGATGGTGATTTAATAAATGATCCAGGAACCTGGTCTATCAAAAATGACTCTACATTTGTTTGGGACAAAGGGGTATTTAAAATCGAAAAAATTACAAAAAAGCAAATTTTATTGTCTTATTACCATTACGAGTCAAAGGGTATAAAATGCTTTGTAAGGTTATCAAAATGGATACAAACACCACAAGGACCCAAGCCAGTAGATTCACTGGATAATGTTAAGTAGGTAATTATGTGGTCATCTTACAAAAAAGTAACTCAACTGGTGATAGTTTGCAACGATTACCTACTTAATTTATAGAAAAAAGACAGCGCTTACAACTCCTTTAACTAAAAACAGAAGTGTCTTCTAGAAGTTCACTTCTGTTTTCCTACACGCATACACCACCCGGAACTCATAATATATTTAAATTCAAACGGTGGTTTTAACAAATATCTGGATAATGTCAATGACTTTAAAAGTATTTTAAAACATGAAATATTTCATGTGGATGATAATAATTATCAGAAGAATCATCCAGAGTTCAAACATAAAAATAAATTAGAAGTTCACGCCGATGTATATATAAAAGCAGCCAACGACCCTACATACAAATATACTAGTCTTGGTTTTAGAATTCAAAATGCCGGTTCTTTTGCCAATTATTTATTAAATATGGATAAAACGCAGCATCAGATATTACACGTGATGTAATTGCAAAAAAAATAAACGAATTCAATAAAAATGATACAGATGTTAAAGTCATAATTTATGATCTTTATCAGCAAAAAGGTGGTCTAGATCTAAAAGTAGAGTACGACGGTAAACTATCAGATTACATTAAATATGAAAAAATCAATGAATAAAATTTTTATACTACTGTTAATGATTTTAAGTATATCATGCGGTAAAAGAAATGAAATAGAATCTATATTTATAGCGAATAAAGATGAATACTGGCAACATTATGATTATTGTTATAATACTGGAGGTAATTGTTTTAAATTTAAAAAAGATGATACTTGTGATTTATATTTAATGTTCAATGACAAACCATTTTTTAGATTATTCAATAGTGACGGTGATGTGGTAAATGACCCTGGAACTTGGTCTATAAAAAATGATTCCACATTTATCTGGGATAAAGAGGTCTTTAAAATAGAAAAACTCACAAAAAATGAAATTTTATTGTCTTATTCAGATTATGAGATAAAAGGTAAAAAATGTTATGTAAGGTTATCAAAATGGGCAAAGACGCCTCAAGGACCAAAACATTTGGGTGTGGAAAATAACGCAAAAGAATAATTAAATTGCGAAGCTATCTTAGAGTGATAGTCTTCTTTATTTAAAAATATTCTATAATATCTTTAAACTCAAACGGTGGTTTTAACAAATGAAGAAAATAGCAAGCAGATAAATCTTGTTGAGATTAGTGAAATGCTTAAAGCAGAACCAATGGGGCGAGAATGGCTGGGTGGCACGATTTAGTAAAGTAGTGGATAAAGATGAGATTATATAATCATACTACACCCCACTGGCACTCGTTTCCCTATGGCTCTAGTGCTTGTTTTCAACGAGTACCTACTTAAATTTATAGAAAAAAGGCAGCGTTTACAACGCCATTAACTAAAAACAGAAGTGTCTTTAAGAGTACACTTCTGTTTTTTTTTTATAATATTTTGAAATCAACATATTTGATAAAAGATTTTGGCTTTTAAGATTTATTACAACTTTGAAGGAAGTTTCTGTAAGCAGGTAAAATATTAAATCAATTACAACAACTAATAAACGGTACTGCTTTTCTTCTTTTCAACTAACTAATTTACTTTTATACAAATCAAATTCATAACTAAAAATGTCAAGTACGAGTTCGTGGATTAAATCCGGATGACATAAATAAGGCCCTTCTTCTAATACCCGGTCCGGAAAACTATCAGAAAACTTACCACAAATACTGAGATTATTAATAACTACAAATTTTGAATTATCGTTTGTTAACTTTATCCTGAAATATCCATACAGATTATCCCTGTATTCAACAGATAAAATTTCAAAAATAAAATTCGTTAATGCTCCGTGTTTATCTGAGAAGTATCCCATGTTTTCTAAACTTTCATTTTTTATTATTGCCATAATACCGGATTTATTTGATTTGTAACTTTGATAATTAATCCTGATTAGATTTGTATTACTTTTTCAAACACAATTCAGATTTTTAAACTTATATAATTTCCTTTCTGCATAATTTATATTTATAACTTAAAATCTATATCTTTTTGCTGAAAATTTCTTTTCTGCGTAATGTGATTTCAGTTTCTTCGTATAATCTTTTTTGATACAATTCAATGATTGCTTCCTCGATATCATTATTCGTATTTCTGCCATTAAAAACATGAGTGATATAAGAATTGCTAAAAGGAAGCCCTTTTTTGTTCCAGATCTCTTTCTCTTCTAAAAGCATTTTAACCTCTTTTGAGTAGCCTGTTTTAAAGACTTTCTTCATTTTATTTCTTTGTGCGGCTGTAATCATAGATAAGTTTTATTTGAATCATATAATTATTGTATTTTTACTACGATTTTACTACGAAGTAACTATTTCAAATATATATCATTTATTGATATATTGTATCATTTTTAATACAAAAATATAAAAAAAATGCAAACAGAAGGCGAAAGATTACGCTATTATATTGAAAGCAAAGAAGTTAACCTTAGGCAGTTCTGTATAGAAAATGATATATTATACACCTCTTTGCATCCAATTTTAACGAATTCGAGGTCACTGGGAATGAATATTTTGAAAAAAATTATGCAGGTTTATCCTAATTTAAACATAAACTGGGTTTTGACCGGCATGGGTGACATGGAAATTGCAGAAGATGAAAATAACGTTTTGCGTGACCCAAATTCAGTTTATCAAAACTCAGATCCCGGATATGTAGCTTTCTTAAAATACTTTGACAAAGAGGCCACTACAGATAAAATTATCGCCCTGATCGAAAAGAAATTAGAGGATAAGAAAAAGAAATAATAAGGATAATTTTTATATTTCACAAAATAATTATTATTCTTTAGTCTTGAACTACACAAAAGCCAGAAAGATTTGATCTTTCTGGCTTTTATTTAATAATCAAACTGCTGTAATTAGTATTGATCCTTATTCGAAAAACATTCAGTAAATAGATTACAAGCACTATATCTTATTAGAATTATCTTTAAGCGATATACGAAATCTTTAGAATTGAATATTTTATTCATTTGTAACATTAAAAAACTTCATTTTATTTAAACCAATAATCCATTTAGCAGAATACAAATTATTGTATAGAAAAGAAATAGCTTGAAATAAGAACCTTCAATATTTCAGATTAATATTATTTTTCCTCTTAAAAAAATATTTAATTAATAAACTGAAATACAGGTTCTTACGAATTAATTTAAAGTTTTAAAACATTTAAAGTTTTTTTTGTTCAAAATTTATAAGTTTTTTTTTATTAATTAGCGTGGTTTTCACACTTATTAGCTTGCTGAAATTATTGGATAATAAACATTTAAATCCTTAAAAAATTATCCATGTACTTTCAGAAACATTAGAACCACAAGAAATATTAGTCTTTTAATCAAATTAGAGGAAAATTTAATTAATAAAAAAACTACAATTTATGATAAAAAACAGCTCTTTTCTTTCGAAAACTAACTTTTCGCTAATCTTTAGAAATCAATGTCCACTTACCCGATTGACAAGTACTTTAATTATTATGTTTTTTTTATTCTTAAAGAACGAAAAAGTTTCTGCACAATATACTGGACATGAACAGTTCAATATATATACGCCAAATACTTATTCTCTTGGCCAATATGGTGACATCCCCGTTAATTTGTCCTTAGGAATACCTCAGATTAATATACCGATAACTAAATTTTCAGACAAGGACATCGATCTGGATATATCACTATCATACCACGCATCTGGCATTAAGGTAGATGAGGAAGCTTCTTGGGTCGGTTTGGGCTGGGCCTTAAATGCCGGAGGGGTAATTACAAGGGAAATTAGGGGACTTCCTGACGGGTATGCATATACAGGAAATTTGCAGAACAGGACTTCTATTCCAGATTGCGGTAATTGCTATGATGCTGTTTCAACAGAGAATTATTGTCGTCAAATTAAGCAAAATCTAAGGGATGGAGCTTTAAATATAACGGATAATGGCTCAGATATATTCTATTATAATTTCAATGGAAAAGCAGGTAGATTTTTTTTTGATGGAGCGGGTAATGCAACTTTTACCCAATATGAAGATTTTAAGGTTCAGTTTGTATCTGATGGAGAAACCCGCGTAGGATATGTAGGGGGAGATTTTATCATTACTGATGAACGTGTTTTGTCTATGAATTCAAGGATCATGAGACGGTAAGCGATAATAATCATTATGGGGATACATCTATAAGTGCTTGGTATCTTTCCAAAATAACAAGTCCTTCTGGAGGAGTGCTTACATTCCAATATACAGAGGGAGGTAAAGTATCTTCAGCATATCAGAAAAGATGCCATAGTGAGGCATATTTTGTGATCAACGGATTCACACCTACTTATTCTATTCCGAACCAGTATACAAACACATGTATTACTTATGACTCCAATATTCACGGGATTGTTCTTGAGAAAATCACGAGCTCTTCTGGTAATTACCTAGAGTTTGTTACCTCTCCTAATGTAAGGCTGGATAGTGAATCTATGGCCAACAATCAACTTGATTTTATTATATTGAAGAACAGTAAAAATCAACAGGTAAAAAAATTCCGTTTTAATTACAGTTACTTCGAAGCAAATAACTCCAAGAAAATTGGAGGAGAGTTTGGTACTGGAATCCATTGCCTTAATTATCGCTTAAGACTGGACACGTTTCGCGAAATAGGTTTGGATGGTAGCGAACAAAGTCCTTATCGGTTTGAATATTTTGGTGATAACGACCCGTTAACTAACGATCCTTATACGCTCCCTTACCGCCTGTCTCCTTGTCAGGATCATTTTGGCTATTATAATAATAGTTATAACCAAACAATTTTTCCCAATAATGCAGAGAATAATCCTTTTCGCATCGATGACTGGTCCTTAACTAGTTCCGGTGATTATAATGGCGGAGGCCCCAGTTTTGCCTATGGCATAAGCAATGGAGGTACAAGGGAGCCAGATGCGGAAGCATCAAAGGCCTGTGTTTTAAATAAAATCATATTTCCTACCAGTGGTTACACATCTTTTGAATTCGAAACACATCCGATAAATTATGACAATTGGCATTATTCATGGCCGATAGCCGGAGGCCTAAGGGTCAAAAAAATTGAAACAAAAGAAGGTCCCGGCTCTGCTCCTATGATAAAAAACTATGAATATCCTGATTACATGTCCTCTGAAAAATGTAGAGCAGCAGACAATCCGTATTACACTTGGTACGATACGGGTTTCACGGAATCCCCTCCTCGGGAAGGAGATTGGACAGCATTAGCCGCTTTTGGAGTTCCCTCCCATTTATCCATAAACAATAAGTTTATAGTCCATGTTAAAGGAGCCTCTCAATATAGACTTGGAGCAGGAACGAACGCTGTCTACACTACTGTTAAGGAATTCTCGCCCGGTAACGGCTCTTGCATTTATCATTTTAGCTTTGCTCCCGACTTAGAATCTGGTGGATGGTCCGATCACGATGGAGTACCGACACCTGGATCGTTTTACTCGGCATTGGTTCAAACAGAAGATATCTATGCTTACGCAACTAGGCTTCCACCACATTTTGATTATAAATCTATTTCTTCCTGTACGTTTCCTTTTCCAAATTTTGTTAACAATGATTGGCGGCGCGGTCATCTTTTATCTAAAGAAACTTACTCAGAAAATGATGTATTATTGTCTCAGGAATCTACCATATACGACATCCATGCTCTTAAGGCGGTTCCTACTTACAAAGTAACATCATTTGGTGATGAAATTGCATATTACTATGCCCGATCTTACGATATAGGTGGTATGGCTAAACCTATCACGCAGATTACAAAAACTTACAATAGTGATGGCAGTTATATAGAAATAAAAAAAGAGTTTGACTATAATTCTACTTACCACAAGCAACTGACAGAGAGCAGGGAATACACTAGCAAGGGAGATACAATTGCTACAAAATATTATTATCCAACTGAGTATGGTACTTCACTCTCCGCTTTGAAAGATAAAAATATCCTTTCTCCTGTGGATGTTCGTAGTTATCGTAATGCTAAGTTTATTTCTGGTAAGCAAGTTCAGTATGGAGTTAATGGTTTGCCTTTAACAATATACAGTGCGGAGACGAAAAGTACAGATATTGCTTTTAATCCACAATCTCCATACACTTTTAGCAATAAACTCTCAAACACCTATAATCTTAACAACACTCTGAAAAGTCAAACGATTACCGACGGAATCACTAATGTATATCTTTGGGGTTATAATGGCCAGTATCCTGTTGCGAAGATCGTAAACAGCGATTACGCAACGGTAAGTTCCATAATAACACAGACGCAGATAGATAATGCAGTAACCAGTGGAGAAATTGCATTACGTGCATTATTGGATACACTCCGAACTTCTCCATTAATGAAGAATACCCAAATTACAACATATACCTACAAACCTCTGGTTGGGATGACTAGCATGACTGATGAGAAGGGAATGACAACATATTACGAGTATGACGAGTTCCAGAGATTGAAAAACGTTAAGGATCAGCAGACAAATATCCTTAGCAGCAATGTTTACCACTATAAACAGCCCTAGTATATAAAGTTTGATAATTAGAACAGTTGTAATAAAATAACTTTAAGGAAGTATATCAAATTTAAATAAAATGAGCTGATATTTAATTAGGCTCATTTTATTTAAATTAATTATCTCAGATATGCGAAAAATGTTCTGTGATTTTTTTGTCCTTCGTCCTTTTACTTTTTAGAATCTTTTGATTTAAAAATATTTAATAAAAATGACAAACTCATATTATGAAAAAAAACATCTATTTAATTCTTTTGTTATTATTTAGTATATACAATCTATCAGCACAACGATTTGGAGATCAATTATTAGTACCTAAATCTCCTCAGTCTTATGCATTTGAAAAATACGGAAATGTTCCCATAAATATGTATACGGGGTCAATAGATTTGAAAATACCCATAACTTCTTTTGATGCTGGCGAATTAAATATTCCAGTACTTATATCATACGACTCTTCTGGTTTTATTCCTCATAAAAAATCTGATCCTGCAGGAATGAACTGGTCATTAATGGCTGGTGGAAGGATTACAAGAAAACTAAATAGAATACCAGATGAATATTTAGGTGGTGGCCCAGGAGGTTGGGGATATAATACAGGATGTGCAGGTTTTTTTGCTGGTGTAAAAGCAGATCCATCCAATAATGTTAATGCCTATAATATCAATGGAGGTACAGGATATTATAACTCATCAGACTGGGTATTTAGGCCTAATCCATCTAGTAACAATACTTATGAAACCCATCCGGATGTTTTTAGTTTTAATGCTGTAGGCATTTCTGGAAAGTTTGTCGTAGGAAATGATGGAAATGTACTTGTAGAGTCCGATGATCCAAATATCAAAGTTGATTTGTCTCAGATGGCAATATATAATTATATAGGCTGTGAACCATCAACTTCAATAATAACGATAATTGATGGTAAAGGGAATAAATATATTTTTGGAGGTGATTTCTCTACATATGAAATAACTTATCCCAACGTACAGGGAACTACTGTAGAGCAAGGAATGGCTGTTATTAACTCATTCAGCTTGTCCAAAATAATTACAAATACAGGAAATATAATAACCTTTAATTATGTTGTTGAAAGTTTTGACCGTTGGGAATTTTGTCAACTAGGCAGTGCAATTGGTACCAAAACTTATCCAAATGGACTACTGATTTCTCAGGAATCATTTTACCAACAAGGCCTTAGCTCTAGCACCTTAAAAATGTGCCCTGAAAACCAAGGAGGCTTTTTATGTCAGGGACAAAACAGTGCAGTAAGCTATGGGGATTTGAAGTTTTCCTTCATAAAAAAATCAGTGCTTTCTTCAATCCAATATGGAGATTATCAAATTAAGATAAATTATAAAGACATTGGCTATCCTATAAAAGAGTACACAGCCATTACTTCAATTTATAACAATGATAATGAATGGGTAATTGACAATATTGAAACCTATAATGGATTAAATTTAACCAAAAAAACCACTTTTTCATATTCTAATTTTGGAGGATCGCATCAAAGGCCTTTTTTAACCTCACTAAATGGACTTGATAGTAACGAGAAATATTCATTTGAATATTATAACACAACCAATTTGCCGGCATATTATACTATGGGTATTGATCATTGGGGATATTGGAACTTCAAAGACACTAATAGTACCATAGCGCCAGTTGACCCAACTTACAACTATACTACCGGAGATTACAACTTGATTAATACTCCAAGAGACCCAGACCCAGTTGCATATAATGTGGCACTGCTCAGCAAAATAGTTTATCCTACAAAAGGATATTCATTGTATGAATATGAACCTCAATATTACAATAAAAGGATTGAGAAAAATTCTGCCAGCTCTTTTATTCCTGCACTTACCAACAATGGAGGACTGGCAGGCGGAGCAAGAATAAAAAAAATCAAGAATTACTCAGGTGTAGGCACGTTAGATTCTCAGAAAGAATATCAATATACGACCAGTCTCAATGGAAGCACAAGTTCTGGCATTCTTATGAATTGGCCCAGATATCAAACCTTTTATAAACAAAATAGCAATGTAAGTTCTAGTATTTTAACAGTTACCAGTTCAAACATTCAAACAACCAGTTTGGATAGTTACAATGTAGGGTACTCAAAGGTTTTTGAAA
The DNA here is from genome assembly GCF_010645075.1 of Flavobacterium limi. Taxonomy (GTDB): domain Bacteria; phylum Bacteroidota; class Bacteroidia; order Flavobacteriales; family Flavobacteriaceae; genus Flavobacterium; species Flavobacterium limi. Next base: position 9,621 of record NZ_JAADZV010000011.1, read on the forward strand.
TAGAGGCAGGCAAAGGGTATACAGAATATAATTTTTCCTCCTATGAAACCCACCCTGATACATATGCTTCAGAAATAACTAATAATAGAATATATTCAACCATTGTTAATGAAAATGACCTTACTCCTTTTAATTTATGCAGGAACTTTTATCTACAGGGAACTGATAAAAGCATAATGAGAGGAAAGATACTCACGCAAAAAACATACACAGAATCTGACTTGATGAATCCTATTAGAACAGAAGAATACGAATACACTGACCCTATCGATTTCAATCCAAACAGCCAAATAGATAATAATAAATATGTATCTATCAATCAGATTTCGGGATTTCGGGTTCAGGGATACAAGAAATATATGAATTCGTCCTATTTAAAAAAGAAAACGACAAAAGAGTTTTATTCAGGCAATGAAGTGAAGACAGAACAGGAATATTTCTATGATGCCACTAAACATCTTAATTTGACTAAAGAGTCAATGCTAAATTCTAAAAGCAATTTGCGAGTAACAAGATATAAATACCCTATGGACTATGTATTTCCGCCATTATCAACAATACCAGCAACTAATGAAATTCATGATCTCGCTGCATTATTATCTAATAATATTAAAAATATACCCACTGAAATCAATAGTTCTATTGTAAAAGGAGGAGTAGAATACATAACAGGAGGTAAACTGAATTACTTTGAAGATTTGAAATTAGAAAAAATATTTGAATTAGAAACCAATAACCTTATTGATATTAATGGTTTCAATTTTTCAACTATTTATCCAACGGGCTTTATGTTTGACAGCAGATATAAAGAGAAGGGGAATTTTTCAAAATACGATGGTAAAGGGAATATATTAGAAATAAAGCCAGCAGATGGCATCACAACATGTTATATCTGGGGTTACAATAACCAATATCCGATAGCTAAAGTGATAAACGCTACTTATCAGGACATTAGCAATGTTTTAGGTGCTACGACGTTGACTAAATTGAATAACGGAGTCTTTCAGAGTGTCGTGTTAACTGATACGGAAATACGTAATATGTTAAGTGCTCTTCAAACAAATTTACCTAATGCACAAGTAACTCTTTTTACTTATAAACCACTTGTAGGTATGACAAGTACAACTGATCCAAAAGGAAAAATAACATATTATGAATACGACACATTTAACCGCTTGAAATCTGTAAAAGATCATGAGGGCAAAATTATTTCTGAAAACCAATATCATTATAAAAACTAATCAAAAAAATATGAAAAATATATTTCTATTGGTATTTACTCTTTTTCCTGTTGTACTTTTAAGCCAGACAACAACAGAAAATTATATAAAAACCACTATCTATAAAGTGGAATCAGCCACTAGCATTACAAACCCTACCAGTGTACAAGCTGATCAAAACGTGACTTACTTTGATGGTTTGGGACGGCCTGTACAGAAAGTTGCCCATCAGCAATCCGGTTCAGGTAAGGACATAGTTACTCCTATCGAGTATGATGCTTTTGGACGACAAGTAAAAGAATATTTACCTTATGTTCCAACGACAGCCGCTTCGCTCAATTATAAAACTAGTGCACTAACTGATGTTGGTACATTTTACAATACTACTACATATGAAAGTACAACTAATCCTTATTCACAAAAAGAATTTGAAGCTTCACCGCTTAGCAGAGTATTAAAACAGGCCGCTCCGGGTGAAGACTGGAAAATGGGCAATGGTCATGAAATAAGACTGGATTACCAAACCAACACCAATGCCGATCAGGTGAGACGTTTTGGCGTTTCCTTTATTGCAGGCAATACCGAAAACCCATATTTAGAGGATGAAGGAATTTACGATCCATCACAATTATACAAAACCGTTACCAAAGATGAGAACTGGCAGGCCGGCCAGAATTACCCTCGTAACCATACTACCGAAGAATTCAAGAACAAGGAAGGGCGCATTGTCTTGAAACGCACTTTTGATGCATATAAATGGCATGACACCTATTATGTATATGATGATTACGGGAACCTTACTTATGTACTGCCTCCCAAGTTTTTTGCCTACAGTTCAATAACGCAGGCATATCCACCTCTTTATTACAATTATTACAGCGACATGCACAATTTTGACTTTTTTACAAGTGGAGACTCTAATTATTGCCAGATTGACATAGGTCTATCTTCGGATTCTCTTATAATAAATTTGTATGCTGATGGTTTTGGAATGTTTGGTTCAACTTTAAAATCAGGAAAAATACTCGATTTAAATTATACCCCCCCTTTGCCTAATATGCCGTTAGGAGATATTATGATGGCAAATCCTCAAGGTTATCCTACCTTAGCTGGTACAGCTTATATCCAGGATGGTGATTTGTATTTTACTTCAACCGGGGTACAAATATATCCCAATGCAGAAGGCTATTACGAATCTGGTAGAATTATAAATCTTGCAGATCATCAGGCTGGCTACATTGCCCAGCCTATAGACAAAACAACCTTTGATGAGTTGATATATCAATACCGATATGACAAACGCAACAGGCTTGTAGAGAAAAAACTTCCTGGCAAAGAATGGGAATATATTGTATATGACAAACTGGACAGACCTGTTTTAACCCAGGATGCCAATTTAAAAGAGAATAATAAATGGCTGTTCACTAAATACGATGCATTCAACAGACCAGTCTATACAGGTGAATATGTAAATAATACAGAAACAACAAGAACCGGACTTCAGGCTTTGGCAGATGCAGGCACCACAATTTCTGAAAACAAACAAGGAACAAATACGATCAATGGCACAACTGTATATTACAGCAATAATGCCTTTCCTGATATTAACAATACCAATATCAACGTATTTACTGTCAATTATTATGATGACTATAGTTTTGATCTTCCCGTCGGTGCTGCTCCAACAAGTACTGTTTATGGAGTCACACCAATTACCAATGCAAAAGGACTGTCTACTGGAAATAAAGTCCGCATTTTAGGAACAAACGACTGGATAACCAACCTAATCTATTACGATGACAAAAGCAGGTCCATATATAATTATAGCAAAAATGATTATTTACTTACCACCAGTACAATAAAAAACCAGCTCGACTTTGTGGGCAAAATTTTAGAAACAGCATCTACTCACCAGCGAAATAACGTTACCACTACCATAATTGACTCCTTTACGTATGACCAGGCCGGAAGACTTACCAAACAGACACAAACCATTAACGGAGCGTCAACACCAGAAGTAATTGCAGAAAATATTTATGATGAATCTGGACAGCTAATCCAGAAAAAAGTAGGCGGAAAAACGACTCAGAACCGTTTACAAACAGTAGATTATACCTATAATATTCGTGGCTGGTTAAAGGGAATAAACGATAGTGATACCAGTAATAATGCCATAACCTTGGCTTCAGGAGATTTGTTTGGTTTTCAGATAAATTACAATAAACCTTCAACCGGAACAAAGTTATACAACGGCAACATCAGTCAGACTTTTTGGAAAACTGCTGATTCAATGGATGGTAATTTAAAAAACTATACCTACACCTACGATGCTTTGAATAGGTTTAAGACAGCAAAGTATGCTCAAAATAACGTACAAAACGGTAAATTTGACGAAACTATTAACGAATATGACCGCAATGGAAATATTTTGAGTCTGGTTCGTAATATGCAAAATGCATATGATACTAACTGGTCAGCCGGAATTGATAATTTAATTTATACATATGATAAAGGAAATCGTCTAATGAAAGTAGATGATTCCTACAAATCCTTAGTTTATGGTAGTGAAGGATTTAAGGACGGAACTAACACTGCTGAAGACTATACGTATGATGCCAATGGTAATATGACAAGGGATTTCAATAAAGGAATTGGCACATCTGCATCTGCAGGAATTACATACAACCACCTGAACCTTCCCATCAAAATAACATTCGCAACGGGAGAAACGATTGATTATATATATGATGCATCAGGCGTGAAACAACGTAAAATTGTAAGCACAGGTACTACAACCGATTATGCCGGCGGATTCCAATATGAGAATAATATATTGCAGTTTTTTTCACACCCGGAAGGTTATGTAGCGCATAATTCAGGTAATTTTAATTATATTTATCAATACAAAGACCATTTAGGAAATGTACGCCTGAGCTATAGAGATGTTAGCCAGACGGCCACACCATCTTTGCAAATCGTAGAAGAAAACAATTACTACCCGTTTGGATTGAAGCATAAGGATAGTAATAATATCGTTAATTATACCAGTGCTGCTTATAAATATAAGTACAATGGCAAGGAGCTTCAAGACGAGCTGGGGCTTAACATGTACGACTATGGAGCACGTAATTACGATCCTGCATTAGGTCGCTGGTTTAACATTGATCCAAAAGCAGATAAGTATTACAACATCAGCCCATACGCTTATGTTGCGAATAATCCTGTAATGTTTATTGATCCTAATGGCAAAGAAATTTTCATTCCGAATATTGCAGGGAAAAACCCTAATGGGAGTGAAAATGCAAGACAAAAATCAACCATTTTAACTAATTTGCAAAAGTTAACTAATTCAAAACTAGAATTAACAAAAACCCGAGGAGGATTTCTTGTTAGGGAAGTCAAGGGAGAAAAGGCAAATGAAAATAAAAAATTATCCGAGGGAACAAGTCTTATTGCTGGACTAATTGGAGCAGATGAAAAGGTAACAATCAAATTAGGAGGAGAGAATCGTGCTGATAGATTAAAAAATGGAGATACCTTTGTTAGTTTTAACCCTGATGCAAAAGGAGAAAATATTAGTAACTCAGATGGGACAAAAGGACGTCCAGCAGAAATAGGATTGGCACATGAATTAATTCATGCTGATGAAAATGCAAAAACTGATGGGGCTTATGATAAAACACCTGTCACAATAATAAATCCAGACGGGGCATATCCAGGAAACAAAGTTGAAGTTCAGCAGGATGAAATAAATGTTAGGGAAAGGGAAAATAAAATTAGAGATGAGCAGGGAGTTATTACTAGAACAAAACCTAAAATCGTTAATTAAAATTCGCAAAATTATGAAGCTTAAATTAATAATATTTTTTATACTTATATCTTTTATATCCTGCTCTGAACAAAAGAAAATAATCCCAATTAATAAAATTGATGACAGAATTGCTATTATTAATAGTTCAGAAAACATTAATTGGATTACGAAGAAAGCATATAAATCATGGAGTCCTAATCAATCAGAATTAATCAGAATTGATTCTGTATTAGAAAAAGCTATTAATGAAAAACGTTTTTTATTTCTTAAAAAACAATCTCTCATGGAACTAAAAGAAAGATATATGCAATATTTATGTTATATTAATGATGATGGAGACAAGATAGTTTATATAAATTCCTTTTGTAAGATACCAACAATGTATAAAAATGGTAAAGAAGAATTATTAGATTGGCAAAATGAAATGATTGATATTGCTGATGGAGGTTCATGTTATTGGAATATGAAAATCAATATTTCAACACAATCATATTTTGAATTAATGATTAATGGTGAATCTTAATCCCTGCACCACAAAGAGTTCCTCATAAAAAAGCGGTAATATACCAGATGTGTTGGTGTTTAATTATCGACGCTACCGCACGAATCCTTTCGTGTAGCTCAAGGAATGCACAAAGAATAGCAAAAACAATAAAACCTCGCAATTGCGAAGGTTTTATTGTTTTTAAGATCATGCATAGAAAAAAATGTAAATCTTTGACTGGTTTTATAAATTCAGCCCAACCTGGTGCGGGTGGAACTACAGCACATGAATTTGGACACATCTTTGGTTACCAGATAATGTAAATAATGTACAAGGAAATCGAATGAATAATAATCCAGGAAATAATAAAACAGATAGGAGTATTACCCCCGATTACTATGATTTATGCCCCGCTCCGCAAAGTCTCATGACTTTGTGGATTTTTAAAAGTTCTTGAAAGCCGTAAAATATAATAAAAGTCTCCCGATTTTTTCCGTGAATGTCTTGATAATTGTATTTGTTTCAAGGGTTATCAGTGAGTATTAAACTGCCAAAAAAACCTTGTAGTGGCATATTAGGAACGGGTACGAAGTCGGGAGACTTCGCACAGCTAGATAATTTATTTGTAGATAAATTGAAGTAATAGTATTATTCTTGTTATTAACTTTACTGAGTTTTAAAGTGTGTATTCTTATTATTTAAAATACACACTTAATCTTATAACATCAGTATTTTAAAATTACAAATTATTATTAAAATCATTAATAATGAAAAATATTCAGTTCTTCTTAATAATTCTTGTATTTATATTCATCTCGTATATAGATTTACATTTTAATTTAAATGGATATTTAATAATTAGCTTTGATTTATTTGCTATTGTTTATCTTTCTAATATAAATATAAAACAAACACCACCTCATTTGATTAATTTTAATTTCTTCTATTATTTGTTGTTTGTTATTTGTTTTTACATTTTGTATTTTTTATGTACATCTCTTGCTTTTGCAAGCGATAGATTGTTAATTTACAATCACTTAAGTAAGTACGAAGTTGTTAAAGCTTTGCTCTTATATCCAATATTAGAAGAATTTATATTTAGGAAATATTTGTTAATTAATTTAACTGCAACAAATACAAAACTTAAATCTATTTTGATATTATCTCTTGGGTTCACTTTGATCCACTGCTTTACTGATTCGGCACCTCTATACGTCTTTTTATTAAGTACTTTTCTTTCTTGGATATATTTGAAAACTAAAAACATTTTTATAAGTATTTTTCTTCATTTTGTTAATAATTTTTTATCTATTACTTCTTTTAATTTTATTAGTTTTTTGGCTAAATTTAAAGGAATAGATTTTGCTGTAATTCTTTTAATATTAGTCTTTCTAATATTTTTTACTCTTTTTAAAATAGCTAACGATAAAACAAATAAGATTTTATAAAAAATATAAGATGACAAATAAAAAGAAAAATTGGTTTAAAATAATTATTGAAAATTTGCTTGATTTTATTTTGATGTGGAAGTAAGTTTTTGATACCGAACTTCACGGTACAGGAGCAGCCCTGATGATGCTGGACCGTGGCTATACCAGCCACGAGCATCTGGCAGAGGTTGGGCTTATCCACATGAACGGCCGTTTGTACGATCCTGTCCTGCGCTCTTTTTTAATGCCGGACAATTTCATACAACAGCCTGAGAATACCCAGAATTACAACAGATATGCTTATGTACTGAACAATCCGCTGATGTATACCGATCCTAATGGGGAAGTAATTATTGGTTTTGCGGGTGCTGTGATAATTGGTGCGACTATAGCGGCATTGACCTATACAGTAACCGCTTTGCTGGCAGATGTGCCAGCAAAAGCTACATTTATTGGTGCGGCAAGTGCAGCGGTAACATATGGTATTGGTAGTGCAGCAGGTACAATTACGAATTTCTATGTCAGGGCTGCAGTAAGTGCTGTAGCACACGGGGCCTTTCAGGGTGGTATGACGGCTATCTCAGGAGGAAAATTCTGGAGTGGTTTTGCCAGTGGGGCTTTGAGTAGTATTGCGGCAAGTGCCTGGGGTGGAGGAAGTACAACTGAAACAAATTTTGAAACCAATAGTAATTTGACAGAAGGACATTTCGTAACCACTACTTATGTGCATCAAGGTATTAGTGGCGCTATAGGTGCCAATAATGTTGCAGGTATGATTGCTTTTGGAACAGTTTCGGGTGGTGCAGGAGCAGCTCTTACTGGGGGTAATTTTTGGCAGGGAGCTGTTACTGGCCTTGTGGTTAGTGGGCTGAATCACGCACTACATCAAATTGATCCGCCTGGTAAAAAAAATAAATGGGATTTAGATAATAATGGGAAATTAAGTAAAGTTGAAGCGGATCTTTGGGGTGTTAAGGGACATGGTGCAGAGATAAATGTTGATAATTCCAAAATTGACTGGACAGGTCTTAAAATTCCTGAAGGAGTAAAGATAGGAGAAGTATTTGGTTTAGAAACGCATCAGGCTTTTATTAAGCTTCCTTGGGAAACCGCAGCAACTTATGGAGGTACTTCATTTTTAGTTACTGGCAAAAACACAGTAAAAGTTCTCGATCAAGATTATCATTACAAACTAAGGCCAAATAATAGTTTTAAAAATGTAATTAGAAATATAGCTACAGATATGGGCCGTCCATCTGTTATGGAGCAATATAATGGTGCTTTTCAAGCCTACAAAATACACTATTTAAACCCAACAATAAAAATAAAATGAAAAAAATGAATGTTTTATTTGTAGCCTTTTTGCTAACAAATTGTAGTAATATAGAAACAATGGGCGATAATTATTATTATTTATCAGACGATGAAGCTATAGATATAGGCTACCCATATGGATCAATGTTTTACAGGTCAAAGGAAAAATCTAATTTTGAGGAAGTTTTAATTTATGCAGATGTTATACAAAAAAAGTTTAATGATGAATACATAATAATTAAACAACAACCAAATAAAAAATTACTTATAAACAAAATAAAACAGAATTTAGAATTTTGGAATAACTACTATTTAGAAAATCGAAAAGATAGTTTAGTTGAGATAGGTTATGACAAAATGACTTTAAAGGATATTCAAACTTTATTAGAAAAAAACAAAAAAATAAAAAAAGATATAGTTGCCGATAGTTTATTTAGGCAAAAATCTTGCTATAAAAAAATATTTAAGAATAAAACCAATTATTACATAATCGAAAAAACAACTGATTCCATTTTTGGACCTCTAAATATAAAGGATTTCAAAAACATTAAAGCAAGGAAAAAAGTTGATTTAGAATTCTGATTAAATATATTGTCCCCCTGGCATGAGCGTATATAGCAGTTCGTTAGTGCGAGCGTCACACTCGTACCTACAAAGATTGGCAAACAAAGAACCTACAACCCGATCGCTCGGACATGTACGTCAACGATAGCGCATATTTAAAACCTGTGCCCACAAAGAGAATCAAAAAGCCACTTCAATACGGAGTGGCTTTTTGGTTTTTATAGAATATCCTGAATTTCTCCAGATGTTACTCTTGACATCTTATTTTCACACCTTTTTAATCACATAAGTAACCATACCCCAAATAATAAGCTGGTTTTCTTCGGTAACTTTTATGGGGCTGTAATCTGGATTTTCGGGCATGAGGTACAAACAGTCTTTTTCGACCTGAATACGTTTCACGGTAAACTCGCCATCGATAAAACAAATCGCAATTTTATTGTTTTGAGGTTCCAGGCTTCGGTCAACCACCAAAACATCTTTATCGTTGATACCCGCATCGATCATCGAATTACCTTTGACCCTGATGTAAAAAGTAGCCAGCGGATTTTCGCTTAATTCCTTATTCAGGTCAATACTGGTTTCCATAAAATCAGCAGCCGGCGAGGGAAAACCTGCCGATACACCCTCACTGACATAAGGAATCCTGATGTCACTTTCAAAATCAGGCTGAAAAAAGGTGAGTTTTGGTTCTTTCTTTACAGACATTTTACTTCCAGAAGTTTACTAAAATCGGTTGTGTATTTAGGCGATAAATGATTCTGGTTCATGTCCCAGGTCAATTTAAGATTTTGCGAAGCCAGTTTTACTTTCCGGTTTCCTATTTTGGTGTTCAGCTGGTCCATTACTTTCATCAGGGCAAGATGTTTCGGGTTTTCTTCCTCAAACAACTGAAACTGCTTTTTATCCTCATCAATCAATTCTGTTACTATTACTCCGGCTTTTTTAAAGCGGATTCCTTCATTTCCTTTGTGCAATTTCTTCAGTATTTCGATAGCCGTATTGGAAATAGTCAAAGTTGAATTAGTGGCATACGGCAGTGTTATAGCCATATTAAAATAATATTGGGATGATTTTACCGAATGCTTATCAATAACTAGCATGACAATAATGGTATGACAGCAGGAATTTTGCTTACGCAATTTTTCTGCACAGACAGAGGCAAAAGTAACAATACGCTCACGTAGTAAATCAAAATCAGAAATTTGTTTGGGAAAACTTCTTGTAGTTGCAATACTCTTTTTCTGCTCTGGCAAAGGTTCTAATTCCAAAACCGATTTTCCTTCGAGTTCATATTTTAGTCGAAGGCCAATAACGCCCATTTCTTTCTTAATCCAGGCTTCGTGTTGTGGCTGAATAAAATCAAGGGCAGTATGAATGTTTCGAAGTTTAACTTTCTTTTTGGTACGGTAACCAATGCCCCAGACGTCTTCAATTTTTGTCCATTTTAAAGCCTTGATTCTTTTTTCATCGGTATCAATTACGTAAACGCCTTTAGTTCTGTCGTGAAATTCCTTGGCAATTTTGTTGGCTAATTTTGATAAGGCTTTCGTTTCGGCAAAGCCAATGCAAACCGGGAGCCCCACCCATTTATGAATTCGGGATTTCATTTGAAGTCCATAATCCTGATAATCCAAAACACCCACACCATCAAAATTCAGGAAGGCTTCGTCAATACTGTAAATCTCGACATTCGGGGTAAATTGTCTCAAAATTTCCATAACACGATTGCTCAGGTCTCCATATAAAGGATAATTCGACGAAAACAATTTGACATTTTTTTCTTTTACCAATTCCCGGATCTTGAATGCCGGGGCACCCATAGGAACGCCAGCTGCTTTAGCTTCATTGCTTCTCGAAATCACACAACCGTCATTGTTCGATAATATCGCAACAGGTTTTCCGTTGAATTCCGGTTGGAAAACACGTTCGCAGGAAGCATAAAAATTATTACAATCGACTAAAGCATACATCTTGCAAAATTACGTAATAGTGTAATATACATTTTGATTAGGAAAGTTAAATTTTCATGCTATATCATGTAAAACATTAAAATACAACAACATAAAACTTAACCTTTCATTAGAAATTAAAAAATAATCTTATTAAAAAATATTTAGAGAAATCCTGAAAAAAATGGTTGTTATTTAAAAAAATATTTACATTTGAAATCTAAACTAATCGTAATTATGAAAAAAATAGTATTCGCATTGTTATTCATTTCAGGATTTACATTTGCTCAGGACATGAAAGTTGTAAACGGAAATTTTGATTTTTTAAAAACACAAAAAGAAGTTAACATAGAATTTGATTATAGTAATTTTACTATGATGAAAGAAAATAAAACTGAAAAACAGTATGTAGAAGAAAGGACGGCCGAACTAAATGAAAAACACAAAGGCAATGGTAACATCTGGCAAAAAAAATGGAATTCATCCAAAGAATTAATCTGGACTCCTAAATTTTTGGAATTAATAAATGTTGTATTGCAAAAAGAAAAAAAAGATTTAAACTTTCAGGAAGGACTAACGACACCTTACACTCTGATTGTAAAAACTACATGGATATATCCGGGCTGGGATGCCGGAATTATGAAACAGCCTGCAAAAGTTTCGACCAATTTAAAATTTGTTGAAACAGCTAACAAATCAAATGTAGTTCTGGAAATTACAAGTGAAGAAGCTCCGGGAGACCAATGGGGGAATAATTACAGCAATGAATCAAGAATTGGCGAAGGATATGCCAAAACAGCAAAATCACTTGCCAAGATGATTGCAAAGAAGGCTTACAAATAATAGTAAAAACAGTAAAACCCTAGTTCTCACTAGGGTTTTCTTTTTGCATATTCAGTAAATAGGCCATATTTTTAATCACATGGTCATGTTTCTTCACAAACGGATTTTCTTCATTCCAGACATACCCTGCTAATACCGAACATATTTTTTCTTTCACATCCGGGTTTTCTGGCTGATGAAAAAACAGCGTCTGGAGATTTCCGGTGTACCATTCCTGGACATAGGTAGTAAAAACGGCAATACCGCGTTTCATATATTCTGTAAATTCAACTTCCCAGTTTACTTCAATTCCCTGCGATTCTTTTAGGTAAAGTTTTGCTGCCAGCATTCCGGATTCAGTTGCAAAAGCAACTCCGGATGAAAAAACAGGATCCAGAAATTCTGAACTATTTCCTGTTAAGGCAAAACCATCCCCGTACATTTTTTTTACTGCTCTGGAATAATTTTCGAGTTTTACCGGCTCAAATAAAAATTCGGTTCCTTTGAATCTTTTGATATAATAATCCGAAAGCTGAATTGCATTTCGCAAAGCCTCGGCATTATCTTTATTTTCCGAAAGCGAATTGATAAAATGGGTTGGTCCCACAACTCCTAAACTGGTATTGCCATTCGAAAACGGAATTACCCAAAGCCAGACTTCGGTTTCCAGAATATCAAAAGAAATCATGGTTCCCTCCTCACCTTCCGGTCTGTTGATGTCTTTTACATGCGAAAATATTGAGGAATGCGGATCTAATTTTGAAGGGGTATCCAGATCTAAAAGCCTTGGCAGAACACGTCCGTAACCACTGGAATCAATAATAAATTTCGCATGGATTTCCTTTAGGTTTCCATCTTTATCTTTTACGATGGTTTTAGAATTTTTCCCTTCAAAGGAAACTTCCAGAACCTCGGTTTCAAATTCCAGATCAATACCTTTTCGGATTACTTCCTGTGCCATGGTGTTATCAAAATCCGCTCTTGGCACCTGCCAGGTCCAGTCCCAGCCCTCTCCAAATTTCTGACTGAAATCAAAAACACAAATTTCTTCTCCTCTTATAAAACGCGCACCTAATTTTTTTTCAAAATTCATGGCATCTAAACTTTCAAAAAGTTCAGCCTCCGCAAAATGGTCCATAACCCTCGGGATAAGGCTCTCTCCAACAACCAGTCTTGGAAACTTTGTTTTTTCAACCACTTTTATCTTAACACCGTTCATATGAAGATAGGATGCCGAAACACATCCTGATGGCCCTGCCCCAATGATTAAAACGTCTACAAACTCCTTTGTCATAATAGTAATGTTCTGATTTATTAACTTACATTTGCCTCATCAAAATAACTACATTTATTTTGATAAATAAAATTAAATTAGCGCAATCAAAACGAGTTTAATGAATACAATTAATGAATATTTAAGTTTAGCCGAATTTGAGGCTATTATATTTGGAAACCAGAAAGTTATCATTAGTGATTTGGTACTGGACCGTATCAGTGAAAGCTTCAGTTTCTTAAAAGAATTTTCAGGAAACAAAATAATATATGGTGTAAATACCGGTTTTGGTCCTATGGCACAATATAGAATTAAGGAGTCCGACCAGATTCAGCTGCAATATAATTTAATCCGCAGCCATTCATCAGGAACGGGAAAACCTTTAAGTCCTGTTTGTGCAAAAGCAGCCATTTTAGCGCGTTTAAATTCATTATCATTAGGAAATTCCGGTGTTCATCCTTCCGTTATTCATTTAATGGCTGAATTGATCAACAGAGATATCACTCCGTTAATTTTTGAACATGGTGGAGTTGGTGCCAGTGGAGATTTAGTTCAATTATCCCATTTAGCTTTAGTTTTAATTGGCGAAGGCGAAGTTTTTTATAAAGGCGAAAGAAGGCCAACTCCGGAAGTTTTTGAAATCGAAGGTTTAAAGCCAATTCAGGTAGAAATCAGAGAAGGGCTGGCTTTGATCAACGGAACTTCGGTTATGACCGGAATTGGCGTTGTAAATGTGCATCATGCCAATAAATTATTAGACTGGTCATTAAAAGCTTCCTGCGCGATAAACGAATTAGTCCAGGCGTATGACGATCATTTTTCTGAAGAATTAAACCAAACCAAACGCCACAAAGGACAGCAGGAAGTAGCCTTGAAAATGAGGCAAAATCTTTCTGACAGTACCTTAATCCGCAAAAGAGAGGATCATTTATATTCAGGAGAAAACACCGAAGAAATCTTCAAAGAGAAAGTTCAGGAATATTATTCTTTAAGATGTGTTCCCCAAATTCTTGGGCCGGTTTTGGAAACTATCAATAATGTTGCTTCAATTCTGGAAGACGAATTTAACTCGGCAAACGACAATCCAATTATAGATGTAAAAAACCAGCACGTTTATCACGGTGGAAATTTCCACGGAGATTATATTTCACTTGAAATGGATAAGCTGAAAATCGTGATTACCAAATTAACAATGCTGGCAGAACGTCAATTGAATTATTTATTAAATTCAAAAATTAACGAATTACTGCCTCCGTTTGTAAATTTGGGAACCTTAGGCTTTAATTTCGGAATGCAGGGCGTTCAGTTCGTTGCTACTTCAACCACTGCCGAAAGCCAGATGTTGTCTAACCCAATGTATGTTCACAGTATCCCAAACAACAACGATAATCAGGATATTGTAAGCATGGGAACAAACTCGGCTGTAATTACCTCAAAAGTTATCGAAAACGCGTTTGAAGTATTAGCAATCGAATTAATCACCATTGTTCAGGCCATTGATTACTTAGATCAAAAAGATAAAATTTCATCTGTTTCCAAAAAATGGTACGATGATGTTCGAAAAATAATCCCAACATTCAAAGAAGATCAGGTCATGTATCCTTTTGTTCAAAACGTAAAAGATTATCTGATCAACAGTTAATATTCTACACAAAGATTGCTGTGTATTTAAAAATTTTATGCCCCAACGAGTTTTAACTTTTATATTATTAAACATTGAATTTTAAAAATCATGAAAAAAACATTTCTTTTTTTGTTACTGGCAGGTATTCAATTTGTTCATAGTCAGGAACTGGCATTAGTTAAAAAGAATTCAAAAATTGGATATCTGGCTAAAGATGGTTCTTTTAAAATCGAACCGCAATACAAATCGGCCAAAAGTTTTTCGGAAGGCTTGGCTGCTGCAGAAAATGGCGGAAAATGGGGTTTTATAGATACAAAAGGAACCTGGGTAATCCCGGCAGATTTTAAAAGTGTAAAAGATTTTAACAGCGGGATTGCAATTGTTCAAAAAGATAAGGACTGGGTTTATATTAATAAAAAAGGTGAAGTTTTAAAAGCGCCTGCTTCTGAAAAATTATATGACTTTAATGACGGTGTAGCTTTCATAAAACAAGGAAACAAAGTAGGATTGATCAATTCAAAAATGGCTGTTGTTTTAGAACCAAAATACGATCAGATCAAGCCTTTTGAAAATGGCTTTGCCAGAGTGGAACTAAACAAAAACTGGGGAATTATAAATACTGCAGGAAAAGAATTAGTAGAACCGGCTTATACTGAAATCGGAAATTATTTTAAAAACACAACCTGGGCCAGAAAAGATAAAACTTTCGGAATTGTAAGCGGCGGAAAATTTATTCCCGTTGACGGTGCCGAAAAAATCTGGGATTTTGAAATTCAGGATTTGACATTTGCCAAAAAGAACGGAAAAATTGGTTTTATAGACTTAAAAGGAAATTGGGTAATCCTGCCTATATATGACAAAGCAAAAGCTTTTTCAAAAAACCTGGCTCCGGTTTTAGTAGGGTCAAAATGGGGCTATATTAATCCAAAAGCAGAATTTGTAATTCCGCCAACATACAGTGATGCTGAAGTTTTCAATTCAAACGGTTTGGCTCCTGTAAAAGAAAGCAATTGGGGCTTTATCAATGAATCAGGAAAATTAGTAATCCCAACACAATACGGTATTACGACTAACGGGATCGCAGCCATGTTCATCCAGCAGGACAAAGGATTTATAAATGGTGTAGCAAGAGTTAAAAATGAAGGAAAATGGGGTTTTCTTAAACCGGACGGAACTGTTTTAGGCAATCAATGGTTTGAAAATGCTGAACTGTTTTCTAAATCTGCTGAAAGACATACCTCTGCTGAGGAGGTTTCCGAAAAATCTAAACCGGAAACAAAATCAACTAAGCCCACAGGAAAACCAACAGCGAAAAAAAAGAAATAATTACCTGATAAAAATAAATTCCACATATATGAAATCGCCACTAATGATAATATTGGAAAAACAATTCCAGCAAAAAGGCGATAACATATATGACAATAAAAAATAAATTCCACATATATGAAATGTGTATTAGTAACAGGCGGTTCAAGAGGAATTGGAAGTGCGATTTGTAAAAAATTAGCCGTCGAATCCGGTTATCATATTCTGATTAATTATCATTCAAATAAAACAGCGGCTGAAGAAACGCTTCAGGAAGTACAAAAATTAGGAGCAACCGGAGAAATTTTAGGCTTTGATGTTTCTAATTTTAAAGACGTACAAGCCACTTTAACAAAATGGCAGGAAGCCAATCCTGAAGCAATTGTTGAAGCCATTGTAAATAATGCCGGAATTACCAAAGACGGTCTTTTTATGTGGATGACTCCCGAAGACTGGAATGGTGTAGTGAACACAAGCTTAAACGGATTTTTTAACGTGACCCAGTTTCTCATTCAGAAAATGTTACGCAATAAATATGGCCGGATCGTAAACATCGTTTCGGTTTCAGGTGTAAAAGGAACTGCCGGACAAACGAATTATTCGGCGGCAAAAGGAGCCATTGTTGCGGCGACAAAAGCCCTGGCTCAGGAAGTTGCCAAACGCAATATTACGGTAAATGCCGTTGCGCCCGGTTTTATCAGAACAGACATGACAAGCCAGCTTGACGAAAAAGAATTATTAAAACTAATTCCTGTAAATCGTTTTGGCGAAGCCGAAGAAGTAGCAGATTTGGTAAGCTTTTTGATTTCAAAAAAATCGAGCTATATTACCGGCGAAATTATCAACATAAACGGGGGAATATATTCTTAAAAAATTACTTTAAAAGAAGATGAACAGGAGAGTTGTAATTACTGGCATGGGAATTTATTCCTGCATTGGTACTTCATTAAACGAAGTAAAGGAATCTTTATATGAAGGGAAATCCGGCATTCAGTTTGATCCGGAACGAAAAGAATTCGGTTTTCAATCCGCTTTGACGGGAATGGTTCCAAAAGCTGATTTGAAAAATTTACTAAACCGCAGACAGCGTATGAGTATTGGTGAGGAAACCGAATATGCTTATATGGCTACAATTGAGGCCCTGAAAAACGCTAACATTGACGATGCTTTTTTTGAAAATCACGAAGTCGGGATTATGTACGGAAACGATAGTGTTTCCAAAGCCATTATTGATGCGACAGATATCGTTCGCGAGAAAAAAGATACGGCTTTAATTGGTTCAGGAGCGATTTTTAAATCGATGAATTCTACGGTTACGATGAATCTTTCAACTATTTTTAAGCTTCGTGGCATTAATTTAACGGTGAGTGCAGCCTGTGCGAGCGGTTCACATTCTATTGGATTGGCTTATTTTTTAATTAAAAGCGGTTTTCAGGATATCATTATTACCGGAGGTGCGCAGGAAATTAATAAATATGCGATGAGCAGTTTTGATGGCTTAGGCGTTTTTTCAAACAGAGAAAGTGATCCTGAAAAAGCATCAAGACCTTTTGACTCAGGTCGGGACGGATTAATTCCGAGTGGTGGCGGTGCAACTTTAATTCTTGAGAGTTACGAATCTGCAATAGCACGCGGCGCAACAATTATAGCCGAGGTTTCCGGTTACGGATTTTCATCAAACGGAGGACATATTTCGACACCTAATGTTGAAGGACCGGCTACAGCTATGAAAAGAGCTTTAGAGGAAGCAAACCTAAAAGCATCAGATATCGAATATATAAATGCACACGCTACTTCGACTCCGGTTGGAGATGCTAATGAGGCAAAAGCTATTTTTGAAGTTTTTGGAGAAAAAAATCCTCCTGTAAGTTCTACAAAATCAATGACGGGACACGAATGCTGGATGGCAGGGGCAAGCGAAATCATTTATTCTATTCTAATGATGCAGCACGATTTTATTGCTCCTAACATCAATTTGGAAAGCCCGGATGAAGATGCCTCAAAATTAAATTTAGTTAAAAGTACGTTAAACAAAAAATTTGATATATTTTTGTCCAATTCTTTCGGGTTCGGAGGAACCAATTCTGCATTGGTGGTTAAAAAGTTTAAATGAAAAATGAATAAAGAAGAGATTATAGCACGAATTAATGGTTTTTTGGTTGATGAATTTGAAGTTGACAATGACGAAATTGAACCAGATGCTAATTTAAAGGATACACTTGGGCTGGATAGTTTAGATTACGTTGATTTAGTCGTTTCAATCGAATCGAACTTTGGTGTAAAACTGGTTGAAGTGGATTTTGTCGGAATCGCTACTTTTCAAAACTTTTATGACCTTATCGAATCAAAATTAAAAGCTAAAACTGCTTAATGAGTCAATGGGACGGGAAATCAAAAGGAACTGTTTTAGGCTATAGAATATTCGTTTTTTTGATTCGGAAAGCGGGTGTTAAATCAGCTTATTTTTTACTCTGTTTTGTCGCTTCTTACTACTTTTTGTTTCTAAGAAAAAGCAATCGGGCTATTTTTTATTATTTCAGAGAGAGGCTTTGCTATTCCTTTTTCAAGTCAAAAAAAATGGTTTTCAAAAGCTATTACACTTTTGGCCAGACCATTATTGACAAAGTTTCTATTTCAGCCGGTCTGCGAAATAAATTCACCTATGAATTTGACGGAATCGAAGTTCTGAAAAAACTTTTAGCCGAAAAAAAAGGAGGCGTTTTAATCAGCGCGCATATTGGAAATTTTGAAATTGCAGAACACTTTTTTGGGGATATCGATCTTGATTTCCAAATCAATCTGGTCACTACCGATTTAGAGCATTCCACAATCAAGAATTATCTGGAAAGTGTTACGCAAAAATCTGCTGTAAAATTCATCATCATCAAAGAAGATCTATCGCATATTTTTGAGATTAATGCCGCTCTTGCCAATAACGGACTAGTCTGCTTTACCGGCGATCGCTATTTTGAAGGTACCAAATCACTTTCTGAAAATATTTTAGGAAAAGAAGCTAATTTTCCTGCAGGCCCATTTTTAATTGCTTCGCGATTAAAAGTTCCTGTTGTGTTTGTTTATGTGATGAAAGAGCCAGACCTTCATTATCATCTGTACGCCAGAGAAGCCACTGTTAAACATCGGGACGAAAAAGGATTATTGAAAGAATATGTAAAAAGTGTTGAAAGTATTTTGCAAAAATATCCATTGCAATGGTTCAATTATTTTGATTTTTGGAATGATTTGAAACCATAAAATCCGTTTCAATAAATTTACTATTTTTGCCTGCAACCTAAGGTAAACCAAAATGAAAAATGTCCTTGTTATTTTTTATTCTCAGTCCGGGCAATTAAAATCGATTGCGCAAAATATTGCAAATCCCTTTTTAAATTCAGATGAAATAAAAGTAACTTTTCACGAGATTCAATTAGAAAAACCTTTCCCGTTTCCGTGGAACAAAGACTCCTTTTTTGATGCTTTCCCGGAGTCCTTTTTACAGATTCCAACAAGATTAAAACCTGTCCCTAATGAAATTCTGAACACCAAATTTGATTTGGTTTTGTTTCACTATCAGGTTTGGTATTTATCGCCATCAATTCCAATCAATTCTTTTTTAAGAAGTGAAGAAGGAAAAAAAATCCTCAATAATACACCTGTAGTTACTATTAACGGTTCACGGAATATGTGGTTTATGGCTCAGGAAAAAATTAAGGTGCTGCTAAAAGAAGCCAATGCTCGATTGGTTGGAAATATCGCTTTAGTAGATCGTGTCGGAAATTTAATTAGCGTATTAACAATTGTCGAATGGATGTTTTCGGGAGTAAAAAAGAAATATTTGGGATTTTTTCCGTTGCCGGGCGTTTCTGAAAAAGACATTCAGGAATCAACAAGATTTGGAGAAATCATTCTTTCGCAGTTCTATCAGAATAAATTAAATGACTTACAGCCCAAATTACTAGCTGCTGATGCTGTACGGATTAGCCCTTATTTGGTGACCGTTGATAAAACAGCCAACAAAATTTTTAACAAGTGGTCAAATTTCATTTATAAGAATCCAAAAAAGAGAAAACAGCTTCTCAAAATATTTTATATTTATTTATTCTTAGCTATATGGTTAATCTCGCCAATAGTGTATATCTTGCACCTCATTAGCTATCCTTTAAAGCTAAAAACCATAAAAAAAGAAACGCAATATTATCAGGGAGTTTAGAAGAGGAAAATTAAATTATGTTTGACGTATATATTACAAAAGCTGCAAAGTATTTGCCAAATGAAGCCGTTTCAAATGATGAAATGGAGACGTATTTAGGATTGATAAATGATACTGCCTCAAAGGCAAGACGTATTATTTTACGCAATAACAAAATTCAAAGCCGATATTATGCTGTTGATAAGAACGGCAAAAGTACACACACCAACGCTGAGCTGGCAAAAAATGCAATTGAACAGCTGTTTGATGAAAACTTTACAAATCAGGATTTAGAAGTACTGTCCTGCGGGACTTCTTCTCCGGATATAATTGCGCCTTCACATGCTGCAATGGTTCACGGATTATTGAAAAACAAATCTGTTGAACTAAATTCTTCAATGGGAATTTGCTGTTCCGGAATGAATGCCCTTAAATATGGCTTTCTTTCTATAAAAGCCGGAAATTCTAAAAACGCAATCTGTACAGGATCTGAAAAAGTATCAACCTGGCTTTCCGCGCAAAAATACAACAACGAAATCATCAACTTAAAAAATCTGGAAGAACAGCCGATTATCGCTTTCAAAAAAGATTTTTTACGCTGGATGTTGTCTGACGGAGCCGGAGCTTTTTTACTTCAAAATAAACCTGGCGGTGAAATCTCGTTGAAAATTGAATGGATGGAAGCCTATTCGTATGCTTTCGAATTAGAAGCCTGTATGTATGCAGGAGGTGATAAACTAGAAAACGGCGATATAAAACCGTGGAGCGATTTTACACCTGAACAATGGCTGAATGAATCCGTATTTGCTGTAAAACAGGATGTAAAATTACTGGACGAATTTATTTTGCCAAAAGGTGTCGAAAGTATGAGCGATGCTATGGCAAAACATAATATTACGGCGAAAGATGTTGATTACTTTTTACCGCACGTTTCATCGTACTTTTTTGTGGAAGGACTAAAAAAAGGACTGGACGAAAAAGGTATAATCCTTACAGAAGAAAAATGGTTCATGAACCTTCTGAGAGTTGGAAACGTAGGTTCTGCTTCGATTTATATCGCAGTTGAAGAATTAATGAATTCCGGAAAATTAAAAAAAGGAGACAAAATTTTACTGTCGGTTCCTGAAAGCGGAAGATTCTCATTTGCGTATGCGTATTTAACCGTTTGCTAATGGAAGCTTCAGTACTTTTAGAAAAAGAAGCAGTCGAAAATCTGATTCCGCAAAAGTTTCCTTTTGTTATGGTAGATCGTATGTTTTCATATTCAGAAACAGGATTGGTTTCCGGTTTGAAAATTCAGGACAGCAATATTTTTTTACAAGAAAACATTTTTTTAGAAGCAGGCTTAATTGAACATATGGCGCAATCAGTCGCTTTACACACCGGCTATCAGTTTTTTTTGAAAAATGAAACTGCTCCAACCGGATATATTGGTTCTATTAAAGATATTCAGATTAAAAAATTGCCTCAAATTAATGATAGCATTCAGTCGAATGTTACGATTTTGCAGGAATTTGCGGGAGTAACTTTAGTAGATATCGTGACTTTTTTAAACAATGAAGAAATTGCAAGCGGACAAATGAAAACCGTTTTAGCCAAATAAAAATATATGAAAGTGGGAATTGACATTCAAAATTACTTACCTCATCGTGCTCCAATGCTGATGGTCGATTTGATTTTGGATATCGATGCTAATTTTGTCGAAACCGAATTTCTAATTAAAGAAGATAATATTTTTGTTGACAATGGTACTTTTATTGAAGCCGGATTAATTGAAAATACGGCTCAGACTTGTTCTTCAATTGTTGGAAAGAAATATTTTTTTGAAGAAGACGGCACAGAAAATAAGGATGTCAGCGTTCTGGGTTTTATCAGCGCCATAAAAAACCTGAAAATTCATTCACTGCCAAAAGTTGATGAAATCATTATTACAAAAGCAACTCTGGTTTCAAAATTTGTAAGCGACGATTATACTTTGTGCACCATGAGCTGCCAAAGTTTTATTGGCGAAAAAATACTTTTAGAATGCGAAATTAATTTGTTTATTCAAAAGAGGATTTCGGCCACAACATAATGCTAATTAAAATTTAAACCGTCATGGAAAAAGAAAATGTACCGCAGCACGATGGAAATTTAAGCAAAAAAAATCTCAAGGAACTCGTTTATGCAACAGATGAAAACGGTAATTATACTACCGCTTTGAGTACAGGCTGGGAACCAAAAGCCATCGCACTTTCAAACGCGATTGACGACATAAAAGAACGTGCCGAAGAAGCAAGACTAAAAGTTCAGAATGGCGAGTTGAGTCCGATTTGTTATTTCATGGAACTCAATAAAATGGATCTTTCTATTCTTGCTGGTTATGTTGACATGTGGAAATGGCGCGTAAAAAGACATTTTAAACCCTCTGTTTTTGCCAAATTAAACGACAAAACTTTACAAAAATATGCCGACGCTTTTGATATTTCAATTGTCGAACTCAAAAATAGTATCACAAAATAATGCAAGTTCCTTTTACACATCATCAATCTGCTCATTGTGAAAACGGAGTAGCTTCAAACCTCTTAAAAAACAGCGGACTCAACATCAGCGAGCCAATGGTTTTCGGAATTGGTTCGGGACTTTTATTCGTGTATCTGCCCTTTTTAAAAGTCAATCATGCTCCGGCAATAAGCTACAGAACTTTGCCGGGACAGATTTTCAATAAAGTCGCCAATCGGTTAAACTTAAAAATAAAAAGACAAAAATTTTCTTCTGTTGCTAATGCGAATAAAGCTTTAGAGGAAAACCTGAAAAAAAATATTCCGACGGGATTACAAGTCGGCGTGTATCATTTGAGTTATTTTCCTGATGAATACCGCTTTCATTTCAACGCCCACAATTTAGTTGTTTACGGAAAAACCGAAACTGATTATCTGATCAGCGACCCGGTAATGGAAACGGTTACTACTTTGACGCATGAGGAAATGGACAAAGTACGTTTTGCCAAAGGCGCTTTTGCGCCAAGAGGCCAGATGTATTATCCAATTCAGGTTCCGGGTAATGTTGATTTCAAAAGTGCAATCATCAAAGGAATCAAAGATACGTGTCGTACTATGCTGGCACCAATGCCAATCGTTGGCGTACGCGGCATTAAATTTGTATCCCGACGAATCAGAAAATGGCCTGCGAAACACGGTGTCAGAAAAGCCAATCATTACCTCGCACAAATGGTTCGCATGCAGGAAGAAATTGGTACCGGAGGCGGAGGTTTCCGTTTTATTTATGCGGCTTTTTTACAGGAAGCAGCTGTTATTCTGAATAATGAAGAACTGAAAACACTTTCGAAAGAAATGACCCAAATTGGCGATTCATGGCGTGATTTTGCCGTTGAAGCTTCCCGGATTTATAAAAACCGAAGCGCCAAAGAAGATGCTTACAACGCTATTGCCTATGAACTTTTGGACATTGCCAATCGCGAGGAAATCTTTTTCAAAAAACTAAAAAAAGCCATCAGCTAATTATATTTTGCAGCCCATTATAAAAATAGAATCCCTTTCGAAAAAGTACAAAGATGCAGAAATGTATTCTTTGAACGATGTTTCCCTCGATATCAACGAAGGACAGATTTTTGGTTTGCTGGGTCCAAACGGTGCCGGAAAAACCACTTTGATTTCCATGCTCTGCGGATTGGTAAAACCTACTTCGGGACATTTTACAATTGATGGTTTAGACTATCAGCATCAGGCTTCAAAAATTAAAAAAATCATAGGCGTTGTTCCTCAGGAATATGCCTTGTACCCGACTTTGACGGCAAGAGAAAATCTCCATTATTTTGGCAGTATGTACGGTTTGAAAGGCTCTGATTTAAAAGACAAAGTAATCGTGGCTTTGGATCTTTTAGGATTATTGAAATTTGCCGATAAACAAGTTCAGACTTTTTCGGGCGGAATGAAACGCAGGGTAAATCTAATTGCCGGAATCCTGCATAATCCAAAAGTGTTGTTTTTGGATGAGCCAACGGTTGGTGTTGATGTTCAGTCTAGAAATGCTATTATTGATTATTTGAAAGAGCTGAACCAAAACGGAACAACCATTATTTATACTTCGCATCATTTGGCTGAAGCCGAAGATTTCTGCGACACGATTGCCATTTTAGATCAGGGACAAATTTACGCACAGGAAACTCCGTCAATATTAATTGAATCTGTAAAAGATGCCCGAAATCTCGAAGATGTTTTTATTTCATTAACCGGTAAAGCCCTGAGAGATGATATATAAAATCCGGATGTCGGTAGTAAAAGAATTTCTTTTGTTAAAAAGAGATTTAGGCGGACTCATTATTTTATTTGTCATGCCTTTGGTTTTGGTCATTGCCGTAACCATAATTCAGGACAGTACTTTTAAAACGGTATCCAATTCTAAAATTCAGATTCTTTTGGTGGATAAGGACCAAGGATCTGTTTCTAAAACCGTTTTTGAAAATTTAGAAAAAAGCAGCTATTTTACCGTTGTAACACAAATAGACCATAAAGCGGTTACAGAAGAAATTGCCAGAGAAAATGTTTACAGAGGAAAATTTCAGCTGGCGATTGTAATTCCGGAAAATCTAAGTTCTGATTTACAAACTAAAGTCGAGCAGAATGTAGAAAAAATTGTCAGCAATTTAGGTTTGACAGACAGTATTTCAACTGCAGAACCTCAACGCATTATTAAAGAAAAAGAAGTAAAACTGTATTTTGATCCGGCGGTCCAAATGAGTTTCAAAAATGCCGTTATGAGTTCGATTGACAAAATGATTTCGCAGATTGAAACCAAATCGATTTATTCGACTTTTCAAAAACAATTGGGAGAAGAAACGATCAATTTTGAGCAAAAAAACTTTATTACTTTCAAAGAAATAATTCCGAGAATCAATAATAAAGAAGTGCTTCCAAATTCTGTTCAGCACAACGTTCCGGCCTGGACGCTATTTGCAATCTTTTTTATTGTGATTCCGTTATCGATCAATATTGTAAAAGAAAAAACACAGGGAACTTTTGTTCGGTTAAGAACCAATCCCGTTTCTAATTTAGTTGTGATTATTGGCAAAACCATCACCTACTCGATCATTTGTATGATCCAGTTTTATATGATGGTTGCCGTTGCGGTGTTTTTATTCCCCTCAATCGGATTGCCTTCTTTAAACATCGAAGGACACTTTATATTGACAAGTGTTGTAGCACTATTTTCAGGTTTCGCAGCAATCGGGTACGGAATCTTATTAGGAACTGTCGCCAGCACGCAGGAACAATCTGCTCCGTTTGGTGCAACAAGCGTGATTATTTTGGCAGCCATTGGAGGTGTTTGGGTTCCGGTTTTTGCGATGCCGAAAATCATGCAGTATATTGCAAAATCTTCTCCAATGAACTGGGGACTGGAAGCATTTTATGATGTTTTATTACGCAACAGTTCTTTCGTAGAAATCATTCCACAAATAAGTTTGTTATTTTTGTTTTTCATTATTACAACCGCCATCGCCTTATTTTATGACAAAAAGAAAAGAACAGTATAACGAAGCCACCAACCTGACCGTTTCTCACGAAATCAGAATTCGTTTTAACGAAACAGATCCGCTTGGGATTGTCTGGCACGGCAATTATATCACCTATTTCGAAGATGGACGTGAGGCTTTTGGACGTCAGCACGGACTTACGTATTTAGATATTGGCAATACCGGTTATACAACACCAATTGTAAAATCTAAATGTGAGCATAAATTGTCCTTGCGTTATGGGGATGTCGTGACAATTGAAACTACAGTTGTAGATACGCCAGCCGCCAAAATGATTTACAGATTTAAAATTATAGATGCCAAAGGCGAAGTGGCCTGCACGGGTGAAACAACCCAGGTATTTTTAGACAAAGAAGGGAATTTGATGCTGACGAACCCTCCTTTTTATGAGGAATGGAAAAGGAAAGTTGGGTTGTTGAAGTAAAAATAATTACATGAAACACTTTAGAACGCAATTCAATTATATAATTCTTGTTGGTAGATTTATCTTCACAATTTTTTTTGCTGGTTTATCCGTTTTAATGCTATATCTAATCATTGAAAATTTTATGGCAAAAGATTATTTAGCTATGATGATTTTTGGAATAATATTTAATTTAATAATGATATATTTTACTTATCTTTTAATTATTGCTATTATTAAACAATCATATAATTTCACATTTGAAGAAGGAAGTATATATAAGATTTCTGTTTTATCTCGTCAAAAAGAGTTGTTGAAAACAACAGAAATTAAAGGTTTCAGCACTTCAGAATATCCATTAAAAATTTGGAATTTTAAATCCCTAATATTGTACTTTCAAAACGGAAAAAAAATAGAACTTCCTCAATTTTTATATTTTAATTTTAAAGAGATTGAAAATAAATTAATTGAAAATTCTATTAGAAAATTTGGCCATGAAAAGCACAAATGGAAATCTATTACTTCTCGACATTATGAATTTGAATAGTAATTTCATCTTTAATAATTTTCGAGATAGAAAAACAATAAAATGACAAAAGAAATATACATAACACAAACGAATTGTATCACACCTTTAGGTTTTGATGTTGCATCAAACATCGAAGCGATTCTTCGTGGTGATTCCGGAATTCAGCTGCACAATGATATTTCTTTGATGCCGAATTCATTTTATGCTTCAATAATTAGTGATGAAGATATTAATAACGCTTTCGCGGAAGTTAGTTCCGAAACCAAATATTCCCGTTTAGAAAAAATGATGATTCTGGCTTTAGAGCCAATTATCAAAAATTCAGGAGTGAAATTAAATTTAAAAACCGCTTTTATACTTTCAACAACAAAAGGAAATGTTACCGCTTTAAAAGATCATTCTGAGGAAAGTTTTAATAACGCACATTTAGATGTTCTGGCAAAAAATGTTGCTGATTTTTTTAAGTTTCAGACACAGCCAATTGTGGTTTCAAACGCCTGCGTTTCCGGAATTTTAGCCGTTTCGGTTGCTAAAAGAATGATTCAGTCAGAGCTTTATGATAACATTTTTGTGGTGGCAGGCGACGAAGTTTCGGAGTTTGTTTTGTCCGGTTTTAATGCTTTTCAGGCGATGAGTGAATTGCCCTGCAAGCCGTATTCTAAAAACCGAACTGGTGTAAGTTTGGGTGAAGCAACGGCGGCAGTTTTAGTTTCAGCGGAAGCCAAAGATGCCAAAATAAAAGTTATTGGAGACAGTTCGATCAACGATGCGAATCATATTTCGGGGCCTTCCAGAACGGGCGAAGGTTTATTCAGAAGTATTCAGAATGCTTTGAAAGAAGCCCAGATTGAAGCCAACAAATTAGATTATATTTCAGCACACGGAACGGCAACGCCTTATAATGACGAAATGGAAGCGATTGCTTTAAATCGTTTAGATTTACAAAATGTTCCCGTTAATAGTTTAAAAGGATTTTACGGTCATACCTTAGGCGCTTCGGGATTATTAGAAACCGTAATTGCGATTGAATCTGCCAATCAAAATATCTTTTTTGAATCGAAAGGTTTTGATGAACTTGGTGTAAGCGAGTCTATCAATGTGATTGAAAAAAACAGAGAAGCAAATATTGATTTCTTTTTGAAAACGGCTTCCGGGTTTGGAGGTTGTAATACGGCTGTGGTTTTTGAGAAAATAAAAATTCAAACTTAAACAAATGAATTTAGACGAATCTCTTTTCAAGGAAGCTTTAAAAATTCAGAATTTTGATTTTGATAATAATACAATCAAAGTTACTGATAAAACAATTGAGTTTCTAGAAAGTATTGATTTATCATCTGAAGCACTAGAGTTTTTAAAAACGTTTTCTTTTAGAGAAGAAATTGAATTTGGAAATGTTTATTTCAATTGCGTAAATAGAATCAGAACAGAAAATCAGGAAGAAGAAAATAAAGAAATTTATAAAAATAATTTGTTAATCATTGGCTCCGGTCTTAATGGGATCCAATTGTTTTAAATACAAAAACAGGAAATGTCGGATATGTTTTTCATGATATCCTTTGGGAAAATGACAGTATTGAAGATTTAGACAAAATTTATATTGACTTAAAAATGAGTGTCGGAACTTTCTTTTACAAATCAGTTACTGAAGAAGATTTTCCTATTGACGCTTACGAAGCAGAAGATTATATAAAATAAAAAATGACTCAAAACAAAATCAACATACAATCCTATATCAAAATCGAAAACAACGAAATTGTTCTCAACGGAACTTCTGTATTCAAAATTGAACCAACCGATTTTACAGATTTTGCCAAACAAGCCTATCGTAATTTTGAAATGCAGTATCCAAAGTTTTTTAAAATGGATGCTTTGAGCAAACTGGCATTTTTAGGTTCGGAATTGCTTTTGAGCCCGATTGTTTCTACTGACCCGAGCGATAGCGAACTGGCGAAGCAAAAAGAAAATAATATCGCTTTGGTTTTGGCCAATAAATCCTCAAGTTTAGATACCGATGTAAAATATCAGGAATCCATTTCAGACAAAGAAAACTATTTTCCGAGTCCGGCGGTTTTTGTTTATACACTGCCCAATATTTGCCTCGGCGAAATAAGTATACGCCATCAGCTGAAAAGTGAGAATTCTTTCTTTATATTTGATGCTTTCAACACCGACTTTATGTCTAACTATTCGGAAATATTGTTAAACACAAATAAAGCAGAAAAAGTTTTGTGCGGCTGGGCAGAACTTTTTAATGACAATTATAAAGCGTTTCTTTGCATAATAGACAAAGAAGAAAACGAAAAATACAAAAACGAAAATATCAATACATTATACCATAAATAATCATGGAAGCATTAAAAGCAGAATTAAAAAATAAAATTATTACGACTCTAAACCTTGAAGATATCGCTGTAGAAGACATTGCAGATAACGACCCTTTGTTTGGAGACGGTTTAGGTCTGGACTCGATTGATGCACTTGAACTAATCGTGATTTTAGATAAGGATTACGGAATTAAATTAGTGGATCCGAAAGAAGGAAAATCTATTTTCCAGTCTATTGAAACTATGGCGGCTTACATTGACGCTAACAGAACGAAATAATCACATAAATTTGTCAAAGATTGCTAATTAAAAAATTAGCGGCTCAGCGACTTTGCGAGATTAAATTTGTAGGCTTGTTTTTCTTAGCTGTTAGAAATATGCTCGCTAAGACGCTAAGTTTAATTTACAATCTAAAATCCGAAATCTAAAATGACAAAAGGTGTTGCCATAACCGGAATGGGAATTGTTTCTGCGATCGGAAATACGGTTGAAGAAAATTACGTTTCGTTAATCGAAAATAAAATCGGCATTGCTCAGATTCAGCATATTTCGACCGTTCACGCCAATGTAATTAAAGTCGGCGAAATCAAAAAAACAAATGAGCAGCTTATTGCCGAATTGCGTCTGGACGAAACCAATAATTTTTCGAGAACCGCTATGATTGGTACTTTGGCAGCCAGACAAGCTGTTAAAAATGCCGGAATTTCATCGATCAACGAATTCAGAACCGGACTCATTTCAGCCACCAGTGTGGGCGGAATGGACATGACCGAAAAGCATTATTATGATTATTTCGAAAAACCGGAACTGGTAAAATATATTACCTGTCATGACGGTGGTGATGTGGCAGATAAAATTGCCGAAGAGTTAGGTTTAAAGGGAATGGTTACGACAATCAGTACCGCCTGCTCATCAGCTGCCAATTCGATTATGCTGGGTGCCAGATTGATTAAAACCGGAAAATTAGATCGTGTAATTGTGGGAGGAGCTGATGCTTTGGCAAAATTCACTATCAATGGTTTTAAGACTTTGATGATTTTATCTGACGATTACAATAAACCTTTTGACAATAATCGTAAAGGTTTAAATCTTGGCGAAGCAGCAGCTTACTTAGTTTTAGAATCGGATGAAATTGTCGCAAAACAAAATAAGAAAGTGCTGGCAAGAGTTTCAGGCTACGGAAATGCAAATGACGCTTTCCATCAGACTGCATCTTCCGAAAATGGAGACGGTGCCTATCTGGCAATGAAAAAAGCGTTTGAAGTTTCAGGTTTAAAACCTTCTGAAATCGACTACATCAACGTACACGGAACCGCAACACCAAACAACGATTTATCGGAGGGAAGAGCTTTAAAAAGAATTTACGAAGACGAAAAAGTTCCGGATTTCAGTTCTACAAAACCTTTTACAGGCCACACTTTAGCAGCGGCCGCAGCAATTGAAGCTGTGTACAGTGTTTTGGCTATTCAGAATAATGTGGTTTATCCGAATCTAAATTTCGAAACTCAAATGGAAGAATTTGATCTGCAACCGCAGACTTCTTTAAAAAATAAAAACATCGAACACGTTTTATCCAACTCTTTTGGTTTTGGAGGAAACTGTTCGACCCTTATATTTTCAAAAAGCTAATGAAAAAAACATATATAAATGGAGTAGGCTGTATTTCGACTCAAAAAACATTTGATACTGTTTTTTTGGAAGAAGCGGTTGTAAATCATGATGAAAATGTACTGGCCGTTATTCCCCCGGTTTACAAAGATTATATTTCCCCTGCTGCAATCCGCAGAATGGCAAAAGGGGTAAAAAACGGAATCGTAGCTTCGGCCTTGGCTATGAAAGATTCCAATGTTGAAAACGTTGATGCGATTATAACCGGAACAGGTTTGGGCTGCATCGAAGATTCTGAAAAATTCCTAAAAAGTATTTTAGATAATAACGAAGAGTTTCTAACACCGACTTCGTTTATTCAATCGACTCATAATACAGTTGGTGCACAGATTGCACTTTTACAGCAATGCAAAGGGTATAATTTCACATATGTTAACGGTGCTGTATCATTTGAGTCGGCTTTGATTGATGCAAAAATGCAGATTGAAGAAGAAGAAGCCAATTCTATTTTAGTTGGGGGCGTTGATGAAAATGGAGATTACACCACTGCCCTTTTCAAATTAAACGGAAGAATTAAAAAAGACAATTCAGGTCCGTATGATGTTTTGACTTCTGCCACAAGTGGTGCTGTTTATGGAGAAGGTGCCAGTTTTTTTGTTTTGGAAAATGAAAGAAAAGAAAATACGTATGCTGAACTTTTGGATGTTTCGATTGTAAACACTCTGGAAGAAAATGAAGTTGAAGATGCAATTCAATCTTTTCTAAAATCGAATAATCTTGAAATTTCCGATGTGGATGTTTTGATTTTGGGTTTTGACGGAAATGCTGATTTCGAAAATTATTATAAAAATCTTGTTCAAAATTCGTTTGCTGAAACTCCTCAACTATATTACAAACATTTGAGCGGCGAATACGATACTGCTTCGGCTTTTGCTTTATGGATGGCTTCTAAAATTTTAAAAACACAGGAAATTCCGGAAATCATAAAATTAAATCCGGTTTCAAAACCATCTTATAAAACGATTTTATTATACAATCAGTTAAACGGAAAAAACCATAGTTTTACACTGCTGACAAAATGATAACGCACAAAAACATATCCCTGTTTTTTATCTTTTTGTTGCTTTTAGTATTTCTTCTAAATTTTTATACCGCAATAAATCTGTGGTTCTTTTTTGCTATAATTTTTATCTGGATCGGAATAAATGCTTTTGGTTCTGCCAGGATTTCATCTAATTATCATGTAAAGGCTTTCTGCGGTAATCCATTAGAAACAGAGAAAAAAATCGCACTTACTTTTGACGACGGTCCAAGTGAATTCACTTTAGAAGTTTTAGAACTTTTAAAAAAATACAATGTCAAAGCTACTTTTTTCTGCATTGGGAAAAATATTGCAGCGCATCCTGAAATCCTTCAAAAAGTGATAAATGAAGGTCATTTCGTTGGAAATCATTCGTATTCGCATTCTAAGTTTTTTGATTTTTATAATGCCAAAAGAATAATCGAAGAACTTCAGAATACGGATAAACTTTTAGAGAAATTCACTTCCAAAAAAATCAACTTTTTCCGTCCGCCTTATGGAGTTACCACGCCTTCAATCAGAAGAGCTTTAAAAGTTACCGGACATAAAGTAATCGGCTGGAATATTCGCTCGCTTGACGGTGGATTAAAAAATGAAGAATTAATTTTGAATCGAATTAAAAAACGGGTTTCTTCCGGCGGAATCGTACTTTTGCACGATACTGCCCCACATTCTGTTTTAGTGTTGGAACGGTTTTTGCAATTTTTACAGCAAAATCATTATGAAGTGGTTTCGATTGAAGAACTTTTGAATCTTAAAGCTTATGAAGACTAAATTATATTTTCTCCTTTTTTTACTAAACATCGGTTCTTTTACGCTTTTTGCTCAGGAACAAAAAATGACTCCTGCTGAAATAACTGCATTTAAAGAAGATGTAAATGTTGTTGCCAAAAAAATCAAAACCTTAAGCACGGATTTTGTCCAATACAAGCATTTGGATTTCTTATCGAAAGATATTGAAACTTCAGGAAAAATGTTTTTCAAGGAACCCGCATTATTGTCCTGGCAGTACAAAAAACCATACAATTACAGCATCGTTTTCAAAAACGGAAAAATCCTGATTAACGACGAAGGAAAGAAAAGCGCCGTTGATATGGGCAACAGCAAAATCTTTACCCGCATCAATAAATTAATTGTTGGAAGTGTAAGCGGAAATATGTTTGATGACAAAGAATTTACGATTTCATATTTTAAATTAAAAGGTCAAAATCTGGCGAAGTTCATTCCTAAAGATGCTACGCTGAAAAAATACATCAAACAAATTGAACTGACTTTTGACAAAGAAGAAGCAACAGTGGTTCAGGTAAAATTATTGGAATCATCTGACGATTATACCCGAATTGTATTAAAAAATAAAGTAATCAATGCAAAAATCGACGATTCAGTTTTTACTAATTAATTGCTTGCTGGCGATTATTTTGATTTCTTGTGGCTCAGTCACCAAAAATTATACGCCCAAAAAATTAGATAAAACCTCAATTGAAGTTCCTTATTTCTCAGACTCAAAAAGGGACTATGTTTACAAAACCAACATTACTGTTTACGGTCATGAAATGTCGGGAATTTTTATTGCCAAGAAAATAAATGATACTACGCATCGTGTCGTTTTTACAACTGAATTTGGAAATAAATTAATGGATTTTGAAATTTCAGAAAATGATTTTAAAGTCAACTCAATCGTTTCTGAACTTGACCGAAAAATCCTGATTAATACCTTAGAAGAAGATTTCAGACTGCTTCTCAAAAGCAAATATTGGATTCAGGAACAATTCGAAAACGAGGAAAACAACATTTATAAATCGGCAGACGGGAAACGAGACAACTATCTTTTCTTCTCCAAAAAAGATCAAAAATTAGAAAAAGTAGTCCGTTCTTCTAAAACAAAAGATAAAATAACAATTACTTTTACTTTAGAAAACGATATTTTTGCTAAAAAAATTGTCATTTTACATCAAAATATTAAGCTAAAAATTGAGTTAAACTATTTTAAATCAGAATAAAAAATTAAAATTAACCTAAAACCAAAATACACATGAAAAAAGTAATATTAATTTCATTCGTTTTATTTATTGGCCTTATCACAGCACAAGCACAGGTAAAAGTCAGCCCGGGACTTCGAGGCGGATTAAACTTTTCTACATTGACCAATATTGAGGATAATAATACTAAAACAGATTTTTATGTTGGTGGATTAGTAGATATTAAATTCAATAAATATTTTTCCTTACAGCCTGAAATAACGTATTCCAGACAGGGTGATGAAGGGACATACTTTGAAGACGGTCGTTATTATTCTGAAAAATATGAACTGAATTATATAACACTTGGAGCCGTTGCTAAGTTTAACTTTGGTGGAAGTGGTTTTCATATTCTGGCAGGACCTTCTTTAGATTTCAAAGTAGATGATAATTACATCAACTCTGATCCTGAAGGTTTTGACATGGCAATTGTTGCAGGTGTTGGTTATACATTGCCAAACGGGTTAGGATTTGAAGCCAGAATTAAACAAGGATTCATTGATATTTATGGCTATGAGGGAGTTGATGATGACTATTATTATGACGAAATAATTTTGAATCAGGTTTTCCAGCTTGGGATAAGTTATACTTTTAAAATGTAATGAAATTAGACTATAAAAGTATAATAGCTGTATTTTTCATCATACAGGCACAGGCACAGGTTAGTTTCAAGCCAGGTTTAAGAGCAGGTTTGGGTTTTTCGACGATTTCAGAAACGCATTCTACCTATAAAACAGATTTTTATGCAGGAGGTTTTGGTGATATTAAACTAGGCAAATATTTTGGCCTTCAACCTGAAATAACATACAGCAGACAAGGCTCCAATAATGTCAAACGGAATTATTATGATGAGGATTTAATTGCAGAGAAATTTAAAAAAGAAGATTTAACACTTGATTATTTGTCTTTTACATTATTAAATAAATTTACTTTTGGTCCTGGTATTCAGATACAATTTGGTCCATCGGCAGATTTCCTGATAAATCATAATTTAGTGAAAAGAAAAGATGCTAATGATTTGGCTTTTGTTACCGGAATTGGCTATCTTCTGCCATCTGGTTTAATGTTTGAAGCGCGGTTTAAAAAAGGGTTCTACGACATATTAGATAGCGATTATTATTACAATGATTCAAATAACAATTATCTTTTTGGCGATTATAACACAAATATTAATTTTCAATTAGGAGTTTCCTATTCGTTTGGAAAATAAAAAATATGGTTTTAAAAGACTTTTACAAAATACTTTCGGAAGAAAAAATATCCGATTCTAAATATAATATTACGATTCTGGTCAATGAAAAACATGAAGTTTTCGAAGGTCATTTTCCGGGAAATCCTATTATGCCTGGGGTTTGTATGATTCAGATTATTAAAGAACTGACAGAGAAAATCACGCAGCAGACTTTAATGATTCAGACGCTTTCAAATGTCAAATTTATGGCGCTTATAAATCCTGAAAACACTCCGGAATTACGTTTGGAGCTTGATATTGCAACAACCGAAGACAATTTGGTTAAAGTAAAAAACACAACTTATTTTAATGACACCGTTGCTTTGAAACTGAGTAATGTGTATAAAAAAATATAATTATGAAACTGCTACTGACATTACTTCTACTGGTAAATTTTTCAGGCAATCCGGATTTGGCTGCTATTCGAAAAATGTATGCTGACGTTACAAAATCTGAAAATAATGCCAAAGAGTTTGTAGCAAAACTTTCAGGCGTTTCAAATAATGATGATAAGATTTTAGTGGCTTACAAAGCGGCATCCATTTTACTTGAATCTAAATTTGAAAAAAAATTAGGTGAAAAAATTGAGCGTTTTAAAGAAGGCGCAAAATTGCTTGAAGCCACAATAAAAAGTGATCCAAGTAATATAGAAATGAGAATGATCAGGCTGAGCGTTCAGGAAGATGTTCCGGCTATTACGGGCTACAAGAAAAATATTAAAGAAGATAAAAAATTCATAATGACGTATTATGCTTCTCAGGGTACGGCTTTGAAAGATTATCTTAAAAACTTTGTTTTGCAATCTAAAAGCTTCTCTGAAAAAGAGAAGCAATTTGTAAAATAAAGTTCCAAAAAATACTACATGAAATCACAACAGGAATTACTTAATCCGACTAACTTTTGCGTTATTGTGCCTACGTACAACAATCAAAAAACACTAAAAAAAGTACTGGATTCTGTTTTAGATTTTACTTCAAATGTCATTATTGTTAATGATGGTTCGACAGATAAAACTTTCGACATTTTAAAACAATATTCGCAGCTTACACAAATTCACCATCCTAAAAATTTAGGAAAAGGACGTGCGCTTAGAAACGGTTTTCGAAAGGCAATAGAAATGAAATTCGAATATGCTATTACAATCGATTCTGACGGTCAGCATTTTGCGTCTGATATTCCAAATTTTATTGCCGAAATTCAAAATGAACCGAATTTATTATTGATCGGAAGCCGGAATATGACACAGGAAAATGTGCCGAAAAAAAGCAGCTTCGGAAACAAATTTTCGAACTTCTGGTTCAGGTTTGAAACCGGAATCAAACTTGACGATACACAATCCGGTTTTCGATTGTATCCTTTGCGATTGCTTCCGAAACAATTTTACACCAATAAATTTGAGTTTGAGATTGAAATCATTGTACGCGCTGCATGGAAAGGAATTACAGTAAAAAACATTCCGATTCAGGTTTTGTATGATCCTGCAGAACGGGTTTCGCATTTTCGTCCGTTTCGTGATTTTACCCGAATCAGTATTCTAAATACAGTTTTGGTAACTAATGCGCTGCTTTACATCAAACCAAGGGATTTTTTTCGAAGGGCAAAAAAAAAAGGATTTAAAAAATTCTTTTTAGAAGACATTTTAGAAAGCAAAGATTCAAATTTTAAAAAAGCAGCCGCAATTGCTTTAGGAATTTTTATCGGTCTTTCTCCTTTTTGGGGTTTTCAGACGATTTTGCTTTTTACTTTCGCAGCCTTATTCAGACTCAACAAAGTCATTGCTTATTTGACTTCAAATGTGAGTTTTCCTCCTTTTATTCCTTTTATAATCTACGGTTCATTAAAAATGGGAAGCTATTTTGTATCCAACGATGCACCCTTAATTTTAGACAGTTCGATTACACTCGACGATATTCAAAAAAATGCTACCCAATATATCGTAGGAAGTCTTATTTTAGCATCCGTTTCTGCGCTAACGATTGGTCTGATAAGTTATTTGCTTCTGACTGCTTTTAGCAAAAAAAAATTACAGTAAAACACATTTTGATTTCTCCATCAATAGCTTAAATTAATTCGTGGAAATTTGTGAAATTTGTGGCAAAAAATTAAACAATAATTATGCATCAATACTTCTATACTATCCATCAATTTGTAAACCGAAGAAAATCATTTTCGGTTTTTTTGGCTGTACTGATGCTTTTTGTATTTGGATTTTTTGCTTCTCAAATCAAATTTGAAGAAGATATAACCAAACTGATTCCCACAAATGACAAGGCTGATGTAACAGCGAAAGTTCTCAAACAGTTAAATTTTGCAGATAAAATAACCGTCATTTTCAAACTCGAAAAAAAAGGTTCTGAAGAAGATTTAAAAGAAATGGCAACTGCTTTTTCAGACAGCGTTTCTAAATCCTGCAAACCGTACATCACCGGAATTCAGGGAAAAATTGACGAAGAAAATATTCAGGAAACCATTGATTTTGTTTACAATAATCTGCCGCTTTTTTTAGATGACACAGATTATGCAGCCATCGAAAAAAAACTGCAGAAAGACAGTATTGCAGCAACAGTTCAGGAAAATTACAAATCCATTATTTCACCATCCGGTTTTGTTACTAAAGATTTTATTCTGCAGGATCCGCTGGGAATTTCGTTTATCGCCTTAAAAAAGTTACAACAGCTAAATGTTGGCGACGACTTTACGCTCGATAATGGTTTTGTGATGACCAAAGACAAAAAGAAATTATTGCTTTTTATTACTTCAGATATTTCATCGAGCGAAACCGAAAAAAATACTCTTTTTGCCGAAAAGCTAAAATCGATTCAGGAAAATTTAAATCAGCACTTTAAAACCAAAACCTCGATCAGCTATTTTGGTTCTGCTTTAATTGCTGTTGCCAATGCCAATCAGATTAAAAGCGATATTGTTTTGACGACGACCATCGCCATGATAACACTGATGCTGATTTTGATTTTATTCTACCGAAAAATATTAATTCCACTGATTATTTTTATCCCGACAGTATTTGGCGGTTTGTTTGCTGTTGCCTTTTTATATTTTGTAAAAGAACAGATTTCGGCTATTTCACTTGGAATTGGCTCTATTTTATTGGGAATCACGATTGATTATTCTTTACATATTCTCACGCATTACAAACACAACAGCGACATCAAAACCTTGTACAAAGACATTACGATGCCGGTCATTATGAGCAGTTCGACTACCGCAGTTGCTTTTTTATGTCTGCTTTTCGTAAAATCTGATGCACTGAATGATCTTGGGATTTTCGCTGCCGTCATTGTGATGGCCTCCGCATTTTTCTCGCTTTTGATTGTTCCGCATTTATACAAACCAAAAGAGAATAATTTTGAGCACAAGAAAAATGTGATCGATAAACTGGCTCATTTCTCCTTTCACAACAATAAATTTTTGATTGGTTTCTGTGTTTTAATTACGATTGTCTGCTGTTTTACTTATAATGATGTTGGTTTCAATAACGATTTGTCGCAGTTGAATTTTGTTCCGAAAGAAATCAAAGCTGCCGAAAAACAATTAGAAGAAAGCACGAGTCTGACTTCAAAAACCATTTATGTGGCTTCTTACGGAAAAAGTATGGAAGAAGTCTTGCAGCACAACAGCCAGCTTTCTGCCGATTTATCTAAAGAGAAAAAACAAAACAAAATATTGAATTTCAGTTCAGTTGGCGGAATTATGCTTTCGCAGAAGCAACAGCTTGAAAAAATTGAAAAATGGAATTCATTTTGGGATGCCAGTAAAAAACAGCTTTTAAAATCCGGATTAATTTCCGAAGGTTCAAAACTTGGGTTTAAACCTACCGCCTATTCTACTTTTTTCGATCATTTAAATTTTAGTTTCAAACCGATTTCTTCTGAGGATTATCTAAGAATTCAGGCTTTACAATTAAAAGAATTTATAACACAAAAAGATGGTTTTTATACGATTTCGACTTTGGTAAAAGTAACTCCTGAACAGCGGGATACTTTTGTAAAATCGGCTTCCGCCAAAGAAAACCTGATTGCGATTGACCGTCAGCAAATGAATGAAACGTTTTTCAGCACTTTAAAAACGGATTTTAATTCGCTTGTCAATTATTCATTTGTCGCTGTCATTTTAATTCTGTTTTTCTTTTTCAGAAGGATCGAATTGGTAATTTTAAGCTGTATTCCGATAGCCCTGACCGGAATCGTAACAGCAGGAATCATGGGAATTTTTGGCATTCAGATGAATATTTTCAGTATGATTGTCTGCACTTTGATTTTTGGTCACGGTGTTGATTTTAGTATTTTCATGACGAGCGCACTTCAAAAAGAATATACTACCGGAAAAAACGAAATTGCGATTTACAGAACGTCCATAATTCTGGCCGTAATTACAACCATATTAGGAATCGGTGCCATGATATTTGCCAAGCATCCGGCGCTGACTTCGATTTCATCAGTTTCGTTAATCGGTGTTTTTGCAGCCCTGATTATTACATTTATTTTCTACCCGATTCTTTTTAAAATTTTTATATCAAACCGATCCAAAAACGGAAATCCGCCTTTTGCATTACGCAGTTTGTTAAATGGTATACTTTCCTTTTCTTACTACGGTTTGGGCGGGATTTTAATGTCTCTTTACTGTTTGCTTATT
Source organism: Flavobacterium limi (assembly GCF_010645075.1). GTDB lineage: Bacteria > Bacteroidota > Bacteroidia > Flavobacteriales > Flavobacteriaceae > Flavobacterium > Flavobacterium limi. The sequence continues at coordinate 48,983 of NZ_JAADZV010000011.1, forward strand.
ATACCGATTCTTCCTGTAAAGGATAAATCGAAAATGAGTGGATTTCGTTTTGTGATTTCAAAATTTGTGAAATCAGTATTGTATTCAAATCCGTTTGTGGATAAAAAAGTGATTAATACTTTTAATGAAAATTTCGAAAAACCAGCGATAATTATTGCCAATCATACCTCATTTTTAGATTCTCTGACAATAGGAATGCTAAATCCAAAAGTTATTTATCTAGTAAATGACTGGGTCTACAACTCTCCATTTTTTGGCCCTATTGCTAAAAAAGCAGGTTTTTATCCCGTTACAGAAGGACTTGAAAACGGTGTTGAACATTTGCGCCAAAAAGCAAAAGAAGGCTATTCTATCATAATTTTTCCTGAGGGAACCCGTTCTGAAAGTAATCAGATTAAGCGTTTTCACAAAGGTGCATTTTATCTTGCCGAAGAACTAAATTTAGATATTCTTCCGGTTTTAATTCATGGTGTTTCAGAAGTGTTGCCAAAAGGCGATTTTATAATTTATGACGGCAGTATTACGGTTTCTATTTTAGAAAGAATTACTCCTGAAAATCATTCTTTCGGTAAAAATTATGCCCAAAGGACAAAACAGATCAGTGCCTTTTTTAAATCTGAATTCTCTAAAATCCGCCAGGAAATCGAAGGACCGGATTATTTCAAAAAGATGCTGATTCACAGTTATGATTACAAAGAAATTGAAGTCGTAAAAAGTGTAAAACAAAATCTGAAATCACAGCTCGAAACCTATTATCACCTAAACCTTTACATTTCGGCGAAAGCCAGAATCCTGCATTTAGCAAATGACTACGGGCAACTGGATGTTTTACTGACTTTACAGGAACCACAGCGAAAAATTCATTCGTATATTGCTGACGAAGAAAAAAGAGAAATTGCCACAACCAATTATATCGCTAAAAAGAGAAAAATATCATATCTGAATCAATTATCTGAGGTTGAAAATGAATATGATGTTGTATTAATTTCGGATGAAAACCTGAACAATTTTTCGGAAATCACTAAAGCTTCATCTATCATTTTAGTAAATTCTTCACGTTTAAAAAACGCAATAACTGACCTTGGTTTTGATTGTGTTTTAGAAAAAAATAACATTCTCATTTTAAAGAAAAATTAAAATGAAAGAGCAATACGACGCGGTAATTGTAGGAAGCGGTTTGGGCGGATTAGTTTCTGCCATTATTCTGGCTAAAGAAGGCTACAGCGTTTGTGTGCTCGAAAAAAACAATCAGTACGGCGGAAACCTGCAGACTTTTGTTCGCGACAAAACCATTTTTGATACCGGAATTCACTACATCGGAGGTTTAGGCGAAGGTCAGAACCTGCATCAGTATTTTAAATATTTGGGAATTATCGATCATTTAAATCTGAAGAAATTAGATGAAAATGCTTTTGATATTATTTCTTTTGAAGACGACAATACCGAATATCCTCATGCCCAGGGTTACGAAAATTTTATTCATCAGTTAGAAAAACATTTTCCTGAAGAAAAGGAAAATATTAAAAATTACTGCGAAAAATTAAAAGCGATTTGTGATTCTTTTCCTCTTTATAATTTAGAATGGGAAGGAAAATATGATGATGAAATTTTAATGCTCAACGCTAAAGAAACAATTGATTCCTTTACAGACAATGAAAAACTAAAAGCCGTATTGGCAGGTTCTAATTTTCTGTACGCTGGTCTTCCTGATAAATCACCTTTTTATGTTCATGCCCTCATTGTAAATTCGTATATAGAAAGTTCATGGCGTTGTATCAACGGAGGAAGCCAGATTACCAAACAGCTTTTGAAACAGCTTAAAAAACATGGTGGTGAATTTTATAAACATAAAGAAGTTACCCATTTTGAAGTCGAAAATCACAAAGTAAATTCGGTTAAAATGAAAGACGGAACACAGGTTTCCGGAAAACTTTTTATTTCGAATATTGAACCCAAAACTACTTTGAAAATGGCGGGTCAGGAGAACTTCAGAAAACCATTTTTTAACAGAATTCAAAGTTTGGAAGGCGTGCTTTCGGCCTTTAGTTTATATCTGGTTTTTAAATCCGAAACTTTCAAATACATCAATCATAATTATTATCATTTTAAAAATAGCGAGGAAGTGTGGACCGCTCACGAATATGATGAAAATTCGTGGCCAAAAACATATATGGCTTCCATGAATGCTTCGAAAGAAAATGAAATCTGGGCTGACGGAATGACTTTTATAACCTACATGAAATTCGATGATGTTTTGCCCTGGGCAGAAACGTTTAATACAACAGTAGAAAAAAACGATCGCGGTGAAAGTTATGAAGAATTCAAAGCCAGAAAAGCAGCTAAATTTTTAGATGAAATTGAAATAAAATTTCCAGGAATCAGAGATTGTATTAAATCTGTTCATACATCAACGCCTCTTTCCTATCGCGATTATATTGGTGGCGATAACGGAAATATGTACGGCTATGTCAAAGATTCCAACAATCCGATGAAAACTTTGATTCCATCCAAAACCAAATTAGAAAATTTGTATCTCACCGGACAAAGCATCAACATGCACGGGGTTTTGGGCGTAACCATTGGAGCTGTTGTGACCTGCTCTGAAATTGTTGGAAAAGAATATTTGATTACAAAAATTAATCAGGCTTAAACTGTGATGAAAAACCGAATTACATATTTTTTAATTATTGGTTTATTAGGAATACTGGTTTCCTGCGGTATAGCAAAATCAAAAAAACATCTGCCGGATATTTCAAATTATAATACAGCAAAACCAGTTGTAACAAAACTTTCTGACAGTTCTTTTATTTCTGGAATCAATTCGTTTTCAAAAAATAAACAGGGTCTTTGGGAATTATATGTCGAAGGAGATCCTTTAGAAATCGGACTTACAACGGGAGCACTGACCGATTCACTTTTGCAAAAACAGCAGCGTATTTTTTTCTCTAAAATAACCGATATCGTTCCGTCAAAATTTCAGCAGAAAATGCTTCGTCATTTTTTGAGCTGGTTCAACCGAAAATTATATCTGAATGTTCCTGAAGAATATCAAACAGAAATTTATGGGGTTTCGCAATATACTTCAACTGAATTTGACAACATTGCACCACAATATCAAAGAGGATTATATCTGCACGCTGCTCACGACATTGGTCATGCTTTGCAGGATTTAGCCTTGGTTGGCTGTTCGTCTTTTGCAGCATGGAATGAAAAATCTGAAGACGCAAATTTGATTCTCGGACGCAATTTTGACTTTTATGTAAATGACGCTTTCGCAGAAAATAAAATCATTGCGTTTGTAAAACCAAAACAGGGTTATAATTTTATGATGGTTACGTGGCCCGGAATGATTGGAACCGTTTCCGGAATGAATCAACAAGGTTTAACTGTAACCATTAATGCTTCAAAATCTAAAATTCCGCTTATTGCCAAAACACCGATTTCGATTCTGACCCGTGAAATTTTACAGCACGCTCAAAATATTGACGAAGCGATCGCTATTGCCAAAAAACGAAAAGTATTTGTTTCAGAATCTATTATGGTAGGAAGTGCTCAGGATAACAAAGCCGTTTTGATTGAGGTTTCTCCAAAAAAAATCGATGTTTATGATATGCCAAATACCAGTCAGTTAATCTGTTCGAATCATTTTCAGGGAGAAGCATTTAAGGATGATAAGCGAAATTTAGCACAAATTGCAGATAGTCATTCTGAATACCGATTTGAAAGAATGCAGGAGCTTTTATCTGAAAATAAAAAAATAAATCCGCAGATTGCTTCAGAAATTCTCAGAGATAAAAACGGTTTAAATAATCTTCCGTTGGGCTACGGCAATGAAAAAGCTTTGAATCAGTTAATGGCGCATCATGGAGTTATTTTTAAACCGAAAGAAAAACTGGTTTGGGTTTCGGCTAATCCTTATCAGCTGGGCGAATTTGTATGTTACAATTTAGATTCTGTTTTTAACGACAAAAAATCGAATGCGAAAATTTCATTTGAACAGGAAAAATTCAATATTGCCAAAGATCCTTTTATAAAAACAGAAGCTTTTCAAAACTATAAGAAGTTTAAAACTGAAGATCACAAAATGGATTTGTATCTGAAAAAAGAGGAAACAATTTCTTCTGAATTCATTGAAAATTATCAATCTTTAAACCCTGATTATTGGGTTGTGTATTATAAAACAGGATTGTACTTTTACCAAAAAAAAGAATTTCACCAGGCTCAGGTAAACTTTGAAAAAGCACTGACCAAAGAGATCACTACCGCTCCTGAAAAAGCAGAAATTGAAAAATATTTAAAAAAACTCAAAAGAAAATTACAATGATTCCGGCAATAGAAAAAAAATCTTTAGAGGAAATTAAAATTTTTCAGGAACAAAAATTAGCTGAACTTTTAGGGTATATCAGCGGGAATTCTCCATTTTATAAAAGACTTTTCGACGGACAAAATATTGATATTTCAAAAGTGAAAACGCTGGAAGATTTACAATTTTTGCCTGTAACTACAAAAGAGGATTTACAACAATACAACGATGATTTTTTGTGTGTACCGCAGTATAAAATTATCGATTACGCTTCGACTTCAGGTACTTTAGGTGATCCCGTAACTTTTGGTTTAACCGATTCTGACTTAGACCGATTGGCTTATAATGAAGCCATTTCGTTTGCCTGCGCCGGAATTTCAGAAGGCGATGTGGTACAGTTAATGACAACAATTGACCGAAAATTTATGGCTGGTCTGGCTTATTTTTTGGGTCTTCGAAAATTGAAAGTTGGCGTTATTCGTGTGGGTGCGGGAATTCCGGAAATGCAGTGGGATTCGATTTTAAAATACAATCCCAGTTATTTAATTACCGTTCCTTCTTTTCTTTTGAAATTAATTGAATATGCCGAAATCCACGGAATCAATTATAATAATTCGAGCATAAAAGGCGCCATCTGTATTGGGGAATCTTTGAGAGAACAGGATTTTTCGATGAATATTTTATCCAAAAAAATTACGGATAAATGGAATATCAAGTTGTATTCAACTTATGCTTCTACCGAAATGAGCACCGCTTTTACAGAGTGTGAACATGGAAAAGGCGGACATCATCATCCAGAATTAATTATTGTTGAAGTTCTTGACGAAAATAATATGCCGGTTAAAAACGGTGAAACCGGCGAACTGACTTTTACTACTTTAGGAATTGAAGCCATGCCTTTACTGCGTTTTAAAACCGGAGATATTGTACAGCTTCACAATGAACCATGTTCTTGCGGGCGAAATACTTTGCGTGTCGGTCCGGTTGTCGGCCGTAAAAAACAAATGATCAAATACAAAGGAACAACATTGTATCCACCTGCGATGAACGATGTTTTGAGCAGTTTTGATAATATCGAAAATCATCTTATCGAAATTTCTACCAATGATTTAGGTACGGATGAAATCCTGATAAAAATTGCGGTTAAAAACCAAACTCCTGAATTTCTGCAGGAAATAAAAGATCACTTTAGAGCTAAATTAAGAGTAACGCCAAAAATAGAATTCGCCTCAAAAGAAGTTTTAAATCCTTTGGTTTTTAATCCGATGAGCCGAAAACCAATTCGGTTTTTTGATTACCGAAATACCATATAGAAACTTATTTTTTTCACCATATAAGCTATATAAGTTCATATTAAACTTTGCGTAAAGCTGAAATGAACTTATATCACTTATATGGTTTAATTTCAGCTTATTGAATGTTTTGCTGTGAATTGAACTAAATGTTGTAATTTTGCAAAAAATATTGAAGATGGTCAAGATTGGCAACATAGAATTACCTGAATTTCCTTTATTACTCGCACCGATGGAAGATGTTAGTGATCCGCCGTTTCGCAGATTATGCAAAACACATGGTGCTGACATGATGTACTCTGAATTTATTTCGTCAGAAGGATTGATTCGTGATGCTATAAAAAGCCGCATGAAACTGGATATTTTTGATTACGAACGCCCTGTCGGGATTCAGATTTTTGGTGGTGATGAAGAAGCGATGGAAATGTCGTCTAAAATTGTTTCTACTGTAAAGCCGGATTTAGTAGATATCAATTTTGGATGTCCGGTAAAAAAAGTAGTTTGCAGAGGTGCCGGAGCCGGAGTTTTAAAAGATGTTGATTTAATGGTACGTCTGACCAAAGCGGTCATCAAAGGTACTGATTTGCCTGTTACAGTAAAAACACGCTTAGGCTGGGATGACAGCTCCATTAATATTGATGAAGTGGCAGAAAGGCTTCAGGATATTGGCGTTCAGGCTTTGACCATTCACGCCAGAACCCGTGCCCAAATGTACAAAGGTCATTCTGACTGGTCGCATATTGCACGTGTAAAAAACAACCCAAGAATTACCATGCCTATTTTCGGAAACGGCGATATCGATAGTCCGGAAAAAGCATTACAATATAAAAACGAATACGGAATTGACGGTATCATGATTGGCCGTGCTGCGATTGGTTATCCGTGGATTTTTAACGAGATCAAACATTTCTTTAAAACCGGAGAACACCTGCCTGCCCCAACCGTTATTGATCGTGTTGAAGCTGCGAGAAATCATTTGCAATGGTCAATGGACTGGAAAGGTGAACGTTTGGGAATTGTAGAAATGCGTCGTCATTATACCAACTACTTCAAAGGAATTCATTCGTTCAAAGAATTCAAACAAAAATTAGTTACCACCGATGCCCCTGAAGATTTATTCGCCATTATGAAAGAAATTGAACAGGTTTATGCAGGATATGAATTTGTTTAAAACATAAAAAGACCTTCGTAACTGAAGGTCTTTTCGCTTTATTATACTTGCACCCGTTTCCACTTTCCTCTTTTGTAGAAAAAGATTCCAGCTAAAGTAATGGCAGTTTCAGCAACCGGAATAGCAATAAAAACTCCAGTTGGTCCCATATTAAAATGTTTGGCCAAAACATACGCCAATGGAATTTGAAATAACCAAAACCCGAAAAAATTGATTCCGGTTGGTGTCCAGGTATCTCCTGCACCATTGAAGGTATTGATTAAAACCATTCCGATTCCGTAGAAAACAAATCCGATACTCATCGTTCGCAATGCTTCGGCTGCTATTGTTTTTACCATTTCATCATTAGTGAAAAAAGAAATAATATAGTTGCCAAAAACTAATGTAATAATCATAATCGAAGCCATGAAAATCACATTGTATCGGGCAGTTGTAAAAACTGATTTCTCGGCACGTTCGATTTGTTTTGCACCCAAATTCTGTCCGACTAAAGTTGCGGCCGCATTACTCAACCCCCAGGCAGGAAGAATGAAAAACATCATAATCCTGAGTGCGGTCTGATAACCTGCCGAACCGTGATCGCCTCCGGTTGTGGCTACTAATTGTGCCAGGAAGATCCAGCTGCAGGACGCAATTACGAATTGTAAAATTCCCGGAGCTGCAATTTTTATTAAAGCCTTTATTTGTTTAAAATCAGGTGCGAAATAAGCAATTTTAATTTTTAAAACACCATTTCCAAAAAACAAATGGTATAACTGGTATAAAACCCCAATGCTTCTTCCAAAAGTTGTAGCCAAAGCCGCTCCTACTAATCCAAAAGCAGGAACTGGCCCTAAGCCATTAATTAAAATCGGACACAAAATGATATTGCAGATATTTGCAATCCAAAGACTTTTCATGGCGATTGCAGCATTTCCAGCACCACGAAATATTCCGTTGATTAAAAACAAAAGCATGATGCACAAACTCGAGCCAATCATAATTTGGGTGAATCGAAAACCGTGCTCAGCAGATTCTAATGAGGACCCCATTAAAATCAAAATATCTTTCGCATAAATAATTCCGAAAATGCTCAATACACTATTAACTGCAAAAGCAATAATAATAGCCTGCATTCCGGCTTTTGCAGCTGCTATCGGATCTTTTTCTCCAATACGTCTCGCCACCACTGCTGTCGCCGCCATACTCATCCCGATAGCCAGTGAATAAATAACTGTTAATACCGATTCTGTTAAACCAACGGTCTGAATTGCAAAACTGCTGTTTTCTAAATGCCCGACGAAATATAAATCGACCAAAGCAAAAACCGATTCCATCATCATTTCCAAAACCATCGGAATGGCTAATAGAATTACTGCTTTTTTGATACTGCCGGATGTATAGTCGAAAGATTCGTCGCCTTTAAGGGCTTGTTTTAATGTAGTTAAAATTTTAGAAAATAGATTTTTCTTTATAACTGTTTCTGTCATGATATTTTAGGATAAATGATAAATTTGTCCAGATTCTATAAACCTGAACTGAAAAGTAAAAAGCGTAAGTATCCTAATTATTTAAAAAAATAAAATAGGATTAAGCAGAAACAATCATATGCTGTAGAATTTTTGAGGCAGTAAATATAAGTATTTTTTAGAAAAAATATTAATCCAGTAATTTTTTACTAACGCGGCTGCTGGCAATTAAGGAAGCCACAAAACCAAGCGAAACAATAGTTGCCATTACAATGAATACATTTTCTAAAGAAAAAACAACAGGATAAGCCAAAGTTGGCGTAATCATAATCAGTTCATATTGTTGTTGAAGAAGAACTAAAATCATCCCCAAGACAAGACCAATTATACCGCCAAAAACACTGAGTAAAGTTCCCTGAAGCAAAAATATTTTTCGAAGATGATTAATTTCGGTTCCCAGGTTGAAAAGTGTTTTTAAGTTTCCTTTCTTTTCTAAAATCATCATAATTAAGGCTCCTACCAAATTAAAAAGTGCCACAATTATAACGAGCGTGAAGATCAAATAAACAACTATGTTTTCAGTATTGAGCATCTTATATAATGACTCATTAAGTTCTGCCCTGTTTTTCAGGGTAATTTTATTTTTGAAAATAGTCTGTAGTTGAGAGCGTATCGCTTTCTCATCAGCATTTGGTTTGAATTTTAATTCGATTCCCGAAATCTGATTGGTTTTATACATTAATAATTCCTGTACCAAACCTAAATCAGCGAATACATATTTAGAATCCAGTTCTTCGCTGATAGAATAAATCCCGACAGGCAATACATCTGTTTTATTGAAAGCTTCTTGGGGATTGTCAATTGCTCCTTTTCCGGGTTTAGGCGCAAAAATCTGTAATGGATTCTCAAAATCCAGAATTCCCATAGAAAAATCCTGCGTAATTCCATATCCAATCACAACCTGATAACTGTCCGGTTTTAGCCACTGCCCATTAAACAGCTTTTTTTTGACATCGTTTACGACAGGATAAAGACTGTCTACACCTTTTAAATAAGTAACCTGTTGTTTGTCTTTAAATAAAAACAAAACACGTTCTTCGATAATTTTAGTGTAGGAAGCTACACCTTCTATTTTCTTAATTTGAGTTTCCTGATCAGGTGTAATTAAAAATGACTTTCCATAGGTACTGGTCATTTTTAGATCAGGATCAATTTCATTGGTAAAAGAAAGACTAAAAACCTTCAATCCGCTAAAAACGGACAAAACCACAAATAATGCCATGGTACCAACAATAATTCCAAGACTGGCAATTAAATTGATGATATTAATAGCATTATTTTTGCTTATACTTAAAAGATAACGTTTGGCTATGTAAAGGGGGAAATTCAATTTATGATTTTCTTCTTTTTTCTAAAAGATCACGGTTTTCAATTGGGTTCTCTTTGCCTGCTAAAGCATTGTCAATTTTTTCGATATAATCTAATGAGTCATCAATAAAAAATACTAAGTTAGGCACACGACGTAATTGCAAACGTACACGTTGTGATAAATCATGTTTTATTAAAGCTGTATTAGATTTAATTCCTGCTAAAGTTTCTTTTGCTTTTTCTTGTGGAAATATGCTTAAATATACTGTCGCCACAGATAAATCAGTAGTAACACTTACTTTGGATACCGAAATTACTAAATTATTGATTCCGTTTTTTCTCACTTCTCCCTGCAAAATATCAACCAGATCTTTCTGAATGACACCTCCTATTTTTTTCTGTCTGTTTGTTTCCATACTGCAAAAATACTATTTTTAAATTCAATCGTATAATTTCGATCGAAAGAAGCAATTTCAATTCAAAAATTAAATTTTGTATATCACAAAAAAGGGAGCAAAACGCTCCCTATATTCTTATCTGTTTTGTAACCAGCCTTCCGGATTATTGTTTGATGTATTTTGAAGAATCAAAAACTTGATTACTGTTTTACCTGTATCCCCGCTGGTTCTTACTTTTCCAATACTTTGTTTGATATTAACCTTATCACCTTTGTTTACAAAAACCTGACTCAGATTTTGATAAACAGTAAAATAATCTCCGTGCTGAATCATAACTGCTCTGTTGATTGGCGATAAGACCATAATACTTGATACTTCACCTTCAAATACTGCTCTTGCAGTAGCTCCTGATTCAGTAGTAATCTCGACTCCTGAATTATGAACGGTTAAAGTAGGATAAAGCGGGTGTGGCTGATCTCCATATCCTAATGAGATGAATCCTTTTTCTACCGGCCATGGTAATTTTCCTCTGTTTGCCTTAAAATCAGCAGCTAATATTTTACCTTCAGGTGTCAATGCAATTTTTGATGACGAAACTGGGGCTTTAGCTGTAGTCGAGCCGGGATTTTCCTTTGCCCTTTCTAACGCAGCTTTTCTGTTTGCTTCAGCAATTGCTTCACGAATTAAACGGTCAATTTGTCTGTCAATTCTTTTAGACTCCTGCTGTTTACTTCTTGTATCGGCAATAATTTTATTCTTATCTTTTTTAAGCGAATTCACTAACTTTTGCTGTTCTTTCTTTTCAACTTCAAGGCTTTGTTTTTCTTTTTGATTTTCAACAATTATCTTTTTCTTTTCTTTTCTCTGACCATCTAATTTAGCATTATACTCAACTAGTTCTGCTGTTTTAGATTGTATTTCTAACCCTTGGTTTTTTCTGAAATTAGTATATTGTTTTAAATATTGTGCTCTTTTATATGCTTGTAAAAAACTTTCAGAAGACAAAATAAACATCGCCCGGCTCTGTTCTGAACGGCTTTTGTATGATTTTAAAATCATCTTGGCATAATCTTCTTTTAGGGCTGCTAATTCTCTTTTTAGTTTATTAACTTTTAATTGATTAATATACATGTCATTGCCTAAAACTCGTTCCTGCTTAGAAGTAGTATTAATCAATTTCTCTTTAAGTTTTATTTTGTTCTGCTGGATCAAAAAAACATTTACAGCAGACTTTTCCTTTTTCTTTACCGATTGCAGCATTTTTTCATTGTCCCTGATTTGCTGCTGAATCTGAGCTTTTCGCTGTTCCAGTTTTTCTTGTTGCGAGTCCTGTCCCCAGACAAAAGCTGTGGCGCATATAAAAATTAGGCTTAGGAGAAATTTTGGCATTTTTTGATATCTTTTTGCAAATTTAGTCAATTATAACTTTTTTATAGCCACTTGGAACACTATATGGAAAAGAAAGTTCTTCGTTAAACGAAATACTATTGTAATTTAAATTAATATTTGTTTTCCCTTTTGGCTGAATGGCATTAATTTCAATATTTGTTGGAAGCGTCCCCTGATTAAAAACCTTATTGTCAGAATATTTAATTTCTAACATTCTGTTTTCCGAAGCTTGCGAAATTTGCTCTTTCTGAATTAAATATTTTTCAGGCTCTAGAAAAAAAGTTTTTTTCAGGTTTGTTTCTTTTTCATCTTCCAAGCGAATAAGGTTCTCTACGATAGTTTGGGTATATTTCCCTTTTCTTAAATCATCTAAAGCTTCACCCACTAATAGATTTTGCACTTTATTGTAATTTAATTCTGTCCCCAGCCATTTACTTAAGCTTGTGAAATCTCCTTCATAATAACTGCCTTTTATTTTTTCATAATAACTTACTGTTGTTGGTGTAATTAAAGCTTTTGCCATTGTGATTCCGAGAAAACGAACGCTCACTAGAATTTGCTTGTCTTTTTCAATTTTAATTTCAGCTGTTACATTCTGACTTTGCTTTTCATCTTCATACTTTGCGCTGGCTTTGATGTATAATGTCGAAAAATCTAATTTGTTCTCGTAATGCTTTTCTACTGTTTTATTATCAATCTTGACTGTGGTTTCTGTATTACTATTTTGCACTGCAACAGCTTTTGATTTACAAGAAATCATTAAAATTGTTACTATTAGTATTGCTATATATTTTTTCATCTTTACTTTTTTTGTTTTAATAATTCATTAGCTTTCAAAAAGTATTCCTCTTTTTTCTTAGCATCACCCAATCCATTATACGCCTCTCCCAACTGAATATTAAAATTTGCTTCCATCTTTTTATCATCCACAACATAATCAAGTCCCATTTCTAAAACGGTTTTTGCGTTCTTAAATTGCTTTAATTGATTACTTCCTAACCCTGCATAATAATAAAATTGCGGCTGACTTGGATAAACTTCAATCATGGTCATTGCCTTTTTTGTCATTGGTTCAAATTGTTTTGCTTGTGAATATGCTTCAAGCAAAAGCAAATTAGTTTCACGATCTGTATCTGAATTGGCGCTTAAATGTTTTTCATAATATTTAATCGCATTCTCAAATTGGTTTTTACTGTGGTAAAATTTACCAATTTCTTTAGCTACATCTACATTCGGATCGTTGTCAAAATAGCCAATTGCTATTTCTAGATCGGACGAATATTGCGGATTTTTATTCACATAAATCAAAAATTCATTCAGCGTTCTGTGCTTAATTTTGGAATCTATTTTTGGACTGGATAAAATAAAATTCATTGCTTTTATCGCTTTGTCTGCCTGATTTTGATCTAAATGTCCTTTAAACAAACTTAACTGGGCCCATTCTGATGTTGGAATTTCCTTTGCGAGTTGTTTTGAAACTTCCAAAGCTTTATCTGTTTCTGCTGTTTTTGAATATAACAAAATCAGGTTGACATAATTAGATTCTTCTTTTGGATTTTGTTTAATCTGACTTATCAAATTATCAATTTCGGTATTTTGAAATTTGCCCTGAGATAAAATCTGTTGCTTATATCTTTCGCGATCTTCCGATTTTCCGTATTTATCATTCATTTCATTGATTGCCAAAAGTGCTTTTTCAAACTGATTGGTAATCATATATAATGAAATCAAATCGTCTTTATACTCTTCGTCAAACGGAATAATTTTTTGGATTGTTTCAATTGCCAGAGGGTAATTTTTGGTTTCAAAACTTACATCGTAAATGCCTAGCCAGTACCATTTGTTTTTTGGATCTATCTGAATCGCTTTTTCAAATGAATTCTGAGCATTTTGATAATCCTTTAACTTTAAATAGTTTTTTCCAAGTTCAAAATAAGCGACAGCATCATTGGGTTTCAGCTTAATGCATTTTTCTAGTGATACAATTGCTTTATCATAATTTTCAATTCCTTTCTGTTTTAATGATTCATAAAAAGAGTCCTGATATTCATCGGTAGCTACAGCAATATCTTCTGGTTCAGTTTGTGCCATAACCAAAACTGAATTGCCAAACAAAACCAGGAATAAAATTAATAACACCCTCTTTTTCATCATTTACATAATTTCATTTCAAATTATCATTTTTTATTCAAAAACAGAATAATCACCAATGCTGATACTTTTGAATTTTCCATCATAACTCACATGATTTCCAATCATTGCATTATCTAAATCAGCATTTTTTATATGTGAACTGGTTTGCACCAAACTGTTTTTAATGGTACTGTTTTCAACACGTGTTCCTTTTCCTAAAGAAACATTTGGACCTACAGTTGTATTTTTCAACACTACATTTTCTCCAATATAACAAGGCGGAATAATGGTTGAATTTTCTAAAGTCACATTATAATCCACTAAATGCTCTCCGTCATTATGTAAAAAACCTAACATTCTTGAATTGGTTTCCACCGTTACATCTTTATTTCCGCAGTCCATCCATTCGTCAACGCTTCCGGTTTTAAAAACTTTTCCGTTAGCCATCATGGCTTTAATACCATCGTTGATTTGATACTCACCTCCATTTTGAATATTATTATCCAAAACACCCTGAAGTTCTTTTTTCAAATCTCCCACTTCTTTAAAATAGTAAATTCCGATAACGGCTAAATCACTAACGAATTCTTTTGGTTTTTCAACCAATTCAATGATTTCATTATTCGCATTTAATTTTACTACACCAAATGCTTCCGGCTGATCAACCTGTTTTACCCAAATTACAGAATCTGCTGCCGGATCCAGTTCAAAATCGGCTCTGATTAAAGTATCTGCATAAGCAATTACGGCCGGTCCTGATAAAGAATCTTTGGCACACATAATTGCATGACCGGTTCCTAATGGTAAATCCTGACGATAAATAGATGCTTTTGCCCCCAGACCTTTAGCTAAATCCTGTAAACTTGATACAACATCATCACCAAAAAAAGCTTCGTCACCTAAAATAAAGGCAACTTCTTCGATTGGTTCTTTTAATATTTTGGCAATATCCTCAACCAAACGATGTACGATTGATTTTCCTGCTACAGGAATTAATGGTTTTGGAACGGTTAAAGTATGAGGTCGCAGTCTCGATCCGCGACCTGCCATTGGGACGATTATTTTCATTTTTGTATTTATTTTTATAGAAGACAGGAAAATCTTCTTAGTTTGGTTTAAAATTTTAAAACAGATTACGCAAATTATTTAACACCTGTACTTCCAAAACCACCAGCTCCTCTTGAAGTTTCAGAAATTTCCTCTACCTGGATCCACTCTGCTCTTTCGTGTTTTGCAATAATCAATTGTGCAATACGTTCTCCGTTTTCAATTACAAATTCTTCATTTGATAAATTTACTAAAATTACACCTATTTCTCCTCTGTAATCTGCATCGACAGTGCCTGGAGAATTTAAGACAGTTATGCCTTTTTTTGCAGCTAATCCGCTTCTTGGTCTAACCTGCGCTTCATACCCAATTGGTAACTCAATAAAAAGACCCGTTTTTATGATGGTTCTTTCTAATGGTTTTAGTGTTATTGATTCGGTTAAACTGGCACGTAAATCCATTCCTGCCGAAGCAATTGTTTCATAATTTGGTAAGTCGTGCTGCGATTTATTGATAATTTGTATTTTCATTTTATTTTAAAATTTTAGGCATTATTTTTTATTTATAATTCCTTTGATTGTGTCTTTTTCGTTATGATAAACAAAATAAATGAACCCTAAAAGTAGCGGAATTCCAACAAAATAATTTTCTCTAAACCAATAAAAAGAAATAGCTGAAAATACAATTGAAATTCCTAAATAAGCTCCAATTTTATTCATATCATAAGGTATAGGATAATATTTGTTTCCTAATATATAGGAAATAAACATCATGCTTCCATAAGCTGAAATCGTTGCAAT
This sequence comes from Flavobacterium limi, assembly GCF_010645075.1. Taxonomy (GTDB): domain Bacteria; phylum Bacteroidota; class Bacteroidia; order Flavobacteriales; family Flavobacteriaceae; genus Flavobacterium; species Flavobacterium limi. The sequence continues at coordinate 64,332 of NZ_JAADZV010000011.1, forward strand.
TGCTGATCCGTAATAGCTATATTTTGGAATTAATACATAATTTAAAACTAATGTTACTATGGCACCAATGATAGAAATGTATGCACCTATTCTTGTTTTATCTGTCAATTTATACCATACAGATAAATTATTATAAATTCCTAAGAAAAAATTAGCCAGAATAATTAAAGGAACAACTTTCATGGCTTCCCAATATGATTTATTATCAAGTAAAAGGAGTTTTAAAATATCTGCAAAAACAATCACACCCAATAAAATCAGTGATCCTAAAATCACAAAATATTTAGTAATTACCGCATATGTTTGTGGCGCATTTTCATTTTTTGCATGACTGAAAAAGAAAGGTTCTATCCCGAGTCTGAATGCCGTGGCAAACAAAACCATAAACAGTCCTAACTTATAACATGCTGAATAAGCCCCAACTTCTGATTTGGCCAGATTTTCAGGCAATAAATACCCCAGTAAAATTTTATCAAAATGTTCGTTAACAGCAAATGCTATTCCGGCAACAAGAATTGGCAAACCATATTTCATCATTTTTTTCCAAATTACAGGATCAAATCTTCTTCCTAGTGAAAGATAATTTGGCGAAAGCACAATAAATGTAGCTAAACTTGCCAGAAGATTTGCTATAAAAATATAGGCAATCTGGAAATTTTCTACATATAAATTGTCCCAAACTGAATTAGGATTTTGAGTTGCCAGTTTTGGTAAATACAATAAGAAAAAGATATTCAGAAGAAGATTTATAATGACATTTCCAATTTTAATAGCTGCATAAACCATTGGACGCTGATTGGCTCTAAGTTTAGAAAATGGTATTAAAACCAAAGCATCCAGAACCAAAATCCACACCGAATAGGTAACATATTGCGTATCAACTTCTGCCCAGTTTGCCAGTGTATTTCTAAAAATTAAAGCAGCAAACAAAAATCCGATTGAAGTCCAGAATACTGATATTGTTGCTGTAGCAATTACATTTTTCTTGTCATCCTCGGCGCTGTAAAATCTAAAAAATGCGGTTTCCATTCCGTATGAAAGAATCACATTAAAGAAAACCATCCAGGACAAAACAATCGAAACCTCGCCATATTCAGCTGTAGGTAAAATACCGGTATATAATCTGACCAATAAAAAACTGAGCATTCGTGGTAAAACAGTTGCCAGTCCATAAATTGCAGTTTGTTTGAATAGATTTTTATATAATCCCAAAATAATTAGTATAAAGTTCGGAAAACAAAAATAACCAATTCTTTGGTTTTATTGGCCCTTTTGAAGATTCAATAAAAAAACTTCACGACAATTTTAATCAGTTAATTTATTTTCATCTAAAACCTTCACAAAATGAAACCTTTTGGATTATAACCTTTGTTAATAACACCCATAGCCTTCAAATTTCAGATGAAAGCATCGTGAAAAAATGTAACTTAAACTAATTCCGGGCTTTTTTTGATCACTATAATCTGTAAGCTTTTTGTCAATTCCTTTTGCGCAATATTATGGATTTACAACAAAATTATCAACCTCTAAATATTTGCCCATCTGATTTAGTAACTGACCAACAACCTTTCAGCCCAAAAGGCTGTTCATTTTCAAAAACTGAAATTTGGGTAATTATTATTATTTCAAAAAACCCTTTGTGTTATATAAGTTTATTGTCACAAAGAAATCAGATGGTATCGATTTGATCCAGCATTTGTTAATATTGAGCTCGTATAAGGTCTTGGTGAGAATAAATTTAAAATACTATTCTTAAACATTAATTATGGGTAAAAAAACCTACACATGTGAAATATATAAATTAAACCGGAAAATTATGTAACATTTTTTTTGTAGTCTCTTCATAAATTTGTCTCACAGGGATTGAGAAAGCTAAATACAACCCTTATAAAAAAGGAAGCACTGGGACTGATAAAGCTTGTTTGTTCCCATAAAAGACAAAGCAAAAGGGATTGATTCTGCTGTATTGTAACCCTAAAAAAACAGAGCACTGGGACTAATAAAGCTAGTTTGTTCCCATAAAAGACAAAGCAAAAGGGATTGATTCTGCTGAAATGTAACCCTTTCAAAAAAACAGAGCACTGGGACTGATAAAGCTAGTTTGTTCCCATAAAAGACAAAGCACAACAGATAATAATCTGTCTATTGTTTATAAAATGGTATTGATTCTCAATTTTTTGGGGAAGTTGAGGATCACCATTTTATAGTTTATAAAAAATTATAAAACTACCATATAAAAAGAGCCAGCTTTTAGTTGGCTCTTTCCTTTTCTTTTTAAGTCTATAAAATTAACGGACTAATTTACCTTAATATTCTTGGAATAAAAATTTTCAAATAGTATTATTAAATCTCTATAATACAACTTTTATGTCACATAATAATTAGGTAACAAATTAATTATGTTAAGCTAACTCAAAGAAAACCAAATTCTTATAAACTTACAATTGTCTATAAAAAAACAAAAATTAAAAATCACTAAATGTGGGTATTGTGGTTTTAATAATATAATTAAATATTTGTAATACTAAAAAAGCAAATCTTTTTTATAAAAAATTGTAAAAAAATAAGGGATTGATACAGCTGATATGTAACCCTCAAAAAAACAAAGCAACGGGTTGATGAAGCTAGTTTGTTCCCATTAAAAAACAAAGCATAATTTAGGATTGATACAGCTGATATGTAACCTTATAAAAACAGAGCACGGGATTGATTAAAGCTCATGTAACCCTCAAAAAAAAACTAAGCATTGGGATTATAAAGCTATTTGTTCCCATTAAAAAAACAAAGCACAAGGGATTGTTAGAGCTGAATATAACCCTTTAAAAAGTGAGCACCGGGTTGATAAAGCTAGTTTGTCCCCGTAAAAACAAAGCACAGGGATTGTTAGAGCTGAATATAACCCTTTAAAAAGTGAGCATTGGGTTGATAAAGCTAGTTTGTTTCCCTTAAAAACAAAGCATAAGGGATTGTTAGAGCTGAATATAACCCTTTAAAAAAGTGAGCATTGGGTTGATAAAGCTAGTTGTTTCCCATAAAAACAAAGCACAGGGATTGTTAGAGCTGAATATAACCCTTTAAAAAGTGAGTACTGGGATTAATAAAGCTAGTTTGTTCCCATTAAAACAAAGCACCGGGATTGACAGCTGATATGCAACCCGTAAAAAAGCAAAGCGGGGATAATTTAGCTATTTGTACCCTAAAAACAAAGCATCGGGATTGATATAGCTAATAAGTAACCCTCAAAAAAACAAAGCACTGGGATTAATAAAGCTAGTTTGTTCCCATTAAAACAAAGCAAAGTGGTTTAATCCACTAAAAATCTTTTAAAATGGTACTGATTCTTGGGGAAAAGAATTCTCCGGAATCACCATTTTAAAAAAAATTTTAAGGATTAATATTAAATTTTATTATATAAGATTTAATATTTTTATGGGGAATTCTTAAAAAGTAAAAAGAGCCTGCAATTAACTGTAGGCTCTTTTTGTTTTTGTATTATCGAATGAAATTTATCCGTTTAAAGCTTCAGCACCACCAACAATTTCTAAGATTTCGTTAGTAATAGCAGCCTGACGTGCTTTGTTATAAGTCAATTTTAATTGATTTCTTAATTCTGTTGCGTTGTCAGTTGCTTTGTGCATAGCTGTCATACGTGCTCCGTGTTCTGAAGCAAACGAATCACGAATACCCTTGTATAATTGTGTTTTTAATGATTTTGGAATCAAAGTCAAAACAATTTCTTCTTTGGAAGGCTCGAAAATATAATCTCCTGCAGAAACTGATTCGTCAGATTTAATTGGAGCTAAAGGCAAAAACTGTTCAACCTGAACAATTTGAGTAGCAGCATTCTTAAACTGATTGTAAACCAATTCGATTCTGTCGTACTCTCCAGATAAAAATCTTTCAGTCAAATTATCTGCAATAGCAGCAACATTTTCAAAAGTTAAATGATCAAAAATTGCATTATGATGGCCATGAACTTTATGTGTTTTAGCCAAAACATCGTTTCCTTTTTTACCAATAGGAAAAACATCAACCTGTTTTCCTGCGTAAAATTCACTACGGTTTTTGATTTCTTTAATAACATTTGAATTGAATGCACCACATAAACCTCTGTTAGAAGTTATTGCTACAAGCAATACTTTTTTTACTTCACGTTGTGCTGTGTAATCTCCTCCAACTTCACCATCAAGTGTAGCAGAAAGATTTTGCAGTAACTCTGTTAATTTCTCGGCATAAGGGCGCATTGCAGTGATTGCATCTTGTGCTTTCTTAAGCTTTGCAGCAGAAACCATTTTCATAGCCGATGTAATCTGCATCGTCGATGAAACGGAAGTAATTCTATTACGGATTTCCTTTAAATTTGCCATCTATTAATTAGAAAATGTGACAATTTGAAAATTAGATAATTAGATTAATGCTGATTCATTATCTAATTATCTAATTTACTATTATCTTATTAGTTATATTTTGCTGAAACTTCTTTTGCTGCTTTTTCAATAACATCAGTAATGTTATCGTCAAGTTTACCAGCTTTCAATGCGTTAAGCGTATCTTTATGTTTACTGTTCAAGTAAGAGATGAAATCTGCTTCAAATTCTTTTACTTTATTTACAGGAACATTTTTCAATAAGTTTTTAGATCCTGCATAAATAATCGCAACCTGGTTTTCCACAGGATAAGGATCATTTAAACCTTGCTTTAAGATTTCAACGTTTCTTTTTCCTTTTTCAATTACATTTAAAGTAACAGAATCCAGGTCAGAACCAAATTTGGCGAAAGCTTCTAATTCACGGAATTGAGCCTGGTCTAATTTTAAAGTTCCAGAAACTTTTTTCATTGATTTAATCTGTGCATTACCTCCAACGCGAGATACAGAGATACCTACGTTAATTGCAGGACGGACTCCAGAGTTGAACAAATCTCCATCAAGGAAAATCTGACCATCTGTAATAGAGATTACATTTGTTGGGATATATGCAGAAACGTCACCAGCCTGAGTTTCGATAATTGGCAATGCAGTTAAAGAACCACCTCCTTTTACGATAGACTTAATAGAATCCGGTAAATCATTCATATTTTTTGCGATACCATCATCAGCAATCACTTTACAAGCACGCTCTAATAAACGAGAGTGTAAGTAGAAAACGTCTCCAGGATAAGCCTCACGTCCCGGTGGTCTTCTTAATAAAAGAGAAACCTCACGGTAAGCAACAGCTTGTTTAGATAAATCATCATAAACGATAAGAGCAGGACGGCCTGAGTCTCTAAAGTACTCTCCTATTGCAGCACCAGCGAATGGAGCGTAAACCTGCATTGGAGCTGGATCAGAAGCATTTGCAGCAACGATAACTGTATAAGCCATTGCGCCTTTTTCTTCTAACATTTTAGCGATTCCTGCTACAGTTGAAGCTTTTTGTCCAATTGCAACATATATACAGAATACAGGTTTTCCTGCATCATAAAATTCTTTTTGATTTAAGATTGTATCAATACAAACAGTTGATTTTCCTGTTTGACGGTCACCGATTACAAGCTCACGCTGTCCACGTCCAACCGGGATCATAGCATCTACTGCTTTTACTCCAGTTTGTAATGGCTCAGTTACCGGCTGACGGAAAATAACACCAGGTGCTTTTCTTTCTAACGGCATTTCGTATAAGTCTCCACCAATTGGTCCTTTTCCGTCAATTGGAAAACCAAGAGTGTTCACTACACGTCCTACCATTTGCTCACCTACTTTAAGAGAAGCGATACGTTGAGTTCTTTTTGCTGTTGATCCTTCTTTAATACCTGTTGATGGTCCTAAAAGTACCACACCTACATTGTCTTCTTCAAGGTTCAATACAATAGCTTCAAGTCCGTTTTCAAATTCAACTAACTCACCATATTGTACATTAGACAGCCCGTAAACACGAGCAATACCATCCCCAACCTGAAGTACTGTTCCTACTTCCTCTAGCGTAGCACCAGATTCAAAACCTTCTACTTGCTTTCTTAATATTGCTGAAATTTCAGCAGGTTTGATTTCCGCCATCTTAATTTATAATTTAGACACTTTTTGTGTTATAAAAACTAATTACTTAACTCTCTCTTTAATACTTGTAATCTGTTTGCAACTGAAGCGTTGTATTGCTGATCACCTATTCTTAAAATAAATCCTCCAATAATTGCCGGATCTACTACATTTTCAATTGTTATTTTTTTATCTGATAAAGTTGCAACTTTAGCTAAAACTTTAGCTTCTAAAGCAGCATCCATTGGGATTGCTGTCGTAACTTTTGCTACTTCTATTCCGTTACCTTCATCAAACACTTTGCTGTATTCTACTGCAATTGCTTCTAAAATTTCAAATCTTTTATTTTCAAATAATAAATGAAATAAACCTTTCGTTACACCATTTACATTTGCAAAAACTTCTAAAAGAGCACTCTCCTTAACTTCAACTGTTGTTGTTGGGTTTTGAATAAAGTTGCTCAATTCAGTATTTGTTTCAATTGCATTAGCAATTGATTTCATATCGTTATTAACAGCTTCGGCAACACCTTTAGAGTTTGCTAAGTCCAGAATTGCTTTTGCATAACGAATTGCTGCTCTTGTACTTGCCATAATCTTAGTTTAGCTTTACGTCACCTAACATTTTCTCAACTAATTTAGTTTGAGATTCTTTATTAGATAGTTCTTCTTTCAATAATTTTTCAGCAATGCTTAATGATAAAGTTGAAACCTGAGATTTCAATTCTGCCATTGCAGCATTTTTTTCACTTTCGATAGCCGCTTTAGCCTGCTCGATCATTTTTTGACCCTGAGCCTGAGCTTCATTTTTAGAATCAGCTATCATTTTCTCTTTCATTTCGCGAGCTTCTTTCAACATCGCATCACGTTCTGCACGAGCCTCATTCAAAATTCTTTGATTGTCTGCCTGAAGGTTTTCCATTTCCTGTCTTGCATTTTCAGCAGAAAGCAATGCATCTTTAATACCTTGTTCTCTTTCGTTTACTGCATCAAGAATTGGTTTCCATGCGAATTTTTTCAACAAAAGAATTAATCCAACAAATATTAATACTTGCCAAAAGAACAAACCGAACTCAAACTGATATATTAACTTTTCCATTATATGATTATAAATTTTAATTTATGTCTTTTTAAATTGCATTAAGAAAAAGCAATTCTAATGTTTTAATTTTAAAACAATAGTTACAACCAACCGTTGCAACTATTGCTTTTTGTGTTTTAATTAAGCAGCGAATAACGCAGCGAAACCAATACCTTCAATAAGTGCAGCAGCGATAAGCATAGCTGTTTGGATTTTTCCAGAAGCTTCTGGCTGACGAGCGATAGCGTCCATTGCTGAACCACCGATTCTACCAATTCCTAATGCTGCTCCGATTACGATTAATCCTGCTCCAACGATATTTGGAATTTCCATAATATATATAATTAAAAATTAAACATTCTTCTTAAATAGTCTAAAGTTGCAAAGTCTTAAAGTTGTAAAGTAACAATATTAAACTTTCAAACTTTTGATATTACTTTCGACTTAATGGTGAGCTCCTTCTTCGTGATGGTGCTCTTCTACTGCTGAACCAAAATAAAGTGCAGACAGCATGGTAAAAATATAGGCTTGTAAAAATGCTACCAGAATTTCAAGTATAGAAAGTACAAATGACAATCCAAAAGACAAACTGCTTCCAATCCAGCTTTTAAAGATAAACATTAATCCAATAATACTCATTAAAACGATATGTCCAGCAAAGATATTAGCATACAAACGAATCATTAATGAGAATGGTTTGATGAAAACTCCTAACAATTCAATTGGTGCCAAAATAATTCTCATTGGTTTTGGTACACCCGGCATCCAGAAAATGTGACCCCAGTAATTTTTATTTGCTGTAAGGTTTGTAATTAAGAAAGTAAGGATTGCTAAAGAAAAAGTAATTGTCAAATTACCGGTAGCATTTATCCCTAGTGGAGTTAATCCGAAAATATTTAAAAACAACACAAAGAAAAAGATTGTCAATAAATAACTCATGTATTTTTTATAGTGTTTCTCTCCAATGTTTGGAATAGCCACTTCGTCACGAATATAAACGACCAACGGTTCGAAGATTCTTCCAATACCAGAAGCTATTCCTCCGTTTTTAGCATATGATTTAGCCAAACTTGAAAATAACCAAAACATTAATAATGCTGCTGCAAAAATAGAAACAACCGTTTTTGTAATTGAAAAATCTAAAGGACGTACATTTGTTGGGTGACCTGTTGCCTCATCTTCAGTAATTGTTCCTTCAGCATCTGTTTTGTAAATTTTACCATCATGGTGATTAATTACATAATAGTTACCATTTGATTCTGCTACTGAATGTCCGTGATTAAACTTTGAAGAAGAAAAAATTTGAAGACCATTATCCCAAATAATTACAGGTAATGGAAAACCATAATATTTACCAGTCTCATCATCCTGAGTCAAAGTAAAATCATGAGAGTCTAAAACGTGGTGACCAATAAATGCCTTAATCTTAGATTTAACATCTGTCGGTTCTGCATGATGTCCTTCTGAAACGGCTCCATGAGCTTCTTCAGTTTGAACATGCGCTGAGTCTTTTTCTGTATTTGAAAAGCTCATTAGTGGAAGACAAGCTACTAAAGCTGCAAGAATAAATCTGAGTGGTTTGTTTGAAATCACCATATCGTGGAAAATCTTATTTTTTTACGTTTCTAAAATTTGGTGCAAAGGTACATTTTTTATTAATATTAAAAAGGATATAAAAAATTATTTTTGAACCTTATTATACAGAATCCCTGTTTTATAGCTTTTTATTTAATAATCCGACAGTTAAAACCGTCTCAAATAACAAAAACAAAATAAATGTTACAAAAAAGTTGATTTTTTCGACAGATACGTTATGAATTTTGTCTGATAAAATCGGCTTCAATATCAGATAGGACAAAAACATTTGAATAAAAGTTCCCAACATAAAAAACATTCCTATACTGTCAAATTTATCTTTTTCAAACTTTAATATTACAACTAGTAATATTGTTGCAAATAATGAAAAGATTAAATACAAAGTTTCCAGAGTGTAATGAAAATTACTGTCATCAAGTTTTAAAAAATAAAAAACCGACTTGTGTATTATATAGGTAAAGAAGCTGAATAAAAATAAGTATAAAACAGGTTTGTAATTTTTTAAAGGCATTTCAAAATAATTTTATGCAAAGATGCAATATTTATTTAAAGCTGTTTTAATGTAAATTACTTTGTTTTATTGATTTCGTTTACCTGTCGAATAACATTATACAGAGCAAGACCTACACCAACCATAACTAATATCTTATTATAGTAGACTTTTGTACTTGGTTGATTTTCATCCAGCCAGGTTCCTAAGTAAGAAAACAAAAAAATAATGACACCCATTTGAATCGGAATATTAATGAGTGCTATCCATTTATTACTTTTATTTTTATTCGGATCTTTTTCCATCTTCTAACATTATTACCTGATTTGAATGAGCAAGCATTGTACAAGTTGCTGTAAAGTCAGCCCCAGGTTCGATAGACAATTTTCCAACTGCTACTTCTCCATGAATACGTGCAGTGGCTTTTATATTAAGGACTTCTAAAACTTTTAATTTTCCCTGGAATTCTCCTTCGATGTCTGCATTATGACAAATAATTTCTCCTTTTATAATGCCTGATGGTCCAATGACTAATTTTCCCTGTGAAGTAAAATTTCCTATCAATTCACCATCCAGTCTAAAATCAGCTTTAGAAACTATATCGCCTATAATAGAAGTTCCTTCAACAATTCTGTTGGTTTTTCCCAGAAGTTCTGTGCCGCTTTTTTTTGCTTTTTCAAACATGATTATGGAGTTTTTGGGGCTAAGTACGTCTGAAGATTTTTCTTCATCTGAACTATTTTGTAATTGTCACTTGAGATAATAATGAAAGGATGTGAGATTTTATATTTTTCATCATCTCTTAAAACTCCCGCAACATCTCTGGCATAAGCTTCAGATTTTATACCGTGAATTGCAAAAAAGCTTTCAGTCCTGTTATATTTATCAAAAGAAGTGGTTAACCTTTCAAAATTTTCAATTAATAAAAAAACTTTAATCGCTTCTTCAATTTTTTTAGCTGTTTTAGTGTCATTTTTATCCACTAAATATAAAATTTTCCAGTTTTTCCCATCTGTTGTAAAGTCAAGTTTTTCGAGTGTTGGGATCTGTTTTTCCAAAAGTTCACGTGCAGTTTTGCCTTCTTCACTATTTGGGTAATTATCAGCAACTTCTTCCATGCTTTTTTTATAGGCCGCCAAACCATTCACTTTTCCTAATGTATTTGCTTTTAACAATTCAAATTTCGAAACAATCTCATCTCCTGAATATTGATTTATTAAATTGTCAATGTTGTCGAGCACTACATCAAACTGTTCTTCCTGAAATAATTTATACCATTTTTCATATTCTTTTTCAGGCGATAAATTTGAACCGTTTTCAGGATTTGTGTTGTTTAAAATTTGAGCATATCTCGAATCTGGGTAATTACCAATAATATCAGATTTTATTCTTTCGGCTCTTGCAGGATTCGTAATTTGATAAATTTTGTACAGATTATACATCGATGGCAAAATCCATTTTTCTTCAGGATTATTATGAAGCAATTGCTCAAATTTACTGCTGGCCAAATCGTACTCCTTGAATTTTTCTTTATAAATTAATCCTAATTGATAGTAGGCAAAATTGCGTTCTTTACCAATACTATCCATGGCAACTTGAGTTGTTGGAAGCTGTTTTTCGTAAAAATCTGTTGTATATTTTTCGATAACAATTGAATCTTTCAAATCATTTATGGAATCTTCTTTCATATTCATTTCGTCTGTCAAAGCTGTATCCGTATTTGACTTTGACGCAGACAATCTCCAGTTTCCGGCTAATGCTCTGTTGCCCCACATTTTTTTGAATTGTAATTTTCCGTAAGCAACTGTTGATGGATTGTAGAAATAGAAAGTACTTGCAGCATCGTTTCCGGCTGGCGGGTTGAAACCTCCGGGCATACCTGGAGGCATACTCACAGGCGAATTGTTTCCTGCTAACTGCGGATTTACAGCTTCCGGTGCATTATTTGAATTTGTATTTTGTTCAATATTCGCTAATCGTTCTTTCTCTTTTTCTTCTAAGATTCGTTTAGTTTCGTCTTTCTTTTTTAATTCTGTAATATAATTTTCGAAATAGGCTTTTCTTTCGGAATCCGGTAAACTTTTGACTTTAATGATACTGTCATTGCGTTTTGCAATTGCTTCGTATTTGATAACGTTGTCTAAGTTTTTTCGGTTTTTTTCGATAAATGCAAATTCCCTGGTTTTAGGGTTTAGTTTTATTAATGTACTGTCATAATATTTTGCAGCCATTGTATAATCTGTATTTTTAAAATACATATTTCCTATGTTTCTGTACGTTGATGCTGCCAAATACGAATCTTTAGATTTTCTGGCTAAGGATTTATTATAAAATTCAAGCGCATTTTCCTGCTGTTTCTTCTTATCATAAAAAACACCCATTTCAAAAAACAGGATGTCATAATAAGGTCTGTTCTCGCGATCATTAACCAGCTTATTATAAGTCTTTAAAAACAGGGTATCATTGCCACTTTCATAATCATACATTTGGGCTTTTTTCGCATATGCCTGCATCATATATTTTCGATCGGCTTTACGGTTCATGTCAATTACGCTATTGTAAAAATAAATGGCGCTGTCTCTTTTTTCATCTTCCTGATACATCTGACCCAGAATAAAACGATAACGGGCTTTGTCTTCATTTATTCTTGAAAATTTTTCAGCAACCTTAAGTCTGGTAACGGCACTGTCTTTTTGTTCCAGATTTAAAAAAGCCTCTGCCAGCAAAGCATTTGCATCAGAAAATGTTTGCTTTTTTAAATCGGTGTTTTTTAATAAAAGCTTAATGTTTTTTATCACAATTGCGTCATTTCCTAAACGCATATTGGTTTTTTCACGCCAAATTTTAGCCGTATAAATATTACTGCTGTTTGGATATTTGTATAAAATATAATTGAATGCTTCAAGCGCAGGAATGAAACGCTGGTCATAATATCTTGCTTTTCCAAGCATTAAATAAGCCTCATCAATCTGGGTGTTTTTTTCTCTGCCCCCAATATTCATCGAATGCTTCTGAATCGCTTTTGTTGCTTTAGTTTCTGCTAATTCAAAATCGGGATTTTTGGTTTTTTCCTTCTCAGAAATATCATCATTAATCTGCATTTTTTCAATTGGCAGCATTTCCCAAAAATTATCCTGATCATTGCCTTTTATGGTGGCCAGTCCTTTATCTAAAGCAATTCCGCCATTGTACAAAATGTTATATTTAGTACTTAAGGCATGTGAATTTCTAGCCAAAAATGTGTCTCTTTTGGTAGAACAGGCTATCAAAAAAAATATAAAAACAAAAGGAAAACTATATTTCAGCGTATTCTTTTTCAATAGAAAAGAGTTTAAATCAATTAACTTCTAAAAAGGTTTTTTAGTATAATGACTGGTAAAAATACGCTTCTTTTTGAAATATAGAAATTTAAACCGCAAAAAACGATTCCAGTTCCTGTAAGGTCTCTTTTGAGGTTTGAATATCCTTTACAATTTCTCCTTTATTCAAAGCTACAATTCTGTCACAAACCTCAACAGTGTGCTGCAAATCATGGCTGGAAACAAGAACGGTAACATTTGGATTTTCGGCTAATTCTTTAATAATTTTTTTTAATCGGCTTACTGTTGTCGGATCTAAATTGGCGAATGGCTCATCGAGAATAATTACTTCAGGATTACCAATAAGCGTAGCAATGATTCCAACTTTCTTCTGGTTTCCTTTAGATAGGTCACGAAGGTATTTTTTGTTCTTTAAAATTTCGCCATTAAAAAATTCTTCATGCTGTGCTAATAAAGCATCAACATCGGCTTTATTCTGATGATGCAAATCTCCGATAAAATAAAAATATTCTTCAGGGGTTAAATAACCAATCAGGAAACTTTCATCTAAAAATGAACCCGTAAAAGATTTCCAGTTTTCGTTTGTATTGACCTGAATATTATTATTTGTAATATGCCCTGTTGATGGCTGAATCAGGTCTAATAGTAAACTGAAAAAAGTTGTTTTTCCTGCTCCGTTATTTCCCACAAGTCCAAAACTCTGACCTTTTGGAATTTCAAGATTATCAATATTTAAAACTGTTGTTTCATTATATTTTTTTGAAAGTTGATTTACTTGTATCATGATTCTTTTATTTTAGATTTTTGAGTTTAAATTCGTCAATTAATTCTATTATCTAATTGACACATTTTCAAATTGACTAATTTAATTCTTTTGTTTGTAAGCGCTGATCGTGCTGTATTTTTCGATTTTGTATCTTTTTTCAATTATAGAAAAAACGGTATTTCTAAACACAAAACCTAAAATTCCTGCCCCTGTAACCAAAATAAGCCCTAATGTTTTATCTCCGAAATGAAGTCCGATCCAATACAACAACAATGGGAGCAATAATTTTGGCAGCGTCAATAGCATGGCACTTATATTAAATGCTTTTTTATCGCCAAAAGCCCCACTGGCATTACTTAAATCGATAGGTGTTTTAGTAAATGCACCACCAAGTAATACCAAATGTGAGTTGACTCCAATATTGTAAATTGCTCCGGCAACAATGGTCAGATAAATTTCTAATCCGTAAAACAGATAGAATGATGCTAAGATTGTAGAGATAAAAGTGGCAATAACAATCAGCCACCATTTAGACGTGATGTAACCTCGATATGGAATATTTTGTGTCATCATCAATTGATAATAGGAACTGTCCCAACTTGGCACAAACTGACCAAAGACAAACAAAAATCCGCCCGAAACAAATATTCCGGCAAAAATGTGCATGATTTCAGGCTGATGTGAATTTCCAAAAAAGATTAATCCGTAGAACAAAAAGAGGATACTCATGAAAATGGTTGTTTTGGATCTTTTGTTTCTTTTAATAAGTTTGATATCATTTTTAAGAAATGTTCCTAAAGTTCCAAATTGATTTAACCATACAAGATTTTCAGTTGTAGCAATATCTTCTTTTTTAGAAAGTCCGGCATCCAGAAATAAATTGTTTTTAAAGTATTTGAATGTAAAAAGATACAAACCAATTAAAACCAGAACAGGAATTATGAACAGCCAGTTTGTTTCATAAAATCCCTGAAAAACAGGTCCCGTGAAAGTAGTTATATCAAATAATTTATAATATTGTGCAGCTCCCAGAGACAGAGCAATTGCGAGGAAAACAACGAATAATTTATCAATATTATTCAAAATAATATTCAAAAAATTATTGATATATACTATCGAAAAAGCAGCTATCAGCCAAAAAATAATTCCCACAAAATCATAACCTTCAATAATCAGTACTGCCGAAAAAGGAACAAAAAAGAATGCATGCGTCCAGTTAAAAAATGATATGGCTGTTTTACCAAGAGAAAAATGGACAATTGTAGGTTTTTTGAAAGGCAGGACCAATAAAGGTTTAATATTCAATACAGGAATTGCCTGCATTAATAAGCGAACAACTAAATCCGATAAAAAATAATAAACTAAAAATTTGTTGATGGTTATTAGCGGTTCAAGATTCATTTTCTTTAGGATGTAAAACGCTCCTACTCCCATTGCGACAAAAATGAGGGAAAAATAAACCATCAAAAAACCTATCAAAATTTTCATCGCCAGATTGGCACCAAACGATGCCGATCTGGTAAAGGCTTTCCATTCAAGATAAATAAACTTTTTAATCATGGTTCTTTGGTTTTCAGTTTTGTAGTAAGAGATCAAATTTAGAGAAACGTTACAAAAAAAGTTAAAAAAAATAATTTAGTACCTTTCAATTAGTTGCCGTTTGCTACTTTTGCATAAAATATCATATCATGCCTTCATTCTTAAAACTCATAATTAAAGAGGTAAAACGTGAAACTGCCGATGCTGTTTCCATCCTTTTTAATGTTCCCGAAGAACTAAAATCAGACTATAAATTTATTGCCGGACAATATATAAACTTAAAATTAACTCTTGACAATCAGGAAATCCGTCGCGCTTATTCTATTTGCTCAGGACCTGAAAGCGGGGAATTGAGAATTGCTGTAAAAGCGGTTAAAAATGGTCTGTTTTCTCAATTTGCGAATACCAGATTAAAAGCCGGAGATGTTCTTGAGGTGGGTCATCCTGAAGGAAAATTTACTTTTGAACCGGATGCCGAAAGACAAAAAAACTACGCCGCTTTTGTTGCCGGAAGCGGAATTACTCCTGTACTTTCTATCATAAAATCAGTTTTAAAAAGTGAACCAAAAAGCTCATTTGTATTGGTTTACGGAAACAAAACTCCGGAAGAAACAATTTTTCATCAGGAACTTCACGATTTACAATTGCAATATGTAGGACGCTTATTTGTGCATTATGTATTTAGTCAGGCTAAAGCCGAAAATGCTTTGTTTGGAAGAATCGATAAATCGGCGGTAAATTTTGTGCTGAACAACAAGCACAAAGAATTAGAATTTGATAAGTTTTACTTGTGTGGTCCGGAAGAAATGATCAATACAGTTTCCGGAATTTTAAAAGAGAAAAACGTAAAAGATTCTGCTATTAAGTTCGAACTTTTTACCTCTTCTTCACAGGAAAATGAAATCAAAACTTCATTAGAAGGACATACCAAAATCACTGTTTTGGTTGATGATGACGAAGTTACTTTTGAAATGTCACAAAAACAAACCATTTTGGACGCTGCTTTAAAACAAGGAATTGACGCTCCATACTCCTGCCAGGGCGGAATCTGCAGCAGCTGTCTTTGCCGTATAACCCAGGGTAGTGCCGAAATGACAAAAAACTCAATCTTAACCGATAAAGAAATTGCTGAAGGTTTGGTGCTTAGCTGTCAGGCACATCCAACTTCTGAAACTATTTATGTGGATTTTGATGATGTGTAATTGTTGAAATTTTCAAAAAAATACAATTTCCAAATTCCAACTTAATAATTGGGGTTTGGATTTTTTTTTCCACCGTTTAATAACAAATTTTAAATTTATCCTAAACAAAATTACAAAGTGATTTCATACATTTACAGCATTAATTATATTCTCATTTATGAAGCACTTTTTGTTTTTATTATTCTTTTTATATGCTACTACTGGTTTTTCACAATCAGAATATCAAACCTTTATTGATAAATATGAAGAATTTACTTTGTATGCAAAACCAAATAAAACAAATAATCTCTCTAAATATTTTGCAAAAAGAATCGATTCCAGATTGATTGATTCTTACCGAATTACTGATACCATAAAAAACAAAAAATATATTTATTTAACCTTTAGGCTTGACAAATTAAATAAGGTAGTTAGTATAATTGTTAATTCTCCTTATTCAGAATTAAACAAAAGTATTCGTGATGCTTTTAAAGATTTAGATATAGAGGATCTGAATATTGCTGAAAAGAGCCCACTAAATATTTATACACTTCAGATTCTTTCTCAAGAAAATAATAAAATGGTCATTAATTGCAGTACAAATGTAGTGTACGACAGAAATCCAGTATTTGAAGGGTGCGAATCGTCTGCAACCAAATCTAAGTTGTGTAACTGTTTTAATAGTAAGCTTTCAGAATATATTGCAAATACGATATCTCCTAGACAAATTACAAAAGCTAAAATATTAGGTAAATTAAATTTACATGTTAAGTTCTTAATAAATGAAAAAGGAGTTATTGAACAAATAAATTGCAAAGCACCAACAGATAGCCTGACTAAGGAGTTAAATCGCATCGTTGCCTTATTTCCAAAAGCCAAAAGCCCGGCCACCAGAAATGGTAGACCAACAAGTTTTATTTATGTAAAAAACATAGATCTTCAAATAGACTCTAAAAATAAAGAATATACCAAAGAAGTAGAAGAATATAATGGACAGCTATATTCAAATGATTCCTTTTTAAATCCTAATAGTGATTTGGCACTCCATTTTAAAAAATATATAAGTGAAAAGGAGTTAAATGATATTCCTCTTATAGATATACCTGTTCTTAGTATCTATTTTGATATTGACAAAACAGGAAATCCAATTAATATTAAAACGAATGCAAATACAGAACTTAATAATCAGCTTGTTGCAATTTTTAGATATTTTCCCTTTAAAAAATTAAATATCAAACCTCTAAACACTATAGATTCTTACAGTTATCCTATTATCATTAATAGATGTAATAAGAATATTATTATGTCTAACGAGAAGCCTTTTGTACATACGCCTCCAATTTTTGATAAAGATTGCCATTTATCCGGCTCAAAGGAGTTGGATAATTGTATGAATGAAAATATTAAAACAATGGTTGTCAATAATTTTAAAAGAACTATCGGAAATAAAACAAATCTCACAGGAATTATCAAAATTAGTTTTTCATTTCAAATCGATGCTGAAGGAAAGATTACAAATGTAAAAGCATTCGCTCCTAATCCAAGTATTTGCAATGAACTTGAAGAATTAATAAAAAACATATCTGAAGTTTATAAACCCGCCTATTTAAATGGAAATGCAGTGCCAAAAGTCTACAGCTATTCTTATCGATTTGATTTAGGAAAAAATAAAGTTGATGAATTTAAAAATTTGATAAAAACCTATTATTAAAAACAATCTTTAGTTGTAGGCTATAATATTTTTAGAATATTATACACCATTTCTTTTGGAAAAATAGATCGCAAGAATCTGACATAGAATTGGCTCTTAAAAGTGTAACCACCTTCAGCCTGGATTGCAGCAATATGAGTCGTTTCATTATAAAAAAGCATTCCAAAAAAACATATCCTTTTGTTTTTTATTTTCTTCTTTATCCTCACCATAGCTAAACCAATCTTTTGTTTTTTCTTCTATCAATGATTTTAGTTCAATTAATCCATATACTTTTTTAGCAGGAGTCGGCTTTATATCAGATGCGTTACTGATTTCTAAATCTATCTTCACGGCCATAAATGAGATATACAATCTTGGTATTGTGAGTCCCAAAATCATTCCTGGCAAACCATTTATGGAACATGGGCCGCCTGAAATGGTTATATCATCTGTGTAAAAAGCAAACACATAGACGCCATCAGTTCTTTTACCAATAGCTTTCCTGCAATTATAACCCGCTATTTCTCTATGTTCGTTTGTGATTTGCCATTCTATTTTTTGTATACTATCTGTTATTACAAAATTGGTTCCTACTATTTGTTTTTGTATGTTCATTTTTCCTGATGTAAAATCATGATACCAGATATTTTCTTCATCAGCATCTTTTTGATGTTTTGGTATTCTTGTTTTCGGACTCCATCTGTTAAATTTATAAATGCTTTTGTTGTCTGCAAAAATAAAAGTGAAATAGGATATTTTTAAGTCCGACAGGTTCTCTTTCATCATCTCGTCCCAATGGTCATTACTCATTGTTTTTTTGAGATTAGTATTTACCTCATACTCGATTACAGCTTTATCTACAAATTGTTGTGCTTTTGACGTAATTGTAAAGATTAACGCTGCAATAAAAAAAAGTAGTGATTTCATAATCCTGTGATTTATTTTTTTAATATTTTGCGCTGCTCATAAATTCTGAACAGTCTTATAATTATTTTTTTGCTGCTCCGTCACTGTTTTTAAAATTCCAGGTAAAACCTACCATCGCATATCTTTTTAGCCTGTCATTTTGTTCCTCACCTATTACATTTTGGTAAACGTATCTGTTAATTCCTATATTCTGATTTAAAATATCCCTCACCATAATATAAGCTGTGAACTCATCATTTTTAAAGTTACGCTGAAGCCTCGCATTCCACAATTGATTGGTGAGATTGGTTTGAAAATCAACTGTCTTTTGCCGGGTATACAAACTGTAATCTGTAGAGATTTTCCATTTTTTTGCAAAATAAACTCCAATATCCAAATTCAGATCGTTGGTGTTAAATGATTTTATTTCATCATTTTGAGAAGTGGAATTTCTATTATTTGAAAAATAATTACTCAGACTAAACTCATATTTCTTTTCTTTGAATTTACTTAAATAAACTCTAAATCCCGAATTTAAAGTTTTTGTATCGTTGATTTTGCTGTTAATACTAAGAACGGATTTGTTATAATTTAGACTTGGATTTAAATTGACATATAAATCTAATTTTTTTACCTTGAATCCATATCCAAAGTAAAAATTACCTGAAAAATTTCCGTTGGTATTAATAGGTGTGGTAGTTGTTTTAGCACTTTCCGGATCAATATCTTTGTTGTAAGAAATTAAATTTGAAGTTGTACTTAAAGTAATATTTTGATAAAATTGTGATTCTGTCAAAATACTGTAGGTGTTGTGAAATATGGATAT
Organism: Flavobacterium limi; assembly: GCF_010645075.1. GTDB lineage: Bacteria > Bacteroidota > Bacteroidia > Flavobacteriales > Flavobacteriaceae > Flavobacterium > Flavobacterium limi. Next base: position 83,742 of record NZ_JAADZV010000011.1, read on the forward strand.
CCTGTTTGTAAAGGATTGCTTTAAATCCGGATTACCTAAAATTTGATTAAAGAAATCCTGATTGTTTCTTAAAGGCTGTAACTGATCTATTGTAGGCTGTCTGGTGGCGCCTTCGTAATTAAAACGTAAATTGCTATTGCTTTTGTACTTATAAGAAAAATTTGCCGTTGGAAAAAAATTAGTGTAATGTCGTTCGTATTGCTTATTCAACGTTTGATCCTGCAAATCAAATGACGTGAAACCAAAACCGCTTCCAAAACTATAATTTATTTTTTTAGCATTATAGCTCAATTTTATGTTAGGTCTGTGTGTTGTTATTGTCTGCCTGAATTGATTTGATAACGAATTATCAATCAAATCATATTCACCTGTTTCATCAGAATAATTATAGGTTAAATAATTGCTTTTACCTGTATTATGCGTAATCTGATAGCCAAATTGTAATGCAAAACTTTTACTTAGAGGTTCTGTGTAAACAATGTTCAGTCCTAAGTTTTGATTTGTTTTTTCTCCTTTTTTGTTTTGTTTAACCTTATCTCTGGAAGAAAAATCTCCGTCAATATAGCTATCATTATAAGATTCTAAAAAATTATCTGAATTTGTATCCAACATATTCCAACTGCCATTTATCGATATCGTACGACTTGCTTTAGCAAATTTATGTTTAAATAATACATTGGCGTTCAAAGACTGTTTATCTGAATCTGTTATAAATGTTTTTCGCTGCTTGTTTTTTAATACTCCATTTCCTGTAGTAGTTCCATTGCTGAATTCATCACTTTTTGTATCATAAAAATTAGTTTTAGCAGTAAATTTTATAGAATTTAAAGAATCTAATTTTACATCGTAAGTAGCATTTAACTTAAAGTTGCCTCTGTTTACATTACTAACTGTCGATGTGTTTTCGTTTAACTGAGATTCACCTACTTGTGTTTGAGTATTCCTGATGTTATTATTGGTGTAAATTTGCTTATTATATTTTGGCGATAGATTTAATGTTTGCTTATCATTCCACTTATTACTGTACTGTAATCCAGCATTCGTATTCTTGATAAACCCGTTTTGAGTGTCCACATAAGGTTCTTCATCATTATTTCCGCCTGTCCATTCATAACTTACATTTCCATCGTCATCCATATTCATACTTATATCGTCACGTCCTCCAAACTTATCATTATCCTGCCAGCTAAGTCCGTCCTGCCCCGTATTTCCGTTTAATAAAAAAGCGGATAATTTTCTTTTACCCTTAAAACTGCTAACCATGGAATTAATATTGTACCGGGAATCTTCATCAGAAAAAGGCTGATTTGCAGCATCAATTTTACCAAAATAACCTTTCTTTTTGTCTTCCTTTAATTTCAGGTTAATTGTCTTTTTTGTTTCCCCATCCTCTATTCCTGTAAACTCAGCCTGATCACTTTTTTTATTAAAAACCTGTACTTCTTTTACAGCATCTGCCCTTAGGTTTTTAACCGCCATACCCGGATCATCACCAAAAAATTCTTCGCCGTCTACTAATACCTTTTCTACAGTTTCACCCATTGCTTTTATGGTACCGTTCTTGTCTACTTGAATACCTGGCAGTTTTTTTAACAACTCTTCAACGTTTGCATTGGCATCTACTTTAAAATCACTGGCCCTGTAACTTGTCGTATCTCCTTTAACTCTGATGGAACCTGTTTTTATTATTATCTCCTTTAGCACTTTCAACTTGCTTATTAAGGAAATTGTTCCAAGATTTTTTTCACCATCTTCTAGAGTTATTGAGTCCAGATAGTCGGCATATTGATTATGAGTTGTCATCAGGATGTAGTTCCTGCTTTAATATTTTTTATACTAAATTTTCCCTCTTTATCAGATCGGGTAAACTTGTATAAAATAGAGTCTTTAGGAGTTAATAAAGCAACAACTGAATTATAAATGGGTGTTTTTTCGCTTTCATCGGTTAAAATACCTGAAAGATTTGTTGTTTGAGAAAAGGATGAAAAAGAGAATAAGAACAAAATTGCAATTGCTACTAGAATTTTTGGCATAAATAGTTTCGATTGTAATATTAAATATATTTTCAGCTTTTGTAAGACCTACCTCACAGCGGTCAAAGTAAATATATTTTAACATCATGTCGTTAAAGCTATTTGTTAAATAATTGATAAAATTATTCTTCCAAAAATGATAATTTACAACAATCCCAATTTTTTAAGTTAATTGTGTTCTTTGGATTTAATTTTTTAACATTTTTAAAATAGATTCTACAGTGATAGTTCTCATCACATCTTCATAACCTTCTATCACTTTGTTTCCGTAAACAGAAGTTGGCAGTTTTGGATATTGGTTTCGATCTGAAGTTAAAACGTTTTCCAAACTTTGGTTGAATGGCAAAAATCCTGCGTATGGGTGAGTTGCCCCCCAAAGTGTTATCACTTTTACGCCCAGCATTGCAGCAACATGTGCATTTCCGGAATCCATCGAAAGCATAACATCCAGATTGCTTATCAGTTTTAATTCGTGTTGAAATTTAATTTTTCCGGCTACGTTTATTACGTTTTCAAATGGTTCTGAAAGTGAATCTAAAATTTCGATTTCTTTTTTTCCTCCGCCAAAAAGCAAAATTTTATGGTTTGAATTTTGTGCCAATGCAGCTATCACTTCCTTCATTAAATCCAAAGGATAAACCTTAGAATCATACTGTGCAAAAGGTGCAATCCCGATTAATTTTTGATAATTCTCTCCTATTAAATCTGTAATTACAGTGCTTAAAATGGCTTTTTCAGGAAATTCAGGGTTTGATAAATCTAAGGGAAAACCCAGTTCTTCAAACACTTTTGCATGCCTTTCAAACATCGTTGGCAATTGTTTGAAGATTTTGTTTTCGGCACGGGTTAATTCTTTTTTTCCTTCTCTCCCTTTATCTACGGTTGCTTTTTTTTTTCCGCTTAAAGCGAAAAGTAAACTCACAACCTCAGACCTGAGCACATTATGAAGATCTGCAAATGCATCAATTTTAAGTTTTTTTAAATCTCTGAATAATCGCAAAAGTCCCGGAAATCCTTTGTGTTTTTCTTTTTCATCAAAAGCAAAAAATTCAAGGTTCGGAATACCGTCAAAAAAAGGTTTAAAAAATGGACGCGAAATTACAGTTAGTTTTACTGTGGGATATTGTTTTACAAAAGCGCGTAAAACAGGAACCGTCATGGCGACATCTCCCATTGCGGATAGTCTCATGACGGCTATGTGTTTAATTTTGGTGGACAAGTCAGCCAAATTATTTTTTATTTTGATATAAAACCGGGTTCAGTTCATCGTCATTGTACATTTTCATTTGTTTGTACACTTTCATGAATTTATCCCCGTTTTCGATATCAGCCAATAATTCTTCAATTGCTGTAGATAAATCTGTTCTCTGCTCTAAAAGAATGTTTAATTTTTCCTGACATTTATCTCTGTGTTCCTGTGTAGCTTCAGCACGTGTAGCTTCTTCGTGCATGTGATAAATTTTTAATGCCAGAATCGACAATCTGTCAAATGCCCAGGCCGGACTTTCAGAATTTATTTTTGCTCCGTCTTTTGCTTTTATATGACTGTATTTCTGTAAAAAGTAACTGTCAATATATTCAACCATATCAGTTCTTTCCTGATTTGAAGCATCAATCTTTCTTTTTAAAGTCAAAGCTGCTACAGGATCAATTTGCGGATCACGAATTATATCTTCATAATGCCATTGAACCGTATCAATCCAGTTTTTTAAATATAATAAATGTTCGAATTTATCTTTAGGAAACGGATTGTTTATAGGTTGATCAACACTATCAAATTCATGATAATCTTTGATGCTTTGTTCGAAAACTGAATATGCTAATTTTGAAAACATGTATTTATTTTTTAGAGTTACAAAGATACTTTTTATACTTTTATAGTTAGGTAAAAAAACTTTAATTTTTCATTTCCAGTCATAAGCAATTGATAATTCTAAAAATTTATTATGAAAATCCATTATATCTCTGAAAATAATAGCGTCTTAAATCATTTCTTAGGACAAATCAGAAACGTAAATATTCAGAACGATAGTATGCGGTTTCGAAGAAATATTGAACGAATTGGTGAAATTATGGCGTATGAACTGAGCAAAAATCTTTCGTATAAAAACGTAGAAATCCAAACACCGCTCGGTATAAAAAAAACAACCGAAATTGAAAGTGATTTGGTTCTATGCTCTATTTTAAGGGCCGGATTACCGCTTCATAATGGTTTTTTAAATTATTTTGATGCTGCCGAAAATAGCTTTGTTTCAGCCTGCAGGCATCATCCCAATAATGATGATGCTTTCGAAATTTTAGTGGAGTATCAGGCACTTTCTAACCTAAACAATAAAACGGTTTTACTTCTTGATCCGATGCTGGCAACCGGTCAGTCTATTGTTGCAGTTCATGAAAAATTAGTTCAGAATGCTGTTCCAAAGGAAATTCATATTGCAGTTGTTATTGCTGCGCCTGAAGGTGTTGCCTATATTGAAAAAAATCTTCCTGAAAACTGTCATTTATGGATTGCTGCCTTAGACGAAAAATTAAACGCAAAAAACTATATAGTTCCCGGACTTGGCGATGCCGGTGATCTTGCTTACGGAAACAAATTATAGCTGAGAGAAAAAAGTAAATAAACTACAGCAAATAAGTACATAAAATATAATTTCTTTATTTAGCTTTTGCTGCATATATTCAATAGTGCTCGATGCCATGATAGTCAAAGGAGTAATGCTGAACAACAATAAATCATTGCTTTTGTTTGCCGAAAGAAGAAAAACAAATACTGCTATAAAAAAACATGCAACAACTTTTTTATATGAAGTATGTACAATTTGCGGTCTGTTTGATAAGGTCGTTACCATTGAAACTACAAAAAATAAAACTACTGCAACATAGATTGAAAATGCTCCATTTTCGTAATTATTTTTAAAATACTCAATCCTTAAATCGATAACTGCCCGATCCTGAATAAATTTAATTGCGTCGAAATTGAACATTAAGGATGTCGTTAAAAATAATAATGCAACTGCCAAAAGGGCAATAAAAGGTAAAACCCAATTTCTATAATCCCTCGAAACGTGAAAGATTATGGATATAAAAACCAAAATCAGGAAAAGAATACACCAAAATTGAAATAACGAAGCCACTAAAATCCAAAAAGAAGCATCAAATATTTTTTCTTTTGAAGCTTTTAAAGATTGTAAAGAAATTAATCTCCGAAGCGCTAATAACAGAAAAAAATTAGCATAAATGACATTTGCGTTATTGAATATCGTTGGGAAAAATAATAGCAAAAGTAAATAGAATAATATCGCATATCCGTTGTCTTTACTGAGTCCGTTCTTTTTAACGATGAAATTTATCAGAAAAAAAGAGGCTAAAATAAAACACAATAAACTTATATTTTGAAACACCAAAAAATAAGAACTCATCCATGACGGTTCCTGAATTTGAAACAGAAAAAAGAAAACCAGTATTAAAATTACGACCAAAGAATAATTTAATGGTGTAGATTTTTTAAAAACACTTGTTATCATAAGGATATTTTATACTTTTGTGATTGTAAAGATACTACTTGTTTAAAATGAAAAAACCAAACAAGTTGAAAAAAGATTCGAATAATCGAATTTTATCTTCAAAGCATTACACAACAATAAATAACATATAATTTTAAAGAATTATGACAGCTTTTTTTGAAGGAATACAATACTTATTCGTTAACATTTTGTTTGCTCCTCTTGACTTTTTACGTCGTTTGGAATTGATTACATGGTTTGGTGCAAACACTATCAACTGGATTTTCATGATCATCTGCTCTGCTGCAATCGTATATTGGATTAAACAATTACGCATTTTTGATGACGCCGGAACAGAAAACCAGGATACAACGGCTCATTCATTTTTAAAATAAAAACCAAACCCTTTAATTAAAAAGGGCTGGAATTATTTTTAGATTAAATCAAAACCGATATCTTTTCTAAAATACATCTTATCAAAGCTTAGTTTATCTATGTTTTGGTAAGATTTTTTTATGGCCTCCTGGAAATTATCTCCGTATGATGTTACAGCAATTACACGTCCTCCATTAGTAACGACATTTTCGCCATCTAATTTTGTTCCTGCGTGAAAAACTATCGAATCCTGTATATTTTCTAATCCTGTAATTACTTTTCCTTTTTCGAATTCTTCAGGATATCCGCCGGATACCACCATTACAGTTGTAGCACTTCTCGGATCAACTTCTAAATTAAAGTCTCCCAATTTTTGGTCCGCAACAGACAAGAACAATTCAACTAAATCTGATTTTAATCTTGGAACCACAACTTCAGTTTCAGGATCACCCATTCTTACGTTGTACTCAATAACGATTGGTTCGTTTTTAACGTTGATCAAACCAATGAACACAAAACCTTTATATTCGATTCCGTCTTTTTGAAAACCTTCGATTGTTGGTTTTACAATACGGGTTTCAATTTTTTCCATTAAAACCGCATCAACATAAGGAACTGGGGAAACTGCTCCCATTCCGCCTGTGTTTAAACCTGTATCTCCTTCTCCGATTCTTTTGTAATCTTTTGCTGTTGGAAGAATTTTATAGCTTTTTCCGTCAGTTAAAACGAAACAGCTTAATTCGATTCCGTCCAGGAATTCTTCGATAACCACTTTTGAACTTGCTGTTCCGAATTTGGCGTGAACCAGCATATTACGCAATTCTGTCTTTGCTTCTTCAAGATCCTGAATAATCAAAACACCTTTTCCGGCTGCTAAACCGTCTGCTTTTAAAACGTAAGGTGGTTGTAATGTTTCCAAAAATTCACATCCTTGTTCAACTGTTTCGGCAGTAAAACTGTCATAAGCAGCAGTTGGAATGTTATGTTTCATCAGGAATTCTTTTGCGAATTCTTTACTTCCTTCTAATTGAGCACCTAATTTAGATGGTCCAATAACCGGAATATGTTTTAAACTTTCGTCATTTTTAAAATAATCGTAAATACCTTTTACCAACGGATCTTCAGGTCCTACGACTACTAAACTTATATTTTCCTTAAGAACTAAAGCTTTTACCGCTTCAAAATCTGTTGCAGATATGGCAACGTTTTCAGCAATTGCAGCAGTTCCTGCATTTCCAGGTACTACAAAAAGTTTTTCGCAAAGCGGACTCTGAGTCATTTTCCATGCAAATGCATGCTCTCTTCCGCCTGATCCCAATAATAAAATTGTCATGTGTTGTTGTATTTAGTTTTGGTGCAAAAATAATTGCTTTTGCACGTAAAAAATAATTAAATCCCAAAAAGTTATTGATTCTTGGCTTTTAGTAGCTGGTAAATATTATTTTTGATAAAAATAATCCTGAAATGATTCGCCTTTTTGATATTTCCCTTCAATTAAATGGTTTTCCGATAAAGAAAGCCAAAACCGAATTGGATAAAATTGTTCATTTTTCAGAAGAAGAATATGTTTCGTTTCTTGAAAATAAAAAAAGAGAAATCGTTGATTTTCACCTCAAAAACAATTCATTTTATGCAGTATTAGCAGGAAATACAACTTCTGAAAACTGGGAAAATCTTCCCATCCTGAACAAGCAAAACCTGCAGAAACCCCTTGCAGAAAGACTTTCAAACGGTTATTCAAAAAAAAACATCTACCTCAACAAAACGTCCGGATCAAGCGGAACACCTTTTGTTTTTGCTAAAGATAAATATTCTCACGCTCTAACCTGGGCATCAAATATGATGCGTTTTGGATGGTTCAGTATCGATTTTAATCATTCGTATCAGGCCCGTTTTTATGGAATTCCAATGGATTTTATTGGATATCAAAAAGAACGTTTCAAGGATTTTTTAACGCATCGTTTTCGTTTTCCTGTTTTTGATTTATCTGATGAAGTTCTCGAAAAATTTCTGCATAAATTCAAAACCAAAAAATTCGATTACCTCAACGGATATACGAGTTCTATTGTTTTGTTTGCCAAATTTTTAGAGCAAAAAAACATTGTTCTAAATGAAATCTGTCCAAGCTTAAAAGCATGTTTTGTTACTTCTGAAATGCTTTTTGAATCAGATAAAAAATTGCTGGAAAAACAATTCGGCATTCCGATTATTAGTGAATATGGCGCTTCCGAATTGGATTTGATTGCTTTCGAAAATCCGCGGGGAGAATGGCAGGTAAATGCTGAAACTCTTTTTGTTGAAATTTTAGATGAAAACAATCATCCTGTTCCACATGGAACAGAAGGTAAAATTGTAATTACCTCTTTATTCAACAAAGCAAATCCTTTCATTCGATATGAAATTGGCGACATTGGAATTTTGGACGAAAAAAGCACGCCGCAAAAACCAATCCTAAAAAAACTGATTGGAAGAACGAATGACGTTGCGATTTTACCAAGCGGTAAAAAATCTCCTGGCCTGACATTTTATTATGTAACTAAAAGCATTATTGAAGACGATGGAAACGTCAAAGAATTTATTATCAAACAAACCAAATTAGACACTTTTGAAATTGATTATGTTGCTGAAAAAGAATTAGTTTCAGAACAAATAGAAAAAATAAAACAAGCAATTGATCTGTATCTGGAACCACATCTAAACTTCACTTTCACCCGAAAAACAGTTTTAGAAAGAACCAATCGGGGGAAATTAAAACAGTTTAAATCATTTCTATAATATAGATAAAATCTTACATTTGTTTTTTTCATTTAAAAACTTATGGACAATCATTCTTTACTTTCAGAAGAAACAATTTCTAATAAAATATATTTTATTCGCGGACAAAAGGTAATGCTGGATAGTGATTTAGCTTCGCTTTATGATGTTGAAACTAAAAGACTAAATGAACAAGTTAAAAGAAATTTATCCAGATTTCCTAAAGATTTCATGTTTCAACTAACTGAAAATGAATATAATTCTTCAAGGTCGCAAATTGCGACCTTGAAGAATGGAAGAGGCTCAAATTTAAAATACCTCCCTTATGCCTTTACGGAACATGGAATTTTAATGCTTTCTAGTGTTTTAAAAAGTGACAAAGCAATACAAACTAATATTCAAATCATGAGGATTTTCACGAAAGTGAGACAAATGCTTTTGGATACAACTGAAATAAAAGTTGATATTTTGCAGATTCAAAAAAAGCTAGAAAATCACGATAAAAATATAGAACTGGTGTTTTTCTTACCTGGATGAGTTAACCGAGAAGAAAGAAAACGAAACAGAAAGAGTAAAAATTGGTTATAAAAAGTAACTATTTTTGGATTACAAATTTTGGTCTTAAAAAATGAAGTCGCAATTTGCGACCATGACTAATTTAAATTTTCTTTATATATCGCGGTTTTATAATCAACTGTGTATATAAAAACCTCATCATCAACAAAACAGAAAACACAAAATTATATCCGTGGAATTCTCTGTAAACTCCAAAATTGTGTTTTATCAGTTTGAATTTTGAAGATGATACTGAATTTTTTCTGATTCTGTAAAAAGCCAGAGATTCCGGGACAGGTTTTGCTATTTTTATTTGTTTTAAAATCGTAAGCCATATTCTCCAATCCTGGCGCTTTTGTGATGTTTCCAGAATAATTTTTCCGAAATAATCCGCATCATAAATAGCTGTCAGATTACCTACATAATTACAGAAAAACAATTGTTTGTAAGTTAATGGATTTGGTGATTCTACTTTTCTGTTTAAATTATTTCCTTCTTCATCAATAGAATGGTAAAAACTAAAAGTAAAATGTAAATTATTCGTTTTTAAAAACTGAATTTGCTTTTCTAATTTCTCGGGAAACCACAAATCATCGGCATCCAAATAGGCAATATATTTTCCTGTGGCTTTTTCTAAAGCGGCATTTCTCGCAAAACCATTTCCTTGATTTTCAGGTAACTTAAAGAGTTTGATTCTGTTATCTTTTTGGGTAAATTCTTCAATTATCGTAACTGTTTCATCATTTGAAGCATCATCAGCTAAAATCATTTCCCAGTTTTGATAACTTTGATCCAGTACCGATTGCAGCGTTTGCCGAATATATTTCTCGGCATTATATGTAGGCGTTATGATAGAAACTAACTCACTCATTAATATGCTTTTTCATCACCTTTAATAATATGATAAATTGTAGTTACAATAATTTTAAGATCTAATAAAATTGACCAGTTTTCGATGTAAAAAATATCATATTTGACCCGGTTTATAATATCATAATCGGTTTCGATTTCTCCGCGAAAACCTTTTACCTGAGCCAAACCTGTAATTCCGGGTTTTATAAAATGGCGTACCATAAATTTATCTACCTTAAGTATATATTCCTGATTATAACTTACAATATGTGGCCTTGGCCCGACTACAGACATTTCCCCGATCAAAACATTAAAAAACTGAGGCAGTTCATCAATACTGGTTTTTCGAATAAACCTCCCTATTTTAGTGACTCTCGGATCGTTTTTAGAAACCTGATTTGAATAGTCGTTATTACTCAATTCCATTGAACGGAACTTATAACAATAGAATTCCTTATTATTAAGCCCATTCCGTTTTTGTCTGAGCAAAACGGGACCTTTTGACTCCAGTTTTATTAAAACTCCTAAAATTGGCAATACCCAGGAAAGAACTCCAATGATGATAATTATTGAAAAAACAACATCAAAACTTCGTTTCATTATCTTATACAAATGTTCATCGAGACGTATACTCCGAAGGGCAATTACAGGAATATAGTCATAATATTCTAAGATGAAATTTCTAAAAAATATCTGATTGTCATCTGGAATAAATTTCAATGTTTTCAGGTTACTGTCGGCAAAATCAATAATTTCATTCATCTGATCCTGGGATAAACCGATAATAGAACAATACATTTCATCCATGTTTTTATTCAGTACAAATTCAAACATTTGTTCAATATGCTCCGTTTTTACTTTTTCAAATTCAAAAACATGAATCAGTTCATATCCATAATCCGGATTCTCAGTAAAGAAATGCCTTAAAGGGGAAATACTTTCGTTATTTCCCAGCAGCACAACTCTTCTGTGATTTCCGCCAAAGACAACCCTGTAGGTCTGCAGGAAATAGTAGATTGAAAACTTAATGAATAAAATAAGAATGAATACAAACCATAAGTAAAACAGCAATGTTCTAAAACTGGTTTGTTTCGCATAAAAGAAGGCTAGTGCAAAAACTACAAAACCAAATAAACAGGCTTGTTTTAAAGCGCAATTTAAAATTGCAATAACTTTGGTATAACGATATACTTCGTAAAAACCTAAATCGGAAGCAATACCAATCCAGCCAATATTTAGTACAGCTAAAAATAAAAATTTATCTACAGGAAAATGCGCAATATATACCGCAAAAAAATTGATAATAAGTAAATCAATCAAATAGGAGAACGGACGGATGTAGCCTGAATATTTTCCTGTTTTGGTCCGCATTTATTTTATATAATTTGAAAAATCCTTATGTTCTTCTTTTGAAAGTTCCTCTTTTGAAAGCGATTTAAAATAATCGTAGGTAATTTTCATCCCTTCGGCACGGCTTACTTTAGCTTCCCATCCTAACAATTCTTTTGCTTTTGAAGTATCCGGCTGGCGCTGCAAAGGATCATTTATTGGTAACGGATGGTACACTACTTTTTGACTGGTTCCGGTAAGTTTAATTATTTCCTCTGCAAAATCTTTGATAGTAATCTCATCAGGATTTCCAATATTCACAGGATATACATAATCCGAATGCAACAATCTGTAAATTCCTTCTACCTGATCGTCAACATAACAGAAAGAACGTGTCTGCATTCCGTCTCCAAAAATGGTCAGATCTTCTCCACGAAGTGCCTGTCCTATAAAAGCCGGAATCACCCGCCCATCATTTAGACGCATTCTTGGTCCGTAAGTATTAAAAATACGTACAATTCGGGTTTCTACACCATGAAAAGTATGGTACGCCATGGTTATTGATTCCTGAAAACGTTTGGCCTCATCATAAACTCCGCGTGGTCCAATTGTATTTACGTTTCCGTAATATTCTTCTGTCTGCGGATGAACTAAAGGATCTCCATATACTTCAGAAGTAGAAGCAATCAAAATCCTTGCTTTTTTTACACGGGCCAAACCTAATAAATTGTGTGTTCCCAAAGAACCAACTTTTAAAGTCTGAATTGGAATCTTTAAATAATCTATTGGGCTTGCAGGTGAGGCAAAGTGCAATATATAATCTAATTCGCCGGGAATATGAACAAATTTTGTAATGTCATGATGATAGAATTCAAAGTGCTCCAATTTGAATAAATGTTCAATATTTTTAAGATCTCCGGTAATCAGATTATCCATTCCGATAACATAATAGCCTTCTTTGATAAATCTATCGCACAAATGAGACCCTAAAAATCCTGCGGCACCCGTAATAAGTATTCTTTTCATATTAATTTGTTTCCTTCAGCAAATTTACTTTTTTCAATTTTATAAAGTAAATTTAACTTTTATCTTTTTCTGTGCTGATTAAATTTACTCCGAGCTGATTATTCAGATTTAAAATTTGTTCCAGAATTTTAATCGTAATTAAATACGTTGGCTTTACCCCTGTCGTTCCTAATCCACCTGAAGCCAGTGTGCTACCGGTTTCTAAAGGGTTGTCTGAAGCATAATATGCATATCTTACTTTTATATCCTGAGGCACACTTTTTCTAATTTTTGATGCCGACTGAATTGCCTTTTGATAATAAGATCCTTCCATTTCCAGACCAATTACACCCCAGGTCGATTCGTGAAAAAATTTCAACAAATCCCTGTTTTGTAATGAGGTCCCTAAAACGGTTACCATCGCGCCTTCAAAAACGGCAATATCATTTCCTTCGAACATCGCACCTGTTAATTCATTTTCGAAGAAATAATTATCTGCAGTTCCTTCATTAATATGCGCTGACGGAATCATAATATCTCCTTTCCCTCCTTCCAGAATTCCGGCCTTACCCATTATTGAAACCGATTTCACATTGAGTAAAGTTTCTTTTTTATACGGTTTCAAAAGCTCATCAATCGTTTCATATGCCTGCTCGCCAAAAGCATAATCCATTACAATTATAACCGGTTTTTCTTCCCCTACATTTGCATAAGCAAAGGCTGTTTTGCTCCAGTCAATTTTGGCTGTATCAAAAATCTGGACATCAATATTGGTTCCGGATGCATCAGGTAAAGAAATCATTCCGTTTTTCAAGGCTAATTCTTCCACTAAACTTCTGGTATCTTTGGCTGCAGATTTACTTAATTCTTCATAAATAAAGAAATCCGATTTGTCTTTAAATTTCGTTTTCAGCAGCGGCGTAGCAAAAATTGAGTTCATCACACTATGCATGTTTGCACTAATGATATGAATTGGTCTTTTTAAAAGATTATTCGCCTTTAAAACTTCCTTAATGTTGGTAGCCCATATTTCTCCATGAATATGGTGTCCCAATCGTTCTCTTAAAACCGGACTAAAAGTGATTGTTCTTTTATTGTTATCCATCATTTCCTCAATGGCTAATTTCCCAAGCCAATAGATTACATGCAGAAAACGATCCGGCGCATTTTCAGAACCAAAAGCATCATAAATATCCAAAACTTCTTCGAATGTTCTGGCTAAAATATTAGCTGCATGCGATATAGCTTTTTCTTTTTCTATCTGAGACAGTTTTTTGGTTTGCAATATAGCCTGTTCCAGTTTGAGCCAGTCACGTGAAACTTCACCTCCGTCGTCAATTAGAACCCTGTTTTTGATTTTATGTGATTCTATAAAAATAAAAGTCAAATGTGTCAGTATATCGTAAATGTCTGAACGGCCACGCGTGATTTCAACATTCATTTGTTCCTCATCAATTCTGTAGCAGTTTCTTCTTCTTTTTGGAGGAACAATCGGCTGAAAATGCGATTTGGAATAACCTTCATCTGAAGTTAAATTGATGAAACGGCACTGTTCTATCCCTATTGGAAGACGTTCAATAACGTACAAAAGTCCATTTAGTTCTACTTTTTCTTCTGCTATATTTCCGTAGATTTCAGGACGCAATGCCAATAATGATTCTCTTAAACTATCGCCCGAAACCCCCATTGGTTTGTAAAAACCGCGGTTGAATAAATGACGCATCGTTATGTACATTTTTTCAATTGCGGCAGAGGATTCCTGAGCTCTTGATCTTGATATATGTTTGGTTTCTTTCATTTTTTTTATTTTAAATTTCTCCGAGAGAGAAAACGAGTAATTTGTTTAAACGAAAATAGTACTATACAGGCAATTTTATAAACCCTTAATTTTACTAAAATGTTATTACCTTTACTCACTTAAGATGGTTTTCAATATCCATCATTTGGTGCAGGATTCTGATAATTTCTAATTCATTTTTTTGAACATTTATTCTGTAAAAAATTAAATGTGATTTTACTTTACTTCTTAAATATTCTTTTCTTACATAACTAAAATCTTTTCCTGAATTCGGTTTTAAACACAAATATTCAATCTCATCAAATACTAAACTGAGATATCTGTCTGCTTGTTCTATAGACCAATTCTCAAAAGTGTATAGCCAAATTTTTTCTAAATCATAAGATGCTTCCTTACTTATCTTATAATTCATTTCTTAGCATATTTTTCGTGAAGGCTGTCCATAAAAGAATCACGATTAAAATCCTTCACAAATCCAGACTTTTCTCCTTTTTTTAATTCTTTAATTATCTCTTCCTTCTTTGTCTCTTCCTGCTCAAACATTCTTAAAGCAGCACGGACAACTTCACTTGCAGATGAAAAACGACCCGTTTTTACTTGTGAATTAATAAAATTATCAAAATAATCTCCTAACAGTATTGATGTGTTCTTAGCCATAATTGAAAAAATTTAATCAAATATACCAATAATTGGTATGTTATCAAAATATAGAAATTGACAATTAAACTACTTTATTTATCTTTTGAAATTTCTATTTCAAATTATCCGCAATCTTTCTGTCATTCGATAATCTCGGAATTTTATTCTGTCCCCCTAATTTTCCCTGAGATTTCATATATTCCTGAAATCCGTTTTTTGAAACTTTGGTAATAACTACCTTCTGCAAAACATTTCCGGTAATTAAATCATCATAGTAAATGTTTTGTTTTCGCATCGAATCGTCTATAGCTTCGGCGAAAGCCTGCATGTTTTCAGGCTCTTTTTCAAATTCAATCAGCCATTCGTGATACGGTAATCCGCTGGCCGGAGTGATTTGCGGTGCGACGGTAAATTCATTTATTACGATATTCGTTTCGGCGGTTGCTTCTTTCATGGCATTTTCGACTTCATTGGCAATTACGTGCTCTCCAAAAGCCGAGATATAATGTTTGATACGACCCGAAACTATAACACGATATGGAGCTAAAGAAGTGAACTGAACCGTATCACCAATATTATATCCCCAAAGCCCTGCATTTGTAGAAACAATTAAAGCATAATTTATCCCTACCTGAACCTCTCCAATTGTATATCGTTTTGGGTTTTCGGTAAAAAATTCATCCGCTTTTATGAACTCGTAGAAAATCCCGGAATTCAATAACAACAACATTCCTTTTTCTTTTTGTGAATCCTGATAGGCGAAAAATCCTTCCGAGGCTGGAAACAGTTCAATGCTGTCTACTTTTTTGCCAATCATTTTTTCAAACTTCGCACGATAAGGCTCATAATTGACTCCGCCGTAAATAAACAAATTGAAGTTTTTGAATATTTCGCTGATCTTTTTTCCACCGCTTTTTTCCTGTAATTTTTCAAAGTACATCTGGACCCATGATGGAATTCCCGAAATTACAGACATATCCTCTTTAATGGTTTCTTCAACAATCGCATTTACTTTCGTTTCCCAGTCTTCGATACAATTCGTTTCCCAGGATGGCATTCGGTTTCTTTGCAGATATTTAGGAACAAAGTGCGCCACTATTCCGGAAAGTCGGCCAAAATTAATTCCGTGTTTTTCAGTCAAAATCGGACTTCCCTGCAAAAAAATCATTTTTCCATCAACAAAATGAGCATTTCCGGTTTCGTTGATATAATGCAAAATAGCGTTACGCGCCGCATTAATATGAGAAGGCATTGATTCTTTGGTAAGCGGAATATATTTGGCTCCGGATGTTGTTCCTGAAGTTTTGGCAAAATAAATGGGTTTTCCTTTCCAGAGAATATTTTCCTGACCTGTTTTTACTTTTTCGATATAAGTTTTCAAATCTTCATAGTCCCGGATTGGAACATTTTTTTGAAAATCTGCAATTGTGGTGATTGTATCAAAATGATGGTCTTTTCCAAATTCAGTTGCTTTGGCACTTTCGATCAGACTTTTAAAAACTTTCAGCTGAGTTTCAACCGGTTTACCAGACCAGAAAAGTGTTTGGTTATATATTTTTCGGGCAAATATTTTTGCTGCTATTGACTTAATTGACATTTTATGTGGTATTATTTCTTTTTGTTTGCTTTGCTTCCACTTGACTGTTTTTCTATTTTGTCAACCTCTTCCCTAAGTTTCATTTCTTCTTCAGAGGCATTCATATTGGTTTCCGGAATTTCTTCAGACTCGGCCAAAATTGAATCTTTATTGAATTTTGAATATTCTAATTCTCCATTCAGTACTTTTTGAATGGATTTGATATAAACTTCATTTTTCTTAATCAAAGTAGTTAATGAATCTGATTTTATGGCTAGTTCCAAAGCATTCTTTTTTAACTCTGAGGAAGAATATCCCGGAATAAATTCACGCAAAGGAGTAAAAGCAATTATAAAAGTAGTAATAAGGATTAAGAATATTCCGCCCAAAGAAAGAACCACAAAAACATTCATTAAATTAAGTTTAAACGAAAAAATTTCCTCAAATGTATCTTCATTCAAAATAACCAATCGGTTTTTGGTGAATAATTTTTTCCTGAAATTATGTTTTTTCCTTGGCATTACGGTAATTTATATTCACAAATATAACAATTAATGGATGTAATTATTGCTGAATAAATTTGTGCAAAACTATTTAATTTATTATTTTATAAAATATTTAACGCTGCTCAAAACAAATATTTTAGCACAAAAATTATTCTTCTCCGTATATTTCTATACCTTTGCTCAAATATTAGAACAATTTGCTTCGGCATTAAATATACAATCATGGGAAGATTAGGTCTTACAGAAATCCTTGTTATAGTAGGTATTGTGTTGTTACTTTTTGGAGGTAAAAAAATTCCAGAATTAATGAAAGGTTTAGGAAGCGGTATTAAAGAATTTAAAAACGCTGCCAAAGACGATCAGTCTGCCGTTAAAAAACAAGAAGAAGAAGTTAAATAAGATTACTGCAAAGTGGTCTTTTAGGGTCCCAACTGAAATCTAAACGATTTTAGTTGGGATTTTTTGTTCACTTTGCAAACCTCAGCATTGGTAAAAATTCCTCTTCAATTCCTTTCCAATCCAAAATTGTGATTCTATTGTTTTTTATTTATATAAAAAATCTTACTTTTATGGTCCCTAAATTTATATAAATATGAAAAACCTATTTCTATTGGTGAGTATTTTTCTAAGTCTTGAAAATTATTCACAAACAAAACCTTTTCCTGCCAATATTGTTTTTAATAATGGTTTAATGGCATCCACAAAAAATAGTCTGGATGCATCCGAAAATTACGATACCTGGAAATCCAATTTTACAGAAGCCTGCACAAACGGAAGATGGAGAGTAAAATTTAATTCTACAGAAACCGTTTCTGAAGGTATTGCCTACGGAATGCTGCTTAGCGTTTACAAAGGCGATAAAGCTCTTTTTGATGGACTATGGCTCTATTACAAAGACAATGTAAATGCCAACGGCGTTATGAACTGGAAAATTAAAGGCTGTTCCGAGGTTGTAGGTAATAATGGTGCTACTGATGCTGAACTTGACGCTGCATTTGCTTTAATCGTTGCCGATTATCAATGGGGAAGCACCGGAACAATCAATTATAAAAATGATGCTAAAACTTTAATTACTGCCATTAAGAACCATGAGATAGAAGCTAGTACTTTTGTGTTAAAACCGGGCGATGATTTTGGCCAAAGCCAGATAATAAATCCTTCATACTTCTCTCCTGCTTATTACAGGGCTTTCGGAGCTTTTACTAATGATGCTGCTTTTTGGAATGCGGTTGCTTCCAAGTCTTATGTTATCATCAATAATAATTTAACTGTAAATAACGCTGTTGGCGGGCTAGTTTCTGATTGGTGTGAAGCTTCAGGAAATTATTCACCAGAAGCGCAGCCAAGAGGATATGTAAATGCTGGTAAAACCTATACCTATGATGCATGCAGAACACCTTGGAGAATTGCAGTTGACTATCTATGGTACGGAACTCCGGATGCTAAAACGTATTCCAAAAAAGCATCAGATTTTGTTAGAATAACTCTTGGTGGAACGACAAATATCAAAGATGGTTACAATCAAAATGGGACGCTGATTGGACAATGGCATAACGCCCCTTTTGTAGGTGCTTTTGCCTGCGCAGCGATGGCTGGAGAAAATCAGATTCATTTAGATGCTTCCTATGCTGATTTAAAAAGTACAAATGAACCAGGCAATTACTTTAATCACACATTAAAAACACTGTATTCGTTTTTGCTGACAGGTAATTTCTACCTTCCGCCAACTGCAACTTTATCGAATGATGAGTTTGATATTGAAAAATCGACCATTTCTCTTTATCCAAATCCGAGTGCTGATAAATTTACAGTTTATGCTCCTGAAAATTCAACCGTTACCGTTTTTTCTCCTCAGGGAAATCTTGTTTCAGAACAAAAAACAACTTCTGAAAATACTGAAATTAATCTTGCCAATCAATCTTCCGGTTTATATCTTATAAAAATTACAAACGGTACTAAAAGTGTCACCAAAAAAGTGATTTTAAAATAAACTAAAAACTCCCAAACTACGAATTGTAATTTGGGAGTTTTAGATTATAAATATTATTACTTGCACTTGTTTCTTTCAAAAATACCAATCAGCTGCTCTAATGCTGTTTTGGTTTTAAAATCTTCTTTTTCAATAGCAGCGATAAGTTTCGGACATCCGGCAAAAGCTTCCTTAGACATTTTTTTGATATTCGATCCTGTCTGGGTATGAACCGCAATACCGGCACTCGATTTTAAAAAACCAAAATACAATTCATCTCCTTTTTTCTTTCCAAAATAATAGGTTGTATCGCCAAACTGTCCTGAAATTTTATCTTTTGAAGGATTGTATTGCATCGTTCCTGCAAAATCTACACATCCAATTTTTATATCTCTGTCATACAGAATGTAAAACCATTTTTTCTCCTTTGATTTCGAGAACTTTCCGGAAAAAGCATTGGCAGAAGTTAAATACAATCTTTCGGCCACGAACTCATTTTTGTCATCATCTGTGAATTCTATCTTTTTGATAAGATCACTGGCAATCTTTTCTTTCTTCGCTTTTTCATCTGTTTTAAAAACTACTTTAGAATCTCCATTTTCTACCATTTCTGCTAAACCGCTTTTTTTGGTTCCGTCTACCATGTATAAAACTGCTTTATTAAATTTTGCATGGCACAGCATTGAAAATAGAAATACAACTGTAATTAAAATTGTTTTTTTCATAATTTGGGGTTTAATGATTTCTTACAAATATATGGAAGAATTATTACAGAAATTAATAAATCGAAAACTCCCAAACTACAGTTGCAATTTGGGAGTTTTTATCTCGTAATTCCATTTTTTTTGATTTAGAATTTCAACTATTGAAATTTTTACAAAACCATAGTCAGCTGAATCCTTTTTCTATCTTCATCAACCTCAGTCACCTTTACATCAACATGCTGATGCAGTTTTACAACCTCATTTACATCGCTAACAAAACCGGCTTTTAATTGCGAAATATGAACCAGTCCGCTTTCTTTGATACCGATATCTACAAAACAGCCAAAGTTGGTAATGTTATTGACAATTCCAGGCAAAATCATTCCGGTTTTCAAATCTTTGATTGATTTTACGTTGGCATCAAATTCGAATACCTTAGCAGATTTTCTTGGATCTAATCCGGGCTTTTCAAGCTCTTTAATGATATCTTTCAGGGTTAGTAAACCAATTTCAGGTGTAACATACTTTTCGGCCTTTATAAGCGCTGTTTTTTCTTTATTTGCAATTAATTCATTTACCGAAAGTTTCAAATCTTTTGCCATTTTCTCAACAACCGGATAAGCTTCAGGATGCACCGCCGAATTATCCAGCGGATTTTTAGCATTTGAAATCCTGATAAATGCTGCTCCCTGCTGATACGCTTTATCTCCTAAACGAGGCACTTTTTTCAGCTGTTTTCTATCTTCAAAAGGTCCGTTTTCAGAACGATATTGTACTATATTTTCAGCAAGCTTCTCTCCTATTCCACTCACATAACTTAACAAATGCTTACTGGCTGTGTTGATGTTAATCCCAACCGAGTTTACGCAGCGGATTACGGTATTATCCAGTTCTTCTTTTAGTTTAGTCTGATCAACATCATGCTGGTACTGCCCTACTCCAATCGCTTTCGGATCGATTTTTACCAGTTCGGCCAAAGGATCTGAAAGTCGTCTACCAATAGAAACCGAACCGCGAACCGTTACATCATAATTAGGAAATTCTTCTCTTGCAATTTTAGAAGCCGAATATACTGAAGCCCCTGCTTCAGAAACAATAAAAACCTGAACTGGTTTGTCGAACGCAATTTTTTTGATAAAAAATTCTGTTTCACGAGAAGCCGTTCCGTTTCCAATAGAAATTGCATCGATTTGATATGCATTTACCATAGAACGGATTTTTTTGATCGCCATGGTTTCCTCGTTTTGAGGCGCATGTGGATAAATGGTTTCATTATATAATAAATCGCCTTTTTCGTCTAAGCAAACAACTTTACAACCACTTCTGAATCCCGGATCGATTGCTAAGATTCGTTTTTCTCCCAATGGCGGTGCTAACAAAAGCTGTCCTAAATTGTTAGCAAACACCTGAATCGAGTTCGCATCAGCCTTTGCTTTGGCTTCCTGCAGCGTTTCATTTCCAATTGCCGGATTCAATAGACGTTTATAACTGTCTTCTATCGCGAGCTGTAAATGTGCTGTTGAATTATTCTGCTTTTTGATGATAATTTCATCAATAACATCATACGCTTCGTCAATGTCTACATCTATTTTTAATTTTATAAAACCTTCATTTTCTGCCCGAAGCATCGCTAATAAACGGTGTGCCGGCGCTTTTGTTAAAGGCTCTTCCCAATCAAAATACTGGCTAAATTTCTGTGATCCTTCCTCCTCCGCTTTCTTTTTTACAACCTTGGTTCCAATTGTGGCTTTTCGCTGAAATAATCTTCGAAGCTGTTTACGAACATAAATATTCTCGTTAATCCATTCGGCAACAATATCTCTCGCACCCTGAATGGCCGCTTCTTCGTTAATCACATTTTCATTTAAATATTGAGTCGAAATAAAATCGAAATCAGAATCGCTTTCCGACATCATTAATTTGGCCAATGGCTCCAATCCGAATTCACGAGCAACGTCTGCTTTTGTTTTTTTCTTCTTTTTATATGGAAGATAGAAATCTTCAATTTCCTGTAAATCAAAACTATCTTCAATTTTTTTCTTCAAATCCGGCGTAAGCGCTTTTTGCTCTTCAATAGATTTTAAAACTGCTTCTTTACGTTTTATAAGTGTATCGTATTCTTTTTGAAGTTTTGCAATCTGTTCGATTACAACTTCATCGAGATTTCCGGTGGCGTCTTTTCGATAGCGCGAAATAAACGGAATTGTACAATCTTCTTCTAAAAGTTTTACCGTGTTCTGAATATTTACTGGAGCCGTGTTAACGGATTTAGCGATGAATTGTATGTTAGTCATTTTTATTATTCTAGTAAATGAATATTTAATTTTAAAGCGTTTTTATTTCTTTGGTCTCAATACCACTGATGCTTTTGTAAAATCCGAAGAAGCGTTGATTACATTTCTGTATTCCTGATAGATTTCTTTTGGGTAATTTATAGATTTGTAAATCTCAAAAACTTCAACAACTAATTGGTTTCCTTCCACTTTTACGGTTGATTTGAAAGAACAATTTGTGGTTTCATCTCCTCCTGTTTTCTTATCAAGTTCCAAATCTTTAAAACTTTCGACTTCATAACCTTTCGGAATATTAAAAATTATTTTGTGTTTGAAAGTTTTAGCATACTTTAAGTCCACATCCCATTTTCTATCTGTTTCCTGATATAAATTTCCTTGTTTACCGATCATTTTACCAAGGTTTACCAAAACCAGATTTCCAGCATTTTCCGTTAAGGATTCCGTTGCTTCACCCTTAACTATTATATTATAAGGCGTATTGGAGTAATTGTATTTGAACTCTTGATTTTCAAAACTATAATTGGTTATTTTTACATCGAAATCATCACCAAATACTCTTTCCCTGATATATTCGCTCAGTTTTTTTTCATCTTCATTTTCTTTAATGTATTTTACCCAATTTCTATTCAACTGTCCATCATACCCGGTATAAGAAAGTGTTTTTTCTATATTTGCCGTTGTCAGGTCATCTGAAAATGTAACAGTACTTTGTGATTCATTTACAGTAAATTCAGCAGGGGCAATTGGAAAAGTCACTACATAATTCTCTTTAAGGGCAGGGTAATATGTTCTGCCTTCAGAACCCTGAAGCTCATAAGATGGATAACCATACGACAAATATTTCTCATATGGGGAAAGGAATTTTTTAGTTTCAGGAATGTAATACATGAATTCATGGGATAGAGGTACAACAAATTTTTCGGTATCAACCTCTCCATTAAATCGCGACATACCAACTGCTACTTTATAGGGAATTTTTAATTCTTTGAGTGTAAATCCATATAAGTCAAAAATATCACCGCCGGTTAATTTTTGTTTTCCATTGTTTAAATTCGTGATTTTTTGAGCTGTTTCTCCTCTACTTATAAAATCAAAATTGGTTTTTATGTACTCATCAATTTTAATTAATTTCTCTTCGGTTGATTCAGTACCAATATTTAATTTTTCAATAAATTCTCTGGCCTGGGCCTTCTTAAAATATTGAAAAGACGGTTTAGCAAGATATTGTGGTAAAAAATAACTCCATTGATAAACGTCCAATGGTGGCGTCGAAACCATATAAATTAATTTCACTAAATTCTTTATATTCAGTGCATTAGATTCTTCTTTAAAAACCGGAATATTAGTGGCTGTTAATATAGTTTTTTTATTGCTGCTGCTTTTTTTAAATTCTGAAGATGCATAAGTTTCAAATTTTACGCCTTCTTGAGTGTGTGTAAATTCGGCAAACAAAACCGGAACATCTTTCTGGAAAACTTCAACTCCATAAGCGGACGGGTTTTCTTTTATAATGAAATAATATTCCAATATATCCCCTGCTTCAACACCTTCAAAAACAATTGACTTTACTTTGTCGATTTCTGTTTCTATAATTTTATCCTGTGGCAATATTTTTATCTCCCCATTGGGTTTTATGATACGCGCATGAAAATCCCGAACATCACGAATGTATCCGTTGTCTTGGGCTTTAATCTTATTGTATTTGTTAATTTCCCCTGCTTTATTGATTTTTATAGCAAAGTGATTCATTCCAAAGGTTGCATAAGCATAAGGTCCAACTCTCGTATGTATCCAGCGCTTGTCAAACAAGACTACAGCAGGCTGATCTTTATATTCAGCCGGTATTTCATCAAAGATTGGTTTTTCGTCCCAAGTGTAGCTTTTTATTTCCTGAGAATAACTTTGAAAGAAGAATAACAAGGCAAAAATTAGAGTTATTTTTTTCATTATTTAGAAAGAATTACGGATTGATTGTATTGTTTGGTTAGTGTTTTTATAAAAGAATTCCAAAGTATAAAATCCTTGCTATCCAATAGTAATTTTTTGGATACTATCTTTTGAGTTAATATGATAGTGTTTTTCATCAATTTGTATTGAATATCAAAGCTTCCCAAATCGTTTTCAGTTTTTGCATTTTCTGGCATAAATTCTACTTTATAATCCAATGGCAATTGATACTCATACTTGATTTCATAAACATAAGCAAAGTCATTTTCTATAGAAAGTTTTCTTTTTTCAATATCAACCAGCCTTTCTTTTAACGGAAAAAGCAATAGCGGTTTTAATAACAATTTACCATTGACATCTTTAATTCCATTTTCTAATTTTAATTTAAAATTTGCTTTTGATGGCAACTCCTGATAGTCGTTTTTTTGCAATTCCTGAATATCCAAAAGTATCTTCTGGTTATTTTCAGTGATAATGTCTTTCCAAATTTCACTTTCTTTTTGATTATAAGCAGAAAGATGATTCAATAAATAGCTCTTTTTAAAACCTGATAACGTTACACTTGCGTCTCCCACAATGTTATTATTTTCCAGATTTAATTTCATCAGAATGGTGGTTTTATTCCTGACAGATTCAACTTCCGGAACCTTTTCTATTTTAAATTCATTTTCTGATCTTCCTGTCAAAGCTTCTTTACCCTGAATAAAAGAGGAAGGAAACGGAAAAGGACAAAATTTATCTGTGGCATCCATAAAATAACTTTTACCCTCAATAATTACATTCGTAACCATATGATTGTCTACCTGAGGTGTTGGAACATCTGTATATGTGTACGGCTTATGACGTGTCCCAATCCAGGTTAGATTAGAATTCAATTGGGCATATCGAAACATTTCATTCAAAAGATTCGCCATATCTTTACAATCTCCGTATAATTTTTGAAAAATATCAGAAGCCTCTCTTGGAATAAAACCGCCCATTCCGTCTTCAAAGGCAACATAATGTACATTTTGCTGCACCCATTGATAAATCGCTTTTGCCTTTTCTAAATCAGAATTTTTATCTTTTATCAGATCTAATGTTTTATTCTTCAAAACCGTTTGATCTGTTTTATTAATGTCTTTTGTGATTGAATAATACCATTGGTATAATTTTTCAGGTGTTCCTAGTAACTCCTCTTTTTTACCTTCTATTTCATAACTTTTGATATAATAAATAATATGTGGCATGAAATATAATGAACTTGGCATATTCTCTTCTGCTTCAAATTCAGGAATATCATTTGCTTCCCAGGTATAAATATCAAAATTACCTTCTTTAGTTTTGCTGAAAGCAATTTTTTCCTGATAATTTCCAAAAAGCTTATATCCAATTTCAGTAGAAGGATGGCATCGAATCTGAAGTTTTGCGGTTTGGGTTTTTATTGGATTTTGAAATCGGAAACTGGATAAAAAACGAGGCTGTTTGAGCTTGGTTTTATACGAAAATTCTATTAATGAATTATCTTCCACTTTTGGCATTACAAAATATTTGTATTTATTGTCACTCTTATAAATGTTTTCATTTTCTGCATCGATTGTTGCAATAGAATAAGAACTTAAATCTATCCTTTTATTTGTTTTTGTAATATAGGTAGATCCCTTTATATTTGAAATTTCACTAAAACTATCAAAAGGAATTCTGATAGCATATTCCTGAGCGTTTTTGCTTTTTGAAATTGCTCTGCTTTCATTTACAAAAGTTTCTATTTCCAAAATTTTGCCAGAATTTATTACTACAGTTTCGCTGCTGTAAACTATTTTTGATTTTTCCTGGGAATGCAATTGAAAAGAAAATAAAAACAATATAATATACTTTTTCATTGATTTTGATCTGGGGTAAAGAATATTCTTACTTATTATATTTATAACTGTTTATTAGAAAATTATCCAGATGATTCAATCTGTTTGGAGATAAATTTTATAAATCACTTTTGATTTTTTCGGACAGCTAAAATAATATCTTTGCTTTTAATTTTAACCCTATGGAAGTTTTATTACTCTATTTTTTAATTATAAATTTTGCGGTCCTTATCATAGCGGGATATGACAAATATTTAGCCATTAAAAATAAACGCAGAATTTCTGAAAAAGCACTTTTTTCAATGGCTCTTTTAGGAGGCTCTGTTGGTTTGCTATTAGCTATGTTTAGCTTAAGGCACAAAACTAATAAATCATCTTTTATCGTAAAATTTTCTGGGATTTTTTTAATTCAGCTAATAGTAATTTATTTTAGCTTAATTCACAAAATATAAAAACGGATAGATTAGATTATGTCGGGCATGTTTTTTTGGATGGTGCGCAGCACCCGATTTTTCAGCTTTTGTAATAAAAAGAATTATTCATTCACAAGTATAAAGTCCTTACTGCAATTTTTTCCAAAATCTGGCTGGATAGTAGAATGAGTGATATGAAATTCATGAAACAAAACTTCTTCAATTTCTGTAACGATCGCATTAAATTCAGTAATCGAAATATTGTCTTTGCAGTCTAAATGTGCCTCGAAATGAAGCTCATTATCATTCAAATGCCAAAGATGGATATGATATAAACGATGGTTTCCGGTAATGGTATGGATTTTTTCAGCAATTTCTTCAATATTCAAGCTCTCGGGAGTAAAAAGCAAAAGCATTTTTACGGACGATTTTAATAGACTTAAACTCATCAGAATCAAATAAACTGCTATTCCTAAAGTAATAATGCTGTCTACCCAAAACCACTGAAAATATTTCATTAAAAATCCGCCTGCCAAAACAGCTACAGACGCCATCATATCGGTAACAAGATGCAGATAAGCCGATTTCATATTTAAATTATGATCGGCATCTTTTTTTAGAATTATGGCAGAAAATCCATTAAAAACAATTCCTAAAAGAGACAGCCATATGACAAGATTTGAACCTATGATCACGGGTTCCGAAAATCGGACAATGGCTTCATAAACCAAAAACAACGCTACTATAATTAAAGTTGCCGCATTAATAAATGCGGCAAGAAGTTCAGCTCTTTTATAACCAAATGTACTGGAAGAAGTTGGCTTTTTTTTAGCCAGTCTATGTGCCACAAAACTCAAAACCAAAGAAATGACATCACTAAAATTATGCAGCGCATCAGACAATAAAGATAAACTCCCTGATATAAATCCGCCGATAATCTGAGCAACGGTAATACCAATATTCAGAATAATCGAAATTGATAAATTTTTACCCGTTACTTCATGACTATGTCCGTGATGATGGTTGTGACCCATTTTTATTTATTGACAGGCAATTTTATTTACCCTGTTTTGATGTCTTCCGCCTTCAAATTCAGTACTCAAAAAAGTTTCAACCATTTCTACAGCCTGTGGTATTGAAGTAAAACGTGCCGGAATACTGATAATGTTAGCATCATTATGCAAACGTATTAAAACCGCAATTTCTTTTGTCCAGCATAAACCGGCTCTTACTTTTGGGTGTTTATTAACCGTCATGGCAATTCCGTTTCCGCTGCCGCAGATCACGATTCCAAAATCAGCTTTACCTTCAGATACATCATTCGCAACCGGATGCCCAAAGTCCGGATAATCAACAGAATCTTCAGAATCTGTTCCATAATTAGTTACTTCATATCCTTTTGCTTTCAGCATTGTTACGATTGCTTTTTTATACTCTGGTCCTGCGTGATCGTTCCCTATCGAAATTTTCATTTTAAATACTATTAAGTTGTGTAGTTGCAAATTTACTCAATAATTAAATGGTTGCCATAAATTACATTAACTTTCACCATTTTTCTTTATCAGCACAAATTATTGCTCAGATACATTCATTAAAAGATAATACAAAAAGCATAATTGCAATTATCTAAATTTCAAAGCTTTATTAGGTTATCAACATTTTTGATAACTTAGTAATATTCTGATTTTCAATACATAAAAGTTATTTTTTTTGTTAAAATTTTATGGTGTTAATATCAGTTTGTAATTCGTTGATATTCAGTTAACTTTAAATTAACAGGAATTGTTAATAACTATAAAAAGAAAATTAGAAGTTTTTTTTGGATGTTTAGAAAAAATACTTAATCCAAAACCTAAATTAAATATGCAAGAAAAGTTTCATGAATTTTTAGAAAAGTTATCAATATCAAAATTGCCATTTTCAACAGAAATCAACATATCAACTTATTTACAAAATACATTCAATTTTGATTATCAACCATTGTTAATTAAAAATGAAAAGAGCTTAAAAATTAGTATTTTAACTACAAATAACTATGTTGATAACTCTGAATAAATAAGTAAAACGAGATTTCAATGACTTCAAAAAAAAAATTATTCGACATATTAACACACTATAATAACCATCATTTTTTTTAAAATTTTTAAAAATCTTTTTTGTTGTATTTAATATATGTTGAAAACTAAAAAAGTTGAAAATCAAAAATTTTATTTTTTGAAATGAATTTTTGTCTGATTCAGATCTTTTGGGATGATTGTATCAGTTTTCCTGATTTATTTTAAATTGGTTGAATAAAATTTTACCTGAATGCATTTACTTGTTAATATGTTTATATTTACCTGAAATTTCTAAAAAAAAGATTTATGAAAAAAAAATTACTTATTCTTTTATTTCCTTTACTAAGTATCGGACAAACACAAATAGGATCTGATATTGATGGAAAATTTGTACCTAGTGCAATTTCTGCTACAACTTTTGGTTCTGTTGGTTCCCTTTCGAGCGATGGAACAATACTTGCTATTGGCGATTATGGTTATGGTTATTTTTTTGATGGAACTGTTTGGATCTATAAAAATATAGGGGGAATCTGGACGCAGTTTGGAAATGTTTTTCCCGCCGGGAAAACAGGAGATGAAATGGGAGGTAGTGTTTCTCTTTCAGATGATGGAACTATAATTGCTGTTGGTTCTTCTGGTGCATGGGGAAATGGCAGAGGTTCCGGAATCGTTCAGGTCTATAAAAATATATCAGGAATCTGGACTCAGATCGGGGCAAATATTAATGGTGAATGGGCGGGTGATTTTTGTGGTATTAGTGTTTCTCTATCTAGTGATGGATCTACAGTTGCTATTGGATCTCCAGGTAATAGTGATAAAAGTTACCATTCAGGATCTGTTAGAGTATACAAAAATATAGCAGGAACCTGGACAAAGATAGGTGCTGATATTGATGGTATTGATTCGGCTGATAATCTTGGTTCCCGCGTTTCGTTATCTAATGACGGATCAATTTTAGCAATTGGTACTCTTGAAAGATATGTTCGCGTATATAAAAATGTTTCTGGAACCTGGACATTATTAGGGAATGAAATTAAAGGTAATAATTATGCACTTTCGTTATCGGGCGATGGTTCTACAGTGGCATTAAGTAGTGCTTATTATACAGACATTTATGATGGTAAGAATTTTAAAAGAGTAGATATTTCATATGTTAAAGTGTTAAGTATCATTAATGGTGTTTGGACTCAGTTAGGTGGAGATATCTTTAAAAAAGAAGGTTGTTGTGCCCCTTATACTGAATATAGTGTTTCGCTATCTAATGATGGTTCAATTCTAGCTGTTGGTGCTCCGGGATTAGAAAATGGTAATTATTTTGGGACTGCCCGTACATTTAAAAATATAAATGGAAACTGGATCCAACAAGGAGTAGATATTTTAGGAGAAGCAAATGAAGATAAAAATGGAACTTTTGTTACTCTTTCAAAAAATGGAACTACTCTGGCAGTAGGAGCTCCCGATAATGATGGAAACGGTACAGATTCTGGATCAGTCAGGGTTTATGATTTATCTACTGTTTTACGTTCAGATAGTTTTGTTTTAAATCATTTTTCAGTGTATCCTAATCCGGCTTCAGAGGCTGTAAATATTAGTTTATCAGAAGGTTTAACATTAGAAAAAGTAAATGTTTACAACACTTCAGGACAATTGGTAAAGACAGAAAATAAAAATAGTGTTAGTCTAAATTCGTTATCAAAAGGAATTTATTTTTTAGAAATAATTACTGACAAAGGAAAAGCCAGTAGAAAAATAATAGTAAACTAAAAAATTTAATTTGTTTTAAAATGGGCTATCATAAACTGGTAGCCTTTTTTGTATCTAAACTATTTTAAGTGGATTATTAAGATGGTCCAGAATTTCCTGAACCTTTTCAAAATCTCTGGGATGAACTTTTAGTTTGATGCCACCCAATGCAGCAGAATACATGGGAACGACAGATAAAGTGATTTCATTTTCAAAAAAATACGGAATCGATTCCTGTTCTAATAAATGTTTAAGAATCACTGTTTCGTGGTCATAATAGAATATGGCGATGGTTTTAAAACTTTCCATAAAAGGTCTTTTTATAAAGATACGAAATGGATAGCATTTAAGTTGGTAAATGCAATGATTAAAAAAGCTAATACAAGTGACCTTTAAAAAATTAATACAATACTAGTTTGAAAGTTATAATTTTAATAATTCTATTTGTTAAAATCTATAATCTGATATCTTATTTGTAATTTTAAACTTTATAAGAAAAGATATATGAGTAAGAAAATTAGAAAACCGGTAAAAAATGAAAAAGATTTCTCAGGAAAGATCCTAAAGATTTTATCGAAGAGTCCTAATAAAGCATTTAATTACAAACAGATAGCTGCAAAGCTTGAACTTGATGATACAAAAAGCAGAAATCAAATTATTAAAGATCTTAAAATTCTGGCTTCGTCTAAAAAAATAATAGAATCTGAGCCTGGCAAATATTTAATCAAGGCTGTAAGTCAGGATTATTATGAAGGAACGATAGATATGACGAGCAGAAAAACGGCTTATTTTATTTGTGAAGATTTTACAGAAGATGTTTTTATCCCGACCAATAATCTGAACAGAGCTTTAGACAAGGACAAAGTTAAAGTATATGTTTACAACCGCAGAAAAGGAAAAAGACCGGAAGGTGAAGTAATTGAAGTAATAGAAAGAAACAAAACAGAATTTGTTGGAGTTATAGATATTCAACCCAATTTTGCTTTTGTATCCACTGCAAATCCTAAAATGTATACCGATATTTTTATTCCAAAAGATAAAATAGGAGAGGCAGAAAATGGAGATGTAGTTTTGGTTGCTATTGAAGACTGGCCAAAAAGAGCTGATAGTCCGTTTGGTTCTGTAATTAAAGTTTTAGGAAAACCTGGAGAACATAATACAGAGATTCATGCGATTTTAGCTGAATACGGATTGCCATCAGATTTTCCGGTAGAAGTAGAGGTATATGCTCAAAAGCTGGATACCTCGATTCAGGAGTCTGAAATTGCAAAACGTCGTGATATGCGTGATACGCTAACCTTTACGATAGATCCAAAAGATGCTAAAGATTTTGATGATGCCTTGTCTTTCAAAAAGTTAGAAAACGGTAACTTTGAAATTGGTATTCATATTGCTGATGTTTCGTACTATTTGGAAGAAGGAACCATTCTGGATGATGAAGCGTATCAAAGAGCTACTTCGGTTTATTTAGTGGATAGGGTAGTGCCAATGCTTCCTGAAGTTTTATCCAATTTTGCCTGTTCGCTTCGTCCGCATGAAGAAAAATATACTTTCTCTGCCGTTTTTGAAGTTTCTCCAACTGCACAAGTTATTAACCAATGGTTTGGTAGAACAGTAATTTATTCGGATCAGCGTTTCGCTTATGAAGAAGCGCAATATATTATTGAGACAAAGGACAATACAATTCCGATTGATATTTCTATTACCGGAGAATCATATTTTGTTCCAGATGAAATTGTTGAAGCAACTTTAAAACTGGATGAATTAGCCAAAATTTTAAGAAAGAAAAGAATGCAGAATGGCGCTATTTCTTTTGATAAAGTAGAAGTGAAATTTAATCTGGATGCAGAAGGAGAACCGGAAGGTGTTTACTTCAAAATTTCAAAAGATGCCAATCATCTTATTGAAGAATTTATGCTTTTAGCCAACAGAAAAGTCGCAGAATATATCGGAAAACAAAAGAAAACCTTTGTGTATCGTATTCACGACGAACCAAATGAAGATAAACTGATCGCCATGCAGCAGGTTATTTCTAAATTTGGCTACAAAATTGACTTTAGAAACAAAGGTGATATTTCGAAATCATTAAATGCTTTGATGGAAGAAGTAAACGGTAAAAAAGAGCAAAACTTAATTGATACTCTTGCCATTAGAAGCATGAGTAAAGCCAAATATTCGACAGATAATATTGGCCATTACGGTTTAGCTTTTGATTATTACAGCCATTTTACATCGCCAATTCGTCGTTACCCTGATGTTATGGTACACCGTTTATTGCAGTATTACCTGGATGGAGGCACTTCTGTAGACGAAGAAACCTATGAAACAAAATCACTGCATTGTTCTAACATGGAAAATTTAGCTACTAATGCTGAACGCGATAGTATCAAATACATGCAGGTTAAATACATGCAGGATCATCAGGATGAAGAATTCCTTGGTGTAATTTCAGGTGTTACCGAATGGGGAATTTATGTTGAAATTGTTTCGAACAAATGCGAAGGAATGGTAAGAATCAGAGAAATAAAAGATGATTATTATACTTTCGATGAAAAACAATATGCATTGGTTGGAGCTACTTCGGATAGTATATTGCAATTAGGTGATGAAATTTACGTTAAGGTAAAAAATGCCGATTTAGTTAAAAAACAACTGGATTTCCATTTTTTGCGAAGAGCTGAATAAGTTGTTAAATTTAAAAATTAAAGAAATGAAAAAATTAATTATAGGAGCTGTCATTTTACTTGTACAAATGTCTTTTGGTCAGGTTACTAAAGAATTGGGAGATTTTGATACTGTTAAAGTTTACGATAAATTAAATGTAAAATTAGTTCAGTCATCTGAAAATAAGATTGTTATAAAAGGAGCAAGGGAAGCAGAATTAGAAGCTGTTAATAAGAATGGTATTTTAAAAATTAGAATGCCATTTCCAAAACTTTTGTCAGGTAATGATTTAGAAGTTACCTTGTATTACAAACATATTGAACTAATTGATGTTAATGAAGGTGCAAATGTTACAAGCTCAGAGGCAATAAAAGCAACAAGTTTTAAGGTAAGTGCTCAGGAAGGTGGAAAAATTAATGTAGATTTGGATGTTGAAAAACTAAATGTAAGTTCTGTTTCCGGTGGAGAAATTACCTTAACCGGAAAAGCTACTAATCAGGATGCGAAACTAGGAGCTGGTGGTTATTTATTAGCGAGTAAATTAAGTACTGCTCAGACCAAAGTAAGCGTTTCTGCCGGAGGAAAAGCAGATGTTAATGCTTCTACGCTTGTTGATGCAAAAGTGAGCGCAGGTGGCTCTATTTACATTTATGGAAAACCAAAACAAATTAATCAAAAAACAGTTTTTGGAGGAAAAATAGAAGAAGTAAAATAATATTGAATGATAAATGATATTCTGGCTGGACTGCCATGGGGACTTGTTTTGAGCTTTATGGTAGGTCCGGTATTTTTTGTTTTATTAGAAACTAGTATTACCAAAGGTTTTAGATCAGCAATTGTCTTTGATTTAGGAGTGGTATTAGGTGATATTTTTTTTATAGCTATTGCCTATTTAGGAAGTTACAGACTCATTTCAAGTTTAAAAGATAAACCTGCTCTTTTTATTTTTGGCGGTATAATCATGCTGTCTTACGGTATTATTTCTTTTGTAAAACTGAAAAAAGGAGAAAAAATAAATGATGAAGAAATAGATCGTGATATTATTAAAAGAAACTATGGCAGCTTGTTTGTAAAAGGTTTTTTACTGAACGTTATTAACATTGGAGTCCTTGGCTTTTGGCTTGCTGTTATTATTTCTGTCGGACCAAAACTAGAAATGCAAAACTCAAGAATGATTACTTTTTTTACTTCTGTAATTATAACTTATTTATTAGTTGACTGTCTTAAAATTGTATTAGCCAAACAATTAAAATCTAAAATGACTCCAACTAATATCTTAAAAATTAAAAAAGGTATCAGTGTTGTTTTAATGATTTTCGGAGTAGCTTTAATGATTCAGGGATGGTTTCCAAAAGAAAAAGAAATGGTTAAAAATGCTTTTGAAAGAATAGAAAAGTAGTTTTAATAACTCAATTATATATTTAAAACCTCTGATTTTCAGAGGTTTTTTATGTTTATAACTATAAATGACTTCAAGTCATAAAAAAAGATACAAAATTATCTCTTTTTGAAACAACGTTCGGATTCGAACTAATATTTTAATTAATTTTTACTAAAAATTAAACATAAAAAAACCTCTAAATTGCTTTAGAGGTTTTAGAGGCATCGTCCGGATTCGAACCGGAGTAGGAGCTTTTGCAGAGCCCAGCCTAGCCGCTCGGCCACGACGCCATTGCTTGAACGGATGGCAAAAGTAACTAAAATCTTTAAAATTCAAAAGTTTCGAATAAACTATTTTGAAAAAATGCAGTTTTTGCTGAAAGAATTACTTTCTGATTTCCGTCATTTTTATGGTAACTGATTCAACATCACCACCAATAGGAGGATTAATTTTAGAAACTGAAACTGTCGTTTTTTCTACTGTTTCAATCTCATTTAATATGCGAATGTTGATTCTTTTGGCTACATGTTCTAATAAATGCGAACGAATTGCCATTTCTTCAGTGACAATTTTGTTTAAATGTATGTAATCAACGGTATCTGCTAAATGATCTGTTTGTGCGGACTGCTGTAAATTGGTTTTAATTTTTAAATCAACAGTGTAATCTGAACCAATTTTTCCTTCTTCAATCATACATCCATGATAGGAAAAAGTACGGATGTTTTTTAGTTTTATAATGCCCATTTTTATGTTGTTTCACGTTTAAAGTTTCAGGTTTTACGCCACTTAAATAACTTTAGACCTGAAACCTGAAACCTTTTTTTTATCTTTGCTAAAATTACTATAAATAATGGCATCAGAAGATAAATCACTCAATTTTATTGAACAAATCATAGAAGAAGATCTTAAATCAGGTCTTTCAAATTCTAAATTACGTTTTCGTTTTCCACCGGAGCCAAACGGTTATTTGCATATTGGACATGCAAGTTCAATTGCATTAAATTTTGGTTTAGGTATTGATTATCAGTCACCTGTAAATTTACGTTTTGACGATACAAACCCAGAAAAAGAAGAGCAGGAATTTGTCGATGCTATTAAAAAAGATGTTGAATGGTTAGGTTATACCTGGGCAGAAGAATGTTATGCTTCTGATTATTTTCAGCAACTATACGATTGGGCTGTTTTATTAATTAAAAAGGATAAAGCTTATGTTGACAGTCAGACTTCTGAAGAAATGGCTGCTCAAAAAGGAACTCCTACAACTGTAGGAACTGACAGCCCGTACAGAAATCGTTCGGTTGAAGAGAATTTAGATCTTTTTGAAAGAATGAAAAATGGGGAATTTGAAGCCGGTACACATATTCTTCGTGCTAAAATTGACATGAAATCTACTAATATGCTGATGCGTGATCCTATCATTTACAGGATTTTACATAAACATCATCATAGAACAGGAAATACCTGGAAAATTTATCCAATGTACGATTGGGCACACGGACAAAGTGATTATTTGGAATCTATTTCACATTCATTCTGTACACTTGAATTTTTACCACATCGTGAATTGTACGATTGGTTTTTAGACCAGATTATAGATGAAAACAGAATACGTCCTAAACAAAGAGAATTTGCAAGACGTAACTTATCTCATACTGTTGTTAGTAAAAGAAAATTGCAGCAACTGGTTAAAGAAAAGCATGTTAACGGCTGGGATGATCCAAGAATGTCAACTATTTCAGGATTAAGAAGAAGAGGTTATACAGCAGCTTCTTTGCGTAATTTTGCTAACACAATTGGTATTGCAAAACGTGATAATTTAATCAATGTTTCAGTTTTAGAATTCTGTATTCGTGAAGATCTGAACAAAATTGCACCTCGTGTAATGGCTGTTTTAGATCCTGTAAAACTGGTAATTACAAATTATCCTGAAGGAAAAGAGGAGTGGCTGGAAGCCGAAAATAATCAGGAAGATGAAAATGCAGGTTTCAGAAAAGTACCTTTTTCGCGTGAATTATACATCGAGAGAGAAGACTTCTTAGAAGAAGCTCCTGCTAAATATTTCCGTTTGACTTTAGGTAAAGAAGTACGTCTTAAAAATGCATATATTATTAAAGGAGAGTCAGTTGTAAAAGATTCTGAAGGAAATATTACCGAAATTCATGTGACTTATGATACTGATTCTTTAAGCGGAAGTGGAACAGAAGCAAGCCAGAGGAAAGTGTCGGGAACCTTACATTGGGTTTCTATTAAACATGCTTTGGAAGCAGAAGTTCGTTTGTACGATCGTTTGTTTACAGATGAAGCTCCGGACAGTTACAAAGACAAAAATTTCTTAGATTTTGTGAATCCAAATTCATTAGAAATTGTAAAAGGTTTTGTTGAACCAAGTTTGTCTACAGCTCAAAATGAAGATAAATTTCAGTTTCAGCGTTTAGGTTATTTTACTGTTGATAAAGATTCAACTGCTTCAAAATTAGTATTTAATAAAACGGTTGGATTAAAAGATGCCTGGGAAGAAAAAGGTAAAAAAGAAGAAAACAGCATCAATAATTCTTTAAAAGAAATCAATAAATATTTTAAAGTTGAAACAAAACAAGAAAGAATTGCAATTCGAAATGCAATAGGGGAGAGCATTGCAAGTATTTCCAGTTTTTCTTTATTACAGAATTCATTAAAGAAAAATATAAACAATAATAAGGCTTCACTATTGTTTTCTCAGCTTATTTTAATGTATTCAAACTGGAAATCTGTTGATTTTGATGAAGAAGATATTAAGAAATTATATTCGATGTCTTTAAAAAGTGAATCTTCTTTTGTTCGATCAAGAGCACTTTTAAATTTAAGGGATTTTGAAAATGAAAATTTTAAAAATCAATTTTCTGAAGAAATTTCAAAATTAAATTCAAATCCTCCAAAAAATGCAACGGAAAGAGAAATTGAAATTCTTTCTGAATTAGTAAAGTAATAAAATCAATATTATTTATTAAAAGCGCTTATATAAGCGCTTTTTTTTATTATTTGTTTTTTCTATTTAATCTATTAAAATTATAATTTTAATAGATTAAAAATAACCTTCATAAACTGATTTTAAGACGTTTTTTAATTACTTCCGATTCATTTATCATCTTTTAATAAATCTTTTAATAGTAAGCTTTATTTTAATTTTAGATTCTATTTTGAGTTCATTTAAGGCTTATCAACACTGTATTGTTGATAAAGTTGAAAATGAAAACCAATTTTCATTTTTTATTCAGAAAAACAAATTCAAAATCTATTTTTATATTTTATTTATTTATAATTAAAAATTAAACGTTTTTATTTATTATTTATAAAAACTATTGATTAATTAAAATATATAGTTTATTTGGATTAAAAATGACCTTCATAAATTAATTTTAAGAGATCTTTTGATTTCTTTTATCACATTAATCATCTTTTGAATTATTGTTGATTTAACGGTCTAATTTTAATTTTTACTATTAATTTTGTCAGTTTAACGGGTTGTTAACATTCAATTGTTTATAAAGGTGGTATTTTTATTCAAAGTTTAAAATATTCAATTTTTCAATTTAGAAAATACTATATTTATTTAATCATTTTAAATTTTAATATTATGTCAAACAATTCAAATACGATTGCAGCAATTTTAGCTGGAGCAGCAGTAGGAGCAGCGATAGGAATTTTGTTAGCTCCCGATAAAGGCTCAAATACAAGAGCAAAAATTAAAGAAAATCTGGGAGATACTGCAAACAATTTAAAAGATTCTTTTGAAGCTAGTTCAGAAGTTTTGCGTGAAAAATTTGCAAGTGCAACAGAAAATTTTGATACAACATTTGATGAAATTCTCTCAAATGTAAGTCATAAAGCTGATGATGTGATTACATTCTTAGAAAAAAAATTAGCCGATTTAAAATCACAAAATGCTAAATATCAAACTAAAAAAGAGGCTTAATGCCTCTTTTTTAGTTTGATATTTATTGTTGCGGATCGTTTTGAATATCATCCTGATAACCAGATTGAGGCTGAATTGGTTTTGTTTTTTCTACTTTTTTATGTGTCTTTTTCATCATTTCACCAACCTGATTAGATGCTGTAAATGAGGCCACCATATTATTTAGCATATCACTTCCGGCTTGTGGGGAATTTGGAAGTAGGATTAAATTAGAATTTGCATCTGCACCAATCGCTTGTAATGTATCATAATGTTGTGTCACAACAATTAGGGCAGAAGCTTCCTGAGAATTGATACCTACATTATTCAAAACTTCAACACTTTCTACTAAACCTCTTGCAATTTCACGACGCTGATCTGCAATACCCTGACCTTGTAAACGCTTACTTTCGGCTTCGGCTTTTGCTTTTGCAACAATTCTGATTCTTGAACTTTCTGCTTCAAATTCTGCTGCAGTCTTTTCTCTATCAGCAGCGTTGATTCTGTTCATGGCATTTTTTACTTGGATATCCGGATCAATATCAGTAACTAAGGTATTAATGATATCATATCCGTAAGTTGACATTGCTTCGTTTAATTCGCGTTTTACAGCAACGGCAATATCATCTTTTCTTTCAAAAACATCATCTAATTTTAGTTTAGGAACTTCGGCACGAACAACATCAAATACATAAGAAGTAATCTGATCGTGTGGATATTCCAGTTTATAAAATGCTTCATACACTTTTTCCTGGATAACTTTAAACTGAACTGAAACTTTCATTTTAATAAAAACGTTGTCTCTGGTTTTGGTTTCAATGATAACATCTAACTGCTGAATTTTAAGATTTACACGTCCTGCAATTCTGTCAACAACAGGAATTTTAAGTTGTAAACCGGAATTTCTAACACTCAAAAATTTACCAAATCTTTCTATAATTACAGACGATTGTTGTTTGACAGTAAAAAAAGAAGACATGAATACGAAGAATGCCAGTACTAAAAAGATAATTAATGGTGTAGTCATAATGATATTGATTTAAGTTTTATGGATGTGTAAATTACAAAAAAATTAATATTTAAATTTTATATACTTAGCTGATTTTTTTTGTTAAAATTTATTTTACTTTTGGCTCATTAATAAAAACAAAATAAATATTTATGAAAAAAATACTACTTAGTATTGCCTTGTTTTCTTATGTTCTTTTATCAGCTCAAACTGTTATTGTAGATGAAAAATTTGAAGATAAAAATGAACCTGTAGATTTTCAATATCTTCCTAATTCTAAAAAAATTGTTGTTTATAAAGGTTTTGGAATTGGTATGACACTTTCTTATATAACAACCAGAGCTTTAAGCTTTGATACAAGTGGAAATAAAACGGTTTTGTTTGAAAATGAAAAACTTATAAGTCCGACATTTTCTGTAACAAATAATACTTTTAAAGCTTATGATGCTACTAATATATTCAAGCCTAGTTATAAATTCTTTCAAGATAATAATATTCTGATTGTAAAAAACGATGCTCTTAAAGATTTAAATACTTCTTACTTTGGCCGGTATGATTATAATAATGTGCTTTGTTCAGTAATTGATAGATTGCCAAACATGTCTTTTGATGCATCTTTTAATGATATTTATGATTTTGGATTTACAAATCAAAAGGAAAAAGATAAAATTAATTTTGAAAAAGATGAAATTTATTTAGAGAGAGTAGAAATCAAAACCAATTCAAGAAAAAGAATGAAATTAGAAAAGCCAGACTTAACTTTATTAAAAGGAGAGTTATTTGCAAAACAAGATAGTAAAACCTCTTTTAATTGCAAATTGAATGGAAATGAAAATTTTGATCTCATTACTAAATCTGTTTCTGCAGATTTCAAAACAACAATATTATATAAAACTACTTATGATTTTGAAGGAAAAAAGATAAAAGAATTATCTTTTCCTTTAAGTTTTAATGATAAATTTTTTATGACATCTAACAATAATGGTGGTGCTGCGATATATCATTCTACTCCTAGTTTTCAGTCTAATTATAATCCTTCAAGTGTTATAAAAGATGTATCTATCTCTTTAGACGTTTTATCCATTAATCATTATTTTGAAGATAAAAAAACAGGTGATATTTACGTTTATGGAATTTTTAGTGAAAAACCAACAAAGAAAGTTGATGGTAGTGCATCTCCAAAAGGTTTTTATGTATTTAAATTTGATAAAAATGGGACTAAATTATGGGAATCTCTTAATGAAATTGATGGAAAAGATTTTTTTGAACGAATTCATACAAGCTCTAGATTACAAATTAATTTACTAGAATATAAAGATGATTTTATCTTTTCAGTTTCTGTAAATGATTTTACTGAATTTTCATATTCAACGACCGTTACTAAATCAACGGGATCTATTTCGAAATTTAATTTTATAGAATACAATAACAATACAAGTAATCTAAAAATGAAAGCTTTTGTAAATAACAGTTATGTTAGTGATGATTTTAAAAATAAGGTTTTTTCTCAAATGACATTTGTTGCGATGACTATAAATCCAAACGTTGTGAGTTATTTAAAAAATGTATCCAAAGAAGGAAAAAAATTATATTACGAAAGTATAATTTGTAATGAGGGAATTTGGTTGATACAAACTGATAATAAAGAAAGTTATAAGATTTTACTATTTAAAGACTAAAAAAAAAGCTCCCAAGTCGGGAGCTTTTTTGTTTTTTATAGAGAAGTAATAGCTTTCTGAATTCTGGAAATAGTTTCTTCTTTTCCAATAATCTCAACTATGTCAAATAGGTGGGGGCCTTTCAAAGCTCCAACCAAACTTAAACGGAAAGGTTGCATTACTTTACCCATTCCGATTTCGTTTTTGGTTAACCAGTCTTTTACGATTGCTTCGATATTGGCAGAATCAAAACCATCAATATATTCCAAAGTTGAGATCAATTCCTGCATTAAAGCCGGCGTATCTTCCTTCCAGTTTTTGCTTGCTTTTTCATCATAAAACGTTGGTGCCTGGAAAAAGAAATCAGTCAGATCCCAAAATTCAGAAACAAAATGAGCACGTTCTTTTATAAGAGAAACAATTCTTGTAACATCAAATTTAGAAACATTAACACCTTTTTCTACTAAAATAGGAGTGAAGTCTTTTGCTAAATCAGCATCACTTTGT
Organism: Flavobacterium limi; assembly: GCF_010645075.1. Lineage (GTDB taxonomy): Bacteria > Bacteroidota > Bacteroidia > Flavobacteriales > Flavobacteriaceae > Flavobacterium > Flavobacterium limi. The sequence goes on from NZ_JAADZV010000011.1 coordinate 124,785, forward strand.
TTGATTAAATATTGATGATTGAACCATTTGTTTTTCTCAGGATCAAATTTAGCTCCCGCTTTATGAACTCTGTTTAAGTCAAAAGCTTCTACTAATTCTTCTAAAGAAAATAATTCTTTATCCGTTCCGTCATTCCAACCTAACAAAGCAAGGAAGTTGATAACCGCTTCAGGAAAAAATCCTTTCTCTCTGTAACCAGATGAAACGCCTTCTTCCGTTTTCCATTCTAAAGGAAACACTGGAAATCCTAATTTGTCGCCATCTCTTTTTGATAATTTTCCATTACCAACTGGTTTTAAAATCAAAGGCAAATGTGCAAATTCCGGAGCATCCCAACCAAAAGCTCTGTACAATAAAACGTGAAGTGGCATAGACGGCAACCATTCTTCACCACGAATCACATGTGAAGTTTCCATCAAATGGTCATCAACAATATTGGCCAAATGGTACGTTGGCATTCCGTCACTTTTAAACAAAACTTTATCATCAAGGAGGTTCGTTTCGAACTTAACATCGCCTCGAATGATATCTTTTAAATGTAGGGTTTCATTAACAGGTGTTTTAAAACGAATCACATAATGCTCTCCGTTTGAAATTCTTTTAGCAGTTTCTTCGGCAGAAATTACTAACGAAGTATCTAATTTTTCACGATTATGATGATTGTAAATAAATGTTTTTCCTTCTGCTTCGTGCTGCTTTCTATGAGCATCCAAAGCTTCCGGAGTATCAAAAGCATAATATGCCCAACCGGAATTGATTAGTTGATCTGCATATTTTTGGTATATTTCTTTGCGATCGCTTTGTCTGTACGGACCAAATTTTTCATTCTTCCCAACAGTTTCTTCAGGAGCAATTCCTAACCATTCCAATGCTTCCATTATATATTCTTCAGCACCTGGAACAAAACGTGTCTGATCTGTATCTTCAATTCTAAGATAAAAAACACCATTATGTTTTTTTGCAAATAAATAATTAAATAGGGCAGTACGAACTCCGCCAATATGTAATGGTCCTGTTGGACTTGGTGCAAAACGCACACGAACTTGCTTTGACATTTTGTATAAATTTTGATGCAAAGATACAACATTAGTTAAATTCCAAATTTTTAAAAATTCCAAATTCCAAGGATGATTTGCAGTTGGAATTTGGAATTTATTTTTTGGAATTTGAATTGCTATAATTACTACTTTTATGGGTTATAAATCAAACAAATTCATTTTGAAAACAACCTCTGCCATATACGCGAAGCTGGAAGCTTTTATTAAAAAATATTACACGAATGAACTTATAAAAGGAATACTTCTTTTTACCGGTTTTGGACTTTTGTATTTTTTGTTTACGCTTTTTATTGAGTATTTCCTTTGGTTAAAACCTCTCGGAAGAACACTTTTATTCTGGCTTTTCATAGGAGTAGAAGTTTTCCTTTTGTTCCGTTTTATTTTGTTTCCGATTTTTAAGTTATTCAAACTTCAAAAAGGAATCGATTATAATCAGGCTTCGGCAATTATCGGAAATCATTTTACAGAAGTAAGCGATAAACTAACGAACTTTTTGCAGCTTTCAGCTTCTGAGAATTCAGCAGAAAGTTCAGAATTAATGTTGGCTTCGATAGAACAAAAAGCAAATTCACTGCAGCCAATTCCGTTTGGGAATGCGATTAATTTTAATTCAAATAGAAAGTATTTGCCACTGGCATTAATTCCGATTTTGTTTTTTGCTGTGTTTTATATTTCCGGAAACAGCAATATTATTTCTCAAAGTTTTAATAGAGTATTACATTTCAATGCTACATTTTTGCCTCCGGCACCTTTCAAATTTGTAGTTCTGAATTCAAATTTGCAGACAGAACAGAATAAAGATTTTGTTGTAAAAATGGAATCAATAGGAAACGTTGTTCCCGAAAATGTCATGATCCATATTGGTAATGAAAGTTATTTTATGGAATCTTCTCAGCCAGGAAAGTTCGAATTTAAGATTGAAAAACCAGTAGAAAATGTTTCTTTTTCTTTTGAAGGAAATTCAGTTTCATCTGAAGAATACGAATTAAAAGTAATCACCGTTCCATCAATTGCTAACTTCGAAATGGTTTTGAATTTTCCATCTTACCTAAAAAAGAAATCAGAAACGATACAAGGAACAGGAAATGCAATCGTTCCAGAAGGTACTTTAGTAACCTGGAAAATGAATACACAATCGACTCAAGAGATCGTTTGGAAGGATGAAAAATCAAATTTTAAGTTTATTAAAGCAGAAAATGAGTTTAAATTAAGTAAAAACATTGCTCAAAATACAGAATATCAAATTCTTACTTCTAATGATAAAGTCAAAAATTACGAGAAACTGGATTATCAGCTGTCTGTTATCAAAGATCAGCATCCAACAATCACAGTTGCGCCAGCGCCAGATAGTTTAAAGTTAGATAAAAATTATGTATTAGGAAGATTGGGAGACGACTACGGATTATCAAAATTACAAGTTGTTTTCTACGAGCGTAACAAGCCTCAGACTGCAAAGCGTGGAACCATTCCGGTAAAACCAGCGGTGTTCGATCAGTTTGTCTTTTCGTTTCCAAGTAATTTGCCTGTCGAAGAAGGAGTATCTTACGAATACTATTTTGAGGTTTTTGATAATGATGCACCACATGGTTTTAAGAGTACAAAGTCTTCTGTTTTTTCAGACAGAGTTTCGACTACGGATGAAGTTCATGATCTGGAATTGCAACAACAAAATCAAAACATAAATGGTTTATCTAAATCATTAAAGAATCAAACCAAGCAAATTTCTGAAATGGATAAGATTCAGAATACAGGAAAAGAAAAAGATAATTTGGAGTTTAAAGATCAGCAAAAAATAAATGATTTTATCAAACGTCAAAAACAACAAGACGAAATGATGAAGCAGTTTGCTGAGAAAATGAATAAGAATTTGGACAAATTCAAAGAAGATAAAAAAGATAAAACGGCAGAAGATTTACAAAAGCGTTTAGAGAATGCCGATAAAGATTTAGAAAAAAATCAAAAATTATTAGACGAGTTAAAGAACCTAAATGATAAATTAAATAGCGAAGAGCTGTTTGATAAAATGGAAAAGTTTAAACAAGTCAGTAAAAATCAATCCAGAAATTTAGAACAATTAGTTGAACTAACCAAACGTTTTTATGTGGAAAAGAAAGCTGAACAAGTTGCAGAAAAGTTAGATAAGCTTGCGGAAAAACAAGAACAGCTTTCTAATAAAGATAAAGAAAACACTTCTGAGAAGCAGCAAGAAATCAATAAAGCATTTGATAAAATTCAGGAAGATTTAAAAGACCTGAAAGAAGAAAACAAGACATTAAAATCCCCACTTGATATTCCTTCTGATGCATCAAAAGAGAAAGATGTAAAAGATGATTTGCAGAAAGCATCTGATGAATTGAATAAAAAGAATACTTCATCTGCAAAGCAAAAACAGAAAAGTGCAGCAAAGAAAATGAAAAACATGGCACAACAAATGGATTCGAGCATGGAAGGTGGAGAACAGGAACAACTTGAAGAAGATGTAGCAATGCTTCGTCAGATTCTGGATAACCTTCTTGCATATTCCTTATCTCAGGAAAATGTAATGAAACAATTTAAATCTATGAAATTAGGTTCTTCAATATACACGAAGAATATAAAAGTGCAGCAAAATTTAAAACAACAGTTCAAACATGTCGACGATAGTTTGTTTGCTTTGTCTCTACGTAACCCAAAAGTAGCTGAAGATGTAACGAAGGAAATAGGAAACGTACAATATAATGTAGACAAAGCCATCGAATCTTTAACTGATGTTCAGGTTCCAAAAGGAGTATCGCACCAACAATATGCAGTTTCGTCTGCAAACAAATTAGCGGATTTTTTAAGCGACTTATTAAACAACATGCAGATGTCGATGTCTAAACCCGGCGCAGGTAAACCAAAACCAGGTAATGGACAAGGGATGCAATTACCGGATATCATTCAAAAACAAAAAGGACTTGCAGATAAAATGAAAGACGGAATGAAGCAAGGTGATAAACCGGGAGACAAACCTGGCGACAAACCAGGACAAGGACAAGGACAAAAGCAGGGGCAGGGACAAAGCGGTCAAGGAAAAGAAGGACAAGGTAAAAATGGAGATAAAGGAGATTCTGGAAAAGATGGCAAAAACGGAAAAGGAGGGAAGGATAATAAAGACGGAGACGATGGGGAAGGCAATGCAGAAAAGATAATGGAAATATACAAAGAGCAAGTTAAGCTTCGAGAAGAGTTGCAAAAAGAGTTAGCTAAAAAAGGATTAGATTCTCAAGGAAGATCTGTTATCGAACAAATGAAACAATCAGAAAAACAATTTTTGAATAAAGGATTTAAGAATGAGAACCTGCAGAGAATCTTAAATATTCAACAGGAATTATTAAAATTAAACAATGCAGTTCAACAACAAGGTCAGGATACGAAGCGTCAATCTGAAACAAATAATACTGAATTCACGAACAGAACAAATGCTTTACCAAGCTCATTATTAGATTATTTAAATAGTGTAGAAATTTTAAATAGACAATCGCTACCTTTGCGCTCTAATTTTAATCAAAAGGTTCAAGAATATTTTAATACAAAATGATCAATTTTAATTACGAAACAGATTTTAATTTAGAAAACGAAGAAGCTTTTACCAATTGGTTGAGTGCTGTAATTGTTTCTGAAAAGAAAAACGAAGGAGAGATAAACTACATATTTTGCGATGATGAATATCTTCATAAGATTAATGTAGAATATCTCGATCACGACACACTAACAGATATTATCAGTTTTGATTATACTGTTGGTAACGAATTAAACGGAGATATTTTTGTTTCTGTAGAAAGAGTAGAAGACAACGCAAAGGATTTTAATGTTTCTTTTGATGAAGAATTTAAACGGGTTTTAGCCCACGGTATATTACATTACTGTGGATACAAAGATAAAACTGATAAAGATGTAGAGTTAATGCGCTCAAAAGAAGATGAGAAAATTGCGATGTTCCACGTGGAACTTTAGCTTAAACATATCTTATAAAAGTTTAGAACCTATGTTCCACGTGAAACATAATTCTAAAATTCAGATCAAAATAATTAAACGTTCCACGTGGAACGTTTTTAAGTTTTAAATAAAATTCGTTCCACGTGGAACATAAAATTTTGTTTCAGGTTTCAAGTTTCAAGTTTAATTTAGTTTGTGTTTCACGTGAAACATTTGAAAAGAAAAACATAAACAGAATAACTAATGATAATACAGATGTTCCACGTGAAACATTTGTCAGATAACTTGAAACCTGAAACCAGAAAAGCCTGAAACAAAAAAAAACAAATAATTCTGAGAATTGATTTAACCGGTTTTCAGAGAATAATAAAAGAAAATGTTTTTAGAAGAATACGATGTTATTGTGGTGGGTGCCGGTCATGCCGGATCTGAAGCCGCGGCAGCGGCCGCAAATTTAGGATCAAAAACTTTATTGGTTACAATGAGTTTGCAGAACATCGCACAGATGTCTTGTAATCCGGCAATGGGTGGAATCGCAAAAGGGCAAATTGTTCGTGAGATCGATGCACTTGGAGGTTACTCCGGAATTGTTTCAGATAGAACTGCAATTCAGTTTAAGATGTTGAATAAATCAAAAGGGCCTGCAATGTGGTCGCCAAGAGTTCAAAGTGACAGAATGCGTTTTGCTGAAGAATGGAGAATGATGTTGGAGGGAACTCCAAATTTGGATTTTTACCAAGAAATGGTAAAAGGGTTGATAATCGAAAACGGAAAGATAAAAGGAATTAGAACTTCGCTTGGAGTGGAGATCAGATCAAAATCTGTTGTGTTGACAAACGGAACTTTTTTGAATGGATTGATTCATATCGGAGACAAACAATTTGGTGGAGGTAGAGCAGGTGAAAGTGCTGCTTTCGGAATTACCGAGGATTTGGTTGCGGCAGGTTTTGAATCCGGAAGAATGAAAACAGGGACACCTCCTAGAGTGGATGGTCGTTCTTTGGATTATTCTAAAATGAACGAAGAAAAAGGAGATGCAAAACCGGATAAGTTTTCATATTCTGATTTGACGGTTCCGTTAACGCAACAAAGATCTTGTCATATGACCTATACATCATTGGATGTCCATGATATTTTAAGATCAGGATTTGATCGTTCGCCAATGTTCAATGGAAGAATAAAAAGTATAGGTCCAAGATATTGTCCGTCGATAGAAGATAAGATAAATCGTTTTGCAGACAAAGAACGCCACCAATTATTTGTGGAACCTGAAGGATGGAAAACATGTGAAGTTTATGTGAACGGATTTTCAACTTCACTTCCTGAGGATATTCAATTTAAAGCATTGCGTTCAGTTGCTGGTTTTGAGCATGTGAAATTCCTTCGCCCGGGTTACGCAATCGAATATGATTATTTTCCTCCGACACAATTGAAACATACTTTGGAAACAAAGTTAGTTGAAGGATTATATTTTGCCGGACAGATAAACGGAACAACAGGATATGAAGAAGCAGCTTCGCAAGGATTGATGGCAGGAATAAACGCGCACTTAAAAGTACATGAAAAAGCGCCCTTAATTTTAAAACGTGATGAAGCTTATATCGGAGTTTTGATCGACGACTTAATTACGAAAGGAACAGAAGAACCTTACCGTATGTTTACATCAAGAGCAGAATACAGAACATTGTTGCGACAAGATAATGCTGATTTTAGATTGACACCTATGTCATATGAAATTGGTTTAGCTTCTGAAGACAGAATGCGAAGAATGGAACACAAATTGAATGAGTCTGAAAAGATGGTTACTTTCTTTAAAGAAACAAGTGTTACGGTTGCCGAAGCGAATCCAATTTTGGTTGAAAAAGAATCAGCGCCAATTTCGCAAGGAGATAAAATGTTCAAAGTTTTTTCACGTCCACAAATTGAATTGGAGGATATGTTAAAATTTGAAAAGGTAGATGCTTATGTAAAAGAAAATAATCTGGATGAAGAGATCGTTGAACAAGCGGTAATTCAGGTTAAATATTCCGGATATATCGAAAAGGAAAGAAATAATGCGGACAAACTAAATCGTTTAGAGGAAGTCAAAATACCTGAGAATTTCGATTATCATAAAATAAAATCTATGTCGATCGAGGCGAAACAAAAATTAAGTAAAATTCGTCCAATTACAATTTCTCAGGCATCAAGAATCAGCGGTGTTTCTCCAAGTGATATTTCTGTGCTATTAATTTATATGGGAAGATAATCTTTATTTTATTTTCAATTTTATGTTTCGTTTTGAAAACAAGATAAATAATTTGTTCCACGTGAAACTTTTTTAAATCCTAATTAATGTGGGAATGAATGAAAAAGTAAATATTGATTAATATAAATTTATTGTTTTGTAGAGACGGACAGCTGTCCGTCTTTTTCATGTATAAAAAAACAATTGATAAATTTGAATAAAAATTCACAATCAAAAAATATAAAAAGAGAGCAGTAATGTTTGTCTTTTTATTTATGTTTGAAAAATAATCAGCAAAGAAGTTTTAAAAACGAATTGCTTCAAATGAAATAAATAATTTAAAATATAAAATGGACGTTTTAAACAAAAAACATTTTCTTACTGTAAAGGATCATTCTGTATCAAAAGAAATTTTTGAGTTGTATTATGATGAAAATCTGGATATGCTGATTACATCTCCTCAGCCGGATTTAGAAAATCTTGGAAGATATTACGAAAGCGAAGATTATATTTCGCATACAGATAACAAACGTTCGTTGTTTGAAAAAGCATATCATTTTGTAAAAAATATTGCTTTAAAAAATAAACTGAATCTGATCAATTCAGAACAATCTCAAAAAGGAAAAATTTTAGATATTGGTGCCGGAACAGGAGATTTTTTATTAACCGCAAAAAATGACGGTTGGGAAACTGTTGGAGTAGAACCAAGCGAAAGAGCAAAAGAAATTGCAAAAGGTAAAGGAATTTCATTTGTTGAACAAATCAGCGAATTGGAAAATAATTCTTTTGACGTAATTACAATGTGGCACGTTTTGGAACACGTTCCAAATTTAGAATTGCAAATCCAGGAATTGAAGCGTTTATTAAAACCAACTGGAACATTAATTGTTGCGGTTCCAAATTTTAAATCGTACGACGCTAAACATTATAGAGAATTTTGGGCCGCTTTCGATGTGCCGATTCATTTTTGGCATTTCTCTAAAAAATCCATAAAATCCCTTTTTGAAAAAGTTGACATAAAGTTAGAAAAAGTGCTTCCTATGAAATTCGATTCTTTTTACGTGAGTCTTTTGTCTGAAAAATATAAAACAGGAAAAATGAATTTCATTAAGGCTTTTTTTATCGGTTTACGATCGAATTTGAAAGCATCGTCTTCAAAAGAGTATTCATCGCACATTTATGTCTTAAAAAACAGCTAAAACTTATTTTAAGCGCATTTAAGCCAATATTTCGACTAAAGTGAGGAGAAATATTGGCTTTTTTTAAAAAATGCTTTTAAAACGAGCTATTGAAGCCAGTTTTAATAGCGATATTTTATACTATCAATTTGTGCCATAAAGAAAACTAATATCATAAAAAAACAGCATTTTTTAAACTTTATGTCGATGCTATTTATTTTTTTATATTTTTGTCTTTCATACATAAAAATAGAAAATTCAGAAAATGAAAAAAGCATTAGTAATTATCGCGCTTTCGGTTTTAGTTGTTTCATGTGAGAAAAAGGCTGAAGTAAAGGAAGTAAAAACAGCTTACGTAGATACTTCGGTTTTGATGAAAGAGTACACTGAAGCAAAAGACCTTGAAGCAAAATACAAAGCACAATCAGAAGAAAAAGGAAGACAACTGCAAGCTGAGATAAATCGTTTCAAACAAGATGCTGCTAATTTTCAAAGTCAGGCACAGGCAAACGGGCAGGCCTGGGCGCAACAAAGAGGTGCTGAATTACAAAAAAGAGAACAGCAATTGGGTTATGCTCAACAACAATTAGCACAGCAATTGCAACAAGAAAGCGGTGTTGAAATGGATTCTCTTGTAAGCGGTGTGAAAAAATTTATTAAAGATTACGGTAAGAAAAACGGCTATTCATATATCTACGGGACAGGTGATGCCGCTACTGTTTTATATGCTGAAGATAAATACGATATTACAAAAGAGATTGTCAAAGCTTTAAACGATAAATACAAAGCTCAGCCAAAAACAGATGATAAAGCTGAAACTAAAGAAGAAACAAAGAAATAACAACCAAAATAACTAACTATTTTAAAAACCTAAATCTATATACAGATTTAGGTTTTTTTATTTATAAAAATGCGATACTTTTAGTTTTCAATATACGCCCAATGCAAAACGTTTCAGAAGCAGCTGCTTACACTTTACAATTCATCAATCAGACGCAAAAATCGATATTCCTGACTGGCAAAGCAGGCACAGGAAAAACTACGCTTTTACGTGAAATTATTGCTACTACACATAAAAATACGGTTGTTGTCGCCCCTACTGGAATTGCTGCCTTAAATGCGGGTGGAGTCACCATTCACTCTATGTTTCAATTGCCATTTTCGGCTTTTATTCCTTCGTATGAAAATAATTCTCAGTTTACAGAAACTGTAAAATTTGAAAATAAGGAAACTTTACGCAGACATTTTAAAATGAATAATGTGAAGCGTAATGTCATCAGAAACATGGAACTACTCATTATCGATGAAGTAAGTATGCTACGTGCTGATCTGCTGGATGCAATTGATTTTATGATGCAGACAGTACGTAAAAATTCGTTGGCCTTTGGAGGTGTTCAGGTACTTTTCATTGGTGATTTATTGCAGTTGCCACCTGTGATTAGGGATGAAGAATGGCGAACTTTACGGAACTATTACAAGGGAAAATTCTTTTTTCATTCACACGTCATTCAGCAAAATCCACCGCTTTATATTGAATTATCCAAAATTTATCGCCAAACAGATGATTCTTTTATATCCGTTTTAAATAATCTTCGAAACAATCAGATCACACCGCAGGATATTCAGATTTTAAACGAATATGTCCAACCTGATTTTGATTTGAAAAATAATCCCGGCTACATTACGCTCACGACACACAATGCTAAAGCTGATTCTATTAACGAACAGGCAATAGGTGATTTAGCAGGAAATGAGTTTGTGTATCAGCCCTTTATTGTTGGCGATTTTCCAGAAAAAATATTTCCGGTTGAAGAAAATCTGAAACTGAAGGTCGGTGCACAGGTTATGTTTGTCAAGAACGATTTATCTTTTGATAAAAGGTATTTTAACGGAAAAATGGGTATTATAAAATCACTTTCACCTGAGGAAATCTTTGTGAATTTCCCTGAAGAAAATAAAACTATTGAAGTTGAAAAATACGAATGGAAAAATATCAGGTATAAAATTAACGAACTCACTAAAGAGATTGAAGAAGACGTTTTAGGGACTTTTGCTCATTATCCTTTAAAATTAGCCTGGGCAATTACGGTTCATAAAAGCCAGGGTTTAACTTTTGAGAAAGCTGCGCTTGATGTATCGCAAGTTTTTTTACCTGGGCAGGCATATGTAGCATTATCTCGTTTAACGTCCTTAAAAGGTCTTATTTTGCTTTCTCAGATTCAAATGAATGGTATTTCGAACGATCAGGATGTAATGGATTATGCATTGAATAAGGCAACTGAAGATATTTTAGAAAAACATTTACATTTCGAAACTAAGAATTTTATTCATAACTATTTGATTAATAGTTTTAACTGGTCAGATTTAGCTCAGGAATGGCGTAATCACAGATTTAGTTATAATGAAAATGCTGCTAATTCCGAAAAATCTAAGCATTCTGTTTGGGCACATAAGCGTCTTGAAACAATTGAATTGCTTTTAGATCCTTCGCAAAAATTTGTGCATCAGCTCAATAAAATTTTTAATAAGGAAACCGTTGATTTGTTGTTTGTGCAGGAAAGAGTAGTGGCGGCCTATGACTATTTTTTTAAACCAATGGATAAATTGGTAACAGATCTTTTGCAGAAAATGGCCGAAATTCAAAAATATAAAAAAGTAAAAGAATTTTATGAAGAATTAGCACTTCTGGATGATTTGCAAACTAAGGCTGTTCTACGTGTAATGAAGGCTAAATTACTGATTGAAATTGTAGTTTCGGGTCAAACCATCTGTAAGGAAAAATTAACGTCCTCAGCGATTAAAAATTACAAATCAGATAAGATTGCGAAAATTCGCGAAGAGTTTAAAATGAGCAATACTGATATTTTCAAACTTGATGAGCCAGCTGCGCGCTATACGGCGAAAAAATTAGATAAAAACGAGCCAAAAGCTATTAAGAAAACTACCGTAGAAGAAACATACGATTTGTGGATTGAGAAAAATTCGGTTCAGGATATTGCCCGTCTTCGTAAGCTTACTGTACAAACTATTGAAATGCATCTGGTTAAATTAATTCAGACAAAAAAAATCGAAATCTCCGATGTTTTAACTTATGATAAAATATTGGCTTTGCGTGATGCTTTCGAATTTTATCAGGAGGAATCTCTTAACGGGTTAAAAGAAAAACATGGTGATGAATTCACCTGGCATGAGTTAAAAATGTTCAAAGCAAGTATAAATTAAGTATCTTTAAGTTAAATGTTTCACGTAAAAACACAGATTAATTTAATTTATAAAAAATGAAATTTAAAATCATAATTCTATTTTTCCTTGGAGGATTCTCAAATTTAGCTTTAGGCCAGGATTTAAAACCTGAATATCAGAAGTTCATAAAGACCTTCATCAGCAATGTAAAAAATGAAAAAAAAGAGGCTGTCGCGGATATAATTTCGTATCCTTTCAAAAGGGAATATCCCATACCAACAATCAACAACAAAACTGAATTCATAAAGCGGTATTAATGAGATTTTTGATGTTGCCTTGAAGAATGAAATCATTAAATCTAATCCAGCAAAAGACTGGTCACAAATGGGCTGGAGAGGAATTATGCTGAATCAGGGTACTGTCTGGATAGATGAGGAAGGCCGTTTAATCGCCATTAATTACCAATCAAAGTTTGAATTGGATTTGAAAAATAAAATTATATCCGGTGAAAAAAGAAAATTGCATCCATCCATTGCAAAATTTAAAACTCCGGAATGTGTTTTGCAAACCAGCAAATTCAAGGTTAGAATAGACGATTTAGGAAATGGAAATTACCGATATGCTTCATGGTCAACAAAAAAAAGCATGAGTGAAAAACCAGATTTAGTGATTACTAACGGAAAATGGTTCCAGGAAGGAACTGGCGGAAATCATAGATTTGAATTTAAAAAGGGTCAGTATGTTTATGAATGTTATATTGCTCCAATGCGGGAAAAGGATGCTGCACCGGCAAACTTAACAATTTATCAAAATAAAAAAGTAATTCTTTCTCAGGAAGCTAAAATTATTCCACGTTAAACAAAAAAATCCTATTTGCTAAAATAGGATTTTTTTGTATTAAAAAGATGCTCTAATTTGGTCTAATTCCTTTTTCTGTTGTAATAATTTGAGCTCCAGTTTATCTATTTCAAGTTTTTGTTTGGTGGATTTTATTTTTAGTTTCTGAATTTCTTCTTCAGAATTTTTTCTGGTTCCAATTTGACTTTCAGTTTTTTGATTCGCAGTTTTTTGTTTTTCTATTTTCTTTTTGGTTTTATTAATAGCTTTTTCTGCGTTTTTAACCTGCCGCTGATGTTTCTCAATTTTTTTCTGCTCCTTATCTATTTTGTTTTGATATTCTTTAGCTTTTTTTGCCTCCTGAACCGCTTTCTCTGATTGAACAGTTTCTGTTTCCTGTGCATAAAAGCCTGGTGACGTTAAAAAAAGGCATACAATTATAAATACTTGAATGGTAAACTTCATAATCTTTTTTATTTCTAAAGTAAATAACAAAACAAATATACTTTCTGTCTAGTTTTATAAATTTTCGATTAAAATCCATGCATCCGGATTTTCAGCCTTTTGAATTTCTTTTTGTGCTTCTTCAGCTTCTCTCATTGTAGAGTAACTACCGTATAAAACAGGAAATAATCCATGTTTATTTTCACCTAACATTCTGGCTTCATAACCATTTTTTATTAATTGGTTATAAGCTTTTTTTGCATTTCGTTCACTTCTGAAAGCTCCTGCAATAATATGATAAGGCATTGTTTTTTCTATCACCTCAGTTTTTGAGGTATCAACAGAAAGTGTTACAGCAGGCATAGGATTTTGAATCAAAAAGGTAGCTTCCTGAATTTTGTTCTGAACCTTTTTTTGAACAGTACTTTCAACAACAAGCGTTTGTGTTGCAATTTCTTTTTGATATAACGGATATCCGATGCTTCCTGTGATTCCAAGACCCAGGACAAATATTGCAGCATATTTTAAATATGAATTTGAAGATTTTCTTTCTTCATCTGCATATAATGGAACAGTTTCTTTCTCCTCGATTCTTTGAATTTCTTTTTCGAAATTTTCTCTTTTTACCAAAGGAGACACAAAAGGACCCAATCCAAAGGAAGTTGTCAAATAATTATTTTGCTGGTTTGGACTGAAAACTAAATTGTTATCACTATTCAAACGAATTTCACCAATATTTTTCAAATATAAAATTCCATCTTCTTCCAATGCTTTTTTCCAATTTAAAATTTCAAAAGCAATGGCACTAACAGCAAAACCATATGATGTCTTTTCGCTATTAGCTATATGATTTGCCAGCAAACCATCATTGTTTTTGATTTGACTGTTGAAAGAAACCATTTTCTTAGGTGGAAAAAACGAATTTGTGCTTTCATTAAGCTGTGCCGACTGAATTTCAGTTAAGAATGCACCAAACCCGGGAACCGTTACGCACTGATAACGATATAATAATTGCGAGATGTAAGTTTCGATTTTCATACTAACAAAGTTATGCATCCAATATAGTTATCAAAAATTTATTCACAATTTTTATTAACAATCTGAATATTTTTGCAGGTATTTATTTTTCAGATAGTTAAATTATTTTTGTTTCAGAGATTAATTGTTTTTGGCTTTAAAAAAGTTATTTTTTGAAAGAAATTACTTCTAATTATTATCTTTGCCAAAATGAAAACAAATCTTGTTTTTAAAAATTCCGTCCTTTTTAAAAGTTATATAAGCCATGTCAGAACAAGATTTATTTTATGTATTAGCCTTACTTCGGGTAGAGGGCGTTGGAGATATTATGGCTAAGAAATTATTGGCAAATTTTGGAAGTGCCGAAGAAATTTTCAAGGCAAAAATGAATCAAATTGCTGCTATAGAAGGAGTTGGTTCAGTGTTATTGAAGAATCTAAAGGATAAGACTGTTTTTCAAAAAGCAAATCAGGAACTTGATTTCATCAAGAATAACAATATTCAAGTTTCTTTTTTTAAAGATGAAAATTATCCTGAACGTTTAAAACATTGTGTTGATTGTCCGGTTTTAATTTTTTCTGCCGGTAATATTAATTTACAAAATAAAAGAATAATCAGTATTGTCGGTACAAGGCAAATTACTTCGTACGGAATTGAATTTTGCAGAACATTGATTGAAGATCTGGCTCCTTTAAATCCCATAATTGTTAGTGGTTTTGCATATGGAGTTGATATTGTGGCGCATCAGCTGGCAATAGAAAATAAACTGCAGACTATTGGTGTTTTGGCTCATGGGTTAAACCAAATCTATCCTAAAGCACATAAAAAATACATGTCAAAAATGGAGGAGAACGGCGGTTTTATAACTGAGTTCTGGAGTTCAACCAATCCTGATAAAGAGAACTTCGTTAGACGAAATCGTATCGTTGCCGGCATGACTGAAGCTACAATCGTAATAGAATCTGCCGATAGGGGAGGTTCGCTTATTACTGCCAATATTGCGAACGATTATAACCGTGATGTTTTTGCCGTTCCCGGCCGTGTGACTGATAAATATAGTCAGGGATGCAATCAACTCATTAAAACTCAAAAAGCGAATGTACTGACTAGTGCTGCTGATTTGGTTTACATGCTCAATTGGGATATCAAAGACGATATAAAACCCGTTCAGAAGCAACTATTTATTGAACTGGAGTATGAAGAACAAATAATCTATGATTTCCTGGTTAAAAACGGAAAAGAACTGCTTGATATAATTGCACTCCAATGCGAATTTCCTATTTATAAAATATCAGGGATTCTTTTAAATATGGAACTAAAAGGAGTAATCAGACCTTTGCCTGGAAAACTGTTTGAAGCTATTTAAGTTTTTTTTAACATTGAAACTTGGATTAAATGATATAAAGAATATATTTGTTCAAAAAATCATACTTTAATGAATATAATTGAACTATTTGAAAATACTGGGATTTACAAGGAGAACCTTAGAGAATTCAGTTCTGAAGACATTGAAAAAGCAAGAAAGCAGTTTGAAATTGAACGCTCAGGTAATGCAAACGTGAAGCCTGATCTTGGAGATAATTTAATTTTAGCGATGAATAACTTTGCTGGACAGCTTTTATTTATTTGTAATAATCGGATTTTATATAATTTTTTCTCTAAAAAGAATTATTCACGAAACAGATTTAATTCTGATTATACAGTTTCTTCAAGTAAATCTGATGTTCAGGCGTTTATTGATAAATTTTTATCCAAAGATCTAGATTTGATTTTAGATGAATTAATAGCACAGAACCGATTCGATACTATTGATGATTTTTTGGCAGTAAAAGAATATCTTCCTGAAAATTCTATGGAAAATCTAAGCAAAAAAATATCTGAAAAGCTTGATTTTGCGATAGATTCAATTAATGGAAATTTGCAATTGAGTGATATAAACAGTACGGTTGAGTTTCTTAAATATCGCAGTTTTTATGTTTTAGTTTCTCATTTTAGATCAACTGAAAAAGATGAGAAAATTAAAGCGGTTTACAACAAGGTTTATAATTTGCATAGTAATTCTGCAATTAGATATGAGCTAATGAGTCCAATGATTTCATCTATGGTAAACTATAATGCCATTGATTATGATCTGAATGCTTTGTTCCGAAAAAATAAAGACGCTCTTGATGCAACAGTAGAAAGAGTAAACCATTCAGGAGGTTCTTCTGGTGTTTCGGGCTGGACAATCTTTGCGGTCATAGTTATTGTAATTCGCTTAATTATCGCGTTGTCAAGATCTTAAACTATTAAAATAGAATTTAAACAACATAAAAAAAGCCTGAGAGAGTAATTCTTTCAGGCTTATCTATTTACTTTTCTATTTTCCAAATCCAAGAACTTCCCGAACTCTTGCTAGTACGCCATCAGCAACAACAGATGCTTTTGTGGCACCTTTTTTTAACAGTTTATCTACTTCTTCAAGGTTGTTTATGTAGTAATTGTATTTTTCTCTTTCTGTTTTGAATTTCTCAGTAATCAATTCAAATAACGCTTGTTTAGCATGACCATAACCATAATTTCCTCCTAAGTAATTTGCTCTCATTTGCGTGATCTGAATTTCATCTGCTAAAAGAGAGTAAATAGCAAACGCATTGCAGGTATCCGGATTTTTAGGATCTTCAAGCGGAGTACTGTCAGTTTCAATGCTCATTACTTGTTTGCGTAAAGCTTTATCATCTAAGAAAATATTGATAATATTGTTTGCAGATTTACTCATTTTACCACCGTTTGTTCCTGGAATCAACATAATGTTTTCCTCAATTTTAGCTTCAGGAAGCACAAAGGTTTCACCCATTTGGTGATTGAAACGGGAAGCTACATCACGTGTAATTTCAAGATGTTGCAATTGGTCTTTTCCAACCGGAACAAATTCGGCATCATAAAGTAAAATATCAGCTGCCATTAGCATCGGATAAGTAAACAATCCAGCATTAACATCATCTAAACGATCCGATTTATCTTTGAAAGAATGCGCTAAAGTCAAACGTTGATAAGGAAAAAAACAGCTTAAATACCATGTAAGTTCGGCCGTTTGTACAACATCAGACTGTCTGTAAAATGTAACTTTATCAGGGTTTAAGCCACATGCAAGCCATGCTGCTGCAGTACTATATGTATTTTCTCTTAATGTTTTTCCATCTTTTATTTGAGTTATCGAATGCAAGTCAGCTATAAACAAATACGATTCGTTTGCAGGATTATTTGATAATTCGATTGCGGGAATAATTGCTCCTAATAAATTGCCTAAGTGTGGTGTTCCGGTACTCTGAACTCCGGTTAGTATCTTTGCCATTCTAATTTTTTTCTTAACCGCAAATATTGCAAAGTTTTTACAATATCCGAAAAGTTATTTTTTCTTAACCGCAAAGTTCGCAAAGTTTTTCGCAATGTTCTTCGTGTTTTTAAGTTTTGTTTTCTTAAAATGTCAAAAATATGCTGATCGAAAATCTAAATTCATTTCTGTTTTCTTACATTTGAAACCATGAAAGCAATTAAAATTATTTTTTGGATTTTTTGGCGCATTTGGTTTTACATTTTAATGGCCATTCCAATATTGATTATGCTGCCATTTTTAGTGGCTTCAATTATAACAGAAAGCGGATATCCATATTTTTTTAAAATGGCCAGAATTTGGGCAAAATTCATTCTTTTCGGAATGGGTTTTTATTTCAAAGTAGAGCGTCTGCAAAAGCTGGAAAGAGGAAAGAGTTACATGATTGTTGCTAACCATACTTCAATGACGGATATCATGCTAATGCTGGCAATTATAAGGAATCCTTTTGTTTTTGTTGGAAAGAAAGAATTGGTAAAGATTCCCTTATTTGGATTTTTCTATAAAAGAACCTGTATTTTGGTAGACAGAAATTCTTCCAAAAGCAAAAACGAAGTTTTTAAACGAGCTCAAAACAGATTAAATCAAGGACTTAGTATTTGTATTTTTCCTGAAGGTGGTGTGCCTGATGATGAATCGATTTTGTTGGATGAATTTAAAGATGGTGCTTTTAGATTGGCTATAGATCATCAGATTCCAATTGTTCCAATCGTTTTTGCTGATAATAAGAAGCGTTTCTCTTATACATTTTTGAGCGGCAGCCCAGGTAAGATGAGAGCAAAAATTTTCCCTTTTATTGAAACAAAAGGATTAACAGGAGAGAACAGAAAAGACCTTCGTGATGAGACAAGATATTTGATTTACAAAGGCTTACTTGAATTTAAGAAGAATGAATTAGAAAGCTAATGATAGAAAATAAAAGCCCGGCAATGAAAGTTTGCCGGGCTTTAATTTTGAATTAAAACCCCTTTTATATTCAAAATTTATCTGTGAATTATTTTGTCAGAAATAAATCGTAATATTTTTCTAATTTTTGATTTGTTCTTTTTACGGTTTTTATTTAACGGGACTTCTTTTTTTTCTTTCATGATTTGAAAACATTAAAGTTGATAAAAAAAGAGTTTGATCAAAACTCAATTAACTGTAATAGTATAGATAATTACAAATCAAAAAGGTTGCGTAAAAAGAATGAAAATCTTAAAAAGAATAAAAACCCGTTAGTAACCAAAACAAAAAACTAACGGATTTTTATTGAAAATCAACCAAACTTATTCTAAAAAGGATTGAAAGTATTATGACCACCTTTCAACGTTTTTAAGTCATTTATATAGATGATATTATTTAGAAAAGGTTGCGTCATTGTTTTATTTTTTAGAATAAAAAAACCCGACACTTTCAAATGCCGGGCTTAGAAGAATCTGTAACTTACAGATTTATAAAGTTTAAGCGTTAGCTAATTCTTTGATGTACTCTTTAATTTTTACTTCTAATTCATCAGCTAATTCCGGATTATCTTTAATTAAAGTCTTAACTGCATCACGTCCTTGTCCTAGTTTGGTGTCTCCGTAGCTAAACCATGATCCTGCTTTTTTAATTATATCAAATTCAACAGCTAAATCCAATATTTCACCTGTTTTAGAAACTCCTTCTCCGTACATAATATCAAATTCAGCAGTTTTAAATGGCGGCGCAACTTTGTTTTTTACAATTTTTACTTTAGTTCTGTTTCCGATAACATTTTCTCCATCTTTAATTTGTGCTGAACGACGAATATCCAAACGTACAGAAGCATAAAATTTTAATGCGTTACCACCGGTTGTAGTTTCCGGGTTTCCAAACATTACACCTATTTTTTCTCTTAATTGATTGATAAAGAAAACGGTACAATTTGTTTTGCTGATAGTCCCGGTAAGTTTTCTCAAAGCCTGTGACATTAAACGTGCATGCAGACCCATTTTAGAATCTCCCATTTCACCTTCGATTTCGCTTTTTGGCGTCAATGCAGCAACAGAGTCAATAACCACAATATCAATTGCTCCTGAACGAATAAGATTTTCGGCAATTTCTAAAGCCTGCTCACCATTATCTGGCTGAGAAATAATCAGGTTTTCGATATCTACGCCTAATTTTTCAGCATAGTTTCTATCGAAAGCGTGCTCAGCATCTATAAAAGCAGCAATTCCTCCTGCTTTTTGAGCTTCTGCAATTGCGTGCAATGTTAAAGTAGTTTTACCAGATGATTCCGGACCGTATATTTCGATAATTCTCCCTTTTGGGTATCCGTTTACTCCAAGTGCTAAATCAACACCCAGCGAACCAGAAGAGATTGTCTCAACTTCTACAATGGCTTTGTCGCCCATTTTCATTACGGTTCCTTTTCCGTAAGTTTTATCTAATTTGTCAAGCGTAAGTTGTAGCGCTTTTAATTTGGCATCTTTCTCTGAACTCATCTTTTCTTTTTCTTTTTCTTTCATCTAAATTTTATAAATCTTTTTCAAAATAAATCAGAATTAATAACTTCCTGATTTAGATTTGTATGGGCTTGTAATTTTGTAAAAATACTTCTTTTTTTTTGAAGTTCATTATCTCGAATTGTTACAAATTGAGACAATTTAGACTATAAAAACAAAGCCTTTAATTCTGTTGCATCATCGGGCTTTATTTTCCCTGCAAGCAATAAACTCAATTGTTTACGACGCAAAGCTGCATCAAATCTTTGTATTTCCAGCTCAGTTTCAGGAACTATTGAAGGAACTTCTACAGGTCTTCCTGTATCGTCAACGGCAACAAAAGTGTATATAGCTTCGTTGGCTTTCGTTCTGTTACCGGACTCCCGGTCTTCTACCCAGACATCAATAAAAACTTCCATTGAGCTTTTGAAAGATCTTGAAACTTTTGCTTCTACAGTAACTACACTTCCCAGCGAAATGGCCCTGTTAAAAGCTACGTGATTTACCGAAGCAGTAACTACAATCCTCCGCGAATGTCTGCGTGCTGCTATGCTGGCAGCGCGATCCATACGGGCTAATAATTCACCACCAAAGAGATTATTTAGGGGATTGGTTTCGCTAGGTAAAACTAAATCAGTTAGTATAGTCAGAGATTCTGAAGGGTGTTTTGCATTCATTTTCTTATGGTAAGATTAAAAAAAAGTTAATTAATTCAGCCAGTAAACCGCCATTACGGCAGGAATAAAATAAATTACGATAGTTCTTGCTCCATCATAATCCTTAGCCAAACGCTGGCCGAAAAGCATCATTAATAAACAAATACAGGAAAAAACAGCACCATAGAAACCAAATTCACGGCCGCTTTTTGTTAATAATTGTATGGCACCTACGACGCATAAAATTCCCGAAATTAATTCTAAAACTAAAAGGTGAAGAAGTGCTAGTGGAACCTGATTTTTTAAAATAGTTTTAGCAAAATGTTCTTTAAGCCATGTAACATTTTCTTTCCAGTAAAAAATTTTC
The DNA here is from genome assembly GCF_010645075.1 of Flavobacterium limi. Lineage (GTDB taxonomy): Bacteria > Bacteroidota > Bacteroidia > Flavobacteriales > Flavobacteriaceae > Flavobacterium > Flavobacterium limi. Next base: position 145,532 of record NZ_JAADZV010000011.1, read on the forward strand.
TCATAGCCGGATTGTAAAAAAGTCAGAGCCAAAAAAATCAACAGTAGAACAGAAGCAGCATTAGTCATTACGAATTATTTTTTATGAATTAAACGAGTAAGTTTTATGGATAAATCAGTCAGGATTATTTTAGCATTTCCGTTTCTTTCAATGTGATACATAGCATCTGAAAGCTCTTTGAAAATGAGATGAATATTGTTTCCGTTTACAAAAGGAGCAAAATTTTCCATCTTAAATTTATCAACTTTTGGTTCTACATAAACCAAACTTGGCACTTCATAATTAAGTAAAAGAGCCTGTCGGAACATTTCAATACAAAACTGAATGAATTTTTTCTGGCTTTCACGGCCCAAACCGGCAATTTCTTCACTCCATGAAATTAAATCCTGTATGGCGGCAGCGTTTCCCTTAGCTCTAAATGCCGCACGAACCCAATTAACAAACCATTGTTCAAAAGGATATTCTGAGTCATCTTGTTTTAATAAAGCAATAGCTTTATTGAAGTTCCCCTGAGCTTGATGAGCAATCTTTTTAGCTAAGTTAAGATCGATGTTTTCCTGAGAAACTAATGCTTCTGCAATTGTTTTTTCGGGTAGGCCATTAAAGTGAATTACCTGGCAACGTGAGCGTATGGTTTGAATGATGTCTTCTTCATTTTCTGAAATCAGAATAAAAATGGTCTTATCGGATGGCTCTTCTAATAATTTCAATAATTTATTAGATGCAGCAATATTCATTTTATCAGCCATCCAGATAATCATAATTTTATAACCGCCTTCATATGATTTTAGTGAAAGGGATTTTAGAACTTCCTGAGCATCTTCTACACGAATTTCGCCCTGTTTGTTCTGTACACCCAAAATCTTATACCAGTCAAATAAGCCACCGTAAGGCATTTCCTGAATAAATGTTCGCCAGTCCTGAATGAAATCCAGGCTTTTGGGTTTTGTTCTAACATCCTCAGTTGTTACAGTTGGATAAATAAAATGCAGATCAGGATGCGAAATATTCTGAAATTTTAGATTGCAAGATTCATTTCCGTTTGAATTTTCATTACCTGTATTATTACATAAAATATATTGTGCATAGGCAATAGCAGTTGATAATGTACCACTGCCTTCCGGCCCAATAAACAATTGTGCATGTGGAATTCTTCCGGAAGAAGCACTTTTAATTAAGTGACTTTTAATGTAATCCTGACCTAAAATTTGTGAAAATTGCATGGGGCAAAGATATAAGAAATTGATAGAGTCAAAAATAGTATAAACTAAACTTTAATTATTCATTTTATTTTTTATTGGATAAGTCGTTTTTAACTTAATTGTTAATTTTTACTCTGTTAAGTTTTGTTAACATTGATGTTATTTTGAAGAGATATTAAGATTTTTTTGTTAATAGTTTTTCGAAGTTAAGAAGAAAATCAACTTTTTTTTAGCTAATATACTAATCGTAAAAAAACTTTTTTTTATGTGTATTAAGATAAAAATCTTACATAATCAGTACTTTTGAGAAATTAATTTTAACATATGCGAACCCCTTGTTTTACAGACATTAAGATGTTATTTTAAGTTTTTTTTAAGTCTTTTTTTTAAAAAAAAAAATATTAAAGTTGCAAATTAAGTTAATTTACATATTTTTGTTTTCATCAACAACAAACTTTTAATAAGAATCTATGAAAGGGAAAATTATTTTTTTAAGTGTATTTTTTTTATTGACTACAGGGGCTGTATCTGCCCAGGCTAAAAATGCTCCAAAAAGTATTATTAGTACAACAGCTCTTATCCGTAAATATCACGATCAAAAAGAATTAAGTGGTATGCAAAAAGGAGAATTATTGGAGTTATACATTGAGCGTATCAAAGTATTGGTAAAAACACTTCCTTACATTGCTTTGGTTACGAAACCTGGAGTTACAATGGCGGATTTAGGTATTCCGGACGACAATGAGCATAAAAAATCTTTAGAGAATCAGGCTATAGGAACTACTACATTCTTAGATACTACTGTGGATTTTCAAAGAAAAATGATGCCTTACTCTGACAAGGCAAATTTAATAGCAGCAATTTTATTTTACGAAGGAACATTGAAATCTTTACATGAATTCAATGAATTGAATGAAATGTAATTTTTCAAATATTTTTAATGCCTTTTTTAAAATGTCTAATACATGATTGAATTTCATTAAGATATTTTAAAAAAGGTCTTAAAACAACTCGTTTTCGATGTATTCTGATTTTTTGGAAAACGCGGGATGAGTTTTTATAATTTACACATCCCAAATTTATTATTAACCCTAATACCCCCTTATCATGAAAAAATTTACTCAAATTATCTGCGTTCTTTTCACAGTTGCAAGTATGAGTGCTCAGCAAGAAAAAGGAATTATGGGCTACAACAATTGGTTGAACAACTGGACCGAATTTAAGCCTAACAAAGTTGAATATGGTGAAGCCAACCAAATTTTAGCTGGAAACATTTCAACAAATACAAAATTGCTTAAGAGAAATGTTTATGTTTTACAGGGTAATGTTTATGTAACTAATAACGCTGTTTTAACGATTGAACCAGGAACATTAATTATAGGTGATTTCGAAACAAAAGGAACGTTGGTAGTCACAAAAGGTGCATCAATTGTAGCAGACGGTTTAGAAACTGACCCTATCGTATTTACTTCTAACAGAAGTCAGAAAAAAGCTGGTGACTGGGGAGGAATAGTAATCCTAGGTGATGCTCCAATTAATAAATTTGGAAATGTTGGTTCTTATAACTTAGATCTTGACCCTACCCGTACTACATATGGTGGTGATAATGCAGCTGCAAGTTCAGGAGTATTAAGATTTGTGAGAATCGAATTTGCTGGTAAAAAAGTAAAAGGTGCCGGTAGTTTCAACGGTTTAACTCTGGCAGGTGTTGGAAACAAAACAATTTTAGAAAACATTATGGTTAGTTATTCTGCAGGAGATTCATTCGGATTTTTTGGAGGTGACCTAAATGCAACAAAATTAGTTTCTTATAAATCTATCAATGATGATTATAAATTTACTCAGGGTGTACAATGTCGTTTGCACAATTCTCTTGCAGTAAGATCTTCTTATTTATCAAGTAACAAAGACGGATCCCGTTGTTTAGAAGTAGCTTCATATGAGAAAAAAAGTGAAACAGATTTTACTAAAAAACAAACTTTAGTTGTAGCATCAAATATAACTATGCTTAACGATAGCGAAAATATCAATGCTGATATTCAGTCTGGTTTAGTGAAAGAAGCTGTTTATATTGCAGAAAATGCTTCACTTGAAATTAAACGTAGTGTGATTTCTGGTTTTAATCCTGCTGTTTTATTAGACAGTAAAATAGAAATTAACGATGCCAATCTTAAAAAAATTAAATTTGAAGAAATGTATTTTAACCTTTGTAAAGGAAATATCTTTACAGAGTTCAATTCTAATAATGAAGATTTAGAGAGCTGGTACGGTAGTCCATTGTTTTTCAATGTATATTCTCAAAGTGATAACAAAGAAACTTTTATAGATATTTTTAATCCTAAAAAACCAGATTTCAGACTTCAATTAGGAAAAATTACTGCTTCTAGCGGTAACAGATAAATAGATTTAGATTTTTATTTCAAAGCGTAAATTTATTAATAAAGTCCCCAGACAATTTATGTATACGTCTTAAAGCAGGACCCAAATAAAGATCAAAACAGAATATGGCCCCAAGTATTAAAAAGTATTTTATATATACAATATTTTTGGTTTCCCCTTTAACATTAAGCTTATATTCCCAAAGTAAAATTGAAAAAACTATAAATTCAAATTTTGCTATTGGAGAGGCTAATACGTTAAAAAATTTAGACCAAACAACCGCAATAATTACACCTGTAATTAATTTAGAGTATTCTAAACAGCTTATAGTGGAGCTATCCATCCCCAAGGATAGCTTTGCTGTAGAAGCTGTAAGAATTGACGAAGGAAATACAGATGTCAATGTTAAAAATCAATCAAAAGATATCGCAGCATACTCTGTACTTGCAAAAGATATTATTGAAAATTATAAATATGATTTTTCTGAAACCTTTATAGATATTTTGTTTTTTGAAGATATAGACTTAGCAAGAATTCGTACTATATGATGAAAAAAACTACTCTTTCTCTGATAAAATCATTACTTTTTTTAGGAGTATTTTTCTTTACCGTTTACCAGTCTAATGCACAAGCAACAATCTCAGCAAGTAAGTTTGATTTTGTGAATATTTGTGCAGGAGATGCTGTAAACGGCAAACCCTTTAATGAGTATAATGTAACTTTTACATATAGCGATTTCCCTTCAGATGTCGTTTTTGATGTAGAACTAACAGATGATAAAGGAGTATTTGTAACTTCAGCTCCAGTCCTTGCAACAAAATTAGATGTAAGTAATCCATCTATAAACCAGCAGACAATAAAGTTTGCTATTCCAACTGGAATTAAAGGGTCTAATAATTACAGCTTAAGAGTTAGAAGTAACAAAGGGGTAAACAGTCAAAGGATTAGGAATTTTGCTAACGTAACTTCTTTTGCTGTATACTACAAAGATTATGTAAAAGCGTTTACAATTAATAATCAGGGAACTTCTGCAACATTTTGTTCAGGAGGAAGCCTTACTCTTTCAGTTGATAATCCTACGCCAAACACAATTAGTTCATCTCCGGCAAATTATCCAAATATTAAATACAAATGGTATAAAGACGATGTAGTTATTCCTGGACAAAGTGACAAACTTTTGACTGTTAATGCTACGGGAAGCTATTATGCAGAATTAGATTATGGAGTATGTTCAGATGTCAATTTTAGTTCTAACCGCGTTACTGTAACGAGTGCATCGGGATCAGGGTCTAATACGACAATTAGTTCCAGCTTAGGAAACCCTTTTTGTGCAAACGGAAGTAACACTATCCTGACTGCTACTGGTGGTGGAAATAGCTATATATGGAAAAAAGATGGTGCCGTAATTTCAGGAGCAACAACCAGAACATACAGCACCAATGAATCCGGAGTTTATACAGTAGATATTAATTTTGGAGGTTGTTCAGGTTCAGGAGAAATAGATCTGAAAAAAAATAGTTTTGATGCAAGTATTGATGTTGCTGAAGAAACAACTATTAATGAAGGTGAAACTTTAAGCGTAACTGTAACTGATGATGCTTCAAATCCAACATATGAATGGTATAGAAATAATAATGTTATTGTAGGTGCAACAACAGACACTTACGTAGTTTCTTTCGGAGGTACGTACAAGGTTAAGATTTCTCAGGCCGGAGGGTGTATTTCTACGAAAGAATTTATTTTTAAAGTTAAAGGGGATTTTGGATCTTCTTCCGTTATTCCGAATATCATTAAACTTAGCGGTGATTCAAATCCTTATTGGAATATTCCTGAAGAATATAAAAATGAAAGCACAAAGGTTATAATTATAAGCTCTAATGGAGAAAAGGTTCTGGATGTTGTCAATTATCAGGGTGACTGGCCTCAGACAGGATTAGATATTAAAAATGTAAATCCGGTATATTACTATGTTATTAAAGGCGATGCAGGTGAAAAAAAAGGATCAATAACAGTGCTGAAATAATATGAAGAAATTTTTACTATTCTTAACGTTATTTTACGGCTCAATACAATTACTCTATTCTCAGGATACAAATGAGAATGGAGTTGTTTCGTTTTCATTACCTGTTCGAAATTCATTAAAGTTTAATAGATATTTAATCAACCCAACATTTAGTTTTGTCCGTGAGCAAAACCCAATGATAAGTTTTTATAACAAAAGGCAATACATACAATTTGATGATGCTCCTAACACCTATTTTTTTAACTATTCAGGTCGTTTAAAAGAAAATGATGGGTACGCGATTGGCTTATTTCAGCAAAATTATGGATTGATGACTGTTTTTGGTGGAGTTGTTAATTTTGCACACAATATTGTTTTACAGGAAGACAGCAATTTAACTTTTGGATTAAATGTTGGTGCTTATCAAAGTGGTTTAGACAAGGGAAAAATAATTTCAGATGATGCCATCGAGGGAGATTTCCCTTCAAATACATTACTTGCAGTAAATCCCGGAATTAATTACGGAACAGCTTTTCTTGATTTTGGATTATCCATGAATAATTTATTTCTGTATAATTTCGGCTCCGGAATTGTAAAAGATGATCCTAAAAAAGCTATTGAGTTACATGCAATGTACACTGGATATATTGATAGCTACGGCTTTTTTGATCAAAGTAAATTTTCAGGAATTGTTAAGACAGAATTAGAAAAAGACAATACTATAATTTCAGGACTCGCAATGCTTACTATTCCACAAGGAATTTGGGCGCAAGCGGGTTATAATACTTTACATGGAGTTTCAGCAGGTTTAGGACTTAACATAACCCCTAATGTTGCAATAGAATATAATTATGAAAGAGGTTTAGGAAATTTCACGAATTTAGGAGCTTCTCATGAATTTGTAATTGCATATAAATTTAGAAATACAAATTACTATTATGGTGATGACGAAGAAGGCTCTCTAATAGATACTTCTAAACCAAAAGCAGTTATAGCTAAAAAATCACCAGCTCCTATTAAAAGAGTTGATGGAGCAACAAAAGCAAAATTAGCTGCAGATGCTAAAGCAAAAGCCGATGCAGAAGCAGCACAGGCAAGATTAGCAGCGGCAGAAAAAGTTAAGGCTGATGCCGAAGCTGCTGCAAAAGCAAAATTGGAAGCTGATATTAAAGCCAAAGCAGATGCTGAGGCATTAAAAATAAAATTAGCAGCAGAAGCAAAAATTAAAGCAGATGCTGAGGCGACAAAAACAAAATTATTAGCTGAAGCTAAAGCGAAAGCTGATGCAGCAGAAGCAAAACGTAAAGCAGAAGCAAAAGCAAAAACTGAAGCAGCAGATCTACAATCTATTATTGCTGCTGACGCTAAAGCAAAAGCAGATTCTGATGCCCTTCAGGCAAGATTAGCAGCAGAAGCCAAAGCTAAAGCTGCTGCTGAAGCGAAAACTAAAGCTGCCAAAGAAGCCGCAATTAAAGCAAAAGCTGCTGCAGATGCAAAAGCAAAAGCGGCAGCAATTGCTGCTGAAAAAGAAAGGTTAGCAGCCGAAGCGAAAGTAAAAGCCGATGCAGAAGAAAGACAAGCAAGAATTGCAGCTGAAGCGAAAGCCAAAGCGGATGCCGAAGCATTACAGGCAAAACTTGTAGCTGATGCCAAAGCAAAAGCCGACGCAGAAGCACTTAAAATAAAACTAGCAGCAGAAGCCAAAGCAAAAGCTGATGCGGAAGCCCTTCAGGCAAAACTTGCAGCAGAGGCAAAAGCGAAAGCCGATGCTGAAGCTTTACAAGCAAAACTTGTAGCAGATGCCAAAGCGAAAGCTGATATGGAAGCTTTACAAGCAAAATTACTTGCTGATGCTAAAGTTAAGGCTGATGCAGAGGCGACTAATAAAGCTAAAGCTGAAGCAGAAGCAAAAGAATTGAAATTGGCTGAAGAAGCTAAAGCCAAACTTGCAGCGGAAGCCAAAGCGAAAGCTGATGCAGAAGCGCTACAGGCAAAACTTGCGGCTGAGGCTAAAGCGAAAGCCGATGCAGAAGCCCTTCAGGCAAAACTAGCAGCGGAAGCCAAAGCGAAAGCTGATGCAGAAGCGCTACAGGCAAAACTTGCAGCGGAAGCCAAAGCGAAAGCCGATGCTGAAGCCCTTCAGGCAAAACTTGCAGCAGAGGCTAAAGCGAAAGCCGATGCAGAAGCCCTTCAGGCAAAACTTGCAGCGGAAGCCAAAGCGAAAGCCGATGCAGAAGCGCTACAGGCAAAACTTGCAGCGGAAGCCAAAGCGAAAGCCGATGCAGAAGCGCTACAGGCAAAACTTGCATCGGAAGCCAAAGCGAAAGCCGATGCAGAAGCGCTACAGGCAAAACTTGCAGCGGAAGCCAAAGCGAAAGCCGATGCAGAAGCCCTTCAGGCAAAACTAGCAGCGGAAGCCAAAGCGAAAGCCGATGCAGAAGCGCTACAGGCAAAACTTGCAGCGGAAGCCAAAGCGAAAGCTGATGCAGAAGCGCTACAGGCAAAACTTGCAGCAGAGGCTAAAGCGAAAGCCGATGCAGAAGCCCTTCAGGCAAAACTTGCAGCAGAGGCTAAAGCGAAAGCCGATGCAGAAGCCCTTCAGGCAAAACTTGCAGCAGAGGCCAAAGCGAAAGCCGATGCAGAAGCGCTACAGGCAAAACTTGCAGCGGAAGCCAAAGCGAAAGCTGATGCAGAAGCGCTACAGGCAAAACTTGCAGCAGAGGCTAAAGCGAAAGCCGATGCAGAAGCCCTTCAGGCAAAACTTGCAGCAGAGGCTAAAGCGAAAGCCGATGCAGAAGCCCTGCTAAAGCGAAAGCCGATGCAGAAGCCCTTCAGGCAAAACTTGCAGCGGAAGCCAAAGCGAAAGCCGATGCAGAAGCCCTTCAGGCAAAACTTGCAGCGGAAGCCAAAGCGAAAGCTGATGCTGAAGCATTAGCAGCAGCAGCTCAAAAAGATGAAACTGCAAAAGAACTTGATAATTTTACTCAACTAGTTGAAAGTTCAGGTAAAGCTCAGTCAGACTTAATTGCTCAGTTTAATGCTACTGTTGCTAATAAGCAAAAAGACCTGAATGATATGAAGGAAGAAAACGATTTGAGTGAAAAGGGAATTTATAGAGAGCCAAAACCATTTAAAAGCGTTAGTGCCGAGAATGCTCAGATAGAATCTTTAAGAAGTCAAATAGCTGATGCAAACAGGGCTCAGAAGGATGCGATAGCTAATTTGACAAATTTATATAACGAAAGACTAAAAAAAGTCCCTAATAAAAATGATGCTTTAAACATAGCTTATTTAGAAAAAATAAACGAATTAAAAGCAGCTCAATTAAAGGCGGAACAAGATAATATCGCATTAATTGCAAATTTAGAGCGTATTAAGACTGAAACAGAAATTGAGAAAAAACGTAGAATTAAACGTGCAGCTTATGAAAATGATGAAGGAAGGTATGCACAGGACCTTGCTGCTCTTAAACGTATAAAAGAAACAACAAAAGTAAGCAGTACACCATTGACAGAAAGCGATTTTGATTTTGGTGAAGATCAGTCAAACATGCAGATTATTAAGAATATTAAAAATTCTGAAAGTGGATATTATCTAATTATTGCAGTACACAACAGTGTTGAAAAGCGAGATGAATTTTTAACCAAAGCTGTTGCTGCTGGACGCTCAGATGTTAATTTCTTTTACAATGTAACGACAAGTAAATATTATATTTATTATGAAAAACATGAAGATTTAACCGGAGCAACTAAAGCATTAGAAGCAAAAGGAAGCAAACCATACAATAGCAGAATGGTTATTGTAAAAGTTGAAAATTAATAGAATAGCATATATTTCCGGTATTTTTTAAAAATTAAGAAATACTAACAAAATAAATATTTTTAAAGTGCCCAAAATTTATTTTTTAATGCCCCTTAAAGAATAAAATGAAGCCCCAAAAAAAGTAAACACCATGAAAAAACCTACGATTCTGAAAATTGCATTATTGTTTTTGTTCTTTTTGCTAAGCAATGTTGGGTCTTCCCAGAATTTAAAACCTTTTGTTAGGCAGTATAATCAACAGCTGAAAGGAGATATTCTTGTAATTGGGAATAACATACTTAACAGACGTTCTGTAAGTAATAATGGTACTGTTACAGGTCCTAATACTCCTTATAATAGTAATGGTTTCAATGGTGATTTTGATATGCGCTATGTTAATATTGATAATGGTGCTACTCCTGGAATTTTTAGTTCTAGTAGTGCTAATCTTACTGTACCAAATAATCAGGCTCCTGCAGATCCATGTTATAGAATTGCTTATGCAGCATTATATTGGTCAGCAACTCTAAAATCCCCTGCAGACAGATCAAATATTAATAGAGTAAAAATCAAGGTACCTAATACCTCCAATAATTCTTATCAGGATGTAACAGGTACAATTATACACGATATCACAACTAGTGCTGGTGGTATTAACCCGGATAATACTCAGGCATACGCATGCTTTGCTGATATAACTAGTTTGTTGAGTCCTACAAATCCTAATGGAACATATACTGTTGCTAATGTTATCGCAACTCAGGGATACAATGGAGGGACTGGTAATTCTGCTGGCTGGTCTCTTTTTATTGTTTATGAAGATTCCAGTTTACCATCGAAAGCGATTTCTACATTTAATGGATTTACAGCAAGGCAACAAGGAGGAGGGCCAAATAATACTGTAATTAGTGGTTTTACTACGATACCTACCGGACCAGTTCAGGCCAGATTTGCATTTGCTGCTCTTGAAGGTGATAGAGGTTATAGGGGAGATTATCTTAGAATAAACGGGACTACAATAACTCCAAGTACCAGGCCATTAGATAATGGTCAAAATAACTTTTTTAATAGTACAATAAATAGCTTAAATGCAAGTTTTACGGATCGTGTCCCTAATAGCACTAATACTTTAGGTTTTGATACAGGGGTTATTGATATTAATCCTTCTTCTAATATTATTAAAAATAATGACACATCAGCTACAATAACTTTAGGAACAGAAAGCGATGTTTTTATTTACTATTTTACCGCATTTTCTGTTGATATTATTGCGCCTAAAGTTATTTTGACAAAAGGAGTTAAGGATGCCAGTAACAATGACGCCAGTAATGCAGATGTTCATTTAGGGGATGTTTTAACATATGAATTAGGTTTTGAGAATGAAGGAAATGACAATGCAAGATCCTATGTAATAACAGACGAATTACCAATTAATACAGAATTTAATTTTCCAGCTGATATTCTTACACTGCCTTCAGGCATGACAATGCCGACTACTGCTGCCGGTAATCAGTTTGTGCAATATAATCCCACTACAAGAGTATTAACTTTTAATGTTCCTAATAATTTATTAGAAATAAACGATCCAAAATCACAAATTCGTTTTAAAGTTAAAGTAGTTGATGATTGCTCTAAGTTAACAAATGCTTGTTCCAATTTGATAAAAAATACTGCTTATTCAAATTATTTAGGGACTAATAATACCGGCACATTTAACGATCAAAGTTATACATCTGTTGCAGGTTGTACTATTGTGCCTCAATCTACAAATTTCCTAGTAGGTGTTGATGCCTGTAAAAACAGAAGACAGGAAATGTGCGGTGCAAGTCTGACAATCTCTGCTTCAGGCGGTTATAAATCTTATTCATGGTCAACCAGTTCTACCGGTTCACCTGTTATTGGTACCTCACAAACATTGACAGTAACTAATCCTGGTACATATTATGTTTATAATACAGCGAATCCTCCATGTGTCGATTTACAGGAAATTATTACGGTTGAACCTTTTAATGAGTTTAAAACAAATCCGATAATTGAATACGCTGATAATAAGGAATCAAACGGAACGATTATTGTTTGTCCGGATAATGGTAAACCACTTCCTAAAATTTTTCTTTGTGGAGCAAACGATTCAAGACTATTAGATACAAAAATTACAGGTGCAACCAGTATCGTTTGGGAAACTACAACTTGTCTTCCTCCGGCTGCCTTATCAGATTTATGTGCAAACGAAGGTGATGGCTGTAAAAACAATTGGGTTTCAGCCGGACCTAATGGCCCTACTTTTCTGGCTAATACCGCAGGACAGTACCGAGTTACAATTAACTCGGGCTCCGGAACTTGTTTTAACCGTTATTATTTCAATGTTTATAAAAATGAATTAACGATAAATGAAACTCATAGAGATATTATTTGTAATAACAGAGGTAATATAACTGTAGATAAGTTAACCGGATATGAATATGTTTTAGCAAATGCAAGTGGAACAAATATTACGGGTTATCAGGATAGTAATATATTTGATATATGGAATGCAGGTACTTATATTGTTAAGTATCGACTTAAAGGTGTTGCGAGAACCTGTGAATATAAAACACATACTATTGAAATACGTCGAATTGATTTAAATGCCACAGTTGACAATCCTAATGTGCAGCCACTTTGTTTTGGTGAAAAAGGAAGTATTCAGGTAAGTGCCAGTGATGGTCTTTCAGGATACTACTTTGCGTTATATGATGGAGGAACACTTATACAACAGGTAGGACCTTTAACAAGCCGTGTTCATGAGTTTTCTAATTTAACTCCTGGCAGATATTATGAAGTTGAAGTAACTACCAGAGATGCTAATAATAATGTTCAATGTAGACAACGTGTAGGTAAATACATTAACGGTACAGCTTCTGACATAAGAGTTACAGGACGTATTATAGAGCCTCTAACCAGCTGTGGTCCAGGAAAAATTAAAGTTTCTGCTCAGGATGGTAATTGGGGATTTTCTTTTTTTGTAAACGGATCAACTGAGCCTCAGGCATCTTCATTAAATGATAATAACGATCCTAATGCAATTATAATTTTAGCTCCAACACCTGGTGATTATACCGTTTTAGTACGTGATTCAAAACTTTGTACAAAAACAATTACTGTAAATGTTCCTGACAATACAAAACCGACTTTTAGTATTTCGTCTACAAATAGTAACTGTTATGATGATCCTGCACAGATAGCAGTAAATGTAACAAATGCTAATGGATACATCATGGAATATAGTATCAATAATGGTGGTTCATATCAGTCGAGTCCAACATTTTTAAATCTGACACCTGGAACTTATGATGTAGTAGTAAGATACGGTATTAGTTATACTTCTGAATGGAATGGTCAACAAACTAAATATTGTGAAGAACGATTTCAACGAGTTATAACAGGTCCGGCTACGGCAATAACTGCATCTGCAGGTGTTGCTGAATTAGCAGGTTGTGGACCTTTGCAGGGAGGACAGCCAACAGGATTAATTAGATTTACAAATGTATCAGGAGGAACGGCTCCTTACCAATACAGTTTTGATGGGGGTGCTACATGGCAGGCTTCTAATCAAAAATATGTTGTTGCATCAACAGCTTCTTATGATTTGCGTGTAAGAGATGTAACAGGATGTTTTTATAGAATCCCATATAATGTTATTTTAGATCCTAAACCAGAAGATCCGGTAATTGATAGTAATGTTAATCCGGTATTTAATTGTGACGGTACTGCTACTGCTACAGTTGTTGTCAATACTCCAACAACTTCAACAGGAACAACTTATACTTATGAGTACTATATGAAAACAGGTTCAGCGGATCCTGTTCCAAATACACCAATAACAAATCATATCTTTACTAATGTTCCTTCAGGAAATCATACAGTAATTGTAAAATATAATATTAATACAGTTTCTACTTATAGTAATTTATTAACAGAAGATTTTGGAAGAGGAGCAGATGCTCAATCTCCGGGTATTAATCCTGTTTATTGTTGGGAAAAACAAGATGCTGTAGCTGATTGTCATGCAAATTTATCATTTGGACCAGAATTGTTAAATGATGGAGAATATATTGTTACAAATGCATTACTTCCCTACCATGATGAAGGTTTTGGATGGGTACTACCAAAAGATCATACTTCTGTTTTAAATAACACGCCAGGCATAACTAACGGACGCTTTTTTGCCATCAACATTGGAGGTAATGATCAAAATATTCCTGTAGGAACAATTATTTATAGTAAGCCTATACATGATGTAATTCCTAATCAAATGGTAAAAGTTCAATTTTATGCGATGAATTTGTTAAAGACATCAAATAATACTAAAGCGAAACCAGATTTAACAATTGAATTGCATAAAAATGGTGTTGCAGTTCCAGGAGCTAGTATAACAATACCGGGGATTAATCAAAATGAACAGTGGAATAAGTTTGAACTGGAAGTTAATCCTGGGAATAATACAGATTTAGATTTTGTTGTAAGAACTAATATTGCCGAAGTTGAGGGTAGTGATTTGGCTTTAGACGATATTTATGTTTATCAGATTCCAAAAGAATGTGGAAATGAAAGAAGTGTTCCAATTGTTATTAACTCTAATGGTGCCTTTAATGTACCAACTCCGATAGTTCAGGATACCAAGTGTAGCAATTCAAGTGATGGAAGTATTACTATTAATGCAACTAATTTTAAAACTACAGGATTTCATTATTCTACAGATAATGGTGCGAATTGGTATGTTTCAACGACTTCACCAGTAACAGTTTCGGGATTAGGTGCAGGTGTTTACAAGGTAATTGTAAAGTATGATCGTACAGATCCTGCAGGAAAATGTGAGTTCAGATTTGATTCAGAAATTAAATCTCCTCAGGCTATACTTATTGTTCAGGTAGATAAAACAGATCCAACTTGTACAACAGCAGCAAATATTACGGTTACAACTGTTACAGGGGGAACCGGAAGTTATCAGTATCAGTTGAGTAATTCTTCAGGAATTGTTGTTCCATTTCAAACGAATAAAACTTTTTCTAATTTAGCTCAGGGAACTTATACGGTTCAGGTAAAAGATGCAAATGATTGTTTGTCTCAGCCATCTGCACCAATAACAATTACGAATCCAGTTGCTCCGGAAGCAGAGTTAGCTTCTGCCACTGACTGGTGTTACACACCTTCTAATCCTGCTACTTTGGTTGTTACAGTAAGTGGAGGTGTTGGTCCTTATACTTATAAATTAGATAATAACACTCCAATTACAACTAATGCATTCAATAATGTTGCACCTGGAACGCATACTATTGTAGTTACAGACAGCAACAATTGTACAGATACAATTTCAGGTATTATTATTGAACCTCAATTGCAATTGAATGCAACTTTGGCTCAGGATTTAACGTGTTTGGTTGATGGTTCTATTACTACAGCTGTATCCGGAGGTTATGGTGCACCTTATACTTATACTGTATCCCGTAATGGAGGGGCTTCTACAGCAGTTACTTCTTTCCCATATACTGCTGCTCAGGCAGGAAATTATGTATTTACAGTTACAGACAGCAAAGGTTGTACAGCGACAAGTAATACTATAGTAGTTTCTCCAAAAACAACTCCGACTTTAACATCGAATAAAACGGATATTACCTGTAATAATGCAAATGATGGTACTATTACGGTAACAGCTTCGAATGGCGCAACGACTGTTTATACTTATGCAATTAAATTAAGTTCAGCGGCTAGTTATACGACTCAGTCAACAAATCAGTTTACCGGTTTACCAGCAGGTACTTATAATATTAAAGTGATTGACAGTAAAGGTTGTGAATCTGCAGTGAGCGATGTTACTATCATAAATCCAACACCTGTTGGAGCAACAATTAGTGCAACAGATTTGGGCTGTAGCAGTACAGGTACGGTACCAGCTATTGTTACGGTTGTGGGTTCAGGAGGTTCAGGATCATATCAATATAGTTTTAATGGAAGTTCTAACTTTACTTCTGGCAATACTTATACTACTAGTTCAGCAGGAACTGTAACAGCATATATTAAAGACAGTAACGGTTGTCAATATGGGCCAATACAAGTAGTAATTAATCCTAAGTCATCTATTACTGGCATTGATGTAATGTTTGATACAGGATTAGAGTGTCCGGCCTATGAAGCTCACGTTAAATTTCAGGCAATAGGAGGAATATCACCTATTAGATATCAAATTATTTCTGGACCTGCAGGATATAGTTCTGCAATTGTATCAGATGGTGAATTCAAAAATCTTAAACCAGGTGATTATATTTTCAGGGCTACAGATAAAAATGGATGTAGTTTTGATTTAAATTATCATATAAAAAGTGTTCCGGATATCGTAGCGGGAGGTTCGGTATTAACACCAATTAAATGTTTTGGTGAAACAGGTACTATTCAATTCACAGTAAGTGGAGTTAAAGACAGAGGATATGATTATGTAATTAGAAATGCTGCTAATTCAGTTATTCAAAGTGCAAATAACATAAGTGAAACTATTACAACTATTAATGTAACCTCTCCACAACCAGCAGGTGTTTATACTATTACAATAAACGATAGAAAAACGAATTGTCCGACTACTTATAGCGTTACCCTTACACAGCCATCAGCGGCTGTATCGATTACAAGTGCTGTAGGTACCAATATAAATTGCAACAATGACAATTCCCAAATAACTGTAACTGCTACAGGCGGTACGCCGGCATATACTTATGCTTATGCAACAAATCCATCTACAGTTCCTGCAACAGCCTATGCTTCAGGTTCAGTTTTCACAATTGATACAAATTCAGGAGCGAATTTGGCTTGGGATATTTATGTAAAAGATGCTAATGGATGTATTGCAAAAAGAAGAGTTGACATAGCAACAGATAATGCGCCAACAGTAACAGCCACAGTAAGCAACCAATGTACAGGTTCAGGCAGTACTTTTCAGATTGTAGCCTCAGGTACAGGTTTGGC
>NZ_JAADZV010000012.1 GCF_010645075.1 Flavobacterium limi
TGGGATGTTTGGGTAAAAGATGCTAATGGCTGTACATTTAAAGTAGATGTTGCTATTGCAACAGATAATGCGCCAACAGTAGTTGTTGCTACTGGAGCTGGTTGTTTGGGTACTCCAGGAGGATACACTATTACCGCATCAGTAACAGGTGGAACAGGAACTTTGTCTTACAGTATTAATGGAGGAGGTTCTTATCAGGCGTCTAGTATTTTTGCAATAACATCGGTAGGTACATACACTATTCGTGTAAAAGATGCTAACGGTTGTACTGCAGATAGCAACCCTGTTACAGTAGCTCCACAATTAACTATAAGCGCGGTTTTAAATAAAGACATTACTTGTAATCCAGCTCCAACGGCAGCGCAAATTACAATAACTCCAACAGGAGGCGTAGGACCATTTACTTATACAAGTTCTCCAAATACCGGAATTTTTGCTGGAAATGTATTTACTACTAATACGCCAGGAAATTATACTTTCACAGTTACAGATGCTAACTTATGTTCTGCTTCAACTACAACAGCAATTGTGGTAACACCAACTGTGAATCCTGATATTACCGGAATTGCTCAAACACAATCTATTAATTGTAATGGAGATGATACTGCTGCAATTAATATAACAATTGATAATACCCAAGGATTAGCTCCATTTGTTTTCAATGTATTAAATACAACAACAGGAACTAATTATGCAACTCAAACTTCTGGTTTAGCAGCAGGTAATTACACAATTACAGTAACTGATGCTAAAGGTTGTATAGACACTGGAAGCATTACTATTTCGCAACCAAATCCTATTGTGGTCGATTTCGATGTTGACCCTATTACTTGTGGAGCCGGAGGTGTTTCATTAGGAAGAATTATTGTTAATGGAGTAACAGGTGGAACTCCAAACTATACTTATCATGTTACTGGAGTTAATGGTTACAACCAAAAGTTCACAAATCAGCCGGGTAATTCACAAGTGTTTGATATCGTTAATTTTGGATTGTATGAATTAATTGTTACTGATGCAAATGGTTGTCAGAGCTTGCACCAAAATATTTTGGTTGCATCTCCGCCAGATGATTTAGATATTACTGTTTCACCATCTCCGGTAGTTTGTTCAGGAACAGGATCTGCGATTGTAGCTGTAAGTTCTTCGCCTACAAGCACAATTGGTTCAGGACCATTTTATTTCAGTCTATTTACAGGATCTGTTCCTTCATACCCATCAGGTACGTGGTTAGCAGAAGATGCAGTAGGAAGTAAAAAAACTACATTTAATAATTTGATAGCAGGAGTTACTTATACTTTTGTAGTATATGATGCAGATGCAGCTCATGGTGGTACAGGAACAGGATGTTACTATTTCGAAACATCAGAATTCCCAATAGGAACAAACTCTACAATTGGAGTAAATGCTATAACTGAAAATAATATTACATGTAAGGGTTCTGCGAATGGAAATGTAACATTCACGATAAACCATACATATGGTGTAGCGACACCAATTACGTACCAAATTTATAAATCTCAAAATGTTTTACCGGTAGGAGGTGCAGTAAGTGCTACTATTCCTGCTAGTGGATCATTGACAGTAAATAATTTTGGAACATTGCCATTAGGTAATTATTTTATTTTAATTACAGAAGATGCAGGTGCAACAAATGCTGGCTGTAGTAAAGCTTCAGCTCCATTTGATATTACAGAATCTGCTATTGATTTATCAGTTACAGCTTCAAAAATTAAAAATGTGAATTGTAACGAAGATGGAATAATTGCTGCTCAGGCGAAAGATGGTACAGCACCTTATACATATCAATATTTATTAGCATCTGCTGCTGCTCCAACTGCAAGTACTGCAGGTTGGACAGGAAATACAACTTTTGCAACAAGTGTAACAGGAAATTATATTGTTTACGCAAAAGATGCTTATGGCTGTATTAAAACTGCACCTGTAACATTAGATGCAGATGATGCTCCTACAGTTACTCCACCAGTAGCTCCGGTTTGTTATGATGGAACTGAGTTTACCATTACTTTTTCAGGAACAGTTGATTCAGATATTGTAGGAGGGGCAACTTATAGTGTAAACGGAAGTGCATTCCAAAGCTCACCAAGTTTTACATTTAATGCGGCTGGTACTTATAATTTAGTAATTAAAGATGGAAACGGATGTACAGCAAATGTTGATTATGAAGTATACCCTAAGTTAAATTTATCTGCTTCATTGACTAAAGAATTAGATTGTACAATAAATCCGGAAGCAGTAATTACTTTAACAACTACAGGAGGAAATACAACACCTGCCGCTAATTATACTTATGAAGTATCTTTCAATAGTGGTGGATTCGTTTCGGCTTCTAATCCATATTTAGCTACAGTAGCTGGAAATTATGTGTTTAGAGTTACGGATGCTAATAATACAACACTATGTCAAACTATAACTAGTTTCGATTTAGACCCAATTACACCAACAATATTTACAACGACAGAAACAAATGTAAGTTGTAATGGAGTTGCAGATGGTACTATTATCGTTAATGTAACTTCTGGTGTAGGTCCTTATGAATATCAATTGGATGCGGGTACATTCCAAACTTCTAATATGTTCACTGGATTAGCAGCTGGTACAACTTATACTATTACAGTTAAAGATGCAAAATCATGTCTTTATCCAAAAACTCCAATTACCATCACCGAGCCATCGGTCTTGGCTGCTACGAATGTTGTTACGCCGTTTGGATGTAGTGCGGGCAATGTAGCACACTTCAGCGGCAGTTCCGGTGACCATCACCGAGCCATCGGTCTTGGCTGCTACGAATGTTGTTACGCCGTTTGGATGTAGTGCGGGCAATGTAGCACAGCCAGCAGTTGTTACGGTAACGGCTACTGCGGGTACAGGTACAGCACCATATACTTATAGTTTCAATGGCTCATCGACTTATACTTCAGTTAATACATTAGTTGTTGCAGACAATGGCACAGACCAGACTATTACTTATTCTGTTAAGGATGCCAATGGCTGTATTATTGGTGGAAGTGCTACAGTAAACCGATATTTACCATTAACGGATATTACTTTTGCTGTGACCACAGCACCTGTTTGTCCGACCAATGTTGCCGATATCACTTTGACAGTATCGGGTGGATATGTGCCTATTGCTAAATACGAGATCATCTCGCCAATCACAGTTGATAATGGTAACAATGCATTATTTACCGGTTTGGCACCTGATACTTATTTGTTCAGGGTAACGGATGCCAACGGCTGTTCAATAGAGAGAAATTATACAATTGTCCCTGTAACGCCAATTGCTATTGCAGGGGTTATGCTAAATGATATTTCATGTAATGCTGCAGACGGTACTACCAATAACGGTTCGGCTCAGTTTACCGTTACAGGCTTCAGCGCCACTGGCAATTACAGTGTTGTGACTTCTCCGGTAGTTGCAGCAGCACAGATTTCACAATCTGGCGATGTAATCACATTGACGGGATTATCAGCAGGCACTTATACAGTAACTGTAGAGGACAATACAACGCATTGTTCAGCGAATGCAGCAGTTACCATAACAGAACCAAACCCGATCGCTTTCACGGCATCAGGTACCAAAGTGTTCTGTTCACAGGATATTTCTACTATCACAGTTAGCGGTGTAACAGGCGGAACGGGCTCTTACACTTACGCAGTTGTACAAGGCGGCGCGGCCGCTCCGGCAGCATTGGCTTACAGTACTAGTGCAGTGATGTCGGTAGATACCAATCTGACAGACCTTTCTTGGGATGTTTATGTAAAAGATGCCAACGGCTGTATCCACATGGAGAATGTTGCCATCACAAACAATGCAGCTCCGACAATCAATCCGGCAGCGCCACAGTGTTATGCAGGATCAGCCTTGACAGTTGACTTAGATGCCCTGACTACGACGTATAACAACGTTAAATCATACACAGTAAACGGATCGGCTATAGCTACATCGACAGCTACCTTTACAGCTCCTGGCACCTATACATTAGGAATCAGGGATGACAACGGCTGTGAGGCATTTGTAAGCTATACAATAGAGAAACAATTGCTTGCTACCGCTACATTGACTAAAGACCTGTATTGTGCAGGTTCAGTTGATGCTACCATTGATGTTGTTATTACAGACGGAGTTCCGCCATATACTTACCAGATGTATTTAGGCGGAGTTGCTACAGGACCTGTAACGGCTACAGCAACAGGCTTTACAGCTTCAGTTACAGCAGCGGGCAGCTATACATTTGTGATAACAGACAGCAATGCGGCGGTTTGTTCGGTAACGACAAACGCGGCAGTTGTAACTACGCCTGCTACGCCATCAGCTACTGCAGTTCCAACAGCAGTAATCTGTAATGGGGAGAGCAACGGAACGATCACGGTAACGCCATCAAATGGAGTTGCGCCATATACATTTGCTCTTAGCGGAACAGGTTCTAATGCAAGCGGGGATGCAACAGGAATCTATACAGGCCTTATTGCAGGAACAACATATTCAGTTGTTGTAACGGATGCCAAAGGATGTGCTTCAGCGGCAGTTCCGGTGACCATCACCGAGCCATCGGTCTTGGCTGCTACGAATGTTGTTACGCCGTTTGGATGTGATCTTACAAATAATGCTAAAGATGCAATAGTAACGATTATAGCTACTGGTGGCACTACAGATTATACGTATAGTTTTGATGGTGGAGCTACTTTCCAAACATCAGCTTCATTCACTGTGAATACTGCACAAGCTATTAATTATGTAGTTCTTGATGCCAACGGTTGCCGTATAACAGGAACTACTGCTGTAACACCATATTTACCTCCAACCGATATGGATTTATCAGCAAGTCCAATTTATTGCAGTACTCCTGGAAATGCAGCTACAGTAACTGTTAATGCAGTTGCAGGTGGAGTAGCACCATATAGATATGAAATTACTTCGCCAGCTTCAGCAGTAACTGCTCCAAGTTTGACAAATAGTTTTGCAAACTTAATTCCTGATACTTATATTATAAAAGTAACAGACAACAACGGATGTAGCACGACTAAAGCAATTGTGGTTGAGGAAGCTGATAAAATATCAGCTACACATCAAATTGTTAACCATGTGTATTGTAAAGGTGATAGTACAGGAGCTGTTGATTTTACAATAGCAAATTATATAACAGCTGGTAATTATACATTTGTATTATCTCCTAATTTTGGATCTATGTCTCAAAATGGTGATGTGATAAGTTATACTGCTTTACCTCAGGGTAATTATACTTTCACAGTTACAGATGGTATTTCTGGTTGTCAAGATGATGTTAACTTTACGATTGAAGAACCTGTTGATGTATTAAGTTCAATTTCAGTTGCAACAAATATTAATTGTAATGATGATAATGCAACTATTACAGTAACTGCAAACGGAGGAACTGCACCGTATAAATATGCAATAGCTAAAGCTGGTGATCCGGTTCCAACAAGTTTCGTGACAAGCAATCAGTTGGTTGTTGATACCAATAATGGTACTGATGTAAACTGGGTTGTATATGTAGTAGATAGCAATAATTGTAATGCAACTAATGCTCAGTCTATAAATCTGGATGCAAACCCAACTATTGCAAGCGCAGTAGCTACACAATGTCCAAGCTTAACGGGTACTTATGAAATTACTGTAACAGCAACAGGATTTAGTTCAGCATTGTTGTACAGCATTGACGGTGTGAGTTTTGATTCAAGCAATGTTATCACGGTTAATGCTCCTGGTTTATACAATGTAACAGTAAAAGATGCTAATGGCTGTTCTTCAGCTGTTGCTCCGGTTACTATTGCAGAACCATTAATTCTTACACCAACAGTTACTGCTTCTCCTTCTTGTACAGATGGTGATGGTATTGTAGCTGTGGCAACAACAGGAGGTTCAGGAAATTATGAATATAAAATAGATAGTGGTGCTTACGGAGCAGTTATACCATTTACAGGTGTAACTTCAGGTTTACATACGA
This sequence comes from Flavobacterium limi, assembly GCF_010645075.1. Lineage (GTDB taxonomy): Bacteria > Bacteroidota > Bacteroidia > Flavobacteriales > Flavobacteriaceae > Flavobacterium > Flavobacterium limi. The sequence continues at coordinate 5,988 of NZ_JAADZV010000012.1, forward strand.
TTTATGTACGTGATATCACTACTAATTGTGAAATGACTGCTTCTGTCGAATTAAAACCTGCTACTCAAATTACAGGATTTAAGTTGACAGAAACACCAGTAACTTGTAATGGTAATGGCGATGGTACTATTACTGCTACAATTGATACTCCTGCGCCAGGTATAAACGATAATCCAAAATACACGTATAGTTTGAATGGAGCTACTCCACAAGATTCACCTGTATTTACAGGATTAGCTGGAGGAAATTATACAGTGACAGTAAGATCTGAAAGAGGATGTGAAGAAACTCTTCCAATAACTGTAGGCGAACCATCTCCTGTTGTAGTAAACAATGTTGATTTTTCTCAATTTGTTTGTAATGCAGGAACGAATGTGTCTAATTCTGCAACTATTACGGTTAATCAGGTAACAGGAGGTTCAGGAACTTATGCAGTTTATGAATTCATTAAAAATGGTACTCAGATTCAAAGAGGTACTTCAAATATCTATACAGAATTTGATTTATCTGGAGGAACTTACACTATAAATGTTTATGATAGTAATAATTGTATGGGTACTTCAACTACACCGATAACAATTAATCCATACATTAAGCTGGATAAAATAAATGTTGTGAAAACAGCTATTACATGTACTAATCCTGAAAGTATTACTGCTACGGCTGTTGATGCTTCCGGAACTGCAATAGCAGGTATTCAATATACGTTAACTGATGTGAGTGGCGCAATTACATTCGCTCCTAATACAACAGGTAACTTTACTGGTCTAACCGTTGGAGATTATATCATTACGGCATTAAATCCGGCAACAGGATGTAGTATTCAGATGCCTCACTATGTAAATGAACCAAATACTTTCGATTTAAAAGTTGTTAAAACTGATGTAGTATGTTATGGTTCTGATAGCGGAACGGCAACTATTACTTTAATTGATAATATTGGTAATCCTGATGAAGCTGGAAGATTCAATTATACAGTTTCATTATTAGGAGCAGTAGTACGTTCAGGAAATTCTGCAACAGCAGGACCACTGTCTTTATCAAATCTTATTGCAGGAGAATATACTGTTTCAGCAACATTAATCGATAGCCCATTCTGTACAGTGTCTACAACATTTACAATTGGACAGTCTGATGCAGAATTGAAAATTGCAGAAACCCATAGTCGTATTACTTGTATTACAGGTAATAATGATGGAAGAATTGTAGCAACTGCAAGTGGCGGATGGGCTGGCGGATATGAGTACAAATTGGTAAATAGTGCAGGTACCGTTATTTCTGACTGGTCTGCAACTTATGAATTCCCTAACTTAACAGCAGAAACTTATACTGTAAGTGTTAGAGATACAAAAGGTTGTCCTGTAAGTAGTATTCCTGTAGTTTTAGAAAACCCACAACCAATTTTGGTAAATGCTACTCCAAGTGCAACGATGTTGCTTTGTAATGGTGACACGAGCGCTACAATTACTGTAGCGGCTACAGGTGGTCAGGAAATTAATTATTTGTACACTTTGAATACAGTAACAGCTACTGGAACAACTTCTTCAGGACCACAAACTTCACCAATCTTTACTGGTTTAGGAGCAGGTACTTATAGTGTCACGGTAACTGATGGATTCAATTGTAAAGAAACTTCTGCTTCAGTTACTATTAATGAACCATCAATTATAACTGCAGATTTACGTCAGTTATCTGATCCTACTTGTCAAACTCAGGCAAGCTTAACGCTAAGTGCAACTGGAGGAACAGGATCTTATGAATATAGTGTTGACCCTAACTTTGGTACAGTAATGGGTTCATTTACAGCTGCAACTCCGGCTATTATTACTAATGTAGCTCCAGGTAAATACCAGTATTATGTACGAGATGCGAATAACTGCGTTGGATTTGCTTCAAATGCTATTCAGGTTTCACCTGTAGAAGAACTTAAACTTGATTTAAATGTAAGAAGTGCAGTTGTTCATTGTAAAGGTGATGAAACTGGTGTTATTGTAGCTACAGCGACTGGTGGTTTAGGAAACTATATGTATACTCTGTTTAGAAATGGAACTCAATTTAGAGCACCTCAATCAAATGGTAACTTTACGGATCTTCCAGTAGGTGTTAACTATGTGGTTCGTGTAGATAGTGAAGATTGTGATACTTCTGAAGCTGCAGGAGATATAACAGAACCAAGTAATCCTTTAACATTCACAACTGTGCTTACACACGTTACATGTAATGGTAGTAATGACGGTATAATTGAAATTAACGCTACAGGTGGAACAGGAGAAATTATGTATGCAGTTACTGCTGTTGATGATTTACGTGAATTCCGTAGTAGTAATGTGTTTAAGAATTTAAAACCAGGCTGGTATCAGGTACTTGCTCAGGATAAATCAGGTTGTTATTACCTTCCTCAGAAGGTTGAGATTACTGAGCCTAAAGCTTTAACAACAGCACTTGTTGGTGACGTAACACCGGAAGGCTGTAAAGGAGCTAAAGATGGTGGATTCGTAATTGCAATAAAAGGTGCAACAGTTCCATATAGTTATAGTTTAGATAATCAAGATGGTCCTTATACTGTTATACCGGGTTCTTATGATAATATTACAGGAGTGACATATTCTTTCCCAGATATGGCAGGAGGTCAACATATAGTTTATATTAAAGATGGTAATAACTCAAAATGTATAGAACCATTTGATGTTGAAATACCTGAGGGTGTTGTACTTGATCCAAAAGCAATAGTAAACTATGACTGTGTGAATAATGCTGCTGCTAATTCAGTAACAATCACTGTTGATGAAAGCATTACAAACCTTGCGGATGTTGATTACGCTCTTGACGGAATTGCTCCTTATCAGGCAAGTAACATCTTTACAAATGTTGCTCCAGGTAAACACTTTGTAATAGCTAGACATACAAATGGTTGTGAAGTACCTACTAAGGAATTCGAGATTAAAGCTATTGCTCCATTAACTCTGGCATTAACTGGAGGACAGCCGGAAATGAATGTAATTTCAGTTACCGCAGCAGGTGGATCACCAGCTTATATGTACAGTTTCAACGGAGAAGATTTTACATCTTCTAACACATACAAAATCTACAAATCAGGAGATTATGAAGTGATAGTTAGAGATCAAAATGGCTGTACAGCAACATTAATTGTTCCTATGACATATGTTGATGTTTGTATCCCGAATTACTTTACACCAAACGGCGACGGTCTTTATGACGAATGGGGCCCTGGTTGTACGAATATTTACAACAACCTTGAGTTCTCTATCTTCGACAGATACGGTCGTGAGATTGCGAAATATCGTTACGGTCAGAAATGGAATGGTAAATACAATGGCGAGGAGTTACCAACAGGTGATTACTGGTATGTTCTTAAACTAAATGACAAGAAAGATGATAGAGAGTTTGTTGGACATTTCACTTTATACAGATAACAAAATAATAGCCCCTATGATGTTATCTAAAAAAATTAATAGAATGAAAAAATTAATAGTATCCTTAGTACTCCTAGCTGTAACATCAGGTTACAGCCAGGAGTTAAACCTACCGGTGTTTACGCAGTATTTAGCAGATAATCCTTTTGTGATTTCACCAGCCTATGCGGGTATTGGTGATAACGTTAGAATAAGGCTTAACGGACTGACTCAGTGGGTTGGAATTAAAGACGCCCCGGATAACCAGTCTGCTTATGTTGATTTCAGGCTTCTTGATCGTTCAGGAGTTGGTATTTCAGTTTACAACGATAAAAACGGTTACACCAGACAAACAGGTGCCAAAGTTTCGTTTGCCCATCATATCATTTTAGACTATTATTCTAAACAATATATGTCTTTTGGTATTTCGTATAACTTTAATAATTTTAGGATCGATACAGACGAATTTGATACTGATATCGAACATCCTGTTTTAGATCCTGCTATTACTAATGATCGTTATACTGCAAACAATAACTTTGACATTAGTGCGCTGTACCGTAATAAAAACTTTTATTTAAGTTTTAATGCGAATAACGTTTTGAAGAAAAACACGAACAAATTTAGAGGTGTTGAACCAGATTTACTTTCTAACTATCAGGTATATACTGGCTTTACATTTAGAGATGCGGAAAACAATCGTATCGAGTACGAGCCTTCTGTTTTTTATCAGTATTTTGCCAGTGATAAACGTTCAGCTACCGATATCAACTTTAAGTACAGACGTTATAATCGTTATGAAGATTATTATTGGATCGGGGTTTCGTATCGTATGCTTAATGACCAGTTTCCAAAACCCTTGTCATTGGGACCAATGGCAGGTTTTATGAAATCCAAGATCTATTTCGCATATTCCTATCAGGTAATGTTTAACGATTTAGGATATTACAACTCCGGAACCCATGTAGTCACTTTAGGATTTGATTTCCTTCAGGCGTTAAGCAGCTGTCCTTGTACGGATAGTCCTGTACATGATTAATAATTTATACAAACTACTGGATTATTTTCTTTCTAAAAAATTATTTTCAAAACGAGCAATTATTTCTTTTATAGTAATTGCTCGTTTTTTTCTATTTGCCTTTCCGGAAATTAGATTTTCTATACAATAACTTAGGCTTTAGAATAGTCCAATTACATTTTACTCTTCCATATACTTTAATTGAGGAAGAACATTAGATTGTAAAAAAACTTTTCAATATTATAATTGTTCATATGCCTTAAAAAATGTGTTTAATATTTAATAAAGAAATTTATTTGTGAAATTACAACGATTTCGTTCCTGAAATTATCAGTTTTTTAGTTTTCTCCAATTTATGAGAACCTTAAAAGTTCTATATTTGTTTTTCTTTCAAAAAAAACCATAAATAATTATCAAATGAAAACTCTAAACGATTTCGATTTTAAAAATAAAAAAGCAATTATCCGTGTTGATTTTAATGTGCCTTTGGATGAAAACTTCAATGTAACAGATGCTACACGTATTGAAGCGGCAAAACCAACTATTGATGCAATTCTGGCTCAGGGCGGAAGCGTAATTTTGATGTCACACTTAGGGCGACCAAAAGGTGCTGAAGAAAAATATTCATTAAAGCATATTTTAAAGAAAGCTTCTGAAATTTTAGGTGTTCAGGTTAAATTTGCTGAAAACTGTGTTGGAGAACCTGCTCAGGCTGCAGCAAAAGATTTGAAACCAGGTGAAGTGCTTTTACTTGAAAATTTACGTTTTCACGCTGAAGAAGAAGCTGGAGATGTAGCTTTCGCTAAAGCACTAGCTTCTCTTGGAGATATTTATGTAAATGATGCATTTGGAACAGCTCACAGAGCACACGCTTCAACAACTATCATCGCACAATTTTTCCCAACTGAAAAATGTTTTGGAACATTACTGGCAAAAGAAATCGACAGTTTAAATAAAGTATTGAATAACAGTGAAAAACCTGTAGTTGCAGTTTTAGGAGGTTCTAAAGTTTCTTCTAAAATCACGGTTATCGAAAATATCCTGGATAAAGTTGACCACATGATTATTGGTGGTGGTATGACTTTTACATTCATCAAAGCACAGGGTGGAAAAATTGGAGAGTCTATCTGCGAAGATGATAAATTAGATTTAGCTCTTGATATTCTAAAGGCAGCTAAAGAAAAAGGAGTTCAGATTCACATTCCGGTTGATGTAATTGCAGCTGATGATTTTTCAAACTCAGCAAATACACAAGTTGTAGATGTAACAGCAATTCCTGATGGATGGCAAGGTCTGGATGCAGGTCCAAAATCTTTAGAGAACTTTAAAAAAGTAATTTTAGAGTCTAAAACAATTTTATGGAATGGTCCATTGGGTGTTTTTGAAATGGAAACTTTTTCAAAAGGAACAATCGCTTTAGGTGATTATATTGCTGAAGCTACAGCTAATGGAGCATTCTCTTTAGTAGGGGGAGGAGATTCTGTTGCAGCAGTAAAACAATTCGGTTTTGAAGACAAAATGAGCTATGTATCTACCGGTGGTGGAGCAATGTTAGAGATGTTAGAAGGAAGAGTTTTACCTGGAATAGCAGCTATTCAAGATTAAAAATATAACAATTAACATTTTTTTTAACGTTTTTTACGCATATTCTACTTAGATTTGTAAAATACCACTTCTGTAATTCTTTGGATTATAGAATTTTAAAAAAATGTTATATGATTATAAGAAAAATTTCCTTAGCCGTTTCAGTCTTTTTTTCAATAGCTGGTTTTGCACAAGATGTAGTAAAAACAGATACCGAAATAAAGTCTGAAATAAAGATTTCGTACTTAGATTCAGTAAAAAACACATTTGTAAAAAATGACTTAGCCATTAGGGTAGATAGTCTTTGGATGAATGAATTAACAAGTCTGGATATATATGATGATCTGACTAAGGATATTCAAACAATCAATAAAGATATTACAGTTGATCAGGAATTACCAACTGAGCTTTTAAAGCAAAGGCTTCAGGTAATGAATGAAAAGTCACCTTTTGAAATAGAATACAATCAGGGACTGGAGAATATAATAAAGTCATTTCTTAAGAATAGAAAAAAATCGTTTTCCCGATTAATGGCTTTGTCAGAATATTACTTTCCAATATTTGAGGATGCGTTTGCAAAACAGAATGTTCCTTTGGAAATTAAATATTTAGCCGTTGTAGAATCTGCTTTAAATCCTAAAGCAGTTTCTAAAATGGGCGCCACAGGACTTTGGCAATTCATGTATGCTACAGGAAAGCAATACGAACTTAAAATTGATTCCTATATTGATGAACGCAGCGACCCGCTTAAAGCAACTGCAGCCGCATCTGAGTACATGACTAAAATGTTCAGTATTTTTGGTGATTGGGAACTGGTTCTGGCTTCATACAATTCAGGTCCTGGAAACGTAACCAAAGCAATTCGCCGTTCAGGTGGAAAAACTAAATACTGGGATATCCGAAATTACCTTCCTAAAGAAACACAAGGATATGTTCCTGCCTTTTTAGCGACAATGTATCTTTTTGAATACCATAAAGAACACGGAATTAATCCTGAAAGAGCAGTTGTCAAAAACTTTGAAACAGATACTATTCGCATCAAAGAAAAAATGTCTTTTAAACAAATTGCCGATTTGTTAGACATGCCGCAATCACAATTAGAACTTCTAAACCCTTCATACAAACTAAAAATAGTTCCTTTTTATCAGAATGAACAGCATTTTTTACGTTTGCCAAAAGATAAGGTTGCCACTTTTGTAGCTAACGAGGATAAAATTTATGCTTACGCAAAATATGACTCCGGGATTTATAAAATGCCTTCTCGCCTGGCACAGAAAGTAACTCCTAAAGTAAAGGCAAAACCAGTAAAAGTTCCTGAACCATTAGATCTTGAATCTTATATAGTTCAAAAAGGAGACAATTTAAGTTCAATTGCTCAAAAGTATGATGTTGCTGTAGCAGATATTAAAGAATGGAACAATCTTAAAAGCAATGCGCTGGTATTAGGCAGATCTTTAAAAATAAAGCCTAAGGATTTAGTTTCTAAAAATTCTCAGGAAGTAATTAAAAAACCTACTGAAGGAGCAATAGCATCTGCAGAAACAGCAGATAAAAATGAAATCGAGGTTGAATACGTTGTGAAAAGCGGAGACAATCTGGGTAATATTGCTAAAAAATTTGGTGTAACACTGGCAGACTTGAAAGAATGGAATAACCTTACCTCAAATAATCTGGCACTGGGTAAATCTTTAATTGTTTCCAAAAAGGAAACTACTGTTGTTGAAACGACAGCCGTGGCTTCTAATTCAATTGATTCATTTAAGAAAAAAGCAACTTCTGCAAAAACTATTGGAGAAGATTACTATGTTAAAAAAGGAGATTCATTATATAGTATTTCAAAAAAATATCCTGGCGTGACCATTTCAGATATCAAAAAATGGAACGGAATTAAAGACGAGGATATAAAACCAGGAATGAAGCTTAAAATAAACGGATAATAAAAAATCTTACCTAAATTTGGGTTTTATTTCATAAAATGATAAAAATGAATAAAACCCATTTTTTATTTCTGCTACTTTCAGTCTTACTGGTTTCCTGTTTTCAAAAAAACGAGAATCAGGCACAGCCAAAACCAGGTAAAACCAATACAATCTCTATTATAATTGATGATCAGTTGTGGTATGGCGAAGTAGGTGACAGCATTCGGAATAAGTTTGCTTCACCTGTTTTAGGCCTTACACAAGAAGAACCTTTGTTTACTATCAATCAATATCCCGCAAAATTGCTGGAAGGTTTTGTAACTGATAGCAGAAGTATTATTGTAGTTAAAAAGTCGACTACAGACAAATTTGAGGTTAAAACAAATGTAAAATCATTGCCGTACAATACGTTTCGAATTTATGGTAAATCAATTGAAGAGATAATCTGCAGTATCGAAATGAATTCAGCCGAAATCATTAAAGCGATTCGGGAAACAGAAATTAAGAAGATACAGCAGGAAAACAGTAGATCACTTTTGAATCCTGCCGTTATCAAAAATAAATTTCATATTAATCTGCAAATCCCGACAGCATATGAATACATGCTGCACAAGAAAAATTTCATCTGGCTTAAAAAAGAAATAATTAGTGGAAACACTAGCTTGCTTATTTATCAGGTTCCCTTAAAAAAACTCACCAAAAATTCAAATATAGTAGGCAATATTATCAAAATGCGTGACTCTGTAGGACATTACATAAAAGGTCGCGAACCCGGTACACAAATGATTACAGGCGAAGATTATGCACCCTATTTTTCAATTACTACATTAAACGGAAAAAAAACATTTGAAACCAAAGGAACCTGGGAACTAAAAAACGATTTTATGACAGGGCCTTTTATCAACTATGCGATAATTGATGAAGCTTATAACCGAATTCTGGTCATAGAAGGTTTTTGTTATTCACCATCAAATCAGGAACGGGATTTAATGTTAGAATTAGAAGCCATCATTAAATCAGTCAGAATAGATAACAGATAATATTTATTTTTCGTACTTTTGGTTGTAACGAACATTTAATCAATTAATTATGAAAAATTTATTTATAACATTATTAATGTTAGTTCTATATTTTTCTTCCTGTAAAAAAGAAGTAAAAGCAGAGATAGAAAACACTAATCCTGCTGATAGTATAAAAACACAAGATTCAATAGCTGAAACACCTCTAGATTCTACAGCACAGATGAAAGCGTGGATGGATTATGCTACACCAGGCTCTCCACATAAAATGATGGCTGATGAAACCGGAACCTGGAATTGTGATATGACATTCTGGCAAGAAGAAGGTGGTAAACCGGAAAAAGCAACTTCTACGGCAAATATTAAAATGATTCTTGGAGGACGTTATCAGGAAGCTAATTATCAGGGAACCATGATGGGACAGCCATTTGAAGGAAAATCAACATTGGCCTACAATAATGCAAGCAAAGAATATACGACTACTTTTATTGATAACATGGGTACTGGTATGATGATTGCTTCAGGTAAATATGATGATAAGACTAATAGCATGGAACTTAAAGGTGACATGGTAAATCCGGTAAACGGAAAAAAAACACCATATCGTGAAGTCTACACTATTGTGGATGCAACTACCCGTAAAATGGAAATGTACGATACAAAAAATGGTAAGGAATATAAAAGCATGGAAATCATTATGAAGAAGAAATAGTCTGAACTCTTACTTAAAAAGAAAAATTTCCCGATTGCGTGATGTAATCGGGATTTTTTTGAAATAGAATATTCTTTATGTTTTAGTTTTTAAATTAATTTTGCCCTCTCAAATTACAATAAATAGTAAAATAATACGCAAATGGAATTAAAATGGAAAATAAAGCCTTTTGAGGCATTAACTGTTGATGAGCTATATGATTTGCTAAAACTAAGAAGTGAAATCTTTGTCGTGGAGCAAAATTGCGTTTATTTGGATATTGATGGTAAAGACAAGAAAGCTTTGCACTTAATAGGTGAATATGATGGTAAAATCGTTGCTTATGTCAGATTATTTGATGCCGGAATTAGTTATGATAACGCTTCAATAGGAAGAGTGGTTGTTAATGCCAATTATCGAGACAGAAAGTGGGGGCATGATTTAATGCGTGAAGCTATTGCAGCGATAAAATCTAATTTTGGAAAAGATAAAATTACAATTGGAGCACAGTTATACCTGAAGAAATTCTACGAAAGCCACGGATTTATACAAACCAGTGAAATGTATCTGGAAGATGATATTCCGCATATTGAAATGCAACTCAATTAAATCTTAGTAATTTTAAACTCAACCCTCCTGTCTAATTCATCTCCTTTTTTAAGCGGATATTTGTTTCCACAGCCCTGATAGGTCATACGGCTTTTGGATATTTTTTTAGATGATAAATAGAAAAATACGGTTTTGGCACGGTTCCAGGAAAGCCTTCTTTCGTTATTTTCGCGGTCTATGCCATCTGTGTAAACTTCGGGTGTACAACAGACATGGCCTCTGATTTCAAACTGAATGCTTTTTCTGGATTGCAGAATGGTGACAATTTTATCTAATTCTTTTTTAGAAGTTGTTGTTAATTTTGAACTTCCAAGATCAAACAATATGTTTTCCAGTAAAATTTTATCGCCTACTTTTAATTCATTTTTCAGGGAGTTATGAATTCCTTTTCCAAAACTGTTTTTTTTAACAGCAATGAGGTCGACTCTGCGGTTTTTAGATCTTGTTTCGTATAAATTTTGTACGGTATCGGTCTTGATTATGACTCGGCCTTTTCCTTCCAGAATAATTATTTTACTTTTATTAAAACCATTTGCAACTAATATTTCCTGAACGGTATTGACACGGTCATAGGATAAACGGTAATTATATTCGTCATTGCCACGGTCATCACAATAGCCGTAAACTTGTATGGATTCTATTTTTGTTGTGTCTAAATTTTTTACAAAATCGGTAATAACTTTGGTTTGCTGATTGGTAAGAATGTATTTGTCAAAATCAAAATAAATGGTTTCGATGGGTTTTTGCTGCGCCGATAAATTGTAAATAAATAACAGAAATAAGGCTCTACAAAGTTTCATTTTTTTACATCTTTAAAATCGTTTTGTACTCAGTTTGATTGTTTAAGACGGCTACCGCTTTTTTAATTTCTGAATTGTTTTTAATGTAATATTGATATAATCCTTCCTGATATTGGTATCTTTTGATGAGTTCCTCCAGAATCAGGTTTTTAATTTCTTTTTGATTTTTGTCCAATAATGTAGTTTCACTTTTTTCAAGCGCATTTAATAACTGCTTATATTCTATGACTATTGCTTCGTCAATTTGTTCGTTTTTGGCAGCAGCCAAAGTGTTTTTAAGCGCCAGTTCGGTTTCTGTATCAAATGTAAATTTATTGGTTTTTAAATATTGTTTGAAAGCGATATAATCTGCATCTGTGATAGTTGGGATTTTATCACCTAAATTCGGGTTTTTGTAATAATAGGTTGTCGCATAATCAAAAATTCCGTCATTTTTCAATAAAGCATTTGTAATCGGACTCATTTTAGCTTCATCAAGTTCAATATCCGGCAAAACTCCACCGCCATCATACACCGTTCTTCCTTTTCTGGTTTTAAAAGCATTAAAGTTTTTAGAATCGGTTTTTTGGGCTACTCCGTTTTTGTCCTTATGTGCATAATCCAATGCCTGAATACAACGTCCGGAAGGAGTATAGTAACGGGAAATGGTCACTTTTAGCTGTGTTCCATAAGTTAATTCGACTGTACGTTGTACCAAACCTTTTCCAAAGCTGCGGCTTCCTAAAATCACCGCACGATCCAGGTCCTGCAAAGCCCCCGAAACAATTTCAGATGCCGAAGCACTTTTTCCGTTTACTAAAATGGCAAGCGGAATCTGGGTATCAATTGGTTCTTTGGTCGTTTTGTAAGTATTATTGTGTTTTTCAATTCGGGATTTTGTTGTTACAATCACCTCATTTTTGGGAACAAATAAATTACAGATATCAATAGCTTCATTTAATAATCCGCCCGGATTTCCTCTTAAGTCCAATACAATCTGTGTAGCGCCGTCACTTTTAAGTTTTTCAAGGGCTTCTTTTACTTCAAAAGCTGCTTTTCTGCTAAAATGTGCCAAAACTATATAGCCTGTTTTATCATCAATTTTTCCATAAAATGGAACAGACTTAATATCCACTTCGTCCAGAACCAAATCTGTAGTATATGTTTTTCCCTGACGAAGGTATTTTATTTTGATCTTGGTATTTTTCGTTCCTTTTAATAATTGCGAGGCATCATCTTTAAAATCGGCAATCAAAACATCCCCAATCTGAATAATTTCGTCCCCTGCTTTTAATCCCGCTTTATCTGCCGGATAGTTTTTGTACGGTTCGCGAACAATTAAGCGATCTTTTTTACGTGCAATCATAGCGCCAATTCCGGTATATTCACCAGTATTGTTAATTTTAAAATTAACCACATCCTGTTCATTAAAATAAACCGTATAAGGATCTAAACTTCCCAGCATGCTTTTAATCCCTTTGTCCATCAGGTCACCCGGATTGGTTTCATCGACATAATTGGTATTAACGGCTTTAAATAAGGTCGTGAAAATTTCTATTTGCTTGGCAATTTCAAAAAAGTCTTCTTTGAAACTGGTTCCAATAAATAAAAATCCTGCGGCAGCGGCTGGTATGATGAATTTCTTTTTGAAATAAGGGTACATAATTGTGAATTAAATTATAGTGTACTAAAATAAGAATAAAAACATTAATTAAGGAGACTTGTATGAATGATTCTAAGCAGCTCTATTCAAAGATGTTGATGGCAAGTTTTTTATAATTCTGGTTTTTTATCCAAATCCTGAATTTTATTAATCTGCTGCAGAAATTTCTCAAACAACTGAACTGTTTTTTTATTGATTTCTTCGTAAGATAACTTGTCTTTCGTCTGATAGAAAAACATCAATGAATAAGGTTCTTGAATATTCTCTAAAAGCAAATGTTTGTTCAGTCGGTAAGTTTCCCTTAAAACCCGTTTAAAGTAATTGCGATCTACAGCTTTCTTGAAATATTTTTTAGAAACCGATACTCCAATTTTAATTTTTTCTTCTGAATTTTCTCCTGCTTCACGATAAACCAAACGCAACGGGTATTTAGAAACCGATTTACCCTCGGAAAACAGTAATCCAATTGTTGTTTTGCTCTTTAAGCGTTCATTTTTAGGGTAAGTGAAGTTCATTTAATTCAGAAAAAATTTGCAATTCCAGAGACAAAGGTACAATTAAACCATAAAAGCGCTTATTGTTTTCAAATTTTATACCGCTAAAAATATATTTACTACTTTTGGCGTTTAATTTTTTAAGCATGCAAAAGATAATTTCATATCCAATCTCCGTAATTTATTATTTATGTTTTGGATTGTGTTTAGTGGTTTTTCACCCGATACAATGGATTTGCCTTAATCTTTTTGGTTATCAGGCTCATAAAAAAAGTGTAGACTATTTAAATTTCAGTCTTTTAAGATGTACCAATCTTGTAGGTACAACTTATAAAGTTACTGGTGTAGATACAATTCCTAAAGAAGCTCCGATTATTTTTGTAGCTAATCATCAAAGCATGTATGATATCGTAGCAATGATTTGGTACTTTAGACGTTTTCATTGTAAATTTGTAAGTAAGAAAGAGTTAGGAAGCGGAATTCCGAGTGTTTCTTATAACCTGAAACACGGAGGTTCAGTGCTAATTGACCGTAAAGACCCTAAACAAGCGATTCCTGTAATCAAAGGCTTGTCTGAATATATCGAAAGAAACACCAGATCTGCTGTTATTTTTCCCGAAGGAACAAGAAGCAAAACAGGTAAGCCAAAAGAATTTGCGCAAAGCGGTTTAAAAATTTTATGTAAATATGCGCCTTCTGCGTATGTAGTACCGGTGAGTATCAATAATTCATGGAAAATGGTCAGATATGGTTTTTTTCCGGTTGGATTAGGAAATCATTTAACTTTTACTGTTCACAAGGCTATGGCGGTAAAAGATTATAAATTTGAAGAATTGATGGAGATTACTGAAAAATCAGTAAAAGAAGGAGTTAATGAGTATAAACAGATTTAAGTTTTGAATAGCTTAAATCCAAATTTAATAAAGTAATGTCTATAAAAAACATTAGATTAGAAGTAATGCAGTTTTTGGAGAAAAACGTGGAAAGCTTCGTTGAACAGTATTTAATTCCGGTTGAAAAAATTTGGCAGCCAACAGATTTTCTGCCTAATTCTCAGGGAGAAAATTTCTTTGAAGAGGTAAAGGAGCTGCGTGAAATTGCCAAAGAGCTTCCATATGATTTCTGGGTAACACTTGTTGGTGACACAATCACTGAAGAAGCCCTTCCAACTTATGAATCGTGGCTTATGGATGTAGAGGGTGTCGATCAGGTTGATCAGGTTGAAAATGGCGGCAATGGATGGGCCAGATGGGTAAAGCAATGGACCGGGGAAGAAAACCGTCATGGAGATTTATTAAATAAATATCTGTATCTGTCTGGTCGTGTGAACATGCGTGAAATCGAAATGACAACACAGCATTTGATCAACGATGGATTTGACATCGGAACAGGAAGAGACCCTTATAAAAACTTTGTATACACGAGTTTTCAGGAGTTAGCCACTTATGTTTCGCACAATAGGGTATCTCAAATAGCGAAGAGCTTTGGCGATAAAAAGTTATCTAAGATGTGTAAAATGATTGCCGGTGACGAAATGCGTCATCATCATGCTTACAGTGAGTTTGTGAATCGTATTTTTCAGGTCGATCCAAGCGAAATGATGCTTGCTTTTCAATACATGATGAAACAAAAAATCGTAATGCCTGCACATTTCTTAAGGGAGTCAGGACAAAAGATAAGCACAGCTTTCGAGCAATTTTCTGATTCTGCTCAGCGTATTGGAGTTTATACAGCAACCGATTATGTTGAAATCCTGCAGAAATTAATTGATAAGTGGGAAATTGACAAGATTTCTAATTTGACAGATGAAGCCGAAAAAGCCCGTGAGTATTTAATGAAATTGCCAGCTCGTATGGCAAGAATCTCTGAGCGAATTGTAATTCCAAAAGAATCTCATATTTTCAAATGGGTTGAACCGGCGAGATTATAATTTAAGATTAAAAACATATTTGGCAAGTGCAATTTTGTTGCATTTAACAAATAAGCTATAAAAAGGTGTTGATTGTTGAGATTTTTAAATCTTTGACAGTCAACATTTTTTTAATATTTCGGGGTCAATTTTTAAATAAAAACTAAAAAAGGATTCAACCAAAAATCCTTTTTTAGCACTAATAAGAAAGTATAAAGTTAAGCTTAAAATACTATGAATAATTCAGCTCTAATACATAAAACAATCCAATTTGTAAAAGAAAAACTTCATGATGCAGAAGGTGGGCATGACTGGTTTCATATTGAACGGGTATATAAAAATGCACTTTTGATTTCCGGAAATGCAGACTGCGATTTAACTGTAGTTCAGTTAGGGGCCTTGCTTCATGATATTGCCGACAGCAAATTTCATAATGGTGATGAAACTATTGGTCCTAAAACGGCACATTTGTTTTTAGAATCAGAAAATGTTTCAGAGGATATTATTCAGCATGTTGTGAATATCATCGAAAATATCTCGTATAAAGGCGGAAATTTTGAAAAAAAGTTTTCTTCTCTGGAATTGGATATTGTACAGGATGCGGATCGTTTAGATGCTATGGGTGCAATTGGTATAGCAAGGGCGTTTAATTATGGTGGATTTAAAAACAGGGCTTTGTATGATCCTGAAATTGAACCTGTAACAAATATGTCTAAAGAAGAATACAAGAAGAATAATGCACCGACGATAAATCATTTTTACGAAAAGCTTTTACTTTTAAAAGATAAAATGAATACGGAAACCGGAAAGCAAATTGCTGCCGAAAGACATCGTTTTATGGAAAGTTTCTTAGCACAGTTTTATGCGGAATGGGAGGGGATTAAATAGTTTTATCACAAAGACACACGAAGAAAAAGCACAACGATTCGCAAAGTTTTTTAAAATTACTTTGCGGATCATTGTGCTTATTTGGTGAATCTCTGTGGAATAAAATCAACTACACCCACAATTTCCATCGCCACAATCTTTTTTCTTTTTAGATTTCCAAAAAAACTTTCTAATCAAAAAGACAATAGCAAGAAATAATATGATAAAAGCAATAATTTCTTGTATCATAGTTTTATTTTAAAAATTGATACGCTATAAGAGCCGTAATATAAGCAAGACCTGTCATAAAGAAAAGCTGCATTGCCGGCCATTTCCATGAGTTGGTTTCTTTTTTAGTGATAGCCAATGTACTAGCACACTGCATGGCAAAGGCGTAAAAAAGCAATAATGAAATTCCGCTGGCAAAATTGAATATTTTTTCACCAGTTTCCGGGTTCACTTCTTTTTGCATTTTGCTTTTAATCGTTGATTGGTTATCACTGTCTCCAACACTGTAAATCGTAGCCAGTGTTCCTACCAGTACCTCACGGGCAGCAAATGAACTGATAATCGCAATTCCGATTTTCCAGTCATAACCTAAAGGTGAGATTACCGGCTCAATAGCTTTACCCATGATTCCAATATAGGAATTCTCGATTTTTTGAGAAGCTACTTCATTTTCGAACTGTACTTCGTTTAAAGTTGTATTTGCAAATCTTTCTTTTACGATAGCTTCCGCATCGTTAAAATCTTTTCCAGGTCCGTATGAGGCTAAAAACCATAAAATAATGGATATTGCCAGGATGATCTTACCCGCGCCAACAATAAAAGCTTTTGTTTTCTCTACTACATTAATCCCAACATTCTTGAAAAGTGGTAATTTATAACTTGGCATTTCAACTACGAAATAGGTTTTGGATTCAATTTTCAAAATCTTATTTAAAATATATGCAGATAAGATTGCAGTTACAAATCCGAGCAAATACAACAGCATTAAAGTTAATCCCTGAAGGTTTAAAATTCCCAAAACTCGTTGTTTAGGAATTACCAATGAAATCATAATGGCATAAACGGGTAATCTGGCTGAGCACGTTGTAAACGGAGTTACCAAAATGGTGATTAAACGCTCTTTCCAGTTTTCGATATTTCGGGTGGCCATAATTGCGGGAATTGCACAGGCTGTTCCAGAAATCAATGGTACAACACTTTTTCCTGAAAGCCCGAATTTGCGCATGATTTTATCCATCAGAAAAACTACACGGCTCATATATCCGCTTTCCTCCAAAATAGAAATAAACAGAAACAAAAAAGCAATCTGAGGAATAAAAATAATAACTCCGCCAATTCCGGGAATTATTCCCTGTGAAAGCAAATCGGTTAAAATACCGCTTGGGAGTTCTTCAGCAACCCAGCTGCTTAAAGAAGCAAAAGTGCTGTCAATAAAATCCATTGGAATGGTGGACCAGCTAAAAATAGATTGGAATATCAGAAATAAAATAGCAAAGAAAATAGCGTAACCCCAAACTTTATGGGTCAATACACGATCCAGTTTTGCTCTGATGTCTTTTGCCATCGAAGCATCTACTTTTAAACCTTCTTTTAAAACATCGTTTATAAACTGATATCTTTTAATAGTTTCTTTTTGCTGCAGGCGTTTTAATTCTGAATGTGATTTGGTAAATGTGCTTCGGACTTCATTTCGGTCCAGATGAGAAAAGTTGACATCTTGTGTAATGACCAGCCACAATTTATACATCAGCTGGTTCGGAAATGCATGCTGTAATTTTTCAAAGTATTCAGGATCAATTACTGAAGCATTTAAACAAGGTTCATGTGTAATCGTTTTATAAGAAACA
The DNA here is from genome assembly GCF_010645075.1 of Flavobacterium limi. Lineage (GTDB taxonomy): Bacteria > Bacteroidota > Bacteroidia > Flavobacteriales > Flavobacteriaceae > Flavobacterium > Flavobacterium limi. Next base: position 23,809 of record NZ_JAADZV010000012.1, read on the forward strand.
ATCAATTCTTTTAATGCTTCAATTCCTAAACCTTTGCGTGAACTCACCAACGCAATTTTGGTTTTTAGTTTTTCTTCTAAATACGGAATATCTAAAGTAATTCCTTTACTTTCCATACGATCAGACATGTTAATGACTAAGATTGTTGGAATTTCAAGGTCTTTTATTTGAGTATAAATCAGTAAATTTCTTTTCAGATTTTCTACATCAGTTACAACAACTGCAACATCAGGATATAATTTGTCGTTTTTGTTCAGTAAAAGTTCAATCACCACACTTTCATCCATTGAACTGGCATTCAGACTATATGTTCCCGGTAAATCCAGGATGTTGGCTTTGATGTTGTGTGGCAGTTTGCAAAATCCAATTTTTTTCTCAACAGTAATTCCGGGATAATTTCCAACCTGCTGATTTAAGCCCGTAAGCTGATTAAAAACTGAGGTTTTTCCCGTATTTGGATTCCCGATAAGGGCAACATTGATATTCTGAACGCTCATTATAAATTGTTTTTGATAAGTTCAACTTCAATTTCACGAGCGGTTTCAACACGAATCGCAACATGCGAACCGTTGATGTCCAGATATAAAGGATCTCCAAAAGGAGCAATTTGAAGTAATTCAACTAAGCTGCCCGGCAAACAACCCATCTCTAATAATTTTAAAGGAATCAAATCGATATCAAAATCTTTGATAATGGCTTTCTCGCCTTTTTTCAGGGTGTGGATCGTATTTTGCAAGCTTATTTAGATTGAATTTAGATTGCAAAAGTAGGCAATTATTCTTTATTTCAAGGCATTTAATGCTTTTGAATATGCTAAATCTTTCTAAAAATAAGGTTTTTTTTATTCTTTGCTTAAGAAATTAATGTCTTCCAAAAGTCGTTTCATGTCTTCCTTATCGGTTCCGTCATAAAATCCGCGAACGCGTCTTTTTTGATCGACTAAAACAAAATTCTCTGTATGAACCATATCATAAAGCTGATCAGGCCTACCCAATTTTACTGCCAGATACGATTTCCTGGCCATGGTATAAATTTCTTTTTTATCGCCGGTAACCAAATTCCACTTACTGTCGACAACCCCATATTTTATGGCATAAGCTTTTAAAACAGATACACTGTCAACCTCAGGAAAAACAGTATGAGAAAGTAATAATACTTTCGGATTGTTTAAAACTGCTTTTTGAACATCAACAAGATTGGTAGACATTTTTGGGCAGATAGAACCACAGGTTGTAAAGAAAAAGTCAGCAACATAAATTTTTCCTTCATAATTTTTTTGGGTAATGGTGTCACCGTTTTGGTTTACGAATGAAAAATCAGCAATCGTATGATATTTGCTTTTATACTGAACCGTGCTGTCAACCAATTCCGGATTTACATCGGCCGGATTGTAAATTGGTAGTGTTTTTTGTGGTTTCAAAGCAAAGTAAAATAAGGTTATAGTAATTACCGAAAATACACCTAAGACAATGAAAAATTTTCGGTATTTATAAAGAAGCGATTTCATAAAAATAATTTGGTGCAAAAATACGAAAAGAGCTTTTTAAAATGTTTGGTTATGCTTTTTTTTTAACATCAAATGAATAAGATATCCGGGTAAATTAATTGAAAAACAATCTTTAATAAATTATTAGTTGAATTTTTAACATAGGGATTCGGATATTAGCAATATGTTTGCCGAAACTCTAAAAAGTTAAATATAAATGAAAAAAGTGCTTACTACACCGATGTTTTATGCTTTTTCTGCAATGCTTTCGTTTGCAGTTGCAGAAGCTCAAAACACTACACCAAAAGAACCCGGAATTAATGTTTCTTTTATGAAAAAAGAAATTAGTCCCAAAGAAGATTTCTTTCAGTATGTAAACGGAACATGGCTGGATCGTACAGAAATCCCGAGTGACCGGAATGCCTGGGGAAGCTTTAATGAATTGCGTCAGAGAACCGATGAAAATTCGTTGGCAATCCTTAAAGAAGCTTCTAAGAATCCAAAGTATAAATCAAATACAGATCAGGGAAAGGCGATTGCTTTGTTTAATACAATCTTAGATACTGTTGGAAGAAACAAACGAGGAATTAAACCGCTTGAACCTTATCTGAAGAAAATCAGCGCTATAAAAAATGTAACTGACCTGCAAAATTATCTTATCGAAATGCAGTCTCAGGGCGGAGCTGGATTTTTTGGGGTTCATGTTGGAGCGGATGCCAAAAACAGCAATAAAAATTCGGTAACACTGAATCCAGGTGCTTTAGGATTATCCGATAAGGATTATTACAATTCTGATGATAAAGATTCTAAAGAAAAGCGTGAAAAATATGAACTGCATGTTGCAAGAATGCTGCAGTTTATTGGCGAATCTCCAGCTAAATCAAAAGAAAGTGCCCAAAAAATCCTGGCTTTGGAAATCGAAATGTCTGCACCAAGACTGGACCGTGTTGAAAGAAGAGACCGCAGAAAACAATATAACCCAACAGCTGTTGCTGATCTGAAAAAGAATACACCTTCAATTCAATGGGATAAATATTTTGCCGGAATAGGAATGGCAAAATTAGATACTGTTAACGTAGCGCAGCCCCGTTATATGATTGCATTAGAAAAAACTTTTACAGATAAAAAAGTAGAGACATGGAAAGAGTACCTTAAATGGTCTGTATTAAACAGAGCAGCTTCAACTTTGAGTACTGATATTGAAAATGCAAATTTTGATTTCTACGGAAAAACATTAACAGGAGCTTTAAAACAGCGTCCACGTGAGGAAGTCGCTTTACAAGTGATTAACGGTGCAATGGGTGAAGCTTTAGGGAAATTGTATGTTGAGAAATTATTCCCGGCTGAAGCAAAAGAAAAAGCAAAGAATATGATTGCAAATGTAATTCTGGCATATGAAAACAGAATTAATGCTTTGCCCTGGATGTCTGTACAAACTAAAACCAAAGCAATTGAAAAATTAAAAAAGCTTTCGATTAAAATTGGATATCCTGATAAATGGAAAGACTATTCTGCTTTAGAACTTAAAAATGTTAATGAAGGTGGGACTTATTTTGACAACATGAAGAATGTATCAAAATGGGCTTATTCAGAAAGTCTGGCAAAATTAGGGAAACCGGTCGATAAAACAGAATGGGGAATGTCGCCTCAGACTGTAAATGCATATTTCAATCCGTCATATAACGAAATTGTGTTTCCTGCAGCTATTTTACAGCCGCCATTTTATAACTATCAGGCAGATGAGGCTGTTAACTATGGTGGAATAGGAGCAGTTATCGGTCATGAAATCTCGCACGGTTTTGATGATTCTGGTGCCCGTTTTAATGCTGATGGAAATTTAGTTGACTGGTGGACAGCTGAAGATTTGAAACAATTTACGGCTTTAGGAACTGCACTTGCCGATCAATATAGTGCTTTGGAGCCTTTGCCTGGAATTCATGTAGATGGTAAATTTACATTGGGAGAAAATATTGGTGATTTAGGCGGAATCAATGCTGCTTATGACGGTCTGCAATTGTATTTGAAAGCCAATGGAAATCCGGGCTTAATTGACGGATTTACACCTGAACAGCGTTTCTTTATTTCCTGGGCTACAGTTTGGAGAACTAAATCAAGAGATGAAGCTATCAAGAGTCAGGTGAAAACCGACCCGCATTCTCCTGGAATGTACAGAGCTGTTGTTCCTATTCAGAATGTTGATGCTTTTTATGATGCTTTCGATATCAAAAAAGGAGATAAAATGTATGTTGAACCGGAAAAGAGGGTTAAAATCTGGTAGATGAATAAATAAAAACGGGTGCTAATTTAGGCGCCCGTTTTATTATATTATTTTAAATGACTGTAAATGTAACTTTCAATTGCTTTTAACTCTTTATCAGACATAGCTTGCGTAACGGGAAAATTAGTTTTCATTACAGCAAACTGATCTGGATCTACAATTGGTTCTCCATTTCCTTTTAGAAAGGTGATCATGTCAGCTTTTTTGTCTTTGTAGATTTTAGCGATTTCCTTTATGCTCGGACCAATTACTTTCTGATCCGGCTGATGGCAGGATGTGCAATTTCCTTTTCCTTCAAAAATTTCTTTCCCTAAAGCTTCAGGGGTTTTAGTCTGAGCAGTTTCTCCTTCAGAATAAGTTTCTGTTGGTTTTCCAAATGGTTTCTGACTTTCTTTTTTACAAGATATAATTGTTAAAGCGGCTAATAAAAATATAGTTTTTTTCATGATTATTTATTTAAAATAACAGCTGCTTCTTTTGCAAAATAAGTGGATATAATATTGGCACCCGCACGCTTAATGCAATAAAGTTGCTCTATCATAATTTTGTCGTGATCCAGCCACCCTCTTTCAGCTGCGGCCTTTACCATAGCGTACTCACCAGATACCTGATAAACTGCAACAGGTACATGAACGGCGTTTTTTACTTCACGAACAATGTCCAAATACGCCATTCCGGGTTTTACCATTACGATATCTGCACCTTCTTCAACGTCTAATAATGCTTCACGGATTCCTTCAATTCTGTTAGCATAATCCATTTGATAAGTCTTCTTATCCTTTGGTATATTTTGAGAATCCACAGGAGCAGAATCTAAAGCATCACGAAACGGTCCGTAAAATGCTGAAGCATATTTAGCACTATAGCTCATGATTCCAACATTATGATGTCCGTTTTCTTCCAAAGCTTTTCTGATCGCTAAAACTCTTCCATCCATCATGTCGCTTGGTGCTACAAAATCGGCTCCGGCTTCGGCATGGCTTAAACTCATTTGCGTCAAAGCATCAACTGTTGCATCATTAATCAACTGACCATTTTCTATAATTCCATCGTGGCCATAAATAGAATAAGGATCTAATGCAACATCCGGCATTACAATCATTTCAGGAACAGCATCTTTAATAGCTCTGATGGTTTGCTGCATCAATCCGTCTTTGTTCCACGCTTCAACCCCTTTATTATCTTTTAGATGATCGCTTACTTTTACATAAATGTTCACCGCTTTGATCCCCAGATCCCAGGCTTCTTTAACTTCTTTGATGGTGTTATCCAATGAATGACGATAAATTCCGGGCATTGACGGAATGGCGACTTTTACATCTTTTCCTTCTGCAACAAACATCGGAAGCATAAAATCATTTGGACTTAAAGTAGTTTCACGAACTAAAGAACGAATCGACTCATTAGTTCTTAAACGGCGGTTTCTTTGTAGTGGGAACATAGGTGTTTTTTATAAATTCTAAAAAGAATATTCTCTTTAAAAAGAGCTTTAAATTCATTCTAAAACTGAAATTAAAATAAGTGCGGCAAAGTTACAGAAAAATCGATTAAATAATGAGCCGGCAAGTAGTTAGAATTCGTTAATATTATCTAAATTCGTATTGCTTTTTTAAATTTCTATTAAGAATCTTCTTATGGAATGTTTTTCAAAATCTAAATTTCCCAAATGAAGAAAATATTTGCTTTATGCTGTTGTCTGATTCTTACAAGTTGTTTTGAAATAACTGAAAGAATCAAACATCATGACGACCAAAGTGGCGAGTATACGCTGATGGTTGACTTTTCACAATCGTGGTTAAAAACCAAATCGGCTATCTGGCTGGAAGAAGTGGATGGAGTTAAAATCCCGAATGAAAAGGAAATCACACAAAAACTGGAAGAATTTAAATCTAAAGTTTCAAAAATAGAAGGAATTTCAAATGTCACTACAAAAACCGATTTTGACAGGTATGTATTTATCATCAAATTAGATTATAAAACTCTAAAAGCATTAAATGAAGTCGTAAATACTTTAAATAAGCAAAAAAATCAGATTCATTTTACTGGGGATTCCAGGAGTTTTGAAAGAATCGCATCCTATCCTATTCCCGAAAAATTAGTGAAAGATGAAAAGAAAAAAGCAGATCTTGAAAAAGCCAGCATTGTTTCTATTTACACTTTTGACCGTGATATTTCAGCAACATCCAATACAAGCAGCAAAATTTCTAAAAACAAAAAGACCGTTTTTTTAAAACAAAGCATGTATAGTGTTCTTAAAAAATCATCACTGATGAACAATACAATTCAATTAAATCAATAATTATTTATATTTCCCCATGAAACAATTTTTTACGTTATTAATCTTATTGACTCTAAGTTTTAGTTACAGTCAGGAACTTTCGAAAAAGCAGGATTATTTTATTCAGTTTAATGGAAGTCAGCTTTCTAAAAAAGTAAGTGTGGCTGAGGTTCTAAATCATTCTCTATTGAAAAATGGCAAAATGAAACTGGACGTTAATCAATATGCAGATCTCATTAAACTGGACCAGAAAATAACAGTTCACGGAAATTATTCAGACAGTATACCGTATTATCAGGTTACAATTCCGATAAAAAGCAGAAATGATATTAAAACTTTTTTGACTCAGAAGAATAAAGAAAGTGATTCGATTGCGAAACCGCTTATTGAAGATTTCGGACAGTATTCTGTATATAATTCCGGTGATAAAAAAACGACTATGGCGTGGAATGACAGCTATTTGGTAATTTTTGGATTAACTAAAAGATATTCTTATAATGATTATACTATACCGCCACCACCTGTTGTAGATTCAGTAGCGGTAGAAGCTACAGATGTTGTTATTGATGTACCCGTTGAATCTTCTGTAGACACAACTTATGCAGATTATTCCGATAATTATTATGGCAATTACCAAAAAGAACAGACTGCTTTTGACAGCATTCAGGCCATCAGTCAGAACAGGTTTATAAAATTACTTTTCGAAAATGGTTTTGCTGTCCCGACTTCAGATAAGGTGCATGAAACCGCCGACATTTCATGCTGGGTTGATTATGGGGCAGCATTGAGCGGTTTTAATTCGGCTTACATGGCATTGGCACAATTTACAACGTATAATAAATTTTTTCCGAACCAGAAAAACTGGGGAAATTTTGTAAAGGGTATTAATGTTGATTTTTATTTTGATAATGATAATGCGCGTGTCGAGGAAATCGTTGAATACTCAAAACCAATTGCTGATATAGTGGGTAAAATCAGCAACCGAAAAGTCAATAAAAACATCTTTAATTATTTTCCTGCCCAAAAGCCACTCGGTTATCTGACGTATCATTTTAATACGAAGGAAATGCTGAATAGTTTTCCAACTTTGACTGCTGAGGTTTTCAATAATCCATACATCCTGAAAGAAGATATTGGTGTAGCAACTGATCTTATTTCGACCATTATTGATGAAAAAGCTACAGCAACGCTTTTCGACGGAGATTTAAGTATGTTTCTTTATGATGTGGCAGAAAGAGAAGTTACTACAAAAACGTATGAGTACGATGAGAATTTTGAGTCCAAAGAAGTGGTAAAAACGGTTAAAAAAGCTGTGCCGTTATTTTCAGTAATTTTTACTTCAACACACCCAACTTTTGGAGATAAACTAATCCAATTAGGCGTTCGTAAAAAAGGACTGACTCAAAAAGGAAATTACTATGAAATAAAAGGAACTCAGGAGTTTGGTAATTTGTTTATTTTTAAAGATAAAGATGTGTTGATTATTGGAAACAGCATTGATCATGTTTTTCCGAAAGACAATTCCTTTTCAAAAGAAGTTAAAAAAGAGCTGAAACAAAACTATTTTGCTGCCCAGGTAAGCATGGATAAATTAGTAACAGCCTATTCTAATTCAGGCGAAGCAAAACCCTCTGATGTAAAAAGCCTGAATCGACTGGCTCAACAGTTCACTGATGTTACCTTATATTCCGGCAAAAAACTGGTAGATAACAAGCTGAAATTCGAGCTAAAGCTAAACTCATCCAAGGGAGATAAAAATATCATTTTACAGACCATAGATATGATTGAAGAATTAAGTACTAAATAATCTAAAAGAGAAAGCCCTAAAATTGATGTTTTTAGGGCTTTTTTATGTTTTCTTCTAAAGTGAATTAAATCCAGTCTACAGGATTTTCCAGTACTCTTATCAGTTTTTCTTCTTCGCTTCCCGCTTCCGGATGGTGATCGTAAACCCATTGTACGTGCGGAGGCAAACTCATTAAAATACTTTCGATTCTTCCGTTGGTTTTTAAACCGAATAATGTGCCTTTGTCGTGAACCAAATTGAATTCAACATAACGGCCACGGCGGATTTCCTGCCAGGTTCTGTTTTCAGGAGTGTAAGGAAGGTTTTTTCTTCTTTCGACAATCGGAACATAAGCTTCAAGGAAACTGTTTCCAACTTCAGTTACGAAATCATACCAGTTTTCCATAGACATTTGCTCATTTGCTTTGCAATAATCAAAGAATAAACCGCCGAGTCCTCGGGCTTCGTTTCTGTGCGTATTCCAAAAATACGAATCACATTGTTTTTTATATTTCGGATAAAACTCAGGATTGTGTTTATCGCAAGCCGTTTTACACGTTTGATGAAAGTGTTTTGCATCTTCTTCAAACAAATAATATGGCGTTAAATCCTGTCCGCCGCCAAACCATTGCTGGATTACATTTCCAGCTTCATCGTACATTTCAAAATAACGCCAGTTGGCATGAACCGTTGGTGCCATTGGGTTTTTTGGATGCAAAACCAAACTCAGGCCACAGGCAAAGAAATCAGCTTCGCCAACACCAAACATCTTTTGCATCGTTTCCGGAAGTTTGCCATGAACAGCCGAAATATTGACACCGCCTTTTTCAAAAACTGCTCCGTTTTCAATAACGCGTGTTCTTCCGCCGCCGCCTTCCGGGCGTTTCCATAAATCTTCACGGAATTTTGCAGTTCCGTCAACGGCTTCTAATCCGGCTACAATTTTATCTTGTAAGTTTTGTATGTATGCGTAAAATTTATCTTTCATATTGATTGTATTCTTCCTATTCTTTGAAATTATATTTATTTAATATCTCTTTTGCCATAATTGGATTTCCAAAAATAAAATAAGGTGAGCTTTTTTCATTAAAAAGATTAACTTCTAAAAATCTATTTGAGCTTCCTGTTTTTTGTAATAGTATTTCTGAGATGTTATTAAATATTAATTGTGAGTCATTAGTGTTGGCATTTATTTTTGCAAGACACACTATATCATCGAAAAATATAAAGCAGTTTAACTCAAATTTATCGCTTTCAAGAGAAGCATAACTTAAACTTTTTTTAATATACTTATAATCGATAAAAAAACTCATGTTATTTAACTCATTGTGTGATTGCGCTTTTAAGGTATTGAGTTTATCTCTGGCATAACTTGGTTCTTCTGTACCAAAATTAAGAAAATCCCTATCAGTAAAGACTTTGTAACCTTTACTTTCTAAGTCTGTTCTCGCTAAATCGCATAATTTTTGAACTCTTTTAGGAAGCGTTAAACTATCCATGTTGTGATAATAAAATGGTGTCATCCAGTTATTTGGCATTCCTTTTCTCCAATTTTCTCTGCCAGTTAATCGGGCAAGTATATTGTCTTTTCTATTACCATTGTATACTTCTATTAATTTTTGTTTATAAGAGTTGTCTTTGATTGCCTTATTTACAATTCTATCAAAGTCTTTCTTTTCTAATGGATTAAAAATGCCTTCTATGCCAAATCTTAAGCAATCCGACCACTCATTTACAGACTGCATACTTGGAAGTGGTTTTTCAATTTTAGCAAAAATTTCCACAAATTTTTGGTCATTATTTTCGGTCAATAATCCTTTAAGGAATAATTCATTTACTGTATAGTTGTAAAATTTACAATCATTCAAAAGGGCATCAAAAGTTTCTTTCTTTTGGTCAACGCCTAATTTCCAATTTAAAAACTTAAAAGTTAGATTGTCTTTAAATCCTACTGCTTTTAAATCTTCAATTATTGGAAGAACTGCTACATCACCAGTTGATAATAAAAAGGAGATAAGATCAAATTGATTATTATAGTCCATTGAACCTCCAGGAATCCAGTTTGGCGCTCCATAATGAGGTTGAATTAATGACGAATCAACAGGAAACTTTTTCAGCAATGCAGCACAATAGGTAATCAGTTTTCTTCTGGTTGCCCCATCAATGTTTTTATTATTAAAATAACTTTCATTTAATGAATAGGCAAGATAATTTTTTTTGAAGATTTCTACAGATGTATACTTTTTATTATTCAATAAGGAATTAAAAAAATAATCAATAACATCTCCATAATTGGCATATTTAAGTGCACGAAACAATTGAATTTCATTTCTTGACTGGCCCGATAATAATATTTCTTTTATTGGTTGTTCATACCCTTCAATTTGCATTGCAGACAACATCTGTGCAGTTTGACTCTCTAATTCAGGGTTTTTCAAACATTTGAAAAATAAGGATTTTAATTCTAAATTGATTATTTTTCTTCTATTTGGTTCGATTGTTCCAATATAGATATTATTGAAAACAATATCTGAAAATAAACTTTTAATGGAATCGTTATTGCCCTCATTTATAATAGAAATAATTTCTTTTTCGGCTGTTTTGTCATCGTAATTAAATCGTTCAGCAACTGACTTTTTTTTCAGACTGTCAGAAATTCTGCTTTCTTTAATTTTTTCTTTTGAACTTGAATACCTTTTAATTAAATCAACCCATTTTTTGTCTTCAATAACCAATACTTTTGGGTTTTTCTTTAAAATATTTTGTTCTTTGATAAAGCCAGCTATAGATATACTATCTTTTTTTAAAGAACCTTGAGCATAATTTTTGAAACTAAAAACGAGACATAAAAAAAAGAATAATTTTCTCATAGGTTTTATAGATTTAGAGGTAGATTTAGTTTTATAACTATTTATATTCTGATTTCAATAATCCAAAATAAACCGAATTCTGCAATTCGCCATCACAATTTCTAAATTCGTCTCGTAAAATTCCTTCTTGTTTAAAATTATGTTTTAATGCAATTCGCTGACTCGCCAAATTAACATCAGAAGTACAAATGAAAACCTCATTCATCAGTTTAAAAAACTCTTCAGGAAGAATAGCTTCAATTCTGTCTGTTTTCCAATTTGTAAAACTCATTTTATTGGTTTTTTAGTGAAGCAATCCTAGTATTTATTCCAAAAGAAAAAACGTCGTTTTTCTGTTGAATATATTGATAAAGAGTCAAAGCTTTTTCCTGAAAGTTATATTCTTCAGTTTTAGAGAACTCCAAAAGAAAATCGGCAAACTGCTCTAAATGATCAAAATCCAAATGACAGCGGACTAATAAATTAATCAGTTCTTCATTTGAATATTGAGTTAAATCTTCGATGTTTAAACCAAAGTCTTTTAGTTGATTTTCGATATCTTCTTTTTGAATATTGCTCAAAGGATAAGGCACAAAAACAAGAGTCCGTAACGTTTTTAAAACATTATCGATTCTGATTTTTTCTTCGTCTCGTAAACCTTTATTGAGCATGATTTCTTTTTTTCTCCTGCAAGGTTTTCAAAACCTTGTAGGTGTCCTTATGTGTTTTCGAATGAGACCTACAAGATTTTGAAAACCTTGCAGGACTAGACAGTGACTACTCAAAAGTATATGTTTCGTTTAAAATATCATTCTTTTGATTGTGGCAAAAAATGAAATTCTCTAAATCTTCAAACAAATTTAAAATCTCATTCTTTTCTATTTTAGTCTCTTTGTCAGATAAATATGTCTGATATGATGAAAATTTGAAACTTTTGAAATCTAAATCAAAATGATGTTTCGGATTCAAATGAACGTAAATAATCAATTGTTTGAGATAAGTTTCGTCTTTTAGTTTTATTCTCTTAAAATGTTTCTCAAATAAACTTCCGGTTCTGTTAATCTGTTTATTGAATGCTTTTGCATACGAATTAAACAAGTTTGAAAATGCCTGAGTAACTTCTTTTTCTTCTGAATTTAGGCGAATGATCAAATGAAAATGATTATTCATCAGACAATAAGCAAAAATTGAAATTTTATCAGTTGAATACTTTGCTAATTGTTTTAAGAAATAAAGTTTATTGGCGTCATTTTCAAAAATAGTTGTTCCGTTAATGCCTCGATTATAAATATGATAATAACAATCTTTCTCTAAAACTTCTAATTTCATGTTGTTATTCGTTTTTGAATTCTGCAAGTTTTAAACCTCGTAGATATTCTTCATATTTTGTTGCTATTCGAATCTTTGCATATACCTACAAGGTTTTGGAAACCTTGCAGGAAGTCACACAGAATACTCCTCAACTATATCATTGCCCGTACTCCTTCACAGCATCAATAAATGCCTTAGCATGATCAACAGGAATATTTGGTAAAATTCCGTGGCCTAAATTTACGATGTATTTATCTTTTCCGAATTCATCAATCATTTCATGAACCATTTTTTTGATGGTTGGAATTGGCGAAAGCAATCTTGACGGATCAAAATTTCCTTGTAAGGTAACATTTCCGCCAGACAGGTAACGAGCATTTCGTGCAGAACAAGTCCAATCCACTCCTAATGCAGAAGCTTTACTTTTACCCATTTCATTCAAAGCAAACCAACATCCTTTTCCGAAAACAATTACCGGCGTAACCTCAGCCAGAGCGTCAACGATCTGGTTGATGTATTTCCATGAAAATTCCTGATAATCAACTGGAGAAAGCATTCCGCCCCAGGAATCAAAAATCTGAACGGCATTTACACCCGATTTTACTTTTTCTTTTAAATATAAAATAGTCGTATCAGTGATTTTTTGCAATAAAGTATGCGCTGCAACCGGATTTGAAAAACAGAATCCTTTTGCAGTATCAAAACTCTTAGAACCTTTTCCTTCAACAGCATAGCAAAAAATCGTCCATGGTGAACCTGCGAAACCGATTAAAGGTACCTCATCATTCAGCATTTCTTTGGTTAATTTAACTGCATCAAAAACATATCCTAAAGTTTCATTTACATCCGGAACAAAAACCTGATTTACCTGTTCCATCGTACGAATCGGATCTGGAATTATCGGACCTAAGTTATCTTTTAATTCTACGTGAATTCCCATTGCTCTTGGAACAACCAAAATATCCGAGAATAAAATAGCAGCATCCGGAGCAATACGGCGAATCGGCTGAACCGTAATTTCTGCAGCTAATTCAGGGGTTTCACAACGGGTAAAGAAATCATATTTATCACGAAGTTCTCTGAATTCCGGTAAATATCTTCCTGCCTGGCGCATCATCCATACCGGTGGGCGTTGAACTGTTTCTCCTTTTAATGCTTTTAAAAATAGGTCGTTTTTTAACATGTTTTTTATTTTAGTGCAAAGTCTCAAAGTGACAGAGTTGCAAAGGTTTTTATTTGTATTCGTGAATTACATCTTCGATTACATCTTCAATTGTAGGCTGATCTGCAATGATGATGTTTTTGGTGATTTTTGACAGCGCTTCTGCGGTGGTATCGCCGATACAGAAACAGATTTGTTTTTGGATTTTGTTGTCTTTCAGATAACTTTTAACTCCAGACGGACTAAAAAACAAGATCGCTTCCGGATTTGCTTTTATTTTTTGAGGCTGTAACGTAGTTTCGTAAACCTGAATTTCATTGAATTTGATGGCGCTTTCTTTCAAAGCTTCTGGTAAAGTATCTCGTCTTAAATTACCGCTGAAAAAAGTATAGCTTTCATTTGAATAAATCAGAGTGATGATTTCTGCCAAATCCGCAGCGTAACCTGTGTACGCAATAACATTGAATCCATTATCTGTCAATAATGTTTTGGTTTTAAGTCCAACGCAGTACACGTTTTTCTTTTTCAGTTCATCTGATTTAGGATGAGATAAAACGCTGTGAACCGCATTTTGGCTTGTAAAAATCAGGCTTTCGTTGAGGTCTTTTAGTTCAAAAGGTTTATTTTCTGTTTTGATGAAATCGGCTTCGATTACTTCAATACCATATTTCATCAGCTCTTGCTTATGAAGAGATGGTAATATTTTGGTAGATACTATTTGAACCGGATTTGCCATTATTTTTTCAGGGATTCTTTGATTTTCTGCATCAATTCGGTTCCGCCATTATTTAAAATTTCCTGGGCTGATTTGAAACCTAGTTTTTTCCATTCTGAAATGTCAACCGTTTTGTTGATTTCCAGTTTTTGTTTTCCGTCAATAGAAAGTAAAACGCCTTGAAAGTGTAAAGTGTCTTCGTCTTCGTTATAGGTAACCAAAGCTCCAATTGGTGCTGTACATCCGCCTTCAAGCGTTCTCAAAAACTGACGTTCGATATGCGTACAGATTTCAGTTTCGATATCATTTAACTGAGAAAGAGCATCTAAAGTATAATTGTCATTTTCCATTGCCACAACCAGCATTGCTCCTTGTGCCGGCGCCGGAATCATCCAGTCTAAATCGATGCAATTTTCTGGTTTTAAGTTGATTCTTTCCAAACCAGCCGCAGCAAAAACAGCTCCGTCCCAGTTGTTTTCCTGCAATTTCTGCATACGTGTGTTTACGTTTCCGCGCAAATCTACAACCGTGTGATTTGGATATTTATTGAACCATTGCGCCTGACGACGTAAACTTCCTGTTGCAATAGTACTTGGATTAGAAAAATCAGGATTTCCTTTGTGAACTAAAATGTCCAGAACATTCGCCCTTTCGAGAACCGCTGCCTGAACAATTCCTTTTGGTAAAGCCGTTGGTACATCTTTCATAGAATGCACAGCAATATCAATATCACCGTTGATCATCGCAATGTCTAAAGTTTTAGTAAAGATTCCGGTAATTCCGAGTTCGTAGAGTGGTTTGTCGAGAATAATGTCTCCTTGAGATTTTACGGCGATAATTGTTGTTTGATAACCTAAATCGTTTAGCTTTTTTTCTACGGTATGAGCCTGCCAAAGTGCGAGCTCACTATCGCGGGTTCCTATTCTGATAACTTTTTGAGCCATATTTTTTTGGATCCTTAAAAGTAAGGAACATTCTTTTTAACTATTTATGAGAGGTTGATTTTGTATTTTTCTTCAATTGGGGAAGGAATATTTTTTGGCGCAAGCTGTCCAATCTGAAATACTTTTTCAATAAACTCAATGCTTTCGTCTATAGAAGTATTTTCATCTTTTAAGTGACTGGCAAACTGACTGGTGATTTTTTGTATAATTCGGGAACTGATTAATTCAGCCTGTTCTTCATCAAAATTTAGCATTTTCTTTTTATGAAAAGCCAGTTCTCCGGCAACCATATCGTTTAATTTCGCCTTAAGTGCATGAATAGTTGGAGCGTATTTACGACCATTCATCCAGATATTGAATTCTAATTTCATATCCTCGATTATCGCCTCAGCAGCAGGAATATGCTGTTTTCTTCTTTCAAGGGTATCATCTGTCATCTGCGACAGATAATCAAGATGTATTAAAGTAACACCCGGTATTTGTTCGACATCAGGATTTACATTTCTTGGGATAGATAAATCCAGGATTAACAAAGGTTTCTTTAAATTGAGTAATGTTTTGTCAATTGTTGGGTTTTTTGCTCCCGTAGCTACAACCAAAACATCGGCTTGTTGTATTTCTTCCTGCAGGTTAGCGTAGTCTTTTACGATAACATTTAGTTTTCCTGCCAGGATTTCGGCTTTGTTTTTGGTTCTGTTGATAAGCGTAATATGACCGTTTTTAGTATGTTTTACTAAATTTTCGCAGGTATTGCGTCCTATTTTTCCAGTTCCGAACAGCAGAATATTTTTGTTTCCAATATCTTCTACGTTTTTAATAATATATTGAACCGATGCAAACGAAACCGATGTTGCACCAGAAGAAATTTCAGTATCTGTTTTGACCTTTTTGCTTGCCTGAATAACGCTATTAACAAGACGGTCAATGAAAGTATTAATTAAACCCTCAGACTTACTAAGGTTGAAAGCGATTTTAATCTGGCTGATGATTTCAAAATCACCCAGGATCTGACTGTCTAAACCTGTCCCTACACGAAACATATGGTTTACAGCCTCCTGATTTTTGTAGATATAGGCAACTTCGCGAAATTCCTCAACGGAACCATTACTGTTATCGCAAAGCAATTTGATCAATTCGTACGGATGATTGGCAAAACCATAAATCTCCGTTCTGTTGCAGGTAGAAGTGACAATTAATGATTCTATTCCTTCGGTTTTTGCCTGAGCGAGTAAATCAGATTGTGCTTTAGCATCTAAACTAAATTTTCCCCTAATGGTAGCATCTGCTTTTTTATAACTTAAACCTAAAGCGTAAAAAGTGGTAGTTCTGGACATATTAAAATTTTCCATATTATACTTTCGTTAAAAAGTGCAACAAAATTATTACTAACTAATTTATAAAAACAACGCTAGAGGTACTTTTTATATCGCTATGGAATAAATTGAATCATTTTGGCTGTTCTGAATAGGATTTATTGCCATTTATAATGATATCAAGGATTCAACAACCTGTTATGTATATTTATTCTAAATAACAGTCTGGCTTTTGTTTTAAATATTGTACGAAAAAATATCGCTATGAGTTCGTTTAATGCTTCCTGGGTTTTATATACCATTCACTTTCACGATTCTGGAAATTTAGATATAAAAACAACTTCGTTAAATAAAACCCTACCTGAGTTATGGCAGGGTTTTAATTAGAAATGAATTATTTTTGAACAATTGGAGTTCTCAAAGATTCTAATACAGCTACAATATCGGTGTAAAGTTCTGTGTTTGAAGCAACACCGTTTGCATTTGCTGCAGCGCCCACATAACCAACAAATTTTGTATAATCTGCATTACTTGATTTTGTTCCCATACGAGGGTTTTTTGCAGGATCATGCGCAGCAACCATGTTGAGGCCTGAATACGTATTCACAGCATTTGTTCCGCCTGTATTAAAGGAGAAAAAGTCAGTCAGGTTATCTGATAATTTAGCAATATTGGTAGCCTGAGTATTACCTGTTTCTGCTAAAAGAGGTGCAAAGTGTGCCTGTAAATT
Organism: Flavobacterium limi; assembly: GCF_010645075.1. Classification (GTDB taxonomy): domain Bacteria; phylum Bacteroidota; class Bacteroidia; order Flavobacteriales; family Flavobacteriaceae; genus Flavobacterium; species Flavobacterium limi. Next base: position 40,661 of record NZ_JAADZV010000012.1, read on the forward strand.
ACCGGAAGCATTTGCCTGAATATCGGCTACAATTAATCCCACAGTAGAATTTACAACTTTACGGAAACTCAAACGTCCCTGTTCAATCATTTGTCCTGAGTTATCGGGATCTGCAACCATTTTTGTTCCGCCCAGACGAGTATAAATAGATGCTTTTACAGGTGCAGGATCGTCATCATCATTGTTGCAGGAAGTTAAAGTTGCCGATGCAAGTATCAATACACTAAGTGTAATTTTAGAAAAATTTTTCATAATAAAATATTTAAAGGGTTAATTAAAAAACTGATTTACTTTTCGGGATAATTTATAGCTCATACTGTTTTGATTTACAGGACAAACTTCTTTACTGGCTAAGTGTGCCGGCAAAATATAACGCTGTGCTTCATAAGGTCTTTTACGCATTAATTCGTTATATACTTTTTCAGAATTTGTGATTTTATTGTTGTGGAAATACACGACTACATTTCTTTTAACGATAATCGAATCTGAAGTCAATCCCTTGATAGATCTTAAATCGGAACAAATTTGTCTGGCCTGTGCAGAATCTATATTTTGTTTAAAGTCGATTCGGCTTACCTGTAAGTTTGGATTTTCGTAAACTGCTGGTTTGGCAGTAATGATGTGAAAAAGCAAAATGCCAATAAATAATAGAATGACTATTAATCCTGACCATAGAATCTTTTTTATTATTTTATTCGTTCTCATATGGATAATTTTAAAATGGTTAGATTTCAAAATTATATACGGGGACTTTTTAGGCGTGGTTTTAATTTATATAAGAAAAGTATTAATTTAGAATTGTTATGAATAGCTAAAACGTTATCGCTGTTTCTGAGATATCTGATTTATTGTGAATTCTAAAAATAGATTTTAAGCTTAAAACCAGTGGATTACGGTAATTGTTATGGTTACAAATCCGTCAAGGTAGTAAACGGATTTCCAGCTGCATTTTAAATAATGAAACAATAAAGATTTTATAAATTTAGGTGCAGGTAATCGGATAAACCATCAAAAAGATTTAATTTTGAATGGCCAAAAAACCGGAATTAATAACCTGAATAAAGAAATCAATGGAGGAAGAAATAAAAATTGAAGATGACTTTACGCTTATCCGTTTTCAAAACGACGGTTCAGAACCATTTTTTGCGCAGCGTGAAATAGGCAGCGGCCTGATACAGTTTCATTTTGGGCTTAAGGGAAATGCAAAATTTTTGTTCAATCAGGGCAATTATGCATTAGAGCTAAAGGAAGAGAAATCATTGCTTTTGTACAATCCACAGAAAGAATTGCCTCTTAATTTAGAATTGGCTCAGAATTCCTGGGTGATTTCAGTTATTGTTTCCATCAAAAAGTTTCACGCACTTTTTTCAGCCGAAGCCGATTATATTACTTTTTTAAGTCCTGACAATAAAGATAAAAAATATTATAACGAAGGAAATATCAGTCCGTCAATGGCGATTGTGCTGAGTCAGCTTTTTCATTATAATCTTCATCCTTCGATAAAAAACCTATACTATAAAGGAAAAGGATATGAATTGCTGAGTCTGTATTTCAACAGAACAGAAGATCCAAATGCAGAACAATGCCCGTTTTTGATTGATGAAGACAATGTTCTAAAAATCCGAAAAGCAAAAGAAATCGTAATTGCTAATATGGCAGAACCGCCAGGCTTGCAGGAACTGGCAGATGAAATTGGACTGAACCTGAAAAAACTTAAAATGGGTTTCAAACAAATTTACGGTGATACGGTTTATGGTTTTCTTTTCGATTACAAAATGGATTTCGCCAGAAAGCTTTTAGACAGCGGTTCTTATAATGTAAACGAAGTGGGACTGAAAATTGGTTACAGCACAGGAAGTCATTTCATTGCTGCCTTCAAAAAGAAATTTGGAACAACACCTAAAAAGTATTTGATGTCTATTAATGCGAATGTTTAACGGAATGAAAAAAGCTATTTTTATATTATGTATTGCATTCTTTAATTGTAAATCACCCGATAGTCCGTTGGTGGATAAATACAAAAATCAGGCCTTGCACGATGTTGAAGTTGACAGTGTAAAAAAATTTACTTATGGTTTGCCATTTATTTCTCCTATTGAGTCTCAAAGAAAAATTCAGGAAATAAGAGAACATAAACGAGATAGTGTTTATAAAAAATATGGTTTGTTTTTAAGAAATGAAGGTTGTGTAATTGGTGATAAAAAACTTGACGAAGCAATAGGTGCATATCATAAAATAACGGATTCCTATTTAGAAAATAGAAATGGAAAGGGGTGGAAAGAAAAAATGGAACAGGAATTAAGTAAATATTAAAAGAATCAATTTTACAAATAAGGACATAATTAAAAAGTAACAATTATCATATTTCCAATAAGCAGCAAGTACTACTTTTGACGAAATTTTAAAATAAAGCTTAAAGCAAAAAGAAAACAATAATGAAAGGCGTATTATTAGTAAACTTAGGTTCTCCGGACAGTCCACAACCAAAAGATGTAAAACCGTATTTAGATGAATTTTTAATGGATAAATACGTAATCGATGTTCCGTATTTATTGAGAGCATTATTGGTTCGCGGTATTATTTTAAGAAAAAGACCTGAGGAATCGGCACACGCTTACTCAAAAATCTGGTGGGAGGAAGGTTCTCCTTTAGTGGTTCTTTCAGAAAGAATGCAGAAAAAAGTACAGCCTTTAGTAGATGTTCCTGTTTCGCTGGCAATGCGCTACGGAAGCATGACAATCGAAAAAGGTCTTCAGGAATTAAATGATAAAGGCGTTACAGATGTAATGCTTTTTCCGTTATATCCGCAATATGCAATGGCTTCGACTTTGACTATTTTGGTTAAAGCAGAAGAAATTCGTAAAAAGAAATTCCCTCACATGAGATTTACTGATGTTCCGGCGTTTTACAACAAACCGGATTATATCAAAAACTTAGCAGATTCAATCCAGAAACATTTAGCTGGATTTGATTACGACCATCTTTTGTTTTCATACCATGGAATTCCGGAGCGTCATATCCGCAAAACCGATGTGACCAAATCCCATTGCAAAATTGATGGTTCCTGTTGTAACACGCCATCTCCGGCACATGAATTCTGTTACCGTCACCAATGTTATGAAACTACAAAACAAGTCGTTAAACTATTAGGACTTCCGGAAGATAAATACAGCCTGACTTTCCAGTCACGTTTAGCAGGTGATAAATGGTTAGAGCCTTACACGGATGTCGAAATTGACAATATGCCGGCAAAAGGAATCAAGAAACTGGCAGTTGTAACACCGGCATTTGTTTCGGACTGCTTAGAAACGTTAGAGGAAATCGCAATGCGTGCCAAAGAAGATTTTGAGGCAAACGGCGGAGAAGAATTTTTAGCAATTCCGTGTTTGAATGATGATGACGAATGGTGCCAAACGGTTGGTAACTGGATTAATGACTGGGCAAAATAAATTTTTGTTTCAAGTTATGCTCAACTTTGAGAAACAACCTGAAACCTGAAACAATTAATGAATGGAATACTATAACTACCTAAAATCACTGCATCTTATTTTTGTAATTACCTGGTTCGCCGGTTTGTTTTACATTGTACGTTTGTTTGTGTATCAAATTGAGGCGAATCAAAAACCATCTCCGGAAAAGGAAATTCTACAGGCTCAATACAAAATAATGACATATCGTTTGTGGTATATCATTACCTGGCCATCGGCTGTTTTGGCAAGTATTTTTGCTTTTTGGATGCTGTTTTTTACAGATTTAGGAAATGCCTGGCTCAAAATGCCCTGGATGCACGTAAAATTGTGTTTTGTTTTCCTCTTGTATTTATATCATGGAAAATGCCATCAGATTTTTAAGCAATTACAGAACGATGAGGTAAAATATACCAATAATTTCATGCGTTTATGGAATGAAGGTGCGACAATTATTTTGTTTGCCGTGGTTTTTTTAGTAGTTTTAAAAAATGCCATTAACTGGATCTACGGTGTAATCGGAATTGTTTTATTCTCGGTTTTAATTATGCTTGGATTCAGATTTTATAAAAGAATTAGAGAAAGAAAGTAATTTGTAAAGAGTGATTAGTGAATAGTCTTTAAGCTTTTACTAATTACTAATTACTATTCACTAATCACTAAAATATGCTGAACAACTTCAAAATGTCGATGCTTTCACTTCGAACCAGGATTTTCCTGTCGATGATTGTATTGATTGTTGTGGCATCTTTTTTATTAGCTTCCATTTCTATTATTCAGTTTAAAAACGAAGCCAAAGAATACCATCAGGAACGTTTAGAGCGAAAAGAAAATGCTGTAAAAGAGCATATCAATTATGTTCTGGCAACCACAACTTATCCTTTAAAAACAGGGAATCTGGATTTGATTTTTAAAGACAAAATCCATGAATTAGCTCAGATTCACAAAATCGAAATCAATATTTACAGCCTTAGCGGAAAATTATTAAAATCATCCAAAGAATCTTTTGCAGTTGATAAAGTAGCACCTCCAATTCCCGAATACATTCTGAAACTCGTTCGTTCTTCTATTGAAAAGCGTTTTGTAGATATTAAAACTATTGATGGCGTCAAAAACAGATCATCCTACAGTTTAATTAAGGATGAAAAATTCAAACCACTCGGAATCTTAAATCTTCCCTATTTAGAGGATGACGGTTATTACGACAACGAATTGAATACCTTCCTGATTCGTCTAAGTCAGGTATATTCCTTTATGCTGCTTGTAGCTTTTGCTTTGGCCTATTTTCTTTCGACTTATATTACAAAATCATTAAAAACGATTTCTGATCGTTTGGAAGAAACCAATCTGGATCAGAAAAACGAGAAAATTGTTTTGGAAGCGAACAGCAAAGAAGTCAACTTCCTGATCAAAGCGTATAACGGAATGGTGGATAAGCTGGAAACGAGTGCCATCAAATTAGCACAAAGCGAACGTGAAGAAGCCTGGCGCGAAATGGCAAAACAGGTTGCGCATGAAATCAAAAATCCGTTGACACCAATGCGTTTGACGGTGCAGAGTTTTCAGCGAAAGTTTGATCCGAATGATCCTGATGTAAAGCAGAAAATGAATGATTATTCAGAAACCTTAATTCAGCAGATTGATACGATGACTGCGGTAGCTTCGGCATTTTCGAATTTTGCTTCGATGCCGGCCCAGCAAAACGAGACTTTAAATGTAGTTGAGGTTGTGGAACTGGCACTTGATATTTTCAACGAAGATTATATTTCTTTTGAAAAGGAAGAAGAAGAAATCATTTCCAAAATGGATCGTACCCAACTGATTCGTGTCATTACCAATCTGGTAAAAAATGCAACTCAGGCGATTCCCGAAAGTCAGTTTCAAAAATCAATTGTTGTTTCTGTAAAACGTAGAGATGATAATGTAGAAATTGCGGTAAAAGACAACGGAATCGGAATTCAGAAGCTGGATACCGGCAGAATATTTGAACCAAAATTCACTACGAAAACTAGTGGTATGGGTCTTGGACTCGGAATTATAAAAAACATCATCGAAAATTACAAAGGAACAATTACCTTTGAGTCAGCTTACGGAAAAGGAACCACTTTTAAGGTTTCCCTGCCCATTACAAACTCTTAAAATAATGACGTTATGAACTACGAAAATATTTTAATTTCGATTGAAGATAAAATAGCAACCATCACGATTAACAGACCTGAAAAACTGAATGCTTTAAACAAAGCAACTATTAGCGACTTGAGCAAAGCAGTAAAGTTATTGGGTAAAAATGACGATGTACGCGTTATTATTTTGACCGGAAGTGGTGAAAAGGCCTTTGTTGCCGGAGCCGATATTTCTGAATTTGCAAATTATACTATTGTGGAAGGAGCGCAACTTGCAGCTGAAGGTCAGGAAATTTTATTCGATTACATTGAAAGTTTAAAGAAACCTGTAATTGCAGCCATAAATGGTTTTGCATTAGGGGGCGGATTAGAGCTGGCCATGGCATGTCATTTCAGAGTGGCCTCTGATAATGCCAAAATGGGATTGCCGGAAGTAAGTTTAGGATTAATTCCGGGCTACGGAGGAACACAACGTTTGCCACAATTAATTGGAAAAGGCCGTGCGATGGAAATGATTATGACCGCAGCGATGATTTCTGCAGAAGAAGCAAAGCAATATGGTTTAGTGAATCACGTAGTGCCTCAGACTGAACTTTTATCGTTTACAAATGTAATTGCTCATAAAATCATTAAAAACGCACCATTTGCAATCAGTAAAGCTATAAAAGCAATTAATGCAAATTATAAGGATGGAAAAGACGGTTTTGAAACCGAAATAAAATCATTCGGAAAATGCTTCGGAACTCAGGATTTTAAAGAAGGTACAACTGCATTTTTAGAGAAAAGAAAAGCGGAGTTTACAGGAAAATAAAATTATACCACAGAGATACACGAAGAATTCGCAGAGATTCGAAAAGGTTTTAAAAATTCAGTATTTAAATAAAAAACTTAGAATCTTAGCAACTCAGAACTTTAGCACCTTAAAAAAATGTCATACGAACCAATATTTGCCCTTTTTTGCGAACGAGTTAAAGAAAGTATTCAGTCTGGAACTTTCGCAAAATTAACTTTAGCCAAAACAATGGGCGATACCGAAATCAAAAACATCTATTTCAGATTAGTCCTGAATGAAGATGATACATTTTCGATTTCACTAACTACGCGTTACAAAACAGAAGAAATCGAAAGCATTCATACTCTGGATGAAGCTTTACTAATCTTAGGATCGTACATCAAAAAGCCTTTTTTGACAGCTTTGCTTTTTACAACAGATAATGATGTGACTTTCAAAGTAAACAAAAAGAACGCCGGAAGTATTATTGAACAGCCGCCAACATTTAAAAATGCGTCGCCGGTAATGCTTGAAATGATTGAGAAGGGAATTGTACAACTCTAAATTTATATCTCCTCATAATTTAAAACTATAAAAAATGAATAAAAAAATTACCCTTTTTATAATGGCAATTGCATTTATAAGTACTGCCATGAATGCACAGACTAAAATGAAGGAATACAAGGGTGGGCACGTTTTTAACATCAGCCTTCCCGATTATATGAACAAAACAGCCGGATTAAATACTTCTGCTTCTATTCAGTATAAAAGTGAAGTTAAGGATGTTTTTGGAATTGTAATTGTTGATACTAAAGAAGAGCTAGGATATATTGAGCTAAACTATACTTCGGCAAATGATTTTTATGAAGATTTCATAAAAGATTTTTTGAAGGATGAAGAAAAGAGAACGGTTTCAAAGGCAGTCTCAAAAAAAATGGGTGACATTAATTTCATAGAATCAGATGCTAGTTATTTTGATAAGGAAGCGAATGAGGAATTTTATTATTTAGTCGGTATTGTTGAAACAAAAAAGGCTTTTTATAAAGTCATGTCCTGGACTTCTAAAGCAAAGAAAGATACTTTTAAAGGTGATTTTCAAAAAATCCTTTATAGTCTGAAAGATTAATTTCAAACAAAAACCCAAAAAAGAAACGTATTCTTTTTTGGGTTTTTGATTTTGGAGGTTGATAATTTAAACGAGCTTCACAAATAAATTAGAAGCAATTTTATTCGAAATAGATAATTCTCTATTGTCGATTTTAATTTTTACAGATAAATCAAAAGATTCTTTCGATAAGAATTCAATTTTAGATCCTAAGGCAATCCCTTGTTTATCAAGATATTTCAAAAATTCTGATGAAGTATCTTTTACGCCTACACAAACACCAATTTGGTTTTCGGATAATTCAGAAAGCAATTGTTTTTCAATTTTAATAATTCGTCCATTGGCATCCGGAATAGGATCACCATGTGGATCCTCAGTAGGGTTACCAAGAAAATCATCCAGACGGTTAATCAACTGTTCGGATTTAATATGTTCAAGCTGTTCTGCAATTTCATGAACCTCATCCCAGCTGAAATTTAGTTTTTCTACCAAAAATACTTCCCACAAACGATGTTTTCTCACAATCATTTTAGCAGCCAGTTTTCCATTTTCGGTTAATGAAACCCCTTGGTATTTTTTATAATTCACCAAATCTTTCTCTGACAGTTTTTTAAGCATGTCCGTAACCGATGAAGCTTTGGTTTCCATTATTTCGGCAATGGCATTCGTGCTGACTTCCGTTTCTAATGAAGCAGTAAGATGGTATATCGCTTTAAGGTAGTTTTCTTCTGAAAAGGTCATTTTTTTGAGATTCTGAGCTTATAAGCTCCCAAGTTTCTAAGCTCAAAGATTGGAAAAAACCTTAGAATCTTAGCATCTCAGCAGCTTAGTACTTCTATTTAACAATCAACAAAGGTATTGAAATTTTATGTCTCAATTTGTCTACTGTTGTTCCAAATAAAATATCTTTTAGTCCAGTGTGGCCATGGGTTCCCATTACTAGAATATCAAAATTGCCTTCGTTTATGATTTTCGGAATGACTTTGTTTGGTTTTCCGAAACCTAATTCCGTTTGGATGCTGAATCCTTTTTGAGAAAGCATTTCTTTATACTCTAATAACAATTTTTCATCAATTGTGGTTTCATGATCGTGTGTGTCAGTGCCATACATCAAAGCGCCGACAGTTTCTACAATATGAATCAATGTATATTGAGCTTGTAGTCCTCCTAGTTCAAAAGCTTTATTCAAAGCAGCACTGTCCGCATTCGAGAAATCTACAGAAACAGCAATGTTTTTAATACTTTGACTTTCCTTGGGCGTGAATTGAAGCTGAAGATTGTGTGGCGAATGATTTAATGTTTTTGATTTGACTTTGGCAATAAAAGGTTTAAAAACAATGTAAAGCAGTAACGCCAAAAGACCTAAGGCTAATGGAACTACGGTAAGCCATAAAACAATTGGGTTTTCTGAGCTTTCAAGCCATGAAGTAATTTCATCGTAAACTAATTTGGCATTTAGCGAAACAATAATCGAAGCAATAATCCATGAAACAACTTGTGTAAGTTTAGAGATATGAAAACCGTTCATTTTCGATTTATCGCTCACAAAATGAATCAGCGGAATGATAGCGAATCCTAACTGAAGGCTCAAAATCACCTGACTTAAAATCAATAGTTTTCCTGTGACACTTTCTCCATAAATTAAAATTACAATAACAGCAGGAATGATCGCAATTAAACGCGTAATGATTCGGCGAACCCAGGGCTGTATTCTGAAATGCAGATAACCTTCCATTACGATTTGTCCGGCCAATGTACCGGTTACGGTTGAACTTTGTCCCGCAGCAATTAAGGCAATCGCAAACAAAGCAGGAGCCCATTTAGTGCCTAAAAGCGGTTCCAGAAATTTATGCGCATCCTGAATCTCTGCCACTTCATACATTCCGTTTTTGTGAAAAGTAGCAGCGGCCAGAATCAAAATCGCAGCATTTACAAAAAAAGCAAGATTTAAGGCAATTGTCGAATCGATGAAGTTGTACTTCAACGCTTGTTTGATTCCGGCTGGAGTTCTGTCGAATTTTCGGGTTTGGACCAAAGAAGAGTGTAAGTAAAGATTGTGCGGCATAACCGTTGCACCAATAATTCCAATGGCGATATATAAAGCAGCTGAATTTGGAATAGAAGGAATCAATCCTTCTAAAACCTTATGCATTTCAGGTTCAGCAAAAATCATTTCGAAGATAAAAGAAAATCCAATAATGGCAACCAAAGCAATAATGAAGGCTTCCATTTTGCGAATTCCTTTATTAATAAGGAAAAGCAACAAAAATGTGTCTAAAACGGTAATTAAAACAGCTTCAAGTAACGGAATCCCAAAAAGCAGATTAATTCCAATCGCCATTCCAAGAACCTCTGCCAAATCGCAGGCTGCAATCGCAATTTCAGCCAGAAAATATAAAATGTAGTTGATTGGTTTTGAATAGGTTTCTCTCGAAGCCTGGGCAAGATCACGTTGTGTTACAATTCCGAGCCGGGCGCTTAAACTCTGTAAAAGCAAAGCCATTATATTACTCATCAGTAAAACCCATACTAACGCATATCCAAACTGACTTCCGCCTGCAATATCAGTAGCCCAGTTCCCGGGATCCATATAACCGACACTTACTAAATAAGCGGGCCCTAAAAAGGCTAGTATTTTTCTGAAACCTGTTTTTTTATGTTCTGTAAAAACCGATTGGTTTACTTCTTCTAATGATTTTGTCATTCGTAATATATTGATTTCCCAAATATATAGAAAAATTACATTAGAGCAACAATATTTTTAGTCTTGTCTAAAAGTTAAATGTTCGAATTTAAACAATTTGGGCATAAACCGGATAAGGTAAAGTTGATTTCTTTTACTTTATAATTATGAGGCATAATATAACTTGGTTTGACATTTTCAAGACAAGTAATTTCATGACAGTTTTCACAGCTAAAATGGGCATGATTATGTATGTGTACCCGCTGATGTGAATGATTGCATTTTGCATATTTTACAGTACCGTCTAAATTCGAAATTTTATGGATAATATCGTCATTCATCAATCGATCCAAAATTCTGTAAATAGTTACTCGATCACAAATGCCATTTAATTGTTTCTGTATTTCTGTATGAGATAAGGCTGTTTTAGATTTCTCAAAAACCTCTAAAACGGCTGTCTTTGCTGTAGTATTACGTGTTGTTTTCATTTATTCCAAAAAATTAAAAAATATCGCAACAATGTTGCGATTAAATAAAAATCCATATATTTGCAATAAAGTTGCATTAACAAATGTATTAAAAAATGAAGAAAACCACGACTAATTTTTATGATATTTTAGGAATTTCCAGTGCAGCAATTTGTCTGGTGCATTGTTTGATTTTTCCAATGCTGACTATTCTTCCTTTGGGTTTGAGTCACAATCCTTTTATCGATTTAGTTTTTGCGTTTTTCGGAACATTTGCAGTTTCAAAAATTATTCAAAAATCAAATATATTAATTTCTGCTGTTTTAACTGTTTCAATGACTTTAATTTGGATTAGTATCTTAAGTGAATTATTTCTGGATTTTCATTTGCATTTGATTTATTTTGGAGGAATTGGAATGATTATCGGTCATTTAATGAACTACAAATGGCATAAAAAACAGAATCATTAAATCTAAGGATTATGAAAAAAGACAATTTTGATATAATTATTATTGGAGGAAGTTACAGTGGTTTATCTGCAGCAATGAGTTTAGGGCGTTCTTTGCGTCAGGTTTTAATTATTGACAGTGGTTTACCCTGTAACAGACAAACACCGCATTCTCATAATTTCATAACACTTGATGGAGAAAAGCCAGCTGCTATTTCGGCGAAAGCCAGACTACAATTGGAATTTTATAAAACAGTTCAGTTTTACAATGGATTAGCTGTAAAAGCCTTGCAAACGGAGAATGGTTTCGAAATTACAACCGAATCAGGTGACCTCTTCACAGCAAGAAAAATTCTGTTTGCTACCGGTGTAAAAGATTTGCTTCCCGAAATAAAAGGTTTCTCAGATTGCTGGGGAATTTCGGTTTTGCATTGCCCGTATTGTCATGGCTATGAAGTTAAATACGAAAAAACGGCCATTATTGCCAATGGAGAAATGGGTTATGAATATGCGAAACTGATTTCGAACTGGACAAAAGATTTGAGATTATGTACCAATGGAAAATCAACTCTGACTTTGGAACAAACTAAAAGTTTAGAAAAACATGGTATTAGTATTTTAGAACAAGAGATAGAATCTTTAGAACATAATAGCGGTCAGATTAAGCAGATTATCTTCAAAAATCAGGAAAAAATAGATGTAAAAGCAATTTACGCAAGACCACCTTTCGAGCAGCATTGTCATTTGCCTGAAGCATTAGGCTGTGAACTCAATGAACAAGGATTGATAAAAGTAGATTTTATGCAAAAGACAACCGTTCCCGGTATTTACGCAAGTGGAGATGCTACTACTCAAATGCGTTCTGTGGCAATTGCAGTTTCGACAGGATCTTTTGCCGGAGCTGTAATCAATAAAGATCTTATTGAGGAAGATTTTGATTAAGGTAGTTAAAAGAACTTCCAACAGTATTAAAACGAATTTATAACACATTAAATCTATTGAGTTTGAAAAATTGAGTTTTAAAGTAATTGTTTGTCAAATTTAATTTTTAGATTTGTCTAAATTTAATTTTACAATAATGAAATATTTATTTTCGATATTATTTTTAATTTCGGCAAAAGCCACCTTTTCACAAACGATTTCCGGAAAAGTCACTTCTGATGCCTTGGAAACAAAACAAATTGTGATTAAACTTTTAAATACAAATATTAAAACCGAAGCTGATAGTTTAGGATTTTACAAGCTGGAAAATATTATGGAGGGGAACTATAAAATTCAGGTAACTTCGACTGGATTGAAAACGATAAACCAAAAAATTGCTGTTAATAATGAAGATATACATCTTGATTTTGAATTAAAAGAAGATAACAATGAATTAAACGAAGTAGTAGTTTCCGGAACTTTAAAAGCAGTAAAACGTTTAGAAAGTGCCGTCCCTGTTGAAGTTTATTCACCGGTTTTCTTCAAGAAAAACCCAACACCCAGTATTTATGATGCACTTCAAAACATCAACGGCGTGCGTCCACAACTCAATTGCGGGGTTTGTAATACAGGCGATATTCACATTAACGGGCTTGAAGGCCCGTATACTTTGGTGATGATAGACGGAATGCCAATTGTCAGCAGCCTTTCGACAGTTTACGGTCTGAGCGGAATTCCGAATTCTTTGGTAGAACGAATTGAAATTGTAAAAGGCCCGGCTTCATCGCTTTATGGAAGTGAAGCAGTTGGCGGTCTGATCAATATCATTACCAAAAATCCAACTAATGCTCCGGTTTTTTCAGCCGATTATTTTGCAACTTCTTATTTTGAAAGCAATCTCGATTTAGGAACTAAATTCAATTTGGGCAAAAAAGCTACATCAATCATAGGTTTAAATTATTTCAACTATGATCAGGTGATAGATAAAGATCATGATAATTTTACTGATGTAACGCTTTCAGAGAGGATTTCGCTTTTTAATAAATGGAGTTTTGCCAGAAATAATAATCGACTTTTTACGGTTGCTGTGCGCGGAATGTATGAAGACCGCTGGGGCGGAGATACTCGTTGGGAAAAGCAATTCCGGGGAGGTGACGAAATTTATGGAGAAAGTATTTATACCAAAAGAGCCGAACTGATTGGGAGTTACCAATTGCCTTTTGAAGAAAAACTGATGCTTTCGTTCTCAGGAAATGTCCATTATCAGGACAGCCGGTACGGCACAACCTCATATATCGCCAATCAGAAAATTGGTTTTTTGCAATTGACCTGGGATAAAAAAAATGGGCAACATGATTTATTGGGAGGCATAGCAGGCCGATATACGTATTACGACGATAACACACCTGCCACCGGAGAACCTGAAAATACCTGGCTTCCGGGAGTTTTTGTTCAGGACGAAATTACCTTTTCACCGAAAAGTCAGGTTTTGCTGGGAATGCGGTATGATTACAACTCGATTCACGGTTCTATTTTCACGCCGAGATTTGCATACCGGTTTAAAGCGAATGAAAACACGATTTTCAGATTAAATGCCGGAACCGGTTTTAGAGTTGTGAATCTTTTTACCGAAGATCATGCGGCTCTTTCAGGGTCACGGGATGTAGTGATTGAAAGTGATTTAAAACCAGAGAAATCGGTAAACGTGAATTTGAATTATATTCAGAAAATCAATTTCGGAAACGGGACTTTTATGGGAATTGAAACAACTGCTTTTTACACGAGATTTAGCAACAAAATTATTTCGGATTATGAAAGTGACCCAAATAAGATTCTTTACAACAATATCGACGGCTACGCGATAAGTCAGGGAATCAGCACGAATGTTGATTTAAATTTTCCTTCGGGGTTGAAATTTATTCTGGGTGCAACGCTTCTTGATAATAAAAATGTCGAAAACGGCATTTCGCAAAGACCTTTTCTAACCGAGAATTTCACCGGAACCTGGAGTGTTTCCTATAAAATCCAACCTTGGAATCTGTCTTTAGACTATACCGGAAATTTATACAGTCCGATGAAACTGCCTTTGTTAAGTGAAACAGATCCAAGAAGTCCGGAATCGCCTTGGTACAGCATTCAGAATATTCAGTTTACGTATTCGGGATGGAAGAATTTTGAGATTTATGGCGGAATCAAGAACCTGCTTAATTTTACGCCAATGCAAAATAATCCATTCCTGATTTCAGGAGCTGATGATCCTTTTGATAAAAACCCCGATGGACTGTCGTTTGATACGACTTATGTGTATGGTCAAAATCAGACCATTCGAGGGTTTTGGGGATTGCGATATACGTTTAGATAATTTACATTTTTGGAATCTGTACAAAGAAAATATGAAAAAGCTATTTCTGTTTATTGTTTTCTTCGGAATTACTTCATCCGGATTTTGCCAGTCGGGAAGTCGTTCATTTGAAGCAATTGATAGTTTGCAGCAGATTCAGAAGCGAAGAATCATCGTTTTCATTCATACCGACTGGTGCCAGTTTTGCCAAAGAATGAAAAGCACAACTTTTAAAAATCAGGAAATTATCGAAAGACTAAACTCAAACTTCTATTTTATTGATTTTAATGCCGAAGAAAAACGGGATATCACATTCCACAATCAAACCTTTAAATACAAACCAGCCGGAAACAATGTTGGTGTTCATGAACTGGCTTTACAATTAGGTACTATGAGCAATCAAATTACTTATCCGGTTTTATGTGTTTTGAATGAGAAGAATGAAATTATCTTTCAATATTCGAATTATTTGAGCCCGAAGGATTTTAAAATGCTTTTGGAAAAACTCAAAGGATAAATTCCTTATTTTTGAGAATGAATTCCTCACAGATCCAACATTTCGATTATATTTTTACCGGAACAGGTTTATCTGCCTTGATGACTATTTACAAAATGATTCAATCCGGAAAATTCACTGACAAATCGGTTTTATTATTGGATGAAAATGCAAAGAAAACTAATGATCGAACCTGGTGTTTTTGGTCTGAAAATCAAACTTTATGGGATTCTGTTATTTCTAAAAAATGGGATTCGGCATTATTTGCTAATGAAGATTTCAGACGTAATCTAGACTTAAAGCCTTATCAATACAATCAAATTCGGGGATTAGATTTCTACAACTTTGTTTTGGATGAAATTTCGAAACATTCCAAAATTACTTTTCTAAACGAAAAAGTAACCGATATTAATGAACTCGAAACACATGTTTTTGTCGGAACCGAAGAGAACAGATATACTTGTGATTACTTATTCAATAGTATTTACTCTAAAAATTTTGTTGAAAACCAAACCGAATATCCTGTTTTACAGCAGCATTTTGTGGGATGGTTTGTAAAAACTGAAAAGGATGTTTTCAATCCGGAACAGGCAACTTTCATGGATTTTTCTGTTGAGCAAAAGGAGAATACGCGTTTCATGTATGTTTTGCCAGCCTCAAAAACAGAAGCTTTGGTAGAATATACTTTGTTTTCGGAAAAATTGCTTGCGAAAGAAGAATATGAAAACGAAATTCAGCTTTATCTTAAAAAACTTGGAGCAGAACAATTTGAAATTCTGGAAAAAGAACAGGGAAGTATACCGATGACTTGTTTTCCTTTCTGGAAAAGAAATACAAAACGCGTTCTAAACATTGGAACTGCCGGCGGATGGACAAAGGCGAGTACAGGTTATACCTTTAAAAATTCGGATAAGAAATCTTCTGCTTTGGTGGATTTTCTTCAGATTGGGAGCTCATCAACAGATATGAAATCATTTCATAAAAAAAACCGGTTTTGGTATTACGATTTATTGCTTTTGGATATTCTCCATCGCAGCAATGAATTAGGAAGCATGATTTTTTCCTCTCTATTCAAAAAAGGAAATCCAGCTTTGATATTTAAATTTCTGGATGAAGAAACTAATTTGACGGAAGATTTAAAAGTAATTTGGAAGTGTCCTAAAGTACCATTTATAAAGGCTTTATTTAGATTTTTGTTTTAAAAACAATTTTGACTTTCAACCTTATGACTTTCAATCTTTCGACTTTAATCAATCGAACTATAACAAAACTTTATACTTCAAATTAAGTAGTTGCCGCTAAACTTTGTAACTTTGCATTTCAAAAGTAAAATTTAAAAATAAAAAATATGTATCCACAAGAAATGGTAAAACCAATGGAGGCTGAATTAACAGCTGCCGGTTTTCAAGATTT
This sequence comes from Flavobacterium limi, assembly GCF_010645075.1. GTDB lineage: Bacteria > Bacteroidota > Bacteroidia > Flavobacteriales > Flavobacteriaceae > Flavobacterium > Flavobacterium limi. The sequence continues at coordinate 56,897 of NZ_JAADZV010000012.1, forward strand.
ACATAGTGCTGAGGCTGTTGAGAATGCTATCAAAGCTGAAGGTACCACATTAGTAGTTGTAAACTCTGTTTGCGGTTGTGCTGCAAGAAATGCGCGTCCGGGAGCAAAAATGAGTTTACAGGGAGCAAAAAAACCGGATCATTTAATCACTGTTTTTGCAGGTGTTGACAAAGAAGCTGTTGATGCTGCAAGGCAACACATGTTCCCTTTTCCTCCATCATCGCCATCTATGGCCTTGTTCAAAAACGGAGAATTGGTTCACATGTTAGAGCGTCACCACATCGAAGGTCGTCCTGCTGAAATGATTGCTGAGAATTTGCAGGATGCTTTTAATGAGTTTTGTTAATTTTTTAAGCTGCTAGGTATAAATGAGACTGTCTGTTTTTAGGCAGTCTTTTTTATTTGAAGCTAATCCGGCTGTCCACTATATCTTTTGTGCCGAACCCCGGCACAAAAGGATGCCGTTTCCATCCGGGCTAAAAAAATCAAAACACTAAGAACTTTAAGTTTTCAGCAATTTTAAAAGCTTAGAAACTCAGAAGCTTTGTCACTTAGAACCTTTTTTCTTAACTTTGCGCCTTCAAAATAATTTCTCAACTTAAACTGTTTATAGCATGCAACTGTACAACACCTTAAGCGCAGAAGAAAGAGCCATCATGATTGATGATGCCGGTAAACAACGACTAACGTTGTCTTTTTATGCGTATGCCAAAATTCAAGATCCCAAAAAATTTCGCGATGATTTATTTGTAGCCTGGAATAAGCTAGATGCTTTAGGCCGGATTTACGTTGCCACCGAAGGAATAAATGCTCAAATGAGTATTCCCGAAGAAAATTTGGAAGCTTTTAGAGCAACTCTTGAAGTTTACGATTTTATGAAAGGCATACGTTTAAACGAAGCAGTAGAACACGATGATCATTCGTTTTTAAAACTGACCATTAAAGTTCGTGATAAAATCGTTGCAGACGGACTTAACGACGAGACTTTTGATGTAACTAATATTGGCGTTCACTTAAAAGCCGCAGCATTCAACGAAATCCTTGATGATCCAAATACAATCGTAGTCGATTTTAGAAACCACTACGAAAGTGAAGTTGGGCATTTTAAAGGTGCCATTACTCCCGATGTTGAAACTTTCAGGGAAAGTTTACCCATAATCAACGAACAGCTTAAAGATCACAAAGACGATAAGAACCTTGTGATGTATTGTACAGGCGGAATTCGCTGTGAAAAAGCTAGTGCGTACTTCAAACATCAGGGTTTTAAAAATGTTTACCAGTTAGAAGGAGGAATTATCAATTATGCAAAACAACTTAAAGAAGAAGGTTTAGAAAGCAAGTTTATTGGTAAAAACTTTGTATTTGATAATCGTCTGGGGGAAAGAATTACAGATGATATTATTTCGCAATGCCATCAGTGCGGTAAACCATGTGACAATCACACCAATTGTGAAAACGACGGATGCCATTTATTGTTCATTCAGTGTGATGAATGTAAATCGGCTATGCAAAACTGTTGTTCTTCAGAGTGTATGGAAGTGGTAAATATGCCTTTGGTGGATCAGGTAAGATTGAGAGCCGGTAAACAAGTAGGAAATAAAGTCTTCAGAAAAGGAAAATCAGATAATCTGAAATTCAAACATTCAGGTGAACTTACTGATACTGCTTTGGCGGCTGCACAAAAGTCTGCTGATATTCGTCAGAAAGTAAAAATCAAAAAAGTATTGCTTGGAAAAGCAGAACACTATTATGTTAAAGCGAAAGTTGGACAATTTACGGTTGAAAATAACGAATTGAGCGCAGGAGATAAAATCTTAATTTCCGGACCCACAACAGGGGAACAGGAATTGGTTTTAGAAAAATTAATTGTAAACGGAACTGAAACTTCATCTGCTAAAATAGGGGATAAAGTTACTTTTGAAGTTCCGTTCAGGATCAGGTTGTCAGATAAAATATATAAAATTATAAGTTAGTTCTATTTAGCCTGTTATTAATTTCAATTATTTAAAAATAACAAATTCATTTTAGAAAATAAATAAGCCCTGTTTTGGTAATACAAATACAGGGCTTATCTTTTTAAAAATATTAATCTTCTGAAATATCCAGTTCATCAAAATCTTTAATTTCAGATAATAAGGTCAATTTGGTTTTTTTGATTTTCGTTAGAGTCTTTTCAAAAATCTCTTCTCCATCATCAGCATTCTCATTAGTATTATGATTTACAATCTTTTGCCTCGTTAGATAATTGATACTCACTTGAGTTTCCGTAACCGGACCACGGTTGTGACTTGCGTCGTAACCAATAAGTGCAAAACCGTTGTTTTGGTACCTGAATGTGTAGGACCAGTATCCATATCTTCCATGGCCATAATTTACAAACAACTTTCCTTTGCTTACTTCGACTGATAATTCAGGAGCATAATAGACACCGCCGTCTTCATTTTCAGAAGAAAAGCAATCATAATTTTTTGTAGCCAGCTGATAGTTGCCATTTTCGTTTAAAAGGACAATGATACCTCTTCGGTTACGATCAAGTTGACCACGATACTCATGTGTGATTATTTTGTTTTTATCTGTTCCCTTGATAATAAGAACGCAATCTTCTTGATTGTCTTTGTTTAAATCACCAAATATAGTATCAAACATGACATGCCCTTCAGGTAAAAAATCTGTGAAATCTTTTTTTACTTCTGTTTTCGGACTATTTTCAATAGTTTCATCAACTTGTGGTAATTCATCAACAACAGATGTTGATTGATTGTCGGTTTTAGGTTTATTGCAGCTCACAATTCCGGTTAGTATCAAAATTACAACTGTACAAAACAAGGATTTATTCATAATGATGGTTTTAATTGATGATTGAAAAAATTATTATCCTTTAAGAATTTTACTCTTTTCACTTTCAAACTCTTCTGAGGTCAAAATACCAGCATCCAATAATTCTTTTAAATCCAAAAGGGCTTTCTTTTTTCCTTCCATAGAATTACCGGAATCTGTGAGCGGAGCATCATTTTTCTGAATCGGGGTAACGACTGTTCCCGAAGGGGCATATTTTAAAATCAGTTCTGTGATTTCGTTAAAGCCTTTTACATTCGAATAATCAATCGCTTTTTGTTCTTTTACGTTCACAATAGAAGCATCGGCTTTATTTTCGAGAAGATACTTTACAACGTCTTTTTTGCCGTTTGCAGCACTGTAATGTAAAGGCGTGTTTCCTGATTCGTCCTGAATGTTGATATTGGCACCAGCATCGATTAGCAGTTTTACCATGCTTAAATTGCCTTTTTTGGTGGCAACATGCAACAGACTTTCCCCACCATAAGTATAAGAACTGTTGAGTGTAAAACTTGATTCGTTAGAAATATTTGTTGCGCTGACAACCCAATCCAGATAATCGTTCATTGATGAAGTATCGCCGGATACTGGTTTGCTGTAATTGACATCGACGCCATTTTCTAAAAACAAGGAGACAATTTCCTTTTGATTATTCGCGCAGGCGTACCAAACAGGAGAATATCCATTCTTGTTAGATGTGAAAATATTAGCTCCTCTTTCTACCAGTAATTTGGCCAGCATTCTATTTGTTTCATAACAGGCAATTAAAAGTGCATTTTCTCCGGAGTGATTGACGTGATTGACATCGGCACCATTATCTAAAAGTAATGTCACCATTGGGAGTGATTTGGTGTAGCAGGCATAAAGCAGAGGAGTATTTCCTTGTTTATCAGTTATATTAATAGCAGCACCTTTGTCTAAAAGCAACTGGATAATTTCTCTGTTTAATTTAGCAGATGCCAATAATAAAGGAGTTTCTCCATTGTTATTCAGTAAATTGACATCAGTTCCTGCTTCAAGCAACTTTGTTGCAATTTCTATTTGTGCAGTCTGAACCACCAGGTGTAAAAGGCTGTTTCCGTATTTATCATTTTTGGAAATTTCAGCTCCGTTTTCCAAAAGATACAAAGCTGTTTGCTTTTGTTTTTGAAGGCAGGCAAAATACAAAGGGGTTTCTCCCTGATGATCTTCGTAATCAAGATCGGCACCTTGTTCATTCAGGATTTTCACAATATCCAGATATCCTCTGTGAGCCGCATAATGAAGGGCTGTTCTTCCTCTTTCATCAGTATATTTTACATCGACTTCTTTATTCTGAAGCAGCAATTCGGCTATTTTTCTATTCCCGTTTTCACAGGCAATTATAAATGACATTGACATGTATAAAATTTTTAAAGTAATATCGGTTTTATTGTTTCATTAAAAGTTCAACCGTTTTAATTTTGAGGTTATCACCTGAGGCCAGCATCAGGGCGGTTTCATCTTTGTCATTGGTAATCGAAATATTTGCACCCTTATCGATCAGTAATTTTACTTTGCGGTAGGTTTCTTTTGCCATTTCAGCATCATAATTGACATTATAGGCACAGACTTTATGTAAAATGGTGTTGCCTTGGTTGTCCTGTTCATTTATATCCAGAGAAACATTCTCTAAAACCGATTTGAGGATTTCAGATTTCTTTTCGGCAATAAAATCGATTCCCGACTTAGGCTGGCCGTAATATTGAGCAGCAAAATTGACATCTGCTCCATCAGACAATAATCTTTCTAAAAACTGAATATCGCCGGGAGAACCTGAAACAGAACTGATAAAATAAGTTAATAAGGTCCTTCCGTCTTTATTTACAATATTAAAATCAGGCGAGGAAACAGCTGCAAGTGCACTGTACATTTCATAAGAGAATTGCTCCGCAACAGCATAATAAAATGCTGTATTGTTTTTGTTGTCCGTTTCATTTGGATCTGCACCATTTTCAAGTAAAAAGGGAATTAATTCTTTTTTGTTTCTCTGAACGGCAGCCAACAGAGGTGTAGTTCCAACAATGTTTTTTTCATTAATGTCAACTCCGTTTTCAAGAAGCAATTTGATGTATTCTTTTGCTTTCTCTCCATCTAAACCATAAGTGTTGAGTGTTTTAAAGATTAAATTTTCGCCGGCATTGTTTTTATATTGTGAATTTGCACCGAAATCGTCAATCAGGACTTTAACTATTTTTGGAGAAGTACCTTTTTCAAGGAAATATCCCAGCAAAGTCTGGTCACTGATCTCATCATTCAAATTATCCATTTTTGACATTAACTCTTTAAAGAAAGATATCGATTCTTCGTCATCCTTCAAATATCGGATTAAAGATGAAAAAACAGATTTGTCAAAACTGTCTAATTCGTAAATATCGGTTTCAATATATCCGGCTTTTATGAACCGGTCAATAAAATCAATTTCTTTAGCCTCGAAAATTCTGGCAGCTATTTGAGAAAAATTGTTTTTAAGATATTGTTCATTAAAGGTTTCTCCGTTTTTCAGGCATTCTCTGGCCTCGTCAAATTTTCCATTAAAAAGGAAATTTTCAATCTGGTTTTGTGTTTGCATTCGAATAAAATTTTAAAAATGAATAGAAAGCCTTGTTTAATAGGGTTTCCGAAATTATGCTGTAAGATAAAACATAAAAATGACAATTATATTTCAGCATAAAAATTTAAAATAACTTTTTACAGAACAAAACAGACACAAAAGAAATTTTTGAAAAATATTGTTGTCTAAATGAAAAGTAAAGAAAGTAAAGAAGATAAATTTTAAAAGGATTTTTACATATGGGAGTATGTTTTTTTATTTAACAGACCTTTAGTTTCAATCCGTAAAAAGCAAAATAAAAAAAATACTATCTTTACCGATCAAACGTTTATGAACTTAAGTTGCTTTTTTGCAACACTACATATATAATTATGGCATGTACAAGTTGTTCAACCTCAGATGGCGGCGCACCAAAAGGTTGTAAAAATAATGGGACTTGCGGCACCGACAGCTGCAATAAATTAACGGTTTTTGACTGGCTTTCAAACATGAGTCCGTCCAATGGAGAGGCAGTTTTTGATTGTGTTGAGGTTCGTTTCAAGAACGGACGCAAGGAATTCTTTAGAAATTCAGAGAAATTAACTTTAAGTATTGGTGATATTGTAGCAACTGTTGCATCACCGGGACATGATATCGGAATTGTTACTTTGACAGGCGAATTGGTAAAAATTCAAATGAAGAAAAAAGGAGTAAATCCTGACAGCAGCGAAGTTCCAAAAATTTACAGAAAAGCATCCCAAAAAGATATTGATATCTGGTCTGTAGCACGTGACCGTGAAGAACCTATGAAAGTTCGTGCACGTGAATTAGCGATTCAGCATAAACTGGAAATGAAAATTTCGGATATTGAGTTTCAGGGTGACGGATCTAAAGCGACTTTTTATTACACAGCAAACGATCGTGTTGATTTTAGAATGCTGATTAAGGATTTTGCTAAAGAATTCAGTACAAGAGTTGAGATGAAACAGGTTGGTTTCCGTCAGGAAGCGGCTCGTTTAGGCGGAGTAGGTTCTTGCGGTCGTGAACTTTGCTGTTCTACCTGGCTGACAGATTTCAGAAGTGTCAATACATCGGCGGCCCGTTACCAGCAATTATCTTTGAATCCGCAAAAATTAGCAGGACAATGCGGAAAATTAAAATGCTGCCTAAACTACGAGTTAGATACTTATATGGATGCTTTGAAAGATTTTCCGGATTATGACACCAAACTGATTACAGAAAAAGGTGATGCAGTCTGCCAGAAACAGGATATTTTCAAAGGATTAATGTGGTTTGCTTACACGAACAATTTTGCCAACTGGCATGTTTTGAAAATTGATCAGGTAAAAGAAATTATTGCCGAAAACAAACAGAAAAATAAGGTTTCTTCATTAGAAGATTTCGCTATCGAAGTAACTTCAGAACCTGAAAAAGACTTTAATAACGCAATGGGGCAGGAAAGTTTAACCCGTTTTGACCAGCCTAAAAAGAAGAAAAAACCAAACCGCAAGCGCAAACAAAATGCTGAAGCTGCTACAGTTGGAGCTCCGCAGAAACCACAGCACGAAAAAAATACCAATAATGCTAAGCCTGCCGGAAATAATAATCCGAATAATGGCAACAATGCGAATAAACCAAACAACCCAAATAAGCAAAATCATAAGAAAAAGCATAATTCGAATAAAAACAATCCGAATAAGCAAAATTCAAATGAAAATAAACCAGCTGAACCTAGAAAACCTATAATTATTACTAAAAATGAGAATAAAAAATAGCGGAATTCTTCTTTTGGCAGCTATACTTCTTTTTTCTTGTGATAAAAAAAGAGTATTTGATGAGTACAAATCTGTTGGAAGTGCCTGGCATAAAGACAGTATTGTAACCTTCGATCTGCCGGTTTTAGACTCCACAAAACGATACGATTTATTTGTAAATGTGAGGGACAACAACAATTATCCGTTCAATAATTTATTTTTAATTGTAGCCATTGAAATGCCAAACGGATTTACGAAGGTTGATACATTAGAATATCAAATGGCAAATCCTGACGGAACACTTTTAGGAAATGGTTTTTCGGATATTAAAGAAAGTAAACTGTATTTAAAAGAAAACGTAAAATTTAGAGGCAAATACAAGGTACACATCAAACAAGCCGTCAGACAATCAGGAAAAATTCCGGGAGTTCAGGAATTAGAAGGTATTACGGATGTAGGTTTTAGAATAGAACAAAAAGATCAGAAATAGTTATGGCTGCCAAAAAAAACAATCAAACAAACAGTACAAAGGATATTAAATACTATCAAAAAAAATTCTGGAGAATCTTTGCTTATGGATTATTAGGTGTCTTGGCCTTTTTTCTTTTTGCATCATGGGGATTTTTCGGTTCAATGCCTTCTTTTGAAGATTTAGAAAATCCGGATTCTAATTTAGCGACTGAAATTATTTCTTCTGATGGGGTTGTAATCGGGAAGTATTTTAAAACCAACAGATCACAGCTTAAATATTCTGATTTGCCAAAAAATCTCGTTGATGCTTTGGTTGCTACAGAAGACGCCCGTTTTTATGAACATTCAGGTATTGATGGTCGTGGAACTTTACGTGCTGCTTTTTCCCTTGGTACAAATGGAGGAGCAAGTACAATAACACAGCAATTGGCAAAACAGTTATTTCATCGTGGAGGTTCCAGCTTTCTGCCGTTTAGAATAGTACAAAAAATAAAAGAGTGGATTATTGCGATCCGTCTGGAAAGACAATATACCAAAAATGAAATTTTAGCGATGTACTGCAACGTTTATGATTTTGGAAATTATGCTGTAGGGGTAAGCTCAGCAGCTCAAACCTATTTTTCCAAAGAGCCAAAAGACTTAACTATAGACGAATCAGCCATTTTAGTTGGAATGTTTAATAATTCATCTCTTTACAATCCTTTACGTAATCCTGAAGGAGTTAAAAACCGACGTGATGTAGTATTGGGGCAAATGGTAAAAGCCAAGATGATTACAGAATCACAAAAAGATAAATACAAAGCATTGCCAATAGCTTTGAAATTTAAATTAGAAAGTCACCGTGAAGGAATGGCGACTTATTTTAGAGAATATCTTCGTGATTACATGAAGAAATGGATGGCAGACAATAAAAAACCAGACGGATCTGATTATGACATTTACAAAGACGGTCTGAGAATTTATACAACAATCGATTCAAGAATGCAGGCTCATGCTGAAGAAGCGGTTGCAGAGCATATGAAAAATCTTCAACAGCAGTTTTTTATTGAGATGAAAACCAATAAAAATGCGCCTTTCGTAAATATTACGCAGGCTGAAACCGACAGAATCATGATGCAGGCCATGAAGAATTCTGTTCGTTGGGCTCAGATGAAAGAAATGGACAAGAGTGAAGATGATATTATAGCCTCTTTTAAGGTAAAAACAAAAATGAGAGTCTTTACCTGGAAAGGAGAACGCGATACTACGATGACACCAATGGATTCTATTCGCTATTACAAACACTTTTTACAGTCAGGTTTAATGGCTATGGAGCCTCAGACAGGAGCTATTAAGGCATGGGTTGGCGGAATCAATTATAAATATTTCCAATACGATCACGTAGGACAGGGGGCAAGACAGGTAGGGTCTACTTTCAAGCCTTTTGTTTATGCTACGGCTATTGAGCAATTAAACATGTCACCTTGTGATTCTATTTTAGACGGACCTTTCATGATTCACAAAGGACGCCATCACGTAACAGAAGACTGGGAGCCAAGAAATTCTGATTACAGATACCGTGGCATGGTTACTTTAAAGCAGGCTTTAGCAGCGTCAATTAATACAGTGTCTGCAAAACTAATTGACAGAACAAGCCCGGAAGCTGTTGTAGAACTAACACGAAAATTAGGCGTTAAAACTGAAATTCCGGTACAGCCTTCTATCGCATTGGGAGCTGTTGATATTACAGTTGAAGATATGGTGGCAGCTTACAGTACATTCGCTAATCAGGGTGTGTATGTAAAACCTCAGTTTTTAAGCCGTATTGAGAATAAAAGCGGTGAGGTTATTTATGAGCCGATTCCTGAGTCACATGACGTTTTAAATAAAGATATTGCGTTTGCTGTAATCAAGTTGCTTCAGGGAGTTACAGAAACAGGTTCGGGTGCACGTTTGCGTACGCAGGGCGGAGGTAACGGTGACAATCGCTGGACAGGTTATCCTTATATGTTTACAAACCCAATTGCAGGGAAAACAGGAACAACACAAAACCAGTCAGATGGTTGGTTTATGGGTATGGTTCCAAATTTGGTAACCGGAGTTTGGGTTGGCTGCGAAGACCGTTCAGCACGTTTCAAAAGTCTGACTTACGGACAGGGAGCAACCGCTGCATTGCCGGTCTGGGCTTATTTCATGAAAAAATGTTATGCTGATCCGGCACTTCAGGTTTCAAAAGCAGAGTTTGAACGTCCGGCCAATCTTTCAATCAAAGTAGATTGTTATACCAGACCTGCAGCTGTTGTAAAAGATACTACACAAACAGAACAAAATACAGAAGAGTTCGAACTGTAGTTTTAACTTTAGAATATATAATATCCTTTTGTAGCCTCTTGAATTGAGATGGATACAAAAGGATTTTTTTTTGATTTGTATAGGTTTTATTGTTTGCGAAATCGATATAATTCCATCTAAAAATCTTATTTTTATCATTATTATAAAGCAATAAAGACAATTTGTTATGATAACAAAAAAAGTTAATAGTGTTCTGGATGCAATTGAAGGAATTAAAAATGACATGACTATTATGTTTGGCGGCTTTGGTCTGTGCGGAATTCCTGAAAATACCATTGCAGCTTTAGTGAATACCCAAATATCAGGTCTGACCTGTATTTCAAACAATGCAGGTGTAGACGATTTTGGTTTGGGACTGCTTCTTCAGAAAAAACAAATCAAAAAAATGGTTTCCTCTTACGTTGGTGAAAATGCAGAATTCGAACGTCAGATGCTTTCGGGTGAACTGGAAGTTGAACTTACGCCTCAGGGAACTTTAGCAGAAAGATGTCGAGCCGCTCAGGCCGGAATTCCCGCTTTCTTTACACCTGCAGGTTATGGAACCGAAGTTGCCGAAGGAAAAGAAGTACGTGAATTCAACGGTAAAATGCACATTATGGAAGAAGCCTTCAACGCTGATTTTGCCATTGTAAAAGCATGGAAAGGTGACGAAGCCGGAAACCTGGTTTTCAAAGGAACCGCCAGAAACTTCAATGCCTGTATGGCCGGAGCAGCAAAAATTACGATAGCAGAGGTTGAAGAATTAGTTCCCGTTGGAACTTTGGATCCAAATCAAATTCACATTCCCGGAATTATGGTGCAGCGTATTTTTCAGGGAGAAAAGTTTGAGAAGCGTATTGAGCAACGAACAGTAAGACAGAAGAATTAGATAATGAGATAATTTGTCAATTAGATAATTCTTTACGAGCGTTTTAAAATTATCTAATTATCAAATTGACAATTGATACATTTTAAATATGGGACTTAGTAAAGAAGATATAGCAAAGAGAATTGCAAAAGAAGTAAAAGACCGTTATTTTGTCAATCTTGGAATCGGGATTCCGACATTGGTAGCGAATTACGTAAGAGAAGATATTTCAGTTGATTTTCAAAGTGAGAATGGGGTTTTAGGAATGGGACCTTTCCCTTTTGCTGGAGAAGAAGATGCTGATATTATTAACGCAGGAAAGCAGACGATTACCACGCTTCCCGGAGCAAGTTTCTTTGATTCGGCTTTTAGTTTTGGAATGATCCGCAGCCAGAAAGTCGATTTAACGATTCTGGGGGCTATGGAAGTTTCTGAAAACGGTGATATTGCCAACTGGAAAATTCCGGGCAAAATGGTAAAAGGAATGGGAGGAGCCATGGATTTGGTAGCTTCCGCAGAAAATATCATCGTTGCCATGATGCACGTCAATAAAGCAGGTGAATCCAAAATCCTTAAAAAATGTACTTTACCATTAACAGGCGTAGGATGTGTTAAAAAGGTCGTAACGGAACTGGCTGTTCTAGAAGTAACAGAAAAAGGTTTTAAGCTCTTAGAACGAGCGCCAGGTGTGTCAGTCGAGCACATCATCGCTTCAACCGAAGCTGATTTGATAATTGAGGGAGAAATTCCTGAAATGCATATAAATTAAGATTCCACAGATTCATATGATTTGATGAATCTGTGAACTTTTAATACTCTAATATCTGAAATCAATCAAACCCTCCTGAAACACTTATTTTTTGGCCTGTAATCCAGGAAGCATCATCAGAGGCCAGAAAAACAGAAAGTTTTGAAATGTCTTTTGGCTGACCCACTCTTCCAAACGGCGTATTAGCTACTATGTATTGTTCCATTTCGGTTCCTAAAACCGGATTACCTGCTGTTTCAGTTGGGCCGGGCAATATAGAATTAACACGGATTTTTTTTCCGCTCAGTTCTTTTGATAATGTTCTGGTAATCGAATCAACAGCACTTTTTGTAGCAGAATAGACTACAGTCATCGGAGTCGCTTTGATGCTGGCAACTGAACTGATATTAACAATGCTCCCGCCATTTTCATTAAAGTATTTTAAAGCTTCCTGAATCGGTAAAATAGTTCCCAAAACATTATTGTCGAACTGACGGCGGAATTCTTCTTCGGTAACCATTTCCAAAGGCTCAAATTTGTAAACTCCTGCATTATTAATCAGGGTGTCAATTTTTCCGAAAGTTTTGTGTGTTTCTTCAAATAATTTTTGGACATCTTTACTTTTAGTCACATCGGCCTGAATGGTTATGGCTGTGCCTCCGTTTTTAATAATGGCTGCTGTTAAAGTTTCAGCAGCATTTTTATCGGATAAATAATTAACTACAACTTTTGCGCCTTCTTTTGCCATTTCTAATGCAATTTCGGCACCAATTCCTTTTGATGCTCCGGTAACAACGGTTACCTTATTTTTTACTTTGCTCATTTCTTTACTGTTTTACAGTAGCAAAAGTAGAGTGAAGAAAAAACAAAAAAGTTGACATAAGGCAAGAAATCAAACTTTTGCTCTGAGCCTGCTTAAAGTATGTGGCGTTATGCCCAGAAATAATGCAATCTGTTTTTGGGGTATCCGCCGAATGATGGATGGCTGTCTCTGCAGGAGTTTGGCGTATTTAGTTTCGGCATCATCCATCAGCATTTCGCTTTTCATTTTATATTTTTCAAGAAATGCTTTTTCTTTTAGAAGATGAATAATCTTTGAAAAATTCGTGACCTCTTTTTCAAATAAGTCAAAAGCCTCACTTGTTATAGTCGCCACAGAGCAGTTTGTTAAGGCTTCAACCGATTCATCAGAAGGAATTTTATTGGTAAAGCTTTCCATCGCTACTGCAAAATGACCTTCACTTGTAAAATAGGGTATAAACTCATTTCCTTCCGAATCTGTTTTAACGACTCTTAAAACACCTTCGAGAACAAAACCAATTTTTCTACAGACTTTGCCCTGTTCACAGTATTTTTCTCCTTTTTTCAATGTTTCAATAAACAAGTGCTGTTTCATGAAGTTTTGTTCTTCTTCTGAAATAGGGAGGACAGAATTAAATATAGTAAGTAATTGATTCATAGTTGTAAAATGAAAATACCGTAAATTCAAAAATTAAAATGATGAATTTACGGTATTTTAAATTATTTCAAAAGTTACAGATTCTCAAAGAAATCATTCCCTTTATCGTCTGTAATTATGAAAGCAGGGAAATCTTTTACGGTGATTTTTCGAACCGCTTCCATTCCTAATTCTTCAAAATCAACCACTTCTACTTTCAGGATGTTATCCTGAGCCAGAATAGCAGCCGGACCTCCGATAGAGCCCAAATAAAATCCGCCATATTTGTTGCAGGCATCCGTAACTTGTTTGGTTCGGTTTCCTTTTGCCAGCATGATCATACTTCCGCCATGTTTCTGGAATTCATCTACATAAACGTCCATACGTCCGGCAGTTGTTGGTCCAAAACTTCCCGAAGCCATTCCTTCAGGAGTTTTTGCAGGTCCGGCGTAATATACCGGATGATTTTTGAAATATTCCGGCATTGGCTGTCCGGCATCTAATAATTCTTTAATTTTTGCGTGTGCAATATCACGGGCTACAATAACAGTTCCGTTTAATTTCAAACGGGTTTTGATTGGGTATTGGGATAATTTTGCTAAAATATCCGCCATTGGCTGATCTAAATCAATTTCAACCGGAGCTTCTAAATGTGGAGCGGTTTCCGGTAAAAACTGTTTCGGATTTACTTCTAGCTGTTCAACGAAGATTCCGTCTTTGGTGATTTTTCCTTTGATATTTCGGTCTGCAGAACAGGAAACTCCCAATCCAACCGGGCAGGAAGCTGCGTGACGCGGCAAACGGATGACACGAACATCATGCGTGAAATATTTTCCGCCAAACTGAGCTCCAATTTCACTTTCCTGACAGATTTTCTGAACACGTTCTTCCCATTCTAAATCCCGGAACGCCTGGCCGGCCATATTTCCTGAAGTAGGGAGATTGTCGAAATAACCTGCAGATGCTTTTTTAACCGTAGCCAGATTCGCTTCCGCAGAAGTTCCGCCGATTACCAAAGCCAAATGGTAAGGCGGACAGGCTGAAGTTCCTAAATCTTTGATTTTTGCACGAATGAAAGCATCAAGAGATTTATCATTCAGTAATGATTTTGTTTGTTGGTATAAATAGGTTTTATTGGCAGATCCGCCTCCTTTTGCCATGAATAAAAATTCATATGAAGTTCCTTTTTTAGCATAAATATCAATTTGTGCCGGAAGATTCGAGCCTGAATTTTTTTCTTCAAACATCGAAATCGGTACAATCTGCGAATATCTTAAATTGCGTTTTTGGTAGGTGTTGAAAATTCCTTTGCTTAACCATTCAGCATCATCAACTCCGGTAAAAATGCTTTCGCCTTTTTTGGCCATAACGATTGCTGTTCCGGTATCCTGGCAACTTGGTAATTGTCCTTCGGCAGCAACCGAAGCATTTTGAAGTAAATTGTAAGCAACAAAACGATCATTATCTGTTGCTTCCGGATCATCCAGAATGTTTCTAAGTTTTTGCAAATGTGTCGTTCTTAACATAAACGAAACATCTGTCAGGGCTTCTTCGGCCAATAACTCTAATCCTTTTGGATCAACAGTTAAAACTTCACGTTCTCCAAATTGTTCTACTTTTACAAAATCTGAAGAAATTTTGCGGTATTGTGTCTCGTCTTTTAAGATAGGATAAGGATCCTGGTATATAAAATCAATCATTTCTTAGGTTTTTGGCAAAGTTAAAAATTATTTACCTAAGAAAGAATTTGAATTATATACGTTTAGCAACTTTATTGTTGATTATGAAACGCATTGAAGCTCATCTTTTTCTCAAAATAAGGTTTGTCTTTTGCTGAAAGCAATTTCTTTTTCCAGCGATTTCCTTTCATTGAAAATAAAATGGAATCCGTATAGGTTACAATTCCGGAATCTTCATTTTCATCATCTCCGGGTTCAAATGAAACCGTTTTGCAATAAAAAGTTTTGGGATCCTCTTCTGCTGATGCATCGCTTAAAAATTCTGTCCACGTTCCCCAGCCGCTGTCTGACATCGACTGCCACTGATGAACAAGTTGTAAATCGTGTTTTTTCAGATAATACAAATAATTTTCATGTGTATATCCGCAGGCAGGATACCCAAAACCGATTTGTATAAAAGAAGAATTTTTTCCTGATAAATTTGTTAAACCGGATGAACCGCCCCATCCAGCACCTTTTTCGTAATTGGTAATTGTGATTCTGGAAGAGGCGATTTTGGTTTTATCCTTATAAAAATCAAGCCTGAATTTAGAGGTTAAAATACTGTCTTTATCTGCTTTCAGTTCTGTCAAATTTGCCAGTATATGGGTGAATTCGGCATTTTTTTCATTTGAAAGTAAAATGGTATCTGTTCGTAATGTTTTTTCTTCGGTTTCTCTTTTATCTGCAATGGGATGAATTTCTGTTGCTTCAACAGAACTTACATCTGCAATTAGATTTTTTTTCTGTTCTTGACAGCTTGCCAGAAGAAATAAAATGAAAAGATATTTAATTTTCATATTTAAAACCGTCAAATTTTAAAAAAACCACGTCGCCACAAAAATAGCCGTAATCACGCAAATCAAATCTACCAAAAGCATGGTACCCAAAGCGTAACGGGTATTCTTGATATTTACCGAACCAAAGTAAACCGCAATTACATAAAACGTACTTTCGGCACTGCACTGGAAAATACTGCTCAATCTGGCAGTTAAAGAATCGGCGCCAAAAGTATTCATCGAATCAATTAAAAATCCTCTGGATCCTGCAGAGCTGAAAGGACGCAACATCGCAACAGGCAGCGCATTCGTGATTTCTTTGCTTACCCCCATATTCGAAAAGATAAATCCAATGGCATCACTGATGATTTCGAACAAACCGCTGTTTCTGAACAGTGAAATGGCAACCAACATTCCCAAAACATAAGGAAAAATAGTCACTCCGGTTTTAACACCATTGTTTGCTCCTACTACAAAAGTGTCAAAAACAGTCGTTTCAGCTTCTTTGAATTTCTTCTCATGGATAAATGAAAAGATCAAAGTGAAAGCGATAATTGCAATTAATATTAATCCAGAAAGATTAGACGTAAAATAGTTTTTACCAATTAAATCCAGATGGTTCACATACATCAGTAATCCAATAATAGCCGCAATTAAAGTCATCAAGCCAATAAGCAGCGAAGCACTTTTAAAATTGATTTTTTGTTTCACACCTACAATCAGGAAAGCAGCAATCGTCCCAATGAATGAAGTAATAATACAAGGCAGCATCACATCAGCTGGGTTACTGGCATTTGCAGCCGCACGATAACCAATAATCGAAGTTGCAATTAAGGTTAAGCCCGAAGCGTGAAGACACATAAACATAATCTGTGCGTCACTCGCTTTGTCTTTTTCTGGGTTTATTTCCTGTAAACTCTCCATGGCTTTAAGGCCGAAAGGTGTTGCAGCTGAATCTAATCCTAAGAAATTGGCAGCAAAATTTAAGGTCATGTAGGATATCGAAGGGTGATTTTTAGGAATGCTTGGAAATACTTTTACAAAAACGGGACTCAATACTTTAGCTAAATTTCCGGAAGCTCCCGAAACAATTAAAAGTTCCATCAATCCACAGAAGAAAGCCAGATAGGCAATCAATGGCAGAATTAAATCAACCAGAGTGTTTTTACAGGTTGGCAATAAACCATCTGATTTTTGAAGGCCGCTGTAAATTTTTACTGTTTTGTTTTTATAAACATAAGTCGTGTCGGCATTTAGCGTGTCACGATTGACAATCATAGTCTGTTCCGGAGCAGTTTTAATGCTGTCTTTGATGAAAGCGGGAAGTTGTTCAACGTATTTTTCTGAAACCAAAATCGGGTCATCTTTCTTTCCATTCAAAACAGAATCAATAGTATACGTATTGGCAGTAAATAAACTCACCACAATAAACACAATCGAAGAAATAAAAATCGTTAACCAAAATCTGCTTAATACCATAATTGTAATTTTTTGTAAATGTAATAAATCAATTGCAATGACAATTACAAAAGTCAATTTCGTGGTTTAAGGGTAAATAGATTTAGGTGTTTTTAAGTTTTATTCAATTGCAATTTTCGTTTCCAGATACTTTTCAAATGATTTGATTCCTTCAAAAAGAACTTCTTTTTTATGACTTTCAGTTTCATTAAAAAAGTCTGTTTCAATTTTGACATGATCTTTTTTGATGGTTCTTTTCCAGGTTCCGATTACTTTTCCGTTTTCTACAATTGTGGGTTTAAAAATGCCGTTTTTGGTAAAAGCTTTTGGCTGATGTTCTAATAAAATCGAAGATTCCCGGTTTTTATATGAAATTAAATACTCATCAAAAGCAGCTAAGAAATGTACGCTTTCGCGGAATTTATCTGTATTCGAATATTCTTTTCCGAACCAATACGTTTGATTATCAATGGTAAAGCTATTTAGTTGCAGTTCTGTTGCATTAATAATGTTTTTGCAAGTTGTAACCGAAAAACCTGACCACCACGAAAAATCAAGTAGTGTTGCCGGGCCGTGACTTTCAAAATAACGTTTTGCCAGTTTAGCCAGACCTTCTTCTTTTGTCAGTCTGGATTGAGGCTTTGGAACCCTTTCTTCCAGTAAGGCGTATGTCATTTGTTTGCCTTTCATTTTGCCGTTGCAAACCACACCATCTAATTCTGCATACATCATGATCAGAACAGGACTTAATTTGTAATCGCCGGAAAACTTTTTGATAGTAAGTTCCTGTATGATTTCCTCACGTGTTAAATGATTGTTGCCAGCCAGTATTTTTTCTATTGCTGAGTTAATCTTGTCAAATTCCTTTTCGTCACAACTATATTTTTTGGTTTCAGCAAGAATCATACGTTTGACCTGAGGTCCTGAAACATCCAGCATCCAATGAATATCATCAGCAGCAACAAAATGCCAGGTTGGACGAAGAATATGAGTCCGGATTATTTTTCCTGAATTTATAGCTTCTTCTATTTGTTTTTCAGTGGAATCACATCGGGAGCCAATCGCCCATTTTGCCATGGCATAATCCTGAGCCTGCATAGCACCAAGATGTCTGACAATTTCCTGTGGTGATGAAGCACTTGTTTTGTCTAATTTTTGGGAAGCAAGTCTAAGATGTGAAATTTTCTCGTGTGTCATTTGAAACATTTTTTTTAAACCATATAAGTTATGTAAGTGCATTTAAATTTTGCATTTCAAAATCTTAGTAACTTAGTATCTCAGGATCTTAGGAACTCAAAAATTTAAACATGAATTATTTCCTCATCTATCAGTAAATCCTCTCTGCGAAGGCGGAGAAAAACCTGTGCTACGGCAATAGTGTCTTTTTCACAATAGGTTACAATCCGGTCCATGTCTTTCTCTACATAAAAAACATGTGCTACCTGGCTTCCGTCAATATCACCTTTTGGGGAAGGAACTCCGAGGATTTTGGTCAGTAGTTTTAAAGAAGTAAAGTGTTTGTAATCACCAAACTTCCATAATTCTAAAGTATCCAGATGCGGAATTTCCCATGGTTTTTTACCGAATAAATTCAGTTTGTCCGGAATTGCGATTTGGTTGATAATCATTCGGCGCGCGATAAATGGTATATCAAATTCTTTAGCATTGTGTCCGCATAAAAGATGCTGTGGCTGATTGAAATGATTGTTCAGCAGATTATTAAAATCTTTCAGGATCTTTTTCTCTTCTCCGAAAAAAGAAGTTACCCTGAAATTTCGAATATCTCCCCGAATAGTAAAATACCCAACTGAAATGCAGATTATTTTTCCAAACTCTGCCCAGATTCCGGCACGATCGTAAAATTCTTCGGGAGTAAAATCGTCTTTCCGCTGATATTGTGTTTTTAAATCCCAAAGGGACTGCATTTCCGGATCGAGCGAATTGAAGTTTTCTTCTTCAGGAACAGTTTCTATATCAAGAAATAAAATGTTGTTGAGGTTTATTTTTTCAATCATTTTTGGGGACTTCTTAGATATTTAGATTGTTAGACTTTCTTAGATTCTTTTTTGCAAATATGCGTAAAATTCTTACTATTATTAAATTTATTTTATGAATTTACAATTAACACCTAGCTTATCTGCTTCTTCTAAGAAATATTTAGCTGAATTTTCATCAGCAATTTCCAGAATTATTTGAATGTCATCTAAAAGATTGTCTAAATTAGTTTTAGCTTCTTTCAAACCTAATCCTAATATTTCATTTTGCAACTTTACAAGTGAAACTCCTTTTAAGCCTTCTCTCCAGCTTTCCATAACTATTTTTGCCATAATGAATGGGTTATAATTGTAACTAAAACAAACTTTGCTGTGAAGTCGGGCTTTCATGTTCTAAAAGCCATTTTTTGCGCCATATTTCTCCGGCGTAACCCGTAAGCGAACCGTTTGTACCAATTACGCGATGGCATGGAACCACAATCCAAAGCGGATTTTTGCCATTTGCAGAAGCAACAGCCCGAATGGCTTTTACATCGCCGAGTTTTTTAGTCTGATCCATATAGCTGACTGTTTTTCCGTATGGAATTTCGAGTAAGGTTTTCCAGACTTTTTGTTGAAATTCGGTTCCTTTTGGATTTAGTTTTAAATTGAAGTCGGTTCTTTTACCCTCGAAATATTCGTTTAACTGAAACACAGCATCTTTTAAAATTTCGGGAATTGTCTCTGAGATTTCATTTGTACCAACATCAGAAACAGAAATTACTGAAATACCGTTATCATCTCCAATAATTTTGGTGATTCCGAGAGGCGAATTGATGTAGACTGTTTCCATAATTTTGGTTTAACCACAAAGTTCGCGAATATTTTTTGAACCATATAAGTTATATAAGTTCATTTAATTTTGTTTATAGCTCACACAACTGTCACCCTGAGCGAGTCGAAGGCCTGAAATCAAAAGGGCTTCGACTTCGCTCAGCCTGACATAATGCTTTTAGTAATTTTTTAGTTCAAATTGGTAATTCAAAACGCTTTCGACTTTTTCGCTTGAAATTATCTTTTTGATGTTCGATTTTTCAGAACTGAATTTTGGTAAAGCCAGCTTTTGTTCTTTCGCTTTTCGAGTGTAGTATTCAGCTCTTGTCGGATGAAACCGAGCAACAGCATTAAAGACTTCATTCCATTTAGATTGGGTTATGATTTTTTCAATGATGTTGATACAATCGTTTTGATGAATCAGGTTTACGGTAGCATCTGCATTTGTTAAGTTTTCTTTTCCTGATAATGAAGTAACAGGATGACGATCTTTACCAATTAATCCGCCAAAACGTAAAATAGTAGTTTCGAAATTTTGATTTTTCTGCAGCATTTCTTCTGCTAAAAGCAATTGTTTACCGCTTTCTGTTTCCGGATTTGGATTTGTTTCTTCTGTAATCAAATCATTTTGGTCTCCATAAACTGAAGTTGAACTCACAAAGAGTACTTTCTTAACCTTAGATTTCTCTATAAACGGAATTAGATTTTCGATTTTCCTCACAAATGTCATTTCGAGCGGATTCGAGAAACTTTGATTCCCTCTCAATTTGGGTGGAATATCAATAATCAGGATTTCGCTTTCCGCTAAAAACGTATTGATGCTTTCAGAAACACTTTCGCTTTCAAGCGCAACTAAAAACGGATTTATCCCGGCATCTTTTAAAATCGGAAGTTTATTTTCTGAAGTTGTGGATCCGTTTACTGAATTTCCGTTTTCAATTAATCTTTTTGCCAGAGGAAGTCCAAGCCAGCCACAGCCTAATATGCTTATTTTTATCATTTGTATGAAAGTTCAAAGCTATAAAGGTACAAAGTTGTAAAGGATGATTTTACTCATGAAAATGATTTCTTTTATCGTAAGATTACAAATCCAGAAAAAAACAAACCTTGTCTTTTCCTTTTGCACCAATTCTGTGATAGAATTTTATAGCTCTTTCGTTAAACTGCGGTGTTCGCCATTGCATGTTTACACAGTTTTTCTCTTTTCCGATTTGCTTTAATGTATTGATTAATACTTCTCCAATTCCAAAATTTCTGGCGCCTTCTTCCAAAAACAGGCAATCCATGTACATGTAATCGCCGGCACTCCAGGTGGAGTAAGAAAAGGTATAAGTCACATATCCTACAATTTCAGCTTCAGAAACAACAACTAAGCAAAATAATTTAGGATTATTGTTAAACAGTTCTTTTTTCAGTCCTTCTTCTTTTCCTTCAGGATCATAATCGGCTTTCTCGAATTCAGCATGTTTTTGACAGAGAACAACTAATTTTGGCAGATCGGCTATTTCGCAGTTTCTTATTAAATATTCCATTGCAGATTGATTTCGGTTTGGAGAAAGTTTATAAAATGATTGAAATAATCCGGATAATTTTCGTTTGCTCTTGTCGCGATAAAATGTTTCCTCTTTAAGCCGTTTTTGCCAACTTTAATGGCTTTGATCGGACCGGATTTCAAATGAGGCTGAACGGCCCATTTTGCCATTGACATCACGCCCATATCGGCTTTTACCATTTCAAGGGAAGCTTCTGTTAAGGGCATTGGTGTTATTTTCTTCGGAGTCACTTTGGCTGGAGCCAAAAGAAACTGATGAATCGTAACGGTCTCCATCGGAAGTGAATGGATAATGAGATGTTCATTGATGAAATCTTCTGCAACAACGTACTTTTTATCTGCCCAGGCATGATTTTCAGAAACGACCATCATTACTTCGTCCTGAAAAAGTTCGGTGTATTTTATATTACTGTCTTTAATCGGATCACTTATAATGGCAATATCAATCGTATTGTCTAAAAGTTTCTGCAGCGGAATATGAGTGGCTTCAATCACAATTTTCAGTTCCACATTCGGATACAAAAGATGGAATTGCTTTAAAACCGATGGAAGCCAGTGGTAACTAGAGAAACATTCGGTACTGATTCTAATTTCGCCATATTCCCCAAAAACCATCTGTTTAATCTGGGTTTCGGTTTCTGTGAGTTTGTTCAGTATTTCGTTGGCGAGATCGTATATTTTTTCACCGGCTTTGGTCAAAACCAGTTTTTTATTGGTTCTAAGAAAAATGGCAGTTCCCAATTGATATTCTGCTTCTTTGAGCTGATGACTGAGTGCCGATTGTGTCAAATGAAGTTTGTCGATCGCTTTAGTGATGCTTCCTTCTTCAACAATTGCTTTTATCAGTTTTAAGTGGCGTATTTCCATTTTGAAAGTATTGATACACAAAGAAACAAAATTTTAGACTTGCTTTTCTATGAAAAAAAGTAATGAGATTGATGAATTCTTTTCGTTTTTATGTGATGGAATGTTCTGCTACTTTTGAAAAAAAACAGCGAACTATGGAAAATCAGATTAAATTTTACGAAAACAAATTAGCATTCGAAATGGATCCGTCCGATTTATTCGAAGCTTTGAATAATGGTGAAAAGATAATTGCGCTTGATGCCAGAAAGCCTTTTGGATTTGAAACAGAACACATTCCCAATGCGATTAATATTCCGCATCGTGAAATGAATTTAGAAACCACTCAGCATTTGGATAAAGATGTTTTATACGTAACCTATTGCGACGGTATTGGATGCAACGCTTCAACAAAAGGAGCATTAAATATGGCGAGGTTAAGATTTAAAGTAAAAGAATTAATTGGCGGACTGGAATGGTGGAAACTCGATGGATATGCAACTGAAGGAATAAAAGGAAATAAGGGCGGATTGAAAATGGAATGTGCCTGTTAAATGAAAAAGGCAAAGCTTTAAATAATAAAGTTTGCCTTTTATATGTTTTCAATTTTAAATATTTATTACGAGAAAATACTTTTACTATTTACCAGTTGGCTTATTATTTCGACAATTACGATTATAATCACAATTAACATCAAGATAATATGGTTAATTGAATCATATAGTCTAAAATAATCTCTTTTTGAAAATTTATCATCTTTAGAATCGAACGATCTAAATATCATAAACAATAAAACAATAAGAAGAAGAAATAGAGTTGTTAAATCAGGACCTTTCAAAATATTCCTTATTCAGATTTAATAGGTTTCAAACTGTCTTTTACAACTATTATACTGTCTTTTACCGGAGCAGCTTCTATAGGTTTTACGGGAGCAGTATATCTTTTAATTTTTTGCTGAACCAAAACAGCATCATTCAGAACAAAAGGAGTTGGCATCATCCAGTTGCTTCTTGGTTTGATATTAAACAACGGATTTGTCATTAAATCAAAAGAACTTTCGATCAAATCCATATCAAAAACTGTCGATTTATTGATAATGAATTCCATTACAAGCGGTTCGTTTCCTACGACATAGTAGCATAAAATTTTGCTGTCCTTTCTCTCCAAAAGGTTTCCTTTTTCTCCGGAAGTAGAAACGCCATTAGCTTTAAAGTTATAAAAAGACATTTTTGGATTGGCATAAATATCGTACCGATTCACTTTACGATTTGGCGTAATTTTTATTTTCAGATACCTTTTGCTTCCTATTACACTGTCTCTTACAAAGGAAATAGTTGGTTTTGGAACTTCTATTTTAGGAGCAATAGCGCTGTAAGTAAAAGCAGTATTGTATTTGCTCGCTATTGGAAGACCATTTAAACCCACTGCTTTCTGATTCATATTGCCAAGGTAAAATTTGGTCCAGTCGTCAAGATTGGTATCATAAGTGGTCCAGACGGCAGAATTAGTGTCGGCATTATAAACGTATAATAAGCTGTTTGATTTTGCTTTTCCTGGCTCATAATCTGAATTTACACCGGCGTATACAAAAAAGCTGATCGATATGATAAAGAAAAGCATAGTCCACACTCCCTTTTTGACAAATGATCCAAATACAGGGAGGAGTAATCCGAAAAGCAAGACTGTCAATATTGCGCTTCCAAAAAGGATTTTTAAACCTAAACCAATTGGAAACATCACAATAAAAGGTGCTACGATAGCTAAAGCAGGAATACTGAATAATAAGTTTAAACCAACGCTGTAATGATGCGTAAAAACAAAAATTCCCAACAAAATGATTCCAAAATAAGCTGGAATAATCAGAAAGCCTGCTCCCGTTAATTGATTGGCTAAAACAACATTAATGATAATCCATAGTAATAAAGGTGCTATGAAATGGTTCATCGTAATTTTCTCTTCCGAAAAATGATGGTAAAAAGCAAAACAGATTGCAATGCTAAGCGTTACAAATGCTCCAATATAGGCGTGACCATTGTAGGTAAAACCATTTAATAAATCAGAATATTGTGGATAAATCTGCAGAATGATTTTCCATCCCAAAAAGGTTACCAGACCGGCAATGATAATCGAACCTAAGAAAGGAACAAATCCTTTAAAAATTTCCCTGAACGAAATAAGATGTTTTACTTTTCCAACGAAAATAAAGAAAACAAGTAGTCCCAAAGCAATGACACTCATTGGGAAAACCCATGAAAAAGGATAATTTATAAAGAATCCGAACGGAACGTTAAAATAAACATTGTCTTCTGTGGTGTGAGTAGAGTTTAAATCAATATTAGAAAAGTATTTTAATAAAGGCATCAAATAAGATCCCTGATGTGTTAATGTAGTTTTATTTAAATGCTGAATATCATCTTGCTGTGTATGATAATTATAATGCCCGTCGATAAAGGCAAAATTGAAACCCTGAATATTTCCCTGTTCTCTGAAAACTGTTAGATCAGTATCATTTGGAAGCATTTTGTAAATGCTGTACATCAATGAATTTGAAACCGGATACTTTGTTTTGGCATTAGAAAATTCTTTTACAAGAGCCTGATTCCCTTTGTTGGTTTCCATCAGCATATAACTTGGACCTGAGGAACCTCTTGCTTCAAAATTTAAGACCAGACCAACCTCTTTTGCCCATGGATGCTGATTTACAAATAGGGCAGCGCCGTTTAAACCTAATTCTTCAGCATCAGAAAAAAGAATAATAATATCATTTTTATGTTTTTCGTTGGCGTACAAAAATGCACGAACGCCTTCAAGTATTGTGGCAACTCCGGAAGCATCATCACTCGCTCCTTTAGAAAAAGAATGCGGTGCGCTGTCATAATGCGAAAGCAATAATAAGGCTTTTGAACTATCAGTTCCTTTTATACGCGCCAGAATATTTTTGGATTTTACCAAAAGACCTTTGTCGTTCAGGGTAAAACCCTCCTGAATACTGGTTTCTAAACCAATTCTGTTTAGTTCGAGTTTAAGGTAATTGGCAACTAATTCATGATTGGTTGAGCCGACAAAATGGGGCTTTTGGGCTATAATCCGAACCTGATTTAGTGCTCGTTCAGTTGAGAATTCAGCAAGAGCTTCTTCATCTTTAGAAATATACTGGGGCATCATTGAGGCATAGATGATGGCCAGAATTCCTAAGACTCCCAAGAAAGCCAGAATTGAAGTAGGATTTTTTTTCATATTGTGGTATTAAATTTCTTTTTTTACGAGCATAAAATAATCATTGTCCAAAGACCGATATCCCTGATCGTACAGGAAATAGTAGGTATTGCCTGTTTTGGTCTGCAAGATATTGGTAAAGAAATCAAAATCAAAACCTTTATTCAGCATTTTTTCTCTGGTTGCCTTAGATTTTCCTTCTGTGTTTAATTCAGACAAAATTCGGTAATTTTTACGCAGCTTGTTGTTTACATTCCGCATAAAATTGGTACTGTCCTTGTTTATTTTATTGTTGTAAGCATTGCGGCAGCTGTCCGAACAGAATTTTTTGTCTTCCCGGCCTACAATTTTCTCAGCGCATTCGAGGCATGTTTTCATAGATCTGTCTTAATTTAAATAGACAATTTGGTTTTATTTTAAGCGAATGATGGTTTTGTATCAGTTAACATGGGTTCCTGCTTTCGCCTTTATCTCTTCACTCCGTTACGAGGATACCGGCTCTATCAGGGCTAGTTATTGGGCATGGTTTTTTTAATTTCTCCATCCGCTCGAAATTATGATGTTTTTCTATCGTCAGTTCGAATGATTTTATAAAATAGCGGTAGCATTTTTATAAAATTGTATCGAGAACCGTTATTGTAACCAAGATTTCTCGATACATTTTTGGCTAACTGCTTTTTGTTTTCAAAAGAAAATTTATCAGCCAGCACTCGAAGTGACGTTTTGTTATTTCCGGATCTTTTTTCTCCTTGGTCCTGCTAATTATTTTCATCAAGGATTTATCTTCCTAACCTCATACAAATCTGTCCTCCTGTCTTTCAGCGTATGCACACTCCCATGCTCATGCAATTCTTTTAGCAAATTCAAATCAACGTCAACAATTAAAGTCATTTCTGTATTTGGAGTGGCTTCGGCTTTAATACCGTTGCTCGGAAAAGCAAAATCTGAAGGTGTAAATACTGCTGCCTGTGCATACTGGATATCCATATTATTTACTTTCGGAAGATTCCCTACACAGCCTGCAATAGCTACATAACATTCGTTTTCTATCGCACGTGCCTGAGAACAGTGTTTTACACGGGTATAACCATTTTGTGTATCGGTTAAAAAGGGTACGAAAAGAATATTCATTCCTTCATCTGCCAGTAATCTTGGGAGTTCCGGAAATTCCACATCATAACAAATCAGGATTCCGATTTTACCGCAATCGGTATCAAAGGTTTTAAATTGGGAGCCGCCTTTCATTCCCCAGTGCACAACTTCATTTGGGGTAATGTGAATTTTAGTATACATTTCAGAAGTTCCATCCCTTTTACATAAAAAACCAACATTATATAAATTGCCATTTTCTAAATACGGCATGCTACCAGTGATGATATTGATGTTATAAGAAATAGCCAATTCCTGAAAACGCTTCCTGATTGGGTCAGAATATCGGGAAAGTTCCCGAATGGCTTCTGCTTCTGATAAATGGTTGTAATCGGCCATTAAAGGGGCAATGAAAAGTTCTGGAAAAAGAGCAAAATCAGAGCCATAGCCTGAAACCACATCAATAAAAAATTCTGACTGCTCGAAAAATTCTTCCAGATTATTCAATTGGCGCATTTGCCATTGTACAAGCCCCAGACGGATGACGCTTTTTTCCAGATTAATCAATTTTGGACTTTCATCATAATAGACATTGTTCCATTCGAGTAGTACAGCAAATTCTTTTGATTCTTCGTCTCCTTCCAGATAATTTTTGATAATCCGCAAAACGTGAAAATCATTGCTCAACTGAAATGAAAGCACTGGATCGTGTAATTCCTTGTGTTTTACTTTGTCGATATAATTTTTCGGTGTCATTTTTTTAGAATGCTGCGAATAATTCGGAATCCTTCCCGCAAAAACAATAGCTTTCAGATTCAGCTGTTCGCACAATTCTTTCCTTGCATCGTACAAACGCCTGCCTAAACGCAGACCACGGTAATTGGGGTGAATGAAAACATCGATTCCGTATAAAATTTCACCGTTGGGATTATGGGTAGAAAAACTGTAATCGGCCACAATTTGTCTGTAATTATGTCTTTTGTCAACTAATGCCTCGTCCACAATTAATGATAATGCTGATCCTACAACAACACCATCAACTAAAATGACCAATTGTCCTTCGGGAAAAATTGAAAGTAATTTTTTAATATCTGCAGATCTCCAGTAAGAATTAGCCATTTCAGGATACGATTTTACCATCGAATCTTTTAACTGTTTGTAGTCGTCAAATTCTAAATTTCGTAATTCTACTTTATTGATTTTTGTTTGCATTTTGTATGATTTATCTCAAATATACTAAATTAATTTCCATTTACAAACGGTTACAAACAGTTACAACCGAAAGTAAACAGTTGACAACCGAATAATTTTTAAAAGCTGCCACATCTTTGCACTGTTGAATTTGACGAACGATTCAATTTATATAAACCTTTAAAAATAGTATACGCCATGAAAAACAAAGTACAATTAATCGGAAACGTAGGAAATGACCCTGAAATCAAAACATTAGACAGCGGAAGAAAATTAGCGCATTTAAGTATTGCTACCAATGAGAAATACACCAATGACAAGGGTGAAAAAGTAGAGCAAACCGAATGGCATCGTGTTACTGCCTGGGGTAAAACGGCCGAAATTATCGAAAAATATGTAGTAAAAGGAAAAGAAGTCGCCGTTGAAGGAAAACTAACCCACAGAAGTTATGACGATAAAAATGGCGAGAAACGCTACGTTACAGAAGTTGTTGTAAACGAAATCTTACTGCTCAGCAAATAAAGATTTCATTTGTTGGTTGAACCCGGCAGGCTTTTAAACCTGTCGGGTTTTTTATTTTAAAAAACAAAGCTTATAATACCGAAGCGCCATTTATATCAGTTGTCAATACTTCGCTCATATAATCAAAAAAGGGTCTCATGTTCTTGAATGCCTCTAAAGCCTGTTCTAAGAAAAACGGACTTAGTACCTCTTCATCTGTAAACCGTTTAATGACTAAAAATTGTTTGAAACGAAGCAGGTCAATTGCCGGATGATTGATATCGAAACCTGCTGGTTTTGTTTTGAGTTGTTCACCCTGTAAAGTTCCAAAATTGCTGATGAACGATTTTGAATTTAAAATTTTCTGAAAGGTTTCCGGGTCCTGGGCAAACTCAGTTCTAATCCTTTTTAGATCTGCGGCATTAGGTCCCCAAAAACCACCTGCGAAAAAACTGTTTCCTTTTTCCAGATGAAAATAATAACCACCGCGTCTAGCCGCTGTAGCACGAGTATAACTTCCTCCCCAAAAGGTTTTAAAAGGAGTTTTGTCCTTAGAAAAACGGATATCACGATAAATTCGGTAAACACTTTTTTTGCCTGATTTGGTTTCCAGAACATCGGTTTTAGAAAGTTCCTGAAGCAAATCATCTGCAAAAGTTTCAATATGGTTTAATTCGTTGAGGTATTTTGGTTTATTAGCTTCAAACCACGGTTTGTTATTGTTTTCTTTGAGCTGCTCTAAAAAATCAAGAGCAGATTTGGGAATTATAATTTGGTTTTCCATATAAATTTCAGAGCATTTTAATAATCAGAAGTTGGCTGCAATTTAAAACTAAAAAACCCACCGGAAAAATCTGGTGGGTTTTGTTTATATCGTTAAGCAGTCTTTTTGAATAAATCAAACATAGGACAGCGTGAGCAGCGTTTCTTTTCACTTTTTTTATATTTCTCACAGCAAGAAGATTTGCAGTTTTCAATCTTCTTGATTTTGTCAAGGATATCTTTGTTCTTCTTTTTCTTTTTATCCTTTTTCTTGTCCTTGTCTTTTTCTTTCTTGCTCAATTTCCTCTGTATTAAAAACAGTGACAAATATAAACAGAAAATATTATTTTTATATATTCTAAATAAAATTTAACGTTTTTATTTTGGATTGATAGCGATAGAGCTTGTAACGGTTAACTGCTGAATATCACGATCGAACAGATAAAGTCCTCCCTTATCTTCACCAATTAAGTTGATTTTGTCTAAAATAGATTTAGCTGTAGCTTCTTCTTCGATTTGTTCAGAAACATACCATTGTAAGAAATTATGTGTAGCATAATCTTTTTCTTCAAAAGTGATGTGTACCAATTCGTTGATCGATTTAGAAACAAAAAGTTCATGATTGTAAAGCTCCTCAAACATTTCTTTAAAAGTAGAATAGGTTATTCTGGGTGCTTTTAGATCTGTAATCTGAGCGTGACCGCCACGTTCGTTAACATACTTTACCAGTTTAAGCATGTGTGCACGTTCTTCGTCTGACTGGGTATACATGAACTGGGCGATTCCTTCTAATCCGTGTACTTCAGCCCAGCAAGCCATTGAAAGATACGTTTGTGAAGATTCTGCTTCTATGCGGATTTGCTTATTTAAAGCCGTTTCAATATTTTTTGATAACATAATGTGTGTCTTTTTTGTAAAATTAACGAAAATAATTCAAAGCATTTTTTGAAACTCTGAAAAATATTTGGATTAATTCCCACTGAATTTAATGGTGTCAAATTTAGCAGGATTTGATAATAATTGCTTATTTCTGATTAAATTTCCAGGTCCATCATTGATAAAACCATCCGTAAATTTACGCATGATAAATTGTCTGGAATCGGTGTCATAATAACTTAAGATATAATAATCTTTAAGTTTAAGCGTATTTTGAAGTGTGATGTTTTTATTGATGCTGAGGTAGTAATAAATATTGTCAATAGCCAGAGGCTCTGTTCGTTTTTGGTTTATAAACTCTAAATCAGGATTGAATATCGCATCAAAATAAACCATCTTATTCGAATATTCTGAATAACCGCCAAAGTCATTATCAAAAAAATCAGCGAGCGAATTATTTTGTAAGTAATCATAACCTCCGATTTGATATTCTGCAAATCCGCCAATAGTTATCAATGTATTTTTTTTATTTTTAAAAGCTGATATTCCGGAGTTTAAAATAGAAAGTTGTTTTAAAAACTTCTCAGTTGTTTTTATTTCCTGAGGTTTTTTTCCGTTTAACTGTAAAAAGAGAGGTGAGATTTTAAATTGAATTGAGTCTTTTTTTGAAATAGAAACGCTTTTAAGCGTTTTGCCTGTTTCAAAGTTTTTGATGTCGAATAATAGTTCTTCTTTACCTGCCTTGATTTGTAGTAATTTATTATCGTAAAGAAAGGAATTTGAAGATTTAAATGCTTTTTCAGTGAAAGGCTGATTAAAATTCTTTTCTGTAACATCAGCAGTTGCAAGGTTAAGATCTAAAATTTGTGTTTTTTTCAAGCTATAATCAAATGCCAAAAGAATATGGTCATCTAATACATACATTTTGGTTTTGTTAATAGTTTTATCCAGAGGAGTAAAATTGTCAGGGTCTATTTTTTCAATAGGATAATATCGGATAATAGTGCTAAAAGCAACATTTTGTCCCTTTTCAT
The DNA here is from genome assembly GCF_010645075.1 of Flavobacterium limi. Lineage (GTDB taxonomy): Bacteria > Bacteroidota > Bacteroidia > Flavobacteriales > Flavobacteriaceae > Flavobacterium > Flavobacterium limi. The sequence continues at coordinate 87,698 of NZ_JAADZV010000012.1, forward strand.
TCTGGAATGGAATTGTTGACAAATCAAACATTTTTATTACACATTTTCCATCATTAAATTCATAAAGCAATAAATGTGGTTGGTTCGTTTCTTTACACAGGATGTAAAAAAGATTATTTTTCTGGAAAGTGTTTATAATGTATTCTGTGGTTGTAGGAAAATCAAAATTTAAAGCCCGTGAAGTTTTTGTTTCGGGGAAATATTTAATAATCCGTATGTTTCTTAAATTATTTGTTGCCCAGTAAAGCAACGGATTTCCATCATCACTTATACTATGTCCAATTAAAGATCTGTTTTCTGCCATTTTTATAGAATCAGTAAATTGATACTTTAAGAACAGGGATTTATTATATTTTAAGATATTGATGAATTTATCATCGGCTGCAAAAACATAAATATCCTTGGTTTTTTCATCTTCAACATTGAGAATCTGACCATTTTCTAAAGGTTGGTTGAGATTTAATGAAAAAGAGTTTAATACTGTCTGACTTAGTAAGATAGTATTATAAAATATGCAAAAAAGGAGTAGTAGTTTTTTCATGTGTTTTTGCTTCCAAAAATCATTCCAAATATTTGTTTTTCAGTTTGTTCCTACTGGTTCATTAATTCCTGAAAGAGATCAACAAACTGACCAACATGTAATCCATCCATCAATCCGTGGTGAACATGTACAGCCATTGTCATTGTTTTTTTCCCGGTTTCTGAAGTCATCATTTTTCCAAAGGAAATTTTAGGGCAGCTGTCGGGATAAGAATAACTGCGTGCGTGCGAAATTGAAGTAAAATCTAACCATGGAATTGCCGAAAAGTGAATCACATTATCATCATCAAACGATCTTGTAAAAAGTCCGGTGGTAGTTTGAATACGCTCAATTTCTGCAAGTGCATCTTTTTCAAAAATTTTGAAATCCTCATTATATTCCATTAATGAAAACCCAAAAGTACCATCTTCGCGGCCAATTGTTGCAGAAACATCCACACGATCATTAATGTAAATTTGATTTTCAGCAATTCGGTATTTAAAATTTTCAATCGAATTTACTGCAACCAGAGTTTTATGCAGATAAAAGATAAAAAAAGAAGTCTTAAGGCTTTTGGCAGTCTGATAAGCTTTTGTACAATCAATGTCGACAGTTACGCCAAAAAAAGGCTCTTCCATTTTGCTGAAATGTTCAAAATGCTCTTTTCTATTCCAGTTTTCTAAGTCTAAAAGGGTTTTCATTATAGTAAATTAGGAACAACTTCCGCAATAGTTTCGAATGAACTAAAGTGCTCGTGTTCTACTTTATGATTGATTTTTTCATGTTCCCAAGTGGTATGAAACGGAATGTGAACGGCATATCCGCCAATTCCTAAAACCGGCAATACATCTGATTTCAATGAATTTCCAATCATCAAAAATTCATGCGCCTGAATGTCTAAGCGGCCTAATAATTTCTGATAATCAATTTCCTGTTTGTCTGACATGACTTCGATATGGTGAAAATAATGTCCAAGACCGGAACGGTGCAGTTTACTGTGCTGGTCTTTCAAATCTCCTTTTGTGGCAACGACAAGTTTGTATTTTCCATGCAAAGCCTGCAATGTTTCTTCAATTCCGTCTAAGAGTTCGATAGGTTTTTCCAGCAGTTCTTTTCCATACTGGATGATTTTTTCAATGACTTCAACCGGAATTGTATTGTTCGAGATATTCATTGCCGCTTCAATCATTGAAAGAATATACCCTTTGATTCCGTAACCGTACAGAGGCAAGTTGTCTATTTCAATTTTAAATAACTCCTGCGAGATTCCCTGATGCGAAAGATAATCTTCCATCAGGGCGCAAAATTTATGTTCTGTTTCCTGAAAGTAAGGTTCGTTAACAAACAAAGTGTCATCGGCATCAAATGCGATTACTTTTAAATTTGGTATTTTATTTCTATGTAACATGTATTTTTTGTTGAGGTTTTACAGTTTTCTTTGTTTTAGGTTTATGACATGAAATCTAAATCTGCAATTTTAAGAAAACAGTTTCTTTAATGTAATTGTCTTGTCGTAAAACGTAATCCGGATTCCAAAAAGTAAAATGATTCCACCTAAAACCATTTGTAAAGTTATTTTTTCTTCCAAAAACAACCAAGCTAATATTGAAGTAATTACTGCCTGACTTAACAAACTAAGCGAAACTCTTGTAGCACGCATATGCTGTGTCGCATAACTAACCGAAAGCCACGCACACAACTGGCAGATTACAGCCTGTAATACTAACACAAACCAGCCCATATCTGAAAATCCTGTAAAAGGCTCGTTTAGTAAAAAACAAAGTATTCCTAAATAAATACTCGAAGCGAATAAACTGATGGTCATAAAGGATAAAACGTCAACTTTAGAAAGTACATTTTTGCTGATTAAAAGATAGATAGAATATAAAATACCTGATAAAACGGCAAAAAGGAAAGCCTGATTAAAATTCAATTCCATAAAAAATTCAAAGCCAACTAAAGTCACCATTCCGAATAACGATACCAATGTTCCAATCCAAAAGTTGGTTGCAGGTTTTGATTTAAGGAACAAAAAAGAACCAACACCAACCCACACAGGAGACAAATTGGTCAACAAAGAAGCCTGTGTAGCACTCGAATCCTGAATTGAAATATTCCAAACTGCAACATCTGAGGCGAATAAAATTCCGCAAAGCCCTGCTAAAAGGGTGAATTTTAATGTTGGCAGTTTAAAGTTTTTACTTAAAAGCACATAAGGCAAAAGCAATGTAACTGCAAAAGACATCCGGTAAAAAGCAGAAATTAATCCGGGTGTTAGTTTCAGTTTTACCAGTATCGGAAAAATAGAAATGCAGAGAATGCCGCAGATTAAAGCCAATCTTGGTTTTGTAAGTTTCATATTGTTTTATTAGTCGAAATGCAAAATTAGTATTTTGAAAGTTTTATCAGAAAAAAAACTCCCGAGTTGCTAAGTCGGGAGTTCTTGGTTAATCTGCAAATTTTCTAAAGATGTATTCTTTTGTTTTACTATCGTAATATCCCAGATAGTAATCATCTAATTTGAATAAAATCTGTGATGAAATAGTATTGTTTTTATCAAAAAAAGCAGTGATTTTATCAGATGCCAATGGCTGTAATTTTCCTTTAATACGATTTCCTGCAGTATCAAACAATCCTTCTGTTTTAACTACTCTTCTGCTGGAACTGGATGTAAAATCTTCCATTGATGTACTGAATACGATATCTTCAGTAAGTCCAAATTCATTTATTGTAGTCTGGTCGGCTGATTGTTTTAATTCCGATACACCTCCAAAAGTAATAAATGTATTTTCACCAGTCTTATAACAGGAAAGGCCCAAAGATAAACTGTTTGCTTTAAGAATAAACAGAGGGCTGCTTGCCAAAGTTCTTTTGCCTCTTAAACTGCCACCCTGCTCAAAAAATTCAGAATTTTTAAAGGCAATTGGCTTCGTTGAATTAGCAAAATATTCTTTTAAAACGTTGTCCTCTAAATCTTTTATAGTGAAATAAATGATGCCTGATGAGGTTTTTAGCTGATATAATTTATTATCAAAATAAAAGGAATTTGAATTTAAAAATTTTCTATCTCCAACCAAATATTGCTTTTTTATCATCTTTTCGGTAGCAGTAAAACTTTGTAAATCAATTAGAATCACCTGAGTAAAATCGATGTTGGTGTCAAGAGTAATTACAAGTTGCTTATCGTTCAAATAGCATTTTCTTTTTTTGGCAGCATCTATTAATGATGTTTGACTTTCAACAGTGATATTTTGTAAAGAGAAAGGCGCTTCAAAAGGCAGCAAACTTTCGGAAAACGCTGTGTATAAATCTGATTTTTTATAGTCTAATGTGAAAAAGTGAAACCCTTCTGTGGCAATCATTTTTTCGGTATAATTGCCTTCGCTGTCAAAAATATAAAGTTTAAAGATATCACTGTTTTTTACAACTGTCAGAATGTAAAAGTTGTCGCCCTGACTGAATTTTTGTATAACTTTTTCGTTTTTTAACAGCAGTTTATATTCTTTCGTCAGGGTTTCACGACTAGTAGGATTAAGCAATTGGGCAAAAATTGCTTCATAATTATTAGACGACCAAAATAACCTTGTGTTGCCATTACTGCTATTATAACCAATTATGTTCGTGTACGCTTTAAGATTTGGTCTTTTAGCCGTGATACTGTCAGTAATTTGCATCTTTTCATTCAGATTGATTGCTTTTATTTTTACTGAGTCTCTCACAAACAATGTAACTGCGTTTTTTTTGGGATTAGCAATTTGAAAAACAGCATTATTTTTCTTTAGTTCCAAAGCTATTGAATTAACAATTTCCTGAGTGAAACCAGATAGATTTATTAAAAATAAAAAGATCAAACAAATTGTTTTTTTCATGATTTGTTTTTTTTAGTGTATTAATTTGCGAAGATTGTTTTTTTCTGAAAGGATAATAGTTAGATTTTTAAAATAGAAAAGCGTGAATCAATTAATACTTAACTGATTCACGCAATTTATAAAACTCATATACTTAGTTTACAGTCGATCCGTTTGGAGCATCAGCATCCGGATTTACAAATACCAGTTTTCCTTCAGCATTCGTAGTCATCAAAATCATTCCCTGACTTTCAACACCACGTAAAGCTCTTGGTGCTAAGTTGGCCAGTACAGAAACTCGTTTTCCGATGATTTCTTCAGGAGAAAAACTTTCGGCAATCCCTGAAACAATAGTACGGACATCAATTCCCGTATCTACTTTTAAAACTAAAAGTTTATTGGCTTTTGGCATTTTTTCAGCTTCAAGAATAGTTCCGATACGGATATCCATTTTTGCAAAATCCTCAAACTGAATCAAATCTTTTTGAGGTTCAGGCTGTTTGCTTTCAGCAAGATTAGCGGTTTTTGTTGCTTCCAATTTATCTATTTGTTTTTGTATTTCTTCGTCTTCGATTTTTGCGAAAAGCAATTCTGCTTCGCCAATTTTGTGTCCTGCCGGAATTAAATCTGAATTTTCAGCAATATCATTCCAGTCTAAGGTTTTGTCAATAATGATGTCTTTTGCATCACGATTCTTCTCTTTTAGAAACTTACTAAATCCTTCAAAATGCTCTTTAAGGTCTTTCAAATTCAAGATTCTTGAAAGTTTTTTTGATGTAAAAGGTAAAAACGGTTCAGCCAAAACGCTCAAAGCTGCAGCAATTTGCAAAGCCACATACATTTGGGTTTTTACACGTTCCGGATTGTCTTTCATTACTTTCCATGGCTCCTCATCAGCAAGATATTTGTTTCCTAAACGGGCCACATTCATCAATTCGCCTAAAGCTTCACGGAATCTGTAACGTTCCAATGAACTTGCAATTACTGCCGGATATGCTTTAAGTTCGTTTAAAGTTGTTTCGTCAATTTCGGTAAATTCGTTTGGCGTTGGAATAACTCCTTCGTAATATTTGTTGGTCAAAACCACAACACGATTCACAAAATTTCCAAAAATAGCCACTAATTCATTGTTGTTTCTCGCCTGAAAATCTTTCCACGTAAAATCGTTATCTTTTGTTTCCGGAGCGTTTGATGTCAAAGCATAACGAAGAACATCCTGTTTGTCCGGGAACTCTTCTAAATATTCATGCAACCAAACCGCCCAGTTTTTAGAAGTCGAAAGTTTGTTTCCTTCAAGGTTCAAAAACTCATTTGCAGGAACATTGTCCGGTAAAATATAACTGCCTTCTGCTTTAAGCATTGCCGGGAAAATAACGCAATGGAAAACAATATTATCTTTTCCGATAAAGTGAACTAGTTTCGTTTCTTCATCTTTCCAATACGGTTCCCATTCTTTTCCTTCGCGTGCTGCCCATTCTTTTGTAGAAGAAATGTAACCAATTGGTGCATCAAACCAAACGTATAGTTTTTTGCCTTCAGCACCCTCAACCGGAACGTCAATTCCCCAATCAAGGTCACGAGTTACGGCACGAGGCTCTAATCCGCCGTCAATCCAGGACTTTACTTGTCCGTACACATTGGTTTTCCAGTCTTTTTCGTGCCCTTTTAAAATCCATTCACGTAAGAAAGCATCGTAGCGATCCAAAGGTAAAAACCAGTGTTTCGTTGATTTTAAAATCGGAGTTTCTCCGGTAATAGTCGATTTTGGATTAATCAGATCGGTCGCATTTAAAGTCGATCCACATTTTTCACACTGATCGCCGTAAGCTTCAGGATTGTCACATTTAGGGCATGTACCTACCACAAAGCGGTCTGCCAAAAACTGATCTGCTTTTGCATCGTACAATTGTTCCGTTACTTCTTCAATAAAATCACCGTTATCATACAAAGTCCTAAAGAATTCCTGAGCCGTATCATGATGAATTTTAGCCGAAGTTCTGGAGTAATTGTTGAAAGAAATTCCGAAATCAGCAAACGATTTTCTGATAATTCCGTCATATTTGTCGATAACTTCCTGTGGCGTAACGCCTTCTTTTTTGGCTTTCATCGAAATAGCCACACCATGTTCATCGCTTCCGCAGATAAAGGCAACGTCTTTTCCCTGTAAACGCAGGTATCTCGAATAAATATCAGCAGGCACATAAACCCCCGCCAAATGTCCAATATGTATTGGCCCGTTGGTGTAAGGCAATGCAGCTGTGATTGTATATCTTTTTGGATTCTGTATCATTTTTCAATTTTATTGAGTGCAAAAATAAGCAATAGAATTATTATTTGAAGCTATTTCCCGCTATCCGTTGCAATCTTTTGCTTTTTAAAGGAAAAAGCAAAAGGATTTTCACTTCTATCGGGGCTAATAAATTATCTATTTAAAGTAATTTTCAAACTCAACGGGCATTTTGCTTATTGGTTTTATTTTGATGTTTTTATAGTAAACTTCGGCAGCTTCGCTTTGCAATTGTATTTTTCCTTCCGTTAAAGGCATAAATTTTTCACCATCAAAATAACGGGAATTCTGCAAAACCATGACTACTTTGCCGTTAACTATGTGAAGACTTTTACCTTCAAAACAAACCAGTTCTACTTCTGTCCAGCCGTTGTTAGGTGTTTCAGCTCTCATTTTTCGCATGCAAAACCCCATGTTTTGAGTGTTTTTCCCAAACGGAATAAATGGCTGGCCCTCGTCGGCTACGGCATTCATTGCTCCTTCAGGCAGATAGGCTTTGATATCAATTGCAGAATTAGCGATGTTCCAGTAATCGCCAAAGTGGCCTTCCATAATTTGAAATTCCTGCGATAACATCCAGGCACGCCAGTAGTCTACGCCCGCTTCTCCCTGAGAATGATAAAGTACACCCGCATCGAGGAGTTTATCTGTTCTGGGTTCCCACTTTTTATTTCCAAATTTGACTTTCAGTTTTAGTCGATAGTTTTTGAAATTTTCTTTGGTAAAGACACAACCATAATATTCGCCAGAAACTTTAAGGACGGGTTCTTTGTTTTCCTGAATCACCGTAAACATATTATTTACATTTTTATTGTAGCCAACAGGTGGTATTTCGTTTCCATTAGCATCCGTTGGCGTTTTGCCGGAATATCCGTTTTTGTGTTTGTAACTTAGATACATATCCCATTTGCTTAGGTTGTTGTCCAGTAAATTGATCCAGTCCTCTTCGAATGAATTTGTCTGGATAGTTGCAGAGGTCAGGCTAAAGGCAAATGCGATTAGAATAGCGTATTTTTTCATAAGTGGTTTGATAGTTTAGATAAAATGATTTCTCAAATCTACAAAATAATGTTTCAAAGCTATTGTGTTATTCATTCATAATCAGATACCATTTCTACATTTTAGCGGGTCATATTAAACCTTAATTTATATTGGAAATTGAAAAATATACTTCTAAATAGAACCAGTTTAAACTAAGACTACAAGTGAAATCTTCAAGATATATTTTGCAATCTTTGCTATCCAAAAAAACAACAAAAACAATTTTATGAGCAAGACAAAACTTATCATCAATAAAAACGGATCAATCAAAATTGAAGGTGATTTTGAAATTATGGATCCGGAAGGAACTATTTACGGACTACAGGGAAGATCGGCATTGGGGCTTTGCCGTTGCGGATTATCAAATAATAAACCATTTTGCGATGGCGGGCACAGAAACAACTTCGAACATGACTCTGTAGCGTTTGATTTACCGCCGATGAAAACGAATTAAGAAACTCTAATTGAGTTTGACATAAAAAGCGACATTATAAATGCCGCTTTTTTTATGTTTTCATTTAGTAGACGATACAGTTTTTGGTTTTTAAATAAAACCCCTGACTTTCTGTTCTCTTTAATTGTCCTGTCGAATCTATAGAAATTATAAATGATTCTTTAGACTCTGGACAACTGATATATTTCATGACTTTTAAGTCGTAGCCATTCTTTGTTTTGAGATAACCATTCCCTTTTTGGTTATATGGATCAATATCAAAATCATGGATTTTAGCAATTAGAAAAGCTTCTTCTGGATTATCAATTTTATATATAAATGAAGCTAATTCTTTTTCATCATAAACATAATTCCATTTACCATTTTTTAAATAAGTAATATTATATGAACAGGACATTGGTTGACAACCATGAAAAAAACCAAGACAAGTGCAATTATAATTATATCGCTCTTTTAATTTTTTATCCCCTTTATAAAAAACAGTTTTAGGCGAGATACCTAAGCAAAAATTTATTTCCCAATAATCATAAATTCTATTAGGATTAATTTTTTTTAGAAGGCTTTCTGTGTCTGTTTTTTCTGAACTTAATGATTTGTAATTAGAATCATTACAAGCTGTCAGAATTAGAAAGATTAAAAAAATAAATTTTTTCATTATAATTTATTCGATATTAAATATATAATTCTCCTTTCATTGTAATAATCGAAGAACCACCAACCAAAATATCATTTTCGCGATTCATCACTTCGATAATTGAAGGCTGATTTAATTTTACCCCCTGCAAAATTTTATATTCGGTGTTTAGTTTTGCCTGTTTTTTAGAAGCCAAAAAACCAATTAGTGGTCCGGCTGCAGTTCCCGTAGCGGGATCCTCATAAATTCCGATTACGGGATTGAAGAATCTGGCTTCGGCGATGTTGCCGTCATTTTGGTTTGAAGTAGTAAAACAATAAAATCCTTCAGATTGGTATTCTTTTGAAATTTCGATTAAAAGCTTGTGATCCGGAACGATGCTGTTTAAAATCTGACTGTTTTTTATCGGAACCATGATATGTGCGACCTCCGTTTTTACAATCGTCGGTACGAAATCATTGCAGTCTAAATCTTCGATTTTTAAACCAAGTGCGACAGCTAATTTATAAGTAGGAATTTCTTCTTTGAGGACAGCCGGTTTTTGATGCATTTGTACAACAGGATCATAAGTAACCGAATCGAAGTTTACCGTTAACGGAATCGGTGAATGTTTCATGATTACAAATCGGTTATTTTCTGATTGCTCTTCAAAGATGGGCATTTTTTTAAGCAAAGCCCCGCAGACTGCACCCAATAAATTATGTCCGGCACCGTCAATTTCAATTCCGGTTGGGGTAAATGAACGGACGTTTAATGCTTTTTGCTCCTTTGAATAGTAAACAAAAGAAGTTTCAGAATAACCAAATTCTTTAGAAATATCCTGATACGTTTCCAGTGCTAAATTTCCGGAAGTAAAAACAACAGACAGCGGGTTTCCTTTGTAACTTTCGTTTGAGAATACATCTAAAACATAATATTCTAATGCTTTTCTTTCCGTCATATTTTCCTTTTTTATAGCTGAAATCTTTTTTGAAGGAATAAAATTAAGGTATATTCTTTTATTTTAATTATAAGACTAACCTTTCAGGTGTTATTTTAGTATTACTTTATGATTAAAAGTTCGTTTGTCAATTAAAGCATTCTTTTTTGTTCGGCGCTTATGTTTATTGCTTTTTCCAATCTCGAAAGTCTGGTTTTTTCCTGTTTGGCACTCATAATTACATGAATTACTACTCGTTTGTAGGATGGTGCCTGCTTTTCAAAAAAATCCCAGGCAGCTTTGTTCGCTTTGAATTGTTTTTCAAATTCGGGATCGAGAATATAAGCTTCTTTTTCGTGTGAATAAATTCGGGAACGTTCTTCTGATCTGAATTCGTAAGCTTTTAGACCGGCTTCAGTCATCAGTCCGGCTTTGGTAAGTTCCTCGACTTTTTTGATGTTGATGGCGCTCCAGATGCTGGTTTTTTTTCTCGGTGTAAAGCGAATGGAATAACTTTCTTCGTCAATGGTTTTTCGAATGCCGTCGATCCAGCCAAAACAAAGTGCCTGATCTACAGATTCTGACCAGGACATAGTTGGTTTTTTGCTTTTTACTTTATAGAAACCAACTAAAAGTTCGGTTTCGGTCTGGTGATGCTTTTCAAGCCATATTCTGAATTTGTCCTGAGTAGGGAAGAAGGTTGGTTTCATTTTTTATATTTCGTAATAATGTCTTTTATCAAATCCGATGTAAGTTCAAAGCCAGTCAGGATAGGGTAAACCTTCCCAACGAACAATACCATCCGGATCTATCAAAATGCAATGCGGAATTCCCTGGACTTAGAGTGTATTATACATTGTTCTTTTGGTATCTATGGCGCTGTAATATTCAATTTTAGGAGTTGGGAGAGCATTTACAACTTCTTTTGTTTCGTCGCTGATACCAATAACAATCAGGTCATTTTCAAATTCTGTTTTGAAATGGTTTAATTCCGGGATCGCTCTTTTGCATGGGCCGCACCAGGTCGCCCAAAAATCAATCAGGACAAATTTTCCTTTCGTATCCGGTTTGTCGGAAAGCCATTTTTCTACAACCAGTTTTGGTGCTTTTTGGTTGATTACTGATTTTGCCCAAAGTCTTTTTTGTTGTGAAAAAGCGTTTAACACCAATAAACTTATTAATAGGAGGAATGTTTTTTTCATACTGATTTTTTGAGTCCTAAAAATACTCTTTTTACTTCAAAATAATCTCACAAAACATATTTCTGTATAAATGCGGGACTGCGTTAGGGATAGAGGCGGTATCCTTTTGCAGGCGAAGCAATGCAAAAGATATAGCCGAAAGCCCGACCCGGAGGGAAACGCCCAAAAAAAGATTACCATTCATATTATTATTTGTCCGAAATTTGCAAAAACAATTTGATCATGGCAAAAGGACCTGAAAAAAATACTAAAAACAAGGCGTTGCATACCAAATTGCTAAACCGGAAAAAAGCAAAACTTCAGGAGGAGAAAAGAGAACGTGCCTTGCGTTTGAAAGCTTTGGTTGCAAAAATGAATGAAAAAAAGAACAATAACGATAGTGTCATATAAATCAGATTGTGCAAAACAATCCCTAAACAAATCAAGATGGAAGAATTCGGAAGAATAATCGTTTCTGAAACAGCAATGAATAGTGAAAATCCGCAGGATGTCATTAATTCAAACATTTCGGTGATCAATTTAATGCGTGAAGAAGGGATTGATGACGAATTTATTCACGAAGATGCTTTGATGAGTTATTATCTGGATTATTATAATTCAAAATATACTGAAGAGAATTTTGCAAAATTTGTATACGATTCCCGATGGAATAAAGAACTTAACGAACTTATCGAAGAAGGCCTTGCCCTGATTGGTGCCGAAAAACATTTAGAATTATTTCAGGCGCAGGCCAAAAGGGTAAAATTACTCAGCAGTGTGAAAATTGGTAAATTTTTAAACGGAAAGTTTGAAGGGGTTAATCCAACAAGGGATTTGCTGAACAACAATGCATTTTTTGAATTAGATGAAAATCTGGTTGCGTTAAACGCGGATTTCCTGAAAAACCACCCTGATTTTGAAGTGCTTCCGGTTGATGAGATATTTTCAGTTTTAGAAGAATTTGTTGGGCATGAAATTAAGCGTGCTTAGTTTTCATATATTTCGATTAGTCTTGTTTTTATTGTAATCAACTTTCTTGTAAATTCGCTTTCAGTGAATTAGTTATTAAAAAAAGCTAAAATGAAATACAGATATTGCAAGATTTTCCTGATTGTATGCTTTCTAAGTTTTCAATTCGGATTTTCCCAAAATAAGATCAGTCTTTTTTCTGAGATTAACTACAATTCGATTCCGCCTGTTTCTTTAAATGAGTATAAATCGGTTCAGGAACGCGATAAAAGCTTCCAAAATCCCAATATTGCTTTAGGAGTTGCGATTTCCGGCGGAGGTTCCAGAGCGCAGTTTTTTAGTATGGGCGTGCTGTTGGGGCTGGAGGAAATCAGAGAAGACCATTCTCAGCGTAATTTTTTAAATGAAATCGATTATTTCTCGACAGTGTCGGGAGGCTGTTATTCTGCAGGGTATTATCTAACCATCCTGAAAAATAAATTGTATAAGAATCATCAGTCTTTTAATGATTTTTACTTTTCTAAAGCCGATGCTTACAAGGATTATGTGAATAAATCGGCCAGTATTTTATCACTTCTGAATAACAGCAAAAATGAAAAGGGTGATAAAATATCCATGAGCCAACAATTGGATCTGGAGGTACTGCAATATGACAGCACGAATCCTGACAATCCTGATAGATGCAACACTCAAATGCTTTTGTCTGATTTTTTTGTTTCCAAAGAAAGCAGCCAAATTCCTTATTTACCTATGATGGTTGCCAACGGAACTGCGTATAACAACGGAGAACGAATTGCATTTATGCCTCATGTCATTCGGGGTTTGAATATAAACTCGTCCCTGGCTCCCAATAAAGCTTCGATTTGTTTAGACGAAAATCAGGTAAACGACGGTTATGATTTTCCGCTTACATACGGCATAACAGCAAGCTCTGCTTTTCCGGGTGTGCTTCCAAAAACGAAATTCGGAATCAAGGGGCAGGATAAAATATTGTGTGTTGTTGATGGTGGTGCTTCAGATAATACGGGCTACAAAACTTTATTGGAACTCCTTCATGATGATTCTAAAGTAAATAATAAAAACAAAAAAGCACTTTTTATTGATTGTCTGGGACAGGGGAAAAAAGAGCCTTATATAAATGATGAAAAAATAAAATTGATTTCATTACTTGAAACAACTTCATTGTATACAGTTCAAACCCGATATATGACTTTTGAAAGAGATATAGAAAATGCCTTTGAAAGATATAAAATGCCCGCTTCAAATTATCAGATAATTGGTTTTACTACTCTGAAAGACCATTTGCTGAAGCTGAAAAAAGATGAATCGTATGAAAAAATCGTCACCGAACTGAAAAAGGCAGACGATGATTATGATAACTGGTTAAAGTTCTACGAAAAATTCAAACACGATTTAACAGAGCAGTTTGGCGAACTTAGTTTTACACGTGATAAAGACGGAGAAATAATCCTTGCCACTCTGACCCGTGATAAGTTTAATGAATTAACGGCAGCTAATATTTTGATTTTATATGAATTTGCTTCTCATGTTGAAACCAAATTAAAAATCACTCCTGAAGAAAGAGAAATGCTATTGCTGTCCGGTCGTTTGGCAGTTTTTCTAAAAAGAACTGAATTAAAAGATTTACTGACTGAGCATAAGTAGTTCTAAAAAATCAATTTATCAGGTTTTATTTAAAAAGCTTAGTAAGAATATTTTATATTTGAAAGCCCCTAACAATAAAATCTAAAAACAATGAAAATTAATGCCTACTTAATTCTCATCGGTACATTTTTACTTTTGAGCTCCTGTCATAACAGTAAAGGACAAGTCATTGATGAAAAAATCGCTTTATCAGAGCCCATTCAGGCTGAAAATCTAAGACAGAAACCAGTCGAAAAATTGGTTTTTAAAGACAATGACAACATTATGTTATCTGATGAAATGGATTTTGATCTCTTAAAAAAAGCTGTAATAAATCTAAATATCAGATATTCAGACTTAAGAATTAGCGAAACAACTTCTGTTAGTTATAATGATGAAATTGCCTTTTTTGTAATCACTTATCTGGTTAATACGGATGAGCACGGTAAAGAAGCAGAAGAATATGATTTGGGTGATTATTTCGAAAGAAAATACTTCTTTGTCAATAAATCAGACGGGAAAATTATTGATGAGCAAACAGATTTTAATCTGAGTTATAATGAAAATGAAGGAATGAAGTTTTCGAAAACGTATATTCTTAAAGATTTAATTCAGTTAAACGAAAATACAGCAGCTGTTGCATTTTATACCGAGGAAGCTTCAGGCAGCCGCGTAAGTTTATATTCTCAGCAAAAATTTACGATTTTAGCATTAGTAAACAATAAAATTAAAAAACTGTTGTACGAATATCCAATCAGAAAAACCCAGGGAGACTCAAACGGACGCAGCTCTTTTGAATTGGAGACTTTAGAAACAGGTTTGATAATTTCTAATGAAGAAACAAATGGTTTCCGGGATTTAATTGTTTCAAAAAACTTTTTGTATGAAGTTGCTGTAGAGGCAGATGAAGAAACTGGTACTGCAGAAAAGTCAAGTATCAAAGTAAAAAAAGAATCAGAAAGACTAAAATACAATGGTCATGCTTACATTTTTAAAGAAGATGACAGATACAGGTTTCTGGATTATAATTAAAAGTTAAGAACCATTCATTTACTCTATCCAAATAACATTATGCATACAAAAATACTTGTTTTACTTTTTTTTCCGGTCTTATTGTACGCACAGTCTAACAAGGAAACTGCAAATAAGGTCACCCGTTATTTTTACGACGATAAGGTAACATCTGTAGAAATTTGGTATGGCTCTGATAAAAAAAGAGACAGTATGAAGACTTATCATTCTAACGGAAAATTAAATGAAGTTTTTTATTATGACGAAAAGGGCCTTAAAAATTCCAATTGCTATCAATATGACATGCAGGGAGAAAAACGTGTAACATGGGACTTTTTGCACGGCATACTGGTGAGCAGGACAGATCATAAACTGCCTTTTAATAAAGACAGTGAAGAAACAATGAAAAAAATACTTGAACGGCTTGCCAAGCTAAATGTAAAAACCAATTATAATCCGGATAAAATTGTAGATATTGCTAAAAGAGGGAATTTAAGGGCTCGTCTTGGAAATATTTCTCTTGCAATTGAAGATTTAAAAAGGGTAGAATTCCTGATGGATAAAATTTCTAAAAAAGCTACAATAATACCGGATTCTGTAAAAACAAAAAGAGAGAAATTCAAAAGTAATATTTATGATCTTCTGGGCAATTTATACATGAGTTTTGAAATGGAGAACCATGCTTTTCATTATTTTAATAAAGCGATGGTTTCTGCTCCTAATGACTACCGGATTTTATACAATTTTGCCAATTGTCTCCAAAACAGAAAACAGAATGATCTGGCACTTTATTATTTAGAAAAAATAATAAAAGAAAAACCGGAACATGGTCATGCCAGATGGGGAATAGCCAAATTGTATTCTGATCTTGGGCAATATGAAAAGGCAATGGAGAATATCAACGTAGCATTTACAAAAGAAAAAACAATTATAGAACATTCTTCAGGCTACGGAGGAAGGGATTTAAAAACAACCCGAGGCTTGCTTTACCACAAATTAGGAGATTCCGAAAAAGGAATTAAGGATCTTAAGGGAGTATTGGAAATGGATAAAAAAAACACCTATGCTCTCAAAAACCTTGGAATTATTTATCTGGACCAGAAAAAATACAAAGAAGCATGTGAGTTGTTTCAAAAAGCAAAAGAACTGAATTACAGCTTAATTTTTAATGAAAACGATTTGGACTCCTTATTAGAAAGTGCCTGTAATAATATTGTGCCTGATGAAATATTCCAGAAGAAAAAACCTTTTGTTTTCCCTAATCCGGCTGTTTCTTCAATATCAGTAGAAAATTTTAGTACCCAAAAATTCAGCTATGCATTGTTTGATTTTGAATCAAATCCGGTTTTAAACGGAAATACCACCAACGGGACTATTGATGTTTCCAGTCTGGCTTCCGGATTTTATATTCTTAAAGTTTCCAGTGAAGCCGTAACGGAAACATTCAAACTTATTAAGCAATAAATGTTTAAGATTAAATAGCTGTGAAATAAATTTTTATAAATTTTAAACTTTTGTGAGATGAAATACTTTTTAATGTTATCCATGTTTCTTTTAATTCAGTCTGACTGGGTTGAAAATGTAGAAAAAGATATAAAAAGAATAGATACTGAAGCAAAATTTGAATCAGAATCTGAGAAAAAAGATAGTAACGGAGAAGTAAAAGTTAAAAGATATAAAACGAAGAACGAAACTAAAATTAGCGTAAAATACAAGTACGATAAATTTATGGATCTTGATTTTAGTTATTATGAAAATGAAAAGTTATTGTTTGCCGAAATAATTGAGGGCAAGGATATTTTGATTTATAAAGATGAACGAAAAAAGGAAGACCCTTATGCTGCACTAATAGAAAAAATCAATTATTTCAAAAATGAAAATGAAGGAATCAGCAAAAGCAGAAAGATCAATATTTATGAAAACAGTAATATTGAACAATTGAAATCGGAGCTGAAAAAAATAGATTTTAAAACTGAAAAAACAGATAGTACAGAGTATAAAAGTGTAAAAAATCGTTATGATCAGTTCAAAGCTATGCAAAAATAAAAAGCACTTTTAGTAGTTTTTATCGCCTTTTGTGATAATAATTAATTTAGCTTTCCTGGTAAAGCTTTGCGAGTCTCTGCTTAAACTTCGTGTAACTTTGCGAAACAACTTTTTTAAACTCATTTTCCCCTAAAACTTTGTCGTAATCTTAGGAAACATTTCCTTAAATTTGCTTCCGTTATAAAAATACAATAGTTATAAAAAACAAGCTATGTTACAAATCGCATTTATTAGAGAAAATCAGGAGAAAGTAATCAAGGCTTTAGCAAAACGAAATATCGATGCTAAAAGCGTTGTGGAAGAGGTGGTGCAACTAGACGAAAACCGTCGTGCAGCTCAGGTAGAATTAGACAACACTTTATCTGAATCTAATAAATTGTCCAAAGACATAGGCGAATTAATGAAGGCTGGCGAGAAAGCTAAAGCAGCAATCTTAAAAGAAAAAACGGTTTCATTAAAAGAAAGAAGCAAAGAACTAGGCGAAAAAGCCGAAGCTTTAGCAGCAGAACTTACCAATAAATTGTACACCTTACCAAATCTTCCGGCAGATATCGTTTCTGAAGGAAAAACACCTGATGATAATCTGAATGTTTTTGAAGAAGGTGATATTCCGGTTTTGCATGAAGGCGCACAGCCTCACTGGGAACTGGTAAAAAAATACGATATCATCGACTTTGAACTGGGTGTAAAAATTACAGGAGCAGGTTTTCCGGTTTATAAAGGAAAGGGAGCCCGTTTGCAGCGTGCTTTAATCAATTATTTTTTAGATAAAAATACAGCTGCGGGTTACAACGAAGTTCAGGTTCCGCACTTGGTAAATGAAGCTTCAGGCTATGGAACGGGACAATTACCAGACAAGGAAGGTCAAATGTATCATGCAACTGTTGATGATTTGTACTTGATTCCGACTGCTGAGGTTCCGGTTACGAATTTATTCCGCGATGTGATCTTAAACGAAAGTGATCTTCCAATTCTGCACACTGCTTATACGCCATGTTTCCGTCGTGAAGCAGGTTCATACGGAGCGCATGTAAGAGGATTAAACCGTTTGCACCAATTCGATAAAGTAGAAATTGTACGTGTCGAACATCCTGAAAAATCCTATGAAGCTCTTGACGGAATGGTAGAACATGTAAAAAACATTTTGAAGGAATTAAAGTTGCCATACAGAATTTTACGTCTTTGCGGTGGCGATATGGGTTTCACTTCAGCTTTAACGTATGATTTTGAAGTGTTTTCTACGGCACAGGATCGTTGGTTAGAGATTAGTTCTGTTTCTAACTTCGAAACGTTTCAGGCAAACCGACTGAAATTACGTTTCAAAGACAAAGACGGAAAAAACCAACTGGCGCACACATTAAACGGAAGTTCATTGGCCTTACCAAGAGTTTTGGCGGGAATTTTAGAAAATTACCAAACACCGGAAGGAATCTTAATCCCGGAAGTTTTACGTCCATACTGTGGATTTGATATTATAAACTAAATTTAGTAATTTAGAGATAAACCTAACAGGTTTTAAAAATCTGTTAGGTTTCTTAATTGTTGAAATCCCACATTAAAAACTGAATATGAAAAACATCTGTATCTATATCGTTTTGTTGTGGTCTTCCTTTACCTTTTCCCAAAATGAGCAATTAGCTCAATATTACTACGATAAAGGTGATTTCGAAAAAGCCAAAATCAGTTATGAACAGCTTTTAAATGCTTCACCATCCAATACCCAGTATTTTTTAAGAACAGTCGAATGCTATCAGCAACTGCAGCAATTTACTAATGCTGAAAAAGCCATTCAGGAAAGATACAATAGATATAAGCAAGGTGTTTTTTTGGTTGAATTGGGCTATAATTTTCAGTTACAGAAAAACGAATCAAAAGCCAAAAATTATTACGATCAGGCAATCGAAAAAATCAAAACCAATCCGAATGATGTTTACGGTACCGCAAATTCATTCGAGAAAAAAGTATTGTTGGAATATGCTCTGAAAGCCTATCAGACAGCGATGACGATTCAGCCCAATTACAATTTTAATTTTCAAATTGGAATGTTGTACGGACAACTGGGCAAAACCGATCTGATGATTGATCTTTTGCTGACAGAATCTTTTAAAAATCCTCAAAACACCAATCTAATCCAGACTCAGTTATCGCGTTTCATGAACGGTGAAAGCGACAGTACAGCATTTAAAGATGCAATGCGAAAAGCCTTAATCCTGAAAACACAACAAAATCAGGATGTATTCTGGAATCATTATCTGAGCTGGTTTTATGTGCAGCAAAAAGAATTCGCAAAAGCTTTTATTCAGGAAAAAGCAATTTACAAACGTGAACCGGAATCTTTAATAAGCATTGTAAATTTAAGTCAGTTTGCACTAAATGAAGATGATACTGAAACAGCTGCAGAAATTTTAAATTTTATTCTGCAGAATACGAAAGATCAGGATTTGCTGATCCGTACGAATGCGAGTCTGATGCAGATTAAAATTGATAAAGCATCTGAAACAGAGTATCCCTTAATTAGTGCTGAGTTGGAACATTTGCTTGCAACTTATGGAGTAAGTTCTTTTACCTTATCTTTGCAAATAATTCAGGCACATTTTCTGGCGTTTAATTTAAAAAAGACAGAAGAAGGCAAGGCAGTTATAAAAAAAGCTTTAGAGCTTAATTTAAATGAGTATCAGAAAGCCGATGCAAAAATGGAACTGGGTGATATTCTGCTTTTGGAAGAAAAATTCAATCAGGCTTTAATTTACTATTCGCAGATTCAGCTGGATTTAAAGAATGATGTCATGTCGCACGAAGCAAGTTTAAAAGCAGCTAAAACAAGTTATTTTAAAACCGATTTTGAGTGGGCTTTAAAACAATTCAAAGAATTAAAGTCGGCTAATACACAATTAATAGCAAATGATGCCCTGGAATATTTTTTACTGATCAATGACAACACCGTTGCCGATTCGACACAAACCGCTTTAAAACAATTTGCAAAAGGCGATTTTTTGCTTTATCAGAATAAAAAACCAGAAGCGATCGAACAGTTTCAGAACATTTTAAAGTCTTTTAAAGGACAGGAAATCGAAGCTGTAACAATGTTGCGTTTAGGTAAAATCTATGAAAGTTTAAAAGATTATAATTCGGCTTTAAGCCAATACCAGCAAGTGATTGACCATCATAGCGATGGAATTTATGTAGACGAAGCACTGTTCTTTGCAGCAGAAATTTACAATGATGAACTGAAAGAAACAGAAAAGGCAAAACCTTTGTATGAGAAGGTAATTTTTAATCATCAGGACAGTATTTACTTTGTTGATGCAAGAAAAAAATACCGGGAGTTAAGAGGTGACAAAAATTTATAAAATAGACTTTGGATTAATAGAAGGTTAGACCATTAGAAGTCTAACAATCTAAGAAGTCTACCAATCTAACAATCTAAAAAAAATGATTATCTACAACGTTACCACCAATATACACGAAAGCGTTCATGACCAATGGTTAAATTGGATGCAGGAAAAACATATTCCTCAAATTCTGGCTACAAATAAGTTTTCTTCGGCACGAATTGTAAAAGTTCTGGTTGAAGAAGAGATGGGTGGAGTTACGTATTCTGTACAATACACAACAGACAGTAAGGATACTTTAGAGAAATATTATCTTGAAGATCAGCCTAAATTTGACAAGGAAGCGCTTGAATTGTTTGCAGACAAAATGCTTTCTTTCAGAACAGAATTGGAAGTTATTTCAGAACATTACGATTTCGACTTTAAGTCTTAATTAGTAAAAAGTTTGAAAATAAAGCTTTGAGCCCTTGAGTCTTCGCTGCAAAAAGAATACTTTTGCGCCCTCGTGGCAAAACAAGAAAGAAAATGGAAAAAGTAAAAGCCAAAAAACATTTAGGACAGCATTTCCTTAAAGACGAAAGCATCGCAAAAGCAATTGCAGATACTTTAAGTTTAAAGGGATACGATGAGGTTTTAGAAATAGGACCGGGGATGGGTGTGCTTACTAAATATTTACTTGACAAAGAGGTAACAACACGAGTAATCGAGATTGATACTGAATCTGTTGCCTATCTGGATGCCAACTATCCAAAATTAAAAGATAAAATCATTTCAGAAGACTTTCTGAAATACAATATAAATCAGGTTTACGAAAACAAACAGTTCGCCATAATTGGTAACTTTCCTTATAATATCTCTTCTCAGATTGTTTTTAGAACATTAGAATTCAGAGATCAGATTCCGGAGTTTTCAGGAATGTTTCAAAAAGAAGTTGCAGAGCGAATCTGTGAAAAAAAAGGATCAAAAACCTACGGAATCCTGTCTGTACTGGCACAGGCTTTCTATGATACTGAGTATTTGTTTACTGTTGACGAAAATGTTTTTATTCCTCCGCCCAAGGTGAAATCGGGTGTGATGAAAATGACCCGAAAGGAAGATTATAGTCTTCCGTGCGGCGAAAAGTTGTTCTTTACTGTAGTAAAAACAGCTTTTCAGCAAAGACGAAAAACATTACGTAACAGTTTGAAAACATTAAATTTATCAGATAATTTGCGGGAAGATACTATCTTTGATCTTCGACCAGAGCAACTTAGCGTTGATGAGTTTATTGTTTTGACTCAAAAAATAGAAGCCGATGGAGTTCAAAGTTAGCAAAGAATTAATCCAGCAATTAGAAGAGCATATTGTAAATAAAAACGACAATGAACTTGAAGTTTTATTGAACGATTTGCACCACGCTGATATCGCCGAGATCCTTGATGAACTGGATTTTGACGATGCAACTTATATTTTTAAGGTCTTAGATAGTGATAAAACCGCTGAGATTCTTCTCGAATTAGAAGATGACCTTCGTGAGAATATCTTAAGCCGACTTTCACCAAAAGAAATTGCCGAAGAGCTTGATGAGCTCGAAACAAATGATGCGGCAGATATCATTGCAGAACTTTCACAGGAAATTAAAGCTGAGGTAATCTCGGAATTAATTGACGTTGAACACGCAAAAGACATTGTCGATTTGTTGCGCTACGACGAAAATTCTGCCGGAGGTTTGATGGGTAAAGAGCTCGTAAAAGTAAACGAAAACTGGAATGTGCTGACCTGTGTGAAAGAAATGCGCATCCAGGCCGAAAACGTATCCAGGGTACATTCGATTTATGTAGTCGATGATGAGAATCGCTTAAAAGGAAGATTGTCTCTAAAAGATTTACTGACTTCATCGACCAAAACACAAATTGGTGATGTTTATATCCGAAAACTGAATTTTGTCAACGTAGATACTGAAGATGTTGAGGTAGCGCGTATCATGCAAAAATACGATTTGGAAGCAATTCCGGTTGTAGATGAACTGGGACGTTTAGTGGGGAGAATTACAATCGATGATATTGTAGATGTAATTAAGGATGAAGCTGATAAGGATTATCAGTTAGCTGCTGGTATTACGCAGGACGTTGAATCAAATGACAGCGTTTTAGAATTGACAAAAGCACGATTACCATGGCTTTTAATTGGTATGGTTATCGAAATCGTGGCTTCTTTTGTTTTGAAGGGAAATGAACAGACATTCCAAAAATATTCAACTTTAATCATTTTCGTGCCTCTGCTTTCTGCAACGGCCGGAAATATTGGTGTTCAGGCATCGGCAATCGTGGTTCAGGGTTTAGCAAATGGTACTTTAAAAGATTTTAGCAGAGGATATTTTAGTAAAGAAATTAGTGTTTCTATGATATCCGGAAGTATTATTTCATTGCTTTTACTGGGGTATCATTCGATTATGTACCAACAGTATTTAGTTGGACTGGCAATTTCAATTTCGATGATTGTAGTAATATTATTTGCTGCAACATTAGGAACTCTGGTACCGCTCTTTTTGCATAAAAACAAAATTGATCCTGCAATTGCTACGGGACCATTTATTACTACTACCAATGATGTTTTTGGAATTATGCTCTATTTCGGAGTAGCCAAATTGATTCTTGGTTTCTAAGTTTTGCAACAAATTAACAGAATGGAGTGATTTAAGATCCTTAAAATCTGTGTAATTTGTGGCTTGAAAAATACGCTATTAATCAGCAATAAATAAGCATGAAAGTACATATAATAGGAGGAGGAAACCTTGGGGTTTCTGTTGCCTTGGGAATTGCAAAATTTTCTCAAAACCATAAAGTAACTGTTACAAGAAGAAATACAGCAAGTATTCAGTATTTAACAGAATTAGGAATTACCGTTTCTTCAGATAACAAACAGAATATTCAGGAAGCTGATGTGATAATCCTGACCATAAAACCGTATCAGGTAGATACTGTTCTGGCAGAGATTTTACCAGTGATTTCAGGAAAAACCATTGCATCAGCAGTTAGTGGCTTATCTTTGGAAATGCTTCAGTCAAAAACGAATAATGAATATCCGGTAGTAAGAATCATGCCGAATATCGCAGCACAATTTGGTGAGTCAGCTACTTGTATTTCTTTTCCTGAAAAGGATAGGGAGCAGGCTTTGCCAATCGTAAATTTATTTCAGGATTTAGGAACTGCTCCGGTTATTGATGAAAAATTAATGGACGCAGCAACTGTTTTAGGTGCCTGCGGAACAGCTTACGCTTTAAGATATATTCGTGCTTCAATGCAGGCCGGAATCGAAATTGGATTTGATTCTCAGACAGCTTTGGCTATTGCTGCTCAAACCGCAAAAGGAGCCGCGAAAATGTTATTAGAAGAAAAAGTACATCCGGAACAATTAATCGACCGTGTTACAACACCTCAGGGCTGTACAATTGTTGGTCTTAATGAAATGGAACACAACGGTTTCAGTTCGTCTTTAATTAAAGGAATTAAAACTTCTTTGAAACAGATTAAAGGGCTATTAAAATAAAAAAAATATCAAAAGGCTGAAATTCCAAATTCCAACTTATCGCTGGAGTTTGGAATTTTGTTTTTTAGATAAAATATAATTTAAGTAGACAAATCCGAAAATTCCCGAAAGCACAGAAGCAATCAAAATTGCAATTTTAGAAAAAAGTATTGTTTCAGGATTCTTAAAAGCTAAAAAAGTAATGAAAATCGACATCGTAAAACCGATTCCTGCAAGCATTCCGGCACCTGCAATATGAGCCCATTTCAGGTTTTTCGGTAAAGAGCATAATCCTGCTGTTACCCCAATAGAGGCGAAAAGTGTGATTCCAAGAGGCTTCCCTATAAAGAGGCCTAAAATAATGCCTAAAGTATGTGGCTGAGTCAGCCCCTGATGCCAGCCGGAATCAATCATTATGGCTGTATTGGCAAGCGCAAACAAAGGAAGTATTAAAAAAGCAACTGGCTTATGCAGAAAATGCTGTATTTTATAAGATACTGATTTTTCGCCGCCATCCCCAAAAGGAATTACAAAAGCAAGTATAACTCCTGTAATTGTAGCATGAATTCCCGAATTTAGCATAAAATACCACATAGCGACTCCGCCAATCAGATATGGAATCGGATTATGGATTTTCTTTCTGTTGAAAATAAATAACAATCCCCAGATTCCCAAAGCAATAGCTAGGTTTACAAACGAAACAGAATTGGTATAAAATATGGCTATGACAATGATTGCACCCAAATCATCAATTACTGCCAAAGCAGTAAGAAATATTTTTAGCGATGCCGGAACTCTGTTTCCTAAAAGTGATAAAATACCAATAGCAAAAGCAATATCTGTAGCCATCGGAATCCCGGCGCCGTTTTTCGTTACAGCACCATGATTCAGTGATATAAAAATCCCGGCAGGAATGAGCATTCCGCCTAAAGCTGCCATGATTGGCAAAGCGGCATTTTTTATGTTAGAAAGTTCCCCATGATAAACTTCCCGTTCTAATTCTAAACCAATCAGTAAAAAGAAAATAGTCATGAGCCCGTCATTGATCCAATGTGTAATGGAATGTCCTCCGAGATCTTTTTCCCAAATTGAGAGATAGGTTGTCTGAAATGATGAATTGGCAAGCGTAAGTGAAATAATCGTAACAAAAAGCAACAACAAGCCTCCTGATTTTTCACTTTCGATAAAGGCTTTAAAAGTTTTGGTTAATTTCATTGAGAAAAATTTATACTTACAGTAATTGTGCTGTTTTTTCTTGTGCTATTTTCAAAGTTAAAAAAAATCACGGCAATAAAAAACTTAGTTGTTTTGTTTGGTGTCATCGAAACTCAGAAATAAAGAATAAACTGTATTTTTGTTTTACTAAATTTAAAAAATGATGAGTATAAAAATTCTACATATCGACAGCAATCATCCGATTCTCTGGCAGCAATTAGAAGAAGCGGGTTTTGAAAATCATGCCGATTTTACATCGTCAAAGGAAGAAATCGAAGCTAAAATTCAGGATTATAATGGAATCATTATCCGAAGTCGTTTTAAAATTGACAAAACATTTTTAGACAAAGCTGTCAATTTGCAGTTCATTGCCAGAGTAGGAGCAGGCCTGGAAAGCATTGATTGTGACTACGCTCTGGATAAAGATATCAATTTGATTGCCGCTCCGGAAGGTAATTGCAACGCTGTTGCAGAACACACATTAGGAATGATTTTGTCTCTTTTTAATAAACTAAATCAGGCAGATAGTGAAATTCGTTCAGGAGCATGGAACCGGGAAAGCAACCGCGGACATGAACTTGACGGGAAAACGGTTGGGATTATCGGATACGGAAACATGGGAAAAGCCTTTGCTAAAAAATTGCGTGGTTTTGATGTTGAGGTCTTGTGTTATGATATTGCAGATAACATGGGCGATGAAAATGCAAGACAGGTCTCGCTTCAGGAATTACAGGAAAAAACAGATGTTTTAAGTCTGCATATTCCCTGGACTCCGGATACAGACAAAATGATAGATCTGAATTTCATTAATGCGTTTGCAAAGCCTATTTGGATTATAAACACATCGAGAGGTAAAAACATCGTCACGGCAGATTTAGTTGAAGCAATGAAGTGTGGGAAGGTTTTAGGAGCTGGACTAGATGTGCTGGAGTATGAGAAATTGTCATTTGAAACGCTTTTTCAGGAAAAAAATACTCCGGAAGCTTTTCAGTATCTGTTAGATGGTAAAAAAGTCATTCTTACCCCCCATATTGCAGGCTGGACATTTGAAAGTCATGAGCGTCTTGCACAGGTAATTGTAGATAAAATAAAGGCTTTGTACTCAAAATAAAAATTAGTTTAACTTTAGGTTTTAATAACAGGTTTTTTCTGTAAAATTAATTTCTATAATTAGTTTTTGAATTTATTTTTTTTTAATATTGTCGTTAAATTTAACAAAATTTTAAAAAAGGGAATAAGTAAAAATCCTAAATGAAGAAGGATTAACAAAAAATATTTATTATGATTGAATGGTACAAAAAGACGGTTTTTGAAAACTATGCAAATTTTAATGGTCGTGCAAGAAGAAGTGAATATTGGTATTTTGTACTGGCACAAATTTTAATTTGTTTTGCGATAGTCGCCACAGGATCATTTTTAGGGATGTTTTTTGATAATACTGAAGATGGATTTTTTATATCTTTCAGCTTTATGGGCGTTTATTTTTTGGCAATTTTAATACCATATTTAGCATTAATTGTAAGAAGAATGCATGATATTGGTAAAAGTGGATGGTTTTATCTTGTTCGTTTTATACCTGTTGTTGGAGGTATATGGATACTTGTTCTATTGTGTACAGAAGGGAATTTTGGTTCAAACGCTTATGGTCCGGATCCCAAAGAAGAGTTTGACGAAATCAATAAAATTGGAAGTGTAGAAGAATAATTAATTTATATTTAAAAAAATGGAAAATACAAAAACAGAAGACTGGAACAACCCTCCAGCTCGTAGAGAAGAAAACAAAAAAGTTCTTGCCGGAATCCTTGGTATCGTTTTAGGTGGATTTGGAGTGCATAAATTCATTTTAGGCTATACTCAGGAAGGGATAATCCAGTTAGTTGTAACTTTAGTTACTTGTGGATTCGGAAGCCTAATTGGTTTTGTTGAAGGAATTATCTACCTGACTAAAACAGACGAAGACTTTTATCAAACCTATCAGGTTGGTAAGAAAGGCTGGTTCTAAAACATAAAAAAACCCATTTCGTTTGAAATGGGTTTTCTTTTTATAAATTTTCTTAACTGATATCTTCTTTTTCAGATAATTTACGCTCGAGTTCGATCTGAAACTCCTCGATAACCGGTTTCATAGTGCTTTCCGGTATATCTGCAATCCTGATGTACATTAAGCCGTCTACAGCGTTATTAAACAGAGGGTCAACATTAAAAGCAACTACGCGTGCATTTTGTTTGATGTATTTTTTAATCAGAACAGGCAAACGTAAATTTCCAGGTTCAAGTTCATCAATAATTTTATCAAATTTATTCAGGTCTGATTCAGCTTCGTCAAAAATAAAGTCTTTGTCGGCATCTTTCAGTTTTACTTTATAAGCCTTTTTCGGATGGATATATTGGGCAATATACGGATCGTAATAGTTTGACTTCATAAACTCAATCATTAATGATTTTGAGAAGTCAGAGAACTGGTTGCTGATACTTACGCCTCCTAATAAATATTTGTGTTCAGGATAGCGTAAAGTGGTATGAATAATTCCTTTCCATAATAAGAATAAAGGCATTGGTTTTTGCTGATATTCCTTAACGATGAATGCACGACCCATTTCAATCGATTTATGCATCATATCGTGCAATTCAGGTTCAAATCTGAAAAGGTCATTCAGATAAAAGCCTTCGATTCCGTATTTTGGATAAATTTCAGAACCTAATCCCATACGGTAAGCACCGGCAATTTTTTTGGTATCCTCATCCCATAAAAACATGTGATGGTAGTACTGGTCAAACTGGTCCAAATCTATTGATTCATTTGTTCCTTCGCCAACTTCACGAAAAGTAATTTCACGCAAACGCCCAATTTCATGTAAAATATTCGGAATTGATTTTGCCCTTGCAAAAAATACTTCATAGTTTTTACTTTGCAGTAAACGGCAGTCACTGTTTCTTAAAGCCTGAACTTCATCAATCATTTTTGCTTCATTGGCAGCAGTAACAATTTTTTTAGGCGCTTTCGAAATCTTTAAACTAGAGGGATCCAGTAATTTGTGTTCCTTTTCAAAAGGATTGGCAAGCATATAAGTTTTCTTTCTTAAAAACTCTGAGTATTCTTCAAAAGATTCGATTTCATTTTGTTCGTTTACCGAAATTGGTTTGCCGATACGAACCTTGATTACACGGTCTTTTTGTGTAAGAAGTTCAGAAGGTAATTTCGCTGTACGCAAAGTATCATCGATTTTAGAAAGCCAATAGAATAATTTACTGTTTTTAGCATGAAAATAAATCGGTACAACCGGAACTTTTGCTTTTCGGATCAGTTTTATTGCACCTTCTTCCCAAGGTTTATCAACAACTAATTTACCATCTTTATAAGTCGAAACTTCTCCGGCAGGAAAAATCCCCAGAGGTTTTCCATCACTTAAATGACGTAAAGTTTCTTTAATACCTATTACGCTCGATTTCGCATCCTTATGATTTTCAAAAGGATTCACCGGCATAATGTATTTTTTCATCGGGATAATTCTGTGCAATAAAAAGTTGGCGATAATCTTGAAATTAGGCTCTCTTTCAAGCATTAATTTCAATAATAAAATGCCATCAATTCCTCCAAGGGGATGATTTGAAATGGTAATATAGGCACCATCTTTAGGCAGACGTTTTAAATCTTCTTCAGGAATTTCGAATTTGATTTCCATCTCATCCAAAATACCGTTTAAAAAAGCAACATCTTCTAAATGTTTATTGTGATCGTAAATTTTATTGAGGGTGGATATTTTAAGAACCTTCATGAGAATCCAGCCTGAAAAAGTACCAAAAACTCCGTACTTATCAACATTTATTGCCTTTGCAACTTCTTTCGCGGTAACTAAACCCATGTACTTTTTTAATTTATTAGAACAGCGAACAAAGATAACAAAAAACTCTACTTTTAGCGTTTGTTATGTAAACTTTCCGCATTTTTATTACTTTTGAAATTCTAAAAAAATCCAATGAAAATTATTTCTTATAACGTAAACGGAATACGCGCTGCTATTTCAAAAGGCTTTATTAGCTGGCTTCAGCAGGCGAATCCTGATGTAATTTGTCTTCAGGAAATTAAGGCTACACAGGAACAAATTCCCACAGAGGAAATTACCGCTGCAGGATATCCGTATCAATATTATTATCCGGCCACCAAAAAAGGTTATAGCGGTGTAGCCATTTTATCTAAAATTGAACCGAATCAGGTTGTTTACGGAACCGGAATCCATCATATGGATTTTGAAGGCCGTAACCTTCGCGCCGATTTTGATGATGTTTCTGTAATGAGTCTGTATCTTCCATCTGGAACAAATATCGAAAGATTAGACCATAAATTCATGTATATGGATGATTTTCAAAACTATATAAATGAGTTGCGATTAACCATCCCGAACATTATTATTTGTGGAGATTATAATATCTGTCACGAAGCAATCGATATTCATGACCCGGTTCGCAACAAAACTGTTTCCGGATTTTTACCTCAGGAACGCGCATGGCTTGACGCATTTATGAAAACCGGTTTTATCGACAGTTTTCGTCATTTCAATAAAGATCCGCATCATTATACTTGGTGGAGCTATCGTGCAGGAGCCAGAGGAAATAATAAAGGATGGCGTATCGATTACAATCTGGTAAGCCAGCCTTTGGAGCACCGTCTAAAACGTGCCGTTATTCTTCCAGATGCTATACATTCAGATCATTGTCCGGTTTTAGTCGAGATTGAGTAATTTTGGTACTGTTATTGTTAAACAAAGTCCGGCTCTAAGTCAAAATAATTGTCATCCTGAGCGTAGTCGAAGGCTTTAAGGCTAAAAGTTAGGAGCTGTTTCCTGCTTTCCACTGCAATCTTTGTGTTTTTAAAGAAAAAACACAAAGGATTTTCGTTACAATCAGGGCTAGGGCTTCACGGTAACAAGAATTTTAAAAAAGAATAATAACCTAATTATAAAATACCATAAAAATGATTAAAAAAGCCTCACTTGGACTGCTTGTTCTGGCACTTTCAACGTCTTGTGTTTCCAAAAAAATCTACAATGACCTGGAAACAAAATATTCAGATCTTAAAAAAGAAAACCGTTCTATTGCTGATGAAAATGCAGGTTTAAAAACTGCAAAAAACCAGTTAGAATTAGAGCGTGATAAATTGACTAAAGATTTAGCGAGCACAAAAGATGATCTTGCCAAACAAAAAGCGGATCTTGCTGCTGAACAAAAAAAGTATAAAGTACTTCAGGATTCTTATAACGCCCTTGAGAAAAATAGCAATGACGCTCTTGAGAAAAATATGAATAAAAACCGTGATTTGCTGGCTGAATTAGAAGCAAAATCAAAAAAATTAGCTGAAGAACAAGCCCGTTTAGATAAAACAGCAAGTCGTCTGAATGAACTGGAAGCCATGATTGCCGCAAAAGAAGAGGCAATGAGAAAGTTAAAAGAAACTTTATCTAAAGCCCTGAACGGTTTTGAAGGAAAAGGTTTGACAGTAGAGCAGAAAAACGGAAAAGTATATGTTTCTATGGAAAACAAATTACTTTTCAATTCTGGGAGCTGGGCAGTGGGTTCTGAGGGTAGAAAAGCTGTTGTAGAATTAGGAAAAGTATTGGGAGACAATCCTGATCTTTCTGTTCTAATTGAGGGACATACTGATGATGATCCGTACGCAGGTTCAGGACCAATCGCCAATAACTGGGATTTATCGACTAAAAGAGCAACTGCAATCGTAGCAATTTTAAGTGAAAATGCTAAAATCAACAAGCAAAAATTAACAGCTGCGGGTCGTAGTGAATTTTCTCCTTTGGCAAGCAATGCAACTCCTGAAGGAAAAGCTAAAAACCGTCGAATTGAAATTATCTTAACGCCAAGATTAGATGAAATCGCTGACATGCTGAACAGCATCAACTAAGCTGAAATTATAAAATTGAAAAAGGCTCAGAGTTTAAAAACTTTGAGCCTTTTTTATTGATATGTTTTATAAATTATGCTTTTTCAATTAAAATACTTACAGCATTACCTCCAAAACCGACGGCATTGATTAACACCTTTTTTATGGTTTTGGTTTGATTTTGAGCTTTTGCAAAAGGAACATCGATAAACTTATCGTACTGGATCATCAAAAGAGCCAATTCTAAACTCAATATTCCTGAAGCTCCAAAAGTGTGGCCGATTTTCCATTTGTTGGTAGTCAGCAATGGTACATTTACTCCGAAGACTTTTTCGATCGCACGCAGTTCGGTTAAATCGCCTTTTATGGTTCCGGGTGCATGCATAACTATAACATCGATATCTTCTAAATTTTCTTCTTTTAAAGCCATTTTCATCGATTTTTGAAAACAGTCTGCTTCTGCAGATATCGAAATATTATGTTCCAGAATTTCAGTTGCGTATCCAACCCCGGTTATATAGGCTATCGCATTGGGTGTATCACCTGCTTCCAGGCAGCAAATCCCCGCTGCTTCACCTAAAATCATCGTATTTTGTGTTTTCTCAAAATCAAAAGCCAGATTGGGCCACGAGTCTTTCGTCTGATCAATACGCGAATAGATTTTCAAAGCACGCATCTGGGCAATCGTAAAATCGGTTAGAGGAGCTTCACTTCCGCCGACTAAAAACTTATCAGCCATTCCGGACTTTAGCCATGCAACGCCATTTAAAATAGCATGAAGCGCCGTAGAACAGGTAATAGAATGTGAAATTTCAGGACCAGTACTTTGTAAATCATGGGCTATCCAGGAAGAGATATTTCCCAGGGTAGTCGTAGGAGAAGCGAGTGTCTGGGCTTTTCCGGTATCAATATATTCTTTGTAATGTTTTTCGAATAAATCAGTTGCACCGCGAGAAGAACCTATATTAATTCCAAATACATCATTTTTATTCCAGCCTGCCTGCTCAATGGCTTTTCGCGAAGCTGCTATGGCAAACAAAACAGAATCATCTAAAAACTTATATTTAGAATCTGACTCACGCACTTCATCAATAATTTGTTTGGAATCAGCTTCAAGTGCTGCTACTGAAGTTTCCTGTTGATCTAAAAATTGCTGTGAAAAACAATGCTGATCGTTAAGGTATTTTTTCCAGACTTCTTCGGGATTATTTCCTAATGGAGAAATAGAGGAAAATGCTGTTATGGAGATTTTATTATTCAACTTTTTTTATTTAACCGCAAAGTTCGCAAAGTTTTAGCAAAGTTCGCAAGGTTTAGTATTTAAATAAACTTATATAGCTTATATAGTAAAAAATTAAACCATTTCAATGGCTTCTTCAATGGTTTTATACACTTTTTGAAGCTGTTCGTCTGTCATAATGTATGGAGGTAAAATATAGACAATATTCCCAACCGGACGTAAAACAATACCATTTTCAATAAAGAAATTGTACAATTTGGTGCGCATGGAACCGTAATAGC
Source organism: Flavobacterium limi (assembly GCF_010645075.1). Taxonomy (GTDB): domain Bacteria; phylum Bacteroidota; class Bacteroidia; order Flavobacteriales; family Flavobacteriaceae; genus Flavobacterium; species Flavobacterium limi. The sequence goes on from NZ_JAADZV010000012.1 coordinate 119,720, forward strand.
TTTCTTCAGTATTGGATTTAATTTCAACTGCAAAAATGACTCCCAATGTTCTGGCTGTAATTACTTTTGGATGGCTTTCGATTTTCTTTTGAAATTGTAAATGGCTTTTATTGATTCTTCGAATATTAGCCTGCATTTCGTCGGTTTGAAGCAAATCAATGCTCGCCAAAGCTGCTGCACAACCCGTTGGATTTGCGGTAAAAGTATGTCCATGAAATAAGGCTTTATTGATGTCGTCATCATAAAATGCATCAAAAATGTCCTGCGTAAAAGTCGTAATCGCCATTGGGATTGTTCCGCCGGTTAAAGCTTTTGAGAGACACATCATATCCGGAACTTCAGAAACATAATTCATTGCAAAAGTTTTTCCGGTTTTTCCGAAACCTGTCATGACTTCATCGGCAATGGTCAAAACGTTATTTTCTTTGCAGATTGCAATTAGTTTTGCCAGTGACTCAGATTCGTACATAACCATTCCGGCTGCTCCCTGAACGAGAGGTTCAAAAATAAATCCGGCACAATTATGATTTTGAATTACCTTTTTCAAAGAATCAAAACTAACTTGTTCCTCGCCTTTTACCGGAACCGGAATCCGGACAACGTCTATAAACATTCCCTGAAAAGCCTGAGTGTAGAAAGAGATTCCGCTTGCTGCCATCGCCGCAAAAGTATCACCGTGAAAAGCATTTTCAAAAGCGATTATAGTTGTTCGTTTTTCGCCTTTATTGAAGAAATACTGTAATGCTACTTTAATGGCAACTTCAACGGCGGTTGAACCATTGTCTGAAAAAAAAATTTTTTGTTGGTTCTCAGGCAAAATTTCTATTAACTTTTCAGCAACTTTTATGGCGGGTTCATGTGTAAAACCACCAAACAAAACGTGTTCTAAAGTTGTGAGTTGTTTATAAATCGCATCGGCAATAAATTTGTTGCTGTGTCCAAATGGATTTACCCACCACGAGGCGATTGCGTCAATGTATTCTTTATTGTTTTCGTCCCAAAGCAAAGCACCTTCGCCTCTTGAAATAGCTATTGGGGTTTTTGAAGTCTTGTGTTGTGTATAAGGATGCCAGAGATATTGGCTGTCTTTTTCCTGTAAAGTCATGTTTGTGAAATGTTTTTTGTTAGATGTGAGATGGATACTTTTACTTTTTGCAAATTACATTTCACAAGTTAATTTAATCGATGTCGAATGCAAGATGTCGTCATTTTACTTTTTACAAATCACATTTTACATTGCCAATAGATTTTCCCGAAACAGATCGGCGTATTCCTTAATTACATTTTGATCAAAATAGGGTTCTTCATCAATTCTCCCGATGCATTTTATTCCGGTTTTATTAAGAATCAGACTTTCGGTCGATTTGTTTTCGCTTCCGCTAAAGATAATTCCTGAAACCTGAAAACCTCTATTTTGAATTGCTTCAATGGTCAATAAAGTATGATTAATACTTCCGAGATAATGTCTTGAAACTATAATTACTTTGTAGTCGGGCTGAATCAAATCAGCAATCGTATCTTTTTCGTTTAGCGGAACAAAAATACCACCGGCTCCTTCAATCACTAAATGGTTGTAGGTATTTGGCTCCTGAATTCCTTTTAAATCAATCGTAATTCCATCTATTTCTGCTGCCAGATGAGGGCTTGCAGGGGTGTTTAATTCATAAGCATTTGAATAAAATTGAGATTTGGAATTTGAAATTCGGGATTTTACTTTATGAGTATCTGAATTGTCAAGATCACCGGCCTGAACGGGTTTCCAGTAATCGGCTTCTAAAGCTTCAACTACAATTGAAGAAGCGATTGTTTTGCCTACATCTGTTGAAATTCCTGTTATGAATATTTTCATTGTAATATTTATTGTGTAACAAAAATACCAATAAAAAGAAAACCCATCGTAATTGATGGGCCTGTAATTTATTCTTCTTTTAATTCGTCAATAACTTTCTTTATTTCTTTGGCATGTTTTCCGTAAAAATACTGCACCCACCATTCTAAAGACAATCCCATGAATAAGATCGAAAATATAACTGAAATAAAAACACTAATCAGCTGGGTACTACTAAAATCAGTTATTTGAAAACCAGATGTTTTTGAAAAATCATGATATAAAAAACCAACTAAAAATAAAACGATAAAAGGCGTTAGAGCAAATCCGAATGTTTTGTACAATTCCATATTAAGCCTTATGTCAAAATACGTTTCATACAGGCTGTCTTTTGTTTTTAAAGTAATCTTGTTAAGTCTTTTGTAAAAAACATACAATTTCACCAGGTAGTATACGCATACAGCAACAAATATGCTGAACATGAGGTAAAAGGGTAGGATCCATTTTTCTGCGAAATGATAAACATATGGTGTAAATCCTATTAATAGCACAGTAACTGATTGCATAATAAGCTCATTCTTCAAATTTTTTCTGATCTTATCCAAAGGTGTATTTGCTGCATTTATTTTTTCTAAATTGCCAGGAAGAACGACATTCTGTGCCTTTTCGTTATTCCACGCGTTTTGTATGTCGTTAAAGTCCATAACCTTGATTTTTTATAATTTCTTTTAATTTTTCTTTTGCTCTGTTTAATTTTACTCTGGCATTTCCTTCAGAGATTCCCAGATTTTCTCCAATTTCTCTGTGGGAGAAGCCTTCCAATTGATAGAAAATAATTGCTTTATCTATTTTTTCGAGTTTTTGAACTGCTTTATAAAAATGATCCAGCTGATTTTCTTTTATATGTCCATCTCCCTCATCATCTTTTATGTCTTCTGAAGCAATTTCGTATTTATCTGCTTTTCGTTTCTCTTTTCTAAGAAAAACGATTGCTGTATTCACGGCTACCCGATACATCCAGGTCGAAAACTGACTTTCATTTCTAAACGTATCATACGATTTCCAAAGCTGACAGACAATTTCCTGAAAAAGATCCTGCTGATCATCAGGGTTGTCCATGTACATCTTTGAAGCTTTGTACAGAATTCCCTTGTGCTTTTCTATCCGGTTTAAAAACTCTTTCTCCTTTTCTTTCAAAATAATGCTATTTCATTATTGCTTTTACGGTATAACCGGCTTTTCTTAACAAATTGATTACTCCTGATTGTCCTGCTAAATGTGCTGAACCTACTGCGATAAATAAACTTTCGTTTTTCATTAAATTCGGTAGTTGGTCAATCCAGTTTTCATTTCTGTTGTCCAGGATAATTTCTTTTGTTTTTTTACTCATAGACTTATTTTCGCTAAATGCATCATATATCGCAGCAATATTTTCCTCTTTGTATTGAGATACAAGTTTAGCGGTTTCTTCTTTACTGGATTCTTTTAATGCATCAATCATTTCAGTATCTGTGTAACTTTTTGCGAATGCTTCCATTTGTGAATTTACTGTTTCCAGTCCAATAATTGGAAGTTTTCGTTGATTTGCGATTTCAATAAAATTCATTTCATAAAATTTCAAATCATTGCATCCGAAAGATTTCATAGAAATCAGGCTCATAATGGTGAATAATTTAAAGTTATCTAACTGTTGAATGGTCATTCCGTTGTTTTTTAGGATATTATCTAATTTGGATAAATTCTCCGGGCTCAGTGTTTTACTTAGAGGCTCTTTTCCCATTGCTATTTGCTGCATATCAGTCATTTCTTTTGGATCAGACATGTTGATTTCGAGGACTAATTTTTCTGAGGTCTCAAATGCTTTCTTTGTTTTGTCCGAAAGAAAATAATCTGATCCGCAAATCATATGAATGGTTCCATATAGATAAGAAGGCTTTGATAATCCGTTTCCTGAAACTTCCCATAATAAGGAGTTTTCTAATTTTGGAGATTCTTTTTGGGCCTGAACTGCTGCGCTAAAGAACAATAATATTACTGCTGTTAATTTGATAAAATTTTTCATGATTTGATTGATAAAGGTTTGATTAATTGATTTGATGATTGAAACTCTTTGGTTATTTGCTCAATTTGTTTCGCTGCCAGGAAGCAATTGTTCCTAAAACTAAACATACCATGATAACTATAAAAGTGATACTAATAAGTTTTAGTAGGATCTTGCATAGCAAAGCGAATAAAAATCCTGCTAATGCAAATAAGATACACTTGTAAATATTTTGTTTTGAGAAAGAGGATTGCGTTTTCATAATTTCCTGATTTATTTGATTACGACTTGTAAGTAACCAAAGATTCAAAACGTTACAAAAAATAAATTTTTTTTGAAAAGTGAGATAATTCAGGTGCTGCGAGAAGAAAAAATATAATTCTGCATGCATAAAGAAAATGCACAAATGTTCGGAAAATTCTTTAGTTATTCTTGGTGACTATATTTTTGTATCTCTTTGAAATAATCAAACTTGGAAAATCAAATCTCTAAGAAATTCCAAAATCTGATTGATTTCTTCTTCTGTATTATAGCTGTGAATGCAAAAACGCAAACGTTCCTGACCTTCCGGAACAGTTGGAGAAAGTATTGGTTTTACATCAAAACCTTTGTCCTGTAATTGTTGGGCTATGTGTTTTACATTTTCGTTACCTGGAATAATTGCTGATTGAATAGCCGATTTACTTCGGACAAACATCGGTTTTAAACCCAGTAAATTTTTCCGCTGATTGAAGAATATAATCTTTACACGAAGCTTATCAATGTTTTCTTTTTCAATTGCTAAATGCTGATAAGCTACTAAAATTGTAGCGACAGAATGCGGAGACAATCCCGTAGTATAAATAAAACTTCTGGCAAAGTTCACGAGGTATTCATTAAGTTCAGTACTTCCTAAAACCACTGCGCCGTGACATCCAAGACCTTTTCCGAAAGTCATTATTCGTGCAAAAATTCTATCATGCAAGTTTAAGTATTGAATTAATCCTTCGCCTTTTTCGCCAAATACGCCAAGAGTATGAGCTTCATCAACAACTAAATAGCAATTATGTTTTTCTGAAAGTAAGACTAATTCTTCCAGATTTGGGCTGTCTCCGTCCATTGAAAAAACGGTTTCAGTAACTATATAGATATTGGTGTTAGGGAATTTTAAGATTAACCTTTCTAAATCTTCAAAATCGTTATGATTAAATTTAAAAGATTTAGCATTCGACATAGAAATCCCATCCCGAATTGAAGCATGACTTAATTCATCATATAAAATAACATCATTTCGCTGCGGTACAGCACTAAAAAAACCAGCATTGGCATCATAACCTGAATTAAAAATTAAAGCGGATTCTGCCTCATGAAATTCTTTTATAAGTGTCTCTGTTATTTGATATAAATAATGATTGCCGGAAAGGAGTCTTGAACCTGTAGCTCCATTCTGAACTATATCATTTTCAATCAAATAATGGTGCGCCTGTTTGAAAATAGTTTCAGACCTTGAAAATCCGATATAATCGTTTGAAGAGAAATCAACACGGTTGTTAAAACTGGGTAATTGTCTTAATGCGTTGTTTTGCTTTCGGGTTTCAAGCTTTTGAATAAGATTTTCAGGTAATTTCATAAAAGCAAAGTTATGAAATTGAAAATTAAATTTAGTTAAGCTTTCCTTTTTCGATCTATATAAATTTCCTTTCTCGGTTGCATCATGAAGCTCAATAATTCTGGTTTTTCTTTCATTTGCCAAAAAATAAAAAAGCCAAGCATTAATGCTTGGCTTTTTAAGATTTATTTGAAATTGTCTTAGTCTGCTAAAACAATTATTTTGTTGTCTTTCATTTCGATAGTACCTGACAGAATATTTAAAGTATAAGTCTGGTCATTTACTTTCGTGAATTTACCCGCAACTTCTTTAGAAAAACTGAAGCTTGGCGCTACAATTTTAATAGTTCCTTTTTCTAGAATAGAAACAATAGGAGCGTGATGATTCAATATTTGAAAGCTTCCGTCAACTCCAGGTAATGTAACGGATGTTACTTCTCCTGAAAATAATTTTGCTTCTGGTGATACTATTTCTAAAATCATAATTTTTTAGTTAATAGTTGATCGTTGATGGTTGATCGTTGTTTTTAACAACTGACAACTAACAACTAACAACCAATTACGCTTCTGCCAACATTTTTTCTCCAGCTTCGATTGCATCCTGAATAGATCCTTTCAGGTTGAAAGCAGCTTCCGGAAGGTGATCTAATTCACCATCGATAATCATGTTGAAGCCTTTGATAGTATCTTTGATATCTACTAAAACTCCCGGGATACCTGTAAATTGCTCTGCTACGTGGAACGGCTGAGATAAGAAACGCTGAACACGACGTGCTCTTGATACAGAAAGCTTATCTTCTTCAGATAACTCTTCCATACCTAAAATCGCGATGATATCTTGTAATTGTTTGTATTTTTGAAGAATTTCTTTTACTCTTTGTGCACAGTTGTAGTGCTCGTCTCCTAAGATGTGTGGAGTCAAGATTCTAGAAGTAGAATCTAATGGGTCAACCGCAGGATAGATACCTAACTCAGCAATTTTACGAGACAATACAGTTGTTGCATCTAAGTGCGCGAAAGTTGTAGCCGGCGCCGGGTCAGTTAAGTCATCCGCAGGAACGTAAACCGCCTGTACAGATGTAATAGATCCTTTGTTTGTAGATGTAATACGCTCTTGCATCGCACCCATCTCAGTTGCCAATGTTGGTTGGTAACCTACAGCAGATGGCATACGTCCTAAAAGTGCAGATACTTCAGAACCTGCCTGTGTAAAACGGAAGATGTTATCAACGAAGAATAATACATCTTTACCCTGGTCTGATCCAGCTCCATCACGGAAATACTCAGCGATAGATAATCCTGAAAGTGCCACACGTGCACGAGCTCCAGGTGGCTCATTCATTTGTCCGAAAACGAAAGTAGCTTTAGACTCTCTCATTCCTGGCATATCTACCTTGGATAAATCCCATCCTCCATTTTCCATAGAGTGCATGAAATCATCACCATACTTAATAATTCCTGACTCTAACATCTCACGAAGCAAGTCATTTCCTTCACGTGTTCTTTCACCTACTCCTGCGAATACTGAAAGACCTCCGTGACCTTTTGCAATATTGTTAATCAACTCCTGAATCAATACTGTTTTACCAACACCTGCACCACCAAACAATCCAATTTTACCTCCTTTTGCGTAAGGTTCGATCAAATCGATTACTTTGATACCAGTAAATAAAACTTCAGATGAAGTTGATAAATCTTCAAATTTAGGAGCCTGTCTGTGAATTGGCAGACCGTTTTCTCCAGTTTTAGGCAATTCACCTAAACCATCGATGGCATCTCCAACAACATTAAATAATCTTCCGTATACATCCGGACCGATTGGCATTTGGATTGGATTTCCCGTTCCAACTACTTCATATCCTCTTGACAAACCGTCTGTAGAATCCATAGAGATTGTACGAACAGTGTTTTCACCAATGTGAGATTGTACTTCTAGAACTAATAACGTTCCATCTTTTTTAGTGACTTCTAACGAATCATAAATTTTTGGAAGTTCAACATCCTTACCGTTGAAAACTACGTCAACTACTGGTCCAATGATTTGAGCAACTTTTCCTATTACTTTTGACATTACTTATGTGTTTATTAAATAGCTATTTAGGTTTATCGAAAATACCTCTTTTTTCAGAGCGCAAAGATAATTTTTTAAAATATAAAATCAATATTTTTTTTATAAAAAATACTTTGTTTTTTGTTATACTATTAAAACGTGGCACCGAAATATCTCATAATATAAAATTGAGGATTACTAAAAAAACCACTGCGTTATAAAAACGAGTGGCTTTTTCTATTAAAAAAATGGGCTTTATTGTAATGTGCCGGGATATTGAATTGGATATGTTGACAAATCAACATGCCGCAATGTTGCCCCGAATTTCGTATTGATTGCATCTACAAATATATTCGCAATTAAAGCATATCCTCTTGCACTAGGGTGAATTCCGTCTAAAGAAAAAGCTCCACCTGTAACATAATTAGAGGTTATTGTAAAGTTTCCAAATTTAATACCTCCACTAGATAATTGTTTCAAGACAGATCCTGTATCTACAAAGGCTAAACCTTTTTCATCAGCTATTGCTTTAATAGCAATATTGTAAGCATCGGTAGCTTTCTTAACTTCTGCTACTTCATCCTTTGTTAATACCCAATTATCTGCCAATGGTACAGAGAGGCCATTTACTTTTGTTGCATCTCCCCCAACAGTCGTTCCTATAAATGTTCTTGCAGAAAGAACAACCAAATCATCTTTAGTTGCTTGTCTATAAGATGGAAGCCCGTATGCTGCAAGATTTGTAAGGTAACTATCAACTACAACTACAGAATTATTACCTGCTTTAAATGTAATTGTTCTGCGGGTAGCCTCGTCTTGAGAGATTAATTGATTTATAACCATTTGTTTTAAACCTGCATTATAAGCAGCATAACCTGCGTTTAGCTGTCCAGCCAAGGTTTCTGTAAGCGGTGCCGGATTATAAGGTACGGTTGTAAAATATGGCAGACTTGTAATATAAGGCAAATTTGCAACAACGCCTTTTGCTCCATTTGCGGTTAAACCGGCAACTAAACCAGAATAAACTGTTTTAAATACCGTTGGATCTGTAATGTCATTACTTCCGTAAGTTGCAGGATTCATATTACCAGTCTGATCTTTCCCAATTCCTCCCGAAGTTGCATAACTCAAAACATCATTACCTCCAATAAAAAGAGAAAAAAATGTTGGTGCCTGAGCTATTGCGTCTGCCAAAACTGTTGTTGAAGATGAACTGGCAAATCTTGCGAAGTAAGGATTTGCGGCTCCCGAAGCTACACCCGCAACATTGCCGTAATTTGCGGCAACCAAATGAAAGCTTTTGGCTCCTGGAATTCCCATATTATTAAACGCCCCTGTGAGATGTGCCGTAACTTCAGTTGTTGGAGTTCCTGGTAGCTGAACGGGAGCTGTACCATTAAAGTATAAACGCGTTCCTGCAATTACATTACCCGCTAATAAGAGTCCTCCTTTGTTATCATTTGTATAAGGTATTGTAAAAGTTCCACCTCCGGCAGCAACAAATTGCTGTGCCAAAACATTTACATATGAACCTTCCTGGCCTCTCTTAAAAAGAGCATTATCACTGTATCCTGCTGCAAAGGAATCTCCAAGTGCTACATATTTTGTAAACACTGCAGAACCCGGAGTTACAGGAACTTCTTCAGGAGTGTTATTGTTATCATCATTATTACACGCAATTATGGTTAAAGAAACCAACAATAGCCATTTTATATTTTTTTTCATGTTATTAACTTTTAATATTATTAGCTCTTATGTCGTTTTTAAAACAACAAGGAAAAGACAAGTAGTTGATCGGATAATTTCAAATTAAGGGTTAATTGTCCATGAAGCAAATACCATCTGGCCAATCATACCTGCACCCACTACCTGAAGGTAATCTTTTCCGAAAAGATTGGTTGCTCCAACTTTAATAACAGATTTTAATTTCGGAATACCATAATTAATCTGAGCATCCAGAACTGTATTTTCCGGAATCATTCCGTCTCCAAAAGACGACTGCCATAAATATTCAGTATTCCATCTTACATTTACATTAAATCCTAAATTTTTAGTCAATTTTGCATTGCCAAAAGATGCTTTGATTCTGTGTTTTGGAGTGTTAAATCCTGCTACAAAACTTGGATCTTCTGATTGGTCAAAATCAAACTGAGCATAATTATAATTAGCTCCTAATTCAAAATCCTTATAGACTTTTTTAGATAAACCAACTCCAAAACCCAAAGATGTAATTTGTGCTGTAGTATTGGTATAAACCTGATATACTCTTCTGTCTCCAAATGCTAATGCCTGATAACTTAACAGGACCGAAGGGTCAGTGCCAGTTCCTGCTGTTCCGTAATAAGGTGAGATTACTCTTGAAGTATTCATGAAATCATTATAGATATTATAATATCCATTAATATCGACAGACAAATCGTTTTGAATAACGGTGCGATATCCTGCCTCAAATGCTTGTACCTGTTCCGGTTTAACTAATTGAACGTTGGCTACTTTAAGGTCTGTTACATTTCCTGAAACAGCAAATGCCTGAACAGAAGCTAAAGTGTAAGCGTTTTCATAAGCTTTACGACCGGACATTGGAAGAGTTGCAGGTTGCCCTGCTACCGCTTGTCCCGAAGCACTTACATTTACTGTTTCCTGAAAACGATCTAAGTTCTCCGCAGCAGAACCTATTAATGCAAATGGTCCTAAATCTAAACCAATGTATTGATCTTGTGTAGTAGGGTTACGGAAACCTGTCTGGTAAGAAATTCTAAAATTATGACTTTTAGACTCTCCTGCTGAATATACAAATGATATTCTAGGGGAAAGATTACCATCAAAGTTTTGACTTTTATCATAACGTATGGATCCCGTAAACTTTAATCTGTCATCTAGCCATTTTTTTTGCAATTGTGCATAAGCGCCATATTCTTTATATTCAATTGGACCGTCATAATCTGTAAAAATAGTTCCTTCAGAATCCATAACATATTTTCTCCAGGAGCCGCCGACCTGAATTTCAGCAAATTTGATTATGTCTTTGAAATTATAATTCACATCTGAATGATATAATTTTGAATGATCAATAAATTTAGCACCTTGAGTAAGGTCAGGATTATTAGTTACTGTTGTAAGCGCATTGATAAATTCTGCAGACCCAGGTTCGAATCTTGCCAGTCTTGGAGCGCTTGGATTCGCCGGATCAGTATTTGGGACCAGTGGTAAACCAGGAGAAACATTGTAATCTGCAAAATTTCGTGCATAAACAGCAGCATCATTTGCATTAAGTCCAAGTGCTGCAGAAGATAATTGAAAAGCGGTTCCGTAATCTGTAAACCAGTTTTTATCTGATTTTGCCATTCTGTTTATATTCCAGCCGGCAAATCTCATGTCGTAAGAATCTCCTGCGTCTTCACTGGTGAAATAAACTCTGGCAAAAAAGTTTTTTCCTTTTACTTCAAATTTACCTTGTTGCATTAAGAAATCTTTTAATGCGTATCTGTTTGCTCCCTGATAAATAGTACTTCCTGTACCAATCTTATATTGAAGTATGAATTCTGTATCATTTGCCCAAGGCTTAATATGTGCACTAAAGTCCGCTTTCATACTCTGAACTTTGTTGTCTGTTAAGTCTTGCTCACGGTAACCTGTTCTGCTCACCTGTCCAACATTCGGAATAGAAGTAGTAACCTCATCACCATAGATGTTCAATCCATCGTAATTTTGATTCATTGCATGACCTATTGAACCCCCAGTCATGCTTCTGGTGTCTGCAGCAATCCATTCTGAAGCTTCTATGTAGGAGAAGTTTGCCTTCATTGCGAAGTGTTTTGTGAATGCTTTTGCCGCTCTGATTCCAAAGTCATTGTAGTCATTTGTTCCTGCAGCGTCCTGACTTGTTTGTCCGTATTTGTAATAAACACTAATCCCTTCATTAGTGAAAGGGCTTTTGCTGTTCATGAACATAATGCCGTTAAAAGCATTTGCTCCGTAAAGAGCTGAAGATGCACCGGGTAAAAGTTCCACATTTGCAACATCAATATCGGAAACGCCTATTAAGTTCCCTAAAACAAAGTTTAGGGCTGGAGAAGAATTATCCATTCCGTCTACTAGTTGCATAAAGCGAGTGTTGGCAACAGTAGCAAAACCTCTTGTATTTACAGATTTAAAGGAAATACTACTCGTGTTAAAATTAACTTCTTTTAAATTTTCAAGACCGTCATAGAATGTTGCCGCAGTTGTATTTTTAATTTCCTGAATTCCCATTCTTTCAATAGTAACAGGTGATTCAATAACTCTTTCAGGTGTTCTGGAAGCTGAAACTACAATTTCGTCAAGTTTAGTTTCTTCCTCATTTAAAGTTACGCTTACTTTTTCGTTTTCCGATGTGATGTTGATTGTTTTAGTTTCAAATCCTACGGCTGAGACTTTAATTGTAAAAGGCGGCTTGGAGGTTGTATTTAATTTAAAAGTACCATCAAAGTCGGTTGAAGCTGCGTTAGAACTTCCAACGACAACAATGTTAGCTCCTGGAATAGATTGTTTGTTGCTGTCTGTAACAGAACCAGTAATTGTATTTTGCGAAAAAGATAATCCGCTGATAAACAACATAATTAGTAAATACGCTCTCATCTTTAGTTTTTTGGTTGGTTTATATAGCCAAAATACGAATAATTTTGATATTAATAAAAAAACGTTAAATAAAATTAATATTTATCATATTTTTACATATTATTTTCACTATTTCACAGGTGTATTTATTAAATTTAAATCAAGAAATATGTAAGATTGAAATAAAATAGTATGCATACATAATAATTTTAAGAAAAAAACTGCATTTATCTTAAAAATTCCACAAATAGTAAAAATATTTATCAATAAAAAAAGCGAGATATAAATCCCGCTTTAATTTATGCTTTTACCATAATTATTATTCTACTGTAACCGACTTGGCAAGATTACGTGGCTGGTCAACATTACAGCCTCTCATAACAGCAATGTGATAAGATAAAAGCTGTAAAGGGATTGTAGTAATTAATGGAGACAACGCATCCGATGTTTCCGGAATTTCTATAACATAATCTGCTAATTCACGAACTTGGGTATCGCCTTTTGTAACTACAGCTATAATTTTACCGCTTCTGGATTTGATTTCCTGAATGTTACTTACAATTTTATCATAATGTCCTTGTTTAGGAGCGATAACAATAACCGGCATTTGTTCGTCGATTAAAGCAATTGGTCCATGTTTCATTTCTGCTGCAGGATATCCTTCTGCGTGAATGTAAGATATCTCTTTTAGTTTCAATGCGCCTTCAAGAGCAACAGGGAAATTATATCCGCGTCCTAAATACAAACAGTTTGGAGCATCTTTAAAAGCAGCTGCAATTTCTTTGGCTCTTTCATTTGTTTCCAAAGCTTCTGCGACTTTTTCTGGAATTATTTCCAGTTCTTGTAAAAAAGTATGAAAGTCTGTATTTGATAAGGTTCCTTTAGCTTTTCCTAATCTTAACGCAATCATTGTTAAAACTGTAATTTGTGTTGTGAAAGCTTTGGTTGAAGCCACTCCAATTTCAGGCCCTGCATGTGTGTAAGCACCTGCATGACTTTCTCTTGAAATTGATGATCCCACAACATTGCAAACGCCAAATACAAAAGCACCGTTTTCTTTCGCTAATTTAATAGCAGCCATTGTATCGGCAGTTTCTCCAGATTGAGAAATAGCGATAACAACATCGTTTTTATTGATAATTGGGTTTCTGTATCTAAATTCTGAAGCGTATTCTACTTCAACAGGTATGCGGGTAAATTCCTCAAAAATATACTCTGCAACCAAACCTGCATGCCATGATGTTCCACATGCCACAATTAGAATTCGCTGAGCGTTTAAGAATTTTTCAATATTATCTTCAACGCCGGCCATCTGAACAATTCCTTCATTTGCATGAAGTCTTCCTCTGTAGGTGTCTTTAATAACATTTGGCTGCTCATAAATCTCTTTTAGCATGAAATGATCATACCCTCCTTTTTCGATTTGCTCCAAATTCATCTGTAGTTCCTGAATGTAAGGGTCGACTAATGAATCATCTTTTATTTTTCTAACTTTAAGAGGCTTATGTAGTCTGATATTTGCCATTTCACCATCTTCCAGATAAATAGCATTTGATGTGTATTCAATAAAAGGTGAAGCATCAGAAGCAATAAAAAATTCATCTTCTCCAACACCTATCGCTAGTGGGCTTCCTAATCTTGCAGCAACAATTTCGTCCGGGTTTTTTTTATCAAACACAGCAATTGCGTATGCGCCTATTACCTGATTTAAAGCAATTTGAACTGCTTTTCCAAGCTTTATGTTTTCCTTTTTTTGAACTTCTTCAATCAGATTTACTAAAACTTCAGTATCTGTATCTGATTTAAAAGTATAACCTCTTTTGATTAATTCTTCTTTAAGGGGAGCGTAGTTTTCAATAATTCCATTGTGAATAATGACCAATTCACCAGAATTTGAAAGATGCGGATGAGAGTTTACATCATTCGGAATTCCGTGTGTTGCCCAGCGTGTGTGACCAATTCCGATAACTCCGTTTGTTGTGAAATCTGCTTTTGCCTTTTCCTCAAGATCAGAAACTTTTCCTTTTGTTTTGCAAAGTTTAATATTTTCCTGGTCGTATAACATTACGCCGGCACTATCATATCCTCTGTATTCGAGGCGCTTTAATCCTTTGATGACTATAGGATAAGCCTCTCTGTGACCTATATATCCAACAATTCCACACATATGTTAATTTTTTAATTTGGTTTTAGTTTTGTGTAGTAAATTTTAAGTTTAACCCTTTTAGAATAATTTACATCACCTTGAGGTATGTTGCCACCAAACAGCACTGTGCCTAAAGGATGCATTACTGATGCAGTCGGGACAGCAGATAGAAAACTTTTATAATTGATTCTCGTTTGATCTAATCTGCTTGAATTTATAATACCTATGTTTTCAGTTACAACCAGGCCTAATTTTACATTAGTTACATCAGGATTTTTAATCATATTTCGAATATGATTTGTGATTCTTATTTTGTAAGTAGCTATTTTTGTTGTTTGGTCTATATTGATCATGCCATTAAAAACAGTTCTGTTTTTTTTAGAATCACCATTAATAGCCGTTGTACGATCTGCAGTATAATCGACAAGTACAGTATTATTTTCTAAATCATATAAATAGATTCTTCCTGGTTGCGGTGCATTAGCCATTGTTTGAGAATCAACTGTAAATACTAAATTAGCTTCGTTTATCAGCAATTGATCTTTATTAACATGTCTAATTTCGTCTAATTCATCAGATACGCTGTTAGGATCGGTTCTCCAAATTCCTTCGTCATCATATCTTCCCACGTCGGTTTTGTCAAAAAGTTCAATTACTGCCATTGATCCCTGTCCTCCTTTTAAATATAGTTTTTCGTCTGGTATATCGTCTTCTGCTGTACTGTTTGTGTAAGCGGTTGCTTCTTCTAAAAGACTTACCGTGTTTACGCTAGTTGTGTTTGTTGGATTTCCTAAATTGATAACGAAAGTTTTTGACTCCATTTCTACTACAGGAGGAACTGCCGTTGACGGTTTTACGGATTTATAAAAAATATTTATTTTTCCTCCCCTAAAATCCATCATGGCCATTCTGGTGCTAGGACTTGCATTTGATTTTTCTACTTTGAAATATAATCCCTTAAAGTAATTTTTAAATACCTCTGCTGAAGCTAATTTTCCCGCGGGTGCACCAAATATTTTGGTTTTAAAAAAGTCTTTGTTTAAATGCAGGCGCATTTCCGGTTTGATTCTCTTTGTGGATTCAGGTGTAGTTCCTGCTGCAGGAGTTTTTTCCACTATTTCTTTAGAATTAAAAAAGAATCCGTCGTTTTCGACAGAATTTCCTGAGTCATTTAATCTTGAGCCCAATGCCTGTGCCTGCGTCTGAAAATTTTCATTTCTGTCTGTATTATAAAATTTACTTATATCGTAGTTATTTGCATTATAATTGTTTAGGAAAATACCTGATTCGTAAACGCTTAACTTAATTTTTCCGGTTTCCGGTCCATAAATTGAGTCTAATTCGTAGGTTGAACTGCCGTCTGTCTTAACAACAGTCTTAGTTGGATCTATAAAATAAGGTATATTTAGTGTTACACTGTCAATAACTACTCCTTCACCAAATGTAGGGGGATAGCTATCAAGAGCAACCTGAGTATTAAAGTTCGCAACTGTTTCTCCAAAAAAAGGGTTGTTATATATACCTAATGCATTTATGGGTAAATTGTTAGCAGCAACAGGAGTCACTTTTTGATTATATGTATTTACTTTATAACTAATTGTGTCTAAGTCAAAATGATTATCCCCGATTAAATCATCGCCAATGGCATTGAATTCTTTATCACAGGAATAAAATACAGCAACTGTTGCTATTAAAAGAATTTTCTTAAGAAAAGAAGTATTATACATGTTTAATAATAATGTTAGAATTTAAAGCCCCATAGTTTTATAGAAATTTGTATACGCTTCTGCGAATGCATCTTTCGTGGCGAAAGGTAAAAAAGGTTTTCCTGAAGATTCTATAAATTTTGTTAAACTTGGAGATACATTTTCAGATGCTATAATTACAGCATCTGAATGTAAAATGCTGGCTTTTAGAATATTTTCATAATTTGGGGTTTCTAAATCTGCAACAGATTCATGTGGAACACCGTCAAATTTTACTTTATTAATCATTTCTAAATCCAGATTTTCATCAAAAGATTGTCCGTAAACAGAGGTTACAATTTTAGTTTCAGAAAATAAAGCCTCGTTTTTATAATAATGTTTCATGTAAATTGGCAGCATAGCAGCAAGCCATCCATGAACGTGAATAATATCCGGAACCCAATTCAGTTTTTTTACAGTTTCAACAACACCTTTTGCAAAAAAGATGGCTCTTTCGTCATTGTCGGGGTATAATACGCCTTCTTCATCAGCAAAAGTAGCTTTACGTTTGAAGTATTCATCATTGTCAATAAAATAGACCTGAATTCTTTCTTTTGGAATTGATGCTACTTTGATAATCAAGGGCATATCTAAGTCGTTCACTACCAAATTCATCCCTGAAAGTCTGATTACTTCGTGCAATTGATGTCTTCTTTCGTTAATGTTTCCATATCTTGGCATGAAAATTCTTATCTGACCGCCCTGATCATTTATCATTTTAGGCACGTCATAAGACATTAATGAAACCTCATTTTCAGCCAAATAAGGCACGACTTCAGATGATACATATAATATCCTCTTCTCTTTCATAATAGTATTTTACTTAATTTTTGGTAATAAAAACGTTGCAAAATTACAAAATTTTATGCAGTTTATAACTAATATATTATGTTTGCACTAAATTTTAATAATACCGCCATGCATATTTTCTACGGCAAAGTAGCCCTGATAGCCTATTTAAAAACTATCAAAACAGCAAATTCGACTATAGGATTTGTACCAACAATGGGCGCTTTACACCAAGGGCATCTGGCTTTAATGCAACGCTCGCTTAAAGAAAATGATGATACTGTTGTGAGTATTTTTGTAAATCCTACTCAGTTTAATAACCCTGAAGATCTCGAAAAATATCCACGTACACTTGAAGAAGATGTGAGAAAGATGAGGGCTATAAGTGATAAAATGATATTGTATGCGCCTTCTGTTGATGATATTTATGAAGGACAGACTATTTCACAGCCTTTTGATTTTGACGGGTTAGAAAATCAGATGGAAGGAAAATTCAGACCCGGACATTTTAATGGTGTCGGAACTATCGTCAAACGTTTGTTTGAAATTGTTTCGCCAACAAATGCCTATTTTGGAGAGAAAGATTTTCAGCAGCTTCAGATTGTAAAAAAGCTGGTCGAAAAAAATAACTTACCGGTCCATATTGTAGGTTGTCCTATTTTTAGAGAAGAAAACCAACTGGCAATGAGTTCAAGAAATGAACGTTTAACTCCCGAAGAGCGAAAAGAAGCAGCCATCATTTATAAAACCTTAACCGAAGCAAAAGAAGTATTCAGTACTAAAGGTCCACAGGAAACTATAGAATTTGTAGAAAATTCCTTTAAGGACAATAAAAGATTTAATCTCGAATATTTCGTAATTGCTGACGAATCGACATTATTACCTATAGAGCATAAGATTAATGATAGAAAATACCGTGCATTTATAGCGGTATTTGTTAATTCTATAAGGCTCATTGATACCATTTCATTAAATTAATTTACCTTTGCAACATGCAAATTCAAGTTATAAAATCAAAAATTCATCGTGTTAAAGTAACCGGAGCCGATTTAAATTATATTGGCAGTATCACTATCGATGAAACTTTACTGGATGCCTCAAATATTATTGAAGGTGAAAAAGTATCTATTGTAAACATTAATAACGGTGAGCGTTTTGAAACTTACGCGATTAAAGGCGAAAGAAATTCAGGAGAAATTACACTGAATGGTCCTGCAGCCAGAAAAGTTCAAAAAGACGATATAATCATTATCATATCCTATGCAACCCTCGAATTTGAAGAAGCAAAAACCTTCAAACCATGGATTGTTTTTCCTAATGAAAATGATAATTCGCTAACTTAATCACTCATTATTTTTACTTCTTTTTATTTGTCAAATTTATTTTGCACAAAGCAGATTCTTTTGTCCTGAATTTCTTTTCTTTTTAAAAGCGCTCTTTAACAAAAAAGCAAATAAAGTATTATATTGCCGGCTTATTCTAATACTTTTTAATTTTCCCCAATCATGAAAAAAGTTTGTTTGTTTTTTGCTTTATTAATCTCTGCTTCAGTTTTTTCACAAAAGAAATTTGATACCGTTAAATCTGAAAAACTCGGCGCAGACAGAAGAATAACTATTGGTCTTCCGGCCTCTTATGAAACCAGTCCGTCCAAGAAATACCCTGTTCTGTACTTGTTGGATGGAGATTATTTATTTGATCCTTTTTCAGGAGCATTAACTTACGGTATTTACTGGGATGATTTACCTGAAATGATAATTATCGGAATTCATCAAAATCACGATGGAGAACGCTATGATGATTCTACTATTGATCAAAATCAGGGCTTACCTTTTGAAAAAGGCGCAGAATTTTTTGAATTTATAGGAGCTGAATTAGTTCCTTATATTGAAAAGCAATATCGTACAGCTCCTTTCAAAATTATTGCAGGACATGATATAACTGCTAGTTTTATAAACTTCTTTTTATATAAAGAAATCCCTCTTTTTAATGGATATATTTGTTTAAGTCCGGAACTTGCACCAAAAATGGAAATACGGATCCCTGAGAAATTTGCGAAGGTAAAAGAACCTTTTTTTTATTATTTGTCTGCTGCAGATGGTGATATAACTAAAATAAAAGAACCAATAGAAAAGTTAGCCGGCAATATTAAAATTGCTAACAATCCTTTGGTAAATCTTAAATATGATGTGTTTAAAAATTCGACTCATTATTCAGAAGTTTTATATTCTATTCCAAATGCTTTGTATCATATTTTTGAGGTTTACAAACCCATTAATTCGGTTGAGTTTAAAGATAAGATTGCTGTACTCCAATCTGGCTATGCTAATTATTTAGAAAATAAATACAATACGATGTCAGAAGTTTTAGGAGTTGATATTCCTGTTAGGATAAATGATTTTAAAGTTGTTGAAAATCTTATTTTGAAAAGAAATGCCTACGAAGAGTTAGAAAAAATGGCTGAAATTGCAAATGTTGATTATCCGTTGGCAATGTTGGGAGAATATGAATTAGGCCTGATGTATGAAAAGAGGGGTGATCCTAAAAGAGCATCAAAAAGATATCAAAATGCTTCACAAATGCAGCCAATTGGTGAGCTGACCAGAGATATGATGTACGAGAAAATTGATGAAATGAATACGCTTGCCAAAAATTCAAAATAATGTCTAAAGTTAAAACTTCCTTCTTTTGTCAAAATTGCGGAACGCAATATGCCAAATGGCAAGGGCAGTGCAATGCCTGCAAAGAATGGAATACCATTGCCGAAGAAATTATTCAGAAGCAGGAAAAAGTAGCCTGGAAAAGTGAACCAACCCCATCAGGCAAAGCACCAAGGCCATTGAAAATTACAGAAATCGATTCGGCTCAGGAAGTTCGAATGGACACAACTGATGGCGAATTGAATCGCGTTCTCGGTGGAGGAATTGTTCCCGGATCTTTAACTCTTTTAGGAGGAGAACCCGGAATTGGAAAAAGCACACTTTTGCTGCAGATTTCATTAAAATTACCGTATAAAACCTTGTATGTTTCCGGTGAAGAAAGTCAGAAACAAATAAAAATGCGTGCCGAAAGAATCACGCCAAGCAGCGAGAATTGTTATATCCTGACGGAAACCAAAACACAAAATATATTCAAACAAATTGAGGCAATTCAGCCTGAAATTGTAATTATTGATTCGATCCAGACACTTCATACTGATTATATTGAATCGACTGCGGGAAGTATTTCTCAAATCAGGGAAACTACTGCCGAATTAATCAAATTTGCAAAAGAAACCAGTATTCCGGTTATTTTGATTGGTCATATAACCAAAGACGGAAATATCGCCGGTCCAAAAATCCTGGAACATATGGTGGATACCGTTTTGCAATTTGAAGGCGACAGAAATCATGTGTACCGAATTTTACGCTCGCTAAAGAATCGTTTTGGCTCAACTGCCGAACTTGGGATTTACGAAATGTTAGGAAGCGGTTTACGGGAAGTAAGCAATCCATCCGAAATATTGATTTCACATAAAGACGAAGAAATGTCCGGAACTGCGATTGCTACAACTATGGAAGGCATGCGACCTTTGATGATTGAAATACAATCTCTCGTTAGTACAGCTGTTTACGGAACTCCGCAACGAAGTACAACGGGTTACAACGCCAAAAGGCTGAATATGATTTTGGCTGTTCTTGAAAAAAGAGCCGGATTTCGTTTAGGCGCAAAAGATGTTTTCCTAAACGTGACCGGTGGAATTTCTGTTGATGATCCGGCAATTGATTTAGCTGTTGTGGCAGCAATTTTATCCTCTAATGAAGATATTCCGGTAACAAAAGGTTTTTGTTTTGCCGGTGAAGTAGGTCTTTCCGGTGAAATTCGCCCCGTGAATCGTGTGGATCAAAGAATTCAGGAAGCTGAAAAATTAGGTTTCAATACGATCTTTGTATCGAAATACAATAAAATTGCCTTAAAAAACACAGGAATCAAAATTGAACTTGTAGCCAAAATTGAAGATGTGGCGGGTTTCCTGTTTGGTTAATTTTTATAAGATTTATTTATGAAATTTTCAAAGCAAAAAATTTTCAAAGCCTTAAAAATACTTGCTGTAGTATTAATACTGCTTTGTATTGCACTTTACTCTTTTCGTAACTCACTTTTAAAACAGGTTATTGCGAAAGTAACCCACAAAATGGCGGTTGATTACAATAGTGATTTTTCGATAAAAGAAGCTTCTTTTGATGGTTTGTCGGGAGTTAAATTTACCGATATTATCTTAGTCCCAAAAAATGCCGATACTCTTTTCAATATTAAAAAAGTAGAAACTACAATCAGTCTGAGTAATCTGCTGATTGGTGATGTACAGCTGGGAACTTTAAAAATCAATGACGGTTACATCCAACTGGTTAAAAAAGGGAAAATCCGAAATTTTGATGCCTTTTTGAAAAAGAATGATACTGAAGAAGCATCAGATGAAAAACGTAAATATGCCGATGTTGCTTATCGCATTATTACAAAATTACTGAATCTTGTTCCGACTGACATGAAACTGGAAAATCTTGATTTCAAAATTGATGATAATGGTAAAAAAGCGACTATTGCGATCAATAAATTGGTTCTAGACAATAAACAGCTTACAACAAACCTCCATGTTCAAAGCAAGAATTTTGACCAGCGCTGGAATATTAAAGGTTTTGCTGACCCAAGAAATAAAAAGGCTGATATTCGGTTTTTTAATCTGGATACCGGAGCCATCAGAGTTCCTTATTTAGATGAACGTTATAACCTAAAAGCAAGTTTTGATTCGATTCGATTGAATGTTGCCAATATCGATAAAGACGGAAGCGAATTGCATATTGACGGTTATACTTCTATTGCCAATTTAAAAATTAATCATCCAAAAATTGCCAATAAAGATGTTGTCATAAAAAATGCACGATTTGATTACCGCTTTTTATTAGGATCTGATTTTATTTCGATTGACAGCACCTCGACGATGCAGCTGAACAAAATAAAAGTAAAACCGTATGTTTCTTATAATACCGAATCAGATACGGTTTATACTTTGAAAGTGGATATTCCGAAAATGAAGGCACAGGATTTTATCGTTTCATTGCCTGATGGGTTGTTTACCCATTTTCAGGGAATGGAAGCGACCGGAAATTTTGATTATAAACTGGATTTTAAATTCAATAAAAACAAACCGAATACTTTAGTTTTTGATAGTAAACTGAATAAAGAAAACCTGAGAATTACCAAATACGGCGAAGCAAACCTTACAAAGTTAAACGGAGAGTTTGTATATCGTGCGATTATCCAAAACGTTTTACAGCGTCCGGTCTTGGTTGGAAGCGCAAATCCGAATTATACACCTTTGGATCAGATTTCGCCATATTTGCAAAAATGTGTATTAACTACTGAAGATCCGTCTTTCTTTTCTCATCGCGGATTTATCAATGAAGCTTTCAAACAATCGATTTTAAAGAATATTAGGACTAAAAAATTCTCACGTGGTGCCAGTACCATCAGCATGCAGTTGATTAAAAATGTCTTTTTGACTCGTGAAAAAACGCTTTCGCGAAAGCTGGAAGAAATTTTACTGGTTTATATTCTTGAAAATAATCGAATTGTAAGCAAGGAAAGAATGCTGGAAGTTTATTTCAATATTATCGAATGGGGACCGAATGTGTATGGAATTGGAGAGGCTAGTCAGTTTTATTTCCAGAAAAGCCCTTCTGGTTTAAGCGTAGATGAATGTTTGTATCTGGCAACCATTATTCCGAAGCCCCGAAAATTCATGTATCAGTTTAATGATGAAGGAAACCTTAAAGATTATGCATTGCAAAATCAAAAGTTCTTAAAAAACCTAATGTTTCGCAGAGGTCTTTTAGTTCCGGAAGATACCCTTGGACAATTACCGGTTTATATTTCCGGTAATGCACGTTCTTTAATCAAAATTAAAGTGCCGGATTCGACAGCTGTTCCGGTTGATTCTTTGTCGGTGAGTGATGAGTTTGATTTGTAAAGTTTACTCGCTTAAAGCTAACGCTAAAATCTAAAATTAATATTGCATTCTGAGGAGCGAAGAATCTCCGCAATCAAAATCCACAAAGTAAGGACAATCTTTGTAGAGCTTCTTATGGAGATTCTTCGTTCCTCAGAAAGACAATACTGGGGTTAAACGTTTGTTTTTAATGACTTTGAAAAAACACTATTTAAAATTCTTCAAAAAATCTTCCTTGTAAGTTGGTGAAACTTCAATTTCAGATCCATCATTGAGCGTTATGATTCCTCCTTTATTGTAAGATTTCACACAATTCATATTGATAATATGTGATTTGTGAACACGTATAAAAGGCAATGGCAAAATTTCTGAAAAGTGTTTTAAAAACCGGCAGACCATTTTTTTATTGCCATTATTCAAATACAAATCGGTGAAGTTGCCGTTACCGCGAAGGCGTACGATTTCTTCCATTTTTACGACTTCAAATCCTTCAAGTGTTGGCAGGATAACCTGTTGTTTTTCAGGTTTTGACTCATGGAAATTCTCGACAATAATTTTATTCCGGTTAAAGATTTCATGATTCATGATTTGATGATGCACCTTGTTTACTGCCACAATCAATTCTTCAATAGAAATGGGCTTTAGCAAATAATAAGCAGCACTTTGATTTAAGGCTTTTAAAGAATATTCAGAAAAGGCTGTTACAAATATGGTTTCGAATTGCAGGTCTTTACAGGCCTCCAAAACATCAAACGCATTCCCAAAAGGCATTTCGACATCCAGAAAAACCAATTGTGGCTGAATTTCATGTAACAGCGGAACGGCTTCTTTTATGTTTTGTGCTTCCCCAACCACTTCCACCTGAGGACAATATTTGCTCAGGTAATTTTTGAGTACTTCCCGAGCTGCCAGTTCATCTTCTACAATTACACTTTTTATTTTTTGAAAAGTCATCATATCGTATCGATTAATGGAAAAATGATTTCAACTATGGTTCCGGATTCAGGTGATTCTTTTTCTTTGATTTCAAAAGAAATGTTCTTTTTATACAATTCATTCAACAGACCGATTCGTTCTTTTGTATTATTCAGGCCTCGTGATTCATGTACTTTCTGATTGCTTGTTTTGAGTTCCCGGCTTCTGGTCAAACCAATTCCGTTATCTTCAATACTTACTTTTACGTTTCCGTCATTCAATTGAAATTTGAGATGTAAAAATCCTTTTTTATCTAGGTAGCGCAAGCCATGCCAAATCGCATTTTCCAGATGCGGCTGAATAATCATGTTGGGGACATAAGCTGTTTCAGCATCAAGATTTTTATCCACTGTAATTTTAAAATCAAATTTATCCTGAAAACGCAAATGTTCTAAATCTAAGTATTTTTTTAACTGCTCAACTTCTTTATCCAGTATAATGAAATCCTTATTGGAGTTTTCCATCATGTCACGCATCAGGGTCGAGTAGGAAGTCAGGTATTTATTGGCTTCGAGTTCCTTATTTTCAGAAATAAACTGATTGACACTGTTTAAACTATTAAAAATGAAGTGTGGATTCATTTCGCGGCGCAAAGACTGCAAAGCGATTTCTTTGTTCTTAGTTTTGATGGAATAAAGTGATTTTACAATAAAAACAAACAGGACCAAAAGCAATATAACAGATCCTATTAAAAAATAATTGAAGGTGTTTTTCTTGGTAATTAACTCGTCTTTAAGTGATTTTTCTTTTTCCAGCTGGCGAATTTTGCCTTCAGTGATCTGAAATTTTTTGGTATTAATTAAGGTCGTATCCGATTGAATTAACTGATCGAGATTTTTAATAAATCCTTCATAGAGTGCCATACTTTCTTTTTCATTTCCTTCAGCTTTATAATATTCTACCAATTCAGATAAGGTTCTTTTCGCTTCTGCCGAATTTCCTTTACGGGATGCCAGATGATAAGCTTCTTTCAATGATAAAACGGCTTTTTGGGGTTCTTCTTTCTTAAAATAAAGAGAAGCCAGCGATTGCAATTGTTTTATTTGGGTATTAAAATCCTGTTTGGATACGGCTTCAGCTAATAATTTTGTGTTGATGTTAATAGCTTTGTCAAACTGATTGTCTGATGCATATACATTTGCTATTTCATTTTTAAGATTGATAACAGCTTCGGGTTTGTCTTTTGCATAAGCAATTGCTTTTTTATAGCTTTCTATGGCAACCTTTTTATCTTTTAGATTCAATGAATTCTGTGCTTTCTGAACATATGCTTCTGTAATTTCCTTGCTTTTCTTTTCCTTTTTAAGCAATTCAATATTCGAATCGACATAATCAGTCTGGCTGGCGGGATTTGCACTATTACGTAAACGATTGGCATCATTTAGATTGATTTTTTCTTCAGAAGCATCTTTTGCCAATGAACCCGCGACTTCATAATTTTTAATTGCTGAGTCATAGTTTTTTTGGTTTTCCTGTACTTTGGCGAGGCTTCTCGTTACACGGCTCTTATCTTCTGTGAGTTTAAGTTTGGTGTAACTGTTTAAAGCTCTTTTAAAGTATTCTTCGGCTTTTGCATTATCACCATTATTTAAAAACTCGTTGGCTAGTTTTTCGTAATTCAAAGCAATTTTTGCTTCATCATTTTCATCCAATGAAACCGACAGATCTTCAGCAACCTTACTCATTTTGACCTGTTTGCTTTTTTCACTTTTCTTTACAGGAGCTGCCTGCGCTATTATTCGCTGCGGAATCAATAACGCTAAAAAAAGCAGACTAATACTAATTGACAAATACTGTTTCACAATACCTTATTTTGAATTGTAAAGTAACCTAATTTCGAATTCCTATCCTATATTTTTCACCAAGTCAAACGTGCTGTTGACCCATTCTGCCAAAAATACGCTTTTTCGATCAATACATTTGATCATTCATTTTAAAAACGATCATCATGAAAAAACTATTCTTTACTTTTTTAACAGCTCTCTTTTCACCATTTATAATTGGACAAGTTTCGGGAAATGTCAATTATCAAAATCAACAATATTACCCGAACGCCGATGTAATAAATATAAACTTTCCTGCAAATGCAGATATTGTTATAGATGTAAAAGGGCTTGCCAATGTTAAGGCTGATACATACACCGCAATTTTCAGTGTCACTCAGACCGGTAAAACTGCTAAAGACGTAAATGATCTTATTGATCAAAGAATTACACAGTCGCTAAATGAAATTAAACTTAAAAAGGGTGTAGAAACTTTTGTAGACATGATTTCCTTTGTGCCAGTTTATGAATATGAAGCTGAAAAGAAGATTTTTAATCGTAAAAAGTATAATGAGGTCCCTGCAGGTTTCGAATTAAAGAAAAACATTCACATAAAATATACAGATCACAATGAGCTCAATGAATTTATATCCATTTTATCCAATAATGAAATATACGATCTGGTAAAAGTTGACTATTTCTCTCATACTTTGGAAACAATTAAAAAAGAAATGGCTAATAAAGCAAGACTTTTAATTCAGGAAAAAATTAAGAATCATGAGGGAATACTTGGAGAGACATTTACGAATGCTGAAAAACGAATTACCGATGCTTATATCGTAAACTTTCCCATAGAAATGTACAAATCTTATGAAGCTTACAATAGCTCATCTTTAAACTTGAAAAAAGCAGCCAATATTAATCATCTTAACAAATCGGTTACACTTTATTATCAGTCTGTCGTAAATAAGGAGTTTGATTTTGTTATTAATCCTGTTGTTTTAGAACCTGTTATTCAAATACAATATGAAGTCAAAATAGCGATTAACAGAGAAAAGAAACCCAATTCAAAAACTGATAAGGAATTTGTTCTGATAACACCAAATGGAGACTTTAAAACCCTGAATATAAATACAGCCAGACCCAATTAATCTGACACAGATGTTTCACCAAGTCAAAACATGGTTTCACCATTTCTGCAAAAAATGAGGATTTTAAGTTTTTAAGTTTGATCTGTAATCATCCAATAAAAACTTATAATCATGAAATCAAACTTATTTATCACGGCGCTTTTGGCAATTGCAATCAGCTTTGCAAGCTGTAATTCATCAAACGCAAATCCAAAAAAAGACACAAGAATTAAAAAATCTTCAGCAACAGAAAATGCAAAAATACAAGTGGCTCTTTTACTAGATACTTCGAGCAGCATGGACGGATTAATCGATCAGGCGAAATCAAGGCTTTGGAATATTGTCAATACTCTCACGACATTAAAATACGATGGAAAAACTCCTGATATTGAAATTGCTTTGTATGAGTACGGAAATGACGGTTTATCGCAGCAATCCAATTACATCCGACAAGTAACACCACTTTCGACAGATTTGGATTTAATTTCAGAAAAATTATTTGACTTAAGAACCAATGGAGGAAATGAATATTGCGGAGCTGTAATTCAGGATGCCACGAAACAATTAAAATGGGCGAATAAAAGCAGTAATATGAAACTCATTTACATTGCCGGAAATGAAGATTTTAATCAGGGTGGTATAAATTACAAGGAAGCAATCAGCGATGCTTTGAAGAATGATATTTATGTAAACACCATTTTTTGCGGTGACAAAACCACTGGAATAAATACCCACTGGAAAGACGGTGCTGATTACGGAAAAGGGAAATATTTTAATATCGATTCGAATGAGTCGGTAAGATATATTGCTACACCTTATGATGATGAAATTTCTAAATGTGATGAAAAGATTAATAAAACCTACATTAATTATGGTTTAAAAGGATATGAAAAGAAAATGAACCAAAATACACAGGATCAAAATGCAAAAAAAGTTTCGGCAGCTAATTATACAGAACGAGCCGTAAGCAAATCAAAAGCGGTTTATAAAAACGAAAGCTGGGATTTGGTAGATAAAGTTAAAGATGACGCAGCTGCTATTTCTAAAATCAGGAAAGAAGAACTTCCGGCCGAACTTCAAAACAAATCCGCAGAAGAAATAAAAACTTTTGTAGCTCAAAAATCAAAGGAAAGAGAAAACATTCAAAAAGAAATTGCTGTACTGGCTAAAAAGCGTCAGGAATATATAGATACTGAATCTAAGAAAAGTAAAACACAGGATGATTTAGGTAATGCTATAAATTCATCCATACTGGGTTTTGCAAAGGTAAAAGGCTATGTGGTTGAAAAATAGCAAGTATTCTAAAGCCAACCTGTAAATATGAAAAAGAATATTTTAATCATGCTTTTAATTGGAATTTTTGGCGCGGGTTTTGCATGCAGAAATAACAAGGAAAAGGATTTGAAAACTATAAATGCAAAACCGGTTTATTCCTATGAAGAGAAATTAAAAAGTGAGGCAGCTGTTATAAGGAGATTTTTGGGGGAATCTTCAAAATATAACTCAGATGTTGCCTTCTTTTTAGATATGAAGATAGAATCAGGAAGAAACCGGTTTTTTATTTACAATTTGAAATCTAATAAAATAACCGATAAAGGTTTAGTGGCTCATGGCTCGGGTTCAGAAACTGGTGTTCAAGGAAAGCTGAAGTTTAGTAATATAAAAAATTCCAACTGCAGTTCCTTAGGTAAATATGCTGTAGGGGGGTCTTACAGCGGAAGTTTTGGAAAGGCTTATAAATTATACGGTTTAGACAAAACAAACAGTAATGCTTTTGAACGAAATATAGTCTTTCACAAATATGCTGATGTTCCTTTTGATGAGCAGCCTTATCCGATCTGCAACAGTCTTGGATGTCCAATGGTAAATGAAAAATTTTTTGGAGTTGTTGAAAAACTCATTGATAATTCAAAAAAGAAAATCATTTTGGTTATGTATTATTAAAGCAAATTTTAAAAAATAAATCCCGATGACTTAATGGTTATCGGGATTTTATGTTTTTAAAAAAAATTATTTAAGGCGCAGGATCCGGAATAATAGTCTGAACTTCTTCAATCTCTGCTAAAATTTCTTTTGAAAGCGTTACATTTATAGTGGCTATATTTTCTTTTAGTTGTTCCATAGTTGTTGCGCCAATAATGGCACTTGTTAAAAAAGGCTGTTGCAGAACAAAGCCTAATGCCAGTTCGGTCAAAGTAAATCCGTGTTTATGAGCGATTTGCTGATATAACCGGGTTGCCTGAGTGCTTTGTTCACTGTTGTAACGTTTGTATTGCGGAAAAAGATTTATTCTCGCATTTGGCAAAGGCTCTCCGGTTAAGAATTTACCCGATAAAACTCCAAAAGCTAACGGTGAATAAGCCAGTAGTCCTACATTTTCATGCATAGAAACTTCG
This sequence comes from Flavobacterium limi, assembly GCF_010645075.1. Classification (GTDB taxonomy): domain Bacteria; phylum Bacteroidota; class Bacteroidia; order Flavobacteriales; family Flavobacteriaceae; genus Flavobacterium; species Flavobacterium limi. The sequence continues at coordinate 148,752 of NZ_JAADZV010000012.1, forward strand.
GCTGAACCCACTTCGAAAAGGCGGTTTAATAAATTATACGGATTTTGAATGGTTTTAATTCTTGGTAAATTTTGGTATTTACTTTCTTCCAAAAAGCGCATCATTCCCCAGGCATTTTCGTTTGAAACGCCAAGGTGTTTTATTTTACCTTCTTTAATCAAACCATCAAAAGTTTCTAAAACTTCCCTGAAGTTATCTTCCCATACTTCATCCTGAACTTTAAATCCGCGTTGTCCAAAACAATTGGTTTTGCGTTCTGGCCAATGTAACTGGTACAAATCAATATAATCTGTCTGAAGTCTTTTTAAACTGTTTTCCAAAGCATATTTAACACTTGCAGGAGAGAAATTCAATTTCTCACGCATGTATCCAAAATTTGGATTTGGGCCCGCAATTTTAGAAGCCAGAACTACTCGATCACGATTTCCCGTTTTTTTGAACCAGCTTCCAATAATTTTCTCTGTGCTGCCGTAAGTTTCTTCACGTGCCGGAACCGAATACATTTCAGCGGTATCAAAAAAGTTGACGCCATTTTCAAAAGCATAATCCATTTGCTCATGTCCTTCGTATTCTGTGTTTTGTTCACCAAAGGTCATAGTACCCAAGCAGATTTTACTCACATTTATATCTGTATTAGGGAGGGTAGTGTATTCCATATTTTTGTGGTATTGTATAATTTCTCAAATATACAACCGTATTTTTTAAATGAAAAAGGTGTAAAAGTTAAAAAAATACTTAAGCATTTTTTTCATAAAAATTGAATGCCCTGATTTATCGAAATTTAACTTTTTCAGGTCTTTTTTTTATAAAAAAGCATTGAACATTGAAAGTCAGATGTTTTGTGTTTTTTTATGTAGTAATAAGACTACTTAACAGTGCCAATCCGATCATTTTTATTGTAGGTAAATACTCCTCATTCTTACTTTTTTTGTTTCAATATATGTCGCTCATCGACTAATAATGTCTTTCATCTAAAAGGTCAGAAATTCCATAAAAAACCTGAATTTACGAGCTAATTTTGTTTCATAATCTAAGTGAAAATTGATTCAAAAAATTGAAATCCATCCTACGGGTTTTTACGTAGGTAAAATAAACATAAAATTTTAAGAATTTCAATTTTTAATGCTCCTGTCATCAGGTAGTAATGTTAGAAAATAATCAACAAAATCTAGTTACTAAAACTATTCTTTTATAAGAATTTAAAAATTTTTTTTATGAAGAAAATTTTACTTATTCTGCTTTTTGCTGTTTTTTACACAAGCGTAAATGCGCAATGCTCAATCACAGCAACTACTAATGCATCTGCCCTTACTTGTGGCACTGCACCTTTATCTGCATGTGGAGGAATTTTATATATTGGTAATGGAACAAACGCAATGAGTTTGAACATGAATCAAAATTTAGATCTTGAATGCTTAGGTGCGATTCAGCTTATAATAAGAAATAATGCAACTTTAGATTTTTCAGGAGGGAATTATGATTTAAGATTGGCTTCCGGTTCTTCAGTTATACTTCAGTCAGGTTCAAATATTAATAGTGGTGGTAGTTGTAGCGCTTCGGACAGAATTTATATTGGCGGCTCTGTTGTAGCAAATTGTAATGGTAGTGGCAGTATACCGTCTTTTCCTGACATTATTGCAAATGGGGGAATCAATCAAGCCGGCATTTTATCAGGTAATCAATACATTTGTACATATGGTACGACGACGACAACTTTTACCTCTACAGTGGGATCTGGAGGAGTATGGTCTAGCAGTAACTCTTTAGTTGCTACGGTAAATTCTTCTACAGGCGTTGTGACTGCTATATCTGCAGGTACAGCAATAATAACTTATACTAAATCCGGTGTAACAGCTACCCGAAATGTGTATGTTAGTTCATCTGCACCAGCACAGCCTGGAACAGTATCAGGTACTACCCCTCAATGTCCATCCTTAGCTAATCAGGTATACTCAATCGCTCCGATAAGCGGTGTAAGCAGTTATACCTGGACTGTACCAACAGGCTGGATAATTACTGCTGGGCAAGGCACGAGAAGTGTTACTGTTACTACAGGAACTTCATCACAAAGTGGTAATCTTATGGTCACTGCATCAAATGCATGCGGAACAAGTAATGCGACATATTATTATGTTAATATAAATACAGCAATAAGCACAAGTAGTCCTACAGCTAATAATATTCCTGTCGATAATGGTTATTGTGGTTATAAAATGCTTAGCTGGAATCAGGTTTCAAATGCCATAGGATATTATTTGGATATTGCAACTGATAGCGGGTTTACTAATTTTGTTACCGGATATCAAAATTATAATGTAACCTATAATAATGGTGGTGCTCCAGTTTATAACTTGCCAAACGGGACATTGTATTATAGAATAAGAGCGTATGATAATTGTAACGTTTCAAATTATTCAGCCACGAGAACTATTATAGTGTCTGCATCTCCAAATTCTGGTACACTTGCTTCATCACAAACCATTTGTTCAGGAACACAGCCTGCTAATTTAGTATTGACCGGAAATGCTAATCCTGTTATTAGATGGGAGTCATCGAATGAAATTTCATTCAACACCAAACAAAACATAGCTTCAACTTCAAATACCTTAACAGGAGCAATTATAGGAAATTTAACACAAAACACTTATTTTAGAGCGGTAACAAGCCTTAATACGCAAATGCCATCAGGTCAATGGTGTGATGGATTTTCTACTTTGGTTTTAATAACAGTTATTAATACGATTTCGCCTGCTTCATCAAGCCCTACGTTATGTGCTAATACAGCAATGACCAATATTACTCACTCTACAAATGGTTTTACTGGAATATCCAATAATGGAGTTTCAGGAGCAAATGGCTTACCAGCTGGTGTAAGTGCTTCTTTTGCTAATAATATTATAACTATTAGTGGAACGCCTACTGCATCAGGAACTTTTAATTATTCTATTCCAGTAACAGGAGGAAGTTGTGGTACATCAAATGCTACAGGAACGATTAGAGTAAACCCACTTCCAGCAGCTGCAGGAACAATTACAGGTACTGCTACTGTTTGTCAGGGACAGACAGGTGTAGGTTATTCAGTTCCTGTTATTACGGATGCAACTTCTTACACCTGGTCATATTCCGGAACAGGTGCCACACTTACAAATGGTACAACAAATACGCCAACTATAGCTTTTTCCCCAACTGCTACTTCCGGAAATCTTACGGTACGAGGAACAAATTCTTGTGGCAACGGAACGGTTTCTGCTAATTATGCAATTACAGTGAATCCACTTCCAGTTGCAGCAGGAACGATTACCGGTACTGCAACAGTTTGTCAGGGACAGACAAATGTAAGTTATGCGGTTCCTGCAATTACCAACGCGACTTCTTATACCTGGTCATATTCAGGAACAGGTGCAGCATTTACAAATGGTACAACAAGAACTCCAACAATAACATTTTCATCAACAGCGACTTCAGGTAACCTTACGGTTTATGGTGTTAATTCTTGTGGCAACGGAACAGTTTCTGCTAATTATGCAATTACAGTAAATCCACTTCCAGTTGCAGCAGGAACGATTACCGGTATTGCAACAGTTTGTCAGGGACAGACAAATGTAAGTTATGCGGTTCCTGCAATTACCAACGCGACTTCTTATACCTGGTTTAATTCTTGTGGCAACGGAACAGTTTCTGCTAATTATGCAATTACAGTAAATCCACTTCCAGTTGCAGCAGGAACGGTTACCGGTACATCAACAGTTTGTCAGGGACAGACAGGTGTAGGTTACTCAGTTCCTGCAATTACCAACGCAACTTCTTATACCTGGTCATATTCTGGAACAGGAGCAACATTTACAAATGGTACAACAAATACTCCAACAATAACATTTTCATCAACAGCAACATCAGGTAACCTTACGGTTTATGGTGTTAATTCTTGTGGCAACGGAACGGTTTCTGCTAATTATGCAATTACAATAAATTCATTTCCAGTTGCGGCAGGAACAATTACTGGTACATCAACAGTTTGTCAGGGACAGACAAATGTAAGTTATGCGGTTCCGGCAATTACCAATGCAACGTCCTATACCTGGTCATATTCCGGAATAGGAGCAACATTTACAAATGGTACAACAAGTACCCCAACAATAACTTTTGCTTCAAATGCTACTTCAGGAAATCTTACGGTTTATGGTGTTAATTCTTGTGGCAACGGAACAGTTTCTGCTAATTATGCAATTACAGTAAATCCAAGGCCAACTCCAACATTTACAACCAATATTCAGGCTCAAACTTGTGCAGATGTACATATGACCTATGCTACACAAACCGGACAATTCAATTATGTTTGGACAGTTTCGGGAGTTCTGAATACAGACTACAGACTTATCGCAAGAGGTACAAGCACAAATCATGATATTGTAATTGAATGGTTAACAGGCGGATCTAAAACAGTTAGTGTTAATTATAATAATTCCAATGGTTGTAATGGTGCAGCAGCAGCAACCTATACGACTCAGGTAACAGCAATTGACAGAGGACAGGTAAACGGAGGAAGAGAAAATCTGTGTAAAAGTGATGCACTTCCAACATTAACTTTGCATAGTATAGCAGGAAATACAGTTCCATATTCTGTTGATCCATCATTGGTGGTAAAGTGGCAATATAATGATGATATTAATAATTCAGCGGCTACATGGTTTGATATTCCCGATCCGCAAAATGTTATCAATAATGTAACTTATACACCTCAGGCATTTCCGGGGGCTTTTAGAACTTACAGGGTTCTATTGCAAAACGGTTCTTGCACTAAAGAATCTATAGAAACCAGAATTAGAATACTTGCTTTTAATGCTCCTACTTTAGGTACAGCAACGTATCCTACTTGTTCAGTTGCCACAGGTAGTGTAGTTTTGACCGGTTTGCCATCAGGTAACTGGACAATAAATCAAAGTGGTACAGTAACGGCAACTTACAACAACACTGTTGCAAACACAACCAATTTTACTGTTACTGGATTACCAGCCGGTACTTACAATTTTACTGTTAGAGAAGGAAGCTGTACTTCTGATGCTTCTGTAACGTTAAATATGAGTCAGGTAGCCAATATCTGGGATGGCACAAAATGGTCGAAAACAGGTGATACTACTTTGCCAACTGCCGGAGATAAAATTGTTTTTGAGGGCAATTATACAGTAACAAGTGATATAGCAGGGTGTAGCTGTACGGTAAATTCCGGTAATGTAATTGTAAACTCAGGAAGAACATTAACCATTAAAAATCAGGTAACGGTTAATGGAGGGTCTTTAACATTTGAAAACAATGCAAGCTTATTACAAGATGTTAATACAACTGTAAACAATAACTCTGGTCCGATCATCTACAAGCGTTCTTCCCAGCCGATGAAGCGTTACGATTTTACCTATTGGTCCTCTCC
>NZ_JAADZV010000013.1 GCF_010645075.1 Flavobacterium limi
CAGGTGGTCACTTTGCTACGGAACGCGTGGTCAATTTACTCCGGAATTAGGTGGTCAAATTGACCGGTTTTTCCAATGTAGTATTAGAAAACAAGTCAGTATTGTTTTACCAGACAAGATCAGTAATTATGTGAAAACACTTGACATAAAAACCATAACTGACAAAAGCGCTTCACAAGCCATCGCAAGATTTGGTTTAGCAAGGCAGTTGGAAGTTTGTCAACCTCCTTTAAAAATATTCAATGATTTGAGGGAGCTTTGTTGGGAACGAGAGCAGCTGGTACATGAGCGTACAATGTTAAAAAATCAATTGCATGCAGAACGTACTTCTGCAACTTCAAGTAATAGCTCAGTCAAACCAACTAAAAAAAGAATAGCTGTTATTGATTTGCAGGAAAAAAGAAACAAGGGAAGAAATTACAGTACTTATTAAAGCTGACAAAGCTCTAGGGGAAAAGATGGAAATAGTATCTTCTATTCCAGGAATCGGAAGCCTAACAGCTGTAACAATTATCGCTGAAACTAATGGATTCGAGTTAATAAAGAATAAAAGACAGTTGGTCAGTTATGCAGGATTAGATGTAAGGGAGAAGACATCTGGAACTTCTGTAAAGTCCAAACCCCGGATATCCAAACGTGGTAACATGAATTTAAGGAAAGTAATGCACTTTCCTGCATTGGCTGCAATAAGGACGGATGAACGGTTCAGAAATATTTTCCTAAGAATAGTTTCAAAGCATGGCACTAAAATGAAAGCAATTGTAGCCATTCAAAGGAAATTACTGGAATTAACATACATACTATGGAAAAATAATGCCTATTACGATCCATGTTTTGATTACTATCTTGTTCCATCCGTAGCAATAACAGTATAAAAAAGTATTGAAACTATTTTTTTAAATTAAAAGGGTATTAGTTATTTGCTATTATCCAAGGATTCTATATGTTGAATTTAAAGAAATATTCTTTCAAATACATGGATTTATCCACAAAAAATCCAGTTAATTTGATTGACTTATAACATTCAATTTATTAGGCTGGGTTCGTTATTATTGGTATATTGCGATATTTAATTTTTTCATCTTAATATGCAGGATAAAATCAATTTTAGGATTTTCAAAGACTTTGTGCAATCAAGCAATTTTGGAGGTTTTCTCCTTTTTTTATGCGTCATAATTTCATTGATAATTGCAAATACGTCACTGGCAGTTCCATTACAAAATTTACTGGACACAAAATTTGGTTTTGAAAATAAAGCTATTCATCTCGATTACTCTGTCAGTATGTGGGTCAACGATGGATTGATGGCCATCTTTTTCCTGTTGGTGGGATTGGAAATAAAAAGAGAAATAGTCGAAGGTGAACTTTCCTCACCAAAAAAAGCTGTTCTGCCGATCATTGCAGCTCTTGGTGGAGCTGTCCTACCCGCTTTAATATATTTAGGTTTTAATTCAGGAAGTGAGACTGGTGGCGGATGGGGCATTCCAATGGCCACCGATATCGCTTTTGCACTCGCTGTTATTTCTCTATTGGATAAACGGGTTCCAAGCAGTTTGAAAATATTCCTGGCCGCATTGGCAATCGTAGACGACCTCATTGCTATTTTAGTCATTGCGATATTTTATTCAGAAGGAATAAAATTTGCTTATCTCGGATTGGCAGGAATAGGAATGATTATTTTGTTAGCTATGAACCGATTTAATGTAAAAAATCCTTACCTGTATCTCATTCCAGGTGTATTTATATGGTACTTTGTACATCATTCCGGTATTCACGCCACTATTGCTGGAGTATTGGTAGCGATGACTTTGCCTACAAATGATACTGAAGCAGAATCACCTTTAGAAACATTGGAACACGCCCTTGTAAAACCTGTTAATTTTCTGATCATTCCCATTTTTGCATTCGCTAATACCAATATCACGATTCAGCGGGAGATGATTGAGGGATTGACCTCTCCTTTGGGCTTGGGGATTTCTTTAGGACTGATTTTTGGTAAGCCGATTGGGATTGTGACAACATCTTTTATCTGTTCTAAATTAGGAATCGGCCAACTGCCGGAAAACAGCAAAATGCTGCATATGTTGGGATTGGGACTGCTTGCCGGAATAGGCTTTACAATGTCTATATTTATATCTATACTGTCATTTGATAACCAAATACTCATTGAGGAGGCTAAATTATCTGTTCTTATTACCTCATTAATTGCAGGCATCTTAGGCTATGTAATTTTAAATCTCTCCAGTAGAGCAAAAATCAGGAAGACTGGATATTAGATTTCGGTCTTCTTTCATAATGAAGACAAAGGTTAACTTTTTTTATCTTAGGTTAGCAATGGTCATATCTGAAGAATTGCTAAAACGGAAGTGTTTGGGTTCCCCAATTTTCTGTCTTTTGTAAATACTGTTATGGCCATTGTAAATACTGTTATGGCCATTGTAAAAAGTTATGGCCTGCATTAGCAGTAATGTATTTAAATTTGAAATAACAGGTAGCCCAATACAGATCCACCCAAAACCACAACAGCACTATTTAATCTTTTGTATCCAAAAGTTATTGCAATGCTCAAAACTGCAATTAACATCGTGCGCCAATCGGTAATTGTTTCTTTACTCATTTCGTAGCACACTGCTATGATTATGGCCACCGATGCTACATTCACAGCATCTAAGAAGGCAGACAATCCTTTAGAATTTCGTAGCTTTTTCATTAACGGATTAAGCAGTGCTACAAAAATAAATGAGGGAAGAAAAATAGCTATAGTTGAAATAATAGCACCTGAAAGCCCATTGATTTGAAAGCCGATGAAAGTTACCGATGAAAAAACGGGACCAGGCGTGAACTGACCTACTGCAATAGCATCCATCAATTGCTGCTTTGTGAGTAAACCTGTTGTTACCAATTCCGTATCTAAAAAGGCAAATAACACATATCCGCTACCATAAAGTATAGAACCAATTTCAAGGAAAGTCCAAAAAAGTTGGATATTGGTCGCTGTCCAAAAAGTTGCAGGTGTAAATTGAAGAAAGGTAAGCGGAACAATACTTTGCAAAGTATCATTTTGGCTATTCTGAATCTTGTGCAATCCAAATGATAACAAACCTGCACCAAACATTAAATAAATTTCATTCACTCCAAGCACCACTGCGAACAAAACAGCAATACAAATAAGACCGAAATTTATGGACTTGACAGATTGTTTTGCCAATGGATAAATTGCTGTCAGAATAATGGCTATTATAGCAGGTTTGATACCATAAATAAAAGGTTGTACTTCGGGTAGCTGTCCGTAAAGATTGTACAAATATGCAAAAACACCAGTGATAAATACCGCAGGTAGAATGAAGCATAAACCTGCTATTATCAATCCTTTCCAACCGCCTTTATCGTATCCTATGTGGATTGCCATTTCGGTACTGTTGGGTCCTGGAATAAGGTTGGTAGCACCCAGCAGATCCAAAAAATGCTGTTCGTTCATCCACTTTCGTTTGATCACCACTTCATCCCGCATCATGGCAATATGTGCTGCGGGACCACCAAATCCAATGACACCTAATTTACTGAAAACTTTTGCTATTTCTTTTAGCTTTGTTTTATGTCCCATTTGTTCCCAGAGTTTTGTCAGCCGACCAATCACCTCCACCTTTTATCAATAGAAAGATACTCCCCAAAAGCATAGCCCAGTCTGTACGGCTTCCGTGCATCATTTCCCAAAATCCTTTTTCTGCTAAAACCTCTGATTTGGTTGTTGCAATAGCAACAAGCATAATAACTATAAGTGGGATACTTGAAAGGCGTGTGAAAAGTCCGATTAGAATAAGAAGTCCACAAACAATTTCAAAACCTCCAACGAAACAGCCCAAAAATTCAGGAGCAGGCAAACCAATTTTTTCAAATCGCCCTGCTCCAAGTGTATCTGCAAATAAAAACTTCTGAATTCCTTCTGAAAGAAACACCGCACCAACCATCAATCGAATTAAGATTGTCGTTTTTGATAGGTCTGTCTCGATGATTTTTTTGAGATTCATTACTATAAAATTAACTATAATATTTCTTATTCAACCATAAACTTGCTTTGACTAAAAGTATCAATACCGGCACTTCAACCAATGGACCAATAACGCCTACAAATGCCTGTGGCGAATGAATACCGAATACCGCTATGGCTACGGCTATTGCCAGTTCAAAATTATTTCCCGTGGCTGTAAATGCGATTGACGCATTTTTATCGTAAGAAACTTTTAATGATTTATTGATAAAGAAACTCACAAAAAACATCAGTATAAAATAGATAACTAACGGGATAGCCACTTTTAGCACATCCATTGGCAGTTCCAGTATTTTATCGCCTTTCAAACTAAACATTAATACGATAGTAAACAGTAAAGCATATAATGTAATTGGCGATATTTTGGGTGCAAATTTTCGGTTATACCATTCTATACCTTTTGATTTTACAAGAAAGTAACGGCTTAGAAATCCGGCAAAAAATGGGATCCCTAAGTATATTAATACGCTTTCTGTAACATCTCTCATTGATACACTTACATTGAAATTGGCCAAGCCTAATTTTGAGGGCAATACATTGATGAATAACCAGACTAAAAAGCTGTAAGAAATTATTTGAAATATGCTATTTAATGCTACTAACATAGCAGTATATTCCCGGCTGGCTTTAGCCAGATCACTCCACACAATGACCATTGCGATACATCTTGCCAAACCTATCAGTATCAAGCCTGTCATATAATCGGGCTCGTTCCGTAAAAACAAAACAGCTAACCCGAACATCAATACTGTACCGATAACCCAATTCAGCAATAACGATATTCCGATTACTTTTTTATCCTTAAAGGCTTTAGGTAGTAATGAATAATCCACCTTTGCCAATGGCGGGTACATCATTAGTATTAATCCTATTGCCAATGGAATGTTGGTGGTACCGACTGACAAGCTGTTCGTAACACTGGAAATACTTGGGAAGAAATAACCTAAAAATATACCTAATGCCATTGCAAGGAATATCCATAAAGTTAGGTAACGGTCAAGGAATTTTAATTTTGCTTGCATGACTTATCGGCTGATTTTTGAAAAGACATAAAACATTTCGGCTGCTATCTGCAAACCTCTTTCAGCATATACCTTTGACTGCTCCGGCGTATTGTCCGAAATTTTAGGATCTTCAAATGTAATAGGTATTCTTTTTTCTGCTCCTGCTATAAAGGGACAACCTCCATCTGCCTGCGAGCAGGTCATAATAGCTGCGAATCCGGAGACTGGATTGAAAGGGCTGTCGTATTTTTTGGAGAAACCGATTATTGGCAAAGCATTTTCACTGTATTTTATAGCATATACAGGATTGTTATCGTCTGCAATTTTGAAGATACTAAAGCCCTGATTAGTCAATGTTTCTGCTACTTTAGGAAATAGTGCTGTTTCTTCTGTACCTCCTGAATAGCAAATCACATTCTCAATACCGAAATGAGAAGCTGCTACTTGTGCCCAAACCTGTGATAGATGGCTCCTTCGTGAATTATGGGTACAAATGAAATTTATATTTATTTGTTGTTTTTTATTTATTTTTAACTGAATAAAATCAATCAACGGCTGTAAGGTACTTTTACGCTCATCGTTATTAATTTTCCCCCATTCTAACTGTTGAATTGTCTCTGATAATATTGGATACATAAATATTCTATTTAAGGGTTTAGCAGCATCCTGAATTTGGAGTGCAGGAATTTGATTGCTTTGCAGTTAATTCGGAAAAGTTTTTATTTCGTTTTTCGGATGGAATACCGCAAGCATCCTGAGCTAAGCAGGCAGTAGTTTTATTTTTAAGGACAAACGTATTTCCGTTAAAATCCAAATCATATTTGCCAATTGTATCGTTTTGATATTCCACTTCTATCTCAGCATCTTCCACTCCTAATTTTTCTTCCGAAAGTCTAATTATGCTTAACAGCTTTCCTGGTTTCAACCTGTGTTCAAAGTCATCGGCATTCCACAATTGAAAATTGACTGCTTTTTCTTTACGGATTACTCCGCCACAATCAATGAAATTTTTAATGATTTGTCCCACTTCGGTAACGTGAAAGTGTTCTGGAACAAATGTTCCATTTTCTAATTGAAATTCAACATTCTCTAATGTTGGTAAGATTTCTTTGATTTCTGATAATTTCATAATACTAAATTTTTAAAATAATAAAAATGATACTTAATTTATAAGCGTTATATAGCAATATAACGATATTAAACAGAAAAAAAATGCCTTAACAGCATTGCTTTACGTTTACATCCTGATTGAAAAAGCCATTAAATTCCTCTTGAAATTGTTTCCATACCTTTTCGTCAATACAATAACAAACTGATTTTCCTTCAATTGAACCTTGAATAATCCCAATGGCTTTTAATTCTTTTAAATGTTGTGAAATAGTTGCCTGCGCCAATCCTAATTCCTCAACCAGATCATTACAAATACATGCCTTTTGGTTGATAATATATTGCAGGATTGCTATTCTGGCAGGATGCCCTAAAACCTTAAGAAGCGACGCTAGCTTGTTTTGCTCGTCCTTATATATTTCTGTTTTTGTAACTCCCATTTCTATATTTATTTACATCGCAATATTACGATATTAAAATCAAATACAAAAGATTTTCATTCATTATTTTTGAAGGCTCACTATTGAACCTGCAAAAGTCAACAAAAATTATAAAAAAACTTGGGTCATAACACCAAATCTTTTCTTCGGCCACCCAGAAAAGAAGCCCGCCAAAAACAGCATAAGGGATACAGAATCCCTTTAAAAAACGCAGCGGATTTGGTAAAATAGCGGGAACTGCATTTTGGCAAAGGCGCTCCACCGCTTTAAACGCAAAAAGACGCTCCGACCGCAAGGAAGGAGTGTCTTTTTGCCGCCCGATTAAGGGCTTATCCAACTGCAATGGGCTGAGACCTGAAATCTTTCAGGTTCAGAAAAAATCCCCTGTTCGCGGTCATGCCCTCCCGAAAGAGGTTCCACAAAAGCGAGCATCCCATCTGCGCCAATGCCGAATTAATAAACAAATCCTGTTTTTCGAGCGCCTCGGCAAGCGAACAGCTTGGCGTGTTGTCCAATGCTTCCGACTGGTTTAAAAGTTCCCCGAATTCCTCTGTCACAAAAGGCAGACGCGCCACTGTTTCAAACTTCTCTGATTTGGGCTGTGCAATCTCCCCCACCGTGGAGAGTATAACCTGCCCCGTGCAGGTGCTGTTGCCAAAGTCCATCCAGTATTTCGGGTCGTCCCTGTGGTTTCTTTGGTTGCTGTTTTTTAAAATATCGGCAGTTTCAAAACGGGATTCTACGCTGTCCGTACAGGTAATGTAAATGGTTGCTTTCGCATTTGCAGGCAGTTTTCCAAAACTGTCCCTTTGAAATTTAACTGTTTCCGCTTTCCAGTTTGTGCCCATAAAGCGGTTGGCACGGTTGATAAGCGCCACGGATTTATACAATCCTGCCTCAGAGGGCGCAAAGCGCTGTCTGCCGAGGTTGGCATTTGTGATAACATCATCATCCCATAGGCGCACCGAAAGCCCTGCATGCCCGAGAGCGGTGAGGCTGTGGTTCATTTCCATAAGGGCGGTCAGCAACTTTGAGCCCGTACCGCCCGCCCCGATAAGGTTAACGGTAAGGGGATTTGTCGGGCTTATCAGGTAAGGGTCTGTAAAATGTATCTTGGTTTTCATGGCAATAAATTTTTAAGTGTATTGTTGCTTCTTTTCAAAATTGCTGTCGGAAAAGCTCTCCCCGATGCGACAAGGTCTTTCCACAGGCTCACGCAGTTGCCTTTTATTGGGCTGTTCTCTCCCATAAGGTGGCTGAAATAGCTTCGGAAGAAATAGTGCTCCCATGCCTTTGTAAACTGCTCAACGCAGGAAGATTCTTTTATATCAATGCTTACCGACCCCATGCACACCCTGCCGTCTTCATTAATGTTAAAAAACGGTGCATGATACAGTAGTGTTTTTTCCGTGGGTCTGCGGTTGCCCATAAGCGCAAATACCCGAAGGCTGTTTTTGGTTGCCTGCCAGACCATGGCAGGCACAAAAGCCTGCCCGCTCGGAATCCCTAGACCCTCTATAAAATACAGCGGTCTTTTTTGGGGTTTGGTATGCCATATCACAGCTCCTTTGTCCCTGCTTGGATGGATATGAAGAATGTTTGTCGGCAGAATCCCGCCCGATTTTAAAAAGGCGGTCTGCTTCATTTTTTCTGTTATAAGGGCTTTTGCGAGCGCTTCGGCTTCACGTTCTGTAAGCGGATGGGCATTGATGGGCGCACCGTTTTTATCCATATCAAAATGCTCGACATAAACCTCTTTATCTAAAGTATTGCTTTCATAGAAAACAAGGGCTGATTTGGGGTGGTAAAGCGTTCCAAAGTCCTGTGTAATATCAGTTATATTATTCATTTTCGTTGTTTTTTATAGTTATAAAGCAAAGCGCACATATCGTCCAAAAGGGCAAACAGTCGGCTTTCAAAATCAAGGCTGTTCCCTGTCAGTTCATTTGCGTCAAAACATTTTACAATCGTGGGCTCATCCATTGTACCGTACTCGTTGAATTCGCTGTTGATGCTCTCCTCAAGACTTTCATACAGCCAGCCTTTGGTATCGCAGATAAAGGATATGTACTTTTCCATGCCTATGCGCTCACTTTCCGTTTCTTCATCTTCATCCGCGTAATTCATGGGTGCATTTCGAAAAATGTTTTCGTTGGGATAGTCGGCAAATAAGGCAAAAGCTTTTCGGGCTATATCCAAACAGACCTTATCAAAAGCATCACGGCATTTAAAAGCATTCAGCCTTTTTTCAAAAAAACTTAGGTTCATCAAGCTGAAAATCTTCTGCTGTATGCTGTCTCCAATAAATTCCGCCCTGTCAAACTCTCCGATATATCTTTCGTTTTCCTCCCTGTCCTCGTCCTGTTCCGTCCATTCCCTGTGCATCTCGTAGAGCCAATACACGTAACTGCCCTGCTCCCTGTAGTACGGAATCTCTGCGATATGGTACAGATAAGCACACACCGATAAAAGCAGGTGTGCATTTTTCTTGTGATTTGGGTCTTTGAGCATCTGATAGATCGGCTGTATCGGAATATAATAGAGGGTTGTCCCTGTATTGCATTTTTCCTCGCTTGTCAGATAGGTCTGCTCTGCGCCCTGCAACACCCGCAGTTCAAAAAAGTTCGATACGCTTTTTTTGAGCTTTTCCTGCAAATCCCAAAAAGCGACTGCCGTATTGTACGGAAACCCTAAATGGCGTGTTGCCATCGGCATAATGCCGTAATGCCCTGCAAGCCTTTCAAGGGAGGAATAAAAATCGTCCTGCATTTTTGCAGATTCTTCATTAGCCTGCACCGTTTTGACTTGTTGCAGTACAGGCAGGAAAGAAACCTTTAGAAAACCATCGGTAGCATCCCCGCAGGCACTGACCTTGGTTTGTTTTTCTGCACCTCGCCCGCATCTTTGGGTCTCTGCATCCAATGCATAAACCCTGCGAGCTGTGCGTGAAGCTGTTTTTGTCTTTTTCCCTCGGGCAGTTTGACTTTTCCCGAAATAATTGTCTTTTGCATACTTCATGGCTTTGGATTTTCGGTTATCCTTTTGTCCCCATTACCGTTTCAAATCGGTACTCCACCGCATCGTCCCTGATGGCAGGGGAGGATATTTTCGCGGTGGTCAGTATGGGATATGTCGGTGCATAGAAATTCAGCACCGCCTCGGTGCTCCATCGCGGTTCGGGGTCAGTAAGCCTTATTTCCTGCCCCTTGTCTTTGAGTATAAAAACCCTCTGCAATTGTGTCGATAGTACCATGACTGCTGTGTTTTAGTTAATATTCGGGCTCGTCGGGGTCTTCTTCCCAATATTCCGCTTCATGGGTTTCTGTTTCCTCTTGCTCTGCCTGCTCGTCTTCCCCAGTGTAGCCGTGCTCGGGGAAAAGCGCTTCTTTTGGCGGTTCGGTCGCTGTCTTCTCTGGCGCACTGCCAAAAAGGTCGGGCGCGAATTTCGCAGACAGTTCGGCTTTTCTTCTGCGCAACTGCTCTGCTTTTAATGGGAATTCGTGGATTTCTGGCACTTTCATCCATGCCTCTCGGAATTTCCCTTCCTTTTCAAGCTCGTCGGCTTTAGCCATCGCATCATTGAACTTTTTGTCCTTTGCTTCGGCTTCCTTTTTCTGCCTGTCTTCTTTTTCTTTTACCATTGCCGACTGCTTTTTGGTATTTTCAAGCTGTTTCATATAGCCTTCCATGTCCACCATCAGCCCCGAGGCGCTTTGCATGGGCGCTGTGATATTCTCAAAAAAGCCTTGGTCGAGCTCCTCTGCCGTTCCGCGCAGGCTCAGCGGTGGTATGCTGTGCTTGGCGCTGTCCCCGCAAGCCTCGTTCTGTAGCATGACAAGCACTACAAGCCTGTCCTCTGTCGCTTTGGCTACGGTAATGTGCAGATCCCCAATAATGTCCATCTGCGCTATCTGATTGAAAAAATTAGTATCCATTGCTGTAAAATTTTAATTGTTTATTGCTGTTTTTTTAATGACTATAGATTTTATAATTCCGATAGGAATAACACTTTTTAAAAGGCTGTTGCGCTTTTGGAAACAGCCTTTGTTTATCCGCCTGCCTAATTCAGGTTGAGGATTTGCGCCCCGTCCGTCTGAAAAGCCGTGCATAAATCAAACGCCTTTTGGGCTTTTGACTGGGCTGTGCCTCCCATAACAATTGAATGCAGTTTAGCTTCATCATCTTTATATCTGCGTACATTCTGATAGTAGCCCGTCACGCCATTGTATGCCCCGAAAAGCGTTCCTTTAGTGGTTTCCGTCTGCTGTGATTCGCTCGCCATGGCATAGGCAAAAGCATCCTCGACGGTATTTTTAAATATGACGGATACTTCATTTTCAGCCCCTTTTTTGATTAAAGCAAGGGTTTCAGCATTGGGACATAGTGCCAGCTGAATCAGCTTTTTAACCTCGTTATCTGTCACCTTTACTTTTGTCCACTCATTAAAAATTCCTTCGAGCTGACCGCTGAGCCTGTCCGCGAGCCCTATCACTTTATGGGCATCGTCCAAACGCTGTTTTGCCCCTGAGGTATGGCGGATGCGCACCACGTTGCTCATCGAGCGCAGTGAAGCATTAAGGGTATTTTGGCATACGATGCGGATGGGCGTAAAAGCCGCTGTGATGCTTCCGCTCCCGTCATGGGAGGTGGTCAGGAAAATATATTTTTCGCACACGTCATCCCCTTTGCCTACACGGATATAATCAGGGAGTTTGGCGGTAATAAAAATGCGTTCCCCCTGCCCGAGCGCCCCCGCCGTCTCGTAGAGTATGCCGTCACCACCGCCCACGACGGCATCAAAGAAGCCGAACGCCTCACGGTTCTGTACGATATGGTAATCTTTCCCGACTACGCCCAAAACGGCATTGCTGTCGGTGCGTATGGTGGCAAAACAGTCAGGGACTGCCAGTTCCGTGCTTCCCACTTCAATACCTTGACTTGTTACGAGAATTTCCGAACCCTTGGTGTAAAGCGGGCTTTTAGCCACCTGATAATCAAGACCTGCATGTCTGATAGCTTCCGAGCTTGTCGGATAGTCCTGTACTATCTGACCAAGCCCATGCCACGCTTTTTCCTTCACGCTGAAAAAGGAATAATTCCCTGTCTTGCTGTTGTAATTGATATTATGTGCCATGATGTTTGATTTTAAAAGTTGAACTTAAAATTGTTTCTAACGGTTCACTGCCTGCTCAAAACGGGAGGTCGTCCTCAGGCTCTTTTACGGCAACCTTTTTATTTTCTGGCTGTTCCGCAGTCTGCCCACTTTCCAACGTCTGCTTACCATCGGATTTTCTGCCTCCCCCATGCAGTTTGATATTCGATGCATTGAAGGTCAGCCCCGCACGCGGTTCCCCGTCATTCCCTGACCACGCCCTTGCGCTTACCATGCCTGTAAGTTCCACCACTGTGCCTTTGGTCAGCCACTCGGCAACCCTTGGGCTTATCCAGTAGGCGCAGTCGAAAAAGGTAGTCTGCTCCACCCTGTCGCCTTTTTTGTTTTTGTAACTCTCGTTGATGGCTATCGCAAAATTCACCACCTGTCTGCTGTCCGACAATGTGCGCACCTGCGCATCTCTTGTCAATCTTCCTGTAATGTTCATGATTCTGATTTTTAAATATTTATATCCAATTAATTATCCTATTACTTTGATAGCTCATTTATTCATTTATTCATTTATTCATTTATTCATTTATTCATTTTTATACTTTTATACTTTTACTTCCGCATTTTATTTGCCCCGCCCCGCTTTGATCTGCGCCCCTTATTTTATCTTTTTTGATTGTATTTTTTTTGGAAATTTATTCGGCAATGAGAGCTGGCGCTGTTTTGTTTCATCACTTCTTTAATCACTATTTCA
This sequence comes from Flavobacterium limi, assembly GCF_010645075.1. GTDB lineage: Bacteria > Bacteroidota > Bacteroidia > Flavobacteriales > Flavobacteriaceae > Flavobacterium > Flavobacterium limi. The sequence goes on from NZ_JAADZV010000013.1 coordinate 12,458, forward strand.
ATTCCCGTTTCTGACATTTTTTTTTATTCGTCTAAAGAGCCGCAGTATGCTGTGTTTTGTTTCATGAGCATAAAAAGGTTAGTGTCCGCCAAAAGCAACGGCTCTTCTTGAAAATACTACCCGAAGGGATGGAGATTTTCAAGGAAGACCTGAAAGGCCCGGCCTTGCTTTTGGCAAAGGGCACGGAGTTACCTTTGCTCATGCAATAAGACAGAAGCATACCGGCTTTTTAATCAAAAAGATAAAGGGAAGAAATTGCGATGATGTGGATATAGAGCATTCTGGAAGAAAAGCAGTGTGCTCGGTGGGTGAATTAGAAAGCAGTCTTCTAAATATTCTTTTAATTCAGCACCGCCCACTGTAATTAATTATTGAAAATCCAGCTTGACAGCGAAAAAAGATTAGGTAATTATTATTATATTCGCTTAAAAATCTTACTAATACACAAATCCAGCTGGAAAAACCTATGCCGCCTTTGATGGATGATATAATGTAGGTATCCAAAATAAAAAAAACAAAAAGCAATGAATCAATTAATAGACAGCAGAAATCAAAATTTGTGGGATGACCTCAGTAATAAATTTAATATTTCAATTGAAAATTCATTTGAAAATAATTATGGCTGTTATGCTCAAAATGATAATGTTGTACTATATGTCACTTCAGATAATTTATGTAAAGATTCATTTACCCACGAATTGCTTCATGTATATCTAAGATCTAAAGACTGTTATATTGGTGCGAGTTTAACAAACTTTATAATTGGTGATTATATTTTATCAAGCATTTTATCAAAGGAATTAATCGAACACATCGGTAACAGTATGGATCATATTAAGATGTTGCCATTATATTTAGAAATGGGTTTTGATAGAAAGCTATTTATTGCTGATTATAATCTTTACAAAATCACCAATGAAGAAATTCAACAATTTGAAAGTTTTTACCGCAATGAACAAGAAATCAACTTGAGTTTAGTAGATCCCTATATAGGGCGAATTGTGGCAATTATCGCTGACCCAAACGATAATTTTGACTACACTGCAGACCTAATGAGACTTAAACAAATCGATTCAGAGCTTTTCGAAATAATTAAAAAAATGTTTGATCACTGGAAAGAAATTAAACTAGACGACAGAAAGATTTGGGATGATGACTACAGAACTGTTACTTTCAATTTTTATGAAGATATTAAAAAATGGATGTCTAATAACAATATTAAGTGATGCACTTCTGCTAACCGCCGTTGCATGATATTGTTGAATTTCGATAGTAGAAAATCTACATTTCACAAATAAGTATTTTGGCAATTATCGTGAAGCACGTCCAACATTGGCTACAATCATTATAACGAATATACTATGGAAGACACACTGAAGCAAATTGAAGAATTATTTAGTAATGCAAAATCAAAAAATGAGTTTCAATTTCTTTTAACAATTCTAAATTATAAGCATATTGGAAGTCCTGATGAAGCCTCAAATCTTAAAGAATGGTTCAGCGGATTAGAATTCTACAAAAAGCTATATAATGAAAATAAAGATTCCGAAAAAATTAGGATTGGCTTGCTTCTCTATTCTACATTTTTCGAGAACAGTGATTTTTATAACATAGTCGGTAGTCTTTGTTTAAACGCACTAAATTTCGGAGGGTCATCTCGTTTATTTTGGAAACAAAAAAACAAGAACGTCTTTTAGGAACTGGAGAAAAAATAAGAGCTATCAAAGAGAAATTAAGTGATTGTAATTATGACAAAATAATAGATTTTTTCGAAAATATGCATTACGAGCAGATTAGAAATACTTTCTTTCACTCAGCTTACGGTTTAAGTGATGGTGATTATATATTATTTGACTCTGAACCAATTAATATCGGCGGTACAATTCATTATAGAGTATCTATTCAAAATTTTCTAATTCCATTAATTGACCATGTAATTGCCTTTTTCGATAAGTTTAAAAATGAATATGTAAAGGCATTTGAAGAGTATAGGGCAGAAAAAAATATTAAAGGATATTTTCCAAATCTAAAAGATGTTGTTGTCCATGGTACAGAAAAAGGATTAAAAGGTATTACCATTAAAAAAACAGCTAATTTTTATGGGGAATGGCATGATGCAACTATTCTATTTGATGAAACTTATGGATTTTGGGCTGCTACAAATATTCATTTTAATTTTCCACAAGAAGAGACAATTGAGATTGATGAAACGCTAACAAGATATGAATCAAAGCATGATATTAAAACCACAAATGCAGAGTTTAACAACTTAGCTGACAAGATAACTGAGCGAAGATTAGAAAAAGAAATGGTCCGAATAATTGAACTGCTTGTAAAGTTTGGTAATCAAAAATATGATAAGTGGAAAAATGAAACAAATGATTTTAAAAAGAAAAGTATTAAAAAACTAGCTTTACCTTTTTACGAAAAAGTAATTGAAATAAATCAGCATCTTGATACAAGAGAAATTTTGAAACGAATTAGTGACCTAAAATAATTGGCAACTACCGCAACGGATTTTTTTTGGTGTCTTAATGAAAAGTTGTTTGATACCAAGAAGATTTACCAAATCAGAAGAATGACTTAATTTAATCCCAAACTCGATATAGTCCAAAACGTTATAAAAACCATTACAAAAACCTATTAAAATGACATTTCTTGAATTAGCAGAATCAGTTTTAAAAGAAGAAAATAAGCCATTAACATCATCCGAAATATGGAATATTGCTGTCAAAAAAGGATATGACAAAAGCTTAAACTCGCAAGGCAAAACACCTTGGGCTACGTTAGGAGCGCAAATCTATGTAAATGCAAAAGACAATCCCAAATCCATTTTTGCTAAAACAGATTCAAGGCCAAAGAAATTTTACCTTAAACTAATGGCAAACACCATTGATATAGATGACAACACAATTCCAGAAGATTTACCGCCAGCAAAAAAGAAAAAATTTGAGTACTTAGAGAAAGACCTGCACAAGTATCTAACTTATTTTGCTTATTACCATATGCATTGTTATACAAAAACTATAAAACATCACGTCTCAAACAAAAAAGAATTCGGCGAATGGGTGCATCCGGATATGGTAGGTTGCTATTTCAGAATGGAAGACTGGAAAAAGGAAGTTAACGATTTCAGCAATGCAATTGGCGTGAGATCAATCGTATTATATTCATTTGAATTAAAACGAGAATTGAGTTTTGCGAATTTACGGGAAAGCTTTTTCCAATGTGTCTCCAACTCTTCATGGGCAAACGAATCTTATTTAGTTGCTGCGAGAATCTCTGAAGATGAGGATTTTTTTGACGAGTTATCAAGGTTGTCAGCCTCATTTGGTATTGGAGTTATAGAATTGGATGTTGATGACCCGCACTCATCTGAAATTATCATCCCGGCTAAACACAAGAAAAATCTTGATTTAGAAACTGTCAATAAACTCGCTATGAATAATGATTTCAAAGATTTTATTGAAACAGTAAAAATCGATTTAACAAGCAGAAAAATCCATAACAAAGAATATGATACAGTTGAAGAAATTGAAAAACTAAAAGCAAAATAATTGCAATTCATAAAGCTATTATACTGTAGCTAAGTATTGAGCGTAATGAATCTAATGTGCAAACCACAATAGGAGTTGCAACGATTTTTTAAAATTATCTTCAATTGAAATATGAGACTGCATACTTGATGAAAAAAAATGAGAAAAAGAAATTAACAGCAAAATAATAAATACAGGAAACGGCACTAAATTGGAAAGTATTACAGACTCATAACTAAATGCTTGGAATAATACCAACAATGACATCGCTAATTCACAAAATTTGCAAATATGAATGAAGAAATAAATCAAGATGAATTCCACGCATCACAGCGCTCAGTCGGTAAAACATATTTTTCGAAAAGTTTTCAGCCAGCATTTTCTAATTTTAAGAAAAAATTTGCGCATAAAATTTTAGACCATCAAGGAAACGAATTTCTACTTAAAAATGAAACAACATTAGGCCACACTTTAAGTGGTTTAAGACAGCTAAAAGCATTGTTTTTTCAAGATGATAATCGAAATATTGAAAAGCTAGTGATACAGCAATTTGATGTGCAGAGAAATCCTCTAAAAAATTCTACAAAAGAAGCTTCATTTCATGGTAGGGAAGTCGAACATCTCTACCAGTTTCTAAAAAGCATTAAAGAAGTCGAATTTCCAAATGACAACACATTTAATGTTAGTGATGCTGAACTTGCAAAAATGCTATTAAATAAAGAACAAGCAGTAAAGCTAATTGCCGAAAATTTAGAAATATTACAAGAAGCTTTAAGCAATAATGTCACCTCAAAAGATATTATCAATTTCGGTTATAGAAAAAATCAATTAGAAATTTTTGATAAACTTTTACACCATGATGGCTTTTTCGATGAGTACAAGGAGCAAATTAAAAATGAATTAAATAAAAGCCAGGGAGATGAAGCCGTTTGGCAAAAATTTTTCGAAAAAAACACTTGGATATTAGGCTACGGCTTAGATTATATTTTTAATTCAGAATTGGATGAAAAAAAATTAGAACAAGTAACATCTGGTTCAAATTTTTCAGCAAAAGGCAAAAGAATAGATGCACTACTAAAATCTCAAGGCGCAATTAATTCACTTTGCTTCTGCGAACTAAAATTAAGTTCACATTCATTATTAAAAGAAATCAAAAATTCTTATCGCGAAGAATCTTGGCAGATCTCTGATCATTTATCAGGTGCAATTGCTCAGGTTCAGAGAACGGTTCAAAAAGCTATAAAAGAAATTTCAACAAAAACGGAAATTAAAGATTCAGAAGATTATTTAACAGGTGAAGAACTTTATCTATACAATCCTAAAGCTTTTATCTTAATTGGTAATCTAAACGAGTTTATAAAAGATGATAAAATCAATGAAATTAAATTTTCATCTTTTGAAATGTTTAGAAAAAATTTAAAAAATATAGAAATCCTCACATATGACGAGCTTTACCAAAGAGCGTTTTATATTTGCCATAAAAAAGAAGAAATTGCTCAATGATATGAGCTTCATATATAACACATTACTATAGGTAGCTTTGCATGATTTATCATAGCAAGTTGACTGACGTTATAAAAACTAATCATTACTAGAACCAATTATATGTTTGAATTTCAAAAAGATTTTACCTTTAACGAAGTGTCTGAATGGATAACAGTCTATTATAATTTTTTTTTCAAACCTAGAATTACCATTAAAGATATCTTAATAAAAAATAAAGAGCAGAAAACTCGACAGTTTTTATTTTTCTTCTTTGTTTATGCAGCATCATTTATTTTTCTAAGTGTTGAAACTAGCCTGACAGCTGGTATAAAACCCGCAATTTTAAATCTTTTTTATATATTCCCGATAGCCTTTATATTTGGTTTAGTAAGCAGGTTTTTCGGTAAAAAATATATTGGAGGAACTTTGGCTTATATAATAATTTTTCATCTAATAGCCATACCAATAATTAATATTTTGACTGCCATTTTTTTTACTAGTGAAAATTATACTTATTATTTTATTCAAAATATTTTTTCAGCAATAAGTAGTTTTTATATGTTTTTATTTTTTGGCTATGCAATTGAACAAAAGTTTGGAAAAGCTACATTTATTTCATTGACAAATTTTTTAATAGTAAATCTTATAATACTCTGCTTTTTGAGAATTAATTTTGATCCATATAGTCAACCATATGGAGACACAGACTTAATATATCAAGAATACTCCAACTTAGTTAAACCATTAAATAACAAAGAATTAATACCAACATATAGAACAATCAATAACTATAATGATAAAATTTCAACTGATTTTTTACTACAGGAAGTAATTTCTGGAAAAGATGCATCAGGCTCTACTAAAAATAACGATAAATTTATTTTTAACATAGAAGAAAACATTAAACATATACAAGAAGCTACAACAAAACTTGCTTTCAATAGAAACAGAGAAATTGCATATGTGTGGCTTAACTACCTTAAAGAAGTACAACGAGAAACAAATTATAAAGTAAAGGATATATTCGAGTTGGAAGATTTGAAACCGACAAAAATGTTCTCAAAAGAAATAAATGGAAACAAACTTACATGTTACTATAAAAAAATTGATTATAAGAAAATGTTAGAGATGCAAGTTCATCTCAAATGGTATAATAATAGTATCATAGAAAATCATAACAAGTGTGTTTATCCGTCTAATTTATGCAATAGTATTTTAGTTTTTCCTAGCAACTTTCTCAATAATATAATAAGTAAATTACTTGGAGAAAAATCAACGGAAGAATTGAAATTCCAATTTGACGAATTAGAATAAACATCAGATTATCTGCAGCTGAATAAGAAATACGGAATCAAAAATCCTTTCGTCGCTAAGAAAACCTAAAATATTGCATCCAGACATTTAACTAATGATTATTCATCACGCTATCTCCCTAGCCCCGCTATCCGCTGCAATCTTTTACGCCGGGGTTCGGCGCAAAAGATTGCAGCGGATAGCGGGATAAGCTCCTAAAAAGCAATTTAAAATCGACAAATTGATTTAGGTCTTATCCAAACTCCAGCATCACTAAAAAGTAGATACTAAATCAATCTTTCTTACATTCACCCCTCCATCTACACCCTTATAGTTCAAACGGAGACATATGGATCCCCCGTATAATGACTTCCCTGAAATAGCGTCCGCAAAAGCAGCAAAAAGAGCCGCAGTATGCTGTGTTTTGTTTCATGAGCATAAAAAGGTTAGTGTCCGCCAAAAGCAACGGCTCTTCTTGAAAATACTACCCGAAGGGATGGAGATTTTCAAGGAAGACCTGAAAGGCCCGGCCTTGCTTTTGGCAAAGGGCACGGAGTTACCTTTGCTCGTGGAATAAGACAGAAGCATACCGGCTTTTTAATCAAAAACATAAAGGGAAGTAACTGTGATGCAGTGGATAAATGGAAAGCAGGAAGAAAAGCAGTGCGCTTCGCGGGTGGATTCCGTACAGCCTTCTAATCTGGTTACTATTGCAGAAACTGACCGCTGAAATTAAAAAGTAAAACTACTGCTGCAACAGCGAAAAGGATTTGGCATTTATTTCATATATTCCCTAAGAAAAGCTTAATAACGGCACAAAGCCGGCTGCAAAATGTCATACTGGTGCCATTTTATGGCTGGCATAAGGCAGCTATGTACCAGTTATGCCGAATTAAGCAGATAAAAGCAATTTGAAAACACAAACTTCTTTTTCGCAGAAAATCAAAAAGCAGAAGCGTAAAAATTAGAATATGAAAAGCAGAAACGGGAAAAGTTTGCCAATAAAAACCTAATATCGAGAAAAACAATCCGCAATAACAGCCATTTGGCACGATCATAAAATGAATGCATACAAAATAAATAAAGCGACAGCTAAGGACTCGGGATTAATTTCAGAATTAATCTGCGAGCTGCTAAAGGATTTCAATCAGCAAAGCGGAAGCAATTTTGTGATTGACGCATCTAAAATTGAAGATACCTGTAAAGAGCTATTGCCAAGAGAGAACTTCGCAGGATTCATTGCAATAGACAGCAGAACCAATCAAACTGCAGGGATGATAACAATTGCCCAAGGAACTGCCATTTACAACGGCGGCGATTTTGGCGTCATAACAGAATTATACGTTGACAGAAACATCAGAAGCAAGGGAATTGGAAAATTATTAATTCAGAGCGCCTTAGAATTTGCAAGAACAAAAAATTGGAAGAAAGTGGAAGTCGGCGCCCCAGCAAAGAGCAATGGCCAAGAACCGTTGAATTCTACAAGAAGAATGGATTTGAGGAAAAAGGGCCCAAACTTAGTATAGGGATATAAAAACGTGAAAGCTGGAGTTTGCCGAGAGAAACTTGAAAATATCGCGGTCAAAACCATAATTCCGTCAAAAAATAACCAGCGCATAACCGACTTTTGGCAATATGGCGGGATTCGCTTAATTTAAAGATGGTTTTGCAATTTATAAATTTGTTTTTAACCGAAACTCTAGTTTTTTTAATCTTAACTTCTCCAGACACGGAACGTTGTCCAAATTTTAAACAAAAAACTAAACAAAAAAAGCGAAAAAAGAAATTGACAGAAGTGGGGCTTTGCTTTTTTGGAATGCTCATTTTAATGGCATCGATAATTAGCAATCAATTTTATATGGACTTGATACCTTTACTGCCATAAAAAGCTAATGTTAATTTTAAAGATAATTCACCGCTCTTTGAAAAAAAGATTACATAAAAAAATAATTAAGGATGCATTTTTGCCAACTTATTTTTAGCCTCCAATTTTCGTTGGCACATTCAATTTTTGAATACATCGAATATGCTACAATAAAAAAAGAATGCATTCTGCTTTGAACTATAAAACTATTGAAGAATTTAACTAATTAGAAAAATGCAGCTTAACTTTTTCTCTGCTTTTTGTTTGCATATCCAATCGGAGATGTACATCAATTTAAATAGATGGAAAATAATAAGACATTCTGATTGGTTTAGTTCTTAAAGATATTTCTCAAAAACAGTGTATCTCGGCTTATAATTAATTTTTTGGGGCATGGTTTCATCATTAAAACTAAAGACTCTTGCTTCGCATCTGACCACACCCCTATTTTTTAATCTGTCTTCCATGTCAGACATAATTAAAGCTCCAATTCCTCTTCGCTTGCAGTTTTTATCAACAGCCAGGTAAAGAATTTCTGCTATAACTGAATCTTCAAAAAGCAAATTGTCTTTTATCACTGTCATTTTACTTAATGCAAAAGCCACAATCTTATCATCCTCTTCAGCTACATTAATAATCAGATTACTGTCCTGCCTAAAAAAATTATCAAACAGTACAAGATAGCGTTTATCGCTAATTTCATTTTTAACATCTGCACAATTTTCATAGTGCTTTGCATCCAGTTCTTTAAACATCGGCAGTATTGACTGCACATCTTCGGGTCTTGCGGGTCTAATTATCATTTTTAACAATTTCTATTAAAGTTATTTTCTCAAGATCGGTAATCTTATTGTAGATCTCTTCGGTAATATTCATTATATCCATGTTTGTGTCGTAGGCTGATCTTTCAATATCAGAGTATTCTGCATATAAAATTTTCTGGCTCAAGAGCAGCGTCTCCATTATTCTCAATTTGTTCTGCAGAAGGTCGGCTCTTGATTTCTCAATCTTAAGAGCATCATAATAATCTGCAATCTCCTCACGTAAGAGATTAATTTTTTCGATACTGTTCCTCTTATCCTGATCAAGACTAATACTTTCTATTTCATACTTGGCCTTACTGATTTCATATTCCGTTTTTCTCTTTCCGAAATCCAAAAGAGGGACACTTAATGAAATGGTAAAATTCTGGCTCTGGTTAGGATTTTGGAATATATCCTGATACTGGTCTGCAGCGTTATTGAATCCGACTCCTAATGCTAAATTTGCTGAGTAGTACTTAATGCTTTCGAGCTGTTTCATCTCCTTTTGCAGACCTGTTAAATTATTTCTCCTAAGGATCTCATGCACTTCCAGATATCTCTCGATGTACACATCTGCACTTTGAAGATCAAAAGCTAACCCAGGCACTGACAGCTTATCCGAATCAGCCAGAAAATCAGAATTGAAGAAACTATTTATTGATTTTATTTTTAACAGCTCCTCTTTTTTTAGAAAAACCTGATTTCGATATATATCCAAAAGCTTTAATTCCACATCAATGGAATCATATGGCAGCCTTTTTCCAGCACTGATAAGATTGGATATTACCTTTTTATATTTGCTGGCAGAGTTCCATTCGGCATTCAGCAGTGTCCTCTGATTTTTAAATTTCAGGAGCTCAAAATAATATTTTATTGCTGTTTTTTTTGTTTCAATACGCTTCTGAAGATATATGATATTATTGTAATTATATTTGGCTTCCTGAATTTTCTGCTCCCACTTCATATCATTAAAAAAAGTCAATGACTGGGAAAAATTTATTCCAAACCAAGATGCAGAGTAAGAAGTTGATCTTTGGGCTCCAAATAAATCCAACCTGTTTAAAGAATTAGAAACGGTAATTTTTCCTCCCGTAAAAGGTAATTTCTGCGATAAAGACAAGCTCACTCTAGAATTAGCCGAATTCGTTTCCTTAAATTCAAAAGTTCCATCTGGTTGGGCAACTTCCGATATGGATCTATTATAAGCGGGAAAGGTAAAGTTCAAGGCAACATCCGGCAGAAAGCCTTTGCGGAATAAACGGTCCTCATTTTTATTGAGGCTGGCGAACTTGGCCATTTTTAAATCTTCAATTGATTTTTCTGAATTTCTTATAAATTCGTCGATGGTGAATATTTTTTGGGAAAATATAGTGTTATTTGACAAACACAGGAAAGTGATAAGAAAAATTCGGAACATAGGGAAATATTAAAAAAACAGGATATAGTTATATCCTGTTTTTAAATTTAGAATTGTTACAATACTTCGTTTATAATAATTTATTTAAAAAGCCATCCGAATTTTTACTTCTTGACTTTAACGCCTAAACCATAATTAGGATTAGATATTTCTTTTCCATTTGCATCATGGTAAACCATAGCATAAGTTTCAAAAACTGCCTTTTCTTTGGGAATGGTAACATAATAGCTGCCATTGCCATAATTATTAAGCAGCTGAAGGAAACTGTAAGATTTTATGGACTTAGCCGAATCAAACACTTCTTTGTTTACCGTTGCTTTTTGAAGCATTGAATGCACAACCTTCTTATCCTTAACAAAAAGGAACATCGCCGAAGATTCTGGCTCCCAACGATAGTCAACATCTTTAGGAAGAGCAATTCCAAGTTCCTTTTCTGCCTTATCATCTAGATACATCGGCATTATTACAATCAGGGAATCCCAGTCAAAACAATTCACTTCATCCTTTAGGTTAATAACCTCGCCAATCTTATTTTGTTCGTTGACGTGCGGCGAAAGTTTTCCATTAAGCACTGTTAGGCATTCCGGATCACTCTGGCCTTTACATGAAAATAGAAATAGAAAAGACATTAATAAAGGATACACAAAACTTCTATTCAAATTGTTTCTCATCATGTTTACGGATGAGTTTGAATCTCCCCATTATTCCACGCATTCAAGAAATCCTGTACAAATTGAAATTCCTGACCATCTGGGTTGCCATGATTTTGAAACCATTGAAAACCCCAATTATTATTGTGCAGGTCCATCGCATTGGATGCATCCGGGTTAGAAGTTTCATGAAGCGTATGAAACTCTCTAGCTTTAGCAAGTCCTAGATCCGCGGCATCCATTGCTGACCACATGGAATGTCTTAATGCATCACCTTGGCCATTAAGAGTGCCTGGCAGCTGTCTGCCATATTCAAGTGCCACATCTCTATTATGTGCCATTAGTGCAAGCGAGACTTCATTCGTGTTGGTAAATAGCCACCAAAGTTCAGATGCATTAGGATTCTCAAGTATCCCATCCGCAATAGCAGGATCAGGCGAACCTCCTCCTCCTCCTCCGCTTCCAGGCTGATCCCACTGATCGCCTCCGTCATCACCTATCCCCCCTGAGCCCCAGTCACCAGAGCCCCCGCCGGAACCGCCGCCAGGATTGGTAATAATAGTAATCCCATCGCCATTATCATACCATCCGCCATTGGGATCGTTAGATTGAGAGCCACCCCAAGCACCGTAAACACTCTGCTGGATTTCTTTTGAAATCTCAGGAAAATTCAAGTCTTTCATACGTTTAAATTTATGTTAATATTAAGTTATAAAATTGTAAATTTTAATAAAAATATACTTGTTATTTTTTTTGTTAAACTCAAAAAAATATACGTATTATTGTACTTTTTTTGACAAATGTAAAAAAAATCGCATATAAATAAAACAAAAGCCAGTTAAATTTAAAAAATACCGTTTGTAGGTATCCCTGTATGAAAATTAATAAAAAAGTAGTGGAGGAAATCATGGTATTTCTCTCCAGATATTACCCCAGCCAGCATGCAAGTCTAGTTACCGGAAGCCACGTTGAAGGCACCAATAATGAATTTTCGGATATTGATGTAATAGTTTTCACAAAAGACCGCAATACTGTATTCAATGAAATGGTTCTTTTTCGTAGCCTAAAACTCCAGACCATAATTATTCCGGTGCAGAACCTGCAGGAAATACTCTGGGTAGATTATATATCTGGACAGGGAACATTTGTCAATATGATTTCGAAAGGCCACATCCTTTTCGATGAGTCAGATTTTTTAAAGTATTTAATCCCACATACAAAAGAACTCGAACTCCTTGGTGCTAAACCACTGTCTGACTATGAAAATTATATGGCCAGAGTAAAAATCACCTCGCTTCTCTTTGATGTAATGGGAGCGGGTGATATAGATGAATTCTTATATACAATCCTGCATCTTATTGATTTAGTTACCCAGTTTAAGCTGAAAGCCGGCGGGAGCTGGTGCAGCGATGGCAAATACAGGATGAAGCTGATCAAAGCTCTAGATGAAAACTTTTACCACAGGCTCACTGCAGCGACTGCGGAAATTTATGGAAACAAAAATAGAGAACTCTTAGTAGATTTAACCACAGAGCTTCTGGAAGAGTATGGAGGGCTGCTGCCATACTATTCTAAGTCAAACACGCTCTCAAAAGTTTCTGAGGACTACCTTGTTGTCGAACTGGATACCGATTCCAATATTGAGCGCATCAACCATACCATACAGATTTTGGAAGAATTTATCCAAAATTCGGCTCAGCACAAAAAAATCAAGTACTACTTTTTCTCTTCCAAGCCCGTCATCAGAGATAAAGCCGAGCAGAATATCTATTTGGTAATAGATACTCAAAAAGAGTTTATCAACAACTTTTTGATTGATCATCTGGAGCTTTTTCTTTCTGGCCAATCAAATATTTCCAGACTTCTTTTCCCATTTCAGTACGATCCCGTTTACCGTTTTTCGGGAATGAAGATATATGATAGACTTGCTCCTGTGTTTTACGGCATTTCAAAGCAGATGACTGCCGAAAAAGCAAGATTCTCCAATACTTCTTACCAGATTCAATTTGCTGTCCATTTCCTAAAAGAGGCAAAAAAAATATGGTTTGAAGAGCAGCCGGATATGTTCTGTCCATTCTTGCAATATCTTTTCGACTGCTGGTTTGTCTTCACTTATGATGATGGATTGAGCTTTAAAACCAAAGAGCTGCTGGATAGCAGAAAAATGAATTTAGAAAAATTCGAAACCTTATATGAAGGCCAGAAAGAGACGCTCTTAAACAGCTACAATTCAAAAAGCATCATTGATAAAAGTGTCTTGACTACAATGAAAAAAAGCATACAGATTCATGAAGTTAAAGATATTCCAACTTATAAGGCATATCTGGCTCCCCGTGATTTAAGTGAAATGGACAAAAAATGCTGGAGCCTGTATAGAGAAATAATTTTTAAAACTTTCTCTATTCTTTTTATTGATAACCGCCTTATTTCCTACATCCCTTTTGTTGTAAAAAAAATAGAATCAAATGATTAACACCTTTCCCCATTATCCCCAACAAAATTCCTTCACGTGCGGTCTGACCTGTATAAAGATAATAGCTAAATATTATAAGAAAATAATTGATATTACCCCTTACTATAAAGATCTGACATCAAAAGGTTACTCGGTATATGACCTATGCCGGACTGCTGAAAATATTGGATTTAGATCCGCAGCATACAGTGTTTCTGTAAATGATTTAAAATCGCTTGACAAACCTGTAATCATCCATTGGAACAAAAACCATTATGCAGTTTTATATAAGGTAAAAAAAAATAGATTCTTTCTCTCCGATCCTGCAAAAGGGCTTGCAGGTTATGATGTTAATGAATTTCGCAGCAGATGGGCAGACGAAAATGATGCAGGAAAGATTATTGTACTGGAAGTTTCTGAAAAGTTTCACGAACTAAAAAACAGCAGATCCAATTACCTGGCTGCATTCGAATTTTTAGTAAGGCATTTGAGCCCGTATAGAAAAAACCTTTCACAGCTGCTTCTTGTAATGATTATAACGGCTTTAATATATGCCAGCCTTCCTTTCATTACCCGCTCTATAATAGATGTGGGAATTCAAGGACAGGATTTTAATTTTATCACTATAGTTTTAATTGCAAATATTTCACTGCTTATCTTTAAAAGTGTCGGGGAATGGATAAGGGCTTCCATTTCACTGCACATTGCCAGCCGTATTAAAATTTCTATCGTTACTGATTATCTAATTAAAGTATTCTCGCTGCCTGTAAATTTTATTGACAGCATGTTAATGGGAGATATAATGCAGCGCTCTAAAGATCAGGAAAGAATCCAGCAGTTTATCTCGAGCTCCGCAATTTCGATTTTTATGTCAGCGCTGATTATTCTTATTTACGGAATCATACTTTTTGCTTTTGACGGAACCTTATTCTTAATCTTTTTATCAGCTACTCTGCTATATATCTTCTGGATTATGTTTTTTTATCAGATCAGAAAAAAAATGGATATGAGCTATTACATGCTGATGGGAGAAAATCAAAGTTCCTGGATTGAAATATTAAAAAATTTTGAAGATATTAAGTTAAACAATTATTCACTGAACAAAAGATGGAAATGGGAAAAGATACAGGGATCACTTTATAATATAGAAATTAAACTGCTGAACATAGATAGAATTCAACAGCTTGGCGCTGATTTCATTAACGGAATAAAAGATATCGGACTGACATTCTACGGAGCCTATCTGGTCATTCAGGGCGATCTCTCACTAGGAACACTGATATCAATTCAGTTTATTATCGGCCAGTTAGGCACTCCTGTCATGGAATTAATAAACTTCATAAAAATGGCACAGTCGGCCTTTATAAGTTTCTTGCGGGTAAACGATATTAATAACATGCCTGAAGAGCAGGTGAAAAGCAAGTCCCTGATAAATGAATTTGATCCTGAAAACAACGATATAACCTTCAAAAATGTAAGCTTTAAGTATAAGGGAGCCTCCAAGCCCGTACTGTACAATTTATCATTTACGATTCCTGAAAACAAGACCACAGCGATAGTGGGTTTAAGCGGGTCAGGAAAAAGCACAATTTTAAAATTACTCTCCAAAGTATATGATGAATATGCAGGAGATATTTATATAGGAAAAAACAACCTGAAATCGTTTGACAATGAATTTATAAGACAGAACACAGGAACCGTATTTCAGGAAAGTACTTTGTATAATGATACAATTTTAAACAATATTGTACTGTCGGACGAGCAGCAATACAGTCTGCAGCGTATTGAAGAGATTTTACCCTGGGCCAATTTAAAAGAGGAGCTATATCGTCTCCCAGAGGCGCTTCACACAAGACTCAGTGAAGGAGGAAAGGGGCTGAGCCAGGGACAGAAACAGAGACTGCTGCTGGCCAGGGCTTTTTATAAACGTCCTAAATTTCTGCTCTTAGATGAAGTAACAAATGCAATAGATTCCAATAGTGAGAATAAAATTCTTGATGTTTTTGCCAATGAACTAAAAAAAGAGACTATCGTTCTGGTATCACATAAATTATCAACAGTAAAATGTGCGGATTTTATTATCATGATTGGCGGCGGGATGCTTTTAGAATATGGCTCCTATGATGAATTAATACAAAAGAAAACTTTTTTCTATAATCTCTTTAAATCCCAAATTGATGGAAAAAATAAATAATAGTATAGATAAGTACCAGTCTGAAGAACTCAAAGAGATATCATTGGCAAGCAATGTAAGTGACTATAAAAAAGTCATTTATTTTATTATCTCCTTTATTCTGATCAGTATAGTAATTAGTGCTGTGATAAAATACCCGGAAAAAATTATCGGAAGAGCTTTTATTGTTTCCAAAAACCATACAAATAATATATATGCTCCAACAAGCGGGGAGATAGAACTACTGATTAAAGATAACACTTTTGTCAAAAAAGGGGCTCTTTTAGCGTTGATAAAAAGTACAACTGATTATTCTGATTTGATGAAATTAAAAAATCAATTAACAAAAATCGATATTAATAATATTGAAAGTACTATAGCTGTAGAGTTTGACAAAACCCTTAAACTAGGTGAAATACAAAAATTCTATTATAATTTTCTCCTGGCAGTAATTGAGTGTGACAACACTTTGAAAATCGACCTGGCAAAACAAAAAATCAGCAACATTCAAAACAAATTGTACAGAAATACAGAGCGGGAAAAAATTTTACAAAGAGCTAAAAAAGTATTTAGCGATAAATCAGACATAATCAATAAATCATACCAGACAGATATGATCCTCTTTGATGCCCAGGCAATTGTACGGGATAAAATTGACAATTCAAAGATGACCGTTCTGGATATGAAAGAAAAAGCCCTGTTAATGGATAAAAATGATCAGGACTTAACTCATAATACAGGAGAATTAAGTGATGAAATTTCATTGCTGAAAAAGGATAGGGAAAAGCTTGTAGCAACAGCCTTGTTTAATGTCAAAAAAGCTTTTTTTGAACTGAAAACAGCTATAGACTACTGGGAATATAATTTTACGATCACGGCACCAATTTCAGGCACGATCGAATATTATCAGCCTTTCCTTAACTCTACCCAATATATAAAAAAGGAATCCCAGCTCTTTATAATCCTGCCTAAAGTTGAAAATGTATATGCCAGAGGGGTAATGTCCGCAAATGGGTATGGAAAAATGCGAAACAATGATACCGTATATATTAAACTGCGAGATTTCCCATCTAAAGAATATGGGGATTTAAAAGGGATAATCTGCAATAAATCAAAAGTCTATCATGATACTATTTACTACTTAGACATTAAATTAGATCCAAACTTAAAAACAACCCACAACAAAAAAATAATTTTTTCATACAACATGCCAGGAACTGTCGAATACTATGGAAAAAAGAGAAGCTTGCTACAAAGAATCTTCAGTAACATTCAAAACTCTATTGAAAAATAACTAACGGCAGATTTTTTTTAACCAAGCGGTTGTTCATAGTGAACCATCACGGATATAAAAGTGGACTTGATACGTTTTCTGCCACAAAAAGTTAAGTCGAATTTTGCAAATATTTCGACTGTTTAAGATTCATGATGAATAATGGAAATGTACATTTCAAAGTGGATAACTTTTTGTCTTCAAAATTTTAAGACTGCAAATTTAAAATAATAAATTGTCCAATAACATTTATTAAAAATAGTTGAGAAATGACATAAATTTTTACAGCAATCCCTAACAGGACATCTATCCCAAATCCACTAAGCTAATGAAAGAAAGCCACTACTTCCAATACGCCCAATCTTTTTAAATCTTCCTGAAAATGTATAGGAACTTGTCTTGTAAAGATCACCACAGCCAAAAGGGCCAATACAACAATTGGGCCAGAATAAGGAGTTCTCCAAGACTAAAAGGGCTCTGCGATAGCCCTAGCCCCGATAGCAGTGGAAATCCTTTTGCGCCGGGGTTCGGCGCAGAAGATTGCTGCGCCAGTTCGCTATCGCTCGGGTGAAACGGATAGCGGGATAAGCTCCAAAAAATAAAAATAAAAATAAAAATAAAACTACATTAATTCAGTAGACGTCGCTGAACACTCCAATCAGGTCTACTCAAATATTCCCATATCCTATTTCTCATACCCTATTCCTTATATCCTATTTCTCATTACCCAATTCCTCATACCCTATTGCCCATACACAATTCTACTATCCAGCTACCCCGCCCACCTGCTCATCTGATAGCCATTTTATAAATGAAAACCATTTTTCTGTAAGAAAAAATGCTGCTGTCCTTTCTAAATTTGAAGAAGTTTAAAGTATAAGCACAAAGTACAAGTTCAAGATACAAAGTATAAACACAAAGCATAAAGTACAGAGCACAAAGCATAAAGAACAAAACGCAAAACGCAAAGCGCAAAACAAAAGGAACATACCAGCAGCACCGCAGCACCCGCAGCCCTGCCCCCGGGCCTTCCTTATAAAAAACAGACATCAGTAATTTAATAAGATATAAAATGAAAAACTCAGATACACCGCAAAGCCCGTCCCAAAACAATGGGAATTCCCAAAACCAAGGCAAAGACCCAAAAAACAGCGATATGAACCGCAGCCCCTATGACTCGGAGAACCTTGATAAGGAATCAAACGCAGGATCCAAAGACATCACCGAGAAGGACACCCAAAAAGACCTTCTAGAAAACGACCCATCGCAGGGCTTTGAAACCGATGTAGACAAACCTGAAAGCAGCGGGGATGAAAACGATGCCTTTGAAATGACCTGGTCCGACAGGGACAATCCCATAAACAAGGAATTCCAAATCGGACAGCTCGGCAATGAGGAGCTTCAGCAAGACGAGCTCACAAGGGACGAATCAGAGGGCGGGCATGCCCCCTTCCACAAGCCTTCCGAGCGGAAATTCTAGCCGGCCCCTAAGCGCGCATAAGGACTTTACGAAATTACAAACCATTAAATTAAAACATTATGATACCACAGCAAAACTACGATACGCACTATCAGCAAGACAGCGACTATCCTATCGGGGAAGAACAAGCCCATTTGGAAGAAATGGAGCACTCAGAGCCGGCCGCAGGCCAGCTTTTGAGCCCCGAGCGGTCCGCCGACCACCAGCCCACCGAACTGGACCATGACGATGCCGACAGAAGGACCCTGGACGAGTCCCAGGCGGACGAGGACGCGGACGATGAGCATTAAATTTATCCTAACAGTTATCAAAGAAAAAAGCCTGCGCAAATGAATTACATTCCGCAGGTTTTTTTTATCGTTTTACTTTGCACAGGCGTTAAGCTGATCAGGCAGCAGGCCATGTCCGACAGCACATAAATCAGCTATGGCTTAACATGAAAGAGTTGCCAAAACAAATAAAACCGCTAATTTTGCTTTTCCAAAACAGTTTAAAGCTGCATCCGGTCTGGGCGGCAAGAAGAGAATGAAAAAGTTTGAAATAAAAAAAACAGCCTCTGGGAGCTGGATGCTTTCCCATAATGAACTCCCTAGGTTTACCTGCGAATTTCAGGACCGCAAATTCCATTACTCAAGAACCCTGAAAGGTCTCTTGGACCCCACGGGAAATCCTGAAGAAATCCAGCTGCTCCAGAGGATGGAAAAGTGGCTTTCGCGCTATCATATGGACAAAATAAACGGATGAGGTTCTGAATTTTTAAGCGATACAATTAAAAAAAACAAAATGTCTGATATATTCAAAAAACATATCGCCAAATTCGCGCAGGTCACTGATGATGAATTCCAGCACATCATAACATTCTTCAACACAAAAGAGGCTGGCAGAAAAGAAAACCTATTGGAGCAGGGACAGCTCTGCCGGCATCATTATTTTGTCCTTCAGGGCCTTCTGCGAAAATTCTACATCAACGAGAAAGGCACCGAACAGACCACTGAATTTGCGATCGAAACCTGGTGGCTGACCGATAATTATGCCTACGAAAACCAGATGGATACGGAATTCTGCATTCAGGCTGTAGAAAAATCTACGATACTGTATATCACACTGGAAAAGCAGCAGAAGCTTCTGGAGGAGTTTCCCGTGATGGAGCGCTATTTCCGATTCGTATACCAGCGGGCGTATGCAGCGGCCCAGAAACGCATCAAATTCCTTTTCTCGTTCTCCAAGGAAGAGTTTTATTTCCAGGCTGTGAGGAACCACCCCGAATTCATCCAGCGCGTCCCGCAGTACCTCATTGCATCCTATCTGGGGTTCACGCCCGAGTACCTGAGCGAGATCCGAAAAAGGATTTCTTAAACCAGTTTAAGATTTTTGATCTTCCTATTGTCCAATTTTGCATAGTATAATTTAAAGCAGCAATACCATGCAGAAACGACTTAACTTCAAAACGGCCTCCCCTGAGGCGCTAAAGGCGATGATCGGCCTTGAAACCTACCTGTCCAAGATTTCCATCTCCCGCACAGCCAAAGAACTGATAAAGATCCGCGCCTCACAGATCAACGGCTGCGCGTACTGCATCAATATCCACACTCAGGATGCCGTTAAAAACGGCGAAACAAACCAGCGTATTTTTCTTTTGAGTGCCTGGAGGGAAGCCGGGGATATCTTTACAGAAGAAGAAAAAGCAGTGCTGGCCATAACCGAAGAAATAACATTAATCCATCAAAATGGACTATCAGATCAAACCTATGCAGGTGCCCTGCAGTTTTTCAGCGAAACCCAGATTGCGGATATTATAACTGCCGTAATCACCATAAATCTTTGGAACAGGGTCGTGCTGAGCACCCGCCTGCCTATAGGGCAGAGCCTTGCATGACATGCAAAAAAGTTTTAACTGCCGTGCACGAACAAGTTTAAACTAATCTATAAGTAAATCTGACAGCAATGAGCCCGATATTGGATCGGTCTCATTGCTTTTGCTGTAAAACCATTTAGTACGGGTTTTCAAAAAGCGGCTCATAATCAGTTGCTAATTTATTAATAGACCATATAATTCAACCTCCCAGCCCCGATTGCTTCGCCAATTCGCTTCGCTCGTGTGAAGCGGAAATCCTTCTACGCCAGGGCTCGGTGCAGAAGATTGCAGCGCATAGCGGGGATCAGCTCCTAAAAATTAATATAAACCTGGAGAACAATATAATCTTAGAAATTTACATACAGCAAAATATTGCACATCACATAAGCCAGTTCAGCACCGAATACACTTTACTGCTGCTTTTCTGCACCGCTTTCAAGTCTGAGGCCAGTATCTCATAGAGCATATCCTTGAGTCCCGCAAACGAGCTGGGCTTTACCGCATAGAGGTCCGCCCCGAGCTCAAAGGAGCGCCTGATATTCTCACGTGTGCCGCTGGTGGAGAGCATGATGATCCGAAGCCTGTTCAGGCGGTCCTTCGCGTCTCTTATCTCCTTGAGGCATTCAAAACCGCCTATGCCGGGCATGTTGATATCCAGGAATACTATTTCGGGGATTTCCAGTCTGTTATGGTTAAGGCTTTCCAGAAGCTCCTTTCCGTCGCAGGCCTGCTTTACCGTAAAAGGCAGATCGAGTTCGGCAATGGCATCCATAAAAAGCATCCTGTCGTCCTCATCGTCATCAGCATGGAAAATAAGCTTATGGGAATTCTTTTGTTGCATCATGGCCTTGAAATTTATGCTGCAGAAGACAAGAATCTATAAATCTGCAAAATCATGCCGGAGCCTGACCCTGTAAACCGATAAATAATCGAATTATATCCGTGGGGCGGTTAATAGCTTGCAAATATAATGATTTTTTGTAATAAAAATGCCATTAGAAATGCCGACACGGCTTCTTTTAACATAAAAATAAAAGCCGATTGATTTTGCTTTCCGTTTCCTGACCGCTGCACCTGATGAAGCAGACACCCGATCCCTTTGCGCAAAATGACGCCTCAGGACAGGATGACGCGGAAATTTTTAAAAATACAGATGCATCCGCTTTATCCAGATGTTTTCGCTGATGAGAGCGATAAAAAAGCACCTGAATCCTGGGACTCATAAAACCGATCTGGCTTACCCTTCAGATGAGTTTTCCGGCTGCAGTTTATCCTTCTTTCTGGTTTTCCATGCCGTCAATGATCTTCCCCACTTCGGTTTCGGTGGCTTTAAGCCTGCCCTGGCAGAAGGCTATAAGCTCGGATGCCCTTTTCACCTTGGCCGCCAGCTCGTCCACCGAAATGGTTTCATTTTCTATTTCTTTTGAAATGGCCGCAAGCTCATTCCAGGCCTGCTCATAAGTCAGCTGCTCTTCCATCGTATTGTATTTTTTCTTTAACGGTGCTTTTAAGTATGGTATCGTGAAGGAAAACCTCAATGTCATCCCCTTCTTTTATATGTTCGGTATTTGATGCAATCTTCCCGTTGGTTTTCACAATCGCATAGCCTTTTTTGAGGATATTCTGCGGGGACATCAGGTTTATGCTTTTGAGCATATGCTTCAGGCGAAGATTTCTGCTTTTGAGATATCCCCCCGCAAAAAGCTTTAAGCTGCCTGCCAGGTAATCCAAATCGCTTTTGCGGCGGCGAAGCAGGTTCTGTGAGCTCTGGGCGGCCATCTGGGCTTTGAGCGAGAGCTTCTTCTGGTGCTCGTGCAGTATGTCTTTCGCATCTGCTGCCATTCTCTGATTGGCAAAAGCCAGCTGCCGCTTATGCCCGGAGAGGAGTTCCCTTGCATTTTTAGCAATATTTTTTTTAAGGTCTTCCAGCACTTTGAAATGGCGCAGGAAAAGCTGCTGTGATCTGATCACGATATGCTGCTGCATGGAAAGCAGTCCCGTCTCAAAATTCCGGTTATGGGCAATTATAAACTCAGCGGCTTTGGTCGGGGTTTTGGTATTGGTATGGGCCATAAGGTCTGTGATGCTCACATTTTTCTGGTGCCCGATACCTGTTATGACCGGAATAGGAATTTTAGCGACAGCCCGCCCGATACTGTAATTGTCAAAGATCAGAAAATCCGACTGCGCGCCACCTCCTCGTGTGATAACAACGGCATCATAAGGAATGCCTGTCTGATAAATTTCAATAAGTTTGTTTAAAAACAGTTTGGCATTATTGTCCCCCTGAACGATGGTATAATAATCATCAATCCGAAAAGCATATCCAAAATCGTTATGCTGCAGGGTGTGCCTGAAATCCTCATTCCCTGCCGAATTGCTTGCCGATATAACAGCGACCCTCTGTATAACCAGGGGCAGTTTCAGACGGCTGTTGAGTGTGGAATAGCCCTCAGGGGTCCTGGTGATAAAATCATTCTCTGCGGCAAGCCTTTTAAGGGTTTCATTGCGCTGGCGCTCGAGCACCCCGAGAGTGAAATTCACATCTATATCCAATACGTTCACCGAGAGCCCGTACAGCGGATGGTAGTCAATGCTTACCTTTACCAGCACATGCAGATTGTTGGTGAAGCTCTGTCCTGTCTTTTTTTCAAAATCAGACAGGTGCACCGCCCCTTCTCCCCAGGCCTTGCCCATAATTTTGGCTGTGATTGCGCTGTTCTTCTCCGCTTTCTCCACCAGCTCAAAATAGTGGATGTTCTTGTCTGCCTTAAAACTATGGCTGGTCACATCAGCCACTACCCAATAGGTAAGCCCCCTGAAACGATCGTTTACCGCCAGATGGATCTGATAGCTGAGCTGTGAGAGTTTGATGAAATTTTCCGGTCCCATAGTGATTTAAGAAAGGGCGGCTTTTCTATTTTCTGCCGAAAGGCTAAGATAGCAATAATATGCAGTAATGTTAACATTTCCGAAACTGGACGCCAACCCGCCCTGATACAACCTGCACAGAATTGCTGCTCCGCGGATTATTTCAAGGTAATGGTATCGCTGAGGTCCTCAGAATTTATAAACGCTGCGATATACTGCTGCACTTCATTGCGTTTCTCAAGAGCTGTTTCAAAAGTATTGATATGGAATTCATCGTCCTGGTCCAGGATATGGATAATCTCGGTGTAGCCTTTTGAAATAAGGCTGCCTTTGAGCTTCAATATCGTATGCTGCTGGCGGGCATCCAAATCTTTTCTCACCTTTAGTTGTATCGCTTTTTCCATTGTGAAAGATCTGCTGATTTGTTTTGTATATTTCTTCACTCAAATATAATTATTTAGATCTGATGCACAATTCTGGGCAATGTTAAAAAAACAAGCAGCAAACATAAATAAATTTTGCGGCTAACCATTGGACATCCTGACTGTGTAGCACAAAAGCCACGACGAACCGAGCATCAATTGCAACATTTCAATGCACTTTAACTTTGGCGGTCGATGTCAGCAGGCCACTTTTGAGAATCGGATCGCGCTTTTCAGCCCCGATAGAAGCGGAACTCCTTCTGCCCATGTAGGCCGGGGGTTCGGCGCAGATGATTGAAAGGCATAGCGGAAAGAGCTCCCGAACAGGAAAAATGCCGGACATTTTATATTAAAATCAAATGTTAATCGTCGCAGTTGTGATTACACCTGCATGATAATTAAATAATATCTCCGGATATTCCTGTAAGCAATACCGGTCTTATCTGACTAATTTTAAAAGGATTAATCATAAAAAACAAAACAATGGAAAACATGCATAATTTCAGCGCTGAAGAGCTCAAAAACTGCCCATACCACCAGATGCTGGCGGCCCAGGACAATACAGACAAAGAAGAGAACGAAAATACCGGCGACTGGGGCGATATAGATGAAAGCGACCAGGACGGCACAAATCCAGACCGTCATGAAAACGGAGGAAATGACAATTCAGGAGGTGCAGGAAGTACTGGAAGCGCAGCGACAAACAGCTGATATTAAAAATTATTAAATAAAATAAAATAAATAATCATGAGCGACGATTTAAACAAAAAAGGGCAGCAGGACCGCTCGCGCATCAATATGAACGAGGACCACGAAGTAGCCTACTGGACAGAAAAATTCAATGTCAGCAGGGAAGAACTGCAAAAGGCAGTCGACCAGGCAGGCAATTCTGCCCTCGCCGTTGCGCAGGTGCTGCGCTCAAAATAGCACAAACCCATACTTAATACAAATCCCCGTCATATGCAGTATATGTAACGGGGATTTTTTGTCTTGTATTTCAAAAGCAGCTAAAACGTTAAAAATATTGCAGCTGGCTTTCACATTTATCTATTTTAAAACAATGAAAATGGCAAAGAAAAAAAATACTTCAAATGGCAGTCAGGAGCTTAAAGCGCTCCTCCAGTCAGGCACGCCTGCTGGAATGCCTTCGGACATCAAGCCGATGCTGGCCACACTTGTCAACGAACCCTTCGATGATCCCCTCTGGAGCTATGAGGTAAAATGGGACGGATACCGCTCGATGGCCTATATCCATAAGGGCGTAGTCTCGCTTACCTCCCGAAACAACAAACCCTTTACAGACAAATACTATCCCATCACCAATGCTTTGGAGAAGTGGAAAAACGATGCTGTGCTGGACGGGGAGATCCTCGTGCTCCAAGAGGACGGCAAGGCAGATTTCAGCGCACTCCAAAACTGGCGCAGTGAAGCGGACGGGCATCTTGTCTTTTACGTTTTTGACATCCTCTGGTACAATGGTATCAACCTTATGGAACTTGAGCTTTCCCATCGTCAGCTCATTTTAAAGCAGATACTTCCCACCAATGACGACAGGATACGCCTGAGCCAGGCCTTCGAGGGCGGCATCGGCTTTTTTGAGACGGCAAAAAAAATGGGCCTTGAAGGCATCATGGCCAAAAGGAAAGATTCGCTCTACATCCCTGACAGCAGAAACAGGCAGTGGCTTAAAATAAAAGCAAACAAGAGACAGGAAGTCGTCATTGGCGGATATACCAAAAATGATTCCTCATCCAAGCTTTTCAGCTCGCTACTCTTAGGGGTTTATGAGGGCGGAGAGCTTGCGTACACCGGAAAAGTCGGTACTGGATTCACCGATAAGATGCAGCGTGAAATGATGGAACAGTTCAGACCGCTCATTACCACAAAAATCCCTTTTGCATCAGAGCCGGACATCAACAAACCGTCGCGCTTCCGTCCCAACCCTCCCCATGCCGAGGCGGTCTGGCTCAAACCCGTTTTGGTATGCGAGGTCAGCTATGCCGAGATCACCTCGGACGGCGTTTTCCGCCACCCTTCCTTTGAAGGCATGCGAAACGATAAAAAAGCCGCTGAGGTGGTGCTGGAAGCAGAAAGCTCTTCCACATCCATTGTCAAAGAAAGTAAAACCAGCCAGAAAAAATCTGCCCCCTCACCTTTGACAGCACCCGGGAAATCGGCGCGCGGGACACTGCTGAATCCATCAGAGGAAACCCAGACCAGGAAAATAAAAGGCCAAAATATGACCTTTTCGCATTTGAGCAAAATCTACTGGCCCCGGGACGGCTTCACCAAACGCGATATGTTCAACTATTATTACCAGGCGGCCGAATTCATCCTGCCCTATCTCAAGGACCGACCGCTGTCGCTGAACCGTTTTCCCGGCGGCATCCAAGGCAAAAGCTTCTACCAGAAAGACGTAAAAGGCAAAGCGCCGCAGTGGGCCGAGACCTTTCCCTATACCACAAGTGACGGGGAAAGCAAGGAATTCCTTGTCGGGGATGATGAAAAGACGCTAATGTACATGGCTTCCCTGGGATGCATCGAGATGAACCCGTGGTTCAGCCGCGTCCAGAAGCCCGATAACCCCGACTACTGCGTGATAGACCTGGATCCCGACCAAAATACTTTTGAGCAGGTCATACGCGCTGCCTGCGAGGTAAAAAATATCCTCGACGCACTGGAAATAGAAGGCTATGTCAAGACATCAGGATCAACGGGCATACACATTTATATTCCACTGGGCGCCAAATACAGCTATGACCAGTCCCAGATGTTCGGCAGGATGATAGCATCTGTTGTGCACTCGCAGCTCCCGGATTTCACAAGCCTGGAGCGCCAGATCAAAAACCGCGGCGGCAGGATGTACCTTGATTTTCTGCAGAACCGCCCGGGGGCCACTATCGCCTGCCCTTACTCACTCCGCCCTAAACCTGGAGCCACGGTCTCCATGCCGCTGCACTGGGAAGAGGTAAAAAAGGGCCTGGCGATGAAAGATTTCACCATCGAGAATTCCATCGCCCGCATAAGGTCCGAAGGCGACATTTTCAAAGGATCACTAAAAAAAGGAATTGATATGAAAAAGGCAGTGGCCAAGGCCCAGAGCATCTTTTTCTAAATGGGCACTTTGAAAATTAAAAAGGTATATAAACTTACAGCTAAAACATTGATTATGAACACAACATATTTCCTTACAGGATCCTTTAATGATCTGGATAACGATTTTGAACTTAAAATTACAATGGAGAAAAAAGAAACTGCTACACTGCCGGCGGTGTATAAAAACCGTGCTTATAGACGTGAATGACGCTAACAGACAGCTCTGGGAAACCTCGCAGGAAACATTTTTATGAATCTGATTTAGTTCCATAAAATCTTGTAACAGAAAGCAGAAATTGTGTAAAAGCTGATCCTGGCATTACCCCATATTTGTAATTCATAAAATTTCATACTAAATATCGGGAAGCTGCTTCATATTTCATATCTTTATTCCCTAGCTAACCAGTCAAGCCGACAGCGCACTAGATATTATGTAACACCTGTGGCCTTTGAAGCGGAAAAACTGCTTCAACTTTATCTAATCTATAACTTATGAACGTTGAAAACCAGCAGGAGCTTTACCTACTAGTAATGAATGCGCCGGTGGGTATTTGCGTCCTTGATGCCCAAAACCTTGCCGCTGAAATCGTAAACGACAGCTTTACCGAGCTGGCCGGCAAATCCCGCGAAGCGATCATTGGCAACTTTTACTGGGACACCTTCCCCGAAGTGCGGCACTCCTACGAAGCGGCAATGGCCGGCGTGCTAGCCGGCGGACAGCCCTACAGAGCCAGTGAGTCAGAGCGTACAGTAATAAGAAACGGTAAGGAACAGACCATATATATATCTTTTGTGTACAATCCCCTTAAAGACAGCACAGGAAAGGTAAAAAAAGTTGCCGTTTGGGTAATGGACACTACCCTTCAGGTGCTCCAAAGGCAGAAGGCTGAGGAAAATGAGCAATTTGCCCGTAGCATTTTTTACAATTCCCCTGTCGCAAAGCTGGTCTATACAGGACCGGAAATGGTATTGCGGGAAGCCAATGAGAAAATGCTTGAAATATTCGGGCGCGACGC
Organism: Flavobacterium limi; assembly: GCF_010645075.1. GTDB lineage: Bacteria > Bacteroidota > Bacteroidia > Flavobacteriales > Flavobacteriaceae > Flavobacterium > Flavobacterium limi. The sequence continues at coordinate 40,144 of NZ_JAADZV010000013.1, forward strand.
TTCCATTATCGGCAGGCCCATAATGGAAGCGGTTCCGGAGCTCAGGCAAACGCATCTGTTCCAGGCCTATCACAGGGTGCTGAGCACTGGTGAGATCCATACCGAATCCGCCGCGCGTATCATGTTTCTCAAAAACGGCTCCCCTTATTACGGCTACTATGATTATACCTACAAGCCGCTCTGCGATATGAAAGGTGAAATCTACGGCGTGATATGCACAGCAATTGATGTTACTGAAGAAGTAATAGCTCGCAGCAGACTGCAGGAAGCCGAGCAGAACATGAGAATCGCAGTCGAGCTTGCGCAGCTGGGCACCTGGAGCATCGATGTCGCATCAAACGGGCTCACCTATTCCGACCGCCTGATAGAATGGTTTGGCTATGACCCTGCCGCTAGGGACTACAATGAGGTCATTCCGATCATAGCCAACGAAGACCGCGAACGAGTAGCAGAAGCGGTGGCTTGGGCACTGGACCCGCAGTCTGGAGGATTATATGACCAGACATATACGGTCATCCATAGGGTTACAGAAAAAAAACGAATCCTGCACGCGCAGGGAAAAACTGTTTTTGACTCCCTGGGCAGCCCGCTGCGTATGAACGGAACAGCACAGGATATCACCATCCAGACGGAACTGCAGATGGAACTGGAAAACCAGCTCCAGCAGCGGACCGAGGAGATCCAGGCTGCAATGGAAGAATTAAGGGCTATTAATGAGGAGCTTGAACAGACCAACTTGCAATTGACCCATTCCAACCTGGAACTTGGACAGTTTGCCTATATCGCCTCACATGACCTGCAGGAACCGCTCCGCAAAATCAGCACCTTTTTGGAACGGCTCCAAAGCAGAATCAGAGAAAACCTGGACGAAAAATCGCAGGCCTATATCGACAAGATAAATGACGCGGCAGATCGGATGGGCAGGCTCATCCGGGATCTTCTTGCCTATTCAGCCCTTCCCAAAGATGAGACAGCGTTCGTGCCAGTAAACCTTGAGGATACAGCCCGCGAAGCACTGGAAGATTATGATGTGCTGATCGAACGTACAGGCGCAGCAGTTACATGGGACGCGCTCCCTGTCATCAAGGGGATTCCCCTGCAGATGTCACAGCTCTTTTTTAATCTGATCGGCAACGCGCTGAAATTCATACGCCCCGATGTGCAGCCCAAAATCCATATACTGGGCACTGCTGCAACTGTCCAGGAGATACAGTCAATGCATCTAAACGAACGGCTGTCCTACCATAAAATCCGGTTCACCGATAACGGCATTGGCATGAAGACAGAAGATACGCATAAAATTTTCAACATCTTCCAAAAACTGCACAGCAAAAGCGAATTTGCAGGCACCGGAATTGGACTGGCCATGTGCAGGAAAATTGTGCAGAACCATCATGGCGAGATCGATGCAGGCCGTAGCAGTGATAACGGCGCGGTCTTTGACGTGTACCTCCCAAAGGACAATTAATAATTTTCAGGGGAGAGCACAGAGGGAAGAAAAACTATGGCAGTTGGCTCCCAGCAGTCTTCCATGGCAAATGGGACTGAAAATAATCAGTCCCTGCGGGAAATATTCTTATCCGAAAGAAAAAAAATATCTTTAAGCGGGTTCATCAGCGCTTTTGCCCAGTGCATTGTGAAAACTTTTTTCAGGATTAAGACAAAGCCGGCAAAAGAATTCGGCTTTTGCACGTAAAGATCTGCTCCATGGCTGAAAGCATCCTCAATATCCTGAGGGTGGCCGGAGGTGGAAAGCATAACGGCAGGGATATCCTTCAGGTCCTGATCACTTCTTATCTCTCTTAGCGCCTCCTTGCCTCCTTTCACAGGCATATTGATGTCAATGAAGATCATATCGGGATTTGGTTCTGCATCATCCTTCAATCTGTCAAGGAGCTCCTGGCCGTTGTCCACAGCTGTAATGTCTGAAGGAATCTCCGCTGCATCAAGGGCTTCCTTGAATAGTTCCTGATCATCTTTGTCATCATCAGCCAATATAATTTTCACTGGCTCGATTTGATTTGGCTCTTTACCGGACTTAGCTAAGTTTTTAGAATTCATCATATTGAAGAGGTATTGCAGTTTCCAAAAGTACTATATAAATGATTACAAAGCGCATTTACACCAAATATATATTAAAATTTAAAATGTTTGTTTTTACGCCCCTGCCGGTCGGTTAAAAGACAGTGCAAGGGCTGTCCTGGATACGCGCAAGGCCCATTGATGTGCGTTCTGTATTTGAAAACGGCCCTCAAAAGCTTAAAGACGCGCATAAAAAAGGTTCCGACACTCCAGCCCCGATAGCAGTGAAATCCTTTTATGCCATGGTTTGGGACAAAAAACTGGGACCAATAGCCGGAAGAGCTCCAAAAATATCGACCGTAGGCACGCGCTTCGAACCGCTGCTATAAGAGGCAAAAGAATTGGTTAAGCCCAACTGTTTTCCACATCTTTCCAGGAGAATAATTAAAAGCATATATTGTCTGGTTACATTAAGCTCGCATTATCCAGTCCTAGATAATCTTGTAATTTTTGCCCCAAAAGGTGTAAATAATCCTATACTTCTTTTTTTTGATATAATGCCCATGACCGATTTACAAGTTATAAAATATTATGAATACATTGAAATGAAAGCAAACATATTACTTCATGCCATAGTAAAACAAAAACACTGATAAAAAATAATATTAGATTACACTATATTATTTATTAAATTTACAGGAATCAAGCACAAGGCATTAAAATAAGCCATTTTATTGTCTTATTAAATATCTCACAATTGGACAACCAAAACCCTACTTACTTTTTTCTTCAGAACGGTGGTGAAACCGCTGAAATTATCAGAAATACGGAGTGGTCAAAAACTTCTATCGGCAGACCGGAAAGCTGGCCTGAGAGCCTGAAAAACACACTTTCAACCATGCTGTCTTCCAAATTCCCGATGTTTCTATGGTGGGGAGATGATTTGATACAATTTTATAACGACTCATATCGGCCAAGTCTTGGCAATAACGGAAAGCATCCTACGGCTATGGGGCAAAAGGCAGTAGACTGCTGGCCAGAGATCTGGGACTTTATCTATCCCCTGATTACTAAAGTTTTGTCAACTGGGAAAAGTGTTTGGTACGAAGATCTTCTGCTTCCTATTTATCGAAATGGGGAATTGGAAGATGTATACTGGACTTTCAGTTACAGTCCGGTTCGAGATGACAGCAGACATATAAAAGGCGTACTGGTAGTTTGTAATGAGACGACTGAGAAAGTAAATTACAACCGAATTTTAAAACAAAATAAAGACGAACTTGAATTTGCCATCAATGCTGCCGAATTCGGTACATTTGACTTTAATCCGGAAACTAAAAAATTTTCTGCTAATTCAAGGCTAAAGGAATGGTTTGGACTCATGTCAGATGAAGAAATTCTTTTAAGCAGCGCTACAGCTTCAATAGCTGAATCGGACCGACAAAGAGTCATTGACTCGATCAATCTGGCATTACAGTTTGAATATGGTGGAAAGTTTGATATTGAATATAGTATTATAAATCCTAAGACTAAAGTCACAAGAATTGTACATGCACTGGGAAAAGCATGGTTTGATCACACTAAAAAGCCTTACCGCTTCAACGGAACACTTCAGGATATCACTAGTCATAAAAACGCCGCAGAAGAGCTTTTAAAATCAAGGCAACTAACTGATCTTACCATTAAAAGTATGGGACTCGGGCTTTTCAATGTTAATTTTGCAGACAACAGTATCGACTATTCGCCTGAATTTTCAATGCTTCTTACAGGTAAAGTTAAAAAAAATCTGAAACGGAAAGATTTCTTAAAGTATGTGCATCCTGAAGATCTGTCCCTTCGTGCCAAAGCAGTTAAAAAGGGTATAAACACCGGTACCTTCTTTTATACCCCAAGGGTGATATGGGATGACGGAAGTGTTCACCGCATTGCTGTGTCAGCGGCAAGAATAATAAATTCCAGCGGTAGTAATAGTATATTTTCAGGCACTGTGGCCGATATAACTGTACAGGAGCAGAACCGCATTGCGCTAGAGCAGGCCGAATCAAAATTACAGCATGCCAAACGTGAAGCTGACACACTGTTTCAGAATGTAACCGACAGTTCTCCAACAGGTTTATGGCTTTCCAATAAAGAAGGTGAACTGACTTATTTTAATAAAACACTGATCGAGTTTACCGGCCAGACAGGGGAAGAACTACTCAATGGTGGCTGGTCTTCGGTAATTTTTAAAGAAGACCTAAAAAATGCCATTATTTCATATACGGATGCTATTGCCAGAAGAGCACATTTTGATGTGCTGTTCCGTGCGAGGAAGTTTAGTGGAGAGATGATCTGGTGCAGAGCTGCGGGAGATCCCTTTTTGGATGCTGATGGCAACTATGCAGGATATGCAGGATTCTGTATGGACATGGATGAAATTATTTCGGGCAGAAAAGCGATGGCCGAAAGCCAGGAACGTATCAGTTTGATGATTGAGCAATCTCCGGTTGCAATCTGTCTTTTTACCGGTAGTGAGATGAAAATTGAAATCGCCAATGACATTATGATAAGTTACTGGGGAAAAGACAAATCAGTAATTGGAAAACCAATGGAAGAAGGCGTCCCTGAGCTCAAGGGGCAGCCTTTCATGGAAATCCTCAGGGACGTTTACCGCACCGGCGAAACATACTATGGGCGTGCCATGCCTGCTGATCTTAATGTAAAGGGCAAACTTAGCACCTACTATTTTGATTTTACCTACACTCCTATTCGTGATTCCAAAAACGAAATCTACGGCATCATGGACATTGCCATTGACATCACAGACCAGGTTGCCGCCGCAAAAAAGCTTGATGAAACCAGAGCCGCACTTGCAGGAGCTATCGAGCTTGCAGAACTAGCAACATGGAAACTAAACCTCGACACTGGGATGATCACATGTTCTCCCCGGTTTAAACACTGGCTGGGGCTGCCTGAACACAACTTACCGAAAGACGAAATTTTTTACCTGATTGCCGAAACACACAGAGAAAAAGTAATACACTCTATCAACGAGGCATTGCGACCTGAATCATCGGATTTTTATGATTATGAATTCCCTATTATCAATAAAATTACTGGTCAGGTACGGATTATCCATGCGAATGCGCAGGTGCTGCATAACAAACTAGGTGTACCGGAATACCTGAGCGGAACTGCACAGGATGTGACCAAAGAACGTGAGCTGCAGGAAGAACTTAAATTTAAGGTTAAAGAGAGAACAGCAGAACTGCATGCAGCTAATACCGAACTCGAAATAAACAATCAGGAACTAAAACAATTTGCTTATATTGCCTCGCACGATCTTCAGGAACCTGTACGCAAGATCAGTATTTTTACGGATATGCTTAAAAACAATCTCGAAAAAAATCCTGAAAAAGCAATGACTTACATTGAAAAGATTGTGGGGTCAACTCGCAGGATGGAAAACCTTATTAAGGACGTATTGGGGTTCTCGCAGCTTTCAGGTATTGCCAAAAACTACGAATCTGTCAATTTAAATCTTGTGATGCAAGACATTCTTTCTGAATTCGACCTTATGATCGAACAGAAAAATGCCGTTATAAAGGTAGAAGACCTTCCTGTAATTGAGGCCATACCCCTCCAAATGTCGCAACTCTTTACTAATCTAATTTCAAATGCACTCAAATACAGTAGAGCTGAAGTGGTTCCTTATATCATCATTAGTTCTGAAATGCTCTCTGAAATTAATAGGCAGGCCATTGCTCCGGACCTGATAGCAGGAAAATATTTCAAAATTACGATTACAGACAATGGAATAGGATTCAGCCAAAGCTACTCCGAACAAATTTTCAATATCTTCCAGCGTCTGCATGGAAAAGATGAGTTTGCAGGGACAGGAATCGGACTTGCTATGTGCCGCAAGATACTACAAAACCATAGCGGACAGATTACTGCCAATTCTATGGAAGGAATTGGCACATCCTTTATAATTATAATTCCCCTGTACCAGGAGAAATCGTGACTTCATTTTTAAATAACAGGGAGAATTCTTATATTTGCCTTTCTTATGCCCTAACTTAATATGAAGACAGTTTTATTAATTGATGATGATGCCGAAGACCGTGAAATATTTTCAGACTCCCTATTATCACTCCAGCTTGGAGTTCGTTTTGAAGAGGCTGAAAACGGATTTGAGGCACTTGTAAAACTGAATTCTGCTGGTTTTAAAAAGCCCGACCTCATATTTGTGGATCTTAACATGCCGGTTATGGACGGCAAACAGTTCCTGATTCTAATCAAACAGGACAAAAACTTAAAAGATATCCCGGTGATTATATATTCCACTTCTTCAAGCCTCGGAGATAAAGCTTTTGCCCTGGAACATCAGGCTGTCCTTTTCATGACCAAACAATATTCGATAATCCAGCTGCAAAAAGAGCTTAAACAAACCATTAATGATTTTTTGAACCTTTAATAATCCGATTAAAAATACAGTAATGAGCATTAGTGCCACGTTAGAGATATTTACATAATTATGTTTTTTTGATCTTTGCAGAGTGACCAAAAAATTAGAAACAATACAGAGTTTAAATGAGCTATTCCTATTTAATCACGCTAGATTCCATCTTGAAATTCAAGGCATAAAAAAGTGCGAAGTCAGAAGACATTCGCATTCTAATTATAAGAAATATTTCTTGTGCATTCTATTAACCATGATAGATTTTGTCAAATATTGCTGCCAGATTTGAAGGCTCTTGCCTCCAAGCACTAAACATGGTAAGCCCTCTTGTGTCAGGTATGATTTCTAATTCATCTGTTTCCACCCTGTCCATTATTATTTTTGCTACGTTATCCGGCTTCGGCATGTCCCAGTCACTTCCCTTGTTCATATCTGTGTCGATTGCACCTGGATTTACTATTTGTATCATGACTCCTCTTTTTGATAATTCTGTACGGACAGATAATGATGCAGAAAAAAGAGCCGCTTTTGAAGCTGAATAACCGGCAATCGAAGGAAATGGCGAATAGGCAACAATTGATACAATATTTACAATCTTTGAAGGTGCATTTTTTTCTAAAACTGAAGCAAACTGCCTCATCATATCCACTGTTCCGTGGTAATTGGTTTGCATATCTTCCTCCATTCTACTTTTTTCTCCTTCTAGAATTGTTCCCGGGCGGAGCGAGCCTGCATTATTGATGAGTATTTGAACATCTCTAGTTCGTTCAAGAATTTCAGCAATTTGTTTGCTGTTTGTAATATCTAATGCTAATGGCACTACCCTATCGTCATCAAAATCAGGTATTTTACTGATATTTCTCGAGGTGGCGTAAACTTTTGCTGCGCCTTTTCCCAATGCTGCTTTAACGAGTGATTTTCCAATTCCTCTGTTTGCACCTGTGATCAATATTACTTTGTCTTTTAATTTTTGCATGTCAAATTTATATTAATGTTATTACACAAAGATAAATTGACATTGAATCTCATAAAATCTGATACTTGCTGCATTATGATAATCTTAATGCAATTGCTTAGTGTGCTTTATAACTAATGGACATTCCGCTAATCTGCTTCATTAATTATAAGATACAACATGATAACCCGATAACTGCATTTCTTTCAAGATTCAAATTAAACACTAAAATAATTGTATGCGCCCTATAAACAGTTATTCTGAAGTTACTGATAATACAACAAATAAATTATTACTAATACCAAAAATAAACCTATCAAAAAAATCAGATGACTTAAAAGCGAACGGAAAAAGACCTCGATTTTACTTAATCTGTTAAAAAATTGAAAATTTGTCCAGTAAATCAAAATGACATCCAGCACTGTGAGGCCTTAAAAGTATTTAGAATAATATATTCAATATAATTATAGCCCTTATTCTTAAAAGCTATGAAAGTGCCAAAAGTGTATAATGGAATTGTTAGTAAGGTAAACCAGGAATAATGCTTAGCCATCCAATTATTGAGATCGGAATTTAATCTTGGAGCCCTGCTCCCGGTCGTATCAAATAGGTTAATCTCAAAAGAGTGATATAACAAACCATAAACAGTTGCCAATACTATCACTAATGAAATAGGCTTAAAATGTTTAACCCTTTTTCCCTCAATAAATTCCCTAATAGAATGACCAGGCCTCAAATATAGTTCTTTAGCCGAGAAGTTATTCCCTTGTCAAAATGAAACAAGCCATGCTGAATATCATGCCATAGAAAATGCACGTTCAATTTGTGCGTTTCAGCAGACTGACCGCAATTATTACAGAAATTACCGCTGAAAACCTGATTGCAATTTTTACATGTCATAAACAAAATTATTCAACTTTTTTATATTCGAAGGTTCCAAGCTGTTCATACGTGATAACTCTTTTTACGGTGTCAAAATAATCGATACGGAATTTCACTGGAATTATAGTTGAAGTAATTGTCAATTCTGAATTGTCTTTGGATAATTTCCACTTTCCTTTATGGGTTTCGGTGCCATTGATACTATGAAATTCACCGTTATCCAGGAAGACCTGATAGACCTGGTCTGTTTTAAAATAGGAAGTGATATCCTTCTCTTTACCATGTTGAACCCACTTTACCAACTGCCATTTTCCTAATAGTTCCTTTGATGTTTGGGCGCTTGAGAAACATGCGGTCATTAAGATCAAAATTAAAAGTAATCTTTTCATAATTAGCTTTATTGATTATGAGCGTTAATTTACGATTTTTTTTCTTTGTATTTCATAGGTCCATTTATATACGCATGCTTTTCAATTCCACTATTTGAAGAGGTTTTGTTATCTTTTCTTCCTTCTCAGTTTTTACTAAAACCGAATAAGTCCATTCAACAAATTTTTCACATCAATTTTTTCAGTAAAATTTGAGTTTTTACTTTACACAATTCTCCGTGTTACGCCATAAATTTTGTAAGCGAAAACTTCTATCGTATTTATGTCATTTTGAATTTGGATATAATTTTTAGCAGGGTTTGCAATTATTCTGATATTCGACGTATTAAAGTCAAACTCATCAAAATCCAATGGGACTCCACAATTATTCTCACAACCATCCAGAATAATATTTATCAATATATAGTCATGGCACAAAACCCACTGCCTCCCAACGACAATAACTACCCACGAAGTTAGACATATCACCACAGAACGAGGTTCATATCATAAAATGTTATTAAGAATAATTTTTAATTTTTCAAAACTATCTGGTTTTGCTATGTACCTTGCAGTAATGTTATTTTTTAAAAGCCACGGAACCATCAATTCTACATTTGGCGTTGACATCATAACAACTTCGATTCCTGAAAGCTTCTGATCAGCTTTCAGTTGTTGAATAAATTCCAGTCCGTTTATTGAAGGCATATTATAATCTAGAAGAATCAGATCCGGCAGTTTTTCGCAGGAGCTTAAGTCTGCCAATGTTTTTGCCGGATTAAACGAGCTCCTGCATATAAGATCTTTGTTTAATGAATTGATAGCCTCAACAAAAATTTCGATATCGTCGTTATCATCGTCCACCACCAGTATTTCTTTACTTGACATAAATTTTTTTATAAGTACTATTTATAATTAGAAAGATATACGAATCTTCTGCTGATAAGGTTTTAAAATTGTGAAATTAAGTTATTTTTGGTACGCAATCCATATCTGGTTATAACTCTGTCACAAAAATGGCTAATTTATATCCTTTATAAGTTATACTAAATTTCTCCAGATATGCATTATAGTAAAATCCTTCTTAATAGCACCTTTTGATGTATTATGTAATTGCACTGCAACATGAAAAATCAAATCCAGGAAATGGCAGGCATATGATAGCTATTTTATAAATCGAAATCATTATTCTGTAAAAAAAGTGCTACTATCCTTTTTACATTTAACACAGGACAAACTCAGAAGAACATTGCAGCCGGCAGATTTGTTATGGGACACTCCTTAAAAAAATGATAGCAAAATTTAATTTAAAAATAAAATGAGGAATTTAGATACACCGGAAAATTACAGTCAGAATGACAAGAATTTTCAAAACAATAGCATAGGTAATGAGGAACAGCAAAAAGCAGCTACTAATACAGAGCACCTTTACAGAAAATGCCGAACCTGATTACGGATATGATTTAAGCGCCCAAGAGATCAGCAGGGAATCCGGTCACAAAAATTCTGTAGGTCATCGTAAGATTACAAATTCAGCCCCTCAAACAAGTGATCCAAGCAGCAATCCTTATGATTCAGAAAATCTCGACAACGAATCGGACAGTGAATCGAAAGATATAACCGAACAAGACATTGAAGAGGATCTTATAAATAATGATCCGTCTGAAGGGTTTGAAACTCAAATTGATACACCCCTGAGCGATGAACCAGAAAAACCAGTGAATCAGATCTGGATAATCCCGTCAACGAGGAATTCGAAATTGGCGAACTTAGCAATGAGGAACTTAAAAACGATGAACTCATCCGGGACGAAACAGATCATGGTGCATTCCAAAATAATAAACCTTCCCAGCGAAAATTTTAATGTATTGAGATTTGTTTTGGAAACCGGGTCCTAAGATAAAAAAACTCCCTTCAACAGTTACAAAGGGTTTAGCTATTGGTGAATCTCGATTGGTAATAATAAAAATGACTTTCAGCAACTTTGTGATGGATTAAATCAAAGATTCAATATTATTCTTATATTCGCTTAAAAAGTTTCTAATTCCACAAAGCCCGTTAAAAAGTTATACTGCTGCCATTTTATGGCTGGTATATTTTGTTATTTGGCATTAACAAGACACCTTATTAAATGAGAAAGTTTAAAAACCTAATATTCTTAGTATTACTTGCTGCATTCTCTACAAAAGCTTATGCGTGTTCCATTGTTTACTACATAGACAATAAAACGGGAAAAATATATTTTGCCAACAATGAAGATTATTGGTACGATGTAAAACCATACATACAAATCGTTCATAGTTCAAAGAACGAGTTAGGAAGAATTTGGTATGGCTGGGACAATTTTGGACAGGGAGGTATAAATGAAAAAGGATTAGTGATAGACGGAGCAGCAACACCAGAACAAAAAATTCCCTTGGGCTTCTCTCCTGCAAAAGGCAATATAACAGACGATATACTGGCAAAATGTAGTTCAGTAGATGAAGCAGTCCAATATTTAGAAGAAAAAAAAATTGCACTAAATAATGCACACATTTTATTGGGTGATAAAAATGGTAAAGCAGTAATCATAGAATGGATAAATGGAATTAAACAAATTGTTTTAATTAAAAATAACCGACTTGTAGCGACAAATTACAATCTTTCTGATACAAGTCAGACTGAAATGACTTGTTGGAGATATCCCATAATTCATAATGGTTTAGACGAGCTGGATCTTAGAAAAGATACAATAGACCTGAAAGCCGTTGGTAATGTAATGGCAAAAGTAGTTCAAGCTCCACAAAAAAATTCGACAGGCAAATTAGGAGGAACTCTTTATTCTACATTTATCGACCTGACAGATATGAAATTTGTCTTAGTTTACAAGCTTGACAATTCAAAAATTCAGAAGTTAGACATACTAAAAGAATTACACACAGGAAAAACAAGAAAGATTAAATTGGAATAGAAAACGAATTATTATCTGGACTAATAATCGCTAGACTATTAAATTTGTAATATTGGAGATTTATATCGTTTCTTAACCAGAAAAAAATCAAAGATACTATAGTAATATCAAAACTAATTTACTCATATACTAGACGAAAACAATATAAATGCACGCTAAACAACACCATTAATGCGAAAGCAGCCAGAAGACCCGCTTTTCTGCATTTAGGAATCGCCAACAAAACTGCTGTGAGGATTTCAAATGTTGGTACTGACCATGAAATTTCTCCTGCAAAAGGATTTAGTAAAGGCGACTGCCCTAACTGTACCTGAAAGTTTTCAAAATCCAATAGTTTGCTGACTGCTGCATAGATGAACAAGAGTATATGCAGATAACAGATTATTTCAATTACAAAAGTTTTAGCATTCCATTTCATAGCTACATTTTACAAGTTACATTATTGAAACAAAATAGTTAACAAATAACTATAGCAAATGTAGATGGGCGTTTTTTAAAAAGTGTTATAAAAAAACAAGCCAAAATTTTTGAAAACGTGCCAATTTCTATTTCTCAGTTTACATGTAAATTTTAATAAGTATACCATTTATTCTATAAGCATCTCTCTTTCAACATATTTACATTTGATAAATAACTTTAAATTATACACAAAATGGAAAATTTAAATCAATACACTCAGGAAGAATTACAAAAATGTCCGTATCATAATCCATTAAATAGTTCCAGAGAAAATCAAGCCTATACTGCAGGCTGGGGAGAAGATGATAACCAAGATGATCCGGGAACTGATCCAGACCCGCGTGAACATGGCAGATCTGACAGACCTGGAGTTTCTGAAAGCACCGAAAGAAGTGACTCTGAAGAAAGATAAAATTTTAAAGTTATAACTTTTTCAAAAGTTAGCCGCAGATAGTCCCATCTAAGTAGAATACAAATTAAATCCCCTTAATTCAGGGGATTTTTTCATTTATATAAAACTAGCTACAAGGTGATATAAAACAAAGTATTAATCTAATATCCCCGAATAAGATTATCAAAATTGTGTGAAATAAAATACTAAACATTATTGTTATAATTAAGAACATATTGATTATTAAAAAATGTTATTATCTGTACTAATTTTGTATCGATACAAAATAAATAAAGGAAATGGAACGGGCAATTGTACATATGGATTTAGATACCTTTTTTGTCTCTTGTGCGAGATTGCAAAATCCTGAATTAAATGGTATTCCTTTGATTGTAGGAGGTGGCGAAAGAGGCGTAGTTGCATCCTGCTCCTATGAGGCAAGGTATTTTGGGGTACGCTCGGCCATGCCTATGCGTATGGCCATGCAGCTTTGCCCGCAGGCAAAAATCATTAAAGGGGATATGGAAATGTTCTCTAATAAGTCCCATGAAGTTACTCAAATCATTGAAGAGAAGGCGCCACTGGTAGAGAAAGCCAGTATTGATGAATTCTATCTGGATATTACCGGCATGGATAAATTTCATGGAAGTTATAAATGGACTAATGAATTATCGCAAACCATTACTAAAGAAACAGGATTGCCTTTGACATTTGCCCTATCTGTAAACAAAACCGTTTCGAAAATTGCAACCGGAGAAGGCAAACAAAAAGGAAATCTTGAAATTCCTCAAAGCATGGTACAGCCATTTCTGAACCCGCTTTCTATCCGCAAGATTCCTATGGTAGGGGAAGTTACTTTTAATCTGCTTTCAAGGCTTGGAATCCGAAATATTGAAAAATTATCCCAGACACCTACCGAAGTATTGCAGAGCCTTATAGGCAAAAATGGACTGGAACTTTGGAAAAAAGCCAACGGAATTGACAACACACCTGTTGAACCTTACACAGAAAGAAAGTCCCTTTCAACAGAGCACACTTATCTTCAAGATACTATTGACATCAAACAGGTGGAATCACTAATTTTAGGAATGGTTGAAAAATTAGCCTATCAGGCACGTTTTGAACAATGGCTGGTTTCAACAGTTGTCATAAAAATACGATATGCGAATTTTGATACGGAGACTGTCCAGAAAAAAATAACTTATACCTCATGTGACCATATTTTAGCCAAAATTGCCCTGGAACTCTTCAAAAAATTATACAATCGACGCATGCGCATCAGAATGGTGGGATTATCTTTTACGGGTCTGGTAAGGGGGACTTATCAAATTAATATGTTTGAAGATACTGAAGAAATGATAGCCCTTTATCAAGCTATGGATAAAATCAAGAACCGTTTTGGTTATGATGCCGTGACACGTTGTGGAGGAAGAAACCTTAAATCAAAAGCAGGAAATATTATCTCCAATCCTAAAGCGCAAAATATCAACCGTAAAGATGAGAAGTAATGTACCTGAACTGTCACACCTATCATTCACTGCGTTACGGGACTATCCCATCAAACGAGCTCATAGAACTGGCTGTTGGGTTTGATGTTACTGCTATGGCACTGACCGACATCAATACGGTTACTGGAATTTACGATTTTGTAAAGAATTGCGAAGCTTTAAACATAAAGCCTTTGGTGGGAATTGACTTCCGCAATCACTGCAGACAATTGTATGTAGGGCTGGCAAAAAACAATGAAGGAATAGCTGAGATGAACCTATTGCTGACAAGGCACAATCTTGATGGTATAATGCTTCCCTATATTGCACCTCAATTTGAAAATGTATTCATCATTTACCCGCTCGATAATGTTCCTGCTGAATTGCAGGAAAATGAATTCATCGGCATCACCGCTGATCAGCTGACCAAGTTGTATAATCCTGAATTGAAATCCAGAATGTATAAAATGGTGGTACTTCAGACCGTAACCTACAGGACAAAAAAGGAATACAACCTGCATAAGATACTCCGGGCAATAGACCTGAATATTATCGGGACTAAACTTACACAGGCAGATTACTGCAAGGTTTCTGACGTGATGATACCAGTAGATGATCTTGTTTCCAAGTTCAGCGATTATCCGGTTATCTTGCAAAATACAAGGAATTTAATAGAGAACTGTAATTTTAAATACGAATTCGGTGTCCCTCAAAACAAAAAACATTACAAAGCCAACAAAAAGGAAGATATCGAATTGCTTGCCAGGCTGGCCCATGAAGGGATGGTCCGCCGATATGGCAAAAACAATACGGAAGCTTTGAAAAGGGTTGAAAAGGAACTCAAGGTAATTGATGAACTGGAATTTAGCGGGTACTTTCTTATTACCTGGGATATTGTACAATACAGCATGCGTCAGGGCTTTCTTCATATAGGCCGTGGCAGTGGTGCCAATTCTATTATTGCCTATTGTCTTGAGATTACCGACATCTGCCCTTTGGAACTTGATCTGTACTTTGAGCGGTTCCTGAACCTGAACCGTAAAACCCCTCCTGATTTTGATATTGACTGGTCCTGGCAGGAACGTGATACAATTCTAAAGTACATATTTGAGAAATACGGTGCTGACCGCGTTGCTTTTTGTGGAACAAACGTTGAGTTTAAACACAAATCCATTTTTCGGGAAGTTGGAAAAGTGTTTGGACTGCCCAAACAGGAACTGGACCAGTTGGCTAAAAATCCGATGGCAAAACACCATAAAAACGAAGTAGTCAATATGGTTCAGCAATACGGCAGTATGCTTTTAAAATACCCAAACCAAAGAAGTATGCATTCCTGTGGGATTATCATTTCGGAAAAGCCGATTACCAATTATTCGGCTTTGGAACTGCCTCCGAAAGGCTTTCCGATTGTGCAGTTTGATATGCATACAGCAGAAGATATCGGTTTTGACAAATTCGATATTCTGAGCCAGCGCGGAATCGGCCATATTGATGATACAGTGAAGCTGATCAAAAAAAACAAAAAAATAACAGTCGATATCCGTGATACTTCCATTTCAAAAGACGAGGCGCAGTGCAACGAGTGGCTCAGCCGGGGCAAGACCATCGGCTGTTTTTATATTGAAAGCCCGGCTATGCGTGGTCTTCTTCGGCGTTTAAAATGTGATAATTATAAAGTACTTGTTGCTGCCTCCTCTATCATCCGTCCCGGCGTTGCACAATCGGGTATGATGAAGGAGTATATTTTCAGGCATAATCACCCTGAAAAGTTCGAGTATTTTCATGAAGTGTTCAGGGAGCAGTTGGGTGAAACCTACGGGATTATGGTATATCAGGAGGATGTGATTAAGATTGCATTGCATTACGGAGGACTCCCTGCCGCTGACGGTGATATCCTTCGCCGGGCTATGAGTGGCAAAGGAAGATCTAAAGAAGCGCTTCAGAGAGTAAAAGATAACTTTTTTGCCTCATGCGCCAAACAGGGACATCCCTTACAACTCAGCCACGAAATATACAGGCAGATAGAATCCTTTGCCGGCTATTCGTTCTGCAAGGCACACTCTGCCAGCTATGCAGTGGAGAGCTACCAGAGCCTTTACCTAAAAGTGAACTACCCTATTGAGTTCATGACGGCTGTTATCAATAATTTCGGAGGTTTTTACCGTACAGAAGTCTATGTGCATGAGGCGAGGATGTCAGGGGCTAAAATTCATAATCCGTGCGTAAACAAAAGCGATGAACAGACCACTGTATATGGGAGAAATATTTATCTGGGGTTTCAGCACTTAAAAAGCCTGCAGGAAAAAGCGATGAATGTGATTGTAAGTGAAAGGAATGAAAATGGCCCTTATCTTTCCCTTGAGGATTTTATCAACCGTGTCCCAATTGGAATTGAAGCGATACAGACTTTGATTTTTATTGACGCTTTCCGGTTTACCGGCAAACAGAAAAACGAACTGCTCATTATTGCCCGATTGATACTTATAAACTTCAAGCCTGAAAACCGCAATCTGATGCTGCTTCAGGAACCCATAAAAGAATACAAACTGCCGGTATTGGAACGTTCTGTCTTTGAAGATGCTTTTGACGAGATCGAACTGCTTGGCTTTCCGGTTTCAGTCACGCCGTTTAATTTACTGCAGACTTCGTTCCGAGGTGATGTAATGGCAAAGGACTTGACTAAACACCATAAAAAAAACGTAAGGATGCTGGCGTATTTAATTGCAAGAAAGCATGTTCCTACCAAACGCGGCGAAATGTTTTTTGGAACCTGGATAGATGCACAGGGTGAATTTTTCGACACGGCCCATTTTGCGGACTGTCTTGCAAAATATCCATTTCAGGGTGGTGGTTGTTATCTGCTCTTGGGTCAGGTTGAAGTGGATTATCATTTCCCGACTATCACCATTTCAAAAATGGCCAAAATGCCTTTTATTGCCGATCCGCGCTATGGCATAACAGATGAGAGGAGGTTCCACACTCAGCAGAATATTCGTGAAGATGTTAGTATGACACATCGCGAGCCTTATCCTCAGGAACATGAATACAGTATGCCAAGATATAAAATGTCACAATAAGACTGAATAGTAATTGTAGACATCAAAAACACCTATCTATGAAAAGGATGCAATTTAGCAAGTTAGGCACTCCAATGCCTCAAAAAGTAAATTTTGTAATTAAATAAATAGATAATATAAATTTTTAATTACAGATATTACAAATTTGAAATGCTATGAAACAGCTTATCATATAAACGAGACTATCTTTATTTTCTAATCTTTATAAATTGTCGTTTAAAAGTATGGCATTAAATTTTACATTATGGAAGTAATCAACGAATATTGGAGCAAAACCCAACATGCAGCTATTGCATTCTTGCCACATCTTTTATCGGCTGTTTTAACTTTGGTTATAGGTATTGTCATCATCAAAATTTTCAGAAAGATAATGATGCGTTTTATCGACAACAAAATATTTGATGCAACTCTTTTAAAATTTGTCATGGATGTTTTGATCTGGGCATTTCGCGCCTTACTTTTTGTGAGTGTCATCACTAAACTTGGGGGTCGAAACTTCGGTATTTTGTTGCAGCTATAGGAGCAGCAGGACTAGCTATTGGTCTTTCCTTGCAGGGTTCATTAGCAAACTTTGCAGGCGGTCTTCTGATAATTCTTTTTAAACCGCTTCGGGTAGGCGACTACATCCAAACACAAGGGGAGTCAGGAACTGTTGCCGCTATCTTCATTTTCAGCACAAAAATAATTACCCCGAGCAACCAGTCCGTATATATCCCTAATGGTGCATTATCGAATGGTATCATAAGAAATTTTTCTAAAGAAATACAGCGCAGAACCGATATTACATTAAGTGTGAATCATAACAGTGAACTTCATCAGGTAAAATCAATAATCGCAGACGTGATAAAAGCAGACAAACGTATCCAGAGCGATCCTGAACCTTTGATTCTGATTAAGGATATGACATCCGAAGCCATTCTTATATCTGTGCTGGCATGGACATCCAATGCTGAATTTGGACTTGTGGTTTCTGATTTTTATGAAAATACAAAAAAAGCATTTAAGCACAACCATATTAGTATTCCCGCTTTTAGTAGGGTAAATTATCATTGAAAATAAACCAATGATAATCCTTCTTAAACAAGCAACCCTTTATCGATTAAGTAAGACTTAGAATTAAGTACGACCAGGTGTGATTATTCAGCAAAAGCTCAGAACCAATAAACTCAGATAAAGAACTCAGTACTCTCTAGTAACTTGACATTTTTAACATATTCTTATAACAGTCTACAATACGGTATTATACGCTTAGATTACGAATCGTTTTTGTGTATGGTTTGTTAAAATAAAAAACCTGTATCATCTAATAATACAGGTTTTAATCAAAATCAAACAAATCTAGGAATTGTATTTTATTATTTTAACCAGGATGCGTTTGCAACAAAAATGCTTCTTTAATAGCTTACACTTTATTCTTCATAATTAATTATTTGATTTTAAGGTGCCTGATTCATCTTGT
This sequence comes from Flavobacterium limi, assembly GCF_010645075.1. GTDB lineage: Bacteria > Bacteroidota > Bacteroidia > Flavobacteriales > Flavobacteriaceae > Flavobacterium > Flavobacterium limi. Next base: position 58,635 of record NZ_JAADZV010000013.1, read on the forward strand.
TGCAAATCGGTCGGAGATTCAGGCTCATCATTGTTTACTGAAGGTTCTAAATTCTCCAAATCTTCTTGATCGGATTTCTCCTCATCAGGGCTGAAATTTCCAGATCCACTGTATTGATTTCTTGCATTAAAATCCTTATCAGAATCTTTTAGCTCGTCTTTTGCAGTATTATTTTTTTGATTTTCCATAACTATATTATGTTTATATGTTCAAGTATCTGGTTTTTACAATACGTTTTAATAATTTAGGGTGTGGTGATCCCTCCTATTGTATCTTTTCGCTGCGGAACAGCATTTGTAGTACCTGTCGATTTTCCTGATTTATTCTTCTTTGACTGGGTATGTTTTTTGCGCACTGTATCGCTTTTTGTAGTGGTCGTTTTCTTGTGCGTACTATGACTACTTGTCTTGTTGTAAGTAGAGTCTGTTTTCGTCTTGGCCTGTTTATTGGTAGGTGTTTCCTGTGACGATGCATATCCACATAATAGCATCATGCCAATAGCTTAAGATTAAATTTTTCATAATTTATTTATTGATTTAATATATTGATTTTGAAACAAATACATTTTTTGTTCCTTGCAAATATTGATTAAAATAGTACATGTTTTTTACACTCCTATCTTTATAATTTATAGTATTCGCATGTGAACGCTCAGACTTGTACGCTGATGTATCCTAAGATAAGGGCTACTATCAAACAACTGAGTACTCAGTTGTCCATATATCAAGATTCAATAGTGCTAATTAATCCTGAGTGTGCTTTATTTTCAAATTCGGAGTGAAAAACCAACAGATTCAAAAAAGTGATGATAACCTTCTGTTTTAGTAAGTTCATAACCTGCCGCAAAATCAAGCTGAAGATCATCATTAAGCTTAAAAGCAAGTCCGCCATCTGCCCATTGATGTCCGTGATGTGCGACCTGAAAATATCCGAAACTTTCAACAAATGCCTGCAGTTTGTCTGTAAGTTTAAAATTCGGCGCAAATGTATAGAAGTATTCGGGCTGTGTAGAATTCCCGTCCCATCTTATTCCGGTATTATAACCAACATCAGCCTTGTCCGATAATTCGTTTCTCAAGACCAAACGAATTTCAGGTGCCAAATGTTCGGTACGAAATTCAGGTGATTCTACTTTTGGCAGTTGCAGTTGCGTAATCAAAGAAATCGCCGGCACAGTGCCTTCATTTTCCAGAATCTTAATTTTTGTCCCAACCTGTAAAGCATGAAGTCCGTATGTATCAGTTTCCCCTTTATCATACAAAAATTCTGTTGTAAGACGCAGTTCTACAGCATTGCCGAGTCCATATTTGCCAAGTACTTCGGGCAGCATAAATTCTGACTCATGTTTTCCTGTCTGCTCGTGCATGATAACGGTTTCAAACTGAAAACGTCCTTTTGGAACCAATGCCGAATTTTCGGTCTGGTCGGGACGGTCTGTTTCTATTTCCTGTGCCTGAACTGCCAGAGAAAAAAGGGCTGCAGAGAAATAGAATAATTTTTTCATGGGTATTATGTTTAGTTACAAATCTCAGAAATGTCGCAACTATATTATTTATATATTTTTCTCCCTGTACTTATATAATTTAAGGGTCTTTTTTCATGCTGTTTAATTTAGTAAATTTGATACACTGACATTAGAACATACAGTAGACCTCCTATTTTAAATATGAAAAATCCGATTTTAGACAATCTTAACCCAAATCAGCTTCAGGCTGTTAAAAGCACTGAAGGATACATACGCGTTATTGCAGGGGCCGGCTCCGGAAAAACAAAGGCGCTGACATCCCGTTTTGCATACATTGTAGATCGTCTGGGTATTAATTCTTCTAATATATTGTGCGTTACATTTACCAACAAGGCCGCTCAGGAAATGAAAAAGCGCGTGAAGGCACTTATTGGTGACACTTTTGATGTAGGTTTTATAACTACTTATCACGGTTTCTGTGTAAGGTTCTTAAGAGAAGAAATCAACAAAATCCATTATCCGAAAAATTTTATCATACTCGATGCGGAAGATCAGAAAAGCATTTTAAGAGAGGTTTTTACCGAACTAAATATCAACTCCAAACATCTGACATTTAAACAGGTTTTGCGATTTATTTCGAAATCAAAAAGCACGTCAGATTATCTGGGTTATATTTTGGAGAACAAAAATTTTAAACCCGATGAAACTGACACTTTATCAAGTCAGGTATTTCAGAAATATCTCGAAAAACAAAAACGCAATTATGCGCTTGATTTTGATGATTTGATTCATTTCACCGTTTTTATTCTTAACCAAAATGCAGATGTGCTTTTAAAATGGCAGGAAAACATGCATTATATTCAGGTTGATGAAGCGCAGGATAGTTCTGAGAGTCAGTTCCAGCTTGTCGAAATGCTTTCGCGTATTCATAATAATTTATTTTTGGTAGGCGATCCGGATCAGACAATTTATGAATGGCGGGGCGCAAAACCGGAATATCTGGTAGATTTCGACCAAATGTTTCCCGATACCCAAACCATCATTATGAACCAGAACTATCGCTCAACGCCTAATATACTCAAGGTTGGCAATCATATTATTAAAAATAATACGGTAAGGGTTGCCAAAGATATGGTCACGGACAATAAGGAAGGGGTCGAAGTAGTACACTTCCATGGAAAAAATGATTTTGAAGAAACGCTTTGGGTAGCATCTGAAATAAAGGAAATTATAAAAAGTGAAAACGCAGCTTATTCTGATATTACAATCCTGTACCGCTCCAACCATATCTCACGAAATATTGAACAGGCACTTATAAAGGAAAATATTCCGTACGCAATTTTTGGCGGTATCCGTTTTTTTGAAAGAAAAGAAATCAAAGACGTGCTTTCGCTTTTGCGATTAATTGTTCAGAGAGATAATTTTTCTTTTTTGCGTATGCACAATCATCCCTCCCGAGGTCTGGGCAAAAAATTTCTTGAAAGACTAAGTTTTCTGGCAGCAGAACAAAACCTTTCCTTACTTACAACATTAGAGAAAAACAAAGACGATAAGGAGCTTGCCAAAAAAGGAGCGGTTGAATTTCTTAATCTGATCAGCGAACTAAAAGAATTTTCTCTGAACAAATCTATATCAGACCTGGTAAAAATAATTCTGGACAAAAGCGGACTTTCGGAGTTGTACCGCAAAGACGGTGACGAAGACAGGTTAGAAAATATTAAGGAGCTTGTAAGTTCGATGCTTTTGATGGAAAAAGAAAACAATGGACCAGTCAACATTTCAGAATATCTGCAGGAAGTTGCGCTTTACACGGATCTTGATGCTGATACCGAACAGCAGGATAAGGTTAAATTGATGACAATCCATATTTCAAAAGGTCTTGAATTTCCTTATGTATTTTTGTGTGGTTTTACCGAAGGAGTCCTGCCAAGCGCACTTTCAATAAAAGAAAGACGGAAACGCGCAATAGAAGAAGAACGCAGACTCATGTACGTTGCTATTACACGCGCAGAAAAACGATTTTACATGACCGATTCAGAAGGATTTAATTTTACGACGGGCTTAAATAAATATCCGTCACGATTTCTTTTTGAAATAAGCGAAGAGTTTTACATCCGAAAAGGCAAACTTTCTAAAGAGATTATCGAAAACAGTAAAATCAAATCTCAAAATCCACAAAGTGAAAATACGCTATTATTCAATGTTGGTGATCTTGTCATGCATCCGGTCTGGAACAAAGGAAAAGTTCTAGGTGTAAATGAAGATAAAAATCAATATACGATCGCTTTTTTGGAAACCGGAAAAGAAAAACCCATCGATTTCAGCTTTCGTTTTTTGACAAGAGTAGATGAAGACAAAACAGACGAAAATCAGGCTGATGATTTTGCAAGTATCGATGATCTGCGCGAAAATCTAAAATCAGCACCCAATCCATTTGAAGAAGAAACAGATAAGGATGAAAAACTTTTTATTACTCATGAAAATCAAAATCCCGATGAAATAGATTCCGGAGCAAAAAAATGATAGCAAAAAGCTTGCACAGTTTATTTTAAATGTAAATGCCCCGATTTTCTTTCACTATCCAATCGTGAAAATTAAACAACTATCATTGAGAATCATATAAAAACGAATGACCATTATCATATAATTTTAGATTAATGATTGCAAGGAGTTTGCAATGAATAAATTTTATTCTATTAACTAAAATATACTATTATGAAAACGTACTATAACGATTATGACAATCATCGTGATACTAACCCAGAAACTAATAATGGAAGTGATTACCAACCATCTGTTGGAGATGAAAACAATCCTGAGGAATTATTGTTGGCAAGTGATAATAATTACACGGACAGCGAATTTTCTAACGCCATAGAAAGCGAAAATCAGGATGATTTGCAACAGGATTTTGATGACAGCCTGGAAGAAGACGATTTTGACGAAAGTGATCCGGAAGATGAGGAGGATTATGATGAAAATGATTATGAAGAATTAGATGATGATCCTGATGAAGAAATAGAACCGGAAACATTTGCAGATGACAGTCAAAAGATTGACTGATTCTCAAAATGTAAAAAATATCCGTACTAAAGCCGATACATTGTTATTGGCTTTTTGAAGTAAATTATTTTCTAAGAAATAATATATATGTACCTGTTTATTGTATTAAAATGGTAATTCTGAAACAATTTGAAAAAATTATATAAAAAATACTTCTATAATGAGAATATATTTACATCCCATCCAATTAATCGAGAAAATACAAGTATAAAACAAGTTAGATCATGATATATGACTATGAAGAAAATTGACACTTTAGTCCTAATCGCAAGACGATATCCTACCGGACTGATTCCTACTTTTTAGGTGCGTATATTTTTTAATTGCGGGCTATTCTATATCCGCTCATTGGGATCCTCTCAATGTTTCCTCTCCAGGAAAAATATACATCTGAAAAAAGCCTTGAAATAAAATTTAATTAAAACTTGATTTTGATATCAGCATTTTTTATATGCCGCCACTAGTTGGGAGGCTGTCGCATGTACAGCAAACAAATAAAAATCGCTCATTAAAAAATTTAAGCCATGAACACCCCTGCTACAGATATAGAACTAATCAGTCCTCAGTTTCCTGTTGTTGCCATAGGAACAGCTGCATCGGAAATTGATACATTAATAAAAATTATTTCTTCTTTGCCCGAAAATTCCGGGATGACCTTCTTAATTTTTGAAGACCTTTCGCTGCCACAGCATGAAAACCTGACTACTCTTCTTGCCACAGAGGCAAAAATTCCAGTTCAGGAAATTGTCAGTACAGTAGAACTGCATGTAGATAATATTTATGTGATTCCCAATAATAATTTTCTTGTAATGGAAAATGGTGAACTCATTATAAAGGCGAATAACCGAAGCAACCGTACCACTAATTTTCTGGATTTATTCTATAATTCAATTGCCCACAAATATGGGACTTATGCCATAGGTTTGCTTCTTTACTGGCCAACTCTCGACGGATCTGCTGGTTTAAAAAAAATAAAGGAAATGGGTGGTGCCGCTGTTTCTGCTGTAACCAAAACAGGTTTTGCACTGAACAAGTCGACTCATGAATTTATTGATTATTTCACAACACCAGAAAAAACGGCTCCTACCCTTTTGGAGATCAGAAGCAGTTATATAGTTAATCACGCTTATCAGCAAGAGGAAAATATAGTTGATCAGGACAGTATTTTTGAGAGTATCATAAATGTAATTGTACGTAGAAAAGGAACTAACTTTCATCATTATAAAAATCAGACTCTCCGAAGAAGAATTGCCAAAAGAATGGTAATTACTAAACAGGAAACTGCCGAGCGTTACTTGTCCCTTCTTAAAAATAATCCTGCTGAACAAGAACTACTGTTTAGTGATATTCTGATTCCGGTTACTTATTTTTTCAGGGATATTCAGTTTTTTGAAAGTTTGTCAACTATTGTATTTCCTTCTCTGATAGAAAATTTACATGGCAATGAACTGAGAATCTGGTCTGCGGGATGTGCCACCGGCGAAGAAGTATACTCGCTTGCAATATGTCTGGACGAATATCTTGAAAAGACAGGCAACAAACAAATTACAGTAAAAATATTTGCCTCTGACCTTTTGCCCAGATGTATTGAGAAAGCACGAACCGGGATTTATACCCACCAAGATTTGAAAAATATTGATGAAGCCAGAATTAATAAATATTTCGTAAAAAGGGAAAGCGGTTATCATGTCAATAATATTATACGTGACAATTGCGTGTTTTCTGTTCATGATCTGACACAGGATTTTCCATTTTCTAAAATTGATTTTATAATATGCCGAAATGTTTTAATTTATTTTGACAGTGAACTGCAGAACCAGATATTGGCCTCTTTTCATTATGCACTTCGGGAAAATGGTTTTTTATTTCTTGGAAAAGCGGAATCTGCATATAGTGCCCAGAGTTTTTTTGAAGCTGTTGAAAAAAAAGAAAAAATATACCTGCGCAGAAATTCAGAAAGCCACTTCCACCCCTATATACAGTTGACCGGCGATCATCATATCAAAAATAAAATAGATACATATAGCCAGAATACAGGCGAAAAAAAATTTAGAAAAATTGTCGCAGACATTCTGTTAGAACAATATACTCCGGCAGCAGTCCTTATCCGTGAAGATTTTGAAATTGTACACTTTCATGGTGACACAAGCCAATTTTTTCAACAGCCATCCGGACGGCCTACATTTAACGTCTTAAATATGGTGCATGAGGAACTTCGTTTTGCTCTTGAAAATACAATCCTGAAATCGCGAAGCGACAAAAAAAACTTCAAGGTAGAAAACATCAAAGTCAAACATCAGAATTTTGCCACTTCGTTTGAGGCTGTTTATCTTCCTTCTGATACTGAATTACTGCTGATTATTTTTTATCCCAGACCATTACGAAAATCAACAACTGATGGGGATGAAAAAAACAATTCAAAGGAACTGGTTTTGCTTCAGGAAGATTTCAGGCAGCTAAGTGAGGAACACCAGATTTATTTTGAAGAACTCCGAACAACCAACGAAGAATTATTAAGACGTACCGATGAATTGCAGCTTTTAAACGAACAGCTTGAAACCGCTGCCGAGGAACTCCGTTCTAATAATAAAGAGCTTTCTTTTACAAATGATGAATTACGTGACCGTCGCAGTGAACTCTGGTCAATGCGTAATTTTTATGAATCCATTGTGAAAACAATTAAAGAGCCGCTTCTTATTATCGATAAAAATTTTATTGTTCATAGTGCCAACCCGGCTTTTTACAGTTATTTCAGGATGAAAGAAGGTAATACGGAAGGATTTTCAATATTAGATATTGGTAATTCTCAATGGAATACTGATGAGTTGAAAGAAAACATACTAAAAAAGATTAGTCGTAGTGAGCCTGTAGAAAACATAAAAGTACAGTTTGATGCCAATGGCAGAAAAAAAACGATGCTGGTCACGGCTGCGACAATCAATGAGTCAATTCCGGAAAACCTCATCCTACTAGCTTTTGAAGACATCACCGACCTGGAAGAGGCTAATGAAATCTTAACAGCTAAAAACATTGAGCTCCAACAGCACAGCAAAGCGCTTGAATCTTTTACCGCGGCAGCAAGTCACAATCTGCTGGATCCCGTGCGAAAGATTTATATGTTTGGAAAAAAAGTAATTGATAGCGAAAAATCCTTAACCGAAACAGAGAGACACAATCTTAATCGTTTGTTGAGTACCGCAGCAAACCTGAATCAGTTGATGGAAGATCTAATTAGTTACTCCAAAATTAACTTTCAGGAAAGGAAATTCAAAAAAACAGACTTAAACAGCATCTTAAAAAAAGCTATTAATGACCTGAAGCCTTCTATCAATGAAAAAAAAGCCATTATTGAAACCGATAACCTTCCTCCATTGCGTATCATACCACTTCAGATTCAGGTATTATTTATGCATTTGATTTCAAATGCCGTTAAATACTGCAAACCCGATATTCGTCCTGAAGTAAGAGTTGCTGCCAGCATTCCCGAGCCGGATGAATTTAAGAAGCTTAGAGCGGATGCATCCACCGAGTACATTAAAATATCGGTGAGCGATAATGGTAGTGGATTCGATAAGGAATTTGAAACTCTTGTGTTTGATCCTTTCTATAAATTACAGGGCAATGACCAACGATACGGTACAGGATTGGGCTTAGCTCTTGCAAAACAGATTATATCCAATCATAAAGGCTATATAAGTGCTTCGAGCTCACCCGGTGTAGGAACGACAATTCATATCTACCTTCCTCTTGAAGTCTCTTTTGCAGATGTTTACAGTAAAAATTAATCTTTAAACGGGCATCCATAAAATAGGTACGAATCCTATAAAATTTAGGAAACATGTTATAAGTACATTTTAGTATGTCATCATACATTGCATTAAATACACTATTCATTTTAAATTTAAGTAACATGGACGATAAATCAAAAACCGGAAAAAGCGACGATTCGCGTATTAATGTAAATGAAAGCTATGAACTGCAATATTGGTCAGAAAAATTCAATATCACAGCAGAGGAGCTTAAAGAGGCTGTACGCGAAGCAGGTTCCCTGGCAGCAGATGTTGAAAAGCACTTAAAACAAAAAACTTAATTATTATGCCTTGGTATAACGGGGATTATCCTCCCTCCTATAAAAATCAGCCAATCGCCGTACGCGAAAAAGGTGTAGAAATCGCCAACGCTCTGCTTACAGAAGGAGCCGAAGAAGGGGTTGCAATTGCAACAGGCCTTAAACAGGCACGTTTACTGCTTGAAAATCACAGTGATCAGCATGCGTTGGAGCCTTCTGACCTGTATGTTAATCAGTTAAAAATAATGATACTGCAAAAGATGATCACCCAAATGATGCATAGATATGCTGAAAGCTTCTAAAAAATAAGTCCGTTCAATTTAAATGTCTGATCATGGCAAAAACGCAAAAACCGCGGCATAATAGAGAGAAAATCGGTGAAGATCCGGCATTAGAGGAGCTTTTGAAAAAAGGCATCAACGTTAAAATTCCTTCCAAAATTAAACCTATGCTGGCGACGCTTGTCGATGAGCCATTTGATAATTCAAAATGGATTATGAGGAAAAGTGGGATTGATACCGCGCTATTGGCTATATCAACGATAGCAATGTCGAACTTTTGTCGCGCAATAATAAATCCTTTATCGAAAAATATTATCCTATTGCAGAGCAATTGAAAAAATGGTCTATTGACGCTGTCATCGATGGCGAAATTATGGTTATAAAGGAAACAGAACCGCCGGGTTTTAGCGCTTTGCAAAACTGGCGCAGCGAAGCCGACGGTTATCTCGCTTGTTTTTTATGTTTGTGATTTGCTGTGGGTACAATGGAACTAATAAAATGGAATTGCCGGTCTTTGAACGCCAGGCAATTCTTAAAGCAATCCTGATAAACTGACTATTGGTAATAGATCTTGATCCCGACCAAAACACTTTTGAACAGGTAACACAGGCAGCTTGGGAAGTTAAAAATATATTTGATGTGATAGGCATTAAAGGTTTTGGTAAAACTTCAGGTTCAACCGAAATCCATATGTATATTCCCCTTACCGCCCAATACACTTATGATCAGTCACAGCTTTTTGCCAAATTAATTGTGAGCATGGTTCCCAAAAGACTTCCTGAATTTACCAGTATGGAGCGCCAGATAAAAAATAGGGCAGGTAAAATATATCTTGATTTTTACAGAACTGACCCGGAGCAACTATTGATTGACCGTATTCATTGCGCCCTAAGCCTGGAGCTACTGTCTCTATGCCATTACAACTGGGACGAAGTTAAAAAAAGGACTTCAGATGAAAGATTTCACTATTAAAAATGTCACACAAAGGTGCGGGAACATGGTGATGTTTTTCAAGAAACATTTGGAAGGTATCGATATGTCTGTGGCACTTCAAAAAGCACAAAGTCTTAAAAAACTATTTTTAAATGCTACTTTCCAAAATTCCATAAACTAAAAAAGCTGTCTTGAGACAGCTTTTTTTAATTACGGTGTTTCCGCTCTCCTCATTACTCCGTTACCAATTGCCAATAAACCGAAAAGCAAGTGAGGCAGAAATACTGTCCCTGAAAAGTTTAGCAGCCAGGGTGACGCAGCGAGAAAAATCCCAATGATAACCTCCAACAATAAGTGAATCCTTAAAGGCAAAATTCTAAATATACCTGCTTCATACTTTGTTATAATATTATGCAACAGTAACGTGCCGCCAGCAGCGTATAATGTAATACCCCCTGCAGAATTTGAATTTATCGAAAAAAGTAATGGGCACACTACTAAGAGCCCTCCTACTATATAATCCATTACACTATGGATATTGGTACTTAACAATTTCATTATATTTAAACTTTAATAATACTATTTAACTCCTTGCTACGACAGCTTCTCACTTTTATCAGCAGATGGACTCATGACAGCTACAACAGCCACGGCTACTAATAGTGCCCCAATGGTCAACTTAGTAAAAAAAGCTTTTTTATTATATTTCCAGTCCGACTTCATCCCAATTTCCTTCGGGATATTTGGAATGTATCCTTTGGAAAAGTCTTCTAAAATTCCTTCGGCTACCTGTATTCGATCAGCAAGTACAAGGGGAAGCCAGCGTCCGTAGCTTGATTCACTATATTGGTAGGCTAATCGTCTGATCATACCGCTGAGGCCCGAAGGTGGACGCGCTGTTCCATATACAGCGGTAATATTTGGCCTCTCAACTGACTGCAGTATTTCAACTGTTTCTTCCTGCTGCTGGGGACGCTCCCAAACATATCCTTCATGCTCTGCATTATTACGCTTCTTTATTGGATAGGTGGGATCATTTGATGGATTGATGTCTATACCCCATCCTTTTATATGGCTATATTTGCCCATTCTGTCATTTCTAAAATCTTGAGGGCTGGTTTGATCTGTCATCATATCGAAATATTTTAAGTTATTGATTTGCGGAAGGAGGAATTAAAACCGCCTTTATACAATTGTCTAGTTTGGAAGAAAAGATATGGTAAGCATCCGACACTTCTTCCAACGGAACTTTATGTGTTATAAGACCTTTAGGATCGAGTACTCCAGACTCCACATGTTCGATTAATCGAGGCAACAACCTTTTGACAGAAGCCTGATTGGCACGTATGGTAATACCTTTGTTAACTACGTTTCCTATTGGAATGAGGCTGTCAATTGGACCGTATACACCTACGATTGAAACGATTCCTCCCTTTTTGACTCCATTGATTGCCCAATGCAACGCAGTTGTTGAGCCTCCCTGCAAAAGCATGCGTCGGCCTGTAAGAGTGTTGACCGCATTGCCAGCTGCTTCACAACCTACTGCGTCAATGCACACATCCGCGCCTAGAGAATCAGTGATTGTTTTAAGGAAAACGACCGGATCGCCGATTGAGTTGAAATTAAATGCTTCACATTGAGCATACTTTTCGGCAAACTCCAGACGATAATCAATATGATCAATAATAATCACACGACCAGCACCAAAAAGCCAGGAACATTTTGCTGCCATTATTCCGATTGGTCCTGCGCCAAATACAACTACAGTATCACCTGGCTGTATACCTCCCATCTCGGCGGCCTGATAACCAGTAGGAACAACATCAGTGAGCAGCACTGCATCATCGGCATGCATCCATTCTGGTATTACAACAGGCCCAACATCTGCATAGGGTACTCTTACATACTCTGCCTGTCCCCCATTATATCCACCGGCTGTATGGGAATATCCAAATATTCCTCCCACCGCAGTTGCACCGGGGTTAGATTCATGGCAGTTGCCATAAAGTTCCTGACGGCAAAAGGCGCATTTACCACATGCGATATTAAAAGGCACCATTACCCGGTCGCCAGTTTTAAGATTTTGTATCGCACTTCCGACATCAACAATCTCACCTATAAATTCGTGTCCAAAGGTAGATCCTACACGAGTGTCAGGTACTAGTCCATGGTACAGGTGAAGATCTGAGCCGCAAATACAGGAGCGTAGTACTTTGACTATTGCATCCTGCGGATGCAATATTTCAGGATACGGCATATCATAATCCGCACGGACCCTGTGAGGCCCTCTATAGTTCATTGCCAGCATAATTTTAGTTTTTAAAGTTAAACTTGATTTTTGAATTAATCTCAACACGTAATACCGAGAAGAAACAGCAATTTATGTAAGCAGAGTGGTTGCTAATTATATTTTTTTAATCAAGAATTACAAAATTACCCTATTACTCACTGATTATTAATAATATATAATTCATACTATAAGAATCTATTATTTAGTTTCTAGAAATTCTATAACATAAATGATTTGACATGTAAGCGGTTACGCTGAAATTATTTGAAGTTTGACTAGCAATCCAAAAAATGGATGTATTTAACTATTCACTAAAACATTATGTTATGAAGATTATTGACACAAAAACCCACGGATATATGGATTATATTATGGGTATCTTTTTAATTGCATGCCCTTCTTTATTTGATTTAGGTCATGAAACAGTCCAGGGCATTGTTTTCTATGCTGCCGGCGCTGCAGCGGTAGTCTATAGTATACTGACCAACTATGAACTTGGACTGGTGAAAATTATTCCGATGAAAATCCATCTTACGCTTGATTTCCTTTCAGGTGTATTTCTTGCCACATCACCATGGCTGTTTGGTTTTGCCGAAACAGTGTATGGACCCCACCTTACACTGGGCATAATTGAGATATTGGTAAGTATCCTGACAAGTCATAAAATTACAAGGGAAGTAGAAGTTTAGAAGCCATTTTCATTTTTAAATCTAAAGATAATGATAAATCAAAAATTGGTCAAAGGCAAAAAATCCAGCCAAAACATCTTAGTTGTTATTTCGCTTTTATATGCCACAAGCGGATATTCGTGCATAAACTGCAATCCAGAAGTTGGCCGGGCAATTAGCACCAGCTTTTGGAATAATCCCCTACTGCTTTTGGGTTTTGTAGTGTTAGCATTTGTGGTAACAGGCCTCTCTATCATTGCTTTGAATAAACCTGACCCGTATAAGAAAAACTCCAGTCTTGCTTTGCATTCTCCCAAAACACCTCTGACTGCTGCAAGTATGGTTCTCGGAATTGGTATTGGAGGATTTATCGACGGAATCGTGTTACATCAGATCCTGCAATGGCACGAAATGTTGTCCAATAAAATTGCACCTGTAACTGTTATTACGAAAAATACGAATATGTTCTGGGATGGGATTTTCCATCTGTTCACACTCGTGGTCACAATTATCGGAATATGGTTGCTATGGAAAGTACTACAACGGAAATACACTTCAAAATTCCATCGACTACTAACTGGAGGAATGCTTTTGGGATGGGCTATCTTTAACCTGCTTGAAGGAATTCTTAATCACCATATTTTAAAGCTTCATAATGTGAGGGAGTTTAGCACTGCTCAGGATTGGTGGAACTACGGATTTTTATTTTTTAGTGTGCTGCTGCTGCTTGCAGGTATTATGCAGGTATCGCGTCCAATACCGTCAGATGATCTTTGATACTGTTTAATAAAATTAATTCAACTTACAAATGCAAAAAAGCCTGTTATCCATAACAGGCTTTTTTGCAAAAGTAACATCAATTACTTTCCTTGTTGCTAAAGAACTACCTGAGCCAGCACCGTCATTTGACTTCGTATCGGTTCCAGTTGCATCAGTACCAGTACCAGTGCCTTCCGAACCTGTCCGTGTTTTCCGGTTCCTACTGCTCTACCGGTTCCGTTTACGTTGTACTATCTGTCGGAGTTCCACGCCAATATGGTAATTGTGTAATCAATGCCTTAAATCATGAAAATAACCCATTCATTGTAATCTTAGTTTTGATCTCAAATAACACTGCTTAAAAAAATTTGAAATAAGAGTTATGCGCTTGAATAAAACTTAAATAACTATAATTAAAATACTCATAATCCGTCAATTACTTTCTATATTTTTTGCTGCCAGAAACCTGAAGTACTTTTGTAGGAATATCGAATTATACTGAATTGCAGGTATAAAAACTTAAACAATTATACATCAACCAATGCAGCCTGAAAGCTATAAGATTAGTTAATAGCCGGAATGGCCTATAAAATTAAACATCATGATGAACAATTTAAAACAACAACAAAAAATAAACAGACCCGCTGAGTCAGGCACTGTGAATCAAAACAAATCCCAATATGATATGATCGTATTCTGCCACTTGCGATGGCAGTTTGTATACCAGAGACCACAGCACATTATCAGTCGCATGGCTAAATCAATGAAGGTCTTATTTATAGAAGAACCAATAGATGATCATCAAAACAGAGAGTTTGGTAATCTGATTGTTGTAAATGACAATCTCCATGTTCTACAACTTAATGTAAGTGACATTGCATCAATTGCAGATATTATTTCGTCTTATGTGTCCCATAAAAATATTCCGATTGGCTGGTTTTATTCAGCATCATTCTGTCCACTTCTGGATTATTTTGAATTTGATACGATTGTTTATGATTGCATGGATGAGCTGTCGCTGTTCAAAGGTGCTCCTGAACAACTTATTAATCAGGAAAAATACCTAATGGCTAATGCAGATATCATATTTACCGGAGGTAAATCCTTGTACGAATCAAAAAAACAATTTAATAACAATGTTTACTGTTTCCCTAGTTCAGTAGATGAGCCGCATTTTGCAAAGGCTCTTAACGGAATTAGCCTTCCCGATGACATTTCTCCTTTACCATCTCCTGTCGTCGGTTATTATGGCGTAATTGATGAAAGAATTGACTTAGAGCTACTGCGCAAAACTGCTGAACAACTGCCTGATGTATCCTTTGTAATGATAGGTCCGCTGGCTAAGATTCACGAATCAGAGCTTCCCAAGGCAGCTAATATCCATTATCTTGGTATGAAATCCTACGATGAATTACCACATTATCTTAAAGCATTTGACATTGCTATGATGCCTTTTGCTCTGAACGACGCCACAAAATTTATAAGCCCGACCAAAACGCTGGAATATATGGCCGCCAGAAAGCCAATCATTTCTACCCGTATTATCGATGTAGTGCGTGACTACGATCATTGTGTAAGCCTGATAGAAAATACTGAAGAGTTTACCAATTCAATTGCTTTTCTCTGCGACGATACAGATCTCACAGGTATGGAAAACGACTATGTTATGATATTAGAAAAAACCTCCTGGGACACTACTGCACGTGAAATGGAAAGTATTATTAAACTATTTGCCAAATGAAACACATCGACATTTTAATTATTGGCGCTGGTATTTCCGGAGCCGTATTAGCAGAGCGCTATGCATCTATCGGAAAAAAGGTGCTGATTATTGAAAAACGCAACCATATTGCAGGCAACTGCTATGACTATACAGACGATAACGGAATATTGGTATCGAAGTATGGGGCACATTTGTTTCATACCAATGAAGAACAGGTCTGGAATTACGTCAATACGTTCTCTGACTGGTATTCGTGGGAGCATAAGGTCATTGCCAGGGTTGATGATAAAACCGTTCCAATTCCTGTGAATATAACTACTGTAAATAAACTATTTGATGCTAGCATCACCAATGAAGAACAAATGAAAAATTGGCTGGAAGAAAATCGCGAGCCATTTGAGAAACCTGCCAATGGTGAGGAAGCCGTCTTAAATCGTGTAGGATTGGTATTGTACGAGAAAATGTTCAAGCATTATACCAAAAAGCAATGGGACAAGTACCCTGCTGAACTTGATGCTTCGGTTCTGGATCGAATTCCCGTGCGCACCAACTATGATGATCGTTATTTTTCGGATATCTTTCAGGCGCTTCCTGTTGGTGGCTACACACAATTGTTTGAAAATATGCTGGATCATCCGAACATTGATATTTTATTGGAAACAGATTATTTCGATGTTAAGCATCAATACAAAGGATACGAAAAATTGTTTTACACCGGACCTGTAGACCGTTTCTTTGAATTTAGGCACAGTCTAATTGAAAAACTGGAATACCGCTCAATCAACTTTGTCAGTGAAACAGTTGATGCAGAATTTTTTCAGGAAAATTCGGTAGTAAATTATCCGGGTACCGAAGTCGATTTCACCCGCATCATCGAGTATAAACATTTTGGAAATCAGATATCTGATAAAACTACGGTAGTAAAAGAATTTACTGTTGATCAAGGAGAACCGTACTACCCAGTGCCCAATCCTAAAAATCAGGAGATCTATGCACGATATAAGGCTGAAGCCGATAAGCTAACCGACGTCTATTTTGTGGGAAGACTCGCAAATTATAAATATTTTAATATGGATCAGGCGTTTAAAAACGCCCTGGATTTATTTCATCAGCTGGAAAAAGACAGTGAATTCAAAACCGCAGTATAAATGGACCATTTTACTACTTTTTTTATGGGAGGATTCGAATGTGCAGATCACATCAACCGTTCTGGTGAAAGGGTCAGTCTTTTAAAAGAAACCCAGCATGATCTACGTTTTGCTGAAGATTATAAATTACTGGATGAAATAAGAATCAAAACGGTTCGTGAAGGAATATGCTGGAGCGATGTAGAAATCGCTCCCGGCAAATTTGATTTTTCACAAATACTTAGCCGCATGCAAATTGCACAAAAGCAAGGTGTACAGCAGATTTGGGATTTGGTGCATTTTGGTTACCCGGATGGAATTTATCCAACGCATCCTCATTTCTGTAGGCGGTTTGAAGAGTTGTGCGAAGCATTTGCCCTTTTTCACAAACAACATTCCAACTGTCAGTTATTAGTAGTTCCAATCAATGAAATTAGCTTTTTATCCTGGCATTCCGGCGATGTGCGTGGAACTGTACCTTTTGCTGTTAACAGCGGATGGGATATAAAATATCATCTATGCAAAGCAGCCATCCTGGGGATAAAAAAACTGAAGGAAACAGATCCAAACTGCCTTATTATTCTGGTGGAACCTCTGGTTAAGATACACCCAATAGGTATTGAAGATGTTACAGCGCTAAATGAACATCAATTTCAGGCCATGGACATTATTGCCGGAAGGATGTGTCCTGAACTGGGCGGGTCTGAAGATTTCCTTGAAATACTTGGATTTAATTACTATTGGAACTGCCAATGGAAAGGAAATGGTGAATCGCTTGGGTGGCCCGATACAGCAAAAAAAAGAACGCCTTTTTCAGAATTACTTCAAAATGCTTACAGCCGGTACAAGAAGCCGGTAATCATTTCAGAAACCGGACATATAGGTTCAGGACGCGTTGAATGGCTGGAAGAAATCGCTGCCGAGTGCCTGATTGCAAAAAAAAATGGGGTTGACTTAAGAGGCATCTGCATATACCCCGTAACAGACAGGCCTGACTGGGACAATCTCGCGCAATACAGCAATTGCGGTATATGGGATTTGGACGGAAACAAAAACCGCATTGCACACCAAAGCTATATTGAAGCGGTCCTTAAAGCGCAAAATTCATTTCTTGTCAAAAAAAATATATTAGAACAGTTAGTTGGCCTTTTTAAATAATATTGATAAGGAGCATTGCTTTTTCAATAACATTATCATAAATGGTTACAAATGGGAATGTTTAAATGATATAACAATAAAATTTCGAAACTATGTCATCAAGAATTGTTGAAAAGTGCAGCAAAATAATTAAGGAAAAAGGTTGGAATATAGCCTTTGCCGAGAGTGTTACAGCGGGCAGGATGTGCTTCGAATTTTCGATGACAGAAGATTCCGGAGATATACTGCGCGGTGGAATTGCCTGCTACGAGGTGTTTGTAAAAGAACAGGTTCTCCATGTCCCGCACACTACCATTGAGAAATGCACGCCCGAATCTGCCGAGGTTACCCAAGTGCTGGCACAACAAGCTGCCAAAATTTTCAATACAAAAATAACCGTTGCCGTAACCGGGCTCGCATCACCGGGAGGAAGCGAAACAAGAGAAAAGCCAGTAGGAACAATTTTCTTCTACATTATAACTCCAACTGATAAAATAAAACACAGGGAAATATTTCACGGATCCCCTGAAGAAATTGTTCTTCAGGCAATTGACCGAACCGCAGAACTTATTCTAGTCAACCTTGAGGTATACAACCAATAAGTAAAAAACCTGTGATCTCGAGTTGATTACAGGTTTTTAATTTTAATGAAATACAAAAGTTATTCCTCGTCTTCTTCAGAAGCGTCAAAATTGATTGTGTTATATGCGGCCTCAGTAAGGATGATGTCGGCTTCTTTTTCTTCTTCTAGAGTTTGTTGCAGCAATTTGGCAACTTCTTCTTCTTCCAAAGTAAGGGCAAAGGCAGCAAGGGTTCCATAAGAGGCAATTTCATAATGCTCTATTTTTTGTGAAGCAGCAATAATCCCGGCATCCCTTACTGGACCTTCTTGTGTTTCTTCCATTATTCCCTCGCCTTCTTTGATAAGACCTTCCATAGCTTCGCATTTCTTAGCAACCGCTTTTTGTCCAATCAGCTCAAATACCTGCTCAAGCCTTTGAACTTGTCCTTCTGTTATAGTCAAGTGCTCGTTTATAGCAGTAATCAAATTTTCGGATGTTGCGTTTTTTACCATTTTTGGCAATGCCTTAGTAAGTGCTTTTTCTGCCCAGTAAATGTCTTTAAGCGAATCTACAAATAATTCTCTTAGACCTTCTGCTGCAGTAGATTTTGCTTTAACGTTTTGTCCTTTTGCAGCAGATGTTTTAGCTGGTGCTTTCGCAACACTCGTTTTTGCTGATGCTGTTTTTGCTGAAGTTGCTTTTTTCGTTTGTGTACTTTTCATAATTTTTAATTTAATTAATACAACCAAATCTATTAATACGACTCAAGCGTATTTTACACAATTCTAATAATGTTTTATACAATCAGTGCTTATTTTTTAGAATTCTACAAACTATTCATCATATTATAAAAAGTGATGATAATTTCAAAGTTATTTTTATTTAAGATGACTTTTTATTCAATGTTTGATATGAAATTGTGTAACTATCAGAAAATATTATGTAAGAACGAAGTTTGCAAAGTGAGCAAATTTGAAATAAAATCAAACAATATAAATTGCTCCAAAATTTAATTTTATGATAAATCCTGTTACACCATGGACTGCCACTGCGCAGTCCGACATTCAGAGTGGTATGCTGCTGCACGAAACAGCCCTATCAGATTATAATATTCAGCTTTATAATACCGGTGACTCAATCTGGCTGACTGCAGGCCGCCCAAATGCAGGAAGAATTGCTTACAGGCTGGCTTTTGCAATGAACAGTAATTTTGATGAAGTATCTGTTGATAAGGATAACAGCGATCTAATTTTAATTGCTTTAACCAGATTAGGAAATTATAAGATAAAAGTATCTTTTCCTGAGAGTGAGGTTTCCATCTTTAGATACACCACCACATTTACTGCCTCGTTTCCGATGCTTATTCCGTTTTGGCCGAGAGATATAGTTCCGTTGACCGATGACGGAAAAGTCGAAAATACTGCCGGTATTATTCACGCGCATCAGGTTGGCACACGTTCGGGTTTGCTGTATTTTAGTATGACCAAGCCAAAGAATGGTTCTGTTTTCTATTTTCAAAATCTATCTGCCATGTCTGATTACTGTCATGCATCTGAAACTTCGGTGGCCGAAACCGTCGGTGGCAGCTGGCCCGAAATAGGATTCGAATTTCCTGTTAATAAGGAAAAACCAATTCCGGCCGATGTCGAATTTACAATTTCTGACGCGTTTGTAATTTTAGAAGAGAATGTTGTAAAGCAGGATATCGAAGTTACCACCCAGTTTTTAAAAAATCTGGCAGCAGTTTATACCCTTCTGCCTAAACCTGCCGAGCCCGAATATCGCGACTGGAATCCAATTGTGGAGAATGTTCTAAGTGACCTCCATATGAATAAAGGCTGCTGGACTATGACCAACAGCAATCCGTTTCTTAATGCATATGTAGGCGACTATAACACACCTTCTGAAATCATGGTACAGCTGGCAGTCCTTCTTCCACTGCATGAATATCTGACATGGGCTGGTACAGAACATCCTTTATATAATGATTTAAATAGTGGACTTGCTGATTTTTATGACGAAAGGATAAAGAGTATTGTGAGATGGCATCCTAATCTTGTAGATAATCTGGACAAATCTGAAGAGCAGAAAGAAGATATGGTAATGGACTCCTGGTACCTGCACCATCCCCTTTTGAACCTTTCACGTCTGGCACTTCGCGGCGACAAAGTAGCAAAAGAACTTTTTCTGGGATCTGTTGATTACGCCATTAAAGTGGCGCATGCCTTTGATTATGAATGGCCGGTTTTTTATAAGATGACCACTCTTGAGATTATCAAAGCAGAAACATCACCGGGAAACGGCGGAGAAAAAGATGTTCCGGGATCGTATGCGCATGTTATGCTTATGGCGTATAAACTTACCAATGAAAAACGATTTATTAATGAGGCAATAAAAGCATTAAAAAGCCTTGAAGGTCTTGCTTTTGACATTTTTTATCAGGCCAACAATACAGCATTTACCGCCGGAGCACTGGTAGAATTATATAGAGAAACAAATGATCAGAAATATCTTGATCTGAGTTACAGCTGTCTTGCCGGAATTTTTAAAAATGTTCAGCTTTGGGATTGTAATTATGGTTACGGAAAAAACTTTCCTAATTTCTTCTCTGTTTTTCCGTTAAGTGACGCACCTTATACTGCCGCTTATGAAGAATTTGAAGTATATGCCGCTTTACATCATTATATGGAAGTTACAGAAGGACTTGATATTCTTCCGGCATTAAAAATATTAATTCCGGAGTTTATAAAATATACGGTAACCAGATTGCCTTATTATTATCCGACACTGTTACCGGAGGATATGATTGCCGAAGAGATAAAAACAGGTGAAGTCCAAAAAAAATTATGGGTTCCGCTTGAAGATATACATGACGGCTGGGAAAAATCCGGTGAGGTCGGTCAGGAAGTTTATGGCGCCGGACTTTCTTTCGGAGTTATTCCAAGACAATATTTTAAAATTGAAGAACTCAGTGCAACCGGATATCTCAACTATCCTGCAGTTAAATTTCGCTTTGGTAAAAAAAACATCACGTTTGGTGTATGCGGAGATCCGAAATTAAATGCGATTCTTATGTTTTTCGGAATTACAAAAAGCAACTTATCAAAAGTAAAGGTTGAAATAAAAGTTAATTCTTTATACAAGGAGATTGAACCTAAACCTTATAATCAGTTTGAAATTCCGGGCGGTTCCCGTGCGCGAATAAGCTGGAAATAATCTGCAGCATTTTTTAAATGATAATAAATTCTAATAGTACATATTATGGATAATAAAATGACAGCGGCATTAAAAACCGCAAAAGGCGATTTCTCCATTGCCGAAGTCCCTGTTCCAGAATTGCAAAAACCGGACTGGGTATTGGCACGTGTAAAAGTAGCCGGAATTTGCGGAACCGATCTTCGCCATTGGAAAAAACATGATCCGCATCTTGAATGCAAAATTATGGGACATGAACTAGCCGGCGAAGTCGTAAGTGTAGGTCCTGAAGTAAAAAATGTAAAACCGGGAGACAGGGTCGTTATAGAAACCGTTCTTGGAGACGATACCTGCGAATGGTGCAACATACAACAATATAATTTGTGTCCTGATTTATATAAAGTAAGAATGCAAACTGTATCGCAGGCTTTTGCCCAATACGTAAGTGGTCCGGCTAAAAAATTCTATAAACTTCCTGATCACGTTAGTTATGAAGAAGCTGCACTTCTCGATACATTTTCTGTTGGACTCCATGCGCTGCAATTAAGTGGCCTTAAAATAAATGAGAAAGTAGCCATAATAGGAGCAGGTTCAATAGGATTGGGTCAGCTGCAATTGGCAAAGATAGCCGGTGCCGATGTAATTATTTTTGATATCGTTGATTCTTCACTCGGGCTGGCAAAGGAACTTGGTGCTGACATGGTGGTAAATACCAAAACAGATGAGGGCTATCAGAAACTGATGGAATTTACTAATGGCCGGGGTGCAGATATTACTTTTGAATGTGCGGGAGGAACTGCAATGCAAACAACGCTTCCTGAGGCTGTGTCTTTTACAAGAATTGGCGGTAAAGTTGTTATTGTTGGCGGATTTGATCCCGGTAAAACCATGACCGAATTAGAGTGGCAACGCATTCAAATGGGCGAAATTAAACTAATTCCGAGCGCAAGTTATTCTTTTTGGGATATTTATCCTGAAATGAAGATTTGTCTGGACCTTCTTTCAAAAGGACAGTTAAATGCAAAAAAAATGATTACACATAGTTTTCCAATTGAGCAGATTAATGATGCTTTCATGGTCGCACGTGACAAGGAGCATTCTGAGGCCGTATTTGTAGCGCTTACTATAACATAGATATTCTTCATTACTACAAAAAAAGCTGCCCTCATGAGGACAGCTTTTTTCTTAGCTTAATATTCTAATTCAGAGATTATTAATTACGATTTATCTTCAGAATCATGCCCTGATTGCTTAACAAGCTTATTATAAATTCCCAATAATAAAAATGGAGCTGCCCACTGTCCTACAAACAATGCGTTATGACTCTTTCCAAGACATTTTAAAGTAAGCGATGTTCCCATAGCTGCTAGTGATGCATATAAAAATAGATCAGATGGAATTTTTGAAGTTTGTTCTTCAAGGGCTTTTGCAGTTGCGCCTTCGGTGTTTTGATTTTCTAATAACATAATATATTTTTTTAATTATTAATAACTGGCAAAGTAGGTCATTCAATCAGGTACTGCTTATACTATTTACTATTTAAGTTACACCATTATAAGGATTTAATAAATTTATAAACCTAAAAATTCTACAATGCAGAATGGGAATAAATAAAAACTATGTCAATTTACACCAGATATTGTTTCCGTAGATATATATCGCACTAACTATAATGGGGAATTGATCAGACTATTTTGGACGCAATGTTGACAGAAAGCGCATTGTAATAACTGGCGGCACAACAGGAATCGGAAAAGCAACTGCTGAACTACTTTCGTCTATTGGTGCCCATGTGTTTATTTCTACCTCTTTACTTGAACCATTTCTATATACATTAAGCTGATAATTCTACAATTAAAATCAATGCAGTTATAAATGGATTGTTTTTGCTTTTTCTAAATTTAAAATTCTGCAAAAACAAATACATTATGAAAAGGCACTTAATACATATTGGCACTTCAGGATGGGCTTATAAACATTGGCGTGGCACATTTTATCCTGAAAATTTAAAAGTGAAAGATCATTTTTCATATTATCAAAAATTTTTTAACACGGTCGAAATCAATAATACATTTTATAGAATGCCTGCTGACAAAACTTTACAAGATTGGGAGAGTCACGTTCAGGATGATTTTGTGTATGTTATAAAAGCAAATCGTTTTATTACGCACATGAAAAAATTACATGATCCCCAGAACAGTCTGCTTATATTTATGGAAAAGGTTAAGTTTTTAGAAAAAAAATTAGGTCCTATTCTATTTCAGCTTCCACCCACTCTCCACGTAGACATTAAGCTACTGGAAGATTTTCTAATTACACTTTCAACGAAAAATCGATATGTTTTTGAATTTCGAAGCCAAAGCTGGTATATGCCCGAAGTGTACCAGCTTTTAGAAAAATATAATTGCGCATTTTGCATTTATGAATTAGCCGGACATATTTCACCTATACAAATTACTGCTGATTTTGTATATGTACGATTACACGGTCCGACTGCTGCTAAATATCAGGGCAGTTATTCTGATGAAGTTTTAAAAGAATGGGCTGATCAATGCCTGCAATGGTTAAAAACCAAAGATGTATTTGTGTTTTTTGACAACGACGAAAAAGGGTATGCGCCTTTTAATGCTTTGCAATTGAAAAAGCTAATGAACGGTAAAAGTTCATGAAATTAAAAATAGAGATTATAAAATTGTAAAGTTCATGGAAAAAAATAGTTGATAAATTTTAGCCTTTTACGCTATTCTAGCTCAATTAAGTTTGAGAGTCTTAACAAATCATTTTACTACATTTTAGTAGATTCACTTAGCTGTAGTATTAAACATATATTATTAGCAGTGCAATACGTTATATATTGTTGATCTTTATTTATAATTCAATACCATGAATCAATTATAGAAACTTCACAAACAACTTGATTCATTATTAGAAAATACAGGTTCAAAAGAAAGCCATGCAAGGGGTTTTCTAAACAAACTCGTTCAAAGCCCCGAAAATATATACGGCTTTGTAGTTTTAAAAGGAGTCATAATAGTTTTTCAAAATGTATAGGAAGGTCATTGATACGTTTTCCCGTAGCATGAAAAATAGCGTTAGCTACTGCTGCAGGAATGGCCGTCATCCCTATCTCACCTACTCCCTTTATTCCTAGTTCATTGATTACAGAATCTCGTTCTTCGGCAAAAATCACTTCCATTTGTGGAATATCGGCATGCACAGGTATATGATATTCTCCAAGGTTGGCATTCATATATTTTCCCAAATGCTGGTCTAATAATGTTTCTTCATGCAATGCCTTGCTGATACCCCAGATCATTGATCCCAATATCTGACTTTTTGCTGTTTTGGGGTTGATAATTTTTCCGGCTGCAACTGCTGTGATTGCTCTTGTAACAGAAATAGTTCCCAAGTCTTTGTCTATTTCTAACTCCACAAAAGAAGCACTATGAGTCGCTTTACTAAATTTTCTAATTTTAATTAAGTCCGGGCCACCCAGTTTAGTAACTTTTATTACTTTGTTTTTGTTTGCTCTTATAATTTCATTAAACGAAATAAACACATTCGGCTGGTTTATCTGATGCACCATACCATTTCTAAAAACAATCTCTTCTTCCGGGATTTCTTTAAAAGGCGAATCCGGAATATCTTTTATCTTTTTTATGATCTTTTTCTTTAATTCCTTAACAGCAACGACAATCGCCGCTCCTGTAGAGGCCGTGATGGCAGATCCGCCCTGAAACATGGAAAAAGGCTTTTTGCTGTCTCCATAATAAAATGACACCTCATCTAAAGAAAGTCCCATTTCGTCTGCTGCTATCTGGGTCATAACGGTTAACGTACCTGTCCCAATGTCTGTTGTCGCATTATGTATTTCCAGTTTTCCTTCTTTGGTTAATATAGCCTCCGCTCTTGCCGGAAACTGATAAGCATCCCATATTCCGGTTGCCATTCCCCAGCCTACCAGCTTGTTTCCTCTTATGGTACTAGCGGGTTTCGGATTTCTTAGATTCCATCCAAATTTTTCTGCTCCTTTTTCATAACACTGCCTTAATTCCTTACTGGTAAAAGGTTTTTGTGTTGAGGGATCTATATCGGAGTAATTTCTTAAACGAAACTCAAGCGGATCAATATTTAATTTATAAGCCAGTTCATCCATAATACATTCGATAGCGTGCATTCCCGAGACACCACCCGGAGCGCGCATATCAATTGGCGTGGCGAGATCGAGCGGCGCCAGTTTATATTCAAATAATGTATTAGCCGCCGGATATAGTTTATGACTCCACGGAACCAATATCTCATTATAATCTTCATATTTGGATGTTTCTCCAACAGCACTGTGGTTCATTGCTGTAATTTTTCCCTCGGTATTGGCTCCAAACCGAAGCGACTGAACAACCTGCGGACGATGTCCGAAGGAAAACATCTGTTTTCTTTCTAATACAACCCTCACATTTCTTTTGAGTTCCAATGCCGCCAGAACGCAAAGAAACAATTGGTACTGAGGTCGTAAACCAGAACCAAAGGCACCACCCACATAGGGCGCCAGCACCCGTACATTTTTATATTTTAAGCCAAAAACATTGGCTACATACAATTGGTTATTGATTGTCCCTTGCGTTTTATCGTATATGGTCAACTTCCCTTCCCCTTCATAGACTGTTGTAGTTGCATATAATTCCATTGGATTATGATGTTCAGTAGCATGAAGGAAATCACCAGAAGCTTGGAATGGAGCGTTTTTGTATGCTTTTTCAAAATCACCTTTTGGCTTTGGCGGCGGTGGCTTGAGAGGAGTCGACATTCCTTTTTTTGGATTACGTGCCTTTTCAAGATTCTGGGTTAATAATGTATCAAAAGGTTCTTCTTCAAAAACAAATTTAAGTAAGGTCGATGCGTAACGTGCGGTTTCAAAATCTTCTGCCACTATTAGTGCAATCGGCTGTCCATTGTACCTTATTTTATTATCGCTCAGCGGCTTGAAAACAGTTCCCGGTGGTGCGTCCATGTCGGCATATTGCAAGTCAAACCACGCAAGACCTGGGCGGTTTTCATGAGTAAATACCTTAACTACACCTGCGAGTTCCAGCACTGCAGATACATCTACACTCAATATCTTTCCTTTTGTTATGGTACTGTTTACCACGTAACCATAAAGCAAATCCGGGGCAGCATATTCTGCTGCATATTTGGCATTTCCTGTCACTTTTTCAAAACCTTCAAGCCTGCTTACAGGTTTTCCAACTAAGAGTTTATTTTCCATTTCGTGATCTTTAATAAGTTAAAGTGACGGACCAGCTCCCGGTCTCTGTGTTTCAGGATTGAGTGCCATCATACAGGCGCGTACAATTGCACGACGGGCAAGTGGAATCTTAAAATCGTTCTCTCCTCTGCCTTGCGCCCCAAAAAGAACATTTTCTGCCGCTATTAAGAAGTTATCTGCTGTGGCTGTTTTTCCTTTAAGAAATTCTTCGGCTTCTGTATTACGCCATGGTTTATGCGCGACACCGCCTAAGGCTATTCTGGCTTTTTTAATTTCATTTCCATCCATTTCAAAAGCTGCTGCGACGGAAACCAATGCAAAAGCATAAGAATGCCGGTCACGAAGTTTGAGATAGGTATAGTGTTTATACAAATGATTCGACGGAAGATCAATTGAAGTAATCATTTCATCTTGCTGCAAGGTATTATCGAGGTGAGGCATATCGCCCGGAAGACGATGAAATTCTGCAAAAGGAATACTTCTGCTTCCGTTTGGTCCCATAACATTAACAACGGCCTCCAAAGCAGCCAATGCCACACACATGTCTGAAGGAAAAACAGCAATGCAGTGCTCACTATTACCTAATATAGCATGCATGCGATTACGGCCATTTAAAGCCGGACATCCCGATCCGGGTACACGCTTGTTACAGGGAACATCGGGGTCATAAAAATAATAGCAGCGGGTGCGCTGTAAAAGATTGCCTCCATCAGTAGCCATATTCCGAATCTGCGCCGAAGCACCAGCTAAAATTGCTTTAGATAATAGGGGATATTTTTTTTCAATTACAGGATGATAGGCAGTAGCAGCATTTTTGACAAGGGCGCCTAATCTTACACCTCCGTCTTCGAGTTCCTGAATTGTCCTTAGTTCATCAATTCCATTGATATCGACAAGCAACTCTGGGTTTGTTATATTATATTTCCAAAGATCAATTATGTTTGTTCCTCCTGCTATAAAGGCAGCGTTTTCATTTGAATTGACTGCTTCTAACGCTGTAGTGACGGTAATCTCTTTTTTATATTGAAAATTATTCATGATCTCCTCCTTTCTTTACTTCCATAATCGCATCGATTATTCCTGCATTTGCACCGCAACGGCAAAGGTTACCGCTCATGAGCTCTTTTACTTCTTCCCGGGTTTGTGCTTTACCTTCCGTAAGCATTCCCAAAGCACTGCATATCTGGCCCGGCGTACAATATCCACATTGGAAGGCATCATGTTCAATAAAAGCTTTTTGAAGCGGATGAAGTTCAGAACCATTTGCTACACCTTCTATCGTTGTGATTTCGCTGCCGTTTTTCATAACCGCAAGCGAAAGACAGCTCAGAATTCGTTGTCCATCGCAAATGACAGTACAGGCACCGCACTGTCCATGATCACAGCCTTTTTTTGTCCCTGTGAGCTTGAGTCTGTCGCGCAATGCATCGAGTAAAGAAACCCAAGGCAATATTTCTAATTCATAATCTTTACGATTGACGGTGAGCATAATGCTCCATAACGGGCTTGATCTCATAATCACTTGAATTTCAATACTGACAAGATTTGTGCAGCCAAACAAATCTCTGCAAGTAATACTAAATTGATTTACATTTTTTAAGCCAGATCCTTACATAATTATTACAGAAATGCTAACACTTGTTGAGTAGTAGCCGAAGAATATTAACTATTCGTTTTTATGAAGCTTAATATTAAGACAGGATTTCTTTTTTAAAATAATTAAAAAAAATTACATATATCCGCGCCCATCAGAGTAGCTGAGCCTTCGGAAAGTTATACTTGAAAAAATCGTGACTATTGCCAGGACAATAAAAGTATAATGAAATGACTGCGTTATACTGAATCCCATAGCTTGAGATCCAAAAAACGACAAAATCAAACTGGCCGCAGATACTCCAAAACTAATAGACAATTGCTGCATAATGACCAACATAGTATTGCCGCCACTTTTAGTATTTTCATCAAGATCTACTAAGGTGATGGTGTTCATAGCCGACATCTGGATTGAAGTGAAAAAACCGTAGAAAACCATCAGTATGATGTAATATACTAAAGGTGTATCTCTTTCTACAAAGCCTAATATAATTAAAACAATTCCCAATAACACCGTATTGCTGATTAATACATTTCGATATCCTAACGCTTTAATAATACGAACCATAAAAGGTTTAATGGCAACATTAGCAAGTGCTGAAGGAAGCAATAACAATCCGGAAACAGAGGCAGAATATCCAAACCCTGTTTGGAGCATGAGTGGCAGTAATAATGGTAATCCTCCAATTCCTAATCGGGTAATCAGGCTTCCTGTCAATCCTACTCTAAGTGTCTTAATGTTCAAAAGTCTTAAATCAATAATTGGTTTTTCAGTTTTTTTATAATGATAGTAATATAACGCCGCCAATGCATTAAAAACAAATAAACCGCCAAGAATAATGAACCAATTGCTCAGACCACTGCTTACCAGCTCTAACATCATGGTAATTACAATCAAGGCAAAACTAAAATAAACCAGCCCTCGAAAATCAAATTTCCCAACGGCTTTTTTAAAATTCGGCATGATTCTTTTAGCCATAGAAATACCAATAATTCCAATAGGAACATTAACCAAAAAAATCCAGTGCCAAGAAAGATTATCCGATAAAAATCCTCCCAAACTTGGTCCTACGACCATACCGAGCAGACCAAAAATCGTGATAAAATTCATTGTTTTTAAAAGCCTGCTTTTTGGATATTGATATAATATTGCGAGTCTTGCAATCGGTACCATCATTGATGCTCCAATTGCCTGCAAAACTCGTGACAGGTTAAAGGTTAAAAGATTGATTGAAAGCGCACAGCATAAAGATCCTGCTACAAATAAGGCAACAGCAATCATAAACATGGTACGGGTGCCGAACTTATCGGCAAGCCAGCCAGATAGCGGAATGAATAGTGCAAGTGTCAGCGCATAAGTTACGATAACAGAATGCATTTGTGTTGGAGAATATTCCATGTCTTTCGCAATAGAAGGCAGTGAAGTATTGAGTATAGTACCATCAAGCGACTGAATGAACATTGCCACCGCAGTTACCCACGGCAGTAAATGGACCGCAGTACGCTTTTTCTTTTTTTTAATCTCTTTCTCTTCTTCTTTAGTAAACATTTACTGCATATATGGTAATTAATACTAATTATCAATAGTTTAATGTATTGAATTGAACATTGTCAATTTTAAATATATAGGGTTATTAATTTAATGAGTTGAAAATCAATACACACTATTTAATCCGGTAGCTCTTCAATACTTTTTGGTTCGACCCTGGTTGAGCATTCATATGATGTCTGAACTTACTAGATGTTTCATATGCCAGTTTTCGAACACGCATGATGTTTCCTAAAGGACGGTGCTCGGGCAGGCAATGAAAAGGATTAAAACTCAAAACATCATCTGCATACACCCGTCTTTCGGGACTGAAGGTCTGCTGAGGCTGAAAACTGATTCTTGCAACAGGCTGGTAAGGACTTTTATCTTCAGGCCATTGTACAGATCCGTCTTCAACAGGCATAATTTCAAGATCGGTGCAAAGCTGTGCGCCCATTTCATATTCCGCGATTCCGGTTTGAAAGAAATCCGAAATAATTCTGGTCAGAAAAGCATTTTCATCTTCTTCTATTATTTCATTATCAATCTTTTTTCCTGACAGCGCTTTTACATTTTCAGACAACGGTTTGACATTTATCTTGGCTACGTAATCTCCAAAACGCAATGCTGCCATACTGAAATAAGTGTCTCCCAGAACATGCGGGCCTGGTGCGCTCAATTCATTGGTGTCGTCTGCCAGACCTACTGCTGCCAGAACGTTCTGTACCTCTACAGCAGCCTTTTGCGCCACTTTCTGAAATAATTCACCTCTATTTGCCTGACTTTCCAACCCTTCCTGCATTTTAAGATATTCCTTAATAATTCCCGTTGGTATGATTGGGTAATTAACCAGCAGAAAATCCTGCGTAAGGGCATCAGATAGTTCCGGAAGCAGTTTTTCTCCTTCAACACCAATAATTTTTATAGCCATACCTCTAAAGGCAGACATTTTATCTGGTACTATAGATCCCTGAGCTGTAGAAAAGCGGACAATTATCGGATACTTTTTAGGAATACTGAATAATCCCTGCGTAATATGAACTGGAAGATTTTCATATACCTGGAGTTCACCTTTTAATATCGCGTGACTTTTAGAATGGGCATCTCTGATCGCATGTCTGTATTTTTCATACATAAGGCGGTTTACCCTTGCCATTGAATCTACAATTTTCTGACTGATTTCCTGTTCGTCAGGCTGTATTGTTTCTATAGTATTATTATAAAGGAGGTAGGAATTAAAATCAGTCATGTTATACTTATTCGTTTATAAAATTTATTTTTTTATTGGATTAAAAACTGCTTGCTGCAACGAAAACTTTTTGGAAGGAACATTATTCCCTTCTGTCAGTTCGCTGAAATTGGCATTCATAATCCAAGTTTCATTTCCTGACATCGCCGCTGTGGATGGAAAAGCAAAGCGGTCTTCTATAGATGTAGATTCTGTTGCCTGTGCTGAAACCCAATTGTCAGCAGTTTTTATTTTAAAAATTTTATTTACCCCTCCGTTCTGCACTAAAGTAAGGGTGTTTACATCATTTAAAAGCAGTCCGTCTGCACTTGGAAAAAACTGATCTATTTTAACTTTTGCTGCTTTTTCAGGATTTGCAATTTCAATTTTTACTAATGCTCCTGTCCCGTTATTAGCCACAAGAAGAAATCCCTGCGGATGAAATACAACTCCGTTAGGTCCGACACCTGCCGATTTAAGCAGTTCACTTTTACTGAAGATAGATGCTTTTCCGGAACTATCCACCTTATAAATAACATCGGCATAACTATCTGTGATATAAACATTACCCTTATCATCAAAAGTAAGATCGTTTGGAAAATGCTCTCCCGGAACAAGGCCTGACAAATCAATATCAGAAGTTTTCTTTCCGGATTTTAGGTCAATAATAACCAATCTTGCCATTTTCTTTTTGGTATCAGGAGTACTGAACTTGCTATAGTTGGCATCACCAGAACATACATACAGTTTTTTACAGTCAGGATGTACTTTCAGACCATAAGTAGATTTCAGTGATTTATCTGCATACAATTCTGAATATTTACCCTCTTTTGTAACTTTCCCAACTGTTCCTAAGCGTGCAGAAGAAACATAAAATTCATTGGCAGTCTTGTTAAAAGCCACGCCTTCCGGATAGGATTCCGGCGCTTCGAACTCGATACGTTTAGTAGGTTGCTGTGCCCAAGCTGTTTGGATAATCAGTAATGATATGATTAACTTTTTCATGATTTTATTTTTGTTTAAGGGAATAAATAATGCCATTGGCATCATCAGAAATGTATACTATATTTTCTCCAATTATAACTCCTGCAGGTCTTCCAAAACGTTCGTTTCCAATTAGAAAACCGCTTAAAAAATCCTCTGATCCTACTGCATTTCCCTTATTATCAAATTTGATACGCTGTACTTTGTAACCGCTCGGATTTTGTCTGTTCCATGAGCCATGCCAGCAGATCAAAGCATCACCTTTATTTGACCCTTTATCAAAAAAAGCAAAAGCAATCGGAGCGCTATGCGCAGGAAATTCCAAAACAGAAGGCTGTGTAGGTTTAACCCATCCTTCTTTTGTATTTCCTACAGGGTCTTCCCTGCTTTTATCTACTTCCTTTTTCCCATAAGCAAAAGGAAAACCGTAGTTTCCTCCCATTATAATGTGATTAAGTTCTTCGGGAGGCCATTCATCCCCTTTGGTATCACCGCCATTGTCTACTCCCCACATTTCTTTAGATTCCGGATGCCAGTCAAAACCAATGGTGTTACGAAGTCCTGATGCATACAATGTCCTTTTCCAAGTCTGCGAGTCTACCTGTAACATTGCGGCAGTTTCTTTGTCGCTTTCTTTACAATCATTGCAGACGCTTCCCACTGAAATATA
This sequence comes from Flavobacterium limi, assembly GCF_010645075.1. Lineage (GTDB taxonomy): Bacteria > Bacteroidota > Bacteroidia > Flavobacteriales > Flavobacteriaceae > Flavobacterium > Flavobacterium limi. The sequence goes on from NZ_JAADZV010000013.1 coordinate 91,174, forward strand.
TAATTTACCATCAGGACCAAAATCCATGGTTCGGTTGGCATGCTGTCCGCCGCTCGGTAAATCTTTAATGAGCGTGTCCGCCACTTTTCCTAACGTACCGTCGGGATTTACAGGATACCTCAATACTTTATTGTTATTGCACAGGTACATATAATTGTCTTTTGAAGTAATACCATGCACACCTGGAAAGTCTGCGACACGAATCATGTCTTCAAATTTTCCGTCTTTGTCTTTATCAGTCAGCATTAGTACATCACCGGCATCGCGTCGGGTAACATAAAGTTGTCCTTGTTTTCCCAGATAAAGCATTCGCGGTTTTCCAAGTCCTGTAGCTGCGGGAGTAACTGTCCAGCCGTCAGCTGTCTTGAGACCCGATGCCAGATTACTGGTATATTCCATATGCGCTGGAAAATTGGTAATGGTGGTTTTCATTGTATTTTCCCTGGGAGGGATTCCTTTCTGCCCAAACATTTTAAGGCTGATGCAGCTGAGAATAAGTATCAGCAGCAGTAAAATTTTTATTTTCATATAGTTGAATTATTTATTAAATAGAATAAAAAACCTGTATCGCATGATACAGGTCTATTGGAGTTTTTAATCTATCTTTTTATTCGTCTTCAGCCGCCGCATCAAAATTGATGGTATTGTAGGCAGCTTCTGTCAGTAAAGTATCAGCCTCTTTTTCTTCGGCTAAAGTTTTCTCAAGCAGGAGCACCGCATCATCTTCACCTAAAGTAGTTGCAAATGCTGCAAGAGTGCCGTAGGCGGCAATTTCATAATGCTCGATTTTTTGTGAAGCAGCGATTATACCGGCATCTCGCACAGGTCCTTTTTCTGTTTCTTCAATAATGCTTTCGCCTTCTTCAATCAGCCCTTCCATGGCATCGCATTTTTTTGCCGTTGCTTTCTCACCGATCAATGAAAATACTTTTTCCAGTCTTGCCGTCTGTTCCTGCGTTACGGATAGATGGTCATTTATTGTTTTTACAAGATTTTCTGAAGTGGCATTTTTTGCCATCTTTGGCAGCGCTTTTGTAAGTGCTTTTTCTGCCCAGTATATATCTTTCAAAGAATTGATAAATAATTCTCGCAAGCCGTAGGCTGCAGTAGACTTAGCCTTCGCAGCTCCGCTTTTTGTGCCAGCAGTTTCAGTTTTGGATTTTGCAGGGCTTTTCGTGGCCGTGGTGTTTCTTTTTGCAGCTGCTGTTTTCTGTGTTGCAGTTTTCATAATTTTAGCTTTTTAGTTCCAACCAAAATTACTCTGTCCATTAAATTTCCTATTACATAATATCGGAATTCTTTTACAGCTTTATAATCTGCTACAAACGAAGCATATCTCTGGGTATCGGCGAGATCGTCATCATTTTGTGCTTGAAAGTATTTTACCAATAAGCCGGCAGGTCTAAATAAGTATTTATCTAAAAATGGTTATTATACAGGTTTTAGCTTTAAGAATATCCTCGGTTGCATTCTTAAGCTTGATTTGATTCCACACAAAAAGCTAAGACGAATAACCAATAACCTATGATATTTTGACGCAAAATTTAAGGAAGACCTATTTTTACCAACAATATCAAACCTCTTAAAAGTTTAAAAAAAATAGTTATATTTTAAATACAAGATAGTACTTCAAAGAGCCAATGAAAGGCAATGCTATGTCGATTATAGCAATCTATTCCAAACTCTATATAATATTTTTGTAGAATTGTATCTTAGTCTGCCCGCATAAACCAATTAAGTATTATATTTTTTATATATCAATCCCCAACAGGACAACCAAACCAAATTCACCAAGCCAATGAAAGACAGCCCCCTACTTCCAGTAAAACAATCTCTTCAAATCCCCAATAAAATGGCTTGTAATCTGTCCTTTACGGGGCACTCAACAGCCAAATGGCGCCAATTAAAGACAATTGGCGCCATTTTTTATTTGCATTATAAAATACCTTAATCCCTTTTTTTTTATTAAAAATCTCTCTCACTAAAAAAAAATGCAAAAGAACACCTTTGACAAAAAATATTTTATAATCATAAACTAATGATTCGAAAGCCTACACATATAGAAACAGCGAGTGTGCAATAAAATTATGACTCTTTAATATATTTAAATCATTGAATGCTGATAAGTATTAATCTTACTAACTTCACGATTACAAATTCCTGTCCAGCTTACTAGCCCCGATAGCAGCAGAAATCCTTCTGCGCCGGGGTTCAGTGCAGAAGATTGGAGCGCATAGCGGAAACACCTCCATAAAAATAAAATTAAAACAGCATAACACAATTCAATGTGCTGCCCACAGCCCTGAAGAAATCCGGCTGCTGCAGAGGATGGAAAATGGCTCATGCCCTGCCATAAGGGCAAGATAAACGGCTGATGCCGCTGATCTTCCACACCAGCCAAAGGGACATGTTCAATTTTTATGAAAATCAAAAGCGCTGAGAAGAAAAAAAATGTAAATTAGCCTGCATTTACCTGCATCATATTTAAAAGCCGTCCGATATACCATGAAATGGATTACAAGGGAAAGACCTAAAATAGACCGCATTGCATGTCCGTGGCTCATCCGCAGATTTGTAGACCGCCAAGCTGAATTCATTTACGTCCCCTACAGCGAGGTTCTGGAAAAAGCCAAAGAACTTGATGCGGTTCCCTTTGATATTCCTGGTGTAGAGTTTACGCACTATAACGAGCAGTGCACCTTTGACTACATCGTTAAAAAATACAGCATTGATGATCCTGCCATTGCAATTATAGCAGGAATTGTACGCGGCGCAGACACCGACAGGCATGATATTGCAGCAGAATCAGCCGGGCTCTGGGCGGTTTCAGCCGGGCTTTCCTACAATATCACCGATGATTACAAGCTGCTGGAGAGCGGTATAGTCCTCTATGATGCCCTCTACAGCTGGGCCACGCATCTGCATAAGGAGAAACATCTCCAGAACAGCCCTTTTGAGAATCTCCTGCACGAGGTGTACCAAAAATTTCTGGCCGAAAAAAAGCCAAACAAAAAGACACCGCCCTGGGTAAAAGAACTCAAGGAAATGCTTCAGGACCAGATCGACACCCAGTTTAATTTCGACCTCAGACAGATCTCAAATGACCTTGAATTAAACCCCTCTTATCTCTCAAGGGAATTTTCCAAGTATTTTGACGACCTGAATTTTGGCGATTACATCCGTAAATTGAGAATTGAGAAAGCTGTAAGCCTTATTGAGAATTCCTCCTACAGCCTAACAGAAATAGCCTATATGACGGGCTTTTCCGACCACAGCCATTTCACCAGGATTTTCAAACTTCAGACCGGCAGAAATCCTTCTGCATACCGAAAAAAATCACCTAAAAAGTAAACCAGATACAAAAAGTAAATAACCTTCTATTTCTATCGGTTTAGTATATATAGCTTTGTCTTATGAAACAAAACTATATCATTGAAATGAAACCTATTTTACTTTTTGTATTGCTGTATATAAGCACAGCCGCTTTTGCTCAGGAAACCTATCCGAGGATCACAGGATATTTTGGGATCTACCACCCAATAGTGACAATCTCTAGCGAGCAGACCAATCTAAACTTCCGGGATTATTATGCCGTGGGATTCCCAACAGGAATAAACATCTGGAAAAGTTCCAAAATAGGCTTCTCGTTTGAGATCGTTCCCAATATCAGGATCCAGGGCAGCAGCGACAAAGTAACCAATACGGTATTTCATCCCGGCGTTTTAGTAGCTTTGGGAAAAGGCTACACTTTTGCCGGAAGACTGGCCTTTGAAAGTGCAGGCAGATACGGCTTCACTCCTGTACTGAACAAAACTTTCATAAAAAACAAAAACAGCAGCTATTTCCTGGCAGTGCCCCTGCCCGTGCGTTTTGGCAACGATCATCCCGCGACATTTACCGCCGGAGTGCAGTTTGGAATTGCTTTTTAAAAAATCATACAATGGAACAAAATAAAAAATACAGCTTAAGGTCGTTGGTGCTTTATTTCTTAAAATTAGGCACGATCGGCTTTGGCGGCCCTGTTGCCCTGGTGGGCTATATGCATAAAGATCTTGTTGAAGACAGAAAATGGATTTCAGAAGAGGAATACAGGGAAGGCCTGGCATTGGCACAGCTGGCTCCAGGACCCCTGGCGGCGCAGTTGGGAATCTATATTGGATTTGTACATTACCGGCTTCTTGGGGCCACACTGGCAGGATTTGCTTTTGTATTGCCCTCTTTTATAATGGTGGTCCTGCTGGGAATCGTATATAAATTGTATGGGGGATTGTCATGGATACAGGCTGTTTTCTACGGTGTGGGGGCTGCCGTTATTGGAATTATTGCCCTGAGCTCCTATAAGCTGACATTAAAATCCATAGGCAGGTTCAATGTGGAGTCCTTTAAATCAAAATGGCTTTTATGGCTGTTTTTCTTCCTGGCGGCAGTCATTACCTTTCTGACCGAACAGGAGCAGGTTCTGTTATTTATAGCCGCAGGAATCCTATATATGATTGTCAAGGCTCCGCCTGAATGGTGGAATGGAAAAACCGTAAATTCAATAGTGCTGCTGCAGGCTGCCTTTTGGAATTACGAAAGTTCAACCCTTACAGAAATTGCCATTTTCTTTGCTAAAGCCGGAACCTTCGTCTTTGGAAGCGGGCTGGCGATCGTTCCCTTCCTGCATTCAGGAGTTGTGGTTGACAACCACTGGCTGACAGAGCAGCAATTTTTGGATTCTGTTGCTGTAGCCATGATTACCCCAGGTCCTGTTGTGATAACCGTTGGATTTATCGGTTATCTTGTCAATGGATTCCTTGGAGCGCTGGTGGCCGCACTGGCAACCTTCCTGCCCTGCTATCTCTTCACCATTGCCATGGCTCCCTCATTTAAAAAAATTGCACAAAACAAACCCGTAAAAGCGTTTGTGGACGGGATTACTGCGGCAGTTGTAGGGGCGCTTGTCGGGTCGGTAATCGTAATTGCAAGAAGGAGCATTTTTGATATTCCGACTGTACTTATCGCTTTTTCCAGTATCTTAGCGCTGCTATACATAAAGAAAATCCAGGAGCCGTATATTATTCTTATAGCCGCTGTAGTGGGCATAATCATAAAATCAGTAATAATATGAATAGGAAAGATTTTTAAAAAATCAGGTACGTTTCTCGGGGCAGCGGCATTGGTACTTCCCACAGCCAATGCTTTTTCAAACAATTTAGCCCATAACAATATTGATAAGCTGGCAGACGCAGATGGGAATTACATCCAGCAGACCCTTCCCTACAATGAAAATTTCCTGGAGCCTTACATGGATTCTGAAATGCTTCACCTGCATTACACTTTTCAGCACGGCGGGGCTGTTAAAGGTGCTAATAAAGATCTGCAGATGATAAGAAAAGCTTTGGAGCAAAACAATCTTGAAACTGTTGATTTCTGGACAAAAAATTATCCTACCACTTTTCTTCCCATATACTGCATTCTATTTTTTGTACCAACCTTACCCACAAAAGCAATCTGCCAAGCGGCAGTCTTTTAAAGCGTATTGAAAAAAAACTTTGGAAGTTTCGATAACCTTAAAGTTTTAATTGCAGCGACCTCCAAGAATGTAGATGGCAATGACTGGGAATTTTAGCCTATCAGCCTTATAGTGACAGCCTTGTAGTGCTGCAGTGCGAAAATCACGAAAAGCCTACCCAGTGGAGCAATTCCAATCCTTGTAATTGACGTATGGGAGCACGCATATTATTTAAAATACAAACATAAACGCACTGACTTTGTGGATGCCCTGTTCAATATCATAAACTGGGATAATGTTGCACAACGTCTCAATGAGGCCGAAAAACTAACAAAATAAATCCATAAATGCACGGCAGTACATAAAAACCAAAATTCGGAACAGTATTCAAACACTAAAAATGGCGGATAATTAAACTGCTGTTTACCGGTAAATAAAAGCAGGTAAAATTTACATTAACAATTACCTGCTCAATAACCTGGCCCCGATAGAAGCAGAAATCCTTCTGTGCCGGCCGGGGTTAGGTGCAGAAGATTGGCTCGCCAGTTCCCTTGCGCCCCGGTGGAGCGTACAGAGGGGAAAGCTTCCAAAAAAAATATTAAATCTAAAATGAATATACTAAAGAAAAATTGAGACAAAAAAGATAGGATCTTAATTTTTTCGCCAGTTTCTGTCTGCATGTCCATTCTTGTCAACCGACCACCTGCCGGAACCTTCCATCAAAAGAAAAATTGCTCCAAGCAGCATTGCCCAATCTGTCCTGCTCTCATGAAGCATTTTCCAGAAACCATCGTTTTTAAAAATTTCAGTTTTTGTTGTGGTGATCGCAGCAAGCATAATGATGATAATTGGAATGCTTGCCAGCCTTGTAAAAAGTCCAATCAGGACCAATATGCCGCAGAGTATTTCAAAAGAACCAACGATATTGCCCAAATATTCAGGGAATGGCAGGCCGATTTTGGCAAATCTCACTGCTCCCAAAGTTTCAGGAAATAAAAATTTCTGAATTCCTTCTGAAAGAAAAACTGCCCCGACCAATAAACGGATTATAATAGTTGTTTTAGAATCATTTGTATGTATCAGCTTTTGCATCATAATTATTTTATTTGAAAGTTTTGGCTAAAAAGGCTGGTTCATGGAAACTTAAAATTCTTTTTCGCCAAATTCACTGGCTGGAAGTTTGTTTTTACTGGTCAGTTTATTGAAATTATAGCTGAAATTCAGCAGCAGAACATTGGTTTCATAAATATAGTTGGTCGTTGTATAAAAGTCGCTTCCATAAGTGGTAATCCTCTGCTGGTTTGTTCCCATATTGCCTAAGCTGATGTTCTGCCATTGGAATCCTAAACTGCCTTTGCCGTCCAAAATGGTCCTTTTTAGTGACATGTTCGGAACCAAAAAGCGTGAGTCTTCTCCCTGGGCTGTAGGTTTTTCAGAAGTATAATTCACATTGGCAGTAATGCTCCAGTTCTTATCTAAGCTGAATGTGCAGTTGCTATTCAGCGAATACACCCAGTCCGAATTATCGACAGTTGATGCTTCGCCCAGAACATCCAAACGGCCATTTATTCTATAATTGTACATATTGGCGCCAAGATAGAGGGACACCCATTTCCATGGTTTAAGATTGGTTCCCATTTCAACACCATATAGTCTTGCCCTTTCTGCATTGGTATAGACCCTGTTCAAAATGGTGTCATTGTAAACGCTATTGACTCTTTGAACCGGGTTTTTAATGTTTTGATAATACAATGTTGCAAACAAAGTTCCTTTTTTGAAAGTGTGGTTTATTCCCAGTTCGGCCAAGTCGATAAATTGGGGCAGCAAATCAGGATCTCCCTGTTCTAAAGTTTCGGAGTGCTCTCTTTCAGGTATTGGATTTAATTCGGAATTATTATTGCGCTGCACTCTTTTACTGTATCCCGCTTTTGCATTCCAGGAATCATTGAAAGCGTATAACAAATTGGCCGATGGAAAAAGATTGCTGAAATTCAAACGATGAGGATTCACATCAGTAGACAGCACTACTTCCCTTTGCGCATATTCATAACGCAAACCGGCTATATAGCTTAGTTTTTCTGATTTTCCCGAATACTGCGAATAAACAGCATTGATATGATTGTTTGTTCTGGCGGTTCCTCTGAACCATGAATTGTCAACCGGCGGAACCGGTTCCGGATCCACAGTATAACCAAATGTTCCGTCCTGTTTGTCTTCTCTATATTGATAACCGCTTTCCAGTTTTCCCTCGCCAATAGCAACTGTGTAGTCTAATTTCAATCGATAGCCGTAAATAGGATTGGAATACGGATTGTTGATTTCCTGAAAAACAGTTTCTTTGGCAGGATAATCCATGTTTAAATTAACTGTATTCCCGTATAAATCGGCATGTTCATAGAGCGCGGAAACAGTTAGGGCGGATTTGTTGATAAAGGTATGCGTATAATCAAAATTAGCTAAAGTAAATTTTCCTTCTTTTGTCTGCACATTTGAGTTGAAGTACGTTAACTGGTTCAAAACAGCATTACTAATCAAGTCGGAAGTACTGTTTCTGTAGACAAGATCGGCTCGTCGGGACTGAAACTTCCTGCCTAAATAAAACCCAAAATTGAAGGAATTATTTTTATTGGCTGTATAAATCAATGCTGTTTTGGCAGAATAATTATATTTATCAAAGCTTCTCTCGCCATTAGAAGGAAATCTTGTAATGGTATTTGCATCAAAATCTTTGGTATAGGCATCACCTTCCCGATAGCCATTATTGTCGTTTCTTTGATAATTGGCTGTAAGAGAAAGGTCTATTTTATTTTTTTTATAATTGGCCGTGATATCACCGCCAAAACGCCGCGGTTTTTCTAAATTATCATAATCATCCGTACTGGGCAGTCCTCCCGTTAGATTTGCAGATATGGCAAAACTATCCGCACTGCCTTTAGTAGTCACAATATTGATGATGCCGCCTTTTCCATCGGGATCGTATTTTGCTGAAGGTGCAGTAATCAATTCAATGTTTTGAATTGTATTTGCCGGCAGCTGGCTCAGTATGGTTGCAGGATCCGTCAGCACAGGCTTGCCGTCGATAAGCACCATAAAACTATTAGAACCTCTAAAACTAATGCTGCCTTCTCCATTTACCGTGACTGATGGCAGGTTTTTTATAACATCAACGGCCGAACCTCCTTTCGCGGTTTCGAACTGGCTCGCTTTGTATTGCTGTTTGTCAATTTTATTATAGGATTTTGCTTTCCTGCCTCTCATCACGACTTCATTCAATTCCTGAGCGCCAGGTTTTAATCTGATGGCTCCAAGTTCTGTATTTTTGTTATCCTCGACTTTAATATTTTCCAATATCTGCGATTCGTAGCCCACAAAGTAAATTTTGAGTTTGTAGCTGCCCGATTTAATGTTTTGGATAGAAAAATTTCCATTTTTATTGGATACATCACCTTCAATTACCGAATTGTCAAGGGAACTTAGCAATGCAACGCTTGCATATTCTATAGGAACTGCATTTTGATCGTCTAAAATGGTGCCCTTTATGGAAGCTTTTTGTGCTGATATGGTTTGTATAAAAAATAATAAGAGAATGTTTAATAAGTATTGTTTCATTAGTTTATGATCTTTTTCCAATCGGTAAATTTGCAAACTATTTTTTAATAGTCAAAATAAAAGCCTATTTATTATATAGGATTAATATATTTTTGATATGAGAATAAATCCTAAAGTAATTTTGAATCTATCAGAAATTGGACTTGATGCATTTTCTGCACAAAAAAATTAAGGCGGCTATTAAATAAAATTTAGCTAACCATTTGAGTATGAAATTTTGGTCCAAAAAATTCAGGAAGACTTTTTAACCAAATAAATTATCATATTCCTAAAAAAGTTTCTAAAAATCAAATATTATTTTTAGCAACAATAATTCATACAGCCAACGAAAGACAATTCTAGCTTAAGGATAACAATCTTTTCAAATCCTCAATAATATTTGTAGAATTGTACGTTAGCCCACTGCCATTAACCAATTAAGTTTTTATATTTTTTGTATCGATCCCCAACAGGACAACTAAATCAGATTCACTAAGACAATGAAAGACAGCCTCTACTTCCAGTATGACAATCTCTTCAAATCTTCCATAAAATGGTTTGTAATCTGTCCTTTACGGGTCACTTTAAAAACTCTAAATCAATGATTTAGAGTTTTTTTTGCTTCCATAATTTCCAAACAATATATTTTACACCCGCCATAATGATATAGATATGACTCATCCATTCTTATTCTAAGTCTATTGAAATTTCGATCTGAATTTTTATAAATAAAATTTTCAAAATTTAAAATATAATCTCCGACCAAATCATCATAACTTAAAACCGTAAAATCTGGAAGATTTAATCGTTTTAAAAATTCAACTAAAGCTATATCTTCTAAATCATCTAAATCATTACTTAATCCTTTATATTCTTCAAGAAAATCAGTTTTATCTTCATTGAAAATGTAATCTGTATCAATATAAAAATTAAACAATTCGTCAAGCGTCATACCCTCTTTACATATCTTTTGTAATTCTTCAACCGCATAGCGGATTTCATTTTTATATGGAATTATCAAATGCCCATTTTTGTAAAAATGTGGTATTTTATCATCAATTTCTAATTTTTCATCTGCATAAATAATAGTAATATATTGTCCCATTTTTTGATTAATTAAGTAAGCAATAAAACGAAAATACTAATTTAAATTTGGATAGAGGATGTTTTTCGGCCTGATAACTTTTCTGCCACAAAAGCTAAGGTGAATTTTAACAAATATCAGCTATCTATACTTTTTACTGAAGCGTGGATCAAATTTTTTAGAACTGTGATTTTTTTTCAACAAAATCTAATTTTGATTTTTTTGGACTTAAAAATAAATTATCACTTTCTTTAAAATCATTTGAGTAATTAAATAGATTTTTGCATCAATCCCCAACAGTACATCTAAACCAAATTTACAAAGCCAAAGGAAGACAGACGCTAAATGTAGTAAGCCAATTTCTTCAAATCATCCAAAAATGATGTTGTAATTTGTCCTGACCCCGTCACTTTAAAAACTCTAAATCAACGATTTAGAGTTTTTTTTTGCTTCCATAATTTCCAAACAATATATTTTACACCCGCCATAATGATATAGATATGACTCATCCATTCTTATTCTAAGTCTATTGAAATTTCGATCTGAATTTTTATAAATAAAATTTTCAAAATTTAAAATATAATCTCCGACCAAATCATCATAACTTAAAACCGTAAAATCTGGAAGATTTAATCGTTTTAAAAATTCAACTAAAGCTATATCTTCTAAATCATCTAAATCATTACTTAATCCTTTATATTCTTCAAGAAAATCAGTTTTATCTTCATTGAAAATGTAATCTGTATCAATATAAAAATTAAACAATTCGTCAAGCGTCATACCCTCTTTACATATCTTTTGTAATTCTTCAACCGCATAGCGGATTTCATTTTTATATGGAATTATCAAATGCCCATTTTTGTAAAAATGTGGTATTTTATCATCAATTTCTAATTTTTCATCTGCATAAATAATAGTAATATATTGTCCCATTTTTTGATTAATTAAGTAAGCAATAAAACGAAAATACTAATTTAAATTTGGATAGAGGATGTTTTTCGGCCTGATAACTTTTCTGCCACAAAAGCTAAGGTGAATTTTAACAAATATCAGCTATCTATACTTTTTACTGAAGCGTGGATCAAATTTTTTAGAACTGTGATTTTTTTTCAACAAAATCTAATTTTGATTTTTTTGGACTTAAAAATAAATTATCACTTTCTTTAAAATCATTTGAGTAATTAAATAGATTTTTGCATCAATCCCCAACAGTACATCTAAACCAAATTTACAAAGCCAAAGGAAGACAGACGCTAGATGTAGTAAGCCAATTTCTTCAAATCATCCAAAAATGATGTTGTAATTTGTCCTGACCCCGTCACAACGCCAAATGGCTTTTATTCAATATAAAAAACTAAGGTGAATTTTAAAGATTATTCACCTTTCTAAAAAAGAAATTTTATTAAAACCTTCGTCTACAATTTCACTAGATAATTCCAGAGATACTTTATTTTGGTGTACCAAAAAAGAAAAAAACAGTACGCTCTTTGGCTTCCCTGATATTATTCAAATCACTTGATGGCCCCAGCTCTTTAACCGCATTATTGCTAACGTTATTTTTAGAGCCGATAGGCGGAATAACATCCAGAAACGAAATATCTCCTGTAGGCAATATAGGTGTTTTTTTATCTCCATTTATTCCGTAAAAATTAAATAATCGTACATACAAATCCTTATCTGGAGAAGCAATTGTAAATCTTCCCATTTGTGTGCTAAATTCCATCCACACAATATCTGCATAATAGCCCTTAAATTCAGGATAAATCCAAGGTATACTGCCTGTATCGGTATTATTGTTCATGTTTTGATACACATTTGTGGTAACACCCTGCATGCGATTTTTCCAGACACGATCAGGCCCCTGTCCCAACCATTTTACACTGTTTACTAATCCTTGTGGATAATCAAAACTTATTCCCGTGAAAGGATAACTTCCGCTAAGCGTATATCTATAATTCATCTCCAACCATCCAGAAACATGCATTTTCCAGCGTACATAAGAAAGATCACCACTGTAATTAAATTCTACAATATAGTAATCTTGTTCTTTGAAATGCTTAACTGATGCCACCGTTGCATTTCCACTCACCAAAACAGGACCATTTCCAAATGGCAAAGCCGGACTTTTGTCATTGGTCAATTTAGATATCATTCCTGTTTTGGTATCAAAACTCACAGCAATTTCTCCGCCCTTCACAGTCAGTACATTATTTTCTTCTTTAGCTGAAATATTACCTTTTTTAGATTCAGGTTCAATTAACAGGGATGTTACTAAAGCTTTATGAGACTTTATTTTCCAGACCCAACGGTAAATTTCATTATTATCTGGATCATAAGCAGCAACTGCCAGCGCATCATTATTCTTCCAGCCTTTTGGCAAACTTATCTGTAAATTTCCTTTTGCAGTCGGATCAATATCAGGCGATTTAATTGTACCACTTTGACTTACTTTATAACCAGGTTCTATATCATTGGGGCTGCGAAAATTTATAAGTTCATAACGGAAACTGCAATCCTTAAGATTTGTAAAATGATAACGACTTTCTACTGGAATTTCTCCTTTAAAATTATCAGGCAGTTCTTTCAATGTTATTTTAACGGGCGAATATATTTCCTTGATGGCATTATAACTGGCTTCTTTTTGACGATGCGGTCCAACGACTCCGTCAGCGGCATTATTAGCATTTACATCAATCATATTATTGAAATCAGTACGCATAATTCCTTCGTCTGCAAAACTCCATATAAAACCGCCTCCGCCGAGCTTTCCATTCCACTGCAACTCCAAATAATCAGCCAATGCAGCAGCACCTCCGCCATCATGCATTGCATGTAAAAACTCAGTTGGCATGTGAATATTTCTACTGTTTTCACTCACTAATTCTTTGGTGCTCTCATAACCTTCATAATGATTGCAATCAATGCCGTTTATGGCATTACCCGGTTTATGATGCGCATGAATTACAGTTCTGTTTGATAGATCGTATTTTCCAAAATCAGCATCAAAGTCGAAATTATGTCCGCCTTCGTTACCATTACTCCAAAAAATTATCGAAGGATGATTGACATCCCTGACCACCATTTCTTTTACCAATGGTGTTCCGACTTTGGTACTGTAGGCTTTTTGCCAGCCTGCCAATTCATTTATCACATAAAGTCCAAGAGAATCGCAGACACGAAGGAAATTTTTATCCGGCGGATAATGCGAACAACGAACCGCATTCATATTCATTCCCTTTATCAATTTTACATCCAACAAATCGGCTTCAGGATAAGTGGCGCGACCATACTCAGGCCACATCACATGGCGGTTGATACCTTTCATTTTTACTTTTTTGCCGTTGATATAAATTCCATCCAATTTTCTTACTTCAATTGTTCTAAAACCAAATTTATCATTGGTAGTATAAATCGTTTCATTTCTTTTTTTGAGATGAACTCTTAGCTGATACAAATTTGGAGTTTCGGCATTCCATAACAGTGGTTTTTGCACTCTAGTTTTTACGGCAACAACAGAATCCTTGCCTGTTTTTGTAACAGTAGTTTCAACTGTTTTGCCTTTAGCGTCAATTATTTCGGTCACTATTTCGGCATCAGAAACAGCTTTATTCAGATGCACATTCATATTGAAATTCCCATCTGCTTTTGCATCGACAGCAGTCCATGAAATATGCTCTTTTGGAACAGCTTCCAAATAAACCGGTCTGTAAATACCTCCAAAAATCCAATAATCTGCCAAACGTTCCGCTCCATTGACCGAATTGTCTGCCGACATTTTACTGACCGTCACTTCTAATAAATTAGTACCTCCAATTTGTATTTTGTCACTAATATTATATTTAAAACGATAAAAAGCGCCTTGATGAACTGATCCTGCAGATTTTCCGTTAATCTTGACATCTGAATCTGTCATTGCACCTTCAAAAACGATATATACCTCTTTTTGATTCCAATTGGCAGGCACTTCAAATTTTAATTTATACAAACCTTTTTCATCGGCAAACTGAAAATTTTTCCCATAATTCACATTATCACGTCCAAAATTATAATTGCCGTAACCTTGCTGCTCCCAATTTGACGGTACTTGAATAGTCGTCCATTTTTCGCTGTTTCGGCCAGCTGTACAATAAAAATCCCAAGTTTTGGTATGCATCACATCAGTTCCAGAAAGGTAAAGAATTTCCTTTTGGACGTTGGATTGCCCAAATGAAGTTAAAAAAATCAGCAATAATAGCGTGAGACTAAAATTTTTGAAAGTAAAAAAAAAGTTCATTGGTTTCAAATAAATAGTTAGTTACATTTTTTTAAACACTTAAAGTTACGCCGCAAATCACTTTTCCTGGTTATTGTCGTATTTGAAAAGTTCTCCGTTAATGACTACATTTTCCAATTGCATGTTTTTCACATTCTCAATTTTTAATGGAGTTTTAATGCCATTCCATTTACAGTTCACTACTTTGAGGTTTTCAATAGGAGACTCTTTGTAAGCTTTGACCCAGATAGCATATTCACCACCTTTTTCAACATTGAGATTTTCTACCCATATGTTACGAATGGTTGGCATAAAATTCCCTGGGTTTTCATAAAACATATTAAAATGAATAGCCGATTCACCAAAACTTCCCACAGTTATGTCTTTGAGGAAGATATTTTCAATCGTTCCGCCCCGAGAAGATGAGGTTTTAACACGTAGGACGCGGTCAAGATTTTTACTGTCCATTTTGCATTTGACAGCATAGATATTTCTGGCGCCGCCGGCAATTTCACTTCCGATTACAATTCCACCATGACCATCTTTCATGGTACAACCTTCGATGATATGATTTTCGGCCCCTCTTTTATTGTTTCTTCCATCCTCATCGCGACCTGATTTTATAGCAATACAGTCATCTCCGGTATCAAAATAACAGTCTTTGATCCATACATTTTTGCAGGCGTCAGGATCACAACCATCCGTATTTGGCCCGTGTGCTTCTATATGAACTTTCTCTATAATAACGTTTTCGCACATCACCGGACTGATAAACCACATTGGAGAATCGATCATTTTCACTCCCGAAATCAAAAGATTCTGGCAGTGGTAAGGCTGAATCATATAAGGTCTTAAATAGTAGCCGTCGCCAAAAATTCTTTTTCGAGGATTTATCTTTCCTTTCATCATTACATGAAGGCTTTCTCTTGCTTTAAACTGATTTCCCACTCCTTCTTTCCAACCGTGGTTTTTACTTCCTTTCCATGGCCACCAATACATATTATTGGCATTTCCGTTTAAAGTTCCTTTACCCGTTACTGCAATATTTTTTTCATTGTAAGCATAAATCTGAGGTGAATAGTTCATACAGTCCATTCCTTCCCAACGCGTTAGTACCAGTGGATAATCTTTAGTATCGCGTGAAAAAGTAATGGTTGCGTCCTCACTAAGATAAAGATTGACATTGCTTTTTAGATAAATTGGTCCGGTGAGGAAGTTTCCTGCCGGAACGACTACCTTACCGCCACCGCCAGCGTTGCAGGCCTCAATAGCATTTTTGAAGCTTTCGGTGTTCTTGGTTGTTCCGTCTCCTTTGGCACCATAACTCGTGACGAGATATTCTCTATTTTTGAATGCAGGCGCAATAATGGCTTTTTTTATTTGTGCTATTTCTTCTAACGCTTCCTCTGAAGATAACCAGAATCTAGCTTCTGATTTTTGGCCAAAAGCCATAAAAACGGAAAAACAGCAAGTTATAAAAGTAATTTTCATTACATTTTTTTTTAGTTTCATCCTGTAACTTTTTCTAAGTTTTATATTATTTTTATTAAATTCCAAATCATTAATTATTTTACAATGTCAATTCTGCTCAAAGCCAATCCGGTATCCTGCAGATAAATCCTGATCTTGGTTTCGCCTGTCTTTTCAACTTTAAATGGGAGCACTTTCTCAAAATAGCCTCTAACTACGCTCATGGTCCAATTTTTGTTTTTTTTGGAATTATCCGTATCAATAAATAGAGGAGGTTTTTGATTTACAACCACTGCCATACTCAGATTTCTTTCGTTGTTTATGGCATCCGTCGGAAGACTTTTAAGTGACAATTTGTATTCTCCTACTTTCAAATTTACTTTATATTCTACATAAGGCGCATGGAGATATTCATCATTTTTAAAAGATTTTCCGGTAAAAGGATAGCGGGAAATGCTCTTGCCTCCTACTCCTAAACCATTAACAACAATAATTTTTTCCAAAAGGATTTCCTTTTTTGTTTTGAAATCTGAAGGATTCAACGAAACAATATTAGACGAACTTGCCCCATCTATAGAAGTGATTACTTTTTCCAGATATCTGCTGTCGAATGGAGCGGGATTACGAAGCGAATCACTTAAAATTTCAGGGTTTGCAATCTTGGGCATAGCATAGGTTTCCAGATTCCTTGGAGCATGAGTTATAATGCCGTCCCATTTTCCATTTTCTATTTCTTTGTTATAATGATGGGTTAATGTGATGATTTGCTCCAAAGCATTTTTTGCTTTCTGCGAATAGTTCAAAGCCATTTTTTTATCAGTTTCTGCTGCTTCAAGACTCATTTGCGCGTAGAAGAATTTTTGGTTCATCAAAGCCGCTCCTTTTGAAGGGTACTCTATCAACTGAAAATAAGCATCTCTAAGTGACTGCGGAATACGAGTTTTCAGTTGATCCACTTTTTCTATCAAATCAGTGTAAGCTGCCAGTCGCTGTTTTTGAGTTACAGCATCAAATTTCAACAAACCCATATGTTCCGGTTTTCCGCTTTGTGCCAATTGATAATATTGATTTTTGACAAGAGCAATATCAGTTGCAAATTCTTCCCCAAAAGTTGATTTTGCCCAATCATAAACGTATTGGGATGCTTTTTCGGGAGTCCATTTTTTTGCATCCCAAGCCATATCCAAGAAAAATTGCGTTTCCAGTTCGGCAGGTTTGATATCACCAACATTGACCACCCAGAATTTATCGGCTCCAAATTGATACGCTTTAGTCATTTCGTACGAAATTAACGAAGGTGAATTGGACGAAAGCCAAGTATAATCGTGAGGTCCACCTAAATAGGACAAGTGATAGTAAATTCCGCTGGAACCACTTCTTTTTTGTTCTGCCGTGTTTGATAACTGGCGTAAATATCCAAAGTTATCATCCGTCCAGACCAAAGTAACATCATCAGGGACTTTTAGGCCCCCAGTATATAAATCCAAAACCTCTTTATAAGGACAGAATATTTGAAGTGCATTTGATGGAGTACCAAAATACTTCTTGAAAATACTTCTTTGATCATCGATAATATTTTCTACCAAAGCAATTTTTCCTTCTTTGGTCTCCGGACCAGTAATACCACCATCACGAATTCCGCGCATTCCCAAGGTATACATCGCTTCATAATTTTTAGCCGCATTTACGCGATCTTCCCAGTATTTGTATACTTCGTCTTTATTGGTGTCGTAACGGTAAATTCCCGGTTTGCGTCTGTATTCCTGCTCGTAGCCTACCTGCCATTCGAAGGTGTTGCTTCGCAGCATCATATCGCAATGCGTGGAACCAATTACAATGGCATATTTATCGGCCGCCACAGGATTTTGAGGATAGTACCAAAAAGCTTTGGTGCTGTCATGCATAGCTGGCCAGATTAAATTAGCTTTGAGACGAAGCAATAATTCAAACACTTTCGCATACGTTTTTGGGCCGATATCTTTGATATCCGTATCCATATTTTTGGCTGCCCAGGGATGCAGCCCCCAATCCTCGTCATTGATAAAAATTCCTCGGTATTTTACCGAAGGCTCTTTTGATACTACATTTCCAGCCAAAACATAAAGTTCATTTTGAGGTTTTGGTTTTACATCGGCCCACCAGACCCAAGGGGAAACTCCAACCAATTTTGATATTTCAAATAAACCGTAAGCTGTCCCCCTACGATCGCTTCCGGCAATTACAAGGGCTTGTTTTACACCTTCTATTGGAGCGTTAACTGTCGACATGATATAGGTTTCCCATTTATTTTGAATAGAAGCGACATTTATTTTTTTCGATTTAATCAATTGGTCAATGTATTTGGAATGACCAATTGTTCCAGCGATAATCAAGTAGTCTTCATGCTTATTCAAATCGTGAAAGATGTCGGGTTTTATTCCGCAAACCAGTTCCAAGTCACTAGAAACAGCATTTGCTACAAGGGTTACTGCTTCCGCATCTGCTTTATCGGTAAGAATTGACGGCACGCTTCCGTTTTTGATTAATGGAAAAGCTGCAGGAGTTGCTTTGAGAGCAGTACTTAATTGATTTTCTTTTCGTTGTGCCCAAATTTGAGCACAAAAGATACTTGTAAAAAGAAAAATGACAAAACAGAAAACAGTACCCAAATTAAAGTTTTCTTTCCTTAAATTTAAAAGTAAATGGTTAAAATTCATAACAGCACAAATTTGATTTTTTCTTTGTAGCAGTCAAAAATAAAAAACCTTGAATTTAATGTACATTTTGACTTTAATCAAAGTGCGTCCATAATTCTGTACAGAATTAAAACCTTTAATAATAGAGAGTTACTAAATTTTAGAATTTATAATAGATATTGCCATCCAACGAGCTTAAAAGACAATTTTTAATAAACCCATTGCGTTCAAACTCTACAAAAACACCTCTTAAATCACCCAATGATTCTTTATAAGCTCCAGTATAAATTGGTTTACCATTTACGAGCAAAATAAGTCTTTTGTTATTGTTGATTAATTTAATTGTATTCTCTTTTTTAAAATCAACAACAAAAGAAGCCAGATTATTATCAATTCCATTTATTCTTTTTTCACTAATTATATTTGCAACTATGCTGCTGCAACCTGAGTTTACAAAATGAAAACGTATATCATTATCAGCACCTGAAACTTTAAAAACCAAACTACTGCAAGTCACATCTTGATGTCGAAAATCTTTTTTGAAAGTTGTTTCAAAAATAAAATTATCAGCATTATGTTTAAGCGGCGTATAACTACACAAACGGGTAAAAAATGGCTGTAAGGTATCAATACTGTATTTATGCAATTCCCTGTTTGTTATAGCAAATAAACTATCTTGGTTTTTATAAGCAAAAAATGCACAAAACCTTTTCGGTATAAGGCGTTGTCTTTGAAATCCCAAAGCATACCATTTTTTATTGGTGGTTATATACACTCTTGCTTTTCTATTTCTATTTTCCTTTATTCTATTGGTAAGACAAACATCAAAGACTCCTGGAATAAAATAGGTATGTGCGATAGTTCTTTTGTTTGGGTTTAAATAAACTGGTGAAGTTTTATCGCCAAAGTCAATATATAAACTATCCGCTGTATAATTGTTATCAACAGTAAAAAAACAAGTTTTGGGCAAAATTCCTTCTGAAGAAGACAGCTTTATATTACTCTCATTTACATTAAAATCCGAGCGACAAAAATACATGTAAGCAAGAATACTGGTCAACAATGTAACAATAAGCAATACCACTATTATGTAGCGGTTTTTATTGTCCGTTTCCGCTTCAACAAGAAAATTTTCACTATTTGGGTTTGCTATCTGAAATTCGTTTTCATTAAAACCAGAATAGTTTATCAAGGCATTAAAGGTGGCTTGTTGCGGAAGATAATACTTGTCTGTTGCTAATTTTCCAAAAATACGCTTTAATGTGTTATGGCTGATGCTAATTTTGGTTTCTTCAAAAATGGATTGGCTGAAATCAAGATAGTCATTGTGTTTCCAATCTTCAGAATTACCACGACCAAACTTTTGTTCGCATTGTTTTATTATAACTTTTAGCTGTAGTCGCTTGTCCATTTTGTAAATTCATGCAAATAAATCCTATCTGCAGGTTTTTGTTAAAAACAAAAATAATGAATTAGGGGCAAAAATAATCTAAATTGCAGGTAAGAAAACGGTCAATTTTATTAGGAATAAGCGATCCATTACTATCTTAAAATTATTTGATAAATTATACAGATTAATACATCAATCCCGAACAGGACATTCAAACCAAATTTACAATGCCAATGGAAGACAGACACTACATATGATAAGCCAATTTTCGTAAATCTTCCATAAATGATGTTGAAATTTGTCCTGACCCTTCTTAAGGGGACAACTAGCAAATGGTTCTCTCTAGGTTTTGAAGCCTTCACAGCCTAATATTGGTGGTTCGATTTTTTTCACAGGAAATTCTTAGTCTGTTTGAAATAAACAGTCTTAAAGTGGCGCTATCAGAGATTTAATCGAAGCTGAACGACGGTTCGAAATCCCTTTAAGGATATAGTTTTTTTTATCTTTTGGTAATCGTACTGAAAAAGAGAGTCGTATTCAATACTCATTAAAATTATTTTATAATTTTTTCAATTTTTTCAAATTCTTTGTAACTACTTCCTCCATTAAAATTTTCCCATTTGAGTCCAATAGAATAAAAGTCGGATATGCTTGTAATGCCAAATCCTGAAAAAGCATCCTTTTTTTGTTTCTATCTATAAATCCATTTGCCCAATTCTTTTTATAATATCTCTGTTAATACTATCTATTTTGAAATATCCATCCCCAATCACAATTGTATCATTGGAATAATGCATAAACTGATTATTGAAAGATTTCTCCTTACTAAAAGGAATTGATTTTGGTTTGATATATGGCTCCAAAATTATTGTCTCGAGATTGATAATAAAACTAATACACTATATTATTTATGAGTTGTTCTCCTTTCCAATAGTCTTTGAATCTGTGGCTTGACAAGTACTCAAATTGTTTGTTATTCAATTGATATCAAACTAAGTACACACTAGTAAATAAAATATTTTTCTTTTATACTTTTGAATATTAGCGTTATAATAAAATTCATAACGGTATTGAGTAAGTGGCAGTTTGTTTAAAGCATCTAAATTAATTTCCTATTATTGTTTGTTGTTCGCCTAAGGCAAAAAAATGGTTAATTACCGTCAGCACATCCAGCTGTAAGCATCAATTTTTCTGTACAACCTCGATTACCTGCTCAATCCAGTCAATATCGGTTCTTAAAACGATGTCAGGGGTTATTCCGTAATCCTCATACTGCAAAAACTTTTCATCGCCCTTCATGTCAGTAGGGTAAATCTCAAATCGCACACTAGGCAACCGCTCTCTTCTTCCGTAGTTGCTGCCATAAGTCAGCATCCCTTTTGTTGTTTGTCCAACCGTAATGACATTTGCTAGTTTCTTCAATGCTAAAGTAAAAATTTCTGCCTGACTTAACGTGCTATTGTTTATTAGTACATACAGGCGTCCATGATTGACATATTTTTTCAAAAGTAAAAAAAACTTTTTCATTTCCTTTTCGGCCCCACCCTCGTTGTTTCTTAAATCTAAAACAACGTATGGCGCTTTTAAAGAGTCTTGTATAGAATTATAAAATTGTTGTGATTTCTCTTTAGTGGCTGCATCTACCTGAAATGTTCTGATTAACAAATACTGAACATCCTTATGAATGTTTTTCAGTTCAAATTTTGGAGAACCCTTTGGAAGGTTGGCATAATCCATTTGTTGCCGCTGTTTCGAGTAAATAGATTGCGAATAAGATGCATAGAAGTACGAGTTGATTAAAGATTGATTTTGGTATTTTTCATTGGTTTGCAGAATATAGGATTTATACAACGGATGGCCGTAAATTGCTTTGTATAGATTTGGCGCATATTCATAAAGATGTATCGCAATTTGTCCTTTCACCCACAATTTTGTATCGGAATCAACTACCACTCCAATATATTCTTTGTCTGCACTTTTGAATAAACCAACAGAATAAAATTTATCGTAGTAATAAATTCCTTCAATTGAATTAGTTGATTTTTTGAGTAATTCAGTTTTTAATGAGTCAATATTGATTTTAGAGGTCGGATAGTTCAAAAATTCCTTTGTTTCTGTAAATCTGTCAATACTCTCTTTTGTTTTAAAGTCATTATAGTTTGGAAGTTCATAAAAGCCCAAATGGTTATCCCGTAAAGGAAAAAGCAACTGAGATAAGTTGTAAAAGTATATATAACTGTTTGGTTTGCTTAAGGTGTCCGATGCTAAACGAATGTACAAAGTATTATAATAGGCTAACTTGTTTCCTGTAATTTGAGCCTTGAAAGATGGTGTTTTTTGAAGTATAGTTTTTAGTGCAGTTAAGTCTGCCAAATAGGTATTTGTCTGTGCATTTGAAACTATTGTCCAGAAAAAGAAAATAAAAATCAAGGCTATTCTCATACTTTTTAATGAATATTTAGATAGTGTGCGGCAGTTATTACAGAAGGTTTGGAAAAATTAGCCATATTCTTCGGATTTATCAAATCACCCAAATAGTAAGAAGGCCTTTTCATTCCAATTTGATTTTTCTGCTGGTCCCAGTGTGTAATTCTTTTACTATATCCATTTTTTGCATTTTAGAATTATCGAGTTTATAGATTAAAATAAATTTCATGTCTGTTAAATCGATGAAAGTTGAATAAATCGTGCCCCCAAGCCTGCCCTCAGAGTCTTTTTCTGGCGGTTGTACCGTTTTTCCAATTACATTTCCTACATCTTTAAGCGTTATAATGTCTTTTGAATTTCGAGCATCAAGTTCATCCAGACCTTTTTCAATTAGTGAATATCTCCAACAGGTTTTAGCTTCAGTATTGTCAGAAATATTAAAGTTTGTTGCTGCCAGGCGGTTGTTTTGGATTGGTATAATATGTTTCGCTGCATCTACCCACTCTACAATTACCGCTTTGCCATTTCGGTCACCCAGCATAATATGCGCATTTTTAAGAGCAATCCTTTTATCTTCTAAATAATGCAATGCCTCATCTACCGTACTACATTTAGCTAAAATATCATCGGTCATGTTTCCTTTCATTGCAGAATATCCTGCCGGAATGTTCTGTTCTGTTGTCGTTGCGCCATCGATGACCAATCCTTTTTCATTAACGCCTCCTTGTCCAAAATTATTCCAGCCGTACCATATTCTGCCTAATTTACCTTTTGAACCTGGTATAATTTGTATGTATGGCTTCACATCATACCAGTAATCCTCATTGTTTACAAAATATATTTTACCTGTTCTACTATCTATAAAATACACTATAGAACAAGCCGATACATCCGTGGTCAATGCAATTATGATTAATAGCATTAAATTTCTAAATCCCCTCATTTTATTTACTTAAATATTTTATAAGCTACCCTCCCAGTTCGTATATATTTTCAGTAATTTCTGACCCTTTGAGTTTTTCATCTTCCCAAACAATCAAAAAAGTACCTCCCCATACTTTTTTTCTGTTTTTTAAAATAGGAATTGTCTGTTTTTTCATAAAATCAAAATGAAACACAGCTGGTGCCTCTTTTATGGAAATCCAGCTATATTCGATATTTTTGTCCTCCGGCTGTACAATGCTCCCATTAACATAATCTGCTGTAAAATAACTCCTGTAAGACACTTCGGGATGATCTTTTACTCCTTGGAATTTATGAGTATATAAACCAGATAATTTAATGTGTCTAATTTTCAGTCCGATAGTTGCCGCTAAACTATCTATTGCTTCTCGAATAGCCTGAGGCTTGTCAGAACGCATTGCCGGGATATGCCAGCCGAGTTGATTTCTCATCATCAGTATTTCCTTCTTATCGTTGAAAATAATCAGAAACTGTACGGTATAATTATCTGTCTTCACAGAGATTACTGAAGTGTTCTGTGCATGAGAAAAAGCATAGAACAAGAACAGCAAGTAAACAGCAGTTTTTTGAGTCATATAATTAAAGTTCATAAAAAAAGATCCATAATTACCTCGGCAGAGATGCATCAGCAGATTCTACGTGTGTTTTTTCAAATTTTACACTTTGTGGTTTATTCTTAGAAGCAAAATACACCTTCAATGCCAGATACATAATTGCCACTGGAACTAAACCTTTACATAAAGATAATACTAAATTTTGAAGCTCGGTCAGAGGAAGCTCATTAATCCGTATAAAAATCCCTCGTCCATAAGTACCTTTTTTTGAAAACAGCCAATTTATGCAATTCCATCCTAAGTGCATTCCTAAGGGAAGCAGTAATGTCCTTGATTTTAAGTAAGCAAATGTCCAGCAATATCCTGCTAGTGAGGTCATCAAAAATACATACAGCATTGGCACTAATCCTGCGCCAAACATTTCATAAGAAAACCAATGATAAATTCCAAATAAGGCTGACGAGATAAGCATGGCTGTATGCTTTCTTAACTTCCTCATTAAAATATAAATTATAATCCCGCGAAAAATTAATTCTTCTGTAAACACGGAGAGAAAGAATTGCCAGACAACCAGTGCTGGTTCGAGATAATGAACGTCTCTCATTTTCCAATTTAAGGAGAACAAAATTGTTTCTGCAGCTATATTCAATACAACCAAAATACCTGACAGGGCAACTCCAGAAAAAAAATAAAGTATCCTTTTTTTGGTTGGTATCAAACCAGAGACATCGGATAATTTTTTCTCAAACAGCAATACTAAACACAAAAACAAAACAAGCAACAAAATGATTCCCAACATATAAAAACTTTAAGATTAAACGAATCCAAATTTATATCTTTACTTTCATTAAAATTTACGCCATATGCATATGGCGTTTAAATGGCATATAAATTATGAAGTATGATAGTATCAAAGTTGGGCAATGTATAAAATCGGTAAGAATTGCGAAAGGACTGACACAAATCCAATTGGCAGAAGCCAGTGGTATAAGTCTGAGATCTATTCAAAGAATTGAAAACGGAGAGGTCGAAGCACGCAATTACACTTTAACTGTATTACAGGAGAAATTAAATTTTGAACTCAATGATACGCATTTGAAAATTAAAAGTCAATCGCAATACGATGAAAAAAACGGCATAAAGATCAGCCGAACTAAGAAAATAATATATTCATATTTCGGAGCTGTCGGAATTTTTATTGTTTCAGGCTACTTTCTAACAATGTCTGCTTCCTTCCCTGAAACAAACTTTGAACTTTACAGTTTCATGATTGCTACAATTGCAGCATACAGTCTTGTACTTCTGTTAGTATGGAAAAACGGCTAAATTTACTGTTAATATAAAAAACTAAACCTACCTTTAGTTTTGTAACAAAAAGTTAAGGCAGTTTGTTCTAATTGATTAATCGATCACTTCATCTTGTAATCAAGTAAATTTTTCAAAAAATCCCCAACAGGACATCTAAACCAAATTTACAAAGCCAATGTAAGACACACAT
This sequence comes from Flavobacterium limi, assembly GCF_010645075.1. Taxonomy (GTDB): domain Bacteria; phylum Bacteroidota; class Bacteroidia; order Flavobacteriales; family Flavobacteriaceae; genus Flavobacterium; species Flavobacterium limi. Next base: position 116,569 of record NZ_JAADZV010000013.1, read on the forward strand.
CTTATTAGTTTTTTTGATATAAATAGTCCAATTTTTAACTTCAATAGAAAGAAATTACAAATCTTGTTAAAAATTACAGTTTTATCTAAAAAATGTATCTTTGCTAAAATATATAATACTCTATGCTCAAAGAAGAACGTTTCGGCAAGATTCTGGACATACTGCAGAAAAACGGAAGGATACAGTATGATAATACAGCATCTGCATTGAAAGTATCCGAAGATACCATTCGCAGGGATATTGAAGTGCTTCATAATAACGGACTTCTTTCAAAAGTCCGTGGAGGTGCAATTCCTATTACCAAAAACCCGCTTACATTTACCGACCGTGCAGCCTTTAAGACTGACAAAAAGGAACTGATTGCACTCAAAGCACAGCAGTTCATTTCTGACGGAGATTCCATCTTCATGGACGCAGGTACCACTAACTGCAGTATAGTTTCTAAACTCCCTGTAGATATAAATCTCACCATCATTACAAACAATATCGCTCTTGCACCGGTTCTGCATAAACATAAAAATGTTAAACTGGTAGTGCTTGGAGGATCTTATAACCAGCAAACTCAGGCAACCGAAGGAGTAAAAGCATGCGAGGAAATATCACGCTATGCGGCAGACACATACTTTATGGGCACATGCGCCATTGACAGCGAGATCGGAGTAACGGCAACTTTTATAGGAGATGCTGATATTAAGACATCAATGCATAAGCATGCTAAAAAAACCGTTGCCCTGGCCATTGAAGGAAAATTGAATATGTCAGAAACATACCGTATCTGTCCTATCAAGGAAGTTGCCGTTTTAATTACAGAACTGGCAAGCAGCGACGAGAAACTCAATAATTATAGAAATAAAGAAACTAAAATAGTTTAGTGCCTATAAAAAATCACGCAGCCTTGTGTGGCTGCGGCAATCAGGATTACTAACTTAAGCTGCATTAACTCAAACTTCCATCAAATTAAACCTTTATACGTATGTTCATCGACATACGAGTTCTACAATATTCCCATCAGGATCAAGTACTACGCTTTCATAGTAACCATCGCCCGTTACTCTGGGTTTACCTATTACCTCATATCCGTCTCTGAACAGCTTATTAGTAAGATTATCAACATTATCTCTGCTTCCAAGATCAAATGCAAAATGTGCCAAACCCATAAATCGTTTCGTATAATCCTGTTTTAAGGCTAAAACTTCTGGTCTTTTCATAATTTCCAGCCTCGCGCCGGATTCAAAACTTAAAAAGTAGGTTTTAAGCCCCGTTTGTGGGTTTACATATTTGTCATTCGAAGAAGCATTAAAATATCTGACATAAAAATCTCTTAATTTCTCAAGATTCAATGTCCACAGTGCCAAGTGGTCAATTCTCATAACTTTTTATCAATATAATTAGCAATATTTTAAAATTAAATTTTCACAAGTAATCGTTAACTTGAACTATACTTTGTATATTCTGTCTGGTTTCTCTCCAATATTTTACTGCAAAGAGAACAGCAACCATAAAAAGAAGCCCGGCACAGATTCCAAGGGCTGTTAGAAGAGAAGATGTGTGAGCAATAACTCCTACGGCAACAGGCCCCATCAGCTGACCTGAATATCCCATTGTGGTGATTGCTGCGACTGCGGTGGATGTTTTTATATTTTTGAGCCTTCCTGCTTCATTAAAAAATACAGGCACAATATTGGCAGCACCGCAACCTAGCATAAAAAAACCGGCAAGGGACAGAGAAAGAACTGGTGAAAAAATTCCCAGCATAAGTCCTGCTCCCGCTACGGCCGCACCTATGGAAACTACTTTAACTGAATTATATTTCTCCACTATGCGGTCTCCAAACAAACGCATACCAGCCATTGCCGTTGAGAAAAAGGCATAGCCCAATCCAGACCAGCTTTCATCTAGCCCCTTGTTTTCAAAAAGGAAAAGAGCACTCCAATCCAGCATGGCACCTTCTACCATAAAAACAATAAAACAAAGCAGTCCTAAAAAAAGTACCCCTTTCTGTAACCAAGACCATCTCGCTGACACCCCACTGTGTGCAATCTCCGCATGTGCTTCTGCCTGTTTTTCCATCTCTGGACTGAAAAGGTTCTTATACTGCAGTAGTACTGTTAATACAACAAGTGAAGCAAGGCATATTGCAGCATAAAGGGGCTCCAGTCCTGCTTTAATAAGAAGACCTAAACCAAGTGATCCAAAAAGTCCGCCCACGCTGAAAAGTCCATGTAGCGATGACATTATAGATCTGCCTGATAAGTTTTGAAGCTGGACACCGCAGGCATTCATTGCCACGTCAATAGTTCCGATTCCTGCACCAAAGAGCAGCAGAACTACCCCCATAAAAAAAACTCCATCCAAAACGGCTAGCAGCGGCAGTGTTATCGCTATTATCGTAGCTGAGAAACAGATAATTATACGGTTTCCATACTTATGGCTCAGCATTCCACATACCGGCATCATTGTAATTGCGCCGGTTCCCAGCAATAACAACAGCATTCCAAGTCCTGCATCATCCAATCCCAATCGGATTTTTGCAAAAGGAACCATCGGGGCCCAGCCCGATAAAGCTAGTCCACAGACAAAAAAAATGCTTCTTATAGCAGTTATTGCTTTTGATACTTTTATATCCATTTTAAAAAAATCTAAATTTTATATTGCAAATATATGCAATTTTGCAAAATATTGTAAATTTTCAGGTTTTTTTAACATCATTCTATTTATCAACTACATCAAAAAAAATACATTTCCTCAAAGCCAAATTGAGACAATTGAGATATTGACGCACTTTTTTCTTTTCTAAATTATACTTGATACGTTTTTTCATAAAATTTAATGCTGACTATTTTCATTGATATTGTTTAGGAAATTTTGCTAGAAATTATTCTGGAAATCAAGTAGATTTTTGCATCAATCCCCAACAGGATATCTAAACCGAATTCACAGCGTCAATAAAAATTCTGCTTAGATTGAAAGAAAACCTCATTTTTCAGCTGTCATTTAAATAAAAGGTTCGAGTTGTATCTGGATGAAAAAACAGCTAATTCCAGACCAATAATGATAACTTAAATGGAGAAAAGGAATTAAATGAAAAGCAAAGTTTAGATATAAGAAAAGTTATTCAAAAAAATAAAGATTTTAATATAATAATAAGTTTTAGAAAAAACTCGTTAACTTTTCGCACAAGAAAAGATGTCCCTTCCTATTTAAACTATTATTAAAAAATCTCGGTATATTTTTTGTTCTGTTACTGACCACAAAAAATACTCGAATTGATGTTTGTAATAATTACACCCGCCGGGTTCAATCAAACTTTTAAATTAGTCTGTGATTAATTTGAATTTTACAGGTTGAAAAAATCTATTGGAATTTTTCTCAAAATAAATTCCATTTTCTTTTTTATCTAATTTTACTTTGTAATTATGAATTAAGGCAGTTTGTACAATAACATTTACAAAGTAAGTATCTTCAGTTTTATCTGCCTTTGATATATCCTGAATAATTCCATTAATTACAACTGATTTAGGAACAACTGCAGTGTCATTTAATTTAAAACTAACCACATAGCCTCTTTCACTATTATTGTTATAACTTTTATACGTTTGATTTTTAATATCTAAAAGTTGTCTTGAACAGGAAAAAAGAAAAAAAAGTCCAAAAGAAAATAACAAAAAGATGGCTTTAGGAATACTATTTTTCATATTTTTAGCGTTTTGCACCCACAAACTTAACTTAAATTAAACGATTGAAAAAATAATGAAATTAAAATATATTGTTAAAACATTACTTGTAGGATTGTTTTTTACAGCTTGCAGTAAGGATTCTGATTCTGACACTAATGAACCCACAACTACCAAGCCTGACGAAATTAACAACTTTGTTTGGAAAGCTATGAATTCCTGGTATTACTGGCAATCCAATGTTTCCAATTTGTCTGACGGCAAAATCACTTCTACCGTTGCATATAACAATTTAATCAACGGAAAAACTCCCGATGCGCTTTTTTATTCACTTCTATATCAAAGAGGAATAGTTGATAGATTCTCTTGGATTGAGAACAATAATGACATAGTGCAGGTTTCAAAAATTGCAGAGGTTGAAAAAAAAGGCGGATTTAATTATGCAATTTATCCTAAAGATGCATCCAATACAAATATGGTGGCCTTAGTTAACTACATTGTACCTGGCTCACCAGCAGCTTTGGCGGGATTAAAAAGAGGGGACGTTATTACAAAAATAAATGGAAGCCAGCTTACTTCAAGTAATTATAACCAACTAGAAAACACACAACTCAACATTACTCTTGCAGCAAGCGTGCAATTTACAAACAGTAGTATGATTACAACAGACAAAGCAGGAACTGTAACTGTAACAAAAGCTGATATTGATGAAAACCCGATTGCTTATTATGAAAAGAAAGTATATGGAGGAAAGAACATTGGCTATTTGGTGTTTAATGGTTTTAAGTCAGATTATAATGATGAACTAAATTTGACTTTCGCTAAAATGCAATCGGATGGAATTAACGAATTGGTTTTAGATTTAAGATACAATGGAGGCGGCTCATTAGAAACGGCAGTCGCTCTGGCGCAAATGATTAACGGTAATTTTACTAATAAACCATATATTTACTTAGACTTCAATAATAAACACAATAGTGAAGATGGTTATAAAAATCTTTCTGACAAAGTAAAATTTTTCAACTTAGTTGATAATGAACCAACTTTTCAGAAAGAAGAAAATATAAACAGCCTTGTTTTGACAAAAATATATGTGCTGGTAAGTTTTCAAACCGCTTCTGCGAGTGAGCTTACAATACAATGCCTAAAAAAATACATTAGTGTAGTAACAATAGGTGAAGAAACAGTTGGCAAATTTGTAGGCTCTAATACACTGTATGATTCTCCTGCTTATGACTATGTGTCCTATGCCAATCGAAGCACCAAACACAAATGGCAATTGCAGCCCATTACATTTTCATATTATAACAAAGATAAAGATGCAAATCCAGCGAAAATTACACCTGATCACGAAATTAATCCATATAGCATTTTCTTAAATCTGGTTGAATTTGGAAACATAAAAGATCCTTATTTGAATAAAGCCCTCGAATTAATTACAGGCCAAACTATGCGAACTGCAGCAAAAAGCACCAGTCCTTCTTTTTCATTAAAAATTAACAATCTTGCTGCATTCAACCCTACAAATACTGCAAAAGGTTTATATATAGAGGATTTTAAAGGTTTGAAAAATAATAAATAGCAGCAAAAAAACATCTTTTTATAACTCGAATAAATCAATTAAAAAACAAAAATCAAGAGTTTTATTTTTATTGCAAAATCGTTGCTGTCCAGTTTGACTGTTCAATCTTAAATGTAAAAATGTATTCTTTTTTACATTTTTTATAATTTTCATTGCTCCAGGTCCCGGTAAATTGGTATGCTGTGAATATAAATTTAATGAAATTAATAACAGTATTAGAAAAAAAAAACTCTCATAAATAATTTTTGTTCCAATATAAAATAAAACTTTTAAGAGTTCTCATTGTCAAAAATTTTTGCATAAAAAAAAAAACCGGATTTAAAATCCGGTTTTTTTAAACTTGTTTTTTGTCTGGCCTGATTATCATTCTAAGAGATTGATCTCTTGCAAAATAAGCAACCATCCAGTTGTAAAATGTATTTAAACGATTTCTATAAGTAATCAGCGAAATTAAATGAACAAATAGCCAAATAAACCAGGCAAAAAATCCTTTGAAATGCCATTTCGGATTTGGTAAATCAACTACAGCTTTATTTTTTCCTATAATTGCCATTGAGCCTTTGTCGTTGTAAATAAATGGCTTAAGTGGTTTGTTTTGAAGTGTGGCTTTAAAATTTTTAGCAAGGTTTATTCCTTGTTGTATAGCTACCTGAGCTACCTGAGGATGGCCATCGGGAAAGCTTTTATCAGTAGTCAAAATAGCAGTATCACCAATAGCATATATGTTTTCTGTAGCATTCACTTTATTAAAAGCATCAGTTGCCATTCTTCTTCCACGACCGTAACTTTCGGCAGGCATTCCCTCAAATATTTTTGCTGTAACACCTGCAGCCCATATTAAATTTTTGGTTTTAATTGTTTCTCCATTTTCAAAATATACGGTGTCATCTACATAATCTGTTACTTTGCTGTTTAGTTTAACAACAACACCTAATTTTGTAAGCGCATCTAAAGTATCTTTTTGAGAAGCTTCACTCATTGGCGCCAGCAATGCATCTCCTCCATCAACTAAATAAACATTACTTGCGGTAGTGTCCAATTCAGGATATTCTTTTAGTAAAATGTTTTTTCGCATTTCTGCAAACATACCTGAAACCTCTACTCCTGTTGGTCCCCCACCGGCTACAACAATAGTTAGCAGTTTACGACGTTTACGGATTTCCTTGCAAATTGCTGCTTTTTCCAGATTCTTAAGCAAAGTATTTCGCATTACAATGGCGTCATTCAAAGTTTTCATCGGAATGGCATTTTTCATCACGTTTTCCATGCCAAAATAACTGGTTTCAGCACCTGTAGCAAAAACCAAATGGTCATATGATAATTCGCCATTACTCAAAATTACTTTATTTTCGGCTGGAACAACTGATAATAATTCTCCTAAACGAAACTGAAGATTTTTTTTCCCGGCAAAAAACTTCCTAAATGGATAACTGATACTTGAAGGCTCTAAAAAAGCGGTAGCAACCTGATATATGAGTGGTGGAAAAAAATTGTAATTATTTTTGTCTACAAGCGTAACTTGTATTTGAGGATGATTTAGAAGTTCTTTCGCAAGATTTAATCCTGCGAAACCACCTCCAATGATGACTATATTCATAATATATTGTATTTAAGACTTTTGTGTAAAAACTATTCTGTTTGCATTACTTTATAAATTTAACACTAATAATTTCAAGTACAAACTCATCCTTAAATTTATTTTTAAAAATTATGCAAACCTATTGTTAATTCCTTTCTGTAAATTCCAATATTAATAAGACAAATTCAGTTTCATCATGATATCTGTCTGTTCGTCATTTCCCAATTTAAAAATATGTTTGTCAAATTCCACGAAGCCATTTTTTTTGTAAAACCGTATTGCTTTTAGATTTTCTTCCCATACGCCCAGCCATATGTATTCTGATTTTTGTTGTTTTGCTCTCTCTATAGCTTTTTCGTGTAGTAATTGCCCCACACTTTTTCCATGAAATTCTTTTAAGAGGTAAATGCGTTCAATTTCCAGAGCATTGCCGTCTTTTAATTCAGTTTGTGCTTCTCCGAAGTTTATTTTTAAATAACCGATTGGCTTATTTTCCAAAATTGCAAAATAGAATTCCGAATTTTTATGTGTAAGTTCTGCTGTTAGTTTTTCGTTAGAAAATCCTTTTTCAAGATAACTTTTCATGTTTTCTTCAGAATTTGATTCTGAAAATGTTTCCTGAAAAGTCTGTCTGCTTATTTCCTGTAATTGATTAATTTCTTTAAGTGAGATTTTTTTTATTTCTATATTACTCATCTTGACTGTTTAAAAAATGATGAAAAATCTATTTTTTGAACTTTTTTGCAGGCTTTTCAGTTATTTCAACTTTATTTTGTAAAACATAATTAGCTAATAGCTTTTCAATTAATTCATCTTTTGTAAGATGATGAAAAACAGTTTTGACTTTTGTTTTTAATTCGTTCGAAATATCATGATTAGGTTTAATTTTAAAAATTTGTTTCGCCCACAAAAGCGTGTTATTTTCTTCTAAGCTTGCAATAGAAGGTTTTTTGAATTCGGTAAATTTCAAACCTAATTCTCTTTCAAAATCTGCAATTTCAACAACTTCTTCCGGCTGCAAAACTGTCAGAGAAAGTCCTTTTGCTCCTGCCCTTGCCGTTCTTCCACTTCTGTGGACGTAATTCTCATAAGTATCAGGTAAATGATAATTTACGACATAAGAAATTTCTTTTACATCTATTCCTCTGGCTGCCAAATCAGTTGCTACTAAAATATTGATATATCCTTCGCGAAACTGTTCCATAATTCTGTCACGAATTCCCTGTGACAAACTGCCGTGAAGTGCTCCGGATGAAAAACGGTTTATAGCCAGATTTTTGGCCAGTTTGTTTACAGCAGCTTTAGTTTTACAGAAAATGATTCCGCGTTCTCCTTCCTTTGAGTTTAAAAAATGCATTAAAACATCTAATTTTTCAATAGGATCAACCACAATGTATTCATGATCTATTCCCTGGTTTCCTATCGTTTCCATGTTGGCACTTATCTGAACTACATTTTTATTTAAGTAGTTCTGAATTAACTGTTTGATGGTTCCGGGCAATGTAGCGGAAAACAATATAGTACGATGTTTTTTAGGAAGTTCAGCAATGATTTCGTCTAAACTTTCTTTAAGGATAGCAACCATTTCGTCTGCTTCGTCTAAAATCAAATATTGGGTTTGTTTTAAGTCGATTGCTTTTCGCTGAATCAAATCAATCAAGCGCCCTGGTGTTGCTACCACAATATGGGTTGGATTTTTAAGTCGTTCGATTTGAGGTTTTATTGGAATTCCGCCACAAACAGATGCAATAGAAATATCTGGAATGTGTTTTGCGAAATCTTCCAGATTCTTGAAAATCTGTTGTCCGAGTTCTCTTGTTGGTGTTAAAATGACAGCCTGAACAACTGGGGATTCAGTATTGACTGATTGTAACAATGGTAATCCGAAAGCTGCTGTTTTTCCAGTTCCGGTTTTGGCTAAGCCAACCAGATCGTGGATTTCAGATAAAAGTAACGGAATTGTTTTTTGCTGAATTTCGGTTGGTTCAACAATGTTCAGTTCGCTTAGTGCTTTTAAAATTGGTGCTGAAATTCCTAATGATGCAAATTGATTAGACATTGTTTTTATTTTAGGTTTTTAAATTTTGACTCTCCACTTAATATGTGGATTTGAAGTAGTTTTTTAAGATAATTAACGTCTTATAAAAACTAAAGCCCTAGCCCTGATGGAAACGGCATCCTTTTATGCCGGGGTTCGGCATAAAAGATATAGTGTACAGCAGGAAAGAGCTTCTTAATAAATGAAAAATAATTTTAAAGTTCGATTGACTCTCCGATTTCGAGAAGCATCAGATCTTTACCTTTGTCGAAAAATTTACGGATTGATTCTTCGTGACTGATTTCGATATAACCAAATGTATCATAGTGATAACCGAGAACTTTGTCACATTCTAAAAAATCAGAAGCGATAATCGCATCTTCAACATCCATTGTGAAATTATCTCCGATTGGTAATACAGCCAAATCCAGTTTTGTTCTCAAAGGTATCAGTTTCATATCCATTGTCAACGCTGTATCTCCGGCAATATAGATGTTTTTGTGTTCACTTTCGATTACAAAACCTCCTGGATTCCCTCCATATGTGCCGTCAGGGAATGAACTGGAATGCACTGCGTTAACGTATTTAACTTTTCCGAAGTCAAAATTCCAGCTTCCACCATGGTTCATCGGATGTGCTTTTAACCCTAATTTAGCATAGTAACTAGTGATTTCGGCATTTGAAACTATAGTCGCTCCTGTACGATTTGCAATTGCCTCAACATCCAGAACGTGATCGCCATGTGCATGTGTAAGCAAGATATAGTCTGCTTTTAAAGTATTTATATCAATCGCTGAAGCTAATGGATTTCCGGTAATAAACGGATCCACAATAATGTGTTTTCCGCTTACTTCAATTCCTAAAGATGCATGTCCGTAAAATGTAATTTTCATTTTATAAAATTTTAAAGTGAAACAATTATCTGCCTCCTAAAAACAGATTTACAATAATATCCGAAATCAAGGATATCATACAAATAGTTAGTAATGCAGAAAGCAAAAAAGTACTAAGTGCCAGTTTTTTTAATTCGGGATCTAACAGCTTAGGATTCTGATTTTTATAAACGGTAATTAAATGTTTGGTTAAAGGAATATAAGCCAGTAAAAAAAGATACTGATCAAATCGATAATCGCTTAAAGCGGCAAAAATAATTACTAATAACATTGATGTAATAATCAATGAAAAGTGATAAATTTTGGCTTTTGCCCCTCCTATTTGCACTACGATTGTGTTTTTTCCTGAGTTCCTGTCTGACTCTTCATCACGCATGTTGTTCAGGTTTAAGACACCAACACTTAATAAGCCAATTGAAACAGCGGGTAAAATTAAAAGCGGGTCAATTTCTTTTGTATGTAAAAAATTCACTCCCAGGGTACTCACCAGTCCGAAGAAGATAAAAACAAATACATCTCCAAACCCTTTGTATCCGTAAGCAGAATTACCAACCGTGTAACGGATCGCTGAAGCAATTGCTGCGACTCCCAGTAGTAAGAAAAAGATTGAGTAGGCAAAATTACTTTGTCCAAAAGCAAAATATATCAGAATAATTGCGGACAAAAGTGTTAATACTGATGTTGTTATAATAGCTTTTTTCATGGCCTGGGGTGTAATTACACCACTCTGAATAGCTCTTTTTGGCCCAACCCTGTCGGCATTATCAGTGCCTTTTATCCCGTCACCATAGTCATTTGCAAAATTCGACAAAACCTGTAATCCCAGAGTCGTTAAAAGTGCGAAACCAAAAACTTTCCAGCTAAAAACTTCTGTTGGCGTGTTAACGGTTTCTGTTGGGTTAGATAAAGCATAAATACTTCCTACTATAATCCCGGAAACTGATAAAGGTAATGTGCGCAATCTGGCGGCTTCAATCCAATGTTTCATTCTTGTTGTTTAGTTTATTTAGTTTCATTTTTCTTATAAATGTGTAATATTAATTTGAAACATGTAACGGTTTTTAATTTATGGAAGCCACTTATTTTCGCCAAAATTTGGCTTTCTTTTTTCCAGAAATGCATTTCTTCCCTCTTTTGCTTCTTCCGTCATATAAGCCAGACGGGTTGCTTCTCCTGCAAAGACTTGCTGGCCAACCATTCCGTCATCCGTTAGGTTCATGGCAAATTTTAGCATTTTTATAGATGTTGGCGATTTTTGAAGGATCTCCTGTGCCCACTCGTATGCGGTTGCTTCAAGTTCCTCATGAGGAATTACAGCATTTACCATTCCCATTTCAAAAGCCTCCTGAGCTGAATAGTTTCTTCCTAGAAAGAAAATTTCGCGTGCTTTTTTCTGTCCTACCATTTTTGCCAGGTAAGCTGATCCGTAACCTCCGTCAAAACTTGTTACATCAGCATCTGTCTGTTTGAAAATAGCATGTTCTTTACTTGCCAGTGTCATATCGCAGACTACATGTAAGCTATGTCCTCCGCCCACAGCCCAGCCTGGCACAACAGCAATTACCACTTTTGGCATAAAACGGATTAATCGCTGCACTTCAAGGATATTTAGGCGATGTTGTCCATCCTCTCCTACATAACCCTGATGTCCACGTGCATTTTGATCTCCTCCACTGCAAAAAGAATATACTCCGTCTTTTGTCGATGGCCCTTCGGCAGATAATAAAACGACTCCTATTGAAGTGTCTTCCTGTGCATCGTAAAAAGCCTGGTATAATTCAGATGTCGTTTTTGGACGGAAAGCATTCCTGACATTTGGTCTGTTAAAAGCGATTCTAGCAACTCCGTTACATTTTTTATATGTTATATCTTCGAATTCTCTGGCGGTTATCCAATCCATCTTTTATTTATTTTGTTTTAAATAATTATAGTGTAAAAATAAATCATTTTTACATTTTTACCTACTCAATTATTGGTTAGTCTTTTTGTGAATCATAATTGTGGGGATATTTTATGTCTGGAAAATAAAAAAATAACATTTTTTAACACTTGCTTTTGAAAAAAAATAATTAATTTTACAACCTAGAAATCAATAAGATACATTTTATTTTTTGATTTAAAGATTGATTTTCTTTCACTGATTTATTAACCTAAAAAATGAATTTTTTTGAGAAAAATTAAAAAAATTGTCGCTCATTTTTTTACGGTTTTTAATTGTAAGACTAAAAACAATGGGCAAATGATTTATTTATATGTTCCAACTTCAAGAAAAAGATAGTAACACCGAGGGTTAAATAATAGAATTGTTTATTTCAATTTATCAATATTAAAGATTATGAAAGATAGAATTAAAAATTGAAAACTTTCTATAAGTATATACAAAACCAATGGGTAAGCCGTGAAATTGATTGATTGCTGTTGAACAGATGATTGAATTGTTTAAAAGACACACGTAAAAAAAGTAAATCTTAAAATTCGTAAAATTTTTACTTTTTAAAATACATTAAAGATTATTTTATTTCTGTTTTTTTTTAATTACAATTTTTTAAAACTAGAATAAAAAGAGGAAGGCTATTCGTAAAGGATAGCCTTTTTTACTGTTTGCCCATAAAAATAACTGCGATTTTATTTAGCTGGGATTTTTTTTGTTGGCAAATTGGTAATTTTCAATAAATAAGTACCCTCTGGAAGCTGGTTTATATTTATATCCTGTACATTATTACTTATTATTTTTTGTCCCTGAGAAAACACTTCCACTTTTTTTGTATTTGCAACAACGGGCTTTATAATTGTAGTATCTAAATTAGGTTTTTCATTTTCTTTTTTTGCAGCAGCATTTTCTTTTGAATCTGCAACTATCATATCTGCAGGCTGTTTAGAAATATTATATAAATCATAAATTTCCTTATCTGACAGAGCAACGTTATAAATTTTCAAATCATCAAAGTCAGCGTTGATCCCTATTGTTGTATTGATTTCACCTAATCTGAAAATTGTCCCTTTGGTGTCACGCGACATACCTTTGATATATTTTAATAATTCGCCATTTCTGTATATTTTTGAAACAGAGCCATCAAAAGTAATACTATATTGATACCATCTGGCCTTGCTTAAAGAAACACTAACTATAAGATCATTTGACGTACCCCAGCCGGCTAAGTTCAAATCAGAATTTGAAGTTGTTGTGCTTTGTTGTAAAAGTCCAAAATATTGCGCATTAAAGGCTGAACCGTATCCCCAGATATAATTGGGTGAAGCTATATCATTCATTTTAACCCACACAGTAATAGTTCTTGGGGAATTACCTTGCGGAAGATTATCAATCACAGCTTCTAAGGCCTTATTTGCTAGCCTTTGTGCGCTTTTTTCAGTTCCCATCCTATCTGTTACGTAATTTTCTGTCCCTGTAAAAGATATGGTGTTTTTCGTATTGTGCAATGTTCCGTTAAAATTGAACTCATGAATTGGGACTTGTGCGTGAATATCTGAAAAAATGATTATAATTATTGTACATAATATTCTTTTCATGGGGCAGTATTAAAACATTTAATCATTTTAATACTACTAAAATAAAACTAAGCCGATTTTTAATAAAATTTACTCGATTAATGGCTTAAAAAACCGTTGAAATACGTTGAATCAGTAAACTGGATTAACTTGTTTGTGTTTCGTTGCGATATGTTTTTTACATAAAAATGATATCCTTACGTATGTGGCAAATTCAATAATAAATCAGACTTTTTCTGATTTAAACTAATAAAATAGAAGACTGATTGTTTGCATTAAAATAAAAAGTTATCCGAAGTAATCGCATAAGCTCATAATTGCACCTTTTGTATTATGTGTAGTTCCTTACAAATTATCATTGTAGCTCTATTAAAATTATGTAAAATTCTATTTTTTCAACCAGTATAAGTTTAAACAACAAAAAAACGGATATTTAAGAATGTTAAACTGTTTTTGTATTGTTGTCTTCTGTTTTCATGATATTTATATGTACTCACTAATCTTTGAACTGTAAAAAAGCAGAAAAACTATTTATTTTTTTGTTTTGTTTTCAATTGCTTCAGTAAAAAATATTATAAACGATCTGAAAAGTATCTAAAAAATGTAAATACTCAAAAAATATGCTTTATTATTTTATTCACTACCAATGACTTAAAAAATAACTTAAAATTAAGTTCAATTTTTGTTTGTAAACATAAAAAACGTTCCTATATTTGCAACCGCTTAGAACAACAAAGCGCAACAATACTGAGATCGGGGAGATACTCAAGCGGCCAACGAGGGCAGACTGTAAATCTGCTGTGTGAACTTCGCAGGTTCGAATCCTGCTCTCCCCACCAAAAGGGTAAAAGAAGCAAAAACTAAAGTTTTTCAATCTTTTCAAAAAACCTTAAAAAACGTGGTAAAGCCTGCAAATCGTGAGATTCGCAGGCTTTTTTGTTTTTCTGCACTTTTCATATTTTTTAAAACTGCACAAAATTTCTATGGCAGAATCGTGGCAGTTTGCATCTGCTGCAAAAACTGCCACAGAATTCAGGCTAAACCCTTGTTAAAACAGGGGTTAAGGAGGTTAACGACTTGTTTTTTTGACGCTATAATTCTACATTTATTAACCTAAAAAAGTTGAATTATGTCAGAAAGCAGCTTTGGGTTGGTTTTCTTCTTGAAAACAACCAGTAATGACAAAAAAATTAAAACCGTGTACTTTAGAATTACTGTAGATGGTATTACAAAGGAGGCATCCACCAAACGCAAATGGGAAAACCTCAGGTGGGATCAAAAAGCCGAGAGAGCCACGGGCTCCAAAGAAGATGCAAAATCTTTAAATTATTTTCTGGATTCACTGACCCTAAAAATCAATGTAGTCAAAACTGAAATGATGCACAGCAATAAGATAATAACTGCTGAAAAAATCATGGATGAAATCTTAGGGAGAACTGCTCCTAGAGTAAAAGTGCTGGAAGAATTCCAGAAGCACAATGATGAAATGGAAGCCCTGCTCGGAAAAGGTTATGCAAAAGGAACACTTGACAGGTTTACTATTACTAAAAACCACCTTACAGCTTTTATAAAATATAAATTCAATAAATCAGATCATGAATTTGCGGATTTAAGCCTGGAATTTGTAAAGGACTTCGAATTTTACCTGAGGACTGTACGTAATTGCAGTAACAACACCACACTGAAATATATCGCCAACTTTAAAAAGATTGTAATACGGGCTATTGACAAAGAGATTATTACAAAAGATCCTTTTAAGAACTTTAAGGGGCGTAAAACTAAAATGGTAAAAAAACCGCTTACCCGTTATGCTTGGAAAGAGGTACAGTGCTTCCGGTTTCGTCTAACCAGAAAATGAACGAGTATCTCAAAGAAGTCGCAAACCTTTGCGGTTTCCCGTTTACACTTAACACGCATATGGCACGCCGTACATTTGGAAGCACGGTTACCCTAAACAACAATGTCCCATTAATGTAGTAAAGGAAATGCTGGGGCATGCATCAGTTAGGCAGACCGAAGCCTACGCGATAACAGAGCAGGCCACCATTGGAAGGGAAATGTCGGTACTGAACAGGAGACTTAATAAAACTAAGGTTAAAATGTCTCCTTCAGATATTGCTGTACTGACCAGATTAGAAAAAGAGATTCAAACTATTAAAATGAAATACAGTTTAAAATAATCTTAGGGCTTAGTCAAAAAAAAAAAGGTAACTCATTATTATTGAGTTACCTTTTTTTGATTTAGAATTACTTCACTCTTATATCCTGGATTATAGGACGGCACATACTCTATATAACCTAAATCCCGAAGTTCCTTGAAATACTTATGGTATGTGGGAATGGTGTTGATATGCGACTGTTTCATAATCCTAGTACGGCTGACCTGGATCGTGCCCTTCTGTCCCTGCCGGTATCCTAAGCATAGGATGGCAGTCATAATAGCCAGATGCCATACACTGATCCGGTCATCTTCCATGAAGACCAGCAGATAAGACATGATTTCCTCTTCATCTGGCTTGTGTGGCTGGCTCATCTTTAAATAGGTTTAATTTGGAGATTTTTATGTTATGGATGCTAAAATGGATCATATTTATGGTCCTAAAGATTTGATGGGTACTGGAGAAATTAACTTACTAAAAATGTCAAGTTTATCAATACCTCACTGGTGCTTTCCCGACGATGAAAATTATTGCAGCAAATAAAACCTTGGGAGAATTAGACAAACCAACTTTAAGAAATATCCTTTTCATTACACAATGAATATGAAAGTTAAAATTGTTTTTTTTTAGAAGTAAAAACAGCGGGTGCAGTCTAAGACACTACCCGCTGAAACCCGCTGGTCTCTCCCAAGTCCGCAGGCATACTAATGAGAAATAATTTTTTTATTAGTAAGTAATTAGTATATATATAAGGTCCATTATTATTTGAGAAAATGTGTGTTATTCAGTTACTTGGAAAAAACCAGCAGCTACCTTGATGAAAGCTTGTAATTTTTTTGGGACAGCAAGTTCATCAGCTTTTGACATACTTAATGCCTCGTCTGTTTTCTCACCTTTCTCCACTAAATCAACCCAATTAGGGTTAATGATGAGAGCGTGACCGACTGCGACCATAGATAACCCCGATTTTATAGCTTCACTTGCATCTTCTGCTTGTTTGATGCTGCCTGCTGCAATTACAGGAATTCTTTTATCCACGTGAGTTAACATTAATTTTAAAATTGTGTCACTACCAATCTGCTCATCAATAGACTTTTGATTTAACAAATCACCTAAGGAAATGTGGAGATAATCAATACCAGAATCAATTAATTTATCAATAAAAGTAAAAGTATCCTTAACTCTATAACCTTCCTGTTCTTCAGGAGATATCCTGAACCCAACCAAAAATGGTCTGTTAGCGTATTTTTTTATAACGGTCTGAACTTCCTTTATTATCTCCAAAGCAAAATTCATTCTTTTCTCCTCAGATCCTCCCCAAAAATCATTCCTTTGATTATAGTAGGGAGAAAAGAAGTTTTGCAGTAAAAATCCGTGAGCACCATGTAATTCTACGCCATCAAATCCTGCCTTAATGGCTCGGTGAGCAGTCTCACCAAAGGCTTTAATCATTTCAAGAATTTCATCGTGTGTCAATTCATGAGAAACTACACCACCTGCGTAAAATGCTGATGGCACGAGTGCAACTGCACTTGCGCTTACAGGAATACCGTCAGGAATCAAATCTAAAACGGCTTTGTTACCTGCATGATAGATCTGCAAAATTGCAGGAGCACCACCACGCTTTGCAGCTGCTGCTAACTTTTGTAGGCCAGGTAAAAAAGAATCATCATAAGATGCATATTCATTTGTAAAGCCAATGCCATTGGCCTTCACTCTGGTACAGCCAGTAATGACTAAACCCACATTTCCGCTGCGGGCTTCGTAATGTCTTATTTCATCATCAGCGACCGTATAGTCATCATTACTTGACCAGGTCGTCATCGGCGCCATAGCAATTCTATTCTTTGTCTGGATGCCGTTTTCAAATTCGAAAATTTCGAATAATTCTTTTGTTCTTCTATTCATTATAGATGTTTTTTGATTATCGGTTACAATGCCTTATTAATGGATAGGCACTAATCGCTTTACTCAATTGATTTTTTGAGTTTAAAAGTTGGGAATAAAATAAATTTATCAATTCAGTTTACTGTTTTTATAGGCGTTGGGCGGAATTCCAACTTCTTTTTTAAATAGTCTTGCGAAGTAATTGGCATTTTCAAATCCAAGTGAAAAGGAGATTTCAGATATATTCATTTTTCCTTCAATAAGAAGATTTTTCGCCTCATCAATCAAATGGAGATGAATGAGTTCAATGGCTGTCTTTCCTGTTTCCTGTTTTAAAAGGTCGCTTAGATAGCGGGGGGAAACGTTTAGCTGGTTTGCCATGTAGGAAACCGTGGGAAGACCGGCTTTAACTACCACTTGATTACTGTAGTATTCAGCAAGTAATTGTTGAAACCGACCAGCAACTGCTCCCGTAATTTCTATGCGATTGATAAACTGCCGTTTGTAAAACCGTTGAGAATAGGTCAATAATGTACCCAGATGTGAAAGCATAATAAGTCTGCTGAAGGCATCAGTATTACTATTTGCCTCTTTTTTCATAATGCGCACCAGATTCCAAATCGTATCCTCTTCAGCAGGTGATAAGTAAAGTGATTCATTAGTTTCATAATCGAAGAAACCATAGTTCTTTATTTCCTTCTGTAAAGCATTTCCTGATAAAAAATCAGGATGCACACATATCAAAAAACAATCATCTTCTGACTTTACATTTTTGAAGGTAACCATTTGATGCGGCTTAAAAAAAATCATTTTTCCCCTTTGATGATCAAATTCCTTTCTACCGTAAGTAATGCTACCTGAAACAAATTTCCTAAAAGAAATAATGTAAAAATCGGCAGTAAAAACGATGTCATCATCACTGATGTCGTTTCGGTGTCCTATATTGATACTAAAAAGTGGATGTTCTGGAGCAGTTTCTCCGATGTCTCTGTTAAAACTGCTGATGTTACTATAATGTTTCATACCTTAAAATCTTACGTCACAATGCAAATTTCAGTATTTTGATTATATATGATGGATACAAAAGTAGTTGATAATAGCACTTTTTTACGTTGTAATTTGAGATTCTACCAATTGCTATAGTTATTATATTTTATGGCTTAAATTACTAAATTATTCAAACTGATAGTATGATAAGCAATTTTTACAGGCTTTAGATCAGATCAGTACGAAAGCTTCAAATTGCGTAATCTCTTTTAAATGGGCTTAACAATTATGTTAAACATCTCTCTTAAACTTCTTTGTTTATAAGCAAAAATCCCCCCTTGATATTAAACAAATGGGGGACTTCATTTTATATTGTCGATTTAAAGCTTAGTAAAAGAGACTACTTTGCAAATGCTACAGCACGAGCATGAGATAGTTCACGGAACCCGAAGATTCCATGGTAAGCCCCCATACCGCTATCGCCTACACCTCCAAATGGAAGTGATTGCTCCATAAAGTGCGTAGCCCATCCGTTTACAGTTATTCCTCCTGAAGAAGTATTATCAATAATTTGGTTCACAAATCCTTCATTATCTGAATAAATATACAGTGCAAGTGGTTTTGTCTGGGATTGGATAAAAGAAACAGCTTCAGTAGGATCATCATATCCTACGACAGGTAAAACAGGACCGAATATTTCATTTTCCAGTACTGCTGAACCTTCTGATACATTCAATAGTATGCTAGGTTCGATGGTCAACGTATCTCGATTTGAATTACCTCCGAATGCAATCGTAGCACCTCTTTCTACGGCATCATCAATGTAGCTTTTAATTCTATCAAAACCTCTTTCGTTTACGATGTGGGTATTGCTTTCAGGCAAATAATTACCATCTGAGTAAAACATTCCAGTGATGTTCTGCTTAAATATTTCTACAAATTCTTCAATACGGTTATTTGGAACTAAAAGATAATCAGGGCTTGTACAAACCTGTCCATCGTTTAGGTATTTACCAAAAATCAGGGATGGCATTGCTTCATTAATATCATATTTATCATCAATAATCAATGGCGACTTTCCACCCAGTTCTAAGGTAACGGATGCCAAATGCTTGGCAGCCGCTGCCATAACAACTCTCCCCACTGCTGGACTGCCAGTAAAGAAAATATGGTCGACCGGTAGTTCCAGGAGTGCAGTCGAAACAGAGGGATCACCATCAAATACGGCAACATCCTTTTCGTCGAAAACTTCTTCAAGAATTTTTGAACCGACAGCTGCTACGGCAGCTGAAACTTCATTGGTTTTCACAATTGCGGTATTACCAGTGGCAATGATGCTTACCAAAGGTTCAAATAAAAGCGTCACAGGAAAATTCCAAGCCCCAAAAAGCAATACCACACCTCTAGATTCGTAACGGATATAGGCAGATTTTGCAATTGCTAATTCCTCAACTTTGGTTGGAGCCATCCATGTATCCAAATTGGCTATGGCTAAGTCTATTGCATGGATAACACCGTCGGTTTCAATATAGCCCTGTGTGGCTATTGGACGCCCTAGATCTTGATTTAGGGCGTTGGCCAGGTCGTCCCTATGCGCAACAATCGATGCTTTTAAGCGTTCAAGCTTGTCGAAAAGTAATTAAATTCTATTGTAATGGAAAGAGTAAGTTATTTATAAGTAGCTACTTATCCCTTTCAAGAAATACG
>NZ_JAADZV010000014.1 GCF_010645075.1 Flavobacterium limi
CTGCAAAAAAAGTTCTTACAGGTGTTTAATTAAATATATTTGTCTAATAATCTGTATCAATTATTCAGGACTAGTCACTTATTAAGTGTTTAGGCTATATAATATAGATAACCGATAATTATTGTTGATATCATACCTTTCTCTAAATTGAGTTAAAAATAATTATTTTACCAAACTAACTTTCTACAGCTATCACATTCACTACTATCTTATTATTGAGATAAAATTTAATTTTTTCAAAAGCTGTATCACCTAAAATATAATGTTTTTTATAATATTAACAAGGTAATAAAAATCATTCTTTTGTGTCTTTTAACTTCATTACATTTTGATACGCTTTTTTAGGCTTTAAGTTTTTATCAAATAATAAAGGATAATTTGTTCTGCCCTTTATTGGCCAGTCATTTAACCACGACTGACCGTCATGAACTCCCCAGAATGTGACACGGCTGATTTTATCCTGATGCTTTAGAAACAATTTAAAGATCGAAGCATAACGTTCAGCAAGTTTTACCTGAACAGAATCCGGAAGTTTATCCGGATATGGATTCATTTTGGCACTTCCTTCAAAATTCTGATTAACATCAGCACCTTTTAAATCCCATGGATTTGGTAAAACTGTAATATCCAATTCAGTAAAAGCAACTTTTAAACCCAAAGCTGAATACGCCAGAATACTTTCCTCAATCGTTTCAATAGAAGGACTTTCTAATCGCCAGTGCGCCTGAATTCCAACTCCGTCAATCTTCCCTCCTCCCTCTTTAATTTTTTTGATTAAATCAATATTTCCTTTTCTTTTGGCAGGTTCTTCATTATTATAGTCATTATAATACAAATCTGCTTTTGGATCAGCAGCAGCAGCTAATTTAAAAGCATCAACCAGATATTGCTCTCCCAGCGTATTCAGAAAAACTGATTTTCTTAAAGTCCCGTCTTCGTTCAAGGCCTCGTTGACAACATCCCACGAATCAATCTTTCCCTTATATTTAGAAACAATTGTCGTGATATGATTTTTCATAAAAGCTTTCATTTCTGCAACATCTTTAATTTCCGCCATCCATGGTGCCAATTGACTGTGCCAGATTAAAGTATGGCCATGAATAAACATATTATTCTTCTCTCCATAAGCAATAAACTTATCAGACATTGCAAAATCATATTTATCTTTAGAAGGATGTACAAACATCGATTTCATTATATTTTCTGCCGTTATAGCATTAAATTGTTTTTTGATTAAAGAATCTTCTTTCGCGTTTTTTTCTTCAATCTGATTTACATCCAAAGCAGTTCCGATATAAAATTCTTTTTTATAACTGTCTTTCAATGAAACAACATTTTTTTCCTTTTTTTGTGCATTACAGCTGTTGAAGATAATTAAAGGTAAAAGCAGTAAATAATGGTTAATTAATTTCATTTTATGATCTTTAAGGTTGATAGTTTTTTATTTTGAATTCCTGTACAGTTTCAATTTTTATCACTAATAATTTGTAAGTAATAATCATTATGATTTTAGCTAAATATCTTTTAATTTCCCGGTGCAAAAGGAAATTTTAATGACTTAAAATAATCTAAAGACTGGCTTGGTTTCTCGACTCCAGCCGGCAATTCTTTTCCCGAATATTGTTGAAAATAAAGCAGACACGCATCCCGCCACCATTTTGCTTCTTTATATTGAATTTCTAATAACATCTGAACTTCTTTGAAGCGTTCCTCATCAACATATTTTTCAGTTTTATTCCAAATATTTTGCATGTTTTTTACCTGATTTACACCTTCCTGATACTTTAAAGCCATTCCATTCCAAAGCGTTTGTCCGTTTTTCAATTTATAGTCCCAGGAAAGATGATGAAACCACAATAAATCTTTTTCTGGACAGGTTTCCACATTATCAAATAATTTTTCTACTTCAGGAGCATATTGTGCTGTGGCATTTGTTCCGGTTTTAGAACGGTCAAAACCAATTCCGTTTTTATCTGCTTTATGATAATACACCGGATTCCACTCCGGCCTTGACAAATTAGAAACCCATGGACCCGGACCGTAATGATGCCCAGTATCCATAATATGATGCAAGCCAAGAGGTGTCATATAATTAACAGCTGCTTCACGCGATTCAATCATCATTTTTTTAATTGGATTAATGAAATTTTCATCGTTTGAAAATGTACATCTCAGCCATTCATCAGCAATAACTTCAGAATCCAAATTCGGATTCCATGCGAGTCTTCCAAAGCCATACCAGTTAACCTGTGCAAAAGGGTGTCCGGTCCAGTTTAAATCATTTCCAACATTGGAAACTCCGGCAATTCCGGTCAACTTCGTTTTTGTGAAAGAACCGTCAATCACTTTAGAAACTGTTGTTCCTTTTCCCTTTTGATAAGTGTCAGCTTCTAAAACTTCCTGAAATAGCTTAGGCAGAAAAACCAAATGTGTGCTAAAACCTAAATATTCCTGCGTTATTTGAAACTCCATCATCAAAGGCGTTTTCGGCATAGCGCCAAACATAGGATGAAACGGTTCTCTCGGCTGAAAATCAATTGCTCCGTTTTTTACCTGAACGATTACATTGTCTTTGAATTTTCCGTCGTAGGGTACAAATTCAGCGTAAGCTTGTTTTGCCCTGTCATTTGCATCATGTTCAGAATAAACAAAGGCTCTCCACATAATTACCCCGCCAAATGGTGCAACAGCATCTGCCAGCATATTTGCCCCGTCAACATGATCTCTGCCGTAATTCTGAGGCCCGGGCTGCCCTTCCGAATTTGCTTTGACCAGAAATCCCCCAAAATCCGGAATTCTGTTATAAATTTCTTTGGCTTTATTTTTCCACCAATTAGCTACATCAGCCTCTTTTGGATCTGCTGTTTTTAATCCCCCTATTTCAATTGGTGCCGAAAAACGGGCAGTTAAATACACTTTTATTCCGTATGGCCTGAATACACTGGCTAAAGCCTCAACCTTCTCTAAATACTGAGGTGTTAAGATCAATGCGTTTGCATTTACATTCGTCAAAACTGTTCCATTGATCCCAATTGATGCATTTGCCCTGGCATAATCAATATAGCGCTGATCAATGAAACCAGGGAGCTTTTGCCAGTTCCAGAGTGAAAATCCGGCATAACCGCGTTCTACGGTTCGGTCTAAATTATCCCAGTGATTTAAAATCCTGATATTCGTTTTCGGAGCGTCAACTATACGAAGATTTTTAACCGGTTTGTTCATTTGAATCAATCTCAAAAAACTGTAAACTCCGTATAAAACGCCAATATCTTTTTTGCCGGTAATAATAATATGGTTTTTATTTTTTACTGAAACAGTTTTGATAATAAAACCTTCATCATTAATGAGATCAAAATCAGAACCAATTACTTTTTCAATTTCAGGACTTAATACTGATTTTGAGCCTAAAATTATAGTATTATTTTCTTCTGTTTTTACTGTAACCTGAATCTTACTTCCCAACATATCGCTCAAAGCTGTCTGTAATTCATTCGTGGCAATTTTTGAAGTTTCAGTATTTTCTAATACAACTATTCCTTTAATATTTGATATATATCCCGAAATTATTTGTGAACTGGTTTTCTTTTCATATTGCAACCATAATTTGTAATCTTTCTGTGCAGATGCCGGCCAGCTAACCAGAAAAAGTAATATACTCAATTTAAAAAAAGCCTTTATTATATACTTCATTATTTCTTTGTTTTATTTTAATTCTTTACCAGCAATAATTTCTATTTAAAATTGATTATTTAGCAATATTTTATATTAAAAAAAATAGCATTAAAAATATTTTATATTTCGCAATCGGTTGTGCTAAAATACAAAAATAAAGTAATAAAAAAATAAAAAAGCCATTTTATAGATGAATTTAAAACATTAACAACATAAATCCTATAAACGTAAACAAGAAGACCTATTAAAACAAAAAACCTGCTAATTGAGCATTAACAGGTGAGTTTAAAATTTAAGTGAACTATATTTTTCTGGAAGACTCCCGTATTAGTACCTGAGTATTCAAAAATGTAATTTCTTTAGCATCTTCCTCTTTAACGGATTTTAAATTTTTAATGATTAATTCAGCAGCAGCCTTACCCATTTTCTCCGCAGGATGGGTTATGGTGGAAATATTAGGTTCAATTATTTCTGAAATAGGATCATTGTTAAAACCTATTACCGCAAACTGATCCGGAACTTTAATTCCTCTTTTTTTTGCGGTCTGCACAGCACTTACTGCAAGAATATCTCCCGGAGCGAAAAGTCCGTCAGGCGGGGTTTTCAAATCAAACAACAGATTACAGGCTTTTACTCCGGCATCATAAGTCATTTCTTTTAAACTTATAATTAGATTATCCTGAAGTGGAATATCATGCTCTAACAAAGCATCAATATAACCTCTTTTACGCTCATTGTAAAGAGTACCGAATTCCGATTCGGCAGTTAAATGCGCAATTCTTTTACACCCTTGTTCTATGAGGTGTTTTGTAGCTTTATAACCTGCTAAATAATTATTGATTACGACCCGAAAAGTATCATAGTCTTTAGGTACACGGTCAACAAATACCAAAGGAATGTTGTTATTTGAAAACTGTTTGAAATGTGAAGTATCTTTAGTTTCCATTGCCAGTGAACATATAACTCCGCTAACCCGGTTGCTATATAACGATTTGGCCATGTCCACTTCCATCTGGTAAGAATCATGAGACTGCATTATAATAACGGAATAATCTGATTTTTGAGCTGCAATCTCAATACCACTTATTAAAGACGATAAAAAAGGCTGTGTAACTGTGGGAATTAAAATCCCTATTGTTTTTGTAACATTACCTCTCAGACCAGCTGCCAGTGTATTAGGGACAAAACCCATTTCTTTAGCAGTCTGCTTTACTTTTTTAATTGTTTTATCACTGATACTATGGTGATCTTTTAGAGCTCGTGAAATTGTTGACGCTGCAAGATTCAGTTTTTCCGCAATATCATAAATTGTTACATGTCTGTGTTCTTCCATGAATTAAGTACTAATCTGTAAATGTACTTATTTTAATAATATAATAATAGATGTCGTATGTATTTAAGAGAATATAAGAATTATTCCAAAAACACAATAGCTTTTCATACTAATTCAATGGTTTTTGACGGATCTCAGTGAACATAAAATTTTTTTATTCTAAAAAAAAGTCATTTCTTTACACAATCGGTTGCTTAAATATTCGGAGAACTGTCTCAGCTATTTAATCCAAAAAATAAAGCTTATGAAAACTAAAAAGATCAAATTCCTAATTGTACTAATGATTTCATGCTATTGCTCAGCACAACTAAAATCAGATAAATTTCTTTTTCAAAATACTAAATTAAATTTTGAGGAACGTGTAGATAATCTGGTAAGCCAATTGACATTAGAAGAAAAAGTATCGCAGATGCTTAATTCCTCACCGGCAATTCCAAGACTTGGAATACCAGCATATGACTGGTGGAACGAAACGCTACACGGTGTTGCCAGAACTCCTTTCAAAACCACAGTTTACCCACAGGCAATAGCTATGGCAGCAACATTTGATAAAAATTCGCTTTTTAAAATGGCTGATTATTCAGCACTTGAAGGAAGAGCCATTTATAATAAAGCTGTAGAAACTGGCCGAACAAATGAACGTTATCTGGGACTTACCTACTGGACACCCAACATCAATATCTTTCGTGATCCTCGCTGGGGACGCGGACAGGAAACGTATGGCGAAGACCCATATCTAACAAGCGTTCTGGGCGATTCATTTGTAAAAGGTCTTCAGGGAGATGATCCTAAATATTTAAAAGCTGCTGCGTGTGCCAAACATTATGCAGTACACAGCGGACCTGAATCTTTGCGTCATACTTTCGATGTTGATGTTACCCCTTATGAACTTTGGGATACCTATCTGCCTGCATTTAAAAAATTAGTGACCGAATCTAAAGTAGCCGGTGTTATGTGCGCTTATAATGCTTTTAGAACACAGCCGTGTTGTGCCAGCGATATTTTGATGACGGATATTTTAAGAAATCAATGGAAATTTGATGGCTATGTGACCTCTGACTGCTGGGCAATCGATGATTTTTTCAAAAACCACAAAACACATCCTGATGCAGAATCCGCTTCGGCTGATGCAGTTTTTCACGGAACGGATATTGACTGTGGTACTGATGCTTACAAAGCTTTGGTACAGGCTGTGAAAAACGGAAAAATAAGTGAGACGCAAATTGACATTTCTGTTAAACGTCTTTTTATGATCCGTTTCAGACTTGGTATGTTTGATCCTGTTGAAATGGTAAAATACGCACAGACTCCCGCATCAGTTTTAGAAAGTACAGCGCATCAGCAACATGCCTTAAAAATGGCAAGACAATCTATGGTTTTGCTTCGAAATGAGAAAAACGTATTACCTCTAAACAAAAAACTGAAAAAAATTGTAGTCCTGGGGCCTAATGCAGATAACTCTATATCTATTTTAGGAAATTACAACGGAACTCCAAGCAAGCTAACAACAGTTTTGCAAGGAATCAGAGAAAAAGTAGGTGCCAATACGGAAATTGTTTATGAAAAAGCAGTAAACTTTACCAACGATACTTTGTTGGTATATCAAAACCTTAAAAATCAATATACTTACGAAGGAAATCAGGGTTTTAAAGCCGAATATTACAACAATAAAAACCTTTCCGGAGAACCTGGAGTAATAAGAACAGAATCAGAAATCAATAACTTGTGGCAGGAAGGCGAAGTTGTTGTAGAAAATATTAAAGCAAACAACTTTTCTGCGCGTTACACTACAAATTTTACCGCACAGGAGGATGGATCGATTACCTTTGAAATCAGTGCAGATGATGGATATCGCTTTTTAATAGACGGAAAAGAAGTTATAAATGCCTGGGAAAAGAACAGATGGGGAGAAAAAACTTTTAAACTGATTACTAAAAAGAATACCGTTTATAAATTAGTTTTAGAGTACTGGCAAGGTGAAGGAAAAGCCAATGTAACCTTAAATACAGGTAATTTTGAAAAAACTGATTTAAAAAAAATAGTCGAAACCCATCAAGATGCGGATGCCTTTATTTATGTTGGCGGAATATCCCCACAACTGGAAGGCGAAGAAATGCCGGTTAACTTTCCGGGATTCTCAGGTGGCGACCGTACTTCTATCCTTCTGCCTCAAATCCAGACCGAACTAATGAAAGCGCTTAAAACTTCCGGAAAACCAGTGGTTTTTGTCATGATGACCGGCAGTGCAATAGCTACTCCTTGGGAAGCTGAAAATATTCCTGCAATACTTAACGCCTGGTATGGTGGCCAGGCTTCCGGAACTGCAGTTGGAGATATCCTTTTTGGCGATTATAATCCTGCAGGAAGACTGCCTGTTACTTTTTATAAAAACGATTCAGACCTGCCTGCTTTTGCAGATTACAGCATGGAAAATAAAACCTACCGCTATTTTAAAGGCGAACCGCTTTATGGTTTCGGCTATGGACTTAGCTATACTTCATTTAAATACGATAAATTGAAAGTTCCTTCAAAAATAAAAAAAGGACAACCTGTTTCAGTTTCTGTCAGAATAACCAATACCGGAAAAACTGAAGGGGAAGAAGTGGCTCAATTGTATGTTATCAATCAAAATCCATCCACAAAAGCGCCGCTAAAGAGTCTAAAAGGATTTGAAAGACTCAATTTAAAATCTGGAGAAAGCAAAACAATCATCTTTACACTATCCCCTGAGGACTTATCGTCAATTACCACAGAAGGTGACCTAAAACAGTTTTCCGGCAAAATCAAACTTGCCATTGGAGGCAGTCAGCCTGACGAAAAAAAGGAAATCAAAAGCAATGTACTTACTCAACTCATTCAAATAGACTAATAGCTTTATCAATAAAATCACGATTACATTAACAAACAAAAAATGAATAAGACAATAGACCACTTATCTGCGGATAATATTAGAGCATTAGCCATTTCAATGGTAGAAAAAGCAAATTCAGGCCATCCCGGAGGATCTATGGGCGGAGCCGATTTTATGCATATCCTTTATACCGAATATCTAAAATACGACCCATCGGACATGCAGTGGATTTTCAGGGACCGCTTTTTTATGGATGCCGGGCATCTTTCGGCTTTAATGTATGCCCAATATCATTTGTTAGGCAATTATGAAAAAACAGATCTGGAAAATTTTAGACAATGGGGTTCTGTTACGCCAGGACATCCTGAAATTGATGTAAAAAGAGGTATCGAAAATACATCAGGCCCTTTGGGTCAGGGACACGTTATGGGTGTAGGTGCCGCTATTGCAGCAAAGTTTTTATCTGCCAGATTTGATAATTTATTCGATTATAAAATCTACGGATTCATAACTGACGGAGGTATTCAGGAAGAGATTTCTCAGGGTGCAGGCCGTATTGCCGGACATTTGGGACTGAATAATTTTATCATGTTTTATGATTCAAATGATGTACAGCTATCATCAATGACCGATGAAGTTACGACCGAAGATACTGCTATGAAATACGAAGCCTGGGGATGGAAAGTCATTACTATTGATGGACATAGCCATACTCATATACGTTCTGCCCTGAACGCTGCTCATGCAGAATTGGAAAGACCGACACTTATTATCGGAAGAACCATTATGGGTAAAGGATGTGTAACCGCTGATGGGGCGATGTATGAAGGACAATGCGAACTGCACGGAAAACCGATTGGAGGGACAAAAGCATGTTTTAAATCAACATTACTCAATTTAGGAGCAAATCCGGAAGATTCATTTGCTGTTTACGAAGAAGTTGCTTCGCATTACAAAAATGTCTTATCAAGAAAAACAGCAGAAGCAGCAGAGAGAAAAACAAAAATTGCTGCCTGGGAAAAGCAAAATCCTGAACTGGCAAAAAAAATCCAGCAGTTTTTTAATGGAGATCTGCCGGAACTAGATTTCAGTTCAATATCGCAAAAAGCCAATTCGGCTACACGCGATGCTTCGGCAGCAGTTTTAGGGTATCTGGCTGAAAATGTAGAAAATATGATTGTTTCTTCTGCCAATTTATCCAATAGTGACAAAACAGATGGCTTCTTAAAAAAATCTTCGGTTCTGAAAAAAGATGATTTTAGGGGTGGATTCCTTCAGGCTGGAGTTGCAGAACTTACTATGGCTGCAATCGCTAACGGAATAGCCCTTCATGGTGGAGTTATTCCGGTTGTAGCGACCTTTTTTGTGTTTTCTGATTATATGAAACCTGCCATTCGTCTGGCAGCTATTCAGGAACTGCCGGTTAAATATGTCTGGACACACGATTCCTTTCGCGTAGGCGAAGACGGACCAACGCATCAGCCAATTGAACAGGAAGCCCAGATTCGATTATTAGAAAAAATCAAAAATCACTCCGGAGATCAAAGTTTATTAGCCCTGCGCCCTGCAGATGCTGTTGAAACTTCTGTAGCCTGGCAGATGGCATTGGAAAACAAAAAAACACCAACCGGATTAATTCTTTCCAGACAAAACATTACCGACATTCCAACTTCAGGAAATTCAAGATTTGAAGATGCTTCTAATGCGAAAAGAGGCGGTTATCTTGTAAAAGCTGTTGAAAACCCAGATATAACCTTAATCGCCAACGGATCTGAAGTAGCGACTCTTATTGAAGCAGCAGCTGAATTAGAAAGCAGCATTAAAATAAAAATAAACGTGGCCTCTGTAATTTCTGAAGGACTTTTCAGGTCACAGCCAAAAGAATATCAGGAAAGTGTTATTCCAACAAACGGAATGGTTTTCGGTTTGACAGCCGGTCTTCCGGTTAATCTGGAAAATCTTGCGGGAAGCCGTGGAAAAGTTTTCGGACTGGATCATTTTGGTTATTCGGCTCCTGCCCCGGTACTGGATGAAAAATTTGGTTTTACCAGCAAAAATGCCTGCACAGAAATCATTAAATATTTAGAAACAAATAAATCCAACTGAATTAAAAATCAAAAATTATTCTAATAGAAAATATTCTGTTTTTATTAAACTGAATGTATGGCCTCCAAATTTTATCGATTTGGGGGCTTTTTTTATTAAACTGTTTCTGTTCTTTTCAGAATCTCTACTGACTAAAATTAATGTTTCACTTATCCAAAATTAAAGGAGAAATAAATGTTTATGAGCCAAAAACTGGCACTTTCGCAATTAATTTAGTAACTTGTAGTACCTAAGTTTATTTACACTGTTGCTGTGTAATTCTTTATTCGAATAAATATAAATCACAAAACCTTTTTCATGAAAAAAAATCTTCTGCTATTATTTTTTACATGCCTGTTTATTTCATGTGAAAACAAAAAGGAACTCGAACTTCAAAACAGAGAAAAGGCTTTAATCTTAAGAGAAGAACAAATAGCTGACAAGGAAGCAGAATATAAGTCATTACTTTTATTCCGTGACAGCGTTATAGCTTTAAAGGATAGTGCAGATCATCCTGCTGAATCATTAAAAGAATGGCCAAAAAACATTCAGGGTATATGGAACAGTAAAATGCTTTGCAGGGAGTCCAATTGCAATCAATATGTTATTGGTGATCAACGAAATGAAACCTGGCAGTTTTTATCTGATTCAACGGGAATTTACACTAATGTCTTAAACAACAAGAAACTTGTCCGTGTATTTAAAGCAAAGTATATTGAAGATAAAATACAACTGGAATTCAACAGCGACAGTATTTCAAAAAATAGAACAAAAATAAATGTAACCCTTGATGACATACAGGAAAATGTTATCAAAGGCACTCAGACAATAACGGGACAAGATAATTGCGCTGCAAGATTCTCAGTAGAACTTACTCTCCCTCAAAAGAAATAATTTATGTTATTAAGTATACAGCACCTCAGTCTTCCTGTAGAAGATCCGTTACTGAAATTCCTGATAGAACTTATCATAATTTTGTGTATTCCGCTTTTATTGAATAAAATAAAAGTACCTCATCTGTTAGGTCTTATCATAGCCGGTGCCGTAATAGGTCCAAACGGATTTAATGTTCTTGCCCGTGACAGCAGTATTGTAGTAACCGGAACAACAGGACTTCTTTACATTATGTTTTTAGCAGGACTTGAGATCGATATGGGCGATTTTAAAAAGAATAAATGGAAGAGCATTACTTTTTCATTGTACACTTTTGCATTTCCGTTCATTCTTGGACTCATTGGCGGTTATTATGTATTGCATTTTTCCCTTTTAACATCTGTCCTCTTTGCCAGCCTTTTTTCATCTCATACCCTTATCGTATATCCAATGGTGAGTAAACTAGGAATTGCAAAGAAACTGGCCGTTAATATTACGGTTGGCGGAACAATGATTACAGATGTGCTTTCACTAGTCGTATTGGCTGTGGTCGTAGGTATGTCACAAGGAGAAGTCGGGACTTCGTTCTGGGTTAAATTATCCGTTTCCATGTTAGTCTTTGCTCTGATAGTTTTACTTGTATTTCCAATCATTGCGCGATGGTTTTTCAAAAATGTAGAAGATAAAATCTCGCAGTATATCTTTGTTATTGTAATGATCTATCTGGCTTCATTATTGGCAGAATTAGCAGGAATCGAAGCAATTATCGGAGCCTTTTTTGCCGGTCTTGCACTAAACCGGCTTATACCGCATACTTCATCACTCATGAATCGGGTAGAATTTGTGGGAAATGCTATTTTTATTCCTTTTTTCCTGATCAGTGTAGGAATGCTGATTGATTTTAATGCTTTTATTCAGAGTTGGGAAACGCTGGGCGTGGCTTCTATTATGCTGGTAGCTTCTATTGGCGGAAAATATGTGGCCGCTTTATTTACAAAAAAAACATTCCGTCTTACCAATGATGAGGGCACGCTTATTTTTGGAATGAGCTCTGCTTCTGCCGCTGCTACACTGGCGGCTGTAATGGTGGGTTACAACATCATTTTATCTGAGAATGAAGCAGGAGAACCTATTCGTCTGCTGAATGAGCATGTCCTTAACGGAAGTATTTTACTGATCCTGGTTTCGTGTACGGTTTCATCATTTGTTTCGATGGCAAGTGCACAAAGGATTGCGGATTCAGATAAAGAAGAAACTGTAGCAGGTGAAAGTCATGAAAAAGAAAATATTCTGATAGCTCTAAATCATGAAAATACTGTAGAGAAATTAGTCAATCTTGGCCTTCTCATCAAAACACAAAACAACAAAGACGGACTTTTTGCACTCAACATCATCAATGAAGAAAAAAGTGAGTCTTCCTCGAAAAATGCAGAAAAATTATTGGGTGCAGCAGTACATATGGCTTCAGGAGCAGATGTGAAACTAAATCCGATTACACGGCATGATAATGATGTTGTATCGGGTATAAATAATGTCGTCAAAGAACAAAACATTACTGATTTAATCATTGGGTTAGATGAAAAAGGCTTTGCGTCTTCCTTTCTTTACAACCTGTACAATGGCTATTTGCGCAATAAACAAAGTAATGTCATCCTATATCATGCTATACAGCCTGTAGCAACCATAAAAAAATATGTGGTCCTCATTCCGGCAAATTCGGAACGTGAGCCGGGATTTTTTCTTTCACTTTTAAGAGTATGGAATATAGGCAAAAATTCAGGCGCGAAAATGAGTTTTTATGCCAATGAAAAAACAAACCAAATTTTAGAAAGCATTATTAAAAAAGCCAATATTGAAGCCACTTTTAATACCATAACGACATGGCAGGAAGGACAGGAAGCCGCTTTCAATTTACAACAGGACGAAGGTTTAATAATGCTAATGGCAGACAGAGGCATGGATTCTTACTTTCCGCAAATGCAAAACGTACCTGAAATCCTGAACAAAAATCTCAGCAACAATAATTATATTCTGATTTACCCTTTTTCAAAAATTGACAGTACGGTTACCGAAAAAAGAGCAGTAAGCAATCTGGATGATTTTGCCGATATTGGAAAAATTATTGGAAGAATTTTCAAATAAAGAATATTTTATAACTCATTTTCACTTATAATTACCCTGTCTTTTACCTTAACTTTGCACTGTTGAAATACCGCAATAATCATCTAGTACAAAGTGGACGTAAAAAAAACAGAAAATGAACGAGCAAGCTGGACTATCTGTCAGGAATGCCAGGGACGAGGTAAAAAAAACCGACGGATAAGCAAAAAAAACCGGCATCTTTATCAGATTGCATTGGATGAATTTGAAAAGTCGAAAAATCAGGGTACAGCTCCTATTCCTCCTAAAGGAAATCCATACTCATGTCCTGACTGTTCCGGATCCGGATTATTGGCTGCTGTTAGTCCTCCTGCTGCAAATAAAGAATTTCCACACATTGCTATTATTGGCGGCGGTATCGGCGGAATAGCCCTTGCTATTGCCTGTCTGCACCGTGGGATCCCTTTCACACTTTATGAACGTGACAAAGACTTCAATTCCCGATCACAGGGCTATGGACTCACTTTACAGCAAGCCAGTAAAGCAGTCCAGGGATTAGGCATTTTCTCTTTAAAAGAAGGTGTGATTTCAACAAGACATCTGGTTCATACTCCCGAAGGAAAAGTAATTGCAGAATGGGGAACCAGAAAATGGCTTCAGTCAGATATAAAAACGTCTTCGAAACGTACAAATGTGCATATTGCCCGACAATCTTTACGCTTAGCTTTACTAGAGGAGCTCGGAGGAAATCATCAGATAAAGTGGGGACACCAGTTAGTAGATTTTAAGGAAGGTGAAACTGAAGGTGTTGAGCTTAACTTTCACGTCAATGGAAAAATAAAAAAGGCTAAAGCTGATCTAGTTGTTGGAGCTGATGGTATTCGCAGCTCTGTGCGAAGACTGTTAATTGGAGAAGATACCGCTCCTTTACGTTATCTGGGCTGTATTGTGATTTTGGGTATTTGTCCACTGAGTGTTCTTCAGGATCTTAATAGTCCTTTATTAGATTCGGCTACGGTATTTCAAACCGCCAACGGCAACGAGCGAATTTATATTATGCCCTATGCATCAGATTCGGTAATGTGGCAGCTTAGCTTTCCAATGTCAGAAAAAGAGGCTAAGACATTAAGTGCAAAAGGACCTCAAGCACTAAAAGAAGAAGCATGCCGAAGAATCGAGTGGCATGATCCCATTCCCCAAATCTTATCGTCAACAGAAGAAATTTATATTTCCGGCTATCCTGTTTATGACCGTGAATTACTCCAGCCCAAATTGCTGGAGAAATCAGGACCAGTCACTCTGATCGGAGACGCAGCACACCCAATGAGTCCGTTTAAGGGGCAAGGTGCTAATCAGGCACTGCTCGATGCCCTTTCACTGGCACGAAGCATTTTTAAAGGTTGCAGGCCTTTATCTGACTGGAGGAAAACCGGAATCCGAAAAAGTGCACTTGTGGAATTTGAATCAGAAATGTTAGAACGCAGCGCTGTTAAAGTAAGAGATTCAGCTGAAGCCGCTCAGTTCCTACATACGGAAATTGTACTTCATGAAAGTGATGCACCGAGAAGATGGTTTGGAGGAAAAGAGCATTAAACAAAATTATTGATGAATTAGCGTGACTATTCACTTAAACTAAAATCCGTAAGTAAGGAAAACCGTAAAAAGAGCATCTCCTTAAAGCCTAAATTTAAAATAACATATAAATATACCTGTTTAATATACTACCAGCATGTATATTCTTGAAATTAAATTTATGCTAAAAAGGACTATTTTAATAGAAAACAAATTTTCTATAACGGCAAAAAACAATCAGCTGGTACTAAAATCAGAAATGAAAGAGAGTACAATCCCAATTGAGGATATTGGCTTTCTTGTTTTGGATCATAATGAAATCTATTGAAGGACGGATTTTCGATGATGCAATATTCTGTTTATGTGCGCCATTGCGCCAGCGGTGAAAGTGTCGATGTTCATGAAAAGAGAATCCACAAGTTACTGCCCCCTTTAGAAAAAGTAAGCATACTTCGAATAACCGATAAACAATTTGGTAATATTTTGAATTTTTTGGGAAAAGCAGCTGTAGCCTCAGGTAGAATTTTTAAGATAACTTTTGTACTCTATACAAATGCTCCTTCAAAACTTCATAATCTGGATTGTCCCAATTTACTTCATCTTCGTGTTAGCCTAAAAAAACATATCGTTAATATGTAAGGAGGTTACTATTTCCTTTCTTCCTAATGGTAACTGATAAATCGGGAAACCTTTTCTTTTCCGTTCTACAACCGTCCAAAACATAACTACATCTTCTTTAAAGTCTCCTTTTTCATCTTTATAAATTAATACGTGATGATTGTTTCTAAGATTCACCCATTGATTTATATTTTCTTTTAGTTTTTCTGCCCCCAATATTCTCTTTCATCCTCACTTTTAAAATTGGTACAGGTACCCATTTTTTTGGCAGGAAAATTTGTGGCTGTTTGATTCCGTTTCCATCAACAATAAAAAAAGTATTCGCTGGTACTTTATCTTTTACAAAACCACCTAATTCGTTTACTCTCTTTAAAATCAATTTTCTTGTGGTTTAGTCCTCCTTCGGTGGGACTTTTTTTTTCCAGTTATCGCGTATTCCCTGAATGGAGAAACTAAGATGCGAATTGAAGACAACAAAAAAGGATAGCTAAAAAAACTATCCTTTCAATATTAAAGCATCATGCATTCAATTCTATTGAATTCTATAAATACTGGCTATTTCAATTTTAACAATTAACTTTCCTTCTCAATACTAGGCGGAATCAGCTTATACATTACCGGCGTAACAATTCTGGATAATATTGTGGAACTGATCAATCCTCCTATTAAAACAATTGCCAATGGTGCAATCAAAGGATTTGAGTTTAAAGCAATCGGAATCAAACCACAGATAGCTGTAATCGAAGTCAATACGACCGGCAAAAAACGCGTTTCTCCTGCAATGGCAATCGCTTCGTCAATTGAATGTCCTTCCTGTCTTAACTGATTGGTAAAATCGACCAGCAGCAGCGAGTTTTTGACTTGTATCCCTGAAAGACCAATAAAACCGATTATAGCAACCAACGACATCGGACTTCCGTTCATAATCAGTAATAGTACGCCTCCTAAAATTCCCAGTGGTATAATCGAAAGCACAATAATTATCCCTTTAAATGTTTTGAACTGAAGCAGCAGCACCGCAACAAACAAAAAGGTGCTCAAAATAATTACCGCCAAAAAGTTACCTCCCAAAGCATCGCCTTCTGATTCTTTTTCACCGGATAATTTATAATAATACCCTTTTGGCATTTTCAGTTGATCCAGTTTTGGAACAATATGCGTCAGTAAATCATTGGCGTAATATCCTTTTGCGGATAAAGCCGTTACTTTTGAAAAACGTGATTTATTAAAATGATTAATTGCCGTTGGAGAAGTTTCAAACGAAATTTCAGCAATCTGGTTGAGCGCTATCGGCGTTCCCTGAAGATTATTTACATATAAAT
The DNA here is from genome assembly GCF_010645075.1 of Flavobacterium limi. Taxonomy (GTDB): domain Bacteria; phylum Bacteroidota; class Bacteroidia; order Flavobacteriales; family Flavobacteriaceae; genus Flavobacterium; species Flavobacterium limi. Next base: position 16,427 of record NZ_JAADZV010000014.1, read on the forward strand.
TCTTCAAGGCGTCAAGATTCGAAAATTTATCTCTTGGCAGTGTCAGTGTTACATTTCTGGCATCTCCCCTGTCATCAATATAATCGCCAACCGTTAATCCAGCTACCGAAAGACGGATTACCTTATCTACTTCGCTTGTTAGTACGCCTAATGTTCTGGCTTTTTCCTTATTGATTTTTACTTTAACGTCTGTTTTATAAGTATTGAGTTCGTTGTTGATATAAACCGTTCCTTCCTGATTTCTCAGAATAGTTTCTACCTGAGATGAAAGCTTACGAAGTACTTCCTGATCTTCACCAAATAACCGCACAACAATATTGGCTTCTAATGGCGTTCCCTGCTCAAAATCTTTTACTTCTACTTTTGCATAAGGCATCGTTTTAAATTTAGTTCGCAGTTCTTCAATAAGAGCTGTTTTTTCAGCTGGCTTTGCTTCGTCTTCGAGCTGGACAAAAATCTGTGCAAAATCGGGTTTTCTGTCCTGTGGATGCACATTGTAATAAATCTGGGGATTTCCTTTTCCGACATTCGAAGTGTAATACACGATTTCTTTATGGTGTTTCAGCTCAGCTTCTACAATTTTGGTCACACGGTCGCTTTCTAAAATATTGGCCTGAAGCGGCATTTTTATATTGATAAGAAACATAGGTTTTTCTGAAGTTGGGAATAACTTAAAACCCGTCACTTTAAACAAGCCAAATGCAGTGATGCTTAAAAAGATAGAAATCGCAATAGTTGTTCTCGGATATTTTAGTGCTTTCGGCATAATATCACGATACGCTCTGGTCAGGAATTTTTGCAGATATTGAAGAAAAACATTTCCCCCTGCATGATCGTGTGTTTTTAAAAACCGGCTTCCTAAAAACGGTACCAATGTCAAAGCTACGATCATCGATGCCAATACACTGGTAATAACCGCCATTGGTAAACTTCTGATAAATTCTCCCGAAACATCCGGCAGAAAAGCCAGCGGTAAAAATGCGATAATGAGTGTTGCTGTACAACCAACTACTGCAATTCCGATTTGTTTAGTTCCTTTAAGCACTGCATCCATTTTTGAATGTCCTTCCCGTAACCAGCGTTCTATATTTTCAACAACCACAATACTGTCATCTACCAGCAATCCTAAAGCTACTACCAGACCAACAATACTTAACTGATTTAAAGAAAAACCAAAAGCATTCATCGCTATTAACCCTAATGCAAGAGACAATGGTATCGAGATCATCACAATTCCCGAAGCTCTTAAACCTAATGGAAGCAGCGTAACAATTACCAAAACAATCGCCAGCGTAAAATCAAATCCTAAATGTCCCAGGCGCTGCGATACCATATTAGCCTGATCGAAGTTTTTTACCAACTTAATGTTTGACGGTAGTTCTTTAGAAAATTCGTCTATAATGGGAAGGAATTCTTTCTGTACATCGGTAATATTGACATTGTCTTTCATACCGGCTGTCACGAGTACACATCGGTGCCCGTTGATGCGGGTTATGTGATCGACAACCTGCGATTTGTAGTCCACTTCAGCTACATCTTTCATGTAGATTATTTTTCCGTTGGCGTTGTAAATTACCGTATTGGCAACGTCGTTGGCATTTTTGAATTTACCGCTTGTTTTTACATTGAATACTTTACTGCCTAAGTCAATGCTTCCTCCCGGAATATCGGCAGCTTCGCTTTGAAGACTTCCCATGACCACGTTTAACGGAATTTTTAACTGCGCCAATTTTTCCAGTTGTAAGTCAATACGAATTTCCTGCTCAGGAATGCCGGCGTATTTTACATCTTTCAGATTGGTTATTTTCTCAATTTTAGATTTAAGCTTATCGGCTTCATCACGCAGTTTTTTGTCCGACGCATTTTCAGAAACCAAAGCCACCTGAAGAATTTTTACATCTGATGATGCTATCTTTTCGGTTTTGATCTGATAAATATCTTTAGGAAGTTCGCTGTTTTTTAGCGCGTTCATTTCGGTAGAAATCTCCTGGTATTTATTGTCAACATTAACGCCGTATTTAAATTTTACCTGAAAAGCAGCAACGCCGTCTTCCACCGTCGTTAATATTTTTTCGATGTTTTCGAGTCCGTAAATTTTGTTTTCGATCGGTTTTACCACCTGTTCTTCCATATCCTTCGGGCTTGTGCCGGGATAAATTACTGTAATTAAATATTGTGGTGGATGCGTTGCAGGATCTTCAGCCCTTGGCATAGTAAAAAGGGTAAGATAACCTACCACAGCGACCAGCAAAAATATAATCAGCGTAAACTGATAATTCTTAACAGCAAAGTTTGTTATTTTCATGATACTGATTATTTAATGATCTTGATAGCTGATTGTTCGTTGAGATAGGCACTATTGGAAATCACGATCTGATCTGTCTTCTGCAGACCATCTTTGATGAATACTTTATTGTTCTCAAATTTATTGATTGTTACCGGCTGGCGTTTTACTTTGTTATTTTCAACAATAAAAACAAATGCTTTGTTTCCGTCAGCCTCAATAAGCGAATTATACGGAATGATGACAAAATCTTCGGAGTGTTCTGCATTTATTTCAGCTTTTCCAAACATTCCGACTGCTGGTCTGCTTTTTTTAAGGTTCAGTTTTAATTCGACCTGAAAAGAACCTAATGCAGCATCTGCCGCCTGCGATTTTCTAAAAATAAAGGCATCAAATTTTTCGTCAGGATATCCGTCAAGAGTTACAATTGCTTTCTGTCCTGTTTTTACTGCTGCCCATTCTTTGTCTGTTAATCCTACTTTCAACAGATAATTATTGTTCTGACTGGTTTCGTTTATAGCCAGAATTGGAGCTCCTGCACCGACTACTTCACCTTCATTTGCTATTTTTTTGGAAACAAAACCATCCGCAGCAGCGTATATTTTGGAATAACGGGCATTAAAAGCAACAGCATCTTTCTGTTTCCTCGCAATATCGAGTCCTGTTTTTGTATTCTGAAGCTGTTCTAATGTATACACACTGTCTTTGTACAAATTGCTTGCACGTTTATAATCACGTTCGTATTTTTTAAGATTCAGATCAGTTTGGTTTAAACCTGCATTAATCTCTGTTTCATCTAATGATGCCAGAAGCTGTCCTTTCTTAAAAAACTGACCCTCTTCTACATAAATACGATTGATGATCCCTCCTATTTTAAAGCCGTAACTGGCCTGGTTTTCTGTCGTCACTAAACCCGATGCACTTATCGTATTGCTGAGTGCCAAAGATTGGACTGATGCTGTTTTTACCGCAATAATATCTGCGTTTTCAAACGGTGAATTTTCTTTTTTTTCTTCTTTACAAGCGTAAAAAAGCGGAAGGGCAAGAAGTATTATTATTGTTATCTTTCTCATGATCATTTGTTTTTAGTTAAAAGTAAAAGTGGCGTTGGCTCTTTCTAATTCTGCAAAAGCAATCCAGGAATTATAAAGCGAAATATTGGTGTTGAGCTGTGCATTTACCCACTGGTTCTGCGCATCCAGCAGTTCGATATAAATCGCCTGTCCCTCTTTATAGAGCTTAGTAATATCGTCGTTGTACTTTTTGGATGCAACTTTCTGGTTTTTATCTGCATAGAATTGCTCCAAAGCCGACTTTAGATTGTTCTGCGAAACCTGAAACTGCAGCAGTAACTGCTGTTTGACATTATCAGTGTGGGAACTTATTTTTTTCTGATCCTCTTCGACTTGCTTGAGTTTATATTTGTTTTTATTTCCTGAAAAAATGTTCCATTCCAGGCCCACTCCGGCAAAATAATAGCGTGAGTTTTTATCCACTTCAAAATCAAAATCCTGAATTCCGAAATCGGCAAAACCATTTACTTTTGGCAGCCAGTACGAATTAGTCAGTTTGCTTACATTTTCATTGATTTCTTTTGCCTGAGTCAGCTTTTGCAGCTCCTCCCTATTTTGGGTATTTTCTGTAATAGCATCTATTGGCGGTGATTCACCCTCATCAGTTTCTATTGTTGTATCCAGTTTTTGATTCAATAAAAAATTAAAATACGATCTGGCATTATTACTGGTTTGTCTGGCGGTTTCTAAATTAGCCTGAATGCGGATTACCTCATTATCGCTTCGTAAAACGGCTGTTCGGTTTATTTTTTCATTTCTGAATAAAGCCTGATTTACCCTTTGGTTTTCTTTGACCAAAGCCAGAGCGTCTTCGTAAATCTTAACTCCCTCAACCGACTGCAGGTATTTGTAATAGGCAATTTTGATTTCCTTCACTAACTCTCTCTGGTAGATTTCTAATTCTATTTTTTGAAGTGTAGTCTGCTGGGTTTTGATTCTTTTATTATAAATGATTTCAAAATTCAGCAATGGCATTGTGGTATGAATTTTAGCATCATAAAAATTATCCGGATTTATCAAAACCGACTGGTTTTCTAACATCGGGAAAGTGTTCGAATTGGTGATCTGATTTAAAGTACTGTAAACCGGATTCAGCATATCACCAATGGGAATATCAATAGTTCTTCCCCCATCTGCTTTAGTGTAACTTCCGTTTAAGGAAACAGTCGGATAAAACAAAGCCCGAGCTTCTTTTAAGGCATACATACTTTTGCTGATGTCAAAATTATGCTGCCTGATTACTTCGTTATTTTTTAAGCCAGTCTGTATATAACTGTCCAGCTTATTCTGTGCATACCCTAAATATCCTAGACAGAGTATTGCAAAAATTAGTTTAATTTTCATTTATTGTACATTGTTTATAATTTGAACGACGTTCATTTTTTTGGTTAAAATTTTTTTTAAAGTTTTTCTATCATTTTTAAATACTCATTGTATCCGTCATACAAAATGGTATCCGGATTTGTAAGATTTACGTTTTTAATCCTCTGATGAATTTCAAGACAGCACATACCGTGTACCAGACTCCAAACCATAAACGACAGAGGTTCTACACTGTGACCTTTAAAATGTCCTTTATTTATACATTCTTCAATAGTTTTTTTAACTAATTCAAATGCTGAACATCCTTCCTCCCAATCTTCATTTTCAGATTCTTTCAGGAATTCTATTGGAGCTTTTAGATTAAACATTAAATCGTACATTTCAGAATTTTCAAGGGCAAATTTGATATACGTAAAACCCATTTTTTTTAGCCTTTCTTTCGGATCTTCTATAGTATATAAATCCATAAAATAACTATCTAATTCCTGAAAACCTATTGTATGAAGATCATGTAAAATATCATTTTTATCTTTAAAATAAACATAAACAGTACCTACACTGTAGTTAATTTCTTCAGCAATATTTCTTATGGTAGTCTGTTCAATTCCTTTTTCTACAAAAAGCTTTTTAGCACCTTTTAATATCAGGGCTTTTAGAGCTTCTTTTTCTCTTGCTTTTCTATCAACTATACTCATAATTATTTCTTTCCAGCATTACTTCTGTCAAAGATATAAAATAAAATGAACGTCGTTCATTTTTTATTTAGTTAAATATTTTATGCCAGTTAGGCTTGTAATCTCGCACTAATACCTTTATTGTTCAATAACTTGTAAGCCACTTTTGGCAAAAATCTATTCAAAAAATAAATTGCTTTTGTATCGCCAACACGAATAGTGTAAGTATTATTTTTTAGTCCTTTTATCAGAGCATCAATCAGCACATGAGGTGTTATCGATTTACCTTCCATTCCAACAGACATATTTGTTTTTACCAGTGGCGGTAATAACTCAAAAACTTTAAGGCTGCTTCCTATTATCTGTAAATGATCACGTAACGATTCTGTATAAAAACGTACGGCAGCTTTTGATGCAGAATAAGTTGGTACAAGATTCGACGGGGTATAACTTAATATAGATGATGTATTAATTATGGCCGATTCTTTTCTGCTTTTAAGCATATCTAAGAAAAGATCGTTTAAAAGAATAACACCAAGGTAATTGGTATTAATTTCTATAGCTGCTTTTTCAAAATGTTTCGAATTGCTAAAACCTAAGTTATTCTGGCCATACATTATTCCAGCGTTATTGTACAGTATATCAATCCCGCCCATTTCATTGATTTGATTGTATAAGGCAACTGCTGCTTCCCTGCTTGATGCATCACTTTTGATAGTTGTAATCGATGGATACATTTTTTTGGCCAGATCTAATTTCTTCTGATCCCTTCCTGTGATGATCACTTTTGCTCCTTCTTCAACAAATTGTTTTGCAGCTTCTAATCCGATTCCTGCAGAACCACCGGTGATCAAAATTGTTTTTCCTTTTAGTTCCATAATTTTTTAGTTTAATTTATTATCTGTATATTTGCTTTCAAAATGCAAGTACAAATATAAACACATTTACTTGTAAAATGCAAGTAATTATAAAATTATTTTTATGAAAACTCAAAAAAAGAGATCAGACTGCCCGGTAAGCTTTTCCCTTGAAGCCTTTGGTGATAAGTGGTCACTGCTGATTGTGAGAGATTTAATGCTGCATAAAAAATGTACTTATGGCGAACTTGCAAAGTCTGATGAGAAGATAGCAACCAATATTCTGGCGGCAAGACTGCTATCTTTAGAAGAAAACGGAATTATTCAGAAACTGGAACATCCGGACAGCAAAGCCAAAGTATTGTATCAATTGACACAGAAAGGAATAGATTTAATTCCGATAATTGTTGAGATCAATTTATGGGCGGAAAAGTATATGGAAATTCCTGAAAAAAGAAAAGAATTAGTATCTCAAATGAATGCTGACAAAGAGGGATTTATTAGAAACAGTATTAATGAGCTTAAGGCAGCCCATATTGAAAAAACGAAATGATAAAACTATTCCATTGTCCGTAAAATTAATGTGACAGGGTTTTTGACAATTTTTTGAGAGAGGTTAAAACATAGGCATAGACGAAAAACGTGAGTCCTCTCCTTGGGCTGTAGGTTTTTCAGAAGTATAATTTACATTAGCAGTAATGCTCCAATTCTTATCTAAACTCAAGGGTAGCTGGTTTGCCAGCACCAGAATATTTAGGCAATTTTTGTTGGCTTTTTTGAAATTCTTTGTGGCACCTTAATCCTAATCGGACTTTTTATACGTTTAGCAAGTATTCCAATTATCATCATCATGCTTGTAGCAATCGCAACGACAAAAGGAGAAATTCTAAAAAACGATGGCTTCTGGAAAATGCTTCATGAAAGCAGGACTGACTGGGCAATGTTACTTGGAGGAATCTTTCTTTTAATTGAAGGAGCCGGTAAATGGTCGTTTGATAAGAAATTAAGCCAAAATAAAAAGAGAAGAAGAATAATTTAAACATATAGCATTTTTTTAACCAGCTCTGCCTGATGATCACTTTGTACAATAAACAAATTGAGTAGTATTTTGTATCAAAAATTCCGTATTCTGTATAATTTATTAATCGGCCCCAATAGTACATTTGAGGTGAATAATTTAATTTACATATTATGACAGTTTCTTCTATTTTTTTAAACGGCAGTAAAATATCCAAAAAGTCAAAACTGATAAAACCCGGCACACCTCTCTTAAAACTTCTAACACTTCTTACAGCCTTTTTGTGCTGTAGTCAAACTGAGATTTCAGCCCAGACCCAAATTCCTGTTAATAAAAGAAAAAAAATATTAATAGTCGTTTCAAGTCAGGACAAAAAGGGTGAGCCTAATATTACAGCAGGTTTTTGGTTTCCTGAACTTACACATCCACTGGAAGTCTATGACAAAGAAGGCTACGATATTGATATTGCAAGTCCTAAGGGAGGACTTCCTCCATTTGACGGTTTTAATTTGACAGATCCTGTTAACAGCTGGTTTTGGACCAATCCTAAATACCGCAATAAACTTGGCACTACCATAAAATTTTCAGATGTAAATCCATCAAATTACATTGCCATACAAATGGTTGGAGGACATGGTCCGATGTTTGATTTTACAGACAATAAGGAACTGCATTACATAACCAGAAAAATATATGAAAATAATGGAATTGTCAGTGCAGTTTGCCATGGTCCGGCCGGATTAATCAATCTGAAACTGAGCAACGGCAAACTTCTGATTGATGGAAAAAGAATCACTGCCTTTTCCGCAGCAGAGGAACAAAACAGGGATTTTACTAGATTTGTACCTTTTGAACTGGAAAAAAAACTAAAAGAAAATGGTGCTGTTTTTGAGAAAGCGGCCGAAATATTCGGTGTAAAAGTCTGTACCGACAGCCGAATTGTAACAGGCCAGAATCCTGCTTCTGCCCACGAGTTCGGGGAAGCTGTAGTTGCAGCAATAAAAAGTCTGCAACAAAATTAATTTAGCGATTCTAATCTAAAAATCAGATTAAAAATTATTAAAATGCATTATAAAAAAATAAGTGATCTGTATAAATCCAACGGATACCCGCCGCCACAGCATCCGCTTTTCGGAATGGCAGTGCTTGAAAACTCAGGAAGCCCTTCAGGTAAGAATATTGATTATACCAGTAATTTTTACTTAATTGGCTTAAAACGTGTGCAGTCAGGACATATGCATTACGGTAAAACCACATACGATTATGACAGTGGCAGCATGTTCTTTTTTAAGCCCGGACAGGTTATTTCTATTCGTGATGTGAAACTAGAAGCAAAAGGTTTTGTGCTTCATATACATGAAGATCTCTTATTAGGGCATCCCCTGCATAAAAACATACAGGAATACGGCTACTTTGATTACGAGGCCAACGAAGCACTGCATCTTTCTCCACGTGAAGAAGAAATCATGTGGGAACTATACAAAAAACTCGAAACGGAATACCATAACAATCCTGACGAATATACTCTTTCGATTATATTATCCCATATTGATTCTATGCTGAATTATGCACAGCGTTTTTACAACCGCCAGTTTATTAACCGAAAAACCATATCAGGAAGTATTGTTACCGCTTTTCACAATTGCCTCAAAGAATACTTTAACACTGGAAAAGCCCAAAAAGATGGTCTTCCAAATGTGCAGCAAATGGCTTCTATACTTCATGTTTCGCCAAAATACTTAAGCGATTTACTAAAAGCAGAAACGGGGAAAACAGCGATTGAACTCATTCACATACATCTAATAAGAGAAGCCAAGAACCTTCTCAAAGGAGATGAGAAGAGTATCTCTGAAATTGCTTATCAGCTTGGATTTGAAAACTTGCCGTACTTTTCAAGACTTTTCAAAAAACAAACGGATCAGACTCCTTTTAATTACAGAAAATCAATAAACTAAAAAAGGTATTACTAAAAACAAAAAAGCCACTCGATTTGAGTGGCTTTTGATGTGATCCTAACTAAACAAAATTCGAACCTTTTATTGGAAGATTTGAAACTTTTAGCCAGCTCTTTTGAGAAAATAATATAATTGAAAACAGAAAAGTATCCCATAATACTGAAACACAAAAGTTTATATAGCACGGAAAGTTAATTAAAAACCAACAGCAGCATTATAAGTTAATTCTGTTTAATAAAATACAGTTGTTGCGGGTCATTTGCAATTGCTACTAAAGCATTGTAAATATATTGAGATACCAAAGCACCGCCCTGAATATTTATTAAATCTATATCGTCTTCGGGTGTATGATATTGCGGGTGGCCTCCTGTATGAAATCCTATAGCAGAAATAGCAGCTTTATAAAATGATACATGATCTGAGCCTCCAACTTCACCAGCATGTATGACCGGATTCAGGGTACTGTTTTCACCCAATTTCTTCATCAATTCTACTCCATTCGGAAATGTTCCTGCACCGCCCATGTAAATTTGCTTCTCCTCATTAAGCCTTCCAACCATATCCATATTCAGCATTACTTTCACGGCATTTTTTTCTACCGGCAAATGAGACACAAAATATTTAGAACCCAATAAGCCTTCTTCTTCCCCACTAAAAGATATAAAAATAATACTCCTTTTAGGTTTGACTTTAGCATTTGATAATTCCTGAAGTATACACAACAAAGCCGAAACCCCGGATGCATTGTCATCTGCTCCGTTATGAATGGCGAAAGCTTCTTTCTTTTTACTTCCCGAATTTTGTCCTCCCCAGCCCCAGTGATCATAATGAGCCCCTATTACTATATATTCATTTTTTAGCTTTTCATCAGAACCTTCGAGATACCCTACAACATTTTGAGTATTGACACTATCCGATTTCACTTTATTGATTCCTTCTTTTACAAATAGTTTAAAAGTTTGATAGTAATTTCTGTTGAATTCCTTAAGACCATATTTTTTGAAATATCTTTTAATGTAAGATGCCGCTTCATTATTGCCTTTTGTACCAGGAAAACGTCCCTCCATTTTATCAGAAGACAGGTATTTATCATGTTTATAAAATGTTTTGGCGTTAATCCCATTCTGACCATTTATAGTGGTATTAAAAAATAATACACTAATGATAAAGACCTGATATTTTAAGTTTTTAAAAAATAGCATTGTATTTCTTTTTGTAAATTTCAAAATTATTTAAGTTGGAAAATTTTATCCATTAACACCCACTTCTCTCCCGGTTTTGAATCCGGCAGTGCTTTTTGAAATTTCCACATCAAAGTTTCCCATTCCTGAACTTTTGAATTTGATGCATCCTTTTCTGCTTTTTCTTCGAATGAAAAATCAGAATTGGCCTCAATAATCATAAACAAACGGTCGGCAACATTATAAATTTCAAGATTGATAATTCCGGAATCTAAAATGCTCTTCTGTACTTCTGGCCAGACGTTTTTATGAAATTCGATATATTCGGTAATTAAATCCGGGTCATTTTTTAAGTCCAGGGCAAGGCAAATTTTTTGCATCTTCTTTATTTTAAATTAAAAGTAGTGTGTTTAATAAATTCACGATTATAAGTATATAAAATGTGTACTTTTTTATCTGAGGTCTGGATAATGGCCGGGTAACTGAATTCGCCTTCTTTTTGATTTTCCAAATCAAATAATTTGCTCCAGTACAGACCATCTTTAGAATATTCTACATCCAGGACATTTCTTCCATTAAACCAGTCATTACCCATCCTTAAAGGATTATTAACCAATAAAAATGACTTATCTGACAAAGTCAGTGCATCTACTCCCGAATTCGAATTTACAACGTTTATACTGTCTGTTTCCTGCCAGGTCTTACCATTATCCTCTGACCAGCTTGAAATTAATTTATTGTGTTTGCTTCTGGAAAGCATCTGAATCTTATTCGGGGAATGCACAAGAAACGTTGGCTGAATAATTTCAAATTCTTTATTGTTTTCAACGGCTATTTTCTGCCAGGACTCAGTTGCTTCAGTATACTTTTCTACGTGAACTCTCCATTTATTGTCTCCAATACTTTCTGTACTGCTTCCGCATAGAATAATGCCTGGTGTAGTTTCTATTGGTTTGTTTTTGACAGGGCCGAGAATTCCATCGGGAAGATATTTGGGACCGCTCCAGGTGTTTCCGTTATTATCTGAAACAATCATAGCGCCAAACCATTCCCTTGGATTTTTCCCGACTTTATAAAACAAATATAATTTTTCACTTTTGCTCTTAAAAAGTACCGGATTCCAGCAAGGTAAAGTATCTTTTTGTGTTATTAAAGGAGTGACAAGATTTAAAGGTGCTGACCACTTTTTATCTTTATAAACAGAAAAATATATGCCTACATCTTTGGCACCTTCATATTTTCCTCCAAACCACGCAGCCATCAATTTATTTGGCTCAAGTTCAACTAATGTTGCAGCATGGCTGTTTTTTGTTATTGGCTGACTTGTTATGAAGGTTTCAGTTATATTGTTCACTTTTAATTTCCTTACTGAAGTGCAGGAAAGACTCACCAAAACTAATAATATCGGAAAAAAATTAAACTTTAAAATCATTGCTTATTTAAAAATTAATTATTCAATCGACCAACCAAAGTTCCGGAAATATTCCAGTGGTTTGTACTGAGACCTTCATTTGGTCCTTGTTCTATAATTACCTCTATCACATGATTCCCTTTTGGTAATTTCAGCGGAATAATATAAGGAGGTGTTAATGTTCCCGGACACCAATTTGAGCGGCTTAAATCACTTGAAGATAAACCATCAGCAAAATTACCTGAAGCAGGATTAGATAATCGATATGTGGCACAATCAGTTCGCCAGGGAATAATTTTAAAAACTTCTGTACCGTCTACAAATATTTTATTCATTCTTGGTACAAACTCATCTCCATTTCCCCATCCGCCATGACCTGTTGTAGTATACAGGAGCTGTAAATTTTCTACTTCGTCCTTAATTTCAAAATTTACCTTCAAAGTATCGTTAATAAAAAGGCCACCATAATTTTGGCCTTCCATTTCCATAGTATTAACTGTCGAAAATAAAGGTGTTATGTATTTTTGTTTATTTGGTTTGCCTTCGTTATTTACTGATGGGTAAGCATCCAGTTCAAGACTTACTATGTGTCCGCCAGCATCATAATTACCAATAAAAACCCCAATCCAGATTTCATCTTCGTCTGTTGGAATAAGAGAACTGACATCTTCTTTGCAAACTACTTCTCCTGCCCAGTTATAATTGTTTATTTTTCGTTTCTCATTAAAATAATTAACCCCAAATGGCGTAAAAAACCTCATTATTTCAATTGCCGGCAGATAGCCTGTTTCCTTTTTTATTCCCTGATATTTATTTTTTTTATTATCGGTATAAACTGGTAATCGATCCAGTCCATGTAAATAAGCATCTAATAATGTAGTGGTATTTCTCTCTTTTTTTGCAGGAATAATAAATATCGAACCGGTCCTGTCATATGCATCGCCATTAGATTTACAGGTTAGTTTGGCAAAAATGGCATTGCTGTTTTTTAACTCCGGAGTAATTTTTATTTTTTTTAGGACTACGCTTCCTTTAGAAAAATGATAAACCTTATCTTTTTCAAGCTCTGTCTCTTTTGGAATAATACTATTGGGATCAAAATTTAAAATTTCGTTATCAAAAATCTTTAAGACTTTATACCTTGAATTTATGGCAATTTCTTCGAATTCCGATGCATTAACCGCTTGGGTTTTATCATCATAATTAAGTTGAGGGATATATTTTTTTTCTTTACTGACAGCACTCGCAATAAGAGTATAATTTCCATTAACAGCCAATTGTAAAACAAGAGCATTTTTATTTGGCAAATAATTATTATTGGGAGTTCCTTTTACCTTAGTCTTTTCAGTGTACCAGACATCAATTCTGTTTGAAAAATAAGAAAAAGAAACATGCTTACATTCGTATCCTAATATTACACGGGTATCATTTTCTTTTTTAGGAGCAGGCAGGCTGTCAAATGGAATTATTTTTTTGAAAACTGTATTTCCGTTCTTGATGGTGCTAACGTTATACTCGTTTTTTAAATCAATGTATTGCTGTATTTTATCATTTGGTTTTGATAAAAAAACCATTTGATTGTGCACATAGATTTCGGTATTCCCGCTAGTTTTTTTCCCGTTTTGAAATCTATCATACGTAATTTTATATACCTCTGATTTGTTCTGAGCAACAAGTACTGAAGAAAACAACAACCATATAGCACTAAAAAATTTTACCATGTATTTACTATTTTTTAATTATTGATAAAAATTTAAGTAAAAAAAACTTTAAAAAACAGAGGTAAGAATTTCATCTTACCTCTGTTAAAACTGATAACTGTAGGCGATTTAAATCGCGCTTATTAATTAGTTAAATTTATTGTAGCTAAAATTACTTTACATCCCAGAATATTTTAGTACTTAAATTATCATTTGCTTTAACAGCATTATAATTATCCGGATTATAAACACTCTCTGAAGTTGGATATGTCCAGCGTGTTGGCGGTGTTTTTCTGATACTGCTTGTTTCATCTTCACGGAATGGCAGAGCGGGAAGTTTCAATCTTCTTTGTTCAGCCCAGGATTCATCAGCCTGCATGATATTGTAATGAATGTACTTTTGAAAAGCAATTAATTCCAATTGAGCTGCCGGTGTTGTTGCTCCGCCAAAGTTAATAGCAGTAATATAAGCATCAATTTCAGCTGTTGTTGGTTCTGTAGCTGGTTTCCAATTTAAAACATCAGCTTTATCACCTAATCTTACATAATACTCTACAGATTGTCTGATGGCTTTTTCGAAATGTGTTTTAGCTGTTGCCGCATTTCCATTTCTTGAATAGTACTCTGCAAGAATCAGGTTTACTTCAGGAGCATTTATTAAAGTTCCAGGTAACCATTTATTTCTACTGAGAACCGAACGATTATAAACTGCAATTTTACCATCAGTTATTAATTGTGTCTGAGCGCCGGATGCCAATGTAGGATCCAGTCCTTCATAAGTTGGAGCAACTATCGTCACATTGTTTACTACACGTGATCCTTTTTCAAACAACCAGGGTTTACGAGGATCATTATTTGCATTCATATGGTCAATCATTGGTTTTGGAGCAAGATTGTTTAAATCATCTTCTAAAGCATTAATAAAACCTGAAGTATCTAAATCACTATCCTGAGTATAAACCCTGAAAGCAATATTTTCAATATTTTCATCTACAATTTGTCCACTTGCAATAATTTCAGCCATTTCAGTATTTGCTCGTGTTGCAAAAGCAGGAACTGCCGAAACTCTGTTCAACATTCTTAAACGTAAAGAATTACAATAGTTTTTCCAGCTTATCAGGTTTCCTTTATTGATCAGATCCTGATTTTTGAAATCTAGTTCCACATCAGAAGACAAAGTAATAGAATTCAATTCAGCAGAAAAGGCTTTCAATTGATCCAACATCATGGTATATAGTTCCGTTTGATTATCATACTTAGCCAATGCAGCTGCATAATTAGTTCCCACAACACTAATAAAACCGGATTTAGAGAAAGGAATATCTCCAAAGTTATCAATCATTTTTTGAGTATGATCGTATAAATAAATCGTTGAAGTAACGGTATAGATTCTGTTTTCAGCCTGTTTAGCAGCTGGCAAAGCAGCCATTACTTTTTCCAGTTCTCTATATTGTACAATAAATTTATAAAATCGATCCCATCTATTAGTTGTTGCAGCTCCTGAAACATACCGTCCTGACGAGTTTACAAACCCATGCCCCTGTGTGTAGCTAAGAGAAGTAGATTTTAGAACTGTATAGTAATTCCAATAAGAAGGAATTACATCCTCGTAATTAATTTTCATGAATCCGGCAAACTGTTTAGATACAGTAGTTGTTTCAACCGTAGACGGATTTGGATACGCGTCTGCAAAATCGTCTTTTGAGCAAGAGCTCAAAAAAACTGCTGCAGTTGTTAGCGATATATATAATAATTTTTTCATGTTATATTTTTTAAATTATGAAATATCAAATTAAAAAGAGGCTCTCAACATCACTCCAATACTTCTCGTAGCCGGATTTGTTCCTGCGTTGTTTATATTTTGAGACCATTTAGAGCCTGCAGTAGTTGCTTCAGGATCCATATCCTTAATCGATCTGTAGATGAAGAATAAGTTACGTCCGTAAGCTGAAAAATTAACTTTAGAAGCACCAATTTTACTGGCCCATGCACTTGGCAGGCTATATGATAAGGATATCTCTCTCATTTTTATATAGTTGTTTTCCTGAATATACAATTCATAACGAGAGCTGCTGTATTGAGGCCCTCCCCAGTTATAAGTCATATTATAGTAACCAGCCTGAGAGATTACATTAGTATTTGGTGCTCCATCTGCTGTTACACCAGTCATCAACATTCCGTCACGATATAATGTTTGACCACCCGGTCCGCTTGTAGCACTATTAGGAACCTGAACCCCTTTACCATTAGCATCTACATAATAAGTAAGACCACCACGCTCATTAGTACTATAGTTTAAACTTTCTTCTGTCAATCCTCTTGAAGTCATCCAATTAACTCCTGTTGGCATCAAATACCCTCCATAAGAATAATCAATATTAACATCTAAAGTGAAATTTTTATAAGTGAATGAGTTCAGAAGACCTCCAACTCCCTGAGGCATTGCACTACCATATTTTTGCCATTTATCTCCATCAATCATATAAAACCCATCAGAGTCAACCATTTTATTACCATTTTCATCCGTCTTTACAGGATGCGCATAAATACCTCCCATTGGATCACCTACTACTGATTTTAATTGAGCTGCTGATCCATCATAGTCCGCATGCAATAATTCAGATGCACCGTTAGCCAGTTTCACAACTTTGTTTACATTTTTGGCCCAGTTTAAAGTAACATCCCAGGAAAAAGATGCCGTTTTTACTGGAGTACCGGTCAAAGAAATTTCAACTCCCTGATTACTCAATTCCCCAACATTCGCTAAAATTGACGATGCGCCTGTTGTCTGTGCCAGTGTCAAATCTAGAATTTGATCATAAACTTTTGCATTATAGTACGAAATATCCAGTCCCAATCTTCTGTCGAAGAATTTGGTTTCAAAACCAAACTCATATTCGTTTTTCATTTCAGGTTTTATTAGTTCGTTACCGTATTTATCCATAGAATTAGTAATTAATACCGGGATCTGTGTTCCCTGGTTACCTAATGTAGTCTGATTGTAAGCTACATTTGCCTTATACAACTCCGGATAGTTCCCAACAATACCCCATGAAGCGCGTAGCTTTGCATAACTGATTACTTCTGGTAATTTAACCGCTTCAGACAATACAAAAGATGAATTTACAGAAGGATATGTAAATGCATTATTATTAGGATTCATAGTAGAAGTACGGTCTCTTCTTAATGTTCCTTCAAGGAACAGGTAGTTTTTGTAGCTACCGTTTATAGTTCCAAATACAGCGTCTTTTACAACTTTATATTTTGTATCAGTACTCTTTGGCATGTTCACTGAGGCATTCATATCATACCAGCCTTCAACACTCAAACCTCCATCTGTAAATCTTGCTACAGTTGATCCGGTTTCTCTTGTTGCAGTATAGCCGGCTGAAGCACCAATTTCAAAAGTTTCATTAATTTTTTTGTTATATGTTAACATCACATCTCCATAAAGAATATTATAGTCTTTAGCATCCATTTGATAAGAACCAGTACCAAATCCATAAACCAAAGGCTTTTCAATTGGGTTTTTAGTTTCTACATTTACTGAAGTTAAATCTGTCGAAACACGACCACGTAACTTCAAATCCTGATTAATCGTATAGGTTTCAGTAACACTGGCAATCAAACGATTTGTAATTTCGTCTTGTTGATTTGCATCTGTATTCCAAAAATAATCGGCAACATCTGCCTTGAAACCATTACGAATAATATTTTCATCCGGAGTCAAACTTTGATTGGAACCTGTAACATATTTGTATCCTAAACTGGTTCTGTATTTAGCTTTATACCAATCACCATTATCAAACGGACTTATCATACCTGTAAAGTTATTGATCAGTCGGTCCATACCAATAGCACGGTTATGAATATTTTGATTCATATAGCTAACGATTACATCAGTTTTCAGATTTTCACCAGTTTTGAATGATGCATTCAGGTTTAGCGTATTCTTTTTATTCATGTTCTCCATACTCAGACCTTTTGATTCATTGTGCGTGTAAGAAAAACGAATACTGCTGTTATCCGTATTATTGGAAAGTGCAATGTTCGTTACTCCATCCCATGAATTTTGGAACATGTTTTTGTATCCGTCTTTTTGAGCTGAATAAGGACGAACAACTCCATCCCATGACATAATTGGCTGACCATCGAACCACGGTCCAAAGTTATTCGTACTGGCTGAAACACCTCTGGTATCGTTAATTCCATCATTATTTGTATCATAATAGGCAAAACCGTCAGGTGCTAAGTATCCAGTAGAATAATTGGCATTTGTCCAGCCCGGACCTCTTTCATATTGAAATCTTGGCAAGTATGCAATTTGGTTTTGCGCATAACTGGTACTAAAATCTACGCCAAGTCCTTTTTTTCCTTTACCTGATTTCGATGTAATCAATACAACTCCATTTACAGCTTCAGAACCATACAATGCAGCTGCCGAAGCTCCTTTAAGAATAGATATGCTCTCAATATCCTCAGGATTGATATCAGCCAGACCATTGCTTCTAAGACGCTGATCAGCCCAATAATCATTATTTTTAGCCTCTCCATCGCGAATTGGAACACCATCTAAAACAATAAGCGGTTGGTTTTTACCCGTGATAGAGTTAATACCACGTATCTGGATATTGATATTTCCGGCTCCACCCGGAGTGGAAGTGATACGCACACCTGGCGCTTTACCATACAAAGCATTAGCTACAGTAGGCGAGCCTGTCTTAACGAGTGCTTCAGACTTAATTACGCTGGTAGCATATCCTAAAGCCTTTTTCTCCTTAGACTGACCAAGTGCAGTTACTACAACTTCTCCTAATTGCTCGCTGCCTGCACTTAAAGCTACATTAACAGTTGTCTGTCCTGAAACAGGAACTTCTTTTGTAGCAGAACCTACATAAGAAAATATCAAAATTGCTGATTGATTTGGAACATCAATGCTGTATTTTCCATCAAAATCAGATGATGTATTGGTTTTAGTTCCTTTAACATTCACATTAACTCCCGGAATTGGCATTCCATCAGCATCTGTGATTGTTCCTTTTACTGTCGCTGTCTGAGCCTGAAGATTCTGAAACCCGAACAGGAAAAACAAAAACAGTAATTTTAATACTTTTTGATTCATAAGTTTAATTGTTTTTTGAGTTAATAACATGTTAAATTTACGGATCGGTTTTGTTAAGTAAATCATTATTTCGACAAATGACAGCTTTGAAAAGGCGTTGGTTAAAATTTGAGTTAAAACAACGTAATTCCTTTCAAAATCTTTACTTTTTCCAGCATTCAGCATTGTTAAAACTGGCTATTTGTTAAATTGATAAAAGAATTCTAACCAAAACCTACTGAACACTAAATATTTTCTATTTTTTACTAAGAAATGTGTTGCTACAGAACTTTAAAGTGTAACTTTTGTAAATCTACTGAGTTGCCTCCAATCATAACTTCAAAATCACCTGGTTCTACTACTCTCTTCATTTCTCTGTTCCAGACAGATAACTCATCAGGTGTCAGTGTAAATTCAACCTTTTTTGTTTCACCTTTTTCGATGAACAACCTTTTAAAACCTTTTAATGTTTTTCTTGGAGTTGTTACGCTGCTGTAAACATCATTAATGTATAATTGCACCACTTCATCTCCATCATAATTCCCAATATTTTTAACATTTACACTAATTTTTAATTCTCCATCTGCTTTAATTTCATTCGTATTGATGGTGAAATCTGAATATTCAAACTTGGTATAACTTAATCCGTAACCGAAATTATACAACGGATTTTCGCTTTCGCTAACATATCTGTGAATCGCTGATGGTTTTTGGTTATAGTATATAGGTAACTGCCCCACTGATTTTGGAACTGTAATTGGCAATCTTCCGGCTGGATTGTAGTCTCCAAATAAAACATCAGCGACAGCTCTTCCTCCAAGTTCACCCGGAAACCATCCTTCAACAATGGCAGGAATATTATCTGCAATCCAGTTTGTAGACAGCGGACGTCCATTTAGTAACACACAAACTACCGGAGTTCCTGTTTTCTGAATGGCTTCGATCAATTCCTGCTGCATTCCGTGTAAATTCAAATCGGCAACATCTCTGTTTTCTTCTACTAATTCGTTGGACTCTCCTAAAACTACAATTGCAACATCTGCTTTTTTAGCGGCATCGATTGCTGGCTGCATATTTACTTTTTCTAAATTCCAACGCAAGTGCGCTCTGGCTCCCCAGCCTCCTTCCCACATCTCAATGCGGACTTTGTATTTTTTACCTGCTTCGATATTTTTTGGAGTAGTTACGATACTTGTAGCTCCTTTTGACCAGTTGTCAATTACCAACTCATCGTCAACCCACATTCTGATTCCATCATCTGAACTTAAACCTAACCAGCCGTCAAAAGATTTATCTGATTGAATATATCCTGTCCAACGAATAGAGAAATCATCCACATTTACACCATCACCAGGAGCCCAAGGCCAGTCAAATTCCAATTGGCTGTCGATACGCGTTAAAACTGGAGTTCCCTCTAAATTTCTGTTGTTAAAATATTCACCTTTTAATCCGTTTTGAGATCCATCTGAAGTAAATAAATATTTTGATGGAATTGCTTGTCCTTTTACAATCAGCGGTACACCTTCTTCATAAACAACATTTGCCGTTTTGCCAACCACTTGCTGAATACCTTCAAAAACCGTTGTTCCAACACTATTTTTTGGAGCATAACCACCCATTCTAGAAGCATTTGCGTTAGGTCCGATAACCGCAATATTTTTAAGGTCTTTTTTTAATGGAAGAAGATTGTTCTCGTTCTTCAATAAAATCATTGATTTTTGAGCCGCTTCTAAAGCAACAGCCTGATTTTCTTTGGTATGAAAACGCTCTTTGATCAGGTTTTTATCGGTAAACGGATTTTCAAATAATCCTAATAAGAATTTCAAACGTAAAACTGCTCCCGCAGCACGATCAATATTTTCCTGAGTTAATTTTTTCTCATTAACTAATTCAATAATAGTGTTTTGCCAGAATTCATTACTAAAATCGTAAAACTGCATATCAACTCCTGCAGAAACAGCTTCTCTAATACTTTCTTTTGGAGAATCAGCAACTTTATGCGTTGTCTGAATGTATTTAATAGCTCCTAAATCAGAAACTACAAGCCCTTTAAATCCCCATTCTTTTCTTAGAACATCTGTCAATAACCAATGATTAGCTGCACAAGGAATTCCGTCTAACTCAGAATAGGCACACATGGTTCCTAAAGCACCGCCTTTTCTAAATGCTTTTTCGAATGAAGGCAAATGATCTTCACGGGCTGAACGTTCTCCAACTAAAATGGGCGAAGAATTTCCTCCCGCCTGTGGAATACCGTGAACCGCAAAGTGTTTAGGCTCAGCAATAATAGAACGATCCGATTTTAAATTGTCTCCTTGTAATCCTTTGATGAATGCCAAACCAATTTCGCTGTTCAGGAAAGCATCTTCTCCAAAAGTTTCAGCCACTCTTCCCCATCTTGGCTCACGTCCTAAATCTAAGTTGGGTCCAAATCCAAAATGAACTCCGTGTGCTCTGGCTTCCATGCCAATAACTTTTCCAACTTTGTCAATAACAGCTGTGTCCCAGGTTGCTCCAAGCCCTATATTCATTGGAAAAGCGGTACTTCCTTCGTCTAAATATCCATGAAGCATTTCGCACATAATCAAAGCAGGAATTCCCCAGCGATTGCCTTTGATTACATTAGTCTGCAGATCGTTGATCATTTTCGCTGAACGCGGATACAAATCATGAATTGCTCCAATTCCTAATTTCCCGATTTTTTCGGCCGATTTAGATTTCGCAAAATCTTCTTTTTCTTTAAAAAAATCTCCTCGGTACATATCCATCTGACGCACTTTTTCTTCAAGTGTCATACGGCTTAATAAATCTTGTACCCGCTCTTCTACCGGCAGTTTGGCATCCTGATACGGATACTTTTTCTGCGCATGGCTCTGGTTAAAAAAACCAACAGCCATTACAAAAATAATGGCCGTTTTCTTCATTCTTAATTGTAACATAGTTGTGTGTGTTTAGTTTTGAATCACTTTAAGCTTTGTTCCATTCACAAAATCATCATGTGAAATAAAAAAGCTGTTCAGTGTTTTTCCGTTTAGCTCAATCGAATTGATTTTTCCACCATTATTAAGTTGTCTTTCAATTACAATGCTTTCTTTTTTATAATATCTTGGATCTAATTTGATCGTTATTCTATGAAACAATGGTGCTGTGATAGTGTAAATTGGATCACCCGGCGATATTGGGTAAATTCCCATCATCGAATATACCAGCCAGGCTGACATTGTTCCTGTATCATCATTTCCGGGTAACCCTTTTGGTTTGTTTTGGAAATATTCTGCAACAAGTTTTTTTACCATTTCCTGACTTTTCCATTCTTCTCCTTTTATATAATTGAATAAATACGGATACGCAATATCCGGCTCGTTTGCCATATCAAATTGTTTGCTGTCAAAAACCTTTTGCAGCTGATCTGAAAAAAGCTTATCACCGCCCATAAGTTTGATTAATCCTTTAATATCGTGCGGTACCATAAAAGCGTATTGCCATGCATTTCCTTCAATGAAACCAACATTTTCCTGAAAATTAGCTCCTGATTCAGGATCAAAAGGTTCATACCATTTTCCGTTAGCTGTTCTTGGCCGAAGTAATTTTAAATCCTTGTCATATAATTTTCGGTAAGATAATGAACGTTTTGTAAAACGCTTATAATCTTCTTTTTCGCCTAAAGCTTTCGCTAAAAGTGAAATCGCATAATCTGAAGTATTGTATTCCAGTGTTGTAGAAACGGGACCGCGATAATTTGTTGATACATATCCTTTTTCGACATATTCTTTAAGTCCTGGACGCAGCGGATTATTTTCCATTTGATCAGCACCTTTTAACATGGCATAGTAGGCTTTGTGAAAATCAAAATCCTGAATTCCTTTTAAGCTGGCATCAACTATCACGATACTTGCGGGATCTCCTACCATGGTAAAAGTTTCAGTTGAATTTAATTCCCATTTTGGCAGCCAGCCGTTTTCATCATACATTTCCAGCATACTTTTTATCATATCCGATTGTTGCTTAGGATAAACCAAAGATGTCAACGGATGCATGTTGCGATAGGTATCCCATAAAGAAAATGTGGTATAACGAGTGCCTTCGGTTTTTGCAATCTTAGTTCTTTTTATTACAGGATATTCGCCGTTGACATCGTTTAAAGTATTTGGGTGAATTAAAGTGTGGTACAATGCCGTGTAAAAAATCGTATTATCGTCATTTGTTCCTCCTTCAACTAAAATTTTTGAAAGTTCTTCATTCCATTCGTTGTAAGTATCTTTATAAACCGCTTCAAACGATTTGTTTCCAGTTTCTTTTTCTAAATTTTCTCTTGCATTTTCAATACTTACATACGAAATTCCAATTTTAACCTCAACGGTTTCCTGCTTATCAAATTTATACGTAAAATAAGTTCCAATACTATCCCCAACAACCGTTTTGATGCTGTTATCCATCATTCTGGTTTTGCCGTTGTACGTCATCCATTGTGCTTCTGTGCCTTCATATTTTGAAGGCTTTTTCCAAACTCCGAATTTGTGTGCTGGTTTGGAAAATTTTGCCACAAAATAAACCGGATAAGCATCTTCCGGACTGTTGTAACAAAACGAACCAACCGAACGCATTCCTTCAATTTCTGTCGGCGACACTACTTTTACCATCGCACCTTCTTCATTTGTTAAACCTAAACCAAGATTCAGTAAAATGTTTGATTGCCCTTTCGGAAAAGTGAATTTGCTCACACCAACTCTTTTTGATGCCGTAAATTCTGCTTTTACATTGTATTTGTCAATATCTACGCTGTAATACGCTGCTTTTGCCACTTCATTTTTATAAGTTGAACCGTATTTTAAATGATTAGTTTCTACTGCTCCCATTGTTGGCATCAATATTAAAACGCCTAATTCAGGACAGCCAACACCGCTGATATTAACCTGACTGAATCCGGTTAAAAAAGTATTTTCGTTTACATACGGATTCGAAAGCCACTGACTGTCTTTTTCCATCGGTGTACCTTTTATTCCAGCCACATTAAACGGACTAATACTCGCCATTCCTCTTGGTGCAATTGGTCCTGGAAAAGTGGCTCCGTAGTTGGAAGTTCCAATGAACGGATTCACAAAATCGGCAGGCTCCTGTGCCAAAATAGTGATGCTAAAAAACAGCATGTACAAAATGCATACTGTTTCAATTTTATTTTTAATATTTAAAACCATAGGTTTCATTCTTATCTGTTAATCGCTTCGATTTTTAAAGTCCAGGCTTCTTTTGCAGGAAGATTATTTCTTAAACTTTCCGGAATTGTAACTGTAAATCCGTTATCTGCTTTTATCCATTTCAATGAAGTTTTAGATCCTAACATTGTAATTTTCGTTCCTTTTTTAGGGCTGATTGATTTCACAATAATTTCTGCCGGAATTTTATCTTCTCCTTGTTTAGCTAAATAAAATGCGAATACATTTCCTGCTTTGTTTTGAGTAAAACAAATGTTTTCTTCTTTGTAAGGCTCAATTGGTTTAGTGTTGTAAATCGCTGTGCTGTTTACTTTCATCCAGTCTCCGTAAGCTTGTAACAAATCGTAAGCACCTTTATCCCATTCCCCTTCGGGACTTGGCGCAACGTTTAACAATAAGTTTCCACCTTTAGCCACGATATCAATTAACATATGAATACCTTGTCTTCCAGTCATATATTCTGCACCTGGAGAATATGACCATCCACCGCCTGCTGGAATACAGGATTCCCAAGGATAAGGCAATGTTTTCGCAGGAACACGTCCTTCCGGAGTTAAGTAGTTTTGATTTTTACCGTGAACGGCTCTATCTACAACGATCAAACCTGGTTGTTTTGCACGCGCTTTAACCACCAATTCATCCATTTTCGGATCCTGATTTACTACTCTGTGTTTGATGAAACCGTTTTTAGATTCGTTTTCTGTAAACTTTTCAGCATAGTTTTCTTTGATGTTAACCTGGTCTCTTTTACGAACCCATCCTCCATCTAGCCAAAGGATATCTACTTTTCCGTAGTTAGTCAGGATTTCCATAATTTGATTATGAGTGAAATCAACGTATTTCTGCCATTTTTCCGGGTATAATGACGGATCGTAGTTTACGTTTCTGTCGAATGGCGGAAAATAGGGATCCCAGTAGTTTTCGTTATGCCAGTCTGGTTTAGAGAAATAAGCTCCAGTTGAAATTCCTTCACCTCTAAAAGAGTTGAAAATCTCTTTTAAAACATCTGCTTTTGGATTTGTATGAAAAGGAACGTCGTTACTAGTAATCTTATAATCAGAATATTTAGTATCGTACATATTGAATCCGTCATGGTGTTTTGTAGTGAAAACCATGTATTTCATTCCTGCATATTTAGCCGCTTTTGCCCATTTTGCAGGATCAAATTTTACCGGATTAAAAGTCTTTCTTAAACCTTCATAATCTGCAATGTACTGATTGTAATTAGCAGGATTGCTTCCTTTTTTACGTTCACACCATCCGTAATCTTCCGGGCAGATAGACCAGGATTCTACGATTCCCCACTGGCTGTAAGTTCCCCAGTGCATTAGCAGACCAAATTTTTTACCCTGCCATTTGTCTAAGTTTTTCAATACCAATGGATCTGTTTCCGGCACATATCGCTCATCTTCATAAATGGCCTGCGAAAACATTTGAACTGAGAATAAAAGAGCGATTATGAATGTTGCTTTTTTCATCTTTAATCTGTTTATTGGGTTTTGTTTATTCTTTTGTTTTTAGTTTAATTTATCAAGTATCGGCTGGTCTGTAAAAATTAATTCTGTTTTGTTGTTTTCGTTAAGCTGTTCCAATACAACAAACTTATTTTCACCTTTTTTCAACCAGCAACCTGGTACATAAAGTGTTTGTTGCGGGCCTACTTTCCAGTAACGTCCAAGATTATGTCCGTTCACAAATACAATTCCTTTTCCCCAATTTGTCATGTCAAGAAAAGTATCAGCAGGTTTATCTATGTTTACAGTAGATTCATATAAAACTGGTCGTTTCGGTTTTATCGTTTCATTTTTAATGGCTGGAACATCATTCATCGGCATTTTATACATTTCCCATCCGCCACTAATTTCATATTCATTTATAAATACCGAACTAATGATTCCCTTAGTATTATGAACTATTTCGGCACCGTAATTAATACGTCCCATATTTTCAACCAGAATTTCTAAAATACCGTTAAAAGGAATCGTAACGGTCATTTCGTAGTTATTGAAAACTCTATTCAATTCGCCCACGTTAACTCCGTTTACATAAACTGCAGCAAAATCTCTCAATCCCTGAATTTTTAATTTTCCAGAAATGGGCTGCGTAAATCTTTTTCGATACAAAACATATCCATTTCCCTGCCCTAATTTTTCAAATGTTAATGGCTGATCGTTTATAACAGCTTTTTCTTTTTTGATCCAACTCAAAACATCCATACTCGATTTGATAGGCTGATTAGGATATTTTGTAACGGCTATTTTCTCTGGAATTGGTGTTAATTTCGTTTTAGAATACTTTTGCATTACATCACGTATAGCCATATATTTTGGCGTTGTCCAGCCCGCTTCGCTGATTGGAGCGTCATAATCATAACTTGTAATATCAGGCTGAATATCCTTTTCTTCATTATAATTTGCTCCAGAAGTAAATCCGAAGTTAGTACCGCCATGTACCATATAATAATTAAAAGAAACCCCTGCGTCAAGATACTTTTTAGTTTGGTTTGCAATCTCGTCAGATCCAATTTTAATAAATGGTTCTGCCCAATGATCCAGCCAGCCAGAATAAAACTCTGCTACCATATAAGGCCCCTGTCCTTTATGGAATTTATCAACCTGCTTCTTTAAATTATCAATATTGGATTCCCCATTTGCAGTTGGCAACACGCCATCAACCAAACCGCCTTCAAACAGCCAGGTACCATCTGAAGTAAAGAACGGTCCTTGAAAACCAGTTTGTTTAAGCGTATTGTAAATTGCTGTTTTGTACGCTGTATGATCAGCTGCAGCAATATCTGTTCTTTGAGAAACGTATGAACCAAATTCATTTTCAACCTGAACCATAATAATAGGCCCTCCCTGATTAGAAAAATATCCTTTTACCACTGCAGACAATTGCTCCAAATAAGTTTTGCAAGCTTCTAAAAATGCCTTGTTATTGGTACGAATTACTAAATCTGGATTATTTTGAAGCCACCAAGGATATCCTCCAAATTCCCATTCACCACATGCATACGGTCCTGGTCTAAGAATCACATACAATCCTTCACTTTTAGCGATACGTAAAAACTCAGCTAAATCTCTATTTTCTGTTTTAAAATCCCATACACCAGGTGCTGTTTCATGATAATTCCAAAATACATAAGTTGCTACGGTATTCATACCCAAAGCTTTAAGCATTTGCAATCTATGTCTCCAATATTCTTTAGGAATACGTGAATAGTGCATTTCGCCTGAATGTATTTTAACAACTTTTCCGTCTTGCTGAAATTCTCCTTTAGATATAGAAAATCCTTTGCTTTGTGCAATCCCAAAAACTGGCATCAATCCAATCAATAATATCCCGAGCTTAAATAGTATCTTATTCATTTTTTTATTAATTAATCAATTAAAATTTCATCGACAAACAACCAAGAGCTTTCTCCTTTTGGACTTTTCTTTAAATTGCCTCCGATTACTTTTACAAAACGTGCATTTTGTTTTTGGAAATTGATTTTGAAATCTTTCAGTTCCGGAACTGCATTCACGGCATAAGGACGCATAATTTTCCCTACCTGAGTATATTTAACGCCATCTGTAGAAATCAAGACTTTAATTTGAATTGGAAAATTAACTCCTGCACCCTGACTTTCTAAAGCTCCAACTTTTACCTGCTCGATGCTTTCTACTTTTTCTAAGTCGATAACCAATTCCATATCGTTTACCAGCCAAGCCTGCCATTGTCCGTCATGGAAATTTTTGCTTCCGCGAATGGTGTTTACCATTGTATTTGCATCTCCTTTATAATTCGAATTGTAAGGGGTTAAGTATTTTACTTTTTTAGCAAATCCTTTGTGGAAAACAATCGTATCCGTATATGTTTTTCCGACTGGTTTGTCATCTTGAAATAAAGAAGCTTTTAAAACTGTGGTTTCTTTGATTTCAATTGGACTGGTATATTTTATCGCATGATGATCGATATTTTTATCTCCTAAAACATAACGAATGTCTGGATTAGGAAACTCATTTTTCAATTCGACTTTGATTTGTTTATTCCCTAAATCAGCTGTAGAAGAAGCCGTTACCAAATAAGCACTTTTCGCATAATTGATTCCCTGATAATCGTAACGTTTCATCATAGTGAATAATCTAGTTGTGAAATCATTCCAATTGCGTTTCTCTTTCGGACTCCATAATGTTTCTGATAAAGCAGCCAATCTTGGGAAAATCATGTATTCAGAATCTTTTGGTCCTGCAATATGTTCTGCCCATAAATTTGCCTGTCCGCCTAAAACATGCGCAGCTTCTTGTGGCGTCATAGTTGAAACTACAGGATCAAATTTGTACACTTCATTTAACGGATTATATGCATCAAAAGCTAAAGGTTCTTCGTTTTGCGGACCTTGATAAAAGTTGAAATAACAAGGAGATTCCGGAGTCATAATGACGTCGTGACCCTGATCTGCCGCTTCTATTCCGCCTTTCATTCCTCTCCAGCTCATAACTGTTGCATCCGGAGCCAAACCGCCTTCTAAAATCTCATCCCAGCCAATAACTCTTTTTCCTTTTGAGTTGATGTATTTTTCCATACGCTTTACAAAATAGCTTTGTAATTCGTTGACATCTTTTAATTTCTCGTCTTTGATTCTCTTTTGACAATGCGGACATTTTGCCCAATTGGTTTTAGTCGCTTCATCACCGCCAATATGAATATATTTTGAAGGGAAAATCGTGATTACTTCATCAATTACATTTTGCAAAAATTCAAAAGTTGATTCCTTTCCTGCACAATAAATATCCGTTATCGGCCAAACTCCGCCTGACGGAACACCAATTCGCTGATTGAAACAAGCCAATTCAGGATATGCTGCGATCGCACTGCTTACGTGCGCCGGCATTTCGATTTCTGGAATTACTTCAATTCCTTTTGTTGCTGCGTATTTTACGATTTCTTTTAATTCTTCTTGTGTAAAGAACCCGCCGTAAGTTCCTTTTTGATCTGCTGTAACCGGAAGCCTTGCATTCCAAGATAAGCTTTCCTGATCTACTCTCCACGCTCCAACTTCAGTTAGTTTTGGATATTTTTTTATTTCGATTCTCCAGCCCTGATCGTCAACTAAGTGCATGTGCAAAACATTCATTTTGTGCATTGCCAAACGATCGATTGTAGCCAGAACGTAATTTTTATCAAAGAAATGACGCGATAAATCCAACATTAAACCTCTCCATTTAAAACGAGGTTCGTCGTTAATCGTCAAACTTTGAATTTCCCATTTTGCAGAAGTAATGACATATTTGCTTTCAATCGCTTCCGGAAGTAATTGTCTAACACTTTCTAATCCGTAAAGAAAACCAACATTTCCTTTTGCAGAAATCACAATGCTTGTCGGATTTACATCTAAAATATAAGCTTCGTTTTTTAAATTCGGATCTAGTTTAAACTGAACAAAATTACTTGCCGGAGCTTTAGTTGTCGTTTCTGGTTTCCATCCTGCAGCAATTTCAAATTTAGAAGCCAAAGCGTTTGCAGCATCTTTTTGAAAATCTCCGTTTACGACAAACTTTGTATCTTTTGTAAATTCAAAAACACCCGTTTTAATAAAAGTCTGACTCGGTTTCGGAATGATATGAATATCATTTTCTGTGTAAATTTTCTGCGCATTTGTCGAGAAAACTGAAGTGATTAGGGTTAGTAGGAATAGTAATTTTTTCATTCTTTGTTTTTTGGTTGTCACTTTGTGGTTAGTTTTTAAACACATAGAAACATAGTTTTTTTGTTGTGTTGAAAAGGCGTTTCACTTTGCATTAATTCACATAGTAAACGTTTTGTTTGTCATTTCGACGAAGGAGAAATCGCACTAGAAATTCCGCAACAATGATCTACAATCTTTGTGGTTACGAGTGTGATTTCTCCTTTCAGTCGAAATGACAATACTTTGCGTATAACTTAGCTATGTGTTAGGAAACGAGGTTCCTTTTTATTCTCTTATTTAAAGACATAAAAAATCTATGTTTCTATGTGTTTAAAATTTTTATTTCAATCTTATTTATCCCAAGACATTTTAAATTTCGCATCTTCCATTCTGTGTCCTTTTTCATCATCAGAAATAGCATAATTAAATCCAGATCGCAAACTGTAACCCGCATGTTCCCCGTTTTTATTCAAAGCGATAAAACCAACCTGCAGGTATTCCATGTCTTTGTGGTTTTTATGTTTGTTGTAAATACGTTCTGTGATTTCTTTACAGGCATCGTAAGGTGATTTTCCCTGACGCATTAATTCGACCACCATTGCGCTTCCTGCAGTTCTGATAACGGCTTCTCCTAAACCTGTTGCTGCAGCCGCTCCTACTTCGTTGTCCAGGAAAAGACCCGCGCCGATTATTGGGGAATCACCTACGCGTCCGTGCATTTTCCAGGCAGCACCACTCGTGGTACAACCACCAGAAAGATTACCTTCCTGGTCTAACATTAGCATGCTTATGGTATCGTGGTTTTCTATATTGATAACGGGTTTGTATTTAGAATCTTCCAGCCATTTTTTCCAGTCTTTTTCAGATTCCGGAGTTAGTAAGTTTTCTTCTTTAAATCCTTCAGATAAAGCAAATTGTAACGCGCCTTGTCCCGCTAGCATTACGTGAGGTGTATTTTGTAACACTCTTTTGGCAACAGAAATTGGGTGTTTAATTCCTTGCAAAAAGCAAACCGAACCGCAGTTACTGTTGTGGTCCATTATACAGGCATCTAAAGTTACTTTTCCTTCGCGGTCCGGATATCCTCCGTAACCAACGCTGCGAACTGTAGGATCTGCTTCAGGAATTTTAAGACCTGCTTCAAGTGCGTCTAAGGCTGATTTTCCTGCTTTCATTTGTTTCCAGGTTTCCTGATTGGCCGGTAAACCGTGATTCCATGTCGAAATCACAACTGGCTTTTTTACCCTTTTTGAAGGAAATTCCAGTGTTTCTTCTGTCTCCTCTTCTTGATTTTTTGCAAATCCTCTAAATCCTAAAACAGAACTTATAGCTAATGTGCCTAAGGTTGTTTTTTTTATAAAATTTCTTCTGTTTGACATGGTATTTTACTTTTAAATGAAATCTTCAGAATTATTTTAAACCTGCTTTTGTTTCTTTAATGGTTTTTAAATTACTTTCAGATAAAGCATTTCCGTCAAAGAAAGTAACTCCTATCGCTCCGTTTTCTTTTGCAAGTAAAATAGCTTCTTTCAATTCCTTATCATTTTTCAATCCCGGAATATAAATTCCTGTATTGATTTTGGTTTTCTTATCTTGTAAATCAGTAACTCCCTGTTTTGTAGCATACCCTACCCAGTCAATTTCTTCATCATAAAAACTGTGGTAAATCATTGGATATACTTCGTCAATATTCCACTTGTCCCAGCGCTGGCGTACCATGTGATCTGCCATTTCAGGATAAGGAAAAACAGCCGCAGTTAATTGTTTGTTGTGTTTGTGTGCAATTTCATATGCATCATCAACAACAGCTCTAATGGCATTTAATCTGAAATTTTTCCACTCCATATCGATAGAAGTGTTATGGCTTTCTTTTGGATTTTTATGATGGATTTTCCCGAATGCTTTTACACATTCATCACAATAGCAAAAGTCGAATTGCGGTAATTCTACATCCTGAACCAAATTATATTTTGGCAATAAGCTGATTGGCAAAAAGATGTCCGGGAAACGAATATAATCCAAATGTACACTTTTGATTCCTTCAACTTTTGCTAATTCTTCCACTAAATGTAAAACGTGATTTCTTGATTCTTTTCTGGTTGGACAAAGCCATTGGTAATAATCGACATAAGGGCGATTATCAAAACAGGATTTTCCTTCTTTACTAACCTGATACCATTCCGGATGCTGTAAAGCAACTGAATCTCCGGGTCTGTTCATCGCCATAATCCAGGCGTGCACTTTTAAACCTTCTTTTGTTGCCAGAGGCACTACTTTTTTTAAAAGTTTTGGATCTGCTCCTGTATTGATTAACACTTCATCGATTCCGGCGTTTTTGTATTTTTTAAATTCTTTTGTATAGTCCGCATCAGATTTTTTAGCATCTGCCGTTGTCCAGACCCCGAATTTAAAAGTAGTTTGGGATTCTTTTTTGCCACATGAAAGAACACTAAGTGACAGTAAAAAAAATAATAGTTTTGTTAGTTTCATACTTAATTTCTTTGTCTTGTTTGACCTGCACTTTGGTACAATTTGTTTAATAACTCCTGTTTATTGTCTAAGCTATATTCCCAAAACATAGCGCCGCCTAATTTTTTCTGTTTAATAAATGCTGTCTTTAAAGCAATTTCTTTTGGAGTTTCATAGGAAATAAAAATATTGTCCTGAGCATTCCATAAATAAGATGCTTTTGCAGCATCATCATATAATTCCTGAAATTTTCCTGATTTTAATTCCGCAGCAATTTCCCAGGATGACACAATAGCACTTCCTGTTAAGGCTGACTGGTATAAACCATTATTTACCGGTGTTACTTTTTCCCACTTTCTTCCATAAAAAGGAACTCCTAAAATAAGCTTTTTGGCAGGCACACCTGTTTTTAAAAATTTATCTACTGACTCACTAATACTGTTTCCTCCAAATTTTTCTTCTTTTGATGGATATAAATTAGCGTGATGTCCTGTTTGATAAAACCAACCGTTATAAAAATCGTAGCACATCAGATTTACAAAATCAAGATATTGATGTGCTTTTTTTAAATCAGTATGATTAATATATTCCTGATCTGTTGCTGCTGCAATAGAGAGTAAATAATGCTTATTATCTACCTTAGTTTCAATTTCTAATTGTTTCCGCAATTCGCCTAATAGTAAAGTAAAATTTTCTTTATCTGAAGGTCTGAAGATATTATCCTCTGCGCGCTGCCCGGGAAATTCCCAATCGATATCAATTCCGTCAAAACCATGAGTTTTCATTAGTTTGACAGCACTTTTAGCAAATTTTTCTCTTGATTGGGCATAAGCAGCTATATTTGAAAACTGATCTGACCAGACCCAGCCACCAATAGAATACAATATTTTTAAATCCGGATTTTGCTTTTTAAGCGCCATTACGCTTTCTATTTTCGCTTTATCTGTAGCCAGTTCAAACTGAACATTACCATCAACAATATTAGCAAAGGCATAATTAAGATGAGTCAGCTTGCCCGCATCAATTTTTGCCGGATCAAAATTCTCATAGCCGGCAACGTATCCAATTATTTTAAAATCCTCTTCGGGTTGATTTTGTTTTCTTTCTAATGAAGAACAAGCAAAAAACACACTGATAATCAGGACTAAAAAAACTGATTTAATTACCATATTATGTTGTTTAAAATGAATCATTACTGATAAATTGTCTAAATTATTTTTTACTTTAAAAACTGACCATCTTCTTTTATGGTAAAAGTTTGATCTGAAAAAGGGCTTTTTACCAAAATATTATATCCCGAAGAATGATTTTCTAAGATAGGTTTTAAAACCTTACCATCGACTTTGATGGTTTCTTTCGTTAAATCCGTTAATGCCTTTGCCCAGACTTTATTTTTTTGATAATATTCTTTTTGAACACGATATAAATTGTATAGTTCCCATTTTACTTTTTCGTCCTGGGGAATTATAAAACTGTCATTTTCTTTAGTAGAAAAATAAACATATCCCCATTTTTCGGGTTCATGCATGTTTATCACTCCCATTGGCGACCAGACCCAATTGTACTCAGGCAGAAATTTTCCGTCGGCACCTTTTTTACGCTCATATTTACCGCCAACAAGAGAATGCTGCCAGTTTACTCTTGAGAAATTAACTCTCCAGAATTTATCTGCCGGCACATTATTTTCGTTGTAAGATTTTTTATAAGATGCCCAGGGAATTGCCATTTCTAAAACCCAGCCTTCGTCAAGATCGTTAGGATCATTAAGCGTTCCGTTTATTTTTACTGCCGATTTAAGCCCTGGAATATTCCAGTCGTTTAAAACAACATTATCATTTTCTCTGTATGGTTTTGACAAAAACAGATCCCAGGCTGTATTTAAAGCATTAATTTCTAATTCATAATAATTAAACGTGTCGCCATCAGGATCAATGAAAACTTCAAAATCGTTGTTGTAAAAAATAATGGTATCACGTTGTTTTAAATTTGCCCAGACATGCGGCTCCTCAATTTTTGCTAAAATATAAAAATTGGTTTCATCCCAGAGCATTTTAACTTTTGTTGCATATTTGGGTTTTACGTTATTTTCAATATCTTCAAAAAGAGCTGTCCACTGTACTTTATTCCATGAGGCATCAACTTCCTGGCCATCAATTACAATTGTTTCTGAAGTTTTGGCTGCCACATAAGTTTCAGGTACAATCGTGTGTTTTTTTGATTGAGAAAAACCCGCAATCGAAAAAAATACTAAAACAAGTGTTAAACATTTAAATTTTAAATACATGTTTTTTCTATAAACTATTATCTTTTGTAAACTGAATTACCTCACTTAATTTACCAAATGCTATTGCTACAGCGGTATCTGCAGCACCATAATACACTACTAGTTTATCCTGTTCTGTATCGTGTAAAGCGGCACACGGGAAAACAACGTTTGGCACATCACCCACCATTTCATAAGTTTCTGCAGGTCCTAATAAGTAAGGCTGTGTCCTGTATTTTACCTTATCCGGAGAGTCCATATCTAAAAGTGCTGATCCCATGGCATAACGAAAACCGTTGCAGGTATTGATAACGCCGTGGTAAATCATTAACCAGCCTTCGTCAGTAAGAATCGGTATTGGCCCTGCTCCTACTTTAGTACATTGCCATGCGCTGTCTTCAAAAGGAGATGGTTTCATGACCAGACGGTGTTCTCCCCAATATTTCATATCCGGGCTGTAACTGATCCATATGTCTCCAAAAGGCGTATGTCCGTTATCACTCGGACGGCTTAACATGGCGTATTTTCCGTTTATTTTCTGTGGAAATAAAACACCGTTTCTGTTGAATGGCAAAAAAGCATTTTCGCATTGAAAAAATTCTTTAAAATCAAACGTATATCCGATACCAATTGTTGGCCCGTTATATCCATTACACCAGGTAATCCAATAACGATCTTCGATAAAAACAACACGGGGATCGTATTTATAAGCCGATTCTATCATTTCGGTATTTCCGGACTGCATTACGATTGGTTCGTGATTAATATCCCAATCGATACCGTTCTTACTGAAACCGGCAAAAATATTCATTTGAACCGCTTTATTGTCACATCTGAAAACACCAGCATAACCATCTCCAAAAGGAACTACTGCACTGTTAAAAATACTATTTGATGATGGTATAGCGTATCTGTCAATAATTGGATTTTCAGAATATCTCCACATTACATCTTTACTGTTTTCGGGTTTGTCTTGCCAGGGAATTGTGCTCATGCTCTCTTTCTTTATTATTATAGTTGTTTGATTGCTGTTTTATTGTTCTGAAGCAAACTCCACGCAATCTTTGTCATTCCGAGGAACGAGGAATCTCTGCGAGAAATCTACAAATATTGACAAATTCCCGTGAGGAGCTTCTTGCGGAAATCCTTCCTTCGTCAGGATCACAAACTGTGGTTGAACTTTGACGAGCTTTTATGTTTAATTTTCTAATTACCGAATTATCTAATCTTCTATTTTTCTAACTTTATCCAGCCATGTAAATTTTAAAATCGTTGTTGTCATTAAAAACACAACTAATGCTGTAATGGCTTTTGGATAATCTTTGATGATGAAAAATATCGGAAGCAGAATCATACTCGACTGCCATACAATTCCGATCACACAATTCATCATATCTCTGTAGAAATCATTATTTTTTTTGAAAGCCTGATCTTCTGTTTTTAATTGTTTATAAACCGGGCTCCAGAATCCCCAAGGTCTTACGTTGGAATAGAACGATTTTAAAACTTCCATTTCTGTCGGCTGGCTCAAGTACGTTCCTAAAAGGCAACCTAAAATTGAGAATCCGAATATTAATGGGAACAGGTAAATGGCCTGTACCTGAGCTAAATCATATAAAAGAGAACCTTCGGTTAAATTTGCTTTATTCATCCCTAAAATAAACTGCAGCGAAGCAATGATTAATCCGGCGAACATTCCCCAGAAATACCCCCAGCCGTTAAAACGCCACCAAATCCATTTTAGGAAATTGGCTGCTACGTAACCTCCATACAATGCACTTGTAATCCACAGCGTTAAAGAGTTGATAGAATCTGCAAAGAATCCCATGAAAACGCCTAAACCCACTACAAGGAAAGACGAAATCTGGCTTACTTTAATATAATGTGCATTTGAAGCTACTGGTTTGAAATATTTTTTATAAATATCATTTACAATATATGCCGGTCCAGCGTTTACGAATGCTGAGAATCCCGACATAAAAGCGGCTAATAAACCGGCTAAAAGAATTCCTTTAACTCCAACCGGAATGTATAAATTCACCACTTTTGGCATTAATAATTCCAGGTCAGCTCCTGTTAATCCTGTGTTTGCGTTTAATTCAGGCGCTAAGTTTACTAACGCAATTACCACGATTCCGGTAATTAATAAATATCTCGGAATGAATAAAATCAGGTTGGTAAAACCACTCATATAAGCGGCTTCTTTTACAGATTTGGTAGAAAGTACTCTTTGTAAATCGTAACTTGGCGTTGGACCAGCCACACTTGCAAAGAATCCTTTAAATAAGGTCATTCCGATAAAAGCGCCAAACATTTTGTAACCTTCAGAATCAATTAAATTATTGAAGTGCTGAAATTTATCACTCCATTGGGTTTCAAACTGCCATCCGAAAAAGACATTTTTCCACTCTTCGGTAATAACCTCATTAATCTGTATATCAGTGTAATTGATAAAAGCATAACCTGCAATCAAAACACCGGCAATAATCATGATTAAATACTGTACAACTTCTGTGGCAACTACAGAGAACATTCCGCCTTTTACGGTGTAAATGGTTGTTAGAAAAATAATTAATAAGGCATAAGAACGTTCAGATGTCAATAAAATCATATCGCCGTAATGGAGCGTTAAATCCCACGGAAGGATGATAGTTACAAATTTTCCGATACCTTCAAAAAAGTAAGCTATAAAACCAATGGTCGAAATGATTGCAAAAATGGCCACAATAATGTGTGATGCTTTTCCGGCTCTGTCACTCCCAAAACGGGTTAAAATCCATTCAGATCCCGTCATTACTTTTGATCTTCTGATCCAGACCGCAAGGAACATCATCACGAAAATCTGGTTCCAAATCGGCCAAAGCCACATAAACATAAAACTTTTTACTCCGTATAAAAAAAGAACCCCAATCATCCAGGAAGTTCCTGAAACATCAAACATTCCTGATCCGTTGCTAAGACCTAAAAAATACCATTTGATTGTTTTTCCGCCAAGGAAATAATCATCGAGTCCTTTTGATGCTTTTCTTGAAATCCAGATTCCTATTCCGACAGAGAGGAGAATATAAGCTACGATAATTGATACGTCAATGATATCCATTAATTTTTATTATTAGTTAGTTTATGTGGTTTAGTTTTTTATTCCCCAGTTTTTATTGGGCTGTGCTCCCATGACAAAATGTAAAATTCCGCCTTGCAATATTTCTTTATGCGATATTACTGTTGTATTGAATGGAACACCATTAAGTGTTGCTGATTGGATATAGAAATTTTTCTCTGAAACATTTTCTGCTTCAATTACAAACGTTTTTCCGCCTTCAAGATTGATGGTGGCTTTTTCGAAAATCGGGGTTCCAATTTCATATTCTCCAGAAGCCGGATTCATTGGATATAATCCCATGGAACTGAAAACATACCAGGCCGACATTTGTCCGCAGTCTTCGTTTCCGCTCAATCCGTTTGGAGTTGTATTATATTGTGTGTCTAAAATATGGCGTACCCAATATTGTGTTCTCCACGGCTGACTGGCATGGTTAAACATATAGGCGATATGGTGGCTTGGTTCGTTTCCGTGTGCATATTGACCAATTAACCCTGAAATATCGGCAGAAACATTGCTTCCCGTGATTTCTGAACTCTCTGTAAATAACTGCTCCAGACGTTTTGTAAACACTTCGTTACTTCCATGAAGCGAAATTAAATGATCTACATCCTGAGGTACAAACCAACTGTGCTGCCATGCATTTCCTTCGGTATAATCAGTATGTTCTCTGTGATTGGAATGTTTCGGATCAAAAGGCTCATTCCATGATTTCCCGTCTTCAGATTTGCCTCTCATAAACCCAGTCTTTGGATCGAATAAATGCTGGTATGCCTGAGAACGTTTTAAGAAAAACTGGTAATCTTCAGTTTTTCCTAAAGCTTTGGCCATCTGTGCCACGCACCAATCGTCATAGGCATATTCTAAAGTAATGGTAACCGATTCGTCTAATAAGTTGTACGGAATATAACCGTATTTTTTATAGAAATTCAATCCGCGTTCATCCTGCATCATGGTAGCTTTCATGGCTTCGAATGCTTTTTCGGCGTCAAAGCCTTTTATACCTTTTAAATAAGCATCTACAATTACAGGAATGGAGTGATATCCTGTCATTGTGTTAGTTTCGTTTGCGTATAAAGTCCAAACCGGTAATATTTTTCTAGTCTCATAATACGCTAACATGGAGTTCACTATATCTGATGTTTGTTTTGGAGCCAATAAAGTCAATAAAGGATTTTCGGCTCTAAAAGTATCCCATAGCGATAAGGTAGAATAGGCGGTATAATCTTTTGCTGTAACAATCTGATCATCCTCTTTTCTAAACTGACCGTTTTTATCACTATAGGTTACAGGGGCAACTTGTGTGTGATACAATGCTGTATAAAATATGGTTTTTAATGAATCTACAGGTGTTTCAACTTCAATCTTGTTTAATGTGTTATTCCAAATTGAAGAAGCTTTAGATTTTATATTTTCAAAACTTGCTTTTTCTCCGTCTAAATTATCTTTGGCATTGGCAACACTTACTGATGATAACGCAACTTTTATAAATAATTCCTCTGAGTTTTTCGGATCAAAAAATAATTGTACTGCTGTATTTGCTGCTTCCGCTGTTTTATCACTAACAATTTGTTTATCAGCTAACAAAACTGATTCCGAAATTGGCTTTGAAAATTTTGCTACAAAAAATACTTTCTGATTTTTTGCCCAGCCTGTACTGTAACGGTAACCACTAATAGTATATTCGTCTTCAATTGTTAATCCGGTTTTCAGCGTTTTATCCCAGTTAATAGCAAATCCCAAATCAATTACTACAGATTGTTTGTCGTTTTTTGCAAAAGTGTACTTATGATAAGCTGTTCTTTTTGTGAAAGTTAATCCTACATTGATTTTAGGATCTTCAAGAAAAACCTGGTAAGAGCCCGGTGCTGCTTTTTCGTTAACATGACTGTATTTAGATTTGTAGGGTAATTGATCCCGTGAAGTTGTTTTTGTAGTTAAATCAAGCTTTCTATTCGTTGGCATAAATAAGATGTCTGCCAAATCTCCAATACCGGTTCCGCTTAAATGTAAATGACTGAAACCGGCAACTATAGAATCTGAATGATGATACCCTGAACACCAATCCCAGCCTGAAATACCGTTGTCCGGACTTACCTGAAGCATTCCAAATGGAACTGTTGCTCCCGGATAAGTATGCCCATGCCCACCGGTACCTATAAAAGGATTTACGTAGTCCGTAAAAAGTGTCTTATGATTATGATTTTTGTTTACATTTATTTTGCAACTTGCAACTAAAATAAAAAGCAAAAGCAGCACCGTAGAATTCTTCATATAAAAACAATCTTAATTTAATTTTAAATTTAAACAAATTCAACTTTCAATTAAAAGTAATTTAGACGGACGACGTGTAAACTAAGATAAACATCAAAAAAAATCATAAAACATATTCATAGTATGAATTTAAATTCCGGCAAATTTTATCGATTACCCCTGCACTATCACTTTTTTTTCTGGCTTACTTATTTTTTGTTTAATACATTTCGCTGGGGAAGCTATTTTAATGATTATCTGTATTCCTTAAAAACAAACTTGTTAGGCTTTCCTATTCATATGACATTATGTTATCTGAATATTTTAGTATTTATGCCCTATTTGGTGTATCGAAAAAAATATCTTCTGTATGTGCTTTCCATTTTTTCATCCATATTTATAATGGTATTCATAAAATTTAATCTCACATACCTATTAATAACACATAACGTCTGGCCTGAAGGACCAGAAACCATCGATAAGCTAACCCTAAATTATACTATTGACATGATGATGGGTGAACTCTATGTAATCACTTTTGTGACAGCAATCAAGATTACATTTGATTTTCTGAATGAACAAAAAAGAGTAACTGATCTCGAAAAATCACAATTGGAAACAGAATTACTGTTCCTGAAGTCTCAAATTTCACCACACTTTTTTTTCAATACACTTAACAATATTTATTCTTTATCGGTAGAAAAATCAAATAAAACCCCAAAAATTGTTCTGAAACTTTCTGAATTAATGCGCTACATGCTGTACGATACAAAAAGTAAAAAACAGTCTTTAGAGAACGAGATACTTTGTATTCAAAATTATCTGGATCTAGAAAGAATTAGAAATGATGACCGCTTAGAAGTCAATATGTCTATTTCTGGAGATATTCATGATAAAGAAATTTCTCCTGTGATTTTACTGACTTTTATTGAAAATGCATTTAAGCATGGTGTCAATAAAAACACCGGAAAAGTAAAAATTGATATTAGTTTTAAGATAAAAGAAGACTACCTGCATTTCACTATTTCGAACCCAACTCCGGAAATCACAAAGCATAAGGACAATTTTAACCAGTCCAGTGGCATAGGTTTGGAAAATGTAAAAAAAAGACTTGAATTAGGTTATAATAAAAATGATTATAAACTTTCATTTAAAAATAAAAAGAATATTTTTGTCGTAAAGCTTGTAATTAAAGTGTCTTAGAAGAAACTCCTTCTTTTTTTACCACTACGACTATTAAGTTTATTCCTCTCAAAAACATATAGTAAATGAAAATAAATTGTTTGATCATAGATGATGAGCCATTAGCGATTAATGTTATTAAAAATTACCTGGAACCTGTTGAAAATTTTGAGATAATAAACACGTTTAGCAATCCTATTGAAGGTTTAAATTTTTTAAAAAACAATAAAGTTGATGTAATTTTTCTTGATATCAATATGCCTGTCCTTGATGGTATTAATTTTATAAAAAGTCTGGAAAACCCTCCAATACTTATCATTACAAGCGCATACAGTCAGTTTGCTATTGAAACTTACGAATTAGACGTTTTAGACTATTTGGTAAAACCAATTGAATTTCCGAGGTTAATGAAAACCTTAAACAAGATTAGCAAAAGACTTAACACCAGCAGCAATGTTCAGCAGGAAAACAATCCTGAAAGCCCTTTTATTTTTGTCAAGATCGACAAGAAGAGAATGAAGAAAATATTTTTTAATGAAATTTTAGTGATTGAAAGTCTGAAAGATTATCTAAAAATAAACACTCTAACTGGTAAATACATAATTCACAGTACATTATCCGATTTCACTGATTTATTACCCGAAAGGAATTTTTTAAGAATACACAGATCATACACTATCGCTATTGATAAGATCGATGCTGTTGAAGGAAACAGTATTGAAATTGAAGGTCTTAGATACGTAATTGGAAGATCTTATATTGATCATGTAAAACAAAGAATATTGAATTCTTCTATTTAAAGTTTGTTTTAAAATTTATTATATCAAACCTTTTTCAGGTTCTTAACTTTGAAAAAGGTTTCTTTTTAATGTAAGGTTACCCCTGAGGCAAGAGTTATTAGAAAACAGTTAGACAAAAATTAAGGATTTTAATCGGTTGTTTCTTGTCTGATTTCTAACTCTTCGAAATGAAAAAACAAAAAAAATGCAGCTTTAACCGGAGCTGCATTTTCACATTGGTAACTAACCAAAATAAACCACAATGAAATAGTTTATTATATTTTAAAAAGATTTTACAATCTAGAAATGATATCGCTTAAAAGCTTCGATTGCTGAATAATCTGCAAGTCCCAGAGCATGATATTTTTCTGCTGTCATTCTGTTTCTGTCTTCAACTCTCACCCAGAATTCCCTGCTGTCATCTCCCTGAAACATCACTCCGTCTTTTTGAGACTGGTGATAGAAGATAGCATGACGTTTTTTCAGTACCTGATCAGGGCTCATTGGAACCGCCATTTCAATTTGGTACGACTCCCATTCATGCCAGGCTCCTCTGTAGAGCCAAACCCAGCAATCATCCATAAAACTTTTATGTTTTAATCTTTTTAAAGCCTCAAACAAACTGTCTAAACAAACTTTATGGGTACCATGCGGGTCTGCTAAATCTCCTGCAGCATAAATCTGATGTGGTTTTATTCTTTCGATAATGTCGCACATAATTTGTATATCGGCTTCACCGAGGTTATTTTTCTTCACTGTACCTGTTTCATAAAAAGGCAAATCCAGGAAGTTTACATTTGAATCCTGCAAACCCAGATATCTGGTAGCTGCCAGAGACTCACTTCTTCTAATTAGACCTTTTAATTTTCTAACTTCTAATGAATCAATATCATTCGCTTTTTTATTCTTTAAAAAGTTGATTATGTTTTCAGATTCCGTAGAGTTTTTATTCAATGCCATCGAGATTTCGGCAAATTTTAAAGCTTCTTCATTTGAAACAGCAATATTTCCGGATGTCTGGTAGGCAATATGAACATCATGTCCCTGCTCAACCAATCTGTCGAAAGTTCCTCCCATTGAAATAACGTCATCATCAGGATGTGGGCTAAAAATGATAATTCTTTTTCTTTCCGGAGTTGCCCGTTCCGGTCTGTATGTATCATCTGCATTGGGTTTTCCTCCGGGCCAGCCCGTAATAGTCTGCTGCATTTTATTAAACATCTTAATGTTTAAATTATAAGCAGTTCCTTCCTCGCTCAGCACGCTTGACATTCCGTTATCATTATAATCCTTATCGGTCAGTTTAAGGAAAGGCTTTTTAGTCAATTCACTTAACCAGGCTACAGCTTTCAGTTTTAACTCTTCGTCCCAAACCACAGATTTTACCAGCCACGGTGTTTTTACCCTGGTCAACTCTGATGAAGCCTCGGTATCTAAAACAAATGTTGTGTTACTGTGCTGTTGTAAATAGGTTGCTGGTACTCTTGGGGAAATTTCACCTTCTATCGTTTTTTTGATGATTTCCGCCTTACTGATTCCCCATCCGAGAAGTACAATTCTTTTAGCAGTTTTTACAGTCCCAATTCCCATTGTAATGGCTTTACGGGGTACATTATCAATTCCTAAAAATGAAGATGCTGCATCAATGCGTGTTAAATGATCCAGTGTAATGCTTCTTGTTCCGGAATTAACGTGAGATCCCGGCTCATTAAACCCGATATGACCTGTTCTTCCAATTCCTAAAAGCTGAAAATCCAAACCACCGTATGATTTAATTTTCATTTCATAATCAATACAATATTGATGTAAATCTTCATTACTGATATTTCCGTCGGGAATATTAATATTTTCCGGCTGAATATCAACATGATCAAAAAGATGCTCATGCATAAAATACCAGTAACTCTGAATATTATCTTTATCCATTGGATAATATTCATCCAGATTGAAAGTTACCACATTGGCAAAACTTAACCCCTCTTCTTTATGCAGTCTTACAAGTTCTTCATAAACTTTTACAGGTGAAGATCCTGTTGCCAATCCTAAAACGCAAGGTTCATTTAATTCTTCTTTCCTCTGAATTATGTTTGCGATTTCCTGTGCAACTAATACAGAAGCTTCCTGAGATGATTCAAAAATTACGTTATGAATCTTCTCAAAACGTGTTTCTTCAAATTTTCCGGCTTCTTTAAAATTTATATCTTCTTTAATCATTTACCTGTTCCTTTAATTATATAGTATAAAATTAAGGATTAGTATAGCTGTAAAATTAAAAATTCGACTAATAACCTCTGAACTTCGGCAAAAGACATAATCTTAAACTTTAAAAAACACAGCACAACTTAAGTCCCTTATATATTTACTTTTCGATTACATTGATTTCACCGATAGAAAATGTCTGACCATTTTCTTCCGTGGATTTAGCAACAAAACGCAGGTATCTTGCTTTAGTTTCAGGAAATGTTTTTACCTGTTCTACAGGATTGTTTTTAATGTTTGAAAATTCTCCCTGAGATTGTATGGTCCATTTTATATTATCTAAACTTGTGTAAAATTCATATTTGGATATTAAATTAAGATTGTTACCCACTTGTTGTGGAACATAAGTAAAACCATTAATTTTCAGAATAGCTCCCATATCAATTACTACTTCTTGTGTGAGGTTATTGATGTCGCTTCTAAAATTCCAGTCTGTATCCTGATTTCCGTCTATAATTTTATTTACCAAATTCATATCACCACTGGAAGCGGTAACAACTTTCCATTTTTCTTTAGATATTCCATATTTTACTGTTGTGACACCGCTGCTGATATTTTCATTTTTACTGATCGCGATTGCTTTTATCTGAACGGCCTTATTATATTTAAAAACACCTTTGTATAATGTGCTTTTGAGAGACGGCTTAGAACCATCAATAGTATAATAAATGCTGTTTCCTTCTTCAGATTTCATAGTAACATTTCCGGTTTTATCACGCTGAATTTCCGGAGCCCTCACAAAAGTTGGTGCATTGTAAGCCTCAATATTCGAAATTACAATACCTGCTTTTGAGTCGGTAATATTTATTTTAATTGCCGAAGCTGTAATTCTGTCAATCCTTAAAATTCTTTTATAGCCGATAGTGGTTTCATTGGCAATAGTTTTCCATTGTCCGTCAATCTTAGCTTCAACAGTAAAAGCCTTAATACGCTGCCCTAATTTTATATATTCCTGAAGCAGAATCCGATTAATTGCTACAGGCTTTACAAAATCAAATACAATTGAAGCTGTTTTTACATTATCGTCTGTTGCCCAGTAGGTATTTTTATCTCCGTCTGTTACATTTTTTGCTGTAAATAAAGCGCTCTTTCCTCTTACATTATTAGCAGAAACTTTTGTCCCGGCTAATAATTCGGTTTTAAAATCGG
The DNA here is from genome assembly GCF_010645075.1 of Flavobacterium limi. Classification (GTDB taxonomy): domain Bacteria; phylum Bacteroidota; class Bacteroidia; order Flavobacteriales; family Flavobacteriaceae; genus Flavobacterium; species Flavobacterium limi. The sequence continues at coordinate 61,342 of NZ_JAADZV010000014.1, forward strand.
TTTTTATGGTTGCAACCAATTCTTTCAATCGTGCTTCATCATTTTCATGCACCAAACCTCTTCTGTCAACCGGAAGATTCAACAATAAATTCGCATTACGCCCAATTGATTCATAATAAATATCCACCATTTCATCGAGTGGGCGTACTTTATCATCTTCAACTTTATGATAAAACCAACCTGGTCTTATAGAAACATCGGCTTCGCCCGGAACCCATTTTTCACCGTCTTCATGCCCCGACATAAATTCGGTGTAATGAACTTTGCCTGCTAATTCATCTTTCTGACGTAAAAGTGACCAATTGGTTTTTCCGGCACGTCCTTCTTCGTTTCCAATCCATCTCGCTTCAGAAGGACCGACTCCCCAAACCAAAGTTTTAGGTGCAGTTTTGTAGATTAATTTATAGGTTTCATCCCAATTGTAGTATTCCAGCGTATTGATTTTTCTTGTTTCATTGGCTCCGCCGTAATAGCCATCACCACCATTGGCACCATCAAACCACATTTCGAAAACATCTCCATAATTCGTAAGCAACTCTTTCAGCTGATTTCTGAAATAGGTGATGTATTCCGATTTTCCGTATTGAGCATGATTTCTATCCCATGGGGAAAGATATAGCCCTAATTTTAAACCGTAGTCTTTACAGGCTGTGGCCAATTCTTTTACTACGTCACCTTTGCCATTTTTCCAAGGAGAATTTTTTACAGAACGTTCTGTATAAGCTGATGGCCATAAGCAAAAACCGTCATGATGTTTAGCTACTAATATAATACCTTTCATACCGGCTTCCTTAGCAATTCGGGCCCATTGACGAGCATCAAGATTAGTCGGATTAAAGAGTTGAGGAGACTCATCTCCGTAACCCCACTCCTTATTTGTAAATGTATTTAATGAAAAGTGCACAAAAGCATAAAATTCCATTTCATGCCAATCCATTTGTTTTTGTGTTGGCAATGGGCCAAATGGCTGAGGAGATTTCACTAATTCCTGAGAACAAATTGGTATTGTTATTAGAAAATAACTCAGTAATAAAAAAATATTTTTCATTAGACCTCGAATTAATATTTTATCAGTAAGACTATTAAAAATTTAAATTTAAGATAAATTAATATTCCGGCTTATACTATTTCGACCAACAACATTTTTAAAGGAGCATTGGAATCATTTTTTACACATGATACCTCCATATTTTTATTTTAGATTGAGTTTCATCATTATATAATTATATTTGTCAGCATTTCACAATTAGAAAAAATGAACAGGATATATTCTGATAACGGAACACTTTTACTTGGCCTGGAATCTGAAAAAAATCAGTTACTGGACAGTCCTGTTCAATTCAGTGTATATACTGTTATATTCATTAGTGAAGGTGAAGGAATTTATCATGCAGACTTTGCTTCTTTTGCATTTAAAGCTCCTGTGGTACTTTTCTCTACACCTCAGCAGTGCATTTATATCAGAGAAACTAAAAAAATAAGCTCAGCAACTTTACAATTCCACGGAGACTTTTACTGTATTGAATTTCACAGAAATGAGGTAGCCTGCAACGGATTGTTGTTTAATAATATTTATCTGGAACCTTCTGTAAAACTAACGGATGACCAGCATTCTTTTTATACACAGGTTACAGCCAATATTGCTGAAGAATTACTGCAGAAAGAGCCTTCAGAAATTGTACTTCGGGCGCTTTTACAGCTTTTTCTCGCCAAGTCAAGCAGTATCAAATTGAACAGTTCAGAAAGACTGCAATTGAAAAAGGACGAAAAAATGGATCATTTTAGAATATTACTGGAAGAAAATTTCCTGACCCTGCATAAACCCGGTGATTATGCATCGCTGTTATCCATTACCCCTAACAGTCTGACCAAACAGTGTAATAATCGCTTTGGCAAAACACCAACACAGCTGATTCAGGAACGTTTAATTCTTGAAGCAAAAAAACATCTTCACCTTACGAGACTCAGCATTAAAGAAATTGCATTTGCTTTAAAATTCCAGGACGAATATTACTTCAGCCGTGTATTTAAAAAAATGACAAAAATGTCGCCCCAGATGTTTCGAAAAACCACCGGCATATCTATCGTAGCAGATTTGTCTAAGGAATAACATTTTTTGTCCATCCTTTACCTCAATTTGCTGAACTAGCTTTGCATTGTAACTATAAAAAACAAACAATGAAAAGTAGTATTCTAAGCATAATAGCAAATCTGGACAAAGTAGGTAAAAAGGTGGTCCGCGCAGGTATCGTGATTGTTTTTCTATGGATTGGAGGACTCAAATTTTTCAAATATGAAGCGGATGGCATTGTACCCTTTGTGGCAAACAGTCCTTTTATGTCTTTTTTCTACGAAAACCCTTCTGACTATAAAAATTATACAAATAAAGAAGGTGAACTAATTGCTGAAAACCACCAGTGGCATGTAAACAACAACACCTATAGTTTTTCAAATGGCCTGGGTATTTTATTGATAGGCATTGCATTTCTGGTTGGAATTCATAATCTGTCACCACTGGCAAGTATGGTTGGCAGTATATTAGTTTTCATACTCACCATAGGAACTCTTTCATTTTTAATTACCACGCCCGAAAGCTGGGTTCCTCATCTGACAGATCATCAATTTGGTTTCCCTTCTTATCGGGAAGAGGAAGACTTGTTCTTAAGGATATTGTCATTCTTGGAGCATCGTTAATAACGATGAGCGAATCTGCAGCACTTTATCTAAAAAGAAACGGTCAGTAATCAACTTAACCTTTTTTACTAATGCTTTAAGAATTTCAGAAAAAAACAATAGTGTGAGGGGAATCAAATAGATAAAAACAAAAAAAAAGCCACTCCTGTGAGTGGCTTTTGATGTTAACGTCGAAAGACAAAATTCAAACCTTTTATTGGAAGATTTAAAAATATTAGCCGACTCATTTTGAATATTGTATTTTGTTTAATAGTAAAAAAGTAAAAAACAGATGTTCCTTTAATTTTGATGATACTCGAAAATCTTAAATCTTTAGATTTATTCCTTAATAAATGTTTTACTTTCAAGAGTATCTCCATTCTGAATGCGAATCAGATAAACACCCTGAGTCAAATGACTACAATTGTATGTGATGTTAATCTGACCAGCTTCATAATATTTGTCTGTTATAACATCTATCTTGCGACCATTTATATCGAATAATAAAATAGCTACTTTTTGTTTTTCAGTTTGTATAAATGAAACCGTTAGCTTTTCATGAGCCGGATTTGGATATATACTCAGGCTTACCTCAGTCTCTGTTATTGCCTGTTTAGCCGTTAGTGAAGTGCTGCAGTTAGGAGTTGTGCTAAAAGCCATTTGCGAAGCTGAAAAGTTTGTAAAATTACTATTAATGTCAATATTAGACGTATCAGTTGCTCCTTTACCATCGCATTCAGTTCTGCCGTTTCTCCAATACGGAAATTGAAGATAGACACCGGCAGTAGAGCAGCTTCCTATTTCTGCGTCACCTCCAACAACAACTGAACCTCCAAAATTTCCAGCAAAGAGCATGGCATTTCCTTTGATATTGGCAGTATTTGAAACAGAACCTCCTTCCATCCAGGCATTCCCCTCAACAATGGCACTATTGGATAAATTTGCATTATAAATACATGCATTACCTCTTACAATGGCATTCCCGTTTATAGTACCTCCATCTACCATTGCGAAATCCTCTATACGTGCATTTCCTGAAATAGTGCCGGCTCTGACAATTGCATAAGGACCAACATATACTGTTGAGGCAACATTTGCATTATTTGATACCCAGCCACCACCGTTAGTATGTAAATGCCCGTTTGTCTTAATAAAATTTCTAAAATTAGCTGCAGGCTGAAATCCTTCAGGAGTTGCATTTGCAATTTTTAGTTCGTAAGGATATCTTCTTTGTTTTGGATAACCTACATCCATATTATAATTAACGTGAACTTTTGGTGCCGAAAATACTACAAGGAAAATATTTGCTTCCGTAGCTGTATTAAGAGTAAAAGATGCTTCACCATCAGTTTTATACATAGGACTGTATCTGGAAACTGTGCCATCTGTTTTTGTAGTGACAAATCCATATCTCCATCCAGCCTGAGTTGGATTTACTTCTGTATGCCCTTTAAATTTAATAGTAACTTTTTTTTGAGTGCCTGTGCAAGTTGGATATAGTGGAATTACGTTCATCCCGTAATCCTGTGGAGCCCAGTCATTGTTAGTATAATATTGATCAGTTGTCCCTGTCACTTTTGTAAGCAATGTATATTGCCTGCTTGTGTAGCGCGGCATATATGTTTTTATACTATTATAAACGTTTCTGATTGTTTTTCCAAAATTACTCGTTGTATTAATTTGGGAATTCCATTGAATTGGATAATCAAAAGCCGGCTGCCTTTGGGCATATCCCCACAGATAATCATCGAGCTGGTCTTGTGTAAATCCTTTTAACCTCTTAATGGTCTCAAGCGGATGTTCCTGATTAATTGATTCTGCCCACATTCTCCTGGTAAAATCAAATCCTTCTTTTTCCTGAACATAATACATTAAATGAAAATTAGTGTAATGATGCCTGTTAGAAGACCACATAAAGTGCTTGGTTTGTATCCAGCGGGTCAAGGTACCGTCAATTTCAGCCCATTGAGGATAGGCCTGGGCACGCATGAAATTAGCATGGCCTTCAAAGAAAGGGCCGCCCCAGTCATATCCTGCAAATGCAGTTCCATTTCCCGGATTTTCCTGAATACGCATCATCATTTGCAGGGTATGCGCAAACTCGTGAGATAATGCTCCTCCATCTCTTGTCGCCTCGGGATGTACAAACATCGCCCCAATCGTATTGCTAAATGAACTGGCTTGTGCAAAAGCCTGTAAACGTGGATCTGTAGAATTCCATGTGTTCATCATCATGATAATGATTTTGTACTTTCCAAAATTTGTTGTTGGAGCATTATTTACAAAATGTAAATCGGTTATATAGCGTTTAAAACTAGTCTCAAGCGTATCTGCAACTGATTTTGGGGTAAATCTAAGCGACGGATCTGAATAAGTTGATGGATTAGTCCCAACCTTGTCTCCCCAGTACACTACAAAGTTTGTCGACTCGTATTTCCTGCTACTGGATACTTTATTGTAAAATTCATTGTTGGGATCACTCCATTCTGCAGGAGTAAAAAGTGTTTTCTGTGCAATTGCAAAATAACTGGATAGAAAAGCAATCACGAATAAAAGTTTTTTCATAGGGCATTTAATTATTAGGTTAAGTATTATTTCATAAAAATAGCTACAAAAACATAGTCTTTATAAGACAATATTATCAAATATTAATACTATTTTACCTAAAAAAAATAAACACAAAAAAATATGTAACAATTCATTAAGATTAGTCAAACTAAAATTTCAATGTTATACTAAAATTCAACCCTTCATATCAACAGCTGTAATTTCTAATACAACACTGCTTTCTTGCTTAAAAGAAGAAACTTTCAACCCAACTTTCATTAGAAAATCACCTGAAAAAATATTCCCTGATGCTTCAAAAGTATTTTTAGCTTCAGGCATAAGATTAATTTCATTGACTTTATATTTTTTTAAAGGATCAAGTCCTTCTAATCTGACAAGACTGTAATTAGGATCTGTTAAAGGATGCAGTGTATAACAGAAAACAACCGACTTGGTTTTATCCTGATTAATGTACATCAATACAGCCCTGCTGTCTTCATAAGGCGAAACCAGACGATACAAATCGCCATTCCAGATTACGGGACTCAGTCTTTTGTAATTAGCTACTGCTTCCTGAGCATATTTCAACTCATCTTCCTTTAAACCTCCTACTTGAATATCAAAACCCAATTTGCCCATCATCGCCACATCGGTCCTGAATTTTATAGATTGATTTCCCATCGAAGTTACATGATTACAAACTGCGAGCGCAGGATAAAAATTAGAATATCCCCATTGAATAAAAATACGATCAAAAGGATCTGTATTGTCGCTGGCCCAAAATTCTGTAAAATAATTCAACATGCCGTAATCAGTCCTCCCGCCACCGCCTGCACAAAGCATCATCGGTAGATTTGGGTATTTGCTTTTTATACGGTCTAAAACTTTATATAGCCCTTTTGTGTATTCAACAAACAAATGCGATTGCTGATTCTTCAAAAAATTAGAATAAGCACTGGTCATCATTCGGTTACAATCCCATTTGAAGAATGCCACCCCAGATTCGGTCTGCATGATATCATCAACAACCTTAAATACAAAATCCTGTACTTTTGGATTACACAAATCCAGAACCAGCTGTGTTCTGTAAAGGCTTTTTTCTCTGTTAGGCAGTGTTAATACCCAGTCCGGATGTTTTTCGTAAAGCTCACTTTTTTCGTTGACCATTTCCGGTTCAATCCAGATACCGAATTTCACATTGGTTTCTTTGGCTTTCTGCATTAAAAAACCAATACCGTCAGGAAGTTTTGTTTTGGTTGCCTGCCAGTCTCCCAAGCCCGAAGCAGAACCACTTCTTGGATATTTATTGCCAAACCAGCCGTCATCAAGCAAAAACATATCGACGCCCAACGTTTTGGCGTCTTCAAACATATTGCTCAGTTTTGCCTGATCGAAATCAAAAAAAGTAGTTTCCCAATTGTTCAGTAAAGTCAAACGGGATTTTTCTCCATCTTTAAGTCCATACTTTCTGGCCCAGTTATGCAGGTTTCTGCTCGCTTGTCCTTTTCCCTGATTTGAAAAAGTATAAATAAAAGAAGGCGTCTTAAACACAGTTCCGGGTTCTAAATTGTATTCCGAAGCAAACTCATTGATTCCTGAAATAATTCTCAATTCGTTATTGTTGTCAATATCAAATGTGAATTTAAAATTTCCCGACCAGACAATGGAACCGGCAATAACTTCTCCTATATTTTCTTCTGATTTTGAGTTTAAAGAAAGAAAAAAATTGGGTGCAGCAAACATATTAGTCCTGACACTTAATTTTGAATCGATTACTTTACCGCCTCTCGTAAGCTGGCTTTCTTCCATTCGCATCTCTTCAACCACATCGCTGTAAAACTGGGTCAGCCAATATTTTTCGGCATCTAAATGCAAAGCTGACGAAGCATAATTATACAATGTAACCGATTTTTTTTCCTGATGTTGAATTTCCGTCCACGATTCGATTACATTTTCATTGAAAAATATTTTATAATGAAGATTCACAAAAACCGGATACTTTGGATCTTTTAATTTAATGGTCATTTCTGAAGTATTTCCATCTACTTTTTGAATCGTATGACTTTGATATTCTAATTCTAAAGAAGGATTTCCGTCATTATGCGTCATCCGAATTGCAGGTTCAAATAAATTATCGGTTCCAAAAGTCGGATATACTGAATGCCGCAAATCGATTAAAGGATTTCCATCATTTATAACAAACTTTTTTGTGTTTTCTTTCGAAATGAATTCATACTCCGAATTATTATTCAGCTTTGTACCAAAATAGGTTTGATACAATTTTTTGTTTTTTCCAACCTTCAAAACCAAAGCCGAATTTTTAGTTTCCATACAAATCAAAGCATTATCCTGTGCCTGAGAAAAAGAAGAAACTAACAATAAAAGAAGTAGAAATAATCGATTCATTTTTATTTTTTTAATACTAACAATTAATATCCAAACGGATTTTCAACACTTTCCATCGGAGTTGTAAACCATTTCGGTCCGTCTTCCGTCATATAAAAATGGTCTTCATGTCTAATTCCGAATTTTCCCGGGACACAAATCATCGGTTCGTTACTGACAACCATTCCTTGCTGTAATTTTATTTCGCTTCCGCGGACTAAATACGGGTATTCATGAATGTCTAATCCTGTGCCATGCCCAACTCGGTGTGGCAATCCCGGTAAATTATAGTCTGCACTTAATCCCGCTTCCGCTAAAGTTTTACGGGCAGCATCATCGACTGATCCGCAGGTTGCGCCAATTTGTGCCGCTTCAAAAGCAGTTTGCTGTGCCTTTTTTTCCAGATTCCAAATCGTTTTGTATTCATCGGAAGGCGTTCCGTAAACATACGATCTTGTAATATCAGAAAGATATTCTTCTAATCTGCAGCCTGTATCAATAATTACAGCTTCATTTTCTTTTAAAGTCTGCGGAACTGAAACGCCGTGTGGATATTGCGTATCATCGGCAAACAAGACAATACAGAAATAAGAACCCGACGCTATTCCCGCTTTTATATGTGCTTTATTGATAAAATCTGTCACTTCACTGACTGTAATTCCTGGTCTGAGTATTCGGGCAGCGGCTCTTTGAACCTCCATCGTAATGTCTTTTGCCTGCTGAATAATGGCAATTTCATTTTTAGACTTTTGCATTCTGCAAGCCGAAGTAATGTTTTGTGAGGTTACAAAACCAAATGAAGAATTCGCTTTCGAAATTCCATCAACCAAAAAATAAGGCGAAGATTCATCAATCGCTACAAAACCTTCATTGGCATTTTTTGCTTTCAATAATTTTCCGACCAAAACATACGGCGATTCATGCTCTTCCCAGCAGTTTATAGGCGACTCTACTTTCATGTATTTTTTAAAAGTTCCTTCTTCAAATTTCGGAACGATATATTCCAGCGTACCATCTTCAAACAATAATGCACCCACCATTCTTTCTGATGGATTCCAGCGTGTTCCCGTAAAATAATACAAATTAGTTCCGGCATTTAGATACAGAACTTTTACCGAATGTTCTTTCATCAAACGTACTGCCTTTTGCATGCGCTCCTGATATTCATTTAGCTGAATAGGCTGTACATTTTGAGTTCTGTTTTCTATTTTTTCTAATTCAATGGCTGCAGTTGAACCGCTAATTCCTATTGTCATTTTTTAGTGTGTTAAAGTTGTAAGTGCTAATTTAAGCATTATGATTTCTCTCACTTATTAATCTTTTACAGGTCGTGTCTTTTCCATCACTTTGAGTAAGTCTTCCTGCGTAAGCGCATAATCGTACAAACGGGCAGAAGCAATAAAACCTGAGAAATTCTCACCAATATCTGAAGCTCCTATTATGATTTTTGCCTTATCAACAGCCGATGATAACAGCATGCTTTGCGAATTATCCAAAATGCCGTCTACATATATTTTTTCGACCACTCCGTCAAAAGTCAAAACGATATGATGCCATTTATCGGCTTCGGGAACTTTGGTATACTTCATATCAAAATGACCGTCTAAATGAACTCCTGCTCCATAATTTCCACTATTGTACGCCAGCGCATTGTATGAATTTGCCAGACCAAATTTGCTCCTGTCACACCAGGAAACCATAATTTCTTTTTCGTTTGCGATCTGCGGATTTTTAACCCAGACTGCCACTGTGTAAGAACCATTCCATGCTAAACTTTTCGGTACGGGTTTATCCAGAATTAATGATCCGTTTATAAAATTGAATGCTTTTATTCCGTCCTGTTTTGTCAGGCTGACTTCACCATTTTTTGTGAAATTCCCTCCAATATATCCTTTATTTGCAATTGTATTTAATGCTTTATTCTCTGGTATTTTAGAAGCATCGAGTTCAACCAGCAGTTTCTTAGTACTTTTAACAGCCGGATCTTTAGCCGATTTTTTATTATGTAAAGGCAATGGAATATCAAACAGGGAATCATATACTTTTATATTCCAGACTGCAGGGTAAAGTCCCGTTTTTTCTGTGCCCGAAATAGTTAGCTTTATATATCTTGCCGTTACATCATAATCGTCAATCATTGGGCTTCCTGCGACACGATTGTTCGATTTATCAGCATACATAAACCAATTTTTTCCGTTCAGAGAATATTCAAGTTTGTATTGGTAATAATAACTGGCAAATTCAAATTGGGTCATTACCCTTTTTATCTTTTTTTCAGCTCCAAAATCAACAATAAGATGCTGAGGAGTTATATTATCGGCAGCTTTCCACATAGTGGCATTATTATCATCTGTGGCAAATGAAGGTTTGTATTTATAGTCGTCTTCAGTTGATTTTAAATGATAATAAGACGATGCTGTAGTTTTTGCTCCAAGCGCAATATTTTCCGGAACTTCTGACTTTATCAATTCTTTTATTTCTTTGTTTGACGGTACTACTTTTTTGATGGTGGAATCATTTTCAAAAACCATTCGGTCCACACAAATCTGTCTGGCTAGTCCGCCGCGTGTCATTGGATAATCGTGTTTATGGTATACAATGCAATACTCGCCATTTTCTTCTAAAACCGAATGATGCCCCGGACCATGTACAGTCTTGTCTTCATTGGTGCTCAGAATCGGATTGTTTTTTCCCGGAGTGAAAGGTCCGTATGGAGAATCTGAATATGAATAACGAACATTATAGGTTTCATCATGACAGGAAGCTCCGGAATACATCAGGACATATTTAGTGCCTTTTTTCATCATATAAGCCGCTTCAAAAGGAGCCGGTGTCTGCGCTAAGGGTATGTTTACAGAATTAACCATACTACTCATGGTGCTTTTATCTAATTCACCAACAGCATACCCTCCGTTATAATGCACCCAGGTTCCCCAATATCCATAAATCTTGCCATCTGAATCCTGAAAAAACTGCGCATCAAGCGACGGAAAACCTTCACGAGGATATCCATTTGAAATAACAGGTACATCATCCTGACTTAATTTTTCCCAGGGCCCAACGGGAGAATTTGAAACATAACCATAAATGTTACAGCCTATTTCGCAGTTTCCAAAATACAGATAATATTTTCCGTCTTTTCCCTGAAGAATATCAGGAGCCCAAAAATTGGTAATGGATTTTGCTGAAAAAGAAGGGATTTCCATAACATAATTGTACCAGTTTTTAAAGTCTTTGCTGTACCAAACCGTAGGTACACCAGATGCCAGCATTTCATTATCCGTTGTGGCATAGATGTAATAAATGTCGCCAAACTTTTTAATTGTCGGATCGGCAAACCAGCCTGGTAAAATCGGATTTCCTGCTCCGGGAGCATTTATATCCATCATTTTCTGGCCTGGTATTTTTCCATAAAAAGCCAAAAGGATCAGACCATAAAAAAGTTTCTTTTTCAACATGAGATTGTATAAATTAATCAGGTGATTGCCTTTTATAAATTAATATTTCCAGACAAGGACATCAGCCGTTTTTATTGATTTTGTTCCAAAGATAATTTTTGCGTTTTTTGATAAATTAAGGTCATAGGCCTTATCAGAATAATTAACCGCTATCCCGAACCCATCACGATAATCGACCATAATTCCTTCAGGATAATCTTCGATTGATAGATTTTGTTTCTGATATAATTTTCGGATTACCTGTTTTTCAAGTTCACCATTTTTCGAATCTACACCAACATACGTCACAGTTCCTTTTCCTGATTTATGCGAAATAATCGCTGCTGTTCCTGCATAAAAATCACCTTCGTAGGTTCCCCACGTTTCTGTGCCGGTGTTAGGTTTTATTAAATCTCCCCAGCTTGTCCAGCTAAATTCCTTATTTTCAAATTTTATGGTGCCGGGTGACTGAGGCATCGGCAAATCATATGATTCTATTTGGGAACCTATCAGACTCCACATTGGCTCATAAAATTTAGATTCCCAAAGATGTCCCAGACGATTTTGAATTCCGGATCGGCAGCTCATGATTAAATTTCCTCCGTTCTTTGCGTACAAAGTCAGTTTGTCAATCATTTTCTGATCAATCATCTGATACGCCGGCACTATTAAAAATGGGTATTTTGAAAAGTTAGTGGTGTCCCTCACAAAATCAACAGGCGCTCCAATAGATTTTGCGGCTTTGTAATATTTTAAAAAGTGCCCTATTGTATTCCATTCTTTGGTCTGTTTATTCAGTTCAATTCCCATCACATTATCGGCATTGAATAGAATTCCGGTTTTGCGCTTTAAGTAATCATCCGGTAATTTTGTTTTGGCATCGTACTTTTTGCGAAGCGTATCTATTTCCTTTATAAACTGTTTAAATTCCTGTCCTCCTGGTGTTGGCGTTACTCCATCTGTACCAACAATTCCGTAATGAAACTGCTCATAACCATACAAAGGTGCACGATAACGATAGGTACAGGCAAACTTACTTCCTCCTGCAAAAACATGCCACAGCCACATTCGCACACTGCCCGGCAAAGGCTGCGGATTGATGCTTCCCCAGTTTACTTGTCCCGGCTGGAGTTCCATACAACCATACATACCCTTCAAGGGGCGAAAAAAATCATTGGACATTCCGATAGCCGTGTAGTCTCCTAAGCGATACCCATTTTTCCCGACTCCCAGACTTGAACCGTAAACCAGATAACGAGTGTAACAGTCAAAATCGAGTTCCTTGCTCATTCCAACAAAACCTTCATTATAATTGGACCTGTAATTTGAAGTGATCCATTGGTCTTTGCTAACATATTTTCGAATGGTCACTGCCTGTGAGTCTAAAAAAGTTGCGGTTTCTTCATCCGCAAATCGGTAATGATCCAGTTGTGAATGCAGGTTCATACCCCACTCCTTGTGCAGCGGAATATTTATCTCATCGAAACTGCTGTAAATACCGCTCCAGAATTTATTTCCCCAGGCATCATTCAGGGCATTAATGTTTTTATATTTTTCCTTTAGCCAGTTGCGGTAGCGCTGTTGTGCATCTGCTCCATAATCCAGAAAACGTGCCGGTTCATTGTCTACCTGCCAGCCTATAATGTTTTTATTATTACCGTATCTTTTTGCCAGCTGTTCAATCATCTTTAAGGAATAGCTTCGGTAATAATTACTTGAAAATGTTGCATGCTGTCTGGAACCGTGATCAGTTTTGGTTCCGTCCTCATACGTAGCAAGCACATCCGGATGTTTGCGCACCAGCCACACAGGAGGTGTTGCCGTCGAAGTACACATCACAATTTTCAGTTTGTATTTTGCAGCAATTCCCACTGCTTTATCAAGCCATTTAAAATCGTAAACACCTTCCTGAGGTTCGAGCTGTGCCCAGGCAAATTCTCCAAAGTGAGTAAATTCAAAACCCATTTCGGCAATGTTTTTAAGGTCTCGGTCCCATTGACTCTCATCCCAGTGTTCAGGATAATAATACACACCCACTGTAGTCAGGTCTTTCTTGGGAAAATATTTTTCGAAATTTTGGGCAATAGCATTTAAACCTGTTACTATTCCAAACAGGGTAAGCAGTAGTTTCTTTGAAAAGCTTGATCTGAATTTCATTCTTATATTTTAAAAAATAATTTGAACCGGTTTGTTTTTTAAAGCAATTTTATACGCACCTCTTTCTTTTTTATAAGACAATTTCACATCCTGATCTACTCTTAAATAAGCATTTGGCGTGTAAGTTGTTTTAGGATCTAAAGTAATTGTTACAGCACCGGTTTTGGTATTATAACTTACTTTTTTAAATGTTCCCGCATCCAGAGTCAATCCTATTTTTTTTGGTGCAATAAATACTTTCGATTTAGCCGCTGTAGTAATTTCTACCTCAACTTCATCTCCTTTTTCTGTTACATTACCTCCAAAAGCCAGCCAGCCAAAATCTTTTTCATTGGTAATAAATGTTGCCGTATTGACCGCATAACCAAAGAAACCGGAACCGTAATCACCTGATAAATAATCAATTTTAAGCGTTTCAGGATACGAATGAAAAGCAGCCGGCCCAAAACCATCTTCGGTAATATTTGAAATACCACCCAATAATCCGCCGTATCCTACTTTTAGCAGATGAAAATTATCCGGAGTCTTTTTGTATTCTTCAAGTACCGGAATCGCATTCAGAGCCGAACCATAATGATGAATCTGGCGTTCTACTCTTGATAATTTCCCTCCGTATAAGAAATCCCAGTATCTGCGGGCATTCCCATTATACGCCCAGTGTGGCATCGAAGGCATATAGGCTAAAATAGCATCAAGGGTAACTTTGGCTTTATCATTATACCCAAAATAATCCGACCACATATACACTTCTTCCTGCCCTGTTGAATCCCAAGGCATTTCACTTCCAAAAGGATAATTTAAGCTTCTCCAGTGATCGGCTCTTACCTTCATTTTTGTTTCCAGATTATTTGCCATTTCGGTATAGCCTTCAGTTTTTAAATCTTTTAAAATCAATAAAAAAACGGTTCCTTCCATTTGTCCAAACTGCGCATAATACGGTGCCAGTCTGGTCATGGCGATACTGGTTTCATAGGCATTTTTTAAGTACCAGTCCCAGCTGTGATTGGTAACCAAACCTTCGTGATATCGTGCAAGGCGGTACATTGTCCAGTGCGCAGCTGCTACATGTGGATAATTATACGATCTTCCGGGATCATCAGAACCTTTTTTGTCCCATGCAGCCCAGGTTTTATAATTTACATCTTTACTGTATGTTCCTTCCGGCATTAATTTTGGCTCGTAATAAAAAACACTTTTTTTAACACCGTATTTTAATGTATCTGCTGAGTTGTACTGAATACCGCCCCAAAGTGTTTTGTCTACAAACTGCTCCAGTTTTTCTATTTCCTCTTTTTTAGGCTCGATTAATTGTTTCATAATCGCACCAAGCCATCCTCCTGCACCACCTTCATCACTAAGCCCTGCTATCCAGACACGGCTGTCCTGACGTACCTGTTTTTTGGTTTCATAATCGTATGAGATTACAGAAGGGTTTCGGTGAAACGGATCATTTTTCTCATCAAACCATTGTGCTGTTGTAGAAAAATGACCAAAATCAGCCACTGTATTGGCTTCTGATTTGATGACTTTATAATTGATGGTCTGTACTAATCCATCTTCGTAGGTTACGGTTAATCGGGCTCTCCCCCATTTTTTCCCCTGAACTGCATATTGAAAATATCCGTTCTTGTTTTTTGATTTTTCGGTTACGGTCAAAGCACCTTCGGGCTCAATTATAAAAGATTTAACTGCTTTTTTATATTTCAGAAAAAGCTGTCCGTTTACATCCAGCGGCAATACATATCCTGGAACTCCAACTGCTAAAGGATGTTCATTTTGAATTAAAGCAGACTGAATATTATTGATCTGATCTACGAGTACAAATTTCAAAGCAAAACTTTTCGATTCGCCCTCCTGAAGCGTCAGAGATGTTGGCGTATTCCATTGTTCTGCCGTTTTCCATTCCTGCTCTGCATACGCTTTACTTAGCGGCATCCATTCGTGGAAACCTTCAAAAACAATGCTTCTTGGTGTTTCATCATCCAATAAAGGACGATAGGCTTCAAATGGCATATTTTCTTCCGGAAGCAATAATAATGCAGGTCCGTGGCCGCTTAATCTTTTTACTTCCAGATAACCGGCATCATTGCCTATATAGGGATCAAAAAACACATTTTGAACATGCGTTTCATCTAATGTTTTTCCTTCCAGAATATTATTGAAAATCATCGGAATTCCCAAAGCTCCTATTTCTACAGCGGTATTAGATTTGTTTTTTATTTCGAAACGCAGAATCAGGTTTCCGTTCTTTTCTTCGTAAAAACGCTGTATGCTTACCGGAATATCCTGTGGCAGTGTATTAGAAAGATCGGCAGCTGCCAAAACGGTTCCTGAAGCATTCAAAGCAGTAACCGCAGCTCGCTTAGCGGCCGTCGAATAGCTTTTCCATGTTCCGTCTGCTGCTTTGATACGAAGATTGATATCTCCTAATTGATATAATCCGTCTTTATCACGAATCGCCAAACGGTCACCTGGTGTAAAGTCGAAGGTTTTCTCTGCAATTGGAGACAAAGCCGCAACAGTTTGTGATGCTTTTACCAATTTTAATTCAAACGATTTTGTAGTCAGGCTGATAAATCCTTTGTCGATTTCTAAGGTCGATTTTTTCGCTTTGATTTTATCCCAATATTCCTGCGCCTTTAGATTATTTGAAACAATTAAGCAGCAAACCATCAGAGCCAATACTTTTATTTTTTTCATAACTTGTTATTTTTAAGACCGAATAAAAGGTTATTCAAGATCTATATTTTACTTTTTCAATTATTTAAAATCGGTCGAAAACTTCCAGTTCGTTTTATAATCTTCAGAAACGGGTAAATCTTCTAACAAAATCCTGAGCATTTCAACCGGCATTATATTTTCTTTTAAAACACGGTCATGAAATTGTTTTTCTGTCCATCCTTTTGCTAATAATTCATTTCTTAGCGCAAAAAACTGCAATCCTCCTGTCATATAAGCTACCTGATATAATGGTGCGTCTCCGCTGGCAAACGAACGTCTGACTTCTGCTTGTGCATTTGCTCTTTCGTGCCCTACTTCATTCACTAATAAATCAATACATTGCTGGGGTGTCATTTCTCCTAAATGATATTTTAACGAAAAAATGATTCTCGCACAGCGGTGAATTCTCCAGAATAACATTCCTAATTTTTGTTCCGGTGTCTGCGGGAATTGTTTGTTCCAAAGAATAATTTCCCAGTACAAAGCCCAGCCTTCCATCCAGAAAGGAGTATCAAAAGGCTGACGATACGATTTGTAACGGCTGTTCATAAAAAACTGCAGGTTATGTCCCGGCAATAATTCGTGCTGAACGGTTGCAAAAGAAAAATTAGGATTGTTCCCGCGCATGCTCATCAGTTTATCTTTCTGATCCATGTCTTCAGTTGGATACGAAATACTGATTTCCCAGCCCCCGGTAAAAAACGGATTTATTTTTTGACGTTCCGGCGTCATCATAATCATCTGCCAGGTTTCTTTCGTCAGTTCCGGAAAAGTTATCAAATCCCGGTCTTCAATAAATTTTACGGACTTATTGTATAAATCTGTTATCGCCTGAGGCTGTTCTCCGGCTGGAACATAAGTATCTTTTACATGTTCTAATGCTTTTTTCCAGTCTTTTCCATAACCCAATTCGGTTGAAGCTTTGATCATTTCATTTTTACACCACTCAAATTGTTTCTGAGCAGCTGTAATTAATTCTTCAGGAGAATACGGAATATATTCATAAGACAAACTTTTGATTATGGCATCTCTTCCGATCGGTTTTCCTATAATGCCGCTTCCGTCATCTTTTACACTGGTTTTGGCATAATTGGTTTTTAAAAATTCTTCGTAGGTTTTAAGTTTCTCCGACAGCTGTTTATACGGTTTTTCCATCCACCAGGTAAAATCAGGATCGTAGCTGTAATAGAATTCATAAGCCTCTTTTAATGATTTTTCAAAAGACAAAACTATTTTTGAAGCTTTATCGGCAGCAAACCAGTCTTTGAAAGGTTTACTTTTCAGCTGTTCTGTTTTTTTATCAATAACAACTCCCGCAACATCAAACGCTTTTGCAAGCTGACTGGCAACCGGTCGTTTTCCTCTTCGTCTTTCCGTTATAAAAAGATTAATCTCACCTGTAAAATCAAGTACTGAAGCTACTTCTTTGTATGCCTTGTATTCGATTTGTAAAAAATAGTCTCCTTTATTAATCAAATTTTGCAATAACAAATAATCTACTTTTCCGTCTTTAGACAGATTTTTAAAATCAATATTTTTTACTGTTTTAGACCAGTCTGCATAAAATTTAGAAAACCGCACATAGTATTCCTCCGATTCATTATTGGAATAAAAATTTTGCAGGGCGGTTTTATCTGCCTGAAATGCGTTGACCACATCTATAAGTTCGCTGGAAAACGAGGGTGTCATCATAAATAAAAATAAAATAAGGCTTAAAATTGATTTTTTCATGCTTTTGATTTGATGATTTTTAATGCTTTTCGAACTGTTATTTCAATGTAACATCAAGATAAACCGAATGACGTCCGTAGGTTTCATAAAAAGGTTTGTAAAGAACACCATCGATCGTAAATTCCAGTTTTTTAGGATCTCCCTGAATCGATTTGCTGATATCTTTTACATCAAAAGTCACTTTTCTCCAGTCTTTTCTCGGTTCCGTTTCCTGTGCTGCTAATAACACCGGACCGTAAAATAAACTCGCAACATTCTGCTGATCCATTACAGGTTCCAAATGGAATTCAAACGGCATGTGCAGTTCGATTGTATCCGCATCTTTCCATTTGCGTTTTAACGTCAGATAGCTTCCCGGCTGTGCCTTAACCTTTTCTTCTTTGCCATTTATTTTTACAAAAAATCCTTTTGTTGCCCAATGCGGTACACGAACATTGATATCAAAATTACCGCTTCCTTTAATCGTTAACTTAGTAAAATCTTCTTTAGGAAAATCTGTGGTCTGCGTGATGGTTACCTTTTTCTCTGTCCAGTTTAAAGTTGACGGCACATACAGATTGACATAAAGTACTTTGTTGTCTGCACTTTTAAAATAAACCGAATTTTGAAATTTCGTATTGCTTTCTATCGCAGTTCCGTTACAGCAGGTAAATCCTGTCATATGCGGATTTCCAAACTGTTTTACAGACCCGGGTCTTAACGGAACGTGATACGTATTCGCCGGACTGTCCTGTGCTACAGAAGATAGTATGTGATTGTAAAGTCCGCGTTCATAGTAATCCATCAATTCACCTCGCTGTTCGTATAAAAACAAATCTCCGGTTAGTTTCAGCATGTTATAAGTTGCACAAGTTTCGTTTTGACCGCCTGAAGAAAAACCATTTTCGTAAATCGTGGCCGGCTGACTGATAAAACATTCTGCATTGGCAGGGTTTCTGGCTCCTGCAACCCCTCCGATACTGTACATATAATCGTTTACCGTTTTGTACCAAAAGTTTTCGGCTATATGATAATAATCCGAAGTATTAGAATCACGGTACATTTCAAGTGCTCCCATAATCTGCGGAATATGCTGATTGGCATGCAGTCCGCGGAAAGTATCCACATTTTTTGCCAGTCCGTGAGAATGATTTGCATCACCGTAAAACACTTTGATGTTGTCAAATAGTTTTGCAACTTCTAAATAATGAGGGTCTTTTGTGATTCGGTATAAACGTGCCATCGCTTCATTCATTCCGCCAAATTCTCCGGCAATGTATCTGTTCCACATACTGATCAGTGTTTCTGTAGGCAGTTTTTTCATTCGGGCATACACCCAGTCTCCCATTCCTTTGGCAGTTTCAAGTGCTTTTTCGTTACCGCTTACTTCGTAAACATCCATTAAACCCGCCATAATTTTATGTAAAGTGTAATAAGGCGCCCAAATCTGCGTTTTTTGACCTCCGTAAGTGGCTCCTTTTTCCAGCATAATAAACTGATCCGGTGGATATGCGCTGATAAATCCTTTTCCCCAGTTCCAGTAATCAGTACGAATTCCTTCCGGACTTAAGTCTGAATCATAGTCTGTTTTTCCCGGTCCCGGAGGCACTGCTGTAGGATCTGACACAAACTTATGTCCTGCCTCTTTTGGCTGTCCCGAAAGCTGAGCCAACTGATACAAAGTATTGACCATATACTGCATCTTGTCTGCAAAATTGGCCTGTAATGCTTTGTCGTAACCTGTGCTTGCATAAGCCTGAGCAATGGCAGTCAGGTAATGTCCCGTTGCGTGTCCGCGTAATTTTGTTTCCTGCGTATCCCAAACGCCAAGCGGTTCTGCTTCTTTTGGCTGTTCCTGCCCAAAAGCATTACGAAACATATAAAGAAAAGAATCCGGATCTGTGGTAGCAAGTGTTGAAATGAACTTATTGCGGTTCTCAATAAATTTGGTTTCCTGACCGCCAATATCATCATTTAAGGTAACCTCATCAAGACTAAAAACTTCCAGTTTACGCTTTGGTGCAGCTGCTATTTTTGCTTCTTTTACGGTGATAACTGCTTTTGGCTTTAAATCGGTTCCGGAAACAATTCCTGTTACGGTATATTGCCCTGCTTTAAGCACTTCGCTATTGTCTTTTGGCGAAGGCCAGATCACACGCACTTCGGGTCCCTGAACGCCATCACGGTAAACTCCTTTTAAATAAGATGGTATTCTTGGCAGATATCCTGTTGTAGTTTCTACCTGAATATCCGGAACACTGATCAGATATTGATTGTACAGCTGTGGAGCTGTTTTTGAAAAGGCAGGCAGATCTGCAGCCTGTTCTTCCGGCGCTTCTTCCTCCTGACCTTCTTTTAATGCATTTTTATAAATTCTGTTGATTTGCTTTTCATTTAAAGAAACTCTGTAAATCCTGAAATCGTGCAGTTTAGCGTTCAAATAAGGATCGTCTTCTGATAATGATTTCCCTATGAAAAGTTTAGATTTACTGTCAAATAACTGATTCAAATTTAATTCAGCATTCTTTGTTTCGCCAGTCAATACGCCATTCACGTAAGTGCTAACTGTTTTTGACGGAATATTAAGTACGACTGCGATATGATTCCATTTATTTATGGCTATGGCAGGTGAAGACGTATTGTATTGAACTCCTTTTCCTGTTGTAATTTCTGTCTGAAGTCCTTCTTTGGCCTGAGTTCCGGCCGGTGCGGCATAAAAATGTGAACTGATACTTTTTCCGAAATCAAAAAAACGCTGCCCTTTTTGCGCAGAACGCAGATAAATCCAGCCGGTGATACTTAACGATTCTTCACCTATGATTCCTTCACCCGGAACAGAGACAAAAGCTTTACTGTCTGCCGGTAACGAAAGTACTTTACCAAACAGGTCATCGTTTACAAACTTTACTTTTACATCCTCGATTTTACCGTGCAGATTGTTTCGGGACCAGTCTTTTGCATCGCCGTCAAAAACATAGCGGGCAATTAATCCTGTTTCGCCAATTCCGTCTAAAATCTGATCACCATTTTGTGCCTGTAAAGCAGTCGTGCCGATTGCCCAAAAACTGATTACTGCACAAATAAATAACGTCCCTCTTTTCATAGTTAACTTAATTTCTTTAAGATTTACAAAATCTTTATTTCTATTTTTCTAAGCGTCTTATTTGTAAACTTCGCTCCATGCAGGAGGCGTTACGCCTAATAAATGCTGAACAAAATAATCCCTTCTTTTTCGTTCTCCGTAATCGCCTCCGGCAGAATGTCCCATTCCGGGAACAATTACCAGTTCAAAGTTTTTATTGGCTTTGATTAAAGCATTAGCAAACTGCATTGTCGATGCCGGATCGACATTATCATCGAGTTCTCCTAAAATCAACATTAGGTTTCCGTTCAGTTGTGCGGCATTTGCTGTATTAGAACAGGCTTCATATTCAGGACCTATTGGATATCCCATCCATTGTTCATTCCACCACATTTTATCCATGCGGTTATCGTGGCATCCGCATGATGAAACGGCAACGTCGTAAAAATCAGAATTAAAAACCAGTGCAGCTCCTGCATTTTGCCCTCCGGCAGATGTTCCGTGAATGCCTACTTTATCAATATTCATATAAGGATATTTCGCGGCCGCTGCTTTCATCCAAAGTTTTCTGTCGGGAAATCCGCCATCTTTTAAATTTTTCCAGCACACATCATGAAAAGCCTTCGAACGGTTTGAAGTTCCCATTCCGTCAATCTGAACGACAATAAAACCTAATTCTGCCAGAGATGACATCGCCCAATAATACGGCTGGAAATTCTTCGGCACAAAAGAATCCTGGGGACCGGCGTAAATGTATTCTATGATTGGATATCTACGATTCGGATCAAAAGTGGTCGGACGCACGATAACGCCCCAAATATCGGTTTTACCGTCCCTTCCTTTAGCTGAAAAAACTTCCGGTGCTGTCCAGCCTGTTTTATTCAGTTCCGAAATATCTGCCTGCTGCATTGCTACGACTGCTTTTTGAGTATCGGTACTTTTTAAAACCGTAACAGGGGGTAAATCTACTCTTGAATACTGATCGACATAATGTTTATAATCCGGAGAAAAGGTTACTTTATGGTTTCCGTTTTCTGTGGTTAATCGTTTAAAGTTTTTTCCGTTAAAATCAATTCGGCAGAAATGAAGCAGATACGGATCCTGATCGTTATCTAAACCACTTGCTGTAAAATAGATCTGTTTGTTTTCTTCATCTACTTTTATCACTTCACGAACCGGCCAATCTCCTTTTGTAATCTGATTTTTTACTTTTCCTGTTCCTGCATCATACAAATACAAATGATTCCAGCCGTCACGCTCAGAAGCCCAGATGATTTCATTGTTCTTTTTTATGTTATGACGAAATCTTTTTCCGCTGTATTCTACAAAAGTTGGACTGGTTTCTTCGATAACTGCCCTTACTTTTCCGGTTGTGGCATTGACTTCCAGAACACGATACACCTGATGTCCACGCTGATTGTATTCAAAAGTAAAAACACTGCTGTCGTCTTTCCATTCTATTTCTGAAAGATCGTATTGTTGCTGAAATAAATCTGTTGGAACCGCAATTTGCTTTTTTGAAGCCACATCAAACAACTGCAGACTTTTGAATGGCAGCTGATCTCCTGGTTTTAAATATTCCCTTGTTTGTAATTTTGGCTGAAACTGATCTGCCGGACTTGATTCCACAAAATAGATTTTATGCTCCTCGCCCGGTCTGATTTTATACGCCATAATTTTTTTGTTGTCAGGCGACCACTGCAAATAAGATGAATAATAAAATCCCTTTGAACCGTCGTAACTCAGCTGGGTTTCTGTTTTTGTCTTTTTATTTTTTATATACAAATTGTAATTTTTGATAAAAGCGACATACAAAGAATCAGGAGAACCAACGGGTTTATTGCCCAGTTCGTCAAAAGTTCCGCCCCAGTATTCATTATTTCTTAAAGGATTTTTATATCTGCCTATTTTAGTGAGTTCGTACGTTTTTAAATTACAGGAAATTTTTACCGTATCTGTTGTAAAAACAAGCGTTGACAAGGTTTTATCAAACTCCAGATTCTCAATTGGCAGGTCTTGGCCTTTTACTTCTTTCTTTAAAAATTTTGATAAAGACTCCGCAAAAAGAGTATGATCAAAAGCTGCTGACTGTTTCTGCTGTTTGGTATCGGCCAAAAGAAATTCTTTGCCTTTTTGAATATTGTTGCTGTACCATACGTAATCGTTCCCAACCCAGTGAAACTCTTTTGGACTGTTGATTACCTTATTTTTAAATAAAGAATCTACAGCAATGGCTTTCTTATACTCTTTCAGTGTACCCTGGGCATGGCTGATCAGACACCATGAAAGTGTTAAAAGCACACTTATTTTTTTATTCGTTGTCTTCATAATTTTCATATCAATAAAAATAAATAATAATTATTGAGGTGAATGGGTTAATATTAACACATAGTAATACAATATTACCCACCAAAGTAAAGATTTGAGAAAAAGCAGTTATTAAACACTAATAACTAAAATGCATTGAGAATACAGAAAAGAGACTTAAATAATTTCCTTTTCTTTAATTAAATAATAAACCGGAATACCGATCAGCATAATTAAAACGCCCCAGCCACAGGTTGAAACTTTAGTAAATAATAGTGAAACAGCAACCGCAGAAGCGATTATGATATACAGCCATGGCAAATAAGGGTATCCAATAGCTTTATATGGACGGACTGCATCCGGTTTTTTTCTGCGAAGAATAATGATTCCGTAAATCGTCAGGATATAAAAAATGAGTACGATGATAATGACAAAATCTAATAAATCACCGTATTTTCCCGTAAGGCATAATACGCAAGCCCAGATACATTGTGCCCAAAGTGCCCATTCGGGAACGCTGGCATTGTTAAGTTTAGCTGCTTTTTTGAAAAACAAGCCGTCGTTTGCCATTGTATAATAAACTCTGGCTCCGGCCATGATTAATCCGTTGTTGCAGGCAAATGTGGAAATCATAATCATCAGCGCTATGATGAAAGTTCCGATGTCTCCGAAAATATACTGTGATGCGACTACGGCTACCCTATCGGATTTTGCACCGGCAATTTCGTTAAGCGGAATCACGGCTACATACATCACGTTTGTCAATACATAAATGATGGTTACAATCAATGTTCCTAAAAACATACTCAGTCCAACATTTCGCTTCGGATTTTTAATTTCACCTGCAATAAAAGTTACGCCTGTCCAGGAATCACTTGAAAATAAGGTTCCGACCATAGCTGCCGAAATTCCGGAAATCAAGGCTGTTGTTCCAATGGGAAACCACGAACCGTTTTCAGTATTAAAAGATCGTGGCGTCCAGGCATCTGTCCAGTTGGCATTCCAAACGGAAGATTTTGCTGCTAATGTAAATCCGAAGATAATTAGTCCTGAAATAGACAAAATTTTTATAATGGTTAAAATGGTCTGCAGAATTTTACTGTTTTTGACACCCCGGGTATTCAGATACGTCAGCACAATAACAATTACTATCGAAACAATTTGTGCTGTATTAAGTTTAAAACTCCCAATTTCGTACAAGATATTTTCATCACTTACTACCGGAATTAAATAAGCTGTAAATTTTGAAAATGCTACTCCAACCGCGGCAATAGTTCCGGTTTGAATCACTGCAAAAAAACTCCAGCCATACAGAAAGGCCGTTAGTTTATTATAAGCTTCCTTTAAATAAACATACTGACCGCCGGCATTAGGAAACATAGCACTTAATTCGCCGTAACTAATAGCTGCAATCATCGTAATTAATCCCGAAATCAGCCATATCAGAATCAGCCATCCTGTTGAGCCTACCTGTCTGGCAATATCAGCACTAACGATAAATATTCCGGAGCCTATCATCGAACCTACCACGAGCATGGTTCCGTCGAGAAGCCCGAGTTCTTTTTTAAATTCTTCCTGGTTATTGTCTTTCATTTTTTGGTTTGTTTTTTTGTTTTTTGTTTGTTTGGTGATTTTAAAAAATATTACAAATTCTAAACCTGGTTATGGTTCAGAATTTCTTTCGATCCATAATTTAAAATCAAAATAGCATTATAAAAAAAATCAGCTCCATTTTAAGATAAGATGAAGCTGATTTTTTAAAGTTGAAACATTTGTGTATCGACAGAAGTTGGTTTTTCAGAAATAATCTCCGATACTATTTTTCCGCTTGCCGGTGCCAGACTTAGTCCCATCATGGCATGACCTGTAACCACAGTTAGATTTTTAAGCTTTTTGTCTCTGGCAATTATAGGCATCCCCGAAGGCGTACAAGGCCTGAATCCGAACCAGGTATCTTCTTCTTTTGGCATTTCGATTTTCAAATCCGGGTAGAAATCGTTGATTGAATTTACGATTCCCTGTAACCGGTTCTGATTAATTTTTGTATCTTTTGTATGCGTGATCTCCATTGTCCCTCCAAAACGAATATCAGTATTCATTGGCGTTACAGCCACTTTTCCCTCACATAAAATAGACGGAATAGAAGGTTTATGATTTTGGCCTTTTAATGTAAAACTGTATCCTTTTCCCGGCAGGATTGAAATATTTATATTCAGTTTTTTAGCAATTTCAGGGCTCCATGAACCGGTTGCCAAAACTATTTCATCTGTTGCAAAAGTGCCTTTATCGGTTACAATTTCTGCAACAGTATTATTCTTTATAACAAAATTATTTACAGTGGTCTGCGAATGAATTTTCACGTTCAGTCTGTTCAGTTCATCTTTGATAAACTGCATGAATTTTTGCGGATAAATATGGGCATCGCTTTTATAATGAACACCGCCAATTACATTTGTTGCTGTGCCTTTTTCCAGTTTTGAAACTTCTTCTTTGGAAAGAAAATCAACTTCTAAACCTAATGCTTCAGCCAGTTTTCCTTCGTGATGAATTTCTTCGGCAGTTTTATCTGTTTTATAAAGCATCAGAAGACCTTTTTCTTCATAAAAAAAAGAATTACTTTCTTTCGCAAAATCCTGATACAATTCTTTACTCAAAAGCGATAAATCACAAAGTGCGGGCATTGCTTTTTCAACATGTTTTAAATTGGCATGCTTATAAAACAGTAGTCCCCATTTCATTAAATCTGCATTCAGCCGAGGCTTTACATAGAACGGACTGTGGCTATCAAACATCCATTTTATTCCCTGAGCAATCATTCCGGGCTGGGCCAGCGGAATTATATGCGAAGGCACAATCATTCCGGCATTTCCGTATGAGCAGCCGTCATTCATATCAGATTTATCAAAAACAACTACTTCATAACCTTCTTTAGCTAAATAATAAGCTGAACATAAGCCTATTATTCCCCCGCCAATTATACTTACTTTTTTCATTATGGTTCTAAATTTAAAATTTGGCGACAAGATTTTTGTTAACCGCTGACTTATAGTTTCTTTTTAAATTACCTGAAATCCAAAGGCATAAGGATCATCATCTTCGTCAATGATTATATTATTGTAGCCGTATACTTTTGCCCAGCCCTGAATGCTTGGAACAATAGCTTTTATATCGCCTATGGATGTTTCTTCTTCGACTCTTCCAATAAATTTGCTTCCTATAAAACTTTCGTGAATATAATCTTCTCCTTTTTTGAGTTTTCCTTTGGCGTGAAGCTGTGCGATTCTGGCTGAAGTTCCGGTACCACAAGGAGAGCGGTCAATTGCTTTATCCCCATAAAAAACAGCATTTCTTCCTGACGAAGTTGGGTCAATCGGCTCTCCGGTCCATAACATATGGCTTACATCACGGATGGTGTCGTTTTCAGGATGAATGAAAAGATTTGGATATTTTTCGTTGATGCGTTTACGGACTTCCTGACTGTACTGCACAATTTTCCCTGCTGTAAAATCCTGAACTCCTGAAAAATGCTTTTGCGGATCGACAATAGCATAATAATTGCCTCCGTACGCCACATCAAAAACAATTTCGCCTAATTCAGGGCAATCAACGGTAAGCCCTTCGGCAGCTAAATATGATTTTACATTCGTTAAACGAACCCAGTCTACTTTTTTCCCCGTTTGCTGGTATTCAATCTGAACCAAACCGGCAGGCGCTTCCATTTTTATTTTGCCCGGAATTTTAGGCACAACCAATCCTTCTTCGATGGCGATGGTTATAGTTCCGATAGTCCCGTGCCCGCACATAGGCAGACAGCCGGAAGTTTCTATAAATAAAATTCCAAAATCATGCTCCGGATTACTTGGCGGATACAAAATACTGCCGCTCATCATATCGTGGCCCCGTGGTTCGAACATAAGCCCTTTGCGAATCCAGTCATAGTCTTTTAAAAAATGCTGACGCTTTTCGCTCATGTTATTCCCTATCAGATTGGGGCCTCCGCCGGCTACCACTCTTACGGGATTTCCGCAGGTATGTGCATCAACGCAAAAAAATGTTTTTCTAGGCATAAACTAAATCGAATTCCTGGTTAATATATCATTTACTGTTCTGTTAATGTTCAAAGGATTTTTATCCTGTAAAGCTTCCGGCAGTAATTGATCCGGCCAGTCCTGATATGTTACAGGGCGTACCCATCTTTTTACGGCTGTTAATCCGACCGATGTAAATTTACTGTCGGAACTGGCAGGAAACGGCCCGCCATGTGTCATTCCGGAACAAACCTCAACTCCTGTTGGCACATTATTAAAAATTAATCGGCCTACTTTGTTTTTAAGATTTTCGATTACCTCCTTAAAGTCTTCGTATTCTTTTAAATCCGAATTTAAAACGGTTCCTGTAAGCTGTCCTTCGAGATCGAGAATAATTTCGTTTAACTGCTGAATATCATCGCATTTGACTACAACAGAAAAAGGGCCAAAAACTTCTTTATGAAATGTTCTGTTTTTCAAAAAAATATCACCATCAACCGTTATGATACTTTGCAGGGCATAATTGGGTTTTGTCTCTTTTTCTACAATAGTTTTTTTGGTATATCCTTCTTGTTCAAGAACTTCTGATTTTAGACTTTCGTATTGACTTTTTATACTCGGATGCAACATACAAGTCGGGTCTAATTTATCGGTCTCTAAAGCTAAAATAGTAATAAAATCCTCCAATTCCTTACTTTTTATACCTAAAATAAGTCCAGGATTCGTACAAAACTGACCAGTACCTGCTGTGATCGATGCAGCATAATTTGCCGCCCATTTTTCACTATCTGATTTTAAAGCCGAAGGCAGAATCAATACCGGATTTATACTTCCCATTTCGGCGTAAACCGGAATCGGAACAGGTCTGTTGGCCGCAATTTTGCAAAGAGCCGTACCTCCTTTTATGCTTCCTGTAAAACCAACTGCTTTAATTGACGGATGCTCTGTCAACGTTTTTCCAACAAAAATACCACTGCTGTTGAGATTAGAAAAAACACCATTTGGCATTCCGGTTTTTTGAGCAGCTTTTATAATAGCTGAAGCAACCAGTTCTCCGGTTCCCGCGTGAAGCGGATGCGATTTTACAATTACAGGACAGCCGGCTGCCAGAGCACTAGCTGTATCTCCTCCGGCAGTAGAAAAAGCAAGCGGAAAATTACTGGCTCCAAAAACCACAACAGGACCAAGTGGAATCTGTATCCTTCTAATATCAGGTTTGCCATCTGTTTTATTGATGATGGCTTCTACCCAGGAACCTTCTTTCAGCATCGTGGCAAAAGCCCTTAACTGCCCGGTTGTTCTGGCTCGCTCTCCATTTGCCCTTCCGGCAGGAAGCCCTGATTCCTGAATATAAGTCGTTAATAATTCTTCGCCTAAGGCTTCAATTTCATCAGCAATAACTTCCAGAAATTCGGCTTTTTTGACATTTGCAATAGTACTGTATGTTTTAAAAGCTTCTTCAGCTAAAACTGCTGCCTGACAAATTTCATCTTCAGAAGCTTCATAAAAAAACGTTTCATTTTCTGAATTCTGTTCCGGATTTATGGTTTTAAAGGTTGTTTTTCCTTTTGCGGAAAGCAAGTCTCCAATATAATTTTTACCTGTTATCATCGCTTTCGTTTAAAAATTTAATTAAATGTTTTTGTAATCCGGTAAAGCCGGTCTGTTTTTCATGGCAGCTTCAATAATTGCCAAAACTCGTTTTCTGTCTGCTCCCTGCAAAGGAAGTCTTGGTGCTCTTACATTTTCTGTTCCCAGTCCTGTTGCTACTTCTGCCAGTTTTATATTTTGTACCAGTTGCGGTGAAATATCCAGTTCAAGCAATGGCATAAACCATCTGTAAATGGCTACCGCTTCTTCAACTCTTCCTGCTTTTACCAGTTTATAAATCGCTACTGTTTCTTCCGGGTAAGCGGCCACTAAACCTGCAACCCATCCGTCAGCTCCTGTTACCAGACTTTCAAGAGCTAAAGTATCAACTCCGCAAAGCACTTTTAATCGGTTTCCAAAACGGTTTCTGATTCGGATTACATTGCTGATATCTCTTGTAGATTCTTTTACAGCCTCAATATTATCGAGTTTCAAAAGCTCTTCAAACATATCCAGTGTTACTTCAATTTTATAATCTACAGGATTGTTGTAAATCATAATTGGTAATGAGACACTTTCTGCAATTTCCTTAAAATAGACTACCGTTTCATGATCAGTTGCTTTATAACGCATCGGAGGCAGCAGCATTAAACCGTTTACGCCTAATTCCTGTGCGCGTTTCGCCAGAGTTACTGCTTCACTTGTACTTTGCTCCGCAATATTTACTATAACGGGAATTTTTCCTTCGACTAATTTTAAAGTTGCAGTAATTAAAACCTCTTTTTCGTCTTTGGTCAATGTACTAGCTTCTCCAAGAGTTCCGCCAAGGATAATTCCATTAACTCCGGCATCAATTTGTGCTTTAATATTTTTTTCGAACATTACGAGGTCCAGTTGACCTTTATCTGTAAACTTAGTCGTTACAGCCGGCATTACGCCTTCCCATTTTATTTTCATATTCATAATTTTTATCAAAAATAAAACTTATAAAAAAAGGTGTCTTTGTTATTATTAGCCGTTATCAGGACTATATTACCCCATCTATTGTATAATCTGATTTTTTTGATAATATTTACATAACCAAAAAATAATCCGTTGAAAATCTTACCATTTAAAATACCAAAAACAGAGAAAGAAGCCCTGATTTATCAGGAGGATATTGAGCGTGTTTTTTATGACCAGCTGCATCAGCATGAAGAAATTCAGATCAGTTATATTTTAAAAGGTGCCGGAACCCTAATTGTTGGAGATTCTATAAATGATTATAATGAAGGGGATATTTTAGTGCTTGGCGAAAACCTGCCACATGTTTTCAGAAGTAATACTGAGGCAAGTCCGGAATCTGTAATGCTGACTTTATTCTTTACTAAAACTTCTTTCGGAAAAGATTTTTTTACTCTTAACGACATGAGCAGTGTTGATGATTTTTTTAAGGAATCTGAATACGGAATGAAAATCCTTTCGAACCAAAAGAAAATTATCCATCATTTCGACAAATTGAAAAAACAGAATAAAATACAGCGTATTGCTTCATTCTTAAAAATCATAAACATCATTATTTCTTCTGAAAAAACGCCTCTTTCCTCTTTTGTCTACAAGAAAAAATATACTGATGATGAAGGTAGAAGAATGAGCGCTGTTTTTGAATATGCCATTGAATATTTTCATCAGAACATTACACTGGAAGAAGTGGCAGATAAAGCAAATATGAGTAAAAATGCTTTTTGCCGTTATTTTAAAAAACGCACTAACAAAACCTTTTTTGAATTTCTGATTGAAATCAGGATTGAAAATGCCTGTAAATTGCTGCATCATAAAAAAGACCTTTCGATAGCCTCTATATCAGAGCAGTGCGGATTTCAGGATATTGCCAATTTCAACAGAAAGTTTAAGGAGCTGAAAGGGATTTCTCCTTCGCATTATCGTTCTCAGTTTTAAGTTTTAAACACATAGAATCATAGATTTTTATAGTCCGCTCAAAAGACGTTTTACTTAACCTCAACATAGCCATGTGAAAGTTTTTTTCCATGTGTTTGCTTTTCACTTTTCACTCTTTACTATTTACTATTTACTTTTCAAAAATAGATTTTCTGATTTCTAATTTTAAGCTGATCAAAGTCTAATACTATTTCATAGTGGGATTCGGGATCTTTAAAGAGAACTGAATAATTTTGTTTTATTTTTGTATTAACTTTTTTTACTTGCTGTTTTACATAAAATTAGTGCTTGAAAACCTATCAGACAAAAACAAATTTTCAAGACTTCTATTTTATATTTCATAATTATAGCTTTAAAATAAAAAGCCATCCCCAGGCTCAGTAGGGATAGCTTTTCAAACACTTATAATTACAAGCAACCAACTTGTAAAATCTTTATTTATGGTAAATATCCCGGATTTTGTTTCAATTTGCTGTTTCTCTCCAATTGAACCTTCGGTATTGGAAGAATAGCTCTAAAAGCACCGGCCGGATTAGCAACCTTTGAAAACCATGATTTTTTTGAAAACACGCCAAATCGTATTAAATCTTGTTTTCTATGTGCCTCTCCAACAAATTCCCACGCTAATTCATCAAGGAAACCTCCGTAAGCAATATCCGCTCCTCCTTCGTAATTTGTAATTACTCCTGCCTTATAAGTACCGTATTTATAAACACTTCCTCCCAACAGTTTCGCACCTGTAACAGTTGCTTTGGCCGGATTAGTCTTTCTAAAATTTCTTTCTCTTACTTTTGTTACAATTGCTGCAGCTTCGGCAGCATTTCCTGTTCTTAATAAACACTCTGCTTTAATCATCATAGCATCTGCTAATCTGTAAAAAGGAACATCATTACTTGTTTGTGCAATTTGACCTTTACCAATTTCATATTTAACCATTCTATACCCTTCGTTAGGTTCGCAGCCATTAACATCCGTCATATAATTAATATATTCAAATTGTTTACCACCTTCCATTATTGGTTCTCCTTTACTATCAAACTGTTTGCCTCCTAACCAGCAATCTTTTAATCTTTGATCATCAGGATCATACGTATCTATAAATTGAGGTATTCCACCAGAACCATTCCAAGGCCCTCCGGCTAATTCATAAGTTGCCTGACTTGCAGCCGCTAATGTTTTAAATGGCCAGTAACTTCCAGCTGCTTTTTTTTGATCAAAAGGAATAGAAAATATCTGTTCTGTGGAAAATTGATTTTCTATTATAAAATTATCCAAATAATTAGCTGTCAAAACAAACCCACCATTATTTATAACATCATTAACTTGAGCTAAAGCTTCATTCCATTTTGGCGTTCCTATATAAACTTCAGCATTTAAATACAGTTTTGCCAAAGTCATTTTAGCAGCCCATGTTGTAACTTTTCCATAATTTTTAGATTCTTTCTTATCACTTAAATATGGTAAAGCTCCTTTTAGTTCACTTTCTACAAAATCATATACTTCTTTGCCTGTATTTTGTTCTGGCAAAAATCCTTTAGGTAAATCATACTTGGTTACAATAGGAACATTTCTAAAATTATCTAATAATAGATAATAATAAATAGCTCTTAAAGCTCTTAGTTCCTGAAAAACAGTTTCTTTATTTTCAAGATCTGGTATTTGTTCTATCTGAAAAATAGCTTTATTGACATTATTTACACCACCAAACAAATATGCCCAATTCCCCTCTGCATGAGGTAGCGGAGCCTCATATGTGTGTTGGTGCATTGTAATGTAATAATCTCCCCAGCCAATACCGTTTCTTAATGGCGTTACTATTAAATCTGATGATTCTTCATATAAACAAAAGGCAGCATCCCAACCCCAATAAACCTCTCTAAATGACGTATAAGCCGGCGCCATAAGACTTGCAAGATCTTCTGCCTTAAATTTAGTTTCCTCACCAATTACTTTATCATAAACATTCTCATCTAAATTGGTACATCCTGTTCCTAAAAGCAGTAAGCCCGAAGCAAGGATTTTGTATATTATATTTTTATTTTTCATTTTGAATTAATTTAAAAAGTTACATTTAATCCCAAAGTCATACCGGTTGTACTTGGATATTTATCCCTGTTATCCATTCCTTGAGAAGTAGGATCCTCTCTTTTTATTTCAGGATCTAAACCTTTGTATTTTGTAAACGTAGCCAAGTTATTCCCCGATACATACAATCGCATTGCATTGATGAATTTAAACGGCTTAACATCAAAATTATAGGATAAAGTTATGTTGTCAATCTTTATATAATCTCCTTGTTCAATATAATAACTCACATAAGTTGGATTATAATTTAGTACCGCCTTACCATACACTTTGTCATCTGTACTAGATAGCATATTATAATCGGTTTTAGAATTTCCATAAAACATACGTTGACTATTAAGTATTTGAAAATCGAAAGCTCCTGTGAGCACCATACTTAAATCAAATTTTTTGTAGCTAAAGGTATTGGTCCAGCCTGCATAATATTGTGGAATACCATTCCCTAAATATTGCTTATTCGTATCATTGTACATAGAAGGATCAAGTGTTTTCCTTGTACCGTCCGGCAATTCAACAATCCATTGTCCATCATTCGTAATATCTACTGATTTTAGTCCCCAAAAATTACCTAATGATTGTCCAACTTCTAATCTATGCGTGTCGAATGAAATAGGATCTCCAGTGTTTCCTCTATTTACATAATCTCCTTCAATTTGATATAAATTATTAGAAAGACTTGTTAACTTATTTTTATTGTGTGAAAAAGTCATTGAGGAATTCCAAACAAAATTATCCGTTTTGACAGGAATTGTATTAAGAAGAATTTCGATACCTTTATTTTCCATTTTCCCAACATTAGCAATAGTAGAATCATATATATTAGGAGGACTTGGCACAGCGTATCTCCATAACATATCGATTGTTTTTTTACTATACACATCAACACTTCCGCTAATTCTATTATTGAAAAATCCAAAATCAAGACCCATATTGACTTCTGTCGTTTTCTCCCAACGCAAATCAGGATTAGGATTACTTACCGGTTCCAATCCTCTCACCCATTTTCCATCATTATAAAAATAGCCTTCATAATTGTACAATGTCAGCGACATATAAGGATCATTAGGAATTACTCCTGTTACTCCATAACCTGCTCTTAATTTTAAAATATTTACAGTTTCAACATCTTTTAAGAAAGACTCATTATTAATACTCCATCCTGCAGAAACCGCAGGGAAATTTCCCCATTGGTAATTTGCACCAAATTTAGAAGATCCCTCTCTCCTGATACTAACTAATAAATCGTATTTACTATTAAAGTTATAATTAACTCTACCAAAGAATCCAATTAATGTATTATCATCTTTATAACTTCCCATCCCTGCTAATCCATCCGTCAAAGCATTTCCTGAACCCAAATTATTATAGGAAAAAGCATCGGTAGGAAAATCAGAATTATTAGCCGAAAATCCTTCATTTACGATATATTGATAACTGTAGCCTCCTAATACTGTAAACTCATGCTTATCTAAAATTTTATGGTATTTGGATGTTATCTCAACTAAATCACTGTCCGTCGTACCTGTATTCCTGGAAGCCACACCATTTCGCAAATTTATCGTATTTGAATAATGTTTTTTGGTTTCTGCATATCCGTTTAAAAATGTGTCTTTATTTTTTGAAAGTTGCGCCCCTACATTCCATCCTGATAATAAATCAAGTGTAAGATTGGCTGAAAATCTTTGCCATGTCCTATTTCTATCTTCTATCGTTTCATTTATAATACCTACAGGATTATAATATTGAAACTTTGTTTGACCATCTTCTTTTTCAAGATAAGTTCCATCTGAATTATATATAGGCGCAGTAGGATTTCTAATCATTGCCTGTCTGTAGGCATAAGCTACTGTTCCTTCTGAAAGTCCCATATTTTGGGTTCCATTTAGTAAATTCAAATTAATCTTTAACTTATCATTGAACATGCTATGATTAACATCAAATGAAAATCGATATTCTTTATTAAAAGTATTATTAAAAACACCTGTTTCATCAATATAATTAAGATTCACAGTATAGTTTGTTTTAATATTTCCTCCTTTTAAAGCTAAATTATGATTTTGAGCAAATCCACTTCCTGAAATTTGATCCAGCCAATTGGTATCAGCACCACCATCTTTATAAGGTATTCTTAATCCTTGAGCGCGAAAATTTCTTTGTTGTGTGGCATCTAAAAAATCTGCCTTATTATAAAAATTATTTATTGTAGCAAATGTTGAATAGGTAATAGTTGGTGCGATGTCTTTGTTTACCGTTTTTGTGGTAATAAGAATAACCCCATTTGCACCTCTTGTTCCATAAATTGCAGCCGCAGAAGCATCTTTTAATATATCGATAGAAGCAATGTCATTTGGAGCAACGGTATTCATACCTCCCGGCACACCATTAATTAAGACCAAAGGAGCAGCGTTTCCTTGTAAAGTAGAAACTCCACGCAATGAAATATTAGATGATGCTCCCGGATCACCGGAACCATTACTAATCGTCAGACCTGCTACTTTACCTCTAATAAGATCCGAAGCATCTCTAATAGCACCTCTTGTAAAATCTTTTTCTTTTATAGTAGCAATAGCACTAGTTACTCTTTCTTTCTTTTGAGTTCCGTATCCTACAACAACAACTTCTGTTAATTCGTTTGTTTCAGATTCTAAAATTACATTGATGGTCTTGCCGTCTGGTTTTACTTCTTTACTTTTTAATCCTACATAAGAAAAAACTAATATGACGTTGTTTCCTTTAGTAGTAATTTCAAAATTACCATCAAAATCACTAGTCACCGCATTAGTAGTGTTTTTCTCTAAAACTGATACCCCGGGCAGAGGAAGATTATTTGCGTCTGTAATTTTTCCGCTGATTTTCTGATGCTGCGAAAAAGAGCTAAAAAAAACAAACAGTAAAAACGTACAGAACATCTTGTCTCTTTTTGATGATGTTACAGCACTTTTAAATACATGTGTGGATAGTTTCATAATTTAACAGTTTGGTTAGTTTATTTTTAACACTTGTAAAATTATATTAAACTATAGCTAACAAAAACGCTAATATTACCACATGATAATACTATATTATCCAAAAAGTCAAATAAAAGCTATTTAATTTGAAATCCTAAACAAGCAGCGGGAATGGCTGCAGGAAAAAAATAATAAAGACAAAATTGAGGAAGACCCTTATTAAACATATTTACACAAAGTCGATATTGAAGTGGAAAAAATGAAAATTATTTGATATTATTACAAAATGAATCCGTTATCAAGAATAATTATAATCATTCTGTTATCCATACATGTTGCCGGTGCCCAGTCCGGCAATATTGTATTCTCCCCTATTAACGTTTTACAAGGACTAAGTGATAATCAGGTTCGTTATATCCTGCAGCTTTCTGATGGAAGAATGGTGTTTAAAACAAGTGGAAACCTAAACCTGTATGACGGAGCGAATTTCAAATACATACACCAGACCGCTGCTCACGTTTTTCCTCTAAAAGGTTACGATGGTTTTTACCGAATTTACAAAGGTGGAGATTCTCTTTTGTGGATTAAAGACACACATAAATTGATGTGTGTAGACCTTCGTACAGAAAAATATATACCAACCCCTGAATTTTATTTTAAAAATAAAGGATTTAAAAAAACTGTTGAAGATCTTTTCATCGATTCGAACAGCAGGTTATGGTTACTGAATATGGGCAGACTCTATAAAAATAATTCTTCTGAGTTTATCCATGTAAAAGCAAATGATGGTAATTTACAGGATTTAGCTTCTAAAAAAAATAACTTATATTGCTTTTACAGCACTGGAGCAGTAGTCTGTTATGACCTGAAGACCAAAAGAAAACATTACAGTATTTCTGCATACTCATCAGCAGAATATGCCAATTTTAAAAATACTTCAATGGTGGTTGCGGGAAACAAAGGTTTCTATCAATTGCGAAATGGAACTAAAGGTGGTTTTTTCTTTTTTGATATCCAAAAACGCAGCTGGAAAAAAATACTCGAAACCAGTTATACACTTAACACCTTGGCTGTCACTGCTGACCAAAAAGCTTATATCAGCTGTAAAACAGGAATCTGGATTATTGATTGTCTTAGCGGAGAAAAACGATACATCCCGACCTTAAAAAAAGTAGATGGAGGTACCATCAATACCGAGATAAGCACTGTGTTTTATGACAAACAAGGCGGTCTGTGGCTGGGTACTTTTAATCAGGGACTTCTTTATTACCATCCTTCCCGATATAAATTCAATTTAATAGGTCACTCCTACTTTCATGTAAAAGATTCCAAAGACATTACCGTTGAATCATTTGCTGAGGACAACAAAGGAACTATATTCATAAAATGCAGTGATCTGATTTATCAATATCATCACGCTGCGGAAGATAAGATAATACTTGTGCCTTCGGTAGCAGTTCCGAAAGAAGTACTGAAAAAATTCAATCAGAATAAAACCTCTTATGGCAGAATACACACATCGCTTTCTGACGTGCGGGGCTGGAAATGGACCGGAACACAGGACGGATTAAAACTTTTTATTCCCAAGAAGAAAAAAGAAAAGCTGTTTTATACCCAGGATGGTTTGTCAAATAATTTTGTACATGCTCTTTTGGAGGATCGCAACAAAAATATATGGGTAACTACGAGTTCCGGTATAACAAAACTGCAGATAGATTCAGTAAGTCAGAAAATTAGTTTTACAAAATTCACTTCTCATGAAGGAACTTTAGAAGGAGAATACTCAGATGGTGCTGTTTTTCAAGCTTCCGATGGTACTTTGTATTTTGGCGGCATCAATGGTTTTAATACTTTAAAAACAGACAATGAAGTAAATGAAAAACTTCCCTTTCGTCCCGTTTTTACAAATCTGTTTAGTCGTGGAGAGAAGATCGAAACAGGATTTAAATACGATGGACGTATTATTTTGCAACAGACTGCATCCAATACTCAAAAAGTGGAACTTTCTCATGAACAGAACTTCCTGACTTTTGAGTTTTCTGCTTTAAATTATAAAAATCCTTCCCAAACACGCTACCGTTATCAGCTTGTGGGTATCGACAATGGCTGGCGGGAAAGTTCGGCGGGAAGTCAAAATGAAAATATAGGAACAGGCAGTAAACTCAAAGCCTCTTACACCAATCTTCAACATGGAAAATACATTTTTAAAGTTATGTCCAGTGGCAGTCGTGACCAATCGAGTCGTATTTCTGAATTAGAAATTACCATTCATGCACCTTGGTGGAAAACTACCTCAGCCTATATTTTATTTACCTTATTTTTAATTGGACTAATCGGTACAGGAATTTACCTTTATATTTCTGCTACCCGTAAAAAACTCGAACAAAGCTACAGGGAAGATTTACTTTTGGTGCGCATAAAAAATCTTATTGAACAATGCAATTATCTGGAAGCCGAAAAAGACTCTTATCTGTCACAGACAAATGTAATTGAGTCTTCCATCCAAAAAAATGAAAACAAAGCTGATGAAGCCTTTTTGGCAAAAGCTTTAGAACAGGTTGAAAAAAATCTGGGAACAGCTAATTATTCTGTAGAAGATTTAAGCCGTGACCTTTGTATGGACCGCACAGGACTTTACCGTAAATTAATTGCTCTTTTAGATAAACCACCGTCAATGTTTATTCGGAATGTACGCCTGCAGAGAGCAGCAGGGTTAATTCTCGAAGGCGAACTCAGCATTTCAGAAATTACAGAAAAAGTGGGATTCAGCAGTCCGAGTTATATGAGCAAATGTTTTCAGGAAATGTATGGCTGCAAACCATCAGAATATGCTGAAAAGAGCCGAAAATCAACATAGTTGGTGTTTATTTCAACATGGCTGTTGTCATTTTTACAGCTGTAAAAGTAATTTTGGATTTATAAAAACCAAAATATCAAAAACCAATGAAATTTTTAAATTTTAAATCTATCTTTTTTATAGCAACACTCTCTATCTGCTTTTTAATTAAGAATACTGCAAGTGCCCAAGCTATCGAAAAGACATCGCAGGGGGTACATTTTACTTCACAAGGTATGGACATTCAGATCGAATTCTATACTAATAATATTGTTCGGGTTTATAAAACGCCAAGTGGTGTTCCTTATAACAAAAAAAGCCTTTCTGTTGTAAAACTGCCCAAAAGCGTAAAAGTAAAGTTTGATGCAAAAGGAGAAATTACCCTATTAGAAAGTAATACGCTTCAGGTTCAGGTTAATGCTGAAAGCGGAGGAATCACTTTTTATGATACTTCGGGAAAACTGCTTCTTAAAGATAAAGATTACGGTACACAATTTACTCCTCTGGATGATGCAGGAACACCATCCTATACAGTTAAAGAAGGATTTCTACTCGAAAAAAACGAAGCCATATACGGTGTTGGACAAATCATGGATAATAAATTCAACCGCCGAAACTCCTCGCATGCTATGCAAAATGAAAACATGTCTACCTATTCACCGTATTTTATGTCTGTGAAAGGATATGCTGTTTTTTGGGATAATTACTCGATTTCAAAGTTTAACGATAACCCACAAGAACTTTCTTTTGAAGGACTTGGGCACTGCTCAGACTATTATTTCATGTATGGAAAAAATGCAGACGGTGTTATTGCACAAGTTCGTGATCTAACCGGAAAAGCTCCTATGCTTCCATTATGGGCGTTTGGTTTTTTCCAAAGTAAAGAACGGTATCACACACAAGACGAAAGCCTGAATGTAGTAAAGAAATATCGTGAGCTTAAAATTCCTTTGGATGTGGTTATTCAGGACTGGCGTTACTGGCCGGAATATAACAAAAGTGACAGTTTATGGAATTCTCAAAGTTTTGACAAGGAGCGGTTTCCTAATCCGAAGCAATGGGCAAATGAAATTCACAAGCTAAATGCAAAACTATTGATCGTTACCTGGCCGGGATTTGGTCCTAAAACAGATCAGCGTAAAGAATTTGACAGTAAAAAAATGATTATCAACTTTGATACGTGGCCACCCAAAAGCGGTGCCCGCCCTTATGATGTGTATAATCCTGAAGCATTGGATATTTACTGGCGTTATCTTAACAAGGGCATTTTCAGCTTTATTGGAAATGACGGCTGGTGGCTCGATTCAACAGAACCGGACCACATCGACAGGAAAGATTCAGATTATCTTCTGCCTACTCATCTGGGGTCTTACCGCAGTGTAAAAAATGCTTACAGCCTTATGCATAATAAAGGAATTGCTGTCAATCAGCGGAAAACAAATGAGGCAAAAAGAGCCGTAATCCTTACCCGTTCCGGATTCATCGGTCAGCAGCTTTATGGTTCCAATACCTGGAGCGGTGATGTGGTTTCTTCCTGGGAAATGCTGCAGAAACAGATTCCTGCTGCATTGAACTATACTTTAATGGGTATTCCAAACTGGAATAGTGATATTGGAGGTTTTTTTGCTGGTCACTGGAAAAAAGACGGAGGAAATAAAAACCCGGAGTTTCAGGAACTGTATGTTCGCTGGATGCAGTTTGGAACGTTTTGCCCGATGATGCGCTCTCACGGAACAGATCTTCCACGCGAAATATGGAATTTTGGAGATCGTGGTACGTGGTGTTTCGACGCGCAGGAAAAGGCAATTAATCTGCGTTACAGCCTTTTACCTTATATTTACAGCACATCATGGGATGTCAGCCACAATAGCGGCACTTTTATGCGACCGCTTATTATGGATTTTGCATCAGATCCAAAAACACACGATATAGGCAACGAATATCTCTTCGGAAGTTCGATTCTTGTCGCTCCTGTAACCCAATATAAGACAAGAAAATGGCCTGTATATCTTCCTGAGGGAAGCAACTGGTACAACTTCTGGACCAATGAATACC
This sequence comes from Flavobacterium limi, assembly GCF_010645075.1. Classification (GTDB taxonomy): domain Bacteria; phylum Bacteroidota; class Bacteroidia; order Flavobacteriales; family Flavobacteriaceae; genus Flavobacterium; species Flavobacterium limi. The sequence goes on from NZ_JAADZV010000014.1 coordinate 101,841, forward strand.
TAACCGGAGGACAAACCGTTTCAACCGAAACAGAAGTAGATAAGATTCCCCTGTATATTAAATCGGGTTCAATTCTGCCTTTTGGCCCGAAAGTTCAGTACTCAACCGAAAAAAAATGGGACAATCTCGAAATTCGCATTTATCCGGGAGCAAACGGGGAATTTGTCTTATACGAAGATGAAAATGACAATTACAATTACGAAAAGAACTTATATTCGACTATCAGATTCAAATGGAATGATGCATCAAAAACACTTACTATAGAGAACAGGGAAGGCAGTTTTCCTGGCATAATCAAATTCCGTAAATTTAGAATTGCCATTGCTTCCAAAAACCAAATTTTTGATGGTACTCACTTTGAAATCATTAAGACAGTTTCTTATTCCGGAAGGCTTGTAATAGTAAAATTATAGACCACCAAACAAAAGCTTAGACTAACTCCTATAACCGCTAAAAATACAGCCCCTGAAAATTCATTTTTTTTTAAAAGAATTTTCAGGGGCTTCATATTTTGAAGTTTTCTGCTCAAGATTATATGCCCACTTCATTGTCTGATTTGCTATCTCTGACAGCTGTAATTTGAGCCTAAATCTATTTTTGAAAGATTACACAAAAAATACTTTAACCGTTTTAGCCTTATAAAATTAAAAAAATGAACATAGAATTTGGTTTGTTTGATAAACATGATTTAGCCCAAACATTAATCCGGGTCCGACAATTGACAAAATAAAAGCCCATTAAAAATAGAACTCAAATAGTTTTTTCTCTAATCTAAAACTTTAAATAAAAAATCTTCAATAAACTTACTCGTAAAATTTGAACTATTTTCAGATGAAACATCGGTAAGTTTTGGTAAATTAATACTGAAGTACTGCTGATGATGCGACGTTTCAATCAGGGTTGTACTTAAAGAGCGTGGGTATTTATATTTTGGGTTATATTCAGAAATTACCTCCGCTATTTTTCCACAGAGATCTTTATAAGGTTTAAAAACCTCATTTTTATTAATTTCGGTAACTTCCTTTACCAAATATACTTTACTGCTTTCTGCAATTACGATTTGATTAAGCAGCTTTTTGTTGTAGTCAAATTGATTGGTACTCTCAGTGGGCTCCTGAGTCAGCAGATTTAAAATTATTTTTAATCTTTCCTTTTTATCACTCACGTTTTCTAATTGGAATGTAACTAAAAATTCCATATATGACCAATACCAATTAAGGATGTAAAGCAGAAGCCTGTGTTTGTTTTCAAAGTACCTGTAAATAGTAGCTTCAGTGCTGCTAATTTCCAAAGCCAGCTTTTTGAAAGTAAACTGTTCAAAACCCAGCTCATAAATAAGATCAATAGCCTTTTTTACCATTTGCCTCCCTACCTCACTGCTTTCGGGATTTCTCAAGAAGATCTTTTCGTTTATGTCAAATTTTACCTGAAATTCCATATTAATAACTGTTTTAACAAATGTAATAAAGATTTATTACTTGATAGGAACTGTATTACAGCAAATTATTTAACAATTATTTGAGATAGTATTACTATCATATGAAATAGTTTTGTTATTTTTAAACCAAACCACTATAAACCATTTTATGCTTATAAATACTAAAATACCGGTTTCTTACCTTTTCTCCAAAGTTAAATATGAAATTTTATTTGTAATGATTATTGCCGTATTGGTCCATTTTCTTACTGCCCAATTCGAAAACCTCATTCCTGTAATGCCTATAACTATTCCTGCTTTTATAGGGACAGCTATTTCTGTTCTTTTATCATTTAAGCTTAACCAGTCCTACGACCGCTGGTGGGAAGCCCGAAAAATATGGGGAAGCATAGTCAATGACAGCCGAAGTTTGGTATTGCAGCTGCAGTCTTTTGTTTCAAAAGAAAGTCAGAACGAAATCAAAGAAATTGCATTTAGGCATATAGCATGGTGTTACAGTCTTGGACAAAACCTGCGAGGCCTGGACCCTGTAGAAAATCTGGAGGGTTATATCACTAAAGGAGATATAACCGAAATAAAAAAACAGAGCAATAAACCACTAGCACTGTTGCAGCTTAATACGCTGCAGATAGCAGCATTGAGAGAGAAAAAATCACTTGAAATCTTCTCCCATGTACAATTAAATAACACTCTGGTTAATTTTTCAAATTACATGGGAATGGCCGAGCGCATCAAGAGCACTGTTTTTCCTATAACCTACCGAATCTTTCTTCATTTCTTCATCTATATTTTTATTGTGACACTTTCAATTGCGTTACGAGATATAGAAAGTTATTTTGAGATTCCACTGCTTTTAGTAATCTCCACTACATTTTTTCTTTTGGAAAAATCAGCCACACACCTTCAGGACCCATTTAGAAACCGTCCAACGGATACTGCAGTAACTGCTATTGCAAGAACTATTGAAATAAATATCAAGGATCTGTTAAAAGAAACAGTCATTCCTCAGCCGCATCAGCCGGAAAATTTTTACTTATCATAACTTAAATCAACCAAAAATGAAAACATTAACTAAAGAAATGCAGGCCGCGATTACTCCTTCAAAAGCCTTAGAGTTACTAAAAGAAGGAAACCAAAGATTTGTAAGCAACCTGAAAATAAACCGTAATCTTCTGCAACAGGCCAATGAGACTTCAGACGGCCAGCATCCTTTTGCTGTAATCCTGAGCTGTATTGACAGCAGAACTTCGGCAGAACTAATTTTTGACCAGGGTCTTGGGGATATTTTCAGTGTGCGTATTGCCGGAAATATCATCAATGAAGACATTTTAGGCAGCATGGAATTCGGCTGCAGGGTTGCTGGGTCAAAAATCATTGTTGTATTGGGGCACACAAAATGCGGGGCGGTAAAAGGTGCCTGTGACCACGTCGAAATGGGAAATTTAACCGCACTGCTCACAAAAATAAGACCAGCGGTTGATGATGAAACCCAGACAAAAGAAAATCGCAATTCAGGAAATCCTGATTTTGTCGAAAACGTATCGGTAATCAATGTGAAACGCACCGTTAAATCCATTATGGAAAGAAGCCCTATCCTGAAAGAAATGATTGAAAAGGGAGAGATAGGAATTGTCGGCGGAACTCATGATATTACAACAGGAGAAGTCGCTTTTTTAACTGACACAATGATTTTTAAATAGTATTTGTTTTTCTAAAAATACACATAAATAATTTTGTCATAAAATTTTATGTAGCTAAGAAAAATTTTAACCTAAAATATAAAAAAGGGCTGTTTCAAAAAACGGGACAGCCCCTTTTGAGTATGAATGAATGAATGAATTTATTTCAGATTCCTCATTGTTTCTTGTTGATATAGACATCTTATACCTGACCAACGGCAAAGATAAGCACAGAGTAAATAAATTAAGCATTTTTTACCACTTAAGTTTAGCTAAACTCCTTATTCAATTTATCAATGGTGCCAGCTTAAGATTTACTTTTCCAGTTAGCTTGCAGATTGTCGAAAAGTAAAATTATACAACAAATATGTTAAATTCTATAATTTAAGGATCAATTGATAACTTTAATTTTGAACCATAAATTCACAGCTATTATGAAACTCTCGCCTTACAATACTGATCCGTTATTTAAAAAAGTCCTACTTAATCAAAATTACTCAGATCAGAAAATTTTCGACACTGATTTTGCTTTAGAATTAAATTATCCCGATGAATCAGTGCAGGATGATGAACCTGACTTTGATTGTGAATTTCTTTAAAAATAATCTGCAAATTTCTTAATTAATTTCAGACCATATTCCACCCACTACTAATATAAGTTTCATAAGGATCTATCCTAATCTGCATTATAGTTTATAAAGTAAGTCTTGTGCATTTAAAAAATTATAAATGTATCTTTGAAGTAGCACACTGTAACGCTTCCAGTATAAATGAAAAAATCATACAAACATATACTTCTGGCAGATGACGATTTGGACGACTGCGAGTTTTTTGCCGAAGTCTTTACCCGAAATTTTCCTGAAGTAAAACTTTCCATTTCCAGCGACGGAGGAAAATTAATGTCTCTGCTTGGAAGTCCTCCCGATCCGACAGCGGACCTGATATTTCTGGATCTGAATATGCCGATTATGTCCGGACCTGAATGCCTTGAAAAAATAAGAAATTCAGACACCCTGAAAGATAATATAGTTATTATTTTCAGTACAAGCAGCAGCCAGTCTGACATTGCAAAAATGTACAGTCTGGGCGCCAACTACTTTATTACAAAACCAGCAGATTTTAATGACCTGAAAAATTTGATTTCAAAAGCACTGGCCATTGTTGGGGAAACTGAAACAAGCCGGCCGGCTTTCGAAAATTTTTATATTAAATTATAATCTGTTTTTAAAGATATGATAGAATTACCCGATGCATTGCGAGAAAAGATCCTGAGGGAAGTTATTGATACTGCACCATTTCCGATTGGAGTTTATACCGGACACAAAATGAAAATTGTTCTGGCCAACCAATGCATGATAGAAACCTATGGAAAAGGTCCTAATGTTATAGGACAGAACTACACAGAAATCCTGCCTGAACTTGAAAACCAGCTGATATTTGAACAGCTTCGGGATGTGCTGAAAACCGGAATCCCGTATGAGGCGAAAAATTCACGTGTTGACATTGTTGTAGAGGGAGTACTTAAACCACACTATTTCAATTATAATTTCACCCCTATTTTCGGCGAAGACAAGCAGGTCTACGGCGTTATGAACACGGCTGCAGAAGTAACCGCTCTGAATGTCTCGAGACAGCAGACAATTGAAATAGAAAAAAGGCTCAGACTGGCGGTTGAATCATCCCAACTGGGAACTTTTGAAATTGACCTTGAAAACGGCATTATAACAGGTTCCAAACGATTCTTAAAGTTCTTCGGAACTCCGATAAAAAACAGCCTCACCCTTCCAGCAGTTCAAAAATACATTCATTCCGGCGATAAAAACCTATGGGAAGAGTCTGTGGAAAAAATGTATTCAAAAGGCCAGCTGCAATGCGAGATAAGAATTAAAATTGAAAATGCAGTACAGTGGATACGCCTGTCAGGGACATTGTCTGAAAGTGATAATAAAGAAAATATAATTGTAGGAATAGCGCAGGATATTTCAGAAGAGAGACAGCACTCTGAAGAACTTCTAAAACTTGTGGAGCAGCGCACAGCTGAACTTAAGCGTTCGAATGATGATCTGAAACAATTTGGACACGTAATCAGCCATGACCTGAAAGAACCCCTGCGCAAAATTTCAATGTTTTCCAACTTGTTGCTGGAATCTGCAGACAGCAGCCATTTATCAAAAATAATGCAGTATGCCCAAAAGATTAACAAAAGCTCGGCAAGGGTATCAGAAATGATTGATGCAATTTTGAACTATTCTTCATCAGGAAGTTTAGACTTAAATGAAATAGTGGATTTAAATGAAGTCCTGCAGTCCGTAAATGAAGACCTCGAATTAAAGATAAAAGATAAAAATGCAATCGTAGAGTATGCCTCCATGCCTCATTTATGCGGGTCGAATACCCTACTGTATCAATTATTTTTAAATCTTATCAGCAATTCTCTTAAATTTTCCCGTCCTGGGTCTGACCCTATTATTAAAATAGAGTACCAAACAACACACGAAAGCCTTCACATATTTATAACTGATAACGGAATTGGGATTGCTGCTGAAAATTCGCAGCGAATCTTCAACACATTTGAAAGGCTTCACTCTAAAGATGAATACGAAGGAACAGGGCTGGGACTGTCTTTGTGCAGAAAAATAGTTGAACGGCACAAAGGAGAGATAAAACTTATTCCCTCAGAAAATCAGGGCGCAGTATTTGAAATAATTTTTCCAATAAATATCATATGCCGGTAAAATGTATCCTCCTATTGCCATATAAAAAAATATGACAACTTCCCTATTTTCTCTATACTTTTAACAATGTTCAAAGATGATTAGGACTTGCAATAAAAACCAACTCCCATAATTGATCTGCTTTGGAAGCAGATGGATTTCTAATAGTTAATGTTTGATAATCCTATTACTATTACAGCTGCTTCTGCTTGATTTTTTTAGTATATTTACGAAATGAAATACCAGTATTTATTCCATATTGATGATGACGAGGACGATTCAGAAATTTTTGCAACAGCAGCATCAGAAGTTTCGAAAACTGCTTCCATTGAAAGTTTTAATGATGCCCATCAGGCTCTGCAAAAAATGGAATTATCACCATCATCGCTGCCTGATGTTGTATTTCTAGACCTAAACATGCCCATTATGGATGGATTTCAATTTTTAAAGGAAATTAAAACCAAACCGCATCTCAAAAACATACCTGTAATAATATTATCTACATCATCCAGCCGTGAAACAATTGATAAGGCAAAAAAAATGGGAGCTGAAGGGTTTATAACTAAGCCTTCAGATTTTAATATCCTGGTAGACATCTTAAAGTCCTATCTGAAAAAATGAAAAAAACAGCAGATACAGCTAATCCAAATCCGATAATAAAGGGCGGACAATGCGGCGATTTTGTGCGCAGTATATTCAGATCCGACTTGAAAAAGGCTTACACTTGGCAATCGGGCCCGGAATTTACAGCTGCTTTAAACATGATGCTTAATACGCCTAATGCATCCTGCATCATCTGGGGAAACAGACAGAGATTTTTCTTTAACGATGCATTCTTACAGACTGCTGGATTTTCAGTGCAGACTAAGCATATCGGAAAACCATATAAAGATGTGGTGGGCGAAATAAATCTAGACCTCACCTCATTGTTGAAATCAGGGATGAATGGATACTCGCAAAATATTAAAAATTTTAAAATCAGTAATAAGGAAAATTTACAAAAATCCGAAATATTAACTAATTTCACCTATTCACCATTATTTGAAGCATCCGCAGTGAATGGTGTAATGTTTACTGCTTTCGAGATCAATTCTGATTGCAATACTCAAAACTTTTACGAGAATGGTCCCTTCACAAACTTGCTCTCAGATTCCTCCCCCATATTAACTGCCACCTGCAGACCCGATGGCGGGGCTGACTATTTCAGTTCAAACTGGCTGGAACTGCTGGGATGCAATCTGGACACTCTAGTAGATTACGGGTGGATTGACTACATACATCCCGATGATAAGGAGGCATTCCTAAACATTTACTGGGAAGCTGTAAAAACAAGAATCGAATGGAAAGGAAGTTTTAGAATCAAATCCAGATCAGGTTCCTATCATATACTTGCTTCAGCTGGCACACCAAAATTTGACCAGCATAAAAATTTTTCCGGTTATATCAGTTCCAGTGTAGATATTACCGAGCAGCAGAAAGCCATAAATAAACTGCAGACAAGTGAAGCACATCTTGCCGCTATGATTCATGACGCCCCCATAGGTATCTGCCTCCTTGATGCACGCTCTCTGGTTAGTGAAGTTGTAAACAGCAGTTTTCTGGAGGTGGCCGGCAAACCTTATGAGCAAATTGCAGGAAAGTACTACTGGGATTCCTTTGCAGAGGTTAAACATCTTTATCAGAAAGCGCTCCAGGGAGTAGTTGAAAAAGGTGAAAGCTTTTATGCCAATGAAGTGGAAATGACGCTCATACGTCATGGAAGACCTGAGTCTGTATTTGTAACTTTTGTTTATGCGCCGCTGAAAGATATGAAAGGCAATGTCATAAAAGTTGCGGTATGGGTTTTAGAAAACACGCTACAGGTAAAAGCAAGAAACCAAATTGAGCAGAGCGAAAGGGAAATACGCACTTTTATTGATAGTGCACCCTTTCCTATTGGTGTATATAAAGGCCCCGAAATGAAAATTGCATTTGCAAATACAGCCATTATAGAAGCTTGGGGCAAGGGACCGGATGTAATTGGAAAATCATTCAAAAATCTTATGCCTGAACTGGAAAATCAAGGGGTTTTTAAAAACCTGGATACAGCATTTGCATATGCAGAACCTATTCATACCAAAAACGAACTAATAAATGTCATTGTCGACTGTGAAAAGAAATCTTCATATTTCAACTACAGCCTTATACCGCTAATAGATAACACAGGAAACGTGTATGGTGTAATGAATACTGCTGCTGATGTAACAGAGCTCAACCTGGCTAAGATAAAGGTAGAAAAAAGTGAGCAGAACCTTAAAAATACAATACTGCAGGCTCCGGTAGCGATGTGTATCTACAGAGGTCCTGACTATATAGTTGAAACTGCCAACAGCAGGATGCTGGAATTCTGGGGAAAAGAAGAACAGGATGTAATTGGCTTACCTCTTTTTACGGCGCTCTCAGAAGCAAAAAACCAAGGTTTTGAAGAGCGGTTAGAATCTGTTTATAAATCAGGACAGTCAGTATCTTCTGAAGGAGTGTCTGTGACTCTAATGCGCGAGGGAAAACTGACGACAGTGTATGTAAATTTTCTTTTCGAGCCGTTTTATGAACCAGATAATTCCATTTCCGGAATCCTTGTAGCTGCCGTAGATGTAACAGCGCAGGTGCTGGCACATCAAAAAATTGAAGAAACTGTAGCGATACGTACAAAAGAGCTCGCAGAAAGCAATGAAAATCTCTCACGTTCCAACAGCGAACTTTCACAATTTGCTTACATTGCCTCGCATGATCTTCAGGAACCACTCCGCAAAATAAGCGTGTTTGCACAGATGCTGGAAAAAAGTGCAGGCGAAAAACTGGAAGGCCGTCCCGCAGAATTCCTGAGCAAAATCAAAGCTTCATCAGACCGCATGAGCTCTTTGGTAAGAGATGTTCTGGCATTTTCGGAATTGAGCGCAAAACCTGAAACTACTAAAAAAGTTGACCTTAGTGCAATTATAGATTCTATACTTCTTGACTATGAGCTGCTGATTGGAAATAAACAGGCAAAGGTAAATTGTACAGATATGCCCTTGATCGATGCTATACCCCTTCAGATGAACCAGCTTTTTGCAAATCTTTTAAGCAATGCCTTAAAATATGCCTCACCGGAGCGAAATCTGAAAATTGAGATTTCGTGTTCACATCCTTCACTGCCAGAACTAATCAAAGCAGGTCTGGATGAAAACATTTCTTATATTAAAATTACGTTTGCAGATAATGGAATTGGAATTTCACCTGAGTACACTGATCAGATTTTCAGTATTTTCAAACGCCTGCACAGAAGAGCTGAGTACGAAGGGACAGGTGTCGGACTGGCAATATGCAGAAAAATTGCCCAGAACCATTCTGGTGCTATTAATGCGGAAGGAAGTACGCTGTCGGGCGCTGTTTTTAACATTTATCTGCCTACAGAGCAATTATGACAATGAAACTATTAGTCTAAAGAATTCCTGACTTTTATTCCGACAGCAAAAAAAGATCCAGTGTAATACTAAAACAGTCTCTATAAACCAAGTAAGCCATAATCATGAATTTTAAAGAAAAGGAATAAACGGTACATTAACAATTTAATATTCGAAAGTATACTAAACGATTAAATTAATCGAAAAGCGTCCGGATCAGTTGTTCTAAAATTCCAGTCCATTTTTAGGACAGAATGAAGAAAAAACTTAATTTCATTAAAAGAGCCCGGCTTTACCGCATAATGATTAGCCCCTAAATTATAAGCTTTCTGTATAGTTTCAGAATTACTAGATGTGGAAAGTATTATAACCGGAGTATCTGCAAGGGTATTTTTACTTCTTCTAATGATTTCAAGACACTGCATTCCATCATATTTAGGCATATTTATATCTAAAAAAATAATGTCAGGAATAATTGACCCGGGCTGTGTAAGTATGTTCATCAGCTGCAGGCCATCCTCAAATTCAGTCAGCAGGATCTCTGAGTTCACTTCTGCCAGTGCTTCAGCAAAAAAAGTGCGGTCATCGGAATCATCATCTGCAATAAAAATACTTCGAAGTGTATGTTTACTTATCAAACCCATATATTACTATTTTTGTCGACAAAAACACAATACAAGAATTTAGAAATCTGCAGATCGTCAAAGACAAAGAATCTGTAAACCAATAAAAAAATGAATTATATCCGTGAAAACGGTTAATAATTGTAAAGATAGTCTAATTTATTCATTTGACAATAGTTACATAAGAAAAGTCTTTAATTACAGCGACGCTAAAGATCGAAATCGATTATAATTTTATCCTTAAAATACATATTGCTTACCTGCCTATTTCTTTGAGATGTGCACAAAACTGATTCAAAATATTTCTAAATCAGTGTATCAGCAGGATCACATGGAAAATAAATGGTAATGCAAGCCCCTTCCCCTTCTACTCCTTCTGCATAAATAGCCCCACCTAAGGACTGCATGATTTTTTTACATAATGCCAAGCCAATTCCCGAGCCGCTGTAATGCTGTTGTGTGTGAAGCCTGGTAAAAACTTTAAATATAGAATCCGAGTACTGCTGTTCAAAACCAATCCCGTTATCGGAAAATCTGACCCAATTACAATATTTATTAGATAAATGCTTTACAATTACAGGCTCCTGAGACGCCGTAATTCTAATTACTGGCGTTCTTTCAGCAGCAGCATATTTTAATGAATTCTGAATAATATTTAAAAACAGCTGTCTCATTAAAAAACCAATAGCATTTACCTCTGGAAGTTTTTCACACTCAATAACAGCATTTTTTTCCAGAATCGATTCACTTATTTCATCTACAACTGCTGCATAAATTTCATTAAGATCAACGATTTCTGCGGCCTCTCTAGTGTTCTTAATTCGAGTGTATTTCAAAATATCCTGCAGCAATTCCCGCATTCTTGATGCAGAATTAGAGACACGTTCCAGAGGATTTAAGTCGGGGTGCTGAGGATCGCTCTTTTTTTCTGAAAGAAGCTTGGAGGTAATCATTTGTATTTTCCTCAATGGTTCCTGCAGATCATGAGTACTGATCCAGTTGATGTTCTCAAGCTCTGAGTTGGTTTCTCTCAGAACCTCACTCTGAAGCCTGTATCGTTCCTCTTCTTCACTCAACAAAATCATCATCAAATTCTTCTGAAGAGCGTGCGCAAATTTTGCAGCAGAATTTATTTCATACTGTCTCCAAATGCTACTCTGTCCCTTAACGATCTGCTTCCAAATATTAAATGAGTTTCGCGGATGAAGACCTTTTTCATCTTTAACAATACTTTTTTCAGGATCTCCTGCCCAGTTAATTTCCGAGATGGTTTCAGCCCGGAACCATATTATATGATTAGAATTGCCCAGGGAATGATAAATTACACCAGCAAAATCGGAACAGTTTTCTAATTCCGGAAAATGATCCTTTATTTTTCTTGTAATAAAAAACTCACCATAATTTTTACTTTCAATCTGTTCTATAAAGCCTTTTATCTGATCATCTACAGGGGTTAAACCATTTTTATAAATTTTATTTCTAAATACTATTGAAACCCCGACAGAATTACACAGCTTCAGCAACTCAGGCATTTTTACGATGGTTTTCAAAGAATCTTCAATAAGTGGAAGATCAAGAGCCATTAAATTCTCTAATGCTTCTACTGAACTTTTGGCATTGCTGTTTTCATCATTTGATTCGCGAATGTCAATCTGCGAAGTAATAAACTGTCCCTGAAGTTTAGCTGCCAGCCTTACCGCGGGTGAAATATTCTTCTGTGAGTAATGGTGGCAGGCGATCAGTCCCCACAAACGTCCATGATGAATAAGGGAAATAGTCAGCGTTGCACCTACCCCCATGTTTTTAAGATACTGGACATGTATCGGAGATGTGCTTCTTAGAATTGAAAGACTTAAATCAAGGTTTTTATCAGCCTTGTCATCTACAGTATAAATTGGAACAGCCTGATAATTAATATCAACAATTAAACGAAGCTCATTCTTGATATAGAGTTCCCTGGCCTGAACTGGAATATCAGTATGAGGATAGTGGAGTCCTAAAAATGGTTCAAGATCTTTTCTGCAGCTTTCTGCGTAAACTTCACCATTGTACTGTTCATCAAAACGATATATCATTACACGGTCATATCCTGTAATTTCTCTTGTACCCGCTGCAACCAGCGCACACAGATCTTTAAGTGATTTTGTACTGTTCATCTGCGCTACAAACTGAATAGTCTGCGTATAAACATCCGCCAAAATCTGCTTGTCAAACTGAATTTCAGCCTCTAAAACATAAATATCATCACTCTTGTGAATTGTAACCTGGAATCGCTTGTCCAGCAGTACTATCTCCAGGGGAAATACATCTTGGGCTGTGTCGGAATGGATATAATTGAAAATTTGTTCTTGTGCAGCAGTACCAAAAATAGTTTCAAATTTATTTCCCAATGCCTGTGCATGAGAGATATCAATGAAAATTGAGATATTATCGGTACAATAGTCTATTGTCCAATTATTCGTAAGTCCCATTAAAAAACCATGCGGCTGAATTTTTCCGGGAATATGTATAGGTTCCTGATCGCAATTGGTCAGTGTAACTAAATCACGGTTAACTATATCTTTAATACTCATTAATCAACATTGAATGCTTTAAATTCAGAAGGTTTCTAACTATGTCTTTGGCGCAGAATAAACCACCTTCTATGGTGTTAAAAAGGAAAAATCAAAATATTTCAATTAAAATTGAATCCCTCTTATCTAACTAAATGTATAAATTCTTTCGGGCAGATTTGAGCTCATATTTTGAAGTGAATTTCTTAAGTCTTCCTGAACCCCTGCACAGAGCTGGTTCATGATTAATTTTAATTCATCAAAGTCAGAAGGCTTAACAATGTAGGCTTCAGCACCTAAAGAATGAGCATCATCAATACCCTCTTTTCGTGAAGAGGTTGCAATCATGATAACTGGAATATTTCCTAACCTCTGGTCTTGTTTAATAAGTCTCAATAGATCCCAACCGTTCATTTTAGGCATTCCCGCATCCAATAAAATCAAATCAGGAAGCGGATCCAGGTTAGAAAGTAGCTGTAGGGCATCATGCCCGCTATCTACAAACTTAACTGTAAAGGTGTCTTCTGTTCCCACCAATGCCCATTTAAAGAATTCTGCATCATCACAATCATCATCAACCAGTAAAATTATTTTTTTCATTTCTGTTAAATTGTATTACAGCTATATTTATTGGCTGTAATGATGTTAGTAAAAGTAAGGAAGCATTCTATCTGAAGCAAAAGAAACACAAAGTATTATTCAAAAAATATTATGGATACTATTTTAAAAAAAAGTTATGGACTCTTAAAAGATCAAAGTCTTCCAAAAAAAATATTCTAAGAACCTTATTCTCTTATAATTAAATAAAACCTTAAATTTAAAAAATCTTATTTTTACATATAATTTAATAACTATAAATATAAACTGATTTAATAAACATAAATTTATACCATAAGACACTTATTTTATACAATTTAAAGATGAAAAAATCAGTAATTATATAAGAAACTTTTTTACCAATTAATTATATTAAAGTGTACAGCAATTACTGAACACTTTAATAATCTAAAATTTTAAAGTTAATAAATAAAGGTCGAACTAAAATATTAAAAAATCAAGATGTTAACCAGCTATGCATGTTAACACAAGGGAAATTAAACATTTTTTTTGCATTACCATAAAATGCCAGACCATAAAAGCTTGAAAAACCTACACATTTGTGTATAAAAAAGAGACAACTATTAGGAAGTTGTCTCCTTAAGTGACCGATATCTGAGAAAATTAGAACCTTTATTGGAAGATTTAAAAATTTTAGCCGAATCTTTTTAAGATATTTCATAATATGAAATTAATAAAATAAGATTGTGTTATCTACCAAAAATATATAAATGTTGTAATAAGAAATTACTTTTCGGTACAAGTAACTTCTCGTAATCGATATTACCATCTTCATCTTTTTCAACCAGACCGATAATATGTACATTAACTTATACCTGTTTATCTATAATTAATATTCATTTTTTGATTTACTTAAAAGATTAGTTCTTCCATAAATTCATGTAAGTATTGATATATAAAGGCACATCTTTTAGAAGTATTTAAACGAAATAAATTATGATATTTTTTTTGTTATGGAAACTGCTTATTTATATGTCAGAATAAGTACTGACAAACAAAAAAGCAAAAGCTATTGATCAGTTAATTGATTTCTCTGTATTGGAAAGAACAATTCAAACAAACGTAATCATCACAACCGTCTCTCCCAAAAAGCAGCAGTTTTCCATCTGGTTTCTGCCTGGTAAAAAATACTTTTATGTTTTAGGTAATGTTGCCAAATGTGCTGTGTTTGTTCTGTATGTGCTTTTTGAAGTGTTTCAGTAAAGCCATACTGTAATAGTAAAGTTTGCAATTGCATGGCACTAGCCATTGCATTGTACATGCCCTGAGAAGATAATGGGTCAAAACTTAGTGCTGCATCACCCAAAGCAGCCCATTGTTGCCCGGTTACTTGTTCTAATTTAGTCGAATTAGCAGCAACTGAACCTTTAAAAACAATAGCATTTTTATGCTCTTTTAGTAAAGATAAGATAACAGGATTTTCTTTTGCCAATTCTAAAAATGAGGCAGTACTCTTAAGTTCGTTTTTAGCCACTAAATCAGCATCGGTATGAAAAGCCACCACCCGTTTGTCATTAGGAATTACGGCGCTATACCACCAACCATTTTCACTGGCTGAAATAGTACTCATGGTATTGGTAAGGCTATTAGGTAAAGTAACCCAACAAGCAATCAATTTATCTTCGACTTCCCGTTTAATGCCAAGGCTTTTTGCAAAAAGAGATTGGCGCCCACTTGCATCAATAACAAAAGAGGCAGAAATCGTCGAAACAGATAAAGAGATATCAGTAGCTCTCAATTGCACCTCCCAAAGAGAATTTTCATAAGAACTATTATATAGTTTGAAACCCCATAAACAATGAACTCCACGGTTTTCTGCAACTCTTCTTAAATAAGTTTCAAAAGCCTGTCGGTCCAAATTTTTAACAAAACCATCTGGATTTCTTAAATCATCTACAAGATGTACCTGATTACTTCCCCAATAGGACTGCATACCAACTTTTTTTTGATACAAAGTGCCTGCCTGATTTTCCAAACCATCTAACAAATCCAATTGTTTTAGAATACGTTGCGAAGCAGGAGCTAAAGATTCTCCAATGCGCTCAATAGGTTCAGGAAGTTTATCAACTAATGTTACCTGATAGGTATCTATCAAAGAAAGAGCGGCAATGCAACCTGCAATGCCGCCACCTATAATTAATATATCTGTTTTTTCTGTTGCCAAACCTAATATTTTTTTGGAATAAAACGCTGGAAACGTACCAACTGTTCAGGAACACCCACCTCTTTTCTAGGTTGTCTAGAATGAGGAACCGTTCTTGTTTTTGTAAATTTATGTGCCTTAGAAGCTAATAAATCAACCAGTTTTTCAACTTCGTTTGTTAAAGTTTCATCCTGAACCAATTCATCCTCAACCAATTTTAGCAGTTGTTCTCGAGTACTTTCTGTTACAACTTGTTCAGTAAACAAACCTTCATTCGATAAATGTTCCAAAGTAGCATGTAGCAAGGATTCTTCTTTATTATTCAAATGCTTATTGTTATTTAAGATTTTTCTTAATCGGGTTTCTGTCTCTTGTAACAACAGTTGATTTTGTTCCTCATTAGGAACTACACCAATTTGCATTTCTGGCGGAAAATTAGCACTATCAGGTACACCTGGACGTGGCTGCACAATTGCTAGCTTGTCAAAATACTTCACCATTGCATTGATCTGATTGGTCTGTGTTGGTGCTTCGCCATCTAAAGGCAAATCATCCAGCCAAAAATAACGAAATGCAAAAGCTTCTCTACGGGTTTCTTCTGCTAAGTGTATATCTAAAGTTTCTTTGTAACGCTCTTCACTCAAAATATTATTTGGAACCCTTGCAGGCCAAAACGTTGGCAGATAAGGATCATATGCAGTAGTATAACCATCTCTGCAGCTTGCTGTATCAGTCTGCCAGGGAATAGCCATCCATCTGGTTACACCGCCAGGTACCTGACCACCTAATAAAGGACCGGCTGGTAAAGTCAGGACATCACTATTCATAGTAGACCCATAATAATGATAATCGGTTTTTGGTGTTTTTGGAGCATGTTTCAATCGAAAAGGAGCCATATACATACCAGAAGTTCGCATAGGCCAGGTCATTTCACAACCCGGATGAAAAGCATCTGCCAGACAGAAATCCATGGCTGCTTTAGTTAACATATCGGGTTGTTCAGCAATAGGATAATCATCAATTTTTTTAACAGGCAGAACATAAGGACAGCCTGTTTTGTCTACAAAATCAGCATCAAAATCACCTTTGACCCATTGATCTAAAAACTCCAGTTGCAAATGAGATAAAGTAGAATGCTGGCGCACAGAACCTGTGGTAGGAATGGCAACCGCATCACCATATAACCAGGGCCATAGCTGTGGGGCCTCAGCGCCGGACTGATCAAACCTACGGAAATTATTGGAAATAGTACGACGCATTTCTAAGTTGGCAGCAGAAGGGTCATTTAGTTTTTTTACCCATTCTACGCTGGTATAATTAAATTGTCCGCCCCATCCAAAAGCTGCTGCAAATCCTGCATTTACCCATTGTAAATTGGTCATTCTTTCAAAAATAGGTAAGATATCTTTACAGAAAGAAGGTCTTGCAGGTCTTACTAACATTCCTGATTCTACAGCAACACTACGCATCAAATCCCACATCGTACGAACCGATTTTTGCATAGGGGCATAATCCGGTGGAGCGCAAATTACCCAGGCAGGATCAACATTAAGAGATACTCCATCATATTCTACTGTGGCAGTAACAGGACCATCTGACATATCATCATACCAGCCTTCATTATTGGCAAAGGTAATGGCTCTGTCGCCATTGATGTTTTTCGATTTACCATGACCGCCCAGCATTATTAAACGTCCTTTTTCATCGGTATGCATTTCTCCTAGATAAACCTGTCTGCCCATGAACTTACCTGTGAACTTTTTTCCTTCAGTGACATTAGGTTTTGAAATACTTTCGCCACCACCGTCAATCAATAATTGGCTGCGGTCTTTTACATCAATATTTCTCAATAAAGAAGGTGGAACATTAGGATTGGTGGCATCCGGAATATCTAAGGCAATCTGGAACTGATACCAGGATGCTTTTTGATTGGCCAAATGAGAATGCCAGGTAATTTTAGCATTATCCATAGTCAACTCCTTAATCGCTTTTCCGGCTGCATTGAAACCATAAATACGAAACTGTGCAGCCTGACGTTTGATAGCTCCTGTTTTATCGCGATAAGCATACACATCCTCTTTAGCTTCTGGCTCATCTACTAAAGGACCTATGAAATACTCTTCTTCACTATTTCCCACGCGCATCACACCAATAGGTGGATAAATACCTGCTCTAACAATACAAGTACTATCCTCGTCTGTATTACCCCTAAAATGTGGATTTATAGCATTAGGTTCCTGTAGCTGTTGTCCGTTGGCCTGATGCCTGGCTTCTGCACTCGCCGCGTAAACTGTTTTACGTGCCTCTGCAATTGAGCCTAAAGGTTTATGATCTTCTAAAGTTCTCCAAATATTGAATGAAAGATTGCTTCCAAATTCAGACTGACCAATCGCTGTTATATCTTGTTGTGGTAAATGCAGCTTAGCAATACAGATGTACGGACTTTCCTTTATACTCCAGACTACCTGTGCATCATTAAGAGGCATGGTCGCATCGTTAGTTCGCAATTGGATTTCAAATCTAAAAGTAGCAGCTCCATTGCGTAAACGTTTTTCTAAATCCAGTCGTAAATAATTATCATCATCAAAAGGTGCTCCTTTATAAGTGTCCTCCGGAACCAAACGGTATTTAACAATTTGATTTTCGCCTAGCTGAAAAGGTAAAATAGCCCAATAACCAGTACTTAACACACTCGCTTCTTCTTTTTGCATAGCTTGCAGAACACTAGCCAGCTCTGGATGTTTGTTGATATAAGTATCATAATCCCTGTCAATAACACCGGCAGTTGTAAACGTACACATTTGCTGTGCATCACGTGCAAAAAAGCGATCAATATTCTGAAAAATGAAATCGGCAGTAGAACCTTCCCCAAAAAGCTTCGGTCCTTTTACTCCAAACAATTTCAACCCGACTCCAATAGTGGAGTGTAAGTCAGGTGAAGTAGTGCCTGTATCACTGGAGAAACGGACAGCACAATCATAACGAGAACCGGCAAAAATGCCTATTTTGAATTTTTCAGGAATATCTTCATTGATTACAAATTGACCATACGTGATGCCATGTTGCTTTCTAAAAACAGCACGTTCCGCTGGATTCTGCCCTTTTTCAATTCGTGTTTTTTGGCCCATTTCTACAAACATCTCTTTAAGACGCTGTGTCACCATTTCAGTACTGCCGGTACTGTCCCAACATTTTACGTTGTTTGCAGTAGGTTTTTCAATGATTCGTTTTTTGTTGTCCATATTTTGTAATTATTGGTTAGATACGGTAGTTAGCGGAAATCTTATAGTTATCTTATATCATGACAACCAAAATAGGGCAATCGTTGACCTCTATTGATAGTATATCCTTACAATTTAAATTTATCTTATAGTTGAGATTAGGTAGTTTTCTGTGTTTATTTATACTCCAAAATTTGAAAAATTATTTAGTAAAAAACATCTAAAATGTCACAAGAGTGTTTTATTTAGGTATAAAACCTTGAAAAAGTTGATTTACGGTTTTGACTAGTGTGGTTTGTCCCTTAGGCGACTGTGATAATTGGAAATACAAATATGCTTCCGAACGGCAAAAATGGAAATGGTCAAACAAGAAATTAGGGTAATATTTATTTACTCCTAAAACGCTATGTCTCAAAATGCATTACAGCTGAACTTCGAAAACCAGGATATCAATTATATTCAAATACAGTATTTATTTATATGTTCGAGTTAAATCTTTACATCTCAGTAAAAAGAATAAACTAGACTAAAAAAATGACAAAACAGAATATTGAAAGTGCAAAGTCAGAGAGTTCGCCTCAGTATTTTTATAAAAGAACACTTAGTAGAAGGCTTTACCAAACCGCGCCTAACTAAATTCCGTATATATTTATAAAAACACAATATTATGAATACCAATTCACTACACCTGACTGCAAAAATTCACCGCTGTCTCACCGAAAATCAAGGACAGTCACTTCATTTTGAAGAACTTTGTGCTCTCATTTATCCTGCTGATCTGAAAGTAGGTGATGCTAATGATTTGCTTTCTGCTGAAATAGAATATAAAACCAAGGTAATGAATTCATTAATCTTTCTTTCTCACATTGAACTGGTTATTTTAAATAAGCGTACAGACGAAAGCTTTCTTAACTTATCTAATAGAAACTAGCTGTATTTTGTACAAACAAATCCAAATCTAATAAAACTTTTTGCCCATTTTATTACGGTTTTTGCATTGACAATAACTTTGTGGTATTACAGAGCATTTACATATCGTTAGAATAGAACAGGCTTTTAAAAATAGTCTTGTATTTGGGTGTTTGGCTTCGCCTGTTCGCTATTGCTCGGGGGTAATTCCGAAAATAAGGCTTAATTTAATCCTAATCTCTTTTAGAAAGTGTTACCAGTGGTTATTCAGGGCTTTCCTGGGATCAAGTCGAAATATTGTGGAGAAATATTAAAAATTAAATAACGTAAAACAAAAAGAGGATAATCAGTTACGATTATCCTCTCAAGTGAACGTTATTGGAGAAAATTCGAACCTTTTATTGGAACATCTTAAACTTTTAGCCCACTCCGTTGAGGATTTTTTGTGATTCAAGGCTAATAAATTAAAACAATTTTAGTAAGTAAAGTTTTTAACAAGTAAAAAATGCTTTTGTTAGTTAATGAAATAAAAATCCTATTTTTGAGAACAAAAGACACTTATATTTGTTAGACATAGCGACCCAATTCAGATCAGATAAATCGGATATTCTCATACGCATATACAAGCTGGCAATAATTTTACCTCAAAAAGATAAATTTGATGATAAATTTTAATAATATCTGGATAGATTTTGCATGTCCAAACTGTAATTATGAAAGTGGCATTCAGCTTATAGATGTTAAGTCTGAAAAGACAATTTTTTGTCATAATTGCAAATCAAAAATAGAATTAAAAGACAGTGACGGCTCAGTTCATAATAGTATAGAAACGATGAATGCATCAATAAAAAAACTTAATAACATATTTAAAAAATTTGGACAGTAATGTATTATAATCATAATTTAAGAACAAACATCCAAGAATGGAAAAATAGACTTTATCGTTCAACTGAAGATAATTTCGGAAATCAGGTTAAATTTTGTTTAAATAATATTGAAAATAATAAAATACTAAAAGGAATATTAAATGAATCTGTAAACAAATACAGTTATGATAATGCTTATCTGGAAAATATATCCAAACAAATGGAATATGGAAGAGCTGAATTTGATTTTAACAATGAATCTCAACATGCAAGTTTTTGCTATCAAATATTAAACTTTATTATAGAACTTGACAAAACATATAATTTACATTATTTGACTTTTTTTCAAAAAAGTGATTTCGAAGATATTAAGAAAGGTATAATTGAAGATTTTATTTCACCTATACTTTATTATTTTCATGACCAATTAGAAAAGTCAAGTTCTGTAATTTATCTTCTTGAAAAATATAAGAGGAGAACTGAATGGTTTACAGGAAATGTGTTAATTGAAAAATATAAAATAGCAACTAAAAATTATGAACAAATCTTAGAAGATGATTTAAGACTTTTCATATTTGACCAAGGAATTGATTTTCCTTTTTCAACACCAAAATCAACTTCTGGTAGAGCTGATATAATTGGAGCAATTGACACTTCAGACCCACTAGTTATTGAAATTAAGATATTTGATAGAAATAAAAATTATGGAAAAAATAGAATTATAGAAGGTTTTTCTCAAATTGTTAAATATACAAATGATTACAATAAAGACATAGGCTATTTAGTAATTTTTAATATTGACAAAGCAGAAATAAACTTTCAGTTAAATGAAAATAATAAAGTTTTCCCGCCAATTGTGAGTCTAAATAACAAAACATATTGCTTAATAGTTATAAACTTAAACAATGAGAACTCAGCAAGTAAAATCGGAACTACAGAGTTAATAACAATTAAAGAAGATGAGTTAACTAAATAAAAAAAGCTACAAGAGATTTGGGCATTTGGCTAAATTTAATATGGTTTTGTATTTGTAAAATTTACGCATAATAGAAAAATCTCGCATCTTTATTCCCAAACTACATGTAATGTCATGACTTTATATGTTATTTAAAGAATGCCTACGCTAAAAAAAATATGATGTATACTGTAAAGAACTTTAATACTGCTCGGGAATTTGTTGATTACAATGAAGAATTCATATATTCTAATCCAATGCAAAACGTTCTGCTAATAAATGTTATTGAAGAAGTTGCAAAAAATAATTTACGAGTTTTCCAAGCTTTTAATGTTATTGGTAATAGCAGTGTTAAACTTCTTGTACTTGTTACAGATGGTTACTGTCTAATTTACTGTGATTATTATGATGCTGGTTCTCTCGAAATTATTCGTAAAGAATTACCTTTTGAGCGTCTAAAATATTTCATTTTTTCTGGCGATAAGCAAACCATCGAAAGACTTTTGGAATTACAAGATTTACAATTTACAGTTGAAAAACATTTGACAATTTATAAATGTGCCAAATTAAATTCTCAATTTAAATTAGCATCAGGGAAAATGAGATTAGCCATTATCAGCGAGTTAGATTATTTAACGAAATTAAGTGTTGAATTTACTGAAGAATATGATGGAAATAGAGAGAACGCAGCAGAAATGCGAACGGCTGTTTATTCCGAAATTGTAGATAATTCGTTGTATCTTTGGGAAGATGGCAAAATTTGTGCAATTGCCTTGGAAATGAATAGAATGGATTTTCCTGAAATTGGTAAGCTGTATACGGTCCAAGATGAACGTCAAAAGAGATACTCTTCATCTCTACTCTATAAAATAACCGAAAAAATTCTTTCGAAGAAGCCATTTTGCATGCTTTATACACATGGTGAAAATCCTGCCTCAAACGCCACAGTATTGAAAGTTGGTTATGAAAAAACCGGAGACTACGCGAGAATAACACTAAAAAACTGAACGACGTATAATATAGCTACTCTACGAGATTGTTTTTTTCTGTATTTGTAAAAACAATTCTTATCCAAAGAATATGTATTAATTTAGTGCAACCTATCAAATTATCAGAACGGTAACAGATATTGTACCAAAAAATCAAAGAATATGAATCAACACTATGTTCCCAGAGTATATTTAAAGAATTTTGGAAAGCAAAAAGGACGAGAATTTTATGTTAATACTTTTGATAAAATCGAAAACAGAAATTTCTATACTAATATCAAAAATATTTGTTCTGAAAATGATTTATACACTTTAGAACATCCATATAAATATGCCAAGCATAATCTTGTTGTTGAAAAAATATATTCTGATTTTATAGAACCTTTATATGCTAAAACATACAAGATTTTAACTAATGATAATATTTTCGAAATCAGTGATATAGAAAGAGCTGAAATATTAATAAGTATATTTCAATTCTACTTTAGAAACCCAATAATTTTTAGAAAAAGTATTGATTTACATACAGAAAAAATTAAAAACCTTTTTGAAACTGCGACATTAAAAAAAGAAAAAGGCTTAACTTATCTAGATGAAGATTTTAGCTTTCGAGAGTGGAATCTAGAACAAATCATTGAATTTTATGTAGAGAAACTTGTTAGACTTTTTAAAGAAAAACATATTATTGGAACAGCACAGATTGGCAATATTCACGAATTCACAATAATAGAGGTTCAAAAAATAGAATGTGAATCAAATTTCTTAACAAATGATAATCCACTTTTTTTAGAAGATATTTTATCTACCGATGAAAACCCATTTTTAAAATCAAACGAATTTTCAATTCCTATCAACAAAAAATATTTGGTTCGAATTTATCATGACAATACAAAACGTGTAAACTTAATTTATAGACGCATAATACCAAATGGAAGTGTAAATCTAATTAACGATGATATTTTCAAACAAAGTTCAAGATTTGTTATTGGAGAACAAGTAGATTTAGAAGAACTTAAAAAATATAAAAAAATGTTTGACAGTACTTCTCTTGATTGGAAAAACCGGTCAATTTGACCACCTAATTCCGGAGTAAATTGACCACGCGTTCCGTAGCAAAGTGACCACCTG
>NZ_JAADZV010000015.1 GCF_010645075.1 Flavobacterium limi
GTGCGCTTTATATAGCGCAACTCTTGAATCTTTTCCATAAGGATACTTTTTGTGTATCGCTATTTCAGGACAAGACAAAGTTTAAAAATAAAAACTCCTTTGTATCTCTATAAAGGAGTTTTTATTTTTAAATATGAGCAACCGATTGTATTTGTAGTCTATTGACTTGAATTTTAAATTTAAAGGCTTTTTATCAATTTTATTATGATGCAACCAATTGTCTTGTGTTATTTCTTTTATATTTTAACAATATTTTACTTTTTAATTTTGATGTTTTTCTATAAAACTAAATATTTATCATTTGTTTAGCTAATCAATAAATTATCTTCGAAATCAGTATTTTTAAAAGGAGATTATATTCTATAAATGAATATATCTTATTTATTTTGGATTTATATTATACAGAACGTTTTTTATTTGCTAAATATTATTAATTATTTAAAAAAAAAATTAAACAACCGATTGTGTGTTAATTGTTTTTTTCTACATTTGTTTCAAATACACTTATTGACTAAACCAAAATCAATTTTAATTATTTAAATCAATTTTTATGACTAACTATTTTGTTACAATTAAATCGAAGCATTTAAAATGCTTTTGTTTTTTGATCTTAATGTTTGGCTTGTCACTCAACGCGGGTGCGCAAACGAAAGTCAAAGGAACGGTATCGGATGCAAATGGTCCTATTCCCGGAGCTAATGTAAATTTAAAGGGTACTAAAAATGGTGTAAGTACCGGTTTTGATGGTACTTATTCTATTGATGTTCCATCAAATGGAGTACTTGTTTTTAGTTTTATCGGCTTAAAAAGTAAAGAAGTAGCGGTAAATGGACAAAGCCAGATCAACGTAAAGCTTGAAGAAGAATCAGGAGTTTTAAAAGAAGTGGTTGTTATTGGATACGGAACGCAAAGAAAAGAAGCAGTTACCGGGTCTGTAGCTTCTCTTGGAGGAAAAGAATTAAATGAAGTACAATCTGCAAACGTGACACAGGCACTACAGGGTAGGCTTGCTGGTGTTGAGCTGACACAGACTTCAACAAAACCAGGAGCAGCAATGCAGATTCGTATCCGTGGAACCAGATCCCTTACCGGAGATAATAATCCTTTAGTAGTACTCGACGGAGTTCCGTTTGGTGGACAAATAGGAGATATCAATCCCGTTGATATTAAGTCTGTGGATGTTTTAAAAGATGCCTCTGCAACGGCTATTTATGGTTCAAGAGGGGCAAATGGAGTTATATTGATTACCACCAACAAAGGTCGTAAAAATCAAAAGGCTACATTTACATATAATGGATTTACCGGTATCAAACAGGTTTTTGGTAAATATGATATGATGGATGGAGCTAAATTTGCTGCACTTCGTGATTATTCTACTTTATTTGCAGATGGAGTGGATGAAACAAGAGATATAAATACTGACTGGCAGGATTCATTATATGGTTCTGGTGAAATGTTAAGCCATGATGTGAGCGTTTCAGGAGGTACTGAGCGTGGTGCATACAATGCAGGTTTAGGATATTATAAAGAAGAGTCTGTTCTGCCTGGTCAAAAGTTTGAGCGTTTCAGTCTTAGAGGAGGTTTAGATCAGCAAATTGGAAAAATTTTCCGTATGGGATTTACTACTAATAGTAATTATACTGTTACCAATGGTGATAATATTGGTACAGGAACTGCCCTGGCAACTTCTCCATTGGCCAATCCTTATAATGCAGACGGATCCCTTAAAAGAACTGTTAGAATGGCAGCTGATGAAAACTGGGTATATACAAGAAAAACTATTGAAGGCTTAGGAGAATCGTATGTAAATCAAACGAGAGCTTTTAGTTCTTATAATAATATTTTTGCCGAGGTAAAAATTCCGGGAGTGGAAGGTTTAAAATATCGCATGAACACGGGATTAAACTTTCGTACTTCTAACAGTGGATACTATGAAGGATTTGGGGTATTTGATGTAAATCCTACAACTATATCAAATGCATCTATCAGTAACTCATTGACTACACAGTGGCTGATTGAGAACTTATTGACATATGATAGAACTTTTGCTGACAAACATACTATCAATTTTGTTGGCTTGTATTCAAATGAACAGCGTACAAGTAACAGTTCGCGTATAACAAGAAACGGTATTACTTCTGATGCATTTCAGTTTTATAACTTAGGACAGAGTGAAGAAGAAGCGGTTATTAGGCCTGAAGATCAGGATTATACTCAATGGGGGTTATCTTCCTATATGGCGAGATTAATGTACTCATATGATAATAAATATTTTATATCAGGTACAATTCGTTCAGATGGTTCGTCAAGATTAGCACCGGGCAATAAATGGTTTACTTATCCGGCAATCTCGGTTGGATGGACAGCCTCAAATGAATCTTTTATGAAAAATCTTTCATGGATTAATTTAATTAAACTGCGTGCCGGATATGGTAAAACGTCCAATCAGGACATCGCACCATATGCAACTTTAGGAGCTTTGGGTACCAGACCGTACAATTTTGGAAGCACCAATTCTACAGGTGTGTATGTTACAGAATTGCCTAATCCGCAATTAGGCTGGGAATTCTCTACTACCTGGAATTATGGACTTGATTTTGGATTCTTCAATAATCGTTTGTCAGGAACAATCGAATATTATAAAACGAATACAAGTGATGTTCTGCAAAAATTGCAATTGCCAGCAACAAATGGTGTGAGTACTTATGTTGCGAATATTGGAGAGACAGAAAATAAAGGTTATGAGATATCATTAAACGGAGTGATCATTGATAATCCAAAAGGGCTAAGCTGGTCTGTTGGTTTTAACTTATATGCCAACGATAACAAGTTAGTCAAACTTGCTTCAGGAGCTACAAGAGATGAAGGAAATTCATGGTTTGTAGGTCATAATATTAATTCTATTTATGATTATCAAAAAGTAGGTATCTGGCAGGAAGGTGATCCTTACATGTCAATATATGAGCCTGGACCAACAGGCATTGACCAACAAGGAACTGTAGTAGGATCTATTAAAGTGAAATATACAGGCGATTTTAATGCAGATGGCTCGCCAACACGTGCAATTAATGCAAGTGACAGACAAATTATAGATACTGATCCGGATTTTCAGGGAGGTTTCAATACAAATTTAACCTATAAAGGTTTCGATTTTTCTGCTGTTGGAGCATTTAGAAGCGGTGGTGTTTTAATTAGTACACTTTATGGAGGTGCAAGTTATCTTAATCTTCTTAACGGTCGTAGAAGTAATGTTGACGTAGATTACTGGACACCGGATAACAGAGATGCAGAATTTCCTAATCCAAGAGGAATCAGAAGTGGAGATAACCCAAAATATATGTCAACAATGGGGTACTTTGATGCATCCTATGTAAAAATCAGAGCCTTGACTCTTGGATATACATTAGATCAGCAATTTATGAGAGATTTGGGTATAGAAAAACTTAGGCTTTATGTAACAGCACAAAATCCTTTTGTACTTTTCTCTCCTTACCATAGAAAATCCGGAATGGATCCGGAAACAAATTCATTAGGTGATGAGAATCAGGCTGTAGCTTCATACAATAGAAGGTTCTTGGTTATTGGAACAAACACACCTTCAACCAGAAATTATTTATTCGGACTTAACTTAACATTTTAATCAGGAACAACCATGAAACGATATATTTTTAAAAAATTAATTATAGGATCAGTAGTATTGTTCTCCTTTGCAGGCTGCTCTGATATTTTAGAAGAAAAACCACACGACTTTTATGAACCGGGATATTTTAAAACAGAGGCGGGAGTAAAGCAGGGATTAACTTCACATTATGCTCATTTACGATGGATATACGGGCAGGCTTATTATTATAATTCTGTTCAGACAGGCACAGATGAAAATACGTATGGACAACAGGCCGACGGAAACTTCAAAGATCATGATTTATCGGGTGTTGGAGCAATTAATCCAAATTCAAGCAGAGCGGATGTAGTTTGGAACAATTCATACAATGATATCAATACTGCCAGTGGGATTATTGAAAATGGTGCATCTGTAGGTGTTGCAAACAGCCTTATTGCTGAGTCAAGATTTTTTAGAGCTTTTGATTACTTTTTATTGGTGCAGAATTTTGGTGGTGTGCCTTTAGATTTAGGAGCAGGTGAACTGAAATTTAACACTAAACCGTCAAGATCTTCTAAACGTAATACCGTATCAGAAGTTTACACCAAAGCTATTTTTCCGGATTTGGTAATGGCTGTAAATGATTTACCTGATGCACCAAGATTAACAGGTACAGCCACTAAAACATTAGCTCGTCTATTTTTGGCAAAAGCTTACCTGACATATGCATGGTGGTTAGAAAATCCAAATAATATTCCAACTTATCCTGATACGCCAAGAACAGATCCAGATGGACACAACGCACAATGGTATTTTCAGAAAGCTTATGACATCGCTTTAGAAGGAATTAATAATCCGGGTTCATATGGATTGTTGGATTATTATTATGATGTTAACTTAGGCTCAAATGATCGCAATAAAGAAATGATGCTTTATGCTGATCATACTGAAGAAAGTGAATATTACAATGGTGCCAGTCTAACTTACGGAAGCGGTGGATCACCTGATAATTTTGCAGGATGGATGGGTACATTCAATTATACTGCTATAAGAAGTAAAAATGGAACTGCTTCAGTTTCATCTGTCCAAAGAGCTGCTGACCAATTTTTAGGACGTCCATGGGTAAGAATGGTACCGCCTATTGAAGTTTTTACCAATACTTTTGCTGATAAGACTAACGACTCCAGATATGATGGAACATTCACTTCTGTTTATCGCGGAAATTGGAATTTGCTTGGAACCGGATTAACAAATGTAGCTACGCTTAACAATGCCAATGGACTGCCTGTAGCACCAAATGGAGCCATTTTAACTTTCTTAAATGATGAACCGGTTACACCAATTACATATCCTTCAGGAGCTGGTGACAGCGGTGTTGGTGCAGGAGTTTTACCAGGCAGGTCTGATTATGTTATTTCACCATCCGGAATAAGCAGAATAGTTTACCCAGGCTTATGGAAATTAGGACCATACCGTACTGATAATGCAGGAGGATTAGGACAGCCGAATGCGGGTAGTACAAGACCTTATCCTGTAGCTAAATTTTCAGAACTTTATTTTGTTGCCGCAGAAGCTGCAGTAAAAGGAGCGACTGGTTCTATGACAGCCAGAAGCCTTATAAATGTAATACGTGCCCGCGCAGGAAAATGGCGTTGGGATAATAATGGCAATGTAGCTAAAAGTGCAGACAATAGTGCTGTATTAACCAGTGCAACACCAGCTGTAATTACTATTAACTATATTTTGGCTGAACGTTCCAGAGAATATTACGGAGAGGGATACCGCTGGTATGACTTAGTAAGAACTCAAAAATGGAATGAACTTGCGGGTACTTACTCAATCAGTGGATCGAATTACGGTCAGCATACACCACAGGTTGTTACCAGAACTATTCAGCCCTATCATTATTTACGCCCAATTCCTCAGGGTCAGATAGATTTAATGGAAATGAGCGCTGCCGAAAAAGCAGAGTATCAGAATCCGGGATACAATTAATTTATACATAAGCAAATTTAGCCGTAATTATAAGTGTTAATTTTACAGAATTGCTTTTAAGTTGGTTATTTTAAGTTTGCTTAGGATTGAAGCCGGGGGATATTCCCTCGGCTTTTAAATTCCCAATTCAATACCTAAGGGCAGGTTTCTTGCATTATCTATTAAAGATGATGACAACACTGATGTAGCTGACATAAAATTGAATACTTTTAAATGTAGGACACTACAAGAAATGTTAATAATAAACCATTACAAATGAAGCAGAAACCAATATTTTTCTTATTATCGATATCATTATTATTTCTTTTTTCTTTTAATGAAGCAACGGTTAAAGATACTCTTCCAAAACTGAAGACAGAAAGAGGGCCGGTTTTTTCCAATGTTATTTATCAGGGAGATGATAACATTTATAAAAATAATCCATTGAAACCGAATGAATTTTATTCTCCAGTTTTGCAAGGGTGTTATCCGGATCCTGCCATTACCAGAAAAGGAGATGACTACTATATGGTTTGTTCTTCATTTGCCATGTTTCCGGGTGTCCCGATTTTCCATTCAAAAGATTTAGTCAACTGGACTGACTTAGGGGGAGTACTAAACAAGGTTTCAGAATTTAACCCTCACGACACAGGTATCAGTGCCGGAGTTTATGCTCCTGGGATAACATATAATCCACATAATGATACTTTCTATATGATTGTTACGGCTTTTTCAGGAGGTTTGGGCAATATTATAGTTAAAACAAAAGATCCTATGAAAGGCTGGGGAAGTCCTGTAAAATTAGCTTTTGAAGGAATTGATCCTTCTATATTCTTTGATGATAACGGAAAAGGTTATGTAGTTCATAATGATGCTCCTGATAAAGGAAAAGAATTATACCAGGGACATCGTGTAATTAAAGTTTGGGAATACGATCTTGAGAACGATAAAGTAATTCAGGGTACTGATAAAATAATAGTGGATGGAGGTGTCGATCTTTCTAAAAAACCAATATGGATTGAAGCACCACATTTATATAAAAAAGACGGTCGTTACTATTTAATGTGCGCTGAAGGAGGGACTGGCGGAAACCATAGTGAAGTTATTTTTGTCAGTGATAATCCAAAAGGGCCTTTTAAACCAGCATCAAACAACCCGATTCTTACTCAAAGATATTTCCCAAAAGACAGAGCCAATAAAGTAGACTGGGCCGGTCATGCAGATTTGGTTCTTGGACCTGATAATAAATATTATGGTGTGTTTTTAGGGGTTCGTCCTAATGACAAGGACAGGGTTAATACAGGACGCGAAACTTTTATGCTGCCTGTGGACTGGTCAGGCGTTTTTCCGGTTTTTGAAAACGGATTAGTACCTCTGGAACCTAAAATAAAAATGCCTCAAGGGGTTACTGAAAACAAAACAGGAAAGGATGGATTTTTCCCAAATGGGAATTTTACGTTTACTGAAAATTTTACTTCCGAAAAATTAGATTACAGATGGATAGGACTCAGAGGTCCTCGTGAAAATTTTATTTCTGTAACTAAAAAAGGATTACAGATTACTCCTTTTGAAGTAAACATAAAAGAAATGAAACCAACTTCGACGCTTTTTTACAGACAAATGCACAATACTTTTTCTTTTGCTGCGACAATAGATTATAAACCGGCATCTGAAAAGGATCTTGCAGGAATTGTATGTTTACAAAATGAGCGTTTTAATTATGTTTTTGGAATAACAAAAAAAGGAAAGGATACCTATATCTTGTTGGAAAGAACAGAAAAGGGGCAGTCGAAAATTATTGCGAGCACCAAAATTGAAATTAAAAAGCCAGTTCGTCTTCAGGTAAAAGCTAATGGAGACAGTTATGAATTTAGTTATGCTGTAAACGGTGCCGATTTTGAAAACTTAGGAGGAAGTGTTTCCGGAGATATACTTTCAACAAATGTCGCCGGAGGTTTTACAGGAGCATTGGTAGGGTTATATGCTACAGCTGCAAACGATGCTAAGGTTGAATAAATGTTTTAATTATACAAATTAAGAAGTATGTAAAATTTAAAAAGAAAAGAAACTACATACTTCTTAATCTTTAAATATCAAACAGGCAGATAACAATAAATATCTATACATGAAAAGAGCATATTTTAAATGGTTATTGTTGATACCTTTCTTTTTTTTGATTTTGGGATGTAAGTCCGGTCAATCATCCATAAAAGAAAAAGGCAGATCAGGTAATGAGAACTGGGTAGGTACCTGGGCAACGGCACAAATGCTGGTAGAGCCCAATAATATGCCGCCTGAACCGGGTCTGGGAGAAAATACGATTCGGCAAATTATCAGGGTTTCAATAGGAGGAAAGCAGCTGCGACTGCGTTTTTCTAATATATTCAGTGATCACCCAACCGTTTTGAAATCGGTAAGTGTTGCCAATGTTGCTGCTGCCCCGGGAATTGATCCCGCCACACAAAAAATACTGCGTTTCAACGGAAATCCTGAAATAACAATGAATCCCGAACAGGAAGTATTTTCAGACGCCTTTGATTTTGATTTAAAACCGGGCCAGCTTTTAGCCATTACCATTCATTATGGATCTGCTTCCCAAAAAACATCAGGGCATCCGGGTTCGCGGACAACTTCTTATATTTTGCAGGGTGATAACATTGCCAATGCAGCTTTTTCAGGCGCAATAAAAACAGATCACTGGTATTCCATTATGGGAGTAGATGTCGTCGCAACGAAAAAATCGGCGAATATAGTTTGTCTTGGAAATTCTATCACCGATGGGCGCGGATCCGGAACCAACAAACAAAACAGATGGACAGACATCTTATCTGCCCGATTGCTGGCCAACAAAAAAACCGATCATATTGGCGTATTGAATTTAGGAATAGGTGGAAATTGTGTGACCAAAGGCGGATTGGGACCAACAGCATTGAATCGCTTTGACAGGGATGTACTATCTCAAAAAGGTACAAAATGGTTGATAATCCTTGAAGGTGTAAATGATATTGGAGGAATTAAAAATCCTGAAAACACAACTCTTAAAGCTCAGGAACTGATTGAAGCTTACAAAGTCATAATTGATAAAGCACATGCTAAAGGAATCAAAGTATATGGCTGTACTATTTTACCTTTTCAGAAATCATTTTATGACGCACCCTACAGACAGGAAGCAAGAGATATCGTAAATGCATGGATTCGAAATAGTAACGCTTTTGATGCTGTAATTGATTATGATAAAGCGATGGCTTCACAAACTGACCCAAAAGCTATTTTATCAGACATGCATGACGGCGACTTTTTGCATCCAAATGAATCAGGTTACCTCAGAATGGGAGAAGCTGTAGATCTGGATTTATTTAAATAAGACTTAATGATTTTTGATAATAAAAATAGCTGTATGAAATTAATAACTAATTTTTTTGCATTTGCTCTCCTTTTTTCAATAGCACAAAAAGGATATTCCCAGGATCCTGATTTTCATGTTTATCTAAGTTTTGGCCAGTCTAACATGGAAGGATATGCTAAAATAGAAGCCCAGGACAAAATGGGGATTGATGACCGGTTTCAGGTTCTGGCAGCGGTTAACTGTCCGGAGACAGGACGTAAAATGGGGAATTGGTATACTGCAGTTCCACCCTTATGCCGTTGTAATACCGGATTAACACCTGTTGATTATTTTGGGAGAAATCTGATAGCCAATCTTCCAAAAAAAATAAAAGTGGGCGTTATCAATGTAGCAGTTGGAGGCTGTAAAATTGAACTTTTTGATAAAGATAAGTCAGCAGAATATGTTGCAACAGCACCTGACTGGATGAAGGGCATGCTTAAAGAATACGACGGAAATCCCTATGGAAGACTGGTTGAAATGGCAAAAATAGCACAGAAAAAAGGAGTTATTAAAGGCATTTTAATACATCAGGGAGAATCTAATACCGGTGATACACTTTGGCCTGAAAAGGTAAAAATTGTCTATGATAATTTAATGAAAGATCTGAATCTGGATCCGAAAAGAGTACCACTTCTTTCTGGTGAGACAGTAAATGAAGACCAGAACGGTAAATGTGGCAGTATGAATAAAATTATTGCGACACTGCCAAAAACGTTAGCAAATTCGTATGTAATTTCATCAAAAGGATGTACAGCGGAGCCTGATTTTCTACATTTTAATGCCTCAGGTTACAGAGAATTAGGAAAACGCTATGCACAGAAAATGCTTTCTTTATTGGGGTATAAATTCTCAGATAACGAAGTGCCTTTGAGAGTGCAGGCTCCTGTAGGTTTTGACCAGTTAAATGCAGGCATACCATCCGGAAAAATAGAAACTATTACTTATGAATCTAAAACGGTGGGCTCCATTCGAAAAGCTACTGTGTACACACCTCCGGGATTTAATAAAAAGAAAAAATATCCTGTGTTGTATCTTTTGCATGGAATAGGAGGCGATGAAAAAGAATGGCTCAACGGAGGTAATCCGCAGATTATTCTGGATAACCTTTACGCAGAAGGAACAATAGAACCTATGATTGTAGTCATGCCAAATGGCAGGGCAATGAAAGATGACAGTGCCACTGGGAATATAATGGCTCCCGATAAAGTACAGGCATTTTCTACTTTCGAAAAAGACTTATTGAATGATCTGATTCCTTTTATAGAAAAAAAATATCCGGTTCTGAAAGATAGAGAACACCGTGCTATTGCAGGTTTGTCTATGGGAGGTGGACAGTCCCTGAATTTTGGATTAGGCAATTTAGATAAATTTGCCTGGGTTGGTGCATTTTCTGCGGCTCCTAATACTAAAATCCCGAAAGAACTCCTTCCTAATCCTGAAGAAGCAAAAAAGAAATTAAAATTGCTCTGGATTTCCTGTGGCGATAACGACTGGCTTATCGATAACAGCAAACGCACTCACAATTATTTATATAAAAATGATGTTCCGCATGTCTACTACATAGAACCGGGAGTTCACGATTTTAAGGTATGGAAAAACGGTTTGTATATGTTCTCTCAGTTTTTGTTTAGGCCTGTAGATACTTCAAGTTTTTCAAAATATACTATCTTGGGAACACAGGCAGAAACGAATATCCGCAATGCTAAATATCCTCAAATACTGCCGGATAACAGGGTAGTTTTTAAAGTCAAGGCACCGGAAGCAGCAAAAGTACAAATTGATTTAGGAAAAAAATATGACCTGATAAAAGATGGAGAAGGAACATGGAATGTAACTACTGATGTCATTAATAAGGGATTTAATTATTATTCATTGCTTATTGATGGTGTTGCTGTTGCTGATCCGTCAAGTGAAAGTTTTTATGGTATGGGGCGTATGGCCAGCGGAATTGAAATCCCGAATAAAGAGGGTGAATTTTATGCCTTAAAAGATATTCCTCATGGTGATATCAGAATTAAAAAATACTTTTCAAAAACTGCTAATTCATGGCGTGAAATATACGTGTATACACCGCCTGGTTATGAGAATAGTACCGAAAAATATCCGGTTTTATATCTGTTGCACGGTGGAGGTGAAGATCAGAGAGGATGGGCAACTCAGGGTAAGGCTAATTTAATTTTAGACAATCTGATAGCCGATAATAAGGCAAAGCCAATGGTAATAGCCATGATTGACGGTAACATGGGAGGAAGTGAAGGTTTCAATGAAAATGCCCTGAAAGCTTTTGAAAATGAATTGAAATCGGGAGCCATACCATTTGTAGAAAGTAATTTTAAGGTTGCAGCCGATGCTAAAAACAGAGCTTTAGCCGGATTATCAATGGGCGGATTGCAGACTCTTTATACCGGTGTTAAAAATTCAGATATGTTTTCTTATATAGGTGTATTCAGTTCAGGCTGGTGGGCCAATAATAAAACACTGTCCGAACCTCAGTATGAATTTATGAAAAACAATACCGCTGTTATTAATTTTAATATTAAAGAATTTTGGATTTCGATGGGAGGCAAAGAAGATATAGCTTTTGAAAACTGCAAAATAATGATGAGCAAATTTGACCAGATAGGTATTAAATATAAATACAGTGAATACCCGGGAGGTCATACCTGGCCGGTATGGAGACACGATTTATTTATGTTTGCACCTCTGTTGTTCAAATAGAAGGAGTAATTTTTTATAATTGATTTTTAATAAAATACAATGAATAGATTTTCAATATTTATCATAACACTGCTCACCATTTGTATATCGGGAACGTCAAAAGCAGCCCAGCCTTTTATAACAGATAAAAAAAGTGGTGATATTCTTGTTCTGAAAGAGAAATCAACATCTCTTTCTTTTTTTGTCAATATCGGAACAGATCCCGGTATTGGGCGTGCAGTAAGCAATCTGCAGTCAGATTTTGAAAAGGTAACCGGTCAAAAGCCAGCCGTTTTTAATCAGAATCCAAATTCGTCTTCACCACTGATCATAATTGGAGCAATAGGAACCAATTCTATTATTGACGACTTAGTAAAACAGAAAAAAATAGACGAAAAACTCCTTAAAGCAAAAAATGAAAAATTTATTATTCAAAGTGTTAAAAATACATTCAGCGGAGTGGAGGAAGCTCTTGTAATTGCAGGCAGTGACAAACGGGGAACAATTTATGGTATCTATGAATTGTCCAGACAAATTGGTGTTTCTCCTTGGTATTACTGGGCTGATGTACCTGTTGAAAAAAAAGAAAACATCTATTTCATAAAAGGAACATACAGCGATGAAGAACCAGCCGTAAAATACAGAGGGATTTTTATAAATGATGAAGCACCTGCATTAAGTGGCTGGTCTAAAGCAACATTTGGAGGTTTTAACAGTAAGTTTTATGAAAAAGTTTTTGAATTGCTGCTTCGTCTGAAAGCCAATTATATCTGGCCGGCGATGTGGGGAAATGCTTTTTATGACGATGATGCAGCCAGTGGGCCTCTCGCTAATGAAATGGGAATTATTATTGGTACCTCACACCATGAACCAATGGCTTTAGCTCAAACCGACTGGCATCGGTATATTAAAAAAAACAATCTTCCAAATGTTTGGGATTATGCTAAAAATAAAACTGTTTTAGACGAATTCTGGAAAGGAGGCATAGAACGCAGTAAGAATTGGGAAAAACTGGTGACAGTTGGAATGCGCGGAGACGGGGACGAGGCAATGAGCGAAGGAACCAACATAAGCCTGCTGGAGAATATTGTAAAAGAACAGCGTAAAATTATTGCAGCCGTTACTCAGAAAAAAGCTGAACAAACACCTCAGGTATGGGCATTGTACAAGGAAGTACAGGATTATTATGATCAGGGAATGCGGGTACCCGACGATGTTATTCTGTTATTTTGTGATGATAACTGGGGAAATGTGCGCAAGCTTCCGGACCTGACAAAACCTATGCACAAAGGCGGTTACGGAATGTATTACCACTTTGATTATGTAGGAGGACCAAGAAACTCGAAATGGATTAATATAAATCCGATACAAAGAGTCTGGGAACAAATGAATCTTACCTACGAACACGGGGTAGATAAAATCTGGATTGTCAATGTAGGAGATCTTAAACCAATGGAATTTCCAATTAGTTTCTTTTTAGAAATGGCCTGGAGTCCTAAAAAGTTCAATTCTCAGAATCTTTTTGAATTTACCGAAAACTGGGCAGCAGATCAGTTCGGAAAAAAACATGCAAAGGAAATTGCCAGACTATTAAATACGTATCCAAAATTCAACAGAAGAGTTACTCCTGAAATGCTGGACAGCAGAACATACAGTCTTGAAAATTATAATGAATTCCAAAACGTGGTTACTGATTATAAGAATCTGTCACTTGACGCGTATCGAATTTATAATGATATTCCGCAGCAATACAAAGATGCCTATTTTCAGCTTGTTTTATATCCTATTGATGCCTGCAGCAATCTTTACGAAATGTATTTTGCTCAGGCAAAGAACAGAAAACTGGCTTCAGAAAAAAACATTTTAGCGAACACTTTTGCAGATCAGGTGAAAAGCAATTTTGCGAGAGATTCCATTCTTCAAAATAAATACAATAATGAAATTTCCGGTGGAAAATGGACTCACATCATGGATCAGATGAGAATTGGATATAAAGCCTGGCATGATACCCCAAAAAATATCCTTCCTGAAGTTACCTATGTGGCTGAAGAAAAAATTTCTAAAAAACCTGTTTTTCAGGAAAAAAACGGCTATGTCTCTATAGAAGCTGAAAATTATTCAGCTTTGAATAATTCTAAAAATATTCACTGGGAAGTCATTCCTGGCTTTGGGAAAACAAAATCAGGCATAACTACTTTTCCTCAAAATGCCTATCCAAAAAAAGATGAAAATATTTTTCTGGAATACGATATCAATTTTGAATCTAAAGGCGAAATGAGTGTTCAGCTCTGGTTGGCTCCAACACTAAATTTTAATAGCAACAAAGGCCTGAAATATGAAATTTCTTTTGATGGGAATGCGCCTCAAACTATAAATTTTAATGGACATTACAAAGGCGAGTTAGGAAAATGGCAG
Organism: Flavobacterium limi; assembly: GCF_010645075.1. Taxonomy (GTDB): domain Bacteria; phylum Bacteroidota; class Bacteroidia; order Flavobacteriales; family Flavobacteriaceae; genus Flavobacterium; species Flavobacterium limi. The sequence goes on from NZ_JAADZV010000015.1 coordinate 14,076, forward strand.
GCTGAACATATTATTAAATCCGTTACCAGGCACAGTATTTTAAATTCAGGGAAACACACAATGCGTATCCGTGCATTAGATCCTGGAATTGTATTGGAAAAAATCATTATCGATTGCGGCGGCTTAAAGCCCTCTTACCTTGGAGCTCCGGAAAGCGAAATTATCTATCAGGATAAATTCTAATTTTTGAATTAATTAAATTTTAGTAACCAAATAATAGTAAAGAATATGAAAAAATTATACCAGTTAAGTTTAATATTGTTTGCAGTTTTATTCGTGTTATCTGTTCAGTTAAATGCACAGAATGCGAAAGTACAGATTGATAAAAATAAAACATATCAAAAAGTTACCGGTTTTGGAGGTTTTGTCTGTAGTCCCCAGTTTGGCTATAATTATATGTCTGTTGAGGAAATCAAAAAAATGTGGGGAACAAACAGCGATGCCGGCTATACTATTATGCGCCTTTATATTCCCGGAGAAAGCAACTGGCCCTCTACACTTGCAACTGCCAAATTAGCCAAAAATGAACTGGGATTAACGATTTTTGCAAGTCCCTGGACAATGCCGGCAGAATGGAAAACCAACAATAGCGAAGTGGCCGTTTATACAGATGAAAACGGAGTTCAGCAAATTGGCTACCTGAAAGAAGAGCATTATGAGGATTATGCTTTGTATCTGAATCGTTATGTAGCCTATCTTCGTGATAACGGAGTAGAACTAGATTATATTTCAATTCAAAACGAGCCTGATGAAAGGGCAACTTATCAGGGCTGTATCTGGACACCTGTACAAATAGCTAATTTCGTTAAAAATTACGGTCATCTTATTAATTGTAAAGTTATTGCACCTGAAAGTGTTGGTTATTCAGATTCTTATGCAAATGCTTTTCTGGATGCCAGTGTAATGCAGAATTTTGAAGTTTACGGAGTTCATCAGTATGGAGGCATCCAGTCCAGATACAAACAGTTTCAAAATTACAATAAGCAGATATGGATGACAGAATATCTCATTAACTGGAATTCGGGAGGTACGGTTCGGGATTTCAATTGGGGAATTGATGCCTTTAGTTTCGCAAACAGCGTCAATGATGCGATGCTGGGAAATGTCAATGCCTGGATTCACTATGCTACTAAGCGATATTATGCTCTGATGGGTGACGGATCAAACGGAACAGTTGCCGGAGAAATTACCAAAAGAGGACATATACTTTCGCAATATGCAAAATTCACCACAGGTACAACACGTATAGAATCTACATGGAGTGATGCTACTGCACAGCTTAAAGGCTCATCGTACATCAATGATGCCGGTGATAAAATTATTCTTACCATAATTAATCCATCACAGAACACCTATAATCTGACTGTAGATTTGCCTTTTTATACTGTAAAAGGAACTAAAACAATTACCACCCAGAGTATTGATGTACAGAATACTGCGACTGCTTTTGCGGAAACATTTCGTCCGGTAGTGAGTATTGATGCTTCGAGTTTTATTACTTTGACTTTTGAAAAGAGAAAGGAAAGAGTACCCTCGCAAATGACCAGCAAAGAAGTTCATTATGCTAAAATTGAAAATCAGCCTGTTACAAATCCTGCCTTTGGAACAGCCTACCAGATTAGTGGCAAAACCGTGACATTTGCAAACGCAAATCCACTGATAAGTGCCAATATGACTGATTCTAACGGATATTTGAAATTAGACAACCGTTACAATAAATTGATAATACATGTTAAAAGTTTTACTACTGCTAACCAGTCTAATACTGATAATACAACATTGTATTATATCAATGATAATGGGGAAGTAAAATCGAAAAATTATGGAAAATTCAATTTTCCTACAGGGGTTGAATTTGATTTGACATTTGATATTTCTAAAGCGGTTCTAACAGATGGATGTACCGGAATTATTGGCTTGAGAAATTCTAATTACAGCTCAGTACTTACCTTGAATTTAGGTGATGTGTATTTTAATGTTGCTGACGAAAAAGCGGCTGAATTTGGAGGGATATATTCAGATGATGACAGTCTTTTGATGGATGCCCTGCAAAGCACAAACTATGTATCATTAGATTTTAGAAATACCGCAGGTATCAGTTCATCTCAGGACTGGCACACCAAATCAGCCAATAAAAACAGTATATTTTATGTGGTGGGCAATAATACTGCGACAAATGTAATATCCGGGACTTCGGGCAATAATTTAAGCCTTATTGATCAGGGCGGTGATTTTAATGTTCCTTTCGCTTTTTCAGCTACAACTGCATCTTTTACCAAAACGATTGCGGATTACGATATTTTAGTTCTTCCATTTGAAGCCAGTATACCTCAGGGTGTAACAGCTTACACGATGCAGCCTTCATCTGCTAAAATAACCTGTACTAAAATTGACGGTGTAATTCCGGCCAATACCCCTGTTCTATTGAACGGTTCAGGTACATTTGTTTTCAATGGTACCGGAAATGTTTCAACTCCAAAAGCATTAACGGTGAATCAGATGAATCCGGTTTATATTGGCATTAAAGCTCCTGCCGGAAGTTACACATTGAAGACAGTAAATAATATTACGGCATTTTATCCTGTAACAGCCGGAAGTGAGCCGGTAATTTCATCATTTCGTTTTTACTTAAGTGAAAAAAGCGGATATAATGCTGCCGTTCTTCCTTTTGAATTCACCACATTAAGTACAAATCAAAATGAGTTCAGCGAAGCAAATTTGAGATTGTATCCAAATCCTGCCGGATCGGAAATTTTTGTTGATATGATGTCTTCTGATTTTGATTATAAAATTTTTAATGCTCAGGGAAATTTAGTGAATTCAGGAACTTTGAAAGATGGTAATACCAGAATAAGAATTGAGTCATTGCCTGCCGGAGTTTATTTTATTAATGGAACAAACGGTCAGTCTAAAATAGCGAAGAAGTTTATAAAAAGATAAGACTGTAATAAGTAAATAACAGTAAAGGAGTTTTAAACTAAAGCTTTTGCTGAAATTTTTACCCTGCGATAATTTAATATCGCAGGGTTTTGTTCTAAAAAAGATTAAAGCCTTATCTGTTACGGGTAAAAGGTAAAATAATTGCAAAAGGAAATTTTTACATACTAAAATGCTAATTTTATATCGTCTGAAAAGAATCATTCGAACTGAATACTTATGAAAATTTATTTAATGAATAGTATGAAAAAAGTTTTTTTGAGGTATGAAATTGTATGTTTTGTACTGATATTGTTTACAGGATATTCTGCTGTGGCTCAAATGCAGCCATTTGATTTAAAACAGGTAAGATTAAAGAGCGGAATCTTTAAAAATGCTCAGGATGTTGACCTTAAGTATATTTTAGAACTGAATCCTGACAGGCTTTTGGCTCCTTACCTTATAGCTTCTGATATACCTGTAAAGGCAGAACGATACGGGAATTGGGAAAGTATAGGACTTGACGGGCACATCGCCGGACATTATCTTTCGGCACTGGCTATGATGTATGCTTCAACCGGAGATACAACTCTTAAAAATCGTTTAGATTACATGATTGATGAATTATCCTTATGCCAGAATAAGAATGGTAATGGTTATGTAGGAGGAATTCCACAGGGAAAAATTTTTTGGGACCGAATTCACAATGGGGATATCGATGGCAGTAACTTCGGACTAAACAACACCTGGGTTCCACTATATAATATCCATAAACTTTTTGCGGGTTTAAACGATGCGTATCATTATGCGGATAATAAAAAAGCAAAAGATATTCTAATAAAACTGGGAGACTGGTTTATAGAATTAATCCGTCCTCTTTCTGATGAGCAAATACAGAATATACTAAAAACAGAACATGGAGGAATAAACGAATCTTTTGCAGATTTGTACATTATTACAAAAAATAAAAAATATCTTGAAACAGCTGAAAAAATTTCACACTTAGCCATACTGAACCCACTCATTAAAAAGGAAGACAAATTAACAGGGTTGCATGCCAATACTCAAATTCCAAAAGTGATTGGTTTTGAAAAGATAGCTGTTCTTTCAGGTAAAAAAGAGTGGTCAGATGCCGTTGGGTTTTTCTGGGAAAATGTGACCCAAAAACGCAGTGTTTCTTTTGGAGGGAATAGTTTTGCAGAACATTTTAATCCTACTGATGATTTTAGTGGTATGATAAAATCAAATCAGGGACCGGAAACGTGTAACTCTTACAATATGGAGCGTTTAGGCAAAGCTTTATTTCTGGATAAAAATGATGTGTCTTATCTCGATTTTTATGAACGTACGCTTTACAATCATATTTTGTCAAGCCAGCATCCTGAAAAAGGAGGTTTTGTTTATTTTACACCTATCAGACCTAATCACTACAGGGTGTATTCACAGCCGGAAACAAGCATGTGGTGCTGTGTAGGTTCCGGGCTTGAAAATCATTCAAAATACGGAGAATTAATTTACAGCCACACTGGTGATGATATTTTTGTAAATCTTTTTATTCCATCCACATTAGACTGGAAAGAAAAAGGTATTTCTATAGAACAAAGCACAGAATTTCCCTATCAGAATAGTACAGATATCAGTTTAAAAATTAAAAAAAATAAAACATTTTCGCTGAATATCCGCTGTCCGGAATGGGCTGAAAATTTTGAAATTCTAATTAATGGAAAAATTCAGAATATAGAAGCCAAACCATCTAATTATTTGATTTTGAAAAGAAAATGGAAATCAGGAGACCAGATTACGGTTCAATTCAAAATTTCAACTCGTTTAGAAAGTTTACCGGACGGTTCAAATTGGAGCGCTTTTGTCAACGGCCCAATTGTACTGGCTGCCAAAACATCAAACAAAGACTTAGACGGATTATTTGCTGATGACAGCCGGATGGGACATGTTGCGGCGGGTAAATACTATCCTCTGGATCAGGCTTATGCTATCATAGGAGAAAAAGCAGATTATATTTCAAAACTTAAGGATTTAGGAAATATGCATTTTCGTCTGGATTCATTAGAGTTACAACCTTTTTTTGACCTCCATGATTCACGTTATCAAATGTATTTTCAAAACTATACCAAAGAACAGTATAAAGAAAAACATGACTTATTAAAACAGCAGGAAATCGAGGAGCTGGCTATAGAATCAAAAACAGTAGATAAGATTAATTGTGGCGAACAGCAGTCAGAAGTTGACCATGGTTATAAAGGTGAAAAAAGTGATTCAGGTTACGAAGATACAAAATCGTGGCGAAGTACCCGTTCCTATATTTCCTATCAGTTATTAAATAAAAATAAGGCAGGAAAATTTTTAGATATAAGCAGTATAAATGAATTTAAAACAAAGAACATTACAATTCTTGTAAATGAAAAACCAGCACAGGTAATTTCTTTAAAAGATAAATTGATAAGATTAGATATAGATAAAATTGAAACAGTAAATATTAGAATAACGGCTAATCCCGGTAGTAATAGTCCAAAGTTCCATCAGTTAAGAATTTTAAAAAATTAAAAAAGGATAATTTTTTAAAGTAAATCCTGAAATTCAAAAAATTAAAGAAGTTTCATAAAATAAATAGTTTAGAATTGATCGGTTAAAATTGCCATTGAATCCACTCAAATACACAAATTATTATAAATAACTGTTTTTTTGAATCATAAAAGTAATTCAGGATTATTATCTTTCACTTCTTTTACAAATAAAAATAAAGTAATTAATCTATCTAACCGCGTATTATGAATTTGAAGTATATTTTATGGTTATGTCTATTTAGTTTTTTAAAATTAAGTGCACAATCAGTTCTAAAAAGTCCTGATGGAAAACTAAAGGTTTCTGTTTCTGTAACGAATGGAATGCCCTTGTATAGTGTTTCATATAATGAAAAAAACTTCTTAGAAAATTCTCCTCTGGGTCTCAAAACCAATGTTGGTGATTTTACAACAGGATTAATTTTAAAAAACGATGCAGATCAAAATAAAATAGATGAAACCTATCAGCTGCCTAATATAAAGCAAAGCAGTGTGCATTATGAAGCTAATGAAGCTGTATTTTCTTTTACTAAAGATAACAAAGCAGCTATTGATATACTATTTAGGGTAAGCAATAATAATGTAGCTTTTAAATATAGAATACATCCGCAGAAAGAAGCCCGCGGATGTGTAGTTGAGGAAGAAGCTTCAGGTTTTCTTCTGCCTGAAGGAACCACTACATTTCTTTGTCCGCAAAGTAAGCCAATGACAGGGTATGCCAGAACAGCCCCAAGTTATGAAACGTCATATATATTAGATGCTCCAATGGGTAATAACGGTATTGGAGAAGGCTATACATTTCCATGTCTTTTTAAAGTTAATAATAATGGATGGGTTTTGATATCGGAAACAGGTGTGGACAGCGGTTATTGTGCAGGCAGACTAATTGGGCATGATAAAGGATTGTATACTATAGGATTTCCAATGGCAGGAGAGAATAACGGAAGCGGAACAACTGCTCCGGGAATACCGCTTATTGGAGAAACTCCCTGGCGTACTATTACAATTGGAGAAACCCTTGCGCCAATTGTAGAAACGACTATTCCGTTTGATTTGGTTAAGCCAAAGTATCAGGCTTCAAAAGAATACCAGTATACAAAAGGAAGCTGGAGCTGGATAATGAAAATGGATAGTAATACAACTTTTCCGGTACAGAAACAATACATCGATTTTAGTGCTGCTATGGGATATGAAACCGTCCTGATAGACGCACTTTGGGATACTCAGATAGGGAAGGATAAAATAGCTGAACTGGCTCAGTATGGCGCAGGAAAAGGCGTTGGTTTGTATTTATGGTATAATTCTAATGGATACTGGAATGATGCACCTCAGGGACCGAGAGGGATGATGGATAATATGTCAATCCGTCGTCAGGAAATGGCGTGGATGAAAAGTATAGGTATAAAAGGAATTAAGGTTGACTTTTTTGGAGGAGACAAACAAGTTACTATGAAATTATATGAAGATATCCTGACAGATGCTAATGATTTTGGCATAATGGTTATTTTTCATGGTTGTACATTGCCAAGAGGATGGGAAAGGATGTATCCGAATTACGCTTCCAGTGAAGCCGTTCTAGCCAGTGAAAATTTGCATTTCGGACAAGCAAGCTGTGACAATGAAGCTGTGAATGCCGCGACACATACTTTTATCCGAAATACAGTAGGAAGTATGGATTTTGGAGGGAGTGCGTTAAATAAATTTTATAACAGTGATAACACTCCCAATAAAGGATCAAAACGTAGAACTTCTGATGTATTTGCTTTAGCAACTGCAGTTCTGTTCCAAAGTGGGGTTCAGCATTTTGCTTTAGCACCTAATAATTTAACTGATGCTCCTGACTGGGCAGTTAATTTTATGAAAGAAGTGCCAACAACCTGGGATGAAGTTCGTTATTTAGATGGATATCCGGGTAAGTATGTTGTGCTTGCACGCCGAAAAGGAACTGAATGGTACATAGCGGGGGTAAATGCTCAAAAAGAAACACTAAAACTTAAAATAAAACTGCCTATGTTTGTTTCGGGAGCATCGTTAACGTACTATCATGATGATGAGCAATTAGAAGGAAAAATAAAAACAATAAAGCTAAAAAATACTTTGGAAGCTGAAATAATAATTCCGGGTAATGGAGGCGTACTTCTTTTAAATTAATGTTTATGTGATTTACTTAGGTTTAATAAATATGAAAAAAGCTGCTTATTTGCAGCTTTTTTTATTATTGAAAAGTGGTTTTAATCAGTCTGAAAACTTGTTACTGGATAGTCACAGCCAGACTGTTCACTATATTTTTAGCTGATGTAGCAGTGTAAAGTACAAATTCGCCTGATTCAATTTTCCATCCGGAAGTTTTTTCATCGTAAAAAGCCAGGTCTTTTACTTTCACTTTTAATTCAGCTGTTTTTTGTTCTCCCGGTGTCAGGAATATTTTGTCGAATGCTTTTAATTCCTTTTTAGGCCTTAAAACAGATGGGGAAGTTTGGCCTGCATACAATTGAACTACTTCCGCACCATTGGATTTCCCTGTGTTTTTAATGTTGAATTTCACTGTTATTTCATCATTAATTCCATAAACTTTTTTGTTAGAGGTAACGTTAGAAATTTCGAAAGAAGTATAAGAAAGACCATAACCAAAAGGATATTGAGGCTCAATTTCTTTAGTGTCAAACCAGCGATAACCCACGAGAATATCTTCATCATAATTCACTTTTAAATTATGTCCGGGATAAGCTCCTAAAGCATGGGCAGGAGACTGGCTTAAAGTGACCGGAATAGTAAAAGGCAGTTTTCCGGAAGGAAATTCTTTGCCGCTCAATACATCAACAACAGCATTACCGGCCTCCATTCCGCCATACCATCCCCAGACTAAAGCCGGAACACGGGATTCAATGCCAGCTAACTCAAGTGGAGAACCTGCAATAATTACGACAATCGTTTTAGGGTTTGCTTTGGCTACTTCCTGAATCAAAGTCTCTTGTCCGTATGGCAAACGCATGTGTAATCTGTCAAATGACTCTGAATCAAAATCATGGTTCAAACCTGCAAAAACGATGGCTACATCAGATTTCTTGGCTTGGGCTACTGCTTCATCGATTAATTTCCAGTCTGCTTTGTCGGTATTTAACTGACCGGCGCTGCTTCTTTCTACAACATGAGATTGCTTTTCATAACCCTGGGCAAAATTGATCTGCAACGATTTTCCGTATTTATTAGTCATAGCCTGAAGTGGCGTTACTTCGTATAAAGCTTTGATTTCTGAACTAAATCCTCCACCGCAATGTGTACGGGTGGCATTATCACCAATAACGGCTACTGATTTTAAAGTATTCATATTTAAAGGCAAAATTTCCTTTTCGTTTTTTAGTAAAACAACCGCTTCTACTGCTGAACGATAGGCAGCCTGTTGATGCTCTTTTGTATTTATAGAGCCTTTTACACGGGTTTCAGGATCGAAAACTTTGGTTTTGATCATAACTCTTAAAATGTTTGCCACTTTTTCATTCACAACGCTTTCTTTTACGCGCCCTTCCTTTACTGCTTTAATCAGAGGATCTGCGAAATACCAATCGCTGTAGTTTTCTTTTTCAGTTCCCATTTCTAAATCCAAACCAGCCAAAGCCGCTTTTTCAGTACTGTGTACAGCATCCCAATCAGACATATAAACGCCTTTGAAATTAAATTCATTTCGCAAAAGTGTTCGTCCCAGATAATTATTTTCAGTACAATATTCGCCTCTGAATTTATTATAAGCACCCATAATTCCTAATGCACCGGCATCAACAACTGAAGACCTGAAACCAGGAAGATAAATTTCACGTAAGGCTCTTTCACTCATAGTTACATCTACAACAAAACGATTTTCCTCCTGATTATTAGCTACGAAATGCTTCACGCAGGCAGCAACATCTTTTGTCTGTAGAGCCTGAATATAACTTGTTGAAAGCTGAGAAATAAGATAAGGGTCTTCACTTAAATATTCAAAGTTTCGCCCACAAAGCGGAGAACGAATGATATTGATTCCTGGCCCGAGTAAAACATCTTTTTTACGAAAACGTGCTTCTTCACCTAAAACAAATCCACGCTGTTTAGCCAGATTCAGGTTCCAGCTTGCTGCCATAGCTGTTCCAGGAGGAAAGCAGGTAGAAGAATCATCAGTTTGTCCCGTATACTTCCAGTCATGTCGGTTTATTTCTGCCCTGACTCCATGAGGTCCATCAGACAAAGCCCATTCCGGAATGCCAAGATGTTTTATTTCTTCGGTGTAAAATTTAGAATTTCCATGCAGCATTCCGACTTTTTCTTTCAAAGTCATTTTCTTAATCAACTGCTGAATTCTTTTCTCAACAGCATCATTTGTTTGTGAAAAAGAATTTTGAAAAAATACTGAAAACAAAACAATAGCCATAAATCGTAGTCTCATTTTATATGTTTTAGAGAACCTTTTGGGTTAAATTAAATAATTGATTTTAATTATAATCAGGGAATAAGACCCGGATTAAAAGTTTTCAAAAATAGCCGAATGACAGGTATCGGAATCATACAAATCGAGCATTTTATATAATAAATGAAGCAACCCTGAAGGAAAATAAGCGTTTTTTTAACCTTGATAAAAAATACATCTTGCCTGTTATTTAGTGTGAAATATTACTTGATTGAATATGATAAAGATGAATTAAACAAACCTATCAGGAAACTTTGAAAGGCAAAAAAATAATAGAATTTACTGTTCAGTGAAATAGGAATATAAAGAAAAAGTGCAATTCATCCTGTAGTGTTTTGCTTAAAAGACTAGGATGTATTTAAGCAATTTTCTTAAAAAGAACTTGAAACAGATTTTGATTTGGATACATGAGTTTATAAAACTTCAGTAAGAAAATGGCGGACAATGTCTTTTATTCTTGTTTAATTAAGAATTATATATTAACAAAATAACCGCCTCAAATTTTTGTATTGAGACGGTTACTTTTCAAATACTAACTCAACCTAACTAACTTCAATCTTTTAGTAACCAGGATTATTATCACTTGGTTTTATATTAGGGTTAGAAGATGTTTCTCTGTTTGGTATTGGCCATAATTCATTTTTACCAACAGTAAAACCAGTTCCCTGCAACTCAGTACTTGCAATTCCCCATCTGATAATGTCATCAAAACGACTTTGCTCACCAGCAAATTCTACCTTACGTTCATGAATTATTGCTTGAAACACATCATCTTTTGTTGCATTAATTGCAGTCAATAAACCTGCTCTGTCCCTAACTTCTTTAATATATGCAATAGCCGCTGTTTGTGAACCTCCTGTTCTTTGGTTTTCACATTCTGCTTTCATAAGTAATACATCTGCGTAACGCATAACCTTGAAGTTAATACTTGATTGTACAGCTTCATCTAGCTTTCGATAATAATTCTGATATTTTTTCCAACCTGAATTTCTAAGGCCTTCAGATGTAGTAAAATCAGTCGTTTTCATAGTGGCTTTTCCATTTAGATATAAAGATCCAGGTACATAAAAAGTATCACCAAAACGCAAATCACCAGTTTCATACGAGTTTATTAACTCATCTGCCGGATATACATTGTACCAGCTTAAATTACCGTATTCCTGGCCCCGAAGGGTTGACTCTTCAAAACCAGTTCCACCACTATTACCAGCATCACCCCATTTATCACCAACTCCATTTTTTTCATTAAATTCAATTTCAAAAATTGATTCTTTACCATGCTCGTTTTCTTCTGTGAAATTATCGAAAAAGTTTCCTTTATCTTCCAGGCTAAATCCAGTAACATTATTAAGTGCAACTAAAGCTTCATCATATTTCTTTTCATATAATAGTACTTTGCCCAAATAAGCATAAGCGGCTTCTTTAGTTGCTCTGCCTTTTTCTTCGACATCCTTAGACAAAAGATTTTGAGAAGCAAATTGCAAATCCTCCTTAATTAAGGTATAAACATCAGCTTTAGGACTTCTGGCTACGCTAATAATCGTTTGTTTTTTATAAATTGGCAAATCACCAAAACGATTCACTAAGAGAAAATAATAATAAGCTCTTAAAAAATGTGCTTCCCCCAAAAATTTATTTTTTTTCTCTGGTGTTAAAACTGAATTTGGTAAGGCATTAATTTTTTGCTCGTTATCTAACACAAAATTAGCTCTGGATATCCCTAAATAACAAGATTCCCAATAATATTGAATAATATCGTTACCTGCATTAAAAGAAAAATCATGGAAGGGTTTTTTGTTTCCTTCTAATTGAGGATTTGGTGACGTATCCTGGCTCATAAGATCCATTGCAAAGGCAAGATTTCGTCCATACAACCCTCTTGTCTGTAAATTTGCATACGCCGCATTGACAGCAGATTGTACCTGCTTTTCGGTTTGAAAGAAAGTATCAGGTGATAATGTGTTTGGATTAGTTAATTCTAAATCCGAAGTGTCACATGAATTTATTGTAAAAATTCCGAACACCATTGTAGCTATATATACTATTTTTTTCATCATTTTTATATTTTAAAATGTAACATCAAGACCAAAAATTACTGATTTTGGTTGTGGATATCGCCCTAAGTCAATACCAGCAGAGTTTGCATTCGTATCTGCACGGGCAATTTCAGGATCTAAACCGGAATATTTTGTTAGTGTAACAAGATTTTGACCACTTACATAGAATCTTATATTAGAAAAATAGCTTTTAAATACGTCTCCGGATAATGTATATCCTAAAGTTACATTTTTTAATCTTGTGTAAGAACCATCTTCAATGTAACGTTCATTGGCCGAAGACCAGTTTATATCAGCTCCCTTTGCTCTTGGAACAGTAGCTGATGGATTAGTAACCGCTCCATTTGTACCAATAATTGCTCTGTCTAAAACATCTGTACCTACGTTAAATAGTCGATTCATACCCTGTAAGTCAAAAATATTAGCATTATAAATATCATTTCCCTGAACTCCTGTTATGAAACAGTTGAAATCAAATTTTTTATATGCTGCTGTAATATTTAAACCGTAGGTAAAATCCGGATATGGATTTCCGATATTGGTTTTGTCATCTGCGGTAATTAATTTATCTCCATTACGGTCAATAATTCTAATATCACCCGGTTTTACAATAGTTTGACCTGGTCCAAAAACAGCATCTACTTCTGCCTGATTTTGATAAATTCCGTTTGTTTTATAACCATAAATATAAAATAATGGCTGGCCAACTTCAAGTCTTGAAAAATTTTCTAAACCGGCTCTTGGCACCGGACCGCCCAATACACTGGTTACACCCGGCGCTAAAGCTGTAACTTCATTTTTACTTGTTCCAAAATTAGCGGTAGCAGACCAGGTAAAATCACCTTGTCTATCATTATAGCTTAATGATAATTCATAACCGCTTACTTTAATATCGGCAATATTCTGCATTTGAGTTCCTCCGCCTGCAGAACCTACAGAAGCAGCTAATGGAACGGCAAAAAGAATGTCACTACTTTTATTATTAAAGTATTCAAAAGAACCTGTAAATTTTTCGTCAAATAAACCAAAATCCAAACCTATGTTTCGGTCATTTTTAGACTCCCATTTCAAATCAGGATTAGAAGCAACTCCAGCAGATACGCCAGGTGCATTTCCTCCGGCAATTGGATAATTGTAGTTTGCAATTAACGTAGCACTATACTGATAGTTGTCTATTCTGTCGTTTCCTGTTGTTCCTGTACTTGCTCTAAGTTTTAATGTACTAAAAACGGAATTGGCCATAAAGCTTTCTTTAGCTATATTCCAGCCTACAGCAACAGAATAAAAATTTCCCCAACGATTATTAGCTCCAAAACGAGAGGATGCATCTCTGCGTCCAGAGAGAGCTAATAAGTATTTATCATCAAAATCATAATTAAGTCGAACAATATATCCAATATTTTTTTCTACAAAATTTGAAGAACCCAGGCTTCCATTATTATATCTCAACTGATCAATTTCATTTGAAATATCATACTGGCTTCCAGCAGCTAAACTTTGTGATTTTACATCAATTTTGGTTATAACCCCTAATGCTTCAAAATTATGTTTTTCGGCAAAAGTAGTTTTGTAAGTTAAACTATTATCAAAAACAATGGTTTGTCCCTGACCATTTGTTTCATTGGTTGTAGAAAAAGCTTGTTTGTGTGCTGTACCGTCATAGAAACTTGGTACAAATGTATGATCTTTCGTAGTGTAATAATCTAAAGAGACTTGTGACCTGAATTTTAAGCCTTTGTAAATTTCTAATTCAGCATAAATATTTCCAATTATAGACAGACCATTAATTTTTTGATATCCCAGATTTGCAACACGCACAGGGTTTTCGGCATCATTAGAATCAACTGCACTAGGTCCCTGAAATCCTCCTGGATTACTTTCATTATAAATAGGAAAATAAGGTGCCATTTTAATAGCATGCTCTAACAATGTTCTTCCCCCTGCAGAGCGTTCAGGGTTGGTTTTAGTAAAAGAAACTCCAATATTGCTTCCTAATTTAAGTTTGCCAATATCTTGTGTATTATTTGCCCTAAAAGAATAACGTTCGAAGCCAGTATTTATAATTGTACCCTCTTGTTTTAAATATTCGGCAGAATAACGACTTGTAGAGTTCTCTGTTCCATTTGAAAAACTTAAATTATAATCCTGCATTAATCCAGTCCTGAAAATTTCGTCCTGCCAATTGGTATTTATATTACCAAATTCAGCAGCTCTTGATGTCAAATCACTTCCTAAATCTTTAGCATATTGGAGATATTGCTGTGTATTTAAGACGTCATATCTTTTAGTGACAGTTTGCGCACCTACGTAAGAGCTAAAAGTTAACTGACCTGGGCCTTTTTTACCTTTTTTAGTTGTTACCATTATAACTCCATTAAAAGCTTTTGAACCATATAATGCCGTTGTTGAAGCATCTTTTAAAACAGAGATGTTCTCAATGTCATTTGGACTTAATCCTGACAAGTTACTGGTTAAAACTCCATCTACTACATACAAAGGAGCACTATTTCCCATTGTGGCTAAACCTCGTATAGTAACTGTAGGGTTGGAACCTGGTGCGCCATTTACAACAGTAACACCAGCTGCTCTACCTTGTAAGGCAGACTCTGCATTCGTAATTGGTACAGCTACAATATCTTTCGAAGTAACTGTTGAAATCGCTCCGGTTACCTTTGCTCTTTTTTGAGTACCATATGCTACAACAACTTCATTTAAGGTTTGTGTAGATTCTGCTAATTTAACATTAATCACAGTCTGATTACCAACAGTGATTGTTTGTGAAGTTAATCCAACGTAAGAAAATGTTATTTTATCTGTAGCGTTAACCCCTTGTAAAGAGTAGTTGCCATCAAAGTCTGTTGATGCGCTATTTGTAGATCCTTCTACATTAATGCTGGCACCGGGTAAAGGAACTCCAGAAGGATCCGTCACTATACCCTTTACGATTTTTGATTGTGCCATCACATTTTGAGTGCTAACTATTAGCAATGCGATTATTGCAAATTTTAATTTCAACATCATAGTTAATTGGTTTTTTTGTTTAGTTAAATAATTGTTTGGCTGTAAAGTTTTTTATTTATTATGATTTAGTTTATAAACTACTTCCTGTCTCTTAAATTTTCAAATATCATTAGTAATATCTTTTTAGGTTAAATTCTTAAATCATATTATTAATTGATTTTTGATTTTAAAAAGGCTGGGTTCTAATAAATAATGTGTTTTCATTTCATGGTTAAATTGTTTTTAATATTTGTTAATAGTTTTATAGCATTATTAATCCAAAAATATAATCTTAACATAAATTTACTTACTACAAATGATGCAAAAACTATCAAATTTGTAGCATAAGACACACAAAAAAGCTAAAATTTATCTTTAGGATTGTTTTTAAGAGAAAAAAAGTAATTGAGAATTATTAATAAGTATTCTTTTAAATTTAAGTATGTAAAAAATAAAGCACTACTTATTAATATGTAGTAATATTGAGGATAAAATCTGAAATTAAATCTAAAGTTATAGTAGAGTAATTTGTTTTAGAAAAACTAATAAAAAGTAGTTTAAATAAACAAATTATTTGTTTCGTATATAACAAAAAAAAAGACGGCTATGCCGTCTAAATAATACTTCATAAAAATTATTGTTTGTTATTATGTTTAGGTAGGTGACCGTATTTTTCTTTATAGCATTTTGTAAAATAGGAAGGAGAGCTAAAACCAACTTTATAACTAATCTCTGTTATATTGTCATTTCCAAGTTCTATTAATTCTTTTGCTTTTTCCAAACGAACATTGCGTATAAATTCATTTACAGATACACCGGTTAGGGTTTTAATTTTTCGATATAATTGGCTTCTGCTCAAAAAAACCTTCGAAGCCAGAATTTCAACGCTTAATTCAGTTTCACTTAAATTTTCAGTAATATAACTAAGAATGTTTTTTATAAATTCATTGTCTAAAGTAGTGGTCTTTTCTTTAGCTTTTGGCGTAATTCCATTATAGAATTTATTAAACATAATCTGTCTGCTGTTAATGAGCCGGACCAGACTTGACCTCAAAATGTCCATATCAAAAGGTTTACTCAAATACATATCCGCTCCGGAATCTATCCCTTCTAATCGGTCTTTAACTAACGCTTTTGCAGACAACATCATTAACGGAATATGGCTGGTTTTTAAATCTGCCTTGATATTTTTGCACAACTCCAGGCCACTCATAACCGGCATAATTACATCTGTCAAAATCAAATCAGGTAATTTCTGCAAGGCTAATTCCAAACCAACCTGACCATTCTCAGCGACTAGAACTTTATATTCTTTTTTGAGTTCATTTTTTAAATAATTTCGTAGCTCAACATTATCCTCAACAATCAAAATGGTATAGACTCTATCTTGCTTTTCCTCATTATCTTGTGATTGTTCCTCGGTTTTTTCAATTACAGGTGTATAGCTTATTTTTTTCTCCTTTTTAAATTCCTCAAATGATATTTCATTGTCATTAAAAAAATCTTTTCCAACAGGAAATAGGAGTTTAAAAGTGGTACCAACTCCCAATTCACTTTCTACCTCGATTATTCCTTTATGTAATTCCACAAATCCGCGAACAACTTCTAATCCTATCCCCGTACTTCCATAATATGCTTTATTTAAGTTGTTTACCTGGTAAAAACGGTCAAAGATTCTCTTAATGTCTTTTTTATCCAGTCCTGCACCAGTGTCTTCAATAATTATCTCAAATGAGGGGTAAGTATTGACTGCACTTATCAGAGGAAAATTTGTATCTTCTTCATTGACTACTATTTTTACTTTTATTATGCCATTATCGGGAGTAACCTTAAAAGCATTTGAGATTACATTAAAAATAATTTTCTCGAACATTTTAGGGTCTATCCAGTCTTTCAAGGATGTTTTGTTAGACTCAAATCGCAGATCAATACCACGGCTGAATGCTTCTTCATCAAAATAACTGACAATTTCTTTTGTAAAGTTAATTACTTCAAGCAGCTGTAGTTTAATGGTCATTTTGTTAAACTGCAATTGATTAAAATCCATTAACTCATTAATTAGCCTGGAAAGCCTGTCTGAACTTTTTTGAATAGTTTTCAATTTATTGAGCACACCTTCTGGTAATTCAGGACTGTGATTTCTGATTATATCTCCTAACGGATTTAAAATTAAGGTGAGGGGAGTTCTGAACTCATGTGATATATTGGTAAAGAACTGCAACTTTTTATTATTTAATTTTTCAATTTGGATGGCTTTTTTCTGTTCAAATTCTATCATTTGTTTTTGTTTAAAACGATTTTGATAGTATTGATTGGCAAAATGAACTGCAGCAAAAAGTAATAAAGAATAAAACAGGTAAGCAAACGATGTTTTCCACCAGGGCGGTAAAATCTCAATTTTTAATTCCAATGGTTTATGGCTCCAGACTCCATTTTTTTCTGAAGCCTTTACTTTGAAAACATAATTCCCAGGTGCTAAGTTAGTGTAAGTGGCTGAACGTTTATTGCCTACATAATTCCAAGAGTCTTCAAATCCTTCTAAATAATAAGCGAATTCATTTCTGGCAGGAAAAGAATAATTGATGGCGATAAAATCAATTGTAAATACAGACTGATCATGTTTAAGGATTATTTTTTTAGTCTCAGATAGGACTTTAATTAAAGGCGAATTTTTTTCAAGTGGCGCAACAGACTTATTAAAAAGTTTTAAATCTGTTAAGTAAATTGGAAGCTGTTTTTTACTTTTAACTAAACTTGCAGGATTAAAGTAATTTAAGCCTTCGTAACTTCCAAAATAAAGCAGTCCGTTTTTATCTTTTAATACAGAATTATTATTAAAATCATTTCCCAAAAGTCCGTCATGCGCAGAATAATTGAAGGAAATTTTGCTTTTTAAATCCAGTTTGGTAATTCCCTTTTTTCCGCTTATCCAAATACATCCATCATTAGATTCAGAAATTGATGAAATTGATTTTTCATGCAGCCCTTTGAAATTAATATACCATTGTAGCAGGTCTGTTTTTTTATTGTAGCTAAATAATCCGGCACCATCAGTACCAATCCATATTTCTTTGTTTGTGGCCTGATATAAGGTGTTGATAGTATGAATGCTTTTGTGATTTTTAAGTTTTTCAGACATTTTATTCCGAAAAGAAGTTACTGAAAAAGTGACGAAATCATCTGTATTAACTTTGTACAGGCCGGTTGTCGAACCAACCCAGACGGCATTGTCAGAATCAGCAATCACTTTTCTGATATCTAAATTAATTAATCCATTTGTATAAAATGGTTTAGAATCACAATGATGAAACTGGCCGTCCGATGGGGTGTAATAATGAAGCCCTTTTGCAAAAGTTCCTATCCAGATTACGCCTCTGGAATCCTGTGCTATGCTCATGATATTGTCTGAAGTCAGACCTGGAGTGTTTTTTGTATTGTAATTAATAAAGTTTCTGCTTCCTTTCTTTAAAACAAAAATGCCTTCATTCCAGCTTGATAACCAAATATTCTGATGTTTATCTATAAAAACATTCGTGATATTATCATTAGTTAATCCGGAATAAAGGCTGTAATCAGATTTGGTAATATGTCTAAAAAGTTTAGTTTTCGGATTATAAACATCAACTCCTCCGCCTTCCATCGAGATCCATAACTGGCCTTCATTATCTTTGGCAATACCGGTGACACAACTGGTTTGTAATGATTGAGGGTTTCCCGGTAGGCTTTCTATAATATTTACTTTGCTGTTTATTTTGTCAAATACACCTAAGCCTTTGTTATAATAGCCCAGCCAGATTCTTTTTTCTTTATCTAAAAATAAAGACCACACAGAGTTTGAACTTAAGCTGCGGGTACTGAATTTACTGTTTACATACTTTTTTTGAATTGCACCCTCATCGTTTACAATGATTAGTCCATCATTTTCGGTTGCACATAAAATTGTTTTAGGATCTGTTGCCAGTAAGGACATGATTCTTTTTTGGGTGATGGGATACAAAACAGCCTGTTTGGTTTTAACATTTAAATCTACTTTTACCAGCCCCTTATAACCATTTCCTATCCATAAATTTTGTTTGCTGTCGATACACATCGATACTAATGTACCAGTAAGTAATTGATCTGCCTGACTAATTTCTAATTTTTTGATCTCATTTTTTACAGGGTCAACTGCTTTTAATCCAAAATTGGTACCTAAATATATAGTGCCATTTTTATCTTTTGCCAGACAATTGATAAGACAGTTTTTTGAATTTGGGATATTGAGTTTTATTTGAGTAATTTTTCGGGACTCTGTATTGAGTTTCAATAACCCCCCATTAAATGTTCCTAAGAAAAGATTCCCATTATTGTCTTCGATAATGCTTTTAACGGAAATTATCGTTTCTCTTCCGTTTTTTTTTTGGATATCAATATTTTCAAAAGTATTCAAATTCCTGTTATACAGGCACAATCCCTCGTCTGTACCTATCCACAATCGGTTGCGTGTATCGACGTATGCAACGTAAATAAGATTGCTGTTAATAGAATTGTTTGCTTTGGAGTTTTGCTCATACGCAATATAATTTACTCCATCGAATTTATACAAACCTGCTCCGTTTGTTCCAATCCAAATGACTCCGGATTGATCCTGTGCAATGGTATAAATACCACTTTTTGAAGTTTCTTTACTTACGAGTCTAAATTGATAGTTTTCAAATGTATTTTGAGAAAACAAACAATGCATTGTAAAGAATAATATGGCACAGATTCTAAAACATTTTTTTTGGGACATTTATATAATAATTAGTAAAATTATAATAAATATATACTATTTTAATTGAAAACCAACTATTTGTTTTTCAATATATTAATTTTTTGCGCTTTTTAATTGTAAGATTTATTGTGTTTTTTATTTTGGATTATTTAGATGTTTCCTTCTTTTTGTAGTGCTCAGAGACGATTTATCTTCTTTCTTTTAAATCTTTTTCAATCTCAATTTCCATGTTTTTGTCTATTACATAGAAACACAATAAAACGGCGCTTATGATAAAAATAAATCCCGGATAAATGCTTATTGATAGTTTAATTCCTTCAAGCGCTGCTGATACCTGATGAAATTCTCCGGCAACATAGCCATATTTAGATAAAAAGGCGGCTCCCAGTGCCCCTCCGATACTTATACCAATTTTTAATCCGAAAATCATAGCCGAAAAAACAGTTGCTGTCGCTCTTCGGTTATTTTTCCATTCGCTGTAGTCAGCTACATCAGCAATCATAGCCCATAGTAAGGGAATTGTTACTCCGTAAATAAATCCGTGTGCTAACTGGGTTAGGAATACCATTGTAATAGCTGTTTTGCTGTAAAAATTAAAAAGTAATAAGCTTATAGCAGATAAAAATATGAATGTAATGTAGATATTTCTTTTGCCAAAGGAATCTGCGAGAGACTTTGAAAACATAATTCCAAAAATCATAAAAAGAATTCCGCCAGCATTAAAGAGACTAAATGCAGAAGTAGGAATATCTTTCGGCCACTGGAGATCTGTTAATCCCATTCCCGTTAAAAAATTATTCAAATAGCCTATAAATGTAGTAAAGCCAATATTTTTCAAAAAAACAGTTTGTGCAGCAGGATCTAAATAATATTTAAAGTAAAAAACATACATTCCGCCTTTCAAGGATAAAGTTATAAATACCAAAATGGTAACTAGTAACATAATAAACCAGGGACCGTTTTTTGATAAATCTATAAAATCCTGTTTTATGGAAGATTCCTGATTCTTTTTGGGAATAATTCTTTCTTTTGTAGTAAAAAAAGTAATAAGCAGACAAATTACCCCGATAATTGCGAATAATAGCATTGTGTTTTTAAAGCCAACAGCTTTGTCGCCATGCCCTAAAATCAGGACTAATGGTAATAGAAGGGACTGAATAATAAACTGAGCAATCATTACAGCTACAAATCGATACGAAGAAAGACTGTTTCTTTCTTTCATGTCGCCTGTTAAGACACCACTTAAAGCCACATAGGGTAAATTGTTTGCCGCATAAATTAATACCAAAAAAAAGTAAGTGAGTAATGTATAGACTATCTTGCCGCTTAATCCAAAATCAGGAGTTAAAAAAGAGAGTACAGCAGCTACTCCAAAGGGAAAAGCGGTCCATAATATCCAGGGTCTGAACTTGCCCCACCGTGTTCTGGTACGGTCAGCAATAATTCCCATAATGATATTAAAAAAAGCACCTATAAAACCACCAATAAAAATAATAACACTTGCCGTTCCTGCAGGAATTTTATAAACATCCGTGTAAAAGAAAGCTAAAAAGGTCAGCAATGTCTGAAAAATCAAATTTGCAGCAAAATCACCTAAACCATAACCTATTTTTTCTAGTACTGAAAGTTTTTGTGATGTATTACTCATAAAGATGCTGTTTTTATTTCATTAGTCATTTATACCGATTTTAAAATTATTTGTAATAGATTTTATCAGAAAATGAATCTTTTTTTATCCATATTAATAAAAACTAAACGTAAAAATAGCTTGAAAGTTGAAATAAGATTGTCAATTTTGAAGCGTTTAATAGCATATTTGAAGCATAATTTGATTGCGGTAAATCTATTAAATATTAATTAGTATTTTACCTTCACAGTTAAAAACACGTACTCATTTCCACTGAGTTAAACTCCTTTTTTATTTCATTTAACTAATTGTAATCAATACCTTTTTTTGTAAAAAATAAGAAACCGGTTGTCTTTTTTATTTGTCGGAATATCAAAAAAGTAAAAACCTATCTGAAAACATAAGTAACATAATCACTTTTGTATGTGCTTCTCTTTTACTCTTAAAAAATTTACAAATTTTTAATGTTTTTATTAATGTATAGATTTGCTTTGGAGTCTTTTTTATTAATATCGATAATATAAAATATTCAATATATAAATAAATAGTATGTTTTTATATTCAATAAATTATTAAAAATCAATAAAAAAATATCAAACAACCGATTGTGTATTGAAATATTATTTTTATATTTGTAATAAACACACTTATTATTATAGATGTATTTTTTTTACTTAAAAGATCTTGAATTTAGATTTCCTTATTTGTGATGTATTGATGCCAGACTTAAGCGTTAGAAATAATTTTAAGCAGAATTTAAAAGTTAATAATTGGTTATGTGCTATTAGTAGTAGTTTATAGCTAATGTTAGTTAGTGTTAGTTTTTAAATTAAAGCCGGAAGTTCAAATCCCTTTCGGCTTTTTCATTACATAATGAATAAAATAACTATATGTAAAACAAAATGTTATTTGCAGTATTGAATATTTCCGTTAAGTTCTGGTTAAAAGAATAAATAAAAATGAGAAAACCACTATAATTAATTATAACACAAAAAACTACGAGCATGAAATTGAATACCAGAATTCTATTGGTGTTTTGCTGTATTTCGACGTTTGAAATAACAGCACAAAACCCTATCATTAAACATATTTTCACAGCCGATCCTTCACCTATTATCCATAAAGACACCTTGTTTTTATATACAGGGCATGACGTAGCAACCGAAGCAGATACCAATTATAAAATGTCAGATTGGCATGTGTTTTCTACAACCGATATGGCAACATGGAAAGACCATGGTGCACCACTCTCGCCAAATACCTTTTCATGGGCTACAGGAGATGCTTATGCAGCACAGTGTATCGAAAGAAATGGTAAATTTTATTGGTTTGTTTCTACATTTCATAAAAAAAGCGAAGTCAGTCAAGGCGGAGCAGCTATAGGTGTTGCGGTTTCAGACAGACCAACCGGACCTTTTAGAGATGCAATAGGTAAGGCGCTTATAATTAATGAAATGACTACAGATATGAAATACGCATGGGATGATATAGATCCTGCCGTATTTATTGATGATGATGGACAAGCTTATCTATTTTGGGGAAATGGGAGCTGTAAATGGGTTAAGCTCAAAGAAAATATGACAGAAATGGTAGGGGCAATTACTACTTTCAAACCCAAAAACTATATTGAAGGGCCCTGGGTATATAAAAGAAAAGATCTATATTATTTAGTATATGCAAGTGCAGGTACAAAACCGGAAATGATAGAATACTGCACTGCTAAGAGCCCGGACGGACCATGGACATATCAGGGAATTATCCAGGAAAATGTAACTAATAGTTTTACAACGCATCCCGGAATTATAGATTATAAAGGTAAATCATATTTTTTTTACCATAACGGAGCCTTACCTACCGGTGGTAGCTACAGACGTTCAGTTTGTGTAGATTACATGTATTATAACCCGGATGGTACCATTCAAAAAGTAATACAAACTACCAAGGGAGTAAATAAAATCAAATAATACATTTTATCTCAATCTCATGAAAAATAAAATCAGTTTCATCCTAATCTGCTTAAGTTTAATTATTCAAACGGCTGTTTCTCAGGAAAAAAAAGTTCACAACCCGACTGTTTTTGCTGATGTTCCCGATTTGGCTATAATCAGGGTAGGTCAAAATTATTATATGAGCAGTACTACAATGCATATGAACCCTGGTCTGCCCATTATGAAATCTACGGATCTGGTTAACTGGAAACTTATTAACTATGCTTACGATATATTAGCCGATATACCGGAATTAAATTTAACTAACGGTAAAAGTACTTATGGAAGAGGATCCTGGGCGAGTAGCCTGCGTTTTCATAAAGGAGTGTATTACGTAACAACTTTTTCGGGAACAACCGGGGAAACCTATATATTTAAAACAAAAGATATTGAAAAAGGAAATTGGCAAAGAATTTCTTTTAAGCCATCCTATCATGACCATTCTTTGTTTTTTGATGATGATGGCAGGTCTTATTTAATTTATGGATCCGAAAAAATAAAACTGGTTGAATTAAATCAGGGTCTCACAGGAATAAAAGATGGTTCTGTCGAAAAAGTCATTATTGAGAATGCCAGTAAGCCTGCAGGAGACAATATTATGCTGGGTTCAGAAGGATCTCAATTATTTAAAGTAAACGGGAAATATTATCTGTTTAACATTTGCTGGCCAAAGGGAGGAATGCGTACTGTTGTCATACACAGAGCTGACAATATTAATGGACCATGGGAAGGAAAAGTAGGTTTACAGGATTTAGGCGTTGCACAGGGAGGACTTATTGATACGCCTGACGGACGCTGGTTCTCCTATCTTTTTCGCGATTTTGGTGCAGTAGGGAGAATTCCTTATCTGGTTCCTGTAAAATGGGAGAACGGCTGGCCAATATTAGGGGAAAATGGAAAAGTGTCTGAAACATTAGAACTACCTGTTAGCAAAGGATTAATTCCTGGTATCGTTGCTACCGATGAATTTAATCGCAAGAAGGGACAAGAAGCACTTCCATTAGTATGGCAATGGAACCATAACCCGGATAATACACTCTGGTCCGTAAAAGAAAGAAAAGGGTACCTGCGACTTAAGACGGGAAGAATTGATACTGATTTTCTTCTGGCAAGAAACACACTTACACAACGCACTATTGGACCCACAAGTGCAGGTTCTGTTTCATTGGATGTTTCCAAAATGAAAGACGGAGATTTTGCCGGATTAAGTGTTTTGCAAAAAGATTATGGGTTAGTAGGGGTGAAAGTTGAAGGAATTCAAAAGTCAGTCGTAATGGTAAACACCAACAACGATAAAGCTGCAGAAGTTCAGCAGATTCCTTTGCATCAGGACCAGATTTATTTCAGGATTGATTGTGATTTTACGAATAAAAAAGATGAAGCTAATTTTTTCTATAGTTTAGATGGAAAGATTTGGAACCCGATAGGCGAAACTTTAAAAATGAAGTACACTATTCCGCATTTTATGGGCTATCGTTTTGGGTTATTTAATTATGCCACAAAAGAAACAGGCGGTTTTGTTGACTTTGATTGGTTTAGAATTAAAAATTAAAATCAAAAAAATATGGTAATAAATAAAAATTCCAAAACCGAATACTTGGTCAAAACGCGATTTTTAATACTCATTTTCGGATTAATAATACCTGTTTTAGCCATCTGCCAGGATAAGAAGAAAGTAGAATCCAAAATACCTCATTGCCGGAATCTGTTTAAAGAAGCAGGTTATAGCCAGGCTGAAATAGACAAGAAAGTAGCAAAAGCCTATTATGATGTATTTGAAGGGCCAAATAAAGTGTATTTTGAAGAAGGGGACTCTTTGGGATATGTTTCTGATGTGAAAAATAAAGATGCGCGTACAGAAGGAATGTCATACGGAATGATGGTTGCGGTCCAGTTCGATAAAAAAGAGATTTTCGACCGTATCTGGCGGTGGTCTGTAAAATACATGCAGCATCAGGATGGACCAAGAGAAGGCTATTTTGCGTGGAGTGTAAATCCACAAACCAAAAAACAAAATTCTGCCGGCTCTGCATCTGATGGGGAATTATATTACATAACCAGCCTGCTTTTTGCGTCTAACAAATGGGGTAATGATACAGGGATTAATTATTACAATGAAGCACGAAAAATATTAGATGCTATGTGGAAAAAAGATGGTACTGGTAATATTTATAATATCATCAATACAAAGCATAAGCAAATATCTTTTGTACCGGAAGGAGGCGGGTATAACTGGACAGATCCATCCTATCATGTTCCGGCATTTTATGAAATATGGGCTTTGTATGCCAAAGATGGCCATGAGCAGTTTTATAGAGAATGTGCAGAAGTTTCACGTAATTTTCTGCATAAGGCATGTCATCCTGTTACAGGCTTAAATTCAGATTATACTGAGTTTAACGGAGAACCACATCCAACACCATGGATGCCTCCCGGATTTCGTTACGATTCATGGCGTGTCCCTATGAATATTGCAATGGATTATACGTGGTACGGAAAAGATAAAAAATGGCAGGAAGAATATGCTGTAAAATTTCAAAATTTCCTCAGGTCTAAAGGAATAGAAACGTTTGTAGATCAATACAATCTTGATGGTTCCACACCAGATTTTATTCTGCAGGCCGGACCGGTCAAAAAACTCAGACACTCAATAGGCTTAGTAGGAACTTCAGCTACAGCTTCATTGGTGAACCCTGATAAAAAAAGTATGGATTTTGTTCATGCACTTTGGAATGCTAAGCTTGAACCTTACGAAGATGGTTATTTTGATCCCTATTATGATGGGCTAATGTATCTCTTTAGCCTGATGCATCTTAGCGGTAACTACCAAATTATTCCTCCGGTAGTTAAATAAATTTAATCTAAAATATAGTAAAAATATGAAACAGTATACAGTCGTAATGTTATACGCATTTATTTTATCAGGTTTTCTAGGTTTTTCGCAGGCAAGTCAGGTTTCCATTGTTGAGGATTTCAAACCTTCATCAGTTAATCAGCCTGGGCAGCAATATCCACAAGTAAATTCACAGAGCAGGGTGCGGGCAAGAATTTCTGCTCCTCAGGCCAATAAAGTACAGCTAGATCTTGGCGGTGTTAAATATGACATGGTAAAAGACGATAAAGGTACCTGGACAGGGGATTCTAATCCGCAGGATGAAGGATTTCATTATTATCAGTTAAATATAGATGGTGCTTCCGTCCCTGATCCGGGAACTTTATATTTTTATGGTGCCGGCCGGTTAGGGAGTGGGATAGAAATTCCTGCTAAAGATCAGGATTTTTTTGCTCTGAAAGATATACCGCATGGTTTGGTAAGTGAAAATATTTATTTCTCCAGGCTAACAAATTCTTTTAGACGCTGTTTCATCTACACACCACCGGGCTATAATGAAAATGCAACAACACATTACCCGGTACTCTATTTGCAGCACGGAAGTTTTGAAGATGAAACAGGCTGGTCTGCTCAGGGAAAAGCGAATTTAATTTTAGATAATCTGATTGCTGTAAAACAGGCAGTTCCTATGATTGTTGTAATGGATAACGGATATGCTTATAAAACACAAAATAATAATCGAGACAAAAAAGAACAGTTAGTTTCTGTTTTCGAAGAGGTTTTAATCACCGAAGTTATTCCAATGATTGACACTAAGTTTCGAACTATTGCTAATCGTGAAAATAGGGCTATAGCCGGTCTTTCTATGGGAGCCAATCAAACCATGAGAATTATGATGAAACATCTGGATACTTTTTCTCAATATGGCGGATTTAGCGGTACATCAAACTATCCCAGTTCAGATGTGATTGACCCTTCTGCATTTTTAAACGGAAAATATAAAGACGGTGATTTTATTAATAAAAAAATCAAACTTTTTTGGTTAGGCTTAGGTACTAAGGAACCTAGCCCTTTTCCTAAATCTGTTGGGGCTTTTCGAGCGATGTTAGACCAGCAGAAAATTAAATATGTATACTACGAATCGCCCGAAACAGCTCATGAGTGGCTTACATGGCGAAGATGTTTAAAACAGTTTGCTTCTAAGTTGTTCAGATAAAAATTACAGTATTGCCTATAAATATAATAAAATAAAATAAAATCATGATCATAATGAAACTATTAGAATAAGTTTAGAAATTTGAAGATTAGCAGTATTTTTTTTAATTGAATAATATTACTTTTTTATGTAAAGTGTTGTTTAAGCGCGTTTTAACTTTTTTTATTAAATTTGATGTAAGAATTTATATCAATAATCATTATGGAACATTTAAATCGCCCAATTTATTTAAAACCTGGCACTGATGATTTTTTTAAAAAGATTCGCAAAGAAGTTAATGAAACTGTTTTACAAAATTCCTCGTTGTACCAGTTTAATATCATAAAGTCTTTAGGACTTGTTGTTTTCTTCTTTTTATTTTATGCCTGTATTCTCTGGCTTGGAAACAGCACTCCTTTATTATTTTTATTTTATATTCTATCCGGAATTACGATGATCGTATTATTTATTAATGCATTTCATGATGCTGCGCACGGAGCATTGTTTAAAAAATCAAAGCATAATAAATGGTTTATGTATCTTTTGGAGCTTTTTGGAAGTAATCACTGGCTTTGGACACGTCGTCATATTAATCTTCATCATGCTTATCCAAACGTTCCCGACTGGGATGTAGACATAAAACAAAGCGATATCATCAGAATTTTTCCTAATAGCCCGCTATATCATTATCATAAATATCAGCATATATACATGTGGTTTATTTATCCACTGTATAGTCTTAATTGGATTTATATCAGGGATTTTAAAGACTTCTTTAGCAAAAAAGATAACTACGTAAAGAAAGTAGTAGATAAAATTCCAACAAAAGAAGTTTATATGCTGTTTACTGCAAAAGCTATTAATCTTTTTTACCTGCTTTTTATTCCAATGTTAGTTTTAAACCAGCCTTGGCATATTATTTTATTGGGCTGGATTACTATGCACATGTGCGGAAGCGCACTGGGTGTAGTAGCGCTTGTTTCTACACATGTTGATGAGGATGCGCATTTTCCCGGAACAGATGATGAAGGAAATCTTTCCGCTACATGGGCTTTGCACCAAATGATTGTAACAAAGGATTTTAGTACCAATAGCAAACTGGCTAATTTTTTATATGGCGGTTTTACACATCATGTAGCGCATCATCTTTTCCCATCAGTAGGCCATACTTACTATCCTTACATTACACCCATAATAAAGCGATATGCAGAAGAATATGGTCTTCCTTATACCTCTTATCCATTTCACCATGCTATACGCTCACATTTTCGAATGTTGAAAGACAAGGGGGGGCATGATAACATTTTGACAGCAGGGGAAATTTGATTGCGCAATAAATTTTAATATTCATAGCCGGAAAGTTTTCTTCCGGCTTTTTGTTTTAAAATCATTAAAGGTTCACTTTTTTTTATTCTTATATTTACTTTTTTAATAAAGCCAGTCAATTTTAAATGTTATTTTATGTCGAAAATCATCAAATTTTTGTTTTTTCAGGTTTCCTTTTTTTGGATTATTTTTTCCAATGCCCAAAATGAGGTCTGTAAATCTGAAGTGGTCATTGCTGATACAACGTTTGTAAATTTGAAAGATTACAGTAAAGATTTTATCTATGATATGAAATATGCTACTGAGGATAATTTTTTGAAAGCTAAAGTTTATGATTGTGCCGAATGTTTTTTACGACTAAAAACAGTTAAGGCACTGGTACAAGCTAACAAGGATTTTATGAAAAAAGGCTATAAAATAAAACTATATGACTGTTACAGACCACTATCTATTCAGAAAAAAATGTGGGAGATAGTTTCGAATCCGGAGTATGTAGCTGATCCAAAAAAAGGCTCCATCCATAATAGAGGAGGAGCCGTTGATATTTCTATTGTTGATTTCAAAGGAAAAGAAGTTGATATGGGAACTCCCTTTGATTTCTTCGGGATTGAGGCTGGACATTATTACACTAAACTTTCGAAAGAAGTTTTATCGAACAGAAAATTCCTTAAAAAAGTAATGATTAAAAACGGCTTTAATTCTTTTGATTCAGAATGGTGGCATTATAATTTAAAAACAGGTTTAAAAGATAAAGTTTCTAACCAAAAATGGGACTGCAAATGATTATTCAACACACCTGATGTTTTCCATAAAATAAGTATCAGGATGATATACTTTTCCGTTCATTTCAGAGGTTAGTTCACTTCTTACAATGTGGTCCTGAGTGTCAGTTAAATATTTAATACGCATAATTGTCACAGGAGATTTTTTCAATTCTTCATAATTATCTTTCACAAACATAAAAATCCCTGTATTGATTCTGTTGTTATATTCTTTATCACGAAGAAGCGTTCCGCAGTTCTCCTGATTAATGTGCATTAAAGTAACAACTTTGCCATTTTGCAATTGTAAAAACACTTTTGAGTTTTTGTCAAAACAATTGGCTTTTATAAAGTCCTTGCTCTTTTGGATTGACTGTAAATTTAATGTAGGCAGACCATCAGTTTGTGCCAAAGAAAAAAAGATATAATTAGAAGTATTACCAAAATTTTTCTCACTGATCAAATATTCATTTGTAACTTTATAAGTACCAATTGAATCCGTTACATTGGTACTATATTCACAAGGTTTTTGGGCAAATGCGGTAAAGGTTAACAGAAAAAAAGTTAGTGTAATTAGATGTTTCATTTTTAAGTTATTTTTCTGCAAATTAAAACTATTTTGTTATCATTTTTATCAGTTGTAAAAAAACAATATAAATTCCCTCCGTTTTTTATTTTCCATTTTTTTCGAATCGTTTCTACAGTGTCAGGAAAATTCCGTGTGGTAATATTGGCCTGTTGATTTAAAAGTTCTGCTTTCATATCATTTTTGCTGTATGAAATCACTTTTTCTATTTCAAAACGGCGTCCGGGAAAATCAATTAATTTATCAGAAGTATACAAATGAGAATGCTTATGAAGTTTACTTATTTGAAAAAAAACACTGACAGCATCAAAACCACCCGATTTCATAATGGCCGAATTAGGTTCATACAGGAACTTCATAGGTAAATCAAATGATGAATATTCTAATTCACCCAGAACAAATTCAAAAGTTTCGGTTTTATCCTTTAAAAGATTAGCAGTTTTTATGGTTATTCTGCCTGAAAAATGATTATGTATTTCAAAAAGCAATTCTTTTACTTCGTTTTCAAAAGCAATAATAT
Organism: Flavobacterium limi; assembly: GCF_010645075.1. Lineage (GTDB taxonomy): Bacteria > Bacteroidota > Bacteroidia > Flavobacteriales > Flavobacteriaceae > Flavobacterium > Flavobacterium limi. Next base: position 44,655 of record NZ_JAADZV010000015.1, read on the forward strand.
GAATGTTTTTTACGAATTTCAATTCTGATAAGCCTGCTGAAATGTCTAATAATGGTGCAGTCTTAATTAAAATTGAATCCGTTTTTTCAAAGTAAAAATCCAAAGATTCAGGAACATTTGGCAAACAGTCTTTTAGCATGAAAACTTTGCCTTTTGCATCATTTCTACGGGATGGATCAATATAAATCCAGTCCCATTTGAAACCTGGTTCTGATTCATTTAAGATATTTGCAGAATCATCTGCATAACAAAAACAATTCTTCACATCTAATTGTCCAAAGTTATATTTTACAATTGCTGATAACTCCTTGTTTATTTCGCAGTGCGCAACGACTTTGAATTTTTTAGAAAAATAATAATCATCTACTCCAAAGCCTCCGGTTAAATCTATCAAAGTTTTTCCTGAAATCAAAGAAGCTTTATAAGCTGCAGTTTTTTCAGAAGAAGTTTGTTCAACAGATATTTTACCAGGATAAATAATGTTTTCTGTCGAAAACCACGTTGGTAATTTATCTTTGGCTTTGGTTTTGGCTTCAATCTGATTTAGAATCAAAATCCAGTCAGTTTCAGGAAAAGGATTTTTCTGAAGTGCTAATTTTGTAACAGAAGCACCAATATTCTGAGATATAAAATCTTGTATGTTTGTGTTTAAAATTGAATTGTTCAATGTTAGATTTTTTCTGTTATAACGGAAACAATTTTATTGTCTGGAAAAAACTCCTTCAGAATTACTTTCAGCATTGTATAAACCGGAATCGCAATAATCATCCCAACAATTCCAAAAGTAATTCCGCTTATTATTGTAATAAGAAATATTTCCAGAGGATGCGAATTTACACTTTTTGATGAAATGATAGGCTGGCTGATATTGTTGTCAATCGCCTGAACCAGTAAAAATCCAATCACAACATATATTGTAGTTGGTAAAATTTCAGACCGGAAATCATTTCCAATCAGGCTGATCATAGTAAGAATTGCAGCTAAGACTGTACCAATAATGGGACCGATATACGGAATGATATTTAAAATAGCACATAAAAAAGCAATAACAAGAGCATTTTGATTTCCGAAAATCAGTAAAACAATTAAGTACAATATGAATACAACAGTTAGCTGCAGCAACAATCCAATAAAATAACGGGTAAGCAAATGATTGATTTTGATAATGGAATTTATGATTTTGTCTTCATTTGAATCCGGAAGAATATTTCTGACGCCTATTTTAAAGCTCTGCTGGTCTTTAATAAAGAAAAATGTAATAAAAAAGACAGAAACTAAACCCATTCCCAGATCAGCCATAAAATTCATGATGGAGTTTATAAAACGGGTAAAATAGTTAAAATCAATTGCCGATGTAATTTTTGAATCTTTAAGAACTTTATTCAAATCCACATGCTGGATATTAAAATAAGCTTCAATATTTTTTTCGGTTTCTATAAACTGCGTCTGAAGCTGATTAGTATCTAAAAGTGCTAAATTATTAGCCTGGGAAATGATTAATGGTACAAATAAGAAAATAAAGCCAACAAGTAAAAGTATAAAAAGTATAATTGCGGTTGTTGCGGCTAATGAATTGCTGAATTTTAATTTGTTTTTTAAAAACAGTACCAGTGGATTTGCAATCAAACACAATATCAGGGAAATACACAGATATACAATTACGGTTTGTATTTCGTATAAAAAGTATAAGATTAGTCCAATGACCAGGATTGTTGCTAAAGCTCTTAAAATCCCATTTGAAATAGTTTTTGATGTTATCATGAATTCAGTTTTTGACTATAAATATAGAAAAAAGCTTTTAGATTGGGGAAGTGTAATAAAAAAAGCGAGATAGAATAATCCCGCTTTAATCATTAAAATCTTAAGAATTTTTAAATTCCAAAAGCAGCTCTTGGACCTCCGGAAGTAAAGATGGCTGCCATTCTGCTTTTTTGTCCATTGGTAAACATATACATGGCATTATCATTAGTGTAATCCATGTAGTTCATCGTCATTTCTACAGGTGTACCGGAGCATGTACTGTAATGTGGATAAGCTGGTACACCATAATTTTCTTCATTATGGGTTGGAGTATCAGAAACTAAATCGCTTCCGCAAGTTGCATCTCCCCAAATATGGCGTAAATTCATCCAGTGGCCTACTTCGTGAGTTCCCGTTCTTCCTAAATTGAAAGGAGCATTAGCAGCACCGGACAATCCAAAAAATCTATAGTCAATCACAACACCGTCTGTTGAAGATGGTCCACCCGGGAATTGGGCATAGCCAAGGATATCATTACCAATAACACATGACCATAAATTAAGTTTTGTTGTTGGTGATGTTGGGGCAATACCGCCCTGAGCAGTTTTTTTCATGGCATCGTTTGTTCCCCATTGAGTTTTGGTAGTTGATTTTCTAATTACCTGCTCTAAAACAAATGTTATTCCTACATTGGCTTTTACACCTGAAAAAAGAGCAGGGACATTGTTGTAATCTGAATTCAGGGCATTGAAATCTTTGTTTAGAACGTCAATTTGGGATTGAATTTGGGCCAAAGAAATATTTTGGGCTGTAGTTCTGTATAATACATTAACGACAACCGGAATTTCGATTTTACCATTTACTAAACGGTTTGTCAAAATACTTTTCTTTGTAAAGTTTTCAATTTCATTCATTCTGAGAGCCAGTGTAGGATCAGCTTTTAACTGTGCTTCAAAAACTTGTTGTGATGCGCATCCACGTCTCGAAACTGCATTTAAATTCGAATTTGAATCTGAAGATTCTGCCTGGTCATTTTGACAGGAAAACAGCATTAAAGCTGTAATTGCGGAAAAAAGAATTTTTTTCATGATAAAAGGGGTTTTTGTTATAAAATTGTTATTCGGTTAAATATTAACGCAATTTTATAACAAAAAATAGATTTAGCAAAATTTTCATAACAATTTGTTTACTAGAATTTTACAAACCCTTATGTAGTCTAGTTCTTATAAAAAGTTAAATTTTTTATTTAGAAGTTAATTCGTACAAAATTATGCTGGTAGCTTGAGAGACATTCATACTACTATTGTTTCCAAACATGTTAATATGAACAATTTGATGTGAAATTTTTAGAAGTTCGTTACTGATTCCGTTAATTTCGCTTCCTATTATAACTGCAATTTTTTTGTTTTCAGGAATTACAACTTCCTTTAATGGCTTGCTGTCACTTGCAATTTCTAAAGCAATAATTTCAAATTCATTTTCGATTAAATAATCAATTAATTCAGCTGTTTCTTCTACTACAGTATGAGGAACATGAAGGTGGGTACTTCTTGAAGTTTTGTTAATTTTTCTGGGAGTTAATGGAATATCTTTCCCTAAAAAGATGATGTTTTCGACTCCAAAAGCTTCACTAATTCTAAAAAGAGAACCAATATTTTGCTGAAAGTAGATATGATCGCAAACAAGGGTTATGGGAAATGTTTTCCTTTCAAATTGATTTTCTTCGTGAGTAAGCTGCACTTCTTGGAGATTAATTGGTGAAAATATAATTGATGATGTTAGCGCCCATTTTTAATGCTTTTTGACGCACTTCTACCGGGTCATTATTTACTTCGGGATCTTCCCATCCATCACCAAGATCACATTCATAAGTATAAAGCAGAACAAGCTTGTTTTCTACAAAAACTCCAAATGCCTGAGGTCTTTTGGCATCATGTTCATGAATTTTTGGCAGTCCGCTAGGAAAAGGAAAAGGTTTTTGAAAAATGGGATGATTTGCCGGAATTTCGACTAAATTGTTATTCGGAAATATTTTTTTGATTTCTTTTCTAATATAGTGATCCATTCCATAATTGTCATCTATGTGAAGAAAACCGCCACCATTTAAATAATTTCTGAGATTGTTTATATCAGCATCGCTAAAAACAACATTTCCATGTCCTGTCATGTGTACAAAAGGATACGAAAGCAAATCAGGATTGCCTGGTTCAACTGTTGAAGGTTTTGCCTTTATTTGTGTTTGAATGTTTGAATTACAAAAACGGATTAAATTAGGTAAGGAGGTAGGATTTGCATACCAGTCTCCGCCACCATTATATTTTAGTAGAGCAATTTCTTGTGAAAAGCAGGAAATGGAAACTAATAAGAACAGAAAAAATATTTTTCTCATAAGGCTATAAATTATCGAATAGTTTTTTTAAAAAATTTAAGACTCTTTTGTCATTTCGACGAAGGAGACCCGAGCGATAGCGAACAGACGAAGCAATCACACACGGGATTTGACAAAGATTGGAAACATACTTTGTGGAGTTTCTAGTGTGATTTCTCCCGAAAAAGCCGAAATGACAAAACTAACTTAATTTAGGATAATAAAACTAACTTTGATTAATATTATTCATTAAAAAAAACAACACTATGACAGGCTACTACGGCAGCAGTTTCTGTTCGTAAACGGGTATTTCCCAACGTAACAGGCTGAAATTTATTTTCAAGAGCCAATGCAATTTCTTTTTCAGAAAAATCTCCTTCCGGACCAATCAAAAGTGTTACATTTTGGTTTTGTTTTAATGCTTCTTTCAGCGATTTTTTATCTGTTTCTTCGCAATGTGCTATGAACTGTAATCCTTCATTTTTTTGTTTGAGGAATTCTTTAAATGAAACAGCTTCGTTTAATTTCGGCAAATAAGTTTCGTTGGATTGTTTCATTGCCGAAAGAATAATTTTCTCAAATCGTTCTTTATTTATGACTTTTCTTTCAGACCGGTCGCAGATGATTGGTGTTATTTCCTGGATTCCAATTTCGGTAGCTTTTTCCAGAAACCATTCAAAACGATCATTCATTTTTGTTGGAGCAACAGCTAAATGCAAATAAAATTTTGGTTCTGTAGATTTTTGTATGGAACGAACTTCTACAATACATTTATTATCTGAAGCAAGCGTAATTTCGGTTTCAAACAATAATCCCAAACCGTTTGTAACATACAGGATATCTGCATCTTTTTTTCGTAAAACCTTTATGATATGACGGCTTTCTTCTTTATCAAAAGAAAAAGTTTCAGTCGTCTCATCTATATTCGGATTATAAAATAATTGCATAATTAAAATTGAATTCGTGCTTTAGAAACTACAGAAGAATCTTCAAAACGATTTGATAAATATTTTTGATAACCAACAATTCCAATCATTGCGGCATTATCTGTTGTATACTCGAATTTTGGAACGAAAGTTTTCCAGCCATATTTACCTTCACTTTCTTTAAGTCGCATTCTGATTCCGGAATTTGCCGAAACTCCTCCGCCAATAGCAATTTGTTTAATTCCGGTTTCTTTTACTGCTAATTTTAATTTATCCATTAAAATTTCGATAATAGTATATTGAATAGACGCACAAATATCATTTAGGTTTTCTTCGATGAAATTTGGATTTGTCTGCTTGTTCTTTTGTATAAAATATAAAATAGCCGTTTTTAGTCCGGAAAAACTAAAATCCAAACCGGGAACTTTTGGTTTTGTAAACGAAAAGGCTTTTGGGTTTCCTTCTTTAGCATATTTGTCAATCAAAGGGCCTCCCGGATAAGGAAGTCCAAGGATTTTGGCACTTTTGTCAAAAGCTTCTCCAACAGCATCATCTGTAGTTTCTCCAATAATTTCCATATCAAAAAAGCCATTCACTTTTACAATTTGAGTATGTCCGCCGCTGATAGTTAAGGCTAAAAAAGGAAACTCGGGTTTGTCAAAACCTTCTTCATCTATAAAATGGGCTAAAATATGTGCATGCATATGATTAACAGCAATCAACGGAATTTTTAAAGCAAGAGATAATGACTTACTAAAAGAACTTCCAACTAACAAAGAACCCATTAAACCCGGTCCTTGTGTAAAAGCAATAGCTGTTAATTGTTCTTTTTGTATATTAGCTTTGCGTAGTGCAGCATCAATTACGGGCACGATATTTTGTTGATGTGCCCTGGAAGCGAGTTCAGGAACAACACCGCCATATTGATTGTGAATTAACTGATTTGCCACAACATTTGACAGTACTTTGTCGTTATGTAAAACCGCGGCGGCAGTATCATCGCAGGAACTTTCGATGGCAAGAATAAAAACCTCTGAATTTTGCATATAAAGGCACAAATTTTGAATTATATTTGACAAATCAAATTTTTAACTTCTTTAATTGTAAAAGAGGAGCCAAAATTAAAGAATTTTTATCAAAAACAGTCGTTCTTTGTCTGTTCAAAATAAATTTAAAAGTAAACTAAAATAAAAGCAGCTATCAAAAAAGTAAAGAAAATAATATCAAGAACCCTTATGGGGTTACTCTTACTTATACTGGTATTTGCAATTACCTTGTCTTTACCAGTGGTGCAAACCCAAATTGCACATTATATTGCTCAAAGACTCAATACCGATTTTAAGACAAATATAAGTATTGACAAAGTGGCAATAAACGCTTTTGGCGGTGTCAAACTTAAAAAAGTATTGATTCTGGATCATCACAAAAAAACTCTAATCTATTCTGACATTATTACCACTGATATTTTAAGTGTAACCAGATTGATTGATGGTGATTTGATTTTTGGAGACGTTCGTTTGACTGGCTTGATTTTTAATCTAAAAACCTACAAAAATGAAGATGAAAACAATATTAATGTATTCATCCGGCTATTTGAATCAGGGAAACCAACAAAATCAAAAAAACACTTTTTGCTGACAGCTAAGAATGCCTATATTTCGCAAGGAGCATTTTCTGCAATTGACGAAAATAAAAATACACCTAAGATTATAGATTTTAAAAAACTTAATACTTATATCAGTGATTTTAAAATATATGGTTCTGAAATAAACACCAATATTCATAGGTTTTCTTTTCTGGATCACAGAGGTCTTTATGTGACAAACCTGAGTTCTAAGTTTAGTTATACTAAAAAACAAATTAAGCTTGAAAATTTAGCCATAACAACTAAAAGATCTAATATTTACGGCAAGGCAATTTTAAATTATAATGTTAAAGACTTTTTAGAATTTACTGATAAAGTAAGATTTGATGTTGCGTTAGATTCGGCTTCACTGGCATCAAATGATATACACCATTTTTATAGCGGATTAGGAAAAAACCAGCATTTTAAAATCCGGACTAAAATACAAGGCCCACTAAACAACCTGAACTTAAATAATCTGAGATTAAGTGATAAAAACGGGACAAGAATAGTTGGAAACATTAATTTTAAAAATCTTTTGGGAAAGAAAACTCAAAAATTTTCTATGACTGGAAAATTCGACAAACTGATTTCCAGTTATGATAATTTAGCTGTTTTACTGCCTAATATTTTAGGTAAAAAATTACCCAAAGAACTTCAAAGAATTGGTAAATTTAATATTGTGGGTACAGTAAAAGTTTCAACCACTGACTTAGAAACAAAATTTAAAATAGCGACTGATTTAGGCAATGGACAAGCCGAACTGAATATAAATAATATGGATTTTATTGATAAAGCTTCATATTCAGGAAATATTGTTTTGGATAATTTTAATATTGGTGCTTTATTAAAAAGAAAAGATATTGGCAAAACCACTTTAAATTTAAATGTTGACGGAGTTGGTTTTTCAAAAAAATATCTTAACACTATTGTAAAAGGTGATATTGCTAAACTGGATTACAATAAATATACTTATAATAATATTGTTGTAAATGGTAATTTTAAGCTGCCTTATTATAAAGGACAGGTTTCTGTTAATGATCCTAATTTAAACTTGTCATTTGATGGTTTGGTTGATTTGAGCAAACGCGAGAATAAATATGATTTTCATATTAATGTAGAAAATTCAGATCTGCGAAAATTAAAATTTGTAAATGATTCGATCTCAAGTTTTACAGGGGATGCAATTGTTCAGGTTAGCGGAAATTCCCTGCAAAGCTTACACGGGAATATTTATATAAAAGATGCTGTCTACCAAAACCCGAAATCAACCTATGTTTTTGATGAAATAACGGTAAATTCAAGTTTTGATTCAGATAAATTGCGCACAATTACCGTTAATTCCACTGATGTTGTAAATGGTAAGATTGTAGGTAAATTTCAATTTGATCAGTTAGATAAATTGGTCATGAATTCAGTTGGAAGTCTTTATACGAATTATAAGCCCTATAAAGTTAAAAAAGGGCAGTTTTTGCGTTTTAATTTCCATGTTTACAATAAAGTTGTAGAAATGCTGTATCCGAATATTGAAATTGATTCTAGTACAGTGCTGCGAGGTAAGATTGATTCTGATAAACAAGAGTTTAAGTTTAGATTTAATTCCAAAAAAATTAAGGCTTCAAAAAACACATTCGATAATGTACGAATTAATATTGATAACAAGAATCCGCTATATAATGCTTTTGTCGAATTAGATAGTATCAAAACTCCCTACTACAAGATCCGTGATTTTAATTTGATTAATGTAACATCAAAAGATACATTGTTCGTTCGTTCTGAATTTAAAGGAGGTAATAAAGGTGAAGATTATTTTAATTTGAATTTATACCATACTATAGATAAGAACAAAAATAATATTGTTGGAATTCATAAATCAGAAATGAAATTTAAAGACTATTTATGGTATTTAAATGAAGATGAACAAGATGATAATAAGGTAGTTTTTGATAAAAAGTTTAAAAATTTCACTATCGATAATATTATACTATCACATGAAAATCAAAAAATCGATTTAAATGGAGTTATAAAAGGAAATGATTATAAAGACCTGGCGCTGAATTTTGAAGATGTTGATATTAATAAGATAACACCTTTAAATAACAAGTTTGTGGTTAACGGTAATTTGAACGGAAGCATAAATTATAAGCAGAATAAAAATATCTATCAGCCTACAGCATCTATTGAAATTGATCATTTAAATTTAAATAAAATTGATTTAGGAACATTAAAATTTGATATTTCAGGAGATGAAACGTTTAAAAAATTTACTATAAATTCTTCAATCGAAAATAATTTCACACAATCTTTCAGTGCAGAAGGAAATTTTGCCATTCAGAATAAGGAAACAATTTTAGATTTGAAATTAAAACTTGACGGTTTTAATCTGGCTACCTTAGGAACCATAGGAGGAAATGTTTTATCGAATATAAGAGGAAGTGTTTCCGGGAATGCAGCCATAGCAGGTAATCTCAAAAAACCGGAAATCAATGGAAGGCTTTACGTAGAAAAAGCAGGTATGACTGTTACTTACCTTAATACAGATTATGAATTAAACAATCGGACAGTTGTAGATTTAACAGACGAAAAATTTCTTTTTAGGAACAATCAGCTGACAGATACTAAGTTTAGAACTAAAGGTTTGTTAAACGGAAGTATTGAACATAAGAACTTTGGAGACTGGAAATTAGATTTAACAATAACTTCAAAACGATTGCTGGCATTAGATACAAAAGACAGTGATGATGCTGCTTATTTTGGAACAGCATTTATTAATGGTACGGCAAGTATAAAAGGGCCTACGGAAGCACTGTTTATTAAAGTTGATGCGAAATCTGATAAAGACACACAGATAAAAATACCAATCAGTAACGTACAAAGTGTAGGTGAAAAAAGTTTCATCCATTTTATAACACCTAAGGAAAAATACAATTTAGCCAATGGTATCGTTGAGAGAACAAAAAACTACAATGGTCTTGAATTGGAATTTGATTTTGATATTACTCCTGATGCAGAAATAGAGGTGATTTTGGACAGGGATTCAGGACACGGTATGAAAGGTAAAGGATATGGATCACTGCTGTTTAAAATCAATACACTAGGTAAGTTTAATATGTGGGGAGATTTTCAGGCTTATGAAGGAACTTATAATTTTAAATACGGCGGATTAATAGATAAAAAATTTGCTGTTAGAAAAGGAGGTTCTATTATTTGGGAAGGTAATCCTATGAGGGCACAATTAAATTTAGAAGCTGTATATAGAACAATAGCAAATCCTGCAGTATTATTGGAAAATTCTTCATTCAATAAAAAAGTACCTGTAGAAGTTGTAATTGGTTTAAGAGGGGATTTAGCGAGTCCTGAACCTAATTTTGATATTCAGTTTCCTTCGGTAAGCAGTGTTTTGAAATCAGAAATACAATATAAACTGGATGATAAAGATATTCGTCAGACTCAGGCTTTATATTTATTGTCTACAGGCTCTTTTATGAGTACAGATGGTTTTAGCCAGGGAGATTTGTCAGGCACATTTGCAGAAACAGCTTCAAGTTTATTGGGAGATATAATTAAGTCTGATAATGATAAAATAAATGTTGGATTTAATTATATTTCAGCAGACAGGCGTATAGGACAGGAGGCTGACGGTCAGGTAGTAGCAACTGTGTCATCACAAATTAATGAGCGTATTACTATTAATGGAAAAGTTGGAGTGCCTGTAGGCGGTATAAATGAATCGGCAATTGTAGGCGATATTGAAGTACAATACCGTATTAATGAAGACGGGACTGCAAACTTGCGTTTGTTTAATAAGGAAAACGATATTAGTTACGTGGGACAGGGAATTGGATACACTCAGGGTGTTGGTATTAGCTATGAAGTAGATTTTGATACTTTTAGTGAATTAGTTAATAAAATTTTCAAGAAGAGTAAATTAGGAAAACCAAGTAAAAGCACAAATGATATACAGGATTCTAGTCTGAATCCGGATTATATAAATTTTACAAACGCTAAAAAAGAAGCTGAAAAAGATAAAAAGAAATCTGACAAGAAGGAAGATGAGAAAAAGCCTCAACAAAACAACAACAACCAGGGACTAATCCCTGATAATGATTTCTAACTAAAATTATCTAATATTACTTTTTTGTGATCGTATTAATATTTGCGAGTTTTTATAAATTATCATAATTGTAAAATTTTATAACACTTGATTTACCGAATGTTAATTTTACATTATTAATTAAAAAAGACTACTTTTATTATTTTTAATGAATTTTTAGGTATCTAAAAACTTATTAACCGAAAACGTTTGAATTTAGTGGTTTTTACTAATTTATTATAATCATCAACTGAAAAGTGATGAATGTTTGCTAATTTTACACTTTAATACTTAAATAATGCCAAAAACAATAAAAAAAGTAGGTGTTCTTACCTCAGGAGGGGACTCACCAGGAATGAATGCAGCAATACGATCAGTTGTTCGAACATGCGCTTATCATAATATAGAATGTTTGGGAATTTATAGGGGGTATCAGGGAATGATTGAAGGAGACTTCAAAGAGATGGGACCACGAAGTGTAAATAATATTGTAAACAAAGGAGGGACGATTTTAAAATCGGCACGCTCAGTTGAATTCAGAACGCCTGAAGGTAGAAAAAAAGCTTACGATAATCTTGTAAAAGCAGGTGTTGACGCTCTTGTAGTTATTGGAGGAGATGGAAGTTTTACCGGAGGATTGATTTTTAATTCTGAATATGGTTTTCCTGTAATGGGTATTCCGGGTACAATTGATAATGATATTTTCGGGACTAGTCATACCTTAGGTTATGATACAGCCCTTAATACAGTTGTAGATTGTATTGATAAAATTAGAGATACCGCAAGTTCACATAACCGATTGTTTTTTGTAGAGGTTATGGGGAGAGATGCAGGGCATATTGCACTTAATGCAGGTATAGGTGCAGGTGCTGAAGAAATTCTTATTCCTGAAGAAGATTTAGGTCTTGAAAGGCTTTTAGACTCTCTTCAAAAAAGTAAGGCTTCAGGAAAATCATCAAGTATAGTAGTTATTGCAGAAGGCGATAAAATTGGTAAAAACGTATTCGAACTAAAAGATTATGTTGAAGCTAATCTGCCTGAGTATGATGTGCGTGTTTCGGTTCTCGGGCATATGCAGCGCGGTGGTTCTCCTTCATGTTTTGATCGTGTTCTTGCAAGCCGTTTAGGAGTAAAAGCGGTAGAATCATTACTAGATGGTAAATCAAATTATATGGTTGGTCTGCAGCAAGATAAAGTTACTTTGACTCCATTAGAACAAGCAATTAAAGGAAAATCAGAGATTGACATGGAACTGTTAAGAGTTTCTGATATCATGTCAACATAAAAGAAACGAAGTTTATAGTGAGAAAATTAAACTTTAAATTAGTAAAATAAGAACAAAAACAAAATCGAGTAAAATGTCAAAAGTAAAATTAGGAATAAACGGATTTGGACGTATTGGAAGAATCGTTTTTAGAGAATCTTTCAACAGGGATAACGTAGAAGTTGTTGCAATCAATGACTTATTAGATGTAGATCATTTAGCTTATTTATTGAAATATGATTCAGTACACGGTCGTTTCGACGGAACTGTAGAAGTTAAAGAAGGAAAACTTTACGTAAACGGAAGAAATATCCGTATTACTGCTGAAAGAAACCCTGCTGACTTAAAATGGAATGAAGTTGATGTAGATGTAGTTGCTGAATGTACTGGTATTTTCACAACAATCGAAACTGCAAGCGAGCACTTAAAAGGTGGTGCTAAAAAAGTAATAATTTCTGCTCCTTCTGCAGATGCTCCAATGTTTGTAATGGGTGTTAATCATGAAACTGCAAAAGCTTCTGATTTAGTTGTTTCTAATGCTTCTTGTACTACAAACTGTTTAGCTCCTTTAGCTAAAGTTATTAATGATAATTTTGGAATCGTTGAAGGTTTAATGACTACTGTTCATGCTACAACTTCAACTCAAATGACAGCTGACGGACCTTCTAGAAAAGACTGGAGAGGTGGGCGCGCAGCTGCAATAAACATCATTCCTTCTTCAACAGGTGCTGCAAAAGCGGTTGGAAAAGTTATCCCTTCTTTGAATGGAAAATTAACAGGTATGGCTTTCCGCGTTCCTACTGCTGACGTTTCTACAGTAGATTTAACTGTAAAATTAGCTAAAGAAACTTCATACGAAGAAATTATGGCTGTTTTGAAGAAAGCTTCGGAAAATGAACTAAAAGGTATTTTAGGATATACTGAGGATGCGGTTGTTTCTCAGGATTTTATTTCTGACAAAAGAACCTCAATTGTTGATGCAACTGCCGGAATTGGATTAAATTCAACTTTCTTTAAATTAGTATCATGGTACGATAATGAGTACGGATATTCTAGCAAATTAATTGATTTATCTGTGCATATCGCAGGTTTAAAATAATATTTTATAGAGTGAGAAAATCCCGTTATTTCCAAATAACGGGATTTCTTATTTTGTTACCTCTTTAATTAATGTAAAAAACACACTTTTAATTAAAGAAACTAATTAAAAAACTAAACTAACATGAAATTAATAGTTGATAGTGGATCTACCAAAGCTGACTGGATTGCAATTGATGATAGTGGGAAAGTGTTATTCACAACGCAAACTTTAGGGCTAAACCCTGAAATTCTTGATGGTCCTGAAATTATCGAAAGAGTAAATGATCGTTTTGATATTTCACAAAATAGAAAAGAAGCTACTCATTTGTTCTTTTATGGAGCAGGATGTGGTACTGATAGAATGCAAAAATCTTTATCTCAGGTATTCAGGGAGTATTTTGAAAATGCTATTGTAGAGGTTCACGAAGACACTTATGCTGCAGTGTATGCAACTACACCAAAAGGAGAAGAAGCGATTGTTAGTATTTTAGGAACAGGATCTAATTGTAGTTATTACGATGGTAAAATTTTACATCAAAAAGTACAATCATTAGGTTACATTGCGATGGATGATTGCAGTGGGAATGTGTTTGGAAAAGAATTGATCAGAAAGTATTATTTCAATAAGATGCCTAAAGAACTGGCTGTTGAGTTTGAAAAAGAATATAATTTAGATGCAGATTACATCAAAAACAAATTGTATAAAGAACCAAATCCAAATGCTTATCTGGCAACATTTGCTAAATTTCTGATTCAGCACAAAGATTCCGATTTTTGCAGAAAAATCATTTTCAAAGGAATGAAATCGTTCGTTAAAAACTATATTAGGCAATATGATAATTGCAAAGAAGTTCCTGTTCATTTTGTTGGCTCTATAGCTTTTTATTTAAAAGATGAACTACAGGAGATATTTGATAAATACGAACTTAAATTAGGTAATGTTTTAAGACGTCCAATTGACGGCCTTATTGCGTATCACGTTGCTAATAAATAAAAGAATCTGAATGGAAATTGCAATTATTGCGCATGATGGTAAAAAAGCAGATTTGATTAATTTTTTAATTAAAAATACTGAGGTTCTGCAAAATGAAAATATAAGTTTAATAGGTACAGGCACTACCGGAGGAAAAGCGGAAGCAGCAGGTTTTAAAACAAGACGAATGCTTTCGGGACCGTTAGGAGGTGATGCACAAATAGCAGGAAGAGTAGCAGAAGGCTTAACACATATGGTTTTCTTTTTTAAGGACCCTTTGTCGAGTCATCCTCATGAGGCGGATATTAATATGCTTATCAGAGTTTGTGATGTGCATAATGTGCCGCTGGCAACTAATGAAGCAACGGCACAATTATTATTAGACGCTATAGCTCTGCAATTATAGAAATCTCGACATTAACATTTTTTGGCAAACAAGCCACCTGAACCGTTTCACGCGCTGGAGCGGTTTTTTCATTAAAATAGGATCCGTAAACTGTGTTTATTGCAGCAAAATTATTCATATCCATTATGAAGATAGAAGCTTTTACAACATTCTCAAAAGTCATGTCTGCAGCTTCTAAAATAGCCGCAATATTTTGCATAACCTGATGTGTTTCGTCGTTAATGTTTGCTGTAATCAATTCTCCTGTTGATGGGTTTATCGCTATTTGTCCGGATGCATACAATGTATTTCCAGATAGTATAGCCTGATTATAAGGTCCGATAGGAGCAGGTGCTTTGTCGGTAAAGATTATTTTTTTCATATCTCATAAAATATTAAAATTGTAAGTAGGAATTTATCTGTTCGTATTGCTTCTTTTATCCCATTTAATATCGCTAAGCATTCCGGATTTTATTCCGATAAAGAAATTCCAGTTTGAATAAGTGCCAAGAGGCGTCCAGTTAAACGACATCCTCCAGCTTAGTAAATCTCTTTCAAAACGTAATTGTGTAAAAGTGACCCCTTTTTGTACAAAATCATAACCAGTTGAGATCCCGCCCTTCCATTTAGGGGTAATGTCCATATTTGCAGAAACCATGATAGAATTTCCTGTGATTTTATTTTCTCTGTTTGTATTGGAGTAAGTTAAGGAATAAGCCATAGTCATGTCCCAGGGAAGTTTCGAATTAAAAAATTCGGTAATTACATTTTCAGAATCTTCTTCGGCAAATTGACTTTTTCGGGTATCATTAAGGTCAGTATTAGTTCCAAATAAATCGTCACTACGACCACCGTTTCGCTCACTTTGTTTATTTTCTTCCTTCTTGTCATTTTTATTTGAAAATGAATAATTCAAAGTCATATTAGCACTTGTCATTCTAAATAAACTTCCACCGTTGTTGATGTTGAATTCATTTATTTGCTGACCTGAATTATCAATTGCATACGGATTTAGTGTGGCTGCAAAATTAACATTCATTTTGTTTTCAAATAATTGAGTTCCCCCGCTAACACGGACTGGTTCAAGAGCAAATGTCGTTTTTCCGTCAGCATTAAAATTATAGCTGGTGCTAAAATTTAGATTATTTAAAAGCATCATCTTTTTAGGTTCTGTTTTAGTACTGTCTTTGTCAGTTACTTTCGCTTCAAAAGTGTTGCTTAAATCAAATCCTATTATGTTTGAGTTAGATTTTCCGGGCTGTCCATAGACTCCATTTTCAAATCGGGTATAATCTTTATAAGTTGTGCCAGTGGCATCTATGGCATAAGTGTCATAATATTTTTCAAAACTTGGGGTGTATGAATATGAAAACGATGGACGCATGACGTGGCGTATAGCCTGTATTTTCTTAGTCTCTCCAAATTTAAAAGTACCATAGATAGTGGTTCCTAAGCTTGAACTGAAGTTGTATGTTCTAAAGGCATCGAAACCATTTACTGTTTTGTCTACAACTGTATTTATGTTGTTGTCATAAAATCGGTTAATTGTTTTTGTTACCCAGGTTTCCTGATAATTCGTAGAGGCACTGGCGCTAAAATATTTAAATATTTTAAAGTTGGTACTGAGAGGGATACTGTGCTGCATTCCAATTTGTGCATTCTCAAACATTTGAGGCTTAAAAAATAGAGAATCGGTTGTTACAAAACTGTTTTTACCGCTCACATTGTATTGTAAGTTGATGTTTTTGATCAATCCTTTTTTTACACCATCTTTGCCAACAAAAGGATATATACGATCAATACTTCCCTGTAAGGATGGTAAAGTCATGTTGATCTGTTCTGTTTGTGTGTTTTGGGAATGTGTTGCTGTTAAGGCTATTCTTGCCTGCGGAATTGTATTAAAAGTTTTATTCCAGGAAATAGATGAGCTAAGTGTGTTATTCAGGCTTGAACCAATATTAGCCTGATTAATGGATTGCTTGAAATATTTACTGCTTCCCATATTCACAGAAGCAGAAAAACTGGAATTAGGATTAGACTTTGAATCTTTTGAGTGTGACCACTGGATATTGTAAATGTTCTGTTTTGAATAATCAGGATAGCCTCTCTCGCTTGTAATTAAATTCTCAAACCTGAAGTTGACGTTTCCTCTATACTTGTATCTTGTGGCATATGAAGATTCAAAACGCATGGCATAGCTACCATTTGTATAATAATCACCTAAAGCTGTTAAATCGTAATTATCACTTAAAGCAAAATAATAACCTCCGTTTTGTAATGAAAAACCTCTGGTATTAGAGTCGTTATAACTTGGTATTATGATGCCCGAGACACTTTTTTCCTGACTCATAGGAAAATAGGCATAAGGGAGTGCTAGAGGTGTAGGTACGTCTGCAATAACCATATTAGTTAATCCGACTACTACTTTTTTTCCAGGAACAAATTTCACTCTGCTGGTTCTAAAATAATATTCAGGGTTGTCAACATCTGTAGAAGTTGTAAAACGGGCTCCCTTTAAAAAGTAAACAGAGTCATTTTCTTTTTTGGTTATTTGTGCTTTTATTTTAAATTCTCCCTGTTCGGTTCTTGAATTATAAATTAGAGCTTTTTTAGTTTTAAAATTAAAGCGAATTGAATCTGGCTGAACCTCATTTGAGCCTTGTTTGAAATTAGGATATTGTATCAGGACACCTGCAGAATCTTTTATTCTTCCGGCATATACTTCATCTTTATCTATGTCAAGAACAATGATACCGGATTTTAGCTCAATATCTTTATAGAATAATTCAGCTTCATCGTAAAGTGTCAGGGTATTCTTTTTTTTGTCTATTTTTTGATACCCTTTTGCTGTACGTTTTACTATTCCGTCCAGAAAGGGTTTTTTAGTTTTAACAGTGTCCAGTCTGATTGTATCCGTTATAGTCTTTGCGGTATCTGCAGTCGCTTTTTTTGTTTTATCAGTTTGTTTTTCAGAGGGTACTGTATTTTTTTTAGGTTTTATATCCTGAGAATATAATTTACCATATCCTAATGTTAGGAAAAATGATAATAAAACGATATTAAATAAGTTTGTATGCAAAGGTTTTAATGCTATTTTTGTAAAATTATGGCTTGTTTTTTGACATGTCAAACTTACATATAATTTTTTGGCAAAAATAATCAATTGTAAAAATTATAGCTTTGCATTTTATTAAAATTAACTTTTAGATTTATGAACATTTTTAACAAAACGAAACTAATATTCATTTTATTTCTGACCATAACATCTTTTTGTGCTTACTCTCAGTCTAACGTTTTTAAAGTAACCCTTGATGCAGGACATGGAGATCATGATTTTGGTGCTGTTTATAGTGGTCGTATTGAAAAAAATATTGCTTTGGCTATTGTGCTTAAAGTGGGAAAAATATTGGAAGCTAGCCCGAATGTTCATGTTATTTATACCCGAAAAACAGATGTTTTTATAGATTTAGTTGAAAGAGCGAATATTGCCAACAGGGCCAACTCTAATATTTTTGTTTCTATACACTGTAATGCAAATAAAAATACCGCTGCAGATGGTACAGAAACATATGTAATGGGTTTGACAAAATTAGCATCTAATCTGGAAGCCGCTAAAAAAGAAAACTCTGTTATTACTTTGGAAAAGGATTATAAACGTAAATACGAGGGCTTTGATCCTAATTCTCCTGAATCGATGACAGCAATGATGCTAATGCAGGAAGAATATTTAGATAATAGTATCTCATTAGCCAGCAAAATTGAAGATAATTTTGAAAAATTAGGAAAAAAACTTCGTCATGGGGGTGTAAAACAAGCTCCATTTATGGTGCTACATAAAGCTTATATGCCAAGGGTTTTAGTAGAAACAGGATTTGTGTCTAATCCTACCGAAGGAGATATACTTAATTCCGAGGCTGGTCAAAATGATATTGCTGAAGCAATCGCTCAGGCGATTTTGAGTTATAAAAGAGAGTATTTTGGAACGGGAGCACCTGAAGTAAATGATGTGAAGCCGGCAAAAGACACTTCTGTTCCTGTTAAACCAAAAACAGTTGAAGCTGCTCCAAAAGTAGTTAGGGATACTCCTAAAGGAACTTTTTTTAAGATACAACTCATTGCCAGCATAAAAAAAACACCATTAGAACCTAAAAATTTTAAAGGTTTGAAAAACGTAACGATGATTTATGAAAACAATATTTATAAATATTTTTATCAGGAAACCTCAGATTACGAATTGGCTAAAAAATATCTGCAAGAAGCTAAAAGTAAAGGTTATGGCGCTTCTTTTTTAGTGGCAACTAAAAACGGTGAAAAAATCAGTATTCAGGACGCTATCAAATAATACTGGTAAGTTCGAATATTTATATTAATTTTGTACAAACACTTACAATTTTGAAACTAACAAGAGAAATTAAAACGGCTATTTTAGTCATTGCGTCAATTTTATTATTTATTTGGGGTTATAGTTTTTTAAAAGGCAAAGATCTTTTTACGAACTACAAAACATTATATGTAGAATACGATAATGTTGAAGATCTGGCTTCTACAGCACCGGTTACATTAAACGGTCTTGTAATTGGTAAAGTAAATAAAATTACAATCAATGAAACAACAGGTAAATTATTAGTAGAACTTCAGCTAAAAACTGATTTTCCAATTTCTAAAACGAGTAAAGCTTCTTTGTATTCCCCAAGTTTGATTGGAGGGAAGCAAATCAAAATTATTCCAAATTTAGCAGACAAAACTCCTGCTGAAGATGGACAGAGTCTTGAGTCAACAGTTGAGTTAGGATTAACAGAATCTTTAGGAGGTAAAATTGAGCCTATCCAGCACAAATTAGATCTGATGCTTGCTAATATTAATACGCTGGTTTCCGGATTAAACAATGTTTTGGATAAAAAAGGGCAGGAAGATCTAAAAAAGTCATTATCTGAATTAAGTCAGACAATGGAGCAATTTCATAGAGCCTCAGGTAGTCTTAATTCTATTCTGGACACAAACAAAGGTCAGATTAACGGAGTTGTGACAAATTTTAATAAAATGTCAAGTAATTTCAATAAAATATCAGATTCTTTAAACAAAGCCGATTTAGGCAAAACGGTTAGAAACTTAAACCAGACATTAGCAAAAGTAGATGGCATTATGAGTAATTTAAACTCAGGAAAAGGAACTGCCGGGAAATTATTAAATGATGATGCCTTGTATAATAATTTATCTAAAACTTCAAAAGAGTTAGAGTTATTGTTGCAGGATGTGCGTCTTAATCCAACACGCTACGTAAACGTTTCTGTTTTTGGAAAGAAAAACAAACCTTATGTAGCTCCAAAAGAAGAGGAAAATCCGACGACTAAAAAATAACAGCAATGAGCTATCTTGATAATATTGTATTTGCTATAATACTAATAGCCGGTTTTGTTTTTTTTGCTTCAGGAGTAAAGAAAATAATCCGAAATATTAATTTAGGTGTTAACGTAGACAGAAAAGACAATCCTAAAGCACGCTGGACAAACATGGCCATGATTGCGCTTGGACAATCTAAAATGGTAAAACGACCTATAGCAGGAGTACTTCATATTTTTGTATATGTTGGATTTATAATTATCAATATCGAATTACTTGAAATTATTATTGATGGACTCTTTGGTACGCATAGAATTTTTGCACCTTATTTAGGGAGAGCTTATGATGTTTTAATAGCTTCTTTTGAAATATTAGCAATACTTGTGATTTTTTCTGTAACGGTTTTCTGGATTAGAAGAAACCTAATTAGACTGAAACGTTTCATACATTCGGATTTAAGTGGTTTTCCTAAAAATGATGCGAATTACATTTTGTACTTTGAAACCGTTCTCATGATTTTGTTTTTATTGATGAACGCTTCTGATCTGCATTTACAAAATGTTCCGGGTGGAGTTTTTCATAAAGCAGGAAGTTTCCCAATAAGTCAGTTTATAGCACCTGTTTTTAATGGAATGTCAAACGAATTGGTAATATTACTGTTTGAAATTTTCTGGTGGTTGCATATTGTTGGTATTTTGTGTTTCATGAACTATTTATACTTGTCAAAACACCTGCATATTATTTTGGCATTTCCAAATACGTATTTCGCCGACTTAAAACCAAAAGGACAATTTGATAATCTGGCATCCGTTACTAAAGAAGTTAAGCTGATGATGGACCCAAATGCTGATCCTTTTGCAGCTGCTCCTGTAGACGAAAATACTGTTCCTGCAAAATTTGGTGCAAGTGATGTTCAGGATTTAAACTGGGTACAATTATTAAATGCATATACGTGTACTGAATGCGGTCGTTGTACCTCTGCATGTCCGGCAAATCAGACCGGTAAAAAATTGTCTCCCCGTAAAATTATGATGGATACGAGAGACCGTTTGCAGGAAGTAGGGAAAAATATCGATGCTAATAAAGGCGTTTTTGTCCCTGATAATAAAACATTACTGAACGATTACATAACTCCCGAAGAATTGTGGGCTTGTACATCTTGTAATGCCTGCGTTGAAGAATGTCCGGTAAATATTAGTCCGTTGTCTATTATTATGGATATGCGCCGTTATCTGGTGATGGAACAAAGTGCAGCTCCGATGTCGTTAAATGCGATGATGAGCAATATTGAAAACAATGGTGCGCCTTGGCAATACAGCCAGCAAGACCGATTGAACTGGAAAAACGAGAATTAAAAAGTTTAACAGGTTAATTTGTTAACCTTTTGAATGATTAAATAAAATATAGTGAGGTTTTTATTGTGAAGGTTAGTCTTTAAAATGATTAACCAAATTAATGATTAACCGATTTAACAAATAAAGAAATGTCAGAAAGTTTAGTAGTACCAACAATGGCAGAGATGCTAGCCGAAGGAAAACAGCCCGAAGTGTTGTTTTGGGTTGGTTGTGCAGGAAGTTTTGATGATAGGGCAAAAAAAATCACAAAAGCTTTTGTGCGAATTCTAAATCGTACAAACGTTTCTTTTGCAGTACTTGGTACAGAAGAAAGCTGTACAGGTGATCCTGCTAAAAGAGCCGGAAATGAGTTTTTGTTTCAAATGCAGGCAATGATGAATATCGAGGTTTTAAACGCATATGAAGCTAAAAAAATAGTTACGGCATGTCCGCATTGTTTTAATACTTTAAAAAATGAATATCCCGAATTAGGAGGGAATTACGAAGTTATTCACCATACGGAGTTTTTAAAATCATTGATTGATGACGGAAGACTAACTGTTGAAGGCGGTCAATTCAAAGGAAAGAAAATAACTTTTCACGATCCTTGTTATTTAGGAAGAGCCAACAAGGTTTATGAAGCGCCAAGGGATTTGATTCAGAAACTGGATATTGAATTAGTAGAAATGAAGCGTTCGAAAGCAAATGGGTTATGCTGTGGAGCCGGAGGCGCGCAAATGTTTAAAGATGCTGAGCCGGGTAACAAAGAAGTGAATATCGAAAGAACCGAAGATGCACTTGAAACCCAGCCTGATATTATAGCAGCTGGTTGTCCATTCTGTAATACCATGTTAACGGATGGGATCAAAAACAAAGAAAAAGAAGGACAAGTTAAAGTAATGGATATTGCAGAGTTGATTGCAAATGCGCAAGATCTGTAAGTAAAGATGCAAAGGAACAAGGGTTTTGACTTTGAAAATTTAAACCTGAAACCTGAAACAATTTAACTAAAAGAAAAATTAAAAAATGTATATACCTTTTGAAAATTTACCTGGTGAGTCCAGAGTCTGGATTTATCAATCGAACAGAAAATTTTCTGAGGAAGAATTTTCTGAAATCGAAACTGATTTGAAATCATTTGTAGAACAATGGGCTGCACACGGAACAAGTCTTGAAGCCTCTTTTTTGCTTAAATACAACCGATTTATCATATTAGCAGTTAATCAGGAAGTTCAGTCTGCTACTGGATGTTCTATTGATAGTTCCGTAGAATTTATTCAAAGTTTGGAGAAGAAATATAACGTTGGTTTACTGGATAAAATGAACGTTACTTTTAAACTTGGGGAGCACATCGCCCATAAACCATTGATTGATTTTAAGAAAATGGTAAAAGACAAATCGGTTTCTGAAAATACAATTGTATTTAATAACCTGGTAAATAATATCGAAGAATTTAATGAATCATGGGAAGTTCCAGCAGCTGACAGTTGGCACAGCAGATTTTTCTAAGAAAAATTTATAGTATATTTGAGTAGGCATAAAATTTAGTTTTTATGCCTTTTTTGTTTTTTTTAATTTTAAGATAAATAATTTATAAATGAAATAATGAATATTTCTAATCAGAATTTTAGATGGGAAAAGGTTAAAATGGGAGATTGTATTTTGCACTTGTAAATTTACATATTCAAAAGAATGAAACTGGAAATGAAATTATAGAAGATTATTCAGGTTATAAATATTATACAGATTTGATGGATGTCAGATATCAAGGTTTCAATGTTTGGAAAAGCGGACTAAGAAACGGTCTTGAATTTGCACTTTCACACAGTTCGGATTTCTGGACTATTAGAATAAACGGGTTTTGTGCATCATATTTGCATACAAGTGCAACAGTTCTGGGGTATACAGGAATTTTAGCTTTTATTGAAGAAACAGATATTGTAATTAGTAATCTTCAGGAAGTTGAGGATTTTGTCTTTACAAGCTGGAATAATGGAATTATAGGTGAAATTCCAGATTTTAATGAATTGACTTTTACGAATGATGTTTAAAATTGAAAGTATCAAAATAAAATGTTCTTATGAAAACGAAAAACTCTAATCTGGCCCCGATGGGAGTGATATCCTTTTGTGGCGGGGTTCGCCATAAAAGATATAACGGAGAGCGGGACTGGTCGTGTGGTAAATGAAATATTTCTGCTCCTGAAAAGTAAAATTATGAATTATCCGTTGTCAGATTGTTGAACAGAATTAATCTGAATTTACAAAAAATCTAACATTCCAAAGCTTCAATTAAACGTGATTTTTGAGTACTTTCGTAGCATTAAATTTAATACATGAAAATAGCTATAGTTTGTTATCCTACATTTGGCGGTAGTGGGGTAGTAGCCACAGAATTAGGTCTTGAATTGGCCAGACGCGGACACGAAATCCATTTTATTACTTACAGCCAGCCTGTACGTTTGGCACTTTTGAATCCGAATGTTCATTATCACGAAGTAAATGTTCCTGAATATCCACTTTTTCATTATCAGCCTTATGAATTGGCTTTGTCAAGCAAATTAGTTGATATGGTAAAATTATATAAGATTGAACTGCTGCATGTGCATTATGCTATTCCTCATGCTTATGCGGGTTATATGGCGAAGCAAATGCTGAAAAATGAAGGTATTAATCTTCCGATGGTTACAACGCTTCACGGAACTGATATCACATTGGTAGGGAATCATCCTTTTTATAAACCGGCAGTAACTTTCAGTATCAATAAATCAGATTATGTGACTTCGGTTTCGCAAAGTCTGAAAGATGATACGTTGAAATTATTCAAAATCAAAAATAAAATTAAGGTAATTCCAAATTTTATTGAATTGGATAAAGTGGTTAAAGATCCTGCAGCTCCTTGTCATCGAAGTGTTATGGCAAATGAAAATGAACGCATTATCACACACATTAGTAACTTTAGAAAAGTAAAAAGAATTCCCGATATTATTAAAATTTTCTATCATATTCAAAAAGAAATGCCTGCAAAACTGATGATGGTTGGGGACGGACCTGAAAAAGAAAATGCAGAGATTTTATGTCAGGAATTAGGAATTCAGGATAAGGTAATTTTCTTTGGGAACAGTAATGAAATTGATAAAATTCTACTTTTGACCGATTTGTTTTTACTGCCATCAGAAACAGAAAGTTTTGGTTTGGCAGCTTTAGAAGCAATGGCTTGTGGGGTTCCGGTAATTTCGAGCAATTCCGGAGGTTTGCCAGAAGTAAATTTTGATGGTGTTTCAGGATATTTGAGCGATGTTGGTAATGTTGATGAAATGGCTGCAAACGCTATTAAAATTCTTAAGGACGACAACGTTTTAAAAGAGTTTAAAGACAATGCATTAGAAGTTGCAAAAAAATTTGACATTAAAAACATATTACCTATATATGAAGCCTTATATCAAAAAGCAATAGACGATTATAAAGAATAGAATCAACCTCTAAAATAAACGGTAAATGAAAAAAGTAATTTCGGTTTTAACAGTTTTTATTTTGATTTCCTGCGGAGCAAAAAAAACATCAGATTCCAATATGGCATTGTATGAAATTTTAACTGTGCAGCCTGATGGAGGAGGAAATATCAAATTTTTTGAGATCTTAAGTGAGCCAAATGAAATCATGATGCTTCTGAACGATCCTCTTTTAAAGGATAAAATGAAACACAATGATATTAGTACTTCTAATTATGTGATTCTGAATATGGGAGAAAAAAATACCGGAGGTTATTCGATAGAAGTTGAAAAGGTTGAAGAAACGGATAAAAATATTATTATTACTGTGAAAGAAAATGCTCCTGCTAAAGACGCTATGGTGATGCAGGTAATTAGTTATCCTTATACGGTTGTAAAAATACATTCTAAAAAAGAAATAATTATTAAATAAAAAAAATCCAGCTGTTTTTTATAGCGGCTGGATTTTTTTTTTATAAAGTAAGATGTATTTTATTTAGAATCTGAATCTTGCTCCAAACCCAACATCAAAACCAAAGTTGTCATCATCATAATATCCTGATCCAATTTCTGGTCTGGCATCAAATGATAAGGTAAGAGGGAATTCTTTAAATCTGTATTCTATACCGATATCACCAGCTGCAAAAACATATGTTCCACTGTCATCATAATCGGGTCCAGGTCCATTATAATCATAATCCCAGGCAGCAATACCACCACCAACACCGGCATACCAGTTAAAACCTCCTTCAATGTTCCATACCCATTGATAAAGTGCTACTCCTTTAATAGCATCTACATATCTGTGATCTCTCCAGCCTAAATCGAATTCTAGTCTGTTTTTTTGGTTTAGTCCTAATTGATATGATATTTCCCCTCCAAATCCGTTATTGTCTCCCAGA
Organism: Flavobacterium limi; assembly: GCF_010645075.1. GTDB lineage: Bacteria > Bacteroidota > Bacteroidia > Flavobacteriales > Flavobacteriaceae > Flavobacterium > Flavobacterium limi. The sequence goes on from NZ_JAADZV010000015.1 coordinate 70,174, forward strand.
CGTAATCCTAATGCGTGTTTGGAAATTTCTTGTGATTGTGCCGTAAATGCTAATCCTAATAGCATGATGGCAGATAAAATGATCTTTTTCATAAAAATAAAATGGTTATTAATTTTTTTCAAAATTATAATTACTGTACATTCAAAACGTATAAAATTGTTAAAAATTGTTATGTAATTCCCATGTTTTAATAAAAAGTACTCTTTTTTTTTATAAGTATTGAGTAAGTTGTTAAAATTGAAAAGGTTACTTTGTATTTATAATTGAAGTAAGTAATTGAGAAGTTAAAATATCTTCCATTTCAAAAAGATTTTCGTCGGTTTCTGCAAACTCTGCATTAGAATAAGAGAATAATTTCCAGCGTTTTTTATGATATTCCAAAGCTGTTAAATTTTCAATCCAGTCTCCTGAATTTAAATATAAGGTTGAGCCATATTTGTTCTCTTTTTCAATAATTTTAGGTTCATGAATATGTCCGCAGATAACATAATCGTATTTTTTTTCTATTGCCAGATCAGTAGCAGTTGTTTCAAAGTCAGAAATAAATTTGACTGCTTTTTTTACACTGGCTTTTATTTTTTTCGAAAAAGAATAAGGTTCTCTTCCTAATTTCGCCAGGCACCAATTTGCAAATCGATTGCACAATATTAAATAGTCATAACCAAGTCCTCCTAATTTTGCAATCCATTTTGAGTGTTGTACCGATGCATCAAAAACGTCTCCATGAAAAATCCATGCTTTTTTATTGTCTAATTCTAAAACTAATTTATCTACCAAAGAAAAATTCCCCATATTCATGTCGCTGAACTTTCTCAGGATTTCGTCATGATTTCCGGTGATATAGAACACTTTTGTACCTTTTGAGGCCATTCCGATAATTCGCTGAATGACTTTTAAATGTGATTTTGGAAAGTAAGATTTTCTAAATTGCCAGGCATCAATGATGTCACCGTTTAAAACTAATGTTTTGGGTTTAATGCTTGAAAGGTAATTGTTTAACTCTTTGGCATGGCTGCCGTAAGTTCCTAAATGCACATCGGAAATGATGACTAATTCTACATTTCGTTTTTTCAATTTTTCTCAATTTGAAGTTTAGCAAATTAAGTAAACCAAAACGGGTTTTGTTTTATCAAAAGGTTATCAAATTAGCTTCAGTTTTAATAAATTATGATTTTTTAAAGGTATTGATCAGCGGCAAATACTAATTTTAAATTTTTTAATTTAATTCATAAAACTTACATTTGCTCAAAACTAATTATAATGGCAGGAAACAGCTACGGCACACTATATAAAGTTACCACATTTGGAGAATCTCATGGGGAAGCTTTAGGCGGAATTATCGACGGTTGTCCATCAGGAATTCAGCTTGATTTTGAAGCAATTGAATTGGATATGGCAAGAAGAAAACCAGGACAATCCGCAATTGTAACACAAAGAAAAGAACCGGATGCGGTTCAGTTTTTATCAGGTATTTTTGAAGGTAAAACCACCGGAACTCCAATCGGATTTATTATTCCGAATACCAATCAAAAATCAGATGACTATTCACATATAAAAGACAACTACAGGCCAAGTCATGCCGATTATGTGTATGATCAGAAATATGGTTTCAGGGATTATCGCGGAGGAGGAAGAAGTTCAGCACGCGAAACAGCAAGCAGGGTAGTAGCTGGAGCAATTGCAAAACAAATGCTGCCGGAAATAAAAATTAACGCCTACGTTTCATCGGTAGGGCCAATTCATTTAGATACACCGTATCAGGAATTGGACTTCTCTAAAATAGAAAGTAATCCTGTACGTTGTCCAGATGAGAAATCAGCGGCAATTATGGAAGAATATATTCGTGATATCCGTAAACAGGGAGATACTGTCGGCGGAGTAGTTTCATGTGTAATTCAGAACGTTCCTGTTGGTCTGGGCGAGCCTGTTTTTGATAAACTACATGCTGAATTAGGTAAAGCTATGCTTTCAATCAATGCCGTAAAAGGTTTTGAATATGGAAGTGGTTTCTCAGGTTCAGAAATGAAAGGAAGCCAGCATAATGATTTATACAATCCAGACGGAACTACAAAAACGAATCTTTCAGGCGGAATTCAGGGTGGAATCAGCAACGGAATGGATATCTATTTCAGGGTAGCTTTCAAACCAGTTGCAACTATTATGCAGACCCAGGATTCATTAGATAATAAAGGTAATATTACACCAATGACCGGAAAAGGACGTCATGATCCATGTGTAGTACCAAGAGCTGTGCCTATTGTTGAGGCTATGGCAGCTATCGTTTTGGCTGATTTTTATTTAATCAACAAGACATATTAATTTAAAAGCAGGCAGTGAGGGTCTTTTTTTAATTTAAACTCAAAAAATAATGGATAAAATCCAAAATCAAAAGAAATCTTTTTTTTCAGGACTGACAGGTCAAATTTTAATAGCGATGGTTCTGGGAGCAACTTTAGGAATTATATTGCACAATACAATTTCATCTGAAGCTGCCCAATCATTCAGTACCAAAATAAAAATGCTTGCTACTATTTTTATTCGACTGGTCCAAATGATTATCTCGCCGTTAGTTTTTACAACTTTAGTAGTAGGAATTGCAAAACTCGGAGATATTAAAACTGTTGGAAGAATAGGAGGGAAAGCATTAGGATGGTTTTTTACAGCTTCATTTATATCTTTGTTGATTGGACTGTTTTATGTAAATCTTTTGCAGCCTGGTGTGGGTTTAAAACTCGAGAATGTAGATATGGCAACTGCTTCTGAGGTTACAGGCAAAACCCAAAATCTTTCTTTTGAAAACTTTGTTGAACACATTGTACCCAAAAGTATAATCGAAGCGATGGCAACCAATGAAATCCTGCAGATTGTGGTTTTTTCTATTTTCTTTGGATTGGCAGCGGCATCATTAGGTTCTACTGTTAAGCCTATTATTGTGGCTTTTGATAAATTATCGCACATCGTTTTAAAGATGGTGAATTATGTCATGAATTTTGCTCCAATTGGTGTTTTTGGAGCTATTGCAGCAGTATTTACAGTAAGAGATGCAGAGGAATTAGTAATTACTTATTTTAAATTTTTCGGATCGTTCTTAATCGGAATAAGTACATTGTGGGTTTTATTGGTTGCAATAGGATATATTTTTCTGAAAGGAAGAATGACTGAATTATTGAAACGTATTACAGGGCCATTAGCAATTGCTTTCGGTACTACCAGCAGTGAGGCTGTATTCCCTAAATTGACTGAAGAATTAGAGAGTTTTGGAGTAAAAGATAAGATAGTTTCTTTTATGCTTCCGCTGGGATATTCTTTTAATCTTGACGGCAGTATGATGTATATGACTTTTGCCAGTATTTTTATTGCTCAGTTTTATAATGTACATTTAGATTTAGGAACACAAATGGCGATGCTTTTGGTATTGATGTTGACCAGTAAAGGAATTGCAGGTGTCCCGAGAGCAAGTTTGGTAGTTGTAGCAGCTACTTGTGGTATGTTTGATATCCCAATTGAAGGAATTGCTTTGATTTTGCCAATTGATCACTTTTGTGATATGTTCAGAAGTGCAACCAATGTTTTAGGAAATGCCTTGGCAACTTCAGTAGTTGGGCAATGGGAAGGGAATAATGATTTAGAATCAGTTGCAGAAAATTAACATAATAATTATTTTAGAATTTCAATAAAATAAAAAACGCTGGTTAATACCAGCGTTTTTTATTTTGTTTAGAAGCATTAGATTTTCTCGATTTATGAGCACCACCGCTTCTGTTTGAATTTTTAGGTTTCTCAGCAGTTGCGTCAGGGCTTCCGGCATGCCATTGGTATGGATGGTCACTGATCGTTTTTACATCAACTTTTATTAGTTTTTGAATGTCTTTCCAATAGGGATGTTCATCTTTGCCACAAAATGATATTGCAATTCCGCCATTTCCGGCGCGTCCTGTCCTTCCAATTCTGTGCACGTAAGTTTCCGGAATATTAGGTAGATCAAAATTAATTACATATGGTAGTTGATCAATGTCGATTCCTCTTGCAGCAATGTCAGTTGCAACTAAAACACCAACTTCTTTGTTTTTAAAAGCATCTAAAACGCGTTGTCTTGCATTTTGAGATTTGTCACCATGAATCGCTTCTGCAGGAATATCTTTTTTACGCAGTGCTTTTACAACATTGTCTGCTCCGTGTTTAGTTCTTGCAAAAACCAATACATTTGACAGGCCTTCGGTTTTAATTAAGTGATATAATAGATTTCTTTTTTCAGTTTTATCCACAAAATAAATACGCTGTTCAATATTTTCTGCTGTTGATGAAACCGGAGATACAGTTACAGTTTCCGGATCAGTCAAAAACATTTCGGCCAGTTCCCGAATTGCAATTGGCATAGTTGCTGAAAAGAATAGTGTCTGTCTGTTTTTAGGTGTTAATTTTACGATTTTTTTGACATCGTTTACAAATCCCATATCCAGCATTTGATCTGCTTCGTCAAGAACTAAAATGTGTAAATGATTTAAATCCAGGAAACCTTGTTTTTGTAAATCTAAAAGTCTTCCGGGTGTGGCTACTAAAATATCAACCCCTTTTTTTAAGGTGTCAACCTGCGGATTTTGGGAAACACCGCCAAAAATTGTCAATTGGGTCAGGTTTGTGTATTTGGCATAAGTGTCAAAACTTTGTCCAATTTGTACTGCCAATTCACGGGTTGGGGTAACTATAAGGGCACGGATTTGTTTAGTTTTTTTTGATGAGCCGACAATTCGGTGTAGCTGATGTATAATTGGAATAGCAAATGCAGCTGTTTTTCCGGTACCAGTCTGTGCACAGCCAATCAAATCCCTGCCGGCTAAAACAATCGGAATAGATTGTTCCTGAATAGGGGTAGGGTTTAGGTAGCCTTCTTCAAAAACGGCTTTTTGTATACTTTTTGAAAGTGATAAATCTTCGAATAACATATCTTAGGTATTAAGAACTTAGTTTTAAGTACTAAAATTCGTTGCAAAGATAGTTTTATTCAGGCAATGGTTTAATTGAATTTAGGTTTATTTGGCAAAAGGGATAGCTCCAAATTTTAATATTAAACTTTTTCGTGATTTGCTTTTATAAAATCAGTAACCAGATAACCGATTAATTTGCCTATTAAATGATTGTTAGGAGAATTATCCAAATCAGGTGCACCTTCACAAATATGCAGATAAGCGGCATTTTTGTGCTGCCCAAAGTAGGAAATAAATTGTCGCAACTGCTCAATTGAAAAACCACTGATTGTCATGGCGCTGCTGGCAATATTAGGGATTGCATCCAGATCAATTTCTATTCCAAACGAATCTGTTTTTATGAACTCCAGTGCTGAAATCATTTCGTTTGTAAAATCTTTTTCTTCACGGATGTTTATACTGTCATATGTATTGTAACGAACTCTGTCTTCCAGCTTTTTTATAATGTCAAGTACGCTTTTTGAAGTATAATTTTCGTGTAAGCCAAAAATGAAGTATTTTTTCAGGAAACCTTCTTCATAGGCATAAGAAAAACCATTTCCACTATGCCGTCCTTCAAGAATTCTGAAATCAGAGTGTGCATCAAAATTGACTGCGTTTATTGATTTCCCTTTGGCTAAAGCCGTACCTTTTATATTGCCGTAAGCATTATTATGGCCTCCTCCAATTATAATAGGTGTTTTTCCGGCCTTAATTATAGTGAAAATAACATGTGATACTTCTTTATCAATTTTTTCAACCAGCTGACTTAGCTTTGAGCGATCATCTATATCATTGAAATCAAGATTTTCAACATCTCGCATTAGCTCGGAAACATTTATTTTGCCTAGAACAATAATCTGACTGCCTTTGCAAAAACGATTGTGCTGTATGTTTGCAATACTTTTTATAGCAGATTCCCATGCAGATGCAGCCCCGGGTCTCCCATAATTAGCACGGACACCTATGTCTTCCGGAATACCCAAAAGAACATATTTAGCCTCACTCTCTTTTAGAAAATCAAGTATATCTGTTCCTTTCGGAATAGTGATCATTTTTTCTCCAAATTTTATTTCACCGCTACGGTGATTAGTGACTTTTGCTAAATCATTAACAGTAAAAGGGATTAATTTATCCATAAAAAAAAATATTATCCAAAAATAATATAATTGCGCTAACTTACGTTATTAGGTTATATTAATTATTAAATTTGTTTTTAAGAAAATTATTAAATATGGAAAACCCAAACAAAAACAACTCAAGTCTAAAGGCGGTAATCGCTGTTTTAGCAGTCCTACTAATTGGTAGTTTAGTATACATTTTTAAACTTTCTTCAGATTCAGATGTTGTAAAAACGGAACTTACATCAACATTGACAGAAAAGGAATCTGTGATGAAAGACCTTCAGGAATTAAAAGCAACTTATGATGCTGCCATTGCTGAAAATACTTCTATGTCAGATGAATTAATTCAGGAAAGAGACAAAGTTGTAGCTTTAATGGATGATTTGAATAAGTCAAAAGGTGATGTTTCTAAATTTAAAACTCAAGTTCAGGGATTGCAGGCTAAAATGAAAACTTTGGTTGCTGAAAATGATGAATTAAAAAAACAAAATGGTGTTTTAACCGTTCAGAGAGACAGTACAATTGTTGTATTGGGGGAGTCTAAAAAATTCAACGAAGTTTTAGTTGGTCAAAATGAGGCTTTGTCTAAAACAGTTGAAAAAGGTTCTAAATTATCTGTTTTAAATACAAAAACAGCAGCTTACAAATTGAAAAGTTCAGGAAAGCAAATTGAAACGGATAAGGCAAGCCGTGCTGATGTTTTAAAAGTTAGTTTTACTATTGCTGAAAATCAAATTGCAAAGTCTGGAGATAAAACATATTATGTACAGGTGATTGATAGCAAAAATAATGTTTTGGGAGATAAAAAAACAGAAAGCTTTGGGGATAATTCATTGACATACAGCTTTAAGACAACTGTGCAGTACGAAAATAAAACTGTAAACGTTTCTGAAGATTTGCCAGGTAAAGATTTTGCAAAAGGAACTTATTTTATCAATATTTTTGATAATGATGAGTTAGTTTCTAAAACAAGCTTTTCTTTAAGATAAGGATTAAAGTATTAGATAAAAAAAAGAGGAGTTTTATACTCCTCTTTTTTTTATGCTAAAATTTCACCTTCAATAATTACATTTTCGATCAGGTTACTTCCAAAAGCATATGGAATCTTGTAATAAGATGAAATAGGTTTTGTAATAATCAAATTAGCCTTTTTGCCTTTTGTGATACTTCCATGAGTTTCTGAAAGTCCCATGGCATAAGCGCCATTTATGGTCGCAGCATTAATCGATTCTTCGGGAGTCATTTTCATTTTTATGCAGGCCGTTGCTACTACAAAATTCATATTGCCGGATGGGGTAGAGCCAGGGTTATAATCCGTTGCTAAAGCGATTGGTAAACCTGCATCAATCATTTTACGGGCAGGAGTGTAAGGAATGCTTAAAAAATAAGAGCATGATGGTAAAGCAACCGGCATCGTTTCAGAGTCTTTTAAAACTTCAATATCTTCTGGTTTCATGACTTCCAGATGATCTACAGAAAGAGCGTTGAATTTAACTCCGGACTGAATTCCGCCAATAGAATTAAACTGATTTGCATGGATTTTTGGTTTTAAGCCGAATTCGATTCCGGCTTGCATAATCTTTTCGGTTTCTTCAACAGAAAAGTAGCCGTTTTCGCAAAAGACATCTATGTATTCAGCCAATTTATTTTTTGAAATTTCGGGAAGCATTTTCGTGACAATCTCCTCGATATAACCTGTTTTGTTTTCTTTATAATGCGGTGGAAAAGCATGCGCTCCTAAAAATGTCGCTTTTATAGAAACAGGATAATTTTCTGCCAGTTTTTTAATAACGCGAAGCATTTTTATTTCTCCTTCAACGGTTAAGCCGTAACCTGATTTTATTTCGACAGCTCCGGTGCCCAAATACATTACTTCTTCCAGTCTAATTTTTGACTGCTCATAAATTTCTTTTTCAGGAGTTTCGTTTAATTTTTTTGCTGAGTTCAGGATTCCGCCTCCGCGATTTGCGATTTCCTCATAAGTTAATCCGTTAATTCGGTCTACGAATTCCTGCTCGCGATTACCCGCGTAAACGATGTGGGTGTGACTGTCGCACCAGCATGGAAGTACAATTCTTCCGGTTGCATCGATAATTTTATCAGCTGTAATTTCAGGAAGATTTTCCATTGCTCCAAAGTCAGCAATAATGTTGTCTTTTATTATCAGAAAAGCATTTTTTATGGTGGGAAGAATAGCCATTTCAGCTCCAGCAACTTTAGAAACAGGAGTTTCCCGAACCTGAAGCAGTTCTTTTATGTTGATGATAAGAGTTGTCATTTAGGATAGATTATAAAAACACAAATTTCACAAATTATCACGAAACAATCCGTGAAATCTGTGAAATTCGTGTTTTAGATTATTTTTTGTATGATTTATTCTGAAACTGTTATTTCGAACATTTTATCCCAATTTTTACCGGTAACAAAAATAGTTTTGGTTTTAGGATTGTAAGCGATTCCGTTTAAAACATCATCAGTAGTGATTTTACTGCTCATGTTTTTACGCAGATCAGTCATATTTAAAATGCCTTCTACAGCTCCTGAAAGCGGATTGATGACAGCAATTGCATCTTTTTGCCAAATATTTGCATAAATTTTTCCGTTAATCCATTCTAATTCATTAACGGCCTTGATTTTTGAATCTCCGGAATATACATTGATATAATCATTCAGTTTCTGAGTGGCCGGATCCATTTTCCATATTTTTTCTGTTCCGTCAGAATGGTAAATGTGTTTTCCGTCATTTGTCATTCCCCAACCTTGGATTTCTTTGTCGTAATTGAACTTTTTTTCTAGCTTTAAGGTTTTAGCATCATAGATAAAACCGGTTTTTTCTTTCCATGTTAGTTGGTATAATTTTCCATCTAAGATTGTAATTCCTTCACCAAAATATTCTTTATCAAGATCGGCCTGCTTGTAGGTTTTGCCTGTTTTGTAATCGTATTTTCTGATATAAGAAGTACCGTATTGCCCTGTACTTTCATATAAGGTGTCATTGTGAAATTCTAAACCTTCATTGAATGAAGCAGTATCATGAGGATAAGTATTTACGATTTTATATTTTAATAATTTAGGATTAACGTTTGAAACTAATTCTACTCTTTTTGTAGCATCAGATGAATCACTGCCAAAATAAACTGTTGCTTTTAGGTATTGATATCCTAATTTTTGATCTTTTAATTTAAATTTGAATTTTTCAGAACCTTTCTTGCTTCCCACTCTTTTATCGTTTACAAAGTAGGCAATGCTGTCGATTTCTTTTGATTTTGGATTTAAAACAGTGATAGAAATGGCATCCTGAGGCAGAAAATGTGCCGGAAAAGCAGAATCATCTATAGTAAATAAAGAATTTTCACCTTTATTTTTATCTCCGCATCCAATTAATGTGATTCCTAATAAAATGGCAGTTAGGAAGTTATGTTTTTTCATAGTCTAAAATTTGAATAGTCCAATATACAACGATATTTTTATAGCAACAAAGCTCTTGCAAAAATATAAAAAGATTGTATATTTGCACCGGCAAGTCCTACACGACCAGCTCCTGCAGACTCCCCCAGGATGGGAACATAGCAAGGGTACGTGGTTGAGCGGTGCGATGTAGGTCGCTTGCCATTTTTTTAGAATTTATACAAAAGTAGTCTTCCTTCGGGAGGATTTTTTTATTTTTACCCCTGTCGAAAGTTAGAAGTTATATGTGAAAGGTTAGAAGTTTTACCTACTACATAAAATTCTACACACAGACAAGCACTATTACTCATAACATTTAATATCTAACTTCAAAATGAACAAAGTCGTTTTAATTACAGGTGGATCTTCAGGGATTGGGAAATCAATTGGAGAATTTTTACATAAAAAAGGCTTCGTAGTTTATGGAACCAGTAGAAATCCTGAAAAAGTAGTAAATTCTGTTTTTCCACTTGTTGCTCTTGATGTTCGAAATGCGGAATCAATTAAAGCTGCTGTTTCTAAAATTATAGAAACTTCAGGTAGGCTTGATGTTGTAATTAATAATGCTGGTGTTGGAATTACAGGGCCTTTGGAAGAAATTCCGATGGAGGAAATCAAAAATAATTTTGAAACCAATTTTTTTGGTCCGATTGAAGTGATGAAATCTGTTTTGCCGCAGATGCGTGAACAGAAGTCGGGTTTGATTATCAATATTACTTCGATTGCAGCTTATATGGGACTGCCATATCGAAGTGTATATTCGGCTTCAAAAGGTGCTTTAGAGTTGATTACGGAAGCTTTACGTATGGAGGTAAAACAATTTGGTATTGAAATTACGAATGTTGCGCCAGGCGATTTTGCTACCAATATTGCTTCGGGGCGTTTTCATGCTCCGGTTATTAAGGGATCGGCTTATGAAAAAGTGTATGGTGATACGCTTGCTACAATGAATGAACATGTTGATGCGGGAAGTAATCCGAATGAAATGGCGGAAGCTGTTTATAAAATTATGCAGCAGAAAAGCCCGAAAGTGCATTATAAAGTAGGGGTTTTTATGCAGAAGTTTTCCATTGTCTTAAAACGTGCGTTGCCGGATAAAGTGTATGAGAAAATGTTGATGAATCATTATAAATTGTAGAATTATGGATAAAATAACGGAATATCTACCTACTATTTTAGGGGTTTTATTTTTGGTTTTTGTCTGGTTTATTATTAGAAGGATATTGAGTTCTATAAGTGATAAAATAAATAATGCAGAACTTTACAAAGCAGATACATTATCTGTTCTTGAAGAAATTAGAGATGAATTGAAAGAATTGAACAGAAACAATTCTTCTAAATAATTTTTAATTGTAATTTTGCACCGGATTTGCGTGAGGGGGTGAAGCGGCATCCTTTTTATTTTTTTCTTTAAAAAATAAAAAGATACAGCGGAAGACCCGACCCTTGTGGTCACGCCCAAATTATGAACACAATTAAATAAATATAATTATGAAATTTTTTATTGATACAGCTAATTTAGCTCAGATTAAGGAAGCACAGGCTTTAGGTGTTTTGGATGGTGTAACGACTAATCCGTCTTTGATGGCAAAAGAAGGAATTACCGGAAAAAACAACATTTTGAAGCATTATGTTGACATCTGTAATCTTGTTGATGGAGATGTAAGTGCTGAAGTAAATGCACTGGATTTTGACGGAATGGTGAAAGAAGGTGAAGAGTTAGCTGAATTGCACGATCAGATTGTAGTAAAACTGCCTATGACAAAAGAAGGTGTTATGGCTGCAAAATATTTTTCTGATAAAGGAATCAAAACAAACGTAACTCTTGTGTTTTCTGCAGGTCAGGCTTTATTGGCTGCAAAAGCGGGAGCAACTTATGTTTCACCTTTTATTGGCCGTTTGGATGATGTTTCTACAGACGGATTGAATCTGATTCAGGAAATTAGAGAAATCTATGATAACTACGGATATGAAACTCAAATTTTGGCAGCTTCTGTGCGTCACACTATGCATATCGTAAACTGTGCTAAAATTGGTGCAGATGTTATGACAGGACCATTATCGGCAATTGCAGGATTGTTGAAACATCCGTTAACAGATATCGGATTAGCTCAGTTTGTTGCTGATTTTGAGAAAGGTAACAAATAACACTTGAATCTCATAAAACAAGTGTTTACATTTAGTAAACAATGCTTGTAATTAAAAAATCCCGTATTGCAAACTATTTGTAATACGGGATTTTATCTGTTTTTTTGCTAGCTTAGTGTCCTCCCCCTTCGCTTACAACGTGAGCAATGCCTTGTTTTTTTAATATTTTAGGGCAATAAAAACCGTAAAATGCCAAATACGCAAAACCAAGAAGCGGGATAACATATGAAAAATGTGTATACGTTATTCCTAATATTCCTTCCGGATGTGTTGCGTCTAAATCGCAGATACTTCCCTGAACCAATGGGATAACTCCTCCTCCAAGAATCATCATGATTAAGAATGAAGAAGCTTTTCCAGTGTTTTTTCCTAATCCTGCGATCGCTAAATCGAAGATTGAAGGCCACATGATAGATAAGAATAAACCGCCTGAAATGAAGAAGAATTTAGCAATTTCAGGATTTGGCCAAAATAATCCAAATACCATCATTAATAATCCTGAAATTCCGAAAAGCATTAAAGTTTTTCCGGCGTTTTTACCTCCTACAAAACTTACTGCTATGAATAGTAAAATCCAGATTGGGTAAATGTAAAATGTGGAGACATCATGTGCAGCAAAAATATTAGCTCCAATAATTACTCCAAAAGCAAGAGCAGGCACAATAAATTTAAGAGCTGTATTTACAAGATTTGATGTATTGAAAACGTTTACACCGCCATTCCAGCGGCCTATCATTAAACTTCCCCAGTATAATGCAATGAATGGAGCGATAGCGTCTTCTAATACGTTTCCGAATTCTGTTGTGTGTAATAATGCAGGTAAGTTACTGATGATTGTAACCTCTGTTCCTACATAAATAAAGATTCCTAACATTCCTAAATATAGCTGAGGATAGTCAAGAATATTAAAACTAGTATGTTTGTTTTCTATTTTAGCTTCTTCTATTTTAGCAGGATCCTCAATTTTAGAAAAATACATAAAAATAGCTACGACTATAAAGGCAGCGCCTAAGATGATAAAAGGCAATTTGATGTCTTCAAGAGAGAGGTTTGTTTTTTTATTATCACCCATTCCAAACAATGCAATTCCTAATAAGATTGCCCCAATTGTTGTTCCGAAAGAATTTATACCTCCCGCCAATGTTAAACGGTGTGCTCCGGTTTCAGGGCTTCCCATTTTAATAGCTAGAGGATTAGCGACAATTTGCTGAATAGAAAATCCTAGTCCCACTGTAAACAGGGCAGTTAAAAAGAATGGAAAACTTTCCATTGTAGCAGCAGGAACAAATAAAAATGAACCAACTGCAGAGAGAAGTAAGCCGGCCGCGAGTGTTTTTTTGTATCCGAATTTTTGTAAGACATCTGATTTTAGTGATACTAAAAAGAAAATTATGGACCCCACAAAATAGGCGGCATAAAAAGCCCAGGCAACTAGTTGTGATTGTACCTGAGATAGTGTAAATACTTTTTTGAATACGGGAATCAGGATGTCATTGGCAGAACCAACAAAACCCCAAAAGAAAAAGACAATTATTAGTGAAATAAATTGCCCCCATTTGGTTTGTACATTTTCTGAATTCATGTGTAATAAAGTTTTTTTTAGTTTTTTAGTGGTTTTTAAAGTCGTAAATATATTTGTTACAATTTTTAAAAAAAAATAAAAAAGCATAAAAAATGCAGAAATTATACAAACAACATAATTTATTCAACAATGTGTTATTATTTTGAAAGTAACGATATCGATTTAGTGATTATTCCAAAATTTTGTTTTTTACATCTTTGCTGTAATTTCTACCTATGGGAATGGTGTAAGATAAAATTTGAATTCGGTTTCCTTCAATCGACTTAACTTTATTAAGAGCAATTACATACGATTTGTGAATTCGCATAAATTTGTCATTAGGCAATTCTTCTGATTGGGAAGTGAGGGATTTATGAGTAATGTAAGTTTTATCAGAAGTGACAATTTTGATATATTCTTTCATTCCTTCAACAAACAAAATTTCTTCAATATTAATTTTCATCATTTTTTTATCGACTTTAATAAAAATATGCGAATCGCCTTTTGCTGCTTCTGTTTTAATATTGTTCTTTGAATTGTATTCGGTAGTGATTTTGTTTATACACTTAATGAATCTTGGTAGCGGAATTGGTTTTACCAAATAATCCAGAACGTCAAGGTCATAGCTTTCGGCGGCAAATTCCCTAAAAGCAGTTGTAATGATCACTTTTGTTTTGTTTTCGATTAAGCTGATTAATTCAAAACCTGTCATCATGGGCATATTAATATCTAAAAAAACAGCATCGACAGGTGTACTGTTTATAAAATCCAGTGCTTCTAAAGAATTATTAAATGTACCTATAACCTCAAAGTCAGGAAAATTGGTAAAGTAATTTTGTAAAACTTTAATAGCTAAAGGTTCATCGTCGATTAATAAGCATTTAATCTTCATTATGAATAGGTATTTGCAAACTTATTATATAATAATTTAGCTTGGTTTTGTATTTTAGGCTAAAATTATTCTTGTAAATTAATTTTAATCTTTTCTTGGTATTCACTAAGCCGATACCACCTTTAGGATTATTTTTTTGTGAAATTACAAAATTATTAAGGATTTCAAAATGCAGTATTTTATGGTCAATAATTTTGCAGTTTATTTTAATCTTTAGATTCTGATTATTCAATCCTCCATGTTTAAAGGCGTTTTCAACTAGCGAAATAAAAATTAAAGGAGGGACTTTTATGTCCTCAATATTGGATTCCAGGTTAATAGCAACTTCAACATTTTTAAAACGGAGTTTTTCGATTTCGATATAATTCTGAATATAATCTATTTCTTTTATCAGAGGTACAGATTTAGTACCCTTTACATCATATAAAACATATTCCATGAGATTTGATAATTTAATAATCACATCAGGAACTTTATCGGAAGACTCTAATGACAATGCATATAAGTTATTCAGCGTATTAAAGAAAAAGTGAGGCTGAATCTGATTTTCGAGATATTTAAGTTTTATTTTAAATTGATTTTCCCGTAATGATCTGTTTCTTTCTCTTTCTCGAAGCCAGGTTAATGTCAGATAAACAGATGATGCCATGGCTAATACATATAGTTCACCAATGCATACTGCAAGAATATGATTGATATCAAAAGGCTGATATTCACGATTCGCCTCCGGCCAGATATTTTCAGAAATAATATAATAGGTAAGTGCCGTTTTGAGTAAATAGACTGTAAAAAGACTAACTAATAGTGCAATGGTATATTTAAAATATTTTTGTTTTAAAACATACCGACGGACCAAAACAAAAAGATTGAAGTAGACTAAAGGTATATGCAGTGAAAATTCAATTAGGTTTGACTTAAATGAATAATCGTAATCATTAAAGTAGGCACCCCATCTTAAAAAATTCAGTGTAAAATAACTCCCCCAGAACCAGATATGATTTCGAAGTTTAATATCAAAATTTAATTTTTGAATTTCACTCAATTTAGTAATGGATTAGGTATATTGTGGTTGGTTTAATTATTATGCAACTTTAAACAATTACTTGGTCAAACGCAATTTTTTTAAATAAAATTTTATAAAATTCTATAAACCGTGTATTATTTTGATAAGATAACGTTTTCGTAAAACGTATTATTGATTGTTTTATGTCGTTGGTTTAAAGTTTGGAGCTGTTGGTATAAATTATTTTTTTTAACAATCCCTTAAGAATAAATTTACACCATAACTAACAAAATAAATAAACATGAAAAAAATTTTATTAATCTTTATGATTGTTTTTACAGCGCAGGTTTCGCTTGCTCAGGTAAAAAATGTCAAGGGTTTGATTACAGATTCTGATGGGATGCCGTTACCAGGGGCATCTGTTTCTGTGCAAGGTGGCCAAAAAGGTACTACTACCGATTTTGACGGTTTGTACTCAATTGATGTACAAACCGGACAAACATTAATTTTTAGCTATGTAGGTCTTGAAACACAAAAGATAGTTGTTGGAGATGCTGCTGCAATTAATGTAAAAATGAAACTGGCGGCATCAAATTCTTTAAATGAAGTTGTGGTTACAGCATTAGGTATTAAAAGACAAAAGAAAGAACTGGGATACGCAGTCCAGGATCTTAAAGGAGACCAATTAAATAAAGTTATTACTACGAACGTTGCTACCGCGCTTTCAGGTAAGGTTGCCGGTGTTGATGTTTCTATTCCGGCCACTGGAGTGGGAGGATCAACGAGAGTTATTATTAGAGGTATTTCGAGTATTGGTGAAAGCAATCAGCCACTTTATATTGTAGATGGAGTTCCTATTGATAACTCAGGTTTGAACAATGATACTGCTGCTAACAGTAAATGGTTTGACGGAAGAGATAACGGAGACGGAATTTCAAGTATTAATCCAAATAATATTGAAAGCTTAACTGTACTTAAAGGAGCTGCTGCTGCTGCATTATACGGATCCCGGGCTTTAAATGGTGTTATTCTTATTACAACTAAAAAAGGAAGCAAAGGCAAGTTACAGGTAGAGCTTACAAGTGGTGTAAGTTTTGACAGAGTAGATGCTAAATATGCTGACTATCAGACTGAATATGGTTCCGGATCAAATGGTACTTTACCGGATCCTACAAAAGCACCTACTGAAATATACAGTTACACTACAAATGCATGGGGGCCTAAGTTCTCTGAAAGTGTGGGGCAGCAAATAAAAATATTTGATGGCTCTATGAAACCGTACGCCAGAGTTGAGAATAATATTCAGGACTTTTTCAAAACCGGAGTTACACTTTCAAACGGAATATCATTATCAGCAGGAAGCGAGAATGCTTTTGTTCGTTTCGGATATAACAACCTGACAAATGATGACGTTATTCCGGAATCTGGCTTAGAAAGAAATGATGCTAGTTTAAACGGAACTATAAAATCAGATAAATTTACTTTGGCTGCAAACGTAAATTACATGGTTGAAAATACACAGAACAGACCAGGATTAGGAGATTCACCAAATAACGTTGGTTATTCATTAAGCTCATTAGCACCAAGTTTCGATCAGGCATGGTTAAAAAATTATAAAAACGAAGAAACTGGTCAAATTTATCCATGGAACAATAATGTGTACCAGTTAAACCCATATTTTACTACACAGGAAAATCATAACTCATCTGTAAAAAATCGTTTTATTGGAAATGTTACCGGAACTTATCAGTTAAAAAACTGGGTAGGATTGACATTTAGAACTGGTTTAGACAGCTATGCTTTCAGTTCTAAAGACTTTATGGAAGCAGGAAGTACATGGCCGGGAAGAGATGAAGGGTACTTAGGACTTGATAATATAAATGTTTCAGAGATGAACACGGATATTATTGCCACTTTTAGTGATATAAAATTAGCTACAGACTTTACTTTTTCAGGAATTTTAGGTACAGGAAGAAGAGATTTTAAAAGAGAGCAAAATTCAAGATTCGGAACTAAAATTATTGAGCCGGGTACAGAATATATCAGCAACTTTGTAAACCAGACTGAAAATGCTCCTGTAGTAACAAGAACCAGAACAAACTCAGTTTACGGTTCTGCTAAATTTGATTACAAAGGATATTTATATGCTGAATTTACTGGAAGAAATGACTGGTTCAGTGTGATCAATAAAGATGCTTTTTATCCTGCAGCTTCGTTAGGCTTCATCTTTTCTGATGCTTTAAAGATTCAGAATGATACATTCAGCTATGGAAAATTCAGAGCTTCATGGGCGCAGGTTTCAAATGCACCGGGAGCGTATAAAAATGCACTAAATTATACTACTTTTTCATCTTATGACGGACAAAGTGTCGTTAATATTAAAAACTCTGCAGCACCAAATGCGAATTTGACTTATCAGTCTAAAACAGGAGTGGAATTTGGAATTGAAACAGCATTCTTTAAAAACAGATTAAAAGCAGATATTACGGTTTACCGTGAAGATACTGCTGATCAGACTCTTGATTTGGCTTCATCTGCAACATCTGGATATGAATTCCTTTCTGTAAATGCAGGACAATTAAGAAATGAAGGTATTGAGATTTTCTTATCAGGAACTCCAATCAAAACGGATAGCTTCGAATGGGGAATTGATCTGAACTTTTCGAAAAACAAAAACTCTATTATATCTTTACACCCGGATATTAATACGTATGCTATTTCTGAAGCTCGTTGGGCCGGAGCTGCTATTGTAGCTCAGGTTGGAGGTCAGTATGGAACTATCATCGGAAGGGATTTTCTAAGAACTCCTTCAGGTGAGAAAATAGTAGATGCAAACGGTATGCCTTTATTCACAGATTCTAAAGTGGCTTTAGGAAAAGGACTTCCTGACTGGTCTGCCGGTTTAACTAACAGATTCTCTTATAAAGGAATTACACTTCAGTTTTTAATTGATATGAAATTTGGAATGGATGTATATTCTATGACCAATTCATTAGCTGCACAAAAAGGACTTTTAGATATCACTACTGAAGGCAGGGATGCTTACAATGCAGCTAGAGCAGAAGCAGTTGCAAACGATCCTAATTTTAGCCAGGCCACATGGGTTCCTACTGCTGGTTATGTAGCGCAAGGTGTTGTAAATACAGGAACTGCTGCTAATCCTGTATATGTAGAAAATACTAAACCTGTAAATCCACAGGATTATTGGACTACTGTTTTCAACAATACACCTGCCCCTTTTATTTATGACGCTTCTTACGTAAAATTGAGAGAAGTAAGTTTAGGTTATACGATACCAAAGAGTGTTTTTAGCGGAGCAAAAATCAGTTCAGTTTATGTGTCTGCATTCGCAAGAAATTTATTGACTTTTAATAAGGATTTACCAAACGTTGACCCGGAATCTATGTATACTTCCGGTAATGGTCAGGGATTTGAATATGGTTCACTGCCATTCAGACAATCGTATGGTTTTAATATTAAAGTTGCATTCTAAAAAAAAGAAATTATGAAATTTAAAAAGATAATACTAGCCATAGCCATATTGTTAACCACAGTAGGCTGTACCGAAAATTTTGATGAACTGGAAAAAGATCCGGTTGCATTGTCAGCAAATCCGGCAGGACAGCTAACATTTACCCAATTGTGTATGTCTGGAGACGGATACTACCAGTGGAGAGCTAACTTAATTTATTCAGGTGGATTTGTGCAGCATTATTCCGGTGCGTGGAATCAAACAGAATATGGCAACAAATTCAAGAAAAGTGATGACTATGCAACAGCAATCTGGAGAAACGGTTATGCTAATGAGTTGAAAAATGTTGTGGATATTTTGGACAAAACCAGTGGTAATCCGGCTATGGTAAACATGAATGCTGTAGCAAAAATCATGAAAGTGATGGTGGCACAGCGTTTAACGGATCTTTATGGAGATATTCCTTATTCTCAGGCAGGAAAAGGGTTCTCAGAAGGAATTGTAACACCTAAATATGATACTCAGGAAGAAGTCTATACTGCTTTTTTCAGTGAATTAGACGAAGCTTACAACCAGTTAAATGCCGGAGGTGGTAGTGTTAAGGGGGATCTGTTTTACAATGGAGATATTTCAAAATGGAAAAAACTGGCTAATACGCTAAGATTACGTTTAGGAATGAGACTTTCAGAAGTAAAACCACAAGAAGCAGAGAAACAAGTAAAAGCAGCCCTGCAAAATGGTGTTTTTGAAAGTAACCTTGACAATTGTATTATGAAACACTTAGATGCAACCTTTAGTGATAATCCTGCGGCTATCGATTTTAGAGGAAATGGTTTGGCATATGCTTTTGTAGGTAATGAGCATGGGGATCATTTCAGCTCATTAGTAATAGATTATTTGAGAGACAACGGAGATCCTAGATTAACTATGCTTGCAACACCTAAAACAACGTCTGCTTTACCAGGAAAAGGTGGTCAGCCTGTTCAGCCGGGAGAAAAATTATACGAAGGGGTTCGTCCGGGCTCTTTTCAATGGGATGTTCCGGGTGGTGCGTCAGCAACTTCAGGGATCCAGTCTTATTTTAAACAAAAAACGACACCTTACTTACATGTGAGTTATTCAGAAACACAATTATTATTAGCTGAGGCTGCTCACAGAGGATGGGTAACTGGTACTTCTGCTGCTGAATATTACAGAAAAGGGGTTGAAGCTGGTATCAAACAATTGTTGATTTATGGCGCGACTCTGCCATCTCAGACAGATATTGATGCTTATTTAGATGCTAAGCCATTGGTTGCAGGAACAGAAAAACAGCAAATTGGAACACAGATTTGGATTACATACATATTTAATAGTATAGAAGCTTACTCCAACCAGAGAAGAACAGGATTTCCAGTCTTATTGCCAATTACAAACCCTGATTCAGAAACAGGTGGTGTGATGCCAAAACGTTTGTATTATCCAAATGATGAGATGCAGAAAAATGAAATAAATTATTTAAAAGCATTGGAAAGAATGGGCGGAACAAATGATTGGCTGAATAAAGTTTGGTGGGATGCCAACTAAAAAATAGTTCCCAAAGTTATGCCTGATGAGGTATTATTTTCATTCTAATTAAATTAAAAATAATGATAAAAAATAAAGCCTTATTAGGCATCCTTTTCTTTATTGGTTCGCTTTTTACCTCTTACAGCTGCTCTAAGGACAACGATACAGAGAATGATAATTCAAAAACCAAAACAGCCAGAGTTGTAGGATACCTATCAACGGATAATTTTGGAAAAATCAGTTCCGTACAATTTTGTAAGCTCACTCATCTTAATTTGTCATTCGCAAATCCGGACAACACAGGTAATTTAATTTTTGATGGTGATATTGATGCTGTCATTGCATATGTAAAGGGCATAAATCCGAATATTAAAATAAGTGTTTCTGTGGCCGGAGGAGTTATCTCGCCAGAACAGGCTGCAAATTGGTCATTGCTTATCGATACACCGGAAAACAGACCTGCTTTTATCAAAAAAATAATGGATTTCGTTGAGCTTCATAAATTGGATGGAGTCGATGTAGATCTGGAATGGGATGCGGTAACTATAGGGTATAGTGGTTTTGTTGTGGAATTAAAAAATGCCATAAAAAGCAAAAACAAACTTATAACGGCAGCTTTGCCAAATAACACAAGGTTTGTTAATATAAACAATGAAGCTCTTAATGCTTTCGACTTTATTAATATCATGGCTTATGATATGACAGGACCGTGGGCACCTGATAAACCGGGCCAGCATAGCTCTTTTAATGATGCAAAATCAGGAATCGATTTTTGGAATAAAATGCAGAATGTTCCAAAAGAAAAACTGACACTCGGCGTTCCGTTTTATGGCTATAATTTTACAGATGCAGTTGCTACAAGTGTGACTTACGGACAAATGGTTGCAGCCGGAAATCAATTTGCAGAACTGGATGAATTGGGTAAAATTTATTATAACGGGAGACCAACTATTGAGCAAAAAGTTCAATTGGCTTCGGAAATTACTGGCGGAATAATGATTTGGGAAATTGCCCAGGATTCATTTGATCAATATTCTTTATTGGATGTGATTCATAAAAAATATACAAAACTGGGATTTGTCACTACTGATTTGTGTGGTAACTAAAAGCCTTATAAATAGATGAATTTTTAAGGTTTACAAGTTCCTTTATTGTGCAAAAACGTGTTATTGACTAAATAGTGCTGTTCGTTTAAAAGTTTAAGCAGTTTGTATAAATAATTTTTTTAAGGAATCCTTTAAAAATAAATTTGCAGAAAAAGAATATAAGCTGGATTAGTAATTTATTAAGTTTTTATGAACTAAATATATGTCTTGCTTTTATATATAAAATTATCAAAAAAGAAAAAAAATGAAAAGTGCTTTAGAAATAAAACCTGATATCAGCTATAAGAGTGCAGGAAAATTTGAAGAAACAAGATTTGAAAAAATTCACAATGAAATCTTCAAAAGTTCAGCAGAAGCATCTTTAATTGTAGCACAGGAAATTGCTCAGTTAATTAGATCTAAACAAGAAAAAAATAAATCTTGTGTATTAGGTTTGGCAACAGGTTCTTCTCCTATAAAAGTATATGAGGAATTAGTGAGAATGCACAGAGAAGAAGGATTAAGTTTTAGCAATGTAATCACTTTTAATCTGGATGAATATTATCCAATGTCAAAAGAGAATAATCAGAGCTATCACTATTTTATGCATCAGCACCTTTTTAACCATATTGACATCGATCCTGAAAATATTAATATTCCTGACGGTACCGTTGCTATTGAGGAACTGAATCAATATTGCATCGATTATGAAATGAATATTAAACAAGCCGGAGGTCTTGATTTTCAATTGTTAGGTATAGGCCGCACGGGCCACGTAGGTTTCAATGAACCGGGATCGCATATTAACTCCGGTACAAGAATTATTACACTGGATCATATTACAAGAGTAGATGCTTCATCTGACTTTAATGGTATTGACAACGTTCCGAAAAGAGCTATTACGATGGGAGTTTCTACGATTATGAGATCGAAAAGAATTGTATTGATGGCATGGGGACAAAACAAAGCCGATATCATCAAAAGAACCATTCAGGGTGATATCAGTTCTGAAGTGCCTGCTACATTTTTACAAAATCATCCTAATGCAACTTTCGTTTTAGACCAGTCCGCAGCTTCAGAGTTAACGCGTTTCAAAACACCATGGTTGGTAGGAGAGTGTATCTGGACTCAGGAATTAAAAAGCAAAGCGATTGTTTGGTTGTGTCAAAAAACAAAACAGTCCATTTTAAAATTGACAGATCGTGATTACAACAATAACGGAATGTCTGATCTTTTGGCGCAGGAAGGTTCTGCTTACGATTTGAATATCAATATGTTCAACGTTTTACAGCATACTATTACGGGATGGCCGGGCGGAAAACCGAACACTGATGATTCACATCGTCCGGAAAGAGCCAATCCGGCAAAAAAACGAGTGATTCTTTTTAGCCCACACCCTGATGATGATGTAATTTCTATGGGAGGAACTTTTTCAAAATTAATTAAACAGGGACATGATGTACATGTCGTATATCAAACCTCAGGAAATATTGCGGTTACAGATGATGAAGCATTAAAATTTGCAGAAGTATGTAATGATTTTGTTGGCGATACTGATGGAAAAATTAATTTCAAATCGGTAATTGAATTTCTGAACAACAAATCTGAAGATCAGGTAGATTCACTGGAAGTTCGAAAATTAAAAGGATTGATCCGCAGAAGGGAATCATACGCTGCAACAAGATACATCGGACTAAAAGATGAAAATACACACTTTTTAGATCTTCCTTTTTATGAAACCGGACAGGTGAAGAAGAATCCGTTAGGTCCGGAAGATATTGCGATTGTTAAGGATATTATCGCCAAAATAAAACCACATCAGGTGTTTGCTGCGGGTGATCTTGCTGATCCGCACGGGACGCATGAAGTTTGTCTGAATGCCATATTTGCTGCGATGAAAGAACTGAAACCTCAAAAATACATGGATGACTGCTGGTTATGGCTGTACAGAGGAGCATGGCACGAATGGGATATTCACGAGATTGACATGGCTGTTCCGCTTTCTCCGTCTGAAGTATTATTGAAACGTCATGCGATTTTATACCACCAGTCTCAAAAGGACAGGGTTATGTTTCAGGGGAATGACTCAAGGGAGTTTTGGGTTAGGGCAGAAGACCGAAATAAAAATACAGCCATTCTGTACGACGAATTAGGTTTGGCAGAATACGAAGCTATTGAGGCTTTCAAACGTTTTGATTACTAAGATTATTTTTAGGATTTGATTTATAATAAATCAAATTACCCAATTCAGATTGATTTCTTACTGATAGTGAGGATCAGTAAAGAGATCATTCTGGATTTTTATCTATTTATTAATGTTGTCTCAGGACAACCATTTTCAAGCGCCACAAAATGAAATATATACTAGTCCTATTATTAGCAGGTTTAACTTCCAACGCTCAGATTAAAAAAGAGCAGCTAAATCTTATGCCCTGGCCGCAAAATGTTGTTTTAAATGACGGAAGTTTTACTTTGACTAAAAATTTTAAAGTGAATATTACCGGAAATCCAAATCCGAGAATTTTTGGAGGCGTAACTCGCTTTTTACGCCGTTTAGATGGCAGAACAGGTCTCTTTTTCTCGCAGGATTTTGTTACAAAACTAAATGAAGTTCCTACAGCAGAACTTCAGATAAACTGTGCCAAAAGCGGGAAAATTGGTTTATATGAAGATGAAAGTTACCATTTGGATATTAAACAAAACAAAATTACAATAGAGGCAACCAGCGATTTAGGGGCTTTACACGGTCTTGAAACGTTATTGCAGCTGTTGCAGAATAATAATAAATCATTTTATTTTCCGAACGCACAAATTTCAGATTTCCCTAGATTTACCTGGAGAGGTTTGATGATAGATGCTGCAAGACATTTTCAGCCCGTAGATGTAATCAAAAGAAATATAGACGGACTGGCTGCTATGAAAATGAATGTTTTTCACTGGCATTTGGTTGATGATCAGGGCTGGAGAATCGAAATGAAAAAACATCCAAAACTAATTGAACTGGCTTCGGATGGAATGTATTACACACAGGAAGAAATCAAAAATATCGTAAAATATGCTGATGAGCGCGGTATTTTAATTGTTCCGGAAATTGATGTTCCGGGTCACGGAACGGCGATATTGACAGCTTATCCTGAAATTGGAAGTAAAGCGATTGCATTAAAAGGCGGAGCAGAAAAAAATATTCAGGGAACAGGAATTACAACCTATACAGTCGAAAGAAATGCGGGTATTTTTACGCCTACATTAGATCCCACAAATCCAAAAACATATCAATTATTAGGCGAAATCTTCGACGAGGTATGTCCATTGTTTCCAGGAGATTATTTTCATATTGGAGGAGATGAAAATGAAGGAAAAGACTGGGATGCAAATCCTAAAATTCAGGAATTTAAAAAGAAAAATAAGTTAGCGACAAACCACGAATTACAAACTTATTTTACCATGCAATTGGCTCCCATGCTTAAAAAACACGGAAAGCAATTAATGGGCTGGGAAGAAATTTTAACCAAAAACCTTTCAAAAGAAGCCATTGTGCATTCATGGAGAGGTCCAAATGAAGGCGTTCTGCCAGGCCAGTCTTTAGCCGAAGCGGTAAAAAAAGGTTATAAAACAGTATTGTCAAACGGCTATTATATCGATTTGATGTACCCAATTGAAAGTCATTATTTAACAGACCCAATGCCAAAAGGAGTTGAGTTGACTGCAGCAGAAAAAGCAAGAATTCTAGGTGGAGAAGCCCCAATGTGGACAGAATTAGCAACACCGGAAACCATAGATTCCAGAATTTGGCCAAGAACAGCAGCAATTGCCGAAAGACTCTGGTCAGCCGAAAACATTACTGATATTGCCGATATGCGCAGACGCCTTGAAACTGTTTCGTTTCGATTAGAAGAATTAGGACTGACCCACATTCGCAACAAAGATGTGATTTTGAGAAATATTGCCAACAATCAAAACATAAAAGCACTAACTGAATTCTCAAATGTCTGCGAACCGTTAAAAGGATATACACGAAATAAGGATGGAACAGAATATCAAACCTATTCTCCGTTCACACTTTTTGCAGACGCCTGCACACCCGATGCAAAAGATGCATTGGCTTTTGATGAGGCCGTAAAACAATATTTGGCAGGCAAAACACCTGAAAACAAAGCAAAAGTCGCTGCATTTTTCAGCAAATGGATTGCCTTAAATAAGGAATTAAATGACTTAAGTACCAACGCTCCGTTAGTACAGCCAGTTCTGCCTTTGGTTAAAAAGCTGAGCGATGCATCACAGGAATTGTTACGTGTTTTAGATAATAAATCAACTTTAAAATCAGCAGATTTAAAAAGGTTGATTGAAGAATGTAATACAAAAGAACATGCCGATGTTGAGCTGGCAGTTTATACAAGTTTTAAAAAGTTAATATAAAAGTTTGAGTTAGTAAAGTTAAGTAGTTTAAGTGAAGTTGTGTTAATTGGTATCTGATTTCTCTGCCGGAAACAAATCCGGTAGAGATATTTTTAACCAGTTAATAAGTTGAATGTTTTAAAAGTAAGGAAATAAAAATTGGGAAGGTTAAAATTGAGTTTGGTTATTTATTTTTTAATCTAATTTGCATTTCCAAAATGTATCGATTTTAGGTAATTTGTTATTTGGTTTTTGCTTAGAGGAGAGCATTCTAAACCTGGCAAGCAATTGTCAGGTTTTTTTGTTTTTAAGTTTTGGGAGCTGATTCCTGCTATCCGTTACAATCTTTTGTGTCGCTAAAGAAGCGCCACAAAAGGATTTTCACTTCTATCAGGGCTAGGGCTTTAGCTTTCATAAGAATACCGGAGAAATTGCGAGGAACGAGGCAATCTCAGTTGCAGAATCAATAATTTGCTAAATCTGCAGAATCTGCGGGAAACATTAATTTTGCGTACTTTTGAGCCTAAAATTATCGATTAAAATTTCATGCAAAAATCAATTACACTTATAATCACACTTCTAATTTTTACTTTTTGTTCAGCCCAAAATAAATTCGGCAATCCCGAGGTTGATCCAATCCAAATTCAAAAGAATTTCAGCGAATGGTCAGCCTATCAAAATAAAAAACTCATGCTTTCCAGAGATTTCACTGCCTTTGATCTTCTTTCAAAAGAAATCTCAAAAGAAGCTTTCTTAAATCAGCTAGTAAACGGAAATCTAATCCCAATCCGATTAAAATCAGCTGATTCAGTTTACAATTATAAATTATTCAAAATTCTTCCAAAATCAGATACCAGTATAAAAGCCACAATCAATCAGCAGGCTTTTGATGCATTGCACAATTTTAAAATGGAAGGAACTCCTTTTCCTAAATTTTCATTCAAAGATTTAGACGGAAATGTAGTTTCAAATGAATCCATGAAAGGAAAAATCATCGTAATCAAATGCTGGTATATTCACTGTGCAGCCTGTATCAAAGAATTTCCCCAGGTCAACGCATTAGTTTCAAAATACAAAGACAG
Source organism: Flavobacterium limi (assembly GCF_010645075.1). Classification (GTDB taxonomy): domain Bacteria; phylum Bacteroidota; class Bacteroidia; order Flavobacteriales; family Flavobacteriaceae; genus Flavobacterium; species Flavobacterium limi. Next base: position 96,895 of record NZ_JAADZV010000015.1, read on the forward strand.
AAAAGACATTGTTTTTATAAGCCTTGCCGAAGATACGCCTGAGCAATTAAAAACATTTTTAGCAAGAAAACCATTGTCGTATTCAGTGATTCCAAACATGAAAGAATACATGAATGAAACGCTGCAGTTGAACGCGTTCCCAACACATTTTATTCTCAATAAAGAAGGTGTGATTAAAAAAGTAGTTTCCAATTTCGAAAGCCTCGAAGTCGCTTTAGACAAAGAAAGTAAGTTGTAAAAGGTTAGATGATAGATGTTAGATGTGAAAATTTAGATATTTTTTTATTTTAAATTAAATAACATTTTGCCTTTTACAGGTCACATTTCACCATTAACATTTCACATCTTACAATTCAAAAAGCATCTTTGCAACTCTGAACCTTTTTCCTTACTTTTGCACCAAATTAAATAAAAAGACATTCATGTTAACAGTCAATAATTTATCAGTACAATTTGGCAAACGAGTTTTGTTTGACGAAGTAAATACTACATTCACACACGGAAATATTTACGGCGTTATTGGAGCAAATGGTGCTGGAAAATCAACTTTCCTTAAAATCATTTCGGGCGATATGGACCCAACTTCCGGTCATATACATTTAGAACCGGGAAAACGTATGTCGGTTTTGAACCAGAACCACAACATGTTTGATGAGCATACTGTTTTGGAAACCGTTTTGATGGGAAATAAAGTGTTGTACGCTGTTAAAAAAGAAATGGATGAGCTTTATTTAGACTACAATGATAAAAATGCAGACAGAATAGGGGAGCTTCAGGTTCAGTTTGAAGAAATGAACGGCTGGAATGCCGATTCTGATGCTGCAGCGATGTTGTCTAACTTAGGAATCACAGAAGCAGATCATTATACTTTAATGGCTGATATGGAAGGAAAAATGAAAGTTCGTGTGCTTTTGGCGCAGGCACTTTTCGGAAATCCTGATGTATTGATTATGGATGAGCCTACCAACGATTTGGATTTCGAGACTATCGCCTGGTTAGAAAACTTCTTGGCAAACTACGAAAATACTGTAATTGTAGTATCTCACGACCGTCACTTTTTAGATGCGGTTTGTACTCATATTTCGGATATTGATTTCGGAAAAATCAATCACTATTCAGGAAACTATACGTTTTGGTACGAGTCGAGCCAATTAGCGGCGAAACAACGTGCACAGCAAAACAAAAAAGCAGAAGAAAAGAAACAGGAGCTTGAAGAATTTATTCGTCGTTTTAGTGCGAACGTGGCGAAATCTAAGCAAGCTACTTCCCGTAAAAAAATGATTTCTAAATTAAATATTGCCGAAATCAAACCATCCAGCCGTCGTTACCCTGCGATTATCTTCGATCAGGATCGTGAAGCCGGAGATCAGATTTTGAATGTACAAAACTTATCTGCTTCTGTAGATGGAGAAGTTTTATTCAAAGATGTAGATTTGAATATGGCAAAAGGCGATAAAATCGTGTTGTTCTCTAAAGATTCACGTGCTACAACAGCTTTCTACGAAATCTTAAACGGAGAACAAAAAGCAGACTCAGGATCTTTTGATTGGGGAATTACAACTAACCAGGCCTATTTACCGGCTGAAAATCATAAATACTTCGAAAACGATTTGACTTTAGTGGATTGGTTACGTCAATACGCAAAAACAGAAGAAGAGCGTGATGAGGTGTTTATTAGAGGTTTCTTAGGGAAAATGATTTTCTCCGGAGAAGAAGCTTTAAAAACTTCAAGAGTTTTATCAGGAGGAGAAAAAGTACGTTGTATGTTATCCAGAATGATGATGGAGCGCGCTAATATTTTGATGCTAGACGAGCCAACAAACCATTTAGATCTTGAGTCGATTACAGCTTTCAACAACTCATTGAAAAACTTTAAAGGTTCTGTAATCTTTACCACACATGACCACGAGTTTGCACAGACTGTTGGTAACAGAATTGTAGAATTGACACCAAACGGAGTAATCGACCGTTACATGACATTTGACGAATATCTTGATGATGAAAAGATTCAGGAGCAAAGAAAGAAGATGTACAATCTTTAATAAAAAACAAAATGCCCGTTATGAGAATAGCGGGCATTTTTTATGTTTTACCTTTTGAAGACCTTGGCAAAGATCCAGATAATGATCACGATTATAAAAACCACAATAAAGATTCCGACACCCATTCCGGCTTTAAAAATATCTCCAACTAATTCGCAGCTTGTAAATGAAAATAGTATAAACAATACCATTAACAATCTTGTAATTTTATTTTGCATGATTTTATGTTTTAAATTGCTTTAATAAAATTACTTAAGAAACGGAGAAATCTTTTATATAATTTTTGTGAAATGTTTTATGATTTGGATTGTTTTAGAGAATTCCATTCTTTGCAATTAATATAGTATGGATTTCTGCATCTTCACATTTAGGATAATTAACTTCGAACAATTTTATAATTTTAAAATTATTTTGAATAAGAGTAGTTTTTAAATTTTCTAAAGTATGATAATAAAAGTAAGTACGGTCTCCTGAGCTTCCGGAAATAAAGCCTGATTTAGAAGATTCGCCTTCTACAAAACTTAAGTACAAAATTCCATTTTGAGTAAGAATTTGTGCAGCATCACGAATTAGTTTCGAACAATCTGATTCGGATAAATAGGGTAAACAAAACCCGCACATAATGGAATCAAACTTTACATTTAACTCATTCAGTTTTCGGGTGTCCATTATTTTAAAATCAGCGGTAGGATTGTTTTTCTGAGCTAATTCAATCATTTTTGGTGCAATGTCAATACCTGTGATTTTTAAGTCAGGTCTTTTAGATAACAAATATTTGGTAATATTTCCAGGCCCACATCCAATTTCAAATACTTTCTGATGATCTTTTAAAAGGCTGCAAAAAAAATCATAAGTTTCATCATAGATACTTAGATTCATGAATTTGTCCTCGTAGAGATTTGCAATTTTGTTTCAGGTTTCAAAAGTTTCTTTGTATTTATCCATAATTGTTTTAGATTGAATTTTAACCTCTGAAAAGTTTCTATTTTTCTCTTATCATTTTTATTTCGATAAAAACAATTCCAGCTATTACTATTATTTCTCCTAAAAAGTAAGCTACACCAAATATAGTTATGCTTTTGCAATTGTAAAACATAATCCCGATTGTCAAAATACAATAAAGGATATTGGCAGTGCAGATAATTTTTAAAAAGGATTTCCAATGGCTGTTTACTAAGAAATAGCAGGAAACAGAATAGATTGAAAATACCAGAGCTAAAGCAGCAAGAAATTCCAAAGTGTTTTTTGATAAACCAAAGAAGTCATTAAAAGTACGAAGAACGAAAAAAATCAATAAAGTAGTAAGTAAAGCACCAAAACAATCTAACAGAAAGATGTTTTTAGGTTTTGTTATGAACCGTTGGATACTTTCTTTCATACAGTTTTTTTGATGATATAAACTAGTTTTGGTGAATACTTTTAATCGTGAATAATTCCAGTCTTCACTTCTCCAGATCGTTTGTAACTAACAGCAATTACACCGCTTGGTGTAACGGTACTTTCAATTAACGTAAATGCTGAAGGAATTGCACCATCATCAAACAATTTTTTCCCTTTACCCAAAAGTATAGGATAAATTAAAAGTCCAAGTTCATCAACCAAATCATGCTGAAGCAAAAGCTGAACAAGTGTAGCGCTTCCCCAGACTTTTATATCGCCGCCTTCTGAATTTTTGAGTTTTTGGATGTCTTCTATTGTGGAAAGGAATTCTGTGTTCTCCCAATCAGAGTTTTTTCTCGTTGTCGATAAAACATATTTCGAAACTTCATTAATTCCCGGCCAGCCATCTGCATGTTTAGGCCAATAGTCTTCAAAAATATCAAATGTTTTTCTGCCCAACAAAATATCTGCAGGTTCCATTTGTTTTTGCATAACTTTGCCGTATTCTTCATCTCCAAAAGGCGCTACCCAGCCTCCATATTCAAAACCGCCTGATGTATCTTCTTCTGGACCACCCGGTGCCTGCATGACGCCATCGATTGTAATCATGGATAGGACGATTATTTTTCTCATGATGTTTGATGTTTTTTGTTTTACTCAAATATAAGGAAAAACTGAAGAAAATTATTTTGTATAAGGAGTGATATATGCTTTACTGGCATGGAAAGAATTTACTAGCTATCGTTATGTATATCTGAGAGATCAGGATTGGTGGTTGTAGTTTTATCTTTTCGAAATTATTAAATATTGTACTTCTTAGTTATTTGGTTTTATCGAAATCATTTTTTATTATTTCAAATAAAATAATTGATATCCAGTTAATACCGTGATTGATTAATGGTTTAAAAAACAAATCAGGAAACAACAAATTAGTTGATTCTAAATTTGATTGCCATGAACCTTTAGCATTGTGAAAAAATCTATTTCTAATTTCGATCATAAAATCATAAAATACAATGAATTTTACTTCGATGCTTTCGTTTTCTATAGGTTGTCCAACAATTTTATTTTTTAATTTATCAAGGTAGATTTTATAATATAATGGGCGAATTTCTTCAATATCAATCAAGTGTAGGTTAATCAATAAGTTTGATTTGTAGAAGTCTTCTTCATGGAAAGTTTCAGAAACAAATCGTTTAAAGAAAGCTAGTTCTCCATCTTTATCTTTACCAAAAAATGCTTGCAGTTCACTGTAGGTTTTATTGTAATCCTTATTTTTGGAAACATACATTAAAGGAATGGAGTAGCTAATGCCTTCTATTATTCGATATAAGTAAAAAAAAGATTCCAAATATCGGTTATCGTGAGCGGCAATTAAACATTTTAATAGTTCAACTTCAATAGAATCATAGAATTTTTTATTATTTCTTGCTGTTTTAAAATATTTATCTAAATCTTTAATTTTTATTTCCTCTGGAAAATTGTTTAATATAGTTTTACTACTCAATTTATTGTTTTCTTCAAAAGGAAATGTGGTAAAGTTATTTCTGAATTTATAAATTATATTTTTATATTCATCCTCACAATTTATCGTTCCTGAAATTAGTCTAAAAATTCTCAAAATAGAATTTCCATTTTCAATTCTTAAATTTTGACTTAAACTATTTTCTCTAAAAATAATATCATGATATTTATAACGACTAATCATTTGTTAAATCGCTAAAATATTCCAATAATTCAAGACGCCCGAAGTTACTAAGCTTTGAGTAATTTTTAAAATAGTCAAATGAAAGTTCTCGACGTAATTTCCCCATTTTTATTTTGGACGGATTAAAATCAGTAAAGGCTTGGTCAAACAATTTTATGGCTTCCTCAAATTCTTCAATAGTTAGTGCTAATATCGCTTTTGATGAATACTTCATTCCAACAGCAAATCCTACTAAATTGTTTGCTTGTTTCAGCCATTTTAATGAAGTTGCACTTTTCTGGAATTTGGCTAAGGCATTTATTACATTTTCAAAAGTTGTATCACTGTCAACAGGTTCAGTTGAGATTATTTTGCTAACAATCAATTCATCCATTTTATCCTGTATTATTTTTTGATTGTCAACCATTGGGCTGTTTGCCATATATGCTAGATAAGCTTGAACTAAATCAGATTTATTAAACGAATTCATTTTAATTTTATCACCTCTTTCTTTTTCTGTTTGGACTTCAATACCTAATTTATCAAAGTTAAAAACATTTGCCATCATTACTTCAACCTGATGTCTTGGTGTCATTGGTTTTTGCCCATTATTTAAAGTAATCATGCGGTATAATAATTTATCAATATTATCGCAGAATATAATGTTTAAATAAAGCTTTTTTGTTAAATCGATTTTTTTAGAATCTGCAACTCTGTTTAAAGTGTTTAATCTTTGTATTCCGTCAAGAACAAATGAAGTGCTATAGTTTTTATTAAAAAAACTAATAACGTCAGTTGTATTAGATTTTCGAGTTATTTCATTATTAACATATGCTATCGTTATTGGAGGCATAATGCATCCGTTTTCAATATCTCTTTCTAATTTTTCGTAAAACTTTTTATCCTGTAACTTCCTTTGAAATTCAGTTTTGCTAATAAGGGGTACAAGTTTTTCAAGAGCATCTTTATATGTTATTGATCCGTTCGCAACTACCCCGTCGATTACGGAGTCGAAATCTTTATCGTATATATTCATAATTTGAATTATTAGTTAATTTTAAAAAAAATTACACTTAAAATAAGTAATTAATTTCAATGCTAAAATATATTTTTATACCAAATAGACCTATAAAAAGTAAGAATTTATTTTTAAAATAACATAGCAATGAGAGTCATAAAATTTGAATCTCAAATTCAAACATTTCCTACAAATTCAAAAAAAATATTTCCCAACCCAACACCCCAACAAATAAATTCCAATTCCGTATATTTGCGCAACCAAACATTACACTTAATTATGAGCCAAAAAGTATTACTTAATGCAAAAGAAGTTACTATCATACTCCATCGTTTGGCTTGTCAGTTAATCGAAAAACATCTTGATTTCTCCGATACTATTTTAATCGGAATTCAGCCAAGAGGTGTTTTTTTGGCAGAACGTTTAAAGCAAATTTTAGAAAGCGAATACAAAACACCGGAGATTTCTTTGGGTTATCTGGATATTACTTTCTTTAGAGACGATTTCCGCAGAACCGATAAACCTTTGGAAGCCAATAAAACTCAGATTAATTTTATAGTCGAAAACAAAAAAGTCATTTTTATCGATGATGTGTTGTTTACGGGAAGAAGTATTCGTTCAGCTTTAACAGCGATTCAGTCTTTCGGGAGACCTTCAGAAATTGAATTACTGGTGTTAATCGACAGACGTTTTAGTCGTAATTTGCCAATTCAGCCCGATTATCGAGGTCGTCAGGTAGATGCTATCAATGGAGAAAAAGTTAAGGTAAGCTGGAAAGAAAATGACGGTGAAGATGTGGTTTACTTAGTGACAAATTAGTTGAATTATAAAATCGTTTAATTGTTTAATCGCAAACGAAACGATTAAACAATTCAACAAATAAACATATAAACAAACACAATGAAAGAATTAAGCGTAAATCATTTATTAGGAATAAAATATATCAACGAAAATGATATTAACCTGATTTTTGAAACGGCAGATCATTTTAAAGAAGTCATTAACAGGCCAATTAAAAAAGTTCCTTCATTACGAGATATTACCATTGCTAATATTTTCTTCGAAAACAGTACCAGAACCAAGCTCTCTTTCGAATTAGCACAGAAACGTTTATCTGCTGATGTGATTAGTTTTTCTGCAGCACAGTCATCGGTTAAAAAAGGAGAAACGCTTATTGATACTGTAAATAATATCCTTTCGATGAAAGTGGATATGGTTGTCATGCGCCACTCCAATCCCGGAGCGGCTTATTTTTTATCCAAAAATGTTAAAGCCAGTATCGTAAACGCAGGCGATGGTGCGCACGAACACCCAACTCAGGCGTTACTCGACAGTTATTCAATCAGAGAAAAACTGGGCGATGTAGCCGGAAAAAAAGTGGTAATTGTTGGAGATATTCTGCATTCGAGAGTAGCATTGTCTAATATTTATGCTTTGCAGATGCAGGGAGCTGAGGTAAAAGTCTGCGGACCAAAAACACTGATTCCAAGATATATTGAATCTTTAGGAGTTACGGTTGAACCGAATTTGCGTAAGGCTTTAGAATGGTGTGATGTTGCCAACATGCTTCGTGTGCAAAACGAACGTATGGATGTGAATTTCTTCCCTTCAACGCGTGAATACGCACAGCAATATGGAGTCGATAAACCGCTTTTGGATTCGCTAGGGAAAGAAATCGTAATCATGCACCCGGGACCAATCAACAGAGGAGTCGAAATCACTTCTGAAGTGGCGGATTCCAATCATTCTGTGATTTTGAATCAAGTGGAGAATGGTGTAGCGATAAGAATGGCGGTTATTTATCTTTTGGCTTCTAAGATTCAATAAAATTTTGTTTCAAGTTTAATGTTTCAAGTTTCTCAGCGAACGTTTAAACTTGAAACCTGAAACTTGAAACAACAAAGAAAAACTTTGTACCTTTGCCTTCAGAAATATCAATTTTTATATAAGCCCCACAAATTATAAAATGAAAGTAGATCAAAAAGGACATACCGTTACGATTAAAGATACTCAGGGAGATTTTAAATCTTTCCTTGAGAAAGTGACGCAGCAGTTTAAAACCTTTGAAAAACAAAATATCATTATCGATTTAACTTCGGATTCCAATTTATCTGAAAATGATTTGAAGCTTTTTTTACCGCTTTCCAAACAGCAGAAAAAAGCAAAAAAATCATTTGTAATTGTAGCCCAAGAACTTGATTTCAATGCTATTTCTGATAAACTGACCGTTGTACCTTCTCTTTTGGAAGCGCATGATATTATCGAAATGGAAGAAATCGAAAGAGATTTAGGCTTCTAAAATTGTTTTTTTATTTATTCGTTTATTTGTTTAATCGATTTTTTATCTACTTTTAGCCCTTGGCGATTAAACGATTTACCCAATAAACGAATAGATATAAAATTGAAGTTAACCATACTTGGCTGCTATGCGGCGACTCCCAGAACAATTACAAACCCTACTTCGCAGGTTTTAGAGATTAAGAACAGACTGTTTTTGATTGACTGTGGCGAAGGAACCCAGGTTCAGCTTCGGAAAAATAAGATTAAATTTTCAAAAATTAATCACATTTTTATTTCGCATCTTCACGGAGACCATCTTTACGGATTAATTGGAACTGTTTCGACTTTTTCCCTTTTGGGAAGAACTACCGATTTGCATATTTATGGGCCAAAGGGAATTAAAGAACTCATTCTTCTTCAATTGAAACTGACTGAATCGTGGACAACTTATAGTTTGTTTTTTCATGAATTAGAATCAAAAGAAAGTGAAATTATTTTTGAAGATAAGAAAGTTGTAGTGAAGACGATTCCGTTAAAACATCGTGTTTATACCAATGGTTATCTCTTTACGGAAAAACCCGACGAAAGAAAATTAAATGTTGAAGCGGTTGAGCGTCATAATATTCATGTTGCTTATTATCAGAAAATAAAAAATGGTGGAGATATTACGCTTGATGACGGAACTGTAATCGAAAACGAAAAACTGACTTTTGATCCAATTCCGCCAAAAAGTTATGCTTTTTGTTCGGATACTGTTTACAATGAAAACATTATTCCGATTATTGAAAATGTTGATGTTTTGTATCACGAATCTACTTTTTTAGAATCCGAAGCGATTTTGGCTGAAAAAACATTGCATTCAACAGCGAAAGAAGCCGCAACAATAGCTTTAAAAGCAAATGCAAAGCAATTGGTATTAGGGCATTATTCAACAAGATACGAAGGGATTGATCCGTTTAAAGAAGAAGCTGAAACCGTTTTTCCAAATGTACTTTTGGGAGACGATGGGGTTTCTTTTGAATTTTAGCTGTGTAAAAAGTGAAAAGTAAAATGTAATATGTGTTTCGGTTGTACGTATTTTACATTTCACATCTTACAATTAACTTGTAACAAAAAACAAAAATGAATGATTTAAGTAATTATAGAAGGTCTTACGAAAAAAGTGAATTATTGGAAACTTCTATTCCCGAAGATCCAATTAATCTTTTTAACCGATGGTTTCATGAAGTAGAAGATTTTGGCGGAAGCGGTGAAGTCAATGCAATGACTGTTTCTACTATTGGATTAGATGGTTTCCCAAAATCAAGAGTGGTTTTATTAAAGAAATTCTCTGAAGAAGGATTTATTTTTTATACCAATTATAATTCGGAAAAAGGAAAAGCAATAGCAGCAAATCCGCATGTATGCTTGTCTTTTTTCTGGCAGGAAATGGAACGCCAGGTCATTATAAAAGGTATTGCCCAGAAAACTTCTGAAATCATATCAGACAATTATTTCGACTCACGTCCTGACGGAAGTAAATTGGGAGCGGTAGTTTCGAATCAGAGTGAGGTGATTCCATCAAGATCTTTTTTAGAAGAAAATTTAAAAAAGCTGGAAAATGCTTATGAAGGCAAATCGATTGCAAGACCGGAACATTGGGGTGGATATTTAGTCACTCCGTTAGAAGTAGAATTTTGGCAGGGAAGAGCTAATAGACTACATGACCGGATATCTTATAAAAGTCAGCCAGATTTTAGTTGGAGCATTCACCGATTATCGCCTTAATTGTAAGTTTTGTATTATAAATAAAAAATAAAAGTGCATTTCATCGATTAAATTTGTCATTTAAACGATAATTTTGTTTTTTTGAAGTGTAAATTAATAACGTTCCAAAATATTAAACGGATTTGTCCCAAATTCTGCTTGTATTTAACCTAATTATTTTATGAAGAAATTGCTTCAGACAATGTTGCTTTTGGCTGTTGTCTATATTTTTGGTTCTTGTTCATCAGATTCAGTTGAAAGCAGTAATGTTTCTAAATCTGAACTTGTGACAGAGTATAATTACAATGTTTCTGAAATAGAAGTGTTGCAGTTAATAAACGAATATCGTGTGAGTATAGGATTGAATAGTTTAGTAACAGTCAATCACATCTCTTTTAAATCAGAGGAACACGATAATTATATGATTACAAATAAAGTTGTAAATCATAATAATTTTGTAGCCCGTTCAGAGAACATTATTGCTGTTCTGGGTGCTAAAAAAGTAGGAGAAAATGTTGCATATAACTATCAAACCGCTGAAGGTGTTTTAAAAGCATGGTTAGATAGCCCAACCCATAAACAAAATATCGAAGGAGATTATACTCATTTTGGTATTGCTGTTAAAATTGATGCAGAAACCGGTAAAAAATATTATACCAATATTTTTGCAAAAATTTGAAAAGAGAGTTAGTATTCAGGTTTAGTTATTAAGTCGTTGTAAAGTTCATAATATTTACAACGACTTATTTTTTTAAAAAAAAAGCTACCCCGAAAGGTAGCTGAGGTGAATTGGTTTTTGGTGTTTTAATTTTATAAAGCCGTAATAATAAATTCGCTGCGTCTGTTTTCCTGATGTTTTTCTTCGCTACATTTTACATTATCAGAACATTCGTTTACAAGTTGTGTTTCGCCGTAGCCTCTGCCGGTCAAGCGATTTTTTGCTACACCATTTGTAATTAGCCATTCGATGGTTGATTTTGCTCTTCTGTCTGACAAAGATTCATTATATTTATGACTTGCCCGGCTGTCTGTATGAGAACGGATATCAAGTTTCATTTTAGGATTTTGATTTAGTACGTCTAATATTTTTTCTAAATCCAAAGCAGCTTCTTCTCTGATGTTAGATTTGTCAAGGTCAAAATAAATCATTTTTATACCGAAGCATTTTCCTAAATCATCCCCGATGGTGACTTTGCATTTAGCACTTTCTAAAGCTATCGGAAGATTTGTTTTGCCAGTTTTATCAGGAATTTCAATGCTTACTTCTTTGGTATTATATTCCGGTTTTTCTGCCCTTACATAATACGTTTCTTTACATTCGACTTTAAAATTATAATTTCCTGTGTCATCAGCATAGATGGTGCTTTTCAGATTTAATTCCCGGTCATATAAACTAACTTTTGCTCCAGGCAAAATCATTCCGGTAGCTTCATCTGTAATAAGACCGTATAATTCCTGAGTACATTTTAGTCTTCTGGTTTCTAAAAATTTATAGATATCATCAGAACCACGACCGCCATCTTTGTTGGAGCTAAAATAACCTTCTCTTGTTGCTGTATCAATTGTATAAGCAAAATCATCTTTAGGAGAATTGATGTCGGCACCCAGATTCTCGATATCGCTAATGCTTCCGTCAGGATCAATCTGGCCGACAAAAACATCCAGTCCTCCAAGTCCGGGATGGCCGTCTGAGGCAAAGTAAATTTCGTTTTCATTACCGACATACGGAAATGTTTCTTTGCCTTCGGTATTGATTGATTTGCCTAAGTTCTGTGGTTTACTATAGTCACCATTTTCATTGATGCTAACTTTAAATATATCAGACTGGCCAATACTTCCGGGCATATCAGAAGCAAAATATAAAGTTTTTTCATCAGGACTAAGTGCAGGATGAGCAGTACTGTAATTGTTGCTGCTGAAGGGAAGTTCTCTAATATTAGCCCATTTGCCATTTTCAAGAGTTGCTTTGTATATTTTGATAAAAGTAATTTTGTCTTCATTTTTTCCTTTTTTTCCATCTAAATAATTATTACGTGTGAAATAAATTGTTTTTCCGTCTTTTGTAAGCACTGGAGAAGATTCATGGAATTTAGTATTCAATGCGGTTCTAAATTTTTTTACTCTGGCAGAATCAACATCTGTAACATATAAATTGGTAAAATATTCGCCTGTCCATTTGTGTTTGCGCTGTGAAAAATTACCGGTATCCCTGGCCGATGCAAAATAGATTTTATTATTGGACACAAAAGTGCTATAGTCAGAATATTGGGAGTTGATTCCGGCATCTTCAATGTTATAACGACCTGAATTGGCTTTAATCTTATCAAGGTAATTTATATTTTCTTTATAAAGGTTACCACGGTTGTCATTCGGATATTGAGAGTTAAATTCGTTAAGGATTTTATTAGCCTGATCCGTTTGTCCTGTTGATTTTAGGGACTGGGCATATCTGTAATAAAACTCAGGTTCAGGATTTTTATTCATGGCAAATAACGCTCCGTACCATTTTGCAGCCCCTTCAAAATCGGAATTAAAATAATAGGCATTTCCCAGTTTTTTAAACATATCTTCAGACTTGTATCCTTTCCTGGCTACTCTTTCATAAGTTTTTATAGCATCAATATAAGCATAGCCATCGTATTTTTTATCAGCAGCGTTCACTTTCGATTGTTGGGCATAACATTTGAATGAAAAAACACTTATCATTGTGAAGCAAAGGAGTATAAACTTTTTCATAATAACAATTTTAGAAGAAACGAGGAGTTGTTATTTTACCATTTTTAGTAAAGAATTCATAACGCAGGAATATTTCATGGGATCCTGAATTATAGTTGTTTAAGTTGGTGGTTTCACGATCATAGCCATATCCGAGATAAAGACCGTCAGTAATCTGAAATCCAATCATAGCGCTTAATGAAGCACTCCATCTGTAAGCAACACCCACTACAAGTTTGTCGATAAACATAAAATTGGATGATACATCTACTTGTAGTGGGGCCCCTTCTACCATTTTAGTTAATAAAGCTGGTTTGAATCTTATATACTGGTACTTGTCCAGATCAAAAACATAACCGGCAATGAAATAATAATTGATTTTATCTTTATAAATAGCAATATCATTGTCGTTATAACGATTGGTTTCAATAAAATTCGGTACGGATAAACCTATATAGGCTTTATCAGAATGCCAGTAAACTCCTGCGCCGACATTAGGAGAAAATTTATTGTCAAAATCCTGAAATTGTGGATCTCCTGCAACATCCGGATTTAGTTTATTAACATCAAGATTGAACATGTTTGCTGTTCCTTTAATACCAAAAGACAATTTAAAATCAGCCGATGTCTGTACAGTATAAGAAATATCAACAGAGAAGTTGGTTTCATTTGTAGGGCCAATTTTGTCATTGACCAAAGAGCCGCCTATACCTAAATTACTATTGTTTATTGGTGTATTGACAGACAGGCATCCTGTTTCGGGAGCACCATCTAATCCGACCCATTGTGTACGGTATAAGCCGAAAACGCTTAAAGCTCCCCGGGAACCTGCATAAGCAGGATTAACGTTTATGGTATTGTACATGTATTGCGTAAATTGAGCATCTTGTTGTGCAAAACTTACCAAGGATACAAGCATAAGGGCGAAGGAAAATAATTTTGTTCTCATAGTAGCTATTTTTTTGCAATTATTACTAATGATTTTTATCAATGAAAATCCTTAACAATAAGCCCTTTATTTACTTACTCAAACAAGGATTTTTTTCTTAATTATTAGTAATTCGGTGTAAATGGTTTACACCGAACTACAAATGGTGTTTATTTTGACAAATAAAGAAAACCGTCTTTTTTATTAGACTGAAGGTTGTTATTACCATCTAAAGATTTGTAAGTGATAATGTAGAAATAGGTTCCTGTAGGCAGCCCTTCAGATTGTTTAATAGTCGTTCTGCCTCTTGAAGTTCCGTCAAAAGCGTTGGTGGTGTTATTGTAATTTGTAGTTTCAAATACCAATATTCCCCAGCGGTTATAGATTTCTACAGTATTTGCAGGATAACAAGTTGTTAGATCAATATTGTCAATTTTGAAAAAATCATTGATACCGTCACCATTAGGAGAGAAAGCATTATGTACTAATACATTCTCGCAGGCTAACACTCTGCAGTCATCATTTACAAGTAAGTTCAATGAAACACTTTTTGGACAATCTTCATTAGTTGTTTTATATTCAAAAGTATAACTGCCTAATGCCAGACCCAAAATATTCAGGATACTTCCTTGTAATGCATTTGTACCATTTGTATCGGTCCAGACTCCTGTTGTAGAAATGTTTTCCGGTAATAAGCTGGATAAGTTGAGAGGAGATGAATCAGCGTTACAGGCCTCGCCATTAAGGTTGATAATAACATTTTCAGGTTGTGTGATAGTCACGGTAGCTGTGGCTGAACAAACCTGGTTGTTATTGTTTACCGATGATGTTGCTGTAAGTGTGTAGACTCCGGCGCGTAAATTAGTATTACCAACCACTTCATTGTTTTGATTTCTGATGACAACTACAGAACCCGGGCTGCTAGTTACTAAAATAGAGCCGTTACTGCCTTCAAAGCAGGTAACATTCGAAGCTGTTCCCATTACTGAAATTTTATTTTCAACAGTAAAGGTTTGTACCAGTTCAGTTTTGTTACCTGCACAATCTGTTAAGGTATAAGTTCTGGTTAAGACATATGCATTTCCATCACAGCCGCTTCCTCCATTGTTCGAATCAGTTATCGAGATGTTTACGCTCTCGCTGCAATTATCTGCTGCATCTATTATATCTTGTGGGCTTCCGGCAGGTATATTGGCAATACTTTGTAAATTAGCAACACTCGCAGGTGCAGTTCCTGTAGGTGCAGTTGTGTCTCTTACTGTTATAATTTGAAAATGAGAAACTGTATTTCCGCTACAGTCACTTGTTGACCATATACGTGTTAGAGTGTAATTTGTAGGACATTCATTTTGAATGTTGCTTTTTGTTTCAGAAAAAACAACTGGCAAATTACTATTGCAATTATCAAAAGCTTCTAATGCCGCAGGTTCAGGAACTGCATCACAGGAAACGGTAACATCTGAAGGAAGATTTCCTGTAAACATTGGTATGGTTGTATCTTCGATAGTGATTACTTGTGTAAAAGTTTCAGAAGTGTTGCCACAATCGTCTTTTACCGTCCAGGTATTGGTATAGGTTCCGGAATTTCCACAACCTTCAGAAGCCATGAACTGACCGCTTACTTTTACGATATTGGACACATCGACATCACAAAGATCTGAAGCTACCGGGAACATTGCCTGAGCGTTTGCTAATCCTGAAGTGTCGCTACATTGCAGAGTCATATTCAAAGAAGCCATTTCAGTTGCCCAAGTTGGAGCAGTAGTATCTTCGATAGTGATTATTTGTGTGAAAGTTTCAGAAGTGTTTCCACAATCGTCTTTTACAGTCCAGGTATTGGTATAGGTTCCGGAATTTCCGCATCCTTCAGAAGCCATGAATTGACCGCTTACTTTTACGATATTGGACACATCGGCATCACAAAGATCAGAAGCTGTTGGGAATAATGCTTGTGCCAAAGCTAATCCTGCTGTATCGCTGCATTGAAGAGTTATATTCAAAGCATTTATTTCAGTAGCCCACATCGGAGCAGTAGTATCTTCGATAGTGATTATTTGCGTGAAAGTCTCAGAAGTATTGCCACAATCGTCTTTTACCGTCCAGGTATTGGTATAGGTTCCGGAATTTCCGCATCCTTCAGAAGCCATGAATTGACCGCTTACTTTTACGATATTGGACACATCGGCATCACAAAGATCAGAAGCTGTTGGGAATAATGCTTGTGCCAAAGCTAATCCTGCTGTATCGCTGCATTGAAGAGTTATATTCAAAGCATTTATTTCAGTAGCCCACATCGGAGCAGTAGTATCTTCGATTGTAATTATTTGTGTGAAAGTCTCGGAAGTGTTTCCACAATCGTCTTTTACAGTCCAGGTATTGGTATAGGTTCCGGAATTTCCACAACCTTCAGAAGCCATAAACTGACCGCTTACTTTTATGATATTGGATATATCGGCATCACAAAGATCAGAAGCTGTTGGGAATAATGCTTGTGCCAAAGCCAAACCTGCTGTATCGCTGCATTGCAGAGTTACATTTAAAGAAGCTGCAGCAGTTGTCCACATGGGAGCAGTAGTATCTTCGATAGTGATTATTTGCGTGAAAGTCTCAGAAGTATTGCCACAATCGTCTTTTACCGTCCAGGTGTTGGTATAGGTTCCGGCATTGGAACAGCCTTCAGAAGCCATAAACTGACCGCTTACTTTTATGATATTGGATATATCGGCATCACAAAGATCAGAAGCTGTTGGGAATAATGCTTGTGCCAAAGCCAAACCTGCTGTATCGCTGCATTGCAGAGTCACATTCAAAGAAGCCGTTTCAGTAGCCCATGTAGGAGCTGTGGTGTCTTCGATTGTAATTATTTGTGTGAAAGTCTCGGAAGTGTTTCCACAATCGTCTTTTACAGTCCAGGTATTGGTATAGGTTCCGGAATTTCCACAACCTTCAGAAGCCATGAACTGACCGCTTACTTTTACAATATTGGACACATCGGCATCACAAAGGTCAGAAGCTACTGGGAACATTGCCTGAGCGTTTGCTAATCCTGAAAGATCGCTGCATTGTAAGGTCATATTCAAAGAAGCCGTTTCAGTAGCCCATGTAGGAGCTGTGGTGTCTTCGATAGTGATTATTTGAGTAAAAGTATCGGTAACATTTCCGCAATCATCTTTTGCTATCCAGCTATTAGTGTAAGTCCCGGCATTGGCACAACCTTGAGAAGCTGCGAATTCACCACTGGTTTTAATATAAGTAACTATCGTACAATTTGCAGTTGCAGTTGGAGCCTGATTTTGAGCAGCTGTTAATCCAGTTGTATCGCTGCATTGTAGAGTAACATTTAAAGTTCCTGCCTGTGTAATCCATGTAGGGGCTGCATTATCTTCAATGGTAATTACTTGTGTAAAAACAGTTGAAGTGTTTTGACAAGTATCTATAGCTATCCAGGTATTTGTATAAGTTCCTGTACTTCCACAGTTCCCTTTTTCTAATTCTCCGCTTGTTTTGATATACGTTACGATTCCTCCGCAATTATCAGTTGCCATTGGAGCTGTTGCCTGAGCTGTTGCTAAACCAGATGTGTCGCTGCATTGTAAAGTCACATTCAACGAAGCTGCAGCCGTTGACCACATCGGAGCCGTAGTATCTTCGATAGTGATTACCTGAGTAAAAGTGGTTGAAGAATTGTTGCAGACATCTTTGGCAATCCAGGTATTAGTGTAAGTTCCGGAATTAACACAGGAACCTGCTACAAAGCTTCCGCTTGTTTTGGTGTAAGTCACAGTTCCTCCACAATTATCAGTTGCTATTGGAGCTGCTGCCTGAGCTGTTGCCAAACCAGATGTGTCGCTGCATTGCAAAGTCACATTCAACGAAGCTGCAGCCGTTGACCACATCGGAGCCGTTGTATCTTCGATAGTGATTACCTGAGTAAAAGTGGTTGAAGAATTGTTGCAGACATCTTTGGCAATCCAGGTATTAGTGTAAGTTCCGGAATTAACACAGGAACCTGCTACAAAGCTTCCGCTTGTTTTGGTATAAGTCACAGTTCCTCCACAATTATCAGTTGCTATTGGAGCTGCTGCCTGAGCTGTTGCCAGACCTGATGTGTCGCTACATTGCAAAGTCACATTTAAGGAAGCTGCAGTGGTTGTCCACATTGGAGCCGTTGTATCTTCGATAGTGATTACCTGAGTAAAAGTGGTTGAAGAATTGTTGCAGACATCTTTGGCAATCCAGGTATTAGTGTAAGTTCCGGAATTAACACAGGAACCTGCTACAAAGCTTCCGCTTGTTTTGGTGTAAGTCACAGTTCCTCCACAATTATCAGTTGCTATTGGAGCTGCTGCCTGAGCTGTTGCCAGACCTGATGTGTCGCTGCATTGCAAAGTCACATTCAACGAAGCTGCAGCCGTTGACCACATCGGAGCCGTTGTATCTTCGATAGTGATTACCTGAGTAAAAGTGGTTGAAGAATTGTTGCAGACATCTTTGGCAATCCAGGTATTAGTGTAAGTTCCGGAATTAACACAGGAACCTGCTACAAAGCTTCCGCTTGTTTTGGTATAAGTCACAGTTCCTCCACAATTATCAGTTGCTATTGGAGCTGCTGCCTGAGCTGTTGCCAAACCAGATGTGTCGCTGCATTGTAAACTCACATTCAACGAAGCTGCAGCCGTTGTCCACATTGGAGCCGTTGTATCTTCGATAGTGATTACCTGAGTAAAAGTGGTTGAAGAATTGTTGCAGACATCTTTGGCAATCCAGGTATTGGTATAAGTTCCGGAATTAACACAGGAACCTGCTACAAAGCTTCCGCTTGTTTTGGTATAAGTCACAGTTCCTCCACAATTATCAGTTGCTATTGGAGCTGCTGACTGAGCTGTTGCCAGACCTGATGTGTCGCTGCATTGTAAAGTCACATTCAACGAAGCTGCAGCCGTTGACCACATCGGAGCCGTAGTATCTTCGATAGTGATTACCTGAGTAAAAGTGGTTGAAGAATTGTTGCAGACATCTTTGGCAATCCATGTATTAGTGTAAGTTCCGGAATTAACGCAGGAACCTGCTACAAAGCTTCCGCTTGTTTTGGTGTAAGTCACAGTTCCTCCACAATTATCAGTTGCTATTGGAGCTGCTGCCTGAGCTGTTGCCAAACCAGATGTGTCGCTGCATTGCAAAGTCACATTCAACGAAGCTGCAGCCGTTGACCACATCGGAGCCGTTGTATCTTCGATAGTGATTACCTGAGTAAAAGTGGTTGAAGAATTGTTGCAGACATCTTTGGCAATCCAGGTATTGGTATAAGTTCCGGAATTAACGCAGGAGCCTGCTACAAAGCTTCCGCTTGTTTTGGTGTAAGTTACAGTTCCTCCACAATTATCAGTTGCTATTGGAGCTGCTGCCTGAGCTGTTGCCAAACCAGATGTGTCGCTACATTGTAAAGTCACATTCAACGAAGCTGCAGCCGTTGTCCACATTGGAGCCGTTGTATCTTCAATAGTGATTACCTGAGTAAAAGTGGTTGAAGAATTGTTGCAGACATCTTTGGCAATCCATGTATTAGTGTAAGTTCCGGAATTAACGCAGGAACCTGCTACAAAGCTTCCGCTTGTTTTGGTGTAAGTTACAGTTCCTCCACAATTATCAGTTGCTATTGGAGCTGCTGCCTGAGCTGTTGCCAGACCTGATGTGTCGCTACATTGCAAAGTCACATTTAAGGAAGCTGCAGTGGTTGTCCACATTGGAGCAGTAGTATCTTCGATAGTGATTACCTGAGTAAAAGTGGTTGAAGAATTGTTGCAGACATCTTTGGCAATCCAGGTATTAGTGTAAGTTCCGGAATTAACACAGGAACCTGCTACAAAGCTTCCGCTTGTTTTGGTATAAGTCACAGTTCCTCCACAATTATCAGTTGCTATTGGAGCTGCTGCCTGAGCTGTTGCCAAACCAGATGTGTCGCTGCATTGTAAAGTCACATTTAAGGAAGCTGCAGCCGTTGACCACATCGGAGCCGTAGTATCTTCGATAGTGATTACCTGAGTAAAAGTGGTTGAAGAATTGTTGCAGACATCTTTGGCAATCCAGGTATT
>NZ_JAADZV010000016.1 GCF_010645075.1 Flavobacterium limi
GCGCTTTATATAGCGCAACTCTTGAATCTTTTCCATAAGGATACTTTTTGTGTATCGCTATTTCAGGACAAGACAAAATAATAATATAAAAAAAATAGCTTCCGGACAGGAAGCTATTTTTTTTGAACACAAAAAATTATTCAGTAAAAGGAACAGCTGCTCTTACTTTGCCCCAGCCTAAATTTAGAATAATACCTTTATCGCCTTTTGTAAAAACCATTGAAAAAGCTTCTAAAGAATCTGCAGCTTCTGTTACAGGAACCTTTAATCTGGCCACATCATTTGCTTCTTTATAGGAATAAGATCCCCATGCATTTAAATCTTTACTGATGATAATAGTGATACCGTCTTTTTCCGGAAGGGAAAATAAGGTGTAAGTTCCTGCTTTAATTTTTTTGTCACCTAATTTCAAGTCTTTGTAAAAAGTAATTTCCGGGGCTTCATTTGCGCCTGTTCTCCAGACTTTTCCTTCAGGTACAAGTGTGTTCAGCTCGCGCCCTTTTAGTTGTGGTCTGCTGTAAGTAATTTTTACAATTTTAGCTGCATCTTTATAATCGTTTGGATAAGCTGCTGCATCCATTGGGCTTTTGTCTAAGTCAGGGAATTTTTGAGCAATGACATTTGATGATAAAAGCATCGTTACTCCAAAAGCAATTGTGGTAATGATTGTAGATTTTTTCATAATAATAGTTAAAAATTAATGAGTGTTAAAATTATATATTGTTTGTCAAAAAATATTAAACATCTTGTTAATTTTTGTTAATGAGTTTGATATTGAAATTAAAAATAACAATTAGGTTTATGAAATTTTTGAATAAAACCTTTGCATCTTTGTAACTTGGAACCTTAGTAGCTTTAAAAAAATGACTTTCAAACAAAAAATACATTCCCATTATTTACAAATCGTTCAGGACCGAATTGATGTTTTCAGAGATATGATTTCAAATCTGACCGAAGATTCTAAAAACGATGCCAAAGGCTCTGCAGGCGATAAGCACGAAACGGCTTTGTCCATGATGCATATCGAGCAGGAAAAGCTTACGAATAAACTTAAAGAAGCAATTGCTCAAAAGGCGGTTTTAGATAAAATTGATGCCTCGAAAACAGCTGAAAATATCATTTCAGGCAGTCTGGTAAAAGCTAACGGAATTTATTTGTACCTAAGCGTTGCCCTTCCAAAAATCGCAATTGATGGTATAAATGTTATTGCACTTTCTCCGCAATCTCCTTTAGGAACACATCTAATGGGTAATAAAGTTGGGTTTCAATTTGAAATTAATAAGACGCATTATACGATTGAAAGTGTAGATTAAAGATATTCTACTCAATCTTGTCATTCCGAGGAACGAGGAATCATACTAGAAATTCGACAAAAACTGGCGAGTTTTAATGAATTGTCAGGAAGAAGTTGCTTTTTTAAACCATTTTTGCCTTCCAAATTAAAATTTTCAAGTTTCAACCTTTTTTTGGTGATAAAATTTTGCATTTTATATGTAAATTGATTTTTTTGATTGATATTTGTAACTGATATTGCTATTTGTGTTTTTCAATTGTAACTAATATTTCATCTTTGCCCTATCAAAATAAAATTTAAAAGTAAAAATATAGAATTATGTGTGGAATTGTATGTGCCTTTGACTTAAAGCAAAAAGCTGAAAGCTTAAGACCTCAAGTATTAGAAATGTCTAAAATTATCCGTCACCGCGGACCGGACTGGAGTGGAATTTTCAGTAATGATAAAGCAATTCTTTCTCACGAGCGTTTGGCAATTGTTGACCCGGCTTCAGGAAAACAGCCTTTATTTACGGAAGATAAAAAATTGGTTTTGGCTGCAAATGGTGAAATCTACAACCACAGAGAGCTTCGCAAACAATTTGCAGGAAAATATAACTTTCAGACTGAAAGTGATTGTGAAGTTATTTTAGCACTTTACAAAGAAAAAGGAGTAAACTTTGTTGATGAATTAAACGGAATCTTCGGATTTGCTATTTATGATGTTGATAAAGATGAATATTTTGTGGCTCGTGACCACATGGGAATTATTCCATTGTATATTGGTTGGGACCAAAACGGAACTTTTTACGTAGCTTCTGAATTAAAAGCTTTAGAAGGATACTGTACAAAAATCGAGTTATTCCCTCCAGGGCATTATTTGTCAAGCAAAGACGGTGAATTTGTACAATGGTACAAAAGAGACTGGACTGAATATGATGCTGTAAAAGACAACGAAACAAGTATTCCTGCAATTAAAGAAGCTTTAGAAGCAGCAGTTCACAGACAATTAATGAGTGATGTTCCTTACGGAGTTTTACTTTCAGGAGGTTTAGATTCGTCTATTACTTCAGCTGTAGCCAAAAAATTTGCACAAAAACGTATTGAATCTGATGATACAACAGATGCGTGGTACCCACAATTACACTCTTTTTCAGTTGGTTTAGAAGGTTCTCCGGATTTAGCAGCAGCAAGAAAAGTAGCAGATCATATCGGAACCATTCACCATGAAATTAAATTTACAATTCAGGAAGGTTTAGATGCAGTTCGTGATGTAATTTACAACCTTGAAACTTATGATGTAACGACAGTAAGAGCTTCAACTCCAATGTGGTTAATGGCGAGAGTTATTAAATCTATGGGAATAAAAATGGTTCTTTCAGGTGAAGGTGCAGATGAGTTGTTTGGAGGATACTTGTATTTCCACAAAGCACCAAACGCAAGAGAGTTTCACGAAGAAAACGTTCGTAAATTAGGTAAACTTCACATGTACGACTGTTTACGTGCAAACAAAAGTTTAGCAGCGTGGGGAATCGAAGGTCGCGTACCATTCTTAGACAAAGAATTTATGGATGTTGCAATGCGTATTAACCCACAGGATAAAATGATAAACAAAGAGCACCCAATGGAAAAATGGGTAGTTCGTAAAGCTTTTGAAGATATGCTTCCCGAAAGTGTGGCATGGAGACAAAAAGAGCAATTCTCTGATGGAGTAGGATACAGCTGGATCGATACTTTAAAAGAAGTTGTTGCAAGAGAAGTTTCGGATGAACAATTGGCAAACGCAAGATTTAAATTTCCATTGCAGACACCAACTTCAAAAGAAGAATATTACTATCGTTCAATCTTCTCAGAGCATTTTCCAAGTGATGCGGCAGCATTATGTGTTCCTCAGGAAGCAAGTGTGGCTTGTAGTACAAAAATTGCTTTGGAGTGGGATGAGGCTTTCAAAAATATGAATGATCCATCAGGTAGAGCGGTTGCGAGTGTACATGATGATGCATATCAAAAATAATAAAGTTTAATTTAGAACTTATATTGCAGAAAAACGTTCTCTTTGAGAACGTTTTTCTGGTTTACAGAAGGGCTTAGATTATTTTATTTTTGGAGTTTAATTGTTTGTAAATTAAAAGTTTATTGATTTTTTTTATATTTGGCTTTCGCTGAATTAAAATAGATTTTAGAAAAAAATAAAGGAGATTAAATATAATAAAAGTATGGGTGGAATATTAGCTGTTATTGGTAAGGGAAAAGATCCGCAACTTGTAAAAGAACTTTCAGGAAGAGTTTCGCATCGTGGTTCAGATGAAAGTGATTTACATATTATGGAAAATGGAAGCGTTTTAGCCAATCAACGCTTGACTATTATTGATTTAAATTCAGGGAAACAACCTATTCAGGGTTCGAAAAATGCCTGGATGATTCATAACGGAGAAATTTATAATCATCAGGAATTAAGAGAAGGGATTTTAAAACATCACACTTTTAGATCAAAATCAGATTCGGAAGTAATCGTCCATTTGTACGAAGAATTTGGTTATGATTTTTGTAATTTACTCGATGGTGATTTTGCCTTCGTAGTTGTTAACGGTGATGATTACATTGCCGGAAGAGACCCGATTGGTGTTAAGCCTTTGTATTATGGATTAGATGAAAGAGGAAGAATTTATTTTTCTTCCGAAATGAAATCAATTGCGGATCAGTGCAAGTCTTTTTCTACCTTTCCTCCGGGACATTATTACACTGCAAAAACAGGATTTGTAAAATATTATGAACCTGAATACGAAGAATATGAAAATGCAAATCAGCCGCTTGATTTAGACTTGATCCGTGAATCTTTAATTGAAGCAACCCGTAAACGTTTAATGAGTGATGTTCCGGTTGGAGTATTGCTTTCAGGGGGTCTGGATTCATCATTAACTTCGGCGATAGCTTCTCGATTATTAGCAGGAAGTAAGGAGAAATTAAAATCGTTTTCTATTGGCTTAGATGCTAATTCGCCGGATAATATTGCGGCTAGAAAAGCTGCAGAATTTTTAGGAACCGATCATCATGAAATTTATTTTTCTGTGGAAGAGGGGGTAGAGGTTTTAGAAAAATTGATTTATCATATCGAAACGTATGATATTATTTCAGTGCGCTCCGGTGTACCAATGTACTTGCTAGCTAAAGCTGTGAAAGAAAAAGGAATAAAAGTCATCATTTCAGGTGAGGGAGCTGATGAGGTTTTTGGAGGTCATTTGTATTTTAGAAACGCACCTTCTTCAGAGGAATTTCAAAAAGAAACTATTGAAAGGGTTCAGAAGTTATTCACGGCAGATATATTACGTGCTGACAAATCGACCATGGCACATAGTTTAGAAGCCAGGGTTCCATTTCTGGATAAAGATTTTCTGGATGTAGCGATTCGTATCAAAACAGAAGAAAAACAGCCAAAAACATATGAGGCTATTGAGAAATATATTTTAAGAAAAGCATTTGATACGCCTGAAAATCCCTATTTGCCATCAGAAATTTTATGGAGACAAAAAGAGCAATTTTCAGATGGTGTAGGATATGAGTGGGTTAATCAATTAATTGAATATTGTACTTCCCAGGTTTCAGATGAGCAATTAGCGGGCGCTTCTGTAGAGTTTCCGTACAATTCGCCAACGACAAAAGAAGCTTACTTATACAGATCTATTTTTCATAAATATTATCCGCAGGTAAGTTCAGCACAAACTGTAAGAAAATGGATTCCAAAATGGCAGGATAATCCTGATCCAAGCGGAAGAGCAAATGCGGCACATTTAAATGCAGATATTGAAATTGCAAAACCTGGTGTGATTGTTTAGTCATAAAAACGATTTTAAATTCCGGATTTAAATTTTGGAAAGATAATTCGAAAGAAAAACCGAAATAACGTTTAATGTTATTTCGGTTTTTTTATGTTATTCCTATTTTCGGAATTTCGAATTTATGAAGTCTGGAATTTTAGGATGTCTTTTAGAAATTATTTTCTGTAATTTTTAATAATTCTGTTAATAACTTAGGTGCTTTAAATAGCATTTTAAGAGGTATATAAATTGCGTTTTCATATATTTGCGTGTTAAGACAATAATTACATTTTTTAGAATAAATTATATGAGCGAAGAAATCAAGAAGAACAATTATTCAGCAGATAGTATTCAGGCATTAGAAGGAATGGAGCACGTAAGAATGCGTCCATCGATGTATATTGGAGATGTAGGTGTTCGAGGGCTGCACCATTTGGTTTATGAAGTTGTGGATAACTCTATTGATGAGGCGATGGGAGGACATTGTGATACGATTAGTGTTGCAATAAACGAAGATGGTTCGGTAACAGTTGAGGATAATGGTCGTGGTATTCCGGTTGATTTACATAAAAAAGAAGGCGTTTCTGCTCTTGAGGTTGTAATGACTAAAATCGGTGCAGGAGGTAAATTTGATAAAGATTCTTATAAGGTTTCCGGAGGTCTTCACGGTGTTGGGGTTTCTGTGGTAAATGCACTTTCTGTTCACATGAAATCTACTGTTTTCAGAGAAGGAAAAATCTACGAACAGGAATACGAAAGAGGGAAATCTTTATATCCGGTAAAACAAATCGGAGAAACAGATAAAAGAGGTACACGTCAGACTTTTTATCCGGACGATACTATTTTTCAGCAGACTACAGAGTTCTCTTATGATACACTTTCAGCTCGTATGCGTGAGCTTTCTTTTCTGAATAAAGGAATCACAATTACTTTTACGGATAAAAGAGAAGTAGATGAAAAAGGAGAATTTAAAAGCGAAGTATTTCATTCTGATGAAGGATTAAAAGAATACATTCGTTATTTAGACGGTAATCGTGAGCCAATTATTTCTCATGTAATCAGCATGGATAATGATAAAGGCGAAATTCCGGTTGAAGTTGCCTTGATATACAACACCAGTTATTCGGAAAATATTTTCTCTTACGTAAATAACATTAATACGCACGAAGGAGGTACACATTTACAAGGTTTTAGAAGTGGTTTGACAAGAACACTTAAAAAATATGCAGATGCTTCCGGAATGCTGGATAAACTGAAGTTTGAGATTTCAGGTGATGATTTTCGTGAAGGTTTAACAGCTATTATTTCGGTAAAAGTTTCAGAACCGCAATTTGAAGGACAGACAAAAACGAAACTTGGAAACAGAGAAGTGGTTTCTCCTGTTTCTCAGGCTGTAGGAGAGATGCTTGAGAATTATTTGGAGGAAAATCCAAATGATGCAAAAGTAATTATTCAAAAAGTAATTTTAGCAGCTCAGGCACGTCACGCAGCTAAAAAAGCACGTGAAATGGTACAGCGTAAAACCGTGATGGGCGGTGGAGGGCTTCCTGGAAAACTTTCAGATTGCTCTGAACAGGATCCGGCAAGATGCGAGGTTTACCTTGTCGAGGGAGATTCGGCAGGTGGAACAGCAAAGCAAGGTCGTGACCGTAATTTTCAGGCTATTCTGCCATTGCGAGGTAAAATTCTGAATGTTGAAAAAGCCATGCATCATAAAGTATTCGAAAATGAAGAGATTCGAAATATTTTTACAGCACTTGGAGTTACTGTCGGGACAGAAGAAGATAGTAAAGCACTGAATCTTTCCAAATTACGTTACCATAAAGTAATCATCATGTGTGATGCCGATGTCGATGGTAGTCACATTTCTACCTTAATACTAACGTTCTTCTTCCGTTTCATGAAAGAATTGATCGAAGAAGGTCACGTTTACATCGCGGCACCGCCATTATATTTAGTTAAAAAAGGAAACAAAAAAGAATATGCATGGAATGATGTTCAGCGTGATCAGGCGAATGAAAGAATGGGAGGAAGTGCAGCTATTCAGCGTTATAAAGGTCTTGGGGAAATGAATGCAGAGCAATTGTGGGAAACTACAATGGATCCTAATTTCAGAACTTTACGTCAGGTAAATATTGATAGTCTGGCTGAAGCTGATCAGGTTTTCTCTATGTTAATGGGAGATGAAGTACCACCTCGTAGAGAGTTTATTGAAAAAAATGCCGTTTACGCGAATATCGATGCCTAATAAAATTTAACCGTCAATTCGTTTAATTGTTTAAATTTACGTAAACAATTAAACGAATTGTTGATTTATCAGATAAATTAATTAATAACCAATAAAGTATAAAATATGAAAGTTACCATTGTAGGAGCAGGAAATGTTGGAGCCACTTGTGCGGATGTTATTTCTTATAGGGGAATAGCCAGCGAAGTAGTATTGTTGGATATTAAAGAGGGTTTTGCCGAAGGTAAGGCGTTGGATATTATGCAATGCGCTACAAACACAGGTTTTAATACGCATGTGTCAGGTGTTACAAACGATTATTCTAAAACCGCAGGAAGTGATGTAGTGGTAATTACATCGGGAATCCCAAGGAAACCAGGAATGACTCGTGAAGAATTAATCGGTATAAATGCAGGAATTGTAAAAGCAGTTGCTGAAAACGTACTAAAATATTCCCCTGATACCATTATAGTTATGGTTTCTAATCCGATGGATACTATGACATATCTGGCTTTAAAATCCACAGGATTGCCCAAAAACCGAATAATTGGTATGGGCGGAGCATTAGACAGTTCCCGATTCAGGACCTATCTTTCGTTAGCTTTAGATAAACCTGCAAATGATATTTCAGCAATGGTAATTGGAGGCCATGGTGATACGACTATGATTCCGTTAACACGTTTAGCATCCTATAACGGAATACCGGTAACTGAATTTCTTTCAAAAGAAGTATTGCAAAAAGTAGCAGCTGATACGATGGTTGGAGGAGCTACATTAACAGGACTTTTAGGGACATCTGCATGGTATGCTCCTGGAGCTTCTGTGGCATTTTTGGTTGACAGTATTTTAAATGATCAGAAGAAAATGATAGCGTGTTCTGTTTATGTAGACGGAGAATATGGACAAAACGATATTTGTATTGGTGTACCATGTATAATTGGTAAAAATGGGGTTGAACAAATTTTAGAAATTCATTTGAATGAAGAAGAAAAAGCGCTGTTTTCTAAAAGTGCAGATGCGGTTAGAAGCATGAATGATGCTTTGAAATCGATTCTGACTTAAGTGTTTTAAATAAAAAAGAATCAAGACTGCACTTTTGCAGTCTTTTTTTTGAGATTAATTAATAAATAAATTGTTTAATCATTTCGAGAATTATATATTTGCTCGGTTTAAAAAAAATGTTGTAATTCGTGATTAAGTTTTTTCGTTTTAAAAACTCATATCAAGGCTTATTCTATAGAGATTTAAAACAAAAAGTAAACAAAACATAATTAATTTTTAGTAATAATGCAGAATAAAGGACTTATTAAATTTTTCGCAATTCTATTTGCATTGGTAAGTATTTACCAACTTTCTTTCACTTTTGTGGCAAATAATGTCAAAGAAGAAGCCAAAGCTTTTGCAGGAGATAATCCTGATAAGGAATTAAAATATTTAGATTCCATTGGTAAAGTGAAGGTTTTTGATCTTGGTTTTACAGATTTTACTTACAATGAAGTAAAAAACAAACAATTAAATAAAGGACTTGACTTAGAAGGAGGAATCAATGTGATTCTTCAAATTTCTATTAAAGATGTTTTGAAAGGTTTGGCTAATAATTCTAAAAACCCCGTCTTTAACAAATCATTAGCCGATGCAAGTGCCAATTTAGAAGGAAATAAGACCTATTTAAATAAGTTTTTTGAAGCTTTTGAAGCGAACTCAAAAGGTGAGGTGAAATTAGCATCACCTGATATTTTTGCAAACAGAAGTTTACAGGGAGAAGGTGGTATCGATTTTCAAATGTCAGATGCACAAGCTCAAAAAGTAATTAAAAGAAAAGTTGACGAGTCTGTTGAAAGTGCTTTCAAAGTATTAAGAGAACGTATCGATAAGTTTGGTGTTACTCAGCCAAACGTTCAGAAATTAGGAGAAACAGGAAGGATCTTAGTTGAACTTCCAGGTGCTAAAGATGTTGACAGAATTAAGAAATTATTAGGAGGAAAAGCTCAATTGGAGTTTTGGGAAACTTTTAAAATTGAAGAAATTGGAAATTTTTTAGTTGCTACTAATGAGGCTTTAAAAAAGACTGAAATCAAAAAAACAGAAACTAAAGCTGTTGTTAAAGATTCATTGAATGCCTTGTTAACAGATGCTAAGGATTCAGTTGATACTAAAAAAGGAAACAATCCATTATTTGACAAAATGATTGGTCAGGGTGGCGGACCGGTTTTAGGTTATTTTGCCCCAAAAGATACTGCAGTTGTTAATGAGTATTTTAAAAGACCTGAAATCAAAGTTTTATTGGCAGGAGACCAGCACAATGCAAAATTTGTTTGGAGTAAACCAACTGTTACAAAAGATGCAAAAGGAAAAGATATTGAAGCTGTAGAATTATATGCTTTAAAAGGAAACAGAGATAATGCTCCTGCTATGAGCGGAGGTGTTGTTACAGATGCAAAAGATACTTTTGATCAACTAGGAAAACCTGCTGTATCTATGCAAATGAACAGTCAGGGTGCTAAAATTTGGGAAGAATTGACAGGAAGAGCTTTTTCTCAAAAAAGCTATATAGCTATTGTTTTGGATAATGTAGTTTATTCTGCACCAGGAGTTACAAGCGGACCAATTGCAGGAGGAAGATCTGAAATTACAGGTTCTTTTGATGTTGCTGAAACTAAAGATTTAGCAAACGTATTAAATGCAGGTAAGTTACCGGCTTCTGCAGATATTATTCAGTCTACTGTAGTGGGTCCATCTTTAGGTCAGGCAGCTATTGATGCAGGGACTATCTCAGCTGTATTGGGATTTTTATTAGTTTGTCTATGGATGGTATTTTATTATGGTAAAGCAGGTTGGTATGCTAATCTTGCTTTATTATTAAATTTACTTTTCTTGTTCGGAATTATGGCAAGTTTTGGTTTTGTGTTAACATTACCGGGTATTGCAGGTATCGTATTAACATTGGGTACGGCTGTGGATGCTAATATTATTATATTTGAAAGAGCAAAAGAAGAATTACGTGAAGGTAAGTCATTGTCAGAAGCTGTTATAGCATCTTACGGATGGCATGGAGCGATGCGTTCTATTATTGATGCAAACGTTACTCACGTATTGACAGGTGCTATCTTATTTATTTTCGGAACAGGTCCAATTAAAGGTTTTGCTTTGACTTTACTTATTGGAATTGTAACTTCATTGTTTACTTCAATCTTTATTGCAAGAATTTTTATTGACAGAAACATAGCAGGAAAAGCAGATTTAACTTTCTCTACAAACATTACTAAAAATTGGTTTACTAATTTCCACTATGATTTTATTAAAGTGAAAAAATTCACTTATATTTTCTCATCTATTGTAACAGTGGTAAGTTTAGTTTCTATATTCTTCGTTAACGGATTGGATGAAGGTGTTGATTTTGTTGGTGGTAGAACTTTTCAGGTTAAGTTTGAAAAACCTGTAGATGCAACAGTTATTTCTGATGAATTGTCTACTGCTTTTGCTACTCCGGTTGAA
Source organism: Flavobacterium limi (assembly GCF_010645075.1). Lineage (GTDB taxonomy): Bacteria > Bacteroidota > Bacteroidia > Flavobacteriales > Flavobacteriaceae > Flavobacterium > Flavobacterium limi. Next base: position 10,810 of record NZ_JAADZV010000016.1, read on the forward strand.
GCTAAAATTTTGGGTGATGAAGATCAATTGAAAATCACGACAAAATACAAAATTAAAGAAGATGGTATAGCTGTAGATGAAGAAGTAAATCAAAAATTATATAAAGCATTAGCCAAATATTTCCCTAATGTTTCTTATGAGAAATTTACAAACACATATGATGGTAAAAGGATTGGAGTTTTACAGGCTTCAAAGGTAGGGGCTTCAATTTCAGAAGATATCAAAACGAACTCATACTGGGCAGTTCTTGGTGCCATGGCAGTTATTTTCTTATACTTAATGGTATCTTTCCGTAAGTGGCAGTATTCACTAGGTGCGATTGCAGCTGTAGCGCATGATGTAATCTTTGTATTAGGAATTTATTCTTTATGTTATAAATTCATGCCTTTCCACATGGAAATGGATCAGCATTTTATCGCGGCTATCCTTACGGTTATTGGTTACTCTATGAATGATACTGTGATTGTGTTTGACAGGGTAAGAGAATTTATCATAGGAAATCGTAAAGGTAGTTTTGAAGATATTGTAAATGCTTCTATTAATACTACTTTATCAAGAACATTGAATACTTCATTAATGATGATTATCGTGTTATTAACGATGTTTATCTTTGGTGGAGAATCAATTAGAGGATTTATCTTTGCAATGTTAATAGGTATTGTTGTGGGAACATATTCTTCATTGTTTATCGCTACGCCAGTATTGGTTGATACGATTTCTAAAGATGAGAAACATACAATCGAAGACAAGCATAATAGTAAGGTTTAATATAAATCTTAACTAAATATGTAGAGAAAGATCCAGTAAAAGCTGGATCTTTTTTTTGTTTATATTGGAATTGTAAGAGAGATTTTTAGTGAAGTTACTACTCTCAAAAAAAAATAATATTAGAAGAATTATGGAGTTTAGCGTTCAATCACAGTTTTCAAAGAGAATTTACTTTTGAGGATAGGTTAATATTTAATGATTTTGAACATTCTTTAAATAAATGTTTGACTGAAAAAAGTATAATTCTGAAATAGGAAAAATATACATTGTGTAATTTTGTGTGTAGAAAGATTTTGAGCTTTTGTTATGGCTAGACCCCTAAAGATATTAAGAAAAGAACCTGCTGTTGAATATAAATTAAACTTGAATTTGACTCTTTAAAAAAAAAAAATAGTGAACAAAGGATAAGGTTTTACAACATTAATTTTAATCGAGTCAAAAGAAATTTTGAGTAGCAAAAAAAAATGAAAAAATTTGTGTTTGATGAGTTTTTGAAAGATGTTGAGAAATGTTTTATTTAAAATGTTTTTGTTAGAAATGTTTTTGTGAAGTCAGATTAATTCACAGTACAAGAAAAGGTCTTTTGAAACAAAACATCTAACAACCCTGATCGAAGCGGCGTCCTTTTATGCCTGGGTTTGGTATAAAAGATACAGAGGAGAGCAGGATAAAAGTTGTTATGGAAATGTGCTGCCAGCTTCTAATAATATTTACATTATCAGATAGTTTTCTGTAAAAAAAAAGCCTAATATTTGGAATATCAGGCATTTGAATAATTTGTGATTTAGTTTTAAGATGCTGCCAAAGGATTTCTTTGAGCTCTAATAATAAAGAAAAGCCCAATGATGATAAACGGTATGCTTAGCCATTGTCCGGTTGAAAAATAGCCTAATGCATTTTCAAATCCTCCCTGACTTTCTTTTACAAATTCTACAATAAAACGTACTACAAACAGAAGTACTAAGAACAAACCAAATAAATAGCCTGATTTAAGTCTTGCATTAGTTTTCCAGTACAGAAAAAATAAAATAGCAAATACAAAAATATAAGAGAATGCCTCGTATAACTGAGTTGGATGCTTTACAGGAACTTCTGCTAATATTTGGGCAAATTTAGGATCTGTTGCTATTGCGGTATAAGCTTCTTTTGGATCTGCAATTCCTGTTTTACTGATTGCTTCGTTTTTACTGAATTGATCGTGTAAAAAGCGAATTCCAAATGCAGAAGAAGTTTCTTGCCCGATAATCTCTGAGTTCATGAAGTTTCCGATACGTACAAAAATAGCACCGCTTGCTACTGGAATAACCACTCGGTCTAAAATCCATAATAAAGGACGTTTTAGAATCATTTTGCTGTAATAATACATCGCGATTATAATTGCAATGGCCGCGCCATGACTTGCTAATCCCTGGAATCCTGTAAATTGAAATTCGGGTTCGAATTTAAATGGTAAAAAGATTTCAAGTAAATGATTTCTGAAATATTCCCAATCATAAAATAAAACATGTCCTAAACGGGCTCCAATAAGAGTTGCTAAAACGGTCCAGACAAAAAGAGAATCGAGCTTGTCTATTGATTCATTTTCGCGTTCGAAAATCTTTTTCATCAGGAACCAGCCCAGACCAAAAGCAATTACGAACATTAAACTGTAATAGCGAATCATAAAAAATCCTAAATCAATTCCTTCAGAAGGATTCCAAACGATGTTTAAAGCGTGTATCATGTAGTATTATGTTTTTTTTAGATAGTTGTAAAAATAAATATTTAAAACAGAGTAAGTCTTTATTTAAAGTTAATGTTTATGCGAACATTTCTTTTCAGGTACGGGATCATAACCGCTTTTTCCCCAGGGATGGCAACTCAAAATTCGTTTGATTCCTAAATATCCGCCATGAAATAATCCATGTTTTTGCAAAGCTTCAATCATGTAACTTGAACATGTTGGTTCAAATCTGCAAGATGCCGGTGTAAATGGTGAAATTGCATTTTGGTAAAAGCGTACTAATAAAACAAATGGAGTGATAACTTTCATGGTTTATTAGAAGATTATTTGATTATATCGAAAAGGTTGTTCCCTCTTTTCCGTCTTTTAATTGAATGCCTAAAGCGATCAATTGGTCACGAATCTGGTCAGAAAGTACAAAGTTCTTATCAGCCCTGGCCTGATTTCTCATTGAGATAAGCATGTTTACTACACCTTCTAATTTATCGTTATTGCTGTCAGCAGCCTTCTCGTCGCTTAAACCTAAAACATCAAATACGAAAGCATTAATTGCTGTTGAAAATGATTTTAAATCTTCTGCAGAAATGGTCTCTTTGCCTTCTTTTAATAAATTAATATAACGAACTCCTTCAAATAAATGGGCAATTAAAATAGGAGTATTGAAATCATCATTCATTGCGTCATAACACAATTGTTTCCATGCAGCAAAATCAATAGAACTTGAAGTGCCTGCTGAAATAGCCGGCAATGCATCAAGCGCTTCCATTAATCTTTTATATCCTTTTTCGGCAGCAGTTACGGCATCATCAGAAAAATCAAGGATGCTTCTGTAATGTGCCTGTAACATAAAAAACCTTGTTACTGAAGCAGAAAATGGTTTGCTTAAAACAGTATTGTCTCCACTTAAAATTTCTCCTGGAAGGATGTTGTTTCCGGTAGATTTAGCCATTTTTTTGCCGTTTAACGTAAGCATGTTGGCATGCATCCAGTAATTTACCGGAGACTGACCGGTGCAGGCTTCATTTTGTGCAATTTCGCATTCGTGGTGTGGGAATTTCAAATCCATTCCGCCACCGTGAATATCAAAATGATTTCCAAGGTATTTGGTGCTCATTGCAGTACATTCAAGATGCCAGCCCGGAAAACCGTCACTCCATGGCGAAGGCCATCTCATAATATGTTCAGGTTCTGCTTTTTTCCAAAGGGCAAAATCCTGTGGATTTCTTTTGTCAGACTGTCCATCAAGGTCACGGGTATTCGCTAACATATCTTCGATATTTCTGCCACTTAGAATTCCGTAGTTGTTGGTTTCGTTATATTTTACAACATCAAAATAAACGGATCCGTTAGCTTCATAACCAATTCCGGTATCAATAATTTTTTTGATAATTTCAATTTGTTCTATGATATGTCCGGTAGCTGTTGGCTCTATGCTTGGCGGTAAAAAATTGAAAGCTTTCAGAATATCATGAAAATCGACAGTGTAGCGCTGTACCACTTCCATAGGTTCCAATTGTTCCAGACGTGCTTTTTTTGCAATTTTATCTTCACCTTCATCGACATCATCTACAATATGTCCAACGTCCGTAATATTTCTTACGTATCTTACTTTATAATCAAGATGTAAAAAATACCTGAATATGACATCAAAAGACATAAATGTTCTCACATTTCCTAAGTGAACATTACTATATACGGTAGGGCCACAAACATACATTCCAACGTTTCCTTCATGGATAGGCTTGAAATTTTCTTTTTCACCCGAAAGCGAGTTGTATATTTTTAAATGCTGACTAGTGTATAAAGGCATATTTTAATTTATTTTTTTTAGGAGCTAATCCTGCTCTTCACTGTATCTTTTATGGTGAACCCCACCATAAAAGGATGTCGCTTCGATCAGGGCTAGACAATAAATAATAGAAATATAGTAATAATTAGAATTGTGTATCTAATTTAATATAATCTAAAAATTCTCTTTTTGTTTGAGGTTCTTTGAATTTTCCACCAAATTCAGACGTAACAGTACTGCTTTCAATATCTTTAATTCCTCTTGAATTTACGCAGAGATGTTTTGCATCTATAACGCACGCAACATCTTCTGTTCCAAGGGCTTTTTGTAATTCCTGAACAATCTGCATGGTTAAACGTTCCTGAACCTGCGGTCTTTTGGCATAATATTCAACAATACGGTTCATTTTTGATAAACCAATAACTCTTCCGCTGGAAATATAAGCGACATGAGCCCTGCCAATGATTGGTAATAAGTGGTGTTCACAGGTAGAATAAACGGTAATGTTTTTTTCTACCAGCATTTCGCCATATTTGTAGTTATTATCGAAAGTAGAAGCTTTTGGTTGTTTTGCCGGGTTAAGTCCGCCAAAAATTTCTTTTACAAACATTTTTGCTACACGGTTTGGAGTCCCTTTTATGCTGTCATCTGTCAAATCCATTCCAAGTGTCTGCAGAATATTTTCAACATCTTTTTTTATTTTTTCAATTTTTTCATCATCAGTCAAGGCAAACGCATCTTCTCTTAAAGGGTTTTTTGCATTACTGCTAAAATGATTGTCACCTATTTCGTCTAAAAAATCTTCGTTATTTGTCATTAAAAACTACTATTATAATGTGGTATATCTTTTTAAGGCGGTAAAGATAATTAATAAATAGGAAACCTTTTCTATCGTTTTTACTATTAATTACTCCTTTTTGGATATAATATTAAATTAAAACCCAAAGTGGTTTCTTAAAAACACAAAAGACAATAACTTAGTCAGTTATTGCCTTTTGAAGTCTCTATTTAAATCTTGTTATTTTTTGTTGTAAGCGGTAAGTGCTTCTTTCAATATATTTACAGCGGTAGTCAAATCCTTTTTATTTAATACATAAGCAATTCGAACCTGATTCAAACCCATTCCCGGAGTCGAATAAAAACCTGCTGCAGGTGCTACCATTACAGTTTCTCCGTTCAAATCATAACTTTCCAGAAGCCATTGTGCAAAATCTTCAGAATTGTCTATTGGTAACTGTGCTATACAATAAAAAGCTCCTTTTGGCTTAGTAACGATAACTCCTTCAATTTTATTTAATTCACTAATAAGTGTATCACGACGGCTTTTGTATTCTGAAATTACTTCATCAAAATAACTCTGGGGCGTATCGATTGCAGCTTCGCAGGCAATTTGTTCAATTGTCGGCGGACTTAAGCGTGCCTGTGCAAATTTCATTACCGTTGCTAAAACCTGCTTGTTTTTTGTTACTAAACAGCCAATTCTGGCACCACACATACTGTAGCGTTTTGAAACAGAATCAACCATTATAACATTTTGCTGGATGTCTTCTAAGTTCATTACTGAAAAATGTACATCATCTCCATCGTACAAAAATTCACGATATACTTCATCAGCAATTAAATACAAATCATGCTTTTTTACTAAGCCTGCCAATTGTTTAATTTCTGATTCAGAATATAAGTAACCAGTCGGATTTCCGGGATTGCAAATCAGGATTGCTTTTGTTCTGGGTGTAATTAATTTTTCAACTTCTTCAATGCTTGGTAATGCAAATGCGGTTTCAATTGTAGAAACAAGAGGCACCACAGTTGCGCTCGTTGATGATGCAAATGCATGGTAATTAGCATAAAATGGTTCCGGGATAATAATTTCATCTCCAGGATCTGTAATTGTGGCCAGTGCAAAAAGTAAGGCTTCAGAGCCACCAGTGGTTACAATGATGTCTTCTGGGTTAACGTTTACATTTTGGCGCTGGTAAAAATGAGCTAATTTTTTTCTATAGCTTTCATATCCTGCAGACGGACTGTATTCTATAATACTCAAATCAATATTTTTTACCGCCTCGATGGCCACATCCGGTGTCTTGATATCCGGTTGACCAATGTTTAAATGATACACTTTGTGTCCTTTTTTCTTTGCTAAATCTGCAAAAGGAGCCAGCTTGCGTATCGGTGATTCGGGCATGTTTCTACCCTTGTGTGAAATTGTTGGCATGAGTATAAATTATTGAAGTGCAAATTTGCATTTTTTTTTCGAATTTAACGCCAACAATACAGGGACTTATAAAAATGTAACAATAATCAATATTTTTAGTAATTTTATAATAAAAAAATGTCAATGAAAAAATATATTCTATTGTTTTTTGGACTTTTGGCATCTTTTGTATTAAAAGCTCAGGACGATTTCTTAATGGAAAAACACAAAAAAAAAGTTGTAATTCCGTTTAAATTGATTAATAACTTAGTTTTTATACCAATAAAAGTGAACGGTATTGAACTGAACTTTTTATTAGATTCCGGTGTTGATGAAACACTTTTATTCAGTATGGAGGACAAGAAGGAGGTAAGTTTTAAAAACATTCAAAAAATTAAACTACGGGGATTAGGAAGCGAAGAGGAAATTGAAGGCTTAAAATCAACCAATAATATCTTGGAAACACGGGGCTTAAAATCTATAAATCATTTGGTTTATATTATTTTAGATCAGGGATTTAACTTGTCATCACATATTGGGATCCCGGTTAACGGAATAATAGGTTATAAGTTTTTTAAAAATAATATTGTAGAAATTAATTATCAAAAGAAAAGAATTTTTGTACACCAAAATAATGAAATTGTCAAAAAGAATTTAGATAAGAAATTCAAAGTATTGCCTATTACCATTGAAAGATCAAAACCTTATGTTATGGCTGCAGCTGTGGTTGAAGGCGAAAATATACCCGCAAAATTACTTGTAGATATTGGTAACAGTGATTCATTTTGGGTTTTTGAAAATAACAAAATTAAATTACCTAAAAAGAATTTTCCGGATTTTTTAGGGAAAGGCTTTAGCGGGGATATTGAAGGACACAGGGCAAAGGTTGGTAAGTTTTCGCTCGCCGATTTTGAATTTAGGAATCCAATTGTAGCTTTTCCTGACTCAAGCTCTATAAAAAATGTAAAAATGGTTGCAAATCGACTCGGTTCAGTTGGAGGCGAAGTTTTAAAAAGATTTACAATCGTTATGGATTACACTGATAAAAAAATGTATCTGAAAAAAAATAATAAGTTCAATGAGCCTTTCAGTTATAATAAAAGTGGAATTACAGTTCAGCATAATGGTTTACAATGGGTACAGGAAACGGTACATTTAGAGACAGTGCGTGTAAGTAACGCAACTGATGAAAATTTTAAGGATCGAAATAACAATGATTTCAGATATAAATTTCAATTAAAACCTATTTATGAAATCGTAAATGTCCGCAAAAAATCAGCAGCTGAAAAATGCGGCCTGCAAAAAGGAGATGTCATTATCAGTATTAATAATATCAAACCTTACAAGTATACATTACAACAAATTAATAATCTATTAAAGTCAGAAGAAGAAATCTCGATTAATCTAGAAGTTGAACGTAATAGCGTTTTGCTGAAATTCCGTTTTCGGTTAGAAGATGAACTGTAGTTATATTCTTGTTTTTTTTTTGGTTTTGTATTTGATAATTAGATAGTTATTGGTTTGCTTTTGTAGATTTAATAGTTTTATTGAATAATTTAAGTATTTTTAGCAAAAATTTAATTAGTCTATGATTAAAAAATACTTTTCTCTAATTGTTTTTGGCTTTTATATCATTCTTTTTCTTTCACTTTCCACTAAAAGTTTTGCACAATGTGCAGGTCAGGACTCTTCGGCTCCTTTTGAAGTTTGTGATATACCAAATGTTAGTAGTCAGGCAATAGATTTGTTTCCTCTATTAGGAGCAACTGCAGTTCCCGGCGGGACATGGTCAGATGATAATAATTCAGGAGGTTTAGATGAAATTACGGGTGTTTTAAATGCTCAGCTAATTCGTTCTAGTGGGACTTATCATTATACATATACTGTTACAGGTATGAATGGCTGTGCAGATAATTCAGCAACTATCGAAGTTATTATTGGCGGATATGCAGGTTTTGCAGAAAAAGCTTCAGCGTGTAGCGATGATACTTCATTTAACCTTTTTCAGATATTCAATGCATCTAATCATTTGAGTCCTCAATCTGGGGGAAGCTGGTACAATGATACAAACGGTACCGCGTCCCCAAGTGTTATTAATGCAGAGACATTCGAACCTGGAACTTATAAATTTACATATTCTATTGCTGCTATTGGAAGCTGTCCGGCTGTTTCTTCAACAGGATTTGTAACTTTTTTCAGGTCACCGGAACCGGGAAAAGCTACACCATTAATATTATGTGAAGACAGTGATTTTTCAATATATTCTAATCTTGATCTGAATGATCGGATTGCCGGAGAAGATTCAGGAGGAACATGGACGGATATTAACGGTACAGGGCAAATTACTTTTATAAAAGATCATAATATAAATGTTCAGCAGATATTTAACAATTATGGCATAGGCGAATATAACTTTGCTTATACAGTTTTACCAACAAGTCCAGTTTGTAAAATAGAAACTACTGTTGTAAGAATTAAAATTGAAAAAAAATACGATTTCACAGGAGCAACTTTAGAAGTGAGAAAAGATATTTGTGAGTCTGATATTCGAACAGCGGATTATTTGGTTATATTAAATCAGGGTATTCAGAATATTCCAAATGGTCAATATTTTGTTACTTATTCAGTTTCCGGACCAAATGGAGGGACAAGAACAATAGAAGAAACATTTGTAAATGGAGTTTTAAGTTTTAATTTAAACAGGAATAATTTTCAACAGCCAGGAGATTTTACAATCAGAATCACCGAGATTAAGGAAGTTGGCAGTGAAGGTGGCTGTGTAAATATTATAAATGATATTTCAGATGTTCTGCATGTTTATAAAATACCTGTTTTAAACGGATCGATATTGAGCACTTCAACAACCTGCCAGAATAAAAGTGCTCAGGCGGTAATTTCAAATGCTTCAGGATTAGTTGATGGTTTGTATACAATTAGATACAATGTTTCAGGTTCAAATACGGCAACAGCACAAACTGCTACAATCAATGTTGTAGGAGGAAATGCAAGTTTTACGATTCCTTCCAATTTGAATTCAAACAGTGGCAATTCAATTATTACGATTACTAATATTACCAATGCGGCTACCCCATATTGCACAAATAGCGCGAATTTAAACGGAAATTTAATTATAAATAGATTACCGGATACTGCCAACTTAAAAATTGGAGTTTCAGATAACTGTTTTAATAAAACTTTTTCAGCTTCAGTTACCGGTTTAGGAACACTTACGAATGTTGCAATTACATATTTGTTATCTGGAAGCAATTCAGCAGTACAAACCATAACTTTAGTTGTAACTGATGGAAAAGCTAATTTCACTATTCCGGCTATTTTGCTTCCGAATACTGGTTCTACAACTATTTCGATTAACAATCTGGTAAACAATGATACTGGTTGTGATGTAAATTTGACAACAGTTTCTGATGCGTTTGCAATAAATCCTATTCCGATAGCTCCAACTGCAGTAAACCAGCCTTTTTGCAAAGCTGACAGAGCTACAATTGCTAATCTGGTTCCTAACGGAGCTCAGTATAAATGGTACAATTCCTCAGCGCTCACCACACCTTTGTCTGGTACGTATGTTTTAAAATCTGAAGATTATTGGGTAACAGAAACGTCAGCAGCAGGTTGTACTTCTGAAGCGACTATGATAGCAGTTACCGTAACTGATTCGCCGGCACCGATTTTAGATACAAATGGACAAAATTTTTGCGGTTTGGAAAATCCTGTTATTTTAGATTTATCTAATAACACAAATGCGCCATCAACAGTAGTCTGGTATGATGCTGTAAGTAATGGTAATTTGCTGGCTCCAACAGCACCACTTACAGACAATACAACTTATTATGGTTTCGACTTATCAACATCTACAAATTGTATTTCAGAAGATCATTTAGAAGTGAAGGTTTCCCTGAGTCATTGTGATGAAACAGAATATGAGACATTTTTTGTTCCGGATGGATTTTCACCGAACGGCGATAATATAAACGATACTTTTACCATTCTTAAAATTGACTTTTTATATCCAAATTATACCCTTGAAATTTATAATCGGTATGGCAATGTCGTGTATAAAGGAAATAAAAATAAACCGGATTGGGATGGGAAAAATTCTGAGGGAGCCGGTTTTGGTGATGGGATAGCGCCCAATGGAGTCTATTTTTATGTTATCCATTTTAATAAAGATAATAAACCGCCTCAGCAGGGCCGTCTTTATTTAAATAGATAATCTTCATTTACATTAATAAAATTTCAAATGAAAAAAATAATACTTTTTATAAGTTTCCTTTTTTATGTCATATCAGCATCCGCACAGCAAGATCCCGAATATACACACTATATGTATAATATGAGTGTTGTAAATCCTGCTTATGCTACAGGTACGGCTGCAATGCTAAATTTAGGAGGTTTGTACAGAACACAATGGGTTGGGGCAGTGGGTGCGCCAAAAACATTTACCTTTTTTGGTCATACCGCTTTAAGTGAAAAGATTGAAATTGGCGCCTCATTAATTTCAGACGACATTGGGGATGGTGCAAAAAAAGAAAATAATTTTTATGCTGATTTTGCTTATGTACTTCAATTAAAAGGGAAAAACAAACTTTCTTTAGGATTAAAAGCAGGGTTCACTTCTTTACAAACCAATTTTAACGGATTTCGTTTTACTGATCCCGCTACAGATTTGGCTTTCGCCGAAAATATAAACGTTACAAAACCTAATATTGGAGCAGGAGCCTATTATTTTACAGATAAATATTATGTTGGATTGTCTGTCCCTAATTTACTGAGTTCAAAACATATTGAAGAAAAATCCGGAATAAATGCTTTCGGATCTGAAGAGATTCATACTTTTTTAACTGCAGGATATGTTTTTCAGATTAATGATGCATTCAAATTAAAACCTGCATTTATGTCGAGATTTGTTTCAGGAGCTCCTGTTTCAGTGGATATTACGGCCAACGTTTTATATAATGAAAAATTTGAACTGGGTGCAGCTTACAGAATAAATGATGCTGTAAGTGCTTTGATGAATATAAATGTTACACCGTCCCTGAGAATTGGATATGCTTATGATTATACCGTTTCAAATTTGGGACAGTTCAATTCCGGAACTCACGAGATTATGCTGCTGTTTGATTTGGATTTATTAGGAAAAGGATATGATAAATCACCAAGATTCTTTTAAAATGAAAAAGATGAACAAACTACTCGTTATTATATTCGTATTTTCTATACAGTTTATAAACGCACAAGATCAGGATTTGGCAAGAGCCAAACGTTTTTTCGACCGAACATATTACGCTGAAGCGATTACTTTATATGAAAAATTAGCTGAACAAAAACCTTCTCAGGAGGTTATTAAAAATCTTGCTGATTCTTATTATTATACGAACGATTTGATAAAAGCACAACGATATTACAGGCTTTTGATTAAAAATTACGATAAGGATTTAGACCGAAATTACTATTTCAAATATGCCCAAACCCTCAAAGCTACAGAGAATTTGGAAGAAGCAGCCGAAGCTTTAAAAACATATTATTCGAAATCGGCCAATACTGAAGATTTGTCGAATTTTGAAAAAGAGATCAAAACTTTAGAAAATGTTGCTGCAATTGGAAACCGTTTTGAAATAAAAAACTTAGTTATAAATACATCAAATTCTGAGTTTGGAGCTGTAAGATACAATGACACTCTGGTATTCGCAGGAGTCAAACTCAAACCGGGATTATTTGATAAAAAATACAAGTGGGATAATGCAACTTATTTGAATCTTGTAGCTGTACCGATCAAAAATATAAATTCACCAGATCAGATTACACATTATTTTTCGAATGAATTAAAAACCGGAATGCATGAGTCAAATGCTGTTTTTACAAAAGATGGCAAAACAATTTATTTTACACGTAATAATTCTAAAAACGGCAGTAAAAGAAAAAATGAGAAGAAAATTTCGAACCTTCAGATTTTTAAAGCCGAAAAGGTAAACGGAAAGTGGACAAATATAGTATCACTGCCTTTTAATGGTGAGAATTATTCTGTTGAGCATCCCGCTTTAAGTGCTGACGAAAAAGTATTGTATTTTGCTTCAGACATGCCGGGAACATTCGGCTCTTTTGATATTTTTTCAGTAAATATAAATCAGGGAGCTTTTGATACACCAAAAAATTTAGGTCCAATTATCAATACAGACAAAAGAGAGCAATTCCCTTTTGTATCAGAAGACAATAAACTTTATTTTTCATCTGAAGGACATTTAGGATACGGATCTCTTGATATTTTTGTTTCTGAAATCAAAGGAAAAGAATACGAAAAGCCTGTAAACGTTGGACTGCCTGTAAATTCCAATTTGGATGATTTTTCATTTTACTTTAATTCTGATACAAAAGAAGGCTATTTTGCATCCAATAGAACAGGAGGAAAAGGTGGTGATGATATTTATGAGTTAAAAGAAATTAAGGATTTGGTAGTTGAAGATTGTAAACAGTTTATTACAGGAGTAATTACGGACGCCGACACAAAATTAGCTTTAGAAAATGCAATTGTAGAACTTCAGGATGCCGATAAAAAACAGCTGAATTTAGTTAAAACAACTGCTGACGGAAAATTTAGTTTTACCGTGCCTTGTGAAACTTCTTATACCGTTTTGGCTTCTAAAGAAAATTATACAAATAATTCAAAATCGTTGGCTTCTGGTAAAACCAGAAATGCGAATAACGATGCTTCAATGACTTTAAAATCATTAGAAATCATTAAACAGGAAGAAAAACAGATTGCTGAAAATAAACGAAAACAGGAGCTTATCTTAGAAGAAGAAAATAAGAAAAAAGAAGCCCTGGCAGTAATCGCCTTAAAAGAATCAGAAAAAAAAGCCAAAGCGGATAAAATTGCTGCAGAAGAAGTAAAGAAAAAAGAAAAAGTAAATCAGATTTTAGCACACGAAAAAGATGTTGTAAGGGATAAAGACAGACTTATTATTAAAACAGATCCTATTTATTTTGATTACAATATGTGGTATATCCGAAAAGAATCAAAAGTAGTTTTGGGAAGGGTAGTAGAGCTAATGAAGAAATATCCAGGAATGGTTATCGAAATTGGATCACACACCGATTCAAGAGGAAATGCTAAATTCAACGAAGATTTATCACAAAAAAGAGCAGCTTCTACCAGAGAGTTTATCATACAATCAGGAATTGATGCTAAAAGGATAACTGCCAAAGGTTATGGAGAGTCTGTACCAATTATAAAATGTAAAACAGATGATGCCTGTTCAGAAGAAGAACATGAGTTGAACAGAAGGTCTGAATTTGTCATTAAAAATTTGTAGATTTTTGAATAATAAATTCAACTAAGAAGCCTTTCCATGGCTTCTTTTTTATTAATTTTATAGGATAACCATGAAATTAAAAATATCAATTTATGAAAAAGCTAGTTTTATCCTGTCTGATTTTGTCTTTATCCGGACTGCAAAGTTGTAAAAATGATGAAAAACAGAAAGAAATTGAAGCAGCTAAAGCCGAAGGCGAAAAGGTTGTAAGTACCCAATGTTATAAAGCAATTTATGAGGATGATACTATTGATTTAAACCTGAATACTTTAAAAAACGGGAAAATTAGCGGAAACATGTCAATGAAAGTTTCGGGAGCGGCAGAAAGAATTGGCGAAATCAAAGGGGAATTTCATGGAGATACTTTGTTTGCAGATTATACTTTTACGGAAGGAGCGAATAAAAAAACATTCAAAAATCCCATGGCATTCTTGAAAAAGGACAAACAGCTTATTTTAGGAAACGGAACCATGCAGACTACAATGGGCGTAACATATCTGGTTAAAGACAAACCGATTGACTTTGAACGTGTAAAATATAAGTTTGACAGCATTGATTGTGCTGGTAAGTAAAATGTTTAGGAAGTAAAAAGTTAAATGATTTTACTTACTTCTAAAATAAAAGCCGTTTCAAACTAAATGAAACGGCTTTACTATTTTCTTTAAAATTATTTTTATAAAACTTCACCTTTAATTTTTAATGCAACCCTTCCGTCAGGATAATTTACAGCATTGGTTTCAACAGTAATCGTTTTACGGATTGGTCCTGTAGCCATGTTATATTTTACGTCAATTTTTCCTTTTTTTCCCGGCTGAATTGCACCAGCGGGTTTTGTAACAACAATTGAACTCAATGTAGACTGAGCATCAATAATTAATAAGGGTGCATTTCCGGTATTGGTAAATTCAAACGAACGAACTGCATTATCGCCTTTTGAAATTTTTCCGTAATCAATAGTGTTGTCCGGAGCTGAAAACTCAATTTTAGGACCGTTTTGAGAATAACCCGCTACGCTAAACAGTATGATTACAATAAATTTAATAACATTTTTCATTTTGAAATTGTTTTTAAGATAGGAGTAAATATACTTTCTTTTAATTAATACACAAATTATTAATTCGTTTTTTATAGTGTACTTAATTATTTACTTTTGCTGTCAGTTATAAGTACAAAAATTAAACCAATTTTTTTGTTTAACTGTTTAATCGTTATTTCGTTTAATCGTTTTTTGATTAATCATGAGTAATGCTATTAGTAAAGTAAAAACAATTAAAAAAAGTACTATTTTGACTAAGTAAAACATCGATTAAACAATTAAACAAATTCAACGATTAAACAACCTAAGTAAATGACAATTCCAGCACAATTTGACGCTAAGACGATTGAGAGTAAATGGTATGATTACTGGATGAAAAACAACTATTTTCATTCCGAACCAGATCATAGAACACCGTACACCATTGTAATACCGCCGCCAAACGTCACTGGAGTACTTCACATGGGACATATGTTGAATAATACAATTCAGGATGTTTTAATTCGTAGAGCACGTCTTAAAGGATTCAACGCTTGTTGGGTTCCTGGAACAGACCACGCTTCTATTGCTACTGAAGCAAAAGTAGTAGCAAAATTAAAAGCTGAAGGGATCAATAAAAACGACTTAACCCGAGAAGAATTCCTAAAACACGCTTGGGAATGGACAGATAAATACGGCGGAACAATCCTGGAGCAACTTAAGAAATTAGGCGCTTCATGCGATTGGGAACGTACTAAATTCACGATGGATCCGGATATGTCGGCTTCTGTAATTCGTTCTTTTGTTGATTTGTACAACAAAGGCTTAATTTACAGAGGTTACCGAATGGTAAACTGGGATCCGGAAGCGAAAACAACTTTATCTGACGAAGAAGTAATTTATGAAGAACAACAAGGGAAATTATTTTTCTTAAAATATAAAATCGAAGGTTCAGAAGATTTTTTGACTATTGCTACAACACGCCCTGAAACTATTTTTGGAGATACTGCCATCTGTATTAATCCGAATGATGAGCGTTTTACACATTTAAAAGGTAAAAAAGCCATCGTTCCAATTTGTGGCAGAGTAATTCCGATTATCGAAGACGAATACGTAGATGTAGAATTCGGAACAGGATGTTTGAAAGTAACGCCTGCTCACGATATGAACGACAAAACATTGGGTGAAAAACACAATCTTGAAATCGTTGATATTTTTAATGAAGATGCTACTTTAAACAGTTTCGGATTACATTATCAGGGAAAAGACCGTTTTGTAGTTCGTACCGAAATTGCAAAAGAATTAGAAGAAATTGGAGCTTTGGCTAAAACCGAAATCCACTTAAATAAAGTTGGAACTTCTGAAAGAACCAAAGCTGTAATCGAACCAAGATTATCAGATCAATGGTTCCTGAAAATGGAAGAATTGGTAAAACCAGCTATAAAATCAGTTTTAGAAACGGGAGATATTAAATTACATCCAAAACGTTTCGAAAACACTTATGCACACTGGTTAAACAATATTCGTGACTGGAATATTTCGCGTCAATTATGGTGGGGACAACAAATTCCGGCGTATTATTACGGAGATGGAAAAGAAGATTTCGTAGTTGCTGAAAACATTCAAGATGCATTAGCATTAGCCAAAGAAAAAACCAACAACCAACAACTAACAACTGACAACCTTAAACAGGATGTTGACGCCTTAGATACATGGTTTTCATCATGGTTATGGCCAATGTCTGTTTTTGGAGGAATCATGGATCCTGAAAGTCCGGATTTTAAATATTACTATCCAACAAACGACTTGGTAACAGGTCCGGATATTTTATTTTTCTGGGTTGCGAGAATGATTATTGCCGGTTACGAATATGCAGGAGATAAGCCGTTTACAAATGTATATTTAACAGGTTTAGTTCGTGATAAACAAGGACGTAAAATGTCTAAACAATTAGGTAATTCACCAGACCCTTTAGATTTGATTGATAAATTTGGCGCAGACGGTGTTCGTGTAGGATTGCTTTTAAGTGCTTCTGCAGGAAATGACATTATGTTTGATGAAGAATTATGCAGCCAGGGGAAAGCATTTTCAAACAAAATTTGGAATGCCTTCAAATTGATTAAAGGATGGGAAGTTTCAGAAACTATTCTACAGCCGGAATCTTCAAAAGTGGCAATCGAATGGTACGAAGCTAAATTACAGCAGGCTTTAGTTGATATCGAAGATAATTTTGACAAATACAGAATTTCAGATTCATTAATGGCTATTTATAAATTGGTTTGGGATGATTTCTGTTCATGGTTCCTTGAAATGATCAAGCCAGCGTATCAACAGCCAATTGACAGCGTAACTTTTGCGAAAGCGATCGAAATGTTGGAAAATAACTTGAAGTTGCTTCACCCATTTATGCCTTTCCTGACAGAGGAAATTTGGCAGTTAATTGCTGAAAGAACTCCGGAAGAAGCTTTAATTGTTTCAACCTGGCCGGAAGTAAAACCATTTGATGCAAAATTAATTGCTGACTTTGAAAATTCAATAGAAGTAATTTCCGGAATCAGAACGATTCGTAAAGACAAAAATATTCCGTTTAAAGATGCAATAGAATTAAAAGGAATCAACAGCGAGAATGTTTCAACTTATTTCGATTCAATTATAACGAAATTAGGAAACGTTTCGGCTTTCGAATATGTTTCTGAAAAAGTAGATGGTGCCTTGTCTTTCCGTGTAAAATCAAATGAATATTTCATTCCGATTACAGGAAATATCGACGTTGAAGCTGAAATCAAAAAACTGACAGAAGAGTTGACTTATACCAAAGGATTCCTGAAATCTGTAGAAGCAAAACTTTCAAACGAGAAATTCGTAAACGGAGCTCCGGAGAAAGTCCTTAATTTAGAAAAACAAAAACAAGCCGATGCTTTGGCTAAGATTGCAACAATTGAGCAGAGTCTGGCTGGTTTGAAGTAGGAAATTAAACTTAGTTTATAATACTAAACCCGATAGATTTTAAAATTTGTCGGGTTTTATTTTGGACTTAAATGACTAGTTTTTATTCAAAAAATATATTCGACTTTTATGATTTTGTATTTTAAAATGATATAATTTTAATACGGTTTTGTCTCTAAAAATTAACTGTATTTTGCAATGAAAAAAATCGTTTTGCTGGTGTTTGTTTTTTCTCTTTTTTGTGGATGTTCTAAAAAAGAAAATCAGGTTGTAAATGTTGAAAGAGCTTTCTATTATTGGAAAAGCGGTTCTTATTTTGATGCTGAATCGGCAAAACAATTAAATAAATTAGAGGTTAAAAAAATCTACTATAAACTTTTTGAGGTGGATTATAATGAATCGATGGGGAATTTTCCATATCAAAAAAATAGCCCGTCCCTGTATACTTTTCGCGATTTGGATTCCGTAAATGTTGTTCCGGTTGTTTTTATTAAAAATGAAATCTTTCAATATAATAATGAAAAATCATTAGATAAATTAGCAGATAACATAACCTTTTTGATAGATAAATATCATAAGGAAAATAATGATTATGACAAAAGTGACGAGAAAATAATATTTGATTATACAGAAATTCAGATTGACTGTGATTGGACAAAATCTACAAAAGACAAATACTTTTATCTGTTAAAGAAAATTAAGGAATTGTCAAAAAAAGAAATTAGTTGTACGCTGCGTCTTTATCCGTATAAATATCCCGATATTATGGGAGTTCCTCCGGTAGATAAAGCAACTTTGATGTGTTATAATTTAATTAAACCCTTATCAAAAAAAGAAAAAAACTCCATTTTAGATATCGAAGAATTAAAATCTTATCTAAATAAAAAAAGAAGTTATCCGGTACATTTAGATGTGGCACTGCCTGTTTTTTACTGGACACTTTGGTATCATAATAATCGTTTTGCCGGACTGGTAAATTTTAATTCGGCTGATATAAGTGAATTTGCCAAGCAAACGAAACCAATGTGGTATGAAGTAACCAAAGATTATACTTATGAATATGAAACGTATTTAAAAAAAGGAGACCAGCTGAAATGCGAAGAAGTAGATGCAAAAACGATTACAGAAGCTATTTCAATTATAAAGCAAAATGTCGAATTCGATAATACTACAACAATTTCATTATTCCATTTAGACGACAGTACTTTTAAAAAATACAGCCATGAAGAAGTTTCTAGTTTTTACAGTTCTTTTAGTAAGTAGTTTTAGCAGAACTCTGGCTTGTGGTTATTCTCCGAACGGCGAAGATGTAAGATATTCGATCTGTAAACCGGAATATTTTAAATATGCGTCATATAAAGCTTTTTATTATAACGCCGATCTATGGGGATTTGACTATGACAGAGACCCAAATAGTTACAAATTGATAGATGCCAATATTTTGGATTGGTACAATTTTACGAATAGAAAGGTTTCAATAGAAGATATAGAAGATTTTAATTTTAATTTGACTTATACAGATGTTCATTCACAAAGTGATAATGAATTTATTAAGTATTTGTATGTCAATAATAAAACAGAAGCGATCAGGTATCTAAAAATAGCAAAAAGCTGCGAGCTCACTAATGATTCAGATGATGTCTGGGAAAGAAATGAAAATGAAAACAATCAAAGAAGAAGTCAATTATTAGCTAAAATAATTAAGATTACAAACAGTGAAAAAAATCAATATTTTAAAAGAAAATATGCTTTTTTAACCATCCGTCTTGCATATTATTCAGGCGATATAAATATGATTAAAGACGTTTTTAAATCTAATTTTAAAGAAGGAAAAAAAGACTATCTCTATTATTGGAGTTTATTTTTTTACACTTTTACTCAGGAAAATCAGGCTTATATGGTCGATGTAGCCAATTTAATGGCTAATTGCCCAGAAAAAAAATATGCCAGTTATTATTTTTTTCATGAAAAATTTAAGATAGACGAAGCTTTAAAACTATCCAAAACTAAAGAAGAAATTGCAAATGTTTACGCATACGCTTCTATGCAGAAGAAAGATAAAAACATACACTATCTTAAAGAAATTTATAAAAATAATCCAAAGTCAGAAATTTTAGGTTTTTTACTTTTGCGTGAACTGAATAAAATTGAAGATTGGGTTTATACACCTTATTATTCTAATTACACACCATCAACAGATTTCGAAAATTTCTGGAGTAATGATAAAAATAAAATTACAACAGAGACATTAAGAAACCAATCTGAGGTTGATCGGCTTTATGCGCAGGAAATACTTGATTTTATAAAATCTATTGAAATCAATAAAATACACGATCCTGTCGTTTGGAAAGCTGTTCAAATTAATCTGGAGTTTATTACCAGACATTATAATGACTGTTTACAAAATATCACTTTGTTTAAAAAGCAGTATCCATCAGAAAAGGTTATTGAAGAAATAGAAAAAATAAAAGCACTTTGTATTACTGCCGATCAGGAAAATGGAAAAGCAGTTATAAAGCCGGAAATCGAATCTGTTATTTTGAAATACAAAGATGACGAGCGTTTTATTTTCGCATTGGGAAGAGAATTAGAATTTAAAGGAAATATTGTAGACGGATTAGCTTTAATGTCCTTAATTGAAGGAACTACAAATGAGGGCTATAATTCAGATGATGTAGAGTGGAGGGACAATCGCATTAAAACATCCGGAAATCTGGCAGAATTTTATCGTTACTTTGATTATGTAGATTTTGTTTATGCTGCTAAAGATTTACAAAAAATCATAAATAGAGTAGAGAATGAAAATTGGTCTGAATTTCAAAAAAACATTTATACAAAAATATCTAAAGACAAGGATTACTTAAAAGATTTGTTAGGGACAAAGTACATTAGAGAAAATCAATTAAGTAATGCTTTAAAAACCTTTAGAAGTTTAGACAAAAAATATTGGGATGATAATTACAATGCGTGGGAAAGAGGAGAATATGATGAAAATTACGTTTTTAATCAAAATCCATTTTATGATTTTAAACATACAAAAGACTTTATTGAACATAAAGAAAAATATATTGTTACGAAACTTTCAGTGACTGAGCGGCTTATCAAATACACTAATTTAGCCAATAACCCAAAAACCAAAGATCGGGATTATTATTATTTTCTTATTGCAAATTGTTATTACAATATGTCAGATTATGGTAATTCCTGGATGATGCGTCGTTATTTCAGCAGCGGTTATGATATTTACCATGGAAAGGAATCTTATATAGATGAAATTGAATATAGAAATAAATTGAAAGCTGTAGCAAATTACAAGCTTGCATTTCAAAATGCAAAAACAGATAAATTTAAAGCGTTGTGTTTACGGATGATTGATTTTGCAGAAAAAGAAGAATATACAAATTCGTCAAGAGTTACTAAACAATTTCCGGAATTTGCTTCAGATTTATCTGGATGTGAAAATTTGGAAAGTTATTTTAATGCGAGAAGATAAAAACAAACCCCGACTGAACTATATCCTGTCGGGGTTTTACATTTTTTTAGCACTTATTTCTTATTAAGCTCTGCAGCTTTTTGTTCCCAAAATGTTTCAAGTTTACTATAATCAATTGCATCAGCTGGTTTTTGGTAAGATAACCTGCCGGATTCAAATGCCCGGACGAGAATGGTTTCTATCAGATAATCTTCGTTGACTTCAAAAGGTTTGTATTCCCGTTTTAAACTAATGTCAAACATATTCGCAGTAGCATTTGACACAAATGCCTTGAAACCGCTTTTTAAAGTTTTTACTAATTCGTATGTTGTTATTCCGGTCTGTCGATGGATAAGTTTTACTAAAATTTGTCCTTGTTTTCGGGAAAGTTTTTTTAATCTTGCTTCGAACTCATTATTAAGATAATCTTCAACTATTTTGAAATATTTTTTCTTTTCCCGGCTGGTTTTCAAACGCGCCATTCCGTTGTTTAAAGCCGTTAATCGGTCTGCCGCCAGTTTTGCATAAGGATAAACTTTGTAAACCCTGTTCTGAAGAATCAGAAACTGTTTTTTAGCTTCAGGATTCAGTTCACCTTTTGAAATAACAATTTCCGCTAATTCAATTGTATCATTCAGAATTGAATCATTTTCAGTAAGCGTGTAGCCCATTTCACTTTCTTTTGGCGTAATCTGTGCTTTAGCAGTAAAAGAAATTAAAAGAAAACATAAAATACAGGTTGTAAATCTCATCGAATATATATTTAAGTGTAAAATTATACATTATATACACAACTGTAGTACCAAATTTTTAAATTAGCAAAAAAATATTTTTATGAGTACAAAATCTATACTGAATGATACGTCAATTGCTTTTTTAGAAAGCTACCTAAATAACGCTTCGCCGACAGGTTACGAAAGCGAAGGACAAAAAATCTGGATGAATTATCTGGAGCCTTATGTAGATACTTTTATTACGGATACGTACGGTACTGCAGTAGGAGTTATCAATCCGGATGCACCTTTCAAAGTTGTGATCGAAGGTCATGCCGATGAAATTTCGTGGTATGTAAATTATATCACAGATGATGGTTTAATATATGTAATTAGAAACGGAGGTTCTGATCACCAGATTGCACCTTCAAAAAGAGTAAACATCCATACAAAAAAAGGAATTGTAAAGGGAATTTTCGGGTGGCCAGCCATTCATACCCGTTTGCGCGACAAAGAAGAGATCCCGAAATTAAGCAATATTTTTATTGATCTGGGTTGCGAAACCAAAGAGGAGGTTTTAGAATTGGGGGTTCATGTGGGCTGCGTAATTACGTATCCGGATGAATTTATGATCTTAAACGAAAATAAATTTGTATGCCGTGCTATTGACAACAGAATGGGCGGCTTTATGATTGCAGAAGTGGCCCGTTTGCTAAAAGAGAATAATAAAACCCTTCCGTTTGGTTTATACATTGTGAATTCTGTTCAGGAAGAGATTGGTCTTCGGGGAGCAGAAATGATTTCGCAGCGAATCAAACCCAATGTTGCTATTGTGACCGATGTTTGCCATGATACAACTACTCCAATGATTGATAAAAAAGTCGAGGGTGATCTAAAAATAGGCAAAGGACCGGTTATTGGATATGCTCCGGCAATACAAAATAATCTAAGAGACTTAATTGTAGATACAGCCGAGGAGAAAAACATCCCTTTTCAGCGTCACGCGACTTCCAGAGCTACAGGAACGGATACAGATGCATTTGCTTATAGCAATGGAGGCGTGGCTTCAGCATTGATTTCCCTGCCATTGCGTTATATGCATACGACTGTAGAAATGGTTCACAAAGAAGATGTTGAAAATGTGATTCAGTTGATTTATGAATCATTATTGAAAATCGAAAACAATGAAACTTTTTCTTATTTTAAATAAGAAATCATTTAAAATGTTAATTCGGTTATCGGAATATAACCGAATTAACTAATAAAAAAAAGCATGAAAATTTTACTGCTCGAAGACGATTTTACTTTATCTAAAGAAATAGCTGTATTCTTTGCTTCAAAAGAATTCGAGTGTGTTCCCTATTATGATGGTGCATTGCTGTTAAGGAAATATTTGCCGTATGATTATGATTTGATAATTCTCGATATTAATGTTCCCGGTATAAACGGAATCGAAGTTTGTAAAAAAATTAGGGAAGCCGATAAAAAAACGCCTATTATCATGTTGACTGCTTTCAGCGAAATCGAAGACAAACTAGCTTCTTTTGACAGTGGTGCCGATGATTATCTGGTAAAACCTTTCCATTTTGAAGAATTGTATGCAAGGATTTCTTCTCTCTTAAGGCGAAAAGAAATTCCTCAGCAGGCTGAAAATAAGATTGTGATTCAGGATCTGGAAATTTCAGAATCTGAAATGAAAGTATTCCGCGCAGGCGAAGAAATTAAGCTCACCCCTAAAGAATTTAAACTGATTCTGATTTTAGCCCAAGCCAAAGGAAAAGTACTTTCAAAACAATTTATAGCCGAAAAATTGTGGGATTATCATATCGAAACTAATCAGAATACCATTGAAGTTTACATTAATTTTCTTCGAAAAAAAATTGACAAGGACTACGAAACCAAACTAATCCGAACCAAAATAGGTTATGGATATTATCTAAGCGATCAGGAATGACATTAAAAAACAGGATATCACTATTAGTAAGTCTGCTCTTTACAATCCTTTTTGGACTGGCTTCGACTGTGATTTTTGTTTTGTATTCTAATTTCAGAAAAGAAGAATTTCGTGATCGGTTAGAAATAAAAGCACTTTCGAACATCAAACTTCTCGTAAATGTAAAAGAGGTTGACGATCAGCTTTTAAAAATGATTGACCAGAATTCAATCAATAAATTGTACGATGAAAAAACGCTGGTTTTCGACTCACATTTTAAACTCATTTACAGTAGTATTGATGATGCCAAAATTAACTGGTCTGTCGACGATTTAAAATACCTGAAAAAACATAAAACGTTTTTTAAACAACAGGGCGATTACGAAGTTTATGGTGTTTTTTATGATACCAAAGACAGGGATTTTTATGCCTTAATCTCAGCTACCGACGATTATGGCAAACGAAAATTACTATTTTTAAGATATACTTTAATTATATCCTACATTTTCTTTACTTGTATTTGCTGGGTTTTAACTTCTTTAATGGTAAAAAAAGCCATGAATCCGTTAAGTATTTTTCATCAAAAAATAAAAAATATAAACGAGAATAATCTGGATACCCGCGTAGAATCTAAAAGCAATAAAAACGAAATTGACCTGATTGCAAATGAGTTCAATTTTATGATGGACCGAATTGAAGTTTCGTATCAAAAACAAAAAGAATTTACCGCTCACGCCTCACATGAACTCAGAACTCCTTTATCGAGAATAACATCACAAATTGAAAACACAATTGCGGATCCGGAAACATCCAGTAAAGGAAAAACTTTTTTAAACACTATTTTATCAGATGTCAATCATTTATCGGAACTGATCCATTCTTTACTAGTGTTGTCTAAAATTGATACAAAAACTTCTGCCAATGATGAAATACAACGAATGGATGAAATTCTGTTTTCGGCTATTGAAAATTTGAATAAAACCTTCCCTGATTTTGTTATTCTTTTTGAAATAAAAGAAAGTGATAATCTCGATACGGCTTTAGAAATCAAAGGGAATAAAAACCTTTTGGAAATTGCTGTGAGTAATGTCCTAAAAAATGCCTGTGTGTACTCTGATAACAAACAGGCAAAAGTAAAAATTAATACTCAGGAAGATCATTTGGTCATTTCAGTTTTAAATACCGGAAAAACGCTGAGCGAAAACGAACAAAAAAATCTTTTCCAGCCTTTCATGCGTGGCGAAAATTCAAAAGGTACTTATGGTTTCGGACTTGGGCTGCGTATTGTAAACCGCATTTTAATACTTCATAATGCAAAAATCAGGTATAGCGTACCTGTAGAAAAGACTAATTTATTTGAATTAATTTTTCATTAAATAAGTATTCTTAATTTTTTTAAGCACTTTTTAAGGTCTTTCTTAAGGTGTCTTAAAGTCCTGCAATAGCATATTTGTATCAAATAAAAATGATACGATGAAAAAGTTATTTGCATTATTCCTGCTTATGGCCATGAATCAGATGGTTTTGGCTCAAAAAACAGTCACTTTAGAAGATTGTGAAAGTCAGTTTCTAAAAAACAACCTCTTCCTGCTGGCCTCACATTACAATGTCGATGCCTCAAAAGCACTTACGATTCAGGCACGTATCTGGGACAACCCAGTAATTTCTGCAGAACTGAACGCCTACAATCCGGATCGTGATAAATATTTTGATATCGGGAAACAGGGACAGAAAGTATTTGGTATCGAGCAGCTGATTTATCTGGGCGGGAAAAAACGCAACGAAATAAAATTAGCAAAAACTAATGAACAGCTGGCAGAACTGGAGTTCAATGATTTGCTCAGAACCCTGAAACTGCAATTGCGTAAAAGTTTTTATACGGTTTATTACAATTCAAAAAGTCTGGAAACCACAGACAAACAATTAGCTCACATTGAAGATTTAATCAATTCGTACTCAGTTCAGGCGCAAAAAGGCAATATTCCTTTAAGGGATGTTGTGCGTCTGCAGTCGCTTTATCTGAATTTTAAAAATGAGCGAATGGAAGTCGTGAATAATAATATAGAAGAACAGGCGAATCTGAAATTGCTTCTAAATTCTACTGAAGAAATTGTTCCGAATGTTTCAAAAGACGAATTCAGCAAATATTTAAAAACGATTGATTTCAACTTAAAATCTTTTGAAAATGAAGCTATTGCCAATCGACCTGATTATCTGGCAAAACAAAAAGAAATAGATGCCAACGAACTGAATGTAAAATGGCAAAAATCGCTTTCGGTTCCGGATATCACTTTAGGAGCCAAATACGATCAGCGAAGTGGGGCTTTTAATAATGAAGCTAATTTGACTGTCGGAATTCCATTGCCGCTTTGGAATCAAAATAAAGGAAATATCAAGTACGCAAAAACCATTCTGGAGCAATCAAAAATTGAAAAACAAAATTTTGAACTGCAGCTACAGACTGAAATTACATCAGCATGGAATAAATGGGACGAATCCCGTAAAAATTATGTATTGATAAAACCAACAGTAAACTCTGATTTTGAAGCTGTTTACAACGGTATCGTAACCAATTTCCAGAAACGAAATATCAGCTTATTAGAATTTACGGATTTTATGGAAAGCTACAATCAGGCGAACATTCAGGTAAACGAGTTAAAGAAAAAACTGGCGCTGTCTGCCGAAGAACTAAACAATACAATCAATAAAGACTTATTTTAAAACTAAATAAAATGAAACATAAACTAATTATCGGAATTGCAATTGTGAGTTTATCCATCGCAGGCTGTAAAAAAGAAGTTGAAAATCCGCAGATTAATACCTCTTTTGCTTTGAGCGATAACATGCTGAAAACGACAACAACGGCAGTTGCACAGACACAGCCAGTAACAAACGAATTAAGTTTTTACGGAAAAATTACAGCCGACAACAATAAAATGATTGATGTTTATCCGCTTGTAGGCGGAAATGTTATTAAAGTAAATGTTGAGCTTGGCGATTATGTAAAAAAAGGACAAGTTCTGGCAACTATTAAAAGTACTGATATTGCCGATTTCGAAAAGCAATCCCTTGACGCCAAAAGTGATTTGCTCGTTGCCAAAAATAATCTGAAAGTGGCACAGGAATTATTTGACGGAAAATTAAATTCTGAAAGCGATGTGCTTCAGGCAAAATCTGAAGTAAATAAAGCACAGTCGCAATTAAGCAAAGTTCAGGAAACGTATAAAATCTACAATATCAAGGCAGGTTCTATTTACGAAGTAACGGCTCCAATAAGTGGTTTTGTCATTCAAAAAAGTATCAATCAGGATATGCTTTTGCGAAGCGACCGCTCAGAAAATATTTTTGACATTGCCGAAATAAGCGAAGTCTGGGCAATGGCGAACATTAACGAAATCGACATCAATAAAGTAAAATTAGGAATAGATGCAGACGTTACGACTTTAAGTTATCCTGATAAAGTTTTTAAAGGGAAAGTAGATAAAATTTTCAACGTAATTGATCCGGAAACCAAAGCAATGCAGGCGAGAGTTAAACTGCAAAACCCGGGCTTTTTACTGAAACCGGATATGAATGCCAACATCAAATTGTCTTTTAAAGAAGATAAATCGATGATTGCAATTCCAAGTGACGCTATTGTTTTCGATAAAAGTAAAAATTTCGTCATGATTTTCAAAGACCGAAACAACATCGAAACCAGACAAGTTGAAGTGTATAGAGTGGTTGGAAAAACTACTTATATCTCAGGCGGTTTAAAAGAAAACGAAAAAGTCATTACCAACAATCAGTTATTTATTTACCGTGCTTTAAACGAATAAGACATGAACAAATTCATACGAAATATTATTGCTTTTTCGCTCAAGAATAAAGCATTCACCTTTTTTTGGGTGGGATTATTGGCCGTTGCAGGATTTATTTCCTTCAAAAATATGCCAATTGACGCTTTTCCGGATGTAACAAATACCCAGATTATCATCATTACGCAATGGAACGGAAAAAGTGCTGAAGAAGTTGAACGTTTTGTGACTTCTCCTATCGAAATTTCCATGAACTCGGTTCAGAAAAAAACGAGTGTGAGAAGTATTACCATGTTTGGATTATCGGTTATCAAAATCATTTTTGATGACGGAGTAGATGATACATTCGCACGTTTTCAGGTGAATAATTTATTGAAAAATGTTACGCTTCCAGATGATGTCGAACCGGATGTACAGCCACCTTACGGCCCAACGGGAGAAATATTCCGATATATTGTAAAGAGCAACAGCAGAGACAGCCGTGAATTATTAACGTATCAAAACTGGGTGATTGACAAACAGCTTCGTTCTGTTCCCGGTGTGGCCGATTTGAATGTTTTTGGAGGTCAGACTAAAACGTACGAAGTTGGTGTTGATCCCGTTAAATTAGCAAAATACAATATTACACCGCTTCAGGTATATAATGCAGTTGATGCCGGAAACGTAAATGTTGGCGGAGATATCATCGAAAAAAACGGACAGGCATTTGTGGTTCGTGGGGTTGGTCTTTTAAAATCCCGAAAGGATATTGAAAACATCATCGTCGATCAGGCCGGTGGAAATCCAATTTTGGTTAAAAACGTAGCTTCTGTTTACGAAAGCTCCATGCCAAGAGTCGGACAGACGGGTATTGGCAATAATGATGATGCAGTTGAAGGGATTGTAGTAATGCGAAAAGGTGAAAATGCAAAGGAAACGTTAGCTTTAATCAAAGATAAGATCAAAGATTTAAATGAAAATGTACTGCCGAAAGATATTAAAATAGAAACTTTTTATGATCGTGATAATCTGATGAATTTCACGACAGAAACAGTAATGCACAATTTATTCGAAGGAATCATTCTCGTAACCTGTGTTGTGTTTCTGTTCATGGCCGACTGGAGGACTACTTTTACAGTTTCTATCGTGATTCCGCTTTCCTTATTGTTTGCTTTTTTATGTCTGAAAATGATGGGAATGAGTGCAAATCTGCTAAGTCTGGGAGCAGTTGATTTTGGAATTATTATTGACGGTGCGGTCGTAATGGTCGAAGGATTGTTTGTGGTTTTGGACCATCGTGCGCATCAGTTAGGAATGACAGCCTATAATAAAATTGCTAAAGGAAGCCTGATTAAGAAAACGGGAACCGAAATGGGTAAAGCCATCTTCTTTTCTAAATTAATCATTATTACAGCCTTATTGCCAATTTTTGCTTTTCAGAAAGTCGAAGGGAAAATGTTTTCACCTTTAGCCTTTACCTTAGGTTTTGCGTTGATGGGAGCTTTGCTTTTTACTTTGACACTGGTACCGGTTTTATCACACATTCTTTTGAATAAAAATGTAAAAGAAAAAAACAATCCTTTTGTGAATTTTTGGGACCGGATAGTAGGAAAGGGGTTCGCCTGGACATTCAAACATAAAATAAAATCACTAGTGATTTCGATCGGTATTATTGCAGCAACCTTCTTTTCGGCTTCTTTTTTAGGAACCGAATTTTTACCTCAGTTAAATGAAGGCGCTTTATGGGTAACAGCAGAGTTGCCAATGAGTACGTCGCTTCCTGAGAGTGTGCAGACAGCAGCACTGATCAGAAAAGACCTGGAAACTTTTCCGGAAGTGAAAAAAGTGCTTTCGCAAACCGGTCGAAGCAACGACGGTACAGACCCGAACGGTTTTGGATTCATTCAGCTTCAGGTAGATTTAAAACCGAAATCTGAATGGACGCGTAAAATCAATATGGATGAACTGATTAACGAAATGGATCAGAAACTTAAAGTTCATCAGGGAATTACCTATAACTATTCACAGCCGGTTATCGACAACGTAGCCGAATCAGTAGCCGGTTTTAAAGCTTCAAATGCGGTAAAAATTTATGGAGATGATCTGGATAAACTGGATGAATTATCGAATCAGGTTCTTGAAAAAATTAAAAACATTCCGGGTATAAAAGATGTTGGAATCCTGAGAAACGTTGGTCAGCCTGAAATCAGTGTAATTCTGGACAGAGAAAAAATGGCTGCTTACGGTGTGACTTTAAGCGATGCACAGGCTGTTTTAGAACTGGCTTTTGGAGGAAAAACTGCTACTCAAAAATACGAAGACGAAAAGAAATTTGATGTTAGGGTTCGTTTCTCTAAAGAATACCGTAAAGACGAAGAAGATTTGGCAGAACTAAAAGTGCCAACAATTAGCGGTGCTAAAATTCCGCTGAAAGAAATTTGTGATATTAAAACGGTTACAGGTCCGGCTTTTATTTACAGAGATAACACCAAACGATTTATTGGGGTTAAATTTTCTGTCCGTGACCGTGATTTGGGAAGTACCATTGCAGAAGCACAGGAAAAAGTAGCTCAGGTAAAAATGCCTGCAGGCTATACCACAGGCTGGACAGGCGAATTTGAAAATCAGGTTCGTGCCAGTGCTCGTCTGGCTCAGGTTGTACCTATCAGTTTAATTGGGATTTTTGTACTGCTATTTATTTTATTCGGAAATATTAAAGATTCACTGCTTGTTTTAGCGAATGTTCCTTTTGCTGTAATTGGCGGAATCATAGCGTTACATTTAACCGGAATGAATTTCGGAATCTCTGCAGGAGTTGGCTTTATAGCCTTACTCGGAATCTGTATTCAAAACGGAGTTATCCTGATATCCGAATTCCACCATAACCTCAAGGCTAAGTTTTCGCTCGAAGAATCTATTTTCATGGGAGTAAAAGCCAGAACCAGAGCAGTAGTAATGACAGCTTTAATGGCTTCAATTGGTTTGTTGCCGGCAGCAATTTCAACCGGAATTGGTTCAGAGTCTCAAAAACCATTGGCCATTGTAATCATTGGAGGGTTAATTACGGCAACAGTTTTAACTTTATTGGTTTTTCCAATTTTGTTCTGGATCTTCAATCGTAAAAAACATGCTCCAATCGAATAATAGTAATAGTTGGTTATTTTAATTTGAGGAGAAAAGCATCATTATTTTTATACTGGTGCTTTTGTATTATAAGGAAAGTATTAAAGAGAGAATATTAATTTTCAGGAGCTATTCCCGCTGTCCCTTCTATCTTTTATGGCGAACCCCGCCATAAAAGGATGCCAGTCCCATCGGGGCTAAAAGACACAAAAATAAAAACGACCTTCTGCTCAGGAAGGTCGTTTCAATTACTAACTCAAACTCTTAAAAATTTTCAGGGATTTTATTTCAAATCTTTCAAAATCGCAGCTGCTTCTGCTGCATTAGATAATTGTGCATATTTAAAAGCAGTGAATCCTTTTTCGTTTTTAATACCAGGCTTTGCTCCCTGTGCTAATAGAATTTTAATGATTTCAACTTTGTTGTAACGGGCAGCGGTCATTAAAGGAGTCATTTCTTCGCTTATTTCATTCACGTCAGCCCCGTATTCAATAAATTTTAAAACGATTTGAAGATCTCCTTTTAAAATTGCCACATTTAGTGGCGATGCATCATAAGGTGTAATTATAACTTTTTTGTCTTCATTTAAAGACTTGAAATCTGAAGCTAAAGAAACATTTGTAAAAGCTACTAAAGCTACTCCTAAGTAAACGATTGATTTTTTCATAACGATTGTTGTTTGTTGATTGATTAATGATGATTTTTAATTCTGATGTAAAGATATTCTATTTTTTGTATTATGTATTGCAAGGTACTATGTTTTAACTAATTATTAACATTTTATTAGATTAACTAGTCCTGTTAAATTCATTACTGTTATAGACGCCTTAATTTCAATTTTGTTACAGGATTTAGGGAAATTATACAAAATCAGCAGTAATTGTTAAAATATATCAACAATCCAGAAGGTATTCATTAAGTTTACAAACATATAAAAGCATAAAAATTAACATTATAACTTTGTAATATGCTATGAAAATTCAAATATTTATACCAATCGTAATTCTGCTTATGTCTTTTACATTAAGCTGCAGCACTTCAAGTATGTATAAATATCCTATTACAAAAAATTATGTACCAGATCCACAACTGTATAAAACAATTGTAAGCTTAGATAGTATATTCTTTGATCTTTATAATTCATGCGATAAAAATCTGGAGAAATATGGTGATTTTTATTCTGAGGATATTGAATTCTATCATGATAAGGGAGGATTAATGACTTCTAAAAAAGATATTATAGAAGGCACTAAAAATAACATCTGTGGTAAAGTTACCCGTGAATTAGTAAAAGGAAGCATCGAAGTCTATCCAATAAAGAATTATGGAGCTATAGAAATTGGTTTGCATAAATTTCATAATAATGCTGAAGCGGCAAATACAGAATCAAAAACAGGAAGGTTTATGATTTTTTGGAAAAAGGAAAAAAGCAATTGGAAAATATGCCGTGTAGTAAGCCTGCATTAATTATCTAAGTCTGAATTTATTTTGATAAATATTTTTCAAATCCTTTTCAAACAAAATATAGCTGTTTTCGTAGAACTTTATAAAATCTGGCACACTTACCTGACCGGGAAAAGGAGCATAATAATGTGTGGGGCTCTTAATATCATTACGCCAAACCAAAACATAAGCGAGTTCTAACTTTTCTGATTGTAATGTTTTTAATAAAATTTCAGTCCACCATGTTGCATTCGGAATTGATTCTAAACCTGTCTCAGTAAAAGCAGCTAATTTTTTCTTTTTAATTGCGATATCTGAAATTATTTTCAATTTCTTTTTCGCAGCTTCGGGATCATATTTTCCGTCACGTCCAAAATCACCATAATCATCCATTCCAAAGAGATCGACATAATCATCTCCGGGATATCGCTCTAAATATTCTTCTTCAGAATTAAAACGGTTATCTGGTGAAAAAGCATAAATAAAATTATGAACTCCCAAAGTATCTCTCAAATAAGTAACTGTAAATTGCCAGACAGCTATAAAATCTTCACGGGAAGTATATTTTTTACCCCACCAGAACCAGTCTCCGTCAAACTCATGGTAAGGTCTGAAAATCATGGGAGCTAACTTGCCGTCTTTTGCTTTTACAGAATGGGCAAAATCAGCTATTGTTTTTAAAATTTCTTTGTATTGTTGGTGATGAGAACCGTCTGGTTTAATTAAAGCCATTGAAGCAGTCGAGATTCCGTCTTTCCAATAAAAGCCTCCTTCTGATGCCGGATTTTTGAAATGCCAGGAAACAGTAGTAATGCCACCGCGTTCATAAGTATCAATTACATTTTTTTTCAGTCTTTCTTTTTCTTTTTCAATATTCTCTTTTGATTGTCCTGAAAAATCGCTGAAATCGATTCCTACAACTGCAGGATGTGAACCGGTTACAGATTTTACATCCGATCTGTCAGATTCATTTGACCATCCATGTCCATATTCCATTGCATGCTGATGACCAAATAAAATATGCTCTTTTGAAATCAGTTTTAGATTGTTGTATAAATTCTCGGTTTCTTTTGTTGCCTTTTTATCAATTTGTGCAAAAAGAAAATGCCCTGCTGTCATTAAAACAATTAGCAAGGCATTTTTTTTATTTGTGAATATATTCATGGTTTAAATGGTTAATTTAAACCCTAAAATTACTCTTTAGAAGCAAGATATTCTGATACGTTTTTATCAATACGTTGGTCAATATTGTCAATATCAGCCTTAACGAATTTTTCTCCTAAAATATTCTCGTATAATTCGATATATCTTTCAGAAACAGATTCAATGTAAGCATCTGTCATCTCTGGAATCTGTTGTCCTTCCTGACCCTGAAACCCATTCTCGATTAACCAGCGGCGTACGAACTCTTTTGATAATTGTTTTTGCTCTTCGCCTTTGTTCTGTCTTTCCTGATAACCATCTGCATAAAAATAACGCGAAGAATCAGGGGTATGGATTTCGTCAATCAAAACAATAACGCCTTCTTTTGTTTTTCCGAATTCATATTTGGTATCCACTAAAATCAAACCGCGCTCTGCAGCAATTTCAGTTCCTCTTTGAAATAAATCACGGGTAAATTTCTCTAAAACAATATAATCTTCTTCTGAAACAATTCCTTTTGATAAAATGTCTTCACGGGAAATATCCTCATCGTGAGAGCCATTGTCAGCCTTTGTAGTCGGTGTTATGATTGGTTCAGGAAATTTATCATTTTCTTTTAAACCTTCTGCCATAGTTACCCCACAGATTTGTCTTCTTCCTGCAGCATATTCTCTTGCAGCGTGTCCTGAAAGATAACCGCGAATTACCATTTCGACTTTAAAAGGTTCGCACAAATGCCCAACAGCAACGTTAGGATCAGGAGTTGCAATCAGCCAGTTTGGAACAATATCTTCAGTCAATTCCATAAATCTGGTAGCAATCTGATTAAGGATTTGTCCTTTGTAAGGAATTCCTTTTGGCAAAACCACATCAAATGCAGAAAGTCTGTCTGTAGCGACCATTACTAAAAGCTCATCATTAATATTATAAACTTCTCTAACTTTTCCTCGGTAAACTGACTTCTGGTTCGGGAAATTAAAATTTGTGGTTGTGATTGTATTGCTCATTTTCCTTTGTTGTGTTGTTTTTTATAAATGCAAATTTAAAATTATTTCACAGAGTACACCATCAAATAGAGCAGATAAATTAGAAATGTGATTAAATTGCATTTTAAAATTTGAAATAAAAAAATCCCTGAATTAGTATTTCAGGGATTTAGAGTTTGTATTGAACAAATTAGTTTGACGTCAATTCTTTATCAAGTATTTTTGAGGCGATATATTTTGCGACGCCATCTTCTCCATTGGTTTTTATAACTTCCAAATCGGACAAAGTTTCTTTTAATAAAGCCGGAGCATTTCCCATAATTAAACCTTTTCCTGCTGCCGATAGCATCTGAACATCATTGAAGCCATCTCCAAAACATACTGCTTCTTTTAATGTAAAACCTTCTTTTTCAAGAGCTCTTTCAATCGCTACCGCTTTATCAATTGACTTATCCATAAATTCAAGACAGGTTGGCAGGCTAAATGCATGGTGCAAATGTTCTGAAGAATTCGCCAGAACAGCATCTTTTAATTTTACCAGTTTTTCATGGTCATCACAGGAGAAAAAAAATTTAATGGCTCCAAAATCTTCCAGGGTTTTATAATCAACCAATTCCGGACGGTATTTTAATTCGGCCTGAAAAGCATTTAACCTTTCATTTACCCTATTAGTCTGCCAAACATTCTCTTTGAATAATACCACTGTAATCTCAGGATCAATTTCAACATTCAAAGCTGCTTTTACAACATCACTGTCTAAATTAAAAGAAAACAATTCTTCTTTTTCCGGCGAATGAATTCGGGCGCCATTTGAACTCACTAAGTAAACCGGTACTTCAAGTGTTTCGATAATTGTCATAGCATCAAGGTGATGACGTCCTGTTGCAACCACGATAAGATAATTTTGATTGTGAAGTTCCTGAAAAATGGATTTGGTGTAATCTGAAATTCGGTGTTGAGGGTTGAGTAATGTTCCATCCAGGTCGCTTACAACAACTTTTATATTTTTAAGCTTAGTCATATTAATAATCAAATATTTAGGAGGTGCAAATTTACTGCTTTAAGCACAGTTGAACAAAATTTGAAGGTCTTTGACGCCCTAATTAAGGGAAGTTTATTATTTATTTAACTATTTGTTTCCAAACCTCTCTTTCATGTTTTTGGAATAATTGCAATAAGAATTTTAGACTCAGCTTACTGTTTCTGTTTTAAATAATCTGAAGGGGAAATTTTATAACACTCTTTAAAACAGGTACTAAAATAGCCAGGGCCGTTAAATCCTGCTTTATAGGCAACAGTGGCTATATCTGTTTCTCCTGCATCGAAATATTGCTTTGCTCTTTTTAGACGCATCTCGCTGACAAATTCTACAGGTGTGAGGTTTGTGAGGCTTTTAAATTTTCTGTTGAACGTAACTCTTGACATATTCAATGCATTTGCAATAATATCAATATTAAATTTTGGATTCGTCATACCATCTTCTACTATAGCTATGATGTCTTTTAAAAACTGTTCGTCTTTGGTCGTAATTACTATTTCTCCGGGTTCTAATTCAATTGTTTTTACATTCGATTGCAATTGTTCGAAAATTTTCTTTCTGGACTTTATTAAATTTTGAATTGAAGCTAGTAGAAAATCAGTATCAAAAGGTTTCGTAATATAATAATCTGCTCCATAGTGCAAACCTTCTATTTTGCTTTCAACAGATGATTTTGCAGTTAATAAAATGACTGGAATATGACTGGTTTCGGTTTTATTCTTCAGTGCATCGAGTAATTCAATACCAGTCATTTCCGGCATCATAACATCACTTAAAATTAAATCCGGAAGTTTTTCTGAAGCCGTTACAAAACCTTCTTTTCCGTTTTCAGCTTCCAGTATTTGGTAAAAATGCTGTAGCTGACTTTTTAGAAATGACCTTAATTCATGATTGTCTTCTACTATTAAAACTACAGGAAAGTTAGTATTATAATTGTTTTCAACTAATTGGTTTTTATTGTCTTGTCTTTTAGCAGCAAATTTGTTTTGTTTTTCTTCTGATACCATTGAGTCATAATTGTTGTTCTGAAAAACTGGATTGTTTAAATCTATTTTTATGTAAACTGAAAGACCTTTATTGGTAGTATTATTAGCATAAATAGTTCCCTGATGTAATTGCACATACTCTTTACAAAGTGCAAGACCAATTCCCGTACCTGCTATTTTATTTGTACCACTGTCTGTTTCGTAATAAAGCTTAAAGATATCCTCAAGCTTGGCTTCATCTACTCCGGCTCCCTGATCTGTTACAATGATGTTTAAAATATGATCGTATTCTATTTTTATTTCAACTGTAATGATACTGTTGTTTGGAGAAAATTTGATTGCGTTTGACAATAAATTATAGAGGGTAATATCCATTTTTTGCTTGTCCAGATTTACATTAAGTACATCGCAATCAGAAAGTGTTTTAATTTTGATATTTTTCTCACTAGCTGCGTGAGAAAACAAACTATTGATTTCATTTACAAAAGAAATTAGTTCTACAGGTTCAATATGGAGTTCTTCATTGCCACTTTGAACTTTTCTAAAATCAAGCAACTGATTCACAAAACGTACTAAACGGTTAGTATTTTTTCGCACTGTTTCGATGTATTCACTGCCCAAAGGACTTAGCTTTTCATTTTTTGCAATTTCATTTATCGGATTCACAATCAGGGTTAATGGAGTCCTTAATTCATGTGAGATATTAGTGAAAAAACTCAGTTTTAATTCGGTCATTTTTTGTTCTACAACAACTTTGTTTCGCAGTCGTATCACAGAGTAAGCAATCCTTCTTGAGATTTCAAGCAGACTAATAATAAGAACAGCATATAAAAAATAGGCCAAATTGGTTTTCCAGAAAGGCGGAGTAATTGTAAACGATAAATTTTTTTGAGGAATATTAGTATATAAGTCTGTGTTTGTGCATTTTACCTGAAACTCGTAATCTCCGGGCGATAAATTGGTGAAGGTTGCTTTTTTCTGGTTTTTTACTTCATGCCATGTATCGTCGAGACCTTTTAAACGGTAAGCATACATTTGTTTGTTACTTGATCTGTAATCTAAAACCGTGTAATAAATACTGATCGTATTTTTTGTATAATCTAATTCTATATTATTGCTGTAATTTATATTAGATTTTAATGGGAATTCAGAAGACTTTACATTTGAATTTTTATTATTGATTTCAAAATTTGTAAAAACCATTTTTGCACTATTCTTTTGGTTTTCTATTTTCTTTGGATTAAAAATTAAATATCCGTTTCTACATCCGAAAATCAATTCACCATTTGGCAGTTTTAGAGCTGTCGATTCAGAAAATCCTGTTTTCAGTAAACCATCATTGGAGTCGTAATTTTTAAAAGTATGATTGCTTAAATTGAATTTTGAAATCCCATTTTCAGTTGCTAACCATAAATTCTTCTCATTATCTTCTGTCATGCTCAGGATAAAATCACTGGGCAAGCCATTGTTTTTCGTGAAGTTTTGAAATTTTAAATGATCCCCATTTTCAATAGCCTGATTAAGTCCGCCTCCGGCCGTTGAAATCCACATTTTATTATCCGAATCTTTATAAAGAAACAAAACATCATTACTTCCTAAACTAAATTTGTCACTGGAAATCTTTTTATATCTTGAAAATTTTATTTTATCGGAATTGTAATTGCCAGGATCAAAAGTTAGTAATCCGTTTGTTGTTGCCAACCATATCTGTCCTTTATAGCCTTCTGCCAGATATCTGACTTTATTGGATTCAGTAACGGGGTAATTTTTGAATTGATGTGTAAAGTTAATTTGTCCGTTGTTTTCTTCCACTAAATTGATGCCATTATCATAAGTACCTATCCAAATCCGCCCTTTATTATCTTCTAAAATAGAATAGATTTGGTTGCTGCTTATGCTTTTAAGATTTTTTTTGTCCGCTTTAAATTGTTTTAATACGTACTGAGAATGCAGGTTATTGACAGGTGTTGCCTTAAAAAGGCCGTTTCCCTTTGTTCCTAGCCAGATATTTCCTTTTTTA
Organism: Flavobacterium limi; assembly: GCF_010645075.1. GTDB lineage: Bacteria > Bacteroidota > Bacteroidia > Flavobacteriales > Flavobacteriaceae > Flavobacterium > Flavobacterium limi. The sequence goes on from NZ_JAADZV010000016.1 coordinate 49,207, forward strand.
TCGCCGACAATAGTATATATATGACCAATTTCATCTGTTTGATAATTTATAAATGGTTTTTTTAATTCCTTATTGCCTCTGTAAATTTTTACTTTTCCAGCTTTTGATGCAATCCATAATCGATTATTGGTTTTATCTGTAAAAACAGCTCTGATTTCATTCTCAGATTTTATTTTACTGCCCGGAATTAATAGATGTTCTTTAAAAATATTTTTTTGAAAAACAACTTTATTAATACCTCTGTCATCAGTGCTGATCCAGAGAATTCCTGAAGGGTCAAAATACATACTGGAAACGATGTTCGAAAATTTCTGATTTTCATCCCCGGGTTTATTAAAAAAATAATCTAATGTATTGTTTTTGGAGTTATAATATCCAAAGCCGCCACCTTTTAATTTTATCCAGACCCTGCTGAAATTATCTTCAAAAAAGCCAAAGCTATGCTTTAGATCTAAAAAAGTAGCATCGGTTTGCTGAGAAAAAAATCGAACTTTTTTTTCTTTGGGATTTACCATAAAAACCCCGTGTTTCTCAGGTTCGATCCATAATAGGCCTTGTTTGTCCTGATAGACTTTATAAATTGGCGAATCAGAAATTTTAAGTGTCGATTCTATTTTTAAGGTTTTGGAATTAAAAGTAATTAACTCTCCTGATGACGTGGTTAAGAACAGTAAATTGCCGGTTTTTGATTTTATGATTCCATTTATGCTTTTTTTAGCGATAGCTGCTTTCCAATAATTTTTGTGAATTTTATTGTAACGAATCAACATACCTTTTTCGCTTCCGGCCCAGACATTATTATCAGGAACAATAAGACATTTGATATTGGTGTTACGTATTATATTTTTGCTCTGATATTGCTGACTATCATATTTTGATATATGATCTAATCCATTTGCAGAACAGATCCAGACAGAATTATCCGGATCTCTGAAAAGAAAATTTAATTTATTTGAAGCTATCGAAAAACCAGATTTTGAGTTTTGTCTGAAGCAGTTGATTTTTATTTGACCATCAGTTTTTTTTTGTATTAAAAAAATGCCTTTGTCCATTGTTGTGAGCCAAACATTTCCATTGTTGGTTGGAAAAACATTATCAAATTCAATTTTAGTTGTGCCTAAAATGTTTGCTATAGAAAGAAACGATTCTGTGCTTTTATCGAATCTGTAAATCTGGCGATCATAAGCCTTAAGCCATATGTATCCGTAAGCATCTTCCTTGATTAATGCAATACGATTATTGCTGAGGCTGCTATTGTCCCCGGCAGCTGCTTTGTAAGTGGTGAAGTTTTTGCCATCAAACCTGTTTATTCCATCCCAGGTAGCAAACCACATAAAACCTTCCCTGTCTTTCATTGTATAAGCAATGGCATCATGGGACAGTCCATCCTCTGTAGAGTAATTTTCTATTTTGCATTTTATTTGTGCTCCTAATTCACTTGTAGAAGCAACAAATAAATTAACAATTAAAAATTTAATCAATAGAAGTTTTTTCATTAACAATTCCGGATTAGTGTATTAAAGTAATTTTTTCGGTTTAAAAATAATTTTAAAAAATAGAATTAGTCAATTGCAATCCCGACAAACACAGCTAATGATAAAAAATTGGAAGTAAATGACCAAAATTTGAAACTCATTATTCTTTTATTAAAATAGTTTTGATGCAAGGTATTAATTAATTAAAAAATTGGCATTAAAAATACAGTATTGATTTTTTACTGGATGAATAAATAAATATTCAAGAGGTCCTGATGCTGATTTTTTATTGATTAATTCTAAAATATTTTGAATAGTTAACTATTTAAAAAATTTAAACAACTTTACGAAACAACCAATCACTAACTATCTAATTTTATGAAAAAACTCGACTTTTTTGTCCTTCTGTTTATAGGACTTTTATTTTTTAATACAGCTGCTGCTCAGAGCTTTAGCCCGGATATCATAGTAGATATTAATGGATCCGGAAATTTTACTTCGATACAGGCCGCAATTGATGCAGCACCTGCCGGAACGCCTACGATCATTTATGTGAAAAGAGGGTTGTACGACAAGGAAAAATTATTAGTTCCTGCCAATAAAACCAATTTAACTTTAATTGGTGAAAGCAGGACCGAAACCATTATCTCTTATGATATTTATAATTGTAACGATGGAGGAGATGGCCTGTGCCCTGATGCTAAAGTGGCACTTTGGGCTTCAAATACAAATTTAGTGGCTACGGCAGCAACACTTACTATCATGGCAAATGATTTCAGAGCAGAAAATATAACTATCCGAAATACAGCCGGACCAGTAGGACAGGCGCAGGCATTAACGCTTCGTGCAGACCGGAATGTATTTGTCAATTGTGATATAACTGCTTATCAGGATACTATTTATTTCTGGACAGCTGAAACTTCACGTGCTTATTTCAAATCCTGTATGATTTTAGGCCGTACTGATTATATCTATGGACGTGGAGTTGGTGTTTTTAACGAATGTGAAATCAGAAGTTACGGCGGGGCATGGATAACAGCTCCTTCAAGCGAAGAAACGCAGACTTACGGTTTTGTATTTTATAAATGTAATTTGACGTATCAGCCGAATAGCCCAAGGTTAGGCGATGATGGGATGAAAATTAAATTCGGACGCCCATGGCATCAATACCCAAAAGTAACCTGGCTTTATTGTACAATGCCTGCAGAAATCGACCCTTTAGGCTGGGGTGATAAATGGAATATGGCTTATTCCGATACAGATCCAAGACTTAAATTGTATGAATGGATGAATACTGGTCCTGGAGCTGATATGAGCGGAAGAGCAAATTGGGTAGGCATCAGGCCATTGTCAGATCAGACTGAAGCCAATTTATACGAACCTAAAATTGTATTGGCAGGCACTGACAATTGGGATCCTACAGCCATACCTCCAACCGTAACCGTATACAATTGGGATGCGGGCGCTAATAATAACGGATGGATTGAAGCAGACAACTGGAACCCAAATGCTGTACCGGCCGCATCAGAAGCAGCAAACGTTGACGGAAATTTTACAATAAATGCCAATGGAGGAAATTTTGCTGCAGATTTGAATTTATTGAACGGGGCAGTTATTGATGTCTCTGCTAATAGCTCAACAACTTTGCTTACACTTAATCAGGCATCAATTTCCAGTATTGCCAGTGCAACTTTATCCGGAAATATCAAGACTAAAGGAACCGTAACAATCAACAGTTCTGCTAATCTGAATCTTACTGCTATGATAAGCGGTGTTCACCAGATCACTAAAACTGGTTCAGGAATTGTCCAGCTCAACAGTAATAATTCAGGCTACACAGGGAATTTAGTTATCGAAGCAGGTGAACTTCAGGCTAAAATCGCTAATTCATTAGGAAAATCGCCAAAAATCACTATAAAAACTAATGGAAAATTAACAGTTGATCTAAGTACTGCTGTCGATGTAAAAACAGCACTTTATACAGAAGGAACAGCCTCAATTGTTCTTACCCAGGATATCACAATCAATGAATGGTATATTGATGGGGTTTTACAGCCAGTTGGTGTTTACACTTCGGCTACAAATGCTTCTACTATTAGCGGAACAGGGAAAATAATTATCGGAAGACCAAGTGAGTTTGGTTTTTTAGGAGGATTGTGGGACGATGTCACTAAGTATTCTCCGGCACTGTTGCCAAAAGCAGGTGAGAAAGTGAATGTGAACACTGGTATAACCATTGAAACCACACTCACGACATTTGAAGCTGATATGTATGTAAAAACAGGTGGAACTATCCGTTTAAGACAAACAAAAGATTCAAAATGCTCTGGTCCGGTGAGAATGGCTCAGGGATCTGTTATAACTTATGCGACAAGTGGTACAGGTTTCTATCTAAATGCTCCAATTATTTTAGAAGGTGATATTTCTCTAACTATGAGTAGTAATAACGTAGCAGGAAACACAATGGATTTACCGGGAACATTTTCGGGAAGCAATAAAGTGATTGTTCGTAACATCAGGGATTTTGCAAGTGCAGCAACGGTAAAATTAGGAGGGGATAACAGCAGTTTTACAGGAATCTGGGATTTGACTCTTGCTGCAGCAAACGCCGGAGGTTCAGCTGCAATCAACGGAACCGTTGAAAATGCTTTTGGTAAAGGTACAATCAATTTAGCTTTTAATAACAAAGCTGTTTTCAATCATGCAAAATGTGCCGGAGACGAATTAAATATGAATATAACCGGTTCTTCTTCTTCGGCTGTATTAAACGTGGCTGTTAATGTTAAAAAATTTACGCTAAACGGAACTCAGCTGGCAAACGGAACATACAATACCACTACACATCCGGGACTGCTTACAGGCACAGGTTCAATCACAGTAAATTCTGGTAATTTGGGTTTAGATGAAAATGTTTTTTTAGAGTATGGCATGTTGAAAGTAAACGGTGTAATTGAAAATCTTGATGTTTACAATCTTGCAGGGCAACGTGTTTATCATACAAAATCTACTGTTACAGAAATAAACCTGAATAATCTAAAAACAGGAATCTATATTGTTCGTTATAAAATCAACGGAAGACAAGGAGCTACAAAAGTTTATAAAAAGTAAGATTAACCCGTTGGGTGTAATTATTAAATCGTCAGTTCGAGTATTTTTTGTGTAGAGAAACGCAACAAAAAATGTATCGAGAACCTTTTTAATTTACCCAACGGTAAGATTATAATTTATCCAGTTAAAAAATACCACAAAGTATATGTTTCATATACATAAATACATAAAATAAATCCAAAAATGAAATCAATATTATCAAAATTATTCGTTGTTGCATTAGTTTTTTGCAGTATCTTTTCAGTAAACGCACAAATTACACTTCACACCATTGGCGATTCTACAATGGCAAATTATGACGAAAGTACTTCAGATATAAGAGGCTGGGGAATGATGTTCCAGCAGTTTTTCAACTCAGGAGTTACAGTTAATAATCGTGCAAAAAATGGAGCCAGCAGTAAAAGTTTTTATATGGAAGCACCCTATTGGACAACCGTAAAACAGCAGATAAAATCTGGGGATTATGTCATCATTCAGTTTGCTCATAACGATGAGAAAAACGGAGGACTTGATGGTGGAACTGATCCTGCAAACCCAATCAACGGCTCAGACTACAGAGGTACAAATCCGCAAACAACTTATAAAGATTATCTCAGAAAGTATATTGATGAGACTCGTGCTTTGAATGCTACTCCTATCTTGGCCACGTCTATGTGTAGAAAATATTTTAGTGGGGGCACGATTACACGCAAAGGACTTCATGATTTAGGTCCGGACTTTAGCCTTCCTGCAACAGACCATACTTATGATTATCCTTATGCTATGAGAGAAGTTGCAACAGAAAAAGGCGTACAGCTTATCGATTTGACTACCTTGACAAAAACCTTAGTTGAATCTTATGGTGATGCTGCCAGTACAGCACAGCTTTATGTTTCTGCAGATTCAACCCATCCAACAGCATTGTTAGGGACACTAACCGCCAGATTATGCGCTCAGGAAATGGTAAAACAAAATATTTTGGCATCTAATATCAATACATCAACAGATGTTTTAATCAATCCGGCTAATTGTGACTTTGGTGATGCCTACACAGGTCAGACGCTTACGAAAGAAGTAACTATTACAGGTTTTGATCTTCAGCCTGCAGCAGGAACATTCAATCTTTCCGTAGACAATGGTTTTCTTATAGCAGCGAACAAAACGGATACTTTTAATTCTTCAATTACGATGAATTACACAGGTGGGAATCTTGCCTTTACAAAATTTTATATTTCAGCAACACAGCCTGTTGGAGGAAATAAAACAGGTACACTGACCGTAACCAACGGAAGCGTAACAAAAACAATCCCTTTAACAGCCAATTTTATTACATTAACCGGAGGAACAGAAGTGAATCTTATTTGGGGATTGACTACAAATGATACTTACGTTTTGCAAGGTCCTGCTATTGCTGTGGACCAGTCACATACAGGGATGTCTGTTCAGTCCTATGCTGCACCAAGCGGAACTGCAACTATTTGGCCGGTAGGAAGCGGTTATGATACGACACGAAAAACTCAAAGAAATGAACCTCCGGGAGGAAGCTGGCCTGCCGGAGAAATTGATGAGGTATCAACGCGTTATACTCAGTTCGGAATTTCTCCTGCTGCGGGAACAGAATTAAATGTTGATTTAATAAGTTTATATGTTGGTGGAGCAGGAGGAAACGGTATGAGATGTCGTATTTCGTATTCTACTGATGATTTTGTAACCACGTCTGTTGTTGGAGAGTTGACGAGTATGACCTCAAACACCATGTATGCGGTGTCAAAAATTCCGGTGCTTAAAATTCCTTATGGAAAAACATTAAAAGTTCGTGTTTATCCATGGTACAATACTGCTTCTGCTACTACCGGAAAGAGAATTTGTCTTTCAGATGTCAGAATTCATGGAGTTGCTCTTCCTGCAACTAGCCTGGGCACTGATGATTTTTTGAAAAGTCAATTAAAATGGACAGTAAAAGATGGTTTTATCAAGATAGAAAATGCTCCCGAAAATAGTAAAATCAGAATCTATGATTTAACCGGAAAACAAGTGCTTAAACCAACCATTATTAGTAATCATACAGGGGTAGAATTGCCAAAAACAAAAGGAGTTTATATTGGTAAAGTTGAATCTGAAGAGAGTGTCAAAACAATAAAGTTCTTAGTGCCATAAATTTTAATCAAATGTACAGTTCATAATACAATTGATGTTAATTGAAAGCCATCAGATTTTATTCTGATGGTTTTTTGGTTTTAATCTAATCCAAGCAATTGTTAAAACGATTTGTAAAGTTTAAAAAAATGGTGTTTATAACCTAAATTATCTTTTGTTGATATTTTAACCTTACAAGTTCAGTTTTTTAAATAATGTAAAATTGCTTTAATTTCATTTTCATTAAAATTAAAACTATGTAAGTAAACATTGTTATTACTCCAGTCTTTTAATGCTAAAGCTTCTTTGTTTTTATTTTTCAAAAGACTATTCTGTTGAGTAATAAAGTTTTTCAGAAACAGGAATTCATATTTATCGTCTTTAATTGCATATTCTAAATAATTGTCTTTTGCGCCCTTATTAGCGTGACATCCCAAACAATTTTTCTCAAAATACATTTTTCCTATCGCTTCAAATATTTTTTCGTTTTTCTCTAAAGCAAGTTTTTGATAATAATCGTTTTGATAATTTTCTTTCTCTTTGCAAGAAATAAAAATACATAAGAATATAAAACTGAAAATTTTAAACCTCATATAAAATCATAATTTATGGTCAAAAAATATTCGTTTTACTCATTTCAAAAAGAACATGAATAAAACGAATACCACTAAATGCCAAAATACATTCTACGATTTACATTTGACATTTCACTAAAAATTAATCAATCGTGGTTTTCTATTTGCTTATAAGCATCAATAACCTTTTTAACGAGTCTGTGACGAACAATGTCTTTATCATCCAGATAAATAATTCCGATGCCATCAATGTCTTTCAATACCAAAAGGGCTTCTTTAAGTCCGGAAATAGTGCGGCGCGGTAAATCAACCTGACCCGGGTCACCTGTAATCATAAATTTTGCATTTTTCCCCATACGGGTCAAAAACATCTTCATTTGTGAATGTGTGGTGTTTTGTGCTTCATCAAGAATTACAAAAGCATTGTCTAAAGTTCGTCCACGCATGAAGGCTAGAGGGGCAATCTGAATAATTCCTTTCAGGATGTAGTCTTCCAGTTTTTCGTTCGGAATCATGTCACGCAAAGCATCATAAAGCGGCTGCATATAAGGATCAAGCTTTTCTTTCATATCTCCTGGCAGAAATCCCAGATTTTCTCCTGCTTCAACTGCCGGACGGGTTAGAATAATTCTTTTGACTTCCTTGTCTTTCAGCATTTTTACGGCCATTGCCACACCTGTGTACGTTTTTCCTGTCCCTGCAGGTCCAACGGCAAAAACCATATCATTTTTTTTGATGGTATCAACCAACAGCTGCTGGTTAGGAGTCATAGCTTTTACAATTTTACCGCCAACTCCATGAACCAGTATTTTGTCATGATCTAATGATTTTCTTTCATCCTGACCATCACTCATAATGACACGTTCAATTACATTATCGTCAATGTTGTTGTATCGGGTAAAATGAAGCATAAGCCTCTGAAATCTTTTTTCGAATTCATCTAAAACTTCTTTTTCTCCAAAAGCCTTTAAAGTGGTCCCTCGTGCTACGATTTTAAGCTTTGGGTAGTACTTTTTGATAATTTCCAAATGGCTGTCCTGAGCGCCCCAAAATTCTTTAGGAGCGATGTCTATTAGCTCTATTATTCTTTCGTTCAAATGAGGTAGTTTTAAATTAAAAATAAATTTGTTTGTAAATCTATTGCTGTCGGGTATGTTTATATCTTTAAGGGCAAATTGTATTTCTTTCTTTCAATTTGCATTAAGTATTCTTAGATTTGCATTTCTCAAATTTAATGAAATTTAGGTTTAAATACTATCAATAGTTATAAACAAAATGATGTCAATAATTACCCTTACTACCGATTACGGCTTGAAAGACCACTTTGTTGGCTCGTTGAAGGGTAAAATACTTTCTGAAATTCCGGAAGCAAAAATCATTGACATTTCACACGATATTGATCCATTCAACACTGCTGAAGCAAGTTATGTTGTTGGAGCCTCATATTTGAGTTTTCCAAAAGGAACCGTGCATTTAATTGGTGTAGATATCGAACGCAATAAAGAGAATCAGCACATCGCTATGGAATGGAATGATCATTACTTTATTTGTGCCGATAACGGTATTTTAAGTATGCTTACGCAGAAGATTGTTCCGCAGAAAATTGTTGAAATCAATATTCATGATCGTTTTCCGGATGAATTTAGTGATTTGGATATTTTTGTTCAGGTCGCCTGTCATATTGCAAAAGGAGGTTTGCTGAATGTTATCGGAAAAGAAATTCAGGAAATCAAACAAATAACAGAATTGCAGCCTGTTGTAGCAAATGACGGGAATTCTATAAAAGGGTATGTGATCTATATTGACCATTTTGGAAATGTTGTCACGAATATTTCTAAAAAACAATTTACTGAAGTTGCCAAAGGACGACCTTATGAAATTGTGATGAAACCAAAAAATATCAAAACGATTCTGCCGAATTATTCCGCAGTTGCAACCTCTGACAAATATCCAATCAAAACATACGAAGGCGAGAAACTGGCTATTTTTAACGAAGCCGGATTTCTTGAAATTGCTATTTTCAGAAGCAATCCTTCAAATGTAGGATCTGCAAACAGTCTGTTAGGATTGAATTATCGGGATGTGATTACGGTTGAGTTTTCAAGTTAAAATTTCCGGCATCTGAATTTTAAAATTTAAATAAAAAAGAACAATCTATTTTGGTATTTTTGCGCCCTTGCAAAGCTTTGGCTTTTATACCAGGGCAAGTACATAAAAACAATTAAAAGAATAAAAGTTTTACATGAAATCAATCATTTTACGGGAAATAAAATCCTTTTTTGGTTCTCCAATTGGCTATTTGGTCATTGCGATTTTCTTAATCAGCAACGGACTTTTTTTATGGGTTTTTGAAGGAGATTACAATATTCTGAATACTGGCTATGCTGATTTGACTCCGTTTTTTACATTAGCCCCGTGGATTTTGATTTTCCTTGTTCCGGCAGTTACCATGAGAAGTTTCTCTGATGAAAAAAAACAGGGAACCCTTGAATTGCTTTTAACCAAACCATTATCAATTTGGGAAATTGTAAACGGAAAATTTTTCGGTGCTGCTTTGCTAATTATTCTGGCAATTATTCCAACATTTATTTATATAAAAGTGATTTCGAATTTAGGTTTTCCTGAAGGGAATATCGATATGGGGAGTACTATTGGTTCTTACTTCGGCTTATTATTTCTGATTGCGGCTTATTCAGCTATCGGAATTTTTACTTCAACACTTTCAGAAAATCAAATCGTAGCTTTTATCATTTCCGTTTTTTTATGCTTTTTGTTTTATTACGGTTTTGAAGGTCTGGCTTCTCTAATTCCAGGATTTTCAGGTTTTATCTCGGTTTTGGGAATGCAGGATCATTTTAAAAGTATGAGCAGGGGAGTAATTGACACTCGGGATGTAATTTACTTTTTAAGCATTACAGTTCTTTTCTTGTCTTTTACAGTTTATCAATTAAAATCTTTTAAAGCCTAATGAAACCATCTGCTCAAATAAATATCAAAACATTATGGATCACTATTTTTATTTTGATTGTCCTGAATGTATTAGGAACTTTATTTTTTTACCGATTTGATCTGACCAAAGATAAGAGATACACATTATCTGAAACTTCTTTGCAAATTATAAAACAGGTCAAAAATCCTTTGTCGGTTAAGATTTATATGGAAGGTGATTTACCTGCTGATTTTAGACGTTTGCAACAAGAAACCAGACAATTATTGGAGGAATTTCAAGCCTATAATTCCAATATTGTTTTTGAGTTTGTTAATCCTTTAGAAAATGAAGATGAAAGCGAAGCCTTAACAAAATCACTTTTTCAGAAAGGTTTGACTCCTGTAAATATTACTGTTGATGACAAAGGAAAACAATCTCAGGCAATGGTTTTTCCCTGGGCAATTGCAGTTTACAACAATAAAGAAATAAATATTCCCCTGTTGAAAAACAGAATGGGGGCTTCTACTACACAAAAAGTAATTGGCTCAATTCAGCATTTAGAATATTCCATTGCAGATGCTGTCAATAAAATTGTCAAAGACAAACAAAAGAAGGTTGCTATTATAAAAGGAAATGGTGAAATGAAAGAAATTCATGTTGCCAAAATGTTGATGCAAATTCGTGAAAGCTATTACATTGGCCCTTTTACACTAGATTCAGTTTCCAAAGATCCCAACGGAACTTTAAGTGCTTTAAAGAAATACGATTTAGCCATCATAGCAAAACCTACTGAAACTTTTTCTGATGAAGAAAAACAGGTCTTAGATCAATTTATTATAAATGGAGGTAAAACTTTATGGTTAATTGATCAGGTTTCGGCAGATATGGACAGTCTGTATAATCAGGCTGGAGCAACTTTAGCATACCCAAGAGATTTGAATTTGAATGATATGTTCTTTAAATATGGATTCCGAATAAATCCTGATTTAATAAAAGATGAACAGGGAAGTCCAATAAAATTAGCTACAGGAGAGCAGGGAAGTGCAACACAATATCAGGATTTTATCTGGAAATTTGCGCCACTGGTATCTCCTGAAAGCAAACATCCCATTGTGAAAAATTTAGGCGGAATCAAATTTGACTTTGCGAGTCCAATTGATACACTGAAAAACGGAATTAAGAAAACCGTTTTGTTACAGTCATCTCCTTATTCTAAAAAAATAGGAGCGCCTTTTGAAGTTAATTTAGGGATTGTTTCAGAGCAGACTTCCCCAAAAGATTATCTTAACAAGGGGAACTTAGTTCTTTCTGTTTTATTAGAAGGAAGTTTTCATTCGGCTTTTGAAAATCGTGTTTTGCCTTTCAAAGAAAATTCATTTTTAGTAAATGGTAAACCAACCAAAATGATTGTTGTATCTGATGGAGATATAGCTAGAAACCAATTGGATAAAAATATGGAGCCTGTAGAATTAGGATACGACCAGCGTTCAGGCAATTTATACGATAACAAGGATTTTATAATGAATTGTATCAATTATTTGCTGGATGATACCGGACTTATTAACATTAGAAGCAAAGATTTAGATTTACCGTTATTGGACAAAGAGAAAGTTTACGAAAATTATACTCAGGCACAATTCATAACTATCGGACTTCCAATCTTAGTTTTGTTGGTTTTTGGTATTGTGTTTACCTATATTCGAAAAACAAGATACAGTAAATAGGTGTTAATAAAAAAATTGTAATACTAAGATTGTTTACGATATATTTGTAATCCCTATTTTTTAGGTTTGTATTACTAAAATAGGTTCAAAAATTAAAAACAGAAAGATGAAATTTATAGTATCGAGTTCGTACTTATTAAAGCAATTACAAGTTTTAGGAAGCGTAATTAACAGCAACAATACGTTGCCTATTTTAGATAACTTCTTATTTGAACTAAATAATGATGAGTTGACAGTTTCAGCATCAGATCTTGAAACTACAATGTCGGCTACATTATCGATCGATTCTAAAAGTAAAGGAAGTGTAGCTGTGCCTGCAAAACTTTTGCTTGAGATTTTAAAAACATTTCCGGAGCAGCCTTTAACTTTTACAGTTGAAGATAATAATACAGTTGAAATTAGCTCCAATTCAGGAAAATATGCATTAGCATATGCCGCAGGTGAAGAATTTCCTAAATCAGTAAATCTAGAAGATCCATCTGTAACGCTTGTTCCTGCAGATGTATTGGCAACTGCAGTAAGCAAAACTATTTTTGCAGCGGGTAATGACGATTTACGTCCGGTAATGTCCGGAGTTTTCTTCCAGTTTTCACCAGAAGGTTTGACTTTTGTTGCTACAGATGCTCACAAATTAGTGAAATATGCACGTACAGATGTAAAAGCATCTCAGGTTGCTGATTTTATTATGCCTAAAAAACCATTGAATATTTTAAAAAGTATTCTTGGAAGTTCTGACGCTGAAGTAAAAATTGAATATAATGATTCAAATGCAACTTTCTCATTTGATAATTATATTTTAATGTGCCGTTTAATTGATGGAAAATATCCAAATTATGAAGCGGTGATTCCAAAGGAAAATCCAAACAGATTAATGATTGATCGTTCTTTGTTTTTAAGTTCTGTTAAGCGTGTTGCGATTTTTTCAAATAAAACTACTCATCAAATTCGTTTAAAAATAGCTGGAGCTGAATTAAATGTTTCTGCTGAGGATATTGATTACTCAAACAAAGCTGAAGAAAGATTAACTTGTGATTATCAGGGAGATGATCTTCAAATTGGGTTTAATTCTCGTTTTTTAACAGAAATGCTTACTAATCTGCAATCTGATATGATTATGTTAGAAATGTCGTTACCTAACAGGGCCGGGATTTTAACCCCTGTTGATGGTTTGGAGGAAGGAGAGACTGTTACAATGTTGGTAATGCCTGTGATGTTAAATAGTTAACATCAAAACTGGTTTTTGTTACAAGGATTTTTTTTAGTTCCAAATTAAAGACATATCATTGTAAAAAAAAAAATATCGCTATTAACCAACCATTTTTTATACCTGAAAACCGCAATTCTTAAAAAAGAGTTGCGGTTTTTTATTTTCAGGCTATTTTAGTTTAGAATTTCTGATTAATCTAAAGAAGATAATCTGAAGTTTGAAACCTGAAACAAAAAAAGTTTATATTTACATTATGAAAATAGAAATTTGGTCGGACATTATGTGTCCGTTTTGTTATATCGGAAAAAGACAATTGGAATCAGCTTTGGCAGGATTTCCAGATGATGAATTTGAAATCGAATGGAAAAGCTTTCAGCTTGATCCAACTATTGAATCGCAATCTGGAAAAGATGTATATACATTTTTAGCTGAGCGAAAAGGAATTTCTGTTGAACAATCAATAGAAATGCATAAAGGTGTTACGGAGCGTGCTAAGAATGTTGGTTTAGATTATCATTTTGATAAAGCAGTTATTTCAAATTCACTAACTGCACATCGTATTATACATTTGGCTAAAAAAAATAATTTAGCAGATGAAATGGAAGAAATTTTCTTTAAAGCTTATTTTACAGAAGGAAAGGATTTGAGTGATGTTTCAACATTAATAAAATTAGGAATCCAGGCTGGGTTAAATGAAAATAAAGTTCGTGAAGTAATAGAAAATGAAAGTATGTTTTTGAATGATGTAAAAAAGGATATTGCCGAAGCACAGGAAATTGGTGTGCAGGGTGTGCCTTTTTTTGTTTTTGATAGAAAATATGCTATTTCAGGAGCTCAGCCCGTTGAGGCCTTTGTACAAACAATTAATGAGGTTAGGAATAAGAAGTAGTTTTTATACATATATAATAGCGTAACCCGGCATTTTTGAAAACGTGTCGGTTTTTTTTTTGTACATATCTAGTATGATGAATAAATTGGGAGTATGGAATATTAATAATAGGGAGCTATTTCCCGCTATCCGTTTCAATCTTTTGTTTTTTTAAAGGAAAAAACAAAAGGATTTCCACTTCTATCGGGGCTATTGGAGTTGTTTTAGGATAATGCTTCGGTTTTGAGGAAATAATAATAAGCTTTTAAAGTGATGAATATTCTCAGAAAAGAGGTGTGAAGGTTTAAAACTTTTCAAAAAGGATAATGAAAAGTATCTTAAAATTGATGGAATTACATACATTTACAGAAAAAGCTTACGTGTTGGTAAAAAAAATGGTTTTGTAAAAACGGTGTTATCAATAAGTTATGAAAAGAATTGAAAAAAGATTGAAATTATGCAATAAAAAAGCTTGTAAATGTAAATAGATGTTCTACTTTTGCACCCGCAACAGCGAAGGCGTTCATCGAAATACTGACAAGAGATAAGAATTGAGAGAGAAGAGATTTTC
>NZ_JAADZV010000017.1 GCF_010645075.1 Flavobacterium limi
TACAAGCTTTTTTATTGCATAATTTCAATCTTTTTTCAATTCTTTTCATAACTTATTGATAACACCGTTTTTACAAATCAAACCTTATTTTGCAAATTGTAGGTATTTTCCTTTTTCAGATGTTACTTTGGTATTTCAATCGCAATTTCCAATCCATATTTTAGGAATTTTTAACCATTAGAGCATCTTCTTGTTCTCAATACAGCTAAAAATCATTCTCTATAACATTTTTAGCCCTGATTGAAGCGACATCCTTTTGTTTTTTTCTTTAAAAAATAAAAGATACAGCGTAAAGCAGGAAGCAGCTCCTTAAAATATCAAAAGGATTCCACTTCGATCATTCCAAACAAAACCATTTTCTCTCATATATATATATAGCGGAAAGTTTCACTTATATAATATATACATCTAATATATACATCACATTGCACATAAAGACACATTACGATAGAACTCTACAGAAAATTAGATTCTTGTTTTTTCTATAATATATACATAAAAACAACCCGATAGTTCTTAGAAAGAACTATCAGGGTTTTTAAAAAATACATCTATACTTAATATATAAAGAGTAAAGTTCTACATATATATTGTATGTATTTTTGTAATCACTTATATTTGCATTCACAAAATTATAAACAATGATCAAGATTACTTTACCCGATGGGTCAATTAGAGAGTTCGGTTCAGGCGTAACTCCAATGGAGATCGCTAAAAACATTAGCGAAGGTTTTGCAAGAAATGTTATTTCTGCATCTTTTAATGGTACAACTATTGAAACCGAAACTCCATTAACGACCGACGGTAATCTTATTTTATATACCTGGAATGATGCCGAAGGTAAAAAAGCTTTCTGGCATTCGACTTCACACGTAATGGCTCAGGCTCTTGAGGAATTGTACCCTGGAATTAAACTAACCCTTGGACCTGCAATTGCTAATGGGTTCTATTATGATGTAGATTTTGAAGATCAGAAAATCACTGAAGCTGATTTCAAAAAGATAGAAGACCGCGTTCTTGAGATTTCAAGAGAGAAACATGAGTTTAAAATGCGCGCGGTTAGCAAAGCTGATGCATTAGAGATGTATAAAGACAATGTTTACAAAACTGAATTGATTTCGAATCTTGAAGACGGAACAATCACTTTCTGTGACCATTCTACATTTACCGATTTATGTCGTGGTGGGCATATTCCGAATACTGGAATTATTAAGGCCATGAAAATTATGAGCGTTGCGGGCGCATACTGGAGAGGAGATGAAAAGAACAAACAATTAACCCGTGTGTACGGAACATCTTTCCCTAAACAAAAAGACCTGACTGAATATCTTGAACTTCTTGAAGAGGCAAAACGTCGTGATCACCGTAAATTAGGAAAAGAACTTGAATTATTTTCTTTTTCTCAGAAAGTTGGACAAGGTCTGCCTCTATGGCTGCCAAAAGGTGCAGCACTTAGAGATCGTTTGGAACAATTCTTAAAGAGAGCTCAAAAGAAAGCCGGATACGAGCAAGTAGTTACTCCACACATTGGGCAGAAAGAACTCTATGTTACTTCTGGTCATTATGCAAAATATGGAGCAGACAGCTTTCAGCCAATCAATACTCCTGCAGAAGGTGAAGAATTTTTATTGAAACCAATGAACTGTCCTCACCACTGCGAAATATATAACGTAAGACCCTGGTCTTATAAAGATTTACCAAAACGTTATGCCGAATTTGGTACCGTATATAGATACGAGCAGTCTGGAGAATTACATGGTTTAACTCGTGTTAGAGGATTTACTCAGGATGATGCACATATATTTTGTACTCCAGAGCAATTAGATGAAGAATTTAAAAAAGTAATTGACCTTGTATTATATGTATTTGGTTCATTAGGTTTTGAAAACTTCACTGCTCAAATTTCATTGAGAGATCAGGAGAACAGAGAAAAGTATATTGGTACCGATGAAAACTGGGAAAAAGCTGAGAATGCAATTATCAATGCCGCAAAAGACAAAGGCCTTAATACTGTTGTAGAATATGGTGAAGCTGCCTTCTATGGCCCAAAGTTAGATTTCATGGTAAAAGACGCCTTAGGAAGACAATGGCAATTAGGAACAATTCAGGTAGATTATAACTTACCGGAGCGTTTTGAATTGACTTATAAAGGCGCTGATAATGAATTACACAGACCTGTAATGATTCACAGAGCCCCTTTTGGATCTATGGAGCGTTTTATTGCAATTTTACTGGAACATACAGCTGGAAATTTCCCTCTTTGGCTAATGCCTGAGCAGGCTATAATCTTGTCTTTGAGCGAGAAATACGAAAATTATGCTAAAAAAGTTTTAGATTTGCTAGAAAATCACGAAATTCGCGCCCTAATTGATAACCGAAACGAAACAATCGGTAAAAAAATTAGAGATGCAGAAATGCAAAAAACACCGTTTATGCTGATTGTAGGTGAAGAAGAAGAGAAAAATGAAACAATCTCTATTCGTCGCCACGGGCAAGAAGGGAAAGGGAATATTACAGTTACAATTGACGAATTTGTCAGAATTGTAAACGAAGAAATAAATAAAACATTAAAAGTTTTTACAGTTTAACTTAAATTATAAAGCCATAGCAATAAGAAGCAACAGAGGTTTTCAACCTCGCGTAGAAAAAAAAGATGCACACAGAATAAACAATAATATTCGTGGTGTACAAGAGGTAAGACTAGTAGGTGAAAACATCGAACCAGGTGTATTTAAACTAGCTGAGGCATTACGTTTAGCTGATCAATTTGAATTGGATCTGGTTGAAATTTCGCCAAATGCTGAGCCGCCGGTTTGTAAAATCATGGATTACAAGAAATTTGTTTACGAGCAAAAGAAACGTGACAAAGTATTAAAAGCTAAATCGTCTCAGGTTGTAGTCAAAGAAATTCGTTTTGGTCCACAGACTGATGAACATGATTATGAATTTAAAAGAAAAAATGCTGAGAAGTTCCTTAAAGAGGGGGCAAAATTAAAAGCATTTGTATTCTTTAAAGGACGTTCTATCATCTATAAGGATCAGGGTCAGATTTTATTATTACGTTTGGCAACTGACTTAGAAGAGCATGGCAAAGTAGAAGCTATGCCGGTTTTAGAAGGAAAGAGAATGATTATGTTCATTGCTCCGAAAAAGAAAAAATAGTTTCAGTTAAGAGCTTCAGTATTCAGTTTTGAACCTGAACCCCTTAAACCTGAAAAAAAAATATAAGTAAGTAAGAATAAATTAAAACACTAGGAAAAATGCCTAAAATGAAAACAAAATCTAGCGCTAAGAAACGTTTTAAAGTTACTGGCTCTGGAAAAATTAAAAGAAAGCATGCTTTTAAAAGTCACATCCTGACTAAGAAATCTAAAAAACGTAAATTAGCTTTGACACACTCAGCGTTAGTTCACCAAACAGATATGAAAAGCATTAAACAACAATTAAGAATTATCTAATAATTCTTATAGGTTAAAAATTATTTATATAACCTTGGAGTATGGCTTTTAAGTTCTCTTGATTTAATTCGGGACGCCTGCTACAAAAAAACATTAAAATTATGCCAAGATCGGTAAATTCAGTTGCTAAAAGAGCAAGAAGAAAAAAAATAATGAAGCAAGCCAAAGGTTTCTTTGGAAGACGTAAAAACGTTTGGACAGTTGCTAAGAATGCAGTAGAGAAAGCAATGAGCTACGCTTACCGCGATAGAAAACAAAACAAAAGAAATTTCCGTTCATTGTGGATCCAACGTATCAATGCTGGTGCCAGATTAGAAGGAATGTCTTATTCTCAATTCATGGGGAAAGTTAAAGCTAACGGAATCGAATTGAACCGTAAAGTTCTTGCAGATTTAGCTATGAACCACCCAGAAGCTTTCAAAGCTATTCTTAATAAAGTAAAATAAACGTTTTATAAACTCAATTTAGATTACTTACTTATCATAAAAAACCCAATCGAATGATTGGGTTTTTGCATTTTTAACAAATCTAATTTGTCTTAAATTAGTACTTAGAAACGATTTATATTATGTTTACAGCTCTTCTAAACCACATCCAAAAATTCATAACATTAGATTCTGAGGAAATTGATATCCTAGAATCACGTATTTCACTTTCAAAAGTAAAAAAGAAGGAACACTTATTGAAAGAAGGTCAAGTCTGCAACACTATGTACTTTGTAACAAAAGGCTGTGCGAGACAATACATAATTAATCCAAGAGGAACAGAACAAACACTGCAATTTGCTATTGAAAATTGGTGGATAACTGATTATTTAAGCTATCATAACAATACTCCTTCTCATTTTTATATACAAACTGTTGAAAACTGCGAAATTATAGCATTAGAAAAAAACACATTAGAATCTCTTTTAATACAAATTCCTAAACTTGAAAGATACTTTAGAATTGTTTCCCAAAAATCATTTGGAGCAGCACAAATGCGTATCAAATTTTTGTTTACAATGTCGGCCGAAGAAAGATATAACCATTTCAAAAATCAACAGCCAGATTTCGTGCAACGTGTTACTCAATACATGCTAGCCTCCTATTTAGATTTTTCTGCAGAATTTATGAGTAAAATCAGATCCGGAAAAATCTGATTTGAATTTCTTGAAGCAGTTCAAGTTTTTTAAAGTATACATAACTGACCTTTGTAATGAACTTTAAAAACATATAAAAATGAATTCAAGAATAGTTATTCCGCAAGTTGCTCCAGAAGCCTACCAAGCCTTAATGAATTTAGAAAAATACATCTCTACAACTTCATTAACTTCAACTCATAAAGAATTAATAAAGATCCGTGCTTCACAAGTAAATGGATGTGCTTTTTGCATCAATATGCATACAGCCGATGCAAGGAAGTTAGGCGAAACAGAACAGCGTATTTATTTAACAAGCGCATGGCGCGAAGCTGATGTTTTCACAGAAGAAGAAAAAGCAATTTTAGCTTTAACAGAACAAGTGACATTAATCAGTAATCATGTTTCTGATGAAGTTTATCAAAATGCAGCCCGTCTGTTTGACGAAAAATATCTGGCTGAAATCATTCTTACGATAATTACGATAAACTCATGGAACAGATTAGCAATTACAACAGGATTAAGAGCTGTCTAATTCTTTACTAAAAACGCAGAAAAAAGGCTTTTTCATCATCTGAAAAAGCCTTTCTTTTTGTTTCCTAATGTTGATTTAAACAGGCAAAATAATTATGTTTTTAATTTTTTCTTTTTTGCAGCAGGAAACAAAACATTATTTAAAATCAAACGATAACCAGGAGAATTTGGATGCAAATCCAAAACTGTCGGAGGATCACCAACCTGATGCTGGAAATCTTCAGGGTCATGCCCTCCAAAAAAAGTAAACATTCCTTTGCCTTTTTCCCCATGGATATATCGTGCTTCCCCATTAAGTTCACAAGTTCCCATAATTAAAATATTAGATTTAATCAATGCCGAATCAAACGAAGTAGTCTGCCCCATGAATCCTTTTACTAATTGTGTATGATTTTGACACAACATACTTGGTATCGGATCCCATTTTGCAGAATATTCCATTAAGGTGAAATAATCTTTTTCGGGTGTGATTCTGCGTTTTGTAGTCATATCAATGTCGGAAAATTCATATTGTTCTGGTCTTCTTTCAAGGGTGAAATTTTTAAAAGCAAAAGAATTCCCATAGTTTAATTTCGATTGATAGTTAGGTTCACTTGCATCTCCATCAAACATTGCTTCACAGATATCTACTCCATCTGCTGTTAGAGAAATATCAAAGCTATCTGTTGCAGAACACATAGCAAACATAAAGCCTCCTCCAATAACAAAATCTCTGATTTTTTTAGCTACAGCTCCTTTTTCATGTGAAACTTTAGAGTACCCTAGTTTGGCAGCCAAGGCTTCAGCATCTTTTTTTTGTTCGATATACCAAGGTGTATTTTTGTAAGCAGCATAAAACTTACCATATTGTCCGGTAAAATCCTCATG
Source organism: Flavobacterium limi (assembly GCF_010645075.1). GTDB lineage: Bacteria > Bacteroidota > Bacteroidia > Flavobacteriales > Flavobacteriaceae > Flavobacterium > Flavobacterium limi. The sequence goes on from NZ_JAADZV010000017.1 coordinate 5,980, forward strand.
ATGTAAATGCAGCCAGTCATACAGTAATAACTGATCACTTAGAACCTCTTCATCATAAATTGGCGTAAAAGGAATTTCTGCATAAGTTAAAACTAGTGTTACAGCATCATCCCAAGGCTGTTTTCCTTTAGGCGTATAAACAGCAATTTTAGGAGCCTTTTCTAAAATGACTGATTCCATGTTTTGTGAGGGACTGGAAATTTCATCTAAAATTGAAATTTGTTCACTATCAGAAAGAATCTCAAAACTTACGCCACGAATCTTACATTCTTTTCTAATTTCATCAGCATCAGGTAATAAAAATGATCCGCCACGATAATTTAAGAGCCAACTAGCTTTATAATCCTTATTGAGACACCAATATGTTATTCCATACGCTTTAAGATGATTTTGTTGCGTAGTTTCATCCATCGGAAGAAGTATAAAAGATGCTTTTGCCGACAAAGAGATTAAAAACACTACTATATATATTAAGTTTTGTTTCATGATAAACTATTTTCTGTAAAGGTATAAAGGAAGCATTAAAAAAGTATATTGAAAACACGGATTTATTGATACAATCATTATTCTTTTCAAAGGAACAAAAGCAAAAACAGGTATAAATACTTACAATAAAAAAAGTTATTCTGATTAAATTTGATCATTCAATTAATAATAATAAATCTTTCAGATAATGAAAATTAATGAAACTGATAAGCAATCGAAACAATTAAATATATTACAAAAAATAGCTCTTTGTATAATTGTAATAACTGTTATATTGTATTATATCCTGTCTATTCAATTTTTAACCAGTTAACTTTAAAGAGTTAAAATTGCTATTTCATTCTGAATGGCATATACTACCAATCCAGCAATATTTCTAGACTCGGTTTTAAGCAATAAATTATTTCTGTGCCCTTCAACTGTTCTTGGACTCAAAAAAAGTTCTTCTGCAATTTCAGCTGTGGTTTTTTGATTGCAAATAAGTTGAAGCACTTCTATTTCTCGTGGCGATAAAAAACCTGATTCCAAATTGATTTTAGAATTTTTTGAAGGCAGTATAGTATCTTGTATTGTTTTCAAAATCTTTTCATTATAAAAAAATCCTTTTTTTGCAACTTCATTAATTGTATTTATTAAATCTGCTGGTGTTGTATTTTTCACTAAATAAGCGACTGCACCCACCTGTATCATATTTATTACGAAAGATTTTGTATCATAACTAGTCAATGCAATAATTTTAATGTCGGGGAAAAATTTTCTAATAACTTTGGTAGCCTCAACACCATTTAAAACAGGCATTTTCAGATCCATAATAATAATATCCGGTTTAGTTTGATTATTATTCAAATTTGAAATTAATTCTTCTCCATTTGACGCTTCAAAAAGAACTTCAATATTTTCTTCCCGTTGAAGTAAAAAAGAAATTCCTTTACGAAATAGGATTTCGTCATCAACTAAAACTATTTTGATAGCAAGATCATTCATTTTTCTTGAGTTTAAATCTCTTTAGAATTTCGAAATTACAAAATTATATAACAAAAAACCAAACAACAGCATTAATAGCAATTTAGCAATAAACAAGACTTAACTAAAATGTAAAAAAAACTTCAATCCCTTTATTTGTTTCGGATTTTATATCAATGCTTCCATTTAAAAAAGATATCCTGCTATCAATATTCTTCATTCCTAAGCCTTTTTGATTTTCAGATTTTTTAGAATCAAAACCTATACCGTTGTCTTTATAAAAACAGCCGTTGACGCCATTAATTTTATCTAAAATTATAGAGACTTCTGAAGCCTTTCCATGACGCAAAGAATTATTCATTAACTCTTGTAAAATTCTAAAAACGTGTAAATGTTTATCTTTTTCACTTTCATCAAACTCAATTTTGTTCTGATAAGATATTTTAACAGATTTACTACTTTCAAACTCTTCACACAGTTCTTCTATTCCTGCATGTAGTCCGAATTTATCAAAAACAGGCGGCAATAAATTATGAGCAATTTTTCTTGAATTGTCTAATGCTTTTGCCGTAATATTGATAATATTAGCAGTAATTTCTTTTGTTTCAGTTTCTGTTAGATTAGCAGAAGTAAGCAGATAACTATTTAATGAAACCACATTTAATTTTGAGCTGATATCATCATGCAGATCCTGGGCTATTCTTTTTCTTTCTTCTTCCTGTGTAATGATAACAGCACGCAATTGCTCTTTTTGATGTGCTAATACTAAATCCTTTTTTTCTAATTCTTTTTGAATAATCTTTTTTCTTGAGAAATAGAAAAAAACAATTAAAGCAACTGCTACAATCATAAAAAAAAGCGAGATGTACAAAATAATTGCGACAACCTCCTTTTCAGGAATGGAATTTACATTCATATAAACTTGTGGTATTTGATTTACTATTAAACATCAACAGCAAAACCAAAGATATCATTTAATTTCATCAAAGAGATACCTCAAAATAATTATAATAAAAAATCTCTATCATTTTTTGATAGAGACTTCTGTTTAAATTCATTCCTTTCTATTCTTGTGTACTTACGCACAATGGAGGACATGGACGTGTACCATCGTAAAAATCTTCAACTTCTTGAGAAGTTTCAGATATTTTTTTAATTGCATTATTCTTATCTAATCCAATCAAAATTGTTGTCATCTTTCCTTTTGTATTAAGTCCTAAAAATATTCCAATTTCTGCATTGTCTTTATTAACCATTGCTTTAATAATTTCAGATTCTATACTAAAATACTGAAAACGGCTACCTTCATACGCTGTTATTTCATTTAAATCAGAAACTGTGTTTAGTTTTTTTTGCCAGGCTTCTATCCAAACCGAAGCCTCTTTTGGTAATAACAAATGTTTTGTTAATAATGATGTACGTTTTTGGGTTTTACTTAGTGATAATTCGCTCATTTTATTTAATGAATTCTCATTAAATTCTTTTAAAACTATTGATTTTACACTTCCTAACGGATTACCTAAATTATCAACACCTATTGATTCTATTTGTATTGTATTATCGGAATATCCTAATACAAAACGCACTTCAATAATGTTTGGCGTTCGTATCAATGCACCCATTTCACTTGCTGGAAATAAATAAGCTGTAACTCGTTTTTGAGAATTGGCGAAGGTATGGTCTAACTTAGCCGTTAACCAACTTTCATTTTCTGAATTAGCTACTGTATTAATTTCATCTTGATTTATTTCTTTTTGACATGAAAACATGAAAACTATCATTGTAAAAATGACATATACTTTTATTTTTTTCATAATTGAGAATTAATATTAGTTGTTCTTTTAAATTTACCGAGCTTCCAAATCAATTCATTTTTTTGGAAAAGCTTATCTTCCATTCATACAAAATAACCAATTGATATATTAAAAAAAGAAAGGCATTTAATGCCCAAGAAATAAGTTTCACATCTTTACTTAAACTTAAGGTAATATTTCCTACCAAATACAAAATAGTAGAACCTAACATAAAAAAAATAATAGCTATAGTTATGTAGTAATATGTTTTGAATTCGGTAAGCATATTATAAAAATGTAATAAAGCAAATGCTACCACTAATAAAGAAGTAATAGTAATTGCAAATAAATTAAACTTCAAAAATTGCTTATAATCAATAAAAAATTGCAATCCCAAAATTAATGATGCCCAACATACACTATGCTTAACAATTTTTTTTTGAGATTTATTTTTTAAAATTGATGCATAAAATAAGCTTAACAAAATCATTTGTCCAATAACAAATATATTGATTACAAATAAATTATCAAACTTCAAATGATACATAAATTCCATCGTAATCTGCATTATAAAAGCAAAAAGCAAATAACATATAAAAAAAATATTAGCTTTTTCCTTATGGAAAAAGCTATATGTGTATAAAATCAGATTAATAAATAAGAATAAATAACCTGAATATATTAAAAAATCTATCATTAATATTGAATTCAGTATTTTTAAAAAGGAGGTGAAGGACGTGTTCCATCGTAAACAACCTCTCCAGCGGCTTTAGTGCCATCCTGACTTAAAGGAGGTCCGTAAACATCGATATATTTACCTGTTTCTTTGTCAAGTTTTGCCCCAACAAAAAGTAATGTTTTTTCATTCTGATCATTAATACCAATGTAAGCACGAACAGCTTCTGTTTCTAATTGTAAAACAGTTTCTAAACTTTCTCGTGGTATTAAATAAGATATAACTTTACTCTTATTATCCTCTACGGTAGTTTGATCTACGTATCTTTTTTCCCACTCCTTAGCAACTGCTAATGAAATTTGTATTGGTCCCGGAAATTTTTCTTCTGCCATAAGTGATTTTTGTTTTGGTTAAGTGTTAATAATTTAATTATTAGCTAAACTAATGAATTATTTTAGAAAATTAACGTTTTAAAATAAAAAAAAATCGACACCACAAGCTTAAAAATTACTGAAAAACAAATACTTATAAGTCAAAAACACAAAAAACAGGTATAAATACGTATATCCGTTTTTTTATTATAATTTAATTTTGTTTATAAGCCATTAACAAGAAAATATACCAACAGGGCTATTTCGCTCTATGCGTTTTTTTTGAATTAATGAATTATAAGAATTTAAACTCAATACAAAGACACAAAAAACCCTCCTTTATAACATAAAAAAGGGCTTTAATGACATTTAGTTGCCAAAAAAATCTCCAACAGCATATTTTTGAAGAGTTGGTAATACTTAATCTTCCTAAATTATCGTCTATTGATGATTTAAATTAATCAGATCAAGGTAAGCAGGCAAAACATATAATTTATTTTTTAACTATATAACTAAAAACTATGTCAACAGAACCATTTATCGGAGAAATTAAAATTTTTGGATTCAACTTTGCGCCACGAGGGTATGCTACCTGCCAGGGTCAAATTTTATCAATCGCACAGAATACTGCCCTTTTTTCATTATTAGGAACTTACTATGGAGGAAATGGACAAACTACATTTGCCCTGCCTGATTTGCAAGGACGTGCACCTGTGGGACAGGGTCAGGGGCCAGGCCTTCCTTCATACCAAATAGGTCAGAAAGCAGGAATCAATAGTGTTACAATACTTACCTCCAATATGCCAGCACATATTCATACATTAAATTCTGCCAAAACAAATATTGCTGTAAATACTGCGGTTGCTGATGCTAACACCCCTGAAGGTGGTTATTTAGCGACAAATAACAGTACAGCCTTATATTCTGAAGGGGCAGAAACAGGAAAATTCCTTGCTCCGTCAGCTATCTCAGGAACAACAGATATTACTGGTGGAAGTTTACCAATTGACATTACAAATCCTTATCTGACAATCAATTATTCAATTGCATTAGAGGGTATATTCCCTAGCAGAAATTAAAAAATACAAAAAGGAAATTTTTCACGATGAAAGTTTCCTTTTTTTTATTCATATAAATAAATGTATGCAGAAAATAGGAATTTTATTAGCACGCTCAACTTTTTACCATACTATAAGTTTTGACCTATATGAAGGACTACGTCAAAGTCTAAAACGATTGGGAAGAAGTGATATTAAAATAGTTACAGAAAACATTGGATTTGGGGCAGATAAACAACAATGCTATCGAAGTGCTGAAAAGCTTTTGCTGGAGGAAAATGTTTCGCTGGTAATTGCTTACATAGGACATCGTACTGCCCAATTACTGCGTCCGCTTTTTCTTTCAGCTAATAAAATGCTGATTGTGCTGGATGCTGGTGCCAATCTGCCTCAGGAGTGGTCAGCTTCTCCTAACATTTTCTATCATTCACTTCATAATTCTCTGGGTGCCTGGCTTGCCGGAAAACAGGCTGCTAATGATGGGTATAAAAATGGAGGTATGGTTACCGGTTATTATGATGGTGGTTATTTGCAAACTTACAGCATTTCAAAAGGTTTTGAAAAAGCGGGTGGAAAAATTTGCTTCAACCACGCCACTGGTTATAAAAAAGAGGATTTTACAATGGTACCGCTAAAAAGCTTTTTAAAAGAATTTGAAAATCCGGCGCTCTTGACATTATTTAGCGGTGACTATGTACAATGGAATTTTGAAGAATTAAAAGAAACATTAAATAAAAACACTCCGATTTATTTGTCCCCTTTTGGCTTTGAAGAAACTATGCTCGAAACAGCAATACACCCCAACACTAAAATCAAAGGTGTTGCAGCATGGTCGAAATCAATTGAAAACAATGAAAATACATTATTTACAGAAACAATTGAATCTATTGGCAGAACACCAAATTTATTTTCTCTATTAAGCTGGGAAAGTGCCAAAATTGCTATAAAAGTGTTAGACCTTTTAAATAATAACAATGGTAACATACTATTAACAGCCCAAGGACTACATACATATGAATTTGACAGTCCAAGAGGAAAAGTTAAGTTTCATTCCAAAACTAATACTTCAATAACACAACTGTACAACGCAGAAATTGTAACTTCTGAAGACGGAAAATGCCAAGTCAGAATAGACAATATTATATCCGACACAGTTGAAGAATTTGAAACAATGAGTCAGCTTGAATTAGACAACATATCATCTGCCTGGCACAATAGTTATACTTGCATATAAATGGAAAAACAAAAAAAAATACTTGTATTGTGTGGAGGAAAATTTGCTTTTCAATCGTTGCAGGCACTTGCTTATGAAAAATTTTTATGCGGTGTAGGCATTGGTAAAGGTAATGACAGAACAATAGACGCTTTAGAAAGAGAATCTGAAGACAATATTGTTGCTTTCAAATCATTCCCGGATAAAAAAAGTCTCAAAGAAATGAGAATCTGGTTAGATGAAGTCCAACCTGACTATATTTTTTCTATATCCTTTCCTTTTTTAATTCCGGAAGATGTTTTGTCTTATGGGCATGATAAATTCATCAATTTTCATCCTGGCCCATTACCTCAATACAGAGGACCTATGCCAATTTTCGAAGTATTAAAAAATCAGGAATCCCAAACCGCAATTTGTGCACACCTGATGAGCAGCACTTTTGACCAAGGCAATATTATCTTTAATGATATTGTGCAAATCGAAAATAAAGACAATTACGGAAAGCTAACTGTTAAACTCAGTGGAAGAATGGCGCATGTAGTTATAAATATGGCCAATATGGTACAGTTTGCAAATAAAATACCTAATAGACCACAAGAAGAAACTGATGCTTATTATTTTGAAAAACCGGATTTTACTGATACTTATATCAATTGGAAACGAATGGGCGCTGAAGAAATAACATCTTTAATTAATGCCTGTAATCCATGGAATACAGGGGCTGACGCATGTTTTCAAGGTGAACAAGTAAAAATTATAGCTGCCACAGTAGTTGATAAACCTCATAACAATAAAGTACCCGGAATGATTATTTCTATCGACAAAGACAATAGTATAAATGTTGCATGTTCAGATGATAAACAAATTGCAATAGAAATAATGAGTACAGATGAAGGAATAGTTAGCCCAAAAGAATTCAACCTACAACGATATATAGTAGGAGCCTGTTTCAATTAAAATTTTAAAACTTTAAAAATAATAACCCTTTAAATTAATTACACATGAAAAAAATTACTTTATTATTCATAACGACATGCCTGTGTTATATGAATGGGTATGCACAAACCCCTTTCTGGAGTGATAGCTTCGAGGACACAGGTTCCCCTTCCAGCGGAACCAGAAGTGCTCCTTCTGCGTTTACAACTAATACCAGTAGAATTTTCAATATTACCAATGATGCAGGAGTTAGCATTGTCGGAGCTGGAGTTGTAGGCAATTCATATGCTTACATAGGGGCTGACGGAACTAAATTCTGGGCCGGAGAAGATACTGATAACGGACAAACAATTACTGCAGCTAATGTATTAAAAACAGTAACCTGGACTATCAATATTTCTGGCAAATCAAATATCAAATTAAAAGGCCTTTTCGCTGCCGGTAATACTGTTGGCAATGCATATGAAAACGGAACAGCATCTTCTACAGGAGTATTTGATTATATGTCTATGCAATATCGTATAGATGGAGGTCCTCTTCAAAATTTGTTGAGTTTTTATCCCTTAGCCAATCTGGCAAGCGGATTGTTTCCTGATAACGATTTTGACGGAAATGGAGATCTGGCAACACTACCTTTAAGCAATATATTCACAGAATTTACGGGAGATGTTAATGGAACCGGGACCACTTTGACACTATATATGAACATGTCAATGACTAGTTCCGCTGAAGAAGTAGCAGTTGACAACTTAAGATTAGTAGAAGTCCCTTTAGCGTCAGCACCAACAGATATTGCTCTTTCGGCTACAGCTATCAACGAAAATGTCGCTGCTGGTTCAACTGTAGGAGTGCTTTCTTCTGTAGATCTGGATTTAGGCAACACTTTTACCTATACTTTGGTATCTGGAACGGGAAGCACTGATAATGCAGCTTTCTCTATCAGCGGGGCCAATCTGCAGATTCTGGCAAGTCCGGATTTTGAAACTAAATCTTCGTATTCAGTACGTATTAGAACAGCAGATCAGGGTGGGCTTTCTTTTGAAAAAGCTTTTACAATCAATGTAAACAACCTGAACGAAGTTCCTACAGACCTGGCACTTTCAGCAACAGCTATCAACGAAAATGTCGCTGCTGGTTCAACTGTTGGGGTTTTATCTTCTGTAGCGGGGCCAACCTGCAGATTGCCGCAAGCCCGGATTTTGAAACTAAATCCTCATACTCAATCCGTCTAAGAACGGCCGATCAGGGTGGGCTTTCTTTTGAGAAAACTTTTACCATCAACATCAATAACCTGAACGAAGTGCCTACCGACTTAGCTCTTTCTTCTACTATCATCAACGAGAATGTAGCTGCAAATACCCCTGTAGGAACTTTATCTTCTACAGATCAGGATACAGGAAATACTTTCACCTATACTCTGGTAGCCGGAACCGGTGATACAGATAATGCGACTTTCTCTATAACAGGAAACAGTCTCAGAATTAATATAACTCCAGATTTTGAAACAAAATCTTCTTATGCAATACGCGTACGTACAACAGACCAGGGTGGACTAGCTTTTGACAAAGAATTTACGATTACTGTTAATAATGTATGTGAAGTAATTGATACAGTGACTCAGGCTTCCGGCGTATTAACAGCTGATCAGGCTGGAGCGATATACCAATGGATCCAATGTCCTGCTACTATATTAACAGGTGAAAACGGACAATCTTTTACACCAACAGCTATTGGTTCTTATGCGGTTATAGTAACCGTTGGATTATGTAGTGTAATATCAACATGTGTAAATGTAACTACATTAGGTAATCCTGATTTTGAAGAAAAATCTAAGTTTGTAATGTATCCTAATCCAAGCAAGGGTATAGTAAATATTGAATCTGATTATGATGCTGATTTAAACATTGTAAACCAATTAGGTCAGACAGTTAAAACTGAAAAAATTTCATCAGAAGAAATTAATACCTTCAATATTGAAAACCTTGCAGATGGAGTTTATTTTGTAAACGAAAAGAAAGGAAACAAAACCATTACACATAAATTGATTCTAAAAAAATAATATAAAAAGGTTTTATAAATTCATTAAACTTAGAGAGGGAAAAATCATTAGATTTTTCCCTCTCTTTTTATAAATTACAAACTATTATTTTCTATTTTAAAACGGCACATCACTATCATCATCGTCATCATTTAGATTACTTCCGAAAGCTTCATTTGCAGAAGGAAGATTTTTAGTAATAAACGGATTATCATCGTGATTCATTTTTGATGGTAAATCATCATAACTTCCTGAGAAATCATCAAGGTTATCGAACTTACCAAGATGCCCTAAAAATTTCAATCGAATGTTTTCGATACCACCATTACGGTGCTTTGCTATCATTATTTCTGCCTGACCAGCAGTTGGCGACGCTTCGTCATCATCCCATTCATCAATTTTGTAGTATTCTGGTCTATATAAAAACGATACAATATCAGCATCCTGCTCGATAGCGCCAGATTCACGAAGATCCGATAACAAAGGTCTTTTACTTGATCCACGGGTTTCTACAGCACGCGATAACTGCGAAAGTGCAATTACCGGAACGTTGAGTTCTTTTGCTAATGCTTTTAAGTTTCGTGAAATGGTTGAGATTTCCTGCTCACGATTCCCCCCCCCTTTATTATTTCCCCCAGCAGTCATCAACTGCAAATAATCAATAATAATAATTTTAATACCGTGCTGCGAAGCTAGACGACGACACTTTGCTCTTAAATCGAAAATAGAAAGAGATGGGGTGTCATCAATAAACAATGGTGCTTTTTCTAAGTCCTTTACTTTGGTACTTAACATGGTCCATTCATGCGGCTCTAATTTACCTGTACGTAATTTTTCTGATGACAATCCTGTTTCAGAAGAAATTAGCCTCGTAATCAATTGGACAGAAGCCATCTCCAGAGAAAACAGAGCTACTCCGTGTCCGAATTGAATGGCAATATTTCTGGCCATAGAAAGTACAAACGCCGTTTTTCCCATTGCAGGTCTGGCCGCAATAATAATTAAATCACTAGGCTGCCACCCCGAAGTTAGTTTATCCAGATTAGTGAAACCGGTTTCAACTCCACTTAATCCCTCTTTTTTAGAAATTTCTTCAATTTTCTTTTTAGCTTGTAAAACTAAACTCTGTGCAGTTTCAGAACTACGCTTGATATTTCCCTGAGTTACTTCATATAGTTTTGATTCGGCCTGATCCAATAAATCAAAAACATCTGTAGTTTCATCATACGATGCTTCTATAATTTCAGATGAAATTCTAATTAAACTTCGCTGAATAAACTTCTGAAGAATGATACGGGAATGAAATTCAATATGTGCAGAAGATGCAATTTTTTGTGTAAGCTGAATTAAATAAAAATCGCCTCCGGCTAATTCTAATTTTCCATTCTTTTTTAACTGGCTGGAAACGGTAAGTAAGTCAATTGGCTGCGTTTCAGTAAAAAGCTGTATAATAGCTTCAAAAATATATTTATGCGCATCTTTATAAAACGCATCAGGCTGTAAAATATCAATTACATCATCAACCCCTTTTTTATCAATCATCATCGCGCCAAGAACAGCCTCCTCTAAATCAAGTGCTTGCGGCGGAAGTTTTCCTTTTTCTAAATTAATAATTGTGGTTTTATCTACCTTTACAGGGTTTATATTTTTGAAATTTTCCATTTAGCGAAATTAGCGAAATTTAAAAAAATATTACTATCTAGTTATAAGTAATAATTGTTTATAAATAAGTATTTTTTGTTCATAACCAAAAAAAAATCCGAAACGGTAAGGCTTCGGATTTTAAATCATTTTTTATGAATTTACTCTTTAAACTCTCCCATATTACTGTACTTGTCCATTCTCTGGGCAATTAAGTCGGCTGTTGATAAATCTTTCAATTGATTATATCCTTTGGTAATATATTCTGCTACAGTTTTAAAAGTAGTTTCTCTGTCATAGTGTGCCCCGCCAAGTGGTTCCGGAATAACATCATCAACTAAATTTTGCTTTTTCATATCTGATGACGTTAATTTTAAAGCATCAGCAGCACGTTCTTTGTATTCCCAGCTTTTCCATAAAATAGAAGAGCATGATTCTGGGGAAATCACAGAATACCAGGTATTTTCTAACATATAAACCCTGTCTCCAACTCCTATTCCTAAAGCTCCTCCGGAAGCACCTTCACCAACAATGATGGTGATAATTGGCACTTTCAAACGAACCATTTCAAAAATATTTCTGGCAATTGCTTCTCCCTGTCCTCTTTCTTCTGCTTCTAGTCCGGGATATGCTCCAGGGGTGTCTACTAAAGTTAAAACCGGGATTCCAAATTTCTCGGCCATTTTCATCAAACGTAAAGCTTTACGGTATCCTTCCGGATTAGCCATACCAAAATTACGGTACTGACGTGTTTTTGTATTAAAACCTTTTTGCTGACCCACAATCATAAACGACTGACCGTTTATTTTACCAAGTCCGCCTACCATAGCTTTGTCATCTTTGAATCCACGGTCGCCATGAAGTTCTAAAAATGTATCTCCACAGATTGCCCTGATGTAATCTAAAGTATAAGGCCTGTTTGGATGCCTTGATAATTGCACACGTTGCCAGGCAGTAAGATTTTTATATATTTCTTTTTTAGTTTGCTCTAATTTTTTGTTGATTTCCTGACAGGTAGGTGTTACATCAACATCAGATTCTTTTCCAATTATAACACACTTTTCCAGTTGTTCTTCAAGTTCTTTGATTGGAAGCTCAAAATCTAAATATTCCATGGATTTTTGAATTTTGTTTTTAAATCGAACCGCAAATATAAAAATATTATATCATTGGTGTAAATAATTCACACTAAACTATTAATATGTAATTTATAAATAAGTAAAATATTACTTTTTTTTCTTGTTTTGAGAATGCTTGAAAACACCATTTAAAATAACGGTTATTACTATTATCAAGGCGCCTATATAAAATTCGACACTCATTTTTTCTTTTCCTCCTAAGATAAAATAAGCCAGCATAATTCCGTAAACAGGCTCTAAATTAGTGGTTAACATTACCGTGTAAGGCGTTAGTTTCTGCATTACTTTTACAGAGGCAGTAAATGCATAAGCCGTACAAACCGAAGCCAAAATAAATAATAGGCCCCAATTATATAATGAGAGGGTAAAAAAATCTGCTGTGAATTTTCCCTGTACCAAAAAATAAAGAGAAATAAAAAAAACACCGGCACCGAATTCATAGAATGTTATAAGTGAAGGCTCATGATCTGAGATTAATTTACCATTCAATAAGGTAAATACAACCCCTAATATAATAGATGCCAAAGCATAATAAACCCCTGTAAGATATTTAATTTCAACCTGTAATATCAAAGCAAGCCCGACAATGATAACAAGCCCGAAAAAAACTTCATACCATAATATTCTTCTTCCATAAAAAAGGGGTTCTAATAAGGAAGCAAAAAAAGCACCTAATGAAAATATGGAAAGCGTAATTGAAACATTGGAAACATGGATAGCCTTAAAAAAGAAAATCCAGTGCAATGCAATTAACAGCCCTACAAAAACCAATTTAAAAAACTCCTTTACCGGAACCTGAAAAGATTGTTTTTTATAAACAATAAATGCCCCTAAAAAAAGTAAGGCCAACAACATTCTATACCAAACCAGATTATCGGCATCGATTGTGATCAAGGCTCCTAAAATGGCAGTAAATCCCCATATAAAAACAATTAAATGAAGATTTAAATAGCTTTTCAAATTATCGTTTCGCATTGCGTAGTAAGTAAATAGCCAGAATTCCAAAAACTATGTTCGGAAACCAAACAGCTAAAAAAGGTGAGAAAGTTGATTTTTCAGCAAGGGTACCAAATATTTTGTCGAAAAACACAAATGAAAAAGCAATAGCAATTCCTATCGCCAGGTTAACCCCCATTCCTCCACGACGCTTCATAGATGAAACTGCCACCGCAATAATTGTCAGAATAAAAGCAGAAACCGGCACACTGTATTTTTTATAAAGCACTACCAAATATGTATTGATATTTCCGGAACCTCTTTTGCGTTCCTTATCAATAAAATCAATTAAATCGCCTAAAGAAAGCGTTTCTGCAATATAGACTACCGGAGTTAAATCTGCCAGTTCAAACTTAAATTTTACTGGTTTTTCAGGGTTTTTCTCAATCAAATCATTCAACTCTCCGACCGTTCTTTTGGTGTAGTCATACAAAATATAAGTCTTCTTTTTAGGATCCCAGGTAATTCTGCTTGCTGTAATTTTATAAGTCAGTTTGTCTTTTTCAAAATGCTCAAGCGAAAAATTAAAAGCTGTTTTAGTTTCTTCATTAAAGCTATTTACAAAAATGAAATCGTTATCATTAACCTGCCTGTAAACATTTGTGTTTTCACCCCGCATCAGCTGCTTACCATTTCCTTTTAAATAAGTATATCTAAAATTATTGAATCCTTCGCTGGCGGCAGGTACTATAAAGAAACCCATTACTAATATAAAAGTAGAAACAATTGTAGCTCCTATAATAAAAGGTCTTAAAAAACGTGCAAACGAAATTCCAGAGCTTAAAATAGCAATGATTTCGGTATTATTTGCCAGTTTTGATGTAAACCAAATTACCGATAAAAACAAAAATATCGGAAACAACATATTGATAAAATAGATTGTAAAGTTGTAATAATAAAAAGCGATTTCCATGAAAGGAATTTTATTCTCCAACATCTTATTTATCTTTTCAGAAACATCAACTACAATTCCGATTGGTGCAAACAAAAGCAGCATCACAGAAAAAGTGCCGAGATATCTTTTCAAGATATATTTATCTATTATTGACAACATAATATATTTGTTTTTGTTTCCGGTTTCAAGTTCTGCCGATGAAACTTGAAACTAAAAAACTTGAAACTCTTTATAATCTTTGACTCATATTTTTAACCATCATTTCTTTCCATGGTCTGAAATCTCCTGCTAAGATATGCTTTCTGGCTTCACGAACCAGCCACATATAAAAACCAAGATTATGAATTGTAGCAATTTGCTTTCCTAAATATTCATTGGCGGCAAACAAATGGCGCAAATACGCTTTCGAATATTCTGTATCTACAAAAGTATGTCCCATTTCGTCAATTGGCGAAAAATCAGCTTCCCACTTTTTGTTTTTAATATTGATTGTACCATTTGCCGTAAACAACATTCCGTTTCTGGCGTTACGTGTTGGCATCACACAGTCAAACATATCAATTCCTAACGCAATATTCTCTAAAATATTAATTGGAGTACCAACCCCCATCAAATAACGGGGTTTATCTTCTGGCAAAATCTCACAAACCACTTCGGTCATGGCATACATTTCTTCTGCAGGCTCCCCTACTGACAATCCTCCAATCGCATTTCCCTGCTGCCCTGAATTCGCAATATATTCTGCCGACTGGCGACGTAAATCTTTATAAGTACTTCCCTGAACAATCGGAAAAAATGTCTGCTCATAGCCGTATTTATAAGGCACTTTATCCAGATGATTAATACAGCGATCCAGCCATCTGTGTGTCATGTGCATTGAGCGCTGTGCATATCGGTAATCGCAAGGATAAGGCGTACACTCATCAAAAGCCATAATAATATCGGCTCCAATAGTACGCTGGATTTCCATTACATTTTCCGGCGTAAAAAAGTGATATGAGCCGTCAATATGCGACTTAAACTTCACTCCTTCTTCCTTAATCTTTCTGTTTGAAGAAAGAGAATATACCTGATATCCTCCAGAATCTGTCAAAATATTACGATCCCAATTCATGAATTTATGCAATCCGCCTGCTTTTTCGAGGATCTCAGTCTGCGGACGCAAGTATAAGTGATACGTATTTCCAAGGATTATATCCGGGTTAATTTCCTCTTTAAGCTCACGCTGATGCACCCCTTTTACAGAAGCTACCGTTCCAACAGGCATAAAAATAGGAGTTTCTATAACTCCATGATCAGTTGTAATACTTCCGGCCCTTGCTTTCGACTGCGGATCTTTTTGTAATAAATCAAACTTCATCTGTTTCTTTTTTCAGGGTGCAAAGATAGGTTAATTTCGAGAATTAGATAATTTGACAATTAGAAAATTAGATAATGATTAACAAACCTGGAATTTGGGAAATTAGACAATTGGACAAATAGAAAATTGATTATGATTTTACAAACTTGGAATTTGATTTTCTCCAATTTAAAATTTCATTTTTTATTTGGGCGTTCCCCAAGGGCCGGGCTATCCGCTATATCTTTTGCTCCAGATATTTTAGTTTTTAATCAAGAAATTTTCGTTGTCGCAAAAGGATGTCGCTGCTATCCCTAACGCAAACGGTCCTTCAGGAAAGTTTATTGACAAAAGAATGTAAAAACTGCAACGATCAGATTACTAAAGTATAACAGTTCCTGCAATTCCTTTTGTAATTTTAATATTCAACTAAAAATTTTAGAGTCATGATAAACGCAGATGAAAAATTAGATCAAATCAAGGATGACCAAATCGAAAGAAACCTTGAAAACATGAATTATGATGCAAACGAAGACATCTACAATCAGGAAGAAAGATTAGAAGATATTGATCCTCAAAACATTTCTGGAGAAAGAATAATCAATAATGACAATCATGAGTGGAAACAAAACAGCGACAAACTTGGTAATGACTTAGATATTCCAGGCTCAGAACTTGATGACCAACAGGAAGAAATTGGCTCTGAAGACGAAGAGAACAACTATTACAGCGAAGGCGATACAGAATAAACCTTAAATTTATTTCAAAATTAAAGTCCCATTGGGGCTTTTTTTGTTTTAATTTTCATCAAAAAACAACAAAATAGAAACATCTCTTTTCGAAAATCTAAATCATTTAGATTATTTTTTTAAGATTAATAAAAAAAGCATCAGAATTTCACAATTGCAGCAAACTAAAGCAGAAAATCATTTGTCAGCCCGCAAAATAAAAATTACTTTTGCACCAGTTTAACTTTTACATATAAAATGAAGCCTAACACACAACAATTAAGCGATTTAACGATCCAGGTAAGAAGAGATATTCTTAGAATGGTACATGCTGTCAACTCAGGTCACCCAGGTGGTTCATTAGGTTGCACTGAATTTTTGGTAGCACTTTACCAAAACATTATGGAACGTAAAGAAGGTTTTGACATGGATGGAATCGGAGAAGATTTATTCTTCCTTTCAAACGGTCATATTTCACCTGTATTTTACAGCGTTTTAGCGAGAAGCGGTTATTTCCCTGTTTCAGAGCTTGCTACTTTCAGATTATTAAACTCTCGTTTACAAGGACACCCTACAACTCACGAAGGTTTACCTGGGGTTCGTATGGCTTCCGGGTCATTAGGACAAGGTTTGTCTGTCGCTCTTGGTGCTGCACAGGCTAAAAAATTAAATGGTGACAATCACTTAATTTACACTTTACACGGAGATGGTGAATTACAGGAAGGTCAAAACTGGGAAGCTATCATGTATGCTTCTGCAAAAAAAGTAGACAACCTTATCGCAACTGTTGACCTTAACGGAAAACAAATCGACGGAACAACTGACGAAGTTTTAGCAATGGGAAGTTTAAAAGCTAAATTTGAAGCTTTTGACTGGGAGGTTATTGAAATTACTAAAGGAAACGACATCGAATCTATCATTGGCGGAATGAATGAAGCAAAAGCAAGAACAGGAAAAGGAAAGCCGGTTTGTGTATTACTTCATACCGAAATGGGTAACGGTGTAGATTATATGATGTACAGTCATGCATGGCATGGTAAAGCACCAAATGATGCACAGCTTGCAACTGCTTTAGAACAAAATTATAACACTGGAGGCAATTCAGATTATTAAATAAAAGCTTATGCCTTAAGCGGTAAGCCTTAGCTTTTCGCCTAATGCCTAATGCGTACAGCAAAGAAACAAAAATGAAAAAATATACAAATACAGGAAGCAAAGATACCCGTTCAGGTTTTGGAGCGGGAATGACTGAATTAGGTCAGAAAAACGAAAAAGTTGTGGCATTATGTGCTGACTTGATCGGATCATTAAAATTTGATGAATTCAAAAAAAACCACCCGGAGCGTTTTTTCCAGATTGGTATTGCAGAAGCCAACATGATCGGAATCGCTGCAGGTTTAACAATTGGAGGAAAAATTCCTTTTACTGGAACTTTCGCCAACTTCTCAACAGGAAGAGTTTACGACCAAATCCGTCAGTCTGTTGCTTATTCTGATAAAAATGTGAAAATCTGTGCTTCTCACGCTGGTTTAACCCTAGGAGAAGATGGAGCTACACACCAAATCCTTGAAGATATCGGATTAATGAAAATGCTGCCAGGAATGACTGTAATCAATACTTGTGATTACAACCAGACAAAAGCTGCTACATTAGCACTTGCAGATCACCACGGTCCGGCTTATTTACGTTTTGGCCGTCCGGTTGTACCTAACTTTACTCCTGCTGACGAACCATTCGTAATTGGAAAAGCTATTATGTTAAACGAAGGAACTGACGTAACAATCGTTGCAACAGGCCACTTGGTTTGGGAAGCAATTGTGGCTGCCGAGGCTCTTGAAGCAAAAGGAATTTCTGCAGAGGTAATCAACATTCACACCATCAAACCTCTTGACGAAGAAGCTATTTTAAAATCTGTAGCTAAAACCAAATGTATTGTAACTGCTGAAGAACACAATTACCTTGGCGGTCTTGGAGAAAGTGTATCAAGAGTATTAGCTTTAAACACTCCTGCTCCACAGGAATTTGTTGCCGTAAAAGACAGTTTCGGTGAATCCGGAACTCCGGAACAATTAATGGAGAAATACAAATTAAACAATCAGGCGATTGTTGAAGCTGTAGAAAAAGTAATCAAAAGAAAATAATTTCAATTTTCTTAATCATAAAAAACCTCGAAATTCACATTTCGAGGTTTTTTATTTTCCCTTACAATTCTATTTTTTTAGCAGTTACCGTAGTAACTTTAGTGGTATTATGATCTTTATCCAGATGAATCTTTTTTCTACCTGGCGCAGTATACTCATATTTATTTTTCTTAATCTTAACTCCAGTTACAGGATCCACTTCCTCCACAACTTCTAAAAATGCAGGAATCCCTTTCGGCTCACTATTTTTACTTTCATCTGTATTAGGAGTTGTCGGATCATCTAAAACCTTAAACGCTTCAAAAGGATAGTAACGACTCGGTCCAAAATCACCCCCAAATTCAGCAGTTGGTTTTGTAATTTCTAAGAGAGTCGTATATCCATCACCATCATCATCCATATCTAAGAAATCCGGAATACCATCTTTATCAGTATCATCAGGATTTACCGGAGCATTAGGATACAATGTTGTATTGCGGTAATCATAAAGATATCCATCACCATTTAAATCTTCATCAATATCTAAAATTCGATCATTATCATGATCCAATCTTTGTAAGGAATATAATTTAAAACTAAAAATCAATGGAGAATAAGCAGGGATAGCCACAGATCCTCGTGAATTTCCTGTATAATATCCTAAGCCGGAAGGAATAAATAATACGCCAGCACCAAAATTCTCGTATTTAGCAGTTCCATCTTCCCGTATAGAACTGGTTCCGGTTTTAAACTGAGGAAAAACTTCACCCCAACCTACCACTGCACTATATAAATCGACAAAATCCACGTCAGCCTGAGGAAATTTTATTTCCTGAAAAAGCGTTGTTTTTAAATGAGCTGGCACTATAGGCGATGTAGTAGTTGCTTCAACACGAGTCATATACTCTCCTTTGTAACCAGCCACAACAAGATCTGTATTCATAGGCGAAACACCCGTACCTTCTCTCAGCACTAAATAATACATTTTGTATGCAACACCATGCAAACTAATATTTCTTGATAAAAGCCTAGGAAAAGAAGCACTATTAAGATAAGACATTATAGAAGGCTGAGTAACCGGATCAGTAATTTTAGATATTACAACATCCTGATCTTCCTGATTACCAGGACTATCAACAATTGTGATGTAATATGTATTTAAATACTCTTCAATATTAGCATTATCCGTATCATATTGTACTTTATAATCTCTTAACGGTTCGACTTTAACATCATCATCATCATCTTTTTTGTCACAAGAAACCAAAACAGTTGCCGCAGTAAATAGTAAAATAAAAAAATATTTAAATTTATTCATTATTGTTAATTTTTTAGGTGCGCAAGATACAATATTGATTTATTTTTGTAAAGAATTTAACTCCGATTTTAGAAAAATTATGCGAATAGACAAATACCTCTGGTGTGTAAGATATTACAAGACAAGAAATATGGTTACTGAAGCATGCAAAAAGAACCATATTACTGTAAATGGTCAGGTTGCAAAACCATCGAAAGAAGTTTTTCCTACAGACAGAATTACGTTTAGAAAAGATCAGATTACCCAGATAATAACTGTCCTGGATATTCCCGAAAGTCGTGTAGGAGCTAAACTTGTAGATATCTACAGAAAAAACGAAACTCCACCTGAAGCATACGCTCATTTAGAATTCTTAAAACTTTCAAAAGAACATTACCGCAAAAGCGGAACAGGAAGACCAACCAAAAAAGACAGAAGAGATATTGACGAGTACGGGAATGAAATTTTTGATGATGAAGAAGAAAATTAAATTCCAATTTTTCAAAATACCAAATTCCAAAACTTACATCTCTAAAAATCTAATTATACAAATTCAAAAATTAGCATTTCCTTTTTCAAAAATTGGAATTTGGAATTTTTATATTGGAATTTTTAAATTTGTACATTAGCAAAAAAAATAAATCATGAGCAATAACATCATCTTAACCAATCAGGAAATTGAACATAAAATAAAACGTATCGCTTATCAAATTTATGAGACTTTCGTTGATGAAGATGAAGTTGTGATTGCCGGAATCGCTACTAATGGATCTGTTTTTGCCGAAAAAATCGCTTTAGCACTAAGCAATATATCTACTCTTAAAATTTCTTTATGCGAAGTTATCATAGACAAACAAAATCCTCAATTACCCATACAGACTTCTTTAGGTGTGTCAGAATATGAAAACAAGGGATTGGTACTGGTTGATGATGTGCTGAATTCAGGAACTACATTAATCTACGCTGTTCGCCATTTTCTGGATGTCCCATTGAAAAAATTCAAAACCGCGGTACTTGTTGACCGAAACCACAAAAAATATCCTGTAAAAGCCGATTTTAAAGGAATTTCACTCTCTACATCTTTATTAGAACATGTAAAGGTTGTTTTTGATGAAAACGGAGGCAATTACGCCTCTTTAAGCTAATATTTCCAAAATATCCCGAACTGTCTCTTCAACAGTTTTATCATCGACAGAAACTTTATGTTGCGCATGGTTGTAATAAAAGCTTCTGTCGAACAAATGTTTCGCAATAAACTCTCTCATTTCTTCCTCATCCATATTCGCAATTAACGGACGTTTGCTTTTATTGTATACTAATCTATTATACAAAGTATCTATTGAAGCTTTTAAATAAATTGAAACAACATCATCTCTCTTTAACAATTCATGATTATTAGCGTAACAGGGTGTTCCACCACCCAAACCGATTATACTATTTTCTGAAGACTGAAGTAATTCCACAAACATTTCATGTTCTAATTTTCGAAAATAGATTTCTCCATACTTCTCGAAAATCTCTTTTATATACAAATTTGCTTTTTTTTCAATACAATTGTCTAAATCCAGAAACGGAATATTGGTAGTTTTTGATAAATTTTGGGCAATTGTAGACTTTCCGCAACCCATATAACCTAATAATATGATTTTTTTCATTTTAATAAAACCTTATAAACTAAGGCATTGTGAGATTTGGTTAAAAAAAGACAAATTTATAATAATTTTGCTTGGAAATAATAAAATAAACTCCTTATATTTGCACCCGCGTTCAAGAAACATAAAGACTCGATAGCTCAGTCGGTAGAGCACATCACTTTTAATGATGGGGTCCTGGGTTCGAGCCCCAGTCGGGTCACAAATTTTGTGATTAACAAATTAAGTTTCTTGAAGCAATGACTCGATAGCTCAGTCGGTAGAGCACATCACTTTTAATGATGGGGTCCTGGGTTCGAGCCCCAGTCGGGTCACTAAAGGTCGAGTATTCATTTACTTGACCTTTTTTCTTTTTCGGCCATGTGGAGAAACGGTAGACTCGCCATCTTGAGGGGGTGGTGCTCGCAAGGGCGTGAGGGTTCAAATCCCTCCATGGTCACTTTAAATACCTATTTTTAGGGCATCGCAAAGCTTTTGCTAAACATTTGCTAAACAATTTAGAAAATGTGTAGTAGAAGCTTTTTCATTTAATCCCTTTCATACTCCCGATTACAATTAAAGTTCAATTCAAATAATTAAGTAGCTGAATAAAAACATTCGTTTTTTATTTTATATTAGCATTAATTATAAGAAAATATTTAAGTATATCTTAAATAGCTAACAGAAATTTCATTACTCAATAAGCAAACAATTATAGAATGGCTAATATAAAATATCAAACAAATAAGGGAAAAATTATTGAAGGAAATTCAATAGAACTCTTGAGTGGAGATATGAAAGAAGAGTTAAAAGGATCGGTAAATTTAATTATCACTTCTCCTCCTTTTCCTTTAAACAATAAAAAACAATATGGGAATGAGAAAGGAGATGAATATTTAAAATGGTTTGTTGAAATGGCTCCGATTTTTTCTGACTTGTTAACTGAAGATGGATCTTTAGTTATTGAAATAGGGAACTCATGGGAACCAAACAGACCAGTCCAATCATTGTTGCATTTAGAATGTTTGTTTGGATTAGTAAAGCACCCTGATGCAAATTTGAGATTAATTCAAGAATTTATTTGTTATAATCCTTCGAAATTACCATCCCCCGCTCAATGGGTAACAGTAAATAGATTTCGAACTGTTGATAGTTACACTCATGTTTGGTGGTTAGCAAAATCTGATTTCCCTAAAGCTGACAATGGTAAAGTATTAAGACCATATAGTAAAAGCATGTTGGCTTTATTAAAAAGGAAAAAATATAATTCAGGAAAAAGGCCTTCTGAACATCATATTAGTGAAGATGGTTTCCTGAAAGATAATGGGGGCAGTATTGCGCATAATTTTTTTGAAATGGAGCAGGTTGATAATAATAGAGAAGTTAGATTACCACATAGCGTATTAAGTTTTTCCAATACAAATTCAAATGACTATTTTTTAAAAACTTGTAGAGAAAAGGGCATTAATCCCCATCCCGCTAGGATGTCAGGAGGATTGGTTAATTTCTTCATTAATTTTTTAACTGATGAAAATGATTTAGTCCTTGATCCATTTTCTGGAAGTAATACCACAGGATATTGTGCTGAAAAGTTAAATAGAAAATGGATTTCATTCGAAATATTAAAAGAATATATTGATCAAGCTATAATTAGATTTAGCGAAACTGAAACTAATCATCAATTAGTAGAAACTTATGAGTAGTACTTTAGATAGATTAAAAAAAATAATATCAATTGATCCTTTAGTACAAGGAAAACAAGATGATTTATTTATAGGACATCCGTTTTCATTAGATTATAATAAAGCAAATGTTTTAATCTGTGACGATGACAAAGAACGTGTGAAAGGAATTGCACAAGGAGCATTTTTGTTGGCATTTTATGATAATGAAGAGACTGTTGAAGAAGCTATTTTATTGAGAGCGCTCGCTCCTGCAAAACTTCCAACTGATAATACTGTGGTAAGTTCGATGATTGAATATTATAAAGATAACCTTCCCACGTCAGGTAAAACCTCAAAATTAGATGATTTTACAAGATACGAATTTAGTTTCTCAGGACTTGAATGTAGAGTATTAGGCACTTTTTACAGGAATAGTATTGGAAAAGTTGAATTTGGTGCTGATTTGGAAAATTTTTATTCTTCTCATCATTACAGTGTATATAAGATTAATAAAGAAGTTTTAGAATTTATTGTAAATCAAAGAGATTCATCAGATATAATCGCAGGTAATGAAAATGAATTTGCGATAGGACATGTTAGATATAGCTCAAGCCAAAGATTTCAAACTCAAAATATAGATGAAAGATCTGATGTTTATATAAATCCAGCTGATTTATTAGGAAAAAGAACAGCTTTGTTTGGAATGACAAGGACTGGAAAATCTAATACAGTAAAAAAAATAATCCAAGCTACGGCTGAAATGTCTTCTAAAGCTAAAAATAGTGTTTTAAGACCGGACGTTAATGTTGTAGACAACCTTAAAACATTTGAAACAAGCGGAGCACCAAAATATCCGGTAGGTCAAATAATTTTTGATATTAATGGCGAATATGCAAATGCTAATATGCAAGATAATGGTACTGCTATTTATGAGATGTATAAAAATGATGTTACCAGATATAGTGTTATTGAAAAGACAGGTTTTCAAGTTATGAAAATCAATTTTTATAAGCAAATTTTGGCGGGATTTGAATTGATCAAAAGCTATCTAATCGAAGATAACTCCGGATTTGTAAAAAGTTTTTTAGCTATAGACTTAAGCGAGCCTGAAGATAAAAATGATAGAAGTGCTATTTGTAGATGGGAAAGAAAAAGAGCTGCATATTTATGCTGTTTAAAATTGGCAGGTTTTACGGTACCTTCAAATATGGGTACGATTAAATTTGAAGGCAATAAAGAATTAAATAAGTTAGTTAAGGATGATGAGACATTAGATCCCAGTAGGGGGATTAGTTTTGATCAAGCTATAAACTGGTTTCAGATTATTTGGGATAATTATGAAAGCAATGATTACTTCACAAAGTATAGGAAGAAAAATGATAAGGAATGGGCAGATGAAGATCTCAAAGCTATTCTAATTTTTTTGACTAGGAAACGCATTTCAGGCAGGGCAGTGGATAATAATGGTTATTTAAAATTAAGAGGCATTATTGAGCAACATACAGCAACAGGAGAGGAAGCTTTTACATCTCACATATTAAAGCAATTAAGAGAAGGTAAGATTATAATTGTTGATATTTCACAGGGAGATCCAAGCATTCAAAGAATGTATTCTGAAATGGTTTGTAATAGCATTTTCAAGGATTCTATGTATCAATTTATAGGTAATTCTGCAAATAATTTTATTCAGTTTTATTTTGAGGAAGCTCATAATTTATTTCCTAAAAAAGATGAAAAAGACTTAAGTCAAATTTACAATAGAATTGCAAAGGAAGGAGCCAAATTAAATTTAGGAATGATTTATGCAACTCAAGAAGTAAGTTCAATTAGTTCAAATATTTTGAAGAATACTCAAAACTGGTTTATTGCTCATTTAAATAATGAAGATGAAATTAGAGAATTAAGAAAGTATTATGACTTTGATGATTTTGCTGACTCATTAATAAAATTTAGTGCTAAAAATGATAAAGGTTTTGTTAGAATGAAAACGTATTCAAATCCATTTATTGTACCAGTTCAAATAAATAAGTTTTCTGTTTAATTTATATTCTAAGTTATGGCTTATAGTACAAGAAATGGAAGACGACCAGATGAATTAGCAAGTAAATCATCGCATTCACACATAATAAATGATGAAACAGTCAAAGCATTTATTAGTAGCTGTGAATACCCAAAAGAGATTGATCA
This sequence comes from Flavobacterium limi, assembly GCF_010645075.1. Taxonomy (GTDB): domain Bacteria; phylum Bacteroidota; class Bacteroidia; order Flavobacteriales; family Flavobacteriaceae; genus Flavobacterium; species Flavobacterium limi. Next base: position 31,151 of record NZ_JAADZV010000017.1, read on the forward strand.
AATTACTTTAGATCAATCTTTAAGACATAAAGTTGAATATCTTGAGCCGAATCCAATACAACATATTTTAGCTGTAGATGGTAGTTATTCGACAGTTGCAGTAAAAAAAACTTTTCCATCATCTCTCATCTCTTTTTTTCAATTTGGAGAATTAGTCTTAAATACTAAAGATCTTGATGAAATATCTCAAATGAGTTTTATTTCACGAGAAGCGATGTCTAAAATAAAAGAATTAGAAAGAAGTAAGTTCGTTCTTCCTACCAAAAATGTGTCTTATAAATCAAGCATGACACTTATAGATTCAGTAAGAAAAAGTATTTATGAATTTTTTCGAAATAAAAATGATGGAACAAATCTACTAGAAACTTTACATTGGTTATTGTTTGAATTATATGATAAGCCTCTTGAATATTGTGATCCTTTATCTCGATGCCCAAATTGTGATGAGCCAAATGTTCCTTTTTTTCGAAATGATTTCAATAACGAATATATATCAAAATCCTGTAAAGTTTGTAATGAAGATATATTTATAACGGATATATTTAGGTTACATGAGGCGGTTGATAATGAATTAGGAGCTGGAGGCATACTAGGGTATTTAACAAATTTGATTGAGCAAATTAATATAATACATACAATAAAAAATATTAAAGCTTTAAGATCTGATTTGTTGAATAGTTTTTTATTTATTAAAGATGGGCCATTAGCATTTTTTGGACAAACGGCTAATATGCACAAACCATTAAGGAGATTGTGTAATTATTTATTTGAGCATCATAATTTATATCTGGCAGGACTAGAAAAATCGGGAGCATTTGTTGAACATGCACATGAAATCAAAGATCTCCTTAATCCAGGTGAGGTATTTTTATTGAGTAATAAACATATCTATACTTATATTTTACCGAATGATCCTGAAACTCCTAATCCTTATGCTAGTACTTCATATTATAGTTCAAAAATAATTTTTAAATCGCAAGATGAAAGAATGTATGTATTAACAATTCCTGTTGAGAATAAGGAAGTTGTGATGAATCCACAAATGTCAAATTTTAAAAATCTGGATATAATCCTTTTAAATATTGAGAAATTAAGATGCGATATGTATGATAATGCTATCGTTCCAGTTGCCTTGGCAAATAAATTAATTTCTTTGTCAAACCATCCAAGTTCAATTCTTCTAGAAAAATTTGCAAAAACTTTAGTTAAATGATTTATATAGATAGAAATAGTTTTCCAGTTCCAGAAATTTTTCAGTCAGACCGAATTAAAATATCAATAAAAAGACTTGAAGAATTTTACATGGCATCAGATGAAAGCAAAAGTCAAAGAAGGTTTTCAAGACCTTTTGAAGTTCAAATTTTATCTGCTATTAGAGAGCCATTATTTCAATTATTTAATAAAAAATGTGCTTATTGTGAATCACTAATAGCCACAGCAACGAGTACAGGTGCCATTGATCATTTTCGTCCAAAAAGTAGTACAAGAGGCTTGGAAAAAGATTTTGCAAAAGAGCATTATTGGTGGCTTAGTTATGAATGGAGAAATATGTACTCTGCTTGTGATTTATGTAATAGATATAAGGCAAACTGGTTTCCAGTAGAAGGGAAGAGAGTAAAGCTTAAGACAGCATATGAAGATATTCTCGTTAAAGAAAACGCTCTTTTGTTAGATCCATGTAATGATAGGCCGGAAGAACATCTGATATTTGATGAGCAGGGGAAAGTTGATTTTTTATCACTAAAAGGAAAAACTACAATCGAAATTCTTAAACTTAATAGAGAAGAATTGGTTAACGCACGACAGATTCAATTAAGAGAACTTTATAGTGAATGGGAACTTTTTACAAAATTATATAGACGAGAGAAAAGTAATCGAAGAAAAATAAAAACAATAGTTGAGAATTGGGATAGGCTTTTTACTCAATTTTCAGAATTACCTTATTTAGGAATTCTAAGATTTATGCTTTCAAAATGGATTGATAATCGTCCAGAAATACAAGAGTATCTGGCAAATGGAACATATAATGACGAAATTCTAGAAGAATTAAAAAGTCATATATCATTGAACTTGGAGCATTTTGAAGCAAAAAAAGAACTTAATGAAGAAGAAAAGCAAATTATTGAAGATAAATTGAATATCAAATTGTTAAAACATATTTATATACAAAAAATAGAAATTAATAATTTTAAGTGTTTTTCAAATATTGAAATTGATTTTGAAAAAGATGCAAAAGATGATGAAAATGTTTCAAATGAAGATTTAAAAGGTGAGCCATGGTTGCTCTTTTTAGGAGAAAATGGTGTTGGAAAGAGTTCTGTTTTAAAAGCTTTGGTTATTGGGTTATCAGGTAATGAATATTTGAAAACTTTAGATATTAAAGGAAAAGACATATTAAAACACGATGCTGAAGAAGGTTTCATTAGAATTTATTTAGTTAATGAAGATGAACCAATTAAAGTTGATTTTAATGAGCGTGAAATTATATCTTCTATTGATCTACCAATTGTCAATTTACTTGCTTATAACTCAATTAGATTAAGTCCAAAAAAAGGTAAATTAATAGCGGAAAGGAATAAATTTGAAAATGTAAAAGTCAAAAATTTATTTGATTATTCTGTTTCATTAATTGATGCAGATAAGTGGCTTTTAGGCAGGCCTAAAAAAGTCTTTGACAGAGTAGCTTTGACTCTGAAGGACTTAATGATGCTTGAAGATGAAGATAAAATAGAGATAATAAAAGGGGTTGTATCTATAGTTAGAAATAATGATGTTTTTACAGTTGACGAATTGAGTGATGGTTATCAGTCTGTTTATTCTTTGGCAGTAGATATAATGGCGACATTTGTTAGTGAAAAAACTTCTTTCGATCTTGTGGAAGGAATGGTATTAATTGATGAGATAGGCATCCATTTGCATCCAAGATGGAGGATGCAGGTAGTAGATCGTTTAAGAAAGGCATTTCCTAAAATTAATTTTGTTGTAACTACTCATGAACCTCTCTGTTTAAGAGGTTTAAGACTAGGAGAAACAGTTGTGTTAACCAAAGATTCAGAAAAAGAAGTTATAGCAATTACGGAATTGCCTGATCCAAGCGAACTAAGAATAGATCAGATCTTAACATCTGATTTTTTTGGACTAAATAGTACAATTGATCCAGAGACAGAAAAATTATTTGAAGAGTATTATCAAATTCTTGCATTAGATGATGTAGATCGAAGCAATGAACAAAAAAATCAATTATTATATTTTAATAAAGTTATTCCAAAAATTAAACATTTAGGAGACAGTTTAAGGGAAGAGCTAATATATTATGTTGTTGATGAACTATTAGCAAAAAAAACAAGAAAGGAAGGACTAAGATTAGCCGAAGCCCTTAAAAAAGAAGCTTTAGAAAGAGTAGAAAGTTTATGGAAACTAATAGAATCTGAAAATAATTAAGATATGATTTTTGTAGATAGAAGTAAAGTCACAGAACCAGATATTCTTAGTAACCAAACACGAAGAGGACACTTGGAGACACAAGAAGCTATTAGGCATTATTCAGTACTTAATTTGACAACTGCATTTAATTTTAAAGTATATAGACATGCAGAGGTAAAAAAGGCTTTAATTGATTTATTTAAAGGAAAATGTGCATATTGTGAAAGTACTTTTTTGCATGTTTATTCTGGTGATGTAGAGCATTTTAGACCAAAAGGAGAAATAGAAGAAGTTGCTGAGCCTAAAAAGCCGGGCTATTATTGGTTGGCTTCAAATTGGGATAATCTATTATTGTCTTGCAGAAATTGTAATCAAAAATTATCACATCTAATGTTTGGACAAGCAGGAAGGGTAACTATGGGGAAAATGAATCAGTTTCCTCTTTCAGATTTAGACAAGTATGTTAGAAAACATGATAACCCAACTGGAATAGAAAGTGAAGAAAAATTTAGGTTATTATTAAATCCTTGCATTGATAACCCTGAAAAGCATCTAGAATATGGTGATGAAGGCGTGATAAAAGCAAAAAAAAATGAAGATGGATTACTCTGCGAAAAAGGTTTAAAATCAATTGATGTTTTTGTTTTGCAAAGAGTTCATTTGGTTCAATCTAGAGAGAAAACATTAATAGACATTGAAGCTCAGATACAAAGAGTTAAAGAAGCAGTCGAGAATTATAATTTTCATATAGCTGATCTCAATGATTCAAAGAAATTTTATTTTGAGAAAATTTTAAAGAGAGAATTGGATAGATTGTATAAATTCTTAAAGCCAGAGGAACCTTATCTAGGAATGGCACGGCAAGTCATTGGGAAATTTCTAGATCTTAACTTTGGAATTAAACTAAAAAACTAAATCCATTTTTTAACTAATTAAACAATATTTATTTTAAAGAATGGAAACATATACTCAAAATATAAAAAATGAAGCTCGTAAAAAATTAATTAAACATGCCATTGATTCATTGACTATTGAAAGAAAAAAAAGTTATTTGGTTTCTAAGGAGCATTTTGAAAAAATTACAGATCATTTTAATTCATTGTTGTTTAGAGCACTTGGAAATAAAAATTTTGAATTCATTAGTCAATATAATTGGTTGTTTTTTGGTGGTAAAAATAGTTGGTTTCAGTTTTTTGAAAATAATTGTAAGCCAAAGGAAGCTGATGAATTGAAAGTTTTGTACTTATCTGGACCCGAACCGTATAATGATATCGAAATACTTTGCAACAATGGGATTAGGCTTGAAAATATTTGGGCAATTGAATCTGATAAAAAGATATATGAACAGGCTTTAAAATCTTTGATTAATGAAAAAATTCAGATTAAAATTCATCGAGGATCATTAGCTGAATTTTTTGAAATGACAAATCATGAATTTGATATAGTTTATTTTGATGCATGTGTTCCAATTCTTTCACAAGGACAGTCTCCTTTGGAAATACTTAAACAAATTTTTTTAAATAAAAGACTTGCAAGTTTATCAGCACTAATAACAAATTTTTCTGAGCCAGGAAACAATTATAACTGGGGAGACATATTAGCGACTTGGTTTGCTACAAAAGAATCATATGAAGTACCCGAAAAAGATGATGAATTTGGACTGACTTCATTTGAAAAATCAATTCAATTTGAAAGATATAGTAAGTTTATAAATGATAATATAGATGTATATTACGATACATTTTTGACTCATTTCATTCCTGCAATGGCATCAGAAATAATTCCGATGTGGCAACTATCTTCTCTGGGTGCTGTTCAAAACAATCACTTACTTAATGAAAAGGTACTTTATCGTGAATTAAATAATATTAAAAATCATAAAGTAAATTCGGAGAAAGAGTTTATTACTGAAGTACAGCATTATTTACTTGCAGTTGATTCATATCCTTTATTGAATTGGGCAAGATTAATAAATGAACATTTTTCCAAAGATCATCAACTTAGTCGTTTTATTAAGAGTACAAGAAAAAAGATGAATATTGAAGATGCTTTATACATTGGCAGTTTGCTTAAACGTTTTGAAGAATCTGATAGTGGCTTTAAAACGTTTATTCATAATATATGCGGAGATAAACTGAAAGAAACGCTTACTGAGTTAGATTTTTTTGACCGAAATTTAAGGCTAACATGTGATATTCCAATGAAAAATATATTTATAGAGTTGTTAATTGGGTTATATGGACACCCATATATAGCTCATGCTGAAAAAAACTTTGGATTAAAATACAAAGCTAAACAGACTTGGATGTATTCTAATGTTTTTGTGTTTGATCAATGCCGTTATTTATATGATTATTTACCAACACTTGATTTATGGGAGAGCTTTTTCGAGAATCTCTCTAATCAAACAATTATAAGGGCTTGTATTGACGAAATCAGACGTAATCATTTAAATTTAAATAGCGAGCTTTTTAAATGGGGATTTATTGAAGGGGTTTGTGGTCCATTTAATTGTTCTGGACTTTCAGAAAGAATTAATTTAAATAATTTACAAAAAAACAAGGAAGGATAAATCAATATCCTCCCTAATTATCAGCCGGCTTTTTCAGTGGTTTTTTAATAAAGGAGAAACCGTCTCAAAAGATTGGTTATTCAAAATACAGCATAACTCCTTCTATTAAATTTCAATGCTGAAATAATAATATGGAAAAACCGGTCAATTTGACCACCTAATTCCGGAGTAAATTGACCACGCGTTCCGTAGCAAAGTGACCACCTGA
>NZ_JAADZV010000018.1 GCF_010645075.1 Flavobacterium limi
GCCCCGATAGAAGTGGAAATCCTTTTGTTTTTTCCTTTAAAAAAACAAAAGATTGAAACGGATAGCGGGAAATAGCTACTAATTATTAACTCCAGCGCCGATCAAAACTTCCTACTTATATTTCACAAGTGATTTTTATACTTATATATATGTATAAAAAAAAATCCCGACAGCATTAAGTAAACTATCGGGATTGCTTTAAATGTTTTTGGTTTATTTCTTAACAGGAAACTTCCAATCAAATTCGTCTTTATCATTGATTATAGCACCAATTTCAAATTTCACTACTTCATTAAATTCAGTTTGCAGAATGAACCAATTATCTTCGTTGAAATAGTTTTCAAAAGTATCAAATGTTTCCTGATTGTATTTTGTAATTCCTTTAGTTGCCAGATCTTTTTTTACATCTGCAATTTTTCTTCCTACTAGTTTGAATCCGAAAACTTCCAGATCATTACTTGAAGCGACCAAGTATCCTAATTTAAAATCCTCTTCCTGATAGAAAGTTAATCTTATTTTTTGTGCATTATACACAAAGATTATGTTATCATCTTCATCTTTGTAATTTTTATCAGGTTTTCCTAAAGCAGTAATTACATCGTTTTGCTTCATTCCAAAAAGTAATTTATCGATTCCTGATTTTAGATTTATTTTCATTTTACTTGTCTTTAATTTGAATTGCAAATTTCGTGAAGTTTTATAAAACTATAATATATTTTACTTTTAATTAATTATTGGAATTCAGAAAAAAATGACTGATCTGGTCAATCTTACCCAAAATGCCTTATAAAACAGCAAAATATCAAAAATCAATATAAAAATAATATTAAATTAATCTATTCACTTAGAGTTTGCGCTTTAAATTTTCTTTAACTTCTCCAAACCATTCATTTCTTAGAATACTTAAAACGATAGAATCACGACGAATTCCATTTTCTGCTGTTGGCATATGACTTCTTAAAACGCCTTCGACTTTACAGCCGATACTTTTCATGGCAGCAATACTTCGTTCATTATTATTGTCTGCACGAAATTCTACGCGTTCCAATTCAAGAGTTTCAAAGGCAAATTGAAGCAGTAAATATTTACAATGTTTATTAAGTCCCGTACCTCTAAATGCAGAACTATACCAGGTATATCCTAATTGAAGGGTTTTAAAATCTAAGTTTATATCGTAAAAACGGGTTGAGCCTGCATATTTTTGAGATTTTTTATCAAAAACTATAAATGGAAATTCTTTTTTAGCTTCTCTTGATTTTACAGCAGACTGAATATAATTGATGAGATTTTCTTTTCCGTCAGCACCTACTAAAGAATATTTCCAGGTTTCGGGTTCGTTGATTGAGATTCCTAATAAATTTTCGACATCTGATTCCTGCAGGGGACGCAATAAAACAAAATCATCTTCTAAAACGATATTATCTGTGAAACTGAAGTGTGATGTCATGTTTTTGTTTTTTTTTTAGAATCTAAAATTGTGTGTAACTGCTTTCCACAAAGAGAAACAAAAAATCGCAGAGATTCACAAAGATGATTTAAAAGAATTATAAAATTATTGCAGAGAAAAATTACTCGCTCAATTCGTCGTAGCGTTCCGGAACTTGAGGATCATATAAAGGACATTTGAATTCTTCCAGTATATCAACCAGCTTATTCATTGTTTTACCTTCGGTTCCGTAGCAGTCTATTTTAATACTTTGCGGTGTAGTGATAATTTGAAAGGCGCCTTTTCCTGTGTTATTTTTCCAGCTGTTATCATCAACTTTCTCCCATTGTGAGAAAACTGAGCTGATTCGGTTGAGGATTAGCTGTATAGGAAGAATTTCAAGACCTTCGACTTCCTGCTTTTCAAGTAAAGCTTCATAAACTTCCTGATTGTTCAGGTAAATTTCGTCTAAATATCTCCAAAAAAGCAGTTCATACATAACGAGGTCGTGTTTTAGCCCCGATAGCAGCGGCATCCTTTTGTGGTCTCGTTTTTTTCTAACGAGGCCACAAAAGATACAGCGAATAGCGGGATTAGCTCCTGATAAAGCTAATAGTTATATATTTAATATTCGAAAGTTCCGTATTCGCTTGTGATGGTCAGTTTTTTAGCATCAGCAGCTTCAACTCTTCCTACGATTTGTGCATCGACATTGAATGATTTTGAAATCGCAATAATGTCCTGAGCAATATTTTCAGGCACATAGATTTCCATACGGTGACCGCAGTTGAAAACCTGGTACATTTCTTTCCAGTCGGTTTTTGATTGTTCCTGAATCAGTTTGAACAATGGCGGAACCGGAAATAAATTGTCTTTTATAATATGTAAATTTTGAACGAAATGTAAAATCTTAGTCTGTGCTCCTCCACTGCAATGTACCATTCCGTGAATATCGTTTGGCGAGTAAGTGTCTAAAATTTTCTTGATGATTGGCGCATAGGTTCTCGTTGGCGAAAGTACCAATTGACCTGCATTTATTGGAGAGTTTTCAACTTCATCAGTCAAATTAACCTGACCTGAATAAATCAATTCTTCAGGAACGGCAGCATCAAAACTTTCAGGGTATTTTTTGGCTAAATATTTTCCGAAAACATCGTGTCGTGCAGAAGTAAGTCCGTTACTTCCCATTCCGCCATTATAACTTTTTTCATAAGTTGCCTGACCAAAAGAAGCCAGACCTACAATTACATCACCCGCTTTGATATTTGCATTATCTACAACATCAGAACGTTTCATACGGGCTGTAACAGTCGAATCTACAATAATAGTACGAACTACATCTCCAACATCAGCAGTTTCTCCTCCTGTTGAATGAATGGTTACTCCGAAAGATTTTAATTCGTTGATTAATTCTTCCGTTCCGTTGATGATTGCTGAAATCACCTCGGCAGGAATCAGGTTTTTATTTCTTCCGATAGTTGACGAAAGCAAAATATTATCGGTTGCCCCAACACATAATAAATCATCAATATTCATGATTAACGCATCCTGAGCGATTCCTTTCCAGACTGAAATATCTCCGGTTTCTTTCCAATACATATAAGCCAGGGATGATTTTGTACCTGCTCCGTCGGCATGCATAATCAGGCAGTGTTCTTCATCCTGCGTTAAATAATCCGGAACAATTTTACAGAAAGCCTGTGGAAATAAACCTTTATCAATATTTTTTATGGCGTTGTGTACGTCTTCTTTTGATGCCGAAACACCTCTTTGTGCGTACCTTTTGCTAGAATCTGAACTCATGAAACTTAGTTTGTGTTGAATGTGGTGCAAAGATAATCCCTTTTTTTAATTCTTTGGTTGATTCATAAGTTTGATTCATAAAAAAATCCAATCAGACGGAAAATATTACCATTCAATTTCTTTTAACCCCTTTGCTTTCAGGAAAATATTTGTCTTGCTAAAATGTTTGTTCCCAAACCAAAATCCTCTGTTGGCACTTAAAGGCGAAGGATGTCCTGATTTTAAAATATGATGTTTTGAAGCGTCAATCAAAGCTGCTTTTTTTTGTGCAAAACCGCCCCAAAGCAGGAAAACAACATTTTCTTTTTCAGCAGAAATTTGTTTGATAACAGCATCTGTAAATTTCTCCCAGCCTTTTCCCTGATGACTTCCGGCTTCAGATTGCCTTACTGTCAAAGTAGCATTTAAAAGAAAAACGCCCTGATCTGCCCATCGCTCTAAATTCCCGGTTTTAGGAAGTGGTTTACCTAAATCCGTTTCAATTTCCCTGAAAATATTATATAAGGAAGGCGGAAACGGAATTCCGTCATTCACAGAAAAACACAATCCATTTGCCTGATTTGGTCCGTGATAAGGATCCTGACCGATAATGACCACTTTTACCTGATCGAAATGGCAATGATCGAAAGCTGAAAAAATCTGACTGCCTTTTGGATAACAGACTTTTGTCGTGTATTCAGATTTTACGAAAGAAATCAATTCGGTGAAATAGGGTTTTTCAAATTCTTCATTCAAAACCGGCTTCCAGGAATCATGCATTTTTACGTCCATACTTTTTTATGCGAATTTCAGGATTTTTTTGCTGAAATCATATCTGTAACGAATAAAATAACAGCTATAAACTTTACCGTATTCGTTGCTACTATTTTTTGTATTTTTGTCTTCACTTTCTTAAAGAAAATAAATGATTAGTATTACCGAAAAAACATTACAAGACTTACAATTTCCAACAGTACTCGAAACCATTTCAGCAGGCTGCAACACAGATATAGGAAAAGAAAAAGCTTTAGAAATAACACCATTTAGAGATAAGGAAACTTTGATGCAGGCCCTGATGCAGACATCAGAATATGTTTCATCTTTTGAAAATAACAACGCCATTCCTAATCACGGATTTGACGCCATCACACATGAAATTAAGTTTTTAGCCATTGAAGACAGCTTTCTTGAAGTCGGAAGCTTCAGGAAAATCGCTAATCTTTCTGCAACAACAAATGTACTGCTGAATTTCCTTAGAAAATTTGACGATTATTACCCAAACCTAAACGCAAGGGCTTCCCGTGTTGAACTGACCAAAGAGATTATCACTGCAATTGATGCGATTGTAGATAAATATGGCGAAATAAAAGACAATGCTTCTCCTGCCCTTGCCGGAATTCGTCAAAACATGAATTTGGTTCGCGGAAAAGTAAACCAAAGTTTTGGCGTGGCATTAACACAATATAATGGTTTAGGCTATCTGGATGATATTAAGGAGAGTTTTGTACAAAACCGTAGAGTTTTAGCGGTTTTAGCGATGTACCGTCGCAAAGTCAAAGGTTCTATTTTAGGGAGTTCAAAAACAGGAAGTATTGCTTATATCGAACCTGAAGCTACTTTGAAATATTCGAGAGAATTAGCGAATTTAGAATACGAAGAGAAGGAAGAGATTACGAGAATTTTAAAGAATTTATCGAATGTAATTCGTCCGTATCTTCCTTTATTGATTGAATATCAGGATTTTTTAAGTGATATTGATGTTGTTGCCGGAAAAGCAAAGTATGCCAACAGAATCAACGGAATTTTACCAACGATTACAGAAGAAAGAAGATTGTTCTTTAGAGAAGCGTATCATCCTATTTTGTATCTGAACAATAAGCAAAAACAAGAGGTTACGCATCCGCAGACCATTGAATTAAAACAGGAAAACAGAATTATTGTTATTTCGGGTCCAAATGCCGGAGGAAAAACAATTTCCCTGAAAACAGTTGGATTATTACAATTAATGCTGCAATCCGGAATTTTGATTCCGGTTCATGAAAGAAGCGAAACTTTCTTGTTTGACAGAATCTTAACGGATATTGGCGATAATCAGTCTATTGAAAACCATTTGAGTACTTACAGCTACCGATTAAAAAACATGAATTACTTTTTGAAGAAATGTAATCATAAAACCATGTTTTTAATTGATGAGTTTGGTACAGGCTCTGATCCTGAACTGGGCGGTGCATTGGCAGAAATTTTCCTTGAGGAATTTTATCATAGAGAAGCTTTCGGAATTATCACAACGCATTATTCTAATTTAAAAATTCTGGCTAACGAATTGCCATACGCAACCAATGCCAATATGATGTTTGATGAAAAGTCACTGGAACCAATGTACAAACTCGCTTTGGGTCAGGCCGGAAGTTCGTTTACTTTTGAGGTTGCACAAAAAAATGGAATTCCGTTTGGACTGATTAATCGTGCAAAAAAGAAAATAGAAGTTGGAAAAGTCCGTTTTGATAAAACGATTGCAACGCTCCAAAAAGAAAGATCAAAACTCGAAAAAACTTCTTTGAATTTAAAAGAAGAAGAGACAAGAGCGCGTGAGGAAAGCAAAAAGATGGAAAACATCAATAGCAGAATCCAGCAAAAACTGGAAAGCTATCAGGAATTATACGATAGTAATCAAAAAATAATTTACATCGGTCAAAAAATTGATGACATTGCCGAGAAATATTTCAACAACAAAAACAAGAAAGAACTTATTGGTGAATTCCTGAAAATTGTTGAGATTGAAAATTCAAAACGTAAAAAAGCAACTCCTAAAGAAGTTAAGGCCAAAGTTGAAAAACAAAAAGAAATCATTGCTGAAGTTCAGGTAAAAGTAGAAGAAATCCGAAAAGAGAAAAAAGAGAAGAAACTTAAACCGGTTGTAGAAAAACCAAAACCAATTTTAAAAGTTGGTGACCGGGTAAGGATGCTCGACGGCAGATCAGTTGGAAGTATTGATTTAATCGAAAAAAATAAAGCAACAGTCAATTATGGAATTTTCACTTCGAAAGTAAGCCTAGATGAATTGGAATTAGTTGAAGCGGGGAAGAAGTAACATCTGCAAAGTCATTGCGAGGAACGAAGCAATCACACTAAAATGAGCAAGTCTGGAATATCGAAGTGAGATCACTTCGTTTCACATTAAAGTAAAAATAATACAAATAATCAATAGGGATGAGATTGCTTCGTTCCTCGCAATGACAAACATGATGAAAATAAATAGTGAGATTGCTTCATTCTTCGCAATGACTGCCGGGAATAAAAAAATAATCCTCTTCGACGGTGTTTGCAATTTATGCGACGGAGCGGTTCAATTCATTATCAAACACGATAAAAAAGATATTTTCCGTTTTGCAGCCCTGCAATCTGATTTGGGAAAAGAAATTTGCAGTTATATAGGTGTTGATCATAATAAAATTGACAGTATCATTTTATATTATCCCGGAGTTGCTTACTATTATAAATCTTCAGCTGCCATTGAAATTTCAAATGAATTAGGTGGAATTTATAGCTTGATTTCTATTTTTAAAATCTTACCTGAAAAACTTCGAAATTATATTTACGATTATATTGCTAAAAATCGTTACAAATGGTATGGTAAAAAAGAAAGCTGTATGATTCCGACGCCGGAATTAAAAGCTAAGTTTCTTTAGAATAAATTCCAAATTCCAACTCTTCTCAACTATATAATTCTGAAAAAATCTCATAAAATAAAAATCCCAAACTTCAATTTTACAATTGGAATTTGGGATTTTAAATATTTGAAAATTAAAAAATTTATCTAATCAATTTTCTATATTTGATACGTTTTGGAGTTAAGTCACCACCAAGACGTTTCTTTTTGTTTTCTTCATAATCCGAGAAACTTCCTTCGAAGAAATATACTTCAGAATCTCCTTCGAAAGCTAAGATGTGTGTACAAATTCTGTCCAAGAACCATCTGTCGTGAGAAATAATTACAGCACAACCTGCAAAATTCTCCAAACCTTCTTCTAATGCTCGAAGCGTATTTACGTCAAGGTCGTTCGTTGGCTCATCCAGCAAAAGTACGTTTCCTTCTTCTTTTAATGTCATAGCCAAGTGTAAACGGTTACGTTCACCACCAGAAAGCATTGACACTTTTTTGTTTTGCTCTCCACCTCCAAAGTTGAAGCGAGATAAATAAGCTCTTGAATTAACCTGCTTTCCACCCATCATAATCAACTCCTGTCCGTCGGCGAAGTTCTCCCAGATAGATTTATTCGGATCAATATTAGAATGAGACTGGTCTACGTAAGCGATTTTTACTGTTTCTCCAACAGAAAATTCTCCACTATCAGTTGCCTGCTCACCCATAATCATTTTGAAAATAGTCGATTTACCGGCACCGTTTGGCCCAATAATTCCAACAATTCCGGCTTGTGGTAAAGTAAAGTTCAAATTATCGTATAATAATTTTTCACCAAAAGCTTTTGCAACATTTTTAGCTTCAATAACATTGGTACCTAAACGTGGACCATTTGGAATGTAGATTTCCAAATTCTCATCTAATTGTTTTTGATCTTCATTTAATAATTTGTCGTAGTTCTGCAAACGCGCTTTTTGTTTGGTCTGACGGCCTTTTGCTCCCTGACGAACCCAGTCAAGCTCTCGCTCTAACGTTTTTCTGCGTTTAGAAGCTACTTTTTCTTCCTGAGCCATTCGGTTTGATTTTTGATCTAACCATGAAGAATAATTTCCTTTCCACGGAATACCTTCTCCTCTATCCAACTCAAGAATCCATCCCGCAACATTATCCAGGAAATAACGGTCGTGCGTTACAGCAATTACAGTTCCTGAATACTGTGCTAAATGCTGCTCTAACCATAATACTGATTCAGCATCAAGGTGGTTGGTAGGCTCATCTAATAACAATACATCTGGCTGTTGCAATAACAAACGACATAAAGCTACACGACGACGCTCTCCTCCTGAAAGGTTTTTTATTGGTGTATCTCCTTCCGGCGTACGCAAGGCATCCATTGCGATTTCTAATTTAGTATCGATTTCCCAGGCGCCTAAAGCATCTATTTTATCTTGTAAAGCTGCCTGACGATCCATCAGTTTATCCATTTTGTCCGGATCTGAATAGTTTTCTTCAAGACCAAACAAATCATTGATATCGTTATATTCTTTAAGAACAGCCATTGTTTCGGCAGCACCTTCCTGAACAATTTCTAAAACAGTTTTAGAATCATCCAAAATTGGTTCCTGCTCTAAATATCCAACAGTGTAACCTGGTTGAAAAACGACATCTCCCTGGTAGTTTTTATCAACACCTGCAATAATTTTTAAAAGAGAAGATTTACCTGAACCGTTAAGTCCCAAAATACCAATTTTCGCCCCGTAAAAGAAACTCAAATAAATATTCTTAAGTACCGGTTTGTCTGCTCCCTGATAGGTTTTACTCAATTTCTGCATTGAGAATATTACTTTCTTATCGTCTGACATTTTTTATTTTTTGATTTTTATTTAATACTAATTAATTGATTCACAAATGTTTATAAAATTTTAAAAATCTTTAAAAATTCCCACTTTTAAACGTAAATTTATATTTTTTTTAAACTTTAAATTTTAGAAAATGTCTTTTAAAATTGTTCTTAATCGCAAAAACAAATCTGATTCTTACGGCATTCTTGGTATACAGGATATTTCTAATAATGTCAAATTTAAAAAATCTCTAAACATCAAAGTATCGGTGGAAGATTTTAAACATTTCAACAAAGATACAAATCAATTTTCGAAAGATTTAAGCAATTACAAAGATCTTAATTCAAAAATTTTTTCGGAGATAATTAAGTCAAATTACAAAAAGAAAGAAACCGTCAAGTTTAAAAAAAATAAAGCCAAACAAGTTACACTATCAATACCTAGTGATAGTAATGATATCATCTCGGATAGTGATAGTGATAGTGATCCTGATTTTATCGATTACTTTAAGCAAAGAATCCAAGCAAAAAGAACTTTTTCGCATCGAGAATCCTGCAACAATGTAAGAAACAAATTTGAACGATTTTTAAAATATGAAGGCAAGGAAACGGTAAAGTTTTCCGAAATCACACCAACCTTAATAGAAGCATTCTATAATTTTTGCATTGATATACCCGACCCAAACAGAACAATGACAGTTAATGGTTTCAAAAATTATTTAAAAATACTGAAGAAGGTCGTTAGTGATGCTGAAACAAGTGGATTTTATAACTTACCAAGAGATCCATTTTCATTGATCAAAGGATTAGTAAGAGATCCAACGGATAAAAAAGGACTAAGTGCTGATCAATTTCAAAGATTACTTAAACTGGATTTATATGATTCTAAACTGATTTTAGCACGTGATATATTTTCATTTGCACTTTTAAGCAATGGAATGAGATTTAACGATGCAATTTTTATCCGATATGGCATGTTTAAAAACTGCTTGTTTTCTTACAAAATGTCAAAAACCAAATACGAAAGTAGCATCCAAATTTCTTTTAAAATGGCACTCAAATTATTGGAAATAATTGCAATTGATGGTGGAAAAAATATATATGAGGATTATTTAAACAAACAAAGCTGGGAAGGAATCTCTTTAATACCTGGAGAGAAGAATCAGAAATTAACTTATCAACAGATTTGTAATATTATTGAGTTAAATTCATTAAAAATTAATGAGCTAAGAGAAGAAGATCTCGAAAGAGATGAATTAATTGAATATAAAGGCTATATTTTTTCGAAATACAAAAGCATACAACACTACATAGATGCAAAAGAAAATCTTATTTATCAAGCAAATGACGAACTTATTATCTATGTTCAAAATTTAATCGATAAGAAAAACCCTAATGACTTTATATTTCTTGACAGGTTCAACAAAAATCAAGTTAAATATTTTAAACACTATAATGCAAAAAGAATAATGACTGAAATCGAAACTAAAAAGTATCGTGGTCTACGTAATGATTATAACCTACGACTGAAAAAGATTGAAAATATTTACAATGATTCTTTACCGCAACATATTGAAAAACACAAGAATGTAATCAAACTTTCTGCACATATTTCAAGACATTCATTTGCAAAAATTTTGGTTGATGCTAATATAAATGTTTACTTAATTTCTCACGCTTTAGTTCATCGCAACTTAAGTACAACTCAAAAGCTACATAGAAAAATCTTTTGACAAAGTTGCGGCTGAAAAAGCTAATGATGAGTTAAACAACTTATTATTTTAGAAACAGTAAGTTTTTTTTACACTTTTTATGGTTTTCCGTACTATTACAAATAATAATTTATGATATCTTAGCAAAATTATATTTACCTTAATATAACTAAGATGAGTAAAAAAAACCTTTCTGAAAGAGATATTTGTAGCAAATTCATAACCCCTGCTCTACAAAAAGCTGGATGGGATTTACAAAAACAAATCTTAGAAGAAGTGTTTTTTACCGATGGTAAAATTTATGTTAGAGGTAAACTTACCGCTCGTGGTGAAAGAAAAAGAGCTGATTATATTCTTTATTTTCAAGATAATCCTATTGCTATCATTGAAGCAAAAGACAATAATCATTCCGTATGTTCGGGCATCCAACAAGCATTGGGATATGCTAAAATTTTGGACATCCCATCCGTCTTCAGCAGTAATGGTGACGGTTTTTTATACCACGACAGAACGTCAACTAACAAAGATATAGAGATGGAATTATCTCTAGATGAATTCCCATCACCTGATCTACTATGGGAAAAATATAAATCCTACAAGGGAATTGTCACAGACGAAGGAGAAAAAATTGCTTTACAAAGGTACTTTTCAGACGGATCTGGCAGAAAACCAAGATACTATCAACAAAATGCGATAAACAGAACTGTTGAAGCGATAGCAAATGGGCAAAATAGAATTTTACTTGTTATGGCTACTGGAACTGGTAAGACATATACAGCTTTTCAAATTATATATAGACTTTGGAAATCTCGTACAAAAAAGAGAATATTATTTTTAGCTGACCGCACAGCGCTTATAGATCAGACAAGAAAAGGTGATTTTAAGCATTTTAAAGATAAAATGACAATCATTAAAAAAAAGGTAATTACTCAAACCAACGGTAAAGAAGAGTTAATAGGCAATAAAAAAAGAGGTATTGATACATCTGATAAAGCTTATGAAATATTTCTGGGTCTGTATCAAGGACTGACAAACAATGAACCTGGAATTGAAGATGCCTACAAAGACTTTTCACCTGATTTTTTCGATTTGATTATAATTGATGAGTGTCACAGGGGGAGCGCTAATGAGAATAGTTCCTGGCGTGAAATACTTACTTACTTTAATTGTGCTACGCATGTCGGACTAACAGCTACCCCAAGAGAAACTCAAGAAACGAGTAATACTGAATATTTTGGCGATCCCATCTATACTTACTCTTTAAAACAAGGTATTGATGATGGCTTCTTAGCACCTTATAAAGTAATCAGAGTCGCATTAAACGTCGACACTGAAGGCTATCGTCCACAACAGGGAAAAACTGATAAAGAAGGAAATCTCATTGAAGATCGTATTTACAATAGAAGAGATTTCGATAAAAAACTTGTTATTGATGAGAGAACAGATATAGTTGCGCAGAAAGTAACCGAATACCTAAAAGGACTTGATAGATTTGCTAAAACAATAATATTTTGCGTAGATATTGATCACGCTGAACGTATGCGAAATGCAATTGCTATTCATAATGCTGATCTGGTAGCTGAAAATTACAAATATGTAATGCAAATTACAGGTGATAATGAAGAAGGAAAACGTGAACTAGATAACTTTATTAATCCTGAAGAGATTTATCCTGTTATTGCAACTACGTCGGAATTAATGACTACTGGTGTTGATGCTCAGACATGTAAAGTTATCGTATTAGACACCAATATCAATTCAATGACAAAATTTAAACAAATTGTTGGGCGTGGTACTCGAATAAATGAAGAATTTGGAAAATTATACTTCACAATCTTAGATTTTAGAAATGCAACTGATAATTTTGCAGATCCAACATTTGACGGAGACCCATTACGTGTTAAACCAATTAACGAAAATGCTGATTTGACAAATATTATTGAAGAGGAAGAAGTTGAAGATACACCAATTATAGATGATCTTACAGGTCAAGAAATAATTATTGAAAGACCTCAAATTAGAGCACCTAGCAACGAATCTGGTAATGGAAATGATAATATAAGAAGACCAAAGCAGTACATTAACGGGATTGATGTATCCATTTTAGTAACACGTGAACTCTATTTTGATTCTAACGGGAAACCTATCACAGTTAGTCTGCAAGATCACACACGAGAAATTATAAAAGGTAGATACGCTTCATTGGATGATTTCTTATTAACCTGGAATCAAGCAGACAAAAAAGAGGCTATAATTAAAGAATTAGAAGAGCAAGGTATATTAGTTGAAGCTCTATATCAAGCTGTAGAAAGAGAAGTTGATCTTTTTGATTTAATTTGCCACGTGGCTTATGATCAGCCACCGTTGACACGAAGAGAGCGTGCAAATAATGTAAAGAAGCGTAATTATTTTACAAAATATGAGGCAGATGCTCGCAGGGTTCTAGAAACACTATTAGATAAATATGCAGATGAAGGAGTTGAAAATATTGAAAATCTGGAAGTGCTGAAAGTTAAGCCATTCGATGATTTTGGTTCCACAATAGAAATCGTGAACGGAATATTTGGAGGTAAAAATAGTTATATAAATGCCGTTAAGGATTTAGAAGTAGAATTATATAAAAATGCTTAATCATAAGAAACAATAATATTTCAACAGAAGTAATAATAAAGTAATAAGTGGAAAAAAAGTTAGATATCATAAATAATTGGAACTTAAAAAAAGTCTTCGATGAGCTGGAAAACGGTAATATGAAAATACCTAAATTCCAAAGAGGATATGTTTGGGAAAGAAGTAAAATTGTTAAATTATTAAATAGTATCCATAAACAATATCCTATTGGATCTTTCTTTATTTGGAGTGCTTCAAAAGATGATTACACTACTTTTACAAGAGAAATTGAAGGATTAGATCTACCTAAAAAACCATATTCAAATGAATACAGTTTCATACTTGATGGACAACAAAGAATAACATCTCTATATGTTGCATTACGTGGAAAGACACTAAATGATATCGACTACTCTACCATATGCTTCAATGTTGAAAAAGGTATTTTTCAAGTTCCCAGGTTGAAAACTGAAAAACATAATATTCCGGCGTACAAATTATTTGATACTGCAGAATATGGGAATGTGCTAAAAGATTATGTTATGTATGATTTGGAAAACAAAACCAATCTATTACAGAAATGGAGCGAGTGTCAACAAATTTTTAGCGACTATCCTATTTCAATAATTAAAACACTGAAAATGGATTTAGAAGAAGTAGTAGATATATTCGAAAGAATCAATCAAGGCGGTAAAAGATTATCTTTGTTTGATTTAGTTCACGCTAGCACATGGAGTCCTGACTTTGACTTGAGACAAAAAATTAATAAATTCAATTCCGAAGAAAATGTAAAAATTTTCGGTTCAATTGAAAATGAAGTATTTACACAGTCATTAGCACTAAACGTCTTTAATGATTCTACAAATCAAAATCAACTTAAACTTACTGCTGAGCATTGTAAAAAAGAATGGGATAAAACCGCTGAAAGTATAAAAAAGGCGATCGATTATGTAAAGTCATTTGGAGTTAGTTTTTCATCATATTTACCTTATAATTCATTCATCTCAGTTATTCAATATTATTTTTATCAAACTCAAGGAAGTTCAATAAAATCTAAACATAAAAAACTAATCGAAGACTGGTTCTGGACTGCAACATTTTCTCAGCACTACTCTAGTTCGAGTTTAACTAAAATGAAAGAGGATGCTGAATGGATCAAGGATTTAGTTAATAATTTGGATACCCCTAGAACATTTAATGTTCTATTAAATTTAAAAGACATCACTCGCGTCAGAATGCAAAATAAATCCGTTATCAAGAATGGTATTATGTGTTTGATGTCCCTTAAACAACCAAAAGACTTTGATAATGGTAATATTGTTCATCTGGATAAAACGAATTTATCCAAATCAAACAGTAAAGAGAACCATCATTTCTTTCCCTATTCGTTAAAAGAGAATTTTGGAACTGATGCAAATGGAATCAATTCCATACTAAACTTTGTATTAATAACCGCCAGGCTCAATAGAGAGATTTCTAATAAGCTTCCGTCTAAATATATAGTAGAGTATTCATCTGAGAACCCTGATATTCAAAAACATCTGGATACACATTTTATTTCTGAAAGGGCTTATAAAAGTATTTTAGAAGATGACTATGAGGGTTTTACCAAACTTCGAGGAAAAGAAATATTAAAAGAAATAAATGACAAAACACAATTTGTTATTAATAATGAGTCTAAACCTGAAATCGATCAGGAAAGTGCATAATAAACTTTTCAATAATAAAAATTTAACAGAATACCATAATTCAGAATGAGTAACATTCCAGGCATATTAAAAAGCATCCAAAATATAATGAGGCAAGACATTGGTCTAAACGGTGATGCCCAAAGAATCGAACAATTAGGTTGGATGCTTTTCCTTAAAATATTTTCAGATAAAGATAAAGAATTAGAATTACTAGATGACAAATACACTTCGCCCATACCTGATTTATTTCACTGGGTAAATGAAAAAGGAAATTGGGCTGGCGATCCTGAAGGTATTACGGGGGAGGAACTATTAGAATTTGTTGACAGACAATTATTTCCAGCGCTTAGAAATATTGATGTCAGTTCTGGAAATCGTCGTGCTCTAATAGTTCGTGAAGTATTTGACGGTAATAACAACTACATGAAAAGTGGAACAAACATTCGTAAAGTTTTAAACAAACTAAACGAGATGGACTTTAATATTGCTAAAGATCGTCACTCTTTTGGAGAATTGTACGAAACCATTTTAAGAGGACTTCAAAGCGCAGGAAACAGTGGAGAATTTTACACACCACGCGCTATAACATCTTTTATTACTGAGATGATCAATCCTCAATTAAATGAAAAAATTCTGGATCCTAGTTGTGGTACTGGTGGTTACTTAACTTGTGCTATCGAACATTTAAAAAAACAAGCTAACTCTATTGAAGATCGCCAGAATATTGCCAAAAATGTTATTGGATGGGAGTATAAACCTCTTCCCTATTTATTAGCTACAACCAATTTAATTTTGCATGACATTGAAGTTCCTAATATTCGTTATGGTGACGCTCTTGATCAACCATTGAGTAATTTCACAGAAAAACACAGGGTGAATGCCATACTCGCTAATCCGCCATTCGGCGGAATTGTTGCTAATAATAATGAAACTAATTTTCCACAGAATTTCAGGACAAAAGAAAGTGCAGATTTATTTTTGATTTTGATGATTCATCTCTTAAAAAAGGATGGTCGTGCTGGAATTGTTTTACCTGATGGCTCATTAACTGGTGACGGTGTAAAACAAAGAATCAGACAAAAATTGTTGGAAGATTGTAATTTACATACAATAATACGATTACCTAATTCTGTATTTCAACCATATGCAACGGTTGCTACCAATTTGTTGTTTTTTACCAAAGGAACACCAACGAAAGAAGTTTGGTATTACGAGCATCGTTTGCCTGAAGGACAAAAGGCATACAACAAAACAAAGCCAATACAAATCAAGGAGTTTGATCCTATTAAATTATGGTGGAATAATAGACAGAAAAGCAATATTGCTTGGAAAGTTGATATAAAAACAATAATTGATCGTAATTATGATTTAGATATAAAAAACCCTACCAAGAAACAAGAAAAACAAGAATTTAATAGTGCCGAATTGATTGATTTACTTAACTCTTCTTTTGAACAAAGCGATTTATTATTGAAACAATTAAAACAAGCGCTAAATTAATGAGTTGGAAAAAATCAATATTAGGTGATTTATGTACCATCGTAAAAGGAAAAACTGGAATACAGAAGGCAATTCCAGGAGAGTTCCCTTTAGTTGTAACTGCAGAAGAGAGAAAGTCACATCATGAATATCAATTTGATGATGAAGCTGTAATTATTCCTTTAGTTTCTGGAACAGGTCATGGTCATGCAAGTATAAAACGTTTACATTTACAAACAGGAAAATTTGCTCTGGGAACTATTCTTTGTGCAGTAATTCCTAAAGACAAAAGTGTATTAAATGCGGAGTATCTTTTTCATTTTCTTACATTAAATAAGGATAAAGAATTGGTTGAGCGAATGAAAGGCATGGCTAACGTAACACTTCCCATTAAAGAGATTGCTAAGATTGAAATTCCCTTACCAAGCTTAGGAGATCAGATTAAATTCGTTGAAAAATATAAATTATTAGAAAAAGAAAATGACAAAATAGACAATAATTTTACCAACCAACTTGATTTAATTAAACAATTACGTCAAGCGTTTTTGCGTGAAGCAATGCAAGGAAAATTGGTAAAAAGCAGCAATATAACCGAAACTGGTCAACAGCTTTTGGAAAAAATTAAAGCTGAAAAAGAAAAACTTGTTACAGAGAAAAAAATCAAGAAAGAAAAAGAATTACCAAAAATAAAGGATGATGAAATTCCTTTTGAGATTCCTGAACATTGGGCTTGGTGTAGATTGGGGGAAATATCTAATATACAAAGAGGCTCTTCACCAAGACCTAAAGGCGACAGTAGATTTTTTGCTAAAGATGAAACCGAATATAATTGGATTACGATAAGTGATATAACTACTTATACTAAAGAAAATATATTATCAAAAACAAAAGAATATTTAACAGAAATAGGAACAAAACATAGCAGATTTGTTGATATAAATGAATTTATAATTGCTGTTAGTGGTTCTACAACTGGAAAATGTTGTTTAACAGGTATTGATGGATACATTTATGATGGACTTGCTGTTGTTAAACAAATAAACAAAAGCTTGCCTTCACAATTTTTAATGAATTATATGACATATTTATATGCACATATAAACAATTCTAAAAGTGGTGCTTCTTTTCCAAATATCAATACCGATTTCTTAAACAATTTATTATATCCACTTCCGCCTCTTCATGAGCAAGAACAAATTGTATCAAAATTAAAAGAGTTAATGACTTTTTGTGATGATTTAGAAAAAAGCATTAAGGTAAGTCAAGATTATAACATTATCCTATTGCAACAGGTTTTGAGAGAAGCGTTACAACCAAAAGAAAACGTAAAAACTATTTCTGTAGGAAGTAAAAAAATAGAAAACCCATTAAAAACAATTTTGGGAGGTCACATTATCAACTTAAATAATACAACTGATTTTGGGCGAGTTAAATTTCAAAAATTATTATTCCTAACTGAATACATATGTAAAATTGATTTTGATTCAAATTATGTAAAAAAAGTTGCTGGTCCATATGATGATAGCTTGATTAAAAATATTGAAGCTGATTTTAATCGTATGCGCTTTTTTAATGTTATTCAAGATAAAACAGATAGAAAAAGAGTACGCTATACTGCTCTTCCTGCTGCAAATGAACTGGAAAATCTTTTTTTAGAAAATTTCTCTGATGAATCAGTAAAAATCAACAGTACTATTTTAAAATTTAGACCTTTAAACTGGGGCGAATGTGAGTTAATTGCTACTCTATATGCTGTCTGGAATAATCGGATTATAAAAAATGAACCAATTACAGATGAGCTACTTTACAGTGATTTTATGGAATGGGATCAACAAAAAAAGAAATATCATAGTGTATTTCATAAATGGCTATTCTGGATGAAAGAAGAAAGGATTATTCCTGACGGCTGGGGCAAATATATTGAAAAACCAAATTCAAACTAATTAGAATATTGGGACTAGCTATCGATCAAACTAGAATAATCTCAACTTAAAAGCTTCATCATCTGAACAATTTATAACAAAGCAACACCATACATTTTATGAAAGGAAAAATTACTTCTTTAATTATTACCACATCTTTAGTTTTATTCTCTTGCGGAAAAGAAAATGAAAAAACTTCAAAAGAAGCTGTCGCTGTAAAAAAAACTGATGGTAATTATGTTTCTAGAAAATGGAAGAAAACCAAAGATTATTTTATTGATAGTGATTCTATCAAAAACATAAGAAAAGAAAAATACTTCAAAGATTTAAAAGCAAAATATCCTGAATATGAGTATGCTCAGAAATGGTTTGAATCTAACCCAAAAGAACTATTCGGTCTTAAAGGTGATTACTACAAAATGATTAAGGCTACCATTGAGGATGATGGAAGTATAACTTATAAAAACTTAATTCCGGTAAATGAGCGAGGTACTTTTGAATACCTATTTGTTAATGATAATGCTTATTACATTTATGAACTTTCATTTTTAAAAAATAAGATTAGACCTGAGGGCATTAGAAGAATAAAAAAAGGATACGGAGACCAACCCATGCATGATCTTGAATTTGATAATAATCATTTCCTAGAAAAAGAAAATTTTCAAGGAAATGTAGATCAAGATTTATTTACCAAGAATGGTCATCTTTTCTTCGAAATTGCAAAAGAAACCAACGACAAGAAGGTAACACAAACTATTGACTTAGGCGTAGAAAGAAAGTTTTAATTATGAAAAAGCTATTCATAAACCTTTTGATACTAATGACAGTCTTTGGCTGTTCCAAAAAGGACGATAAACCTCTTGATTCAATTGGAAGTAAGTATGTTAGAACTGATATTATTAAACACTCAGAACTGACAGCCGAAACATATTCTGTCGAAGCATTAATTATATTAGAGAATCATAAAAAAGAACTAAAGGCAATGCTACCTCGAATGATTTCTGATGAAATAAAGATTTATAAAAACACTTTAATTGACATTGAAAAATCACCTGTAAAAGCCCTAAGTTTACAAGAAACAAATCAATTAATAAAAATTGAAGGAATCACTGCTGGAAATAGATTAATGAAAAAATCTATACAATTAAATCAACATTATTTCAAACTTTTCAATGAACTTTCAATTCTAAATATCAAATACAATATTAATAATGAAATCTTATTTAAAGACTTTTATGATGCTGGTCCAATTGTGTTATCAGACGAAGTATTAGAGAAAATTGATGAATTGATTAAGGATGAGAAAATAAGAGTCGAAATAGAAAGCAATAATAAAATGAAGGGCTATGCATTTACAGCGTTAAATGTTGTATCAGCGATCACAGGTCAAACTCAAAATAAAGAAAAATTGATGAATTTCACTAGAGGTTTAAAAGCCGCTAAAAATTCAATAATTCTGCAAAAAAGCCCATCAATGTTGGCGAAATACACATCGAAATTTTTAAATAAAGATTTAGCAGCATATATAGCTAGAATGTTAAATAATCAGAAACTTAGAGACAATGTAGCTGATAAAAGTGCCAAAATAGGAGCATCATCATCAATGCTGGGCGGTTTAAAATATATACAAA
Source organism: Flavobacterium limi (assembly GCF_010645075.1). Taxonomy (GTDB): domain Bacteria; phylum Bacteroidota; class Bacteroidia; order Flavobacteriales; family Flavobacteriaceae; genus Flavobacterium; species Flavobacterium limi. The sequence goes on from NZ_JAADZV010000018.1 coordinate 19,737, forward strand.
CAAGTCAGCCTTTGCAAAGTTTTAAAAATATTGAAAATAAAATGAATGGTAGGATCGGCGATTATTCAGATGGCATTCTTAGTGTTCATATGCAAAATGTGCGTGATATAATAAAATTAAATACTGCAATGATTAAAGAAAATCAGAGTAATAACTTGTAAAAATATACTTCATGATCAAAAGTAAATTTCTATTTTTTCTATTTTCTCTTGTGATAATCCCTCAATTGTCCGCTCAAAAACTATCTTTAATTGATTTACATTCCATCGCAAGCCATAAAAACTGGGAAACTTCAAACAAAGTTCTGCTTTCAAAAGGCTGGGACTACTACGACTCAACAGAAAGCGATGGAGAAGGATATAATAAAATATCTTGGGCACTTGGCAGAAATATATATGATGATGCAAAAGCAAAAGCTTGGTTTTACATTTATAATTATGAAGGAATGCCAAATAAAATTATGTATCGTTTCAGGCAAAAAGACGTATATAGTAATATCAGCAAACAGTTAAATCTTAACGGATACAAACTCGCGAACGAACAAATTCTGGACAATCGTGTAGTAGCTTCATATGAGAACAAAAATTTTTATTTAGAAATTGCTTATACAAGAGAGGAAGATAGCAGTGACAATGATAATTATTATGAGAACGCAAATAAAAAAACTTATACGGTTTACGAAGTTACTATTTATAAAAAAGGAGGAGTTTACGATCCAAACAACGGCATAAAGAAAGATTATGATGAAAATGGTAATCTTACAAGTTTGTATAATTTGAAAGATGGAAAATTAGATGGACTTTACACTATATATGATAGTATTGGACGAGTAAATAAGACTTTTCGATTTAAGCTGGGAAATAAAGAGGGACTATACACTGAATCAATTTACCTGGAAGGAGATACGGAATATTATCATCTTGAAGGATCCTACTTAAATGATGAAAAAGAAGGAAAATGGATTGGTAAAATCATCACACCCACTGAAAAAAATATTGTACAAGAATTTTTCTATATTAATGGAAAAAAGGAAGGTATGCAAAAGGAAGCAAAACAAAATCAAATCTTTTTTCAAAATTATAAAAATGATGTTCTAGAAGGTATTAGTTATGAATACAACAATATTTCAAGGCAATTGCTTGGTGGGTATTCTTGTATTGATACACTTAAAATTAAAGTATATAAAAATTCAGAAACGACTTATAGATCGAACAAGTTGAATGGATTAGCAAAATATTTTGATATTACTGGCTCACTAATAGCTGAAGGAGTTTACCAAGATAGTTTAAAAACGGGTTTATGGAAATATTATCATGAAAGCATTGTAGATGAAAATAATGTTTTGATTGACTGTTCTAAAAAACTATGCAAAGAATCTAACTATGTGGCTGGCAAATTAAATGGTACTCAAAAACTATTTTCAGTTTTAGATGAAATATCAATTCCTTGCAAAGATGACAAAAGCGTTGAAGGCTGTACCAAAACTGTATGCTTATCAATAAACGAAATAGCCAACTACAAAGATGATGAATTAGACGGATCATACGAACTCAAAGATGCAAATGGCAATTTAATATCAAGAGGTAATTACAGTTCCGGGAAAAGAATTGGAAAATGGGATATTCACAACCAAAGTAAATTTAGTTTATGGTTGGGTAAAAGTACTTATGAAACTGGTTTTTATACGAATAACCAAAAAGAAGGAAAATGGCAACGCTTTGATGCTGATAATGAACTATTAGAAAGTTATACTTATAGTCACGATTCGATTACGGGAGAACATGTCACCTACTCATCAAAAAGAGTTAAAGAGAAAAAGTATTTTAACAATGGAGAACTTTTAAAAATAGAAGAGTTGGATACAGCAGGAAATATAAAAAAATCTTATTCATTTAAAAACGAAAGTGCAAACAAATTTGATTGTGTTTTCGAGGAAACACTTGCTGAAGGTGTTTTCAGTTCTACTTATAGTTTTATTAAGACTGGAAAATTTGTAATATCACCAATAACTTTTCAGTTAGATTTTTTAGCTGCAGATACAAGTGTAAAAAAGCTGAATGGACTTTTTGAACATAGATCATTAGATAATCAAACTTTAGAAATTGGAGATTATACATCTGGAACTAAAACAGGAAACTGGGAAGAGTATTACTATGACCAAAATATTAGAGCATCTTATGATTATGATGGATACGGAGTTATTGTAAAAGAATATTACTACGATTTAAAACAACAAATTCCATATTCCGGTGAATTTGCCTTCAAGAACAAAGATGGTCTATTCGAAGAACGAAAGATAAAAGATGGTGTTAGAAATGGTACAACACGATATAAAGATTCAAATGACAAAACAATAAAGAAAGAGACTTACAAACAAGGTGTTTTAAAAGAATAGAGTTAAAATTTCTGACAAGACTGGCATTCTAGTCTCTTAAACTATATATTAGCCCAAATATGGCTAATTATGAAGAACAGAATTTTAAGCAACAATCAAATCAAACATATAATAAAAAGATTTCATATTTCAATTGATCAATTTGAAGTTGATAAATCAGGTAGAGTAAATATGTTCGGCAATGTAAAAATTTGCAATACAAAACTCAGAAGACTTCCTTTGAGATTTGGAAAAGTAGATGGAGATTTTCATTGCTATTTAAATCAATTAACAACATTAAAAGGATCACCTTATAAAGTTGGAGGTGATTTTAATTGTAGTGGGAATCTATTAAAAACACTCAAACACGCACCTCAAGAAGTATGTGGTGATTTTTTCTGTCAAGAAAATACACTTGAAAAACTCGATGGCTCACCTAAAATTATTAATGGCAATTTTAATTGTTTTCTTAACAGTTTAAAAAATCTTAAAAATGGCCCAATTGAAGTTAAAAAATCCTACTATGCTTATGCAAACCTCTTAACTACGTTGCATGGGGCACCGAAAATTGTCGGTAAATCTTTTCATGTCGGTGATAATAGCCTTAGAAATCTTTTGGGGTGTCCGTCATTTATTGGTGAGATACTTTCTATTGACAGTAGTATTTGTTCAATAAACCTAGGTAATAATAACTGTATAGTCAAAAAAGTAGAAATACAAGAACAGTTTATCTATAATCATAATGACATGATACTTCCAAAAGTTATAATAAATAATAAAGCGTTACTACCAATCATTTTCAAATATTATTCATATTTGGAATTGTATAATGAAAATAACGAATTAAGTTATACTAACTTTAAAAACATAATTAGAGAAATTGAAGAAGGATTAAGATAAAATGTCCAATTCTAATTTAAATTTCATTCCCTAAGCAATACTTTTAATCTTTACTAGGCATCACTTCTGAATTTGGAATATTAATACCCTTAAAAAATTCTTCAAGACTTACGTCTAATAATCTACAAATCTTTATAAGAGTTTTTAATTCGAAATTGGCCCCCGTTTCAAGGCGCCAATAAGCCGATCGACTCATTTCTAAGGCAAATGCAATGTGCTCGTAATTAGAATATCCTTTTGCTTTTCGCAACTCTTTTAATCTTACGGCAATTGCGTCTAATTCCTGTATCTTTTCTTTTTTACTTGAGTTTTTCATTCTTCAAAAGCTCAAGATTTTGTCTATTCTTTGGTACTCTATTAAAAAGTACACTATATAATAGAATTTTTATATTTGTTTTTAAATGTGAACAAAAATTAACAACATTAAACTGATATAACTATGAAAAAAATTACAACGAAATTATTTATTACAACATTTACTGTTTTGTTTTACAGTTGCTTAATAAGCCTTAATATAGGTTGTTCAAATAATGAAAAAGATGAAGAGAAGTCTATTATTGATTTTGGAATTTCAGACATATCAGATATAACAGAAAATTCTGTAGTTATAAATGCTGATTTTAAATCCAACGGAAAACAAAATGTGCTATCTCGTGGCATTTGTATTGCAATGCAAACTAATCCAACTATTAATGATATGAAGCACGAAGAAAATGGAAACGTTTTGGGGCAATACAATTCAAAATTCGAAAACTTACAGCACGATACCAAATTCTACGCTAGACCTTATCTAAAAACTGAGTCAAAAATAATTTATGGGAATGAACATACATTTACCACAAAAAAAATAAACATACCTACTTTAACTACCATAGCAGTTTCTGAAATTACGCAATTAAGTGCAGTTTTTAATGGAAAAATTGAAAATGATGGTGCGTCCAAAATTTTATCTAAAGGTTTTTTTTATAGCAAAACAAATCCGATGCCTGAGGTAAAAGATCAAAAAATTGAAAATACAGGAAACTCTGAATTTAGTAATTTAGTTTCTGGTTTAGAGCAAAACACGAAATATTTTGTTCGCACCTTCGCAAGCAATCTTGCTGGAACAGCTTATGGACAAGTAGTTTCTTTTACAACAAGCGCATATATTCTACCAACGGTAAAAACATTACCAATTTCAACTATATCAGAAACTACAGGTATCGGCGGTGGAACAGTTGTAAGTGAAGGAAGCAATCCTGTCGTTGAAAGAGGCATCTGTTGGAACACTGCGCCAAATCCCACTATCAATTACGGAAAATCGAAAGATGGAACTGGAATGGGATCTTTTGTATCAAACCTTAGAAGTCTTCAACCTTTCCAACTTTATTACATTCGTGCATATGCTATTAGTCAAGCTGGAATTGCCTATGGCGAAACGGTAACAGCAAAAACGACGGGTGGTAACAAACCCACAGTCACTGTTTCAGCGAGAACAGGCAATACCACACTATATTCAACAGTTTCAGTAACTAACCAAGGAAGCACTAATGTTACAGCAATCAGTATCGGGTGTTTCGATATGGATGGTAATCCTGCTGGTAAAGTGTCCAGTTCTAGCAGTTGGACTATTGGAAGTACACTTCCGTCAGTAAACTATGAGATTACAGGACTATCTAGAGCAAATAAATATTATGTTATCGGCTACGCGACAAATGATGTTGGAAAAAGCGCAAGTGAAAAGGTTTATTTTTCAACATTATAGACATGAACGAGTATTACGTTCAAGACACTAATCATTTCTTTGACACAATCACTAAAATTAAGAATGAAGGGAATAAGGAGGCCTATTTTATAATCGAAAATAGTATTGATCACTGTCATCTTATAAGATTTTTAAAAGATGTTAAATTGTGCATTACGGGCCAAAAAAACGATTATAATATTTACCTCGATCCAAAAGAATTGTCTTCAAACCCAAATTGGAAATTTAATTCCACGTTATTCTTCTTTTGGGATAATAACGATATAATTTATTCTAATTTAAATTTTGTTTACACAATACAGCAATATGATTTTATTGATGATCCTATCTGGAATTCTTTTGGCATGGTATTGATGGAATTTTATAATTCTAAAATAATCTTTAAAAATTGCTTATTTGAAAATAAAACTAATAGGGCTTTTGAAATTATTACAAAAGACAAATCTTTCATCATTTTTGATAAGTGTGAGTTCATAGGAAATTTCAATTTTATTTTTGATCTCAGTTCAAATATTAGGTTCAAATGAAAATTACCAATCTGGCTTAAAATCTAGTTTCGTTGTTTTATTGAAATATTCAATACAAATCAATATGCAAAGCAAAAAAAAAGCCATATACATTAAAAATTAATGAAATCTGTAAAAAAATAAAAAAGTACAATATTAATACATAAGTATTTAAAAAACAATCAATTAACCCACAACTTACACGATTTGAGAAATATACAATTTTATACTAAAATATATAAAAACATACAAAAATGTACAAATAAATAGATCGTTAGATATCATTTTAAAACTATAGCCAAATTGTCATACAAAAAATCAATATGTATACCGCGTTTTTACTATGGTTTAAGATGTATCAAACACCACTATCCTATTTTTAATACAATCGAAGCTATAAATTTATATCTGGATATTTCAAAATTTTTACCTCATGAAAGCACGCTACATTAGAATTTCTACTACATCACAATCAACAGCACGTCAAGAATCAAAAGCACAAATTGATGAGTTGTTATTTATTGATAAAGTTTCCGGAGCAATTCCCTTCACTGAAAGACCAAAAGCAAAGGAACTATTGAAAGCAGTTAATAATGAAAATATAAATTTTGTATCGGTATCTAGTATAGATCGCCTGGGCAGAAATACAATAGATATACTCAAAACCATTCAGCTATTCCACTCTAAAGGTGTAACTTTATTTGTAGAAGATATAGGGCTACAATCTCTTGCAGATCAAAAAGAGACCCAAATCTTTAAACTCGTTAGCACAGTTATGAGCACTCTCGCTGAAATGGAAAAGACCGTTCTATTAGATCGCATTAGTGAGGGAATAGCACTCGCAAAATTGAAGGGCATTTATAAAGGAAGAGTTAAAGGTACTACAGAAACATCAAGTGAGTTTCTAACAAAATATCCGAAAGTAATTTCAATGTTGAAACGTCAAAACAAACCATCCCTACGTGAAATTGCTAAACTATGTGATGTTACTGTGAATACGGTTCAGAAAGTAAAAAGAATGCTTTAAATAACCCATTCAATATACATTATACATTAAGTAATGTTTTAAGATTAAGTTTTAGCCGCCATTTATGGTGGCTTTTTTTTATTTAAACATTCCAATGTTATCAAATTGTTAAGCATTCGATTTGAATTAAACTTTTAATCATTCAAATCATAAAAGAAGGGATTAAAATCATGTAGAGGCAAGATAGGGAAACTAGGTCTTTTATATATAAACAAAATCAATATGACAAATATGAAGTCAAGAACCTTCGAACAAAAAATTGTACCATTCGATAGAATTGGTAATTCTGGATCTTACCTTTTGCTATTAAAAGATAAGTTATTCGAGCAAATCGATTATTTACGTGGCTTAACAAAGCTGTTACGCAACTAAAATCAATTTCTCATGTCAAAGCCCTATTTTACTAAACTTTCTCTCTTTATTATAAAAAAAAAACTATACAAAAAATGACAAAAAAAGACTTAAGATTTTTTATCAATATCGATAAAATAATACTAAATTTTGACAATCAAAATGCTAATTACACAGATAATGAATTATTCAGATTTGAATTTGTAAAACCATACAATGGGTATTACCACTCAACAATTCTTGTCTATTACAAAAATATCCCTTTTGGAACTATATCACATAAGAACATTAAAAACGCTAACAATTCTCAATTCAGAGTAAACAATAGACAACTTTACGTGAAAGGATTTTCATTGATTATAATCGATCTTTTCAAATACCTAAATATAAAAGAATTTTCCCTAGCTACATTTGAAAATTCAATAAACTGCAAATTCCGGTTATATTGATCACCCCATTCCGTTTTAAAGTGAGCACCTGATTCCAGTTCAAAATGACCACCT
>NZ_JAADZV010000019.1 GCF_010645075.1 Flavobacterium limi
AAGCAGAAATCTTGTGTAGTATCTGTTGTAGTCGGTGTACCCGGATTGTTTATAGTAATTGTTACTGCTAAACGAACCGAGCTTTCGCAATTCGTTACTGGATCTAAAATAGCTCCGTAGTAGATACCATTTGCCAAAGCGGTTGTTGGTGCAATAGCTGTTGTACTGGTCAATGAATTGTACCAAACCACATTTGCCTCGTTTACCTGAATATTGGCAACGGTTGGCGCATTTACCAAGCAGAAATCTTGTGTAGTATCTGTTGTAGTCGGTGTGCCTGGATCGCTAATCGTAATAGTTACTGCTTATACCAAACTACATTGGATTCGTTTACCTGAATATTGGCAACCGTTGGTGCATTTACCAAGCAGAAATCTTGTGTAGTATCTGTTGTAGTCGGTGTGCCTGGATCGCTAATCGTAATAGTTACTGCTAAACGAACCGAGCTTTCACAATTAGTTACAGGATCTAAAATAGCTCCGTAGTAGATACCATTTGCCAAAGCGGTTGTAGATGCAATCGCTGTTGTACTGGTCAATGAATTATACCAAACTACATTGGATTCGTTTACCTGAATATTGGCAACCGTTGGTGCATTTACCAAGCAGAAATCTTGTGTGGCATCTGTGGTTGTTGGTGTATCCGGATCATTTATAATTATGGTAGCTGTTTGAAGTGTCCCTGCTATATTTTCGCAAGATGTGTCACTTGAAACTCCAACATAATACGTAATCGGACTCACAGCACGTGTTAAACCTGTCACTGTCAAAACTCCTACAGAATTTATAGCATAAGTTACGCCGCTTACGGTTCCACTTGTTATTGGCTGAGTTTTATTTGCATCAAAATACCAATAAAATATAGGATTTAACAATACACTTGTAGGTATTAAAGTTGCTGGTACATTATGACAAACTGCTACATCATCAACTAAAATATCATTTTGAACTGATGGAGGTAATATAGTAAAGGTAATTTGTTTTCTGTCTGCTGCTGCAGTCTCACAAAATTCATCCGAACTAACTCCGACAAAATAAGTATAAGTCCCGGGAGTCAATCCATTTCTAATTAACTGAGAAGTTGTTTCACCTGCAATCAACTGACTTGTTGTTCCGTCAAAATTATACCAATGATAAATTGGATTTGTTAATAATGGGGTTCCACTTAAACTTGTATTTAAAGTTATCGTTCCTGTTGGAGAACAGATTGAAGTAACCGCTCCTCCATTAAGAGTAATATTTGTTAAAGCATTTTCAGGACTTGAAGCTCTTACTTCAATAGTAACTTCTCCTCTTGATAAGGCTTCACAACCATATCTTACCGGCTGTACATAATATTTATAAATTCCGGCTGCTAATGTTGCAGGAACTGTAAAAGTAATTCCATTCGCTACAACAGAACCACCTGTTGGCGAATCGTACCATATATAATTTGAACAAGGTTCTGTTGGAATTTGGAGTGTAACATCTGCTCCGGGACAAATCGTAACTTTATTATCAGGATCACCTTCTATTACTTTTGTATTTGCTACTCGTTCAACCGTATGAACTCTCAGAAAATCCAGAACACCGGCAACTCCGCCAAAACGAATTCTTAAACGGTCATACGCTTCAGGCAAAGAGGATACAAGTACCATTGACATTGTATTTCCAGGTAATACTCTAATACTTAATAATGTGCTGTTACTTTGAATTGGAGCTCCAACGGCAACATTTCCTAAATAACGCTGAATACTAAATCCGGTTAATAAATTAAGATCCAAAAGAGCTCCCGGCTTAGAAACGACAATTCTTAATGTATCACTTACAATTGATGGTGTTTTAAATGCAACCGTTAAATCAGCAGCAGCCAGAACTCCAGCCCCGCTATACATTGTTGCAAAAGTAGAAATATCATTGTCAGCTACGTTCCATGCATCACTAACTCCAACTGTAGAAGTTAAAGCCCCTATTGGAAGCCCTAAATCTGTAGCACCATAAAAAACATCCTGAATATCACCTGGTGTACAGGCTACCGTTGAAACCTTTTTCGTATAGTAAGCGTCAAAAACTTTAGTATTTTGAGCAACGCTCAAAAGTGATGCCGACTGAATTCTTATTCCATCATAGTCTTGTGGTCCTGAGGAATTTGCAGGAACAAAGGTATATTCAAAGCTATTATCTCCTGATAATAAATTCAAAAGTGATCCTGAGACGGATTGCATAGTTCCAATATCAACTCCGCTTTTAGTCCCAATTACTGATAAATTTTGTCCTAACGCTACTCCGCTATATTCAGAACCTAATTTAATAGTTACCGGAGTACCTTTTACAATATTTGCCGGCCAGGTTAAACTCTGCCAGGTAGTACCAACTCCTAAAAGACCAACTCCTGTAACTATTGTAGAATAAGTTTGTGTATTTCCATCAATAGCATTGGCAGGAGTAGTTACCCCGCCTGTTACAATTGAGCCGGAACTTTGTCCTGTAGCGTAAACTCTTTCTGTCAGTAATTGACAGCTATTCGGATCTATAACATTAATAGTAATTGTTGCCGAAGCAGAACAATTTAGAGCACTGGTAGCAACTACTGTATAAGTATACACTCCAGGAGTATTTAAAACTCCTGTCGTAAATACCGGTCCGGTCAAAGTGTTCCCCTGAGGATCAAACCATGCTAATGTTCCGTTTGATGTCGCATTTAATAAAACATTAGTCCCTGTATTTACTGATAAGAAAGGTGTTGCAACAACCAAACTTGGTAACGGATTAACAGAAACGGTTACCGGTAACTTACCGGATGGACATGTAACACCGTTACCTTGAGCCTGAATTGAGTAAACACCACTTGTATTTATATTAGCTGCAGCAGCTGCAGGTAAAATATTGTCTGAAGGGTCATAGAAAGTATAGGTTGTATCTCCTGTTGTATCAAAACCGGTTATAGCATTTGCTAAATTCACAGTTCCGCAACCTTCTAAAGCAGTACCAATTACTACCAAAGGTGTTACAGACGGAGAATTAACTGTTACCTGTTTCAGCGTATTAATAGCATTTTCGCAGGTAACTGCATTAACAACAGACACATAATAATTATAAGATGGTACAGCAGCACTTAGACCATTAATTGTTAATGCTCCTGTTGTCGGATTTTTAGAGAAAGTTACTCCAGGCTGTGCAACAACTGTAGATCCGGTTATAATTTCCTGTGTTTTGTTTTGATCAGTATAATATCTGAACTGCGCTCCAACTAAAGCTGATGTTGGAGTTAATACAACACTTCCGGCACAAGAGGCTTCTAATGGAGTATTAATTGTCACATCTGCAGCAGTCGCAAATGGTGATACTGTTACCGTAACAGGCTGACGAACACTATTAACGCAAGTTCCATCACGTGTTGCCTCCAAATAATAGGTTGTCGTTGCTGTTAACGCTGGTGTTGTATATGTTGATATTGGAGAAAGTTCTGTTCCTGAACTTGCAGCATCATACCATTTAAATGTTTCTCCCGCCACACTTGAAGTAGCAGCTAAACTAGCGGTTTGTCCACTACAAATTGGAGATACAGCACCGGTAACTACAGCATCCTTAAATCTATATGAAGCTCCATAAATATCTAAGTTTGTTAATAAAGTAACCAATCCTCCAAGTCGAATTTCAACCTTATTAAATGTCGCCGTTGCAGTAAAACTTGCTTTAAATCTATTACCTGATAATAATTGTAAGCTTAATAAACTATTAGTGAGAAACCTTCTGTCATTGTTATCAGTTGCGCCATTATGAGTTCCTAAACTAACACCTCCTAATAATGATACATCTGCTAAACCTCCTGGTAATTCTAACTCAACATCAATGATATCCCCTATCTGACCAGTTGTTGGGAAAGTTACGACTTGTTCAACAAATGTTCCAAGTAACCCTGCAACCGTAGAAAGTCTTGTAAATGTATTTACATTTGTATCAACAGATCCTCCAGGATTGGTGAAACTACACAAAACGCACAGCAAGCTCGGATCTACGTGTGTGTCTTGCGAATTAGCCTGTAAACAACTACTAGCTGAATTATTTATCAAAACGTTAATCGCTGTCCTTCCACTGCTTAAACAACCTGAAGTTATGCCTCTGGCTGCAACATAATAGGTTCTATTTACTGTTAAAGCTGGTGTTGTGTAGGTATTGGTTCCTGTCGCCAAAGCAGTTCCATTATTGGGTACATCATACCAGTCAAATGTAACATTAGAATCCAGACTTGATACCTGTAACGCTACACTCTGTCCGGACTGAATAACCACATTTGATGATGCTGCAATTGGTGCCGTTGGTAATGGGGTCACAGTCACTGTAACTGCAGTACGCGTTGCATTCAAACAACTTCCTATTTCTGCTTCAACGAAATAGGTAGTATTGGCAGTTAAATTTGGAGTTATAAAAGAAGTACCAGTAAACACTAAATTTCCGGCTGAAGCTGCGTCATACCATTTGTAAACAGTACCTACAACAGGTGCCTGAATATTCAATGTAGTAGTTTGTCCACTACAAATTGTTGTTCCTGTCGCATCTACAGCAGGCGCAATAGGATTATTAATTGATATTACTACGGGAAAACGCTCACTGTTCACACAGCCATTTCTGGTTATTTCTGCATAATAAGTTGTTGGAACAGTCAAAGCAGGAGTTGTAAAAGAAGTAGTACTCGCCAAAGAAGTCCCTCCTAATGGTACATCGAACCAATTAATAGTTTCTCCAACTCCAATATTAGCGACTATAGTTGTAGTTTGTCCACTACAAATAGTTTTATTCGCTAAACCTGTTGGAGATTTATATCTGTAAGTTGCCTGATAAATATCTAAACTTGTTAGTAATGCTGCTAAACCTCCTAATCGAATCTCAACACGATCAAAAGCAGCTCCGGCTTCTACACTTGCTTTAAAACGATTTCCTGATAATAATTGCAACGTTACCAGAGAATTATTAATAAAAACTCTGTCATTATTATAGGCTGCTCCATTATAAGTTGCCAAACTAACAGCTCCTAAAAGGGCAACGTCAGCTAATCCACCTGGTAATTCTAATTCAACATCAACAATATCTCCTGCTCTGCCCGGATTATTAAATTGTAATGTTTGCTGAATCCATCCGTTTATTAAACCAACAGGAACAGTAAGTCTTGTTGCTGTTGCAGGATTACCGTCAACAGAATTATTCGGGTTTGTTACACCACATAGTAAGCATAATCCATTTTGATTTGTTTGTTGGCTACCAGCTTCTAAACAGCCTCCCAAAGCTGCTGGCTGAACATTAACAAGTACTGGAATTCTTGCGCTAACACAATTTCCAGTTGCACTTTGGCTTTCAACATAATACGTTTTTGAAGCTGTTAAAACCGGTGTCGTAAATGTAGGCGAATTAATTGCAATTGCAGATCCTCCATTGGAAACATCATACCAATTGAGCGTAACTCCCGGCTCTGAAGTAGTTGCATTCAAAGCAGCATTTTGACCAGACTGAATAGTTACACTCTGAGTCAAAACTGTAGGAACAGCAGGAATAGCTGTAGAAATTACATCAACCTGAGTTCTTGCAGGACTCAAACAACTTCCTATCACTGCTTCTACATAAAAACTTGTAGTTCCCAAAGGAACAGTTGGAGAATAAGTATTACCCGAAGCTAAAGAAACACCGTTTACCGCTACACTATACCAATTGTAAGTTGTTCCCGGTATCGGATTTATTACAGAAAGCAAAGTCGATTGTGTTCCTCCCGAAGAACATATAGAAGTTCCTGAAGTACTTATTACTGGTGCTACAGGATTTGAAACATTAATTTGTACTGGAACACGTTCACTGCCTTCACAACCAGCAGCTCTCGTAACCCCCAAATAATATGTTGTATTTGCAGTTAAATTTGGGGTTGTAAAATTATTTCCTGATATCAACGGAGTTGTAGAAGTTGCCGAACTAAACCATTCCAGAGTAGTCCCGGATGCAGGTGTAGCTGATAAATTTAAAGAACTACCAGAACAAACGGTCTGTGTCAATCCATTAGTAACAGTGGGCTTTGCAAAATCCAGCCTTACATCATAAACCCTTAAATTTACCAACAAACTTAGAAGCCCTCCTACCTGAATTCTGACTTGGTTCGTATCTCCTGGTAATGTATAACGTATTACAGCAATTTCATTTCCGGGTAATAATTGAAGATTTAACAATCCATTATTTAAAGGAACTGGGGCAGCAACATCCGCTCCGGAAAGTTTTGCCTGAATTGTCGCATTTGATAAAAGACTCAGATTCAACAAACCAGGTCCCGTTCCAAAATAAATTACAATTTGATCTCCAGCCTTCGCAGTCTGATTAAAGGTTAATGTTTCTTGTGCAAAACAAGCTAAACCAAGTACATTGCTTACCGTAGCAAACGTACTCATACTTGTATCAAATGCATCATTTGGATCAGTTACACTCATACCTGCACATAAAAGACCGCCTGTACTATTAGTTTGCGAAATCGGCCTACATACATTTTGAGCAAAAGAATTTGAAAATAAAAGCAAAAAAAACAATGCTCCTAATAATCCCTTCTGAAAGTTGAGATTAAAAATTTGTAATTTTTTTTTCATAATTTGGAAGATTAGAAAATGGACAATAGAAACCCTGTTGCAGTAAGACAACCGTCTTATACAATTTTAAAAAATTAAAAATCAATCAGTTAAACAGTCAAATTCAATTCATACAATTGAACTTAACCTAAAAATTTAAAAAAAATAGCATAACCAAAGAGCGTTATTGTTAATTAATAAAAAAACGTCTTAAGTATTTGCTGAAGCATAAAGCTTCCGATAAGGAGTGATTTGTTTTAGAGCAATTTGAATTTAGAAACTCTTTTTAATATGCTGTACAATTTTACATTTATAAAAAGTTGATTATTCTTTCCATAAAAAACAATTTTAAGAAAACTGACTTAAAAAGTTGAATACAATATATCTTTTATATAAAAATTACCCAAAATGATTAATTAGGTCATCATCTATTGGGGGGAAAAGGTATTAAAAATAAAATACGAAAATAATATTTAAATTGATGGAAAAATTTTGACTTATGAATAAACTTACAATTAGTCAAGTTTAGAAACACCAAAATAATACTTATGCTGAATACAAATTTGATAAAGAGAATAAATATTAAGTCCATAAGCAACTATTTAATACGTTATTATAAAACTTCACATTATGCAATAAAAAGTAGTTTCTTGATTTTGAAATAATTAATTATGTATTCATTTCAACTACGAAACTTTTGTTTAATCTTTATAATCTAAAATTAAAAAAAAACAAATTACCAAACAAGAGTAAAATTCTTATTTTTTAAAAAAAATAAAAAACAAAACACACAAAAATAGTCTAAAACGTTATAATTACTACGATGGCCGACATAAATAATAGTTAAAAATATCACAACAAAAACCTTGTTTTTTTATGATATTTTTCAATTAAAAAGAAAAAACTTACAAAAAAGCCTTGATTAATGATGTTTTTAAGCAAAAAAAAGGTTTTAAGAAATATTAATGAATAATTAAAAGATTAATAAAAAAACAGGTAAAAATACGGGGGGCTAGATAGCAAAAAGATTAAACAAAAGTTAAAAACATTAAAAAAAATTAAAAAACCACCTAATCATCTAAATATCAACACATAAAGTGTTATGATTCTAAAATTGAATTAATTTGCTGAAACAATTGTCCTTCACTTAAAAAAGCACCTTGCTGTATTAATTCAAAAATTGAAGAATTTCGATCATCAGTAAAGATTTTCTTTCCTGTTTTCATCTCTATCGCATCTGTAAACATATTATCACTTAGCCATTGCAAACCATCCCTGGTCAAAAAATCGGTTTCCGCAACTAAAGACTTCAATACAATAGATTGTACATGAGTTTCAAAACAATGAAATAAAAAGATATGATTTTTAGAAAAGTGTTCTAAAAATTCTGCTCTCGACAAGACTCCTTCCCAAATTAAATCCGAAAAAACATCCAGTTCCTGTTCGGCAACTTCCGGCTTATTTATTTTTAAAGAGTCCCACTCAGCTTTATCAATAGCCTGGGTGGCTAAAAAACTAGCAAATTCAGCATGTAATTCTTCAAACTGTTCTTTAGTTAATCTTGCGTATTTCATTTTATAAATATAAAAAGCCTGACTTTTGTTAAGTTTGCAAATTTATACTTTTAAAAGTTTAATCAAATGTATTTCTTGAGAAAAAGACTTCTCTTATTGAAACAATATTTAATGGAAATTCAACAATAACATGAAGCGTACTTAAAAAATACAAAACTATCACTCCTGTCTTATAGCTATAAACATACAAAGCCACTGATACTAGCCATAAAATCAAAATAAATACTAAATAAGGCCTGGAAATGTTTCTATCCCATCCAATTATTGATGTTTTAGAAAACCAATTCAAATAATGATAGGTATATGAAAAAGCAATGAATGTTTGAATTTTTATAATTACAACAGAATTAAAGTCAAAATATGAAATTGAAATATCACTTAAGATTTGATTTACAGATACAATAACATTTTTAAAACCAGTCTCTAAAAAAATATCTTTCACTAATTCAGACGTATGAAATACAAACAGAAAAGGATTATACGAAATAAACAAAGGAATGAAAAGCAAAATAATAATTGCAAAAACATCATGAACAGAGTAGCTTTTTAAAGCCCCGAGAATCATAAATAATAGTGTAAAAAAATACACATGAATAATAGTTGGCAAAAAGATACTGATAATAAAAAAAGAAAAGGGAAAAAATTTCAGAAACAATAATCCAAAAATGAAAGCAAAAATTAATGTCAAAAAAATCTTTTTAGACTCTTTAAACAACACCAATCCGATAGAAAACACCAAACCAGAAACAAGCAAAACACCAAACAACAACATGAAATAGCTGCTTAAGTAATTAGAAAACACAGCTTCTAATTTTAAATATTTAAAAAGCACCAGAAAAGTTATTGCTATGGCAAACAATATTAAAATCCAGATATATCTTCTCTCCTTGACAAAATAATTCTTTTGATGAAGCCAATTAATTTCAGTCAGGTAATGTAATGGCCCTAAAACCGCATAAGAAAAAAGAAAAAGTTCAAATGGAAGCATTAAAGACAAAAACAAGGATACCAGAATCAAAATAACATTCAATCTCCCAATTTTACTTGCTCTAGTCATTTCAAATATTTTCTAAAATATAAATATAAAAAAAATCCCGAATTCATCTTTTAGAATGAAACGGGATTTAATATATTATAAACTTAAAAAATTATGCTTTTTCAGCAACAATTTCGTATGGTAATTCAACGATTACATCTCTATGTAAACGAATTGTAGCATTGTATTTACCTAAACGCTTCACAACACCACTAGTGATGAATTTTCTATCAATAGCATTACCTGATTTTTCTAAAGCTTCAGCAATGTCGATGTTTGTGATAGAACCAAAAAGTTTTTCTCCACCAGCTTTTGCAGAAAGTTTAATTTCAAGAGATTTTAAAGTTTCAGCTAACGCTTTAGCATCAGCAACAACTTTAGCTTCTTTGTGCGCTCTTTGTTTTAGGTTTTCAGCTAAAACTTTTTTAGCAGAAGGAGTTGCTAAAGTAGCAAAACCCTGAGGGATTAAAAAGTTACGACCATAACCAGGTTTTACAGATACTACGTCATCTTTAAATCCTAAGTTCTGAACGTCTTGTTTTAAAATAATTTCCATGTTGTTGTCCTTATAAGTTAGAAGTTAGGTTCCATTTGACCGGAAACCAACAACTTTGTTTTTAATACTATTTTAATAAATCGGCCACGTATGGCATTAAGGCTAAGTGACGAGCTCTTTTTACAGCTACAGACACTTTTCTTTGGTATTTCAAAGAAGTACCTGTTAAACGACGAGGAAGAATTTTTCCTTGCTCGTTAACGAATTTCAATAAGAAATCAGCATCTTTATAATCGATGTATTTGATTCCTGATTTTTTGAAACGACAATACTTTTTAGTTTTGTTAGTTTCTATATTTAAAGGCGTTAGATATCTGATATCTCCGTCTTTTTTTCCTGAAGCAGATTGTTGTAATGTTGCCATAATAATTAAGCTTTTGTAGATTTAAGTTTAGCTCTTCTTCTTTCAGCCCAAGAAATTGCATGTTTGTCAAGACTTACAGTCAGGAAACGCATAACTCTTTCGTCACGTCTGAATTCAGTTTCAAAAGCAACAAGAACTTCTCCAGCTACTTTGAATTCGAATAAGTGATAAAAACCACTTTTTTTGTTTTGGATTTCATAAGCCATTTTTTTAAGACCCCAATCCTCTTTCGATACCATTTCAGCTCCTCTACTAGTAAGAAATTCTTCAAATTTCGTTACTGTTTCCTTCACCTGAACTTCAGATAAAACGGGATTTAAAATGAAAACAGTTTCATAATGATTCATAAATACAATATTTATTTGTTAAAATTGGGTGCAAAAGTAACCATTATATTTTAATAACCAACATTTTTTTTCTTTTATTCGTTGAAATGCAAAAAACAGACTTCCATCTTAGTTTTTTTTCCAAAAAAATAATACATTTACTATTGTAAACTTGAATTTATTAAATCTAACTCTTATGAAACTAAACTGTGTTGTTGTAGATGATAGTTCTATACAGAGGGCAATTATTGCAAAACTAGTAAACAATCATCCTGGTTTACACCTGATTGGAGACTTTTCTAATGCAATAGAAGCAAAAAGTTGTATCTCTTTAAATAATATCGATTTAATATTTTTAGATATCGAAATGCCTGTTATTAATGGTTTTGACTTTCTGGATGGTTTAAAATCAAAGCCTCAAATCATATTTATTACTTCTAAAGCTGAATATGCCTTAAAAGCCTTTGACTATGATGCCACAGACTATCTTCAAAAACCCATAGCCGTTGATCGTTTTAATGCTTCTGTAAAAAGAGCAATTGACATGCATATACTTAAAAAAGAGGTAAAAGAAGAGGAAGGTGAACACATTTTTATTAAAAGTAACCTAAAGAAGCTCAAAATTTTCACATCAAAAATCAAATGGATTGAAGCTTTTGGAGACTACGTAAGGGTTGTTACAGAAGATGACAGTAATTTAGTCCTGTCAACAATGAAGTCTTTTGAAAATGACCTGTCTAAGGAAAAATTTATTCGCGTTCACAAATCTTATATTATTAATATTGATAAAGTTGAACGCTTCAACAGTAAATTTGCAGAAATTGGCATTACTAAGATTCCGCTTAGCCGAAACAAAAAAGAAGATTTAGTAAGAGCATTATCAACACCATCGTAATTAATAAAAATCTACATTTATAATTAACTTTATAGCTCTGTACTGAGCAACAGCCTCAAAACTATTCAACATTTTCTGAATAGTTTTTTTTGTACCTGCTAATGGCACATTTTGCGGAATTTTGATTAAAATTGTTCTTATATATTCATTCCTTATTCTGTTAATTGCAGGTTCTTCCGGCCCTAAGACAGGGATATGTAAATTTTGACTTAAAACCTGGTACATCCACATCGATCCTTCTTTCAATTTATCATAATCACGATGTTTTAATGTCAGTTTTATAATTCTGAAATAGGGCGGGTATTTATAAATCTGACGATCATATAGTTGTTCCTTATACATACCACTATAGTTATTCATCGTAACCTGCTGGATTGTATTATGGTCCGGATTATAAGTCTGAATCACTACTTTGCCTTGTTTTTCTGATCTACCTGCCCTTCCGGCAACTTGCGTCATCATCTGAAAACTTCTTTCAAAGGCTCTAAAATCAGGATGATGCAGCATATTGTCAGCATTCATAATTCCGACCAGACTCACATTATCAAAATCTAATCCTTTAGCCAGCATTTGTGTACCAACCAGAATATCTATTTCACGATTTTTAAATGAATCTATAATCTTTTCAAAACCAAATTTTCCACGTGTTGTATCCTGATCCATTCTCCAGGTTTTGGCTTTTGGAAAAAGCGACATTAATTCCTGTTCAATTTGTTCAGTTCCAAAACCCTTGGTCGTCAGATCAATACTCGAACAACTGTGGCAATTGGTTGGTTTTGCGATCGAATATCCACAATAATGACAACGTAACTGATTTTTATGCTTATGAAAAGTAAGACTCACATCGCATTGCTGGCAATGAGGAACGTGACCACAAGTGAGACATTCTATTATAGGAGAATATCCCCTTCTGTTTTGAAACAAAATCACTTGTTCTCCTAAGGATAAAGCTTCAGCAA
Organism: Flavobacterium limi; assembly: GCF_010645075.1. GTDB lineage: Bacteria > Bacteroidota > Bacteroidia > Flavobacteriales > Flavobacteriaceae > Flavobacterium > Flavobacterium limi. The sequence goes on from NZ_JAADZV010000019.1 coordinate 12,285, forward strand.
TTTCCTCTATTAAAAGATCACTAAAGTGTCCCGTCATTCTTTTCCTAAAGTGTTTGTCTTTTAAATCAACTAAAACAATTTCAGGCATTCGGACATTATTATAGCGTTCTGTAATCGTAACCAAACCGAATTTTCCAGCCTGAGTATTAAAATAAGTCTCAATGCTTGGTGTTGCAGATCCTAAAAGTACTTTCGCATTATGAAAACTAGCCAAAACAATTGCCGCATCGCGAGCGTGATACCTTGGAGCAGGATCTGTCTGTTTAAAGGTTTGCTCGTGCTCTTCATCAACAATCAACAAACCAAGATTAGTAAAAGGCAAAAACAAAGCCGACCTTGCCCCTATTACAATTTGCGCCTTATCCGAATTTTCTAATGTCTGCTTCCAGACTTCTACCCTTTCATTATTACTGTATTTTGAATGAAAAACAGCTACTTTATCTCCAAAATGAAGTCGCAAACGAGAAACCAATTGGGTCGTAAGTGCAATTTCCGGCAAAAGATATAAAACTTGTTTTCCTGTTTCTAAGTATTCTTCAATTAACCTAATATATATTTCTGTTTTTCCGCTTGAAGTAACACCATGAAGTAAACAAACCTCTTTTTCTAATAATTTTTTTTTAATTTCACTATAAGCCGTTTCCTGAGCTTTGCTTAACAATAATTGTTTCTCTGAAGCCGTTCCTTCAAAAGAAACTCTGTCGTGCTGCAAATAATATTCTTCAAAAATTTCCTTTTCAATCAATGCTTTTACCACTGCCGAAGTCGAATTTGAAACTTCTATTAACTTCTTAACTGTGATTGGTTTCTTTTCAGAAGCGGTAATCTGAAAATATGCCAAAACAATTTCTTTTTGCTTATTGGCGTTTTTGAGAACTTCTAATAATTCATTTAAACCACTGTCTGATTCATATTTTGAATGCAATTTCACATAACGAACCAACTTGGGTTTATAGCTTTCTTTGATCTCTTCTTCTAAAACAATAATATCTTTAGCAATCAGTTTTTGAAGAACCGGAAGTATGTTTTTCTTGTTCAAAATTGAAATGACATCCTCAACCTTAAGAGAGCTTTGATGATGTAAAGCTTCATAAATCAAAAATTCATCATCAGAAAGCTCGCTGTCATTTACCGTCACATTTGGCTTATGAGAAATAATCGTTTCACTTTCAAGTAATAATCCGGCAGGAAAAGCGCCTCGGTACACATCTCCTATTCCGCACATATAATAATTCGCCACCCAAATCCAATGTTTAATCTGAATTTCGGTTGCAATTGGTTTTTCATCTAATATCTGATGGATTTCTTTCGCTTCATACAAACCTGGCCCATTTTGATGCATATCAATAACAAGTGCCGTATAAATTTTACTTTTTCCAAAAGGTACCGCCACCCTCATTCCTTTTTTAATAAAATAGAATTCAGCTTCAGCAATACGATAAGTAAAGGTTTTAGCTAAAGAAAGCGGTAAAACGACTTCAACGAAAAACATGTAATTATTTTATAATTGATGAATTATTTTTTACCTGAAACTTGCGCAGTATTGTATTTCTGAACCATTTTCAAAGTATGCTTTAAAGATTCTACATTCGTCCAATCGTCATGACCCGGAATAATATAAATTGGGTTCTTAAATTTAGTTTGAACCTTTTGGATTGATTTTTCCCATTCTTTCACATCAGCATTACCCAAATATCCTAAATCTTTTGCCTCAGCACTTTTAATAAAGCAACCTCCATAAAGCACTTTTTCTTTATCAAACCAAACTACAATATTGTCCGGAGCGTGTCCTTTTCCTGGATAACAAACTTCAAAACTATGTTGTCCTATTGTAAATGTAGTATCATTTGGAATTATAAACTCGGCTCTTTTTTTGTTTTCACTCTTAAGAATTTCATCTGTAGCCTTTATTGTGTAAGTTTTAATTTCTTTTTGTCTGTAAAATTCCAAGCCTCCTGCACGATCTTCATGAGAATGCGTCGCAAAACACATTATGACATCTTTATTATGCTTTGCTTTTATGTTATCCAATAGAGGCTGATACTGTGTTTCATCCCATGGTGTATCAAACAAAACGACTCCTTTATCTGTAACAAGATACATAGCATTAGCAGAAATCAACGTCCCATTGTAATCATGAAACGTCTTATAAACATAAAAGTCACCCGTAAGATGACTTATTTGTAATGGTGAATTCTTAGATTGCCCGGAACTATCAAATAGTACCCCTAAGAATAAAATTATCGATGCTAAATTTTGCATTTTTTCAAATTAATTTTTCACCCGTGTCCAATATTGTGTTCTCCCTACAATAGAAATCCCGACATAGCCACGAAGTTTTAATTTATCAGCAGAATCCAAAGTAATGTAACACTTGTATTTTTTTCCATTTGTCGGATCTAAGATTGTTCCTCCATTATACTCAGCCCCGTCTTTTTTAAGTCCGTTGATGATTACCATACCCATAATAGGTTTATTTTTTTCGGTTCCATCACACTTTGTACATACATCTTTTTTACGATCAGCACGAAGTATATCAACAACTTTCCCGTATATTTTTCCGGATTTTTCATAAATCTCTACTATTGATTTTGCCTCACCAGTTTCATCATCAATTGTTTTCCATTTTCCAACAACACCTTGCGCCTGAATAGAGCATAAGGTTAGAAAAAAAACACCAAGAGCTAACATCCAATTTTTCATAATCTATTTATTTTTTTGTCTTAATTTCCTGATGCTGGCATTGAGCTCAAAGCCCAATAATAGTATCATACAGTTTATCCAAATATAAAACATTAGAATTAATAATGTGCCAATAGAACCATAAAGTTCGTTGTATTTTGAAAATTTTATAACCCAAATCCCAAAAAAGAACGAAGATATAATAATTAAGACTGTAGTAAAAACTGATCCAATGCTAATAAATGGCACTTTACTATACTGTTTTGTACCATAACGCAATAATATTGAAGATGTTATCAGAATCATCAGCATAACAAACAAATATCTTCCCAGAATAATAAGCGGAATACGATCACTCAATACATCCTGAATAATTGTTTTTTGGATAAATACCTCAAAAACAACAATAGTAGCCACAGTTACAAACAATATAATGGTCATTACAAGCGAAATTGCTATTGCTACCAAATATTGGCTAAAAAAACCACGTTTATCAAAAACATGTTTTGAGGATTCAAAACCACTAAGAATACCATTTATACCATTTGCCATTAAAAAAATGGAAAGCAAAAATCCTGATGACAATAACCCCGAGTGACTATTGTTTAAAATATCGCTTATGATTTTACTAATCGCATCATAAGTATTTGGCGGAACACCTTGTTGCACAAACTGCAAAAAATCGTTCTGAAATCCTTCAATAGGAATGTAAGGTATCAAATTCAGTATAAATAGTGCAAAAGGAAACAAAGCCATAAAAAAACTAAACGATACTGCACTGGCATGGTAAGAAAATGCTCCCTCAAGAATACCCAGAATATACATTTCGAGTAAATCATACAACGAAAAACCTTCTAACCAAGGTAATTTTATATTCTTTAAAAATCTGACTAAAAAACGTATAACTGGTATTTTTTCAAGCCGATCTCCAATCTCTTGCGACATATTTTATAGTTTTAGATTGCTGAGTTTAGATTTTCAGGTCACAAACTCTTAAATGTATAAAATGACAAATTACTTGTTTAGAAAGCTTTCAGACTCAAATCCATATTATAAACAGAATGTGTTAAAGCACCAGAAGAAATATAATTCACACCGCAAAGACCATATTCCCGAATCGTTTTTTCAGTAATGTTTCCTGAAGATTCTGTCTGGCATTTATCACCAATTAATGCTACAGCCGTTTTAGTATCTTCATAATTAAAGTTATCGATCAAAATTCTGTGGACTCCGTCACTTAATAAGATCTCACGAATTTCATCCAAATTCCTGGCCTCAACTATAATTTTTAAATCCAGATTATTAGTTTTTAGATACTCTTTGGTTTTATTTATTGCTAAAGTTATACCACCCGCAAAATCAATATGGTTATCTTTCAGCATTATCATATCGTACAGAGCATATCGATGGTTTTCACCCCCACCTATTTTAACTGCCCATTTTTCTGCCACTCTGAAATTTGGAGTTGTTTTACGTGTATCTAATATTTTAGCATCAGTTCCCTCCAAAAGCTGCATCAAATTACTCGTTTTTGTAGCAATTGCTGACATTCGCTGCATCGTATTCAAAACCACTCTTTCTGCTTTTAAAATAGATTGAGAACTTCCCGAAACTTCAAAAACAACTTCACCATATTCTACATGAGTCCCGTCTTCAATAAAAATTTTAACTTTCAATTTTGGGTCTACATGCTCAAATATCATTTTAGCCAATTCCACACCTGCAATAATTCCCTGGTCTTTTACTAACAATTTAGCTTGTCCATTGGCAGTATCCGGAATGCAGGCAAGCGAACTGTAATCGCCTGATCCCACATCTTCTCTTATAGCATTGGCAATCATTAGTTTTAATTCGGCCTGGAATTGTGCTTCACTGATCATCTTTATAAATTTTATGAAATGCTAAATTAGGACATATTTTATGGATTTAAAAGTTTCGGTATAATTTTAAAAATTGTAAATTAATAAGTATATCTGAAAAACAAGGTTAGAATTAATCATATAGTGCCCAATAAATCGAAGAACATTAAATATCTTTGAGATTCATTCAAGCAAAATTTATGGGACTAATTAAAGATATTTACTCGCTTTCTTTTTACGAAAAATTTAGTCAGGCGGTCACAGAAGTACATCCTTCTTTCAATAAACAGAAATTCATTGATGCGATTTATGAAGGCGACTTCGCAAAAAAAGAATGGAAAGAAAGAATGAAACACACAACAATTGTTTTACATCAATTTATGCCTCAAAAATTTCCTGAAGCCATTATTTTGATTAATAACATCATTACAAATCTTAAAACAAATAAATCTATAAATGGCGGTTTAGAATATATCTTTTTTGCCGATTATGTCGAAATGTACGGTTTAGAAGATTTTGAAACTTCAGCGAAAGCATTTGTTTATATAACACAATTTATTAGCTGTGAGTTTGCGGTTCGTCCTTTCATTTTAAAATATAAGGAAAAAATGATTGACGAAATGACAAAATGGTCTTTACACGAAAATCATCATGTAAGGCGATTAGCCAGCGAAGGCTCACGTCCGAGATTACCATGGGCAATGGCAATTCCGTTTCTTAAAAAAGATCCTGCTTCTGTTCTTCCTATTTTAGAAAACCTAAAAAATGATCCGTCAGAATACGTTCGAAGAAGCGTTGCCAATAATTTGAATGATATTGTTAAAGATAATCCTCAAATAGTACTTGAAATAGCTTCAAGATGGAAAGGTCATAGTAAAGAAACAGACGGAATAATCAAACATGGATGCCGGACTTTATTAAAACAGGGGCATCCTGAAATTTTAAGTCATTATGGTTTAGAAAGTACAAATATTGAACTTTCTTCATTTGAGATCAAAACACCTATTGTAAAAATTGGAGATTATCTGCAATTTCATTTTCACTTAAATAATAAAAATGAAGAACCAAAAACTATTCGTTTAGAATATGCGGTTCATTATAAAAAAGCAAAAGGACATCTGGCAAAAAAAGTCTTTAAAATCAGTGAGAAAATCTATAATCCACACCAATTAACAAAGATTGAAAGAAACCAGTCTTTTAAATTGATTACAACACGTGTTTTTCATCCGGGAGTTCATCGATTATCAATTATAATTAACGGAAGAGAGAGTCCCGTTTTAGAATTTGAATTGATTGATTAAAACACAAATTGACAGAATTACACAAATCGATTGGTTCTAATTTCTATAATTCGTATTTCTTTTATTTCTTATTTTTATAATTATAAATCTAACAACAACTTTTCTTAATCTAAATTAAGTTACAGACTTGTACTATCACTGTAATTTTGTTTTCAAATAAAATCAACCATGTCAAATATCAGTTTAATCATCGAAGAACGTGCTGCCAATATTGGCAATTTTATGGTAGGCAGATTATTGCCTTTTCGTGAAAAAAGAGCCGTTGGACCATTTGTATTTATCGATCATATGGGGCCTGCACATTTAAATCAATATCAAAATATGGATGTTCCTCCGCATCCGCATATCGGACTTTCTACGCTTACTTTTTTGTTTGAAGGAAGCATTATGCACCGCGATAGTTTAGGAACGGAATTAGAAATAAAACCAGGTGCTGTAAACTGGATGACCGCCGGAAAAGGAATTGTACATTCTGAAAGAACTCCGGAATATTTAAGACATTCCGACAAAATGCTTCATGGATTACAAATTTGGGTAGCGCTTCCAAAAGAACTGGAAAAAATGGATCCAAATTTTACACACGTTGAAGCACAAGACATTCCGGCTTGGGAAGAAAATGGCGTTTCATATAAACTGATTGCAGGAGAAGCTTTTGGCAAAAAATCACCGGTTCCTGTTTACAGTCCGTTATACTTCATAGAAATCAAAAGCAAAGATGCTGCTAAAATCAATATCGGAAAAGATTTATTCGGCGAAAGTGGCTTGTATATTTTAGAAGGAAGCATCAAAAGCGGGGAACATGTTTACGATCCAAAACAAATTTTGATTACAAATGACAGTACGCTTTGTGAGTTTGAAATTGCAGCAAACTCAACTGTTTATATTTTTGGGGGAGAGCCTTTTCCCGAAGAACATTTTATCTTTTGGAATTTTGTATCTTCTGATAAAAACCTTATCGAGAAAGCCAAACAAGACTGGACAGCTCAGACTTTCCCAAAAGTTCCGGGAGAAACCGAATTTGTCCCATTACCAGAACCAAGAATTAAATAACTTATGGAAACATTATCAGCAAAAATAGATACACGATTGTATCGTACCGAAATAACATCAGCCAGCGGGAATATTGTAATCGCAGACGAACCACAGGAAGTTGGCGGAAAGAATTTAGGTTTTAGTCCTTCTGAACTTTTGGCCTCTTCTTTAGCTTCGTGTACTTTAATTACCTTACGAATGTATATCAACAGAAAGCAGTGGGACGTTTCTGAAATCCATATTAAAATAAATTTTGAAAAAGACAGCGATCAAAATATTTCTTTATTCACCCGAAAAATTGAAATAACAGGAGACATTGACGAAAGCCAAAGACAAAAACTGCATATAATAGCAGACAAATGCCCAATTCACAAAACACTTACCAATACTATAAAAATACAAACAACTATAATTTAATTATCATGGAAATCAAACAAATAAACGATATCAAAAGAGGCTATTTTGAAGCTATAGAAGACGACAAACAAGCTGGAAAAATGACCTATACTTGGGCCGGAGATGCAAAATTCATCATTGACCATACAGAAGTAAATGAAGAATTTCACGGAAAGGGTGTTGGCAAAAAACTAGTTATGGCAGCTGTAGATTACGCCAGAAATAATGGCCTGAAAATTATTCCGCTTTGTCCATTTGCAAAAAGTGTTTTTGACAAAACAGAAGATATTCATGATGTATTATTCCGTTAAATATTAAGCCCCAAGAAAATAGTTATTTCAAGAGGTAGATCAAACTCGTTCTCAAAAAATATCAATTGTCTTTTGTAAACAGTTTCAATCAAATAATGATTTCCTCTAAAATACGTTCTTCTCACTTTAACTTCCAAATCAGAATGCTCAACCATGATCAACTGATGCGGATAAACTAATGATTTTTCAGTTTCATCTTCGGAAAGTCGTAATAAATGAGTTGGAATCTCATTAACTTCTCCAAAAAGAGATGCAACATATTTCGAAGATGGATTTGTATAAATTTCTGCCGGATTACCTTTTGTAATAATTTCACCGTTGCGCATAACGATAGCTTCATTCGCAAATGATAAAGCATCTGTACTATCATGTGTCGCAATAATACAGGTAATTTTTTTCTGCTTTAAATACCGGAACAAATTTCGGCGTAAAGCATTTTTCCTAAAAGCATCAATCTGGCTAAAAGGTTCATCAAGCAAAATTACTTCGGGTTCTAATGCTAAAACACGAACTAATGCTACTCTTTGCTGCTGTCCTCCACTTAAAAATTTCGCTTTAATATTTGAAAACTGCTCCATCTCAACCATTTCCAAAAGCTCCTGAACACGCAGCTTTTTCATATTGGCAAAACCATTAGAAAGAAACTTCCCTACGTTTTCAGCAACTGTTTCATAAGGCGATAAATCGAAATCCTGAGCCAGATATTTCATATAAGGCATTCCAGGTATTAAGTTATATTTTGGACCTAAAACTGGTTTGTCTTCGTAAAAAATTTTTCCTTCATCCAAATCATACAGTCCATATATGAGTTTTAAAAGCGTACTTTTTCCACAGCCGCTTTCACCAATAATAGCAATGTTTTCGCCTTTATTTATACTAAAAGAAACGTTTTTTATAACAGGTTTATCGGTATACGAAAATGAAATATTTTGAATGTCAAGCATGGGTTCTAATTGAGAGTTCAAATTTACAATGTTTAATTTCGAAAGGCAAAAAAAAGCTGCTTCAATTAAGAAACAGCTTTTAATAAATTTTATTGCAATTTAATTATTTTCCAGCCTGCGCTTTAGCATCATTCACCATTTTATCATTTGCAGTAATTGCAAACTCAACACGACGGTTTTGAGATCTTCCTTCAACAGTTTCATTAGATGCAATCGGATCAGCGATTCCTAAACCTGACGTCTTAAAACGGCTTGATTGTAATCCTTTTGAAACTAAATAAGCTTTTACAGATGCAGCTCTTTGTCCTGAAAGAGTTAAATTATATTCTGGTTTACCAGTATTGTCTGTATATCCAAAAATTTGAATATCAGTATCTCCATACTCATTAAATACCGGAACTAATTTATCTAAGTTTGCTTTTGCCTGTGAAGTTAAAGTTGATTTATTGGTATCAAAGCGAACAGCATTTTCGTTAAGAGTTAAGTGAATACCTTCACCTACACGTTCTACATCAGCACCTGGTAAAGCCTGATCAATTTCACGAGCCTGTTTGTCCATTTTATTTCCAATAAGTGCTCCGGTACCTCCACCAACAGCAGCTCCAATTGCAGCTCCAAGAGCAGCGTTTCCGCCTTTACCTAAATTATTACCTAATACAGCTCCAATCACACCTCCTGCAACGGCACCAATTCCGGCACCCTTTTGAGTGTTATTAGCATTTTTAACTGAATTGCAGCTTGCAAATAAACTAACTAATACAAGTAAGCTGCTCAATCCTAAAACTGTTATCTTTTTCATCTTTTTTATTCTTCTTTAAAATTAATTAGCTCTTTGAAATTGGTAAGTGACATCTTTAGATTGTCCACCAACATTAATTGTATCAATCAACTGAAATGAATTATCAGTTAATCCTGCCACTTTTAGCAAGTATCCTGTTCTCACATTTTTTGATTTTGTTCCCGGATCAACAATTTTCAACACAAAAAGTCCCTGATTATTAATACTCCAGACAATTGGAGAAGTAAATGCTGTACAACTCGGAGAATTCAATGTCATCGTACCTTTATTATTGTTGGAAATAAAACTCCAGGTACTACCTATAAAACACTTAGAATCTGCAAGATCAAAAGAATTTACCTTAATGTAATCAGACCCGGCATAAGAAACATTTGTAAGTATCCAATTTCCTTTGATAGCAACCTGAGTTCGTCTGTCAAGTTTCTTTGAAAGTTCTGTTGCTTCTGTAGAAGCATTAGTTGATGAAGCTGATTTACACGCAAATAAGATCGTGGACATCATGCAAATGAAAATAAATTTCTTCATTTTGTAGAATTATTTAAGTTATTACTTACACATTTAACAATTATTGTATCACAAAGATACAATTCGTGAAAATATATTCAGTTCCAAAATCCGATTATTTTCTTTCAAAATTAACACATGCGACATTTTGTCACTATACAAAAATTGGTATTTAATTTGAATAAGTGAAAATCATCTAATTAAACTAAAAAATTAAAAAAATATGACAACAGGTAAAATTAATGTTTCCGTAGAAAACATCTTTCCCTTAATCAAAAAGTTCTTATATAGCGATCACGAAATTTTCTTACGTGAGCTTGTATCGAATGGTACCGATGCTACTTTAAAGTTAAAACATCTGATTAGCATTGGAGAAGCTAAAGTAGAATATGGAAATCCCCTTATTGAAATCAAAGTTGACAAAGAAGGAAAAAAAATCCACATTATTGACCAGGGTTTAGGTATGACAGCTGATGAGGTTGAAAAATACATCAATCAGGTTGCTTTTTCTGGAGCCGAAGAATTCCTTGACAAATACAAAGATTCTGCTAAAGATTCAGGAATTATTGGCCATTTTGGTCTTGGTTTCTATTCTGCATTTATGGTAGCGGAAAAGGTTGAAATTATTACAAAGTCTTATAAAGATGAGCCAGCTGCACACTGGACATGTGACGGAAGTCCTGAATTCACTTTAGAACCAGCTGACAAAACTTCACGTGGTACGGAAATAATTTTGCACATTGCAGAAGATTCTCTGGAATTTTTAGATGATTCTAAAATTAGCGGACTTTTAAATAAGTATAATAAATTCATGCCTATTCCGATTAAATTCGGAACAAGAACTGAAACGCTTCCAAAACCAGAAGACGCTCCTGAAGATTACGTTAATGAAACGGTTGAAACTGACAACATCATTAATAACCCAAATCCTGCCTGGACAAAACAACCTTCTGAATTATCTGATGAGGATTACAAAAACTTCTACAGAGAATTGTATCCAATGCAGTTTGAAGAACCATTATTTAATATCCACTTAAATGTAGATTATCCTTTTAACTTAACCGGGATTTTATATTTTCCGAAGTTAGGTTCTGATATGCAAATTCAGAAAGATAAGATTCAATTATACCAAAATCAGGTTTATGTTACTGATAACGTTGAAGGAATTGTACCAGAATTTTTAACGATGTTAAAAGGTGTTATTGATTCACCTGATATCCCATTAAATGTTTCTCGTTCAGGTTTACAGGCTGACGGTGCAGTAAAGAAAATTTCAAATTACATTACACGTAAAGTTGCTGATAAACTAAAAGCTTTATTTAATGAAAATCGTGCTGACTTTGAAACAAAATGGAACGATATTAAAATTGTTTTAGAATATGGAATGCTTTCCGAAGATAAATTCTACGAAAAGGCTGGTACATTTGTATTGTACCCAACTGTAGATGATACCTATTTTACTCTTGAAGAACTAAAAGAGAAACTAAAAGAAAACCAAACTAATAAGGATGGAAAACTGGTAGTACTTTATGCCGGAAATAAGGATGCTCAACACTCTTATATTCAAACAGCAAAAGAAAAGGGATATGAAGTATTGCTTTTAGATTCTCCAATTATTTCCCACTTAATTCAAAAAATAGAAGGAGACAACAGAGATTTGACTTTTGTTCGTGTAGATTCTGATCACATTGACAATCTAATTAAAAAGGATGAAAATACAATTTCTAAATTATCTGATGAAGAAAAAGAAACTCTTAAAGCTTCATTAGAATCTTACATCCCAAAAGCATATTCTGTTCAGCTAGAAGCGATGGACAGTCAGGCTGCACCATTCATTATCACACAACCAGAATTCATGCGTAGAATGAAAGAAATGAGCCAGTCAGGTGGTGGTGGAATGTTTGGAATGGGTAACATGCCGGAAATGTACAATTTAGTTGTAAACACTAACTCTGATTTAGCTTCCAATATTTTAAATACCGAAGACAAATCAGCTCAGGAAAACTTAGTCAAACAAGCCTTGGATCTTGCTAAATTATCTCAAAATTTATTAAAAGGAGAAGAACTTACAGCTTTTGTAAAAAGAAGTTTTGATTTGATTAAATAGAGATTTAATTATAACACATTTATTAACCTGCATACGTAAGTTTGCAGGTTTTTTTATTTTAAATAATATGATTATACTTTAAGATAACCCACAATTCACCACCATAACGAGAAAGATTAAATAATACTAGAAGATTCTCTTAAAATTTGGAAATTAATAATCTAAAGTATAACTTTTAATATTTTTATAGCATTTCCCTGTGGGCCGGGCTGTCCGCTGTATCTTTTGTTCATGCAGGTTTGGGGTATGATACAGAATATC
>NZ_JAADZV010000001.1 GCF_010645075.1 Flavobacterium limi
TTAGGTGGTCATTTTGAACTGGAATCAGGTGCTCACTTTAAAACGGAATGGGGTGATCAATATAACCGGAATTTGCAGTCATTGACATTATCCAGATATTTGTTAAAACCACCGTTTGAGTTTAAATAAATATGAGTTCCGGGTGGTGAATGCGTGTAGGCAGGAATTTCTGATGCTAGCTTAGTGTATTTGGCAGTGGTAATTTTAATGTCTTTGTTTGCACCATCTAATTTTCTTGCTAAGTATACAGCAAACTTGGAAAGGTTAAACCTGTCTTTGTCATCTTGCGGATTTAATTTCGAAGGCGATTTGTACGTACCGTCCCTTGCTAATATTGTAACATTACCATCCGAATCTATCTTTCCATATGGTTTATTTTCATATGTTAATAGATCTACACCTGAAGATGAATTTATTTCTATAGTATTATCATAAGGATTATATGAGTTCAAATCTACATTAGATGTAGTCCAGTCCTCAGGGTAAGGTCCGGCAATATAAGGAGTAGGAACAAAATTCCATCTTACGATATTACCAGAGCTATCAATCGAATAATAATAATTGTCGTTACTAGCTACATCATTATTACCTTGATTGTCTCCTGTCGATGATCCACCCGATGTGCCGCCGCCCCAGCCAGAAAATGATCCACCAGAACCGTTATTCGTATTACTTCCGGATGAGCCTGTTCCAGTGGGTTTTTTCTTATTCAATATCTTGATTTCAATAATATTGTAAACAATACAGGAGTGAGCTTTTTGAGATACACTCCTGTTTTTAGTTTACCGTGTTGCAAACACTAGTTTTTCTATAAATTTAGTAGGTACTCGTTGAAAACAAAGTACTAGAGCCATAGGGAAACATTAGGTTCAGTGAGAATAAATTACTTTAAACGCTTTCTAATCATTATAAATTTTTCCTTTCGACCTGTTGTCAGTTTCATAAAAATAGTGTCTTTTGTATATCGCTCAATTTTAAACGTGGTTCGATATGAAGTTGTTAGTGTATTGTTTTTTTCATTGTAACTCCATTTTTCTTGATTCCCGCCCTCTATTAGTTTAACTTGAGGGGTACCTATCCTATCTTCATTTTCAGAAGATAAACTTGATAATCTACTGTTCGAAAAGAAAACAGATTGTCTTTTGTTATATTTATAATTACCAGTAGAATCCATCATAAATTCAACCCAATAAGTATTGTCTTTATCGTTAATAAGGCTTTGCTCAAACAAGCTTTCATTTTTGCATGATGACAAAAAGACAAGCGAAATTAAAATTATTTTTTTCATTTAGATTTAATTAGGAGTTGATAATAATAAAGATTGAAGGTACATTGCTTCTCCCTTATAATATACAAGGTTACCAGGTCCATACGTGTAATGCCCGGTAACTTTCCAATCAACACTTTGTTCATTAAATGTTTTGATTAGATCATCTACATTCTCACCACGGTTTATAGCATTATCAAGGTATGCAGCAAAAGCACCGATTTGACCTTTCTGAAAATCATAAGTGGTTTTCGAAAAGTTAGGTCCTTTTAGAATTTGATTCATATACACTTCGGCGTGTGATCTGTAAGTTACAGTTTTACCATCTTGTTTGTCTTTCAAATGTAAGTTTTCGTGATATAAAACACTCATAAGATTATTGAAATTGTTTAGTAAAGAATCTATTGTGCCATTCTCATGAATTGCTATATGAATCTTTCCGTCTACAGGAGAAAAGTATGCAAGTGCTTCAGGTTTAGAATATGACTCTGAGTCTATTACAATATCCGCAGAAATACCAATTTTCCGAGCATAATAAGTTATTATTTTGTCGATTAAATTTCGATTTGCTTGATTTTTATCTGGTCCTAAAATAGAGACTAAATTATCTGTATTAAGTTTAAAGCTATCTAACCGGTGATAATTATTCGGGCTTGTCTCCACATAAATGTCTTTTGTATATTTTTTTCCTGTAGCTTTATAATTTCCAGAAAGTGAAAATATTGCATCTCCAGAACCCGGAGAAGTAGAATGAAGGTCAATAATTTCACCATCGATAGAGAGAACTGGCTGTTCGTCAGAATTACCCCAATTTGGGGTATTATTATACTGAGGTAAAGAATCAAAATTTGTATTATTTGTATTGGTAATTTTCCTATTATCATTGCTATCACAACAACAGTCTCCAACTGAGCTATCTGTGGATACTGCCCCCATAACTAGAAGATGCAATAAGCGATCTGTAAATAAAATCCTGTTAGCGATTGCCAACAGGATTTTTAAAATTTACTTTTCTCCCACGACCTTAAGTAATCTGGTCCAACATTGTTGTTTTTTATCACTTGGTAAAAAATAAGACAACATAATTACAGTATGATCAATATGTTCTATTTTATATTCTAAGTTATCCCACACTAAAGTTGAGTCATTTTTTAGATACCATTTTTTAGGACCAACTACAATATCATCGTATTGGCCTTCGTGTAGAGTATAACCTTTTTCAAAATTAAAATTATATCTATGCGAGTATCCGTTTTTTTCAAATTTGAAATTAATTTCACCACACCCCACATTATATTGTTGTGTATTACTCCATTGCCAATAATGATCTTTAGGAGTTATAAAAATATTTTCTATTCTATTTTCTTTAGTACACGAAATTAATACAATGAAGAATAATAAGTACAATAATTTATTCTGTCTCATAATTATATTTTACAGGTTCAGCTACATAGCCATTCATTTTAACACTCAAAGATAAATTCCCGAGACTATATAGTCCAAATTCAGGTGCTATAATTTTGATTTTGCCTTGGTGGTCTATATTAAACTCATTAATTTTTGAAATAACCATATTATGATCATAATTTAGATTTTCTCTTTTCTTTTCCTGATCTATATTTAACAAATAGTTACAAAATGAATGAGCGATACTACGTTGAAAATCAAAATTTGAATCTTTAAAAGAGTCGTCTTTCATTTGCTTTAAATATATATTTGCATGAGTTTCATAAGTGTCTTCCACCTTGTTTATATTATCAATCACATGTAATATTTCGTGTTTTAAAGTGCTTTTAAAACTATTTACATTATCCAGATATTTGTTAAAACCACCGTTTGAGTTTAAATAAATATGAGTTCCGGGTGGTGAATGCGTGTAGGCAGGAATTTCTGATGCTAGCTTAGTGTATTTGGCAGTGGTAATTTTAATGTCTTTGTTTGCACCATCTAATTTTCTTGCTAAGTATACAGCAAACTTGGAAAGGTTAAACCTGTCTTTGTCATCTTGCGGATTTAATTTCGAAGGCGATTTGTACGTACCGTCCCTTGCTAATATTGTAACATTACCATCCGAATCTATCTTTCCATATGGTTTATTTTCATATGTTAATAGATCTACACCTGAAGATGAATTTATTTCTATAGTATTATCATAAGGATTATATGAGTTCAAATCTACATTAGATGTAGTCCAGTCCTCAGGGTAAGGTCCGGCAATATAAGGAGTAGGAACAAAATTCCATCTTACGATATTACCAGAGCTATCAATCGAATAATAATAATTGTCGTTACTAGCTACATCATTATTGCCTTCATTGTCTCCTGTTGATGATCCACCCGATGTGCCACCGCCCCAGCCAGAAAATGATCCACCTGAACCGTTATTCGTATCACTCCCGGAAGAGCCTGTTCCAGTTGAGTCTGAGCCCTCGTAATAAATCACTTCATCACGATCCAAAATACCATCTTCATTTATGTCTGCATAAATTCTGCCATCTGAATCCTGAGCCCAAAGTCTGCCATTTTCATCCTCCCAGGTTTCTCCAGAGCCATTGTAATACCCATCTTCACCTAGTCCTGAATTATGATCCTGATCTCCACCAGTAATCTGCGCAAAACTACTTTGTCCTATTAATAAGCATAAGAACGTAAATGCTAAAATATAATATTTCTTTCTCATCGCTCTTATTTTTTAATTAAAATAGTCGTTTTTACTTCTGTACTGTAAGTGAGCCTCAGTACGTAATACCCCGGAGGGGCATTTAATGAGAGAGTTCTGGTTTGTGTTCCCTGCTCCAGATTGTTCCATTGCTGGCTGTAGAGTTCCCTGCCTGTAATGTAATAGATGCTCACTCCTACGTCTGCAGGTTTTGCCAAATCGAAACTAAGGCTAAAGTCTGTTGCTACAGGATTAGGGTATATAGCTACAGAAGAAATGACTTCCTGAACTTCGCTTGTTCTGGTTTGTTTTTTCTCTAAAATCAGGTACATTGGTTTTTCGTTTTCACGTTCTTTGATATTATAAAGTTGCAGGTTACCTACTATAAACAACGATTCATCGGTTTCCAGTAATTGCAGTCTGGCATCTTTAAATTCATATCGATTAAGACTGCCTTTGTAAAAATGCTCGGTGCGGTCTATTTTAGAATCCTTAAATACAATGGCATCCTCCTGGATTTGGGCTTTAAAAGTAACGGTATCTCCATCAATTTCTTTCCATTCTCCATTTAATGCTTTGTCATCCTGATTTAAATCTATCTGCAATGAAGTTTTGCTTAAGATATTTTGACCGCTAAAGTCATAGCGTAATACATAACCGGTGTAATTGCCGGAAATATCAGTTGCAATAGGAGCCTGTTTGACTTTTTTGAAAGTTTCAGGAGCTTCAGTTTCGTTAATGGTTATGACTTCGCCAATAGGAGCCGAACTGGTTTTGGTCTGATTTGGACTATGATTTTCGGCCTCCGGATCATCCAGCTCCATCTGAGACGGCTTTACACCCATTGCTGCTGATTTACTGAGATGGGACTTAGCTTTTTCTAAATCGATATTTACTCCATAACCATTGCGGTAACACAGGCCCAACATGTACATTGCCCAGGGGTTGTTTTTTTGTATGGCAACTTCAAAATGCTGTATGGCAATGCCGTAGTCTTGTGTACAGCCAAAGCCTTTATAGTACAAATAGCCCTGTAAGTAGCTGCAGTGCGAATTTCCTTTTTCAGCACCTTGTTTAAAAATACTCATCGCAAGAGGATAATCCTGAGGAACTCCGTTTCCTCTCATTAGCATTCGCCCCCATGCAGTATAAGCAGAACTATACCCTGCTGTGGCTGCTTTTTCAAAATACTCTATTGCTTTTATGGGGTTTGCCGGGACACTTATGCCTTCCTGGTATATTATTCCAAGATTGTACCAGGCTTTAGCATAACCTGCCTGCGCTGCTTTTTCAAGCCATTTTATTCCTTCTTCTTCATTTACGGATATTCCAGTACCTTTGGTGTAGATAAGTCCCAGTGCATTCATGGCCACTGAATTGCCTTGTGCTGCCAATTCAGTGTAACTGGCTATTGCTTTTTCAGGATTATAGTTTTTGCTTCCTTTTACGAGTTGAAGTCTAGCCATTGTTAATGATTTGTTAGTATCTGGAGATTCCTGAGATTGTCCGAGCATACTACTCAGGAGCAACAACAAGTATACTCCTTTTTGGGTAATTTTCTTCATTTGGTTATATATTGAGGTTAATAATCATACATTCCAGAGAATTTTATGGTTTACAGTTTTGGCAAACTTTACCATGCTAAGGCATTTTTTGCATTTTCATTTTTAGCTTTGCTTCGTTTTATGGCGTCCAGCTGCACTAATATTTCAGGTTTTTTTTGCTCAACATCACGAACCAGAAAACGCGTTTCAGAAGTTTTCCAGTTTTTGTTTTTCTCCAATGCAATCAATAATTTCAGGTGGTAAGTAGCCAGTTCAGGCATTAATTTTTGTATGTCTGCATTTTTAGTCAGTCCTTCTGATTCTAATGCAGACAAGCTTTGATTTGCTTTTTTTACGGCTTCATTTTTATTTTTCAAAGTGAGCCACTTATTGAATTGTTCAGGGGTTATAATTTGGGTTATATTGTCAAATTCTGAGGGTAATGGTTTGGGAGGGCTTAAGCTTCCCTTTAAGTCATTTTCTTTATTTTCAATTATGATTTTTTCAAATGCAATGTACTTAGCTAGCAGTGTGTCAATTTGATTTTTTGTCAGGTCGAGTTCTTTTTCAAATTTAACTACGGATGCATATTTATTATTAGCGTGTTTTTGGTCTGAAAGGATTTTAGCTCTAATCAATATAGGCGGTTCCATAAGTGTTGATTTCAGGCTCAGGAAATCCTGTTTCTTTTTTTCAAAACGTTCTGCTTTTTTATCCAGATAGCCATTTTTATTAAAATGATAGTCTTTTATTTGTTGGTACTCTTCCTGTTCCTTTCCAGGGATATTTATTTTTAGTTTTTCAATCCTTGCCCAGTCACTTTTGGTTTCCGCAATAGATTCGTCTGTGTATGAAAAATTGATTATTTGCGAATATTGATTTTGATTTAGGATTGTAGATAGTTTTCGATTTTCAAACTGGAGAGTTACTTTAGCTGCTTTTTTAGGGGTATTCTCCAGGGAATCATTTAATTGACGTATTTTGCTGATTTGTGTAGATTCGAGTTTTAATTCGGGTGCGAATTTTAAGGCGATCAAAAATCGATTGTCTTTATCCATTTCATAAGCATATTGTTCCATCTCTTCAATAGATAATATGTTTTTTAGAAACGTTTTATCAATAGTGTAATCATTTTTTAATTGATCTGCAGTGATACCAGCTGCTAAACCAGCATTTACGATGCTATCTGTTTTGATGAATTTCTTAGCAATTTTAATTTGCTTGTCTTCACTCAAATTTACTTTTGAGGTTACTTCGTCTATTTTATATATAATATGTGCCGGATATCGCTTGCTGACATTAGGACTTACCTGTGCTACATTTAAAATAGGCACTAATAGCAAAATTTGGAATAGTGTTTTCATTTTGTTGTTATTTTGAATAGTATAAATTGATTTAAGATTTTGCAGTTTTTTAGATGTGTAATGTGCTACCGCTATTAGAACCAAAATCGTTCTCCATTGTCCTCTATGATAAAAGGACGTTCCAAACCTTTGGAGTCCCCAGCTAAAAATAGAAACAAGGCATTTTTAGGGACTTTTTCAAACTTCATTTCGGTTACAGGGCTTGTTACTTTTTGTTTTCCCAATATTTTCCATTTGTTATCCCAGTACAAAAGCTGGTAGGTAATCCCCAATTTGAATTTCAGGTATTTTTCTTTTTCTGCTATAACAACCTCGCTGGTTTGGGAAAGGTCTGGCTGCAATACCTTTGTGGTAGTATTGCCTACAACAAGCGGAGCACCGGCAGGTGTCAATTTGCCTTGGTTATAATATTGAGGGATAATGACTGTTTGTTTGCACAGTTTAGTAAAAACAGTTTCGTTTTTATCCGTTTTTCCCCACCAGAAAGGTCTCCATGCGAGTCCGTTAAAAGTGGTTGCGTACACAATTTTAGGTTGGTTTTCTTTTTCATACAAAGGGCATTTTACAGTAGTGGTCTCCCAAAAATCATCGGTTACATCAATGTAATTTTGCTGTTGCAGGAAGCCTTTTGGTATATTGCTTATATCTTCGAAACTGGCTAATGTTTCAGGATTTTTAGAATACGTCAGGCGGATAACTTTGGCAGGTTCCCTTGGCAGATTCTGACGAAAATCCTTTGTCCCGTAATCACAATTAAGCATTTGTTTGTTTTCGTCATAAAACGTATTGGTATAGTGGCCTTCTGTTGCTGTTGCCCAAAACGGAATGATATTGACTGCTGCTGCAATACCCTGCGAACGCATAGTAAATACATTCATACTGGCAATATCGGAGCAAGGTCCCTGTTTGCGGAAAAGCAATTGAAGGCTGCCGAGTCTTGGCAAAGGTTCGTTACGTTTTTCTTTCCAGTTGTTGACAAACCAGCTGTCCTGGTCATCTTTGACGTACGGCAAGGCAGCTTGAAAACCCTTTAAATTGATTTGCTCACTTATCCATTTAAATTTACCAGCATAAGTACTGCGCCAGTCTTGTACTGGTTCTACGCTTACTCTGTACGGCAAAATGTATTCGCAAAAATCCTCAAATGAAGTTGTTTTTATGGCAGATGTACGCCATGTGGTAAAAGCCTTCTCTAAATTCTGAATCAGGTAATCCCCTTTGATTGTTTCGATATCTTGGTAAATAACCGACTTGGCTTTAAGTCCCGGGTTTTGCTGTTTAATGGTTTCAAAAGCTGTTTTTGCCTGTTCAAGGTCAGGATAGTCTAATTCGTTATAGGCTATTTTTTTATTAGCTGCATCTTCCCAATAATAATCGGAAGAGGAATGAATATCCATATTGGCAATTAAAAACTGCATCGCTTTTATTTTTTGGTCGTCACCGGTTTTATCAGCATATTGTAAGGCTTTTTCGAGTTCGGGTCTGTTGGATCCGGCTTTTTTCAGATTTGTTTCAACAGAGGCAGGATATTGTGCCTGAGTAAAAAAAGGTATTAGTAAGAATACTATTTTCAGGATTCCCGAAATTCGAAGAACAGCATATTGGGATATATTTGTTTTGGTAGTTTTTTGGTCATGCATACTATTGATTTTAATTTTTATACTTTAATTCATTATCGATTTTTGGTTTATTGCTTTTTGTGTGAATTCTGTCCTCGCTAAATTTTTTAACAAAATCTGACACCTTTTTTTATACTGATTCACTTTTACGGATGGTATTTTTGGCTGAAGCTGAATAATTTCTTCTGCCAGAGCCGCTGCTTTAGAAGTTTCTTTGTTTTTTAGGTACCCTTTTAGAAGTCTCATTCGATAAGAAAATTTTATTGGGTACAATGCTGTAAGTGTTTCATATTGATCTATCGCCTCTGGATATTGCTTTAGTTTTTCATAACAAATACCGGTCCCTAAATAAATATCTGGTAGTGTGCTTAATTTTTGGGCTTTTTTAAAACAGTCTAAAGCTTCCTGATACAAATGTTTTTCAAAATAAATGGCACCATAGTTTTTCCAATAATTAGGATCATCTTTTAGAAAAGGCTCTAAATTGGATATGATTTGTAAAGCTTCTTCGTAATGGCCTGCTTCTTTTAATAGTTTTGCTTTTTTGTTTTGCATATCTGCAGAAGCCATTCCAAAAATGAGGTAGGATAAGTACAAACTTGTAATAAGAACTCCGGTTTTTGGAAGTATAGTAAAAGCTGTTTTGTTTGAAATGAAACTTAGATTTGCAAAAAATGGAGATTCTTTTAAGCCACTGCAAATAATAGCTGAATAGAGAATACATAAACACATTACAGGTACAATTTGCATGGTAGAATTGACCATCGACATTGCAATAAAAGATACAATTCCGGCATAGGCTAAATTGAAATTATGGTTTCGTGAATGTAAATCAGTTTCAGTATTTATATCGTTTTGATTTGTTTTACTTTTTCGTACAGTTAAAAGAATAGAACCGAAAAACAGTAAAATGAGTGATAAACCAATACTGCCTCCTTCAACTGCATTTTGAAGTATTTCATTATGGGGCATAATTACGGGACCAGCATTGGCCAGTTCTTCAGTAGTTACTTTTCTTTTTTGAATATAGTTTGCCTGATATAAATTGTATTCTTTTTCAAAATAACCGTAGCCATAACCCGTTAATGGTTTTTCTGCTGCCATTATCGCAGAAACCTTCCAAATGAATTTCCTGCCGTCTGCTGAAGCTTTTTTGGCATTATATAATTGAGAGCTTAAAGGAATACAAATCAGTAAACCCAGAATAAACACGGCTTTAATGGTAGTGCTGTTTTTTTTGTTTTTAATCCAGTCTATTAATCGGTATTCTAAGCTATAGAAAACTATTAATGATAAAATTATACCAATAAAAGCTGTTCTGCATTTAAGAAGTAATAATGCGACTAATAGTGATAGAAAAGCAGTCAGAATGATTTTCTTGTATTGGGTCTTTACTAAATACAGAAATACAGGTACAGTAAGAGCTAAAAAGATGGCCGTAACATTAGGATTGTTCCAGCTGCCTGTAACGGTATAAAATTTATTTTCACTTTTAAATATTCCTAAAAATTGTAAAATGCAATACAAAGATTCTATCGTTGCAATTCCTGCAATCCCAATAAAAAACGGTCTGAATTTAAAGTTGGGAGTACTAAAAAGTGCAGTTGCCCTAAGAAGTAAAAAATAAAGTGCAAAACTATAAATAGTAAAAACCAATGTAGCCTTATGTGTCAGATAATTACTTAAAACATACAGACACCATAGTCCCAATATGAGAATTGGTATTTTAAGGGTTGGTTGTGTTTTATTTGCTAAGGGAAAAAAGGAGGTAATCGTAAAAACAAAAACAGTTATACAAAATCCATAATAAGCGATAGCTGTTGAGAAATAAAAATACTCGGTATTAAGGAGTGTTACAGCTATAATTGCAAGCAACATGATGATATTGCTAAAATAAAAATATGATTTCAATTTTTTAACATTAAAAATAATTAGGTCATAAATCTATAGTTAAAAAACAGAATAATTAATACCGGAATTTAGTGATATTTGTAATATTTACACTTATAAAATTAAAATGTAGTTGTATTAGAATAATTGTTTAAAGCAAAAAAAAATCTGAAACCAAACGAATTCGGTTTCAGACTTTCTATAAATTGAAAATATATTTTTTACCAGAACTTAACGTACAACGCTACGATAACCAATAAAGTAATTACAATTAAAACAGTTGTTTGTGGTTTTACAGTAAACATTCCAGGCTCTGTTTCGAAAGCTTTAGGGTTTACTTTTGGTCCTGCAAAACTCATTGCTACCATTACAAGCGTTGTAAAGAAGAATGATAATCCCATACAGATGTGGAATGGAATTTCGTATACTGGAACTCCATCTACAATTTTTCCTGTAGGCCATGCAGTATATAATAAAGTTTCGTTTCCAAATAAAGCCGGAGCGTATTCGTTGAATAAAACAGATAATACAAATCCTAAAATTACACCCACAATAGCTGCTGCTCCTGTAGTTCTTTTCCAGAACATACCAAGAATAAACATCGCGAATACTCCTGGACTAATAAATCCGGTGTATTTTTGGATAAAGGTAAACCCTCCTTCGCCACCAATTCCAAGAACATCATTCCATGTAAATAAAACAGCCAGAAGCATCGATGCGAAAACCGCATATCTTCCGATGTTTACCTGATGTCTGTCGCTTGCATTTTTCTGAATGTATTTTTTGTGAACGTCTAAGGTGTAAATTGTAGAGATACTGTTTACTTTACCGGCTAATGAAGCTACGATAGCTGCTGTTAAAGCTGCAACAGATAATCCTTTAAGACCTGTAGGAAGGAATGTTAACATGGCAGAGTAAGCTCCGTCTTTTCCTCCAACCAATTGTGGTAAGGCATCATTTTGGTATAAAACGTAAGCAGCAATACCCGGTAACATTACGATAAGAGGCATCAATAATTTTAAGAAACCTGCAAATAAAATACCTGTACGTGCAGTTTGCAAATCAGCACCCAATGCTCTTTGAGTAATGTACTGGTTACATCCCCAATAGTTAAGGTTGATGATCCAGATACCTGCTAAATACGACATTAATCCAGGAAAAGTTAAATATTTGTTAATTTCCAATTGAGAAGAATTGGCACCAGGTCTGTCTATTATCATTTTGAAATGCTCCGGTGCTTTTTCAATTAACAGGTTGAAACCTGCAAGGGCATCCTTTCCAAAACCAAAATGGTCTGATACAACAGTTAAAGCTATATACGAAGTAACCAGACCCCCAATAATTAAAACTGCTACCTGAATAACATCGGTATAAGCCACCACTTTCATACCTCCCAAAGAGATAATTAAAGCAAAAACAGCCAGACCGACCATAATAACATGCAGATATCCACCCCCTGCTAAACCATCAATAGCAACCGCTCCTAAGTATAAGATAGAAGTAAGGTTTACAAATACATATAAAAACAACCAGAAAACCGCCATTATCAAAGCCGTTGATTCGTTATATCTTGTTTTCAAAAACTGGGGCATGGTATAAATCTTGTTTTTTAAATAAACAGGAATAAACCAAATTGCAATAATAATCAATGCAATAGCGGCAATCCACTCGTAAGCAGCAACTGCAATTCCTAAGAAGAAGCCCTCACCGCTCATTCCGATAAATTGTTCTGCTGAAATGTTTGAAGCAATTAATGAAGCTCCAATCGCCCACCATGTTAGGGTTCCTTCAGCAAGGAAATAAGCCTTGGCATCGTGTTCGTTTTTTTCGCGCTTGCGATAAATGACATATCCGTAGATGGATACGACGAGAAAATAGATAATAAATACTGCATAATCTGCAAAAGCAAGGTTTTGGCTCATTTGTTAGTAATATTTTAAATTAATATTGAGTGATTTTTGATAGTTTTAAAATTTGTTTTTGTTTATAATGGCAAAAATAGTTGATAGTGGTTGCGAAACTAAGTAATTTATTTTTTTAAACTGAAAAAAATACGATATGTGTTTAAATTTTGCTTTTTTGTTAAAAAAATGAAAATCAAAAGTAAAATAAAAATACTTATCGGCAACATAAATAAATGTATTTTTTACATTTGTAACAAAAAGATATAATTTCTATATTTTATTGTCTGATCTTTTGTTCCCATTTCCAGGCACTTGCGATTGCATCATCCAATGACAACTGTGTTTTCCAGCCCAGAACATTATTAGCTTTGTCTGTATTAGCATAAGCTTCGGTAATATCACCTTCTCTCCGGTCAACAATTTTATAAGGCAACTTTTGTCCACTTGCTTTTTCAAAAGAATGAATTACTTCCAATACAGTGCTTCCTTTTCCGGTTCCTAAATTGAAAATCTCCAATTTATCAGTATTGGTTTTGTTCACCAGCCTTTGCATGGCAATTACATGCGCTTTTGCCAGATCGACAACATGAATATAATCACGAACGCAGGTTCCGTCAGGAGTAGGATAGTCGTTTCCATAAACAGATAATTCCTTGCGTAATCCAACACCGGTTTGGGTGATAAAGGGTACTAAATTTTGAGGAACTCCAAGCGGCAATTCGCCAATTTCGTTTGATTCATGAGCGCCAACCGGATTAAAATAACGCAATAAAATAGCATTCAGATTACTAACTTTAGTAACATCTGTAATGATTTCCTCTCCAATTTGTTTGGTGTTTCCGTAAGGAGACATTGCAGGTTGTATAGGGGTTGATTCTGCAATCGGCATCTTTTCGGCCTGACCGTAAACTGTACATGAAGAGCTGAAAATAAAATTAGCTTCCGGTTTTTGGTTTAATTCCTGAAGGATGTAAACCAAAGAATTAATATTATTTTCATAATATAACAAAGGATTCTGAACACTTTCTCCCACAGCTTTTGAAGCAGCAAAATGAATAACGCCTGAAACATCATTATATTTTTTGAAGAAATCCTGAACAGCTGCTTTGTCTCTTAAATCAATTTGTTCAAAAAGCGGTTTTTTTCCGGTAATCCTTTCAATACCATCTAAAACTTCAATGGATGAATTAGAAAGATTGTCTATTACGATTACTTCGAAATTTTCGTTTTGTAATTCAACAACGGTGTGTGAGCCAATAAAACCTAAACCACCTGTAACGACTATTTTCATTTTATTTATTTTTATAATGTATATCTGATAGTTCTCTTAAAACGGCAGCACTTTTTTCAGGTGTAATGTCACGTTGTGATTCGCCTAACATTTCATACCCAACCATGAATTTTTTTACGGTGGCAGAACGCAGCAATGGTGGATAAAAATGCATGTGAAATTGCCATTCTTCGTGCGCTCCACCGTCTGTAGGTGCCTGGTGAATTCCTGAAGAATATGGGAATGAAGTGTTGAAAAGATTGTCGTATTTTGTAGTCAGCTGTTTCAGAATAGTGGCATAAGAAGTAACTTCTTCTGCTGTAAACTCGGTAATTCTGGTGATATGTCTTTTGCTGATGATCATCGTTTCGTACGGCCAGATTGCCCAAAACGGAACCAATGCTGCAAAATGGTCATTTTCGATTACAATACGGTCCTCTTTTACTAATTCGGCTTTTAAATAATCCTGTAAAAGATTGCGGTTGTTTTTAATAAAATAATCTTTTAGGTTTCGTTGTGTTTTTTCAACCTGTGTCGGCAAGGACGACTGAGCCCAGATTTGTCCGTGCGGATGCGGATTACTGCAGCCCATAACACTTCCTTTATTTTCAAAAATCTGAACGTGGTTGATATAATCAATATTGCCTAAATCAGTATATTCTTTTTGCCAGGTACGGATAATATTTTCGATACCTGCAACTTCCATTTCAGGTAAAGTAAGATCGTGTCTTGGAGAAAAACAAACCACTCTTGAAATCCCTCTTTCCGGTTGTGCTTTAAAAAAAGTTTGTTTGATATCGTCTTCGTACATGATTTCATCCTGCTTCATAGCAGCAAAATCATTTTCAAAAACAAATGAGCTTTCGTAGTTCGGATTGTTCACACCATTGGCACGAACATTTCCCGGACACAAATAACAGGTTGGATCGTATTCCGGTAATTTTTCTGTTGAAATAGTTTCATTCTGACCTTGCCATGGTCTTTTTGCACGATGAGGAGAAACCAAAACCCATTCGTTTAATAATGGATTGTAACGTCTGTGCGGATCTTCATTAATATCAAAATTTCTCATTCTTAATTCTTGGTATAAAGTGATGTTCCGTGTGATACCTTCACATCATAAATTTTTAAATCAATTCCAAATGTATCAAAATAAAGGCTGGTAAACGCTTCTTTTACGCTGTTTTCGTGTCCTTTTTTGATTAAAGTGATGGCACAGCCTCCAAAACCGCCGCCCATTAATCGCGATCCTATTACACTTTCTTCTTTTTTAGCTTGTTCAACAATGAAATCCAATTCAGGACAACTCACTTCATAATCTTTTGATAATCCGTCATGGGTATCAAAAAGCAATTGGCCTAAAAGTTCAATATTTCCATTGTCTAAAGCCTCACAAGCCTGAGTAACACGCAAGATTTCTTTTACGACAAAATGAACTCTTTTAAAAACAACTTCAGACATTTTATCCTTAAGGCTTAAAACCTGTTCTTCAGTACAGTCCCTGAACGTTTTGATTTCCGGAAAATGATTTTTGATGATCGAAAGTCCTTCTTCACACTCCAGTCTTCTGTTGTTGTATTCTGATGTAAAAAGGGAGTGTTTTACATTACTGTCAAACAAAACCAGCGAATAATCTTTAAAATCAGCATTGTGATATTCAAATTCCAGCGTGTTGCAGTCTAATTTTATTACTTTATTTTCAAGTCCGTGAACGCTTGAAAACTGGTCCATAATACCACAATTGATACCCACCCAGTGTTCTGCTTTTTGCCCTAATAAGGCAATATCTACCTTTTCGATTTTTAAACCGAAAAGTTCTTTGATTCCGAAAATCATTCCACACTCTAAAGCTGCAGATGATGATAATCCTGAACCAACCGGAATATTACTGCTGAAAACACAGTTGAAACCTTCGAAAGAAAAACCATTATCCTGCAGTTGTTTGATGACTCCAAGGATATAATTGGTCCACACAACATCGCTTAGTTTGATTTCCTGTGTAAGGTCAACTTCAAATTCTTCATTTAAATCGATAGCGATAATTTTTGATGTTTTAGAATTGCTTTTTTCAAAGGCAAAACAGATAATTTTATCAATTGCAGCAGGTAAAACATAACCGTCATTATAATCAACATGTTCGCCGATAATATTGATTCTCCCCGGAGAAAGCACGATTTTTTGAGGCGTTGTTCCGAATGATTTCTCAAAAAAAGCAGTCGTATTCTGTATTAAAATCTCGTTCATTATTTTTAATTATATCTATTAATCTTCTGTAGCTTTTAAATAATTATTAGTTTATATTTTCAAATTTATAAACTGTTTTTTGACGGTATTCTTCGCCTTTTTTCAAAACTGAATTAGGAAAATGAGGCTGATTTGGTGCGTCAGGGAAATTTTGAGTTTCAAAACAAATACCGCTTACAGGAGTGTAATTTACGTTTTCTTTTCCTTTCAAAATATTGAAACAATTTCCGCCAACATAAATATGGACGCTCGGCTGATCCGTGTAAACGCTCATCTTTAAATTATTTTTCGGACTGAATAACTGAGCAGCGATTACTGCACCTGAATTAATAACAAACGAATTGTCAATAGAAGCCGGACAGTTTTTTCTGTTTCTGAAATCGAAATCATGACCGTCGAGAGCAGTAAATTTTCCGGTTGGAATACTCTCATTATTGGTTTCCAGAATGGTATTCGCGTCAATAAATATTTCCTGATCCAATACGTCCGAATCATGACCATTAAGGTTGAAATAACTGTGATGGGTTAAATTTATAATGGTGTCTTCTGTAGTTGTTGCTTTATATTCGAGTTTTAATTCGTTTTCTTCGGTTAAGGAATAGGTTAGGAAAACCTCTAATTTCCCTGGATAGTTTTCTTCTAAATCTTCACTGATCAGATGAAAAGTTACCGACTGGTCTGTTAAATCAGTGACATCCCATATTTTTTGACCAAAACCGGTATTTCCTCCGTGCAAAGCATTTCCGTTATTGTTTCCCGCCAGTTCAAATGTTTTATCATTTAAGGTGAAACGTCCTTTACTGATACGTCCTGCATAACGTCCGACAGTTGTACCAAAATAAGGACCGCTTGGCAAATTATAGGATTCAATATAGGCTTCGGGATTGTCAAAACCTAAAACTACATCTGTCAGTTTTCCATCTGTTGCAGGAACTTTTAATGAAGTTACAGTCGCACCGTAGTTCGTAAGCTGTACTTTAATTCCATTTTTATTGGTCAGTTCAAAACAATGAATTTCTTCATTATCTGGAGATAAACCAAATAATTTGCAATTAGAGTGATTGTTGAAATGCGATATATGCTTTAATTCCATGTTATTTTTATCAAAAGTGAAAATTCAAAATTATATTTATTTTGCTTTATTGTATACCAGTACCTACCAGTTTTTTGTATATTGCAAAAAAATCTTTTTTCATGAGCATCATTTCGATACAAAATAATCTGGGTTTGCCAAAATATAAGCAGATAATTCTTTCAGTTGAAAAAGCAATTGATGAAGAAAAGCTGAAAAAAGGCGATAGGCTTCCTTCCGTAAACAAAGTCTGTCTGGCTTTCTCCTTATCGCGAGATACTGTACTCCAGGCATACGACGAACTTAAAAAACGGGGTATAATTTATGCCATTCCGGGCAAGGGCTATTATGTTAAAAGTATTGAAACCAGTATCAAACAGAAGATTTTTTTGCTTTTTGATGAACTTAATATTTTTAAAGAAGACATCTATAATTCCTTTTTAAAAAGTATTGGAAAAAACGTTCAGGTCGATATTTTTTTCCATCATTTTAATGTACCGGTCTTTAAAAAACTAATAAATGACAGTAACGGCAATTATACCAAATACATTATTATGCCGACCAACCTGACAGGCATTATTGACACGATAAAAACCCTACCAGTAAACGAAGTGATTATACTGGACCAGACCAATCCCGACTTAAAGATGTATCCTGCTATCTATCAAAACCACCAAAAAGATATTTTTGAAGGTCTTTTAAAAGGAAAATCAAGACTGGGAAAATACAAAAAGCTGATTTTAATTTTCCCGGGTTTTCGTGAGCCGTTAGGAATGAAAACCGGATTTGAAAATTTTTGTGCAAAATATAATTTTGATTACGAAATCATCACCCAGTTCACCGATCATGAAATCGAAATTGGAGATTTATATGTGATTCCGAATGATCGTGACCTCGTTGGGGTAATCGAAAATGCACGAAATCACAACCTTAGATTAGGCGCTGATTTTGGCATTATTTCGTATAATGAAACTTCCTTGAAAAAAGTTGTTGCAAATGGAATTGCTACCATTTCGACCCATTTTGAAGATATGGGAAAAATATTGGCTGATATGGTTCTCAAAGGAAAAAACGAACAAATAGAAAATAAATCTTCGCTGATTATGAGAAATTCACTTTAAAATTCTTTTGAAATTAAAAGATAGGGCTAGCCGGAATCAGAACTCCATCAGAATTTTGTTTTTTACCATCGATTCCTTTAGTTTTGGAAAAAAAAACAATGAAAGTATTTGATGTAGCCATCATAGGAAGCGGTCCGGCCGGAGCTTCTGCAGCTTTTGAATTATCGAAAAGCGGAATTACGACTGTTATAATTGAGAAAGAAATTCTGCCGAGATATAAAACATGTGGCGGTGGCCTGGTGCACAGAGGGAGAAACAATATTCCTTTTGATGTTGCATCAGTTGTTGAAAAAGAATTCTACGAAGTCGATACTTATTTTTCAAATACAAATATCAAACTCACGACAAAAAGAGACAAGCCCATCATCAGCATGATTATGCGTGATGCTTTTGATAATCTCATTGTAGAAAAAGCAAAAGAAAATGGTGTTACTCTTTTGCAAAACCATAAGGTTAACAGTATAACTTTCGGAGAAACTCAGACAATCCATACTTCTGAGGGCGATATACAGGCAAAATTTATTATTGCCGGAGATGGCGCCTTAAGTCCAATAGCTAAAATGGCAGGTTGGCAGGAAACCCGGACTGTTATCCCGGCTTTAGAATACGAGCTGGAAGTTCCTTCGGATGATTTTGAAAGATTATCAAAAAATGTCCGTTTTGATGTCGATGCTATCCCTTCTGGCTATGGCTGGTGCTTTCCTAAAAAAAATCATTTATCTGTAGGGGTTTGCATTTTGGTAAAAGCGAATCAGAAGATTGATTTGAAAAAATATTACGCAGCCTATTTAAAAACGTTGGGAATTACAGATATTGTAAAAGAAGATGCCCACGGATTTGTCATTCCGGTTTCTCCAAGAACGGATACTTTCGTTCGAAAAAATGTTTTTTTAATTGGCGACTCAGCAGGATTTGCAGACCCTGTGTTGGCTGAAGGAATTTCAAACGCCATATTAAGCGGAATTTTAGCAGCACAATCCATTATAGAAGGGAAACTTGATCCTGTAAGGTCTTCAGAACTGTACCATGAAAAATTAGAAAACAGTATTCTACCAGAAGTAAAAGCCGGAATCACTTTGGCCAAAATTTTCTATAGCAAAAAAATATTGCGCAATTTTGTTGCCAAAAATTATGGTTCTGTTCTATCCAATGCCATGACAGACATTTTTATGGGAGCCAGAACCTATCCTAAAGATTATAAAAAGAAGATACGGGAAAAAATTAAAGGGGCTATTTTTTAATTTAAAATGGTTAATACCATACGAAAAGGTCGAATTCTAAACGTATAGAATTGGACTTTTTTTAGTTAAGACAGTTCTTAAAAAAGAATGTTTTTTATTCACAAAACTTCATATAAAAACCCAGGATTTAGGCTAAGCCGTTTTGCTGTTCTGTTGCTTAAATAATACAGCATTTATTTTATGTTTGATAAATCCTCAAAAAATTAGTAAAAAAAATAAACAAAATATTTTTTGTTTATATGAAATTATTTTACATACATTTGTAAATGTAAATTTTACACTTATTATTTGATTTGTTTCTGCTTCTCATTTTTAGAATTATTTCTACTTAAAATCCTGCATTTACAAATTGAAAATTCTACTTAAAAACCACAAAAAACTTTATTAAAAACAACCTTAAAATGAACAACAGAATAGACCAGCTTGCAGCAGATAATATACGTGCTTTAGCGATTTCGATGGTTGAGAAAGCAAATTCAGGCCATCCGGGAGGAGCTATGGGAGGTGCAGATTTTCTTCACATTTTATATACCGAATATTTAAAATACGATCCATCCGATATGCAATGGATTTTCAGGGACCGTTTTTTTATGGATGCAGGACATCTTTCGGCTTTGATGTATGCGCAGTATCATTTGCTGGGGAATTATGAAAAAACAGATTTAGAAAATTTCAGACAATGGGGTTCTGTTACGCCGGGACATCCTGAGATTGATGTGAAACGAGGAATTGAAAATACTTCAGGACCATTGGGTCAGGGACATGTTATGGGAATTGGAGCAGCCATTGCAGCCAAATTTCTATCAGCACGATTTGATAATTTATTCGATCATAAAATCTACGGATTCATAACTGACGGAGGTGTTCAGGAAGAAATTTCTCAGGGAGCAGGCCGTATCGCAGGGCATTTGGGACTGAACAATTTTATTATGTTCTATGATTCGAATGATGTACAGCTTTCTTCCATGACTGATGAGGTTACTACCGAAGATACTGCAATGAAATACGAATCATGGGGCTGGAAGGTAACTACTATTGACGGTCATGATCATGAACAAATTCGTAAAGCTCTGACGGATGCCAATAACGAAACTGAAAAACCAACCCTGATTATTGGAAGAACCATAATGGGTAAAGGTTGTGTAACTGCTGATGGTGCCATGTATGAAGGTCAGTGTGAACTGCACGGAAAGCCTATTGGAGGAACAAAAGCATGTTTTAAATCAACATTGCTTAATCTGGGTGCAAATCCGGAAGATGCATTTGCGGTTTACGAAGAAGTTGCTGCACATTATGCTTCTGTTTTAAATAATAAAACAACAGAATCTACTGAAAGAAAATCAAAAATTGCAGCTTGGGAAGCTCAAAATCCTGCCTTAGCAAAAAAAATCCAGCAATTTTTCTCGGGCGATTTACCAAGCCTGGATTTTGGCAGTATCGCACAAAAAGCAAATGCGGCAACACGAGATGCTTCTGCAGCAGTTTTGGGTTATCTGGCCGAAAACGTTGAGAATATGATTGTGTCTTCTGCAGATTTATCGAATAGTGACAAGACGGATGGATTCCTGAAAAAATCATCGGTTTTGCAAAAAAATAATTTTAACGGAGGTTTTCTACAGGCAGGAGTTGCCGAATTGACAATGGCTGCAATCGCTAACGGAATTGCATTGCACGGAGGCGTAATTCCGGTGGTGGCTACCTTTTTTGTGTTTTCAGATTATATGAAACCCGCTATTCGTCTGGCGGCGATTCAGGAATTGCCTGTAAAATATGTCTGGACTCACGATTCTTTCCGCGTAGGTGAAGACGGACCAACGCACCAGCCAATTGAACAGGAAGCGCAAATTCGATTATTGGAAAAAATTAAAAACCATTCAGGAGATCAAAGTTTACTGGCTTTACGTCCGGCAGATGCTGTTGAAACCTCTGTTGCCTGGCAAATGGCATTAGAGAACAAAAAAACACCAACAGGTTTAATCCTTTCCAGACAGGATATCAAAGATCTTCCAACCAATGGGAATTCAAGATTTGAAGAAGCTGGTCAGGCTAAAAAAGGAGGATATTTGGTAAAATCTGTTCAAAATCCTGATATCACTTTAATCGCAAACGGATCTGAAGTGGCAACGTTAATTGATGCAGCTGCTGAACTTGAAAGCACAAAACAGATAAAAATAAATGTGGCATCGATAATTTCTGAAGGTCTCTTTAGATCACAATCAAAAGAATATCAGGAAAGTGTAATTCCGAATGGCGGATTGGTTTTTGGACTTACGGCAGGGCTTCCGGTTAATCTGGAAAATCTGGTTGGGAGTAACGGAAGAGTGTTTGGTCTGGATCATTTCGGGTATTCAGCTCCGGCTTCGGTTCTGGATCAGAAATTTGGATTTACCAGTAAAAATGCGGCAGAGGAAATCAGCAAATATTTAAAAGAAAACAATTTTTTAATTCACTAAAAAAACAAAAAAGAACATGAAATTTTTTATAGATACAGCCAACTTAAAAGATATTAAAGAAGCCAATGGTTTAGGAGTTTTAGATGGAGTTACTACAAACCCGTCATTAATGGCGAAAGAAGGAATTACAGGGGCACAAAACATTTTGGATCATTACATAAAAATCTGCGAACTGGTTGACGGCGATGTAAGTGCCGAAGTGATTTCAACAGATTTTGAAGGCATGATTGCTGAGGGAGAAAAACTGGCAGCACTGCATCCGCAGATTGTAGTAAAAATCCCGATGATAAAAGACGGTGTAAAAGCCATTAAATATTTTTCGAATAAAGGAATCAGAACCAATTGTACTTTGGTATTTTCATCTGGACAGGCATTACTGGCTGCAAAAGCCGGGGCGACTTATGTTTCGCCTTTCATTGGAAGACTGGATGATGTTTCAACTGATGGTATGAACCTGATTGAAGAAATCAGATTGATTTATGACAATTTTGGATTTGAAACCCAGATTCTTGCAGCTTCTGTTCGAAATGTAATGCATATTATTAATTGTGCAAAAATAGGATCAGATGTAATTACAGGTCCACTGAGTGCAATTGAAGGTTTATTGAAGCACCCGTTAACAGATATTGGTTTGGCTACTTTTTTGGCAGATTACCAAAAAGGAAATAGCTAAAAATAAAGAGAATTAGTTTAGTTTAATAGTAGTTTTATTTAATGAAAAACCCTGAAAACTTGTGACTTTCAGGGTTTTGTTTTTGGATGTAATTCCAGATTATATTTAATGCGTAATGCCTTTTATAAATTCAGTACAAAATCGTTAAGTAATTTTTCTTCATATTTTTCTTTGTTGAAAGTATATAAATAAGATCCTTTTCTGGAAGACTGCATGTCTTTTTCATCCAGTTTATTTAAAATTTCCAAAGAATTGATCTTACTGATAAAGTTACGTTTGTCGAGTTCCTTACTTAAAATTGCTTCATACAACTCTAATAATTGGCGCATGGTAAATTTTTCAGGAAGTAATTCAAAACCAATTGGTTTTATCGAAGTTCTGTAACGCAGCCTTCTGATGGCATGCTGAACCATTTCATTGTGGTCAAAAATAAGATTTGGAGCATCAGCAATACTAAACCATTCTGCATGATAGTTTTTAATCATTTCTTCATTATGGTTTTCAATATTAATTAAGGCATAGTATGAAACAGAAATAGTTCGGTCTACCGGGTCACGATCTATCTCACTATATGCATGCAGCTGCTCCATATAGATATCGTGTAACCCAGTATAGGTGTTCAAAATTCTAATGGCAGCATCATCTAGTATTTCATCGCGTTTTAAAAACCCTCCAATTAATGACCACTTTCCTCTCTCTGGTTCAAAATCTCTTTTAATCAAAAGAATTTTTAATCCCTGATGGTCAAATCCAAAAATGATGCAATCTACTGCTAATAAAACCTTATCCGCAGAGCTATAACTGTTTAGCATATTTTATATTTTATTTGGTAAATATAGAAACTTCCTAATACGTTTCATAATTTATTAATGTTGATTTTACACTTACTAAATTAATTAGGAAATTTTACTCATTTATATATTTTTTATTCTGTTTAAAAAGGTGTAAAAGTACAATTAAATCTTTTTTATACTAAAAAGGGAGTATTTTATTCCTCAAAAAATAGATTTTAAGTTAAAATTAACTTTTTTACTTACGTATTTTATTACAATAATCTTATTTCTATATTCTTTCTCACAATAAAAACACATTATCTATAACTTTTTCTTAACAACTGTTTTTTTGATTAAATAATTGGTTTTTAATCAAAAGTGTAGTTTTTACACAAATAAAACAATTAAAATCCCTCTTTTTTGAAAAAAACTACAAGTTTTAAATGTTGATTCAACACTTAAATTATGATATATATTTTTTTTATTCGTTTTTTTTATGAGATTAATTTGTTTTTGCGCTTTTTTTTTATTTAAATTTACAAATGTAAAATTAACACTTATAATAATAACTAACTAACTTAAAAAAACCAGTATGATAACAAACCAAAAATTATCTTTTTATTGGAATTTCGTGTTACCAAAAAAAGAATGCCTCATAGCATTATTTATGCTAGTGTTTTCTGTTAATCTTATGTCGGCTCAGGGCAAAGAGATTAGCGGAATTGTTACTTCAGCTCAGGACAAGTTGCCTTTGCCTGGAGTGAACATTGTAGTTAAAGGAACCAAAACATCAACCACAACCGGATTTGATGGACAGTATTCGATTAAGGCATCCCCAAATGATGTATTAGTTTTTTCATTTATAGGATATCGAAATCAGGAAGTAACTATAGGAAATCAATCAAAAGTTGATATTGCTTTAGGAGAAGATAACAATAGGCTTAATGAAGTAGTAGTAATTGGATATGGTACACAAAAGAAAGCTGATTTAACAGGATCAGTAAGTGTTGTAAATGTGGCTGATGCCAAAAAAACAATAACTTATGATGTGGCAAAAATGCTACAAGGTCAAGCTGCTGGGGTAACAGTACAATCATCTGGAGAACCTGGGGGATTTGTAAATATAAAAATTAGAGGTATCTCTTCATTTAACAACACTAACCCTTTGTTTGTTGTTGACGGTATGATGGTGGACAGCCCTTTTGATTTCTCTACAGGAGAAATAGAGTCTATGCAAGTATTAAAAGATGCATCTTCTGCAGCTATCTACGGGGTTCGTGGTGCAAATGGAGTTATTATCATTACTACTAAGAAAGGGAAAGCCGGACAAGTTAGTATTGGCTATAAGAACTTATTTGGAGTGCAAAATGTAGCAAGAAAATGGGATGTAACAAATAGAGAACAATATCAAAAAATTGTTACAGCAGCCGAACAAAATTACATGGATACTACTGGTATTATGATTGGAATTGCACCTGCAAATGATCCAACAAATCCAGGTTATATTAATAATGTAGATACAGACTGGCAGGATGCAGCCTTTAAAACCGGTACTATACAAAACCATTCCTTAACTATAAATGGTGGTGCAGAATCTCTTTCCTACAATGTTAATATTGATTATTTTAAAAACACTGGTTATGTTGAATCTCCACAAGATTATGAGAGATATACAACTACTTTGAATTTTAATGGAAAAAAAGGGAAATTCAAATATGGCGGAAAATTAGGTTACACTAAATCTGACAAAGAAAATTTTACTGAAAATCTTAATTCAGTTATAGGTTCGTTGGCTACTGCAATCCCAACTATGCCTGTGTATGACAGCAATAGATTAGGAGGTTATGGTGGTACTACTAACTCTGGCCAAAGAGCCATTTCTTTAAATGTTATTGGATACAATAATGTAATGGATAATACCACAGAAAGAAATCGTTTTATTGGTGATATTTGGGGAGAATATGAATTCATTGATGGCTTAAAATTTAAAACAGATGTTAGTTTTGATAGAACAGACTGGCACAATCACATTTACAATCCGCCAAGTGATTTAGGATGGCGTTATATAGTAAACCCTGAAAACGCAACATTAAATATTGAATTAGGGAATACTACCAGAACCTTTTTTAACAATTTCCTTACTTACGAAAAAACAATTAACAAACATAAATTTGATGTTTTAGCAGGCTGGATTCAGGAAAAAAATGATTTCTACAAAAATTGGTCAAGAGGGACAGGATATGAAACAGGAGAAATAAGCCAGATTCAAAATGCAACTACAATAGTGGGTGGAGAATGGGCAAGTACAATTACCACTCTTTCTTACATAACCAGATTAAACTATAGTTATGCTGATAAATATTTGATTCAGGGGAATTTCAGACAAGATAAAACTTCATTATTTGCTCCTGAAAATAATACAGGAAATTTCTATTCATTCTCCGGAGCCTGGAAATTAAGCAATGAAAAATTTATTGCTGCTATTTTGCCTACATGGGTAGATATGATTAAAATTAGAGGTGGTTATGGGGAATTAGGAAACAATGCAGTTGGTGCCTATGCGTATTCTCCAACGGTTAACGCATTTGTCCCTTATACCTGGGGAGGAGCATTTACCGGAGTACCAGCTTCAGGAACGATAGTTACAGATATCAAAGACCAAAACATTCACTGGGAAAAAACAGCATCAACCAATATTGCTGCGGAATTCGGTTTACTAAATAATAAACTGCAATTGTCAGGAGAATATTTTGTTAGAAAATCAACAGATTTACTTTTTAGTGTGCCACTTCCGGCCACATCAGGTTCAGCCGGATCTATTATGACTAATGCAGGAGATGTTGAAAACAAAGGTTTTGAATTTACAATTGGCTACACAAACAATGATAATGCATTTAAATACGGTATTTCTGCAAATTTTGGAACTCTGAAAAACAAGGTAACTAAAATAGGAAATGACAATGCTCCTATAACATTAGGACCTTCAAGAACTGAAGTAGGTCGCTCAATAGCTGAATTATACGCTTGGGAAACAGAAGGTATTTTTCAGACTCAGGCAGAGATTGATGCTGCACCAACTCAATCAATTTCTACCAGACCAGGAGATATAAAATTTAAAGATCAAAATGGTGATGGCATAATTGATGACAAAGACAGAACATTTCAAGGTCAGGCAATTCCAAAATATTCGTATGGTATTAATCTAAATTTCGAATACAAAAACTGGGAATTATCAATGCTTTGGCAAGGTGCAGGCGGAAATAAAGTATTTAATGCAGTGTATCGCGATCTGATGGCTGGGCAATATGGCAATAGCAGCACAGACATATTGAATTACTGGACACCAACTAATACAAATACAGATATTCCAAGACCAGTAATTAATGATCCAAATGCAAACACAAGAGATTCTAACCGTTTTATAGAAGATGGGGATTATATCAAATTACAAAATTTCCAGATTGGATATAACATACCATTAGGTAATAAAAAATTCATTCAAAAAGCCAAAATATTCGCAAATGGACAAAATCTATGGACAATAACCAACTATAAAGGTTATGATCCGGATTTTATAAATGACGGATTACTTACACGTGGGTATGACAGAGGTTCGTTCCCGAATCCTAGAACTCTTTCTATGGGATTACAAGTTGATTTTTAAGTTAATGTATTTAATAAAATTAAAAGCTAATAAAATGAAATATAAAGCAATAAAATATATAACAATGATCACATTAGCCATAACTACTTTTAGTTGTGTGAGTGATGACGATCTTGTGCAAGCTGACCCAAACGTTGCCACTGAAGAAAGTTTTTGGAAAACTGATGAAGATGCTATAAAAGGACTCAATGCAGCATATGTACCATTATCATGGTTCGGAATGTACGCAAGAAACACAAACTTAATGCTTGATGGTCGTGGTGATGATGTCAGAACCGTAAGTCGTTGGGATCTAATG
This sequence comes from Flavobacterium limi, assembly GCF_010645075.1. Lineage (GTDB taxonomy): Bacteria > Bacteroidota > Bacteroidia > Flavobacteriales > Flavobacteriaceae > Flavobacterium > Flavobacterium limi. The sequence goes on from NZ_JAADZV010000001.1 coordinate 27,057, forward strand.
GGTAATATTGGTGTCTTTAATGTATCACCTTTAGCAGGAGACATTACGAATTGGGCTTTTATTGATTGTTATAAAGGTGTGTCTTTTACAAATCAGGTATTGAAAAATGTACCTGCTATTGACATGAAAGATCAGGCTCTAAAAAACAGAATTTTGGGTCAAGCCTATTTTTTGAGAGGCCTGTATTTATTTCATGCAGTAAATATGTATAAAAATGTGCCAGTCCCTATCGATGTTAATCCGTTTCAGGCACAAAAACCACAAGCAGAAGGCTGGGCACAAGTTATAGCTGATTTTAAAGCTGCCGTAGATTTATTACCTCTGGATTATAACACATCAAACACGTTAGACGCAGGACAATTAGGCAGAGCTACTAAAGGAGCAGCTATGGCATATTTAGGTAAAGCTTATTTATTTAATAAAGATTTTGAAAATGCAAAAAACATGTTCAAGTTAGTTATTGATTCTGAAAAATATAGACTGATGCCAAATTATGCTGATAATTTCAGTATAGCAGGAGAAAACAATGCGGAATCTATTTTTGAAGTTCAATTTAATCAAAGTGCAAGTTTAATATCTGGATACAGGATAACAACAGGAAGAGCTGCAACTTATGGTCCCCCGGATTTTGGTTTCACTGATATTCAGCCTACCTTTACTTTGCTAAATGAATTTAGAGAAGAAAAAACAGTTAGCAACCAAGATGATCCACGTTTAGATGCTACGATATTCTACAATCGCCCAGGCATGAAAATATATGGACAAGATTTTGCCACACATTATGCTAATACTCCCTATTTAAATGATATATTTTGTAAAAAGTATCAGAATACAGATACTAAAACAACAGATACAGACTTTATAAGCGAAATTAATGAACGCTTAATGCGTTATTCGGATGTATTGCTTATGTATGCAGAATGTCTGAATGAAACAGGTGATACACAAGGCGCGTATACTTATATTCAAAAAGTAAGAGACCGCGTTAATTTACCAAATTTAGCAACTGTTAAACCAAATATGACTAAGGAGCAGATGAGAGAGCAAATAGGTCACGAACGTTTCTTAGAATTTGCTCTTGAAGGACACCGTTTTGATGATATTCGTCGTTGGGGATGGCTTGAAGATGAAACCAAATTAGATTGGTTAGAATCGAGAGATACAGAATTTAAAGGCTATAAACCAGGTAGAGAATATTTCCCAATTCCTCAGGCAGAAATGGATACCAACAAATTCCCAATTACACAGAATGACAGTTATTAATATTTATTGAATTAGTTAGATTGCATAGTATCATATGGCGGCTTAAAATTGCTATGTGATATTATGTTTTTTAAAAGGAATAGAATACCGAAGTAAAAAATTTATACAGTAACTAAAATTATTATAACAATGAAAGCAATTACAAGTTTGATTTTATTAGCAATATTATTAGGAAGTTGTCAAAACGAAGATGTTCTTTCTCCAAATGAAGAAACAAATGCTGTAACTCAGGATTCTCAAAATACAAATTTAACCGCAAAAACAGTTGCCGGAAATGTTCCTTCACATGATCCGAGCACGATTGTAAAAAGCGGTGTTAACTATTATGTTTTTACTACAGGTGATAATATTCCAATGACATATTCCAGAGATTTAGTCAACTGGACATGGGGTACATCTGTATTTACTTCAACTCCAGGCTGGATAACAGGTTATGTACCCGGTTTTACCAAAACATTTTGGGCACCTGATGTTGCGTGGTTCAATAATAGATGGAACATGTACTATTCCTGTTCAACTTTTGGTTCTGAAAGATCGGCCATTGGTTTGGTAACTGCTCCGTCAATTTCTCAAAGTGCGGGAACAAAATGGACAGACAGGGGAGTTGTAGTTTCTTCTAATTCAGATTCAGATGTAAATGCAATTGATGCTTCTATTTTAGTTGATGGCAGCAATGTGTATATGGCTTATGGTTCCTGGCATGCCGGAATAGGAGTCGTACAGATTAATCCTTCAACAGGAAAACCAACCGGTACAAGAACAATTGTAGCTGGCGGAAACCATGCCTCATGGGAAGCTCCTTGTCTGGTTAAGGAAGGCAGTTACTATTACATGTTTGTAAACCGAGGAACCTGCTGCAATGGTGTAAACAGTACGTATTATATTGTAGTAGGCCGTTCGACAAGCCCTTTTGGTCCTTTTACGGATAAAAATGGAGTCTCCCTAAAAAGCGGAGGCGGAACTACCGTTTTAGCTTCACAGGGAAATTACATAGGGCCAGGACATTTATCCAGAATTACAGGAACCCAGAAAGGAGCTGTTCATTATTATAACAAAGCCGATAACGGAAATCCAAAAATGGAAATTGTTTATTTTAACTGGTCAGGAGGATGGCCAACTCTTACATACTAAAATTAATATTTAGAGGAAAATTTCACTAATTTTCCTCTTTATAACTTATCTACCATGAAAAAAACTTTTTTAATTCTATTTGTTTTTACATTTTGTAATCAAATCACTTTCGCTCAAAAAGAAACTACAATTGTCACATTAAAAAATGATGACAAAGCTCCGGTTATCAACAAAAACATTTACGGGCATTTTGCAGAACATTTAGGCCGCTGTATTTACGGAGGTTTTTTTGTTGGCGATACTTCAAAAATACCAAATACCAAAGGCGTTAGAAATGATATTATTGCGGCTTTAAAAGATTTAAAAATTCCAAATTTAAGATGGCCTGGTGGTTGTTTTGCCGATACATATCACTGGAAGGATGGAATTGGACCTCAGGAACAAAGACCAACTATTGTAAACAAATGGTGGGGCGGAGTTACAGAGGATAATAGTTTTGGAACACATGATTTTTTGAATATGTGTGAGCTTCTTGAAACAGAACCTTATTTATCAGGAAACGTGGGAAGCGGTACCGTTCAGGAATTAGCTGACTGGGTTCAGTACACCAACTTTAGCGGTAAAAGTCCGATGAGTGATTTGCGTAAAAAGAATGGAAGAACAGAACCATGGAAAGTTAAATTCTGGGGAATAGGTAATGAAGCGTGGGGCTGCGGAGGAAATATGACAGCTGAATATTATGCCGGAGAATACCGCAAGTTTGCTACGTTCATGTCAGATTGGGAGAATACCGGCGGAATCACGCGTATTGCATCAGGATCTAATAGCGGCGATTATAACTGGACAGAAGTTTTAATGAAAAACATTCCGCTTAATATGTTAGGAGGTATTGGAGTTCATCATTACGCTGTAATTAACTGGAATAAAAAAGGTGACGGAGTTGATTTTACCGAAGAGCAATATTTCAAAACAATGCAGTCTGCTCTAAAAATGGAAGAGCTCGTGACCAAACATGGTGCTATCATGGATAAGTACGATCCTGAGAAAAAAGTAGCCATGCTCGTTGACGAATGGGGTGGCTGGTATGAAGTAGAAAAAGGAACAAATCCTGGGTTTTTATACCAGCAGAATACCATGAGAGATGCTGTTTTAGCTGGTGCAACCCTTAATATTTTCAACAATCACGCTGACAGGGTTCGTATGGCAAATCTAGCACAATGTGTTAACGTTTTACAGGCAGTTATCTTAACTGATAAAGCTAAAATGATCACTACGCCTACTTATCATGTAATGAAAATCTATGCGGTTCATCAGGATGCAAAATTATTACCGGTAAGTTTTCAGTCGCCATTGTATACGGTTAATGGAGAAACACTTCCTGCAGTATCAGCTTCTGCTTCAAAAGATAAAAACGGAGCAATTCATATTTCTTTAGTGAACGTAGATGCAAAAAATAAAAATAAAATTGAGATTGATGTGAAAGACCTGGGTGTGAAAAACTTCACAGGAACAATAATTACATCAGCAAAATTACAGGATTACAATTCATTCGATACACCTAATAAAATTGTACCAACAGCTTTTAAAGGTTTCGAAAACAAAAAAGGAAAATTAGAAATCACAATTCCTCCTTTCTCAGTTGTTGTTTTAGAAGGAAAATAAAATACAAAACATGAAAAAATCAGATTCCATTTTAAAAATCGTTTCGTACATCGGACTTTTTTTATTTGCTGTTGTGGCAACAAGCTGCTCGAGCGATGATCCGGCAAAAGAGGAAACAGATCCGCCTGTAGTAGTACCACCGGTTGTTACGCCTCCTGCATTTCCGGGGCCAACGTATTCAGATAATTATATCTCTATTTCTTCATGGAATAGCAGGGCACAATGGAATTTAGCCAACGTTCACGATCCAACGGTTGAAAAATCTGGCGAGTACTATTATATGTATCAAACAGATGCATCTTATGGGAATGCTCACGACGGTCACGGACATTTTCCTTACAGACGTTCGAAAGATCTCGTAACATGGGAATATATGGGATCAGCAATGGCCACAATTCCTGCCTGGGTAAAAGACTCATTAAATAATAAAAGAGCCAGAATGGTTCCTGCTTTACCTGCAATTGAAAATCCACGATATGGTTATTGGGCTCCTTATGTGAAAAAAGTAGGCAATAAATATAGGATGTATTATAGTATTGTTGTGGACGAGCCCATTACCGGAACCAGTTTTGAAACTTCATGGTCAGAAAGAGCTTTTATCGGATTGGCTGAATCTGATGATTTGGCAACGAATGTCTGGGTAGATAAAGGAATGGTAGTATGTTCTGAACCTGATGGCGTAAAGCCGTATTCTTTTACAGGAGCCAGAAATTGGGAAAATGCTTATTTCAAATTCAATGCGATCGACCCAACTTTTATACAGACACCTGAAGGCGATCAATACCTGATTTACGGTTCCTGGCATTCCGGAATTGCATCACTAAAACTGGATCCGTCTACAGGGAAACCGTATCAGTTAAAAACCTTAAGTGATTATGGAACCAGAATAGCTTCCCGCAGTCCTACAAGCCGTTGGCAAGGTTCTGAAGGTCCGGAAATTATTTATAATCCGGATACTCAGTATTATTATTTATTCCTTGCTTATGACGGGCTGGATGTTCCTTACAATACAAGAGTTTGCCGTTCTAAAAGTATTACAGGTCCATTCTTAGGAATCAATGGAGCTAATGTAACAAATGGTGCAGATTGCTGGCCAATGCTTACACATCCTTATGGATTTAATAATCATACCGGATGGGTTGGATTTGCTCATTGTTCTGTTTTTCAGAATCCCGATACCAAACAATGGTTTTATGCATCTCAGGCCCGTTTGCCTAAAGATGTACCAGGTATAAATGCCTCAAACGCACTTATGATGGGACATGTTCGTGCCATAAAATGGACAGAAGACGGATGGCCGGTAGTAGATCCTGAAAGATATGCAGCTGTACCGGAAACTACAATTACAGAAGCTTCTTTCATTGGAACTTGGGAACAAATCACCATGAATTACCAATATGCTACCATTCAAAAATCGGTAACAATTTACTTAACCGCTGACAAAAAAGTGAGCGGAGGAGCTACTGGCACATGGTCCTATGACAGTGCTGCTAAAACATTAACCGTAAATGGTATAAAATGTAAAGTTAGTGATGCCTGGGATTGGGAATCAGCGACCAGAAAAGTAACCATAAGTTATTCCGGACTAACTACTGCAGGAGTACCTGTTTGGGGTAAAAAAGTGAATTAAAAAATCAATTGCCCTTTCTAACCGGAAGGGCTTTTGCCAAAATATGCATTTGAATAATGGTACTAAAAAGAACCAATAAAATAATAATGAAAAGCATTTTTAGAAGCCTGTCAATTTTGTTTTTATCACTGTCTGCAAATGCCCAGTCGGTAAAAGCAAACAATCCAATTATAACAGATCAATATACAGGTGATCCGGCAGCATTGGTGTACAAAGACAAAGTGTATTTGTATGCCGGTCATGACGAAGCACCAAAAGATTTTAATTTCTATAAAATGAATGAATGGGTAGTGTATTCTTCTTCAGATATGAAAAAGTGGGAATCGCATCCGGTACCATTAAAAGTAACTGATTTTGCATGGGCAAGAGGAGATGCTTGGGCTTCGCAGGTTATCGAAAGAAACGGAAAGTTCTACTGGTATGTAACGGTTTCACACGGAACAATTGACGGAAAAGCAATTGGTATTGCCGTTTCAGATAGCCCAACCGGACCTTTTAAAGACGCATTAGGAAAAGCGTTGATTACAAATGATATGACTACACACACCAAAATAAACTGGGACGATATTGATCCGACAGTTTATATTGATGATGATGGCCAGGCGTATTTATTTTGGGGAAACACCGTTTGTCATTATGCCAAATTAAAAGAAAACATGACTGAAATAGACGGGCCAATCAAAAAAATCGATTTACCAAATTTCACCGAAGCACCTTGGATACACAAACATAAAAACTGGTATTATTTATCGTATGCGTATCAGTTTCCTGAGAAAATTGCTTATGCCATGAGCAAATCAATTAATGGTCCTTGGGAATTTAAAGGGATTTTAAATGAACTGGCAGGAAACAGCAATACGAACCATCAGTCGATAATTGATTTTAAAGGACAGTCGTTATTTATTTATCATAATGGTGCCTCGCAGCCGGACGGCGGAAGTTTCAGAAGATCAGTTTGTATTGATAAATTATTTTATAACAAAGATGGTACAATGAAACGAGTAGTTATGACATCAGAAGGCATTCAGTAATATTCTTTTTACTTCTTACATTTTACATTTCTTAAATAAAAAATATGAAATTTCATAATAACATAAAATTCACAATCCGTGCCTTTCTGATGCTCATGAATTTAGTTTCATTCGCACAGGATATTGTCGTTCACGATCCTGTAGTCATCAAACAAAAAGACACCTATTACCTATTTTGTACGGGTAAAGGAATCAGTGTTTTTAGTTCTAAAGATTTAAAAAAATGGAATCCCGAACCACAGGTTTTTACAGAAAAACAGGTTTGGGCAGATGGTGTTGCAGCCGATTTTAAAAACCATATCTGGGCGCCGGATATTTCATTCCATAACAATACCTATTATTTGTATTATTCAGTTTCGGCTTTCGCCAAAAATACTTCGGCGATTGGTGTGGCGACCAATACAACTTTAGATCCAAAAGATAAAAACTACAAATGGGTCGATCAGGGAATTGTAATTCAGTCACAGCCAAACCGAGATATGTGGAATGCCATTGACCCGAATTTAGTTTTTGACGAAAATAACACACCGTGGTTGTCATTTGGTTCTTTTTGGGAAGGCTTAAAACTCGTAAAATTAAATCCCGATTTAAAATCAATTGCTCAGCCTCAGGAATGGCACACAATTTCGAAACGTAAAAGAAGCTTTGAACTGGCAGATGCTGATCCGGGAGACGGTGCACTTGAAGCTCCTTTTATCTTTAAGAAAAATGGTTATTACTACCAATTCCTTTCCTGGGATTTATGCTGTCGTGGAGAAAAAAGCACTTATAAAGTGGTTGTCGGAAGATCGAAAAAAGTAACCGGACCTTATTTAGATAAAGAAGGAAAACAGCTCGATCAGGGTGGAGGAAGTTTAGTCGTTCAGGGCGATGAAAATTATTTTGGAGTGGGACATAACAGTGCTTATACGTTTGATGGTAAAGATTATATTTTTTACCATGCATACGAAAAGAAAACCAACGGAACGCCAAGATTAGTAGTCAGAGAAATGCAATGGGATAGCGACTTATGGCCTGTTTTAAAATAGAATACAATTAAGATGAAAAAATACAATGTACCAATTTTAACGATTTTCATGTCACTTCTGCTTTTGATTTCCTGTAAAGAAACCAAAAACAGCGTGGTGCAGTCAAGCGATAAAACTTCGGTTTTAAAAGCAGGTTACCAAATTGAGCCGGTTAATATTCAGAATGTAAAACTGAACGATTCTTTCTGGCTTCCTATTATTAAAAGAGTGCAGGAAATTACAATCGAATATGCGATTCAAAAGTGTAATGAAGAAGGGCGTTTTGAGAATTTCCTGATCGCAGGAAAACAAAAAACCGGAAAAGTAAGAGGCGAAATGCCTTTTGATGATACCGATGTTTATAAAATTATCGAAGGCGCTTCAAACACTTTAATTTCTGCTCCAAATCCGAAATTAGAACGTGTTTTGGATTCGCTCATTGCCATAGTAAAAATTGGTCAGGAAAAAGACGGATATTTAACCACCTGGAGAACCATAAATCCGGCAAAACCGCCAGCAACCTGGGTTCCGGTTATCGAAGGGAAACGTTGGGAATCCTTACAGATTAGCCACGAATGCTACAATGCAGGGCATTTAATTGAAGCGGCTGTGGTACATTATGAAGCGACCGGAAAAAGAAATTTCCTAGACATTGCCATAAAAAATGCTGATTTGCTGGTGAAAACTTTTGGCGATGGTCCGGGTCAGGTTAAAGGAGTTCCGGGACATCAGATTGTAGAAACGGGTTTAATTAAATTGTATCAGGTAACGAATAATGAAAGTTATTTAAAGCTTGCCAAATATTATTTAGACAATCGCGGAAATCCGGAAAATCATAAGTTATACGGAGAATATGCTCAGGATCATAAACCGGTAACTGAGCAAAATGAAGCCGTTGGTCACGCTGTTCGTGCAGTGTACATGTACGCAGGAATGACAGATATTGCTGCTATGACAAAAGATAAAGGATACACCGATGCCGTAAATAATTTATGGGATAATATGGTGAACAAAAAAATGTACATTACTGGCGGAATTGGTTCGCGTCACGATGGAGAAGCTTTTGGACCGAATTATGAATTACCAAATTTAACGGCATATAATGAAACCTGCGCTGCAATTGGAGATGTTTACTGGAACCACAGACTGCATAGTTTATATGGAAAATCACAGTATTTTGATGTGATCGAAAGAACGATGTACAACGGTTTGATTTCGGGAATTTCGCTTGACGGAAAACAATTTTTCTATCCGAATGCATTGGAATCTGATGGTGTTTATAAATCCAACAGAGGTTCGTGCACACGTCAGGCTTGGTTTGATTGTTCTTGTTGTCCGACGAATTTGATTCGTTTTGTGCCTTCAATTCCGGGATTGATTTACTCCAAAACAAATGATGTTTTGTATGTCAATTTATATGCTTCAAACAACGCCTCTTTCAAAGTTGGAAAAACCAATTTGCAGATTTCACAGCAAACCGGATATCCCTGGAACGGAAAAGTTTCAGTTTCAGTTAATCCGAAAAAAGAAAGCCAATTTACAATCAAACTTCGTGTTCCGGGCTGGGCGAGAAATGAAGTCTTACCAGGAGATTTATACAGTTATAAAAAAGCTTCGACTCAAAAACCAACCATTAGCTTAAATGGCGAAACATTAACAATTCAGCCGGAAAATGGGTATTTCACCATTAACAGAAGCTGGAAAAGAGGAGATAAAATCAGCCTTAATTTTCCAATGGAAGTTCAGGAAGTTGAAACCAATTCGAAAGTTGAAACCAATAAAAATAAAGTGTCTTTAGAATACGGACCAATCGTTTATGCGGTAGAAGAAATTGACAACAAAACCAATTTTGATAAAATAAATGTAGGCGCTTCAGATAGTTTCAGAGTAAAAAAAGAAACGAATTTGTTAAACGGAATAAATGTCATTGAAACGGATAAATTCAAAGCCATTCCGTATTACAGCTGGTCAAACCGTGGCGTAAATAAAATGAAAGTCTGGATTGATTTTAAAGACTGAATCTTAACATTAGAAAATAAATATTGAAAGTCTGAATTCCTCATAAATAAATTAAATTCAAATACAGTATAACATGCAAATAAACATATTAAAAAATCTGGCACTTTCAGCCGTTGTTTTTGTAAGTCTCTCTTCCTGTTCAGAAAAAAAAGCAGAAAAGGAGCTGTCTAAAGAAGAAGTTACTACTACAAAAACAACCTTAACCAACAAACCTATTGTGTTGCAAAGAGCAGATCCTTTTATCTACAAGCATACAGACGGGTATTACTATTTTACAGGGTCGGTACCAACTTACGACGCGATAGAGTTAAGACGTGCAAAATCTATCGATGAACTTCAAAATGCTGAAACCTTCAGGGTATGGGAAAAACATAAAAGCGGACCAATGAGCCGTCATGTCTGGGCTCCGGAAATTCATTATTTAGATGGAAAATGGTATGTGTATTTTGCAGCAAGCGAAGAAGATGATATCTGGAAATTAAGACCTTATGTTTTGGAATGTACAGGTCAGGATCCTTTACATGACAAGTGGACTGAACTTGGACAAATGCAGGCAGCCGACGCAGATCCAAAAAGCTTTACCGATTTTTCTCTGGACGGGACTGTATTTGAGCATAAAAATAAACGCTATTTCTGCTGGGCAGAAAAAACAGGCGGGCAGTTCGCAGCTTCTAATTTGTATTTAGCCGAAATGGAATCACCCGTAAAACTAAAAACAGTTCAATTCATGCTAACGACTCCGGATTATGATTGGGAACGCATAGGTTTTTGGGTAAATGAAGGCCCTGCAGTTATTAAAAACAAAGGCAAAATTTACATTACTTTTTCAGCAAGTGCTACAGGTGCCTGTTACAGTATGGGAATGATGGAAGCAGATGAAAAAGCTGATTTACTAGATAGAAATTCCTGGAAAAAATCCAGATATCCGGTATTAAAAACCAACGAAGCAAAAAAAATTTACGGACCAGGGCATAATTCCTTCACAGTAGATGAAAACGGAGAACCATTAGTAATTTATCATGCAAGGGATTACGAAAAAGCTGTTGGTGATCCAAAAGTTGTGCCTGCAACAGATAAAAGACCGTTGAAAGAAATTATTGCAGATCCGTTATACGATCCTAATCGTCATGCGAGAATGATGAAATTAAAATTTGATGAAAACGGCAGGCCAATATTCGAATTTAATTAAAAATTCCAAATAGTAAAAATGGGAAGTATTTTGTGTCAAAATTAACCTTGAAAATTGATTTTAAGCTGATTGGAAACCAAATACAATACAACTTCCGGGCATACTCTGTGGCTGTTCTGAAAATAAAGATGAAATAATCGCAACAGAATAAATGTATAATTAACGTTTGTTTTTTGTTTTCAACTTAAATTATTGTTTTGATGCATTATCTGTAAAAAACAACAAGCTTATTTTTATTAAGTGTTTTTTGTACACTTATAAATTAATTATATTATATTTGTCATCAATAAATGAATTTCGAAATGAAAAATTACGTTATAGGATTAGATTACGGAACAGATTCTGTTCGTGCGGTGCTAATAGATACTGAAAATGGGCAGGAATTGGCATCAAATGTTTCTCATTACAAAAGATGGAAGAACAAGCAATATTGTGATGCATCGATCAATCAGTTTCGTCAGCATCCTTTGGATCATATCGAAGGACTGGAGATTACAATTCAGACAGTTGTAAAAGAAAGCGGTGTTGATTCATCAGCAATAAAAGGAATCTGTATTGATACCACAGGATCTTCTCCGGTTCCGGTTACAAAAGATGGAACTCCATTGGCTTTGACAAAAGGTTTTGAAGAAAACCCGAATGCGATGATGGTGTTGTGGAAAGATCATACGGCTATCAATGAAGCAAACGAAATCAACGAACTGGCTGTAAGCTGGGGCGGAGAAGACGTAACAAAATATGTGGGCGGAATTTATTCATCAGAGTGGTTTTGGGCAAAAATCCTGCACATTGCAAGAGAAGATGAAGCAGTTCGAAATGCAGCTCACACCTGGCTAGAACATTGCGATTTAATGACTTATTTGTTAATTGACGATAAAGATTTAAAAACCTTCAAAAGAAGCCGTTGCGCTGCAGGTCACAAAGCCATGTGGCATGAAGACTGGAACGGGCTTCCGCCGGTTGAATTCTTAGAAAAACTACATCCATATCTGGCTACACTTCGTGGCAATTTATATGATGAAACCTATACTTCAGATTTAGTAGCCGGAAAATTAAGCAAAGAATGGGCAGACCGTTTAGGACTTTCTACAGATACTGTTGTAGCTGTTGGAACTTTCGATGCACATTCAGGAGCAGTTGGAGCTAAAATCGGCGAAAACACTTTGGTTCGTGTAATGGGAACTTCGACTTGTGATATTTTAGTTGGTTCTTATGAAGAAGTAGGTACAAAAACCGTTCGCGGTATCTGTGGTCAGGTTGACGGATCTGTAATTCCGGGTTATATTGGTCTTGAAGCAGGTCAATCTGCTTTTGGAGATTTACTGGCCTGGTACAAAGAATTATTGATGTGGCCAACAGAACAATTATTAGGTTCTTCAGCAATTTTAAATGATGCTCAAAAAGAACAGTTAAGAGAAGAATTCAGTGATAAACTAATCATAGAATTAACGAAAGAAGCTGAAAAAATTCCGTTATCTGAAAGTGTACCAACTGCTTTAGACTGGATCAACGGACGCAGGACACCGGATGCGAATCAGGAAATAAAAAGCGCCATTTCAAACTTATCTTTAGGAACAAAAGCACCTCATATTTTTAAAGCTTTAGTAAACGCAATCTGTTTCGGATCTAAAAAAATCGTGGATCGTTTTGAAGAAGAAGGTGTAAAAATTGACAGCGTTATCGGAATCGGTGGTGTGGCAAGAAAATCTCCTTTTATCATGCAGACTCTGGCTAACGTTTTAAACAAACCAATTAAAGTAGCCGCATCAGATCAGGCTCCGGCTTTGGGAGCTGCAATTTATGCTGCTGTAGCTTCCGGAATTTATCCAAATGTAATTGAAGCCAGTCAAAAAATGGGAAGTCCTTTTGAAAGTGAATACACACCAGAACTTGACAAAGTTGCTGCTTACAATAAATTGCTTATTGCATACGATCAGTTAAGTGCTTTTGCAGATCCATCTATTAAAATTACAGAAAATGAGTTCTCTTTATAAAGATTTAAAACAAGAATGCTACGAAGCCAATATGCAGTTAAACGCATTGAATCTTGTAGTTTATACTTTTGGAAACGTAAGTGCTGTCGACAGAAAAAATGGCGTTTTTGCTATTAAACCAAGCGGCGTTCCTTACGAAGATTTAAAACCGGAAGATATTGTGATTGTCGATTTTGACAATAACATTATCGAAGGAACCATGCGTCCGTCATCAGACACTAAAACGCATGCTTATTTATACAAAAACTGGCCAAATATCGGAGGCGTTGCACATACACACGCAACATATTCAGTTGCCTGGGCACAATCGCAGCAGGATATTCCAATCTTTGGAACAACACACGCAGATCATTTGACTGCTGATATTCCGTGCGCGCCGCCAATGGCAGATTCGCTTATCGAAGGGAACTACGAACACAATACCGGAATTCAGATTTTGGATTGTTTCAAAGAAAAAAATCTTTCTTACGAAGAAGTAGAAATGGTTTTAATTGGAAACCACGGTCCGTTTGCATGGGGAAAAAATGCAGCAAAAGCGGTTTACAACAGCAAAGTTTTAGAAGTGGTAGCCGAAATGGCTTATCTGACTTTACAAATAAATCCGAATGCGCCAAGATTGAAAGATTCCTTAATAAAGAAACATTACAACCGTAAACACGGAAAAGATTCGTATTACGGACAATAGATAATTTAGTTTCAGGTTTCAGGTTTTTTTTGTTTCAGTTTTTGGAACGTGAAACTCAAACCTGAAACTTGAAACAAAAAACCTGAAACAAAATTTAACAATTCGAGTAATCAGATTCAAACGATTTGAAACCTGAAACTTGTAACAAAATAAACAAAGTAAAAAATGATAGATATCTCTCAAAAAGAAGTGTGGTTTGTAGTAGGAAGCCAGGAATTGTACGGTGAAGAAACTTTAAGAAAAGTGGCTGAACATTCGCAAATAATTGCAAAAGGATTAGATGCATCATCTCATATACCGGTAAAAGTGGTTTATAAAGATGTAGTAAAATCACCAGATCAAATTTTAGATGTATGTCTGGCAGCAAACACAACTAAAAACTGTATCGGGGTTATTACCTGGATGCATACTTTTTCACCTGCAAAAATGTGGATCGGAGGTTTAAGAATTCTTAAAAAACCATTATGCCATTTACACACACAATATAGTGCTGAAATTCCATGGGGTTCTATCGATATGGATTTCATGAACTTAAATCAGTCAGCTCACGGAGATCGTGAATTTGGTTTCATGATGTCAAGAATGCGTAAAAAACGCAAAGTGGTTGTGGGACACTGGGAAGATGAAAGAGTACATAAAAAACTAGGAATCTGGTCAAGAGTAGCTTTAGGCTGGGATGAACTTCAAAATCTGAAAGTAGCCCGAATAGGAGACAATATGCGTGAAGTTGCCGTTACTGACGGTGATAAAGTGGAGGCTCAGATTCGTTTCGGAATGTCAGTTAACGGATATGATTCTTCTGATGTTACCAAACATATCGAAAAAGTAACTGACAAGGAATTAAACGATTTATTGGCAGTTTATGAAGCTACTTATAATTTAACAGACTCTTTAAAAGAAGGCGGAGCGCAAAGAAGTTCATTAGTCGAGGCAGCAAAAATCGAATTAGGTTTAAGAGCATTCCTTGAAGAAGGAGGTTTTGGAGCTTTTACAGATACTTTTGAAAATCTTGGAGCCTGGAAACAATTACCTGGAATCGCTACACAAAGATTAATGGCTGATGGTTATGGTTTTGGTGGAGAAGGTGACTGGAAAACAGCTGCTATGGTAAGAGCATTAAAAGTAATGAATATTGGTCTTGAAGGAGGAACTTCTTTCATGGAAGATTACACCTACCATTTTAACCCACAAAAATCATACGTTTTAGGATCGCATATGTTGGAAATCTGTCCATCTATTGCTGACGGAAAAGCTTCTTGTGAAGTTCACCCGTTAGGAATTGGAGGAAAAGAAGACCCGGTTCGTTTGGTATTTAATTCACCTGCAGGAGAAGCGATCAACGTTTCATTGGTTGATATGGGAACCCGTTTCCGTTTAATTGTAAATGAAGTAGTAGCGGTAAAACCATTGGCAGAATTGCCTAAACTTCCTGTGGCTCGAGTATTGTGGGATTGCAAACCAGATCTTGATATTGCAGCAACTGCATGGATTTTAGCAGGAGGTGCGCATCATACCGTATACAGCCAGTCAGTTACAACAGAATTTATGGAAGATTTTGCTGATATTGCCGGAATTGAATTATTGGTGATTGATGAAAAAACTACAATTAGAGATTTTAAAGATAAAATCAATGCCAATGAAGCGTACTACCATGCGTTTCAACACGGATTGTAATATATAAGTCAAAAATTAAATGTCTTAAAGTCTTAAAGTGAAATTGTAATGAATTACGTCTTAATAAATTCGTAACTTCGACTTTTAACTTTAAGACTTTCGACTTTTAGCTGAAGTCTTTACTAACTTAAAAACCAGTATTTATGAATGTATTAAAACGTTGTGCTTTCGGAATTGGGATAATCGGTCTGGCAACACTTTCTGTTCAATGTAAAAGCGATAAAAAAATGGAGGCGAACACAACTCAAGAAGCAAAAGATTCTGTAACAATTGTAAAATCGGATTACGGAACAACTCCAAAAGGAGAAAAAATTGAAAGCTACAAGCTGAAAAACCAAAACGGAATGGAAGTCGATATCATCACTTTTGGTGGTATTATTACAGATTTGAAAGTGCCAAATAAAGACGGTGTTTCTGAAAATGTGGTTACAGGATTTACTTCTTTGGAACAATACATGAAACCAAATCCGTTTTTCGGAGCTTTGATCGGACGTTTCGGAAACCGAATTGCAAAAGGTAAATTTACATTAGACGGTAAAGAATATAAATTAGCGATCAACAACGAACCAAATGCTTTGCACGGAGGACCGGAAGGTTTTTTCAGAGTGGTTTGGAAAGCAGAAGAAGCTAAATCAGGAGAAACAGCTGTTTTGAAATTATCTTACTTAAGCAAAGATATGGAAGAAGGCTACCCTGGAAACCTAAAAGTTATAGTGACTTACACCTTAACAAAAAACAACGAACTGGAAGTGCTTTACGAAGCAACTACAGATAAAAAGACCGTTGTAAACTTAACACAGCATACCTATTTCAACCTGTCAGGTGATTTCACAAAAACGATTTTAGATCATGAACTTACGTTGAATGCTGATAAAATTGTTCCGGTAGATGCTACTTTAATTCCAACAGGAGAATTGCAGGATGTTGCCAATACGCCATTCGATTTCAGAAAACCAAAATTAATCGGAAAAGAAATTGATGCTAAAGACGAACAATTAATAAGAGGAAAAGGTTACGATCACTGCTGGGTTTTGAACAATCCTGAAAAAAGCAAAACGATCATTGCATCGGTTTACCACCCTGCAAGCGGAAGAGTTTTAGAAATGACTACAGACGAACCTGGAATTCAGTTCTACTCCGGTAATTTCCTTGACGGAACTTTACCAATGCGTAACGGCGGAACTTATGCTCACAGAACCGGTTTTTGCTTAGAAACAGAGCACTATCCGGATTCTCCAAACCAGAAAAACTTCCCAACGACAGTTTTAAATCCGGGAGAAAATTATAAAACGAAAACTACCTTTAAGTTTTCAGTTAAAAAATAAATTCTTTTGAATTTTATTTAGTTAGTTTAATTCTCAACGAACCTCGAAAGTGATTATGCTTTCGAGGTTTTTTGTTTATAATATTGTCTAATTACTTTACGTGATTCTTTCTTACATTTGATAAAGTTGCAAGAGCTATGATAACCGAATGTCGATTGACAACTTAAATTATATCAAGATAATTTTATGTATGATGAAATGTAGAAAATTATAACCAAATTGAACTAAATGAATAGAAACGAAATTAATCAAAAAAGAGCACTTGATGATTTTCAATTATATCAGAATATTGAAAAATCTCTAGCATATAAACTTGGTATTCCTGAAATCAGTAGTGGTATTCAGGTAATTAGAAATGAAAATGGTTGGCGAGAAAATGAAAAAAATATCGAATCAATATGGATTGTATTGATATCACGATCATTCATAGGTTGGGGCGGTATTTTTTCCATAAAATTCAATGAAAATAATTTTAGAGAACATCTAAATCCAGACGAATTATTACAAGGCATTTTTTTATATGACAACACAGGAATAAAAGATTTATATACAGAAAAATTACCAAATACTCCAGATGAAATTGTAGAGATAGCAAATTTTAATTTATTTGATACAGGTAAAGGAATTCCTTTAAATGGAATATCTTATAATTTTCACATCATCACAAACAACATCAATGCCAGTATAAAACTAAATAACCCGAATACCGATGATTGGAAAAAATGGGAAGAAAAAATATTTGACATTGGAAGTAAATTGTCTATTAAATCAAATATTACAGAATTAATCAATTTGTTTGAATATAACAACTGATGTAAAAAGGCATCCCTATTAACGCTCGTTTCACTCAATTTTCTGGTGCTCGTTTGCAAGGCGGTAAACTAAAACAGGAACGTCTATAAATAAGCATAGTTCTATTTTTTTATATTAATGGAATTTATTGCAAAGAGGAATTTTTTCTTTTGCATGGAAAAACCGCGTTACAAACGCCCTGTTTAGTTTACAAAAGTAAGTAGCTACTCGTTGCAAACGAGCACCAGAAATTCTGAAACGATTGATATGCGTATTACTTATTATATTTGATATGATCTAAACCGAATAAAAAACTAAACATGAAAGTTATTGTTAGCGGAGAATATAATAATGATTTGAAGATTCGATTTTTACAGGGAACGTGGAACGTGAAAATCTTTACTCTTTTTGAAAATCAAAAGGTTGTTGCTGTTGATTTCCCCAGAGATCCAACATTGTTTAGATTGTCAATAAAATATAATTCTGAAAAGTATTATTTTGAAAATATACTATATGTAGCAAACCCTAATTTAGATAACTTAAAATTTCATTTCTATCAAGAATGCAATCGTACTTTTTGTAGAATTGAATCTGAAATTGTAACAGAATTAAATAAAGAAATTGTATTGAATTCACTTCCTGAAGATTTAAAAGACTTAAAAAACATAATAGAAAATTTCCAAAGCTAAAATATATGAGCGAAAATTACTCGGTATTCAGAAAATATCCAACACTAGAACAAGTCAAAGATTTGGAAAGTTTATTAAACAAGAATAATATTGCCACAGAGATAGCCGATAATATCCCGCCTGTTGATTCTTCATTTTCCGGAAGCACTTTACAAAATCAGTACGAAATAAAAATAGCATTAACTGACTTTGAAAAAGCAGAAAAGATTCTTGATGAGAATGCTGAAAATTTAATTGATGAGGTAGATAAAGATCATTATCTATTCAGTTTTACGGATGATGAATTGTATGAAATACTTTTGAAAGCAGATGAATGGAATGAATTCGATTATAAACTGGCGCAAAAAATCTTAATACAAAGAGGCAAATCGGTAGATACAGAATTACTAAAAGCTTTGAAGAAACAGCGTATAGAATTATTGGCTAAGCCGGAAGAGAATCAGAAATCGTGGATTATGGCAGGTTATATCTTTGCAATCCTTGGAGGACTTTTGGGTATTTTTATTGGCTATTCTTTATGGACTTCGAAAAAGTCTTTACCAAATGGACAAAAAGTCTATTCTTACAATGAGAAAGACAGAGCTCATGGAAAAAACATTTTCTATATAGGATTAATTATGCTACCGTTTTATGTAATCATAAGGATCTTAACTCAGTTGTAAATAATCCGTTTGTTTAAAAAATGGTATTTTTTTATGTATAAACTCAACAAGCCCAACAACCTGACAACAATGCCGTAAAAATGTCGCAAATAAACCGCTATCAGAATTACAGTTTCATAATAGTTTTGTCAAAAAATAAACGCAAATAATTATGAAAGAAATAGGAGAAAAAATTAGGGAAGTCAGAAAGAGAAAAGGTTTGTCACAGGAAGAACTGGCAGAATCATCTAAAGTAAATTTAAACCATCCAGCGAATTGAAAACAACGAAAGCGAACCACGTGGCAAAACGCTCCATTTGATTTGTGAAGTGCTCGACATAAACGCAGAAGACATTTTAGATTACGGGAAAAAAGAAAATCATCATTATCTGATAATTTTACATCTTTCAGTACTGGCATTTTTAGTGATTCCGGTTGGGAATATAATTCTTCCTTTAATTTTATGGATGACCAAAAAAGACAAAATTATAGGTATGAAAGAAGCTGGCGCTAATCTTTTGAATTTTCAGATAATCTGGTCTGTTTTTGCCTATATTTCCGTTGTTTTCTTCGCCTTATTTAAAATTCTCCACTATGGTTCTTACGATATTTTATTTTATATTGTAGTTGTATTTTATGCAGTAAACATAATTTTGCCGATACTGTCTGCTGTTAGAATAAGAAATGGAAATACACAAAACCGGTATCCGAATCTAATTAAAATTATAAAATAGTGGAACCAATTTCAAAACCTGTTTGTTTAGATATTAAGCTAGTAATGGAATAGTTTTTGTCAAATGAAACTGAATCGTCTTTTTAAAATAATATGGAAAATAAAATAAGTATCCCAAAACCCTGTAATGAAAATTGGAATTCAATGTCACCGGATAAAAACGGAAGATTTTGTAATTCCTGTAATAAAACAGTAATTGATTTTACAAAAATGAATAAACAGGAAATTCAGCAATATTTCGCTGAAAATTCAGGTAAAGAAAGGATCTGTGGGCATTTTAAATTGAATCAGATACAAACACAAGAAAGTATCAAATATGATAAATTAAGAAACAGATTTAGCCGAATTAAGATAAAGCCCATAAAAAAAATCGCCCTATTTTCATTGAGTCTGGTTTTTACTTTAACAAGTTGTATGGGAAAAGCAGCTGTAGATGGCGAACCGGCAGTAATAAGCAATGATTCAATTAATGAAAGTGAGATTAATAATAAAATTAAAAATACTGAAATACACAATGATTCAATAAAAAACGAAACTATTGAGATAAAGAAAAAATAAGGATTTCCTGTAAATTATTCCTAACCTGGTGATTAAATTTTTTAGCTCTGAAGAAGGAACGTTTAGATTTTTTTTAATCAAATTTTTTAAGATACTTACTAAAAAAGAAATGATTTAGATCCGAAACATTTCTCTATGAATAGAATACAAATATATTTTGTAAATATTATTCGGTTAAAAAGTATAAAATTCATGTAAATTATATATTTTTACTTAAAATTAAAATATTAATCGTTAGCTACTTATCTCTCAATTCAAAAAGCAGATAAGTTCTGTATGTAGCCGCCTTAGAACAAAAATATCCTCATGTTATGTTATGAATGTAGCTTATCTTTTGCAAAGCTTTTTTCAGAACCCTGGAAGAAGAAAATACACCAATCAACGCTTACTATTTAATAAATTTCGGATCACTTACATCAAATCAAAAATTATGAAAAAACTATTTTTTCTTTTTTACTCAATTTTATTATTTTCCTGCTCATCAAACTCCGATGACAATATAAAAACGAATTCATCTAATTCGGATTTTCATCCACCCTCCTGGATTGAAGGCACTTGGAAAGGCGACGTCACTTATAAATTCTTTCAAAAGGATGTATACCAAAATCAAATCAGCTTCAAAGGCTTGGTTGATGGCTGCAACTTAGCGATTCCGAATTCTTCTTTTGTAAGCGAGCCTATAAAAAACAATACAGAATACAAATTCTCTTATGTAACAGGGGAAATAAAACATGAATATCATTTTATAAAAATATCATCAACAGAAATTAAACTTCTCAATCCAAATAGCGAAGTACTTAGCCCTGTATATACAAAACAATAATAATGTATTGAAGTCAAAGTCAGCAATCTTTTAAAGTCAGGATTATTTTAATTAGTGTAAATTCGTTGAGAATATTTTTAATAATAGGCAAAATGAAACACATTTTCAATGCTGAGGCAAAATGGTCTTTAAATCAAAATAGAGAAGATTCAACTAAGAGATTCTACATCAAAAACCACAAAATTTCAATCGAAGGAAAACCGGTTTTGGATGTTTCGGCGGCAAAAGCTTTCAAAGGCGATCCTGCACTATACAATCCCGAAGATTTGCTGTTGAGCAGTTTGGTTTCCTGCCACATGATGTCGTATTTGTATGTGTGTTCCCAAAAAGGAATTGAAGTTCTGGAATATTCAGACCATGCAGAAGCCATTCTTGAAGTTGCTCCCGACGGCAGCGGACGTTTTACAGAAGTTCATCTATACCCAAAAGTAGTAATTGCAAATGCGGATAAAGTTCAGGAAGCTTTGGATTTACATACAAAAGCCAACAAATTATGTTTTATCGCTAACTCTTGCAATTTTCCGGTTTTGCATCAGGCAAGCTGCAAAGCGGTATAAAAAAAAGAGACTGTTGGCCCAGTCTCTTTCGTATATTGTCTTTTTTTTTATTTTTTTTTGATCGGGGGTTTTTCTCAAAAGAAATTAATTTTTCAAATCTTTGATTACTTTAAAAGCAACATCAACTTGCTCTTCTCCTACTAAGATGGTGAATTCATTAGAAGTCGAAATTACCTCATTGATAATAATTCCTTCCCACGCTAAACGCTGAAAAATGAAATAGTAAATTCCCGGAACTACGATATTTTCTTTTGGTAATTTTACGGTAATAGAAGCCAGGTTATCTAATTTCTGGATTAGTTTTTCGCGTATAAAGTGTTTTTCAACCAAATGGTTGATACTGCTGCTAACTACGATATTAGTTTCGTTTACGCCTCGGGATGAGGTATAAAAAATATCAGATAAGGCATTAATATCAGAAATCAAATCGGCTTGTTTGTTCAAAACCGTATCAGAAGCTGCGAAAGTGTAATCTGTCAATTCAGAACGAACCGTAATTTCACCAATGTTTTTAATGACTTTGTTGATTTTGTGGTTCAGTTTAAAATCTAATTCTTCTGTTAGTCTTTTTAAAGACATTACTACAGCTCCCTGTTTTACTTCTTTACCAAATTCACTTTCCAGTTCGGTCATGATGTTACGGGACAAAGAAGTCAGGTTGATAATTCCCAAGGAGAGTGCATTCAGTAAAAATGGCTTGGTTTTGATGTAATTTTCTACAATTGAAGAAACGGTTTTCATAATCTTTTAATTGTTTTTGGGTAACGTAATTGTGTTAGTTTGGTTGTTGTTTGATGTTATAAATCTTCGCAAAGATAAATTAAAAAACAATTTGTTACAAATATAACAATAAAAAATTATGTTAAAAATGATAAAAAGCGTCAGTAAGATGCTCAATAGCAAATGTTTCCTGACTTTTATGGATTGCAATGATATCAAAACGAATTTCTAAATTGTCTTCAAAATCGTTTTCCCTATCGTTTATGTAGGCATTTACTGCTTTTATGAGAAGCTGAATCTTTTTTGGTTTCACAAAATCCTGCGGCAAACCAAAATCTAAACTCGATCTTGTCTTAACTTCAATTACTGCCAGAAAATTATCTTTTTTAGCAAGAATATCAATTTCGGCTTTTTGAAAAACCCAGTTGCGTTCTAAAATTTTATAGTCGTTTAGCAGTAAATATTCAACGGCAAGATCTTCACCTTTTTTTCCGAGTTCGTTGTGGTCTGCCATTTTAGAATTGAATTTTAGAGTATTAATGAATCAATTTGAATCTTCCGATTCTCAGCATTATTAGCCTCTCAACTTATTATTTGATTTTTCTTCTCCCCATTCATAAAGGCCGTCATATAGCCCTTTATTGATAAATACACACAAAAATTCAGTAATCGAATTTGTTAGAACAACTACTTCATCAGCTTTATTATAAAGTTTGTATTCTTCAATATTTTTTGGGTTTATATCAACACTCCACATATCACAATAAATTAGATATTCAGTGAAATGAAATGAATGGTCACTTATTAAATAATTATCTTTTCCATTTTCAATGATTTCATCAAGCGGTATAAGTCTGAAGATATCTTCGTTTGTTTCAAATCCGTTACAAAACTTGTATAAAACCTTGAAATCTTCGGATAATTCTATTTTAATATTTTTTAAATTTTCGATATCAGTGTCAGTAGCAGGTTTGTTTAATTGAATACCAAGCTCTAAAGAATGATCTTTGATGAAATTCAAAACTTCAATTAGTGTCGTAGATGAATTGTAATCTATCTTTACTTCGGGGTTATTAACTTTTCCATGATTCTCTGTACTTCTCTTTATTTCAACCTGAACATCTGTTTTATTGGATTTTATTTTAAAAAAATTAAATAATTTCATAGTTGATTTAAGAAGTAAGCTTGCCATGGTTTGCCACTAAATATTAATTAATGTAGTATTTTACTTAAAAACAACAGTACTACCCGAAGCATTCACTTCAATAGAAACTGTACTTCCCATAACAAGGGCACGATTATCCTGAATATGGCCTGCCGGAAAATTAAAAATCACCGGAATATTGTATTTTTTGGTTACATCATCAATAATTTCAAGGGCATTTTTACCCCACGGAATTTCATTGTCCTTCATTTTGGTCATACCGCCAATAATGATTCCTTTCAGGTTTTCGATACAGCCATTTCGGCGTAAATTCATCATCATACGATCAATATGATACAGATATTCGTCTAAATCTTCAATAAACAAAATCTTGTCCTTGCAGTCAATTGCGGATGGTGATCCCAACAAACTGTATAAAATAGAAAGATTTCCACCCACCAATTCGCCGGTTCCCTGACCAAAACGGTTCATTTGATGCGGAGCAACAGAATAGGAAAGAGGTTCACCAAACAAAGCCGATTTCATAGAACTAATCGCAGCCGGTGTCGCACGCGGAATAGTAACCGGCATCACACCATGAATCGATTTGTAACCCATTGTGTTTAAATGATTATGCAAAACCGTTACATCACTAAAACCAATAACCCATTTTGGATGCTGTTTGAATTTCGTGAAATCAAGTAAATCCAGCATTCTCACAGTTCCGTAACCGCCACGAACGCACCAGATTGCCTTAATATTCGGATTATCAAGCTGCTTTTGAAAATCGGCAGCGCGCTGTTCGTCTGTTCCGGCCAATTGATGGTAATCCAGTCCGATTGAACTTCCGATTACAGCTTCTAAACCCCAGCTTTTGAGTAAATCTATGGTAGGTTTCAAATTATCATCGATGTTTTTTCGGGCTGTTGCCAAAAGAGCTACTGTATCTCCTTTTTGTAAATAAGGTGGTGTTATCATATTTTGTTGTGATTGACAGGTAAAGGATTGTAAAGCAAAAATAAGGAATACGAATTTACAAAAAGCAAAATAGCTGTTGAGGGGAAGGAATCTGCATGTATTCATTTTCTTTTTTGGCTTTTGATTTATTTCTAACAAAGATAAAGATTTAAAAAAATAAAAATACTTGAAATTTCTTACAAATATAATTTTTTGATTAATTTCAGCACTTTAAAAATTCAATTTTTATGCGAGTAGTAACACTTAGAATTTGTTTTGTTTTCCTTCTTTCGATTACGGGTTTTGGTCAGTCCAAAAAATATAGCATTCACACGGCAGCTTTTTATAATTTCGAAAATCTTTTTGATACAGTTGATGATATTTACACCAATGATAATGAATGGACACCAAAAGGAGTTCAAAACTGGACAATTGAAAAATACCATCAGAAACTGCAAAATCTATCTAAAGTCATTTCAGAAATAGGTACACCGGAAAGCCCAAATGCGCCTGTTTTGATTGGAGGTTCCGAAATTGAAAACAGAGGTGTTTTGGAAGATTTAGTAAAACAGCCTAAATTATTGCCTTTTGATTACGGAATTATTCATTTTGATTCGCCCGATAAACGCGGAATCGATGTGGCATTATTATATCAGAAGAAATTTTTTAGACCCGTGACTTTTTCGAATATACCTTTATATATATTGAAAAATAAAAATATAGATAGAGAGAAAAAAGAAGAAGCAACAAATGAAGAACCAACTGTAACAACTCAAAATAATCGTGTTTTTACCCGTGATCAGCTTTTGATAACCGGTTTTCTGGAAGGAGAACAAATCAGCATAATTGTCAATCACTGGCCTTCGCGATCGGGTGGAGAAAAAGCCACAAGCGAATATCGTGAAGCAGCTGGGAAATTAAACCGTAAAATTATCGATTCGTTACAACAGATCAATCCAAGTGCAAAAGTGATTACGATGGGCGATTTAAATGACGGTCCTTATAATAAAAGTATAAAAGTGGCTTTGGGGGCAAAAGCCAAAAAAGCAGAGGTCCCGGAATTTGGCACTTACAATCCGTTTGAAGAAATGGCAAAACGCGGTATGGGAACAACAGCTTTTCGCGATTCCTGGGATATTTTTGACCAGATTATCATTACCGAATCACTCATAAAACCTGATTTCTCATCGTTTAAATTCTGGAAAGCCGGGATTTTCAACAAGCCCTATCTTATTCAAACTTCAGGAAAATACAAAGGTTATCCGTTGCGGCATAGTACAAATGAAGTGGGTTTCAGCGATCATTTTCCGGTTTATATTTATCTCATAAAAGAAATGTAAACATAGAGACGCACAGCAGTGCGTCTCTACAAATTTTCGTTACCTTAGCATCTCAGAAACTTAGCAACTCAGAACCTTTAAAAAATGGCTATAGCAAAACCTTTCAATCTGACAAAATGGATAGACGAAAACCGTCATTTACTAAAACCGCCCGTTGGAAATAAAAATTTATACGTAGAATCCGGTGATTATATTGTGATGATTGTAGCGGGTCCAAATGCCCGAAAAGACTATCATTACAATGAAACCGAAGAACTTTTTTACCAGTTGGAAGGCAATATAAAAGTAGTAATCCAGGAAGATGGCGAGCGCAAAGAAATGGTCCTGAATGCAGGTGATATGTATCTGAATCCTGCGAAAGTGCCGCATTCTCCGGTTCGTTCAGAGGGCTCTATTGGTTTGGTTATCGAAAGAAAACGTGCAGGATTAGGTTATACCGATGGTTTGCTTTGGCATTGCGACAGCTGTAATCATAAATTGTATGAAGTATTTTTTGAACTGCACAATATCGAAAAAGATTTTCTGCCGCATTTTGAGCATTTCTACAATTCAGAAGAGTTAAGAACCTGCGATAATTGCGGAACCGTTATGGAATCTGATCCGAGGTTTGTGGCTAAGAAATAATTTTCAATTATTATAGAATAAAGCCCGACAGTTTTTTTAAAAACTTGTTGGGCTTTTATTTTTTTAATTTCTTGACCTGAAAAGATTAAATAGAAAAGAAAAGAATCCAAACAGAATCATTCCAAACCCAATGAACAATAATAATTTTCCAAAAAATGGAATAATTCGAATTAATAAAGAAAAAGATAAGATTATAACAATCAAACCTCCAACTCCAATCAAAATTGATTTTAATAAATCTTTTAACATTAAATTACTTTTTGACACTATTAACAATCCCTTTCAAAAACCCATTAAAATCAAAAGCAGGATCTTCTTTCAGTCCCATTCTTACAATCACCATATCCTTTGACGGAATAATCGCCACCATTTGTCCCTGATAACCGTTGCAGTAAAACATGTCGCGAGGTGCATCCGGAAATTTTCCTCCGGCGTTTAGCCAGAATTGCGCTCCGTATTTTCCTTCAGAGGTGTTGGTTGGTATTGCGGTATATTTAACCCAGCTTTCATCGAGAATCTGCTCACCGTTCCAGTTGCCTTTGTTTAAATATAATAATCCAAATTTAGACCAGTCGCGTGCCGTCGCCCAGGCGTATGACGAACCTACAAAAGTACCGCTCATATCCTGTTCGACAATCATTGAACTCATTCCGATTTTATCGATTACTGCGCTATACCAGAAATCTAAGTATTCCTGTTGTGTTTTAAATTGTCTTTTTAGGATCAGGGATAATAAATTGGTCGTTCCGGAGGAATAATTCCAATGCGTGTTGGGTTTATACTGAGCCGGTTTATCCAACTGTACTTTGCCCATATCTTCGGCCTGAAAAAGCATTTTCGTAGCATCACAAATCGTATTGTAATTCTCTTCCCATTCCAGACCCGAATTCATGTGCAATAAATCATTGATGGTAATTTTTTTTCGTTCATCATTTTGCCATTCTGCTACCGGAGCAGGTTTGTAAATGTCTATTTTTCCCTGTTTTGCCAAAACTCCAAAAACCGAACTGGTTATGCTTTTTGTCATCGACCAGCCCAAAATCCGACTGTCTTTAGTAAAGCCGGTATCGTATTTTTCGGCAATTAGTTTATTTTTGTATAAAACGACTACGGCACGGGTTCTTTTTAATTTCCCACCCGATTTATCAAAAGCATTGTCAATTGTTTTTTGTAATTGGGTATAATCAATATTCGAAAAAACAGTGTCTTTGGGTTCTTTATTTCCGAAAGGAAAAGCTAAATTATTTTCTGTTCTTGTTCTTTTAGGAAGTAAATAAGGTTTCGAAACATCAAAATCATCGTTAATTAAAGTAACTCCTAAGCCTTCACGATAAATGGCTTTTCGTTCTTTCAATCCATAAACATTCGAAGTGGCAAATTTTCCTGCCTCATTAATAGTATTCGTTGCCAGATCAATAAGATTAATGTCATTGTCGGTTTTTTCGATTAATTCTTTCGAACGGTTATCCAAAAAATGCCCCGAAGCAATGCTTTTGGCTGAAAAGCCTGAAATCAGATCCAGCTTCGGATAAGTCGTAAATCCGAAATATAAAAGGATTAAAAGAAGAAGAACACCAAGTAATTTGAGGATTTTTTTCATATTTAGGTACAGCTGTTTTTTATGCAAGATAAATAATTTAAGGTCACGATTTAATACTTAATAAGGCTTTTAAATTCGGGAAATTCAGAAAATCAAATTAAAATTTGCAGAATCAATATTTCATCCCGGCTATTGATAGTGCCATAAAAGGAAATTATAGAATTGGCGGATAAAACAATTTAGTTTTAGTACTTTTGTACATAGAATTTTTCTAAATAAATTATGCTGGATATTCAAAAAATAAGAGCTGATTTTCCAATACTTTCCGAAAAAGTAAACGGAAAACCATTAATATATTTCGACAATGGTGCAACCTCGCAAAAACCACAGGTTGTTATTGATGCCGAAGCGAAATATTATCAGGAAATAAACGCCAATATTCACCGTGGGGTTCATACATTAAGTCAGTTAGCGACTGATGCTTATGAGATTTCGCGTGTAAAACTGCAACATCATATTAATGCCAAATTTTCTCATGAGGTACTTTTTACTTCGGGAACAACACACGGGATCAATTTAGTAGCCAATGGTTTTGCTTCTATTTTAAAACCGGGAGACGAAATTTTGGTTTCTTCTTTGGAACACCATAGCAATATTGTTCCGTGGCAAATGTTGTGTGAAAAAACAGGGGCTGTCTTAAAAGTGATTCCGATAAACGAAGAAGGAGAACTGATTATAAGCGAATACGAATCTTTATTATCTGAGAAAACTAAAATCGTTACGGTAAATCATATTTCGAATGCATTGGGCGTAATCAACCCTGTAAAGGAAATGATTGCCAAAGCTCATGCCGTTGGAGCTGCCGTTTTAATTGACGGCGCTCAGGCTGTTCCGCATTTAAAACCGGATGTTCAGGATTTGGATTGTGATTTTTACGCTTTTTCAGGACATAAAATGTGTGGACCAACCGGAACCGGAATTTTATACGGAAAAGAAGAATGGCTGAACAAACTTCCTCCGTATCAGGGAGGCGGCGAGATGATCAAGGAAGTAACTTTCGAAAAGACAACTTATGCCGACCTGCCTCATAAATTTGAAGCCGGAACTCCAAATATTGCTGGCGGAATCGTATTAGGAACCGCTGTTGATTATCTGAATGAAGTTGGTTTTGGAAATATTCAGCTACAGGAAAAAAAACTACTGGAACACGCCACAAAGCGATTGCTTGAAATTGAAGGTTTAAGAATTTACGGAAACGCAAAAAATAAAGCTTCAGTCGTTTCGTTTAATATTGACGGGATTCATCCGTATGATATCGGTTCAATCGTTGACAAATTAGGAATTGCAGTTCGTACGGGACATCACTGTGCGCAGCCTATCATGAATTTCTTCTGTATCCCGGGAACCATTAGAGCTTCGTTTTCTTTTTACAACACCAAAGAAGAAATTGATGCAATGGTTGAAGCTGTTAAAAAGGCAAAAATCATGTTAAGCTAAAAATTTCACTTTATGAGAATTGTATCTTTTTTATTCCTGACGATTTTTATGATGACAGGATGTTCAAGCCAGAAAAAAGCTGATATGGCATCGACAGTGATCGAATATTCAGCTATGTCGAGAGGTTATTTCAAAAAAATAGTGGTACAAAATCAAACGGTTTTAGTGACCAATGGAAGAGATGTTCAGGCCATAGAAAAGAAAATTGAAAAGGCAAATTGGGACAAAATTGTAACCGAATTTGAAAAGATAGATTTAGAAAAAATTTCAACACTAAAAGCACCAACCGAAAAACGTTTTTATGATGGTGCCGCAATTGGAAATTTAAAAATAACCCAAAATCAGAAAACTTACGAAACACCAGGTTTTGACAATGGTTTTCCTCCAAAGGAAATTGAAAAACTGGTCAATTTGCTGACTGACTTTGTTAAAGAATAATTATGACAATCAAAGAAATACAAGACGAAATAATAGACGAGTTTTCGATGTTTGATGACTGGATGCAGCGTTACGAATACATCATCGAATTAGGAAAAAGTCTTCCGTTAATCAATGAAGAATACAAAACCGATGATAATTTAATCAAAGGATGTCAGTCGAAAGTATGGCTTCAGGGAGAACAAAAAGACGATAAAATCGTGTTCACCGCAGACAGTGATGCAATTTTGACCAAAGGAATTATCGCCATTTTAATTCGCGCTTTCTCGAACCAAAAAGCAGAAGATATTATAAAAGCTGATACTGAATTTATAGACGAAATCGGATTAAAAGAACATTTATCAGCAACCCGTGCTAACGGTTTGGTTTCAATGATAAAAAACATCAAAATGTACGCTTTGGCTTTTGATGCTAAGAATAAAAATTAAAATTTTTTGAACCATATAAGTTCATATTAGAACATATAAGCTTTGTGTTTACTGGTCTTAACTAATAAAGTAAATATAAGATGATTTAAATGAACTTATATGGTGAAAAAGGAAAAAACAAATAAAATGGAACAAGAAATAGACACAAACGAATTAGGAGAATCAATTGTAAGAGTTTTAAAAGGCATTTACGATCCTGAGATTCCTGTAGATATTTACGAATTAGGACTGATTTACGACGTAATGGTAAATACGGATTACGAAGTAAAAATCCTGATGACTTTAACATCTCCAAACTGTCCGGTTGCCGAAAGTTTACCAAGAGAGGTGGAAGAAAAAGTAAAAACAATTGAAAACGTAAAAGATGTAGATGTTGAGATTACTTTTGATCCGCCATGGAGCAAAGATTTAATGAGCGAAGAAGCAAAATTAGAATTAGGAATGCTTTAAAAATAGTCATAAAGTTGAAAGTCATAAAGTCAAAAGTAAGACTTTACGACTTTCGACATTAGACTTTACGACTTCATTATGGAAGAAATTATCAATAAAGTTGCCAATAGCGCCTTAGAAGTTTTTGATTTAGAGGATTATTATCCAAAAGGGATGCGTGTGCAGATTGACATTTCGCAATGGCTTTTGGAAGGTTTTTTATTGAAAGAAAAAGACTTCAGGGAACACCTTAAAAATCACGACTGGTCACAATATCAGGATCAGTATGTTGCCGTACATTGCAGTACTGATGCTATTATTCCGGCTTGGGCATTAATATTAGTTTCAGTCCATTTGGCTCCATTTGCCAAAAAAACAGTCAATGGAACGATCGAAGATCTGGATGCCAGTTTGTATGAAGAAATTTTAAGCAAAATCGATTATTCTGTTTACAAAAGTAAACCCGTAATCGTAAAAGGCTGTTCCAGAAAACCGGTACCCATGCGTGCTTATATTTTGGCAACAACCTATTTACAGCCATTTGCCAGAAGCATAATGTACGGAGAGGCCTGTTCTGCGGTACCTTTATACAAAGAATCTAAGAAATAACTTCCTTTATTGCCCAATAAACTCTCGGG
The DNA here is from genome assembly GCF_010645075.1 of Flavobacterium limi. Classification (GTDB taxonomy): domain Bacteria; phylum Bacteroidota; class Bacteroidia; order Flavobacteriales; family Flavobacteriaceae; genus Flavobacterium; species Flavobacterium limi. The sequence goes on from NZ_JAADZV010000001.1 coordinate 58,155, forward strand.
CTTTAGCGTTTTTAGTGTTATATTTGTTAATATACTAAACTAAACAACCATGAGAAAGATAGCTTTATTACTCTTTGTTTTAGCGAACTTTACATTTGTTCAGGCTCAAAATACCGAAAAAGAATTAATTCAGAATACCGAAAAAGCGGTAACAAAAATAAACGATACTATTGAAGGCGAAGGCTGGAAAACCAAAGGAAATCTTTCTTTATTATTAAATCAGTCGAGTTTTAATAACTGGATTGCAGGAGGCGAAGACAGTTTCTCAGGGACGTTAGGAATCAACTATGATTTCAATTATAAAAAAGATGACCTTACCTGGGACAACAAACTACTGGCTTCTTATGGTTTATTGCAGACCAAAAATGCAGACTTTGAAAAAAAGACAGACGACCGCTTCGAGTTTAATTCTATAGTAGGTAAAAGGGCTTTCGGGCAATGGTACTACTCTTACTTCGTAAATTTCAGAACACAGTTTACAACCGGCTATATCTACGGTCAGGATGCAAACGGAAAAGAAATCAGGACAGAAAATACTAAATTTATGTCTCCGGGATATTTTACAACCGGTCCCGGTATCTATTGGACAAAAGATGCCAATCTAAAAATCAATTTCGCACCATTAACCTCAAAATTCACTTTTGTAGATAGTGCTTACACTTCAGGAATTGGGTATGTTGACGGTGATTATTTTGGTGTCGATCAGGGCAAAAGCATGCGATACGAATTGGGTTTTTATGCTTCAGTATATTACAAACTGGCGATCATGACCAATGTAACAGCAGAAAATACATTGAATCTTTACTCCAATTATTTAGAAGATCCTCAAAATGTTGATATGGATTACTCGCTAAATATCATTATGAAAGTAAACAAATATCTGTCGGCAAACTTTTCATTCCAGGCTATTTATGATGATAACGCTTTCCGCGGATTCCAAACCAGACAAGTTTTTGGTCTTGGAATTAATTTCGGATTCTAATCAAAATGAGGAGCAGTACAATTGGTTTTATAAGAGCATGATCTCCCGCCATTCGCTATATCTTTACTTGCCATAAAGGAGGCAAGCAAAGGATGCCGCTGCTGTCGGGGCTAATTAAGAAAAATCGGCTTCTTATAAAAAAATTAAAACTGTTTTTGCAATAAAAAGAAAGATTCCCAACCACTCCTAGCCTGAAAACCAAGATTGTTGAGAATCATTTTCTACTTCCAAAAATAAAAACGTCAGCTAAAAAAGATAATCTGATATTAGTCTATAAAACCAAATTTATCTTCAAAAATTTTTCCAATCACCGGAATTGGTTTCTTCTGTTCGTTGGCAGCGTTGATGATGCCGAAAATCCACAAGATAAAAATGGCATAACCAATATAACTTAGGAAATACAATGAAGTCACTGTTGTAATAACCACAGAAAGAATAATGTTTACAGCAAGAGAAACTAAAAAGATTCCGAAGCCTTGTTTCAGATGGTAGGTTACCAAATCGCTTTTTGGTGTTAAATCTTTACTTTTTACAAAAGCTACGATCCAGCCAATAATAGTGACGTAGCTTAAGATAGATAGGGTTTTTCTGTTCATCGTTATAGTTATTTACTGCATCAAAAATAGCTGTAACTACTGTAGGTCAAAACCCCGGCTTTGTTTTCTGCTGTTTCCGGTTGGTATTTAGTTTCTTTAAGCCGGTATTGTGTATTTAGCACTAAATTTCATCTTTCATCAGTTTAAAAAATTGTTCTTTTTTTCCTCTTGAAATAGGTACAAAAGATTTATCATTCATCTGTACCATGCCTTCACGCGAATAACTCACAATACAATTTATGTTTATCAAATGCGACTGATGAATCCTGAAAAAAGCCGGTGGTTCCAGTAGATCTTCATAATTTTTTAAGGGTTTTGAAACCATAATTTTTCTGCCATCCGAAAGGAAAAAAGTCGTGTAAGATCCAGAAGTTTCACATCTTATAATTTGCTCCAGCTTTACTACATACATCGCTTCCTGTGTTGGTAGAATGATTCGGTCAGGGGTTTTAGAAAGATTGATCTGTAATTCGCTCAGCTGTTGTTTTTCCAGAACCCTTTCCTGTAAAATTGCAATACGGTCTATAGCCGTTTTCAGTTCTTCAGGATCTATGGGTTTCAAAAGATAATCAATGGCGCTGTATTTAAAAGCATTGATGGCATGCTGTTCATATGCAGTTGTAAAAATCAGGTGAAACGAATTAAAGGTAATCTGCTGCAGCACATCAAAACCGGTTCCGTCTTTCAGCATGATGTCCATAAAAACCAGATCCGGTTTAAGGCGGTCGATTAGTTTCACAGCTTCGGATACACTTTCGGCGTAAGCGACAACCTGAATTTCATCAGGGGCTGTCATTTCGAGCATTATAGATAAAGCCTCCCTGAGTCGCTGTTCATCTTCAATAATAATAGTTTTATACATTTTATTATAGTATTGGAATATTTAAAATAACGATGCAGCCTGGTCCTTCCTCTTGATCGCGCTCACGGACTTCAAAACCGGCATACGGATTTTCCTTCTGCATTTTGCTTAACCTTTCATCTGTAATTTTGGTCGACAAAGATTCGTGATTGTCTTTTAGTTTTAATGTTCGGGAAGCTGCCAGACCGATTCCGTTATCTTTAATTGTGCAGATCAGGTTTTTTTCATCTGTGTGCTGTGTAAAATTAATGGTGATCAATCCTTTAATTTCTTTTACCTGAGGTTTCAGTCCATGTTCAACTGCATTTTCTATAAAAGGCTGAATCAATAATGGCGGAATAAGAATATCGGTTTCTACTGTTTCATCACATTCAATGAGATATTCAAAACCATTATTGAGGCGCAGTTGCTGGAGCTCGATATAATTTTTCAAAGTACTGATTTCTTCCTCAAGGGAAATGGTTTCTTTGCGCGATTGTTCTAAAACCTGACGCGTGAGTTTGGCAAATTTATTCAGATAGGAAACCGCAGGAAGTGTATCTTTTTGAAGAATCATACTTTGAATATTTCCTAAAGCATTAAAAATAAAATGCGGATCCATCTGAGAACGCAGCAACCTTCTTTCCATTGCAAGTCGGGCCGAGAGGTTCTCTATCGTTTCTTTTTCCATCAGCTGTACTTTAAGTTCGGTATTGGCCTGTTCCTGTTTCAGGAAATCTTCTCGGTTTTGGTAATAACGTTGACGATAATAATACGAACGAAACATAAACACCAGCCCAATCAGTAAAACACCGGCAATTCCGTAGCCTAGAAGTTTATTTTTTTGTACCAGCTCGTTTTCAAGTTCCAGTTGTTTGATGCGTTCCAGCTTTTTAGTAGATTCATATCGTACATCGGCATTTTGCAATACTTTTTGAGCCGATTCATCATATTTTAATTCATTGTATTTGACGTATTCTGCATCATAATTAAAATAAGCTTCAAAATCTTTTCGTTTCGCCGCAACATCTTTGAGGGAATTATAAAAAGTAGCCAAAAGGTAATTATCCGTATATGGAAGGCTTTTTTGGTATTTTATTCCCTCAATAAACAGCAGTTCAGCTTTGGCATAATCGCCTTTTTCGGTAAAATAAAATCCCTGCAGGCCAATGGCACTTCGGTAAATGATTCTGATATTGTATTGTTTGGCTATAGCGGTTGCTTTTTCCAGATTTTTCAAAAACGATTTTTCATCAATAGGTTTCTGTCCTTTCGAATAAAGATCGGCGAGATTGATATACGCAATCCCAATGTTGCTTTTACTTACTATGGAACCCGAATGTTTTTCAGCAAGATTAACCGTTTCCTTAAAAAAACTTACGGCCTTTTGCCATTCAGCGGTGTTTTCAGTTTTCAGATTATCGGTTAGATAACTTCCAAAGGCAAGGCGGGCATGCAGGATACTTTCGGCATCACCGGCTTTGGCGGCATGGTATAAAGCTTCCTGGGCATATTTTTTGACTTTAGTGGGTGATGTCGGAGAAAACAGGTACGAGATATCCGAAGCAATTTTAGAACACTGATCATGTGCTGCTGCTTGTGCAAAAAGCTTATAAGAAGCCAGAAGGTATTGTATGGCCTGTGGTTTTTCGTCAATATAGGATTTCAGCGTTCCCATGGCGAGAAATGCGTAAGCCTTCGGTCGTATCTTATTGGTTTTGTCTGATAAATAATAAGCGCTGTCGGCATAATGCGAAAAATCTTTTAAATGCAGTAGTCTTCTTTGGGTTAAAGCCAGATACGAATAGCAAATAATTTTGTCATCTATACTGTTTTTCTTTTTTGCCTGTTCTAGTGCCAGCTGTTGCATTTTTTTGCAGGAAGCAGTATCAGAGAAACGTTTAGAATATCCATAAGCTGCCAGATTCTCTGTAGCAGAAGCTTTTTGCGCATGGACTGAAATTCCTAAGAACAGAAAAAGCAAAAGGAAAAAAGTGCGTTTTAAATGGACGTTTTTTAAAGGCAAAAATATAAGACTGTAGTGCATAGAAACGATATTATTGAGGGAAAGTACAAATTGTATGATTACTGACCAAACATTTTCAGGCTTAAAAAACGATGTGTAAATCGCGTCCTGAATTGCTGTGAAACCTTTGTTTTACTGATATCTCCATATCCTAACCAAATAAAAATCTAAAGATACCATTTACCAATTCCGAATTGTCATAAGCTTTTCTATATAGTAATCTTGTTATAAATAATTATTTTAAAGAACCTAAATTATGAATAAGAAAAAGTTTACATTAATACTAATTGTTTTTTGTTTTTTGACGGGATTAAGTTATGGACAACAGACAGAAGATAAACGTGTCAAAATCGAAATCACAGTAAAAGATGGCAATAAAACAATTGTTGCTCCGGTTCGGTCTGCTACATTTTCTTTTACAACTTCAACAAATAATGTTACAACTACTGATGGAACTGAAAAAAAAGAGCAGACCAGGAATTATTATTTTTCTATAGATTTTGAGAGGCAGAATGTAGCTTTGTTAAAAGCTTTTATGAGCAATAAAAATGGTCTCGACGGACATATTACAATGATAGATTCTTATGGAAAAATGCCTTCCAGAAAATTAGAATTTACAAAAGCAAACATAGATTCCTTAAGCGATCAATTGACTGCGGATTATACCAGCTCGTATATGTCAATAGTTTGTGCTACATTGATTATTGATGGAGTAAAAGTTGAATAACTATGGAAGCATTACAAAAATTCACAAAAAATGGGAACCAGTATGTCATGAAAAGACAATACGGTTTTGGTCTTATTGTAGTTTTCGGAATGGCAGCATTTGCTTTTGCCGGTGTATTGATCAAAAACACAGCGATGATCTGGATTTTTGGAATTTTGACCGTTTTATGCCTGATTTCGGTTTTTATAAATCACGTGGTAATTGACATGGGTCAAAGAGAAATCCTAATCAAAAACGCATTGATTATTCCGCCGGTCCGGATTCCGCTGAGTGATTTTGTCAATTTTGAAGTAGTAAGAACTACTCAGTATTTCGTTACCATAAATGTTTCGCTGAATCTGTATTATATGAAGAACGGAAAAGAGCAGTGCAGTGGCATAGCGCAGGGATTTACAGCCAGATCGATGCAAAATTTACTTAATGAAATTCAGGAAATCACTAATGCCGATGAACATTCAGGAAAAATATAATATCGAAGAAACATTGAATATCTTTTCTTTATGTCCCAAAAAACCATCGCTTGCTATGTCTAAATGGTTTTTGGCGGGTATCGTTGCAGGTATTTTGATTTTAGTATTTTTTGATCATCGTCTCGATGAAGCAATGCGATGGGCAATTTATATCGTAATGGGTTATTTTGTCCTGCATAGTGTATATGACATACAAATAGGAAGTAAAATACGTTATACTTTTGATGCCAAAGAAAATGCAGTTTTCAGGAGCAGTCCATTGCGGGCTAAAAGAAAAATATTGAAACTCGAACAAATTGTAATTTTTGTACACTCTGAAATGGGAAGCTGGTATTATGCAGTGGGAGCAAAAAAGAGTCAGTTTATAAAAAGTTACATTATCAGTGAAAGCTTTAGTTCCGGCAAAAAAAGCGAATCAAATCAGGAAGCTTATGAACATTTTGTTTTGGCAAAAATTGACAAATTATTGAATTCAGTTACAAATCCTAATCTGTAATACTATGAAACTTAAAATTATTTCACTTTTATTTTTGTTGACAATTTTCTCTTCGTGTAATCTGCTCAATGACAGTCCGGATCAGGTCTTTCAGGTGATTGGTCTGAATGCGAATAAAATTCCCAGAAGTTTTGAACAGGTATTCAAAGAACTGCGTCAACATAAGGCAAACGGAAACTTGCAGGTTCCAACAGCGGATAATAAATCGATGCGTCCGAGCACGTGCGTGGAGTCTGTAAAATACTGGTACGGAAATACATTCAAGGAAGATATAAAAAAAATCAAAAAATTAAAGGTTGAGGAAGAAGCCAAACCTATCGTCACTGCCGCCTTAGATTTATTTCAATATGCTGATGATATTCAAAAAACAGATTTTACAATAATCGCTAAAATGATTGATGAAGGAAAGAGCGACGAAGAAATAGATACTGCAAGCAGAAAACTCGACGATACCAAAGGTGTTTTGCTGGATAAAAAATATGAAAGCGTTATGAAGCTTTTATTGCCTTACGCAGATAAAAATGGTGTTGAATATAAGACGTTTTAATTTTTGATAGCCACAAAAAAATCCCTTTTGATTATTTTAAAAAGGGATTAGTTTTATATACAAATTTCAGAAGATTTTTATTCCTCTTCTTTCTCAATAGCATCTTTATAATCCGGATACAGAAATTTATTATAAGGAAATCTGGTAATATGAATCTGGCGGACTGCTTCGTACACTATTTCTCTAAACTCCTCAAAATTCTCCTTTTGAGTTGCCGAAATAAATAACGCTTTATCCTCACCAACATTACTCATCCAGGTTTGTTTCCATTCCTCAAGCGTGTAATGTTTTCTGGTTTTTTCTGTAATCAAATCATCTTCATCTATCGTCAGATGTTTGTAAGCATCAATTTTATTAAAAACCATAATCGTTGGTTTGTCATTACTTTTGATTTCCAGCAAGGTCTGATTTACAGATTCAATATGATCTTCAAAATCCGGATGCGAAATATCTACAACATGCAACAATAAATCGGCTTCGCGAACTTCATCAAGTGTGCTTTTAAAAGAATCTACCAGTTGTGTTGGCAGTTTCCGAATAAAACCTACGGTATCTGAAAGCAGGAAAGGCAGATTTTTAATCACCACTTTTCTAACTGTTGTATCTAAAGTTGCAAATAATTTATTTTCAACAAAAACATCACTTTTTCCAATCGCATTCATCAAAGTCGATTTTCCCACATTCGTATAACCAACTAAGGCAACACGTACCATTGCACCGCGATTGCTGCGCTGGATGCTCATTTGTTTATCAATTGTTTTGATTTTGTCTTTTAGTAACGAAATACGGTCGCGAACGATACGTCTGTCCGTTTCAATCTCTGTCTCTCCCGGACCACGCATCCCGATACCTCCTTTTTGACGCTCAAGGTGTGTCCATAAACCTGAAAGTCTTGGCAGTAAATATTGGCATTGTGCCAGCTCTACCTGAGTTCTTGCATAGGAAGTTTCGGCTCTTTGCGCAAAAATATCCAGAATCAAATTGGTTCTGTCAAGGATTTTGCAGTCAATAATTCGTGAAATATTTTTTTGCTGTGAAGGCGTTAATTCATCATCAAAAATGACAGTCGATATGGCGTTTTCTTTTACAAAAAGATTGATTTCATCAATTTTTCCGGTACCCACAAAAGTTTTCGGGTTTGGACGTTCCATTTTTTGCGAAAAACGTTTAATTACTTCTCCGCCGGCGGTAAAAGTTAAAAACTCTAATTCGTCCAGATATTCCTGTAGTTTCTCTTCGCTTTGATTTTGAGTCACAATACCAACAATGGCTGTTCTTTCAAAATTTATTACTTCTTTTTCTAACATAGCTTTGAATAAGCTGCAAATTTAATGATTTGTAAATAGAATACTTATAGAATTTAGTTTTTAAGTTCTATTTAAGAAATTGTTATAGTGTGTAAAAAATAAAAACCATTTAGAAATTTACTTTTTCTAAATGGTTTTAAAGTATATCAGAAAATAGGGTTTTTATTCGTAAATAAAAGTTTTCTCCGTTTTTACAATTCCGTTTTCCTCAATTTGAGAACAGGATATCGGGAAATTCAGTTTGTTGTATTTGTACTTCCTGCTTACAGCAACTAAAGCTGTTGAAGTAGGGCTAAAGTTAACTTCGTTATTATAAGATATGGCTTCGAAGCTGAACTCATTTTCATGGTACGAAATCATGGGTACAATGACTTTGTAATTATCACCAAATAAGTTCTGAACGATTAACTGATCTACAGATTTTTTATCATCAAAAGTATATGTTTTAGATATTTTATCTCCCACCAGACCTTTGTGTTTGGATACGTTATCATTCACATACACATATTCAATTTTACCAATAATAGCTTTGTTTCTGTCGCGTGAAGTGCGTCTGACAATAATACCGTTTTCAACAATATATTCGATGTCTTCAAGAACATTCTGATGGTTGGTACTTTTCTTTGTGATAGCTTTTATTCTCGCTCCGTCATAATTAAAAGTTACCGTTTTGGTGATGTAATCATTACCTTCATGATACTTATTTACAAATTTGATAATATTATTATCTGCGTTGTAATAGTAATTGACAACTTCTTTCCAGTCGCTTCCAATTTTATCTTTCACGGTCATATCCAGTAATCCATTTTTGTTATAAAAGAATTTCTGAATCACATCTGAGGTAGTGATGGTCTCTATTTTTCCATCTTTAAAAACAACTGTTTTGTTTACAATTTCACCGTCTTTAGAATTTTGATAATTTGTTTTTACGATGTTAATTTGTTTAAGTTTCACAGGAGCGTCCTGACTGTGCAGCAAACCGGTAGAAACCATTGCAAGAATGGTAAGCAAGTAGATTTTTTTCATAAGAAGTTTTAATTTGGGATGACCAAAATACAAAATTCTATTAAATTTTAACAATCAAAAAACTTAAAAACATACTAATTAGATTTTTATTACAATTAATTACTGTAAATCATAGGTTTATATTGTTTTTTGTAAACTTATTTTTCTCCAAACAATTTCACATCATCAACCATAAATGCACCATTAAGCGTTTTGTCTTTTCCTGATCCGATGTATTTAAATGCAATATTGATATTTCCGGAATAAGCTGATAAATCAATCCCTCCCGAACTAATAAACTGACGAATAGGTGTAGAAAGTGATGCTACTTTTGCATTTAATTTTATCCAGTTGGCTTTGGTTACGTTTGATCCGTCAAAATTAGTTGAGATATAAACTTCTAAAGTGTTCAAAGGCGAATCAACTTTTAAATCGTGTTGTGCACTCCTGAAAGACAATACTGTGTTTTTATAGTCAGTTAAATTAATTTTTGGAGTAACCAGCCAGGCAATATTTTGCGCGGCTGTGGTGCTTGTAGTGTTAAACTCTGCATAACCGTTTCCGGCAGAAACCATAGTCCGCCATAATTTTGACGCTTTTTCTACGATATTGCTCCAACCTGGTAATGCAAAATTGATATTGTTTGTGACCGTTTGAAAATCTTCTGTAAAAAAAGGGACATTACTTTTTCTATCCATTACAACATCTTTTTCTGAACGAACCATTAACTGATAATCGGAGCCATATTTGGTTAAAATTCCACGTACTTTTCCGCTTCCCCCCGGAACTAAATGGGTAGAAAAATCGGCAAAACTACTGGTACGGAAAATAATCTGATTTCCGGATTTGTCTCTTAAACCCCAATTGGTAGAGCCTCCAACGTTATTAGCTTCTTCAAAATAATGACGGCCAATAGCGGCTTCCAAAAACTGCACATCTGATAATTCTATAAGTGTGTTTAGTTTACTGTCGACCAAAGCCTCTTCAATACTAATGGAATTTACTAATTTATCTTCATCAAGAATTGTGCACGAAGCATTTAGTATATTCTTATAATCATTTTGGGAAATTCGTCCCACTGATGCAGCACCTGAATTGCCTTCGTACAAACTTCCAATCCGCATTCCGCCATAAAATAAATCGGTAAACTGATCTTTTAATTTGATGTACACTTTATTTCCGACACGGTAATCAATGTAAGTATTTGTTGCATCCACAGCAACACTGAAGCCTACTGCTGGTTTAGTTTCTGTCGCCAAAGTCTGAAGATACAGGATTTTAAAAAAGTTTCCATTTTCGTCGCTTGAAACTACGTATGCTTCAATCACATCATCGTAAACATATTTTGTTGCGGTAATTGTTGCCGTTTTTAACACATCTTCAACGGTTCTGTTTACTTTTAAATCTGGCTGTGTGCATTCTAATTTTGGAATAGCAACATCTTCATTGCAATTGCAAAAAAGAAATAGAAATAATATTGAGATGAGTTTTTTATAGTTGTTTTTCATTTAAAAAAGTTTTTTAAATTATAAAGTGATTGTGAGGTTTACAAAATAAGTTCTTCCATATCCGTAAAAATACTTCGGTCCAAAAGAAGGGGTTCCGCTGGAAACATCCTGATTCATTTCCCTGAAATTTGAATTTCTGGCCTGTTCAAATCCGCCGGTTTTATACTTAAAATCAAGTACATTATTGATACTGGCAAAAAGTCCGATTGTTGTCTTATAAATTCGCCAGGATTTTCCGCCGGTCATATTTAAGAGCGATACCGGGTTTAATTTTTCCTGTTCAAGCAGCATTTTGGCCCGTTCTTCTGAAGCTTCCGGAAAATTGAAACCGCTGGCCGGATTGATATAAAACCGGGAGGTTCTTGTAATTGGAGAAACATCGATATAGCGGTCTGTGATATAATTAATATTCGCAGAAACCCACCAGAATTTAGGATCATGATACTCTATTCCGAATGAAAATGCCTGCTGTGGTATTCCGGATTGCTTGTAATTTTTGAGCAATGATTCTCCAAAATCAAAAGTTGTTTCTGTATCAGTGATAGCTGCATTCGCATCATTGGTAATCACAACATTTGGGTTGCTGTTATAAGTATAGCTTCCGTAAGCGGCGGAGAAAATACTTTTGAGAGTGGATGAAACCTGATATTCCAGACTTAACTCAGCACCAATATTTTTTTTATCTAAATTAGTCAGGGTCTGACTGACAAAGGCATCCGTATTGTCGTAGCCGGCTCCATCGTCAAAAATCCCTTCGGCATAAAAAAAAGATGTTTTTGTGACGTTTTTTATCAATGCATAATAACCGGAAATACGCATCTTAAGTTTTGGGGAATGATAAACATAATTGAAATCAGCATTGCTTAGAGTTTCATTTTCGATTCCGTTTACAATTGAATTGTTTAGCCTTGAATTAGAAAAAGTATTTCGGAGGGAAGGTGCTTTGGTAAGATGCATTCCATTAAAAAACAACCATTGCTTTCCCGAAATTTTATAAGTTAATCCGCCTTTAAATCCGAAATTTTCAAAATTTATTTTTTGGCTTTTGCCGAATGAATTGATAGGATAAATGCCGTTTTGATATAAACCTTCTCTCTGGTATTTTGAAGTAGAAAAAGAATTCCCCAGGTAAAAATCAACTTTTCTATATACAAACCTGAATTGTGTAAAAGCTTCAGCTGTTGTGGCATAAAAGTTAAAATTGTAGCCATAAGTATCGCCAGCTTTAACCTGCCGATCCGGATTTCTCAAATCAGATTGAGACTGATTTCCTTTGTAAAATGAATCAATATCTTTAAAGTATTCACCACCCAATAAATCCAGAAGATGCTGAAAATTATGTGATTTTAGATTTTTAAAAAGGATGCCTCCGCTAAAAAAAATATTTTCTGAAAGCTGCGTGTTAAAATTTGAATTCAAAGCCAAAGTTTTATCATCGGTTCTGTCTTCATACAGCACAAAGTGACTTTTTGAAGGTTCGTACCCTGTAATGATTCCCTCAGAATTAGTTACAGGTCTTTGGTTGGCTCTGTACATTGAATCCCAATTCATTTGCGAATTTTGTAAAAAAAATGTTTTGCTTATTGCTGCATTTTCATAGTCAGGAGTAAATTCTCCTGAAAATTCTCCATCGTCAGCCGCATAAAGCGAACTGAAATAACTCGGCAACTTTCTGTAATAAGTCGGGTCAGGACTGTCTGAATCTTGAAAATCAATATTGCTATTACCGATTTTTCCAAACTGATACATAATTGCTGATGTGAGGTTAGTACGGTCATTAATTTTAAAATAGTGATTGAACATCACCAACGGCTCATCTACATTTTTTACTCTTGCATTTCGTTTTTCACCGTTTTGATATCCCCAATACGAATTGTATTTCTCCGATTTCAGTTCTGTTACTTCATTTGTATTCGGAGAATTTTTTCCTCGGGAATTTGGGGTGTAAAATCCGGTAAAGTTTAAGGAATGTTTTGAGTTTAATTTTTTTTCGACACTTATAAAAAAAGAGTTTGCATCATAATTTGTTCCTTCAAAATAACCTTCGTCTGCCCAGCGTTTTCCAACCGAAAAAACATAAGCCCAGCCTGATGCTTTCATTCCGGAAGCATAAGTAATCATTGTTCTCCAGTTGTAATTGGTATTGCTTCCCGAGAAAGATATTCGGCTTCCTTTTCTGTAAGCAGATGCCTGTGTAAAAATTTGCTGGGTTCCCAAAATTCCTCCGAAAGTATAATCAGAAGGAGCGGGACCTATTGTAAACTCCTGATTTCTGAGCACATCATTCAGTCCTCCCCAATTATTCCATTGTGGTCTGTCGTCATAAATTTTATTCATTTTCATACCGTTCAGCATCATGGTTGCGTTTTCACTGTCTAATCCGCGGACACTAAATCTGGCTTGCCCCCAATTGAAAGCTGCGGCCTGTAAAAAAGCATCTCTCGAAGATTGTAAAAGGCTTGAAGTCGTCTCTGATAAGCTGTTGTCTTCATTTAAATCACTTTCTAAAAGTGAAATAATAGTAGTCTGGAGATTTTCGATTTGGTCTTCTTCTAATAATAAGATGCCGAGATTTACTTTTTGACCAAAATTAGAATTTACTTTCAGGAGTAAATCTTTGTAGCCCTGACTGTGTATTAAAAGTAATTGCTCACCGGACAAAGCAGAATGCAATTCAAAAGTCCCATCTTTTTGGGTCAGGTGCATCAAAGCAGAATTTTGAATACTAACGATTGCATTTTCTAAAGGATTCTGCGTTTTAGAATCAATAACCAGCCCTGAAAAAATAGTTTCTTTTTGGGCAGAAGCAATTTTAAAAATAAAAAGGAGTATAAGAACGAATGATTTTTTGTGCATGTAAACCGTATTTATTAAAAAAACCCTCTTCTTTTTACAAGAAAAGGGTGTAAATCTTTTTTGACTGAAACTTTTGAATTTCAGAAAATTTCAGTCAAAAAAATCAAATTGAGTTTGGAAATGTATATGTTTGAAAATGTGAGAATTAGTGGTATTAGATTTTCCAAACAATAATGACTTTAAATTAAAAGTGTGAATTATATTACAAAGATAGTGTAAAAAAAGATTTTATTTCTTTTTTCTTGTTAAAAAAATTACAAATCTTGGAAATCATCTGTTTAGTAAATTACTATATGATTTAGTTTATTCTGATACTTTTATTTTAGAAACCATAAAAGCAATCAAAACGCCAAATACTCCGATAAAGGCAAAAGAAAACTGAAGTCCAAAAGTTTCTGCAATATATCCAATAATGGGAGGTCCCATCAGAAATCCAAGAAAGCTTACACTTGAAACAATGGTTAAGGCTTCTCCGGCAGAAACAGTCGGATTTTTACCTGCAAGGCTGTAAACAGTTGGTACGATAGTTGAAACGCCCAGACCAACAATCATAAAAGCAATTGTGCTGGGGATAATGTATGGAAAAAAAACAGCGGTGAAAAGGCCAAGAGAAATCATACAGCCGCTAATTTGCATCACGCGTTTTCGGCCAAATTTATTATTCATGGCATCTCCGATAAAGCGTCCGCTGGCCATCATAATCATAAATGAAGTGTACCCTAAAATTACCAAAGCGCCGGGAGCTTTTACAATATCTTTAAAATAAATACCACTCCAGTCAAACATTACGCCTTCGCTTGCCATACTGCAAAAGCCAATTATACCCAGCCATAATAAAGAAGTATCGGGTTTGGTAAATAATTTTTTGCTTTCTTTTTTGGGTTTAATTTTTTCTTTGGCCTTAACTAAAAATTTAAAATTAAAAACAATCATTACTATCACAACAGCACCTACAATTAAGAAATGCTGATAAGGACTTAAATGAAGTGAGAGCATTCCCAAACCAACTAAAGCACCGGTGAATCCTGCAAAACTCCACATGCCGTGAAAAGAAGACATAATATTTTTTTTAAAAAGTACTTCTGTATAAACACCCTGCGTATTCACAGCGATGTTGGCTAAATTTCCGAATATGCCAAAAGTGAATAATCCCAGGGAAAGCTGAAGTGCACTTGCAGCAAGACCTAAATTGGTCAGACTGAAAATATACATAATTAAAGAGAAAATCAAAATGCGGTGACTTCCAAATTTGGTAACCATTTTGCCCGAGAAAGGCATGATGATTAATTGACCAACCGGTAACGCAAAAAGTACTGAACCTAATTCTCCTTCGCTTAGATGTAATGCGGTTTTAATATCAGGTATTCTGCTGGCCCAGGTTGCAAAACTTAAACCCATACCAAAATAAAACATCCCAACAGCAAAACGAATTCTGTTCAGATAAGAAGCTTTTGCCTCACGATAAACTTTTTTAATTTTCCCTTTGGTCTGGAATAAAGCTAATGGATTGAAATCTATCACAGAAATGCATTTTAAATTTGTATATACAAAGGTATAGAATTCCTATTTTAAACATTGAAAACGATAAATTGTTTATTAAATATACAACGTTATTGTTTATAAATTGTGAATTTAAACCCTTAATACTCCCCGAAAACCTCTTGCCGCATAATAAGACTGAGCACCATTGTGGTAAACGAAAACCGTATTATAACGAAAATCGGCAAAAAGGGCGCCTCCAAGTTTTCTAATTTCTGAAGGGGTTTTTATCCAGCTCGACGTTTTTTCGTCAAATTTACCAAGCTGTAGTAATTCCCGGTATTGTTCTTCATTTAGTAGTTCAATGCCCATAGCAGCAGCCATGTCAATAGCATTATTTTCAGGTTTGTGCTCCTTTCTTGATTCCTGAGCTTCGTAATCAAAACAAACACTTCTTCTTCCTTTAGGGCTTTCTGCAGAACAGTCATAAAAAATGTATTCGTTTGTTTTTTCATCGAAAGAGACAACATCCGGTTCTCCTCCGGTTTTTTCCATTTCATTGAGAGACCACAGCTTCTCAGGATTGGATTCCAGTTTTATTTGAAGTTTTTCCCAATCAGGCTCCTTATGACGATTTTTGTTCTTCTCAAAACGGTTTTTTAGGATTTTAAGCAGCTGCTCACTTTCTTCCGGTAACAATTCTTTTTTGTTTTTCATGACAGATATTTAATTACAAATCAATAATTTTTTTCTGCAGATTACTCGCAATTGCGGCTTCAATAACCTGCATTACTTTTACACCGTCCTGAGCCGTAACCGGTTCTGGTATATTATTGGTAATAGCATCATAAACACCATCAAAGTATTCAAAATAATTGCCCTGAAGGGTTTTGATTTTTTTGCGGATTAGTTTTCCGTCAATTTCAGTATGTAAGATCCCTTCAAAGCCTTCTGATTCTGTTCCCCAGGAATCACGGTTTGGTTTTTTACCAATTTTTAATTCGTCTTCCTGAACATCGCCACGCTGTTTTAGGAAAGAGCCTTTTTTACCGTGAATGGTATAGGAAGGATTGGGTTCCCTCACAAAAAAACCTGCCTTTAATCGTACTCTGAAATCTTCATAAATCAGTAACAAATCAATCCAGTCATCTACTACTGAGTTTTCTCTGGTATAACGAATATCCCCAAAAACTGATTTTGGCAAACCAAACAGACAAACAGCCTGATCAATTAAATGCGGGCCTAAATCTTTTAATATTCCGGCTCCGTCATTGGAGGTTTCTTTATGTGCTTTTGGGCTTAGTACCGGATTGTATCTGTCAAAATGAAATTCGGCTTCAACCAAATCTCCTAAAATGCCGTCTTTAATTACTTTTTGAATCGTTTTAAAATCGCTGTCCCATCTTCTGTTTTGAAAAACAGCCAGTTTCAAGCCTTTTTCTTTGGCAATTTGAGCCAGTTCCTGAGCTTCGGCAACGGTTGTGGTAAATGCTTTTTCAACTACAGCATGTTTTCCTGCCAAAAGCACTTTTTTAGCATATTCAAAATGTGTCCCGACAGGTGTGTTTACAATCACCAAATCGACATCATCGGCTAATAATTCATCAATTGAAGGGTAGCTTTTTACGTTTGGATAATCTTCCTGAATGAGTTTTTTGCTTCTTTCCCAGGAACCTAATAATTCAAAACCGGGGTGAAGATCTAAAAAGGGAGCGTGAAAAACTTTTCCCGACATTCCGTATGATAATAGTGCTGTTTTTATTTTTTGCATTAGTTTTATTTTAGTGTTTTCGATGCTGCTAAATTTAAAGCTTAGCTCTTTCGTATTGTTTTGGCCATTGAATATCATCGTTTAATTCTCTTGCAAAATCCAAAGGCAGGTTCGGGTTTCTTAACGACTCTCTGGCAAATAAAATTAAATCAGCCTGACCGTTATTCAAAATTTCTTCGGCTTGTTTGGCTTCGGTAATTAAACCCACAGCTCCTGTCGCAATATTGGCTTCTTTTTTTACTTTTTCGGTAAAAGGAACTTGATAACCCGGTCCAATCGTAATTTTTTGATGTGAAACCAATCCGCCGGATGAAACATCGATTAAATCTACTCCTTTTTCTTTTAATATTTTCGAAAGTTTGACAGATTCATCAGGATTCCAACCGCCTTCTGCCCAGTCAGTGGCTGAAATCCGAACAAATAAAGGTAAATCCGAAGGCCATTCTGATTGAACTGCTTCCGTAATTTCAAGTGTAAAACGGATTCTGTTTTCAAAACTTCCGCCATATTCATCGGATCTTAAATTCGTTAAAGGCGATAAAAACTGGTGTAATAAATAACCGTGTGCAGCGTGGATTTCGACAACCTGATAGCCGGCTTCAACGGCTCTTTTTGCAGCATTTTTAAAATCAGAAATCACTTTTTGGATTCCGTTTTTATCTAATTCCATAGGAGGATAGACTTCATTTTCATGATAAGGAACGGCACTTGGCGCAACAGTAGTCCAGCCAATATTTGATTCGTCTAATTTTTTATTGCCTAGCCAGGGTTCAGAAACGCTTGCTTTTCGGCCTGCATGTGCCAATTGAATTCCGGGAACGGCATTTTGCGAAACGATAAATTCGTTGATTGTTTTTAGTTTTTCAACGTGTTCCTCTTTCCAGATTCCAAGATCAGCAGGAGAAATTCTTCCCTCGGGTGAAACAGCTGTAGCTTCCTGAATAATCAATCCGGCACCTCCGCTGGCACGGCTTCCCAAATGGACCAGATGCCAGTCGTTTGCAAATCCGTCAACTGAAGAATATTGGCACATTGGCGAAATAACAATCCTGTTTTTTAAAGTGATATTTTTTATAGTAAGCGGAGAAAATAATAATGAAGCCATAGCATGTAACTTTTAATGTATTTTGACTACCAATTGACTGAGATAGCGTTTAAAAAAGTAAAGTTACTGTATCTGCGTAAAAGTAGAAATTCAAATGTTTATTAATTAACAAACATTTAAAACCTTAAGTATTATATTGCACTCTCAAATTAAAATAGAAAACGTTACTTTTGTGCGTTAAATTACGAACTAAAAATACAAAATGGATATAGTTATCAAACTCTCTCAATTTCTATTGAGTTTATCTTTACTTATTATTCTTCACGAATTAGGGCATTTTATTCCTGCTAAATTATTTAAAACAAGGGTCGAAAAATTTTACTTATTTTTTGATGTGAAATTTTCTTTGTTTAAAAAGCAAATAGGCGAAACGGTTTACGGAATCGGATGGCTGCCACTAGGAGGTTATGTGAAAATCTCCGGAATGATAGACGAAAGTATGGATAAAGAGCAAATGGCACTACCTCCACAGCCTTGGGAATTTCGTTCGAAACCTGCATGGCAACGCTTGATTATTATGTTGGGGGGGGTTACAGTAAATTTTATTCTGGCTTTTATTATATATATAGGTATGGCCTTTGCATATGGTGATACTTATATTGCTAACGCTGACTTAAAAGACGGTGTTTGGATTGAAAATCCTTTAATGCTTAAATTGGGATTTAAAACCGGAGATAAATTGATTGCCCTCGATGGGCAGAAAATCGAAAAATTGAATAATGATATTGGGGAGAATATTGTTATGTCAAAAGAAATTCTGATTGAAAGAAACGGGAAACAACAAGTTATTAATATTCCTACTGATGTTATTGATCAATTGTCAAAACATGAAAAGAGTCCGCTTATTATTGCCAGAATGCCTTTTGTTGTCGCTAGTGTTACCGAAGAGTCTCCAAATAAAAATTTAAAAGCAAAAGATTTATTTCTTTCTCTTAATGGCGAAAAAATAAAATATTTTGATGAGGCAAGAGCAATTTTAGAGAAAAATAAGAATAAAACAATCAAGGCTGTCGTTTTACGCGATTTCAAAGAAACACCAATAACTTTGAAAGTTTCTGCTGATGGAAAACTGGGAGTACAGCCTGGTGAATTGGAGATAAAAGAATTAGAAAAGTTAGGTTATTATAAAATTACTACCAGAGAATATAGTTTTGCAGAATCAATTCCGGTTGGACTTCAAAAAGGTAAGGATAAGTTATTCGGTTATGGAAGACAGTTGAAAATGATCTTTAATCCTGAAACAAAAGCATATAAACAGGTAGGTGGTTTTGCAGCGATTTACAACATTTTTCCTAGCTCATGGAGTTGGGAAGTATTCTGGTCAATTACTGCTATTTTGTCAATTATGCTTGGAGTAATGAATTTATTGCCAATTCCTGCCCTTGATGGAGGTCATGTGATGTTTTTATTGTATGAAATAATCAGTGGTAAAAAACCGAGTGATAAATTTCTTGAAAACGCCCAAATGGTTGGTTTCGTTCTACTTATAGCACTGCTTTTGTTTGCCAACGGAAACGATATTTACAAGGCAATTGTCAAGTAGAAAAAATATTTTTTAAAAAGAGTTAAAATATTTTTGAGAAACTAAAAATTCAATTATATTTGCACTCGCTAAAAAGAGCAACAACTTCCTCCTTAGCTCAGTTGGTTAGAGCATCTGACTGTTAATCAGAGGGTCCTTGGTTCGAGCCCAAGAGGGGGAGCAACTTTTTTTAGCAAATATATTGACCTTTAAGGTGATTCCTCCTTAGCTCAGTTGGTTAGAGCATCTGACTGTTAATCAGAGGGTCCTTGGTTCGAGCCCAAGAGGGGGAGCAAAAAAGACTATCAGAAATGATGGTCTTTTTTTTGTTTCGAACCGATTCTATTTTTTAGACATTGCCAGAGCTGTATTTTTACTTTCAAATAATTTAATCATTTCTTCTGCTTTTTCTGGTTGGTTGATTGCTTTTAGAGATTTGGCGCATCGTAAATAAAAAACAGGTTCTGAGTTTTCTTCAATGCTAAATAATTCCAGGTAGCATTTGGCAGCAGCTTCAAAATTATTCTCAAAATAATATTTATCGGCGACTTTTTTAAGCACCTCTGCAGATTTGTATCCTTTGTCTACCACGTTGGCATAGATGTTTAAAACGTCTATACTTACAGATCCTTTACTGTATTCAGGAACTGTAGTCTTAATAATGACTGGCTGGATGATCTGCTTGGTTTCGGTGGTTGTGATTTTCGAAGGTGCTATATTGTTAGTGGCTTTTACATATGCTTTTCGGTATATTGCGGTGACGGTCCTGGTGTTGTTTGGTCCCAGGTCGTAGGTGTTGATCATGTCGAGTTTTGTAACTTCGTATGTTGTGATTCTTTGTTTTCCGGCAGCAAGATTAATTACCTCTTCGACACAGTAAGCTTCTATAACAAGGTCTTCATCAGACTTGTCGTCAAACTTTAATGGTGCTTTTCGAATGTCTACGTTGGTAATTACCTGACTAACCTGACCAAAACAATTCAGTGAAAAAACACCTGCAAGTACTATAAGATGTATTGCGTAAGTTTTCATGATAATTAAAATAAGTTGTGACTGTATTGAAATTATATAATAAAGGTATTTATTATGTTTTGTTTATCTTTTATATTGGCGGTGAAGTGCTTTTAAAGTCGTTTAAGTGCTGATTTTGATCTGTTTGGGATGGCTTTTGAAGTTTTTGATCGAAAGGAAAGTTGTCGAACCATTCAAATAAAACAAGTAAGTGTGTTTTTTACTAAGAAAAATAAAGGTTTACGAAGTATTTAAAAAACAAAAAAGCTGTCAAAAATGACAGCTTTTCCGTTAATGTACCCGGAGCCGGAGTCGAACCGGCACGGTTTCCCACAGGTGTTTGAGACCAGCGCGTCTACCAATTCCGCCATCCGGGCTTAGCAGACGAAAAAACAATCAAAATTTGACTATTTTAACGCAATAGAATAAGCGATAATGTGCTTATTCCTTTAACACGGTGCAAATGTAAAAAATAAAATTAAAAGTTCTACTAAAAATACTCGAAATTTTCCTTTCAGTGTCCAATAAATTTTCTAAATTTGCACCTCGTTAAAACGAAGCACGCACAACTAACTACATCCGAGACAGATACAGGGATTTGGCTGAAAAAATAAATTTAGCCGGACTCTATAGAAAACCGAGGAATAAAACAACAAATTATAATGTCGCACCTAGAACCAGAAGCTAAAATTTTTGCTTGTTCACAAAGTGTTTATCTTGCAGAAAAAATTGCAAAAGAGTACGGAATTCCGTTAGGAAAAGTAACGATGTCAACGTATAGCGATGGAGAATTCCAGCCGTCTTACGAAGAATCAATAAGAGGATTACGCGTTTTTATCGTGTGTTCAACTTTCCCAACAGCCGATAATTTGATGGAATTGTTGTTAATGATTGATGCTGCAAAACGTGCATCGGCAAGACATATTACAGCTGTAATGCCTTATTTTGGCTGGGCAAGACAGGATAGAAAAGACAAGCCAAGAGTTCCGATTGGAGCAAAATTAGTAGCCAATCTGTTAAGTGCTGCAGGAGCAACAAGAGTAATGACAATGGATTTGCACGCAGATCAAATCCAGGGATTTTTCGAAAAGCCGGTAGATCATTTATTTGCTTCTACGATCTTTTTACCATATGTAGAAAGTTTAGGTCTTGAGAATTTAACGATTGCATCTCCGGATATGGGAGGTTCAAAAAGAGCATATGCGTATTCTAAGTTTTTACAATCAGATGTAGTAATCTGTTACAAACAAAGAAAAGCGGCCAACGTTATCGATACTATGGAATTGATTGGTGAAGTAAAAGGACGTAACGTAATCCTGGTAGATGACATGATTGATACAGGTGGGACTTTAGCTAAAGCTGCAGATTTAATGATCGAAAAAGGAGCGTTAAGCGTAAGAGCAATTTGTACACACCCTATATTATCAGGTGGTGCGTACGAGAAAATTGAAAACTCGAAACTAACAGAATTAATCGTAACCGATTCTATTCCGTTAAAGAGAGAATCAAATAAAATCAGAGTAGTGAGCTGTGCACCTCTTTTTGCCGAAGTTATGCACATGGTTCACCACAATAATTCCATAAGTGGAAAGTTTATAATGTAGTCATTGCGTAACGAAGCAATTTCACTACAATAAAATTTTGAATATTTTTTTAATAACTATATTTTTTTACAATGAAATCGATTACAATTAAAGGATCAGAAAGAGAAAGCGTGGGCAAAGTGTCAACTAAAGCCTTACGTAATGCTGGAGCGGTTCCTTGCGTGTTATACGGAGGAAATCAGGCAGTACACTTCTCAGCAGAAGCTGCGGCTTTCAAAAACTTGGTTTACACTCCAAATGCGCACACAGTTGTGATTGAGCTTGGAAAAGGAAAATCATTTAATGCAATTTTGCAGGATATTCAGGTTCACCCTGTAACTGACAAAATTTTACACATTGACTTCTTTCAATTATTTGATGAGAAAGAAATCACAATGGAAGTTCCTGTAAAAATCGTTGGTACATCTAAAGGTGTTCTTGCAGGAGGTGTTTTACGTTTGAACCAACGTAAATTAAAAGTTAAAGCTTTACCAGCAAATCTTCCTGATTTTGTTGAAGCTGATATTACTCCACTTGAAATGGGTAACAAATTATATGTTACTAAAGTTGGAAAACCAGAATACAAAATTATGCACCCGGACAACACGGTTGTAGCTCAGGTAAGAATTTCTCGTGCTGCTATGAAAGCTGCTCAGGAAGCTGCAAAAGCTGCAAAAGCTCCTGCAAAAGGAAAGAAAAAATAATTTTTTTTACTCTATACAAAAAGCATCAATCGAAAGGTTGGTGCTTTTTTTTGCTTTCAACCTTTTTTGTCAGGCTGAGCGAAGTCGAAGCCCCTTAAAACAATTATCTAATTGGCACATTTCCAAATTATCTAATTTTTTTTAGAAGCAGAAAACTTTCTTTTTCATATGACCAGACGTTCCTGCCATTCGCTAAATCTTTTCCCGGCTAAAGAAGCCGGAAAAAGGATATCGCTGCTGTCAGGGCTAGCAGGAGATTTAGTTTTTATAAGATTAAAACACGGAGTTCCCTGATATTTAAAGAAATCTTTTTCTTTGTTTAAAGACCTTGTAGAATTTTTAGGATTAAAAAAATCTGCGGAAACCCTTTTTATAGCCAACTTTGCATAAAACCTTCTCGGGCTCTTGGTTAAATAAGCCATGCAAAAATCAATTATCTAATTTTCAAATTATCTAATTGACACATTTCCTAATTCCCTAATTAACCTTACTTTTGCAAACATGATAAAATGGATAAACAACCTGTTTTCATCAACACAAAAAGAAGAGAACACAAAAGATTACATGAAACCGGAGGTTCATGAACATCAAAAAAACAATATAAAAAGCGTGAGTAAAAAATATTTAATCGTCGGATTAGGAAATATTGGTGCCGAATACGTAAACACAAGACATAACATTGGATTTAAAGTTTTGGACTTTTTAGCCAGAAAGGAAAGCCTTTCGTTTGAAACTGTAAAATTAGGTGCGTTGGCAGAATATAAGTTTAAAGGAAGGACTTTTTTACTACTTAAGCCAAACACCTACATGAACCTGAGTGGGAAAGCTGTGAAATACTGGATGGATAAAGAAAATATTCCGCTGGAAAATATTCTCGTAATCACAGACGATTTAAATCTGTCTTTCGGTACCATCCGAATAAAACCAAAAGGGAGCGACGGAGGTCATAACGGACTTAAAAATATCAATCTGGTTCTGAACACGCAGCAATATACCCGTTTCAGGTTTGGTATCAGTGATCAGTTCAAAAAAGGGCAGCAAGTTGATTATGTTTTAGGAGACTGGGATGAAGAAGAAAAAGCAAAATTACCGGAAAGGTTAGAAGCCGCTTCAGAAATTATTAAATCTTTCGGAACTGCAGGATTAGAAAATACCATGACAACTTTTAACGGAAAGTAAAGATTTACAGTAATTTTAGTGTAAAAACAACAATTATCAAATAACTAAATTCAATTATAACGAAATAGTATTTTCTATTCCAAAGTTAAATGTCTAAATTTGGATAAATTATTATAAATCATAAAATCATATATCATGGCTTTTGAATTACCACAATTACCTTATGCTTATGACGCATTAGAACCGCATATTGATGCGCGTACAATGGAAATCCACCATACAAAACATCATAATGCGTATACAACAAACCTAAATGCTGCCATTGCAGGAACAGATTTAGAAGGAAAAACAATCGAAAATATCTTAATTAATTTAGATAAGTCAAACGCTGCAGTTCGTAACAATGGCGGAGGTTTCTATAACCACAATTTATTCTGGACTGTAATGTCTCCAAACGGTGGAGGATTGCCAACAGGTGATTTGTTAGCTGCAATCGAAGCTTCTTTTGGAACTTTCGAAGAATTTAAGGCAAAATTTGCTAAAGCAGGAGCAACACAATTTGGTTCAGGATGGGCTTGGTTGACAGTTCAAAAAGGTGGAAAATTAGAAGTTGTGGGTACTCCAAATCAGGATAATCCATTAATGCCAGAAGTTGCTGGTAACGGTGGAACCCCAATCTTAGGAATGGATGTTTGGGAGCATGCTTACTACTTAAACTACCAAAACAGAAGACCGGATTATATTGAAGCTTTCTTCAGTGTAATTAACTGGACAGAAGTTGCTAGAAGATTTGCTTTAGAAAAATAAGATTCTTCTAAAATATAAAAATCCGATTAGTTCTTATGAATTAATCGGATTTTTTGTTTTATCATTTTGTGAATAAATTGCTATGCCAAATAATTTTTTGATTGATTCAATAAAAAAATCTGACTTAGCTAAAAGTATCTTTACAATTTTATATTCTTACAATAAAAAAGGCGGAATTTCTTCCGCCTTTTTTGCCCCAAATTTACCATATACTTAACCTACTTAATTTTATGGTGGGTTAAATGTACGATGCTGGATTATTTATTTCAAATATTTCTGATTAAATGCAATAATATCCGATTAACGGATTTGGTTTTTAGAAATTAAGTTTACTCCAATAAAAAAGGTGAGATTTCTCCCACCTTTTTTGCCCCAAATCTACCATAAACTTAACCTACTAATGTTATGGTTCTCCAAAGATATATTAGCATTGCATTTTTCCCAAAAATATAGGATGAAATGCAAAAAAATCCGATGAAATGCATTTTTTAACTTTTTTTTTAGTATGCTCTTGCGTTTTTTCCTTCATAAAAGTTAATAAAAGCTCTGTTTACAACACGATTTCCACCTGGTGTTGGATAGTCTCCGGTGAAATACCAGTCGCCAAGATTTTTCGGACATGCAATATGTAAATCTTCTACTTTTTGGAAGATAATTTTTACTTCAGCATTGATTTCAGGTGAGCTTAGCATCTCAGCAATTCTGTCTGAAATTTCTTCAGGTGTAAATTGGTCATAAATTGCAGTTACGTAATTTACAACATCAGTATCTGCATAATTTTCCTGAGCTTTGCATTTTGCATATACCTCGTCAACGATATGATATAAATTTCTTTCTTTCAGTAAATCTAAAGCAGCTCTGAAAGCAACAAGACCTTCTAGTTTTGCCATATCAATTCCATAACAATCCGGGTAACGAATTTGAGGTGCCGAAGAAACAATAACGATACGTTTTGGTTTTAAACGATCCATCATTTTTATGATACTCATTTTCAGTGTAGTACCACGAACAATACTATCGTCAATAATTACCAGATTATCTTCCGGCTTAATTACTCCGTATGTAACATCATAAACGTGAGCTACTAAATCGTCACGGCTGCTGTCTTCTGTAATAAAGGTTCTGAGTTTAGCATCCTTAATAGCAACTTTCTCAGTACGGATTTTTACTGATAAAAGTTCCTGAAGTGTTTCAGCAGTCAACGTATTACGGTTTTCTAATATATAATTGTTCTTTCTCTGATTTAAGAAGTCCTGAGCGGCTTCGACTAAACCGTAAAAAGAGGTTTCTGCCGTGTTCGGGATATAAGAGAAAACGGTGTTATCTGTATCGCTGTCAATGGATTCAAGAACAGCAGGTAAAATTAATTTTCCTAAATTTTTACGTTCCTGATAAATTTCAGCATCACTTCCTCTTGAGAAATAGATTCTTTCAAATGAACAGGCTTTTTTAACGGTTGGCTCCAGGATCTGATTCATGGTAACCTTTCCGCTTTTCTTTATAATTAATGCATTTCCTGGTTCAATTTCTTTAACGCTTTCAAAAGGAACATTAAATACAGTCTGGATAACAGGTCTTTCTGAAGCTACAACAACAACTTCATCATCCTGATAGAAATATGCCGGACGAATACCTGCGGGGTCTCTAAAAACAAATGCATCTCCGTGGCCTAATAAACCTGCCATAGCATAACCACCGTCTAAATTCTTTGCAGAACGGGTTAATATTTTGGCAAGATCTAAACGTTCTGCAATAACTGGCGAAGCTTCTCTTTTGGAGTATCCTTCTGCTTTACAATCCTGATACAGCTGCATTACTTCTTTATCTAAAAAGTGACCAATTTTTTCCATTACAGTAACGGTGTCTGCCATTTCTTTTGGATGTTGGCCAAGTTCTACCAAATTTTGAAAAAGTTCTTTAACATTCGTCATATTAAAGTTTCCTGCCAAAATCAGATTACGATGCATCCAGTTGCTCTGACGTAAAAATGGGTGAACGCTTTCGATGCTGTTTTTTCCGAAAGTTCCGTATCGAACGTGTCCTAAAAATAATTCTCCAACATAAGGAATACTGGTTTTTAGTTCTTTGATATTGTCGCCCAGATCAGGATTTGCTTTTAGTTCCTCACTGATACGCTCATTGATTTGCTTAAAAACATCCTGAATTGGCTGCGAATGGTTTGAACGAACCCTGCTGATATATCTTTCGCCTGGTTCTACATCCAGTTTGATACT
Organism: Flavobacterium limi; assembly: GCF_010645075.1. Lineage (GTDB taxonomy): Bacteria > Bacteroidota > Bacteroidia > Flavobacteriales > Flavobacteriaceae > Flavobacterium > Flavobacterium limi. The sequence continues at coordinate 84,851 of NZ_JAADZV010000001.1, forward strand.
GGCAAAACCTGCACCATCCTGACCACGGTTATGCTGTTTTTCCATCATTAAATACATCTTCTGAATTCCGTAAAAAGCAGTTCCGTATTTTTCTTTGTAATATTCAAGCGGTTTAAGAAGTCTGACTAAGGCTATACCACATTCGTGTTTTAAAGCGTCGCTCATTGTGTTTTGTATTTGTGTTGTTGTAAGTTGTGTGTATTAACGTAATAAAAAAGCCCCGTTTTATCGAGGCTCTTAGGCATTATATTTCTATGTCAAACTGAGTCAACGACTTAAATTGCTGTAATCGAATCGCTACTTCGGTTTTGCTTAATGTTTCCATCCTCTCAGTTCCAAATTTCTCTACGCAGAACGAAGCTAAATTTGAACCGTAAATAATTGCATTTTTCATGTTTCCAAATGAAATGTTTTCGCTTTGCGCAATAAATCCTGAAAATCCGCCTGCGAAAGTATCTCCCGCTCCTGTTGGATCAAAAACTTCTTCTAACGGTAAAGCCGGAGCAAAAAATACTTCTCTGTTGTGGAATAAAAGCGCGCCGTGTTCTCCTTTTTTGATCACCACGTATTTTGGCCCCATTTCCTGTATTTTCGCAGCTGCTTTTACTAAAGAATATTCACCGGAAAGCTGTCTTGCTTCTTCGTCATTGATTGTGATAACATCTACACGTTTGATAACGTCCAGTAATTCAGGAAGAGCGCAGTCCATCCAGAAGTTCATGGTGTCTAAAACCACTAATTTTGGTTTTTTCTCCATTTGATCCAAAACACTGCTTTGTACTAACGGATGTAAGTTTCCTAACATTACCACATCAGCATCTTTAAAGTTTTGAGGAACTTTTGGCTGAAAATCAGCTAAAACATTTAACTCAGTTACTAAAGTGTCTCTTGAATTCAGATCGTTGTGGTATAAACCGCTCCAGAAAAAGGTTTTTCCTCCTTTTACAATTTCGATACCTGAGATATCAATATTTTTTGAAGTCAGTAAATCTAAATGTTTTTGAGGAAAATCGTCGCCAACTACAGAAACTATGGCCGATTGCAGGTTAAAAAAGGATGCTGATAAACCAATGTATGTTGCAGCACCACCTAATATTTTATCTGTTTTTCCGAAAGGAGTTTCAATCGCGTCGAAAGCAACCGTTCCAACAATCAATAATTTATTCATTTTATGAATTTCGAATTAAGGTGCAAAGATACTTCATAAGTTACAATATTGCAACGGTTTGCAATCTCAAAATTTTCATAAAAAAATGACAACGATTTCGAAGTAAAAATGTTGTAAATGAATTGATTAAAATTGTTTTTCCGGGAAGCTTATAATAGGTTTTCTGAATTTAATAAGCAACTAATATTTTGTAAATGTTTTTAGTTAGATTTGTTTATATATGAATTAACTATGAAGAATGTTTTACTTTTATTGCTGTTTTACTTTTTGTTTTCCTGCGAAAAAAAAGAGCCTGCTTTTTCTGAAGAAATGATTGAAATGTTATCAGAACGAGGAGAGTTAAAAAATAATAGGGAAGCATTACCACCACCTCCAATATCATTTTCAGATGTATATCTTTTGACAAATAATGATGAAGTTGTTGTACTAAATGAAAATGAATTGTTTTTCTTTTACAAAAAAGATTATTCTACAAAGTTTAAATCTTTTAAAGAATTTTTAAATGCTGTTTTGAATAATGGGTTTGTTGTAGAAAAAAAAATGTTTAAACACCCAAATTATCCCAGACGATTTAAATTAAATTCAAAAATCAAAAAAGAATATTCATCTTTAGGATTTAATGCTTTTTTAAAGAACTATTCTAAATCATCTCGCAGAAAAGGAGTTATGGAGCTTAATAAATCAATTATAAAATCAGAAGAATATCTCACAATAACTTATTTGCTCTATAAAAATAGATATGACATAAGCACAGATTGTTATCTGGGGAAAGATTATATTAGAAAAAGAAAAGATGCTTTTAAATAATTTACACCTGATACTTCTTATCAAAATAATTCTTCAAAATCCCAACCTGAACCAAAATCATAAAAGGAACAATCAAAATAGCATACAAAATGTTTTTAGAAAAATGAATTCCTGAAAATGCTGTTGAAATCTTATCAGAATATAATTTTCCAACTTCGTCAATTTTAAAACTGCTTTCTGAAACTGAAAAAAGAGAAATATAAAGCACTAAGCAGGCTAAAGCAATTCCAATGGAAATCCATACCGGTTTTGAAATCAATGGTTTGTATGCTTTGTATTTTTTCTCTTCCAAAGTTAGAACTTCCGCCATTATTTTAGAAGTAAAATCTATTGATGGTGACTGCAGTTTTTCTTCAGCCATCATTTTTTCAATAAGTTGTTCGATATCTTTATTATTCCCTCTCATAACATTGTATTGTTTCTGGCTCTAACTGCTGTCTCAAAATTACGGCTAATTTCTGTCGGCTTCTAAATAATTTTACCTTAACATTATTAGCATTAATATTCATGATTTTTCCAATTTCTTCTAAACTCTGATCTTCAAAATAAAATAAGGTCAGCAGGAAATTTTCTTCACCCGGTAACAAATTTAAACAATTTTGGATAGTCTGCTTTCGTTCCTTGTCTTCTAAAGCACTCAAAGCATTGTCCATAGTTTTAATCAGATGAGATGAAAAATCATCAATTGAAATATTGTTTTCTTCTTTTTCGTTTTTCTTTAAACGGTCTAAACACGTATTGTAAGCAATTTTATAAATCCAGGTCGAAAATTTTGAATCGCCTTTAAATTTGCTCAAAGAATTATATATTTTAATGAAAGTATCCTGCGCAACTTCTTCTGCTTCTTCTCTGTTTTTAACCATTTTCAGGCCCAGCGTAAAAATCATATCTTTATAACGATCGACGAGCACGGCAAAAGAATTGGTCTCGCCCTGCAGAATTTTATCGATATAATGTTGATCCGGAATTGCACTCATATTATATAGGACGACAGAGTATCAATTTAGGTTACAGAAAATTCCAAATTTTTAAATTCCAAATTCCAATTCTTTAGAAACTTTCAAATATTGAATTCCAATCTAAAAAAATCCAAATCTCAATATTTATATATAGCAAAGTAGAGTAAAAACTTTGTCAAAGCTTTTGGGTAAACTAATTTAAAATCAAAATTAATTGATTATCAGTTAGTTTTGGAATTTTAAATTTGAAAAATTCATTTTTCTGAAAAAAGTTGTAACCTAAATTTGAAAAGAATCGTCCTAATGGAATATCAATCAATTAAAAATATAAAATTATGAATGCAGAAATTTTAATCCCAATCACTTTTTTCCTGATGATTTTCGGAATCGTATACCTTATATATTCTACACGAAACAGGGAACGTTTGGCACTTATTGAAAAAGGTGTGGATGCCAGTATTTTTTTAGAGGGAAAAGCGAAAGGTGTCCCGACATGGAAAATATTTGTAGTAAATCTGGCTTTCTTATTAATAGGAGGCGGTCTCGGAATATTTATTGCCTTATTGATTACAACTTATACCTCTTTAGAAGATGATGCTGTTTATCCTTCGATTATTTTTATAATGTCCGGAGTTGGTTTATTAGTTGGGTTTGGAACTGCCAAGGATTTAGATAAAGAGCAGTAAGGATTTTAAGTTAGTGTAAAAACGTATCGGGATGATTTTCGATACGTTTTTTATTTATATTAGTTTAGAATCGGTAGTTTCATAAAAGGAATCTACAGAAAGTTTAGGCTGCATGGATGCCATAACAGCCAGTTGATCACAGCGTTCGTTTTGCGGATGGTTATTATGGCCTTTGATCCATTTAAAATCGACCTGATGTTTACGGTACACAATTAAAAATCGTTTCCAGAGATCTGCATTTTTTCTTCCGGCAAAACCTTTTTTCTCCCAGCCTAAAACCCATTTTTTTTCAACAGAATCCACAACATATTTAGAATCCGAAATTACAAGGACTTTCATGTTTGGTTTTTTGAGTTTTTCTAAACCAACAATTACAGCCAGAAGTTCCATCCTGTTGTTTGTAGTAAGGCGAAAGCCTTCGTAAAATTCTTTTTTATGTGGTGTCCCGACCAATTCCATCACGACGCCGTAGCCGCCATTACCGGGATTTCCCTTTGCGGCACCATCTGTATATATATGTACTTCGTGACTCATTTTTTAGATCTCTTAGAGTTTAGGAATTTTTAGATTTCTTAGATCTAAATAATTTATTGTTCTAATAATGTCTGGATAATTTCCGGAAAATGTTTTTGTTCTAATTCATGAATCTTTTCAGCAACAGTTTCAGGCGTATCCGTATCGGTTAAAGCAACATTGGCCTGAAAGATAATAGCACCTTCATCGTAATGTTCGTTTACATAATGAATCGAAATTCCGGTTTCTTTTTCCTTATTATTTACAATAGCCCTGTGTATGTGCATTCCGTACATTCCTTTGCCTCCGTAATTAGGTAAAAGTGCCGGATGTATATTGATTATTTTATGAGGATACTTTTCAATTATGTTTTCAGGGAATTTCAGTAAGAAACCAGCCAGAACAATTAAATCCGGGTCGATTTCCTGTATCTTTTGTAAGATATTTTGTTCTAAAAGTTCGTTTTTTGCGAAGATTTCAACAGGGATTTGATGATTTTTTGCCCTTTCAATAACTTTTGCATTTGCATTATTTGTAAAGACAGAAACAACTCTTGCGATTTCGGTTTTTTTAAAGTGAGTAATAATATTTTCTGCGTTACTTCCTGAACCTGAGGCAAAAACGATAATTTTTTTCATAATCAAATTTATTTTGAGAATGCAAAAAACGGAATAAAAAATCAAAATAAATAGTATTGAAAGACCTTTCTTGAAATTAATTTTATAAATTAGTAACACATTTATTAACTAAATAGTTGTTTTAAAATAAAGTTTTTTATTTTTGCCAACAAATTAAATTCTAAAATTAAAGATTATGTCAGACATTGCATCAAGAGTAAAAGCGATTATCGTAGACAAGTTAGGTGTTGACGAAAACGAGGTTGTAACAGAAGCAAGCTTCACTAATGATTTAGGAGCTGACTCATTAGACACTGTTGAGCTTATTATGGAATTCGAAAAAGAATTTGATATTCAGATTCCAGACGATCAAGCAGAAAACATTGCTACTGTTGGTCAAGCTATTTCTTATATCGAGGAAGCTAAAAAATAATAATATCACACCCGATTCTGATTTAATTTAGAATTCGGGTGTTATTATTTAAAAAAATTAAATTTCGATTGATTTTCAATCCAAAAGATATATTTATATTGTAATGCCCATGGCTCTTAAGTAACAATTCAGTTAAGAAAGCGTGGGTTTTATTTGTTTAAAGATACAAAATACATATTTATGGCATTAAAGCGAGTTGTTGTAACAGGATTAGGTGCTCTTACTCCTATCGGGAATAATATCCAGGAGTATTGGGATGCACTTATTAATGGAGTTAGCGGTGCTGCCCCAATAACGTATTACGATACAGAGAAACACAAAACTAAGTTTGCCTGTGAAGTAAAAAACTTCAATATTGAGGATTATATGGACCGTAAAGAATCTCGTAGATTAGATAAATTTGCTCAGTATGCAATTGCTGCGAGTGATGAAGCTATTAAAGATGCGGGACTAACAGACGCAAATATCGACAAACAAAGAGTTGGGGTTATCTGGGGAGCAGGAATTGGAGGTTTAGAAACTTTTCAGGACGAAGTAATGTACTATGCAAAAGGTGACGGAACTCCAAAGTTCAATCCTTTTTTTATTCCTAAAATGATTGCTGATATTGCACCGGCGCATATTTCGATGCGTAACGGTTATATGGGGCCTAATTATACTACAGTTTCAGCTTGTGCATCTTCTGCAAATGCTTTAATTGATGCTTTCAACTATATTCGTTTAGGAATGTGTGATGTTATTGTATCAGGTGGTTCTGAAGCAGCAGTTACGATTGCAGGTATGGGAGGTTTTAGTTCTATGCACGCTCTGTCAACAAGAAATGAAAGCCCGGAAACTGCCTCAAGACCTTTTGATGCAACCCGAGATGGTTTTGTTTTAGGTGAAGGTGCCGGAGCTTTAGTTCTTGAAGATTATGAACATGCAAAAGCCAGAGGAGCAAAAATTTATTGCGAAATTGGCGGAGGCGGAATGTCATCTGACGCTTACCATTTAACAGCTCCACACCCGGAAGGAATTGGAGTCATTGCAGTAATGAAAAATACGTTAAGAGATGCGGGAATGAATCCTGAAGATGTTGATCATATCAACACTCACGGAACTTCTACTCCTCTTGGAGATGTTGCTGAGTTAAAAGCAATCAGTGCTGTTTTTGGAGATCATGCAAAAACAATCAACATCAACTCAACAAAATCAATGACAGGACATTTACTTGGTGCTGCAGGAGCTATTGAAGCTATTGCTTCTATTTTAGCTATGCAAAACGGTATTGTTCCTCCAACAATAAATCATACTGTGGTGGATGAAAATATTGATCCGTCATTAAATCTTACTTTAAATAAACCTCAAAAAAGAGAAGTAAATGTTGCTATGAGCAATACTTTTGGATTTGGAGGTCATAATGCTTGTGTATTGTTTAAAAAATTAGTTGACTAATTTTCTGTATATGAATATTATCAAAAAAATATTTTCAAAATCCCGTTCTCAAGAAGACGGGATTTTTTTTGACACTATTCAGAAAATTCTTGGTTTTCAGCCGGTTTCGCTGGAATTTTACAGGAAAGCATTTACACACCGATCTTCTAATAAGTTAGATGTATCAGGTAATCCAATTAATTATGAGCGACTGGAATTTTTAGGGGATGCTATGTTAAGCTCCGTCATTGCGGCACATTTATACAACAAAGCGCCCAACGGGGACGAAGGTTATTTAACTAAAATGCGCTCTAAAATTGTGAGTAGGGAACATTTGAACGAATTGGGCAAAGATTTAAATTTAGTACGGTTTGTTGAGAGTAAAGTTCCCGTTCAGCATTTTGGTGAAAATATTCATGGAAATATTTTCGAAGCGCTTATAGGAGCAATTTATTTAGATCGCGGGTATTCGTTTTGTGAAAAATTTATTCAGAACAGAGTTATTATACCTTATGTTGATATTGCCCGACTTGAAGGAAAGGTAATTAGTTATAAAAGTTTGGTTATTGAATGGTGTCAGAAAGAAAAGAAAATCTTTCATTATGATATTTTTGAAGACAACGGAATTGATGGACAGCGTTTGTTTGGGGTTAAATTGAGTATTGACGACAAAATAATTGCCAGGGCAAGAGCAACTTCAAAAAAGAAGGCAGAAGAGAAGGCATCACAACGCGCTTATTTCGCATTTCAGGAAAAAATGGATAAGAAATAATACAAAAAGTAGTGTAATATTCTTAATGCTATAACGTTTTCGTTTATAAATTAACAAAAACATCCTGTTCTTAACTATTTAAGCTACGATAGAAATAGTATATTTACAGCTTGATATTTCATGACATGGCTATTCATAGATTGGATTTAGACGAATTTGACGAAATTGATTATTATTTAATGGCAATCCACACTTCCTTAGAAGATTACAGATTAGCCTATTTTATCAATAAAAAACTTCCTATAAACTTAAGTAAGAGCAAAAATGAGATTCATGCTCAGACTAAGGAAGGAGAGACAAATTTTTCCAGATTCTACTACTATGATACCGACAAAGCCATTTCATGGAATTTGATTCAGAATAAAAATGAAATCATTTCAGTGAGAGCAAATGATTTTCAGAATTTGTTTTCCAATGAAAATAGTGAGGTTTCAACAACAATTCATTTACTTCCTGAATTCAAAAAAGTAGATTTTTTCCTGAAAATAGATAATAGTGGTGAGACTATAAATTTTTCAGAAATACAGCAAAAGCTAAATACAATTGAGAGTATCGCAGCTATTTATGCTGTAGATATCAATAAAATAAAATCAAAAAACAATTTAATTTTTTAAAAAAAATGCTTACAAACAAAAAAACCAAAATTGTAGCCACACTTGGACCTGCATGTGGAACGAGAGAGATCATAAAAGACATGATCGATGCAGGTGTAAATGTATTTAGAATTAATTTTTCGCATGCTGATTACGAAGGTGTAAAAGAAAAAATAAATATTATTAGAGGACTAAACGAAGAATTTGGATATACTACTGCAATTCTTGGAGATTTACAGGGACCAAAACTTAGAGTTGGTGTAATGGAAGAAGGGACAGTTGTTAACGATGGTGATACTCTTACTTTTACAACAGCTGAAGATATTGTAGGGAATTCTAAGAGAGCGTTTATGAAATACCAGAATTTCCCAAATGACGTGAATCCCGGAGAACGTATTTTGCTGGATGATGGTAAGCTTATTTTTGAAATTGTTTCAACAGATAAAAAAACAGAAGTTGTTGCTAAGGTAATTCAGGGAGGAGAATTAAAATCTAAAAAAGGGGTTAATCTACCGAATACTAAAATTTCCTTACCGGCTTTAACTGAAAAAGATATTGCTGATGCGATTTTTGCTATTGAACAAAAAGTAGACTGGATAGCACTTTCATTTGTTAAAACACCTCGTGACTTACAAGATTTACAGGAATTAATAGCGAAGCATTCTGAATATAAGATTCCAATAATTGCTAAAATTGAAATGCCTGAAGCTCTTGAAAATATGGATAAAATTGTTGCTTATTGCGATGGTTTAATGGTGGCTCGTGGAGATTTAGGAGTTGAACTTCCTGCTCATGAAGTACCATTAGTTCAAAAAGATTTAATTCGCAGGGCAAAAACTGCAAGAATTCCGGTTATCGTTGCTACACAAATGATGGAAACAATGATTACAAGTTTAACTCCAACAAGAGCTGAAGTAAATGACGTTGCAAACTCAGTAATGGACGGAGCTGATGCTGTAATGTTGTCTGGAGAAACTGCTACAGGAAATTATCCGGTACAGGTAATCCAGAGAATGACACAAATTTGTGAGGCTGTTGAAAATTCTCCGCTAATTCATGTACCTCAAAACACACCTCAAATTAAAACAAAACGTTTCATTACTAAAACAATTTGTCAACAAGCGGCTGTAATGGCTAACACAATTCAGGCAAAAGCAATTTGTACATTGACTAATAGCGGCTATACTGCTTTCCAAATTTCTGCCTGGAGACCATCATCGGCACATATCTTAGTATTTACTTCAAACAAAAGGATTTTAACACAATTAAATTTATTATGGGGAGTTAAATCATTCTTCTATGATAATGAAAACAGTACTGATGATACAGTAACTGATGTTAATCAAATTGCAGTAGAAAAAGGTTATGCTGTAAAAGGTGATTATTTGATTAATCTTGCAGCTATGCCAATTAAAGATAAAGGAATGGTTAATACCATGAGAGTTTCTGAAATAGAATAGTTTTGTAAATACATATTTGAAAATCCATCCGAGTTATCGGGTGGATTTTTTGTTTCATCTGTATTTTAAAATATTAAGTAGTTAAATAAAAATTCCCGATAATTCTAATTACCGGGAATTTGGATTATGATTCAGAAGCATTTATCTTTTCCAGTATGGCTTAATAATTTGGTTGTTTTTATGAATTAAAATTAAGAATAGAATTGTTCCGAGTGCACAGAAAATAATAGCCTGAATGGATCCTTCTGGTCCAAATTCACCGCCGGTAATAATTTCAGGGCCTTGTATTTTGGATTCAAATAAGCTGTTTGTTTTTTCGTTTCCGGATGTGATGGCACCATAAATTCCCGATTGTGTAAAGTTCCATGCAAAGTGTAAAGCAATTGGAAGCCATAAATTACGACTGTAAATAAAAGAAGCTCCAAATAAAAATCCTGCTGTAATTATGCATATTGTTGACAGTAAGGTACAGTGAGGATTTGCCAGATGAAAAATGCCGAACAGGACCGATGAGACAGTGAGAGCAAAAAAGCTCCCAAGTTTTTCTTCCAAAATTCTGAATATAATTCCGCGTACCAATATTTCTTCAATAATAGCTACTGTAAACATGATCGCAAAAGGAATCATAATAAAGGAAACAGGATTGATATTGGCAATGCTATAATAACCATTTATATACATTACTAAAATAGTAAGCGATTGTAAAATGAAACTTATTAAGATACCGAGAGATATATTTTTGATAATTCCTTTTGTCGCAAATTCCGTTATGATTCTTTTGTCATATTTTTTAAAAAACAAAATATAGCTGAAAATGCAGGCTGATGAAACTAAAAGTCCTTTGAGAAGGTTTCTGTAGTCTTTATCCAGAGGAGTTAATGCAAGTAATTTTGAGGTAATTTGCTGTCCAATTATAACAACTGCCATAAAAACAAGCAAAGCAAGTGTTATCTTGGTTACCGGCGATTTAAATATTTTTTGTTTTGTAGTAAGGGTTTTCATTCAGATTTGGTTTAAATATTAATTTGAAGCAAATGTAGATTGCAGCAAAGCCAAAAAATAGAATGAAATTTGCCTTCTTATAATTTTTGAAATTGTCTGGGTAAAAAACCAGTTTGATTCTTGAAAGTTCTGATAAAATGGCTTTGATCAGCAAAACCGCATTCGAGACTAATTTCGGTTAAATTGCTATGACAGGACTGAATAAGAGAAATGGATCGGTCTATTTTAATGCGGCGCATGTATTCACCCAATGTACAGCCAAAATATTTCGGAAAATGTTTGGATATTGTAATAGGATTAAGGTGTAAAACCTGTGCCAAATCTTTCAGATTCGGGTTTTGGTTCCAGCAGTCATTTAATAATTCATTTAAGCTTTTTACCCAATACGGTCCCTTTTCAAATCGTTCTAAATGATTATGCGTTTGAAATAATTGAGAAAAAAGCATCGTTATGTTGTCGCTTGAAAAAGTATCTGCAGTAAGGGTTTCTTTAAAAATTTTCAGAATTAAAAATTTTGTAAGTGCAGTATTTTTAATAGACTTTTCGATTATCGCTTCATTAATATGAAGTTCTTTTAAAATGTTTTCTTCGATTTCGATATTGATGTTTTTTGAAGGAAAAAGCGTATTTTGATTTAAATGCAGTTCGTCACTATGATAAAATAGTAATGAACCTGCACCAACTGTTTCACTAAAGTTCTTTCTTTTTTCTGTTGTTCCTCCTTTCAGAAAAAGCGTAATGTGAGCATTATTGTGCGAATGCCAGCCTTCGTAAACCTTATTTTGATATTCAGTTTCGACAACTGCAATGCCTTGATTATTATTGAAAATGTTTTTGGTATTGCCTAAATATTTTTCTTTTTCGAGTTCGTACATTCGTCGATGGTTGATGTATTTTAAGCATTAAAAATACTATTTATTAAGAAAATAAAATATTTAATAAAGTATTCTTTCAAATATCGATTGCTTTTGCAGTATTTGTAGGTTTTGGATGCTTAATAAAAACATTGTATAAATATTAACTCAAAAATAATAGTTTTTTTACTTATTATTTAATTGATTTGTAACAAAAATAAAATAAGAGTTACTAATTAGGCAACTATTAAATCATTTGATTATGTATAAAATTACAATGAAGTCAATTTTTGCTGCGTCTGTTTTTTTGGCAGGTGTCAGTGGGGGTTTCGCACAAGACATTTTAGTCAATTCACTAAAGTTAAATGCAAGTGATAAAAGCAAGGAAAACTTTAAATTTACTGAAGTAATTAATTTAGGGACTACTTCAGTAAAATTGCAGGGTTCTTCAGGAACTTGCTGGAGTTATTCTACCAATTCATTTTTAGAATCTGAAATGATCCGTTTAGGAAAACAGCCGGTTGAATTATCCCAGATTTTTTCTGCAAGGAATGTATATGTTGAAAAAGGAAAAAATTATGTACGTATGCATGGTGCAGTAACTTTGGGTGACGGAGGTTCTTTGCACGATGTAATTAACATGTATAAAAAATATGGAACTTTACCCAGAGAAGTCTACACTGGACTTAACTACGGAACAGATAAAAATAAATTTGCAGAAATGGCGGCTCTTATTGAAGGAGTTTTGACAGCCGTTGTTAAAAATCCAAATGGTGAATTAACCCCAAACTGGGAAAAAGCATATGCTTCTGTTATAGACTCTTATTTAGGGAAAGTTCCGGATAATTTTACTTTTAAAGGAAAAAGTTATACACCACAAAGTTTTGCAAAAGAAGTAGTGGGAATTAATCCTGATGACTATGTAGAAATGTCATCATTTACGAGTGCCCCGTATTATCAAAAAACATTATTAGCAGTGCCGGATAACTGGTCATTTGATCAGGTTTATAATGTAAAAGTAAACGATATGACTGATGTTATAGATAATGCTTTGAAGAAAGGTTACACTGTGGCCTGGGCGACAGACGTAAGCGAAAAAAGTTTCAGTTGGAAAAATGGTGTTGCATATGTTGCTACAAAAAAATATGATGATATGACAGCTGAAGAAAAGGCCGACATGTTCAACGGACCAAAAGCAGAGCCTGAAATTACTCCTGAAATGCGTCAGGCTGCTTTTGATAACTATCAGACTACAGACGATCATGGAATGCATATTATTGGCCTTGCAAAAGATCAGACGGGGAAAGAATATTATATCGTAAAAAATTCTTGGGGAGAAACAAATGACTATAAAGGTTTCTTGTTTGTGACTAAAAATTTCGTAAAATATAAAACAACCGCCTTAATGGTTAATAAAGGCGGAATTCCATCAGAGATTGCAAAAAAACTAGGAGTTTAATTTTATAAAATTTTAATTATCCTGACAGGACTTATAAGCAATATGTTTTTGAGATTTGTCGGGATTTTTGTTGTTATTTTGGCAATATATATTAGATTAATAAGTTAATTTGTAAAACAGGTCATGTCTATATTTTTTGTAACAGAAATAAATTAATTGAAAAATGAGAACATTTGTTATAGGTGACATTCATGGAGGCTTACTTGCATTAGAGCAGGTCATGAAAAGAGCTGAAGTTACTGAAAAAGATACTCTAATATTTCTTGGAGATTACGTTGACGGATGGAGTCAGTCTCCTCAGGTAATTGATTATTTGATAGGTCTTCAGAGTAAGCAAAACTGCATTTGTATCAGAGGAAATCACGACGAGCTATTATTAGAATGGCTTAAAAATGCAAAAAATAATGAACTTTGGTACCAACATGGCGGAGAAGCTACAGTTTTGGCTTATGAAAAATTAAATAAAGGTGAGAAACAAGTACATATTGATTTTTTAGAGTCATTGGAGGATTATCATCTGGATGAACAAAACCGTTTATTTGTTCATGCCGGTTTTACAAACTTAAATGGCGTTGGTTATGAATACTTTCCAAAATTATTTTACTGGGACAGGACTTTGTGGGAAACAGCACTATCCTTAGATCAGGGTATAAAAAAAGACGATTTGTATTATCCGAAAAGGTTTACATTGTACAATGAAATTTTTATTGGTCATACACCAGTCAGCCGTATTGGAGAAACTGTTCCTGTGAACAAAGCCTGTGTTTGGAATATTGATACCGGAGCTGCCTTTAAGGGGCCTTTGACAATAATGAATGTTGACACAAAAGAGTTTTGGCAAAGTGAGCCTTTAAATGAATTGTATTCTAATGAAAGAGGAAGAAATTAAGTTCCAATATTCTATTTTTATATTTTAAAAAATTAAAGATTTATGAAAAATATTATGATACTATTATTCGTGGCATCCATTGGGATTGTGCAGGCACAGCAGGCTTTTAAAGGGAAAGGAGATACTAAAATTAATATTGGGGCCAACATACAGGATGGTGGGTCAGGCATTCAGGGTTCAGTTGATTTTGGTTTGGCGGAAAATTTTTCTTATGGTTTTGTTGCTTCTTATTTGTTGGGAGTGAATGAATTTTCAGGTTTTTATAATGGTGGAACAACGCAGTATACTAATGAAAAGCCTGATTTTAAGGATCGCTTCGATGCCAAATTCAGAATTAATGCCAATATAGGAAACGTCTTAAATGTTGACGAAAAGCTGGATGTTTATCCAGGTTTAAGTTTAGGTTTGAAAAATTTTGGTGGTCATGTGGGAGGGCGTTATTTTTTTACTGATGGATTTGGAGTATTTACTGAATTAGGATTTCCAATTGCAAAATATAGTGATGATAATGATCTGTTCGATGATTTAAATAATCAGGTCACTTTTAGTTTAGGCGCTTCTTTTAATTTGTAAAGAAGAGATATACAAGTAAAATTTTTTAAAGAGCGATGATTTGAATCTTCAAATTGTCGCTTTTTTTTATTTTTTAAAATTAAAATAATTTATGTTTTCTCTTTTTAAAATAAAACAATTAAGAGAGAATAATTTATTTGAAAATTTTTGAATTTGGATATTCCTAAATAAGAATATTCTGTTGTTTTGGTTGTAGTCATTCTGAAAATTCCGTTATCTGTTTTTATGAATTTATTTTTTCTTATAAACGCAATGTTTATAAGGGTTTTTGTTAGTTTTAAACTATAACGTTATAGTTGTATTATTGATTTATTTTGGGAATATTTTTTTCATTATGTGTATTTTTAATAGATATTTTTTTGTGATTAGAAAAAAATATCTATTTTAGTGTAATCGATTACATTTTTCGATGGCTTAAAACTATCTATTCACTTAAACCACTATTTATGAAAAGAATTTTACTTTACATGGCTTTGCTATTAGTTTTTCTACAACTTCAAGCGCAAACCATTACAAAATCCTCAGGATGGCTTGAATCAGCTTTTGTAGAATGGTCACCTGTAGCGGGAGCCGACAGTTATAATGTTTATTATACTGGTGGAGGAGAAACAAACAAAAAAATTGACGAGCAGCTGATTCGTAGTTATGGAACCTATTTTCGGGCAGATGTGCCTGGTATAGCAGCAGGAAGCTATGCCTTAACAGTAAAGCCGGTTACGGCAAGCGTAGAAGGGACTGGAACAACAATATCTGGTCTGACTGTTATTGCTCATGACCGTAATGGTTTCGCTTTTGATGGCGGTCGTGTTCCGGGGGGATATAAGACTGATGGTACACCTAAGACAGGAGCTGTGATTTTGTATATTACTCAAAATACTAAGAATACTATTGCTTTTAATATTGTCACCAGTAGTAAAGGAGCTGTTACAAATTATGTTGGACTCCAGAATATTTTGTATGGTATTAAAAAAGGATATGATACCCGACCATTTATTATTCGTTTGATTGGTAATATTACTGATATGAGCGTAATGGAAGGTGGCGATATTACTATTGAAAATGCAAATAATGCAAGTAGCTATCTTACATTAGAAGGTGTAGGAAATGATGCTGTGGTAAACGGAATGGGGGTTCGCCTTAAATCAGCATCGAATATTGAGATTAGTAATCTTGGCTTTATGAACTGCAATAGTACAGCCGGTGATAATATAGGTATGCAGCAGGATAATGACCATATTTGGGTTCATAATAATGATTTGTTTTATGGAAATGCAGGTAGTGATGCGGATCAAATAAAAGGTGATGGAGCATTAGATAATAAAAACTCAACTTATATCACATTATCTTATAATCATTTTTGGGATAGTGGAAAAGCAAGCCTCCTGGGACTGAGTGAAGGAACAACCACTGGATTGTATATTACTTACCATCACAACTGGTTTGATCATTCAGATTCTCGCCATCCACGTGTTCGTTACTACTCTGCCCATATTTACAACAATTATTACGATGGTAATGCTAAATATGGAGCGGGCTCAACTTCGGGATCTTCCTTATTTATTGAGGGTAATTATTTCCGCAACAGCAAAAATCCAATGATGACTTCCATGCAGGGTACTGATATATGGAGTAGTAGCAAGCAGGCAAATGATGCGGCAAATCAGGGTACGTTTTCAGGAGAGGCCGGAGGAACTATTAAAGCTTTCAATAATACATTTGATGCCGATATTGCCACAAATAGCATGCGTTTTGTAGCTTATGGCGATACCAATCCTTTATATAATATTGCAGGAAAAATTAGCTCAACATCTGATTTTGATGCTTATTTGGCTACAAGCAGGGATGAAGTTGTTCCGGCTACGGTAACTTCAAAATCGGGAGGAAATACATATAATAATTTTGATACCAATGCAGCCTTATATGTCAAAAATCTGACAATAGATTCTCCTGCTGATGCTAAAACGAAGGTTGTTCAATATGCAGGCCGTGTTTCGGGAGGGGATTTGAAATGGGCATTTAATAATTCTGTTGATGATACTTCATACCTGGTAATTTCGGCATTGAAGACTTCGCTTACAAATTATGTTTCAAAAATGGTTGCTGTTCAGGGCGAAACAGTAGCTCCAGGAAATCAAACCTTAGCAGCAACAACAAACAACAATAATCAAACAGTATCTAGTGGTACTGCAATTAGCAATATTGTATTCACTTGGGGTGGAGATGCTTCAGACGCATCTGTAACAGGATTGCCAAATGGAATCACTGCTACAAAAAATACTGCTGCTAAAACGTTAACTCTTTCAGGAATACCTACTGAAACTATGGAGTATACAGTTTCGACTACAGGAAGTGCAGGGACTTCTGCTTCAGATTCCGGAACAATTACAATGCTGCCTCCAAGCAGCCAGGTTCTTACTTCAACTAGTAATAATAATAGTCAGACAATAACTTTGGGTGCAGCTATTGCTCCGATTGTTTTAACATGGAGCGGGGATGCGCTAGATGCGGAAGCAGGTACTTTGCCTGCTGGGCTTAATGTTGTAAAAGATGTAATAGCAAAAACAATTACAATTTCTGGTACGCCAACTGCTACAGGTTCAGTAACGTTTACGGTAATGACTTCGGGTAATGTAGGAACTCCGGTTGCTGTATCGGGAACAATTACTGTTAATGCAGTTTCTGTTGGTGATCAAATACATAATTTTACCGCTACATATACTTTAGTGAATAATTTTTATACTATTACAGGAAATCTATCTGATAGTAAAGGAACTGTTTCTTATAATGGATTGACATTAACTAAAGGTTTAAAAATAGAATCATCAGCCGGTGTTGTTAGCTATACTACGACTCAAGAGAGTACTTTGACCTTAGTTTTTGCAGAAGCGGGTGCAAGGATTAAAATTGATGGTATATCCAGAACAGCTTCTTCAGGAATTATTTCCTTAACCCTTGCTGCAGGAAATCATACACTAAGCAGGGATTCTGGAACTACAACATTGTACTATGTCAAGACTTCATATCCGACATTGGGTTTAGAAGATAATGTTCAGGCTCTAAAACTAGCAGTATATCCTAATCCTGTTTCGGATCAATTGTATTTATCTTCAGAAGGGCAAAAAGTAAATGGTATTATGATTTATAATATGTTTGGTGCGTTGGTGAAAAATGTTTCAAATGAGGCTGATGCTTTGGATGTAAGCGATCTTGCTACGGGGAATTATGTAGTAAGGGTAACTACAGATCAGGGTACTTTTACAAAGAAAATTATTAAAAAATAATTAGTATTGAAAATTCTTAAAGGGCTTCCAATTGGGGGCCTTTTTTTATTATTTGCTATTACCGATTGTAATACAATAATGAAATTTTTAAACTTATTTAATTAATTAATTTTGAATTATAATTTTTTTCTTACACATTTAGGATTATTTAACATATTCAAATGTATAAAAACAAAAATGATTATTTAAGTTATTTTATGTTAATTCTAATTTTGAAAATGTATCTAAACCTTAGCAAAATAAGGAACTTTAAAAAAGGTGTAATTTATTACATTTTGTGCAACAAATTACATTTTAATTGTTTAAAGAATTAAATTATTGATTAATGTGTTTTTTTAATATCAAATTTTTATGAATAATATAATTTTATTTATTTTTACGTAATCGATTACACTTAATTTTAATTCGATAAAAAAATAAAAACCACTTAATAATAACTATCAATTAACCAAACCACAAATGAGAAAAAAACTATTTTTTTTGGCCGTTTTGTTTGTATCAATGCAAACATGGTCGCAGCAAATTAATGAATCAGCCGGCTGGCTGGAATCAGTGTTTGTAAAATGGCAGCCTGTCAGTAATGCCCAAACTTACAATGTTTATTATACGGGAAACGGTTTTACAGATAAAAAAATTGACAATCAGTTAATCCGTAGCTATGGTTCTTACTATCGTGCTGATATTCCAGGGCTAAAAGCAGGCGCTTATATTGTAAAAATTAAACCGGTTATTTCTGGTGTTGAAGGAACTGGTACAACAACCGGAACTTTAACCGTTTTGGCGCATGATCGTAACGGATTTGCCTTTGATGGGGGTAGGATTCCGGGAGGGTACAAAGCTGATGGAACTCCGAAAGACAACGCCGTGATTCTTTATATTACAAAGAATACCAAAAACACTATTTCAATGGATATTACCGGAGCCAGCTCCAATCCGTGTGTAGGACTTCAAAATATTTTGTATGCTATTAAAAAAGGAAAAGATACACGTCCGTTTATCATTCGACTACTTGGTAATATTACGGATATGTCTGTTATGGAAGGCGGGGATATCGTAATTGAAAATGCTAACAATGCTTCAAGTTATCTTACACTGGAAGGTATTGGAAATGATGCTGTTGCTAATGGTTGGGGGGTTCGCCTAAAATCAGCATCAAATATTGAAATCAGCAATATCGGGTTTATGAACTGTAACAGTACAGCCGGTGATAATGTTGGGATGCAGCAAAATAACGATCACGTATGGGTTCATAACTGTGATATGTTCTATGGAGATGCAGGAAGCGATGCAGACCAGATCAAAGGAGATGGTGCATTGGATAATAAATCTTCAACATATATTACATTGTCGTATAATCACTTTTGGGATAGCGGTAAAGCCAGTCTTTTAGGTTTGAGTGAAGGAACGACAACTGGTTTGTATATTACATATCACCATAACTGGTTTGATCATTCTGATTCCCGTCACCCTCGTGTTCGTTATTATTCTGCACATATTTATAACAACTACTATGATGGAAATTCAAAATACGGAGCCGGATCTACATTAGGTTCTTCTTTATTCATAGAAGGAAATGTTTTCAGAAATTGTAAATATCCGATGCTTACTTCTAAACAGGGTACAGATATTTTTTATGATTCTGAAGGTACTTTTTCTGGTGAAGCAGGAGGAACTATCAAAGCTTTTAATAACTTTATGACTGGTCAGACACGTTATATTCCGTATAACACAACAAATTACCCTGTTGAGTTTGATGCTATTGAAGCTACAACAAGAGGAGAAGTTATCAGCAGCAGTATTAAATCAAAACTGGGTGGCAATAGTTACAATAACTTTGATACCAATGCTGCATTGTATGTTAAAAATCTGGTTATCGATCAGCCGGCAGTCGCACAAACTAAGGTAACGCAATATTCCGGTCGTGTTTCGGGAGGAGATTTAAAATGGACTTTTGACAATGCTGTAGATGATGCATCTTCGACTGTAATTACAGCATTAAAATCGGCTCTAACAAATTATACGGGAACATTGGTTTCAGTACAGGGTGAAACAAATGTTGTAAGCAATCAGACTCTTTCTTCAACAAACAATAACAATCAGACTGTAACAAGTGGAACTGCAATTAGTTCAATCGTTTTTACCTGGGGTGGAGGTGCAACAGATGCTACAGTAACAGGATTACCGGTATCAGGAATTACTTTTGTAAAAAATACCACGGCGAAAACTATTACGATTACAGGAACCCCAACAGCAACAGTTTCTTATTCTATTGCTACTACAGGAACAGGAACAGCAGCCACAGGATCGGGAACCATTACAGTTACATCAGCAAGTGCTCAAACCCTTACTTCAACTGCCAATAATAATCAAAGTGTGACAACTGGTACAGCTATTAGTACAATTGTTTTTACCTGGGGCGGAAGTGCAACAGATGCTACAGTAACAGGGTTACCGGCATCAGGAATTACTTTTGTAAAAAATACAACAGCAAAAACTATTACGATTACAGGAACGCCTACAGCAACTGTTTCTTATTCGATTGCTACAGCGGGAACAGGAACAGTAGCTACAGGATCCGGAACAATTACAGTTACAGGTAATTCAGCCGGAAACCAGATTCATAATTTTACAGCTTCAGGAAAAACGAGTACATTTTACGCCATTACCGGAAATATGAATTCGACTGCAGGTTCTGTAACCTATGCCGGACTAACATTGACAGCCCGTTTAAAAATTGAGTCCAGTACATCTATTGCATACACGACAACTGCTGCTTCGACACTAACATTGGTATTCGATTCTAATTTTACTGGAACAATAAAAGTAAATAATGTGTCTTATACTGCCGTTGCAGGAGTTGTTACGGTATCACTTCCTGCAGGGAATAATACAATAACAAAAGGTTCTGTTGCAAATCTGTATTACATCAGGACCTCTTATAATACTACAGCACGTATGTCGGCAAACAGTTTAGTTGAAGAAGAAGCGGCTTCTGCAAAACTGACCTTATATCCAAATCCTGTTTTAAGTGAACTGAATATTGATTCTGATAAAGCAATTCAAAAAGTAGAAGTGTATAATTTAACAGGAGCATTGGTAAATGCACAACAAGGAAATAATAATAGTATTGACATGAGTAATCTTGCCAATGGAAGCTATTTGGTAAAAGTTTATACTGAAACGAACGTCACTGCAAAAATTATAATTAAAAAATAATAAACCAGCTAACTAACCATTATTCAAAGCAAAAGGCTTCCTAAATTTTGGAAGCCTTTTGTGTATTTAATTATTTTACAAATCAAATTTAATTCCTTGTGCCAAAGGCAAACTCGTAGTATAGTTAATCGTATTGGTCTGACGTCTCATATAGATTTTCCATGCATCTGAACCTGACTCCCTGCCTCCTCCGGTTTCTTTCTCACCGCCAAAAGCGCCTCCAATTTCAGCCCCTGAAGTTCCTATATTAACATTTGCAATACCGCAATCAGAACCTACAACAGATAAAAACCTTTCTGCTTCACGCAAGTTATTTGTCATAATGGCTGATGATAACCCTTGTGCAACGCCATTTTGGTAATCAATTGCATTATCTACATCACCGTAATATTTTATCAGATATAAAACCGGAGCAAACGTTTCGTGCTGCACGATTTCGAATACATTTTCTGCTTCGGCAATAGCAGGTTTTACATAACACCCGCTTTCATAACCCTCGCCGGAGAGTACGCCGCCTTCCACTAAAATTGTTCCTCCTTCCGCAACAACTCTGTTTAAAGCTTTTGCATACATTTCTACAGCATGAATATCAATTAGCGGCCCAACATGATTGTTTTCGTCAAGTGGATTTCCTATTCGTAACTGTTTGTAAGCAGCAACCAGAGCTTCTTTTACTTTATCATAAATACTTTCATGAATAATCAATCTTCGGGTTGAGGTACAGCGTTGTCCGGCAGTTCCAACGGCACCAAAAACAGCACCGATGACGGTCATCTTAATATCCGCATCAGGAGTTACAATAATAGCATTGTTTCCACCTAATTCCAATAACGATTTGCCTAAACGTCCGGCAACTGCCTGAGCTACTATTTTTCCCATTCGGGTAGACCCGGTGGCAGAAATTAAAGGAATTCGGGTATCGGCAGTCATTAATTCGCCAATAGTAAAATCACCATTTACAAGACATGAAATTCCTTCAGGTAAATTATTTTCTTTAATAACCTGGGCGATTATATTTTGACAGGCAATTCCGCAAAGAGGTGTTTTTTCCGAAGGTTTCCAGACACATACATCGCCACAAATCCATGCTAAAGCGGTGTTCCAGGACCAGACCGCAACCGGAAAATTAAAGGCAGAAATGATCCCGACAATCCCTAACGAATGATACTGTTCGTACATGCGATGTCCGGGTCTTTCAGAGTGCATCGTTAAACCGTGCAACTGGCGTGACAAACCAACTGCAAAATCACAGATATCAATCATTTCCTGCACTTCTCCGTAGCCTTCCTGTAGTGATTTACCCATCTCATAAGAAACTAATTTTCCAAGGGCTTCCTTATTTTGACGTAATTTTTCTCCAAACTGACGCACAATTTCTCCGCGTTGAGGTGCAGGAATTAAACGAAATGTTTTAAAAGCTTCTGTCGCAAACTGCATTACTCTTTCATAATCTTCAACTGTAGACATTTTTACGGATGCAATCAATTTTCCGTCAACCGGAGAATAGCTGTCTAAAATTTCTCCTGATGAAAAACTTTCTATTCCCGTAGATGTTCCTTCATTTATAAATTTGATGCCCAGTTTTTCCAGAGCTTCATTTATTCCAAATTGAGATGCTATTGTTGTCATTTTAACTTTTTAGGTTTAAATTGTGATATTTTAATGTAAAGATATTGTTTTAAGATTTAATTTTTATTATCTATAAAAATCAAATCATTTTCTTTTTATAATTATTATCAAAAGAATGAACAAAAGAAAACTTAACAGAGATAGACCGTAAATTATTTTGTCCTTAGTTTTTAATTTTTCTTCAAAAGAATTTTTCACCAAGTCAATCTGATATTGAATGTGGTTTTGAAATTTTATTATCCTTATTTCTCCCTTGTTCTTAATGTAATTTTTATGCAGTTTTTCTAAAGTTACAAACTCTTTTTCATCTACATTGCTTAATAAATTAGTTCGGGAACAAATGGAACAATTAAGAGTGTAATTATTACTTTTAGCATAAATTAAATATTCTTCACCAATTAAAAAAGGAAAATCACAAGAACCACCATCTGTAAACAAAATAGTTCTGTTTTTTCTTTCTTCAAAAATTTCTTCTTTGTAAGATTTGTTTATTGTGATAGTGAAAGAATATAGTTTTTCTCCATAATTTCCATACAATAAGCTGTCAACTTTAATAATTTTTGCTGTAAAAATTTCGCTGGCAAGTTCCCAATTCTTTTCAATTGATGGCTTTTCAGAACAGTCACATGAATAACTATTTGGAATTACTAAACTTAAAAGTAAGAATAGGAATAATTTTTTCATTAGGCAGTAATTTTTTTTTAATTGAAAAGTAAATTTAGATTATTAAACAGGATTTTCAGGAATCAGCATAAATTAATTGCCTGCAATTGATGAAATTTGTAATAACAAATGTTTCATTATGAAAACTATAAAATTGCTTTTAGCTTGTTTGATTTCATTGAGTTCATTATCCCAAAAAGTTCATAAAGCAGCTTTTCAGGTTGTTCCTTTAGGAGTCAGGGGCGGAATTGACGAAAAAAACCTGTCAGCCTATTTAGTAGCACCTATGAACACCAAAGATTATATCTGTCTGGATGCCGGAACCATTAATGCCGGAATCGAAAAAGCCGTTGAAAATAAAGTATTCAGAGTTTCAGCAAGTGAGGTGCTGCGAAAATACATTAAGGGATATTTGATTTCACATGCACATTTAGATCATGTTTCGGGTTTAATCATCAATTCTCCTGCAGATTCTTCAAAAACAGTTTATGCTACCAGTAATTGTATGGAGATGATGCAAAACCATTATTTTAATGACAAAACGTGGGCAAATTTTGGAGATCAGGGAGTGGGTTTTCCATTGAAAAAATATCATTTTCAGACTTTGAATGTTAATGATGAAACGCCAATTACAAATACTGAAATGACAGTAAAAGCTTTTTCCTTAAGCCATGTCAATCCTTATGAAAGCACAGCTTTTTTAATTAGAAATAATGATAACTATGTTTTATATCTGGGAGATACAGGTCCGGATGCAGTAGAGAAAAGCAATAATTTACAGGAGTTGTGGACAGCAATTGCTCCAATAATACAAAGTAAACAATTAAAAGGCATTTTTATAGAAGTTTCATTCCCAAATGAGCAGCCGGATCAGTTTTTATTTGGGCATCTGACTCCAAAATATTTGATGGATGAACTTCATAAATTAGAAGAATTAATTGGTGAAAATTCTTTGAACGGATTTAAAATAGTAATTACGCATTTGAAACCGCCTTCCAACAATATTGTGAAAATTAAAGAACAGTTGAGAAAACAAAATGGTTTGGGACTTAAACTTATTTTTCCTGAGCAAGGGAAAAGTTTTGAATTGTAATTTTTAGAATTTATTATATTTTCGTTTTTTTAAACTCTTAAAGGTAAATCCACATGAAACAAATTAGTTTTTATATTCCTGATTTAAATGAAAATTCAGGTAGATATGTAGACAAAGCCTTAACCTCGGGAAAGAGTTTGTTCAGGGGAGAATTTCATGAAAAATGTACACATTATTTTAATACACTATTTTTTCCGTCAAAATCTTATTTGGTATCATCCTGTACTGATGCTATTTGTATGGCTCTGATAATTCTCGAATTGCAGCAACAAGATGAAGTAATTATTTCGTCATATACTTTTGTAACCGTTGCAAACGCAATTAAAAACAGGGGTTGCCATATAAAACTTGCTGATACAATTGCAAATAGTCCTTATATGGATTTGCAATCTGTTAAAAAGTTGATAACCCCAAGGACAAGAGTTGTAATAGATATGTATTATGGCGGAATTGTGTCTGAAGAAAATGTAAAGATTCGTAAATTCTGCCAGGAGAATAATCTTTTTTATATTGCAGACGCTGCACATTTGATTATTTCTGAAGAAACAGTACAGACTATTATCGAAATTGCAGATATAACGGTTTTTTCTTTTCATGAGACAAAAGTCTTAAATTGTGGTCAGGGAGGTTTAATGGTCTTAAACAGCAGTTTGATAAATCATAGTGCTGATGAAGTTTACAATCACGGAACAGATAAAGACTTAGTGAAAATAACCCAAAAAAAGTTTTATGAGTGGACTAATGAAGGGCTTGAATTTAATCTTAACGAAATTTCATGCGCTTTGCTATGGGGTCAGATTGAGGGTTCAAAAAAAACAGTGGACAATCTTAAAAAAAATGTTTCAAAATATAATGACCGTTTAAAAGTATTAAAAGATAAAGGGAAAATTCAAAACTGGACAGAATTAAATCAAACATCATTTTGTCCTACTATCATGTATTTGGTGTTAGATTCAGCTGAGAACTGCACCAGCCTGAAAGAACATTTGGCCCACAAAAAAATAGATACCAGGCAACATTATTATCCATTGCATCAATCACAGTATTATCGCAATAAATCAGGGAAACAAGATAGCTGTAATAATGCTTCACATTTATATGACCGGTTGCTCAGACTGCCTCTTTTTAGTTTACTTTCAGAAGACGATGTGATAACCATTTGTAATACTATTTTAACATTTTATGAAGCAAAAAATTCAGCTTTGGTTTAATGATTTAGACCCCACTGCCAAATATTTTGGTGATGAACCGCCAATTATCAATGTTGACAATTATCCGGAAGTGATTGATATTAAAAAAAATCTTGGAATTCTATATGATGAATTAAAACAGTTTCTTCTGGTTAATGAAATGGATCCCTATTTTAATACTTCATTAGTAAATAATGAAAAAGACTGGAAAACTATTGGACTAAAAGTATGGGGAATTCCACTACGCAAAAAAGCGAAAAAGTTTCCCCTGACGAATGCTCTTTTAAAACAACATACAAGTATTTTAACTTTTTCATTTAATAAACTAGAACCTCATAGTGTCATAAAACCACATTCAGGAGATTGTAATGGAACGATAAGAATTCACATTGGTTTGGATGTTCCGGAAGCCCTTCCAATGTGTGGGTTTAAGGTAAAAGGAGTTGAACAGCCGTGGGAAAATGGAGAAGCTTTTGGTTTTATTGATGCTTTTGAACACGAATCCTGGAACAGGACCAGCTCTCCAAGATATATTATCTTACTTGATATAATAAGACCCGAATTGAAAAAGTGGAAAAACTATATTTGTTTCAGGGTTTTAATGAGTCTGCTGCTTCAAAAAATTGTGTATGTTTTTCCTTTTTTGTTAAAGAGCCCGGACTGGTTTAAGAAAAGTATTTTTGTGTTGCTGGGATTGCCAAAATATATTCTCTCAATTTTTAGTAGTGAGAAATAATTTTAAAATCCGCTCCCAAATCGATATTTTCTTCTTTCAGTATTGTTTGAATGAAGTGATCAGTTTCAGTTTTTTCGAAATGAAATTCTATAGTGTCAGTAATTTTTAATGCTTTTGGAAATTTTGAAAAGGCATTAAAAAAGTCATTTTTTTTCAATGAATATATACTGTAAACCGGATGTTCTTCTTTTAATACATAACCTATCGATTTATTGAAATTGATTGCATTATCATTATTATTTAAAACCCTGACAATGTTTTCCCTGAGGTTGAAATTAAATCCGCAAGTGGTAAATAAAAGAGAGATTAATATAGGATAACCGGTTCCGTAAATTGTACTGTCTATTAGAAATATACCGCTGTTGTAACTGATTTTTTGCTGCCAGTCGATGTTGTCAGAATAAATAAGGCCAATCGGTTTGTGTTCGATTTTGCATATAAAAAATAATTTATTTTTGCTGACAACATCTTCAAACCATTTCTCCTGCTCATCAGAAGTAATATGCTCCCGATAAATCATTTTGTTCTGAATTGTTTCAAGATTTCTCCAATTCCGGATCTGTTCTATATGATGATGCTTGATGCTTTCAAGTTCAATGTTTTTATATCGTATAATCATCTTAAAATGTTTGCTTCAGGTATTTCAAATAGTCTTTGATTTTATATCTCGATTTCTTCAACAACGATTTTCTGTGTAGCATATCAAAATATCCAATAGAGGGAGAAAGTTTTGCTAATTTTTTATCTATAAGTTTATTTGAAATGCCGGAATCAATTAACTTTTCATTTATTACCTGTGTCCAGATTCTAAAAGATGATTTTGATTTATTTGAATTTCGAAGGAGTTTCCGGACTACTTTCCTCCAAATATCTTCCTGAATTTTTATAAATCGGGCATAGACCAAATCTTTTTCTGATGTTATGAGATAATCTTGCATTTTTCGGATCATTTCAGGATTGTGCTGGCCGTCATCATCCATAGTAACTATAAATTTGCCTTTAGCCATTGTACAACCGTGATAAGTAGCCTGATGCTGACCATAATTTTGATCTAATTTAAGTATTTTAACATACTCAAATTCTTTCTCCAGATCGTATAGAATCATTTTTTCATCTAAACTGTTGTCATCGTCGACCAGAATTATCTCGTATGAAATCTCATCCAATGAAAGTTTCAACTCAGCTAATACAGTTTTTAAAACTGAAGATGACTTGTAGCATGGTATGATGACAGAAATTTCCAATTTACAAAGTGCCTAAATGCAAGCCTCCATCAAGAACAATATTATTTCCTGTCATCCAGCGCGACTGGTCGCTAAGCAGAAAAGCACATAAATTGGCAACATCTTTTGGATAACCAACTCCCAAAGGATATTTATCCAAATGTTTGTTCATGGTATCTTCAGAGATATTGTCAACTGCTTCATCAAATAAAGGAGTTTTTACCATTCCCGGAGAAATGGAATTTGCCCTTATTCTTTTATTTGAAAATTCTAACGCCACATTTCTCACATAAGCCTCTAAAGCAGCTTTAGAAGAACTGTAAAGTGTGCCTCCTAAATGAGGGAACTGACTTGAAATTGAGGAAATAAAAACCAATGAACCATTGTCTTTTATTTTTCTTTGTTTTAAAAGTAAACTGACAATTATCGCTGTAGCATAAAAATTAGTATGCATCATAGAATCGATTTTTTTCCAATTGATGAAAGATGCAGGGAAAGGTTCTATTTTACCTGAAGAGATCACTACTCCATCCACAGCAATAATTTTACCCGTCAGGTCTGCAACTGCTTTTTCGTCTGTTAAATCCAGGGAAAAAAAATCAAATGTAGAATTCGCAGATAATGAAAAACACTTTTTTTGTGTCTCTTTAAGGTTTTCAATATTCCTTCCTAATAAAATTAGACTGGCGCCATCTTCAGCCAGACGATAAGCCGTTTCTCTTCCAATACCGGATGATGCTCCTGTTATTAAAAAAGTTTTATTTCGGAAGTCGTAAGTTTTCATGACTATAATTCAATTAAATCAAGTATTTCCACATTATGGGTTTGCAAAATTACATTTGCCCATGACAAACCAACGCCAAATCCGCTAAATAATAACGTTTTATTTTGGTATGAACGCTGTTTTAAATTTACTACAAGAGTTAAAGGTATTGAGGCAGAACTCGTATTGCCAAAATTCTCAAGCGAGTAAGGAACTTTTTCTTTTTCGACTTTGCATTTGATACGAATGGTTTCGTTCATAATCTTGTTTGCCTGATGCATGATCCAGTAATCAATATTTTCAAAACTCATATTGCTGTCTGCCAAAAGATTTTTTATAGAAGCAGGAACCTGATTTACAGAAAAATAAAAGACTTCTTCTCCATTGAGTTTTAAATTAAGTTTATTTCTCGTTATTCCTGCAGAAATTTCTTCATCTGCTAATTGGTCCGTGCTAAAAGGTTCTCTGCAATGTCCACCGGCAATCATAATGTTTTCTGCTCCGCTTCCATCGCTTCCTAATTCAAATTTCCAGCTTTGCTGGTTTTCTTTCCATTCAATTGCAGTTGCAGAACCGGCATCACCAAAAAGTGGATAAGTACTTTTATCTTTTGGATTTAAACAAAATGATGAAATATCACCGGCCAGTAAAAGTCCTTTTTTAATTTGACCATTCGTCATAAAGGAAGCCATAATCGAAAGCCCGTAAGCATATCCTGAACATCCTAAAGGTACATCAAAACAAATGCATGATTTTGATAATCCAAGTCTTTCCTGTAAAAGGATAGAGGTAGAGGGGATGATATAGTCCCTTGATTGAGAGATGAATATCAGTATTTCAATTTCTTCCTTCTTCCAGTTCAGCTTTTTGATAAGTTTTTCTGCAGCTTCAAAACACAAATCAGAGCACAAATGATTTACAGATTTTCTTCTTTTGCTGACGCCGGTTGTTTTAATAAACAAATCCCGTTCTTTCTCCGAAGGAAATTCATACGATTCATTATACTCTTCATTAGAAGGTACGGCAACTGCAATTCCGCTTAATTCTAAGTTTTTGAAAGAAATTAAAGCCATTTATATGAAACTATATAACTCTTTAATAGAATTGCAATTTTTTAACTGATCTACTTTTACAGAAGTATCAAACTCTGTTTCCATGAGAGCCATAATTAATAATGCATTCATAGAATTCCAGCCATCCAGATCTTTTATGTTTGTTTCAGGAGTGATTTTATCCAGTTCAATTCCTTCAATGTTTTCAGCTAGCACCTTCATTAAATCTTCAATTGTGGGCTTCATTTCTATTTTTATTAAATTTATTGTATTAAATTAAGCTTTCATTTTGACAAATATAGTATTAAGTAGCATAAAAAATTATTCTATAATCTAACTTTTATAAATTCGACAGGATCAAATGAAGTTAGTAGAAACAAATTGGATTAATGAGTAAAAATAATTTTAGTTTTACAGCCTGAAAATAATTTTTAGCATAATGAAGAACATTGTTTCATTTAAATACAATTTTGTATTCATAATTTTAATTGTAACTACAATACTGTATTTTAATTCGTTGTCTAATAATTTTAATATTGACGATCGCTTATATTATACGGACGAGCTGATCAACAAAGATATAAGTGAAGCCATAAAAATTATTTTTACAGAGCCTTCATTCACTCAGGCTGACGGACTCAGACATGAATACAGACCTGTTTCTAAATTATTATTTTATCTGGAAGTAAAAATATTTGGTATAAATCCCTTTGTTTCGCATACCATAAGTTTACTTTTTTTCCAAAGTTTTCTGCTGTTGCTATGGTATTTTATAAAAAGGGTTGTTCAGTCTAAAGATTCTTTTTTAGCTGAAGCCTCCATATTGCTTTTGGCAGTGCATCCTTTGTCGACAGAAATTGTGTGCAGCAGTAAGGCCAGAGAGGAATTGTATGTCGTTCTTTTTGGTTTAATAGCTGTAATTTCGTTGTTTAAACATCTGCGAACAAAAAAGAAAGCTTATTTGGTTTCCTTGTTTCTCTGTTTTGTTCTGGCAATTTTGTCCAAGAAAACGGGTATTTTGTTATTAATTACTCTTCCGCTACTTTTTTATATGTGGTCAGAAGAATTCAAAATCAAAAACGCAATAGTCTTTGCCGGGCTGCTATTTCTTGCGGGGTATTTTACGATATTTATTCATGATAAATTAGAATCCGGCGACCGCATACTGCTTTTTGCTGAAAACCCGCTTATTGCTGAAAATGTTACTTTGGCAGAAAGAACCAAAACCGGTTTTCATGTCATTGGAAAGTATATTACAACTATTTTATATCCGGGCCATTTGTCCTCTTATTACGGCTATCCGCTGTTTGATATAGTTAAAAATGTTACCTGTCATTTTTTTATTGGCTTGCTGTTTTTTATTATTGGAATTCCTGCTGGAATTTATCTGTTTCTTAAAAGAAAAAAATTTGGCTTTTTTCTGTTGGCCAGTTTAATTATCCTTTTTAGTTTTTCGAATATACCAGAGTTATTGCCAGGGGTTTTTGCAGACAGGTTTGGTTTTATTATTCTGCTTTTTATGGCTCCGATATTGGTTAAATTGGTGATAATTAGTTTTTTAATTTTTAAAGGATCAAGCAATCTAAAATATTATCTAATAATTGTGCCGGCATTATTGTTAAGCTTGCTGAGCTATAAAAGAAGTCTGGAATGGAAAGATTCAGAGACATTATTTGAAGCAGATCTTAAATCTTATCCGGAAAATTATAAATTACTGTTAGAATTGGGGAATTTTTATTTTGAAAAATCACTAGCTGAAAACGATTTTAACGAAAAGGAAAAATCACTTATTTTAGGGAAGAAATATTATGAAAGATATGCAAAGATTCCTTTTGACAACCATGCGATAAAATCAAATTTGGCTGTAATAAATTGTATGCTGGGTAAAGAAGCAGAGTGTAATGATGTTATTTCAGTCAGCTTGTCCAATAGAGAAAAAGAGCAGTATTTAATGTATTTACATGAATATTTTTTTAATAAAAATGACACTTTAAAAGCAATACAATATCTGGAGAAAGTTTTGGTATTTAATCCTGATTATCAAAAAGGGTATGAAACATTAAATCGTCTTTATTTTAAATCCGGGTATAGGCAAAAGGGAATAGCAATTCTTTCAAAGTTTATTTCAAAATATCCCGAGTCTCCGTTAGGATATGCTGAGATGGCTAATTATTTGTTAACGCAAAAGGATACTCTCAATGCATTACCTTACATTGAAAAAGCAGCTATCAGGAAACCTTATAATCCGGGGGTATTATCTTTTTTGATTGATTACTATCAAAAAAAGGGTAATCATGCCAAGGCTGGTTATTACAATTCGATGCTGTCAGAAAGGGAGTAAATTGCCTAAAGTTTTTTCTTATAAATAGTTGATTATCATGTAATAATTTATTGTTTTTAACTAAAATTTAAGTTTTGTTTAGGGTAATTTAGTTCTAAATATTATTTTTGCCACAATCTGTTTTGCCACATTATATCCATTTAGAATTCAGTACTTATATGCAGAAACTCTACTTTTTTGTACTCTTATTTTTCCTTTTTATAGCCGGTAATAAAATTACTGCACAAACCTTTCAATATGATTGGACAAATGCACATGGAGAAGGTGTTTCCACACCTTATACCGGAAGTTGTTGGGCATCTTCCTATACCTATCCGTGTACTCAATATGATTCGCCGCAATACAATTTGAAAAAATTAGCGTCAGATCAATCCAATAATATATTTCTGGCAGGTAGAACAAACAGACCTTTTGATATAAATTCTGGGACCGGAACAAACATGATAACACCTTCGACTTATCTTTATAATTCCGGTTATGGTGCTTCAACTCTGTATCATCACGCTAGTTTTATTGCAAAACATGATAAAAATAGCGTTTTACAATGGGCAGGTAATATTAAAGCACCAACCAGTTCAGATTATGCAGATATAATTTCTATAATCCCTATGGACGGGAATAATCTTCTTGTAGCCGGAAATTTTTATGGGACTGTGAACTTTGACATAAATGGTACAAATTCTCAACTCAGAACTACAATTGGTAGTTATGATGTTTTTTTTGCTAAATACAATAGTTTAAATGGTGACCTGATTTGGGTAAAAACAATGGGAGGAACCAACCAGGATTATTTGACAGATTTAAAAACAGACAGTTTAAATAATATAATACTGGCAGGTTATACTTATTCAACAAATCTTGATATTGATGCTGGCGCAGGAGTTTCCTTAATTAATACTGCAGGCGGACAAGGCTCATTTATTATTAAATATGATGCTAATGGAAATCTTATTTCATCTTTAGAAAGAGTTTCCACTACTAATAATACTAAAATTGGTATCGATTCAGGAAATAATATTTATGAGTTATCCAGCTTTTCCGGCACCAGGGATTTAAATGGAACCGCAGGTACAACAAATTTTACGGCAAATGGAACCCATACTTTTGTTTCAAAATATTCCTCTTCCGGAAGTTATCTTTGGACAAGAGAAATCAAAAGAGATAATAATGCATCAACATCTAGTAATCCAGTTGATTTTGTGGTTAAAAATGATCATTTGTATTTTATATTGTTAGCATCCTCATCAATCGTAGATGTGGATCCAAACCCTTCAGCTGAGGCTTTGTTAAGTACCGGTGGGTATGGTAAAACATGTATAGTTGAATGGGACTCAAATGGAAATTATTTATGGAGTTTAATTCACACTGGTAATTTTTCTACAAATATTGAGCATATAGACGTAAATACTCAAGGACAAATAAGTTACATAGAAAAGTCTTATACTGGTTATGATCTAGATCCAGCTTCAAGCGTCATGAATGTGACAGGAAATGCATATTGGGCAAAATTAAACGCAGATCACAGTCTTAATTTTGTAGCTGCCCTTAATTTTCCGAGTAGTAAAGTATTTAATGATATTATTTATGACAATCACGGGAGTATAATTTTTGGAGGAAATTCAGCGACTGCAAGCGCTAATCTAAATACTTTCAATTTATCAGAAAATAGTTATTCAACTCAAAATGTAGGTGAACAGAATTATTTCATTACTAAATATCTGTTAGATTGTCCAACTCCGGCTCCATCGGCCACGGCAACCCAGCCGTTCTGCAGCGCAGCTACGGTAGCGAATTTATCAGCGACAGGCACCGCCATCAAATGGTACGATGCAGCAGCTTCAGGAGCACAATTACTGCCGACATCGGCATTGGTCAACGGCACGAAATATTACGCTTCACAGACCCTTAACGGCTGCGAGAGTGTATTGCGAACCGAGGTAACGGCAGTCATCAACACCACAGCCGCCCCGACTGCTTCAGCCACCCAGCCATTCTGCAGCGCAGCTACGGTAGCCAGTTTATCAGCGACAGGCACGGCCATCAAATGGTACGATGCAGCAGCTTCAGGTGCACAATTGCTGCCGACAGCGGCATTGGTGAACGGCACTAAATATTACGCTTCACAGACCCTTAACGGCTGCGAGAGCATATTGCGAACAGAGGTAACAGCAGTGATCAATACCACGGCAGCGCCATCGGCCACGGCAACCCAGCCGTTCTGTAGCGCAGCGACAGTAGCCAGTTTATCAGCAACAGGCACGGCCATAAAATGGTATGATGCAGCAGCTTCAGGTACACAATTATTGCCAACAGCAGCTTTGGTGAACGGCACTAAATATTACGCTTCACAGACCCTTAACGGCTGCGAGAGTGTTTTGCGTACAGAGGTAACGGCAGTCATCAATACCACAGCCGCCCCGACTGCTTCAGCGACCCAGCCATTCTGCAGCGCAGCTACGGTAGCGGATTTATCAGCAACAGGCACGGCTATCAAATGGTATGATGCAGCAGCTTCAGGAGCACAATTACTGCCGACAGCGGCATTGGTGAACGGCACTAAATATTACGCTTCACAGACCCTTAACGGCTGCGAGAGTGCTTTGCGAACCGAGGTAACGGCAGTCATCAACACCACAGCCGCCCCGACTGCTTCAGCCACCCAGCCATTCTGCAGCGCAGCTACGGTAGCCAGTTTATCAGCGACAGGCACGGCCATCAAATGGTACGATGCAGCAGCTTCAGGTGCACAATTGCTGCCGACAGCGGCATTGGTGAACGGCACTAAATATTACGCTTCACAGACCCTGAACGGCTGCGAGAGCATATTGCGAACCGAAGTGACAGCAGTCATCAATACCACAGCCGCCCCGACTGCCACAGCGACCCAGCCATTCTGCAACGCAGCGACAGTAGCGAATTTATCAGCGATGGGCACGGCCATCAAATGGTATGATGCAGCAGCTTCAGGAGCACAATTGCTGCCGACAGCGGCATTGGTCAACGGTACGAAATATTACGCTTCACAGACCCTTAACGGCTGCGAGAGTGCATTGCGTACAGAAGTGACAGCAGTGATCAATACCACGGCAGCGCCATCGGCCACAGCGACCCAGCCATTCTGCAGCGCAGCCACAATCGCGAATTTATCAGCGACGGGCACGGCCATCAAATGGTATGATGCAGCAGCTTCAGGAGCACAATTACTGCCCACAGCGGCATTGGTGAACGGTACGAAATATTACGCTTCACAGACCCTTAACGGCTGCGAGAGTGCTTTGCGTACAGAAGTGACAGCAGTGATCAATACCACGGCAGCGCCATCGGCCACAGCGACCCAGCCATTCTGCAGCGCAGCCACAATCGCGAATTTATCAGTAACAGGCACGGCCATCAAATGGTATGATGCAGCAGCTTCAGGAGCACAATTACTGCCGACAACGGCATTGGTGAACGGCACTAAATATTACGCTTCACAGATCCTGAACGGCTGCGAGAGTGCATTGCGTACAGAAGTGACAGCAGTGATCAATACCACGGCAGCACCATCGGCCACAGCGACCCAGCCATTCTGCAGCGCAGCCACAATCGCGAATTTATCAGCGACAGGCACGGCCATCAAATGGTATGATGCAGCAGCTTCAGGTACACAATTATTGCCAACAGCAGCTTTGGTGAACGGCACTAAATATTACGCTTCACAGACCCTTAACGGCTGCGAGAGTGTTTTGCGTACAGAGGTAACGGCAGTCATCAATACCACAGCCGCCCCGACTGCTTCAGCGACCCAGCCATTCTGCAGCGCAGCTACGGTAGCGGATTTATCAGCAACAGGCACGGCCATCAAATGGTATGATGCAGCAGCTTCAGGTGTACAATTACTGCCGACAACGGCATTGGTGAACGGCACGAAATATTACGCTTCACAGACCCTTAACGGCTGCGAGAGCATATTGCGAACAGAGGTAACAGCAGTGATCAATACCACGGCAGCGCCATCGGCCACGGCAACCCAGCCGTTCTGCAGCGCAGCGACAGTAGCCAGTTTATCAGCAACAGGCACGGCCATCAAATGGTATGATGCAGCAGCTTCAGGTGTACAATTACTGCCGACAACGGTATTGGTCAACGGCACTAAATATTACGCTTCACAGACCCTTAACGGCTGCGAGAGCATATTGCGAACAGAGGTAACAGCAGTGATCAATACCACGGCAGCGCCATCGGCCACGGCAACCCAGCCGTTCTGCAGCGCAGCGACAGTAGCCAGTTTATCAGCAACAGGCACGGCCATCAAATGGTATGATACAGCAGCTTCAGGTGTACAATTACTGCCGACAACGGCATTGGTGAACGGCACTAAATATTATGCTTCCCAGACCCTGAACGGCTGCGAGAGTGCTTTGCGTACAGAAGTGACAGCAGTGATCAATACCACAGCCGCCCCGACTGCCACAGCGACCCAGCCATTCTGCAGCGCAGCCACAATCGCGAATTTATCAGCGACAGGCACGGCCATCAAATGGTATGATGCAGCAGCTTCAGGTGTACAATTACTGCCGACAACGGTATTGGTCAACGGCACTAAATATTACGCTTCACAGACCCTTAACGGATGCGAAAGTGCATTGCGAACAGAAGTGACTGTAATTATAAATGTAGTTGCTGCTCCAACTGGAAATACAAATCAGGAGTTTTGTAACAGTGCTAAAATTGAAGATTTAGCTGCTGTTGGTTCAAATATACAATGGTTTGCTGGTGCAACAGGTGGAATAGCTTTGAGTAGTAATATAACATTAGTTAACGGAGTAAAATATTATGCTTCTCAGACAATTAATGGCTGTCAAAGTGCAAGCCGTTTAGCAGTTACAGCTGTAATAAAAACTGTTCCGAATCCAACAGGACCTGGAATTCAGCAATTCTGTTCAGAAAGTAATCCTACACTGGCAGATGTATATGTAAATTCAAATCAGGTAATTTGGTATGATTCATTCATCAATGGTAATATCCTGTCATTAGATTATCGTTTAACTGATGGTGAAACTGTTTATGCCGGAATTTATGATAGTACCACAAAATGTGAAAGTGCTTCAAGATTAGCAGTTACTGTAACAATTATGGACAGTAAACTGGAATATTATAATTTAATTACCGTTAATGGCAATAATCTGAACAATAAACTTACAATAAAGGGAATAGATAAATTTCCTGTGAATAATATTGAAATTTTTAATCGATATGGAAATTTAGTCTGGAAGACTGACAATTACAATAATGAAAACAATTTCTTTGAAGGAAAATCTAATTCAAGGGATGTGTTTATGAAGAATAATTTTTTGCCAACTGGAACATATTACTTTGTTTTAAAATATAGAACAAATTGTAAATCCAATCAATTAAAAGGATTCCTGCAAATTGACAACAACCAATAAAAATGAATAATTTTTTTAATTTAAAAATAGCAGTATTAATATTTGTTGTTTTTTCTAAAGTATCTGCTCAGGCAGATGCAAAATTGTCCAGTTATTTTTTTACACCTATGACGTATAACCCGGCCTACGCAGGAAGTTATGAAGGTATTTCCTTGTCAGGAGTTTATAGCTCCCAATGGGTTGGATTTGAAGGTGCACCTACTACACTTGTGTTTTCAGGTCATGGAACTTTTATCAATTCTCACACTGGTATGGGACTTGATGTTATTAATGATGAAATCGGAGCAAGTAAAGAAACGAGTGTTACAGGTAATTACTCCTATCATTTTAACCTAAACAGTAAATGGAAGATTGCATTAGGAATAAAAGCAGGAGTCAATAGTTATACACTTGATTATAATTTATTAGCCATTGAAAATCCTGAAGAATATAGTGGATTTTCAGGAACCGTAAACAATATGAATTTTAATTTCGGAACCGGTTTTTATATTCATGATGACAAATTTTTTGTAGGTCTTGGGATACCTAATATTTTAGCTGAAAAAAACCGTAATGATCAGGTTTATGTTTTATCGAATAATAATAAGTATTATATTACTTCTGGTTATAAATTCGAAATGAGTGAATATGTTTCACTACAGCCAACTATTATGACAAGACTTTCAAAGGGAGAATCTCAAAGTACTATGTTTGCGCTTAATTCAATATGGTCAGAGAAATTTTATGCCAGTTTAAACTTTGAACCAAGTGTTTCAGTTGGTTCATTTATTGGGGTAAGATTTTTAGAAAAATATATGATTGGTTATTCTTATGATGCATCCATCAATAGTTTTTCAAGATATAATGATGGTTCGCATTCTTTCTTTGTGAATTTTAGATTAGAAGATTTTTGGAAACGGGAACGATGCAGTTGTTATTCATTTTAAGTTCATCTTAAATATGAAATTGAATTATTTTCTGTAAAATACTCAGAAAAAAAACCGGTAAGTGTTAAAACTTGCCGGTTTTGTGTTTATATAAATGGACTCTTATTTTACAAATCAAATCCTAAATTCACACCTAATTTTGTAGCAATGATTTTAGTGATACGTTGTTTTAATTCCGGTATTTTGATGCTTTCGATAACGGCATTTGAGAATGCATACATCAATAAAGCTTTAGCTTCTTTTTTCGGGATTCCGCGAGACTGCATGTAGAACATTGCTGTTTCATCCAGCTGTCCAACTGTGCAACCATGAGAACATTTTACGTCGTCAGCAAAAATTTCCAATTGTGGTTTTGCGTTGATTGTAGCTTTATCGCTCAATAAAATGTTGTTGCTTTTTTGGAAAGCATTTGTTTTTTGAGCTTCTTTTTCTACCAAAACTTTTCCGTTGAAAACTCCTGTCGAACGATCAGAGAAAATTCCTTTATAATCCTGGAAACTTTCGCAGTTTGGCTGTGCGTGGTTCACCAAAGTATAATGGTCAACGTGCTGTTTGTCATTCAGGATAGAAATTCCGTTAAGCGTACTCGTTAATCTTTCTCCGAAATGGTAAAAGTTTAAGTTGTTACGAGTTAAGTTTCCTCCAAATGAAAACGTATGAACATAAGCATGGCTTTCCTGCTGTTGCGAAACATAAGTGTTATCCACTAAGTTTGCTTCGCTATTGTCATTTTGAATTTTGTAATAATCAACAATGGCACGTTTTTGAGCGAAAATCTCTGTAACAGAATTTGTCAAAACCGGATTTTCATTCAAACTTTGGTGGCGCTCGATAATCTGGACATGTGAATTCTCGCCCACAATAACTAAATTTCTTGGCTGAACCATTAAAGCGGCTTCGTTTCCTGTTGAGAAATACATAATCTCAATTGGTTTATCGGCTACTTTCTTTTTTGGAATATTGATAAAAGCACCTTCAATTGCAAAAGCAGTATTCAATGAAGTTAAACTGTCGTCTTTGCTCGCAATCTGATTGAAGTACGTATCAATAACCATTTTATATTTTGGTTTGGTCAATGCCGATGACATCAAACAAACATCGATTCCGTCGTGTGTTGTAGAAGACAAATGCGAACTGAAAACACCATCAATAAATACTAATTTATAGGTGTCAATTTCGTGTAAAAAGTATTTTTTTACCTGATTGAATTCGATTGCATTTTCCTGTTTTGGAAAAACCGTAAAGTCATTTTTTAAGATGGCGTTTAGCGATGTATATTTCCAGGCTTCTTCTTTTTTGGTTGGGAAACCTTTATTTTCGAAGTTTTTTATAGCATTTGTACGGATGTCATGCAAATCTGAATGCACATCAACACGCTCCTCAAAAGCCATAAAAGACGATACTAATTTTTCTTTTAAATCCATTTCTTTTTTAGTCTTAAAGTCGAAAGTCGAAAGTCGAAAGACCTCAGATTGTCGACTGTTTGGCAAAAGGTTAAAAGTTTAAATATAAAGTTTGAGACTTTATGACTTTAGACTTTATGACTTTTGACTTAAATATTTAATGAAACCGCTTAATAATTTCGATATTTCTGTAACCGACTCTAAAAGCATTTCAAATTCTTCTTTTATAATATATTCTAAATCAAAAGCTAAATACAATTGAGATCTAACTTCTCCGGCAGATGCTTTGGCGATATACAAAAAGTAAATAAACTCTTTGTCTGTATTTCTCCAAAGCCTTCTGCTATGTTTGATGATATAGAAAGCGATGCTCGTCTTATTTGTCTAACGAAATCAAAGTCTTTTTTAAAAGTAGAATTTTCAGTAGTCAGATATATTTTTTTATTGAAGATTCTTGATTTTTGCCAAGAATTTATTTCTTCAAAAGATCTGAATTTACTCATCTAGTTTTGGACTTTATGACTTTAGACTTTAAAACTTTACGACTCAGAATTAATTCTCTGCCTTAATCCAGTCGTATCCTTTTTCTTCTAATTCGTAAGCCAATTCTTTTCCTCCTGATTTTACGATTCTTCCGTTATATAATACGTGAACGAAATCCGGAACGATATAATCTAACAAACGTTGGTAGTGTGTAATTACGATAATGGCGTTTTTGTCGCTTTTCAGTTTGTTTACACCATTTGCCACAATTCTTAAAGCGTCGATATCAAGACCAGAATCGGTTTCGTCAAGGATTGCCAATTTTGGCTCTAACATCGCCATTTGGAAAATCTCGTTTCTTTTTTTCTCTCCTCCGGAAAAACCTTCATTTAAAGAACGGGATAAAAATTTACGGTCGATTTCTAATAATTCCGATTTCTCACGAATCACTTTTAGCATTTCGTTTGCAGGCATTTCTTCCTGACCGTTTGCTTTACGAGTTTCGTTGATAGCCGTTTTCATAAAGTTAGTTACGCTAACTCCAGGAATTTCTACCGGATATTGAAACGAAAGGAAAACACCTTTGTGTGCTCTTTCTTCCGGAGCTAAATCGCCAAGATCTTCTCCGTCAAGAATTACCTCTCCGTCTGTAACTTCGTAGTTTTCGTTTCCTGCAATAACTGCAGAAAGGGTACTTTTTCCGGAACCGTTTGGTCCCATTATCGCGTGAACTTCTCCAGCTTTAACTTCTATATTAATTCCCTTAAGGATTTCTTTATCACCAATTGCGGCGTGAAGGTTTTTTATTGATAACATCTTTTCTTTGTTTAAAGTTTCAAGTTTCAAGTTTTCAGTTCTGCTGAAAAACTAAACTTTGAAAAATCTTTTTATTTTAATTGATATAAAATTCTTTTTTTAATGGTTGTAAAGCATAAATTTTCAGATTAAAACCTGAAACCTGTGACTTTTTTAACCTACAGATCCTTCTAAAGAAATCTCTAATAATTTTTGAGCTTCAACAGCAAATTCCATTGGGAGCTTGTTCAAGACATCTTTACTGAAACCGTTTACAATTAAAGCAATCGCTTTTTCAGTCGGGATACCTCTTTGGTTACAGTAAAATACCTGGTCTTCTCCAATTTTACTTGTAGTTGCTTCGTGCTCGATTTTTGCTGACGGATTTTTACTTTCGATATAAGGGAAAGTATGTGCTCCGCAATTATTACCCATTAATAAAGAGTCACACTGCGAAAAGTTTCTTGCATTTTCTGCTCTTGGAGAAATCTGCACTAAACCACGGTAGCTGTTTTGTGATTTTCCGGCCGAAATACCTTTAGAAATAATAGTCGATTTAGTATTTTTTCCTAAATGGATCATTTTTGTTCCGGTATCAGCCTGTTGGAAATTATTGGTAACAGCAATAGAATAAAATTCTCCAACTGAATTATCTCCTTTCAATACACAAGAAGGATATTTCCAGGTTACAGCAGAACCTGTTTCAACCTGTGTCCAGGAAATTTTAGCGTTTGTCTCGCATAAACCTCTTTTAGTTACAAAGTTATAAACCCCGCCTTTTCCTTCTTTATTTCCTGGGAACCAGTTTTGAACTGTTGAATATTTAATTTCAGCGTCATCTAAAGCGATTAATTCAACTACAGCAGCGTGTAATTGGTTTTCGTCACGGCTTGGTGCTGTACATCCTTCAAGGTAAGAAACGTAGCTTCCTTCATCAGCAATAACCAGAGTTCTTTCGAATTGTCCAGTTCCAGCCTGATTGATTCTGAAATAAGTTGAAAGTTCCATTGGGCATTTTACTCCTTTTGGAATATAACAGAAACTTCCGTCAGAGAAAACAGCTGAGTTTAATGCTGCGTAGAAGTTGTCTTTTTGAGGTACAACAGTTCCTAAATATTTTTTTACTAATTCCGGATGTTCCTTGATAGCTTCAGAAATCGGACAGAAAATAATTCCTTTTTCTGCTAAAGTCTTTTTGAAAGTAGTCACTACTGAAACAGAATCGACCACAATATCCATTGCGATATTGTTCATTTTTTTCTGTTCATCAAGAGAAATTCCAAGTTTTTTGTACATCTCTAATAATTCCGGATCAACATCGTCCAGAGTTTTATTAGGATCTACTTGTTTTGGAGCTGAATAGTATGAAATAGCCTGAAAGTCCGGTTTTTCGTAACTAACGTTTGCCCATTCCGGCTCGATCATTTCTTTCCAGGCACGGAAAGCCTCGATGCGCCATTCAGTCATCCATTCAGGTTCTTCTTTTTTAAGTGAAATAGCTCTTACAATTTCTTCGTTTAAACCAATAGGAAATGTTTCAGATTCTATATTGGTATAAAATCCGTATTCATATTCTTTGGTTTCCAGTTCGATTTTTAAATCGTCTTCTGTGTATTTGCTCATTGTTTTTTTATTGAAAGATTTTAAAATTGAAGGATTTAAATATTAAAATACTTCTGTAATTAAATCTTTAAATTTTGCAATTATTTATTGTTTATAGAGAAAATGATTCGCCACATCCGCAAGTTCTGCTTGCGTTTGGGTTATTGAACACAAATCCTTTTCCGTTTAAGCCGCCTGAAAATTCCAGTATTGTTCCGGCTAAATAAAGGAATGATTTTTTTTCAACTGCGATTTGTATATCATTGTCTACGAATATTTTGTCATCATCGCCTTTGGTTTTGTCAAATTTCAAATCATATGACAAACCAGAGCATCCACCGCTTTTTACTCCTACGCGTACGTAGTCATGTGCGGCATCAAAACCATCATCAGTCATCAAATC
The DNA here is from genome assembly GCF_010645075.1 of Flavobacterium limi. Taxonomy (GTDB): domain Bacteria; phylum Bacteroidota; class Bacteroidia; order Flavobacteriales; family Flavobacteriaceae; genus Flavobacterium; species Flavobacterium limi. Next base: position 127,277 of record NZ_JAADZV010000001.1, read on the forward strand.
GATGATTTTCTTTTTGGCTGTATCAGAAACTTTTATCATTGTTTATGGTATTTATATTTTTCTTCCGTTTTTCATCCAAATCCAAAAAAACAGGATTTTTTTAAGATGCTGGATTTCAATGCTGAAATGAAATTATTTGCAAAGATACGACTTAAAAACCTTTTTACATAACGGTTCACATTATTATAACAAATGTTAAAATAGATATAACTTATTTCTAAAAGGTTATAATTTAATTATCGCTGTATCCTCCCACTTTATAATTTTAATATTACTAGTTTTAATATTCGTCTGAAAAAACGTGATTATACGTGTTTTTAGTAGTAAAATATCGTTATTTTTGCACCAAAATAAAGAGATCTATGAATAAACAAAATAAAAATTGGGTAAAAGCTGTTATTTCAATATTACTTGTTTTTGGATTTGGTATTACATTTTATATTTATAATAATGTGTCGACTAATGATTTTGGCCTGTTTTATGGGGAAAAATTAACTGTTAAAGATAAAAATTCATATGCTCAAAAAAATATATTAGACTCTCTAAATACTTTAAAAATAGCTTATGATGAGGTTTTATCAGAAAGAACATCTTTGTCACAAGAACTGGAACTGGAAAAAAAGAATGTCGAAAATCTGATGGAAATCATAAAAGCTTCAAAAAACCCTACTTTCTCGCAATTAGAAGTGTATCGAAAGCAGCTTTCGGATTTAAAGATTTCATTACAATCAAAAATTTCGGAAATCAAAAAACTTAAAGATCAAAATAAAAACCTTCTAACCGAAATTGAAAGCCAAAATTCAGCCATGCATCAACAAAAAATCAAAAATGATACATTGGCATCGCAGCGAAAAAAACTTGAATATACCTTAAAATCAGCTTCTAAATTAGAGCTGGATAATTTTAAAGTTGTAGCAATTCATGAGAAAAAATCGGGAGAAGAATTTGAAACGGACAAAGCTAAAAGTACCAACAGGATTAAAGCTAGCTTCTCAATTGCCGGAAACCCTGTAGCTAAAACGGGCAAAAGAGTTTATTATGTTCAGGTTTTAGACCAGAAAAACACTGTTTTGGGTGCCAACAAACTCGTTGAATTTAGCAACGGCAAAGCATTAGTTTATAGTTTTATAGTTGGTATAGATTTTCAGGGACAGCCGGTAAATCTTTATGGTGTTTTAAATTCGGATGGAAACGGATTTGCAAAAGGAACCTATTTTATTAATTTCTTTGATAAAAACGAAATTATTTCCAGCACATCTATAACGCTGAAATAATTTATTTTAGTTTTTAATTAAATTTCAGCAATACAAAAATTGTATTTCCTAGCTTTGTTTCATCTTAATGAATTAGAAAATGAAACTTTATCCCATTGAATCAGGAAATTTTAAATTAGACGGGGGCGCCATGTTTGGAGTCGTGCCCAAAACAATCTGGAATAAAACCAATCCTGCTGATGGTAATAATTTAATTGATATTGCCGCCCGTTGCCTTTTAATCGAAGAGGGAAATCGTCTGATTTTGATAGATACCGGAATGGGAAACAAACAATCTGAGAAATTCTTTGGCTATTATTCACTTTGGGGCACTCATTCTTTGGATGGTTCTTTAGCAAAATATGGTTTTCACAGAGATGATATTACGGATGTTTTTATGACCCATCTTCATTTTGATCATTGTGGAGGGAGTGTTCAGTGGAATGCAGATAAAACCGGATATGAACCGGCTTTTAAAAATGCCAGATACTGGACCAATGAAAATCATTGGGAATGGGCAACAAAACCCAATGCCCGTGAAAAAGCTTCTTTTTTAGCAGAGAATATTTTACCAATGCAGGAAAGCGGTCAGTTAAATTTTATTGAAAGGCCAAATAGTGATTTTGGTTTTTCAGAAGAATTGGGATTCGAAATTTTTTATGCTGATGGGCATACCGAAAAGCAAATGATTCCACATATTCAGTATCAGGATAAAACAATAGTTTTTTGTGCCGATTTATTGGCTACTGCCGGCCATATTCCGTTGCCATACGTTATGGGATATGATACAAGGCCTTTATTGACGATGCCGGAAAAATCTAAACTGCTAACTGCTGCGGCTGACAAAAATTATTATTTGTTTTTAGAACACGATGCACATAACCAAATTATCACGGTAGAACATACTGAAAAAGGAGTTCGTTTAAAAGAGGTTTTTACCTGTGAAGATATTTTATAGAAGTTACTCAACTATAATTTTCTTAACAATAGTCGCCCCTTCATTTTCCAAATAAATATAATAGATACTATTTCTGAATCCTGTCAAATCAAAGGTGTTATTATTTGAATAATTTGTATATTTCTTTTTGTAATTAGTTTTACCAGCGCATCGTATACAGTTGCCTTCTCAAGAGGACTATTGTGAACATGTAGTTCTCCATTTACAGGGTTGGGATAAACCGCTATTTAATCAAAACCTGTTTCTGATAGTCCTAAAGTAGGAAAACTTAAATTATAAGATGTTTTGAAAAATATAATCTAAAAAAATCCCATTTTCATTTAGTAGAAAATGGGATAGTTTAGTTTTTCAATAATTTTAATTATTCCACTATTACTTTTTTAACTGTAGCAGCATCTTTATTTGTTAAGTATACATAATATACTCCTCTTGGCAAACCAGATAAGCTGATTGTGTTATTAGAATCGAATGAGTTCAAACTAAAGGATTTTACCAATTGTCCTAATGTATTATAGACTGTTGCTTTTTCTAATGAAATATTTGAAATAGTAACTTCATCTTTAGTTGGATTTGGATATAGTGCTACTTTATCAAAAACAGAATCTTCAACTCCTAAAGTACAACTCGTGGAATAAGTAGTGGAAGGCTCTTTAATCTTAGACCAGTTGGTGTTTGAAAAAGCGGCGTCATCTACCTTAATACATGAAAGCTGATTGAGTCCAAGAAAAGAGGTTGCCATAGGAGCAGCTGCTTTTTTTCCGTTTACATTGAGTATAATCATGTTTGTATTATTTCCGTTTTGCAGATTTAAAAATATAAGCGGGTTTGATACAACATATACAATCGTAAGTTTGCTGTTTTTAGATAAATCTAATGATGTAATCTGATTTGAAGATGCGTTCAATGTTTCTAAAAGAAGATTATAAGAAAGATTCAAATTTGTGATTTGATTGTTACTGCAATCCAAATTTATCAGAGACGTGAATTTTTCTATTCCGGATAAATCTGTGACGTTACTGTTCGAAAGGTTTAAGGAAGTAACTGTACTTATGTCTAAACTGGATATTTTACCATTTAAGCCATCGGTATCAATTCCTAAATCAATTAATTTTTGTTCAAAATGACTGTCTTTTAAGGCTATGTATTCTACAGTACAATTGGTATTATAAGTAGCAGTTGCATCTTTTAAAGATGCCCAATTAGTATTTGAATATGCTGCATCGTCAACCTGAATACAACTTAGATTTGGATTTTCGGTAAAATTTACCGAATTCCCTAAAAGTAAATTATTTCCATTTTTAAGATTTAAACTGGTCAGGTTGTTTGACGTTACGTCGAGATTTTCAAGGACTGTATTGTCAGAAATATCTAATGTAGAAAGTTTATTGTATGAAATGTACAAACTATGTAACTTTTTGTTCTTAGAAAGATTTAGGGAAGTCAAAAGATTTCTCTGCGCAGATATTGATTCTATTGAATCATTTTTTGTCAAATTTAAATCTGTTATTTTGTTATCAGATATTAAGAGATATTGTAGCTTTAGGTTTTTTTCTAAGTTTAATAATGAAATTTTGTTATTAGAGCAATCTAGGTCTCTCAGAGAATCATTTTTAGTGAGATTAATAGTGGTCAAATTATTATTCGTACAATCTAAATACCTCAAATCCTCAAAATCTTCAATTCCTGTTAAATCAGAAATATTACTTGATGAAAGTTGCAGAGATGTTTCATATGTGATATTTTCCTTTAGAACTTTTCCGTCTGGAGTGCCCTCATCAAGCCCAAGCTCAATTAATTTGTTTTCAAAATTAAGATCAGGGATTAATGTATAAAAAATTGGTTTTGGAGCATTGTATATTGCCGTAATTTCCTGTGGTGTTAAAGTGCGGTTCCAAATTCCGATGTCATCTATAGAGCCTTCAAAAAAATTGTTTGATTTGTTTTTTCCTATTCTAAAAAGATTTCCAAAACCTTGGGTGTATAAATCAGCAGATCCGCTTAACTTTAATACATTATTTATATACAATGAAAATGTGTTAGTTTCATCATTAAAAACCATTGCAAAAAATGTCCACTCATTATTAAAATAATTGTCCTGTGATTGAAAAGTTTTTGAATCAAACTGTATGTCTAAATATCCTTTACGATAAAAACTGATTTTAAACCAATAATTAGGATCGGATACATTTCCATAATTTAAAAGACAAAAATCAAGTTCTTCTGATACAGATGGCATATCAGCCTGAAACCATCCGGTAATAGTTCTTGAACCACCTTTTAGAGGATAGTTTTTAACATCAGCTTCTATATTGCTGCTTGTTCCGTTGAAATAGTAAGCACTTCTGCGTTGCCCAAATCTATCGATAGTCGGTTCAACATTTACAGTAATTCCGTGAGAACCATTTCCACTGATGTCATTGGCATTTCCATTAAATGGATAATAGGCAAGCAGTCCATTCAAAGGAAGATAATCCGGAATATCTGAAGATTGTGCATAAATAGAAAGATTTGCCAGTAAAAGAATAAAAAGTAGTTTTGTTTTCATAAATTTCATTAAGAGTTTCAATTTGCAAAAATACAAATTATAAGTTATTCGCTTCATTAATAATAGTATGCATCCTTATTAAATTACTTAGGGTTAAGTTTAAAAAAGTGGTACTGATAAACTTTTGAGGTGTAAAATTCATAACACAGTGTTAACAGTTAGTTTTTTGTAACAAAATATCATAATTTAGTCCCATCTTTAACTTATATTTTATAATTAGATACATGAACAATATAAAACCACTTAATTTATCTGCTTTTGCATTACTTGTTTTAGCAGGCTGCAGCGCTACTATGCAAGCGCAGGTTTCAGCTCCAAAAGAATTTATAACTGCTCCTTCAGCTGTTGTTAAAAAAGCACCGGTTACTGAAAATGAACTAAAGAGATGGAGTCATCTTGATCTGATCAAAGATTCTATACCAGGAATGAGTGTAGATAAGGCTTATGCCGAATTACTACAAGGAAAAACAGGTAAAAAAGTAATTGTTGGAGTTGTTGATTCAGGAGTTGATATTGAACACGAAGATTTAAAGGGAGTTATCTGGACAAATTCTAAAGAAATCCCGGGTAACGGAATCGATGATGACAAAAACGGTTACATTGATGACATCCACGGATGGAATTTCCTGGGTGATGTTGTCAAAGAAAACCTTGAAATGACCCGTATTGTTAAAAAAGGCGACGACGGTTCTGAACAATATAAACAGGCTTTGGCACAATACACAGAAAAATACGAAAAAGCGTTAAAAGACAAAGAACAGGTTGATTTTTTATTGGATGTTCACAATACGATAAAAACAGCTTTAAACAAAAAAGAGTATAAAGCTGAAGATCTGAATTCAATTACTTCTACAGATCCAAAAATAGCAAGAAGCAAAATGGTAATGACACAAATTCTTACCAATGCAGGGCCAACATTCAATCCTGAGACTGAACTGGAAGATTACAGAGAACACGTTTACAATCAGTTAAATTTTAACCTGAACAAAGATTTTGACGGAAGAAAAGTTCTGGGTGATAATGCAGAAGATATAAAAACAACCAAATACGGAAATAATATTGTATTTGGACCGGATAAAGAAGAAGCTTTGCACGGAACGCACGTGGCCGGAATTATTGCTCAGGTTCGTAACAATAATTTAGGAGGTGACGGGGTTGCCAACAACGTTGAAATTTTGACTGTCAGAGCAGTTCCTGACGGAGATGAGTACGACAAAGATATTGCGTTGGCAATTCGATATGCTGTTGATAATGGCGCAAAAGTGATTAACGGAAGTTTCGGAAAAAGCTTTTCTCCACAAAAAAAATGGGTGTATGATGCCATAAAATATGCAAAGAAAAAAGATGTTTTGATTGTTCATGCGGCAGGTAATGACGGTTATAATATTGATGAAATAAAAAATATTAATTATCCAAACGATTCTGAAGATAACATTAAAGAATTTGCAGATAATCTGATCACAATTGGAGCTATAAATAAGGCTTATGGACAGAATGTTGTGGCAGGTTTTTCTAACTTTGGGAAATTAAACGTAGATGTTTTTGCACCGGGTGAAGAAATTTACGCAACTATTCCAAACAATAAATACAAATATTTACAGGGAACTTCAATGGCATCACCAAACGCAGCAGGTGTTGCAGCATTGATTCGCTCTTATTATCCAAAGCTAAAAGCAGCTCAGGTTAAAAAGATTCTAATGGAATCCGGAGTAGCTCTTCCTGAAAAAGTAGTTTTAGGCGAAGAGAAACCAGAAGCAGTCTCTTCTACAGAATCATCAAAAACGGCTAAAATGGTAAATGCTTACAACGCTTTATTAATGGCAGAAAAAATGTCTAAATAATAAAGACTGATCTTTTTTAATAATCAAATTACAAGTTTACAGGATCGCTTTTGTAAACTTGTAGTTTTTTAAATACCACCGTAATGAAAAAAATTATCCTTCTTTCTTTTTTAAGTTTTGGTCTGAATACCTCTTTTGCTCAAAGTACCTCTTACTGGCAACAACATGCCGATTATAAAATGGAAGTATCGATGGATGTAAAAAACTATCAGTATAATGGGAAACAGGAGTTGGTTTATTCCAATAATTCTTCCGATACTTTAAAAAAAGTCTATTACCATTTATTTTTTAATGCTTTTCAGCCCGGAAGCGAAATGGATGCACGTCTGCATTTTATAAAAGATCCGGATGCGAGAATGGTGGCCAAGGTTAAAGGTGCAGACGGAAAAGAAGTGAAACAAAGCCGTATCGAATCTCTGAAACCAAATGAAATTGGTTTTTTAAAAATTACTAATTTCAAACAGGATGGAATCACTGCCCAAACAAGGGTTTCTGGAACAATATTAGAAGTAACTTTGCCAAAGCCAGTTTTACCGAATTCTAAATCAACTTTTACATTAGATTTTGACGGGCAGGTTCCGGTTCAGGTACGCCGTGCAGGAAGGAATAATTCTGAAGGAGTTGAGCTTTCCATGTCGCAATGGTATCCAAAATTAGCCGAATTTGATTTTGAAGGCTGGCATGCAGATCCTTACATCGCAAGGGAATTTCACGGAGTTTGGGGGAATTTTGATGTAAAAATCACCATTGACAAAGACTACACCATTGGAGGCTCAGGATATTTACAGAATAAAAATACAATTGGTCACGGTTACGAAGATGAAGGTGTGAAAGTCGTTTATCCTAAAAAAACAAAAACACTAACCTGGCATTTCATCGCACCAAATGTGCACGATTTTACATGGGCTGCAGATAAAGAATATACGCATGATATTGTAAAAGGGCCTAACGATGTCGATTTGCATTTCTTTTACAAAAACAATCCAAAAACCACCGCAAACTGGAAACAATTAGAGCCTTTAATGGTCAAGGTGATGGATTACTACAATCACAAAGTAGGACCGTATCCGTACAAACAATATTCCTTTATTCAGGGTGGAGATGGCGGAATGGAATATGCCATGTGTACACTAATGTTAGGAAACGGGACCCTTGAAGGAATTTTAGGAACGGCAACTCACGAATTAGGACATTCCTGGTTTCAGCATATTTTGGCTTCAAACGAGTCAAAACATCCGTGGATGGATGAAGGTTTTACAACTTACATTGAAGATAGTGCTTTGAATGAATTGGCAGGGGATAAAAAAGTTTCAAATCCGTTTAAAGGAAATTATGCGGCTTATTATAGCTTGGTTAATTCGGGTAAAGAACAACCACAAACGACTCATGGTGACCGTTATGACGAAAACCGTCCATACAGTATTTCATCTTATATCAAAGGAAGTATTTTCCTTTCGCAGTTGGAATATGTTATCGGAAAAGAGAATGTAGACGCGACTTTAAAAAGATATTTTAATGATTTTAAATTCAAACATCCAACACCAAATGATATCAAAAGAACAGCAGAAAGAGTTTCAGGTGCTGAATTAGACTGGTACTTGACAGACTGGGCACAAACGACTAATACAATTGATTACGGAATTAAGGAAGTGGCCGATAAGGAAGGAAAAACAGCTGTTTCATTAGAAAGAATCGGAAGAATGCCAATGCCAATTGATTTAAAAGTGGATTATACAGATGGAACTTCGGAAACATTCTATATTCCGTTACGAATGATGAATTTCATCAAGCCAAATCCGAATCCAAACGAAAAAAGAACTGTTTTAGAAGATTGGGCGTGGGCACAATCAAACTACAATTTTACAATTGATAAAAACAAAACGGCAATCAAAAAAATCACTATCGATCCAAGCGGATTAATGGCTGATGTAAAAGCTGCAAATAATGTTTTTGAAGTAAAATAATCTTCACATTAGAAAATAAAAAGTCCCGTTAGTATTTCTAAACGGGACTTTTTATTTTGGGAATAATCAGAAAGGAGAACTAACTCAAATGTTCCAGCATATCCTTCGTCATCGATTCTAAATCAAATTTGTGGTTCCAGTCCCAATCCGTTCTTGCTGCACTATCATCTATACTTGCCGGCCAGCTGTCCGCAATTTTCTGGCGGAAATCAGGATTGTAAGTAATTTCAAATTCAGGAATATGTTTTTTGATTTCAGCAGCAATTTCAGTTGGGGTAAAACTCATTGCCGCTAAATTATAAGAAGAATGAATTTTAATTTCTTCAGCCGGGGCTTTCATGATGTTGATCGTAGCGTCAATTGCATCATCCATATACATCATTGGCATTTTGGTTTCTGAGGATAAAAAGCATTCGTATCTTTTATCGGCAATTGCTTTGTAGAAAATATCAACAGCATAATCTGTAGTTCCGCCGCCGGGAGGTGTTGACCAGCTGATTAAACCGGGATAACGGATACTGCGAACATCTACACCGTAAGTGTTATGATAGTATTCGCACCATCTTTCTCCCGCTTGTTTACTGATTCCGTAAACCGTTGAAGGTTCCATTATTGTATATTGCGGAGTATTTTCTTTGGGAGTTGTAGGTCCAAAAACAGCGATACTAGATGGCCAGAAAATCTTCTTGATTTTTTTTGATTTAGCCAGATTCAAAACATGAAATAGTGAATTCATGTTTAAGTCCCAGGCAAAGGCAGGATTTTTTTCAGCTGTAGCAGATAAAAGCGCCGCCATTAAATAAATATCTGTAATGTGATGGATTTCTACTAAATGCTCAATCTGGTTGAAATCCAGAGCATTAATTACTTCAAAAGGACCCGAATTAACCACATCTGTATTTAATTTTCGAATATCAGAAGCAATCACATTTTCTGTTCCGTACAGCTTACGTAATTTCACAGTGAGTTCTGTCCCAATTTGGCCACAAGCACCAATGATTAATATTTTTGGATTCATTTGAGTAAATTTATACAGCAAATATAATTTATTCGTAAATAAAGACCGTTTTTATAATGTTAAATTATGAATTATATAATAAATAATATTGTTTTTTGTTTAATTCGTTTTCACAAAGCTTTCTTAAATTGGAGCAAATTGGTTGTAAATCAAAATTCATAATTATAAATTTACTTGTAACTTTGTAGCTTAATGTTTTACCAGATAAATCGCTATTGACAAAAGTTTGCAGACAACAGGAATAAATAAAAGGCGATAACATATAGGACATTAAAAATAAAATTTTACATATATGAAATACAAAATAGCTCTTTTTATACTATTCATTTTTATACTGAACTCCTGTCAGGATCAAAATGAACAACGTATAGCTGAAAATAAAAAAGAAGCCAAAAAGAAGGAAATCATTTTTAATAATATAAATAAAGAATGGTCGTTTATTGATGAACCAATCAATGAAGTTTCAGAAAAAAACGTAACTGAATGGAAAGAATGGCGTGAATTTTTGAAAGAGCTGGGCGGAAAACCAAGAAAAACGATTGGTGCATTCCAAAAAAAATCTGCGGCTATTGCAAAAAAAGCCATGGCATTAAATAATAATATTCCGGCACAATTCAATCAGCCTCAAATCAGAAGCCGAATTTCTATTTTGATTACCAAAGTAAAAATGATGGATTTATTCATTCATTTGCATAAAATTCCGGATGATAAAGTCACTTTTTTAATTGGGGAAATCAACAAAGAACTGGTTTCACTACAAAGACAAATGGATAAAATTGTCGAAAAAAGCAAAATTCCACAAGAAGAAGGAGAGTCCGATTTTTTAAGAATGTTAGATACTGCACGAGCCATTCCGAATTCAATGCCGCCAGTAGATCAAAATTTGCCTAAAGTTGAGTAAAAACGCCTTATATACTACCTACGACAATCTGCCTAAAGCACAGCAGATTGCATCAAATTTACTGGAAGGAAACCAGATAAAAATGCATGTCAGCGGATTGTTGGGATCTGCAGTTTCATTTGTAATCCGTTCTGTTTTCAAAAAAACCGAACTGCCTTTTTTGATTGTTTTAGACAATAAAGAAGAAGCTGCTTATTACCTAAACGATCTGGAGCAAATGATTGGCGAAGAGGATGTATTGTTTTATCCCGCTTCATTCCGTCGACCATATCAGGTTGACGAAACTGATAATGCGAATGTTTTGCTTCGTGCTGAGGTTTTAAACCGAATCAATTCACGTAAAAAACCGGCTGTAATTGTTACGTATCCCGAGGCACTTTTTGAAAAAGTGGTTACCAGAAGGGAACTGGATAAAAACACTTTAAAAGTAGCTTTGAATGATAAAATTTCGATTGATTTTATCAACGAAGTTTTATTTGAATATGAATTCAAGAGAGTTGATTTTATTACAGAACCGGGAGAATTTTCAGTCCGTGGCGGAATTGTCGATGTATTTTCTTTTTCAAACGATCATCCATACCGAATTGAGTTTTTTGGCAACGAAGTAGACAGTATCAGAAGTTTTGATGTCGAAACGCAATTGTCGGTTGAAACTCATAAAAAAATCACGATTATCCCGAATGTCGAAAACAAACTTTTTCAGGAAAACCGCGAAAGCTTTTTAGATTACATTGCAGAAACAACCGTTCTTTTTATCCAAAACACAGACGGACTTTTCAGTCAGTTAGACAAACAGTTTGCAAGGGCAGAAGAAGCTTTTGAAAAGCTTTCGAAAGAAATTAAACATGCAACGCCTGAACAATTATTCTTAAATCAGGCTGCCTTTATAAAACGGGCTTTGGATTTTTCGATTGTTGAACTTTCAAAACCCATTTTTAAAAGTACTCAAAAATTCGAGTTCCATATTCAGCCTCAGCCATCTTTCAATAAACAATTTGATTTGCTGCTGAATAATCTGAGCGAAAATCATTTTAACGGCTATAAAAATTATTTATTCTGTTCGAATGAAACACAGGCAAAACGTTTTCATGATATTTTTGAAAGTTTGGATGAAGCCAATTCCGAGGATATCCGAAAGCAATATCACACTATAGTTTTACCATTATACCAAGGTTTTATTGACGAAGAAAATCAGATTACAGCTTACACAGATCATCAGATTTTTGAACGTTATCATAAATTCAATATCAAAAATGGTTATTCGAAAAAGCAGAATATTACTTTAAAAGAATTAACAGCGCTATCTGTGGGCGATTACGTAACACACATCGATCACGGAATCGGGAAATTTGGCGGTCTGCAAAAGATTCAGGTCGAAGGCAAAACACAGGAAGCCATAAAACTGGTGTATGCGGATAATGATATCGTTTATGTAAGCATTCATTCGCTTCATAAAATTTCCAAATACAACGGAAAAGACGGAACGCCTCCAAAAATATACAAATTAGGCTCAAACGCCTGGAAAGTTTTAAAACAGAAAACCAAAGCGCGTGTCAAACATATTGCATTCAATTTGATTCAGCTCTATGCAAAACGTCGTTTAGAAAAAGGTTTTCAGTTTGCGCCGGATAGTTATCTTCAAAACGAATTAGAAAGTTCATTTATTTACGAAGATACGCCAGACCAAATGAAATCGACGGCAGAAGTAAAAGCGGATATGGAAAGCGATCGTCCAATGGATCGCTTGGTTTGTGGGGACGTAGGTTTCGGTAAAACAGAGGTTGCGATTCGTGCCGCTTTTAAAGCCGTGGATAACAGCAAACAGGTTGCCGTTTTGGTTCCGACGACTATTTTGGCGTATCAGCATTACAGAACTTTTTCAGAACGTTTAAAAGATATGCCCGTCACAATTGGCTATTTAAACCGATTCAGAACCGCCAAACAAAAATCACAAACTCTAAAAGATTTAGCCGAGGGAAAATTGGATATTGTAATCGGGACACATCAACTGGTAAACAAAAATGTGGTTTTTAAAGACCTTGGTTTGTTGATTGTCGACGAAGAACAAAAGTTTGGAGTAAACGTAAAAGATAAACTGAAAACCATTGCGGCAAATGTCGATACACTGACATTAACCGCAACGCCAATTCCGAGAACTTTACAGTTTTCATTAATGGCGGCGCGCGATTTATCAGTTATTACAACGCCTCCGCCAAATCGTTATCCAATTGAAACGAATGTCGTTGGTTTTAATGAAGAAACAATTCGTGATGCGATTTCGTATGAAATTCAGCGAAACGGACAGGTTTTCTTTATCAATAACCGAATCGAAAATATAAAAGAAGTGGCCGGGATGATTCAGCGTCTGGTTCCAAATGCAAGAGTCGGAATCGGTCACGGACAAATGGAAGGCGCCAAACTCGAAGAATTGATGTTAGGTTTCATGAACGGTGATTTTGATGTTCTGGTCGCAACCACCATCATTGAAAGCGGATTGGACGTTCCAAATGCCAACACGATTTTCATCAACAACGCCAACAATTTTGGACTGTCAGATTTACATCAAATGCGTGGCCGTGTTGGGCGAAGCAATAAAAAAGCGTTCTGTTATTTCATCTGTCCACCGTATTCTTCCATGACCGAAGATGCCAGAAAACGTATTCAGGCTTTGGAACAATTCAGCGAATTGGGAAGCGGTTTCAATATTGCCATGAAAGATCTTGAAATTCGTGGTGCAGGAGATTTATTAGGGGGCGAACAAAGCGGTTTCATTAACGAAATAGGCTTTGATACGTACCAAAAAATCATGAACGAAGCCATCGAGGAATTGAAGGAAAACGAATTCAAAGATTTATATCCGGAACAGAATGATATCGATACCAAAGAATACGTAAAAGACATTCAGATCGATGCCGATTTCGAATTATTATTTCCGGATGAATATATCAATAATGTATCGGAACGTTTGGTTTTATACAATGAACTTGGGGCTGTAAAAGACGAAGCCGGACTAAAAGAATTCGAAAGAAAACTAATCGACCGTTTCGGACCATTGCCAAAACAAGCAATAGCATTATTAAACAGCATCCGTATAAAATGGATTGCCACAAAAGTCGGAATTGAAAAATTAGTTTTGAAACAAGGCAAAATGATTGGCTATTTCGTATCCGATCAACAGTCTGATTATTATCAATCGGCTAAGTTCAGAAACGTATTGAATTTTGTTCAAAAACAAAGCTCACTCTGCAAAATGAAAGAAAAACAAACTGTCAATGGATTACGCTTGCTACTGACTTTTGAAAATGTAAAATCAATAAAACGGGCTTTGGAATTGATGGAACTTTTTGAAGAATAGTTTTTTAATTTTTTAGAAGCAGATAATTTAGCTTCAGAAGACCATCAGTCCCGCTATCCCTTAAACACGAGCGATAGCGAACCGACGAAGTAATCTTTTATGCCGAACCCCGGCACAAAAAGATTTCCAGTCCTATCGGGGCTAAAATAGAAGTTTAGTAATTCTATTAGCAAATACTATTAATTATTTGAAACAATGTAATTATATCTTAGATATGTTAATGTTGATAATTTTTATTTCTTTTTTCTTTACAATTTTCATGAGCTTCATGCAAATCCATACAGTATTAAGAAATAATAAAACCTATAAAACCTTATTTATTTTCGCTGCCTTATTGCCTTTTGCTTTGTTGCTCGATGATTTAGATTTAAAAAAAGAGATAATAAACTCACTTGTTTCATTAGGACCAATTTCTTACCTCATTGCGTACAAAATATTTGATAAAAGAATTTTAGCAAAGTATAATAGACACCTCTATTTTTACACGAAATATTCTTCAGAAAAAGAATCTATAGAATCTACTTGGCAGGAATTTTTATACCAAATGTTTCTATTTTTTATCCCTTTTTTATTAATTGGGATTGGAGAATTAATATTTATACTGATTGAATAGATTTTGGGTTAATGTACTCATTTTATTAATCGATTTAAGTAGAAGAAATTTTGAAAACAAAAAAAATCACCCGGGGGAAGGTGATTTAATTGGTCAATTGGTTTTTTGGTTTAGATAGTTCATCATGAACCCAAAAATGCTCGCATCTATTCTATGCGATCTGATTGTTTTCTGATAATATTTATAGAGATGCCGGTTCCATATGATTTATCTCAAGAACTCATGCCTTTCTTTCCTGGTTTTTAAAAAATTTGATTGCGGTTGTAATTTTCAATTCACTTTACCGGAATGTACCTAATGTAATTCGTTTCGGTACGGCAAATATATAAAAATATTTTTCGCAATGATTGATATATAAAAAAACTTATTTTATTTTTTTTATCATTAAATTTTTTAATAATTAAAATATGAAGCTTATTTACTGAGATATTTTTAATACAGATAATTTGTTTTAACACTAGTAAACGTTTTTTTTAGAAATAAAATAAAATTTCAAATTTTCTTAAAAAAAATCGGTCATTTTTGATAACTCACTTTTATATGTTCTTCTTTAAATTTGTAGTATGTCTGAAACAACAATTTATCGAAAAATAATCCATATCGATATGGATGCTTTTTATGCTTCGGTAGAGCAAATGGATAATCCTGCTTTACGGGGAAAACCTATTGCTGTTGGAGGCTCAGAAAATAGAGGAGTGGTTTCTGCAGCAAGTTATGAAGCCAGAAAATTTGGTGTCAGAAGTGCTATAAGTGGTGTTTTGGCCAAAAAATACTGTCCTGAAATTATATTTGTACGGCCTCGTTTTGATCGTTACAAAGAAATTTCATCAAAGATTCATAAAATTTTTCATGAATATACTGATATGGTAGAGCCGCTTTCGCTTGATGAAGCCTATCTTGATGTAACTCAAAATAAAAAAGGAAATCCAAGTGCCTCTTTATTGGCTCAGGAAATCAGATTACGAATTTTAAACGAGGTCGGACTTACAGCATCTGCAGGAATTTCTGTAAATAAATTCGTAGCCAAAATTGCGAGTGATTACAATAAACCTAATGGACAAAAAACGGTGAATCCTGATGAGGTAATTCCTTTTTTAGAAGAATTACCGATCAGAAAATTTTATGGGGTTGGAAAAGTGACAACAGAAAAAATGTACCAATTGGGTATTTTTACAGGTTTGGATTTGAAAAGCAAATCACTTGAATTCTTGGAAAAACACTTTGGTAAATCAGGAAAGTTTTATTTTTACGTAGTAAGGGGGATACATAACAGCGAAGTAAAACCTTCACGGAATACTAAATCTGTTGCGTCAGAACATACTTTTGATGTTAATCTGACGTCAGAAATTTTTATGCTGGAACAGCTCGAAAAAATAGCTGCTTCGTTGGAAAAACGATTAAAGAGGTACAATGTTTCAGGAAAAACAGTAACACTTAAAATTAAATACAGCGATTTTACGCAACAAACCAGAAGCAAAACGCTGCCTTATTTTATTTCTGATAAAAGCTTAATTTTGGAAACGGTTGAAGAGCTATTGTATCAGGAACGAATGAAAGATTCGGTGAGATTATTGGGTATTTCTTTGAGTAACCTCAATACGGAACAAAAAAAAGCGGTAGTTGTACAGTTAAAATTTGCTTTTTAGAATGAATTTTAATGAGCGTTAAAAAATAGAAAAACGGAATGTTACAGGGATTTTTGGTTAACTTTAGATATAAATTGTTTTTATGAATTCTGTAAATAATTATGGAGAGCTTTTCAAAGAATCTGATGCAAATTTAAATTGCAATTCAGTTCCAATACTTTGTTGGGATTTTCATTATGAATTGATGAATGAGCTGAAAACATTTTCTTCTGACTTAAAAAAGATCAAACAGATTTCTAGACAATTCAAATGGCATGTGACGGATTTTGATATAAAGGAAAGAATGAAAGATGAGGTTGTTTTAATTACAGATCCAAAACTAAAAATAATTTTTGCTTCTGAAGGAATTGCTAAAATGACAGGTTATACAGAAAAAGAAATTCTGGGAAAATTTCCAAAAATGTTTCAGGGGCCTATGACTTCAGCTTTAGTTTTAAAAGAAATCAGAATTGCAATTGAAAAACAAATTCCTTTTGAAAAGACACTTTTAAATTATAAAAAATGCGGAGAAACTTATGATTGTAACATTAATGCTTTTCCTGTTTTTAATAATAAAGGTAACTTGTCACACTTTATAGCATTTGAAAAAGCAGCATAAAAAAAGCCTTTCTGAATCAAAAAGGCTTTTTTATTATTGGAAAGAAATTAATCTCTGCTTGCAAATTTTGATAATAATCTAAGGAATTCAATGTATAACCAAACTAATGTGATCATTAATCCCATAGCGCCGTACCACTCCATAAATTTTGGCATTCTCTGTTGAGCACCTTTTTCAATTTGGTCAAAATCTACAAATAAGTTTAGTGCAGCAACTATGATTACAAAAACGCTAATTCCGATACTCATAAGTGAATTTCCATGATGAACAGGCGTGAAGCTTGTGAACAGAGAAATGATCCACGAAATTAAATAATAAGTTGCAATTGCTAATGTCGCTGCTATAACAACAGATTTAAATTGTTCTGTAACTTTTACAATTTTAAATTTATATAGTCCCAGGCAAACTAAAAATGTAACTAAAGTAGCTCCAACAGCATTAATTACGATTCCGGGAAATTTAGCTTCGAAAATGGCAGAAATCCCTCCAATAAATAACCCTTCAAACAAAGCATAACCAGGAGCTAAATAAGGAGAAGCTTGTGGTTTGAATGCTGAAATTAATACTAAAATAAAGGCAACAATAGCACCGCCAATGGCTGGCAGCATTGCGTTCATTCCGTTAAATGCCATCCACCATGTCAGCATTGATCCGGCACATAATAGTAAAAACAAAATAGCTGTTTTATTGATAGTTCCGGATATTGTCATATCCTGGTTATAATCAATAATTTGTGCCTGTTGCAGGTTTCCAGCTTTTGAAACAGCATTTGATGAAAAACGCTTGTTGCTTAAAAATGGATTTTTCGAATTGAAGTTCATAGTTCTAATACATTTAATTGAATTCAAATATATGGAGTTTTTTTGATGTTCAATTGCTTCTGTAAATTTTTTAACATGATTTTTTCTTCAGAAGAGACATATGCAAAATAAAAAATCCACCCTTGTTTTGGATGGATTTTTAAATATTTGAATTGAAATTTTTAATTCAATAAATCTAAAACTAATGACGGGAATAAACCTAATGCAACATTCAAAGCAATAGAAATAATGGCTACAGCATAAATAAGAAATGGTTTTCCTGTGCGCTCCTGATTTGGTTCTTTTGAATACATAGCTAATATTAGTTTGAAGTAATAACCAACACTAATAATAGAATTAATAACAGCTACAATCACTAAGGCAATATGACCCGTCTGGATCGTTTGATTAAACAAAAATAATTTGGCAAAAAATCCTGAGAAAATCGGAATACCTGCCATTGATAGAAGCGAAGCAGTTAGTATTGCTGCCAATAACGGATTTGTTTTTCCTAAACCATGAAAGTTTGCGATATCCTCGTCATCCTGATTTTTGCAGACATATAAGATAACACTAAAAGCCGCGATTCCTGCCAAAGCATAAGCTGCAGTATAATAGAGTAAAACACCAGCTGAAGTGGCTACAGTTAAGAAAGTCATTAACATAAAACCTGCATGAGAAATTCCTGAGAAAGCCAGCATACGTTTTACATTTACCTGACGCAATGCCATAATATTACCAACGGTCATGGAGGCAATTGAAATAAATACAATGATATTTTCGAAAGTATGTAAATGGTCCTGATTTTCTAATGACGGAATGAAATTTAATCCCGAAATTAATTTAAAAAGAGTCGCAATTGCTACTACTTTTGCCAAAGTACTCATTAAAGCTGTCGTTAAGGCAGGAGATCCCTGATAAACATCCGGAGCCCAAAAGTGAAAAGGAACTGCAGCAATTTTAAATAACATTCCGATTGTTACTAAAACCATTCCGATTGGGAACCAGATTGGCAATTCGGCAGACAAGGAATATTCACTTATTTCAACTACATCGAAACTTCCCATAGCTCCGTAGATCAAACAAATTCCGAATAAAATAATTCCTGATGCGAATGAACCCATCAAAAAGTATTTCATTCCAGCTTCGTTGCTTTTCAAATTCAAACGCTCACTTGCTGCCAATACATATAACGCAATGGATAGAATTTCGATGCCTAAGAAAAACATAGCTAAATTTCCAAAAGAAACCATTGCAACACCACCTGCCAATAAAAATATTTTTATAGCAACAAAATCTGAAATTTTAGTGGGATGATTTTCATAGAAATTATGACTTAAAGCCACTAAGAAAATGGTCAGGATAATAAACAATGATGAAAAGGAAGTAGAGAACTTACTCACTGTAATCATATTGTTATAATAACTTTCTGTTGATCCAAATTCACAAAAGTTAAGTGCCAGTACACCCAATAAACCCAAGATGGTAAATGGAATAATGCCTTTTCTAAAATTCAGAATTTCAAACAATAGGCAAAAAATACCCAATCCTGTTATAGCTATTAATGTATTCATTTTTGTCTTTTTGAGTTAGGATTTCAGTTGAAAAGAATCCTAATTTATTTTTGTTTAAAATTAATTCTTATTGATAACTTGTAAAATCGTTTCCAGGCTTGGGGTAATCAAATCTGTAATTGGTTTTGGATAAAATCCGAAGAACAATAAAACAGCGATAATTACGGCAAAAGAAATTCCTTCGTTAAGCGTTACATCTGCAAAAACTTTTGAGTTTGTTTCACCCAGCATTACGTGCTGGAACATTCTCAACATATAGTAAGCTCCTAAAATTATAGTTGTTCCTCCTAAAACAGCGAACCAGATATTGATTTGAGATAAGCTGTATAAGACAGTAAATTCTCCAACAAAGTTAAAAGTACCCGGCAAAGCAACAGAAGCTAAAACTAAAATTAAAAACATCGAGGTAAATTTAGGAGACTGAGTACGAATACCGCCTAATTGTGCAATTTCTCTGGTTTCAAATCTTCTGAAAATAACTTCAGCAGCAAAGAATAATCCAACAACTACAAAACCGTGAGCGATCATTTGTAAAACCGCACCTCTTAAACCGTCAAGAGTTAAAGTGTAAGATCCAGCAGCAATTAAACCAACGTGAGCAAGAGAAGAATAAGCTAATAATTTTTTCAAATCATTTTGTCTTAGAGCTACAATAGAACCGTAGATTACTCCGGCAATTCCTAAAGCGATAAAGATGTACATATATTCTTTAGCAGCAAGCGGAGCAATTGGCAACTGCCATCTGATAACACTATAAAGTCCCATTTTTAACATGATACCAGATAAAAGCATTGTTCCAACAGTTGGTGCTTTTTGATATACATTTGCCTGCCAGGTGTGGAAAGGAATAATTGGAATTTTAATAGCATAAGCCAAGAAGAAAGCCAGGAAAATCCAGAATTGCTCGCAAGCAGATAATTGTACTTTATATAAATCTTCAATTAAGAAACTTCCATTTGCTTTTTGAGATAAATAAATAAATGCAGTTAACATAAATAATGAACCAGCAAGTGTGTAAATAAAGAATTTAACCACTGCTTTTCTGCGTTCTTCAGCATCTCCGTTACCCCAGATCAAAGCAATAAAGTAAATTGGAATAAGTGCTAATTCCCAGAAAATATAGTATAAAAGTCCATCAGAAGCCAAGAAAGTCCCAGTCATTGCAAATGCCATGAAAAGAATTAATCCGTAGAAAGCTTTTGAGTTTTTATAGTCATTTCCAAAAGAAGAAAATATAATAACTGGAGTAAGGGCAGCACTTAATAAAACCATTGCTAATCCTAATCCGTCAGCATTTAAGGCGAAAGAAATTTTAGGCTGTGCAATCCAGGCGTTGATTAAGCTGATATTTTCGCCGGCATTATAATTATTCAATAATACAATTGAACATCCTAAAGCAGCTAAACTAAAAAGCAAAGCAACTTTTGAAGCTAGTTTGTCACCAGAAAAATAAGTGGCAAAAGCACCAATTAAGAGTATAATTAATATAGTAGAAACGTTCATAGTTATAATATTATTGAGCTAAAAATATATAGGAAATAATGGCACACATTCCTAAAACAAAAACAAATAGATATAATCCGATACTTCCTGATTGTAATCTCCTTCCCTGAAAAGCAATTTTATTCGTTACTTTACCTAATCCAAAAACAAGAGCAGATAAACCGGTTTCTATATAATCTCTAAAGAATTTAGACAAAGCATTAATTGGCTGAACAAATATTGCATTATAAGCTTCATCTACATAATATTTGTTGTATAAAACTTTTGCTACGCCAGTAATATTTTCGTCAGATTCCGGAACGTTATCTTGTTTAAAATATTTGATGTAAGCAATCAAGATTCCTAATAATCCACCAACAACTGCAACACCCATTAAAGTATATTCAGTTGTTCCTAAATGATGTTCTTCGCCAGCAGCTTTTGTGAAAAGAGGAGCAAGGTATTCATTTAACCAGCTGTTTCCCGGTAAACTAATTAATCCTCCAAAAGTTGCTAAAATAGCTAAGATGATAAGCGGAATCGTAATTAAAGAACCACTTTCGTGTAAATGATGTTTTTGCTCTTCTGTTCCTCTAAATTCTTTGAAGAAAGTCAGGAACATTAAACGGAACATATAGAATGCTGTCATGATTGAAGCCACAGATCCGACAACGTATAATGGAATACTGTGGTGGAAAGCCGTCATTAAAATTTCGTCTTTAGAGAAGAATCCTGAGAAGAATGGAACTCCTGAAATTGCCAATGAAGAAATCATCATTGTCCAGAACGTAATGGGCATTGCTTTACGCAAGCCACCCATTTTGCGCATATCCTGTTCCCCGTGCAATCCGTGAATTACAGATCCAGATCCTAAGAATAAACAAGCTTTGAAGAAAGCATGAGTAATTACGTGAAAAACGGCTACTTCATAAGCTCCAAATCCTAACGCTAAAAACATTAAACCTAATTGTGAAACCGTAGAGTAAGCCAATACTTTTTTGATATCGGTTTGAACCAGTCCAATTGTAGCGGCAACTAATGAAGTGATTGCTCCAATAATGGCAATTACATTTTGTACATCATGAGCTAAATCAAACACAAAGTTTAATCTCGTTACCATAAAGATACCGGCTGTTACCATCGTTGCTGCGTGAATCAATGCAGAAACCGGAGTTGGTCCGGCCATCGCATCAGGCAGCCATGTGTATAAAGGAATCTGCGCCGATTTACCACAAGCGCCAATGAATAGACATAAAGCAGCTAAAGGTATAATTGTAAATGATTCGTCAGATAAAGTAGCTCTGTAATGAATACTTTCATACATTAATTTATAATCTAAAGTATTACAGTAATATCCTAAAAGAAAGATTCCGATCAAAAGACCTAAATCCCCAATTCGGTTCATGATAAAAGCTTTTTTCGCTGCATCGTTGTAATCCTGGTTTTTATGCCAGAATCCGATAAGCAGATATGAACAAAGTCCAACGCCTTCCCATCCAATAAATAGTACTAATAAGTTGCTTCCAATTACAAGTGTAATCATGAAAAATATAAACAAATTCAGGTAAGAGAAGAATTTGTGTATGTTTTCATCATCATGCATGTAGCTGATAGAGTATAAGTGAATCAAAGATCCGATTCCGGTAACAAAAAGCAACCAAAGAACAGACAACTGATCTAATAAAAATCCAAGATTGATTTTTAAGTTACTAATCTGAATCCAGTCAAATAAAGTAACTTCTATCGCTTTTCCGGTTGACGTAATTTGATTAAAAAGTAAAACAGAAACTATAAAAGAAATTGCTACAGCCACAGTTCCGATTGCTCCTGAAACTGTTTTGCCTAAGCTTTTTCCAAAGAAAACATTAATTAAAAATCCTAAAAAAGGAGTAAGTACTAATAGTAAAGCTAAATTGGTATCCATTTCCATTTATCCTTTTAAATTTTTTAAATTATCGATACTAATCGAACCTAAATTTCTAAAGATCGAAACTAAAATAGCCAATCCAACTGCAACTTCAGCTGCAGCAACTGCCATCGAAAAGAACACAAAAACCTGTCCCTGTGCATCCTGATGATAAGTAGAAAAAGCCACAAATAAAAGGTTTACCGCATTCAGCATGATTTCAATAGACATAAAAACAATAATTGCATTTCGTCTGTACAATACACCAAAAATACCAATACAAAAAAGTACAACACTTAAAAAGATGTAGTTTTCTATACCTATTTGATTTAATATATTATCCATTATTTATTTAATTTTTCTTTTTTAGACAATAATACTGTTCCAATCATCGCCACCAAAAGTAAGATTGAAGCAAATTCAAACGGAACCATATACTCATTCAGTAATATTTTTCCTAATACTTTAATAGACTGGAAATCTTCTCCGGTTGAGTCATAATCCCCAACAATTGGTTTTGAGTTAATGAAAATTGTAATTAATACAATAACAATCAAACAGAAAGAAACAATTGCGCCCAAACGGGTAATTCTTGGTTTGTGTACCTGATGGCGCTCGTTCAGATTCATCAACATGATTGTAAACAGGAACAGAATCATAATCGCACCCGAGTAGACAATAATATGTACGATAGCCAAAAACTGGGCATTTAATAATAAATAATGACCTGCTATCGAGAAAAAACAAATCACTAAATAAATAGCAGAGTGAATTGGGTTTCTGCTAAAAATGGTCAAGAACGCTGTAATTACCGTGATAAACGCTAAGAAACAAAATATTACTTGCACAGTAGTTGCGTTTGCAAAATCAGGAATATGTATCATTTAGTTAGCATTATTAAGTTGAGCATTTTTGATCGCCACATCAAGAGGCATCACTAATCTGTCTTTTCCAAAAATGAAATCTTCTCTTTCATAGCTGGAAGGAACTAATACTTTTGATGTAGTCAAATAAATAGCATCTTTCGGACAGGCTTCTTCACACAATCCGCAGAAAATACAACGTAGCATATTGATTTCGTAGATTTCAGCGTATTTTTCTTCTCTGTACAAATGCTTTTCATCGGCTTTACGCTCGGCTGCTTTCATGGTAATCGCTTCAGCTGGACATGACAAAGCACATAATCCACAAGCCGTACAGTTTTCACGTCCCTGTTCATCACGTTTCAGCATATGCTGTCCACGGTAAACAGGACTCATTTCACGAACTTGTTCAGGGTAATGAATAGTGGCTTTTTTCTTGAAAAAGTGTTTGATAGTAATAAATAAACCTTTTACAATCGCCACAAGATACAATCGCTCCCAAAAAGTCATCTCTTTGTTAGAGACCACTTTTTTTCTACCCGATAATGATATAGTTTCTATTGACATTTAAAGTATAATTTGTGATTCAATTTGATAATTAGATCAAATCCAATCTATTTCGTTTTTTATTTAGTAGCTAATCCTGCTATCCGCTATATCTTTTATGGTGAACCCCACCATAAAAGGATGCCGCTGCTATCAGGGCTAGGACGTTTACGGTTCTTTAGAACCCTAAGAAAGCAGCCAGATCGTGTCTTAAAATTACAATTCCGGTCACAATAATGTTTGCTATAGAAAGCGGGATCAAAATTCGCCATCCCAAATTCATTAACTGGTCATATCTAAATCTCGGAATCGTCCAGCGAACCCACATATAGAAAAAGATCCAGAAACATATTTTAGCAAATAAAACGGCTATTCCTAAAATGTTAGCTGCGTTAACACCAACATTTTCTACCATCCACTGCATTCCCGGATAGTTGTACCCTCCAAAGAACAATACTGAAATAATAGTAGCAGAGATAAACATATTCGCATATTCAGCAAACAAATAGAATCCCATTTTCATGGATGAATATTCTGTATGGTAACCACCAATCAACTCAGATTCACATTCTGCCAAATCAAAAGGTGTTCTGTTCGTTTCTGCAAAGGCACAAATAAGAAAAATTAGGAAAGATAATGGTTGATAAAAAACATTCCAGTTCATTCCGGTCTGTTGTAATGAGATTTCTTTCAAACTCAAAGTTCCGGTCATCATCAACAAAGCAATCATGGATAATCCCATGGCAACTTCATAAGAAACCATTTGCGAAGCAGCACGAACCGCTCCCATCAAAGAGAACTTATTATTCGAAGCCCATCCACCAATCATAATTCCGTAAACTCCAACAGAAACAACGCCAAAGAAGTATAACAAAGCAATGTTAATATCGGTAGCCTGTAATAAAATATCTCTTCCAAACAAATGCAATCTGTCTCCCCAAGGAATAACAGCGCTGGTCATCAAAGCTGTACTCATGGCAATTGCCGGTCCTACAACGAATAAAAATCGGTTTGGTGTATTCGGGAAAAATTCTTCTTTCGAAAATAATTTCAAACCATCAGCAAGAGGCTGTAATAATCCTCCCCATCCGGCGCGGTTTGGTCCTACACGATCCTGAAGAAAAGCAGCTACTTTACGCTCTGCCCATGTAGAATACATCGCCATAATCATCGTTATAGCAAAAACCACTACAATAACAACACTTTTCTCTATAATAAATGCACTATCTACCATGTCTAAGAATTTTTGTCGTTAGTGTTTAACGGAATTTCAGCCATACTGATTTTTTTACGGTCAACATCTCTTCCTAAAAGAATATTCTTTTCGGTATCGATTTGTACTTTCTCTAATTTCTGAGTGTAGTTGTTTTGATTGATAACAGAATCTTTTTCAAATTCTCTTGGTCCTTCAATCACCCAGTCATTTACATTTTTATGATCAAAACGGCAGCTGTTGCAAATAAATTCCTCAACTTCATGGTACTCATCTTTACGACCTGTTACACGCTGAATTTCTCCACCAAACATCCAGACGGTAGTTTTGCCGCAGCATCCAGGAGTCGTACATTCTCTGTGCGCATTGTAAGGTTTGTTGAACCAGACTCTTGATTTAAAACGGAAAGTTTTGTCAGTCAAAGCTCCAACCGGACAAACATCAATCATGTTTCCTGAGAATTCATTGTCGATAGCTTTTGAGATTCCGGTAGAAATATTAGCGTGGTCACCACGGTCTAATACACCGTGAACTCTGTTGTCTGTCAATTGATCTGCCACTTGTACACATCTTTGACATAAGATACAACGGTTCATATGCAGTTGAATATTCGGACCAATATCTTCTGGCTCAAATGTTCTTTTTTCTTCGATAAAACGTGATTTTGGATTTCCGTGCTCGAAACTTAAATTTTGCAAATCACATTCACCTGCCTGATCACAAACAGGGCAATCCAATGGGTGATTGATCAATAAAAATTCCGTTACAGATTTACGGGCTTCTGTTACTCTGTCAGAAGATTTGCTGTTTACTTCCATTCCGTCCATGCAGCCGGTTACACAAGATGCCATTAATTTTGGCATTGGCCTTGGATCCGCTTCGCTTCCTTTTGAAACTTCAACTAAGCAACAACGGCATTTTCCGCCGCTTCCTTTTAATTTGGAGTAATAACACATGGCTGGCGGAACTAAATCTCCTCCAATCATACGCGCCGCCTGCAGGATGGTAGTTCCTGGTTCTACGTCAATACTTTGACCGTCTATGGTTACTTTCATCTCTTTATTTTGTTTTTTTAGTTTCAGGTTTAATGTTTCAGGTTATTGAACTTGAAACTAAAATAACTTGAAACTTGAAACGATCTTAAATTTTTTGTTGAAAGTCGGAATATTTAAAAGAGTTTGCTGTCCTTTTAATACTATTAACTTTATAACTTATTTTATACGATTATTTTACCGCCTACTAAATGTTTTACTTGAGAAAACGGTTCAGCAACAAAATGATCTCTGTGTTTAATTTTTTCAGGGAAACGAACATGGTATTCAAATTCATCTTTGAAATGACGGATAGCTGCTGCTACTGGCCAAGATGCCGCATCGCCAAGCGGACAAATCGTGTTTCCTTCGATTTTACTCTGAATACTCCATAATAATTCGATATCCTCTTCACGGCCATGACCGTTTTCAATACGATGTAATATTTTTTCCAGCCAGCCTGTTCCTTCACGGCATGGTGTACATTGTCCACAAGATTCATGATGGTAAAAACGGGCAAAATTCCATGTGTTTCTTACAATGCAAGATGTATCGTTGTAAACGATAAATCCTCCTGAACCTAACATTGATCCGGTAGCAAAACCGCCGTCACTTAAAGATTCGTAAGACATTAAACGGTCTTCACCATTTGCTGTTTTGAATATCAATTCAGCTGGCAGAATTGGCACAGAAGAACCTCCGGGTACCAAAGCCTTTAAAGGTCTGCTTGATGACATTCCGCCTAAATATTCATCAGAATTCATGAATTCGTCAACACTTAAGCCTAATTCAATTTCATAAACCCCAGGATTTTTAATATGTCCTGAAGCCGAAATTAACTTAGTACCTGTAGAACGTCCAATACCGATTTTAGCATATTCATCACCCGAATTATTGATAATCCATGGCACTGCAGCAATCGTTTCAACATTGTTTACTACTGTTGGATTTGCCCAAAGTCCTGAAACTGCCGGGAATGGTGGTTTAATACGAGGATTTCCTCTTTTACCTTCCAATGACTCAATAAGTGCAGTCTCTTCCCCGCAAATATAAGCACCGGCTCCACAGTGAACATACAAGTCTAAATCGTAACCTGTACCTAATATATTTTTTCCTAACCAACCTGCAGCTCTTGCTTCGTTGATTGCTTTTTCTAAAATTTTGAAAACCCACATGTATTCTCCACGAATGTAGATATACGAAAGGTTTGCGCCTAAAGCAAAACTGGAAGTAATCATTCCTTCGATCAATAAGTGAGGAATAAATTCCATCAGATATCTGTCTTTGAAAGTTCCCGGTTCAGATTCGTCAGCGTTGCAGACTAAATGTCTTGGTTTTCCTGATTTTTTATCAATAAAACTCCATTTCATTCCGGCAGGGAAACCAGCTCCACCACGACCACGAATTCCTGATTTTTTTACTTCTTCAACAACTTCGTCTGGAGTAAGGGTTTTCAAAGCTTTTTCTACAGAAGCATAACCACCGTTTTGGCGATATACTTCATAGGTTTTGATACCCGGAATATTGATTTTGTCTAATAATATTTTTTTGGACATCTTATTTATCGTGTAATATTATTTTATCATCTTTGCAATCAGCAATTAACTGATCGATTTTTTCTTCTGTTAGTTTTTCTTTGTAGAAATCACCCAGCTGCAACATCGGAGCATATCCGCAGGCACCTAAACATTCTACACCGGCAATGGTAAACATTCCGTCCGCAGTTGTTTCGCCCATTTTAATGCCTAGTTTTTCAGAAGTATAATCCATTAAATTTTCGGCACCGCTTAAACAACAACAAGAAGTCTGACAAAACTCAAACATGTATTTCCCAATTGGTTTTTGGTTGAACATGGTATAAAAAGTAACCACTTCATAAACCTCGATTGGTTTTATCTGAAGAATCTCAGCCACTTTATCCTGTAGTTCAATACTCAACCAGTTGTGATGTGCATCCTGAACTTCGTGTAAAACAGGCAATAAAGCCGATTTTTGTTTTCCTTCAGGATAATGACTAATCAGTTCATTGATGCGGTTCATCAATGACTCGGTCATGTTTATTTCTTGTTTGTAATGTTTACGTTCCATTTTTTATTATTTTGAATCTTAAATTTTAAATTTTAAATGTTTGTAGCATTTATAATTTACAATTCAAAATTTATAATTCATTTTATGCGTCTAATTCTCCTGCAATTACATTTAAACTTGATAAAATAACAATTGCATCAGATAGTAAAGCGCCTTTAATCATTTCCGGATAAGCCTGGTAATAAATAAAACAAGGTCTTCTGAAATGTAATCTGTACGGGGTTCTGCTTCCGTCTGTAACTAAATAAAATCCGATTTCTCCATTTCCTCCTTCAACCGGGTGGTAAATTTCTGCAACAGGTACAGGAACTTCTCCCATAACAATCTTAAAGTGATAAATTAGAGATTCCATTGAAGTGTACACATCTTCTTTTGGAGGCAAATAATAATCAGGTACTTCTGCATGGTATTCGTTTCCTGGAGGCATTTTATCCAAAGCCTGGCGAATAATGCTTAAACTTTCCCAAACCTCTGCATTACGAACACAAAAACGATCATATGTGTCACCTGATTTTCCAACAGGTACAATAAAGTCAAAATCTTCGTAAGACGAATAAGGCTGGGCAACACGAACGTCGTAATCAACTCCCGCAGCACGCAAGTTTGGTCCTGTAAATCCGTAAGCCATTGCTTTCTCTGCCGAGATTGCACCTACGTTTACAGTCCTGTCAATAAAAATTCTGTTTCTTTCGAATAAGTTTTCGAATTCTTTCCATGCTACAGGAAATTCTTCAAGGAAAGTATCCAGTTTTTTGAAAGCTTCCGGAGACCAGTCTCTTTCAAATCCACCGATTCTTCCCATATTGGTTGTCAAACGGGCGCCACAAATTTCTTCGTAGATTTCGTAAATCTTTTCTCTAAACTGAAAAACATATAGGAAGCCGGTATAAGCACCAGTATCAACTCCCAAAATCGAGTTACAGATTAAGTGGTCTGTAATTCGTGCCAGCTCCATTACGATAACTCTTAAATATTGTGCTCTTTTTGGAACTTCAATACCTAATAATTTTTCTAATGTCATCCACCATCCCATATTATTAATAGGAGAGGAGCAATAGTTCATACGGTCTGTAAGAGGGGTAATTTGATAAAAAGGACGGTTTTCAGCAATTTTTTCGAATGCTCTGTGGATGTAACCAATAGTTGGTTCAGCTTCCAGAATTCTTTCACCATCCATCAACAGGATATTTTGAAAAATACCGTGAGTAGCCGGGTGAGTAGGACCTAAATTCAATACAGAAAGTTCGCTTCCGTCTTCGTTTAGTTTCTCCTTTATTATTTTAGCATATCGATGCTCTGGTGATAATAATAGTTCTGACATTTTATAATGTTGAATTATTTATTTTTTAGCAATTTGTTGTTGTTCTTCCAAAGAATCTGTCATCCTTATCTGTTCTTCCGCTGTCTTCCATTGGAAATTCCTTTCTCATAGGAAAAGAGACCATTTCGTCCATATTCAAAATACGTTTCAATTGCGGATGACCAATAAAGTTTATCCCAAAGAAATCGTATGTTTCTCTTTCCATCCAGTTTGAACTTAAGAAAATATTTGTAATGGTTTTGATTTCCGGTTTTTCACCATTAAGATATACTTTAATTCTGATACGTTTGTTGTCGTACCAGTTATGCAGATGATATACAATGGCAAACTGACGTTCTGATTCGTTATCCGGGTAGTGAATACCGCATAAATCAGTTAAAAAGTGAAAACGCAAATCAGCGTCATTTTTCAGGAAAAGAATCAGGGCTGTAATTTTATCAGCTGAAGCTTCTAAAGTAAAAATATCTCTTTCTTCGTGAAAGTTGAAAACATCATTACTGAATGTTTGTACAAGTTTTTCCTGGATCAGTGTATTTTCTAAAGCCATTTTTATGAGATATTATAGGAAGCTAATAATTCCTGGTATTCCGGAGAGCTTCTTCGTCTCACAGATTCGTTTTTTACCAATTCCTGAAGTTTCATTACACCGTCAACAATTTGTTCCGGTCTTGGAGGACATCCCGGCACGTAAACATCAACCGGAATAACTTTGTCAATTCCTTGCAAAACTGAGTAAGTATCAAAAATTCCGCCTGATGAAGCACAAGCCCCAACAGCAATTACCCAGCGTGGCTCAGACATTTGTTCGTAAACCTGTCTTAAAATTGGTGCCATTTTTTTAGAGATGGTTCCCATTACCATTAACATATCTGCCTGACGGGGAGAAAAACTTACACGTTCAGAACCAAATCGTGCCAAATCATAATGTGAAGCCATAGTTGCCATAAATTCGATTCCGCAGCATGAAGTTGCGAAAGGCAATGGCCAAAGAGAATTCGCGCGTGCCAAACCTACAACGTCATTTAGTTTTGTGGCGAAAAAACCTTCACCAACAACACCTTCCGGAGGGGCAACCATATTTACATTTGAATCGCTCATTTTGTTATTTTGAATTTTGAATTATAAATTTTGAATGTTCAAATAATTTATAATTCAGCATTTATAATTTAAAACAATATTTTTATTCCCAGTCTAAAGCTCTCTTTTTGATGATATAGAAAAAACCAACTAAAAGCAAAGCCATAAAAACAATCATTTTCAGCATTCCTTCAATTCCCAGCTCTTTAAAGTTTACAGCCCATGGGTAAAGGAAAATTACCTCTACATCAAACAATACAAACAAAATAGCTACAAGGAAATATTTTACAGAAAACGGAATGCGGGCATTTCCAACAGATTCGATACCGCATTCGAAGTTTTTATCTTTTGTTTCAGAAGTTCTTTTTGGACCTAATTTTCCGGAAATAATGATAGTTCCCACTACAAAACCAACAGCCAGAATAAGCTGCATTAAGATAGGAAGATAGCTGTATTGATCAGATTGCATAAACTTAGGGTTTTTTACTTAAAAAAATAGCCACAAAGATAGCTTTCAACTCTGTAAATCACAAGCTAAAAAATGATTTAAGAGAGTGCACAATATAGTTTAAGTCTAATTTTTATTGATTATAAATAAAAGGTCAGACTTTTGCATTTTTTTAACAAGAATGCAAAAAAAAACGTTTCGAAATAAATCGAAACGTTTTAACCATTCAGAGGCAAAAAAAATAAATTGCTATATTTTTCTTAGATTACTGCTACTTTAGCAGCAACTTTCCCTTTTCTTCCTTCTTCTTCTTCGTAGCTTACACGGTCACCTTCGCGTAATTCTTCCGCGTTAATTCCTGAAGCGTGAACGAAGATGTCTTTTCCTGTTTCTTCGTCTGTAATGAATCCATAACCTTTAGACTCATTGAAAAATTTTACTGTACCTGTACGCATTGTAATTGTAATAATAATTTATAATAAAGCAAATGTAACATATAAATTCATACAAAAGACACTCAGGTGTTAATTTTTTGTAAAAATTATTGATTTACAGTGATTTCTGTGTTTAAATTATATTAAAATTCATATGAATATCTTTAAATTTAGATTCATTTATTAAAAATAAAGCATTTCTACAGTCTTTTTATTGTAATAAACGGACTACTTATTAAAAATTGAATTATTTGAAATTCTTACAATAAATTTGGAAAAAGTCCAAAAAAAGAGTGGCAAATTTAATTGCCACTCTTTTTAATCTATCGAAATTAGTATGGAACTATTTTAAATCCAGTTTAATTGATAATTCCTGCAGTTGCGTATTGTCAATAGCAGCTGGAGCATCAATCATTACATCACGCCCGGAATTGTTTTTAGGGAATGCAATGAAGTCCCGAATGGTTTCTTGTCCTCCTAAAATAGCTACCAATCTGTCCAGACCAAAAGCCAGACCTCCGTGTGGTGGAGCCCCAAACTGGAAAGCGTCCATTAAGAAACCAAATTGTGCTTTCGCTTCTTCTTCAGTAAATCCTAAATATTTAAACATTAACTGCTGGGTTGCTTTATCATGAATACGAATTGATCCTCCGCCAATTTCGTTTCCGTTCAAAACCATATCGTAAGCATTTGCACGAACTTTTCCAGGTTCTGTTTCCAGTAAAGCCATATCTTCCGGTTTTGGCGAAGTAAACGGGTGATGCATCGCATGATAACGGCCGCTTTCTTCGTCTAATTCCAGTAATGGGAAATCTACAACCCATAAAGGAGCAAATTCTTCTGGTTTACGCAGTCCTAAACGAGCCGCTAATTCCATACGAAGCGCTGAAAGCTGAGCACGAGTTTTATTTGCAGGCCCAGAAAGTACGAAAATCATATCCCCGGCGTTTGCTTCTGTAGCTTTTGCCCAGTTGGCCAAATCTTCCTGATCGTAGAATTTGTCTACTGATGATTTGAATGTGCCATCTTCGTTACATTTTACATAAACCATTCCGGATGCACCAACCTGAGGGCGTTTAACCCAGTCAATTAACCCGTCGATTTCTTTACGGGTGTAATTTCCGGCTTCGGGAACCGCGATTCCGACAACTAATTCTGCTGTATTGAATACAGGGAATTCTTTCTGCTGTGCAAATTCATTCAATTCGCCAAACTTCATTCCGAAACGAATGTCCGGTTTGTCGTTTCCGTATGTTTTCATGGCATAGTCATAGGTAATTCTTGGGAATTTATCTACTTCAATACCTTTAATTTCTTTTAATAAATGTCTTGTCAGTCCTTCAAAAATATTTAAGATATCTTCCTGCTCCACAAATGCCATTTCGCAATCGATTTGCGTAAACTCTGGCTGACGGTCTGCACGTAAATCTTCGTCACGGAAACATTTCACGATCTGGAAATATTTATCCATTCCGCCTACCATCAAAAGCTGTTTGAAAGTTTGGGGAGATTGTGGCAAAGCATAAAACTGACCTTGGTTCATACGGCTTGGTACGACAAAATCCCTTGCTCCTTCCGGAGTGGATTTGATTAAATAAGGAGTTTCAACTTCGCAGAAATCCAAATCAAATAAATATTTACGAACTTCCATTGCCACTTTGTGTCGGAAAAGCAAACTGTTTTTTACCGGATTTCTACGGATATCCAAATAACGATATTTCATTCTGATGTCTTCTCCGCCGTCTGTTTCATCTTCAATAGTAAATGGAGGAGTTAATGCCGAATTCAAAACAGTTAACTCAGAAACTAAAATTTCGATTTCACCGGTAGGAATATTTTTGTTTTTGGCTTCACGCTCAATAACAGTTCCTTTTACCTGAATTACAAATTCACGTCCAAGTGTTTTGGCTAATTCAAAAACGGCATTATCAGTGCGGCTTTCGTCGAAAATAAGCTGTGTAATTCCATAACGGTCACGTAAATCAACCCAGTTCATAAATCCTTTATCACGAGATTTCTGAACCCAGCCGGCAAGTGTAACTTCGGTATTAATATTTGAGGCATTTAACTCGCCACAATTATGACTTCTATACATTGATGAAAATTTTAGACTGCAAAAGTAAACACAAAATTCAAATTAATATAATAAAGTAATAACTTGATGCTTATAAAATTGAAATATTTTGTTAATGCCTAATTTTCTCACATATAATTTCTCTAGATTTGATCTATCTAAATAAAATCAATTATGAAAAAAATTTTTCTTTTAGCACTGATTATGTTCAGCGTTTTTAATGTTGATGCACAAACAAATAATAAAATCAAGTTTACGGCTAAAATTGCTAACAGAAACAGCGATACTTTAGTGATACGTGGAGCTAATAATTTTACCCAAATAATTCCAATCGATAAAAAAGGAGTTTTTAGTGCTACATTTGAAGCTCCAAAAGGATTTTACCAATTTTCAGACGGAACTGAAGTTTCCGGTTTGTATTTAAAACCAAATTCAGAAATTAATCTGACAATGGATGCCAAGCAATTTGATGAAACTATCGTTTATAAAGGAAAAGGGGTAGAGGAAAGTAATTTTCTGGCTCAGTATTCTTTGAGTAATGAGAAATTTCAAAATGAAGCTTTTTCAAAAGAGGAAGGCGAATTTAAGGCGCTGCTGGATGCAAAGACAAAACTGGACAATGAAAGTATTGAAAAAGGAAAATTTGATCCTGAATTTCAAATGGCATTAAAAAATTCGTTTGCACAATTTAATCAATATGCAGTCCAGTCGTATGAAAGTACTGCTAAAGCTAATAAATTAAAAGGGAAGCCTTCACCTGAATTTGATTATGAAAATTATAAAGGAGGAAAAACAAAGCTTTCTGATTTAAAAGGCAAATATGTGTATATCGATCTTTGGGCTACGTGGTGCGGACCGTGCAGAGCTGAAATTCCTTTTTTACAAAAAATAGAAGAGAAATACCACGGTAAGAATATTGAATTTGTAAGTATCTCAATTGATAAGGCAAAAGATAATGAAAAGTGGAAAAAATTTGTGTCTGATAAAAAATTAGGCGGAATTCAGTTATTTGCAGATAAGGATTGGGAATCTGAGTTTGTAACAAGTTATGGTGTAACAGGAATCCCAAGATTTATATTGATTGATCCAAAAGGAAACATTTTAAACCCTGATGCCGATAGACCATCATCGCCAGAATTACAAACACAATTAGATGCTTTGTTGAAATAATTCTTTCAAATTACAACGTTATCGTAATTTTAGCTATTTTCTAAAAATGTCAATAAAACCAATGCTTGAGCATTGGTTTTTTTATATCCGGCTGATTTCCAATGTTAAGTTTTTATCTAATGTTACCAAATTGTTAAGCAAAAGTTTTTTTAATGTAAACTATTAATTATATTTGATAAAGATTTGATAACATTAATACCTAAAAATATGAAAAAATGTGTGATTTTAGTTGCAATATTGTTCTCTGGAATTTTAGTTGCACAAGAGACAAAACCTGAGTTGGAAGCTGTTGGAAACAAAGTAAGAGCTACTTATTATTATGAAAATGGCAAAGTACAGCAGGAAGGTTTTTTTAAAGAAGGTAAATTAGATGGTGTTTGGGTATCTTATGATGAAAATGGAAATAAGAAAGCGATCGCAGAATACACAAACGGATTAAAAACCGGAAAATGGATTTATTTTAATGACAAAAATATTTGCCAGGTAGATTATTCAGACAGCAAAATTAAATCGGTTAAAAACTTAGAGGAAAAAGTTTTAGCACATACAAATTAAGAGATATTTAGTTAATTAAAAAAAGGAGAAAATTGAATTCAATTTTCTCCTTTTTTTGTTTTTATAGTTCTTTTATTTTCTCTTCTTTTGGTTTTAATGAAAAAGCAACATACAATGTAATTGATGCCAAAACAATCCAGAAAAAATCAATAAAGAAAATCTGAATCCTGTTTTGAAGGAAAGAATTCCAAAACCAATTTCCACTCACAATTCCATTAGCAATAGGAATTATGAATCCCAAAATACTTCCTGAAATCAAACACCATTTGTTAGTAAAAGCATCATTCTTTTTGATAATAAAAAAGAGGGTAAGCAATAGCCATCCAATAAAATAAATGCTGTACAAATTTGACTGTGTTAACGGATGGAATAATTTGGTGGTTATAAAAGCTAATGCTGTAATTGGATACATGCTTAAACAAATGGCAAGATAAATACGAACAACGCCTTCGTTAAAACGACGGTTCTTTTCGGGCATGTTTTTTTTATCTCTTGCGATTAACCAAATCATTACTCCAGAAATAATTACAAAGCAGGTAATAATTCCAAGGATAAAGCTTACTATTTTTAAGACATATCCGCCATAATCACCAAAATGAATTCGATATAAAACATTTTTGACAACATCTAAATACTGGTTTTGGGTTTCGGGATTTTTCCTTGCAACTTCTTTGCCGTCAGCAATACGGTAAACTACTTTTCCTATTCCGGTAAATTTTTTGGTACTTAACAATTCACCTTCAACCAGCAAATGCATGTTGGTATCACCGTAATTCTGAATCATGACACGGGTAATTTCAAAATCCTTCCAGTTGCTTTTCGCTTTTGAAACTAACTGATCAACACTAAAAGGAGCTGTTAATTTTTTATTGTGAAACTTAAATTCAGGATCTGTGTATTCCAGTTCTTTATATAATTTATCCTGATCCCCTTTGTAGAGTGTCATTACAGCAGGGGCAACGATAAGAAGTTTAATCATAAAAAAAGCACCTGTTACGGCATAGACAAACTGAAAAGGTAAACCAATCATTCCTAAAGCGGTGTGAGCATCAGTCCATAATGTTTTAAGCTTTTCTTTCGGGCGGAAAACATAAAAGTTAGATACAATTTTTTTCCAGTGTAATAAAACGCCTGTTACTATTGCAAATAAGAAAAACAACGCAATAAAACCGGAAAGATAATATCCGACAGGATAAGGAACCTGAGCAAGGAAATGCAAACGGTATAAGAACTCTCCCAGAGAATAGGACTCTTCGTAAGTAGATGTTTTATAATTTTTGGTATCTAAATAAAAAAAGCTTCCTTCTTTTTGTTTTGCAGGAGCAAGAGTATCTTTGGTTCCTTCGGCATAAATGTTTACTCTACTTTCGTTACTGTGTTTAGAAATGGTAATATTTCGTCCGTGCAAAATATATTCTTTGTCCAGTTTTTTTAAGGCAGCGTCGTAGTTTAAATCAATTTCCCGTGAAATAGGAGCTGATTCATTTCTTTCCCAATTGATAATTTCATCCCTAAAGAAAGAAAATGATCCGGCAAAGAAAATTACAAAAAGCACGACGCTGATAACAATTCCGCTAACTGTATGTGTGTGAAAATAAATATTATAATTACGATTACTCATGGTTTATTTTGCAGTTGGATTATAGGTTTCCCCAATATATGAAAAGAAAGAAAATGAGTGAAAGGAGTATGTAAACCATCCAGATTTTCCATCCGTTTTTGGCTAGAAAAGCAATTACCATCAATGCTACCCAGAGAATAAAGCCGCTAAAAGCCATTGTGATAAGAATATCTGCTCTGTTAAACCAGGAAGCTAAAGCCAAATGAAAAGTAACCGAAACAAAATAACCGCCCAGAATGGCAGCTGTGATTTTGGCAAACCGTTGCCATTTAGACTGTGTTAAGTATTTAGGATTTGCAGGCATGGTTTAGGCGTAATAAAATTCTAATAAAGCTATAATTATAAAAAGGCTCAATAATGTTATGCGGCTTATTTTTTTTAACGGAGTTAACAATACAATTAAACTTCCTACTGCCATAAGCTGAATAAAAAACATTAAAGTACCACAACCCAAGGATTGTGAAAACAGCCAAAAACCATAAGCAGTCAAAAGTAGAAATAATCCAGTAATTTTGGTTTGTTTCGGATTTTTCTGCATCCATTTTTCAAAACCCAAATCATACGATAAAACAGCTTTTTTGGAAGTATAATAAAGGGTGTAAAATGCTAAAAAAACGATAAGGCTGGCTATTGTTATCATAGTTTTAAAATTTAAAAAACACCTTTCTGTTGATTAGGAAGGTGTTTTTATGTTGTTTTTAGAATTTATAAGAGAAACTTGCCGCAACAGCTCGCATGTTTCTTGGATGTATTGTTGACCAACCATCGTATGTATCGACATTGGCAATATTATCTAATTTTAGTGTCAATGTGTATTTCTCTGTCCCGTAGAAAACAGAAGAATTTAAAACAGTATATTGGGGAATAGTGAAAGTTCCTGTTGCAAGGCTGTGCGTGATTTTGTTTTCGCCCGAGAAGTTGCCTCCAAAGCCCAAACCAAATCCTTTTAATGCATTGTTTTGAAAGCGGTAATTTGCCCATAAATTAGCCGTATTATAAGCACCGGCACTTGTTGGTCTGTAACCTACTGTATTGATATCTCCTTTAATCACACCGGCATCTACATAACTGTAACCTGCCACAATGTTCAATCCCTGAATTGGATTAGCTATGATTTCTGCTTCGAAACCTTCATTTTGCTGGGCTCCATCCTGATAATATGTTATGTCTGTTGCTGAGTTACGAATGTTATAAACACGGTCAGTTACTTTAATTTTGTAGTAGCTAAAAGTAGCGTATAGTTTTTCTTCGAATAAATTTAATTTAGTTCCAAATTCCAATTGATCAGCATGTTCGGGATCAAGCACACGAGGGGTTCTGGTTGTACCATTAATGTCTTCTACAGGAGCTACATTTGTAAATCCGTTCATGTAGTTGGCAAAAAGAGATATTTTATCCAGGACAGGCTGGTAAACCACACCAAATTTAGGTGAAAGAGTTGTCTGGTTGTAACCTCCATTCTGAGCATTCATAAAACGGTCTACACGCAAACTTGCCATAGCAGATAAATTAGGCAAGAAATTAATTACATCTGATAAATAGGCACTATATATTTCTTGTTTTTGTTTGGAATTATTAACTGATGCTCCGGCTAATAAGGCATCAGTAGCATTCTTGCTCAGTTTGCCATTGTCGCCGGTTCTTATGTATTGTGATGGAGTTGTAATTTTAAATACTACTTCATTTACTGTTTGCAGATTATCATCTCCAATATAAACGGCCCCATTTTGTATATAGCCCGTACCATTATCGATAATTTGACGATTAAAGTAATCCAATCCTGCAACAAGGCGGTTTCTCATTTTTCCAATTTTGAAATCACCAATGAAATTTTGTTGAATATCTGTAGCTAATGTAGTTGAGTTCTGATAATTTATAAATCTTTCGAACACAAGACCGTTGTCAATTCCCTCATATTTGCGTACAGTAGAATTAGGTATTAATAAATCAGTATTGTCAAATAGGTAGCTGTAATATCCTTCTGATTTAGCAGATGTTCTTGAAACTGCTGTATGAGAAGTCCATGAATCATTAATTTTGTAAAACATTTGTCCCTGCAAATTGAACGAAGGTGTTTTTATCGATAATTGATTATTGGTGTAGGAGCGTTTGTTGTTGTATCCTAATTCATCCATGTTATTAACTCTTAATGGTGTTGAGCGTGTTAAAAACAACATGGTTGCATTGGTAGATTCATTGCTTAAAAATTCAGTATTTATTAAGAATGAAAGTCGGTCTGAAGCCTTGTACGACAATGACGGAGCTACAAATAAAGCCTTTCTGAATCCGGCATCCTGAAAACTGTTTTCGTTGTGGTAAGCAGTATTCACTCTAAGATTAATCGTTTTCTCTTCGTTTAAAGGTGTATTGATATCTGCTGTTACTCTATTCAAACCATAGGAACCAGTTGTATAGTTTATTTCTCCGCCAAAATGATCGTAAGGCGTTTTCGTAGTAATATTAATTAAGCCGCCATAAGAAACGATGGTGCTTCCAAATAAAGTTCCAGAAGGTCCTTTGATTACCTCAATTCTATCGATGTTTGCCGGATCTAAACTACCATTTGAAAGTCCTGGTAGTCCGTTAAGAGCTCTTGGCTGTACAGCAAAACCACGCAATGAAAAATAACCTGCACCGTCTGAACCACGACCTGTTGAAGTCCATAAAGGCTGTATACCAGGAGCATTTTTTAAGGCGTCATCTATATTAGTTACTACCTGATCCTTTAAAAGTTCGCTTGAAATAGTAGTATAAACCTGTGGGTTTTCAAGGTTTTTAAGCGGTAACCTTGATACTTGCTGATTTTCTTTGCGGGCAAATGTATTTTTCTTTGTATTGTTTACAACTATTTCATCTAGTTCCTGAGAATTTGGACTAATTGTAAAATTTTCAATTATTTCATCTCCGGTATTTAGTGAAATGCTTTTTTCTTTTGAAGAATAACCAACAGAGGATACCTTAATAACGTAATTTCCAGGTTTAATGTTTTTAATTTCGTAATTACCCTGACTGTCTGTATTGGTGCCAATTTTGGTTCCTTTTAATACTATAGAAACGTTATCTGCCGAAGCATTATTTGTTAAACTAATTTGTCCTTTGACAGTGGCTTTTTCCTGGGCCAGGACATTTATATTTGTTAGCAAAATAAAGAGCAAAGATAATAGTGGTATTGTAAACCTAATTTTCATGATTATTTAGAATTGTTTTTGATAGCGCAAATTTAAGAGTTGATTATCTAATACACAAGACTATCTTTATTTATTCTAAATAAAATATTTTTAAACCATAAAATTTAAATTTATTTAAGGAATTAACATCTTAAGCAAATATTAAGGCTATATTAATCAAAAAAACCTGCTCAAATTAATGAACAGGCTTTTCAGGTTTAAATCAAATCAACAATTAATTAATGCGTATGTTTAGGGTTAAAACCGTCCTCGCTTACTTCAGTTGGTGTATAATCGGCAACCATTTCAGCTTCGTAATCGATTTTATCTCCTTTAGAGAATTTTTGAATTAATTTCTCCATAATATTATAAATTACAGGAACTACGATTAAAGTTAGGAATAAAGAAGAAATTAATCCTCCGATAATTACCCATGCCAGACCGTTTTTCCATTCAGCTCCTGCTCCGGATGCCAATGCAATTGGGAACATACCAAATACCATCGCAATAGTAGTCATCAAAATTGGACGTAAACGAGCATGGTTTGCCTGAATTAAAGCTGTTCTGATTGATTCTCCGGCAGCTCTTCTTTGGTTAGTATAATCGACAAGCATGATCGCATTCTTACACACCAGACCAATCAGCATGATGATACCCAAAATGGTAAAGATATTTAATGAGTTATTTGTTAATGCCAAAGCTAACATCGCTCCAATAAACGAAAGCGGAATAGCAAACAATACCACAAATGGATGCGCAAAACTGTCATACAAACTTACCATTACAAGGTAAACCAAAATAATAGCAGCTAATAAAGCAATTCCTAAAGTACCAAATCCTTCAGACTGGTTCTCCATGTCACCACCCCAGATGTAGTTAACTCCGGCCGGTTTTTTAAGTTTATCTAATTTCTCCTGCCATATTCCAACAATCGTTCCTGATGGTACCCCAACGTTTTGTCCTTTTACCGTTACCGAAGCCGATTTATCTCTTCGCTCTAACTGGCTAGGGCCTGAACCTTCTGTAATATCTGCAAACTGAGACAATTTAATCTGTTGACCGGCTGCATTGATGAAAATCAAATTGCTTACATCAGTAATACTTTTTCTGTCAAAAGCATTATATCTGATGTTAATGTCATATTCGTATTCACCTGCACGGTATTTACCATCTGTATTACCACTAAAAGCAGTTTGCATCGTTAGACCAACTGTTTGAAGTGTTAATCCTAAAGCAGCCATTTTATCGCGGTCCACTTTTACATTAATTTCAGGATTTCCGTCTTCAACAGTTAATTTAATCTCTGTTGTTCCCGGAATAGTACGTAATTCTGCTTCAGCTAATTTTGCAAAAGCCATTGCTGCTTCAGTTGAAGGCCCTGTTACAATTAAGCCTAATGTTGCATCTTCAGCAGTACCTAAAATACCAACCGGAACTGTTTTTACTTTTGCTCCAACTAATACTTTTTCCAGTTTACGTTTCATTTTTGCTGCGTACACATTCGCATCATCTGTACGATCTTTCTGTTCGATCATTTTTACATCGATCTCAGCTTTATATGCTGTTGCCTGAGAGGCACCAAAACCTTCACTTGTTTGTCCAACTGTTGTAATCTGACTGTGAACATATTCCTGAGATTTTAAGAAAGCTTCGGCTTTTTGAGTCATAAAGTTGGTTTGTTCTAATGAAGCATCTTTTGGCATTTCAATCTGCACTAAGAACTCTCCACTATCAGATGAAGCAAAGAACTCTCCGCCAATGAAACCTCCGCCCATTAATCCAATGGTAGAAGCAAAAAACAATATAATTACTACGACGAAAGTCTTAATATAATGATCCAGACACCAGGTTAATAAATGTGAAACCCAGTTGGTAAAACGTGTTAGGTAATCTTCGAAACCAAGAATGATTCTTCCAAATAAATTTTTTCCTTCAATATGTTCTAATTTTCCGAAACGGGAAGACAACCATGGAATAATAGTGAACGAAGCTAAAAGCGATAACATCGTTGAGATAATTACCGTAACACAGAATTGTGTAATAATGTTTGAAACTAATCCGGAACTCATAGCAATTGGAAGGAATACTACCACAATTACCAAAGTAATCGAAGTTACCGTTCCGCCAATTTCAGCTGTTCCATCATAAGACGCACGAATTCGGCTTTTACCCATTTCCATGTGCCTGTAAATATTCTCGAGTACCACGATGGCGTCATCTACAAGAATACCTACAACCAGAGATAGTCCTAATAAACTCATTAAGTTCAGCGTGTATCCCATCAAATAAATTCCGATGAAAGTAGCAATCAACGATGCCGGAATCGAAACCATTACAATCAATGAGTTTCTGATACTGTGAAGGAAGAACAACATTACGAATGCTACCAGAATTACCGCAATCAATAAGTCGTGTACTACAGAGTCAGCAGCTTCTAATGTAAAAATTGTACTGTCTTTTGCAATTTCTAATTTAAGGTCATTTACTTTATAATCTTTTTCAAGAGTAGCAACTGTTTGTTTTAATTGCTCACTTACCGCAACCGCATTTGCATCAGATTGTTTTACGATTTGCAAAACAATGGCACTTTTTTGATCTACACGTGAAATTTTCTCTGCAACTTTCTGTGTATCCTGAACATCGGCAATTTCGCCTAAACGAATCTGGATTCCGTTTTGAGAAGAAACCACCAGATTTCTTAATTCTTCTACACTTTTGTATTTACCGGCTAAACGAATTAATATTTTTTGATCACGAGTCTGAATGTTTCCGGTTGGGAAATCCAAATTTGATGTCAGAATATTTTGCTGTACCTGAGGAACAGATAATCCGTAGCCCTGCATTTTTACCGCATCCAGATTTACCTGAATTTCACGTTCAGAACCACCGATGATATTTACCTGTGCAACACCTTGTACACGGGACAAAATAGGGGCTACTTTTTTATCGATTAAGTCATAAAAGGCGGCTTCATCCATTCTTCCGTTAGCACCAAGGGTCATGATTGGTAAATCACTCAATGAGAATTTGGTTAGTGCAGGAGTTTTTACATCATCCGGTAAATCACTAATTATAGCATTTATTTTTCGTTGTGCATCATTCAACGAGAAATCGACTTTTGCATTTGATGTCAGTGTAATCGAAACGATGGATAAACTTTCGTACGATTTGGAGTCAATTTTCTTGACATTTTCTAATGATGCAATCGCATCTTCAATTTTCTTTGTAACTGTATTTTCTACCTCACTTGGAGAAGCTCCCGGATAAATAGTAGAAATTGTAATAACGTTTTGTTCAAATTTTGGGATCAGCTCATAGCCAAGCTGGCTATAACTGAACAATCCACCAAGAGTCAGAATTGTAAACAATACAATTACCAACGACGGACGTTTTATGGATATTTCGGCTAATTTCATATGTTTTTTTATTAAGTCCTTAGTTTTTTAAAGTCACTAGTTCTTAGCTTTTAGGTTTAGTCTTGCTATTTACCCAATTCTAGGGACTAAGGACTAGTTACTAAGCACTAATCACTCTTATTTAATAATTTCTACTGTATTTCCGTCCTGTAAGTTGATCTGACCTGTAGTGATAACTTTTTCTCCATCAGACAATCCATTGATGATTTCTACTTTATCACCTAAAATTCTTCCGGCAGTTACTTTTTTCAGTTTGGCTTTACCATTTTCGGCAACAAAAATTTCATTACTGCTTACACTCCCAACGAATGCATTTCTAGGGACAACCATTAAGTTTTGTTTCTGTTGTTTTGAAGCAAAATTTGCAGTTCCGTACATACCGGCTTTCAGGTCATTGTTAGAATTATTTGTGATTTCGATTTCAACAGGGAAATTTAAAGACTCATCTGCTTTTGCGGCAATAAAAGTAATTTTTCCTGAAAAAGTTTTATCAGGATAAACACTAGCAGTTATAGTGATGTTATCCCCTTTTTTAAGACTTGCCACCTGATTTTCATTAACAGTAACTGTTAATTTTAATTTAGATGTATTTACAATATCAAATAAAGCAGTGGCTGGCATTCCTGTTAGGATAGAACCTGGCTCAATATGTTTTTTATTAATAAATCCGTTAATTGGAGCTTTTACTTTTGTATCTCCAACGTTGATGTTTGCCTGTTTTAAATTAGATTCTGCATTTGTTAAAGCTAATTTTGCCTGATCTAATTGCTGTTTAGTAACACCGCCTGTTTTAAAGGCATTTTCGTATCTGCTGTAATCAGATTTTGCATTTTGGTAAACTGCCTGGGCTTGTTGTGCACTTACATTAATTACATCACCTCTCATAGTTAATAGTGTCTGGCCTACTCTTACATAGTCACCTTCTTTTACTAAAACGCTGATAACCTTTCCTGATTTTTCTGCTGAAAAAGTCAATTCCTGAATGGGAGCAAAATTTCCGTTAGCAACGAAATCTAATGAAATTTCTTCTGTTTTCACAGGTGTAACTTTTACAGAAACAGCAGCATTTTTCTCTGCAACAATATCTGTTTTTTCTTTGTTCTCTTTTTTGTTGTTATTTAAAACATATCCAATCACACCCAGAGCTGCGATTATGATTACGATTGTTA
Organism: Flavobacterium limi; assembly: GCF_010645075.1. Taxonomy (GTDB): domain Bacteria; phylum Bacteroidota; class Bacteroidia; order Flavobacteriales; family Flavobacteriaceae; genus Flavobacterium; species Flavobacterium limi. Next base: position 171,924 of record NZ_JAADZV010000001.1, read on the forward strand.
TAATAGTTTTCTTCATTGTAATTAGTTATTTAATAAGAGTTTTTAGTTCGCCTTTTGATTTGATTAGAGATATTTCAGCAATTTTATAATTTAGAACTGCTCTGCTGTAATTGTTCTGAGCTTCCTGATTTGCATTTTCAGCATCTAATAAGTCAGTTAATGATGCTAATCCCTGTAAGTAATTGTTTTTGGTATTGCTTAAGATTTCACTTGCAAGTCGCATATTTTCTTTTTGGTTCTCAATAGTCACCAGATTATTGTTGATTTGCGTCATCGCATTTCTATAGTCCAGATCAAGTGAAAGTTTGGTGTCTTTCATATCTTCCTGAAGCGTTCTGATTTCAACATCTGCCTGTCTTACTTTTGCACGGGTTCCAAATCCTGTGAAAATTGGGATATTTAAATTTAATCCAATCGCAGAGAAGTCAGACCAGTAAACCCCGTCTTTTGGCTTTTTAAACCAAGGCATTTCAGGCCCCTGACCAATATAATTGTAACCTGCAGTTAATGAAAGTCTAGGATAATATCCTGCTTCAACAGCTTTTTTGTTAAATATTAAAAGCTCTTCCTGCTTTTTCAAAAGCAGATATTCTGTTCTGTTTTCTGCATTTGGAGTTTCGGTCAATGCTGCCGATGTGGCTTCAAACTCTTCAGAAGGAATTTCTATTTGAGTTTCGATTGGCATACCCATATAAAATTTCAAAGCATTTTCCTGTAATTCAGCCTGATTTTTAACTTGTTGGCGCTCTGTGTCAATGTTTGATAGTTTTACAATAATACGGTCTAAATCAATTTTCTTGGCTAAACCATTGTCAAATTGCCCCTTTACAATATCACGAACTTTAGTAGTATTGGCGTATGTACTGTCTAATAAAGTTAAAAGATCTCGTTGAACATATACTGAGTAATAATTATTTGCTACTCTTTCAATTACCTGCTCTTCTGTCAACTGATCGTTTATCTGGTAAAATTCGCGTGTAGAACGAGCGGCTCTCAATCCTGTAAAAACAGATTGGTCAAAAATCGCCTGAGTTAAAGAAAGTCCTGCAGTAGAAGTCCATTTTTGGCCTAATGGCGCTAAAAGTGTAGTTCCTGGAGCGCCAAAAAAATCTCCAGGTAAAGCATTTAACTGCAAAATGGGATTGTATGTCAAATTTCCGTTTGCAGATATTTGTGGCAGTGCTCTTGAACGTATTTCCTGAATTTTGTATTCACTGTTTTCAATCTGCAATTTTGATTTCTTGGCTTCGGCTTTATTTTGAAGCGCATAAGTAAGAGCTTCTTTTAAGGTTAGTGTTTTGACCTGTGCGCTGACCGATAAGCCAATAGTGCACAAAAATATAAGAATGATTCTTTTCATATGGATTGATGATTAAGTAATAATTTTTTTAAGTTGTTTTTCTAATTCCTCAATTCCTAAAGGAGTTGACATTGCTCTGGTATGATATTCTAAGGCTTCTAATTCTAATTTTTGCGCTTCTTTGTCTGATACTGTTGTCTCATTGATATGAAAAATTAAAGTGTAATAAAACCTTACATAAACATCAATATTCAAATCTGCTCTATACAATTTTTCACGAATTCCTTTTTCAATATTTTCTCTAAACCATTGACTGCATTGATCAATTTCGGTAGTCATGACCTTATAATAGATATCAGGATAATGTTTTTTAAGCTGATATATCGGAGACGAATCCAAACTGTTTGTAAACATTTCACAAAACATTTCACGGATTTCAAAATTCTCCTGAATTGCATTATTGTTTTTAGCTACAATCGTATCAATGATTTCATGTACCTGTTTATGAACTAAAGTTGTACTTTCTTCTATTAAAATCTCTTTGTTGCAGAAATATTTATAAATTGTTTTTTTTGAAATACACATTTCCCCTGCAATATCATCCATTGTAACACTTTTAAAACCGAGTTTTAAAAATAGCTCACTTGCTTTTGATATGATTTTCTCTTTCATTTTAATTTTCAAAATTGTATTGCAAAAGTAATTAGGAAACTAAAGTTACAAAAAAGCCCCCAACACATTTGTAATAATTTTACATTAACTTATTCATTACGTAAGATTTATATGCTGAATTCTAAATTTGCAATAAGTTTGATATCTTTTCCCAATGCCAATCCTCCGTTGTGGTTATAGGAATTATAGTCTAAACCAAAATCCTGACGTTTAATATCTCCTTTAATTTCAAAAGCGACTTTTTTCTCTCCGTTATAAGTATTCACACCAATAAATTCTGCATCAAGTTCTACAACTCGTGTAACATCTTTTATGGTTAGGTCTCCTTTAAAAAAGTTGATATTATTGTTTACTTTTTGAAAAGAGGTTGATTTGAAACTAATAATAGGGTGCTCATTTACATTAAACAAGTCATTCAGCTGCAAGTGCGAGTCGATTTGCTGAAAACTATCTGCTTTATTGTTAATGTCTAATGAAAATGCAACCGAAGCATCTTCAATTTCATTATCCTCTATATCTACATACCCATCAAACTTGTTTGCAGTTCCTCCTAAATAAGCAATTATTGAATGTCTCATTTTTATTAAAACATCTGATTGGCTAGAATCTACGGTCCATGTTGTTTTCATAAATTTTTGATTTTATTGAGTTTAAAAATCGCTCAATGTCTTTTGGAAACTTTTTTGGTGTTTTGAGTTTCCGTGTGCAAATATAAACAGGAAACTCAAAACACCAAAAAAGTTTCCGTGTTTTTTTAAAATAATTTTAACGTCTTAAAAATGAGTTCAATCAGCTAATTTCAAATTCAGGTCACCATTTAAATTTTAAAAACAATAATTCGTATTTGAATTGTATCTTTGGGCTTCGTAAATCAGAATTCCATTTTATGCACGATATTAGCCAGTACCAGGATTTTTTTATTAGTTATTTAAAAAGGCAAAACATAAGTAAAGAGCCTAAAAATCTTTATGAACCTATTGAATATATTTTAGGGCTTGGAGGAAAACGGATGCGTCCGGTACTCACCTTAATGGCTGCAGAAGTTTTTGATGCCGATTATGAAATAGCACTTCCGGCTGCAATGGCTGTAGAGGTTTTTCATAACTTCTCTTTAGTTCATGATGATATTATGGATGATGCGCCGTTAAGAAGAGGGCAGGTTACAGTACATGAGAAATGGAATCTGAACACCGGAATCCTGTCCGGAGATGCGATGCTTATCCTGGCGTATCAATATTTTGAACAATATGAACCAACAATTTTCAGGGATTTAGCTAAATTATTCAGCAAAACGGCACTTGAGGTTTGCGAAGGTCAGCAATGGGATGTTGATTTTGAAAACCGGTCAGATGTGACCATTCCTGAATACCTGAAAATGATTGAGTATAAAACGGCTGTTTTGGTCGCTGCAGCTATGAAAATGGGAGCAATTGTAGCCAAAACTTCTGAAAAAGAAGCCAATTTAATTTATGATTTCGGACTTAACTTAGGATTAGCTTTTCAGCTTCAGGATGATTACTTAGATGCTTTTGGAGATCCGGAAACTTTTGGGAAACAAGTAGGCGGAGATATTATCGAAAACAAAAAAACGTATTTGTACTTGAAAGCACTGGAGTTTTCTGTTCCTGAAAAAGCTTCAGAACTGCAAAAGTTATTTAGCCAGCAATTAGAAGATAACACAGATAAAATAGAAAAAGTGAAGTTAATTTTCAACGAATCAGGTGCATCAGAAGCTACTCAGAAGGCGATAAAAATGTACACTTTTAAAGCTTTTGAAACACTTGAAAAAATGAATATCAACGCAGAAAAGAAAAATATCCTGAAAACTTTTGGTGAAAATCTAATGGGCAGAAAGGTTTAATATTCAAATTATGGACATCATAGTAAATAATCTTTTTTTTGCTGATAGAAATAGTAATGCGAGAATCCAGTTGTTTTTTGCGCTATGTTTTCCTTTTTTTACCCTTTTTGCTTTAGGAATTGACAGTGTTCCTTTTGCAGCAAATTATTTTGACGGGCGACAAATTACGAATGTTTTAGCCATAATTTATTTCTCTTTTTTCTTTTGGGTTTCCGGTTCTTATTTAAGGAAACTCATGTTTGTGATGGTTTTTTTGTCCTATATAGGAGAAGTGCTTTTTTGTACGTTGCTCGGAATGTACAATTACAGAACGACCGTGATCCCGTTATATGTGCCTTTTGGTCATGCGATTGTGTATGCTTCGGGTTATGTTTTTGCGCATACGAAATGGGCACTTAAAAACGATACTATTCTTAGGAAGTATTTTGCAGTTGGGTTCGCTATATTGTTTTTGTCTGTTGGAATTTTGCTGAAAGACATTTTTTCACTGATTTTCGGGGTCCTTTTCTTTTGGGTTTTAAAGAGAAAAAAATGGCAGAACTTATATTATTTCATTGCCCTTTGTGTTATCTTTATTGAGCTTGGCGGAACTTATTTTCAATGCTGGAAATGGGTGCCAAAAACGTTTGGAGTAATTCCGGCGGCCAATCCGCCAATGGGTGCAGTTTTTTTCTACGCAGGCGGAGATGTGCTTTTGTCTAAAATAGTAGATTACTGGAAATCAAAAAAGATAGTTAGTCAATATTAAATTGAAATTGATTTTTGAAATTGCCATTGAAATTGATTTGTTGCCATTGAATTTTGAAATTGAAAAACCTATGTATGTTTCTCCCTTAAATACCGATTTGTTATTCGAAGAAGCTCAAAAGGATTCTTTATACCTGAACTTGATTGAGCAGCTCAATAAAGACTTCAATCTGGCAAACGAGGGAATTGATTTTCCGTTAAGTATTACTCCCGATGAATTAAAAATCCAGCTCCACGAAAAAATCTACAGAATGATTCAGTATAAATTTGCTGAATACCTTAATTTGCTCTATATAATCGATGTTCCGGAAAACGAAATCAAACAATTAGACGGATCAGATTTGGTTAGTCTTGCTGAAGAAGTTTCTTTTTTAATATTAAAAAGAGAATGGCAGAAGGTTTGGTTTCGGAATTTTTATAAGTAAAGATTCTAAGGTGTTTTTTCATTTGGACGAACGATTTTATGTAACTTATCTAATTCAGTCCCGAGCCCAAAATACTGCGTGTCAATTTTACTTCCAATAATTTGGAAACGATTACATTTAAAACAAATTTTTGCTATTCCAACAGTCTTTTCTTTCTTTTTAAAAATAAAAATATCGCGATACTCCGGAACACAAGCATATGCATTCATCTGTAAAGAGTCTTTTTCGCTGAATATATTTTCAATTTGCTTTTGTTGTTTAATTGTAAGATTAGATTTCTTATAATTATGATTTAGCAAAATTTCCCCAAAATCTTTTTTAGGAATACTATCAGGAAAATATCCAACAAACAAACTTTCAAGCTCTTGTTGTTTTTTTGATCTTTTACTTTTTCCTGTAAAATCAATTACACTTTCAAGAGTATAATTTCCAAAATAATGATCAATTTCATCGGAGTCAAAAAAAGGTCGAGATTCTTTTTTAACAACCTTTTCAATTTCAATATCTTTTTTCGAAGAATGATTACAGCTTAGAAGTAAAATATAAGCAATTATTAAAATACATTTTCTCATTAATATCAAATTAAAAAAACTTAGAATCTCAGAAACTTAGAAACTTTTAGAAATACACCCTCACAAAAGGCATAAATGCAGATCCGTACAAACTTCTGTCATCATCAAATAAAACGTCATATCGGGCACCAACAGTTACACTGCCTGTTCTGTAACCGGCTCCAAGATATAGTGCTGTGTTCCAGAAATTATCCGAATACGACGGAAAACCATTTCTTGCATCATAATCCGTGTTAACACGAACTTGTTCTAATTCAGCCGATAATTGGATTTCGGGTATAGGATTTACCAGTCCGATAATACTTCCTCCATATACATAAGAATCATAGTAATTTTTTGAAGCTAAATAACCAAATTGAAGACCAACACCAACAGCAACAATTTCGTTTATATTATAAATAGCACTTGGCATTACAGAAATGTCAGTATAGCCCGAACCAATTCCGAGACCTAATCCGCCGCCAAATTGTACTTTGTCCCAAAATGTGTAATTGTTATCGATTACATTATTTTGTTCCTGTGCATTTGCAAAATTTGAAAATAGGCTAATCATAATCACAAAAAATGATTTGAAAACGATTGAAAGATGAATTTTCTTCATAGTTTAGGCTATTTTTAACAAATTTTTACGTAAAAGTACGTAAAAAAATCATTTAAATAATATCGTTTGTTGTACTTTTGCCATTCTATATAACAAAAAGTATATTCACTCAAATATTATGGATAGGTTTTCATTTCTAAATGCAGCGCATACCGAGTTTTTTGCACAATTATACGATCAATATTTAGTAAACCCAGACAGCGTTGAGCCAAGCTGGAGAAGTTTTTTTCAGGGCTTTGACTTTGGACAAACAACTTATAATGATGAAAATCCTGTGCAAACAATCGTTGAGTATGTAACGACTAGCGATAACACAGATTACAGTAAAGTTTCTGAAAAATTACAAAAAGAATTTAACGTATTGAAATTGATTGATGGCTACCGTTCACGAGGTCATTTATTCACTAAAACCAATCCGGTTCGCGACCGCAGAACATCATCTCCAACTTTGGATATTGAAAACTTCGGATTAACAACTGCTGATCTTTCAACGGTTTTTGATGCGGCTCAGGTTATTGGTGTTGCACCTTGCTCTTTGCAGGATATCATTACCCGTCTTAAAGCAATTTACTGTCAGCATATTGGGGTTGAATATATGTACATCAGAAACCCTGGTGTTGTAAAATGGATTCAGGATAAATTGGGTGTGAACAACAATCAGCCTAATTTCTCAACAGAAGAAAAACAAACGATCCTTAATAAATTAAATGAAGCCGTTTCTTTCGAGAACTTTTTGCATACTAAATATGTAGGTCAGAAACGATTTTCATTAGAAGGTGGAGAAACGATTATCCCTGCTTTGGATGCTTTGATCGAAAAAGCGGCTGAAAAAGGAGTGGAGCAATTCGTAATGGGTATGGCTCACCGTGGCCGTTTGAACGTTTTGGCAAACATCTTCGGAAAATCAACTCAGGATATCTTTAGCGAATTTGACGGTAAAGATTACGATCAGGAATATTTTGATGGTGACGTAAAATACCACTTAGGTCTTACTGCCGACAAAAAAACAAGATCAGGAAAAAGCATCAATATCAATTTGGCACCAAATCCTTCGCACTTAGAAACGGTTGGAGCTGTAATTGAAGGAATCACAAGAGCAAAACAAGATAAATATTATGCTGATGACTTCTCAAAAGTATTGCCAATCGCCGTTCACGGGGATGCTGCAATCGCAGGACAGGGATTACTTTATGAAATCATCCAGATGGCACAATTAGACGGTTACAAAACCGGAGGTACCATTCATATCGTAATCAACAATCAGGTTGGATTTACAACAAACTATTTAGACGCCCGTTCATCAACCTATTGTACAGACGTTGCCAAAGTGACACTTTCGCCGGTATTACACGTAAATGCTGATGATGCAGAGGCTGTTGTACACGCAGTATCTTTCGCATTAGACTACAGAATGGAGTTTGGACGTGACGTATTTATCGATTTATTAGGATACAGAAAATACGGTCATAACGAAGGTGATGAGCCTCGTTTTACACAGCCGGTTTTATATAAAATCATTGCAAAACATCAAAATCCAAGAGATATTTATGCTGAAAAGCTTTTATCAGAAAGAGTTATCGATGCTAATTATGTAAACACAATTGAAAAAGAATACAAAGCAGACCTTGAACAAAACTTAGAAGCATCGCGTAAAAAAGCATTAACAATTATTACTCCGTTCATGCAAAATGAATGGAAAGGGTTCCAACAGGTTTCTGATGATGTAATGTTGAAAAAGGTTGATACTACTTTCGATAAAAAAGGTTTGGATTCTATTATCAATACTATTTCAACTTTACCTTCTGATAAAAAATTCATCAACAAAATCAACAAAATTGTATCTGACAGAAAGGTTGGGTATGATAATAATACTCTTGATTGGGGAACTGCAGAAGCATTAGCTTACGGTTCGCTTTTAACAGAAGGATTTGATGTTAGAATTTCTGGTCAGGACGTTGAGCGTGGTACATTCTCTCACCGTCATGCGGTTGTAAAAGTAGAAGATTCTGAAGAAGAAGTAATCTTACTAAACAGCATCGAAAACAAAAAAGGAAACTTTGGCGTATTCAACTCTCTTTTATCAGAATACGGAGTTTTAGGATTTGATTACGGTTATGCGTTGGCAAATCCAAAAGCTTTAACAATATGGGAAGCACAATTTGGAGATTTCTCTAACGGAGCCCAGATTATGATTGACCAGTACATTTCTTGTGGTGAAGATAAATGGAACAACCAAAACGGTATTGTTTTATTATTGCCTCACGGATACGAAGGTCAGGGAGCAGAACACTCTTCTGCAAGAATGGAGCGTTACTTACAGCTTTGTGCAAGACATAATATGTATGTAGCAGACTGTACGACTCCTGCAAACTTCTTCCACTTGTTGAGAAGACAAATGAAAACAGATTTCCGTAAACCTTTGGTAGTTTTCTCTCCAAAAAGTTTATTGCGTGATCCAAGATGCGTGTCTACAGTAGATGAATTAGCAAATGGAAGCTTCCAGGAAACTATCGACGACAATACAGTAGATAAAAAGAAAGTTAAAACTTTAGTTTTCTGTACCGGTAAATTCTACTACGATATTGTTGCTGAAAGAGAAAACAACGGAAGAAATGATGTTGCAGTTGTTCGTATCGAGCAGTTATTCCCTTTCCCTGCTGAGCAAATCAAAGAAATCATTGCAAAATACCCAAAAGCAGATGATTATGTTTGGGCACAGGAAGAGCCTAAAAATATGGGAGCTTACAGCTTTATGTTAATGAACTTTGATCTTGTAAAATGGAGACTGGCTTCATTAAAAGCATATTCTGCTCCGGCTGCAGGAAGCTACACACGTGCAAAACGCCGACATGCAGATGCAATCAGAATGGTATTCGATAAAAATTTATTCAGATAATTAAAAATAATTGTTTCAGGTTTAAAGTTTCAGGTTATTCCAAAACGTGGAACTTTAAACAAACTAAACTTAAAAAACAAAAAACAAGATGATTTTAGAAATGAAAGTCCCATCACCAGGGGAATCAATAAAAGAAGTTGAAATTGCAACTTGGTTAGTAAAAGACGGAGATTATGTAGAAAAAGATCAGGCGATTGCTGAAGTTGATTCAGATAAAGCTACTCTTGAATTGCCTGCTGAAATGAGCGGTGTAATTACACTAAAAGCTGAAGAAGGTGATACAGTAGCAGTAGGTGCTGTAGTTTGTTTAATTGATACTGATGCAGCAAAACCTGCAGGTGGTGCTGCAGAAGCACCAGCCGCTGAAGCTCCAAAAGCAGAGGCTCCAAAGGCAGAAGTTAAAGCTGAAGCTCCAAAAGCTGCTCCGGTTCAGGCTCCTGCAGCTACAAGTTATGCAGCGGGAACTCCATCTCCTGCAGCAAGAAAAATTTTAGACGAGAAAAATATTGCTCCTGCAACAGTTTCAGGAACTGGTAAAGGCGGAAGAATCACTAAAGATGATGCTGTAAATGCAGTACCTTCTATGGGAACTCCAACTGGTGGAAGCCGTGGAACTGAGCGTACAAAATTATCAATGTTACGTCGTAAGGTAGCAGAAAGACTGGTTTCAGCTAAAAATGAAACAGCTATGTTAACTACTTTCAACGAAGTAAACATGACGCCAATCAACCAAATCCGTAATGAATACAAAGATGCTTTCAAAGCTAAACATGGTGGATTAGGTTTAGGTTTTATGTCTTTCTTTACAAAAGCAGTTACAAGAGCGTTACAATTATATCCTGATGTGAACTCAATGATGGATGGTGACTACAAAATCGCTTATGATTTTGCTGATATCTCAATCGCAGTTTCAGGGCCAAAAGGATTAATGGTTCCTGTTGTTCGTAATGCTGAATTGTTAACTTTCCGTGGAATTGAAGCTGAAATCAAAAGACTGGCTTTAAGAGCCCGTGACGGTCAAATTACAGTTGACGATATGACTGGAGGAACTTTCACAATCACTAACGGTGGTGTATTTGGTTCTATGTTGTCTACGCCAATTATCAACCCTCCTCAGTCAGGGATCTTAGGAATGCACAACATTATCGAGCGTCCAATCGCTGTAAACGGTAAAGTTGAAATTCACCCAATGATGTACGTAGCACTTTCTTACGACCACAGAATCATCGACGGACGTGAGTCTGTTGGTTTCTTAGTTGCGGTTAAAGAAGCTTTAGAAAATCCGGTAGAATTATTGATGAACGGTGATGCTAAAAGAGCATTGGAGTTGTAATCAATAGTCCTTTTAATTATAAAAACCTCAAATGATGAAAATCATTTGGGGTTTTCTTTTTATATTCGGAAAATTAAATATCAAGGTATGAAAATAAAGCTAATACTACTTACCATTCTATTGGGTCTGAATTTTGTTTGTGCAAATCCGCCAGCTAAAAAACGCATATTGGTTTATACGAAAAACGGAAAAGGGTATGTGCATAAAAATATTGCAGCCAGTGTAGAGGCTTTAAAGAAAATTGGTGAAGCAAATAATTTAATTGTTGATGTTTCAGATAATGCTTCGGTAATGAATACTGAAAATTTGGCAAAGTACAGCTGTCTTGTTTTTTCGAATACGTGTAATGATATTTTTGATACAGAAGAACAAAAGAAGGCATTTGCAGCTTATATCCAGCGGGGAGGATCTTTTGTAGGAATTCATAGTGCTTCTGATTCTGAACGTTCGTGGCCCTGGTATACCCAAATGATAGGAGGGAAATTTAAAAAACATCCTGCTTTTCAGTCTTTCGAAATAAAAGTGATTGATAAAAATCATCCTGCGACTTCAAAACTTCCCGAAGTTTGGAAAAAGCAAGATGAATGTTACTATATGGATGAACTTAATCCTAATATTCAGGTAGTATTGGCTGCTGATTTGCGAACAGTGAATGACAGTGATAAAGGTGTTTATCCGGGACGTATTTTTGGGGATTACTTTCCATTGGCATGGTTTCATGAATTTGAAGGGGCAAGAGTGTTTTACACCGCTTTGGGGCATGATAGTAAAGATTATTCGGATCCTGTATATATTCAGCATCTTACTGGTGGAATTTTATGGGCTTTGGGTAAAAATCCAAAAGAAAAGCATTCAAAGAAAAATTAATTAATAGTAAGCAAAAAGGATTTTTTCAGTTTAACTAACCACCCATTTATGTCATCCAACAAAAAGCAAGCTGCAATAGGCTTTATCTTCATTACCATGTTAATTGATATTACCGGATGGGGAATCATTATCCCGGTTATTCCAAAACTGATTAAGGAATTAATACACAGCGATGTAAGTGAAGCTGCAAAATATGGCGGCTGGCTGACTTTTGCGTATGCAATAACCCAATTTATGTTTGCGCCTTTAATAGGTAATTTGAGCGATAAATTCGGACGTAGACCAATAATCTTAATTTCGCTTTTTGCTTTTGCACTGGATTATATTTTATTGGCATTTGCTCCAACTATTACCTGGCTGTTTATAGGAAGAATAATTGCAGGATTAACAGGAGCCAGTATTTCGACAGCCTCTGCTTATATCGCTGATGTGAGTACACCGGAAAACAGAGCTAAAAATTTCGGAATGATTGGTGTAGCTTTCGGACTCGGATTTATCATCGGACCTGTTCTTGGAGGTATTTTAGGGCATTACGGATCCCGAATTCCGTTTTATGCTGCGGCAGTTTTGTGTATGCTGAATTTCCTGTACGGTTATTTTGTTCTTCCAGAATCCTTATCCAAAGAAAACAGAAGACCAGTTAACTTAAAAAGAGCCAACCCAATTGGTGCTTTTTTGAATTTGAAAAAATATCCGGCACTTTATGGTTTATTGTTTGCCTTGTTTCTGATTTATGTGGCAGCGCATGCAGTTGAAAGCAACTGGAGCTATTTTACGATGTACAAATTTAGCTGGAACGAAAAAATGGTCGGAATTTCGCTTGGTGTTGTCGGCGTTTTAGTAAGTCTCGTTCAGGGTGGTCTGATCCGATGGACCAGCCGAAAATTAGGCAATGAAAAAAGTATTTACATAGGCATGACATTATATACGATTGCAATGTTGTTGTTTGCCTTTGCTTCAGAAAGCTGGATGATGTTTCTCTTTTTGATTCCGTATTGCCTTGCGGGAATTGCCGGGCCGGCTTTACGGGCTATAATTGCTGGTCATGTTTTGCCCACAGAACAAGGAGAAATTCAGGGAACAATTGCAAGTTTAATGAGTGCAGCAACGATTATCGGTCCGCCCATAATGTCCAGTCTATTTTATTATTTTACACACAAAGAAGCACCTTTTGAATTTGCAGGGATGCCCTTTGTACTCGGTAGTCTATTGATGATGACGAGTGGTATCGTTTCGTATTTTTCATTAAAAAAATATGCTGTTTCAAATCCAAATAATACAGAATAATTATAAATGCTAAAAATCCCAAATTCCATTTTTTTTAAGGAATTTGGGATTTTTTTATTTTACCAGAACTAAGTTTTGGAATTTGGAATTTCAGATTTGAAATTTAAATTTTTTATTGTTTGACAATTTTGATGGTTTTAATCTTTCCTTCTGATTTCACTCTCAGAAAATAAACTCCTGTTGAAACTCCTGACAAATCAATGTCAGAATGTGTATTGTTTGTTTTTTTAGCTAAAACAGATTTTCCGGAAAGAGAGAATATTTCGATTTCATCAATTACAGCTGAATTGTTTACTGACAATGTATTTTTTACCGGATTTGGGTAAAATTTGAAATTAGGTAAAACAAAATCATCGTTTGATAATGAACCGTTTGATTTTGCAGTTACGGCAAGACGTTGCTTACTTTCAATATTGTTTATGGTTTGCGATGCATAATACGTTACACCATCAACTAAAGCGGTTGTCAAAGGCAAAGTAGTTTCAGCAATTTTACTTGTTTTTCCTGTTGCAGAACTTGGATTACTGTACCATTTAATACCCTGACCATCCACAATAATATCTCCTAAGGTTTGACCCGGAGTAAATTCTACAGTTAATGTGTTTTTACCGTTTATTGAAGGTGCTGGTGGATTTACAGTGATTTCTTTTGTCAAATAACAGCCCTTTTTATCTGATATCACTATAGAATAAATTCCAGGAATTAAATTTGAGAATGTATTTTGTGTAAAAAACTGATTTAAGTATGGTGAAACAGCATACATATAAGAACCACTTCCACCCGTTGCATTCACTGTTATGGTTTGATTTTCTATGGCAACCGTTGCGTCTAAGACGGCTGGTACGAATATATTTACCATATATTTCACAATGCAACTGTTTTCATCTTTTACAGCTATATTATATGTTCCAGCTGCTAAATTTGTAAAAACATTGGAAGAGACAAATGTTAATCCTCCATCAAGAGAGTAAGTGTAAGGGGATCTTCCTCCAGTAGCATTAATAGAAATTGAGCCATCTTTACTACCATTACAACTCATATTTGTCACTACACAGGTAGCTTCTAATGGCTTATAAGCTTCTACAATAACATATATAAACTCTTCACATCCTAAAGAATCCCTTGTAATTATGATATGTACTCCAGGAACTAAATCATTAAATTCATTGTTAGCAGAATATGTTCCACCATTGATTGAATAAACATACGGACCCTTGCCACCAGTAGCCTGGACTGTTATTTTTCCTTTGTTTATACAGGAAACGGCTGTAACAGTTGCTGTTGAAGCTACATAAGGATATAAAATCAAATTAAAATAATTAGTAGTAACTTTTCCATTATTATCAATTCGGGCATAAATAGTTTTAGAACTTTCTGTGCTTTTGAAATTCGAAGGAGTAGCAATCGCATTTACATTATCCTGAGCATTTTCAAGAGTTAAATGATAAGTGACTGTTGTTTCTGCAGGATTTAAGTTTCCAATTAAAAGTGTTTTTTGGGAAGTCAGATCAAAAGAAGTATCTCCTGCACAATGCTCGATATCGCTAACCTGAGCATAAAAGAAATGGGTAAACAAAAAAAGGAAATAAAGTAGTGTTTTTTTCATACGTATAGATTTGTTAAAATAGGTGGGGCAAATATAGCTAAAAAACTTACTTTCTATTTCAAATACAAATAATGATTATAATAATCAATAATCGCTTTTCCTTCAAGTAAAACATCTGCGCCAATGATACCATGAACAGGTTTTGCTTTGTATTGCGTTAATGCTTCGTTAACGTGCGAAAGATCAAAAATTACGATACCAAAATCATTGTTTTTCCAGGAACCGATTTGCATGGAATTGTTTTTTGAAATTTGCGTTTTCATTCCCGTTCCGCCTGCTCCGGCAGCCTTGGTTTTAGATTTTTTGGTAACCAGTTCAAATCGCTCAATACTTTCATAACCCACACAGGAGTTTGATGCGCCGGTATCTAAAATGAAATTTCCAGAAACGCCGTTGATTTTTACCTTAATCAGCAAATGCTGCGTTTTGATGATTTTGAATTTTATTTTTTTGTATTTCTCTTTTTTGAGGACTTCGTGAAGATTTTCCATTTTTGATAACGATTGAAAACCAAAAATAAACCAATTAGCGTCAATAAACTAATGATGTAAACGATATAATTTGAAGCATTTTCTTCTGTCGAAATAGATCCGTAATAAACGAAAGAACTCCAGTAATAAGGTGATTTTTTAGCGTTTGGAATCGATTTGTCATGTAAGAAATCAAGTTTGGCATTTGTATTGGCTTCAAAATAGGTTTGTTTATTTTGGATGTTTTTATAAAAATCAGTCATAAAAACCGATGTTGTGTAATCATTTACTTTCCATAAAGAAAATAACAGATTCTGCGCTCCTGCAAACTGAAAACCTCTTGCAACACTCATGGCTCCTTCAGCTTTATAGAGTTTTCCGATTCCGGTTTCACAGGCACTTAAAACCACTAAATCCGGATTGATATTCAGGTTGTACAATTCTGAATATAAAACTTCCCGATCGTAGAATTTAATGCTTGCAGGAGTTTCAATGTCTCCTGCAGCAGCATGTGTACTTAAATGCAGAACCGAATAATTTTGAGCATTATTTTTGAAATTAGAAAAACCTGCATCGGTATTTTCTAAATATTTCCCTTTAAAATTATTGTGGATAGCTTCTAATTCTTTCTTGGAATAGCTTAATTCAAAAGCTGTTTTTTCGAAAACCGGAAAAACACCCAAAACGTTTTTATCTGAATTACAAACAGGTTTGGAATTCAGATAAAAATTTGCTGAAGTATTATAAGCAACCTTAAAATCGTTCAGTAAATAATGCATTTTGGCAAAATTCGTTGTATTTGATTTATGTGTAATCAATGCTTCAAATGGAAGAAAATTCAAAATGCCATCAGGAACAATTACTAAGTTTTGATAAACTGAATTGTTTGGAAGTTGCAGTAAATCATAAACGATTTTTCCATATTTGATATATCCGGAAATATCATTTATGATAGAATTTGCGTCGTTGAAATACGCTATGAAATGTGTAATATAAAACATTTTTCTATGTCCAATATGAACTTCATCGAGTATGATTCGGTTGTTTTGAAGAACAAAATAATACAATCTTTCAGCACCCACAAAATAATAAACCATCACGGCTTTGTTAGTTTCTAATTTCTTAAACAATGCTTTTAAATCACAATTTTCGGGAATATGATCGACATTTTCAGACTGGATTTTTTTCAGGGAAAGCATCAATTCATTTTGTTTTTTTATGAGTTGATTAATTTTCAAAATATCAGCGAAATCACCCTTTTGCTGTTCTTTTAAAATAGTATTGTTCAGGTTTTGAAATTGCTGCAAAAGCTGTTTTTCTGCTGCGGAAGCATTTTTAATATTCGAACGGTAACTTTTTAAAATTCCTGATTTAGTTTTTTCAGACAATTGAAAAGCTTTTTCTATATAAGAAGTTTTGCCTTCTTTTTTAAATAATTCATCGTAAATCGAAATGCACTTTTCAGTCCGGTTTCGGGATCGCAATTGCATCAGGATTTTCGAGTTTTCATAGACCAAACCGTTCATCAGCAAATCTTCCATATAAAAAGAAAGACTAAAAGCTTCCAGTGCTTTTTTAGGCTGATGTATTTTTAAAATTTCTCCCTGTAAATCGACTGCATCAACTAAAACTGTTTCTGCGTACAATTGATTTTTATTTGGGAGGCTGTTCTTTGAATTATAATCAGGAATCAAAGTCTTAAAAACAAGTATAATCTGCTTTGAGCTTTCCTCGTACTTTCTTTCATCAAATAGAATCAGGGCTTTTTCATAATAAAGTTTAGCGAGTTTTCGAGGCTGATGATTTGAGGTTTTAAAAAACAATTTTTCAGCTTTTTCTAAATATGAATTTGCTGTTTCAAAGTTTTGTCTTTGACGATTAAAAGTTGCAAGATTTCGATAAGAATTAGATAAAGTTTCGAATTGATCCTTCTCTTTTTGAAGAAATTTTATGGAAGATTCAAATGCTTTTTCGGCTTTTTCTCTTGTTCCGGGAAATAATAAATTGCCGCCTGAACTCAGTAAATAATTATTCCCGAGATTATTCAGTAAAATTCCTTTCATTGCATTCGGCAATTTTTCAGTTTTTAAAGTATTTTCCAAAAGCTCAATTGCTGTTGAAATCTTGCCAGAACTCTGATAAACATTCGATAAATTCAGAATAGCCGCTGTTTTTTGTGATTGGTTTTTCTCTGTTTCAGCAATAAAATAATACTGTTTGATAGTATTTTCGGCACTGTCGTAATCTCCTGAAACGGTGTATAAATTACCCAAAGGTTTCAGACAGTATTCAATAATATCGTAATCTTTAAGGTTATATTTCTGATAGATTTGCCAGGCTTTTTCATAACTGGAAATTGCATGGTTTGTCTGACTAAACTGATTCTGATAATAGGCTTTGTTGCAGTTTAAAACCACTATGGCTAATAATTCATCTTTGGTTTTGGGTTTTCGATTTTTCCAAAAAACAGTTTCGGTATTGGTTAAGTTTTGCAACGCTTTCGCGGAAGGATTCGCTACAAATAAATCAATGGCATTGTAAATTTTGTCTTCAGGATTTTGCCCAAAAACATTCAGGTTAACAAAAAGAAAGATTAAACCATATAAGTGATATAATTTCATATTATAGTTGTTGGTATACTAAAATAAATCACATAAGCTTATGTGTCATATCTTTTTGAATTTAAAAAGCTTAAATTTACTTAAATCCCTTATATGGTGGAAATATTTAAAACCTCCAAATCCCATAAACCTGAAAGTAATTAAAATCCTGTTCAAAATTGATCACATATCGCGCTCCTAAACTTGGTCCTATTCTGGCGAATCCTGCCGTTAAATCGAATAAAAGACCGGTTTTTAAATTTGTAAAAGAATTTTTTATGGTATTACTTGCTGTTTGCGTGCCTATTAAAATATTTTCTTTGTCTCCCTCAAAAATTTCGGTTTTTATATCCTGATTCTGCTCTGAAGCCACATTGATATTGGCCTGAACTCCGGCACCGACTCCTATGTAATTATTAATGTTGTACCGAATCAAAACAGGGATTTCCCAATTGACATTCTTGTTTTCAGTAGTAGTAGTGGTACGTATTAATTGCCTCGTTCCGTTTGCATTGGTGTTAAATTCGGTTGCGATATTGACTGCGCTGTTGTATTGGTTTAAAGCATTTACCCATTCTGCCTGCCAGTAAAAGCGATAGGCTTTAAAAGGCGAAATAGTAGCCCCGACAAAATAACTGGTTGATTTGTCAAGACCTGTATAAAAATTATATCCCGCTTTTGCGCCAATTGAAATTCCCGGTAAAAATCGGGTAGTGGCGTAGTTGGTTATGATAGGTTCGTTTTTATCAAAAATGATCGAAGTCCGGCTTTTGGTTTTCACTTTATGAAAGTCTTCACCGAATTTCATCGAATAACGGACAAAACCTTTGGTACTATCTTTTTCCTTTACGTTTTTTTGTTCAGTCCCGGGAAGGTAAATATTCTTAAACGTAAAAATGATTTGTTTTTTTGTAATGATGGTGTCGAGACAGCTTACGGTTGGCTCTTCGCCTTTTGGACAAATTGGACATTCGGGATACATACTTTCGATCTGGAATGTTTTTTTGTCGAACATATCCGGAATATCGGTTTCTAAACGAATTTTTCGGGCAGGACCTTCGCCGTTATTCTGAAAACGGGTTTTGAATTTCACTCTTTTAAACCGAACGAGTCTGTAATTCATAAAACTCCCGTTTGAACCCATTTTGTTGGGGTCGTGAGAGGTTACGATTTCCATTTCGAGATTTTTGACTTTATGATTCTTAAAACTACGGTTGGGAACAAAAATTCCGCGCATGGTAACCGTTGCGCTGGTATCCTTGATCATTTCGGGTGTTGTTTTAAAGGTGTAAAAAACATTTCGGGTTTCGCCTGGATTGGCATCGTCAAATTCCAGAATCGAAACATTATGGTAAAGTGTGTTTGCTTCTTTTAAACTCGCATCCAGATCTTCTTCTGTCGTTGTATTTTTATATTTTTTGAATTTTATAGTGTTTTCAGAAGAAGCGACATAAGAGTTTGTATCGTCCACATCATCAACTGAAGCGACTGTATTTTCTTTTACTTCACGTTCGCCGGCATGCGTTCTGAAATCGACCAGTTCGAAATTGTTGTTTTTGAATTGCTTTTCGTTGTAAAAAAGATAGAGCTTGCCATTGGCGACATAATTCTCCAGATTTTGATAACTTACTACGACTACCATTTCCTGTTCCGGAATTGGGTCACAGTTTTTTATGATTGTAAATCCGTTTTGATCAGCGATGGAGGCGATGTCCTGATACGGGTCGTCTGCTATTTCGTTAACTGCGACTTTTTTTGGCCGTGTAGCAGGAGGTTTTCCGTTGTCGTAATTGTTGGTAACGGCTAATCGGGCGGTATAATTGCCTTTGTTTTTATAAACATGTTTGGGCTCTGCCTGTTTGCTGTAATGTCCGTCACCCATTTCCCATAAATAGGAGTAGCTGGGTTTTGGAGCACCTGCAATTGGAATCAATGGTGGTGTTTCGGGCTTAAAAGTGACCGAATTGCCTTTCTGGGTGTAGCTGATATTTGCTCTTCGGGTGATGGTGTCTTTTACTTTGGTTTGCGCCAACACCATTACTGATGAAAGGAAGATGAAACAGCATAAAAGTTTTTTCATGGTCGAGGAGGTTTTTTAGCCCTGATGAGAGTGACATCCTTTTGTGCCGGGGTTCGGCATAAAAGATATAACGGACAGCAGGATTAGCTTCTGAAAATCATCAGAAATAGTTTAAAACAGGTTTAAATGTAAAAAAAAGTGATGAGCAAATCACCACTTTTTCCTAAAAAAAGTATTTGAAAATTACTGAATGGCATTGATTGCTGCTACCAATTGCGCTTCTGAACCTACTGTTGTTTCTGCAAGTGTAAAGCTATAAACTGCATTTGCTGTCGTTGTTACTCCTTTTATTGCGTAACGCCATTGTCCGTTTTCTTCTGTTGCGAAAATAATGTGGCAAGCTAAACCAATCGGAATTTGTCCGTAGTGCTCACTGAATAATCCGGCAGCTGTGTAAGTATCTAATTGGGCAAGCGCATTTGTTCCTTCGCCATCATAAGAAAGGTATACAGCAGAATTTGTGTTATCGAATCCTTCAGGAGCATCTACTAATATTGTAGTTTTAGGTCTTGGGTCGCTGTAAAAACGGTCTACATTTGCCCATCCAAAGTTTCCAAAAGTAACATAGTAACTGTTTGCTTCGCCCTGAACACCGCCTTTTCCGCCAGTTCCGTCAGCACCATCTTTGGCTTCTCTCCAAACTAAGTTATCCTCTTCGTCAATGTTTCCAAACCATAAAGTCATCTGATTATCATAACCTCCTGTCAAACCGGTTGGTACAATAAGATACATACCGCATGTAGTAGTTAAGTCCTGCCCGTTTTGTGTGGCTTTGATATAGAATTCTCCTCCTGAAATTAATAAGTTTTTCTTTCCGTCAGGCATTAAACCCATGGTTGGTTTGTTTGTTACCAGCATATCCCCTTTATCAAAAAGTTCTACGTATTCAATATCAATTGTTCCGGTTACGGCTACTCCTGCTTTTTTCAGGCAGTCTCCATTGAGGTTGATTTTAACTCCTTTTTTAGAAGTAAGAACAATATTTCCGTTCCCTGCAGTTGCTGTAAAATGTTGTGTTCTTCCTGCCAAAGCTTCATCTCTTACTGCTGCAAATTCTGATGCCGATGGTGGTGTAACTTTGTCATCTCCTCCTTCGCTGTCATCACAGCTTGCAAATGTGGCTAATGCTAAAAACAATAATGCGATTTTTCTAAAGTTTGTGTTCATGATTTCTAATTTTTATAAATCTGAGCTGATCGTTATCAGTTGGTTTTCAGATTTGGTTGTTAATTCAATTTTTATATCCTTATATTAATTCGGGTTTGATATTGTTACCCTTGTTTTAAAAAAAATATTTTTAATCTGTTTTATATCGTTATATCAATTGGGTTTTTAAATTGTTACCCCTGTTTTTTATTTTTTTTAAATTTTATCTGGAGAGGCATTTTTCTTCAAAAACATTTCCGTCTTCATCAAGAGCAACCAGGATTTGTTTTTTGCGAAGGCTAATCAGTAAATAAAGCCAGACTACTGACCAAAGCCCCAGAGTTGCCAGAACCAAAGCCAGATGAAATGAAGAATCGATTTGTTTTTTTTCTTTGGATAAAACCACATATGGGAGTTTGTCATTTTTTTCAACTACGATAAATCCGTTGCGAATTTTGTTCGACAATGTTTGCTGGAACTTGGCAAAATCCTTTTCACTTGTTAATTGATAACTTTTCATGGTGTGTGATTTTAATTCTTTGAAAAAACCTTTTTGTAGTCTTATATCAATGTGCTTGTCTAATTGTTACCCTTTTACTGTAGTTTTTTTCAGATTCTTTTTTTTACATTAGCTAATAATTTTCGATATGAAAAAGAGTAAAATACATCCTGACCAAAAATATATTGAAGGAATTGCCGCAAACGATTCGGTAATAATCCGGGCTATTTATAAAAATTTCGTTCCCAAAGTGGTTTTCTACGTTATGAATAATTCCGGGGACAAAGATCAGGCTGAAGATGTGGTTCAGGAAATCATGATTTTACTTTTTAATCAGGCCAAAGCCAATGCATTGCAACTGACCTGTCCGTTTGATGCCTACTTCTTTTTGTTGTGCAAAAGGAAATGGCTTAACGAATTGAAAAAAACTTCGAATAAAGGGGTAACAATTAATGAAGATTTTGCATCTATCAATGAATCTGCTCTCGATTTGGTTGAACAAGCCGAACAATTTGATGAAAAACAGCAGCTTTTTGACATGATGTTCCAAAAATTAGGAGATAAATGCCAGGAACTGCTTAAACTGAGTTTTGAGATCAAATCGATGGAAGAAGTTGCCGAAAAACTAAACGTAACGTACGGCTATGTCCGTAAAAAGAAATCGTTATGCGTAGGGCAGCTGACACAGTGGATTCAGGAAGCAAAGAATTTTAAATCTCTAAAAAATAATTAGTCATGAACGAAGAACGCTACATATTATTTGATCAATATCTTCAGGGAGAAATGACGATTGAAGAAAGAAATAGTTTTGAAAAGCAGGTTTCAGAAAATGAAGAATTTGCAGCTGAATTCAGGACTTTCAAAGAAGTTTTGGCGCAATTGGATAACAAGTTCGGATATGATCAGGAAAGAGAAGCGTTCAAAGAAAATCTTTCTGTGATTTCAGATAAACATTTCAATAAAGACAGGCCAAAAGTGGTACTGATGCGTCCATGGTATTATGCGGCAGCTGCATCAGTGGCTATTTTATTCGGATTGTTCTTTTTTGACTACAATCAAAATCCGTCTTTTAATGATTACAATCATCCCGGACAAGCTCATTTTACAGAAAGAAGTAATGTGAATTCCAATTTGATACAGGCCGAGAAAACGTTTAATGACAGAAAGTTCAAAGAGGCGATTCCGTTTTTTGAGGCAGTTCTTAAAAACAAAAAAACGGCGGAAATTCAATATTATTATGGTGTTTCCTTGTTACAAACCAATCAATATAAAAAAGCTGAAACGATTTTTAATGAATTGAAATCAGGAAGTTCTGTTTACAAAGAAAAAGCGCTTTGGAATCTGGCTTTACTAAAATTAAAACTAAAAGATTATAAAGGCAGTAAACAAATCCTGGAGACTATTTCTCAGGATTATGAAGATTATGATGAAGTTCAGGAACTTTTGCATGCATTGGACTAGATAATTTTTTGTAAGAAATAGTAAAACAAATCGGATTTAGAAATTTTTATTCTATATTCGATTTTTGTTTTTTATGAACTGACCTGAAACTATTTACAACCTTAAACCACCATTAGAATGCAGAAAATTACGTTAACTCTTCTTCTGTTTTTACAAATCACAATTGGTCATGCCAAAATTTCCGAAACCGAAAAACTAACTACAACTTGTAAAGTCTGGGGATTTTTAAAATATTATCATCCGAAAGTTGCCGGTGGAGAAGTGAATTGGGACAATCAGCTTTTAGAAAAATTACCGAAAATAGATAAAGCGCAAACCAAAGAAGAGTTTTCATTGATCTTAGAAAACTGGATTGATGAACTGGGTCCGGTAAAAGAAGTTGCTCCGATTGCCGTACCAAAAGAGATTGAACTTTTTGATAAGAATTTCGATTTAAGCTGGTTGAATACTAGTAAGCTGTTTTCTAAAAAACTTTCTAAAAAACTAAAATTTATTGAAGAGAACAGGTTTCAAAGTGATGAAGAATTCGGGATGGATTTTGATGCGCTAAAAAAACTGAAAAATTATTACGATCTGGATTATACCAATAAAGGTTCGAGAACTGTAATGTTGTTTGCGTATTGGAATCTAATAGAATATTACTTTCCATATAAATATATAATGGATCAAAAATGGGATCTGAGCCTGGAACAAGCATTACCACTTATTATTGATGCAAAAACGGAAAGGGAATTTTTCAAAGAAATGCGAAAATTGTCTGCAAAACTTAATGACAGTCATGTTGAATTTGTTATATATCCCTCCTCAGATGAAGCTAAGGCAGATATATTCAGATATTTTCCTGCTACAGGTAAAATAATAGATGAGAAATTTGTTGTGACAGAAATTCTTGCTGATAGTCTTGCTGAGGCGGATAATATTAAGCCGGGAACTGTAATTACTAAAATAAAAGACAAAACCCTAAAAGAATTAATTTCAGAAAATCGGGCTGTAATCAGTGCTTCAAACGAGGCATCCTACTTAGATAAACTCGTAAATCGAATTTTGATAAGCGATACGGAAAATGTATCTGTAGAATTTCTAAAAGAAGGAAAATCCGAAACAAAAGCAATGATTTGGCATGATTATCATGATTCACACAGAAATGAGTTTAAAAAAGGCGCCATTAAAAAAAAGGAAAAATTTAAACTTTTGGATCATAATATTGGTTATGTCGATATAGGTGTAATAAAGAGTAGACATATTCCTGATATGATTGAAGCTTTAAAGGATACAAAAGCTATTGTTTTTGATTTAAGAAGTTATCCAAATGACGATATTTGGAAACCCATTTCTGATTTTTTAAATTCTCAGGAAAAAAGTTTTGCAATTTACACAGAACCTTATGTAAAATATCCGGGAAAATATAAATGGACAGAAGGAGTAAAAGCAGGATTTGAAAACAAAGATCATTACAAAGGCAAAGTAATTCTTTTAGTAAATGAAGATACTT
Source organism: Flavobacterium limi (assembly GCF_010645075.1). Classification (GTDB taxonomy): domain Bacteria; phylum Bacteroidota; class Bacteroidia; order Flavobacteriales; family Flavobacteriaceae; genus Flavobacterium; species Flavobacterium limi. The sequence continues at coordinate 195,839 of NZ_JAADZV010000001.1, forward strand.
ACAGCCAGTCAGAATGGATGGCGATGAGTTTTAAAACTTCTGGAAATACTACAATTATCGGAAGTCAGAGCGCAGGAACAGATGGAAATGCGATAGATATTGATTTTAAAAAATTTCATACACGATACACAGGAATCGGTGTTTATTATCCGGACCGAAGACCAACCCAAAGAATCGGAATTGTTCCGGATATTGAAGTTAAACCAACTATAAAAGGGATTCAGGAAGGAAGGGATGAGGTTTTAGACAGGGCTTTAATGTTTATTGAAACCGGGAAGTAAAAAGTAGTTTGTCATTCCTGACAAAAAAGGTAAAAAGTTCGTTAAAATCTGAGCTCCCAATCCCATAATTGCTATTCTTTTATTATTGTCGTAATTTTGGCGTTTTAAATTTTTGCAATTGAAACCTATTATTACAATTACCGATACCCACACCCATTTATATTCTGAAGAATTCGATCAGGATCGTGACGAAATGATGCAAAGAGCGATAAACGCCGGAATAACCCGTTTTTTTATACCTGCTATTGATGCCGCTGCCACACAATCAATGTACGATTTGGAGCAAAATTATCCGGATCATGTGTTTTTGATGATGGGTTTGCATCCCACTTACGTGAAAGACAACTATCTGGACGAGCTGCAGCATGTTGAAAATGAGCTGGCAAAACGAAAATTTTATGCCGTTGGCGAAATCGGAATTGATTTGTACTGGGATAAAACACATTTGAAAGAACAGCAAATCGCTTTTAGAAAACAAATTCAATTGGCAAAACAGTACAAGTTACCAATTGTAATTCATTGTCGTGAAGCTTTTGATGAAATTTTTGAAATTCTGGAAGAAGAAAAGTCGGAAGATTTATTCGGGATTTTTCATTGTTTTACCGGAACCTATGAGCAGGCACTTCAGGCGATTTCGTATAATATGAAATTGGGAATTGGAGGCGTAGTGACTTTTAAAAACGGAAAAATCGACCAATTCTTACATCAAATTGATTTGAAAAATATAGTTTTAGAAACTGATTCGCCTTATCTGGCACCCATTCCGTACAGAGGTAAACGCAACGAAAGCAGTTATTTAGCAAATGTAATTGCAAAACTGGCCGAAATTTACGACCTTTCAGATACAGAAATTGCAGAAGCGACAACGCAAAACTCCAAAGACGTTTTTGGGATTTAATACCCCGATTACAATATTTTAGTTTTTTTTTTGTTCTTTTGCCCACCTAAATTGATATTTATAATGCAGAAATTTGACGCTATTCGACCATTTTATGATTCTGAAGTAAATGAAGCACTTCATGGAGTTGCCAATCATCCGATGATGAAAACCATGATGAATTTTACTTTTCCGGAATTAAATGATGAAGTCTGGAAAGAACAATTAAAGAAAACACATTCAATTCGTGATTTTCAATGCAATTTTATTTATCAGACCATTCAAAAAGTACTCGAAAAAAGTTCAGAAGGACTTACGACTTCGGGTTTTGAAAAATTAGAAAAAAATACGCCTTATTTATTTATATCCAATCACCGTGATATTTTGCTGGATACGACTTTACTGAATGTTTGTCTTTTCGAACATGGTTTAGTAATGACAGCATCGGCAATTGGAGACAATCTCGTTAAAAAAGCATTTTTGAGCACATTGGCAAAACTGAACAGAAACTTTTTGGTTTTAAGAGGTTTGACACCAAGAGAAATGCTGCAGAGCTCTAAATTACTGGCAGAATATATGGGGCAGTTACTGCTTCGTGAAAACCGTTCGGTTTGGATTGCCCAAAGGGAAGGCCGTACCAAAGACGGAAATGATGAAACTAATCCGGGAGTTTTAAAAATGATCGGAATGGGTTCTGATGAAGAAAATATTATGAACTATTTTAAGAAATTAAAAATTGTTCCGGTATCCATTTCATACGAATATGACCCAACCGATGTTCTGAAAATGCCGCAATTAATGGCAGAAGCCAATAACGAAGTTTACGTAAAAGATAAAAACGAGGATTTCATGACCATTTTAAGCGGTATTATGGGAACCAAAAAAAGAATCCATATTTCTGTTGGAGATGTTCTGGATACAGAAATTGATCAGATTGTGGCTGAAAACGATAATTCGAACAAACAGATTCAGGCTTTGGCACAGGTAATCGATGATTCTATTTTGCAGAATTACCAATTATGGCCAACGAATTTTATCGCATACGACATTTTAAACGAAACCAATACCTATTCTCATTTATATAAAGAAAACGAGAAACAGCTTTTTGAGCGTCGTTTAGAGAAAAGAATAGGAACTGATAATGGCGTTGCAAGACAAGGATTTTTGGCCATGTATGCGAATCCTGTTGTGAGTAAATTGAAATATCAGGATGCCTTCTAAAGCTAAAATACTCTTAATCTATACCGGTGGAACCATCGGTATGAGCAAAGATTTTGAAACAGGAGCACTCAAAGCTTTTGATTTTGGAAAACTGCTCAAAAATATCCCCGAAATAAAACAACTGGATTGCGAAATCGAAACGGTTTCGTTTGCAGATCCAATTGATTCTTCGAATATGAATCCCGAAATGTGGGCTAAAATTGCCACTATTATCGAGGAAAATTATATCGCTTTTGACGGATTTGTCGTTTTGCACGGTTCAGATACGATGTCGTATTCTGCATCGGCGTTGAGTTTTATGCTAGAAAATTTATCAAAACCTGTGGTCTTTACGGGCTCACAATTGCCGATTGGAGATTTGCGTACCGATGCCAAAGAAAACCTGATTACGGCTATTCAGATTGCTTCGCTTCAGGAAAACGGAAAATCGGTAATCAACGAAGTTTGTTTGTATTTTGAATATAAATTATACCGTGGAAACCGGACTTCAAAAGTAAATGCCGAACATTTCAGGGCTTTTACAGCACCCAATTATCCTGAATTGGTAGAATCTGGTGTACATTTAAAATTAAACCGTCATTTATTTCTTCCTGTAAAAACCGATGCAAAACTGATTGTTCACAAAAACTTAAACAATCACGTAGCCATAATAAAAATGTTTCCGGGAATGAGTGAAACCGTTCTGGCTTCGATTTTAGCAACTAAAGATTTAAAAGGAATTGTTTTGGAAACCTATGGTTCAGGAAATGCGCCTACCGAAGACTGGTTTTTAAATTTGATTCAGAAAGCAATTCAGAATGGAATGCATATCGTAAACGTAACACAATGCTCGGGCGGAAGTGTCAATATGGGGCAATACGAAACCAGTACTGCTTTGAAGTCTTTAGGTGTTATTTCAGGAAAAGATATTACGACCGAAGCTGCTATTACCAAATTGATGTATTTACTGGGACATACAGTTACGATTCCCCAAAACGAATTTAAAACCATTTTTGAAACGGCTTTGCGTGGCGAGATTTCGCTATAGCCGGTTTATTTTAGATAAATAAGACAAGTATTGAAAGGATTTTATAAAAAATGCTTTTCTAACTCATTTTTTTTCATGTTATTTGCAAACCAAAATAGAGAGGTGTCCGAGTGGTTGAAGGAGCTAGCCTGGAAAGCTAGTATATGGGTAACTGTATCGAGGGTTCGAATCCCTTCCTCTCTGCGAGATAAAACTCCGTAATTTCAAATTGAAATTACGGAGTTTTTTATTTCTTGAAAAACCAAAACCTCTAACCCAGCCCCGATAGCAGGGGCATCCTTTTGTGGTGGGGTTCACCACAAAAGATATAGCGGATAGAGGGACTAAAGGTGTTTTGAAAACTGATTTTCTGCTTCTTAAAATAAATGAAGAGGTAAATTACTTTGGTAGCAACTCAAAACAGGTTTTAAAGATGAAACCTAAATTACAAGAAGTAAATACGTACAAAAGCATTAAAGGTGTTTTCCAGAGCATTGATATTTATCTCTTCGATGGTTGAATTTTGTGAGTTAATTCGGTAGCTTCGGTTTATGGTTTCTGATGAATTGAGAAGGTTTTGCACAGAAATTCCAGTCTTGCATTTCATTTTATCCGATAGCTTACTGGTGAAACTTACTGATGCATTGAGCTGTAAATAGTCATTGAGCTGGCTGCTGTTTGGGTTTCGGTATACAATTACTGGATTTTGGTTTTCATCAAATTCCGGAATACGCGAAGCGGGCTGGGTGTAGAACCTGCCTGACATCCAGCTTCCGCCCAACGCAAACTGCCAGCGTTTGTTGTCGAAAATAAAGCCACTTCGAATTGCATGTGGCACTTCATGATTGCTGGTGAAATCCTGATCGTACAGGCGTTCAAACTCATATTCATTATTGTTGTACTGGTAGGTTATCCAGCCGGTAAAATTGCGCCATTGTTTTTGTACCAGCGTTTCGATTCCATAAACGGTATATTTTCCTAAAGTATTGGCAAACTCAAACTGCCCCTGAAATCCCTGACTGATACTGTTGATTCCGTCTACCTTTTTAATAAAAGGTTCTGCAGTAAACAGCCATTTACGCTTTTGGAAGTGTGCTGCAAAGGAGAGCTGGGAACTTTTGGTAACCGGAAGATTATTACCGTTAGAAAGTGTCCATCTTCTTTTTTCCAGGCCGAAGAAATTTTCCTGAAAATCAACAATTTGTTGTGTAGTCTGGCTTTTCATTTCGCCTTGTAATTCCAATGCAAAATGATCTGTTAAATTGCAGCGTATTAAAAAACGGGGTTCTGTGCGAAAGGTATGAAGGGTTTGAAAATAGTTTTGTCGGATTCCGGCAGTCAGCAAAAATTGTTTGTAGTTAGCATCGGCCTGTGCATAAACAGCGTGGGAGAGGAGATGTTCATTACTGTTTTGAAGATTGAAAGTATTATCGTTATTAGTGTTGTCAATATTGGTATGATTAAGCTGATAGCCGAACTGAAGTGAAAAATTTTTGCTTCCTGCAAGGCTATGATGTATTCCGTAGCCTTTGTCCAGTATTGTATTCTCCTGCTTAAGGATTCGGTTGCTTTCTATAAACATATCACGTGAATCAATACTGTAATTGGTGTAATGCAATGTTAATTTGGTTACATCACCGGATTCCCATTTGGTAGAGAAAGAGGCATTTCCAGCTATTGTCTGCTGGTCCAGTTTGCTTCTTTCATTGATAGGGCCATTACTGTCAGCAATGCTTTGGTTGACATTGAGCTCGTTGGAAATTAGGATGGAGTTTATCCGAAGTTCGGATCGCTTGCCTATTTTTTGCCTGTACTGGCCCGTTATATCGTAGAAATAGAAATCTTCTGAACTTTTATAGTCAATATCTTCATCAATAAACAAGTTGGTGATTTTAGTATTCTGAAAAATTCGTTTAAAATAGCTTTTATAAGTAGGCGAAGCAAAATAATCGGTTATGGACCTTCGGGCACTAAATTGCCAGTCCGCTTTTTCGGAAGTTTTAAATGAAGTATTAAAATCGATGTTCAGCATATTGATTCCTAAGGAGCTTTCGTATAAATCGCCTGATTCGGGCAGCGTTTCTATAATTACAGTACCGGATACTGCCTGTCCGTATTGAGCAGGACTTGCATTTTTGTAGACCGTAAAGGACTGCGATAGATTCGGATTTAAAGCAGAGATAAGGCCAAAGAAATGTCCTGTCTGGTACAGCCGTATGCCGTTCCAAAGAAACAGATTCTGGTCATGAGTGCCGCCGCGGAAACTGATGTTGGAAACGGTTTCATCAAGACTTACAGCACCGGGCAATTGCTGAATGGTCTGAAAAACATCTGGTTCTGTCATGCCCGGAAGTATCCCTGTATTTTTAGATTCGATTTTGTAGCTTCCATCTCCGTCTTTTTTAATCCCGCGCGTTAACAAATGCATGATCTGCACTTCAGAGAGACGGGCGATATAAACAGACAATTCAATTGTAGTTGTTCCTTCTTTTCCAAAAGTGCTTACCGCTATAATTTTATCTTTATAACCCACATGGGAGATGTACAGGTTTTTGTCATTGGAACTAAAAAAACAAAAACGACCCTCTGCGTCGGATTGTGTGGATTGTTTCGGTCCCAATGCTATCGAGGCAAAAGGAATGGGTTCTTTGGTATCAGCATCTAATAAAAGGCCGCAAAGTTGTGAAGTTTTGACTTGTGCCGGTTTGATAACAATATAATGATCAGAAATACGATTAAAAACAAGACCTGTTTCTAAGGCAAGTTTGGCAATGATTTCCTGTGTACTGCCCTGAGGAATAGCCGTAACTGTTGCATTTGCGATATCATGTTCAATATAATTAAACTTTATATGGTATCTGGACTCAATAGATTGTAAAGCTTGGCGTAAAGATATACGAGTCCCGGCCTGTTGGGCATTTGCCATCCAACAGGTTAAAAATAAAACACATAATACTAAAGCTTTTTTAGACAATTTTACTTCTTCATTAATTCATAATTGCCATCAGTGAATTGGGTTCTCTTAAGGTTAAAGGTCTCTTCAATGATTTTGAGGGCTATATCTAAATTATCTGCGGGTACAGTACCAGTATATTCTTTAGTCGTATTCACTTTACTCACTTTAATTTTAATATTGTATTTGCGTTCCAGTTCAGCTGTAACTTCATTTAGCAAATCAGCACGAAAAATAATTTGATTGGCAGTCCATTCAGGCTGGTTTACATTTATTTTGTTTACAAGCCAGCTGCCTTTGTTTATGGTGACCATTTTGCCCGGGATTACTATTTGTTCCTTATTTTTTTCACTAACCCTTACCCTGCCTTCGTAACAGGCTACATCTATTCTCTGGCTGCGCGACCGTACATTAAATTGTGTCCCCAAAACCTGAACTATTCCGTTTGACGTTAGAACACTGAATTTACTTCCTTTGACAACTTTAAAATAGGCTTCCCCTGTTAGGCTAAGCGTACGGTTTTCTTTCCAGTCTGATTTATTAAAACTGATTTCCGAATCAGAATTCAGGCTCACCTGAGACCCGTCCGGGAATAAAAATGTTTTCTCTGTTCCTCTGGCTGCGTAAATAGATGTCTGGGAATCTCCTAAGAATAAAAATCCAATTCCGGTAAATAACAGTAGCATTGCGGCGGCTGCCATCCATTGAAAAGAAGGCGTTTGAAACAACGATTTCTTTTTAGGTGCCGCTAAAACAGTCTGCAGCATATTGCCGGACTCTCTTTGTGATACATTCAACTGACCAGAATGTTCTTTTATTTTTTCAAACATTTGCCAGTCAATATCTTTGCCCAAAGCCTGTTTCTCTTCTTCAGATAAATCATTGCTGAGTAAACGTGATAAATAATGATCCTCTTTCATAACGTACTATTTTTTGTTTTCAGTTACCTGAAATTTTCTATGTTTTTCTTTAAGGCAAGCATGGCAAGATGAAGTCTTTTTTCTACTGCTTTTACACTGATTCCTAATGTGGCCGCAATTTCTTTTTGAGGAATCTTGTCTATACGGTGCATCAGAAAAGCCACTTTTTGTGTTTCATTAAGATCATCAATTGCTTTTAACAGTTTTTGTCTGAATTGTTCTTCTTCCAGTACAAATTCAGGGCTTTCGTTTGTCGCTGTAACAGGCTGTGATTCCTGTACGTAATTAAGAACAACTTTTTGATGAGCGACCACTTTTAGCGATTTGTTAAATGCTACAGTATAGAGATAAGACTTTGCCTTTTCCCATGGAACACTGCTGCAGTTCTGCCATAATTTGATAAAAGCTTCCTGTGCTGTATCATATGCCTGTTCTTCGTTGCCAAATTTATAGTATAGAAAATTACGAAGCGCTTTTTCGTGGTTTTTAAAAAATAGTGAAAAATGATTTTCGCTGCAGGTATTGTAAATTTCTTTTTTAGACATAAATGTATCCTTGATATACCTATAACCCCTCGCACGGGTAAATCCCTACCTGAAATAAATAAATATTTTTAGGCCGGGATGCTGATATATTGGAGGTTTAAATTAAACTGCAAAGATAAGGGAAAGCTGATTAGCTTTGTTTAATAAAACGAATTCAATAGTTAGTTTGGCTTATAATCCTATAAGTGACTTTCATTATTTAAAGGGCTTACATAACGATTTTTATTACCGATGAAAAAAAATAATATTTTCTGGTAGGGATGAGAATAAGCCAGGGGTTATAGATACAGAAGCAGGCAAAGGCAACGAAACAGCCTTTGTGAATTTTAAAAAACAGAATATTAAATTAAATTATTTTATCATGACAAAAAAAATTTTTGCATTAGCCCTTTTAGCCGTAAGTGTTTTAACCACTTCTTGTGACAATGACGATGACAAATCACTTAATACAGACCCTACTCCTGCAACTTCTGTTCTTGCAGTTGGTACATGGAGAATTACAAAATTTGAAGATCGCGGTGTTAATAAAACTGCCGATTTTGCCGGCTATAACTTTACCTTTAATAATGGAAATGTACTGGCTGTAAACGGAAATGAACAAACCTACTCAGGGTCTTGGTCTGTTATCTCTGATGATGAACGTGATACGCCGCCGGATACTGATCTGGATTTGAATCTTTATTTTGCCAATCCGCAAAGTTTCAGGATTCTTAACGAAGATTGGGATATCATTAGTATTACCGATACCAGAGTTGAAGTTGCTGATATAGACGATGATGGCCCATCAGATTATTTAGTGTTTGAAAGAAATTAATTTATAATAAGGATTCCAATTTTAATTTTATAAACTCCCATTGCTGATGGGAGTTTTTTCTGCTTCTTAAAATAATTAAAATGTCTAATCCTGCAATGCTATTTTAACTTGAGGCAAAAGGCGCTCAACAAATAAAGCGTAAGCCGATTCTGAAGGATGCAAACCGTCTGAAGCAACAAGATTTGGATTGTTTAAACCTTGTCTTGTGATGTCAGTGATATTCACAAAAACGATCTGGTTTGCTTTGCAGTAACTTTCTGCAAAAGCATTGTATTGGTCAATTTCTGTTGAGATTTTTGTTTTTTGTGACTGGCTTAAGTTTGCTGCAAAAGAAGTATAGGCATAGTCAGGAATCGAAACTACAATTACATTTTTTTTATCGCCTTTGGCCAGCATAATGGCTTTGTTGGCTAATTCCGGAAATTCTTTTTCATACAGTGAAAAATCCCTTCCCTGATATTGGTTGTTAACCCCGATTAATAAAGTAACCAGATCATAATTTGATTCGGGTTTTTGCTGGTTTATGGCCGAAATTAAATTTGTGGTAGTCCAGCCTGTAGTGGCAATAATTTTTAGTGAAAAATCAGTTTGGGAATAGAACATTTTTAAACTCATTTTAAGCTGTTCCGGAAAACGACAGGTTTCGCAAACACTCTGACCAATAGTGTAGCTGTCTCCCAATGCCAGATAATTTATCGATTTTGCAATTGGACTAGTTGGAGTAGAGGGAACGGGTGTTGTTGGTGGCGTTACAGACGGAGGAGTAACTGCAGTTTCAGGATTAGCTTCTTCAGTACTGCAGCTTAAAAGGAATATGGATAGGATAACGACAACTATTTGTTTAAAATGGGATTTCATAATTTGTTTAAAATTAGATTCAGACTTCTAAACAAATAGTTACGTTAAATAAGATATTTTGGTTTTAGACCATTTCTGTTTTTAAAAGAATTTCTTCTTCAATGGCATTCCAGAGTCCGATGCGTTTTTCTAAAGCCAGAATCGAAATTTCTTCTACATCTGACCATTTTTGAGCGTCATCCCCACATAATTCTGTAATCATTTGCATGGCCATTGGTCCGTGTTCATCGGCATCCAGTTCGATATGTCTTTCAAAATAGTAAAGCAGTTTTGTTAAATCAACTTCAGGAAGATTTTTCTGAAAGTTTTTTAAGATTTCGGTAAACATAGCCGGGATCAGATCTTCTCGTCCAAAGGTAAAGGCAGCTGCGATTTCATGTGGTTTTCCTTGTTCTATAACCCTGAAAGTGAAATCTAAAAACGATTTTACATCCGGATGTAAGGAACTTTGTTTGATGGCAACAAAAATATTATGAAGCGAATTTACCTCGGATAAAAATTTGTTGATTGCAGTTGTATCAGCACCACAAGCTTCCATGGCCTCGATATACATTTCGTAATGGCTTTGTCTTCTTCCATCGATTGTTAAATCGGTTTCTTCGGCCAAAACAATTTCGTTGATTAAATATCGGGTTTCAGGATTTTTTGTTGGAAACCATGGTGTAGTTGTACAGGTTAGTTTAGCCTGTAAAGCCTTCAATAATGACATAAAATCCCAAACGGCAAAAACATGATTTTCTAAGAAACTATGCAGGTCATCGATGTTTTGGATTTTATTGTACAAAGAATGTTGTAAAAGCATTTCCTTTTGAGGCTGAATGCTGTTGTTGATAGTTTCAATATTCATGATGTGGTATTTTTTTGGTAAATATAAAAAAGCTTCCCGGTTAGAAGAAGCTTTTGGTATTGATTTTCAATATATTTTAATAGAACGTTATTATTTGAATGCTGAAAATCCGGTTACATCCATTCCTGTTATCAATAAATGGATGTCGTGTGTCCCTTCATAAGTAATCACACTTTCAAGATTCATCATGTGGCGCATGATCGAATATTCACCTGTAATTCCCATTCCGCCCAGCATTTGTCTGGCTTCGCGGGCGATGTGAATCGCCATATCGACATTGTTACGTTTTGCCATTGAGATCTGAGCTGTTGTAGCTTTTCCCTCGTTTCTTAAAACCCCTAATCTCCAGGTTAATAATTGTGCTTTTGTGATTTCGGTAATCATTTCGGCTAATTTCTTCTGTTGTAATTGGGTTCCTCCGATAGGCTTTCCAAACTGGATTCTTTCTTTTGCATAGCGTAAAGCGGTATCGTAACAGTCCATCGCTGCTCCGATGGCACCCCAGGCAATTCCATATCGGGCAGAATCTAAACAGCCCAACGGTGCCCCTAATCCGGATTTATTGGGTAATAGATTTTCTTTTGGAACTTTTACGTTATCAAAAATCAATTCTCCGGTAGATGATGCACGAAGCGACCATTTGTTATGCGTTTCCGGAGTTGAAAAACCTTCCATACCTCGTTCTACAATTAATCCGTGAATTCTGCCTTCTTCATTTTTGGCCCAGACTACAGCAATATCTGCAAAAGGGGCATTAGAAATCCACATTTTAGCACCATTTAAAAGATAATGATCACCCATATCCTTAAAATTGGTAATCATACTTCCGGGATCAGAACCGTGATCAGGTTCAGTTAATCCAAAACATCCCATGAATTCTCCTGTAGCCAGTTTTGGTAAATATTTCATTCTCTGTTCTTCGTTTCCGTATTTCCAGATGGGATACATTACTAAAGAAGATTGTACAGATGAGGTAGATCGAACACCGGAATCTCCGCGCTCTATTTCCTGCATAATCAGTCCGTATGAAATCTGGTCTAAGCCTGCTCCGCCATATTCCACAGGAATGTAGGGGCCGAATCCGCCAATCTCTCCAAGACCTTTTATAATTTGTTTTGGGAACTCGGCTTTTTGGGCATATTCTTCAATAATGGGAGAAACTTCACGCTTTACCCATGCACGTGCCGACTCGCGAACCAGTTTGTGTTCATCTGTTAGTAAATCATCAAGATTATAATAATCGGGTGCTTGAAATAAGTCAGGTTTCATGGTACTATAGTTTTATAATTACAAATCTACATAAAGAAATATAACAAAACTAATGGTTAATGTTGTAAAAATTAATTTATTCATCTTCTCAAGATAGTAGAAGTATAAAAATAAGATTTTATAATGTGTTTTGAACCTTAAAAATTAAAAAAGAGGAATTACATTTTAAGGTAAAAATCTTTTGTCAACTCAATATACTCGGGTGTATAAACATGTCTGTCAATTTCGATAATTAATTCATCGATTTCAGTTTCCTGATTTTCATTTCGGCTAAAAGCGAGTAAACTTCTTTTGATTTCTGAAGTTGGACTTCCTTTTACACGGGTAATTTTGATTGGGTATAATTCAGATTCTTTGGCTAAAGCTATAAAGTTTTTCTCTTCTTTGAATGGAAGAATCACTGCAAATATTCCATTTTCTGAAAGCAATAAGTCTGCCGCTTCAACCAATTCTTCAAAAGGCATTGCATCCTGAAAACGTGCCAAATCCCGTTGTTCATTTTCGGTTTTATAATCTTCAGAGTAAAAAGGAGGATTTGAAATAATCAAGTCGTATTCATCTTCCGGTTCCTCAATAAATTCGTCCAGCCCGGCATGAAAACAGAACAAACGATCACCCCAGGGAGAATTTTCAAAATTATCAGTTGCTTGTTCATAAGCATCTTCATCAATTTCTAAAGCATCAATTTGTTCAGCATGAGTTCGCTGAGCTAACATCAAAGCTATAATTCCGGTTCCGGCACCAATGTCTAAAACACTAAAAGGGTTATGATTTACAGGGGCCCATGCGCCTAATAAAACACCATCAGTTCCGACTTTCATAGCGGTTTTATCTTGCTGAACAGAAAATTGCTTGAATTGAAACATAAAAATTAAATAAATTCCAAACTTTAAATTCCAAATTCCAATTTTTTAAAAGGAAATTCCAATCCCAAACCTTTGGGGAAAATTCCAAATTCCAATTGAGATGGATTGAATGGCAAAAATAATATTAAAATAGGAATTATTTAATTTGATGTTTTGGTAATTATTGCAGATAGAATTTTTTTTAGTTCTTCTATTTCGAATAATAGAGATTCAGATAAATTGATTTGATCTGGATTTAGGTCATTTAATAATTGAAGCCAAAATTTAGATTCTTTAGCTTCTTTTCTTGCAATTTTAAGACGAAATAAAAAGTCTTTGTCGCCTAATTTTTCATTTGCTTCAATATAATTTGCTCCAACGGAGCCAGAAGAACGAACTAATTGTTTTCCATTTTCAATATTCGAAATGGTTTTTGGTAATGTTCTAATATAGATTCTACATTCTTTAGCAAATAGAAAAGTTCTTTCTTCTAGATTATAGGGTTTTGGGCATAATAAAAATTCCAATTTGTGTTGTAAAAATAGAAAAAAACAAGAAAAAAATAATCTTTTTCTTTCAAATTGTAAAATAAATAAATTTGATGCTCAACTTTGGAATTTGGAATTTCAATATTGATATTTTCCTTTTAAAAGTTGGAATTTGGAATTTAAAGTTTGGAATTTCCTTCTAAAGGTACATTTCTACCAATCCTTCAGGAAGATTCATAATTACCTTTTTATTGTCACGATCAATTTTTACAAGGAAATGATCAATCATTGGAACTAGTATTTCGACTTCGCCATTTAAAACTTCAAAAAGTGGCTGGGCAGAAGAATCATTAATTGAAGTTATTTTTCCAAATACGCCTAAACGCTGGTCTTCAATTTCGAAACCAATAACTTCGTGGAAATAAAATTTGTTACCTGTAAGTTTTGGTAACATAGTCAAAGGAAGATAAATGGCACTGCCAACTAGAGCATCAGCATCATCTTCGGTATTTACATCTTCAAAACGAACTCTTAAAAAGTCGCTTTTGTGTAAAGAACTTGTTTCAATAAAAAAAGGAATCAGATGTTTGTTTTGTTCAACAAACACTGATTCCAGATTTTCGTATAACTCAGGTTCGTCCGTGTCTAAATAGATCAGAACTTCACCTTTGAAACTAAATTTTTTAGCGATTTTACCTAAATAAAAACATTCTTCTTTACGCATTATCGCTAACTAAAATTATGCCTCAGTTGTTTCGTTATTCTCTTCAGCAGCAGGAGCTTCTTCAGTAGCGGCTTCAACTTCAGCAACTTCTTCTGTAGCCTCTGCAGCAGATGCAGCAGCGATAGCGTCAGCTTCAGCCTGAGCTGCAGCAGCTACACGTTTAGCGTTAACTTCTTTTTCAGCTTTTAAAGCTTTAGCTTTAACATCAGCTTGTGCTTTTGATAAACCATCTTTTTTAGCATCAACTTTTCCAGCTTTTGCCTCTAACCAAGCAGCTAATTTAGCGTCTGCCTGCTCTTGAGTCAAAGCCCCTTTACGGATACCTCCATCAAGGTGGTGTTTCAATAAAGCACCTTTGTAAGAAAGGATAGCTCTAGCAGTATCAGTTGGCTGAGCACCATTGTGCAACCATTTTACTGCGCTGTCAAGGTTTAACTCAACAGTTGCCGGGTTAGTGTTTGGATTGTAAGTACCGATTTTTTCTAAGTATTTACCATCTCTTTTTGAGCGTGCATCTGCAGCTACAACCCAGTAAAAAGGTTTTCCTTTTTTACCGTGTCTTTGTAATCTAATTTTTACTGACATAATCGTATGATTAAATTTTGAGGTACTCGACCTCTGTTAATTAAGGGCGCAAAGATAAACTTTTTTTGTTAATTGTACGTTTAAAAGCAGATTAAATATGTTTCGGATGATTTTTTTTAATTTTTTATCTTTTTTGTTTTCAATTATCTGCTAAAATAAGATTTGTCCTTTAGTTTTACTATTGTAGAATTGTTACCATAATTCTTAGAATTTGTTAGGCTGTTGCTTTGTAGATTTTTTTGAAAAAAATCAAAATAAAAACATAAATAAACTAATATATAGTAGATTGCAGAAAAATAAGACTACATTTGCTACATTATCATAAATAAGTACATATGAACATTTTTGTTGGAAGCCTTCCATTCAGTATTGAGGAAGCAGATTTAAGAGAGTCTTTCGAGGCTTACGGAGCAGTAGATTCAGTAAAAATCATTACTGATAAATTTACTGGAAGAAGTAAAGGATTTGGTTTTGTTGAGATGCCAAATGATTCGGAAGCTCAAAAAGCAATTGATGAATTGAATGGAGCTACTGTTCAGGGTCGTACAATTGTGGTTAATAAATCTGAGCCAAAACCTGAAGGTGAAAGAAGAAGCTTCAATAACAACCGTGGAGGTGATTCCCGCGGAGGTTACGGAAACAACCGTGGTGGAAATGACCGTGGTGGAAACAGAGGAGGATATTAATATTTTTTTCTAAATATACAAAAGGCGTCAATGAAAATTGATGCCTTTTTTGTTTGTGATAATTATTTTTGTAAAGCTCTTTTGGAATAAATATTTTGCCCAAATATAAAAGCTGAAAATGCAAAAGGTATTATTGGTGAAATTTGATAGAAAAGATTTACGCCTGACTGAAAACCTGTTGCTAAAATACTATTTATACCTAAACCAATAAAAAATAGACAAATAACAAAAAGTAAGAACTGTATTTTTAAGTTTATTTTTATCATAATTGAAATTTAATATTTTATAATAAAATACAACAGTATTGCTATTGAGTGTTATAAAAGTAATCATTTCTAATTGATAAACTAAATACTTAGAAAAGAAATAAAGAGTTCATCACAGATGTAAACACAAAAGGCGACATTTTTTATTGCCGCCTTTTGTATTTATATTCTTAAGAAAATTAGATGTTAGCAGCTAACCAGTCACCTACTTCTTTGGTTCCGTATGCTTTGCCTCCATTAGCTAAATCTTCAGTAACTACTCCTGCTTCTAAAGCTTTGTTTACAGCATCTCTCATTGCTTTTCCTTCTTCCATCAACCCGAAGTTTTCGAACATCATAGCAGCAGATAAAACAGTAGCCATTGGGTTAGCAATGTTTAATCCTGTCGCTTGTGGGTAAGAACCGTGGATAGGTTCGAATAAGGATACTTCAGCTCCCATAGAAGCAGAAGGCATTAATCCCATTGAACCGGAAATTACAGAAGCTTCATCTGTTAAGATATCTCCAAATAAGTTTTCAGTAATTAATACATCGTAAGAGTTTGGCCACTGAACTAGACGCATAGCAACAGCATCCACAAATTCGTAGCTTACTTCAACTTCAGGATAATCTTTTTCCATTGCCTGAACTGTTTCCCTCCATAAACGTGAAGTTTCTAAAACGTTTGCTTTATCAACACAACATAATTTTTTAGATCGCGTCATCGCTAATTCGAAACCTTTTTTAGCCAAACGCTGAACTTCTGCTCTTGTGTAAACACAGTTGTCGTAAGCAGTATCTCCGTTATCTTTTCTTCCTTTTTCACCAAAGTAAATTCCACCAGTTAATTCTCTTAAGAAAACTAAATCCGTTCCTTCGATTCTTTCTCTTTTCAAAGGAGACTTATCCAATAAAGAAGGGAATGTAAAAGTTGGTCTTACGTTTGCGAACAAACCTAAAGCTTTACGCATTTTTAACAAACCTTGCTCTGGTCTTACCGGCGCAGAAGGATCGTTATCATATTTAGGGTGTCCAATCGCTCCAAAAAGAACGGCATCAGCATTTTTACAAACTTCATGCGTAGAATCCGGATAAGGCTCACCTACTGCATCAATTGCAGCGGCACCTGTTAAAGCTGGTTTCCAGGTGATTTCATGTCCAAATTTTTGTGCAACAGCATCTGATACTTTTACTGCCTGATCAATTACTTCTGGTCCGATTCCGTCTCCGGCTAAAAGGGCTATGTTAAATTTCATTTTTATTGATTATTATGGGTTTATTTACTATTTCGATTTATTTAAGTTTTACTGAGTGATAACATTGAGCATTTTTTGAGTTGCTATAATTGCAGCAACTGTCTGATCCGAATCTAATCCGCGGGTTTTGAATTCTTTTCCGTTGTTTACCCAGGTAATAATAGTTTCGCATAAGGCGTCTGAACTACTTCCGGGCGGGATTCGCACAGCATAATCAATCAATTTTGGGAGTGTTAATTTTCTGCTCTTGTAAATTTTAGTAAGTGCATTCATAAAAGCATCAAACTGACCGTCTCCCTGTGCGTTTTCTTCAATGATTTCATCATTGATTTTTAAGCACAAAGTAGTCGACGGGCGCATTCCTTTTGAGTGAACTAATATATAAGATTCGATTTTGATTTTTTCTTCGTAAGTATGGCTGTCCAGAACATCTGAAATAATGTATGGAAGATCTTCTTTGGTTACGGTTTCTTTTTTATCGCCCAGTTCTATAATTCTTTGGGTTACCAGTTTTAAATCCTCATTGTTTAATTTTAAACCTAATTCCTGAAGATTTTTTTCAATGTTGGCTTTTCCGGAAGTTTTTCCAAGCGCGTATTTTCTTTTTCTTCCAAAACGTTCCGGAAGAAGATCATTAAAATATAAATTATTTTTGTTATCCCCATCAGCGTGGATTCCGGCAGTCTGCGTAAAAACATTGTCTCCTACAATTGGTTTGTTGGCAGGAATTCTGTATCCGGTGAAAGTTTCAACGAGCTTGCTGACAGAATATAAAGAAGTTTCTTTGATATTAATGCTGACTTCCGGCAAGTAATCATTGATTACGGCAACAGTGCTTTCTAGCGGCGCGTTTCCGGCACGTTCTCCCATTCCGTTTACGGTTACGTGAAGTCCGTTAATACCGGCTTTTATGGCCTCCATTACATTGGCGACACTCAAATCGTAATCGTTATGTGCATGAAAATCGAAATGAATCTGTGGGTATTTTGCTTTTATTTTCGAAATAAATTCAAAAGTCAATGATGGAATTAATACACCTAAAGTGTCCGGAAGCAATACTCTTTTAATTGGCTGGGTCGCTAAGAAATCTAAGAATTGAAAAACATATTCAGGAGAATTTCGCATTCCGTTGCTCCAGTCTTCCAGATATACATTGGTTTCAATGTTGTTTTCTTTTGCTAAAGCAATAATTTTGGCAATTTCAGAAAAATGCTGTTCCGGAGTTTTTTTTAATTGATGCGTTAAGTGGTTCATTGAACCTTTGGTCAATAAATTTTGCACTTTGGCACCGGCTTTTTTCATCCAGTCAATTGAAACACCTCCATCAACAAAAGTCAGGACTTCAATTCTGTCAATATATCCTTTTTCTTCAGCCCATAAAGTGATGCCTTTTACGGCCTGAAATTCGCCTTCGCTGACACGGGCTGAGGCAATTTCGATTCTGTCAATATTTAATTCCTCCAGCAACAATTGCGCAATGGTCAGTTTTTCTGCAGCAGAAAAAGATACTCCTGAGGTTTGTTCGCCGTCACGGAGCGTTGTATCCATTATTTCAATTTTTCTTTTTTCCATTAAATATCAGATGGCTTTGTATGATTTGATAATTATCGAATCGAATTTTGTAAAATTGTAAAAAGCAGTTACGAAGTCCAACTTTGAGGTTGAAACTTGCGTAACTGCGTTTGAGTTGGTTGTGTTTAGTAAGGAAGCTTGTCAGCAAAAGCTTTAATGTCTTCCTTAATATTTTGTAAATAATCAATGTCATCAAAGCCATTTGTCAGGTTATTTTTTTTGTAACCATTGATAGCAAATGATTCCTGCTCACCAGTTGATAACAAAGTAATAGTCTGAGCCGGAAGATTGATTTCTAGTTCCGTTTTGGGATCAGCTTCGATTGCTTTGAAGATATTTTCAAGAAACTCAGGGCTGATTTGTACAGGCAAAACACCAATATTCAAACAGTTTCCTTTGAAGATATCAGCAAAGAAAGAAGAAACTACAGCACGGAATCCGTAATCGTAAACCGCCCATGCAGCGTGCTCACGAGAAGAACCTGAACCGAAGTTTTTTCCTCCAACAAGGATTTTTCCACTGTAAGTTGGATTGTTTAACACGAAATCTGCTTTTGGAGTATCGTCTCCGTTATATCTCCAGTCTCTGAAAAGGTTGTCTCCAAAGCCTTCACGTTTTGTAGCTTTTAAGAAGCGGGCCGGGATGATCTGATCTGTATCTACGTTCTCAATTGGCAGCGGCACTGCGCTGCTCGTAAGTATATTAAATTTATCGTATGCCATTTTAATTTTAGATTTTTGGATTTTAGATTTTAGATTTTCCGAAAATTGAAATTCTATTTTAAATCTAAAAACAATTTTTATTGATTTTTGAAATTGTCATTGAAATTGATTAGAACAATTCTCTCGGATCTGTTAGTTTTCCAGTAACAGCAGCAGCAGCAGCCATAATCGGACTTGCAAGAAGCGTTCTTGAACCAGGGCCCTGACGTCCTTCAAAGTTTCTGTTTGAAGTACTTACAGCGTATTTACCAGCTGGAACTTTATCGTCATTCATTGCTAAACAAGCAGAACATCCCGGCTGACGTAATACGAAACCAGCTTCAGTTAAAATATCTAAAATTCCTTCTTCTTTAATCTGTGCTTCTACAACGTGCGAACCCGGAACTAACCAGGCAGTAACATTGTCTGCTTTTTTTCTTCCTTTTACAATTTCAGCAAAAGCTCTAAAATCTTCAATACGCCCGTTTGTACAGCTTCCTAAGAAAACGTAATCGATTTGTTTTCCAATCATTACATCATCTTCGTTGAAGCCCATATAAGCTAAAGATTTTTTGTACGTTTCCTCACCGCCTTCAACTTCTTTTGCATTCGGGATATGTTTTGTAATACCAATTCCCATACCTGGGTTAGTACCATAAGTAATCATTGGTTCGATATCAGCAGCGTTGATGTTTAATTCAGCATCAAAAACGGCATCAGCATCTGTTTTAAGTGTTTTCCAGTATTCAACAGCTTTAGTCCAGGCTTCTCCTTTTGGAGCGTATAATCTTCCTTCTAAGAAATCAAAAGTAGTCTGGTCAGGAGCGATCATTCCCCCACGAGCACCCATTTCGATACTTAAATTGCAAACTGTCATACGTCCTTCCATAGTCATGTTTTCAAAAACATCACCAGCGTATTCAACAAAATATCCTGTACCTCCAGAAGTAGTTAATTGAGCAATAATGTAAAGCGCAACGTCTTTTGGTCCAACACCTTTACTTAGTTGTCCGTTTACGTTGATACGCATTTTCTTTGGTTTTGGCTGCATAATACATTGCGTAGAAAGCACCATTTCAACCTCAGAGGTTCCTATACCAAAAGCGATAGCTCCAAAAGCACCGTGAGTAGATGTATGTGAATCCCCGCATACAATAGTAGCACCCGGCAAAGTAATTCCGTTTTCAGGACCAACTACGTGTACAATTCCATTTTTTTGGTGACCTAATCCCCAGTGCGAAATTCCGTATTCATTTGCATTGTCTTCAAGTGCTTTCAACTGGTTTGCTGATAAAGCATCCGCTACCGGTAAATGCTGGTTTATGGTTGGTGTATTGTGGTCTGCAGTTGCAAAAGTACGTTCAGGGTATAAAACCTTAACGCCTCTGGCTTTTAATCCTAAAAAAGCAACAGGACTTGTAACTTCGTGAATGAAATGACGGTCAATAAAAAACACATCCGGTCCATCTTCAATTTTACGCACAACGTGTGCATCCCATACTTTGTCAAATAATGTCTTACTCATTTTTTATTTTTTTTAATTGTAATTTCTATAATCACAGCATTTTTTCCTGTTCATATAATAGCAAAACAAAAGTAAAAAAAGATACAAAAGCGTCAATTTCAATATTTCATTATATACGATACCCAAACTAATTACAAATTGGGAATATGCTTTTATGAAATCAATTCATATCAAAAAAATGAAAAGGATATAGATTTTGTTTTTCTTTTTCAGTTTAGATTTTGCTTAACTGTTTTTTGTTTTAATAGTTTGCAAATTTATCTCATAATAGCTATAAAATACGTCTTTTGTTTTGAAAAAATGTAACAAATCGAATAAAAATAGTAATAATTGATAGTTTCTTAGATTTTTTAAATTCTAATTTTTTGATGTTTTTTGGGTTAGAAATAATGATTCCAAATAAACTTTTTGTGTTTTTTTTAAGCCGGAATACTACGACATCCAAAAGGGTAAATTTTATCAAATTTTATGATTATTTGATCATAAAGTTGAGTTAGAATTAAAGATATATAGGGTGTATGTTTGTTCCGTAATCAATTCGATAGGTTTTGATTTTGACTTTGTTTCCATGATATTCTATTTGATATATTCTGCAGTTTTTTTCATCTAAATAACAGTTGCTTGCAAAAGAATCATATTGTTTGTTGAGTTTCATCATATCATAGTTTTTACGAAGCCGTACTTTAGCAGAATCGATGTTTTCGTCAGGAGTATCCAAAGTGGTGTAGGTAGGAGTGTAAATTACTAAGCTGTCTTTTGCTTTTACATTTGTGCAATTTAGAACAGAATTTAAAGTCACATCGATCATAGTGTATCTTTTTTGTGACTTTTTTCGATCATTATTGTTGATCAATTCATTTATGGCTGTGTTGAGTTCATTTGAAAAAGAGGTGTTTGTTTTTGGAATTTTGGATAGTGGTTTTTCAAGAGGAAATTCCCAATAATCTTTGTAGATATTATTAAAAAGAGGAACAGAGTAGATTTCTTTTTTACCATTTATGAAAACCAAAATGTGGTTTCTGTTTTTATAACCTTCAGGTTGAGAATAAAGTCGTATTTCAATGTTGAATTCTCCTTCTTTTATGCTTTTTATAAATTTGAATTCTGCGCTTCGAACTGATTTTTTTTGAGCTGTCAGTTGTGGAAACTTTTCAATCAGATTTTGAATAGAATTATTTATTTTAGGTTCAATGTCTTGATGACAGCTAACAGCTATAAAAAGGATTAAAATGTATAAAACAACGTTTAGTGAGCCAAAGCTTTTAAGAGATTTATTTGTCATTTTTGAATTCTTTTGTGGTTGAAATTATCATCCTTTAAATCTTTAATTGTTCGATTTGTACTTTTCAGGATTATATAATCTTTTTTCATCATAATCTCCTGGGTATTTTTTTAAATCACCTTCTTTTTCTTTAATTAAAAATAAATAATTAGTATATGGTTTTTCTTTTGTTGGATAAGTAAGTATAATTGCTTTGTCATTATAACTTACCACATCATAAGAGAAATTTCTCCATGTCAGAATACTGTCTTCTGATGCAGACCATTTTTCTGGTAATTCAGATACGTATGGATCTTCTGGAGTATCGGTAAAATTTCCATCTCTATCTTTATTATATCTATAAGATAGCTGATCATCTTTAAATTTATAATAAGTATAGTAGGTTTCGTTTTTATAATTGTAATAATAGCACCAATATTCATCAGGATTTGTTTGAAGCGCTTTTTCAATCGGATTTTTTTTAGAACAGGCAGTAAATGCTGCAATAAAGAGAAGGTAGAAATATGTTTTCATTAGACGATTATTTAATAATTATCTTAAATGTATTCAGTAAATCAAACTGCTGTGAGGTTTTGTCAAAATTAGATTATTAAAAGGCATAATCTAAATAATATTTTGTCAAAATAAGATACTTTGTTTAACAATTTTGAGTCATAATTTCTCTAAAAAAAGCGTAAATTTGACTTCCTTCCATTTTTCATATCGAATTTGTTTATGTTTCATGTTATCAAATGTTTACAATATTAAAGGCTTGGAATTTGGGACTTTAAAATTTGACTTTTTCTATAAAAATATATGTATTTAATATTCGATACCGAAACCACCGGATTACCAAAACGCTGGGATGCCCCGATTACCGATTCTGAAAACTGGCCCCGCTGTATCCAGATCGCATGGCAATTGCACGACGAAATGGGACAGCTGATCGAACATCAGGATTATTTGGTAAAACCAGAAGGATTTAATATTCCATATGATGCTGAACGTATTCATGGAATCTCGACTGAACTGGCTGAAGCCGACGGAATAACACTGGCCGAAGTTTTGGAGAAATTCAATATCGCTTTAAGCAAAACCAAATTTATCGTTGGTCAGAATTTAGGATTCGACGTTAATATTATGGGAGCCGAATTTCATAGAATGGGAGTAGAATCTCAAATGAGTTCGATGCCTGTTTTAGATACCTGTACGGAAGTTACCGCTTCATTATTACAGCTTCCCGGAGGTCGTGGAGGAAAATTCAAACTTCCAACTTTAACTGAGCTTCACGAATATTTATTTAATGTTCCTTTCGCGGAAGCGCACAACGCAACTGCCGACGTTGAGGCAACCACACGTTGTTTCCTGGAATTGGTAAGAAGAGAGGTTTTTACCAAAGAAGAACTTGATGTTCCGAAAGAATATTTTAAAGATTTTCAGGAAAGAAACCCGGAGCCGTTTAAGCTTATTGGTTTAAAACACATCAACTTAAAAGCGGCTTCTGATAAAATTAGAGAACAGCTTAAAGCTTTAGCCGGAGAAGGAAGGCAGGCTGTTGTTTCAGAAGAAGATAAAGCGGACTTTAAAGCAGCAAAATTTGCGCATTTACACAATCATACACAGTTTTCGGTTCTTCAATCTACAATTGGAATTGGAAATATCGTAGCGGCTACAGCCAAAAACGGAATGCCGGCCGTGGCAATGACCGATACCGGAAACATGATGGGGGCTTTCCACTTTGTGAGCGCTGTTATGAACCACAATAAAGGTGCTTCTGCAAAAAACAAAGCTTTGGTTGAAGCTGGTGAAGAACCTACTGAAACCGAAATAAAACCAATAGTTGGATGTGAATTTAATATCTGCGACAACCATTTAGATAAATCAAAAAAAGACAATGGTTACCAGGTTGTTTTATTAGCCAAAAATAAAGCCGGATATCATAATCTGGCCAAAATGGCTTCAATTGCTTATACGGACGGATTTTATTATGTTCCGAGGATTGACCGAGTTATTGTAGAACAGTACAAAGGTGATATCATGGTTTTGTCCGGGAATTTATATGGGGAAATTCCGAGCAAGATTCTGAATATCGGTGAAAACCAGGCCGAAGAAGCTTTAATTTGGTGGAAGGAACAATTTGGTGAAGATTTCTATCTGGAAATAATGCGTCACAATCAGGAAGATGAAAATCGTGTTAACAAAACCCTGATTGAATTCTCGCAAAAACACAATATCAAATTAATTGCAACTAACAATACCTATTATTTAAATAAAGAAGATGCCAATGCACACGATATTTTATTGTGTGTAAAAGACGGTGAAAAACAGGCAACACCAATTGGCCGTGGCCGTGGTTATCGTTACGGATTGCCGAATCAGGAATATTATTTCAAGTCGCAAGACGAGATGAAAAAGCTTTTTGCGGATTTGCCGGAAGCGATTATCAACATTCAGGAAATTATTGATAAAGTTGAAGGTTATTCATTGTATCGAGATGTATTGCTTCCGAAATTCGAAATTCCGGACGAATTTATGGTACCTGAAGATGAAGAAGATGGTGGTGTTCGTGGAGAAAATAAATACCTGCGTCATCTTACGATGGAAGGTGCTAAAAGAAGATACGGCGAGATTACTGAATCGATTCAGGAACGTTTGGATTTTGAATTAATGACGATTTCGAATTCAGGGTATCCGGGTTATTTCCTGATTGTACAGGATTTCATCGCCGAAGCCAGAAAAATGGATGTTTCGGTAGGTCCTGGTCGTGGTTCTGCAGCGGGTTCTGCCGTTGCATACTGCCTTGGAATTACGAATATTGACCCGATTAAATACGACTTGCTTTTTGAGCGTTTCTTAAATCCTGACCGTGTATCGATGCCCGATATTGATATCGACTTTGATGACGAGGGTCGTGGACGTGTAATGGAATACGTAATCAACAAATACGGCCAAAAACAGGTAGCGCAGATTATCACGTATGGTAAAATGGCCACCAAATCGGCGATTCGTGATACGGCACGTGTACTGGATTTACCTTTATTCGAAGCCGACAGGATTGCGAAACTGATTCCGGGAATGATGCCGTCAAAATGGAATCTGGCGCGTTTTATTTCAGAAAGTGAAGATGAGGTTAAAAAAGCCCTTCGTTCAGACGAATTTGACAATGTAAAAGAATTAATCGCGATTGCCAATGAAGGTGATTTGGCAGGAGAAACCATCCAGCAGGCAAAAATCCTTGAGGGATCGATGCGTAATACCGGAATTCACGCCTGCGGGGTAATCATTACTCCATCGGATATTACGAATTATGTTCCGGTTACGACTGCAAAAGATTCCGACTTATATGTAACACAGTTTGACAACTCGGTTGCTGAAAGTGCGGGACTTTTGAAAATGGACTTTTTGGGTCTGAAGACCCTTACGCTGATAAAAGATACCGTAAAACTGGTAAAATACAGAACCGGAAAAGATCTCGATCCCGATACTTTCCCAATTGATGATGAAGAAACGTATGCACTTTTCCAAAGAGGTGAAACCGTTGGAATCTTCCAGTACGAGTCTCCCGGGATGCAGAAATACATGAAAGATCTGAAGCCAACAGTTTTCGGGGATTTAATTGCGATGAATGCCTTGTATCGTCCGGGACCTTTGGAGTATATCCCTTCTTTCGTTCGAAGAAAAAATGGCGACGAGGAAATCAAATACGATTTAGATGCCTGTGCAGAATATTTATCAGAAACTTACGGAATTACCGTTTACCAGGAGCAGGTAATGCTTTTGTCTCAGTCTTTGGCAGGATTTACAAAGGGTGAGGCCGACGTATTGCGTAAAGCGATGGGTAAGAAACAAAAGGACGTACTGGATAAAATGAAACCAAAGTTTGTTGAGCAGGCAGCAGCAAAAGGCCACGATGCGAAAGTGCTGGAGAAAATCTGGAAAGACTGGGAAGCCTTTGCGAGTTACGCCTTCAACAAATCGCACTCGACCTGCTATGCCTGGATTGCCTATCAAACAGCATATTTGAAAGCACATTATCCTGCAGAATATATGGCAGCAGTACTTTCGAATAACATGAACGATATCAAACAGGTTTCCTTCTTCATGGAAGAATGCAAGCGTATGGGATTACAGGTTTTAGGACCTTGTGTCAATGAATCCTACTACAAATTTACCGTAAATGATGATTATGCGGTACGTTTCGGAATGGGGGCGATTAAAGGAGTAGGCTCAGGAGCGGTTGCTACCATTGTTGAAAGCAGAAAAGACGGTAGATATAAGTCGATTTTTGATCTGGCGAAGCGAATTGATTTACGTGCTGCCAATAAAAAAGCAATTGAGAATTTGGCGCTTGCAGGAGGATTTGATTCGTTTGAAGGAACGACCAGAGCACAATATTTCCACGACGATGGCGACGGAATTACGTTCTATGAAAAAGCGATGCGTTATGGAAATAAGTTTCAGGAAAATGAAAATTCATCACAAGTAAGTTTGTTTGGAGAAGCGAGCGAAGTACAAATTGCAGAACCTGTTGTGCCTCCGTGTGAAGACTGGAGCACTATGGAAAAACTGGCGAAAGAAAAAGAAGTTGTCGGGATTTACATTTCCGGACATCCTTTGGATGATTTTAGATTTGAGATGAAATACTTCTGCAATGCCCGACTGGAAGCATTAAAAAGTATGAATGAATACGTGGGTAAAAATCTAACCTTTGCCGGAATTATAAACAACGTGCAACATCGTGTGGCGAAAAACGGAAAAGGCTGGGCGGCTTTCAATTTAGAAGGTTATGATGAAAGTTATGAGTTTAAAATTTTTGGTGAAGAATATCTTAAGTTCCGTCATTTCCTGATTCAGAATAATTTTGCATTTCTAAAAATTCTAATAAAAGAAGGATGGGTAAATCACGAAACAGGTAAAAAAACCGATCCAAGGATGCAGTTTGTAGAAGTTAGACAGTTACAGGATGTTTTGGAAGCATTTGCTAAAAAATTGATTTTACTGTTAAACATAAAAGATTTGCAGACTGATTTTATTCATAGATTAAGTCAGTTATTCAATGCTTACAAAGGAGATAATTCCGTTACTTTTGAAATCATGGAATTAGAAAACGTAAAACGTCTGGTTGAGGTAGAGACAACAAGCGAATTCGAAGAAACAGAAGATGCTGTTTTTGAAGATGATAACGAAGATGCCGAAGTTGCACTTGAAAACACTAAAATAAAGGAAGTAACTGAAGTAGAAGAAATAAAAGTAGTGACAAAATTAACCATGCCAAGTCGCAGATTAAAAGTCAGAATTTCAAATGAATTATTACAGGAATTAGAAAAAATGCAGATAAATTTTAAACTCAATTAAAATTTAACAGTTAAAATTTAATCGATAATATATTTTTTAGGTTAAAATTATGCGCGCATAGTAATTTTGGATAATATTGGCTTTCAAATCAATAATAATCTTAGAGTGTGTGGGAATGCTGTAAAGAAAGAAAATTTAATTGTTATAATTTTGTAATAAATTAATAAACAAAACTATGAAAAAGCATTTATTTTTAATCGGATTGATGATTTGCTCCATGGCCACAATGGCGCAGTCAGAAGGTACAGATAAACCGGAAAGCTGGTATTTTAAATTAGGAGGGTCATACTTCATTCAGACTGCTGCAACGGAATTTCCCATTGTAAATGGTCAGGCACCTAATACGGATGTTTATGCAGCTAACGGAACTACATTAATTTCAAGAGAAACGAATCACGGTTCATTTGGAGAAGGTTTTCGTTCAGGATTGACTGCAGGTTATCGTATTTCAACGCGTTTAGGAGTTGAAATGGGGATTAACTATTATTCCAGTGCCGATAAATTGATGGTGGAAACTACCAATCGTTTAGTTCCTGGAACTACAAATGTTTTTGTGTCCGGAGATGCAGTAGGTAAAATCAGGGCTTGGGATTTATCACCTTCATTAGTTTTGTTTTTGGGGGAAACTAAAGGGTTTGAACCGTATACAAAAGTAGGTGTTATTGTCCCGGTACATGGAGATTTAACTATTGAAACGAATCGTGAGTATTATACTGCTGCAGGTGTAGTGGCAAAAACATATGCTGAAGATGTTGTAAAACCGAACCCAACTCTTGGTTTTATGGCTGCAATAGGAACTTCTTATAAATTAGGTAAAAAATTAGCTTTGTTTGCTGAAATTGAATACAGAAACTTTACTGTTCACGGTGATACTAAAGAAACTACCGTATTTACTGAAAACGGTGTAGATAAATTACATACAGCATCTACTTTTAGACCGGACTTTTCTTATTCTGCGATTCATACTAATTATGTAGATAAATTAACTACAACTTCTAATAGCAAAGTAACTAATGCAGCTGGTTTTGATGATACAAAAGCTACAGACGATATTAGCTCCTATGTGGGTATTTCTGGTGTAGGTTTGACTTTTGGATTAAGATATAGTCTGTAATTCGAAAGAAATTAATCTTAACGAAAGAGGATATTCATAACGAATATCCTCTTTTTTTGTTTTTTATGAAAACTGAAGCCCTAGCCCTGATAGCAGCGATATCCTTTTGTGCCGGGGTTCGGCATAAAAGATTTAGCGGACAGCAGGAAAAAGCTCCTGAATCTAATTGTAGTTATTTCGAATTTCTAAACTCTTTTAAAACTTCATCAATAACCCATGAAGTTCTGGCTCCTGAAGTTCCTTTTGATGGGGAGTTTCCATTTCCTAAAAGTTCTGCAACAACAGTTTCAATAAAGGGCTGCTGAATGTGTAGCGGGTTTTCGATTGTAATCGTTTCTTTGTCTCCATTTGCATATTCAACATGGATTGGATCTTCCCCAAAAGTTGAAAATGCTATTTTGCCTTTATCACCCACAATTTCAGTACTATCATAACGTTCGAAACTGGCGAAATTCCATATTCCCGTACCATGAATGCCGTTTTCAAATAAAAAAGACATCGAAACAGAATCTTCAGCAGGATACGCTTTTAACTGAGAAGTCGCATGTCCGCGAACGGATTTTATCGGACCTAAAACAAAATCCAGAAAGTCTAAAGTATGACAGGCCAGATCAACAAAAATTCCGCCTCCTGAAAGATGTGGTAAAACGGTCCAGGGAAGATTGATTTCGTCGTCATAACGTTCTTCAAAAGGATGGTATAAGACACAATTTACGTGGCGTATGTTTCCTAATTTTCCTTCGTCGATTAGTTCTTTAATTTTTAAAAATCGTGGCAGGCTCCTTCTGTAATAGGCTACAAATAACGGAACATTGTGTTCTTTGCAGACGCTGATCATTTCGTTGCATTCTGCAAATGTCAGTGCCATTGGTTTTTCAACATAAACCGGTTTTCCGGCTTTGGCGCACAAAATTGTATATTCTTTATGAGAGGATGGAGGCGTTGCGATATAAACGGCATCAACTTCCGGATCATTGATTAAATCAGCAGCATTTGAATACCATTTCGGGACATTGTGGCGTTTGGCGTAATCTTCGGCAAGGGCTGTATCACGGCGCATCACAGCGACTAAAGCTGAATTTGGTGCTTTTTGAAATGCCGGACCGCTTTTAACTTCGGTTACGTTTCCGCAGCCTATAATTCCCCATTTTATAATTTTCATTGTTTAAGTTTTTAGTTTCTCAAATTTAGCATAAAAGCTTTGTTTAAAAAAGTTAGCCACGAATTCACAAAAAATAATTCGTGAATTCGTGGCTGTTAAAATTTTAGTTTAAAGTTTTTACTTTTTTGGCAAAGCTTTAAAGCCCATATTGTAAAGCGTGAACGCCTGAATGTCTACATTTTCCTGAATCGTAGCTGCAACAGATTTTCCTGCTCCGTGACCCGCTTTTACATCAATACGAATCAATACCGGATTGTCACCAGTTTGCTTGTCCTGAAGTTCGGCAGCAAATTTAAAGCTGTGTGCCGGAACTACACGGTCGTCATGATCGCCTGTTGTAACCATAGTTGCGGGATACTGAACGCCTTTTTTAACATTTTGAACAGGTGAATAGCCTTTAAGGTATTCGAACATTTCTTTGCTGTCCTGAGCTGTTCCGTAATCGTAAGCCCAGCCAGCTCCAGCGGTAAAAGTATGGTAACGTAACATGTCCATAACACCAACAGCAGGCAGTGCTACTTTAAACAAATCAGGGCGTTGGGTCATAGCAGCACCAACCAATAAACCTCCATTAGAACCTCCACGAATGGCTAAGAAATTGGATGAGGTATATTTTTGAGCAATCAAATATTCAGCAGCGGCTATAAAATCATCAAATACATTTTGTTTTTGTAATTTGGTTCCTGCATCGTGCCATTTTTTTCCGTATTCACCGCCTCCTCTTAAATTGGCAACTGCATAAACGCCTCCATTTTCTAACCAGACTGCATTCGCAATGCTAAAAGCCGGAGTTAAGCTAATATTGAATCCGCCGTAACCGTAAAGGATTGTTGGGTTTTTACCATCTAGTTTGATTCCTTTTTTATAGGTAATAATCATTGGGATTTTGGTTCCGTCTTTTGACGTGTAGAAAACTTGCTTAGACTCATAATCCTCACTTTTAAAATCAACTTTTGGCTTTTGATAAATTTCAGATCTGCCTGATTTTGGTTCAAACGAAAAAATACTTCCCGGAGTGGTATAATTGGTAAAACTGTAGTACAACGTTTTTTCTTTTTTCTTTCCGCCAAAACCACTTGCAGTCCCTACAGCAGGAAGTTTGATTTCACGGACTAATTTTCCGTTGTAATCATATTGCAGAACCAATGAAACTGCGTCTTTGGTATAATTGGCAAAAAAGTAGCCAGCGCCCGTTGAAGGAGACAGAATATTTTGAGTTTCTTTAATAAAATCTTTCCAGTTTTCTGGTTTCGGATTACTTGCATCGACAGTAACTACACGTTTGTTTGGTGCATTTAAGTCGGTATCGATGAACAATTTACTTCCTTCGTTTTCGATGATATTGTTGTCGCTGTTAAAATTGTCAACAATTGTAATGATTGGGCTGTCTGGCTTAGTAAGGTCTTTAATGTACAATTCATTTCCGTAAGTGGAGTTGGCTGCTGTAATCACTAAATAATTATTGTCTTCAGTGACATAGCCACCAACATACCTTCTTTTTTGATCTGCTCCAAAAATGACCTTATCCTCTTTCTGTGAAGTTCCTAATTTGTGGAAGTACAATTTATGCTGATCTGTTTTGGCAGATAATTCACTTCCTTTAGGCTTGTCGTAACTGGAGTAATAAAAACCTTCATTTTCATACCAGGAGATGCCACTGAATTTTACATCTACAAGAGTATTTTCTAAAACTTTTTTAGAAACGGCATCAATAATAATTACTTTTCTCCAGTCGCTTCCGCCTTCAGAAATCGAGTAAGCGGCTTTTGATCCGTCTTTCGAAAAATCCAGTCCGCCAAGCGAAGTGGTTCCGTCTTTCGAAAATGTATTCGGGTCTAAAAAAACTTCTTCTTTGCCATTCTGGTCTTTTCTATAAACAACAGATTGATTCTGAAGTCCATTGTTTTTAAAATAGTAGGTAAATTTTCCTTCTGTAAAAGGAGCGCTTATTTTTTCATAATTCCAAAGTTTTTCCATTCTTGATTTCAATGCATCACGAAAAGGAATTTTATTTAAATAGCCGTATGTAACTTCATTTTGAACTTTTACCCAGGTACCGGTTTCATCAGATTTGTCATCTTCCAGCCAACGGTAAGGATCGGCTACTTTGGTGTCAAAATAAATATCAACAGTTTCACCTTTTTTAGTTTCCGGATAGTGAATTTTATTTTGCCCGAATGAAATCCCTGCGGTAATCATAGTCATTATAAAAATTGTTTTTTTCATGGTTTAATTTTGTGATTTGTAACAAAAGTATAAATTTTTGTTGCAAAATCGTTATTTCAAATGTTAAACCACATAATTTATATGAGTAAATGTAAGTAAAGAAAACTTAATCTATTGATAGAAATTATATGGTTTGTGAAATGTTATAAATTGAAGTTAACTCCCAGAACAATGTTTCTTCCAATATTCGGGATTCCGTCTGTTTTTAGTCTTGAAAGATGGGCTATGTATTTTTTATCTAACAAATTGTTTCCGTTAAGATTTACATCGAAAGCAGTTTTTCCAAGTTTTACTGTTCCGCCAAAGCCTAAATTGACCAAAGTATAGCCTTTTGAAGCACTTTCAAAACCACTCACATTCTTCTGATCAAAAGTCGAAGATACATTTAAAGAAGCATAACCTTCCTTGAACCAGTTTTTGATGTTGAATTCGGTTCTAAGGGTGTTGTTCCAATTGTTGGCCGGAATTAAGGGCAGGTAATCATCATTGTCTTTTTTGCCGGTTACGGTTTCAAAACTGGTTTCAAAATGCAGCCAGTCTAAAGGATGCGGGTGAAAATGCAGTCCGGCTTCACCACCAAATAATTTGGCATTATCCTGAACATAAGCAAAAACATCATTATTGTCTAAAACGTCTCCGGTTGGTGAAGTATAAATGTAATTGTTGACATGATTATAAAATCCGTTTACAAAGAATTCAAAATGCGAATTTTTATATTCCAGATTCAAATCGGTTTGAATGTTTTGTTCCGTTTTTAAATTACTGTTTCCAATTTCATAACGATTGGTGCCTTCGTGAACACCGTTTGAAGTCAGTTCGGCTAAATTTGGAGCCCTGAATCCGGTGGCAACATTTAATCGAAGAGTCAGTGGTTCCGCTAATTTAGTTTTATATCCCAAAGAAGCATTAAAACTGTCAAACGATCTGTCTAAAGCTTCGAAAGAACCTTCTTCACCTAAAATCCCATGGGCTTCAGAAGTAACATTTCGGTTGTCAAAACGTAATCCGGCTTGTAAAACGCTGTTATTCCATTCGTAATTGGCAGTTCCAAAAACTCCGAAATCATTCGTAGTGGCATTTGGAATCAAATATTCTTCTCCGGAATTTTTATTGGTCTGATGCATGCCCTGGATTCCTAAAATGGCTTCAATTTTACCAAATTTTGGAAAATGATATTTTGCATTGTAATTAAAAGTATTCAGTTTCATTCTTAGAGCAGCATCGTTGCTGTCTTCAAATTCGCTTCTGTCATTTGAAATGTAACCCAAATCGACATCTAGTTTAGAATTTTCAAAAAAGATGACATTGTTTAAACTAAATAAATGGTTGAAAATTCCCTGTCTTGGAAATTGTGTGTCTTTGCTTGAAGATTGCCCCGCGATTCCTTCTTCCGGAATTCCGATATCCAGTTTGTTGTAATTGTATCTTAAAACACTTGAAAAACTGGAGTTGCTGTAACCGATTCCGGTTTTAAAATCGGTTTCGTTATAACGTGAATTTGTAACACGATCGCCATCAGCAATTTTGTAATCAGAATGTGTGTTGAAACTTCCCCGAGCAAGAAATTTCCAGTTATCTGTAGAAGTTTTTAATCCGATGGATGAATTGCTTCCCTGCGTATTCGTAAAATATTTTTGACTGAAATTAGCTTTAAATGAACCGGCATCAGCAAATTTTTCAGGATTAAAGTATAAAACGCCTCCCAGGGCATCCGAGCCATACAATAAAGAAGCAGGGCCTTTGATTACCTCGACACTTTCAATTCCGGCATCATTTAAACCCAGGCCATGTTCGTCCCCAAACTGTTGGTTTTCGATACGGACACCCTGAGAATATACCAAAACACGATTGCCGCTAAGTCCGCGAATTACCGGTTTTCCAATCGAAGTTCCGGTAGAAATCTGTGAAACTCCCGGAATCGTAGCCAGACCTTCAATCAAAGTAGAAGTTCCTTTTTGCTGTAATGTTTTGATGCTTTCGTGATCAATTTTCATTACGTTTTGTGATTGCAGCTTATTGAAGGGAGTAGAAACCACTACTTCATCCATTTCCAGAATTGATTCTACGAGTGTAATATCTAATGTGTTTTCTTTTATTAGTTTGACGATGGTTTTGTTTTGATTCGAATATCCCACATAAGAAAAAGAAAGACGCAGGTTTCCGTTTGGAAGATTTTTTAATTCATATTTTCCGTTCTCGTCTGTTGTAGTTCCTTTGTGTAGTTCAGGAGCATAAACAGAAACACCTGTTAATGGCTGATTTTGATTATCGGTAACGGTTCCTGAAACCGAATTTTGAGCAGAGAGCATGCCCGAGAACCCTAAAATTAGGGCTACTATTATTTTTTTCATTTGAAAAGGATTGCTATAGTTAATTGGATTTTCTTTCAAATAGAATCAAAGCAAATGTGAAGTTTTACTGAATCTACAATGAAAATCAGCAAACTTAACTGAATTTTGAAGTCAATTAAAAGGGTTTTTGTTTCGGATAATCGAAACTTAAGAAATTATAGCTGATGGAGGCCCCCGAAGTGGATTTAAACTTTTTGAAAATGAAATGAAACTTTCAGAAATACCAAAGGAATAAGGGATTTCCTGATGATTACTGAAGAACTGAAATGAAATTTTTTCAGGGCCTATATAACTTCCAAAAGCAAAATGACATACAAAACAAGAATCATCGTTATGATGCTGATGTGTAATTTCACCATTTACATCATTATAATTATGATGACATTTTTTTTCTGAAAGCTGTTTAGAGATATGTTCATAACTGTGTACAGACTGAAAAAGTATGGAAAACAATACTATCAGAGCCAGGGAAATACTTGTTATGAGCTGCTTTTTCTTCATTATTAGACAAAGGTATAAAAGGTAGATATAAAAATATTTGATTTTAACGCTTTTTATTGAAAATAGTGCAACAGAATATTTTGATGAAGGGTGTAAACAGAATAATTATCATTGAAAATGTATCATGAACAATCATTATATTATATTTGTGTGTCAAATAAATAATCCTAAAAAGCGTTTATTTAAACTCATTATTAACCCAAACACACTATGCGATTATTTTTTAGTTGTTTATTTCTGATATCGTTTTTTAATATTTTTTCTCAGGAAGAAAAGCCTGAGATTAAACCTGTGGTTAAAATTGATTCTTTATACAGGGAAGATCAGTTTTATTTTTCTGTTGGTTATAATCTTTTTTCTCAGGCTCCCGACGGCCTTAAGCAGGATAAATTTTCTGCCGGGATTTCTGCCGGTTTTTTGCGGGATATGCCTATCAATAAAAACAGAACAGTTGCAGTTGCAGCAGGCCTTGGCCTTTCTTATAAAAATTATTTTCATAACCTCACGATTTCTAAAAATAATGATGGGGAATTAATTTATGGAGTAAACGACTATAATGAATTTGTTTCAAATAAATACAGGCAGTATTCGGTAGATCTTCCGATAGAATTTAGATGGAGAAATTCTACTTATGAAAGCCATAAATTCTGGAGAATTTATGCTGGTCTTAAATTTAGCTATGTTTTAGCCAGTAAATCTGTTGTAGATGACGGCGATAATACCTATATAGTACGCAATAATCCTGATATCAACAGGTTTCAGTATGGTGCTACTATTTCTGCAGGGTACAACACTTGGAATGCTTATTTTTATTATGGTCTGAATCCTTTGTTTAAAAATGTCTCAGATGTTTCGGGACAGGATATCAAAATGAGGACGATGAGTGTCGGTCTCATCTTTTATATTTTATAACCACAGATACAAAAACAAAAGCTGAGGAATAATTCCGACGAAAAGTCCTATTGTCAGTTCTTTAAAGGTATGAGCATTCATTTCCAGGCGTGATGATGCAACAATTCCGGTCAGTAAAATCAAAAAAGCAGGCCAATATGCATTATATAGCTGTAAATGCATGTTCAGTCCAATTACAAAAACGGCAAAACCACTGATTGCCATCATGTGCAGACTCGCTTTTACCTTAAAAATCGAATAAATTAAAGCAAAAATGGTACTGAATAATCCGCCCAGAAAGAAGAAATGCAATTCAGGATAACGGCTTATTACAATACTCCTTTTTACAAGCAGGATTAGTAAAAAACATAGTAATGTGAGCGGAACGATACGCTGAGATGTATCAGGTATCATTACCGATTTTACATTTCCGGTTGATTTTAGCAAGAAAAAAAACAGTATTGGAACAATAAAAGTAATTATCAGGATTT
Organism: Flavobacterium limi; assembly: GCF_010645075.1. Lineage (GTDB taxonomy): Bacteria > Bacteroidota > Bacteroidia > Flavobacteriales > Flavobacteriaceae > Flavobacterium > Flavobacterium limi. The sequence continues at coordinate 231,409 of NZ_JAADZV010000001.1, forward strand.
GGAATAAAACGAAATATTTTTCGTTAATACTAAAGACATCTCCCTTATAGTAAAGATAAAATAAGGCAGCATACATTGGTATAAAAATCGGATGTAAAACATAGGAGAATATCGGAAGTATTTTTTTCAAAACGCACAGATTTAAGGTCTTCAACAAATATAATTGAAATATAAATAGGTTTTTTTAAAGCCTTTATTTTTTAAGAAAATCACAACTCTTTTCGTGGTTTAATGTTTAAATTTGAAAAAAGAAACTTTCTAAATGAACGTAAATTTAAAAAGCCTTGTTCAGGTTCTTCATGCCGACTGGATTGGTACGGATGGACCTGTTTTAATTGAGCAGATTTCGATAGACAGCCGCTCTCTGCAAAATGGCCCACAGACTTTGTTTTTTGCATTATCAGGTGTAAACAATGATGCGCATACCTATATTTCAGAGTTGATAGAAAAAGGAGTGCGAAACTTTGTGGTGGAGTATATTCCTGAAAAGTACCATGGGAAAGCCAATTTTTTACTCGTACAATCTGCTTTGGATGCTTTACAGAAGTTTGCTGCCCATCACAGAAATCTATTTAATTTTCCTGTTGTTGGACTGACTGGCAGCAACGGAAAAACAATTGTAAAAGAATGGCTGAATTTTTTGCTGAGCCCTGATTATAATATTATCCGAAGCCCTAAAAGTTATAACTCACAGGTTGGGGTACCGTTATCTGTTGTGGCAATTAACGAAAAGCATAATCTGGGTATTTTTGAAGCCGGAATTTCGACAGTTAATGAAATGGAGAAACTCGAACAAATCATTAAACCAACCATAGGAATACTTACTAATATTGGGACAGCACACGATGAAGGGTTTTTAAATCTGGTACAAAAGATTGATGAAAAACTGCTGTTGTTTAAAGATTGTCCGGTAATTATTTACCAGAAAAATGAAATTGTCGACTCATGCCTGTCACAATTTGCAGCTGAATATATGCTGCACCCCCGAAAACTTTTTTCATGGAGTTATACTGATCCTACGGCTGATGTTTTTATTTTGAAAAGAGAAATTAAGGACGAAGTGACCTTAATTCAATACCAGTTTAAAAAAGAAAATCACGATTTAGAAATCCCCTTTAGCGATTCGGCTTCTGTAGAAAATGCAGTTTCCTGCTTACTAACGCTGCTTTATCTTGAATACGACGCTGAAACAATTCAAAACAGAATGCAGGGATTGTATCCGGTGGAAATGCGCCTGGAAGTCAAAAATGGGATTCATAACTGCAGTATTATTGATGATAGTTACAGTTCCGATTTTCAGTCCCTTAAAATAGCACTGGATTTTCTGGAAAGTCAAAAAAAGAACGCTTCCAAAACGGTTATTTTATCCGATATTTTTCAAAGCGGATTTTCAAATGAAGAATTATATTTTAAAGTAGCACAGTTAATCGCTGATAATAAAGTTAACCGTGTTATTGGGATTGGTTCAACGATTTCGTCATTCAAAAACAAGTTTTCGAATTGTCTAACCTATCAAAATACTGCCGGATTTATCAATGATTTTGAGAATCTGAATTTTGCCAACGAAACCATTTTAATAAAAGGAGCAAGGTCGTTTCAGTTTGAAGAGATCGTGTTTCTTCTGGAAGAGAAAACCCATGAAACCATTCTCGAAATCAATCTGAATTCCATTAGTCATAACTTAAATTTCTTTAAATCTAAATTAGCCAATAATGTTAAGATTATGGTGATGGTAAAAGCATTTGGATATGGAAACGGAGGATTGGAAATCGCCAAATTGCTCGAACATCATAAGGTAGATTATTTAGGTGTGGCTTTCGCTGATGAAGGAATTTCGCTGAAAAACGGGGGAATAAAATTACCCATCATGGTTTTAAACCCGGAATCGACCAGTTTTGCATCGATTATTCAGTATCAGTTAGAACCTGAAATTTATAGTTTAAAAGGGTTAAATGCTTTTCTGAAAATTGCTCGTGAAAAGAATTTAAAAGACTTTCCTATTCATATAAAACTCGATACCGGAATGCACCGTCTGGGTTTTGAAGAAAATACAATTGATGAATTGATTGAAACTTTAAAAGGAAATTCAACCGTTCGTATTCAGAGTATTTTATCACACATGGCGACCAGCGACGATATGAAACATTATGATTTTGCAATGTCTCAGATTCGATTGTTCGAAAAACTGTCTTCAAAACTAATGAATGAATTAAGTGTAAATCCAATTCGTCATATCCTGAATACTTCCGGAATCAGTAATTTTCCGGGTGCACAATATAATATGGTGCGTTTAGGAATTGGCCTTTACGGAGTTTCTAATGATGCTTCAGAACAAAAATATCTGGAAAATGTAGGAACTTTAAAATCTATTATTTCGCAGGTTCGAACGATCCCGGCCGGAGACAGCGTTGGTTATGGAAGAAGATTTATGGCTGTTAAGGAAACTAAAATTGCGACTATTCCCATTGGTTATGCTGACGGAATTTCGAGATTGTGGGGTAATGGCGTGGGTTATATTAGGATTAAAAATCAAAAAGCATCTATTGTTGGTAGTGTCTGTATGGATATGCTGATGGTTGATGTTAGCGGAATTGACTGCAAAGAAGGAGATTCTGTAATTATTTTTGGAGAAAGCCCTACTGTAACTGAGATCGCTGATGCTTTAAAAACCATTCCTTATGAAATTCTGACTAGTATTTCGCAACGTGTCAAAAGGGTATTTTTTAGGTAGTTTAAAGAAACTTTCAGGAAAATTACGTAATTTAGATACCTATTAATTACATAAAAAGAAACAATTATGGGATTCATTTCAGAATTTAAGGAATTTGCCATGAAAGGCAACGTAGTCGATTTGGCTGTCGGTGTTATTATTGGAGCTGCTTTTGGAAAAATTGTAAGCTCACTAATTGAAGATGTAATTACACCGTTAATATTGAAACCTGCTTTAGACGCGGCAAATTTATCAACCATAGAACAGTTAGTTGCTTTTGGTGGAGTAAAATACGGAATGTTTCTTTCTGCAGTAATTAACTTTATAATTGTCGCTTTCGTTTTGTTCTTAATCATTAAAGGGATAAACAATTTGAAAAAGAAGGAGGAGCCAACACCATCTTCTCCCGCTGGTCCAACTCAGGAAGAATTGCTTACCCAGATTAGAGATCTTTTGAAAAATAAACAATAATACAATATACCGCTACACTAAAGTCTAACTTAACCGCTTCTTGATTGAGGCGGTTTTTTTTGTTTTGTTTAATTTGTAACAATTTGTTATTTTTTGTGAATCGAATTGTATTAGTATTTATTATCCTTACTTTTGCAATCTAAATTAGAACATCCATAATAAAAAATATAAAAATGAGAATAGCGGTTGTAGGCGCCACCGGTATGGTAGGCGAGATAATGTTGAAAGTATTAGCAGAAAGAAATTTTCCGGTTACAGAATTAATTCCTGTTGCTTCAGAGAAATCTGTAGGGAAGGAAATCGAATATAAAGGTCAAAAATATAAAGTGGTTGGTTTACAGACCGCTGTTGATTTAAAAGCTGATATCGCTGTTTTCTCAGCAGGAGGTGATACTTCATTAGAGTGGGCTCCAAAATTTGCTGCTGCCGGAACAACGGTAATTGATAATTCTTCTGCCTGGAGAATGGATCCGACAAAAAAACTAATCGTTCCCGAAATCAACGCAGAATCTTTAACTAAAGAAGATAAAATCATCGCAAATCCAAACTGTTCTACTATTCAGATGGTATTGACTTTGGCTCCTTTGCACAGAAAATACAATATCAAAAGAATTATTGTTTCTACTTATCAGTCTATTACCGGTACTGGTGTAAAAGCGGTGAGACAATTAGAAAATGAGTATGCAGGGGTTGAAGGTGATATGGCATATAAATACCCAATTCACAGAAATGCAATCCCACAATGTGATAGTTTTGAAGCTAACGGATACACGAAAGAAGAAATGAAATTAGTTCGTGAAACTCAAAAAATTCTTGCTGATAATACGATCAGAGTTACGGCAACTGCTGTTCGTGTTCCTGTTGTTGGAGGTCACAGTGAGGCAGTAAATGTTGAGTTCACAAATGATTTTGAAGTGAATGAAGTTCGCGAAATTTTACAAAATACTGATGGAGTAGTGGTACAGGATGATTTGGATGCATTTTCTTATCCAATGCCTTTATTTGCTGAGGGTAAAAATGAGGTTTTCGTTGGAAGAATCCGTCGTGACGAAAGCCAGCCAAATACACTTAACATGTGGATCGTTGCTGATAACTTAAGAAAAGGAGCGGCTACAAACACAATCCAGATTGCTGAGTATTTAATTCAGGCTGGTTTGGTATAAACTGAGGTTACAAAAATTGTTATAAAAAGAAAACCGTAATTACGAAAAGTGATTACGGTTTTTTTATGAGTATAGTCCAAAATAAAAGCGAGAACATAATTCTCGCTTTTTATATTTTAATATTCCGGAGCCAGTTCAAGTTCCAAACCTTCTAATTCTGTAGTAATTGGAATCTGACATCCTAAACGGCTGTTCGATTTAACATAAAATGCTTCTGAAAGCATGGCTTCTTCATCATCTCCCATTTCCGGTAATGCAACATCATTTAAGACATAGCACTGGCAGGAAGCACACATGGCCATTCCGCCACAGGTTCCTTCAACAGGAAGCTCATATGCTTTGCATAACTCCATTATATTCATTGCCATATCAGTTGGAGCCTGTAATTCGTGTATAACTCCTTCCCGGTCTTTAATCTTTATTAATACATCCATTTTAAACTATTGGAATTTTACTTATTATAATTTGATAACGTGAACAATATCCTAAAATTATTTGCTAACTACTTGTTTTTAAGCTAAATGCAAATTCTTTTCTGCTGCTTTCTTTAAGGTGCATTTTGGCACCTAGTATATTTCCCCCTTTTTCTAATAAGGTAACAATGGCAATTACTGAATAATAATCTTTATCCAATTGAAAAATTAAAGTACCCTCATAAGTGGTATTTACTATTCCTTGTTTATCAGTCGAAGATGATATTTTTCTTGGATGTGAAAACTCTGCTGAGTTGTAAGCCGCCTTATTTGAAAATTTTGGCTTTCCTTCACAAAAATCATACAAAAAATCATAATTACCTAATCGCAAGCTACCTTCTTCGCTATTTCTATTAATCAAAAAAACAATTTTTCCGGAATAGCTGTAATCAGACCATTCTTCTGATTCATTCAGCCAGGCTTTGTCTACAATTAATGTTTCTGTACCTTGCTGAGCATAATTAATAGCAACCCAAAACAATAATAAGAGTATGTAATATTTTTTCATGATTTAAGATTTAGGGGTTATGTTACAAATTTAAGTTAAATGTGTAACAATTTCTTAATAAAATGTCTTAAATCTTTGCGTTATTTTTTATTGAAATCGTAAAAAATATTGTCTTTTGATTGTTTAATTGAAAAAAATCTATTAAAACAGGTCAAATACCCATTATTCTTGTTAAATGTTCAAACTAAAAAAAGAGCGTTTATTACATAATATTTACCACAGTTTCTATTTGCGGAGCATATTTTTTGATAGTTGTTTCTACACCTGCTTTTAAGGTCATCTGATTAACGCTGCAGCTAATGCATGCCCCTTCAAGACGCACTTTTACATGTTTATCGTCTTCTATTGAAATCAGCGTAATGTCCCCGCCATCAGAATTTAAAAAAGGTCTGATTTCATCAAGGGCCAGTAATACGTTGCTTGTTAATTCTTCTGTTGTCATAATATTAATGTGTCAATTAGAGAATGTGTCAATTAGAGAATGAAATTTTCTAATTATCAAATTATCTCAATTATCTAATTCTTTTTAACTGCTGAACAACCCGCCATTGTTGTGATTTTTATGGCTTCTGTTGCAGGCAGGCTTTCATTTCTGTTTACTGTTTCCTGAACTACGTTTCGTGTAATTTCTTCAAATACAGTTTCAATTGGTGAAGCTGTTTGTAAAGCTGCCGGACGACCATAATCTCCTGCTTCACGAATAGATTGTACAATTGGAACTTCTCCTAAAAATGGAACATTTAAATCCTCTGCCAGATTTTTAGCTCCTTCCTGGCCAAAGATATAGTATTTATTGTCAGGTAATTCTTCGGGTGTAAAGTACGCCATATTTTCGATAATTCCCAAAACAGGTACATTTATATTCTCCTGCATGAACATTGCTACTCCTTTTTTGGCATCTGCCAAAGCCACAGCTTGCGGAGTACTTACCACAACAGCTCCTGTGATAGGTAGTGACTGCATGATCGAAAGATGAATATCTCCTGTTCCCGGAGGTAAATCAAGAAGCATAAAATCAAGTTCTCCCCAATCTGCATCAAAAATCATTTGGTTCAAAGCTTTCGCGGCCATTGGCCCTCTCCATATTACGGCCTGACTTGGTGCTGTAAAAAAGCCGATAGAAAGCATTTTGATTTCATAACTTTCAACAGGTTTCATTTTTGATTTTCCGTCAACAGTAATCGAAACTGGTTTTTCGTTTTCAACATCAAACATAATTGGCATAGAAGGGCCATAAATATCAGCGTCCAAAACGCCAACCTTAAATCCCATTTTTGCCAGTGTTACGGCTAAATTTGCAGTGACAGTAGATTTTCCAACGCCTCCTTTTCCCGAAGCAACAGCAATAATATTTTTGATTCCAGGAATTGCACGGCCTTTAATTTCGGCTTTTTCAGGAACTTCAACTTTAACATTTACTTTAATTTTTGCTTCTGGCGATACTAATTCATGAATCGTTTTTTTGATATCGTCTTCTGCTCTTTTTTTTATATGCATGGCAGGCGTATGAAGTACTAAATCTACCACAACTTCATCACCAAAGGTAATAACGTTGGCAACTGCACCACTTTCAACCATATTTTTACCTTCTCCCGCTATAGTTATCGTTTCTAAAGCTTTAAGAATTTCTTTTCTATCTAATTTCATTTTGATATAATGTTTTCTAATGATCGAAATTAATTTTTTATTCAACTAATTTCAGTTTGCAAAGATAAGGCATTAAGTTCGGATTTTTTAGTGTTTTGAATTGTATTTGTTGATATTACAATTATTCAAAATGATTGGATTACATATTTAGAAGAGAGTCTGAATAATTCTTTTTTTTTAAATGCAGAAATTAGATTGAATAAAAACAAAAAACCGCCAAAATTCTGATTTGACGGTCTTTAAAAAAATGGCCTACAAGTTTATTCGTATTTTAAGTATTTCAGAATATCAATTTTAGTTACCTGATATGCTTTTGCCAAAACTATTATCAAAGTTAATGCCAATAATAAAATTAGTGCAATAATAAACGGAAGAGTTGAAATATTAATCCTGAAAGCAAAATTTTCCAGCCATTTTTGCAATAAAATATAAGCAGGAACAATTCCTGTTACAAATCCGATTATGCAAAATAGAATATATTGTTTTGATAATTCTTTTAGTAAAATATCTGTCTCAGCGCCTAATGTCTTTCTTATGGCGATTTCTTTCAGTCTTCTTTCCATAGAAAATGAAGCCAGGGCAAACAATCCAAATACGGCAATAATGATGACTACTAAATTCAGAATAAAAAATAAATCTTTTTGTTTTATCTGTTCCTGATAGGTTTTGGCGAAGCCTTTATCTACAAATTCATAATCAAAAGGATAGTCCTGATTGATATTTTTCTCCCAATATGATTTTAATTTATCCAATGTTTCAGGTAAATTTTCAGGTGAAACTTTTACATAAATGTTGTCAAAATTATTCCATTTTAAAGTTTTTAGATTTATAAAAACCATGGGTGGCACCTTATCTTGTAATCCCGTAATATTAAAATCTTTTACAACCCCAACAACTTTAAATTTTAAATTTCCTTTTTCATTTCCCCAACCAGAAGTTATAATGGTATTGACCGGATTTTTGAGGTTGAGAGTTTTGGCGAGTGTTTCGTTTATCAGCCAGTTGTCTATAGTATCTGAAGCAAACTTTGGAGATAAATCTCTTCCCTGAACTATTTTGATTTTCATCATTTCGAGAAAACCAAAATCCATTTCTACATTTCGTGGCTGAACAAAAATACCGTTATGTGTCAAACCTGAACTGGAGTTTGTACTGTTTCCAAAAGTGCCGGCAAAAGTAGAAATGTCATCAACTCCTGATATTTTTCGTAATTCTTGTTTTGCAGTCAGATATTTTTCTGTTTTTTTATCGCGTTCATGATAGTTAAACGAAATTTTTAGGACTTGCTTTCCAGAAAAACCAAGTTCTTTGTTCATCATATAATTTACCTGGGAGTTTACAATTAGTGCTCCAATAATAAAAAAGGCAGCAATACCAAATTGAAAAATCAACATTGAATTTCGGATCCAGATACCGCTTTTGCTTCTGGAGAAATTACCCTTTAAAACTTTCAGTGTTTCAAAATTCGAAATATAAATGGCAGGAAAAATGCCGGCAAGAATGATTACTAATCCAAATATAAAAATAAGCTGAAGGTAAAATTCACTGCCATTCATAGTCAAAGTCTTCTTCAAAAAAGTATTGTAATAAGGAAGCGACAGTTCTACAACTGCCAAAGCAAAAACAATAGCCATTAGTACAATTATTGCTGTTTCAAATATAAACTGTACTATAATTTGGTTTTTAGTAGCACCAACGATTTTACGAACGCCAACTTCCTTTGCGCGTTTTATAGCCGATGCTGTTGCCAGATTAATATAATTTACCAATGATAAAGTCAAAATTAAAATAGATAAACCTGCCATGATAAAAAGCAATTGCAGATTTCCTCTTCCTTCCGGAAAATTATGATTGTTGGAGCTTTTCGTACCATGTAAACGAGCCGTTGCCAATTGATCAAGAATAACTGAAATTTCTCCGTTTTCTTTTACGTATTGTTCAGGAGTTTGCCCGTTTTCTTTTGCATCTTTTAAAGTCCTGTTGATATAATTAACATGCTGCATTTTTTTTAAAACCGTGTTTGCATCAGCCCCTTTTTTGGTTTTAATCATTAGGCCGTAACTGAAATTTCCCCAGTTTTGCTCATCACCCTCGCGTACTATTCCGCCAAAAACAAAATGAGGCTCAACAGATGAAGGACTAATAATTTTATATACTGATTTTATAATATAATCTTTGTTATAGTAATTGAGTGTTTTACCAATTGGATCCTCATTTTTAAAAATTGACTGAGCCATTTCTTCAGAAATTGCGACGCTGTTTTTTTCTTTCAGGATATTTGTTTTTGCGCCTTTTACAATTGGAAAAGGGAAAATGCTAAAAAAACCATTGTCAGCCACGGTTATTTTTTTATCAAATATTTTTTGATTTTGGTACTTTATCAGTCCGTCATCGTACCAGGAATTTAAGAAGGTTATTTCTTCGATTTCCAAAATAGTGGCTTTACACGTTCTTCCAAAAGGTATGGAACAGGAAGACCAGGTATCTCCGGTCATCCCGATTTTATTAAGGACCTGATACGTGTTTTCTTTTTCAGGATTCCATTGGTCATATGCGTGTTCATTATTCCAATATAAAATAGCAAAAATCACACTTGCAATTCCAATGCTTAATCCTAAAACATTTAAAAACGAAAACAGTTTATTTTGCTTTAAATGATAAATAAATATTTTAAACCAGTTAAAAATCATGGTATTTATTTTTAGTTAATGCAGTTTTTTTACAAACCGATTTTTTTTAAATAATTGATAATACTTTACAAAAAAATCCCACCAGGATTGTGATTGCTGTTATAATAAAATTGATCATTTTGAAATTATTTAGCGTTCATAAAAACATCAACATTTCGTTGATTTAATTTTTCAGAAAATATTACACCATCTTTCATATGAATCGTTTTTTGCGAAAACGAAGCATCATAATCAGAGTGGGTCACCATCAAAATAGTGGCGCCTTTGGCATGCAGATCAGTCAAAAGTTCCATTACTTCATTACCGTTTTTACTGTCCAGATTTCCGGTTGGCTCGTCGGCCAGAATGATTTTGGGATTATTTACCAAAGCTCTTGCAACGGCAACTCTTTGCTGCTGTCCTCCCGAAAGTTGTTGTGGAAAATGTTTCAGACGATGTGAAATATTCAGTTTTTCAGCAATAGCTTCAATTTTTTGTTTTCTGTCCGAAGCTTTTACGTTATTGTAAAGAAGCGGCAATTCGATATTGTCATAAACAGACAGTTCATCGATCAAATTAAAATTCTGAAAAATGAATCCTATGTTTTCTTTACGGACCTGTGCTCTTCCTTTTTCTTTCAGGCCAATTATTTCCTGATCTAATAATTGATAGCTTCCGTCAGTTGCGCTGTCTAAAAGGCCAATGATATTTAATAAAGTAGATTTTCCACAGCCAGAAGGTCCCATGATAGTTAAAAAATCACCTTTTTTGATTTCTAAAGAAATGTCGCTCAATGCTGCCGTTTCTACTTCTTCGGTTCTGAAGACTTTGGTTAAATTTTGAATTTTTATCATAATGGTAAAGGTGTTAAATGTTATTGACTGCGTTTTTTGATTGATGATTGATGTTTTTTATTTTTTTGTAAAATGCAAGATGATTAATTATTGCTAATCGACAGTTCTTCAATATCCTTATAATCTGAATAGGATGAGGTGATTACGGATTCTCCTTCTTTTAATCCTTCGAGTACTTCATAGTAAGATGGATTTTCCCTGCCTAATTTTATGTTTCTTTTTTCAGCTTTATTGCCTTTGACTACAAAAATCCATTTACCTGCCGTTTCCTGATTAAAGCTTCCTTTTGGGACTACTAAAATTTTGTTTCTTTCAGATAAAATCAGTTTTACTCCAAAACTAAGTCCGTCCTGTAAAGTAATATTTTCTTTAGAAGTGAAAGCAAGTTCTACAGTAAAATGCCCGCCTTTGACCTCCGGAATTACTTTGGTTGCCATTATTTCAACGGTTTTACCCTTAAATTCTACCTGACCTTTTAAACCTTCCCTGATTTTTTCAAGGTAAAATTCGTCAACCTCTGCAACAAGTTTGTATCCTTTATTAGAATCAATTTTTCCGATGCTTTCTCCGGCCTGAAATGTTTTTCCTAAGACCGGTTCAAAAGAAGTCAGTCGTCCGGATTCAGGGGCAGTAATCAGGAAATTTTTTTTATTGTTTCGAAGGATTTCCAGACTTTTTTCCATGGTCTGAATCGAACGGTTTATTTGTGAAATCTGCAATTGATTGGATTGCTTTTCCTTCTGAATGCTCTGCTGAATCGTTTTTTTACGCTCTTCCTGAAAACGTAAATTTTCTTTAAAAGTATTCCAGTCATTTTTGGAAATTACATCTTTAGCAAACAATTTCGAATTCATATCGTATAATCTTCTCGCATCGTTATAATCGTGTTCAATCAAAACCAAATCTTTATTTAAGTTTAATTCCTGATTTCTGATGTTTAATTTTCCTGTATTCAGATTATTAATTTGTTCAATAATAGCGGTTTCCTGGGTCATATAATTCAGTTCTGTATTGGGATTATACAAACGTGCCAGTGATTGTCCTTTGGTAACCATTGCTCCGTTTTCAACAAAAATTTCTTTTACAGATCCGCCTTCGGTAACGTTTACCAGCATAACATTCAGTGGTTCAGCCTTTGCCTGAAAAACAACAAAATCTTCAAAAAAGGCTTTTTCAATTTTTTGAACTGAAATTTCTTCTGCTTTGACATTTAAGGTTCTTTTTGAATTGAAAGAAAAAAAGATCAGTACAGCTAAAACTAAAAAAACTCCAATTGTTATTGTGAGATATCTAATTTTTCTATTTTTACGAGGAATTACCTTGTCCATTTTAAATAATTTACTGATAATCAATAGGTAAATACTGTGCCATTAAATTTATTATTTTTAAAGCATTGATTTTAAAGTAGCTTTCAAAACCGTTTTAAAGAACAGTGTCCGATAATGAACAGTTGACTGTTCGAAAACGGACAAAAAAAACAGCATGAGAAAAAAGCAAGCCCAAATATTAATTGTTGACGATCAGGAAGAAATCCTTTTTTCGGCCAAAATGATTCTCAAAAAACATTTTGAAACCATTTTTACGACACATAATCCCAAGAAAATAATTTCTCTTTTAAGCGAAAATGAAATAAATGTGGTTCTGCTAGATATGAATTACCGCATTGGTTTTGAAGACGGGCGTGAAGGTATTCACTGGCTGAAAGAAATTAAAATACTTTCTCCACATACAATTGTAATTTTAATGACGGCTTTCGGAAAAATAGAAACCGCCGTTGAAGGCATAAAAATAGGGGCTTTTGATTATGTTTTAAAACCTTGGCATAATGAAAAATTGCTTGAAACCATTGATAAGGCTGTCGCCGAAAGCAGAAAAAACAACAAAAAAACAATCATAGAAAAAATCGAAAGGAGATATTTTACCGGAACTTCGCAAAAAATAAAACAAGCTTATTCTATTGCTGAAAAAGTAGCAAAAACGGATGCCAATGTTTTAATTTTAGGCGAAAATGGAACCGGAAAATATGTTTTTGCCGAATTTATCCATCAGAATTCAGAACGAAAAAATTTGCCTTTTATTCATGTCGATTTAGGTTCTCTAAGTGAAAATTTATTCGAAAGTGAACTTTTTGGATATGCTAAAGGCGCTTTTACAGATGCCAAAACCGATACGCCCGGAAGATTCGAAATGGCACAAAACGGAACTATCTTTCTGGATGAAATTGGTAATATTCCACTTCATTTACAATCTAAATTATTGCACGTTTTACAGACAAAAACCGTTACACGTTTGGGTGAAAGTAAATCAAGACCATTGCATGTCCGAATAATTTCGGCTACCAATAATGATATCAAAGCAGAGGTAAAAAACAAAACCTTTCGTGAAGATTTACTGTATCGTATCAATACAATGGAAATAAATCTGCCGCCTCTGCGCGAGCGAAAAGAAGATATTGTTCCGATGGCACATTTTATTTTAGAAAATATCGCTGAAAAATACAATCAGGAAAATATACATTTTCAAGAAAATGTAGGACCTTATTTAGAGCGCTATCCATGGAAAGGAAATGTTCGCGAAATGGAAAACAAGATTGAAAGGGCTCTGATTCTGGCTGATAACGATACGATTTCTGTTCATGATCTGGATATTCTGGATTTTGATGAAATTCAGGAAAACGAAGAAAATCCGTTGTCTGAAATGGAAAAAACGGCTATTGAAAAAGCACTTTTTAAATACCACGGCAATATCAGTAAAACGGCCGATGAACTGGGTTTGTCACGAGCCGCTTTATACAGAAGGATTGAAAAATACGATTTAAAAACATAGGGTAATAATTTTTTTCCCGCAGATAAAAATGATTTAATTTTAATAATCCGCCAACTCTGCAGAATCTGCGGGAAACTTAAATTTAAAGATTTTGAAAAATCATTTTTTTAATTCGTGGCAATAAAAAAATAAATTAATGAAAAACTGGAAATTTCATAACGCATTATTCATAAGGGTTGTATTTGTAATATTGCTCTTTTTTTTGTGCATTTTTTTAATTTTCAAAATGTTTTATTACAACGCCATTCTGGTTGTTGCTTTTACTCTTTTAATGGTAGCCGAAATGTATTTCTATGTCCGAAACCAATCTCAGTTTTATGACCGGACTTTACTTTCGATTCTGCATAATGATTTTTCAAACCATTTTCCTGAAGGAAGTAAAAAAGATAATTTTAAAAACCTGCATCTTTTATATGAAACCTTAAAAGTGCAGCAGCAGGAACAGACTTCAAAAGAATTGATTTATCTTTCTCTTTTAAATAATATCGATACGGCAGCCTTAATTCTCGAAAAAGAAAACCATGACTGGAATATTTTTTTGATGAACGACTGTTTTTCTGATTTGTTTAAAGTTCCCAAAGTGAGTCATTGGCAATATCTAAAAAATTATCTTCCCTCACTTTGCACTGAAGTTGAAAAAATGGAATTCAGCGAAATAAAATCGGCTATTTCAATTAAAATTGAAGAACAGGATTTGCAGACTTTTATATTGCAGACTTCCAGAACACAAACCTACAATAAAGAATATTTTATCATTTTACTGGACAGCATTCAGCGTGTTATTGAGAAGAAGGAAAAAGAAGCATGGATCAACCTGATGAAAATTATTTCACATGAACTAATGAATTCGCTGACGCCAATCCGTGCTCTTTCGCAGAATTTACTTCAGATTGTCGATCAGGAAAAGCTGGAAGAAGACGATTTTGAAGATATAAAAAGCAGTATTTCAACTATTATAAACAGAAGTGACCACCTTCAGGTTTTTGTTGAAAATTATCGAAAACTGGCCATGCTGCCAACTCCAACAAAAGAAATGGTTTCGATAAATTTACTTTTTGAAGACTGTCTGCGTGTTATGAATCCGATTCTTAAAGCTGAGAATATCGAATTAATTAATGATATTCACAGTTCACGTTCAATCTTTATTGATAAAAATCAAATGGAACAGGTAATTATCAATCTGATTACAAATAGTATTTATGCTCTCAAAGAAAATTCTGAAAAGAAAATTTATGTATCAAGTTATACAGAAAATAACCGATTCTTCATTTCGATTTCAGATAACGGAAAAGGAATTGACTCTGAGATTCGGGATAAAGTATTCTTACCCTTTTTTACTACAAGAAAAGACGGAGCCGGAATTGGTTTAACACTTTCAAAAAATATCATCGAAGCGCATGGCGGCTACTTAAGTTTTCAAACAGATGAAGACAAAACCAGTTTTATAATCTGTCTTATCTGAGTGTAGTAAAATTCTGCACATCAATATGTTAAGTGGTATTTTGATCTAATGTGAATTTTAAAATATGTTATAAAGATTCTATAAAACTATTCCTGACATTGTGTCGTAAATTTGAAATACCCTAAATTTTTGATTTTCAATATTTAAAAATATAGTGAAAAATCATTTTGAAGGTTTCAGATTTTTAATATGGTTACGCTGTTTTTTTAAATAAATAATTCTAAAATATTTAAAAAAATAACATCATGAGACAGTTATATAAATTCCTCCTAATTATAGCAATAGCTTTTTTATTGACTTCATTTGGTTTTAAGAATAAAGATATAAAGCCAATTGACAATCTGCATTTAAAAGAAAATCCTGCATTTCAGAATAATTCAGATTCGAGCAGCACAAAGTCTAAATCATCAAAAGAAGTTTATCTTTTATCCAGACAGTATGACCGTCTTCAGACTGCTTTAGACAAATACGAAAGAATCCAAAGAAAAAGATTGTGGAAAAAAATCGATATTGACAGTGCAACTTATAAAGAACTAAAGCCTTTTGACAGCAGTACAGTAGTAAAACAGATCCGTGAACGTTTGTTTGTAGATGGCGACTTGAAAAGAGACTCAAAAAGCAGTTTATATGATGAGGAGCTTATGGCCGGTGTTTTAAATTATAAAAAAAGATACGGTCTGAAATTAAATTATAAACTTTCATTTGAACATATAAAGCAAATGAATGAGCCTGTATCAGAGAGAATCAGAACCATAAAATTAAACATGGAGCGTTGTCGTTTGATTCCTGAAAATTTGATAGAGGCAAGAGATTATATCATGGTAAATATTCCATCATACAAACTATTGTATGTTAAAAATGGAGCAAATGAGTTTACCTCTGATGTTTTTGTAGGAACTACCTGGGCTGAGACTGAAATTTTCAGCAGTGCAATGGACAGAGTAGTTTTTAGTCCATACTGGAATGTTCCGCAAAGTATAATTGACAATGAATTAAAACTTAATATGGCCAGAGATAAAAACTATCTGGAAGATAACAATATGGAATGGAACGGAGGCAAAGTAAGACAAAAACCAGGACCTAAAAACTCTTTAGGACTAGTAAAATTTCTATTCCCAAATCCGTTTGATATTTATATGCATGACACACCGGCCAAAAGTTTATTTATGTTTGAACAGCGTACATTTAGTCACGGCTGTATCAATATAAAAGAAGCTAAAAAATTCGCTCATGTAATATTGAAAGACGATCCCGACTGGACAGATGAAAAAATCGACAGTGCGATGGATGGCGTAAATGAAACAACTTGCATTCTGAAAAATAAGATTCCGATATACATAGGTTATTTTACTTCCTGGGTAAATGAAGAAACAGGTGAGATTTATTTCTTTCCGGATGTGTATCAAAAAGATAAAGAAAGAGATTCAGATAGCACTAAAGGTTTGGTAATGGATTAATTATTGTCCTATTTCAGGCTGCCAAAAATGTTTGTCAAAATCAACGATTTGATTGTTAACGACTTTAATGCCTTCGTTTTCTAAAAGTTGCTGCATTAAATTAGTTCCGTCAAAATGATGTTTTCCGGTCAAAAGTCCTTTTCGGTTTACGACTCTGTGCGCAGGTACATCATCCATATTGTGACAGGCATTCATGGCCCAGCCAACCATTCGCGCAGAACGTGCTGTTCCCAGTGCTTTTGCAATTGCGCCATACGAAGTTACTTTCCCATAGGGAATTTGTCTCGCAATTGTATAGACTTTTTCGAAAAAATTTTCTTCAGCCATAAGTTTGGTTGTTTGCCACAGATTAAAAGAATAGGATATGGTTTTATTAACGATTGAAACACCTTTTTTGCCCTATTGCCAAAGAAACCCGTTTAATCTTTTAATCTGTGGCTTATTATTTATCCGAAGTAATAATTGAGAATATTAAAAAGCGTTACAAGGGCTACTAAACCTGTTATGCTCCCTATTATAGTGTTCATGTTTCGCATTAAGTAATCCGTCTTTTTTTCTATTTTTCCAAAGAAGGCAATGTAACTGTACAAAGCTGCAAATGAGCCCAGGACAGATCCTAATACAAATGTGAAAATAATATTGTTTTCAAATACAAAAAGCCGATAGGAAGACAATGTTACACTTACAACTACATAATAAGGAATAGGGAAAAAGTTTAAACCAGAAAGCAGCATTCCCAAAAAGAAGCGGCTTTTTTTACTGCTTTTCTTAATTTTTGATTTTTTCTTACCTGTTGGTTTTTTTGCAATAAATAAAAAGTAAATCGTTAAAAATGAAAAGGTAACAAAGCCAATTTCGCGTAACAGTGTTACAATGTCCGGACGATTGTCAATGACACGTGCGAACAAAACAGCTACAGTAACCTGAAAAAGTATTACCAGCACAGCGCCAATTACAAACCATAATGCATTTTTTTTGCCTTCTTTCAGGTTTATTTTTGCAGCTGTCATATTGAGTAAACCTGGTGGAATAATCCCAATTACAGCAGCAATAAAGCCCGAAAATAAAGGTGTTAAATATGTCATTTAGTAGCTTGGCGTTATGTAAAAGTCTGAAAAAAAGTAACTAGTCCTTAATTTTAAAACGAATATACGTAATTGCCTTGTTAATTTCTAAATATTGTTTTTCATAAAAAGTCTGGATAGAAGTTACGACTTCCGGACTTCCTTCATTTTTATACACATTATGGTTGGCATATAAAACTTCGTGACCTTCACCATGAAGCAATCCCAAGGTATAACCGTGCATGAATTCACTGTCGGTTTTCAGGTTTACTACGCCATCTTTTTTGAGTATTTTTTTATACAATTTCAAAAACTCAGAATTGGTCATTCTGTGTTTGGTTCTTTTGTATTTGATCTGCGGATCCGGAAAAGTAATCCAGATTTCGTCTACTTCGCCTTCAGCAAAAATATGATTAATCAATTCGATCTGAGTCCGTACAAAAGCCACATTATGAAGACCATCCTCAACAGCAGTTTTAGCACCTCTCCAGAAACGGGCACCCTTAATGTCGATTCCGATAAAATTTTTGTCCGGGTATTTTTCAGCCAGTCCAACAGAATATTCTCCTTTTCCACATCCTAATTCCAAAACTAACGGATTGTCATTTTTAAAGAAATCAGTATTCCATTTTCCTCTTAACGGAAATGAATCGCTTACAACTTCTTCTCTCGTTGGCTGGAAAACATTTTCAAATGTTTCGTTTTCCCTGAATCTTTTTAGTTTATTTTTACTTCCCACTTTTACAAAAAATTTTCCGCAAAATTAAGGAATATAAACGAATGAATCGGGCGAATGGATTTAAAAACAACAATATTATTGTCCAAAAGAAAATTAAACTTATTTATAAACAAAAATTGCACAGATTCCGAAGATTTTTTTAATCTTAGAGAATCTGTGCAATCCTGATATAGTTTTTATTTAGTTTCCGTAATGTGGCTCTGTAATAGCACTAGATTTTGGATCCAGAGTTTCATCATGCTGCGATAAATCCAGACCAATTAGTTCTGACTCTTCTGAAACTCGTAACGGAATAATGAAATTCGTTACTTTGAATAAGAAATAAGCTCCGAAGAAAGTAAAAACTGAAACGAGAACCAATGCCATCATGTGATGCCCAAAAACATTCCATCCTCCGTGAAGCAAACTTGCATCTTCGCCATGAGCAAAAATAGCTGTTAAAATCATTCCCATTATACCTCCAACACCATGACAGGCAAAAACGTCAAGGGTATCATCAAATCTTTTTGAAAAACTGCAGTTTACAGCAGAGTTTGAAACTAAAGCAGTTATAAATCCAAAGAACATACTTTCAGGAACCGATACAAATCCTGCGGCTGGTGTTATCGCAACCAGACCTACAACAGCACCGATACAGGCTCCAAGTGCAGAAACTTTTCTTCCGTTCATTCGGTCAAAGAAAATCCAGGTTAACATAGCTGCAGCTGATGAAGTTGTTGTGGTTGCAAAAGCCATAGCGGCAGTTCCATTAGCTGCAAGAGCAGAACCGGCGTTGAACCCGAACCAGCCAAACCACAACATTCCGGTTCCTAATAATACAAATGGAATATTGGTTGGAATATGCTGACTGTTCTTTCTTTTGCCTAAAACGATAACCCCTGCTAAAGCGGCGAATCCGGAACTCATGTGTACTACTGTTCCTCCGGCGAAATCTTTTACGCCAAAATAGCTTCCCAAAACACCTGTAGGATACCACACAGCATGACATAAAGGAGCGTATATAAAAATGGTAAATAAGCTGATGAAAATTAAATAAGAGATAAAACGAACGCGTTCTGCAAAAGATCCTGTGATAATGGCAGGACAAATGATGGCAAATTTCATCTGAAACAAGGCAAAGAGCATAAACGGAATTGTATTAGCCAATTGTTTGTGAGGTAAAACGCCTACATAATCCATAAAGGCAAAAGTAGTAGGATCACCAAAGAAACTGTAAAAATGATCTCCTGAACCAAAACCAACCGGTTCTCCAAATGCCAGACTAAAAGCCACTACAGCCCATAAAAGCGTAACAACCCCAAGACAGATAAAACTCTGTAGCATGGTCGAAATGACGTTTTTCTTGCCTACCATTCCCCCGTAAAAGAAAGACAGACCCGGTGTCATAATTAAAACGAGACAAGAAGATGTCAACATCCAGGCAACGTCTGCCGTAACAATATGATCAGTAGTACCAAACTTTGACAATACATAATCATTTTCTGTAACCGTTGGCCAAAAAGCCCCCGTGATACAAACGATACTTATCATAATAAAGGAAATGATCCAGCGTTTTTCTATTTTCATTTTCAAATACTTTATTTAACCCTATTTTTTTTGGGGGCAAAGTTAAAAAAAAATAAATATTTTAATTTTAAGGGCTAACAAAATAGAGGCTTGATTTTTATTTTAGTAAATTTTATAAAATTCAGCCTGTTTTTTTGAGAGTATCTTATTTTGTGCTTCTAAATTTACGCTATTATTGCCAAATATATTATAATAGAATTGATATTCTCAGTTGTAAAGTGCCAGAAAGCCAATGATTAGAATAAGAATGAAAGATATTGCTTATTTTTTTTGAAGTTTGGCAATCAGAATATCTTCGATAGGCGCTTTTATTTTAACAATAGCATCCACTTCATCATTCGGAATGGTCATGGATAAAACATAATGCTGAATTTTCCATTCTTTTCCCACTTTTATCAAAACGCCTGAGCCACGGCAAATTTTCATTTGGGTATTCAGCAATTCGTCAAACCAGGCTATTTTTCCGGATTTGTCAAAAAAGATGTGGCGTTCCAATGCAGTAAAATTCCAGGTTGTGCCTTTTTCGAAATACGGTTTCGCCCAGATTTTAAAATCAGGTTTTGTCCAGTTTTCTGTGGCGTCTGTTCCAATGTAAACCGCGTCTTCGGTCATGGTATTAAAATAAGTGTCGAATTTTACATCAGCCGCGGCTTTGTGCCAGGCATTAAGAGTCTGGTTAATTTTGTCTTTTTCGGAATTTTGGGCATTGGCAAAAGAAGCAACTAATAAAAGTAAAAGAATGGTGTTTTTCATATATAAGAATTTGAAGTTTAAAGGTATTATTTTTTACCATATAAGTGATATAAGTTCATTCTTAGTATTGTGTATAGTATGTGAAATTTAAAATTACTGCTTGTTATTGAGTTCATAAAAGTTTATTCAAACACATAGAAAAACAATAGTTTTATGTAGTAAAAAGAGTTGAATAAAGAATACATTTTTTTACACATAGTTATGTGTTTTCAAATTAGTGAAACGCCTTTTTTCAGCGCTCTGAGACTATGTTTCTATGTGTTAAATAATTACAAATCAATGAGATTTGTTCATTTTGATTTTCTTATATGTCTTTCAAAGGTTATTAACAAAGTAACTCAAAACTTAAATTATCTTATATTCACTTATATGGTGGAAAAAAATTATATTTGGAAGCTTTTTAAACACCTCAATCATGAATTCAAAAATCTACATAAGTTCTATCGTTATTGCCTCCTTAGTTTTTATTTCCTGTAAAAAAGAATTAGAAGTTCAGCAGAATACTTCAACATCAGAATTGGTCAGACTAGGACTTGCAAAAGACACGTCTAAAACTACTGCTCCGTTGGCACAGGCTCCCGTTACAAACCCCAATACAGTTTTAGGAGAAACAAAAGGACTGAATCCGGCACACGGACAACCGGGACATCGTTGCGATATTGCGGTTGGAGCGCCTTTAAATTCGGCACCAACGCAACAAGGGCAGGTTACCGCTCAGGCACCGCAAACCGTTCAGGTAAATGCTGGCCAGCCCAATATGGTTACCACAAAAACGGTAACTGCTGCTCCGGTAAAAGTAGGGAAAGGAATGAATCCGTCGCATGGTCAGCCGGGCCACCGATGTGATATTCCGGTTGGAGCGCCGTTGAATTCGCCGGTTACAAAACCAGCTACTACAACCGCTTCGACAACACAAAGCGGAACAGTCGAAAAATCATTTACCGTAACACCTCCTGCGAACAATGCAGTCCCCTCTTTATTAAGTACCGAATCGACTGAAACAAAACCGGCAGCCACAAAGGACGGCACAAACCCCGTACACGGACAGCCGGGACACCGCTGCGATATTGCAGTAGGAGCTCCGTTACCGAAGTCCTAGTTATAAAAAAAATTAAACCATATAAGTTATGTAAGTTCATTTTAGTTTAAGCACTTTTAAAAAGCTTGTCTGAACTTATATTACTTATATGGTTTAAAAAAAAACGGGAATTCTATATTTTAATGTGCTTTCAGTTTTTCGAAAGTTGTAGTTAATGATTTTTTGGCTTTTGCCAAAGCACCACTAAAGGCTTTTTCCAGAGTTTCGGCGTGTTCAGTTACAGTGATTGGCTGTAAATTTGCAATGCGGACTTCAAGAACGCATTTTTTATCGTTTAAGCTGAATTTCTCTCCGTTTTCATCTCCAAAGTGTACTTCGATACGGGTGATTTTATCTTCAAAGCGTGCTAAACCTTTTTCTAATTCTTCAGAAAAATAGTTTTCTAATCTTTGATGTCCTTCTATGTTTTTGTCGGTATTGATTTGAATTTTCATAATGATTTGTATTTAATGATTGTTTCTCAAACTTATCTTTTTTTAGATGAAAAGGCAAGTGAGTTAAGGAAAGATTATGAAAAATTTTTGGGGATTTTTAAAATTAGCCTATTGACATTTTTGCAGATTCTTTCCAAAGATAATTTGGAATAGGCTCATTTAATTCCCATTTAATATTCATAGGTTTTTCTCCTTCATTTTCTTTAAAATTTGCTTCTCCAATAAAAACATAACCCATTGTATTTCCCTTTTCATCTTTTGCTTTTTCTCTGATGAAAAGTAAAATCTTTTTGTCATTTTCCTGATGTTTAATATATGATAATCCTTTACCGATATCAGGTCTTGATGAATTTTGACTTTGCCAGTGAAATAAAGTTTCACTAATTGCATAATCATCATACATTGTGGTTGGAGAAAAATTTTCTTCAGATTTTATTAAGTTGATAAACAGTAATTCGGTGTTTAAATCTACATTTTCTGCAACACCTTCCCGACTTGGTGACTTTCTCTCAAAAGTACTTAATCCAAATGCAACTAAAATTTGATCTCTTGTATATCTAGCGTGCAATTTTAAAGGTTGATTATAAGGTAATTGAATTTCTATTTCTTTAAAATCAACTTTATCAATTAATATTTCTAATACCTCAATAATTTCATCAACCAAAAGTTTATTTTTTCCGATGGCTCTAATACTTTCTTCTAAAGAATTATAACCACCCGCATTTTGCCAAATGTCATAATGTAGCATTAGTAACATCGCTTTTTCATTCTCATTAAATTCCCCAATGTTTATATTGAAGTTTAATTTTGCTATTTTAAGAATAAAATTAAAATAACTTGTTGAGTTCGTAGAAAGCCATTTATTGCTTATTGCAGAGTAAATTTGTTTTTCATTTATACTTTCAAAATCATCAATTATTCCTGCTCGTTGACATAATCTTGACCAGCTATATTTTTTGTAAATTGATTCAATAGGAATATGATAGAATTCAATAAAATTATTTAAAGTTAAAGGCAAATCGGTTTGATGTTGAAAATTCATGATTTTACTTGTCAATTGATTTACATTTAATGATGTAGCTTTTTTAATATTTTCAAGAATTGTTTCTTTAGCTTTTTTCTCTAAAACAATTGAACAACCTAATGGTAAATGTGGAAAATCATCTTCTATTTCCTTTTGAATTGATGTTGTTGTTTTACCTATTAATGCTCTAAATTTATTTTCAAAATCGTATTCAGGTCTTGCATTTCCAACAAAATCTAAAACAGTTAAACAATCTTTCCCTTCAGCTAAACGTAACCCACGTCCTAATTGCTGAAGAAAAACCGTTAAACTTTCTGTTGGTCGTAAAAACAAAACTGTATCAATTTCGGGGATATCAACACCTTCGTTAAAAATATCTACTACAAACAAATAATTGAATTCTTTTTTCTTGAATTGTTCTCTGATCCGATCTCTTTCATTTGAATTTTTACTTGTCAACCATTCTGATTTTAAACCAGCTAAGTTAAATTTTTCAGCCATAAAAATAGCGTGCTCAACTGTTACACAAAAACCGATAGCTCTAACATCGCTTATATCATTTGTATATTTATCAAGATTAGAAATTATCTCACTTACACGAACATCATTTTTAGTATATAAACTTGTCAATTCACTTGCTAAGTATTTTCCTTTTTCCCATTTGGCATTGGTTAAATCAATGCTGTCAGTTATTCCAAAATATTGAAAAGGACATAATAATTTTTTATTTAATGCTTCAGGAAGTCTAATTTCAGCCGCAATACGATTACAGAAATCCTCAAGAATATTTTCATTATCCATTCTTTCTGGAGTTGCTGTTAAACCTAATAAAATTTTAGGCTTAAAATAATTTAGAAAAGGTCTATAGCTTGAAGCCGGACCATGATGGGCTTCATCTAAAATGATGAAGTCATAATAATCGGGTGAAAGTTTTAATTCTTTCAATCTACTATTTAAAGTTTGGACTGAAACAAAAAGATATTCATTAGATTTTGGCTCAATTCCATCAACCCATAAATCTCCAAAATTATTGTCTTTTAAAACACCTTGAAAAGTTGCTTTCGCTTGTTGCAGAATTTCCTTTCTATGCGCAACAAAAAGCAGTTTAGATGATTTATTATTGCTTCTAAAAGTTTTGTAATCAAATGCAGAAATCACAGTTTTTCCTGTTCCAGTAGCTGCAACTAAAAGATTTCTATATCTATTATGTACTGTTCTTTCAACTTCTAATTTTTCTAGAATTTCATTTTGATATGGAAAAGGTTTAATATCAAAAAAGGATGTTGTAAAAGTATATTCTTTAGAAAATTTACCCTGTTTAAGAGCATCAACTAATTTATCAGAATGTATGGTTTTGTCATATAATTCAAAGTCCGCATTTTGCCAATAAGTTTCAAATGTTTTTTTAAATTTATCAATAATATGTCCAACCTCTTTAGTTGTAACTTTTAAATTCCATTCCAACCCGTCAGTCAAGGCAGAACGAGAAAAGTTAGATGAACCAATATATGCAGTATGAAAGCCTGTGTTTCTTTCGAATAAATAAGCTTTTGCATGTAATCTTTCATTACCTACATTATAAGAAACTTTTACCTCTGTATTTTCCAAAGAAGCCAAAAACTCAACTGCTTTTGAATCTGTTGCGCCAATATACGTTGTTGTAATTATTCTAAGTTTTCCACCTCTTTCTGTAAATTCTCGGAGCTCACGTTCGAGAATTCGAATTCCCTTCCACTTAATAAAAGAAACCAATAAATCGATTCTATCTGATGACAATATTTCTTTTCGTAATTCACTTTCTAAAGTTGTCCCCGAATTTCCACCAGTAAAAAGTTCACTGTGAATTAATCTAGTATAAGGTGTAATTTCTTTTAAATGTAAATCTAAATCAGTAAAATGAGCATCAACTTTTGTAAAAATAGCTTTTAAAATTTTTCCTTCTGTTTCAATTAAATCATCATCAAACTCTTCCTTTTTAAGTTCTTCTTTTAGAAATAAAATAATTTTATTTGAAATTTCAATTTGTGTTTCAATCGCATCTTCCCCTTTAATTAAGGTGAAAGCATGTTTAATAGTTTTACCGATATGTTGAGATAGCAATTGAGATGCTTCTGCTTTGTCTATTGTAGTTTTTTTTACCTGAAATGTATCTTTATCAAGTTCATTTATTTTGTAATTGATTAGTTTTGTCACTAATTCTTCATAGAGTCCTTGATTCATATTCCAACTTTTAAAAATTCTTCAACGATTGGCAAATCCGCTTCTGCCCAATCTAAATTTAATAATTCTGATCTTTCTAACAACTTAAAACAATTATGTTCTGCTAAAATAATCTCACCTGAGATATAATTAGCCAAAAAAGGAATTAAATTTATTTTAAAAGTACCGTAATCATAAATACTATTTGAAAGTCTTCTAAAAACATCAATTTCAATATTTATTTCTTCTTTAATTTCTCTTTTAATACATTCTATTTCATTTTCATTTTCTTCAATTTTACCTCCAGGAAACTCCCATTTTAAGGGTAACTTCATTTTTTCACTGCGTTGTGTAACTAAGATTTTTTTATCTTTCAAGATAATTGCACATGTGACGTTTATGATTTTAGTCATTTTATAGAGTGATGAATAATTATTAACGAAGCCTAATATTAATAAAATATAATCACATTAACTATTCTTATTGTTTTTAGATGTTATGGTTTTTCAGGATACATTATATTAAAGTAATTTTCAAAAGCTTTACAAAGTAATTCTTTATTTATTGCAAATAATTCATATCTAATATCCATATGTTTAATGTATTCTTCACCACTTTCGCTAATTTCTTCACCATTAAGTTTTCGAGTTAATAAAACACTTAACAAAACGTTATCGCATTGATGGAATTTTGGGTAATATCTATAAATGAATGACCAATAATCAAATTTATCTTCGCTTTCTTTGTCTTCTTCATGATCGTTTTCTTCGAATTCATTAATTACTAGAAACTCTAGCCAACTTATTGCTTCTCCGATTCCTTTGTAAAAAGAATTTCTTTCCAATTGACTTTCAAAAGTGTATTTTTTTACGTTGATTATTTTTTCATAATCTGTTAGAGCCTCATTGTTATGATACTTCGTTATTTGCTCTTTACCGAAAATTATCTTTACTAAATATTTCATTTTTTGATTATGGATTTTGATATTATTCTAAAAAATATTTTAAATCTAGATTGATTCAAATGTAGTTTTGAAATGATAATTGACCCGCCTACAATTGTCCTCATTAGAAAATAGTTTTAAACGTTAAATATTGAAGTAAACAAAACTATTCGAATGTTAAATTTCGTGCAACGGCATAAAAGGCACATATGATAAAAAAACGCCAATCATTTTCCTGATTGACGTTAAATACTATTTCTAAAAATTCTTATGAAAACAAAACCCCTAGCCCTGATCGAAGTGTCATCCTTTTGTGCCGGGGTTCGGGACAAAAGATACAGCGGAGAGCAGGAAGCTGCTCCTAATTATTCTTATCCTTCTTCCCCCATTTAATTTTCATCTTGCCATCGACATCTACGGCGAGTAAATGCAGTACGATTCCGCGTTGGCGAACGGCGTCGCGTTCGGCCTGAGTGGCGAGTTTGGCATCGTCTTTTGAGTTTCGGAGTGGGACGGTCATGGCCAGATTGGTACCCCGGCCAAAGGAATAAACGCCCGTGGCATCCATGTTGAGTACGCTGGAACTGATGGTGAGGGCATTGACATCGACCTGCTCGCCGCGAAGTTTGAAATTGCCGGATAAATCGCTGAACGTAATGTTCTCGACATCGCGAAACGGAAAAGCAAACTTACCCACTTTCATAATAGGCTCGAAGTTAAGTAAAGCGCCCTGACTGACACTGAAGGTAAGGTTTCCGTATGCCGAATTCCGGATGAGTTCGCCGCTGCTGTTGATCAAACCGGTTAGATTGGCGCTGCTGCTGAGTTTTCCGCGCATATTATCTGGAGAAAACGATGTGATACCGAAGTTGCTGAACGACTTTAAAAAGCTGGCAATGTCAACCTGATTTACCTGTGCGTTGGAAACGAAATTGAAGTTTTTGCCTTTTGGAGAGACGGTGGTGCTAAAACTGATGCTTCCGCCACACGTCTGCAGCGAGCCGTTTTTGATGACCAGCCGTGAATCGATCATCTGAATCTGGGCTTTGGTGTTGGTTGCGGTCAGTTTGTTATAGATGATTTTATCGGCTTTGATGCTGATGTCAACGATACATTTTTCGATTGCAGTCCGCAGCTGATTCGATACAGAAGGTTTTTTGGAGGTGGTTTTCTTTTTTTGTGAAGAGGCCAAAATACAAAGAAATTGTCTGATGTCGAGGCTCGGGCAATAAATGTCCCAGTTGACGACCATTTTTTCGGGGGCGTCATAATACAAATTCAGGAAATTGTCGATTCGGCCTTCAATGAAAATCGTGTTTTTTTGGTGTTTGTAGGCGATTTTTTTAATCAGCAGTGCTTCCTGAGTGAATTCGAGCTCAACATTGATTTTTTCGGCGTTAACGTTTTTCGGAATAAAAAGAAAAGAAGCATTCTGAACGTTTACATTGCCAATAAAACGGGGTTTGGTAATGTACAAATCGACAATGTCAAACTGAAATTTTAGGTTGGCTGTGGCGTGTCCATCGGTAAAATTAATCCATTTTTCGGTGTTTTCTTCGTTGAGGTTTTGGATATCGAAGTCAGAATTTACGATTCCGGTTGCAATTGGCTTATCCAGATTGTTAATCGATAATTGCGGAATTTTGAGCGGAACATTTTTGTATTTCCCCGAAAAGCGCGTCAAAATAATCGCTGAATTGGCATCGGTAAAACCTGCTTTTGGCTTGAAATTATTGGTAAAAATGCCTTTAAAACTGCAATCGGTAATCAATCCGTCGGGAATGGTGAGTTCGTTATTGTGAACTTCGGCCTGAACGACAATTCGAGGGTCGCCTTCCGCATTAAAATCGCCTTTGATGTCGCAGTTCACATCAATTTCGTTTTTCAAATTAAAACGATCGAGCTTAGAACTGATGTTTGCCGAAAGCAAATTGGAGGCATTTTGCCATAAAATAGAGGTGCTGATATTGATGCCGAAAAGGGCATTTCCTTTGGCAAGATTGAAAAAAGCAACAATATCAAAAGCATCTTTTCCTATTTTTAGATTCTCGGTTTTGACGTCTATTTTATCTTTTTCGGCCCCATAAGAAACAGCAAAAGTACCTTCGAGTATTTTTTCTTTGGCGAAACTCCCGTGAACGGTATTAAAAGCCAGACTTTTGATGTTGGTTTTCAGGAATACATTGGTCTGCCAGTTTTTGTCATCGTATTTTACTTTCGATTTTAAACTGGCAATATCAAAATCAAATAATTTATGTCCGATGCGATTGTCTACTATAAAATGCACTTCATTGAGATCAATCTGATCAACAGTGGTTTCGGTTTCAGATAATGTTTCAGATAATTTTTTCTTTTTGGGTTTAAAAATATTGGCGTTCGAGTAGCCATTTTTGGCTTTGTACACATAAATCTGAGCTTCATTGATCAGGATTTTGTGAATGTTGATTTCGCTTTGCAGCAGACTCCAGATGTTTAAGCGGACTTCAATTTCGTTGGCTTTTAGTAAAGTATGTTTGTGGGTATTCCATTGATTGTCTTTTAGCTCGACGTCTTTCAACGCCAGCGTAAAATTCGGGAAACCGGTTAAAAATTTATACTGAAAATCACCCACATGAAATTTTCCGTTGATGTTTTCATTTATTTTTGTGTTGATTCTGGCTATGATTTCAGTTTTGTTCCGGTTGAAATAAAAGGATAAGGCTCCGGAAGCCATTACAATGACCGCAATACATCCTAAAATAAAAAAGCCAAAACGTTTGGCGTATTTTTTAAAACGATTTGATTGCAAAAAATTCTTTATATGGAGTAAAATGGCTGTCATGGAAATGAGTTATACTTATATTAAAGATAAGGTAAAAATCAATGTTTTGTTAATGTTTTGATTTGCAATTTATTAATGTGTAACTTAACAGTAACTTTAGTATGAATATAATTTATGACAATGCATTTATAATCAAAACTAATTTTCGAATAACGTTTGATTGATTTAAAATTTCTAAATTTGTACTCAAGTTTAAAACTTATTAAAAAATTGTTTCCCTGAACTTGTTGAAGGGATAATCTTAAAAATAATTATTATGGCATTAGCAATCACAGATGCTACTTTTGATGAAGTAGTTTTGAAATCAGATAAACCGGTAATGGTAGATTTTTGGGCAGCATGGTGCGGTCCTTGTAGAATGGTTGGTCCAATCATTGACGAATTAAGCAGCGAATACGAAGGTAAAGTAGTTGTTGGAAAAGTTGATGTTGACGCTAATCAGGAATTTGCTGCAAAATACGGCGTGCGTAACATACCAACTGTTTTGGTTTTCCATAACGGTGAAGTGGTAGGAAAACAAGTAGGAGTAGCTCCTAAACAAACTTACGCTGATAGCTTAGACGCTTTGTTGTAATCGTAGATTATGATTTATATAAAAAAGGTTTGGCGAAAGTCAGACCTTTTTTATTGGGAAAAAGTTTTAAGAATCAAATGATTTTGTTTCACGCAGATTTTAAAAAGATTTGAGCAGATGCACACAGATTATTTGTAACCCGTTGTGCGTGATTATTAAAAACGTCAGTTCGAGTGTTTTTTGTGGAGTGAACGGAACAAAACTTCTCGATACACTCCGTACTCGAAGTGACGTGTATCGAGAACGGTTTTTAACGATCATTTTTCTGTTCTCGATATAATCCCGATGAAAAATCGGAATCACTCGAACTGACGAAAACCGATCATCAAAAACTATGTGTTAAATAAAATCGTAAAAGTAGTTCCGAAATCAGGTTTTGAACTGACTTCAATTTTGCAGTTAATCGCTGTAGCCAGATCACGGATTAAATGCAGTCCTAAACCGGATTTGATCCCGATAACCTGTGAATCATCATAAAGAGCTTTGAATTTTTCCAGACTTTCTCCAGGGCCGTTGTCTGTTATCGCAAGGTAAGTTTGATTGTTTTCCTGCCAGGCTTTCCAGATTATTTTCGGATTCTCGGTTTTGTCAAGTGCTTTTACGGCATTTCCGGTCAGGTTTCTGATAATGGTTTTGAGATAATTTTCATCTGTATTTAAAATGATGCTTTCCGGATTTTCAAATGATATTTCGATATTTTCTATAGCTGAAAAATGCTTTTTAGTATCTTCAAATATATCTTCTGCTGGAATTTTTTTAAAATGCGGTTTGAAATTTTCCATCTGCCCTTTGCTCCAAAGCAGAATATCTTCCATCGAAGACAATAAATTTTCTGCTCCTGAAATTATTTTGGCCTGCATTCGCAAAGCGGTTTCTTCGTCAATCAGTTCCGGATTTTCTTTTTGAAGGTGTAAAAAATGAATCAGATTTGAAATCGGGCTTCTTAAATCATGATTCAGAATTCCGAAGAATCGCGCTTTGATTTTATTGGCTTCATCGAGTTCCTGATTCAGGAGCTGTAGTTTTTTGTTGGTTTTTTTTCGGTTTTGGTTTTGTCTGAACAATAATAATCCGATTATAAAAACCAACACAAGTCCCGAAATCAAATAGAAGTGCTGTTTTCTGGCATCGTTAATCTGAATATTTTTAATGGTATTTTCTGCAGAAAGGTTTTTAATTTTCTGCTGTTTGGTTTTATTCTGATATCGTGCTTCGGCATTGGCAATACTTTGTTTAGCCGACTCCTGCATCATCTCGTCATTGTATCTGGAGTAGATTTCCTTATAATAAAAAGCATCTTTCCAAAGCCCTAGAGCAGCATAGCTTTGAGATAGTTTCTGATTGATAATAACAAAGAATTCCTTGTCGTAATTTAATGCATTTTTTGATGCTTCTTTAAGTGTCCTGATGGCATTTTTGTAATCTCCCTTCTCATATAAAACCCTGCCCATAATGGTGTTGGCTTCCATAAGAATTTCTTCATCCGTTGACTTTTGTCCAAATAAAACAGCTTTTTTGGCATAATAATAAGCCTTGTGAATTTGTCCTTCATCGGCATGATATTTAGACATGCTTTGATTTGCAAAACTTAAATTAAGAAACAGTGAATCTTTTGCTGTCGGGAAAGTGTAGATTAAGTTATAATATTTTTTAATGCTGTCCGGCTGTTTTTTGGCAGCGTAACACTGTAATAAATAATTGCATGAAAAAGCACTTACGTAGGGAGATGTTTTAATGTAAGGTTTTGATTCGTTTAAATACTCAATAGCTTTGTCAAATTGTTTCATTTTGACATATGCACTTGCAATTTGGCAATAGGACACACCAATATTCTCTGTATTTGCTTCACTTTTATCAAGCCGTTTTTTGTAGTTTATGGCTTTTAACTGATATCCAATAAAATTTTCATATTCAGAAGTATTCAGATAATACTCGCCGAGACTCCCGTAAAGCACCGCATGTACATAGTTACTTTTGGTCGTATCAAGTACTTTTTTGATGGTTTCAATTAATTCTTTTCCTTTTTGGGTTTCATTTAGAGAATAATAGATATAGTTGAGCCGCATCAAAGAAGAAGTTTGGTTTTCTATATGACGGACTTTGTGAGCGTATTTCCATGAATTTTCATAGTTAACTAATGCTTTTTTGTATTGATTATTGCTAAATTCATAAGCAATTCCCTGCCGCAGGTAAAATGTACTTAAATATTTGTAATGGTTTTTTGAAAGTGCAATTCCTTTTTGTGAAGCGATGATAAGTCTCGAATATTCTTCTTTGTCTAAAAGTGATTGGGTATAGGTAAGTAAGGCATCCAGTTTTTGAATGGTTGTTTTATATTTTGTCAAATTCGGTTCCTGTTGTCCAAAAAGAGAAATAGTAATAAAAAACAAAATCAAAAAACCGGCTTTCTTCATCTAGATCAGGTTTAAGTTGTCTTTGTAGCTTCTGCCAACCGGAATGGCGATATTATTGTTTAAAATAATTTCAGTCGAATTCATTTTCTGGATAAATTGTTTCTGAACAGCAAAACTTCTGTGAATTCTTATAAAGGACTGAAAGTGACTTTCTTTTAATAAATTTCCGATACTCGACAAAACACAATGTCTTTTTCTTTCGGTAACAACTAAGGTATAATCTTTTAAAGCTTCGAGATATAGAATTTCATGCAGTTTTACTTTGGTCTGTTCATGTCCTTCTTTGATATAGATGGTGTCGCCTCCAATGCTGGCTTCAAAAAGAGAAGCTTTGAGTTTGATTTCCATAAATTCTTCAATACGGTTCATGGTTTGTGTAAAACGATCCAGTTTTAATGGCTTTACGATAAAATCTAAGGTTTCTATCTGAAAACTTTCGACCGCATGTTCCGGATGCGCGGTGATAAAAATACAAACTGGTATTTCTAAAGCTTTTTTTCTGAAATCAATTCCGTTTAAATCGGGCATATCAATATCCAAAAATAAAATATCGACTTTTTGTTTTTGTATAAACGGCAGTGCGTCTTCGGCAGATTCGAAAATACCTACAATATCCAGAACCGGAAATTTTTTGGCAAAAGAGAGTGCCGTCAGTCTGTCAATTTCATCATCATCAACGATAATACAGGAGTATTTCTTCATTATTCCGGGCTGTTTGGTGTCGTCTGTCTATTTAAAATGTTGTTCGTCTATTGGCTGTTTTTATCAGGATTTTATTGACGCAAATTTGTCTTGTAATTCAGCATAAGCAAAAAATAATCCCCTGTTTTGAACTTTTGATCTTTACAAAAATAAATGTTATTGAATTAAATAAGAACCATTTGACCAATTTTTTAAGACTAGAATTATTATGAAAACTTTTAAAACCCTTTTTGCAATTTTAGTAATAGCAGTTATTACAATTTCATGCAGCGCAGACGATGGAACTGACGGAGCAGAAGGCCCTGCAGGAACCGCAAATGTTATATACAGTGCCTGGATTAGTGCCCCTGCAGGAACACCGGAAACCATAGACGGAACGTCAGGATTATCTACCTCTATTGCTGTACCAAAATTAACGGCAGACATCATGGAAAAAGGAACCATATTGGTATATATGTCTTTTGGATCAGCGACAAATACTTATACACTTCCTTATACTTCTACAGCTGGAGGATTTGCCAATACAATTACTGCTATTGCAAGCCTTAATACCATCAAATTATTCAGGTTTAAACATGCTAATGATGGCACTACTGTAGGGCTTCCGACCACTTTAAAATGGCGTTATGTTTTGATTCCGGGTGGTGTTGCTGCATCGACATCTAAGAAGGCAAAACCGGATTATTCTACAATGAGTTACGAAGAAGTTTGTTCGCATTTCAACATTCAACCATAACATCAAATACTAATCAAAAAATACTATTATGAAAACTTTTAAAAACCTTTTTGCAATTCTAATTTCAGTACTTGCGGCGTCATGCAGCAGTGATGACGACAATACACCAAAATTTAAGACAGAAAATCCGCTTGCGGAATATTACACTAAAACAGGTTTCACTACAGTAAGCAATTTCGTTAACTCTGGCGATTACGAGTTTGGATTAGCTTTTACCCCAACAGTAAAAGGAAAAATAAAAGCTATTACGCTAAAACTTCCGGCTGCAAATCCTTCTATACGTGTAACCATCTGGGATTATACAACAAAAACAGTATTAAAGACAGAAACTTTGAATGTAGAAAAAGCGGATACTGAAGTTAAAAAAGAGATCAGCGAACTGGCTTTGGAGAAAGATAAAAAATATCTGATTACGATGAATTCAAATGACTGGTACAAAAAGAACAAAGCCGACAATTCGAACGTTGTATATCCAATTGTAGCCGGAAATATCACAATAAATGAATACAGATGGTTTTCTGGTAAGGATCAGACTTTTCCAACAACTTTTTCATCAAGTTACAATGCGGGAGATTTAAGTTTCGATTTTCAGCAGACAGAATAATTTTGGAATGAGTTTGAATTAGTGAGTTGAAAAAGGTTTAGCGAATCTTAAACCTTTTTCTTTTTTACATCATTCAGTATGAATTCTTAGAGTAGATATATAACAAACCCGATATTTAAATTATGAAAACAAAAATAAACAAACTGATTCTTTTGCTTTTGACAGTATTCGCAATCTCCTGCAGCAGTGATAATGATAATGATCCGCCAGAAGAAGTTACTCCGGCTTATTTGCTGACAAAATCTTCAAGCGTTGCTTCATTTAATACATACACATATAATAATGCGAATAAATTGATCACGATTGATGGCACAGACGGTTCCTTTACATCAAGTTTCAATAGTACTTTGACATACGATTCTAATGGCAAAATTCAGGAAGAGCTCAAAATCGTTTCAGCTTTATTTTCAACACCATCATACACCAGAATTACTTATAGTTATGATACTCAGGGAAGGCTGACAGAGAAAAAGTATGCTCAGAATTCTACGGCGACTCCGGCAATATACGATCACAAACAAAGCCTTATTTTTGAATATAATGGGAATACAGTTACTCAAAAATTAATGATGAAAGGAAGTACATTGCCCAATAGCAGGACTGTTTTTGAGTATGACAAAAAAGGAAACGTAACAAAAAGCACTTTTTATAACAAAATAGATTCGAATACGCCTGATGGATTGTTCTTTTATTCGCATTCTTATACGTATGATACTAAACCGAATCCTGAAATTTCCCTGCCCTCAGAATACAGGTTTCCGAATTCATCAAAAAATAATCCCATAAAAGATATAGAAACATATAATTCAGACGCTCCGACAACTGCTGAGATAGTGTATGAGTTTAATGAAGGCGGATATCCAAAAAAGAAAACGCAATCGGGTTTGATAAGTACTTATGAGTATAAAAAGCTGTAAAATATAAAAATCGGAACTCTGTAAAAAATAGAGTTCCGATTTTTTTAATTACTATTCGTAAGATAATTAGTGGCTGTGGCTTTCGCTGTTTTCATGACCAATAACCGTAATCATATAAGGCGTAGCTGAAACCTTTGTTTTTTTGATGGCCAGCGTAGCAAGATTCAATTGCAATAATTCTCCGGTTGTTGGCGAAGTAATATAAGCAAATCGTTCTGTAACCGCCATTTGAGGTTTTAAAGTTGCATCGGTCGCTGTTTCAGCAGTCGCTTTAGTTTCTTTTTCTAACTGAAGACTGTTGATATTATAAAGTTTTAATTCTCCCGAAAATAAAAGAACGGCTAATTTCTTGCGATCATAACTGGTTTTGCATTGCATAATGCCTGTGTTCTGAATAATAGGTTTGATGGTGCTGTTGACCACATCAATTAAATAAGCTCCTTTTGCAGCTGTATAACCAATGAATTTTCCAGAAGAAGCAGTTTCTAAAATACTTCCAAACCAAGCCGTTCCAAAATCTTCAGGAAGTGCGATTAATTTCTGGTTTCCGTTGCTTTCTACAACCAGAACGCCGCTCGCTGAACCAAAAACAGCGTAAACCCCGTCTGAAGCATTTCCATGGATTCCTTTTGTAGCAAGTTTAGCGGCAAAAAGAGTTTTTCCGGTGTTGTCAATGACTTTTACTTTTTCAGGAAGTGATCCTGTAACCGAATTGTCTTTTTCGGTAATAGCGTAAGTTCCATTTGCAAAAGTTGCCATTGCACCATGATGCGCCAGTAATCCTGCATTTATGTTCTTAAATGTTGCTCCGGTTTTATTTACATCTGCTTCTTTACCAACGGAAAGAGTTCCGTCGCCGTCGTTAAAAGTCAGGATTTCGCCAATTTTACTTTTAAAATGGGTTGGTTTTGATGAACTTCCGGCCAAAAGACCAAATTTTGGAACGTCATCAATATCCACGTGATCACCGTGCATTTCGAGTCCGCTGTCAAATGTTTCTGTGAAATTATTATCTCTGTGAATAATTCCCGCAAAACGCCCGGATTCTGTAGTGTACAAAGACGATTTAGGAAATTTTGCCGTAAAAGAACTGATTTTATCTTCATGCGGATCAAAAAGCGTCAGGGCAGTCGTTTTTTCATCCGAAAGTAAAATTCTGATATAAGTGTGTTCTTCTGAAGTGTCGTCGTGATCATGGTCGTCATGATTGTCATCGTCGTTGCTGCACGAAACGGCAAAAATGGACAATGCGAATAAAAAAAGCAGTCTGTAAAAATTGTTTTTCATTGTAATAATGGTTTTAAATGTATAAATAATTCAATTTTGATGTGCCGGATTTATCGTGAGACTGAAAACGGAATTCTCAACGATACAATAATATTCCGGCCGGCTTCCGGAAGTTCAATAAGGCGGTAAAAACTCGTGTGGTTTAAGTATTTTGTATTCAATAAATTCTGGACCTGAAAGCTAAGACTGATGTCCTGTTTCCCGGTTTTAACTTTGGTTCCAAAAGCAAGATTAAAAACATGACTTTCGGCTGTTTTCTTTTCCGGCGGAACAATATTGTCCTGTTTTCCTGTAATGCGGTAATCAACAGAGAAATAAGCGTCTTTTAGAAAACCAATCTGAGGTTCATAATTCAGTCCGAACAAAACAGAAGGCGGCGGCGAAAACGGAAGCGTATATCCTTTTTTGTTTCCAGATTTTTGTTCGGAATACAAATATTCGGCAGCAATTTCGACACTTAAAGATTTGATGAAATAATATCGCGTCTGCAATTCGGCACCGTAACGAAAGACCTTGCTTTGTTCGTATTCAAAAACCTGATTTCCTGCTCCGTAATAAATATCGTGCGATGAAGTTGGATTCAGATAAATGAAATTCGGGAAATAATTGACAAAAGGCGTCAGTTGAAAAGACCAGTTTTGCTGCTGCCATTCCATTCCCAAATCCAATTGATACGAACGTTCGGCATCCAGATTCGGATTTCCTTTTTCGAATCGGAAATAATGATAATTGACGCCGTTTGAAGCCAGTTCTTTGGCAATGGGCATTCTAAAACCCGAGCCTAAATTCGCTTTAAGCGAAAGATTTCCGGGATTGTAATTGACTCCCGTCGACCAGGTAAAACTGTTAAAGGTTTTGGTCAGATCTTCAGAACGCTGCAAATACTCCATTTGCGTCTGATTGTTTTCTGAAACCGGACTTTCAAACCAGTCGTAATACGATTTCATGTTGATTTTTCCGTAATCATAACGAACGGCGCCGTGCAGCAACCATTGGTCATTCAGTTCAATTTTATCATAAGCAAACAAACCGGCGTTGAATTGCGTGAAAGCCGGAATCAAAAAACTCCAACCGCCAATCGCATTTTCCTGTGCAGCTAAATTTGTTCCGATTGTGATTTGATGGCGGTTAACAGTAAATTCATCTTTAGCAGAAAACGACCAGACATCTTTATCATATTGGCGTTCCAAACTTTCAGGCGCGTACATGTTTTCAGGATAAATTGCAGGCATATAGCCGTGATTGACGTAATGACTCCATTCTCTTCTAAAGTTTTTCTGAAAACCAATCTGCGTTTCAAAAGCATGATTTTTCAAATTAAAAGAAGTCGTATTACTCACTTTTAAATGATTCACCTGTTGATATGGCATCAGAATATCACGACTCGATTTGTCGTGTAAATCCAGATCGACATTTCTTGGTTCGAGTCCGTGCGCATTAGCGAAAAATCCGCTTTTGGTGTGAACGTTGCTGAAATAAAAAACCGACTTTAAATTTTCTCCCGAATAGCCCGTGCTCAAATGCAAATCAAGTTCCCGACCGGCCGTATTGCGCAGATGATTTTTGTACAGCGGAACCGAATAGCTGTACACGTGAACCTTATCAGTCGGAACCCGATAATCGCCATAATCCATTGTTGTGACGCGTGAATCGAAGAACCAGTTTTCATTTCTTCCAAATAAATTAAAAGAACTTCCAAACTGCGCATTATTGCTTTTTCCGACAAGATCAACGCTTCCGCCAAAACTATTTTGGGACGGAAGAGGAAGCGGTTTAATATTCACCGCCCCGCCCACAGCATCAGATCCGTAGATAAATGAAGAAGGTCCTTTTATGATTTCAACACGATTTACCGCATATTGATCGATTTCCAGACCATGATCGGCGCCCCATTGCTGGCCTTCATGTTTCAGACCGTTTTCGACTACAATCACCTGATTGAAACTCAAACCCCGAATCAGCGGTTTTGAACCTCCCGAACCAATCAAAATTGTTTTGATTCCCGGTAATCGCTGCAAAGACTGCATCAGGCTTCCGCCAAGATTCCGCTGAATGAAACTATTGTTCACTGTTTCTACATTCAGCGATTCTTCTTTTTTGCGTTTTTCGGCTGCATTTCCACTGACTAAAACTTCGTTCAGTTCTTTGATTTCAGTTTTTTTTTGTGAAGGCTTCTTTTGAGAAACAACTTCAGCTGAAAATAATAAGCCGATGAGTAAAAAACAATTTTTCCAATAAATGGATTTGGCATTCTTCATTAAATCCGATTTATAAAATTTTAATACTTAAACCTTTCAGCGTCTGCCAGCCTTCTTTATCTGTAAGGCGAATCATAAAATGATAATCTCCGGGATCAACATCTGCAGGAATCGTGATTTGTGCCGTAGCTTCATAGCTTTTTACACCATCCGGAATAGTGTAATTGTTGATGAAAAGCATCGGTTTTACAGGTTTTTTTACGGCATCCATTTCACAGCTTTCGACTTCTGTACTGTGCGTGTGATGATCAAAATTGTGATGAATATCAAGGCTATACGAACCAAGCGCGGCATTATCATTAAAAACGGCTTTAAAAGTGACGGTCTGACCGCGCCCGATTGTACTGCACTGAACAGGAAAAGCATCTGCTGCTGAAATGTTAATTACAGGATATTCAGTATCAATTTCTTTATTATCGCTGGAGCAGGAGATTATAAATGCAAACATTAAAACGCCTGCCATAAATTTTATCTTTTTCATATTTTATGATTTAATTAAAGGGCAAAAGGAAGCTCAACAGACTGTGAAAAATTGATATTGTAGGTTGTATTTTTATACAAAACCAGAAAAGTATAATTGCCTGTTGCCCATGATTTATTAGCAATTAAGTCTTGCTGAACAGGGACATGATTATCTTTTGCAACACCAATTTTCAGGGTTGGAGTGTCTCTGGTAAATTCGGTTCCATTCCACGGAATATTTGAAAATTCGCCGGTTTCTGTCTTGTTTTTATGTTCAAAAACATCATACACTATCACTTTTTTAAAGTCAATCTGATCCACACTTTCCGGGCTGTGTTTTGCATTTTTGTTGATTAAAAGCAGGTACATAATTCCGTCTCCTTTTACGCCTTGAAGCGTTACCTGCGAACTGAAAATGTCGTTGTTTTTGAATTTAGCTTCAGGATCAGAAAACTTGCCTTTTCTGTACAGAAAATTGTCGTTCAGAAAAACCGTCAATACCGAAGCCACCGGTTTTACAGGCAGGTTTTCGGGTTTGTAAATCGTTAAGTTTTTCTTGATTTCCAGTTTTGTTCCGTTTTTATCATTTACGATAATGATGAAATCGTATTTCCCTTCTGCCGCATCTTCCGGGATATCAAAATGTTTGTGAACGGTTGCGTTTTTGGCATCGGCATATTGTGTCCATGTAATTTCATGCGACCAGACTTTGGAATACGTTTCGGTAGCTCTTTGCGCAATTTTTACCTGTACATTTTCGATTTTGTCGCCCGCTGTTACTTCTGCATTAAAATGAAAATCCTCACCAATAGTTCCGGTTTCATTGTTGCCAAGACCCAATTCGATTTTGTCAATTGTGGGAATTGCTTTTTCGGGTTCAGCATCGTTATCGTCGTTGCTGCAGCTTGTAAAAGCAATTGCCGCAAAGAGATAGGTCAGAATTAGTTTTGTTGTTTTCATTTTTTCTGATTTGATCATTTTTATAAAGAATTAATTGGATTACAAAAGGCGGTGCGTACCGATTATTATTCGGCAAACACCTTAAATACAAGCCACTTCAAGTCAGCACCTTTTGGTTTAGAACTGGCGTAAATGAATGTTTTTGATAAAAAAGACTGAAGTTTTTTTGTAAACGAATGCAGAATCTAGACAGAAAATCTAATTTTTCTGCGAAAATAAATTGCTGACTGAATTTGTTTTTAGGATTTGAAAAGATTAAAAAGCGAAAGATTCTCTTTTACGAAATTCCTGTAAAAGCTGTTTAATAATCCCTGAATAAACGAAACACAGTTCTGCGCCGAATTAGCCGGTAATCAGAATACAAAAAATACTAAAGGGTGAGAGGAGGGGCGCGAAGTGAGAATAGCGAACCCTTAAAAACTAAGAAATATTGCTCGTTGTAAAACAGAATGTGTTTTACAACGGGAATGCTTTTAAAAAAAGTAAAAACACCAAATTCAAACGTACCAACAGCACTGAATTTAAAATCGCAAATCGAACATTTATGAAACGAATGAAGTTTTGCCTTGAATTCTGGCTTTTCTGAAACCGAAAATTCTATTTTCTCTTTTGATGAATGCGGATCCAGAATGTGCTCATACGAATGGATTGCCGGAAAAAGTATTGCGAACAATACGATAAGCGGCATTAGAAGATTTATGAATTTAATTTTCTTTTTCATTCGTGAAGACTGACTTCTGGATGAGATTTTTTATGCTATTTAATGCAATAGAGTTGCAAATATAAAAATCTTATTCTTAAATGCAATATTGTTGCGGTAATTGTTTGTGAAAAATCATCGATTTTGTTATTTTAGCGAATATTATATTCCTCCAAATAAATGAAAATTCTTCATAGCTTTCTTGTCTTTTTTATAATTACAACAATTGGTTTTTCGCAATCCAAACAAAAACTGATTGTAGAAAATGGCGTTTCTGAGCAAATGGCTATTTTTCGAAAACACCAGATTTCAGATATTAAATACGGATTGTCTTTTGAAATTCCGAATCAGAAAAGTGAAAATATCAACTCCAGCCTCACTTTAAGTTTAACTTTATCCGATTTGAGTGAGCCGCTGATTTTAGATTTTAAAGAGAATTCCCAGAACATAAAATCAGTTGCTGCAAACGGAAAAACCATTGCTATTGTTCATGAAAAAGGGCATATTGTAATTCCGGCTGAAACTTTGGTTTCAGGACAAAATACGATTGCAATTTCATTCATTGCCGGAAATTTATCTTTAAACCGAAACGATGATTTCTTATATACTTTATTAGTTCCCGACCGGGCGAGTACTTTGTTTCCGTGTTTTGACCAGCCGGATATTAAAGCGACTTATAAATTAAGTCTGATTGTCCCAAAAGACTGGAAGGTTTTGGCTGGTGCCGAAGTAAAAGAGAAAACCCAAAAAGGCGATTTTATAGCTTATACTTTTGGAGAATCTGACAAAATGAGTACGTATTTGTTTTCGTTTGTAGCCGGAAAATTCAATAGTGTTACGCAAAAAACCGGTTTAGAAATGACTTTTTTATACCGGGAAAATGATCCCCGGAAAATAGAAAGCAGCAGGGATACGATTTTCAATTTGCATCAACAATCTATAGACTTTTTAGAAAAATATACTAATTATAAGTTTCCTTTTCAGAAGCTCGATTTTGCTTCGATTCCGGTTTTTCAGTATGGCGGAATGGAACATGTTGGTGCGATTCAGTATCGTGAATCGACTTTGTTTCTGGACAACAGCGCAACCGATACTGAAAAGTTAAACCGTGCGAAACTCATTGCACACGAAACCTCTCACATGTGGTTTGGTGATCTGGTAACGATGAAATGGTTTGATGATGTGTGGATGAAAGAGGTTTTTGCCAATTTTATGGCAGACAAAATCATGAACCCGATTTTCCCGAAAGTCAATCATAACCTGCAGTTTTTTACGGCGCATTATGGCAGCGCTTACGCGGAAGACCGGTCTTTGGGAACACATCCTATAAAACAGCATCTGGCAAATTTAAAAGATGCCGGCTCGCTTTACGGAAGTATCATTTACAACAAAGCACCAATTATGATGCGCCAACTGGAAGCTTCGATGGGAAAAGAACCTTTTCAGAAGGGAATCCAAAAATACATTCAGAAATATGCCAACGACAATGCCGACTGGAATAACTTAGTTGAAATTCTGGACGATGAAACGCCTTTGGATATGAAGAAATGGAGTGAAGTCTGGGTCAATAAATCCGGAAGGGCTATTTTCTCTGATAAAATTGAATTGGATAAGAACAATAAAATTAAAAACTTTGAAATTAGTCAGAAAGCAGAAGATGGTTCGGAAAATATCTGGCCACAAATTTTTCAGATTGGTTTGGTTTATAAAAGCGAAGTAAAAGTATTAAATGCTCAGATTCAGGATAAAAACATTCAGTTAAAAGATGCTTTCGGACTTAAAAAACCGCTTGCCGTTATTTATAATTATAATGGTTTTGGGTACGGTGTTTTTCCGCTTGACGGGAATCATTTAAATTATATTTCGGGTTTAAAAGATGAGGTTGCAAGAGCATCATCATACAGTAATCTTTATGAAAATATGTTGACTGGAAGTGTTTCTGTCGATCAGGCTTTTAATTGTTTTTTGAAAGGAATTCAATCGGAAGAAAATGAATTGGTACTACGAATTATATCAGGAAATCTGAACATGATTTATTGGAGATTTTTGACAGAGAAGCAGCAAGACAAAGTTCAAAAACAGTTTACAGCTATTTTGTACGAGCGTTTGCAGGCTAATTTATCTGCGAATGTCAAAAAGACTTTATTCGGATTATTTAGCTCAATTGCTTACTCAGATTCCGCGAAAGCCAGATTATTTCAGATCTGGAGCAAAGAAATTACGATTTCAGGTTTAAAATTAAACGAAGACGATTATACCAATATGGCAATGAATCTGGCGATTTTTAAACACGAAAAAGCCGATCAGATTTTGGTGAAAGCAAAAATGTCGATGACGAATCCTGATAAAATAAAACGATTTGAATTTCTGATGCCTTCGCTTTCTCAGGATGAAAAAGTTAGAAATGCTTTTGTGGAATCATTAAAAGATGATGCGAATCGGGAGAAAGAATCGTGGGTTTCGGTTGGTCTGGCGAATGTAAATCATCCGCTTCGTCAGGAAAGTGTCCAGAAATATATCAGATTTTCATTAGATTTGACAGAAGAAATTCAACGTACCGGAGATATTTTCTTTCCGAAAGACTGGCTGGATAATACCATTGGGAAGTATTCGTCGAAATATGCTTTTGATGAAGTACAGCGCTTCTTAAAAGAAAACCCTAATTTTAGTCCGATTCTGAAACGTAAATTATTCATGGCGACAGATTTGCTTTTTAAGGCACAAAACATTAAAAAAGAAACCGAATGAAAATCGAATCAGAAATAGAGAAAGTCTCCAGTTTTCAGCACCTTGAAATGCTGGCGAACCAGGTCGTGGAAGGTTTTATATCCGGAATGCATAAGAGTCCGTTTCATGGGTTTTCTGCCGAATTCTCGGAACATAAAGTGTATAATGCCGGTGAAAGCACCAAACATATCGACTGGAAGTTGTTTGCTAAAACAGACCGTTTATACACGAAACGTTTTGAGGAAGAAACGAATATGCGCTGTCATATTATTGTCGATAATTCGTCGTCGATGCATTATCCGGAACTGAAATCGAATCAGCCTTTTTATGAAAAGAAGATTGGTTTTGCGGTTTTGGCTTCAGCGGTTTTGATGAATATTTTAAAGAAACAGCGCGATGCCGTAGGTTTAAGCGTTTTCTCTGATAACTACGAATATTACGCTCCGGAAAAAGGAAGCGACCGTCACCACAGAATGCTCTTGAATAAGCTGGAACAATTATTAGAGCAGCCAAAAGTCAAAAAAAGTACTGATACAATTACGTATCTGCATCAGATTGCCGAGAAAATGCACCGCCGCTCGATGATTATTTTGTTTACGGATATGTTTCAGTCTGAAGATGATGAAAAACTATTTAATGCGCTGCAGCATTTAAAGCACAACAAGCACAAAGTAGTTTTGTTTCACGTAGTCGATAATAAAACCGAATTGAAATTTGATTTTGATAACACACCAAGAAAGTTTATTGACTTAGAATCAGGCGAAGAAGTTTCTATTTATGCCGATAATGTTAAACAAGAATACGAAAAGAGGGCAGAAGCCTACTTTAAAAATCTGGCTTTGACGTGTGCCAAGAACCAAATTAAGTACGTTTCGGTCAATGTTGGTGATAATTTTGAAAAAATATTGACGACATATTTAGTTGAAAAACAAAACTTTGGATAGTAATTTGAAATTTTATTCAAAATTTTTCATCAAAACACTTGCAGAAACGAAATTCTGTACTATCTTTGCAACCGCAATAACGCAGAGGTTTGGTAGTTCAGTTGGTTAGAATACATGCCTGTCACGCATGGGGTCGCGGGTTCGAGTCCCGTCCAGACCGCAATATTGGGAGAAGCCTTTCTTAACGGAAAGGCTTTTTTGCCCAAATACGGTATCTAAGATTAGTTGTGTTGTTTGCTACGACTTTGTAACTCGTAGCTTGGTTTAGTAGTTAGACCAATGAAAAGCTTTCCACTTTTGTGGATGGCTTTTTTGATTTAAAGCAATTCGGCAAACTCTGGTTTTACCTGAATCAAAATTTATGAAAGGTTCGCAAAGTTTTATTTATGGCTTTGCGAACCTTTTCGTTTTAACCTTTCGAACTTTATGGTTAGAGTCCTTTCTATGTCATTTGCCTGAAGCTTCTCAATGTCTAAAAGTGTAAAATAAACAATTAACGTACTTTTGTTAAAAAAGTATCAGTCGAATAAATAAATATCTTTTATATTCGTAAAAAAATATTTTAATTATTTGTTTATTATCAATTACATTATTTGCAGTTTATGAGTAATACATCTACCAAAGGAATTTGGAAAGTAATTTCGGCCTCTTCTATGGGTACTATGATTGAATGGTATGATTTCTATATTTTTGGAAGTTTAGCCGTTGTAATTTCAACAAAATTTTTTCCCAGTGACAATCCTAC
This sequence comes from Flavobacterium limi, assembly GCF_010645075.1. Taxonomy (GTDB): domain Bacteria; phylum Bacteroidota; class Bacteroidia; order Flavobacteriales; family Flavobacteriaceae; genus Flavobacterium; species Flavobacterium limi. The sequence goes on from NZ_JAADZV010000001.1 coordinate 276,321, forward strand.
AGCAGCATTTTTATCAACATTAGCAACTTTTGCCGCAGGATTTGTGGTTCGTCCTTTTGGAGCTTTATTTTTTGGAAGACTAGGCGATATTATTGGTCGTAAATATACTTTTATGGCTACCTTGTTATTAATGGGTGGTTCTACTTTTTTGATAGGCTGTATTCCGAGTTATGAAACGATTGGATTTTTAGCACCTTTATTGGTATTGATTTTACGATTATTACAGGGACTTGCATTAGGCGGAGAGTATGGTGGAGCAGCTACATACGTCGCAGAACATGCTCCTAAGGGACAAAGAGGCTATTGGACTTCCTGGATTCAGACCACGGCAACAGTGGGATTATTTATTTCATTAATGGTAATTCTGGCGACAAAAACAGTTCTTTCTGCTGAAGATTTTGACATCTGGGGATGGCGTGTTCCGTTTTGGGTTTCTATCGTTATGGTTGGTGTTTCATACCTCATTCGAAAAAACATGGACGAGTCTCCTGAATTTGCAAAAGCAAAAAAAGAAGGAACTACAAGTGCCAGTCCGCTAAAGGAAAGTTTTGGAAACCGCTACAATTTAAAATTTGTACTGCTTGCTTTATTTGGTGCCACGATGGGGCAGGGGGTTGTTTGGTATACCGGACAATTTTATGCGATGAGTTTCATGAAAACAGTAATGAATGTAGAGTCTTCACAGGTAGATACTTTACTGGGGATTGCACTTTTATTAGGAACCCCGTTTTTTATTGTATTTGGATGGCTGAGTGATAAAGTGGGAAGAAAATATATTATGATGGGCGGAATGCTGCTTGCTATTTTTCTGTACAGACCTATTTACAAGGCCATGTACACCACAACAGATACTACTCTTAAAACTGAAATAGTTGAAAAAACAAAAACAACTACAGAATTAACGGCAACAAACGATACTGTCTATACCACCGAAAAAGAATTTACTGATGGAACAGTTTCAATTGAAAAGAAGACTGTTTTTGCCTCTAAAAAAGATACTCAGATAACTACATCTGTCATCATTAATTCGAGCGATGAATGGGCGTTGATTTTCTTGGTTTTTATACAGGTTTTGTTTGTGACAATGGTGTATGGACCAATTGCAGCCTTTTTGGTCGAAATGTTTCCGGTTAAAATTCGATATACGTCCATGTCACTGCCTTATCATGTTGGAAACGGCATTTTTGGAGGTTTGCTTCCTGCCATTTCAACTTATTTTGTAACACATGCCAAGAATTCCGGTAAAAATGATTTTTATCTCGACGGACTTTGGTATCCAATTGTAATAGCTTCAATTTGTTTTGTAATTGGAATGATTTACATCGATAATAAAAATAAAAACTCTCACCTTTAATCTGCTTAAAAATGAATTTTATAAAAAGAGCCCTGGGAATTCTGTGGATCATATTAGCAATTGCTGCAGCCTATTTTTGTGTTTTTGAATTTGGTCTGCCAAAATTTTTATCGGACCAGCAGGAGGATTTAGTATTTGGGATTATTATCCTGTTTATTCTGACTCCATTGATTGTTTTGGGACTGGGAGTTTTTGGATACTTTTCTTTAACCGGAGAATATGATAAAGAGAATTAATTTCTTTAACCCTATATAAAACAAAAGGCTGTCCATACGCGGACAGCCTTTTTACATTACTAAACTAACCAAAAATTTATTTCTTAATAAACTTCATTACTTGTACTTCATTATTCTCATTAATTGCTTTTACAATATATAAGCCCGGTTTTAAATCGCTTACGCTGTAATGAAAATCCAAATTTGCATTAGTTACAAAATTTTTTACAAGCTGACCTGTAATGTTATAAATTTCAACTTTTACAGCAGCAAAATTCAATGTAAAGTAATTTGAAACCGGATTTGGATATAAACTCACCGAATTGCCTTTTTCAAAATCATCAATAGCCAGACTGGCCTGTTTGTTTCCGTAGATTCTGAATTCTCCTGCCGGAATACTCATTAAAGCATTCACATCTGTTACATTTATTGTAGTGTTGTCCATCAAATTGTACCAGGTTCCCGGATAGGAAAAACCGGTAGCAACGTTTTGAGCTGTAACATTAAAATTGGCTACAATCAATACATCTTTAAGTTGCCCTGAAGAGAGGGCTGAGTTTGTAATTTTAATGTTCGGATATAAAGAACTGGTATTTGCCATAGTTGTCGTTCCTGAAAATACAGGTTCAGCAATTTTCATGGTGATCATTTTTGACCAGTCGTTGTAAATTTTGCTTCGCCCGGCATTACCAAGCCAGTTTCCTGTCCATTGCGGTTGTGGTTTTGTATCTAATTTGCAATCTCCTGAAATCGTTGCTGAAGCATCATTTACGGTTCCGTTATTACAAGTAAAAATAGACGAATCCCAACCTAAATCTCCAAAATGCCAAATCATTTTTGGTCCCGGTACTAACAATGAAACCGCTCCAATAGCTGACATTCGTGACAAAGCTGTAGCTAATGTTTTTACATTGTGTGCTGAATTTATCGAATTTCCATACTGAATGTTTTTATACATTAGGCGTTCCTCATCATGACTTTCTGCATAGCCCATCAAACGATGCGAAGTAAATCCGCGGCTGGAACTTGTCATTCTCGAAATATTACCTGTATATCCCATTGACAACTCATTGTAAGCGCTATTCAAATTACCCCACATCATAATTCCTTTGCTTGGCGATTCTGCAATTTTATAATTTGCCCATTGCTGTTCTTCCAGATCAGTTCCTAAATGTTCGAAAATCGCATAATGCGTAGGATCCAGACTCCATGAGTAATCTGCGTATGATTTTAAAACTTCCACTCTGTCCTGCTGATAAGCATTCGTACACGTTTCATCTGAAGCGGTACAATTTTGAGTAAATCCTTTGGTTAAATCCCAACGCAAACCGTCAATTTTGTATTCTTCAACCCATTGTTTAACAACACGTTTCACGTAATTTTGAGTTCTGACAGATTGGTGATTAAAATCTTCACCAACACTGTAAGTGTGTTTGGCAACAGTGTTAAAATAAGGATTTTCTGCAGTTGGCGACCCGAAGCCATCTCCGTCTGGATCGTTCATCCACATTCTCACCATCGGATTTCTTCCGAAAGCATGATTTAAAGCCACATCCAGAATAACCGCGATTCCGTTTTGGTGACATAAATCGATTAGTTCTTTTAATTTATCTGAAGTTCCGTAGAATTTATCCAGAGCCATGTGAAAGGAAGTGTTATAGCCCCAGCTTTCATTACCTTCAAATTCCATTACCGGCATTAATTGAATCGCATTTATTTTCAAATTTTTAAAATAATCAATTCTGTCAATCAGGCTTTGATAATTTCTGTTGGCATCAAAATCGCGAACCAAAACTTCATAAACAACCAATTTATCCTTTTCAGGTTTTGTAAAATTGGTCACCTGCCAGTTGTAAGGTGTTTGTCCGGTTTTTAAAACCGTTACTTCGAATTGCTGTCCTGATGGATAAGCAGGGATATTTGGATAATTTAACGAAGGAATCGAAGCATCATCATAAGGAGACAAAACCAAAGTAGAATAGGGATCAGCAGCTTTAACCAATGAAGGCGAGTTGGCCAATGGTGTAGCATCTCCTACCCAATATTGATAACTATTATTTACTCCGGAAACTAAACCTGTTAATTCTAACCAAAATTTTCCTGAAACAGGGTCTTTTTTCATGGCATACACCGATGAAGGCTGCCAGTTATTAAAACTTCCGGCAACGTAAACAAAATCTTTTAAAGGTGCGTCCAGAACCAAAGTTGCTTTTGTAAAATCGGCCGGGTTGTAATTAATTCCGTCTGTTAAACCTGCAGGCATTGCTTCAGAAACGGTATTAGGATTAACAATAACCGAAAACTTTTTTGAGATTGTTGTTGCTCCCTGCGTCACCAGTAATTCATAACTTTGATTAGCAGTAATATTAGTATGACTAAAGGAATAACTTGCCGTACTTGCATTTGTATTAAGAGTATTTCCGTTTGATTTTAATACATAACTTGCAACCCCATTTGTATTGGTAGCTGTAATATTAAAATTAGAACCAGATGCCAAAATTGTCGAACTGTTTTCTGCAGGAGAAGTAAGTGAAGCCTGAAAAATACCTACTTCAACTAAAATATCCTGAGATTTTTTGTCTCCGGTTCCGTCTTTTGTTTTAATTAAAAAACCAATTCTGCCAATTCCGGTTGCATTGTAATAGGTAGACGGCGTTAAGGTTTTGGTATAGGTATCCGTTCCGGCATTATAAGTAAAAGCACTTGCTGCACTGGAGGCTGTCCAGGAACCATTGTTTGGAGTTCCTTTTGCAGCAGTATCATTGGTGTCAAAAGCCCATGCCCATAGATACAATTCGTGAGTTGCTGCAATGCCCCAAGCGGTTTCATTGATAGAGCTACCGGCTATAGTAATCGTAATTGCGGTTGTTTCTTCAAAAGTAGTGGGGCTTACTGAATAAGTGACGGTTTGTTGCTGAGCAAAAATTACCGATGACATTAAAAGAAATATTAGTTGTAAAGATCTTTTCATACTGTGGTTAATTGGTTAGTTTTATAAAAAAAGGCTACTAATAGTAGCCTTTTTTACAATATTTTTTTATTGATTAGGAATCATTAAGTAGCTGCCGTCTAAATCATTAAAATAAATTACATATTTAGATTTTGATACTGGTATGTTATCACCGGTATTTACACCTGAAAAAGGAGTTTTTGCTCCCCAGGAAACATCCCACGCATCATTAGCTCTAAATTTCATTTCACCATCATTTAAAGATGTTACGCCTAATGTCCAGATGTGTGGATTAAAAGATGATTTAATCATTGGTGTAGAAACATTCCATGCTCCGGCTGTACTACTCCCTATAATACCAACTGTAGTATAAGTAGCTATGGGACCAGTGTACGGGGCTAAAGTATACAAATTAGTAGTCGTATTTACTGTGAAAGTATAATATCCGGCTGTTGCAATTGAAAAGTTTGAAGGATCCGGATCATTTTCGGTTGGTCTATTTTGGATAGTTCCACCACTACCAATCCCTATTGATGGGGCCCATTGACCAGGAGTCGAAATTAATTTAAAAGCTCCTGCAGCAAAGTAACCGGTAAATTTATATTCATTTGCATTTGTACCGCTTCTGAATAAAATTTGATTTCCCTTATTTGTATCCCAGCCAGAAACAGTTGCGTCACCTACTAAATACCAATCAACAAAATTATATGGGACTCTTCCGGTGTAAGGAGTTATAGTCATTGTAATCAAACCTTCCGATATTTGAACAAATCCACCAGAAACATTTGATGCAATCTTTACATCATAATCTGCAGCAACTTCGGGTTGTCCGCCAAGATCAATTGCTGCCTGATTTAATTCTCTGTTTAAAACCGAAACCTCTGTAATACTATTAGTCGTAGTTTTAAGTATTTTGGCTGCATTAAAATCGCCTCCTTTTTTATCGATAAGCAAAGTATACCTCACTGCAACTGAATTGGAATATTCAGCAGGAGCCCAAGTAAACTTAAAAGCTTCTTCTGCAGCTTTATCAACATCTAAAACGACGTTTTGTCCTGTAGACGGAGCACTTATTTCTGCTGTAGAAACTGGGGCAAGAATAGTTCTCGTGTCTACATCATCACCATCACACGAAACCAATAACACACCAATAAATGCAATTAAAGTTTTATATATATTTTTCATTTTACCGTTTTATAGATTAAAATATCCTGTATTTTGCTGTAAAGTTGGATTTGCCTGAATGTTTCTGGCAGGAATAGGCATTAAATCCCTATATGATTCTGTAGCAGTACCATTTATAGATCCGCCTTTCCATTGCCAGAGTTTAGATCCACCGGTGAATTTTCCAAAACGAATCAAATCAGTTCTTCTGTGGCATTCCCAATATAATTCTCTTCCTCTTTCATCTAAAATGAAATCAAGAGTTAATTGAGCAGCATTAATTTGAGCAGCGTTTGCTCTGGTTCTAATTTGATTTATATAACCTAAAGCGGTATTTATGTTTCCGCCGGTTGCGCCTCTTAAAGTGGCTTCAGCATACATCAAATAAGCATCGGTTAATCTGAACATTGGGAAGTCGATATCCGGAACATCAAGTCTTTGTGCTGCTGAGCCATCTGCATTTTTATTAATATATTTTGTTACGGCATAACCATCTGTAAAAGTTCCGACATTGGTGATGTCTTTAGATTGACCATCTGTATAAAATGTCCCTCTCTTATCAGCCGTTGCAGTTTCGTCAGGAAAAAGATTGACGAACTCTCTACGAGTTCTGATTCCCTGCCATCCGCCATCCATTCCTCTTGAGGCAGCATCCATACTTCCTCCAATAGAAGCATGCATGATAAAACTCATTCCTCCACCTACAACTCTGATCGCATTTCCATCGCTGATAACAGGAAAAATCACTTCGGACTGAGCACCATTTTTATCATTATCGGCAGAGAATAAGTAACGATAAGGAACATTCGCAAAAGTATATCCTGAACTGGTAATGATTTCATTTGTTAATGCAGCCGCTTCATTATTTCTTTCAACTCCTGTATACACTTTCGCATTTAAATATACTTTCGCCAATAAAAATTTAGCAGCCGTTTTATCAACTCTTCCATATTCATTCGTTTTTGAAGGTGCCAGACTGTTGTCCAAATCTTTTAGTTCAGATTCGATAAAGGCAAAAACTTCTGCTCTTGATTTTTGTACCGGATAAAAGAATCCAACTGGATCATTTTCAGTAGTGATTGGCACATTTCCAAATAAATCCATAAGGTTATAATAGGAAAATGCTCTTAGAAAACGGGCTTCAGCCCTAAACGTAGCGATTTCAGCTTTTAAATTAGCATCAACACCTCTTGCTGTTAATTTCTCATCAGTTGTTTGCCTTAAAAATTCATTAGCAACACTAATATGATAAAATGCTCTGGAGAAAGTTCCTGCCAAAAACTCATTTTCAGGGGACCACAGCTGAGTGTTGAATGTTGGTAAAGTACCGTCGGCCCAGGCAATAACAGCCTCGTCAGTAGTAAATTCCTGAGATACGAAAAGCAACCTCAAATAACTGCTAAAGTCACCGCCAAGGCCGGCAATATCCGGAGTGCCATCTCCATCGTTTCCTCCTACGTAAAGTATTGCATATAATTTTGCGAGTACTTGTTTGTAAGAAGCCGGATCTTCAAAGAAAGTTTCAGACAGAAACTCATCATCATCTTTTGGTGTTACGTTTAAATCGTCTGTACACGAAGAAAACGTCATACTTATTCCTAAAACAAGTAGGAAAAAATAAGATATATATTTAAATGATATTTTCATTTTAGTTATTTTTTAAATTTATTTTCGATGTACTATTAGAAATTTGCATTTACTCCAAATAAGAATGTTCTTGCTCTAGGGTAAACATTATTATCAATTCCATTGAATCTCTCAGGATCTAAACCATCGTATTTTGTTAGAATAAAAACATTTTGGATTCCAGCCGTAAATCTTAAAGAAGCTGTTTTTATTAATGATTTATCAAAAGTATAACCAAGGGTTATGTTATCTAATTTAATAAAAGAGGCATCTTTGATAAAATAGTCAGACAAATAACGTTGTGTGCCGTTATCTTCAAAAGTAAATCCAGTATTGAAGTAATCTGAACTTACGTTTGCCAAATCAGTTTGTCTTCTTAAACCGGCATCAGAATAACCTAAATTAGAGCTTACGTTATCAAAAATCTTATTTCCTACACTTGCTCTCCAGTTCATTGTGAAGTCAAACTTTTTGTAGTTTAAAGTAGAAAACAAGCCAAAAGTGTAATCAGGCGCAGTTTTGCCAGCCCTGTAACGGTCTGCTGTATCAATAATTCCATCTGCATTTCTGTCAACATACGCACCTGCAATTGGTCTCTTGTCAGCATCATATAATTGCTCGTATACAAAAAAAGAATTTGGGGCATATCCTACAGAATTAATTAATATTCTGTTTCCTTGCCCTCCGGCAATATTATCTCCGGCTAAATAACCCTGAAAACCTGGAACCGTAATTCCCAATTGAGATATTTCCTGATCAATATAAGTAGTATTAAAAGCTACATTCCAGTTTAAATTATCACTCTTAACAATGTCAGACTGAATACTAAACTCAACTCCTTTTGTTCTTACATTCCCAATATTAAAAAATCCCTGATTTCTGATATTTGCTCCATCAGGAACTGCAATTTCGGCTAGCAAATCAGTTGATTTTTTGTCAAAATAATTAATAGACCCGGTTATTTTATCATTAAAAAAGCCATAATCAATACCTAGATTCATTTCAGCTAATTCTTCCCATTTGATATTCTCGTTATATCCTTCTGGTCTGGCCGTAGCATAAATTGTATTTCCAAATACATACTGCGACTGGATTGTTCCTAAAGTTACACGGCGTAAATAATCGTATTGAGCAGAAATATCCTGCTGACCTGTTGTACCATATCCAACTCTTAATTTTAAAGTTGAAAAAGTTGTATTATCTTTTAAGAAGGCCTCTTCAGAAACATTCCATGCAAAAGCACCTCCGGCAAAATTACCCCATCTGTTATTTTCAGAGAAACGTGAAGTACCATCTCTTCTATAGTTTAAGGTCAGTAAGTATCTACTGTCATATCCTAAATTCAAACGACCAAAGTAAGATTGTAAGTTAATATCCGGCTCCGTAATTACATCTTCATTTGGGTTTGGCTGTCTGGTTTCTCCACTTTGATATCTCTCTCTCTGAAACAACTGATAGTTGTAGCCCGCTGTAGCATCAATTTTAATTTTCCCTAAATCTTTCGTATAATTAAAATAAGCATTTAAGTTTTTGTTCTGAAGAGCATCTGTGTAGCTGGAATAATTTCCTAAATTTACATAATCGGGACTGCTAAAAGGGTGTGGCTGAAACCCTAATGCACTTTGAGTGCTGACTTGAGTGTAGCCTTTGCTGTCAAACCTGTCGATACCTGCTTCAACAACAGCTCTAAGGTCTTCAAAGAAATGCAATTTATAATCTAACCTTACATTTCCCCATTTTCTTGTCGAAGTTGCTCTTCTTTCATCCTGGTTTAATCTTGCTACAGGATTTCTATTTGGCAGTAATGGCAGATTACCATTAGGATCAAGCCATTCAAAATAGCCTCCATAACGAGAATTAGTATCATAAACTGACTGAGTAGGATCAAACCCGATAGCACTGCTTATTACCGGACCTTCGTCCTGAAATTGGTTTTTGCCGAAAGACAAGTTTCCGTTAATGTCAATTTTTAAATGGTTATCAAATAAAACAGGATTCAATGATAGTGATGTAGTAGTTCTTTCAAAAGAAGTATTCCTTAAGATTCCAGGATTGTCAATATTTCCAACAGATAAGCGAACCGGTAATTTATTAAACAAAGTACCGCTTGCAGATATATTATTGTTGGTAGTCAATGCTGTATGGAAAATTTCCTCCTGCCAGTTTGTATTGGCGTTTCCTAATAAGGCTTTTTGATCTGCAGTTCCTTTTGTATTTACCAATTCACGAAATTGATCTGCACTCATTACATCAACAGTATTGGCAACAGTGTTAATACCAACCTGAGAGCTAAAGTTAACTTTTACGCCACCTTTTGCACCTTTTTTGGTAGTAATAACAATTACACCGTTTGCAGCTCTGGATCCGTAGATTGCTGCAGCTGACGCATCTTTAAGAACTGTAAAAGATTCAATATCATTAGGATCAATTGTAGATAATATACTTGTCGATCCATTTGGCACTGTATTGCTTAATGGAAGCCCGTCCAATACAATTAATGGCTCGTTTGAAGCATTTAAGGAAGATCCTCCACGAATTCTGATATCTGCTCTGGCACCCGGAGCTCCACCAGTAACTACGTTTACACCCGAGATTCGACCACTAATTAAGCTTTCAGGGGTTACATTTATCCCTTTATTAAATTCTTTTGCTGAGATTTGAGATACAGAACCAGTTGCATCTTTTTTCTTAACGGTACCGTAACCTACCTGCACAACTACTTCTTTAAGTTGATTGGTATCTTCTTCTAATGAAATGTTTAGTGTTTTTTGTCCGTTGTAATCAATAGTAGTGGTTTTGTATCCAATAAAAGAAACTGTAATTTTGTTACCATTTTTTACATTAGATAATTCAAAATTACCATCGAAACCGGTAGATGTTCCTCCAGGATTACCCTGTACATTTACATTTACTCCCGGAATTGGTTGTCCTGTCGCTTTATCGACAACTGTACCTTTCAGGGTGCTCTGAGCAAGCATCGCAAACGGCAACAGCAGGAATAAAAATAACAACTTTTTCGAAATTGTTTTCATACTTTTTGTTTAAATTAGTTTGAGTTAGTGATTGTTAGTTAAGCTTTTAATTTTACTTCGAGTTTCAAAGATTAGGAAATAATTAACATGTTCGACATGAGGCATTTCGCAAATAGCTACGAAAACGTGGTAGTGTTGAAAAGTTTATAGGTTATTTTCATTTTTTAGGAATAAAATTATGATTTATGGAAATTTACAATACCTTTATTATCAATAACATTTTTTACAGATTAGCATCATGAAACGAAAAGTAACCCTGAAACAGATTGCAAAAGAGCTGGATGTGTCTATTTCAACTGTCTCAAAATCATTACGGAACAGTTCAGAAATTGGCGAAGAAACAAGATTAAAAGTGCAGGCTTTTGCAAAATTTTACAACTATAAACCCAACAACATTGCCCTTAGTTTAAAAAACCGAAAAACCAAAAGTATTGGTATTATCATTCCGGAAATTGTACATTATTTTTTCTCTACCGTAATTGACGGAATTGAGCAGGTTGCAAACGAAAATGGGTACAGTGTAGTAATCTGTTTATCGGATGATTCTTTTGATAAAGAAGTTCTGAATATGGAAATGTTAGCCAACGGAAGTATTGACGGTTTTATCATGTCGCTTTCTAAAGAAACGCAGTTCAAAGGCGATTTTCATCATATTACCGAGGTGATCAATCAGGGAATGCCGGTTGTAATGTTTGATCGCGTAACCAATGATATATTATGTGATAAAGTAATAATCGACGATAAAGCTGCTGCATATGAAGCAGTTCAGAGTCTGATTGATAGCGGAAGAAAAAAAATAGCACTTGTTACTACTGTTGATTATGTTAGCGTTGGGAAACTGAGAACCGATGGTTACGAAAAAGCATTATTAGACAACGGACTGCCGTTCAACGAGGATCTGATTATAAAAATTGAAGACGTAGATACCTGTGAAATAACCATTAGCCAGCTTTTACATGACAGGGCTTTTGATGCTGTTTTTGCTGTGAATGAACTTTTTGCAGTAACGATTATAAAAACTGCAAATAAAATGGGACTTAAAGTGCCCGAAGATTTGGCTGTAATCGCTTTTACTGACGGAATTATATCTAAATATTCGACACCAAGTATTACAACTGTTAGCCAAAGTGGAAAAAAGATGGGCAATAAAGCCGCTAAAATGCTTATCGAAAGACTCGAAGCAGAACATGACGATGAAGAAAATGAAAATTACACAACAGAGGTAATCGAAACGCATCTTATAAAAAGAGAATCTACAGACTAATTTTCAAATCATCAAATCAAAGTGATTAACGGTGTCTAAACCTGAAATTTTGTTTTGCCCTTTATCATTATTAATTTTAATAGCACTTTTTTCTTATTTAATTCATTACTACAACCTTGTAGTGAAAAATCTTAACTCTTATTTGCTATTATAAAACAAAAAACTGAAATATATTTCTATATTTACAGCCTGGTTCAAAGCTTTTACTTTTACTTCGAAATAAATAGTAAGTTTTGATAAGCAAAGCGCTTATCGTATAATTTTTACAAATTGCGATAATGGAAAAGCGTAAATTAAGTTTCTGTGAAATTTGGAACATGAGTTTCGGATTCCTGGGAATACAAATGGGATTTGCACTTCAGAATGCAAATGCCAGCAGAATTCTACAAATTTTTGGTGCCGACGTACATGAACTTTCATGGTTCTGGATTATTGCTCCCCTTATGGGATTAATAGTGCAGCCGGTTATTGGTCATTACAGTGATAGAACATGGGGAAAATTCGGCAGACGAAAACCTTTCTTTTTAGTTGGGGCAATTTTAGCATCGGTTGGGTTAATTTTGATGCCACAGGCTAATATTTTCATTTCAGTATTGCCTGCTCTGTGGGTTGGAGCCGGAATGTTAATGATTATGGATGCTTCTTTCAACATTGCCATGGAGCCGTTTCGTGCCCTTGTTGGAGATAATTTAAGAACAGATCAGCGTACAGCAGGATTTAGTATTCAGACTTCATTAATTGGTTTTGGAGCCGTAATTGGTTCAGCACTTCCTTACGTTTTAACAAAATGGTTTGATGTACCTAACAACACCGTTACAGGAAGTGTACCATTAAACCTGACGCTCTCTTTTATCATTGGGGCAGCAGTTTTAGTTGGGTCTATTTTGGTGACCCTCTTCACAACTAAAGAATACTCCCCTGAAGAACTGGCAAAATTTGAAGATCCGCAAAATGAGGTGGTTTCTGATTCTAAGGAAAAATCAAAAATCACAGACATTTTCACCGATTTTGCAAAAATGCCAGCCACCATGCGTCAGCTTAGCTGGGTGCAATTTTTCTCCTGGTTTGGATTATTCGGGATGTGGGTTTTTACCACTCCGGCAATTGCACACCATATTTACAAATTACCGCTTAGCGATACATCAAGCCAGCAATATCAAAATGCAGGTGACTGGGTCGGAATTTTGTTTGGTGTCTACAACTTTGTTTCTGCTATTGTAGCTTTATTTTTCTTACCGTATATCGCCAAGAAAATAGGACGTAAAGCCACGCATTCCTTATCATTGGTTGTAGGAGGAATAGGTTTAATATCCATTTATTTCATGCCAAATGAAGACTGGGTTGTTTTGCCAATGATTTTAATTGGAATTGCGTGGGCTAGCATTCTGGCGATGCCTTATGCGATTCTTGCCGGCTCGATTACGCCTAAAAAAATGGGAGTTTATATGGGAATATTCAACTTCTTTGTTGTAATTCCACAAATTGTAAATGCCTTAATTGGAGGTCCTATCGTAAAATATCTTTACAATGGTGAAGCAATTTATGCTTTAATCACAAGTGGTGTAAGTTTCTTAATTGCCGCACTTTTAGTCTACAAAGTAAAAGATGTAGACGACGCTATTCTAAAATCATAAATTAAGTTTTCTCCTTTTTAAATGAAAAAAGCATTCATCTTCGACCTTGATGGAGTCATTGTCGATACCGCCAAATATCACTTTTTGGCCTGGCAAAAAATCGCAGAAGCGTTAAATATAAATTTTACACACGAACATAACGAATTACTTAAAGGAGTAAGCCGCGTGCGCTCATTAGATATCATTTTAGAATTAGGAAACGTCCAGGTTTCGCGGGCTGATAAAGACAAAATGTTAATTCAGAAAAATGAGGATTATTTATCTTATCTAATTGACATGGACGAAAGTGAGATTCTTCCGGGGGTTTCTAAAATCCTAAAACTTTTAAAAGACAAAAATCAGGGAATTGCATTGGGCTCTGCCAGTAAAAATGCAAGACCAATTTTAGAGAAAACAGGGATTCTGTCTTACTTCGATGCTATTGTTGACGGAAATGATGTCACCAATGCAAAACCAGATCCGGAAGTTTTCCTAAAAGCGGCTCAATTACTAAATATTGAACCAAAAAATGCAATCGTTTTTGAAGATTCTGTTGCCGGAATCCAGGCAGCCAATATTGCAGAAATGGTAAGTGTAGGAATTGGTGAGGAAACCATTTTACAGGAAGCCGACTATGTTTTTAAAGATTTCACTTTCGTGGATGAAAACTTCATTAACCGACTAATTAGTCAATGAGAAAATTTGAAAATTAGTCAATGTGCCAATTAGATATGCTTGAAAAAATTATCTGATTATGTAATTGACCAATTACCACATTAAAAACCATCAATCATTCAATCAATCAACAAAAAACTCTTAAAAAAATGAATCAGGATTATATAAAACCAGACAACTGGTCCATCATAGAAGAAGGATTTGATACCGAAAGTGTCAAATCTTCTGAAAGTCTTTTCAGCCTGGGTAACGGGGCTATGGGACAGCGGGCCAATTTTGAAGAAACGTACTCCGGCGAGACTTTTCAGGGAAGTTACATTGCCGGAATTTATTACCCCGATAAAACCAAAGTAGGCTGGTGGAAAAACGGCTACCCAAAGTATTTTGCCAAAGTATTGAACGCTCCCAACTGGATCGGAATTAATATCGAAATCAATGAAGAAAACCTTGATTTAAACAATTGCGATGAGGTTCGCAACTTTCGCAGGGAACTGAATATGAAAGAAGGATGGTACAATCGTTCTTTTGAGGCTGTGCTGAAAAACGGAACTGAAATCGCAGTGAATGTCCGTCGTTTTCTTTCTTTGGATTTAGATGAAGCAGGAATCATTAAATACGATATTACGCCTTTAAACAAAGATGCCAAAATTGTATATAAACCCTATATTGACGCTGGTGTAACCAATGAAGACGCCAATTGGGATGAAAAATTCTGGAAACCATTAGAGGTGAAAAAATCAAACAGTGAAGCTTTTGTAACAGCAAAAACGTTTAAAACGCATTTTAAAGTCACTACTTTTATGCACAATACGATTTTGGCCAATGGTGAAAATGTGAATATTTCTCCTTCTGCAATTGATTCTACCATTGATAAGGTACAATTTACTTATGGAACGATTATCGCAAAAGGGCAAACCTCATCTATTCAGAAAATTGGAGGTTATACCGTTTCTCTAAATCACGAAAACACTTTGGCTGCAGCCGAAAAAGTAATTAAAACGGCAGTTGGTTTAGGCTATGAAACTTTACTTCAAAATCAAATTGAAGCCTGGGCAAAAATCTGGGAAATGTCAGATATTACGATTGAAGGCGATGTTAAGGCACAGCAGGGAATCCGTTTCAATATTTTTCAATTGAACCAAACCTATTCCGGAAAAGACAGTCGATTAAACATTGGCCCAAAAGGATTTACCGGAGAAAAATACGGAGGATCAACATATTGGGACACAGAGGCATATTGTATTCCGTTTTACATGGCTACAAAAGATCAGGAAGTTGCCCGAAATTTATTGACGTATCGTTACAATCAATTAGATAAAGCGATTGAAAACGCGAAAGACAATTTAGGTTTCAAAAACGGTGCAGCTTTGTATCCAATGGTGACCATGAATGGTGAGGAATGCCATAACGAATGGGAAATCACACACGAAGAAATCCACAGAAACGGAGCGATTGCTTTTGCAATTTACAACTATTACCGCTACACCGGAGATTACTCTTATATCCCTGAAAAAGGACTGGAAGTTTTAATCGGAATTGCACGTTTCTGGCATCAGAGAGCTTCTTTTTCTAATGATAAAAATCAGTACGTTATTCTGGGTGTTACTGGACCAAACGAATACGAAAACAACATCAATAATAATTTTTACACCAATTATATCGCAAAATGGTGTATTGATTTTGCTGCCGAACAAATTGAAAAAGTGGCAAAAGAATATCCGGCAGATCACAAACGAGTTTTAGAAAAAGTAACGCTTTCATCTGAAGAAATTAAAGAATGGAAAAAAGTTTCAGGCAACATTTATTTCCCAAAATCGGAGGAATTAGGGATTTATTTGCAGCAGGACGGTTTCCTGGACAAAGAATTAGTTCGCGTAAAAGATTTAGATAAATCACAGCGTCCAATTAACCAAAAATGGTCGTGGGATCGTGTTTTACGTTCACCGTACATTAAACAAGCCGATGTTTTACAAGGTTTCTATTTCTTCGAAGATCATTTTTCTAAAGAAGAATTGAAACGAAATTTTGAATTTTATGAGTCGTTTACCGTTCACGAAAGTTCGCTTTCGCCTTGCGTACATTCGATTCAGGCCTCAGCTTTAGATAAAATGGATATGGCGTATACTTTTTATCTGAGAACTTCCCGTCTGGATTTGGATGACTATAACAAAGAAGTTGAAGAAGGCTGTCACATTACATCAATGGCCGGAACCTGGATGAGTATTGTAGAAGGTTTTGGCGGAATGCGTGTGAAAAATGACCAGCTTCATTTTTCTCCAAAAATTCCAAAAGAATGGAAAGGATATTCGTTTAAAATCAATTTCAGGCATCAGATTTTAAAAGTTACAGTAAGTCATACCGAAACAACTTTTACTGTTGACGGCGACCATGATTTAACGATTATAGTAAATGGAAAACCTTTAATTGCAAGCAGGCAACTCGCTAAAATTCATTAAATTACAATACTTTAAAAACTAAAAAAACAAATTACAGATTTGACAATTTTGTCATTTTGACGAAGGAGACCCGAGCGACAGCGAAAAGACAAAGCAAATCCTATGAGGAACTCCATTGAGACTATCACCAATCTTTGTTGAGTTTCTAGTGTGATTTCTCCCTCTGGTCGAAATGACAAAAAGAGAAAATTTATTTCTAAAACCTGCATATAACATTAAAAAAATAAAATATGAAAAAAATATTTTTCGCAAGTTTAGTTTTGTTTGCCGTTAGCACGATTGCTAAAGCGCAACAATTAAAATCTCCCGAAGGAAAGTTCGTAATGGAATTTTCGCTTCAAAGCGACGGAACTCCCACTTACAATTTAAAATACAAAAACAAAGAAGTTGTAAAAACCAGTAAATTAGGTTTGGAACTTAAAGATGACAAAAAATCTTTACTGAACGATTTTACAATTGCTGACACCAAAACGTCCACTTTTGACGAAACATGGAAACCGGTTTGGGGAGAAGTTGACAACATCAGAAATCATTATAACGAACTGGCAGTTACTCTAAACCAAAAAAGTACAGATAGGCAAATCATAATCCGTTTCCGTTTGTTCAATGATGGTTTAGGATTTAGATATGAATTTCCTGCACAAAAGAACCTTACTTATTTTGTTATTAAAGAGGAGAGAACTCAATTTGCAATGGCGGGCGACCACACTGCTTTCTGGATTCCGGGAGATTACGATACTCAGGAATATGATTATACCAAATCGAAATTGTCAGAAATAAGAGGTTTGTCTGAAAAAGCATATACGGCTAATGTTTCTCAAAAATCTTTTTCTCCGACTGGAGTTCAGACTTCTTTGATGTTAAAAACAAATGAAGGAATCTACATCAACCTGCACGAAGCGGCTTTGATCAACTACTCTTGCATGCATTTGAATCTGGATGATAAAAACATGATTTTCGAATCCTGGTTAACGCCGGATGCAAAAGGTGATAAAGGATATATGCAGGCACCAAGTCACTCGCCTTGGAGAACGATTATGGTAAGCGATGATGCGAGAGAAATCCTTTCATCAAAAATGACTTTAAACTTAAACGATCCTTCAAAAATTGAGGATACTTCGTGGATTAAACCCGTAAAATACATCGGAGTTTGGTGGGAAATGATTACAGGAAAAAGTTCCTGGTCTTATACAAATGATTTTCCAACCGTTCAATTGGGTGTTACGGATTTTTCCAAAGCTAAACCAAACGGAACACACGGGGCAACTAATGCTAACGTAAAAAAATACATTGACTTTGCGGCGCAGCATGGTTTTGATGCTGTTTTAGTTGAAGGGTGGAACGAAGGCTGGGAAGACTGGTTCGGACATTCTAAAGATTATGTTTTTGATTTCGTAACACCTTATCCGGATTTTGATGTGAAAGGTTTACACGCTTACGCGAAAGCTAAAGGCGTAAAAATCATCATGCACCATGAAACTTCCGGATCTGTTCGCAACTACGAACGCCACATGGATGCAGCATATAAATTCATGAACGATAACGGATACAATGCTGTAAAAAGTGGTTATGTAGGGGATATTTTGCCTCGCGGCGAAAACCATTATAGCCAGTGGATTGTAAACCACTACCAATATGCAGTCGAAAAAGCAGCTGATTATAAAATTATGGTCAATGCGCACGAAGCGATCCGTCCAACAGGAATAGCCAGAACATATCCAAACTTAATCGGAAACGAAGCCGCGAGAGGAACCGAATATCAGGCTTTTGGAGGTTCTAAACCTAACCACGTTACGGTATTGCCTTTTACAAGATTAATAGGTGGTCCAATGGATTATACACCCGGAATCTTCGAAATGGATATCAGCAAAATGAATCCCGGAAACACATCGCATGTAAACAGTACTTTGGCTAATCAATTGGCATTATACGTTACGATGTACAGCCCGTTGCAAATGGCGGCTGATACCCCGGAGAACTACAATCGTTTTCCGGATGCTTTCCAATTCATTAAAGATGTTGCTGTAGACTGGTCTGAAAGTAAATATATCGAGGCTGAACCTGGAGATTTTGTTACAGTTGCGCGTAAAGCAAAAGGAACAAACAACTGGTTCGTAGGTAACGTAAACGGAGAAACTTCCCGTATCTCAAACATCGATTTCAGTTTCCTTGAAAAAGGGAAAAAATATACCGCAACAATTTACGCTGATGCAAAAGATGCGCATTACAAAACAAATCCGCAGGCTTACACTATCAAAAAAATTGCTGTTACAAGCAAATCAAAATTATCGCAGCTTTCTGCTCCAGGCGGAGGTTACGCAATTAGCATAATTGAAACGAAGTAATTTTTCTAAAGACAAGTAATTCCCCCTTGATTACTTGTCTTTTTTCTAATGTTTAGATCCTGCAAGGTTTTCAAAACCTTGTAGGTTTTTCTAAATCTTTACTCAATTCCATACCTACAAGGTTTTGAAAACCTTGCAGGAAATCGAAATAAAAGAAAAACTATGAAAAACCAAAAAATAGCACTCATCTCTAAATTAGCCTTTTTGGTTTTGTTATTTTCCGCTTCCGCGAAAGCGCAAATCCAAAAAACAGAACCTCCTTTCTGGTACGCCGGAATGAAAAATCCGGAATTACAAATTATGTTCTACGGGAAAAATATTTCACAATACGAAGCTTCGGTTTCCAACAATGTTGTCATTAAAAATGTCGAGAAAACAGAAAATCCAAATTATCTGTTTGTAACCATTGATACAAGAGATGTAAAAGCTTCTGAACTTACTTTTTCGTTTAAACTGAAAAACAAAGTTGCTTTCAAACAAAAATATACGCTTAAAGAAAGAAGAGCCAATTCTGCGGATAGAAAAAGCTATGACTCATCAGATTTGATTTACCTGATTATGCCGGATCGTTTTGCAAACGGAAATCCGAAAAACGATAGTAATGCTGCTTTGGCTGAAAAAGGCAATCGTGCTTTGCCGGGCGGACGTCACGGGGGAGATATCGAAGGAATCATCAAAAACTTAGACTATATTTCGTCTCTTGGCGCAACAACAATTTGGAGCACACCATTATGCGAAGACAACGACAAGGAGTATTCCTATCATACATACGCACAATCGGACGTGTACAAAATAGATCCGCGTTACGGAACCAATGATGATTATGCCCGTCTTGCTGCCGAAATGCACAAAAGAAACATGAAACTCGTAATGGATTATGTAACGAATCACTGGGGAATTACACATTGGATGATCAAAGATTTACCAACTAAATCATGGATCAATCAGTTTGAAAATTATACACAAACACATCACAGACGTGAGGTAATTCCGGATACGCATGCTTCAAAAATTGACCAGGAAGTTTGCGTTGACGGCTGGTTCGTGCCTTCAATGCCGGATTTAAATTTAAGAAATCCGCTTGTGGCAAAATATTTAACGCAAAACGCTATTTGGTGGATAGAATTTGCCAATTTGGATGGGTTTAGAGTAGACACTTACAATTATTCAGACAAAACTGCAATGGCCAATTGGGCAAAAGCAATTACAACTGAATACCCTAATTTCAATATTGTAGGTGAAATCTGGATGCACAATCAAGCGAATTTAGCTTTTTGGCAAAAAGACAGTAAAATTGGAGCTATTAAGGATTATAATTCGAATTTACCAAGTGTAATGGACTTTACACTTCAAAGCCAGATTGGTTCTGTATTCAACGACGATACACCTAACTGGGATGGTGGTCTGATTAAATTTTACAACAATTTTGCGATGGATTATTTATATCCAAATACAAATAATCTTTTGGTTTTTTCCGAAAATCATGACACAGATCGCATGAATCATATTTTTAAATATGATCTGGCGAAATACAAACTGGCTATGACCTTACTTGCTACAGTTCGCGGAATCCCACAGATTTATTATGGTTCAGAAATTGGAATGGGCGGAGACAAAAGCAAAGGAGGCGACGCCGATATTCGTCAGGATTTCCCAGGCGGATGGGCTGGCGATAAAAACAATGCTTTTACAAAGGAAGGAAGAACTTCGCAACAAGCCTCTTACTTTGATTTCACTTCAAAATTATTCAATTGGAGAAAAACAAATGAAGCCGTTCATTTCGGAAAAATGACCCATTATATTCCTGAAAACAATACATATGTATATTTCAGATATACTGATTCTAAAACAGTAATGGTGGTTTTTAATAACAATGCAAAAGAACAAGTTGTAAAAACCAATCGTTTCAAAGAAAGCATGAAAAGCTTTAAATCAGGAAAAGATGTTATCACAGGAAAAACATTCGATTTAGATTCTGAAATTACTTTGGAATCCAAATCAGCCTTGATTTTAGAATTGCAGTAAAAAATATTTAAACACATAGAAGTATAGTTTTCTAAAGGTTCGAAGCTACACGTCAGTTGCGGTGTTTGGAGCGGAGTATTTTCTGCTGCCCTGAACGAAGTTATGAAAATAAACCGTTAAATTCACCTAAAACGAGCAATGGCGTGTAGCTGCTGTTACCTGCTGTTCATTTTACAGATATCTTTCTGACTCATTTATTTCAATGTCATTTATACTTGCGTATCTCTTTTCCATTAATCCATTTTCGTCAAATTGCCAGTTTTCATTTCCGTAAGCTCTAAACCATTTTCCGTCTTTGTTTTGATATTCATACTCAAATCTGACAGCTATTCTATTTTCCGAATGCGACCAATACTCTTTTTTCAGCTTATAATTCAATTCCCTATTCCATTTATCAGTTAAGAATTTTACAATTTCTTCTCTTCCGTTAACAAATGTACTTCGGTTTCTCCATTCACTGTCAATAGTATAAGCTAACGAAACCCTTTCTGGATTTTGTGAGTTCCAGGCATCTTCGGCCATCTGAATTTTCTGTTTTGCGGTTTCCAGCGTAAAAGGTGGAAGCGGATGTTTTTGTTCCATTTTGTAATTCTTTAAATTAGACTGTTTATTATTGATTTGGATTTGTTTACGATTTCATTTGATTTGAATAATTGGCTTTCTATGATAGCGCTTTCAAATAGAAGATAAATATGTGTTGCCAATAATTCATCTTCGAGCACTTGTTTAAAGAAAATTCTCAAATCATTTTTGTGAGCTTGAATAACCGTAAGAATATTTTCTTGATCTTTTGATATTTCGGATAAGATATTCAAGAAACAACATCCTCTGAAATTTTCTTTTTCATTCATATGAATAATGAAATCAAAAGCAGAAATAACTTTTGCCTTCAGTTTTTTTGAATTTGAAGTATAATTTGAAAGTTCTTCAAACCAATATTGATGTCTCCTGTTCAGAAACTCGATACATAAGTCATCTTTAGATTTAAAGTGTTGGTAAAAGCTTGCTTTTGCAACATTTGCTTCACTTATAATTTGATTAATTCCTGTACTATTATAACCCTGCTGATGAAATAAAACAGAGGCTTTTTCTAATATTCTTTCTTTTGGTAAACTCATAATTTCTTAATTGCTCAACAAAGGTATGAAAAAAAACAGACCAGTCTGTCTGTTTTTTTTAAAAAAAATAACTTTTTTATTATAGAGTTAAAATCGGCTTGCTGGCAACTTAAACAGGAGGCGTTTCAATTTGCTATTTATTTTTTGATAAATTCCTTGTGCCCTTTGCGTAAAACTTTGCGACCTTTGTGGTTAATTTTTTTAGCTATGTTAAAAATTGCACACAGGGGAGCCAAAGCATACGAACCCGAAAACACGCTTCAGGCTTTTCAAAAAGCTTTAGAATTAAATTCAGACGGAATCGAACTGGACGTTCACCTCAGCGCTGACGGACACATCATCGTAATGCATGACGATACAATCGATAAAATGACCAACGCAAAAGGTGCAGTAAACACATTCACACTATCCGAATTAAAATCATTTTTAATCGCAGATAAACATCAAATCCCGACATTAAATGAAGTTTTTGATTTAGTAGATAAAAAATGCTTCATCAACGTCGAATTAAAAAACGCCGACACTTCAAAGCAGGTTGTCTCTTTAATTGAAGAATACATCAATAAAAAAGGCTGGAACTACGAACATTTTATCATTTCAAGTTTTGACTGGAATGCTTTAAAAGAAGTGCAAGACCTAAATCCAAATATCCCGATTGGTGTTTTAACCGAAGAAAATATAGATGATGCTTTGGCTTTCGCCGAATCGATAAAAGCAAAAGCAATTCATCCCGATTTTCAATTATTGAATGCTGAAAATGTTTGCAAAATGCAGGAAAAAGGTTTTTGGGTTTTACCATGGACTGTTAACACTGAAGAAGATATACAAAAAGTAAAAAGTTATAAAGTAAACGGAATTATCTCTGATAATCCAGATAAAATATGATTAAAAATTTCGACATCATCATCGTTGGCGGAGGCGCAGCTGGTTTTTTTACCGCAATCAATATTGCTGAGAAAAATCCGAAGCTGAAAATTGCCATTTT
Source organism: Flavobacterium limi (assembly GCF_010645075.1). Taxonomy (GTDB): domain Bacteria; phylum Bacteroidota; class Bacteroidia; order Flavobacteriales; family Flavobacteriaceae; genus Flavobacterium; species Flavobacterium limi. The sequence goes on from NZ_JAADZV010000001.1 coordinate 299,143, forward strand.
AGAAAGAGGAAAAGAAGTGCTTTCTAAAGTCCGTGTTTCCGGAGGAGGACGATGTAACGTAACACACGCTTGTTTTGAACCGAATGAATTGGTTAAATTTTATCCACGTGGCGAAAAAGAACTTCGCGGACCGTTTCACCAATTTTGTTCAGGAGATACTATTGAATGGTTTGAAAAACATGGTGTCGAACTTAAAATTGAAGAAGACGGACGACTATTTCCGGTTTCAAATTCGTCACAAACGATAATTGACTGCTTCTTAAAAGCAACAGAAAAATTAGGTATCAAAATATTGACAGGACAAAGCGTACAATCAATTTTCAAAAAAGAAAATCACTGGAAAATTGACACACAAACAGATAATTACGCAGCTGAAAAACTAATAATGGCAACTGGGAGCAACCCGAAAATCTGGGAAATGCTTCAGGAACAAGGTCATGCTATTGTGAGTCCGGTTCCTTCCTTGTTTACTTTCAATATAAAAGATCCGAGAATTAAAGAATTACCCGGAGTTGCGGCACAAGTTACGGTTAATGTAAAAGACACTAAACTTGAATCAACCGGACCTTTATTGATTACCCATTGGGGAATGAGCGGTCCTGCGATTCTGAAACTTTCAGCCTGGGGAGCAAGAATCCTTCACGATAAAAATTATCAGTTTACGATTTTCGTCAATTGGCTAAATGATGTTGATACCGAAGATACTGAAAAAATCCTGAAAGAATTAAAACAGGAACATGCCAAAAAAGCCGTTTCAAAAAAATCTCCTTTTGAGTTTCCAAATCGTTTGTGGGAAAGTCTGGTTTTGGCTTCGGGAATTGATTCAGAAACGAAATGGGCAGATTTATCTAAGAATCAATTACAGAACTTAACGTCACAATTAACCAAAGCTGAATTTAAAGTCAACGGAAAAAGCACTTTTAAAGAAGAATTTGTAACCGCAGGCGGAATCGATTTAAAAGAAATCAATTTTAAAACCATGGAAAGCAAATTACACCAAAATCTGTATTTTGCGGGTGAAATTGTAAACATTGACGCCATTACCGGAGGTTTTAATTTTCAGAATGCCTGGACAAGCGGATTTATTTTAGCCAATAATATTTAATATAAAAATGAAATTTAAAGGAATTATTTTTGATTTAGACGGAACATTAGTTAATTCATTAGAAGACATTTCAGATGCGATGAATACCGTTCTTACCGATCTAAATTACCCAACCCACAATTACGATACGTATCAATATTTTATTGGCAATGGCCTAAGAAAATTAGTTGCCAGAGCTTTGCCTTCATCCAACAATACTGAGGATGAGGTAGAAGTTTGTTTTGAAAATATGCTAAAAACATACGATACCAATTGTGTTCAGAAAACCAAACCTTACAAAGAAATAGCCGAATTGATACATGATTTAGATTCAAAAGGAATCAAACTGGCTGTTTTTTCTAACAAAGCTGATGAACTGACTAAAAAAGTAACGGAGGCATTATTCCCTAATTTGTTTGATGCAATTGCAGGTTTAACCACAGAAGAGCTCAAAAAACCAAATCCCTTTAAGGCCATTGAAATCAGTAAAAACTGGAATTTAAAACCTGAAGAAATTCTTTTCATAGGCGATTCGGATGTTGATATTGAAACCGCTTTGAATGCCGAAATGTTTCCGGTTGGTGTTACCTGGGGCTACAGAACTGAAGAAGAACTGAAAGCAAGCGGAGCAAAAGTGGTTATCAATACTCCTTTGGAATTGTTGGAGATTTTGTAAACACTTTTTATTAAACCTAAAAAAACGCTACATCCTGATTTTTTTTGAGAAAAACTTAAAACTAAAACCCGAAGAAAAAGAGCTGTTTCTTGAATTTTGCGATGTTGATCCTAAATCTAAAACACTTCTGAACAATCCAAATATTTTGGCTCTGATGGATTTTTTGTATGCTAAAAATGATGAGTTTACGAAGGCTAAAATAATAGCAAGAATTAAAACAGATAATTTAGTATAAGTTTTAAAATCCTAGGACTATGTATTCTTTAAATTTTTCGATTTAGCATAAAAAAGTATTAAGCCAATGAATACTACTCCGCCAATTATGGATATAATAAATCCAAATATCAATTTTTTGTTATTATTTATAGATTCAGATTTTTTTTGATTTTCTATTTTGCCATAACCCGCTCTGATTTCATTGTGCGAGTTTAGCCTTTTGTCAATTATTTTATCTTTAAAACCATACTCTTTGGCTTTTTTGTAAATTTGTATAGCGTTTTGGTTTTCACCTATAATTTTAACTGCGTTCCCAAGTTCAAAAAGTAAAACCGAAATAATATGATCTTCAGGTTTAATAAAGCTCATTCTTTCATTCACTTGAAAGTATAGAGACTGAGCAAATTGCTTTAATTGTTTGTTAGACAAATTTGTTTTCGGAATAGCTTCTTTCCCAAAACTATTATTTGTTAAAAAATCACCGGAAACATTTTTAATGTCTTTTATTTTAGCCTCCAGTATTTTCAAGTGCAGCCATTCAGAACCATGGTGAGATTCAGGATTAATTTCAATAGATTTTTTAATCCAATTGTATGCTTTTTGATTTTCTCCAGTCAACTCATATAAAGTTCCAATGTTTGAAGCTGTAGAATATCGATTAGGTTCAATTTTTTCAATATAAAGATATAGTTTTAAAGCTTCTTCATATTTCTTTTGTACAATTAATACATATCCTTTATCAGACAAATAATCGATATCTTTCGTCTTTTTATATAGTCTGTCGAGTTCAGTTATAAGTTTTGGAAAATCAGAAATAGTAAAATTATGTCCATGAGGAACAAGACCCCGAAAGTCAATATAAACTCTTTCACCATTCTTTAAATATTTAGTTTCGCCATTCAAACAAGCAAAACTCTTAAACGAAATCAAAACTAAAACAATTAGAAAAACCTTAAATTTATTCATAAAGTAAACGCATTGATTAAACTTGAAACAAAAACAAACTTGAAACAAAAGTTACTTATTCAGCCACCAGATACTCGCATTCAAAATCGTTGCAAAACCTACCCATGCCAAATACGGAATCAATAAATAACCTGCCGTTTTATTGATTTTGATGAATTTTAAGTACGTTTCATAAATCATCAGCCATAAAAGTGCAATTTCGATTAAGGCCAGCATCGGATTTTTCAGTCCGAAGAATAAATACGACCAGACAGCATTCAGTGTTAACTGAATTATGAAGAATCCTAAAGCTTTTTTAACCTCCTCATTTTGCTCTTTTATTTTATCCCATACTAAACCGGCAGCAATACCCATAAAAATATAAAGCAATGTCCAGACCGGCATGAAAATCCAGTTGGGCGGATTAAAAAATGGTTTTTCAATTGTTGGATACCATTCTGCTACACTTGGTCTTGTTACCATACTTGCAGAATATCCTACTGCCAGACAAACTATTATTGCTATTGCTATTTTGACGATTTTATTCATTGTATCAAATTTTGTATCCAAAAATAGGCAAAAGAAATTTTAAACCATATAAGTGATGTAAGTTCATTTAACTTTTACTTTGATATAATTCTTTGTAAGTTTCCAGCTTACATTTTCTTATATTACTTACATGGTGAAAAAATTTAAAAACTATCTTTGCCAAAATTTTATAATTCATGTTTACAGCAGCTGATTTTATTCCTAAGACATATTCTTCAACAGTCGAAAACGGAAATTTCGAATGGAGCGCTCCCAGCAATATTGCTTTGGTAAAATACTGGGGGAAAAAAGACAACCAGATTCCGGCGAATCCATCAGTAAGTTTTACGCTGAATAATTGCAAAACGGTCACAAAACTGGCTTTTGAGAAACGAGACACTTCAACTCCGCTCAGTGTGACAAATGGTTTTTCTTTCGATTTGCTTTTTGAAGGAAAACCAAAAGAGGATTTCAAGCCAAAAATCAGAAAGTTTTTAGAACGAATCGAAGTGTATCTGCCTTTTTTGAAAGACTATCATTTTACGATTGATACACATAATACGTTTCCGCACAGTTCCGGAATTGCTTCTTCGGCTTCGGGGATGGCAGCTTTGGCAATGAATTTTATGAGTCTGGAAAAACTGCTGAATCCTGAAATAACAGACGAATATTTTTACCAGAAAGCATCCTTTTTAGCCCGTTTAGGTTCCGGAAGTGCCTGTAGAAGCGTAAAAGGAAATGTTGTAGTTTGGGGTGAACAAAAGAATCTAAAAGGAAGTACAGACTTGTTTGGAGTTGAATTTCCATACACAATTCATGAAAATTTCGAGAATTATCAGGATACCATTTTATTGGTTGACAAAGGTGAAAAACAAGTTTCGAGTACGGTTGGACACGATCTGATGCACAATCATCCGTATGCCGAAAGACGTTTTGCACAGGCACATGAAAATCTGGATCAATTAATTGCCATTTTTGAAAACGGGAATGTAACCGAATTTATTAAGGTTGTAGAAAGTGAAGCTCTGACATTACATGCTATGATGATGACTTCCATGCCATATTATATCTTAATGAAACCAAATACGTTACAGATTATCAATGCTATTTGGAAATTCAGAAACGAAACCCATGTTCCGGTTTGTTTTACATTGGATGCCGGAGCCAATGTACATGTTTTGTATCCTGAAAATGTTAAAGAAAAAGTATTACAATTTATTAAGAACGAATTAGTTGGCTTTTGTCAAAATGGTCAGTACATTTGCGACGAAATTGGAACAGGTGCAGTTGCATTATAATTTTGCGTATCTTTATTTAAAATTTTGATTATGGACATTCAGTTAGAAAAATTAGAATTGATAAAAATGTTAGCTGATACTGAAGATCCTGCTATCATTAAATCGATCAGGAAAATTTTAAAAAAAGAAAAGAAAGACTGGTGGGATGATTTGACTGATGCACAAAAAGAAGATCTTGAACTAAGTATGCAAGAATTTGAAAGAGGAGAAGTTGTGAGTTACGAATCAATTTTAAAAAGACACGGTTTACGTTGAGAAATGTCAAATTTACTTTAAGAGCCGAAAGATCTTTTGAAAACATTCTGAACTACATTGAGCAAAAATGGTCAACAAAAAGGAAAGTTGATTTTCTGAAAAAATTTGATAAATCAATTTTAACAATTGTCTTACATCCGGAAAGTTTTCCATGCAGCGAGAATAACAAGATGATTAGAAAATGTGTTTTAACAAGCCAGACTACTTTTTATTATGTTTTTAGTACAAAAGAAATAACGATTATCAACTTTTTCGACACAAGACAAGACCCAAATCAAATAAAGAAAGACATAAAATAAACATATGAAAGGACCTTTATTTTACTCAAAAATATTACTCTTTGGAGAATACGGAATCATTCGCGACTCTAAAGGACTTTCTATTCCTTATAATTTTTACAATGGCGCATTGAAGAGAGATGAAAATCCTTCTGCGGAAGCCATTGCCTCTAATGCTAGTTTAAAACGATATAGCGTTTATCTGGAAAACTTACAAACAGAACAGCCTGATCTGGTTGCTTTTGATTTGGCATCCTTGAAAAGCGATGTTGAAACCGGAATGTATTTTGATTCCAGTATTCCACAAGGATATGGAGTAGGCAGCAGTGGAGCGTTAGTTGCGGCTATTTATGATAAATATGCGACTCATAAAATTACGGTTCTTGAGAATCTGACCCGTGAAAAATTATTGCAGCTAAAAAACATATTTGCGAATATGGAGAGTTTTTTCCACGGAAAAAGTTCCGGTCTTGACCCATTAAACAGCTATTTGAGTATTCCCATTTTAATTAATTCTAAAGATAATATTGAAGCAACCGGTATTCCAACCCAGAGTTTTGATGGTAAAGGTGCTGTGTTTTTGTTAGATTCAGGAATTGTGGGTGAAACAGCTCCTATGGTCAATATTTTTATGGAAAACCTAAAAGACAAAGGTTTCCGCACTATGCTTAAAAACCAGTTTGTAAAATATACAGATGCCTGCGTAGATAACTTTTTGCATGGCGACATGAAATCGTTGTTCACCAATACTAAAAAGCTTTCTAAAGTCGTTTTAAATAATTTCAAACCAATGATTCCGGAGCAGTTTCACGGAATCTGGCAGCACGGAATTGACACAAACGATTATTATTTAAAACTTTGCGGATCAGGTGGCGGTGGTTACATTCTTGGTTTTACTCAAGATTTGGAGCGCGCTAAAGTTTCTTTAAAAGACTATAAATTAGAAGTTGTTTATCAATTCTAATTTTAACCTTTTTTCAACTTTAAACCCGTATGATGTTAAGCAGGCAGCACAAACTTTTAGTAATGAAAATTGTCAGTCTGTTCTCTGTGGTAAGAGGCTACAACATTCCGATTATTGTTCTGGCACAATATTTATCAGCTATTTTTATACTGGCTCCTGAAAAAAGAGCCCTTGATATTTTACTGGATTCGTATTTGTTCATGATTGTATTTGCTTCGGCCATTACAATTGCTTCGGGTTATATCATCAATAATTTTTACGACAGCCAGAAAGACCTGATCAACAGGCCCAACAAATCGATGCTGGATCGTCTTGTAAGTCAGAAAACAAAACTTTCGGTTTATTTTTCTTTGAATTTTATGGCTGTTCTAATTGCTCTGATTGTTTCCTGGCGTGCTGCCTTATTTTTTTCAGCTTATATTTTCCTGATTTGGTTTTATTCTCATAAGATAAAAAAATATGCTATTATTGGAAATCTGACAGCGGCTTTTATGGCTGTACTGCCTTTTTTTGCCATTTTACTTTATTTTTTTTACCACCACATTTCATTTGATGAAATTGAAAATCACAGAAGTCATTTTGCCGTAATTTCGGCACATGCCATGTTTCTTTTTTTATTGTTACTGATCCGTGAAATGATAAAAGACCTGGAGAATCTAAAAGGGGATTTAGCTAATAATTACCAGACTATTCCAATTCTTTATAATGAAACCATTTCTAAACAAATCATTACAGTTTTGACCTTTTTGACTGTACTTCCGGTTTATGTACTGATTAATATTTATGATGTGGGTTACATGGATATTTACTTTTATGTGTGTTTTGGAGCGATGCTTTTTTTTCTGCTTTATTTATGGAAATCAAATTCTAAGGAACAATATCTACTGCTTCATAATGTCCTAAAATTTTTGATTGTTTCGGGTGTCTTTTGTATTGTTTTGATTAACCCGAGTGTTTTGTGGCACGGGAAACAATTGATATCGAATTTTTAGTTTTTTGTTCCGCAGAGATGCACAGAGAATTTTCGCAAAGATTCGCAAAGAACTTTTAAAAAACTTTGTGTAGCTCTGTTCTAACTTTGAGCAGCTTTGTGGAATAACTAAATCTTTAAAAGAAGCCAATTGTTTGAAACTAGCCCCGGTTGAAGTGGAAATCCTTTTATTTTGTTCTTTAAAAAATAAAAGATTGGGAACGGAAAACGGGAAACCATCTTTAAAAAAAGCCTCATGTGATGCTTCAAATCAATCTAAGCATAGAGCTATCAATCTAACAACATTGAACTTAAGATTATTAGCAGGAAAAACCTATCTTTGCACAAATTACAGAATTTATGAACAATAAGGAAGGCAACAATAAAAGAGGCGGATCGCGACCAAACAGTTCAAGATCAAACTCCGGCAAGCCAAAACCTCCTATGGCAAAGCGTGCGCAAGGGCCGAAGAAAGTGAATCCGGCTGTTAAGGCAGCGGAAGAAGAAAAAGCTGCAAAATTCAAAAAACAGAATCAGGCTCCAAAAAGACAAAAAGCATCTGACGAAATTCGTCTGAACAAATATATTTCGAATTCAGGTGTTTGTTCGCGTCGTGATGCCGATATATATATTCAGTCTGGAAATGTTAAGGTAAATGGGGTTCCGGTTACTGAAATGGGCTATTTAGTAAAATTGAACGATGTTGTAAACTTTGACGGCGTTACACTGACTCCGGAAAAGAAGGAATATATTTTACTGAACAAACCTAAAAACTTTACAACTGCATTAGACGAAGGTCAGGAATATCGTAATGTTCTGGAATTGGTACGTGGTGCTACAAATGCTAAGATAGCGCCGGTAGGGAGAATGGATAAAAATACAACTGGTTTGTTACTGTTTACGAATGACAATGATATGATTCGAAAGTTTACTTTACCGAATCAGAAATCATCTAAAATTTACCAGATTTCATTGGATAAAAACCTGAAATTTGAGGATCTGGAAAAAATCAGCAAAGGACTTGTTCTTGAAGGACACCGTGTTTTTGTGGAGGAAGTAAGTTATATTGACAACGAGCCAAAAAGTGAAGTAGGACTTAAATTACGTACTGCAAATGTAAAAGTGGTTCGTGCGATTTTTGAGAGTTTTGAATACAATGTTTTACGTATTGACCGTGTTTCTTTTGCCGGTCTGACCAAAAAGAACCTGCCAAGAGGCAACTGGCGCTTTTTGACAGATCAGGAAATCATCAATTTGAAGAACGTTTAAAAGAACGATTTATTAAATTATCAAAACCTATTTCGCTATTACGAGATAGGTTTTTTTATGTCTTGAAAATTCTTTAAAATAGAAAAACAGATGCTGATAAATCAACACCTGTTTTTAAACTAAATTATAATTGTTTTTTTAGGGCAACATTAGTAAGCACCTAGATAGAAACTTCCTGAAGCAGCTTTCAACTTAGCTCCTTTTTTGATTGTTTTGGTTTTGTAATTTACAATGTAAATATTACCATCTTTTCCTGCCGGAGTTAACGGAAGATATACATTATCACCAACAAGACCAATATTTTGGAACTGACCTAAAGTAGTAGACAGTGCAGCATCTGTTTCAACTTCTGTGGCTAATTTAACAGAGTTTGCAGGAGTATTTAAATCTAATAAAGCAACATATCCTCCAGGAGTACCTGTTATGGTATAAAGAGCAACAGCAATACCGTCTTTAACGTATCTCAATGCTTTTATATTAGCTCCAGTGATTCCTAAAGCAGTATTCAAATTAAAATGATAAGATGGATCATAATCATTAGTTGTTTTGCTAATACGTAATATTTCATATCCACCTGAGTTACTAAATACACCTTGATAAAGATGACCATCAGTACCCACATATTGAGTCATTGTACGGTATCCGTGATTGTTAACTTTTGTTAAAGTAGAAGTGATAACTTTAGGGTTTCTTAAAGAAGGGTAATCTACTACCAAAGTTTTTGTACCATTAATATTAGCAGCATCAGATGGCCATACAGGTACACCACTAGCATTTGGAGTTGGTGTTTTTGTAGGGTCTACTTTTGCTACATTACAACCAATATACAGTTTGTTTTTAGCCTGATTTAATACTGGTACATCTATACGACCTACACTATAACCAGCAGCTCTTTCTGCATCTGACCATGGAAAATTAAATATAGCAGTATTCGTAATTGATGTATTATTTAAATCTATCACTGCAATTTTTACTTCACAGTCTCTGTTGCCATAAACAAAGTTTGGAACAGTTCCTGTATAAGTTGTTGTTACAGTACTTGAAAAAACACCTACACCAATACCTTCTGCAGCTTTAACCCAACGAGGTGCTGTTCCTAAAATACTCGCAGTATTTAATTCAGAACCAACTTCTGTGTATTTTTCTGCTCCACCAACACTGTATTTATTAAAAACACCGCCGTCTGTTCCTGTATATTGTATATTGTAAAGAAATTTACCATCTTCAGAAGCCTGAACACGTGCAGTACGATCTGATTTTAATGCAAATCCTACAACGTATTTCTCTCCACTCATTTTAAAAAGATCTACTTCATAGTCTGGATTTGCAGCATTCTCAGTGGTAATGGCAAAGGCACGGGTACCTCCATCTCCGGCAGATCCTGACTCATCAGGAAAAGATCCGGTGATAGAAATCCAACGTGTATCATCTGCAGGTGGATTGGGATCCGTTCCTGAATTGTTGTCGTCACTACTACAGCTCCCTAACGTTAAGGCTGTAATAACAGTACTCAATAATGCTATTCTAAATAGATTTTTTTTCATGATATTAATGTAATTTGATTATAAAAATTTACTAAATGTATAATTCAATTTAAAGTAGATTCCTCTACCGGGTTTTTGTATTTGAAAGTTGTCATAGAGTTCAGCGTTTAACAGGTTTTTCACATCCAGACTGGCTACTAATTTTCCGGACGGAAAACGATAACTGGCACCTAAATCATGAGAAATCTGAGTTGGAGTCAAAGACCAGTCCGGCTGACCCCAAACGATATAGTATTCTCCTATATATCCTAAAGTATAGTAAGCGTTAAGTACAGATTTCTTCTGAAAAACATCATTAAATCGATATTGACAATTGGCATTTACTGTAAAATAAGGTTCATTAGGTACTTGTTGTCCAAAAAAGGTATGAGGTTTGCCCGTACTGTCGAATTCTTGTTTAAATACGTTGTTGAATTTGGAAAAATTTAAAGAAGTATTCAATCTATTGTTATAGACATAGATAATTTCTGCTTCAAAACCTCGTGCCTGTGTTCTTCCAAGATTTATATAACGAGTGGTTTGTATATCGGCATTCTCTTCTTTAAAATTAGGATCTGTCGCATCTACAGTTTGTTGCGTAATTTTATTGTAACCATTGCGCCAGAAAGCATTCGCATACAACGATATTCTGTGCTTACCTAAATCGGATGGTCCCCATCGAAAACCTAAATTGTAGTTGATGAATTTTTCGGGCTGTAGTTGAAGATTCTCCAGAATATTATTTTCAGGAGTTCCATACAACTGGTTTTCAGTAGGCATTATAAAAGAGTTTTCGGTAGAAGCAATTATAAATAGCTTAGTAATTACATTGTAGGATACAGTAGCACCATAACCAAAATTATAGTCTGTTGTGGTCGTATCTTTTTTTACAAGCGAGTTTACACCACCAACAGTAACAATTTCTGATTTTGATTGTTTGGTTTTATTTGTAGTGTATTTCCCTAGAATATTTGTTCTTAACTTTCTATTAAAAGTTTCGGCTTCATAATTCATTGAGATTATATTCTTTATGACTGTACTGTTTGTGGCCAAATCATTATAAGCCGGATTTAATAAATCTTCATCTTTTCTTTCAGTTGCTTCATATTTATGATTTAATGACAATCTATGTCCATTAGTAATCATATAACCCAAATTAGAGCGTGCATTTGTAATTTTTCTATCGGTGTTTGTAATGGTTTTTTTACCTTGTTGACCACCTTGAAGAGTTGCTAAGGGCACATGCACTAATTTGTCCTCGTATTCAGGTGTAGTATTAGTATTATCAGTATAAATTATATTACCATTAGCATCTCTTTTGATTATTGGCTGCCCATTTTCATCATAAATAAGAACATAGGTTGGTCTGGTTCTTACCGTTCCGTCCCAGTTGTAGGCAAGCCCAACCGTATCCTGAACATAAGTGGTTCTATGACTTCTAACTGCATTAACATTTAGTGCTAAATCTTTTATGAGGAAATTTTTCTTGTTATAGTTTAATAGGAATGCCTGTGCTTTAGTCTCATTAAAACGACCGACATAAGGTACTGCCATAGTGGTTCCGTGTGGGATTTCGGTGTAGCTGCTCGATCCATTGTAGCCAATGAAAAACTGATCTGCCCATTTAGTATCTGTAAAACCTGCTTCGAAGCGTCCGCCAATTGATCTGTAATCATTATTAAATCTTTTTGCCCGGTAATACCTGATTATTTCTCCTCCCTGACCAACATAGGTAGATGATCTTCCCCAGGTTTCATAACTATTATCGGTGTAAGTGTAAAATCCGGAACCTCTGAATGATAATCCTGTTTTTTTGTCACGATAAGTCCCACTTAAATCAGATTGAAAAGTATTGAATGAACCATAAGAAACAGCAGCAGTTGCATTATTTTGAGACACATCTTTTTTCAACACTACATTAATAGCACCACCCACATAATCTCCCGTTAAATGAGAAGGCAAAATCCCTTTGTAAACCTCAATACGCTCAATCATAGAAGGAGGAATGTTATTCAGGTTGAAAGACTGACCAAAAGTTGAAGCTTCTATTCCATCAATAAATATTCCTATAGTACTTCCTGACATGCCGTTCAGATTGTATTCTACATTTGCACCTAATCCTCCATTTTGTCTAACACGTACTCCAACTGATCTGTCCAGTAATTCATTTGTTGTCAGGTTTCTTAAAGATGCTTCTTTAGTGCTTATAATTGAAACAGCAAAACCCGAAGTTTCTATTTTCTTTGCTTTTGATGTGCCCTGAACACTTACATTACTTAATTCTTCTGCTTTTTCGGATTCTTTCTTTTTTACTTTTTCAGTTTTGGACTCCTTCTCCTTAGTTTCCTTTTGTTTAGTATCATCTTGTTGTGAAAATGCAGGAAGAATCATTAAAAAAAATAGAATCGAAAAAGTAAATTTGTTACACATGGTATTTAGTTAATTTTTTTAACAGAAATTTATCCTTAATTAGACTTATTATAAATAAATTTGCTGCAAAAATACTGTTGCAACGCTTAAAACAAATAGGGAAAAACGGATTATTATTTTGTAAAAACGGATTATTATTGAGATTTAAATCAATCATTCTGGTGGAAGAAAAGCCAATTATAGATATTTGAGACTAGTTCTTAACCATCAAAAGACCCTTGTCTTTGTCTGTACGGAAAAGCACAGCGATTGCAATATTCTATACATCAATTCTGGTTGAAACCATTTTTTTCAGCTTCAAGGCATTATAAAATAAAAAAACAGCCCGAGGCTGTTTTTTTATTTTATGCTATATTAACATCAATCATTGATAATCTGAAAATGTTAGATGGAATGATTAACCAACAACACATCTTAATACATTACCAATCTACTGCGGGTTTTACTTTTTCAGGTTCAACTCTTTACAAAATAAATTTTTCGCATTCTTTTGAGTAAAAAAAGTTGTAAATAGTATGTTTTCCTCTAACATTAAAATCACACTCTAATCCTTTTTCTGCTACTTTTAAGTTATCAAAATTCCAAATAGAAATTTCACTTTTCTCAGGATTTATAATCACATAAAATTTTGATTGCATATAGCCTAATCCATCATTGAAGTAATATTCTGCGATGTAACATTTACCATAATCTTTAATCTCTTTATTTATGAGTGAAAAAGTATGATATTCTTTTTTAAAAAAATACTCAGGAACCTCAGAAACATTCGATTTCTGTAAAATAATTTGGTAATATTTTTTATTGTTAAGCTCATTTTGATTTATATTATCTGTTTTAAAATAAAATATAAATTCGCTTAAAAAGAAATTATCCTCTTCCTTTTGTTTATTCACAATTGAGCAAGATTTATCTTCTTTGATAAGTGTAAAAGAATTATTAATATTTCTGCTTTTACTTATTGTATCAGCATGATTTATAAATTCTTTTTCTTTATTGCCATCAATTTTATCCTTTCTTATTTTATTACAACTCGGCATAATGGATAGTAATAAAAAGTATATAATTATCTTGTTTGTCATAGTTTAGTAGTTTATCCTTGTTGGTTTGATTGCATTATCTATCATTTCAAAAACATTTTTGGAATAATTTTCAAATTTACTATTATATCTTTGAGTTGCATTTTCCCAATTTCCACCTCCTGTCCAAGTAGTTTTCCCTCCTTTTGTAGTAATTCCTTTTTGATATAAAATTCCAATACCTGCCTTTATACTAAGACTTGGAGAAGGTGTTGTGTTTTTTGATAATCCAAATTGTTTTTTAGAGTCTGCCCAGTCATTTGAAGTTACACTATAATAAACATTTGATTGCATAATATCCGAAAAGGAACTGTTTTGACTAAGTTTTACATTTGAGGTTCCCATATTGGTTTCTCTCATTATAATTGCCTTAACAAGTGTTGGGTCTAAATCAGGCACTGAACTTGGGTCATTAATTAAATTTCCATTAGTATGTTTTGGTGTTGTACCATTATTTTTATTCTCATTAAAAATATAGGTATGTGCAGCTATCTCATAATCATATTGCTGATATTTTGGAGCTGTTGTAACAGATTCTCCTTTCTTAGTGATAACATCAGGCATAGGTGCTTCTTCTTTTGTTCCATCATCTTTTTGAACATATGTTTTGAATTCTGTATCTGATTTAATACGTGATATTTCTTGCCCATTCATGTTAAAAGTAACAATATCATCAGGAGCCATTCCATCAGGGTCTATAAACCTCATTGGATTATTAAATGCATAATTATACGAACTGTGTCTTCTCATTTTTTCCGCCAATGGGTCAATATTCATCCATCGACCAAGTGCAGGATCATAATTACGTGCTCCATAGTCATACCAATTCAATTGAGAGCCACCAATATTATCATCTTGCAGCTCCTTGCCATTGTACTTATACTTTAAAGCATCATTTGAAGAAGGAGTAACCCCATTATATCCGACCTGTTTTAATCCAAAAGGATAGTAGTTGTTTTCTTCCTGAATGATAAGGTTTTTATCATAACTCAAACGAACATTCCCAAGATGGTCTTTATATTGATATACATATTTATAAGAACTTCCATTAGGTTCCACATATCCTTCAGCTGTTGGGAAGAACTTAAATTCGACAGGATTTTGATCTGTTTTTTTGTACTGATAACCTCCTAAATAATCCGTTGTGGTGGTTGATGTACCTTTTGCAGCTATTTTCTGTACTTTTTGCCCAACAGCATTGTAAATATAAACAATGTTTCCTGCCGACCCAAATGTGATTTTTGTTGGCAAATCTAAATAGTTGTAGGTTATGCCATCCGAAGCAGCTGTACCTATGCCTTTGTTTAAATCCCTTAGAATATTCCCATTGGCATCATAGGCATAATCATTGCCAGGCGTATTCTTAAATTCGTACAAAAAATTTGAGTTATTGCCAACCGTATCGTCCACTTTTGCCAGCTGATTACTTAAGTTGTTATTGAAGTAATTATAAGTCAAATCATCTATTAAGGTTTGGGTGTTATCATTCAAACTCCCGTAACGTTTCAAATGCATGATATTTCCGTTTTTGTCATAATCTACACTCTCATCATATACATTGGTAACGGTTGTCTGCTTTTTGTAGAGACCAGCTCTAAGTCGGTTTAAGTTATCATACTTATACCCGTAGGTTCTTATTATTCCATTATCAGAATTGGTTGCCCATTGGGTTTCTGCAATATTTCCATTATACAATGGATCAACTCCGGTAATCCCAGAAGTTGTTGTATTGTAATTGATCTTAAACGCAAACAGATCCTTGGGATCCCCGTCTTTGGAAAGTGCATTAATATCATTAATTGAAGTTAGCCATCCACGGATATTATAATTATAATGAATTTTTTGGGCAGGATCTACAGTCGGAGCATTTCCCGTTTTTTTAGAGATTAATTGCCCCAATTCATCATAACTGTTACTGGCAATTAGTTCAACTGCCCCATCATTTATTTGATGAGTTTGAGTAAGCAGTCTTCCCTGGGGTGAATACGTAAAGTCTTCCCTTGTTTTTAATTCTGTACTGCCCGAATTCCTTTTGTGACGGGTAATGGTGTACTGTGGCTTTCCTATAAAATCCAGTTTGCTATCCGTATAGGTATATCCCCCCAGGAAATTTGTTGAATAAGTCCTTATTGACCTAGCTTTTTTATCATAAAATGAATAACTAAATTCATTAGCATATGTTGTACTGGTTTGCAACACACGTATCCAGGTGCCTGTTAGTAAGCCTTTTGGTTTTACTGTTGCATTATAATATACTGGTTCACCTTCTACATTCGGTACAAAAGTAGGTACATTAGGATAGTTGTAATCATCATAATAATTTACTGTCAAAACATGATAACCTGAAGTAGGCCAAGCCAAATTAGTATATCGAAAAACAACACCGTTTATGGTAGTATTAGTAAGATTAGCTATTTTAGTCTCACTAAAATTAACTGTATAACCATTTTGAGTATTTTGTAACGTAGTGCGCGTTGTATTAGTAACAGTTGCCGGGTACCAGGCTGTAAGTACGGCACGGTTAAGTGCATCATATTTTGTAATTAGCCATCCTTGTGATGTTAAATCACTGAAAGGGGACGCGGCCGGACCAGTTGCGACTATCCTGTCCAGTCTATCATACACCATAAACTCCCATTGTTTTCCCGGTAATTTCTTTTCTACCAGACGCTTTTTTGAATCATATTTATATTGATAGGCCAAATCGTTTAATTGACTGTTTATTGTTGTCATTGATGCGGTAGTTGCCTCCATTTTGGGCGGTAGAACAAAACTTAGATTACCATAATGATCGTAAATATAATAAGTATCGTATTTTTCATTGACAGTTAGTTCTCCCACTGTTCCATAAGTTCTTTTTAAGACAACCTGCCCTAACTTGTTCTTAAATTCTATTGTTGAACCAGTGGATTCATTTGCAGGAGTCGGATTGCTTATTGAATTCTCATCGTAGGTTACTGTTTTGTAAAGTTCATTGGCACTGTAATAACCACTGTTTGCTGTACTTTGTGTGAGTGTTGGGGTGTAGGTATTATTCGCAAAAGACAAACTCACTCCAAAATTCTTTACTTCACTGGTTGTGTTGGTTTGATAATCCAGCTTTATTTCGTGACCACTGTTTAGTCTCCAATCATATCCGGGAGCTGCTTGTTTTAAAACACGATTCAAGGGTGATGCTTCGAGCTGTTTCTCTGAATAGGGATTGATATCAACAGTAGTCATTCCAGGGAAATCAGCTTCAAATTTGTTGTCGTCATAAAATGATCTGACACCATCTAAAGCATCTGTTCTATAAATCCCACCATTAGTTGCAACAGCATAGGGCAGATACTCCTTAGGCTGACGGCCAAATGAATCGTATTCTATAGGTGTTATAACATCTTTAAATTCCAGATTATTAGTAATCGGGTTATGAATTTCACCCGCTCTAATACCTACACTCTGCATAGGCCGTCCCAGGCCATCAAAATAAGTTATGGATTCTTGTTTTTGATTGTTGTTTAATGTGGCACTACTGGTTGCGGCAATAGTCGGGGTTATGGTATGGATATAGTTTTTATTTGTCAAGACTCCAGGATCCACAAGTATTGATAGTTCAGCATATTCATATAAAGTTCCCCAGCCATCATCTATCATATAATCAATTAAGATGTGATGAGGGGCGGATCCATTCCACAATATTGAAACTGAAGCTAAATCACCGCTTATATTTTCGCTAAGTATTTGACCACCCTGGACATGCCAACTAGCATCAATAATATCATTACCAACTTGAACTAAATTATAATTGGTAATTTCCCCAAATATTACTCTGTCTGGCCCATTAATATATTGAGCATTCACTGTAAAAGAGAATAAATTAATGATTAAAATTGTTAAAATAAAAGTAATTTTATTCATATAATGTTTATACATGACTTTGTTATTAATTTTTACTATAATCTCATTCAGGTAACATCATTTATCATCCATTCCCTTTATTCTGAGGTTTTATTACTAAGGTAGTATTTTGAAAGTTTTCTATTTTAATGTAATAGGCTATCTCCTTGTGAATTTTTGTTAAGACAATATTTTGATCATTATTCACGGTATTCAATAGGTTTATTTTCTATATACTAAAAAAGGAGAACACCAATAAATTAGATATTAATACTATATTCGGATTATTTTTTATAATTATATATGGTTTTCGATAGAATTTTACCGTCGTGATCTTTTGTAACTTGTAATCTGTTAAAAGAATCGTACTCGTAATATGTTGTCATGCCTTTAGGATCAGTAGTACTTGTCATACCAACCAGAGGTTTATATGTGAACGTAGTTACCTGCGCATTAGGTAAGCTTGTTCGCAAAACATTTAATATAGTGCGAATTTCAATATCTGTCAATGCAACATTCTGAAACACTCCGCTATTTAGTTTGGTTAATGTGGCAGTGCCTAAAACATTAATAATGTCCTGGTGAGTGGCATTTACCACTTTAGCTATTGGGTATTGATTGTTGTACCCCCATATAATTGTATTGGGCTGACCAACTCCTAATTTATACTGTAGTATATTTCCATTAGCATCATAAATATCATAACTGACTTTTTGATCCATATTGCTGTTGGGGTTAATATTTATATTATCCTGCTTTTCATATATTGAGCCCAAACGATAGGTATCATGTCCTGCCCATGTTTCTTTTTTATAGCGATTATAAACCTCGCCAATATATTGAGAATCGATCTTTTTTCTGCTTAAGATCTGCTTGTCTATAAGATTAGCACTAATCATCTGGTTCAATACTCCATTTGTGTCATATTGGAGACTATTTACCAAATCAGTAGGATAGAAATTTTCTGTAGAGGTAACCTTGCCATCACTATTAGTCGCTTTTATTTTTGTCGGCATGGTATTGTATTTGTTTTCATACTCATAGTCTACAGTGGATGTCAGATGTTCACCTTGCCCCAAATAATCAGTCGTAGATGTAGAAGATAGCACTTTAGCTATATCTGTATAAATTTGATATTTAACAGCCCGTAGCGCTTGTCCATAAACACTCCTTACATTTGGATCGCTCGAATAATACTCCGATCTTCCGAAATGCATGCGGCCTATTTTGAGTCCATATACATAATGAGGCAACTGTACCATTGATCTTTCATATGGTGAAATAGCTTTGTATATATTGGTAGTGGACTGTACGAGATTTCCATTTTCATTAAAAATCTCTTTTTTTACAAGATGTCCCCTGTTCCAATCGTAATTTGGGGCAGGAGCGAATGGATAGGTATCATAATCAGGGGGATTTAGATTAAAAATATTATCATAAATAGCATCTTTGAGTATACCAAATCGAATGTTAAATACTTTTGGTCTCCAAAAGAGCATATCACAGTTACTTTCACAATCCCCACCATTAGGCCAGCTGTAACCGTCTTCTTCTACTTCATATTGAAATTTAAAATCATTGTTTTGTCCCAATATTCCATTATTTGCAAAATCATAAACAGATTTTCCATTACCGGATCTGTACTCTGTTACCCTGTCATAACCAATAACCCTGTTATCGATGCTTTTCAATTCAGCTTGAGAGTCACCGAATCGGCTTAAATTTTGTTCATAATAAGCTAAATTATTTTGGGGATTAAGAGATCTATGCGACAATATCCTTGCCATAACTGGCTTTGCCACTATTTTGCCCGAAGTCACTCCTGAAATAGCGTTGTAGTCATAGTGAATATTATCGGTTTTTACACCATCGCGGGTGATAATTTTTTTAATCCTTAGTCCAGGACCAATAAATGTTTCACCTTCATCCAGATGTTTATTTGGTTCAAATTCATATTCAACGCTTCCTCCCGTTGGATATTCGATTTTGTTTAGCATTCCTATACCCATATACTGTGCATTTGAACGCCTGTCTGCTCCGTCCATCATAAACATGCGACCACTATAATTCTGAAGCGGTTCTACCCGAAACCGTCTATTATTTAAGCTGAGGTCAGGATAAATATAGAGCTTTGGAATCAGCATTTGATTCGTTGCCCCATTGTAATATCCCCACTGGTCAATAGAAAAGGAGTTATTATTTGGTAAATTTTGACCTATACTCCCCCCAAAAGATTCTAAATTGTAATAAAATTTATGGGACTGATAATCTGTACTACCAGTACCATACTCTTGCATCTCAGTTAAAATCTCACGATGGTAATTCATTATTTTTACATCACTGACATTAGAAGGATTAGGAGAATAATTTGTACGATATCCCAATTTATTCCTTTTAATTAGTATTCCTTTATCATAAACTTTCAATTCCATTAAATTAGAACCTTTATTCCCTTGTTTATAGTTATTATAAACATACTCTAGTTTCATGTTGTCATACTCAATTCCTGATAATCTTTTAGTTATTGTTTGAGAATATATATTGTCTACTACATTTACTAAAGTATCATAGACTGGAACCAATGAGTTATTAGTTTGAAATCCCAAATATTTATTTTTAACCTGCATGGGATTAGGTGATACAAAAACTGTTTCATTCTCGTATTTATAAGTTATGATCTTATTATTTGGTGTTATTACTTTAGTTAAACACCAGGAACTTACATAGTTTAAAGCATCTAATGTTGCAGACACAGATTTTCCAGGTTCGAAGGCTTCAGTCCTCAGTTCTTTTCTAGTTACCCATCCAATATAGTCATCAATGACTCCTAGATCTTCAAATTCATGATAATATTGGCCTGGAGTCCTAAATGAGACAGAATTTACTCTTGAATTCTCATGGGTTTTCTCGAATGCCTCAAAATAATATCGTGTATTATCGGTATCTGTAATAATAAATTTACCTATGTAATAATCCTGATCACGGTTTGATACATTTTCTCTGTCAAGAGAATAACTAATTTTTAATCCCTGCCATGGAATCTGATGCACAGTAACATTCCCGTTATCAATATCAAATACAAATTTACCGGACTTTCCATTAAAGTTGAATTCAAATATGTCCGGTTCATAATCTACAATTTGGGTTGCAGGTCTAAAATCAGCATGCGTAGGTTCTAAATAAAAAGGTTTAAAAATTGAATTATGGAGTTGATAAACATCATTTGTTTGATTAGATTGACTAATCCAATAATTAAAATTCACGTCCTTTGGATATTGTGAATTAGGGAAGTTAGCATTTTGTAGCAATCTGCCATACTCAAAAACTGGCCAACCAGTAGCAAGTATTAAATCTTTACGCTCTTCGTCATGGATTCCTTTTTTATGCCTGATAATACTGCCTCCTCCTGATAGATGCCAGCCCAGACCTACGTTTCCAGATTGTTCTGCTACCTTAACGCCGGAGGTAGCACTATAATTTAATCCTACATTGACATTATAACCGTCTACAGTATGGTTAAATATTGGAATTGTTATGTTAGGAGTTCCGGTAAAAAGGTTAACGTTTGCTGCATTTATCCTTGTTAAGTTAGAAGCAGCAGGTGTGTATATTTGTTTAAAGGGGTCTTGTGCATAAATACTAAAAGAGGTGGTAATAATGCATAGCCATATCAAACGGCATTTTAAAATTTTCATATTATTCATTATTTAGGGGCACATAAAATCGCATTATTTGGAATTTTAACCCAATTTATAATACGAAACATAATATTTTATTTTATTTTAAAGAAATTAATAATAATTAGACTAATTATAAATAAATTTGGCACAAAAGTACCGGAAAGGGAATAAGAAAAATAGGAAAAAACGGATTATTATTTTGCAAAAACGGATTATATTTTGAACTTTAAATCAACTATTTTAGGACACGAAGAGCCATTTATAAACATAAAAAACGGCTCTTATAATCAAAAAAATCATTTTGCTGAAGAAAAAGTCAGTATTAAAAAAGAAGATCTGGGGGAAATCACAAGCAATAATCTTATTACCGAAGATATTTTGATTATTGATATTCAAATGCATTTTTCAACTCCTCAAACGATCCGGACTGAAATGGTTGGTGAATCTGTAGTATTAAATTTTATTTGCTGCAATAATGTAGAAGCAGATATTGATGAAGTTGAAAGTGAAAAATACACCACAGAAAACACTCATAACATTCTTTATACATCAAAACTCAACGCTAGTTTTAAAATACCTGAATTAGAAGAAATTAATTATCTGTCCATTATACTTTCTCCTGATTTTTATTCCAAATTAATTAATGAAAATTGGGACCTGCACCAGAAATTCTCCAAAAATATTTTACAGAAAAAATCCGGTTATCTGACGCCAAAATATGTTCCTTTCAATTCAGAAATTCAATGGGCTATCCACGAGATCAAAAATTGTAAATATTCAGGCTCCATGAAAAAAATGTATCTGGAAGCTAAGATCAAAGAACTATTGATTTTTCAGCTTGAATCTTTAAAAGAAACTCAAAATAAAGCTTTAATTGATGAAAAGGATTTTAAAAAATTGCTTGAAGCCAAAAAAATCCTCGAAAAAAATTTTACGAATGCACCAACTTTAGTTGAGCTTTCAAGATTGATTTCGCTGAATGAATTTAAACTTAAAAAAGGCTTTAAGGCATGTTTTGCTACAACTATAAAAAGCTACGTTGTCAAACTCAGAATGGAACATGCCAAAAAATTATTTAAGGACAAAGCTTCCAATGTGGGTGAAGTTGCTTATAAATGCGGATATAAGGATGTATCCCATTTCTCAGCTGCTTTCAAATTATTTTATGGTTTTACCCCTATAAGTTTTCGTAAAAATTACTTTAATATTAAAATTTCATTATTGTGCTGGGAATTTTTTGATATTATATCATTAGAATTTTTTATAATTTAATTCATCACAAAAAGCCTATAAATCAAATTTTTAATAGTAATATAGCGTTGAATTTTATCAATTAAATTAAGAAATGAAAACCTACGTTATAATATTGCCTGTTCTGATTTTATTCATATTAGGTTGTGAAAAGAAAATAACCAAATTTGAACAGCCAAAAATATTAAAAGCCAAATGTAAATTTGATTTAGCAATAATGGATTTTAATGAAGATGCAAAACAACTCACATCTGAAACGCTGGATACAACGGCAAACGAATCTTATTCTGATACTGAAGAAAAAATGTTTGCTCAAAAAACTCCGGATGTTTTGCCTACAGGAGCAAAAAGAATCGGTTATATAACTTTAGAAAAGCAAGATAGTATTGCGCATTTTGATCAATTATACTTTGATAAGATCTATATTGAAAAAGACGATAAAAACAAAATCAAAGCTGTTGTCGGTTATGCAAAATTCAGAGAAGAGAAAGAGCTCCTAAGGATTATGAAATCTTTCTATGACAAATACAAAACGACAGTTGATGGTGTAGAAGAGTTGGGTTCTGATTATTACACGGGTCAGGATGTAAATTATGAATGGGCATTACATGATAGATTCATTCAGGTTCATATTAAAAATGGAAGAGAAATTAGTGTCAGTACAAGTGCGGAGGATAATTATAATATAGAGTACTTCTATGCCGAATTTTTAATGGTTCCAAGAGAAGAATATCAACGTATGAAGCATTTAATTTTCAATGAAATCGTTAAAAATAAAAGAATAATGACAATCTCAAAACCCTATTTTAACTTTGAATCTATTGATCCACTGAGTGGAAGAAATGCCTCCCAGACTTTGGAGATCCTGCAAAGTAAAAACTAAAAAACATTTCTAAAAAAAAGATCTAAATTCAAATCATTAGAATTTAGATCTTTCTTATTTAAAGTGTTTGCTTCTGTTTTTCTAAAAATCCATTAGATTGCAGTTCCAGTAATTCTTCAGCATTTTTACGCTGCAAATCGTACATCCGTTTATCCTGGGCAATATCTCCATAAACTTTATCATGCATGGAAGCACTGGTTTTAATCAGCAGTTCGCGCTGGTATTTATTTTGTTCCAAAGTGGCTTTTAGTGCAGTTTCGGCTTCTTCCTGTTTAATATCGAATTCCCCTTTTGGTGCCAGTAATTTGGCAATTATCGGAGAGGTTTCAATTGCTAAAAATAATAACATGATGAAAAATGATGGAAGCCATGGTAACTTGTTCAATGCATTAATTCTCGCCATTAAGCCATCAAAGCCCTCTATAATTGGCTGTGTCTGTGAAACCTTTTTGTCCAGATCAGCCTGGAGTTGCGTACCTGCTTTTTCTTTTTCGGCAATTTTCGCTTCGTTGGTCATTTTTAAAGTTTCGTATTCTTTTAAGGCAGCATCGTGTTTTTCTCTCTTTTCTTTATAAACCGGGCCTTTTCCGAGCTTTTTTGTGCCGGCTGTTCCCTCGGCTTCTGTAATATAAGTTGAGTATAAAGTATTAACTTCTTTTTCCTTTTTCAGAATATCAGCTTGTAAAGCAGCAATTTCAGCCTTATTTTTATCTAAATCCGATTTGAAATAATTGCCGACCTGTTTTTTATTGGCCAGTTCCATTTCGTTTTTTTCCTTCAGCAAAACGGTATTGATTTCTTTTTCGAAAATTTTGATTTCCAAAGGTTTTGAAATTACGATAGCAATAATAATTGCCAGCATAATTCGGGGAGTCGCCTGAAGGAATTCATCCATAAAGCGATCTCTTTTTTTAATTGTAGATACAATAAAACGATCCAGATTAAAAATGAGTAAACTCCATACCAATCCAAAAATCAGGGCAGGATAAATTGAGTCAAAAACAGTAAAAAGTGCATAAGCACTGGCAAGAAAAGCCATAACTGCAGTAAAAAAAACGGTGGCGCCAATACCAACATATTTGGTTTGCTCGCCTTCTGAACAGCCTTCGAGAAGATTTCTGTCGGCTCCTGAACACAGGATAAAAAATTGTTTTAACATGATTGATGATTTTTGATTGTGATTGATAAGGCAAATTTAACGCCAAAAATTCAATTGCAGTACAAATAGTCAATTTGTTTTTTACTGTGAATCAATTATTTGATCTTTTAGTGTTACTTAAACATTACTATTTTCTGTTTTGTAACCCTCAATCATAACAGTATGTTAATTTTTTTTAATGACTTTAATAACATTCAGGTTTTAGTTTCGCAACCGAAAATTAAACCAAACACACAATGAAAAATTTTTATGTGGCAGCAATGCTATTTTTATTAACGTTGACGGGCTATGCTCAAAAAGCAATAATATCAGGAAAGGTATTAGATGCTGATGACAAACTTCCTTTACCGGGAGCCATGATTCAGATTGTTGGAGAAAACAAATACACGATCTCAGACTATAATGGCCGTTTCGAATTGCTTAATATTAATGTTGGAACATATCAGGTAACTGTAAAATATATTGGATATACCTCTGCCACTCAGGAAATCACAGTAGAGCAGGGAAAAAACAACGTAATCGACTTTGCTCTTAAAACGACAGGAACAGAATTAGATGAGGTTGTAGTGGGAGATATCTTAAAAGGTCAGGCAAAAGCCCTGAACCAGCAAAAAAACAACAAAAATATCGGAAATGTAATTTCATCAGATCAGGTAGGTCGTTTTCCGGATGCCAACGTGGGAGACGCTTTAAAACGTGTTCCGGGTATTACGATGCAAAACGATCAGGGTGAAGCGCGTAACATTATTATTAGAGGTTTAGCTCCGTCTCTGAACTCTGTAACTTTAAATGGTGATCGAATTCCGTCTGCAGAAGGAGATAACAGAAATGTTCAGATGGACCTGATTCCGTCTGATATGATTTCGACTATCGAAGTAAATAAAACACTAACATCAGACATGGATGCTGATGCAATTGGAGGTTCTGTTAACTTAGTTACGAGAGCTACTCCAAACGGGGAAAGAATCTCTGCAACATTAGCAGGAGGTTATTTGCCAATTCGTGAAAAAGCTTCTTATACAGCAGGATTGGTTTACGGAAATCGCTTTTTAAATAATAAGCTTGGAGCTGTTTTCAGTGGATCATATAATAATGTAGATTATGGATCGGACAACGTAGAAAACGAATGGGTAAAAGATGATTTCGGAAATGAATTTCTTCAGGCATCAGAAATCAGAAAATACGATGTACAGCGTATTCGCCGCAGCGGATCTATTGCTTTGGATTATAAATTTGATGAAAATAACAGCATTTTCGCTAATGCGATCTACAATTGGAGAGATGACAGGGAAAACCGCTTCAGAACAACTTATGATGATATTGAAGCCATCTACAATGGTGAAGAAATTACTGGTTTTCAAGGTCGTGTAAAACGTGAAACAAAAGGTGGTGTAAATAGTAACCGAAATAAAAACAGAAGGTTAGAAGATCAAAGAGTTCAAAATTATTCATTGCGTGGAGAACACTTAATCAATTCAAAATTAGATTTAGACTGGTCTGCCAATTATGCCAAGGCAAGAGAATACCGTCCTGGAGAGCGTTATATTGAATATCGTCAGGAAGGGTTAGGTATCAATCAGGATTTTTCTGAAAACAGATTCCCATTGGTTACTAGCACTGGAGAATCATTAGATCAGTTAGAATTTGATTCGGCTTCTGAAAATACGGATGAAACAAGTGAAAGTGAATTTGGTGCAAAAGTAAATATCCGTTTTCCATTTTCGGTTATTGCAGCAGAAAAGGGGAGAATCAGAACGGGACTTCGTTTAAGAATGAAAGAGAAAGAAAGAAACAATACGTTCTTTTCTTATGAGCCAATAAATGACGGAATGGATTTGTTATCAGAAGTTCCTACGAGTTATTTTGATGGTAAAAACTTCAATCCGGGAAGTAAGTATGTGCCGGGTACTTTTGCTTCTGCCAGCTTTTTGGGTAATCTGGATCTGAATAATGCTTCTTTATTTGAAAAGGAATCAGATCCGTCAGAATATTTAGCGGTAAATTATAATGCTAAGGAAAGAATTACTGCAGCGTATGTAAGATGGGATCAGGATTTTAATGATAAACTTTCCATGGTTTTGGGTTTCCGTATTGAAAATACCCATATTGATTATACAGGAAATCGTGTTTTGGATGAGGAAGAATTGGAGAGTGAAATTAACACCACAAATTCATACACCAATTTGTTGCCAAGCATTTCCTT
This sequence comes from Flavobacterium limi, assembly GCF_010645075.1. Taxonomy (GTDB): domain Bacteria; phylum Bacteroidota; class Bacteroidia; order Flavobacteriales; family Flavobacteriaceae; genus Flavobacterium; species Flavobacterium limi. Next base: position 325,710 of record NZ_JAADZV010000001.1, read on the forward strand.
TCAGTACAATGCGACAAAAAATTTAGTATTAAGAATGGCTGCAACAACAGCTTTGGCAAGACCAGATTATTATGCGCTGGCACCTTATGTAAACAATATCGCTTCAGATATGGCTATTACGGCAGGAAATCCAAATCTGGATGCAACTTATTCCTATAATTATGATTTCATGGCGGAGAATTATTTCAAATCGGTTGGATTAATCTCAGGAGGTGTTTTCTATAAAAAACTAAATGATTTTATTTACAACTACAGTGATAATCAGTATACTACTGAAAAATTCGCTGCTGATTTTCCAAATCAAATTAACCCGATTCCAGCAGGTGAAAACTGGGAATTTATACAATCCAGAAATGGAGATAATGTTGATGTTTACGGTTTTGAAGTAGCTTTCCAGCGTCAGTTAGATTTCCTGCCGGGGAAATTTTTGAAAGGTTTTGGTATTTATCTGAATTATACGTACACAAAATCTAAAGCAAAAGGAATTGCAGATGAGGACGGAAATGAAAGAAATGACATTAGTCTTCCGGGAACAACGCCACACATGTTTAACGGATCTTTATCCTGGGAAAACAAACGTTTCTCTGCAAGAATCTCCACTAATTTTGCATCTGATTATTTAGATGAGTTAGGTTCTGAATCTTATAACGACAGCTATTATGACAAACAGTTTTTCTTAGACGCGAATGCTTCTTATAAAATTACGCCTAAACTTCGCCTTTTTGCAGAAGCAAACAACTTGACAAATCAGCCGCTCCGTTATTATCAGGGTACCGAAAATCATACTAAACAAGTTGAATACTATCAGGCCCGTTATAATTTCGGATTGAAATTAGACTTGTAAAAAACCTTTTAAAATTGATAAATTAGACAGGGTTTAACGACTCTGTCTAATTGTATACAAATACATTATAAAATGAAGAATAAATCTATCATTGCTTTTTTACTTTTAGCTCTTTCATTCACAGCCTGTAAAGGCGATAAATTAGCTCCGGTATCTCCAAATGCCGTAAAACCAACAGCTGTTACCGAAGCATTACCACACGATACTGATGATCCTTCTATCTGGATTCACCCAACAGATGCTTCAAAAAGTATCATTGTGGGTACTGATAAAGATACGGACGGTGGTTTGTATGCTTTTGATCTGAAAGGAAAAATCCTTAAAAAGTCAATTCCTTTAAAACGCCCAAATAATGTTGATATCGCTTACGGATTGGTGATTGACGGAAAAAAAATTGATATTGCTGTTACTACAGAACGCGAAAGCAATAAAATCAGAGTTTTCACTCTGCCTGATTTAGAGCCAATCGACAATGGGGGAATTTCAGTTTTTGAAGGGGAAGATTTGCGTGACCCAATGGGGATAGCTTTATACACACGTCCGACAGATGGGAAAATATTTGCCATTGTGGGTAGAAAATCCGGTCCTTCCGGGAATTATTTATGGCAGTACGAACTTTTTGGAAACGGAAAATTTGCTGATGCAAAAGTGGTTCGAAAATTTGGGACGTACAGTGGAAAAAAAGAAATCGAAGCAATTGCAGTTGATAATGAATTAGGAGCTGTTTATTATTGTGACGAACAGGTTGGAATCAGAAAATACAAGGCAGATCCGGCTTTAAACGATAATAAAGAACTGGCTTTCTTTGGACAGAAAGATTTCAAAGCTGATCATGAAGGAATTGCTATTTACAAACAAACAGATTCTACAGGATATATTTTAGTATCCAACCAACAGGCAAACTCTTTTATGGTGTATCCTAGAGAAGGTTTTAACGGAAATCCAAATAGCTATAAATTGCTTGCAGAAGTTCCTACGTCAACAATCGAATGCGATGGTGCTGATGTAACCAGTGTTAATTTAGGAGGAGCTTATAATAACGGTCTTTTTGTAGCCATGAGCAACGGAATGACTTTTCATTACTACGCCTGGGATTTGATTCAGAAGCGCATTGACGAAGCAAAAAAATAAACTTTTCAGTGTTGTTTTCAGTCGCAGTTTTTCAGTGTTCAGTGTTTATTTTTTTTAACTGCGATTGGAGACTAAACAAAAAAGCTGTTCAGAAATGAACAGCTTTTTTAATTTGAATCAATAATTCCTTTTATTCTGTAATCGGTGCGCCGGCTAAAATTTCGGCATTGGCAAACTCTTCAAATTTGGCAAAATTAGCTTTGAACTTCTGAGCTAATTCTAACGCCTTTTTATCATATAACGCAGGATCTTCCCACGTATTTCTCGGATTTAAAATTTCGCTGGGAACATTAGGGCAGGATTGCGGTTTTGCAATTCCAAATACTGCGTGGTCTTTGTATTCTACATTGTCCAATTCTCCATTTAATGCTGCGGTAATCATGGCACGGGTGTACTTTAATTTCATACGGCTTCCGGTTCCGTAGGCTCCTCCCGTCCAACCGGTATTGATTAACCAAACTTTTACATCGGCATCTTTCATTTTCTTGCTTAACATTTCAGCATACTTTGTTGGATGCAAAGGCATGAATGGTGCTCCAAAACAAGCTGAGAAATTTGGCTGAGGTTCTGTTACTCCCGCTTCGGTTCCGGCAACTTTTGCAGTATAGCCCGAAATAAAATGATAAGCTGCCTGACCCGGAGTCAGTTTCGAGATTGGAGGCAGGATTCCGAAAGAATCTGCTGTTAAGAAAAATATATTTTTTGGGTTGTGTCCAATAGACCCCGGCTGAATATTATCAATGTGTGTTATAGGGTAACTTACACGTGTGTTTTGAGTAATCGAAACATCTTCGTAATCTACTTCGTTTGTTCCGGCTTTGAAAACCACGTTTTCTAAAAGCGCTCCTTTTTTGATGGCTCTGAAAATATCCGGTTCATTTTCTTCAGATAAGTTGATTACTTTAGCATAACAGCCGCCTTCAAAGTTAAAAACGGTGTTTTCGCTTGTCCATCCGTGTTCATCGTCTCCGATTAATTTACGTTCAGGATCTGCTGATAAAGTCGTTTTCCCTGTTCCGGATAATCCGAAGAAAATAGCAGTATCGCCAGCTTCACCCACATTGGCGCTGCAGTGCATTGGCAATGTATTTTCAAAAACCGGTAAAATGAAATTTAAAGCAGAGAAAATTCCTTTTTTCATTTCTCCTGTATAACCTGTTCCTCCAATTAAGGCTACTTTTTTAGTAAAATCCAGAATAGCAAAATTAGACTGTCGTGTGCCATCTACTGCAGGATCTGCCATAAAACCTGGTACACAGATTACTGTCCAGTCCGGAGTAAAGTTGGGCAGTTCAGATTCTTCAGGACGAAGAAACATATTGTAGCAAAACAAATTTGACCAGGCAGTTTCAGTAACAACACGAACATTTAATCTGTAATTAGCATCAGAACAAACGTATGAATCCCGAACAAAAACTTCTTCTTTGTCAGATAAAAACTGTGTTACCTTATTATATAGTTTTTCGAAAGCATCTGATGAAAACGGAATGTTTATATTTCCCCACCATACTTTATCTTCCGTAATTGCATCCTTTACAATATAACGATCCTGTGGAGAGCGCCCTGTAAATTCACCTGTATTAATTGCCAAAGCACCAGTACAAGCCTCAACACCCTGACCTGACTGCACAGTAATTGCATGCAGTTCATCTGCTGATAATTGATACTGTACGTTGGTATTTGTTATTCCTAAATCCATAAGCGAAATCGATTTCGTCGAAAGTGTATTCGTCTCCATAAATTTTTGTTGTGTTATATTATTTACCTTAAAATATCAATTTTAATATAAATACAACCTCATTCTTTTGTGTTATATTATTTATTCAAATGCATAAATAATATAAAAAATTCACATCAATAAAGTCATGTGTTATATATACAACAAAATTAGGTATTAAATTTTAGATAGAATTTTTTTAAATCAATTTTATGATTTTTTCCTAAAAAAAGTAGCTAAAAGTACAAACCAGGCGAAGATTAATAAGAATCCGCCAATTGGTGTTACGAATCCTATAATTTTAAAGTCAATTGTAGTTAAATTTTTTGTTGTCAGTAAAAAGATAGATCCTGAGAATAGCAGCACACCTCCTAATACTAAATTATAAATTACTTTTAACGTTTTTAATGACAGCTCTTTTCGGGAAGCTACAAAAAACAAAAAGAAAGCGTGATACATTTGGTAACGTACGCCGGTTTCAAAACTGATCAATTGTTCGGGAGTCAGTATTGCTTTTAAGGCATGGGCACCAAAAGCTCCTAAAATAATGGCTAACATTCCAAAAACAGCAGCTGTAATAATTATTTTTCTTTCCATTTTTTCTCGTGTTTAATATCACAAAAATAGGCTTAATTGAGACAAACAAAAAACATTTCAAATACACTTTTCAAAAAAATCTGATTTACTTTGTTTCATTTATTTTAAAAACTTTATTATGTACTAATTGTTATTTTTGTAACAATTTGCTATGTTTGTGTTATATATGTAAATCATGAGGCACGTTTTAATCATTGGAGCCGGAAGATCCGCATCATCCCTGATACGGTATTTGCTTTCAAAATCTGAAAGTGAAAGGCTGCATATTGTTGTGGCCGATTTATCTTTGGCTTTGGCCGAAAAAAAAATCAACAATCACCCGAATGCCACTCCAATTGCCCTGAATATTTTTGATACTGAAGAAAGGAAAGCTGCCATAGAAAAAACTTCAATCGTCATTTCGATGCTGCCTGCGCATTTACATATTGAAATAGCAAAAGACTGTTTACAATTCAAAAAACATCTTGTTACGGCTTCTTATGTAAGCGATGCCATGCTGCAACTTGATGAAGAAGCCAGAAAAAGCAATTTGATTTTTATGAATGAAATCGGTCTTGATCCGGGGATAGATCATATGAGTGCCATGAAAGTTATCGATGAAATCAGAGCAAAAGGAGGCAAAATGCTGCTTTTTGAATCTTTTTGTGGCGGTCTGGTAGCTCCGGAATCAGATAATAATTTGTGGAATTACAAATTTACCTGGGCACCGCGAAATGTAGTATTGGCGGGTCAGGGTGGTGCAGCAAAGTTTATCCAGGAAGGTACTTATAAATATATTCCATACGGAACTTTATTTCGCAGAACGGAGTTTCTTGAAGTAGAGGGCTACGGTAAATTTGAAGCCTATTCCAACCGTGATTCGCTTAAATACCGATCTATATATGGTTTAGATGATATTCTGACTTTATACAGAGGAACAATTAGGAGGGTAGGTTTTTCGAAAGCGTGGAATATGTTTGTACAATTAGGCATGACAGACGACAGTTACATCATGGAGGATTCTGAAAACATGAGTTACCGCCAGTTTACCAATTCCTTTTTGCCTTATCACCCAACAGATTCGGTTGAAATAAAAATGCGACTGATTTTAAAAATCGATCAGGACGATATAATGTGGGACAAACTTTTGGAACTGGATTTATTTAACCCCAATAAAAAAGTGAACCTGCCTAATGCAACTCCGGCACAGATTTTAGAAAAAATACTTACTGACAGCTGGACTCTAGAGCCGGATGATAAAGATATGATTGTGATGTACCATAAATTTGGTTACGAACTGAACGGCGAAAAAAGACAAATCGACTCAAAAATGGTCTGCATTGGCGACGATCAGACGTATACTGCAATGGCAAAAACGGTTGGATTACCGGTTGCCATAGCAACGTTATTGATTTTGAACGGAAAAATTACAACTCCCGGTGTACAGCTTCCAATTAATAGAGAAGTGTATTTGCCTATTTTGGAAGAATTAGAAAGTTATGGTGTTGTTTTTTACGAACAAAACATGCCCTATTTTGGATATAATCCGGACTTATTTTAGATGGATTTATTTTTAGTTTTTTGAATTTTTTAGTATCCGTTTCCTGTAAAAGAAACGGATATTTTTTTCAATAATTAATTAGCTGATTGAATTGTAATAGGCAAACTGTAGGCTGTCTTTACAGCTGTTCCGTCTTTAAGTTTGCCCGGAATCCACTTCTGCGAAAGGCGTAGCATTCTCAAAGCTTCCTCTCCTGTTCCATAACCAAGATCTCTCAAAACTTTGGCATGAGTCAGAGAACCGTCTTTCTCAACTACAAAAGTGACATAAATTTGTCCTTTCAATAAAACGTCAGGTGGTGTCTGGGGCAATTTAAAAAACTTGTTTACAAAACGATAAAACAACTGCATACCGCCTGGGTAAGTTGGTTTTTCAAATACTTCTGCTGCTGGATATGTTTTTTCTTCAAACTTTTGAGTAGCCTGAATATTAATAGGTAAAGAGTATAAAACCCGAACAGTTTCTCCTTTGTATTTTCCCGGAGTCCATTTTGGACAATTTTGAAGCACCCGGATTGCTTCTCTTCCGGTACCGTAACCAATATCCCTTAAAACTCTTATATCTACTACCGATCCGTCTTTTTCAATGATGAATGTAACATAGACTTTACCTGCTAATCCCTGAACTTTTGGTGTTTGATAATTAGCTCCTATAAAGTTATAAAATTCCTGAATACCACCCGGAAAAGCTGGTGCTTCATCCAATTCAGACATATGATGATAATCCTTATTTGTATTTGAAACTTGTGTTTGTGCTTTAACTCCTGCAGAAATAAAGATAATGAGCAAAAAAAGTATTGATGAAAGTTTTTGTTGTGATGCCACGCCGATCGGTATTAATTTAAGATGAATAATATTTTGCAATTTTAATCAATAAAATAATACAGCTAATTTTTATTTTAATAACTGACTTTCTAATTTTAGAAATTCAAAAAAACGATTCTTTTCTTCTGTCTATATCAAAAAAAATCCGCTCATTGCTGAACGGATTTCTATTTAATAAGACTTTTGAAAATCTAAATCTAAAATCTGTATCCAAATTCTAAAGTTACTTCGAAAGCTCTACAAAATATTTATAAAATAACGGAATAGTTTCGATTCCTTTTAAGTAATTCAAGATTCCGAAGTGTTCATTTGGAGAGTGAATAGCATCGCTGTCTAATCCGAAGCCCATCAGAATGGTTTTGCTTTTCAGTTCTTTTTCGAACAAAGATACAATTGGGATACTTCCTCCTGAACGAACCGGAATGGCAGGAACGCCAAAAGTTTCTGTGTACGCCATGTTTGCCGCTTTGTATCCAATACTGTCAATTGGCGTTACATAACCCTGTCCTCCGTGATGAGGTGTTACTTTTACTGTAACTCCTGCCGGAGCAATGTTTGTGAAATGTTTGGTGAACAGTTCTGTAATTTCATGCCAGTCCTGGTTGGGAACTAAACGCATTGAGATTTTCGCATAAGCCTTGCTCGCAATAACGGTTTTGGCACCTTCTCCGGTGTAACCGCCCCAGATTCCGTTTACGTCTAATGTTGGACGGATCGAGTTGCGTTCGTTGGTTACATAGCCTTTTTCGCCGTAAACATCAGCGATGTTCAAAGCGTTTTTATATTTTTCTAAGCTGAAAGGTGCTTTTGCCATTTCGGCTCTTTCCTCTGCAGATAATTCCTGTACTTTGTCGTAGAATCCCGGAATCGTAATATGATTGTCTTCGTCGTGAAGTGAAGCAATCATTTTTGCCAGAATATTAATTGGGTTCGCTACTGCTCCTCCATAAAGACCTGAATGCAAATCACGATTTGGACCTGTAACTTCAACTTCAACATAACTTAAACCTCTTAAACCTGTTGTAATCGAAGGCTGTTGGTTGGAAATCATTCCAGTGTCTGAAATCAGGATGACATCGTTTTTCAGTTTTTCCTGATTGCGTTCTACGAACCAGGCCAAACTTGCAGAGCCTACTTCTTCCTCGCCTTCGATCATGAATTTTACGTTACAAGGCAAAGTGTTGCTTTGTATCATATATTCCAGCGCTTTTACATGCATGTACATCTGACCTTTGTCATCGCAGGCACCACGGGCGAAAATAGCGCCATCAGGATGAATATCGGTTGTTTTGATAACGGGTTCGAACGGGGGAGACGTCCACAATTCCATTGGGTCCGGTGGCTGAACATCATAATGTCCGTACACTAAAACGGTAGGAAGATTGGGGTCGATTATTTTCTCTCCGTAGATAATTGGGTAACCCGGAGTGTCGCAGGTTTCGACTAAATCGCAGCCTGCTTGTGATAAACTTGCTTTTACAGCCTCGGCTGTGTCAATAACATCTTGAGAGTATGCGGTGTCGGCACTTACCGACGGAATTTTTAATAATTCGATCAACTCATTGATAAAGCGATCTTTATGTTGTTGAACGTACGACTTAATGTTTTCCATTTAAATTATTTTTATAGAAAACCAAATATACAAAAAAGAGAATTAATAATTTTTTTGAAAAAATCCTTTGATTATTGGAAAGTATGCTTATCTTTGCACCCACAAACACCAGTTCAATGAACTCCTCTAAAAATAAGAGTTTAGTGAATTAATTGAGCGGATATGGTGAAATTGGTAGACATGCCAGACTTAGGATCTGGTGCCGCAAGGCGTGTAGGTTCGAGTCCTATTATCCGCACTGAAAAAGCTTCTGAGATAACTCAGGAGCTTTTTTGTTTTATGTGCATTTGCATTATTATAACTGAAAATGAAAATTGAAGACTTAAATTTAGATTATTATTCAGATTTTTTAGGTGAAGGAGAAATCAGATTTTATGCTAATTCTAAAAATATTTTTTTCAAAAGAAATATTCAAGAAAATCCGAATGGATCTACTACTTATATACAATCAACGCAAGGACAAAATGATATTTATTATTTTAGTATGTGGGAAGGTTATTTTTATTTTTTAATATTTGAATTGTCAACACACTTAGGTATTCTGGACTTACCAACATATATTAAAAATTATAACAGTTGTCTCGGTTGGAAATGGGATGATGTAGCTGATATAATTACTAATGAAGAAATAGATTGGTCAATTGATATTTTTTCTATGACTCTTGCTAAAATGAATGGAGGATTAAAAAAAGATTGGAATTTTGAATGTGTTTTAGACTTAATTATTTTTCTAAAGTTTGTCAGAGAAAATAATATGGAATTAAGAATTGCTCTTGAGTAATTTATTATCTTGGCAAATATTACCAACTATCTTGTCATTTCGACGAAGGAGAAATCCCCGCAAGAAACTCCGCAAAGCTGGGGATTATTTTGCTAATAGAGTTACTCTTGGAGATTTACTTTGTCTGTTAAAATGAACAAACTTTGTGATTGCTATATATTCTTTATTTAACTTCCAAATAAGGATCCAAAACCTCCCCCAATCTATTGAGCCAATAAAAATTATCATCAATATTAGGCAGTTCAGATTCTAATGTTTCACATTCCCGCATAGAGCATAACGAGAGAGCGTAATTTACCTGTCTGATTATTTTTGCCATTTCTTTTGGGTCGATATCATTAAAAAAATTCTTCAGTCTGGTTTCAATTTCTTCACTTGAACGCTTTCCTGTAGTCATCGTCTTATTTTTTATTTCTATCAAATATAATAATTTGTAGGCATATATGCGTACATGAAGAAAATAAATCTTGTCACTTTTGAAATATGAATATTTCAGAAGAAAATTTTATTATAAATCTTGGAATTCACATTAGACAATTACGTGAAAAGAAAGGCTTGTCTCAACAAGGTTTAGCAGACGATTGTGGTATAACTAAATCTCAAATATCCCGAATTGAAGTAGCTACAATTAATACTACTATAAAAACCCTTGTGAAAATTGCTAATGCTTTAGAAGTTGAACCTAAAGAATTACTTGATTTTCCTTTAAAATAAGAATTGTTATTATCTCAATATTTAACATTGAACAAATACAAATCACTTCATCAAACTCAAAAATTTGCAATTGCAATTCCTGCTTTGTTTATTTTAAGCTGCCTGGCAAAACGTTATATTGAAAGATTTAGATTTTCTTCAGAATTTCGATGGATATATGAATATGGAAGTATTATTTGTTTAACAGTTTGCTTTCTAATGTTCTTTTTCTCTTTAGCCAATTCGATTTCAATTGTTAGGGATTTAAGAATAATGTTCTTTCCAAAAATCCGATGGCTACTATTAAGTTCATTTGTCTTTCTTTTAATTTCAGGATTACTAATTGCAATTGCATTAGACTTTGCGTAGTTTTTTTTTTTTTTTTTTGGAACATACATTAGAATACATTCTTTTCTTTAAACAAAAAAAAACTTCAGTTAAACTGAAGGCAATTCAAAATCATGTCTCATTTTTAAATGAACTTATGCTACTTATTTAGTTCAATTTACAGCTTACATTTTACTTTTCACAAAAAAATTAAGCATTCAACAACTCCAAAATCTTACCCACATTAACTTCACTATAATCATTAATATAAAAGTCACACGGAGGCAATTGTTCTTTAGTATGTGTACTCAAAACACCAACGACTTTCATCCCGGCATTAATTGCCGCTGACGCTCCTGAAAAAGAATCTTCAAAAACCACACAATCAGTCGGTGAAACACCCACGCGCTCTGCCGATTTTAGATACACTTCGGGATCTGGTTTATGGTGTTTTACGTCTTCGCTGGACATCATCGAATCCATTTTGTCTTTTATCTTTAAAGCGGTTATGATTAAATCAAGGTTCGCACGTGGGGCGGAGGTTGCAACGGCTGTTTTGAATCCACGAGATTTTAGTTCTTCTAAAAACTTCAGATAATGCGGAATTGTTTCTACTTTGTCTTTGTAGATCTCGCGAAACATAGCTTCTTTTTCGAATTCAAGTTTGGCTAATTCTTCTCCGGCAACAGGACGCTTAAAGAAATGCGTCATAATGTAACCGTTATGTTTTCCGTACATATGTTCTTCGAATTCTTCCTGCGTATACGGAATTTGATATTTATTGAAAAAGGCTTCGAAAGCTACTACATGATGCGGATTGGTGTGGCAGATTACACCGTCCATATCAAAGATTACGCATTTTTGGCTCATAGTGTTTTGTTTTTTTTTTTTTTAAAGGCTGCAAGATAGGTTTTTCCACAGAGATGCACGGAGGTTTTCACAGAGATACGCAAAGTTTTTTTCTCGCAGATTTGAAAAATTAAAGCAGATGCAGGCAGATTATTTATTTTCTAAGACCTTAAAATTAAATCTGTTGAATCTGCGTGAAAAAATTTAAGATCATTTTGCGTCTTTATTTCTGATGAGCTAAAAATAAAAAAGAAGCCTTTCCGTTAAGAAAGGCTTTTCCAATATTGCGGTCTGGACGGGACTCGAACCCGCGACCCCATGCGTGACAGGCATGTATTCTAACCAACTGAACTACCAAACCTACTGCGTTATTGTGCTGCAAAAATACAATAGAACTTTGATTCTACAAGGTTTTTTGTGTTTTTTAAACAAATAAAAAGCGTTAAAATTTTAACCGGTTGATTTCTATTGAAATAGAAAGAGGAGAAGGTAGAATTTAACAGGAATAAACAAAGCGAACTTAATATGGAAGCTGCTTTTAGCTGTTTTACTAATGAATTTACATCTTCTGTAGAAAGTTTTCTGCGGAAGCTGAAACGAAAATTATTAAAAATAAAAAACCCGAATATTGCTATTCGGGTTTTGTGGTACCTCCAGGGATCGAACCAGGGACACATGGATTTTCAGTCCATTGCTCTACCATCTGAGCTAAGGTACCTTGTTTATTGATTCACTTTTGTTTCTGTTTGTGTTTGTTTCTGTGAACGTGTTTGCGGGTGCAAATATAGAATCATTTTTCGTTTATCCAAAACATTTTTTTAAAAAAAATCAATTCGTACCTTCGCAATGGTAAATAAACAAATATGGTTTTAACAATTGATGTTGGCAATACCCGAATTAAAGCTGCTGTCTTTGAGGGAAGTACTATTCTTGAAAATTTTGTTTTTGAGAAAGAAGAGCTTGAAAAAGAAATTAAAAAAATTTTAAAAAAATTTCAAAATTGCTCTGATTTGGTCGTTGCATCAGTAGGGAATATCGAAAAACAGTCTTTTCTGGCTTTCGAAAAACAGCTTGCTATTCATTTTTTGACCCACGAAGATGCTTTTCCTTTCATAAATAAATATGCTACTCCAAAAACTTTAGGGATAGACAGAATGGTTTTGGCTGCCGGAGCAACTTTGCAGTTCCCCAAACAAAACAGATTAGTGATTGATGCCGGAACTTGTATTACCTATGATTTTATCGACGAATCTGATCAGTATTTAGGAGGAGCGATCTCACCGGGCTTACGACTGCGTTACGAAGCATTACATAATTATACGGCCAGGCTGCCTTTGTTGTCTTTGGAAGCTCCTGAATCCTATATAGGCAATGCTACAGCACAGTCGATACACTCTGGCGTTGTGAATGGTTTCGTCTATGAGATTGACGGTTTTATCGATGAATATCGTGCAAATTTTCCAAATTTTATAATAATTTTAACGGGAGGTGATGCAGATTTTTTGGCTAAACGATTAAAAAATACCATATTTGCCAATTCAAATTTCTTGCTTGAGAGTTTGAACCAAACATTTCAATATAAAATCAACAATGATTAAAAAAATTATACTAAGCGCTTGTTTGCTTATTTCGTTCGTTTCATTAGCTCAGCAAGGTACTGCCTCTCCCTATTCTTTTTATGGAATTGGTGACGTAAGGTTTAAAGGAACCTTAGAAAACAGGTCAATGGCAGGTGTTTCGGTAGAGCAGGACAGTATACATTTGAATGTTGATAATCCGGCAAGTTATGCCAGTCTGATGCAGACTACTTTTACTGTAGGAGGTACTTACGGAACTTCAAAAATAAAATCAGATACTGAAAAAGCAAGTACCACCAGATCAACTTTCGATTATTTGCTTTTAGGGATACCAATGGGGAAATTTGGAGCAGGATTTGGATTAATTCCGGTTTCATCGGTTGGATATAAAATCAGGAATGATAATTCCGATGTTATGGGTGAGACAAGCACTCAATATGAAGGAGAAGGAGGTTTGAATAAGGTTTTTTTAGCATTAGCATATAAAATAAAGCCAAACTGGAGTGTAGGAGCTGATATGCAATATAATTTCGGAAAAATTGAAACTACCAGCATAGAAGCTATTACCGGTGTTGCCAGTGCTACAAGAGAAATTAATACTTCAACTTTATCCGGGGCTAATTTTAATATTGGTACGATGTACCAGACTAAAATCTATAAAAAAATACAATTGTTTACCAGTTTGGCCTATACATTTGGGAGTAATCTAAATTCAGACAGTGAAAGAACCATTCAGGTAGATGGTGAAGCAAGTACAATAAATGAATCGGGTACATCTACTTTAAATTTACCAAATAGATTTACAATTGGAGCCGGAGTTGGTGAAGCAAGAAAATGGCTGGTAGGTACTACAGTTGCTTTTCAGGGTAATGGTAAGTTTGAAAATTATTATAACACAAGCGAAAATGTGCGTTATGAAAATTATGCAAAATATGCAATTGGGGGATATTACCTTCCAAATTACACATCTTTCACAAATTATTTCAGCAGGATTACCTATAGAGCAGGTTTAAAATATGAAAAAATTGGTCTTGTTGTTAATAATGAATCCATAAAAGATATTGGGTTCTCATTAGGAGCAGGTTTTCCTATTACAGGAACTTTATCTAATGTCAATTTTGGCATTGAATACGGTAAAAAAGGAACAGTATCTGCAAATTTAGTTCAGGAGAATTATATAAATTTTAGTCTTAGTTTCTCTTTCAATGACAAATGGTTTGTTAAGAGTAAATTCAACTAATGTGTAAACATATGTTTTTATAAGCTCAATACAATTTACTACATTTGGCGAATGAATTTACCAAAAAAATATAATATCCTAACCTTTGTCACAGTTCTTGCTGTGACACTGTTTTTTGGATGCGAAAGTAATTTTAAAGAAGTTCAGAAAATTAATTATTCAGAGTTTTTTCCAGCTACGGATGCGGATACAATTAATATAAAATATACTGATTCAGGACGAATTACAGGTGTTTTGAAGAGCCGTAAAATGCTGGATTATGCAAGTGTTGAGTTTCCTTTTACTGAATTTCCTAAAGGAATCGATGTTACATTGTATGATAAAAAGCAAAAACGCACTTTTATAGTAGCAAATTATGCAGTTTCTTATAAACAAACCGGTATAATTGATTTGCTTGGAAAAGTAAAAATCACTTCTGAAGCGGGACAGGTACTTGAAACAGAGCAATTGTACTTTGATCAGAAAAATGAATGGTTTTACACTGAAAGAAAATTTAAGCTTACAGATGCAAAAGGAGTTTCGTATGGTCAGGGAATAGATTTTAGTAAGGATTTCAAAGTGATAAATTCACAAAGAGTAAGCGGCCAAATAGAAGCCGACGAAGATTAAAATATAAATTATGGGTTACTTAAAATATACACAATACGCTTATCTTGTAATTGCAGTCTTATTTATATATGATGCAATAACAAAAATAAATGCCGGTAATGATACTCCGTGGCTGAGTTTCCTGATTGCAGGAATGGGGATTTTTATGTTTTTTTTCAGGAGAAGATTTGCTAAAAAATTTGAAGACCGCAACAGACAAAAGTAAAAAATGGAAATTGGTATTATAATACTATGTTTAATACTGTCAGCCTTTTTTTCAGGAATGGAAATAGCATTTGTTTCCTCTAATAAAATTTATCTTGAAATAGAAAAAAAACAGGATAATTTTATCTCCCGAATATTAACAAAACTTACCGAAAAACCATCAAAATTTATTGCAGCAATGCTTATTGGTAACAATGTAGCAGTTGTTGTTTATGGTTTCTTTACGGCAGATTTGATTTTGAAATGCATTGCAAATTTTGGTTATCAGTTTTCTGATTATACCAATTTGTTTTTACTCACTTTAATCGCCACTTTTATTATTTTGATAACTGCGGAGTTTTTTCCAAAAGTTTTTTTTCAGATTTATGCCAATTCTTTAATTCGGGTTTTTGCTGTTCCGGCTTATATTTTTTACCGGTTTTTCTATTACATTTCTACTTTTTTTATCTGGATTTCAGATTTTATCTTAAGAAAATTTTTTAAGACAGAAGGCGATCAGGTACAATTATATTTTAGCAAGATTGAACTGGGAAATTATATAACGGAACAGATGAATGCTGTTGAAGATAATGAAGAACTAGATTCTGAGATTCAGATTTTTCAGAATGCATTAGAATTCTCGGGTTTAAAAGCACGGGATATTATGACTCCCCGCACAGAAATTGTAGATATAGATTTATTCGATAGTGTTTCAGATCTTAAAGCGTTGTTTATAGAAACAGGTTATTCGAAAATTATCGTGAGCCAGAATTCTCTTGATGATATTGTAGGTTATGTACATTCTTTTGATTTGTTTAAAAAACCAAAAACAATAAAGTCAGTTTTAATAGCGGTTGAGTTTGTTCCTGAAACAATTTTGATAAAAGATGCTTTAAGCCTTCTTATCAAAAAAAGAAAAAATGTCGCCGTTGTTTTGGATGAATATGGAGGCACTTCAGGCATAATTACAATTGAAGATATTGTGGAAGAGCTTTTTGGCGAAATTGAAGATGAACACGATCTGGATGAAGAATTAATCGAAGAGGAGTTAGGGCAGGGAATGTATCTTTTTTCAGCAAGATTAGAGGTCGAGTACTTAAATGAAACCTACAAATTAGAAATACCTGAAAGTGATTCCTATGGAACTTTGGGAGGATTTATAGTTGATTATACTAAAGATATTCCACAAAAAAACGAAAAAATAAGCATTGGGAATTATCGGTTTGTGATAGAAGAATGTTCAAACAAGAAAATCGAAATAGTAAAATTGACTGTAAAAGAATAATTTTTTAAATAATTTTAAAAAAAAGTCGAAAATAAAACACTAGTTGTATTGTTATTAACCAGATAATTGTATTTTCGCAAACTGAATATAAAATTAACGATAATAAAAATGGCAGTTTTAGCAAAAATTAGACAGCGTTCCGCATTATTGATAGGAGTTATTGCACTTGCATTATTTGCATTTATAATACAGGATCTTTTTAATAGCGGTACTTTTAGTCAAAGTTCAAAAGATGTAGGAAGCATCGATGGGAAGGATATTTCATTTGAAGACTTTAGGGTTAAAGTTAGTAATGTTGAAAAAAGTGGACAAGGGATTACTTCTACTGAAGCTGCAAACAGAGTATGGGATCAGGAGGTTTCAATTGCGTTATTGTCAGCTCAATTTGACAAATTAGGATTGAGAGTTGGAGAAAAACACCTTTTGGAAGTCTTAAAAGCAGATCCTAATATTGGTAAAAATCCAATGTTTTTAAATGCTGCGGGTATGTTTGATATTACTAAATTTAAAGACTACTTTAAAGCTAATCCTGAAGCTGCTCAGTTCATTACTGAAAAAGAAAAAGATGCTACTTTAAATGCGAAATTCCAAATCTACAACACACTTGTAAAAGCAGGTCTTTACACAACTGCAAGTGAAGGAAAACTGAAATATGAAATGGAAGCTAACAAAGTGGATTTTGCCTATGCTGCCGCATTATATTCTTCTATTAAAGACAGTGAAGTGAAAATTTCTGACTCAGAGATTGTTGATTACATGAAGAAAAACGAGAAAAAATTTAAAGCAGATGCAACTCGTGAAATTCAGTATGTATTAGTAGAAGACAAACCTTCAAAAGAAGATGAAGCTGAAATTAAAGCTAAAATCACTGCTTTATTAAACGGAAGAGTGGAGTACAATGCTAAAACTGGTAAAAATGATACATTACCTGGGTTCAGAAACGCAACAAATATTGCTGAATTTGTAAACGCAAACTCAGATGTGCCTTACGATTCAACTTATATCGCTAAAAATTCGTTACCTGCAGTTGATGCAGATAAATTATTCAGTTTAGCTCCGGGACAAATTTATGGCCCATATGTTTTTGGAAAATACTATGCTATTTCTAAATCTTTAGGATTTAAACCGGGTGTTAATGCAAAAGCAAGTCACATTTTAATTGGTTACGAAGGATCTCAGACTCCAAACCAAAAAGAAAAAAGAACAAAAGAAGAAGCTAAAGCTAAAGCTGAAGATATTTTAAAACAAGTTCAGGCTAATCCTGATAGTTTCATGATGCTGGCTTTTACAAGTTCTGATGATTCATCTGCACAGCAAGGTGGTGATTTAGGATATTTTGGTCCAAACCAAATGGTGAAGCCATTCAATGATTTTGTATTCAGTAACGGAATTGGGAAAGTTGGTTTAGTTGAAACACCTTTTGGATTTCACGTTATCAAAATTACAGATAAACAAGACGGAATTCGTTTAGCTACGATTGCTCAAAAAATTCAGCCTTCTGAAGCTACTTCTGATAAAGTATTTACATTAGCAACTAAATTTGAAATGGATGCTGCTGATAAAGATTTTAATGCTACTGCTAAACAGCTAGGATTAAAAGTTGAAGCTCCGGTAACGGCTAAAGCCATGGACGAATCATTTGGTTCATTAGGAAACCAGCGTGCTATTGTAAGATGGGCATTTGATAAAGAAACCAAAGAAGGAGATGTAAAACGTTTTGAAATCGCAAATATTGGTCACGTTATTGCGCAATACAAAAGCGAAAACAAATCTGGTTTAGTATCAGTTACATTGGCAAGACCTTATGTAGAGCCAATCCTGAAAAACAAGAAAAAAGCAGAGATATTAAAAGCTAAAATGACAGGTTCAAATATTGAAGCTATTGCTAAGAGTGCAGGAGTAAAAGTACAACAAGCAACAAATATTACCTTAGATAATCCTGTATTACCAGGAGGTGTTGGACAAGAACCTAAAGTTGTAGGTAATGCATTCGCATTAGCTGCTAATAAAGTGTCTGCTCCAATTGAAGGAAATACTGGTGTATATGTAGTGAAAAATATTAAAACAACTAAAGCACCGGCATTACAAAATCATGCTGAGTATGTGTCAAAAGTAAAAGCTCAAAGTGCATCTGATGCAAGCAGAATTTTACCTGCTTTGAAAAACAATGCTAAAATTGAAGATAACAGATTGCAGTTTAATTACTAATTAGTAGTAATAAATAAAAATACAAAACCCGAAACGTTTTAAAATGTTTCGGGTTTTTCTTTGTTTAAAATAAGTTTGTAAGATTTATTGTAACAGTTAATAGCTGTTTTTTTATATGTCATATAGGGGTAATAGAAATATGATTTAAAAAATTTGTGATATTCAAATTATTGCATTTAATTTGTCAGAATTTTTGTTTTAACAAAGTAAATTTGATTAGTAAGTGTCAAATAAAATTGTGAGAGGATGATATGTAATTGCTTTAATAATCAGGTATTTAATTTATTTTATGTTTAAGTTTTTTAGAAAAAAACCTAAAGTATATTCCAAAATTGAAAATCATATTTTTGGAATCATAACTGAACTTTTAAAAGTTAGCAGCACTGACATAAATGTTGATGAATTAGGAGGTAAATACTATTTAAGTAATGAGGAGCAACATTTTAAAGTTACGATATTGAGTAACGATTATGTTATCAGACTAACGAATACCCGTGATTCTGTTGCTGAAAAATATGACAAGGTTTTTGTTGAAGATGTTTTGAAAGCTGTAAAAGAAGAAAAGCACCGAAGAATGGAACTCGTATATGATTCTATTACGAACAGTATAGAAAAAATGGCAGAACGCTTACATAATACCCTTATCGAATCAAATGAACTGGAAAATCAAAAGGTTCGTCAGCTTGAAACAAAAATTACAAAAGAAAAAGGTAAAAAAGTAAATTATTAATGCGGTTTATTTTTGTAAAATCATTTCATCGTAAGGAACAATAGTTTCATATCCTCTGGAGTTAAAATAAGTTTCAGGATTTTCTTTAGTAATAACCATAACAAAGTCGCCGCCCCAGGCGCCAAGGCTTTTAATCACTCCATTAAAATCAGGAAAAACTTTTTCTTTAATAGTCTGCAATTCTAATATATCGCTTAAATGTATTTCGTGATTTTCTAATGCATGAGCAAATTCTTTTAATGTTTTTGCCTTGATAACTGAATCGGTAATTTTGTTATTGTCAATTATGTTTTGGGCTAAATGATTGTTTTTATTATTGTAATACGCGTTTATGGCTCTTTTACTGCTTTGTTTTTTATTTAGATAAACAAAATAGATGTTTTGAGTAAAATCAGGATGAAAGCTTATGGGTTCTGTAATTGGTAAATTATTTTCTAAGTGATAAATAATAGGAGTGTCATTTTGTGCACACGCAATATCGTAACCGCTGCCGCCAAAACTATTTTTAAGCAAGGTAAAAGCATCAATTTGTGCCCACTGAGCAATATTGTTTAATAATGTTGAAGATGTGCCAAGACCCCAGTTTTTAGGAAATGTAAGTTGTGTAGTCACTTTATATCCGTCAGCATTATCAATGAAAGCGGAATTCAAAAGATAAGCTTCGTGTAAAATATTAACCAGTGTTGTTTTTACAGTTTCAATTTCTGTCTTTACATTATTAATTATTTCAACGAACGAAATAACATCTTCAAACCAGATCTTTTCATCAACATTATAACTTTTCCATTGAATTTCGCGGTTTGAATGATTTTCTACAATTAGGTTTTGACCAAATTTTGTTGGTAATGCAAATGCTTTTGCTCCGTCAAGAACTAAATATTCTCCTGTAATCAAAAGTTTTCCGTTACTGTAAAAGATTTTTTTCATTCGATATTTTTTAGCCCCGATGGTAACGATATCCTTTTATGGCGGGGTTCGCCATAAAAGATTTAGTGGACAGCGGGAATAGCTTCATACACTTATTCAGCTATGGATGACAATATTATTTTCGTAAGTTTTCAATAAATTCCACTACAGCACTGTGGGACACTGCGGTTTTTTTAAAATGCACTTTTATTAAACGACGCTCCTCATCGTTGGCTTCAAATTGATTGATGATGTTGTTTAAGTGCATTTTCATGTGGCCTTCCTGAATTCCGGTTGTTGTTAAAGAACGTAACGCAGCAAAATTTTGAGCCAAACCTGCTACGGCAACAATTTCCATTAATTCCTTAGCAGAAGGCTTTTGAAGGATTTCTAAACATAATTTCACTAACGGATGTAATGATGTTAATCCGCCTACGGTTCCTAAAGCAAGTGGAATTTCGAGCCAGAAAGTAAAAATGCCGTTTTCTATTTTCGCATGTGACAAACTAGAGTATTGACCATTTCGCGAAGCATAAGCGTGAACACCTGCCTCAACTGCCCGGAAGTCATTTCCTGTTGCGAGTACTACGGCATCTACACCATTCATAATACCTTTATTGTGAGTCACGGCTCTGAAAGGTTCGGCTTCGGCAATTTGGACTGCCTGTACAAAACGCTGGGCAAAATCATGAGGATTGGTAATATGTTTTTCTGTTAAATCTTCGATTGGACAGGAAACTTCAGCCCTTACAATGCAATTTGGAACGTAATTGGACAAAATGCTCATGACAACCTCAATTTCTATGTCTGCATTTTGAGCCTCTTCTTTTAAAGTTGCAGCAAATTGTTCCAAACAGGAGTTGATAAAATTGGCTCCCATGCTGTCTTTGGTTTCAAAAGTGGCATGCAGCTGAAAATAATTTTCAAGTAAATTTCTTTTGTCTTTTAATTGTATGTCCAAAATTCCCCCGCCCCGCTGCTGCATATTTTTAGTAATGCTTTGGGTGTCAGAAAAGAATTTTGGTTTTATTTGATTAAATAGATCTCCTAGTTTTTGGGCATCTCCGTTGAAAGTAAAATGAACCTGACCTATTTTTTCGGTATCAATAACAGTTGCTTTAAAACCACCTCGTGTTGCCCAATATTTTGCCGATTTTGAAGCTGCAGCTACTACAGAACTTTCTTCAATTGCCATTGGGATGGTTTTGTAATTTCCGTTAATTAAAAAATTAGGAGCAACACCAAGTGGAATATATAAATTGGTAATGGTGTTTTCTATAAATTCATCGTGCAGCTGCTGAAGCTTTTCGTCTGAATTCCAGTAATTTCTTATAATGTTTAAAGCTTCATCGGGAGTTGAAAAATATTCGTTTGCAATCCAGTCAATTTTTTCTTTTTTGGATAATTTAGAAAATCCGGCAACAGCGTTGTTCATTCTCAGTCTATTAAGTAGTATTGTTGCGGCAAAGATACCATTTTAAGCTTTTTATTTGAAATCTTTTTTTTAGTATAGAGTGCTTCAGGTTTTATTTTTTTAACATTTAACAGTTAAAATGTGTATTATGTTCGTTTTTTTTACTAAAATTGGGCTCTTTTTTATATTAAAATAATACTGATGAATACAGGTAAAATTACTGTAATGCTTTTTTTGCTGGTCACAACGGCTTTTGCACAACAAAAAATTACTGTCGAAAATATTTATAGTGGTGCTTTTCGTACTAAAGGAATGGACGAGTTGCAATCTCTAAAAAACACAAATCAATATACTGTTCTAAATGTTGATCAGGCCAGCAGGAGTATGCAGATTGACTTATATGATTTTGCAACTCTCAAAAAAGTATCAAATTTAATTGATACAAAAAATCATGCTCAGCTTGCAGACGGAATTGACAGCTACACTTTTGATGCTGCAGAAAAAAAGATTTTAATTGCCTGTAATACCAACCAGATTTTTCGACACTCTTTTACAGCGGATTATTTTTTATATGATATTGCCTCTAAATCTTTAACGAAGCTTTTCGGTTTTCAGGTGCAGGAACCAACATTTTCGCCAGATGGGACTAAAATTGCTTATGCCAGAGAAAATAACTTATATGTCTATGATGTTGCTTCTAAAAAATCTACAGCTATAACAACAGACGGAAAGAAGAATGCAATTATCAATGGTATTACAGACTGGGTTTATGAAGAAGAGTTTGCTTTTGTCCGGGCGTTTGACTGGAGTAAAGACAGTAAAAAAATAGCCTATATTCGTTTTGATGAAAGTCAGGTTCCGGAATTTTCGATGTCGATGTTTCATAAAAATTTGTATCCAACAATTGAAACGTTTAAATATCCTAAGGCTGGAGAGAAAAATTCAGAAGTCTCCCTGCATATTTTTGATGTAGCCGGAAATGCTACTAAAAGAGTTGATTTGGTAAATTATAATGACTTTTATATTGCAAGATTACAATGGACAAATGATAGCAATACTTTATCAGCTCAGGTTTTAAACCGGCACCAGGACAATCTCGATTTACTTTTTGTTGATGGAAGTACAGCTGCCGCAAAGGTGGTTTTGAATGAAAAAGACAAGGCCTATGTTGATGTTACAGATAATTTGACATTCTTGAAAGATAATAGCTTTATCTGGACCAGCGAAAAAGATGGATTTAATCATATTTATGTTTATGATAAAACAGGAAAACTTAAAAATCAGGTTACAAAAGGAAACTGGGAAGTAACTTCATACTACGGTTTCGACGAAAAAACAAAAACTATTTTCTACCAGTCTACAGAAAATGGTTCAATAAACAGAGATCTTTACCGAATAGGTTTAGACGGAAAAAACAAAGCCCGATTATCTTCAAAAATCGGAACGAATGCTGCGACTTTCAGTCCAAATTTTCAATTCTTCATCAATACTTTCTCAAGTAATTTACAGCCGACTACTTATACTTTAAACGAAGCGAAAAGTGGGAAAGAAGTTCAGGTTATCGAAGACAATAAAGCGCTCGCAGCTAAATTAGAAGCTTACAGTTTGCCTAAAAAAGAATTCTTTGTTTTAAAAACAGCTAAAGGGAATGAATTAAATGCCTGGATTTTAAAACCTAAAGATTTTGATCCTTCTAAAAAATATCCTGTTTTTATGTACCAATATTCTGGTCCGGGCTCTCAACAGGTAAATAATGACTGGAACAATACGGACGATTACTGGTTTTTATCCCTTACACAGCAAGGTTACATCGTGGCTTGCGTTGACGGAAGAGGAACAGGTTTTAAAGGAGCACATTTTAAAAAAGTAACACAAAAAGAATTAGGAAAATTCGAAGTAGAAGATCAAATAGATGCTGCGAAAATAATTGGAGCTTATCAATATGTAGATGCTTCAAGAATTGGAATTTTCGGATGGAGTTATGGAGGTTTTATGGCTTCAAACTGTATTTTTCAGGGTAACGATGTTTTCAAAATGGCAATTGCAGTTGCTCCGGTAACCAACTGGCGTTTTTATGACAGCGTTTATACCGAAAGATACATGCAGACACCACAGGAAAATGCAAGCGGATATGATAATAATTCGCCAATTAACCACGTAAATAAATTAAAAGGCAAATTTTTATTGATTCACGGTTCAGGCGATGACAACGTTCATGTGCAAAATTCGATGCAGATGATGGAAGCTTTAATTCAGGCTAACAAGCAATTTGACTCTCAGATATATCCGGATAAAAATCATGGAATTTATGGTGGAAAAACCAGAATTCAGCTGTATAATAAAATGACTAACTTTATTAAAGAAAACTTATAAATAATCAGCGCTTTATGACAAATGACTCAGTAAATAAGGAAGAATTTTTTGGACATCCAAAAGCACTTTTTATATTGTTTTTTACAGAAATGTGGGAACGCTTTTCCTTCTATGGGATGAAAGCGCTATTGATTTTCTATTTAACACGTTATCATCTTTTTACAGATGTAAGCGGAAACTTATTGATTGGTAGCTACGCCGCTTTAGTATATGCAGTTCCGGTAATTGGAGGTTTTATAGCCGACAGATATCTGGGTTTCCGGAAAGCAATTGTTTTTGGAGGAATAATGCTGGTATTGGGACATCTGGGAATGGCTTATGAAGGAAATGCGGCTACACAATCGGTTACTGGTGAAATTACGCGGGATGATGTGGCATTGCAGGTATTTTATTTTTCACTTTCTTTAATTATTGTAGGTGTTGGTTTCCTTAAAGCTAATATTTCATCTTTGGTCGGTGAGCTATATCAGGTTGGAGACAAAAGAAGGGATTCGGGGTTTACCTTATTTTACATGGGGATAAATTTAGGTTCTTTCCTGGCTACTTTAATTTGTGTATGGCTTGGAGAAAAGTATGGATGGAGTTATGGATTTGGTGCAGCTGGTGTAGGGATGTTTTTTGGCTTGCTGACATTTATTTCAGGAAGGAAATTATTAAAAGGTAAGGGGGAATCAAAAGTACCGGAATTATTAGAAAAAAAATCTTTTGGTATCAAAAACGAATGGTTGATTTATGCTTTAAGTGTTTTGTCGGCATTGGTTTTTTGGCAAATGGTGCAACGACATGAAGTAGTTTCTTACTCATTAATGATTGCCGGCGCGGCTTCATTTATATATATTGTTTATTACAGTATTACCCAACTAGATAAAAAAGCAAGAGAACAACTAATGGCTCTGACCATCTTAATTATTTTTACAGTTATTTTCTGGGCATTGTTTGAGCAGGCTTATACATCATTAAATTTATTTGCTGACAGGATTCTAGACAGGACAATATTTGATCATACAGTTTCTGCGGGTCAATTTCTAAGTTTTAATGCTTTATTCATTATATTATTAGCTCCCGTTTTTGCCTGGTTATGGGTAAAACTTGGGAAATATAATCCAAATACAGCAGTGAAATTTTCTATGGCATTACTGCTGGTGGGATTAGGTTTTGGTTCTTTGGTATTAGGTATTAGTTTGTCCGGTCTCGGAAAAGTAGCTATGATTTGGTTAATTCTTACTTACTTTTTGCATACGTGTGGCGAATTATGCCTTTCTCCTGTTGGACTTTCTGCTGTTACAAAATTATCTCCGGCCAAAATTGTAGGCTTCATGATGGGTGTTTGGTTTTTAGCTACTGCCAGTTCAGAATTCATTGCTTCTATCTTGGCGAATATTGCTTCAGTTGATACCTCTAATGGTACAGCTCCGGATTTAAATCTTGCAAAACAGTCCTATTTAGTGCTTTTTGAATATCTTTTTTATACAGGAATTGGCTTTGGAATTGTATTATTTGCTCTTTCACCGATAATCAAAAAATTAATGCACGGAGTTGATAAAGAATTAAATAATTAATAGATGAGTCAGAACAATACAGATCAATTTTTTAAGAGTACCGTTTTAGGACATCCTGCCGGTTTATTCGTTTTATTTTTTACAGAGATGTGGGAACGTTTTTCGTTTTACGGAATGCGTTCATTGCTAATATTGTTTTTAACCACTTCATTTACCGATGGAGGCTGGGGATGGACCCGTGAAAATGCTTCTGCTCTTTTTGGTTCATATGTAGGATTGGTTTATCTGTCTACCATGCTTGGAGGTTATTTTGCAGATAAAGTAATTGGTTTTAGATGGGCCGTTGTAGTAGGAGCGGTGTTAATGACCTTAGGACATGCTTCGATGGCCGTAGAAACTGAATTTTCAATTTATCTGGGATTAGTGTTGCTGGTTTTTGGAAATGGTTTTTTTAAGCCAAATATGACTTCTATAGTTTCAGAAATGTACAAAGATCGTCCTGAAAAGAAAGACGGAGCTTATACTTTATTTTATATGGGGGTAAATGCAGGAGCATTCTTTGGAATTTTGCTTTGTGGATATCTGGGAGAAAAAGTGGGATGGAGCTATGGTTTTGGATTGGCAGGGATTTTTATGTTCTTCGGAATGCTGCAGTTTTGGCTTTCTCAAAATATTTTTGGAGATATAGGTTTAAAACCAAATAAAGAAAGCAAGGCAAGAGCTGAAGCTTTGGATACAGATAAAAGAAATCCTTTCTCGCCATTACAGCTGGCAGCGATAGCCTTTTCCTCAATTGTGGCTTTATTATGGCTTGTAAATGATCCTGCAGCAAAAATATCAGGAGGCAAAGTAAATATTTTTTCTTTTCTGGGTGATAACGGAAATTCAATTGCAATACTTTCTGCCTTAATTGTTTTTATTGTCCTGTTGGTTTACAGATTTACCCAATATTCTAAAATTACTAAAGAAAAATTGATAGCAGTAACTTTCTTTGCTTTTCTGACTATTTTCTTTTGGGCAATTTTTGAGCAGTCTCCAAACAGTTTAACCATTTTTGCCAGTGATTACACTGACCGCGTTTTGGTTGGAAACTGGAGTGTTATCTTTTTAGTTGTAAATTCATTAATTACTGTTTTGCCTTTGGTAATTATAACCTGGGTTCTAATATTATTGTTTAAACAGACTTTCAAATTATATGCTATCGCTAATATTATTTTGAGTATTAGTTTTGTCATCATTTGGGCAATAGCAATCTGGATGCTGGTTAAAGATTATTACACTGCCGGATTACTGGCATTATCTGATGAGACATTACAGACATTAAAAATTGATAAGGTAACAGTTCCGTTAACAGAAGTTCCTGCGACTTGGTTTTCTACTTTAAATTCATTATTTATCATTTCTTTAGCTCCATTGTTTTCTAAATGGTGGGAAAGCAAATACAACCCTTCTGCAAATTTAAAATACGGAATCGGAATGGGATTGCTGGCATTAGGAATGGCTTGTGTTGCTTTTGGTGCCAATGGTATAGAGCCCGGAGCAAAAACAGCTTCGGTAAGTATGATCTGGCTGATTCTGGTTTATCTTTTCCACACTATGGGAGAGCTTTGTATTTCTCCGGTAGGACTATCATATGTTAGTAAATTGGTTCCTGCACGTATGATTGCCTTTATGTTTGGTGTTTGGTATTTAGCAGTAGCCATCGGTATGAAAGGTGCTGGTATGTTTGGAGAGAATATTGATAAAATTGCCAATGAACACGGATTAAGTTATTTCTTTTGGATGCTGACTATTATATCAATTCTGGTTGCTTTATTTTCAATTTTGATGACTCCTGTCATTAAGAAATTAATGCATGGCGTGAGATAACCAACTTTATTATTTTTGTTTAAATTTGAAGAAAATTAAAACCAAATGAAAAAAATATTTATACTAACATTTTTTATAATAGGTTCTTTTGCCTTACAGGCTCAGGAGTTAAACTGGCATACTGATGTAAAAGAAGCAATAGCAATCAGTAATAAGGAAAAAAAGCCTTTGATGATGTTTTTTACCGGGAGTGACTGGTGTGGCTGGTGTATTCGTTTGCAGAATGAAGTACTCAAAACGCCTGAATTTCAAAAGTGGGCAAAGGACAATGTAATTTTAGTTGAGTTAGATTATCCCCGAAGAACTGCTCAGACTCCGGAGATTAAAAATCAAAACGCCGAATTGCAGCAGGCTTTCGGGATACAAGGTTTTCCGACGGTTTATTTTACAAGTGCAGAAAGTAAGGATGGAAAAGTAAATTTTAAAGGTCTTGGCAACACTGGTTATGTTGCGGGAGGCCCAACGGCATGGCTGGCTGTTGCTGACGGAATAATTAAATCTCAAAAAATGTAAAATAACATTTTTAGTAATATTGAATCCTCTCACAATAAAAAGTGAGGGGATTTTTTTTTTGTTTAGTAGGAAAATTTATTGCTTTTGAGTAATTGTATTAAATTTAAATCTTATTTTGATAAAATTTTTGGCTCAAAAAAACATATAATATAATTTTAATGATAAAAAACCTTGTAGAATTAAAATATAATGTTAATTTCGTTTTGCTAACAAACCAAATCTTTTATACTATGATAAAAAAATTACTCCTACTAATTTTCTTTTTAGGGTCAGTTACTTTCCAAGCCCAAAATTTAGTTTGGAAGACAAGTATGGACGCTGCAATAGCTGCAAGCAACGAAGAAAATAAACCAATGTTGATCTTTTTCACTTCTTCAAGTGCTCCAAATAATCTTCAGAATGAAGTTTTTAAAACTCCTGATTTTGCAGTATGGTCAAGGGATAATGTGATTTTAGTTAGATTAGATTTATCTGACATGAATGCATCAGACCTGGATAAGGAACAAAATGTCAAACTTAAAAATGCATTTGGTGTTGAAAATTTACCCGAAGTTTGTTTTGCCAATGCTTCTGTAAGAAAAAGCAAAACAACATTTCAGGCACTAGGTAAGATAGGATACAAACCAGGCGGTGCTAAAGTCTGGATTTCTGAATCAGAAGCTATTTTACATCCTGCAGAATAATTTAGTTGAACAATTTATAGAATCCCTTTTCATTAGTAGCATGAAAAGGGATTTTTTGTTTTAAACAAGTGGCTTTCCAGTATTTTTGAATGCTATATGAATTAGAAGCATCGGCAATAATTATCTTAGGGTGTAAACTTTTTAAAATACGATCCAGATTGATTTTTGGAGACTGAATTAAAAGTAAGATGTCAGGCTGGAACTTTTTTTGATAAATGCCGGTACTATCAATAATGAAAATCTTTTTGTTGTTAAAATATAAAGTGTTTTTAATTTTTTCCTGTTTTTTTAAGGTGCTAAAATTGCCAACCAGATAAGAATTTAAAATGTTGTTTTCTGATGTTTTCTTTAAAAAGTCATTGCTGCAATAAAAAGTTACATTTTCTCCATTTCTTCTAGAAATAATTGTTTTTTTCTTCATGTTGTAAACAACGATTTCCTGTTGGCTCTGTATACTCTTTTTAGTAAATAGAAAGGAAAGTTGTAAAATAATTATTGATACCAGTAATCCGGTTAATTTTAAATAGGTTGGTTTTTTTATCCAGATGATGGTAAATGTTATAAATAAGTAAAATCCAAATAAATAATAATTATTAAAACTAATGTCCCTTATTACAAATGAATCAAATGAAGCTACAAAATGGATAATTTTATTTAAGAGATAAATGCTTTTTTCTAGGATTTGAATTAGAAAGAGTGGTGCAATATTAAAAACAGCCAGGATCATTACAACTATTCCGACAATCATAATCAGGGATAGAATTGGAATAATAACAATATTGGTGACAAAAAATAGTCCTGGGAATTGATGAAAATAATATAAGCAAAGTGGTAATGTTCCTATTTGTGCGGCAAATGAAACAGTTAAGACATTCCAGATATTTATAAGAATTATGTTTTTGGGATTCCATACACTTTTTAATATTGGCTGTAGCCAAAGAATAAAAAATAATGCCAGATAACTAAGCTGGAAACCTATATCAAATAAGAAATAAGGTTCAAAAAGTAATATTAAAAGTATTGAAACTAATAAGGTATGATAGGTGTTGCCATTTCGGCGTAAATGATTGCCAATAGCCAAAAATGAAAACATGACCACAGAACGTAAAACACAAGGGGATAAGCCTGAAATTACAGCGAATATAATTAGTGAAATTACAATGGCAATTAATTTTATAAAGGATCCTTTTCGTGTATTTCCAATAGGCTTTAATATAAAAGTAATAAAAAGCATTATAAAACCAACATGCAGTCCTGATACAGAAAGAATGTGTGTAGCACCAGAGTATTGATAATCCTGAATAATATCAGGTGATATCTCCTGCCTTTGTCCTAATATAAGAGCCAAAGCAACATTCATTTCACTGGTATTAAAATGATTTTCCGTAAGATTCCGTACAATCCTTGAATGCAATTTTGCAGTATAATACCAAATGTCTTTTTTTATGACGTTGTGTAAGTTTATTTCTGATTTTGTGGAGTAAACCTGTGCATAAATTTGCTTATCTTTTAAGTATTTACTGTAATCAAACTGATTCGGATTTTTGGGCGAAGGATTATTTTGGAAGGTAGTTTTTAAGCGAATTATATTTCCAATTATTAGCGGATTGGGCAAACTGTCTTTTTGAATGTTGATAATAATCCTTCCTGAATAATTGTGATTTTCAATTTTACGAACTAAAGCAATATACCTGTCGTGGTAATCATTGCCTTTTAATTTCTCTCTTAGGCAGAGTGTTATTGATTGCGGTTTTTCAAAGACCTCTTTGCAATTGGCGTAATTTGTTTTCTGTAAGGATTCTGTATGATATAATAGAGTTAAGCATCCAATCAAAAATGATAGGAGGTATGTATTTACAGTAAAGACTACGATATATTTATTCCGTTTTCCCGAAAAAAAGTAAGAAGCTGTAAACGAAAACAATGCTGTAAGTATTGTACAGTTTACAAGGAATAAATCTGGTTGCCAATAATAAGCTGTTAAAATGCCTATAGTAAAACAAATAGTAATTTTAATCAAAGGGAAATCTAATACTTTCATTTTATAAAAGTATTAAAAAATGTAAGAAAATACCTTTTTATTTAAAATTTATTCAACTATTCTATTAATTTGAGTAAATGAATTTTTATAGTATGGTTCTTTTGTTGAAGAAATAATGACTCCTTTAGACGTAGAAGAATGTACAAATTTTATCTCTTCGTGATTGATTTCTGTTATAAGGCCTACATGATTGATCTGTTTGCTTTTGTTGGTTTTAAAGAAAATCAAATCACCTTTTTTCGCATCATCAAATTTAATTATTTTTCCAATTTTCGATTGTTCGTAGGAACTTCTTGGTAATTTTATGTTTTCTTTCTCAAAAGTAGAGAATACTAGCCCTGAACAATCAAAGCCTGCATTAGTGGTGCCGGCTGCTTTATAACGAATGCCAATATTATCGGTTGCAGTTTCAATCAAATTGTTTACAATGTGTTTTGTTTCGCGTTTGGATTCTTTATTTACAGAAGTTGGTCCTGTTTTACAGGACAAAAGCAAAATAGAAAACAATATTAGTAAGATTGCTTTTTTCAAAACTAAAATTTTATTGTTTTTTTAAGTCTGATACAATAAGTTTGGCTGTTTTTTTACTGGCACCAATTCCTCCAAGCTTTTGTTCTAAAAGATCATATTTTTTTAATAATTCATGACGATAATCCGGATCTAATATTTTTTGCAATTCGGCTTTAATTCTCTTGGTATTACAATCGTTTTGAATCAATTCAGTTACGACTTCTTCATCCATGATTAAATTAACCAGTGAAATGTATTTTAAAGTAATAATTCGTTTTGCAATTTGATAAGATGCCCAGCTTCCCTTATAGCAAACTACTTCCGGAACTTTAAAAAGCGCTGTTTCTAAGGTTGCAGTGCCTGAAGTAACTAATGCTGCTGTTGAAGATCTAAGGAGGTCATATGTTTTATTCGAAATGAATTTGATGTTTTTATTTGAAATAAATTGTTTGTAGAATTCAAAATCCTGACTAGGCGCACCGGCAATAACAAATTGATAATCTTTAAAATCGTCAACAACACTTAACATTACGCTCAGCATTTTGGTGATTTCCTGTTTGCGGCTGCCTGGTAAAACGGCAATAATCGGCTTTTCACTTAATTGATTATCTTTTCTAAAAACAGCTTCATCAAAAGCGGGCTGATTATGAATAGCATCAATTAAGGGATGCCCAACAAATTCTACTGGAAAATGATGTTTGTCTTCGTAAAAGCTTTTTTCGAAAGGTAAGATTACGAACATTTTGTCTACATCATTTTTTATTGCTGCAATTCGGCTTTCTTTCCAGGCCCAAATTTGAGGTGAAATATAGTAATGTGTTTTATAGTTATGTGTTTTTGCCCATTTTGCGATTCGCATATTAAATCCCGGATAATCAATGAAAATGATCACGTCAGGCTGAAATTCTGAAATATCTTTTTTGCAGAATTTAATATTATTTAATATCGTTTTTAAATTAAAAACCACTTCAACAAACCCCATGAAGGCTAATTCGCGATAGTGTTTTACTAAAGCCCCGTCTGCATTTTGCATTAAATCGCCTCCCCAAAATCTAATTTCAGCTTCAGGATCTTCTTGGTATAAAGCTTTCATTAAGTTAGAACCGTGCAAATCGCCAGAAGCTTCTCCTGCAATAATGTAGTATTTCATATGTAGATACTTATTGTTTTTTATTGGCATATTTAATTTGCAGATTTTTCCTGGTATTCTTGACCAGATTACAGCCTAGCTCATATAATATGTCAATAATATTTTTAAAGGAATTGATACAAAGATAGTAACTTAAATCAGCAAAGTTGAAATTGCCAAAACAATCACTGCTAAAATGACTCCGCCGGCCATAAATTCTTTGTCTTTTTTTAATAAGAATGCAAAAACCGCGAGATCTAAAGTTGTGCCTAGTGTGATGACTTTACCTAAATATCCATTTTCTTTAATAGTTTGAATTCCTGATGAGATGTCGAACTGTGTAAAAAAGGTGATAAACAGATAACTCCCAAATAAGGAGGTGAAAATTCCGATAATAAAACCTATGAGTATGTCTTTTTTATTCATTTAAATCCCATGTATTTAGTTGTTGAATTGCATGATGCGCAGTTAAGTCAAACTGAACCGGTACTACAGAAATATATCCATTTTCTAATGCCCATTCATCTGTGTCATCTCCTTTATCCTGATTGACAAACTCGCCCGATAGCCAGTAATAGTCTTTTCCAAAAGGCGTTTGGCGTTTGTCAAATTTTTCTACCCACAGAGCTTTTGCCTGTCTGCAGATTTTAATTCCTTTGATTTCTTTTTCTTTAAGGTTCGGAATATTAACATTTAGAATAACACCCGGAGGTAATTTTTTTTCAAGAGTTTCCAAAACTATTTTTTTTATAAATGTTTTGGCGGGCTCAAAATCAGCGTTCCAGTTATAATCCAATAAAGAAAAACCTATAGCCGGGATACCTTCAATTCCTGCTTCAACAGCGGCACTCATTGTTCCTGAATAAATTACATTTATAGAAGAATTTGAACCATGATTGATGCCGGATACACATAAATCAGGTTTCATTTTCAAAATTTCATTTACAGCTAATTTTACACAATCTACTGGTGTCCCTGAACAGCTATATTCTGTAATCACATCTTTTTCTTTGGATATTTTGTCTAAGTATAAAGTATTGTTGATGGTTATGGCATGTCCTGTAGCGCTCTGTGGTTTGTCTGGGGCTACAACAATCACTTCTCCAACGGTCTTTATGACCTCGATTAAATTTCTTATACCAGGCGCAGTAATGCCATCGTCATTCGTTACTAATATTAAAGGTTTTTTGCTTTTCATGGGAACAATTAAGAAATATTAAGATTAACAAGACAAATGTAGGCACAGATTTTCGTAGAATCCCAACAAATAAATCAAAATTTGTCAACTAAATTATCGGGACTTTTTGTGATTCAAAGATTTTTATATCTTTAACAAAAAATTATAGAAGGGTTGGCTTTATTGGCTTGATTTTTACTATAACTTAGATAAAAAAATTGATGAATGCTATTATTAAATTTATGAAACGAAATTATAAAATCCTTATAGCCGTGTTATGCTTGTCTGTAGTGTTATTTGCTTTCAAGGTAAATGCAGATAAAACAGTAGATCCGGATCCAAATAAAGATAAAATGCTTTTAGAGATATTGGCTTTTGTTATAGAAAAAGGACATTATAATCCACCTGTAGTGGATGATGAATTTTCAAAAGGAATTTTCAAGGATTATATAGAGGCGCTCGATCCTTCTAAAAGATTTTTCCTGCAATCTGATATTGATGAATTCAAACAATATGAATTAATGCTGGATGATCAGTTCATTAATAAGGATCTGACGTTTTTTAATCTTACCTATACCCGATTGATGAAACGTATGGAAGAAAGTAAAAAAAGATATAAAATTATCCTTGCCCAACCATTCAATTATAATGTCGACGAAACGTTTAATGCAGATTATGAAAAAATTCCTTATGCAAAAAACACTGCCGAAATAAATGAAAGATGGAGAATGCAAATCAAATTATCGACTCTTTCTTCTTTGGTGACAAAACAAAAATTAGAGGAAGATAAAAAGAAAACTGACCCTTCATACAAAGTGAAATCTTTTGAAGCATTAGAGAAAGAAACAAGAGAAAGCTCTTTGAAATCTTTGGATGAGTCTTTTGGAAATATAAAAGATTTAGACAAAGGTGATTGGTTTTCAGTGTATGTAAATTCAATTATGACGCGTTTTGATCCTCATACAAGTTACTTTGCACCTGAAGAAAAAGACCGTTTTGATGTAAATATTAGTGGAAAATTAGAAGGCATAGGTGCACGTCTGACGAAGAAAAATGATTTTACTCAAATTGATGAATTGATCTCAGGAGGTCCTGCATGGAAAGGCAAGGAGCTTGAAGCAGGAGATTTAATTCTTAAAGTTGGACAAGGAAAGGAAGAACCTGTAGATGTTGTAGGTATGCGTCTGGATGATGTTGTGAAAAAAATTAAAGGACATAAAGGAACTGAAGTAAGACTTACTGTAAAAAAAGTTGACGGAACAATTAAAGTTATTTCCATTATTAGAGATGTAGTTGAAATAGAAGAAACATATGCTAAGTCAAGTATTGTTGAAAAAAACGGATTGAAATATGGGGTGATTTATTTACCTAAATTTTATATCGATTTTGAAAACAAGGATGGCCGTGATGCAGGTAAGGATATTGCACAGGAAGTTGAGAGACTTAAACAAGAAAACATTAGCGGAATTGTACTTGATGTACGTGACGATGGCGGTGGTTCACTTTCGACTGTAGTTGATATTGCTGGACTGTTTATTGAAGAAGGGCCAATTGTTCAGGTAAAATCAGCCGGAAAAAAGAAAGAAGTTTTATACGATAAAGATAAAAAAATTGAATGGGATGGTCCTTTGGTAATAATGGTAAACAGTTTCTCTGCGTCGGCATCTGAGATATTGGCAGCGGCAATTCAGGATTATAAGCGTGGAGTTATTATTGGCAGTAAACAGACATATGGTAAAGGTACAGTTCAAACGGTTATCGATTTAAATCAGTTTGTTCGCAATAGTGAGTATGGAGATTTTGGGGCTTTAAAAGCAACTGCTCAAAAATTCTATAGAATTAATGGTGGATCAACTCAGTTAGAAGGAGTAAAAAGTGATGTTGTAATGCCTGATCGTTACGCTTATTTAAAAATGGGCGAGCGTGATATGGATAATGCAATGCCCTGGGACAAAATAGATCCTGCTAACTACAATGTATGGAATTCAAACGAAAATTTTAACCAGGCGATAGCTAATAGCAAACTTAGAATTGCTCAAAATCCTCAGTTTAAATTAATAGAAGATAATGCTAAATGGATTGATGTGAAAAATAAAGAAAATACATATAGCCTCAATATCAAAAATTTCAAAGCAACGCAGGAGCAGGTAGAAAGCGAAGGTAAAAAATACAAGCCAATTGCTGATTATAAAAACAATCTTGTTTTTAAATCATTGCCTTATGAAAATCTTGAAATAGCTAAAGACGCTTCTTTAAAAGAAAAAAGAGAAGCATGGCATCAGGCATTAGCAAAAGATGTGTATGTTGAGGAGGCATTAAATGTATTAGATGATTTACAGCCTAAAAACAACGGAAATAAACAAACTAATTCTTCTAAAATAAAAAAAGATAAAGTGGTTAAATCTTAATTTAGAATTAATATTTTAGATAAAATTAAAGCTCCATATTTTAAAATTTATGGAGTTTTTTTTTTGAAATAATACTTAGAAAAGATATGAAAAGAATATTCGTTTTATTTTTAATTACATTTTGTGCGATCTCTTGTAAAAAAGATGAAAATATAGGAAATGAAATACTAATGGCTCAAAATATATTTGTTGAGCAAAAACAAAATATTTCGCAACAAGGTTTTACTATTGATTATCTGCCGACTTCGACCACACGACAAATTGTAAAACATGACTATTATACATTGTCATACAATGAGAAATTTGAACAGGCAGAATGGGTGGCATATGAATTAAAAAAAGAGTATGTAAAAAATAACGATTTTAAAAGACCTTATTTTATTGAAGATCCAAAAGTAACTACCAGGTCAGCAGATTGGAGAAATTATAAAAAATCAGGATATGACAAAGGACATTTATGTCCGGCAGGAGATATGGAGTTTGATAAAAAAGCGTATAATGATACCTTTTATACTTCGAATATATCGCCTCAAAATCATGATTTTAATAGCGGAATCTGGAATCGTTTAGAAAATAAGGTTCGTTATTGGGCCGGAAAGTATAATGCTATTTATGTAGTTACGGGGGGGATTTTGAGAGATTCTGATAAAAAAATAGGAACAGAAAAAGTTTCTGTTCCTAAATATTTTTATAAAATTGTTTTGGCTAAATCAGGAAAAGAACACAAAGCAATTGCTTTTTTGGTTCCAAATGAAAAAAGTCAAAAAGGAATTTATGAATATATAGTTCCTGTTGAAACGTTAGAAAAGATGACCGGAATTGATTTTTTCCCTAATCTAAAAAACTTAAAAAGTAGTAAGGACTTTTAAGTCAGCTATAGTTGTTATTGGATTTTCTGCTTTAAAAACAAAACTTCCCGCAACTAAGACATCTGCACCTGATTCTACTAATTGTTTTGCATTCTTATTGGTTACACCGCCATCAATTTCGATTAATGTCGAAGCATTCTTGCGTGTGATTAAATCTTTTAGTTTTTTAACCTTATCGTAGGTGTTCTCAATAAATGATTGTCCACCAAAACCAGGGTTTACACTCATGATACAAACTAAGTCGATATCGTTTATTACATCTTCTAATAAATCAATATTTGTGTGAGGGTTAATGGCAACTCCGGGTTTCAGTCCCTCAGCTTTAATAGCTTGTAAAGTCCTGTGAAGGTGTGTGCACGCTTCGTAATGTACAGTTAAATTATTAGCTCCTAAATCTGCAAAAGTTTTGATGTAACGGTCAGGATCAACAATCATTAAATGTACGTCAATAGTTTTTTTTGCATGTTTTGTGATTGCTTCTAAAACAGGCATTCCAAAAGAAATATTCGGAACAAAAACCCCGTCCATAATATCGATATGAAACCAGTCAGCCTGACTGTTATTAATCATTTCGATATCGCGCTGTAAATTAGCAAAATCAGCTGCAAGAACCGAAGGGGCAATAAGTGTATTTTTCATTGTGTGGTTTTGTTGTGTTATTTTTTGCAAAGGTAATTATAAAAAATAAAAAACTCCGGTAATCAGCCGGAGTTTCAATCATCAATCAAAAAACGAACAGTCAATCAAACTGTTGTTTGCTTTAAAATTTGAATATTAAAAATTCCAAATTCCAAAAGTAAAATTGGAATTTGGGTTTTAAAATATTGAAATTTATATTGTTTATCCTAAATAAGTTTTAAGGATTTTACTTCTGGAAGTGTGTTTTAATCTACGGATTGCTTTTTCTTTAATTTGACGCACACGCTCACGGGTTAAGTCGAAAGTTTCACCAATTTCCTCAAGAGTCATTGGGTGCTGATCACCAAGACCAAAATACAAACGAACAACATCTGCCTCTCTTGGCGTTAATGTTTCTAATGAACGCTCAATTTCAGTTCGCAATGATTCATGAATCAACTCTCTGTCCGGATTTGGAGATTCGCCAGAACGTAAAACGTCATAAAGGTTAGAATCTTCTCCCTCAACAAGAGGTGCATCCATTGACAAGTGACGACCAGAGTTTTTCATTGACTCTTTTACGTCATTTACAGTCATATCAAGTTCTTTTGCAATTTCCTCAGCAGAAGGCGGACGCTCATTAGATTGCTCTAATAACGCATACATTTTGTTGATTTTATTTATAGAACCAATTTTGTTTAATGGTAAACGAACGATACGTGATTGTTCTGCCAATGCTTGCAGAATCGATTGACGAATCCACCATACAGCATAAGAAATGAATTTGAAACCGCGGGTTTCATCAAAACGTTGAGCTGCTTTAATTAAACCTAAGTTTCCTTCATTAATTAAATCAGGAAGAGTTAATCCTTGATTTTGATATTGTTTAGCCACAGATACTACGAAACGTAGGTTGGCTTTTGTTAGTTTTTCTAATGCTCTTTGATCACCAGCCTTTATTCTTTGTGCTAATTCTACCTCTTCATCAGCGGTAATTAGGTCAACTTTTCCAATTTCTTGTAGATATTTGTCTAACGATGCAGTTTCACGATTGGTTACCTGCTTGGTGATTTTAAGTTGTCTCATGTTGTTGTCTCCCTATTTTTTAAAGTGTACAAATGGTTATACGTAGAAAGGATGCAAAAAGTTACAGTAACTTAATTTTTTTTTAAAATAATAAATCTACCTGAGAATTTATTCTTTCCAGATAATAATCTATTTTTCTGATTGCCCGGTTAAAGAATAGATTTTGCTCTTTAATTCCTGATTGTCCTAAAGGCTTAGAATTAATAATTTGCTGTTTAAAAAACTGATGCACATTTTTGCAGCTTTCTTCATTATCAGTAATAAAATAGCCTAAGAGGGTATAAGGGACAAACATGGTAAGCTTTTCAGGAGTTTCAATGAGCATGTTATTGTTTAATAGTATGAGTTCGTTGTAATATAAAAAAAAATTATTGTTTGAAGTATTACATTTTTCCTGAATTACATTTATAATTCTTTTTAAATCTTTACATAAGGCATTTGCACTTTTTAGATTCAGCAGGCCAGCTTCATAAAAGTATAAAATTTGTTGTAAACTGCTGTTGATTGTGGTGTCGTTCCAAACTTCATTGACTGCTGTATTTTCATACGTTTTTTTTAGTGTTCGCATATGTTCTGAAAAAGACTCATCGATTACAAAATTCTCAAAAGCAACTTTTTTTTGATTTGTATTTAAAAGATTGAGCCACACGAAGGCCTTAAATTTTGACAAGATTGTACCATCCATAAAATAAAATAACGGAATGTCCTTCGCTGAATAAAACAGTGTTGTTTTTGAATTTTTTGTCAGTAGTTCTATCTGATCAGCAGATGATTTAAAATACTGAAGCATATCTTTTAATGTCTCAATCTCAATTGTTTTTTCGACAATAACTTTTTCTTTTTTTGAAAATAAATTATCTAATGAAATATTAAAATGATTTGCAAGTTTGATGGTTTCATCAATAGAAAATTTACTTTTTTGTGAAATTCTTCTATGTGATGCATCATAACTGATTTCCAGAATAGCAGCGATTTCATCTATTAAGGATCCGGACTTAGAAATTTTATTTCTAATGGCTTTTAAAAAAGATTCCTGATGTTTCATACTTTGTGATAATCACAAATGTAGAAAATAATTTTATTGGTTTTCACAAATTTTGATGCGATAATTGCAATAAGTTTGCTTTGTAATTTTAAACAAGAATAATTATGAAGGCTAAATATTTCAATAAATCGGCTGATGAAAAGTTTTTTTTTTCTGCTTTAAAGGAAAGAGTTAATAATAAGCTCCAACACAAAAATGTTTCGTATGGCGACAACAGATTTTGGTATAAAGGTTTATTCTGGACCCTCATCTGTTATTCGTCTTATTTATTGCTTTTTTTAAATAGCAATAAAACTGTTTTCTGGTTATTATATGTGATGTTTCAGTTATCGGGACTGCTAATCGGATTTAGTTTTGGCCATGATGCCTCCCATAATACTGCTTTCCGAAATAAAAAAGCAAATGCTGTTCTACATTTTTTTAGCTTTCTGACAGTAGGAATTGATCCTTTATTGTGGGGGTTACGACATATACGATCGCATCATTTATATGCCAATGTAGAAGGAAGTGATATTGACATAGATAAAAATCCGTTTTTGAGATTAAGTCCTACTCATCCATGGAAACCAAAACATAGGTATCAGGCCTATTATGCACCATTCGTTTATATGTTTACTTTACTGCATTCTGTTTTTATGAGTGACTGGGTGTATTTGTTTTCAGATGAATATGACTGGATGAAAAAAGGAATCTCAAAAATTAATTTGTACGTTAGGTTTATACTATATAAAGCAGGCTATTTTTCTTTAGTGTTGATATTTCCAATTCTTTATACTGACTTTTCGTGGGGTTTTGTTGTTTTGACTTTTATTACGGCAAGTGCTTTTACTTCATTAGTATTTATAATTATGCTGGTAGGGACTCATTTTTTTGATGGTGCAGATTACCCTCAGCCAGAAGGGGAATTCTTAGAACATACATGGGCTGTGCATCAACTTCATACAAGTTGTGACTGGGATGCAGATAAAAGCTGGGCAAGATTTTTAAGCGGAGGATCAAATTGTCATGCTGCACATCATCTTTTTCCTAATATCTGCCACACAAACTACAGTGAAATAAATAAAATAATTGAAGAGACGGCGAAAGAATTCAAACAGCCTTACCATCATAAAACATTATTTGAAATGATGTTTTCGCATTTTAAACATCTAAATAAAATGGGAAATCCAAAAGCTTAATTTTTTGAAAATCACAAATTGCAAAAGTGAATTTTAACCACTAAATAATTATGAAAAAAATATTCTGCCTGTTGTTACTGACAGGAACAGCTAAAATACAAGCACAAGAAATTATTCCAGATTCTATTCAGAAGCATATACAAATTTTTAGTCTTGCTCCAATTTCTAAAAAAGTAGATAAAGTAAACGGATTGGTTTTTGGTCTTGGGCATATTGAAAATAAAAATATAGAGCGCCAGACTATTAATGGTATAAATATCGAGGTAAACCCAGCGCCTGCAGCGGGAGTATTATATGCTTTTATTGTAATTATGAATTTTGATAGAGTAATTGGAAATGATAAAATAAAAGTTATAAAAAGGAATGAAGAAGATTATATAATCAGAAATACTAGTCCTGCTTTAATTTTGAACGGATTGAATATTAGTTCTGGATTTTTTTTTACGTCAACAAATATGAACGGATTGAACGTTTCCGTGGGAAATAAATTTAACAATTTCAATGGTCTTTCGGTTACTGCTTTAGGAACAATCGCTGGTCATCAAAACGGGCTTTCGATAGGTGTTTATAATGCTAATAATGATTTAAGGGGATTAACTATCGGAGTTTACAATCAATCTTATCAGTTAAAAGGTTTGCATTTGGGTCTTTTTAATCAAGTGGGAATTAATAAAGGTGTGCAGATTGGAGTTTTAAATAAATCAAATTCCAAAGGATTTCAATTAGGACTCTGGAATATAAATAACAAAAGGAGTATGCCTTTTTTAAATTGGTAATATCATGAATAAATTTGTTTTTATTTTAATTTTCATCGGTTCCCAAATTGGATTTGCACAAAATAATATGTTTTCCGGAGATGATTATGAACGAATTAATGTTGAAGCCGGTTTTGTGCAGCCATTAGGGAATCTTTCGAATAAATTTGAAGTATCTCCATCGTTTGGGTTTTGGTTTCGAAATAAAATTAAACATGAAGATTTTGTCGATTTTGGCTTTAATTTTTTTATTCCTAAGAATCCGGTCGATGCCTCATTTGTTTATCATGATTCGATTGCAAAGTATAAATCAAGTCATTTTGCTATAAATATTGGATCACGTTTTGCAAAGATTATTCGGTTATCTCGACGAGTGAATAATTTTAATGTAGAATGGAATTCAGGTGTTGGATTGGCTTTAAATTTTTATAATGCTCCAAATCAACTAGAGTTCAATGATGGCGAACGTACAAAGGAGGTTCTGACTACATTTTATGTTTCACAAGGAATTAAGCTGAATTATAAAAATACAGGATTACAATGCCATTACCAATGGTCACCATACGGATTGTTTAACGATCAGCTGGAAAAAGATTTTGGCTCTCAGAGTTTAATATTTGGAATAGTTTACCGACAATAACCTGAAATTGAAAAACCCCGATTCAACTAAATGAATTGGGGTTTTCTATGAATAAACCTTTAGTAAACTAAGATCTGATTACTCTTTTTTCTCCTCACGTGGAGGTCTTGGAACAAGTGCTTTTTTAGACACTTTCTCTTTTTTGGTTTTA
Organism: Flavobacterium limi; assembly: GCF_010645075.1. Taxonomy (GTDB): domain Bacteria; phylum Bacteroidota; class Bacteroidia; order Flavobacteriales; family Flavobacteriaceae; genus Flavobacterium; species Flavobacterium limi. Next base: position 367,321 of record NZ_JAADZV010000001.1, read on the forward strand.
GGGTCAATTCCTAAGTATTTCACTTGGAAAATATCTCCCATCTTAACTACATCAGCAACGTTTTCAGTACGTTCCCAAGCTAGTTCAGATACATGAAGTAATACTTCGTTTCCTGGTGCAGCAGTATATTCTACTACAGCTCCAAAATCAAGCATTTTGATTACTTTAACTTCGTAAGCTTCTCCCATTTGAGGTTTGAAAGTGATAGAAGCAATTTTTGCCAATACCGCTTCAATTCCGGCAGGATCTGTTCCTAAGATTTCGATAACACCCTGCTCATCCACTTCGTTGATAACGATAGTAGTTCCGGTAGCTTTTTGTAATTCCTGAATTACTTTTCCACCAGGTCCGATCAATGCTCCAATAAAGTTTCCAGGAATAGTTCTGGTAATGATTTTCGGTGCATGTGCTTTTACATCGGCTCTTGGTGCAGCAATTGTTTCATTAATTTTTCCTAGAATATGCAAACGTCCGTCACGAGCCTGAGCTAAAGCCTGTTCCATGATATCATAACGTAAGCCATCAATTTTGATATCCATTTGGCAAGCAGTGATACCATCAGCAGTTCCGGTTACTTTAAAGTCCATATCTCCTAAGTGATCTTCATCTCCTAAAATATCAGACAATACAGCAAATTTCTCACCGTCAGTAATTAATCCCATTGCAATTCCGGAAACTGGTTTTGTCATCTGAACTCCTGCATCTAATAGTGCCATTGTTCCCGCACAAACTGTTGCCATAGAAGATGAACCGTTAGATTCTAAAACTTCAGAAACAACACGAATTGTATAAGGACAATCTGCCGGAATCATATTTTTTAATGCTCTTTGCGCTAAGTTACCGTGACCAACTTCTCTTCTTGAAGTTCCTCTTAATGGTTTTGCTTCACCAGTAGAGAAAGGAGGGAAGTTATAGTGCAGATAGAATTTCTCTTCACCTTGTTCAGATGGAGAATCGATTTGGTTTGCTTCTCTTGAAGTTCCTAAAGTCACTGTAGCCAAAGCCTGAGTTTCTCCACGTGTAAATAAAGAAGAACCGTGTACTCTTGGCAAATAATCAGTTTCGCACCAGATTGGTCTGATGTCTGTAGTTTTTCTGCCGTCAAGACGAATTCCTAATTCTAAAACTACATTACGAACAGCTTCTTTGTTTGTTTTGTAAAAATATTTACCAACTAAATCACCGTCAGCAGCCAATTCTTCTTCTGTAAATAAAGCTTTTACTTCTTCTTTTACTTCAGCAAATGCAGCGCCTCTTTCATGTTTAGCCGATCCAACTTTTGCAATAGCATAAATTTTATCGTATGCGGCTTCTCTTACTTTTTTGTAAATTTCTTCGTTTTCTTTCTCACCTTCATAAGTACGGATTTCTTTTTTGCCAAAAGCTTCCTGTAAACGGTACTGAGCCTGAATTTGAACTTTGATAGCTTCGTGAGCAAATTTAATTGCTTCGATCATTTCAGCTTCTGAGATTTCTTTCATCTCACCTTCAACCATTGCAACAGAATCCATAGAAGCACCGATCATCATATCGATGTCTGATTTTTCTAGTTCTTCTCTGCTTGGGTTAATCACTAATTTTCCGTCGATACGAGCAACGCGTACTTCAGAAATTAAGTTGTAAAACGGAATATCTGAAACAGCTAATGCTGCAGATGCTGCTAAGCCTGCTAATGCATCTGGCATAACCTCTTCGTCATGAGACATTAACTGAATCATAACTTGTGTTTCAGCATGGTAATCGTCTGGGAAAAGCGGACGTAAAACACGGTCTACTAATCTCATTGTTAATACCTCACTGTCGCTAGGACGAGCTTCTCTTTTAAAGAAACCTCCTGGAAAACGACCAGCTGCTGCAAATTTTTCGCGATAATCTACCGTTAATGGTAAAAAGTCAACGCCTGGGTTAGAAGTACGAGCTGAAACTGCTGTTGCAAGTATCATCGTATCTCCCATTCTTACTACTACAGAACCGTCAGCTTGTTTTGCTAAACGTCCTGTCTCGATTGTGATGCTTCTGCCATCACCCAAATCGATTTTTTCTACAAATAATTGTGGAATCATAATTTTTTCCTTTTGATTATACAATGGGTTTTAGTTGTGTTGTAGTTGTTGTTGTGTGTAGTTGTTGTTATCTAAAACCCAATGAAAAACCAAACTTTTTTTCTTGTAACAAGTCCTGTCAGACTTGTGTATTGTAAAAACAAAAAGAGGCACTCTCGCACCTCTTTCCTTATATTGATTATTTTCTGATATTCAATACTTTAATGATCTCACGATATCTGTTGATATCTTTCTTTTTCAAGTAATCCAACAAAGCTCTTCTTTTACCTACTAATAGTACAAGAGAACGCTCTGTGTTGTAATCGTGACGATTTTTTTTCAAGTGTTCAGTTAAGTGTGAAATTCTGTAAGTGAACAATGCAATCTGACCTTCAGCGCTTCCAGTGTTTGTTGCACCACCGTGTTGTGCGAAAATCTCTTCTTTCTTTTCTTTAGTTAAATACATTCCAATATTATTTAATGATTTTTATGTATGTCATACATCTTTTGTAAGACGGGTGCAAAAGTAAATAATAATTATGAATTATGAATTATAAATTATGAATTATTTCAATTTGCAGATTGAATAGTAATGGGCAATGAGTATAAGCACTTGATTTTTTGTCCTCTTTGTTCTCCCGGGTTGAAACCATCATAATTGGTTAAAATTCGTAAAGCTTCCTCTCCGGTGCCGTAACCGATATCCTTTATAATTTTGGGTTCCCTTACTTTACCCTCTTTGTCAACTATAAATGTAACATAGATTTTTCCTTTAGTCCCCTGTGGCATATTGGGTAGTTTATAATTTTTTCCAATATATTGATAAAAACTCGCCATACCGCCTTTTGGTGCCGGTCTTATTTCAGTTTCGGTATACTTATAAGATATATTGTGTTTGTCCCAGCTTTCGCCGGAAATTAATTTTCCTTCATTATATATTTCTTTATAAGTAAGTCTGGGATTTACTGATGAACCTTCCCAATTTCCATCTTTAAATCCATTTTTTATTGTACCTTTTGCAGATTGATTTTCGTCTGTATTTTCGAAAAACCCGTTTCCATGCGTTACTTTCTGAACACCATCTTTGTCCCAAAATTCATTTGTTTTAAAACGTGTTGTGCGTTTTTTGTCATCTTCAATATATTCGCCTTCGAGTTTTTTGTTTCCATTTTCGTACCATTCAGTACTTCTGCCATTAGTTCGCCCCTTAATATAATTTGTTACTGATTTTTTTGCTCCATTTTTATAATAATAAGTCACTTCTCCTTCTTTAGGGTTTCCGGTATAAGTTGTTGAAATTGCTTGCATTCGTAAAGATCCTGAGCGATAATACTCTTGAACAATATAATTTTCTTTTTTTAATTTAGCATCTTTCACAACTCGGACATATATATAATCTTTTGATTTGGTTTCTGAGCTGGTTGAGTCTAAATAAATAAAACTATCGTCCGGAGAAAGGATTAATTCATTGTTTTGTAAAACTTGTGAAAAACCCATTTTTGGAATGACAAGAAATAATAAAGAAAACAAAAATGATTTCATAAATATTGGGTTAGTTAGAAAGCGAATGTATTATTTTTAATACAATTTTACAACTGTTAATAACAAAACAGAAATTATTTGATTGATTTAAGAGCTGTTTTATTAGCTGTTTTTTTTTGAGTTAAGGGATAGGAATGTTTTATATTGTTTTCATCTGTGCTTACTCCAGAAATTAAAACTCCTTTATCGTAGTTTTCAATAAAAGTAATTTTGCGAAAGGTATCACTGCCTTCCCAGATGCCTTGCTTCAGACCGTCTTTGATAGTTCCTTTTTCTGTTATAAAGCTGTCTGTGCTTTCATATTCACCATTTCCATCAACCACAATTTGTTCTTTATTTGTATTCCAAAAATTAAGAATTAAAGTTTCAACAGTTTTTGTTTTCGGATTCCAGACATTTAGTTTCTCAGACCTCTTACTTTGGTTTTCGTACCAATTTATTTCTTTACCTTCTTTATGATCTTCTTTGTAGTTTATAACAGACTCTTTTGCTCCGTTTTTGTAGTAATAGATGAATTCTCCGTCTTTTTTAAGAACATCCCTGTCTAATGTTGCGCCTGTCATTTTCTTTCTTCCGTTTTTGTAGAAATCAGTAACAACGTAGCGGATGCTTTTTTGGGAATAGTTTGTAATTACGCGCGTGTAAGTGTAGTTTTCGGGCGTAGTTTCACGATTCAACGAGTCAAGAAAAAATTTTTTCGAGACCATGTTAATTTGTGCAAATAGATTAGCTGAAATTAAAAGAAAGAATAGTATGAAAAGACTTTTTTTCATTAAGGTCTATTTTTTTATAATAAAAATAGGGCTTCTAAAATAATTTGGCAACTTCCTGATTTACAAATTCTAAAAATCGTTCGTCAGCTTCTGTAAATGGATCGATCACGTGACTGTCAATATCAATTTGTCCAATATTTACTCCATTTACAAATAAAGGTACGACAATTTCTGATTTTACAGTAAAACTGCAGGCGATATAATTATCCTGAGCAGAAACATCAGGTACAACAAAATTAGCATTGCTTTCAGCTACCTGGCCACAAATTCCTTTTCCGAACGGAATAACGGTATGATCGGTTTCGGCACCTACATACGGACCCAGATGCAAAGTTTTATTCTCGTGATTGGCAAAGTAAAAGCCAACCCAATTGTAGTATTCAACATTTTCATTTAATAACTGGCAGATTGCCAATAGTTTTTCGTCTCTGGTCGTATTTGCTTGAGCTGTAATGGTTGATATTTTTGGCTGTAATTCCTGAAATGTCATAATGTGAAAAATTTTATACAAAAGTATTTAAAGCTAAACTCAAAAATTACATAAATTTGAAAAAAAATCCCGTGAAAAAATATTTAGTACAATTTAAGCCTTTCCTTATTTTTATAGGAACTTTTTTTGCCGCTTATGTTTTACTGACTATAATTTATAAAAGCTATTTAAATAATTTTGAGTCAGATGATGTCGACGGAATAACCCTTTTAGTTGGTTCTAATGTTTATTGGCTAATGGATCTTTTTAATTCTGATATTTTCATTCAGAAAAGTATCTCAGATCCCTGGTTAGAGGTTTGGTACAATAAAGATTATGTTATTCGAATTGTTGAAGGATGTAATGCTGTAAGTGTGATGATTTTGTTTATTTCGTTTGTGGTTGCTTTTTCCGGAAAAATTAAAACGACTTTATTCTTTATTTTATCAGGAACTCTTTTTATTTATATTCTTAACGTGGGCAGAATTGCATTATTAGCCATCTTGTTATTTCACTATCCTGAAAAACTGCATCTTTTGCACGGGGTTCTTTTTCCGTTAATTATCTATGGACTGGTTTTCGCTTTATGGGTTTTATGGGTAAATAAATTTTCAAAATATGCTAAATAAACTTTTCGAAAATAAATTCAAAATTATAATAACTATTTTGCTTGTTTTTTGTTTGGGAGTCGTTAGAGGATTTGAAAATCAATTGTTTTATGATCCTTTTCTGGTTTACTTCGAGTCAGATTTTAAAGAACTGCCTTTTCCATACATTGACAATTTTAAACTTTTTGCAGGACTTTTGTCTCGCTACGCTTTAAATACCGTTTTGTCATTAATGCTTATCTATAATTTATTCAGGGATATTGAAATTCTGAAGTTTAGTGCATTTTTGTATGTGTTTTTTTTGGTGCTTCTTTTAGGGATGTTTTTTATCATCCTTGAATATTTTACTAATGCGAACTGGCTGCTTTTTTATGTAAGAAGATTTATCATTCAGCCTATATTTGTATTGCTTTTTGTTCCAGCATTTTATTATCAGCAACAAAATCTCAAAAAATAACATTTTATTTAGCTTTTATCCGGACTTTTTAAATAATTTTGCAACATGAATTTAAAGAAGTGCACAGGAGTATTTTTAGCTTTCCTACTGTTGGTTTCCAACATTGGGTTTGCTTTTGATGTGCATTATTGCGGAGGAAAAATTGCTTCGGTATCATTAAGCACTTCAGTTTCTCCAGAAAAAAAATGCTGTGGGGATAAAGAAAAAAAATCTTCATGCTGTAAAGACAAGGTAGTTAAATTTGAAAAAAAATCAGATGATGCTACTTTTAAGGTTTTCTTCTTTCAGATTGCATTTCCGGCACTAATCCAGCAATACAAACCAGTTGTTTTTCTTTCTCTTCCGAATTTTAAAAGCAATCAGATTATTTCGTATTATGCTGATGCAAATGCGCCCCCCTTATTCAAACTATACAATCAATACATTTTTTATTCCTGATTTTAATATTTAGAATCAAGCCATCTTTTTTATGGCCTGTAATCTGCTGTTTTATTATTTCTTAATTTATTGAGAATCTCTAAAACAGGAATTTCTAAATAATATTAAAATCATTTTTGTATGCAAAAAAATATCATGCTTTTCATGGTGCTTTTGCTTTCTGTTTCTGCATTTTCGCAAGAAGATTTAGAGGAAGTAAAAGTTACTAAAAAGCAAAAAGGACTTAAAAAATCCTATACGCTTACTGCTAATACAACAGTTATTACCAGTAAGGAATTACTAAAAGCGGCTTGTTGTAATCTTGCCGAAAGTTTCGAAACAAACCCATCAATCGATGTCAATTTTTCTGATGCTTTAACAGGAACCAAACAAATAAAAATGTTAGGTTTAACTAGTCCGTACTTAATGATTACTGAAGAAAATATTCCTTCAGTTCGTGGTGCTTCTCAGGCTTATGGATTGTCATTTACTCCGGGAACCTGGATTGAAAGTGTTCAGATTACCAAAGGTGCAGGAAGTGTTATCAATGGTTATGAAAGTATCTCAGGGCAAATAAATACCGAGCTTTTAAAACCTTTAAGTGATATTCCGTTTTTTTTGAATGCTTACGGGTCTACTGATGCCCGTTTTGAACTGAATACCCATTTCAATAAAAAAATCTCTGATAAATGGGCTACAAGTCTGTTCGTTCATGGGAATGCACGTGTGGCAAAAAACGATATGAACGATGATGGGTTTCTGGACAATCCTTTAGGAAAACAAATTAATGTTTTGAATCGTTATCAATATTATAATCCGGAAAGCGGTTTGGTAAGTTTTATCAATTTCAGATATATGAATGATGAAAAACAAACCGGAGAGATTGATTTTGATAAAGATCGCGATCGGGGGACGACAAATTACTGGGGGTCAGAAATCAATACCGAACGTTTTGATGTATCGACAAAAATTGGTTACGTTTTTAAAGATATGCCCTATCAAAGCATTGGTTTTCAAAATGCTTTTAACAGTCATAACCAAGATTCGTATTTTGGTTTAAATCGATATGATATTAAACAGAATAGTTTTTATTCGAATTTGATTTTCAATTCGATAATTAACAACACAATGAATAAGTTTACAGCTGGTTTGAATTTTACTTATGATCAGTATCAGGAATTTGTAAATGCAACTGATTACAGCCGGATCGATAATTCGGTTGGTGCTTTTTTTGAATACACTTATGATAATACCGATAATTTCAGTTTGATTTTGGGCGGAAGGGTTGATAATCATAACCGTTTGGGCTTTTTCGTGACACCTCGTCTGCACATGAGATACAATCCTTGGAAAGATGGGGTTGTTCGTTTTTCTGCCGGAAGAGGAAAACGTTCTGCTAATATTTTTGCAGAGAATCAACAGCTTTTTGCAAGTTCCAGGACTTTCTCCATTTTGGATAATAGCGGAAAAATTTATGGTTTGAATGCTGAAATTGCCTGGAATTACGGAGTAAGTTTTTCTCAGAAATTCAAACTTTTCAATAAAAATGCCGAAGCAGGTTTTGATATTTACAGAACGGACTTTCAAAATCAGGCCGTTGTGGATCTCATGCAGAGTCCGCAGGAAGTTTTGTTTTATAATTTAAGAGGAAACTCATTTGCCAATAGTCTGCAGCTAGAGTTTAATTATGAGTTAATCCATAATCTGAATTTGAGAACAGCTTATAAATATTACGACATTCAAACTGATTATTTAAGAGGAACTTTTCAGCGTCCATTACAGGCAAAGCATCGTTTTCTAGGAAATCTTGAATATGAAACCCAATTAAATGATGATAAACAATGGAAATTTGATTACACCTTTAACTGGTCCGGAAAACAACAGCTTCCATATACGGCATCAAATCCTGCATCAGATCAGTTTCCTGATTTTTCACCCGCTTATGCCGTTATGAATGCTCAGATTACAAGAGTTTTTTCTTCTGTTTTCGAAGTGTATATTGGAGGAGAGAACATCGGGAATTACAAACAGGAAAAAGCGATTTTAGGTGCTAACGATCCATTTGGTCCTAATTTTGATGCTTCTGTAGCCTACGCGCCAATTTTTGGACAAATGTACTACGCAGGATTACGATTCAAAATAAAATAGGGATCAATATCAATGTCAAAAACCAATGACAATAACAAATTTAATAATCAATTAATAACAATAAATAATAAAAAGATGAACAAGATAATTTTAATAGCATTGATAACTTTTTTAGGATTTTCGGCTCAGGCGCAGACTAAAAAAAATAAGAATTTAAAATACACTACAGAGGTAAACGGTAATTGCGAACAATGTAAAAAGCGAATTGAAAAAGCAGCTTTTAGTGTCCCGGGAGTTAAGACTGCTAATTGGGACATCAGTTCACATCAGCTTACAGTGATTTTAAATGAAGAAAAATCATCAACTGCTGATTTAAATAAAGCTGTGGCAAAGGTCGGTCATGATACCAAAGAAGTAAAAGCAACTAAGGAAGATTATGATAATCTGCATTATTGCTGCAAGTATGAAAGAGAATAATTAGGAGGCCCGGGTTTAAAAAAAGCCCGGGCTTTTTTAATAGTTAATTTATGTTTAAAATACCGTATTTTATTGTGGTTAAACTAAATTATTGTTACTTTCACGCCCTATATAATTTCAATGATAAACCAATAGCATATGAATAATTTTGACTGGACGCAATTAATAAATCCTGAGTTTTATATTAACTTAAGCGTAGGCGGAGTTCAAATTGGTTTATTTATTGTTTTGTTTATTGTTTTTGCTGAAACAGGACTTTTTGCAGGTTTTTTTCTCCCAGGAGACAGTTTATTATTTTTAGCTGGAATTTACAGTCGGGAATTGATAGAGAATATGGTTTATATTTCTAATGATTTCTTAAACGTCTTTTTATTAGCACTTATGGTAGCTGTAATGGGAGTTTTAGGAAATATGACCGGGTATTGGTTCGGTGCCAAAAGCGGATATTACTTATTCAAAAAAGAAGACAGTTTTTGGTTTAAAAAGAAATACCTCTTACAATCGAAGGATTTCTTCGAAAAGTATGGAGGTAAGGCTATTATTTATGCAAGATTTTTACCAATTTTCAGAACATTTGCTCCAATTATTGCTGGTATAGTTTCTATGGATAAAAAGAAATTTATGTTCTATAATATTTTGAGCTCTTTTCTATGGTCTTTCATATTGATTTTCGCGGGCCATTACTTATATGGAGTATTTCTAAAACAAGGAATCGATCTGAAACATCATATCGAATATATTATTATAATCATAGTGATTATTTCTACATTCCCTGTTTTGTTGAAACTTTTTAAGAAAAGACCAATCGAGAAAATCTAATTTTTAAATGGATTAAAAATTAGATGTTCCCAAAAAGATTAAAAATAGATCTTGCAAAACGCGAATTATTTTTTTCTTCTACAGTTTCATAACATGAGAAGCCTAAAATAATTTTTATTCCCGGAGGTATGCTGTTTAAGATATCTCTTTTTTGTTCATCCAGAAGCAATTTTAAACTTGAAGTCACTTCAGTATTATACTTTAAATAAGAAAGGATAAGCAATGTAGAGAAGTTTAAAACCTCACGTGCAGTTTCACTTTTGATGCCAACTTCATTCGAAATCATTTCGGTAATTCTGGCCTTTTTGCTGGTGAAAATTTTCTCTAAAAAGTAATTTCCTTCTGATTTATAATTTTCATCCACAGATAAAATCCGGGACGAAGTAAAATCAACTTCTTTGTAAAATGTAGAGTCTGGTACAATCTCAGTCATTTCTTCTAATGCTTTAGCATCGAAATTGTTATAGCATCCCATTAAAACAGTTCCCAACGAAACATCGATAGCCTTAATTAGTAAGGCATCATTTTCGAAATAAAATTTGTTCAGCTTTGAGATAACATTTGACGAGATAAAACGGCGTAGTTCAATTTGTAGATTTGGGGTCATAATTGGTACTAGATTAATTAATAATTGCTGTCAATAAACCGATTAAATGTGGTATTTTGTCGTTTTATAGTGATAAAAATATAAAATAAATTAACATATCCAAAAAATAAGTTAAATATTTTGTTTTACCTTTTTTGCAATTTAATTAACAAATATTCGCAGTATCAATAAATATCATACTTAGTTATCAAAATAAAGTAATAATTATTTAAAAAGATTTTAATTTTTGCTTAAGAAGTTTTAAAATATAAGAAAAAACCTAGTTTTGTTTATCTTTAAAAAAGTAGACTTCTGTTTTGAAAGAGTATAGTAACAAATAGTCCCAGATAAACCACACATACTAAAAAATTAATGAAACCAGAGGCTAAAAAACCAATTAGTGAGCCGGTTGCAGCCTTAAATGCTCTTTTATGATCTTTTGAATCATATAAAATTTCGCCTATAAAAGCTCCTGCAAACGGACCTATAATTACACCAAAAGGGATAGGGGCAAGAATGCCAATAATAAGGCCAATATTAGTTCCCCAGATGCCGTATGAACTGCCTCCAAAACGTTTGGTTCCTTTAGCCGGAATAGTATAATCTAAAACCGTGATAATAATCATGATAATAAAAGTAATTCCTAAAACCCAGTAGTTATTTTCGACCGCTTTTGTCAAATACAGCAGTAACAAGCCCGTCCAACAACTTGAGAGGCCGGGTAAAACAGGCAGGAAACTCCCCATAATTCCTATAATCATACATATAAAACCAAGTAAAACCAATACTAAATCCATATTAAAAACGTTGTAAATTTTGATTGTAAATTTATATTATCTATTGAATATCATTTTATAAGTTAATAGAAAAATAGTTCATAATTTCTCTGCTAAGAATATTGCAATACAAAGCTTACCAAAAAAAATAATCGTATTTTTACATTATAAGTCAAATTAACATCAAAATCTTGAAGAACTTTTTCCTTTTTTTAGTGATTATATTTTTCAATTCTTGTCAATATTTTGAGAAGCAGGTACCTTCTGAAAAAGAGTTGCTTCAAAAAGAATTAAAATCAATCAACTGGAAAGAAGTTGATGAATATCCCTCTGTAGAAGATTGCGAGAAGATCAGCGATAAAATTCAGCGTCAGCAATGTTTTTTCGAAATTATGTCGCAGCTTATTCAGGAAAAACTGGATATAGATACACTCTCTATATTGTATCCGGAACTAGATACTATAGAAGTCAAAGTAACTGTTTTTCCTAACTCGACCCTTGAATTTGAACCACAATTTCCTAAAGATTCAGTGACCTATGATACGATAAAAATCGATAGTATCCTCCGTGCCCGATTAATTGATTTTCCAAAAGTAAACCCAGCCATTAAACGCGGAATCCCGGTAAAATCACAATTTATTTTGCCTGTAATTCTTAAGGAAAAGGAACAAAAGTAGTATCTGAAGAATTTTCAGGAGGAGCAATTTCCCGCTTTTCGTTACAATCTTTTTATTTTTAAAGGAAAAATAAAAAGGATTTTCACTTCAATCGGGGCTAGGACATCAGATTCTAAAATAAAATTATACTTTAAAACGGCGGTCTTTCCATTCATAAGAACCAAACAAACTGTATAAAGCGACAGCTGAACTAAAAAAGGGATAAAGTAAACTGCTCAAAAGCACACTTTTTACTTTGCCATTAGTCAAAAAAAGACTGGTGACATAAAGCAAGACAAAATCTGTCATAAACTTAACAAAAGCAAACAAAGCAAAAATTGAATATGACCATATTCCGAAAAGGAGAAATAAAAATCCAATAACAAAGCTTAAATTTCCAAAGAAAACAATCAATCCCAATAACTTTCCAAATACACTTTGATACGAGCTTGTTTTTGCCGCCCAGCGTACTCTTTGATAAAATAAGGTTTTCCAGGTTTCAGTTGGTCTGGTTGTTACAATAGCTTCTTCAGCTTTTAAATAATGAACTTCTTTTGGGAATTTCTGAATTGCTTTCTGCAATAAAAAAACATCATCTCCGCTTGCAATTTTATCATTTCCTTCAAATCCGTTAAGCCTTTCAAATAATGATTTTGTGTAAGCAAAATTTGCTCCATTACACATAAAAGCCCTGTTAAGCCCAAAACTTCCAATCGTAGCTCCTTGCAGACTCGTTAAATCCAATTGCTGAAAATGATCTGAAAATGAGTTTGTGCAATTATATGTTACGGCTCCTGCCAGCATCAAGATTTCATTTTCCTGAATATAATTGTCGAATGATAAAAGCCAGTTTTCAGGAACAATACAATCGGCATCGGTGGTAATGACCCATTCGGTTTTTACATGTTGCATTGCGGTTGTAATCGCATCTTTTTTAGGGGATTTAGAAACACGAATAGTGTCTATTTGTGATATGTGAAATGTAAAATGCGGAGTGTGAAATTTTTCATCAGAACTATCATCAACTAAAATCACTTCAAATAAATCAGTTGGATAATTTAAATTAGAAAAGCTTTCTAAAAGTATGGGCAAGTTTTCTGCTTCATTGCGAAACGGAACTATAATCGTAAAACCTGTTTTAGGTTCTAAATCTGATTTCTGATATTTTTTGATTTTAAAAAAACCATAAATCAGCAAGCCGATTGTTATGACATAAATTTTTAATATGATGAACAATATCAGACTCATGCAGCAGTTTTTGTTTTAAAGTTCAATACATAATAACTTCCCAAAACTACCGGAAGAACCACATTTAAAAACCACATTAGTGTGCTGATAAAAACCACAATCCATTCGTTCACTCCTAAGATTTCAAAGAAATAAATCGCAACGCTGCCTTTTACCGCAAAATCCAAAAACTGAAAAGTTGGCAATGAAGAAGCCAAAAAATAGACAGAAGTGATAGCGGCCATTAACGTTAAATAGGGCAGCTGAACTTCAAAAGCTAGAAACAAAAAGTAATATTGGTGGGAGAAAACCAAATAACGGCAAATTCCCAAAAAGATGTTTTTTTGATGAACTGGTTTTGGGATTGCATTTATTTTATGAATCAGTTTTTCAATGGAATACCCTTTGACTTTTATTTTTTTAATTGAAAATAACAAAATCAGAATCAATAAAAATCCGCTAAATAAAATCAATACTGTCTTGGAGGTAATCACATTGTGCTGTGCATTGAAATACAACAAGCCGAAAACACCAAAAATAATAGTCAGGATCATCTGGATTCCGTTACAGATTAAGTTCAGGAAAACCACTTTTTTAGCTTCTGTTTTAGGATAATATAAAGCTTTTCCGGCATACTCACCAACTCCGTTTGGGGTGAAAATTCCGGCGGTTAAAGCTGCGAGAACCTGTTTTGTAGCTTCTGCCAAAGATATTGGGTAAATGACTCTGGCTAAATTCTGCCATTTCAAAATTTCAAAATAGCGATTCAGGACACTCAAAAGCAAAATAAAACCAACTCCTAAAACCGACTGATTTTTTCGGAATAATGCTATGAATTTCTGCCAGTCCAGTTTATCATTGTTCGCAAGCTGATTGTAGATAAAATAAAATGCTCCGCCAACAATCAAAAGTTTGACCAGAAGAACAAGGAATTGCTTAGCTTTGTGAGGAATTGAAATCATGCCGCAAAAGTAGTCAATTTGAGAATGAGATAATGTGGCAATTAGTAAATTAGAAAAATGATTTATTCGAGATTCAGGTAGCTTGAAACTTGAAACAAAATAAACTTGAAACAAAATTTCTCTTGACAAAAGAACGAATCATATTAGGTATTGATCCAGGAACCACGATTATGGGTTTTGGACTGATTAGAGTGACCAATAAAAAAATGGAATTTCTGCAATTGAATGAATTACAGCTTTCCAAATACGATAATCATTACCAAAAACTGAAAATTATTTTCGAAAGAACCATCGAATTAATCGAGACCCACCTTCCTGATGAAATTGCCATTGAAGCACCTTTCTTTGGGAAAAATGTACAATCGATGCTAAAATTAGGCCGTGCACAGGGTGTGGCAATGGCAGCCGGACTTTCAAGAGGTATTCCGATTACCGAATACGAGCCTAAAAAAATAAAAATGGCGATTACCGGAAACGGAAACGCCAGCAAAGAGCAGGTTGCCAAGATGCTGCAACAACTGTTGGGCTTAAAAGAATTACCAAAAAATCTTGATTCAACAGATGGTCTGGCAGCTGCAGTTTGTCATCATTTTAATTCAGGAAAAGTAATCGCCGGGAAAAGTTATTCTGGCTGGGATGCTTTTGTGAAACAAAACGAAGACAAAATTAGAAAATGAGATAATTAGTCAATTAGATAATTTCTTTTAGATGTATTTTCATTTTCTAATTATCAAATTGACACATTGCCTAATTAAAAAAAAATGAGCGGCATCTACATTCACATACCATTTTGCAAGCAGGCTTGTCATTACTGCGACTTTCATTTTTCGACTTCAATGAAAAAGAAAGGAGATATGGTTTTGGCTTTGGCCAAAGAAATTGCCATGCGTAAAAATGAGTTTGAAAATGAGACTGTAGAAACGATATATTTTGGAGGAGGAACACCTTCTGTATTGAGCAATGGAGAAATCAGCTTTCTGATTGCTGAAGTTTACAAGAATTACAAAGTCGCAGAAAATCCGGAAATCACACTCGAAGCAAATCCTGATGATTTATCTTCAGAACGAATTTTAGAATTATCCAAAAGCCCTGTAAATCGTCTCAGCATCGGAATTCAGTCTTTTTATGAAGAAGATTTGAAGATGATGAACCGTGCTCATAATTCGGCGGAAGCCAAAAAATGTTTAGAAGTAGCTACTCAATATTTCGATAATATTTCGCTTGATCTGATTTACGGAATTCCAGGAATGAGTGACCAAATGTGGAGACAGAATATTCAGACTGCTCTGGATTTTGGTATTCCGCATATCTCGAGTTATGCTTTGACAGTGGAGCCCAAAACGGCATTGCGCAAATTAATCCAAACCGGAAAAATTGCTGAACCACAAGATGAAACCGCTTCGAATCATTTTATGATTTTGGTTGAAATGCTCCAGAAAAATGGCTTTATTCATTACGAATTATCAAATTTTGGAAAAGAGAATTATTTTTCCAGAAACAATTCGGCTTACTGGTTAGGCAAAAAATATATAGGTATTGGTCCTTCGGCACACAGTTATGACGGTGAAAGAAGAGGCTGGAATATTGCCAATAATTCTCTTTATTTAAAATCCATTCAGGAAAATAAACTTCCTATAGAAACTGAAATCCTGACGAAATCAGATCGTTACAATGAATATATTATGACGGGATTACGAACCATTTGGGGTGTGTCTTTAGAAAGAATTGAAAAAGAATTTGGGTTGGATTATTTGAATTATCTGCATAAACAAGCTCACAAATTTCTAACGGATGATTTGCTTACGATCGAAAATGATATTGTCAAACCAACTTTGAAAGGAAAGTTCTTAACAGATGGAATAGCTTCAGATTTATTTTATTTAAATTTGGAAGAGTAAAAAATGGAACGCTGATAAAACAGATGCAGGCAACGCTGATGAATCTGTAAAATCGGCGTTAGAATATCCATAAAATCCGTGTCCGAATGATCGTAGTTCTTGAAAACAAATTTCAAATCGACCTATCAAAACCAATCGATATTTCGATCCCCTTAACAAATACAGATGAAAACCCGATTGCCTGGTATATTGAAAAACCGGTTATTGAACCTGTAGTTTTTGACGACTGGATTGGAAAAGTTTCTGAAGGAAAGTCATCAACGAATTTTAATAATATTTTCTTTAATCCGCATGGGCATGGTACGCATACGGAATGTCTGGGGCATATTACAAATGATTTTTACAGTATTAATCAATCGTTAAAGCAGTTTTTCTTTACAGCAAAACTGATTACAGTTGAACCTGAAAAAATTGAGGGAGATTTTGTGATTACAAAAAAGCAGATTTCAAAAGCGCTCAATAGTTCGAATTTTTCAAAAACAGAAGCAATTATTATTAGAACGCTTCCTAATCAAAAAGACAAAAAGTCAAGAAAATATTCGAATACAAATCCGCCATATTTATCTGAAGAAGCGGCGGTTTTCATCCGCGAAAGCGAAATACAGCATCTTTTAATTGACCTGCCAAGCGTTGATAGGGAACATGATGAAGGGAAATTGGTTGCGCATAAAGCTTTTTGGAATGTAAAGGATACTCATAACTTAAATGAAGATGCTCGTTTTGAAGCAACCATTACTGAAATGATTTATGTACCGGACGAAATTGAAGACGGAAACTATCTGCTAAACATTCAAATTGTTTCTTTTGAAAACGATGCCAGTCCAAGTAAACCTATTTTGTATGCATTAGAAACTTTTGATAAATAATTTTCAACTCAGTTTTAATTAGGTTATATTTACTAAAGCCAAATTTTTTAGCATTGAAAGCATCAAATAAGCAGAGTTCAGATTCAACCAGTAATTATTTAGCGGGAATATGTCTTTTTTTGATGTTTTTTGTTTTGAATTCTATAAAATTATTTAGCCAGAATGGTTCAGCAAAGGATACTGTAAATTTTATTTATTATCCGGATAAAATTATGGTAAGGACAAATCTCAGTACACAGACTGATGCCTATTTTTTAGACAATGGAAAAGGACCTGATTTGGATTTACAAACGAATAACAGTTACAAACTTTTTCTGAGTGTTGATTATAAATTTATTGGGTTTAGTTATGGTTTTTATCCTAATTTTTTTGGAGGAAACAATGATGAGGATTTAAAAGGGAAATCCTTCGTTTCAGATTATAATTTTCGTTTCTTTTTGGGCAGATGGATTCAAACAGCCCAGTTTAGCAAAGCAAAAGGGTATTACGTAGCCAATATGCCCGATTTTGATCCGGATTGGATTGAAGGAAAAGACCCGTATTTTCAGTTCCCGGATTTTAAAACCCTACAATACGAAATGTCAACTTCGTATCTTTTTAATCCTAAATTTTCGCTAAAAAGTATCACCTCATTTACCGAATGGCAAAAAAAAAGCGCCGGCAGTTTTATCCCATCCCTGATTTATTCATACAACAGAGTTACTTCCAAATCAGAAACTCTTGACGGAAAGCAAAAAGAGTTTGACATTCGCCTGGCTGCAGGATATTATTATAATTTCATTATTCACAAAAACTTTTATATTGCACCACATTTAGCGCCATCCATCGGAGTGAAATTTTTGAATGATAAAAGTATTAGTTCGGGAGTTCAAACTGTGGAGAAAGAAACATATTTCACCCAAAATCTGGAAGGAGGAATAAAAATGGGGTATAACAGTGATCGTGTACTTTTTGGAGCAAGTTTAAACTTCAACAGCAGTTCTTATAAAGAGGATAAAACAACGGCTGTTACAAATGACAAAGTTTATGGATTATTGTATTTTGGTTACCGTTTTAATGCCCCGGAATTTATAAGTAAGCCGGTTGAAAAAGTCAGCGAGAAAATGAAAATGTAATAGATACTGAACAGCCTTAAAAATTGTTTAATTCCAAGATTATGAATCAGATTACCGTTTCTACAGATAAAAGGAAGCTTGATATTTTGTTTATCCAAAATTTCCTAAAAGATATTTACTGGGCTACCGGCAGGACTATTGAAGAAGTACAGGCCACAATTGATGCTTCGGTTTGTTTTGGAATTTATTTGAATGACAAACAAATTGGTTTTGCAAGAGTAATTACAGATTATGTTGTTTTTGGATATGTAATGGATGTTTTTATTACTGAAGAACATCGCGGAAAAGGATATTCGTCGATTTTAATTGAGAATATGATGAATGAGCCGTTGCTGAAGGATATTAAAATCTGGCGTCTGGCAACAACAGATGCGCACTTTTTATATGAGAAATTCGGCTTTACTAAATTAAATCATCCTGAAAAAATGATGGAAAAAATATTATGATGAATATAATTGTGAAACTCGAAGAAACGGCTTTATTTATTCTCGGAATCTACTTGTTCCGTTTTTTAAGTTTTGAATGGTGGTGGTTCTTCGTTTTAATTTTAGCTCCTGATTTATCGATGCTGGGATACATATTAGGAAATAAAAGCGGCGCATTTTTTTATAATGTATTTCATCACAAAGGGTTTGCAGTTTTATGTTATATTTTAGGTTCGTATTTTATAAGTGAAGACTTGCAATTAGCGGGAATTATTTTATTTTCACATTCTGCAATGGATCGGATTTTTGGTTATGGTCTTAAATATGAAAAAGGTTTTAGATACACTCATTTAGGTGAAATTGGTAAATAAACAATTATGAATTTAGAAACATATTACGAATATTGTCTTTCAAAAAAAGGGGTGAGCGAGCATTTTCCTTTTGATGAAGATACTTTGGTATTTAAAGTTGGAGGAAAAATGTTTGCTTTGTCTTCTTTGTCACAGTGGGAAAAGAACGAAGCTTCAGTAAATTTAAAATGCGATCCGGAACGTGCACAGGAGCTCAGGGCAGAATATGATGAAATAAAACCGGGATATCACATGAGCAAAGTACATTGGAATACGGTTGCTTTAAACGGAAATTTATCTACATCTTTTGTCAAAGAGCTCATAGATCATTCGTATGAGCTGGTTTTCAAAAGTTTGACAAAGAAAATTCAGAATGAAATTATTGACCCAAGGTAAAATTTTTACCGAACAGGCGGAGCAATTAGAAAATTAGGCATTACATTTGTGAGGAATGTCAAAAACATAACACTCAATTAATTTGAAACTTAGTAGTTTATAGAATATGAAAGAACAATTTAAAAAATTTCTGAACGAAGAGCAAGATCCTAAAGCGATTGAAAAAATTACTTCAAAACTCAATGATTTATTGATGAAAGGAGAAGAAGTAGGATATATTGCAGTTCAAAAAAAGCCTGCAATTACTGTTTTTCCGGATAGTATTGTATTAACGAATAAAAGAATTATTATTTGCAAACCTAAAAATCTGGGTCTTTCAATGGATTTTACAGATTATACCTGGGATGATGTTGCAGGAGCATTTGTAAAAGAAAATATTCTGGGTTCAGAATTCTCATTTAATACCAATACTGACTTGTCGATTTCGATTGATTATATTCCGAAAATCCAGGCCAGAAAAATATATACATACGCAAAAGAACAGTTGGATTTACTTAAAAACCCTGTGACTATATCAGCTCCTGCTTCAGAAACTATCCAGTCGGAGGAACCTGAAGGTACAGTTGAAGAAGTAGAAACAGAAGAAGTAACTAATTTTGCAGAAATTATACCGGCAATAACTCCATCTTATACGGAAACTTTTGAGCCAATCCAACAAACTCAGTCAACAGGAGAACGTAAATTAAGCGAATTGTCTAAAGAAGAACTTTTTGATAAATTACAGAATTATAAAAAATTACTGGATAATGGCTTAATTCTCCAGGGAGAATATGACACTTATAAAAAAGAAATTTTAAGTTATATGTAATAAAAAATCCGAAGCATTAAACTTCGGATTTTTTAATTTTATATTACCATTCATTGACTTTGTTGGCGTCCATTTTTAAGAATATAAAGAGTAAAATGGTGAATCCCCATAAACCAGATCCTCCGTATGAAAAGAAAGGCAGAGGAACTCCAATTGTTGGGAAAATACCAACCACCATGGCTATATTCACAAAGAAATGAATGAATAAAATACCGGCAACACAATATCCGTATACCCTGCTAAATTTTGTTTTTTGCCTTTCGGCTAAATAAATAATTCTTAAAAGCAATCCGGTAAATAAGGCAATAACAATAAAGGAACCAACAAATCCCCATTCTTCCCCTACCGTTGTATATATATAATCAGTATGCTGTTCCGGAACAAAACCACCTTTTGTCTGCGTTCCTTCTAAAAAGCCTTTTCCAAGCCAGCCTCCGGATCCGATTGCAATTTCAGATTGATTAGTATTGTATCCGATACCTTTCATATCGACAGTTTTTCCTAACAATATATTGAAACGATCTCTGTGATGTTGTTTAAATACATTTTCGAAAACATAATTTACAGAAAATACAAAAGCTGAAATAATGGCCAGAAGTATAGTGCTTAATAGAATATTACGATCAACGGCCCTTCCTTTAAAATGGATGACAATCAGTACCGCTAATGCAATTAAAATTACAACATACGGCTCCAAAACGAGTGTTAATACAAATAAAAGTATCGTTATAAATCCTGTCCAGACATACCATGACGGAAGGCCTTCACGAAATAAAACAATAATAAAGATACTGTAAATCAGGGCGCTACCGGGATCGGGTTGAGGTAAAATCAGGATTACGGGAAGTAATATTATTGCTAATGCCTGAATTTGGCGATTTGTTTCTTTAAGATTAATTTGTGTGTCGCTTAAATATTTGGCTAATGCTAATGAAGTAGCCGCTTTTGCAAATTCTGAAGGCTGTAATGTAAAACTTCCTATGGCATACCAGCACCTTTGTCCCGCAATTGTTTTTCCAAAGAGAAATAATCCGGCCAGTGATAATAAGGAAACTCCGAAAATGATACTGGCATATTTTTCATAGAATTTTCCATCAACAAACAGCACAATGAAAATTAATGGTATAGTACAGGCGATAAATATTAACTGCTTTTCATAGGTCCCTTCTGTTGAGGATAATGATGAGGAGTATATATTTAACCAGCCCAAAATAACCAGGATAATGTAGATAATAACACTTATCCAGTCAATATTATTTTTTACGCTTTGATTTTTCATTTGAAATGAATTCCTTATTAATTTCGTTTAATGGAATCTGCTTTGGTTTTTGGAATTATTCTTTTGCTTTTAGCGATAGAGTCTTTTCGTTTAATTTCTAACTTAACAGCATTTGCAATAGAATCCTTTATTCTTATTTCTTTTTTAACGCTTTCTGAAAGTCCGCCTAATTTTGCATATTCACTTTGAAGGCTTTTATTTAAAACCCTTACCTCTAAATCGGTTCTTGAAATTTTCTTTTTTAAATATTTTTCGATCATTAAACTGGCAATTGGTCCGGCGATTGAGGCTCCGAAACCACCATTTTCAATCATAATTGCAATTGCAATTTTTGGATTGTCTTTCGGAGCAAATGCAACAAATATGGAGTGATCTTCAAGCTGAACTCTTTTGCCGTCAATCTTTGCAAAATTTTCAGCCGTACCGGTTTTTCCACAAATATCAATGCCTTCAACTTTTAACCTGCTTGCGGTTCCCATATTATAAACATCAAACAAACCACTTATTATAGGTGGAAAATATTTCTTGTCAATAGATGTTGTATGTTTAGTTGTAAATTTTGAATCGATTTTTTCACCTTCAATTTTTTTTATAATGTGAGGTGTATAATAATATCCCTGATTAGCAATTGTTGCCATCATATTTGCTAACTGAATAGGAGTCATTACAACCTCTCCCTGCCCAATGGCATTTGAAACAATTGCAGTACTTCTCCAGCCTCCATTTGGATACATTCTTTTGTAGGTTTTTGAAGTTGGAATTTTTCCTCTCTTTCCTGTTGGTAGATCATAACCCATAAACTCACCTAACCCAAAAGTTTTAAGGTGATTACTCCATACATCTACAGCAGCAGCAGGTTTTGTATATTTATTAATAGTCCTCATGTAAGCCGTTGCAAAATAACTGTTGCAGGATTGGTAAATAGCCCTATGCAATTGTAATTGTCCTCCACTGCAGTGACATCTCATAAACCGTCCTCTTGCATAACTGAAACCATGGTGACAGGAAACAGAAAAATTTTCATCAACCACTCCTTCCTGCAATGCTACCAGTCCTGTTAAAATTTTAAAAGGAGAACCGGGTGGATATTCCGCCAAAAGCCCTCTGTCATATAGCGGTTTAGCTATTGAATCACGATATAATAGTGTGTAATTTTTAGAACGTTGTCTTCCAACTAAGATTCCAGGATCGTATGATGGAGCAGTTACAAGCGCTAATATTTCTCCTGATTTAGGTTCAAGAGCAACAATACCACCTCTTTTGTTAATCATTAATTCTTCGCCGTATTTTTGAAGTTCTGCATCAATAGTTAAATTAATATCTTCTCCTTGTACAGCAATGGTGTCATATTTTCCATTTTTATACGAACCAATTTCACGATTGTATTTGTCTTTTTGGATATATTTTACACCTTTTATACCTCTCAGTATTTCTTCGTAACTTTCTTCAACGCCCTGTTTACCAATTAAATCACCACTGTTATAATAAGGGTTTTTTGCAATCTGTCTTTCGTTTACCTGTGTAATAAAGCCAAAAATATTAGCGCCACAATCAACTTCATAATCACGAAGAGAACGTTTTTGGAAATAAAAACCTTCATATTTTCTGATCTTTTCCTGAAAAGCGGCAAATTCGGCTTTATTAAGCTGTGATAAAAAGACAGAAGGTAATCGTGGACTATAAACCCTGGCTTTTGCTATTCTTTTTTCGTAATCCTCTTTTGTAATATTTAATAGTTCGCAGAATTCCGCAATATTAAGGTCGTCTTTAATATCCCGAGGAATGACCATGATATCATAAGATGACTGATTTGCGACAAGCAGTTTCCCATATCTGTCGTAAATATATCCGCGTTCCGGGTAATCATATTTTATTTTGATGGCATTATTTTCTGATTTCAATTTGAAAGAATCATCAATAACCTGCAAATAAAATATCCTGATTACTAGCAAAGATGCTGCAATAATAATTAAAGTGGGCAGCAGGACTTTTCTCATCGTTTATTTGGCTTAATAAGATATATGATTATAATAGAAATGAGTATGGTGAAAACAGAACTGAATAGTGTCCTCAGTAAAATATCCCAAATGAATTTAAATTGAAAAGCTTCCAGAATAAATAAAACTATGTGATGTAAGAAAACGGAAACCAAAATAAATGAGAAACGCTCTGGTGTTAAAGATTCGTTTAGTTTTATAGTTTGATATTCATAGCTTAATCCAAAAGAAAACTTGAAAATATAAGGTCTGTAATAAGCTAAAATAACACAGGCTGCCGCATGAATACCTCCTGAATTACAAAACATGTCCATTGTAATACCCAACAAAAAACTTGAAATTATTAAACCGGATCGATTGCTGTTTACAGGATATAAAATAATATATAAAATATACGGGTAAGGACTTATGTATCCTAAGAAATTCATATTGTTAAAAATAACAATCTGAATTGCCAGTAACATAATAAATCGAAAAATATTGACTAACAGTGCGCTATTCATCTTTTTCTTTGCTTTTGTTTTCTAAATTAATGAGTTCTTCTCTTCCTTTACTTTTAATGATGTAAACATGTCCTAAATTGGTCATATCATTAAACAGTTTTACTTTTATTACATAAAAACTTGTGCCTTCTTTTTTGTATACAATATCTACAGTTCCAATATTAATTCCTTCTGGGAAGATTACGGATTGTCCACCAGTAACAATTGTATCACCTTTTCTAATTGAAGCTAGTCTAGGAACATCTTCTAATTGTACGTATCCGGTACTTTTTCCGTTCCATGTTAATGAACCAAAATGATTTGATTTTTTCAGTTTCGCATTAATATGTGACTTCATATTTAAAATACTGACCACAGTAGAGTAATTTGGAGAAGTATTATCTATGACACCAATAATGCCTAGGCTGTTAATTACCCCCATATCCTGTTTAATGCCTTCGTTTGATCCGGAGTTTAAAGTAAGATAGTTTTCGTGTGTGCTATACGAGTTATGAATTACTTTCGAGACAATAATATCAGCTGGTTTTACACCTTTAATACTGTCAATCATTGGTGCTTTGGTGGTATCTTCTATATTGAATAAAAGACTTTTTAATCTTG
Organism: Flavobacterium limi; assembly: GCF_010645075.1. Classification (GTDB taxonomy): domain Bacteria; phylum Bacteroidota; class Bacteroidia; order Flavobacteriales; family Flavobacteriaceae; genus Flavobacterium; species Flavobacterium limi. The sequence continues at coordinate 391,457 of NZ_JAADZV010000001.1, forward strand.
CGTTTTCAAGTACAAGTTCGTCATTTTCAGTTCTCAAATTCAAATACTCATTTATGGTGTTTATTTTTTCATAAACGCCACCACTAATAAAGTTAGCAGAGCTGATGGTTCTGCTTCTGTGAAAAGAGTGGGATTGGATTGTGAGTGCCAACGAAATACCTAAAAGCAGCAAAAACAGTAATCGATTACTGTTTCTTATAATGAAATTAAAAATTTGCTGCATTTCTTGTTCGGTTATTTTGTTTCAGGATATGCTTTTAAGTTCAAATTTATTAGAGCCAAATGATGCGATTCGGCTCTAACAAAATATATTGATTGTTTTATCTTATTTGATTAAGATACTTTTGAATTTTGCAATGTTTTTAAGTGCCATTCCGGTTCCGCGAACAACTGCTCTTAGCGGATCTTCAGCAATGTAAACAGGTAAATCTGTTTTTTGTGAAATACGTTTGTCAAGACCTCTTAACATCGATCCTCCACCAGCTAAATAAATACCTGTGTTGTAGATGTCTGCGGCTAACTCTGGAGGAGTTTGAGACAGCGTTTCCATAACAGCATCTTCGATACGTTGAATAGATTTATCTAATGCTTTAGCAATTTCTCTGTACGAAACATCAACTTGTTTTGGTTTACCGGTAAGCAAATCTCTACCCTGAACAGACATATCTTCCGGAGGGCCATCTAAATCTTCGATAGCAGCTCCAATCTGGATTTTTATTTTCTCAGCAGTACTTTCCCCAACAAATAAGTTGTGTTGCGTACGCATGTAATAAACGATGTCATTTGTGAAAACGTCACCCGCAATTTTTACTGATTTGTCGCAAACAATACCACCTAATGCAATAACAGCGATTTCAGTTGTACCACCTCCAATATCAACAATCATATTTCCTTTTGGCTGCATGATATCGATACCAATACCAATCGCTGCTGCCATCGGTTCGTGAATAAGATATACTTCTTTACCGTTTACCCTTTCACAAGATTCTTTTACTGCACGCATTTCAACCTCTGTAATACCAGACGGAATACATACTACCATTCTTAAGGCCGGAGTAAACATTCTCTTTTTTAATGCAGGAATGCTTTTAATGAACATATTAATCATTTTTTCCGAAGCATCAAAATCGGCAATTACACCATCCTTCAAAGGCCTGATGGTCTTGATGTTTTCATGTGTTTTACCTTGCATCATGTTGGCTTCTTTACCAACAGCAATGATTTTGCCTGAAATTCTATCGCGTGCAACGATAGATGGGCTATCAATAACAACTTTATCATTATGAATGATTAAAGTGTTTGCGGTACCAAGGTCTATCGCAATATCCTCGGTCATGAAATCAAAAAATCCCATAAGTTTGTTAGGGGTTTAAAATGTTATAAATAATTTATCGAACAAAGTTAAACAAATTAATGTTTAAAATGACGTGTTCCTGTAAATACCATTGCAAGATTATTTTCGTTGCAATAATTTATGCTTAATTCATCTTTTATTGAACCTCCAGGCTGAATTACTGCTGTTATTCCTGCTTTTTTGGCTAATTCAACACAATCCGGAAAAGGGAAAAATGCATCGCTTGCCATAGAAGCTCCGGTTAAATCAAATCCAAAAGCTTTTGCTTTATCAACTGCCTGAATCAAAGCATCAACTCTTGAAGTCTGACCTGTTCCTGAGGAAATTAATGTTCCGTTTTTTGCAAAAACAATCGTATTCGATTTGGTGTTTTTACAAATTTTTGAAGCAAAAATTAAATCTTCAATCTCCTGAGCAGTTGGCTCTGTAGTTGTAACGGTTTTTAAATGCTCTTTAGTATCTGTAATATTATTTCTGTCCTGAATTAACAAACCATTAAGACAAGTTCTTACCTGGCGTGATGGTAATTCAACTTCATTTTGAACTAATATGATTCTGTTTTTCTTTTCTTGTAAAACTGTAATTGCTTCGTCATCATAACCTGGAGCGATAACTACTTCGCAGAATAATTTGTTGACTTCCTGTGCGGTTGCTAAATCAATTTTGGTATTAGCAATTAAAACACCTCCAAAAGCAGAAGTTGGGTCACAAGCCAAAGCTGCTAAATAAGCTTCGCTGATTGTTTTTCTAGAAGCCAATCCACAAGCATTATTGTGTTTTAAAATTGCGAATGTTGGTCCGTCTGTTTTGAATTCAGCAATCAAATTTACTGCAGCGTCAACATCTAATAAGTTGTTGTATGACAATTCTTTTCCGTGAACTTTTTTGAACATAGCGTCAAAATCTCCAAAAAAGAATCCTTTTTGGTGCGGGTTTTCACCGTATCTTAAAACTTGCCCATTAGCGATACTTTCTTTGTAAATCGTATCGTCAGTATTGAAATAATTAAAAATTGCCCCATCATAATGAGAGGAAACATGGAATGCTTTTGTAGCAAATAACCTTCTGTTTTCTAAAGTAGTTGCTCCATTTTGTTCTGTGATTAAATCTAAAAGCAAACTGTATTCGTTTACTGAAGCTACAATCACAGTATCTTTGAAATTTTTTGCACCTGCGCGGATTAATGAAATTCCGCCAATATCAATTTTTTCAATAATATCTTGTTCGCTTGCACCTGAAGCAACCGTTTTTTCAAAAGGATATAAATCAACAATAACCAAATCAATCTGAGGAATATCAAACTCTTTCATTTGCTCAACATCACTTTCGTTGTCCTGACGATTCAAAATACCGCCAAAAATTTTTGGATGTAATGTTTTAACTCTTCCTCCAAGGATTTCAGGGAAAGAAGTAATATCTTCAACAGGAACTACCGGAATGCCAAGGTTTTTAATGAAATCTTCTGTTCCTCCTGTTGAGTAAAGTGTTACGTTTTGCTCTTGTAATTTTCTAACGATTGGCTCTAATCCATCTTTCGAAAAAACAGATATTAACGCTGATTGTATTTTTTTAGTTGTGCTCATTGTGTAGTTATGATTTTCAGACTGCAAAAGTAGTTTTTTTATATATTATTTTAAAGAAAATTAATGTAACATTATGCTAAAAAAATCTACTGATGAGTAAGCTAACTTTTATTAGGTTTTTGTTTTTAAAATATTGAATTTTACTTTGTTGAAAAATATTATTATATGCTTCTTTATCTGAGATTATTAAAAGAAAGTCTGAGTTTTGCCATCAATGCTTTACGGAACAATAAATTGCGTACCTTATTGTCATTACTTGGCGTTACAATTGGTATTTTTTCGATTATTGCCGTACTCGCTGCTGTTGATTCTTTAGATAAAAAAATTACTAAAGATTTAAGCAGTTTAGATAAAAATACGATTTATTTAATGAAATTTAGTTTTGGGCCTTCAGAAATTCCGCAATGGAAGAGAGAGCAGTTTCCAAATGTAAAATATGATGAATATATTGCCTTGAAAAATTCCCTAAATAATACCGATCAGGTAGGCTACCAGTTATTCGTGAATCGTGAAACTTTAAAATATGATTCGAAAACTGTTGCCGATGTAAATATGATTCCCTCTTCTTTCGAAATGGTTGATATTGACGGATTGAGTTTTGACAAAGGAAGATTTTATAATGAATCCGAATCGAATTCAGGAACTCCCGTAATTGTTTTAGGTTATGATATTGCCAACGGACTTTTTGGAGAAAGCGATCCTATTGGAAAAAATATTCGTCTATACGGACAGCGTTTTACCGTTGTCGGAGTAATGGCAAAACAAGGGGCAGGGTTTTTCGGAGACAGTAATGATACGTCTGTTTATTTTCCGGCTAATTTCCTGCGTCGAATGTATGGAGATAACGATGCGATGACACCGGTAATTGTTTTAAAACCGGTAAAAGGTGTAGATATGGATGCTTATAAAGCACAAGTTGCTCAAAAACTAAGAGCAATTCGCGGAATGAAAGCAGGGGAAATGGATAATTTTTTTATCAATGTATTGTCAGGGTTTACAGATTTTATTGACGGAATTTTAGGTCAGATGAATGTGGTGGGATGGATTATCAGCGGATTTTCTCTTTTAGTCGGAGGTTTCGGAATCGCCAATATTATGTTTGTTTCCGTAAAAGAAAGAACCAATTTAATTGGAATACAAAAATCGCTTGGTGCTAAAAACCGATTCATATTATTTCAGTTTTTATTCGAGGCCATAATTCTTTCTGTAATTGGAGGAATTATTGGTTTGCTGATGGTTTGGGGAATTGCATTTATCTTAACTAAAGCACTCGATTTTGAATTCGTCTTAAGCTTTGGAAATATAATTTTAGGAACAACTTTAGCTGCTCTTATTGGATTAATTTCGGGAATTTTGCCAGCTATTTCAGCTGCAAATCTTGATCCTGTTGAGGCTATTCGAACGGGAATGTAGTTTTTTGAGGTTTCGTTTTAATTCGAATTAGTGGTTTGACAAATTTAACTTCCTCAGGGAATTTAATTTTTGTTTTATCCCATTTAATATCATAAGATTCATCATTTCTCTTATATTTCAAAACAGTATCTTCTTCTTGGGCTGTTCTTCTTACAATACAGAAATCACGATCTCTGATAAAATACTTCAAAGATTTACGTAAATCAAAGAATATCTTCGATGTCAATGTGTCAGATTGTGATGCGATAAAAGTTGCATTTCGAAAGTTATCTTTATAATTCAATTTTATAAATTCATAAAGGTTTTTATTTGAAATTTCAATTAAATCTTTTGGTTGTAAATTTATAAAATAAGGAATAGTGTCTGCATTTGGTGTTCCGCATATAAATCCTATTCCTTTATTTTAAAAGTAGTATGCTGTAGAATCAGTGTTTATAATAAAGGTATTTGTTCCATAGACTAGCCAGCCGGGAATAGGAGGGGTTGGAGGAATGGTATCGTTGCCGGTGATTTTTCCCTTACTTTCTTTAGAAATTATATAAGGAATATTTTCTTTTTGATTTTCTTTCTTGCTACAATTCGAAAGAAATATACAAATAACGAAACCAATAAAAATTTTAGCCATGAAGATAAGATTTAAAATTAAATATATAAAAAAATCTCACCTGCAATGAAGCGGATGAGATTTTAATATTTTTAAGTTTTAAAAACTATTTTCTAATATCATTATTCTGAATCAAATCGATATACAAATTGATTTTATCTTTCAATTCTTTTCTAGGCGTGATAAAGTCAAGGAAACCGTGCTCTAAAAGAAATTCAGCAGTCTGGAAACCTTCCGGTAAATCTTTTCCTGTGGTATCACGTACAACACGTGGACCAGCAAAGCCAATCAAAGCGCCAGGCTCAGAGATGTTGATATCGCCTAACATAGCATAAGATGCGGTAGTTCCTCCGGTAGTTGGGTCTGTACATAAAGAAATGTATGGTAAGCCAGCTTCGGCAAGCTGAGCTAATTTTACAGATGTTTTAGCCAATTGCATTAACGAATAAGCAGCTTCCATCATACGTGCTCCACCAGATTTAGAAATCATTACAAAAGGAAGTTTGTTTTTGATTGCATGGTCAATACCTCTTGCGATTTTTTCACCTACAACTGCTCCCATAGATCCGCCGATAAAGGCAAAATCCATACAGCAGATTACAAGTTCTCTTCCTTTAGATTTTCCTACTCCGGTACGAACAGCGTCTTTAAGGTGCGTTTTTTCCATTACATCTTTCAGTCTCTCAGCATATTTTTTTGTATCCACAAAATGCAGAGGATCTTTTGATGTCATGTTTTTATCTAACTCAACAAATTCGTTGTTGTCGAATAAAATTTCAAAATAGGTTGCGCTTCCAATTCGAACGTGAAAATCATCTTCTGGGCTTACGAACAAATTTCTCGCTAATTCGTCAGCATCAATAATTTTTCCGGTAGGAGATTTGTACCACAATCCTTTCGGAACGTCCATCTTGTCTTCTGTAGCAGTTGTAATCCCTTTTTCCTGTCTTTTAAACCAAGCCATATTGAATGTTTTATTTGTTTGAGGTTTCAGGTTTCAAGTTGCGAAACCTGAAGCCTGAAACTTTAAACTTGAAACTTTTTTATTATAGTGTATTCACGTTGTTTAAGTCAGCAAAAGCTTGCTCAAGTCTTGCGTTGAAAGTTACTTCGCTTTCACGAACCCATCTTCTTGGGTCATAATATTTTTTGTTTGGAGCATCCGGACCTTCTGGATTACCAATTTGTGATTTCAAATAGTCAAGATTTTTAACCATATAATCACGGATTCCTTCAGTATATGCAAATTGTAAATCGGTATCAATATTCATTTTGATCACTCCGTAGCTGATTCCTTCTCTGATTTCTTCAAGTGTAGAACCAGAACCTCCATGGAAAACGAAATCAACTGGATTGTGTCCTGTGTTGAATTTGTTTTGTACGAAATCCTGAGAATTTTTTAAGATTTTTGGAGTTAATTTTACGTTTCCTGGTTTATAAACACCGTGAACGTTTCCAAAAGCAGCAGCAATTGTAAATTTAGGGCTTATTTTAGATAATTCTTCGTAAGCGTAAGCTACTTCTTCTGGCTGGGTGTATAATTTTGAACTGTCAACATCAGAGTTGTCAACACCATCTTCTTCACCACCTGTAATACCTAGCTCGATTTCTAATGTCATTCCCATTTTGCTCATTCTTGCTAAATACTCTTTACAGATCTCAATGTTTTCTTCGATTGGCTCCTCAGACAAATCGATCATGTGAGAACTGAATAATGGTTTTCCTGTTTCTGCAAAATGTTTTTCAGATGCATCTAACAAACCATCAATCCAAGGCAATAATTTTTTTGCGCAGTGGTCAGTATGTAAAATCACGGTAGCTCCATAAGCTTCTGCTAAAGTATGAATGTGTTTTGCTCCTGCGATTCCTCCTGCAATAGCTGCTTTTTCACCTGCATTAGATAATCCTTTTCCAGCGTTGAATTGTGCTCCACCGTTAGAAAATTGAATGATAACCGGAGCATTAAGTTTTGCTGCAGTTTCAAGAACTCCATTAATTGTGCTTGATCCGGTTACGTTTACTGCCGGAAGTGCGAATCCTTTTTCTTTTGCATAATTAAAGATTTCCTGTACCTGATCTCCTGTAGCCACTCCTGGTTTAATATTGTGTGCCATTGTAATTTTTTTTAGTTGTTTTTAGGTTTTTAGGTTGCAAAAATAAGAATTAATTAGCATTAGAACGGATAATTTATCCCAAAATTTAAAACCGAATGTCCAAAATTGTATTCTTTGAACCACCTGTCTCCCTTGTCATGCGCCGGATTATAAGTCTTAAAGCCTAAATCCAAACGAATAACAAAAAAGCTTAAATCGTATCGTAAACCAAATCCGGAACCTAAAGCAATTTCATCGAAATCGTTTAAGCTGGAGAATTTTGCCTTTTCATCAGTCACATTATCGAGTACATTCCAGATATTTCCGGCGTCAGCAAAGATGGCACCTTTAACATCCCCGAAAATTTTAAACCTAAATTCACCACTAAGGGCGAGTTTCATATTGGCTTCATTAAAATCATTTACGGCATTTGTACTTCCCGGACCTAATGCATAAGGCTGCCAGGCTCGATTGTCATTTGATCCCCCGGAATAATAACTTCGTGAAAAAGGGACATAATCTGAATTTCCAAAAGGAATTGCGATACCAAAAAAACTTCTGACAGCCAGTACTTTTTCTTTGCCAAAATCCCAATGCTTAATATAGTCAAATTCGGTTTTTATGTATTCTGAATATTCAAGATTAAATATGTCGTAGTTACCACGTGAATTTTTAGGTAAACTTGCCACACTTGAAATGGCCGATAATAAAGTTCCTGCTGATTCTATTTTGGTTTTAAACTGATAAAAAGTATTATCTGCTAAATCTTTTTTGGTTGTTTTGGTAAATGTATAGCTGGTCGCCAGAATAAAGTCATTTTCAGTAAGTCGGATTCTTCTTTCTTCTATGCTTTTTACATCCTGATATTTTGGATCTGCTGGTTTTAGTGCTGTTCTGTTGTTTATAACATCATCTGTGAAACCTGTTGTTCCTTGAGGTATAGTTAGGTTTTTTCGATCTTGTTCTTCTGGGGAATCTCCCCAGTTATCAGTATTTACATTGTAATCTTTTCCAATACCATTCAATTCATCATAAGAAGAAGTATATACCTTAAAATAATTATCAGGGTTCAGGTTGCGGACATATTGTACATTGAGTAGGTCTAATTTTGCTGAATTGTATCGTTTTGGAGACCAAAGATAAGATAAGCCGCCAGTGAAGTTTTCTTTGTCCAATCCGATGTTTCTTTGTTTAGAAAAACCGGCTGATACCGATGTGGATGGAATCATGCTTTTCGGAATAATCTTCTCAGTCCCGAAAGGCATTAAAATTCTTGGGAAATTAAGTTTCATGTCAACCCCGTATTCCGAAACATTAAAGAAATTATCATTAGGATTGGCCATGTCTTTTGAGGAACCTACGTTTACACGTGCAGAAATTTCTAAGGTTTCTGCTCTGTTAAATACATTTCGAATCGTTTCTGAAACACTGGCTCCAATTCCGAAATCCTGGATATTTGAGTGAGTTAAGTCTAAAGTAGCACCAAAACTATATTTTTTTCTTGGTGTTAAATAGACTTTTGCAATTAAGGATTGTGCGGTTGAATCCCGCTTATCAACTTCATATTGTATGGATGGGTAATTAAAAATTTTGAGGTTATTCAAATAACGAGATGAAAGAGTAGTTCTGAAATCTGCATAAGTACCTCCCTTTGAGATAAAAATAGCATCTGTAATAGCGCGTGGCTTATACTTTAATTTATCATAGCTATACAAATTAAAGTTGTTGTAAGTTGTGCTGTCTTTAATTTTGCTTTTTGCATGTGCAGGAGAATAATCTGTATAGATGTTAACATCACTTATTTTATACAATTTAAAAGGTTCTGTCCTGCTGGAGTCTTTTTCCTGAATGCTGTTATCCTTGATGATTAAATTTATATCCGCTTTGTTTTTTTTACCAATCGTATCAACATCGAAAGTAACATATGTTGGTTGAAAATAGTAGGCTCCGTGATTTCTAAAGTAGGTCGTAATACGATTTTTTTCTTCTTCGAAATCACTGGTTTTGAATTGATTTCCTGATTTTAAGATAGGTGGTTCAGGGTTTGTTTTGTATAATGAATCTAAAGCCGGTGTGCTAATGCTTCGTCTAATAGAATCCAGAGTATAAGCAGTTCCGGTTGTAATGTTGTAATTAATTTTTGCTCTTTTATAACCGACACTGTCGATATTATAATTCATAGCCACATTAAAATAACCATTGTTGAAATAATAGGATTTTAAGCGGAGTAATGTTTTTTTGGTTTTTGAAGTGTCAATAATAACAGGAGGTTCGCCGGTTTTTTTTAAAAATTCATGAATTCCTTTATATAAAAAAGATTGTCCAAGGCGATCCACTTGTTTAGCAGATAATATTTTAGACTGACGTTCATATTTTCCCGGATTGTTTTTAAATTTTGCCTGATACGTAGAATCAGGATTTAATTTTGCCAGATTATATAAATTTAGACGCAGGCGATATCCTAATAAATTACTGTTTGGCTTTTGATACATCTGATTGGAGGCAGTTTCATCATTAGTGGATTTGCCGTTTACAATAATGTCATTTTTTATAAGTAAGTTTTTCTCTTCCGGAACTCTTTTCACAGCATTACAAGCACAAATAAGTATTGCTATTAGAATAAATGCTGTTATTTTTGTAAAAATCTTTTTCAAGTGTTTTTAAATATTTAATTCAAAAGTACATTATATTTTATGATTAGTAAAAACCAAATAAAACTTATAACAGGTTTGCATCAAAAAAAGCAACGTTTTGCTAATCAATTGTTTTTTGCCGAAGGAATTAAAGTAATTCAGGAATTGTTGCTTTCCAATTTTGAATTAGAGTATTTGTTCACCACGCAAAATGACTTTGAAACGGTTGAATTTTCAAAACGTATTTCTATAACAGAACAAGAACTTAAAAAAATAAGTGCTTTGTCAACCCCGAATACATGTTTAGCCTTATTCAAAATCCCTGCCGAAAATACGATAATCGACTCGGACTTGATTTTAGCTTTAGATGATATTCGGGATCCGGGAAATTTAGGAACCATTTTAAGGCTTTGTGATTGGTTTGGAATCCAACAAATTATTTGCTCAAAAGAAACGGTTGACATTTACAATCCAAAAGTCGTGCAGGCCACAATGGGTTCTATTGCAAGAGTAAATGTAAATTATGTTGATTTGAAATCGTTTATAACAAACACAAAATTACCTGTATTTGGAACTTTTATGAATGGTGAAAATATTTATCAATCTGTATTGCCTCAAAACGGAATCATTATTATGGGTAATGAAGCCAATGGCATTTCGGCAGAGATTGAAAAAACAGTAACAAGCCGACTCACAATTCCCAGATTTGGTAAACTACAAAAAACCGAAAGTTTAAATGTAGCCACCGCCACTGCTATTGTTCTTAGTGAGTTTAAACGAAATAGTTAAGCTTTTGTTTTAATGAAAAGTAAAATTTATTAAAATTGCTCTTGATTTCATCGAATCTATGTTGTCTGTCCATGGACTGGCCTGACCCGGATTATCACGAATTAACTCATCGGTTATTCCAAACATACCTCTTATAGAAGGAGAAAAAATAAAATATTCAGAGAATATGTCTATTCCAAAACCAATTTCATAAGCAGAACTCCATGATTTAGTTCTAAATGTACCCTCAAAGTTGTCATCCTTAGATTTTGAATTACTGGATAAATTTAAAGTTGTAGAAAGTCCTCCTGTTAAATAGGGGCGTATGTTTCCGGTACGTAAAGCTGAAAATTTTAATAATAACGGGAAATGAATATAAGTACTGTTGACTTCTCTTAAATAATCATTTTCTGAATTTCCTACTCCTGAAAAATGCAGATCCCGTTTAGTATAATACAATCCAGGTTCGAAACGTAAATTTATATATTCCTGAAGTCTTAAATCAGCGACAACCCCAACATTGAATCCTGTTGTTTTTTTTACCTGGATATCCTCTGTAACTTCTTTATAATCAAATTTAAAATCAAAGCTGTTAAAGCCTAAATAATACCCAAAGTACAGGCGCTGCTTTTGCCAGTTTTCCAGATTAATAATAGGATCTTTGCTAAACATGCTTTTAGCAAATTGTGAATATCCCTGTGCTGATAATACTAATAAAATTAAGACTACTGTTTTTTTCATACTATTTTTTAGAAGCAGAATATATGGTTGCAACTCCAAAAGTTTGAGGCATAGCCACAACATCTATAAACCCGATTTTTCTCAAAATATTGTTCAGTGCTTCACCATATGGAAAAGCAGCAGCAGATTCAGATAAATATCCATAAGCTGAATTGTCTTTAGAAAATAATTTTCCTATAACAGGAAGTATGTTTTTGGTATAAAAGCGATATCCTTGTTTATAAGGAGTTTTATCAGGAACTGAAGTTTCCAGGATTACAAATACCCCGTTTGGTTTTAAAACTCTTAAAATTTCGGCAAAACCTTTTTCTAAATTTTCAAAGTTCCGAACTCCAAAGCCTACTGTTATAGCGTCAAAATAATTATCTTCAAAAGGCATTTTTTCCGAGTCTCCTAATGTTAATTCAATTCTGTCTGAAAGTTTCTTTTCTTCTACTTTTTTTCTTCCGACTTCCAGCATTCCGGCAGAAATATCCAAACCAATAATTTTTTCAGCATTACTTTGTGCCATTAAAATGGCAAGATCTCCGGTTCCGGTAGCAATATCAAGTATTGTTTTTGGTTTTGAATCAGAAACTATTTTCAAAACTTTTTTACGCCATTTTACATCTATTCCAAATGAGATTACACGATTTAAATTATCGTAATTTCCTGATATAGTGTCAAACATTTGTGCAACTTGTTCTTTTTTGCCTAATGTTGAGTTTTTGTACGGAGTTATTTTTTCAGACATTTTTTTTATTTACGCAAATATAACATAAAGTATTTAACTGCAATTGTGTTTCTTAATTAGGATATAAAATGTTTTCAGGCATTGAATGTGTATTTTTGTAAAATCACTAAAAGTGGGTATTGTAGGTGAAGTATTTATTGGTCAATTTAGCACTTGTAAAAATGTTAATATTTTTTCAATGATAAATAGAGATACAATGACCCAAATCAAATGGGTGCTCCTTGCGCTTAGCATCTCGTTTGTTCTTGTAAGCTGTTTTGAAAGTACTGTTTTTGAGAGCAGTATTATATTTAAAGCGCAAAATACGTTCTTAGGATTAAATTTGTTTTTGGAAATTTTAATTTTCTTTGCCTTTAGTACCTTCGTGGTATTTGGTATTAAGGGTTTTTTTGAGATGTACTCTCAAAAAATATCAAATGTTATTATATTCCTCTCAGGGGTATTTTTAATATTTGTAATTTTTATTTTATGTTATCAAATATTGTTTCTGGAGTAGGTCATTGCTCTTATCATTGGATTTAAATAAAAACATCCTCAAGCAATTGAGGATGTTTTTTTTATTTTTTAATGTATGTTTCGTAGGTATAATCATAAAGATGGGTGTCATCTTTAAAGTTTTCTTCAGATTCTACCAATTGCCATTCCCTTTCATTGATTTTAGGAAAAAAAGCATCGGCTTCAAAAGTATGGTGTACTCGTGTTATTTCAATAATATCAGCATATTGTAGTCCCAGAGTGTAAATTTCCCCACCTCCTATAATATATGAATCTTCATTTTCAGGACAAATTGCAATCGCTTTTTCAATACTGTCAACCACTATACATCCCCCGGGATTATAATTTTCCTGTCGGGAAATTACAATATGTGTTCTGTTTGGTAGCGGTTTTGGAAAACTTTCAAAAGTTTTTCTTCCCATTATGATATGGTGATTGGTAGTAAGGGATTTAAATCTTTTAAAATCATTTGGGAGATGCCAGACTAATTTGTTTTTTTTCCCCAGGGCATTATTTTCGGCAACAGCCGCTATCATTATAAGCATAGTGTATTAAAACTAAATTTTATTTTCAGGATTGTCATTGATAGAGGATTCTAATTGATTGATTCTCTTTTGTTGGAGTGCGACCAGTCGGTCTATCTGTTCTCTTTCCCATTTTTTATTCATAAATCTATCCGTTATATAGATTTTTATAAAGTGCAAAATAAAGATAAAAAACCATAAAGTAATGATCCAAGTGCACCAATTTTGTTCCGTTCCAATACTAAAACCAAAAAAACGATTAGCAACAAATAAAAATAAACTTCCTAACAAAAAAAGTACAAAATGAAAATATAATGCCTTTTTCTGTCTGATTCTTTTACGAGCGTACTCATATTGTTCATGCACTTCTTTTTCCATAATTTATTCAAAATAAGATTATAAAGTTATAATTTATTTTGAAAACTCACTATTTTGAATAAATAATATTTGGTTCAAAATGGTCTCCCAATCCGAATTATTGAATTAAAAAGCGTAAAATTACTGATAGTGCAAAAATTATGTCTCTGATTGCTATAATCGTAAATCATATGGTAATGTCTTGTTTACTCAAATGAATTTGCGAACTTTGATGATATAAACCTAAAAATGAAACAGTTATGTCTTTAAAAAAGCAATTTGTAAAAACGAAACCAGTTTGTAAAGTAACATTTGCAATTGAAGCAAAAGATGCTAATTCTGCCGCTGTAGTTGGAGATTTTAATAACTGGAATATAGAAGAAGGGAGTCTGAGCAAATTAAAAAATGGAACGTTTAAAGCTACCTATGAATTAGTTAAAGATGCAATTTATGAGTTTAAGTATGTAGTTGACGGACTGTATATTAATGACCCGGAAGCAGATGCCTATAAATGGAATGATTTTGCAGGAAGTGAAAATAGTGTTTTAGTAGTATAAAAAAATCCGCTTGAAATTAAAGCGGATTTTTGTTTTTTATACAGCAACACTACCTTTTATAGCAGGATGTGGATCATAATCTACAAGTGTAAAATCATTATAATCAAAATCAAAGATATTTTTTATCTCTGGATTTAAAATCATTTTTGGTAAAGGTTTTGGCTCTCGTGTTAATTGTAGCTCTAATTGCTCAAAATGATTGTTATAAATGTGTGCATCACCAAAAGTGTGAACGAATTCGCCATATTCTAAATCACATACCTGAGCAATCATCATGGTTAATAATGCATAAGAAGCAATATTAAAAGGAACGCCTAAAAAGATATCAGCACTTCGCTGGTACAATTGACAAGATAGTTTCCCTTTTGTTTCTCCTTTTTCAGTATCGGGACTCGAAACATAAAATTGAAAAAAAGCATGGCATGGAGGTAAAGCAGCTTTGTTATTGGCTACATTCTCTTCAAATGACTTTTTAACATCCGGCAATACTGAAGGATTCCAGGCAGAAACCAGCATTCTGCGGCTATTCGGATTTGTTTTTAATTCTGTAATCAATTCAGTAATCTGATCGATTTCTTCACTATTCCAATTACGCCACTGATGTCCGTAAACGGGACCTAAATCTCCATTAGAATCAGCCCATTCGTCCCATATTTTTACTCCGTTTTCCTGAAGATATTTGATGTTAGTGTCGCCTTTTAAAAACCAAAGTAATTCGTAAATGATAGATTTTAAATGTAGCTTTTTGGTTGTAACCATTGGGAAACCTTCACTTAAATCAAAACGCATCTGATAGCCGAAGACACTTTTAGTTCCGGTTCCGGTTCGGTCACCTTTTTGATTTCCGTTTTCTAAAACGTGTTTTACTAAATCTAAGTATTGTTTCATATTTTGTAATCTGTAATAATCTGAGATCTAAAGTCTGAAATTTGCAATTGCAAAAAATTATCTTCTTGAGATTTCATCTCTAATTTTGGCTGCTTTTTCATAATCTTCCTGAGAAACTGCCTGATCTAAAAGTTCGTTTAGCTCTTGTAAACTATGTTTGGCATAAACATCTCCGGATTGGTTCGTTTCTTCTTCCCGGCCAAAAGTTTCAGGATTAGAAAGTACATCATCAAGTTCCTGAGATCCGGGGTCGGTTTCAGCAGCATTAGACTTCAGGTAAATCCCGGCTTTATCTAAAATGTTTTTATAGGTAAAAATCGGAGCACTGAATCGTAATGCTAAAGCAATTGCATCAGATGTTCTGGCATCTATAATTTCTTCGATTTTATCTCTTTCGCAAATTAGGCTCGAATAAAAAACGCCATCAACAAGTTTGTGAATAATTACTTGCTTTACAACGATATCAAATCTTTCTGCAAAATTTTTGAATAAATCATGTGTTAACGGACGGGGTGGTTTAATTTCTTTTTCTAAAGCAATAGCTATCGATTGAGCTTCAAAAGCACCAATGACAATAGGTAATTTTCTTTCACCATCAACTTCATTCAAAATTAAGGCATAAGCGCCATTTTGAGTTTGACTGTATGATATTCCCTTTATGGATAATTTTACTAGACTCATATATGTTTGTAAAAAAGGCACTTAAAGCCTCTATTTAATACTTTTTTTGACTGGAAAATAAATGTGCAATTTTAATCAAAAAATATGGAACAAAAAAGCCACCTAAACAAAGATACGATTATCTTATTTTTAGGCAGCTATATTTTTGAATAGATTTTAAATTAAGAATGTTGTGCTTTGAAAGCTTTCAGTTTTTCTGTTAATTGAGGTACAATTTCAAATGCATCTCCAACAATTCCATAATCGGCAACTTTAAAGAATGGGGCTTCAGGATCACTGTTGATAACCACTTTTACTTTTGATGAGTTGATACCTGCAATGTGTTGAATCGCTCCTGAAATTCCTACAGCAATATATAAGTTTGTTGCAACCGGCTTTCCTGTTTGGCCTACGTGTTCTCCGTGAGGTCTCCATCCTAAATCAGAAACAGGCTTAGAACATGCTGTTGCTGCTCCTAAAACTGAAGCTAAATCTTCAATTAATCCCCAGTTTTCCGGGCCTTTTAATCCTCGACCTCCGGAAACTACAATATCAGCATCGGCTATTGATACTTTTCCGCTTACTTTTTCTACAGAATCTACTTTTACTCCAAAGTCATTGTCGCCAATCGTTGGATTGAAATCTTCTTCAGTTCCGGCTCCGGCACTTTCGAAAATTCCGTAAGAGTTTTTAGCCAATCCAAGAACTTTTACATCAGTGCTAATTTCTGTAATATTGAAAGCTTTGTTTGAGAAAGCATTTCTTTTTACCTGAAAAGGTGATGTGCTTACTGGAAGTCCAACCACGTTTGAAGCGAAACCAGCTTCTAAAGCTACTGCCACAAGTGGAGAGAGGTAAATGCTGTCTGTTGTAGAAGAAAGTAAAATTACTTTTGCTCCTTCTTTTTGAGCAGCTTGTTTGATAACATCAGCGTAAGCTTTTGCTGTAAAACCTGCTAACTTATCATTGTTTACTTTTAAGACTTTGTCAACACCGTATTTTGCCAACTCGCTGACATCACTGATGTTTACAGTTACAGCTGTTACGGTTGTTCCTAATGATTCGGCTACTTTCTTAGCATATGAAGCTAATTCAAAAGCAACTTTTTTAAATTTTCCTTCTGCAGATTCTGCGTATATTAATAATGACATAATTTTATGTTTAAAAAGTTTAGAGTTTTTCAGGCTTCAGGTTCTTTAACTGAAAAAACTGCGACTAATACTAATTGCTAGATTACTTTTGCTTCGTTGTGTAATAAATTGATTAACTCATCTAAATTATCTGCAGCAACTAATTTTACTGCTGATTTAGGAGCTGGTTTTTCAAATTTTACCGCTTTTGTATTTGCAGGCGCATCAACTGGCTCAAGAATTGTTAATGCTTTTGTTCTTGCGGTCATGATTCCTCTCATGTTAGGTATACGCAAGTCTTTTTCTTCAACAAGGCCTTTTTGTCCTCCAATAATTAAAGGAAGAGTAGTGCTTACTGTTTCTTTTCCCCCATCAATTTCGCGAACAGCTTTTACATTGTTTCCTTCAACAGTAATAGCAGTACAAGAATTTAAGAAGTTAGAACCTAAAATTCCGGCAATCATTCCAGGGACCATTCCACCGTTATAATCCAAAGATTCTTTTCCGGCAATCACTAAGTCATATCCGCCATTTTTAATTACTTCAGCCAATTGTTTTGCAACAAAAAAGCCATCAGTTGGATTTGCATTTACACGAATTGCTTCGTTTGCGCCAATTGCCAAAGCTTTACGCAAAGTTGGTTCAGTATCCGGACCTCCCACGTTTACAACAGTTACATTTGCTCCTTGCTGTTCCTGAAACCAGATAGCACGGGTTAAACCAAATTCATCATTAGGGTTAATTACATATTGTACACCGTTGGTGTCAAATTCTGAATCACCATTGGAGAAGTTGATTTTTGAAGTAGTATCAGGCACATGGCTGATGCAAACTAATATTTTCATAAAGTATATATTTTGAATTTATAATATGCTTCTACAAATTTAGGATTTAATTTGGAATAATTATACTATGCATGCATAATATTTTAAAAACTATTACGATTTCGAATATTTGCTTGTTTGAAATGCTTACATCCAAAAAACTGGAATCAAAATTTGATTTATAATATTGATTGTTAGCGTTGCTGTTTTTTTTTAAACTGTATAATACTTAATGATAGTTAATTAATATTGTTTGATATTATAAACATTAAAAAGATTTTACTTATTTTAGAATAAAACAGGAAAAATGGAGTTTTTATAAAATATTTTTTAGTGAAGAAAATCGACAGTCTGTCTATTTTGTAAATATCACAATAAATTTTAAAAAGTTAAAAGTGATGGAAGAAGGGAAAGTTACTGTTATTTTAAATTCAATTTATGCTTTTAAGTTATTTAAAATATTTATTTTTGCTCATCAGAAAAAAAGAATATAACATACAACTATGAGAACAATACAATTTAGAGAGGCCATTTGCGAAGCGATGAGTGAAGAAATGCGTCGCGATGAATCCATATATTTAATGGGCGAAGAGGTTGCAGAATACAACGGAGCTTACAAAGCTTCAAAAGGAATGCTTGCTGAGTTTGGCGAAAAAAGAGTAATCGATACTCCAATTGCTGAGCTTGGGTTTACAGGAATTGCAGTAGGATCTGCGATGAACGGTAACCGACCAATTGTAGAATATATGACTTTCAACTTCTGTTTAGTTGGTATTGATCAGATTATAAACAACGCTGCTAAAATGCGTCAGATGACAGGAGGACAATTTAATGTGCCTATCGTTTTCCGCGGACCAACTGCTTCTGCAGGTCAATTAGGGGCAACTCACTCACAGGCTTTAGAAAACTGGTTTGCTAATACTCCGGGTCTTAAAGTTATCGTTCCTTCAACCCCTTATGATGCTAAAGGACTTTTAAAATCTGCAATTCGTGATAATGATCCAGTAATTTTTATGGAATCTGAGCAAATGTATGGTGATAAAGGAGAAGTGCCTGACGGAGAATATGTAATTCCAATTGGAGTAGCTGATGTGAAACGTGAAGGTACAGATGTAACAATCGTTTCTTTCGGAAAAATCATTAAAGAAGCTTTTATTGCGGCTGATGAATTAGCTAAAGAAGGGATTTCTTGTGAGATCATCGATTTAAGAACTGTTCGTCCGATGGATAATGAGGCGATTTTAAAATCGGTTAAAAAGACAAACCGTTTGGTAATTCTTGAAGAAGCGTGGCCATTCGCAAGTATTTCATCTGAAATAACCTATATTGTACAGGAACAGGCTTTTGATTTTCTTGATGCGCCAATTCAGCGTATTACAACTGCTGATGCTCCTGCACCTTATTCACCTGTTTTACTGAAAGACTGGTTGCCGAATGCTGGTGATGTAGTGAAAGCAGTAAAAAAAGTAATGTACAAATAATAATACATACATACTCATAAAAACTTCATCATTCATTAGTTAATTGATGAAGTTTTTTTTTGCCGGAATATGAAAAGAATAATTTTACTCAGCCTGTTTTTTGTATTTGCTTTAGCAAACCATGTTTTTGCGCAAACTAAAGTGAGTGGAATTGTTTTGGACAAATCCAATCAGCCTGTTCCGTTTGCAAATGTAGTTTTTAAGGGGTCAAATACAGGGATAGTTTCTAATGAAGACGGACGTTTTTATTTAGAATCACCAAATACTTATACCGCTTTGTTAGTTACTTCTGCAGGATTTTCAGATAAGGAAGTGCTTTTGGAAAAAGCAGTAAATTATGATTTCAAAATTGTTTTAAGCGAACCTGAAGCACTTAATGAAGTTGTTATATTTACTGGTAAAACATCAAAAAAGAACAATCCCGCATTAGATATTTTGAGAAAAATTTGGGAGAGGAAACGTAAAAACGGTCTTTATCAATTCAATCAATATCAGATGCAAAAGTACGAAAAGGTCGAATTCGATATGAATACGATTGACAGTGCTTTTATGAAAAATAAACTCTTCAAAGGAATGGAGTTTGTTTTCAATCATGTGGATACTTCGGATGTTACGGGTAAAACCTATCTGCCAATCTTTATTAATGAATCGGTTTATGATGTTTATGGAGATAATAAACTTAAGAAAGTAAAGGAAAACATTACGGGAAACAAAATGTCCGGATTCAATGGGAATCAGCAGATTTTATCTTTCGTAAAAGATCTTTATTCAGACTATAATATTTACGACAATCATTTAAAGTTTTTTGACAAGAGTTTTACAAGCCCGCTTTCAAAAACCGGAATTGATGTGTATAACTATGTATTAAAAGACAGTGCTTTTATAGACAAAAAATGGTGTTATAATATCGTTTTCTATCCAAGACGTAAGAACGAATTAACCTTTAAGGGAGATTTTTGGGTCAACGATTCAACTTTTGCCATCAAAAAAATTAATATGGCCGTTACCAAAAGTGCCAATATTAACTGGGTGAAAGATATTTATATTGAACAGGAATTTGAAGTAGAGAATGACTCGGTTTTCCTTTTAACCCGTGATTATATGATGTCTGATTTTGCTTTAAACAAAAAAGAAAAATCAAAAGGGGTTTATGGAAAAAGAACTACGCTTTACAGAAATCATAAATTCAACATTCAGAAACCTGATAAGTTTTATAAAGAAGAGGTCAATTTTATAGACAATGCTGTTTATCAAAGACCGGATGAATTTTGGGAAGAAAATCGTTTTGAAAAATTAAACAAAGACGAACAGGGAATTTATAAAATGCTCGACACCCTGCAGACTGTCAAGAAATTTAAGCAGCTTTATAATTTGGTTTCGATTTTAGGAAGTGGCTATGTCGAATTTAAAAATTTCGATTACGGTCCTATTTTTTCTACTTTCGGTTATAATGAAGTCGAAGGTTTACGTTTAAGAGTTGGGGGAAGAACGTATTTTGGGCCAAATGACCCATGGAGAATCCAGGCTTATACCGCATACGGTTTTGACGATAATAAATTCAAATACGGAGTCTCAGGTAAATGGATGCTGGACAAGAAAAACCGATTAATAATTTCCGGAGGTAACAGGCGCGATATTGAACAGATCGGAGCGAGTTTAACCACTACAAATGATGTTTTAGGGCGAAGTTTTGCATCTTCAGCCTTGTTTACAACCGGAAGCAATGGAAAACTTACTAATATTAATTTGAGTAACGTTTCTATTGAAATGGAAGCCAAGAAGAATTTCATAGTTTCAGCAGGTTTTTCATATAGAACGTTAGAATCGGCATCCCCTACATTTAGTTTAGACTATTATAAAACTTTGCCATCTGTTTCAAATCCGACTGGTGTGGTTGAAAGTAAAGTGACACAAACTGAGGCTAACATTCAGTTCGAGTTTATGCCAAATCGTAAGACCATTGGTTATGGAGTAGAGCGGGATCTTGTTGACAGCCCGTTTAGTCATTTCTTCGTTAACTTTAGTTATGGTTTAAAAGGAGTTCTTAACAGCGATTTTGCTTATGAAAAAATACAGTTATTTTACAGGCAGCCCATTATCATAGGGCCGTTAGGAAGAACAAATATCACGCTTGAAACAGGAAAGACTTTTGGTACAATTCCTTTAGGATTAATGAGTGTTATTCCGGGTAACCAAACATATTTTACGATTGAGAATACTTTTAGCAACCTAAATTTCTATGAATTTGTAACCGACCAATATACTACATTGCAGTGGAATCATGATTTTGGAGGAAGAATATTTGCCAGAATTCCATTTATGAGAAAACTGAATTGGAGGGAATTTATAGGTGTCAGAGCTGTTCATGGAACAATTTCTGATGAAAACAGAGCGATAAATGCTTCAGGACTTCCGTATAATGCCCCTGAAAAAGTATATTGGGAATACAATGCCGGAATTGGAAACATCTTCAAAGTTTTCAGAATTGATTTTTCATGGAGAGGAAATTATTTGAATATGCCAGATGCCGCAAAATTTGCAGTAAAAGGATCTTTCGGATTCTATTTCTAAAATATAATTTAAAATTTACAGACGCTAAATTGCAAGGAATTTAAACTTAGCAATTTGGCGTTTTTGCACATAATCAATTATTTTATTTATTTTTAGAAGCTCATCCTGCTATCCGCTATATCTTTTGCTTTTTAAAGAAAAAAGCAAAAGGATGCCGCTTCAAACGAAGTTCACTGAACTCTGATTAAAATAAAAGTTAAGTGAAGTAATCAGGGCTAAAAATCTCCGTTATGCAAGAAGCCATCGATTTTCTTTCATCCAAGAATCCAATATTTCGGGAAATCGTTGAAAAGTACGGATTACCATCAATCCCAAAACGGCCACAGGATTTCGAAACTTTGGTATTGTTAATTTTGGAGCAACAGGTTTCTATAGATTCGGCGAAAGCTACATTTTTGAAAATCAAGAATTATACAATTTGCAATCCCGAGAACATGTCGGTTCTGACGGACGAAGAATTTAGCAGCCTCGGAGTAAGCCGCCAGAAAACAAAATACATTAAAATTTTAGCAGAAGCGATTTTAAATAAAGAACTGGATATAGAAAGTCTGGCTTTAAAGTCGGCAAAACAAGTCCGTGAAGAACTCATTCGATTAAAAGGTATTGGAAACTGGACCATAGATATCTATTTGATGTTCTGTCTTCAGGAGCCTGATTTGATTCCGCTTGGCGATATTGCAGTCGTAAATACTATCAAAGAATTATTGAATATTCACGATAAGAAAGAAATGGAAATTCATGCAGAACAATGGAGTCCGTACCGGTCTTATGCCGACCTATTTGCTTTGGCATTATTACTTAAATAAGAGAAATCGTAAGATTACATATTAACTAGCTGTTATATAAAAGGAAAGTATATTAAATAATGAATAAAGGATATAGATTAATGTATTTTTTTCATTGTAAAAAAGGATTCTTTGGGTTACTTTTGCAACCGAATTATAGATATAATAAAAAAAGAAAATGACCGCAGACAAACTAACAACTTTCGATGTATTGATCGAAATACCAAGAGGAAGCAGAAATAAATATGAGTACGATTTTGAAATCAAAAGAATGCGTTTCGACAGAATGTTATTCTCTTCAATGATGTACCCTGCAGATTACGGATTTATCCCTGAAACTTTAGCTTTAGACGGTGACCCTCTTGATGTATTGGTTTTAGTAAACGAACCAACTTTCCCTGGATGTGTTATGGAAGTTAAACCAATTGGTGTTTTCCACATGGCAGATGATAAAGGACCAGATGAAAAAATTATCTGTGTACCAGTTTCAGATCCAATTTGGAATAAATTAAACGATTTAAGTGATATTAATGTTCACTTAGTAAAAGAAATTGAGCACTTCTTCCAAGTTTACAAAGACCTTGAAAACAAAAAAGTTGATGTAGAAGGATGGGGAGATGTAAACGAAGCATTCGCTATTATTAAAGAATGTACAGATCGTTTTAATCAGATTGAAAACAAACCAGAAGGATTATTTAGTATTAAATAATTTCAGGCATCATATTTTGTAAAAAAAGCAATACTCCGTTAAGAGTATTGCTTTTTTGTTTAAATTCGTTTAGTTAGTTCGTTGACTATTAACCAAAAACCAATAAAATATGAATGCATTTATGATTTACCTGCCTATTGCAATGGCAGTTTTAGGATTACTTTTCATGGGAATAAAAAGGAGTTGGGTTTTAAAACAAGATGCCGGCGATGGTAAGATGAAAGAGATCTCCGATTACATTTACGAAGGAGCTCTGGCCTTCTTAAAAGCAGAATATAAGCTACTAACCATTTTCGTAATTATTGCCAGTTTAGTTTTGGCAGGGATTACTTTTATTCCGGGAGTAAAAACACATTTATTGATCGTAATAGCATTTATTTTCGGGGCCTTATTTTCAGCTTATGCTGGAAATATCGGGATGAGGATTGCAACCAAAACAAACGTTAGAACTACTCAGGCGGCTAGGACAAGCTTACCTCAGGCATTAAAAGTTTCTTTTGGAGGCGGAACCGTAATGGGCTTAGGAGTAGCAGGTTTGGCAGTTCTGGGTTTGACGGCTTTCTTTATAATTTTCTTTAATCTGTTTTCAGACGGAGTCTGGAAAGATACCGAAACGATGACAGTTGTTCTGGAAACATTAGCAGGATTTTCTCTTGGAGCTGAATCAATCGCATTGTTTGCCAGAGTTGGCGGTGGAATTTATACAAAAGCTGCCGATGTGGGAGCTGATTTAGTTGGTAAAGTTGAAGCAGGAATCCCGGAAGATGATCCTCGTAATCCGGCAACAATTGCAGATAACGTTGGAGATAATGTGGGGGACGTGGCTGGTATGGGAGCTGATTTATTTGGCTCGTATGTAGCAACAGTATTAGCTGCCATGGTTCTCGGAAACTACGTAATAAAAGATATGGGCGGAAGTATCAATGATGCTTTTGGCGGAATAGGACCAATTTTACTTCCAATGGCAATTGCCGGTTTTGGGATCTTATTTTCAATAATAGGAACTTTTTTAGTGAAAATATCAGATGATAATGCAAAAGAAGCGCAAGTTCAGAAAGCCTTAAATATAGGTAACTGGGTTTCTATCGTTTTAACAGCTGGAGCTTGTTATTTTTTAGTAAAATATATGCTGCCTGAAGTAATGACAATGGAATTTTTTGGAGAAGGTGCTTATCAGATTTCCTCCATGCGGGTTTTTTATGCGACATTAGTTGGATTGGTGGTTGGAGGAGCAATTTCTTCGGTAACCGAATATTATACAGGATTAGGAACAAAACCAGTTTTGGCAATTGTTCAGAAATCTTCAACAGGAGCAGGAACAAACGTTATCGCTGGTTTGGCGACTGGAATGGTTTCTACTTTTCCAACCGTATTATTGTTTGCTGTTGCGATTTGGATTTCTTATGCTTTGGCAGGGTTTTACGGTGTGGCTTTAGCAGCATCTGCAATGATGGCAACAACAGCGATGCAATTAGCAATTGATGCTTTTGGACCAATCTCAGACAACGCCGGAGGAATTGCCGAGATGAGCGAATTACCTAAAGAAGTTCGTACCAGAACTGATATTTTAGATTCAGTTGGAAATACAACTGCAGCAACCGGAAAAGGTTTTGCCATTGCTTCTGCAGCCTTAACTTCATTAGCCTTATTTGCAGCTTACGTAACTTTTACCGGAATTGACGGAATCAATATTTTTAAAGCACCGGTTTTAGCGATGCTTTTTGTTGGTGGAATGATTCCGGTAGTTTTCTCTGCATTAGCTATGAATTCTGTTGGAAAAGCGGCTATGGATATGGTGTACGAAGTTCGTCGTCAGTTTAAGGAAATTCCGGGAATTATGGAAGGAACCGGAAAACCGGAATACGGAAAATGTGTGGAAATTTCGACAAAAGCCGCTTTGCGCGAAATGATGCTGCCCGGAATATTAACAATTGGTTTCCCGATTGCAATTGTACTTTTAGGAAAATTAGTTTATGCAGATAACAATCAGTTAATTGCTGAAATGCTGGGAGGATACATGGCCGGAGTTACAGTTTCAGGAGTGTTGTGGGCCGTTTTTCAAAACAATGCCGGAGGTGCCTGGGATAATGCCAAAAAATCTTTTGAAGCCGGAGTGATGATCAATGGTGAAATGACTTATAAAGGTTCTGATGCCCATAAAGCTGCAGTAACCGGAGATACGGTTGGAGATCCATTTAAGGACACTTCAGGGCCTTCGATGAATATTTTAATTAAACTAACTTGTTTAATTGGATTGGTAATCGCACCAATTTTGGGTGATGGTCATGCTCCATCAGATATTGCCGGAAAAGCTTCTTGTTGTGCAAAAACTGAAATGCATGCAGGAATCTCTAAATGTGGAGACATGTCCGGAATGACCAAAGAAGAATGTATTAAAATGTGCAAAGAAAAAGGATGCTCTGCAGAAGAAACAGCTAAATGTCTGGCTCATTTTGATACTGATAAAAACAGAGTTGAGGTTAACCTTGCAACTACAAATGGCGTTACGGTAGGAACTGTAACCAAAACCGAAAATGGCAAAACAACTACAGAAGTTTTTGAAGGTACGGAAGCAGAAGTAAAAGCTAAAGTAGAAGCTGCGAAATAAATTCTTATTAGTTACAAAAAATGCCTCCAATTTTTTGGAGGCATTTTTATATTTAAAGTTGTTCTTTAATTGCAATTAATTCCGTTTCTATATTCAGATCAATAAAATCAGATTTGAGCATACATTTCAAAAGTCTTTTCAAAAAACTATTAGGTAATTTTTCCTTTAAAATAAGATTGTTTTCATTGTATTTAAGAAAAGAAGAAAGGCTCTCTTTTCGAACATTATTTCTGAAAAATATAAAGGTGTCTTTATTAAAACTAAATTTATTTTTACCTAGCTCGATTCCCTTTTGAATAAAAAAATATGGAATATTTCCCACTACTGAACATCCAAAATTATCAGAGGGCAAATTCAATTTGTTTTGAGATGTAGTTAAGGTATGAATGATATAAGCAAATTCATTATTTCGATTTATCACAATCAAAAATTTGTCTTTACTGTCATTTCCATCCTGAAATTGATAATCTTCAATTAATACTAAATGACCTTGCTGTAAAATTTCTTCAAGCATATTTATTTAGCTTATACTTTCCTGAAAAGATAAAGCTTCAAATGAGGATTTTGCGGCCATTTGCAAAATAGGATTGTTTTCTAATAAATCATTGAATTCAATAGAATGGTTTGTGATTTTTCCTATTTGTTTGAAGTGATCTTTTAAATTATGTTCAGAAACCATTTTGTGCCAAAGGGAGCCTTCTTCATGAAGGAAATTAATTAATTCTGTAGCATTCCAATTTCCATATTTGAAAACAATAGTTTCTAATAGATTTAATTCATATCTGTTAAAGATGGTTTTGTTAAAACTGCCATTAGGTTTTAAGTAAACTTCCTCTGTGTTTCTATCAGAATTGAATTTTTTTTCCAAATGAATAGATTGTAGTAGTGATAACTCTTTGCCTTGGTAACAAAAAACCTCCTGATGTTTGATTTCATTATAGACATCTATAGCAACAGGTCCATTTTCCCAAACTTTATAGTCAAGCCAAGTAACAGGAGTACCTGTTTCCTTGATGGAAGTTTCGTCCAGAATATAAAGCAGTTTCAACGTTTTGGTCATAGATAAGTAGTCTATCTGTGATGCAAAATAGTTTAAAACATTCCCGATTTTGTCGTTATTTATTCGTCTAAACATAAGTAAATATAAAGAAATATTTCAATATTCTTTCTTAAAGGACTGCAAATGTACGGTTTATTTGCTGATTTTCATTCAAAAAAATTTTACAGCAAAAATTTTTAAAAATCATTCTAACCAGATTTGAGAATTTAAATATAAAAATGCCTCAATTACATAAAAAAGCGTAACTGAGGTATTTTCTATTTTAAATCTTATTTTACTCTATTAACTCAAAACCAGATTTTAGCTTAATATCTGCTGATGAAGCCCCAATCATAACTTCGAAATCTCCCGGTTCAGTATTCCATTCTAATTTATTATTGTAGAAAGAAAGTTTTTCTTTGTCAATTGTAAACTCAATAGTTTTAGATTCTCCGGCATTTAATTTTACTTTCTGGAAATCTCTTAATTCTAAAACGGGTCTGACCACCGAACCAAATTTGTCTTTTATATATAATTGAACGACTTCTTCTCCAGTCACTTTTCCGACATTAGATAATTGAAATGATACTTTAATGTTTTCGTTGCTTTTTATTTTTGCTGAAGATAATTTCAAACCTGAATAATCAAATTTTGTATAGCTCAACCCGTAACCGAAAGCGAATTTAGGTGAATTTTTTAAATCGATATAAGAAGAAACATATCCTTTCGCATCTTCATCCGGAGCTGGTCTTCCTGTACTGAAATGATTGTAATAAATAGGGATTTGTCCTATTTCTCTAGGGAAAGTCATAGGCAGTTTGCCAGATGGATTATAATCACCAAATAGAACATCAGCAATTGCATTTCCAGCTTCGGTTCCTAACCACCATGTATATACAATCGCAGAAACATTATCTGCTGTCCAGTTAAAAATAAGCGGTCTTCCGGCATTTACCAAAACTACAACCGGCTTTCCTGTTGCCTGAATTGCTTTTACTAAATCTTCCTGAACTCCCGGTAAATGCAAATCGCTTCTGCTTTTTGCTTCTCCGCTCATATCATGTCTTTCACCAATACTTAAAATTACGACATCTGCCTGTTTTGCTTTTGCAACTGCTTCTGCAAAACCATCTTTATTATCTCCGGTAACTTCACAACCTTTTGCATAAAGTAATTTTGTATTCCTGCCTACTTTATTTTGCATACCGTCCCATTGCGAAACCACCCATTTACTGTAATCTACGTCTGGTAATTCTACCGACCAGAATCCCATATTAGCTTTATATTCTTTTACCATTGGACCAATGAAGGCAATAGTTTTTAAGTTTTTAGAAAGTGGTAATATCTGGTTATCATTCTTTAATAATACGATACTTTTTTCAGCTACTTCAAGAGCTGCTTTTCTGTTTTCAGGATTATTAAGTACTTTTTCAGCTCTTTTTTCATCTGAATATTTGTATGGATTTTCAAATAATCCTAATTCAAATTTCTTGCGCAAAATACGTTTTACGGCGTCATCGATTACATCAACAGAAACTTTTCCTTCTTTTACCAATTCTGCTAAATTATAACGGTAGGCATTACTTTCCATATCCATATCACTTCCTGCGGTAATGGCAGAATAGGCAGCGGCTTTAAGATCTTTAGAATAACCGTGAGCAACCATTTCGCCAATAGAACCCCAGTCTGAAACTACAAAGCCCTGAAAGTTCCATTTTCCTTTTAAGATATCTCTTTGTAATTGTACATTTCCTGTTGCCGGTACTCCGTTTAGGTCATTAAATGAGTTCATGAAAGTTGCTGCACCGGCATCTAAAGCGGCTTTAAAAGGAGGAAGGTAAGTTTCCCAAAGCATTCTTTCACTCATGTCAACAGAGTTATAATCTCTTCCACCAGTAGCGGCTCCATATGCTGCAAAGTGTTTCACACAAGCCATAACCGAATTTAAATCACCTAGTTTATTTCCCTGAAATCCTTTTACTCTTGCATACGCAATTTTAGATCCCAGATAAGTATCTTCTCCAGCACCTTCCATTACTCTTCCCCAACGCGGGTCACGGCCAATGTCTACCATTGGTGCAAATGTCCAGTGAATCCCGCTTGCCGCAGCTTCTGTTGCCGCAACTCTTGCTGCTAATTCAATAGCTGCTAAATCCCAGCTTGCCGCTTCTGCCAGCGGAATTGGAAATGTGGTTTTATATCCGTGAATAACGTCCTGACCAAATAACAACGGAATTTTAAGACGTGACTGCATTGCCAGCTCCTGATATTGTCTGGTATATTTTGTCCCGATAATATTCAGCATCGAACCAATTAAACCTTGTTTAATTTCGTTTTGCTTGTTTGGATTAATTGTAATTGGTCCCGTTGCCTGATTATCTCCTGTGTATTGATTAAGCTGACCTATTTTTTCTTCCAGTGTCATTTTTTTCAATAAATCATTTACCTTTTGATCTATTGTCTGTTGCTGGGCCACCGCAAAAAACGAAACCATCAACAGGGTCATTGTTGTTATTTTTTTCATGAAATAAATTGTTTTATTCTTTGACTGTCTTTGTATATAATTATTTGTTTTAAGTTTTGAGATTAATTGTTTGTTCTAAATTTTATTCTGATAATTAAGTAAATAGCAATTTTAATTAACTTCTATATAAACTGGCAAATGATCTGAAGGATATTTTAAATCTTTTGAATCACTTAAAACGGCATGTTTTTGAATTGTTAATCCGCTATTTTTAGAAATAAATATGTAATCTATGAGCAATGTAACCGGTTCATTCTGTTTAAAACCATTGAATGTTCCGTAAGGCCCGAAAGGTTTTTCTTTTGAAACGTCTTTGGTGTCATCCATTTCTTTTTTTACTTCTGCAATCTGATTTGTATTGGGTTCTGAGTTAAAATCACCCATCAGAAATGCGGCGTAATTTTTAGAATTTATTTCTTTCATTTTAGAAAGAATTAGCTGCACTCCTTTTACTCTGGCTTCATTACCCACATGATCCAGATGTGTATTAAAAACCCAGAATAATTTCTTTGTTTTTAAGTCTTTAAAAAGGGCATACGTACAAATTCTGTTGCATGCAGCATCCCAGCCTTTTGATACTTTATTTGGTGTTTCTGAAAGCCAAAATGTATTTATCTGTTCTGCTTTAAAGCGTTCTTTTTTATAATAAATAGTACAAGCTTCTCCTGTTTCATTCTCTTCTCTTCCTATTCCAAACCTGCTGTATTCAGGCAAAGCCGAAGCAATATCAACAACCTGACCAGGGGTTGCCTCCTGAACTCCTAAGATGTCAGGACTGTAAAACTGAATTTGAGACGTAAAATAATCTTTTCGGTTTGACCATGCATTTTCTCCGTCTGAAGCAACGTCTAAACGTATATTATAGCTCATCATTTTTAAACTCTGAGTATAAAATGAAGAGCTCGCAAAAAGCATCAATAACAAAACAACGATGTTTATTTTTTTCATATTAAAAAATTTTATTCTCCAAAACTACCATTTTAAAGCTCTGTAAATAAAAGCTCATCTTTTAAAAAACGTTAATCATATGTTTTACACTTACTTTGTAGATTCTATTTTACTTTCAACCTTGTTTTGACTTTTGAATCTTGAGCGGTCTGATTTTAGAATTGGCATTAACCATAATAATTTGTGTCATTGTGTTTTATGATTAATTAAGTGAGGGCTAATTTATTAGCCCTCCTTACTAAACAAAATAATCAATAAACTAAAGTTTGTATTGCGTGTGCAGGAATTTTTACGACTGTTTTTTCAGTTGCGACAATTAAATTATAAGTGATTTCATTATCCGTGTGATTCATTACTACAGTTGTCATGTTTCCATTTTTATTTAAGAAAGAAGTACTGGACAAATAACTTCTGCTTACAGATGTGCTTACCCTAACAGCATTGGGGCGAATAAACTTAGAAAAATGACCAATATAATAATAAGATGGCGTATAAATTAATTCACCAGTTGTGGTATCGGCATGAATAGGGGCGAAGCAAAAATTGCCAACATGGTTTGGTCCTCCAAACTGATCTAAAAGAATATTCCAATCGGTCCAGGCAACAGTTCCGTTATTAAAATCATTAATCATAGAGGTTCCATATCTTTCAGCATTTGGCCAAAACTGATATTTAGCAGCATCGAATCTTTCGACACAGCCTTCTGTAAATATTAATTTTTTATCCGGATACGCTTCATGAACCCTCGCTACATTTTCAAACATAGGCTGAGCTCCGGTCCAGGTTTCATACCAGTGGAAACCCATTCCCCAAACATATTTTGATGCTTCCGGATCTGAAAAAATTACATTTGCTCTTTGTACCATCAAATCGCGGTTATGATCCCAGGCAATAATTTTTACATTTCCTAAACCTTCTTTTTTTAATGTTGGTCCAAGAAAGTTTTTCAGAAAATCTCTCTCATCTTCGGCAGTGTACAGGCAGGATTCCCACGTTTGTGTTGCCATAGGCTCATTTTGTACGGAGGTTGCCCAAATTGGAATTCCTTCTTTTTCATATGCTTTGATAAATTTGGCATACATATTAGCCCAGGGCTGGTAAAATTCAGGTAATAATTTTCCGCCTTTAAGTACACTTTTATTGGTTTTCATAAAAGCGTTTGGCGACCATGGCGTTGCATAGGTGGGTATTTTTCCTCCGGCAGCTTTTATGGCTTGTTTGATTAAAGGAATTCTAAATTCTTTATCGTGTTCAATTGAAAAAGTCTTTAATTCGGTATCGCCTTCCTGAATATAAGAATAGCTTCCACTGCTAAAATCAGAACTTTGTATCGTTGTTCTTAGCAATGAATAGCCTATACCTTTTTGAGTATCATAATAAGCATTTAGGAATTCAGTTTGTTTTTCTTTGGATAGTTTTGCAAATATTTCGGCACTTGCATCAGTAATGGCACCTCCAATTCCAATAAAAGTCTGAAATTTTTTGGAAGGTTCTACAAAAACTGAAATTTCAGTTTCTACAGGCTGTTTAGAAGGTGAGAATTTTAAATTATCTGTAGGGGTTAACCTTAATTTTGTATTATCAGCAGTGGTGTACACTGTGATCGTTTTATTATTTGTTGTAAATTCTTTTGTCTGCTTTGGTTTTTTCTGCTGTGGATAAACAGAAAAAGATAAACATAAACAAGTAATAATAAAGCCAATTTTTTTCATTGTATATGTTTTAAATAATTTAAGACTTAGGCATAAATATTTTTTTTGAATTCTTTAAAATGATTTAAAAAACAGCCCATAATCAAAAAAGAATATGGGCTATTCTAACAACCAAACTTAACTTAACTTAACCTGAAATGATTCACGATTTGAGTGAATCCATTTTCATATTTTTAAAGAAATCAGTGCTTTTAGAGCACTGATATTTCATGTTTTTAACTACCCCAACCTGGATTTGGTGTCATCTTACTATTGTTAAGAATCTCTGCAGAAGGTATTGGATATAAGCTATGCTTATCAACAAAATTACCGTTCTTCTTAAATCCTTGGTTTTTAAGGACTGTTGCTGCATCACCCCAACGAATTAAATCAAGGAATCTGAATCCTTCAAATGCTAATTCTAATCTTCTTTCAGTTTTAATTGCGTCCAGAGTAACAGTTTTGACAGGTAAATCTACCCTGTCACGAACTTTAGTAAAATACTTCTGTGCGTCTGTAGTGTTTCCTGCTAAAAGATTTGCTTCTGCTGCCATTAATAAAACATCAGCAAACCTGATCAGTCTAATGTTTGTTCCGTAGTTTAATTCAGCAACACCCGGGCTTGCAACTGTTTCAGACTTTAAAGAACCATATTTAAGTCTGAAATAACCTTCCATTCCCCAAACCGGTGGTGCTTCAGTCCAATCCAGATCCTTATCTACTATCCAGTCTCCGCCATATTTTGTTCTAAGATCGGCAACTGACAATATTGAAGCATTTTTTCTAATAACATCACCTTCTGCATCAAATGCCTGAGCCATTTTAGCGGTTGGATAGTTAAAGCCCCAACCAGGCAGAAGTCCTGAAGTTCCTGTTGTATAATAATCTCCTCTAGGTCCCATTAATTGCCAGTTTATATTGTTTTCCATGGAGCGGTTTCCTCCCCATTGAAAATTACCCCAATCATACCCAGTAATATTATAACCAACTTCAAACAAAGATTCTAAACCGTATTCAGATTCTTTTAAAAATAATTTTGAATAATCAGGAGCAAGGTCATATTCAGTTGAAGTTATTACATCATCAAATGCATCAGCAGCTTCAGGATACATTTTTTGGTATAAATAAGCTTTACCTTTTATAGCCTGAGCAGTTCCTTTTGACATTCTAAAACGCATTGCAACAGGATACTCACTTTTTTTAGGCAGATTTGGAATAGCCTCATCTAAATCTTTGTGAATTTGCGCATAGATTTGTTCCGGAGTCGATTTTTCAAGCGCAAATTCAGATGCGCCCGGAAGTGCCAGTCTTAATGGAACTCCTCCCCACATAGAAACTAATTCAAAATAAAAAAATGCTCTTAAAGCTTTGGCTTCAGCTATCATTTGAATTTTTGCAGGCGAATCCCCTTGAGCAATATTAATGATAGCATTAGCTCTCATGATACCAAAATACATGGTTTTAAAAGAATGTTCAATTGGTTTGTTTTCAGCTGTATATGAAAAATCGTCTAATTGCTGGTAAGAAGGCTGATCACCATCTGAACCACCACCTGCGTGTGTTTCGTCTGCAGGGAATGATTTTACAACATACATAGAATTCCAGTCGGTAGTATATGCCCATTGCAGCACATCATAGCATGCAAATACACCTTCCTGAAGTTCTTCTTCGGTTTTGAAATAATCATCAGCAGCCAAAACACCATAAACCGGCTTGTCTAAGAAATCGTCTGCACAGGAAACCAGCATAATAGCTAATCCTGCAAATAAGGATATTTTATATAATAATTTTTTCATCGTTATTAATTTTTTGTATTCGTCTTTGAATTAAAATGATACTGATAATCCTGTCATGATTCTGCTTGCATTTGGATACAAACCTCTGTCAATACCTTGTGAGTTATTTGAAAAACTTCCTACTTCCGGATCAATTCCTTTGTATTTTGTAAATGTGAAGAAATCATCCAATGAAACATACAGTCTCAGGTTACTCACTTTTATCTGGCTTAATAATTCTGATTTAAAGTTATATCCTAATTGAATTTGTTTAATTTTTACATAAGAAGCATCCTGAACCATTAAATCACTTGTGTAAATGATAGGATCACTATAAGATGCTTTTGGAAAGCTATTAGTACTTCCTTCCCCTGTCCATCTGTCAGTATAAAAGAATGAAGGACGGTTAGAAGCCGGGTTATCAACTCTCGCTAATGCCAGGAAGTTTTCTCCTCCAAATGCACCTTGTGCAAAAATCTTAAGATCAAATCCTTTGTATTCAAAATCTATAGTAGATGAAATTATTACATCATGATGAGGATCTCCAATATAGGTTTTATCCTGATCTGTAATATCACCATCACCATTCGTATCAACAACTACAGGCGCACCCGGAGTTGGGTTCCATGTGGTAACATTTCCTAAAGCTGTTTTATAAGCGTCAATTTGTGCCTGATTTTGGAATATACCATCTGTTTTATATCCTCTGAAATACCAAACCGGTTTTCCTAATTCGAAAGAAGTTACAGTTCCTAATACAGGAAGATTCGCTCCGTCAACTCTTGTAAGTAATGGGTTTAAATACGTAACTTCATTTTTAATTGTAGTCAGGTTTAAGTTGATCCCGTAGTTAAATTTACGTCCGGATTCTCTCCATCCGGCTTCAATTTCAAATCCTTTGTTTGTTACATCACCGGCATTGGCATATGGAGCTGCGTAACCAGTTGACAAAGGTGGGGATGAAGGAGTTAATAAATCTTTTGTGACTTTTTTATAATAGTCAAAACCAAATGTTAATTTGTTTTCGAAAGCTCTTACATCAAATCCTAAATCGGTTTGCTCGGTTGTTTCCCAGGTAATGTCTTCGTTAGGTAATGCTTTAAGTTCACCTACAGTATGATAATTGCCTAATGCATCCGGGTATTTTAAACCATCTTTGGTAATGAATGCCTGCCATTGGCCTGCAGCAATATTAGATGTAGAACCATTTTGACCCCATGATGCTCTTAATTTTAAATGATTTACAGTTTCAGTTCCCCAAAATGATTCATTAGAGATGATCCATCCCGCAGATACTGCAGGGAAATACCCGGCACGTTTATCCGGTGCAAAAAGGGAAGAGTTATCATTTCTCAAAGAAGCCTGAAATAAATATTTATTATCATATGAATAAGTAAGACGTCCAAAATAAGAATTCATAGATGATGGCGTTATGTTACCGGATATAGTTCCCGTTACAGGAGTTTCTCCAACAGGCGCCCATTGATCACCTTCCTTAATCATACCAGATGCACGCGTATTCAAATAACGATATTCAGTGTCCTGAGCAGACATACCTATCATAGCAGAGAATTCATGCTTACCGATTGTTTTGGTGTAAGTTGCGAAGTTTTCAAACAACCATGTTTTGAAAATTCCCTGATTGTAAGTTTTAGAATTTGTAGTGTTTTCTTTAGTTGAGTTCCACCAGGCTTTTTGTGACCAGTCATCATAATTGTTGAATGCCTGCTCAATACCGTAACGTGTTGTAAAAACAAATCCTTCAAAAGGCTTGATATTGGCATATACATTACCAATAATTTTAGTTTCCTGGCTTAAACCATGGTCAATTGCAATTTGTCCAATTGGATTTGCTATTTCTCCATCAATATATTCCGAGATACCATAGTACTCTCCGTTTTTATTCTTGATCAGTACTTTTCCTGACGCCAATGCATCCTGAACATGCTGTGGCAACGCTGTTCCGTTTGGATAAAAAACAGGAGTTAAGGGATCCATTAACATTGCATGGTTCATGATACCATTAAAACTGTCATCCTCAGTAAAAGCTTTACGTTTGTTTACTGAAAGTGAGAAATTCTCTCCAAGTTCTAAATATCTGCTTACCTTGTGATTGGAGTTTAATCTAACGGTTGTACGCTTAAAATTGGTTTTATCTCCTCCAAAAATACCATCCTGACTGAAAAAATTACCTGAAAGTAAAAAAGTTGAAACTTCATTTCCTCCTGCTAATTGAAGTGTGTGGTGGTGCATTGGTGCTGCATCTTCAGCTGCTTCATCAAGCCAGTCTGTTCCTTTTTTACCTTCCCAGTCTGCTACATTTGGTCTGTTGCCCGGAGGTTTTGTTTCGTCAATCCATTTAACGTACTGATCAGCACTCATCATTTCTAATTTTGTTCTCAAAGACTGAAAACCAAATTGATTGCTGTAAGTAACTTTCATAGATCCTGCTTTTCCTTTTTTAGTCGTAATCATTACTACTCCATTACCTCCATCAGCTCCATAAATAGCCGCTGACGCAGCATCTTTTAAGATTTCTATCTTTTCAATGTCATTAGAGTCAAGGAAATCGATATTCCCTGTTCGCATTCCGTCAACCACATAAATAGGGTCAGAGTTACCGTTGGATCCTGCTCCACGAATACGAACTTTAGCTCCCGCTCCGGGCGCTCCTGATTGTGCCATAACAGTTACACCGGCAGCTTGTCCTTGTAATACTTGTGTAGACAAACCAACAGACAACGTGGCGATTTGTTCTGCTTTTATTGAAGAAATTGCACCGGTTACAACACTTTTCTTTTGCGTTCCGTATCCTACTACTACAACTTCATTTAAGGTTTGTGATTCAGGTTTTAATCTGATTTCAATTTTAGTTCTTCCATTTACAGCCTCCTGTACTGTGTTATATCCGACAAAGCTTATTGTTAATGTACCGTTAGATGGAGCACTGATTTGAAATTTTCCATCGAAGTCTGAAGCTGTTGCTTTGTTAGTGCCTTTAATTAATACTGTTGCCCCAGGGACGGGCATTCCACTTTCATCATTTACTGTTCCGTTTACCGTAACATCTTGTGCTATTGCAATAATTGAAAACAATAATGATGAAAAACAAAAAAGAAGTAATTTTGTTAATTTCATTTTTCTAAAAATTTTGGTTAATTAATTAGTAATTTGATGCAATGATAAAAGTTAAATGTTAAATAACCGTAATTTCTGATCATTACAAAAACACATCAAACTTCCAATTAATACTTTACAAAAACACATCATAATTTTTTTAAATTTTTGATTTTCAAATAATTAAAAAAATAATTGTATTGTTATAATAATGTTAATTATTCTAAAAAAACACTACATTTATTATAATGCAATTAATTCTTTCACTTATAGTTTTCATTTTGATTGCCAGTTTTAAATAAATGTAAAAATCACAATTAAATATATTATTGTAAAAAACGTTGCGATAGATATGAAATTCACAAACGGCATTTTCTGTATACTTCTATTTCTATTTACCATGGGTATTTTTTGTCAGGTAAAAAGTATAGGAACACCGAATGTTAAGAATTACAAACGGACAGAATACAAGGGAGGTACTCAAAACTGGAGTATAGATCAGGATAAAAAAGGCAATATTTATTTTGCAAATAACAGTGGGTTAATTCAATTTGACGGTTCTACATGGCGTAAATATTCTTTGCCAAATAATACTGCGATAAGAAGTTTGAAAATTGATGAATCCGGAAGAATTTTTGTAGGCGGAAATAATGAATTCGGATATTTTAAAGCGGGTGAAAAAGGAGAGTTAAAATATTATTCCCTTTCAAAGTTAATTAGCATCAAAGATGGAAAGGATATAAATTTAATCTGGAGGATTCATATTTTTAAACAAGAAGTAATTTTTCAATCTTTTACAAAAGCACTATTTTATAAAAATAACAAAATTAGGGTACTGAATGCGCCAAAAAAGTTCCAGTTTTCTTTTGTAGTAAGGAATCGTCTTTACTTTCAGGATAAGGAATTGGGAATTTTAGAATATAAAGTTCAAAAATTATATCCTTTAAAAGCAACGAAGGTCCTAAATGATAAAGAAATTTGGGCCATGTTTCCATTAGCAAACGATAAGATTCTTTTGGCAACTCTTGAAAAAGGACTTTTTATATATGATTTTAATAGTGTAAAGGAATGGAATACACACGCAAATGACTTTATAAAAAAGAATACTTCTCTCGGGGGGGCGATCATAAAAAATAAGTTTATTGTTCTAAATTCGGTTTTAAATGGTATAATAATTTGTGATTTGGACGGCAAAATAATTCAGCATTTAAATCGCCAAAAGGGACTTCAAAATAATACAATACTAACTTCCTTTGTTGATAACAAAAATAATCTTTGGCTGGGCCTGGATAATGGAATAACATTTATAAATGAAAATTCCCCTTTTACGTATTTTGATTATAGTTATAATATAGGTACAGTTTACGCATCTGTTTTGCATCAGAATAATTTGTATGTGGCAACAAACCAGGGATTGTTTTATCATTCATGGAATACTTCTTTTGCGGATGAACCTTTTAACAGAGTCGAGGGTACAATTGCCCAGGCATGGAATATTCAGGTTATAAATAATGTACTGTTATGTTCAAGTAATAGCGGAGCTTTAGTTATAGAGAATAATAAAGTTTCAAAAATACTGGACACTAAAGGATATTTTGGATTCAAACCAATAACCAAACATCCTGAGTATGCAATCGGAGAAAATTATAATGGTTTCTCAATTTTTAAAATTACATCGAATAAAGCGGAGTTTGTAAATCAGGTTCAGGGTTTTGATGAAACAACCAGTACTTTCGAAGTCGAATTAGACAATGATTATGTTTGGCTAAAGAAAAATCCATATTTATATCAGATGGAACTTTCTGATGACCTGAAAAAATTTGAGTCCATAAAAAAACATACTCAAATATCGGCAGTAAATAAGGGAATTGAAAGTCTGCAATTAATCAATAATAAAATTTACTTTCAGACAAAAAATCATTTTTACAGATTTTCTACAGATCAGAATGATTTTTTTGAAGACAGAAAGATGAGCAGTCTTTTTAAAAATATCCCGGTGATTAATACTGTAATTCAGGATTCTAAAGGAAATTTGTGGTATTCATTTCATCAGTCTATAGGGGTTTTAGAAAAAAAAGATAATGAAAAATTCGTTAGAAAAGAGACAGCATTCTCTAATTTAACGGGTAATCTGGTTAATAACTATATATCGATAAACAGAATAGACTCCAAAAATATTTTTATTGGATTAACCGATGGATTAACTCACTATGATGCTACAATTCCGAATACATTTATAACAAAACCGACTGCTTTTATAGCGAGTTTTTCTTTTCCTTCGGATACTATTATAACTGGTAATCTGAAAACAATTGACAAACTGTTTAATTTATCTTACAGTGACAATCATGTTAAGTTTACATTTTCATCCCCTGTATTTGAAAATCAGGAAAATGTTACTTATTCCTATAAATTAGAACCTTTCGAAGATACCTGGCGCAGTTGGTCTCCCATTTCAATTAAGGAATATACCAATTTAAGGGAAGGTAATTATACAATGAAATTAAGAACCAGAAACAGCTTTGGTGTACTTTCAGAAATTGATCAGGTTAAATTTACCATTTCGCCTCCGTGGTACAGACATTTTTTAGCTTATCTGATCTATCTGCTGCTAATTGCTGTAGGGATATATGTAATTTCGAACAGGATTAAACTAAAAATCAGAAAAAATAAATATTACGAAACTATCGAGCAAAGACGCTTATATCTTGAAAAAGAATCTAAAATAAGACAAGAGCAGCATGAGCTAGAAAAAGAAATTGAAAAATTAAAAAACGATAAGCTTCAGATTAAGATCCTGGCGAAAGACAAAGAGCTTGTGAACAATTCTTTGCAGGTGGTAAAAAAGAACAAAACTTTGAATACCATAATAAGCAAACTGAAAGACATTGATACTAATATATTGGACGATTCAACAAAATCGGAATTTAATAAGCTCCATAAAAGCATTATAAAAGAGGTAAATACAGATAAAAGCTGGAAAGATTTAGAAAAACATATTAAAAATGTACATTTTGATTTTCTAAAAAGATTAAAAGAAAAGTACCCAACAATTTCGCCAAGGGAATTGGATTTATCGACCTATTTACTGATGAACATGTCAACTAAAGAAATTGCAGAAATTATGAATATATCCAATGGAGGAGTTGAACTGGCAAGATACCGATTAAGGAAAAAACTAGGCTTAAATAAAAAAGAAAATCTAATCGGGTTTTTAATGGGTATATAAAAAGGAATGCCTCATGACGAAAAGTGATGAGGCCTTTTTTATTCTGTTACTTCGTGGTATTTTGTAAGCAAGTCAGGCAAATTTGTTATTAAAATAACCCATTCAATTCAGCATCAATTCTGTTAATGATGTTTCCTAAATCTTCAGGATTATCAACAAAATTAATATTGTCTACATCAATAATCAGTAATTTTCCTTTAGAATAAGTCTGAATCCACGCTTCGTATCTTTCGTTCAGACGGCTCAGATAATCAATAGAAATTGAGTTTTCGTATTCGCGACCACGCTTGTGGATTTGCCCAACTAAATTCGGAATAGAGCTTCTTAAATAAATTAGTAAATCAGGTGGCTTTACCAATGATTCCATTAATTCAAATAAGGAAGTATAATTTTCAAAATCACGGGTAGTCATTAAACCCATCGAATATAAATTAGGAGCAAAAATATGGGCATCTTCATAAATTGTTCTGTCCTGAATAATCTTTTTTCCGCTTTGACGAATTTGCTGCACCTGACGAAAACGACTGTTTAAGAAATAAATCTGCAAATTAAAAGACCAGCGTTCCATCTGATGGTAAAAATCATCCAGATACGGATTATCAACAACATCTTCATAATGGGGTTCCCATTTAAAATGTTTGGCCAGTAATTTAGTCAAAGTTGTTTTTCCTGCGCCTATATTTCCTGCTATTGCTATGTGCATTACGGTATTACGATTTTATAATTGGTAATTTCTTTAGGTGTAAAAATAGATAAAATTTGGTCTTTGCAATAGAATTTATTTAATGATTTTTCCGGGAGCTCAATTTCATAAACACTTTCAGATCCATCATTATGAATGTCTTTAAAAAATAATAAATTGGCCTTGCTGTAAATATATTGTTTTGGACTTAAAATTTCTATTTTATCCAAATCAGGAACTTTTCCCAACTCCGTTGTTTTTCCGAATATATCACAAGAGAACCAATTATTTTTTTCATCGATCCAATAAAAAGTATTAAAATCGGTTTGGTAAAATTTAATATTATCTGTTAATGGTGTCGAAACCGTTTTGTATTCGTTCTTTAAATAATCAAAAAGACTGATTTGCTGGTTCAGGGAATTGTAAACCCATAATTGATTTTGAGTAGACATGCCAATAGCAGTTACCACAATAGGAACATTATTTTGAGAAAAATTAATCTCAGTAATTTTATTTAATTGATTGTCCAGTAATATAACGCTATTGAAATCTTCGTAAAACAAAACTATTTTAAGAGGATTCAGAATATCGGTTTTAGTAATTTTTCCTAATGAGACATTTTTATATTCAAAAAATTCATTTCCTTTTGTTTTTCTGAATACATTGTTTTTTATATGGTAAGAATATCCAAAAGAATCATAACCTAAAAAATCATCAGCATCAATAGTTGTATGTGAAACAAAAGTTAGAGTTTTTTTTTGATTTTGAGCAAAAACAACTGTAAAAGAACAGACAATAAAAAGTAAAAATAAAATTTTGCGTGGTGTTTGACTCATTTGAATTGGATTTTCTAAAGAGCCAAATTACAAAAAACTAAAGTTAAAATAGATTTTTAGCTGATTTTGACTTTAAACTTTCTATGGTTGTAATAGTCTAATTAATAAGCTGTTTTGTCTATGTCTTAGATGTATTGATATATTTAACTTTAAGTATTTCTAAATTAATAATACATTTGAGTATAAGTTTTATCGGATTACTCATTTTTAAAAGAAACTAATGAAAAAATTATCATATTATTTGCTTTTAGTACTTGCTTTTAGCCAGGTACAGGCACAGAAAGATTTTCAGGGAATGGCTGTTTATGAGTCAAAAACACAGGCACCTAAATTTGATGGAATGCGCGGAGGCAACCGCGATATCACACCTGAAATGCAGAAAAGCATGGAAGAAAGAATGAAGAAGATGTTAGAAAAAACATTTATTTTAAACTTCGACAAATCGGCATCTATATATAAGGAAGAAGAAAAACTGGAAGCCCCAGGGCAGCAAGGAGGAGGAGGTTTTCGTATGATGTTCGGTTCGCTTACCGGAGGCGGTGGCACTTTTTACAAAGATGTAAAAACAAAATCCTATACTA
Source organism: Flavobacterium limi (assembly GCF_010645075.1). GTDB lineage: Bacteria > Bacteroidota > Bacteroidia > Flavobacteriales > Flavobacteriaceae > Flavobacterium > Flavobacterium limi. The sequence continues at coordinate 433,390 of NZ_JAADZV010000001.1, forward strand.
TCGATAAGGAATTTATGGGCAAAGAATTTCTTGTTGTTGATTCTCTTCCAAAATTAAACTGGAAATTAGAACAGGAAACCAAACAAATTGGAGGTTATAACTGTTTCAAAGCAACAGCGGTAAAAGCACCGAGCAAAACCGATTTCAGAAACTTCGGACCTAAAAATAATGATGACAAGAAGGATGAAACTAAAAAGTCCTCAGGTGATACAAAGACCAATTTTGCTGATAATTTTGAAATGCCAAAAGAAATTATAGTAACGGCCTGGTATACGCCGGAGATTCCGGTAAATCAGGGGCCAGAAAACTATTGGGGACTTCCTGGCCTGATTTTAGAAATCAATGATGGAACAACGACTATTTTATGTTCGAAAGTTGTTTTGAATACGAAGGATAAAGTAGAAATAAAACCTTCCAAAAAAGGAAAAGTAGTTTCTCAGAAAGAATATGATGAAACGGTTATTAAGAAAATGGAAGAATTTAGGGAAATGAATCGCGGCCGTGCTGGCGGACCGCCTGCAATGGGGAGATAGACTTCTAAAAAATCTTTATATATTAAACCTTTTCTTTTGATGAAAAAAATAGTTCTGTTTTTCACTTTTTTAATGACTTCTTTTTCTTTTGCACAAAGTGTTCGCCTGGATGGATTCATTCAGGATGACCAGAAAAATCCGCTGGAAATGGCTAATATTATGGCCATTAATAATGGTACAAAAGCAATGGACTCCTACGGAATTACCAACGATAAAGGAAAGTTTCAGCTCACTTTAAAACCAAATACTGCTTATACAATTAAGGTCAGTTATCTGGGAATGAAATCTAAAGAAATTGCTTTATCTACAAAATCTGAAAACATGACCCAGAATATTGTTATGGATGGTGTTGGAATTGAACTTGAAGGAGTTGAAATCGTGCGTGAAATGCCGGTTTCTATAAAAGGTGACACCATTGTGTATAATGCAGATTCTTTTAAATCCGGAACTGAGAGAAAACTGGAAGATGTTCTTAAAAAACTACCCGGAGTTGAGGTAAATGCCGATGGAGAAATTGAAGTAGAAGGGAAGAAGGTGAGTAAATTAATGGTTGAAGGCAAAGATTTTTTTGACGGGGACACCAAATTAGGAGTGAAAAACATTCCTGCTGATGCAATTGATAAAGTTCAGGTTTTACGAAATTATAACGAAGTCAGCGCATTAAAAGGTCTAGAAAACGATCAGGATAATGTAGCTATGAATATTAAACTGAAAGAAGGAAAAAAGAACTTCTGGTTTGGTGATGTTACAGCAGGAACAGGGGTTGCAGAACTCGACAGCCGTTATGTAATCAATCCGAAATTGTTTTATTATAGTCCAAAGTATAGCATCAATTTAATTACAAATTTTAATAATATCGGAGAATTACCAATGACAGCGCAGGACTATTTTAAGTTCACAGGCGGTTTTAGAAATATGATGAAAAAGGGAGGGAGCAATTTTAATATTTCTTCTAATGATGTCGGGATTTCGCTTTTAAGAAATAATCGGGCGAAAGAAATTGAAACGAAATTCGGTGCAACAAACTTCGCTTATTCAGTAAATAAAGTCTGGAATATAAGTGGTTTCGGAATTCTTTCGACTTCAAAAACAGATTTAGAAACAAAATCTCAAACCACAATTTTAGACTCCGGAGATCAGCAGAGACGTGAAGAAAAAACACATCAAAAAAATAATTTAGGTCTTTTTAAATTAAGTTCGACTTATAAACCAAGCGATAAATTTCAATTCGACTACGATATTTTAACCAAGCTGACAAAACAGAATGAAGGTACAGATTTACTGCGTGAATCAGTTGTAAATGATATTTCTGATGTTGAAACAATTTTAACAACTAAAAAACAGGATCCAACTTCTATAAATCAAAATTTGAGTTTGTATTATACACAAAGCGACAAAAATATATTTGCTTTCGAAATGCAGCATTTATATCAGGATGAAAATCCTTTTTACAATGCAAATCTGCGCACGCAGCCTTTTGATTTATTAGGTTATACTTCAGGCCAGCAAAGAAATGATTTGAATCAGGACCGTTTTGTAAAAACAAATAAAATAGATGCAAAACTGGATTACTATTATATGGTAACGCCAAAAAGCAACATCAATATAACGTTAGGAAATACATATTCTTACCAAAATTTTAACTCTCATATTTTTCAGATTCTGGATAACGGAAATAAAAATGATTTAAATGATCCATCAAATAATAATGATGTAAATTATAATTTTAATGATACGTTTTTAGGTTTTCATTATAAGATTTTAGCCGGAAAATTTACGTTGACGCCCGGTGTTAGCCTGCATTCATACACAATGACAAACACACAATCAGGAACAGATCATTCACAGAATTTCACAAAAGTGTTACCTGATTTTTTTGCTCTTTATCAAATAAAAAAATCAGAAACGCTGACTTATAATTTCTCTTTGACTAATGATTTTACAGACATCAATCAATTAGCAGAAGGTTATATTCTGTCAGATTACAGCAGTTTATTTAGAGGAAATCGTACTCTGGAAAATGCTACTTCACAAGTACATTCATTGCGCTATTTTAAATATAATATGTTTAATTTTGAGAATATTTTTGCTAACGCAACTTATACCAGAAAGGTAGATGCTATTAAAACAGAAGCCAATTTTGACGGAATAAACCAGTCATCAGTACCATATAATTCTAATTTGGCAGACGAAACACTTTCCGGAATGGGAAGTTATGGTCGTTCATTTTTAAAAAATTATAAAGCTTCTGCCAGTGCAAGTCTTAATTGGTCAAAATTCAATAATAGACAAAATGGACAGCCTGCAACAACTGAGAGTTTTACACAAAGTTATACTGTAAAAGTTTCAACAAATTATAAAAATTTGCCTAATATTGAGTTTGGTTATAACATGTTAATTAATCAGTATAGTGGCTCAACATTCTACACAGATAAACCTTTTGCAAGATTAGATTATTATTTTCTGGATAGTTTTTCTTTTGTTTCAGAATACGAATTCTATCATTACTATAAAGGAAACAAATCGGTAGATAACGAATATGATTTTTTAAGTGCCAGTTTAATTTATCAAAAGAAAAATAGTAAATGGGAGTATAAAATTGCCGCTACCAACTTGTTAAATACTACGTATCTTAATGATGACAGCTTTTCGCAGTTCTCAACAAGAGTTTCTCAATACACAGTTCAGCCAAGATACATTATTTTTTCAATGAAATATAATTTGTAGAAGTAATATTCAGGCTTAGTAGAATCGAAGCCTCATACTCATAAAAAGCCTTTGAATTTCTAATTTTCAAAGGCTTTTTTTATCTTATTTTTTGATTTTTATCATCACTTTAATCTGATAATGCCCCAGAATCATTTTGTTTTTTTCGTATGTTCCGCTGACGTTTAAATAGGTTAATAATACCAAGTATTTTTTTGCATCAATTACTTGAGTGATTCTTCTGTTATCATCTTTAAAGTCGCTGTTTGTTTTCACAAAATCAACAATTTTTAAAGGAATAATATCCTGATTGATTTGCAAATCGGTTCCGTAATTTTTTTCTACAGACTTAATGGAATAATTTATATTGTCAATTTTTATACAGTTTTTGCAATTGAAAGAGTCCGATTTGGATAATATGAAGGACATATCGAATCCATGAATGTTTTCAACAGTTTGGCCGTTTTTTTCGTAAAAATAATAACCAAAGTAGTTTTTGGTATCTTCTTTTGTATCGTAAGACGATCTGTATTGATACCCTAAAGCTTCCATTATTTCATTGTCAAATGGTTTGTTTTTCTTTTTAAGAAGCGTCGTTAATTTATTTTCCGAATACGGAACCATAATTTCAGCACCATAATTTTTTTTCAGGAATGAAACAATACTGCTTAAATCTTTTTCTTCTTCAAAGGTTAATTTTTTATTTTCTGGATTTTGCATATAGGTTTCAAATCTTGACAACTGACTATATTTTGAAACAGAATCAGCACTTTGCGGTCCCACAATAGAAAACAATCCTGCAAGGCACAGGCTGATAGGGATGAATTTTATTTTTGGATGTTTCTGAATCAAAAAATAAGCAACAACAATTGTCAGCCAAACTGATAAAAGCAACACATAATAGCGTTCATGTGTAAAACCGTAAAGATTGATTCGGTACAAAATTGCCCAAAATAATAAGCCCAATAACGGAATCAATAAAAAGTAAAACCATCGATTGAAAGTTCGCATCCAGAGGTTCCCGGTTTCATTCGCAATTGGATGTACAAGTAAAAAAGAAAGTATTCCGCAAATAGCAAATACAAGAACGAGATAAGAAACCCAGCCAACAGGCAGTGAAAGCGTAATAATAATCTTGGTTTCGTAGCAAATTAAAATACCCAGATAAAGACTGATCAAAGGCAATAGTACATATTTAGTGAAATTTTTAAGTCCTTTAGGGTAATTAAGAACTAATGAGACTTCGTCGTTTTTGATGTCCGGAACCCCATTTAAGAAAAAAATCGTGTTAAAAATTCCCGCAATTACAAAAAATACATGAGCATATATATTATTGTAAAAGTCAACATTAAAAAGTTCCGTAATTGCCAAAATTGCCAAAGCCAATCCGCAATATAAAACACCGCTGTATAAAATAGAGGTTAAAATTCTAAGGAAGAGCTGTTTGTTAAACTCCCAAAACTCTTCCTGATTGTAAGCTTTTGGGATAAATCCGGCAAATGAAACTAATAAATGCAAGGCTATATTTAGAACAAAAAATTGCTGTATTTCTACTTCAGTAAAGCGTTCATGAAAATTAAAGACAAACACGGCAATAAAGCCTCCTAATATAACACTGATTACATATCGCAAAAGAGCATTTTTTTTTGAGGAAATAAAATATAAACTAACAGAAAGAAATAGTACAAGGCATAAAGAACTGCTCATTAAAGCTTTTACATAATATTTCTGGTTGTGATCGTCATATTCTAATTCATTTAGAATAATAGCAACAACAGTTCCTGTAATAGAGATTACAATTTCTAATGGAAATCGAAGAACTGTTTTTTTTGTTGCTTTTAAAACGTTTTGTATTGAAGGTAATTTGCTCATTTTTTTAATCAGTTATCTTGTACTAAGAAAAGAAAATAGGAAGAAAAAAACAAATTGTACATCATAAATGAAAATACCATTTCTCTTTTTATTGTTGCGGTTTTATCAATTTTTAGATTAAATCACACTATTTTTGTTTTAAAATTGCTAAATTCGACGTGTTAAATTAAAAGATATGAAAAATAAGTTATTATTATTTTTAATTATTTCAGGGAGTGTGATGTCACAGGGAATTAAAAAGCCATTAGTTTCTGCAATTACACATCAAGATCTGAAAAATGATATGTACCAGATGGCCGGTGATCATTTTAATGGTCGGGAGGCTGGTACTTTAGACGAATTAAAAGTGTCCATGTGGCTGGCAAATAAGGCAAAAGAAGCAGGAATGGCTCCGGCTGGTGATGATGGAACTTATTTTCAGTTTTTTGATTTGTACAGACATCAGGTTACAAACAATACAAAATTTAAAATCGGACAGAAAACATATAAATTATGGAGTGAAGTTTTGATAGCTGAAACAACTAACATGAAGGTAGAAGCTCCTTTACTTTATTTGGGAACAGCCACTAAAGCTGAAATCGAAAAAACTGATGTTAAGGGAAAAGCGGTTGTAATTTTAGCTTCGAAAGAAGGAATTTCAGATGAAATTTCTCTTTTCGACAGACGCTATCCCGGTTTGGTGAAGCAAAAATATTACGATTTATTGCTTTCAAAAGGGGCCGCGGCACTTATACTTGTTGCAGATGATTTAGGAGAAAAAAGCTGGTCGCAGGTTGAACCTCAAATGACGAGAGGCGTTTACGGGATAGAAGGTTTTCGTGATAAAATACCAGTTCCTCCAAGAATGCCTGCTTTTTGGGTTCATAATGATCAGTTAGAATATTTAAAAAATACCAAAGATTTATTGTCTGCAGAAGTTGTTTCTGAAACTTATAAATACCCATCTGTAAATGTGGTTGGAAAAATTGAAGGAACAGATGCAAAGCTTAAAAAGGAGTATGTGCTTTTTAGCGGTCATCAGGATCATGACGGTGTACGTCAAAAGTACGGTCAGGATTCCATTTACAATGGTGCCGATGATAATGCTAGTACCTGTGTAGCAATGCTGGCAATTGCAAGAGCTTACAAGAAGCAACCTGGAAAAAGAACAGCTTTGTTTGTTTTTCATGGTGCCGAAGAAAGAGGGCTATTAGGTTCAAGTTGGTATGCATCACATCCAACGGTTCCTGAAAAAGATATTATTGCAGTTTTAAATGGTGATATGATTGGTAGAAATAATGTAAATCAGGCAGCGTTGTTGGGCTCAAGTTCACCTCATGAAAATTCATCCGATTTGGTAGCAATCGCTAAAAAAGCAAATGACGAAGGACCAAAATTTGATCTTGACAAACTTTGGGACAGACCGGAACACCCTGAGTATTTTTATTTCCGTTCAGATCATCTGCCATATGCAAGAAAAGGAATTCCCGCTGTTTTTTTTACAAGTGTTTTGCATAGTGAATACCATACTCCAATGGATGAATCTGAAAATATTGATTATGTAAAACTGCATAAAATGACCGAATGGATATACAGAACGGGATGGATTTTATCAAATGATTCCAATCGTCCTAAAACACTTCCAAATGTGCAACTTGAAAGATAAGCTGATTTTATAAAAAAACCGATTTCTTTTTAGAAATCGGTTTTTTTATATTTAAGAATAAGTAAGATGTCAGAGAATCTAAACAATCTATGCTATTCTAATAATTTAGAATTACAATCCAAATGCAGCTTTTACTTTATCTACAAAATCAAGTTTTTCCCATGTAAACAATTCGACAGTAACTGTTTTGGCATTTCCTCCAGGAGCTGCAAAAGTTTTAGTTACAACTTCCGGTTTACGTCCCATGTGCCCGTAAGCAGCAGTTTCACTGTATATAGGATTTCTTAATTTTAAACGTTGCTCAATAAAATAAGGACGCATATCAAAAATAGCTTCTACTTTTTTAGCAATTTCACCGTTAGTTAAGTTTACTTTAGAAGTTCCGTAAGTTTCAATGAAAATTCCCATTGGTTCAGCCACTCCAATTGCATAAGAAACCTGAACTAAGATTTCGTCAGCAACACCCGCAGCCACTAAGTTTTTAGCAATATGACGGGTTGCATAAGCAGCACTTCTGTCTACTTTACTAGGATCTTTACCAGAGAATGCACCACCACCATGAGCACCTTTTCCACCGTAAGTATCAACAATGATTTTTCTTCCTGTTAAACCAGTATCTCCGTGAGGTCCCCCAATAACGAATTTTCCTGTTGGGTTAATATGGTAATTGATTTTATCATTGAATAAATGAGCGTGTTCCGGGTTTTTAGCAATAATCCTTGGAATCAAAATTTCAACAATATCTTTTTTGATTTTCGCCAGCATAGTCGCTTCTTCATCAAAATCATCATGCTGAGTAGAGATAACAATCGCATCAATACGGGTTGGTTTGTTATCGTCACTGTATTCTAAAGTAACCTGGGATTTAGCATCCGGGCGTAAATAAGTGATTTCTTTGCTTTCACGTCTTAAAATGGCTAATTCCTGTAATAATTTATGTGACAAATCAAGCGCCAATGGCATATAGTTTTCAGTTTCATTTGTAGCGTAACCAAACATCATTCCCTGATCACCTGCACCTTGTTCCTCTGGCTTAGCTCTGTCAACCCCCTGATTAATATCAGCAGACTGTTCGTGAATTGCAGAAAGAATTCCACAAGAATTTGCCTCAAACATATACTCGCTTTTTGTATATCCAATTTTACGGATTACTTCACGGGCGATTTGCTGTACATCAAGATAGGTATTCGATTTTACTTCCCCGGCCAAAATTACCTGACCAGTTGTAACTAAAGTTTCACACGCAACTTTTGAGTCAGCATCAAATGCTAAGAAGTTATCAATTAATGCATCCGAAATTTGATCTGCAACTTTGTCCGGATGCCCTTCACTAACAGATTCTGACGTAAATAAATAAGCCATAATAATGTATTAAATTAAAATTAAGCGAGGAAAATAATTGCTGAAATAACTAAAGAAGAGTTTCTGCTTTAGCATTTTTTACTACCGAAATCAATCTTTCAGCATCCATAACGAACCATTTCATTATGAAGAGGTTGCAATCAGTTCAAATTTTTCCTCTATATTCGGGTGCAAAAGTACAAAACCATTTTGATTTGCAAATTAAAGTTCAACTTTTTTTATTTTCCTGAAGAGAAATTTAACAGTAGTATATTAAATTGATAGGGTAATTGAAATTAATTTGCTTTTTGTTTGGTAGTTTGAAAAAAAGTCCTCAAATTTGCTAAACAAAAGAAAACAAAATGAATTTAATCGCTAAAAATATGTGCTGTATGATGTCGGAAACTTCCGCAGAGTTCGCTATTGTTTAGTGTTAAATCTAAAATAACAATGGGCCTCTGCAATCGCAGAGGTTTTTTTTTTGAATACAATTTAACATAACGAAAAAATAAACAATTAAGATGTTTTAGGTATTAAGATTTTGGAATTAATTTTTAAATGTACATTGCTTAAATTGTTTTAAAATAAAAATAAAAATAAAAATGAATAATACAGTAGTAAATAAAATGATGATGTGTTGTAAGATGCCAATGTGTATCCCGATTTACTGTTGCCGAAAGTGAAAGATAAAATCTTTGTTATAGTTCCTAACTATAAGCCCTTTTGGTAGCCATCCGAAAGGGCTTTTTTTATTTCATTAATTAAAATTAAAAATCATGAAAATCATATATAGAATCTTAAAGTCAATTAACCCGAAAAGTATTTTCGGAATAATTCAAAATCAAAAACCAAATTTCAGTTTGCAAAAAGGAAAGTTATATTCAGACGAAACAAATTCATTGCTTTCACATATGTATTCTGCCGAAAATGAGAACCTTTTTATTTGAATGAAACCAATTTCAAAAAACCAATTTCAATAAATAATAATAAAAAAATAAGAATAGTAATAATCTAAAACTAAAGAAATCATGAGCACACAAAAATTTGCAACAAACGCTTTACACGCAGGACACGACGTAACTAAAAATGGTGGAACCAGAGCAGTGCCAATTTATCAGTCGTCATCGTATGTTTTTAATAATTCAGATCATGCCGCCAATTTATTTGGTTTGGTTGAAGCCGGATTTATTTACACAAGATTAAATAACCCTACTAATGATGTTTTAGAGCAAAGGCTGGCTTCGCTTGAAGGCGGGATCGCAGCAGTAGTCACAGCTTCAGGGGCGGCAGCCATTTCTACAACTTTACTGACTCTGCTAAAATCCGGAGATCATATTGTAGCGTCAAATAGTTTGTACGGAGGGACATATAATCTTTTGAAAGTGACTCTGCCTCGCTTAGGGATTACAACCACTTTTGTAGATCCTTCAAAAGCAGAGAATTTTACGAAAGCGGCAAAAGAAAATACCAGAGCGTTTTTTGTAGAATCGCTTGGAAATCCAAAATTAGATGTATTGGATTTGAAAGCTATTTCTGCAGAAGCTAAAAACTTTAAAGTGCCTTTTATTGTAGATAACACTGTTGCAACTCCATATTTACTAAATCCAATCGAGCATGGAGCTGATATCGTAATTCACTCATTGACTAAATATCTTTCCGGCAACGGAACTTCATTAGGAGGTGTTATTATCGATGCCGGAAGTTTTGACTGGTCTAACGGAAAATTCCCTGAATTTACAGAACCTTCTCTGGGTTATCACGGACTGGTATATCACGAAGCGCTGGGAAATGCAGCCTTTATCGCAAAAGCAAGAATTGAAGGATTACGCGACTTCGGATCAGCTTTGAGTCCGTTTAATGCTTTTCAGATTATTCAGGGACTTGAAACTTTGCCAATCCGAATTAAAAAACACAGCGAAAATGCGCTGGCTTTGGCTGAATGGTTAGAGAAGCAGGATCAGGTTGTCTGGGTAAATTATCCGGGATTAAAATCGAATAAGTATTATGATTTAGCTCAGGAATATCTGCCTGAAGGCCAAAGTGGGATCATTACTTTTGGTCTGCAGGGAGGTTATGAAGCAGCGAAACAAGTTGTTGACGAAACTAAACTGTTCTCCCTTCTGGCAAATATTGGTGACACGAAATCACTTATTATTCATCCTGCGAGTACTACTCATCAACAATTAACAGATGAAGAGCAGCTGGAAACAGGAGTTTCGAAAGATTTAATCCGCCTTTCAGTAGGTATTGAAGATATAGAAGATTTAATTGGAGATTTGAAAACTGTTTTTGAAAGTGTTGCTAAATCGCACAATACAGTCTTTAATAAAAATTAAAGTTTTTTGTTTTTTGTTTGAAAAATTGCCTCTGGTATTCATTTATCAAAGGTGATTTTTTTTTGAATTACATTTTTAAGTATAATTTAGAAAGATATTCATGTAAAAATGTTCTTTGAAAGACTGATTTATGGAGAAAGCTAATGAGCGAATGAAGTAATTTGTAAGTTTTAACGTGGATTTCAAACGATGTAATTTTTGTAAGATGATTTTAAAGTTAAAAAATTGTTTTTCTGTTGAATTTGTGCGTAAATATTTGGTAAATAAAAAAAACTTTCGCATATTTGTTAAACCCAAAAACTACTGAAGATATGTTTAATTCCTATAAAATGTTTTGCGCCATTTCGAAAGAAACCGTTGGGGTGTCTATTGCTTGAAAATTGTAAGAACAAGATCAATATAGCAAAGCCTCCCAAAATATTTTGAGAGGCTTTTTTAATTATACGACAAATGCCAGAAATTTTTAAAATAACAAATAAATCACAGATGAATAAGTCCCTACAGATGAACAAGATGTTCAATGTCGCATCTATTCGCGTATGCGTCTGTTGATTCCAAAAGTATAGTAAGTTAAAACAACTTAAACCCTTTTGGCATCTGAATCCAAAAGGGTTTTTTGTTTTAAGGGACTTAAATAAAAAGAGAGAAAAAATAATTCAATACAAATAAACAAACTAAACACTAAATATCATGAGCACTTTGAACTACTTGACAAAAACATTTTCTACATTAAAAAACATAAGGACCAAAAGAAACAGTCCGCCGCCAAAAAATGAATTAATACATCCAAGATTCGGAATTACTGAAACTGATACTAAAACAGAAAAGAAAAATCCTGACTCTTTATTGTTTTTAATGTATTCTAAAGAAAATGAAACGCTTTTTATCTAAATCAAAAAGCACTTCAAATAGGTAATTTACCTGCTTAATTTTACTGGGCATTTTTGTTCGGTAATTTTTTGCGTATAATAGTTTTTGATTGTGATATATTGAATAAGCGAAAGAATCTGTTCAGATAAATTTGTTTGTTTAAGAAATTAGTAGTTAATTTGCACCGTTAAGTTCAGAAATGTATTGAAATGTTATAAAGAAAGGACGAGGGATTAGACCCGATGAATCCTTAGCAACCCTTCGGTAAAGCGAAGAAGGTGCTGCATTCTACCACGCCCAAAGTGGAAAGATAACAAAAAGAGTTTCCAGTCGTTCCAGACTTTCTTTCTAATATTTCCATATACAAATCAAAAAATAAAAGATTTGAAATTGGAAAGTATACCAAACCCCATCATATTACAAAATTTCACTACCGAAAGTGGTGTCTTATATAATTTATTGCCCTTAAGTTTTGCACTTTTTGGCTTACCGCTCCATAGTGCCCCAATTGTTTTGGTTAATCATGCCTTAACAGGAAATGCTCAGGTTACCGGAGAAAATGGCTGGTGGAATGATTTAATTGGTGAAGGAAAAACAGTTGATACCAATAAATACTCTGTTCTGGCATTTAATGTTCCGGGCAACGGAAGTGATTCTTTTAGTATCGAAAATTATCAGGATTTCGTTGCAAGGGATGTCGCACGAATCTTTTTGAAGGGAATTGAAACTTTGCAAATCAAGGAGTTGTACGCTATTATCGGAGGTTCAGTTGGTGGCGGAATTGCCTGGGAAATGCTGGCATTGGCTCCGAATATCACCAAAAATTTAATTCCGATTGCGACAGACTGGAAATCGACAGACTGGATGATTGCGAATTGTTTTTTGCAGGAACAAATCCTGAACAATTCGTCAAAGCCAATTGAAGATGCCCGAATTCATGCTATGCTGTGTTATCGCTCCCCGGAATCATTCAAAGAAAAATTTCAGCGAACCATTAATCAGGATCTATTGATCTTTAATATAGAAAGCTGGCTGGCACATCACGGTAAAAAATTACAGAAACGTTATCAGCTATCTTCTTATAAATTGATGAACCAATTGCTGAAAACCATAGATATTACCAGAAATAGTGAAGATTTTGAAACACTGCTCTCTAAAACAACTGCAACGATTCATATCATCGCAATCGATTCGGATTTGTTTTTTACACCAAAAGAAAATCTGGAAACTTATAATGAATTAAAAAAGTTCAAAGAAAATGTTTTTTACAGTGAAATAAATTCAGTTCACGGACATGACGCTTTTTTAATCGAGTACAAACAATTAGATAATTTACTTGCTGCTATTTTTTAGCAGAAAATAATAAAAACATACAATGAAAATATTAAAATTTGGAGGTAAATCATTATCAAACGGAGAAGGACTTAATAAAGTAGTCTCAATTATTGAGGAAAAAGTAAATCAGGGCGAAAAAATTGCGGTAGTAGTTTCTGCAAGAGGAAACGCTACAGATGAATTAGAATATATTTTAAAAATTGCCGCCAAAAATGGGGATTACAAACGATTATTAGAAAATTTCAAAATTTATCAAATTTCAGATTATCCTCAGGTTGATTTGTCTGAAGAGTTTACTATTCTGGATAAACTTTACGAAGGAGTAAGCTTAATTGGTGATTACAGCAATAAAATTAAAGACCAGATTTTGTCTAAAGGAGAATTGCTTTCGGCGAAATTATTAACCGCTATTTTGATAGAGAAAGGCATTCCGGCTAATTTTACTGATTCAAGAGAGCTGCTTAAAACGGATTCTAAATTTGGCGATGCACAGCCTTTAGAGCAGCTTTCTAAGAAAAATGTTGTGAATTATTTTAAAGAGCATAATGGTTCGACTGTTAATATCATAACTGGTTTCATCGGTTCAAATAACAACAATGACACCACGACTTTAGGGAGAAACGGAAGTAATTATACAGCTTCGTTAATTGCTAATTATTTAAATGCCGAAGAATTACAAAACTTTACACACGTTGACGGAATCTACACGGCGAATCCGGATTTAGTTGCTGATGCCAAAAAAATCGAATACTTATCATTCAACGAAGCAAATGAATTAGCGAATTTTGGAGCTACGATTTTACATGCCAAAACGATTATTCCTTTGTTGGAAAAAAATATTCCGCTTCGAATTCTAAATACATTCAATCATGAAAATCGCGGAACCTTAATCACTTCAGATTCTTCAAAAGAAGGGATTAAAACACTTTCTGTTCTTGAAAATGTTTCCCTTTTAAATCTTGAAGGCCGTGGACTCCTTGGAAAAGCAGGTGTTGATGCCCGAATTTTTAAAGTAATGGGTGATAACAACATTAGTGTGAGTATTATTTCGCAGGGATCTTCAGAAAGAGGAATCGGACTGGTTGTGGCGACAGATAAAGCGACCACAGCAATGGTTGAATTAGAAAAAGAATTCGAAAATGATTTTTATTCGAAAGATGTCAACCAGATTACAGTTACAGATAATGTTTCGGTAATTTCGATCATTGGTCAGGATTTGAGCACTTTTCATAAGCCTTACACAGCTTTAATCAAAAATAAGATTGTTCCGATTTTGTTTAACAACACAGTTACGGGTAAAAACGTGAGTTTGGTGGTGAAAAAATCTGAGCTGAATAAAGCCTTAAACGTAATTCATGGTGAAATTTTTGGGGTTTCAAAGAAAATCAATATCGCAGTTTTTGGTCATGGATTAGTAGGAGGAACTTTGATTAATCAAATTTTAGAATCGGCAGATGCTATCGAAAAACGCAAAGGCATCAAGCTAAATGTTTTTGCTATTGCGAATTCTAAAAAACTGGTTTTAAATAAAAACGGTGTAGCTTCTGACTGGAAAAATGAAATTGAGAAAAAAGGACTTGACTATACCATTCAGGATATTATCGATTACGCAGATAAATACCATTTAGAGAATTTAATTGCTATTGACAATACGGCAAGTGCTGCGTTTGTTGAGAACTATATAAAACTCGCTGAAAGCAGTTTCGATTTGATTTCTTCTAATAAAGTTGCCAATACACTGAGTTATGGTTTTTATAAAGAACTAAGAAAAGTTCTGGCGGAAAACCAAAAGAATTATTTATATGAAACCAATGTTGGTGCAGGTTTACCGTTAATTGATACGATAAAATTACTGCATCTTTCCGGTGAAAATATTACCAAAATAAAAGGGGTATTCTCAGGAACATTAAGCTATCTGTTCAATAATTTCTCTGCTAAAGACGCTCCGTTTAGTGAAATTTTAAAAGAAGCAATCGACAATGGTTATACAGAACCTGACCCGCGTGAGGATTTATGCGGAAATGATGTGGGAAGAAAATTATTGATTCTGGCAAGAGAATTAGATTTGCAAAATGAATTTGAAGAAATCTCTATTCAGAATTTGATTCCGGAACATTTACGCGAAGGAAATGTTGCCGATTTCTTAACCAAATTAAAAGAATTTGACCCAATTTACGACAAAATAAAAGCCGACCAAAAACCAAATCATGTTTTGAGATACATTGGTGAATTGTCCGGAGATTTGCAGAATGACAAAGGAAATCTGGAAGTAAAACTAGTTTCAGTCCCATCAGATACGGCTCTTGGAGGATTAAAAGGCTCTGATTCTTTCTTCGAAATTTATACAGAATCTTATGGAGACCGACCAATTGTAATTCAGGGAGCCGGTGCAGGTTCTGCAGTTACAGCAAGAGGCGTTTTTGGAGATATTTTGAGATTATCGGATAAAGGATAAGAATTTTTTATAAGTAAGTCAGAATTCAAGCAAAAAACAAAAAACAACAACACAATGAAAATAACATTAGACAGAGTAAACGAAAACTTCCATTTTCAATTAAAAAATGAACGTGGACATATAGTAAATGTTGATGCCAGACCAGAATTTGGTGGTAATGATATGGGACCAAGTCCAATGGAATTGGTTTTAATGGGAGTAGCAGGCTGTAGTGGAATCGACATGATCTCAATCCTTAAAAAACAACGTCAGGAAATTACTTCTTTTAAAGCAGAGGTTGAAGGCGAGCGTGTACAGGTTGGGGAAGCCAAGCCATTTAAAGATATTTATGTAGTTTTTTCTTTGGAGGGAAACATTAAAGAAGATAAGGCCGCAAAAGCAGCACAATTATCTTTCGAAAAATACTGCTCGGTTTCTAAAACAGTTGAACCAACAGCAACAATACATTACAAAGTTGTTTTGAACGGAGTAGAATTAGCAAAATAGAATAATTAGAAGATTAGTCAATTAGAGAATGAGATAATTTCTCAGACTGATTATTTAAAAATAAAAAATTCGCAACATATTTCTTAGTGAATCTCTGAGTCTTTTTGCGAGTCTTTGTGAAATTATAAAAAAACGAATTAGTGCAATTCGTGTTAAACAAAAAACAAAATGAGCGAACAAGAATTTGGTTTTGAAACTCAAGCCATTAGAACACATTTAGAGAAATCACAATTTCAGGAACATTCTACACCTTTATATTTATCTTCAAGTTTTGTATTTGAAGATGCAGAGGATATGAGAGCGTCTTTCACTGAAGAAAAAGTGCGTAATATTTATTCCCGTTTCAGTAATCCAAACACAACAGAGTTTGTAGATAAGGTTTGCGCTATGGAAGGTGCTGAGGCTGGTTATGCTTTTGCAACCGGTATGGCAGCTATTTATTCGACTTTTGCGGCTTTGCTGGATGCTGGGGATCATATTGTTTCTGCTGGAAGCGTTTTTGGTTCAACTCATGCGTTGTTCATGACATATTTTCCAAAATGGAATATTGAAACGACTTATTTTGATATTAATAAACCGGAAACTATTGAAGGCTTTATTAAACCAAACACTAAAATTTTATACGCTGAAACGCCTACAAATCCGGGTGTCGATGTAATTGATTTGGAGTTGTTAGGACAAATAGCCAAAAAACACAATTTGATTTTAATAATTGACAATTGTTTTGCTACGCCATATATTCAACAGCCAATTAAATACGGAGCGCATATAGTTGTTCATTCTGCTACAAAATTAATGGATGGTCAGGGACGTGTTTTAGGTGGAGTTGCAGTTGGGGATGCGGAGTTAATTCGTAAAATATACTTGTTTTCAAGAAATACAGGACCGGCAATGTCGCCGTTTAACGCATGGGTTTTGTCAAAAAGTTTAGAGACTTTGGCTGTTCGTGTAGACAGACATTGCGAAAATGCCTTGAAAGTTGCTGAATTTTTAGAAAGTCACCCTAATGTAAACAGTGTGAAATATCCTTTCTTAAAATCACATCCGAAATATGAAATTGCTAAAAAACAAATGCTTTCAGGCGGTAACATTATTGCATTTGAAATCAAGGGCGGAATCGAAGCGGGACGTAAATTCTTAGACAAGATAAAATTATGTTCCCTTTCAGCTAATATCGGCGACGTTAAAACGATTGTAACGCATCCGGCATCAACAACGCACAGTAAATTATCTGTTGAAGAAAAATTAGCGGTTGGAATTACGGAAGGTTTAGTACGTGTTTCTGTTGGTTTGGAAACAGTAAAAGATGTAATTGCTGATTTGGAGCAGGCGCTCTCGTAATTTTGAATTTCTGATATTGATTTAATTTTCAATATTTTTATTTGTATTAATGACGTTTTTAATAGTAACTTTTACTGTTAAAAACGTCATTTGCTTTTATTGTTTGTTTCCCCAAAAAGTATATTTTTGTTTTAGACTAACAAATTAATAAACAGCCAATTTTATGAGTAACTCTACTTACATTCTAGATGATAAATTATTAGCTTCCACCGGAAGCCGTTTTCTAAACTATATTTTAGATATTGTTGCCATCATTGCACTAATCTTCGCCTTGTCTTTTGTTACTGCTGTAGTGGCAAGTTTTTTAGATTTCAATGAATTGTTATACTGGATGGGAAATTTAAGTGATTGGGAAGGACAATTGATTTTCGGAGTAACTTCTATTTTTTATTATTCATTTACAGAGAGTATTTTTGGGAGATCCTTGGGAAAATTAATTACGGGAACCATTGTGGTGGATGAAAATGGAGAAAAACCTTCCTTTGGAGTTATTTTAAAAAGAACATTATGCCGATTAATACCTTTTGACGGTTTTTCTTTTTTAGGAAGCAGGGGCTGGCATGACTCAATTTCTCATACCTATGTTGTAAATAAAAAAGATTTAGAAAATGAAGTAAAATTATTTCATGAATTCAATTTAATTGGAAGTAATGAAGTAATTTGATAGGGATAGTAGTATTTAACAGTTAAGCTCCTTTTTTCTCATTTAAAAAGCTTATTTTTGCAGCATAAAACAGTAAACATGTTTTTTTAGTAATCACTAAAATTAATAAGCAGTTTACAACATAAACCATAAAAATGCTTTCAAAGAAAACAAAATACGGAATTAAAGCTTTGACTTATTTGGCCAGACGTGAAAACAATGAACCTGTTCAAATTGCTGAGATTGCTAAAAATGAACATATTTCGATAAAATTCCTGGAAAGTATTTTATTACTGTTAAGAAATTCTGGTTTTCTTGGAGCCAAAAAAGGAAAAGGCGGAGGGTATTACCTAATTAAGGAGCCAAAAGATATCAGCATGGCAAAAGTCTATCGTATTCTGGAAGGGCCGATAGCGCTACTGCCTTGTGCAAGCCATAATTTTTATGAAAAATGTGATGATTGTGATGATGAATCAACTTGTGCAGCGAGACGTTTAATGACAGAAGTTCGTGATAACACGCTTAAAATACTGGAAAGTAATTCTTTGGCTGATATAGCTTTTTAATTGAATTCTATCCATCAAAAATAAAAAAAAAGGCCGTTTCGTGATTTGAAACGGTCTTTTTTATGAGTTTTTTTATCTAAAAAATTAATTTATATCCCGCTAAGAAAAGCATTATTGCGATTGCATTTCTAAGAAACTGATCGGGAACTTTTCCGCTCAGCATACTTCCTATGAAAATTCCCGGAAGGGATCCTAATAATAATTGTCCCAATAATATCAAATCCAGATTTCCCATTGAGGCATGTCCAACTCCTGCAACTAATGTTAAGGGAACAGCATGTGCGATTTCAGTTCCCACTAGACGTGGCGTTGGTAATAAAGGATACAGAAAGAATAACGTAACTGTTCCCAATGCACCTGCTCCAATAGAGGTCAAAGTTACCGTGGCACCTAATAAAACGCCAATTCCTATAGTTAGCATATTTTGAGTTGTACTTTCGCTGTGAAATTTATCCCCGGCGTGTTTCTGGGAAAATTTTAATATCTTTTGTTTAAATATAATTGCTACAGAGGTAAAAAGTAATGCCCAGCCTAAGCTTTGCTTGATAACCTGATTTACCGTTTCAATATCTGTTTTGATACTGTTCAGTATCCATAAAGTTGCCATAGCTGCCGGAACACTGCCCAAGGTTAACCAGCCTGTAATAGACCAGTTTACATTACTTTTTTTATGGTGTACAAACACACCTCCCATCTTGGTAAAAGCGGCATATAATAAATCCGTACCTACGGCTTTTGTTGGCGGAATACCAAAATATAATAAAATGGGGGTCATTAATGAACCGCCACCAACTCCTGTCAGTCCTACTATAAAACCAACAACTAAACCCGCAATAACTAAGCCTATTTGAAAATCCATAAATAAAAGTTTGGCGCAAAAATAGAAACAATTTTATAATTATCCTATGGAAATGGTAGGCTTTAAAAGTGTATCTTTGAAATTAAAATAATTTTAAGTGTATGTATCTTAAATACAGTGGAATATGATTTTAGGTTTATTGAATTTATTTATAAATCTTTTAAAGTTTTCTTAAAAATTGATTTTTAGAAGTTTAGAAGTATAAAAAGTTAAAAAATTGTTTTGATATTTAGAAATAAGTAGTAATTTTGCTTTTCAATCTACTAACCCGATAGGGTAATGGATTTTAGCAAGAAACCCCAGTAATTATGGAGAAAGAGTTAAAGATTAATAATGTTGATGCTACATTTTATGCGTCAATAAAAAGTAAATTATGGATAGGGATACCGGTTGTTTTGCTGGTAGGTTTGCTAAGTACACTGATTTATAATCATCATGCAGAGTTTTCGTGGGAAGGATTTATAGGAGGTTTTAATCAGGAGTTTTTGGTTTTTTTTGGTATTGGTGTTTTTGCACAATTGGTAGACGGTACTTTAGGAATGGGGTATGGAGCGACTTCAACTTCATTTTTACTGGCATATGGAGTTCCTCCGGTAGTTAGTAGTACGGGAGTTCACGTAGCTGAAATGTTTACAACGGGAGCATCTGCAATATCACATCATAAGTTTGGAAACATTAACAAAAAACTGGTAAAACATCTATTGATTCCGGGAGTATTAGGTTCCATTACAGGAGCTTATTTATTATCTGATGTTATTGACGGTGATATTATTAAACCGTTTATAGCGGTTTATATGATTGTTTTGGCGATTATTATTATCAGAAAGGCATTAAAAAAGAATATTGTAAAAAAGAAAACTAAAAAATTAAGCGCTTTAGCTGTTTTTGGAGGTTTTATGGATTCTGTTGGAGGAGGAGGCTGGGGACCAATTGTAACTTCTACATTATTAGGAAGAGGAAGAAATCCGAGATACACGATTGGTTCTGTAAACGCAGCGGAGTTTGCGATTTCATTTGCAAGTGGTATCACCTTTATGCTTTTTGGAGGAATCCACGGCTGGCAGGTAATCATTGGGTTGATTTTAGGAGGCGTTCTTTCAGCACCACTAGCAGCTTATCTGGTAAATAAAATCAAAAGAAAACCAATGATGGTTGCGGTTGGGGTTCTAATTATATTATTGAGTTTAAAAACATTATCTAAATTATTGTAAAGATAATTTTAGGAGGGAGAGATTATGAGTGCGAGTATTGTACAAGAATTATTAGAAAAAACTAAAGATTTTTCACTTGATGAAACCTTAGTTTTTTTAGCAAACGAGTTTCCGGGAAAAGTGATTTTCTCCACTTCTTTCGGTCAGGAAGATCAGGTAATTACTGATTTTATTGCAAAAAGTAACACAGATATTACGGTGTTTACTTTAGACACCGGAAGATTGTTTCAGGAAACTTACGATGTTTTTCATAAAACATTAAAGAAATACAAAAGACCGATTGAAGTGTTTTTTCCAGAGGCTGCATCGGTTGAGAATTTGCTAAAAACAAAAGGTCCAAACAGCTTTTACGATTCGGTTGAAAACAGAAAAGAATGCTGTTTTATTCGAAAAGTAGTTCCGTTGCGAAAAGCTTTGGCGGGAAATGCAGTCTGGATTACAGGTTTAAGAGCAGAACAATCAGAGAACAGACAAGATTTAAGTTTGTTTGAATATGACGGAGGTTTTAACATCATCAAATTCAATCCGTTATTAAAATGGACCTTACAGGAAGTTGAAGATTATTTGAAGGAGAACAATGTACCTCAAAATGCATTACACAAAAAAGGTTTTGTAAGTATTGGTTGTGCACCTTGTACAAGAGCCATTTTTCCCGGAGAAGATATCAGAGCCGGAAGGTGGTATTGGGAGTCAAGCCATAAAGAATGTGGTTTGCATAGTGCGAAAAAAGAATAAAGTACTTAGTTCAAAGTCCTTGGCATTAAAACAATAGTTTTCAAGTTCCGTAGGTTTTAACCCGATGAAAGAGAAACGATTTGTATTGTAGCAATGGATTTCAGTCAAAAAATTAAAGTTACCCTGTTTTTACAGGTTTTAAAATATCAAATAAAATATCAAAAATGAGTTCAGTGTTAAAAACAAACGCTTTAGAGAGCGAAGCGATATACATTTTCAGAGAAGTTGTTTCTCAGTTTGACAAACCGGTTTTACTTTTCTCAGGTGGAAAAGATTCTATTACATTAGTGCGTTTGGCGCAAAAAGCATTTTTTCCTGCTAAGATTCCGTTTCCTTTATTACACGTTGATACGGGACACAATTTCCCTGAAACCATTGCTTTCAGAGATAAATTGGTAGAAGAATTAGGTTTAGAGTTGATCGTTCGTAATGTTCAGGATGCTATTGATGAAGGAAAAGTGGTTGAAGAAACCGGAAAATATTCTAGTAGAAATAGTTTGCAAACGACTACGCTTTTGGATGCAATTGAAGAATTCAAATTTGATGCCTGTATTGGTGGTGCACGTCGTGATGAAGAAAAAGCAAGGGCTAAAGAGCGTATTTTCTCAGTTCGTGATGATTTCGGACAATGGGATGAAAAAAATCAAAGACCTGAGTTATTTGATATTTTGAATGGAAAAATTGAAAACGGTCAAAATGTTCGTGTTTTCCCAATTTCAAACTGGACAGAATTAGACGTTTGGAGCTATATCGAAAAAGAGCATATCGAAATCCCGTCAATCTATTTTTCACATAAAAGAAAAGTTTTTTTGAGAGACGGTTTAATCTGGTCACATTCTCCTTTTGTATATCAGGAAGAAGACGAGCAAATTGAAGAAAGAATCGTTCGTTTCAGAACCGTTGGGGATATGAGCTGTACAGCAGCTGTTGAGTCTTATGCAGCAACTATTGCAGAAGTAGTAGGTGAAATCAGAGAGTCTACTATTTCAGAAAGAGGAGCCAGAATCGATGACAAACGTTCTGAAGCAGCAATGGAGAAAAGAAAACAACAAGGATATTTTTAATTTTTTGGTAAGAAGTTAGATGTTAGAAGTTAACAGCAAAAAGTAAAATTCAAAGATTCAAAAAACAAAAGATTTAGAAGTAAGGTCAAAAACTTGAAACCTGAAACTTTTAAAACTTGAAACAAAATAATACAGAATGGACGTTTTAAAAATAGCAACAGCAGGAAGTGTAGATGACGGAAAAAGTACTTTGATAGGAAGATTATTGTACGATACAAAATCATTGACTACAGATAAAATCGAAGCAATCGAAAAAAGCAGTAAACAAAAAGGATACGATTATTTAGATTTTTCTTTGGCAACTGACGGATTAGTAGCAGAAAGAGAGCAGGGAATCACAATTGATGTTGCTCACATTTATTTTTCGACTGCAAAGAAAAGTTACATCATTGCCGATACTCCGGGTCACGTAGAATATACAAGAAACATGGTTACAGGAGCTTCAACTTCTCAGGTTTCAATCATTTTAATTGATGCCAGAAAAGGAGTTATCGAGCAAACATACCGCCACTTTTTCATCAATAATTTATTGAGAGTAAAGGAAGTAATTGTAGCGATTAATAAAATGGATTTAGTTGATTATTCAGAAGAAGTTTTCAATAAAATCAAAGCTGATTTCCAGGCATTAAATGCAAAAAGTACTTTCAAAGAACAAAATGTAAGCTACATTCCGTTAAGTGCTTTGACAGGAGATAATGTTGTGGACAAATTAGACGGAATGCCTTGGTACCAAGGACAGACTATTTTAGAGCATTTAGAAGGATTACACTCTTCAGATGTTTTTGAAAGTGGAAAAGCACGTTTTCCGGTTCAGACTGTGATCCGTCCTAAAACAGAAGAATACCATGATTTCAGAGGATACGCAGGAAAATTATACGGAAACTCAATTAAAGTAGGAGATGCCGTTACGGTTTTGCCTTCTTTAACAGAATCAAAAGTGACTAATATTCACTTTTTCGACAAACAATTTGATGAGGCTGTTGCAGGTTCTTCAATTACAATCGAATTAGAAAATGATATCAATGTAACAAGAGGGGATATGATTGTAAAATCATCTGAACTTCCAAAAATTGAAAAAGATATTGAAACGACTATTTGTTGGATGGACAGCAAAAAATTGGTTCCCGGAACTAAATATTTTGTACAACACAATACAAACAGAGTTTTAGCAAAAATTGAAAGTGTTAAAAATACTATTGCTACTGATTATTCAGGAACTACTCCGGCTTCACAATTGGCAATCAATGAAATTGGAGAAGTCAATATCAAATTAAGTAAAGCATTGTATTTTGATTCTTATAATGAGAATAAGTCAAACGGAGCTTTTATTTTAATTGATGCCGTAACCAATACAACAGCAGGAGTAGGGTTTATAAAATAGTTGATAGTTTATGGTTGATGGTTATTCTTCGATCAACCTCCATAAAATAAATATGAAATAGTTGATTGTTGATGGTTTTTAGTTTGGTATTTATTGCCAACAACCAACAACCGACAACCAAAAACTAAAAATAAAATGGAAAGTTTTAGAACAGAAATAGAAAATCCGATAGTTCAGAAAGAGATTATCGATTTAGAGAAAAAGATTCACTTATTCCGTGGAGGAAAAATTGATGATGAACGCTTTCGTAGTCTTCGTCTCGCACGTGGAATCTACGGTCAGCGTCAGGAAGGTGTACAGATGATCCGTATTAAATTGCCATATGGTAAAGTAACCAGCGAGCAGTTAAAAAGGATAACTAATGTTTCTGAAGAATATTCTACAGGACGTTTGCATATTACTACGCGTCAGGATATTCAGATTCACTATGTAAGCTTGGACAGAACTCCGGAACTTTGGGCTGATTTAGCTAAAGACGATATTACTTTAAGAGAAGCCTGTGGAAATACAGTTCGTAATATTACAGGAAGTGAATTAGCAGGAATAGATGTAAACGAACCGTTTGATGTTACGCCTTATGCACACGGGATGTTTCAATATTTATTAAGAAATCCTATCTGTCAGGAAATGGGACGTAAATTCAAAATTTCGTTCTCATCATCTGATGAAGATACTGCGTTAAGTTATTTACACGATTTAGGATTTATTCCAAAAATCAAAGATGGCCAACGTGGATTTAAAGTAGTTTTTGGAGGAGGCTTAGGATCTCAGCCTTCTCACGCCGAATTACTTTCAGAATTTATTCCGGTTAACCAAATCATTCCAACGGCAGAAGGAATCATCAGAATTTTTGACCGGTACGGTGAACGTGCAAAAAGAATGAAAGCACGTATGAAATTCTTAATCAAAGAAATAGGGAAAGATGTTTTCCTGGATTTAGTTGAAAAAGAGAAAAAAGCAATCGCTTTCGAAACTTATGAAATTGATACTACTGCATTTGACGGACCAATTCCGGAGCCATTATTAGCAGTACCGCAAGTTACTATTGATGACACAGCAGCTTATGAAGCATGGAAAGCATCAAATGTAATTGCTCAGAAACAAGCAGGTTATTACGCAATCGGAATCAAAGTTTTATTAGGAGATTTTTATATTGATAAAGCGAGATTGTTAGCAGACTTAATTAAGAATTACGGAGCGAATGAATTACGTTTTTCATTGCGTCAGAATATTGTAATCCGTCATATAAAAGAAGAGAATTTACCTTTCTTTTATCAGGAATTAGCCAAATTAGATATGGTAGCTTTAGGTTACAATACGATTGGTGATATTACTGCGTGCCCTGGTACTGATACTTGTAATTTGGGGATTGCAAGCAGTACCGGAATTGCAGATGAATTAGAAAAAGTAATCAAAGCAGAATATCCTCAATATAGCAACAACCAGGAAATTGAAATTAAAATTTCAGGTTGTATGAATGCCTGCGGACAGCATAATATGTCGGCAATTGGTTTTCAGGGAATGTCTATCAATTCAGGTAAATTGGTAGCTCCGGCATTGCAGGTATTATTAGGCGGAGGAAGATTAGGAAACGGAGAAGGTCGTTTTGCTGATAAAGTAATTAAAATTCCAAGCCGTAGAGGACCGGATGCATTGCGTACCATCTTAAATGATTTTGATGCTAACGGAAACGGCGAAAAATTCCTTAATTATTATGACGCTAAGGGAGAGAAATATTTCTACGAAATTTTAAAACCTTTCGCAGATGTAACAAATCTTACGGAAGCTGATTTTATTGACTGGGGTAATGCAGACAATTATGTAAAAGCAGTTGGAGTTGGAGAATGTGCAGGTGTGGTAATTGATTTGGTGGCAACTTTGTTGTTAGAAGCAAAAGACAAATTGACTTTCGCACAGGAATCTTTCGACGAAGGAAAATGGGCTGATGCAATCTATCACGCTTATGCAGGATTTGTAAACGGTGCAAAAGCATTATTGCTTTCAGAAAACCAAAAAACAAACAACCATGCAGGAATTGTAGACTTATTTGATACCGTTTTTGTTGAAAGCGCAAAAATTGGATTGCCAACAACATTTAATGAATTGGTTTACCAAATCAATAAAAATGAGCCAACTGAAGCTTTTGCAAAACAATATATTGAAGAAGGAATTGCATTTTTCGCGATCATTGAAAAATACAGGGCACAAGAATTAGAAAATGCTTAATACAGTAAAACCCAAAGTAACTTTAGTAGGTGCAGGTCCCGGAGATCCGGATTTGCTTACGCTAAAAGCGGTAAAAGCACTTGCTGAAGCAAATGTGGTTTTGTACGATGCACTGGCTAATGACGAAATATTAGATTACGCACCCGAAAATGCGATTCGGATTTTTGTTGGAAAACGAAAAGGAAACCACAGTTACACGCAGGATCAGATCAATCAGCTGATTGTTGATAATGCGTTAACGTACGGAAATGTAGTAAGATTAAAAGGCGGAGATCCATTTGTTTTCGGAAGAGGAAGCGAAGAAATAGAATTTGCAGAAAGTTTCGGAATCGAGACAGTTGTAATTCCCGGGATTTCATCAGTAGTAGCGGTTCCCGCAAGTCAGGGAATTTCGATTACAAAAAGACGAGTTTCAGAAAGTTTTTGGGCGATTACAGGCACAACATCTAACAGGGAATTATCAGCAGATGTAGCTTTGGCGGCACAATCATCGGCAACAGTTGTGATTTTAATGGGAATGCACAAGTTGAAAGAAATTGTAGAATTATTTCAACAGGAAAACAAAGGCAATTTACCCGTAGCAATTATTCAAAACGGAACAACAGCGGAAGAAAAAGCGGGCGTAGGAACAGTAGATTCAATTGTTGAAATAGTAAAACAACAAAGTTTAAGTTCGCCGGCAATTATCGTTTTGGGAGAAGTTGTAAAAGAAAGTCACAAGCTAAAAGTATTTTACGAAGAATTTCTGTCAAATGAAATCGTTCAGTAAAGTTCAGTATGAACGAAACATATTGTAGCGTAGGGTTTCAACCTGATAAAATAATGAATAAAAAGAACATTGGGTTTTAATCCAATGATTAAATAAAAATTGTAACGTCAGATTTTAGTATTTTCGACGAAACAAAAAATTGAAATGGAACAAAACGAATTATATCCGGTATTCTTAAAACTTCACAATCTAAATGTGCTGATTGTAGGTGGAGGAAATGTTGGATTAGAAAAGCTTTCTTTTTTATTAAAGTCAAGTCCGAATGCCAATGTTGAGGTAGTTGCAAAAGACTTTCATCTTGAAATTAAACTTTTGGCAGAAAAACATCCTTCGATTACGTTAACGCAGTCGAAGTTTAAGAAAAAAATGCTCAAAAAGCGCCATATGGTTATTGCGTGTACCGATGATTTAGAAGTAAATAAAAAAGTATACGATTTGTCCAGAAAGCGTTATTTAATTTGCAATATTGCTGATACGCCTGATTTATGTGATTATTATCTTGGTGGAATCGTAACAAAAGGGAATGTAAAAATTGCCATTTCGACTAACGGAAAATCTCCAACAACAGCCAAAAGGCTAAGAGAATTTTTTGAAGAAGTAATTCCGGAAGATATCAATCACATGGTCGAGAATCTCAATGAATACAGAAAAACTTTAAAAGGTGATTTTGAAGATAAAGTGAAGAAGATGAATGAAATAACAGCTTCTTTGAAAAAGAAAGAATAGTATACAAGTTACGGAGAAACGGATCATATTTTAGCGTCGTGTTTTAACACGATGTAAAAAAATGGACGAAATTACAGCTTCGTTAAAAAAATAAAGAGTAAAAGTTTCACAAAGAAATGAATGATAAAAATCATTGAAATTAGAATAAATTATTCGTTTCTTTGCATTATTAAGAATGATTATAAACAACACCATAATGATTAAAACAGATATACTTATAATTGGAGCAGGACCAACAGGTTTATTTGCCGTTTTCGAGGCAGGATTATTAAAATTAAAATGCCATATTTTAGATGCTTTGCCTCAGCCTGGAGGACAGCTTTCAGAGTTGTATCCAAAGAAGCCTATTTATGATATTCCTGGTTTTCCGGAAGTTTTGGCAGGCGATTTAGTAGATGGTTTAATGGAGCAGATTAAGCAGTTTGAGCCAGGTTTCACTTTAGGTGAGCGTGCAGAAACCATCGAAAAACAAGAAGACGGAAGTTTTATTGTAACGTCAAACAAGGGGAAAAAATTCCACGCACCGGTTATCGCCATTGCGGGAGGTTTGGGAAGTTTCGAACCAAGAAAACCTCTTATTGAAGATATCGAGTTTTATGAAGATAAAGGAGTAAAATATTTCATTAAAAATCCTGAGAAATTCAGAGATAAAAGAGTTGTTATTGCAGGAGGGGGAGATTCAGCATTAGACTGGAGTATTTTCCTTGCTAATGTAGCTTCAGAAGTAACTTTAATTCACCGTAGAAATGAATTTAGAGGAGCTTTAGATTCTGTGGAAAAAGTACAGGAATTAAAATCAGCCGGTAAAATCAAATTAATTACTCCTGCTGAAGTAGTTGGAATCAATGGTGCCGAGCATGTTGAATCTTTGGATATCGAAGAAAATGGAGCACACCGTAAAATCGAAACCGATTATTTCATTCCACTTTTTGGATTGACTCCAAAATTAGGTCCAATTGCTGACTGGGGATTAGAAATCGAGAAAAATGCAATTAAAGTAAACAATGCATTAGATTACCAAACCAACATTCCGGGAATCTTTGCTATTGGTGACGTGAATACATACCCTGGAAAGTTAAAATTAATCCTTTGCGGTTTCCACGAAGCAACTTTAATGTGTCAGGCAGCTTACCAAATCGTTAACCCTGGTAAAAAATACGTTTTAAAATACACTACAGTTTCGGGTGTAGACGGTTTTGACGGAACTCGTAAAGAAGCGCCGAAAGCAGTTGTAAAAGCGATAGTGTAATCATTAATGCTGAAGTTTTAATGAAATAAGGCGTTAAGGTTTTAATATCAAAAGCTCAAACTTTTTTAGTTTGGGCTTTTTTGTTGATGTTAATTTAAACTTAGTCTGTAAGAAGTGGGTTAAATTTGCAGTATTAATTTTTTTTCAGATGAGAAATTTTGATTTTAGTATTTTGAATTACCAATATAAAATATTAACTTTAAGAAAGTATTAAACAAATTATCTATTATGAACAATGACGAACAACTACTAGAAGAAAATTCCAAAGTCGGCAGTGAAATGAAAATGACAGATAATGAATTAACAGATCATCAGGAAGTCATGGATACATTTCTAAAATGGGACAGAAGTTTTTAAACAAATCACATTTTGATTTTATTAATGAGTCAGTCTTTAGGCTTATTAGCGAGAAATTTAGAATAAAAAAAGCTCAACTACTATAGTTCGAGCTTTTTTTATTCCGGAAAATTTAATCTTAGAACCACAGAACCTTAGCATTTTAGAATCGTAAAAAAAACTTGCAAGTCGAAAGGCTATTTTGTACCTTTGCACCGTTCCTAATTTTATTGAAAGTTATCACGAAAGGCGGAGGGAAAGACCCAATGAAACCTTAGCAACCCTTTGCCATAAAGAAGGTGCTACATTCTACTTAATGCTTTGACATTCAAGATAGATAACGCAAAATACATCGCGTATTTCTCAAAACTTTTCCTGACAACATTACAACATAATTTTACTGAATCAATTTGGTAAAAGGAGCGAATTATTGGTGTGTTTTTTGCCATCATGGTTTCCCGCTGTCCGCAATATCTTTTATTCTGAACCCCAGAATAAAAGGATATTTGCTCCCATCGGGGCTAAAGAGCCGTCAATTGTGAGTTTTGGAAACAAATTAAAAATAATCATTCAAGTTCAAACCTAACAGGTTTTTAAAACCTGTTAGGTTTACTTTGAGAAAATATAAAAAAGCTTAGTGTCTTAGCGTCTTCGTGGCAAAAGGCAAAACAATATGTCAACAATACAACAAGCAATAAAAGAAAGAATCCTGATCCTCGACGGAGCAATGGGAACCATGTTACAACGATATAACTTCTCTGAAGAAGATTTTCGTGGCGAACGTTTTAAAGACTTCCCGCATCCTTTAAAAGGAAACAACGATCTATTATCCCTGACACAGCCAAAGGCCATTCGTGACGTACACGCTGCATATTACGAAGCAGGCGCAGATATCGTAGAAACCAACACTTTCTCAGGAACGACAATTGGTATGGCCGATTATTTCATGGAAGATCTGGTTTATGAACTAAACTACGAATCGGCAAAAATAGCCCGAGAAGTAGCTGACGAATTCACGGCCAAAAATCCGGAAAAACCTCGTTTTGTAGCAGGTTCAATCGGACCGACAAACCGTACGGCTAGTATGTCACCAGACGTAAACGATCCGGGCTACAGAGCCGTAACGTTCGATGATTTACGAATTGCATACAAAGAACAAGTAGAGGCTTTACTAGATGGAGGCTGCGATTTACTTTTAGTAGAAACGATTTTCGACACACTAAATGCAAAAGCAGCACTTTTTGCAATTGAAGAAGTAAAAGAAGAACGCAATATCGATATTCCAATCATGGTTTCAGGAACGATTACAGATGCTTCAGGAAGAACACTTTCCGGGCAAACGGTTGAGGCATTTTTGATTTCAGTATCACATATTCCGTTATTGAGTGTTGGTTTCAACTGCGCTTTAGGAGCCGATTTGTTGAAGCCATATTTAAAAACATTAGCGCAACATACACAATTCAACGTTTCAGCACATCCAAATGCAGGATTGCCAAATGCTTTTGGACAATACGATGAAACACCGGAGCAGACTCAGGCATTCATCAAAGAATATTTAGAAGATAATTTAATCAATATCATTGGCGGTTGTTGCGGAACAACTCCGGATCATATTCGATTAATGGCTGAAGTTGCTAAGGATTATAAGCCGAGAGTGGCGCCGGTTTTAGTGTAGAGAATCAATATAATTTATTTTAGTCAATTATGAGTCAAACATTTCAGTTACATTATTTCGATTTTAATATTTTGACGGAAAGAATTTTAGGGTTCAAAAATTCATCGTTTAAAGATGAAAATACCGTAAGAAAGACAATTGAAAATTGTGTTTTATTTTTAAAAATTGACAAGGTATTAGAAATTGGTGATATAAGTTTTTCTGGAGGTTCTATAGGTGAAAATTCATTTGTTCATTTTACATTGATAAAAAAAGAAAACGTGGACCAAATGGATTTTTTAAAAGCACTAAAGGTTTTTAATGTAGGTTAAAAATTTAAATTATCGGAAGGACATAATTTATTATGAAACCAAGTCTGCGTGAGGGATAGCAGTGAAAAGCCCGCAGACCAATGCAGTGATAACGGAATTGGTTGAGGACTTGTAATGGATAGCCCGACCGGAGGGCACGCCCAAAATAAAAAGATTAAAGGTTTAAAAGCCTAAAAAATATAGAATAAAACTTAGAACCTAAGCCTCTCAGAAGCTTAGCAACTTTAAAGAAAATGACAGAAAAAAGAAGAGACCTTGTATTATCAGGATTAGAACCGTTGATTATTACGCCCGAAAGTGTTTTTGTAAACGTTGGGGAGCGTACGAATGTAACAGGTTCGCGAAAATTCCTTCGATTAATCAAGGAAGAGAAGTATGACGAGGCACTTGATATTGCAAGACAGCAGGTAGAAGGAGGAGCGCAGATTATCGATATTAATATGGATGAGGGAATGTTGGATGGTGTAACTGCTATGACCAAATTCCTAAACTTAATTGCTGCAGAACCAGATATTTCGAGAGTGCCGATTATGATCGACAGTTCGAAATGGGAAATCATCGAAGCGGGTCTGAAAGTAGTACAAGGAAAAAGTGTTGTCAATTCAATTTCGTTAAAAGAAGGAGAAGAGGCCTTTATTCATCATGCTAAATTAATCAAACGTTACGGAGCGGCTGCGATTGTTATGGCTTTTGACGAAGTAGGTCAGGCGGATAATTACGATCGAAGAGTAGAGATTTGCCAGCGTTCGTATGATATTTTGGTAAACAAAGTAGGTTTTCCTCCACAGGATATTATTTTCGATTTGAATATTTTCCCGGTTGCAACCGGAATGGAAGAGCACCGTTTAAACGCTTTGGACTTTTTCAGGGGAACAAAATGGGTTCGCGAGAACTTGCCGCACGCACATATTAGCGGAGGTGTGAGTAACGTTTCGTTCTCGTTTAGAGGAAACGACGTCGTTCGTGAAGCGATGCACTCAGTGTTTTTATACCACGCCATTAAAGAAGGAATGACGATGGGAATCGTAAATCCGGAGATGTTGACGATTTACGATGATATTCCAAAAGACTTATTAGAACACGTTGAAGACGTAATTCTGGATAGACGTGACGATGCTACAGAACGACTTTTAGATTTTGCGGAAAATGTAAAAGGCGAAGTAAAAAGTGACGAAAAAGCCGTTCAGGAATGGCGTTTAGGATCGGTTCAGGATCGTATTACACATTCATTGGTAAAAGGAATTGATGCTTTTATTGAAGAAGATGTAGAAGAAGCACGTTTGGCAGCTACAAAACCAATTGAAGTTATCGAAATCAATTTGATGGCCGGAATGAATGTCGTAGGAGATTTATTCGGAAGCGGGAAAATGTTTCTTCCTCAGGTAGTTAAATCGGCTCGTGTAATGAAAAAAGCAGTGGCGTATTTATTGCCGTTTATTGAAGCAAGTAAACAAGCCGGTGACAAACAAGGAAACGGAAAAATCCTGATGGCCACTGTAAAAGGCGACGTTCACGATATTGGTAAAAACATCGTTTCGGTTGTTTTAGCCTGTAACAATTACGAGATTGTAGATTTAGGTGTAATGGTTCCTCCGGAGAAAATCATTGCAGCGGCGATCGAACACGAAGTAGACATTATCGGTTTAAGCGGACTGATTACCCCTTCGCTTGACGAAATGGTGTATTTAGCGAAAGAATTAGACAAACAAGATATTAAAATCCCGATTATGATTGGCGGGGCAACGACTTCGCGCGCACATACAGCCGTGAAAATTGCACCTCAATACAGAGAAACTGTAATTCACGTAAACGATGCTTCGAGGGCTGTTACCGTTGCAGGAAATCTGTTAGATCATAACCGAAAAATATACGCAGCGGATATTCGAGCAGAATATGATGCTTTTAGAGAAACATTCTTAAATCGTTCCAGAGATAAAAACTTCCTGACGATTGAAGATGCCCGTAAAAACAAATTGCAGTTGGATTGGTCTGAATATACTCCGACTAAACCAAAGAAAATTGGCGCTCAAACTATCGAAATAGAATTGGATGTTTTAGTTCCGTATATCGACTGGACTCCATTTTTTCAGACTTGGGAATTGCATGGAAAATATCCGGCGATTTTAACGGATGAGGTTGTGGGTGAGCAGGCAACTTCTGTTTTTAAAGATGCCCAGGCAATGCTGAAAGTGATTTTGGAAGAGAAAAAACTAAAAGCAAAAGGTGTTTTTGGAATTTTTCCGTGTAATCAGGTTGACGACGACGATATCGAATTGCGTGATGAAAACGGAAAAGTTTTAGAGAAGTTTTTGACTTTGAGAGTGCAGTCACAAAAGACGAAAGGAGCACCAAATATAGCTCTGGCTGATTTTATTTTGCCAAAAGAAAGCGGTATTGATGATTACATGGGAGCTTTCTGTGTAACAACCGGTTTTGGCGTAGACGAGTGGGCGGCAGAATACGAGAAAAACCTTGACGATTATAATTCGATTATGGTTAAGGCACTTGCCGATCGTTTTGCTGAGGCTTTCGCCGAATATCTTCACGAGAGAGTCCGTAAAGATTTCTGGGGTTACGACTCAGAAGAATCTTTAACCAACGAAGAATTGATTAAAGAGAATTATAAAGGAATACGTCCTGCTCCGGGTTATCCAGCTTGTCCGGATCACCTGGAGAAACCTACGATCTGGAAGCTTCTTGATGTTGAAAAACAAATTGGAGTTACATTGACAGAAAGTATGGCAATGTGGCCGGCTTCATCGGTTTCAGGATATTACTTCGGAAATCCGAAAAGTAAATATTTCGGACTCGGAAAAATAAAGGAAGATCAGGTTACAGATTACGCCAAACGCCGAAATGTACCGCTCGATTACGCAATGAAATGGTTAAACCCTAATATAGCAGATTAAAAATAGTCATAAAGTCAAAAGTCATAAAGTCCGAAAGGAAAGACTTTGGACTTTGGACTTTACAACTTTAAGACTTAAGATGAAAGTAACAGAACATATAGAAAACGCCAAAGGAAAAACATTATTCTCATTTGAAATTATTCCGCCTCAAAAGGGGAAAAGCATTCAGGAATTGTACGATAACATTGATCCGTTAATGGAGTTCAAACCGCCATTTATTGATGTAACGACATCTCGCGAAGAGTATATTTACATTGATAAAGGTAACGGACTTTTAGATAAAAAGTTAACTCGTATGCGTCCGGGAACGCTTGGAATCTGCGCTTCTATAAAACACAAATACAACGTTGATACAGTGCCTCATTTGCTTTGCGGCGGATTCACACAGGAAGAAACTGAATATATGTTAGTGGATTGTCATTATCTGGGAATCAATAATGTTATGGCACTTCGCGGTGACGCAATGAAACACGAACAGTCTTTCGTTCCTAAAGATGGAGGTAATCATTATGCTGTAGATTTGGTTAGACAAATTAACGATTTAAATTGTGGAAAATATCTTCATGAAGTGATGGATATCGACAATAGAGCCGATTTTTGTATTGGTGTTGCAGGTTATCCGGAGAAACATTTAGAGTCGCCTTCTTTGCAGTCTGATTTGCGAAGATTAAAAGAAAAAGTAGATGCAGGAGCAGATTATGTGGTAACGCAAATGTTTTTCGACAATGCTAAATATTTTGCATTCGTAGAAAAAGCAAGAGAAATGGGTATTACAGTGCCAATTATTCCTGGAATTAAACCAATTGCAGTTCAAAAACACATGCAGATCCTGCCACAGATTTTCCGCATCGATTTACCTGAAGATTTGATTCACGAAGTGGACAAATGCAAAAACAACGCTGAAATCAAACAGGTCGGAATCGAATGGGCGATTCAGCAGTCAAAAGAATTAAAAGCAGCCGGAGTTCCGTTTTTACATTATTATTCAATGGGTAAATCTGAGAATATCCGTCAGATTGCCAGTCAGGTTTTTTAAAGTTACTTTTCTGGCAAAAGAATAAAAAGTTTCAGGAGCTATTTCCAGCTCTCCACTGTATCTTTTGTGGTGAACCCCACCACAAAAGGATGCCGTTCCTATCTGGGCTAGGGCATTAGGAGTTTTAATTTCAATTTGTAATATTAAAAAATTATGGAAAAAGAAGAACTACAGGCAATAGCATCCCAGTTGAAACATCCAACAGGAGAAAAAGGAATCGAAATGGCCAATATGATGCATGAAACCAACATCAATATGACACGCCACTCAATTCAAAACCTGAATATCTCGGCAGAAAATAAAATTCTTGAATTAGGCCATGGAAACGCAGGCCATGTTGAATTTCTTTTCGAACAAGCCAAAAATCTAAAATATTACGGTCTTGAAATGTCAGAACTAATGTTTCAGGAAGCACGCCAGATGAACAGAAACTTTGTTTCTCAAAAACAAGCTTTCTTTTCGGTTTATGATGGAAATATCATTCCGTTTGAAGCAGCATCTTTCGATAAAATATTTACTGTAAATACCATTTATTTTTGGCAGAATCCTCAAAAACTACTCTCAGAAATTTACAGGGTTTTAAAACCAAATGGCAATTTCTGTCTGACTTTTGCAGAGGAAAGTTTTATGAAGACTCTTCCGTTTACTCAATTTGAATTCGAACTTTATGGTACAGGAAAAGTGTTAAAACTAATTGAAAAAACAGATTTTAGAGTTGTTTACACTGAAAGCCAGACAGAAAAGGTAAAAAGCAAAACAGGAGAGCTTGTTGACCGGACTTTTACAACAATTGTTTTAGAGAAGTAAGTTTTTATCAGCTTCAATAATGGTAATAATTAATTCTGTTTATTACCGTTTTAATACGTCAAACTTTTTAAAATTTATATAGTGAATTCAGTACTTCAACACGATTTGAATAATTTTGAAAACATTTTAGAAAAAACAAAAAAGCAAGGAATCGATTTTTTGAATGATCTCGAAAATATTCCAACTTCTAACAAAAATTCAATCGATCACAGCAGAGAATTAAACGAATTAGGTTTGGGATCGCTGGCAGCTTTAGAAGAGTTTAATGAAAGATTAGCACCATTAATGGTGGCTTCTTCCGGACCCAGATATTGGGGTTTTGTTACAGGAGGTTCAACCCCTGCATCTATTGTTGGGGACTGGCTGACTTCAGTTTACGACCAAAACACACAAGCTGTAAAAGCGCAGGGCGGTGTATCGGCATTGATAGAATTTGAAACAATTAATCTGCTTTTGCAATTATTAGAGCTGCCAAAATCATTTTTAGGAGGATTTGTGACCGGTGCAACGATGTCAAATTTTACCTGTCTTGGGGTTGCCAGACAATGGTTTGGAAAACAATCCGGGAAAGATTTTGCTAAAAATGGAATTTCAGAAACCATAAATATTTTTTCGGCTACCCCGCATTCTTCTTCCATAAAAACATTATCAATGTTAGGAATTGGAAGCCAGAATTATACCCCAATTCAAACCATTGAAGGAAATCGTGAAGGAATTGATATAGTAGATTTAGAGAAAAATATTAAAAATCTAAATGGTAAACCATTTATTTTAATTTCAAGTGCAGCAACAGTCAATACTGCCGATTTTGATGATTTTGAAGCAATTCTAAAACTAAAAGAAATATACAGTTTCTGGTGGCATATTGATGCTGCTTTTGGAGGTTTCGCTGCTGTTTCAGACAAATACAAACATTTTGTAAAAGGGTGGGAAGGAGCAGACAGTATTACAATTGATTGTCATAAATGGCTGAATGTACCCTATGAAAGTGCTTTTTATCTGATAAAAGAACAGCATACAGCTTTACAGATTGAAACTTTTCAGAACTCAAATGCACCTTATTTAGGAAATCCATTAGAGAATTTTAATTACTTTAATGTAGTACCTGAAAACTCAAGACGTTTAAGAGCTTTGCCTGTCTGGTTTTCATTATTGGCATACGGAAAAGAAGGTTTCCGGGATATAGTTGAAAATAACATTTCACTGGCTCTGAACTTCGGAAATGCTCTTATTGAAGAAGAATCTTTTGAACTTCTGGCGCCAATTCGGTTAAACAATGTTTGTTTTACATTAAAAGGAGATCATAATCAGGGAAAAGTATCCCAGTTTTTGTCTGAACTTAATAATACCGGAAAAGTGTTTATGACACCAACGGTATATCAAAACCGAAAAGGTATCAGGGCATCATTTGTCAATTGGCGAACAACAGCAGAAGATATCCGGATTGTGATTGATGAAATGAAAGAAGTTTTTTCTAAAATTTAATTCTTTAAAAAAAACATTATTACAGTTTAAAAGAAAGGATCTGCTTAAAAAAACAGATCCTTTTCTATTCAAAAAAAATAAAAAACAAAAAAAGGTAACTAAAGACATAGGTTTCAAAGAGTATTCAAACCTGTTACGATTACAAATATAATATTATTTGTAATAATTCTAAATAAAAATAATAAAAAATATTTAAATTTTATAATTAGATTTCGTTTAGGAGTTTTGATTTATAAAGTATAATTGTACTTTATAATCAGTATATGACAAATTTGTATAAACCGGATTGTTTTGATTACCTTATATTTAGCATTTATTTCTAAATTAATAGAGAATGAAAATTGTAAAAAAGAATATCTATTTCTGTCTTTTGATTTTTTTCAATGTAATTGTATCTCAAAATAAAGGTATTCAGATCCCATTGTGGGAATATGGAGCCCCTGGCTTTGAAAATCTTAAAGACGAACCGGAACAGTCACAGGACTGGTGGGTCAGAAACATTCATAATCCATCGATAACCGCTTATTTACCGGAGAAGCCAAACGGAATGGCGGTACTTATTTGTCCCGGAGGGGGGCATGAAAATCTGGTTTTTAATTCAGAGGGAAAAGATGCAGCTGTTTATTTGAATAGTATCGGA
Organism: Flavobacterium limi; assembly: GCF_010645075.1. Classification (GTDB taxonomy): domain Bacteria; phylum Bacteroidota; class Bacteroidia; order Flavobacteriales; family Flavobacteriaceae; genus Flavobacterium; species Flavobacterium limi. Next base: position 470,938 of record NZ_JAADZV010000001.1, read on the forward strand.
GTGACGGCTTTTGTTCTGAAGTACCGCTTAGCCAGAACAAAAGATTCCCCATATAAATTAGAAACACACATTAAACAGGATGCCGAAAGAGCGATGAGAGTAATAAGAAGTAAAGCCACTGAATATAAAATTGACCCTAGCCGAATTGGTGCAATGGGATTTTCGGCAGGTGGAGAAGTTGTTGCCCTGATTGCTTATAATTCTAATAATGTTTTGAAAAACACTTCGGATGCAATTGACAAATTAGATGCACAACCCAATTTTCAAATATTAGTTTATCCAGGACCATTGTTTATTCCGAAAGAGATTAAGTCCGATGCGCCTCCGGCTTTTTTTGTGGCGGCAAATGATGATTCCTGTTGTTCAGCTCCGATAATTGAACTGCTAAACGGATACCGGAAAGCGAATGTATCGGTTGAAATGCATTTATACGCAAAAGGCGGTCACGCTTTTAATTTGGGTAAAAGAGCCAAAACAAATTCACTGAAATCATGGCCGCAAAGATTGACAGAATGGTTTGAGGTTAATAGTTATTTTGTGAAACAGGATTAAAATTTACCTGCACTTTTTGAAAATACTTACACAAACGTTCAGGTGTAAAAATTCAAAAGCTCCTTTGAAGAGGAGCTTTTAATGTTATTGTTTAAAAAGAGTTATCTTAAAATATTCATTTTCGACACTTTCATTTAACCAAATCCCTTTGTCTGAAAAATGAGCTGAAAAATAGGTCTTATTGTCGGACTTGATGCTGTTGATATATTTGGCTACTTCTGAATTATAATTGTAGGCCGCAACAGCATTAAAATCAAAGGTTGTATTCTTTAATTGTTGAAGATTTTTAAAATCTTTATTGATATGAAAGTCATTATTATTAGTTTCGTTGAGATGAGCAAAAACATCTTTAAACTCTAAATTTTGGGTTTTTACCATTTTTCCTGTTGCCTTCTCTACAATATTATAATTAAAGAAATCCTTTAGTCCATTAATTCGGATAGTAAAACAAACAGTATTGTTCAATTGAAATAAATCAACATAAATGGTATTCATGACATGACCTTTGTTAAAATCATTATCTTCAATAGCATTGATAGATTCCCAAGTTTTGTTTCCTAATTTGTCATACTTAAAAATATAAAATCCTTTCGGGCTGGCCATCGTATTTAATTTTCCGGCTTCATCACCAAAAAGACCATAAATGTAGATATCACCAGTATTTGCATCTTCAATATAATTGTTTATAGAAAGATCATCAGCGAAATGAATAAAGTCATTATTATAACCTCCAAAATTATATTCACCGGCATCATTTTTTGAATATAGAAAAACACGATTAGGGATTTTCAGGTCATAAACTAAATTGTTTAAATTTTTGCCTTCATTGGATAATCTGGTTTTATACAAGATAGTATTTGAATAATCTTTTGAAATCGATTTACTAATTAAATCAATCGTTTCGTCATAATTCACTCTCAGGTCAAATCTGAATTCCTCCTTAACACTTATAAAATTCGATCCAATGTACATATCTAAATTAGGTTTGTCAATTTTATAAATATTCTTTTTTCTGGTAACAATATCTTTTACAGCTAAATAAATATCGTCTTTTAAAAAATTCAGTTTAAATTTCCCCTTGTTATTAACTAAATTATATTCATACTTTGAAGTAAAATTTTGGTTCTTTTCGAACATCTGGATATTAGAATCCTTAACTTCTGCATAATTTATTTCTATAATTTTCCCATCAATGATGTACATACATTTTTGATTAAATGCTCCTTTAGACCGGTCAACATTAAAGAAAGAATTTTCGGAATTCGATATTGCTAGAAAGTCTTTATTGAAATCTGTATTTGAAAGTGGTTTTTTATTGCCATTTTCGTCATAGATGTTTTTCCCTATCAAAACTGAATTGCTGTTTGGTAATAGGGTAGATTTGTAATATAGATACTGTTTACTATCTTTTTCTTCATAAATAGTGGTTTGAGCAGTAGTGTAGAAACCAGAAATTAAACATAAACAAAATATAATTTTTTTCATAAAAAGCGTTGGGATGATATCAATAAAAAGCAAAAATAGATAAATTAATAATAACAAATAATTTCTGTTAATAGCTATTGGTTTTTTAAAATAAAACAACATTGATTATTATATTTGAGAATCTAAACCTACTGTATATGATGAACTCTCCAATCTTAATGGGTATTACTTCCGGAGCTGCATTTTTACTTGGTTTTTTACTTTTTTTCGATGAACGAAAGGTAAACGTAAAAGCAAATAAATACCTCGGATTGTTTGTAGTTACATTAGGTTTTGCCATGCTCGAGATTCCTTTGTTTTATCAAAAAATTTACACAGCACATCCAAATCTTTTTGAGCTGATAGGTTTGCTGAGGTTTTTAACAGCCCCTTTTCTATATATCAGCATACAGTATTTCACGTCGTTGAATAAAAAAATTGAAAAGAAAAATCTATGGCATTTTTTACCGTTTGTCATTTTTCTCGTTTTCAGATTGCCTTTTTTTGCTACCGGAAAAAATATCGAATTCAGTCATGAAACAGGAAGGGTAGTTTTCTTTGTTCTTCGAACGGCACTGCCGCTTCAGGTGATTGTGTACTGGAGTTTGTCTTTTGCAAAATTGCAGCAACATCTTAAGAATTTAAAACAGTTTTCGGCATCGACAGAAGAAATAGATTTGGTCTGGCTGAAATATTTTCTTCTTATTTTGCTGGTAATTGTAATCGCCTGGTTTAATCTGGTGTTTTTCGAGCTGAAAAATTTAATTGAATTTACTCCTTTGCTGTATTGTGTAAGTATCTTTTTTCTGGCGTATTTTTCTCTGCAGCAAAAAGAAGTTTTTGATTTTAACAATTACGAAATAAGTGATTTATCTGAAATTAAAACCGACAAAAAAGATAATCCTAAAAGGGTTTCTGAAAATCGCCTGAATGAACTGAATGGAAAATTACAATTGCTTATAAACGAAGAAAAAGTGTATTTAGAAAATGACCTTAGCCTGCCGAAATTAGCACAAAATCTAAATGCCAGCTGTAACGAAACTTCGTTTTTGATTAACGAATTGTACAAGGACAATTTCTATAATTTTATAAATAAATACCGTATTGAAGAAGCAAAAAGATTGTTGCTCTCTGATAAATACAATCAATTAAACGTTTTGGGAATTGCTTATGAATCTGGTTTTAATTCAAAAACAACTTTTAATACCACATTTAAAAAACATACCGGAATGTCTCCCACAGAATTTGTAAAAGCGAATACAGTTTTAGTGAAAAAAGAGGTTTAATTACGTTCGAAAGGGTACATCGGAACATTTAGTGGTTGGGTAATATTCAAATTTGCAGGATATTAACTCAAATACTGATAAACCATGTTAGAACAATCATCTTTAGAAATTCAAAATTCAATCTGGAAAAAATTTTTCACTACTTTAATTCTTGGACTCGAATTTTCTGCGTTATTATTACTGCTTGGCAATGGCGGAAATATTCCGTGGTTTCCACCAGTTCTGGTTTTTTCCTTAATTGGAATTTCCTTGTCAAGTGTATTATTTTTTCCGCTTATCTGGCACTTTTTAGAAAAAAAACAAAAAATAAATTCCACAAAAATATATGGTTTTTTGTACAGCAGTATTCGGTATTGTATCGCTTTTACTATTGCTGCTTTTGGCTGGAAGAAATTTTATGGACTTCAGTTTATTGTGCCGGCAGAAATTGCTAGTATGCCAATGAACAGGCAGACAGGAGAGTGGCTGACCTGGTTTTATTTTGGATATTCACATACTTTCGGAATCATAGTAGCGATTATCCAGATTGTGGGAGGATATTTATTATTGTTTAGAAACACCTCATTAATTGGAGCCATAATTTTGTTTGCTTTACTTTTTAATCTCACTTTGATTAATATTTTTTATCACATGAATCCCGGTGCTTTATTACAATCGGTCTTGCTGACAATTGGGGTTTTATTTTTGATTTTGTTAGATTATAAAAAGCTCGCCGTATTTTTTCTAAAAACTAAATCTAATTTACCCTCACTAAATTTTGAGAATGGCTTACTAAAAAACATACTTCGGATTTCCGCCATTGTATTGTCGTTATTGTTTACGATTTATCTGAAATCATTGATGAGATAAAAAAGAAAAACTCGTTTTAAACTATTTTAAAACGAGTTTTTTATTATCTCAAACAGGTAAGCCTATTTAGTAATCTCTCTAAATACAGCTTCGAGATTTTTATTTTTCTGATTAAGCTGTAATGTTTTCAAACCATTATCATGGGCAAAATCAAAAACAGTCGGACGCATATCTTTATCTGCTAAAAAGGTTAATTCCCATAAAGAGTCATGTATGTTTACGTATGATTTTAAATGTGGAATTGTAGCAATTACCTGTTCTTCAATTTTATAATCAAATTCTACTTCGATTACCTGCTCTTTGTCTGCTGAGATTAAATTGTCCAGTTTTTTATCTGCCACTATTTTTCCTTTGTCAATAATAATGACACGGTCGCAAATGGCCTCGACTTCCTGCATGATGTGTGTGGATAAAAAAACGGTTTTATCTTTTCCCACATTTTTAATTACATTACGGATTTCGATTAACTGATTCGGATCCAGTCCGGTAGTGGGTTCGTCTAAAATTAATACATCAGGATTGTGTAATAAGGCATTGGCAAGTCCTACACGCTGGCGGTACCCTTTAGATAACTGGCTTATCTTTTTATGGCTTTCCGGTGTCAGTCCTGTCAGTTGAATTACTTCATCGATTCTTGATTTATTCACTTTATAAACATCGGCATTAAAAGCCAAATATTCACGAACATACAAATCTAAATATAACGGATTGTGCTCAGGTAAGTACCCAATTGAACGCTGGACTTCTTTGGTGTTTGTCATGACATCGTGACTATTTACAAGGGCTGAACCACTATCTGCAAGTAAATAAGTCGTCAAAATTTTCATTAAAGTAGATTTTCCGGCACCATTTGGTCCCAAAAATCCTACGATTTCTCCTTTTTCAATTTTAAAAGAAATTTCATCTAAAGCTTTTTGCTCTCCGTAACTTTTTGATATGCTGTTTACTTCTATCGACATGACTTTTTATTTGTTACAAAAGTAAACAGAAATAGTCTCGATTACTAAAAAATTATCTTTTAAAGTAATTATAAAAAAAATGAACAGCCCGGTATTCACGGCATCGTTGTTGTTAAAGGAAGGCTAAATTAAAATAAACCCAAATTATGAAAAAAATTTTAGTGATGGCTGCATTGGCTATCTGTAGTTTTGCAAATGCTCAAAAAGGAACAATCTTAGTAGGTGGAAACATCGGTTATGAGTCTGAAAAATCAGAGTACGGATTTAGCGAAGAGAAAGTAAATACTTTTTCTTTTTCTCCAAAAGTGGGTTATCAGTTTAATAATAACTGGACAGTTGGAGGAGAATTTGCAATAAGTTCATCTGATGTTGATAACTTCGATGTAAAACGTAAAGACAATAACTTCAGATTAGGAGGATTTGTACGTTACTCTGTGCCATTAAATCAGACTTTTGCTGTTTTTGCTGACATGGGAGCAGGTTTCCAGACTGAGAAAAATAAAATCTACGACAACAACGGAAACGGTTATGTGAAATACAAAGGAGACGGTATATATTTAGGTGTGACTCCGGCTCTTTTTATTAACATGAAAAAAGGTTTTGGTCTGAACTTCAGTATTGGTGGTTTAGGATACGAAACATTAAGTTTTGACAATAATGGAGAAGATTACAGTAGATTCTACATCAACTTCGGTCAGACTTTTAATATTGGGATTTCTAAAAACTTCTAATTTTAAGTTTTATATTCAATTTCAGAGAGCACTCCAATTGGGGTGCTTTTTTTGTGCTAAAGGGACTTATGAAAACTAAACCTGTCGTTTAGCCCCGATAGAAGTGGTATCCTTTTGTGGCGGTGTTCGCCGCAAAAGATATAACGGATAGCGGGACAGAATGTGATGTGAGAAAGGATGCTCTTAGCTTCAAAAAATAAAAAATGCCAGCTTAAACAAAGTCGAAATAAATCATAACTACAAGATTTTCGACTCCGTTTGCCGGCACTAAAAAAATATTTAAAACTTATAAACTTACAGGGTATTCAACAGCAGCTCTCATTTCCTGAGCGGCCGCAACCATTTCAATTAACGCTTTTTTGGTTTCATCCCAATGGCGTGTTTTTAAACCGCAATCCGGATTTACCCATAACTGATCTACGGGAATAACGGCAGAGGCTTTTTCTAATAATTTTACCATTTCCTCGCTTGACGGAACTCTTGGAGAGTGAATGTCATAAACGCCAGGGCCAATTTCGTTTGGATATTTAAAATCGGCAAATGCATCCAGAAGCTCCATTTGAGAACGCGAGCATTCGATAGTAATTACATCGGCATCCATATCAGCAATATTCTGAATGATATCGTTGAATTCGCTGTAGCACATGTGTGTGTGAATCTGCGTATCATCCTCTACACCAGAAGCAGAAATTCGGAACGCTTTTACGGCCCAATCCAGATAAGCAGCCCATTCTTCTTTTCTTAAAGGTAAACCTTCACGAATTGCAGGTTCGTCAATCTGGATGATTTTGATTCCGGCTTTTTCTAAATCCACAACTTCATCGCGAATGGCCAAAGCAATTTGCGTGCAGGTTTCAGAACGGGGCTGGTCGTTACGGACAAATGACCATTGCAGGATTGTTACAGGCCCGGTTAACATTCCTTTTATCCATTTTGGAGTCAAAGACTGTGCATATTTTGACCATTTTACGGTCATAGGGTTTGGTCTTGAAACGTCTCCGTAAATAACAGGAGGTTTTACGCAGCGGCTTCCGTAGCTTTGTACCCAGCCGTTTTTGGTAAACGTAAATCCGGACAGTTGTTCTCCGAAGTATTCCACCATATCGTTGCGTTCGAATTCTCCGTGTACCAAAACGTCAATTCCGGTTTCTTCCTGAAAACGAATCGTAGCTTCCGTTTCTTTTTCGATTAAATCATTGTATTGCTCGGTTGTTAATTCTCCTTTTTTGAATTTTGCCCTCCAGCTTCTCACTTCAGCAGTCTGAGGGAAAGATCCAATTGTAGTGGTTGGGAATAAAGGAAGGTTTAACGCTTCAATCTGACTTTTTCTTCTTGTGGCAAAAGTACTTTTTCTTTTGTCATCAGAAGCAGTAATTCCGGCAACACGGGCTTTTACTTCATTATTATGAATTAATTTTGAAGTTTTACGATTATCGTTTGCCACAACATTTCTTTCGTAATCAGCCGAAAATTTAACATCAACTTCTTTTGAAGCGAATTTTTTCAACAATACAATTTCGTTGATTTTTTGTTTTGCAAAAGCCAGCCATTGTTTGATTTCAGGAGTTAAGGTCTGATCATTTGTTTCCAGATCCAAATCGCAAGGACTGTGAATTAAGGAACAGGACGGAGCAACTAAAATCCTGTTTTCGCCTAATACAGCCGTTGCTTTTTGGATTAATTTTAAAGATTTTTGGAAATCATTTTTCCAGATGTTTCTTCCATCGACCACTCCAAGAGAAAGATTTACATTTGCAGCTAATTTTCCCGATTCTAAAATATCATCCAATTGAGAAGGACAGCGAACTAAATCTAAATGGAACGTATCAACCGGAAGAGCTAAAGCGGTTTCAAGATTTTCTCCGAAACAATCAAAATAATTGGCTAAAACGACTTTAAGTTTAGGAAAACGTTTGTTGATTTCGTTGTACACTTTCGTGAAAGTATTCCTTTCTTTGTCGCTCAGGTTTAAAGCTAAAAAAGGCTCGTCTAATTGAATGTATTCGGTATTTTCTGCTTGTAATTTTTCTAAAATTTCAAAATAAACAGGAAGTAACGCATCGATAAGATCAATTCTTTCAAAGCCTTCTTCTTTTTCTTTACCCAATAATAAATACGAAACAGGTCCGATTAAAACAGGTTTTGTTTTGATTCCGATTGCATTTGCCTCTTTAAATTCATTGATTATTTTTTCAGAAAACAATTCGAACTTTTGGTTTTTAGTAAACTCAGGAACAATATAATGATAGTTGGTATCGAACCATTTAGTCATTTCCATTGCCACAACATCTTGTCCGTCTTTTTGAGATCCTCTCGCCATTGCAAAATACAAATCAAGAGAGGAGTTACTTTTTGCCATTTCATGATAACGTGTTGGAATTGCGCCAACAGCCAAAGTCAGATCCAGAACCTGATCATAAAAAGAAAAATCATTAGACGGAATCAGATCAACTCCTGCCTCAGCTTGTAACTTCCAGTTTTTAAGACGGATTTCTTTTCCGGCATCAATAAGTTCATCAGCAGAAATTTTTCCTGCCCAGTACAATTCAGAAGCTTTTTTTAGTTCTCTGTTGCTGCCGATTCTTGGGTAACCTAAATTATTTGTTTTCATTTAGTTTCAGTATTTTTTACTGAACAAATTTACATTTATTGGTTTTTAAAACTTATATTTGATTTATATTTCAGTAAAATGTGTTTTTAAAATCATATTTTAAAGATTATATTACTGTAAAATTATTGTAAAAGGATTTTTAGCCGTAAAAAACACTATGGAAAATTTAGATAAAACTGATTTATTGATACTGAAACACCTTCAGGAAAACTCCAATATCAATACAAAAGATCTCGCCAGTAAATTATTTCTTACCGTTACACCAGTGTATGAACGTATAAAAAAACTGGAAAGGGATGGTTACATTACAAAGTATGTTGCGCTTCTGGACAGGAAAAAAATGAATCGGGGCATGACAGTTTTCTGCAACGTTCGTCTAAAAGAACATGCAAAAAACGTAGGGAGTAATTTTGTAAAAGATATTGTCGCCCTTCCTGAAATCATCGAATGTTACAATATTGCCGGTGATTATGATTTTATGCTCAAAATCTTAGTAAAGGATATGGCTAGTTATCAGGATTTTGTAATGAATAAATTATCGACCATAGAGAATATTGGAAATACCAATAGTATTTTTGTAATGGGTGAAATCAAACATAGTACGGCGTTGGAGTTTTAAGCATAATAGGTTTTAAAATAAAATGTAATTTTGGTTTGTAAAACAGAAAGAGAAATGAAAAATACGCGTTTTAAAATCCCAAATTATTTATTGGCATCAAAACCAAAACGATTTCTAAATTTTATTATTGATGGTGTACTAAAACTCATTATTGCAAGATTAACAATAAAATTTTTAAATATATCTGAGATTCAAAAGGAATTAATTCATTAGATATTACAGAACGTTATTTGTTTTGGGGCGTTATTAGTTTTGTGTTATGGAATAACAGAAACATTTCTTTCCCGCTCACCGGCCAAGTATTTTACTAAAACAATTGTAGTGATGGAAGATGGATCAAAACCAGCCTTACTGCCTGTTCTTGGCCGATCTTTATTGCGTATTGTACCTTTCGAAGCATTTAGTTTTTTAAGAGGGCGTGCTTTGGGACTGCATGATAAAAATTCGGGAACTTTTGTAGTTGTAAAATCTAAACTCGAAGAGCAATTAAAAGAACATCTTGAATTAGTATCTTTAGAAAAGTCCTAAAATAAAATGTATTTTTGATTCTTCTAAATCATAAAATCTAAAAATCGTTAATCGACAATCCAAAATCATAATGAACTGGGAACAACTTTTATCTCTTAAAAAACAAGGCGACACAAACAAAAGATTACGTATAGAACAAGATGATACCCGATTAGGTTTTGAGGTCGATTATGACCGTATCATTTTTTCATCGGCATTTAGGTCTTTGCAGGATAAAACACAGGTAATTCCGCTCTCTAAGACAGATTTCGTACATACACGCTTAACGCATAGCCTTGAAGTTTCGGTTGTAGGACGTTCGCTTGGACGTTTGGTTGGGAAAAAAATTATTGAAAAATACCCTTATCTAAGAGAGGTTCACGGTTATCATATGAATGATTTCGGTGCGATTGTGGCTGCGGCATCATTGGCTCACGATATAGGGAATCCGCCTTTTGGACATTCTGGTGAAAAAGCGATTGGAGAATATTTTTCGAGCGGAAAAGGATTAAAATACAAAGATAAGCTTACTGCAAAACAATGGCAGGATCTAATTGATTTTGAAGGAAATGCTAATGGTTTCTCTGTTCTAACAGGAAGTCGTCCGGGAATAGAAGGAGGATTGCGTATTTCGTATGCCACTTTAGGAGCTTTTATGAAATACCCAAAAGAAAGCCTTCCTAAAAAACCAACAAGCAATATTGCAGATAAAAAATATGGTTTTTTTCAGGCCGATAAAATATTCTTTCAGGAAGTTGCAGAAGATATGGGGTTGATCCCAAATAAGGAAGATGATGATATTGGTTTTGAAAGACATCCTTTGGCTTATTTAGTTGAAGCTGCCGATGATATTTGCTATACAATAATCGATTTTGAAGATGGTATTAATTTAGGGTTGGTTTCTGAAGATTATGCTTTAGAATACCTCATCAAACTGGTAAAAGATAATATTGGTGTTGATAAATACAATTTATTAGAAACCAAAGAAGACCGAATCAGTTATCTTCGTGCTTTGGCAATTGGAGCTTTGATCAATGATGCTGTAGAAGTTTTTATTGAAAACGAAGAAGCAATTCTGGCAGGAAATTTCCCTTTTGCCTTAACAGATAAAAGCAAATATAAGGCACAGATGAATGATATTATCAAACTAAGTATAGATAAAATCTATCAAAGCCGTGAAGTAATTGAAAAAGAAATTGTCGGTTATCAAATAATCCAGACTTTGCTGGATAAATTCATCACAGCTTTTAATAACAAATATGAAGGGACTGCTTCAAATTACGATAAATTAATCCTGAAGATGCTTCCTGAAAAGCATCATTTGGAAAAAGGTAATTTATATGAGCGTCTGCTTCATATTTGTCATTACGTTTCTCTTTTAACCGATGGAAACGCGTTAGAATTATATGAAATGATTAATGGCAGAAAAAAAAGTTAATTCATTTAAAAAGCATATACAAGACCTACTCCCAGAACTTGTCTTAGTTGAACTTTTGGCCCGTCATCTACCTGTGACTTTGAGCCTGAAACAGGATCAACGACTTCTTTTTTGGCTTTAATATCATCGTCGTAAATGATGTGAAGTCCGATATTGGCCTTTACGTATGCATTGACAACGAGATCCAGACGTGTATCGTAATCTACGTCTACATTTCCAAATCGGTTTAAATAATCAGTGTATAAAGTCAGTCTGTTTTCGTAAAAAATGTTTTTGTAAATTTCGCTTTTCATGTATCCCGTAAAAAGGATACCAAATTCAGCCTTTACTTTCTGACCTTCTTCAATTAAGATCTGATTATCAGGATCAAGAGGATCTGGAGCATAAATAGCTTTTTTAACACCAAAAGCGCCCTGATTTGCTAAATCCTGATCTAATACCAAAGTAGTTTTTAATGTGATTGGAGAGAAATAAAAAGTTCTGTTCTTTTTTTTGTCTGAATTCTCAGCTCCTGCTCCAAGAAAGATATAAGCCGGAGCAAAAGGTTTAGAAATTGCTACATCCCTGTTTGGGTATCGATAACCGTTGGTAAACTGGGTGTTGAAATTGAATTTTGCAGAATAAAACCAATTGGATATAGTATCCTTTCTAAAACCATAAGTAGAGTTAAACTGTACTGCATCGTCCGTTTTTCTTAGTTCTGTCCCATCTTGCTTATTCATTCCATACTTCACAATAAGTTCATTAAACCATTTGTGATTGTCTTTCATGTATGTTCGGGTAAATTCGCCTTTAAACAATCCTGAAATAGAACTTGTTCCCCCTGCACTCCAGTTAACAAAGGCAATTTCTGAAATATCAAAACCAAGTTTGTTTTTTTTCGCCCAGTTAGAAGGAGGCGGGGCTATCTGCCCAGGATCTAATGTAGTTCTGATAATCTGAGAAAAACTGTTTGTTGTAAATAAAAGAATGAATAAAAAAAGGGTATAGCGGAGTAATTTCATTAGGTTTAACTTTTGATTTCTTTTCGGCTGTGCAAAATACTTATTTTATAATTTTTTAAAAAGATTTACAAGATTTTTAACGTCAATTTTGCAAAAATGTTGTTGCTCAATTACTGTGCCATGTTCAATAAAAATGTCTGGAATACCTAAAATTTCTATTTTTTTTGCAAAACTATTTGCTGTAGCATACTCCAGAACCGCGCTTCCAAAACCACCAATTTTTGTTCCTTCTTCAATGGTAATGATATAATCAAAAGAGGCTAATATTTTGTCTAACAAATCATTGTCCAAAGGTTTTATAAAAGGAAAATCGTAATGAGCAATGGTTTCAGGATTGCCTAATTGATTTAAAGCGGCAATTACATTATTTCCAATAGCGCCGGTAGATAAAACAGCTGTTTTTGTTCCGGATTTTAAACAATTTGCTTTCCCAATCGAAACAGGTTTATAATGTCCGAAATTTTCTGTTCTCCAATTTGGCAAAACGCCACGCCCGCGCGGATATCGGATAGCTATTGGATGATTTAATCCCAGTTGGGCTGTATATAAAATATTTTGAAGCGCAATTTCGTTTATTGGCGCATAAATGATCATATTTGGAATAGCTCTTAAATAAGCAATATCGAAAACGCCATGATGTGTTGCACCGTCTTCGCCAACCAGACCGGCCCTGTCTAAACAAAAAATAACAGGTAAATTTTGAATTGCAACATCATGGATGACCTGATCATAGGCACGCTGTAAGAAAGTAGAATAAATATTACAATATACAATCATGCCCTGTGTTGCCATTCCTGCGGCAAGTGTTACGGCATGCTGTTCTGCAATTCCTACGTCAAAAGCACGTTCCGGCAATTCATCCATCATGAATTTTAAAGAACTTCCGGATGGCATTGCAGGTGTGATTCCGATAATTTTTTGGTTCTTTTTGGCTAAATCCAGTATGGTCAGGCCAAAAACATCCTGAAATTTTGGAGGTAAATTTTCTTCAGACTTTAGATGAATTTCTCCGGTTGAAGCATCAAATTTTCCTGGAGCATGATATTTTACCTGATTTTCTTCTGCCTGCTGCAGACCTTTTCCTTTTGTAGTAACAATATGAAGAAATTTTGGTCCTTTTATCTTTTTTAAACGATTTAATTCTTTGATTAATAAGGGGATATCATGTCCGTCAATTGGGCCTGAATAGTCAAAATTTAAAGATTTGATGATATTATTCTGCTTCGGATTTTTTCCGTTTTTAACCGCTGTCAGATATTTTTTTAAAGCCCCTACACTTGGATCGATTCCGATAGCATTGTCGTTTAAAATAACCAAAATATTAGCATCGGTAACTCCTGCATGGTTTAAGCCCTCAAATGCCATTCCGCTGGCAATTGAAGCGTCACCGATTACGGCAATATGTTCTTTGTCAAAATCTCCTTTTAGTTTAGAAGCAATCGCCATTCCAAGCGTTGCAGAGATTGACGTTGAAGAATGTCCAACACCAAAAGCATCGTAAACGCTTTCGTCTCTTTTTGGGAATCCCGCAACGCCGCCCAGCTGTCTGTTGGTGTGAAAATTTTCTCTTCTTTCGGTTAAAATCTTATGTCCGTAAGCCTGATGGCCCACATCCCAAACCAGTAAATCTTCTGGGGTGTTAAAAACATAATGTAGTGCAATTGTTAGTTCAATCACGCCCAAACTCGCTCCCAAATGTCCTTCTTTTACAGAAACCACATCAATAATAAACTGACGTAATTCCTGAGCAACCTGAGCAAGTTGCTCTTCTTTTAAAAGGCGTAAATCGGCGGGATTGTATATACCTGAAAGTAAATTGCTTTTCATTGTAAGGATAAAAAGCAAATTTACGGTTTTATATTTAATTTCTTTGGATGTGTCTTATTTCAAAAAAAGTGGAACAGAATATTGCATTTTGATTTTTTTTCCGTTGAATTCTCCCGGCTTCCATTTAGGGCATAAGTTCAGAACTCTGATCATTTCTTTTTCAACAGTTTCTTCGACTGCCGGCGAACACTCAAGAAATGAAACTGTACCGTTTTTTTCTACTGCAAATGCAAGATTGAGATTGATTTTCCAATAACTTGCACTTTCCGGTTTTTTATATTCTTTCATAAAAAAATTATGAAACTGTTCAATTCCACCAGGAAATTCTGCATTGATTTGAGATGGGATTTCTGCTGCATGAGTAGTTTTACTCGTTACTTTTGCAGCGCTGTTTTTCTCATTGTTTACTTTCTCAGCCTGAATGTTTTTGTTTACTTTGAGTTTAGCAGATTTTATAAGATTTTCCTTTGCCGGTGATGAAACGGAATGATTAGGATTGTCTTTGAGAGAAGTTGTTTTAGTAAGGATAACTTCTTCTTCAGTGTTTTTTTTAGCATGTTCCGATTGAATTTCTTGTGGAGACGGAGAAATCTGTTTCGAATTATCATTTTGCTTGTTTACGGAATTAGCAACAACTTCTGTTTTACTATTTTCTTTCTTATTGTCATTTTTATCCGCACAGCTAAACAGTGTTGTTACTGTAATAAAAAATGAAGCAAATAAAAACATTTTAGAGTAATATTTCTGCATATTTAAAGTAAGATTGATAATGTATAAGATGATCGGACAATGTGATTTTTTCGTTTTCCCGGAATCCATTTCGGACCTGTTTTTAAGATTCTGATAGCTTCTTCACCTATTTCTTTCGGTGTATTTTTGACTATGTTAAAGTTACTCAGACTGCCATCTTCTTCTACCACAAATAAGACAGCAATTTTACCTTTAGTTGAGACAGTATAATTTTTATTAAAAAATTTATAGAATTGTTTCATCCCGTTTTCCGGAACAGGTAAGACATCTAAATCAGTTTGATTATAGATAATATGATACTTAAAATTTCCTGATTCACTAATACCAGGAGATATTATTACTCCCATTGTAATTGCGATGTCACGTTTTATTTTTTTGGTTTTTTTAGATTCTATCTCATGTCCATAACATGTTGAAACAACTTCTTCATCCTGATTTTGTTCTGTATTATCAACAACTTCGATCTTATCAATTTTCTTTTTGTTTCCATCTTTATCAGAACAGCTAAACAAGGTCGTTCCCATTGCAATAAATAAAGCAAGTAAAAATATTTTAGGATAATGCGTTTGAGAATATAATACGCGATTTGGAATTTGAATAATTACAGAATCTAATTGCGATTTTTTAAATCTGCCGCAAATACTTCCATTTTGATTCTGAATAAAGAAATGCTGAATTTCATTCGGGAGCATGGAAGTAAAATCAACCACCGTTTTAGAACAGCTCATACAAAAACGTCCATTATCCTTTGGCGTCATCTTATCCCAGTTTTCCTGGCAGGGCTCCGGTATGGTGATTTTGTAATTTCTTTCCATGCTTTGAATTTCAGGATTTAAATGTAATAAAAATAAAGTGTAAAAGTTCTATTTTTGTACTTATGATAAATCCTTTCACCCACGAGTACTTTATGAAGAAAGCTTTGCAGGAAGCTGAAATGGCTTTTAGTAAAGGCGAAATTCCTGTTGGCGCTGTGATTGTTGTGGCTGATAAAGTGATTGCAAGCAGTCATAATTTAACGGAATTGTTAAATGATGTTACAGCTCATGCCGAAATGCAGTCGATAACCGCAGCAGCCAATTTTCTGGGAGGAAAATATTTAAAAGACTGTACCTTATATGTCACACTTGAACCTTGCCAGATGTGTGCCGGAGCTTTGTATTGGAGCCAGATTTCAAAAATTGTTTTTGGTGCTCGTGATGAGCAACGCGGATTTATGAATATGGGAACCAAACTGCATCCCAAAACAACTGTGGTTTCAGGAGTTATGGCTAATGAAGCTGCCGATTTGATGAAAAGGTTTTTTCTGGAAAGACGTAAATAGCCTTATGAAAACCTGATGCCTAGCCCAGATGGAAGCGGCATACTTTTTATTCGCTTTTTTTGCGGATAAAAAGATATAGCGGACAGCTGGAAACAGCTCCTTATCAAACATCAGCTGACGTGTAACTTCAATGAATACCAAATAATTTTGAGTAGGGAATTTTCTTCTTAAAAGATTCAGAAAATATTATACTTTTATCATAATTTAATTTGTGTTTTACTGTTATATTTTTTAACTGTGAAGGCTATTAAATTTCTTAATTGTTAACCATTAACTCTAAATAAAAGTGAAAACAAAAGGATTAGTTCTCGTACTTTGTGTGTTTTTTATTTTTCAATCCTGCGGGCGAAAATCAGCTGCAGATTTTAATTCTGATTTTTCATTATTTAAAGAGTATATCACCAGTTTTACAGGTGGAATTGTTTCTGCGGATTCTGATATCCGCGTGGTTTTAGCTTTTGATAAAAACGACTGGAAACCGAATCAGGAATTAGACGATGATTTGTTTGATATTTCGCCCAGTGTGAGTGGGAAAGTTGTAGCGCTTTCAACCAATACCTTAGCTTTTATTCCAGAGAAAAAGCTAAAACCCGGAACAGAATATCAGGTTACTTTAAACCTGGATAAATTAACTGCAATTCCGAAGGAAAAAGAAAAGGAACTTTCTAAATTCAACTTTACAGTTAAGACCTTAAAACAGGATTTTACTATAAATACGGCTGATATTCAATCCTATAGTAAGGAATACCAATATTTAAACTGTGTTTTAAAAACGGCAGATAATATTGATCTGGAAACGGCTAAAAAATTAGTTGAAGCCAAACAGAAAGGGAATGATCTTAAAATTAAGTTTGATAGAAATCCGGCTTCGGGTAAAGAGTTTCACTTTATAATTGACAGCATACAGCGTTATTCTGAGGCCACAAATCTTGAAATTATTTATGACGGAGATGATTTTGATATTGATCAGAAAGGCCAAATCGATTTTCCTATTACCGGTATCAATGAATTCAAAGTTATTAAAGTCGAAGTTCCTGATGGAAGCAGTCAGTCTGTATCGATCAATTTTTCTGAACCATTGGAAAAAGGGCAGGATTTTGCCGGATTAGTTTCGATTCAGAATACCAATAATCTGAAATTTTCTACTCAGGGAAATTTACTGAAAGTTTATTTTACGAATCAAAAAGCTCCTAAAAAAGAAGAGCCGGTAGTTGTTGCTGTAGAAGAACCAGTTGCTGTTGCAGTGGATTCAGCGGCTGTTGTCGTGGATTCAGCAGCAGTTGCAGTGGATTCAGCGGCTGCTATTGTAGAAGAAGCTGTTGAATATGTGCCGGATGAAGAACCGGAACAAGTGGTAATGGGTGAATTGCTGTTGGAAGTTTTTCAGGGAATTGAAAGTCAGTATGGTAAAAAAATGGAGGCGAACTACTCTGAAAAAATATCTTTTGACCAGATCAAACCCAATGTTCGTTTTATTAAAAACGGAACGATTCTGCCAAGTTCAAATAATCTAAAACTAAATTTTGAAGCTGTAAACCTTAGTGCTGTTGATGTAAAGGTTTATAAAATTTACAAGAATAATATTCTTCAGTTCCTTCAGTATAATGAATTAAACGGAGCGCAGAATCTCAAGAAAGTGGCTCAGCCAATTGCGAAAACAACACTTAATCTAAAAGAAAGTACACTTGTAAATCTAACCAAATGGAATACCTACGCCCTGGACTTATCTAAAATCATCAAACCGGAACCGGGAGCGATTTACAGAGTCGAATTTGAATACAAAAGAAAATATTCGTTATACAAGTGTGAAAGTTCAGACGAAGATTCAAATCAGGAAGAGGAAGAAGAAGTTGATGAAAATGATGTAAACTATAGCGGCAATTCGTACGACGATTATTACTATGACGATTATGACTGGCGAGAAAGTCAGGATCCGTGTTCTGGTTCGTATTATTACAATGCCAGAATTGCTACCAATATTCTGGCTACAGATCTGGGTGTAATTGCTAAAAGAGGTGAGAACAAATCGTATTTATTTGCGGTAAATAATATTGTTACGACAGAACCGGTTTCGAACGCAAGAGTAGACTTGTATAATTTTCAACAGCAGAAAATTGCCAGTGAAGCGACCAGTAGTGAAGGAATCGCTTCTTTTCAACTGGATAAGTTTGCTTATTTTGCGATTGTTACTTTAGGCGATCAATCTACATATGTGAAGCTGGATGACGGGCTTTCGTTGTCTGTGAGTAATTTTGATGTTGCCGGTGAAACGTTGCAAAAAGGGCTGAAAGGTTTTATTTACGGTGAGAGAGGTGTGTGGCGTCCGGGCGACAATCTGTATCTGTCTTTTATTTTGAATGATGCAGCGAATAAATTGCCTAAATCTCATCCAATTAAATTTAGATTGAATGATCCGAATGGGAAAACGGTTTATCAGACGGTTCAAAAAACAAATGAACTGAATCACTATGCCTTTATAGTCCCAACCAATTCAGAAGTGCCAACCGGTAACTGGGAAGCGATGGTAAGTGTTGGTGGTGCTAAATTTTACAAAAGCATTAAAATTGAAACCATTAAGCCAAATCGTTTAAAAATTAAGAATAATTTTTCCAGAAAAACGCTCTCATCGTCGTATCCAAATACGAGTAATCTTGAGGTTACCTGGCTTCACGGCGCGATTGCCAAAAATCTGAATGTAGAAATGCAGGCGAAGTTTTCTCAGCAGACGACTACTTTTAAAGGTTATGAAAAATATTCCTTTGATGATTTGGCGCGTCAGTTCAGTACCGAGGAAATCAACGTGTTCTCCGGAAAATTAAACGAAAAAGGAAAAGCTTCAGTAAACATTCAGCCAAGATTACAAGGTCAGGCACCGGGAATGCTTCGTGCTTCATTCATTACTAAAGTCTATGAAGAAGGAGGGGATTTTAGCACTGATGTAATGTCGACAACTTATTCTCCATATAAAACCTATGTCGGTATAAAATCGCCTGAGCTGAACAAATACAATATGCTTGAAACGAGAACAAATAATCGTTTTGAGGTTATTACAGTAGATGAAAACGGAAGGCCGAAATCTGTTAGAAATCTGGAAGTGAGAATTTATAAAGTTGACTGGCGTTGGTGGTGGGATTCTTCGAGCGATAATTTATCAAATTATAACTCTTCAAATGCTACAACATCTTATAAATCAACTATAATTAATACCGATTCAAGCGGAAGAGGTAGTTTTCAGTTTGCTTTGACCGATGAAGAATGGGGTCGTTATTTAATTCGTGTGGAAGATCAGCAAGATGGTCATGCTACTTCTTTAACCGTAAATATTGACTGGCCAATCTGGTCTGGGAAAACACGTAACAGAGATGCTTCTACAGCTAATATGCTGGTTTTTTCTACAGATAAGAAAAACTATGCTGTTGGAGAAAAGGCACAAATTTCTTTCCCTTCAAGTGAAGGCGGACGCGCTTTAATCTCAATCGAAAACGGATCAAGAGTTGTACAAACCATTTGGGCTGAAACCAAAAACGGTGAAACTAAAGTTGAGGTTCCAATTACAGGAGCTATGGCGCCAAACGTTTATTTCAATATTACCCTATTGCAGCCGCATGCTTCAACTAAAAACGATTCGCCAATTCGTATGTACGGAATCGTTCCGATTGAAGTGGTAGATAAAAATACCATCCTGACCCCAACACTTTCAATGCCCGATGTTCTGAAACCTGAGCAAAATTTTACCGTAAAAGTGGGTGAAAAATCAGGGAAAGAAATGACCTATACAATTGCCGTTGTTGATGAAGGGCTTTTGGATTTAACCCGTTTTAAGACGCCAAATGCCTGGGATAGTTTCTACGTTCGTGAAGCTCTTGGAGTAAAAACATGGGACATTTATGATGATGTGATTGGAGCGTATGGTGGAAAAATAAACCAGATTTTCAGTATTGGTGGAGATCAGGATTTAGGTGGCGGAAAAGCGAAGAAAGCCAATCGTTTTAAACCTGTTGTTTTGTACTACGGACCATTTAAATTAGGAAAAGGAGAAACGAAATCACATCAGTTAAAACTGCCAAAATACATTGGTTCTGTACGAACAATGATTGTGGCGGGAGACGCGAATACAAGCGCTTACGGAAGCGTAGAAAAAGCAACGCCTGTTAAGAGTCCGCTGATGGTGTTGGCTTCATTGCCAAGAAAGATTTCACCATCAGAGAAAGTAACACTTCCGGTAACTGTTTTTGCAACTGAAAACAAAATCAAAAATGTCACAGTTCAGGTTAAAACAAGTAATGGATTGAAAGTTATGGGGGGTGCAGTTAAGAGACTGAATTTTGCACAGCCGGATGAAAAAATGGCTTATTTTAATTTAGTTGTCGGTTCTGCGACCGGAATTGCTAAAGTTCAGGTAATCGCAACATCAGGAAGTGAGAAATCAGTTTACGATGTTGAAATCGATATGACGAATCCAAATCCGGTTACGAGTACTTTTACAGATGTTGTTTTAACGCCAAATAGTACCAAAACAATTTCATGGAAGACATTCGGAATTGCAGGAAGTAATAAAGCAAGACTGGAAGTTTCATCAATGCCATCTATGAACCTGAATGGAAGATTGCAATTCCTGATTCAGTACCCGCATGGTTGTGTAGAGCAGACGACTTCATCTGTTTTCCCTCAATTGTATTTGGGAGATGTTGCTGATATTGATGCGAAACGCAAAGATCTGATTCAGAAAAATATTGCGACGGGAATCACCAGATTGGGTAATTTTCAATTATCGAATGGCGGAATGCCTTACTGGCAGGGCAATGCAATTGCAGATGACTGGGGAACTTCTTACGCCGGACATTTCTTGATTGAAGCAGAGAAAAAAGGATATGTACTGCCAATAAATTTCAAATCGAAATGGATTTCATATCAGCAACGTGAGGCAAAACAATGGCGTTTTGAGCCGAAATACGGAAATGATCTGGCTCAGGCGTATCGTTTATATACCTTGGCTTTAGCAGGAAATGCCGATTTATCAGCCATGAACAGATTAAGAGAAACAAAAGGGATTTCGAATGAAAGTATGCTTCGTCTTGCTGCCGCTTATGTTTTGGCAGGACAAAAATCAGCTGGACAAAGTTTGTTTTTACGTACCAGTATCGACGGAAGTTCAGATGGTTATAACTATTACTATTATGGTTCAAGTGAAAGAAACAGAGCAATGGCTTTAGAAACGATGCTTCTTTTAGGACAAAAGCAAAAAGCATTTGTAACGGCGACTAAATTAGCTAAAGAAATGTCGGCTAACCAGTGGATGAGTACGCAGACAACGGCTTACTGTTTGTATGCAATGTCGAAATTTGCGATGAGTAACGGTCCAAAAGGAATCAATATTCAGTTTAGCAAAAACGGAAAAGGAGAAATAATCAATACAGGTAAATCGGTTGCAGATCGCAGTTTGTCTGTAGCTTCCGGAGCAAATAGTATTACGCTGAAAAACAATAAAGCCAATACAGTTTATGTTCGTGTTCTGAATACAGGAATTCTGCCAATCGGAAAAGAAAATGCAGTTCAAAGTGATGTTACCGCTTCTATTGTTTTCAAAAATAGAAAAGGAAGCGTGATCAATGTTTCGAAAATTAATCAGGGAACTGAATTTGTTGCTGAGGTTACGATTAAAAACCAAAGGGGAGAAAGCGTTCAAAATGTAGCATTATCACAAATTCTGCCTTCAGGATTCGAAATTGTGAATACGCGTTTCACAGATTATGGAGATGCTATAAATAACATTGCTGATTATATTGATATCCGTGATGACAGAACGAATTTCTATTTCGGAATGAAAGCAAGGGAAACCAAAGTCTTCCGTATTCTGCTGAATGCATCGTATTTAGGAAATTATTATCTGCCGGGATTGCAATGCGAAGCAATGTACGATAATACATTCTTAGCAAGAACAAAAGGATTCTGGGTTGAGGTTGTGAAATAAAAATAAAGTTTCACGCAGATTCAGCAGATTTGGCAGATTTTATTTTATCGGCTTGATCTGCAAAATCTGCGAGAAAAAAATTTGTGAACTTTGCGAAACGTAGCTGCTTTGCGGTTAAATCATCAATATTGAAAAATAAATTAAAAGCGTTTTTGCAACGCATTATAAACTGGATTAAAAACAATAAAATAAAATCAGCAATTGCATTTCTGCTCTTGCTGATTTACTATTTTTCGTTACCCCGAACGTTATTCAAAGAACCGTATTCAACAGTTATAGAAAGTAAAGAAGGAGAACTGCTTGGTGCTAAAATTGCCAGAGACGGACAATGGCGTTTTCCGGCACAAGACAGCGTTCCCGACAAATTCAAAAAATGTATCGTTTATTTTGAAGATGAATATTTCTATAAACACCCTGGTTTTAATCCCGGTGCGATGATTAATGCTTTTAAGCAAAATAGAAAAGCAGGAAAAGTAGTTCGAGGTGGAAGCACGCTGACGCAGCAAGTTGTAAGATTATCCCGAAAAGGAAGAAACAGAACCTATTTCGAAAAGATAATAGAAATTATTCTCGCTACCAGATTAGAACTAGGCTATTCTAAAAATGAAATTCTCGAAATGTACGCTGCACATGCGCCATTTGGAGGAAATGTTGTGGGATTGGAAATGGCTTCGTGGCGATATTTTGGCGTTCAGTCGAATCAATTATCCTGGGCAGAAAATGCTGTTTTGGCTGTTTTACCTAATGCTCCAAGTTTGATTTATCCGGGGAAAAATCAAATAAAACTATTAAACAAACGAAACCGGCTTTTATTAAAACTGCATCAGGAAGGCATAATCGACAAGCAGACTTATGAACTTTCAGTTGAAGAGCCATTACCTCAAAAACCTTATGATCTTCCTCAAATCGCTCCGCATTTACTTCAAAGAGTCGCTAAAAACGAAGAAGGAACAAGAGTAAAAACGACTATTGATTACGCACTTCAAAACAGAGTCAATCAAATTGCGAGATATTATTATAATCAGTACAAACAGAATGAAGTTCATAATCTGGCGATTTTGGTAATTGATGTTCAGAGCAGAAATGTAATGAGTTATGTTGGAAATTCTCCTGCCGATTCAGATCATCAAAAAGATGTCGATATTATCGATGCACCAAGAAGCACAGGAAGTATCTTAAAACCACTTTTGTATGGTGCTATGCTGGATGATGGTGAATTACTGCCGAATACCTTAATTGCCGATATTCCAACACAGATTTCGGGTTATACGCCACAGAATTTCAATCTCACGTTTGACGGTGCGGTTCCGGCACACCGGGCATTGTCACGGTCTTTGAATATTCCGGCGGTTTTGATGCTTCAGGATTTTGGAGTAAATAAGTTTTACGAAGAATTGCAGAAGTTCAAATTAAAGAACATTAATAAAACACCTGATCATTACGGGTTATCGTTGATTTTAGGAGGTGCTGAAAGCAATTTGTGGGATTTATGCCGAACGTATGCGAATCTTTCTTCTACGGTTAATTATTACACAAAAAATAAAGGGCAATACAGAACAAATGAATTTGCAGAGCTGAATTATAAAAACGATTTTGAACCCGATTTTGGTTCAGAAACCAATCAGAAGAATATCTTGGGGGCAGGATCAATCTGGCTGACTTACAACGCAATGGAAGAGGTAAACAGGCCGGAAGGAGACGAGGCCTGGAAGTTTTACGACAGTTCGCTCAAAATTGCCTGGAAAACCGGAACAAGTTTCGGAAACAGGGATGCATGGGCTATTGGAACAAATTCCAGATATGTTGTTGGGGTTTGGGCTGGAAATGCTACAGGCGAGGGAAGGCCAACTTTGACCGGCGTTACCAGTGCAGCACCAATTTTATTTGATGTTTTTAATTTACTGCCAAGACAAAGATGGTTTGATACTCCATATAATGATTTGGCTGAAGTTGAGGTTTGCCGATTAAGTGGTTATCTCGCAAAAGATAATTGCCCGAAAATCAAACAATGGGTTTCTAAAAAAGGAAAATCGACAAAAGTTTGTCCGTATCATAAAACGGTACATTTAGATAAAACCGAGCAGTTTCAGGTTAATAGCAGCTGTGAAAACATCGATAATATTGTGACTAAGAACTGGTTTGTACTGCCTCCGGTTATGGCTTGGTATTATAAAAGCCAGCATATTGAATACTTGCCGCTGCCACCGTTTAAAGAAGGTTGTGAAGCAACTCAAATGACAACAATGGATTTTATTTACCCGAAAGCGAATAGTAAAATTTATTTAACGAAGGATTTTAATAGTAATGTACAGCCAGTCATCATAAAAGTTGCTTATTCTGAGAGAGATAAAGAGCTTTTTTGGTATGTAGATGATGTTTATAAAGCCACAACCAAAACGTTTCATGAATTGCCAATTACACCTTCAGCAGGAATTCACTATTTAACTGTTGTTGATGCTGAAGGGAATGAAATTAGAAGGAAAATTGAGATAGTGAGGGAATAAATTTAAAAATCAGATCTCAATTTTTATAAATCCCAAATTCCAAAAATGTTCATTAGATGATGTTTTGTCAGACGGACCGGAGTCGAAGCCATTTACTTTTCATAAGCCTTCGACTTCGCTAAAGACGAATTCTTATAAATAAGTTTTTTTTGCAATAAATAGAATGACTTTTTGAAAACGGCTGCCTAGCCCGGATAGAAGTGGAAATCCTTTTGTTTTTTTCTTTAAAAAACAAAAGATTACAACGGATAGCCGGAAATTGCTCCTGATAAAACAAATTGTATTTTAAATACAAAAAAATGAGATTGCTTCGTTCCTAGCAATGACCCATAAAAAAACCGCCAGTCTTTCGAAAGGCGGTTTTTGTTTTATTCTGAGATAACATTTCCTTTTTTGTCGTAGAAATGATATTCTAAGTACGTGTAAGCGTCACGAGGTATGATTTTCACCCATTTCTTATGCTCAAAAAACCATTTTGAGCGTAAGGATGGAAAACCTTTACTGAGGTATGCAGCCACAAACGGATGTACATTAAGGACAACATTTTTGTGGGTTTTTAGAAGTCGGTCTAAATCAGATGAGATTTTATCGATAATTAAGATAGGTGCTTCAATTTCACCATTTACTTTATTAGGATCTTCTTCTCTGGTTTTGATGTTGACTTCGGGTCTTACTCTTTGCCTTGTAATTTGAACCAGGCCAAATTTACTCGGAGGCAATATTTTATGTTTTGCTTTATCGTCGCTCATTTCTTCTCGCAAGAAGTCGAACAAAACTTTCCTGTTTTCAGGATTAGACATATCGATAAAATCAACTACGATTATTCCGCCCATATCACGCAGACGAAGTTGTCTGGCAATTTCAGCGGCTGCAATCATATTCACTTCCATGGCGGTATCTTCCTGGTTGGTCGCTTTATTAGAACGATTTCCGCTGTTTACGTCTATAACGTGCAGCGCTTCGGTGTGTTCTATGATAAGATAAGCGCCTTTGCTCATTGAAACCGTTCTTCCAAAAGAAGTTTTGATTTGTCTCTCTATATTGTATTTCTCAAAAATCGGAGTGTCGTTTGATTGATAAAACTTCACAATTGATTGTTTTGAAGGTGCAATTTCCTGCAGATAATCCTTCGTTTGATGGTACAACTCTTCATCATCTATCTGAATACCACTAAAGGTATCGTTAAAAACATCTCTTAATATTGAAGAAGCTCTGTTAAGCTCTCCTAATACTTTGGATGGATGATGAGCAGTTGGTAATTTTTTACACATTGCAGTCCATCTGCCAAGCAGGTTCTGCAAATCTTTTTCTAATTCGGCTGTATTTTTGCCTTCGGCTACTGTGCGAACAATAACACCAAATCCTTTAGGTTTGATCGATAGAACAAGTTTTTTTAAACGGTCCTTTTCTTTTTTGTCTTCTATTTTTTGAGAAATAGAAACACGATCAGAAAACGGAACCAGAACGATAAATCTTCCTGCCAGTGAAAGCTCAGCGCTTATTCTTGGCCCTTTGGTCGATATAGGTTCTTTAACCACTTGTACTAAGACAGATTGATTGGCACTTAAAATATCAGTAATGATGCCATCTTTGTCAATCTCTTTTTCAAACTGAAAGGTTTTTAGGGAGAAATCTTTTATTTTACCTGCGCTTACAAGTTTTATGAATTTCAGTTGGGAAGCTAGGTTTGGCCCTAAATCGTGATAATGTAAAAAGGCATCTTTCTCAAAGCCTACATTTACAAAAGCAGCATTAAGTCCGGCAACTGGTTTTCTGATTTTGGCAATAAAAATATCACCAACCTGAAAGTTGCTTGTTTCTTGTTCCTTGTGTAATTCAATTAGTTTTCCATCTTTTAATAAGGCAAAATCTACGGCTTCAGGACTAGATCTAATGATCAATTCTTTATTCACTCTGTAAATTTTTATCCGTGAATTGGTTGTCAGTTGTTTTGTTGATAGCTGTTGGTAAAAACCAAAAGCCAAAAACCAAAAACCATCAACTTCTACAAGGATGGATTAAACAATATTTTTTAACAGGTATTAACCCGGCGAAAAAAAATTAATAGAGATGTAGAGTAAAGACTATAGATTTTGCGTCTATATTCTATTTTTCTTTTCTCTTTCATCTTTTTTCAATTTCAATGAACGTTTAAAAAGAAAAAAGTAGTTTAAAACTACTTTTTCTTTTTGTGACGGTTAGCTCTCGCTCTTTTTTTTCTTTTGTGAGTAGCTACCTTATGTCTCTTTCTTTTTTTACCACTTGGCATATCGTATCGATTTTATGATTAATTAATAGTGTTATTTTGCTTCGTTGTTTGTTTTTACCCCCTCTACAAAAACTTTTGCAGGTTTAAAAGCAGGAATATTGTGTGCAGGAATTTTGATTGTGGTATTTTTAGAAATGTTTCTTCCTGTTTTCTCAGCTCTGGTTTTTACGATGAAACTTCCGAAACCTCTTAGGTAAACATTGTCACCAGTTTCTAATGAAGTCTTAACTTCTTCCATAAAAGTTTCAACTGTTGCCTGAACGTCTCCTTTTTCAAGACCTAATTTCTCTGAAATCTTCGCTACGATATCTGCTTTCGTCATTTTCTTTCCTATTTTATTTATAAATGATGTACTATTTTTTTGAGGTTGCAAATATAGGAATTAAAAAAATAATTAATCAAGCTAATTCGTTAAATTTTAATTACATAAACATTTACTTTTGTTTTCTAAGTATTTTAAAATGAATTTTCATAACACGCTGATAAATTGGTATTTACAAAACAAACGTGATTTGCCCTGGCGAAATACGGTTGATCCGTACCATATTTGGCTCTCAGAAATTATGCTCCAGCAAACAAGAGTGGCGCAGGGAATGCCGTATTTTTTTTCTTTTACAAAGGAATTTCCTACTGTTTTTGATTTGGCAAATGCTGATGAAGAAAAAGTTCTAAAACTCTGGCAGGGATTAGGATATTATTCCAGGGCGAGAAACCTGCATAAAACAGCTCAGTATATTGCAAATGATTTAAATGGAGTTTTTCCGGCTACTTATAATGATTTGTTGAAGTTAAAAGGTGTTGGCGAATATACAGCGGCTGCGATTGCTTCTTTTTCTTATAATGAGGCTGTTCCGGTGGTTGATGGCAATGTATTCAGAGTGCTTTCACGTTATTTCGATATTGAATCGGATATTACATTACCTGCGACTAAAAAAGAATTTACTGCGCTTGCAAAAGAATTGATGCCGGACGGTAATCCTGCTATATTCAATCAGGCTATTATGGAATTTGGGGCGATACAATGTGTTCCTAAAAGTCCGGATTGTAATATTTGTGTATTCAACAATAGCTGCCTGGCACTGCAAAAGAAAAAAGTAGATGTTTTGCCTGTAAAATCAAAAAAGCTGAAAGTGACCAACCGCTTCTTTAATTATCTGATTGTAGAAGATATTGAGGGAAAAACCTTAATACAAAAAAGAACCGCGAAGGGGATTTGGCATAATCTCTATGAATTTCCGTTAGTGGAAACTCAAGAAATTATAAGCTTTGATTTTATCTCAAAAGTTGTTCAGCAGGGTATTTTGTCTTCTTATACCATTACCGCTATTGAAGAATGTTCGCAAGCAACTGTTATTCATAAACTTTCCCATCAGCATCTACACATACAGTTCTGGAAAATTAAAGTAAATAATGTTTTGGTTAATGGGTTGAATTTTAGTGATTTAAAATCGCTTCCATTTCCGATTGTGATTTATAATTTTATTGAAAAGGAAGAAATAAATCGTTAAAAAAAAGTACCTTTGATACAAAACACAAATGTTATATCATGAACGGAACATTAAACAAGGTGATGTTGATAGGCCATTTGGGCGACGATGTTAAAATGCATTATTTTGATGGAGGTAACTGTATCGGCCGCTTTCAGCTGGCAACAAATGAAGTATATATCAATAAAACGACAAACGAAAAAATTACTTCGACCGAATGGCATAATTTAGTTGTGCGCAATAAAGCCGCTGAAATCTGTGAAAAATATTTATCCAAAGGAGATAAAATATACATTGAAGGGCGTATTAAATCAAGACAATGGCAGGCGGAAGACGGAACTACAAAATATACTACTGAAATTCAGGTAACCGAATTCACTTTTTTAACAACTAAAAAAGAAACGGAACATAAACATCATCAGGCTTCAGAATCACCAAAAAACACTAACTTTGAAAATACAAATGAAGGCTTGCCTATTAACGATTTGCCTTTTTAATTGTTTAACTAATCTTTTTTAATTTGGACCCGGAGCCCGGTTTATTTTTTGTTTATACTGACGCCAATCTGATTGTTGGTTTTGTCGGGATATTTATTTTACTTTTCTTATCAGCAATTGTTTCAGGTGCAGAAGTCGCCTTTTTTTCCTTGTCACCAAAAGAAATTGAAGATGTGCTGCAGGAAAATAGTCCGAAAGGAAAAATAATTTCAAACCTTTTGGATAAACCCAAAAAGCTCTTAGCTACATTATTAGTAGCGAATAATTTTTTGAATATTGGAGTAGTTATCCTTTTCTCTTTTATCGGTAGAAATATTTTTAAAGATGTCGTTTCTGACTCATTAAAATTTATCTTAGAGGTTATTCTGGTTACTTTTCTGATTTTGCTTTTTGCAGAAGTTCTTCCAAAAGTGTATGCAAGCCGAAATAATATAAAATTTGCTAAAAGAGTAGTTTATCCAATTGCTTTCTTAGATAAATTACTTTCTCCGGTAAGTTTGCCAATGCGTTCACTTACGTTATATTTGCATCAAAAATTAGGGAAACAAAAAACAAATTTTTCAGTAGATCAGCTTTCGCAGGCTTTGGAGCTTACCGATTCTGAAGGTACATCCACAGAAGAGCAGAAAATACTGGAAGGAATCGTTTCTTTCGGGAATACAGATACCAAACAGGTAATGAGCCCAAGGATTGATGTTTTTGGGTTGGAGATTTCCGAATCTTTTGAAGAAATCTATCCAAAGATAATCGAAAAAGGATTTTCAAGAATTCCGGTTTATAGGGATAATATTGACCAGATTGAAGGAGTTTTATTTGTGAAAGATTTACTGCCTCATATTGATAATGACGGATTCGACTGGACGACTTTAATCAGGGAAGCTTTTTTTGTTCCCGAAAATAAAAAACTGGATAATCTGCTTAAAGATTTTCAAAGTCTGAAAAGCCATTTGGCGATTGTGGTCGATGAATATGGGGGAACTTCCGGGTTGGTATCTTTAGAAGATGTGATTGAGGAAATTGTAGGTGATATTAGTGATGAGTTTGACGATGAAAATCTGAATTATTCTCAAATTGATGAAAAGAACTTTCTTTTTGAAGGAAAAATCAATTTGAAAGATTTCTACAGAATAGTAGAAGTTAATGAGGAAATTTTTGAATCGCATAAAGGAGAGGCTGAAACATTAGCAGGTTTTATTCTTGAAATTCTCGGCAATTTCCCTAAAAAGAATCAAAAAATAGCGTTTGAAAATTGTGTGTTTACTATAGAAGCAGTTGATAATAAACGTATAAAACAAATAAAAGTAACAATAGAGTAAGATGTTAAAAAAAACAATTTGGTTAGCGGTGATTTTACTTGCGCTGACTGTTGTAAGCTGTAAAGATGAGGTATTGCCAAAACCGGCTGGTTTTTTGCGTCTGGATTACCCGGAAGCTAAATATGTAAACTTCGAAAATACATGTCCTTTTTCTTTTCAAATGAATGAAGGTGCAGTAATTAAAGGAGAAAAAGAATGTGGATTTGCTATCACATATCCAAAAATGAAAGCCACTATTTATCTTACCTATAAACCAGTAAATAATAATATCGATAAATTGCTCAGAGATGCTCAGAAATTAACGTATGAGCATGTTATAAAAGCTGATGATATATTAGAACAGCCGTATTTAAACCCTGAAAAAAAAGTATACGGAATGTTTTATCAGGTAAACGGAAATGCGGCAACCAATTCACAATTTTATGTGACCGACAGTACAAAACATTTTATAACTGGATCGGTTTATTTTTATTCCAAACCTAATTTTGACTCGGTTATGCCGGCTGCCAGTTATATCAAAAATGATATGCAGAGGCTTATGGAGACTCTAAAATGGAAATAAATAAATTTCTTTATTTTTCCAAAGTGCAGGCATCACGTTGGCGCGTTAATATGGATTTTGTCCTATTTTAACTCTGTCAATTATAATACTTTGTATTGTTTGAAATTGTAATGGTTCGATCCAGTTATCATCATCAGAGTACGGTTGCGCTTGAAAAACAGGTGGATTATCTCCTTCGTCTAAATAGATAAATAAAAAATTAAGACCTCCCCATACATCAAAGGCATAAAAAGGACGGTTTATAGAACGATTATTATCGCCCATATGCTCTCTTATCCATTCTTGTATTTCTTGCTGGCTGTCATTTGGCCCATAATCACATACATAACAAAACTCACCTGCTAAAAATAATAACTCTTTTAGGACCTGAGGAAAAAGATTACCGTTGTTCCATGTTAATTCTAATTGTTGAATTTCTGACTCAGAAATACCTTCAATTTTAAATTGAATTTCTGTATCACTTGTATAAGCAATAGGATTGTCTTTTAAATGTTGCAAATATTTTATGTTCATAATATTCTAGCTATTTAATATGATTTTTATGGTAATATGAGTACAGTCAAAGATGCATTTAAAAATCAATTCACGATAATATTTCAAACTACTTTTAATTTTGTCACTCTTCAGCAAATACAATTAAAAAGGCGTTCAATTTGAACGCCTTTTTTTATGGAGAAACTTTAATCTTAAGATTTCATGTTCGAAACTTTATATGTTTTTCCATCTCCTGTTTCCTGGACAACCTTTGTCAAAGATTCAGGATTTTGAATTGTTTTATCGAAAGTTACAGTTGCTGTTTTTTTGTCAAAATCAACTGCAGCTTTTTCTACACCGTCAAGATTAGCTAGTTCTTCTTCAATAGTTTTTGCACATCCTACTGCACAGGTCATTCCGTCAATTGTGAAACTGGCAGTCTGTACATTTTCTGCAGCAATTGGTTTGTGTTCTTTTGGTGCTTCTGTTTTTTCGCCTTTTGCTACAGCTAAACTTTTATCTTCTTCTTTTTTGCAGCTTACTAATACTAAACCCGCAATGGCTAATGAAGCTATTATTTTTGTGATTTTCATTTTATATATAATTTTAGGTTGTCTGAATAAATTTGTTGCAAAATTAATAAAAATCAGAAGGTCAGTTCCTAAAAATTATTACAAATTTGTATCAAAATACGATTTATGGAAGCAAAACAATTAAAGTGGTTTTATTTATTGCTGCTTTCTCTAATTTGGGGAAGCTCTTTTATTTTAATCAAAAGAGGATTGGTGGGATTGACAGCTGTTCAGGTAGGTTCAATCCGAATTATTTTTGCTGGTTTGTTTCTGCTTATAGTCGGTTTTTCAAGTTTAAAGAAAATATCAGCTCATCAGTGGAAATTTGTTGCTCTGACTTCATTCTTCGGAACATTTATTCCTGCTTTCTTTTTTGCCATTGCCGAAACTCAGGTTGACAGTTCCATTGTAGCTATTTTAAATTCGCTGACTCCTCTAAATACGTTGGTTTTAGGAATTATATTTTTTGGAATTCAGTTTCAAAAACGCCAGGTTTTAGGTGTTTTTATCGGATTAATCGGTTGTTTGTTGTTGGTTTTAAACGGTTCTTCAGGTTCATCAGGTCAAAATTATTATTATTTGATTTTAGTCGTAATTGCAACACTGTGTTATGCAATTAATGTAAATCTGATTAAGAAATATTTGTCTGATTTGAATTCGCTGAGTATTACTACCGGAAATTTCGCTGTTTTGTTCTTGCCGGCTTTAATTATTTTAAGTACTACAGATTTTACCCGAAAAATCCATCTTGAGACAACACATTATTCTGTTTTGTTCGTGATGATTTTAGGCGTTTTAGGAACCGGAATCGCAAATGTTTTATTTTTTAAGCTAATACAAATGTCTTCACCGGTATTTGCTACGTCAGTAACCTATTTAATTCCCATAGTGGCCTTTTTCTGGGGATTACTGGATAACGAGATGCTAACGCCAATTCAGTTCTTTGGAGCTTTTATTATTTTAATAGGGGTTTATTTGTCGGCGAAAAAATAATTCACAGTTATGAATTATGAGTGAAAAGTTATTTGTAAAATGTAAAAGGGGCTTCGACTTCGCTCATCCTGACAAAATGTATAACAAAAAAAGCTGTCAATTACGACAGCTTTTTTTGTTTAAAATCTTAGCGCATTGGCAGTTCAACTTTCTAAAGAAAATCCTTTTCAGCAACACCTTCGTTAATTTTGATGTCAGACATTTTGATATCTAATTCAAAACCTGCATTTTGAATTAAATTAAAAGGAACTTTTACGCCCTTTACTTCCTTGTAATCATTAAAATAAGTTGTTTGCGTAGTCGATTGTCCGCTTTGTTCTTTTACTTTGGTTTCGGCTACTTTTAAACCTGATTTTACATCGTAAAAGTAAATCGTTTTGCCGTCTTTTATCGAGTAAGCATCATTGCCGTTAATAGATTCGATTCCGTCAACCTTCAGGTCTGTTCTTTTGCTTAATTGTAATTCTTCAAAAGGAGCTGCGTTAGCTTTCATTTCTGCCAAATCTGCACCTTCTAAATTTTTACGTTGTCCCTGCTGCTCTACATAAGCTCCTTTTTCGTTTACAACCTGTTTCATCAAAGCCATACTTCCCATAGAAAGCGAAACCATCATTTTTCCTTTTGAATCTAATTTTGAAACAAAAGTCAAAGGTGACGGTGCCTGCGGAATTGTTGTAGTTCCGTTCATAAACAATGTTTTTACAGAAGAAACGGCTTTTTTTCCCCCAATTGCTTTGATATAATTTTCAAAAACGCTTTTTGCAGTAATTCCGGCCGGAACTTCTTTTTTAGTTGCAGGTTTTTCAACAGGATTTCCGTATTTGTCAAAATAAGATATCGGAATCCCGAGTTTTTCTAAACCGGGAAGTACTTCTGAACCTTTACCGACAATTACAATTCTCATGTTGTCGATTTGAAAATATTTATTTGATACACGATTAATATCCTCAATTGTAACAGTGTTGATGGTCTGAATGTATTTTTCGTAGAAATCAGCAGGAAGTTTTTCGGTTTCTATATTTAAAGCATAACGAGCAACAGACTGAGGTTTCTCAACCTGCATTACAAAACGTCCAATGTAGCCTGCTTTTACATTTTTAAGAACATCTTCAGAAACTTTTTCAGTTCTGATTCTTTTAATTTCTTTTACGAATTGAACTACAGCACTATCGGTAACGGCATTTCTAACAGCAGATGAGGCTTTAAATTTGGTTACGTATTTACCGCTACCAATATTTGAACTAGCGCCGTATGTCCAGGCGTGTTTTTCGCGTAAGTTCATATTAAGGTAACTGTTGAAATCGCCTCCTAAAATTTGATTTGCTATAACAGCAGGGAAAAAATCAGGATCGCTCATTTTTAGATTCACTGTATTTACCAGCGAAATTTCAGATTGAACAGCATTTGGAACATCTACAAAATCAATTTCGAGTTTTGATACATTTTCAGGATTTGGGTAAGTATTTTTTGGTGCAGCTTGTTTTTTCCATCCGCTAAAAAGCTTTTCTACGGCCGCTTTTGTTTCTTTAAATTTAATGTCGCCGACTATAACTAAATAAGCATTTTCAGGAACGAAATAAGTGTTGTAATTAGTCTGTACATCTGCAAGAGTAACATTTTGTAGCGTTTCTTCAGAAACAAATTCACCTGAAGGATGATTTTTTCCAAAAGCTAAAACATCAACAATACGACTGGCTATAGCAGGAACGCTTTTTTCATCAGCTTTAAGGCCTTCGAGCATTTTTGCTTTTTCTTTATCAAACTCTGTCTGAGTGAAATTGGGTTGTAAAGCACCTTCTGCTAAAAGCTCTAAGACACGACCTGAGTACTTTGAAAGAGCGCTCGCTGAAGCTCCCTGAGAAGTGAAATTGATGTTTGCCCCGTAAAAGTCAATTTCTTCATTGAATGCTTCTTTTGTCGTTTTTTTGGTTCCGTTTCCAATCAGGCTGCTGGTTAGTTCATCTACACCTTTTTTGTTCCCTTCGGTAAAAGGAGCGTTGTCCAAAGTAAGATTAAAACTCACTCTTGGTAATTTATGATTTTCAACTACCAAAACTTTCATACCGTTTGCTAAAACAAAAGTCTGTGGTTTTTTGATGTTAACAATTGGCGATTTTCCTGGTTTTGGCTGTGGTCGGTCTTGTGCTTGCATAATTCCGGTAAGGAATAAAAGGATTAAAACTGTATGTATTTTTTTCATGATTCGATAGTCTTAGTTTTGAGCTTTTTTTGAAGGAACATAATCTAAAATTAAACGCTGATTAGGATTTAAATACTTTTTAGCGACTTCCCTGATTTCTTCTCTGGTAATAGAGTGGTAGATGTCAATTTCGGTATTAATAAGGTTTACGTCTCCATAAAGCAAATAATAAGAGGCTAGATTTTCTGCAATTCCTTCAACACTAGCATTTGCATTGACAAAATTATTATCGAATTTATTTTGTAGTTTTTGATAGTCTTTTTCAGAAATCAAATCGGTCTGGATTTTTACGATTTCTTCGTCCATCTCTTTCAAAATGTCTGTTGTAGTGTGTTTACCCATTGGCAAACCATACAAAATGTACATTCCGTAATCTTCCTGGCTAAAACCTACAGCACCAATCTGAAGCGCCATTTTTTTATCATCCACTATTTTTTTGTACAATTTAGAGCTTTTTCCATCACTTAAATAAGAAGATATCAGATCTAAAACCCTTGCATCCCTTGTTTTCATGGAAGGCGTCCTGTAAGTAGCAACGACCATCGGAATCTGGATATTCGGATCTTCGTAAGTGGCGGTTATGGTCTGAGTAATGGGTTCTTCCGTGTAAGTTTGTTTTTTTAAAGCTTCTCCTTTCGGAATTGGTCCAAAATATTTCTGAATCCATTCTTTAGCTTTAGATTTTTCAAAATCACCGGCTACAACCAAAACGGCATTATTTGGAGTATAGAATTTTTTATTAAATGCCTGAAATTCTTCCAGAGTGGCGGCGTCAAGATCTTTCATGGAGCCAATAGTAGTCCATCGGTACGGATGGTTTTTAAACATGTATTTTTTAACCTCCGGCAAAATATTTCCATAAGGCTGATTGTCATAACGCATCCTCTTTTCCTCTTTTACGACTTCATTTTGAGTGTCAACACCAATCTTATTAATGATAGGATGCATCAAACGCTCTGATTCCATCCATAATCCAAGTTCAAGGCTGTTAGAAGGGAAAACTTCATAATAATAAGTTCTGTCATCAGAAGTATTCGCATTGTTTACGCCTCCATTTGCGGTAACGATTTTCATCCATTCGCCACGTTTTATATTTTGGGTACCTTCAAATAATAAATGTTCGAAGAAATGCGCAAAACCGGTTCGGTCAGGACGTTCGTCTTTTGATCCTACGTGGTACATTACAGAAGTAATAACAACAGGGGCCGAAGGGTCATTGTGCAAAATAACATGCAAACCATTGTCTAAATTGTATTCTTCAAAAGCTACTTTTTGGGCATTAGCTACTCCGCCTAGCATTATTGCAGCACTTAACATCATTATTGAGTTTTTCATAAAGATTAATAATTTATAATTATCTAATAAATTAGATATCCGGAAATTGGTTATGTTACATCAAAAGTAAGTTTTTTTAGTTGTTATTTAAAAAAGGGGATTTATTTTGCCGGTATTTTAACAATCTATTACTTCTGAGTTGTCTTAAAAAAGAGACGGAATGCATTGAAAAGCAGACTTTAAAGGGTGAAAAATATTTTTGAATTAAGGGATTGCACAGTAAATTATTAATTGTATATTTGCAACCTTAAAAATCAATAAATCAATTTGGTATGTATGCAATCGTAGAGATAGCAGGGCAACAATTTAAAGTAAGCAAAGACTTAAAGGTTTATGTTCACCGTTTGGCTAACGAAGAAGGTTCAAAAGTTTCTTTTGACAAAGTTCTTTTATTAGACGATAACGGAAGCGTAACTTTAGGCGCCCCAGCTATAGAAGGTGCTTCAGTAGAAGCTAAAGTGTTACAACACTTAAAAGGTGATAAAGTTATCGTTTTCAAAAAGAAAAGAAGAAAAGGATACAAAAAAAGAAATGGTCACAGACAATATCTTACACAAATTGTAATTGAAGGTATTACTGCAGCAGGCGGAACTAAAAAAGCAGCAGCTAAAAAAGCAGTTGTAGCAGAAGAAGCTCCGGCTACTGAAGCTGAAGCGGCTCCAAAAGCAAAAAAAGCAGCTCCAAAAGCAAAAAAAGAAGCTAAAGAAGAATAATAACAATATTTAAACTCATACGTCATGGCTCACAAGAAAGGTGTCGGTAGTTCGAAGAATGGTAGAGAATCAGAATCAAAACGTCTAGGCGTTAAGATTTTTGGTGGACAGGCTGCTATTGCTGGGAACATCATCGTTAGACAAAGAGGTTCAAAACACAATCCAGGTGAAAACGTTTACATCAGTAAAGATCATACTTTACATGCTAAAGTTGATGGAGTTGTTAAGTTCCAAAAGAAAAGAGATAACAAATCTTATGTATCTATCCTTCCATTCGAAGCATAATCATTAGATAAATTATTATAGAAAACCCGTTCTGAAAAGATCGGGTTTTTTGTTTTATGGGGTATTATTGGCTTTTCTGTCATTTCGACGAAGGAGAAATCTCCGCAACAATATTCCTCAAAGACGAAGAATACTTTGTAGAGTTTCATGTAAAGATTTCTCGTTTCTCGAAATATTGCATTAAAAAACCATTTTCAAAGTTTTAAATTTTGAAAATGGTTAATGTTTTGAGTGGAAGTATTTTTGGAATTTATGTCTGAGTATTCTGTTTTTTAATTGAATTTTGCCATTGCCATTGTTATTGAAGTTTTATTCAGTGTCCTGTGTTTCTT
The DNA here is from genome assembly GCF_010645075.1 of Flavobacterium limi. Classification (GTDB taxonomy): domain Bacteria; phylum Bacteroidota; class Bacteroidia; order Flavobacteriales; family Flavobacteriaceae; genus Flavobacterium; species Flavobacterium limi. The sequence goes on from NZ_JAADZV010000001.1 coordinate 508,366, forward strand.
CCAGATCTTCAGTATTTCTTCCAACTTTTACTTTTGGGTTATTCTGTGTTCCGGTAACTGTCAGCGGGATTCCAAATATTCCCAATGGAGGCAATCCTAAACGCATTTTTAAATTCAGTTTTCCGTCCAGACTTGTTGTTCCTTCAATTCTTGGTCTGAATCCGGCAAATTTAAATTTAAAACGTTCCACAGTCATAATATTGTTTTTGATTGTAGTTTTAATATTTACTTTAGAAACATCAGGATTTTTCATGGATTCAGAACTTGTTTCCTTGCTCACGGCATTAAACATTTTCAATCCCCTTATTTTTACATCTTTTACAGAAAGTGTTCCGCCGCCTGCTAAAGATGGATAAACAGGTTCCATATTACCACTTAAACGGCCTTTTAGTTTGTAGTCTAAAGAAACAATTCCCTGCGCTTTTTCAGCAGAACTTGCCATTTTTCTAAACACTTCAATTTCATTATATGCTCTTTTAATATCAAAATCCGAAGCGTTAATAGCATAATCAAAACTGGCTTTTTGAGGTGTTGTTGCCTGATAATTGCCATTCATGCTTACATTACAGCCAATTAAATTAAATCCTGTATTTCGCATGGTAAGTTTGCCACTTTTCATGCTTAAATTTCCTTTTGCATTTTGAAGGTTAAGTTTGTCAAAATATACCTTTTGGGCATTTGCCATTAACTGAAGGTTTAGATTCGCCGGAATTATGATAACTCCTGTCTGGTGCGTTGTACCAGGTTTTGTTTCAGTTTGCGGAACAGGATTTTTTGTTGTAGATGTGTTAGTGTTTGTAGTTGACATAAATTCGTCTACGTTAATATATCGTGCCGAAACTGTAAATGACCCTTTTAGAATCCCCGTATTAGTGGCATAATTAAAAACATTTTGCAGATATCCGTTCATTTTAAAATCAGATTGTCCGTAAGCGGCCAAAAAGTTATTAAAAGACATTTTGTCCTGATTGATTTTAAAAATACCTTCTTTGATGATGAATTTTTTAGGGAGATATTCTGATGCGATTCCAATGTTTCGTAATTCAAGCGTTCCCTTATTATTAAGTTTGCTGTAATTTCCTTTTGTGGCATCGCTTTGTTTTCCTTTTAGAGTCAGATCAGCTTTTATAAAACCATCCAGATCAAGTCCTTTTTGAGAGAAAACCTTATAGATTTTTTTAACGTTGAGTTCTCCTTTTGCTTTTACATCATAATTTAAATCGTCAAAATTGCTCAGATCAGCCGATACAAAAACAGGTTTTCCTTCAAAAGTAAATTGTGCCGGTTTTAATTTTACTTTTAAATCATCAAAAGTCCCTTTTTCATTGTCAATGGTAGTTTTTACTCTGATATTGGTAATCGGATTTGGATAATACGGGGTTTTTATATACCCATTATTCAATTCGATTAAACCTTTAGTAGTAGGGAATAGCCTGTTCTTTTGATCAAATTTTCCATTGGTTTTAATGTCTCCGGTTAATGCTCCTTTCAATGTAATACCGGGAATTCCTAAGGCTTTGCTTAATTTGTCAAGATCGATTTTGGTTTTAAAATCACCATTTATATCAGGAGTATTTGCTCCTTTTATATAGAATTTTGATTTTAGATAATCTTTATTAATGTTTAAAGACAAATTTTTGGTATCAACAATTAAAAGATCCGGATCTAAAGAAGGAACTGTTGTTTTAACTTCTAAATTTAAGTTTGAAACCGGAAAAGCACTTTTATCATAATTTACAAATCCGTTATCGATTTTTACATCTAAATTTAAATTCGGGGCAATGTTTTGAGAAGCGATATAATTTCCTTTTAGGGTAAAAAGTAAATTAGTTTTTCCTTTTAATTCGGTTTTTGAAAGCCAGGTAATATATTTTGGAGGGAAAGCCGTAAAGACATCATACAAATCACTATTGTCTGATTTAATGACAAAATCCATATTATAGCCATCTTTCAAAAAGTCAAACTTGCCTTTGAAATCAACCAATAGCTGATTGATTTTTAAGTTGTTTTGCTGGAAATAAAAAGACAATGAGTTTATATTAACTTTAGTAATCAAATCTGCATCGATCTTTTTATTCATTAAATACGGTTCGCCATCATAAACAATATTCAGTTTTTCAATTTTTGCTTTTGAATATAAATCGAAAACGGCTTTGTTTAAATCCCCTTTTCCTAAATAGTTAAATCCTAAAGCGTCAAAATGCACTTTGGTTGACTGGTCGTCGTAAATGATTTTGCTATTTAAAATTTCAATTCTATCCAGTTTTAAAGCAGTATCTGTGGTGTCATTTGATTTTTCCTGTTGTGAAGTAGATTTGTAAATGTTATAGTTTGCCTCTCCTTTCGGATTGACTTTTACATTAATAAACGAATCAGATAAATAAATCTGATCGATTTTTACCTCTTTGCTAAATAGCAGACTGGCAACATTAATTCCAAAAGATACTTCTTTGGCTGTAATGAATTTTTGATTTGTATAAGGTGCTGATCCGTTTAAGTTTAAATCATTTAAAGTTAAAGTTAACGAAGGAAAATGATGAAAAAACGAAAGAGAAACATCTGAGTAATTCAACTCTGCACTAAGTTTTTGGTTCGCAGTTTTTTTGATTTGCTCTTTAATTTTATCAGAAAAAACAATAGGTGTCAAAAAAAGTAATGCCAAAACAACGGCAAATGTTATTCCAGAATATTTGGCAATTTTTAATAAGATAGATTTAGATTTGTTTTTTGACATAAATAATATTGAGAAGTTGTTTGAAATAATGATTAAAGAAGAGGATTATCCGTGAACAGTTTCGTTTTTTCCATAATTGGTAATAATGGAGCCTTCGTATTCAATCCATTCTTTCCAGCGTTTATCTACATCGACATTGTCAGCATATTTCCTGGCAAATCCTAAAAATGTAGTGTAGTGACCTGCCTCTGAAATCATCAAATCGCGATAAAATTTGGCTAATTCTTCGTCCTTTATATTTTCAGAAAGCACTTTAAAACGCTCACAGCTTCTGGCTTCTATCATAGCTGAAAACAATAAACGATCACAAAGGGCATCTTTTCGGCTCCCGTCTTTTTTCATGAATTTAAAAAGTTCATTTACATAATGATCTTTTCTTTCACGTCCCAAAGTCAGTCCTCTCTTTTTGATTACATTGTGAACCATTTGCAGATGTTCCAGTTCTTCTCTTGCAATAACGAGCATTTCGGTTACTAATTCCTCTAATTCAGAGTTATACGTAACTAAACTGATGGCGTTTGAAGCAGCTTTTTGCTCACACCACGCATGATCCGTTAAAATTTCTTCGATATTCGATTCGACTATATTTACCCAGCGAGGGTCTGTGGCTAACTTTAATCCTAACATGACAACGGTAATTTAGATGCTGCAAAATTAGTCTTTTTTTATAACCAAAACTTAGTAAAAATGGTGCAAAAACGTTCAAAAAACCATTATTTTGTAAAATGAAACCAATTATAATGAAACGGTTGAAAAAACTATTAATTATAGGCTTTGTCTGGCCTGAACCAAATTCTTCTGCGGCTGGCGGGAGAATGATGCAGTTGATCACTATTTTTAAAGAAAATGGATTTGATATTACATTTGCGAGTCCCGCTTTAGACAGTGATTTTATGGTTGATTTGTCTGAATTTGGTGTTAAAAAAAAGTCAATTGAGCTGAATAATTCGAGTTTTGATGATTTTATAACTGAACTCAATCCGGATGTTGTTTTGTTTGATCGTTTTATGATCGAAGAGCAATTTGGCTGGCGTGTTGCAGAAAACTGCCCAAAAGCTATTCGGCTATTGGATACCGAAGATTTGCATTGCTTAAGAACTGCCAGGCAAAAAGCTTTTAAGGAAAACAGAATTTTTAAGTTGACGGATTTGCTTTCTGAAGAGGTTGCCAAACGTGAAATCGCCAGTATTTTGAGATGTGATTTAAGTTATATTATTTCAGAATTTGAAATGCAAATTTTAAAAGATTTCTTTAAAATCGATGCTGCGCTATTGCAATATTTGCCTTTTTTGGTTGAAAAAATGTCTAGGGAAGATTTACTGCAATTGCCTTCTTTTGAAGATCGTAAGAACTTTGTTTTCATCGGGAACTTTCTTCATGAACCTAATTGGAATACGGTTCAATATTTAAAAGAATCGATTTGGCCTTCCATAAAAAAACAGTTTACTGAAGCTGTTTTAGAGGTGTATGGCGCTTATCCATCTCAAAAAGTTTTGCAGTTGCATCAGCCTAAAAACGGTTTTTTTATCATGGGAAGGGCAGAAGACGCTAATGAAATCGTTAAAAAAGCGAAGGTGGTTTTGGCTCCCATACGTTTCGGAGCGGGTCTCAAAGGAAAATTACTGGAAGCGATGCAATGTGGAACGCCAAGCGTAACTTCAACGATTGGTTCAGAAGCTATGAATGAAAATTTACCATGGAATGGTTTCATTGAAGATAACCCACATGAGTTTGCTAAAAAAGCAATTTCGCTATATCTGGATGAAAATCTTTGGTTACAGTCTCAAAAAAATGGAATTCCTATTGTCAATGAATGTTATTTAAAAGATAAATATTCGGAAAAATTGATAAATAGAGTTAATACATTATTGAATGATTCTGAATCCCATCGCCTTCATAATTTTATGGGAAACCTGCTGCAGCATCATACTTTAAAAAGTACAATGTATATGTCTAAATGGATCGAAGCGAAGAATAAAAAAGTTTAATTTTTTTCTGATGCTTTAATCGGGCTTGACTTGTTGTCAATACTGATATTGGTATAGGTTGTTGATTTTTAAATATTTATATTTTTCAGAAGGAAGGATGGTACAGGATAGTTTTTGGTTTCAATAGTAATAATTTACTGACCTATTAACTATCAAACCAAAAAATAGTATGAAAAAAGAAATGTTTAAGAGGCTTTTTTTAGCCTCGATGTTATTCGTTGGATTAGGTTTTTCCGCAGGCTGCGAAAGTGACACAGAAGAAACAAACACTGAAACTGCTGCACAGAACGAAAAAGAAACCTATGTAGTTTCAACTGCAAAAGGAGGTAATTTATCCGGTGAAGTAACCGGTTCTACAGGTGCTTATGTCGCTAAAGTAAACGGTGTAACCAAGTACACTGGATCAGATTATGTAGCTGCGATTCAGGCTGCGATTAACAATCTTACTTCAGGAAGAGATACAAAAGAATGGGTAACGGTTCGTGTTTCTGGTGCCTCAGGTTCTACAGGCGGTGCCTTAAAATATGTAAATATGGCCAGTTACACAGGGCTGGATTTTGCAAATAACACTTTCAATGCTAATAGTGGTGATGCTTTGGTGATTCCTGTCTGGGCTGACAGAAAAACCAATGTTGAAGTAAAAAACCTGAAAGTTACAGGAAAACCTCGCTATGGTATTTGGTTTAAAGGTTGTACGGTTATGAATATCAGTAATATTAATATGAATATTGGAGTGCCTCAGTCTGGTTTAGGATTAGGAATCAGAGTTGATAATAGTACCGCGGCTACCAGCAATTTGACTATTAGCGGAACGATAAATATTACTGGTGGGGATAATTCCGTTGAAACTTACGGTGTTAACGGATTTAGTATTGGTAACGTAACTTCCAGTAACAACGCGGCCTGCGGAGTATTACTGAATCAATCTAAAAATGGTACTGTGGGCACTGTTACCGGAACAAATAATAGTACAACAGGTTCGACTACAGGTTATGCAACTTTTCGTTGTGCGAATAATAATGGACCAAATGTAGTTTGTACTAAAGTATATTCCCGAGGAAGCGGACGTGGCTTTTTTAGTGTTACGGGCAGTAATGGATGTACTGTAAATACGGTTGATATTGCCAATACGGCTATTCAGGGAATTTTATTGCAGGACGCTACTAATACAAAAGTCCTAGGAGGAACAGTAACGAATGGACATCCGAATGTTCAGCACGTCAACTCAACGAGCTGCAGTACTAAAGTAAATGGACAAACCTATACTGCTGCAAACGGTATCTGGTAATTAATATGTAATATAGAAACCAAAAGCGATGTGATTTTTTACATCGCTTTTATTATAATTTTTTCTATGAATGGATTAATAAACCGAGTATTTTTTTGTGTATTTCTTTGGTTTTTCTACGGATGTAATAATTCGTCCCAGGAGAACATTGTAGATTTTGAAAGAACTATTTCGGAGCAAGACAATGTTTTTACAATTCCTAAGGAGATAAAAAATGCTATACTTCGTCAATTTCCATCAGTTGAAATAATAAAAAAGGAAGAGTATTCGAAGTTGTTTTGGGATTTTTATGATTCAAGTATAATTCCAAATGAGTGTTTTACAGATGTCAACAATGATCAGCTTCTTGATTATGCTATATTAGTCAGAGAAGGGAACAAATTGAAATTGGTAATTATTTTGTCTGACAATAAAGATTATTCCTATTGGATTTCGCCTTTTTCAATTGAAAAGATAACTGCTGAAGGAGTAAATTTTTGTGTATCAATAAAACCAGCAGGAAGAACAGATGTAGTGAAAAAAGTACCTGAATCACTGGTTATAAAGAAAAATGGGTTTCTTGTGCGGAATTTAGAACAAGATCATTTCGTATTTTATGAAGAAAATGGAAAGATAAAGAATTTTAAAATGCTTTAGAATAATTAATCATGAAACAACTTAGATCTATTTATAATTATACAGCTCTTTTTCTCTTTTTATGTGTTGCATTTTCCTGTAAAAATGCAGGAACAGTCGAAGATATAGATGGTAACATATATCATACAACCAGGATTGGAAACCAAACCTGGATGGTAGAAAATTTAAAAGTTACCCGATTTAATAACGGTGATTCAGTTAAATATCTTAAAAGTAATAACGATTGGAAACAGGAAAAGCAAGCAGGTTATTCTTTTTATAATAATGATATAGCTCTTGTAAAAGATTATGGTTTTTTATACAACTATAATTGTTTGCAGGATATTCGGGGAATTGCACCGAAAGGATGGAGGATTCCAACAGAAGATGATTTAAGAGAGTTGGAGTCATTTATAAAATCTAATTCAGCAGGAATTTTTTTGAAAGAAAAAGGCAATTCACATTGGCTTACATCAAATGTTATTGGAAATAATGCGACACGTTTTACTGCTTTACCGGGAGGATACAGAGATGAAGAAGGTTCTTTTTATATGCTGAAATCGAACGGATATTACTGGACAAAAACTGGAAGTTTCGAATTCTATCATTGGAGTTCCAGAATGTTTCAGGCTTTCGCCGATGTAAGAAGGGATAGTATTTTTAAAAAATATGGTTTTTCAGTTAAATGTATTAAACAAGAATAGTTTGTATAGGTATTTGCTGTAGCATCATATAAAAAGTAAAAATATATGGTAAAATATAGAGGCTAAAAATAAAATTAGGCCTGCATTTTTCCAAATCCAACTGTCTCGCGATAAATTTGAGGAGAAACATCAGCATTCGTTTTAAAGAAACGACTAAAATAATGCTCGTCGTCATAACCCAATTCGTAAGCAATTTCTTTGACTGTTTTATTGGTCATGTATAATTCTCTTTTCGCTTCAATAATGATTCTTTCCGAAATTAAATCGGTTAGGGTTTTGTTGAAATAATTCTTAGCTAATTTAGCCAGCGCTTTTGGAGATATATTTAATAAATCAGCATAATTTCCTGCTGAATGTTTGGTTTTAAAATTGAGTTCAATCGCATCCTTTAGGTTTTGAAGAATCAAGGGTTGTTTTGCATCTGGAACCGAATTCATTTCTTCTAATTGTTCTGTTTTTAATCTTGAAGCTGTAATTAAAAAGATTTTTAAATACGAAATGAGCAGTTCATATTGTGCCAATTCTGCATTTTGAATTTCAGCTTTCATTTGGTCAATAACCATATTAAAGGTCAATCCCGCCTGTTCTGTAACTTTTACATAAGGAGGCTGATAAATATTATTGAACAAAACACCATTGCAGGAAACCTCTTTTTGATGCATGTGAATGCAATAAAAATCTGGATGAAAATGAATCGCAATTCCTTCAATTGGCTCGCTTACGCAAAGCATAAAAGGCTGGTAAGGTGAGAAGGCGAGGAGAGAGTTTTCGTCAAAATAATGTTCTGCAAAATCGGCTTTGACTTTCCCTTTTCCTTTAGTTACCCAAATTAAGGAGTAATAATTATTGCGCTGCAAATGATCAAAATGAATATTACCTTCAAATGGAAGAATTTTGAAGGCTAAATTACCGGTATGCGGATTTATTAAAGTAGAAACATTGTGGGAATTCATAAAGTGCAGTTTTTAAAAATATAAAGATAGTCATGAAAATATTCACAACTATCCTTATAATGATTTTTGGTAAAATTAGTTTTGTAATTCAGCTACAGCTGGAAAATCAATTTCAGTATTAGCTAAATTGTTAAAGTAGTTTGTTAAAACGTTTAGCGCAGTATGAGCAACAGTTTCTGCAATTTCAGCATCTGAAATTCCTGCATTTTTGGCTTTATTTACATCTTCATCGTTTACCAAACCATTTTTGCTGATTAAGGTTTTTGCCAATTGCAAAATAGCTTCTGTTTTAGCGTCAGCAGAATTTCCTGATCTTGCTGCTTTTAAAACTGCCGGATCTGCTTTTACTAATTTCTCTCCGATAAAAGTGTGAGCAGCTAAACAGTAATCACAAGAGTTGCTTTCTGAAACCGCCAAAGCGATTAATTCACCTGTTTTTGCACTTAATTTACCGTGGCTCAAAGCACCGCTCAAATTCAAATATCCTTCCAAAACCGCTGGAGAGTTTCCCATTGTTCTCATCATGTTCGGAATAACTCCTAATTTTTCTTGTACAGCGTTGAATAAATCTTTAGTTTTTCCACTTACTTCTTCCGGGTTTAATGCTGTTAATCGTGTCATTTTATTTAATTTTTAATTGTTATTATTTGTTGTTGTCTTTTGACATTACAAAGGTGCGACGATTACAGATTTTAGAACATGGAGGATTGACGCTATGTGATGGACAATTTTCCCTGGCTTTATTTTCAGTAGCTAATCCAGCTTTCCGTTTCAAGTCCTCGCTCAAAAGCCTGGTTTTTCTAAACCATAAAACGAGCTTCCGTTGGTCGCTGTTTTCTGGTAAGAAAAATCAGGCTTTTGAGCTCCGGGCTTTTTCACTTCAATCTGGGCTAAGAGGCTCGTTTTCATAACGGTGTTTTGTCATTTCGACTGAAAGGAGAAATCACACTCGTAACCACAAAGATTGGAGACTTTCTTTGCGGAGTTTCCCTTCGGTCCAAATGAAAAATCTTTTCGCTCATGCTTTGGGAGAAGCTAATTTGAGCCTAGTTTGTCATCCTGACGAAGGAAGGATCTTCTTAAGAAACTCTACAAAGATTGTCGACTCTGATTATGGAATTTCTTGCGGAGATTCCTCGTTCCTCGGAATGACAAATATTACTCACAAAAAAAAAGAGATTGTCTTCAAAAAAAGCAACCTCTTTGTATTATATTTTCGAAAAGTTTATTTCAAAACATCTTCAACAGCCAGAATAGTTGTGGCATGATAACCAGATTTTGCTTTTTCAAAAACCTGTTTTGCCCAAACTTTCCCTTCCGGAGTTTTTACCATTTCTTTATAAAGCATTATCACAGATCCCGTTCTGCTGATTCCGATCAAGAATTGCTCAATTGCAGGATTAGCATCTTTGTATTGATGGCGAATAGCCTGAACAAACCATTGACGTTTGATAATGAAATTGCCGCCTTTTGTAAAGTTGAATTCTTTGTCAATGGCTTCCATTTCTTTTGGAGTAATATCAGCCGGAAGGTGATCTATAAAATGTTGTTTTTCTGCTGTAGTCGTGATTTTTTTGCTTAAACCTGTAACACCGGTTTCTCTCCGGCTTTTTTGAATTTTATCAATAGCGTCGAAATCAGCTGAACTTACAGGAACAATGTTTGATGGAATTCCTGGCTTGTAAATCCAGTCTTCTAATTTGATTTTATCAGCTAAGGTTTTGTCTCCTTTGATCAGATTTTCATTGATGTATTTAACGAAATCCTCTGTTGTAATGGATTTGAATGCATGAGCATCGAAATAATTTTTGATAAACGGATCGAATTTTTCGCGTCCCACAGCATTTTCAATGACTCTTAAAAAAGCATATCCTTTTACATAAGGAATCATGCTGATTCCGTCATCAGGATTTCTTCCGGTCAGGCTAACTTTCAATCTGGTGTCAGGACTGGTTTCGCCATATTCAGCAACATTATCAGTTAATTCTTTGTTGGTGATAACGTTTTGCATTTCAAATTCTTTTTTTCCAAAAATTGCTTCTCCAATTCTGTGTTCTACATAGGTTGTAAAACCTTCGTTTAGCCAAATATCATCCCAGGTTGCATTAGTAACTAAATTTCCGCTCCAGCTATGACCTAGTTCATGAGCTAATAAGCTAGTTAACGAACGGTCACCGGCAATTACACCCGGAGTTAAAAAAGTTAAGTTTGGATTTTCCATTCCGCCATAAGGAAAGCTTGGAGGTAAAACCAAAACATCATAACGCCCCCAGCGGTATGGTCCGTATAGTTTTTCTGCAGCCACAACCATTTTTCCAAGCTCAGCAAATTCATAAGCTGATTTTTTAAGCATTGATGGTTCTGCATAAACTCCGGTTCTGTTATCGATGGATTGAAATTCAATATCTCCAACAGCAATTGCCATTAAGTAAGACGGAATCGCTTTGTCTTGTTTAAAAGTGTAAACTCCAGTATCATTTTTCTTCTGCGGATTTACAGCGCTCATTACCGCCAGTAAATCTTTAGGAACCGTAACTTTTGCATTATAGGTAAAACGAATTCCTGGTGAATCCTGACATGGAATCCACGTACGGGACCAAACACTTTCTCCCTGAGAAAAAAGAAAAGGGCTCTTTTTGTCTGCTGTTTGTTCCGGTGTAAGCCATTGTAGTGCAACAGCGTTTTTAGTTGTGCTGTAATAAATGTTTACTTTGGTTGTATTTGGTTCAATTGTGATATGAAGCGGTTTTCCGTGAAATTCAGTATCTTTTCCCAATTCAAATTTCGTTTCTTTCTCTTCGTCGCCTAAGGTAACTTTTGAAATATTTAAAGTATTCTCGTCGAAAATAATTTCGTTTCCTTTGCTAATATTGTCAATCAGCCAAGAAGCTTTTCCTGAAATAGTCTGCGTATCAAAATCAACTTTAATATCAAGGTCCAGATGCTTGACCACAGCGAGTTCCGGTTTAGAATAGCTGTGTTCATCTGTAACTGTTGGTTTTTCGGATTGTTCTTTCTTTTGACAAGCTATAGCTGTCAGAAATAAAGTCAAAAGGATTAGCTTTTTCATATTGTCAAGAATTGAATTTTGAGGATGAAAATTAAACAAAAAATCCCGTTTTGAATAACAAAACGGGATTTAAATATAAAATTAACAAAGAATTATGCCAGCATAGTAACCGGGCTTTCGATGTATTGTTTTAATGTTTGTAAGAACTGAGCTCCGGTAGCACCGTCGATTGTTCTGTGGTCACATGCCAATGATAACATCATGGTGTTTCCAACTACAATCTGACCGTTTTTAACTACTGGTTTCTCAACAATTGCACCTACAGAAAGGATGGCAGAATTTGGCTGATTAATGATTGAATTGAATTCAGTAATACCAAACATTCCAAGGTTGGATACTGTAAAAGTACTTCCTTCCATTTCCTGTGGTCCTAATTTTTTGTTTTTAGCTCTTCCGGCAAGATCTCTAACAGAAGCACCAATTTGAGATAAACTCATCGCATCTGTAAATTTCAATACAGGAACTACTAATCCGTCTTCAACAGCAACAGCAACTCCAATATTCACGTGGTGATTGATGATGATAGCATCTTCTTTCCAGGTAGAGTTGATTTTTGGGTGTTTTTTCAATGCTAAAGCACAAGCTTTGATTACCATATCGTTGAAAGAAACTTTAGTATCAGGAACTGTATTGATTGTTGCTCTTGCTCCCATTGCTTCATCCATACTAACTTCGATCACTAAGTTGTAGTGAGGAGCAGTGAATAAAGATTCAGAAAGACGTTTTGCAATGATTTTACGCATCTGAGAATTTTTGATCTCTTCTGTGTAAACTTCTCCGGCAGGAACAAATACTTTTGGAGCAGCAGATTCTTGTGGTTTTGCATCAGAAGCTGCTTTAGCGGCAGGCTGTGCAGATGGAGTAAAGTTTTCGACATCGCTTTTTACGATACGTCCGTTTTCTCCTGAACCTTTAACTTGTGATAATTGAATTCCTTTGTCAGAAGCAATTTTCTTAGCTAATGGTGAAGCAATAACTCTTCCGTTTGAAGTTTCTCCTACAGCTTCAGGAGCTTTTTCAGCTTCAGGAGCAGCAGTTTTAGTTTCTTCAGAAGCAGCAACAGGAGCACTTGCAGTTGCAGTACCTCCGGCAGTAAACCCATCAGCAATGCCTGAAATATCAGTTCCTGCAGGTCCAATTATAGCTAATAAACTGTCAACAGGAGCAGTGTTTCCTTCCTGAATTCCGATATATAATAAAGTACCGGCATTGAAAGACTCAAACTCCATTGTCGCTTTGTCTGTTTCAATTTCCGCTAAAATATCACCTTCAGAAACTGAATCACCTACTTTTTTCAACCAGGTTGCAACTGTACCTTCAGTCATAGTGTCGCTCAAACGAGGCATAGTTACAACTACAACACCTTTTGGTAATTCAGCTGCAGCTTTTGCAGGAGCAGCAGTTTCATTTTTTGCTTCAGCAGCAGGAGCGTCCGCTTTCGGAGCTTCAGCAGCAGGAGCAGCACCACCGGCTAAAAGAGCAGAAATATCTTCTCCTTCATTACCAATGATGGCTAATAATGAATCAACAGGAGCAGTTTCTCCAGCCTGAATTCCGATATGTAAAAGAGTTCCTTCGTTGAAAGATTCGAACTCCATTGTTGCTTTGTCTGTTTCAATTTCAGCAAGGATATCTCCTTCGCTAACTTTGTCGCCTACTTTTTTTAACCAAGTCGCTACCGTTCCTTCCGTCATAGTATCGCTCAAACGGGGCATTGTTACTTTAATTGCCATAATGATTTATAGTTTATGAGGTGTAAATGGATAGTCTTCTTGTGCGTATACTACATCGTATAATTGTTGTAAATCCGGATATGGAGATTCTTCAGCGAATTTCACACATTCATCAACCAAATCTTTAACTCTTTGATCGATCACTTCAATTTCTTCTTCAGTAGCATATTTTTGATCCATAATTACATCTAAAACCTGAGTAATTGGGTCAATTTTTTTATACTCTTCAACCTCGTCTTTAGAACGGTATAATTGTGCATCAGACATAGAGTGTCCTCTGTAACGGTACGTTTTCATTTCAAGGAAAGTTGGTCCGTCTCCGCGACGGGCTCTTTCGATAGCTTCATGCATTGCTTCAGCAACTTTTACAGGATTCATTCCGTCCACTGGACCACATGGCATTTCGTATCCTAGACCAAGTTTCCAGATATCAGTATGGTTTGCAGTCCTTTCAACAGAAGTTCCCATTGCGTAACCATTGTTTTCCACGATAAATACAACTGGAAGTTTCCATAACATAGCCATGTTGAAGGCTTCGTGCAATGAACCTTGTCTGGCAGCGCCATCACCAAAGTAAGTCATAGTTACACCACCTGTTTCAAAATATTTATCAGCAAATGCTAATCCGGCTCCTACAGGAATTTGTCCACCTACGATTCCGTGACCTCCGTAAAAACGATGTTCTTTTGAGAAAATATGCATAGAACCTCCCATACCTTTAGAAGTTCCTGTAGCTTTTCCTAAAAGCTCGGCCATAACACGTCTTGGGTCAACTCCCATACCTATTGGCTGAACGTGATTTCTGTATGCAGTAATCATTTTGTCTTTAGTCAGATCCATAGCATGTAAAGCTCCCGCTAATACTGCTTCCTGACCATTGTAGAGGTGAAGAAATCCTCTGACTTTTTGTTGGATGTATAATGCTGCAAGTTTGTCTTCAAACTTTCTCCAAAGCAGCATGTCTTCATACCACTTTAAGTAAACCTCTTTTGTAACTTCTTTCATCTGAATTCTTTCTTTTGCTAAAGTTGTTTTTTTGTGTTATCAATATCACCTATAACGCAAAAATAGTTTCCTCCCACAAATTTGCGCCCGAAGGGTCGGGATGCAAAAATAAGACATTACATTTAAGAACTAAAATTTAAAAGGTACTTTTTGGCTTTTTTTGTTTTTTTTATAAAAACTTTTTGTCAAACATGAAAGGGAGCAGGTTTTTTAGGGATGAAGATTGATAAATTGCACCAATTTCTCCCATAAAATAGATTTCTATAGGGGTATCTTGTTTAATTTCATACTCTGCAATGGATTGTCGACAGGATCCGCAAGGAGGAATTGGAGCTTGTGTTTGGTTTGTATCCGAAGCTGCAGTAATTGCCATTTTTAAGATTTTAGCCTCCGGATAAACGCTTCCTGCATGAAAAATAGCCACACGTTCTGCACATAATCCGGATGGATAAGCTGCGTTTTCCTGGTTTGACCCTAAAATAATTTTTCCGTTATCCAATAATAGTGCAGTGCCAACTTTAAATTGGGAGTAGGGTGCATAGGCTTTTTTACGAATGGCTACGGCCTGACTCATTAAATCCTGAATGTCTTTTGGTAATTCTTCTAAGGTGTCAAAAACCAGAAAAGATGATGTTACGCTTATTTCTTTCATTGTTTTTAAGGGAAAAAAAATCCAAATTCCTAGTAATAGAAATTTGGATTTGATTTAGTTTTTTATTTATCTGATTAATACTCTTCGTATTTTTCGCCAAAATTAAAGGTTAATGAGAAGCGAAGTGTATTCTCTAACGGATTTTTAACTTTTGATGCAGAGAATAAGTAGGATACATCAACTTTTACAATGTTATACTTAAATCCTGCTCCTAACGAGAAAAATTGTATGTTCCCTTTTTCAGGACTTTGATGATAATATCCTGCTCGCATCGAAAATGAATCCTGATAAGTATATTCTCCGGATAAACTATAGGTTATTTCTTTTAATTCTTCACTGAAGCCATCCGGTGCGTCACCAAAAGATTTGAAAATTCCGGGAACCCAGCCTATGGAATTATATTCATTGTTGGCTTCCTGTATGCCATTAGATTCTCCTGCGTCTGAAGTGTCGCCATCGTTATTTAAGTCGATTGGTTTAGGTATTTGTGGGGTAGGTACCAGTAGTTTTGTAAATTCAAGACCTACGGCTACTTTGTTATAGTCATCTAATATAAAGTCAAAGCCACCGCCTACTCTTAAGTTTGCAGGAAGAAAATTTGAGCCAGGCCCATCTGTTGTTTCACTTAAATCGTAATTAATTTTTGGTCCAAGATTCTGGAAATTAAACCCCGCCCTCCATCTTCCGTTGAAATCTCTGTATGCAATCTCTTCAGACTGATAAAATCCGGCAACGTCAAATGCAAATGATTTAGCAGCAGATAGATTTTCCCCACCTGATGTAATTGCTAAATTTGAACTTATGAATCTTGCTCCGACAGCCATTGAGAAAGTTTCACTTAATTTTAAAGAATAGGAGCCGTCAATGGCGAATTCTGCTGGTTTAACTACATTGGCAGGATCGTTTGGGTTCTCTCTTAATTCAATTTCTCCAATGCTAAAATAGCGTATACTGCCGGCAAAAGCACTTCGCTCGTTAATTTTGTTGTAATATGTTAACTGGCTTAGTGAAATGTCATTTACCAAATCAGTTAAATAAGGAGTGTAGCTGACAGAAAATCCTTGTTTGTCAATAGAAAATGCATATTTTGCCGGATTCCATTGTTGAGAAAATACATCTGCAGAGGTTGCGACACCCTGATCTCCAAGACCGGCAGCCCTTGCATCTGATGCAACTTGTAAAAAAGGGACTCCGGTTGTAATTGGCCTAATTTGTGCGTTGGCAAACGATATAATAATAAAATAAAATAATAATAAAGGGGATATTTTTTTCATTTATATTAAGTAAGGTGTTAGTTTATGTTGTTAGTTGTGCAAATATATATTATAGAATTACAAGTTTTTCATACTTTTCTGCTTTTTTGTTTGTTAAATTAGATTTGACGGTGAGTTTGTAAATATAAACTCCTTTTCCGATTCTGTCTCCAAAGTCATCCTTGCCGTCCCATGTAATTTCCCTTGATAAAAATCCTTCAGTAGTAATAATTTGGTTTTTTGTCCATACAACCTTTCCTGTTATTGTCATCACCTGCACCTGAACATCTAAAGGTTCGTAAGGTTTGTTGTGAGAAAACCAGAATTGTGTGTAGGTAGAAAACGGATTCGGATAATTAAGAACGTGAGTCAATGTGAGCGATTCGTCGCCAACGACCATAAATTGTATTTCACTTGTTACCGGATTGTTGTAAACATCCCACGCAGTAAAACTTATAGTATGCATTCCTGCACTTAAATTACGTAATGGGAAACGTAAATTTCCATTGGTGTAATCATCTAATTTTGTTTGGTAATAATCATTTAAAATATAAGGATTACTAACATCTCCATCTAAAATAGCCACTATGTCATGGCCAATTCCACTTGCTGTATTAATTCCGTTTTCGTCTTCAAGAAGCGCTAAAAGAAAAGGAGAGTCATTTGTGATTCCTCCTGATACAAAAGTTTCATCGTTCATATATAACTGAACTTTTGGACTAATATTGTCCTGAGGTGCATTTTCGTTAATTCCTCCAATTTTTATTATATCATTAAAGCCAGATTGATTTTCTAAAACTTCATTCTTTTTCGAATAAAAGCTAATTCTGCCATTCTTAACCGGAATTCGGATGTCTCTTGGGACGACAAAACTAAATTCAAACTGGCCATTAACTACAGAAGCGTTCCCTCTAAAAATAGTTTCGCCCAGAGTTTTAAACTGTATTGCCGGACTAAAGCCATCGTTGTTAAGTGTGGTATTTGTAATTAGTTTATCATAAATTGCAGTTGAAAGCTCACCGTTATAGTTGCTTAAAAGGTTGTTGTTTTCGTCTGTAATTTCTCCTGATATTTTAATTTTTGCCAAAGATTTAAAATCTTCAATTGTTCCTGAAACAGGTACATCGTTTACTTTTGTTAAATTAATTCGGGGTTTAGGAATGGCCAGCATTATCGCAGGATCTCCTAAATAAAAAACGACATTGCTGGATGAGCTTGGATTTTCATTTTTTGAAATCCGAAGAGCTTCTGCAATAGTTGTATATTGATTTGAACCGAAAGACAGCAGATTTTTCGTTAAGTTGTCATTGAAATTTTCGGCATTATACTGTCCTATTGAGCGAATGGTGGTTAACATTGCTATAGCACCCCCTTTTGGGTTCCAAAAAGTATATTCTCCGGCTGTTGGGTGAGTTGGGTCATCAAAACGAGAAAACTCACAGGTTATGGTTATAAATAAAGGGTATCTGTATTGATTGTTTAGGTTTTGACCATCTGATTTTTCCCAAATCCTTTCGCTGGACAAGCCATCTTCTCCTCCGTGTCCTAAATAATTAAAGACTAAAGCACCTTTTTCAAAAGCATCAAAAAAGTTTGTTCTTGCTTTGGGATATCTTGAGCCTCCTGCAGATGCTTCTTGTGTATACGAGTCCAGAAAAATTTTGTCAATATTTAAAAAAGGTTTCTCGGCAGCGATTTTGTCAGCCAATGTATTTTGTCGTGACTGTAAAGTGGCATCAGAAGCTTTGTCGGAATCATCGCTAATTAAGACAAAATTATTTCGCCAGTTTCCGTAAGATTTAGTATTATGATATTCTAAAACTTTATTGACCATTTCTTCTGCTTGCGTATTGTCGGAAACTAACATTCTGCCTGTTGCAATATCAATTCCTCCAAAAAATGAGATTACATTTCCTTCATTATCATCCATTAATCCGTAGAAGTCATCAGATGCAAATGAAGATTCTCCAATAGTGTTACTGTTTAAAGAGTGGTATATAGGTACAATATTTGTGTTGTTGGAAATGCGGTTTTTGTAATCGAATGAAGCATCTCCAAAAAGATTCAGGTACTTTATTCTTTTATTTGATGAAGAGGCATTTTTATAAACGTACCTCACACAATTTCTAATCGCTGCAATATCTTGTTTTCCTGAAGAAAATTCCTGGTAGATATTTTCAAGAGTAACAACCTTCACCGTTAAATTGGAGTAACTTCTGTGGAAGTTAGCTAATTTTTCAGCTTGAGAAAGTAAAAACTTAGGAGTGACAATTAAATAATCAATGTCCTGAAAATTATTCTGGACATTCTTAAAAAGAGTGCCTTTTAGATTTTGATTTGCAACTTTTGACTGATTCTCTTTTAAAGGGGTGTAATAGTCTGCTGGATCAATTGCTATATATTTTCGTATTTCACCTAACGGAGCCTTGAAACTTAAATTGTTCAAATTGCTGTTTTCGATTTTTGAAACATCATACAAGTCTGTTATATCCCAAATTTGTGAAATGCCTGAGGCATTCGAGATATTGTAAGTGGCAATGCCGGATGTAGAACCTGCCTGATCGTGTTGGAATTGGAATTGCTTTCCGTAGCCAGTTAGTTTTCGTTTTGCTACTAAATTGATATAATCCAGATATCCTTTAGAACCCGGGACTCCATTATTATTATAAATGAGTTTTATTTTTACGTTTTCAGATCCTGTAAAGCTAGTATTGCCAGGTAGATTTCCAGTATAAAACTTTATGTCGGAATTGAGGCTAATTTGACCAAAAGAAATATTCCCAATATTCTGTCCGTTAGCAGAAATAGTAAATGAAGTGTTAGTAAATGCAGCTGATGCTGCAACAGTTTCTATTTTTATTGGAGAGGCGGGCTCAAAATTGGGAAAATTAAATTCAAACTCCTGTTCCTGATTGATTTCAAAAGATTCTCCAAACCATTGACGTCCTAAATGTGCAATATTAGTGAGATCGATTTCATGAAACTGATGGTCGTCGAAAGTTGTTAATTCTACAGTGCTGTTTTCGGTGGGTTGGTTCATGTTCGAAATCCTTTTTCCGTCACCTCCTTGGCTGGTAATATAATAATATGATTTAGTAGCGTATAAGTTAAGGTTGGTTTTGCTTTCAGTGTTCCAGTTGTTTATTCCTTCTGCGTAAAAAAGGATATAATCCTCATTGTTGAAAATGCCGTCATTCTCGCCCACAACCTGAATTGCATTTTCAGTTAAATCTTCCGGATAATATGAGTTATTGGATAAAGGAAGCATTCTTCCTCCATTTCCGTAAATTTTTATTTTTTTTGGGTCATTTTTGCCGGCATCAAAGCCCAGGCTTTGCAAAAAAGATCTTGAAATTTTATAAACACCTGATTTTTCAACATAAAAACGGTACCATTCTCCAGAGGATAGAACCGAATTTGAAATAATATTAGACTTTAATGTAGATGCAGAGCTGTTGTTTTTTGATAAACTGCCATTAATTGAATAAGAAAACGATTTGATTCTTTTAAAGCTATTTCCTTCAGATATGATTGGGGACAAGGAGATGAATCCTTGTTTTTGATCTCTTGATGTAACTATTTGAAATGTTTCATTTGGTTCTTTTGGGATGTTTGTTAATGATAAATCTCCTAGATCTTTAGCTGAAACAGGTTCGTAAATAATGTTGGTGATTTGAACTCTACTGTCGGCAGAATAATCCGAATAATCCGGTTTAAATAGCAATGTTATGGTTTTTTTAGTAATGTCAAATCGAAAATTATCACCTGTAAAGTAAGGAATGTCTATTTTTACTTCACCAAAATTCATTTCTTTTTTATTTTTCCAATCTATTGTGAGGGTGCCATTTTTCTGGGAAAACAAGAAAAAGGGTGTCAAAAAAAGATATAAAAGAATGATTTGTTTCATGATAAAAGAAAACGAAATTAAGGTTAAAATATTTTAGTAAGTAAAAATATAGTATTTAATGTAATAGTAATAATAAAAAGTATATTTTTGCGTTCGAAACTATAGGTTATTTTCTGGTAAAAAACAGCTAAATAAAATTATTAGAACAGATGTTGCTAATTAAATGTTAATTATTATATTGCAGCACCTAAATTTATCACCTAAGAATGAGTATGAAAGTAAACAAAATTGTAGCCTTGCAAGTAATGATGTCAATAGTATTGATGTTGGGCACGGCTAGTTGTAGCAAAAAATCAAGTTCTAGCCGCGGTTCAAGAGCAACAGGTTGGGATGTTGATAGTCAGAACGGAACAGCTGCTAGAAATGCAGGAAAAAAACAACAGGCTGGTCCTGGTTTAGTTTTTGTTGAAGGAGGTACATTTACTATGGGTAAAGTACAGGATGATGTTATGCACGATTGGAATAACACACCAACTCAACAACACGTTCAGTCGTTTTACATGGATGAAACGGAAGTTACCAATGGTATGTATTTAGAATACCTTGAATGGTTGAAAAAAGTTTTCCCACCTACAGAAGAAAGTTATAAAAACATCTATGCTGGTGCATCGCCTGATACCTTAGTATGGAGAAATCGTTTAGGATACAACGAAACGATGACAAATAATTATTTAAGACATCCTGCTTATGCTGACTATCCTGTAGTTGGTGTTAATTGGATCCAGGCAGTTGAATTTAGCAAATGGAGAACAGACCGTGTTAACGAAGCGGTTTTGGAAAAAGAAAGATATATTAAAAGAGGGGCTAAAACACAAGATGTTAGTGCCGAAAGTTTATTCAATACTGAAGCGTATCTTGCATCCCCATCTACTTCTTATGGAGGTAATGAAGAAATTGTTTTAAAGAAAAGCCCTACTGGCAAAAGACCAAGAAAAGGTAAAGATGGTACTGTAGAAGAGCAGAAAAATGTTTATGCACAACGTTCTTCAGGGATTATTTTGCCAGAATACAGACTTCCTACAGAAGCTGAATGGGAATATGCAGCAGCGGCAGATGTTGGACAAAGAGAATACAATATTTATAAAGGACAAAAGAAATATCCTTGGTCTGGAGATTATACCCGTTCAGCAAAACGTAAAAACAGAGGTGACCAATTGGCTAACTTTAAACAAGGAAATGGTGACTACGGTGGAATCGCAGGTTGGTCAGATGATGGTGCAGATATTACAAATAAGATAAAAAGTTATCCTGCTAACGATTTCGGTTTATATGATATGGCTGGTAACGTAGCAGAATGGGTTGCTGACGTTTACAGACCAATAATTGATAACGAAGCAAATGATTTCAACTATTACAGAGGAAATCAATATGCTAAAAACAAAATTGGTAAAGATGGTAAGTTAGAAATTATCACTAAAGATAATATTAAATATACCACTCTGAGTAATGGTAAAGTAGTTGCTACAAATTTACCAGGAGAAATAGCTCGAGTTCCAGTTGATGAGAATGAGACTTATTTGAGACAAAATTTCAGTAAAAGTGATAATATCAATTACAGAGACGGTGATAAACAATCTTCAAGATATTATGACTTCGGAGATTCTGAATCAGGTGACAGTACTAAAGTAGCTATGTATAATTCTCCAATACATAATGTTACTACAGATAGTTTAGGTAACATGGTGAGAAAATATGACAACTCAAGCAAAAGAACAACTTTAATAAACGATAACGCAAGAGTTTATAAAGGAGGTTCGTGGAGAGACAGAGCTTACTGGTTAGATCCTGCTCAAAGAAGATACTTCCCTCAGGATATGGCTACTGATTACATTGGGTTTAGATGCGCAATGTCTAGAGTAGGTGCTAAAACTGAAAGAAGAAAATCACCAAGGAATTAAATTAGAAAATTCCGATAAAAAAAATTCCAAATTCCAAAACTGAGTTCAGTAAGGAATTTGGAATTTTTTTATTGTTTTTTTTTATTTTTATAATCTAAATAAATGCTTATAAAATGAATATTAAAGAAATTCATAACTTATTTTTAAAATGTAAATCGCTTTCAATTGATACACGCAAAATTGAAAAAGATTCTATGTTTTTTGCTATTAAAGGAGAAAATTTTGACGCCAACACTTTTGCCCGGGAAGCACTCGAGCGTGGAGCTCTGTTTGTTATAATTGATAATCCGTCTTATTTAATAGATGAAAGAACAATTGTGGTGGAAAACAGTTTGCGAACATTACAGGAGTTAGCAAAATTTCATAGGCAATATTTAAATATTTCTATTGTTGCATTGACAGGAAGTAATGGAAAAACTACCACTAAAGAACTTATAAATGTTGTTTTAGCACAAAAATACAAGGCAAAAGCAACTGTCGGAAATTTAAATAATCATATTGGAGTTCCGTTAACCTTATTGTCTTTTACCAATGAAACTGAGATTGGAATTGTAGAAATGGGTGCTAATCATAAAAAAGAAATTGAGTTTTTATGTTCAATAGCTCAGCCAGATTATGGTTATATCACAAATTTTGGAAAAGCGCATTTAGAAGGTTTTGGAGGGATAGAAGGAGTAATTGAAGGAAAAAGCGAGATGTATAAGTATCTTGCGTCAAACAATAAACTGGTTTTTGTAAATCTGGAAGACCCAATTCAGGTTGATAAAACCAAAGAAATAAAAAAATATACTTTTGGGATTGATCGTAATGAAGCAGATGTTAAAATAAATTCAATTGAAGCAAACCCTTTTGTAATTATCGGTTATAAGGATTTTATGGTTAGTTCAAATTTAATAGGTCTTTATAATGCTAATAATATCAATGCTGCCGTAGCCATTGGAACTTATTTTGAGGTTAGTAACATCGAAATTAAAACCGCAATTGAAAATTATATTCCCACTAATAATAGGTCTCAATTAATAAGAAAGGGATCATTTGAAATTATTCTGGATGCTTATAATGCTAATCCGAGCAGTATGGCTGTTGCAGTTACTAATTTTTTACAATTAGACAATTCACATAAGATAATAATTCTGGGAGATATGTTCGAGCTTGGTAATGAAAGCCAGCAAGAACATAAAATTATTGTTGATTCTTTAGCAGATCAGAATCAATCGACTGTTTATCTGATTGGAAAATCTTTTTTCGGGAATTTTATTGCTAATGAAAAACTTCATTTTTTTGAAACTTTTGAAGATTTTGCTGAATATTTAAAAATAAATAAGTTCAAAGAAGAAAGTACTATATTGATTAAAGGGTCGCGTGGTATGGCTTTGGAAAGAACATTGGATTTTCTTTAAGATTAAAATAGATCAATCTGATGACTAATTAGATTTAAATTAACTATTCTATTTGTCGATTCCTAACTTATAAATGTGTAGAAAGCACTAATCTGATAAACATTATATTTTTAGAAACTAATCCGATGATTGATAGTAAAGAATGGAATATAAAAGTTCTGCCATATAATTCGGCTTGGGCAGAGGAATTTAAAAGAATTAAAAGCGAATTACTTGCACATATAAAGGATATGGTATTGACTATTGAGCATGTGGGCAGTACATCGGTAGCGGGTTTGCATGCAAAGCCTATTATTGATATAGATATTGTGATAGAAAATGATATGTTTTTAATAGTAAAACAAAAGCTGAAAGAGATTGGTTATAAACATGTAGGTGATTTAGGGATTAAGGGCAGGGAAGCATTCAGTTATAAAAATAAAATACATCTCATGGAACATCATTTATATGTATGTGATGAGAATTCTAATGAATTGAAACGCCATCTTACTTTTCGGGATTACCTGCGAAAACATGCTCATGAAAGAGAAAAATATGCCAGGATAAAAATTGAAATGGCAAAGAAATTTCCCCATGATATAGACCAGTATCTTTTAGGAAAACAATCTGTAATTTTAGATATTTATAAAAAATGTGGTTTGATAAATTGATTATTTATATTGTACAATAGTCCTGAAAGTTAAATTTACCCGTGGTTTTGTAGTTGTTTTTGTTGGCGGTAAACGATGCAGCCAGTGTGTTTGAGTTTCTTTTTTCATAACCAGTAAGCTGCCATGTTCCAAAATTAAAGAAATCGTTTCTTTAGTTTTTTTATGTTTGAAAGCAAACTTACGCTCTGCACCAAAACTCAACGACCCAATAGCACCATTCTTTTTTAAATCTTTTTCCGCATCGCTGTGCCATGCCATTCCTTCTTCTCCTGAATGATATAAATTAAGTAAGCAGGAGTTAAATGTTTCTCCTGTTTTTTCTTCAATTATAGCTTTTAATTCAAGTAATTCTGGAGTCCACGAAAGTGCTTTTTTAGTCGTATTCGAATAAGTATATTCAAATTCCTGATCACCATACCAGGCAACTTTTCGTTTGGTCAAAATTAATTTTCCGAAAATAATCGCTTCGTCATTTTTCCATTCAATAGTATTCAGTAAAATTTCTAAATAATGATTCGACTCTTCATTGGAGAATAATTTTCCATAGTAATTTACAGTCCCGTCTTTTGGAAGCCGGTTTGCTTTTTCGTCTTCGTGCGAATTAAATAAGTCCATTTTCCAGTTTTTATATTCGGTTTTCATACAATGTCCACAAGGTCTGAAGCCATTTTGTTTAGCTTCGTTTTCAGATAAAAAGAAAATCCGGTTTTCGCGCTTCATTCTTTTCCCCGAAGAACATTTTAGAGTTCCGTAGATTTTTAGTTTTTGGTTGCCACCAAAGCAAATTTCGCCATTTTTAATTTTATTCCGAAGATCGGAATCGGAAATTTTGTTGTGTTGAAGCATATTGTTATGTGTTTTTTTTCGCCACGAATTCACGAATTAAAATAATTCTATCCGCATAGATTTTAAAAATAATTCGTGAATTCGCGGCAAAAAAATATTTATGATAAGGCATCATGAAAAATAATTCCCAGTGTATACCTTTCGCCAGAAAGAACTTCGCTGACACCATGTTTCATATTTACGCGATAATATCCTATTGATCCTTTTACAGGTCTGAAATTGGTTGTAAAAATCAAAACATCTCCCTTTTTAGGTTTTAGAACAATCGCTTTGGATTGCGCTCTTGGTGTTTGCTGAGTCAGTACAAATTCTCCTCCGGTGAAATCTTCTTCGCATTCTGAAAGGAAAAGTACAATTTGAATAGGAAAATAAATATCTCCGTATAAATCCTGATGTAAAGTATTGAACCCGTTTTTTCCGTATTTCAAAATTAAAACTGTTGCTTTAAGCTGATTGTTGTCATGACATTGCTGTAACAATTCTTCATGAGTTTGAGGAAAAATGGTATTGATATTTAAAACTTTCATCCACGTATTGGCAATTGTGGCAAGCTTAGGATAAATAGAAGTTCGGATATCCCGAATTAGATCCGGAAGCGGATAATTAAAATATTTA
The DNA here is from genome assembly GCF_010645075.1 of Flavobacterium limi. GTDB lineage: Bacteria > Bacteroidota > Bacteroidia > Flavobacteriales > Flavobacteriaceae > Flavobacterium > Flavobacterium limi. The sequence continues at coordinate 533,677 of NZ_JAADZV010000001.1, forward strand.
TATTCTCCCAAACCAAATCGATAGCGTTCCATTACAACCGTTTTTCGATATAAAGTAGGGGAGTCATAATCGAATTTTAAGTCTTTACATTGTTCATTATCTAGGATATTTGGAATAATAGCAAAGCCTTTTTCGTGCATAGATTCGGTGATGCCTTCCCAGTTTTGAGAAGCAATTTTTGATTGTATATTTTGCATGATTAGATTTTAGATATGTGAAATTTCAATGACAATTAATCATTAGAATTTGTGATTTAAAAATTTAGGATTTTTCCTTTTAAGGACTTATTTGTACGCCTTCCCAGCCAATAATGGCTGTTTTTCTGGTTTTTCCCCACATATAACCACCAAATGTCCCGGAAGATTGGATAACACGGTGACACGGAATCAAAAAAGCAACAGGATTGCTTCCGATCGCTGTTCCAACTGCACGCGATGCATTTGGTTTTTGAATTTGATTCGCAATTGTTCCGTAAGTAGAAAGCTGTCCCATCGGAATTTTTAATAAAGTTTCCCAAACTTTCAGTTGAAAATCCGTTCCTTTTAAATGCAGTTTTATTTCGGTTAATTTGCTCCAGTCGTTTTGGAAAATGAATAAAGCATTTTGTTGTGACAAATCTAGTTTTTTAGAAAATTGAGCATTCGGGAATTTATCTTTCAAGGCAGTAAATCCAGAGATTTCATCTTCGGCGAAAGCCATAAAACAAACTCCTTTTCGAGTAGACGCAACGATAATTTTCCCAAATGGACTTTCGGCAAAACTGTAACTTATTTCAAGATTCTTTCCTCCGTTTTTATATTCGGCTGGTGTCATTCCTTCGATATTTACAAATAAATCATGAAGCCGGCTTGTTCCTGAAAGTCCTGTTTCAAAAGCAGTTTCAGAGATTGTTGCCTGATTTTCTTTGAGTAGTTTTTTGGCGTATTGAATACTGGTATATTGCAAAAACTTCTTCGGACTTGTTCCTGCCCATTCACTGAAAAGCCGTTGAAAATGAAACGGACTCAAATGTACTTTTTCTGCCACTTCATCCAGATTGGGCTGATCTTTAAAATTAGCTTTGATATAATCTATAGCTTCGGCGATACGATTATAATTGATGGTTTCCTGTGTGTTCATCTTCTTCCCATTTTATAATACAAATATCGATTGGTTTTAGAAGGTACAAAATCCGAAACTTGCTGTAAATGTTTATCCAGTTTTGTACTTGAATACGAAACAATTTTTACAACTCTTTTTCCATTTTATAGTTGATCAATTCAACATTTAAACGGATATTTCTTTGTTCAGCTTTTACTACAAATCCTTTCTTTTCAAAAAAAGGTTTTGCAGTTATGCTAATATCTGAGGTTATGACTGATGAATGACATTTAGCAGCTTCAATTTCTAATTCATTCAGAATTTTGTCTGCGATTCCCTGCCTTTGAAAATCCTTATGGATGTAGAAGAAATCAATATAATTTCCGTCTTTCAAAGTTCCAAATCCGGTAATTTTATTATCTATAATAGCTAATAATACAAATTGTGAATGGATAACTTCAAACCACCTTTCGGTATTTTCTACACCCAAACTCCAAACTTTAAGCTGTTCCTTATTATAGTCATCTTTGCAAACTGCCTGAATAGTTTCGATATATAATTTTTGCATTTCCGGTAAATCTGAAATCGTCGCTTTTCTGAAAACAATAGACATGTTAGTTATAAATTTTGTAATTATTACTTAAGATTATTTTTTGCATCTGAGACCCCAATTAGCTTATAACCATTTTCAGTTCGTAAAAACTCAAAATGGTCTTGTCCTGAATCTGCTTTATTTCTGGATGAAATTATAACGCTTTTGACAGGATAAAGCCAGTCAATAGATTCTCTGCAATTATTAAAATACTTTTCATACTCAGCTGTTTCGTATATAAACGGGTTTAAACCATTTGATGAAACAAAATATTCAGGATTGTCAATGGTAAGTTCTGTAAGTTTCATTTTTATAAATTGATGATTCTGGTGGATAAATTTTGATTTTGGTTCGCTTATCCATCCCATCGGTTCTTTCCAATACGTAATTTTATCAAACGAATGTTTTTCTAAATTGGCTTTGGATAAATCACGAAGTAAAGTTTTTTTCAGCCATGATTTAAATTCTTTGTCAAAATTGATAAAGGAATAATATTGACCGTCAACACCTAAGAAATATTCTCTTGTTTCATCTTCGCCTTTTTCTTTTGATTTTTCTAAAGAATAAAAATTCAGTTCATCATTATAAGGAAAATTTTCAATCAGTATCTGGTTGTTAACATCGATTAGAAATTCTTTTCCTCCTGTCCAGAAAAAATGCTCACCATCGATTTCTTTTTTTGCATCTTTTAAAGCAATCGCCATTCCGTTTCTAATTTTAGTTAAATTACTATAATTAGCAGGAATTACAATTTTTCCTTCGCTATTAAACATTCCTATTTTATCAGTTTTAGGATCTCTAAAACGGATAAAACCTTCATTTTCGCAATCCGGACTATTGTCGAAAACATATAAACTGTCGCGGCCAACTATTTTTCCTTTTTTGGTTAAATAATAACTTTTCCAGCTGTCTTTAAATTCTTCTGATACGGAAATAATGTTTTCAAATTTACTGGCTGTTGTAAGTCCCATAAATTTGGGCTCGATTTTGATATTGCCGTTTTTGTCTTTAAAACCAATAAGTGTTGTGTCTTTATTTGGAAAAGAAATCCAGATGTCTTTTTCTTGTGCAAAAAGGGTAAAATTTATAAAGAAGAAAATTGTTATTATATATTGTTTCATAGAGAGGGTTTTGTAGTAAAAATAAACTATAAAATTTTAAAAGAGAAATCGTACAAGTTAATGTTTTCTTATTGTTGCTGAGTGTGAGGTATAAAGCGGGACACTTTTACAGAGCGTAAACGGAATAAAAGATTACTTCGTTAGTTTGCTATCGCTTTTGCGTAGCGGATAACACGATCCTAAGTTTTGACGCAGGGAAATGTCCAATAAAAAACCCTCACATTTCTGTAAGGGTTCTATCTTAATTCTTAGTACTAAAAACTTAATACTAATATCTGTAGTATTCCGGTTTGAATGGACCCTGAACTTCAACACCAATGTAAGCAGCCTGATCTTCACGAAGAACTTCTAACTCAACTCCTAATTTAGCTAAGTGCAAAGCAGCAACTTTTTCATCTAAATGTTTTGGTAACATATAGACGTCGTTTTTGTAAGCTGCGCTGTTGTTCCACAATTCAATTTGAGCCAAAGTCTGGTTGGTGAAAGAGTTACTCATTACAAAACTTGGGTGACCTGTAGCGCAACCAAGGTTTACCAAACGACCTTCAGCCAAAATGATGATATCATTGCCGTTGATGTTATATTTGTCAACCTGAGGTTTGATTTCGATTTTAGATGCGCCGTGGTTTTTGTTTAACCAGGCCATGTCAATTTCGTTATCGAAGTGACCAATGTTACAAACAACAGTTTTGTCTTTCATTTGTTCGAAATGTTTTCCAACAACGATATCTTTATTCCCTGTAGTAGTAATGATGATATCAGCATTTGCAATTACAGTATCTAATTTTTTAACTTCATAACCGTCCATTGCAGCTTGTAAAGCACAAATTGGATCGATTTCAGTAACTGTTACAATAGAACCGGCGCCTCTGAAAGAAGCAGCAGTTCCTTTTCCAACGTCACCGTATCCGCAAACAATTACTCTTTTACCAGCCAACATCAAGTCAGTTGCACGACGTACAGCATCTACAGCAGATTCTTTACAACCGTATTTGTTATCAAATTTAGATTTAGTAACAGAATCGTTAATGTTGATTGCAGGCATTGGAAGTGTTCCCGCTTTTACTCTTTCGTAAAGTCTGTGAACACCTGTTGTAGTTTCTTCAGAAAGACCTTTAATTCCAGGAACCAATTCAGGGAAACGATCGATAACCATGTTTGTTAAATCTCCACCGTCATCAAGGATCATGTTCAATGGTTTTCTGTCTTCACCAAAAAATAAAGTCTGTTCGATACACCAGTCAAATTCTTCTTCATTTAAGCCTTTCCATGCGTAAACAGAGATTCCTGCGGCAGCAATAGCAGCAGCAGCCTGATCCTGAGTAGAGAAAATGTTACAGGAAGACCAGGTAACTTCTGCACCAAGGGCAATTAAAGTTTCAATCAAAACAGCAGTCTGGATTGTCATGTGAAGACATCCTGCGATACGCGCACCTTTAAGAGGCTGCTCATCTTTATATTCAGCACGAAGTGCCATTAAACCTGGCATTTCAGCTTCAGCTAGTTCAATTTCTTTTCTTCCCCAGGCAGCCAGAGAAATATCTTTTACTTTGAAAGCCACATATGGCGTAGTTGTAGTACTCATTTATATTATATTTGTATATGTATAATTTTTTGCAAATTTACATAATAGCTTTTGAATTTTACTACTTTCTCTCAGATTTATGAAATGTTTAATTTATTAATCTTTAGAATGTTAGTAATAATGGTTTTTAGAAGCTAATCCTGCTGTCCGCTATATCTTTTGCGGCGAACCCCGCCACAAAAGGATGCCGCTTCCATCAGGGCTACAAACCAACAACGTTAAATTACAAATTCAGTTTTAGACAAGATAATTCACCACTCATAATTCATAATTAGAAAGAATGCCTCTATTTCAGACTATACAATTCAACGAAACCACTAAAATCTTAATTTGGGAGATAACAGAATCTTTTGACGAACTAAGGAGCAAAGTTGTTTTAAAAGAGAAAACCCAAAAAAGACTGGACGGTATGAAGTCTCAAATGCATCAGCGTGCTTTTTTGAGCGTGCGAATGCTGATTCAGGAAATGGGTTTTACAGACAAGGACCTTCATTATGATGAGTTCGGTAAGCCGTATTTCGATTGTCATAATTATATTTCGATAACCCACTCATACAATTATGCTGCAATTATTATCAGCAATGAAACAGTTGGAATTGACATGGAACTGCAGCGCGAAAAAATCATTCGTATTGCCGATAAATTCACCGATTATGAATGCAGTTATTTAAAACCTGATTTTACCGAAGAGTATGTGAAGAAATTAACAGTAATATGGGGAGCCAAAGAAGCGATTTTTAAAATCAGAAACGAAAAAGGAATCAGTTTTAAAGATCACATTTTGGTAGAGGATTTTTCGTTAGGGAAACCCCAAACACAGGCAAGCCTGCATTTTGATGATTTGGTAAAAGATTTTGATATACATTACAAGGAAATACAATCCGATAATTTTGAAGGAAAATTTACTTTGGTTTATGCTTTTGAAAAATAGATTTAAACTTAGTTTTCCTTTTTTCGATGTTCAAACATACTCATAAACAAAAATGTTCCCATTTTTCTGGCGCGACGTTTTAAGGTGTCTGCATTTTCACCTTCAAAGTGCTGATCCAGAGTCTGAAACCAATGATTAAGCCATATTCCGAATTCATTTGAAGTGATTTTACCATCAAAATGAGCATCAACTTCATTGTGAACTGCAAGCGGATTGCCATTGTATTTTTTTACGCCAAATAAATTCATTTCCCAAAAATCGGTCAGCTTTTCCAGATGCGCATCCCAGTCTTGGATAATATCATTAAAATAAGAGCCGATTTCTTTATCGGCTCTTATTTTATCATAGAAATGATCGACTAAAAATGCCACATCGTCTCTGTTTTCTATTTGTTTTTTCACAGAAAAATAGTGTTTAAAAGAATAAATACTACACTTAAAACTGAACTCAGAATCAAAAGGTTAAAAACTACTTTGTGTTTCATTTGTGCCAAAATTGAAGTGTTGACAAAGATACAGGCTAAAACGATAACTGCCAACTGTATCATTTGCAGAATTGAAGTTCCGTTGGCTAAAACATACATAGCAGCGGCACCTCCCAGACAGCTTTGACCAATTACAGCCATTGCAGCTGATCCCATGTAATTTTTATTGAAAATGTCGAATGTTGTTTGATATAGTGTCATGATATTCAGATTTTTATAGGACAAAGATACTCCCACTATACCGCTGTATTTTATGATTTAAATCATAAAACAGAAACTATTTTATCTGTATACTTTTCGGTTTATAATCTTCAGCTCGCCTTTTTTCTCTAGGGCTTTTATGGCTCTGATGACGGTTTCTACGCGCAAACCGGTTAAATCACCAATTTGTTGTCTGGTGAAATTTATCAGATAGCCGTTTTTGTCTTTTTGAAAATTGAAATAAGCAATTCCGTGATCGATAAGTTTTAAAACACGGTGCTCAGGTTCATGCGTTGATATCTCGGCAGCCATAACTGATTTGTAATATAACCGCTGGGCCAGATTTTCAATTATTTTGAGGCTAATGGCAGGATTTTCCTCAAGAAGTTTCATGAAATTTGATTTTGAAAGCATAAAAACTTCGCATTCTTCAACCGCAATGGCATTGGCTGGATATTTTTGATTTAAAAACAGAGGCGGCTCACCAAAAGACTGTTCCTTGTAAAATATTCCCTGAATAAATTCGCGTCCCTCATCATTATAATTGCTCATTTTTACTTCACCTGCAATAATCTGATAATAGTATGTAGGTAAATTCCCTTCCTCAAAAACAATTTCATTTTTGTCGAAAGCTTTCTTTAAAGCACCGTATTTCTCTAATAATTCAGGGCTAATCATCAATCTGTCACTTTAGTTATCAAAAGGATTCTACAAATATAATTTATTCAAAATAGTTCTTCTATATGAAAAAATTTTACTTTTACGCCCGTTATGCAGCAAAAAATACTCAATATACATCAGCAGATTTTAGAAGCTAAAAAAAGTGGTCAGAAACTTCTGGCTATACTTTTAGATCCTGATAAAATTGTGCTGGAAAACCTGGACAGGTTAATCCTAAAAATTAATCACTCTCCTGCAACCCATATTTTTGTAGGGGGAAGTATCGTTCAGGCAACTATTTTAGAAGAATTAATTACAAAGCTAAAACAAAATACAAACTTACCCGTTGTTATATTTCCGGGTGATCCTTCACAAATTTCACCATATGCTGATGCAATTTTATTTCTTTCATTATTATCCGGCCGGAATCCGGATTATTTGATTGAATATCAGGTTCAGGCTGCACCAATTCTTAAGAAAACCAATCTGGAAGTAATTTCAACCGGTTATATTTTAATAGAAAGCGGAAATGAAACAGCTGTTGCACGTGTCAGTAAGACAAAACCGCTTAATCGTGAAAATTTTGATTTGGTTTTGGCTACTGCTCAGGCTGGGGAAATGTTAGGTAATAAATTAATGTATTTAGAAGCAGGAAGCGGGGCTAAAAACGCAGTTCCACTGGAAATGATCCGGTTGATTGCCCAAAATATTGAAATACCTGTAATTGTTGGAGGAGGAATTACCGATTTGCGCGGAATCCAGAATGCCTATAACGCCGGAGCCGATTTAGTAGTAATTGGTACTGCATTTGAAAACGACACTCATTTTTTTGAATTATAAAATAACAGTTTAAATGTTTGATTTTTTTCTGAACAATTACAAAAATGCTCCTTTATGGCATATCACTTTAGAGTTTCTGGCTTTTATTTGCGGAATCTTAAGCGTCTGGTTTGCCAAGAAAGAAAATATATGGGTTTATCCGACTGGCTTAATTGCTACAGTAATTTCAGTTTATCTTTTGTATCTGGCTGGTTATATAGGTGATATGATTATTAATGGGTATTTTTCAGTTATGAGTATCTACGGCTGGTATTTTTGGGCAAAAGGAAAAACAGTTGAAGATAATCTACCTATTACAAGGACAAATCTGAATGAAAAAATAACAGGAATTTTATTGTTTATTGTTACGTTTTTTGTAGTTTTCGGTATTTATAAATATTTTGGTTATGAGATTAAAGCTGACAATTATATTGATATGATTTCGTCAGGAATATTCTTTGCAGGAATGTGGTACATGGCCAGAAAAAAGATAGAAAACTGGACACTTTGGATTATAGGTGATATTATTGTTGTACCATTGTATGCCTATCGAGGCTTAGGGATGCTGTCGCTACAATATTTAATTTTTACAATTTTGGCTATTTCAGCTTATATAGAATGGAGAAAAATCTTAGACAGCAAAAAACAAACATTATAAAAATTGCCCTATTTGGACCTGAAAGCACAGGGAAAACCACATTGGCAAAACAGCTTGCAGATCATTATGAAACCGAATGGGTTCCTGAATTTGCACGTGATTATTTGCAGGCTAAATGGGATAAAAACCAGCAGCTTTGCACCGAAAGGGATATGATGCCTATTGCGTATGGGCAGGTAGTATTAGAAAACGAAAAGCTGGATACTGCTCAAAAATATTTGTTTTGCGATACTAACTTAATGGTAACAAAAGTTTTTTCTGAGGTTTATTATGGAAGTTGCAATCCACTTTTAAACGAAGCAGCTTTAGCGCATGAATATGATTTGTTTTTTCTTACCGATATTGATGTTCCCTGGGAAAAAGATGATATTCGTGACACTCCAAATAAAAGAGAAACTGTTTTCTCTGTTTTTAAACAAACTTTAATAGATAACAATAAACCATTTATCACGATTTCAGGCGATAAGGAAAGGCGTTTGGCAAAAGCTACTGCTATTATCGATAATCTGACTATTGCTAAAAGAAAAGGATTTTCGTCAGCAGATTTTGTAGAAATCTATAATCATGGAATTCCTTTCGAGAATATTCTAAAACAGCTTAAAATTTTTAAAAAAGGAATTGCTAAAAGTAATTTAATAAGTCCGGCAACTGTTAATAACGGAATTTTAAGTTTGTCAACTGCTGATTTTGAAGAAAAAGCTGCCTTTTTTGATGCACATAAAGGATGTTTTAAAATATGCAAATTTATTCCGGCATCTGGTGCTGCAACCAGAATGTTTAAGTTTTTAATTGCCTTTTTAAATAATTACGATATCGAAAAAGAAACCATTAATTCCTATATCAATAGAAATAAAGACAATGATTTGTCTATTTTTATTGTTGGGATGGATAAATTCCCCTTTTTTAAAGCGGTATATAAAAAACTGAAAGAAATTTATCCTGATTTTGATACTTTAGAAAGGGATTATAAAAATTATTATTTTATAAAATTATTATTATCTCCCGATTACTTCAATTTTGCCAATAAACCAAAAGCGGTTTTGCCTTTTCATAAATATAAAACCCATATTGCTAATCCGATTGAAGAGCACCTGAATGAATGTGTGCATTATGCAGAGACTAATAAAACTTCTAATTTGCACTTTACAGTTTCAGAAGCACATCGTGAATTATTTGAAAATGCAATTGCTGAAGTTAAAGAGAAAGTTGAATCGGCATCAGGAACGCAGATAAATATCAGTTTCTCTTATCAAAACAAACAAACAGATTCTATCGCCGTAGATGTAAAAGATAATGTTTTCAGAAGTCAGAAAGGATCTTTTATTTTCAGGCCTGGAGGGCATGGAGCATTAATTGAAAATTTGAATAATATTGATGCGGACATTATTTTTATAAAAAATATTGACAATGTGATTCAAAATAATATAGATAAAACTACTTTATACAAAAAAGCATTAGCCGGGATTTTAATAGAAGCACAGCAAAAAGTTTTTGGTTATTTGAATGCGATAGAAAACGAAGAAATTAAGGACCAAGATATCGAAGAAATTGTTAAGTTTTTAATGCAAAGACTTAATATAGAAATTACTGGAGACTTTAATAAGTTTACTTTTGAAAATAAAATCAATAAAATAAAAGAATTGCTTGACAGACCAATTCGTGTTTGCGGAATGGTTAAAAATGAAGGTGAAGCCGGTGGAGGGCCTTTTTGGATCAGAAATGACAAAGGCGAAATTTCATTGCAGATAGTGGAAAGTTCGCAAGTTGATTTAAGCAATAAAAAGCAAAAGTCAATTTTAGAAAATGCAACCCATTTTAATCCGGTTGATTTGGTTTGCGGAACCAAGAATTACAAGGGAGAACAGTTTAATCTGGAAGAATTTGTAGATCAAAACACAGGATTTATCGTAGAAAAAAGCGCAGAAGGTAAAATAGTCAAAAACTACGAATTACCGGGATTATGGAACGGAGGAATGTCTAATTGGCTTACGATATTTGTTGCGGTTCCATTAATAACGTTTAATCCGGTAAAAACTGTAAATGACTTATTAAAACCGCCACATCAGCCCAATAAAAAATAATGAACGTTGAAAAAATCATATCAGAATTAAATTTCAAAGCGGTAAGAAGTAGTGGTGCAGGTGGACAAAACGTGAATAAAGTGTCCTCAAAAGTTGTACTTTCTTTCGACCTGAATGCTTCTCAAGCCTTGTCTGAAGAAGAAAAATTAATTTTGCAGACCAATATTGCACCACGTTTAACTACAGAAAACATTCTGATTTTAAATTGCGACGAAGACAGAAGCCAGATTAAAAACAAAGATATTGTCATAAAACGCTTTTTAGAAATTATCCAAAAAGGATTATATGTACCGAAAGTTAGAAAGGCAACAAAAGTTCCGAAATCGGTAATTAAAAAAAGAATCAAGGATAAGAAGAATATTTCTGAAATTAAACAATCTCGTAAAAAACCCAGATTGGATTAAGTTCAAATCTCACATCGAATTTAATTTTTGTGATTGATATTGATTTTAGCCATTGCTTTTTGATTTTAGCAATTTTAAACACTACTTTTGCACTGTCTCAAAGGGGTGCTCTAAATAACGAGCTGAGATCATACCCAAAGAACCTGAGCGAGTAATGTTGCTAAGGGAAAAACGACAACCATTTTAGTATAAAACTATATTTTGTCGGGAACACATTTATTAATTTAACCAAAAGAATAATTCCCCCTTTTATTCGTAATTCTTTACGGATGAAAACTTTTTTCAAAGGTACTGAGGTACTAAGTTACAAAGGTTCGAAGTTGAACCAAAAGTCTATTTTCTACTTTCTGTTTGCTATTTTCTTTACTTTTTCGGCATTTGCACAAGAGGAGGATTCAACCAAAGTTAATCAGTTGGATAATGTATTGGTTTCTGCTGTTCGTGTTACTACAAAAACACCGGTGAGTTTTAGCAATATGGATAAAAAAGAAATCAAATACAGGAATTTAGGCCAGGATATTCCAATTTTAATGAATTATCTTCCATCAGTAGTAACCACCTCTGATGCCGGAAACGGAATGGGTTATACAGGAATACGAGTACGTGGGAGCGATGCTACAAGAGTAAATGTAACCATAAACGGAATTCCCTATAATGATGCCGAAAGCCAGGGGACTTTTTGGGTAAACATGCCTGATTTTGCTTCTTCAGTAGAAAGTCTGCAGTTACAGCGTGGAGTTGGAACGTCAACCAATGGCTCAGGAGCTTTTGGTGCCAGTTTAAACATGCTTACAGATAATTATGCTACAAAAGCAAGTGGTGAAGTTTCAAGTTCTTACGGAACTTTTAATTCGAATAAAAACACCGTGAAATTTAGCACAGGCTTGTTAAATGATCATTTTGAACTTGCAGGACGTTTGTCTACAATGAAATCTGATGGTTATGTTGACAGAGCAAGTTCGGATTTAAAATCGTATTTTTTACAGGGAACTTATGTTGGAAAAACGACTTTGATTAAAGCACTTGTTTTCGGCGGTACTCAAAAAACGTATCAATCCTGGAACGGAATTGATGCTGAGAAATTAAATGATGACCGTCAATACAATTCTGCAGGAGAATATACAGATGAAGCAGGAAAAACCCGCTATTACGATAATGAAACCGATAATTACAATCAGGATCATTATCAGCTGCACTGGAGTGAATCATTCTCTGATAAATGGAGTACGAATTTAGCTTTTCATTATACTAGAGGAAAAGGATATTACGAAAATTATAAAGAAGATGCCGATATGGCTGATTATGGTTTGCTTCCTGTTGATGCGATAAACACAACTGATTTGGTACGTCAGAAATGGTTAGACAATGATTTTTACGGAACTACTTTTTCTGCGAAATACAAAGATGAAAAACTGGATGTTATACTTGGCGGAGGCTGGAATAAATATGAGGGAGATCATTTTGGAAAAGTAATCTGGGCAAGATATGCTTCACAATCGGAGTTGGGAGATCACTACTACGATGATTTTTCAACAAAAAGGGACGGAAATATTTTTGCAAAAGTTAATTACCAGATAGTTGATAAATTAAGTTTTTATGGTGATCTGCAATACCGAAATGTAAATTACACAGCCAATAGCTGGGAAACAGGTCTGGTAGATGATACTTTTGATTTCTTTAATCCAAAAGCAGGTCTGAACTTTGAAATCAATCAAAAAAACACACTTTATTTTTCATATGCCCGGGCAAATCGTGAACCAAACAGAACCGATTATGAAGGAGGAAATGTAAAACCCGAAAAATTGAATGATTTTGAATTAGGATGGAGGTTCAATTCAGAAAAGTTCCAATTGAATTCTAATCTATACTACATGAGATATAAAGACCAGTTGATTTTAACCGGAACATTAGATGATGTTGGGAATCCAATTCGTTCAAACACAGATAAAAGCTATCGTTTAGGACTTGAAGTTGATGCAACTATAAAACTTTCAGATAAATTTATTGTTAGGCCAAACTTTACAGTAAGCAGTAATAAAAATGTTGATTTAGATGTAGAAGGTCAAAATTACGGGACAACAGATATTGCGTATTCGCCTTCAGTTATTGCAGGAAACATAATCGTGTACAGCCCGATTCAGGATTTGCATATTTCGTTATTACAGAAATATGTTGGAGAACAATACATGAACAATATCGAGTTGCCGGCTGCGAAACTTGCTGATTATTTTGTGAACGATTTGAATGTTTCTTTTGAAATTAAACCAGCATCTATTTTCAAATCAATAATGATTACAGGATTGGTTAATAATATTTTAGATAAAAAGTATGTTTCAAATGGAGCTATGTGGGATGTTTACCCGTATTATTATCCGCAGGCCGGAATCAATATCTTAGCCGGACTGACATTGAAATTCTAAAAAATACTTCCAAAACAAAAGCCTGAAAGTTTAAAATTTCCAGGCTTTTGTTTTTTAATTATAAACATGTATCAAATTACCGTTTACTGTAACCCGATACTGTTTCATGGGATATTCTTCTTTTGCATATCCAAGTCCCGAATATAAGTTGTATTGGCTTTTGTCACAGGAACAAACGGCATTTATACCGTCGAGTGTCATTGCTTTACACGACATTGCAGACTGGTTTGGACACGCGGCATCAAAAGCGTTGTACATTCCCTCACCCACTTTCATAACAATGACGCCTTGAGCACCTTGATTAGGAATTAATACAGGATTGCTGAGATGAAGAAGTCCATTGTATAATGGAAAACTGGTGTTGATTTCTATATCAACACGATAATTTGGTATGTTTGGGTTTTTATTGTTAATACTATTATCGCTGCACGAAAAAAGTACTGAAATAAAAAGGAGTAAAAGCCAGTTTTTTTTCATAAGTTGTAATGGGAATTAGTGAAACAAAAATAATTTATTTGCTTTTGAATTCTATATGATTAACATATAATTATGTACTCTAAAAAATAATACTATATTTGTAATAAGAAAAATCCCGTCCCGATGGGATTTTTTGTATTTATATAAACGATGAAGTTATGAGTAAAGTATCTTATTATACCGCAGACGGTTTAAAAAAATTAAAAGATGAATTGGAGCATTTAAAGAGTGTAATGCGTCCGAAGGCATCTCAGGATATAGCAGAAGCAAGAGACAAAGGCGATTTATCTGAAAACGCCGAATACGATGCTGCAAAAGAGGCGCAGGGTTTATTAGAAATGAGAATTGCGAAGCTGGAAGAAGTTTATGCAAATGCAAGATTAATTGATGAATCCCAATTGGATGTTTCTAAAGTTTTGGTTCTTTCGAGTGTGAAAATCAAAAACCAGAGCAACGGAATGGAAATGAAATATACACTTGTTGCAGAAAGTGAAGCCGATTTAAAAACCGGGAAAATTTCGGTAACTTCTCCTATTGGAAAAGGACTTTTAGGAAAATCAGTTGGTGAAGTAGCAGAAATAACTGTACCAAATGGTGTTTTGAAATTTGAAATTCTTGAAATTTCAAGAGACTAACATATTAGAAGATGAGTTCGATATTTACCAAAATAGTAAACGGAGAAATTCCTGCCTATAAAATTGCCGAAGACGATAATTTTTTAGCTTTTTTAGATGTAAATCCAAATGCTAAAGGACACACGCTATGTATTCCAAAACAGGAAATTGATAAGATTTTTGATATAGAGGATGAACTGTATTTGGGATTGATGAAATTTTCTAAAAGGATCGCAATTGCTCTGGAAAAAACTATTCCCTGCAAAAGAGTTGGTATGGCAGTTGTAGGTTTAGAAGTTCCTCATGCACACGTACATTTGATTCCGTTAAACGAAATGGATGAAATGCGTTTTATCAATAAGGTATCACTTTCTAAAGATGAGTTTGAAGCTTTGGCAAAACAAATCCAGTCGAATTTGTAATATAAACAAACCCTGATTTTGGTAATTGATAATTAAAAATAAGGTAAGTATACCAATTTTACACCAGAACAAAAATAAAAACAAATATTAACTTGAATCCATCTTTTTAGGTGGATTTTTAATTTATAGAAATTATGGAAAATTTACAAACATTAACTAAAAAGCAGTTAATAGATAAAATAGAAAATCAAAGGCTGAATAATCGAGGTAGATGGGAAATCGAAATAAAAAGAATATCGGATTTCAGATTTTTTAAGCAAATAGAATTACATGATAAATTTACTATTATAATAAACTCTCCTCAATACACAGAGGTTGCAATATACATAACAACAAAAGAGTTAGTAGACCTACTTAAAACCTATAAAGATAACCTTAATAATCGATAGACTCATGTGTAATTCCCATATTTCTTAATTGTTGGATATTTAATTCAGTTTTTGCTCCGTTTATTAGGATATTTATAGTTTTGTCATTTTCCTCGTAACATTCGTAATTTTCAGAAAAAGCAATAAAAGCATAACGTCTGAAACTAAACTTTTCTATATTGGTAACATTAAAAGACTTTCTATCGCTTTCCATTAGGAAATTAAGTCCTATCTTTTTAAACACAATATTTAAATCATTCTCAATACAATTTACATATGTTTTATGCAGTAGTTTATCAATTGTCAATATAGATAAGAAATCATCAATTTCAATCTCAGAATGATTATTGTAAGCTTTAATAACCCCTTTGTATATTTTATCTACTACTTCCTGATTAAAGTCATTAGAAGGAGAAATTTGAATATTCCTAAGAAATCGGATAGTTTTTGTTGACATAGATTTGAATTAAGTTAGAAGTTAAAGATATATTTATTAGTTGGTTTGTCGTTTTTATCAAAAGTATCAAATAAAATAACAGTTTTGAAATCTGCATAAATATAAACATTTCCAAAATAGGATGCATAAAAATAGTAATTGCCTTTTTTATTGTAACCTTCTAACATTATATATCGAATAAGAGGTTCTTTAAAATGACTTCTTTTAAATGTTAGGTAATAATTGTTATAATTGATTTCGGAAGTGGTTGTATCGTTTGATACAAATACCTATTCTTCGTCAACAAATTTGTATTCATAAACTGATTTACACGCATGTTTACCTTTGTATTGGATAAGAGCATCAACAGTATTTTGTTTTGCTGTTGGTAGGTAGAGTTTATTTACAGGGTCATCTATAGGAATTTCTTGCGAAAAAGAACTAAAAGAGAGGAACAAAATAGAATAAAGTATTACTTTCATATATTAGTTACAGTCTTTAAAGTTATCACAAGCTATTTTTAAAGCCCCTTTTGACAAAAAAGCTATTAAATCATTTGTTACCGTATCATACGATAAATCATACTTACCATAACGAATTTTATCTACGTAGGAAACATCAAACTCAGTAACTGACCTTTTACCTTCTTCATATGAATAACCTTTGCTCTTAGAACAGGCGTATATATACATGGTAGATTGTTGTATTTCATCTTTGATTCTTTGCAAATTAGCATTGTACTTGGATTGTTTAGACCCCAATGTTTTTTGCACAACATCTAAGTTAATATTTGATTGAGGTTGTTGGATTTGATAACCATTACTATTACCTGTGCTATCATAATATTCCCATTGATTTAAGAGTGTATTGTACTGTTTATAACCAGTCATGTTGCCCCGGTTGTCAAAATATTCATACCTTCTCATGAGGGAATTATATTTTTCAGTGACTGTTTGGGCAAAACAATTAACTGATAGAAACAAAAAGAAATGATAAAAATACTTCATGGTATCTAAAAATTAGTTTTTTCCAATGTTCCAATATATTGACCCGTTAAATTTCCCGCACTACTAACTATATTGAAACTAAAGCTAAATGTACCGTTTGGGTTTTTAGTAATATTAACTCTACTGGGATTTGCAGAACCTGTTAAATCAGCTGTTGAGAGTATTGTAATAGTGGTGTTATTATTAATTTCTGTTAGTGCTACATACTCTAAATTAGATGCCTCCTTATATGTATATTGACCTGATTTAATGTCGTCTGCGGGACAACTTGGGCAAGAGTTATAAGAAGTTCCAATCCTAATCCCAATTTGAAAAGCATGCGAAGTTTTTTTATTTTTAAAAGTTATTCCAAACTCTGTTGCATCGTAGTTATTAGGGGTTCTGTTTATTGTAGCTCCTTCTAAAGCATACTTTTTACCCTTAAATTCTACAAAATTGATACTCGGATTTTCAACAGATGATTTAGAATCATCAGACGAACAGGCAATAAAAATTAAAGATAAGACTGCAAAAATAATTTTTCTCATAGGTTTGATTTTAGTATCACTCAAACCCAAAGTGACTTTGTTGTACAAAAAAGCGTGGGTTTATAACTGTACCACGAATCGGGGTTCTGGACAAACCTTGCACCAATGATAAGTTACACCCACGCCTAAGCATGAGCATAGTCTTATTATCGTGTGGTGCATTTGAAATTGTCCAGATTTCGATACCATGATAATAGCTAACGCTAATATTTTATTCAGCGGTAAAAGTAATGAATTACAACAAATTTCAAACATTTGCTGTTAAAAAAATAACCCTGATATCTTTGTATTCAAGTCTTTAAGCAGTAAAAAACAATTAGTAATAGAATTTACTTACACTAAAATTTTGTTTAAGTGTAAAAATGTTCTAAATTTGATAAAAGAAAAAAGAAGACCCATGTTTAATAAAGATTTTAATTCGATACTGGAAGTTGCGAGAGAGTTCGCAACAGAACAAAAGTGTATTGAACATTTAGAAGCACTTTATTGGAACAATAATCCAGTAAGCCCTTTCCATGAAGATAGTAAAGTATATAAGTGTAAAGGAAATAAATACAAATGTAAAACCAGTGGTAAATACTTTACAGTAAAAACTGGTTCTATGTTTGATAATACCAAAATTGAATTACCTAAATGGTTTATGGCTATCTTCTTAGTTACAAACCATAAAAAAGGAATCAGTTCTGTACAGCTTGGTAAGGATTTACAGATTAGTCAAAAGTCTGCTTGGTTTATGCTTATGAGAATCAGAAAATGCTTCGGTATTGAAAATGATATTGATGACAAGTTTGAAGGGATTTGCGAAGCTGATGAATCTTTTTTCGGCGGAAAGAATAAAAACAGACACAAAGACAAAAAAGTTCCAATGTCACAAGGTAGAAGTTTCAAAGACAAAACACCTGTAATAGGAGTACTTCAAAGAGGAGAATCTGAAATAATAGACGGCAAAAAGATTATGCATACACACAGTAAAGTAAAATGTATAGTCGGAAGCAACACTAAGAGCGAAACAATACAGCCGTTTATCAAATCAGTAGTAGTTAAAGACAGTGTTTTGATTTCTGATGAATGGTTTGGTTACAGAGGTTTAGATTCAATGTACGACCATCATGTAGTAGATCACGGAAAGAAACAATATGTAGACTTTGATAATCCAGAAATTCACAGTAACTCAATGGAGGGATTTTGGGGAATAATAAAACGAGGGTACAATGGAACATACAACTGGTGGAGTAAAAAGCACATGCAAAACTACGTTGATGAATTTGTTTTTAGATTTAATTTAAGAACTGTGCAAAATAACGAGAGATTTAATTCATTACTTTTGAACTCTCAAATACGAACTAAATACAAAGATTTAATGAATGCTTAGAATATTGCAAAAAGAAAAGATTTTAGCGGATGAAACTATCCATAAAACAGAATTTGAACAACAATGGTATTTCAGTCTTGAAGATATAGCAGAGTATTTACAGGAAGATTTATCAGAGGTTGAGTATTTAGAACTTCCTTTATTGATTGGCGGGCAAAGAAAGACTGTAAAAACAGCAACTTTTGAAGCAATTGAAAAAGGACGTAAGAAAGAAGAATTATCAGATTTCAATAAAGCACTTTTAAAAGCCAGACATTTTAAGAAATAAAATAGAGCAATGGTGGAACACTGCTCTAAGTATCATTCTTGCTACTATTGTTCACAAGAGTTACAGTGATGGCATTCTACTTCTTCGACAGGTATAGTAAAGGGATGTCCTTTCGGAGCTATCTCTTTTCTACCGTTTCTTAGACGTGACTGACGAAAAATCCACTTGTAACAAACGCCATCAACAAGGTTGTAAAAGTGATTCATATCGGTTGACTAAAGTCCTTCTTCTTTAACTGAAGTCTTCCAAAATTCAACAGTGGTATGCAGGAATGATTCTATAAAAATAGAAAAATAATTCACACAACAAAGCTCTAATTTATTTTAGGGCTTTTTTATTTACTATATTTGGAGTAAACTAAGAAAATCTAATGGAACTTGACGTATTTATTACAGAAACAATAAAATCAATTAGCAATGGAGTAATTAATGCTCAAATTTTTGGAAAGGAAAACAATGTTTTGGTTAATCCTTTGCGAAGCTTTGATGATAAATTTGCTCAACATTCACTAACTGTGAAAGATGGAGAGAGACGATCTAAAAGAACTATTACTCAAATTGATTTCGATGTTGCAGTTACTGTTTCCGCTGAGGATGCCAGTAAAGTAGGCGGAGGACTAAAAATACAAATATTTAATGCTGATGCATCTACTGCAACAAGCACTATTAATCAAACTACATCGCGAATTAAGTTTCAAATAGATATGTCATTACCTTTTGAAACGCAAACACCTTAACAAAATAATTCCGCCACAAACTAGAAAATAAAAAAAATCTAGTGTAAAGTGGGTATACTTACCAAAAATAATTATGAGTGCAGTAGTAGTTTACTGCACTTTTTTATTGAGTGAAATCTGAAATGTAGTCCCTTTTCCAATTTCAGAATTTAAGACTTTAATCTTTCCGTCATGGTATTCTTCGACAATTCTTTTTGTTAAAGAAAGTCCGAGACCCCAGCCACGTTTTTTAGTGGTATATCCAGGCTCAAAAATCGTTTTGAACTGTTTTTTATGAATTCCGGTACCTGAATCCTTAATGTTGATTTTTACATGTTGCGAGTCTTGTTCAATTTGAAGATCCAGACTTCCTTTTCCTTTCATGGCATCAATTGCATTTTTAACTAAGTTTTCAATAGTCCAGCTGTGCAGTATTGGGTTAATCAAAGAAAAAACAGGTTCCTGAGGAGCTTTATACGAAAAAGCAACTTGTTTAGAAAAACGGGATTGCAGATATTCATAACTGTTTAAAGTTTCGGCTACAATATCATGAACTTCTAAAACAGGTACAGAGCCAATTTTTGAGAAACGGTCAGTAATGGTCTGTAATCGTTCAATATCTTTCTCTATTTCTGTGGTAATAGAGTGGTCAATTTCTTCTGTTTTCAAAATTTCAACCCAGCCAATTAATGAGGATAGGGGCGTTCCGATCTGGTGTGCGGTTTCTTTTGCCATTCCTGCCCAAAGTTTATTCTGGGTAGCCATTTTGGTGCTTTTATAGAAATTGTAAATGAGAGCAATGCATAAAAACACAATTAAAAGCAGCGCAATAGGATAATATTTGAGTTTGTTCAGCAACGCTGAATTTCCGTAATATAAAGTTTGATATTTTCCTGTAGCATATTCAAAAGTTATAGGCTCATTCTCTCTTTTTAAAGTTTTTAAAAGAGCATCTCTTTTTTTCTTGTCATTGAGAATTTCATCAGGGACATTTTTAGAACTGACCACTTTATCATACAATATTACAACAGCCGGAATCGAAGTATTGTTGTTTATAATCTGAAGAGGCAATTCTACATCTGTATTTTCGTCTGCATTTACTATCGTAATCTGCGCGTTTACAAAAAGATTCATTTTTAAACGTTCCTCATTTTTAAAGATTTGGAAAAAAGTATAAGTATTCCAGAGAATCAGTGAAATGATTAAAAAGCAGAGTGAAATAATTATCCAGCGTACTGTATTTGTTCTTTCAGAAAAAGACATATCTATTGTTTTGAGGTATAAATATAACGAAATATACACATTTAATATTTTGTGAATATTTAAAGATTTTTTTGCTTTTAAGTCTAAAACTATTTCTTCGGGATAATCCATTTCTATACTTTTGTAATTGCATAAATGAGATTCTGTTAAAAAATAATGTATGATCAGCATTAATCCAAAAGAGATACCAACAGCAAAATTGCAGGGTTATCTGCAAAGTGCCATTGGACCACGTCCAATTGCTTTTGCAAGTACAATCAGCGCAAAAGGAATTCCAAATTTGTCGCCCTTCAGTTTCTTTAATGTGTTTAGTGCCAATCCGCCAATTTTAGTTTTTTCACCCTCAAGACGTGTGCGTGACAATACAGTTAAACATACTTTAATTAATGCTGAAGCAACACGTGAGGTTGTGATTAATGTTGTTAATTATGATCTGGTCCAGCAAACTTCTTTAGCAAGTACAGAATATGGAGACGGAGTAAACGAATTTATAAAAGCGGGATTAACCCAGATTCCGTCAGATTTGGTAAAACCCTATCGTGTAAAAGAATCCCCGGTGCAGTTTGAATGCAAAGTAACACAGATTATTCCTTTAGGAACTGAAGGCGGAGCCGGAAATCTGATTCTCTGCGAAGTGGTAAAAATTCATATTCATGAATCAATTTTAGATGAAAACGGAGCCATTGATCAGCATAAAATTGATTTGGTTTCAAGACTGGGAAATAATTGGTATTCGAGATCCAATCAGGGACTTTTTGAAGTAGAAAAACCACTGACCACTTTAGGTGTCGGAGTAGACGCTATTCCTAATTTTATCAGGGAAAGTAAAGTGTTTAATGGAAATGATCTTGGCAAATTAGGCAATATTGAAGCCTTGCCTACAACAGAAGAAGTTAGTATATTTGTGAAAGAAAATTTTTCGGTAAAAGGAGTTTTGAGCTCTGATGATCAGGAAAAATTACATTTAGAAGCTAAAAAATACCTCGATAAAGGTGATGTTTTATCAGCCTGGAAAGTGCTTTTGGCAAAGAAATAAGAAAAGAAACAATAATTAATATAGACAGAAGATGGAAGTTACAGGAAAAGTAAAAGTGGTTAATCCGGAGCAGCAAGTTAGTGCCTCATTCAAAAAAAGAGAATTAGTTGTTACTACTGATGAGCAGTATCCACAGCATATTTTAATCGAATTTACACAAGATAAATGCGATTTATTAAGTAGCTACAAACAAGGTGAGGCTGTAAAAGTTTCTATCAATTTAAGAGGAAGAGAATGGGTTAATCCACAAGGAGAAACCAGATATTTCAATAGTATTCAAGGTTGGAGAATCGAAAGACTGGCACCGGAAGGTCCTGGGCAAACACCTCCAATGCCTGCTGCAGAGGCTTTTGCTCCTGCTACAAATTTAAACGAAGACGAACCGGACGATTTGCCATTCTAAAGAGTTTAAATCACAAAAAAATAAAATTCCAAATTCCAAACACTCTGATGATGTGGGATTTGGAATTTTATTTTTGAAAGTAATTTTGTTATCCAAGGATAAGAAATAACAATATTCAGAAAATTGGAATTTTGGGATTAATTTTATTGGAATTTAAAAAATATGTATTACGTATTCAAAGATTTATTTTTTCCACCAGTTTCAGACGCTGATGAAGAAGGTGTTCTGGCAGTTGGAGGAGACTTAAGTTCCGAACGATTGCAGCTGGCTTATAAGAACGGAATTTTCCCATGGTTTAATGAAGGAGATCCGATTCTTTGGTGGGCTCCGGATCCCAGAATGGTTTTGTTTTTTGATGAATTGGTAATATCCAAAAGCATGAGAAAAATCCTGGATAAGAAAATGTTTAAGGTGACTTACAACAAAAATTTCAGAGACGTAATTTCTAATTGTCAGCAAATTAAGCGTGATGGGCAAAATGGGACCTGGATATCTGATGAAATGATTGAAGCTTATTGTAAATTAAACATTGAAGGAGTTGCTAAATCAGTTGAGGTATGGCAGGATGATGCTTTAGTCGGAGGTCTGTACGGGATTGATTTAGGCCATGTTTTTTGTGGAGAAAGTATGTTTTCTAAAGTTTCAAATGCTTCAAAAACAGCCTTTATTGCATTAGCATTATATTTAAAAAAAGAAAATTATAAACTATTAGATTGTCAGGTTTATAATCCGCATTTAGAGAGTTTGGGCTGTCGCGAAATTGTCCGTGACGATTTTATGTCTATTTTAAACAGTAAATAAAAATGAGTGCAGTTTATATTGTCGAAGAAATTTATATCTATCCGATAAAAAGCCTTGCCGGAATTAGCTGTCAAAAGGCTTTTGCTGAAGAAATGGGGTTTGAAAACGATCGCCGATGGATGTTGTTGGATTCAGATAACCAGCATATCACACAGCGTGAGTATCCCATAATGAGTCAGTTTTATCCACAAATTTCAGACGGAAAAATTACAATTACTTTTCAGGATCAAAAACATGAATTTTCGATAAGTGAGCACTTAAATGATCAGATTTATACAAAAGTATGGGAGGATAAAAGTTTTGTTTTTGAAGTAAATAAAGCGACTTCAAAATGGTTTAGCGATCATATAGGATTTGAATGTAAATTGGTTAAAATTATAAACAATGGAGACCGTAAACACGAAAGTTCAAGATCCAAAGAAACGTATAATGTCAGTTTTGCAGATGCATATCCATATTTATTAACCGGAACAAAAAGCTTAGATTTTCTGAATGAAAAGCTGGAAGAAAAAATCACGATAAAAAGATTTCGTCCCAATATCGTTGTAAGTACTCAAAAGGCTCATGAGGAGGATGATTTTGAGCATTTTAAAATTGGTGAAGTTCAGTTTAAAAACGTGAAACCCTGCGGAAGATGTATTATGGTTAATAATGATCCGCAGAGTGGAATTGTGAAAAAAGAACCGTTGAAAACATTAAGTAAATACAGGAATTTCAATAATTCTGTTTTATTCGGAACCAATATTGTGGGTTTGAATCCTGGAATAATTCAGGTGGGTGATGCCGTTGTATTTTAAAAATTCAATTTCGTAAAATTATAATCCCAAGTATTAAAAAGCACTAATTCATTTTTTAATGTTGGCAATTTAAGGATTAATTTAAGTGTTTCATGTGCCATCATTGTACCTATAATTCCGGGTAAAGTACCGAGAACTCCATTTACACTGCAATTCGGAACATACTTCGGATCAGGCATTTCAGGAAATAAATCACGAAGATTTTTACTTCCGTTATGATTGAAAACAGCTATCTGACCTTCGAATTTTAAAATGCTTCCGTAAACAAGAGGTTTTTTTAAAGTAACACAAGTGTCATTTACCAGATAACGGGTTGTAAAATTATCTGAGCCATCCACAACAACATCATATTGTTCAATTATCTGCGCTGCATTTTCAATAGTTAATTTTTCAGTAATAGCTTTAGCCTGAATTAAAGGGTTTAGTTTCAAAACAATATTTTGGGCTACAATGGCTTTCTGCTGGCCAATTTCGCTTTCAGTATATAAAATCTGTCTGTGAAGATTGTGAATTTCGATGGTGTCAAAATCCATTATTCCAATAAAGCCTATGCCAGCCGTAGCAATATATTGCAAAATTGGACAGCCTAAACCTCCGGCTCCAATAACCAGAACTTTGGCTTTTTTAAGTTTTTCCTGACCTTCATCGCCAATTTCCGGTAAGATAGTTTGCCTGCTGTAACGCAAAAATTCTTTTATAATGCTCATTATTGTGAAATGTAAAATGGATTTTGTAAAATGTTAGATCTGATGACCAAAGCTTCTGTCCCAGTCTTTCAAAACAGGTTCATAGCCTGAGTTTTTTATAATTTGTTTAATTTCTTCTGCAGAGCGTTCATCGCTGATTTCGAATTGTTCCAAAGACTGAGGATCAACGACATAACCACCTGGATTGGTTTTAGAACCGGCACTCATACTGGTAACACCAATCGGAATAATATTGTTTCTGAATTTTTCGTTTTCTCTTGTTGAAATGGAGATTTCAAGATCCTCATTCCATAGGCGATAAGCGCAGATTAATTGCGTTAGGTCTTTATCATCCATAATAAAATTGGGTTCGATAATGCCTTCTGCAGGACGTAACCTCGGAAATGAAACCGAATATTTGGTCTGCCAGTATTTTTTTTGAAGATAATCAAGATGTAATGCATTAAAAAAACTGTCGGTACGCCAGTCTTCTAAGCCTAGTAAAACACCCAGACCTATTTTATGAATTCCGGCAGTTCCAATTCGGTCAGGAGTTTCAAGTCTGAAATCAAAGTTTGATTTTTTACCTTTTGTATGGTACTTTTTGTATACTTCCTGATGATACGTTTCCTGATAGACCAAAACTGAATATACGCCGGCTTCGTGCAAGCGCTGGTATTCTTCGGTAGAAAGTGGCTGAACTTCAACAGAAATAATAGAAAATTGTTCTCTGATTAAATTAATTGAATTCAGGAAATAATTAATATTTACCGTATAATTAGCCTCACCCGTGACTAGCAAAACATGATCAAATCCTGTGTTTTTTAGTGCTTCTGCTTCAAGTTTTATTTCGGAATCAGACAGCGTTTTTCTTTTAATTTTGTTGTCCAGACTGAATCCGCAATATGTACAGATATTTTGGCATTCATTGCTCAGGTAAAGAGGTGCATACATCTGAATTGTTTTTCCAAAACGTTTTTTGGTGATTTCATGGCATTTTTGTGCCATTTCTTCCAGATAATTTTGAGCTACGGGAGAAATTAGAGCCAAAAAATCATCAAGACTTCGTTTGGTTTTGGACAAAGATTGCTCTACATCTTTTGATGTAGTCTGGTATATTTTGGATTGAATGGAATCCCAATCGTACTGTTCAAAAATGGATTTGAATGTTTTCATTGTATTGTTTTCTTTCACGCAGATTTTGGCAGATTTAAGCAGATAAAAGTGATTTATCTAATTTTTGATCTGTTTAAAATTGTGTTTCATTTTTATATTTATTGGCAATTCTTTTAATATCGTCCAAGATGTTTAGAGTATTGAAATTTACCAATAAACCTATTTTCTTGTTAGTAAGCCTTAGATAAGTTGCAATTTGCTTATAATGAATAGGTGCTAAATCTTCCACAGATTTTAATTCAATAATTACCTTATCTTCAACTAACAAATCGATCTTAAAAGCGACATCTAATATTAGTTCATCATAAGGAATTGTAATTGATATTTGTCTTTCAACTTTTAAATCAAGTTTTGTTAATTCATAATATAAAGCGCTTTCATATACAGATTCAAATAATCCCGGGCCAAGTTTGTTGTAAACTTTAAATATGGCACCTCTTATTTTATATGATATTTCGTTTTCTGTCATCATTCTTTATTTTTCAATCGCTTAAAAATAAAGATTTTTCTTCCTTTTTTAAGGTGGTTCAGAAAAATAAAATCTTTTTTAGATCTGCATAAATCTGCGTGAAATAATTTATTCATATAAAAAAGAAGTCAATGGACTGGATGCTATAGCATAATTTTGCTTATTAGGCACTTTGGCTTCAAAAGCTTTTCTTCCGGCTACGACAGCTTCTTTAAAAGCTTCAGCCATTAGTTTTGGATTTCCGGCTACTGCTATTGCTGTATTAACCAAAACGGCATCAGCACCAATTTCCATCGCTTTTGCAGCATCAGAAGGAGCACCAATTCCGGCATCGACAATTACAGGAACATTGCTTTGTTCTATAATTATTTCCAAGAAATCAATTGTTTTTAAACCTTTGTTGCTTCCAATTGGAGATCCCAAAGGCATGACTGCGGCTGTTCCTGCATCTTCTAAATGTTTGCATAAAACAGGATCTGCATGAATATACGGTAGGACGATAAACCCTAATTTTGCCAGTTCTTCAGTAGCTTTTAAAGTCTCAACAGGATCCGGCATAAGATATTTTGGATCCGGATGAATTTCAAGTTTTACCCAATTGGTTTCGAGAGCTTCACGTGCTAATTGCGAGGCAAAAATAGCTTCTTTTGCATTTCTGGCACCTGATGTATTAGGCAATAAATTGATGTTTGGATGTTGTAAGTGTGATAAAATAGCATCCGTATCTGTTTCGAGATCAATGCGTTTTAAGGCGACTGTTACCAATTCACTTTCTGAAGCTAAAATTGCTTCTTCCATTTGCAGATTAGAACCAAATTTACCTGTTCCCAAAAATAAGCGGGAATTAAAGGTTTTGTCTCCTATATTAAAGAATGACGTTAGCATATAATTTGTCGTTAAGTTGTTGAACCAGTTTTTCCTTTTCGGGACTTTTTGTAATTATTCCGGATACGGCAATACCATGAACACCTGTTTTTATCAGGTTTTCTATGTTTTCTAAAGTAATTCCGCCAATAGCGTAAACTGGAATTGAAATGTTTTCTGTTTTCATTTTATTTAGAATTGAAGCATAACCTTCAGTACCTAAAATCGGGCTTAGTTTTTCTTTGGTTTCAGTAAATTGAAAAGGGCCTAAGCCAATATAATCACAGCCGTTTTTCGTCTGAAGAAGAATGTCTTCAAAGGTGTTTGCGGTTGCACCAATAATTTTTTTCTCTCCTAAAATAGCTCTTGCCCCTGAAATGCTCATATCGGTTAAACCTAAATGTACGCCATCTGCAGCTATTTTCTGAGTCAGTAAGACATCATCATTTACAATGAAAGTTGCCAGATATTCTTCGCATAAATTTTTTACAGCTTCAGCTAAAGCAAATCTTTTTTCAGAAGTTTGATTTTTAAACCGCATCTGTATCCAATTACATCCGGCATCAAGAGCCTGATGAATATTTTGCAATTGCTTTTCGTTTGTCTCTCCTTGCGAGATATATTGTAATTTGTTAAACATAATGATGGCCAATTAATGATGGTGAAGAATTTAAATATTTTTCTATATACATTTTTGCCTCCTGACAGGCGGTTTTTAAGTCATATCCTAAAGCTAAATTTGCGGCAATTGCTGAAGACAATACACAACCTGAGCCGTGCTTTGGGCGGAAATTGATTTTAGTTGGCGAGAGTTCAATTAGGTTACTCTTTAAAAATAAATAATCAGTACCCAAAGCGGTATGATTATGCCCGCCTTTTAATAAAATAGCAGCTGGAAGTTCATTTTTAACCCAAAGTTTTTCAGAAATAAAATTTGGATAAAGCTGAAGAATTTCCTCATAATTGGGTGTTATCAAATCAATTTTGGATAATGTTTTTTGTAAATCTGCTTGGTTTTCAATTGTTAAAAATTCAAATTCAGTAGAGGATTTCAATACAGTATCCCACACAATAATAGTGTTTGGGTTTAATTTTTTAATTAAAGAAACGACCTCATTTAAGTATGAAAAGGAAGGAATAATACCAATTTTAACCGATTTTACCGGATAATTTTTGAATAGTTTTTTTATGGAACGCAATACAAAATCAAGCGATGTCCATTCAATTTCGTAGAATTTACAATCGGTTTGGATTGTATTTGCAGTACTTATAGCTAATCCCTGCACCTGATGCTGTTCAAAAGTTTTAGTGTCTGCTAAAATTCCGGCACCTCCCGAAGGATCTAAACCTGCTATGCTGAGAGCGAAAGGGCGATTTTTTGACATAGTTTAAAATTTTTAATTGCATTTGAATCATTCCATATTGTACCTAAAAGAGCGACATCATCAAAACCATTTTGAAGGGTTTTTTCAATATTGTCTGAATGTATTCCACCTAAAGCGACCATTTTTGTATTGAAATTTTTTCTTTGTTTTATATCTTCAGAAAGATTAGTTTTTGGATTGTAATTTTCTTTCGAAATGCTGGGAAATACAGGACTCAAAAAAGCATATTCGAAAATGTTTTCCAAAGCATTGAAATCCTGAATTGAATGTGTTGACGTAGACAAAACAAAACCCGATAGCCCATTAAAATCAATTCTTTTTTTTCTTTCTGTTTCTGGAAAATGAATTCTGTTAATTCCAAAATCGGCCGCTATTTCATGATGATGGTGTAAAACCAGATTCTTTCTATACTTGTGTTTTATCTGATGAATAAATTTTGCTGTTTCTACTTCTGAAAAATCAGGTTTACGAATATGAAGTAAAGACAATCCTTCTTCAAATAAAGAATCAATAATGCCAATTTCATCTGCAACAGCCGAAGGATTTGTAATTACGATCATATTTAGTAAAATGTTTTCTGTGAGATGTAAAATGTGAAAAGTCCTAATTTTCACATTTTACAAGTATCATCACATTATATGTAAATCTCTTTTCCCTGTTCAATAAATTCCTCTGATTTTTCCTGCATTCCTTTTTCGGCAGCAGCCACATCACGGATTTCCTGAGATATTTTCATTGAGCAGAATTTCGGTCCGCACATCGAACAGAAGTGAGCGACTTTTGCACCATCGGCAGGAAGCGTTTCATCATGGAACTCTCTTGCGGTATCAGGGTCTAATGCCAAATTGAACTGGTCTTCCCAGCGGAATTCGAAACGGGCTTTGCTCAATGCGTTGTCACGATACTGTGCTCCAGGGTGACCTTTAGCCAAATCGGCAGCGTGGGCTGAGATTTTATAAGTGATTACGCCGTCTTTTACGTCTTTTTTATTGGGTAAACCAAGATGTTCCTTTGGAGTTACATAGCATAACATGGCACAGCCGTACCAGCCAATCATCGCAGCGCCAATCGCTGAGGTGATATGATCGTAACCTGGGGCAATATCTGTCGTTAACGGGCCTAAAGTATAAAACGGAGCTTCATGGCAATGCTCTAATTGTTTATCCATGTTTTCTTTGATCATGTGCATCGGAACGTGTCCCGGGCCTTCAATAAAAACCTGAACATCATGTTTCCAGGCAATTTTTGTAAGTTCTCCCAAGGTTTCTAATTCAGCAAACTGAGCAGCATCGTTGGCATCAGCAATCGAACCCGGACGTAAACCGTCACCAAGAGAAAAAGCCACATCGTATTGTTTCATTATTTCGCAGATCTCTTCAAAATGGGTGTACAGGAAGTTTTCTTTATGATGAAATAAACACCATTTTGCCATAATTGAACCGCCTCGTGATACGATTCCCGTAACTCGATTTGCGGTTAGATGGATATAACGAAGCAAAACCCCGGCGTGAATCGTAAAGTATGAAACCCCTTGTTCTGCCTGTTCGATTAATGTGTCTCTGAAGATTTCCCAGGTTAAATCTTCGGCAATTCCTTTTACTTTTTCCAAAGCCTGATAAATAGGGACAGTTCCAATTGGAACAGGAGAATTACGGATAATCCATTCTCTGGTTTCATGAATGTTTTTTCCTGTCGAAAGATCCATAATCGTATCAGCTCCCCAGCGGCAAGCCCAGACTGCTTTCTCAACTTCTTCCTCGATACTTGAAGTCACAGCGCTGTTTCCGATATTGGCATTGATTTTCACTAAAAAGTTACGGCCAACAATCATCGGTTCGCTTTCCGGGTGATTGATGTTATTTGGAATAATGGCCCTTCCGCAAGCTACTTCAGAGCGTACGAATTCGGGTGTAATTTTGCTTTTTGGAGTGTTTGCACCAAAACTATGGCCGCTGTGCTGACACTGCATGGCTTTTGTTTGTTCATTTAAAAGCTCGATGCGCTGGTTTTCACGGATTGCAATATATTCCATTTCAGGGGTAATAATTCCTTGTTTGGCATAATACAACTGTGTTACGTTTGCACCTTTTTTTGCGCGTTTTGGCTGGTGTAAATATTCAAAACGAAGGTGGTTTAAGCTTTCATCTTTCAATCGGCTTTGTCCATAATCAGAAGTTATTTCGTCTAAGATTTCAACGTCATTTCGGTCTAAAATCCATTGATCTCTCAAACGGGGCAGACCTTTTCGAATGTTGATTTCAATATTCGGATCAGTATAAGCTCCCGATGTGTCATAAACGGTTACGGGAGGATTTTTTTCTATTCCGCCATTCGAAAGTTTGGTGTCGCTTAACTGAATTTCGCGCATCGCAACTTTTATGGGGTGAATTTCGCCGTCTATATATACTTTTTTAGAATTTGGGAATGGGGTTCTGGATATTTGTTCTTCGTTTGTCATAGTCTGTAAGTTGTATATTGTAAAATGTAAAATGTAAGATGTGATGGTAGAGATCTGCAGTGCGTCTTTTTTAGTCCCAAATTGGAATTTGGATATTTTAAAATTGGAATTTAATTCCTAACCTCCCTGAGTAGCAGAAATAATTAAAATTTCATCCGTTTCGGATACGAAGTGACTGCTCCAGTTAATTTTTGGAACAACGGTATTGTTGATGGCAACGGCGATTCCGTTTTGTTTGTTTGGAATTTCGAGATCGAGCAATGATTGAACGCTAAGCGATTCAGTATTGAATTGTTTGATTTGTTGGTTGATTTTTAGTTCCATTCCTTTTGAATTTAGTGTATAGTGACACATTAGGAATGGCTGCAATTGCGCATAAAAATGCGTGAAGAAGTCATCTTACTTTTCCCTACGCTAGTATGAACTAGATCAGGTTCAGAGGGTAAAATCTCAGCCTGCACGATGCAGACACCCCTAAAGTGTGAAGCAAATGTAATGAAAATTTTGCTTGGGAGTTTAAAAAAGTTTCATGTTTTAAGTTTAAAGTTTACTATTGGATAATTTCCGTTTCGATCGTAACCTGAAACCTGAAACTTGAAACAAACCTTTATTTTGTTCTTGTCCAGCAATCTTCCGCATGATCATTGACCATTCCGGTGGCTTGCATGTGAGCGTAAATTACGGTAGAACCTACAAATTTAAAACCTCTTTTTTTTAAATCTTTACTGATTTCGTCAGAAAGCGGAGTAGTAGCGGGAACGTCTTTTGAAGTTTTTGGATGGTTTATGATTGGTTTTCCATCGGTGAATTTCCAGATATAATCTGAAAAACTTCCAAATTCATCCTGAACTTTCATAAAAGCCTGAGCATTAGAGACGGCAGCTTTTATTTTGAGTTTATTGCGGATTATTCCGTTGTTCTGCATCAGTTCTTCGATTTTATCATCGCAATACAGGGCTACTTTTTTATAATCAAAATGATCGAAAGCATTTCTGAAATTTTCTCTTTTGTTTAAAATCGTAATCCAGCTTAATCCGGCCTGAAAAGTTTCCAGAATCAGAAATTCGAATAGAGTAGGATCATCATAAACGGGTATACCCCATTCTTCGTCATGGTATTTTTTGTATAAGTCACTGGAAGTACACCAGCCGCATCTTGTAGGTTCCATAGATTTTACATTAAATAGGCAGGTTTATTTATTTGCCGATTTGCCAGCTGTATCCTTTTACACCTGGAATATAGGCTGAACTGCCTACTATAACCAGATTATTGTAGATTCTTTTTTCATGTTTGATTCCGATTGCAGTTCCGGAAGTATATAACTTATTAGCTTTGAAAATAATTTTCATAATGCCGTCTTCGAATTTTGCATCGGAAACTTTTTCGAGTAGCCATGTCGATTTCCATTTCACAGCTATTTCATCATCAGCGGTTTTTGTAATGCTTTTAACGATTTTGACGGCTTCTTTTGGAATTTCGAAATTATCAATTAGTTCTTTTTGGGTAAAAGTATCTCCAATTTCGCTATTCGACAATATTTTTTTTAAATTATCAAACGTCATTAGATTCTTGTTTGATTCTTTTATGTTAACTTCCATATTTTCTGTATCAGTGTAGAAGTTTGGCATTACAGATTTGTCTTCGGAATCTTTATTGTATGAAAGAAGGTTTTTTTTGTGCGAATTGTAATTCTTGCTTAAATATTTGATCTCCGGCTTTTGTAAAGAAGCTGTTTTTGTCTTTTTTTCAGAAACAGGATTTAATTTATTTACAGAAACGATCACTTCCTTTTTAAGCTGTTTGTTTGCTTCATTGCCACAGCTTAAAAAAAAGTAAGATATTAATATGATTATCCCTGTATTTTTCATACTGTGAAGATAATTCTAATCGACTACAGATGTGTGCTCATTTAAATATTTTTTGATCAAATAATGACCCAAATAAATTAAAGGTGTCAAAACAATAGCAATTGAAAGTTTAAATGTATAGCCAACCAGTGCAGATGACAGGAAGGTATTAAAATCAATTTTTCCGGGCAAATAAAATGCAATACCCAGAACGATAAACGAATCAAATAATTGCGAAATTATGGTTGATCCTGTTGTTCGAAGCCATATTTTTTTATTTCCCGTACGGTTTTTAAAAAACCAGAAAACACTAACATCTATAAGCTGCGAAACCATAAAAGCAATAATACTTCCTACAATAATCCACATGCTTTGTCCAAAAACTGCCTGGAACTGTTGATCATTAACCGGACTAATTCCTTTTGCTGCCGGAATTGCAATCGCCATAAACAATATCAAAAAGGCATATGCAATTAGGCAAGCGGTAATAAAAGATAATTTTTTCACCCCTTTCTCGCCAAAATATTCATTGATTAAATCTGTTGTGAGAAAAACAATTGGCCAGGGTAAAATCCCAATACTCATTACAAACGGTCCTATTTGAATTAATTTGCCCCCAATAAGTTCTGCAACAATTGCATTTGTTATAAATATTCCTGCCAGAATTACAAAAACAATTTCTTTTTTGGTTTTAAACATATAATCACGATAAAAATTCAGATTTTCAAAGTTAATTCTTTAAGCTGAATTAATTTAAAAATGATTCATCAAGAGCAGTTTCGTTTATTGATTTTTCTTTTTCAAAACTTGCTCTTGGGTGACTGTCATTTAGCAATTCGTTGATAATCAATTTGTATTTTTCTTCTAAATTTTCTTCATCATCTATTTGTATGATATCGAAAGTTTTGAAAGCTAAAGGATTTATTTGTTTGTTTTCTGTTATAAAGGCTATTGTGTATAATTGATCTTTAGTTGTTTCTGTATCTGGTTTCTTTGTTTTGATTTTGTAAAAATAGAACGAAATTTCTTTGCCGTTTTTCTCAATTAATTTTTTTTGTAACAATGAAACAGAGTCTTTTTTAGTTAAATTTTGAAAATGTACAACAGCAGATTTAGAGATTTCTTCATCTGTAAACTGCAGCAGTTCTTTCTTGTTTTGATTTAATAATAAATTGATCATCACAAATTGTATTTTTGGGTCTTTTAAAAACTCCTGAATCTCTGATGTAGTCAGTTTATTATGAATAATTCCTAATCTGGCCAACTCTATATTCAATTCAGGAATATCAAGTTTTTTTATTTTGTTTAAAACCTCTTTTACCGCATTGTCATCAGTATAATTATAGATTAAGCTAGTATAATTTATGAGATCAGTCAGAGATTCTGCGGGTTCTGAATATAAATCAACATTTTCTTCAGATTCTTCTGTATCATCACTTTTTTTGTTTTTTTGATTCCAGCTTGCCACTCTTTTATATTCCAGTTTGGTGTTGGTAAGAATGATTTTTTTGAAGGCTTTTATCTTATTGACTGTTATAAGTTTCTTCTCTAATAACAAATTGCAGAAATCAATAATTGGCTTATTGTATTCTTTGATACTGTAATACTGAAAAATTTCAGGAAACAAGTCCTTGCTGTTTTCCGGATCAATTTCAAAAGAATTAAAAAGGTTTATTATTTCGTATTGATTATCAGAAATGGGTAAATCATACTCTAAAAGTTCATTTATTTTTTTATAACCTGCTTTTGATTTTTGAAGAGAAATACTCTTTAGAATACTAATCTGAACATCAGTTTTTACAGATTCTTTTTTGTAATAATTTTCGAGAAAGGGAATTACCCTATCGTCATTTATTTGGCCTATTTTTTCTAAAAGAGAAGTGATTGCATCTGTTTCGTTTTCTTTAAAATTATACGTATTAATAAAATTAGTAATGCGCTCCAGATCATTTTTTGTAATGTCGAGATTCTCTATAGATTTTAATGCAGAGTATCGAATAGTATCTTTTTCACTTTTGGCATCTTCTATAAAAAGTTTGATTTTATCCTCTGAAAGATTTTCTTTTTTGTTTTCGGCGAAAGCTAATGAATTAAAAGTATTTTCTATGAAAGGATCATTATTCTGATAATTTTTCTCTGTCAGGGTACTCAGTAAATAGTAAGTGTTGTTCTTATAAAGTGCTTTATATTTAATGGACTGAACGGCATCTGGTTTAGCGACAGTTGCATTAATAGTGTAGCTGTTTTCATCTTTGTTGAAAGTTGTGTTTTCAGCTAAAAACTCATAGCTATTTGTTTTGTCAGCTAAAATTTTATTCCAAAGAGATTTCGAAAATCCTTTTTTTTGATATAACGCAATATTTAATAATGAGTTAAGATTCCCATACGATTCATCTTCTCCATAATCGTAATCATTTTCAGCTAAGTCATCTTCAAATTGTTTTAAAAATGCTTTTTTAAATTTACTTTGAATGGAATCAATTGGTAAATCACGTTCATACTTATGGTATTTGTGATATTCGAAGTTTATTTTTCTGCCTGTTTCAGAATTAAAAACCAGATATTGATTTACTTGCCTGAAAGTGTTTTTTGCTTCGGATTTTGTTTTTAATTTTAAAAATAAATTTTTATTTTCTTTTTCGGGAATTTCTATTTTATAATTCGCTATAGAATCAATTAGAATTTTCGATTTTGATTTATAGTCAAAAGGCTTTATTAAAAAAGAATTGAAAAATCGGTTTGTATTTGTTTCGGATGCATTGATGGTTCCTAATAAATAATATTTGTTTCCGTGTACAATGGTTTTAAGATTTATTTTTCTGTCCCCAATGGCAGAGGATGAAACAAAAGAATTTTCAAATTTATTATAGCTTGCTTTTGTAGAATCCTGGTCATGCTGTAAATAAAACTGATAATGTATTTGCTTTTGTTCATACTCGGAATTCTCTAATAAATCAGTATCATTTAATGTTTTTTCTCTTAAAAAATAATATCCTTTTTCCTGATTATCATAGCCCTGGATCTCAATATTGGTTCCTTTTTCGATACTATTTCCAAAAACTAAATTAAAAGATGGAATTTCTATTTGAAATCCGCCTTTTATTGGTTTTATTTTTTCCCAGTCATTTTTAAAGGGCTTTATTTTTATATTTTCAAAAACACTGTTTTCATATTGACGTACATAATTTGCAGGACCAGTCATAGAGACTGAGATGATTTCTAAAGGTGTTATGTAGAATCTTGAGTGCTGGCTATTGCCTGTTTTAGTAATGTTTTTTATATCATATCCTGAATAATTCGCTTGTTCAAAATATTTTTTCTCAATAATATCCCCGGCAATTTTTTCAAAAAACAAGCTGTCCAAAGATTTGGGATTATACTGTATATCATTCTTTTTAAGGAAATAATTGAGAGGGATTCTTTTTATGGTGATAGCGCCTCCATTGGTGAAATCAGGTGATCCTAAAATTTCATTTTCATCTATAATAGTACTGTATAATGGAATTTGTACCATCTTGTCTTTTGTTGAAGAAGCAACAAAGTTTGGATTAGGAAAATAAGCCTCAATTGTCTTTTTTTGATTTTTTCCGTTGTCAGTAAAAATGTCTATTATAGGTTTTACCGTGTATCCTTTACGCTTTAAAATTTCGATCATACCATCACTTCCGGCAAGATGCGCTGCACCTACTGCAGAAAATAAACTTCCGGTCTTAGCTATAGAATCTATGCTGTTAGCCATAATTTTATTTCGGTTTACAATAAGGGCGTCATGCGCTTTTTTTGAAAACATTAGTTTGTAGATAGAATCCAGCATGATGATATCCTTCTCTCTGTAGTATTCTTTTAGGGCCTCTGTTGGATTTTTGTTCTTTAAAAGTTTCATTAAAGCAACTTTGTTCTCTTCTTTTGGTTTGGCATCGTTATCTTCAATCTGAAGTATAGAAAGTATCGACTCTTTAGCATTTTCTAAGCCTACGATTTTTTTCTTATACTTTTTACCGGTTTGAAATATAAACATATCAAGTACAGTATTTTCCTGAAAATCTGCCTGTTCCCCTTCAACTCCGGAAAGCATGCTTCTAAAGAATCGGGAACTGTCATTGTTGAAAAGTGTTTTGATATTTTCTTTTGTTGTTGGAAAAAGATAGAATTCGGTATAAAATTTATTATACAAGTTAAAATTGTCGCCTTTCATTAAGTCACTCAAATCAGTCCATGTTTCAGGATTACTCTCATTAGCTACAATATCTGAGTTTAAAAGGTTCTTGAAAAATGAGTCGGATAAATGAAAAGATACCTTATCATTTACGTGCATCGTACCATACAAGTAAGAGTTTTTTGTAAGTCCGTTTCCTGATATTTCCCAAAATAAACTTTTGTTTTGAGACTGAACAAATGAAGTAATCAATAATGAAATTAAAAGTAGTTTTTTCAATGGAAGGTTTTATTAGTTTTGCAAAACAAATATAGATAGAATCCTGTTAATTTACCTGTAAGTTTAGTTTTTCTGAGTTAAATTAATTCAGGTTTGAATGTAGGTATGAAGTTTTAATATTTTAGAGAATGTTAAAAACTATTTATAATTAGTAAATTTTGGATACTTTTGAAAGATTACTAATTCAAAATAATAATATGAAAAAATTAATGTCAATTTTTCTCATGGGAACAACTTTTTTTGCGATAAATGCACAAAATAAGGAAAAAAATCCTTTGCATAAACTGTGGACAGGACCTTATGGAGGTACACCGGCTTTTAATGAATACAAAGTTTCAGATTTTAAACCAGCAATTGAATTTGCCATTCAGGAAAAATTGAATGAAGTTGATGCCATTGCCAACAATTCAAAAGCAGCAACTTTTGATAATACTATCGCAGCCCTGGAGCGTTCGGGAGCAACAATGGATAGGATTTCTGCTGTTTACGCAATTTACAGATCGAACCTGAGTAGTGCTGAATTTAATATCATTGACAGAGAAATGTCTCCAAAATTTTCTGAACTCAGCGACAAAATCAATCAGAACAAAAAATTATTCACAAGAATCGAAGCGCTTTACAATTCTAAAGAGAGTAAAAAATTAACGAGCGAACAACAGCGTTTAATTTGGTTGTATTATACCAATTTTATTCGTCAGGGAGCAAAATTAAATGAAAAAGATAAAGAGAAAGTGGCAGCAATTAATAAAGAATTGGCATCGCTTTACACACGTTTCAGTCAGAATTTATTAGAAGAAGAGCAAAATCAATATGTAGCTTTAGAAAAAGAAAGCGATTTTAACGGACTTCCTGATGAAGTAAAAAAAGCAGCTATTTCTGAAGCTAAGACAAGAAAATTAAGCGTTTTGGGATGTATTGCTAATACACGCTCGTCTATTGAGCCGTTTCTAACATTCTCAACTCGTAGAGATTTAAGAGAAAAAGCTTTTAATATCTTTGTAAAAAGAGGTGATAACCGAAACGTTAATGACAATAATTCAACAGCAGTTTCAATTTTAGAATTGAGAACACAGAAAGCAAAATTACTAGGTTTTCCAACATTTGCACATTGGAGTTTGTCAAACAAAATGGCAAAAGATCCACAAAAAACTTTAGATTTAATGCTTTCGGTTTGGGAGCCTGCAGTTAATAAAGTACATGATGATGTAGCTGAAATGCAGAAAATTGTAGATGCTGAGGGAGGGAAATTTAAAATTGCTCCTTGGGACTACCGTTTTTATGCTGAAAAAGTAAGAAAAGCGAAATACGATTTAGATCAAAATGAAGTAAAACCATACCTTCAATTAGAAAAATTAAGAGAAGGAATGTTTTGGGTTGCAGGTGAATTATTTAACCTGCAATTCAAACAAATTACAAATGTGCCGGTTTATCATTCAGATGTGCGTGTTTGGGAAGTAAGTAATAAAGTGACTGGAAAAACGGTTGGGTTATGGTATTTTGACCCATATGCACGTCTAGGGAAACGTTCAGGAGCATGGATGAATGCTTATCGCAATCAGGAAAGGATGGATGGCGAAGTTTTGACAATCGTATCTAATAACTGTAATTTCATAAAAGGAGTTTCAGATGAGCCTGTTTTGATTTCATGGGAAGATGCAAGTACTTTATTCCATGAATTTGGACATGCATTACACGGTCTATGTTCAAATGTAACGTACCCAAGTCTTGCCGGAACTTCTGTTGCCAGAGATTATGTTGAGTTTCCATCACAATTGTTAGAGCATTGGTTGGCAACTCCAGAGGTGTTAAATAAATTTGCTCTGCATTATAAAACTGGAGAACCTCTTCCGAAAACTATGGTAGATAGAATTGAAAGAGCTGGTACTTTTGGTGAAGGATTTTCGACGGTTGAAACAATTTCAAGCTCTTTGATTGATATGAAACTGCATTTGACAACAGAAAAAATAGATCCTAAAAAGTTTGAAAAGGAAACTTTAGATGCACTTCATATGCCGTCAGAAATTGTAATGCGTCATAGAATTCCGCAATTTGGTCACATCTTTTCAGGAGACGGCTACTCTGCAGGATATTACAGTTATTTGTGGGCAGATGTTATTAATGCAGATGCCTGGGAAGCTTTCTTAGAAGGAAAGGGACCTTATGATAAAGCAGTAGCAAAAAGACTTCATGATAACGTGTTTAGCGTAGGAAATACTATTGATCAGGAAAAAGCATATGAAAATTTTAGAGGAAGAGCTCCAAAGTCTGATGCTTTAATGAGAGCAAGGAATTTTCCTGTTTCATCTAAAAATAATTAGATAATTTTAGAGAATTAGAAAAGCCCGAATAGTCAATATTCGGGCTTTTTTGTGGCATTGTATTAATTGATTAAGAAAAGAACCTTAATCATGTCAATAAAAAAAGCCCCGAATAACTAAATATTCGGAACTTTTTAATATTGAAAAAAATATATTAACCTAAAGTAACTCTTTTGAAACCAGTGATTTCAACGTTGAATCCTTTAACATAATCACTCACTTTTTTACTGTCATCTTTGATGAAATTTTGGTCAAGTAATGCTTTTTCCTGATCTAATGTAGTATTGTCAGAGATAAAACGCTGTACTTTTCCTGGAAGGATTTTATCCCAGATTTGTTCTGGCTTACCTTCAGCTTTTAATTCAGCTTTAGCATCTTCTTCAGCTTGTTTGATAACTTCAGGAGTTAATTGAGAGAAAGAGATATATTTAGGAACATTTTTTAAAGTTTTTCCTAAACGTTTTGCTTCTTCATTATCTTTTTCGATTACAGCAATACGGGCAGCAAGTTCAGATTCAACAAAAGCAGGATCAAAATCTTTGTATGATAATGTATCAGCACCCATAGAAGCAACCTGCATAGAGATGTCTTTAGTTAAAGTCTCAGCGTTGTCAACTTTTGCAGAAATAGCTGTTAAAGCAGCAATTTTGTTAACGTGAACATAAGATCCAACGAAAGCACCTTCTAAAATTTCAAAACCACCGATTTCGATTTTCTCACCAATAACACCTGTTTGCTCGATTAATTTCTCAGCAACTGTGATTCCGTTGAAATCAGAAGCTAAGAAATCTTCTTTAGTAGAGAAGTTGATAGCTCTTTCAACTAAATCTTTAGCTAAAGTTACGAAAGCTTCATTTTTACCTACGAAGTCAGTTTCACAGTTTAAAGTGATAATAGCTCCTTTAGTGTTGTCTGCATTGATAAAAGAAACAGCAGCTCCTTCAGAAGACTCACGGTCAGAACGGTTAGCAGCAACTTTTTGTCCTTTTTCTCTAAGGATTTGTATCGCTTTATCGAAATCTCCTTCAGCTTCAACTAAAGCTTTTTTACAGTCCATCATTCC
Source organism: Flavobacterium limi (assembly GCF_010645075.1). Taxonomy (GTDB): domain Bacteria; phylum Bacteroidota; class Bacteroidia; order Flavobacteriales; family Flavobacteriaceae; genus Flavobacterium; species Flavobacterium limi. The sequence goes on from NZ_JAADZV010000001.1 coordinate 573,920, forward strand.
GGCACCTGTAGATTGTCTTAATTTATTTACGTCTGCAGCAGTAATTGTTGCCATAATATTTTAAGTTTTAATGTTTTTAAAAGTAAAAATTCCAGCTTTTAAATCCCAAACTCCAATTTTAATAAATTATCAACATAACGTTTTTAATTTTGTCTTGGATTTTGGAATTTAAAATTTGGAATTTAAAATTGATTTATTCTTCAGTTGCAGGAGCAGCTTCAGCTTCAACAGCAGGAGCGGCTTCTTCTTCAGCAGCAACTTCAGTTTCTTTTTCAGCACCTCTGTCAGAAAGACCTTCGATTACAGCAGTAGTTACTAAAGATAAAATTTTGTCAATTGATTTAGAAGCGTCATCATTTGCAGGAATCACGTAATCAACCTCTCTTGGGTCAGAATTCGTGTCAACCATTGCAAAAACTGGAATGTTTAATTTTTGAGCTTCTTTTATTGCGATGTGTTCAGCTTTGATATCTACTACGAACAATGCTGCAGGTAGTCTGGACATATCAGCGATTGAACCTAAGTTTTTCTCTAATTTAGCACGTAGACGATCAACTTGTAAACGCTCTTTTTTAGAAAGTGTGTTGAAAGTACCGTCTTTCTTCATTTTATCAATAGAAGACATTTTTTTAACTGCCTTTCTGATAGTTACGAAGTTAGTTAGCATTCCACCTGGCCATCTTTCAGTAATGTAAGGCATGTTTGCGGCTTTTGCTTTGTCGGCAACGATGTCTTTTGCTTGTTTTTTGGTAGCTACGAATAAGATTTTTCTACCTGATGCAGCAATTTTTTTCAAAGCTTCGTTAGCTTCTTCGATTTTAGCTGCAGTTTTATATAGATTGATAATGTGAATACCATTACGCTCCATATAAATGTAAGGAGCCATGTTTGGATCCCATTTTCTAGTCATGTGTCCGAAGTGAACACCTGCTTCTAGTAATTCTTTTACTTCTATTTTGTTTGCCATTTTTGTACTAGTTTACGTTCTGTTGATTAGCAATGTATAAATGGCGATTTCTCAGGCTTTATACATTTAGATGCTAAACTATATCCTACCTCGATAGGAGAGCAACAATAACTGTGTTTTTTAATTTCAATAAATAATTGATAATGTCTTGTTTCTATATCAACAAGACAGGTAATATTAACGTTTAGAGAACTGGAATCTCTTACGAGCTTTCTTCTGACCGAATTTCTTACGTTCAACCATTCTTGGGTCTCTTGTTAATAAACCTTCTGGTTTAAGGATTCCTCTGTTTTCAGCGTTAACTTCACACATTACACGTGCTAATGCCATTCTTACAGCTTCTGCCTGACCAGTTGTACCACCTCCGTAAACGTTAACTTTTACGTCAAAGTTACCAGCGTTTTCTGTCATAGAAAGCGGTTGTAATACTTTATATTGTAAAGTTGCAGTTGGAAAGTAAGTTGCGAATTCTTTTTTGTTTACAGTGATGTTTCCAGTTCCTTCAGAAACGTATACACGTGCAACAGCGGTTTTTCTTCTACCGATTTTGTGAATAACTCCCATTACTTAAGATCATTTAGGTTAACAGTTCTAGGTTTTTGAGCTCCGTGAGTATGCTCAGCACCTACAACAACATTTAGATTTCTAAAAAGTTCAGCTCCTAACTTGTTTTTAGGTAGCATACCTTTTACAGCTTTTTCTACTAATAATGCAGGGTTTTTAGCTTGCAATACTTTAGCAGTTAAAGTTCTTTGTCCTCCTGGGTAACCTGTATGACGCATGTAAATTTTGTCATTCATTTTTGTACCTGTAAGGTTAATTTTTTCTGAGTTGATAACAATTACGTTATCTCCACAGTCAACGTGCGGTGTGTAACTTGGTTTGTACTTACCTCTCAAGATCATAGCAACCTTTGAAGCAAGACGTCCTAAGTTATGACCTTCAGCGTCAACAACAATCCACTCTTTAGTTACGGTGGCTTTGTTTGCTGAAACTGTTTTGTAGCTTAATGCGTCCATAATATTATTTTAATTAAACATTCCATCCCCAATAAAGGGGATGCAAAAGTACAATTAATTATTTTAAAACCAAATACCTTAAAAGATTATTTTAACTGCTGATTTTCAGCTGCTAATTTTTATTCAAAACAATAAAAAGCCATCTCTGCAATATTAAGCGGAGAAGGTTTGTCGATGAGCTTGTAAAAAATACCCTTTATAGATATATCGGTTATGTCGACAAGTTTGTTTTCTTTATAATTTCTTTAAAATAAGGAGTAGATGCTAAAATTTTAATGTACTCTCAGGTGAATTTTGTTGTGATTTCACTAATTCCACTATATTTGTACTAATTCCATAAATTATGATAGAATGAAAGCTAAAGCAACTTTAAAACAAATAGCAAAAGAACTTGGTGTTTCTGTATCAACTGTTTCTAAGGCATTAAACGATAGTCCTGAAATTAGTGAGCAAACAAAGGTGAAAATTAAAGAGTATGCCAAACTCAAAAATTATAAGCCAAATGTTATTGGTCTGAATTTAAAGAATCGTAAAACCAAAACAATAGGTGTAATTATACCTAATATATTGAACTCTTTTTTTGCAAAGGTTTTTAGTGGTATTGAAAAAGTAGCAGACAAAAAAGGATATAATGTAATTACATGTATTTCGAACGAATCCTTAGAGAAAGAAGTTCATACACTTGAAATGCTAAGTAACGGGACTATTGACGGATTTATTCTTTCTGTTTCACAAGAAGCTCAGAATTTGGAAGAATACAGTCATTTTTCTGAAATCATCAATGATGGTACTCCAATTGTAATGTTTGACAGGATTGCTGATGGAGTTGAATGTGATAAAGTTGTAGTTGATGATTTTGATTCGGCTTTAAATTCAACACAGCACCTGATTAATTTAGGATGTAAAAATATTGCTTTAATTTCTTCAGTAGATAATTTGAGTGTTGGAAAACTTAGAGCTGATGGGTATCTGAAAGCTTTAAAGGAAAATGATATCCCGGTAAACGAAAAAATAATTCTTCGTGCGAATTCAGAAGAAGAGATGAAAAGTAAAATCGAAGCAATTTTCGATCATAAAATTGACGGGATTTTTGCTTTGGATGAAAATGATTCAGTTGCTGCTTTGAGGGTGAGTTTAAAGAAAGGATTTAATGTTCCTGAAGATATTTCAATAATAGGATTTGCTGATGGGATTTTAGCATCAAGGCGTTTATCTCCAAGTCTGACAACTGTAAGCCAGCACGGAATTGAGATTGGTGAAGTTGCTGCTAAACGATTAATTTCAAGACTGGAAGAAGAAGAAGGGGAAAGTTCTGCTTATGAAACAATTGTTATTAAAACAAAATTAAAAGAAAGGGAGTCAACGAGAAAATCTAAATAAAAACCAGAATTCCATTTTAACACAAAATTGATTTCTGGTTTTTATTCTATTTTTAAATTTTAAATGTTATAACGGGTCTTGCAGTATGATTCACAAGGCCTTCACTAATGCTGCCGTTAAAAAAGTGGGCAAAGCCTGTTCTGCCATGAGTGCACATTCCGATGATATCGGCATTGATGCTGTTTGAAAAATTAATAATTCCTTTTTCTATATTGGTGTCATTATATATATGTGTAGAATAATTCGTCAGACTAAATTCGTTTACAAAATCTTTCATTGCTTTTTCAATAACATGAGTTGGTTTGAAACTGTTGGGGGTGCAAATTGTAACAAGATGTATTTTTGAATCAAAGAATTCAGTGAAGTTTAATAGTTTTTCAAATGGTTTTTTTGATTCTTCTGTGAAATCTGAAGCAAAAACGATATTAGATGCATTAAAATCTGAAATGTCTTTTTTAATAACCAAAACCGGAATGTCAGAATTTCTAACCACTTTTTCAGTATTAGATCCAATTAATAATTCCTGAACACCTGAAGAGCCGTGAGATCCCATTATAATTAAATCAATATTGTTTTCTTTGCTGACTTGCGAAATCCCATGAATTGTTTTATCAATTTTTAAGATTTCAGTTACGGAGATGTCTTGAAGGTAGGGTTTTTCAGTAGTTTTGTCCAGCATTTCATTAGCTTTTTTCATAAACAACATTGTTTCAGGAATACTCGCTCCGCCTGTAATTGCATCGTTCATTTGGCTTGGTAGTTCCAGCATATGAACCAGGATAATCTCTGAATTGTGTTTTCGTGCAATTTGTGCTGCGACTTTTAAGGCGTCTTCAGCATGTTCTGAGAAGTCAGTAGGGACTAAAATTCGTTTCATAATTTTTGAGGTTAAATTATTTGAATAATCCGTTATTTTAATGCTCTTATAAAGATAAGAAATATTATTAGAGCAATCTAATTATTTGATTTATAAAAAAAACACTATATTTGCACCGTTATTTATTAAAATCTAAATAATGAGGGGACTAAGTGTCCCCTCTTTTTATAAAATTATGACATTTAAAGAAAAAGTAAACGCATTAATCACAGAAGCCCTTTTAGAAAGACCTTCAATCTTTTTGATTGATTTGAGTATTTCTGATTCTTTTAAAATTAGTGTGGGTTTAGATGGGGATAATGGAGTGGCGCTTCAGGATTGTATTGATATTAGTCGTGCAATCGAGAATAATCTTGATCGTGAAGAACAGGATTTCTCTCTTGAAGTAGCATCTGTTGGAGTAGGTTCGCCACTGAAATTTACAAGACAATACAAGAAAAATATTGGTAGAACATTGATTGTTACTACAAATAGTGAAAAAATTGAAGCAGAATTGGTTGAAGCTAACGATGTTTTTATAATTTTGTCTTGGGAAGCAAGAGAACCGAAGAAAATAGGAAAAGGAAAGGAAACAGTTCAAAAAGAGCAGCAAATACCTTATACAGAAATTAAAGAGGCAATTGTTACAGTAACATTTTAATTTAAAGAATTCGCATGGAAAATTTAGCATTAATCGATTCATTCTCAGAGTTTAAAGATAATAAACTTATTGATCGTGTAACGCTTATGGCAATTTTAGAAGACGTGTTTAGAAATGCATTGAAGAAAAAATACGGTTCTGATGATAACTTCGACATTATTATAAATCCTGATAAGGGAGATATGGAAATTTGGAGAAGAAGAGTAATCGTTGCTGACGAAGATCTTGATTTTGAGAACGAAGAAATTACCCTGACAGAAGCCAGAATGATTGAAGCGGATTTTGAAATTGGTGAGGAGGTTTCTGAAGAAGTTAAATTGATTGATTTAGGAAGAAGAGCTATTTTGGCCTTGCGTCAAAACTTAATATCGAAAATTCACGAACACGATAATACAAATCTTTACAAACAATTTAAAGATATTATTGGTGATATTTATACTGCAGAAGTGCATCATGTAAGGCCAAGAGTTGTAATTTTGGTAGATGACGAAGGAAATGAGATTGTACTTCCAAAAGAAAAACAAATTCCGTCTGATTTTTTCCGTAAAGGAGATAATGTTCGTGGTATAATTGAAAGTGTTGAATTAAAGGGAAATAAGCCTCAAATTATTATGTCCAGAACTTCTGAGAAGTTTTTAGAGAAATTGTTTGAGCAGGAAATCCCAGAAGTTTTCGATGGATTAATTACGGTTAAAAATGTAGTTCGTATTCCAGGTGAAAAAGCAAAAGTAGCTGTAGATTCTTATGATGACAGAATTGATCCGGTTGGAGCTTGTGTTGGTATGAAAGGGTCTCGTATTCATGGAATAGTTCGTGAGTTAGGAAATGAAAATATTGACGTAATCAACTACACAAACAATATTCAGTTGTTTATTACAAGAGCATTAAGCCCTGCAAAAGTTTCTTCAGTTAAAATTGATGAAGAAAATAAAAGAGCTGAAGTTTTCTTGAAATTAGAAGAAGTTTCTAAAGCAATTGGTAGAGGAGGTCATAATATTAAATTAGCAGGTCAGTTAACAGGTTATGAATTAGATGTTATTCGTGAGGGTGATGTTGCAGGTACGGTTGCAGATGAAGATGACGTTGAATTAACTGAGTTTTCTGATGAAATCGAAGAATGGGTAATTGAAGAGTTTGCTAAAATAGGTTTAGATACTGCAAAAAGTATCTTGAAACACGATGTAGAAGACTTAGTAAGAAGAACAGATCTGGAAGAGGAAACTATTCTAGATGTTATGAAAATACTAAAAGAAGAGTTTGATAGCTAGAAACAGCTGAGTATCTGCTCTAACAACACAAACGAAAAAGGTAATAATAAAAAGGTTATATGTCTGAAGAGAGAGTAATAAGAATAAACAAGGTTTTAAGGGAATTAAATATTTCGTTAGAAAGAGCTGTTGATTATCTAAAAGATAAGGGAATTGCTATTGATGCAAATCCGAATGCTAAAATTTCTGACAGTGAATTTAATATCCTGCAAAGCCAATTTGCGGGCGATAAGGGGAATAAAGAGGCTTCTAAAGAAGTAGGGGAAGAGAAAAGAAAGGAAAAAGAAGCATTGCGTGTAGAACGTGAGAAAGAAATTGAAGACAAACGCAGACAAGACGAGGAACGTCAAAAACAACAGGAAATTATAAAAGCAAAAGCTGTTGTGACAGGACCTGTTCAGGTGGGTAAAATTGATTTGAATCCAAAAAAACCTGCTGCGGTTCAAATTCCTTCAGAGGGGCCGGCAAAAGTGAAAGTTGAGGAGCCTAAAGTTGTTCAGCCAGAAACCGAAAAATTAATACCAAAAGAGGAAGTTAAATCTGAAGCTCCTTTACCTCAAGACAAAGTAGAAGAACCTGTTATTACTGAGAAAAAAGAAATAAAAGCAGAAACCTCTAAAACAGCACAGGAACCTGTTATTGCAACTGATCCTGAAACTTCAGAAGAGACTATTACTACACAATACCAAAAATTATCTGGAACAACTCTTACTGGTCAGACTATTGATTTGTCTCAATTCAATAAGCCAAAGAAAAAGAAAGAAGATCCAAAAATAATGCCAAATAAACCGGGTGCTCCGGGCGCAAATAATAATGCTAATAAAAATAAGCGTAAAAGGATTGCTCCTAAACCTGGCACTGGTACTCCTGGATTGCAAAAACCGGCTGCGGGTAATGTACAGGGGGCGCCAGGATCTAATAAAATTACGCCAAATACTGGTGGTTTTAATGCCAATAGAAGTGCTCGACCTGGTTTTGTAAAAGGAAATCGTCCTGCTATAATTGCTAAGGTGGAGCCTACTGAAGAGGAAGTGAAAAACCAAATTAGAGAAACTCTTGAAAAACTACAGGGTAAAGGCGGAAAATCAAAAGCAGCTAAATACAGAAGAGACAAAAGAGATACGCATCGTCAGAAATCTGATGAGGAACAAAGAGCTCTTGACGAAGGAAGTAAAACCATAAAAGTTACTGAGTTTGTTACTGTAGGCGAAATTGCAATTATGATGGATGTGCCGATTACTAAGGTAATTGGAACCTGCATGTCTCTGGGTATTATGGTAACGATGAACCAGCGTTTGGATGCAGAAACTTTAACTATCGTGGCTGATGAGTTTGGTTATGAAGTTGAGTTTATTACAGTTGATATAGAAGAAGCTATTGAGATTGTAGAAGATAAAGAAGAAGATTTAGTAGTTAGGGCACCGATTGTTACTGTAATGGGACATGTCGATCACGGTAAAACATCTTTACTGGATTATATTCGTAAAGAAAATGTTATTGCTGGTGAGTCCGGAGGTATTACGCAGCACATTGGGGCTTATGGAGTTACTTTGGATAATGGTCAAAAAATCGCATTTTTAGATACGCCAGGTCACGAGGCTTTTACCGCGATGCGTGCACGTGGTGCTCAGGTTACCGATATTGCTATAATTGTTGTAGCAGCCGATGATGATATCATGCCACAAACAAAAGAAGCAATTTCTCATGCACAAGCTGCGGGTGTGCCAATTATATTTGCAATAAATAAAATTGATAAACCAAATGCTAACGTTGAGAAGATTAAAGAGCGTTTGGCAGGGATGAATTTACTAGTTGAAGACTGGGGTGGAAAAATTCAGTCACATGATATTTCTGCGAAAGTGGGGACAGGAGTAAAAGAATTATTAGAGAAAGTTTTATTAGAAGCTGAAATTCTTGATTTAAAAGCTAATCCGAACAAAGCTGCGCAGGGAACTGTTGTTGAGGCTTTCTTAGATAAAGGAAAAGGTTATGTCTCTACAATTTTAGTACAGCAAGGTACTTTGAAAATTGGAGATTATATGTTAGCAGGAAAGCATCATGGTAAGATTAAAGCGATGCATGATGAGCGTGGACATAATGTAAAAGAAGCAGGTCCGTCGACTCCGGTATCTGTTTTAGGTTTAGATGGAGCAGCTACTGCTGGAGATAAATTCAATGTATTTGAAGATGAAAAAGAAGCAAAACAAATTGCCTCTAAACGTTCTCAGTTAATGCGTGAACAATCTGTACGTACACAAAGACATATTACACTTGATGAGATTGGGCGTCGTATTGCTCTTGGTCAGTTTAAAGAATTAAATGTTATTCTTAAAGGTGATGTTGACGGATCTGTTGAAGCATTGTCTGATTCGTTCTCTAAACTTTCTACAGAAGAAGTTCAAATTAATATTATACATAAAGGGGTTGGAGCGATTACTGAAACAGATGTTAATTTAGCTTCTGCATCAGATGCGATTATCATCGGGTTTAACGTTCGTCCTGCCGGAAATGCAAGACAGCTTGCAGATAAAGAAGAAATTGACATTCGTTACTATTCTATTATCTATGCGGCTATCGATGACTTAAAAGATGCGATGGAAGGAATGCTGGCACCTGAAATGAAAGAAGAAGTGCTTGGAACTGCAGAAATTCGTGAGATTTTCAAAATTTCTAAAGTTGGTTCAATTGCTGGATGTATGGTAACGGATGGTAAGATTTTAAGAGCTTCTAAGATTAGGGTTATTCGAGAAGGTGTTGTTGTGCATACTGGCGAATTGGTTGCGTTAAAACGCTTTAAAGATGATGTAAAAGAAGTAACCAAAGGTTATGATTGTGGTATTCAGATTAAAGGTTTTAATGATATTGAAGAAAGAGATGTTATTGAAGCGTACCATGAAGTTGCAATTAAAAAGAAATTGAAATAGTGTTCAATATTAAAAGTCTCAATGAAAATTGAGGCTTTTTTTTTGTATAACTTTGAAGTAAAATCAACTTATTCTTGCTTAAATAATAATTTAGGCATACATCCGATAGTTGGTTTGTGAAGCTGAAAAAAGATTATTGTGTTGCCTGTTTGAGTTCTCGTGTTTATAAAAAAAAAGAAAGTTGTTTCATTTATTTTGAAACAACTTTCTTTTTGGATTATATTCTGAAATAATTATTTATATAGATATGGTCTAAAATCTTATTTGTTAGGTTTGACAAGAAATACACTTTTGTACTTTTTTCTAATTTCTTCTAGATTTCTTTCAGCTTCAATTCTTGTTTTAAAATTCCCAACTATAACCTTATAGTTTGGAGTATTGAAAATTATGGTACCATCCAGTGTGCTGAATTCTCTTTTAAAACCGGATAATGTTTTTTTTGCATCTTCGCTTTTTCCACTAAATATTTGAATTTTATAGGTGTCGTTGGTACTAATTGACGTGTTAATTTTACGTTTATCATTCAATAATTGTTCAAATTTTGGGTCTTGATTTAATGTAATATTTTGGTCTTGGGCATTAATGTTGTACGTACAGGTAAACATTGTTAATGTTAATAATATCTTTTCCGAAGGGGTTAAAATTCTCATAATCTGATTGTTTTTATACAAAAGTAGTATTTAAAGTTTATTGATGAAATGTTCTTATTATTTAGAATTGATATAAATTGATATTTAAGACTATTTTAAGGTTTTGAGAATAGTTCTTATATTGTATTTTTGTGCAAGTTTTTAAAAAAAGGTATCAGGTTTTTACTGAATGTTTACAGAAAAAATCATACCAAAGAATTAGTAGATAATTTTATACTATATGAAAAAGGTGGGTAACCATAATTCGATCTCAAGAAAATTGCTGTTTAGCTTATCGCTAACGCTGATTTTCTCCCTAACTTCATTTGCTCAAGACCCTGCTGCGGCTACTCCGGCTGCTGCTACAGAAGTTGCTGCTGCTCCGGCTGCAACAGGTGGGGGTGATCCGGTAAAAGGGAAAGAACTTTTTAATGCAAATTGCGCTGCATGTCACAAATTAGATGCTAAATCAACTGGTCCTGCTTTACGAGGTGTTGCTGATAAGCATGATAAAGCATGGCTTTATAAATGGGTGCATAACAGTTCTGACATGATTAAGTCAGGTGATCCTGTTGCAGTGAAACTTTTTGAAGAAAATAATAAGTCTGTAATGACTTCTTTTCCTCAATTATCTGAAGCTGATATTGATAATATTCTTGCTTATACTTCTGAAGTAAAAGCTGAGCCTGCTGCTGGTGCTGCTGTGTTGCCGACAGGTCCTCAGGCTGAAGGAAGTGGGATCTCTAATAATATTATTCTAGGGGCTCTTGCTCTAGTAATGGCTATTTTGGTTGTAATGTTGTTTATGGTGAACAAAGTATTAACTAAAGTAGCAAATAAAAATGGTATTGAAGTAGCTCCAAAAGAGGCCAGAACTCCAATCTGGAAAGCTTTTGTTCAAAATCAGTTCTTGGTTTTGGTAACTTCTATTTTTTTACTTTTGGCAAGTGGTTATTTTGTTTATGGGTATTTAATGCAGGTTGGTGTAGATCAAAATTATGAGCCAATTCAGCCAATTCATTACTCTCACAAAATTCACGCTGGTGATAACGAAATAAATTGTAAATACTGTCACTCTGCTGCACGTGTAAGTAAAACAGCAGGTATTCCTTCTTTAAATGTTTGTATGAACTGTCATAAAAATATTTCTGAAGTTGCTGAAACTACAGCTACAGCTGAGTATAGTAAAGCATTTTATGATGGTGAGATTCAAAAATTATATGATGCTGTTGGATGGGACAAGACTAAACAGGTTTATACCGGAAAAACAAAGCCTGTAAAATGGGTTCGTATTCATAACTTGCCAGACTTTGTTTACTTCAATCACTCACAACACGTTTCTGTTGCTGGTATTGAATGTCAAACTTGTCACGGACCAGTACAAGAATTTGAAATCATGAAGCAATATTCTAAATTAACAATGGGATGGTGTGTTGATTGCCATAGAAAAACTGATGTTAAGATGGAAGGAAATGCATATTATGATAAAATTCATGCTGAACTTTCTAAAAAATACGGTGTAGAGAAATTAACTGCAGCGCAAATGGGAGGTTTAGAATGCGGTAAATGCCACTATTAATCGAATTATTAAGATTTTAATATTTATATACAATGTCATCAAACAAAAAATACTGGAAAAGTGTTGAGGAACTAGAAAATAGTTCTATTGTTGAGGCGCTTAGAAATAACGAATTTGTTGAAGAAATTCCTACTGATGAATTCTTAGGGAACGCAGATGCTTTAGCATCTTCCGGAACTTCACGTCGTGACTTTTTAAAGTACGTAGGATTTAGTACTGCGGCTGTTACTTTAGCTGCCTGCGAAGGTCCTGTTCACAAATCGATACCTTATGTTTTACAACCAGAACAAATCATTCCTGGTGTTGCGGATTATTATGCAACAACGGTTTTTGATGGTTTTGATTTTGCTAATCTTTTGGTTAAAACTCGTGAGGGTCGTCCAATTAAAATTGAAAACAATACAATTGCAGGAGCCAAATTTTCTGCGAACGCTAGAATTCATGCTTCTATATTAGGGCTGTATGATAGTACTCGTTTGAAAGAGCCAAAAGTAGATGGAAAAGATTCTACTTGGTCTGCAGTTGATTTAAAGATAAAATCAAGTTTAGCTGATGCAAAAGCTAAAGGTGCTCAGGTTGTATTACTAACGAATACTTTGGCGAGTCCATCTACAGAAAAATTAATCTCTGAGTTTATTGCTAAAAATCCAAATGCTAAGCATGTGATTTATGATGCAGTTTCTTCATCTGAAGCTTTAGATGCTTTTGAAGCTGCGTATGGTGAAAGGGCGTTGGTAGATTATGATTTTTCTAAATCATCTTTAATTGTGTCTGTTGGTGCTGATTTCTTAGGAGACTGGCAAGGAGGTGGATACGATGCAGGATATGCACAAAGACGTATTCCTCAACAAGGAAAAATGTCGCGTCACTTTCAGTTTGAATCTAATATGACATTATCAGGAGCTGCTGCTGATAAGCGTGTTCCTATGACTACAGCTGATCAAAAACAGGCTTTAGTTCAGATTTATAATATTGTTGTAGGTGCTTCTGTTCCTGTTTCTTTGGATGGCAAGTTTAAAGCTGAAGTAGTTAAAGCTGCTCAACAGCTTAAAGCTGCTGGTTCAAGTGGAGTTTTAGTATCTGGAATTGAAGATAAAAATGCTCAATTATTAGTTTTGGCTATCAACCAGGCGTTGGCTAGTGAGGCTTTTACTACTGCAGGAACAAGACAGATTAGAAAAGGTTCTAATGCTGTGGTTTCTCAGTTGATTAAAGATTTGAATGCAGGAAGTGTTCATACTTTAATTATGAGCGGAGTTAATCCTGTTTACACGTTAGCAGATTCTGCTGCATTTGTTTCAGGATTGAAAAAAGCTAAAATGTCTGTTGCTTTTTCATTAAAAGAAGATGAAACAGCATCGATTGTTACTGTTGCTGCTCCAGCCCCTCACTATTTAGAGTCTTGGGGGGATGTTGAAATCACAAAAGGAACGTATAGTTTAACACAACCAACTATTCGTCCTATCTTTAATACTAAACAATTTCAAGATGTTTTATTGTCATTAAATGGTGCAGCTGTTACTTTTTATGATTATCTAAAAGCTAATTCTGCTGTATTTACTGCAGGTTCTTCTTGGAACAAAGTATTGCATGATGGTGTTTATGTAGTGGGATCAACTCCACTAACCGGAGGTTCAATCGATGCTGCTGCTGCTGCAAATGCAGTTTCAAAATCTAAAGCTGCTGGTGAATACGAATTAGTATTATACACTAAAACAGGTTTAGGGGACGGACAACATGCAAATAACCCTTGGTTGCAAGAATTCCCGGATCCAATAACAAGAGTTTCCTGGGATAACTACTTAACAATTTCAAATGCAGATGCTAAGAAATTTGATTTTTCAAACCCAATTGTGGCAAATGGAGGATTAAATGGAAATTATGCTACAATTACTGTTGACGGAGTTAAGCTGGAAAACGTTCCTGTAATTGTTCAACCAGGACAAGCGGTCGGGACTTTAGGTTTAGCTTTAGGTTATGGCCGTAAAGCTTCATTAAAAGAAGAAATGCAAGTAGGTTTAAACGCTTACGCTTTATATAAAGGTTTTAATGGTGTTCAATCTGTTTCTATAGCGAAAGCTGCTGGAGAACATGAGTTTGCTTGTGTTCAAGGCCAGAAAACGTTAATGGGAAGAGGTGATATCATCAAAGAAACTACATTAGATGTATTTAATAAAGAGAATGCTGAGCATTGGAACGAAAAACCAATGGTATCTTTAGATCACCAAGAGGTAGAAGCTACTACTGTTGATTTATGGGAATCGTTTGATCGTACTACTGGTCATCACTTTAACCTTTCAATCGACTTAAATGCTTGTACAGGATGTGGAGCTTGTGTTATTGCGTGTCACGCAGAAAACAACGTTCCAGTTGTTGGTAAAGCAGAGGTAAGAAGAAGCCGTGATATGCATTGGTTGCGTATCGATAGATATTATTCTTCTGAAAGTACTTTTGAAGGAGATAACGAAAGAAAAGAAGGAATTGCAGGTTTGTCTAGCTCATTATCTACATTTAATGAAATGGAAAACCCAGGTGAAAATCCACAAGTAGCATTCCAGCCTGTAATGTGTCAACACTGTAACCACGCACCTTGTGAAACAGTTTGTCCTGTTGCAGCAACATCTCACGGTCGTCAGGGGCAAAACCACATGGCTTATAACAGATGTGTTGGTACTCGTTACTGTGCAAACAACTGTCCTTATAAAGTACGTCGTTTCAACTGGTTCTTGTACAACAAAAACAGTGAATTCGATTATCATATGAATGACGATTTAGGTCGTATGGTATTAAATCCAGACGTTAACGTTCGTTCACGTGGAGTTATGGAAAAATGTTCTTTCTGTATCCAGAGTACTCAGGCTGTAATTCTTGAAGCTAAACGTCAAGGCAGAGAAGTAGCAAAAGATGAGTTTAACAATGCTTGTGCTTGTTCTGCTGCTTGTTCTTCTGGAGCAATGGTATTTGGGGATGTAAATGATAAAGAAAGTGCGGTTGCTAAATTAGCTGAAAGCGAAAGAGCTTATCATTTATTAGAGCATGTTGGTACAAAACCAAACGTTTTCTATCATGTAAAAGTTAGAAATACTTAGTAAAATTATTAATTAAGAAACAATATAAAGGATTATGTCGTCTCATTACGAAGCACCCATTAGAAAACCTTTAGTTATAGGTGATAAATCATATCATGATGTAACTGTAGATGTGGCAGCGCCTGTCGAAGGACCTGCAAATAAACAATGGTGGATTGTGTTTACAATCGCATTAGTAGCCTTCCTTTGGGGGTTAGGTTGTATAATTTACACCGTATCTACCGGTATCGGAACATGGGGATTAAATAAAACAGTTGGTTGGGCTTGGGATATCACAAACTTCGTTTGGTGGGTAGGTATTGGTCACGCCGGAACATTAATTTCTGCAGTATTATTACTTTTTCGTCAGCGTTGGAGAATGGCTATTAATCGTTCTGCGGAAGCTATGACCATTTTCTCTGTAGTACAGGCAGGTTTATTTCCAATTATTCACATGGGACGTCCATGGCTAGCATATTGGGTATTACCTATTCCAAATCAATTTGGATCACTATGGGTAAACTTTAACTCACCATTACTTTGGGACGTATTCGCAATTTCAACTTATCTTTCAGTATCATTGGTTTTCTGGTGGACTGGTTTATTGCCAGACTTTGCAATGCTTCGTGATAGAGCTATAACGCCTTTTAATAAAAGAGTCTATTCTATCTTAAGTTTCGGATGGAGCGGTAGGGCTAAAGATTGGCAGCGTTTTGAAGAAGTATCTTTAGTCTTAGCTGGTTTGGCAACTCCACTTGTGCTTTCTGTACACACGATTGTATCCATGGACTTTGCTACTTCTGTAATTCCAGGATGGCATACAACGATTTTCCCTCCTTACTTCGTTGCTGGAGCGGTTTTCTCTGGATTTGCAATGGTAAATACATTGTTAATCGTTATGAGAAAAGTTTCTAACCTTGAAGCATACATTACATTGCAGCATATCGAGTTAATGAATATCATTATTATGATTACTGGCTCTATTGTTGGTGTGGCTTACATCACCGAGTTATTTGTGGCTTGGTACTCAGGCGTAGAATATGAGCAATATGCATTCTTAAACAGAGCTACTGGACCTTACTGGTGGGCATATTGGGCGATGATGACTTGTAATGTTTTCTCTCCTCAGTTCATGTGGTTCAAAAAACTAAGAACAAGTATCATGTTTTCATTTGTTATTTCGATTGTAGTAAATATCGGAATGTGGTTTGAAAGATTTGTAATTATTGTTACTTCTTTACATAGAGATTACCTTCCATCTTCTTGGACAATGTTCTCACCAACATTTGTTGATATTGGAATTTTCATTGGTACAATTGGTTTCTTCTTTGTATTGTTTTTATTATACTCCAGAACATTTCCTGTAATTGCTCAGGCAGAGGTAAAAACAATTTTGAAAGGAACAGGAGATAATTACATTAGAGAAAGAGCAGCACATAAAGATTCACACCATGAGTAATAAAGTAATATACGCCATTTATAATGACGATGATATATTGATGGACGCAGTAAAGAAAACAAGAGCTGCTCATCATCATATTGAGGAAGTTTTTACTCCATTTCCGGTTCACGGATTGGATAAAGCTATGGGTTTACCACCAACAAGATTAGCAATTTGTGCTTTCCTATACGGATGTGTTGGTATTTCTGTTGCAACATTTATGATGAGTTATATCATGATTCATGACTGGCCACAGGATATTGGTGGAAAACCAAGTTTCAGTTTCATTCAGAACATGCCGTCTTTTGTGCCTATTATGTTTGAAATGACTGTGTTTTTTGCCGCACACTTGATGGTAATTACTTTTTATATGAGAAGTAGATTATGGCCATTTAAAGAAGCTGAAAATCCTGATGTAAGAACAACAGATGACCATTTTTTAATGGAGGTTGTTGTAAATGATAACGAAGCAGAACTTGTTTCTTTCTTTGAAGGAACTGGAGCTGTTGAAGTTAAAGTAATTGAAAAGAATTAATCGTAGCTATGAAAAGGATATATAAAATAACACTTTTAGTTGGTATAACTATTTTAGTTTCATCTTGCCACAATAATTCGGCACCAAACTATCAGTATTTCCCAAATATGTATGAGTCTGTAGCATATGAGCCTTATGCTGAGTCAAAAGTATTCAAAGGGGGAAAAGAAGGACAGCTTCCTGTAGAAGGAACTATTAACAGGGGTTTTGAACCCTATGAATACGAAAATTCAACTGCAGGTTACGAATTGGCTAAGGCTAATTTAAAATCTCCTTTGAGTATAGAGGAAAGAAATTCTGAAAAAGGAAAAGAGCTTTTTGAAATTTATTGTATCAGTTGTCATGGGGCTACTGGAAACGGTAAAGGTAAATTAGTTGAAAGAGAAAAATTTCTTGGAGTACCTAGTTATAAAGACAGAGAAATCACTGAGGGTAGTATCTTTCATGTTGAAACTTATGGTTTAAACGCAATGGGTTCACATGCAAATCAATTAAGTGCCCACGAACGTTGGTTAGTTGCTGACTATGTTCTAAAACTAAAAAGCCAATTATAATTGTTGAACAAACTGATCGTAATAGATATGTACACATTTTCAAGTAAATTAAAAACTTTTTCTATAATCCTAATGGCCGTTGGCATATTAGGTATCGGATATGGTTTTTTAAACGCTCCTAAAAATATTGAAGAGGTAGAGACTCTTCTCAAAAAAGAAGCATCAGAACATGGTGGCGGACATCATGAAGATGCAGCAATACATCATGAAGAAAAAACAGAAGTTATTCATGAAGAAAAAGATGAAGAAATTGCTCACCATGAGCAAGCTGTAGAGACTCATTCTGCAATTGCCGTAAATAAAGATTCAGTTGTTGCAAATGCTGATACAGTTCATGAAGTAAAAACTAAAGAGGCTCACGAAGCCGCAGTTACTAACCATGAAGTTAAAGCAGAAAAACACCAAGAAGTTTCTCATGGACATGATCCTAAAGCGCATGCTGAGCATGTTCTGCACCAATTACAAAATAAGCCATGGTCTGCTTTGTATGTTGCTTGTATTTTCTTCTTATTACTTTCTATGGGAGTTTTAGCATTTTATGCTATTCAGCAAGTTTCTCAGGCTGGATGGTCTCCTGTATTGTTTAGAGTTATGCAGGGTATCACGGCTTATTTACCAGCAGGTTCTATTATTTTCTTTATTATTCTGGTTCTTTGTGGATTACATTTTAATCACATTTTTGTATGGTTAAGTGAAGGAATTACTGATCCTTCACATGAGAATTATGATGCAATTATAGCTGGTAAATCTGGCTATTTAAACTTTCCATTTTGGATTGTAAGAGCAGCAATCTTTTTAGCAGGATGGAATTTATACCGTTACTTTTCCAGAAAAAACTGTTTAGCTCAGGATGAAGCTAATGATGATTTTTACTATAAAAAGAACTTTAAATTATCAGCTGGATTCTTAGTGTTCTTCATCGTTTCTGAATCAATTATGTCTTGGGACTGGATTATGTCTTTTGATCCTCATTGGTTTAGTACTTTATTCGGTTGGTATGTATTTGCTTCTTTCTTTGTAAGCGGTATTACAGCAATCGCATTAGTTACAGTTTACTTAAAATCTAAAGGATACTTAGAATATGTAAATACAAGCCATATTCACGATTTGGCTAAATTTATGTTTGGTATTAGTGTATTCTGGACTTATTTATGGTTCTCTCAGTTTATGCTGATCTGGTACGCAAATATTCCTGAAGAGGTAACTTATTTCGTAACAAGAATTCAATTATATAATCTGCCTTTCTTTGGTGCAGTAGTTATGAATTTTGTTTTTCCATTATTGATATTAATCAATACTGATTTCAAACGTCTTAACTGGGTTATTGTTATGGCTGGTATTGTTATTTTATTAGGACATTATGTTGACTTTTTTAATATGATTATGCCTGGTACTGTTGGTGACAGATGGTTTATTGGAGTCCCTGAAATTGCATCTATTCTTTTCTTCTTAGGTTTGTTTATTTTCATAGTGTTTACTGCTTTGAGTAAATCTCCTCTGTTAGCAAAAAGAAATCCTTTCATAGAAGAAAGTAAACATTTTCATTATTAATATTTAAAGAAATAAACAGATGACAAGTTTGTTGGTAATTATAGTTTTAGTTTTATTAGCAGTTGCGTTATGGCAATTGACCAAGATATTTGATCTTACTCAGGTAGGATCTTCTTCGGACGATTCTCAGGTTGCATCTGATAATGATAACAATGTTCAGGGATATATCATGTTTGGTTTTTTAGCTTTCATATATATCTTCACGATTTATGGTTTACTAAAATGGGGTAATTTGGCACTTCATACTCCTGCTTCAGAGCATGGTCTTTTAGTAGATAATTTAATGAATATTACTTGGGTATTAATTTTTACAGTTCAGGTTATTACTCAGGGATTGCTATATTGGTTTTCTTTTAAATATAAAGGGAACAAAGATAAAAAAGCCTTGTTTTTTGCTGATAGTAATAAGTTAGAAGCAATTTGGAGTATTATCCCTTCTGTCGTTTTAGCAATTCTAATTCTTTACGGATTGTATGCATGGAATAATATTATGTTTGTTGACAAAGATGAGGATGTAGTCGAAATTGAGTTATATGCTCAACAATTTAAATGGACAGCAAGATATGCCGGAAATGATAATACATTAGGTAAAGCCAATGTTCGTTTGATTGAAGGAGTTAATACTTTAGGTGTTGATATGTCTGATAAAAACTCTGAGGATGACATTGTAGTTACGGAATTACATATTCCTAAAGGTAAAAAAGTTCATTTTAAAATGCGTTCCCAAGACGTTTTGCATTCAGCTTATTTCCCTCACTTTAGAGCTCAGATGAACTGTGTTCCAGGTATGGTTACTGAGTTTGCATTTGTTCCAACTTATACAACTGCGGAGTATAGAGAGCTAGATTTCATGAAAGAAAAAGTCGCTCATATTAATAAACTTAGAGCTGAAAAAAGTGTTGAGTTAGTTGCTAAAGGAGGAACTGCTTTGGATCCTTATACATTTGATTATTTGTTATTATGTAATAAAATTTGTGGAGCTTCTCACTACAACATGCAAATGAAAGTTGTGGTTGATACTCCAGAAGATTACAAAAAATGGTTAAGTGAAAAAACTACTTTAGCTCAGGATATCGCTGCTGCTAAAGCTGCTGAAAAGCCAGCTGAAGGAACTGCACCAGCTGGAGATAGTTCTTCTAAGGTTATAGATACTGTTAAAGCGGTTGTTGATACTGTGAAGGCAGCTGTAGCTAAAGTTGCGATGAAATAATTTATTAAGAAATTTAAAGTACACATATATGTCAGCAGAAGCGCACGATCACGATCACGGACACGATCATCACGAGCACGAACATCATCATAAAGACACGTTCATTACTAAATATATCTTTAGTATTGACCACAAAATGATTGCTAAACAATACTTAATAACTGGTATTGTTATGGGAGTAATTGGTATTGCAATGTCCTTGCTTTTCAGAATGCAATTGGCTTGGCCGGAAGAGTCTTTTAAAATATTCAATGTTTTATTAGGAGATAAATTTGCACCTGATGGTGTAATGGCAAACGATATTTATTTAGCTTTAGTTACAATTCATGGGACCATAATGGTATTCTTTGTACTGACAGCTGGTTTGAGTGGAACTTTCAGTAATTTACTTATTCCACTTCAAATTGGAGCAAGAGACATGGCTTCTGGATTTATGAATATGATTTCATACTGGTTGTTTTTCTTATCTGCTGTAGTAATGTTATGTTCTTTATTTGTTGAAGCTGGACCAGCTTCTGCAGGTTGGACAATTTATCCTCCATTAAGTGCTTTGCCACAAGCGATTCCAGGATCTGGAGCAGGGATGACTTTGTGGTTGGTTTCAATGGCAATTTTCATCGCATCTTCTTTAATGGGATCATTGAATTACATTGTTACTGTAATTAATTTAAGAACTAAAGGAATGTCCATGACCAGACTTCCACTTACAATCTGGACATTTTTCGTAACAGCTATTATTGGTGTTATTTCATTCCCGGTTTTATTATCTGCGGCTTTATTATTGATTTTTGATAGAAGTTTTGGTACTTCATTCTTTTTATCTGATATCTATATTGCTGGTGAAGTTCTTCATTATCAAGGTGGGTCGCCAGTTTTATTTGAGCATTTATTCTGGTTCTTAGGTCACCCTGAAGTTTATATCGTAATTTTACCTGCAATGGGTCTTGTTTCTGAAATTATGGCTACGAACTCTCGTAAACCAATCTTCGGTTACAGAGCGATGATTATGTCTGTTCTTGCAATTGCATTCTTATCAACTATTGTATGGGGGCACCATATGTTCCTTTCAGGAATGAATCCTTTCTTAGGATCTGTGTTTACTTTTACGACTTTATTGATTGCAATTCCATCTGCTGTAAAAGCATTTAACTGGATTACTACTTTATGGAAAGGTAACTTACAATTTAATCCTGCAATGTTATTCTCTATTGGAATGGTTTCAACTTTCATTACTGGAGGTTTAACAGGGATCATTTTAGGAGATAGTACTCTTGATATTAACGTTCACGATACTTACTTTGTAATTGCACACTTTCACTTGGTAATGGGGATTTCTGCACTTTACGGAATGTTTGCTGGTATTTACCACTGGTTTCCTAAAATGTACGGAAGAATGTTGAATAAAAACTTAGGTTACATTCACTTTTGGGTAACAGCAGTTTGTGCTTATGGAGTATTCTTCCCAATGCACTTTATTGGATTAGCTGGTCTACCAAGACGTTATTATACTAACACAAATTTCCCATTATTTGATGATTTACAAAATGTGAATGTTTTGATTACAACATTTGCTCTTGTAGGAGGTGCGTTCCAATTAGTATTTTTATACAACTTCTTTAGCAGTATTTTCTACGGTAAGAAGGCGGTTCAGAATCCATGGAAATCAACAACTTTAGAGTGGACAACTCCAGTTGAACATATTCACGGAAACTGGCCAGGAGAAATTCCTCACGTATATCGTTGGCCGTATGACTACAGTAACCCAAATCATGATGTAGATTTTGTTCCTCAAAATGTACCGATGAAAGAAGGTGAAGAAGTTTTACACCACTAAAAATATTTTAAAAGACCATCAGAAATGATGGTCTTTTTGTTTTTGTAAAAGTTTTATCTCAGAAGTTTTACTGTTTTACAAACTGATTACTTTGTCTATCTTTGTAAAATGAATGAGAATCTAGATCCTACCACAAAAGGATACAACCCAGAAGAGTTAGATCTTGAAAAAAGATTGCGTCCGCTGTCATTTGATGATTTTGCCGGACAAGACCAGGTTTTAGAAAATTTAAAGGTTTTTGTTGCTGCCGCTAATCAGCGTGGAGAAGCACTTGATCATGCGCTTTTTCATGGCCCTCCCGGACTTGGAAAAACGACTCTGGCTAATATTTTGGCAAATGAACTTGAAGTTGGAATCAAAATTACTTCGGGTCCTGTTTTGGATAAGCCGGGGGATTTAGCAGGTTTGTTGACAAATCTCGATGAACGGGATGTATTATTCATTGATGAAATTCATCGTTTGAGTCCTATTGTTGAAGAATATTTATATTCTGCTATGGAGGATTTCAAGATTGATATCATGATTGAATCCGGCCCTAATGCCAGAACGGTCCAAATCAATTTAAACCCTTTTACCTTGATCGGAGCGACTACACGTTCAGGATTATTGACAGCACCAATGCGTGCCCGTTTCGGAATATCTTCCCGTTTGCAATACTATACTACAGAGCTTTTAACGACAATTGTAGAAAGAAGTGCTTCTATTTTAAAAATGCCTATCGATCTTGAAGCAGCAATAGAAATTGCGGGACGCAGTCGTGGTACGCCTCGTATTGCAAATGCATTATTGCGTCGTGTACGTGATTTTGCACAGATAAAAGGGAACGGTACTATCGACTTAGAAATTTCAAGATATGCCTTGAGAGCACTAAATGTTGACGCTCATGGCCTTGACGAGATGGATAACAAGATTTTGTTGACTATTATAAACAAATTTAAAGGCGGACCTGTTGGTCTTTCAACCTTGGCAACTGCAGTTTCTGAAAGCAGTGAAACAATTGAAGAAGTTTATGAGCCATTTTTGATTCAGGAAGGTTTTATTATGCGTACTCCTCGCGGGCGTGAAGTTACTGATAAAGCTTATAAGCACTTAGGGAAAATAAATACGAATATTCAGGGAGGATTGTTTTAATTTATTGTCCAATGTCTGAGAATAAAAGATATAATTATCCAAACAAGCTTTCAATTTTTAGATTTTTTTTGGATGCCGAAGGGATACGTAAAAACCCTATTCCGTTTCACAACAGATATTTTGATGTTTTAGGTGATTCGTTTTCTATTAAAATTGGAAAATCAAAATATATCATTTTATCCAGAGACAATGATATTGCCGAATATATTTTGCAGAAAAATCAAAAGAATTATCATAAATCAAAGTTTCAGTCTGTATATCTTTCAAAATATTTAGGAAAAGGACTTTTAACTGTTGATGGTGAATTTTGGTTAAAACAAAGAAGACTTATTCAGCCGGCTTTTCATAAGCAAAAAATGAATCAGCTGGTTGAAAACATGGAAAAAATAATTGGTTCAGAACTTGTTGATTTAGTTGAAGACAAAACAATTAATCTTTTTCCTGTAATGAGTGAGCTGGCTTTTAATGTTGTGGCTAAATCATTGTTTCAATTTTCAACTGATACTAAATTAAATCGTATAAAATTCATTATTGAAGAAGTCCAAAATTTTTTAATCAAAGAAATTAGACTTCCTCATAAAGCATGGTGGTTTTCAATTAGTGGCCAGGTAAAAAAACATCTCAAGTTGGCTGATGAGAGCAATAAAATAATTCAGGGAATTATAGAAGAAAGAATTGCTTCAAAAAATGAAGTTAATGATTTGCTGAACATGCTCCTTGAAACCCGTTATGAGGATAGTGGTGAAGGAATGTCTGTAGAACAATTAATAGATGAAATAAAAATACTTTTTATTGCCGGACATGAAACAACGGCTAATGCGTTAACTTTTACCTTACATCTTTTAGGAAATAATGCTGATGTACAGCAAAAAATATTTGATGAAATTATTAAAATTGAATCGGAGACTGATAATATAGTAGAGCAGCTTCAAAGAATGACTTATATAAATGCAGTTTTAAATGAGTCTATGCGATTGTATCCGCCCGCCTGGATTACAGACAGGGAGAATGTAGAAGATGATAACCTGCTACATTTTAATATTAAAAAAGGAACATTGATTGGTGTTTCTTTTTACGAACTGCATCGTAATCCTAAATATTGGGAAAATCCGAATGAATTTATTCCTGAACGTTTTCTTGGTGAACAAAAAAAGAAGTCATTGCAATATTTTTATCCTTTTGGAGCCGGTCCGAGAATGTGTATTGGGACAGGATTTGCTATTTATGAAATGTGCCTGACACTTTCTTATATTGTAAAAAAGTATAAGATTAAATCAACCAAAGCTGACATCCAATTTAACCCGTTAATAACTTTAAAGCCAGTTGGTGCTGAAGTTACATTCTCTAAAAGATGACCATTAATTCTAAAGAGACATATTCGAAATTTATTAAATCAGAAGCAAAACGACTTGGGTTCATTTCCTGTGGAATTTCTAAAGCAGGATTTCTTGAAGAAGAGGCTCCTCGTTTGGAAAAATGGCTAAAAAACAATCAAAATGGTCAAATGGCCTATATGGAAAACCATTTTGATAAGCGTTTAGATCCGACATTATTGGTTGATGACGCAAAAAGTGTAGTTTCGCTTTTGCTAAATTATTACCCTTCTGAAGTTCAGAATAATGAAAGCTTCAAGATTTCAAAATATGCTTATGGTCAGGATTATCATTTTGTTATTAAAGAAAAATTAAAAGAATTTCTTCATACAATTCAGGAAAACATAGGTGATGTTTCGGGACGCGCATTTGTAGATTCGGCTCCTGTTTTAGACAGGGCATGGGCTGCAAAAAGCGGTTTGGGCTGGATTGGCAAAAACAGTAATTTATTAACTCAAAAAGTAGGTTCGTTTTATTTTATTGCTGAACTTATTCTGGATTTAGATTTAGAATACGATCATGCAGTAACGGATCATTGCGGCTCATGTACAGCCTGTATTGATGCGTGTCCAACACAGGCAATAGTCGCACCTTATGTAGTAGACGGAAGTAAATGCATCTCATATTATACGATTGAACTCAAAGAAAATATTCCATACGAAATGAAAGGTAAATTTGATGAATGGATGTTTGGTTGTGATACCTGTCAGGATGTTTGTCCCTGGAATCGTTTTTCCAAACCGCATTCAGAACCTTTGTTTAATGCAAATCATGAGTTGCTTTCTTTTTCAAAAAAAGACTGGATTGAAATCACAGAGGAAACTTTTCGTTTGGTTTTTAAAAATTCTCCGGTTAAGAGAACTAAGTTTGATGGTTTGAGAAGGAATATTAAGTTTTTGGAATAATTTTATAAAAATATATTTTACTATTGTAATGGGCTTCTCAGTTTTTGGAAAGCCATTTTTATTTTTGTATTAAATGTAAAAATGTTGTGTTTTTCATAAAAAACTGGCTGTAAACTATTCTTTTCTTTTAAAGAATATTTTGAAATAGTTAAATAAGCTCTAAAGATTTAAAAATGAGTTTATTAGGATGTTAAAAGGTGTTGCGTCTTATCTTTTGTGTTCATTTTTTTTTAACTTTATAATACTAAAATTTTTTTAGATATGACTGTAAATCAAATACTAAACGCAAAAGGAAAAAATGTTTATTCCGTACGTTCAACAACAACTGTTTATGAAGCCTTGAAAGTAATGGGCGAAAAAAATATAGGCGCTATTCTGATTATCGATGGTTCTGAATTAAAAGGAATATTGTCTGAAAGGGATTATGCACGAAAAATTGTTTTAAAGGACAAATCGTCAAAAGAAACTCTAGTTGATGAAATCATGGAAAGAACTGTTTTTACAGTAAAACTTTCGGATAATTTAGAAGATTGCATGGAACTGATGAGTACAAAAAGAATAAGACACCTGCCAGTTTTAGAAGACGAAATCGTTGTAGGTATTATTTCGATTAGTGATGTGGTAAAAGCTATTATCGAATTGCAAAAGGATACAATAAATCATCTTAACTCATATATTTCGCAATAAGAATTTAAATAGTAAAAATTTTAATAATAGTCCGAATTAATATCGGACTTTTTTTTACCCAAAATTTAAACATTTTCAGTAAAAGTATACTCAAAAACAAACAGTTTTATTCCAAGTCTTATATCTTTGTAAGACACAATTAAAGTGAAAACGGATGAATAAAGAGACTAAAAAAAGAGAAGCGTTACTGTACCATGCAGAGCCGACTCCAGGGAAAATTCAGGTAGTTCCAACTAAAAAATATGCAACCCAAAGGGATTTATCTTTAGCTTATTCACCAGGTGTTGCAGAACCATGTTTAGAAATAGCAGCGAACATTGAAGATGTTTATAAATATACAGCAAAAGGAAATTTAGTTGCCGTAATTTCAAACGGAACAGCTGTTTTAGGTCTTGGAGACATAGGTCCAGAAGCAGGGAAACCGGTAATGGAAGGAAAAGGTTTATTATTTAAAATATTCTCTGATATTGATGTGTTTGATATCGAAATTGGAACAAAAGATGTAGAAGAATTTATTCAGACCGTAAAAAATATTGCCCCCACTTTTGGAGGGATTAACCTTGAAGATATTAAAGCCCCGGAATCTTTTGAAATCGAAAGAAGACTGATAGAAGAGTTAGATATTCCCGTAATGCACGATGATCAGCATGGAACAGCTATTATTTCTTCGGCGGCTTTAATTAATGCATTAGAATTGGCAGGTAAAAAAGCAGAAGATGTGAAGGTTGTAGTTTCCGGAGCAGGATCAGCGGCGATAGCCTGTACAGATTTGTATGTTTCGTTGGGAGTTAAAGTTGAAAATGTGTTGATGTTCAATAGTAAAGGACTTTTAACAAAAGATAATCCTTCTCTCTCAGAATTGCAATTGAAATATGCTGTAGATGGTGCTAAAATCGAACTGGCAGAAGCTGTAAAAGGAGCAGATGTTTTCATAGGATTGTCTTCGGGAAACATACTTTCACCAGAAATGTTGTTGTCAATGGCTGAAAATCCTATCGTTTTCGCAATGGCAAATCCAAATCCTGAAATAGATTATAATTTAGCAGTAGAAACCCGTAAGGATGTTATTATGGCCACAGGCCGTTCAGATTTTCCTAATCAGGTCAATAACGTTTTAGGTTTTCCTTACATTTTTAGAGGGGCTTTGGATGTCAGGGCTACAAAGATTAATGAAGCGATGAAAATGGCAGCTGTAAAGGCACTGGCTTCATTAGCAAAACAATCTGTTCCGGAACAGGTTAACGTAGCATATGGTGCTACAAAATTAGGTTTTGGCCGCGAATATATTATTCCTAAACCATTTGATCCAAGATTGATTGCGGTTGTTGCACCAGCTGTTGCAAAAGCAGCTATGGAATCAGGTATTGCCAAAAATCCAATAACGGACTGGATTGCTTATGAAGAAAGACTTTTAGAACGTTTAGGGAATGATAATAAAATGGTTCGTTTAATTACAAATCGTGCCAAAATGGATCCGAAAAGAATTGTTTTTCCCGAAGCTGAACATCTGAATGTTTTAAAGGCTGCTCAAATTGTACATGAAGAGGGTATTGGTGTGCCTGTCTTATTAGGAAATAAAGAAATAATTTTAGAGCTGAAAACGGAGTTAGGATTCGATGCAGATATTGAAATTATTGATCCTAAAATAAAAGATGAAGAACAAAGAAGGGACAGATTTGCAAAATCGTACTGGTCAACCAGAGAAAGACGTGGTATTTCATTATTGGATGCTCAGAAATTAATGCGTGAAAGAAATTATTTTGCAGCAATGATGGTAAACGAAGGCGAAGCGGATGCTTTAGTTACAGGTCATTCCCGAAGTTATCCATCAGTTTTAAAACCAATGCTGCAATTGATCGGTAAAGCAAACGGGGCTTCGCTGGTAGCGACTGCAAACATGATGCTTACAGCCAGAGGACCAATGTTTTTATCAGATACGGCGATTAATATTAACCCGTCATCAGAAGATTTGGTAAATATTGTATTAATGACGGCTAAGACGGCTAAAATGTTTGGGGTTGAACCTGTAATTGCAATGGTCTCGTATTCAAACTTTGGATCATCAACTCACCAGAACGCTTCTAAAGTAAGAGAAGCGGTTGCTTATTTGCATAAAAATCATCCCGATATGATCGTGGACGGAGAAATTCAGGCTGATTTTGCACTAAATCCCGAAATGCTTGAGGAAAAATTCCCTTTCTCTAAATTAGCAGGAAAAAAAGTAAATACATTAGTTTTTCCTAATCTGGAATCTGCAAATATTACCTATAAGTTGTTAAAAGAATTATATAAAGTAAACTCCATAGGACCTATTATGCTGGGAATGGGTAAACCTGTTCATATTTTTCAATTAGGTGCAAGTGTTGAAGAAATGGTAAATATGGCGGCAATTGCAGTTATTGATGTTCAGGAAAAAGAATTGAAGAAAATTAAGCTGGGTAAATAAGGGATTTATACGGTTGTTAATATTGTCTTAATTTCATTATATTTGGCACCACAAATAATATTATGATAGCACATTTGCAGGGAAAGTTAGTGGAGAAAAACCCAACAGAGGTAATTATTGATTGTGCAGGAGTTGGATATCAGGTCAATATCTCTCTGCATACTTTTTCACTAATTCCCAATACTGATTTTATAAAATTATATACGCATCTTTTAATCAAAGAAGATTCGCATACTTTATATGGTTTTGTAGAAAAATCCGAAAGAGAAATATTTAGAATGCTAATATCTGTGTCTGGAATAGGCGCTAATATTGCGAGGACTATGTTATCATCTATAGATCCAAAGCAAATTATCAATGCAATTGCCTCCGGAGATGTGAGTGTTATTCAGTCTATTAAAGGGATTGGTAATAAAACTGCACAAAGAGTGATATTGGATTTGAAAGAAAAAGTCTTAAAATTATATGATTTAGATGAAGTTTCTGTTGTTCAAAACAATACAAACCGAGATGAAGCGTTATCTGCTTTAGAAGTTTTAGGTTTTGTTAGAAAAACATCTGAAAAAGTTGTTGAAAAGATTGTAAAAGAAGATCCGGAAGCTACTGCGGAAACTATTATAAAAAAAGCATTAAAGGCTTTATAATTACTATTAAGACACTTGAGTTGTATGCGTAAAATTTTACTTTTTTTACTGGTTTTATTTTGTGGCAATGCTTTGCATGCACAAGTAAATCCAACAATTCAGGATACTACTAAAACTGGATTTTCTGTTGGAAAATTAGAATTAGAAAATCCGCCAAGTGTACTTTCTGCATACAAGTACGATCCAATAACAGACCGTTATATTTATACGAGTACTGTTGATGGTTTTTCTATTGACTATCCTCTGGTCCTGACACCAAAACAATACGAGGATTTGCTGCTTAAAGAATCCAGAAGAAATTATTTTAGGCAAAAAATGATCGCTATTGATGGGAAAAAAGCGGGCAGTGAAGACGCAAAAAAAGATTTATTGCCAAGATATTACATTAATTCCAGTCTTTTTGAATCTATTTTTGGAAGTAACACAATTGATGTAAAACCTACAGGTTCTGTTGAAATGGATTTGGGATTGCGATATAACAAACAAGATAATCCATCATTTTCACCCAGAAACAGATCAAGCCTTACTTTTGATTTTGACCAAAGAATTAGCATGAGCTTAATGGGAAAAGTAGGTACCAGATTAGAGGTAAATGCTAATTATGATACGCAGTCTACCTTTGCTTTTCAGAATTTATTTAAACTTGCTTACACACCTACTGAAGATGATATTGTACAGAAAGTAGAAGTAGGTAATGTAAGCATGCCTTTAAACAGTACTTTGATCCGGGGAGCCCAAAGTTTGTTTGGTGTTAAGACACAGCTGCAATTCGGAAAAACAACTGTTACCGGAGTTTTCTCTGAACAGAAATCACAAACAAAAAGTATAGTTGCTGAAGGTGGCGGAACAATTCAGAATTTTGATTTATTTGCACTAGATTATGATAATGACAGGCACTTCTTCTTGTCACAATATTTTAGAAATAAATACGATGCTTCGCTTAGAAATTATCCCTTAATTGATAGCCGTGTACAAATTACAAGACTTGAAATTTGGGTAACAAACAAGCAAAATCGTGTGAGTACGACAAGCAATAACTTAAGAAATATAATTGCTCTTCAGGATTTAGGAGAGGCACAGATTACAGGAATACCTGATCCGGAAATTGTTGTTGTAGATCCTTCTACAGGGTTTTTTAGTAAGCCTGTTGATTCACCCACAGACAATGAAAATAATAAATACGATCCGGCATCAATAGGACAATCTGGGTCTTATTTAAATTCTAACATTAGAGAGATTGTTACCGCAAAAAATGGTTTTACAAATGGTAACGTAAATGAAGGAACCGATTATTCTGTACTAGAAAATGCCAGAAAGCTAACTACTGCAGAATATACATTTAATCCTCAGTTAGGATATATTTCGTTGCAGCAACGTTTAGCAAACGATGAAATTTTAGCAGTAGCCTATGAATATACTGTAGGGGGAGAAGTGTATCAGGTAGGAGAATTTGGTAGTGACGGGGTTGATGCAACAGTAGTTACCGGAGGTACCGGGAATACAGGTCAGGCTGTTGTAACTCAAAGTTTAATTCTGAAAATGCTGAAAAGCAGTTTAACTAATGTTAATGACCCAGTTTGGAATCTGATGATGAAAAATATTTATCAGATACCGGGTGCTTATCAGGTTAAGCAGGACGATTTCAGGTTCAATATTCTATACACAGATCCTTCTCCAATAAACTATATAACTCCGGTGGTTCCGTTTCCGTCTAATCCTACTCCTGATAATAGAGTTGAAGATACTCCTTTATTAAAAGTATTTAATTTAGACAAATTGAATTATAATAATGATCCACAAGCGGGTGGAGATGGTTTTTTCGATTACCTTCAGGGAATAACTTTTGATGCGCAAAACGGACGAATTATATTCACTACAAAAGAGCCTTTTGGAAAGTTATTATTTGATAAATTAAATACAGGAACCTCGGGAGAAAATTATGACGATCCCAATACTTATAATCCGAATCAAAGAAAATATGTATTCAAGAGCATGTATGCGAATACCCAGTCAGCAGCTTTACAGGACAGTGATAAAAACAAATTTTTATTAAGAGGAAAATATAAATCATCAGGAAACGATGGAATTCCTATTGGTGCTTTTAATGTGCCTCAGGGATCAGTTGTAGTTACAGCTGCAGGAAGGGTTCTTGTAGAAGGAATTGACTATAGTGTTGATTATCAATTGGGAAGGGTTCAGATTTTAGATGCTTCTTTACAGGCTTCTGGGACACCAATAGAAGTCTCTCTTGAAAACAACTCTGTTTTTGGCCAGCAGACAAGAAGATTTATGGGACTTAACGTAGAGCATAAGATCTCAGATAAATTTATAGTTGGCGGTACTTATCTGAAAATGACTGAAAGACCTTTCACTCAAAAGTCAAGTTATGGACAGGAATCTGTAAATAATACGATTTTCGGGTTCAATGGAAATTATTCTACTGAAATTCCATTTTTTACAAGATTAGTAAATAAACTTCCAAACATTGATACAGATGTGCCTTCTAATCTTTCGATAAGAGGGGAAGTCGCTTTTTTAAAACCTGATGCACCAAAAGCTAGTGATTTTGAAGGTGAAGCCACTATATATGTTGATGATTTTGAAGGATCTCAATCTACTATTGATATGCGTTCTGCTTATGCCTGGAGCCTGGCTTCTACACCATTTATCAATTCTGACACTGATAATACTTTCGGAGCAGCATATAATTCTTTAGAATATGGACACAAAAGGGCAAAATTATCATGGTATTCTATAGATCCGATTTTTTATACTCAAAAGCCATCAGGAATATCAAATGATGATCTATCTTTGAATACAACCAGAAGAATTTACAGCAAAGAATTATATCCAAATACAGATATTGCCCAAGGCCAGTTACAAGTAATCAATACCCTTGATTTGACTTATTATCCTTCAGAAAGAGGCCCTTATAACAATAATCCTGATTTTGGTACAAATCCTGCTAATGCCAATTTTGGAGGAATTATGCGCTCTTTAAATTCAACCAATTTTGAACAGAGCAATGTAGAGTTTATCCAGTTTTGGATGTTGGATCCTTATTATGAAGGAAATGGAGCAACTCAGCCTTCAAATACGGGTAAAATTTATTTTAATTTAGGGGAGGTTTCTGAAGATATTTTAAAAGACGGAAGGAAACAATATGAAAATGGACTTGGTCCCGGTCAAATTATTGCACAGCCAATTCAAGGGCAGGCACATTGGGGGGATGTTCCTGCTTCACAGTCCCTGATTTATGCTTTTGATAATAATGCAGGTAACAGAACAAATCAGGATGTAGGTTTAGATGGTTTGCCAAATTCAAAAGAAAGTGCAATTTACACTAATTATGCATCTGATCCAGATCCTGCGGCAGATGATTATACCTATTTTTTAAATACAGAAGGTGGTGTTCTCGACCGTTATAAAAAGTATAATGGTGTGGAAGGAAACTCCCCTGTAGATATAAATGATGCCAACAGAGGATCAACGACTCTTCCTGATGTTGAAGATATTAATCGCGACAATACCATGAATACTATTAATGCTTATTATGAATATAGCATTGATATGAGGCCAGGAATGGATATTGGTGAAAATTATATTACTGATACTAAAGAAATAAACGATGTTCCATTGCCGAATGGTACAACTACTAAAGCGAGATGGATTCAGTTTAAAATTCCTGTCAGACAACCAGAGAAAACTATTGGAACGATTAATGAATTTAGATCTATTCGATTCATGAGGATGTTTATGACCGGTTTTAATGAACAAATCACAGTTCGTTTTGGATCATTGGATTTGGTTAGAGGAGAATGGAGAAGATATGAAAATTCGCTGCAGGCAAATGATGTCCCTGTCGATGATGGGACTAATTTTGAGGTTCAGGCAGTAAACATACAGGAAAATAGTACAAAAAAACCTGTAAATTATGTCATGCCGCCAAATGTTCAAAGAGAACAACTGTATAACAACAATACAGTAATCAATCAAAATGAACAATCATTAGCATTACGTGTTTCAGGAAATGGACTGGAAGTTAATGATGCAAGAGGAACTTTTAAAAATGTAAGTATTGATATGCGTCAATATAAAAAGCTGAAGATGTTTCTTCATGCGGAGTCGTTAGAAAAAGAAGTTCCGGTTCAGGATAACGAAATGGTAGCATTTATTCGATTTGGAAATGACTTTACAGAAAACTTTTATCAGATTGAAATTCCATTAAAAATGACTCAGTTTGTTGAAAATGGATCCGGGAATATTGATCCCAATTTGGTCTGGCCAGAAGAGAATGCAATGGATTTAGCTCTTTCTTTATTAACTAAAATGAAAATTAAAGGAATGAGTGTTGATATTAATTCTCCTAAAAGAGATGTCAACGGAATTTATTATCCTGATGAGGATGGAGAAATAAATGGTGATGTGAATTCAAGAGATGGCGACAGTAGGTTAAGATTAGGTATTAAGGGTAATCCTAATTTTGGCTTTGTACGAAATTTAATGGTTGGTCTAAAAAATAACACTACTGATAAAAATATTAAAGGCGAAGTCTGGTTCAATGAACTTCGACTGTCAGACATGGATAATAAGGGCGGAATGGCGGCCATATTAAACATCGATACAAATATGGCAGATTTTGCGACTGTTTCTGCAACGGGACGTAAAAGCACTATTGGTTTTGGATCTATTGAAGAGGGAGCAAATGAAAGAGATCGTGAGGATATCCAGCAATATAATATTGTTACCAATTTGAAT
Organism: Flavobacterium limi; assembly: GCF_010645075.1. Taxonomy (GTDB): domain Bacteria; phylum Bacteroidota; class Bacteroidia; order Flavobacteriales; family Flavobacteriaceae; genus Flavobacterium; species Flavobacterium limi. Next base: position 607,340 of record NZ_JAADZV010000001.1, read on the forward strand.
TTAGGAAAATTACTTCCGCCTAAATGGGGAATTAATCTTCCGTTTAATTATGCAATTGGAGAAGAAATAATTACTCCGGAGTATGACCCCTTTAATCAGGATATTAAACTGGAACAATTACTCAATGAGACAACAGATCAGGCTCAAAAAGATAATATTAAAAACAGGGCGATAGATTATACCAAACGTAAAAGTATAAACTTTATAGGTGTTAGGAAAGACAGGGCGCCAGAGCAAAAAACGCACGTGTATGATGTAGAAAACTTTACATTTTCTCAATCCTACAATCAGGTGCAGCGTCATGATTATGAGATTGAAGATTATGAAGACGAATTGTCAAATTCGGCTGTAAATTATGCATATACATTTCAGCCTAAAGAAGTGGTGCCTTTCAAGAAGACTAAATTCATGAAAAAAAGTGAATACTGGAAGCTGCTGAGTGATTTCAATTTTAATTATCTCCCATCCAATATCTCGTTCAATAGTAACATTATCAGACAAAGTAACCGCCAGCAATTCAGACAGGTGGAAGATGTTCAGGGAATTGGTCTGGACGCTCTTTACAGAAGAAATTTTGCGCATAATTATCAATATGGTTTTGGTTTCAATCTGACAAAATCTTTAAAATTAAATTATACGGCATCCTCAAACAATATCGTAAAAAACTTCCTGAATGATGATAATACTCCTAAAGAAGATTTTAGTATTTGGGATGATTATTTTGATCTTGGAACGCCAAATCAGCATACACAACAGCTGGTTTTAAATTATGATATCCCAATTAACAAATTACCTGTTTTTAGTTTTATAAAAGCCAATTATTCTTACACTGCTGATTACAACTGGCAACGTTCTTCGAGTGCGTTATCTCAATATGAAGTGGAAAATCCAGACGGGTCTATTACAACATATGATTTAGGTAATACCATTCAGAATGCGAATTCCAATACATTAAGTACAACTTTTAATATGACTACGTTGTATAAGTATTTGGGGTTGACACCTGGAGCCAAAAAAACAGCCAAACCTAAACCGGCAGGGCCTCCAAAACCGGGAGAGAAAATAGTAAATACCAACAAAACACAAGCAGTGAGAAGTCCATTTTATGATGGTTTGATTGGAGTTTTGACCAGTGTAAAAAATATTCAGATAAATTATACAGAGAATAGCGGGACAGTAATGCCTGGTTATACTCCTGGGATCGGATTTTTAGGAACTTCAAAACCTACATTAGGATTTATCTTTGGCAGTCAGGATGATATACGATATGAAGCGGCTAAAAATGGTTGGCTGACAACTTTTGATAATTTCAATCAAAATTATACTCAGGTCAACAACAAGCTTTTGAAGGTAACAGCAAATGTTGATTTATTTCCTGACCTTAAAATAGATTTAACTATGGACAGGTCGTATTCTGAAAATTCTTCAGAGCAGTATAGTGTTGTCAATGGAGAATATACTCCTCTTTCTCCTTATACATATGGAATGTTTTCAATTTCCACTGTATTAATCAAAACCGCATTTTCTGCAAGTGATGAAAATGTATCAGCTGCTTTTGATGATTTTAGGAAAAATCGTCTGATAATAGCAAATCGTTTAGCAGAAGATTATTATGGCGCAGGAAATATTCCGAGATATGGTGATGCTGCTAACCCTATTCCAGTTCCGCCAACCGATCCTACTAATGATCCTGATAAAAACAAAAGAGACATTTATGCATCAAATGCAGGATACCCAATTGGATTCGGAAAAAGCAATCAGGCAGTTTTATTACCTGCTTTCTTAGCAGCTTATTCAGGTGGTGATGCCTCAAAGACCTCGACAGGAATTTTTAGAAATTTTCCTATTCCAAACTGGAGTGTGAAGTATAACGGTTTAATGCGTTATAAATATTTTAAAGACAGGTTTAAACGCTTTTCACTACAGCATAATTATAGGGCATCTTATACGATTAATCAGTTTAGATCTAATTTTGATTATGATGAAGCCATAGCAAATCCAGATAATGTCGAAAATCCTATGCAGGATCCAAATACTTATAATTTCTACAATAAAACCATCATGTCCAATGTTAATTTAGTAGAGCAGTTTAGTCCGTTAATTCGTGTCGATTTTGAATTAAAAGGATCATTAAGAGTGCTTACAGAAGTTAAAAAGGACAGAGCTTTGTCAATGAGTTTTGACAATAATTTATTGACAGAAGTAAAGGGTATTGAATATGTTGTAGGCTTAGGGTATCGCTTTAAAGATGTAATTTTTTCATCGACTCTGGCGGATAACCCAACCGGAATTATAAAAAGTGATATTAATATTAAGGCAGATTTATCATATAGAAACAATCAGACTTTGGTTCGTTATTTAGATTATGACAACAATCAGCTTGCAGCTGGACAAAATATATGGTCAGTAAAAGTTACAGCTGATTACGCTTTCAGTAAAAATCTAACAGCCATTTTCTATTACGATCATTCATTTTCGAAAGCAGTTATTTCTACATCATTTCCGTTAACTAATATTCGTTCAGGATTTACACTTCGATACAATTTCGGAAATTAATTTTGTGATTATAAACTAATTTTTATTATAAGATTGTTACATTTGTTGCTTTAAAATTAAATTATCAATTTCAAAAAAAGTATTATGAGCATACCGGCAAATTTAAAGTATACAAAGGATCACGAATGGGTTAGCATCGATGGAGATGTTGCAACAGTAGGAATTACTCATTTTGCTCAAAAAGAATTGGGAGATATTGTGTATGTAGAAGTAGAAACTTTAGATCAGACATTAGATAAAGATGAAGTTTTCGGAACTGTAGAAGCTGTAAAAACGGTTTCTGATTTATTTTTACCTTTAACAGGTGAGATAATCGCTTTTAATGAAGATTTAGAAAGTACTCCTGAAGCGGTGAACTCTGATCCGTACGGAGCTGGCTGGATGATAAAAGTAAAAATAGCTAACGCTTCAGAAATTGATTCATTATTATCAGATGAAGAATACAAACAATTAATAGGTGCCTAAACAACTGCTTTTATTGTGGGCTATAATCTGCTCAGGAATCATTGCCTATTTTTGTCTGACGGACTCAGGTAACATTCCGGTGGTAAATTTTCCCAGTATCGATAAAATAGTACATTTTGGTTTTCATTTTGGTTTTACAATTTCATGGATTTTGTTTTTTAAAAAAGAATTAAAAGGAAAAACAACCGATGATTCTAAGGCCTATTTGATTTCGTTTATATTTTCAGTTTTTTTTGGTATAACCATTGAGATATTACAAGGTGTTTTTACCAAAACAAGAGCAGCAGATGTTGCAGATATTTTAGGAAATGCAATTGGCGCAACGGCAGCTGTTTTTATTGCAATCGCTTTTAAAAAGCAAATAGATAAAATATAAAATATGGATTCCCACTTCGGTGGGTTTTTTTATTTTCTGAATTTAAATGTATTTTTGCCATAATTGCTGTAATTTTAAAAGCATGAACGTTAAACAGTATTTAGATTCCACTTACTTAAAAACTGCTTCCCAGGCTGGTGTTTCGGAAACAGAAAATGATGTTGTGGTTAAGCAAGCAATCACAGAAGCTATTAATGAGGGTTTTAAGCTGATTATGATTCGGCCGGAATACGTTGCGTTAGCAAAAAAAATGGTTTTACAGGCTAATTCAAATTTGAATGTAGGAACAGTTATTGATTTCCCGGAGGGAACATCAGATTTGGAAACTAAGATCAAAGAAGCAAATGAGGCAATAGTAAATGGTGCAGATGATCTGGATTTTGTCTGTAACTATGAAGCTTTTAAAGATGGTAATGTTGAATTAGTAAAACAAGAAGTTTTAATAGCGACACAAATAGGTTTAGCAAATAATAAAATAGTAAAATGGATTATTGAAACAGCTGCTTTAAATGAAAAAGAAATTATTCAGCTTTCAGCTTTGATAAAAAATATCATTATTTCTAATTTTAAAGAAGAAGATTATGCATCTGTTTTTGTGAAATCATCAACGGGATTTTATAAAACCCAGGATGGTTCTCCTAACGGTGCTACAATTCCTGTAATTATTATGATGTTAGAAAATGCCTCGCCATTGCCGGTAAAAGCAGCAGGAGGCGTCAAGTCTTATAAACAAGCAATAGAAATGATTCATTTAGGAGTTAAAAGAATAGGAACTTCATCTGCAAAAGCAATTGCAAATGGAGAAAATACTACAAATCAATACTAATGAAAATCAAAAATATTTTGAATAAAAGTTTCTTAACTTTTTGCCTGACATTGTTGTCAATTTCTGTTTTTTCTCAGGAAACCAAGTCTTCTGTAAAACCAGGTTTTACTGCGGAGCGCTTTCCGGTATTTCCTAATTGTGAAAATTTAGAATCTAAAAATTTAGAAAACTGTTTTTATAAAGAAGTTCATGATTTTGTATATAACAACTTTGAAGTTCCTGAAAATTTGAAGCAGGTAAATAGCAAAGGTGAAGTTAAAGTGTTGTTTGAAGTTGATGTAAACGGAGACTTTAAAGTAATTTATGTTAATGCAACAAATGAGGATTTGGCTAAAGAAGCGAAACGTGTTTTTGAGAAATTCCCAAATATAAAGCCTTCGACTTATAATGGTGCTGCAACTTATTCTAAATATACAATCTCAATAGATTTACCATTAAAAAGTTCAGAGCAAACAGCTAAAGAATCTTTGGCTGCTGCAGAAATTTTGAAACCTAAAGAAAAACCAATGACAGAATTGGACAGTATTGTATATAAAAAATATAATAATCCTGAATTTGACAGTCATTTAAATATTCCATTTTCACATAGCTATTATGCACAGTTTGACCCTGCAATGAATCAGGTTGGTAGTAACAATCATACGGCTTCAAAGCCTTATACTTATGCCGAAGTTTCAAAGTATTATAATTTAAAAGCTGTAAACCAATCACTCCAGAAAAAAACTTCAGGCTGGTTAGGAAGAAAATGGTGGAATGAGAACATGGTGCAGATACAGGGAGAAGATTATTGGCTTTCTTTAAATCCAATTGTTGATCTGCAAATGGGAAAAGCTTCAGATCTTGATGCGTCTTATACTTATGTAAATACTCGTGCGATAAATTTTAGAGGAGGATTAGGAAAGCAGATTAATTTTACAACAACCATTTTTGAAAGCCAGGGAAGATTTGCCGGATATTTTAATGATTATTCAAATTCGCTAAAGCCTTCAGGAGGTAATCCAGCTATAATTCCGGGTATAGGAATTGCTAAACGGTTTAAAACAGATTCGTATGATTTTCCTTTAGCAGAAGCTAATATCTCTTATTCTCCTAGTAAGTTTTTTGACTTTCATTTAGGTTACGGAAGAAATTTTATAGGGGACGGATATCGTTCATTATTGGAAAGTGATGGAGCAAGCCCGTATCCTTATTTCAAAATCAATACGACTTTCTGGAAGATAAAATATACTAATACCTATATGTGGCTTAAAGATGTTCGTCCGGATGTTACGGTTGATAAGACCTATGCCTCAAAATATATGGCAAACCATTATTTGAGCTGGAATGTTTCAAATAACCTGAATTTAGGCTTTTTTGAATCAGTAGTCTGGACAGATAGTAATAATAGAGGATTTGATGTGAATTTTGTCAATCCGATTATTTTTTATCGTTCAGTTGAGTTTAGTTCCTCTTCTAAAAGTGGAAATGCCCTTTTAGGGATTACATCTAAATACAAATGGAATAATAATGTCAATTTGTATGCTCAGTTTTTAATTGATGAATTTTCATTTGGAGATATAAAGGCAGGAGATAACAGCTGGAAGAATAAATTAGGATATCAGATAGGAGCTAAATATTTTGATGCTTTCAAAGTTAAAGATTTGCTTATTCAGTTAGAATACAATCATGTGCGTCCGTATGTGTATTCGCATAGTGCAGTAATAACAAATTATGGGCATAATAATCAAAGTTTAGGCCATCAATGGGGTGGTAATTTTGAAGAATTCGTTGCTATAGCACGTTATCATAAAGGCCGTTATTTTGCTGATGCGAAATTTACCGTTGGAAAAAGAGGTTTTGATTTTGATACAACTACAGACTCGTTTAATTACGGAGGGAATATTTATAAGAGTTATGATGAAAAACGGCCATATGACACTGGTGCAAAAGTTGGTCAGGGTAACAAAACGAATATTTTAATTGCAGATATTCAGGGGGGATATTTAATAAATCCGATGACTAATTTGAAGCTTTTTGGAAGTTTTATCTATAGAAATTTTGATCCTATGCAAAATACAGCAACTACTTTTAAGCAAAGTACAACCTGGTTTACAATTGGATTGCGTTCGGATATCTTTAATTGGTATTTTGACTACTAGTATTTAATAAGATTTTTCAAGGTAATTGTGTTAAAGATTGGCAAGTGCTTATTTTGCAAAGGTTTTATTGAAAAAATCTGATTTTATAGTTCAGAATTCTATAATCTAATTTGTACATTTGCACCACTCAAAAAAATAGAAAAAACAAATACCGTATTGAACGCTGCTAAAAATACAATTTCACTTAAATCAATATTTCTGGATTTCAAAGAGATTACCAAGGCTGGTTTGGCTATCAGTGTTTTGTTTTCTTCTATTGCCGGATATTTGTTGGGTGTAAATAGTGATAATCCTTTTCAATGGAGTGTTCTGGCTGTTTTGATGATTGGAGGTTATTGTATGGTAGGGGCTTCTAATGCTTTTAATCAGGTAATAGAAAAAGATATAGATTCTTTAATGGATCGTACCAAAAACCGTCCCGTTCCTTCAGGACGAATGTCTCCAAAAGCGGCTTTGTTGGTAGCAAGTTTGTTGACAATTACAGGTATTGTATTGTTGTATACAATAAATGCAAAGTCGGCAATGTTTGCGGCTGTTTCAATATTTCTCTATACAAGTGTTTATACACCTTTAAAAACGGTTACTTCATTGTCGGTTTTTGTGGGGGCTTTTCCAGGGGCGATTCCGTTTATGTTAGGCTGGGTTGCTGCTACAGGGGAATTTGGGATAGAAGCCGGAACATTATTTTTGATTCAGTTTTTTTGGCAGTTTCCTCATTTTTGGGCAATTGGCTGGTTTTTATATGAAGATTATGAAAAAGCCGGAATCTTTATGCTCCCAACAGGAAAAAAAGATAAAGGAACAGCTTTACAGGTTATATTATATACGGTTTGGTTGATTATTGCTTCTTTATTGCCTGTTTTTGGTTATACAGGGCAATTACTCATTTCGCCAATTGCTGCAGTTTTAGTGTTTTTGTTAGGGTTGTGGATGTTATTTTATGCAGTGCGTTTGTATCAGTTGAGGACAGCAAAATCTGCAAGAACCTTAATGCTGGTAAGTGTTTCGTATATTTCTTTATTGCAGATTGTATATATAGTAGATAAATTTTTAAGATAGTTATGGAAATGACAATGAAAATAAGTGAAGAACAAGTGCAAAAATCAAAATCTGCAAAATTGATTTTGTTGTTCGCAATGGTTAGTATGACCATGATGTTTGCAGGACTTACAAGTGCATTTGTGGTAAGTAAATCAAGAGCTGACTGGTTGAAAGATTTTCAGATACCAACTGCATTTTATTTAAGTACTGCAGTCATTATTGGTTGTAGCGTTACTTTTTATTTAGCAAAAAAAGCAATTGAAAGAGGGAATAGAAGTGCGACTTCTGCGTTTCTTTTAGGAACATTTGCTATGGGAACTGCTTTTGTGGTTTTACAGTTTAGAGGTTTTGGGCAAATCATTGAAAGTGGTTATTATATGACAGGTCAGGGTAGTTCAATTACTACAACTTTTCTATATGTAATTGCTCTAATGCACCTATTACACCTGGCAGGCGGATTAATTTCACTTTTAATTATAATTTATAATCATTTTAAACAAAAATACAATCCGACCCAAACTCTTGGAATAGAACTAGGTGCGATGTATTGGCACTTTTTGGACTTATTGTGGGTGTTATTATTTTTGTTTTTATATTTCTTTAAATAAGAAAAAAACGTAAATTTGGGAACTTTTTAACGAATATCTTTTATGGGAGCGACAGTTACTACTGCAAATAACAATGAAAAAACTTGGGGAGGCGGAGAAGACATCCAGCCATTAGGTGCAAGTTATGGTAAAATGATGATGTGGTTTTTTATCGTATCAGATGCCTTAACATTCTCTGGATTCCTTGCGGCTTATGGTTTTTCTAGATTTAAATTTATTGAAACATGGCCATTGGCTGATGAAGTGTTTACGCACTTTCCATTTATGCATGGAGTTTCGGCCCCAATGTATTATGTGGCCTTGATGACTTTTATTTTGATTTTCTCATCTGTAACTATGGTTTTAGCTGTTGACGCAGGTCATCAGTTAAAAAAGACTAAGGTTGCAATTTATATGTTCTTAACTATTATTGGAGGTTTTATTTTCGTGGGTTCTCAGGCCTGGGAGTGGAAAAATTTCATCAAAGGAGAATATGGTGCTGTTGAAACATCAGGCGGAAGTTTGTTGCAGTTTGTTGACAAAGACGGTAAAAGAGTTGCTCTTGCTGATTTTGCAGTAAAATTGCCAGAACAAAGAGAAGCTTTAACAAGAAGCCATTCAGCATGGTTTATGGAAGATGCTCAATCGCAGCCAAACTATACAGTTGCTGAGGTGCAGGCGGGATTTAAAGCTCACCCTGAGCTTTTAATAAGAACAGAACAACTTACTTCCAAAAAGAAAAAAACAGTACTGACAAGAGAAGAATCTGAGTCTCGTTTAGGTACTGCAAAATATGTTGTAGAAGGAGCAAACTTAACTAGAAACGAATACGGAAGTAAATTATTTGCTGATTTCTTCTTCTTTATCACTGGATTCCACGGATTCCACGTATTCTCTGGAGTTATTATCAATATCATTATTTTCTTTAATGTATTATTAGGGACTTACGAGAAAAGAAGAAGCTACGAAATGGTAGAGAAAGTTGGTTTATACTGGCACTTCGTAGATTTAGTTTGGGTATTTGTATTTACAGTTTTCTACCTAGTTTAATTTTAGATTTTAATTATTATGTCACACGAGCACGCATCAAATACAAAAAGAATCTGGTTAGTTTTTGGTTACTTATCATTAATTACTACAGTAGAAGTTATTTTAGGTATCATTAAGCCAGAATCTTTAGAATTTACTCACTTTATAGGGTTGAATTTATTAAACTGGATATTTTATATCTTAACATTAGTTAAAGCGTATTATATTGTATGGGCATTTATGCATATGGAAGGTGAGAAAAGCAGTCTTAGATGGTCTGTTGTTTCATCTGTTATTTTTCTGGTTTTATATTTATTGTTTATTCTACTTACAGAAGGACATTATATTTATGGGGTTTTTAAAGATTCTACTATCAAATGGAATTTTTAACATGATATTAATTCGAAAAGAGGCTCCGTTTAACGGAGCTTTTTTTATTTTTGTACCTCAATAATTTCCGCACTTACAATGAAAAAAAATATAGTTCTCTTTGTACTTTTTGTTTTGCCAATTGTAGCCTATTTGTTTTTCGCTTCAGGTGTAAACAGTTTTACAACACTTCCTGTAATTACACCAAAAATTGCTGATTTTGGGGATTGGAAATCTTTAAATAATAAAAAAGTTTTACTCGATAAAAAGATAACCGTTTTAGGTTTTGCAGGATCTGATATTTTAAGTAATCGGGGTAATTATTTTAACTTAAATGAGAAAATTTATAAACGTTATAATGGTTTCGAAGACCTTCAGTTTGTAGTTTTATGTCCACTTGGGACAGAAAAAGAAGCTCAGAAGATTGTAGATGCTTTATCTCCTTTTACAGATGTAAAAAACTGGAATTTTGTTTTTGCATCAAAGGAAGATATTCAAAAGTTTTATAATCAATTGCATTTAAAAGGAAAGCTGGATAAAAATCTTGGAACTTCTAATGTTTATATTGTAGATAAAGAACGAAATTTAAGAGGCAGAAAAGGTCTTGCTAAAGATCAAAAAGAAGAATATAAAGAAGGTTACAATACTTTTCATCCGTCTGAATTAAGCAACGAAATGCTGGATGATTTTAAAATTATCCTGTACGAATACCGCGCTGCTCTTAAAAAGAATCATAATGCTAGTAAACAACTCTAAATTAGAATTAAAATGTTTAAAAATAAATCATACATCGGAATTTCGTTTATCATTTTAATCTTTGGAATTTACGCTGTACCTAAAATTGTTGACAGAGTCAAAAATGGTGATGTTGTCAAAGGAAATCGTTTAGACAATGTAGGTGAAAAAACTTCTAATGCTGACACAAAATTAGTGACTATAGGAAAGGCTCCAAAATTTGAACTGACTAATCAGGATAATAATCAGGTTTCAAATGAAAATTACAAGGGGAAAGTGTATGTTTTAGAATTTTTCTTTACTACCTGCCCATCCATCTGTCCAAAAATGAATTTGAGCATGTTAGAGATTGAAAAAACCTTTTTCGGTAATCCTAACTTTGGAATTGTTTCGATTACGATTGATCCAGCTCATGACACGCCACAGGTGTTGAAAGATTACAGAAAATTGTTAGGAGTTAAGTCTTCAAACTGGAATTTTTTAACAGGTGATAAAGCAACTATTATGGACTTATCAAATAAAGGATTTAATTTGTATGCCGGTGAAAATGCTAAAGTCAATGGCGGTTTTGAACATTCAGGATTATTTGCCTTAATTGATAAAGACGGAAATATTCGTTGTAGAAAAGATGATTTCGGAAATCCAATCTTATATTATGACGGATTAGATAAAAAAGGAGTTAGGGACATTCAGCAAGACATTAAAATTTTATTAGAAGAATAAAAATGGAAGATCATTTATTAGAAAAAAAATACAATAAGTTTATTATTGCTGTTTCAATTGTAATTCCGGTTGTAGTAGCTATTTTATTTGGTGTAAAGCTTAAAGATTTCGGATACAATGTAGAGCCGCTTTCGTTTTTACCTCCTATATATGCAACAATAAATGGTATTACTGCTATTGTTTTAGTTCTGGCTGTTATTGCCATTAAGAAAGGAAATCAAAAACTTCATGAAATCCTTATGACAACAGCAATTGCCTTATCTGTTGCCTTTTTGGTAATGTATGTAGCATATCACATGACGGCTGATTCAACAAAATTTGGAGGGGAAGGCCTTGTCAGATATGTTTATTTATTTATTTTATTGACCCATATTTTATTGTCGATTGCTATTATTCCTTTAGTTTTAATTACTTATGTACGAGCTTTGGCAAAACGATTTGACAGGCACAGAAAAATAGCCAAAATTACGTTTCCGCTTTGGTTATATGTAGCTGTTACAGGTGTTGTGGTTTATTTGATGATTTCTCCTTATTATGCAAACTAAAAAAAATAACATACAGATCTTAAATTCCAAATTTCAAATTTTTGTTTTTGGAATTTTATTTTTCTTTATTGGGATTTCTTCCAATGCTCAGTGCGCAATGTGTCGTGCTGCTCTTTCGGGAGAATCAAACATTAAAAAAGCCGAAGCTGTAAATGATGGAATCGTCTTTTTAATGGTTATTCCGTATTTGCTTGTATCTATAATTGGTGTTCTAATTTATAGAATGTATAAGTCAAAGAACAAAGCCGAATAAAAATCTTATTAGGTTTTCTCTTTTTATTTTAATCCATCAACTGAAACGTTTACTGTTCCGTTTATTTTAATAAATGCTATAATTGCCTGATTGGTTAATTGTATCTTATCAAACTGAATATCTTCCATTTTCCCATTGATAAAAACACCTGGCATTGGTGAGTAGTTTTTAAGGTAAGTTGCCATCGTTTTTTTGCCTTCATCTAAATTCGACTGTATCGAATATCGACAGTTTTCCTCCATTTTTTTTAAAATAAAACCCTGAGCAAGCCAGTTTGCCGTCCGCATTAATTTACTTTTTGTGTCTAAAACATAATCAAGTTTTTCAAAATAGATTTCTTTTGTCTTCGGATTATATTGAGGAAAACCGTTTAAATAAATTGTGCCGTTTACAGATCCTAAAATATCAAGGGCAATTACCATTTTTCCATCTTTATGCCATATTTCAACATTTTTTACGGTTACCTTTTTACTTCCCGACCCGAATTCCTGTCCGGCAAAATTTTTAGTCATGATTTTTGAAGCATCAACATAACTGGATATAGCAGCAATGTTGGTGGTAATTTGATTTGGAATTTTAGCAATTGGTTTTAAGACAATTTTTGAAGCGTTAAACTTAGATTCTGGTTTTTTACCAATTACGGTTTCCATATTGCATTTTATTCCCATATCCAGTAAAAAAGAATCGTTTTTAAGTTTTGCATTCGTAGAATATATTTCTATTGGAGTAATTCTTAGCCAGCTTTCATAAGTTTCATTCATTTGAAATGGGGTGCAGATTTTTTCTAAAGCAAATAAAACATTCGGTTTAAAATCCATTGATTTTTCAATTGCTTCATCAATACTTTTTTCAATTTTTGATTTGAACATTGAGATAGCCGGATTGGCTAAATAAGTGATGGGCATATTTTTTCCAAAAACAGTCATAGTCGGGCTTTCATTCCAGTCAAGAGATTTGAACTCTGTTTTTGTATTGAGTTTCCAGTTTGTCAACGTGGCTTCGCTTGATAAAGTGACGATGCCATTTAAATTGAATTCGCGTGTATCATAAAATTCAACACCCATTTTTTTAGTGCCAATTCTGTATTTGATGTTTGCTTTTAAAGGTAAAATAGTTTTTAACCTTTTATCTGCATTAGCCGGATCATTTTGAATTTTGATTGGAGCCTGTTTCCAGATTTTTATTTCAATATCATCGTCCTCAATATTGTTATCTTCGTAAATTAGCCCGTTTAAAAGGTTATTGGTTTGATTTTCAATATCTTTTAATTTTACAGTGATAGGTAAATTAATAAAAGACGGATTGCTGTCATAAATCAATGGACTTGCATCATCTGGTTCAGGCTTTAAAGTGGCTAGCTTTTGTGAAGTTGAACAGCTCAACAACAATGTTAAGAGTATAAAAGGAACTGAAAAAGAAAGAAATTTCATTTGAACGGTTTTTAGTGAAGCAAAATTAAGAAAACAATTATATTCTTTGAAAAAAGTGTAACAATTAGTGGATAATGTAGTCTTATTCTAAAAGTCATCCAAAATTTATTAACTTTTTCTTACCATAAAATACGTAATTAAAATGTTATTATTGTCTTAAAATTCAGCGATATTATGATTGAAATCAAAGATTTGCATAAGTCCTATAAAATGGGAAGTTCAGAATTGCATGTGCTAAAAGGAATAAATTTTAATATAGAAGAAGGAGAACTGGTTGCTATAATGGGATCGTCGGGTTCTGGAAAATCTACACTTTTGAATATTTTAGGAATTTTGGATGAAGCAGATTCTGGCAGCTATATCCTGGATAAAACTCCTATAAAAAAACTTAACGAAACAATTGCTTCAAGATATAGAAATAAATTTTTGGGATTTGTTTTCCAGTCTTTCAATTTAATAAATTATAAAAGCGCATTAGACAATGTGGCAATGCCTTTGTATTATCAGGGCGTTAAAAGAAAAGAACGGTACGATATTGCTATGAAGTATCTTGAGAAAGTTGGTCTTGGATCTCATTCGCACCATTTGCCAAATGAACTTTCAGGAGGACAAAAACAGCGTGTAGCGATTGCAAGGGCTTTGGCATCAAACCCAAAAGTTTTATTGGCGGACGAGCCGACAGGTGCTTTAGATACAAAAACTTCATATGAAGTTATGGATCTTATTCAGGGGATTAATGATGAGGGAAAAACTATTTTAATCGTTACCCACGAACCAGATATTGCCGCAATGTGCAAAAGAAATGTTGTCCTGAAAGACGGATTAATCATTGATGATAAAAAAATAGAACAAGTTAGAGCTTCAGCGTATGTTTAATATTGAGCGTTGGCAGGAAATATTTGAAGCAATCTCCAAAAATAAGCTAAGAACTTTTTTGACGGGGATTTCTGTGGCTTCAGGAATTTTTATTTTAGTGATTTTACTGGGTGCAGGTAAGGGACTTCAAAATGGAATTGAAAAGCAGTTCGAGAATGATGCAGAGGGAATAATTGAGGTTTGGTCTAATGTAACTACTAAAGAATACAAAGGGTTAAACCCAGGAAGACAAATTCAGTTGAGAAATAGTGATTTCGAACTTCCTGTAAAAAAATATAACGCCGAAATCAGTAAAAAATCATCCACCCGAAATACCTGGGGCGGAACAATAACTTACGGCAAAGAGTCCGGAAATTATCAGTTCAGGGGCGTTACGCCGGATTATTTGGCTATTGAAAATGCAACGATTATTAAGGGACGCTTTTTAAATGATAATGATTTAAAAAATAATGAAAAAGTTGTGGCTATTGGTTTAAAAGTGAAGCAGGATTTATTTAAAGATGCTGATCCAATTGGGAAGCAGATTCTGGTAAATGATGTAAATTTTAAAGTGATTGGTGTTTTTACTGATCCTTCCGGAGAAAGAGAAGAATCAAGGGTATATATGCCAATGACAACCAATCAGCGAGCTTATGGAGCCGGAGATAAAATTAGCGGAATGATGTTCGTTTTAAATAAAAAAACGAATTATGACGAAGCTTTGGCACAATCTAAAAAATTCACTGACGGTATAAAAGAGCTTTTGAAAAGCAAAAATGTTATTGCGCCCAATGATGACAGTGCGATTGGGGTTTATAATTCTGTAGAAGAAGCAAAACAATTTTATGATTTAAATCTTTTTATCAGACTGTTTTTTTGGTGGGTTGGTATTTGTACCATCATTGCCGGAGTTGTTGGCGTAAGTAATATTATGCTTATTGTTGTAAAAGAAAGAACAAAAGAAATTGGGATTAGAAAAGCGTTGGGGGCGTCTCCTTTTTCTATTATTTCCATGATTCTTCACGAATCTATTTTTATAACTACTATTGCAGGTTTTACAGGTTTACTGGCAAGTCTTTTATTATTAGAGTTTGTTGGCCCAATGGTTCAAAGCGAATATTTCAGAAATCCCGAAGTAGATTTTGGTGTGGCTTTAACAACACTTGTTTTATTAGTATTTGCAGGAGCAATGGCTGGTTTTTTTCCGGCATACAGAGCTGCTAGAATAAAACCTATTGTAGCACTTAGAGATGAATAAATATGTTTAGTAAAGATAATTGGGATGAGATTTTGCAGGCTTTAACAGCCAATGTTTTCAGAACGGTTCTAACTGCATTTGGAGTGTTTTGGGGTATATTTATTTTAGTAATATTACTTGCAGCAGGAAACGGACTGGAAAACGGTGTAAAAAAAGGATTCGACGGAATAGCTACAAATACCATGTTTATGTGGAGCCAAACTACATCAAAAGCATATAAAGGTCTGCCGAAAGTGCGTCGTTATGATTTTAGAAATAGTGACGTTGCTTCTTTGAGAGAAGCTTTTCCGGATTTATTATATGTTTCCCCACGAAATCAATTAGGTGATTTTAACGGAACAAATAATGTTGTCAGGGGAACAAAAACTTCGGCATTTACCATTTATGGAGATTATCCCGAACTGATTAAGCAGCAGCCTATGGATATTATAAAAGGGCGCTTTATAAATCAGCAGGATATCCTTGAAAGAAGAAAAATAGCAGTCATAGGTAAAGGTGTTATTACGGAGCTTTACGGAAAAGAAGAAGAAGCTGTTGGGACTTATGTAAAAATCAACGGAATTAATTTTATGGTCGTTGGGGTTTATAAATCAAAACAACAGGGAGGGAATGCAGAGCAGGAGCAAAAAAACATTTTTATTCCTTTTACCACTTTTCAACAGGCATTTAATTATGGAGATAAGGTTGGCTGGATGGCACTTACAGCTAAAGACGAAACATCTATTACAGAATTAAAACCAAAGATTTTAGAAAAAATAAAAGCACTTCATTCTGTAAATCCGGGAGATGATCGTGCCGTAGGAAACTTCGATTTGTACGAACAGTTTAATAAAGTGCAGAGTCTTTTTAATATTTTAAAAATCATTGCATATTTTGTAGGAACTTTGGTTTTGATTTCAGGCGTAATCGGGATATCGAATATTATGCTTATTGTGGTTAAAGAAAGAACTAAAGAGATAGGAATACGAAGGGCTTTAGGAGCAACTCCCGGTGCTATAAGAGGACAGATTTTGTCAGAATCTATATTTTTGACCATCATTTCAGGTATGCTGGGAATTGCTGTAGCAACAGGGCTTATTGCGCTTTTGAATATGTTTTTAGATTCAATGCCACCAAACAGCAATACCATGTTTGCAAATCCAAGTGTAGATTTAAGGGTAGTATTTGTGGCTTTATTAATCCTTATTGGCTCTGGATTACTGGCAGGATTTATACCGGCTCAGACTGCAATCAATGTAAAACCGGTGGATGCTTTACGAACAGAATAAATTATCAGTCAAAATATAATCGAATTAACAACAAACAAAATGAAAAAAGGAGTAACCGTAACCATTTTAATCTTTATTGCTATAGTTTTCTTTGGCGCACTTTACTATCTGTATGCAAAGAATCAGGAGTCGCCTGTTGTTTTTAAAACAGAAAAAGCTGAAATTAAAACAATTGTAAAAAATACTATTGCAACAGGAAATATCCAGCCTGATGAAGAGGTATTAATCAAACCAAATATTTCAGGTATTATTGAGCAGGTTTATATAAAAGCCGGAGAGAAAATTAAAGCCGGAGATATGATTGCTAAAATCAAAGTTGTTGCCAATGTGTCTAATGTCAGCAGTACTCAAAATCAGGTTCAGACTGCTAAAATTGCTTTAGATAATCAGGAAAAATTGTATCAGAGACAAAAAACATTATTTGATAAAGATGTAATTTCTGCAAATGATTTTGATGCAGCTCAATTGGCTTACAAACAGGCAAAACAAAATTATCTGTCTGCCAAACAAAACTTGGATATTGTAAAAACCGGAACAACAGCATCATTAGGCAGCTATGCAAACACACTGATTCGTTCCACTGTAAACGGAATGATTTTAGATGTACCGGTGAAAGTTGGAAATCAGGTTATTGAAAGTAATAATTTTAATGAGGGAACCACCATAGCAAGTGTTGCAGATGTGGGAAGAATGATATTTATCGGGAAAATTGATGAATCAGAAGTTGGTAAGATAAAAGAAAAAATGCCAATTGAGATAACAGTCGGAGCAATTGAAAACAAAAAATTTACAGCGGTTTTAACCTATATCGCTCCAAAGGGAGTAGTTGAAAACGGAGCCATTCAATTTGAAATTAAGGCGTCATTAGAAAACAGGGATGCAACTTTTATCAGAGCCGGTTTAAGTGCTAATGCTTCTATTATTTTGGAGAAAGCGGATAAAGTTCTGGCAATTAAAGAATCATTGGTTCAGTTTGACAAAAAAACTCAAAAACCTTATGTAGAAATTGAAACAGCGCCTCAAAAGTTTCAAAGAAAAAATATAGTTCTGGGAGTAAGTGACGGGATCTATGTGCAGGTTAAAAGCGGTATTAAAGCTTCGGATAAAATTAAAATCTGGAATCAGGGACTGATAAATGAAGGAGAAGGCGAAAAGAAATAATTTTAGATTTATAAAAATGTTAAATTTGCATGGTGTTTTTACCGTGCTTTCATTTCAAAAATATATGAAAATAAATAAATATAATAGTCTTGTTTTTGCTATCCTTTTCGGTTTTGGATTATCAGCTCAGGCACAAACAAAATTATGGACACTGGAAGAATGTGTACGATATGCACTGGATAATAATATTACAATCAAACTATCTGAATTAGATGTTAAAAATGCTGCAATTGATAAAAAAGATGCTTTTGGGAGTTACCTTCCGTCAGTGAATGGTAGTGCTAGACATTCTTGGAATATAGGCCGAAACGTTAACCCTGTTACAAATGTTGCGAGTACAGAAACCTCACAATTTACTAGTTTAGGAGTTGGTGCCAGTGTTGATATATACAAAGGTATGCAAAATCTTAATGCTTACAGGAAGTCAAAACTTTCAATTATCGCCTCAAAATATCAGCTATTGAAAATGCAGGAAGATATTTCTTTGAATGTTGCTAATGCATTTTTAGAAATTCTTGCTTTTAAAGAGAATCTAAAAGTAAGAAAAGAACAGCTTTTAATAGATGAGAAAAGATTAAAACGTTCTGAGGAGATGGTAAGTGCAGGAACCATACCACGTGGAGATTTGTTTGATCTTAAGGCCACAGTTGCAACTGATCAGCAGGCTATTGTTGTTGCTGAAAATAACTTGTTGATTTCTAAATTAAGTTTAGCACAGCTTTTACAATTAAAAGAATTTACTGATTTTGATGTAGTTGATGATACAAATGCCAAAGATGAAAATAATATTATGGCGCAAACTCCTGTCGAAATTTACAATAAGGCAAAAGAGACTAGGACAGAATTAAAACTAGCACAAACCAATCTCGAAATAGCAGAAAAAAATGTTGTTATAGCAAAAGGTTCATATCAGCCGACACTTAAAGGTTTTTATTCATTTAACACCAGTGCGAGTTTTAATGATATTGTTGCTACGGATCCTGTTTTTCAGCAATTTAGTGATAATAAAGGACATAATTTCGGATTAGAATTGAGTGTTCCAATTTTTAATGGGTTTTCTGTTAGAAATAATGTAGAGCGTAATAAAGTCAATTTAGAAAAATCTAAAATAGATCTGGAACAAAAAAGTTTAGATTTACAGCGTAATGTGTACACTGCTTTTACAGATGCAAAAGGAGCATTGAATACTTATGAATCATCACTTGTAACTTTAGAAGCAAGACAACAATCATATAATTATGCTAAAGAAAAGTATGATGTTGGCTTGATGAATTCATTTGATTTTACTCAGGCACAAACTTTGCTGACCAATGCGCAATCAGATGTCATCAGAGCAAAATACGATTACATGTTTAAAATAAAAATACTTGAATTCTACTTCGGAATTCCAATTGTCCCAATTATTAAAAACTAATTATCATGTCAAAAAAAACAGTTTATTTCTTAATTGGCGGTGCAATAATTATAATTGCAGCTTTAATAGGACTTTCGAAATCGGGAGTGATAGGAAATAAGGACGAAGGAAAAGAAGTAGAAATATCAAAAGTAGTAGCTTCTACAATTGTTGAAACCGTTTCGGCTACAGGTAAAATTCAGCCAGAAATAGAAGTCAAGATTTCCCCGGAAGTTTCTGGCGAAATTATTTTATTAAATGTAAAAGAAGGACAAGTTGTTAAAAAAGGAGATTTATTAGTAAAAATAAATCCGGATTTATATACTTCAAGTTACAATCGCTCAGTTTCAAATTTATCAGGTACCAAGGCGGGATTAACGCAGTCGGAAGCTAGTTTTAAAGAAGCAAAAGCGAATTATGAACGTAATAAAACTTTGTATGACAAAGGTGTTATTTCAAAGTCGGACTGGGATAAAGCGATCGCTTCTTTTGAAGTAGCAAAAGCTACAAGACAAAGTTCTTATTATAATGTTCAGAGTGCTTCTGCATCGGTAAATGAAGCAAAAGATAATTTAGGCCGTACTACAATATATTCTCCTGCAGACGGAACTATTTCTGTTCTAAATGTAGAATTGGGTGAACGTGTTTTAGGAACGCAGCAAATGGCAGGAACCGAACTTTTAAGAGTGGCAAACCTTAATAATATGGAGGTTGAAGTTGATGTTAATGAGAATGATATTGTAAAAATAAAAATTGGAGACGAAGCGAACGTTGAAGTAGATGCTTATCTAAAGAAGAAATTTAAAGGTGTTGTGACAAGTATTTCTAATTCAGCAAGTACTACTCTGACAGCAGATCAGGTAACTAATTTTAAGGTTAAGGTTAGAATTTTAAAAGAATCTTATCAGGATTTACTTGAAGGAAAACCAGTTTCATATTCTCCATTTAGACCAGGTATGACTGCAACTGTAGATATTATCACTACAACAAAAACAAATGTTATGGCAGTGCCTATTAGTTCTGTTGTGGTAAAATCGGATACAACTGCTGTGAAAGATTTTAAAGTCGAAGATCCAAACCAGGATAAAAAAGCAGCACCGAAAAGCGATAAAAAATTCGAGTGCGTTTTTGTGAAAGTGGGCGACAAGGCAAAAATCAGAATTATCAAAACAGGAATTCAGGATGATACCAATATCGAAGTAATGTCTGGTTTGAAACCGGGTGATGTGGTAATTACAGGACCTTACACAACTGTCTCTAAAGAGCTGAATTCAGGAGATAAAGTAAAGCTTAAAAAAGCAGAAGCTCCAAAAAAGTAAATAAATATGATTATTGTATTGCATGGAGTTCCGGCAGAAATACTTTACAGTTTATTTAGTGCTTCTATTGCTGTAATTATATATTTGATATGGGGGCATTACTGCGTCTATAACACAAAATATTATAATGATGAATTTAAATATTTTGCAGTCGAAAAAGACTGATCATGTATTTAGGCTTTTTATTAGCAAATTTAGGTGTGGCATTCCTGTTATTTTGGTTATTAACCTTTATTTTTGCAGCTTTAATTTTTAAATGATTTTTTAATAAAAACACTTACTACTTTGTCTTTTATTCTCAATATCGAAACCGCTACCAAAAATTGTTCAGTATCAATTGCTAAAAACGGCGAAACCATTATATGCAAGGAAATTGCAGAAGAAGGGTATTCTCATGCTGAAAAATTACATGTTTTTATTGAAGAAATAATTGCTAAATCCGGAATTTCTGTTCATGATTTAGTTGCCGTTGCCGTAAGTCAGGGGCCTGGCTCTTACACGGGTTTGAGAATTGGTGTTTCAGCGGCAAAAGGATTATGTTTTGCTTTAAATATTCCGTTGATTGCAGTAGATACTTTACAAACCTTGGCATCTCAGGCTAAAGTTTCTGAGGGCAAAATAATTCCAATGCTGGACGCCCGGAGAATGGAAGTTTACAGTGCAATTTTTAGTGCTGAATTAAAAACTGAAAGAGCAATTCTTGCAGAAGTAATTGATGAAAATTCATTTAAAGATTTTACAGAAATACTTTATTTTGTTGGTGACTGTGCCGAAAAATGCAAGACAGTTTTAACTAAAGGCAATTTTGTGTTTTTAGAAAATATAAAATATCCTTCGGCTGATGGTATGAGTAAAATCAGTTACGATAAATATCAAAAAAGCGACACCGTAGATGTCGCTTACTTTGAACCTTATTATTTAAAAGATTTTATGATTACTGCTCCAAAAAAGCAGTAATATTTTTTATTTCTGCAACGTATAAGGTTGAATTGCGATACCAGCTTCGTCTAATGCAGTTTTGCAATTCTCTAAAGTTTCAGAAAAAACTGCTCCATAGTTTTCATTTTTTGCCCATGGCCGTACCGCAAACTCTACAGAACTTGCTGTTAGATTTTTTACAAATACTTCAGGTGCGGGGGTTTTAAGCACTTTTGGATTCTGAATTAAGACATCAAGCAATATATCCTTCGTTTTTTTAATATCAGAATCATAAGAAACTGCAAAAGTTAAATCGGCTTTTCGTTCTCCCTGCATCGAATAATTGATGATATTTCCATTGGATAAGGCGCCATTAGGTATAAAAACTGTTTGATTATTACCCGTAACTAATTTTGTAACAAAAATTTGAATTTCGATTACTGTTGCAACAACTCCCTGCGCTTCGATTGTATCTCCTACTTTAAAAGGCTTAAAAAGAATAATTAGCATTCCACCTGCAAAGTTTGAAAGTGAACCTTGTAATGACAAACCTACAGCTAACCCCATTGCTCCTAAAATAGCAACAAATGATGAGGTCGGTACGCCGAGATTTGAAATAACTGTTACAAATAATAAAATTCGCAAAGCCCAAAGTAATATATCAGCAAGAAATTTAGATAAAGTGGGGTCTAAATTTCTTTTTATCATTACTTTTCTAATGATCCTGTTTGTTAATCTAATAGCATAAAGGCCAATAAATAAAATTAAAAAAGCAGAAATTAATTTTGGGGAATAATCAAATAATAAATCAATAAATCGGGTAGCGTAATTACTGAGTTCGGCTGAGTTAACGTTCATGTTTTTAAAATAAAAAACCTTCTCATTGAGAAGGTGTATTAGATTTGCAAATATAAAAAAATGCTATAACAAAAAAATAATTTTGAATGGTTATAAGATATACCTGTTATGAGTCAGTTTCGGTTATTGCCTTTTCACTAATATCTACTACGGTATCATAAATCATTGGCTGTGTATCATCAGCTTCTACACTTTCTTTTACAGAATCAATGATGTCATTTATTGAATCTGAAGCTTTTTCGGCATATTCGCTAATTATAACTTTTGCTTTGTCAACATATTGAGAGGCATCTTCAAATAAAGGTTCTGAGGCTTCCTTGACTTTAGTAAGGGTTTCCTCTATAAAGATTTCTGCTTTTTCATATGCATTTTCAGCTGTATGTTGATTGGTGTTTTCTGTTTCAGCTGCTGGTTCCTGAATTTTGCCCAGAAAATTTTTTAAAAACGATGATAAACCCATGTTTGTAAAATTAATTAGTTAGAATACAATATTAATTATTTTACTCCAATATTGGATTATTTTTTGCTAAATTACTGAAGACAAGTGAGATACAAGGGTGAAAAAGCGCCATAAATGACGCTTTGTAATATAAAATAATTCGTTTTATGCATTTAGTGCTTCAACAGTAATTTTTTCATCATTAAGCATGCTTTTTAGCATGTTTTCTATACCACTTTTCAGAGTAAATGTTGATGAAGGACATCCGCTGCAGGCTCCCTGCAAAATTACTTTTACAACTTTGTCATCCTCATTATAAGAATCAAAAGCAATATTTCCTCCATCTGCAGCAACAGCCGGTTTTACATATTCTTCCAGTATATTAATGATTTGTTGAGAAGTAACATCTAATTTGTCAAAAGCCTCATCTTTGGTTGCGTCGTTTTTAGTTGCCGTTTCAATTAAACTTTCGTCTAAAACAGTTCCACCGTTTTCGATAAATTGTTTGATGAAGGTTCTTAATTCCAATGTGATTTCATGCCAGTCGTTAATTTCGTATTTAGTAACTGAAATGTAATTCTCGTCAATGAATACTTCTTTTACATAAGGAAACCTGAATAGTTCCTGAGCTAACGGAGAAGAAGCTGTCTGGTCTATATTTTTGTATTCAACAGCATTTCTGGTCAGCATTCTGCTTACAACAAATTTTAAAGCAGCAGGATTTGGAGTTGTTTCTCCGTAAACAGTAATCGGCTGTTTTTTAGGCTTGCTTTCATCAATATTAATAATTGTGCCGCCATTGTTTACAAACGCTTCAATTTGTTCGGCAACCGCATCCTGAACATCTTCCCATTCTACAATACTGAATCTTTCAACAGCTATAAAATTCCCTGAAATGTAAACAGTCTTTACAAAAGGAAGATAAAATAATTGTTGTGCTAATGGTGACGATTTTGCTTCATCGATATTTTTGAATTCAAAATTTTGATTTTGAGTAATGAAATCATCAAATTCAAACTTTATGATAGTAGGATTTTGAGTTTCTTTTATAGTGATTTTTGCCATGTCGATATATTTTTTGTAAATTTAATAAAGTTATTTTCTACTAATGGCTATATTTGGTTTTTTAATAAAATAATTAAGATTCTTTTTGTAATCCATCTTGTTAAAATCTAAAAAGCATCTAATAAGTTTACTTGCATGAAATTGAAAATCAGAATCTTATTTGTTTTTATGATTGCCTCATTCAATTCTTATTCTCAAGAAGGAATACCGGTATATTCTGACTATTTATCAGATAATTATTATTTGATTCATCCATCTATGGCAGGTGCGGCAAATTGTGCCAAAATAAGATTGACTGCCAGAAAACAATGGTTTGGTCAGGATGATGCACCGGCTTTGCAAACATTGAGTTTTAATGGAAGAATTGGAGAAAGATCCGGTGCGGGAATTATTGTTTTTAATGATAAAAACGGTTATCATTCGCAAAAAGGAGTAAAACTTACTTATGCACATCATATTATGTTTTCAAGAAGCGAACTTGATTTAAACCAGTTTTCTTTTGGTATCAGTGGTGGCTTAATTCAGAGCCAGCTGGATGAAACTTCTTTTGGAGGAACTTTTGATCCTATTGTTTTTGGCTCTATACAAAATGATTCATATTTCAATGTTGACGTAGGTGCATCTTATAATTTTTTAGATCTTTATGCACATTTAACTGTTCAGGGGCTTATTGAAACCAGAAGGAAATTATACACAGATTATGAGAGTGATAATTTGAGAAAATTTCTTTTGAGTACTGGATATGTTTTCGGGAAAAGTGAAAATATTACCTGGGAACCTTCTATTTTATTTCAGTACTTTGATCAGACCAAAGAAAAATCTATTGACCTGAATTTAAAAGCTTACAAAAACATGGATTTTGGCAGTTTGTGGGCCGCATTGTCTTACAGAAGAAGTTTTGATGGAGCACGATATAGTGGCGGTAGTGGAAGTAGTGATCAAAAATTGCAGTATATAACTCCTATTATAGGTGTTAATTATAAAAAATTTATGTTTGCTTATACCTATTCAAACGTTACTGGGGATGTGAAATTTGATACCGGGGGATTTCATCAGATTACTCTGGGTATTAATTTGTTCTGTACCAGAGAACGCTACGATTGTAAATGTCCTGCCGTTAATTAAATTTAAAAGATTATGTTGATAAAAGCTGTAAAGGGGAAGTCTCCTGTAATTCCTGATGATTGTTATGTTGCAGAAAATGCTACTATAGTTGGTGATGTAATTTTTGGCGATTCATGCAGTGTCTGGTTTAATGCAGTGATTCGGGGTGATGTCAATTTTATTAAAATTGGGAATAAAGTAAATATTCAGGATGGGGCGATTATACATTGTACTTATCAAAAACATCCCACAATTATTGGTGATAATGTTTCTATAGGTCACAACGCAATTGTGCATGGCTGTACTATTCATGATAATGTTTTGGTTGGAATGGGCGCTATTGTAATGGATAATTGTATTGTAGAGAGTAATTCTATTATTGCAGCCGGAGCCGTTTTAACACAAAATACAGTTGTAACTTCAGGAAGTATTTATGCCGGTATTCCTGCCAAAAAAGTGAAAGATATCGATCAGTCAGACTTTGCAGGAGAAATCGAGCGTATCTCCAATAATTACGTGATGTATTCAGGATGGTTCAAAAAAGAAGAATAAATATTCAAAAATTTCAAATAAAAAAAACAAATTCCAATAATGCACAAAACAATGGAATTTGGATTTTCTATTTTTGGAATTTAATTAGAGGTTGATTCTTTCGAAAAAAGCAGTTTTATAGCTTTCGCTAATTGGAATTCGTTTACCACTAATCAGAACTTTATTTTTTTGTATTGATTTTACATGTTTGATATTGATGATGTAAGATCTGTGAATTCTCGAGAACCCTTTGCTGAAAAGTAGATTCTCTAATTTTATCAGACTAATCAGAGTCAGGGTAAATTTATTATCTGTAGTGTAGATTTTTACGTAATCTTTTAAGCCTTCGATAAATAAAATATCAGAAAAATTCATTTTAACATTTTCATATTCTGCCCTCACGAACATAAAATCCTGCTCCAATTCTGGAATACTTGTATTTTCAGAAATAGTTTGAATCGGAACTATTGGAGGATTCAAAATTTGTTGAGCTCTGACTACGGCTTTTAAAAAACGGTGAAAAGGAATTGGTTTTACCAAATAATCTACAGCACCAAGGTTAAAACCTTCGACAGCATAATCAGAATAAGCTGTTGTGAAAATAATTAAAGGTTTTTTTTCAATAGTATTTAAAAACTCAATCCCTGAAAAATGAGGCATCTGAATGTCAAGGAAAATTAAATCTACATTGTTTTGATTAATATAAGATACTGCATCAATAGCATTGTTGAAAGTGCTGATTAATTCTAATGAATCCACTTTGCTAACAAAATCTTTAAGCAAATCTACTGCTAAAGGTTCATCATCTATAATTACACATTTCATCTCTTTAGATTTAAATTTTAATAAATTGGCTGGGTCAAAATTAGATTTAACGAAAGACTTACATTTTAAAATTTAGTTAAAATATGGAGTAAGTCTATTATTAACCCTGATTTTAATGAATATCACTCTTAATTTTATCTAATTTCAAATTGAGGTGTACACGATAATACTGGCTGTCCTGTTTTATTGTTAATTCATGGGCATTTGGATATAATAAATCAAGTCTGTTTTGAATGTTTGCCATTCCTATACCGGAGTTTTCAGGATCTTTCACATAATTCTCGATTGTATTTTCTGTCCAAAAATCGAGATCATTTTCAAGAATGATAATCTTGATTTTCACATGAGCAGCTCCTTTATAATCTGTTCCGTATTTAAAAGCATTTTCAATAAATGAAATTAATAACAAAGGCTCGATAAATTTATTTTTAGTATCTCCGTGAACGTTTATAATTATATCTTCAATATTGTTGAGCCTTAATTTTTGTAATTCAATATAATTTTGGAT
Organism: Flavobacterium limi; assembly: GCF_010645075.1. Lineage (GTDB taxonomy): Bacteria > Bacteroidota > Bacteroidia > Flavobacteriales > Flavobacteriaceae > Flavobacterium > Flavobacterium limi. Next base: position 633,915 of record NZ_JAADZV010000001.1, read on the forward strand.
ATAATTGATTTCTTTTTCTAAAGCTACAGTTTTATTGTCTGTCTCATACAGCATATATCGCATTAATTCGGATAATGTTACAATAGCATCAGGAACCAGGTCAGATTTTTTATGAGCCAAAGAGTAGATGCTGTTAAGCGAGTTAAACAGAAAATGGGGATTAGTCTGTTTTCGTAAATAATTCAATTCAGTGTTAGTTCTGTGTGTTTCAGCTATTAATTTGTTTTGCTGATTTTGATAAAATTCGCTTAGAGTTCTGATAATAGCACTAATAGCAGTAATCAGGAGATAGAAAAATGACGGTCCTATTTTAAAAAAAAGCGGTTGTTTGTGTATACGGACTTTCATTTTTCCCTCTTTCAAAAACATCTTTGCTTCCTCAGGCAGCATTTTTGGTGGCAGCATATTTTGTGTCCGTAAATGATTGAATTCAGGAATGAAATAATTAATTCTGATGATCATAAAAAGGAAAATCAGTATGAGTACAAAAATGAAATAAAGCCAGTATTTTTTTTCTAAAAGCAAAACAGGTACCAGATAAAAATAGTTCAGATAAAATAAAATGATTCCAGTTCCCCATTGTACATAAAAATCATTGTTAATTCTAAAAGGGCTTTCATAAAATTGAATCAAAGATGTCAATATAAAGAATGTCCATATGGTAATATGGAACAAAATTTTATTTGAATTTGTATTTTTAACAGCCCCTATGTTCATTTACATTTTTATTTTTAATAAAATTAAATCTTTTTTGGTTACCGATGGTGATATGTTTTGATTGAGTTTTTGGACTACTAAACCGGCAACTTTTAAGGCATCATCTTCAGAACTAAAGCTTTTAGTTTCATTAATTACAGGAATAATAGTCTGTTTGATCAAAATTTTATCTTTATATGAAATTTTATACCCCCAGCCGGATGTTGTTTTTATAGATTCAGTCATAAGGATTTCTTTTTTTGAACAACACAATAGTATCAGGAAAAAAATAAAAAATAAATTCTTCCGGAATAATTTCCAGAAGAATTTTAGATTTTTGGTATTAATTGTCATCATCGTTTTGTGCTTCAAGAGGTTTGAATTCCCAAGAATCATCAAAATAAGTAGAACCTATTCTGCCCAGCATTACAAAACCCCTGTTGTTAATTGCAAAACCAACAGCATCTGTTCTGGCAGCTCCTTCAAGAGCTGTCCTTTCTAGCCAAAGGTCACTTGTTGGGTTATATTCCCATACCGTTTTGATTCCCTCACCGCCTACTACATAGCCTAATCCGTTTAAACTGAAGCTGGATGCATTTGTACGTGTTATAGCGTAGTCATCGTTCCAGCTGTAATCGTCATCATCATCACGATCAATATCCCTTAGTCTTGTCCAAACTTCAGTTTCAGGATTAAATTCCCAAAAATCTACCTGATTGACACTATTATTTACTCCAGTTCCTAAATAGGCTTTGTCATTGATAACAAAAACTGTCGCATGACGTCTTTTGTTTCCGCTAAATCCGCTAACAAGTGTCCATGTATTGTCAGTATCGTTATACTGATAGAAATCTTTCAGATAATTTCCGTCATAACCAGTTCCAAAATAAGCTTTTCCACCTACCTGAAAACCAACAGCTCCATAGCGCCCTGTACCTCCAAAGTCAGCTTTTGCTGCCCAACTATTGCTTGCTGGATCATATTGATAAAAGTCCTTAAGTTTGTTGGTTCCGTCATATCCAAGGCCTATATACCCTTTACCATTAAGTTCAAAACTTGACGCAGAACTTCTTCCTATTCCTGTAAAATCAGCTTTTTGTTCCCAATAATCTCCATTGGAATTGTAGGCCCATAGATCCTTTAAATATTCGTCTCCGGTGTAACCCGTTGTGATGTAAGCATAATCTCCAATAACAAAGCTGGCTGCACTTGATCTGGCAGGGCCATCAAATGCAGATTTCTTAATCCAGTTCCCTATTAATTCATCCTCTTCATCATCGTTACTACAGCCTGTAAAGAACAAACCGAAAAATAGAGCCGCGAATAATACTCCTTTTTTTAAATTATTCATAGTATATTAAATTTTATTTATTGTTTGTATTTGATCCCAAAGTTTAAAATGTATCGGTTTCCGGCATTAAAATCACAAAGTTTATGATTGTTGTCGTCTAACAGATGGTATTGTTTGTCAAAATCGTAACCTGCTTTAAAATTTATAAACCAGTTTTTGTCCATGTTCCGCTCATATTCAAAAGCTGTTGTCATTTGAGAAGTGCTAATTTTGGCTGCATTACTGTATGATTCCAATGATTTGTTCAGATTGTAGAAATTTCCGTTAAAATTATTGTTGATGCTAAATTTGTTTCGCTCATTGTTGGAATAAGATATGGCTGCATAAGGAAAACCTATTAAAATATACACCTGATTTATTTTTCCGGAAAATGAAAGCGTAGGAATAAATTTAGGAGTGCCTAAAATTGTTGATCTTTCGACACCGATATTTAAATCTATTTTTGAATTTAGCTGTTGCTTCAATTGAAAACTTCCTAAAACGGTCATATCTGAAATATCTAAATTCTGTTGAAAATTTATTGTTGGTTTAACTGATAAAATCAATTTCTTAGCCCCGGAAACTTTATGTGAAATTTCAAACTTGTTCTGAATTTGATTAAACTGATTCAGATTCTCAAAATCATTATAAACCCCTTCTTCATATTTTATTTTAAGATTTGTGTACTCAATTCTGTTAGTAATTTTATTTTTATCATTTATTTTTTTAGAAACACTTATACCGGCATTTGTTTCATTAAAATTTATTTCTTCTGTTGACTCCGTCTTTAAACTAAAATCAACAGCAAGCTTTTCCTGTGCTTTCATATTAATGGAGCTAATCAAAAACAGCAACCACACAAAACCCTTCTTTTTCATTACATATTTAATTGGTTCAAAAGTAGGAGGGAGTCTGTTTTAAAAAAAAGAAGATATATGAACAGGACATTTTGGTAGACCAAATGCCCATTTTTGGGGTTTAGTGAGTTATTTGTCTACCAGTGTTTGTTGTAGATGTTTTTTTGCTTTCTGTAGTATAAAAATGAAGGTTTGTATATGTTATGATGTTGTCCAGAAATGCGCATTTTATATTTGTTCAAAAAAATCGGATTATGTATAAGTTTATATTGATGTTTTTTCTTGGATTTGCTGTGGTTTCATGTGGTACAGATACAGATGCTGGCGAGTTTGTTGTCGGGTCTGATTATCTGTCAGTAAACAATAAAGTTATTTTAATTGATACTGTTACAGTGGAGATGTCTACCATAAACTTCGATTCTCTGATTACTTCCAATAAGAGCAGAATTTTGATAGGCAACTATGATGACCCTCTTTTTGGCAGAGTAAAATCAAGCAGTTATTTTCAACTGGCTTCAGATTCATATTCTTTAATTAGCACCAGTGATACAGAATCAGCAAATTATGTTTTTGATTCAATTTCGATGATTTTAAAATATGATAACTACTATTATGGAGATACAACCAGGGTTCAGACCTTCAATATCCATAGATTGATTCAAAAGGTGAAGCCTAATACTGATGATGATTCATTCTACAATAATTCAGCTTTAAGTTATAACTCAGAAAGTTTGGGAACGATTTCGTATAAACCCAGACCATTAGAAAAAGATTCTGTAAATATAAAAATGGATGATGCATTTGGAGAGGCACTTTTTTTGAAATTTAAGAAAAGAGAAATAACGGATTTTGATAGTTTTGCCGAATATCTGAAAGGACTTGTAATTGTTCCTGAAACCATTAATTCTTCAAGTGTAATTGGTTTTAATCTGACAAGTAAAGTACGATTGTATTATTCAAAATATCTTGGTGACGATATAGACTCTTATGTAAAAGACTTTATTATCGTTGATGGTGCAAAACAGTTTAATGCTATTTCTATAGATAAGACAGGAACTTTGATTCAGAATTTGCCAGCTTCAAGTAGTAGATTGTCAAGTTTATTAACCAGTAATCAAGGATATATTCAGTCAGGAACCGGACTTGCCTGCAGAGTCGATTTCCCAAATATGAGACAGCTTAAATATATTTCTGATAAAGGTGCAATTGTCGATGCCGAGTTGATTTTAAAACCTGTTAATAACACGTATTCCAAGGTATTTCCTCTGTCCGATTCCCTGCAGGTATATGTGGCAGATAAATTAAACAGGATTAGCAGCGTATTAAATGATGCCTCAGGAGCGGCTTTGTATGCTAAACTAAACAAACAAAGTGACGAGTTTAATGAAAATGTGGGCTATTCATTATCAGTTGGCAATTTTCTGCAGAAGGAAATGTTAAAACAATCAGATTCTAAATCTTCCCTTGTTTTCGTTCTGCCAAATATTAGCAATGCTGTAAACAGGATTGTTTTAGGGGACCAGAAACATCCGAATAATAAAATTCAATTGAAAATTTACTACCTCTCTTATTAAATGAAAAATAAAATAAACTTTTTAAGTTGCTGTATTTTACTGTATGTAACTTCATTTTCACAAAGCATTTCAAGTTCCCCTTACTCATTATACGGTCTTGGGAGTATATATGATGCCGATTTTGGCTCTATTCCGGCTATTGGCTCTTCAGGTATTGCATTACCATCAGATACTTTTATCAATAATTTGAATCCTGCTTCATTAGGTTATTTGCCCCTAAATCATTTTATGTTTGAAGTAGGAGGAAAGGCAATTGGAACCACTTTTCAAAGCAGTTTTAAAACTGAGAACCGTAACAATTTTCAGTTTTCACATATTGCCTTTGCTTTTGCAGTAAATAAAAAATCTGCTTTTAGTATTGGTCTGCGCCCTTATTCAAGCGCATCATTCAAAATATCCGAATTTAAATTGCCTGTAGAAAACAGTTCAGAGTATTACATTTTAAATGCCGAAGGATCCGGAGGGTTAAATAATTTTGACATTTCATATGGGTATCGTATCAGTAAAAATTTATCAGCCGGGTTTACAGGAAATGTTCTTTTTGGAAATACTATTGATGAAAGAAGTTATACGATTTCAAATTCACTAACTTCGATTAATAAAAAAACTGATTACAGCGGTGTACGTTCAACTTTAGGAGTTCAGTATAAAATTGATTCGACTCTTACCATTGCCTCTACTTTTAAGGCCCCTGCCAAAATTAAAGCATCAAAAGTACAGTCTGTAGAAACTATCAGCAGCTCAGGTGAAAGCACAATAGAATCAGACGCAGCATCTGATACTGATGATTACTATATGCCTTTGGAAATAGGTTTTGGAATTAGCAAACGCTTCAAAAACAATCTGAACATGACCCTCGACTATGAAAAAAGCTTCTGGAATGATACCAATCAGTCAGAATTATATGGAGATTTTGTAAATCAGGATCGTTTTGCTTTTGGATTTACTTATCGAAGAAATAAAAAATTGCGAAACTATTGGGATAGAATACAATACGGTGCAGGAATAAACTTTGATACAGGTTATCTTGAAATTGATGGAAAAAGAGTCAATAATACTGCAATTTCTATTGGTGCTTCTTTACCGGTAGACAACACTTTTTCTGCTCTTCATATTTCCTATTCTTATGGTCAGAAAGGGAAAATTGGAGATGGTTTAATCAAAGAAAACTACCATAAATTATCACTCAGTTTATCGTTGGACGGAATATGGTTTGTCAAGCGAAAAATAGAATAATAAACTAAAAATCTTTTTGGATTACGTTGTATTTATTATTCAAAATTGATTCCAGAACAGCAGGATTTGAGTTGACATAAAATACAGGTTCGCTTTGTTCGGTGTTTGAAAACCCTACTTTTTCACGCAGTACGTTTTTCGTTTGTCTTGCTACCGCTTCGCCCGAATCAATAATTTGAATATGTTCAGGAAGAATTTTTTTGATCTGCGGAATTAAATACGGATAGTGGCTGCACCCCAAAACAAGATAATCAATATTAGCCTCAATCATAGGCTGTAAATAAGATTCTAATAACTGGGTCATTTCAGCAGAATTAAGATTCCCGTCTTCAATGAGCTGAACCAATCCGTAGCCTACCTGTTCAATTATTTTTGTATCCTGAAACATTTCAGCAGTTTTATTAAATAGCTCACTGTTCAAAGTGCCTTTTGTAGCTAAAATTCCAATAACCTGAGTTTTAGAATTATGAGCTGCAGGTTTTATAGCAGGTTCAATTCCTATAAACGGGATCTCGTAATCAGCACGAAGTTCCTGAATAGCATTTGTGGTGGCAGTATTACAGGCAACAACAATCAGTTTACACTTGTTTGCAATTAAAAAATCAACATTTTTTTTGCTTAAAGCAACAATTTCTTCTTTGGATTTTTGACCATACGGAGCATTTTTGCTATCTGCTAAATAAATGGTTTTTTCGTTCGGAAGCAGTTCGTGAATGGCTCTCCATATTGAAGTTCCTCCAATTCCGGAATCAAAAACGCCTATAGGATTATTGTTTGTCATAAAACAAAGTTACATTTTTTTCAAAATCTAAATTCGTACTTTTTATTGGATTTTTGGGTTAAATAAATCAGAAAATTAATAAAAATGAACACTTCTTTTCTTGAACAAATAATGAATTATTCTTTATATTTACGCTATGAGATTAGCATGGTTTTTATTTTCAATTTATCTGGTTTCTTTAGCATTGCTGCCTTGCAATGATATTGATGACTGTGCTGATTTTGCAAAAACCGAACTTCATAAAACTCATTCCCAGGATAAAAAATCAGAAACTCAAAACGACCAGTGTGCTCCTTTTTGTTCTTGTGCCTGTTGCGGAGTTCATGGTTTTCAATTCCAAAATTACTTTTACAAAGAAGAAAAAAACTCTCATTTTACTGATAATAAAAAGCAAACCGTTTTTTATGTCTATAACAACTACAAAACAATTTATTTAGGAATCTGGCAACCTCCAAAATTAAGTTAAATTAATATCCACTTTTCCCATTGTATCTCACTTTGGGTAATTTATTATTTATTTAATTTAGTATAAAATGACAAAATATATAATTATTTTGGCTATGCTTCTATGCTCGTTTGCCTATAGCCAAAACACTTTAAAAGTTATCGTAAAAGATAGCGAAACTCAGGAAAAATTAGCAGGTGTTTCTGTTCGTATTCACAATAGTACTATTTCGGGAGTAACAGATAATAATGGTTTTTTAGAGTTAAATTCTATTGAAAATGGAGGGCAGAAAATTAATTTTTTCCTTTTAGGTTATGTGGAATTTTCATTGGATGTAATTTTTCCAAAGCAGAATAGTGAGATTTTAAATGTTCAATTAAAATCGAGTGAAGAAGAAGAATTGGATGAGGTTATTGTTCAGTCAACCAGAACCAGCAGAACAATCAAAAACACACCAACAAGAATCGAATCTATTGATGCCGAAGAACTTGATGAAAAGGCAAACATGAAGCCAGCCAATGTAAGTATGGTACTGCATGAAAGTACTGGTTTACAGGTGCAGCAAACATCTGCGACTAGTGGGAATGCAAGTATCAGGGTTCAGGGGCTTGACGGGCGTTACACACAGTTATTGAAAGACGGTTATGCTAATTTCGGAAATTTTGCAAGCGGGTTGAGTATTCTTGAAATTCCGCCTTTGGATTTACAACAAGTTGAGGTTATAAAAGGTCCTTCTTCAACATTGTACGGAGGAGGAGCCATCGCCGGTGTTATTAATTTTATATCAAAAACACCTAAAGAAAAAGGGGAATACAATTTTATGCTGAATCAATCTAATATTGGCCAGACTAATATTGGAGCGTATGCTTCGCAGCGAAAAGGTAAATTTGGTTATTCTATTCTGGGCTTACTTAATTTTCAAAAAGCTTTTGATGTAGATAATGATGATTTTTCAGAGATTCCAAAATCGCATAATTTTACCATAAATCCCAGATTGTTTTACTATCCTTCAGAGAACCTGAGTTTTATGTTGGGAAATAGTTTTACCAAAACGAACATGGAAGGTGGGGATATGCATGTCATTGATGGCAAAGCTGATGCGAATCATGTTTATTTTGAAAAAAATAAAACTATTAGAAATACAACTACTTTTGAATTAGGTAAGAAATTTGAAAGCCAGAATAATTTTAAACTGAAGCAAAGCCTCAGTATTTTTGATCGAGTAATCAATATTCCGGATTATGAGTTTTCAGGAATAAATACCAATTCTTTTACGGATGCCTCATATGTTATAAACAGATCCAAATACACTATGATTAGTGGGATAAATTTAGTTTATGACAAATTTAAGCAAAGAAATTCGGGGATTTTGAATGGTAAATCTTTTACTACAGGTGCTTATGTACAGCATACATGGGATGTTTTTGAAACTGTAAAGTTAGAAAATGGTCTGAGAGTAGATAATGTGTCGTATTCGAATAGTAATTTTTCTAAAAATCAGACTTTCTTTTTGCCAAAAATATCAGCTTTGTTTAAAATAAATTCACAATGGAGCAGCAGGATAGGAGTGGGTTTAGGATATAAAATCCCAACTGTTTTTACTGAACAGACAGAATCTGTTCAGTATCAAAATGTGCAGCCTATGCAAAATGTTAAATCCGAAAAAAGCATAGGTGGAACGGCAGATGTAAATTATAAGACAGAACTTTTTTCTGATTTGAAATTTACAGTCAATCAGATGTTTTTCATTACGGAGATCAACAAACCACTGGTTTTACAAAATGATGGAGTGAATTCATTCTTTATGAATGCTTCTGATCCTGTTTTAAGTAAGGGTTTTGAGACCAACTTGAAATTTATTTATAATGAAGATTTTAAACTTTTTGCAGGGTATACTTTTACCGACGCAAAAGCTAAGTATTTAACGGGAAATCAATTTTTACCTTTACTTCCCAAAAACAAAGTAAACCTGGCTTTGATTTATGAAAAGGAGAACAATTTTAAAATGGGATTAGAAGGCTATTTTACAGATGAGCAGTTTTTATATAACGGAACAAAGACGCCAGCATTTTGGGAATTTGGTTTCATGGTAGAGAAAACGTTATGGAGCAATTTTGCCTTCTTTATCAATTTTGAGAACTTTACGGATACAAGACAAAGTAATTATAAAAGAGTAGTAAATGACCCTCATAACAAACCCACCTTTGATGATATTTGGACACATACAGAAGGATTTACTATTAATGGAGGTGTAAAAATAAAATTATAGAACAAAAAAATGGCTCAACTTAATGTTGAGCCATTTTTTATAAGTAATCCGTTTTTAGAATCCTAAATCTTTTTTAACATCAGCAGTAATGTTTGGACCATCAGCTAATAAAAGAGTTGAACCGTCTAATACATATTGGAAGCCTTTAGCTTTTCCAATTTTTTGGATAGAAGCTTTTACTTTTTCCATTAAAGGTTTTACTAAATCACTTTCTTTTTGTTGTAACTCTTTTTGAGCATTGTCTCTGTAATCCCCAATTCTTTTTTGCATATCCTGAACTTCTTTTACACGCTCAGCATTTACAGCTTCAGTTGCTGTTGTAGTTTCAGCATCATACTTTTTTATTTTTGTTTGATATTCCTCAATCATTTTTTTGTATTCCGCATCGTATGTTCCGCTTAATTTTTGTAATTGAGTTTGGGCATCAAGCATAGCAGGCATCTTCGACATAATCTCGCTAACATCAACATGAGCTGTTTTGGCCTGCGCATTCATTGTATTGTTTGCAGTTAAAATAAGCACTGCAGCAATTACTAAAGTTTTGATTTGTTTCATCATTTTAAAAATATTAATTAATTATTGGTCGTATTTGATTTTTGTGTTTCGGCCTCTTTAGCTTTTTTAGCCGCCTCTCTTTCTTCTAAAATTTTCTTCCTTTTTTCTTCTAATTCTTTTTTACGCTGTTCGTAAAGTCTCTGCCTTTCTTCTGCTTTATTAACTGAAGGCTCAGCTGTGGTTGTAGGTTGGTTCGTTGTCGGAGCCGTTACAGGTGTTGCTGTCGTTTCAGGCTTTGTAGCTTCTGTTGTTTTTGCAGTTTCAGAAACCGTGCCATTTTTTCTGGCTGCTTTTTCAGCGGCTATGGCATTTCTTTTATCTTCGTACTCTTTTCTTTTGGCTTCTTGTTCTAATTTTCTGTCAGCAACTAACTTTTCTCTTGCTGCTTTTCTGGCATCCAATGCCTTTTGTCTGTCTGCCATTGCCGGATTTTCATCGATTTCATTTTCCCGATTTTCTTTGGCCTCTTGTTCTTTTAATTGTTTTTTACTGAGTTGTTCTCTCTTTTCTGTTCTGTTTAGAATACGAATAACCTGATCACTTATGTCAAATCTTTTTGCTGAAAAAAGCATGGTTAAATCAGATGATTTATCAAAAATAAAATCATAGTTTTTAGCTTCGGCAATGTCCTGAACAGCAGTAAAAACCTGATCTTGTATTGGTTTTGCTAAAGCTGCTTTTTGATGCATCAAATTTCCATCAACTCCAAATTGTTTCTGCTGATATTCAAGCATCTCATTCTCAAGAAACTTAATTTCAGTTTCTCTTTCCTCAATAAGCTCTTTTGTAAGCAGAGCCTTTTCAGTTTTAAGATTTTCCTTTAATTTGTTAATTTCTAACTTTTTGGTTTCGATTTCCTGCTTCCATTTAGTAGCTTTTAAATCTAACTGAGATTTGGCCTCTTTGTAATCAGAAACATTTTCTAAAATATATTCCATGTCGATGTAGCCAATTCTGGTCGACCTTGTTTGTGCCTCACTTGTATTTGCTACAATCAAGGCTAAAAATATAAATAAAAATTGTTTTCTCATACATTAACTTTATTTCAGATTTTTAACCAAATATATTTTTTAAAATTGCTGTCCAATAATAAAATGTATTTCCTGTCCATGTGCTTTAGTTTCACCTGTCTGAGGATCAAATCCATAACCAAAATCAATACCTAATAATCCAAATGCAGGCATAAATACACGCAAACCAAAACCTGCAGAACGATACAAGTCAAAAGGATTGTAGTTTTTAAATCCATCATAAGCAGCACCAGCTTCCAGAAAAGTCAAAGCATATATTGATGCTGATGGTTTCAGTGTAATAGGATAACGTAATTCCATAGAAAATTTGTTATAAATCGTAGCACCAATTTGTTGGCCGTTTTTTATTGGAGTCAAAGAATTATTTTCATACCCTCTTAATCCAATTGTTTCCCTGCCGTCCATAGAGTAATTGGCCATACCATCACCACCTAAATAGAAACGTTCAAAAGGAACTATACCCCTGGCTTGATTATAAGCACCCATGAAACCAAATTCGGTTAATGTTCTTAAAACTAATTTTCCATATACTTTATTATACCAGTCTGCTTTAAATTTGATTTTATAATATTCTAACCAGTTATATTTTTGCTGATCGACTTTTGCATTATCTGTGTCAGCACTTGTATAATCAGATCCTACACTAACTCTTCCAGATTCTCCTTGAGCATTTGTACCTAGTTTATAATAATCGCCATCTTCTAATTTATTTCCGTTGATATCAGAAATCATTTCCCCTGAATATCTTGTTTTATATTCTTTCTGATTTCCTAAATCACTATAGTTAATACCATTAAACAAAGAATATGGAGGAGTTACTTTTGCAGAAACACTAAATTCTGAACCATAAGTTGGGAAAATTGGGTTAACCCCCTTGTTACTTCTTGTTAATCCAATTGTATATGCTAAGTTTCTCGATTCACCATTACCAAAAGTAAACAATCCGGTAAAGTAATTGTTCAAATCATAATGCTGGTAACTTACAGATTGAGATAATACAAAATAATCATCAGGTACTGTTAATCTTTTTGCAAGTCCAACTTGTACAGTAAAAATATTAAAGCTTTGATCTTTGTTTACATTTCGTCCATAACTGTAATTAAACTGCTTACTGTAAGAGATAGATGAACTAAATTGTACCGGTTTTTTTCCTCCAAACCAAGGCTCAGAGAAAGATACGCTATAAGTCTGGAAATAAGTACTTCCTTGTAAACGCAGGGATACTTTTTGTCCATCTCCCATAGGTAGTGGTTTGTAAGCTTCCTTCTTAAACATGTTTCTGGCCGAAAAGTTATTGAAAGATAATCCTAAAGTTCCAATGAAACCTCCACCGCCATATCCACCTTGTAATTCGACCTGGCTGGAACCTTTTTCAACTAAATTGTATTCAATATCTACAGTCCCGGCTGCAGCATCTACATTTTTAAATTTAGGATCAATTGCTTCCGGATCGAAGAATCCTAATTGTCCAATTTCACGAATGGTTCTTACTAATAGTTCTTTACTGTACTTTTCACCTGGCTTAGTTCTCAGTTCACGGTAGATAACGTGATCATTAGTTTTATCATTTCCTACTACAGATATTTTGTTGAAATAAGCAATAGGTCCTTCGGTAATTCTAATTTCAAAATCAATAGTGTCATTTGCTGTTTTTACCTCTACAGCATTTATGTTTGAAAATAAATATCCGTTGTTTTGATATAAGTTAGTAATGTCTTCACCATCCGGTTTGGTTTTATCTGCGATTCTTTTTTCAAGTAAAACACCGTTATATGTTTCCCCCTTTTTAATTCCTAAGTAACGATTAAGCTGTTGATCAGAATAAACGGTATTTCCTAAAAATTTAATATTTCCGAAGTAATATTTGTTTCCTTCTTCCAGATTAATTTTAATGGCAAGCATGTTTTTCTCTTTATTATAGGTGACGGAGTCATATATAATACGGGCATCACGATATCCTTTTTCTTTATAAGATGCAATAACTTTTTCTAAATCGGTTTTGTATTTTTCAGGAATGAATTTCGAAGCTTTCAGGACACGAAAAACATTTTTTTGTTTGGTGTCTTTCATGGCGCTTCTCAATTGACTGTCAGTAAGTTGTTTGTTTCCAATAAAGTCAATACTGCTAATCTTTACTTTATCTCCCTTATCAACACGTACAAGCATATTTACATTATTCCCAGCAGTTGTATCAGGAGTAGTTGTAATGGTAACTTTTGTATTGTAAAAACCTTCTTTTTTGTATTTGTTTTCGATGTAATTTTTTGTCGTAGTGATTAGGTTTTCGTTTACAATCTTGCTTTTTGTAAGGTTATTGTCTTTTATAAGTCCTTCTACTTTACTTTTTTTAATACCAACAAATTTTACTTCATTTAATTTAGGAAGTTCAACTATATTTAGGTCTAGATAAATGCTGTCATTTTCAACTTTATTTACATAAAAAGCGATTTCATCAAAAAGACCAAGCTTTCCTAATTTTTTAATTGCCCCACTAATTTCTTCACCCGGAACAGTGATTTCCTGCCCTTTTTGAAGGCCTGAAAATGTTACAACGGTTTGTTCATTGAAGCTTATTTTACCAACAACAGAAACTTTTGCAAGAATATATTTTTTTCCCTGATCAAAAGGGATTCTTTCTTGTGCTTTGATTTGAGAAAAACTACCCAAAAGAAGTAGGGTAAGTACTATTTGTATTCTTTTTTGTAACACTAAAATATTATTTAATTTGTTCACTGGTTTTTCCAAATCTGCGTTCTCTTTTTTGATAACTAATGATAGCCTCATATAAATCTTGTTCTTTAAAGTCTGGCCAGAGTACATCAGTAAAATATAACTCTGCATAAGCGATTTGCCATAGCAGAAAATTACTTATTCTGTGTTCTCCACTTGTTCGTATTAATAAATCTACATCAGGTAAATTTTGCGTGTAAAGATGCTCATTTATAATTGAATCGTCAATAGAGTCTAATGAAATTATATTATTTTTAACTTTATCACTTATGGTTCTGACAGCGTTCACCAACTCTTCTCTGGATCCGTAACTTAAAGCTAATGTCAGTGTTAAACCAGTGTTGTTTTTTGTCTTTTCGATAACATCCATTAACTCTTTTTGAGCTGATTTTGGCAGTCTGTCAAGATTTCCAATTGCATTAAGTCTTATGTCGTTTTCCTGCAAAGTTACAAGCTCTTTTCGTAATGAATTTATAAGTATTTTCATCAATGCCTGAACTTCTAATTTTGGGCGGTTCCAGTTTTCTGTCGAAAAAGCATATAATGTTAAAAATTCGATGTCAAGTTTGGTGCAAATCTTAATCGTTTCTTTAACTGATTTCGAACCATTTTCATGACCAAAAGCACGAAGAAAGCCTTGTTGTTTAGCCCAACGTCCATTACCATCCATAATGATGGCAAGGTGTTTAGGTAAATTTGTCTTATCTATAGATTCTAATAAATTCATTTTATTCTGCGCAATAGCAAGGTTTTTGTCCAAAGGTATATGTTAATGTTACTCCGGTAAAAACATACCAGTCATTATTGTTTAAATTACCAAAACGATTATCTGCGAAAGAGTCATCTTCGGGGTTACTTCCATCGATATTGTCTGTAAAAGTATATCGGGCTCCTATCTCAGCTGCTAAAACAAAATTGCGACTGATGTTTGATTTTATTCCTAATATTATAGGTATGGCAAACGAACCGGATCCTTTATCTTTTTTGGTTATACCGTTTTCTATATATAATTCATCATATTTAAAATAATTTATTCCTGAAAATATATAGGGAGTGATTTTTAGATCTTCATCATGTAAATTAAAGTCGAAGAAATTAAATTCTAATCCGGCAGAAAGTTCTTTTATATTGTTTTTAAAACTATAACCTCTATTGTATCGGCTAGACTCTTCAGATTTTGAATCATTGCCTGTTACGGTAGATTGGGTGTAAGAAAATCTATAAGAATGTCGTGGACTTTTATTCCATTTATACAAAATACCAATAGCTAAGTTTTCAGGAGCTATGTAAGTAGTACTACCAACATCACCAACAAAGTTGCTTCCCCCAAGAAAAACACCGATCTCATGTATTTGAGCATGAAGTGTAATAAAGGGGAAAAAACATAACAATAAATTAAAAATTTTCTTCATTTAATTCAAAATTGCGTGCAAATATAATAATTATCAATACGAATCAACGTTCCTTTAGATAAATGTGTCTTTTTTTAAATTTATTGTATGATTTTGAGACATTTGATAAAGATTCGATATATGCAAAACGAGAAAAAGTACTAATATCGTATAGTTGAATTTTATAAAAGTGTTTAATTCCTTTTGTCTTCTCCCCACAGCAATTTTTTTCGGAGGGTTTTTAAAAAAGTTTCGCCCGGAATTTCAACCATTTTAATCTTAAAATCTGTTTTTTTAATGGTTAGAACCGATTCATTTTTAATAGATGCAATTCTGGAATCCAATGATACTAAATATTGGTCTTCTCTCCCCGAAACACGAAGTTTTATTTCGGTATCATCAGGTATAACCAATGGTCTGGCGTTTAAATTATGAGGGGCAATAGGAGTAACTACTAAACTTTTTACGTCAGGAGTTAATATTGGTCCTCCACAGCTTAATGAATATCCGGTAGAACCTGTTGGTGTTGAGAGAATAAGTCCATCAGCCCAATATGAATTCAGATATTCATTATTTAAATAGGTTTCAACAGTGATCATCGAAGTGGTGTCTTTTCGGCTAACCGTAACTTCATTCATTGCAAAATTCAAATCGTCTTCGATAGCATCATTTTTCGGGTCACAAGTCAGGCTTAACAAAGTTCTTTCAGAGATGGTGTAGTTTTTATCTATTACAAACTGTAAAAAACCATCAATGCTCTCTTTTGGGACAGTTGCCAGAAAACCTAATCTTCCTGCATTGATTCCTAAAATTGGTACACCGGAATTACGAACTAAACTCGCAGCTCTTAAAATAGTTCCGTCACCGCCAATACTCAGCAGCATTTCAAAACTATCATCAAGTTTGGTTTTTGCAGAGAAAGTATTGTATTCTTTTTTTATTAATTGTTTCTCATATAGCATTTTCAGAAAGTTTTCTTCAATGACCATTTCGACATTATTGTTGTTGAAAAACACAAAAATATCTTTGATAATGGGTTCGGTACTGTTTTGATAATACTGTCCGTAAATGGCTACTTTCATTTTTTTAAATTAGATAATGAGAAATTTGATAATGGGCCAATATCTAATTGACTCATTTTCTAATTGTCACATTATAATTATATATTAAGGTATTTGTCTAAATAATCAGAACGTTCTTTTAAGCTGTTAATATAGGTATCTTCCTGATGTTCTGAGATAATTTCGTAATTGTATCTTCTGAATGTCTGAATGATTTCGTTCATTGGGCCAACTCCAATTTTTACTGTAATATTAACATTTTCTAAATCAGCTTCAGAGATAAAGCAGCCGAGTATTTTGCCATTATTACTTTCTACTATTTGGGTTACCTGAGCCATTGAATAATCTAAAAGTCCTTTTTGAACAATAATGATACCGCCCTGTTCTTTTAAAAATGGAGTTTCCTGAAAAAATTTCATTATATCTTCCATTTCATAATATCCGATGTAGATGTTGTTTTCGTCAAGTACCGGAATTACATTCGTATGATTTTTAGCAAAAATTTCTAAAACGTCCAGCCAAATCATTGATTTTCTTGCAAAAAAACGTTCTAATGTATATTTGTAATCAATTATTTTCTTGTCCGTATCAAATGTTTCAACATCATCAGAGGCGATGCTTCCGATGAAAATTCCATTTTCTAAAACAGGAAAATGAGAAAAACTTAAATCAGCAAAAAAGTCCTGAACAGATGTTATCGTTTCCTGACTGTCGATTCCTCTAAAATCGTTGGTGATATAGTTGGTGATTTCTGTCATAAGTCGGTTGATGATATTTGATGCAAAATAATCAAAAAATAGCAAAAAACGCTACGTTTTAGTTTGTATTTTTGCCATTACAAATATAATGTTACCAGAATTAATAATCTATTTATATGACAAAATTAAGTGTAAATATCAATAAAATAGCAACTTTGCGTAATGCACGCGGAGGAAATGTTCCTGATTTATTAAAAGTTGCAACTGATATTCAAAAATTTGGAGGTCAGGGAATCACGATTCATCCACGTCCTGACGAACGACATATTCGTTATCAGGATGCACGTGATTTAAAAGCAATTGTTACTACGGAATATAATATTGAGGGAAATCCGCAGCATAATTTTATTGATTTGGTTTTAGAATGTAAGCCTGATCAGGTTACGCTGGTTCCGGATGCAATTGGTGCAATAACCTCTTCTGCTGGTTGGGATACGATTAAAAATCAAGCTTATTTAACGGAAGTTATTCAGGAATTTCAAAAAAACGGAATCAGAACTTCAATTTTTGTTGATCCGGTTTTGGAAATGATTGAAGGTGCTAAAAAAACAGGAACAGACAGAATTGAATTATATACGGAAGCTTTTGCTCATCAATACGATTTAGGAAATAAAAACGGAATCGATCCTTACGTGAAAGCTGCTGAATTAGCAAATGAATTAGGTTTAGGAATCAACGCCGGACACGATTTAAGCTTGGAGAACATTCAGTTTTTTAAGCAAAATATCCCGGGATTATTAGAAGTTTCTATTGGTCACGCATTAATTTCAGAAGCACTTTATCTTGGTTTGGATAATGTGGTTAATATGTATTTGAATAAACTCAAATAGCATTCAAATTAAAACAATTATAACCTGATGGATTTGGTTATAATTGTTTATTTTCGCACTTTTCTCATTAAAATAAAGTATTGAAATCTACTATTCTCTTTTTTTTGTTATGTTTTTCCAAAGTTATAGCTCAATCTAATGTGAGAATAACAGGAAATGTAAAATCTTCTGAAAAAGAAAACTTAGCCGGAGTAAATATTTCCTTTAAAACCGGTAATCATCTATATGAGACTATTACAGATTCTACTGGGAATTTTGCAGAAAATATTCCTTTTGGGAATTTAATTATAGATATTCATCATCCGTACTTTGCATTAAAAACAATTCAGTTTAATGTTGTAAGAGATACTTTATTATCGGTTATATTGGAAAGTGATATTTCCCGATTAAAAGAAGTGATTATTTCAAATGATAAAAAAAAAGGAATAAAAGACTTATCAGGTGGCAAGTTGTCAATCAATTTAAAAGATTTGTCTTCTGTACCTACAATGTTAGGGACTACTGATGTTATAAAAATTTTACAGTTAACTCCAGGAGTACAAAATTCCGGTGATGCAAATGGTTATTTTTATGTCAGGGGCAGTGATCCCGGGCATAATGCTATTTTATATAATGGAACTCCTGTCTATGGAATGTCACATTTATTGGGGATATTTCCTTTTTATAACGCAGACCATGTTAAAGATGTTGAATTTGATAAATCAAGTTCTAATGCAAAATATGGCGGTCGATTAAGTTCAACAACACTTTTAAATTCTAATAAAAAAAATCCATCGAAGTTTGGTATTCAGGGAAATGTTGGCATTTTGGCTTCTCAATTAAGTGTTTCGGTTCCTCTTAACCAAAAGACCGGATTTTATGTTTCAGGACGAAAAACCTATATTGATGAAGTTGTTGCACCATTGTTAAATTCTAAAAACAGTGATGTTCAGGAGATGAAATATGGATTTTCTGATGGTAATCTTACTTTTGTGTCTCAGGTTTCGAAATCCAATTTATTTGCAGTAGATGTTTTTGTTAGTGGGGATCAGTTAAGAATTACAGATGAAGAACTAGCTCTTCAGACCAGTTTAAAATGGAGTAATTTTACGATTTCTCCTTCTTTAACCACGACGTTTTCACCAAAACTGAGCATGTCAAATGCTCTTTATTTTAGTAGTTATATTAATGATTTGAGAATGAATCAGGCGACTATTGAGATGGGTGTGTCATCAAATATACAGGATTTTGGATTTACAAATTCAATTCAGTTTTTTGTTAAAAATATTCCTTTTGAGTCAGGGATGACTTATGTTTACCATACCTTACAGCCTCAAAAAATCAACGTAGAAAATTTGACAACGACAGATAATAACACTGAAAATAGAATAAATGCTAATGAACTTGCCGTTTTTACTACTTTCAAACCTAAATTATCGGAAAAGTTAGCTGCTGATGTCGGGATAAGGATTAATTATTATACTTCGGGATCAAATGATTCATATCTGCATTTCCAGCCACGTGTTGTGTTGAATTATTATACTGATGAGAAATATTCTTTTTATGCCTCTTATAATAGGCAGTATCAATATTTAAGTTTGATAACAACTTCAAGTGTAGGGATTCCTACAGATTTTTGGATTTCAAGTTCAGATGGAATTAAGCCACAATCATCTCATGAATTCTCTATTGGATCCAATCAAAATATCTCAAGAATTTTTTCTTCATCTTTTGGAACATTTTATCGTTCAATGAAAAATTTATTGGAATATCCATACGGAATAACGCAGTTTAATGAAACAACAACTTTAAAAAATGATTTACTGGTTGGAAAAGGAAAGGCATACGGTTTTGAAATAATGCTGAAAAAGAAGAACGGAAAATTTAATGGATGGATCAGTTATACTTTAAGCTGGTCTAATCGGAATTTTGACGAACTTAATAACGGTAAAACGTATTTCGCAAAATATGACAGACGACATAACCTTTCAATAGTTGGAATTTATGATTTAAATCCAAAGTGGGATTTTGGAATAACCCAGATATTCAGTTCGGGAAACCGATTTACAATGCCCACTTCGTGGTATTTTATCAACAACAACCCTGTCAAGGAATATTCTGAATATAATAATGCGCAAATGCCAAATTACATTAGAACGGATCTTTCTGCAAACTATTATTTCTTTAAAAATGCTAAAAAAGAAAGTGCATTAAATTTTTCCATTTACAATACCTTTAATATTGATAATCCAATTTATGTGGTTTTAGATGTAGAGGCAAACGAAAATGAAGATAAAGTAATTGTTACTCAGGACAAAAAAGTCTTGTATCGAATTCTGCCTTCTATCAGTTGGAGATTTAAATTTTAGTACATGAAAAAATATGTTGTATTTCTTTTTGTTATAATGCTTGCGAGCTGTTCAAATGATTTTAGTGAACAAACCATTCTTGAATCGAAAATTGTAGTAGAAGGGTGGATTGAACAAGATGATTTTGCAAACGTTTTATTGTCCAGCAGTATTCCGGTAACAGATGTTATTGATTCGACGAATGTTCTGAATCATGTCATTAGGTCTGCAAAAATTACTATTTCAGATGGAGAGTCTTCAGAGGTTTTGAGAGTTAAAAATGATAAAAACAGAGTACCACCTTTTGTGTACTACGGAACAACCCTAAAAGGAGAAGCAGGAAAAATATATTCTTTAAAAATAGAATATTTAAACAGAGTAGTCGAAGCTGTAACGTCAATCCCTAAAAGTGTTGATATTAAAAGTGCAGAGTATGTCAAAAGGAATCAGACTGACACGACCGGATATGTTATTGTAAAATTTGAAGATCCGGCAGGTGAAAAAAACTATTATCAGATTGCTACAAAAATTGATCAGGAAGAACCCATTTTTGTGCCTTCGTTATATGGTAATTTAGATGATAAGAATTTTTCAGCATCTTCAGTTTCAGTACAGATAAACAGAGGTGTTTTGCTTTTTCCCAAAACAACATTTATCCCGTATTTTACTGATGGGGATTTGATTTATGTAAAATTAAGGACTCAAAACAAGGAAGCTTTAGATTTTTGGAATAGCTGGCAAAACGAAATTGTTAATAGTAAAAATCCAATTTACCCATCAAACACAAGCTTGAAATCAAATATTAAAGGAGGAATTGGTATTTGGTCAGGATATGGACAAAGTACTATAACCGTCAGAACACCTCCCAAAAAATAAAGCCGATTTGAATAGTTTCAAATCGGCTTTAAAATAGTTACTGAGATTTTAATTATTAAAAGAATTAAAAAAATCAAGGAATTTTGTATTAAGATTATCAAATCCTTCTGAGAAATATACACTCATGGCAACTTCTGTGTTGTCTTTGAATTTTAAATATAAAACTTCTGTGTATTCTTTAATTACAACTTTCGAATTATAGTCATTTTCCCAATACCCTCCTTTAGGATGATTTGCCACTACAACCCATGTTTCGTAAGGGAAGTAAGTTCCGCTTTCTTCAGAGCGCATTATAACGTCAGCTATTTTAGTTCCGTCTTTTTTCGATGCCAAAATTGCTTTTGTGTTTTTGTTAAAATTAGCAGCAACGGCCTGAGAATATTTTAAATTATATGCGGTTCTGTCAGTGTAATAATTTTTACTTCCAAAATCAAAAGGAAAAGGGATGTCATCTAATTTGTCCTCGTCAATTACTGAATTTTCAATATCAGTTTCACTCACTACGACAAAATTTTCCATGATTTGCACCAAACCATTTGCTTTGCCTTTGTATTCAGCTAATTCAGAATCTGTAATTAAGGAGCTAATGTCAGCAGTTGTACCTGCATTAAATTTGATTATATTTTTATCATTATAGCTTAGAGATGCATTGGATGAAGTGCTTTTACTTGCTGTTTTTCCACCCATTTCCCAGGCGTAACCTCCGTTAAAAGTTAATTTGTAGCTATATTCTTCTGGTGTTTGTTCTTTTGAATACTTAGTGCTTGTAGCAATAGTCGCTACCTGAGAACCATCGATTGATAAGGTTGCATCAGCAGATTTTGGTAAATAAAATGAATCATTTACAATTTCTCCGGTTTCCCAGTCATAAGTATCTTCAATCTCAATTTTGATGTCAGAAGAAACACTTTTAACAGAAAGGTTTGCATTATTAGTTGTTTGAGATTCTTTTGCAGGAAAGACAAATTTTAACTCTGAAGTTGAAGCGGTTTTAACCCATTTGTTTTGACTGCTGTTCCATGTGTATATGCCATAAGCTCCTGAAACTTTCAAAATATCTTCTACTTCATTGTTGTTTTTTCCATTAAAAAGGTCAATCGAATTAATGTCTAATAGTCTTTCAAGGTTTTCAAGAGCGTCAGTAGCACCTGTACTTTTTGATTTTTCTAACTGAACCAGTAATTCATTTGACTCTGCTTCTAATTTTAGCTTTTGCTCAGCAGGAGTAAGGTTTGAATAAGGTTGTTTAAGGATTTTTTCAATTTCTGCATTTACATTATCTCCTGATGAAGAATTGTCATCACTGGAACATGAAATCGTTAACTGAGAAATAATTACTGAAAATAAAAATAATTTTTTAATCATAATGGGTTTTTTAATTAATTTTTTTAAAGTGCGAATATACAATTTTGAATTGTATACATTGTTGATAATGCTTTAAAATGTAAACTTTTTTGTATAAATATTTTTTATGAAATATGAGTAATTATATTGGTAAATAAGTTTTTTATCTTTGCAATAAGCAAAAAAATATAAAATGTTATACTCAAAAATAGAAGGAGAAGGAAAACCATTCGTTATTATGCATGGATTTCTGGGCATGTCAGATAACTGGAAAACCCTTGCGGGACAATATGTAGAAGCCGGATTCCAGGTTCATATTTTAGATTTACGAAATCACGGCCGTAGTTTTCATTCAGATGAATGGAGTTATGAAGCGATGGTTCAGGATGTGTTTGAATACTGTCACGCAAATCAATTGACAAAAATTGATATTCTTGGACATTCAATGGGCGGCAAAGTAGCGATGCTTTTTGCGACTACACATTCGGATTTAGTTGATAAATTAATTGTAGCAGATATTGGTCCGAAGTTTTACAAACAGCATCATCAGGATATTCTGGCAGGATTAAATGCAGTTGATTTTTCTGTAAAACCAAGCCGAAATGATGTAGAAGCAATTGTAGCGAAATATGTGTCTGATTTTGGAACGCGCCAGTTTTTGTTAAAAAATCTATATTGGAAAGAGCCGGGACAATTAGCTTTTAGATTCAATCTGGAAGTTTTTAATAACAATCTGGATGCTATCGGAAAACCTTTGTCAGACGATTTAACATTTAGCAAACCAACTTTATTTATTCGGGGAGGAGAATCGGGGTACATTCCTGACTCTGATATTGAAGATATTCAAAAACATTTTCCGGATTTAAAATTAGAAACAATACCAAATGCCGGACACTGGCTTCATGCCGAAAATCCGAAAATGTTTTTTGAGTTGACTAATGCATTTTTGAAATCTTAATTTCGGATAAAAAAATAGTACTTTTATTAAAAATTTTAAAAAGCTAAACCATGAAATTATTACTTAGACTCCTTGTTACTGCTGCTTTGGTTTTGTTGCTGTCTAATCTTTTGTCTGGCGTACATGTTGCCAGTTTTGGTACAGCCATAATTGTAGCAATAGTTTTAGGATTATTAAACCTGTTTATTAAACCTATTTTAGTGGTACTAACATTACCGGTTACCGTTATTACATTAGGTTTGTTTTTGCTTGTTATCAATGCACTTATTATTTTGCTATGCACAAAAATTGTCGGAGGTTTTGCTGTCGACTCGTTTTTAACGGCATTAATTTTCAGTGTGATTTTGTCTATACTTCAATCGATCACTTATAAAATATTAGGAGACGATAAAAAATAAAATAAGAAGTGTTCTAAAACGCTTCAAATACAATACATTAAAAACTTGGCTGGGTTGCAAAAATTTTATAATTTTGCAACCCAATTTTATTACGTAAATTAAAGAAGAAGATGGATATTAAAAGAGTAGCAATAGACGCTGTAAACGAGACCATTGTGATGAATGTTGTTCACATGGATTATAAAGGTCAGGTAGCAAAAAGAATTAACGAAAAAATGCCTTTGGCGCAGGTTAAAGGGTTCAGAAAAGGACAGGTTCCTAAAGATCTTGTTGAAAAACAATACGGAAAAGCTATTAAGCAGGAAGAGATCAAAAAAGTAGTTGATTTGGCTTTGGAGCGTTATATTCAATCTGAAAGATTAAACCTTTTAGGAACTCCGCTTCCAAAAGTAAACGAAAACTTTGACTGGGATGCTGAAGAATTAACTTTCGAATACGAAATTGGTTTAGTGCCAAACTTCGAAATTGATCTTGAAGCAAAAAATGATATCGTAAAATACATCGTTACCGCAGATGATAAATTAATCGATGGACAAGTGGAGCGCATCCAGAAACAATTTGGAAAAGCAAACCCTGTTGAAAAAGTTACGGCTGATTCTGATGTTACAGGAACTTTCGCAAACACAGAAAACGGAATCGAAAACAAAACAACTTTGTCATTGTCAGTTTTCAAAGATAAAAAGACAGCTGATTTATTTATAGGTAAAGAAGTGGGTGATGTAGTTACTGTAAACACCAAAGGTTTATTTGAAGACGATCACCAATTAATGGATTACTTAAAAGTTCCTCACGATAATGTACATGATTTAGCAGTTGATGTAGCTTTTACAATTGAAGCAATCAATGTTTCTGAACCTGCGGAATTAAACCAGGAGTTATTTGATAAACTTTTTGGTGAAGGGAAAGTAGCTTCTCTTGAAGATTTGAAAGCTAAAATTAAAGAAGATGCCGAAGCACAATTCGCACAGCAGGCTGACCAAAAATTATTATTGGATGTTCAGGATTTCTTAATCGAAAACACAAAATTCGACTTACCTGCTGAGTTCCTTAAAAAATGGTTACAGACTGTTGGAGAGAAAAAACTTTCTGCAGAAGAAGCTGAAGTAGAATACGCAAGATCTGAAAAAGGTTTACGTTTCCAGTTGATCGAAGGAAAAGCAATGGCTCAAAGCAATATCCAAATCACTTTTGAAGATTTGAAAGCTTTTACATCAAACGCAATCAGACAGCAAATGGCTCAATTTGGTCAAACTAATCCAACTAACGAAGAAGTAGAAGGAATTGTGGCAAGAGTTTTATCTAACCAGGAAGAAGTAAAAAGACTTTCTGAGCAGGTTGTAGCGGCTAAATTGTTAGATTTGTTCAAAGAAAAAGCAAATCCAACAACTAAAGAGGTAACTTATGATGAATTTATTGCTGCGTCTTACGGAGAATAATTTCTGAAAATTAAGCATATAAAAGGAGCGTCACGGATAATTTTCCCTGACGCTCTTCTGTTTTTTTATTTCAGCTAAAGAAAATATTTTTTTGATATGGGTTTCAATTTATTTTTTATTACTTTTCAGAAGCTAATCCAGCTATCCGTTACAAGTTTTTTCATTGCTGCCTTTTTTTGTAAGTTAAAAAAAAGAGCTTCCGCCGGTCGCTTTTTTTTACCAACAAAAAATAGTTCCCATTTCAAAAAGCTTTTCACTGCTATCTGGGCTAAATAAGACAAATTGACACATCAGTAATTAAGGTACGACCTTTGATAAAATAAAAATAACAGATTAACGTAAAACTTAGAACACTTACAATATGAACTACGGTAAAGAATTCAAAAAATTTGCTACAAAGCACCAGGGAGTAAACGCCATGTACTATGACAAAATCGTAGCGGCAATGAACCCAACCAATATGACTCCATATATTATTGAAGAACGTCAGTTGAACGTTTCTCAATTAGATGTGTTTTCAAGATTAATGATGGACAGAATTATCTTTTTAGGAACAGGTATCGATGATCAGATCGCTAATATCGTTCAGGCGCAATTACTTTTCTTAGAAAGTGCTGATGCTTCAAAAGACATTCAGATTTATCTAAATTCCCCAGGAGGAAGTGTTTACGCAGGATTAGGAATTTATGACACTATGCAGTACATCAAACCAGACGTTGCTACAATTTGTACAGGAATGGCAGCTTCTATGGGAGCCGTTTTATTATGTGCAGGAGCAGCAGGAAAACGTTCGGCTCTGCCACATTCAAGAGTAATGATTCACCAGCCATCAGGAGGAGCTCAGGGAGTTGCAACAGATATGGAAATCAACTTACGCGAAATGCTGAAACTAAAAGATGAATTATACAACATCATCTCTCAACATTCAGGACAATCTTTTGAAAGAGTACACAAAGACAGTGAGCGCGATTACTGGATGAAAGCGGACGAAGCAAAAGAATACGGAATGATTGATGAAGTATTAAGAAGAGGATAATTTTTCTAGCGTCAAAGTTATTAAGGCACTAAGTTTTTAAGTGTTCTTTGTAATTTAAATATTTGAAATAAAATAAAATATTAAGCTGTAAGGAATTAAGTTTTAAAGTTTTAATTTAAAAAAACTTAGAAACTTAGTATCTTTGCAGCTTAGTAACTTAAATAAAGAATGGCAAAAGTAGTATTAGAATGTTCGTTTTGTGGAAGAAAAAAGCCAGAAACTAATTTATTAATAGCTGGAATCAATGCACATATTTGCGATAAATGTATTGAACAGGCACACGGAATTGTACTTGAAGAATTAAAATCAAGTGGAAGCGCAAAACTGGTTGGTGATTTAATTTTAAAGAAACCAAAAGAAATCAGGGCTTTCCTTGATCAATATGTAATTGGTCAGGACCAGACTAAAAAAGTAATGTCAGTTGCGGTTTACAATCACTATAAACGTTTAATGCAACAACAGTTAGACGATGAAGTAGAGATTGAAAAAAGCAACATCATTATGGTGGGTCAAACCGGGACCGGAAAAACATTGGTAGCTAAAACCATTGCAAAAATGTTAGACGTTCCTTTAGCAATTGTTGATGCAACCGTTCTTACAGAAGCCGGTTATGTTGGTGAAGATGTCGAAAGTATTCTGACTCGTCTGTTACAGGCTGCTGATTATGATGTAACCAAAGCAGAAAGAGGAATCGTTTTTATTGATGAAATTGATAAAATTGCCCGTAAGAGCGATAATCCATCCATAACACGTGACGTTTCCGGTGAAGGAGTTCAACAGGCTTTATTGAAATTATTAGAAGGAACAGTTGTAAACGTACCGCCAAAAGGGGGTCGTAAACATCCGGACCAGAAATTTGTTGAGGTAAATACACAAAACATTCTTTTTATTGCAGGAGGTGCTTTTGATGGAGTTGACCGTATTATTTCTAAACGTTTAAACCGTCAGGCAGTTGGATATTCAACTTCTAAAAATGTTGATAATATTGACAAAGACAATTTGTTGCAATATATCATTCCAAAAGATATTAAAGACTTTGGTTTGATTCCGGAGATTATTGGTCGTTTGCCGGTTTTAACCCACATGGATCCTTTAGACAGAGAAACTTTGCGTGCGATTTTGACACAGCCTAAAAATGCATTGGTAAAACAATATCAGAAGCTGTTTTTAATGGATGAAGTAGAATTCAGTATTACTGATGAAGCTTTAGATTTTATTGTAGACAAAGCTTTAGAATACAAATTAGGTGCCCGTGGATTACGTTCGTTATGCGAAGCAATTTTAACAGATGCTATGTACGAATTGCCAAGTTCTGATGATAAGGTTCTATCAATCGATAAAGATTATGCAGAACATACATTGAGTAAAAATTTATTGAAGCGTATGGAAATTGCTTCGTAATTTTTCAAATAATATTTTTCTAAAACCTGTTCATTTTGAACAGGTTTTTTTATACTTTTTTTGTTTCTGTTTTCGTTTGTTTTTTTGTGTAAATTGGATCAATGAAAAAAATAATTTTTATAGTTTGCCTGGTCCTACTTTTTTCTTGTAATAAGAAAGAAGTAAAAGAAACGACTTTTTCTAAAAATGAATTTAAACAAGAAATTGCAGGTACTGAAAAACCTCATAATGCAATTAATTATAGTGGCTACTACAAAGAAGCTCAGCAATATTGTAAAAGCAATAATCTGAATCATAATCAATTTATATTGATTGATTTAGGAGTTCATTCAGGTTTAAAAAGATTTTTTGTGTATGATTTCAGGAAAAATGCAGTTTCGAAATCTTATATGGTAAGTCATGGTTGCGGTGAGAATCGTTGGAGTGGAACAGAATCTAAAGAAAATCCAGTCATCAGTAATGAATTCGATTCACATTGCTCTTCTCTTGGGAAATATGTAATTTTAGACCGAGGCGTAAGCCAGTGGGGAATTAAGGTTAATTATATTTTAAAGGGAAAAGAGAAATCGAATTCAAATGCAGCAAGCCGTGCCATCGTTTTACATTCCTGGGAAGCGATTCCGACTGATGAAGTTTATCCCGAAGGAACTCCTGAAGGCTGGGGATGTCCGGCAGTTTCAAACGAAAGCATGAAAGAAATTGACGAACTTTTGAAAACCGATAAGAAGGTTTTAATGTGGATTATTAAGTCATAATTGTTTCCTGTTATGAAAAACAAAACTTCTGGTTTAGCCCTGATCGAAGCGGCATCCTGTTGTTGCGGGGTTCGCAACAAAAGATATAGCGGAGAGCAGGACAGGAGTTCTTCTGAAAATGATAATTTCTGCTCCTGAAATTACTGAACCCTGAATTTCTCCCGATATTCAATAGGTTTCATACCGACCATTTTGTAAAATACTTTTCTAAACGCTTTTGGATCGTTGTAACCTGTTTTTTCGATAATTTCAGAAATCGAAAGCTGGGTTTGTTCGAGATATTTCTTGGAACTCTCCACTCTTATATTTTGCAGATATTCGATAGGTGGAATGCCTGTCACTTGTTTGAAACGGCGTGTCATGTTGCGGGTACTTGTCGGAATATCTTTGGTGATTTCTTCTAAAGTTTCGATTGTACTGTATTCACTTTCAATTTTTTGTTGTAACCGGGCAACCAGACTGTCATTGTGCAAATGATTGGGTCTGAAAGTGCTGAAATAGCTTTGTTTGTATCGGTTTAAATCAATAGAGAAGATTTTGGCAATCTGAACTGCGATTTCGTTTCCGCAGTATTTCTGAATCAGAAGAATCAATAAATGAAAGGTTGAGGTTGATCCGCCACTGGTATACAAACTTCCGTCTGCGGTCAGGGTTTCCTCTGGTTTTAATTTCACAAGCGGAAAAGCTTTGGTAAATGCGCTGCAGGCATCGACATGCGTAGTAGCCAGTTTTTCGTTGAGCAATCCGGAAGCAGCAAACAAAAATGCTCCGGTGCAAAAGCTTGCCAGTTCGGCCCCTGCCTGATGCTGTTTTTGCAGCCACGGAATAAATTTGCGATTCTTGGCAATCATTTCACTCATATTATCGGTGGTAAAAGCTGGAATTAAAATGAGTTCTAAATTTTTATCTGCATCCTCAATTGAATTCACTTCATAACCAAATAATTTTTTTTCATCGATTTGTTCATCCGATTGAAACACCATAAACTCAAAAGGTTTGTCGGTTTCCTCATGTAATTTATTGGCTGTTTCGAAGACTTCCAGAATGGCAGCTACGCTTAACAATTTGTAGTCATGCCCCAAAATTAAACCTACTTTCCTGCTCATGATTTTAGTTTTAGAGTTTTACGAAGATATACATTTTGTCTTAAATGACCCTAAAGATGGCTTTTATTGTAGTAAAAAGCTGGTTTTGATATTTTAAATTTGTTTATATCTAATTTGAAATTTTATAAAGATGAGCACAAAAATTTTTCTGAATCTTCCTGTAAAAGATTTAAATCGTTCCGTTGAATTCTTTACTCAGCTTGGTTTTTTATTTAATCCACTATTTACTAATGAAAAAGGTACTTGTTTGATAATTGGCGAAAACATAAATGTGATGTTTTTAGAGGAAGAGTTTTATAAAACATTTACGAACAAGGAAGTTAGTGATGCCAATACGACCAGCGAAGTGATAATTGCAATATCTGTTGAAAGCAGAGAAAAAGTTGATGAAATAATTGAAAATGTAGTTAAAGCCGGAGGCGCAGAATATATGGATACAAAAGATTACGGCTGGATGTACCAGAAGATGTTTCTGGATCCGGACGGGCATCACTGGGAGGTTTTCTTTATGGATGAAAGTCAGATTCCAACAAATGAAAACGTATGATTACCGCTCAAAATTTAATTGATGCACCACTTGAAAAAGTTTGGCAATTCTGGACGTTGCCTGAACATATTGTGAAATGGAATTCTCCTTCGCCAGACTGGCATACACCAGTTGCAGACAATGATTTAAAGGTTGGCGGTAAATTCAAATATGTCATGAAAGCAAAAGACGGAAGCGAAGAATTTGATTTTGAAGGGCTTTATACTAATCTAAAATCCTTATCTTTAATTGAATACAAACTTTTTGATGACAGAGCCGGAAGTGTGTATTTTGATGAAATTGATGGAAAAGTAAAAATTACAGAAATATTTGAACCTGAAAAACAAATTTCAGAAAGTATGCAAAGGCAATGGTGTCAGGCTGTAATTGATAATTTTAAAGCCTACGTCGAAGCGAGTTAAGAACAGAAATATAAAAACTAAAATAATGATTACAATCAATACTACAGTAAAAGCCTCGATAGACAAAGTTTGGGAATTTTGGAACAAACCGGAACACATTACAAAATGGAGTTTTGCATCTCCGGATTGGCACACTCCCTATGCAGAAAATGATTTGAGAACGGGAGGAAAATTCAAATCGACTATGGCTGCAAAAGATGGCAGTATGAGTTTTGATTTTGAAGGTGAATTTACACTTGTAAAACCAAACGAAGCCCTGGAATATGTGATGGCAGACGGAAGAAAGGTCGAAATTACTTTTAAAGAAATATCAGGGGGAGTTGAAATAACTGAAAGTTTTGATCCGGAAACACAAAACCCGGAAGAAATGCAGCGCGCAGGGTGGCAGGCAATCCTGGATAATTTTAAAAATTACACTGAATCTAATTAGATTCAAAGCTCAGGATAGAAAGGTTCAAAGATTATAACACTCAAATTAACTTATATCGATTATACAACTTAAAAGAAAAAAAATAAATATCTAACCAACAAAATTCAAAAAAAATGACAAAACAAATATGGCTGAATCTTCCTGTAAAGGATATAGCAAAAGCAAAAGATTTTTTCTGGAAGATAGGTTTTTCGTTCAATGAACAGCATGATACACCAAACTCTACCTGTATGGTTGTAGGTGAAAGACATTTTGTAGTGATGCTTTTTGAAGAATCGGTGTTTGCGGGTTTTTCACAAAACAGTATTGCAGATACTAATTCAAGTTCTGAAGTTTTGATTTCGATTGATGCTGAGAGCAGGGAAGAAGTAGATGAACTTGCCCAAAAAGTACAGGATGCCGGAGGAACTGTTTTTGCAGCTCCGGCAGAAAGTCAGGGCTGGATGTACGGTTTTGGTTTCGCAGATTTAGACGGCCATCGTTGGAATGTCTTATTTATGGATTTTAGTAAATTATCTTAATTATGGAAACATTAGAATTTAAAATCAGAATCAAAGCTATACCGGAAAAAATCTGGTCAGTTTTATGGGATGACGAAACGTATAGAAAATGGACAAACTCCTTTTGCGAAGGTTCGTACGCAGTAAGTGATTGGAACGAAGGTGACAAAATACACTTCATGTCACCGGGCGGAGAAGGAATGAACAGTATAATCGAAAAGAAGGTTCCAAATGAATATATGGCTTTTAAGCATATTGGAGAAATAAAAGACTTTAAGGAACAGCCTCTTAACGAAGAAACCGAAAAATGGAGCGGTTACATGGAAACCTATCGATTGATTCCCGATGGTGAATTTACAGATCTGGTTTCGTATGTTGATGTAATTGAAAAACATATAGATTATTTTAAAGAAGCTTTTCCAAAGGGATTAGAATCAGTTAAGGAACTTTCTGAGAAATAGAATACAAATGAGAATTGCAAAAATCAATATCAATTGCAATAACAATAAAGAATATTAATAAAAAATAAAAAATATCATGGCAAAAGCAATAAATACTTATTTAATATTTAACGGAAATTGCGAAGAGGCATTTCAGTTTTACAGATCCGTTTTTGGAGGCGAATTTCAATATATCGGAAAATTTAAAGATGCTCCTCCGGAAGACGGTGATGAAGCACTTTCAGAAGAAGATTCAAATCGCATTATGCACGTTTCGCTTCCAATTGGCAACAGTGTTCTAATGGGAAGTGATAGTCATCCGAAATTTGGAGATGTAGGTTTTGGTGATAATTTTTCAATTTCGATCAGCGCAGAAAGTACAGAAGACGCAGACAAAATCTTCAACGGACTCACAGATGGCGGAAGAGTGGATATGCCAATGCAGAAAACTTTTTGGAGTTCTTACTTCGGGATGCTTAAAGATAAATTTGGTGTAAACTGGATGATAGATCTGGCCGAATGTGAGGAAGATGATAAAAGTTAGGTAATTTCAATACCTGAACATAATTGTTAAATAACCTGAAAAAGCACATTGATTTGTGCTTTTTCGTTATAAAAAACAAACAATATACTTTTATATCAGCAATAGATTACCGATTTTTGTCGCTTCTTAAATCAACAAGGATAAAATGGCAAAAGACGATAAGGAAATTATTTTATTAAAAGTTTCAGGACACGACAAACCGGGTGTTACAGCAGGTTTAACCACAGTATTAGCAGCTTATGATGCGGTTATTTTAGACATAGGTCAGGCCGATATTCATGATACATTATCTTTAGGGATTTTATTCGAAATCGAAGCTGGCTCCAGTTCCGGACCTGTTTTAAAAGACCTTTTGTTTAAGGCTTATGAACTCGAAGTAAAAGTTAAATTTATTCCGATTTCTGTCGAAGATTATGAAACCTGGGTAAAATCGCAATCCAATCAGCGTTATATTATCAATATTTTAGGAGAAAAATTAACGGCCGTACAATTAGCAGCCGTGACTAAAATAATGACAGATCAAAACCTGAACATCAATTCTATTATCAGATTGACAGGCAGAACATCTGTTGTAGAAAAAGAAGAATATCCGCGTTCCTGCATCCAATTATCCGTTACAGGAGAAATTGTAAACAAGATTGAAATGACAGCCAACTTTATGGCAATTTCCAGAACACTGGATGTTGATATTTCGTTTCAGGAAGACAATATCTACAGACGAAACAGACGTTTGGTTTGCTTTGATATGGACTCGACTTTAATTCAAACTGAAGTTATTGACGAGCTGGCAGAACTAAACGGAGTAGGAGAGCAGGTAAGAGCCATTACAGAATCTGCCATGAATGGCGAAATTGATTTTAACGAAAGTTTCAAAAAACGTATGGCTTTACTGGAAGGTTTAAGCGAAGACGTTTTGCAAAAAGTGGCCGAAAATCTGCCTATTACAAAAGGAGCACATCGTTTGATGAAAGCGTTAAAATATTATGGTTATAAAACGGCAATTCTGTCTGGAGGATTCACGTATTTTGGGGAATACCTCCAAAAAGAATTAGGAATCGATTACGTTCACGCCAATCAGTTAGAAATTAAAGATGGTAAATTAACCGGTAAATATATAGGTGATATCGTAGACGGTTTAAAGAAAGCAGAATACCTGACCGCCATTGCAGAAAAAGAAGGAATCCATATCAACCAGACCATTGCAGTTGGAGACGGAGCAAACGATTTGCCAATGATAAACCTTGCCGGTCTTGGAATCGCTTTCCACGCTAAACCAAAAGTAAAAGAAAGTGCCTCAAATTCTATCTCAAGTTTAGGACTTGACGGTGTTTTATACTTATTAGGATATCATGATAGGTATATTGATATGATGTAATATTCTCAATTTTGTCATTTCGACGAAGGAGAAATCACATAAGGAACTCCACAATCAAAATAAAAAAACAAACCTTAGTTCATATGATTTGATCTAAGGTTTTTTTCTGGGCATGTCCCCGCAGAAAAAGCGGGTCGGGCTATCCGTTGTAATCTTTTTGTTTTTAAAGAAAAAACAAAAAGGATTTCCACTGCTATCCCTCATGCGGGTTGGTGGAATTAATGGTTTAGAAATTATAGTTTCTTAGCTTCTCGAAATTTACAAATAGAATTGTAAATATCTTCCTTTCTTCCTTTAACTAAGCTTATCTCAGTTTTTGTAGCGATTTCTTCAGGATCAGGGAGTTTAAATAAAATTTTTGGAAGAAATCCATTTAACTGTTTGGCATATTCATTATTATCTTTGAGAATAAAATTTACATAGGTATTTCCTCTAATTGAAATTACACTTAATTTGTCAATATTGTGCCAATAAATTTTAATGTTATTTATGTGATCGAAGAAATATGCTTCAGTCAGTTCAATTGCGGGTTGATTTTTTAAGCTTCGATATAAATTTTTAATTGTTTTCTGTATGGGATATTTTGTTAAAATAATTAAGAAAAAAGCTAAAATAATTCCAAAAGGCTGATTGCTATTAAATAAAGTTAATAAAATCAGAGAAAAGGCAATAATCAAAAAAATAACCGAATCAAGCCATAGTTTAATGGAATAATATGGGTAGAGAAGATTATCCATTGCAGTTTATTATTATTTAATCACTATTGTATTAACAATTTTTTGAAACAACTCTGTGTTGTTGTCATCTTCAGTGTCCATTAATGTAACTTGATAAAATTGGTTTTTTACAGGAATAGCATACACAATAATCTTGACTTTTTCACTACCTCCTTTGCCTGTTAGAGTGTAAATACATGTTGCAGTAATACATTTTTTGTCATCAACAATGCTTTCGGTAGGGGCACTAATGTATTTGAAATCAGTAAAAACTTTTTTTATACCAATGAAACTTTCTTCAATACTTTTTCTAAAATCAACAAAATTCTTATGTGGATTACTTCTTAAGTTGACTTTTATAGTGGGTATAATTCCAGCTGTTGTTTCGATTCGATATTTGAAATAAGTAACAACTTGAATTGTTCCCTTATTTTGCTCTAATAATTTCGCAACAACTTTCTCATCTAATTTTATGTTGCTTTTTAAATTATCAATGGTTTGACCTTCTTTTGCTTTTATCCATTTTTCTGGTTGTTGAATACTAAATCCAATACTTTCATTTTTGAAAATGTTCTGACTCAAACTAACATTTGATAGAAATATTAAAGACAAAAACATTAAATTTTTTATAATTTTCATTTCGGAATTTTTAAAAATCTCTATTCTTAAAAGAAATAAAAGATTGTTGATTACATTCATGAACTAAGTTTGAAGTATACTAAAATTCGTAAAACTAACTTTAGAGTTCTTAAAACCTACATCCCCTTCAACTGCTCTAAATAATCCCTTTGATTCGAAAGCCTCGGAATCTTATGCTGCCCACCTAGTTTGTCTCTTTCTTTCAGCCAATCATAAAACAAATTCTCTCTGGCAACATTAATTACCAAAGGATTTAAAGTCATATTGTTGTAGCGTTTCGCTTCGTAATCAGAGTTTAAAGTCTGTAATGTTTCATCAAGTACTTTCTGGAAAAGACCAACATCAGCAGGCTTTTGTTTGAATTCAATCATCCATTCGTGAGCACCTTTTTCTTTGTCCTGCATAAAAATTGGAGCAACAGTGTAATCAATGACTTCAGTTTTGGTGATTTCGCAGGCTTTGGCAATCGCCTGATCGGTATTTTCGACCATCAGTTCTTCGCCAAAAACATTAATATGGTGTTTGGTTCTTCCTGTAACCCTGATTCTGTATGGGTTTAATGAGGTAAATCGAACGGTATCACCAATTAAATAACGCCATAATCCGGAATTGGTGGTAATAACGATGGCGTAGTTCTTATTCAGTTCGACATCAGCCAGACGAATCACCTTTTGGTTTGGAGTATCAAAAGTATCCATCGGAATAAATTCATAAAAGATTCCGTAATCAAGCATCAGCAATAAATCACTGGAATTGTTCAGATCCTGAATTGCAAAAAAGCCTTCGGAGGCGTTGTATATTTCGTAGTATTTAAAATCCTTGCTTGGCAGGATTTTCTTGTATTGTTCTTTGTAAGGAGAAAAACTCACTCCGCCGTGAAAATACACTTCAAGATTTGGCCAAAGCTCCAATAAGTTTCCTTTTCCTGTATCTTCTAAAACCCTGTTCATCAAAACCAGCATCCACGACGGAACTCCGGCAAAACTGGTTACATTTTCGTTTTTGGTTTCGTTGATGATAGCAGCAATTTTGGTTTCCCATTCACTCATCAGCGAAGTTTTGCTGCTTGGCGTACTGCTGAATTCAGCCCAGATTGGCATATTTTCAATCAGAATTGCCGATAAATCTCCAAAGAAAGTATTGTTGTTTTCGTAAATTTGGGAACTTCCACCCAGGCGAAGACTTTTTCCTACAAACAATTCCGAGTCCTCATTATTATTTAAGTACATGCAAAGCAAATCCTTGCTGCCTTTGTAATGACAGTTTTCGAGCGCTTCGTTGCTTACGGGGATAAATTTACTTTTAGCATTAGTAGTTCCACTTGATTTTGCAAACCATTTTATTGGGGTTTCCCAAAAGACGTTTTGTTCGCCCTGACGCGTTCGTTCAATCAAAGGCTGCAATTCTTCATAGCTTGCAATAGGCACTCTTTCTGCAAAAATCTGATATGAATTTATGGAAGCGAAATCGTATTGTTTTCCGAAAATCGTATTCTCTGAAGCAGTTAATAAATTATGGAGCAGTTCTTCCTGAACTTCGTTGGGATATTTTAAAAAAAGTTCTATTTGATGTATCCTTTGTTTAAGTACCCAGGATGCAATAGAATTTATTATAGATATAGGCATGAGTTTTTTTTAGTTTTTAGATTGCAAATTTGATTTCTGATTTACAAAAGCCATCA
This sequence comes from Flavobacterium limi, assembly GCF_010645075.1. Lineage (GTDB taxonomy): Bacteria > Bacteroidota > Bacteroidia > Flavobacteriales > Flavobacteriaceae > Flavobacterium > Flavobacterium limi. The sequence goes on from NZ_JAADZV010000001.1 coordinate 670,369, forward strand.
ATTTAAAATTTGAAAATCATCAGACAAATAGTAACTTTGGCACTATATCAAAAATAGTGTTTTTTTACAAAAAACAATTTATTTAAAACAAAGATTCCGTTTCAAAAATTACATTTCTAAGAGTAAAAAAATCATTGTTCTCAAAAAGGAAATATAAAATCAGCAATATAAAATCTTATGACCTACGAAGGAGTTCTCACAAAAATGCAAACCGAAATCGGTGACCCAATTCAATATTATCTGGTTTTTGAAGATAGTTTTTTAAGTATGAATCAGTTATTGGATAAGGAAATCGAAATTAATTTTGTAGGGTATCAGTGTCTGAATTGCTGTAAAAAGAAAAAAATATTTCGCCAGGGATTTTGTTATGACTGCTTTTATTCAAGCCCGGCAGTTGGAGACTGGATTATGAGACCCGAATTGAGTACAGCACATTTAGGAATTGAAGACCGTGATTTAGAATATGAACAGAAAGTACAATTGCAGCCTCATGTTGTTTATCTGGCTGTAGCAAGCGAAATAAAAGTAGGTGTCACACGTAAGACACAAGTGCCGACCAGATGGATAGATCAGGGTGCCAGTCAGGCAATTGCAGTTGTTGAGGTTCCGAACAGATATTTGGCAGGAATTACTGAAGTGGCTTTAAAAAGCTTTTACACAGATAAAACCAATTGGCGAAAAATGCTTCAGAATTCTAACCAGACTTTTGATCTGATTGCAGAAAAGGTGAAAATTGAAACCCTGATTCCAGAAGAGGCAAAAGAATATTTTTACAGCCAAAAAGATGATATATATGATTTGCGCTATCCGGTTTTACATTATCCGGCAAAAGTGGCTAGTTTAAATTTGGATAAAACACCCTCATTCCAGGGGAAACTGGTTGGAATCAAAGGTCAGTATTTGATTTTTGAAAATGGTACTGTTTTTAATGTCAGAGGTTCTGAAGGTTACCTGGTTATTATTTCAGTTTAATTTTCAATCCAATATTATTTGTAGCAAACCAATCATTTGTTTGATATTGCATAATGGTGATTTTGAAATATTTAATTACAATTCTATAACAATTATTTAGCCTGGAAATTTAATTTTAAAAAAAAATTGAATTACTTTTGACTTGTATACAAGAAAGAATTCATTTTTTTAATAAGTTATAAATCAGCTAATTATTGTAAAATGGGAATTTTGAGTAAAGTAAATATCTTAAGGCGTACCTTAATGCGCAGCCTGACAAAAAATATCGGAAAAGTAAATACAGATCCGGGTATTACTTTGGTTAACAGAAGTGAAATCAAAAGGATTTTAATTTGCAGACCAAATGCGAGATTAGGAAACCTTTTGTTGATTACCCCTTTTATTCAGGAACTCGAAGAAACGTTTCCAAACTGTAAAATTGATTTGTTTGTAAAAGGGTTTTTAGCTCCGGTCATTTTTCAGAATTATGATTCTGTAGACAGGATAATCAAATTGCCGAAAAAGCCCTTCAGTAATTTGTTAAAATATTTTGCTGTCTGGATTTCTTTAAAGAAGTATAAATATGATATTGCCATAAATGTAGATCAGGGTTCTTCTTCGGGCCGACTGGCAACCAAATTTTCTAATTCGAAGTTTAAGTTCTTTGGCGACCTGCCTTTTTCTGCGAATTTATATTATGGAGATTATGCCCATATAGCCAAATATCCAATTTACCATTTTAGGGATTACGCAACTAGATTAGGATTTGAAAGAAGAGAACAGAATATTGCTCCTTTAAATCTTAAACTGACTACTGCCGAGATTGCGCAAGGCAAGCAAGCATTACACAATCTGGTCAATAATTATAAAAAAACAATTTGTATATTCACATATGCTACAGGTGCCAAATGTCTGTCAAAATCCTGGTGGGATGATTTTTATACCAATCTAAAATCAGAGTATGAAAATTATAATATCGTAGAGATTTTGCCGGTTGAAAATGTTTCACAGATTGATTTTAAAGCACCAGCATTTTATAGTAAAGATATTCGTGAAATTGGATCTGTAATCGCAAACGCTGATTTGTTTATAGGTGCTGACAGTGGAATCATGCATTTGTCCAGTGCTGTTCATACGCCAACAGTAGGGCTATTTTCGGTTTCGAACTTAAAAAAATATGAACCCTATGATAATAACAGTATCGGGATAGATGTTAACAGTTTATCGCAACAGGATTATTTCAAAACTTTCAATACCATATTAAGCAATGGGAAATCCAGCTTATATTCCAAAGCAATTTAAACAATAACAAAAGGTCAATCGATATCGATTGACCTTTTGTTTTATTGTTTAATTACTTTTTCTTCTTAAATAAGCCATTCAATAAATCGCTGGCTTTAGCTTTAACCTCTTCATTAGTTTTTGCCTTATTTTCTGTTGCCGTTTTAGTAGTGTCTTTCGGCTTGGTATTTTTATTAAGCAAATCGTTAAGGGCAGCAGCACCTTTTTGGGTTAATTTTTCCTTCTGTTGACTTACAACCTGGCTGGTCAGGTTATTGACTGCTGTTTTAGTATCTAACGCTACTTTTGGGTTTGAAAAATTACCTGTTATGATACCTGAAATTGGAATGTTTTCCAATTTAGCCGCATCAGCCGGAGATAATTTAGAAAGGAAAGCGTTTGCTTCTTTACCTAAATATTTTGCCGGAACGTCTAATTTTAAATTATAATTCATATTCTGATCAAAACCGTGAGTTCCGTCTACGGTAACTTTAATATCCTGGTATTTAATATCAAATGGTTTTATTTTTACTTTTCCGTCCTCAAAAGCTAAGGCCATTTTCAGGTCGTTCAAATTCAGCTTATTTACATCAATGAAATTTACTTTTGAACTTAAGGAATTCAATAAAGTCGAGTTTTTGGCATTTACAGTTGTAGAAAGTAATTGTCCTAATAAATCACCAGAAAGTGATTTTAGATCCGGAGTTAATTCCTTGGCATCTAAATTTCCGTTTAATTTGATTGTCGAATTTAATTTACCATTAATAATTCCCGCAATAGGCGCGATTTTTTTCATCATATCCAGTTGCGTAAAAGTCTGTGCAATATCTACCTTATTGAAACCTAAATTCATATCAAAAGTCGGAACTTTGGTTTTTGTTGAAACTGTACCGGTCAAACCGATAGATCCTCCAAAAATGGATGTTTTAAAATTTTCTAAAGTCGCTTTCTCATCCTTGATAATTAATTTCCCTGAAACTGCGGTCAGTTTTAGATTATCATATAAAACAGTATTTGCTTTTGCATTTAAAGTACAGTTTAAGAAAGCCGGGATTTTCATGGCTTCAGCAGGTTTTGCAGCTGTTTTTGTTTCAGTTTTTGCTTCGCCTCCTGCAGTTGTAGTTTTTGCAGGTTCGCCCGAAGTCATAAAATCGTCAACAGCCAACTGGTTTGAACTCATATTAAAGTTTCCTTTCAGCTCTTGTTTTTTAAACATAAAACCATAAAAATTTTCTAAAATCCCGTTAATAGCAATATCACTTCTACCTGTAGTGGCATTAAATTGTTTTAAGTTGATTTTACTAGGATTGAATTCAACCAAAGCAGTGCTGATGTTCATCGATTTATTATTTTCATCTGTGTATTTAAATCCTGACAAACTCATTGTTCCGGCATTTTTAATATTTTGATACTGACTTTTTTCTACAGAAGCCATATCAAAGTTCGTTGTCACATCAGCTTTCAAAATACCCGCTAAAGGCTTGTCTAACTTTATTGGATACGCTTTTGAAAGATTGGCCAGGTTAATGGTTCCTTTTAAAGCAGCATCAACAATAGGGTTTACGGTTACGTTTTTCACATTCGCTTTAGCGCTGAAAACATCCTGATCAATTCGAAACGAAAGTTTATCCAGATTTACATAAGTGTCATTTAAAATTCCGGTTTCATTGATGATCTTAGTATCAATTACAATATTCTCAACTGATTTTGGAAGGTTTGGATATTGAAAAGAAGCATTGTTGGATGCAATTGCAATATTAAATTTCGGAACCGTTGTATCTGTTAATTCTCCTTTTGCAAAACCAACAATCGTAAAGTCACCTGTTGTTTTTACGCCATCAAGACTTGCTGCATAAGCTGAAGGAATCAGGCCTAAGAAATTGGTAAAGGATGAGGTTGGAGTTTTAAATTTCAAATCATAAATCTGGGATTTTTCAGCCATTTGAATAAATCCGTCAAATTCTAAAGGCAATTGATTAATTAAGGCTTTATTTTCTTTAAAAGTATATTTACTTTTTTCTAAATCGATTCCTAAGACAGCATCCAGAGTTAGTTTTACATTTTTAAGGTAATTCATTTTATCCATGTCCAATGAAACATTGGCTGTGGTTTTTGTATTTAAATCCAGTTTGGAATTGGTAAAATCCCCTGTTCCTTCATGATTGAGGCTGTCAATTACCATCTTGATTTTTGAACCCTGATCGATATATCTGAAAGTGAAATTCTCAATTTTGTAGTTCTGGATTTTTAAGGAAAGAGGATCACTTTTTGTATCTTCTTTTTCAGTTTCTTTTTTATCTTTTAAAGCAATGTCAAAATTTCCAACTCCATCTTTATTGAAAATAATATTAATTAAACCGTTTTGAGTACTTATTCCTTCAATGTTCAAAGGTTCTTCTTTTCCTTTGAAAAGTTCCTTGATGCTCATTTTTAAATCTAATTCACCAAGCGAAACCAAAGTGTCTCCTTCAAACGGCGCTTTGTTGATAATCACCAGTTTTTCAATCGAAACATTGGCATTTGGAAAATTTTTAAACAAACTTAAATCGGCTTCAGCAAAACTAACTTTTGCATCAACATTCTTGTTGATCGCATCAGCAATTTTTGCTTTTATCTGATCTTTAAATAAATAAGGAATTGCGAACAAAGCCGCAACAAACACTACCAACACAATAGCAGTTATTTTTAAAATTTTCTTTAGCATATTAATTTCGATTTGAGGGTTTAACGTAATCAACTCATACAAAAATAGTTTTTTTGATGAAGTGTTCAGATTAATTTTTTATTTAAAACAGCAAGAATCGTTCCTGATTTAAATAAAAAATCCGTTTGAGTTTATTATTTCAAACGGATTCAATTTAATTTTTATTGTTATTTCTGAATAAAGGAAACTATTTTAGAAGTGAGTTCTTCAGAAATCGGAAGGCTTTCATTATTATAACTTTCTAAATTGGCCTGTTGGTCGCTTTCAATAATTTTCAGGATATGATTCATCTTATCAATAATAGCTAATTCTGAATTGGTATTCGCTTTGGATAAATTTTCCGCATCCTGAACGGTTACCTGTAGATCTTTGTTTCCCTGGAGGATTAAGATTGGAGCCGTAAGTTTCTTTATTTCTGTCTGCGGATTGTATTTGAACCAGGAAATTAGATAAGGTTGGATGCTGGCTCTAAAAAGAGAATTAAGCATTGGGTCCACATTCTTAACAGTTTTACCGTTTTTTAAACTGTCAATAATTGGGAAGGTCATGTCTTCAACCTGCTTCATTCCTTTGGAAGAAATTTGTGCCTTCAAAATTTTATCGGCAGAATCTCCGGCTCCTGCAATCGAAACAAATTTGTCAGCTTTTGTTCCGGCAATCATTCCTATTAATGATCCTTCGCTGTGGCCGATTACAATTACCTTCGAAAAACGTTTGTCTTGTTTTAGTAAATTAATCCAGCTTTTGGCATCCTCGGTATAATTTTCAAAAACTAATTCTCCTTCTGATATGGCAGCTGCTTTACTTTCGCCAATGCCTCTTTTATCATAGCGCAATGATGCAATTCCGTTTTTTGCCAAAATTTCAGCAAGCATTTTTAACGAATTATTTTTCATCATTGGATTATTTCCGTTTCGGTCTGTTGGTCCGGATCCCGCAATTATTAAGGCAGCAGGACATTTTTTTGATACATCCGGAATTGTCAGTGTACCATATAATTGATCGGTATTTATTTTTAAGATAACAGGAGATTCCTTAAATGGAATGTCTTTTTTATCCTGAGCGTTAACAAAACTCAGAATAAAAACGGTTAAAAGAAGGATGATTTTATTCATTCTAAAGTTATTTGATGTTGATACTATATGGCATTATCGCCTGAGCTCCTTTTAGCTTTTGAAGCCTTTTGATGTGTTCGATAAGCAGATAATTCTCTTCGCCAATTTCTTCTTTTATGAAATCTTCTTTTGATTGAGCGAAAGGAAGGCCGGATAATAAATCATTAAAATTTTTCTCGTATTCAGGATAATTTTGGGTACTGTATGATTTTATTTTGGCGATTTTAGCGGCTTCAGTAATAGCGTCATTAAGACCTCCAATTTTGTCTACCAAACCAATTTTTAAAGCTTCAGATCCTGACCAGACTCTTCCCTGGCCAATTGCATCCACTTGTGCAAAAGTCATTTTTCGGCCTTTGGCAACGTGTGTCACAAAAGTGTTGTAAATGTGTTCAACACTTTCCAGTGTAAAAGCTTTGAATTTTTCGTCGACAGGTACAAACGGACTATAATTAGCCGAATTTTCATGTGTTTTCACCTGCTCGCTATTGATCCCTAATTTGTTTGCCAAAGGACTGAAATTCGGTAAAACTCCAAAAACCCCAATTGAACCGGTAATCGTATTTTTTTCAGCAAAAATCTTATTGGCATTACAGGCAATATAATAACCACCAGAAGCAGCATAATTTCCCATAGAAACTACAACGGGTTTTACTTTTTTTGTAATTTCAATTTCTCTCCAGATTAAATCAGATGTGAGTGCGCTTCCGCCAGGACTGTCTACTCTTAACACAATTGCTTTTACATCCTCATTTTCCCTGGCTTCTTTTAATGAACGTCGCATGGAACCTTCACCAATTTGATTCACATCGCCTTCACCACTTCCAATTTCGCCCTGAGCGTAGATAATTGCTATCTCATCGGTTGCTGTATTAGTCAAAGCTGTTGTGATATTGTTTTGTGTATAATCTGAAATTGATATTTTATTATAATCATCATCACCGGTTACTTTCAAAGCTTTTTTGATTGCGTTGTGATACACATCTTCGTAGGCTACAATGTCAATCAGATGTTGTGTTTTTGCCATTTCGGGTGTTCTGGCTAATAACCCGTTTGCAATTTCGTTTAATCTGGCAACAGGAATATTTCGGCTTTTTGATATATCTGAAACAACAGTTGACCAAATAGAATTTAAAAGCGCGGTTATTTGTTCTCTGTTGGCATCGCTCATTTTATTTTCAAGGAAAGGCTCAACAGCACTTTTATATTTTCCATGGCGTATTACTTCCATATGGATGCCTGATTTTTCCTGAAAATCTTTAAAAAACATCACTTCAGAAGAAAGTCCTTTAAAGTCTAAATCTCCGGCAGGGTTCAAATAAATGGTATTTGCTACCGAGTTTAGATAATATTCTTTTTGTGAATAAGCATTGGCGTAAGCCCAGATAAATTTCCCAGATTTTTTGAAGCTTTCCAGCGCATTTCTCAAATCTTTATATTGTGCCAGTCCTAAAGAAGACTCATCATTTAATATGGAGATTCCTTTAATATTATCATCGGTTTTTGCCGCTTCAATCGCGTTGATTACATCAGTTAAACCAATTTTTCCATCCTTTGAAAATTGTGTCACCCATGGATCTGTAAATTTTCCTGCGTAGTCATTATTGATTCCTTTTAAGTCTAATTCAATAACAGAGTCAGCTTTCACTGTTACACTGTCGTCACCTCCAAAAATAGTTCCGATAAAAATTACTCCGAAGAAGAATAACATAATAAAAACAAAAATACCAATTACAGTGGCAACTACATTTCCTAAGAATTTCATAAATATATTTTTTTAATAAGTAGCAAAAACAGATGTTTCGTTACAGATTTTTACAAAGAAATCGAATTCACTTTTGAACCGTCTCACAAATATATTGCTAATTCTAAAATAGTTTTAGTTAATTTGCATTAATTATGAAATCACAGCATCAGGTCGTTTTATCAATAGGCAGCAATCAGGGAAACCGGTTGGAGAATATCCAAAGCTGTATTGATTTGATACATCAGGAGATTGGAACTATAATTCAGGTTTCAAAATTGTATGAAACGCCTGCATGGGGGTTTGAAAGTGATGCTTTTTATAATTGTGCCCTGCTTTTACATAGTAATTCTTCAGCCCAAAAAATACTCAGTCAGGTTCTGAAAGTAGAAAAACAGTTAGGCCGTATACGTACTGATCAGCAAGGTTATCAATCCCGGATTATAGATGTTGATCTGATTGCTTTTGATGATCAGATAATTGAAACAGAAAAACTTCACATTCCGCATCCGTTAATGCAAAACCGAAAGTTTGTTTTACTTCCCATGCAGGATTTGAAACTGGACTGGAAACATCCCGTTTTTCATAAAACGGTTTCTGAACTAATTGCGATTACATCAGATGACAGTGCTTGTAAAGTCATTCAGAATTTAAAAAATCCATTGGAAGAAATTCCGTTGGAAAAATTTAATTATATTGCTTTTGAAGGGAATATTGGGGCTGGAAAAACCACTTTAGTACAAAAAATTGCTGAAGATTTTAATGCAAAAACCGTATTGGAACGATTTGCTGATAATCCGTTTTTGCCAAAATTTTATAAAGATCAAAACCGATATGCTTTTCCGCTAGAAATGTCTTTTCTGGCAGATCGTTATCAGCAATTATCAGATGATCTTGCACAGTTCGACTTGTTCAGGGATTTTGTAATTGCCGATTATCATATTTTCAAGTCTCTGATTTTTGCTAAAATTACGCTGGCTGAAGATGAATATCGTCTGTACCGAAATTTGTTTGATATCATTTATAAAGAAATGCCAAAGCCGGATTTATATATTTATTTATATCAGAATACGGAGAGACTGCTTCAGAATATTAAAAAACGCGGCAGAAATTACGAACAAAATATTCAGGGAGATTATTTGGATAAAATAAATAACGGTTACTTAGAATATATTAAATCCCAAACAGATCTGAAGGTTTTGATAATTGATGTTTCCAATCGCGATTTTGTCAGGAAACACGAAGATTATCTTTTTGTACTGAATGAGATTCGAAGAGTAATCAGATAATGAGTGAATGTAACATTAGATAATTTCTTAAAGCACTTAAAAATTATAAAATTATCTAATTAATATATTTTCTAATTTAGATTATCTCTTCAGAGAAAAATGGCCTTTAAAAAGAGGGTTTGTATCATCGATTTTTAATATATACCAATAATCAGATGCAGGGAGCGGAACGTTATTAAAAGTACCATCCCATCTCATTTTTGATCCGTCTAATTGTGTTAATAGTTTCCCGTATTTATCAAAAATAGTGACTTGGGCTTCGGGATAATTTTCCATTCCTGTCACTTCCCAAAAATCATTATGAGAATCATTGTTAGGAGTAAAAAAAGGAGGAAAAACTAATACAATAAAGTTTTGGGAGGCTTCATTAATGTTGCATAAATTATCTTTAGCTTTTACATAAGCAGTCTGCAATCCGCCTGCTACACCATAAAAGGTATTTGAAGGTTGATAATTTATCCCGTCAACAGAGTATTCAAAATAAGCTGTTGCATTGGTCAGATGGATAGTGATAGTTGTGTTTTTTACGTCAATGTTTTTAATAATTGGTTTTTTATATTCAATAACGGTTATCGTTTTTATACTGGAACAATTTTCAGGATTAGGACTTGTTACTTCAACGGTATAGATGCCTTTTGTTTTAACTTCTATCGTTTGGGTTGTTTCTCCTGTTGACCATTTGTAGGTCATTCCACTTATTTTAGCATCTAATAGGACAGTCTGATTTTCACATAAAACAACTTCTTCATCAGTAACCACAGGAAGAGGATATACAATTACATTTGCCGGAGTACGATTTGAATTTGTGCAGCCACTGTATGAAGCTTCTGCATAATAGGTTGTATTTGCTGAAACGTTTGGTATAGTAAAACTGTTTCCTGTATAGATACTTGTTCCGCCAGTTAAATCTGTAAACCAATTAATGATTCCAATATTTGAAGTTGCCTGTAAAGTGACAGTTCCTGTTCCGCATCTGGAAACAGCAGAAGCTACAGTTGGACTGTCGGGAGTTTTATTGATAGTAGCAATTACAGCTTTTCGGTTTATTTCGCAGCCTGCATCTGCATAATAAGTCGTTGTCGTGTTTATTATTGGGGTTGTATAAGTGTTTCCGGTTGCCAGTAAATTACCTCCGGTCTGAGCATCATACCATCTTATCATACCGGCATTTGAAGCAGCATATAAAGTTAAAGGTCCTGAATCGCAAATTGGTCCTGGAACAGTAATTGTAGCTTCGGGAATTTTAATCTGTGTGCTCGCGGCAATTTCTAAAGGATATTCACCGGGCATTCCTCCGTACTCCACAATGTATCCTTTTGGCTCATAATTATCTCCGGGATTTAATGATCCTGTATTTGATAAATCATTCCAGGAACCTGGAATTCCAATACCCGGAGCAGTAATGTGTGCATAATCTTCATCTCCTAACTGATTCGGCTCATTGGTGTTCCAAAAAGCAAAATTAGGAGTAGTTCCGTTAGAAAGACCATTCCAAAAAATCGTTCCTGTTCCATTATTTGCGATTCCTTCGGGGCCTGTGACCCATTTCCATACATTTTCTGTTTCAGCGTCACTTCCGCCAATCCAGCCAGCTCCTGAGGCCTGCTCACCTGATAATTTCGCTTCATCTGCAGCTGTAATAGTAGCCAGATATCCTTTGAGCCCGTAATAAGTGCTGCTTTCTGCTGCTGATTTTGCCTGAGTCCACGAAATACCAACGTTAGGAACAAATTGATAAAAATGCCCGGTTGAGGGTAAATAATTTGCCTGGCCAATAGTTATAGAAAAAGTTTTGGTTCCTGAAACTGTAGGTGAGGAATTAGAGTAAACAATGTTCTTAACAGCTTCAACAACATCTGTGAAAAAGATGTCAATGCCGCTACGGCTTAAAAGAGTAAGTTTCCCTGAAGCGGAATCCCAATATTCTGCTATAGACGGATGTAGTGAGGGATCTAAAAGCCTTAATCTGTCAAAGCCGGCAGAATATCCTGATGAAATTTGAATATAAATTGCACGGACTCGATTATCGTTTGGATTATGTATTATAGAAAAATCAGTAACAATCTTAATATCAGTATTAGGACAGTATATTTGATTTCCGGCAGCAGTTAGTACAGGTGCATTTCGATTCATTACATTACAGCTGTTCAAATAGGAAGCAGAAAGATCTTTGAAGGCAGACCAATTCGTATTAGAGTAAACCGCATTATCTACTTGTATACAGGTTAGGTCCGGGTTAGATTGTGTGTTTAAAATTTGTATTAAATTGTTGTTGCCGTTTTTTAAGTTTAATGTGGTTAATTTATTATTAGAGCAAGATAGAATGTTTAAATTTGTGTTTTTAGAAAGATCTAATTTGGTTATGAGATTATGATTACACAAAAAATGAGTTAGATTTATATTTTTTGAAACATCTAAACTGGATAATTGATTCATATAACAAATAAATTCTGTTAGATTTATATTGTTTGATGTATTTAATGTTGTCAGTTGGTTTAATGTACATCCAAGAGAACTTAAGGAAGTGTTTTTTGAAATATCTAAAGTTGTTAATTGATTGTAACTGCACTCTAAGTTTTTTAAAGAAGGGTTATTTGAAATGTCTAAATTTTTTAATTTATTATGTTGACAATTTAAATCCGTTAAAGCCAGGTTGCCTGAAACATTTAGATTATCTAATTGATTGCTCAGGCAGTTTAATTTTGATAAATTGATATTTTTAGAAACATCTAAATTGGTTAATAAATTCGCTGAAATTATTAACTCTGTTAAAGCTGTGTTTTTAGAAAGATTTACTTTTGAAAGTTCGTTATCATTACAATTCAAATATTTCAAAGAGATAAAATCCTCAATTCCTGTTATATTGCTTACCTCTTTTCCGTAGATGTTTAAGCTGGTTATATTGTTTATGCTGGAAGTTAATACTCTGTGATCAATAGGACCACTATCAATTCCTAAATCAATTAAAGCCTTTTCAAAATTTGGATCAGGAATCGATGTGTATTGAGCCGAACAAAACAGACCTGACAAAAATAAAAATAGCAAAAACATTTTTCTCATAACAAATTGATTTGTAAACTCTTTTAGTAAAAGTACTTAAGAGAATTGTGAAATAAATGCTATGAATAGACTTTTTTGTTTAAATAATGGTAATTTTTATATGTATTATAAATTAAAGCTGATTTTTTTGAATAAATCCCAAACGACTATCCCTGCACTAACGGCAATGTTCAAAGAATGTTTAGTTCCGAGTTGCGGAATTTCGATACAGCCGTCGCAAACAGCTACGGCTTCCTGAGCAACACCATATACTTCATTGCCGAAAACTAATGCATATTTCTTATTTTTCTCAACTTTAAAATCCTGAAGAAAAATAGCACTTTCAACCTGCTCGATCGCAAGAGTTTCTACGTTTTCTTTTTTTAAGTTTTTAATAACTTCCAGAACATTTTCATGATGTTCCCAGGCAACGGTTTCGGTGGCGCCAAGAGCTGTTTTATGAATTTCTTTATTTGGAGGAGTGGCTGTTATGCCGCATAAAATTATTTTCTCAACCAAAAATGCATCGGCAGTTCTAAATACGGATCCTATATTATGTAAGCTACGAATATCGTCTAACACCAAAATCAGCGGTGTTTTCTCTGATTTTTTAAAATCGTCAATTGATTTTCTGTCCAGTTCACTATTTTCAAGTTTTCTCATTTGGGTTGAATTCAGGTCATAAAAAAAGCTTCCAAAGATAAGGAAGCTTTTTCGATTATTTTATTGTTTTCAGATTAGCTTTTTACAGGATCCGGTAAAACAGTACCTTTAATAGTTAATGTTTTTGTAGGCTGACCTTCTGCATTAGAAGTAACTGTTACCGTTTTTGTAAATGCACCAACTCTGTCAGTAGCATATTTTACACCAATAACACCTTTGGCTCCAGGAGCAATCGGCTCTTTTGGTGTTGTTGGTACAGTACAACCACAAGATCCGGTAGCATTAGTAATAATTAATGGCTTTGTCCCGTTGTTTACAAAAACAAACTGACGATTACCATCTGCATTGTGAGCAATAGTTCCGTAATCAATAGTCTCGTTTTCAAAAACCATTCCGGCTCCCTGAACTTTAGCAGCTTTAGTTGTAGTAGCTTTTTTAGTACTTTGAGCATTAGAAGCTGTAATTCCTGCTACAGCCAACATAGCAAATAAAATTATTTTTTTCATCTTTTAAGAGTCTTTGTTTTAATGATGAACAAATCTATGTAAAATTCTCAAATGTCAACTTAAAAAATCCTTAAAATATTTTAATTTTTGAAGCTCTTCGATATTCCTTCAAAATATTATAAATTCGCTGTCACAATTTTCATTTAATAAACATACTAATTTGGCAGCGAAAGAGAAAGTGGTGAAAGAAACACCTTTGATGAAACAGTATAATGAAATCAAGAGGAAATATCCTGATGCATGTTTGCTTTTCAGAGTAGGAGATTTTTATGAAACCTTTGGAGAAGATGCCATCAGGGCCTCTAAAATTCTGGGTATAACATTGACCAAAAGAGGAGCGGGTTCTGATACAGAAACTGCTCTGGCTGGTTTTCCGCATCATTCAATTAATACCTACCTGCCTAAATTAGTAAAAGCAGGACTTCGTGTTGCGATTTGTGATCAGCTGGAAGATCCTAAAATGACCAAAACGATCGTTAAACGTGGCGTAACTGAATTAGTCACGCCCGGAGTTTCTTTAAACGATGAGGTTTTACAGTCTAAAACAAATAACTTTTTGGCATCGGTTTATTTTGCCAATAAAAATATAGGAGTTTCATTTTTGGATGTTTCAACCGGAGAATTTTTAACCGCTCAGGGTAATGCCGAATACATAGATAAATTGTTGCAGAACTTTAATCCAAGTGAAGTGCTTGTTCCTAAAACCTGTAAAACAGAGTTTAAGGATGCTTTTGGGGATGATTTTCACAGTTTTTATCTTGAAGACTGGATATATAAAGAAGATTATGCATTAGAAACTTTAACCAAACATTTTCAGACCGTTTCTTTAAAAGGTTTTGGTGTAGAGGAACTGAAAGAAGGAATTATTGCTTCAGGGGCTATTTTATATTATTTGTCCGAAACACAGCATAACAGGGTGCAGCACATAACGGCAATCCAGCGTATTGCAGAGGACGCTTATGTATGGATGGACCGTTTTACAATCCGAAACTTAGAATTATATCACAGTTATAATCCAAATGCAGTAACCCTTTTGGATGTTATAGATCGTACGCTTTCGCCAATGGGAGGCAGATTGTTGAAGCGATGGCTGGCTCTTCCATTAAAAGATGCTAATAAAATTAAAGGACGTCATGATGTCGTTTCATATCTAAAGTCAAATCCTGAAATTCTTCATAATATTCAATATCAGATCAAACAAATTTCAGATCTGGAACGTTTGATTTCTAAAATCGCTGCAGGGAAAGTTTCGCCTCGTGAAATTGTGTATTTAAGAGAATCTTTGGATGCTATTATTCCAATTAAAACCTTGGCACTAGAAAGTCCGCAGGAAGCTGTGAAAGTTATTGGGGATAGCTTACATGCATGTGATTTATTGAGAGAAAAAATTAAAGTCACATTAAATCAGGATGCGCCTGTTGCGATTGCAAAAGGTAATGCCATTGCAAAAGGTATTAGTGAAGAGTTAGATGAGCTGCGTGCTATTTCAACTTCAGGAAAAGAGTTTTTGGAGGGTATTGAAAAAAGAGAGTCAGAAAGAACGGGAATCTCGTCTTTAAAAATTTCTTTCAATAATGTTTTTGGCTATTATATTGAAGTGCGAAACACACACAAAGATAAAGTGCCGGAAGAGTGGATTCGCAAACAGACTTTGGTAAATGCCGAACGTTATATTACCGAAGAATTAAAAGAATACGAAACAAAAATTTTAGGTGCCGAAGAAAGAATCCATAAAATTGAAACCGATCTTTTTGAGCAATTGGTAGCGTGGATTGCAACTTACATCAAGCCGGTTCAAATGAATGCATATTTGGTGGCACAGTTGGATTGTTTGTGCTCATTTACGCAGCTGGCTGTCGAAAATCAGTACGTATGTCCTGAAATTGATGATACGTTCGAATTGGATATCAAAAATGGAAGGCATCCTGTAATTGAGAAACAATTACCCGTTGGTACTCCTTATATTGCAAATGATGTTTATCTGGATAGGGAAGTGCAGCAGATTATCATGATTACAGGGCCGAATATGTCTGGTAAGTCAGCTATTTTAAGGCAAACAGCCCTGATAGTGCTTTTGGCTCAAATGGGAAGCTTTGTACCGGCTGATAGTGTGAGAATGGGAATTGTGGATAAAATTTTTACCAGAGTAGGGGCTTCGGATAATATTTCTATGGGGGAATCTACTTTCATGGTAGAGATGAATGAAACCGCTTCTATTTTGAATAATATTTCAGACAGAAGTTTGGTTTTATTGGATGAAATCGGGCGCGGAACGAGTACTTATGACGGAATTTCGATTGCCTGGGCTATTGCCGAATTTTTGCATGAGCATCCCGGAAGAGCGAAAACATTGTTTGCAACACATTATCATGAATTAAATGAAATGACGGAATCGTTACCAAGAATTCAAAATCATAATGTGGCTGTGAAAGAGTTAAAAGATACAGTTCTTTTTATTCGTAAACTGGTAAAAGGAGGAAGTGCCCATAGTTTTGGTATTCATGTGGCAAAAATGGCAGGTATGCCACAGCTGGTTATCTCAAAGGCTCAAAAATTACTAAAAAAACTGGAGAAGAACCATTCCAGTGATGCCTTAAATGGAATCAAATCTGCAAATGATGAAATGCAGATGAGTTTCTTTAATCTGGATGATCCTTTATTGGAAGAGATAAAAGAAGAGATTATGAGTCTTGATATAAATGCGATTACTCCGGTTGAAGCATTAATGAAGCTGAATGAGATTAAGCGAATGCTGGTTAAGAAATAAATTTCAGATTTAAAGTTTAGGTTATCAGAAAGTTATAAAATAAGTGTGATTTTTTTTCGAAAAAGGCTTGTTTAATTGAATAAATGTCCTAAATTTGCACTCGCAATACAGAACAAAGTGTTGTAGTTCTTAGTAAAATTTGAAACGCGAAAATAGCTCAGTTGGTAGAGCGCGACCTTGCCAAGGTCGAGGTCGCGGGTTCGAGCCCCGTTTTTCGCTCAAAACCATATAATGCTCTGATGGTATTTTGATTATTTAATTTTTTTTAAAAAAATTAGCTAAAAAAATATCTAAAAGTATAATTGCTCGGATGGTGAAATTGGTAGACACGCTGGACTTAAAATCCAGTGAACAGCAATGTTCGTGCGGGTTCAAGTCCCGCTCTGAGTACTAAAGCCTCTTCTTTTGAAGAGGCTTTTTTTATGGTGTGAACTGAGGTTAAAATAAATTTTGTAGAAATTTGTTTTAAAAGAATCTAAGAATTCTGAAATAAACAATCTAAAATCTAAAATTCAAATGGGTGCTTTTGTAGTTAGCAGGCGATTTAATGATGAGTATAAATTTGTATTTACTTCCAGGAAAGGGAAAGTGATATTTACTAGTTTGAGTTATGAGCTGAAATTTGAATGTGAAGAGGATATTGAGAAATTTAAAGTGAATATTGAGCAGGCTAAATTTTTGAAATTTAAGGGCTCTGGAGGGAAATATTTCTTTAAGCTAATGCTGGGTGAGGTTCATTTTGCAACAAGCCGTAAATACACTACAGAGTTGCTTTTGCAGAAAGGGATAAAAGAGATTGTTATGTATGCTTCAAGAGCAGAGATTTTGGATTTTTCTTCAAATGAATCGATTTTTGAAGATGAGGTGGTGATGGAGGAGGCTGAGGAGTGAAAAAAGTGATTGTGAATTTTTAAAACGCTTTTTTATTGTAAATGATAAAATGAAATTTTATAGCACAAAAAAAAACCATCTCAAGGATGGTTTTAAAAATGTTAGAACTTAGGTTCTAATTATTTTTTTACTTCTTTAGCAGCTTCTTCTACTTTTGCAGCAGCAGAATCAACAGTTGTAGCAGCAGAATCAACTACAGCAGCAGCAGAATCAACTACAGCAGCAGCAGAATCAACAGTAACTGCAGTAGAATCTACAGTTTCAGTAGCTGCAGCGTCAGCTTTTTTACAAGATACAACAGTTAAAACAGCAACAACAGCTAAACTTAAAAATACTTTTTTCATCTTACTTTATTATAAAAGGTTAATTATTAATTCGAGGCAAAGATATAAATTTTTTAATATGTAAAATATTTTTTTATTTTTTTTTTAAAATATTTTCCTTTGTCACTCGATGTTCTTACTTATCAATTAATATGCCAAAACTGACAAAACGAGTTATATTGTTGTATTTTTTGAAAATTTTGTTTTTCATTGAATATTCAAAAAAGATTTAGTGATTTTGATTTAGTTACTTGTGGTTTGTCTTGGTTTTTACTTATTATTTTTGAGTTCAGAAAATGTTGTTGGTATGTGATTTTAATTTTTTTAGAGAATCTGAAGGTAGAAAAATGAATATTTTTGGCTTTAACGTCTATGAGATGGTTGTGATAATGGTGTCTGTTGCTCCTTTGTTGTTCTGAATATAGGATTTGCAAATTTCTCCTTTTTCATTAAGAAAACCTTTATCAGAAAGAAAACGATCAAACATTTGTTTTAATTCTTCCTTGTTGGAAATTACGATACAACCTCCAAGGTTTACTAATTCAATAGCTTCTGCAAATTTCGAATAATTGGGACCGATAACAATTGGGATTCCAAAGGTTGCCGGCTCTAAAATATTGTGAATGCCTGGATTGCCAAAGCCACCGCCTACATAAGCGATAGTTCCATAGCTGTAAATTTTGGTTAATAAGCCAACTGTGTCAATTATGAAAACATTGTAATCGGCTAAAATTTTGTTTTCTTTTTCAGAAAATATAACTGTTTTTTTTGTAATGGCGTTTTTTAGATTTTCAATTTGCTCTGTCTTAATATTATGTGGGGCAATAATAAATTTTACAGTTGAAGAAGCCTGATTGATATATTCAGCTAATAAAGCTTCGTCTTTTGGCCAGGAACTTCCAATTACAATCAGCGGCTGGTTGTTTTTGAAAGTTTCAATAAAGTCAAGGGAATTATCACGGTCTAAAATCGCATTTACACGATCGAAACGAGTGTCTCCAGAAACAATTACATTGTGAAATCCTATAGATTCAATTTTTGTTTTGGAGTCTTCATTCTGAACAAAAAAATAAGTAAAAGTTTTTAATGCCTTTCTGTAAAATCCACCATACCATTTAAAGAACATCTGGCCGTTTCTAAAAATACCGGAAACTAAATAAACAGGTGTTTTTTGTTTTTTCAATTCTTCCAGATAATTAAGCCAAAACTCATATTTAATAAAAAAGACCATTTCAGGATGAACTAATTTTAAAAATCGTTTTGCATTGCCTTTAGTATCCAGAGGAAGGTAAATTGTTATATCGGCGACATTATTGTTTTTGCGGACTTCATAACCCGAAGGAGAAAAAAACGTAACAATGATTTTGTGTGAAGGGTATTTTTCTTTGATTTTTTCAATTACCGGGAGGCCTTGTTCGTATTCGCCTAATGAAGCTGAGTGAAACCAGATTGTTTTGTCTTCCAGTTTGATTTTTTCTTCTAAATTGGAAAAAACATTTTTTCGGCCATCGACAAAAAGTTTAATTTTTGAACTGAAAAGCGCTACTATTTTAAGAAAAAAAGCAGCAAGTAAAACGACTAAATTGTATAGAAAAAGCATCTGTTTAAATTTGGGGCTAAATTACGTTTCTTTCGATTATTTTCATTGTTTGAAGGTATTAAATAACTATTTTTGCTTTTCGTTTTAAAGATTTTGATGTAAATCCGAATCTTCAGATATAAAATAAGAAAGATAAATGAAAAAAATTCAAATGGTTGACTTAAAAAGTCAATACGAAAAAATAAAAGCTACTGTTGATGCTTCAATTCAGGAAGTTTTAGATACAAATACTTATATAAACGGACCTTTGGTTCATCAGTTTCAAAAAAATCTTGAAGATTATTTAGGTGCAAAACATGTTATTCCTTGTGCGAATGGAACTGATGCTTTGCAAATTGCGATGATGGGATTAGATTTAAAACCAGGGGATGAAGTTATTACGGCTGATTTTACATTTGCAGCAACTGTTGAAGTTATTGCTTTGTTACAATTAACGCCGGTTTTGGTAGATGTTGATCTGCATAATATGAATATCGATATTGACGCTGTTAAAAAAGCTATCACACCAAGAACAAAAGCAATTGTACCGGTTCATTTATTCGGGCGCGCTGCTAATATGGATGCGATTATGGAAATTGCGTCAGAACATAATTTGTATGTAATTGAAGATAATGCACAGGCAATTGGTGCTGATTATATTTCTAAATCAGGCGTAAAAAGCAAAGTAGGGGTTATTGGTCACGTTGCGGCAACATCTTTTTTTCCGTCTAAGAATTTAGGCTGTTATGGAGATGGCGGCGCGATTTTTACTAACGATGATAAATTGGCACACATTATCCGCGGAATCGTAAATCACGGAATGTATGAGCGTTATCACCATGATGTTGTTGGGGTTAATTCGCGTTTAGATAGTATTCAGGCAGGGGTTTTAAATGCAAAATTACCACTTTTGGATGAGTATAATGCAGCTCGACGTTTGGCTGCTTCTAAATATAATGCTGCTTTTGCGGGAAATAAAAGTATCATTACACCGGAATTTGATCCGAATGAAAATGATCACGTTTTTCATCAATATGTTTTAAGAATTATTGATGCAGACAGAAATGCATTGATGCAGTATTTATTGGATAAAGGAATTCCGTGTGCAATTTATTATCCAATTCCGTTGCATTCTCAGAAAGCGTATGTTGATTCCCGTTATAAGGAAGAGCAGTTTCCTGTAACTAATCAATTAGTAAAAGAAGTTATTGCATTGCCAATTCATACTGAACTTGACGATGAGCAAATTAAATTTATTACAGATGCTGTTTTAGAATTTTTGAATAAATAATTGAGTTTAAAATATATTCAAACCCAAATTGTCAATTTTTGATGATTTGGGTTTTCGTTTTTAATCTACTTTCTTAAAAACCACAAGTTTTCCCGACGGATTAGAAAGTGTTAATCGGTTGTTTTTAATTGAATAACTAGTCGTGTTTTGAAGTGTTTTTACAAATTTATCTTCTTTATTGTTTTCCGGGCAAGCCATTAAAGTAGAGGTTATATTGTTGAATCTAAGTAAGTCATTTTCGAAAAATAAACTTCCGCTAATTGAGTTACAGCCTCCAAATCCCATAAATTTGTTTTCTTCTGCGTGAATTTCGATTCGTGGTAGTTCTTTCTGAAAATCAGTAATAAAAACTTTAAATCCGTTTAGTTCTTCCAAAACCCAAATGTCATGTAATCGATAATCCGTAATGTATTTTCCGCAACCTTCAATTTTTTGAGTATTAGAATCTGTATTGTTTTTAATTTCAAGAGAAACTTTATAAGGTGAAATTATTCCGGACATTGAGTTTTGACATTCAATTTGTTGAATAGAAATCACAGCACTGGACTTTTCGTTTTTTACTTTGTATGTTTTTACATTAGCATCCATAGCTCTGATTGGTTTGGCCGTTGCAAAAGCAATACTTTCTTTTCCTTTAATCAAAGAGGTGAAAATAATTTGCTCTTTACCAATTTTTAATTCCCAAAAAGGTTCATTTCCGGTTGCTTTAAAATAAGTGGTATTGTCTTCTTCAGATTTGTTCTCTGAGATGGATTTGCTATTGTTTTTTTTAGTGTTTGAATTTGTAGCACTTATAGATTTACAGCTATATGCTAAAGTAACTATAATAAGTAACATTAAGTATTTTTTCATGTCAGATATTTTAGAATTAAACATAGCTTTCGGATGCTCTGTTAGGATAATAATGAATATGTTATACTTAAATTTAAGGAAAATAGTACAGATAAAGAAGCTTGTTAACAATGAGTTAGCGTTTATGTAGCCTGTACTTATTAGTATTAAGGGAAACTACGTATTTAGAAGAATTCTATTTAAGAAAAAAAATACGTAAATAAGTATTTTGTATAAGTATAAATACTTATATTTGCGTAGTAATACTTAATTAAAGAAATCATGATTAAAGTAATAGTAGTTGGAAACGGAATGGTAGGTTATAAATTCTGTGAAAAATTTATAGCGAAATCGGGACAGGAAAAGTATCAGATTACAGTATTTGGTGAAGAGCCAAGACGCGCTTATGATCGTGTTCACTTAAGTGAATACTTTGGAGGGAAGACGGCTGATGATTTGTCATTGTCAACAAGTGAATGGTACGTGGAAAATAATATTACTTTAAATACTTCAGAGTTAGTTACTGATATTAACAGAGAAGAAAAAACAATCCACACGCATTTAGAAAAAACGCATAAGTACGACTACTTAGTCCTTGCTACCGGATCGTCAGCTTTTGTTCCTCCAATTGACGGAGTAGAAAAAGAAGGCGTTTTTGTATATCGTACCATTGAGGATTTGGATGCAATTATGGCTTATGCTAAAAAAATAAAGCAAAAAGGCGCTACCGAAGCTGCTGTATTAGGTGGAGGTTTGTTAGGTCTTGAAGCTGCAAAAGCGGTTCGTGATTTAGGATTAAATCCGCATGTTGTGGAGTTTGCGCCTCGTTTGATGCCAAGACAATTGGATAAAGGGGCGAGTGATATGCTGCAGTCTAAAATTGAAGAGTTGAATATTGGAATTCATCTTAATAAAGCAACACAATATATCGATGGAAAAGAGAGTATAACGGGAATGATGTTTGCTGATGATGAATTGTTAAAAGTAGACATGTTGGTTATATCTGCCGGAATTAAACCGCGAGATGAACTGGCTAGAGTTTCGGGACTTGAAGTTGGTTTACGCGGAGGGGTTGTGGTAAACAATCAAATGCAAACATCAGATCCTTCTATTTTTGCTATCGGTGAGGTGGCTCTTTATAATCAAAATATTTATGGTCTTGTAGCTCCGGGTTATGAAATGGCCGATGTTGCTGCAGAGCAAATCTTAAATGGTTCTGAATCTAAAACCATGAGAGAAACCATCGATATGTCGACACAATTGAAATTAATTGGTGTTGAAGTTGCGAGTTTTGGTGATCCTTTTATTGAAAATGATGAGGTAACCGCTATTATTTATGAAAATAAATTATCAGGAATTTATAAAAGAATTAATGTAACTAAAGATTCTAAAACTTTGTTAGGCGGAATCTTAGTGGGTGATTCAAGTGATTATAATTCGCTTTTCCAGATTTACAACAATGGAATGGCCTTACCTAAAAATCCTGAAGATTTGATTTTAGGATCCAGAGACGGTTCTGAAAGTTCAGCTGTAGGTGTAATGGATTTACCGGATACTGCTGTAATCTGTTCTTGTGAAAATGTTACAAAAGGTGCCATCTGCTGTTCTATTTTAGATGAAACCTGTTCTAATCTTTCAGATGTTGTTAAGCTTACTAAAGCGACTTCAGGCTGTGGAGGATGTAAGCCAATGGTTTCTGATCTTGTAAAAGCGGCTCAGAAATCGATGGGTAAAGAAGTGAAAGATGTTATCTGTGAGCATTTTCAGCATACACGTCAGGAATTATTTGATTTAGTTAAAATCAATAAATACGAGAATTTTTACGATGTACTTGATCACCATGGAAAAGGCGATGGCTGTGAGATTTGTAAGCCTGTAATAGCTTCAATTTTCTCGAGTATTTATAATGATACTGCAAATAAACATTTAACAACACAAGATACCAACGATAGATTCCTTGCAAATATTCAACGTAACGGAACGTATTCTGTAGTGCCAAGGGTTGCCGGAGGAGAAATTACCGCTGAGAAATTAATCGTAATTGGAGAAGTTGCCAAACAATTTGATTTATACACCAAAATAACAGGAGCACAGCGTGTTGACTTATTTGGAGCACACTTAGATGATCTTCCTAAAATCTGGAAAGTTTTAATTGATAACGGATTTGAAAGTGGTCACGCTTACGGAAAATCTCTTAGAGCTGTAAAAAGCTGTGTTGGAAATGCATGGTGCCGTTACGGAATGGATGACAGTGCCGGTTTCGCCATCGAACTTGAAAACAGATACAAAGGAATCCGTTCTCCACACAAATTAAAAGGAGGAGTTTCAGCTTGTATCCGTGAATGTGCAGAAGCAAGAGGTAAAGATTTCGGATTAATTGCTGTTGAAGGAGGATGGAACTTATACATCTGCGGTAATGGTGGAGCCAACCCAAAACATGCAGTTTTACTTGCAGAGCAAATTGATAAAGAAACAGTTATTAAATATATGGACCGATTTTTAATGTACTATATCCGTACTGCCGGTCCGCTAATCAGAACATCAACCTGGCTTGAAAAGCTGGATGGAGGTTTAGATTACTTAAAAGAAGTAATTATCGAAGATAGTTTAGGTATTTGCGAAACTTTAGAAACTGAAATGCAGACTTTGGTAAATACATTTGAATGTGAGTGGAAACAGGTTCTTGAAAAACCAAGATTACTGAAACGTTTCAGTCACTTCGTGAACTCGGATGAAAAAGATGATAACATTGCTTTCGTTCCCTTAAGAGATCAAAAAATGCCAAAAGCCTGGTCATAATTAATATTTAACACATTGAAACATAGATTTTATAAACTCAAAAAAGACATTTATTATACAAATAGCTATGTATCAGAAACCACTTTCTTTTGAGTTCCTTTTCCGAGAATTAAAATCTATGTTTCGATGTGTTTAAAAAAGTTTAAAAAATAGAATTAACGATTGCTGTCCTCTTACCCTCTTTTTTACTGCGCCATCAAACTCTCTTGATTGTAAAAAGAGGGATAAGAATACAGATTATAAATATACAACCAAAATGGAAGAAATTTTAAACCAATACGAAACTGTGCATCCAAATGATGCCAAAATATGGTTCAAAGCCGGGAATGTGAGTGATTTTCCAACTAACCGTGGCGGTTGCATCAAATACAAAAATAAACAAATAGCTATTTTCAATTTTGCCCGCCGAAATGAATGGTATGCTTGTCAAAATGCCTGTCCTCATAAAATGGAAATGGTATTGTCAAGAGGAATGACAGGTTCTACAGAAGATATTCCTAAAATTGCCTGCCCAATGCACAAAAAAACATTTTCATTAGTAGATGGTTCTAACCTGAATGGTGATGATGATTTGAAAATTGCAACCTATCCGATTAAGATTGTCGAAGACGAAGTATTCGTTGGCTTTTTAGATTAATTACGTATATTTGAAAATATATTTTCAACAATAATGAATACACCTTTTCAGAAAGCAAGCGAGTGGATTGACGCCGAAAATGCTCAGGATCCGAATATAGAAACAGATCAGAATATCGAATATCCAAAAGAGCTTTTATACTCAAACAGGATGTATAAAAAGCTGATGCAGTTTTGTCCTGAAGCTTCGGAAGAAGTACAGATTGCTTCAAAAGCACAGCATATCTGCCGATGGAAAGTTGCCCGCGAATCGTATCCAATGGATCGCGTAGGATATTTAAGATGGCGGGAAGATTTAAAAAAATTTCATGCTAAAACTACTGCAGAAATTCTCGAAAGAGCAGGGTATGAGCAAAGCTTTATTGACCGTGTTTCCTTTTTAATTGAGAAAAAATTACTTAAAAAAGATGCTGAAACCCAATTACTGGAAGATGTAATTTGTCTGGTATTTTTGGATTACTATTTAGAGCCTTTTGTCGAAAAACATGATGATGAAAAACTAAAAAACATCATTAAAAAAACCTGGGATAAAATGTCTGAAAAAGGACATCAGGAAGCCTTAAAAATCAATTATTCTGAAGAAAATTTGAACTTGATAAAAGCATCTTTGGGACTATAAATCTGATTTTTTAATGAGCGAAAGCAAATTCCATTTTCCGATAAAAAACAAATAGTATCTTCGAATGAAAAAGGGCAGTCAGGAAGTTGCAGAGAAAATTACCTTCAAAAATTTACGTCGTTTGTATTTTTTTGCACTCTGGACTATCGCCGTAACCATTATTTTAAGTCAGCTTTTGATTCAGTACAATTTAAAGCAACAGCTTAGCGATTCTAAAATCATCAATATTTCCGGAAAACAAAGGATGTTGAGCCAAAGAATTACGAAAGAAATTTTAATTTTAAATTTTGTTTCTGACGCTTCTCCCAAAAAAGAAATTGCCCATGTTCGAAATGTTCTGTCCCTTTGGAAAATCAATCAGGATGCATTAGAAAATGGCAGTGACAGCCTTGCTTTTCCTCAGGAAAAAAGTGAAGAACTCTCTAAATTATATGCAGAAATAAAACCGAGTTTCAATACTATAGTGGAATCGGTGAATCTGTTTCTTTTAAATTTAGAACAAAAAAATGATACTTCTGATAATCAGAAACTGGTACAGAAAATTCTAAAAAACGAAGGAATCTTTCTCTCGAAAATGAATGAAATTGTAACTCAATACGATAAAGAAGCACATGAAAAAGTAACAGAACAGCGCACAACCGAATATTGGATTTTCGGATTTACACTGCTCGTTTTGCTTTTAGAATTTTTGTTCATCTTTAAACCGACCAACAAAAAGGTAGAAAAACTTATAGCCAAACTTTTATCTTCTGAAAAGAAAGCCCTGAAACTTGCTTATGATACTGAAATCATCAGCGAGATAAAGGAAAACTCTGTAAAAGAGCTGAAATCGCTGAATTATGCGATGGAAAATACCCTGCTTTATTGCCGTATTGCGCCCGACGGCTCTATCATTCACGTAGGTGAAAAATTTGCCAAACTTTTAAATTATACCAAATTTTCTTCGAATAAAACTTTTTCACAAATCTTAACGGTTGATGAAAAGGAACAACTCAATATTGATCGTATTATTTTTGAGAAGCAAAGAAGCGGATGGCAGGGTGAAATTAAAATTCTTAATCGGGATGAGCAGACGATTTGGCTTGATTTATCTATGGTTCCGGTGATGATTAAAAAAGATGAACTGGAACTTTTAATCGTTTGTTTTAATATTACTGAACGAAAAAAAGCGCAACGGGAAGTAGAGCGTTTAAATCTTGAAAATAGTACTGAAAAAATCAATCAGCAAAAGATTATTTCGAGTAAAATTGTTGAAAATCAGGAAAATGAACAAAATCGTATAGCCAAAGAAATTCACGATGGAATTGGACAGATGCTTACCGGATTGAAATTCAGTCTGGAAAGTATTAATCTGGACGATAAGGAAAAATCTGCACAGAAAATAGAATACCTCAAAAAACTATCACTAGATATTATAAAAGGTGTCCGTACCGCAACTTTTAATTTGATGCCGCCTGAATTAAGCGATCACGGAATAGTTTCTTCAATTTCAAAACTGACCCAGGAACTTTCGAAACTGACAGGAAAAGAAATTTTGTTCTATAATAAAACCGATTTTGACCAGCGACTGGACTCCTTAATCGAAATCAATATTTACCGTCTGACCCAGGAAGCGATTAATAATGCGATTAAATATGCAGAATCAACACATATTATAGTACAGCTTTCACATAGCGAAACGTTGTTGAGTATTATAGTGGACGATAATGGTAAAGGTTTTGATATGGCTGGCGTAGACAAAAAACGAAACAGCGAATCCGGAATGGGGCTTTTATTCATGAAAGAAAGGATTCAATATATCAATGGCCGTGTTTTCTTCAATTCAATTCCGGGCGAAGGAACGAGGGTTACTTTTAATATTCCAATTTCGAAAATAGAAAATTAGTTAATTTGGGAATGCGCCAATTATAAAATGTTAATCTAAAAACCGACCGATACTTTAGAAATATCGGTTTTTTTTTTTTTGGCGTGCCCCTCTGGGTCGGGCTATCCGTTACAAGTCCTCGCACTTCCTTCGTCAGGCTCCGGGCTTTCCACTGCTATCCCTCACGCAAACGGGTTAACGGGAAGTTTTCGTTTATTAAAATATAATTTATTCGACTTATAATTTTCCTCAATCTTGTCATTTCGCCAAATCTGTACGAGATTAATTCCAATTTTATTTATCTTTACTCTCAAAAGAAATTTAAAATGGAATCAAAAAATAACATTCAAGAATACGCAGTTATTGCTGGGATTTTTGTGAGCGCTTTTTTTCCAGTTTTAATATTTCGCAAAAGCCTTTTTGTCGATTTATGTATCCAAATATGTGACTTCGGTCAGTTTTGGAATCCAATATTCTGGGGCATCATGTTTCCACTATTTATTATTTTTCTTTTTTGGAGTGCCTCAAAAAAAATCAGTTTTTCATTAAATCAATTAGCTTATTTTCAAGCTTGTTCTCAGTTTTCTTTAAGAGTAAGCTCAAAACTTATTATTACTTTCTTCATCATTTATATAATCGGGAAATTTATAAATGGAATTTCAGCGCCTTTACAATCTCAATTTTCAGATCAAATTGTATTTTCATTATTGATGATTTTGTTTTTATCATCCATTTTAATGATTCTAACTTTTTTGAGCAGTTTAATAATTGTAAAAGCAAGCCAAAATACCCAATTTTAAATCAAACAAAATGAAAATATTACTCCTCGGTTCAGGTGAATTAGGCAAAGAATTCACCATTGCCGCACAACGAATCGGACAAACCATAATTGCTGTTGACAGTTACGAAAATGCACCGGCTATGCAGGTCGCACATGGTTTTGAAGTCATCAATATGCTCGATGGTGAAGCCTTGGACCGAATTGTATCCAAACACAATCCAGACTTTATAGTTCCTGAAATAGAAGCAATAAGAACCGAACGTTTTTACGATTACGAAAAGCAGGGAATCACTGTTGTTCCTTCAGCGAAAGCGGCAAACTTTACGATGAACCGTAAAGCCATTCGTGATTTAGCCTCAAAAGAATTAGGTTTAAAAACGGCCAAATACCAATACGCAACATCTGCAGAGGAACTTCAAAAAGCAGTTGGAGAAGTCGGAATTCCTTGTGTGGTAAAACCTTTGATGTCTTCGTCAGGAAAGGGGCAATCAACTATAAAAACAGAGGGAGACATTTTAAAAGCCTGGGAATATGCTGTTGGGGGTTCTCGTGGTGATGTAATTGAAGTAATTGTTGAGGCATTTGTAGATTTTCATTCGGAGATTACACTTTTAACGATTACTCAAAATAACAATCCAACGCTGTTTTGTGCTCCAATCGGACACCGACAGGAAAGAGGGGATTATCAGGAAAGCTGGCAGCCGGCTTTGGTTGCAGAAAAAGATTTATACGAAGCGCAGGATATGGCTGAAAAAATAACCGAAGCTCTTGGCGGCGCAGGACTTTTTGGAGTTGAATTTTTCCTGACTAATGAAGGTGTTTATTTCTCTGAGCTTTCACCTCGTCCGCACGATACCGGAATGGTAACTTTAGCCGGAACGCAGAATTTCAACGAATTCGAATTGCACTTGAGAGCAATTTTAAGTCTGCCCATTTTCGAAATTACCTTAGAAAAAGCGGGGGCAAGTGCCGTAATTTTAGCTTCAGAAAATTCACAAAGCCCAACTTTTACCGGAATCGAAAAAGTAGCGGCTTTACCTAAAACCGATTTCAGAATTTTTGGAAAACCAACATCAAGACCGTATCGTAGAATGGGTGTTGTTTTAAGTCATGATTCGCTTTCGACTCCGATCAATGAAGTAGCAGAACGAGCCAAAGAAACCGCGAAATTAATAACTGTAAATTCTTAACTATGAAAAATATTTTATTAGCGACTTTCCTTTGTATTGGAATTGCTGTTCAGGCTCAAAGCAAAAAGAAATTTGACAAACCAACAATCGTAGAAGCTTCCTGCGGTGAATGTAAGTTCGGAATGAAAGGAGAAAGTTGTGATTTAGCTGTTCGCATAGACGGAAAATCCTATTTTGTTGACGGAACGACTATTCACGATCATGGTGATGCGCATTCAGATCAGGGATTTTGTAATGCTATACGTAAAGCTTCTGTTACGGGAGAAATAAAAGGAAATCGTTTTGCAGCAACTTCTTTTAAATTAATTGAAGATAAAAAATAATGGCATTAATTCTCGATAATATCGCTAAACATGTTTCGTTGACTGCGGAAGAACAGGCACTTTTTTTATCTAAATTAGAAACGAATACATACAAGGCGAAAACTATTTTGTTAAACGCCGGCGAAGTTTGTAAACACTCTTATTTTGTTAATTCCGGGATTTTAAGAAGTTTCAATATCAATGATAATATTGTAGAACATGTTCTTTCCTTTGCCTGCGAAGGCTGGTGGATGAGTGATATGTACAGCTACTTTTCGCAAAAACCGGGACAGCTTTTTATAGAAGTTCTGGAAGAAGCAGAAGTAGTTTCATTATCCAAAGAAAGCCAGGAACAATTGTATCAGGAAATTCCGAAACTGGAACGTTTTTTCAGGATTTTAATTGAAAATTCATTAGTTGCCAATCAGCAAAGATTAATGGACAATTTAAGCTTGCCTGCTGAGGAACGTTTCGAGAAATTCTGTGCAAAATACGGAACATTAGTTCATAAAGTTCCTCAAAAACAAATTGCTTCTTTTATTGGTGTTACGCCTGAGTTTTTCAGTAAAATGAAGAGCAAAATGCTGCGAAAATAGTGACAATTAGTTAGATGTGTTTTTTAGTATATATTTGATATTGAAATTTTTCAAAACAAAAGCTCACTATGAAAAAAGTTTACCTTAAAATAGACAAGCTGTGTACTGAAAACTGGAACAACATGAAGCCAAATGCAAATGGCAACTACTGTGGCCTTTGTTCTAAAACAGTAATTGATTTTAGTAAACTTAATCAGAGTGAAATTATTGAAATAATGAAAAAAGCAGATCATAATATCTGTGCAAGAGTAACACAAAATCAGCTTTCTATACCTCTATTGCTTTTAGAGTCTCCCAAAAAACATGCTTTGCCTCTCTCAAATATAGCAGCTGGATTAATGATTGCTACAACTTTAGCTACAGCTGTTCCACTACAGGCTCATAATATTCATAAGTTTAAAACTGAGGTTTCACAAACTGCTGTTTCTTCCTTAAAATCAAACAATAATAAAAAAGAAACACCTCCCAATAAAACTGAACCTAATAAAACAACCGTATTTAAAGGAAAAGTAACTTCAGTCGAAAAAAATGAAGCAGTCGAAAATGCTAAAGTTACTTTTATAACCCTTAAAAAAGTTTTTACTGCTTATACTTTGGCAGATGGAACATTTTCACTCAGCATTCCAACTGAATTAATTGATAATGATAATGTGGTTAGGGTGAATTATGAAGAAATAAAAAATCCTATAAAGACAGAAAACTTTTTAGGTTTTGAATCTGTTGACCTTATAGTGAACAAAAAAGACATACTTTCTGATTATCAAATAAAAGCTGGCCCTATTCTATTCTATTTGGGAGGAGCAAGTTTGTCCCTCTCAGATCCAAAACCAAACATTATCATATATAATGGAAAAGAAATCATTGATCATGACTTTAGCCTTAATTATACTAAATATATTAAAGGCAGAAAAGAAAATGTAAATATGTATTCTTTTAATGCTAAAACAGCAAAGGCATTGTACGATAAACAAGAAATTGAAAGTCTTTTTATAATTATTGATAGTCCAGAAAAATAGTTACGATTATATTTTATGATCTGCTAAATTATATGAATTATCTTTTGAGTATTTCTGAAAACAAAATTTCTAATCCAGCCCTGATAGCAGCGGCATCCTGTTGTTGCGGGGTTCGCAGCAACAGATACAGCGAATAGCAGGAATAAACGTTTTATGAAAATAAAATTACTGCTCCCAAAAAACAACAAAATTTAAATTTTAGAATTTTAGTTTTTCAGTGCCTCAAAATCTTTCTTAATCTACATTAAGTGCGTTTTGCTTACTACCGCCGTAAATTTGTACTATAAAAATAACAAATACACAAAATCATGGAAAATATAGTATTGCACAAAGCAGAAACAAGAGGAAATGCAAATCACGGATGGTTGAACGCTTATCACAGCTTTAGTTTTGCAAGCTGGTACAATCCGGACAGAATTCAGTTTGGGGCTCTTCGTGTTTTGAACGATGACACAATTGCCGGCGGAATGGGTTTTGGAACGCATCCTCACGATAATATGGAGATTATTACCATTCCGCTTGAAGGTGATTTGGCGCACAAAGACAGTATGGGGAACACTGAAGTAATCAAAAACGGAGACATTCAGGTAATGAGCGCCGGAACCGGAATTCAGCATAGCGAGTTTAACCCGAATGCAGATCAGCAGACTAAATTGTTGCAAATCTGGCTGTTTCCAAACAAAAGAAACGTTACGCCACGTTACCAGCAAATCACTTTGAATGTTGCCGACAGACATAATAAACTGGCACAGGTTTTATCTCCAAATGCAGATGATGACGGTGTTTGGATTCATCAGGATGCCTGGTTTAACATGGGTAATTTCGACGCCGGGACTGCAACCGAATATAAAATCAAAAAAGAAGGAAACGGTGTTTACGCTTTTATTCTGAAAGGAAATGTAACCATCAACGGTCAGGAATTAAGTACCCGTGATGCTGTTGGGATTTCAGGAACTGATACACTTAATATCAAAGCAGATACTGATGCAGAATTCCTGTTGATGGATATTCCGATGAATTATTAATTCAATCAAGAACAATTAATACATGTAACGCTGAAACGATAATAAATCTGTAAATCAGATTGTTATCGTTTCTTTTTTTGCTCAAACGTATGCAAAAGCAGAAAAGAAAGACTAACTTTATAAATAGGCTTAGTTCATGTCGGTGTATCAAATAAGATTATATTTTCTTTCTTAATCTAGGTTAAGTGCTTCAGGACAACTGTCACCGTAACTTTGTCTTATCAAAATGAAAAATTAATTATTTAAAAAATAAAATTATGGCAACTACAAAATGGTCAATTGACCCAACTCACTCAGAAATTGGTTTTAAAGTCAAACATATGATGTTTACAAATGTTTCAGGAAAATTTGGAACTTACGATGCAACTATCACTACAGATGGTGATGATTTCGAAAATGCTGAAATTGAATTTTCAGGAGATATCGCTTCTATTGATACTGCAAATTCCGACAGGGATAATCACTTAAAAAGCGCCGACTTTTTTGATGCTGAAAATCATCCAAAATTAACTTTCAAAGCTTCGTCTTTTAAAAAAATCAATGACGAAAAATATGAAATCACAGGAGATTTAAACATCAGAGGTGTTGCAAAAACCGTAACTTTTCCGGTAGAATTCAGCGGAATCCTGATTGATCCATGGGGAAATACAAAAGTAGGTTTGAGTATCGAAGGAAAAATCAACCGTAAAGACTGGGGCTTAAACTGGAACTCTGCCCTTGAAACCGGTGGTGTTCTGGTTGGTGAAGAAGTAAAACTGAATATTGAATTACAATTTGCTAAACAGGCTTAATTATTATTTATTCTCTTGATTGTTTATTTTTTTATTAATTGATCAACGGAATATTTAAATACTAAAAACCCTTCTTAAACTATTTGTCTAAGAAGGGTTTTATTATTTTATAACTTAATTGAATAAAAATTAAGCATTCGCCGTAGCTGCTTCTTTGTCAATTTTATTGATTAATCCGGCTAATACTTTTCCAGGACCAACTTCAGTGAATAAAGTAGCGCCGTCAGCGATCATTTGCTGTACAGATTGTGTCCATTTTACCGGAGCAGTCAATTGGATAATTAAGTTCTTTTTGATTTCGTCTGCAGCCGAAACGGCATTTGCTGTTACGTTTTGGTATACCGGACAAATTGGAGTTGAAAATGAAGTCGCTTCAATCGCAGCTGCTAATTCTTCTCTTGCAGGTTCCATCATTGGTGAGTGGAATGCTCCTCCAACAGGTAAAATTAAGGCTCTTTTTGCTCCTGCTGCCTTCATTGCTTCGCATGCTTTTTCAACAGCAGTAGTTTCTCCTGAAATTACTAATTGTCCTGGGCAGTTATAATTCGCAGCAACCACAACTCCGTCGATAGAAGCGCAAACTTCCTCTACAATGTTATCAGCTAATCCTAAAACGGCAGCCATTGTAGAAGGTGTGATTTCGCAGGCTTTTTGCATTGCCAAAGCTCGTTGTGAAACTAGTTTTAATCCGTCTTCAAAAGATAAAGTTCCGTTGGCAACCAAGGCTGAAAATTCGCCTAAAGAATGTCCCGCTACCATTTCCGGTTTGAAATCTTCACCTAACGTTTTTGCAAGAATAACTGAGTGTAAAAAAACGGCCGGCTGCGTTACTTTGGTTTCTTTTAGTTCTTCGGCAGTGCCTTCAAACATGATATCTGTAATTCTGAAACCTAAAATTTCATTCGCTTTTTCGAATAATTCTTTGGCCAAAGCCGATGTTTCATATAAGTCTTTACCCATTCCTGTGAATTGAGCACCCTGACCCGGAAATACGTATGCTTTCATTTGTCTAATTTGTTTTTTATTTTTTTGGAATTGAAATTAGCTTCAATTGAAAGGCAAAAATAGTATTTTTTTAGCTGGTATAATCCTTAAACATGTAAATCCATGCTAATCTTGAGAATCGGAGATTGAATGATGTAAATAAGATAATGACAACAGCAATAATTGGAATGATTCTTAAGTCGAATGTGTTTTCAAAGAAAAACTGGGCTATACAATAGGTTGCAATTCCCTGAGCTACTGTCAGGCCATAATTTACATACATGGCGCCAAAGAAAAAACCGGGTTCTTTTTGAAATTTATAGTTACAGTGACTGCAGGTTTCATTCATTTTTGGAAAGCCAAAATTCAGGAAAATATTCTTGTCTTTAAAAACTTTTCCTTTATGACAATGCGGACATTCGTTTTTTAAAATATGGACTAATGTATTTGACATGACTTTATTGTTTTATTTATACAAAGGTAAATCAGATTCTATTGAAACCTTTTTTATATCTTCGCTACTTATAGCACAATAAAGACATTTTTGTAATGAAAAAATATCCTGTTTATAGTGTAGAAAATTTTAGCTGCAATGATATTCACCGGGAATTTTATGTGAATACTTTTAAAGAGCATTTAAAAAGCCATAGTTTTGTAGAAGAACCGCATCGGCATGATTCGTATCTGATGGTATTTTTTATGAATGGCTCCGGAATACATGAAGTAGATTTTGACCGTTTTGAAATTAAAAAGGGAAGCTTATTCGTTCTTCAGCCCGGACAGATGCACCATTGGAGTTTATCGGAAGATATTGAAGGATTTGTGATTATATTTTCGCAGGAACTTTATAATTTATATTTCGGACAGAAAAACATCAATGATTACAGCTTTTACCATTCGATTCACAATCGCCCCGAAATGCTTTTCGAAACAGTTGAAATACCTAAGATTTTACCTTATTTTAATCTTTTGATTGAAGAAAATAACAAGCGGAATAATCTCCAACTGGATAAAATGCTGAATTTGCTGGACTGTATCCATATCGAAATTTCGCGAAAATATGAGGAAGCGTATTCACATAAAACGCATTCTTATAATATTAAAATAAATGCTTTCGAAAAGCTTCTGGAAGAGCATTTTAAAGAAGAAAAATTGCCTTCTTTTTATGCTGATAAATTAAGTATTACACTCAAACATTTAAACCGAATCTGTAATGAAATATTGCAAAAAACAGCTACAGAAGTGATTATGGACCGTGTAATTCTGGAAATCAAACGAATGCTGACAGATAAACAATTGGCTGTAAACGAAGTAGCATCTGCTATTGGCTATGATGATTACTCTTATTTTTCAAGGGTTTTCAAAAAACAGACAGGGGTTTCACCGACGGCTTTTCGGGAATTTAAAAATTAAATTTTTTAAACCATATAAGTAATGTAAGTTCATTTTAAAGTTTTACTCATATTTGTTATCAAAAAAAAGCATTTCGGCTTAGCTTAATGAGAGAGAGTTAAAACTTAAATCACCTTATATTCAAAAAAAACTCAATGGCAGGCTGAGCGGAGTCTAAGCCCTCGTTTTCATAAGCCTTCGACTCCGCTCAGGGTGACAAGTGTAGTAAAACAATTTATGTAGTAACGGTTTCTAAAATTTTAAAATTGCTTTTTGGTGCTTCGCATAAAGAGCAGCAATAATTTTCAGCTAAATCTGTAAACAAAATGCCTTTTGGAATATTCTGACTTTCGTCTCCGTATTCCGGATTATACAACGAAAGACATTCCTGACATTGGTAAATATCCAGTTTAGGTTTCTCTTTTTTCTGATTGTTTTCGACTGTTTCGGGAACTAAATTTCCTAATTCCTCAAAATATTTTCGGCTCAGTTCAATTAAAATGGTTGGCAGTTCCAACTTGTCAATATCCTGTGAATGTACAATGTATTCTCTTGTGTTTGGGTCGAAATTCTTCGCAAATAAAACATTGTAAGTGTCACGGATTTTAATCGATTCCAAATCTTTAGGTAATTCATTTTTTTCGATTACAATCGAAGTAAAATAATGCCCGTCACGATTGTATTCAGAGATTCCGAAATTTAATCCGTAGGTGCTGATGTCAA
Organism: Flavobacterium limi; assembly: GCF_010645075.1. Taxonomy (GTDB): domain Bacteria; phylum Bacteroidota; class Bacteroidia; order Flavobacteriales; family Flavobacteriaceae; genus Flavobacterium; species Flavobacterium limi. The sequence continues at coordinate 706,061 of NZ_JAADZV010000001.1, forward strand.
ACTGGTCCAGTGTTCGTACCAGAAAGGTTTTAAGGTTCAGCGCCCATTCCATTGCAACAGGTAAATGCCAGTTCAGTTCTAAAAGGGAATGACGCACATTGATTCCTTTTTTTCCTAAAAACTTTTCCCATTCCAACTTGCGGTCTTTTGGAATTCCTTTTACGATAAATGATTTCCAAGGCGTAATACATATTTTACCGATTTTACAATCGAAACACAAATCGCACATTTCTTTCAGGAAATCCAAATCATAAAGATTATTTCTCCAGTACAAACCCAACCAGTACTGATCGATTCCCATTCGGTTCATTCCTTCATAATACGGAAAAGGATAAAACGGAACATTCAAAGGTTTATCAATTGTTCTGTTATTGGTGTCCAAAGCTTCCGTAACCAGACTAAAAATGAGGTCAATTCCGCAGGATTCTTCAGTGGTAACAATGCGTTCTATTTCGTAGTAAAAGGTTGCAATATCCCAGCTGTAAATCAATACAGGATAGACTTCCATACGCTGCCACTTCGGCAAACGAATATATAAGTACCAGTAATCTTCATGCTCGGAAGCAATAAAATTAAGATGACCGGTAAACAACGGAACCAGTTGCTGCTTAGGGTCGTTGATGTTTACCTTAAGCTTGGGCTGATCTTTAAACTGTTCTAAAATATATAAAAACTTGTTTCCGGTAAGCCAGTTGGTATTTCTGAAAATATCTGTAGAAACATAGGACGAAACAATATTATTACCGCTTTTTTCATCAGGAAAAACAAAATGATGTTTCCCCATTTTTTCTTTTTCCAAAGCTTTAAAACCCTTAGGAAAAATAATATCCTGTCTTGAACCAAATGAAATCGAATCCAAACCCTGATCCATTGCCATATTGACAACTTCTCTAAGCTCACCAGGCGAAATAACGCCTCCCTTTACTATTAATCTCGTTAATTCCATTCTTGTTAGTTTTTTTAGTCCTTAGTCCTTAGTTTTTTAGTTCTTAGTTGTCTGATAGACTAAGGACTAATTACTCAGTACTCTTTAACTCATTTACATTTTGCTAAAATCTCTTTAACTTCTGTTTTACAGCTTCCGCAGCCTAATCCTGCTCCGGTATTTTTACATAAATCAGTAAAATTATTGACACCGCTTTTAATCGTTTCTTCGATGTTTCCGGCACCAACCTGACTGCAGGAGCAAACTAATTTCCCGAGAACAGGTTTGGCACTTGAACTTCCTCTAAGTAATAAATTTCGTTTTTCAGACAATTCGATTTTGCTCTCGATCATGGTTTTGAATTCGGCAAATTCGTTTTTGTCTCCCATTAAAATGGCGCCTACCAATAGATCATTCTTAACGATACATTTTTTGTAGTAACGCTGTTTTAAATCAGAGAAAACAATTTCTTCATACGAATCATCATTTTCCGGAATTTCTACTTCTCCGATACTGCACAAATTAATATCTTCCAGTTTCAGGATATTCATTAAAACCGAACCTTTGTAGTAACTGCTGATATCTCCAGCCAGAAAGTTAGCCAGAATATCTGCCTGTTCTTCTGCTGCAGATGTGATTCCGAATAGTCTGTTATTGAATTCGGCTATTTCTCCAATGGCATAAATATCCGGATTTGAGGATTGTAAATACTGGTTCACTTTTACTCCGCGTCCGCATGCAAGTCCTGTTTCTCGCGCAATTTCAATATTCGGAATAGTTCCGATGGTATAAACAATAGCATTTGCCGTAAGGATTCGTCCACTTTTTAAAGCGATTTCAAGTTCATTCTCGTTATCAGTTTCAAAAACAGTACTTACCTCATTATCAAAATAAATCTGGATATCACGAAGCTGAACTTCCTCGGCTAGTAATTTGCTCGAAATTCGATCCAGCTGGCGTTCCATTAATCGGGAAGCCCTTTGTATGATAGTTGTTTTTACTTTTTTATGTTTTAATGCTGCTGCCAGTTCCAATCCTAAAAGACCTCCGCCAACGATCACCACATGCTGTTCTTCGGGAGGCAAATTGGTATTGTCAAGGTGTGCTTTTAAACGATCAGCATCTTCTTTTCGTCTCACTGTAAAGCGTCCCGGCAAATGTAATTGAGCGTTTTCAGGCACAAAAGGACGACTTCCGGTAGCCAGAATCAATGAATCGTAAGAATGTCTGTCCCCATTACTATCGATAATGTTTTTCTCGGCAGCATTTATTTTACCAACAGCCACACCGGCATTCATTGTAATTTTCAATTTATTCAATGCTTCTCCGTCCTTAACTTTTAATAATTGCTGCCAGGTGAATTCGCCTGTCATATATTCAGGAAGCAATACACGATTGTAAAAAGGATTTATTTCATTTGAAAAAACGATAATTTCATCTGTAGAATTGAATTCGCGATAATTTTGAATGAAACGGAAAGCCGCTGCACCCGCACCCACAATCGCAATTTTCTTAAAAGGTTTTACGTATTTCGTAATAGAAACGGTGGTGTATTTAAAATCCGGTTCTTTTGAAATTGGATCAACTAAAGTATTGGTTAGGTTATTGGTTCGGTTTAGATCATTCTCAAGCTGTTTTCCCCAGTGCATTGGCAGAAAAACCACTTTTTCCCTGATCGAATCGGTAACTTTTGCTTTTACGCGAACCTCTCCGTTTTTACTGGTTACAGTTATAATGTCCCCATCTTTAATATCCGATTTAAAAGCGTCAATCGGATTTATCTCAAGTACCGGACTAGGCGTATGTGTCATTAGACGGGATACTTTCCCGGTTTTTGTCATCGTATGCCATTGGTCACGGACTCTTCCTGTGGTAAGGATAAACGGGAATTGAGGCGTTGGCTGCTCAGAAGTATTTTCAATAGAAGTTGGTAAATTAAAAATGGCTTTTTGAGAAGGCGTATAGAATTTTTTATCGGTAAAAAGACGAGGAGTTCCGGGATGTCCATAATCAGGAACAGGCCATTGAAAAGTACCTTCGGTTTTTAATCGGTTATAATTTAAGAATGAAATATCAATATTGGTGTTTTTGGTCAGCGCGCAATGCTCTTTGTAGATTTCTTCGGCATTATTAAAATTGAAGCCATTGAAATTCATTTTTTTAGCAAAACGAATTAAAATTTCAATATCCGGAAGTGCTTCTCCGGGAGGATTGATTCCTTTTGGCAAATAAGCAATTCTGCGTTCAGAATTGGTCATTGTCCCTTCTTTTTCAAGCCATCCTGCTGCTGGTAATAATAAATCGGCATATTTAGCGGTGTCGGCATTGTGTGAAATATCCTGAACCACAACAAATTTGGCGTTTTGCAATGCTTTTTCGATACGACGGGAATCAGGTAAGCTTACTAACGGATTGGTGCAGATTATCCAAACGGCTTTCATTTTACCTGATTCCAGTGCTTCGAACATTTCGGTTGCGGTCAGTCCCGGTTTATCTGATATCGAGTCAACACCCCAAAAATCGGCTACTTCTTTTCGGTGTTCCGGATTAGCGAGATCTTTATGTGCAGCCAGTAAACTTGCCATTCCGCCGACTTCTCTTCCACCCATTGCATTAGGCTGACCCGTAAGTGAAAAAGGCCCTGAACCCGGCTTGCCTATCTGACCTGTTAAAAGCGAAAGGTTAAGTAAAGCGGTATTTTTATCTACTCCAACGGCACTCTGGTTTAGTCCCATTGCCCATAAGGAGATAAATCCTTTTGCTTTTCCGATGGTATCAGCAGCAAGTTTAATATCGTTCACTGAAATACCGCATAATTTTGAGGCTTTTTCCAGTGAGGTTCCTAAAACTAAATCTTTGTATTGTTTAAAGTTTTCAGCGTGGTTTTTTACAAAATCGTGGTCTACATATCCTTTTTCGATGATGCGTTTTGCCATTGCATGATATAAAATAATATCAGAACCCGGAATAATCTGCAAATGTAAATCGGCGAAAGCGGCCGTATCTGTTCTTCTTGGATCGACAACAATAATTTTTACTTTCGGATTATTTTCTTTGTGCTTTTCAAGCCTTCTGAATAAAATAGGATGACACCAGGCAGGGTTTGCACCTGTAATTAAAAAAGTATCCGCCAGTTCAATATCGTCGTATGCAATTGGAACTGAATCTTCACCAAATGTTTTTTTGTACCCAACTACGGCAGAACTCATACAAAGTCTGGAATTGGTGTCTATATTATTGGTCTTTAAAAAACCTTTTACTAATTTATTTACCAGATAATATTCTTCGGTTAAACACTGTCCCGAAATATAGAAGCCTACACTGTCCGGTCCATGTTTTTTTATAATTGAAGAAAAAACAGCGGCAGCACGATCAATTGCAGTATCCCAGCTTACACGCTCCAAAGGGTAAGATTTGCTTCCGCGCATTTGTGGATACAAAATCCTGTCTGAAGTATCATTAACTACATAATGTAGATTCCTTCCTTTAGAACACAGCATTCCTTTGTTTACAGGATGGTCTTTGTCTCCATCAACCATTACACCATTTTTCGGATCGTTTGTAACGACAATTCCGCAGCCAACGCCACAATAGGAACAGGTAGTTTTGATTTTTGTGTTTTGCATCCCGGTTATTTTTAAATACTATAATTGTTGTCTTTGATAAGCCTTCAGATAAAGCACTTATGTAAAGTTATACAAAAATAAGTATTTTTACGTATAAATACTTATTTTGTCGATTTATTTTTCTATTTTTGAATCAAAATAAATAAGAAACGGGAAATTCGTTTTCGATGTAGTAATTAGTGAATAGTCATTAGTAATTGGTTTAAATTTAAAATTAAACTGAATACAAAAACTTAACTTATTATTTATTTAGTTGAAGCTAATCACTTATTACTAATCACTATGGACTAAGTATTAAAATAAAAAGCTATCCCATGAAAGAAGAATTGGCCATTTGTGATACCTGTGCAAACGAAAACTGTTTCATCAAAAAGCACATTCATTTAGAGCAGATGAAACAATATGTTGCGAAAAAGCATAGTTTCGTCTGCAAAAAATCGCATCAGTTTATTATTGAAGGAGCTCCTCTTCAGGGACTTTATTTTATCTGTAAAGGAAAAGTAAAAACGGTTAAAACCGGAATTAACGGACGTGAACAGATTGTCCGGTTAACCAAGAATGGAGACACCATTGGATTTCGGGGTTTTGGTACCAGCAAGCGTTATTTAATTGGTGCTTACGCACTTGAGGATACTGTTTTATGTAACTTCAGTAATGAAACGATGATAGAAATTCTTAAAAATGTTCCCGAATTTACATATGATTTAATGCTGTTTTATGCTGATGAACTCAATAAAAGCGAAAATAACATTCGAAAAATCGCCCATATGAATGTACGCGAGCGTGTAATTGATTTACTGCTGTATATTCACAAAAAATTTGGTCAAACCAATGGCCTGATAGAAATTGAACTTTCCCGGAAAGAAATTGCTGATTTTGCAGGAACTACTGAAGAGCAGGCTATCAGGATAATTTCGAGTCTTAAAAAAGAAGCCCTTATCAAAACGGTTGGTAAAAGAATCGGTTTATTATCTCCTTCCAAACTGCAATCTGAAATAATGGAACATAAGTATTTCTAAAAGATACATTTTTTATTACCTATATTAATTCTCTTTATTGCACACAATTTTAAGTATTTTTTCATAAACACTTAGAGGTGAATCTACGTATGTTTTATATTGTTTAGCATTATATGCTAGAAAAAATGCCTTAGCAGGCATCATTTTCATTTTATCCAAGTCTCTATTTTTCTTTATACACGATTCTCATCTCAAAATTTAGCTATTGTAATCCCTTGTTGTGCCTCGTTTATTTTGAAATTTATGCGATAACGCAGTAAATAAATTGACTTTGAAACGTTTTTTGTAGTAGAAAAAAAATGTTTTTATATGGTAAAAACATAATACTTAAGTATTAATACGTATGTAAGTTTGCTTCATACTAATCAAAACAAATTATTATGTTCCAATTAACCAATACTAAACCAACCATTCAAATTTCAAAAAAAGAGCGTTTTTTCAATACGAAAATTTCAAAATCTATTTTATTAGGATTTGCTATTACATGCTTTTCTCAATACGAAGCAAAAGCACAATTTACACTTACAGGTCAGTTAAGACCTCGTGTAGAAGTACGTGCAGGACAAGGAACATTGCAGCAGGAAGGTGACAAAGCAGCTCTCTTTACAAGCCAGAGAACAAGATTATCTGCAGGATATTCTGGATATCGTTTTAAAATTTTTACCACTTTGCAGGATGTTCGTGTTTGGGGGCAGGATGCTTCATCAATAAACAGAACAACTACAGAAGCTAATAACGGAATTTTACTGCACGAAGCCTGGGCTGAAATTTCTTTAGTAGATACATTAAGTACAATTCAGAATTTATCAGTAAAAGCCGGACGTCAGGAGATTTCGTATGATGATCAGAAAGTTTTAGGAGGTTTAGACTGGTTACAGCAGGCGAGACGTCACGATGCGATCATCCTGAAATATGCCAATAAAGGCTGGGTTGCAGATATCGGCGCTGCATTCAATCAAAATAGAGAATTGAATACCGGAACGATTTACAACGGAACTAATCCGGCATACGGTGCAGGAACAAACGGAATCGGGACTATGTACAAATCGTTTCAGTATGCTTACATCGGTAAAAAATTCTTCTTCGGAGATTTGTCTTTTCTTTTCTTTAAAGATGATTTCAACAAATACACAAACGTAACATCAGGAACACCGCCGGTAACCACGAAAGTAAATGGCGAAGGAGTCTGGAGCAGAAATACTACGGGAATTTATTATAATGTAAATGCAACCCGAAAATTAAATTTCATGGGTAGCTTCTATCACCAGGGAGGCCACGATAAGGACGGAAGATCTTTAAGTGCAAACATGGCTTCGATTACTTCGACTTATCAGTTGGGCAGAAAATTATTTATAGGCCCTGGAATTGATTATCTATCAGGTGATGACGGAACAAAAGCTGTAACCGCTACTTCTGACAATAATCGTTTTGATCCCTTGTACGGAACCCCGCATAAATTCTGGGGGAGCATGGATTATTTTTATGCAGCCAATGGTTTTGGAAAACAAGGTTTGCTGAATTATTTCTTTAAAATAAAATACAATGCAAAAGACAATCTGACTTTCGCATTAGACCTACACGGTTTTGAATCGGCAAACAAATTATCTAATGGTGCAGGAGGAACATTAAACTCTTATCTGGGAACTGAAGTTGATTTAACAGTGAAATACAATCTTACCAAAATCATCAATTTTGAAGCAGGTTACTCTTTCATGAAAGCAACAAATTCTATGGCTTCAGCAGCAGTTAAAAATGTTGCCAATGCCGATTTGAATCCACAATTTGCTTATGTAATGCTAAATATCAAACCAAACTTTTTAGCCAAAAAATAAATTCTAAATAACTTTTAAATCTATTTAAAATGAAAAAAATAAACACATTCACAAAAACTATATTGACTCTGGTAGTAGTCATAATAGCTTCTTTTTCGGAGATAACAGCACAAAATGATCCGGTAAAATTAGGATTTATTCCACTGACAGACTGTTCCCCAATCGTCATGGCAAAAGAATTGGGACTGTTTAAAAAATACGGTGTTGAGGTAGTAGTGACCAAAGAGTCTTCATGGGCCAATGTTCGTGATAAAATTTTAACCGGAGAATTAGACGGAGCGCACTGTCTGTATTCAATGCCATTTTCGGTTTACACAGGGGTAGGAGGAAAAGCAGGTTCTGAAATGAAAATAGCCATGATGCTGAATGTAAATGGCCAGGCGATTACACTTTCTAAAGATTTTTGTGGAAAAGTAGGTTTCAAACAAATGAATAAAGTGGCACCGGTCGTGGCAGCAAAATTAAAAGCCGAAAAAGAAGTAACATTTGCAATGACCTTTCCCGGAGGAACACATGATTTGTGGCTGCGTAACTGGATGGCAATTGCCGGAGTGAACCAGAAAACATCAAAAATCATTACAATTCCACCTCCGCAAATGGTAGCCAACATGAAAGTTGGAAATATGGATGGATTTTGTGTTGGAGAGCCTTGGGGCGGAGTTGCGGTAAAACAGGGAATTGGTTTCACACAGGTGGCCTCTCAGGATATTTGGAAAGACCATCCTGAAAAAGCTTTGGTTGTCAATAAAGAATTCAGCGAAAAACGCAGAACTGATCTTGTAAAAGTGATGAAAGCGGTTTTAGAAGCCTGCATTTGGTTAGACAATCCTGCCAACCGTAAAAAGGCAGCCGGAATAATAGGAAAAGCACCTTATGTAAACGCCCCTGCTGATGTTATCGAAAACAGATTAATGGGTAACTACGACTTAGGCTGTAATCAGGGAACTCAGGTTTATGCTAAAGATTATATGTTGTTTCACAAAGGCGGGGCTGTAAATTACCCTCGTAAATCACACGCAATCTGGGCAATGGCACAATTTGTCAGATTCGGAATGCTAAAAGAAGCACCTAATTATAAAGCGATTGCAGATAAACTGATTTTACAGGATTTATATGAAGAAGTTGCTAAAAGCATGAAAGTAAAAGTACCAAATGATGATATGAAGCCTTTCTCTTTAACTATGGACAAAACAGTTTTTGATCCTTCAAATCCTGCAGTTTATATAAAAGCAGCTAAGAAATAAAATCATTAACACATAGAAAAATAGGTTTTGACCTAAAGGGAATTCGAAAAGAATAAAATTTCTCACACATAGCTAAAATACAAGTATGCTGCCACAGATTCAAGGATTAAGATTATTTCTTTAAACCTACTTAAAGCACTTTTAATCTGTGAAATCTTTTTAATCTGTGGCTAAATTAACTTTCTTATTCAAAAATAATTTCAACTTTAAATCACAACGTCATGTCAGATAAAGATACATTAACACTAAATGATATTAGCGGTCAGGCCGAAGTTCTAACCTCGAATATTACGCCTGATGCTGTAAAAAATGACAAATTTAAATTGCTGATTAGTCAATTGGCAGAAAAATTAAAATCTACCGCGTTAGCCGGAGTCGGAGTTCTGGTTTTTATAGGCTTCTGGACTTTGCTGAGCATTTATACCAAAGATGCTCTTCCGGGACCTTTGGCTACTTTTACTGTTTTAAAAGAAATGCTGAGTGATCCGTTTTACGATTACGGTCCGAATGACAAAGGAATCGGATTGCAGTTATTCAATTCGATAAAAACCGTTTTGTCCGGATTTTTATTAGGTTCTTTAATAGCGATTCCAATTGGGATTTTGATGGGAGCAAGTGCTATTTGCAAACAGATCTTTTATCCGATTGTACAGCTTTTAAAACCGGTTTCGCCTTTAGCCTGGTTCCCAATTGGACTGGTGGTTTTTAAAGATACCGGAATGGCAACCATTTTTATTGTTTTTATTACATCATTGTGGTCCACTTTAATCAATACTTCTTTCGGGATAGCTTCAATTCCACAGGATCATAAAAATGTGGCTAAAGCTTTCGGATTTTCGAAAATGCGTTATTTGACCAAAATTTTGGTTCCATACAGTTTGCCTCATATTATTACAGGTTTGCGTTTGAGTATTAGTGTTGCGTGGTTGGTAATTGTTGCCGGAGAAATGCTTTCGGGCGGTGCCGGAATCGGATTTTTTGTATGGGACAGCTGGAATGCCCTGAGTCTGGAAAAAGTAATTTCTGCCATTATTATCATCGGAATCGTAGGACTTCTTTTCGATAAATTATTCACTTTTATTGAAAGTAAAGTGGCTTATAAAGCCTGATGAAGGAAAAACATTCAAAGAAACAAGGTTGCAAAGTTTCTAGCTTGAAACCTTGAACCTGAAACTTTTTAAAAACTTAAAACTAAAACATCATGAGCTACTTAGAAATAAAAAATTTAGAAATATCATTCCCAACCCCAAAAGGAAAATACATAGCCGTTCGCGATATTAATTTATCTATTCAAAAAGGAGAAATCATTTCTATCATTGGGCATTCAGGCTGTGGGAAATCAACTATTATGAATGCTATTGGCGGAATGCTGACTCCAACCGGAGGTTCTGTCGAACTGGCCAACCAAAAAATAAAAGGTCCGGGACCGGATCGTGGCATTGTTTTTCAAAACTACTCACTCCTGCCCTGGCTGACTGTTGAAGAAAACATTTTTCAGGCAGTTGATTCGGTGATGAGTGTTTCTAAAAAAGAAAAACACGAAATCGTAATCCAGAACCTTAAAATGGTTAATTTATTTGAGCACAAGGACAAATTACCCGGACAGCTTTCGGGCGGTATGAAACAGCGTGTTGCTATTGCAAGGGCTTTCGCCATTAACCCGGGCGTACTACTTCTGGACGAGCCTTTTGGCGCTTTGGATGCCCTGACAAAAGGCTCTATGCAGCTGGAAGTTTTGAAATTGTGGAACTTAAACAACCGCGAAAAAACAATTGTGATGATTACGCATGATATCGAAGAAGCTTTATTTCTATCAGACAGGATTATCGTTTTAAATAATGGTCCGGCTTCTACGATCCGTGAAATTGTTGAAGTGCATCTGCCAAGACCAAGAAACAAAATTGAAATTGTAAAAATGCCGGAATATATTGCCTTAAGAGACCGACTACTGCATTTATTGACTGATAAATTCTCTATCGAAGATATGGGAATGAAATATCAAAATTAATTTTAAGTTTAGTTTAATTTGTATCGTAGAGACGCATAGCTGGGCGTCTCTGCTTTTTTGTCTTTATTTTTTTCTTCCGACAAAACGAATTACGGAACCTTTACCGTTGTGAAATAAGCCTTCGTTGAGTTCGATTTCTTTTTTCTCTAACTCAATTATTTCATAGTCAGGAAAGTCGGCTTTAATTTCTTTGATTGAGAATAAGGATTCAATATCTTTTGGACCGCCTACTTTCTCATTTTTAGCCAGATATTCCAAATGCGTTTTACTGAAAGCTTCAAAAATGATTATCCCACCCTTGCGTAAATATTTATCCAGATGTTTATGAATTGAAGATTTAATTGCTGCAGGGAAATGAGCATAGATTAAAGCAATCGCATCAAAGTGGTTTTCGGTGAAATTCAGGGATTCCAGTTCTCCAACCTGATAATCAATTTTTACGTTATTTGTTTCCGCAAGTCGAATGGCTTTATTTTTACCTTCGGCACTAATATCAAATGCTGAAACTTGCCAACCCAATCTGGCTGCAAAAACAGCATTTCGTCCTTCTCCTTCTGCAGGAAAAAGAATGGTTCCTGGGTTTAATTTTTCGAGTTGTTCTTTTAGGTAATTGTTAGGCTTTTCGCCATACGCAAATTCTTCATTGCTGTAACGGTCGTCCCATCTTTGGGTCCAGGAGTTTGTCATTTAGGAATTATTTGTTTAATTTTTTTAAAATTTAATTTCAAACTCAAAAATACGTAAACCTCATAAAAAAAGAGCTTCTGAAATCAATCAAAAGCTCTTTTATGTTATTTATATTTCGTTTAACTTTAACCAATAAGTCTGGTAGTGCCACTATTGATGTCAATTTCTGCAAAATTATGTTTTCCCATAACGATAAGCAGTTTGTTTGTATTATAACCAACATATCGTATTTCAGGATTTCCATTTTTTGGTTTTCCACATACTGAAATAACATTTGTCTGCCATTTCAGTTTACTTCTTTTGTAAGCAGATATTGTTTGTAGATCATTTTCAACATAATAAACAATGTTGTTTTTTTTAATCCCTCTTTTTTGTGTTTTTGCAAAATTAATTTCTGAGTTTTTTGAAATTAAATCATCATTGAATTTTTCCGCAATACCGGTCTGAGTAACAAAAAAGGTTAACATGGATAATTTTAGGAATGGTTTCATTTGGATAGAATTTGGGGTTCGTAATCGTTTCAAATATAACTAATTAAAGCATATAATAATGCTTTTAGTAAATAAAAAAACACCCTTTTCTAAAAATAAGAAAAGGGTAAAAATATGTAAGTTAATTTTTAGTATAAACTATTTTATTAGGTAATAATTCTTAGATTCGTAAAAAAATAATCTATATACTAATCTTTGATTCCAATTTTAAATCCCTTAATATATTCCAGAGGCTTTTTTCCGTCGTACAGCATATTGTCAATAAATTCTGTGGTTGCAGGTTTATAACCATCTGTTAAAGGAATTTCTGCTTTTGTTAAGAAACCTTCTTCCAGTAATAATCTGGCAGCATTCATCCAGATTTCAGGTTTATAAATTTCTTTAATTTTAGAATGATACCATTCATTTGTTTTAGGTTCTGAAATTTGTCCCCAGCGTTTCATCTGAGTCAGAAACCAGATTCCGTCAGAATAATAAGGATAAGTAGCATTGTATCTGAAAAACACATTAAAGTCAGGAACTGATCGTATATCGCCTTTTTCAAATTCAAATGTTCCCAGCATGGAGTTGTCGATGACTCTTTTTTCGCCATCAACATACGCTGATTTTGACAAAATACGGGTTGCTTCTTTTCTGTTTACAGGATCATCAAGCCATTTTCCTGCTTTAATCAGAGCCTTAGTGATAGCAATAGTAGTATTTGGGTACTTTTCAACAAATTCCTTCGTCATCACAAATACTTTTTCGGGATGATTTTTCCAGATTTCCCTGCTCGTAACAACCGGGACTCCAATTCCCTGATCAACCGCTTGCTGATTCCATGGTTCTCCAACGCAATAAGCATTTATGGTTCCTGCCTGCAATGTTTCTGGCATTTGTGGAGGTGCAGTTACATTCAGCAATACATCTGCGCCAGTAGTCCCTTTACTTCCCTGTATATTGTTATTGCTGTAAAATCCCGGATTGATTCCCGCAGCTGCTAACCAGTAACGCAATTGATAATTATGATTAGAATAAGATGAAACGACTCCAATAACAAAAGGTTTTTTCAGTTTTTTATACATATTTAAGGCCGGCATCAGCGCACTTGCCGGGATTGGATGTACAGGTCTTCCATATTCCTGCGGAATGCTATCGACAATTTTAGACCAGACATCTTTAGATACTGTGATTGCATTACCATTTAAATCCATAGAAAATGTTGTGACTAAAGTACCTTGTCGTCCACAGCCAACTGCAGCAGCTATAGGCTGTCCGGCAAGCATCTGCGCACCATCGATTTGCTGGTCGAGAACTTTGTCTAAAATATCCCTCCAGTTAGCCTGAACTTCCAGTTTTACATTTAAGCCTTCAGCTTCAAAAAAACCAAGATGTTTTGCAATTGCCAAAGGAGCCATATCGGTAAGTTTGATGAATCCTATTGTTACGTTTGGCTTCTCCAGAGCCAGCTTTTTTGTTGTTGGAGGATCAATTATTCCTGATTTTGCTGAGGTTTCGTTTGCGTTTTTTCCTTTAAAACTAAAAATGATAAAAGCTGCTATGATGAGCATAGACAATCTAAGTAATATTGGTTTCATACTGGCTGATTTTTGGTTAAAAAATAAATTTGGCATTTCACTCAAAACAATAAGAGTCCTCAATTACTTCTTTAAGAAATAATTGTATTGGTATAAAAATGTTATCAGGTGTTTAACGGATTATAGTATAAGAAAGAGTTTCTGAAATAATTCAAAAACTCTTTTTTTGAATTCCTTTTTTATGGTTAAAAGGAGAAAAAACAAAACACTTGGCTTGAGCCTAATTCAAATAACTAAATAACTAAGAATTAAAAAAAATATAAAAGTTTATTGTCTATCTATTACTTTTGATAAAACAGGCTGTTTTTCGTTCATAATTTTGGTAATCGTATAATGCATCCATATTAAGCAAATAACAGAAAGAAACAGAATAAAAATCCATGAACTTGACCAGATTCCGGTAGCAGTTAATAGGTATCCAAAGATGATTGGTCCAAAGAAACCGCCTAAGCCGCCAATCATACCTACCATTCCGCCCACTACACCAACTTCTGTCGGGAAATATTCCGGAATGTGTTTGTAAACAGCTGCTTTTCCAATTCCCCATGAAATTCCAATTAAAATGACCAACACCAAGAAAACCCACATATTGGCATCAAACTTAATTACGGTAATTCCTCTGGCAAGTAATTCTTTTTTCTTTACAGGCTGATTTTGCTGCACTACAACCTGCTGCCAGGATGTACTGGTTGGGAAAATAGAATTTTCGGTATTGTTTTCCTTTTTCTGGGCTACTGCAAAACCGGTTTCTCCAATTTTGACAATTTCATTTGAAACTGCAGTTATTATCCCTTTTTTAGTAGCCAAAACTCCTGGGCCATTTGTGGTAATTTCCATTTTCGGAACCATTAATAAAGCACTTAACAGAACAGAAGAACTCAATACCCAGTACATCACTTTTCTGGCTCCGTATTTATCTGAAAGATATCCTCCAAAAGCTCTGATTACTCCTGACGGCAAACTAAACATGGTAGCAAATAATCCCCCCATTACAAGGCTGGTTTGGTAAACATTCATGAAATTTGGTAACAGCCATTGTGAATACGCGACAAAACATCCAAAAACTAAAAAGTAGTATGCGCCAAAACGCCATACACGAGCTGATTTTAAAGAGCCTAACATTTGTGAAACTGATTTGGTGTTGTTTTCTACTTTTTTGTTTTCTGTAAATATTAAAAAAGCAATACCTATTATTACTAATACTACTGCATAAATAACAGGAAGGATTTTCCAGCCATTTTGCGGATTTTCTATAGAAAAATGATTTAATAATGAAGGGGCTAAGAATGTAGTAATTGCAGCACCGGCATTCCCCATTCCGAAAATTCCTAAGGCGCGTCCCTGCCATTCTTTTGGATACCATATTGATGTAAATCCAATTCCAACGGCAAAGCCTGTTCCTACCATTCCAAACAGGAAGCTTAATACTGCAAACATTAAGAAACTATCAGCAAAAGGCAATAAGAATAATGGAATTGAACAAAGCAACAGTAATAATGAAAATACATATTTACCGCCAAATTTATCCGTCAGTATGCCTATTGGCAAACGCATCACAGAACCGGTAAGAATTGGTATTCCAAGTAACCAGCCTACCTGAACAACGCTCCAGTTAAATATGCCGTTATCGACTAAAAAGGTTACTAATACCCCATTTAAGGTCCAGCATGCAAAACACACTGTAAATGCCAATGTGTTTAAAAATAAAATTTTGTGCGATTTTGCTAGTGAATTTGCAGTTGTCATGTACTTATATTTTTTCGTAAAAATAAGTACTATAACGTAGTTAAAAACTGCGTTTTCGCAGTTTTTTAAAATTATTTAAGTAATTATACGTATATTTATTGCAGTAGTGAATATTCAGTCGCTTTATTGGATAATTCCATTAAGTTTTTGACCTTTAATTTTTTCATTAGATTAAAACGGTGTACTTCTGCAGTACGTTTGCTTATATCTAATGCTTCAGCAATTTCTTTATTTCCTTTTCCGGATAATAAAAGGGTCAAAATTTCTTTCTCTCTTTTGGTGATCATCATTTCTTCACCCAGATTTTGTTTTGGTTCTGCTGAAAGGGAAGAGCTCGTTAACTGACCAATCAGAATAGAAGAAATATCACCGCTAAAATATTTTCCACCATTAGCTACAGTATGCAAAGCTTTTAGGAATTCATCTTTGCTGGAACCTTTTAATAAATAACCGTCTGCGCCAGCTTTTATTGATTTTAACACATACTCTTCTGATTCGTGCATCGAAAGCATAATAATTTTTACGGCGTTATTATCGTTTCTAAGTTTTTCTACTACTTCAATACCGGTTAAGTTGGGCATGCGAATATCTACTATAAGTAAGTCGGGTTTGTTGGCTGTAACAACTTCAAGCGCGTCGGCACCATCAATTGCTTCTCCAACAACTTCTATGTTTGCTTCATTTTCAAGTAAAGATTTGATTCCATCTCTTACAAAAACATGGTCGTCTGCTAGTACAACCCGAATAATATCCCCCATATTCTACTTAATTTTGATTCTAAGCTTTTACGTATATTCATCTAAAACGAACCGCTAAGATACGTAATTTTTAAATTAAGAAACTAGTTAATTGCAAAATGTGAAAATGAATAGGCATAAAAAAAGCCGATACTTCAAAGCATCAGCTTATATTTTAATGAAAATGATCCTCTTCAATTTCAAATTCGGCATCTTTTTCCCAGATTTCCATTTCGCAGGGTTTGCAGTTGAATTTTAATTTGTATTCCAGTTCACCCTGTTTTAATACTAATGGTTCTTTAACCTTAACACCTACAATGTCTTTTTGGTGTATCGGACATTTTTTTAATTCGTATTTGATGCAGTATTTGGTTGTCATTACACGGGATTTTCCTGGGTCCCATTGTAATTCGAATGCTTTTTCGATTTCGGTAACGCCATGGCGTTCGTAGAATTTACGAGCCGTTTTGTTTGAAACGTTGTACATGAAATCCAGTTTCGTTTCCGGATAAGGATGTGACGTTTTTACCAATTGGTGTTCTTCGCGTTTGTAATTTGCTAAACGAATTTCTGATAATTGTTCGAAAACATTTCTTCTCATTTCGTTGATTTTTGAAATAGGAAGGAACCAGTTTTGAGAGAATACAACATCAATTTCATCGGCGCTGTAAGGTGTAAAACCCGTTTTTGCCAATTGTGTTTTGATGTTTTCTGCAATCGATTCTCCAGTTTTAGTCTGTTCTTTAGGGTGTTCTAAAGTTACAGTGCTTACGTTTCCGTCTTCGTCGGTTGCGATTAACTCGAAACCCTTTTCATTTTCGGTAAACAATAAAGTTGTTCCGATTTTACGGATGGCACTGTCTTCTCTTTCCACAATTTTGATGAAAGCAGCATCATTGTTTCGGTAAATAAAAGTTCCGTCTTTGATTTCTTTTAAAACGTTTGGATACACTTTTCCGTTTTCGGCTTTGTTTACATAAATTCCATCTGCTTCGTTGTTTTCGTTGATGAAACAAAGTCCGTCTCCGTTGTTTAGTAATTCGCCGTTTTCGATTTCGTAAGCGTCTCCGATAGTTCGGATTAATTTACCAATATATTGACCTTTTGATTTTGGACTTTCCCAGGAACCAATACTGGCATGTCTGTCATTAACGAAATAATCCGTATAACCACGGTTAAAAGTTCTGCTTAAAGTGGAGTCGAAAGAATATGTGCATTTTCCGGATGATGCTTTAGTATATTTATCGCTTCCTTCTAAATAACTGTCTAATTTTTGACGTAAATAAGAAACGTTGTTTTTAACGTAAGCTACATCTTTTAGACGGCCTTCAATTTTAAAAGAAACAATTCCAGCTTCAATTAAATTCGGAATCTGATCTGAAACGTCTAAATCTTTAATCGAAAGCAAGTGGCTGTTTTTGATCAAAGTATCTCCGTTTCCGTCGATTAAGTTATAGGGTAAACGGCAGTTTTGGGCACATGAACCACGGTTGGCACTGCGTTCTCCGTTTGCCACACTCATATAGCAGTTTCCGCTGAAGGAAACACATAATGCCCCGGTTACGAAGAATTCCAGTTCAACATCAGCATGATCGTAGATTGTTTTGATTTGATGCAAGTTTAATTCACGTGCTAAAACAACACGTTTGATTCCGGCATCTTTAAGGAATTTAATTTTATCTGCATCACGGTTGTTGGCTTGTGTACTGGCATGAAGTACGATAGGAGGCAAGTCCATTTCCATAATCGCCATATCCTGGATAATCAGGGCATCGACACCAATATCGTATAATTCCCAGATCATTGAGCGACACGTTTCTAATTCATTGTCGTATAAAATGGTATTAATAACTACAAAAACCTGAGCGTTAAATAAGTGTGCATATTTTACTAATGCCGCAACATCTTCGATGGAGTTATTGGCATTAGAACGTGCTCCAAATTGTGGTGCACCAATATAAACAGCATCAGCACCACTGTTGATGGCTGCCATTCCGCCAATTAAATCTCTGGCAGGTGCTAATATTTCAATCTTCTTCTTCATTTTTAAAACTTTAGCTTTTGTGGTATTCACGAAAAAAAGTGTGCAAAGGTCTTATAAATTATTTGAGATTGCTAAGATTGGACCGTTTTTTTTGAAATTTTTGGGATTATATGGAATGATAATGATTACATCAATCTATAGGAAAAGAAAAACCAGCGGCAAATGCTCCATTAAATTGATCAGCTGCGGAATGAAAATAGTAAGTAAATGCAATATCGATGTTGTTTTTTCTTCCTACAGCTAATCCAAGCGTAAAAGGGATATGCATTAGGACACCATTTTTTTTAATGTTGTTTAGTGGAGTGTAAGTTTCAAAGGAACCTATTGAAGCACCAATTCCACTTTCGATAAATGGAGCTACCCAAGGAATAGGAGCACAAATACGAGCTTTTCCTCCAATTAAAAACGCTTTAGAAGTTACTTTGTAGTGTTCCGGATTTTTGTTATTGTCTTCATCTGTTGATGTTAAAATAAGACCGGCATAAGGCCTTACGCTAAACCATTTGGTTACTCCGATGACATATTCCCCTTGTGTATAAAAACCTGAGCCTTCTATGTATTCTGACCCTTTTTCGTCATAATCAGAATAACTATAACCAAGTCCTATCGATGCTTTAATAAATTTACCTGTTGTTTGGGCTTTTATTTGATTAGAAAGGAATATTGTGAAAAAGATAATAATCAAACAGCGTAAAGTTGATTTCATAAAAGGTATTTTGATTTAGAATAGAGTTGCGAAAGTAAGATTATATTTCTAAATTCTGGTGAAAAAAAACTATCCAGCATTCTAAATTGGATAGTTTTTTCAGTAATATATAATTTTAATTTTATTTTTCAGATAACCACTTCCAGCGCTTTGCCCAATCCATTAAGATATCATTTCTCCATTTTAAGATGGTTTTGCCTCCCTGTATTTTGCCGTCATATAATTTTGGATCAGATTTATCGGTATACCAATTTTTACCCAACTTGTAATCTGTAGTATGTTTTTTGTCCGGCCATACGTTTTCTACCACTAATTTTCCTTCCTGTACAGGGAAATTTGGAATATCTGACGTGAATTTATAGTTTAATAATTCTGCTTGTTTTGGGACATATTTTATAGCGTATTCGCCGTTGCCCATATAAAATCCTGGCCATTTTTGCACTTTTCCTTTAAGGGTAGTTTCCATCCAGAAACAAACTGTACCATTAGGAATATTTGTAATCGGACCTTTCAGATGAAACTCTGTAACGGTACAATAAGCCACGGTATCCTTAACTGTCGTAATGTCATTGTACACCACTCTCGGACTATGGCTGAATTTTTCAAAACTGCCTCCCCAGCTTTCACGTGTTGGGTCGTTTGGGTTTCCGTCCATCATGTATAGAAGGGTAGGAGTGTCCCCCATTTTTACATTACCATCATAGTAATTTTTAAAATCTTTTCCCATATGTCCGGCTCCGGCTATGTATTTGTCATAGTAATCAGTAGTTTTTACACTGTCGGGATCATCATTGTTGGAGAAAAATCCATAATAAGATGCGTTATTTTCAATAAACCAGAGATTTGGAAAGTTTTCGACTATATAAGAATAGCTATTGGCGCTCCATTTTTTGTTTGGGCCGCCAATCCAGATAATTCGTATTTTGTTTTGGATTTCAGGAGCATCGTGTAATGCCTGAGCTACATCTTCTAATCCTCCCCAGACCAAAACCCAAAGAGGCTGTTTGTTTTCTTTTTTGGCACATTTTATAATCCATTCGGAGCCGTCAGTGGCAGTTGAATAGCCGATGTAAGGCGCTGCTCCATGACGTCCCTGTTTGGTAATGGAGCGTAAATAGTCAGGAGAAAGTAATCCTTTTTGATGTTTTTTTAATTTTGGTAAATCTTTTTCGTAAAGACTGATCATGCGTAAAATCTCTTCTTTGTTTCCATCTCCAAAAGAAGGAGAAGAAACAAGACCTTCTATATTAAATAATTCGCTGTACATGAACAAGTGAATGAACGACTGGTTGTCATCCGGGTCGGTACCGCCAATGTCGCTGCTAATAAGAATTCGGGGTTTTATCGGTACTTTTTGTTGCGCAATCGTGGTAAATGAATAAAACCACAGGATGAAGGGTAAAATAAATCTATTCATAATTTAAATTTATCTGTATGAGACAGGTTTAAAGTTGAAAAGTAGGATTTATTTTTAATTTTGACAAATAAAAAACCGCCCAATCCGAAGACCAGACGGTTCTCAAAAAAAAAGCATGAATCGATCGATCGATTAATTGGCTTTCATTTTAATTTGTGACAGAGTATTTTGAATACTGTTCAGTTGTTTTGAAACAACAGCAACCTGACTGTAGTCAAGATGGTTTTCTTCTAAAGCCATTTTGTACTTTTCGATTGCAGCTTCTTCACCGGTTACACAGGCATTGATGATTGCTTCTGTATCTCCGCCTGTAAAAGATGATTTGATGTCGATCCAGGTACGGTGTAAAGCGCCTAATGGTCCTCCACCTGAAGTGTCAGTTGATTTTCCAAGTTTGTTGATTTCATCTTGCAGTTCTACAATGAATAAGGCTCTTTCTCTGGCATATTCCAGAAAATCAGTTTTCATTGCCGGGTTTTCAACATGTTCTGCAGCGTTTGTATATCCTAGTTTTCCATCTTCCAGAATTGAAATTAATCCTTCTAAAGTTTTAACTGCTTCTTTCGTAGTTTCATCTGTATGTATCATGACGTATGATTTTTTAAATTTATATATTACAAAGATGGAATTTATAATATGCTCTTTTTTACAGGATTATGTTGTGATTTTTATAATATTATGGAATGGGAATTTTGAAACTATGAAGATGTTGTGCATTGATTACAGATGTCTTTCTTTAGAAAATAACACTTTTTGTAAACCGTTTTGCGTGAGGGATAGAAGAGGAAAGCCCGGAGCCTGACGAAGGAATGCGAGGACTTGCAACGAATAGCCCGACCCGGAGGGACACGCCCATAAAAAAAGCCTTAGGAATGCCTAAGACTTTGACGTTTTTAATTTATCCTAATTATTTTGAAGAATCTTTGACAGATTTTGGAGTAACAATATTGGGCTTTTTCTGTGCTTCCATATCTGTTCCCAAATAAAAACCGGGATGCGGTGGCTGGTTGTAAGCTGAGTTTTGCCATGCGATAGCGGTTCTGTACTGAGAATCGTGCATCAAAGTATATAACCGATGTGTCGTCGGAATGTTGGTAGTGTAAATTCTAATGGAAGAATTGTCAGCTTTGCGAAAGATGACTTCTTCACGCCAATCACCAAAAAGATCGGCACTCAGGCAAGGTGTAGCTTTGGTTCCGTTATTTGATTTATGATCTACAGCAGTTAGTAAATTAACGCTTTTTGAATTGATGTAATTCCATTTGTCAATTCGGTTTGAATTTAATAATTCCCTGTTCAAATCGGCATCCCACCAGATAGAGAAATTCATGGACGGTTTTGAATTACTGATCTGGTTTCCTTTGCAGTCATATAAATTTCCTACGGCTCCCCAGCATTCATACCCTTTGTAGCGGGGATCAATGTCAGCAGCATTACCACGGCCTACGTCCTGACCTTCTCCGTTAACTCCCCATAAAGGTTCGCCTGTTCTGGCATCCCTGAATTCAAGTCCGTATGTTTTGTAACTTGATGGCGCTTCGTGGCATTGCCAAATTTCCTGCCCGGGACGATCCGGATCCATGTCGGTCATGTGCAGGGAGTCGCCATGTCCTAAACCGTTGGCATATAATTTTGTCCCGTCATCATCAATGGCGCTTGTTCCGTTAAAAACTTCATCTTTACCATCATTATCCACATCTCCTACGGTCATTTGGTGATTTCCCTGTCCAAATGCACTTTTGTTTTTCGAATCGTTACTGTCAAAAATCCATCTTTGTGAAAGCGTATTGTTTCTCCAGTCCCAGGCTACACGTACGAGTCTTGTATAGTAGCCACGACCCATTACTAAACTTGGTTTTGAACCGTCAAGATACGCAACTGCAGCTATAAAACGATCTACGCGATTGCCATATCCGTCTCCCCAGTCTTTAATGTTTCCGCGTGCTGGCAAATAGTTAGTAGTAGCCATTGCTTTACCTGTTAATCCATTAAAAACGGTTAAAAATTCAGGGCCGTCTAAAACATATCCATTTGGATTTCTGTAATCGGCAGTAGCTGAACCGATGACGGTTTTGGTTCCGTCTATTGTTCCATCGGCAGTTTTACAGGCCATTTCGGCTTTACCATCAGAATCTAAATCGTAAACCATAAATTGAGTATAATGTGCTCCGGCACGTATGTTTTTTCCTAGGTCAATTCTCCAAAGGTGCGTTCCTTCCAAACGGTAACAATCGATAAATACATTTCCTGTATAGCCTTTATGAGAGTTGTCGTGGGCATTAGACGGATCCCATTTTACAAATATTTCGTATTGTCCGTCGCCGTCAACATCGCCTGCGCTGCAATCGCCTACGCTATAAGTATAAGTTTGTCCGTCAGGAGTAGTTCCTCTTTCTGGTATTTGCATGGGAATATCTAAATATTGATTAGCCCATACCTGAACTGTTTCTGAAGCAGACTGTTCAATGTCATTCACTATTGCCCGGATGTGATATTTACCGTCTGTGGCAATTTTGTGTGTAAAGTTGGTCGTTGTAGTAAAAGGGCTGCCTGCTACTTTTTGGTTGTTGCAGTATAAATTATAGCTTACATTGGTTGGTTCGGTTCCTAACATTCTCCAGTTAAGATAAACTTCATTCGGATTTAAGCGCATTGCAACTAGTCCGCGATTGAGTTTTTCTAAGGTATGTTGAGCGTAAGTCGAAAAAATGATTCCTGTAAATAGAAAAAGGTAAAGTGATAAAATTCTGAGTGATTTTGATTTAGTTGGTTGGTTCATGGTATTAGGTGAAATGTGTTAGTTTTGGTTGTTAGTTAAGATTTGATTTGCAGTATTTTGTCACAAAATTAATGCCAATAAAAAAGCCTCAGGGAAATTCCTGAGGCTCTGTTTTTGGTCTAAAAAAGCATGGTTTATGCAGTCAAAGCTTCTTTGATTCTACGTAATGCTTCTGTTAAAATATCATTGCTTGTTGCATATGAGAAACGGATACAGTTTGGATTTCCGAAAGCATCTCCGGTTACTGTTGCTACGTTAGCCTCAGCCAAAAGATACATAGAAACGTCGTTTGCATCTTTAATTTCATGTCCTTTTAAAGTTTTTCCGAAGAAAGAAGAAACGTCAGGGAATACATAAAAAGCACCTTCAGGAACATTGATTTTTACGCCTGGAATTTCTTTCAATAATCCAACTACTAAATCTCTGCGTCCGTGGAAAGCCTGAACCATTTCGTTTAGCACGCTTGGGTCAGCATCTACAGCAGTGATTGTAGCTCTTTGCGCCACAGAATTTGCACCAGAAGTTACTTGTCCCTGAATTTTTGTACACGCTTTTGCGATGAATTCCGGAGCTCCGATGTAACCAATTCTGTAACCTGTCATTGCGAATGCTTTTGCAACTCCGTTTACAGTGATTGTTTTTTCTAACATTCCCGGGATTGAACCGATACTGCAGAAAGTTCCAGAGAAATTGATATGCTCATAGATTTCGTCAGCAACTACGTAAATATTTGGGTGTTTTTCCAACACTTTTGCTAAAGCTGTTAATTCTTCTCTGCTGTAAACAGATCCTGAAGGATTACAAGGAGAGGAGAACCACATCATTTTTGTTTTTGGTGTAATTGCAGCTTCTAATTGCTCCGGAGTGATTTTGAAATCCGTTTCTACAGAAGTTGGAACTTCTACAGGAACTCCGCCTGAAAGTTTTACGATTTCGAAATAAGAAACCCAGTAAGGTGCAGGTAAGATAACCTCGTCACCGTCGTTTAACATTACCTGTGCAATGTTGTATAAAGATTGTTTTGCTCCAGTAGAAACTACAATTTGAGAAGGTTTGTACTCTAAACCATTGTCTCTTTTGAATTTTCTGCAGATAGCCTCTTTTAAATCCTGATATCCGTCAACAGGAGAATATGTACTGTAGTTGTCGTCGATTGCCTTTTTTGCAGCTTCTTTGATGAAGTCTGGCGTGTTAAAATCAGGCTCACCTAAACTTAAACTGATAATGTCTTTTCCTTGTGCTTTTAATTCACGTGCTAATGCAGCCATCGCTAAAGTCTGCGAAGTTGCTAAGTTGTTAATTCTGTCTGAAAGAATATGGTTCATTATAAAAAAATTTAATTGCTCTTAATTTGCTGTTATTTTAAGAGAGGTTATTATTAATAGATTTTTAGTTTATACGGATAATTCAGGCTTCATTCCTAAGTCACGTAAATGTTTAAAGTGGGCAATAATGGCACTTCTCATTGTTTTGTATTCATAATACGGCAAATTGCATTCTTTTGCTGTTTCTTTTACAATTTTTGCAATTTTACCATAATGAATGTGACTGATATGTGGAAAAATATGATGTTCAATCTGGTGGTTTAAGCCGCCTGTGTACCAGTTTACAAGTGCATTTTTTGGTGCAAAATTAGTAGTGGTATACAATTGGTGAATAGCCCAGGTGTTTTCCATTTCGCCTAATTCATTCGGTTCCGGATTTGTTGTATGGTCAACAACGTGTGCCAATTGAAATACAATACTTAAAATTAATCCTGTTGTATAATGCATGACGAAAAATCCCAGAACGACTTTCCACCATGTAATTCCAATAACGATTGGCAATACAATCCAGATGGATGCATAAATGATTTTTGTAATAATTAAAGTTGTCCAGAGAATTTTAGGGCTTTTTGGTTCGCCATACGATAATTTTCTTTTCAGATAATTACGCATTTGTTTAAAATCGGTTGTGATTGCCCAGTTGAAAGTCAGTAAACCATATAAGAAAACAGAATAATAATGCTGAAAACGGTGAAAACTATGCCACTCAGCATGTTCTGTAAAACGTATGATTCTTCCGGCATCCAGATCTTCATCGTGTCCGGGAATGTTTGTGTAAGTATGATGTAATACATTATGCTGAACCTGCCAGTTGTAAACATTTCCGGCCAAAACATAAATGGTGCCGCCCATTAGTTTGTTGATCCAGCCTTTATCAGAGTAAGAGCCGTGATTTCCGTCGTGCATTACGTTCATTCCAACACCGGCCATTCCGATACCCATTACAATAGATAAAAGCAACATGACCCAAAAAGGCATGTTAAGAGTAAGGATTAAAAAGTAGGGAGTTAAAAAAACAGCGAATAGAATAACAGCTTTTAAATGCAGCTTCCAGTTTCCCGTTTTTTGGATATTATTTTCTTTGAAATAATTGTTTACCCGAGAGTTAAGCGTTCTGAAAAACTTCAGATTGTCTTGTCTTGCAAAAGTAGGAGCGGTATTATTCATATTAATTTTAAATAGTTTCCAAAGGTAATTATTATAAATTTTCAATTTGCAAAATTGAGTTAAATATTTCAATCGTAAAGTAGTACTTTTGTTAAAAATTTACAACAATGGATGAGATTCTGAAATATTTTCCTGATTTGACCGATCTTCAAATCGAACAGTTTCAAAAATTAGACTTTTTATACCACGACTGGAATGAAAAAATCAATGTTATTTCAAGAAAAGATATTGATTCCTTATATACAAAACACATTCTGCATTCACTTGGAATTGCAAAAATCATGAAATTCGAACCAGGAACAACTGTTTTGGATGTCGGAACAGGAGGCGGTTTTCCGGGAATTCCGTTAGCGATTTTGTTTCCTGAAACCCGTTTTTATCTGATTGATGTAATTGCCAAAAAAATAAAGGTAGTTCAGGGTGTTGTAGATGCTTTGGAGTTAAAGAACGTAAAAGCTGAACAAAAACGTGCCGAACTGGTAAAAGGTGATTTTGATTTCATAGTAAGTCGTGCCGTAACCAATATGCCGGATTTCGTTTCATGGATTCATGATAAGATCAAAAAACAGCACAAGCATACCTTAAAAAACGGAATCTTGTATTTAAAAGGCGGGGATTTGACAGAAGAATTAAAAGACTTTCCGAAAGCTACTTTATATGACTTATCGACAATTTTTGAAGATGAGTTTTTTGAAACAAAAAAAGTGGTCCATTTGCCATTGAAATTTCAGCCTTAATTTATTTCTAAAATAATATAAAGCCGATAACATTCTTTATTAAAAGTGTTGTCGGTTTTTTATGCTTTGAAAGCAATCATAACCTAATGATAATTTATAGCTGACTCAAATTTTTTTATCTTTGAAAATGCTTAAATAAAGTTATAATGAATAGAAGGAAGTTCTTTAAAAATGGCTCATTGTTTACGATAGGAGCCGCAGTTATCAATCCGTTTGAGGGTGCTGCAAATGTTTTAGATTTAGAGTCTGCAAATAAAAATAAAAAGGCAAAAAATATCATTTTATTAGTTAGTGACGGAATGAGTACCGGCACCCTTAATATGACCGATTTGTTCCTGAACAGAAAAAATGGCAAGGGTTCAAATTGGCTGCAATTATATAAAGACAACAAGGTTTCCAGAGCTTTGATGGATACAGCTTCTGCCAGTTCTATCGTAACCGATTCTTCTGCGGCAAGTTCTTCCTGGGGTGGAGGTTTTAGGGTAAATAATGGTGCTCTGAATGTGAGCCCGAGTGGTGAACCACATTTACCAATCTGGCAAAAATTTAAAAAATCTGGAAAAATGGCGGGCTGTGTAACAACAGTTCCTATAACGCATGCAACTCCGGCCGGTTTTTGTGTAAACAGCAAAAGCAGAAATGCTCAGGAAGATATTGCCGAACAATATTTAGAATTGGGTTTTGATATCATGATGGGAGGCGGAGCCAATTATTTCAGCCCGGAATTAAGAAAGGACAAGAAAGATGTATTTGCTGCTTATACAGCAAAAGGATATCAGGTTGTAAAAACAAAATCTGAAATGGATGCTGCATCAAATTCAAAACCTGTTTTGGGTGTGTTTGCAGATGACGGGCTTCCTTATTATGTGGACAGAAATAGTGATGAAAAACTAAAAACAACTGTTCCGAGTCTTGCTGAAATGTCTAAAAAGGCAATTGACAGAATGAAAGATCATAAAAATGGTTTTGTTCTGCAGATTGAAAGTGGAAAAGTAGACTGGGCAGCACATGGAAATGATATTGCAGGTTTAATTCACGATCAGATTGAATTTGATGAGGCTGTAAAAGTAGCGATTGATTTTGCTGAAAAAGACAAAGAAACATTGGTCATTATTACCACAGATCACGGAAATGCAAACCCGGGAATTATTTATGGAAAAAACGCAAATGACAATTTTGACAGTATCCAAAAATATACTCAGACCAACGAATGGATTCTGAATCAGATAAAACCGGAATCTTCTGTTTCGCATGTAAAGGAAATTATCGAAAAAGCAAACGGACATTCGGTTTCTGATGAAGAGGCCAAATATGTATTGGGCTACTACGACGGATTACACAAAGAAGACGGATTGTACAATTACAAAAAACTTCCGTATAAAGCTTTCGCAGAAATGCAGAGGAAAATAAATTCGGTTGGCTGGATCAGTATGGATCATTCTGCAGATTATGTTGAGCTGGCGATGTTTGGACCCGGAAGTGAATTATTAAAACCTTTCGTGAAAAATACTGACCTTCATTATTTAATGCTGCAGGCTGCTGAAGTGGAGAATAAATTTTAATAGATGGTGAGATTTTAAAATTCACATCAAAAAAAAAGCCAAATCTTAATAAAAAGATTCGGCTTTTTTTATATAAACAAAGTCCTTTAAGACTTTTGACTTTCGACTTTAAGACTATCCAAGGAAAGGATATCTGTAATCTTCAGGAGTTACAAAAGTTTCCTTGATCGTTCTTGGAGAAGCCCAACGCAATAAGTTCAGTGCAGAGCCCGCTTTGTCATTAGTTCCTGAAGCTCTTGCTCCGCCAAAAGGCTGCATTCCTACAACAGCTCCTGTTGGTTTGTCGTTGATGTAGAAATTACCTGCAGAATTTTGCAATTTTACAGTAGCCGTTTCAATCGCGTAACGATCCTGGCTGAAAACTGCTCCTGTCAAAGCATATTCAGAAGTAGTATCAACCAATTCTAAAGTCTCTTCCCATTTAGCATCTTCATAGATATAAATTGTCACAATTGGTCCGAATAATTCGGTTTCCATCGTAGTATATTTTGGATTTGTAGTTACAATAACCGTTGGTTCAACAAAGTATCCAACAGATTTATCGTAATTCCCACCAATGATAATTTCAGCATCAGCATCCTTTTTAGCCTGATCGATATAGCTTGCTAATTTATCAAAAGAACCTTCATGAATAACCGCTGTAATAAAGTTTCCGAAATCTTCCGGAGAACCCATTTTCATAGATTTTACATCGGTAATCAATTGCTCTTTTACAGCTGGCCATAAACTTTGCGGAATATAAACTCTTGAAGCTGCAGAACATTTTTGGCCCTGGAATTCAAAAGCACCACGAGTGATTCCCGTAACTACCTGTTTTACATTGGCACTTGGGTGTGCAATGATAAAATCTTTTCCACCCGTTTCTCCAACGATTCTTGGATAGGTTTTATAATTGTGGATGTTGGCTCCAATTTTAGCCCAGATATCTTTAAATACGTGAGTAGATCCTGTAAAGTGAACTCCGGCGAAATCACGGCTTGCCAAAACAGTATCAGTAATCATTAAAGCATCTCCAAAAACTACATTGATTACTCCATCAGGAACTCCCGCTTCTTTGAAAACATCCAAAATGATTTTTGTTGAGAATACCTGACTGTCACTTGGTTTCCAAACGACAACGTTACCCATCATCGCAGCACTGGCCGGAAGATTGGCAGCAATAGCCGTAAAGTTAAAAGGAGTAATAGCGTAAACAAAACCTTCAAGAGGTCGGTATTCAAGACGGTTCCACGTAGTAGAATCAGATTTTGGCTGATCTGCATAAATCTGAGTCATGAATTCTACGTTGTAACGTAAAAAGTCGATAAGCTCACAAGAAGCATCAATTTCTGCCTGATGTATGTTTTTAGACTGGCCAATCATAGTTGCTGCGTTAATACGGGCTCTGTATGGTCCCGCAATTAATTCAGCAGCTTTTAAGAAAATAGCAGCACGTTGTTCCCATGCCATATTGGCCCATGCATGTCTTGACTCAAGTGCATTGGCGATGGCTTTTTCGATATGTTGTTTTTCAGCTAAATGATATTTTCCAACAATGTGTTGATGATCATGAGGAGCTGTAATATTTCTTGTGTTTCCGGTTCTGATTTCTTCGCTTCCAATATGCAAAGGAACATCAATTTGAGAATTCCACATTGTGGTGTAAGCTGCCTGGACAGCTGCTCTTTCCGGAGAGTTTGGTGCGTATCCTTTTACCGGTTCATTCACCGCTTTAGGTACATTAAAAAATCCTTTTAACATGGGATAAGATATTTTAAAATTACGAATTGTTTAATTTTAGGCAAAAGTACAAAGGTTATTTTGATTATATCACAATACAATACTAAAATGTTGTAATTTAATAAACTAATCCAGTCAAGCTGTAAAACAGTTGTTTGGATAAAGATTTAAATTTGAGTGACTTCAATTTTATAACACTATGAAAATTCCACTTCTGGCTTTTAACGATAAAGGAATTTACTGCCAACAGGCTGATGTGTATCTGGACCCATGGCGGCCGGTAAAAAATGCTATTATTACCCATGGTCACGCCGATCACTCCCGTTGGGGACATCAAAATTATATTACACATCATACCAATGTGCCTATCATTCGGCATCGTTTGGGTGAAATAAATGTGACGGGAAAAGAATGGGGAGAAACCTTCGTAATCAACAATGTGAAATTTTCTCTGCATCCTGCCGGACATATCATCGGAAGTTCACAAATTCGAGTGGAGCACAAAGGCGAAGTCTGGGTCTTTACCGGAGATTATAAAACGGAAGATGATGGAATTTCAACGCCTTATGATGTCGTAAAATGCCACACTTTCATCACCGAATGCACTTTCGGATTACCGGCTTTCAACTGGACACCACAATCCGAGGTAATTTCAGAAATCAATAATTGGTGGGCAGAAAATAAAGCGGAAGGAAAAACATCTATTCTTTTTGGCTACTCTTTAGGAAAAGCACAACGGCTTTTGAAATACCTGGATACAGATATAGGTAAAATTTACACACACGGCGCGATTGAAAATATGACTAATGTATTACGTCCGATGGTTGATTTTCCTCCAACAACTTTAGTGACAAGAGAAACCAAAAAAGAAGAGTTACTCGGGAATATAGTTCTCGCTCCGCCAAGTGCTCACGGAAGTGTCTGGATCAGAAAAATGACGCCTTTTGTTACGGGAGCAGCAAGTGGCTGGATGGCATTTAGAGGGGCAAGACGCAGACGAGCTATTGACAAAGGTTTTGTGTTAAGCGACCATTGCGATTGGTATTCGTTGTTGGATAGTATAAAAGCAACTGGAGCAGAACGTGTAATTTGTACACACGGATATACCGATATTTTTTCCAAATATTTAAGAGAATTAGGATTCGATGCCAGAACTGAAAAAACGCAATACGAAGGAGAATCGGCAGAAATGGAAAAAGATGAAAAGGAAGTTGTATTTGAGCAAAATGAAACTTCGAATAGTTCTGAAAATAACGAATTGTAGATGAAAAATTTCGCCCAACTCATAAAAACACTGGACAGTTCGAATAAAACGAATGTAAAAGTCGATGCCCTGACCACGTATTTTAGAAATGCGTCACCGGAAGATAAAGTATGGACAATTGCGATTCTGTCACACAGACGTCCGCCTCGACCTGTCAATACCACTTTATTACGTATTTGGGCGAATGAACTGGCGAATATTCCCTTATGGCTTTTTGAGGAAAGTTATCATATTGTTGGAGATCTGGCTGAAACTATAGCCTTGATTATTCCAACGACCAAAGAACATTCGGATAAGAGTTTAACTGAATATCTTCAGGAAATTATTGCCTTAAGAAAGAAATCGGATGTTGAGAAAAAGAAATATTTACATGATAACTGGCTCGCGCTTAATTATTACGAACGTTTTGTTTTTACTAAATTAATCACCGGAAGTCTACGAATCGGCGTAAGCCAGAAATTAATGACCCGTGCATTATCAAAAGCAGAAGATGTTGATGAAGATGCCTTGGCCTATAAACTAATGGGAAATTGGGATCCAAACACAATTACATTTCAGGAATTGATTCTGGATGAAAAAAACAGTGATTATCTGTCCAAACCATATCCGTTTTATCTGGCCTATCCAATTGAAGGAGAAGTTGATAATCTCGGAAATCCCGAAGACTGGTCCATAGAACATAAATGGGACGGAATCCGATCACAGACTATTATTCGTGAAAACGAAATCTATGTCTGGTCAAGAGGCGAGGAACTGGTTACCGATAAATATCCGGAGTTTCAGTCATTTGTTGGTTTGATTCCAAACGGAACTGTAATTGACGCTGAGATTTTGGCTTTTACAGAAGGCGAAATAGGAACTTTTAATGATCTCCAAACCCGAATCGGAAGAAAAACGATCTCAGCCAGTTTACTTGAAAAAGTTCCGGTGATTTTGAAAGCCTATGACATTTTAGAATGGGAAGGTCAGGATATTCGAAATTTGCCTTATTCAGAAAGAAGATTATTACTGGAACAATTATACGATTCCATAAAAGATAAAATACCCAGTTTTCAGTTATCAGAAAGGGTTTTGCTCCATTCCTGGGAAGATGTAACGGCTGAAAGAATGCGTGCCCGGGAAATGAAAAGCGAAGGCTTGATGCTAAAACGAAATAACTCACCTTATTTAGTTGGAAGAAAAAAAGGCGACTGGTGGAAATGGAAAATTGAACCGTTGGTAATTGATGCTGTTCTAACTTACGCGATGCGCGGACATGGAAGAAGATCTAATCTGTTTACAGATTATACTTTCGCACTTTGGCAGAACAACGATAAGGGCGAAAAAGAATTGGTAACATTCGCAAAAGCCTATTCCGGTTTAACCGATGCTGAATTCAGGAAAGTGGATGATTTTATCAAAAAAAACACTTTGGAACGTTTTGGTCCGGTGAGGAGCGTAACGCCACAACTGGTTTTCGAAATTGGTTTTGAAGGTATTTCGCTTTCCAAAAGACACAAAAGCGGAGTAGCTACCAGATTTCCACGTATTCTGAGATGGCGTCATGACAAAAAAATTGAGGATGCGAATTCGATTGAAGATTTAAAAAATATGATTTCGTGACTATTAAAGATGTTTAGATTCCTGCAAGGTTTTCAAAACCTTGTAGGTATTAATTATTTAGTACTCTAAAAATACCTACAAGGTCAAAAAAGGCCTTGCAGGAAAATCTCAAGTTATAAAATGAACAGAGAAGAACTATACGCAATTGCAGAAAACTGGTTCCAGGATCAGGGATGGAAAGCTTTTCCTTTTCAGACCCAAACGTGGACGGCTTTTCTGCAGGGTAAAAACGGTTTATTAAATGCTCCAACCGGAAGCGGAAAAACCTATGCCTTATGGTTTCCGATAGTTCTCGACTACATGAAGAAAAATCCGGATTATAAAACGAAGCATAAGCCGGGACTAAAAGCCATCTGGATTACGCCTCTTCGTGCTCTTTCTGTAGAAATCAAACAAGCTGCGGATAGGGTTGTTCACGATTTAGATACGCAAATGACAGTTGGAATTCGTTCGGGAGATACTTCTCAAAGTGAACGAACCAAACAAAGTAAAAAAATGCCCGATTTGCTTGTCACTACACCAGAAAGTCTGCAGCTACTTTTGGCATCTAAAGAATTCGCTAAAACTTTTGCGAATTGTTCTGCGATCGTAGTAGACGAATGGCATGAATTGTTAGGTACAAAACGTGGTGTCCAGATGGAACTGGCTTTGTCCCGATTGAAAACTGTAGCACCTAAAATGCGTATTTGGGGAATCTCAGCAACAATAGGAAATCTCGAATTGGCACAGCAGGTTTTACTTGGGCCTAATTCTGAAGCCTATCAAAACTCGGTTTTGATTAAAGCTCACATCAACAAAAAAATAAAAGTACTTTCTATACTGCCCGATAAAATGGACAGCTATCCATGGCGTGGTCATATGGGATTACATTTAATTGATGAGGTGGCTAAAATAGTAAGGAAAAGCAAAACGACATTAATTTTTACCAACGTTCGCTCCGCCTGCGAAATGTGGTTTCAGGCCATTTTAGAAAAATATCCTGAATTCGCCGGAGACATGGCAATGCATCACGGAAGCATTAGCAGGGAAACTCGCCTGTGGGTTGAAAATGCGATCAGGAATGAAGATTTAAAAGTAGTCGTTTGTACCTCCAGTCTGGATCTGGGTGTCGATTTTGCTCCGGTTGAAACTATTATTCAGGTGGGAGGACCAAAAGGTGTTGCACGTTTTCTCCAAAGAGCAGGAAGAAGCGGTCACCAGCCGGGAAAAGAAAGTCTGATTTACTTTCTTGCCACGCATGCTATAGAATTAATTGAAGCTTCAGCTCTTAAAAAAGCTGTTGCCAAAACCATTGTCGAAGACCGTATTCCGTATCTGAACAGTTGGGATGTTTTGGTGCAATACCTAAATACATTGGCTGTTTCAGACGGATTTTTTCCGAATGAAATTTTTGAAGAAGTTAAACAAACTTTCTGCTATCAAAATATTACAAAAGAAAACTGGAACTGGATTCTAAACTTTATTACAAACGGAAGTCAGAGTTTACAAGCGTATGATGAATTCAAAAAGGTAGAAATTGAAGAAAACGGAAGATTTAAAATAAATAGCCGTTTGATTGCGATGCATCACCGAATGCAGATAGGGACGATTGTTGGGGATGCGTCATTGAATGTGAAATTTTTAAGCGGAGGCTATATTGGAAATATTGAAGAATGGTTTGCCTCAAAATTACAGCCGGGAGATGTTTTTACCTTTGCCGGAAAAAGACTCGAATTATACCGTGTGAAAAATATGCAGGTTTTGGTTCGAAAGGCTGACCCTAAAAAAGAATCACGTACGGTAAGCTGGATGGGAGGACGCATGGCGTTATCGGTACAAATGAGTGAATTGCTGCGGGAAGAATTATACGCTGCCAATAGTGAGAATCTGACTCCTGAATTAAAAGCTTTGCAGCCCATTTTCGAGAGACAGCGAAAGGAAAGTATTGTTCCCGATGCTGATGAATTTTTAATTGAAACCTTTAAAACCAGAGAAGGATATCATGCGGTTTTTTATCTTTTTGAAGGCAGATTTGTACATGAAGCGTTGGCTAGTATTTTATCCTATCGCATAAGTTTACTGTCGCCGATTACTTTTTCACTTGCGTATAATGATTACGGGTTTGAATTACTTTCTGATCAGGAAATTGATATGCAGTCGGTTTTTGATAACAATTTGTTTTCTACAGAGTATGTGCATCATGATTTGCAAAAAAGCCTTAACTTAACTGAAATGGCCCGAAGAAAATTCAGGGATATTGCCGTAATTGCTGGTTTGGTTTTTACCGGAATGCCCGGAAGACCTGTAAAGACGAAACATTTGCAAAGCGGTTCTCAATTGCTTTTTGAAGTCTTTAGGGATTATGAACCGGATAATTTGCTTTTGCAACAAGCTTATTCAGAAACATTTGAGCATCAATTGGAAGAAGGGCGTTTGATTCAGGCTTTGGAAAGAGTGAATCAGCAGACTATTGTCTGGAAACAATGCAAAAAGCCTACACCATTCAGTTTTCCAATCATTACAGACCGATTACGGGAAAAATTATCAAGCGAAACATTAGCAGAAAGAATCAAAAAAATGACAGCCAGTTACATGAAATAATAAACATGAAAATTACAATTAACAATCAAAATTTTGTTTTACACCCGTGTGGAGCCGCTTTTTGGGAAGAAAAAAAAATACTTTTAGTTTCTGATCTGCATTTGGGTAAAGTTTCGCATTTTAGAAAACACGGAATGGCGATTCCGGAAAAAGCGGTTCATGAGAATTTTAATCGTTTAAATAATATTTTGAAACTGTTTGATGTTGAAACGATTATTTTTTTGGGAGATTTATTTCACAGTAAAATCAATAACGAATGGAATTTGTTTTCAGACTGGACAAAAACGATAACACAGCAGGTTGTTCTGGTGGAAGGCAATCATGATATCATTTCAAAAAAAAATTACACGGATTTAAATATACAAATGTATTCAGAATTTATAATTGATGATTTTCTGCTGACACATCATCCAATAGAAAGAGAAAATTTCTTCAATTTTTGCGGTCACATTCATCCGGGAATTAAATTAAAAGGACCAGGAAAACAGTTTTTGACGCTGTCTTGTTTTTTCAGAAAACCAAATCAAATGATTTTTCCGGCTTTTGGGGAATTTACGGGTAATTTTTATCTGATTCCTGAAGAAAATGATAAAGTGTATGCTCTTGCTAAAGGAGAAATAATAGAAATTACAAACTAATTTAATTCAAGGCAAAAGGTGCACACATTCTAAAGGTTGGAACGATTACCTTAAAAATTTTGGTAGTAGTGAAATTAATCATGTTAAAATGACCTTTCATGGCACCATAAGGAGATGATAATAAACAACCTGAGCTGTAAGTATGATTTTCTCCCGGTTTTAAAACAGGTTTTTTTCCTATAACTCCTTCACCATCAACAACTTCAAGGTCGTTTAGGGAGTCAAAAATTTCCCAGTGGCGGGATGTTAACTGTACAGAATCCTTACTATGATTTTCGATTGTAACAACATAACTAAAGGCAAAATGAATCTTGTAGTTCTTGAAGTAAGTACCTTCAAAACTAGTCAAAACAGATATTTTTATGCCTCTTGTTATTTGAGAAACCATACTAAAGCAGTATATATGTGTGTGTTATATTTGCAAACTTACGAAAAAAAATGATTCGATTTTAATCCTTTTTTAGAATGTTTAGTTAATAATATTCAATGAATTAGCATTGCCTTTCCCGATAACCCTTTCGTAACGGTCGGTGCTTTCACGGTAATAAACCAAAAGGGTATATTCGTTTTCAGTCTGGTAAAAATTTCCATCAACTGCATTTTCATAATCAATTACACCTTTCTGATCAGCAACAGTGTATTGAAAATTAGTAAATCCCTGTTTAATCATTACAGCTTTTTCATAGATTCCCTTCTCAATATTATAATCCATTTTGTATTCCGGGGACAAGCTGTAATTATTAAACATTCCTGTGATATAGATATCTTTGTTCAGTCTGAAAGCAGGAGCCGAAAGACTAAAATAAACCCAGGCATAGTCAGCCTCAATTTCCTGATTGGAACCGTTGATATTCTTGACTACAAAATTTCCGTTGATATCCTGATATATAGTGTAAATCTGATTCCCCCTTGCCGGACTAGTGTATAAAAACGAACTGTAAATATCACTGGTAGAACTTACTTTTGCTACATTATTATTGGCAGCCCTGATATCTTTATTTTCAAAATATAAAAATTCATTTCCGCCCCAAAACTGCGTTTCACTGTCGTATTTGTAAACCAGCTGATTGCCCAGTGTATATTGTGGTCGAATGTTTTTAATACTGGTGTGAAAATCTCCGTTTTGGAGTAAAAGTATTTTTACGTTTTGTAAAGGTGTCTGAAAAATAATATCATTTGAAGTAATCGTAAAATCAAGATTTTGCTTTTGATTAATATTATTCAGGTTTCTGGTGCGTTTTACCTGTGCAGCTACTGTGCATTGATTTTCATATAAAATAAATTTTCTGGAGAAGACAACTTCTCTGTCTTCATTTAGTATTTTTAAAATATAATTCCCTGAAATTCTTAACTGTGTGGTAAATTGGTTTGGAAAATTAATACGATAATGCGAATAATTTTGCAGCGTATTAAAAGAATTGCTGTAATCCATAATTCTTTGATTGTCTAAACCTCTGATGTAATCCATTTTAGGGATTTCTGAAGCCTTCCAGTTGTAGTCACAATGTACAATCTCAAAATAGTAGTTGGCTTCGTTCCCATACAAATCATCAAATTGTAGTTCAAATGTGGATCCTAATTCAAATATAGGAACCACATTATTGCCGTTTTGGACAAAAGAAACCGTTTTTATGTTGTATGGCGGATCAATTTCTTTTTCCTGGGCTTTCGCCGAAGTGAAAATAAAAAGGAAAATAAAGCTTGTATATAAAAATTTCGGCATCTTAGATAGGTGTAAGATTGTAAATATAATAATTTTCTATAACGAAAAAGATGCCATTCTATTGGATCTAACTATTAAGAGCTCAAAATGTAGTCTAAATTAACTTCAATTTCATCATTAATATAACTTTCCTCTAAAAGCGAATCAGATAAAAGCTTTTTGTTTTCCTGCAGTTTGATAATCTTTTCTTCCACAGTATTTTTAGAAATAAAACGAATTACATTTACTTTATTTAACTGCCCAATTCGATGGGCTCGTCCAACTCCCTGTTTTTCTGCAAAAGGATTCCACCATGGATCTAAGAACAAAACATAAGAAGCTTTTGTGATATTCAGTCCAACACCTCCGGCTTTTAGCGAAATAAAAAACAACAGCGGATTTTCTTTTTCCTGAAACAATTTTACCTGCTGTTCTCTTTTGGGTGCGGGAGTTTCACCGGTAATTTCACAAAATGATATTTTGTTTTCTTTGCACCAATCGGTATAAAAATTCAAATTGGTAACAAACGAACTAAAAATGATAACTTTTTGTTTTGCTTTTACTAAATTATCCAGATAATTCGTAACAACAATATATTTTCCTGAATCAATTTCAGAGTCCTGATCGATCATTTTCGGATGATTACTCAACTGCCTTAACTTCATTAAAGTATTGATAATACTAATTTTGTCCGGACTTGAACCATCGGTTTTAAGAAGGAAGTTACGGGCTTTAGATTTTTCTTTCTCGTATAATTTTTCCTGTTCAGGGTCCATGTCGCAGTAATAAATCTGCTCGGTCAATTCCGGCAAATCTTTTAAAACCTGTTCTTTGGTTCTTCGTAAAATATAAGGCTGGATGAGGTTTTTTAATTCGGTTAAAATATTTTCATCCTGCTTTTTCTCAATCGGAATTTTAAAATTTTCTGCGAAAAAACTGTAGCTTCCCAGGATTTCCGGATTTATAAATTCCATTTGTGACCATAAGTCGTCGAGCGAATTTTCGATTGGAGTACCGCTTAAAGCGATTTTGTGAACCGTATTTATTCTGTTGATTGCTTTAAAAATTTTGGAATTTTTGTTTTTGATGTATTGACTTTCGTCCAAAATCAAATAACGGAAATCGTATTTTTCTAAAATTGAAATATCACGATGAACAATGCTGTAACTGGTAAAAATCAAATCGGTTGAATTTATCCTGCCGGCTAATAATTTTCGGTCATTACCCACGTATTGCATTTTCGAAAAATGAGGCGTGAACTTTCCGGCTTCATTAAACCAGTTAAAAACCAATGAAGAAGGAAGAACAATCAAAGCTTTTAGCGGTTCTCTTTCGACTGTCGTTTCGTTTGCAAACAAATCAAAATTGGTGGTTTTGGTTGTAAATCCTAACTGTTCGTGTACAGCAACAAGGACGGCCAAAGTCTGCAGCGTTTTTCCAAGCCCCATATCATCCGCCAGACAAGCCCCCAGATTCGAGTTGAAATGCCCCAAAAGCCATTTAACACCATCAATTTGGTACTGTCTTAAAGTTGTTTTTAGCAAATCTGAAGATATGTATTCGGCTTTATGGATTTGGTCCAGATCATTGTCGATTTCTGAAATTCCGTCTAAAGCCGTAAAATTGCTTTTACGCAAAAGTAATGCTCCATTTTCTGTTTTGGCTAATTTTGCCAAAGAACCATATTTACTGAACCATTCTAACGGAATTACAAAATAGTTTCCGTCTGGAAGCATAAAAAGTCTTTCCCTGCTTTTTATATTGGGAATAATTTCGCTGAAATTGATTTTATAATTGCCAATTGTAATAACTATTTTAATATCAAACCAGTCTGCTTTTGTTTCTTTTGAAATTGAAATTGTATTACTTTCTGTAATAATTTCTTTGTTTTCGAGTTTCAGGTTTTGAATTGTGAAACCTAAATTTTCAAGCTTTTCTTTATTGTCAATAATTAATTGAATATTGATGTAAGGATCATTGGTTTCTGAATCTGTTTCCAGTCCAAACAATTCGTTTTTGATTTTTACTAAACCAATTTCAAGTAATTTTTTGATATATAAAATTTCGACAGCACTTCTTTTAAACTGAATTATTTTGGGCTCATTAGGAATACTGAAGTCTACAAAAGAATGTGTTTTTTTAGTTTTACCGGCGTCAAATACATAACCATTATAATCGAAATAAAGATTCAGGTAATAGCAATTCTTGAAGAAATCATAAACAGGCTGAATCGTACTGGAAATAATTTTGTCCCGAACTTCCATTTCAAAACCACTGGCTTCAATGTCAATCTTCTTTGCTATTTCGGGAATAAAGCCTTTAAAATAATTATCAACCAGCTTTGAGGGTATTTCAATTGATTTTTTCTTTAGAAAAGGAGTCAGTTTTTTAGAATTAAGCTCCTTTAAGCGTCCTAATTTCTTATTGATAATCAACCAGCCAGGTTCATCCAGCAGCATATCAATACTACAGTTCATAGGTAAAAAAGTAGTTTTGTTCTCTTTTAAAGAAAGCGTATAGGTTATACCTTCAGGGTGTTTGTCAAATTTTATATGAGGTTCAAATTCAAGTGGTTCAACACTGACCCTGGACCGATAAAAGTCTTTCTCAACCCCCAGATTCAAAGATAAAGGAAACTGTTCCTTCACGATTAAATCATAAAATGAACTTAAATTGAAGTTTAAATACTGCCGGATTGCAAACTCAATTTTAGAATCTTTTTGCAAATCAGCAATAGTTTTAGCCGATTTGATTTTGGCACCGAATTTTTTAAAAATAAATTCAGGTTTTAAAGATTCACAGGCTGTGAGGATTTTTTGGGTATTGGAATCTAAATTTTCAAAATCAATTCCAAAACTTTCCAGTACACCTCTCGTAGCTTTCTTGTCGAGATATTTGATTTCACTGGTATCTTCAACGATATACGAGGTTGGAATATAGGTATTCAGATTTTTTTCAAAACTGATGTCAAAACAGAACTGAAATGATTTTACAGGTTCCAAGATTTTAGGGTTTGGTTAGGTTGTAATTTGGGAATTCTATAAAATTAAAAAGTTTTCAAATTATTACTATTTTGAAAACTTTTTAATGAACTTAGGCACTTTTATATTGAAAAAATTAATTCTCCTGTTTGAAACAAAGCGGGATGATTTCTCCTTTTGCGAGACAATATTTCTCAACTAGTTCAGGAGCAATTTTATTGGTATAATCTTCTTCAATAACGATAAAACCGATGCTTCTTAATTTATCGAAATAATCTCGCCCGTACACACGAACGTGATCGTATTGTCCGAAGATTTTAGCACGTTCTTTCTGATCTGTAATCGAATCATCTGCAAATGTAACTTCGCGGGATAAATCCTGTGGAATTTGAAGAACTGCCATTCCTCCCGGTTTTAAAACACGGTATAATTCCTGCATTGCTTTTGTATCATCCGGAATGTGTTCTAAAACGTGATTACACAAAATAACGTCATATTCATTGTCTTTGAAAGGCAAATTGCAGATATCTGCTTTTACATCTGCTAGGGGCGAAAGTAAATCGGTTGTGGTGTAATCAAGATTTTTCTGCTTGCGGAATCTTTTGTAAAAGGCTTGTTCCGGAGCAAAATGCAATACTTTTTTAGGCGCTGAAAAAAAATCAGTCTGATCGTTTAAATACAGCCAAAGCAAGCGGTGTCTCTCTAGCGAAAGTGTACTTGGCGAAAGCACATTATTACGCTGTTTTCCGTATCCGTAAGGCAAAAACGATTTAAAGCTTTTTCCGTCAATAGGATCAGTAAATTTGCTTCCTCTTAATGATAAAGCTAAAATTGGGCGTACCACATAACTCAAACGAATTAATAATGGTCTTGGAATAGTATTTAAAACTAATTTGAAAAGTTTTTTCATGAGGGCTGTTTCGCAGAGTTACACAAAGGAGACACAGAGTTTCACAAAGTGTTTATAAATCTTTTTATATTGTTTTTTAAAATTTTTGAATCAAAATTGATAAGAAGTCCCAATGGATAATTACCAAGTTTTAAATAGCTTAATATCTGTGCAAAATTTACATCTGTAAAAGCTTCGACAGTCTTTAATTCGATTACAATTGTATTCTCAATCAACAAATCAATTCGATATCCATGATCAAGTTTTATATCCTTATAGATAATTGGTAAAACTTTTTGTCTCTCAACAGACAAGCCGGAATTTACGATTTCATAATACAAACATTCCTGATAAGCAGATTCTAATAATCCAGGGCCTAATTGTCTGTGAACTTCAATAGCAAGACCAATGATTTTGTATGTAATTTCATCTAATTTATTACGAGTTTCGTTGCTTTCTTCAAACATTTTTAGGCTTGTAAATAAATATTCTTAGTGAATCTTTGCGTATATCTCTGTGAATCTCGGCGTAATAACTACAATACTAAAGGCACTTTTCTAAATTCATCTTCTTCAGTGCTTTCGATTCCTAAAGCCTTGTAGATGTAATAGAAGGTCGATAAAATTTCAGGTTTTCCGTCGATTAAAGCAACGTCGTGTTCGAAATGTGCGCTTGGTTTTCCGTCAGCAGTCAGGATTGTCCAGCCGTCTTTTAGTTGTTTGATGTTTTTTGTTCCCATGTTGATCATAGGTTCAATCGCAACGACCATTCCTTCAACAAAAAGTTTTCCTCTTCCTTTTTTACCATAATTTGGCATTTCAGGCGCTTCGTGCATTTTTTGACCTAATCCGTGTCCAACTAATTCACGAACAACACCGTAACCGTGAGCTTCAGTATATTTTTGAATGGCATTTCCAACATCTTCAACGCGGTTTCCGGCTTTAAACTCTCTGATTCCTACGTACAGAGATTCTTTGGTTACCTGCAACAGTTTTTTGGTTTCCGGAGCAACCTCTCCAATTTCAAAACTATAGGCATGATCTCCATGATATCCGTTTTTGAAAGCGCCGCAATCAACTGAAATCACATCACCATTTTGTAAAGGCGTGTTGTTCGGAATTCCATGTACTACCTGAGCATTAGGACTCATACAAAGTGAATTAGGGAAATCATACAATCCCAGAAAACTTGGAACAGCACCGTGGTCACGAATGAATTCTTCTGCTAATTTGTCTAGATATAATGTAGTCACTCCTTCTTTGATTTCAGAAGCAATCATTCCTAATGTTTTTGATACGATTAAGGCACTTTCGCGCATTAATTCGATTTCCTCACGGGTTTTTTGGATAATCATATTTTTCAGATTTTCAGTTCGCAAAAGTACAATTTTAATCTTATTTTTTTAGAGTTGATTTTGAAATTAATTAGGTCTAAAATTTCAATAATTCAACTGAAAATCAAATGTCTTGTTGAATTCTAACATTTTTTTAAATAAATATCTGAGAAAAAAGCCATAAATTAGTAATAAAACGTTTGAAAACATGGAAACTATTATAGATCAGGATATAGTCAAAATGCAGGCTCTTAAGAAAATGAAGAGAAATGCTTTGGCACTTTTGGGTGTAGCAGTGCTTCTGTTTATAATTGCTATTTATTTTAAAATTCCGATGCTGCAGGCTTTTAGCGAAGCAGCAATGGTGGGCGGAATTGCAGATTGGTTTGCAGTTGTAGCGTTGTTTCGTCATCCGATGGGAATTCCCATTTGGCATACCGCAATTATTCCAACTAAAAAAAATGAAATTGGCGAGAATCTGGGAAATTTTGTTTCTGAAGAATTTCTAAATCGCGAAAAACTGGAAATCAAATTAGAAGAGTTCAATTTTGCCACTAAAGCTTCTGACTGGCTTTCACAGGGAGAAAACGCAGATGAAATTGCCAATTTGGTTTCGGTGAACATTATTCCGGGTGTTTTAAAAACCATAAAGGATGAAGATATAAAACGATTTATTCAGGTTCAGTTTAAAGAAAAACTGGAGTCAATTAATTTAGGGGATTGGGTTGCAGTCGCATTAGAACCCCTACAGAAAGGAGATTTAAAGAATCAAATGCTGACTAACCTTCTTGAAGTAATGAGCAGTGAACTGACTAACAACAAAGATTTAATCCGACAAAAAGTTAAGTCTTCAACTCCTTTTTTGAGTTTCGGACTGGCCGATAAAAGTATTACCGAAGGTATTTTTAATGGTCTGCAGGATTTTTTAAATGAAGCTAAAAATCCTGATAGTGAAGTACGACTAAAAATTGATGAATATATTTTTAATTTCCTGGAAAAAGTAAAAAACTCAGAAGAAATGAGAATTAAAATCAATAACATGATTTTAAATTTTGTTGGTAAAAAAGAAATACAGGATTATATCAATGGGATTTGGCACGAAATAAAATTGTCCATCACAACTGATTTGGAAAAAGAAGATAATTCTTCAATTAAAAAAAGCGTTGCAGGATTTATTCAAACTTTTGGTAACGGTCTAAAGGAAGATCAGGTGATGACAGATAAAATTAATAATTTCATTAAAAATGATTTGCTTTCTGTTCTTCTCAATAATAAAAAAGTAATAGGGGATTTAATTTCATCAACTGTAAAAAGTTGGGACGGTAAGGAAGTTTCAGAAAAATTAGAACTTGAAATCGGAAAGGATCTTCAGTATATCAGAATCAACGGAACTTTGGTTGGCGGATTTATTGGACTTATAATTTACGGTGTTGAATGGGTGTATCATTATTTTGCAATATGATATCTCCATTCAGGTCAATCTTTAAAAAGCGAAAAGAGACAAATCCTAAAATTTGCCTCTTTTCTATGTAAAAAAAAGTGGTTTTCTATAATAATGAATGACATGTCATTGCTTCAGGCTGCGGAACGCCCATTAATTCTAAAATAGTAGGAGCAATATCGCCTAAAACACCATTTTGAATATTTTTTAATTCTTTATCTACCAAAATAATCGGTACCGGATTTGTTGTATGTGCTGTATTTGGGCTTCCATCAGGATTAATCATCGTTTCGCAATTTCCGTGATCGGCAATTACAATAGTTGTATAATCGTTTGCAAGTGCGGCTTCGATAACTTGTTGTGCAGAGGCGTCAACAGCTTCGCAAGCCTTAATTGCAGCTTCCATAATTCCGGTGTGTCCAACCATGTCACCATTTGCGAAATTTAAGCATACAAAATCTACTTCACCTTTGTTTAGTTCTGGTACAAGTGCGCTTGTAAGTTCATAAGCACTCATTTCAGGCTGTAAATCATAAGTGGCAACTTTGGGAGAATTTCTTAAAATACGGGATTCTCCTTCAAAAGGAACCTCTCTTCCTCCTGAGAAGAAAAACGTTACGTGCGGATATTTCTCCGTTTCAGCAATACGAATTTGTTTTTTGCCTGCTTTTTCTAAAACTTCACCAAGAGTTTCAGTGATATTATCTTTATTATAAACAACTTTTACGTTTAAATACGTTTCGTCGTAATTGGTAAGCGTAACATAATACAGGTTTAATTTGTGCATGTTTTGCTCATGGAAATCCTGCTGCGAAAGCGCTTCAGTAAGTTCACGGCCTCTGTCTGTTCTGAAATTGAAGAATATTACAACATCACCTTCTACAATAGTAGCTAATGGTTGTTCGTTTTCATCAACCATTACGATTGGTTCAATGAATTCATCTGTAATCTCTTTTGAATAGCTTTCAAGAATACTTGCAACCGCGTTTTTTGA
This sequence comes from Flavobacterium limi, assembly GCF_010645075.1. Lineage (GTDB taxonomy): Bacteria > Bacteroidota > Bacteroidia > Flavobacteriales > Flavobacteriaceae > Flavobacterium > Flavobacterium limi. Next base: position 750,833 of record NZ_JAADZV010000001.1, read on the forward strand.
CGGAGTTCCTACTGCATTTACAACCAGGTCATAAGCTAATTTTACACGTTCCCAGCGTTTATCACGGTCCATTGCATAATAGCGTCCAATGACTGAAGCGATTTTTACCGGGGTATCTTTAATATGATTTTCTAAGTCCTGAATGTATTTGGCTCCTGATTTTGGATCAACATCACGACCGTCTGTAAAAGCGTGAACGAATACATTTTCTAAGCCATATTCCTGCGAAGCATCAATAAGTCCGCGTAAATGTGATGTGTGTGAGTGAACGCCTCCATCAGAAACTAATCCTAAAAAATGCACTTTTTTATTGTTTTCTTTGGCATAAGTAAAAGCATCAACCAGAACCTGTTCTTTCGCAAGTGTTTGATGTGCTACTGCTAAATTTATTTTGGCTAAATCCTGGTAAACAATTCTTCCGGCACCAAGATTCATGTGGCCTACTTCACTGTTTCCCATCTGACCTTCTGGTAAACCTACATTTAATCCGTCAGTACGAAGCTGTGCACTCGGGTAATGTTGGTAAAGGCTGTTGATGAAAGGGATATTTGCGTTGTCTATTGCAGATACTTTAGGGTCAGGAGATTTTCCCCAACCATCTAAAATCATAAGGATTACTTTTTTGTTCATTGGTTTTTAGTTTTTGGCAAAGATAAACCATTTATAAAATACGCAAGAAACGATTGTGACAATTATACTTTATAAAATGAACACTATTAAAAAATAGTAATTTTATTGAAGCAGGCTTTGTTTTTTAAAATTAATGCAAGTCAACTTAAATTTTTGATCGTAATTGATAGCTCTTTTTTGGCTAATAAAGTTTAAAAGATTTAGATAAATAATGTCTTTTGGAGCAATATTTACTTTGGATTTTAATCAGGTAACAAATTGTTTTTACAAATTTAATCCGGCTAAATGTTTGATTTACAATAAAGTAAATTCTTGCCAAAAAAAATCATTTGATTAGATTAGTTTAACTTTTCAACAGGTTTACTGTTAAAGTTTAAACAAAAATACCCACTTTTAGTGATATTAATTTTGTCGGTTATAAATAAATTATACATTTGTCGAGTCCCAAAACAAATATAAACTAAACGTATTCAATGATTTATAAGATTTATCCCGCAATTTTATTTTTGTTTTTGTCGTTTGCTACAGATTCTAAAAATAATGCTGTTTCTACAAATGTAGCAGCAAAAAGCATCGCAAAAGTTGAAAAATCAACTGTAGATGCTAAAATTGAAAATATTTATAATACATTAAACACAAACAATTTTGTGCTTCCTGAACTAAGAACTTTTTCTGAGGCTTTAAAAGGATTTTACTTATTGAAGGAAAAAGGAGCTATTCAAAAAGATATTTTAACCTTGATTGATTTTAGTTTGTCATCAAACCTAAAACGTCTATGGGTAATCGATTTGACATCTAATACCATCCTGTTCCAGTCTCTTGTTGCTCATGGCAGAAATACTGGTGAAGAATTTGCATCTGCATTTTCGAATATAAATTCCTCATTTAAAAGCAGTCTGGGTTTTTATGCTACAGGCGAAATTTATCAGGGTAAGCATGGAGCTTCACTTCGTTTGGATGGTCTTGAAAGAGGGATAAATGATAAAGCCCGTGAGAGAGGTGTTGTAATGCATGGTGCCGATTATGTTTCTGAATCCTTTATCAGAGCTCACAAAAGATTAGGCCGAAGCCAGGGTTGTCCTGCAGTTCCGGTTGAATTGACAGATGATATTATTCAGGCTATAAAAGGTAAATCATGCCTGTATATCTATCATCCGTCGAGAAGTTTTCCTATGGAGCAGCTAATTTCGTAATTTAGAATATAAATCTTCATCCAGATCGTAGACGTCATATCTAAATGTCAGCTTGTCTTTTTCGCTCCATGCAGTCCAGTACCATTGATATAATTTGTATTTTTTGGTAATTCGGATACTAGTAGTTTTTTTTCGGGCAATAATAGTATCTATTTTATCTTTTGACCAGTTTTTAGAATCGTCTAAAATGTGCTGGGCTAATTCCAGCGGATTTTCAACACGTACACAACCGGAACTTAAAGAACGATTACTTCTTTCAAAATAGTTTCGGTGGTTGGTATCATGTAAATACACACTATAATTATTAGGAAACATAATTTTGATTAATCCCAAAGAATTGTAATAACCCGGTTTTTGAATATATCTGTAACTTCGGGGTTTATTGATGTTCCAGTTTGCCGGGTCAACTTCATGTCCGGCGGTGTCATAAATTGTGATATTTTTGTTTTTTAAATAATTCCGATTCCGTTTCATAGCCGGAACAACATCTTCTTTTAAAATAGTAGGAGGGACGGTCCAGGTTGGGTTGAAAACAATGCTTTTAAGTGTTGATGTCAAAACTGGTGTTCTTCTTTTACTGGTTCCGACAACCACATTTCTGACAGCTGTAGTGTCATTGTTTTCTACAACATGCAATTTGAAATCAGGAATATTTACGATAAAATAATTTTCTGAAAAATCGTTTGGATACCATCTCCAGCGTTCTAAATTCGCAATGATCTGATGTCTTCTTTTTTCTTTAGAAAAATTCAAAGCATGGATAGTACTTGCTCCGATAATACCGTCGGCAACTAAACCGTGACGGGATTGAAATTTTTTTACTCCTTCAAATGTTTTGCTGTCGTAAATATTAGTTAAACTATCTTTTCCTGACATGTCATTCCAATACAACAGCCTTTTTTTGATGTTTATTAATGCAATATTAGTATCGTTAGGCTTTATCATTTCTGTTGATTCGATTAGTTTGATATTGTCAACAGGGAATTCATTGATAAGTTTTAGTGCATTTAGTAATTGTTTGTATATTGGCGCTTTTGATTGGATATTTTCAACTAAACTGTCTAAAGTGTTATGATTGAAGCTTTTTACCAAAGCAGTATTGATGTCCAGATCCTTGTCTTCAAGAGCCCAATCGCGATATATATATTTAGGATTTAATTTTCCTTCATATAAATGGGTGACAAATTTTTCAAAATTATGGGTAAGCAGCAAATCATATTCAGCAAGCTGTTTGTTGTTTAGTTTGTTGATTTGTTTTTCATAAACATCCATTTTTTTTACCCGATAATCATTTGGGTTAAGTCCTAATTCATCAGATTTTTTTAATTGAGATAAAATGTAACTTCTCTTTTTAAGATTTCCCCAAATGGTTTTGTTATCAGATGAAAGATAAAATTGTTTTAATGTTTCACTCTTATAAGCATTTATAAGTGCAGTATCTATATCAACAGTCCGCGCATCCGTAATTACGATTGCAGGCAAAGGTTTTTTTATTTTAGGTTGTGTGTCTTTTTGGTCTTTTTTACAGCTTATAAAAACACAAAACAGGAACAGAAAGTAAAGTTTATTCATCTTATAATTTTTTGTACATTAAATAATGTTCTCCAATTTCCGGGATATCAAACGGTTTTCCCTGGATTTTGTATCCCATTTTTTTATAAAATCCAACAGCAGTTATCCGTGCATTGAACCATATTAAATCAATCTTTTTTGAAATACAATATTCTTCGCAGTGCTTTACGAGAGCTTCTCCAAAACCTTTTTTTTGGTGTGACTCTACAATAGCCATGCCGCGAATCTGAGACTGCGAATTTTCTGCAAAGATAGGATTGCTTTTTAAAAACAAGGATATTATTCCTGTTAAATTTGAACTATCAAATAATCCGAAATGATGTGTAGTATCTAAGTCATCACCATCAAAAAAGCAGGTTTGAACAGGTTTTCCTTTTCGAAGTACAGGATGTCTTACAATAAAAGTTTCCTTTGCGGATATTTCTTTAATTAATGTCATGTTTTGAATAAAAAAACAAAGCTATAACATTTTAATTTTAAATAGATTACTATAAATAGTGATTTTTTATTTATTTTTTTTCAAAAAAAGCTTGTTTTAAACCTTAGTTATTTTTTATATTTGCACCACAGTAATGCGAAAGTAGCTCAGTTGGTAGAGCTCCAGCCTTCCAAGCTGGTTGTCGCGAGTTCGAGCCTCGTCTTTCGCTCTAATCGAAACTTAGGTTGAGATTTAAATTTAAATAATTTTGTTTTTTATTTTGCTGAAAGATTAAATTGTTTATATTTGCACCCTGTTAATGCGAAAGTAGCTCAGTTGGTAGAGCTCCAGCCTTCCAAGCTGGTTGTCGCGAGTTCGAGCCTCGTCTTTCGCTCTTCAAAAACCTCAAACAAATTGTTTGAGGTTTTTTTGTTTTGCACCTATTTTAAATTACCCAAATCACTTTCAGGTGCCAATTCTGTCGGAAGTTGGTTCTTTAAAAATAATCGGGCAGACAAATTCCCTTTTAAAGTAATTTTTTCCCCTTTTACTTCAAGCCAGCTGCCTTCTCTTAAGCCTAATACCGGAATTGTATTAAATGCATGGAATTCTTTGATACGTTCTTCCCGTGTTTCTCCCATGTGGGTAGATTTCTCTTCAGGATCTAAATAATGCGGATTCAGGTTAAAAGAAATCAATCCTAAGGTCTGAAAGCTTGGCGGATAAACAATAGGCATGTCATTTGTGGTCTGCATCGAAAGGCCGCAAATATTACTTCCGGCACTAGTTCCTAAATATGGAGTTCCGTTTTTGACAGTTTCAGAAAGAAGCTGCATCATATTGTTTTTGTATAATTGAGAAACCAGTAAAAAAGTATTTCCTCCGCCGGTAAATATTCCTTCGGCATTTTTTATAGCTGTTTCCGGATTTTCAAATTCATGAATTCCTTTTACAGAAATATTGATTTTCGCAAAAGCTTCTGAGGCTTTTGCAGTGTATTCATCATGAGAAATTCCGCCAGGACGTGCATATGGGATAAATAAAAGGTTTTTACAGTCTTTAAAATGTAATTTCAAGGAAGGTAACAAATATTCTAAATAGCTGCTGCCATGCAAGGTAGATGTACTGGCAATAATAACTTTTTTCATAAAATTCTAAATGGTTTTCAGGTTTAAAGGTATTAAAAAAGGGAATTTTGGCTGTTAAAAAGCGGATTTTAATTAACATATTTTTATCAAGCTGTTAATAGTAAATTTGGAGCACATTAGGATATTTTTACATTTTAAGAGTAATTCTAATTTTTTTATTTTGATTTCGAAGATTATTTGTTTTTCAGTATTGCTTTTGTTTCAGACTGGCTGGTCTCAGGATGAGCAGCGTACAATGCTAAAAGGAAAAATCGTTTCAAATACAATTGATCTGGAAGGGGTTTATGTAATTAATGCGCAAACCGAAGTAATGGCAACTACTGCTGCTGATGGCTCTTTCTCTATAATGGCGAAAATCGGAGACACACTTGTTTTTTCATCAATTCAATTCAAGGAAAACAGAATTGTTTTAACAAAAGAAAATTTCTCAGACCTTAATTTTTCAGTAAAATTAAGCCTTCTCACGCATCAATTGCAGGAAGTAATCATTAAACGTTACGATAATATTAATGCAGTGGCTTTGGGGATTATTCCGTCAGGTCAAAAAACTTATACAGAGGCAGAAAGAAAATTACATACTGCCACAGCTTTAAATCCAACTGCAAATGCCGGAACAATGGCCGGAGGTTCTGTTTCTGCTGATCCGTTGTTGAATTTCTTTTCAGGTCGTACAGCAATGCTGAAGAAAGAAGTTGCTGTAGAGAAAAAAGAGTTTTTTATGAAGCTTTTAGAAAAGATGTTCCCGGTGGATCATTTTGTAGACAGGTTAAAAATTCCTCTTGAATATGTAAAAGGTTTTGAGTATTATGCTGTAGAAAATGAAAGTTTTACTAAAATTCTGAATTCAAAAAATAAAACCTCTACAGAGTTTTTACTGGGGGAGCTAGCAGTTAAATATAAAGAGATAATTGCCAGTGAAAAATAACATTACACTCTTTATTTTAATTTTTTCTGTTTCGCAGGTTTCTCTGGGACAGGCCGTTATTTCAAAAGAAATTAAGGGACAGATTTTTGAAGAATCCTCTTTTGTAGAAGGTGTAAATATTATTAATAATACTACTCAGGTTACAACTGTATCAGATGCAAATGGAGCGTTTTCTGTTGTGGTAAAAGAAGGAGATGTTTTGGTTTTTTCGTCCGTAAATTTAGAACCTGTAAGATATCGGGTTGTGGCTGAAGATTTGGTTTCAGATTTACTTCGGATAAAAATGGCAACAAAAAAAAATGAACTCAAAGAAGTAGTCATAAATGAAAACGCCAATATTACAGCCGAAAATCTCGGAATTATTCCAAAAGATCAAAAAAAATATACTCCGGCAGAACGAAAATTAGCAACTGCCGGAGATTTTAAACCTGTACATCTTTTAGGTTTATTGGGCGGGTCTGTAGAAATTGATCCTGTTATTAATAAAATAAACGGTCGTACTAAAAAGTTAAAGATAAATCTGGAAATTGAAAAAAAAGAATATTATATTGAAGAATTAGGTTATTTGTTTGAGGAGGAATATTATATTGACTATTTAAAAATTCCTTCAGAACATATTCGTGGATTTAAGTTTTATTTGGTCGAGAACCAACAGGTGAAAATGCTTTTAAAGGAAAAAGACAAGGCTAAATTAACTCTTTTAATGAGTGAATTAGCATTAAAATACAATGAAATAATTGCAAGTGAAAATAAATAATATTCTATATGTCATCTCATTATTTATCCTTCAGATTTCTTTTGGACAAACCTACGGTGCCAAAGAAATTCAGGGACAAATTTTTGAGCAGTCTACTGTGGTAGATGGCGTGAATATTATTAACAATAATACGCAGGTTACGGCTGTTTCAGATATAAACGGAATGTTTTCTATTCTGGTAAAAGAAGGGGATGTTTTGGTTTTTTCTTCGGTAAATCTTGAGCCTTTAAAACGTCGGATTAGTGCTGAAGATCTGGCTTCAAATTCAATTACAATAAAAATGGCAGCAAAAGAAATCGAGCTAAAAGAAGTAATTGTAAATGAGAATGCCCATATCACAGCAGAAAACCTCGGCATTATTCCGCATGGACAAAAAAAATATACGCCGGCTGAACGAAAAGTTTATACCGCAACATCAACTTCTGTAGACAAAGTATTAAATGCCATTTCCGGAAGAACTGCAATGTTGAAAAAAGAAGCTAAAATTGAGAAAAAAGAAATCCTTTTTAGAAAGATGGAATATCTTTTTGAAGAAAACTATTATACAGATCGTCTTAAAATTCCGTCAGAACATATCAAAGGATTTCAGCTTTATTGCGTGGATAGTCCCGAATTTGCTGTATCTTTGAGTACTAAGAATAAAACGATGAGTATGTTTTTAATAACAGGTTTGGCTCAGGAATATCTAAAAATCATAGAACATGAAAAGTAAATTAGGAGTATTTGTAGTATGTTTATTTTGTCAATTTATAATAGGACAGACTAATTCGAGAAAACCTTTACACGGAAGAGCGGTTAATAGTTCTCTTCCTATAGAAACGGGTAATGTTATGAATATAAATGCTAATACCAGAACTTTTATAGGGCCAAACGGATTGTTTGATATCGTGGCAAGACCTAAAGATACCCTACTTTTCACAGGTATGGCGTTTCAGTCCAAAAAAGTTGTACTAACAGAAAAAGACTGTGCAGAAGTGCTTTTTTCAGTGTCTTTGGATTTAGTAAATGTTGAATTAAAAGAGGTTTTGGTTCATAAAGAATTAAAAGTAAAATCATTACAGGGAGGCTCTCAAAGTATTGTTGATACACAGTTTGAAGATGATAAACTGTCTTCTCCAAAAAATAAGGTAATGTATTCAGATCAGACAATTAAATACGGAACCGATTTTGTCCGAATTTTTAAAGATGTGAAAAAGCTGCTTCGTAAAGACAAAGAAGTTGAAGAAGAAGTCATAAGTGATATTGCTTTCGTTGCCTATGCTAAAGACAATTTTACACCTGACTTTTACACTAAAACACTGGGGCTAAAAGAAGATGAAATTGATTTGTTTTTAATGTATTGCTCTAATGATGCTGAATCCAAAAGGCATTTAAAAGCGGATCAAAAGTTTGAATTGATAGATTTTATGATTAATAAAAATAAAGATTTTAAGAATGCTGAGGTAAGCCAAAAATGAAAAAGAATATAATGTATTCCCTTGTTGGAATATTGTTTTTATCACTGTCGTCTTTTGCATTTCATAAATTCTACATGGGGATTTTTCAGGTGAATTATGCGGTTGAAAAAAAAATGATTCAGATAACTTCAAGAATCTTTGTGGATGACCTGAATAATGCAATCGAAAAAAAATATCATAAAAAAACCTTTATCGGAACTGAAAAAGAAACCCAGACCGATCTGGATTTGTTAAAAAGATACCTTGCAGAAAATTTCAGCATTAAAATAAACGGTCAGCCCAAAACCATTGTCTTTTTATCCAAAGAACTCGAAGCAGATGATGTTTTGGTTTGTTATTCCAGAATTACTGCCGTAGAAAAATTTAAAACATTAGAAATTACAAACACAATTTTGACAAGCTGGAATTCTGAACAGCAAAACATTACACATATTTCAGCCTATGGTACTAAAAGAAGTGTTCTTTTTACAGAATCTTCAAGGAAAGAAGTGTTAAAGTATTAATGAACAGGTGAAGGTTGTTGTTTTAATTGCTATTTTCACCGCATCAAAAAATTCCAAAAATATTTATGAAATGAGCATCATTCAGGAATTGGTTGCAGTTACCAATTATGATATGCGAATTACATATACCAAAAAATAATAAATTCTGCATATGAAAAGACTTTCATTACTATTGCTTTTTCCTGTTATGTTATTTGCTCAGGAAAAAAATACGGATACTGCTCCAAAGCAACAAGGAAAGTATGATACGAACAAATTTAGCCAGATGTACGATTTAATGGCTACGCCAAATATGTTTCGTACAGCATCAGGTGCGCCAGGCCCTGCCTATTACCAACAACAGGCAGACTACAAGATTGATATTGAATTAGACGATAAAAACTCAAAATTAAACGGTTCTGAAACAATTACGTATTCCAATAATTCGCCTGACAGTTTAGAATATCTATGGATTCAGCTGGATCAGAATCAGGCTAAAGCCAATACTCAGTCAACTTTGGCAGAAGGTGAAAAAATTAATCAGGTATTTCCATTAGGGAGCTTTTCAGATAAATATCTGAAGAAAAACCTTGAACGTGGTTTTAATATCGAATATGTAAAAGATTCGAAAGGAAATCCGATGTCCTATACAATCAATGAAACCATGATGCGTATCAATCTGGATAAACCTTTAAAACCCGGAGAAAAAATTTCACTGGCTATAAAATGGTGGTACAATATCAATAATTATCAAAAAGAAGGCGGGCGTTCGGGTTATGAATTGTTTGAGAAAGATGGCAACAAATTGTATGTAATTGCTCAGTTTTACCCTCGAATGGCGGTTTATAATGATGTTGAGGGCTGGCAGAACATGCAGTTCTGGGGAAGCGGAGAATTCGCATTACCATTTGGAAATTTTGATGTAAATATTACAGTTCCTGCTGATCACGTTATAAATGCCACTGGGGAACTAATAAACAGAAGCGAAGTTTTTACGCCTGAACAGGTAAAACGTTACCAACAGGCTCAGAAATCTTTTGACAAACCGGTTGTAATTGTAACACAGACTGAAGCTGAAGCAGCTGAAAAAGGTTTTTCTGAAAAGAAAAAAACATGGAAATTCAGTGCAAAAAATGTGCGCGATTTCGGAATCGCTTCTTCAAGAAAATTTATTTACGACGCTATGGCTGTAAAAATTGGAAGCCGAACCGTAATGGCCGAATCGGTTTATCCAAAAGAAGCAAATCCGCTTTGGGGAGAAACTTCAACGTTAACTGTGGCACATACTTTAAAAAGTTATTCTTCACACACATTTGACTACCCTTATCCTAAAGCAGTTTCAGTTTCAGCTGAAGATCAGGGAATGGAATATCCAATGATTTGCTGGAACTACGGGCGTCCTGATGAAAATGGCGTAACCAGCAGGGAAGTTAAAAACGGAATGATAGGTGTAATAATTCACGAAGTTGGACACACTTTCTTCCCGATGATTGTAAACTCAGATGAGCGTCAATGGACCTGGATGGATGAAGGTTTAAACTCATTTTTAGAATATCTGGCAGAACAGGAACTGGATCCAAAATTTCCTTCAAGACGCGGGCCTGCCAAAAATATTGTTCCGTATATGAGTGGAGACCAGAAGTTTTTGGAGCCCATTATGTCTAATTCTGAAACCATCCATCAATTTGGAAATAATGCCTACGGAAAACCGGCTACAGGGCTCAATATTCTGAGAGAAGTCGTAATGGGCAGAGAATTGTTTGATTATGCTTTTAAAACCTATGCCAACAGATGGAAGTTCAAACATCCAACTCCGGAAGATTTTTTCAGAACGATGGAAGATGCTTCTGCAGTTGATTTAGACTGGTTTTGGAGAGGATGGTTTTATTCAACTGATTTTGTAGATATCGGAATCAAAGAGGTAAAGCAATATTATGTTTCTGAAACTCCAACAACAGATATCAAAAATGTCAAAGTGAGAAAAGGACGCTTCGGTTACGAAAAAGGGCCATTTGTTTATTTGGTAGCAGGTGATAATACAGAAGTAAGTGCTTCGAATAAAAAGCCCCTGAAAGTTGAAGATTTTAAAACACTCTCAGATTATATAAACGAAACTTTCAGTGCCGAGGAAAAAGCAAGTATAAAATCACCTAAATATTTTTATGAAGTTGAATTTAATAAACCTGGCGGAATGATTATGCCAATTTTGGTTGAAATTACTTATGAAGACGGTACAAAAGATAATTATAAGTACCCGGCACAAATCTGGCGAAAAAATAATACAACGGCTAAGAAGGTTTATGCAACTGAAAAAGCAATTAAAAGTATTCATATAGATCCGAAATTATTGACAGCTGATATTGACGTAGCCAACAATTCGTGGCCAAAAGCAGAACAAAAGTCAAAATTTGATTAAATATAAAATTTAAAATCACTCTGAAAAGAGTCTTTTTTTAAGTAAATTTTAGAACACGTGCCTGCAAAATTTAATATCTTTGTGACACAAAAAAATAAAAGATATGTTTGGTATAGGAGGAGGAGAATTAGTTTTTATAATGTTTATAGTGCTAATGCTTTTTGGTTCAGATAAAGTGCCTGAAATTGCCCGAACGATGGGTAAAGCGATGGCACAGTTAAAAAATGCAACAAACGATATTAAAAACGAAATTCAAAAAGGGGCAGAGGAAAATGGTTTTGACACAAAATCCCTGACTGACATAACCGGTAATATCAATGCTCAGATCAATGATGCAAAAACCAATCTGCTTGGTGATTCCGGAAACTTTTTGGGAGATACAGCAACAGAAATTAATAAAGTAAAAGAAGATATCGACTCCATTTCAGGACCTATAAAACGTCAAAGATAATATGCTCGAAAAAATACAGGAATTAGATACCAGTTTGCTTGTGTATCTTAATAGTTTAGGTTCTGAAACATACGATCCGCTTTGGCTGATTATTACCAAACAACTTTACTGGACTCCTGTTTTTTTATTAATGTTTTATCTTATATACAGAAAAATAGGGGGAAAACAAACCTTGTATTTACTGCTTTTTATAGCTGTACTAGTTGCTTTTACAGATCAGGCTACTAATTTATTTAAAACTACTTTTCAACGCTTACGACCTTGTAATAATCCTGAAATCAATACAATTATCAGGGTAGTACAATCCCGAAAATCATACAGTTTTTTCTCAGGTCATGCCGCTAATACTATGGCTGTAGCTACCTTTTTATTTTTCGTTTTAAAACACCATTTTAAATATTTAGGATTCTTGTTTTTATGGCCTTTAATCTTCGCCTATAGCCGTATTTACTTAGGATTGCATTACCCTGGAGATATACTTACAGGTTATTTTTTTGGAGCGCTTTTCGGATTTTTGATGTTCAAAATCTATCAAAATTTAAAGGCAAAATATTTTCCGGGATAATTTTCAGGAGCTGTTTCCGGCTGTCCGCTATATCTTTTGTTTTTTTTAAAGAAAAAACAAAAGGATGCCGCTTCCATCCGGGCTATGACATTTGTGTTTTCAAAACAAAATATTAGTCCAAAAGAACTGTTTTCTCACTCCACTCTAATTCGTTCGGAAGTTCGTGTTTGCTAAATTCAATATGAATAACTCTTCGTCTTTCGTTATTTGTAGTTTTGTTTGAAGCATGAAACAATAAAGGTTTCATAATCATGATACCACCTTTTTCAACTTCACAAATCGTTTCTTCTTTTTTTTCGAAATCCAGATTTTCAATCCTTAAAACTCCTTTTGAGTGTGAATTATTGATCACTTTCAAAGCACCATTATTTCTCGTAGTTTTATCAATATGAATTCTGATAGTGAAATTGTTTTCCAGAATTTTACAGGCGGCTGAACTGCAAACTGGTTTTGTTTTACAGTCCAGTTTTCAAATTGGCAATCTCAATTTTTTTATTGACAGAAATGGTCAAATCCTGATGATATGCCACAAACCAGTTTGATTTTTCAGGTTTGTCAAAATAAATGGATTTGGTTATAAAATACCCTTCACCAAAAGTCTCTTCAATAATATGTTTTAAATTTTGGTTAAAAATAAAATCTAAACTTTCCGGGACTTCTTTATGAAATTGTCTTATAGCAAACAAATCCTGTGATTTCCTGAAAGTTGCATTTTCAGGATTACTTTCAGTTGTATTTTCAATTATAGAAATTAATTTTTCAATTTCACTTTCTGTGTAAACCAGATTTATAATTGTAAAACCGTTAGAATTTATTTCGTGTAAATGGCTCATTAAAAATAGTTTTTGGTCAAAACCTCAAAATCTTAGTAACTCAGTCACTTTGCTTAAGTAATTAAAGCACTCTCGAAACAGTCAATCCATCACGAATTGGCAATAAAACTGTTTCTACTCTAGGATCATTTTTCAAAAGCAAATTATATTCTAAAAGTATTTTTGTACTTACATCATTAGGATGTACCGGTTCGAGGATTTTTCCGCTCCATAAAACATTGTCAGACAAAATGATTCCGCCCTTATTCATTTTCGGAACAATCATTTCCCAGTAATTAATGTAGTTTTCTTTATCAGCATCAATAAAAACCAAGTCAAATTTCACATCCAGAGTCGGAATAATATCGATTGCTTCGCCCAAATGCTGAAAAATTTGTTGTCCCCATGGCGAAGCATCAAAATATTTACGCTGAAAATCAACAAGCTCTTCTTTAATATCAATGGTGTGAAGCTGTCCGTTTTCCTGCATTCCTTCACAAAGGCACAAAGCTGCATAACCGGTATAGGTCCCTATTTCCAAAATATTTAGCGGTCGGATCAGTTTCGATAGCATACTTAAAACACGACCCTGAAAATGTCCGCTTAACATTCTGGGCAATAGAATTTTCTGATACGTTTCTTTATTTAATCTGGCGAGTAATTCCGGTTCGTTTTCAGAATGCTGTTCGATATAATCTTCTAATTCCTGTGATATAAAATGCATGAGATAATCTTCTAAATTTGAAGGACAAAAATACAAAAAATATCGGGTAACTTTTTTGCATAAAAAAACCATCCGTTTTAGCGAATGGTCTTGATTTTGAATTCTGATGAAATTATTTTTTCAAGGCTTCATTTACATCTTTTGCAGTTTTCACTGTGCCGTCTTTAGCAGCTTTAGCAGCAGCTTCTACTTTTTCAGCACCTTTTTTAGTAGCATCTTTTACATCTTCTATGGTCTCTTTAGTTTTTTCTTTTGCTTCCTCAGTAGCTGCTTTTGCTTTATCGGCTGCATTTTCTGCTTTCACAACGGCACTGTCTTTTACTTCTTCAATATCTGATGTCAGTGAATCTACTTTGTTGCCAAGTGTCAATTCATCTTCAGGTTTGTTTGCTTTTTTGTCTTCACAAGACTGAACTCCGAATGCTAATAAAGCGATAACTGCTAAACTTAAAATTTGTTTTTTCATGATTAATTAATTTTTTAAAAATTGATAAAATATAAAGGTTATAAAGCTGAAAAAATAAAAGTACAAATTTTTAAATGAAGCGCTCTTTGTAAGATTATTTTCCTTTTGAGTGCAAGACAATTCCCGTGCCAAAATTTTACTTTTTCAACCGAAACCTAATTTTTTTATGAATTAGTTTTATACAATTAATTTAATCATTTATTTGAAATTCCTCTGTTTATTTAACAACTAAATTAGTATCATTTTTGCCGAAATCTGTCAAACTAATATTGAATATAATGGTTAATTCTTTTCCTGTTCTTACCACTCCAAGAGCAGCCGTAGGAGGTGCCATCTCAAAGTCTCCAAAAGTTATTCTGTTAGAGCCTTTCAAAGTAAAGTTTCCATTTTCGTTCGCTGTTATCCTTACCTGAGTTCTAAAATCTTTACTAACCCCGGCAATTGTATAGGTTCCGGTGAAATTCCAGGTCGTTTCATTTACTTTATCTGCAGATTTTAAAACATATCTGATAGCTTTGTGCGTTTTGGTGTCCAGCGTTTCATAAGCGATTTCATCCATACTGGTCTTACTGCTTTTAATGCTTTCTGCTGCTACCGTAATGGTTAAACTTTTAATATCTGTCAGTTTAGAATCTGTTGCGGTTATGATTGCAGAACCGGTTGCCTCAGTAGATTTCATAGACCAGTCGTGTACCGTAGAAGTACCCGCAACCTCAAAGGCTGCTCTTTCTATGGTATATTTTTTTTGTGCGTTTACTTGTAATGACAATGTGATTACGATTGCGAATAAAATTGATTTGATTGTTCTCATCTGTATGCATATTTGGGTTTAAAATAAGTAAGACATTGGTTTTGCCAGAAAAACTGCTGTCTTTTCTTGTACCAAATTTATTCGGAATTTAGCGCAGTGAAGCTGATAAAAATCATGGTTAAAAAAGTATTATAGCATTATAATCATAGTGAGATTGAGAGTTAAAATGTAATAACTACTTATGTAAGTTATGCTAGACTATAAGATATTGTATTTTATTGTTTTTGATAATTCCCTAATTAGGTATTCTATTTTACCGGCATTGAGCAAGAATGGTTTCAAAAAGCTGAAAAAAATAACAAAAGTGATTAACTTTGCAACATGCAAATTGAGAAAAAAGACATAAGAGCCCTATCAAAAGATCAGTTACGTGAGTTTTTTGTTGCAAATAATGATAAAGCTTTTCGTGGAAACCAGGTGTATGAGTGGTTGTGGAGCAAGGGAGCACATAGCTTTGATGATATGACCAATGTAGCAAAACCTACAAGGGCGATGCTTGAAAACAACTTTGTGATTAATCATATCAAGGTTGATACAATGCAGCGAAGCAATGACGGAACTGTAAAAAACGCAGTTCGTCTGCATGACGGTCTGGTCGTAGAATCTGTTTTGATTCCTACTGAGACCAGAACAACAGCCTGTGTGTCCAGTCAGGTGGGATGCAGTCTGGATTGTAATTTCTGTGCAACAGCCAGATTAAAAAGAATGCGAAATCTGGAACCGGGCGAAATTTACGATCAGGTTCTGGCAATTGATAAAGAAAGCCGTTTGTATCACAATCATCCGCTTTCAAATATTGTTTTTATGGGAATGGGTGAACCTTTGATGAATTATAATAATGTTATCAAAGCTATTGATATGATTACTTCACCGGAAGGTTTAGGAATGTCGCCAAAACGTATCATGGTTTCAACATCAGGAATTCCGAAAATGATTAAAAAAATGGCCGACGATGATGTGAAATTCAAATTGGCGGTTTCCCTGCATTCTGCAATTGATGAAGTTCGTGCACGAATCATGCCTTTTAGCCAAAATTTTCCCTTAAAAGATTTGCGCGAAGCTTTGGAATACTGGTATCGAAAGACCAAAAGTAAAGTTTCATATGAATACGTGGTCTGGAAAGGAATTAATGATAATAAAGCGGCTGTAGATGCTTTGGTCAAATTTTGTAAATATGTTCCCTGTAAAGTCAATCTGATTGAATACAATCCAATTGATGACGGGGAGTTTCAACAAGCTTCAGAAGAATCTATTCTGGCTTATATAAAAGCATTGGAAAATATTGGAGTGGTGGTAAAAGTACGCCGAAGCCGCGGAAAGGATATTGATGCTGCCTGCGGACAATTAGCGAATAAAGAAGCATAGGAATAAATATTTCTAAGAACAAAAAGCATTAAAAACAAAATTCGTACTTGTTTTTAATGCTTTTCTTTTGGGCAAAAAAGGGGTTATTTTTTCAAATCTATTTCTGTAGTTATGCCATCTTTGGTTACATTTACAAGAGTATTGCAGTCACCGTTTCCGTAATCAACAATAGCGTTTGCACCATTTTTTGTGATAGATAAAATCCCTTTTAAAGCAAATGGTTTTTTGCAAGTACCGTTAAATTCAAGTGGTGTAGTGATTTCGGCTGAGAAAGTATCACCATTTGGGAAAGTTGTTGTTCCGCTTCCGGTAACAACAGTAACATTGTCTTCCCAATTAAACCAGGTATCATAACCTGCAATGGTTTCTTTTGTCAAAGTTCCTTTTCGGGTATAAACTCCTCCGTCATCAAACGTAATGGTTAAGTCTATTGCTGCTGTCAGGACAGGATGTACTTCTGATTGTAAGGCGGTAGCTTTTTTAGTACGGACAATGCTTTTGCTCCCCTGAAGTTTTTTACCATTATGATAAAATCCCTCGAAAGTGTAACTGATAGTTTGAGTCGAGGCTGAAAAATCATTAGAGAATGAAATAACCATTTTTCCTTTTACAGAATTGCCATTTTCAAGTGTACAGCCTTCAATACCAAAATCAACAGTTTTTGTCCATGTATTATTGGTTAGGGCTGTAGTAACCGTAGCACAACTTGGCAGAAAGTTTTTGATGAGTCCGTCTGGTTTATTATTGATGTTTTGTTGTGCGGTAAATTGATCTTCTGCAATATTGGTAACATCTTCTATAGACGCATCTATTTTAGAATTGGTGATGATTTCATCATTAGAAATTGTTTTGGCCGTTCCGTCATTTGTATTTTCATCGGAGTTACAACTCATGAAAAAACATAAAATGATGCATGTCCCGAAGAATGAAATTTTTGTCTTCATAATAAATAATTTAAGTTCTACTTTTAATTAAGGCTTCAAATTAGGTATTAGAATTAGATGTTTTTTTGGTGATTTTTAGAATTAGCACATAAAAAAATGTTATACTAACCTAAATAAACAACGTTTTTTTATTTAAAATAGTATATTTGAAAACGAAATGAATATTACTTCTCAAATAAAACAGCCTATTTTTAATGAAATGGAACTTTTCGAAAAAAAGTTCTACGAATCAATGACCTCAAAGGTTGCATTATTAAACCGTATAACCTATTATATTGTAAATCGTAAAGGAAAACAAATGCGTCCTATGTTTGTTTTTTTGACTGCAAAAATGGTTTCAGGCGGTATTGTAAATGAGAGAACCTATCGTGGCGCTTCTGTAATTGAACTGATTCATACTGCAACTTTAGTTCATGATGATGTTGTTGACGATAGCAATCGTCGACGCGGATTTTTCTCTATCAATGCACTTTGGAAAAACAAAATTGCGGTTTTAGTTGGGGATTATTTGCTCTCAAAAGGACTGTTGCTTTCAATCGACAATGGTGATTTTGATCTTTTAAAAATTATTTCTGTTGCTGTGCGTGAAATGAGCGAAGGCGAATTACTTCAGATTGAAAAAGCAAGAAGACTTGATATCACCGAAGAGGTTTATTACGAAATCATCCGGAAAAAAACCGCTACGCTTATTGCTGCTTGTTGCGCTCTTGGGGCGAAAGCAGTAATCGAAGACGATATTCAGGTTGAGAATATGCGTAAATTCGGTGAGCTTATCGGAATGGCTTTTCAGATCAAAGACGACTTATTCGACTACAGCGAAGAAGCTATCGGAAAACCAACCGGAATCGATATTAAAGAGCAAAAAATGACTTTGCCTTTAATACATGTTTTAAATACCTGTACTCCGCAGGAAAAAAAGTGGCTCATCAACTCCATCAAAAACCATAACAAAGACAAAAAACGAGTGAAAGAAGTGATTGCCTTTGTAAAAAACAATAATGGTCTGGCTTACGCCGAAAACAAAATGGTCGAATTCCAGCAGGAAGCACTCTCCCTTTTAGAAAATTACCCGGATTCTGAATTCAAAGATGCACTTACTTTGATGGTGAATTACGTTATTGAAAGAAAGAAATAATTCTTTTTAATTAGAAAATTAGATAATTATAAAATTGTTTTACTTTGTTGTAAATCAGTTATTTATCTTTGTGTTTTTTGGAATTTGATTTTTTTTTATTGAAATTTTTCCTTCTCATGCAACCATTTTAAAACTTATCTCGTCTATGCAAATAGAAGTCTGTTTCTAAAACCAAAACCGAACGCTTATTAATGAAAATTATTCAGTTATATCACGAAGAAGCTAAAATCATAAAGCTGGCTGTCGAAAATAACCGACAGGCACAGCAGCAGATTTATAGTAAGTTTTCTTCAAAAATGTTAAGCGTTTGCCGTCAATATATAAAAGACATTCAGCTGGCAGAAGATGTAATGATAACCGCTTTTATGAAAGTGTTTACGAATTTGAGCAAGTTTGAACATAAAGGAAGTTTTGAAGGCTGGATTCGCCGGATTATGGTTAACGAATGCATTTCGTATCTAAGAGTTCAGAAAAAAGTAAAATTTGTCGAAGATGAATTTTTTACCGAAGAAAGTTTCAACGAAATCGACAGTCAGTTTACAGTAGACCAAATTCAGTTTTTAATTGATGCCTTGCCGGACGGATATAAAATGGTTTTCAATTTGTATGCAATCGAAGGTTATAAACACAATGAAATAGCCAAGATGTTAGGAATTAATGAAGGAACATCAAAATCGCAATTATCGCACGCCAGAAAGATGTTGCAGGAACAGATTAGTAAGTTAAAAAATTATTGTTATGGAACTGAATAAAATTGAAAAACAATTCAAAGAGCAATTAAATTCCCGGGAGATAAAACCGTCGGAAATGGCTTGGGATAAATTAGACGCAATGCTCAATGCTGTTGATAGCAAACCAAAACGCAATTTTAAATGGCTGTATGTGGCTGCAGGTATTCTTGCTTTTTTGTTAGCGGGTACGGTTTATTTTAATCGTTTTGAATTTGTCAGAACAAATAAAGGTGTCCCACTAGTCCTTGAGCAAAAAACAGATAAAGTTATTTTAAACAAACAAGAAATAATTAAGAAGAGTATTTCACCTGTACAAATTCAGAAAAAAGTAACAAAGAATCAAGCCGTAGCTGTTTACAATAATAATCCAGGTAAGCAACTGAATCAATTCAAAAATAAACTTGAGCCTTTAATGACTAATACTTTAAAAGAAGATAATGCGACAGCTGTTTCTCCTGAGGAAAATATTTACCAATCAACTGCTAAAAATCAATATATATCTGCAGAAAAATTATTGGCAGAAGTGAATGAAACTAAATTTCAAGCAAAAACAACTGTAGAGGCAATTGAAAAAAGGAGAAAAGTTATTTCAGTAAATCCAAACGAATTATTGTTAAATGCGGAAAAAGAATTAAATCAATCTTTCAGAGAATCTGCATTGGATAAGTTTAACAAAAATTTTAAGGCTGTAAAAACTGTCATAGTGAATAGAAATTACGAAGAATAAATAAAAATCATCAATCATCAATCAAAAAACGAAAATCATGCAAAAAATTATTTTACTTATAATGATGTTAGTTGCTCTTGTGACTAAATCAAATGCCCAAAATCCAGATTCAATAAAAAGTACTTCAGAATGGAAAAATAGAGGTTCGATGCCTGCCAGTTACGAAATGGGACCTGAGAAAAGCCCAGAATTCAGTAATCAAAATGTATTAAAAATTAAATCTGTTGAAAGTAAAATCAATGGTTTTGGAACTCTTATGAAAACTATAAAGCCTGATTTATATTTAGGGAAAACAGTCAAAATGACTGCTTATGTTAAAAGTGAAAGTGTAAAATCATGGGCAGGACTTTGGATGCGTGTTGATTATTATGATGTTGGGACACTTGCTTTTGATAACATGGAAAAAAGAGCAATAAAAGGAACAAGAGAATGGCAAAAGTATGAAGTTGTTTTGTTTGTTCCCACTGAAGCAACATCTATTTCGTACGGTGCTTTATTAGATGGAACTGGCCAAATTTGGTTTAAAGATATAATACTTGAGGTGGTTGCAGATACAGTTCCGGAAACAGGCCTCAATAAAGGGCGTGAACACAAAGAAATCTCATTTGAAAAAAGAGCAAAAGCAATTGCTAATCAAATTAAAAAAGTTACTGATAATGAAAAAAAAGCTCTAAAAACTGAAGTAGATTCATTAGACAATCAAGTTGCAAATGGAATCATTTCTAAAGAAAAGGGAGAGGAACTTAAATTAAAAAAAGCTCAGTTTCGAGCTGCAAATATTGAAAAAAATATAGCTATTGAAGAAACAAAATTAAATCAGCTGGTTCAGGATAAAGTTGATGGGAAATTTGAAAATGAAGTAATTTCGAGAGATAGAACCAAATTAGTTTTGGGGATTAATACTGATTCGATTGGCGAACATAGCAGAGAATTGAATCTTACCGGACTGAAATTTTATAATGGTCAGAAGGACAAACACAATCGTCAATCAAAACGTACTACAAGTCAGATGGTTTTTGCTGCAGGATTTAATAATCTGATGACTGATAAAAAAGTTGCAAATTCTGATTTTAAGTATTTGGATTCTCATTTTTACGAATGGGGACTAACGTATAATACCAGAATTTTGAAAGAGGATAATTTATTACATTTTAAGTACGGGATGTCTTTGATGTATAACAATCTGAGAGCGACAGATAATCGCTATTTTCAAAAAAATGGAGAACAAACCGACTTAATAACCAATACTGTGAATTTAGATGAATCACGTTTTAGGAATGTATATGTCATGGTTCCTCTGCATTTAGAGTTTGATTTTACAAAGAAAGAAATTCGAGATAATGTTAGTTATTTTAGGACTCACAAAAGTGTGCGGGTTGGTTTGGGTGGTTATGCCGGGTTTAGACTGAAATCGAAACAAATTCTTTCTTTCGATGATGCAAACGGGAATGATGTGAAACAAAAAACCAAAGGTAATTATAATGTTAATGATTTTAACTATGGTTTAAGCACTTACGTAGGATACAAAGCTACAAGTTTATATTTGAAATATGATTTGCAACCTTTATTTGAAAATAATATCGTAGATCAAAATAATATTTCGTTAGGCCTAAGATTTGATTTTAATTAAGAATACAATTAGGTTAGTTAGTAGAAAGCACTTCGAAAGAGGTGCTTTTTTTATACTAAATCATTAAATTTTGAAAGATGATTTATGTACTTTTACAGGCTTTCAACTTTAAAAATATTTTTACATTTTGATTTCACAAAATACAATAGATACTGTTTTTGAAACTGCTCGGGTAGAGGAGGTTATTGGTGATTTTGTCAATTTAAAGCGTGCCGGAAGTAATTTTAAAGGCCTAAGTCCATTTTCAGATGAACGCTCTCCATCATTCATGGTTTCTCCTGCAAAAGGAATTTGGAAAGATTTTAGCACAGGGAAGGGAGGGAACTCTGTGAAATTCCTGATGGAGCATTCACAATTTACCTATCCCGAAGCCATTCGGTATCTGGCAAGAAAATACAACATTGAGATTGAAGAAACTGAGCAAACAGATGCCGAAAAAGCCATAACAGATGTTCGTGAAAGTATGTACCTGGTTTCAGAATTTGCAGCAAAATATTTTAATGATACACTTTTAAACTCTGAGGAGGGAAAGGCAATTGGTTTGTCTTATTTTAAAGAAAGAGGTTTTACGAATGAAACTATCAAAAAATTTAATTTAGGATATTCACCGGAAACCTGGGACGCTTTAACAAAAGAAGCACTTGGAAAAGGTTATAAATTAGAATTTTTAGAAAGCACGGGCTTAACCATTGCCAGGGAGGATCGTCCTTTTGACCGTTTTAAAGGTCGTGTGATGTTCCCGATTCAAAGTATGTCAGGTCGCGTTTTAGGCTTTGGAGGACGTATTTTAACGAATGATAAAAAAGCTGCAAAATATTTAAACTCACCGGAAAGTGATATTTACCATAAAAGTAAAGTACTTTACGGGATTTTTCAGGCCAAACAGTCAATTGCTAAACAAAATAATTGCTATTTAGTAGAAGGATATACAGATGTAATTCAGTTTAATCAGGCCGGAATAGAGAATGTAGTTGCTTCATCCGGAACTGCTTTAACACCTGATCAAATTCGTTTGATAAATCGACTTACCCGGAATATTACGGTGCTTTTTGATGGTGATGCGGCAGGGCTTCGTGCTTCTATTAGGGGAATTGATTTGATTCTGGAAGAAGGAATGAATGTAAGAGTATGTGCTTTTCCGGACGGAGAAGATCCTGATAGTTTTGCCAGAAAAAATTCGCATGACGATCTGGTTGCTTATTTAGAGAATAACAGCAAAGACTTTATTCAGTTTAAGGCTTCTATTTTGATGGGTGAAGCCAAAAACGATCCTATAAAAAAAGCCGATCTGATTCGGGATATGGTTGCCAGTATTTCTAAAATACCGGATCGTATTCAGCGAGAAGTATATATTCAGGAATGTGCCCGAATAATGGATATTTCTGAGCAGGTTTTGGTAAGTACTTTAGCGCAATTAATTCAAAAAGACATTGCAGAAGCTAATAAAAAGCAAAAACAGGAACAAAAACCTTTTCAGGTTTATAAAAACCAAAATCTAAATACGGGCTACTCTGGTGGAGATCCTGAAGATCCAAGAAATGGTCCGCCAGAGGATTATTATCCAGTGGAGTCAGGATACTCCGTACAGCAACAAGCTGATAAAGTTGATATTTTATATCGTTTAGAACGAAAGGTAATTGAAATTTTATTGCTTTATGGCGATAAAACAGAAGAATTTGAAGATGTTCTTCTGAAAAATAATGAAGAGGGAGAGGTTGTAATGGTTACTGAAAAGAAGGAATACAAAGTTTTTCAACGGATTTATTTGAGTCTGCAGGAAGATGAAGTTGAGCTTTCTAATACTTTATTCCGTGATATTTTTAAAGATTTAATTGATTTTTATCTTCAAAATGAGAAATTTAGCCTGGAACAATATTTAATGCGTTTGCAGCCAGAGTTCGCTCAGGAAGTTACAGATATTTTAATGGAAGATGAAAGGTTAACGCTGCACAATTGGGAAGGACAGAATATTTTCACCAAAGCGAAACACGAAACGATAGCGCAATACGTTACAGAAACAGTGATGTCTATGCGCTGGTTTTTAGTTGGGAAAATTATAGAAGAATTAAAAAGCTCTATAAAACCTGATAATTCAGATAATACAGAGCTTTTGTCAATGGTAATGGATTACTCCGGTTTAGTTAATTCGTTTTCAAAAAAACTAGGAAGAGTAATGTCCAGATATCATTAAATAATTTCTAAAGTTTTAGCTTTATTAACTAAGTCAACTAAATTAGTTACATTCAATTTAGTCAATAGTCTTAGTTTATAAGTACTAATTGTTTTTTCGTTCAGGTTTAAAATTTTAGAAATTTCATTGTTTTTCTTACCGTCACTTAAATAACGTAGAACTTCGATTTCACGGTTAGAAAGTTTTCTGTACAAACGTTCACTTTTGCTTTGTTTTGCAATAAGTGCCATGTTTTTACGTACAGTCTCATTAATAATAACTTTTCCTTCGTGTACCTTGATAATTGAAACACCTAATGTTTCAAGTTTTTCTGTTTTGTGCACGTACCCGGAAACACCCGCTTTGATTGCGTTAGGAGCATACATTTGCTCGGCCAGATCACTAAAAATTACAATTTTCGTTTTTGGAAAATTCTTTAGAATCGACTTTACTTCAAAGATGCTTGAAAGACCTTCTAATTCCAGATCGAGAATTAAGATGTCAATCTCCTTCGTTTGAAGAATGTCTCTTACCATTGAAAAATTACCTACGTTGGCGACAATTGAAATTTGGTCATGGTCTTTAAAATACGACTTAACGCCAAAGTGAGTCACAGGGTGGTTGTCTGCTAGACATACTTTAATCATAATTTTACCTTTTTAGAATTGTTCATTGTTTTTGGAGCTGTAAAATTAATAAATAAATTCTGTAGTTTATAGCCGACAAATGTTAAAAAAATTATTTTAACGTTTTTGGTATTTCACAAACAGGTATTGCTTCCATTTTATGTTTGTTGCTGGTGTTTAAACGTTTATAAATTTCAAAGACTGTTTTTTCACGTGCATTGAAATTATCTGCCGTATTTCCTGCTTCTTCGGCAAGCATTGCCCATTCGAGTTCGTCATAACTTGCACCTAACTGATCTTCATCAGTTCTGTTGTCACCAAACAACCCATCTGTAGGTGCAGCTGTTAAAATTGAATTTGGAATTCTCAAAAATTCTCCCAAAGCGTATACATCTGACTTCATCAAATCTGCAATTGGACTCAAGTCAACTCCTCCATCTCCATATTTCGTATAAAAACCAACCCCAAAATCTTCTACTTTGTTACCGGTTCCGGCAACTAAAAGTCCGTGAATTCCAGCTAGATAATATAAAGATGTCATTCGTAAACGGGCACGGGTATTAGCTAATGAAAGGTTTAATTTTCCTTCATCATCAGATTTTGGTACAGCCGCTTTAAATGATTCGAAAGTTGTAGTTAGGTCCGTTTTTACATCTGAAACATTTGGAAAACGTTTCTTTAATTGTTCAATATGTTCTCTTCCTCTTGAAACCTGGCTTTCAGCCTGATGAATAGGCATTTCAACACATAAAACCTTTAAACCGGTTTGTGCACATAACGTAGAAGTAACCGCAGAATCAACTCCGCCGGAAATCCCAATTACAAAACCATTAACTTTTGCGTTATTAGCATAATTTTTCAACCACTCTACAATGTGGATATTTACTTTTTCTGTTTGAATAGTGCTTTTTTTAGCCATAATAATTCAAGTTTTAAGATGTAGGGATGTATATTTGCAAAAATATTTTTTAAGTACATGTTTACTTAAGATAAGTAACACAAATCTAATTAAAATAAAATGAAAATATGTCGCTTTGTAGTGTTTCTGTCCTTGTTTTTTTTATCATGTGATCAAAAAAATAAGGTAGAAAAAGCTGTTGAAGAAATTCCGGTTGATATTAAGGTAGAACGTTTTGATAAAGTTTTTTTTGAAAGTAAACCTGAAGATTTAGAAAAAGTTAAAAAACAGTTTCCTTTCTTTTTTCCTCCAGGAAATGATGATTCAGTCTGGCTTCAGAAAATGCAGGAACCTATCTGGAGAGAAGTTTATGCTGAGGTTCAAAAAAAATATTCAAATTTTGAGCCTGTTCGTAAGGAGTTTAATTTGCTTTTTCAACACGTAAAATATTACTTTCCTAAAACAAAAACGCCAAAAGTTATTACCGTAATCGGAGAGATGGATTATACTGCAAAAGCTATTTATGCAGATAGTCTGGTTATTATTGCTTTGGAATTATATTTGGGGAAGGATCATAAATATTATCAATTCCCAAACTATCTGAAACAAAACTTTGAGGAAAAACAAATTATGCCGGATGTTGTTTCAAGTTTCACTTACAGAAATATTCCCGCCTATGATGATAAAAACTTGATTTCTCAAATGATATTCGAGGGAAAACAATTGTATGCTAAAGATTTGCTTTTGCCGGAGTATTCAGATGCTGAAAAAATTGGCTATACACCGGAACAGATAAAATGGTGTGAAGAAAATGAAGCATACATGTGGCGCTATTTCATAGAAAAAGAGATGTTGTATAGTGTCGATCCTAAGCTTACAACACGATTTATTGCTCCGGCTCCATTTTCTAAATTTTATCTGGAAATTGATAATGATTCTCCAGGGAGAGTTGGTGCCTGGATTGGCTGGCAAATGGTACGGTCATATATGAAAAATAATACTGTAACTTTGCCGGAATTATTAAAGATAAATGCAAAAGAAATTTTCGAAAAATCAAAATACAAACCTAAGAAATAATGTCAGATACAATAAAATCAGAAATTAAATTCAATATAGAATTAGATGAAAACCGTGTTCCTGAAAAATTATCATGGACAGCTAAAGATGGAGGAGTAGAAGGTGAAGAGGCAAAAGCAATTATGCTTTCTATCTGGGACAGCAAGGCCAAAGAAAGCATGCGAATTGATTTATGGACGAAAGATATGCCTGTTGATGAAATGAAAATTTTCTTTCATCAGACATTAGTCGCGATGTCGGATACTTTTAAAAGAGCTACAGATGACGAAAAAATGGCAGATACAATGAAAGATTTCTGCGATTATTTTGCAGAAAAATTAGAACTAACCAGATAGTTAAATTTTAATAAATAAAAAATCTCAAATCATGTTGTAAATCATGATTTGAGATTTTTTTTCTCCTGATAGGTAGGTAAGCGTTTTACAGGTTTGATTGAAATCTTTTTGATATCATTTATGATTTTTCTGTAACATCCCATTATTACTACTGATGTAGGGTAATTTGTAATGCTAAGCTCTTCTTCTAGACACCCGCCGGATGCTCGGGAGTAAATTATTTCACCGCGATTCAAATCGTATACTTCTAAAATAACTTCTGCATATGTCATTTGTTTCTTGTAGTAAAAATGATTTTGAAATTCAAAATTACTAAAGTCGTTTTTCGCATTTTTGCATTTTATATTCACATAATAATCAGAATCAGCTGCTTTTTTGAGTTCCAAAATTGCGGGTTTATCTAATTTCAATGGGACTTGTTTGGTAGTGAAATATTTTCGTTCATCCATCGAATATTTAACCCTTCTTCCTAAGTATCTTGAAAAATCAGTCATGACAGAACGGGTTAATTTTGTTTTTGTATTTTGATCAACTTCAATGTCGCCGATAAGCCATGTACCTTTAGTAAAATCCAAACTATTCACCCTATCTGTACTGTGCAAAAAATAATGAGTGACATTGCAGGATGATAAGAGTATTAAAAGTAAAAAACAAAGAGTTTTCTTCATAAAGAATGGGATTAATTTGGTTCAAATATAATTTAAAAAAGATAATGCTTAAAGGTTATTCTGTAAAATAAAAACCAGATTCAAAAAAATCTCAATAATGAAAACTCCCAAACTCCATTTTAGATGGGATTTGGAAGTTTTCATTATTTAAAATTAAGTCTTATTGATTGTAATTTAAAAACCGGAGTTGTTTTTAAAAACTTCCTGATTTACTTCATCGATATAAGAAAGCAATTCTTCTTTTCCGATTGATTCTGTAGATGAGGTTACAAAATATTGAGGCATTTCAGTCCAGTTGTTTGCATACATTTGTTTTTTGTATGCTGCAATATGGGAATCAATTTTCACTTTACTGATTTTGTCCGCTTTTGTAAAAATAATACAAAAGGGAATTTCGCTTTCACCCATATAAGACATGAATTCGATGTCTATTTTCTGAGCTTCATGACGAATGTCAATTAATACAAAAGCGCATACCAGCTGTTCTCTGTTTTCGAAATAATCGGTTATGAATTGCTGAAAAACAGATTTGGTTTTTTTAGATACTTTAGCATAGCCATAACCTGGTAAATCGACCAAAAACCAGTTACTATTGATTTTAAAATGATTTATTAATTGTGTTTTTCCTGGTTTTCCAGATGTTTTTGCTAAATTTTTATGATTGGTAATCATATTGATTAGGGATGATTTACCAACATTGGATCGGCCTATAAATGCATATTCCGGCAAAAACTCAGCGGGGCATTTTGAAGCATCAGAATTACTGATAATAAATTCGGCGGTATTAATTTTCATGTTTTTTATTTTTTAAAACCTCCTCAAGAAAGTTAGATGCTATAATTTCTGCTCAGTAAGCCATTTCTCCAGAATTTCATTAAATTCAT
The DNA here is from genome assembly GCF_010645075.1 of Flavobacterium limi. Classification (GTDB taxonomy): domain Bacteria; phylum Bacteroidota; class Bacteroidia; order Flavobacteriales; family Flavobacteriaceae; genus Flavobacterium; species Flavobacterium limi. The sequence goes on from NZ_JAADZV010000001.1 coordinate 778,850, forward strand.
CAGGATGTTCCATCATAGCGGCGTGTCCACATTTGTCAATCCAGTATAAAGTTGAATTAGGCAATAATTTATCAAATTCTTCAGCAACATTTGGAGGTGTAACAGTGTCGTTTTTTCCCCAGATGATACATGTTTCAACCGTCATTTTTGGTAAATCCTTGGCCATATTATGACGGATAGCACTCTTTGCAATTGTTAAAGTTTTGATCAGTTTGATGCGGTCATTAGCGGTTGCATATACTTCATCAATAAGGTCAGGTGTTGCAATTTTAGGATCATAAAATACATCTTCAGCTTTCTTTTTGATGTATTCATAGTCACCCCTTCTTGGGTAACTATCTCCCATTGCGCTTTCGTAAAGTCCAGAACTTCCGGTAATTACAAGTCCGGCTACTTTTTCAGGATATAATTTAGTATGGTAAAGTGCGATGTGTCCTCCTAAAGAATTTCCTAATAAGACAACTTTGTCAAAACCTTTAAAATTGATAAAATCTTTAACGTATTTAGCAAAACTCTTTACATTGGTTTTTAAAATACTTTGTGTATATATTGGCAAATCCGGAATAACAACTTTGTATCCTTTTGTCGGGAAATATTGTGCTACACCATCAAAGTTACTGAGACCTCCCATTAATCCGTGTAAAATTACGATAGGGGTTCCTTCTCCAGCTTCAAAATAGCTGTATTTGCCTTCTTTTTTGTAGTGTTTGTCCATTTAATCTAATGCCAATTTCAATTTGGACAAATATAGGGTTTAATAAATAAAAATGAATTTTTGCTGCTGTTTTTTAACTATGTAATTTTTGTAGAACTTCTAACTTGTTATAAATCAGGTTTTATTGTTGATTTTGTCTAATTTGTAAAATGTTAAGAACCTGAATGATAAAATATTTTTTTAAGAAAAATACGCCTTAATTTTTTTGATTTATTAGTGATTTAGTTGATTCTGTAATAATTAGTTAAGATATTGAAAGTCTATCGATTATGGGGAATGGGAGAATAGTGGTTAAACTTATTAACAAAGTGGTATATTGTGGTAAAATGTGGTAAAAATTTTTATATTTTTGCTGTATAACATGTTAATGAGTTTTTTTGAACACAATTGTAGGGACATATGAGTGTAAAGTTGATGCTAAAGGCAGGTTAATGATACCTGCGCCTTTAAAAAAGCAATTGGCCTCGTCTCTTCAGGATGGATTTGTCTTGAAGCGTTCAGTTTTTCAGCCATGTTTGGAATTGTATCCGATGGATGAGTGGAATTTGATGATGCAAAAAATTAATAAGCTGAATCGTTTCGTGAAAAAAAACAATGACTTTATCAGAAGATTTACAGCCGGAGTTAAAATAGTGGAGATTGATGCATTAGGGAGGTTGTTGGTTCCAAAGGATTTGGTTTCTTTTTCAAATATTTCAAAAGATGTGGTTTTTTCATCAGCAGTTAATATTGTAGAGATTTGGGATAAGGATTTATATGAAAAATCAATAAGCGGCGAAGATATGGATTTTGCAGATTTAGCCGAAGAAGTAATGGGAAATATTAATGACGACGACAATGGAATATCATAATCCGGTTTTACTTCATCCTACGGTTGATGGCTTAAATATTAAACCTGACGGGGTATATGTTGATGTAACGTTTGGAGGAGGCGGTCATTCAAAAGAAATATTGAAAAGATTAGGACCAAACGGAAAACTGTTTGCTTTTGATCAGGATGAAGATGCTTTAGAAAATGCTCTGAACGACGAAAGATTTACTTTAATTAATGAGAACTTCAGATTTATAAAAAGATTTTTGCGTTTTTATGGTGTTAAAGGAGTAGATGGAATTTTGGCAGATCTGGGTGTGTCATCGCATCAGTTTGATGTTCCGGAAAGAGGTTTTTCGACAAGATTTGATGCCGGACTGGATATGCGAATGAGTCAGAAAAATGATTTGAATGCTTACAGGGTTGTTAATGAGTATGACGATGCGAATTTAAGAAGAGTGTTTTTTGATTATGGAGAATTGAAAAATGCTCCTGCTTTGTCAAGGACAATTGTCGAGGCGAGAGCGCATAGTCCAATTAAAACGACTGACGAATTAAAAGATGTTCTGGCGAAATATTTACCTGAAAGACTTCGAAACAAGATATTAGCTCAAATTTATCAGGCTATCCGTATTGAAGTAAATCAGGAAATGGATGTTTTGAAAGAATTTATTGAGCAGTCATTAGAAATTCTAAATCCGGGAGGAAGATTATCTGTGATCTCGTATCACTCTCTGGAAGACAGACTGGTAAAAAGATTTATTAAAAACGGAATGTTTGAAGGGGAGCCTGAGCGTGATTTTTATGGAAATTTTTCAGTTCCGTTTAAAACAATAGGAAAACTGATTGTTCCTGACGATGCTGAAATTAAAGAGAATAACAGGGCAAGAAGCGCAAAATTAAGAATTGCTGAAAAGATATAATATATAGGTAGAATGAAAAGCGGAGTATTTAGCATATTAAAAGCAAGGTTTCTGATACATGATGATGCTGTGAAAAACTGGCGATTCATTGTTTTTATTATTCTTCTAGCTATAATAATGATTGCTAATACCCAACGATATGAACAAAAGGTATTTGAAATTGCAAAACTAAGTAATGAAGTAAAAGAATTGAGGTCAGAATTTGTTGATCGGCGTTCAGAATTGATGAAGTTAAAAATGGAGTCAACAATATCGAATAAGATGCTTGAAAAGCAAATTTTTCCATCAACGGTTCCTCCAATAAAAATAGAAGTTAAAAAAGAAGAAGAAAAAAATTTCTTTCAAAGAATATGGCAGTAGACGATAGACATATATCCTACAGAATTTACCTCGTAGCAGTTTTCATCTTTTTGATGGCAATTGCTATTGTTGTTAAATTGACCAATATTCAGTGGGTTGAAGGAGATTATTACAGGAAACTGGCAAAACAACGTACGGTTAGGAATTTTGTAATTCCGGCGAATAAAGGAAATATTTATTCAGCAGACGGAAGTTTGCTGGCGACATCAATACCTAATTATGAAATAAGGTTTGATTCGAAAGCACCCAAAGAAGAAAATTTCGAAAAATATATAAAACCTCTTTCAGATTCTTTGTCTTCTGTTCTCGGACGTCCAAGTGGTTATTATCAGAATGAACTAAGAAAAGCAAGGGCAAATAAAAACCGTTATTATTTAATTGCCCGAAACTTAAGTTATACCGAGTATGTGAAAATTAAAGGCTTTCCATTATTTAATTTAGGAGCTTTCAAAGGAGGGATCATAGTTGAACAGGAAACGGTTAGAAAACACCCAATTGGTAAAATTGCTGAAAGGACAATAGGCTATGACAGAATCGATCCTGCTACAGGTGTAGAGGTTGGAAAAGGAATTGAGTGGGCATTTAAAAGTTATCTGAACGGGAAAGATGGTAAGATTTTAAAACAAAAAATTGCTAAAGGACAGTGGAAACCTATTCGTGATTTAAATGAAGTTGATCCTATAGATGGTTATGACGTAATATCTACCATTGACGTTTTTATTCAGGATATTGCACATCATGCGTTATTGAAACAGTTAGAAGATTATGAAGCTCATCATGGATGTGTAGTGGTTATGGAAACGCAGACTGGTCATGTAAAAGCGATTTCAAATTTAGGAAGGCAGGAAGACGGATCGTATACTGAAACTACGAATTATGCTGTAGCAGAGTCTCACGAACCAGGCTCAACTTTTAAATTGGTTGATTTAATGGCAATTTTAGAAGACAAGGTGGCAGATACAAGTACAGTGTATGACAGTCATGGAGGTGTAGTTAAGTATTACGGAAGATCTGTTCGGGATTCTCACACAGGTGGATATGGAAAGATTTCACTAGCACGAGGATTTGAACTTTCATCAAATACTGTTATGGTTCAGGCAGTTTATGAAAATTATAAAGGCAATCCGTCAAAATTTGTAAATCATATTAAAAATTTTGGCTTGGATAAGACTTTAGGGTTGCATTTTAAAGGAGAGGGAAGACCAGTTATTCCACATCCCGGAGATAAAAGCTGGTCAGGAATTTCACTTCCATGGATGGCTTTTGGATACGAGGTTTCAGTTACACCAATGCAGACGCTGGCATTTTATAATTCGGTTGCCAATAATGGTGTAATGGTAAGACCGCAATTTGTATCTGAAATTAAAGAATGGAACAGGACCATTAAGAAATTCGACACAGAAGTGATTAATCCAAAAGTTTGTTCATCCGAAACCATTAAAAAATTGAAAGCTGTTTTGTTGAATGTGGTTAAAAAAGGAACGGCTTCAAAATTGTATTCAAAAGATTTTTCGATGGCTGGAAAAACAGGAACCGCTCAAATGAATTATGGAGGAAAAGAAGGGAAGTCAGCGTTGTATTATGCATCATCTTTTGTTGGATATTTTCCGGCAGATCATCCAAAGTACTCTTGCATTGTAGTGGTTCATAAGCCAAATACAGCCAAAAATAATTATTATGGAGCAGATGTTGCCGGGCCGGTTTTCAAAAGAATTGCCCAAAAAATATTTACAGATGCGCCTTCAACAAATAAAATCAAACGTTTAGATTCTAAAATTCCGAAGCAGGAATACAGCTATGATAAATTTAATGATGTTTCCAATAAAAAACCAAAGTTGATTCCGAATTTAAAAGGAATGCCGGGTATGGACGCAGTCGCATTACTTGAAAATTTAGGTTTAAAAGTTAGAGTAAACGGAGTAGGAAAAGTGAGGTATCAATCGATTCAGGCTGGTCAGAATATTAATAAAAACACAATTATAGTATTAGAATTATCGTGAAAATACTAAAAGACATATTATATAAGGTAGCTATTGAATCTGTTACAGGTTCAACAGACATTCCAATTCATAAAATAGATTTTGATTCAAGAAAAATTGAAGAAAATGATGTTTTTATAGCGATTCGTGGTACTCTTTCAGATGGACATGATTATATCGAAAAAGCGATTCAGTTAGGTGCAGCAGCAATTATTTGCGATACATTGCCAGGAAATATTGAAAAAGGAATTACATACATACAAGTTAAAGACACTAATTCGGCTTTGGCTTTTATGGCTGCCAATTATTTTGACAATCCTTCCCGAAAATTAAAGCTGGTTGGGGTGACCGGTACAAACGGAAAAACAACTATTGCATCGTTATTATTTCAATTGTTTCAAAAAGCAGGTTTTAAAGTTGGGTTGTTATCAACAGTAAAAATCATGGTTGATGAAACGGAATATAAAGCAACACACACAACTCCGGATTCAATTACAATTAATCATTATTTTAATGAAATGATTGAGGCTGGCGTAACACACTGTTTTATGGAAGTGAGTTCTCACGGAATTCATCAAAAAAGAACTGAAGCATTACATTTTGTTGGCGGAATTTTTACAAATCTTTCTCACGACCACTTGGACTATCATCCAACTTTTGCAGAATATAGAGACGTGAAAAAATCATTTTTTGATTCATTACCAAAAACAGCCTTTGCTTTATCAAATATTGATGATAAAAACGGAACTGTGATGCTGCAAAACACAGTGGCAAGAAAATTTACATATGCCTTAAAAACGTATGCAGATTTTAAAGCACAAATTTTAGAAAGCCAGTTGTCCGGTTTATTATTGAAAGTAAACGAGAATGAAGTTTGGGTAAAGCTAATCGGTACATTTAATGCTTATAATGTTTTGGCTATTTATGGTGCTGCAGTTGAATTAGGAATGGATAGTTTTGAAGCGTTGCGTTTGTTGTCTGATTTAGAGAGTGTTTCAGGTCGTTTTCAGTATATTATTTCAGAAGGTAATGTGACTGCAATTGTTGATTACGCCCACACGCCTGATGCTTTAGAAAATGTTTTAATAACTATTGATGATATCCGTACTAAAAATGAACAATTGATTACGGTTGTAGGTTGTGGCGGGAACAGAGATAAGGCAAAAAGACCAGTCATGGCACAAATTGCTGCAAATTTAAGTGATAAAGCTATTTTAACTTCAGATAATCCTAGAAATGAAGATCCTGAAGTTATTTTAGATGAAATGGAAGAGGGTGTCGAAGCCCATAATTATAAAAAACTCCTGAGGATTACAGATAGAAAACAGGCTATAAAAACGGCTTGTCAATTGGCTCAGTCCAATGATATTATTTTAATTGCAGGTAAGGGACATGAAACTTATCAGGAAATAAATGGTGTACGTCATCATTTTGACGATATGGAAACGGTAAAAGAAATTTTGGAACAACTAAGAAAATAAAAAAATAGAAATTCCAAATTCTAAAATCCAATTAGCGTTGGAATTTGGAATTTAATTCGAAATTAGAATTTAAAAAATAACGATATGCTATACTATTTATTTGAATATTTAAATAAAACATTAGATGTTCCTGGAACAGGCGTTTTTCAGTACATCACCTTCAGATCGGGTTTAGCTTTAATGCTTTCGTTGCTTTTATCAACAATTTATGGTAAAAGGGTGATTAATTTTCTGCGTCGTCAGCAGGTTGGAGAAACAGTTCGTGAGCTTGGGCTTGCAGGTCAGAATGAAAAAGCAGGGACTCCAACAATGGGAGGACTGATTATCATTTTCGCAACTTTAATACCGGTTTTGTTATTTGCACGGTTGCATAATATTTATATAGTATTACTTATTGTTACAACACTTTGGATGGGTACTATTGGTTTTGTAGATGATTATATTAAAATATTCAAAAAAGATAAAGAAGGGCTTAAAGGAAAATTTAAAGTGATTGGTCAGGTTGGTTTGGGAATTATTGTTGGAGCTGTTCTTTATTTTAATCCGGCTGTTACAGTTAGGACAGATACAGGTTATAGTGAAAGCTTCAAAACAAATAATACTACTGTTGTTCTTCCTGCACCTGTTGAAGAAAAATCAACTGCAACTACCATTCCTTTTGTAAAAAACAATGAGTTAGATTATGCTGAAATTTTGGCTTGGACAGGTGAAGGTTATGAAAAATGGGCATGGTTAATTTTTATTCCGGTTGTTATTTTTATTATCACAGCAGTTTCTAACGGAGCTAATTTAACTGACGGAATAGATGGTCTGGCTGCAGGTACTTCGGCAATATCCGTCTTAGCGCTTGGTATATTTACGTTTGTTTCGGGGAACATCATCTTTTCGAATTATCTAAATATTATGTATATCCCTAATTCGGGAGAAATGACAGTTTTTATATCGGCTTTCGTAGGTGCCTTGATAGGTTTTCTTTGGTATAATTCTTATCCCGCTTCAGTTTTTATGGGAGACACAGGAAGTTTAACTATTGGCGGAATTATAGCCGTTTTGGCAATCGCCGTTCGTAAAGAGATATTGATTGTTTTGTTCTGCGGAATTTTCCTTGCAGAAAATGCTTCAGTAGTGATTCAGGTTTTTTATTTTAAATATACTAAAAAACGTTTTGGCGAGGGCCGCAGAATTTTCCTTATGGCGCCTTTACATCATCATTATCAGAAAAAAGGATATCATGAAAGTAAAATTGTAACGCGTTTCTGGATTGTCGCTGTTATGCTGGCAATATTATCAATTGTTACCTTAAAGCTGAGATAGATGAGGTTGGTGGTTTTAGGAGGAGGAGAAAGCGGTGTAGGTACCGCTATCCTTGGAAAGAAAAAAGGATATGATGTTTTTTTATCTGATTTTGGAAAGATAAAAGAAAGCTATAAAGAAGTTCTTATAATTAATGGAATTGCCTGGGAAGAGGAACAGCATACTGAAGATTTGATTCTGAATGCTGATGTGGTAATGAAAAGCCCGGGAATTCCGGAAAAATCTCAGATAGTAAAAAAGCTTGTAGCTGCAGGTGTCAAAGTAATTTCGGAAATAGAGTTTGCAAAACCTTACACCGAAGCATTGACTATTGGAATAACCGGAAGTAATGGTAAAACCACTACAACAATGCTGACCCATCATTTATTGAAATCAGCAGGATTAAATGTGGGTTTGGGAGGAAATATCGGAAAAAGCTTTGCCTGGCAGGTAGCCGAAAATAAATACGATGCCTATGTGCTCGAATTAAGTAGTTTTCAACTGGATGGAATTATTGATTACAGGCCCGATATTGCCATAATAACGAATATTAGTCCGGATCATTTAGACCGATATGAATATAAATATGAGAATTATATCAATTCCAAGTTCAGGATAACGATGAACCAGACCGAAAGCGATTATCTCATTTATGATTCAGATGATGAAGCGAGTACAGAATGGTTAAAGAATAATAAAACAAAAGCAAAATTAATTCCTTTTTCATTGACTAAATCATTCGATGAAGGGGCTTCTATAAATAACAACAAAATGGAAATAAAGATCAACCAGGAAGAGTTTACAATGGAAACAGAATACATTGCGTTAGAAGGAAAACATAATATGAAAAATGCAATGGCAGCAAGCTCTGTAGCAAAATTGATGCAAATTAGAAATGCAACAATTCGCGAAAGTTTATCAAATTTTCAAGGTGTTGAACATCGTCTAGAGAAAGTATTAAAAATTCAGAATGTACAATACATAAACGACTCAAAAGCGACAAATGTAAACGCTACTTTCTTTGCTTTAGATAGTATGAATGTCCCAACTGTATGGATTGTAGGTGGTGTTGATAAAGGAAATGATTACAATGAATTAATGTCATTAGTACGCGAAAAGGTAAAAGCAATTATTTGCTTAGGAATTGATAATCGTAAAATTATCGAAGCTTTTGGGAATGTTGTTGATATAATGGTGGAAGTGAATAATATGAATGATGCTGTGAAAACGGCACAAAGATTAACAGAAAAAGGGGATGCTGTTTTATTATCTCCTGCTTGTGCTAGTTTTGACTTATTCGAAAACTACGAAGACAGAGGAAAGCAATTTAAACAAGCCGTTCACAACTTGTAAAAATTCAGGTTTTATATTAGATGTAATTTGAAACCTGAAATAAAAAGAAAGATTTATGAAAGAGCTGGTAAACAAATTAAAAGGTGACAGGGTAATATGGTCATTTGTGGCTTTATTGGCACTGTTTTCATTTATGCCTGTTTTTAGTGCAAGTAGTAATCTGGCCTATATTGGTCATGGAACTGGAAATACGCTGGGCTATTTAATTAAGCATTTAGCGCACATTTGTATTGGTTTTATGATTATTTATTGGGTTCATAAAATCCCGTATCATTATTTTAGGGCTATTTCAAAAATTGCGCTGCCGGTAGTCTGGATTCTTTTGGTTTTTACGTTAGTTAAAGGAACTGTAATCTCCGGAGCAAATGCCAGTAGGTGGATTCAGCTTCCGTTTATAGGAATTACATTTCAGCCTTCGACAATTGCTTCAATTGTACTTTTTATATTTGTAGCACGTTATTTGTCTAAGACGAAGCAGGAGAATGAGTCTTTTCAAACTTCATTGATTCAACTTTGGCTTCCGGTTTTTATTACTTTAGCACTTATTTTACCTGCAAATTTTTCGACTACTGCGTTGATTTTTTCAATGGTAATTATGTTGACCTTTATTGGTAAATATCCGCTGAAATATATTGGTTTTATTATTGGTTCAGGAGTTGCTATGCTGGCTTTTTTTCTATTAGTCGCTAAAGCTTTTCCTGATTCAAAATTTTTCAGCAGGGTTTCAACCTGGGAAAGTCGTATTATGAACTTTACAACTGATAAACCGGATGAAGATGATTATCAGATTGAAAAAGCCAAAACAGCAATTGCTTCAGGAAAATTGGGTGGATTAGGACCAGGAAAAAGTGTACAAAAAAACTTTTTGCCACAATCATCTTCCGATTTTATTTACGCGATTATTGTTGAGGAATATGGTTTAGTTGGAGGAGTAGCAATATTAATTTTGTACTTATTATTGTTGTTTCGATTTGTTATAGCGTCACACAAGGCAAACACGCTGTTTGGGAAATTAGTCGTCGTCGGACTTGGGTTTCCAATGATATTTCAGGCAATGATTAATATGGCGGTTGCAGTTGAATTATTACCGGTAACGGGTCAGACGCTCCCTTTGATAAGCAGTGGGGGAAGTTCGATCTGGATGACTTGTTTTGGTCTTGGAATTATTATCAGTGTAACTAAAAAAGAAGAAGAAATCTCTGAAGAAAGAGAAGAGAAAGAAAGACGAAAAGAAGCACTCCAAAGATTAATTGATAAAGAGCTGGCAGAAGAAGATTTACCTGCAGATGAAATATACGAAGAAGAAGTAATGTATTCTATTCAGGATAATTCTAAAAATCCTATGAGTGCAGTATTAAACAAATAAAATTAAAAGAGAATAGTTTTAAATACTACAACTTTTCAAGAATATGGCAAAGTATAAATTCATACTAAGTGGTGGTGGAACAGGAGGGCATATTTACCCTGCAATTGCGATTGCAAACGAATTAAAATTACAATTTCCTGATGCTGAATTTCTTTTTGTAGGTGCCAAAGATAAAATGGAGATGCAAAAAGTGCCTCAGGCTGGTTACGAAATAAAAGGACTTTGGATTGCTGGGTTACAAAGAAAATTAACGTTACAAAACATGATGTTTCCTTTAAAATTAGCATCCAGTTTATTAGCATCAAAGAGAATTATCAAACAGTTTAAGCCAAATGTAGTAATTGGGACAGGTGGCTTTGCCAGCGGGCCTCTTTTACAGGCTGCCGGATCAGCAGGAATTCCAACAGTAATTCAGGAACAAAATTCATTTCCGGGAATTACAAATAAGTTACTAAGTAAAAAAGCAAATGCAATTTGTGTGGCATACGAGAATTTAGAGCGTTTTTTTCCAAAAGAAAAAATTGTTTTAACAGGAAATCCGGTTCGTCAGGATTTAATTGATATTGATACAAAACATAATGAAGCTATGGCTTTTTACGGTTTAGATCCGAATAAAAAAACGCTGTTAGTTTTGGGGGGGAGTTTAGGTGCCAGAAGAGTTAATCAGCTAATCGAAAAAGAACTGGATAATTTTCTTTCGCAAAATGTACAGGTAATTTGGCAATGCGGAAAATTATATTTTGATGATTACAAAAAATTTAATCAGCCCAATGTAAAAGTAGTTGATTTCATTGAAAGAATGGATTTTGTTTACGCCGCTGCAGATGTGATTATTTCCCGGGCAGGCGCATCATCAGTTTCTGAATTATGTATTGTAGGGAAACCGGTAATTTTTATACCGTCGCCAAATGTAGCTGAAGATCATCAGACCAAAAATGCTCAGGCAATTGTAGATGCTAAAGGTGCTATTTTATTGAGAGAATCAGAATTAGACAGCCAATTCAGTATTGTTTTTGAAGCGCTCCTAAAAGACGATGGAAAACAAAAACAGTTAAGTGACAATATTAAAAAACTGGCCAGACCAAACGCTACAAAAGTTATTGTAGATGAAATCAAAAAGTTGTTATAATGTAACTTTTAAGAATAATTATAAAACACATTACAAAATTTAGAATGCTATTTTTAGGCGTTTTGAGTTGTTAAATAATAAAAAATATAAAAGCTTAATTACTAGTTTTTTAAAGTAAAATAGCTCAAAATAAAAATCAAATGAATTTAAATCAAATACAAAATGTTTATTTTATTGGTATCGGAGGAATCGGAATGAGTGCCTTGGCCCGTTATTTCAAATACATCGGAAAAAAGGTTTCTGGTTATGATAAAACTCCATCGATGCTCACAAATGAATTGATAGAAAGTGGTATTGATATTCATTTTGAAGAAAATATTGGTTTAATTCCATCCGATTATTATGTAGAAAACACACTGGTGATTTTTACGCCGGCAGTTCCTGTAACTCATTCAGAATGGAATTATTTTATTGAAAGACAATATCAGGTTAAAAAACGTGCAGAAGTTTTAGGTATTATTACCAAAGGTACATTTAGTTTTGCAGTAGCCGGAACGCACGGAAAAACAACTACTTCAAGTATTTTGGGACATATATTGCATGAAAGCGGTGCAGACGTTACGGCATTTGTAGGTGGAATTGTGGAGAATTATAATTCAAATCTAATTGGAAACGGAAAGACGGTAACAGTTGTCGAAGCTGATGAATTTGACAGATCGTTTTTGCATTTGCACCCGAATATCGCCTGTGTAACATCGATGGATGCAGACCATTTGGATATTTACGGAACGAGTGATGCTATTGAGGCATCTTTTGTAGAATTCGTCTCTAAAGTTGAAGATAAAAATAATCTTTTTATAACTAAAGAATTGCCTCTTGATGGAGTTCAATGTGCTATCAATGAAGATGGTGTATATAAGGCTTTTAATGTTAGAATAGAAAATGGGACCTATGTTTTTGATGTTCATACACCATCAGAGGTTATGAAGGATTTGCGTTTTGGATTGCCTGGGAAACATAATCTGATGAATGCATTAATGGCAATTGCAATGTCAAAAACTTTTGGAACATCAACAGATGCTATTGCAAAAGCACTTGCTTCTTTTAACGGAATCAGAAGGCGTTTTTCATATCAGATTAAGACAGAAAAATTAGTCTATATTGATGATTATGCGCATCATCCAACAGAAATTAATGCCGTTCATCAGGCAGTTAGGGAGTTGTATCCGCATCGAAAGGTACTTGCAATTTTCCAGCCGCATTTATTCAGTAGAACAAGGGATTTTGTAGATGGATTTGCCGAAAGTTTGTCGGCATTTGATGAGGTGTTCTTAATGGATATTTACCCGGCAAGAGAACTTCCGATGGAAGGAGTGACTTCTGAATGGCTATTGGGTAAGATGACTAATTCGAATAAAAAAATTGTTGCAAAAGAAGATTTACTGACAGAAATTAAAGCTAATGATGCGCCAGTAATTGTAACAATAGGAGCTGGTGATATTGGAGAAATGGTGCCATCAATTAAAACGATTTTAAATGAAAATATTTAATTGGACAAATATTAAATTAGTATTGATTTTTGGACTCATTCTCTTTCTGTATTCATTTGCTCAGTATCGAAATGGAGACAGGAAATTGAAGAAATCGGAGGTTGTTTTTGTAGGAGAGAATACGCTTTTTGTGAAGCCCGAAACGGTTAATAAATTGTTGATAGAAAATAAAAGAGACGCTTCCAGTATCCGAAAAGATGAGTTAGATTTGAATAAAATAGAAAAAAGCCTCGATGACCAGGACATGATTGAAAAGTCAGATGTTTTTGTAAGTATCGATGGAGTTCTCAAAGCGCGGGTAAAACAGAGAACACCAATAGTAAGAGTTTATGATGGTGGGAGCTCTTTCTATATTGACTATGAAGGCAATAAAATGCCTTTGTCAGACAATTTTACGGCGCGTGTTCCTCTTGTTTCGGGAACAATAAATAAAAAAAATAACGAAGATTTAGCTGCCCTATTTCGCACAATTTATGACGATGCGTTTTTGAAAAAAAACATCATTGCAATAGAAATTATGCCTAATGGTAGCTTAAAAATGTTTAATAGAAATTATAATTACTTCATTGATTTTGGAAGAACAATGAATGTGGGTGAAAAATTCAGGAATTATAAAGCTTTTTTTCAAAAGGCTGTTTTAGACAGTTCGTTATATAAATATAATAAAATTGATCTGAGGTTTACGGAACAAGTAGTTTGCACAAAATAATAGAAAATGGAAAAAGATAACATTGCAGTAGGTCTAGATATTGGAACAACCAAGATAGTTGCCATGATAGGCAAGAAGAATGAGTACGGAAAATTAGAAATCCTGGGTATTGGTAAATCCAAAAGTTTAGGTGTGGCAAGGGGTGTAGTAAATAATATTACACAAACTATTCAGTCAATTCAGCAAGCTATTCTTGAAGCCGAAGCAAATTCAGGTTACAAAATTAAAGATGTGGTTGTGGGTATTGCCGGACAGCACATCAGAAGTATTCAGCATACAGATTACATTAGCCGTAATAATCCGGAAGAAGTAATTGGCGAAAAAGATATTCAGCTTTTAATTGATCAGGTAAATAAACTGGCCATGTTGCCGGGTGAAGAAATTATTCATGTTTTGCCGCAGGAATTCAAAATTGACGGACAATCTGAAATAAAAGAACCAATCGGGATGTATGGCGGGAGACTGGAATCTAGTTTTCACGTTGTAGTAGGACAGGCATCATCAATCAGAAATGTTGGAAGATGTATTCAGAGTTCAGGAATTGAATTATCAGGATTAACATTAGAACCATTAGCTTCAGCAGACGCTGTTTTAAGTCAGGAAGAAAAAGAAGCAGGTGTTGCACTTATCGATATTGGTGGAGGAACAACAGATTTAGCCATTTTTAAAGATGGAATTATTCGACACACTGCTGTTATTCCTTTTGGAGGAAATGTAATTACAGAAGACATAAAAGAAGGATGTTCGATTATTGAAAAACAGGCTGAGCTTTTAAAAATAAAATTCGGATCGGCCTGGCCGGGAGAAAATAAAGATAACGAAATCGTTTCTATTCCGGGTTTAAGAGGAAGGGAGCCAAAAGAGATTTCGCTTAAAAATCTATCTAAAATTATTCATGCACGTGTAGTAGAAATAATTGAACAGGTTTTTGCTGAAATTAAAGCTTACGGGCACGAGGATCCGCGTAAAAAATTAATTGCCGGAATTGTTCTTACTGGTGGAGGTGCTCAGTTAAAACACATTAAGCAGTTAGTAGAATATATCACTGGTATGGATACCAGAATTGGATATCCAAACGAACATTTAGCAGGTAACTCCAGCGAAGAAATTTCCAGCCCATTATTTGCAACAGCAGTCGGACTGGTTATGAATAGTATTGAAAATAGTACTCAAAGTGCTGTTAGAATGGAGGTTGTAAATGAGCAGCCAAGAGTGGTTTACAAAAATGTTCCTCCAGTAACTCAACAGCGATACGAAGTTGAAGAAAACTACGTTGAAAGAGTTGAGACGGTTGAAGAGCCAAGAGAAGTTAGAACTAATGTTGCTGTCGAGGAGTCTACAGAAACTAAAATCAGAAGGTCATTTTTTGATAGATATGTCGATAAAATCAAAGAATTTTTAGACAACGCAGAATAAAGAAAAGGAAAATTACTATTGGCCCCAAGTCAAGAAGTAAAAAATGTATTAAATAAGAATTTCAAAACCAAAAAGATGATGAGCAACTCAGAATTTGGAAGTATTTCATTTGATTTACCAAAAAACCAATCAAATGTAATCAAAGTAATAGGTGTAGGAGGGGGCGGAAGTAACGCTATTAACCACATGTTCCAGCAGGGAATAAAGGGGGTTGATTTTATCGTTTGTAATACAGATTCACAAGCATTGCAAAACAGTTCTGTTCCAAACAAAATTCAGTTAGGAGTAAATTTAACAGAAGGTCTTGGAGCTGGAGCTAATCCTGATGTAGGACAACAATCTGCTATTGAAAGTATTGCTGATATAGAAAAAATGTTAGACCGCAATACAAAGATGGTATTTATTACCGCTGGTATGGGGGGTGGAACAGGTACAGGTGCTGCTCCGGTAATTGCACAATTAGCAAAAGAAAGAGAAATTTTGACTGTTGGTATCGTAACAATTCCTTTTCAGTTTGAAGGTAAAGTACGTCAGGAACAAGCGCTTTTAGGAATTGAAAAGTTACGTAAGCAAGTAGATTCACTAATTGTAATCAATAATAACAAGTTAAGGGAAGTGTACGGAAATCTTGGTTTCAAAGCCGGATTCTCTAAAGCGGATGAAGTTTTGGCAACAGCCTCAAGAGGTATTGCTGAAGTAATCACACACCACTATACCCAAAATATAGATTTACGTGATGCTAAAACTGTTTTGTCAAATAGTGGAACAGCTATCATGGGATCTTCTGTCGCTTCGGGTGAAAACAGAGCTAAAGAGGCTATTGTTTCAGCATTGGATTCTCCGTTATTAAATGACAATAAAATTACAGGAGCCAAAAACGTATTGTTGCTTATCGTTTCTGGGTCTGATGAAATTACTCTTGACGAAATTGGAGAAATCAATGACCATATTCAGGCAGAAGCAGGTTATAATGCTAATATCATTATGGGGGTTGGTGAAGACGAAACTCTTGGTGAAGCTATTGCTGTAACTATTATTGCAACTGGTTTTGATGTTGAGCAACAGAACGAAATCGTAAATACAGAGCCTAAAAAAATCATTCATACACTAGAAGATGAACAAAGAAGTGTTCATAATTTAACAAACAGACCTCTTACTTCCTTTGATTTGAATGCAGAAACATCAACCCCTCCAACTGAGCCAAAAGTTGTTTTTGATTTGATGGAAGATACGGTTGCTTCAGCTATACCAACTCCGATAACTCCAGTTGCGGTTGCTCCAACTATCAATCAGGAGGAGTTAGTAGTAATGTCTGAGTTCATCAAAAATCTTGATGTTACTTTTGAAATTGTTTCGCCTATTACAGATATCGATTTTACTATTTCAACTCCTGAGGTACAATCTTTTCAGGAAACTCAATTAGCCCCACAAAGAACTTTTGAGAAACAGGAACAGACTACTTTTTCATTTGATTTACCTCTTTTTAGAGCTGAGCCAGAAGTAAAAAAAGAACCAGTTGTTGAGGATAATAAAATTTTGTTCGAATTGACAAACGAAACCCGTAATATAAAAGTTAATGAGCCAGTTTCATTTGTGCCGGTAACAGAGCTTTCTGAAAATGGAATCATAAAATATTCTTTAGAAGAATATATGGAAGTTGAAAATGAATTAGTTGCTTCAAAACCAGTAGAAAAAGTGGTAGAAGATGTAGTTCCAGAGGAATTAAATATCACATTGAAGCCAAGGGTTGAGTTTGCCAGCGAACCTGACTTTTCAACCACTTCGAATGTTTCTCCAATGGAATTAACAATTGAGGAAACATTACGTTTAAGAGCTGAAGAAAGAAGGAAGAAACTAAAAGAATTTAATTATAAATTCCATAATAATGTTTCGAGAATCGATGAACTTGAAAAAGAACCAGCCTATAAAAGATTGGGGATCGATTTGTCGAATTCACAATCTAATAATACCAATTCAAGAATTTCGGTCGGAACAGACAGTAATAATGACTTGCAATTGCGTTCAAATAATTCATTCCTACACGACAACGTAGATTAGTCTTAAAAAATCATAATATTTGGATAGCCCGAAAATTGGATTTAATTTTCGGGTTATTTTTTTTATCTTCGCACAGAATTTAAAATTTGACTTTTTTGAACAGTTTTTAAAGCGAATCAATTATTAGTACCAATAAAGTCAAAAACAATCAAATTACTATAGTAATGATAAGCAGTGCTTATCTAAATAAAAATAAAAGATGAGTTTACAAGCACAAATCATGGACGAGATTAAAACTGCCATGAAAGCAAAAGATACAGTGGCTTTAGAAGCTTTAAGAGCTGTTAAATCTGAATTATTATTAGCATCGACATCATCAGGATCTAAAGAAGAATTAACTGAAGATGAAGAAATAAAACTGCTTCAGAGATTAGTAAAAACTCGTAAAGAAAGCGCAAGAATTTTTACTGAACAAAACCGTCCTGATTTAGCTGAACCAGAATTGGCTCAGGTTGCTGTAATTGAAAAGTTTTTACCGGCTCAGTTAAGCGAAGAAGAAGTAGAAGCTGTGATAGCAAAAATCATTGCAGAAACAGGGGCTTCAGGAATTGCGTCAATGGGCAAAGTAATGGGATTAGCATCTGCCCAGTTGGGAGGAACAGCTGAAGGAAAGACAATTTCTACAATTGTAAAGAAATTACTTTCATAAATATAATTTAAGAGTTTGATTATCCGAACTCTAAAATCATAAATCTAAATAAAATAAAGACCACGTAGTTCAACTGGATAGAATATCAGATTTCGGCTCTGAGGGTTGGGGGTTCGAACCCCTCCGTGGTCACTATGAAAAAATTAAAGCCTGCAAAGTGTATGTTTTGCAGGCTTTTTTATGATTCGAAAATTATTCTCGAAATTTTTGTTTTTTTGTGCTGTCAGTATTTCTGATTAGAAATTACAGACACTAAATTGGCTTGATGTATCGGTCAATCCAATTATAACGGGTGGTGCTGTAATGGAATCGGTTGTATTTACCGGAACTCTCACTACAGGTAAATATGTTAATGGATACACTATCGTAAATTATACAGGATATGATTTTGATAATAAATGAAATGTAAGATCTTCCGGGAATTCTAACAGGGCTGGGTGCAAGTGTCACAGGAGAGTTTAGTGTGAATTTTACCTCAGGTAACGCAGTTATAGCTACAGTAGATAATTCAGGAATAGCTGCTAAAGTAAAAGCTACAATGGCATCGAGTTCTATATTTAGATTTACTGCTAACAATACAGGGAGACTACATATATAGGATTCAAAAAAAGAATTGTAAATTCAACGGTAGCTATCGGGACTGCCACAAAAGGATGTCGCTTTCCTCTGGGTTAGGATTTTCTGTTTTTAAAAGTAAGATATTGTAAAATAAATTCATTTATTATTCAGAACCTTTTGCAGGTAGTTTTGAAAATTAGCAAATCCATTTTGTGAAGCGTTTTCCAGATCTAGCATTTTGCTTAAACTAGTGTCGTAAATCTGCCAGTTTTGAATTTTTGCAAGTTTTGCTATTTCAAATAATGCTTTTTCGCTATACAGCGAAATCATTTTGTTGCTAACTGGTGCGTCGTCGGTGTAAAAATCTATTTAAGAATCAATTTCTTTAATTTCCTCTCCTTCTTTTGAACCAAAATATTCTGATATAATACTATCGAAATCTGTCTGGATGAATGCTTGCTCATCAATTTCTTCGATCGAATTAATTTTTTGTGATGAATTAAATAAAATGATGTCCCAACTCATAATTCTAAGTTTAATAATTGTTTTTTATTCCTCAAAAACTTTTTCAGTATCTATCGGATTGTTTTCCTGATACAATTTCTGGCCAATGATTCCTTTATCTCCCAGAGCACGGCCCTTAATTAGCCAGGCAGTTCCAAAAGCAAAAAGAGAAAGCGCTTCAAAAACTAATGTAGAATAAGGAAACAGATGGAGTTTTTCTGCTATTGGCACCATAACAATGAATAGCAATATCGAATAACCGCAAAATCGGTAAATATTGTTTTCGTTCAAAATGCTTTTAGATAAAGGTATTTTGTTTTCGTGACTAATTGTAAAGACATTAATAGCAAGTAAAGCAAATATTAAAAACAATAAAGCGGCAAATCCATAATGAAGCCATCCCATCCATTTTTCTGAGTACGGAATCAGTGTGTAAATCTTATCTGATGCGACTTCAGGGTTTGTTGGTACTAAAGCAACACCTAAAGCCGTAACTCCGGCAATATTGGTTAATAAGTTGTCGTTTTTTAGGATTGAAATATTTCCATGACCTTTATAGCAAATCAAAAATAAACCAACAGCACATAAGGCTCCGGTAAAAATTTCCCTCAGATTTGTATAATAATAGTGACTTATTGAATGTTGAAGAGGAGTTTGAAAAAAAGATATGAAAGACAAAACAACCAGTAATATTGGTAAACTGATCCCTAAATAGCCAATTGCACGCCGGATTCGTCGATAAGTGAAAATGTCATAGCTCTCAATTTTGATTTCCTTATTTTCTATTTTCATTTACGAATCATTTTATGTGAAATAATTATCTCATAATATCGGTATCAACAGGGATATATCCTAAGTGTCTGCTTAAAGATAATATTTGTCCTTTGTGATGGTATTCATGGGTAATTACATGGCTAAAAAGCCTAATAGGTTTTGTTGAATGTTTGACATTTTGTATTTTGTATGATATTTCATCGCCAAAATAATCCATTTTTGAAATGAATTCGAACATAAAATCATCTACAGTAGTAAACAATATAATTACATCCTGTATTGTTTTGAAATTTTCGTATTCAGAATAGATTACATTTTTCTTCAAGGCAAGGTTTGCAATCCAATATTGATAGGTGTTTGTAATATGAACTAATAGATTTCTAATGCTTCCGCCACGGCCAAATGAAGAATTCTGGTTCACAAAATCCTCTGGAGAAATTGTTTTGCAAAATTCGAACAATACTTCTCGTGATTCTTTTATATATTCATATTGCTCTTTAGAATATACAGATATAAATTCCATAGCTAAATATTAAATATTACCAGAATTATTTCTTAGAAAACAAATTATCCACAACCCAGGCAGGACCGATCATTAAAAACTGTATATCTTTAAGGAAAGACGGTTTTTTTCCTTCAATGTTATGTCCATAGAATTGCCCAATCCATGCAATAACAAAAACACCAACAGAAAACATCCATAGGGGTAAAACCTGGCCAATGTAATAATTTGCAATCAGACAAATAGCTGAAAAAACAGCAATTTTGACAGCCATAGTAATTGATAACCTGATGTAAAAGATAAGTACAAAAATCAATACAACAGCTGCCCAATTTTCTATTATCGGAACATTGAGTGATAGCGTCTTGGAAATGAAATTACTAGGGATACTCATCAATAAACCAACAATGGAGAAATAAATCGCAGGAACACAGATATAATGTATCGCTTTGTTTTTTGGGTTTTGATGACTAACAGCATATTCTTCAAACCATTGATCTAATGTTCTCATTTTTTGTAATTTAGGATTATATCAAAGCTATTAAATATTTTTGAGTTTTTGAGTCAGTTTTAAAATCTATTGCTATTATAAAATTGTGAATATCTATTTTTCGAATAAACGATTTTTTTTCTTTGAAAATATATCTTTGACTTCCTTAAAAAATACAAAAAGAAATGAGCGCAATTTGGTACGAATGTAAAGTAAAATACAGAAAAACGGATGATATCGGATCACAAAAGGTTACAACAGAGCCTTATTTGGTAGATGCTATATCTTACACAGAAGCTGAAAGCAGAATTAATGAAGAAATGAAGGCATATGTAAGCGAAGAATTTAAAATTACGAATATAAAAGTGGCAAATTATGCAGAAATTCATCCTTTTGAAAATGCAGACCGTTGGTTTAAATCAAAAGTTTCCTTAATTGCTTTTGATGAAGAAAGCGGAAAAGAGCGTAAGACGAATATGTATTTACTGGTTCAGGCAAATGACGTAAAAGAGGCTTATGATAACACTGTTGCAGTTATGAAAAATACAATGGGTGATTATACTATTCCAGCAATTTCAGAATCACCGATTATGGATGTTTTCCCTTATTTCAGTGGAGAAGAAGAAGAGTTGGAACAATTAGAAAGGTTCAATTCGCTTAAGGCATCCAGACCTGACTTAGTAGTTGCAGGTGAAACAGAAGAAAATTTTATTGAAGCAGAAACTGAATAAGATTAATAAAAAAATAAAAGAAAAGAGGACTCTATGGTTCTCTTTTTCTTTTATTAGTTTTAGTAAGCACTTAATGTTATGTTAGGATAGGTTTTTCAAAATTAGTTTAAGATGATATAATTTTTCAATAGCCAGAATGAATCCACTTTTCTAAAATTAGAATACAAATAGTTACTAAAAGAAACGAAATCCAAAGGCTAAGAAGCATTTTTTTTGTCATAATATTTTATTTTTTCAAATCTTAACCAAATTGTTAATAAATTATTTAAAAAAAATTATTTTAACTTTTAATATGATAATTAATTTATGTTATTCATAAAAAGAATAAAATTTACATATAAAAATGTTTGTTTAATAAAAAAGATTAAATTTTTTAACTGCCCAATATTACAAATAAATCGATGAAATGCAAAATAAATCGACAAAATACTTATTTTTTTATTCAAGTGTTTTGCGTAATTTATAAATTGAGGCGTTTGGATTTTATTTGTTAAAATATTATATCATTACAGGACTAAAAATGATTTGTAATTGAAAATTTTCAATAAAAAAATTAAGATAGTTTAAAGCTTGGATTTTAGTGATGTAAAGATTATTTTTGATAATAATCAAAGGCTTCATCCCATAATTGATCAATTTTTATTAGGGATTTCTCAAGCGGAATGACTTCCCATTTGTTATTGTTTTCTATTCCAAGACCGATATTTTTTAATTTTAATAACGCATCTTTTACATCAAAATCCAGATTGGCGTTAAGTGTAGTTTTAAACCAGGATTCTATTTGATTGTCAAGCTCTTCAGCGGTTAATGGATTCTTACTTTTGTGTAAAAAAGTGTAGGCCAAAATAGTTTCCTTCAATATTTCTTCTTCTGATGAATTTAAAAGCGAATAAAAAGCGCCGCTATTATTTCCCAGATTTTTAAAATACAAACTGTCCGAAAGCATTTTAGAATATCTTATCTTCTTGTTTATAAAATTATTGTATTGGCGAAAACAATAGGCAGATAAAATTCCCAATGCAATTAATCCCTGATTTAAGGAGGTTTTACTGTTTAATAAATCAATGGCTTCACCTGTCTGATAAGCCTCATACATATTAATCAAAGCCGGAATGACTTTGGCACTTAATAATGAAACGCCTCCAAAAATTCCCGGAACCCAAAGCAAAAGTTTGTCAGTTGCGGACATTTTGGGAATTGCATTTGGGAAAATTGTTTCTAGGTCATTTTTAGGAACGCGCTTAAAGATTTTCAATACAATTGATCCTGGATCTACAGGTACTTTTCCTAGTTTTACTTTTTTCTTTGTCAGATAATCTGCTTCGTTATAATTGAGGTAAATCATAACGCGGTCATAGTACTCAATTTCTATTTCCTTCTTCCAGAAAATATATTTTGTAATTTTTTCTTTTGTTTTGTGTTGACCGCGAACATATAGTTCATAATCTTTAAATGCATTTAAATCTATTGCAAGTTTTAAACCAATTAAATCAGAATCCTTAAAGGCTTTATCTAACACTTCCTGCTCTACACGCCTGTAGTTGCCATTTTCCAGGACTTTTAGAAGCGTTTTTTTAAAGGTCGAAAAATCACTTTTTCCAATATACCCTTTGCGTTCTTCCTCGCTCAAATCCGGATCGAATAAGGCATAGTTTTGTTTGAGGTTTCGATTAAGATTAAAAGCTTCATGATGATAATAATGTTCGATAATGTCGAATAGCTTTTTAAAATCTTCCACTTTTTTTTGATCTTCTGCGAAAGCAGCTGTTTGATCGAGTAAAAATTCCTTGTTAAAGGGAATATAATGTTCTCGTGTCATATGAATTTTGAGACTTAATTTAGTGGTATCCTGGAAATACAAAAATACCACCCGGAATTTGATTTTTGTGAGTGGTAGTGAATAAAGTTTAGTTTATGATTTTAATATTCTGAAACGCCCCGGATACTTATCCCACAAACTTTTTTTGTTGCCATAATAATCCATAAAATCTTCACAAACAAAAACAGCATGGGCATTTGACCATGCCACAACTCCACAAAATTCACTTCCTGAAAGGCGTTTTAACTCTTGTACATGCTTGCCCTTTTGAAATCCTAAATATTTATAAATAGTTGGGGTGTGTATTTCACCATCTTCTAAATCTTCAAGAGCTTTGTCAAAAGTTTTCTCCTTGTCTAAAATTTGCTTGTATTTTGCCATCACAGCATAAGTCAATACTGCATAGTCTGTTATTTTTTTACTGTCCTCATTGGTTTTAATGAATACAAATCCGGCAGAGAATTCAGCTTTATTTAACTCATCGGTTTTTAGTTTAAACGTAGCATTATTTTTTAATGTTATCTGATATAAACTGTCATTTATTTTTTCAGTAATAAAAAGATTGTCTAATCCATAAATATTTAAGGAAGCTTTGATGAAAGCAATTGAGGAGCAATTTGTACGCTCTCCCTGTTTAAAACTTTCAAATATTTTATCAGAACTAAGTTGTGCGTGAGAATTTGAACAGGCAAATATTAAAAATAAAAATGTCGAAATGATAGATCGCATGGTGTTAGGAATTATAATTTGTTTTTTTAAAAGTATTTGGAAAATGTGGCTTTTTGCAAAGCTATAAAAATCAACTCATAATTGATGTTTTTAACACTTAATTTTCTTCGTGAAACTGCCTTGTACACGAATATTTTGCTGTAGCGAAGACAGAAAGGTAAATATTTACAGCCTGGTTCTGGTTTATAAAAACGAATTATAATAAAAGATTGAAAACGGCTATAGCAAATTTCTGGATTTGTTAATAGAAGCCATTACAAAAGAGAGTGTGTACTTAGAGAAAAATCTATCGTAATTTAAAGATGATTGCAAAGAATAACAAAAAAACCGAGAATGTTATTTTGTAATAAACTGAAAGTTAGTTTGTTATACAGGGTTAAAATAAAAAATGAGATTTTAATCTTTTTACGGATTTAAATCTCACTAATTATTCCAAAAAAAGTTCTTCATTTACAATTCCTTGCGGATTAACTAAAAATGATGGTTAAAATTATTCTTTGCAAGAATAGAACTAATTTTGATTCTGGCTATACGTATAAATACCTGTTTTTGTAAAAAAAATAAAAAATAATATTAATTTATTACTTCATGCAGTTTTGCTATTTTCAAAAATCATTGATGAAAATTTTCATAAACAATTCCACTAAATTTTTATCTAAAATATTAAAATCTATTTTTTATATTAATTATTGGAATTTAATGACGATTTCCCAAATCCATAATTTATTCCAAATAGGGTAAAAATGTTTTTATCAATTCCGAAATTAGTTCCATATGCACCGGTTATAAATAATCCGTCACTTATTTTATATTGTATTGTCCCCACCTTTCGTTCACTATTTAAATTACTTTTGTCTGAGTAATCTCTTTTTATATATTCATACGAAATGGATAAATCTTTGATAGAATATTCTAATTTAAAACCTAAATCAAATGCGTTTATCCGCTTAAATACATCTAAAGAACCTTCTTCCGGTAAATTATCACGTATAAATCTGGTGCATAATATGAAAGCTAAATTATCATTTAATTCAGTCTTATCTACACTAAAGGCATTCACTGCAGCATTCATCCATAAACCACTTCTGTTAAAACGTTTGTTTTTTGTTGTATTATCTGGAAATGCTTCTGAATAAGCAAATGCTAAATCAACCTGAATTAAAGGAAGGTCATCTAATTCTTTTAAATAATTTTGAATAAGAGTATCTTTTTTGATGTTTTCTTCTAATAAATCAGGAGCCTGATTTTCAAAATCATCCATTTTTTTTTGAAGAAGTGCTCTGTTTGCAATTGCGTTTTGATATTCTGTGTTAATGCTGTCCTTTAAAGTGTTATCATCTTCATTTTTTAATTGTGTATATATTTCTCTGATTTTATTATCTATCCTGTTTAATTCTATTTCGAGAGCATCAACATCTTTTTGATTTGGGCGTAAGTTTATTATTCTTTCAGAAAAATTAGCCAAAGCAGTTTTTAATTTTTGATTTTGTTTTTCGCTTCTGTATGTAATAAGATTTGTTTTTACACCAAAGGCTATATAGTTTGTATTTTTAATCAAACTGCCGGAGGTAGAATCATTAAAAACAGAAGCTAAAGAAATACTCATTTTATTAAATATACCTGTGAATGTATTTGCTTTGCCTGTTTCATCTTTTATATTTAAATATTGGAAAACATTAGCATTTTTAGGTTTAAAATACCAATAAGGAGTTACTTCTAATGCAAAATTTTTAGGAATCGCCGTCCCATTGTTAGTAAGGCTCATTATACTTGCAGCAAATGCCTTCGGGTTAGAAGGTCTGTCTATATTACTTGGAGCTATATCAAGGATTTGAAATCCCGGAGTGTTTAGGTTTTTTAAATCTTTAAGTTCAATATTTTGCGCTTGTAGTGAAAACGTACACCACAGCAATACTATAATTAGAAGATTTTTCATATGAGTTAATATTTGTCCTTTGAATTTGATTTCTTACCTGCTTAATAAGTTGATTTTTTTAGTTGCGATTATAGTTTCTCCACTAGTACTTTTCTTTTTTTCAGCAGGAAGTAATTCAAATGGATTTTTTTGATTTGATTCTCCACCTTCTAAATAATAATGAATCTGTAAATTCTCAAAGCAACTTCCCCAGGCAGTTTTAGGAATTTTAGTAAGTACGATGTCAGTTTCAATTTTTATAGTACCTCCGTCTAATTGTGAAGCAAAGCCCAAACTAGTTTTACTAACTAATCCGGCTCCATTTGATGACGCTCCTTTATTATATATACTGCCATTAATAATTAACTTTATTTCAGTCACAGCAATACCATGTGTAGAAACCGTAACAGTTATAAAGACTTCTTTTTTATCTTTTCCAATAAAGTAATTTTCTATTGCCATAAATTTTAAAATTAATGTATTTTGTTCAACAAGATTACTACATTTAGAAAAAATAAGAACAAGTATTTGTACGGTATTTAGTATGTAAAATAAATTAATTTGTTTGTAATGAGTGTTTTAATTATTGAAAAAGAGTGTCCTATTTTGAAAATGTTTTTGCATGGATATAAAATAATAAATCTAAGTAAGCTTGTAAATATCTGACTTAGTTGATGTTTAAATTTGTGTAGAATTTATAGGCATAAAATAAATATAAAAAATATCTTAAGTATGGAAAACACAAACACATCAAAACTTCAAAATTTCGTTAGAATATTTCTCGGATTATTTATGATTACAGCCGGAATAGGACATTTAACTTTTCAAAGAGATGATTTTCAGGCACAGGTTCCTAATTGGATTCCTCTTAGTAAGGATTTAGTGGTGATACTTTCGGGAATCGTTGAAATCATATTGGGTCTGGCAATGCTGTTTTTGACGAAGTATAAAACTAAAGTCGGAATTGCACTTGCTGTATTTTATATTTTAATTTTTCCCGGGAACATTGCGCAATATGTAAATGGAACTTCCGCTTTTGGTCTTGACACTGATCAGGCTCGATTAATCCGGCTATTTTTTCAGCCAGTTTTGATTTTTTTAGCGTTGTGGTCTACTGGAACTTTGTTTAGGAAGAAATAGTTATAATCTGGATATAAATTTGTTTAAAGGAATGGCTTCATCAAAATACTGTTTGAATTTTTCCGATAGTATTTTATTTTTGAATTTGATGATTGTATATGTACTGTCAAAAGCGTTTATCTCAATAACGGCATTTTCGACTTGAAATTTTCCATTTTCCCAAATTGAATCATTTTCTTCAGTATAGGGCAAATTATTTTTATCAATTATGATTTCCTGATTTTTTGGAAAACCACAAATCACTCCCCAAATTATTTGCGTTTCAGAGTTAAGAATCTCATGGAAATTTTCATTTGAAAGAATAAAAAAATCTTCTTCATGATTAATTGATAAATATTTATCAGAGATAAATTCAACATCACTAATTAACCAGTTATATGATTTAATGTCAGCTAAAACTGGGTTTAATATTTCTTTTAAATTAGTGTGAAATTTTAGTCTTTCGCTATGTTGAATTATCCAGTTCATTATCCTTTTTTTAAAATTTACTTAAAAAAACTATCCAATAAAATCTGATACTTTCTTCCGACAGGGATAATTTCATTGTTGCATAGTGTCAGATTTTTAAAAGTAACAGAGGTAATTTTGCTCACATTTACAATGTAAGAACGATGTACCTGAAGGAAATCAGTGCAATCTATTTCTGCGGCTATGCTTGCCAGAGATCCGTAAATAATCATTGGGAGGCTATGTCCGGAACTGTAAAGTTTCATATAGTTGCCCAGACTTTCGATGTAAATAATATCGCTCAAAAGAATATTGGTCATTTGGCCGTTTACACGATGAGAAAGTACTTTTCCGTTGGAGGTGTTTTCTTTCTTTATGTTGTTTCCTGAGAAATAAATTTTAGCCTTTTCAATTGCTTTAGAGAATTTTTCGAAGGAAATAGGTTTCATCAGATAATCTATAGCATCATTTTGATACGCTGAAAGCGCAAAATCAGAATAAGCCGTGGTGACAATTGTAAGTGGGCGGTTGGGTTGCAATTCCATTAATTCTACACCCGAAATTACCGGCATATTAATATCAAGGAAAATAATATCGTATTTGTTTTCGTTGAGCATTTTAAGAGCTTCCATTCCGCTAAAAGCGCTTCCGGAATGTTCCAGATCGTCAAATTTTGCAATATGCGAGGAGAGCGCCTTATGTGCAGGAGATTCATCGTCAATAATCAGACAACGGTAGGTAAATTCCATATGCTTAATTTTACGATAAAGGTATCTTTTTCTTTTTTACAGCTTAAGACGTGTTTTAAGCCATAAACTTCTAATCGTCTTTTAAGGTTTTCGATTCCAATTCCCGTACCCGAAAGTCGTGAACCTGAAACGAGAAAATTGTTTTTTAGAGTAAAAGTCAAATTTCGGCAATTTAATTTTAAATCCAGATGAATAAAAGGCTCCTGGGTTTCGGCAGAGAATTTAACAGCATTTTCTACTAAAGGCAAAAAGAACAATGGCGGAATCTCGGTCAGATTATAAACACCTTCAATGTTTTGAATGACACACAGTCTTTCGTTTCTAAAGGTATAATATTCAATATATTTTTTAACAAAGGCTATTTCTTCTTCAATTAAAACATAATCTTTTTTGGTAGCTTCA
This sequence comes from Flavobacterium limi, assembly GCF_010645075.1. Taxonomy (GTDB): domain Bacteria; phylum Bacteroidota; class Bacteroidia; order Flavobacteriales; family Flavobacteriaceae; genus Flavobacterium; species Flavobacterium limi. Next base: position 807,342 of record NZ_JAADZV010000001.1, read on the forward strand.
ATCTGATACCGAAGCATGTCAGAAAGATTCAGTATCCGGTCAGGAACTTTATCCGGTTCTGCTAATGCTTCCCCGTAAAGGTTATTCATAGCATTCAGTAAAAAATGTGGATTCAATTGCTGCTTCAAAAACAAAAGTTCAGACTTGAAATTCATTATATCTTTATCTGTTTGTATAATTTTTTTGGTAATAAAAATATGTACAAAGTAAAAGAAAGTTCCATTTATAATGAGTGACAATATTTGCAGTGTCTTTAAATTTCCTAATCCAACTTCGGGAAAAAACCAGGCCATACAATAGTAAAAACCAGTCCAGTAGACTACCATAAGTATAGAAAAAAGTTTAAATTTTTTACGGAATAAAAAGGGTTTGATTATAAAAAGATTAAAACAGGTAACCCAAACGATAGTGGGGAAATAACCAACAGCAATTTTGCTGAGAATATAAGGCCAGTCATGTCCGTCCAGTTTTATTTCATCGTACACACAAGCCAGGATAATCAAATATACAAGCGTGTTTACGATAAGGTTGCGTAGAAAAAAGTTCTGGTAGATTTTTGCAATTGTCATAGCGGCAAAAATAATATAATAGTATAGGTTATAGTTGTTAGTGAGAGATAAATTATACAAACGCCATTCGTATAAATCATACGCCACTGGTATAAAATTGTTATTATAATCAGAATCTCTAAATTATTTTTGAACAGGATATAATCATTATAAAAACAGTATTTCAAGTTTATGAAATCAAAAATCATTTCGTTAATCGTTGTATTTACATCTTTACAAACCATAGCTCAGGAAAAAAAACCGGATATGAAAACATTTGGTAAAGCTATAATTGACAAATTTCCAGCTACAAGAACTTTTGATATTCAATACGAGCAATTAGGACCTTCAGATTATGATTCTGAATTATTGGGAAATAAATTTGAAAGAGGCAGAATTGAAAATCATAATCGGTTTAAAGCAGCTTTTAATTTGCCTTTTTATGCTTCAAAATCCAAACAGTTTGTTTTGACAACTTCACTGCGATACAAATATGAAAGTTATGATTTTGGAGAAATTTACAATTATAATACAAGTCAAATTTATTCTCGAGAAAATAAAAATACCCAATATTGGGCCGGAGCAGTAAGCGCAACCTATATGTCTTTTCTTTTTTACAAACCGGTTATTTATAATGCAACAGCAACTGTTGATGGGGACGAGAATGATTTCCAGCGTTTAAAAGGTTTTTTTTCGGTAGTTTTTGTGCTTAAAAAAAACTCTTCTACAACAATTACCGCAGGAGCTTTGGCATTATTGGATCCTTCATCAATAATTCCGGTTACACCACTTTTTTCACTGAATCATAAGTTTAAAAATTCAAAATGGGATATGGATTTTGTTCTGCCACAGCGAATTTTGTTTAGAAGAGAATTGCTCGAAAATGGAAGAATTTCTATGGGAACAGAATTAAATTCTGAAAATTTTTATCTCAATTTAAATACTGCCAATTTGAAAGACGTTTATGAACTTAATCAACTGGAATTAAAATCCGGAATTACATATGAATATAGTTTTTCACGCAAAATAATTGCATTTGTAAAAGGCGGTGTTAATCATGTGCTGACCACCCGAATTACCGAAAAAGGTGAGCGAACCAATCGATATGTTTATGATCAGAAAGAAGATACTCAGGGGTATTTTAGATTTGGAATTTCATACAATCTATTTTAATTTAAATTAATAATTATGGTAGTTGAAATTTTTAGGACAAATGTTCAGGAAGAGGCAGATAAAAATCATATTATAAATGGTATTCAGACTCAATTTCCTGCTTATAAAATCAATTTTGATTTAGAAGACTGCGATAAAATATTGAGGGTTGAAGGTGATGAACTGAAACCTGAAAATATTGTAGAATATGTTACTCATCTGGGATATGTTTGTGTTCCTTTAGAATAAAATATGATAAGTTTTATTTTTTCATGTATAATGCTGTTCTTGGAGCAGTTATAAGTACTGAAGTTTCTTTTTTTGTAGAGAAAGGTTTTATTCATTTTATGCACATTATTTTTCTAAATTTGTACCTTATGAAAAAAGCTTTCCAACTCTTCGATTTTTCTCAAAAGGTCAATTATAAAAATGAAATTTTAGCAGGTTTAACGGTAGCTATGACAATGATTCCGGAATCGTTGTCGTTTGCAATTTTAGCCGGATTTCCACCTTTAGTCGGGTTGTATGCCGCTTTTATTGCTGGATTGGTTACGGCAATATTTGGAGGAAGATCAGGAATGATTTCCGGCGGGGCAGGAGCAACCGTGATTGTTTTAATAGCTTTGATGAAATCCCACGGAATAGAATATGTTTTTGCAGCCGTCGCGTTGGGCGGAGTTGTGCAAATCTGCATCGGACTTTTTAAACTCGGTAAATTTATCAGATTAGTTCCGCAGCCCGTTATGTTTGGCTTTGTAAATGGTCTTGCAGTTGTGATTTTTATGTCGCAGTTAGAACAATTCAAAACAGTTGTAAACGGTCAGGTTTCATGGTTGCAGGGTACTCCGTTATATATTATGTTAAGTTTGGTGGCTTTAACAATCAGCATTGTTTTGCTTTTTCCTAAAATTACAAAAGCTGTTCCGGCATCTTTGGTTGCCATTATGATTGTATTTGCTCTGGTAATTGTGTTTAATATCGAAACCAAAACGGTAGAAGATATAGCATCCGTTCAGGGCGGATTTCCTCCTTTTCACATTCCAAATATTCCCATTTCTTTTGAGACTCTAAAAGTGATATTTCCGTATTCCGTAATTGTGGCGGCAGTAGGCTTAACTGAAGGTTTGCTGACACTAAATTTGGTCGATGAAATTACCGGAACAAGAGGAAACAGCAATCGAGAATGTATTGCGCAGGGAAGTTCAAATATCTTAAACGGCTTTTTTTACGGAATGGGAGGGTGTCCGATGATTGCACAGACTTTAGTAAATCTTGGCGCAGGTTCAAGAGCAAGACTTTCAGGAATTATTGGTGCTTTAACGATTTTAATAATCATACTTTTTGGTGCACCTGTAATCGGGAAATTGCCAATGGCAGCTCTGGTTGGGGTAATGATGATGGTTGCAATTACCACTTTTGAATGGGCGAGTTTCAAAATCATTAATAAAATGCCAAAACACGATATTTTTGTTGGAATTTTAGTTGCCTTAATCACAATTGTACTGCATAATCTGGCTTTAGCGGTTTTAATTGGAGTAATTATCTCAGCTTTGGTTTTTGCCTGGGAAAGTGCTAAAAGAATCCGTGCAAGACATTTTATTGATGAAAACGGCATAAAACATTATCAGATTTATGGGCCTTTATTTTTTGGTTCTACAACTGCTTTTATCGAAAAATTTGATATTCAAAACGATCCTAATCATATTATAATTGATTTTAAAGAAAGCCGTGTTTCTGACATGTCAGCAATTGAAGCTTTAAATAATCTGACCCAAAAATACAATCAATTAAATAAAGTAGTTGAATTAAAACATCTGAGTGAAGACTGCAGACAATTATTGAAAAACGCCGAGGCAGTTATTAATGTAAATGTGATTGAAGATCCGACGTATAAAGTAGTTTCTTAATAATTATAAATTGTCAATTGATTTTCTAATTAGCACATTTTCAAATTGTCTAATTAATAATTTGATTTTTGTAACTTTACTAAATGAAACTCACAGAAACCTTAGAAGATTTTTATACCGTTAAAATAAAAGGAATGCCCGAAAACCTTAAAAAAGAAATCGGACATTTTAATGTATTTAAACTCGATGATTATGTTGGAACAACTTGTAATCCATTACCGTATACCAGAAAAGATTTCTTTAAGATAAGTTTGATTATTGGCAAAAATAAAGTCCACTATGCGGATAAAATTGTTGAGATAGAAGATCAGGCTTTATTTTTTGCAAATCCGCAAATCCCATATAGCTGGGAACACTTAGACGAAAAGCAAACCGGGTTCTTCTGTATTTTTACAGATGCTTTTTTTAGTCAGTTTGGCAATTTAAAAGATTACCCTCTCTTTCAGCCGGGCGGAAATCCTGTTGTTCCGATTTCAGAAGAATTAGCGGAGTCCTTAAAAAATGTCTATTTAAGAATGTTTGACGAAATAAATTCAGATTATGCTTTTAAATATGATATACTCAGAAACCTTGTTTTCGAAATTATTCATCTTGCGCTGAAAACACAAACTGTAACTGCTTCATTATATAGTAAATCGAATGCTACAATCCGGATTTCTTCGTTGTTTTTAGAATTGTTAGAGCGACAGTTTCCTGTTGAATCCATATCTCAGCAAATTAATTTCAGATCTCCATCTGAATTTGCAAGTCAGTTAAATGTGCACGTGAACCATCTTAATAAAGCTTTGAAAGAAACCACCGGAAAAACCACTTCTCAAATTATTACTGAAAGAATTATTCAGGAAGCAATGATTTTACTTAAGCAGACCAATTGGAATATTAACGAAATCGCCTGGTGTTTAGGTTTCGAAGAGTTGTCTCATTTTATCAATTTTTTTAAGAAAAACGTTCAGACTTCACCCAAAAATTATCGTATGGCTGAAATTGTTTGATTTTTGTAACTTTTGGTTTGATTGAGTTAATATTTATGATGAACTTCGACCATAACTTTGTCCTGTAATTAAAACGTAAAAAATTTAAAATCATGGAAAATAACAAAGTATGGTTCATTACAGGAGCTTCAAAAGGAATTGGATTAGTTTTGGCAAAGAAACTATTGGCTCAGGGTCAAAAAGTAGCTGCGACATCAAGAACAAAAGAAGCTTTGATTAAAGCAATTGGAGGTACTTCTCCTAATTTTCTTCCCTTAGAAATGGATTTGACCAAAGAAAGTAGTGTAAAAAATGCAATTGAAACTACTGTTAATCAATTTAAGGCCATCGATGTTCTGGTAAATAACGCGGGTTACGGTTTATTAGGAGCATTGGAGGAATTGACAGATGAAGAATCAAGGAAAAATTATGAGGTAAACGTTTTTGGATTGTTGAATGTAATCAGAAATACGATGCCTTACATGCGTGCTAACAAATCAGGGCATATTTTTAATATTTCTTCTGTTGGAGGTTATGTTGGGAATTTTCCCGGTTGGGGGATTTATTGTTCTACCAAATTTGCAGTTGCGGGCTTAACAGAATCTTTGTCGGCAGAAGTAAAAGAATTTGGGGTGAATGTAACCTTGGTTTACCCGGGATATTTTAGAACTGATTTCTTAAAAGACAGTTCTTTATTGCTGCCTGAAAATCCAATAGCAGAATATAAAGCTGTCAGAGAATCTGAAAGCGCTCATAAAGACAGTATTAATGAAAATCAGCCTGGAGATCCTGAAAAATTAGCTGACGCTTTGATTAAAGTTAGTCAGGATCAAAACCCACCGCTTCATTTATTCTTAGGAGAAGATGCTTTTAATATGGCGAACCAAAAAATAGCAAGTATTCAGGGAGAATTGGAAAAGTGGAAATCAGTTTCAGTTTCAACCGGGTTTTAAATTGTCTAGGTTTTCTAATTAGTAAATTTTTAATCAATAAAGATAAAAGTTTAAAGTAAAACGCCACATAGAATTTCTATGTGGCGTTTTAAGTTGTAAGAAGTTGAGACGATTACATCATTCCCGGCATTCCGCCTCCCATCGGCATTCCGCCTCCGGCATTTTCTTCTTTAATATCAATTAAGGCACATTCTGTAGTTAAGATCATCCCGGATACAGATGCAGCGTTTTCAAGAGCTACACGAGTTACTTTTTTAGGATCGATAATTCCTGCAGTTAGCATGTCTACATATTCATCAGTTTTAGCGTTGTATCCAAAATCACCAGAACCTTCACCTACCTTAGAAACTACTACAGAACCTTCAAGACCAGCGTTTTCAACGATAGTTCTCAATGGAGATTCAACAGCTCGGGAAACGATTTGAATTCCGGTTGCCTCATCAGCATTGTCTGCTTTTAATTCAGTCAAAGCAGCTTTAGCTCTCAATAAAGCTACACCGCCACCAGCAACGATTCCTTCTTCGACAGCAGCGCGGGTTGCGTGTAGTGCATCGTCAACTCTGTCTTTTTTCTCTTTCATTTCAACTTCAGAAGCAGCACCAACATAAAGAACAGCAACACCTCCGGCTAATTTAGCCAAGCGTTCTTGTAGTTTTTCTTTATCGTAATCAGACGTAGTGGTTTCCATCTGACCTTTAATTTGGTTTACACGGTTTTTGATGATATCTGCTTCACCGGCACCGCTTACGATAGTTGTATTATCTTTATCGATAGAAACTCTTTTTGCGTTTCCTAACATTTCGATAGTTGTGTTTTCAAGAGTATAACCTCTTTCTTCAGAAATTACAGTTCCTCCGGTTAAGATTGCGATATCTTCTAACATTGCTTTTCTTCTGTCTCCAAAACCTGGAGCTTTTACAGCAGCAATTTTAAGAGCACCTCTTAATTTGTTTACTACCAATGTAGAAAGAGCTTCTCCGTCAACATCTTCAGCAATAATTAATAATGGTTTTCCCGATTGGGCAACTGGTTCTAAAACCGGAAGTAATTCTTTTAAGGAAGATACTTTTTTGTCGTATAATAATATGTATGGAGAGTCTAATTCAACTTCCATTTTTTCTGGGTTTGTTACGAAGTAAGGAGAAAGGTATCCTCTGTCAAACTGCATTCCTTCAACAACATCAACGAAAGTATCAGTTCCTTTAGCTTCTTCAACAGTAATAACACCTTCTTTTCCCACTTTAGCGAAAGCAGTAGCGATTAGTTCACCAATAACTTCATCATTGTTTGCAGAGATAGCTGCAATTTGTTTGATTTTGTCAGAATCACTTCCGACTACTTTAGCTTGTTTAGCTAAATCAGCGACAATAGCTTCAACAGCTTTGTCAATACCGCGTTTCAAGTCCATTGGATTTGCACCGGCAGCAACGTTTTTTAAACCTTCTTTTACGATAGCCTGAGCTAAAACTGTAGCAGTTGTAGTTCCGTCTCCCGCTAAATCATTGGTTTTAGAAGCAACTTCTTTAACCATTTGCGCACCCATATTTTCTAATGCGTCTTTTAATTCGATTTCTTTTGCAACAGAAACACCATCTTTAGTAACTGTTGGCCCACCAAATGATTTCCCGATAATTACATTACGACCTTTTGGTCCCAGGGTTACTTTTACAGCATTTGCTAATGCATCAACACCGCGTTTTAATCCGTCACGTGCTTCAATATCAAATTTTATATCTTTTGCCATTTTTAATTTTTTGTTTAAAGTTTTATTTGTTTCAAGTTACATTAGTCTTAATTCTTAATACTGAGAACTTAATACGTATTGTTTTTTAGATTATCGCTAAGATATCATCTTCACGCATGATCAAATAATCAGTTCCTTCCAGTTTTAATTCTGTTCCTGCATATTTACCATAAAGGACAGTATCACCAACTTTAACGGTCATAGTGTGATCTTTAGATCCGTTTCCTACTGCCACTACGGTTCCTTTTTGTGGTTTTTCTTTGGCAGTGTCCGGAATAAAGATTCCTGATGCAGTTTTAGTTTCGGCTGCAACTGGCTCGATAAGTACGCGATCTGAAAGCGGTTTAATGTTTAAGGCCATGATTTTATATTATTATAGTTATACGTTTTTTAATGCTCTATTAACTTTCAGAAATTATGCCATGCTTATAAAACTGACATTTTTTCCTAAAAAAAATGCCAGCTTTGACAGGCTGGCATTTATCTTTTTATTTCAAAATTATTATTTAGCTGCAGGAGTAGCCGGAGCCGGAGTTCCCTGAACAGGAGCAGCTGGTGTTGTTGCTGCAGGTGCTTCAGTTTTTTCAATAATTTTAGAGTCGGTATCACTTAATGATCCTGTAAAGCTTAAACTTGAAAGCAAAATTAAAGCAATCAGAATAGTAGCTAACGTCCAGGTACTTTTGTCTAAAAAGTCTGTGGTTTTTTGTACTCCGCCTAACATTTGAGTTCCGCTGATAGTAGATGACAATCCTCCACCTTTAGGGTTCTGAACCATGATTACTACGATCAATAGAAAACAAACTATTGTGATTAAAACTAAAAAAATTGAAAATGTGCTCATTGCCTTAATTATTGTTATTGTTATTTTGTTGTAAAATCTTTATGTCCGATATGCGGTCTGCAAAGAAAGTAATTTTTTCTGGATATTTCAAAATTAATATTTCATATGCTTGTATTGCTTTTGTATATTTTTTTTGTTCCAAATATACTCTGGCTAACGTCTCTGTCATTAGGTATGAATTATCTTCTTTGCTGGCGTCGGGTTGTACTGCAGGATTTATTGCTGTTTGTTTTATAGGAGAAATTTTGGGGTTTGTTTCGATGAATTTATCGATTATTTCTGCTTTTTTCTTTTTCTCTTCGTCAATCATATCATTTTCGACTATGTTTTCAACTTTTGTTTCTTTACTTACTGCTTTTGTCCGGTCAATTGGCTCAGGTTTTGCTAATTGCAGCCATTCCTGAAAAGAATGTTTCTCATTGAATGAAAAATCCAGTGGCTTTCCTATTTCCAGATTTTCTTCGGCAGTTTTTACTGTTTGTAGAACCTCAGTTTCTTTTCGTTCTTCAATTTCAGGCACTTCTTCAAAAACAACTGTTGCGGCTTCCTGTAATGAAGTATATATTGACTCTTCAATTGGTTCAACCCTTACCTCAGGAATTTTATTCTCTTCGGTTTTACCATCTTCTATTTCATCCTCTACAATTTCATCAAAAAAAGTTCTTGTTGGTTCTTTAATAGGTAATGGTTCAATGACAGGCGTTTCTTCAATAGTTGGACTTACTTTCTGAAAAGAATCTAATGTCGGTTGATTAGTAATGGAATCAATTGGATTATCTTCAATTTTTAGAGGTTCTTCAAAAGTAGTTTCTGTTACTTCTTTAAAAGAATTTAAAATGGATTGCTCAGAAAGTGGCTCGATTGGTTTTTCTTCAGTTTCTGCAGGTTCTTCAAAAGTAACGTTTGTGACTTCTATAAACGAATCTAAAATAGATTGCTCAGAAACTGACTCAATTGGATTTTCTTCAATTTTTACAATTGCCTCAAAAGTAGTTGCATTTGTAGCTTCCTTAATCGAATCTAAGATAGACTTTTCGATAGGATCAACCCGAACTTCTGCCTGTTTTTTCTTTTCTTCTGCCAATACAATTTCGCTGTCAAGGACTGTTATGTTTAACAGGTCTCTAAGTTTGCGGTCATAATATTCGCCCTGGATAGAAGTAAAAGTTTCAGAAGTAATAAAATCAAACAAAACCGAACGATCTGATGTGTGCGCAGCTGTAACTTTTAAAGCATAATTATACTTAAAACTGTTTTGATTGTATAGCCCTTTTAATCGCAATGCACGTGCACTTTGAAAGTAAGGAAATTCGATCAAAACACTACCTAATGCTTCTGTCTGCTTTTCTGTAATAGCATCAGGTTTGTTAATTAGGTAAGTATAATTAGTTACGTTCATTATTTATTATTTAATTATTTTTTTTATTATAATAGTTTTGTTTGGTCGATTGTCTTAACAATTGAGCCTAAAAATTACCATTTTGCTAATGACTCATTAAAGATGTCTTGTGTGATTCTTTCAAAAATAGTTTTAAGAGCTTCATTTAAAACACTTCCAACAAGCTGGGATTGAGCTGGATAATCATGATAAAATTCGAATGTTTTTTCAAAATCGTCAGTTTCTTTCTTTTTATTTGAAAAACGAACATTTACACGAATTGTTAAACGATTTTGAGAAGCTGCTGCGTCACCATTTGTAGTTACAGCTGTTGCAGTCATTGGAGTAATTCGATAATCTATAATTTCACCCTCATAAAGTAAATCGCCATTTGCAGTTACCAAATTTAAATTGGTTTGATTCATAATCAAATCCTGCAAAGTTAATGTAAACTCCCTGTCGATTCCCGGCTCAATCAAATCAGCATTATTCTGAAAAAAGTTTACCTGAAATGTGTCGGCATCAATTGGAGTAGCTCCAGTAAAATTATAAATACCACATCCGCTGAAAGTTGTAGTTATTAACAGAATTAAAATGTACTTTAAGTTTTTCATTTTTAAATTTAAAAATTGTCACAGGTATAATTTTGACAAAGATATTTATTTTATGTCGTAAGTTTTTGTAAACTATAAATCGAATTGTTTGATTTTTCGGTACAAAGTTCTTTCTGAAATGCCTAATTCATCAGCAGCAGCTTTACGTTTTCCTTTGTTTTTTTCTAATGATTTTTTGATCATTTCGATTTCTTTTTGTTCTAAACGTAAAATCTCCTCTTCTTCAATCGTTTCAGCATCCAGATAATTATTGTCATCTTGTAGATGGTAATTATCTTCATGGGTTGTGGGTGTCATTACTGCAGTTCCTGGCTGTTCTTCAAAATCGATTTCGCTGTCATTTACTTGTGAACCGTATATTTTCTGAATTAAATTTGGATTAATGTCCTGCACTTTTGATGAACCATTTTTCATCAGTTCCAAAGTGAGTTTTTTCAAATCATTCAGGTCGCTTTTCATATCAAAAAGCACTTTATATAATATGTCTCTTTCGGTACTGAAATCACTTTCTTTTTTGCTGTCGCTGATTACAGAAGGCAGATTGCTTCCTTCGGCAGGCAAATACGATTGTAAAGTTGCTAATGAAATATCCCGGTTAGTCTCCAATACGGAAATTTGTTCTGCCACATTTCGTAATTGACGAATATTACCGCTCCATCTGAATTTTTGTAAAAGCTGCACCGCATTATCATCCAGTTTCAATGGGGGCATTTTGTATTTATGCGCAAAATCAGCTACAAACTTCCGGAACAACAAATGAATGTCATCGTTTCTTTCACGTAAAGGCGGCAAAGTGATTTCGACTGTGCTTAAACGATAATACAAATCTTCACGGAATTTCCCTTTTTCAATTGCATTAAATAAATTGACATTCGTTGCAGCGACAATTCTCACATTGGTTTTCTGAACCTGTGAAGAACCTACTTTTATAAATTCTCCATTTTCAAGTACACGCAGCAAACGAACCTGTGTTGTTAAAGGTAATTCTCCAACTTCGTCCAGAAAAATAGTTCCTCCGTCAGCCACTTCAAAATAACCTTCACGTGTATTTGTTGCGCCGGTAAAAGCTCCTTTTTCGTGTCCGAAAAGTTCACTATCAATTGTTCCTTCCGGAATCGCTCCACAGTTTACTGCAATATATTTTCCGTGCTTTCTGTGTGAAAGCGAATGTATAATCCTTGGAATATTTTCTTTACCAACACCACTTTCCCCGGTTACCATAACCGAAATATCAGTCGGAGCCACCTGAATTGACTTTTCTATCGCACGGTTTAATTTTGGGTCATTCCCAATAATTTCAAATCGTTGTTTTATTGCCTGAACTGATTCCATTTGTATTTTGTTTCAAGTTGTTATTTGTTTAAGGTTTCAGGTCTGAACTTGAACTTTAAACTTATTGGCTTGTATTTTTTTGTTTCTGATTTGAAGTTACAGAAATAACCTGAAACTTAAAACCTGAAGATTCAAACAATTTTAATTCATTTCACTCAACCCAACAGCTTCGCCTTTTAAGGTTCCGCTTGTACAGCTTGTAATTTTTACATTCACAAAATCCCCAATTTTATAATTCTCTTTAGGGAAAACCACTGTAATACTCTGAGAATTTCTTCCGGAGAATTCTTCTTTTGATTTTTTAGAAACTTTCTCCACTAAAACTTCAACGGTTTTGCTCACAAATTCCTCGCTTCTAAACCAGGCATGTTTTTGTTGTAAATCAACAATTTCCTGTAATCTTCGGGCTTTAGTTTCTTCTTCAACATCATCTTTCATTTTTCTTCCCGCCAGAGTTCCCGGGCGTTCAGAATACGAATACATATAACCGAAATTATATTTTACATATTCCATTAAACTCATAGTATCCTGATGATCTTGTTCAGTTTCTGTTGGGAAGCCGGCAATCATATCCTGCGAAATCGAAGCATCCGGAACAATTGTTCTAATTTTATCAATCAAAGTCATGTATTCTTCACGGGAATGCAAACGATTCATTTCTTTTAAAATTCTGTTGCTTCCGGACTGAACCGGTAAATGAATGTGTTTACAAATGTTTGGATATTTTGCCATAACATGCAAAATACTTTCATGCATATCCTGCGGATTAGAAGTGGAAAAACGAATGCGCATTTTTGGAAAACCAACCGCAACCATTTCAAGCAATTGATCAAAATCGACAGCAGTTGCTTTCTGCATTTCAGAAGCATTTACGAAATCTTTTTTCAAACCTCCGCCGTACCACAGATAACTGTCTACGTTTTGTCCAAGAAGTGTAATTTCTTTAAAACCTTTATTCCACAAATCCTGAATTTCAGCCATAATACTTTGCGGTTCACGGCTTCGCTCACGTCCGCGCGTAAACGGCACAACGCAAAATGTGCACATATTGTCACATCCTCGCGTAATCGAAACCAAAGCTGTGATTCCATTACTCATCAAACGAACTGGCGAAATATCTCCGTAGGTTTCTTCTTTTGATAAAATTACATTAATGGCGTCGCGGCCTTCTTCAACTTCCGCTAACAAATTCGGAAGATCTTTATAAGCATCCGGACCAACGACAAGATCAACGATTTTTTCTTCTTCCAGAAACTGGCTTTTTAAACGTTCTGCCATACAGCCTAAAACGCCCACTTTCATTTTCGGGTTGGTACGTTTCACGGCGTTGTATTTTTCAAGACGTTTACGTATGGTTTGCTCGGCTTTGTCACGAATTGAGCAGGTATTAACCAAAACCAAATCAGCTTCTTCTAAAACGGAAGTTGTGTTATATCCGCCATCAGACAAAATGGAAGCTACGACCTCGCTGTCCGAAAAATTCATCGCACAGCCGTAACTTTCTATAAATAGTTTTTTAGTATTCTCAGGTTTATTTTTCAAAACAAGACTTTCGCCCTGCTTGCTTTCTTCAATAATCTTTTCCATTATAAAAATTCAAAGTGCAAAGATAGCGCAAATATCATGAATATGACAAGATGTCAGATAAAGAATTAACAATGTTTTCAGAATCGTTTGGTAACATTTTTTTGCAAATACATTTTACATTTTACAAATTGTATTTTACTTATTAGGGAGCTATTCCGGCTCTCCGTTTCAAGTCCTCATTAAAAAAGCAAAGTTTCTAATGTTTAAAAAGAGCTCCGCTGGTCGCTTTTTTAAAACAGGAAACTTTTGCTTTTTTAACTCCTGGCTTTTCACTTCAATCCGGACTAGGAACTTTAGTGTTATAAAGAACATTTCGTGGCTATGAACCTTTAAAAATTATACCTATATATATAATTAATCTGTTTACAGATAAATCTTCAATTTTTAGAATCATAATCCCAAAATACTTCAAAAATGAATTATCAGGGTTGATATTTAAAAAAAACTTCTACTTTTGTTGCAGAAAAATAGACTATGGCAAAGAATTTAGTAATAGTGGAGTCACCTGCAAAGGCGAAAACAATCGAGAAATTTCTCGGGAACGATTTTCAGGTGGAGTCAAGTTATGGACACATAGCCGACTTACCTTCCAAGGAAATAGGAGTAGATGTAGAAAATGGGTTTAAACCTAAATACGAAGTTTCTTCTGATAAAAAAGCCTTGGTTAGCAAGCTTAAAACACTATCTAAAAATGCCGAAACGGTTTGGTTAGCGAGCGATGAGGACCGCGAGGGGGAGGCTATTTCATGGCACTTGGCGGAAGAATTAAAACTGGATACCAAAAAAACCAAAAGAATCGTTTTTCACGAGATTACCAAAAGCGCGATTCTTAAAGCAATAGATAATCCAAGAGAAATTGATTATAATTTAGTAAATGCACAACAGGCACGTCGTGTTCTGGATCGTTTAGTGGGTTATGAATTATCTCCGGTTCTATGGAGAAAAATTAAAGGAGGGCTTTCTGCCGGACGTGTCCAATCTGTTTCTGTTCGTTTAATTGTAGAAAGAGAACGCGAAATCCAAACCTTTAATGCAGTTGCAACTTATTCTGTTGTTGCAGAATTCGTAAATGAAGCAGGAAAAGCTTTTAAAGCAAAACTGCCAAAAAATTTCAACACTAAAAAAGAAGCCGAAGATTTTTTAAATCAAAATATCGGTTCTATATATAAGGTAGCAGATTTAGAAACTAAGCCTACCAAAAAATCACCGACAGCACCATTTACAACTTCTACGCTTCAGCAGGAAGCAGCAAGAAAATTGTATTTGCCGGTTGGTATCACCATGCAGCTGGCACAGCGTTTATACGAAGCGGGACTTATTACTTATATGAGAACGGACTCGGTAAATCTTTCAAAAGAAGCAATGGATGCTGCTGAAGCTGAAATCATAAAGTCTTATGGAAAAGAATTCTCTAAACCGAGAATTTTTGCCAATAAAAATAAAGGTGCTCAGGAAGCACACGAAGCTATTCGCCCTACTGATATGTCTCGTCATTCAGTAAATATTGATCGTGATCAGGCTCGTTTATATGATTTGATCTGGAAAAGAACTTTAGCTTCGCAAATGAGTGATGCACAGCTTGAAAGAACAAATGTGAAAATAGAGGCCGATAATCATAGTGAAATCTTTACAGCTTCAGGAGAAGTATTGCTTTTTGAAGGTTTCTTGAAGGTTTATTTAGAAGGTCACGATGACGATGAAGAAGAACAGGAAGGAATGTTACCTGCATTAAAAGTAAATGAAAAGTTAGCTAATAATTACATCACGGCAACTGAAAGATATTCAAGACCGCCAGCAAGGTATACAGAAGCTTCTTTGGTGAAAAAATTAGAAGAATTAGGAATCGGACGTCCGTCTACGTATGCACCGACTATTTCTACTATCATCAATAGAAATTATGTAGAAAAAGGAACTCTTGAAGGGCAAGAACGTAACTATACACAACTTACTTTGCAAAATAGCAAAGTTGGAGAAAAATTGCTAAAAGAAAACACAGGTTCAGATAAAGGGAAACTAGTTCCAACAGATATAGGGACCATTGTTACCGATTTCTTAGTGAAAAATTTCGGAAATATTCTGGACTATAATTTCACTGCAAAAGTAGAGCAGGATTTTGATGAAATTGCTGAAGGAAATATTGATTGGGCAACCATGATGCAGGAATTCTATGATAAGTTTCATCCAAATGTTAAAGATGTTGAGGCAAATGCAGAAAGAGAAAGCGGTGAAAGAATTCTTGGAAAAGATGCAGATGGAAGGCAAGTGTCTGTTCGTTTAGGGAAGTTTGGTCCTATGGCTCAAATAGGAGAAGCTGACGATGAAGATAAAAAATTTGCCAGTTTAATGGCAGATCAAAATATAGGGAATATTACTTTAGAAGATGCTTTGAATCTTTTCTTACTTCCTAAAAACTTAGGAGAATATAAAGGAGAAGAAGTTGAAGTGAGTAATGGACGTTACGGGCCTTATGTACGTCATGGAAGTGTTTTTATTTCTCTTCCAAGAGGAGAAGATCCACTTGCGGTTACAAAAGAAAGGGCTCAGGAGCTAATTGATGAAAAAGCTCTTGCTGATGCGCCAATTGCAGTTTACAAAGGTGAAGCAGTTCAGAAAGGTGTAGGGCGCTTTGGTCCGTTTATAAAATGGAATGGTCTTTTTGTGAATGTCAGTAAAAAATACAATTTTGATAATTTATCTCAGGCTGACGTTGAAGAGCTGATAGAAGATAAATTACAAAAAAACATTGATAAGGTTCTTCATAATTGGGAAGAAGAAGGAATTGTTGTTGAAAAAGCAAGATGGGGACGCTCAGTAATTTTAAAAGGTAAAATCAAAATTGAATTGAGTAAAGATGTTGATGCGACAAAATTGACGTTGGCTCAGGTTCAGGAAATGATCGCGGCTAAAACGCCTGCAAAGAAAACACCTGTAAAAAAAGCAACAACCGCAAAAAAAGCACCAGCAAAAAAAACAGCTGCTAAAAAGAAATAAAAAATGGAATTTGATTTTCTGGAACCGGTTAACGAAGGAATTTTAAAATTTATTAGTTCGTTATCTTCTCAAGAATTAGGTGGTAAAATTGTTTTGCACACTCAGGATCAATTTCCTGATTTAAGTAAAATTAATATTGCCATTGTTGGAGTATTGGAAGACCGCAGAAATATTGATATTGTTAATGAGGTTAACCTGACAGCTGTTCGTAAAAAACTTTACGGAATGTTTCCTGGTAATTGGGATGCTTCGATTGCTGATTTAGGCGATATTTTAGCTGGTGATTCAGTAGAAGATACTTATTTTGCATTAAAAAAAGTAGCTTCGTTATTAATAAAAAATAAAGTGATTCCGATAGTTATAGGAGGTTCGCAGGATTTGACTTATGCTTTATATCGTAGTTATGATGACTTAGAGCAAATGGTCAATATGGTTTCTGTAGATAATAGATTTGATTTTGGCAAAGAAAATGAATTAGTTTCGTCTAATTCTTATTTGACAAAAATCATAATTGATGAGCCTAATAATCTTTTTAACTATTGTAATATAGGTTATCAAACCTATTATAATTCTCAGGAAGAAATTGATTTGATTGAAAAGTTATTTTTTGATGCTTATCGATTAGGTGAAATTTCAAACAATATAGCTTTGGCTGAACCTGTTTTTAGGGACGCTGATTTAGTTAGCATCGACTTAAATTCGGTAAAGTCATCAGATTCAGGAAATATGGTTTCTTTTGAACCGAATGGTTTTAACGGAAAAGAGATTTGTTCTTTGTCGCGCTATGCAGGTATTAGTGATAAAGTTTCATCTTTTGGAATTTTTAATCATAATAGTACTTTACATGAATCGGCTATAATTGCTCAGATGATCTGGTATTTTGTTGAAGGCTATCATTATCGTTCTAAAGAGTATCCTTTTGGAAGCAGAACAAATTATTTAAAATATATTGTTCCACTTGAAGAAGAGGAGTTGATTTTTTACAAAAGTGATAAAACAGATCGATGGTGGATTGAAATTCCTTTTTTGTCAAATGGAAACAATAAGTTGAAAAGAAATACGTTGTTACCTTGTTCCTATGATGAGTATTTATCTGCTTGTAATCAGGAATTGCCTGAAAGATGGTGGAAAGCACAACGAAAAAACGCTTTGTAATTAATATATTTAGTTAAAAATCTTAATTTTTAATTTTATAAGGATTTTATTTTATTTCAGATAGTACGAATAAAAGCATTAATCATAAAATTTAGCATTTTAGGGTGATTATTTTTAACTCTTTCTTGATAAAATATTTTTTTTTTATTTTTTTTAACATTAATTTTGACCGCTGAAATAAATATAGATATTGTATTGTTTTTTTAAAAAATAATAAATACGTTTACGACTTATAATAATGAATAGAAATCCCAAATTTATATGAAGAAGTTTATTGCATTTGCGACAATGTTAACACTAGTAATTAGCTGTGGTAAATCCGGTGATAAAGGCGAGTTAGTTGGTGTGCAAGGAGGAAAATGGCATCCTGAAAAGCCTTATGGAATGACTTTGATTCCAGGCGGATCTTTTATCATGGGTAAATCCGATGGTGATTTAGCCGCAGTAGAAGATGCTCCTACTAAAACTGTAACTGTTCGTTCTTTCTATATGGATGAAACAGAAATTACAAATTCTGAATATCGTCAGTTTGTAGAATGGGTAAAAGATTCTACAATGAGAGTTCGTTTAGCTATTTTGGCCGATGAGACTGGTCAGAAATCAACGGGTGGGACTGGAAAAGGTAAAAATGCCGGTAGTATTGCTGATTATGCATTTAATGATTCAGAGCCTGAAAAAATGACGGCTTATGATAAATATATGTATGATAATTACTATAGTGTAGGAACAAAAGATGATCCTTATGCTGGAAGAAAATTAAATAAAAAAGTTAAGTTAATAAAAGATACAAAAGCTTATCCAGATGAGTATTATACTGAAGTAATGGATTCTATGTATTTGCCAATTGAAGAATCATATAATGGTTTAAGAACAATTGATGTGAATAAACTGAAATTTCGTTATTCATGGATGGATATTCAAGCTGCTGCTAAAGCCAAAGTTGGTAAAAGAAAAGATTTTGTAAAAACAGAAGAAGTGCCAATTTATCCTGATACAGCTGTTTGGATTAAGGATTTTGCTTATTCATATAATGAACCTATGCATAATGATTATTTTTGGCATAAGGCATACGGAGATTATCCTGTAGTGGGAGTGACTTGGAAACAAGCAAAAGCTTTTTGCGCATGGAGAACTTTGAATAAAAACAGTTATATCAAATCAAAGAAAAAAGGACGTGACTTAGTTAATGCTTTCAGGCTGCCAACAGAAGCAGAATGGGAATATGCCGCAAGAGGAGGTCTGGAATCTGCAACTTATCCTTGGGGAGGTCCTTATACTAAGAGTGACAGAGGTTGTTTTATGGCTAATTTTAAGCCAAGCAGAGGAGATTATGCGGCAGATGAAGCTCTTTATACTGTTGAAGCGAAATCATATGAAATGAATGGTTATGGTTTGTATAATATGGCAGGAAACGTTTCAGAGTGGACAGATTCTGCTTATAATCCAAATGCATACGAATATGTTTCTACCATGAATCCAAATGTGATTGATGGAAACAATCAAAGAAAAGTTGTTCGTGGAGGTTCTTGGAAAGATGTAGCATACTTTTTGCAAGTAGGAACACGTGACCATGAATATGCAGATTCAGCAAGAAGTTACATAGGATTCAGAACCGTACAGGATTATATGGGAACTCAGGCAACCGGAAGTAAAAAGTAAATTAAATTCAATTATAACACCAAATCTATTTCAATTAAAACCTAAAAAAGAGTATTATTATGGCATTATTAAGTAAAAAAGCAATGAATTTCGCTTATGGTATGGGAGCGGCAGTAGTAATTATTGGAGCATTATTCAAAATTACTCACTTTGAGATTGGACCTTTAACTGGTACACTGATGCTTTCAATCGGATTAGTTACTGAAGCGTTAATTTTTGCATTATCAGCTTTCGAACCTGTAGAAGATGAATTAGACTGGACACTTGTGTATCCTGAATTAGCAAATGGACAGCCAAAAAAGAAAGCAGATAAAGTTGAAACTCCAACTGATGCTCAGGGATTGTTGTCTCAAAAATTAGATGCAATGCTTAAGGAAGCTAAAATTGACGGTGAATTAATGTCAAGCTTAGGAAACAGTATTAAAAACTTTGAAGGAGCTGCAAAAGCAATTTCTCCAACTGTGGATTCTATTGCAGGACAAAAGAAATATGCTGAAGAATTGTCTATGGCTGCTGCACAAATGGAATCATTAAATAGCTTATATAAAGTACAATTAGAAAGTGCTTCAAGAAACGCACAGGCTAACAGTGAAATCGCTGAGAATGCATCTAAATTAAAAGAGCAAATGCAATCTATGACTGCTAATATTGCTTCTTTAAACAATGTGTATGGTGGTATGCTTTCTGCAATGAGTAACAAAGGATAATTAGTTTTTAACTATATATTAAATTATTAATAAGAACTAATTAGAAAAAAATGGCAGGAGGAAAATTAACCCCTAGACAGAAGATGATTAACCTGATGTACCTGGTTTTCATCGCAATGTTGGCAATGAACATGTCCAAAGAAGTTTTATCTGCTTTTGGATTAATGAATGAAAAATTTGAAAGCGCAAATACATCTTCAGAGCAGTCAAATGCTGGATTGTTAAGTGCTTTAGATCAAAAAGCTGCAGAAGCTAAAGGAGAATTTGCTGCTGCTGCGGTTACTGCTCATAAAGTTGAAGCGGCTTCAAAGGAATTTTATGCATACATCGGTAGTTTAAAAGGTGATGTTTTAAAAGGCTTTGAAACAGATAAAGAAACAGGGAAATTGCCGTATGAGGCAATGGACAAAGGTGACAATATCGATAATTGGTTTACAGGAGAAGGATATACTGCAAAAGGAAATGAAATAATTTCTAAAATTGAAAAGTATAAAGCTGATATGAAAGCCGCATTGGCAGATAAAAAATATGCTGCTATTGTTGCAGAAATTGAAAAGAAATTTGATGTTTCTGATGTTGCTAATAAAGAAGGTTTGAAAGATAAATATTTATCTTACCACTTTAAGGGCTTTCCTGCAGTAGCTTCATTGGCTAAGCTTTCAGCTTGGCAAAATGATGTTCAGAAAGCAGAAACTGATGTTTATAACTATGCTTTAGGAAAAGCTGCTGTTGCCACAGCTTCTTATAGTAATTATCAGGCAATTGTTGTTTTGGATAAAAACGCTTATTTCCAAGGTGAAAAAGTAACTGGTAAAGTAGTTTTAGGTCGTTATGACGAAAATACTAAGCCAACTTCATTCCAAGGTCCTGGGCAAATTGTAAACGGACAAGCTGTTATCTCATTAACTGCTGGTGGTGTTGGAGAACAAGATATTAATGGTCAATTTACATTCTTAGAGGATGGAAAAAATATTCCACTTAAATTTTCTGGGAAGTATGTTGTAGTCCCAAGACCAAACTCTGCTACAATCTCTGCAGATAAGATGAATGTAGTTTACAGAGGTGTTGTTAACCCAATTTCAGTTTCATTTGCTGGGGTTGATGCTAATAAAATTGTAGCAAGCGCACCTGGATTAAATTCTGCTGGTAAACCAGGTAAATATAACATGAGTCCAGGTTCTGGTACAGAAACTACTATTTCTGTTACAGGTACTTTGCCAAATGGAGATAAAGTTACAGATAAGAAGACATTCAGAATTAAAGGTATTCCTGGTCCAACAGGTACAATTAGAGGTGAGATGGGAGTTGTTAAAGGGCCTAAATCAAACTTAGAAATTGCTACAATTGGAGCTAAATTACTTGATTTCGATTTTGAAGTTGGTTTAGATGTTGTTGGATTTAATTTAAAAATTGCAGGACAGCCTACAGTTGTTGTAAATGGTAACAGATTAAATGCACAATGTAAATCAGTACTTTCTAAGGCAGGTAGAGGAGATCAGGTTACTATTTCTGAAATTAAAACAAAACTTGTTGGAGCTGGAAGTTATTTATTGCCAAGAACTGCTCCGGTAATTTACGAAATACAATAATAAAGTAGGTAAAACTACGTTCAATATCTTATAATGATATCATGATGAAAGTAAGAAATTTTTTAATAGCTGTTGTTTCTATCGCTGGAAGTTATACTTCTAATGCACAATCTAACTTGCTTAATGCGAAGACACCTGATCAGATAGGACTTAAAACTCCTGCGCAGCTTATCTCAGACAATGATAAGCCTTTGGCTTATGGCTATGTTGATGATAGAGATGTATTAATGGGGAAAACTACTTGGGAAATTATTGATTTGAATGAAAAAATCAATTTCCCATTATATTTTCCTGTAGATACGGCTAATATTGGAGCTGACAGACGTTCTCTTTATGACGTTTTGACGAAAGCTATGAAAAACGGCAAGATAACGGAAGTTTATGCTGATAGTTATTTTAATACAAAAAAATCTTTGAAAGACATCGAAGGATCATTGTCGCGTATTGATACAACCGATGCTGGTAGAGAACTGATTAACCAATATCCTGATGATTACAAATCTCGTATTGTTAAGAAAAAGGTAGTTACTGGTACTGGTAAAAAGAAAGTAGTTACTTATGTTGATGAAGTGGTTGGTCCTACGAGAACAGTTCCTTCAGAATATATTTTGAAACAAGATCTTACAGCAGCTGATGTTTCTCAGTATAAAATAAAAGGTTATTGGTATTTTGATAAACGTCAAAGTGAACTGAAATATCGTTTACTTGGAATTTGTCCGGTAACTCCTGATGTTTATACTATGAACAGTGATGAAAAGGATTATATTGAATTATTTTGGATTTTCTATCCTAACTCAAGAACAGCATTGCATGAAGCAAAAGCTTTCAACGACAGTAATTCAGCACTTCCAATTTCATTTGATCAAATCTTAAATTCAAGACGTTTTAATGCTGTAGTGTATAAAGAAGAGAATATGTACGGAGATCGTGAGATCAAAGAATATATGAAAGACAACGCACAAAACCAATTATTAGAATCTGAAAGAGTTAAAGAAAAGATTCGTAATTTTGAACAGGATATGTGGAACTACTAAGTGTCAACATTATATTATAAGAAAAACTCTTGCTACCTTTGTAGCAAGAGTTTTTTATTTTATATCTCATATGTTAATGCTTGATTATTTAATTGTCGGATGTGGACTTGCCGGAATTTCTTTTGCTGAAGTTGCGCTTAAAAACAATAAAACCATTTTATTTATTGATGATAAATCACAAAATTCATCAAAGGTTGCCGGAGGCTTGTATAATCCTGTAATTTTGAAACGTTTTAGTGAAGTCTGGAATGCAAAAGAGCAATTGATTCTAATGAATGTGTTTTATGATCAGGTGGAAAATAAATTAAATGAGAAATTCAATTTTAAAATGCCTGTTTTAAGAAAGTTTTTTTCTATTGAAGAGCAGAATAACTGGTTTGCTGCTTCTGATAAAGTAAATTTAGCTCCTTTTTTATCTACAGATCTAATATTTAAAAAGTTTGCTGGTATTGATTCTCCCTATGATTATGGTGAAGTTTTGCACACAGGTTATGTTGATACGGCTTTGTTATTAGTCAAATATAAAGAATATCTGCATCAAAATAATTTGCTACGTGAAGAGTCTTTTGAGAACGATTGTATTAAGTTTTTAGATTTTGGGATTCAATATAAAGATATTAAAGCCAGACACATCATTTTTGCGGAAGGCTTTGGATTACATAACAATCCTTTTTTTAATTATCTTCCTCTTGATGGTACAAAAGGGGAGTTGTTTATAATTAGAGCACCAAATTTGAGTCTCGATGTAATCGTAAATACAAGTGTTTTTATTTTGCCATTAGGAGACAATTTGTTCAAAGTTGGAGCAACTTACAGCTGGCATGATAAAACTTCTGGGCCTACGGAGGAGGGGAAACAGGAACTTTTAGAGCGTATCAAAGAGATTATTACCTGTGATTTTGAAATCATAGAACATTTTGGAGGTGTACGTCCTACAGTTGCGGACAGAAGACCTCTCATTGGAACGCATGAGGTGCATAAATCTCTTCATATCCTTAATGGATTAGGAACAAGAGGAGTAATGCTCGGTCCTGCTCTTGCTCAAAACTTATTTAATCATATCGAAAATGGTCACCCAATCGATCGTGAAGCTGATATTAAAAGATTCCATAAGAGATATTTAAAGTCTCTTATTTCTGGTCGGTCTTAGGATTGTACGAAACGAACATATTAATATATAAATTTCTGGCGAGTCTTAAAACAAAAGGGAATAAAACAATTAAAGTTATAATAATCGCTAAAAAAGACTGCTCAATAGTTGTTTCGAAAAAAACAAATGAAACAATAAACGCTGCAATTCCAATACCTACATTTAATCCATAACTTACATACATTGCGCCGTAAAAAAAAGAGGGCTCCAGATGGTATTTTAGTCCGCAATGACTGCAATTTTCATTCATTTTTAGAACTTTAGAAAGATGAAGTGGGTTTTTGTCTAGATACATACTTTCATTTTGACACCTTGGACAGCTTCCTGTTAAAATACTATTTATTTTGGATCCTTTTTTAATCATTGTATGAACTTTATATTTTTTAAACTGCATATAATCATATGCTATTTATAATTGTGCGGTTATTAAAAATGATGGGATGTAAAGATAAGATATTGATTTAGTTTCTCAGACTATTTGTATTAACTCTTCAAAAATTGTTGTTTTTAATGTATTATTTTGTTAAAGACAGATTTTTTATAATATACAAAAAGCTTTTTAAATTAGTAGGATATTTTTTTATTTTGTTGATAAATATTTAGCTTTTAACAGAGTCGCCGTTTTTAAATAATTTGCTTTTTCGTATCATTGTATAGTTTAAAAATCTAATTGGATATTGTAATGGCAATAAATTTACAAAAAGGTCAGAAAATTGATATTGGTTTATCGAAGATTACAGTTGGGTTAGGATGGGATCCAAATGAGGGTACCGGACATGAGTTTGATTTAGATGCTTCAGCAATCATGATAAATTCAAACAGAAAACTTTTAGGGGAAAATTATTTTGTTTTCTATAATAACCTTTCTTCTCCTGATGGTGCATTAGAGCATACAGGGGATGATCCAACGGGAGGTAATAGTGACGGAGATGATGATGAAGCAATAAAAGTAGATCTTAGTAAAATTGAAAATGCTGTAGAAGAAATTCTTTTTGTAGTTACAATTGAAGATTTTGAGAGGAGAAAACAAAACTTCGGACAAGTTAGAAATTCATATATAAGAATTGTCGATGATGCCAACGGTCAGGAAATTGCGAAATATGAATTAGATGAAGACTTTTCTATTGAAACCGGCGTAGAGTTTGGAAGGTTATATAAACGCAATGGTAATTGGAGATTTGAAGCATCTGGGATTGGTTACCGAGCAGATTTAGGTTTCTTTCTGGAAAAGTATTATTCTGGAGAAATAATTAAATAAGATTAGCTTTAGAATAGTTTACTCATTTAACATATTCATAATTTTATTTATTTCCTGGGAAAAAACATAAAATTTAATATTGTTAAACTGCTTTAGTGAATCATTTTTGAGTTTTCAGCTTGATTGATGTACTCTGAAATAATATTACCGACTAAAATAAATACTATTGAAAATAAATTATGAAAATTACAGCCATCTTTCTTTTGACCTGTGGCTTACATTAATAAAATCGAATCCTGAATTTAAACAAAAAAGAAATTTATTGTTTAGGGATTTTTTTGAAATTGATCAATCAATTGAAAAAGTAAATGAAGTTGTAAGGTATTATGACGTTCTGTGCAATAATATTAACGAAAACACAGGGTTAAATATAGAAACATACGAAATATATTATTTAATTTTAGGAGCTTTAAATGTAGATCTTAGAAGATATGGAACAGATAAGCTATCTCAGTTTTACAATCATACTGAGGAATTGTTTTTAGAATATAAACCAGTTTTAATTTTTACTGATATTCAAAAAATGTTTGATGATATTACTAATCAAGGTAAAACAATCAGCGTTTTAAGTAATACAGGTTTCATTAAAGGGTTTACATTACAAAAGCTATTAAAATATTACGGTTTGATTGATTATTTTAAGTTTCAGATTTACTCTGATGAAGTTGGATTTTCTAAACCAAATACAGAGATTTATCAATTAGTATTTGATGAAATTAATAAATTTAAAAAAGTAGAGAAAAAAGATATTTTGCATATTGGCGATAATAGTATTGCCGATTACAACGGAGCTTTGAAATTTGGTTTTAATGCTCATCTCTTAAAAATATAAAAGTGAATAAAAGTTACAGTTTACATAAAATAACAGAAAAAGATAACTGCCCTTTTGAGGAACCAGAATATAGCAGGTTTAAATTTGGAGATAAATTCTACGCAGAAAAATTCGCGGAAGAGCTCTTTGACGGTTTTGTTAAGCAATTTAAAGATATAATTTTATCTGAAAAAGAGATTGTAATCCTGCCGAGTCCTTACTTATCTATTCCAACAGCATCCAACTTTTTATGTTATTATTTTAAAAAAGAGCTTAACAGTTTCTTGTTTAAAAATGGTAAAAAAGCCTGTATTGAATCTAAAATTTACAGAAATCAGACCTATGTAACAGATTATGGAAATTTGGATTTTGAACAGCGGGTTAAACTAATTTCGAATGACACCTATTATATAGACCGTAATTTTATCGAAGGTAAGCTTTGCATATTTGTGGATGATATTAAAATAACAGGGAGTCATGAACATACTGTAAATAAAATCCTGGATCAATATGATGTCAAAGGAGATTTTGTGTTCGTATATTTTGCAGAATTAGTAAACAAAGACATTCATCCGAAAATAGAAAATCACTATAATTATTTTGCTGTAAAAAATGTAGAAGATATCGTTTCTATAGTGAATAGCGAAGATTTTCAATACAATACACGAATCGTAAAATTTATTTTAAGCCTTGATGATAAACAATTTGCATTTTTGATATCTAATATTTCAAGAAAAAAAAGCAATGAACTATTTCATCTTGCAATAAGTAATAATTACCATCAGATTTTAGAGTATAAAAAGAATATTAACGTAATAAAAATAGATTAGACTATGGCTATCAATTTGCAAAAAGGACAAAGAGAGAATATAAATGCACCAAAATTTACTATTGGTTTAGGATGGGACACTAATAACAGCAGTACAGGTTCGGGTTTTGATCTTGATGCCTCTGTTTTTATTCTTGGAGATAACGGAAAAATTTTATCTGACTCTCATTTTGTTTTTTACAATAATCTAAAATCTCCGGATGAAGCTGTTATTCATACAGGAGATAACCTGACAGGTGATGGTGACGGAGATGATGAGCAAGTAAAAATTGATCTGACCAAAATTAATCCTTCTGTAAAAGAAATTTGTATTGTGGTTACCATTCACGATGCTGTAAACAGAAAACAAAATTTTGGGCAAGTTAGAAATTCATTCATCAGAATTGTAGACGACAGCAATAATACTGAAATGGTTAAATATGAATTAGAAGAAGATTTCTCCATAGAAACAGCGGTTGAATTTGGAAGGATTTACAATAAAGACGGTCAATGGAAATTTGAAGCAAAGGGTGTGGGTATGAAAGGCGGATTAGAAGATTACTTAAATAAATATAACTAAGATATGGCAATTAATTTAGAAAAAGGACAACGTATAAATCTTGAAAAAAGTAACGGTACAAAATTACAAAATATTTGTGTTGGAGTAAACTGGGGAGCAATTGAAAAAAAGGGATTCTTTGGTACAAAAAAAGAAGCTGTAGATTTAGATGCGAGCTGTGCGGTTTATGATGATAAAAAAAATCACATTGATTCAGTAAACTTTAGAAAATTAATTTCGAGTGATCGTGCTATTAAACATAGTGGAGATGATTTGACAGGAGATTTAAATGGAGATGACGGATTGGATAATGAAGTTATCACTTTAGATTTTACTCAATTAACACCGGCAGCAAATCACGTTGCATTTTTTATAAACAGTTTCAGAGGCCAGGATTTTAAAGATATTCCATTTGCTTCTATTCGTATTTATGAAGGAACTCCAACAAGAGTGACTCAGGAATTTGCACGTTTTGATGTTGCAAATGATGCAACTTTCGCCGGAAACGTTTCTATGGTTTTAGGCGTTTTCTATAAGAGAAACGACGAATGGAAATTTAGTGCAGTGGGTGTACCAACAAATGATAAGAAACTTGAACAGACAATTGTAACAATTCAACAGAATCACTTATAGTCATGTCAGAAAATCAATTAGTTACTCAGGAGAATTCTGCTTTAATTGATAAAGACGGAAATGTAAATTTAGCTTCGATTACTGAAGCTGATGTAAATAATTACAAATCTATTTCTAGTCAGTTAAACGAGAATGACGCCAATTCAATTCTGAATTATGGTGCCGAAATTCAAAACTCTATTGCGAAACAGAGTGATACTTTCTTAACAAATGTTAGAACTTATAATTCGGGAGAGGTAGGAACTTTGATTAACGACCTGCTTACTGAATTGAATTATGTAGATGTTGATCAGTTAGATCAAGGTCCGTTTAAAAGATTCATTTCTAAAATTCCATTACTCAATAAGTTAATTGTCGATGTAAAAAAATTATTCCAGGAATATGATCGAATTACTGTAAATATTGAAAAAATCAGTAATAAGGTTAAAGCAGGAATGATTAATTCTGTCAAAGATAACAGTGCCCTTCAGACCATGTTTGACGGTAATGTGAATCTGATTAAGGAAATGGAAAAGCATATCATAGCAGGACAGATTCGTTTTAAGGAATTAAATGAAGAACTTGCCGTAATGGAAGGAAACAGTGCTCAGTATCAGGATTACCAGATTTCTGATAAGAGAACTTTCATTAACAGGCTGGACAAGCGCCTGGCTGATATGAAGATTGTTCGTTTTATAATGTTGCAGTCACTTGCGCAGATTAGAGTAGTGCAAAATAATAATACTTCTATCGCGGAGAAAGCACAGTCCATTTTGACTACTACAATGCCGGTATGGAAAAACCAGCTTACCCTAGCCGTAGCATTACAAAGACAAAAACAGAATATTGAAGTTCAGCGTAGAGTTTCTGAAACAACTAATACGATTTTGCAGAAAAATGCAGAAATGCTAAAACAAAATAGTATTGAAGTTGCCAGAGAAAACGAAAACACTATTGTTTCTCTGGAAACGCTAAAAATGACAACCAAATCATTAATAGATACTTTGACAGAAGTAAAACAAATTCACGATCAGGGTACAGAAACAAGAAGACAGCTGGACGCAGGTTTACAAAGTCTGGAACAGGAATTAAAAAAAGGCGTTGTAAGCTAGAAAATTTACAGAAATTGAATATTGGAAATTAGATAAATGCAGGAGGAAGAAGAAGAAAGGTATCTTCAAATAATAAAAGACAGTAACAGAAAACTTGTGGTTTTAGAATTGTTATCCAATTTCTTTAACCACAAGGATCTGGTCGGCATTCTGGTAAGGACAAAAATCATTCATACTCTTTTTGAAAAGAACCGGATATTAGATATTAATAAATTAGAGCTCTTTCATATTCAGTTTACAAGCAGTCTCATTGATTTGTTTCAAAAAATTAAAAAATCAAAAGAACAGCAATATGTTTTAATCAGTGATGAAATATATATTAATGAAGATATTTTATCAAAATTAAAACTGGAAATAGGAGAGAGTAAGTTTGCTAAACAAATGCAGCTTCACGCTCAAAATATGTCCAGAAAGATAGAAGAACTCTATCAGTTATTTGTTTCTGAAAAAGATGTTTTTTTTAATTGGAATGATTTAATGACTTTTTCTCAAAGTGTTCAGGCAGAATATTACAGGGAAATAACAATTGACCAGTACGAAAGGCTTTCACAGTTAAATAAAAGTGTATATGAAAATCCACATGCTAAATTTGAAAAAAAACTTTTAGGTCGTCTTAACATTTTAAAGTTTAAAATTAAGTTTTCCTGCGGACTGGTTTGTAATAATGAAATAATTGAAGTTTATGAGTTTAGGGATTCTAACGATAAATTTGTTTTTGTAGCGAATGAGAAATCATTTTATTTTTTGAACGAAGAAGATGTAAAAGATATTGATATTTCAAAAAACGGATCTGCAAAAGAAGAAATTATAAGAGGTTTGAAAAATAAAAATGCAGAATTGAAAAGAGAACTTAGTGTCTTAAAAACAACGTTGCCGGAAAACGTTTTGGAAGTATTAAGGGAATATCATGAAAAAATTTCATCGGTAGATTTTCTGGAAGAATTACAAAATGTTGATGAACAAACCAATATTTTAAAAACAATGTTGAATATAAATATTAATTAAAAATATAAAATGGCAATTAACTTAGAAAAAGGACAAAGACAGAGTATAGATGCACCAAAATTTACTGTAGGTCTTGGATGGGATAGTAATTCAAGCAACACAGGATCAAGTTTTGATGTAGATGCTTCGGTATTTTTAGTTGGTGCAAACGGAAAAATTCCGAATGATAACCATTTTGTTTATTACAATAATTTAAAATCACCTGATGGGGCAGTAGTTCATGCAGGAGATAATTTAACCGGTGATGGTGATGGTGATGATGAAAAAATCCAGATTGATCTATCGGTAATCTCTCCGGATGTTCACGAAATTTCTTTCGTAGTAACTATTCACCAGGCAGATACCAAAAGACAGAACTTTGGACAAATCAGAAATTCATTCATCAGAATTCTGGATCAGACAAATACTGAATTGGTTAAGTATGAGTTGGATGAGGATTTTTCTATTGAAACTGCAGTAGAATTTGGAAGAATCTATAAAAGAAACAACGAGTGGAAATTTGAAGCAGTTGGTATAGGAATGAAAGGTGGCTTACAAGATTATTTGAATAAATATAACTAATTTAAAACCAATTAAAAAGTATGGCAATTAACTTAACCAAAGGACAAAAAATTGATTTGCGAAAATCAAGCGGTGAAACATTAACCAATTTTTGCGTCGGTGTAAACTGGGGTGCAATTGAAACAAAAGGATTTTTAGGATTATCAAAAAATGTAACAGAAGTAGACTTAGATTTAAGCTGTGTACTTATTGATGACCAAAACAAACTTTGTGATCATTTATATTCTCCATTGTACAGAGTCGAGGTATTACAGCAGTTTGGTTTACCAAAAGGTAAATTAGTAAGTGTTGACGGAGCTCTAAAACACACTGGCGATGATCTTGCCGGAGATACAGGCGGTGATGACGGTTTGGATAATGAAATTATTACCGTGGACCTTTCTAAAGTTGATGCCAAAGTTAATCAGATATTTTTCTTTTTAAATAATGCAGGAAAAGAAGATTTCTCTCAGATTCCATATGCAAAAATCAGAATGTATGAGGGTACACCAACGAGAGTAGCTTCAGAATTTGCATCTTATAATGTTTCTGCTGAAGCTCAATATGTGAACAAACGCTCTATCATTATGGGGAAATTATACAAGCGTAATGGTGAATGGAAGTTCAGTGCCATTGGTGACCCTACAGATGATACCTTTCTAGGTCAGACTATTCATAAAATCGTTCAGTCTTACCTGTAATGCAGATCAAAAATATAGAAGGACTAAGCGTTTCGCAGATTCGGGACATGGTTCAGCAAGGAGGTAAGTTTGTTGTATTTCCATACACAATATCATTTATATTAATGACTTTAAAAAGAAGTTCTGATATTTATTTCATTAAGGCAGATGAAAATACTTTTAAGTATTCGTATGGTTTTGTTTTTCTAAACTTAATTGTTGGCTGGTGGGGATTCCCATGGGGGCCTATTTATACTATAGGTTCTGCCTACCACCATATTGTAGGAGGTAAAGATCTCACTTTAGAGATTATGAGTCATTTAACCCAGCATGATCCGGAAGCTAATACCAGCTCTTACAATATTAATGGTGTTGAAAGCTCAAACCAGGGTAGTGGAAATACCGAAACTCCAGTTTACAATATTCCTGTATAAAAATAACAACCATGAGAAGACTGCCTGTATACTTATTAATAGACACATCGGGTTCAATGACCGGAGAGCCAATTGAAGCTGTTAAAAATGGCGTTCAGATGATGATTAGTTCGTTAAGACAAAATCCTCAGGCGATTGAAACTGCTTTTCTAAGTGTGATTACTTTCGATACTACAGCGCAGCAAATTATTCCGCTAACTGATTTGGCTTCTTTTCAAATGGTCGATCTTAAAGCAACCGGTGTGACTTCGCTGGGAGAAGCATTAAGACTGACCGCTAATAAAATAACAACTGAAGTTGCGCAAACAACAACAGAGCAAAAAGGGGACTGGAAACCATTGGTATTTATAATGACTGACGGGATTCCAACAGACAATTGGGAAAGCGGATTGGAAGAATTTAAAAAAGCAAAAATTGCTTTTACAGTTGCCTGTGCTGCAGGTGGAGGAGCAGATGCTGCAATTTTGAAAAGAATCACAGAGAATGTAGTAAGTCTTGATACAGCTGATAGTGCGAGTATAGGAAAGTTTTTTCAGTGGGTTACCGCTTCGATTGGCGTAACTTCAACCAAAGTCGAAGATTCAGGAAAAGAATTTACAAATTTAAAAGAATTACCTCCGCCTCCGTCAGAATTAAACATCGTAGTTTAAACTTGATAGGCGGAGTTTATAGTTTTTTGAGTATTGCATCTTTTAAAAGAAGTTATACCAAGTCAGCATGCCTTTTTATTTCTCAAACCGAAATAGAAAGTTAGTAATTTCATTGTTATACCATTTTTAAAAAGCAATATGAGAAGACTACCAGTATATTTTTTATTAGATACATCAGGTTCTATGTACGGAGAACCCATTCAGGCTTTAAACAATGCTTTAAGCGGAATGATCAATACCTTACGATCAGATGCTCAGGCCTTGGATTCGCTTTGGATTAGTATCATAACGTACGATCGGGAAGTAAAAGAAATTGTCCCGTTAACGGAACTAGTTCATTTTCAATTACCTGAAATTACCTGTCCGCAAAGTGGTCCCACCAATACAGGAGCAGGTCTGGATTTTGTAATTCAAAAAGTAAATACAGAAGTTATAAAAGGTTCAGCCACTCAAAAAGGAGACTGGAAACCGTTACTTTTTGTATTTACAGATGGGAAACCTTCAGATATTCAGCTTTACAGACAAAAAACTCAGGAGATTAAAAACCTAAGTTTTGGAGCTGTTGTAGGATGCGCAGCCGGACATATGGCAAACGATGAAATCTTAAAAGAACTGACAGACAATGTAGTTCATCTGGCTTCTGCCGATAGTTCAACATTGAAACAATTTTTTAAATGGGTATCAGAAACCATCGAGCAAGGCAATAAAAGCCAGGGAACCGGAGAAAGTGTTACCTTACCGCCTCCGCCGAGTGAAATAACTGTAGTGATTTAGTTATGGACGTGCTTTCTTTTATATGTACAGTTTTGCCAATAATTATACATATATATTATAAAATAGAGCAATCATCAGTCGGTAAATCAGGTAAAACTTCTTATGTAGATTATAGTTACGTAGAAACTTATGTTTTCAGTGAAGAAGAAAAACTTGAGAATATGAATATTGATAGTTTGATTGTATGTTATAATTCAACTACAAAAATTAATGATTATTCTCCAAAAAAAGTAGAACAAGCTTTTATTGGAAATACTAATTTAAGAGAAGTAATTGTGAAAGATATCATCGTTAGAAAGAATTGCATTTATATAAAAGTTATGTATTCGATACCTTACACAGGTTCAAATAAATGTTACGGGAGTTCTTTTTCTATCAATTATATGAAACCCAATAATTGTGTTTCTATATACGGATCAGAAAAAATGAATCCTGAAGAAAGAAACACTTTTAAAAATATTTCAAATGAATTATTAGCTGCTCTTTCAAAATGATTTTCATCAAAATCGCTATTGATGTCCTGATTATCGGCTTGTTTTTATATTCAAAAGTATTGCCCTGTAAAGACAAGTTAATTTCACAGAACAAAGCTATTTTTGATTTTTTCAATACTGTTTTTTCGCCTATATTTAATTTTCCTGAAGCCAATGATAAAGCCTTTTTAAGGTTGGAGTCGGTTTGTCGGTTATGACGCAGATTGTTTCTTTTAGTTATTTTTAATATTACTAAATTTCTTTTAAAATGAGAAGATTACCTATATATTTTCTAATTGATATTTCAGAGTCAATGGTCGGAGAGCCAATTCAGCAGGTTGAAGAAGGTCTGTCCACCATTATTCAGGCATTAAAAACAGATCCGCATGCGCTGGAAACCGTTTTTGTTTCTATTATTGTATTTGCCGGACAGCCAAAAACACTGGTTCCACTGCAGGAAATAGTGAGTTTTTATCCACCTAAATTCCCAATTGGCAGCGGTACATCGCTTAGCAAAGGCTTAGGACATTTAATGTATGAATTAAGAAGTAATATCGTTAAGACAACTTATGAAGTAAAAGGCGACTGGAAACCAATTGTTTTCTTGTTTACAGACGGGGTCCCTACTGATGACAGTCAGGCTGCTATTGCTGAATGGAAACAAAACTGGCAGCGAACAGCGAATTTAATTGCGATTTCTTTCGGAAGCGAAACAGATACAAAATTATTAGGCGAGCTAACTGAAAATGTGCTTCATTTTAAAAATACAAATGCACAATCATACAAAGAGTTTTTTAAATGGGTAACCGATTCTATTAAAACCAGTAGCATTAGTGTCGAAAATAATTCTACCGGTTTTGAACTGGCTAAATTAGACGGAGAAACACTTTCTAAAATAGATCTAACCAAAGAAAATCCAAACAGACAGTATGTTGACGATAATTTTGTGGTTTTAAATGGAAAATGTCAAAATACAAAAAGACCTTATTTAATGAAATACCGCAAAACTATCGCGGAATCTATTTATGCGGGAATCGAATTATCTTCTAAAAATTATAAATTGGTCGGTGCTTATCAGGTTGATAACTCTTATTTTGAGTTAACTGATTCGGGTAATTTTAGCAACAAAGTAAATACAGATGAATTAATCGGAGGACCAACTTGTCCGTGTTGTGGTAATCAGATTGCATTTGCGGTTTGTATTTGCCAAAAGATACATTGTATTGGCGATGAAGAGGTAAGCACCTGCCCATGGTGTAACAATCAGGGAAGCTATGGTTGTGGTGAAGGCGGATTCGATGTAAACAGAACTCAGGGATAACTCACTATAAAAAGTAATGGAAGAAACCAAAAGATATCTTCAGTCCTTTTTGTCCCAACATAAAATGGATATTTCTTCAGGTAAAACAGCTCTTTTTGACGAGTTTATTGCAAATGAAGAGAATATCCTTGCAGTTAAAATAATTCAGGAAAACCAAAAAATAATCATGCAGAATTGGATTTTGAAAAACAGAATTGACGATGTTTTGACACAGACTGTAACTATTCCAAACGGTACTGTAAACAAAAAATATCAGGCGAAAATTGATTTTGATGTTTTAGGGTGGAATGATATTATTTATTTTGAGATGAAAGGGCTTGAAAAGTCAGGACTTGAGTTTGATTTGGAGGATGAA
The DNA here is from genome assembly GCF_010645075.1 of Flavobacterium limi. Taxonomy (GTDB): domain Bacteria; phylum Bacteroidota; class Bacteroidia; order Flavobacteriales; family Flavobacteriaceae; genus Flavobacterium; species Flavobacterium limi. The sequence goes on from NZ_JAADZV010000001.1 coordinate 842,049, forward strand.
CTATTGTATGGCGTTCCTGAAATAAGCGGTGACCTGAAAATCAAAATTTTATTTAGGATTGACGGCGAAGCAGAAGATTCTGTTTTGAATGAAAAAATAATAACACTAATTATTAATCCTGATCCGAAGTCATTGTGGAAAAATTTAGAAAGCAATAAAAATGATCCATTTTGGAAATCTGATGGCGCTGCAGTTTCAGATCAATTTTTAGACAGAAATATTGTAATTGCTTCCAAAAGAGGAAGAAGCCATGCCAACACTGGTTCTTATAGGGAAGATGATTTTGCTTTTAAAAATTTTAGCGAAATTGGATGGAGCGTTATTGCAGTTTCAGATGGAGCGGGTTCTGCGAGCTTATCCAGAAAAGGTTCGGAATTGGCTTGTAATTCGGTTATTGATTATTTTGAACAAAATTTAAATACCTCCATTTTAAACGAATTTGATCAGGTTTTAGCTGAACATCATGCAAAAGCAACTGACGAAACATCCAAAAAAATAAGTCATTTTGTCTATGAGAATCTTTCAAAAGCGGCCTATTTTGCCCATCAGAAAATTGAAGAAACTGCTTTGAAAAATGAATCCGATCTGAAAAATTTCCATGCAACCTTAATATTTGCCTTAATTAAAAAATATGATTTTGGCTATGCGGTTCTTACTTTCGGAGTTGGTGATTGTCCAATTGGTTTGCTGAATAAAGATCTGACAGAAATCAAACTGATGAATTGGCTTGACGTAGGTGATTTTGGAGGAGGAACACGTTTTATCACGATGCCGGAAATTTTCCAAAATGATAAATTCTCTTCAAGATTCGGTTTTAAACTTGTCGATGATTTTTCTTATTTGGTTTTAATGACAGACGGAATTTACGATCCAAAATTTGTGGTGGAAGCAAGTCTGGAAAAAATTGAAAAGTGGAACGAATTTCTTCAGGATCTGCAAGGGAACAACGAGGACGGAATTAAAGTTGAATTTGATAAAAATAATCCTGAAATTGCGCAGCAGCTTGCAGACTGGATGGATTTCTGGAGTCCCGGAAACCATGATGACAGAACTCTTGCTATAATTTATTAGACATGAATACGATTACTGTAAAATCAATTAATGACTCTGCAAAAACCTATCAGTTTGTCGATAACGGTGAACCGATGCGTGGTGGTGTAAAGGATGTTTATTTTAGTCCTGATAAAAGATATGTAGTAGCTATTTTTAGGGAAAAATTAGATTTTAATCAAAAAGAGAGACTACAAAGGATAACCAATAAGTATTTAGCTCAGATTCAAAACGGAGAAGCAGGCGATTATTATTTGAAAGAAGTGTACCGATGGCCTACGGATGTTATTGATTATAATGGATTAACAGGAATTGTTGTTCCGATTTACGATGCTAAATTTTTCTTTAAAAAAGGATATGAAACGAGTGATTTAATTCAGGGGAAAGAAAAAAACGGAAAATGGTTTGCAGGGTCTAAATTCAGAAATCCGGCATTTCCGCTTCGTGTTGCGAAATCAGAATTAGGGGATTGGCTAAGTTATTTTCAGGTTTGTGTTAACTTAACCCGCGGCGTAAAAAAAATGCATGCAATGGGATTGGCACATTCTGATTTGTCTTATAACAATGTTTTGATAGATCCGATTCAGAAGTCAGCTTGTATGATCGATCTAGACGGATTGGTAGTTCCGGGATTATTTCCGGCAGAAGTTATCGGAACAGCAGAATTTATTGCGCCAGAAGTGCTTTCTACCAAGCATCTTGATAAAGCCGATCCGAACCGAAAACTACCAAGCCGATTAACCGACTTACATGCGCTCCCGGTTTTAATTTATATGTTTTTGCTTCACCGTCATCCGCTAAAAGGCGGAAAAGTACACGATCTGGATACCGAAAAAGATGATTTGTTGTCGATGGGCGAAAAAGCAATGTTTATTGAGCATCCAACAGACCCTATGAACCGTCCAAAACTCAATCAGGTTTCTAAATGGGATTTGCCCTGGGCAGATATTGATAAACTGCCTTATACACTTACAGGGCCGTACTTGAAAACCTTATTTGATAAAGTTTTTATTGACGGACTACACAATCCGATGCAGCGTCCAAATGCAGAAGAATGGGAAATTGCTTTATTAAAAACAACCGATCTAATGCAGAAATGCCACAACGTTTCCTGCGAGCAGAAATGGTATGTTTTTGACAATACAAACAGTCCAAAATGCCCGTTCTGTGGAACACCGCACAAAGGAACTCTTCCGGTTTTGGATTTGTATTATCAGTTTCAGGAAACAACATGGAAACCCGAAAATCACAGATTAATGGTTTATAACGATCAATATTTGTTTCAATGGCATGTTAATCGTAATATTGCCAGAAATGAGAAATTAACCCAGCTTCAAAAAGTGCCTGTAGGTTATTTTACTTTTTTTAATGATAAGTGGGTGTTAGTCAATCAAAAACTGACTTCACTGAAGGATTTAACCGAAGACAAGGAGATTCCAATAGGGACAATGGTGGAGCTTACTCACGGGAAAAAAATACTGCTTTCCAGTGAAGAGGGAGGAAGAGTGATAGTAGTAACGATGGCCAATACATAATTTTAAAATTTAACTTAATTAATATTTCAAATGAATCAACACCCCATTTTTTCGGAACATCCCGGTTTAGTTATCGTTTTTGCGGTTGCAGTACTTATTATGCTATTGCTGGATTTAGGAATTTTCAACAAAAAAAGTCACGTAGTAACCAATAAAGAAGCGATTACCTGGTCATTGGTCTGGATAAGTTTAGCCATGATTTTCAGTGGTTTGGTATATCATTTTGCAGGTGCAGCAAAATTCTATGAATTTCAGTCGGCATACTGGATTGAAAAAGCACTTTCTGTAGATAACCTGTTTGTTTTTATATTGGTTTTTAAATTTTTTGATGTACAAAACGAGAATAAACACAAAGTTTTATTCTGGGGGATTATCGGAGCATTGGTTTTACGTGCGATTTTCATATTCTCAGGGGCTTTCTTAATTGAGCTAACGTACTTAAACAAGCTTTTAGGCTTAGCAGGTATAGAAGGGTTCAAATACGATATTAACTTAATCATGACTGCTTTTGGATTATTCCTTGTGTATGCAGGAATCAAATCCTGGTCTGCAGGCGATGATGATGACGAAGAAGATTACAACAATACAAGAGGAGCGAAACTGATTAGAAAGTTTTTCAGCGTTTCTGATAAATATGATGGTGACAAATTCTTCACATACGAAAACGGAAAAAAATTAGCAACGCCGCTTTTAGTAGTAGTAGCAGTAATTGAATTTACAGATTTATTATTCGCAGTAGATTCTATTCCGGCAATTTTCGCTATTTCAAACGATCCGTTTATCCTTTATACATCTAATATTTTTGCAATTTTAGGATTAAGAGCTTTGTTCTTTTTATTGGATAACTTTATTCACTTATTTAGTAAACTGCAATATGGACTGGCAATTATTCTTTCTTTCATTGGTATAAAAATGATTATTGCACCATTTTATCACATCGAATCCATTTATTCACTAATTGTTATTGGAGGTATTCTTGTAATATCGGTATTGTTATCCGTGCTGTTACCTGAATCAAAAGAAGAATAATGAAATTTAGATAAATAGAAACGGATGGAAAACTGAAATGATTTCCATCCGTTTTTTTATGGTTAGAACTGAAGCTTTGTGATTTATAAGCTGAAAATGACAAGTTATTCGTTTTCAAAAGGACAGTCAAAACTTTCAATTAATTGTCATACTTTTGCACTTTCAAAAAGTAAAGTAATAAGGTGCTTAAATCTTTATTGCTGATACTGATAGTCACAAATTATGCTTAATATACACAATCTTTCAGTTTCTTTTGGAGGAACTTATTTATTTGAAGAAGTTACTTTTCGTTTAGGTGCAGGAGACCGCGTAGGTCTTGTTGGTAAAAACGGAGCGGGTAAATCCACCATGTTAAAAATGCTTGCAGGAGATTTTAAACCTGATTCGGGAGTTATTTCGCAGGAGAAAGACATTCGAATGGGTTTTTTGCGCCAGGATATTGATTTTGAACAAGGAAGAACAGTTTTGGAGGAAGCTTATGAAGCTTTTACTGAAATTAAGGTGGTAGAAAAAAAACTGGAAGAAATCAATCATCAATTGGTTACCAGAACCGATTATGAAAGTGAAGAATACAGCCAGATTATAGAAGATTTATCTGATTATACCCATCGTTTTGACCTTTTGGGAGGTTACAATTATGTAGGGGATACAGAAAAAATTCTTTTAGGTCTTGGGTTCAAAAGAGAAGTTTTCAATAACCAGACCGAAACCTTTTCAGGGGGATGGAGAATGCGTATTGAGCTGGCTAAATTATTATTACAATCCAATGATGTTTTATTGCTGGATGAGCCAACCAACCACTTAGATATCGAAAGTATCATTTGGTTAGAAAATTTCCTTCGTAATTATCCGGGAGTTGTAGTAATCGTTTCGCACGATAAAATGTTTTTGGATAATGTGACAAATCGTACTATCGAAATTTCATTAGGAAAAGCATACGATTTCAATAAGCCGTATTCGCAGTATTTAGAATTGCGTCACGAAATTCGCGAAAAGCAATTGGCAACTCAGAAAAATCAGCAGAAAAAAATTGAAGAAACCGAAAAATTAATCGAGAAGTTCCGTGCCAAAGCTTCAAAAGCTTCCATGGCGCAGTCGTTGATTAAAAAACTGGATAAAGTAGAACGGATTGAAGTTGATGAAGACGATAATTCGGTTATGAATATTTCTTTTCCCGTTTCAAAAGAACCAGGAAAAGTAGTTATAGAAGCCGAACATGTAACCAAAGCTTACGGAGATAAAACGATTCTTAAAGATATTAGTTTGTTGGTTGAACGCGGAAGTAAAATTGCTTTTGTCGGCCAGAACGGACAAGGAAAATCGACTTTCATTAAAGCGCTTGTAAATGAGTTTGAGTACCAGGGAAATATCAAACTAGGACATAATGTACAATTAGGATATTTTGCTCAGAATCAAGCGGAATATTTAGACGGTGAAATCACCTTACTGCAGACTATGGAAGATGCAGCAACCGATACTAACCGTATGAAAGTCCGCGATATGCTCGGTTCTTTCCTGTTTCGTGGAGATGATGTAGAGAAAAAAGTAAAGGTGCTTTCCGGAGGAGAGCGTAATCGTCTGGCGCTTTGTAAACTGCTTCTTCAGCCAATCAATGTATTGCTGATGGATGAGCCTACGAACCACTTAGATATCAAATCTAAGAATGTTTTAAAAGCCGCGTTACAAAAATTTGGAGGAACCCTTTTACTGGTTTCTCACGACAGGGATTTTCTTCAGGGAATGTCAAATATCGTTTACGAATTCAAAGATCAGAAAATCAAGGAATATTTAGGTGATATCAACTTTTTCTTAGAACAGCGTAATCTCGAAAACATGCGTGAAGTCGAGAAAAAAGATGTTGTAAAAGCAGCAGCTCCGGTAAAAGAAACCAACAAAGTTTCATACGAAGATCAGAAAAAAACAAAAACGCTTCAAAACAGATTAAGCAAAATCGAAAGTCAGATTCAGCAATTAGAAAAAGACATTCAGCACGACGATAAAATGCTGGCTTCAAATTATGATAAACATATCGAAGACGCCTCATTTTTTACCGCATACAATAAAAAGAAAGCAGATTTAGATCAATTGCTTATGGATTGGGAAATCGTTCAGGAAGAGATTGATAATTTTAATGCTTAAAATATTTTTCGGGAGCTATTTCCAGCTTTCCGTTTCAAGTCCTCACAAAAGAGGCTGTATTTCTAATGTTGCAAAAAGAGCTTCTTCCAGTCGTTTTTTTTCAACAAGAAATACGGCCTTTTTGCTCCGGGCTTTTCACTTCAAATGAAATTCACTGAACTCCGAATAAAATAAAATTATAGTGAAGTAATCTGGGCTAGGAGTTTCCGGTTTTTAAGTTTGATTGTTTCATATTTCAGGTCTCCAACTCATAACTTTTCAACCTAATATTCTTTATTTAATAATCTCAATAGATTTTGAATGCATAATCGCTTCACTGCTTTCTTTAAAGTAACAGGCAGAAACATCAAGCGATTCTAAATTCTTCATGATTTTTTTGACTTCCGATTTTTGACTTTTACCGGTTTGTCTGATATAAACGGCAATTACCGTAACCGGAAATATTTTGCAGATTTGCTCATACAGAAACGGGTCATGTTGTGAATCATCTCCCAACAATACATATTTGAGATTCGGATAGAACTCCAATACATGTTTTATTTTGTCAAATTTATGATTGTGGTCACCACGTCCGCTCATGAAAAAATCGGTAATGCCTCTTTTAATATCCTTCAATAAAATGACGGCTCTGGGCAACTGATGTATTTTGGTAAATTTTACAATAAACCGGTATAAATTCCATTCGCTGCTTGAGATATAAAAAAAAGCATTCTGTTCGTCCTTATTATTTCTTCCAGCGGAACTTAAAGCCTGATAATGCGGAACAACATCTTTAAACACTTTTCGGTCATTTACATTTTTAAATAATAGAATATAAATTTTCCTAAAGATGTTTTTTGTATGCGAAATCAAAAAAGTATCATCGATATCAGATATGATTCCAAGGTTTCCATCATGAGGTCTTATAAAACTACCTTTGCAGGAAATCTTTTCTGATTTGTATTTAATGCTGACTTCATATTCCATCCATCCAAAATTAAATTCCTTTTCAAGCGGAATACAAAACTTGAAATAACCATCGTCTAAAGTTTTGGTATGGATTTCTTTTTCACCAAATTTCAGGTAAATATCAAAATTTTGAATCGTTTTTATCCTGAACTGATTAATAATTGAGCGTGCATTTTTTAAGTTTTTCTTCTGAAAATCATACTTGTACGTTCTCTTAAAAACATGCCCCATTACAATTAATTCCTGTTCATTGGCATAACCCCGATATAATTGTAAAATTGGTTTCATTAATTGCGTATATTTATGTAACTGTAATTTAATTATTTTAATTGGTTTTTAAATAGAAAATTTTGAAAAAGAATATCATATTCGTTGTAAACCCTATTTCAGGAGACCTTGATAAATCTGATTTGATCGAGGCGGTACAGGAGTTTGCGACTACAAATAATTTTGATTTAGAGGTATATGAAACTACCGGAAAAAATGATGCGAAAAAAATACAAGCCTTGTATGATCAGTACAATCCGGAACGAATTGTAGTAGCCGGAGGTGACGGAACTATTAAGATGGTAGCCGAAGCAATGGAAGAGCACGATGTTATTATTGGTATTTTGCCTGCCGGTTCTGCTAACGGACTTTCTGTTGATTTAAACCTGCCATCAACAATTGAAGAGAACCTTAAAATTGCCTTTTTGAACCATTATATCGAAATGGATATGATTTGTATAAACGGTAAAAAAAGTATTCATTTAAGCGATTTAGGATTAAATGCTGACCTCGTTAAAAATTATGAAGAAAGCGATGTACGTGGTTTTTGGGGTTATGCTTTGCAGGCGTTTACGACCTTGACAGAGTCCAACGAACCATTTGTTGCGACTATTAAAGCAAATAAAAAAACAGTTGAACATACAGCAAGAATGATTGTTATTGCTAATTCTCAAAAGTATGGGACAGGTGTAACCATCAATCCCAATGGAGCTATGAACGACGGTAAATTTGAATTGGTCATCCTGAAAAACCTTGATTTGTTCCTTATCGGAAAGATAATTACCGGTAACATGCCGATCGATTCTGAGGATGTGGTTATTATCTCTACAGATCAGGCGACTATAGAAACGGATTATCCGGTGAGTTTTCAGATCGATGGTGAATACTGTGGAGCGCAGAAGTCATTGGAAATCCATATTCTGTACAAACAAATGAAAATTGCTATTCCGTAAAAGATATTATTTAAAAGGATTTCGTTCCTGCCAATCTGTTTTTGGTTCCAGATAATTAAAAAATCGCGCAATATTGTGATTGATTAAAGCATTGCTATGCGTAATGAGTCCATACATTTTTATCGGTTTAGCACCTACTGAACTTTTAATTTCAAGAGCGGTTCTGGCAAAAACAATTTCCTTAAATCCTTTTTTGATGGAGTATGCAATCATGTCGTATAACATGTTAAGATATAGCATTTTTTCACGCTGTATACTTTCGTCATAGCCTAAAAAATAAGTGTCCATTGTGTCACTATTTTTTATAAGGGTATTGAAACCGATTAACTTTTCGTCTAAAAAATAACCATAAAGGAGAAAGTCATCTTTCATGATTTCCTTAAAAAAGCTAAAATGATTTCTAGCGAGAAAAAAAGTATTGAAAGGAGCATTTTTTGCCACATGAAAATAGAGGTCGTAAATAACATCTTCATATTTTCGAATGTCAGATAAGGACATTTTTTGTTTTACGATTCCTTCTGCTTTTTTTCTGGCACGTTTGTACTGGTCGCGGTATTTTTTGGATAAAGCATCAATATAATCCTGTTCTGATTTCCAGTTTTTATTGATTTCAAAAATCATATTGGGCTGGGTCGAAAACGTATAATTGTTTTTGAATTCTGCTTGTAAAGGCTCAACTTCTTTGGCAGTAAAATCTTTTATACTCGTGATATGTACTTTTTTTCCACTTGCTTTTAAATCCTTTTTAAGCTGACTAATCGCTTTATGAAGTGTTTTAATGGCTTTTGCTTGTTTTATGTTTTGAGCAAAAGCAAAAGCATTTTGCCCCGTGAGCATATTGTTGCCTACGAATAACACATGCGAAGCAAAATTTTTAAGGGCAAAATTGCGGACAGAAGTTTTCAAGCATTTATCGCGTTCTCCAAATGATTCCAGTTTTTCTGCAAATAAAAATTGAGTCAGCGCAATCCCGATAAGTTTTTTTTCTTCAAAAAATCCGATGAAATGACAGGTCATATTTACCGGACAGGAATTTTCCAGTACTTTGAGATATTCCCGTGTCAAAAAAATGTTTTCTGAAGCCAGCGAGTTCCATTCTAAGGGCAGCAGGGACGTGTTTTTAAATATTTGGAAAGAATAGTTTGTATTCAAGAGTGTAAGCTAATTTCTTCAAAATTAGATAATATTTGCAATAACCAATTTGCTTTAAGTTATTATTAAGAAAAATCCGTTTGAGTTCAATTTTCAAACGGATTTATTTTTATGTTTTTATTAGGCGTATGCGCAGACAATTCCACCTATAATAGTAAGTGTAAGCATCCAGTATCCCGCATGTACAAAGATGTATTTCCATGATTTTCTTTCGAATAAACCATTAATTCCAATAACTGGGAAAACAAAAAATAAACCGGCCATAAAGCCATGAAGCGCGCCATGTTTAAATGTTCTGTAGGCAGTTCCGTAATCCGCCATAAAAGCGTGAAATGAAGGTTTGGCACTTTCTATCATAGGTGGTCCTCCAATCATTCCCAATGCACCCGACTGGTGAATCGTGAATGACATTAGAGCCATAGAAATCATTACGGAAAAGATGTAAGTGAATCCAAATATTTTGAGCATATTGCCTTTTCTGAGATCTTCTTGTGTAAAATTATTTTCTCTCATCCAGATGGTTCCGAATACTTTTGGATTGTACCAGATAAAGCCGGTTACAAGTGTAACAACAGCAGCTGCCAGAAATGTAATAAAGTTAATTTCCATAAAATAAGGTTTTTATAATTAGTTGCTCAAATTTAATTAAAAATTCAGCGTAAAAGATATTTTTATTTGGACTATGAAAACGAAGCTTTTTACTTATTAACACTTTATCGACATTACTTGTACTGAAGTTTTAAATCACATAATTTTGCAGCAAACATTGATGCCCCAATCTATGCGAAAATTGTACTTTTTGCTTTTACTTTTTGCTTTATCAAATTCAGTTTTTGCAGATACGGTTTCTGATAAGGAGAAAGATGCCCTGATTAAAATATATCAGGCAACAAATGGAAGGGATTGGAAAATAAAATGGGATTTAACATCCTCAGTTTCTACCTGGTTTGGTGTTGAAATCAATAATGGTCAGGTTGTCGGACTTAATTTGGCAGATAATAACTTAAAAGGGGAATTACCATCCGCTATTGGAGATTTACGGCACTTGCAAACTCTTGCACTTTTTAATAATGAAATAAAAGGAAATTTACCGGAGTCAGTATATGAAATTCCAAATTTGAAAATCCTGCTTTTGAATAATAATAAATTCTCAGGTAGTCTGAGTCATAAAATAGAGAATTTCAATTCTTTAGTAAACCTCAGCTTATTTGATAATAATTTTGAAGGTGAAATTCCGAAAGAACTTCAAAACCTTCAAAATTTATCCGAAATGAATCTTTCGTATAATAAATTTAAAGGGTCAGTTTCAAAAAAGCTCACTTTGCTGGATGCTTTAAATATGACCATGCTGGATGAAAATGGAAATCCTTTTTTGCTGGATGTAACTGAAGAAAAAGATATTACCAATATTACCGTTAATTAATCGTGCTTATGAATGAATTTTACTCGTGAAAAAAGTTGATTAATCTATTTAGTTAATTGTGAAAAAACCGTAATTAATTGCGGTTTTTTTATGCCAAAAAAAATATAATTTAATATTAGGTAATGTAGCTTTTTGCTTTTTTTTCATAACTTTAAATATTCAATTAAAAAGCAATTTAAGCTAACTATAAAATAAATTCTAACCTTAATACTAAAATCATGGTAATACATTATCAGGGAAAACAACACGGAAAAAGCACTAAATTCACTATCAGGATAATTGGTAATAACCTTTCAAAAAGCAGTTCCAACTATCAGATTGATTTATTGGTAGGAGATAATCAATTACCATTGTTTACTTCTGAAATTCATCAGAGTTTGTCTAATTGCCTGAGAGAGATTTATTTGTTCAGAAAACACAATGGGATTACTTTTGAAGAATCGTCTGAAAAAATTGAAACATTATTGGTTCCTTACGATAAGGTTTTGTACGATTATAATAAGTTTGCTTTGTTTAGGGCTTAATCAATGGGGACACAATCAAAATTAAAGACTGCATTTGCGGTCTTTTTTTGTTTTAGGGTAAGTCAGAAGGACTCATGAAGGTTTTACAAACAATTCTTCATAGAAATATCTAAAGTATTAGATTTTATTTTACTAATTCCTATTGTTTGAATTCACAATGTCAGTGACTTGGAGGATTGATAATACAGTTAAGAGTAAAATTTAAATTTAAGAGGCTATTTCCAGGTAGGGAAATAGCCTTTTTTCTTGTTTTATGTAAGCATTCAAAGAATAATAAACGGAAATGCTGAACACCGTTTTACAAAGTAGGCAGATTTAATTAAAATAAAAAATGAACAATCAACTTAAAGCAGTAGCAATGTTGTACGCAGCAATGCTTTTTGTCTCTTGCAACAATGGAGCAAAAACAGAAAAATCTACTCCGGAACAAGATTTAAAGCCTGTGGTTTCTCATGTAATGACTAAGGAAGAGCAGATAAGACTTACTCCTGACGGAATTTTACAGGAATTTGTAGAAGGAAATAAACGTTTTCAAAGCGGTACTACTACGGTTCGTGATCATAGTAAACAAGCCAGAAAATCGGCACCGGGTCAGTTTCCAAAAGCAGTTGTATTAAGTTGTGTCGATAGCCGAGTACCAGTCGAAGATGTCTTTGATCAGGGTTTGGGTGATATTTTTGTGGGACGAGTAGCAGGGAATTTTGTAAACGAAGATCTATTAGGAAGTTTGGAATTTGCCTGCAAGGTATCGGGTGCAAAACTTATTTTAGTAATGGGACACCAGCATTGTGGAGCTATAAAAGGAGCAATTGATGATGTGAAACTTGGAAATATTACAGCTATGCTTTCAAAAATAAAACCTGCTGTACTGATGAGTCAGGATTTTAAAGGTAAGAAAACCTCTAAAAATGATGAATTTGTAAAATACGTTTCAGAAAACAACGTGACTTATACTATAGAGCAAATTCGTAAAAAGAGTCCTATTCTTAAAGAAATGGAAGATAAAGGAGAGATAAAAATCGTTGGTGTTTTTTATAATTTGACAGATGGGACTCTTGAGTTTTTAAAATAATAACCTTTAGAATACTTCATGCCAGTTTCTGATTTAAGAAAAATAACTTTAAACAAATAACTGAAAAATCTAACTTTTCAGTTGTTTGTTTACCACAAAATTAATTTTTTCTGATTCTTTATCAGATTTTTCCTTTAGTGCTAAGACTAAAAATAAATCGTAGCGTTTGTAAAGCAGCTAACTAAAACAGGTCTTTGTTTTTAATTATATTCTTAAATCAGACAGCTTGGCAGTGTAGATTAAATCATTTTTATATAAAATTCTTCAATTCAAAATCAAATCTATACTTTCAGATAATTGTTCAGATAATTGAACTTCGTTATTGTCTTTTAAGGTATAAGGTACGAGTCTTCCATTTTTAATAATTTCGTTTTTCGAATAAATCATATTAAAGTAGTTGCTCAGATTATTTGCATCTGTTGTCAGGATGATATTTTTTCTGTCTTTTGGAATATCTTCATAATAATATCTTGATTTTTCTAAAGCAGGATATTTATCTAATAAAGAATCATTTATTGTAAAAGAGGAACCGCCTTTATATAAATCTTCTGAAAGTATCGCAGTAATTTGAATATTATGAATGGTTTGTTTTAAATCCTTGAATAAATCTTTCGTAGTCGAAAAATCAGATTGCAGAAGTTTATCTTTTTGAGATAATTGCCTAATTACAGAAAGCCTTACGTAATCACAATTTATTTCAGTCACTTTGAAAATAAAATATTTGTTTTCAAAGCTTTGACTGCCATTGTGGCCTCTTTGTTTGCTGAATATAAAACTTCCTAATTGTAATTTATGTTCTGGAGTATTCATTGCTTTTTTCCATGCATAAGGTTTATAGACCAATTGTTTAAAAGTGTAAATAGCAATTATAATCAGACTTATAAAAAATATTCTTTTCATTTTTTGTGATTTAAAGAGACTTTGAAAGTATGATTTGCTTTCAAAGTCACTCTAAATTAACATTTATCCTTAAATTATCTGTTGATTTTTCCTGAAATTCATCCAGCCCAACCCAATAAAAATGATGTTGAAAATCACTAAAGGAAGCAAACTTTTTATCAGGTTTGTTTGAGACTTGTCTTCAAAAGTTTCAACCTCAAATTCAGACCAATTTTCTTTGGCTACAGGTGCATTATCAAAGATTTTAGGATAAAAATACAGCCTCATTTTTTCATGAAATGCTGTTGTTTTCTGCATAAATAAAAGCTGGTTTTCCAAATCTGATTTTGCAATTTCATTCAGTAGAATTTGGGTATGCAAAGTCGGAATAAATTGTGCGATTGACTGGCTCGTCTGATTGCGTTGTTTTAATTTAGTTTGTAATTCCAGAGACTGTTTTGCCGATTCGTCATCGCCCATTTGCTGCATCGCGTAATACCAAAGCCAGCTGAATTCTTCATCAGGTAAAACATAACTTTTGAACTGTGGATAATGACTGTAGAATTTATTCATTGTCGTTTTTTTATCCATATCCCATTTTTCGTGGTAGGCATTTCGTTGTTTCAGTGTTAGTTCTAATGCTTCAGGAACCGGATATTTGTTTACAATGTAAGTGTTAATGGCCGCCGGAAGAATAATAATCAGAAACAGCCAGACCGTCAATAAGATTACAGCATTAAAATTTGAATCTTTTTGAAGCGAAACCATAAAAAAGCAAACAGTAAACCAAAAAAGAATGTACAAAATACTGATGATGTAAAAAGTGAGAAGTGAATTGTCAAATGGTATATTCAAAAGTATGACGGCAATAATGAGGATAATTGTTACTAATGCAAGCAAGCTTAAAATCCGGATATAAAATAATTTGAGAATGTATAAAAAAGTATTGTCGCTTTGTGTGGCTACAATTTTCCAGGTTCCGGATTCTTTTTCTTCTGAAACAATATTATAGGTAAAAGCAATAATAAGAAGCGGAAAAAGATAAATAAGTACAAAACTAAAATCAAGATTTCCCAACAAAAGATTACTTGGATTATTGAGTTCCGAATCGTATTTCTGCCCTTCCAAACCTCTGATTGTAACACTCTGAATCGACGGATTGACATCCCGCTGCCCAATCGCCAGACTGTTGAGAGGAAATGTTTTGTTGACAAGTGAAAATTTTACATAATAAAGCAAAAGTCCCATTTCGTCTTTGTGAAAAGAAGCGTTTCTGGCAATGTGTTCTTTTTGATAAACTGTCGCTTCGATAATGTTTTTATGCTGCTTTTGCTGGAATTGCTGTCCAATTAAAAGACTTATGAATCCGATAATCAGGAGAAACAATAATCCAACTTTTGTTCCCTTAGAGCGGATGAAATTTTTGAATACTAATGCTAACATATTAAATGGCTTTAAGTTTTTTGGATGCGAATCGGATTAAAATAAATAACAAAATGATCCAGAGAAAAAGTGAAATAACAGAGACCATTTCGTTTTTTAAAACGCTCAAAACTCCTTTTGGCTCATAATGAAATTCCTGCACTTCTGCCCAATGGTCTTTGTCGATTACAGCCGGTTTGTCTTTTTTGTTGCTGATGTATTTGATTTGTAACGCATTCATTTTTTGCGCCATATCATAGCGGTACGTTTCAGCTTGTTTCTGGAAATCGATGTACGAATCATAATCGGTATTTGACAACGCCATCGACAGGTTTTTCATCGCGATATACGGATTTAAAAGCGATACTGCTTTTGAAAAACTGTTTTGCTTTTCGTACACATGAAGCAGGCTTTCTAAATGTTTGTTGTAAATATTCGAACTGATTTTCTCACCTTCGGTCATAATAAAACCCGAATAATTAAAAGGGAGTTTCTGAACCGAATCGACTTTGTGAACCGCCAGTAAAGAATCCTTTATTGCCTTGTAATGCGGATCATTCGGATTGTGACTGTCGCCTTGTTTCAAAATATCTTTTTCGATATCGCTGTTGAACTGGATTTTCGAAGGTGCTTCGTAAATATAAGCGCCAATTGCCTGCGTTGTTCTCGGTAAAAGAATTGTGAAAACCAACCAAATCCCAATTAATGAAACCAACGCTTTTTTTGAAGTTTTGCAAGAAGCAGAAATCAAAACGGCAATGGCGCAAAAAAACATTAGATATAGAAAATGAAACCCAATAAAAAAGATCATTTTGAGGGTTTCGTCAAGTGTAACGGCAAAGTTCTGAAGCAATAACAAGATGAAAACCAAAACAAGAACTACCGGAATAAACAGCATCATAACGACAGATGCAATTCCGAGTATTTTGCCTGATAAAAGCTGTTTCCAGCTGATTCCCTGACTCAAAAGCAGTTTTAGTGTCCCGTTTTCCCTTTCGGCTGCGACCGAATTAAATCCAAGGAAAAAAATCAATAACGGTAATAAAATCTGTAAAACCATAGCGGTACTGATTTCTCCAAAACGGAGCATGCTGTTGGAGAATCCGGCTTCAGAAAAATTGGCTGTATTTTGTTTATGGGCTTCCAGGAAAATGGCATTCCCAAAAAACGGTTCCATTCCAAATTCAAAAACACTCAGAGAGGTACTTTTTCGAAAAGCAAAATTTCCATAATGCGCCATTCGGTGTGGATTCTTATCCGGATTATTCAGCCAGTCTTCGCGCGATTCATGCTGGTATTTTTCGCTGGCTTCATTTTGATTGGTATAGTTTTTCCAGCCTGATAAAACCGCGTAAATCAGTAAAATACCAATAAAAAAAGTAATTATAAATACAGCTCCGTTTTTAAAAGCTGAATTTTTTAAATGTTTTGCAATTAAAATTTCTACGTGTAAAGACATGCTTCATTAAAATTTATAAGTTACGGTAAGCGTCGCATTTCGTGGCGCACCGGGAAATAAACGAAGATAGTTTTGTGCTCCAAGCCAATACGTTCGATTAAAAACATTGCCGGCATTCAGGGCAATCTGCATATTACTTTTATTAGGTTTGTAATATAAAGCAGCATCAAAAATGGTAAAATCCGGAATTGTAAAATCTCTCGTAAACCACGGAATTTTGCTGCTTTGGTACTGTATTCCAAAACCAATCCCGAAATTATCCAGAGCAGAATCAGATCTGAAATTATAACGTGTCCATAAGTTAGCGCTGTTTTTTGGTGTATTTTGTTTTCTGGCACCAATCAAAGAAGCATCACGATCATTAGTAATTTCAGCATCAATATAACTGTAAGAAGCATTAATTTGCCAGTCCGGAATAATGAAACCCGCCAGATCGCATTCAAAACCACGGCTTCTTTCTCCACCCCTTGTTACCAGTAAATCTGGGTTTACAGGATCATTCGCATTCATCAGTATATTACGCTGGTTGATTTCGTAAACAGCAGCATTAAAACTCATTGAATTATTCAGGAAAGTAGCTTTGATTCCCACTTCTTTCAAATTACTTTTCAGCGGATCAAACTGGCTTCCCGCCGGCAAACTTCCGGTTTGAGGCATTAAGCTTACCGTATTTGATTGTGGCTGATAGCCTTCAAGATAAGTGGTATACACGTTAATCGAATTGTTTACGGCATACGTTACCCCAACTCTTGGCAGCAAAGCCGATTTTTTTACGGTCAGTTCATTGTTGGTTTTATAATTGGTAATGTCTTTAAACCATTCGTTTCTTAAGCCCAACAGAAAGGTAAATTTTGCCCACTGAATCTGATCCTGAATATAAATGGAATTCGTAGTGGTCAATGCTGAGGGCAAAGCAGTTCTGACATTCAACGTATAATCTTCAGGACTTGTAACGGTATATTTTGGATTGTTCAAATTAAAATAAGTTACATTTGGCTTTGGCATAACAATTCCATCGATAGTAACTGTCTGATAATTTGAAGCATTTGCCGGTACAAAAGAACCTGCTACCGTTTCGTCATTTAGCAGATAACCTCTGGCGGCATTTTGTCCACCGCCTATGTTTTTGTTCCAGCTGCTTAAATCGTAACCGGTCAATAATTTATGGTTCAGTTTTCCGGTTTTTAAGTCGAAATTTAAGTAAGCACTTAAGTTATCAATGTCCCAATTTTGTTGGCGTTGTACAAACTGCATCATGGCCAGGCTTGTTACGGGCTGGTTGTTCATGTCAACAGCAAAGGCATTGGTTGTGCGGTGTTCCTGAAGATCTTCTGTCCAGGTTTGTTTCATGTACGAAGCATTGAAACTAATTTTAGAATTGAATTTATGTGCGAAATTCGTCATCAGAATCATTTCTTTCGACCTGAAAAAATCACCCGGAGCACCAAGATTCAGACTTATTGGGGTTTTATTCAAATCTGTCACTCCGGCAACGGCACCAAAAATGGGCTGTCCTCTGTCCAGAATTCCCTTCATGTCACTTAGGATCAATTCGGTATTGATAGCCGTTTTTTCATTCGGAATATAACTGAAGGATGGTGAAATCAGAAAGGATTTATTATTTACCAGATCACGAAACGATTTGGCTTCCTGATACGCACCGTTTACCCGATACAATAATGTTTTGGATTCGTTTACAGGTCCGGTAAAATCCAGAGTTCCGCGTAATGTACTGAAACTTCCAACACTCATGCCGACTTCTTTATGTTCTGTTGCCAAAGGTTTTTTTGTCACCATATTGATACTTCCGCCCGGATCTACAGAAGAGAATGTAGCGCTCGAAGGACCTTTTATAACTTCCACACGTTCAACATTAGTAGTAAGTGGCTGTAAAAAATAATATTGGCGTGTCCGCATTCCGTTAATGATCTGGCCTTCCTCGTTCTGACTGATTCCGCGAATCGTATACTGATTGTAATAACTCGCCGGAATAACACCACTGGTCATTTTTACCGCATCGGCTAGGTAAATAGCTGCTTTGTCTGCAATTAATTCTTTGGTTACAGTTGAAATAGATTGCGGAATATCCTTATTTAATGCTGCCGTTTTTGTCGCTGCAAAAGAATAGTCGCTGTAATATTTTTTTGTAGAACGACCAATGATTTCAACGGTTTGCAGTTCATTTCTCTTCGCTGTCATTTCTATTGAATCTTTAGCGATGCTGTCACTGACTTTTTCGTTTATGGTTTGGGATAGTACGGTTTGTATGCCTATTAGAAATAATACGGCACTTAAAAATAAATGTTTCATTTTTTAGATGGAAAATCTTTCCTTTTTAAACAGTTTGTAAGTACAAATCTTCAAGTTCGTTTGCGGATATTTTTTCGGCTTCTATAATCGTAACCAGATTTCCCTGTTTCATAATACCAATGTGTGTTGCGACTTCCCTTGCTCTGAAAATATCGTGTGTTGCCATTAAAATTGCAGTTCCGTCTGCTGAAAGTTCTTTTAAAATCTGCGAAAATTCATTGGAAGCTTTAGGATCAAGACCGCTTGTTGGCTCATCAAGTAAAAGCACTTTTGCTTTCTTGGCAATGGCAATGGCAATCCCTACTTTTTGACGCATTCCTTTTGAATAACCTCCCAGATTTTGGTCGTGGGCCGTGATTTGTAAACCGGCTTTGGTTAAAAAATATGTCAGCTCTCCGATTGAGTATTTAAATCCGGCAAGGGAAGAAAAGAATTTCAGGTTTTCCAGCCCCGTAAGATTTGGGTATAGCATGACCGTTTCAGGAATGTAAGCCACATCTTTTTTGGTTTTATCAGCATCGGTAACAACCGAAACATTATTTATTTTAATCTCGCCTTGGGAAGGTTTTATAAATCCGAGAAACAGGTTTATGGTAGTAGTTTTTCCGGCACCGTTTTGTCCTAAAAGGGCAAAAATTTCGCCTTTATTGATTGTTAAATTCAGAGCATTTAAAGCAATTTGGTCACCGTATTTTTTAGTCAGGTTTACTGCTGTGAGCATAATGTATGGATTTGGAAATTATTTGTTTTTAAAACATATATAGCTGTTTCCGGTTGTTATGATAGAACAACCAGAACTACTTAATAAAATGTAAGGTGAAGAGTTTACTGAGAAAGCGATTTTATTTAAGCTTGAAAATAAAGAGATTAATCAAATTTGCTGATGAATTCTATTCGCCAAAATAGATTTCATCAGATCAATATCTGAAATAACAGACATTACCTTTTGTCAGAAACAAAAAGAATGATTTTCAAGATTTAAAAAATAAGAATCCGGTAAACTAAAACAGAGCAGGAGGCGCTCTTAAAGCAAACAGGCTGCCTTTGAAAAATGTTGAAGTAACTTTATTGTAAAAGAAGAATACAGTTGAAGTTACAACGTTTGGTGTATGAAATGAAAAAGTATGAAACGAATTTGAAACGAAAGTGCTGAATGTAAAATGGCAGACAGGGCAATTAGTATCTACAGCATGGCTATGCGTGATTTGTTTTTCGTTGGGAGAATATTTATGATCGCATTGTTTCTCGTGAATCTGTGTATAAATATGCTCATAAGAGTGAATGGTCTGAAAAAGCATTGCGAACAATACCGTTAAAGACATGAAAAGATTAATTATTAAAAATTTCTTTTTATTCATTCTGGATTTGGAAATCTTCAGCAAATAATGCAACTAGGTTGCAAAGATAGGTATCTTATTTTAAAACGGAAGCAAAATCATTTTTATCTTTTTTTAAAAGCTTAAGAGAAGTATTACTTAAACATGAAAACTGACATTTCATTTTTCAATAATCATTGTAATTCCCTGTCCGCCTGCCGCACAAATTGAAATAAAGCCTCTTCCGGATCCTTTTTCGTTTAATAATTTTGCCATAACACCAATAATCCGGCCTCCGGTTGCTGCAAACGGATGTGCTGCCGCAAGACTGCTTCCTTTTACATTTAGTTTTTCACGGTCAATAGGTCCTAATGCTTTTTTCAAGCCTATTTTTTTGCTGAGTTCCGGGCTTTCCCAAATTTTCAGGGTGGCTAAAACCTGTGCTGCAAAAGCTTCGTGAATTTCATAATAGTCAAAATCCTGTAAAGTCAATCCGGATTTTTCGAGCATTCTGCTGGCTGCAAATAATGGAGCTAATAAAAGGTTTTGCTGGTTTTTTACGTATTCAATCGCAGCTACTTCGGCAAAAGTTATATAAGCTAAAATTGGAAGTCCGCGTTCTTTAGCCCATTCTTCGGTGGCTAAAAGAATACAGGAAGCGCCATCTGTAAGAGGAGTTGAGTTTCCAGCCGTTAAAGTTCCGTTTACTTTATCAAAGGCAGGATTTAATTTGGCTAATTTTTCAATAGTGCTGTCTTTCCTCAGGTTATTGTCTTTTTCGAGTCCGTTAAACGGAGTAATCATATCATCAAAAAAGCCTTCATCATAGGCTTTTGCCATATTCAAATGACTTTTAAGAGCCAGATTATCCTGATCTTCCCGGGATATTTTATAATATTTTGCAGTTATTTCTGTATGTCCGCCCATCGAAAGTCCGGTTTGGGATTCTTCATTTCGGGGAACCAATGGAGCTAAATCTTTTGGTCGGAGTTTTAAAAATAATTTGATTTTTTCGCCTAAT
Organism: Flavobacterium limi; assembly: GCF_010645075.1. Lineage (GTDB taxonomy): Bacteria > Bacteroidota > Bacteroidia > Flavobacteriales > Flavobacteriaceae > Flavobacterium > Flavobacterium limi. Next base: position 862,548 of record NZ_JAADZV010000001.1, read on the forward strand.
GATTTCGCTTTTCTGGCGTTCAGTAAAATTTTCCGTAGTTTTTCGCTCACGGCAATTGGCATATCACTAATAGAATCGACACCTCCGGCAATACCGGATTCAATTTGTCCCAAAGCAATTTTATTGGCAATATAAATGGCACTTTCAATTCCTGTGTCGCAGGCTTGCTGTAAATCGCAGGCGGGAGTAGCAGGATCGAGAGTTGTTTTCATGACACATTCCCTCATCAGATTGCTGTCATATGTATGTTTGATAACTGCACCGCCAACTACTTCGCCTAATAGCTGCCCGCTTAAATTGTATTTATCAATAAGCCCGTTTAAGGCCGCGGTCATCATTTGCTGATTTCCAACTTCGGCATAGGCTGTATTGGCTCTTGCAAACGGAATTCGGTTATAACCTACAATAGCTACTTTTCTAATGGTATTGGGAGTACTCATATCTCGATTTTTATGACAATTTAATATTTCCAAAGATTAAAGATAAGCAGGAATTTCTAAATTTTACCCGAAACCAGAAAAGGATTAAATTACTTTTTCAATAAAGGATAAGCTGAGAGGTGTAATTATTCAAAACGTCAGTTCGAGTGTTTTTTGTGTAGAGAAACGGAACAAAAAATGTATCGAGAACCGTTTTTGATAATAATTTTTCTGTTCTCGATACAATCCCGATGAAAAATCAGGATTACTCGAACTGACGAAAAATCATCATTAAAAACTAATTGTGTTAAAAGATATTCGATTTTTAGTTCAACCGTAGTTTTTTCTTTTTTCCGAAAAGCAAAAGCAAAACTGTTTTAACCTTTTCTTCAAGTGATGAACGCAGAATTGAAAATGCCTTTGTAATCTGCGCTTCAACCGTTTTGATTGACACATCAAGATGTTCAGCAATTTCAATATTGGTTAAACCTTCCTTTTTACTCAAAATAAAAACTTCTTTGCATTTAGGAGGCAAACTTTCTATCTCTTTATTTACTACCTTTAATACACGCTGAAATGATTCGGAGTCATCTTCAAGAACAACTGAATTTAAAGCATCGTAATAAGTTTTTTCAAGAGAAAACAGCGATTGGTTTTTTCGGTATAAATCAATGAATTCATTATAAACCAATTTATAAAGAAAGCTTTTGATGGAATGGTCTGATTTTAATCGTATGCGCTGTTCCCACACTTTTATAAATACATTTTGAACAATGTCTTCTGCGCTGTAAATGTTTTTTACCAGGCTGTTGGCGTAAACACAAAGTTTATGATGATAGTTGTCAATTAGAAAAGTATAAGCCCTTTCGTCTCCGTTTCTCAGAGATTCAATTAGTATCTCGTTTTCGTTGTAATCATCAGTTTTCATAGTAACAAATATATAGATTTATAATTTTTCATGTTTACATTTTGAGGTGCATTTCGTAAAAAAGCCTCACTTTTTCTGTTTTCTATTTGAATTTTATTACAAATAGAAAAGTGATAAAACGCAAAGATAAAGCTTTTACTTCTTTAATTCTATCAAATTTATATAGTTTTGTGAAGGAAAACACTTGTGAAAAATAAAAAAATCACTAAAATCAAAAAAACTTTATCAAATTGTTAGGGTTTTGCTTTTTGGCTTCGTAATAATATTAAAAAAAGATGCAATGACAGTAAAAAAGTCAGAACGATTAATGGTGAAATTTATCACCAATCAGGCCAGTCAGGATGAAATTGAAATGCTGACAGAATGGTTAAAGGATGAAGAAAACCAAATTGTGTTTAAGGATTTTGTAAAAACCAATTATGCAATTGATACGGCTATGAATAATTTTGATTCAACTGAAGTAAGAAAACAGCTGGCAGAAAGAATTCAGAAAGAAAATAGTGTTTTTTATAAGAGAAGATTTTCTTCTTATTATAAATATGCGGCGATTTTGATTATCGCTTTAGGCGGATTTTATTTTTATAAAAATTCGAATAACTCGACATCAAAACAAAATGTAGTTATTCCGAGGGAGGATGAAATTGTTTTACAGCTGGATAATAATTCGGAAGAAGAAATTGATACCGCTGATACCCGAAATCTGACTGATAAAGACGGAAACATCATTGGAAGACAGGAAAAAAACAGGCTGGTTTATAATAAAGCTTATGCTGATGGTAAATTGATTTACAATTCGATTAAGATTCCGTACGGTAAAAAATTTGAGATACAATTATCAGACGGAACCATTGTACATCTGAACGCCGGAACTTCATTGAAATATCCGGTTCAGTTTCTGAAAAATCAGGGAAGGCAGGTATTTTTAACGGGCGAAGCTTATTTTGAAGTTGCAAAAGATAAGTCACATCCGTTTACGGTAGATGCTCAGGAAGTCAGCGTTGAGGTATTGGGAACCCGATTTAATGTAGATACGTATATGGATAATGCCAGTACCAATGTTGTATTAGTTGAGGGAAAAGTTTCGCTTTATAAAGGTCAGAAAACAAATGAAAATCAGGTGTATTTAAAACCGGGTTCGAGGGGTTCAAATATAAAAGGACAGTCTGTAATTAGAATTGATGAGGTGAATACAGATTATTACACCGCCTGGGTAAAAGGAAGCTTAGTATTTAAAAATGATTCATTTGCTGATATTATCAAAAAACTCGAACGCAGATATAATGTGACTTTTATCAACAGAAATAAAGAGTTGGGGAGAGAAATTTTCAATGCGCGCTTTGATAATGAACCGATTGAAGTTGTTCTGAAATATTTCAGCGACAGTTATGCGATTGATTATACTATTGACAGAGATAAGATCACTATTAAATAACAATTACAATATCAAAATTCAATATCAAAAAGCAATGGCAATGTCAAAAGTCAATGATAATAAAAATAACAATAAAAAATAGCAATAAACAATTTTCACGCCTATGTAACAAAAATCCAAACCGAAGGATTGTTATCTAAAAAAAACCGGAAAATGCGCCAACATTTCCCGGCAAATAAGATGCGATCAGTAATTAACCAATCACACTAAAAAACATTTTAAAAGTATGAAAAAACTATTGAACAAAATCAGGTTTGACAAGCCTTTTTTGAAATTCGATTTGAAGATGAAATTGACGACATTATTATTATTAACCACTTTATCTGTTATGCAGGCAGGTGTGACCTATTCTCAAAAGGCCAGACTTTCTTTCAGTGCCAACAACATGACAGTTGGAAAAGCAATTGAAAAGCTCGAATATACCAGTGATTACAGATTTGTATATAACGTAAGATCGGTAGATTTAGACCGCAAAATAGATGTTAATTTAACTAATGCTTCTATTGAAACGATACTGAATACCATTTTTAAGGATTCAGGAACCGATTTTAAAGTGAGCGGATCCCATATTGTTTTAACCCCTAAAAAAGCACCGGTTGAGAAACCTGCGCCGGTAAAAGAAGTGCAGGATTTCATAGTAAAAGGTAGAGTTACAGATGAAAAAGGAATGCCATTAGTAGGTGCAGCAATTTCGGATAATGGTTCCGGAAGAGGTGTTCAGACTGATTTTAACGGTGACTATCAAATTATAACTGTGGGAAGCGAAACCACTTTGGCTTTTGCTTATTTAGGATACGTAAGACAGGAAATAAAAGTAGCAGGAAGAAGCGTTATCAATGTTGTACTGAAAGAAGATGTTCAGGAATTAGAAGGAGTGATTTTGACTACTGGATATCAGAATATTACGGCAGAAAAAGCAACAGGAGCTTATTCAAGTTTAAAAGCAAAGGATTTTCAGGAACAGCGTTTAAGCAGTTTAAACTCAATTTTAGAAGGTCGTATTGTAGGGTATCAGGATGGTAAAATTCGTGGAACTACTACTATGACAGGAACAACAACTCCGCTATATGTTATTGATGGATTCCCGGTTGAGAATACAAAATTAACCCCGTTTTCTAATCTTGACGAAAATGTGCCCAACCTGAATTTAGAAGATATTGAAACCATTACTGTTTTAAAAGATGCAGCAGCTTCCTCGATTTACGGAGCACGTGCTGCCAATGGGGTGGTTGTAATTACCACTAAAAAAGCCAAAGCGGGAAAAACAAATATTTCGTTTTCAAGCAACCTAACAGTTACACCTTACAGAAACTACACAGGAAACCTTACTGATGCTGCCGATATTATTGGTTTAGAAAAAGGCTGGGCAGCAGGAAACCCTAATTTACAGGGCGCAAATGCAGGCACTTATGCAAAGTCATTATTAAGCAATGCTGTATTTACAAGTTTAGGAATGCAGACGATCTTAAACGGATATGCCGGAAATATTTCGCAGACAGAAGCCAATAACCGCTTAAACTCTTTAGCAGGACAGGGTTATAAATATTTTGATGATATTGCCAGATATGCAAAGCGTGACCAATTTTTAATGCAGCACAACGTGAGCTTAGGTAAAGCTACTGAAAACAATACTTTTAATGCCTCTTTGACCTATAGAAACAATCAGCTTGAAGATATTTATTCAGAAAATGAGTCAGTTGGTATTAACTTAAAAAATACAACCCAGATTAACAACTGGCTTTCTTTGGATTTAGGAACTTATATTAATTATGGTAAGGGAGATACGCAGAGTTATTTTGCTTCGAGTCCGGATTTCATTTCAGGACCCGGATTTAAATATATGCCATACAATCAATTGGTGAATAACGACGGGACAAATTTTGTTTCTACAGCAGCATCCCGTTACAATGCTTTTACGCTTCAGTCTTTACAAAATTATGGTCTTTACAACATGGACATCACACCAATGGACGAGTTTGGAAGAAACCTGATTGAAAGCAAAAATTTCTTAAACAGAACGTTTGCTAAATTTAATGCAAAGATCAGCCGTGCATTTAATTACAACGTAATGTTCCAGTACGAATATGGTGCTGATCGTACAAGTCAGGTATTTGAAAAAGAATCCTACTATGTGAGAAGCAAAGTAAACGGTATGGTAACTGTTGTAAATAACAAACCGGTTTATAACCTGCCTTACGGAGACATTATAAAAGAAGCCAATCAGTATAATAACGCTTACAATTTCCGTCAACAGCTAAATTTCAATCAGACTTTTAATGAAAAACATGATGTATCTGCCATTGCAGGTATGGAAATTCGTCATACAAAACTAGAGTATACAGATAATACACGTTATGGTTACGACGACCAGACTTTAGGTTTTGCACCAGTTAATCAGGCTGACTTGCTTAAAGTATACGGAAGTGTGTTTGGCGGATCTATGACACAAAATGATTTTTCGTTAGAAAGAGAATTGATCAACCGTTATGTGTCGGTATACGGAACAGGTGGTTATACTTATGACGGAAAGTATTCTGCAACAGGGAGTTTGCGTTGGGACCGTTCCAATCTTTGGGGAACCGACAGTAAATATCAGAACAAACCAACCTGGTCAACAGGTGTGGCATGGAATATTGATAAAGAATCATTTTTTAAAGTTTCGTGGGTAGATGCGCTTAAAGTTCGTGCTTCTTATGGTATCGGTGGAAATATTGCTAAAAATTCAGCACCATATTTAACGGCTTATTACAACTCTAATTCAAACGTTGGAGGAAATCAGGGAAGCGTTAGTTCCAGACCAAATCCTGAATTATCCTGGGAAAAAACAACTACAACCAACATCGGATTAGATTTCGCATTATTCAAAAACCGATTAAGCGGTACAGTAGACTTTTACAACAAAAAAGGCGAAGATTTATTAGCGAGCAGTCAGGGAATTCCAACTGAGGGATGGGGATACTCTACTTATTATACCAATAATGGAGAAATGACCAACAAAGGGATCGAGGTTAGTTTAAGCGGAGCTATCGTAAAAACGCCTTCATTTTCATGGGATGCAACTGTTTTATATGCGTATAACAAAAATAATGTGGATAATGTAGATGTAGAAGCTCCTGTATATTTCTTACAGTTAGATTATCCTCAGGCTTTCCCAAGGGTTGGAACCAGTTTTAACTCTATTTATGGTTACAAATGGGCAGGCTTGAGCAATACAGGAGTACCTCAGGTATATGATGCTTCGGGAACTGCAGTGCAATATAACCCGGGTGAGATTGAGGCCATAAAAGACTTTGGTTCAACAGTTCCAACACACAGTGGATCTTTCCATACCTCTGCGAACTATAAAAACTTCTCACTTTCTGCACTTTTTATTTATGAGTTAGGGCATAAAGTAAGAAATACATTCCTGCCAATGTTAACCAATAACTACAATGGTGCTGCGGGCGGATATGTAACAGACATTACAGTGGTGAACAATAATATTGCTAACCGTTGGATGCAGCCAGGTGACGAGGCTTTTACAGATGTGCCAAGAGCTGTATATGAGTATGAAGCAGATTTCAATTCAGATTCCCGTACGATTTATTCGTATGCAGATATCAATATTCTGGATGCTTCAAATGTGAGATTAAGCAACATTTCATTGAGTTATCAATTGCCCAAAGATCTTATTCAGAGAGTGAAATTACAAAATGTACGTTTTAATCTGAATGCCGAAAATGTGTACACATGGGCCAAAAGCAGGGATGCTAAATACATGTTAGGTGGTTTTCAGTCTCCGAGTTTTGTCATGGGTGTAAATGTTAATTTCTAATTTATAAAGACGGGAAGATGAAAAATATATATAAAAAAATAGTGTGCTTGTTCGCTTTAGGATTGACTTTTGCGTCTTGCGAAAATTATTTGGACGATGCACCCAAAGGATCCAAAATACCTACAACATTAGCAGATTACGAAGCTTTTTTACGTGATGAATATACCAATCACAGAGTAAACATTACTGGCGCTTCACAACTGTTAAATGACCAGTATGTAACACTGGCTACGTTATCAAGTGACCGACTAATCAATGCCAATTATATGTGGGATCAGAATGCCGACAGAATTGCTTTGAAAGTATCTGATGAAACGACTTATTATGCAGGTTATCAGGCAATTTCGACTTTTAATTTAATTATCGAAAATGCATTAAACACAACAAATGCAACTGAAGCAGAAAAGAGAATTGTCTGGGCAGAAGCAAAAGTATTACGTGCCATGAATTACTTTAATCTGGTTAATTTTTATGCAGATACGTATGTTGCTTCTACGGCTACTACAAAATTATCTGTACCATTAATTACAAGTGCTAACATCAATGCACCAAGTAAACAGGTAACCATTCAGGAATTGTATGATTTTATTCTGAATGATGTTAAAGAAGCCCTGCCTTACCTTCCAAAAGTTTCCCAGACGGTTTTACATCCAAATCTGGGTACAGGTTATGCTTTTTATGCAAGGGTTTTTCTTCAGATGAACAATTATACAGAAGCTTTGAAATATGCAGATTTGGCACTGGCTGAAAACAATAAACTCTATGACTGGATTGCGTTTTATAATTCAAATAAAACCCTGATTGAAACTCCGGGTAATTACACCACATTTGTATCGCCAATGGGATATAATTACGTAGAGAATTATAATTATCGTCATGGGGCTATTGATTATTTGACCACAGAAAACAGTATTCCGGTAGAACGTGCACAGCGTTTTGAAGCAGGAGATGCACGTTTCCTTTCACGCTGGAAAACGTATACGGTTGGTGCTGAAACGTATTTTAGAAGAACCTTGTCAGGTGCTTTTAATTTTGGCGGTATTACAACTGTGGAAGTTTATCTGATCAAAGCAGAATGTCTGGCTCGTGATAATAAAATCAGTGATGCATTAGCTGTTTTGAATACTGTTCGTAAGACCCGTATTCTTCCGGTTTCTTATCAGGATATTTCGACTACAGACAAAACAACTGCTTTGAAAGCTATTTACAGAACAAAAAATAACGAACTTGTTAATACGCTGATTCCTTTTGCAGATGCACGCCGTTTAAATGCCGAAGGTGTTTATCCTGTGAGTTTCTCCAAAGTAGCCAGTGGAACAACATATACGTTACCATCGAACTCTCACATGTGGACAATGCCTTTCCCACAAGGGGCTGTAAAAAATCCGGGTAACGGAACGATTACTCAAAACGTAGCAAAATAAAAATCCCAAAGCTTCCTGATTAGGAATGTTGTCTGAAAAGGAAGCTTTCACTTAAAATATCAATCAAAATGAAAACAATTAAATTTAAAATTTTAGCATTGTGCGCTTTATTAATGGTTTCTTATAATCATGAAGCACAAACAAAAAAAGCAGCTCCGGCATCTTATACCCTCGAAGGAAATATTACAGGTTTGGAGAACGGAATGGCTGTAAAACTTCTTCCGGGAGCAACGCATGATTCTGAAAAACCAGTTGCAGAAACAACTGTAAAAGACGGAAAATTTACTTTTGCCGGAAAATTAAATGAACCTCGTTTATTTTTATTAGTATTTGGAGACAATAAAGGTTTTATACAGGTATTGGTTGAAAATTCAAAAATTAAAGTAACTGCTACTGCCGAAAATTTTAAAGAAGAAGGAGGAAGAATTGAATTTAAAAACAAAGTAATTTCAGGTTCAAAATCAAACGATTATTTTGTAAAAGAAACAGCTTTTAGAGAAGAATTAGAAAAAGACTACCAGGCTTATCATGCAGGAATTGATGAATTAAGCAACATTGTTGGTAAAGCCAGAAAGGAGAATAACAAGAAATTGCTGGATTCTGTTTACAATACGCCACAATGGAAAAAATTTGAAGCAGATGAAAAAGCCTTTTTTACAAAAGTAGAAAAAACAACAAAAGACCTTATTGCAAAACACAAAACAAACTGGTGGGGAGCACTTTTTATGATGACACAATATTCGTATTTAACTCCGGACCAAAAACCTGAATTTGAACAGCTTTCAGAAGTTGCTAAAAAAAGCTACTACGGACAATTGGTTGACAAAGAAATCAATCCAAAATCATTGATTGGAACCAGCGTTGCTAATTTTCAACTAAATGATAAAGACGGAAATGCCAAGAGTGTAAAAGACATTGTTTCGGGCAAAAAATACATACTGATCGATTTTTGGGCTTCCTGGTGTGGACCTTGCCGTAAAGAAATTCCAAACCTTAAAAATGCTTATACAGCTTATGCTGACAAAGGATTTGAAGTGCTGAGTATTTCTATTGACAAAGACCAAAAATTGTGGTTAAAAGCCTTAGGACAGGAGAATATGCCATGGCCAAATTTGTATGATGATGACAAGGTGAGCAAAGCTTTTAATGTAAAAACAATTCCGGCCACTTATCTCGTAGATAATAAAGGAGTTATCGTTTCTGATAATTTACGTGGAGAAGCTTTAGAAGCAAAATTAAAAGAGTTATTGAAGTCTTAATCTGAATTATTTCAAAAATAAAAAATATCAACATGAAAAGTACCATTTTAAAATCGGGTTTAGCTGCCCTAGCAGTTGCTGCCATTATCGCTTCCTGTTCTAAAAAAGAGGAAGGTTTTACAATCACCGGAAATATTCCGGGACAAAAAGACGGAATGATTTATCTGGAGTTTCAGGATGGCGACCAGTCTATCGTGAAAGATTCTGCTAAAATAGTCGACGGTAAATTTACCTTTGCAGGAAAAGTGGAAGAGCCTTTGCGATACAGTATCAAGCTAAAAGGACAGGAATACGGGAAAGTTTTTGTTTTAGGTAATGAAACTATTGCATTTACCGCTCATAAAGACACCATTTACAATGCAAAACTGGCCGGAGCAATTCAGGATTCTATTTATACTTCGTATTACAAAAATGAATTCAAAAAGATTCAGGATGTTGCAGGACCAATTTATAAATTATCAGATTCATTGTCGCAAAAAGGGAAAGTAAAACTTACTGCTGAGCAGCAAACTATGATGGATAAAAAATGGAAGGATTTGCAGACTCTGGCAGACGATCTGACTTTCAAATTTATCAAATCACACAAAGATCAGCTTGCAGGCGCATTGGTTTTAGACGATCGTTTGGTAACCTACGGAACTCCGGAACAGGTAAAAGAATATTTTGCTGTTTTAAGCCCGGAAGTACAAAAATCTTATTTTGGTAAAAAAATAAAAGAAGGAATCGAACTTAACAATAAAACAGCCATTGGTGTTGCAGCTCCGCAATTTTCACAAACAGATGTGAACGGAAAAGTGGTTAAACTTTCAGATTATAAAGGAAAATATGTACTGGTTGACTTTTGGGCAAGCTGGTGTGGCCCATGCCGAAAAGAAAATCCAAATGTAGTTTTAGCCTACAAAACTTACCATGACAAAGGCTTTGAAGTTTTAGGCGTTTCATTAGATGATAAAAAGAATCTTTGGGAAAAAGCAATCGCAAAAGACGGTCTTACCTGGACGCATGTTTCTGATTTGAAAGGCTGGAAAAATGAAGCTGCTGTTTTATACGGTGTAAAATTAGTTCCAACCAATTATCTGATCGGACCTGATGGAAAAATCGTGGCTAAAAACCTTAGAGAAGCTGAACTTCAGTCCAAACTGAAAGAAATTTTCAGCAAGTCATAAAAACTTTTAAACACATAGAAATATACTATTTTCTATATTTCTATGTGTTTAAATTATCATTTATATTCTTTTTAAAAATATCAAACAAATGAAAAAATACATTTTTCTGGGCTATTGCTCTCTGGCTTTCTGTACGCTTGTTTCTGCGCAGAGCAAATCGGTTAACTTTAAAAAAATCAAAGAATTAGGCGGGATAGAAGAATATTTATACCAGCCGAACGGTATGAATGTATTGCTTTTGCAGGATAATGCTTCTCCGGTTGCAACTGTACAAATCGTGTATCGTGTTGGCTCAAAGCATGAAGTTTTAGGAAACACGGGGTCAACGCATCTTCTGGAGCATTTAATGTTTAAAGGAACGCCAACTTTCAATAAAAAAAGCGGAACTACGATTACAGATGTGCTTCAAAATACAGGTGCTCAGTTAAATGCCACAACCTGGTACGACAGAACGAATTATTTTGAAACGCTTCCAAGTGATAAAATCGGATTGGCATTGCAAATCGAAGCCGACAGAATGCGTAATTCTTTATTGACCAAAGAAGATAAAGAAGCAGAAATGACCGTTGTCCGCAATGAATTTGAACGTGGAGAAAACGATCCGAACAGTTTACTGGATAAAGAAATCTGGGCTTCGGCTTACATTGCGCATCCGTACCATCATTCTACAATTGGCTGGAAATCGGATATTGAAAAAGCGCCAATTGAGGTTTTACGTAATTTCTATAATACCTATTACTGGCCTGATAATGCGACTTTAACCATTATTGGTGATTTTAAAAAAGAAAATGTATTTGAATTAATCGAGAAATATTTTGGCGGAATCACAAAAGCACCGCACACTTTGCCACAACCTTATACTGAAGAACCGGAACAATATGGACCGCGAAAAATTATTGTTAAAAAACCGGGCGAATTAGGGGTAGTGAATAAAGCCTATAAAATTCCGGGTGCTTTACACGAAGATTTACCTGCTCTGAATATTTTGGGCGAAATAATCGGAGCAGGACCTTCGGCAATTTTGAATAAAACTTTTGTAGATACCCGTATGGGAATTTATTCATACGCAAGTGCAACGAATTTTAAAGAAGTAGGTCTTTTTACGATTGGAGTTGGTTTTCCAACCACTTCAAAACATGAAGATATAGAGGCTAAAATAAACGAAGTTGTGGCTAAAATTCAAAAAGAAGGCGTTACTCAGGATGAGGTAAACCGGGTTGTTGCCAAAATTAGTGCACAGACTATTTTAGCCCGTGACGGTTCGGGCGTTATTGCTTCAGAATTGAACGAAGCTATTGCGTCAGGCGACTGGACAGATTTTGTAACAGGAGTAGACCGCTTGAAAAAAGTAACACCGGCTGATGTTTTGCGTGTGGCTCAAAAGTATTTAGTGGAAGATCAAAGTACAACAGGCTATTTTATTCCGAAACAATCCGGAACTCAAAATCAGGATACAGCGCAGGCAAAGAATTTTATGCCAGAAAACGAGCCGTTTTATTACAGACATCCGGAACATAATGATGCTGAAAAAGCTTTTGAATATGAGAATTTTGAAGGAGAAACAACATTAGCAACAATATCAGCAGAAGATCATAATGCAATTGAAAAAGTGACTTCAGCTTACAAAAGAGAAAAAGTAGCGGGAATTGACGTAGTTTCTGTAAAAACATCTGCTAAGGATTTTGTTACCGTTGCAGCCAGTATTTCATTAGGAAATTTCATTAATGAAACCAAAAATCCGATGATTTCTTCTTTGACAGCTTCGATGCTTTCAAAAGGAACTACGCTGAATGATAAATTCAAATTCTCTGAAAAATTGCAAAAATTAGGGGTGAATCTGAATGTAAGTGTTTCAACAACTAAAATAAACATTGGTTTTAAATGTCTTAAAAAAGATCTGGATCAGGTTATTGTTTTATTGGCCGAAGAAATTCGTAATCCTTTATTTGACCAAAAAGAATTCGATAACCTGAAACAACAGTACACAGGAAACACTCAGCAAAGCCTAAATGATCCAGGTGAAAGAGGCGAAATTGCGTTGTCTCAGGCGATTTATCCAAAAGGAAATCCAAATTACAGTTTAAGTGTTGAAGACAATTTAAATAACATCAAAAATGCTACTCTGGATGAGGTAAAAGCATTTCATAAAAAATACTTCGGACCGGCTTCGATGCATTTGGTAATTGTGGGAGATACAGAAGGTGCCAATTTGAATGCTTCTTTGAAAAAATCATTCAAAAACTGGAATGGCGGTGTTTCTGAAACTTTAAAATTTGAAGATGCTGTAAAAGTAGCTCCTAAAACAGAAGTAGTTACCATCGCCGAAAAACCAAGTGCCGAATTATACATCGGGCAATACACAGGTTTAAAAAGAGCCGATGCCGATTATATTCCGTTTTACATTGCAAACTATACCTTAGGAGCCGGTTTTGCTGGTCGTTTGATGCAGACTGTTCGTGATAATGACGGTTTAACATACAGCATTTCATCCGGAATGGGAGGAAATATTACTACAGGCGGTTATTGGATGGTAAATGCTTCTTTCAATCCAAATTTATTTCAAAAAGGACTGGATGCAACTATGGTTCAGGTGGATAAATGGGTAAAAGACGGAATTACAGCGACTGAATTGGAGAACAAAAAAACAAATTTGATTGGAAGTTTTAAAGTTGGAATGTCCACTACAAACGGAATGGCGAGAACGATTTTGAGTTTTGTAGAAAGAGGTTTAGAGCCAAATTACATTGAACAATATCCGAATGATATTGAGAAAGTGACTTTGAAACAGGTTAATGATGCGATTAAAAAATACATTCAGTTAGATAAAATGATCATCATCAAAGCAGGTTCACTTGACAAAGACGGAAATCCTTTAAAATAAGCTATTCAGTCTTTCATTTTTACAAAATCATGATTAGTTAATTATTTTGTTGAAAGGCCTAAAGAGCTGTTTTCGGACAGCTCTTTTTTTAAAATATCAAATCAAAAATCCAATGAAAAATAGCATAATAACCTTCATGCTGCTGCTGAGTGCGGGCATGTTTGGGCAGATGTATAATCCCGTAAAATGGAAAACTTCTGCAGAACAACTTTCAGAAAAAGAATATCTTTTAAAAATTCAGGCCGAAATTCAGTCAGGCTGGCATTTATATGGACAATATATCGAAGAAGGAGGACCGTCGAGAACTGCTTTCACTTTTAAAAATCCGAATAAAAATTTCGAATTAATAGGTAAAACAACAGAAGAAAAAGGACATGAAGTTCAGGATAAAATTTTCGACATGAAGATTAAATATTTTGAAGGAAAGGCTCTTTTTACCCAAAAAATCAAAGTTATTTCAGGTTCCATAACAACTCTCAATGCTGAGGTTGAATTTATGGTTTGTGATGACAGTAATTGTTTACCGCCGTCTTCAGAAGAATTGGTTTTTAAAATTCCGGCTTCAAAAGTGGATGTAGCCGAAGAAACCGCTACTGCAAAAATTGATACAGCTTCGATTAAGAATGATACAGCAGCAGTAAATGAAACTCCGAGTCTTAAAGAAGAAAAATCTCCGGAAGTAGCCGATACAACACCAAAATCCTCAAAAGGATTATGGAGTATTTTTATCATTTCTTTTCTTTCAGGTTTCGCGGCTTTGCTGACACCTTGCGTTTTTCCGATGATTCCGATGACTGTAAGTTATTTTACCAAACAAAGTAAAACAAAAGCGGCTGGAATTAGAAATGCCCTGATTTACGGGTTCTCAATCGTCATTATTTATGTTTTATTGGGCTCAATTGTAACCGCGGTTTTTGGTGCCGATTCGCTGAATGCGCTTTCAACAAATGTTTGGTTCAACCTTATCTTCTTTATTTTACTGGTTGTTTTTGCCTGTTCATTTTTAGGTGCTTTCGAAATCATGCTGCCGAATGCATTGGCGAACAAAGTCGATTCACAGGCAGACAGGGGAGGACTGATCGGGATTTTCTTTATGGCGCTGGCTTTGGCGATTGTATCATTCTCCTGTACAGGTCCAATTGTTGGGACATTGTTGGTTGAAGCAGCTTCAAAAGGAGGAATCGCTCCAATTGTCGGAATGTTAGGATTTTCGATTGCGATTGCTTTGCCGTTTTCATTATTTGCAGCTTTTCCGGGCTGGCTGAATGCTTTGCCAAAATCCGGAGGCTGGCTGAATACGGTAAAAGTGGTTTTGGGTTTTTTAGAATTGGCTTTAGCCTTTAAATTTTTATCGAATGCCGATTTGGTTTTACAGCTTCATTGGCTGGAAAGAGAAGTTTTTCTGGCTATCTGGATTGCCGTTTTTGGGGCTTTGGCCTTTTATTTATTCGGAAAAATTACCTTGCCGCATGATTCGCCTTTAAATCATATTTCTGTTGGAAGATTAAGCCTTGGATTAGTTGTTTTAGCATTTACTATTTACCTGATTCCCGGACTTTGGGGTGCACCTTTAAAATTAATCAGCGGATTTCCTCCGGCAATGCATTATAGCGAATCTCCGGATGGATTTGGATCTAAAAGTGAATCTTCAGCAAAAGCACCTTTGCCTGAAGGAGCAGAATATGGTCCGCACAATATCATTACTTTTCATAATTATGACAAAGGAATGGAGTTTGCTAAAAAAGCAGGAAAGCCAGTATTGCTTGATTTTACGGGATATGCCTGTGTGAACTGCCGAAAAATGGAAGAACTGGTTTGGTCAGACCCTAAAGTTTTAGGTGTTTTAAACAATGATGTGGTATTGATTTCACTGTACGTTGATGATAAAAAAGAATTGCCTGAAAACGAGCAGTATGTTTCTGAAACTACCGGAAAGAAAATCAAAACGATTGGGAATAAATGGAGCGATCTGCAGATTAAAACCTATAAAGCCAATGCACAGCCATTTTATGTAATTGTAGATCATAAAAGTGCCAATCTGACTGAGCCTTCTGCTTACAATCCTGATATTACAGCCTATTACAACTGGCTTCAAAGCGGAATTAAAAATTTTAAAAAATAAGCTGTTTTAAAAGAAATTAAAGGATGAATACTATTCTGAACAAAATTGAGACAACGCAATTAGAACAACATTTTTCAAAGTTTAGAGGCAACATAATTGGGGTGAACCATACTTTCGAATCGGTTTACGGAACGCAAAAATTACGTTATGCCGACTGGATTGCCAGCGGAAGACTGTACATTCCGATTGAAGATATTATGCTCAATAAGATAGGTCCGATGATTGCCAATACACACTCTTTTTCAAGTGAAACAGGCAAAGCATCGACTTATGCTTACCAACATGCCCGACAACTAATCAAAAAGCATGTTAACGCCCATGAACAAGATGTTTTGGTAACAACCGGAACTGGAATGACGGCTGCCCTGAATAAGCTGCAGCGTATTATGGGATTGCGTTCTGCTGATAATATTTACAATGTTGACCTGAAATATGATGATGAACGACCGGTAGTTTTTATTACACACATGGAACACCATTCGAATCAGGTTCCATGGTATGAAACCATTGCTGACGTGGTGGTTTTGCCTGCCGGCGAAAATAATCTGGTTGATTCGAAAATACTTGCGGTTGAACTTAAAAAATATGAAAATAGAACTTTGAAAATCGGTTCTTTTACAGCATGTTCTAACGTTACCGGAATTATTACACCTTATCATGAACTGGCAAAAATTATGCATCAGCATGGAGGTTATTGTTTTGTTGATTTTGCAGCTTCGGCACCTTACGTGAAAATCGATATGCATCCTAAAGATCCAGAAGAATGTTTGGATGCGATTTTCTTTTCTCCCCATAAATTTTTAGGAGGTCCGGGAACTTGCGGTGTTTTGGTTTTTAATGAAAAATTATACAATTCAAATTTTCCGGATAATCCCGGCGGAGGAAATGTAAAATATACTAATCCGTGGGGAGGGTATCATTACAGTGATGTTATAGAAATAAAAGAAGATGGCGGTACACCTGGTTTTTTGCAGGTCATGCGTACTGCTTTGTGTCTGGAACTCAAAGAAAAGATGGGAGTAGAGAATATTCATAACAGGGAAAAAGAGTTGTTGAAGCTTTGTTATTCAGAGCTTCAAAAAGTACATGGATTGTCTATTCTGGGCGATTTGAAAAATGAACGAATTGGCTGTGTTTCTTTTACAATAGAGAATATCCATTACAATTTAATCGTTCGCCTTTTAAATGACCGTTTCGGAATCCAGGTTCGTGGAGGCTGGTCCTGTGCGAGTACCTATGCACATTATTTGTTTGATATTGATGAAGAAGCTTCTCACGATATTACTAATGAACTCCTTCATAAAAATCTAAGCAATAAACCGGGCTGGGTACGTCTGTCGTTACATCCCACGATGACAAATGAAGAACTTTTGTTTATTTGTGATGCAATACAAAACGTGGCTCTGCATTATCAAGAATGGCAAAAAGAATATCAGTATAACCCGTCAACAAATGAATTTGAAGATCTTTTAGCAGTAGTGACGATTGCTGAAGATGTAAAGGAATGGTTTTGCTTAGACTAAGGCATTTTTTTAGAATATAAATTAAAGCACTCCCTTTTGGAGTGCTTTTTTTTTTTGAAAGAATTAAGATGTTATTTTAAACTTTTTTTAAGCGGCAATAATGACAGGACAGGACAGGACGGTTTAGTTTATTTAATAAAATATGTTTGTAATAGGATAATAAACTTTAATTGAAATATTATCTATTTTATTAATACAAAGGCGATTAGTTATGAATGAGGTCACAATTGATTGTGTAGTTTTCGGTTATGATAACGGAAGTTTGAAAGTACTCCTGGCAAGAGAAAATAAAGGAGTAGGGACAAAATGGGGGCTTATATCCGGTATTGCAAAAAATGTAAAGAAAGCAGATGAGGCTGCTATGGATTTATTAAATGAATTTGGTAATTTTGAAAATGCGTCCTTAAAACAGCTAACCGGAGCCGATGAAAATTCTCAAAGCTTACAATATTATACTGTCATTAATATCGAAGAACACAGAGTGAAATTCGGGCGAGTAGATTTATACCAAAGATGGTTTATGATTACAGAAGTTCCTGATTTAATTCAGGATCATAATTTAGTTTTAGATTACAGTTTGTATCAGTTAGAAACAAGTGTGCGGGAGTCTCCAATAGGTTTTACTCTTCTTCCTGAGAAATTTACAATAACAGAATTAATGAATCTTTACAAAGGAATTTTAGGAATAGAAACGGATAAAGAGAGTTTTAGCAGAAAATTTTTGAAGAAAAAAGTACTGGTTCCCTTAAAGGAAAAGAAAGAAAATGTATCTAAAGAGACAGATAAACTGTATAAATTTAATGCTGCTTTTTATGAAAAAAGGGCTTTTAGCGATTTTGCTTTAGATTTTTAATAGCCTAAAAAATAATCTTTTATAATAAAACCTCATTTGAAAACAGCTGCCCTAGCCCAGACAGGAACGGCATCCTTTGACTGCTTTCTTTAAGCAGGCAAAGATATAGTGGATGGCTGGATTAGCTCCTAAAAAAAAACCTTAGCTAATTATTTATGCTAAGGTTTTTTTAATAGAAATAGGTTGGGGAACTATTTCCTGGTTTTATAAAATATTACCATGTAAAAGGCAAATACCAATTATTAACATTCATTAATTTAGAACGTATTTCAGCAGCATTTGCATTTCCTTCCTTACTAAGTTTTTCATATACTTTATCAGCTAGAAAAGCAGGGTCATTTCGACGTAAAGAAATACGTACCAGGTCTTCCCAGCGATTTCCTTCATACGCTAATTCTAAAGCTGCTTCGTTAATGATATTATTTTCTATAGAAATCAAAGGATCTCCAACAATTTCAGCTCTTTGAAGTCTCGCACGACCGCGGATACCACCCCCACGGTGCCAGATTGCTCTAAAAGATGGGAAGTCACCCTGACGCGCATCAAAATCATATGGAAAAGGAAGTTTGGTTTGCTTAATATCTGTAGCATCACCAGTACTATTATTGTATCCTGCAGGGGTATAGGCTTCTTGTATACCAAAATTTAAAAGGGCATCAGCAATTTTATGTTGATTGTCTCTGTTGGCTGCTTCGGCATAACGCAGATGCAATTTGGCTGCACGGTATAAAAACCAGTCACCATCTGTTTTAAAGGTATTGGCTGCAGCTTCATACTTATAAATATATTTCATGATGACAGGTTCGCCACCCACCATTTTGTAAGTGAATTTTTGTCCACGTGCATCGTAAGGGAAACCATTGCTTTGTGTGTTACTTTGCCAAAGATCTATTGCTCGCTTAGATGGTTTTGCTAAATATTTCCCGCCTGTTTTTGAAAAAATTTCAATAAATGGATTTTTAGGGGCAAAATCACTATCAAAAGGTAATGACCAAATCCATTCTGTGTTCCACAATACATCTCTGTCTCTTCCAAAAATAGATCTCCAGCCTTGCGTATTGTTATCTACCAATGTTGTAGCATCCTGTTCGTAATATCTTAAATAGCCCACCGCCAAGTCATTGTTTGTTACAACTTCAGCATATTTAATTCTATACATGTCAACATCGTTTCTTGGAGTTCCGGTTTCCATTACATTTTTGTAATGCGTAGCTGCCTGTAGATAATTTCCTTTCCAGAGTTGTAAATCGCCCAATAAACATTCTTTATTGATAAAAAACTTCTCTGTGTTATAGCCGTCTACCGTTACTAGTAAGCTGCTTCCTGAGTCATATATTTTTTTATAAGTCAATCCCTCAGTAAACGTTACTAATTCATCCAGAAGCTCATTAAAAGAAAGCCTCGGGAATTTATTAATATTTTTAACATCCTCTATGTTTGCCAAAGGTTCCGTGATGTAAGGTACAGTACCATATTGAATTCCTAATTGTAAATAAATCCAGGAACGGATACAGGCAACATCAGCATAACGCTGTTCGTATTGTGATTGCGTAAATTTCTTTTGGGCAACCATAATGTCAAAGTTTTTAAGGGCGTCATTACAGTTCTGAATCACCAGATAGAAGTCTTTTGGGCTTACATATGGATTCTCTGCTGAAACATTTTGTTCTGAAAGTTCTTTTAAATAAGGATCAGAATTATTGGTTGTCGTCATTAAATCTGCACGCATTTCGTTAAGGATCACGTATTTTTTTGCAAGTCCCATGAATTTTCCATAAATCCCTATAACAGCAGCGTCAGCATCATATACATTACGGTACATTTGCTCTTCGGCTACTTTATCCTGAGGATCTACATCCAGATATTGCTCGCAAGAGCCAAGGCTCAGTAACAGTACTGATACCCATAACATGGCCTTGGTCGATTTTCTTGTTCTTATTGTTGTTGTCATTGGTCTGTTGTATGTTGTAATAATAATTTTAAAGCCCTAAGCGTAATCCAAGCTGATAGTTTGTAAACTGAGGAACCAGACCGATATCTGCACCCTGTCCAAAAATAGATGAGGTAGCGCTAAATTCAGGATCGTATCCAAGATATTTGGTGAAAGTAACCAAATTGTTGGCAGTAGCATACAGTTGAATATATTTTACATATTTACTATTCGTTGGTATATTATATCCTAATACTAAGGTTTTCAATCTTAAGTAAGAACCATCTTCAATCCATCTGTCTGAAAATTCTGCGTTGCCCATTGGATCTCCCCAGGCTGCTTTTGGCATATCTGTTTGCTGGCCTTCGGCTCTCCATCGGTTTGCAACAGCTATACTTTGATTTTCATATCCGCTCATTTTTTCAAGATTGTAACGTACTCCATTGTAAAGATCATTACCAACAGAGAAGTTAAACAATGCCTGAAGGCTAAATCTTTTGTAATTGAAATTTGTACTAAAACTTCCTATCACATCCGGATTCGGGTTTCCGATAACCATACGGTCTTTATCATCGATTACTTTGTCTCCGTTAACATCTGTAAAACGCATGTCTCCGCCGCTAAACGGAACTAAACTTCCATTTGTTAAGCGTCTTGATAATCCGTCAGCATTGGCTTCAGCTGTTGTACTGTATACTCCGTTACTGTTTAATCCGTAAAATAAATTGGCATCTTTGCCTACAGATGTTAAGTAAGTCGCTCCGCCAAATTGCGTAAGAATATCTCCGCTTGGTAAACTTTCTACTTTGTTTTTATAATGGCTTACATTAAGTCCAAAATCAAAAGTAAAGTCTTTAGTGTTGACAACACGGGTATTCAAAGCAACTTCAGTCCCATAGGTACGCATTGCACCACCGTTGGTAACTACATAATCAAATCCGCTTTCAGCAGCGATTGTTTCGTAGGTAATCATGTTGGATGTTTTATTACGATAATAATCCAAAGAAAGATTGATGCGTTCTTTGAACAAACCTAAATCCACACCTAAATTCTTTTTTAAAACGGTTTCCCATTGCAAATCAGGATTTCCAATATTACCACGAACCAAACCTTGCATTCCCAATAAATTTTGAGAAACATAATACGTTTGAGCGGTATAATTACCAATATCATCGTTTCCGCTAGTACCTACACCAACTCTAAGTTTAAGATAATCGATATCCTTTATATCTTTCATGAAATTTTCTGAAGATACTAACCAGCCTCCTGAAATGGAAGTCATCAAAGCATATTTGCTTTTTCCTGTTGATGCATCATCTCCAAAACGGCTGGAACCATCTACAGCATAACTTGCCGTTAAAAAATATTTATTACGGAAATTATAGTTTCCATTGGCATACATATTCATCCAGTTCGATTCGCCCAATGCTCCTCCAACCTGACGTAGCAAGTTGGAACCTGCTCCTACGCTTGTAAAATCATCAGTAGAAGAATTGTATCCTAAACCTAAATCACTTTCAGTTTTATTGGTTTGAGCCCTGAATCCAAAACGAACATCTAAATTATGATCATTATTAAAGTTTTTCAAGTAACTCGCAAAGGTATCTGTATAGAGACCGTTATAAATCTGAACTTCACTTCCTGATTGATTTTTTCCAATAGCAGTAGGTAAAATAAGATCTGCAACTCCCATATCAGGAAGAAAGAATGATTCTCTTTCCTTGTTATAATTCAAACCAACTACAGAAGTAATATTCCATGCTTTGTTTAAGGCATAGTTAAATTTTAAATTACCAAAAAAGCGATAGTTATTGTTCTTAGCAAATCCATTTGCCATGATAGCATTTGGATTACTAACATTGAAGTAGTCTGTATCGGCAAAATTAGGTGAAACTTCTCCTGTATCGCTAACATCATTATAAGTTAAAAAAGGAGATTTTGTCAATGCTAAATATAATGGGCTTGTTTTATAAGCAAAACCTTGATTCCACTGATTTTGCTGATTATTAATAAAGGAAAGATTAGCATCTACAGTTAATTTTTCTGTTAGTCGCAGCGCAGCATTTAAACGAACGCTATAACGTTTTGAATCTGTACCTTTAATAACTCCCTGGCTGTCTAAGTAGCCTACAGATAAACCAAACTTTGCAATATCGTCACCTCCACGAACTTTTAAGAAGTAATTTTGATTATAACTAGAGTTAAAAACCTGCTCCTGCCAATTGGTCTGGTTATGATATTTGTAATATCCAACAGAACCAATCTGATCATTCATGTAAGGTAAAGAAGCAACTTGCTCCTGAGACAAACCACGGCTTGATTCTAACTGAGAAACGTGAGTACGATAGGCATCTGCACCAAGCAAAGGCAATTCATCCGGAGTTTGATTAACCCCACCATACATCGTGAAATCAATTTTAGTTGATAACTCGCTGGCACGGGTAGTGGTAATGTTTATTACTCCGTTTGCTCCTTTGGTTCCGTATAAGGAAGTACCATCTTTAATAATCGTAACATCCTCAATATCTTTAACATCAATATTTGTTAAAGGAGAAGAACTGTTGTTTTGTATGATTCCGGATCCGTAATCTTCATCATCATAGATCATTCCGTCGACAATAATTAAAGGTCGGTTGCTTGCGTATAAGGAATTAAAACCTCTCAAAGCCAGATAACTTCCGGCGTTGGGGGCACCGGAATTTCTGACACTGTTCAGTCCTGTTGCTCTGCCCTGAAGAAATCCAGCTACAGATTCGGTTACAGAACTTGACCATTGATCTTTTTCGAAGTCAACTACATTGGCTGCATTCGTATTATTGTACTGCATGATATTACCGGATGGTAAATTAGCAATTTGATAAGCAGGAGAGTAGTTGGCTCCATTAAGCACTATTTCTAAACCTGATTTTCTGTTTTTAACAGCATAAACTTTGGTTTGAAAATCCTGACCGCTTATAGTAAGAAGTGCTTCTAAATTGGGTACTCCAATTTCAAAAGTACCGTCATCTTCTGTAATGGCTGCAGAAAATCCTTCGACAGTGATATTAATTCCTGATAGAGGTGCTTTAGTTTTCGCACTTTTAACAACACCCTGTACTAAAATTCCCTGTACTTTTTTCTGAGGAGCTGCTGCAGTTGAATCCTGAGCTTCCTGGGCGTATAATTGTGCTTCAAGACTACTGGCAAAAAAGAGACTTACAAGGCAAGTTAGTTTTATAATTTTTAACATAATTAACTCTTTATAAAATATTAATTTTTAAGGGACAACAGGAACAAATTTCAAATAGTCGAGAGTGAGGGCACTGGTTGATTTTGTGCCACCTATTAGAGAAATCAGACCACTACTACCTGCGGTAGTATATGTAAATTCACCTATTTCTACCTCTTCATAATTATTAAGCGGCACTATAACCATTGGAAATGTTTTTGTAATATTGACTAAAGGGAATCCTGTTGCAGTTTGGTTGACTGTTCCGCCAATAGCCAATTGTTGTTCAAAAAGATTTGCCGTTCTGTCGTTTATGGCTCTCCAGTATATCTTGTATTTGGTACTGAACATATCATTTGCATGATAAAATAGGGTAAACTGCGGCAGGGCAGGAAGTTCTACCATAAGATCATTGTAAAGACCATCCGGGTAGAGTAGACTAATTGGCCCTTTTTTATCACGATAAAGCATTCTGCTGCGAACGCCATAATATGCGATATTTTTTTCTCCTTCAATCTTTGTAGTAACTAAACGTTTTTCCAGTTTAACATCTACCTTTTTCATGATATAGACAATCCCGTTGCTTAACACAATTGGTTCTCCTACAATCTGTGTTTTGTCCACATCAAACTCAACACCAAATCTGGATGTTAATTTAGCAGGCAGTGCCTCTTTTGTATAGGCTTTTGGAAAAACCATGTCTCTTACTGTAAAATATTTTGAATAAATAGCAGTAAGATCTGCAGATGGTTTATTCAAATAAGGTATCATTTTTGTTACTTCGGCATCGAAACCATCATTTTCCATTAAGAAAAGGGTATAGGAATTCTTTTCGTTGTTAAGATTGTAAACATTTTTTAAAAATGAGTTTGATAAGGAATCTGCAAGAAAACCAGGAGCGGCAGTAGATTTGGCAATTGCATCTGCATCGTAAATACTAAATTCTTTCAGACTTAATAAATAATTACTCATTGCCGAAGTACCTGCTTGTGAAGTAACATATTCCCAGATATTCAGTTTTGGAGCAAGGGCTTTATTAACAACATGAAATACGCCATTGGCAGCATAATGATCTGCAGTAACTATAGTGGCATCACCTATTGTTGTGCTTCCTTTGAATGTTAAATATTTGGCGTTTAACATTTGGATTCTTTCTTCATTATTGTTTCTAACAGATGAATAAGAAGTTAAGGCAATATGGTTTTCAACAAATTTTTTAAGTGCTTCCGGGTTGTTTAATATTGTTGTACTAACGGCTTTCACAGCCTCGTTTGTTGGTACAAAAACAGTATAGGTTTTAGAGGCCGCCAATATTTTGTCGTAACCTGTTTGAGCTAATAATTTACCAAATTCAGCTGTTTCCGGTGTATTGCTGATAGCCTCATTTAGCGTCTCATTTAAATTTGCATCACCATTATCCTCTTTATCATCCCACGGACTGGAACATGAAACCAGTCCGATTGTGAGAATGATAAAAAGAAGTTTTTTATATTTTAATAAAGTCATTTTTACTTAATTAAGTTTGAAATTAGATTTTTGATTTAATTCTTAATTATTTGATTGGTGCAAAACCGCTTGTACCGGAATTAAATTTTGGATACAGTTGATCCATATCTACTGGGCGAAACTCTGCCACATCAAACCAGGCCTGAGCAGAGAATGAAGATTGAGATTGTAAGGTCAATTTGTGTCTTCCTGTAGTTGCAATATCTACTGTCCCTACTAATCTACAATTCATTTTACTGGAAGAAGGTTCAATATGACGTTTGTATCCTTGCGATTCTAACACTCTTTCTTCTATACTACTGAATTTGTTACCGTTTTCGAGCATATTGATTTGTCTGGACATTTCTACTCCGTCAACAAACACTTTTACTAGTCCTACTTTTGTATCCTGTCCTCTGTAAGAAATCCATAATTTGTATTTCCCTTTTATGATTACAGGGGTTGTAAAGGTGATATTTTGACAATTTCCATTTCTAAAACGATTAATTTCAAGACAGTCACCATGCCATCCAAAACCTACTGTACCTCCTTTGGCAGGATCTTTAAAATAGGTAATAGGATCATTATCATCCCAGGTAACATCCTTAAATAAAGCTTTTGCTAAAGATGTTTTAGGAGCTGCTCCAGGGATTCTGAATACAGAAGTTAACTGTCTGAATTCATTTTGATCGCAGAAATCAAAATATACAGGAGCCGGTAAACGTTTTTTGATGGCAAAATTAGCAGCAGCAAAATGCAATACTCCATTTGATGCCGTTACATCACTTTTTTCTCTGGTAATAGCTACTCCTTTTTCTAATACGCCATTAAAAACCTCTTCGTTTAATAAAATGACATCCTTATCCAATTTTGCACTAATCACTTCAAGCGGAGCCTTAGTTACCAAAGCTGGTGATATTGCTATATCTGCTAAATATTGCAATTTTGGTAAAATACGGTAACTCACAAATAAATTCAAACTGTCTTTTACATCTAAAGGATTATGTAGGTGACTGTATTTTGCTTTTAATTCTTCAATATTATTAATACCAGCTGCTTTAAAAGCATCATTTGTCTGTGCTAAAACGGTAAGATAACTGTCTATATCATTTTTTGTATAATCAATAGGTTTATTAAGTGCATCATACCATCCTGTAACTTTTAAAGCTTCAGTAAACAAAGAAAGGTTTGTATCCTGTTCAATAGTCTGAGCCAATGTTTTATCAGCAACACGCAATACTTTATCAATAACATGAATTACCCCGTTTCCTACTTTAACATTTGACTTAAGGATACTAGATTGTTTGTTAACTGTTGTACTGGATGTTCCATTTTTATTAGTAGCACCAGTTACTAAAAACTGGCCATACAAACTTGGTGTGGCTATTTTTCCATCTGTAAAATCGGTCGTATTTATTGTTTGGTTTAAGATGTGAAGTTTAACAATATTCTGCAAATCTGCCAAAGGAACGTCTTTTAATGAACTGACACCTGCATCTTTTAAATATTCTTTCACAGCTTCGTTAGTGGGAAGAAATAAGGTGTAAGTTCCATAAGTATTCATAAATGGAGCGTAATTTGTAATTTCCAGCATTTCTAAAAACATAGAAAATTCTGGTTCATCTCTTAAAAAATCAGTAATGTTAAGAGTTTCGTCTGTACTTTCCTTAATTTTTTGCTCAGTGCAATTTTGAAACACTAAAGCGATCAAAAACACTAAAGTAAATCTCAAGAGGCTAGGTAATCTTAATAGTCTTTTCATGTCTTGTTGTTTTTATTTGTAAAATGGATTTTGTACAAGTTTTTTATTTGTATAAAGCTCGTAAGTATTAATAGGCAAATAGTGGCTATTTGGGTCTTTTAATTTTGTGACAATGGATTGCTGTTGCTCGGGAGGTGCACTCAAAAGAGCAGCATCAGTTAAAATATCTAATCGTTCGTAATTGTTTCTTCTGGCATTACGTAGCATGTCGAACCAGCGTTTGCCTTCAAATGCAAGTTCACGTGAACGTTCTGCTAGTATATAATCAATAACTTCTTTTTTGTTATCAGTACCTATTGACTCAGCAGTCTGGTCGATTGCATCGTGTTTTAATCTGACATAATCAATAATTGCTAATGCTTCTGTTCCTCTGTTTAATTCGGCAAGTGCTTCAGCCTGCAGTAATAATACATCGGCATAACGATATACAAACCAATGGGTATCTGCATCCTGCAATTCTTTTCGGCTATCGTTGTCTGAACCTACATATTTGTAAATCTCATTTGTTCCGGCTACGAAAGCAGTACGATCACCGCGAATGTCTTTATTAGCAGGATTTTCAAAGTCAACGCCAAATACATCTTCTGAAACAGTAGCTGAAGCCAAAAACTGTGGTCTGAAAGTAAGGAAATTATAAAATGGACCTAAATTAGTTTTAGTATACTGAAATTCAAAAATACTTTCAATTGAATTTCCTTTGGCAAAAACGGTATTAAACCAGATATTGTTTGAAGCTTCGATTAAATCAAACTTACCTGATTTAACTATTTTGTCAGCTGCATCAAAAGCTTCCTGAAAATTATCATTCCACAGATAAACATCTGCCAGCATCGCATTAATACTATATACTGTAATACGTCCTTTGTCAGATGCAATATCGCCATAACTCTCAACAGCGTATCCTTCTGCCAATTTAAGGTCTTTGATTACCTGAGCAAATACATCTTTTTGTGGAGTGACAGGTAATTGAAAATTGTCTTTATCGGTAAGAGTAGCGGTTAATTTTAAAGGAACATCTTTAAAAGTACGGGCCAATGTAAAATACAAATAAGCTCTTATTGCCAAAGCTTCTGAAAGATAATGATTTAGCTGAACCTGAGTTAAAGTTGGATCTTTTTCCAGAACAGCAGGTGCAAGATCAATTACGGTATTACAATAATTGATGGTTCTGTAAAAAATTGCCCAGCTAGTCAGATCATTGGACGCCATAATATTCGAGTTCATAATGTCTCTTTGATCCTCGGTAACGTTAGGCCCCGGGGCAATCATGTCACCTCTTAATTCTCCGTGCATGAATAAATACTGAGACATTGACAAATCAGCTACACCCGGAGGTGAATTTAACAGAGAAGAATATATACCTATAACTGCGGCCTGGATGTCTTCTTTGGTTTTCCAAAATTCTTCACGGATAATCCCGTCCTGCGGACGTAAATCTAAGTAATCATCGCATGATGTTACTGAGATAAACAGAGTGAAGATGGCGAGAATGGTTTTTATTTTAGTTTGCATAATTCAAATTTTATTTTTAGAAACGAACAGAAGCTCCTACTGTAATACGTTTTGTTGGCGGAGTACTGGAATTATCTCTTGCGATAGCAAAAGGATCTCCGGACTTCATTGTTACCTCAGGATCCTGCCCTCTGTATTTAGTAAATGTTATTAAGTTGTCTGCTGTTATGTAACAGTTTAAATCGCCCAACCCTAATTTTTTTATTAAATTTTTACTGAAAGTATAACTGAACGTAACTGAACGAAGACGTGCGAAAGAAGCATCTTCAACATAACGATCTGAACCTAACCAGTTATAACCTGCTCCATAGACTGCTCTTGGCATATCTGTTACATCACCAGGATTACGCCATCTTGATAAAACGGCAGTACTCTGGTTACTGTATCCGTACATGTTAGTAGTTTTCATATCGGCCTCATTCACTACTTCATAACCCACTCTGTAGGTGAAATAAAGCAATAGCCTGAATTGGTTGTTAAAAGTTACTGTAGGTCCAAAACCACCTGAGAATTTAGGATTACTGTTTCCTAAATAAACTACATCACGGCTGTCAATATTTCCATCATGGTTTACATCTTCGTACATAGCATCTCCCGGTTGGAACACATAGTTTGTAATAGGATAATTAAAACGCATAAATACTTCTTCACCGTTAGGTCCTACTATAGTATTTCCACTGGCATCTTTAGCTTTGGTTGCATTAAGATCTGTATAAACTCCTTTAAAGCGGTATCCGTAAAATGAACCAAAAGGATTACCAACCTGAAGGAAGCGTTTGTATTCTCCGTTTCTGTCTGTATTTCCACTCTCACTTGGATAATATTCAGAAATTTCCTTAACCGTGTTTTCATTGCTTGAAATGTTAAAATTGAAATCAATTTTCCATTTATTAGATTTTAGAGGAGTGGTATTAAGCGCTATTTCAAATCCTTTGTTTTGTAATGTACCTACGTTTTGATCCACACTATTGTAACCAGAAACACTGCTTAGCTGAAGATTGTCAAAAATAAGGTCTTTGGTAATGTTTCTGTACAAATCTACATCTAAGTTAATACGGCCTTTAAACAATTGCAGGTTGAAACCTAAGTTTGTACCTTGTAATGTTTCCCAACGAAGATTACTCAATTCGATATTAGAAGGGAAAACACCATTAAGACCTAAATACTGAGTAGCGTAATTTGAATACGTGTTAAAATAAGTATAATCCGCTTTTGGGGCTCTTCCGGACTCTCCGTAACTCGCCCTGATACTCAAATCATCAAGAAATGAAATATTTTTCATAAATGGTTCTCCGGAAACTCTCCAGCGACCTGATATAGAAGGGAAAAATCCATATCTGTTTTCCGGACCAAACTTAGAACTTCCATCTCCACGCACCCCTACATTAAGGATGTAGCGATCTAATAAACCGTATTGTACGCTCATTAATCCTCCAACAGTTCTGGCCTGACCATTATTGGTATATAAAAATAAATCAGAGTTCTGAGTTCTTGACGGAACTGAAGGATCTGTCAATAAAGAAGAAGCTGTATTGGATGTCATTGACCTGTGAGTCGTATACATAAAATCATTGGTTTGCAATGATAATAAGGTTTGTAAAGTTTGTTTTTCTCCAATATTTGGTGTCCAGATAAAATTTGTTTTAGTTACAATATTAGATTCATCACTATCGGCATCAGATGCTCTGTTTACAACTGTTTCAGTAAAAGGGCGTCCTGTTGCATTTTGCGGTAAAAATGCTTTAGATTTTGTGCTTTTATAATCGAACTGTAAATCGAAAGTCGAAATAAATATTTTAGGTATAATATCCACATTCACATTAAAATGGGGAGTTATACGATGCTGCACCTGATCATTCATAGCATATTCAGCCATTGCCAGTGGATTATAGGTACCTGAATAAGTTCCCTGGATGTTAAACGCCGGAGAAAAATAATTTGGGGTAAGATTTCCCATTTCGTCATATTCATAAATACTCATATTTGGCATTTTAGTGAAAGCAACAGCACGCAAACGGTCGCCATCCTTATCATCAAAACTATTTACATAGTTGCGCTGCGTATTAGTGAAAGTATAAGCGATATCGGTTCTGAATTTAATGCGGTCAGAAACGATATAATCCAAATTTAATCTGGCATTTAATCTTTCAAGGCCTGTTCCTACAGTTACTCCCTTTTGTTTGTAGTAGCCTACAGAGCTAAAATATCGGGCTTTTTCTCCCCCTCCCTGTAAAGAAAGATTGTGTTCATGTGTTAAACCTGTTTGTGAAATAGCGCCTACCCAATCAGTGTTTTGTCCATAATTCTTATAGTTGTATACATCTATCGGATCATATTGAAATTCTTTAACAAGCCAGGTATTCAACGGAACTCCGTTTCTATTCATAAATGCTTCAGGAATCAGCTGAGAATACTGATCTCCACTCAACATCGGGATGGTAGAAGGTAATTTAGAATAAGTTGATTTATAGGTGTAAGAAATTTTAGGAGCACTCACACCTCCACGTTTAGTAGTAATTAATAAAACCCCACTGGCAGCACGTGATCCCCACATTGCTGTTGCGGCAGCATCTTTTAAAACGGTGATGCTTTCAATATCTGTAGGAGCAATATTTAATAAAGCTGAATAACTTTCTGAATCTGCAGTACCAAAGTTAAAATCATCCGGAACGGATGTCTCATAAGGCATACCGTCTACTACAATTAAAGGGTCTGAAGATCCGGAAATAGAAGAAGTTCCTCTAATTCTGATTTGCATTCCTGCCCCCGGATCACCACTGGTAGAGGTGATGTCAACACCTGCCAGACGTCCCTGTAAAGCTTCGTCGATAGTTGGGGCCTGGGTATAAGCTAAGTCTGCTGCATTTATAGAAACAGAGCTGGTTGTTCTGTTTCTGTCATCAATTTTCATTAAACCGTTGTCAGATTTCTTTGTACTGGTAACGACTACCTCTGTAAGCGATTCTACAGTAGAAACAAGTGAAATTTTAATAAACTCCCTGCCTTTAATTTCAATACGCTGAGATTTATATCCTATTGTTGAAATGAATAATTTATTGTTTGGATCTTTAACCCGTATAGCAAAATTTCCATCAATATCTGTTACCGCACCGGAAACAGTACGATTTTCAGAATCCTGTTCTGCAATTGTTGCTCCGGGAATGCTTAGTTTATCACTTGAGTCAATAACCTGACCACGAACTAAAAAAGTTTTATTTCCTTGTTGCGCCAAAGCTGGAAAAGCAGTCAGTAGAACAAGGGCAAAAGTAAAACTGTAAAATATGTTTGTAATTTTTTGTCTCATTTTATCGCATATATGTAAGATAGTTATCTACTAAATGAATTAAGGATCTGTCTGCCAGGTTGTTGCTTTGGGCTGGTATGTAATGAGCCCAGTTTAAAAGTGAATCCCTGAAAGATAAAGTACCAGGGGTGCTCTGAACAAGTACATAAGTTTTCTCGCCAAAGCCATCCTTTCTTAGTGTTTCAAACTCCCCGGTTGTCAATCCATCATCTGATGCTATTTTGTTTACTATAATGTGAGCCTTAATAAAATCTGCAACCAGATCCTTATCACTTTGTATAGTTGGTGTAACTGATGAAGGTAAAGCACCATTGGTTACTGCTTTTGCAATTGCAGCGTTATTAGGTATTACAAAAGTGTACGATGTTCCCAGATCTACTCCCTGGATCTTACCTGTAGCAGGATCATATATAGTAGAATTTTTTAGATAATTAAAGAAAGAAAGGTACTGAGAATTAACGGTTTCAGATAAACGTTTTATTTTTAATCCCTGCATTTCCTCACTATATTGAAGTAAATTATCAACATAATAGGTTCTTCCGTTTTGCTGGTCTTCGTAACCTAGAATTCCTACTGGGGTACCACCTGTTACTTCATTTCCTGCCGCATATAATTTATTGTTGTTCCATTTGATATATTCACCCGGAAGATCCATGTCTCCTGAGCGAATAATTCCTGAACCGGATAAATCATTTAATTCTCCATTTGGAGTTAGGATTATTCCATTATAAAGGATACGCAATAAACGGGCGCGGGCAATGGCACTTGTCGCAGATGATCCTCCAACTGCAGGATTTACATATGTCCATGTTGAAAGAGTAGAATTATATCCAAAGCCCATCTCAGTAAGTTTAGCATCAGATGGCAAGAACAGGGTGTATCTTGTACTGATATTGCTAATCATTTCTTTGAATCCGGATCCATCATTCATTATTCTTGTTGCCATTGTAAATTTTGGATCTAAATAAGCTGATGTATAAACACTATAAAACAAATTCGATTTTTGAATTTTTTTAGTACCATAAAAGAATCCGTTACTCAGGATTTTGGCTTCAAGGATATCAGAATTAAAATCAAATCTTAAATTTTCGTTCAAAGCATTGCTATTAGCTGGCCCTTTAGAAGGCCAAACAGCATTTTGAACCATATGGGCATTAATAAAATCACGGAAAATGTATAATGGAAGCACATTCAGAGAAGGATAATTTTTAAGTAAAACAGTATTAATAAATTGTGTTAAAGCTTCGTTTTCCGGAACTAAAAGGGTATACAAATCGCTTTGACCGTCATTATCAGCTTGTTTTAAATAATTTTCATTATTTGGCGAAAAAGACAAAAGAGGATCATAAAATTTAATATAAACATTGTCTGATTTACCTGTAAAATTGCGGTAGGTATCAGTAGCACTCTGATTAAACATATAACTAACAAGCCCATGATCTTCCAGTAGTTTGCGGAACTCACTGTACTGAGGTTTTTGCTCAAGATATTGTTCCAGTGTAGGTAAAGGAAGATTTACTTTGTTAACCTCATGAATAATTCCATTTTCAGCGACAATATCTGCCTGGGTAACTTTTGCATTTAAAACATCAAATCCGGAGTACTGTGTATTAGGGTAGAAATAATTAAAATCGACAGTACTTAAGCTCTTTGCTGCGAAATATTCATCTGTAAAGTAAGTGACATATTTATTATTATTATCACCTGGAAGGTAAGCGCCGTTTCTATTAGATCCCACGATCACTTTAGATTCTCCTTTAATTGTTTTAGTGACGAATCCGTCATAATAAGCAGTTCTTCTTCTAAAGGCATTATCAGGAATCCATCCCGTTGCAGATTGGTAATCAGAAAGTTGTTCTGTTCGGAAAGCATTGTATATAAGGGCATATCTAACAATTTTTGCTGCAGTTTCAGCATCAATTTTATTTACATCTGTAATGCCTTGTTCCTGAAAATATTTAGTAAAAGCTTCGTCATTAGGAGCCATCATTGTCCAATAACCGGCTTTGCCTAAAATGTCCTTATATCCGGCTTTCTCTATTAAAACCAGAAGATTTTTAAAATTTCCAAGAGCTTCAAGTCGTTGGTAAATAGGAGGTTCCAGTGAATCTGGTCGCTCATAGTAATCATCGTATGCATCCTTACTGCAGCTTGACAGAAGGATTAAAAATGAAAAGACAAGTAATTGGTGTATTTTTTTCTTCATTCCCGGTTAGTTTAATATAGTTGAAAAGGCTAATTAGTTTTAACTTTTTTTTAGCAAATACTGATATGTCAAACCTAAAGTGTTCTGTTGCTAATTCTATCCTGCACTATCCTGTTTTTTTTTATATGTGTTTTTTTTGGGTGAATTAAATAGTAATACTATAATGTATGTGTTAATATTTTAAATATGCGTAAAATATAGGATTCGTAAGGCTTGACGCCATTTTTTGAATAATTTTAGTCAGGAACTAATTATTCAAAAAAAATGAATAATTAAATAAATAATCATTAAAAAGATGTCTAAAACCAGTACTTTATGAAAAAATACTTGCGCTTTTTAGAAGAAAATAAAGACTAAATTTCCTAATAGTTTATTAGGATCTGCTGGCTGTTTTTCTAATTTTATAAAAGTTGGGTTTGGAAATTCAGAGATATAATACTTTAACAGTTTTTATGTTAAAATTTATTAACAAATTTTAATGAATCATAATGCTTCCGTAAAGTCAAATTCTTCATGTCATTTAGCCCAATTATTAAAATAAATATATTACGTCCTTAGTTTAAATACCGTTTAATAATCTTACGGATTAAAAAGCATTAATACAGGTTCGCATTCTTTTATATATCATTGACTTTTTGCTATGTCGCTTATAATTCCTTGCATATTTGAAATGTAAGGCTTGTTCAGGACTTTGAACTTTCATATGAAAACAGTGTAATTCATCCCGATGACATTAATTTTTGTTATAAAAGCAGAAGACTCTTAACTAAATTGCTTTTTGAGAAATGTAGAATGGGATAATCTTTTAAATAGATAAGTTGGAGTCAGTTAATTAATTTAATTTTTAAATTTTTTTTAAGGCATTTCAATGAAGCCATTTCTGGACAGATGTTCTGAAATGGCTTTTAGATTTAAAATAGTATTCAAAATATTTCAGGAAACATTTTGAATACTAAATCGTTTTAGTATATTTGCCTGCTAATTATTAGTTTTTGCTAATAAGTGTGATAAATTCAAAACTTCTTTATTAATTGTTTTTTAAATAGTTAAATTTTGATATAGTCTTTAGGTTAAAACAAAAAAATAAATAAAGTTCGAAACAACTTTTCAAATTTTTAAAAGAAGTAATCATGCATTTTTATTAATCAGCCATAGTTTTAGAATGAGAATCAATGTTTTTTTTTACTACATCTTATTAGTACTGTCTATTAATTTTTCATATGGTCAGGACTGGCCTGATTTAAACAGATATAAAATAGACAATTCGAAAGTGCCTGTTCAAAATTCTAAAGAATACAATCGCATAGTTTTTATGGGAAATTCTATAACGGAAGGATGGCTGAATAAAAGACCTCAATTTTTTAAAAACAAAAATTATATCAATAGGGGAATAAGTGGCCAGACAACCCCACAGATGTTATTGCGTTTTCGACAAGATGTTATTGATTTGGAGCCAGCTGTAGTTGTTATTTTGGCTGGAATAAATGATATCGCACAAAATACAGGGCCATATTCAGTTGAAGCTACCTCCGGGAATATTTTTTCGATGTGTGAATTGGCTAAGCAAAACGGAATCAAGGTGATTATTTGTTCAGTTCTTCCTGCGATAGATTTTCCGTGGAGACCAGGTATTGATCCGGCTCAAAAAGTTATTGCGCTAAACACTATTCTTAAATCGTACGCTGTAAAACATAAAATAGAGTATGTGGATTATTTTTCGGCTATGGTTAATGAAAAAGAAGGTTTAAAAGAAGAGTTGGGTACAGATGGTGTGCATCCTAATGAAGCGGGATATGCGGTTATGGAACCGATTTTAGAAAAAACTATCCGGAGATTGTTAAAAAATTAAATTTAGAGTCAATCTTTTAAAGCTAGTAGGAAATTTAAATATTTAACACATTTTCTGATTAGTGTGTAATAGAATGATAAAATAGTGGAGACCGTATAGAGAATAGTATTGTTTTTTGACAATATAGTATCGAATGACAAAAGTCTTTCTTTTTAGGTTTGAATATTATTTTTAATCTAAGATAAACAACTCCATCGAATAAGAATTTGAATAATAAACATAATGAGTTCAATAACTGATTATAAGTTAAAATAATTAAAAAGATTGAAAAAATGTCAGTAACAATAGGTGTAGATATAGGAGGAAGTCATATTAGCAGTGCAGCCGTAAGCAGCAATAATCTTAAAATAATTCCCGGAACTTATTTTAGTGGAGCTGTAAATAGCAAAGCATCCAAAGAAATAATAATTCAAAAATGGGCTTTAATAATAAACCAGACGATTAAGGTAATTAAGGAAACTAAGGAGCTTTCCTCAAATGAAACGATTGGGATCGCTTTTTCAATGCCTGGTCCATTTCAGTATCAAACGGGAATTGCTATGTTTGAAGGTAATGACAAATTTGAATCATTGTATAATGTTTCAGTTTCAGATGAGCTGTTAAAATGTTTAAGTACTAAGAATGTTAGTTTTAGATTTTTGAATGATGCAAGCTGTTTTGGAGTAGGAGGAGCTCTCCGGCAAGAATCTACAGGAAACAATAAAGTAGTAGCAATTACCTTGGGAACCGGATTTGGAGCCGCTTTTTTAGATAACAAACTGCCTATAACTCAAGGAAGCAATGTGCCGAATAATGGGTGCTTATGGGATAAACAATTTAAAGACAGCATTGCGGATAATTATTTTTCGACAAGATGGTTTTCAAATCAATACGAAAGTGTTACCGGCGAAAAATTAACAGACGGAGTTAAAGAAATTGCCAGTATTGAAAATTATTCAACAGCAAAAATATTTGATGACTTTGCTAATAATTTAAGTAACTTTTTGTCTCCTTATCTTATTGATTTTGATGCCGATTTATTAGTAATTGGCGGGAATATTGCAAAATCATACCGTTTGTTTTTACCTAAACTGAAAGAGAATTTTAAAAATAATAATATTGATATTTCAGTAAGTATTGTTGAAAATACAGAAGAAACGAGCGTTTTAGGATCAAGTTATCTTTTTAATGAGGTTTTTTGGGAAAAAATAAAAGCAGAACTGCCATCTTTTTAGTTGGCTTAATTAATTTAAAAAAAAAATATAAAATGAATATTGAAATTTCAAATCAGGATAGTAAGACAGTAGTATTTGAAAAAATTAGGAATGAAATAAAAAAAAACAATTTTAATATTATAAATGAAGATCAGAACAGGCCCTGGGGAGGTTTTTTTGTAATTGATGAAACTCAGGCAGGCGATTTTATTGTTAAGTTTTTTTCACACTTAAAACTTGACGATGTAAAAATTACTAACAAATTAAGCCCTAAGATATTAGTTGTTGCTCCGGATAGCAGACTATCATGGCAATATCATTTTAGAAGATCAGAAATCTGGAAAGTTGTTGGGGGCCCTGTTGGTGTCAAAATAAGTGATACTGATGCTGAAGGAGAATTAAAAACACTTAAAAATGATGATTTTATTCAAATGGATAAAGGAGAACGCCATCGTTTGATTGGTTTAGACTCGTGGGGTGTTATTGCTGAAATCTGGCAGCATACAGATGAAAATAATCCTTCAGATGAGGATGATATTGTGCGTATCCAGGATGATTTTGGACGCTAAAACTGCTTTGTTTTTTTAGGCAGTAAAGTTTTGATATTAGTAGGTTTTTTTGATAAATGTTTAAATTACACTAAATTAGATTTTAACAATACACTATAACTTTACTATATTTGAACCAAATTTGTGGTTTAAAATTAAAAATGACTCTTAAATGAAAAAAAAACCTGTTTCTATTAGAAATATTGCTGATGAACTAAAAATATCTGTTACGACTGTATCATTTGTTTTAAATGGTAAGGCAAAAGAAAAACACATTTCTAAAGAACTTACAAAAAAGGTTTTAGATTACGCAAAACTGATTAACTACAAGCCAAATCAAATTGCACAGAGTCTTCGCACCGGCAAATCAAAAATTTTGGTTTTTATGGTTGAAGATATTTCAAATAATTTTTTTGCCAAGCTAGCCCGTATTTTTGAAGATATTGCTTATGATAAAGGATACAAAGTAATTTTCTGTAGTAACGAAAATGATGATGAGAAATCCAATGAATTAATTACGTTGTTTAATTTTCGCCAGGTAGATGGCTTTGTTATTGTACCATCACCGGGTATTAAAGATACTATTGAAAACTTAATAAAAGATAATATACCTGTTGTGTTATTAGACAGGTTTTTTGATGGATTGGATTGTAATAGTGTTGTTATTGATAATGAAAAAGCTTCTTTTGATGCCACACAGCATTTAATTGATAATCAGTTTAAAAATATTGGTTTTGTTACCATTGCTCCAGATCAGAGTCAGATGGAAGGCCGTCTTTCGGGATATATAAAAGCAATAGATGAAAATGGCTTGAAACCACACACACTTGAAATTCCTTATGATCAGGTCTATAAAGGAAAAGGGAAAGAACTTGTCAGGAAATTTTTTGAAGAAGAGAAAGATTTAGACGCTGTATTTTTTGCCACTAATTATTTAACACAAACCGGACTGGAAATTTTTAAGGAAAATAATCCATCATTAATTAATGATCTTGGAATTATTTCTTTTGATGATAATGATATGTATAAAATTTACAGCCCAACCATAACATCCGTTTCTCAGCCGTTAAATGATATAAGTACTAAATTAATGGAAATTATGCTCCCACTTTTGAAGAAAAAGGACGTAACAGAAACCACTCATAAAGTTATGGTTAATGCAGAACTGATTATACGCCAATCGTCATTAAGCAAATAAACAGAATTTAAAAAAAGCTTTTACTTTTTAATAATATCATATAATCTGAAGGTCAATGTTAAATTGATTTTCAGATTATTTTTTTTGCCTCAATTTCCTGACAGGAAGAGGATTGGCAAACCTACTTGTCATTTTCATAAATTTCTTTTTCATCGAAATTTATAACGTTTTCGTTGATTTTTATTGAATTAAATTCAAATTATTATCTCTTTTTAACGCATGCTTTATAAAATTAACATAAAATTTATATTTACTAAAAAAAATTTTGTTTTACTAAAACGTTTTAGTATGTTTGCTATGAATTAGTTGCTTAATTAATTGTTTAGCTTTTGATTTAAGGATTTACCGGGATCTTTTAACCTTCAAAAAAAGTTTTACAGTTTTAGCCTAACTTTTTAATTAATACTTTTTTAAAAAATTTTAAAAATATATTTTCTGAAAAGTTAAATACTAATTTGATTAAAAACTAACCTAAAATTTTTATGATGAAACAATCAAATTGCAGAAAGAAAAGAATGCTTTTCATGCGTTTCTTTCTTACGAGTATTCTCTTTTTTGGCGGATATGTCTATTCAACCGCCCAAAATCAAAAAACGCAAGTTACCGGAGTTATCACTTCAAAGTCAGAGAATTTATCTCTTCCAGGTGTATCTGTTGTTGATGTAAACGAGCCTAGTAATGGAGTTAATGCGGATTTTGACGGGCATTACTCGATATCATTAAAAAATGGCAGTACTACATTACGATTTACTATGATAGGATATAAGCCGGTCGAAATAAAAGTAAATAACAGGACTGCAATAAATGTTGCTATGGACTTAGATGTAGCAACTCTGGAAGAAGTCGTTGTAGTTGGTTATGGCACTCAAAAAAAGAGAAAGGTAACAGGTGCTATAGACCAGGTAAGCAGCCAGGCTTTTGAAGGAAGGCCAAGTGTTAATGCTACTCAGGCGCTACAGGGTAAAGCTCCGAGTTTAATCATCCAGCAGACCAACTCTGAGCCAGGTGCGGGTTTAAATATCAACATTAGGGGAATTAGTACGCTAAATAACAATGGGCCTTTGATTGTAATTGACGGAATCGTAGGAGGTGATATCAATTCATTGAATCCTAATGATATAGATAGTGTTTCTGTGTTAAAAGATGCAGGAAGTGCTGCAATTTATGGATCAAGGGCTAATAATGGAGTTGTATTGATTACCACTAAAAAAGGAAGCAAAAGTAAACCAATGACTGTACAATACAGTAGCCTTGTAGGATATAATAACCCATTTTATTTTACCAAACCGGTTCATGGTTATGAAAATGCAATGTTGAGAAATGAGGCAGCTTACAATTCTGATGCTGCAAATGCAGTATTTACCTCTGCCCAAATTGCTGAACTTAAAGCGAAAGGTGATACAAAATGGTTCGCAGAAGAAATAGTAAAGCCCGCACTTCAGTTAAACCAAAATCTTTCGGTTTCCGGAGGTAATCAAAATTCTACTTATTTAGTTTCTTTAGGATATTTAGATCAGGAAAGTAATTTTGTCGGACCAAAAAAAGGGATGCAGCGTTATAATTTCAGAATAAATCTAACCAATGAATTTGGAAAATTTAAACTGACATCTAGTTTAGCTTATTCAAAACAAAAAATTAACGATCACTCTTCGAGTACGGGAACTTTAATGGTAGATGCTTTCAGGGTTCCATTGTACTATACCCAAAAAGATGAAGAGGGTAATTATCTAACGAACGATGTATTACAGCAATTTAACTCTTTAGGAATTTTAGAAAAGGGGGGGTTCAGAAAATATGATAATGACGATCTTTTTGGTGCTTTGAATGCGGAATTTAAACTCACGAGCTTCCTAAAAGTTAAAGGTGTTTTTGGAGGGCGTTTATGGAATGGAAGCATGTTCAGCAGAACAAAACAAGTTAATTTTTCTCCATCGGGAGTTTACGGTGCAGACCGTGATACCAGGGATGAAACTACTAAAGCACTTGACCTGAACACGCAATTTATGCTGGAGTTTAACAAAAGTTTTGCCGGCGTTCATAACATAGGTGCTATGATCGGTGTATCAAACGAAAACCATTCACACAGATCAATTGGTCTTTATAAAAAATTTACAGATCCGGATTTAGGAATTCCGGGAACTGGTACTGTTATTGGAGATGATTCTTATAACTCTAACGGAACTAAACCGGATAAAAATCCGGCTTCTTCAAAAAACAGCCTTAATTCACTGTTTGGCCGTGCAACATACGACTTTAATGATAAATATTTTGCTGAAGTAACTTTTAGATATGATGGTTCTTCAAAATTCAGAGAAGAGATAAGATGGGGCTTCTTTCCGGCAGCTACAGTAGGTTATGCACTTACAAAAGAAAACTTTATGGAAAGCTACAGAGATAAGGTAGGGAACATTAAGTTAAAATCGTCTTATGGAATCGTAGGGAATCAGAATGTTAGGGATTTCCAGTATCAAACAACTTATTTTACCTTCCCAAATGCGTACGGGTTTAATAATTCCGGCGTAACCGGAACAGGATACACCTTTGCGAATGCTGACATTCAATGGGAAAGAGCTGCAACGTTTAATGTTGGATTAGAGGCTGATTTCTTCAAAGGAGCTCTAAGTTTCTCTTTTGATTACTTTGATAAAGTAACCTCAGATATCCTTATTCCACCACAAGTACCAGGAGTATTTGGTACACAGCTTCCGGATTTTAATGATGCTAAATTAGGAAATAGGGGATGGGAAGTAAGTGCTACTTACAGGCATAAAGGCAAAGTTTTAAATCAAAGTTTAACAGTTAATGTTGGAGATTCTAAAAACAAGGTACTTGAATACAGTGGTGGCGATGAGAAATTAACAGGAGTAGAAGAACTACAGGTATTACTTAGAGAAGGGCTGCCATACAATTCATATGTGGGTTTAAAAAGAGATGGATACTTCCAGAATTGGGAAGAAATCCAGGGAGCTGCTGTTCCTGACGGACTATCAGTAGTGCCGGGTGATAATCGCTATGTAGATGCTAATAAGGATGGTAAGATTGATGATAACGACAAATTCATATTTGGGAATCCTTTTCCAAGATATACATTCGGAGCTACCTACACTGCAGATTACAAAAATTTCGATCTAAGCATTTTTATTCAGGGTGTTGGAAAAAGAACAATGATGATCAGAGGGGAACTTGTTGAACCATTTCATTCTAATTATGGTATGACGATGTACACGCACCAATTGGATTACTGGACACCACAAAATCCGGATGCAAGATATCCACGTTTAGCAAATAATGGTACACAATCTAATACAAATAACTTTAGAAGGGGTTCAGATATGTATCTATACGATGGGGCCTATGCCAGACTTAAAAATATACAGTTAGGATATTCTTTACCAGCAAATACAGCCGAAAAACTAGGTATGAGCAGATTCCGTATGTATGTATCCGGACAAAATCTTCTTACATTATCAAAAGTGAAATTCCTCGATCCTGAACTTTCTGAATTCAATGGTAACATGTCTCCTTCCGGAGGTAACAGCGGAAGAGCGTTTCCAACACAGGCTTACTACGGAATGGGTCTTGATATTAGCTTTTAAAAAAAACGAAAATGAAAAATATATTTAAACAAATAAAATTCATACCGGTAGTATTATTACTATTGGTAAGTTGTGAAGATCTCGATCTTGCACCTGAAGATAGATTTACAGATGCTACTTACTGGACAAGTGTAGAAAAGGCGCAGACTTTTCTTAATACAGCATATTCACAAATGCAGAGCAGCTCTCGTTTCTTTTATAACGAAGGTTTGTCTGATAATGCTTATAATGGAAGAGGGGATAATGAAGGAGCAGCCTCTATCGCTGCGGGTATATACGATCCATCTTTAGGAAGACTAAAAAGTGAATGGAATGACAGATATGCTGGAATTAAAACCTGTAATCTTATAATCGAAAATATTGATCGTGTACCAAATGCTGATCCGGCTGTAATTGCAAGAATGAAGGCTGAAGCACGTTTTCTAAGAGCATTTCAGCATTTTCAATTAACGACCTGGTTCGGGGATATTCCGTTACTTAAGAAAGATCTTTCTCTTAAAGAAGCACAAACAATGACCCGCACTCCGCATGCAGAAGCGGTTCAGTTTATATTAGATGAACTTGATGCCATTACTCCGCTATTGCCAAAGAACACGGAATTGCCAAATGCCGAAAGAGGAAGAATTACTAAGGGTGCAGCGGCTGCCTTAAAAGCAAGAGTATTTTTGTATGAAGGCAGATGGGAAGATGTTATCGATACAACAGAGGACTTTATGGCAATGACATATGGTCAATATGGCCTTTTTTCTTCATATGAAGGATTATTTGAAGCTAAGAACGAATACAATAGCGAGGATATTTTGAGCTTGCAATATGTAATACCGACTGAGCCAAGAAGTTGGGGGGAGTTTTTTGATATGGCACCAATATCTGCCGGAGCAAGGTTAAATGCATTGGCACCAACTCAGGAATTAGTTGACAGTTATATAATGCTTAACGGAAAAAAAATTAACGAAACTGGTTCTAATTACAACGAAAATAATCCATATGTAAACAGAGATCCAAGACTTACGGCAACGGTGGTTTACGATCAGTATAACTGGAAAAAACCCGATGGCAGCACATCCATTATTTACATAAAACCAGGATCTTACCCGGATGGCGATCCAAATAAGCCTGGACCTGATGAATTTGTACAGGGTTCATCAGCAACCGCAACAGGATATTATACCCGTAAATATTTTGATGTGGAACATGGTACGGATTTAAAATCAGGAATAAACTTAATGTTGTTTAGATATGCTGATATATTGTTAATGTATGCAGAAGCTAAAAATGAAATGGGCCAAATGACCAGTACTGTTTGGGATCAAACGATCAAGGCTTTGAGAACACGTGCAGGTTTTACAGATGCAGCCGCTTTATCATTTAACAGTTCATTAAATCAGACAGGCCTTCAGGAAATTATAAGAAATGAGCGCCGTACAGAATTTGGTATGGAAGGCTTAAGAATCTTCGATATCAGAAGATGGGAAATTGCAGAAGACGTATTGAACGGTTATGCACACGGAGCAAAATTCGGACCTTCATCAGTTGATAATGGTTATTTAAGAGTCAACTTAAGAACATTCGATCCGGATAAACACTATTTATGGCCGGTACCAAGAGATGAGCGTTTGATTAACACTAATTTATCTCAAAACCCAAATTGGTAATATTAAATTAAAAATCTAAAAAACATAAAGATGAAAAATATATATTCAAAATTAGTATTAATTGTATTTGCAGTATTTCTTGTAAGCTGCGAGAACGATGATTCAATGAACCATACAAAAGTAAGTGCAGTAAAAACACTTTATTCTCCTGAAAATAACAAGTTTTTTGATCTTAACGCACAGAGTTCTGCTTTATTCGAGTGGGAAGGGGCTAAAGCTCAAGATAATGGAGTAGTGCTTTATGATGTGGTTTTTGACCATGTAGATGGAGATTTTTCTAATCCTGTTTATATCATGCCTTCTGATGGTAAAGGATTGCAGCCAAGTTTAAATCTTTCTTTTACAGATTTAAACAAAATTGCAAAACTGGCAGGCATAGAATCAGAAACCCTTGGAAAATTAAAGTGGACTGTTTATTCTTCTAAAGGAATAAATGTTGAAAAATCTACAGTTTCAAATGTGATTGAAATACTAACACCAAGCGGATTTCCGGCTCCTGATCAGTTATTTATTACCGGTACAGGTTCTGAAACCGGAGATGTAACAGCAAGCGCTCAGGCTTTCAAGAAAACAGGTGGTAATACATTCGAGATATATACAAAGCTGCAGGCAGGTAGTTATAAATTCATAACTAGAAAAAATGGTACTCCTGAAGTTTTTTATATCAACAATGAAGGTAAATTAAAACAAGATGGTGAAACTACTTATACCGGAGCTAGTAAAGTGTACAGAATTAGAATTGACTTCAGTAATGGTTCAACAACTATAACAGAAATTGCAAAAGTGGAGTTTTGGTATCCTTTATATCAAAAATTTCCTTTCGAATACACATACACAGGCGGAGGTGTATGGAAGGCGACTAATAAACCTATTTCATTTCAGGGTTCTTGGGTAGATGAGCGTTATAAATTTAAATTTACTGTAGTAAACGGTACAACTACATCTGCTGAGTGGTTTGGAAGTGTTAACAAAGACAATAGCAGCAGACCAACTGCGAGTACTCCTGCTTCATTTTGGTACATGGTTCCTGCAGACGGTAGTGATTGGGACTATACTTTCAAATTTAAATCTGAAATTGATGGCAAAAATGTAAATTCTGAAATCAACTTTAGTGCTTCGGTTCCTGCATACACACACAGTTTTACAATTTTATAAATAACTATCACGTCTCTTGAAGAGTGATCTTCAGGAGACGTTATTTAAAATGAATTAATTATGAAAAGATTTTTTTCAAAAACTTATAGCATTCTGTTTTTATCTGTTGTAGGATTGGGGTTAATGACCACTTCATG
This sequence comes from Flavobacterium limi, assembly GCF_010645075.1. Taxonomy (GTDB): domain Bacteria; phylum Bacteroidota; class Bacteroidia; order Flavobacteriales; family Flavobacteriaceae; genus Flavobacterium; species Flavobacterium limi. The sequence continues at coordinate 907,107 of NZ_JAADZV010000001.1, forward strand.
CGAAGATGATGCAATTCCGTTACGCGATCCTAATAATTCAGGCGGTAACGATTTTGTGTACACCTGGGAAAAGACAGCAGATTCTTTACAGCTTTCTACGTACAATAATTATTTAGGATCCAACGGTACTTTTGTAGAAAACAATACGGGAAAGACCACTTTTCATTATTGGCCTAATGCTCACGCTCTTGATGTTTTGGTGGATGGATATTTAAGAACTGGTAATGATAATTATAAAGCCAAAATGAAAGCCTTGGTACAGGGAATTAAAGTTAAAAACGGTAATACCTATAATAACGTTTTTAATGATGATATGATTTGGTTAGCTCTTTCAAGTCTTCGTGCTTACAGCGCCACTCAAGATCAGGAATATAAAGCTGTTGCTGAAGAATTATGGGGAAGAATAAAATTAAGCTGGAGTGATAATGTTTTTGGAGGTGGTATCACCTGGAAACAAGATACGCCTAAGCAAAAAAACGCGGTATCTAATGCTCCTGCAGCAATTATTGCACTTAGGCTTTATGAGATTGACAAAAAAGCGGAAGATTTAGAATGGGCGAAGAAAATCTATGCATGGCAAAAAGCTAATCTTGTTGATCCTGTAACTGGCGTGGTTTGGGACAATATAGCTGAGGTAAATAATGTTGTAATAACCAATAAAGACTGGATATTTACTTATAACATGGGAACTTGGATAGGAGCTGGTTTAAGGTTATACAAAGCCACAAATGAACAGACATATCTTAACGATGCTGTAAAATCAGGAAGAACAGTTTTAACAAGTCCGAAATTAATTTCAGAAGGTCTTCTTAGAGATGAAGGTCAGGGAGATGGTGGTTTGTTCAAAGGTATTTTGGTGCGTTATTTTACTGAACTTACTCAGCATCCAACGATCAATTCTACAGATAGAGAAAAGTTTGCAAATTTCTTAAAATTTAATGCTCAGACATTTTACAAAAAAGGGATCCAGAGACCAACTATGTTTTCTGGTAATAATTGGAAAGTTGCTCCTGCTGCAGGTGCAAATACAGATCTTACAACGCAGTTAAGCGGTGTAATGCTTATCGAAGCAGCAGCAAAATTAGATAAAGACGGATATTTTGATTAAATAAAAAGTGTTTGTTTTTGTGTTGGTAGTTTTTGTAATACCTGGAGGAAATGAGCAGCCTTCAGGTTTTATAATATTTTGACTGACTGAAATCAAATTATTAAAAATAGCCCCATTTTAAAACACTTCCCTAATTCAAAAATAAAATATCACAATGAAAAATAAAATATCACAATGAAAAATAAATTAACAATTATACTTTTCTTATTTGCAGGATTTGCCTGTATGGCACAATGGAAACCGCAGGGAGATAAAATAAAAACAAAATGGGCAGAACAAGTTGATCCTAATCATGCACTGACTGAATATCCACGACCTATAATGGAAAGAAAGAAGTGGAAGAATCTTAATGGCTTATGGAATTATTCAATACAACTGGCAGGACAAGCAGCACCAAAAGGATATGACGGAAAAATACTCGTTCCTTTTGCTGTTGAATCAAGCCTTTCCGGAGTAATGAAATCTGTGGGTTCAGAAAAAGAGATTTGGTACGAAACCAGTTTTACCTTAGAAAGTAATTGGAAAAATAAAGATATTTTACTGCATTTTGGAGCAGTAGACTGGAAAACAGAAGTCTGGGTGAATAATGTAAAAATTGGGACACATACCGGAGGTTTTACACCATTCAGTTTTAATATTACACCGTTCCTGAATGGAAAATCACAAAAATTGGTTGTAAAAGTTTGGGATCCTACAAGTGACGGAACTCAGCCAAGAGGAAAACAGGTTAAAAATCCGGAGTCAATCTGGTATACTCCGGTGAGCGGAATCTGGCAGACTGTGTGGTTAGAGCCGGTAAGCAAAAAACACATCGATAATTTAAGAACAACACCGGATATTGATCGCAATCTTATTAGTATTGTACCTGAAGTAAAAGACAGTAATGCAGGTGATATCCTTGAAATTACAGTTTTTGATGGTACAAAAGTTATTGCTTCAGAAAAAGCAGTTGCAGGTCAGTCTTTGGACATTGTTCTTGATAATCCAAAATTATGGTCGCCAGAGACACCGTTTTTATACGATATTAAAGTTAAACTGGTCAGTAACGGCAAAATCGTTGATGAGGTAAAAAGCTATTTCGCAATGCGCAAAATTTCTTCAAAAAGAGATAAAAATGGTATTGTCAGAATGCAGCTCAATAATAAGGATTGTTTTCAGTTTGGACCGCTGGATCAGGGCTGGTGGCCGGACGGATTATATACCGCCCCAACAGATGAAGCCTTAAAATACGACATAATCAGAACTAAAGAATTAGGTTTTAATATGATTCGTAAACACGTAAAGGTAGAACCTGCAAGATGGTACACACATTGCGATAAATTAGGAATTCTGGTTTGGCAGGATATGCCAAACGGAGACGCAGGTCCAATTTGGCAAATGCACAACTATTTTGATGGAAATGAGTTAAAAAGAACTCAACAATCTGAAGCAACATACAGAAAGGAATGGAGAGAAATTATGGATCATTTGTATTCTTATCCAAGTATTGTCGTTTGGGTGCCATTTAATGAAGCCTGGGGACAGTTCAAAACAGTTGAGATTACAGAGTGGACTAAAAATCATGATCCAAGCCGATTGGTTAATTCTTCAAGTGGAGGAAATCATTTTCAGACGGGTGACATTTTAGATATTCACCATTATCCGGGACCTGAATTAAAATTGTATGATGCGCGCAGAATCACGGTTTTGGGAGAATATGGCGGAATAGGTTTTCCGGTAACGGGTCATTTGTGGCAAACAGATAAAAACTGGGGGTATACTCAGTTCAAGAATACGGACGAAACCACAGCGAAATATAAAGAATATGCAGACAAGCTAATTGAATTGTCGAAAGTTGGTTTTTCAGCAGCGGTATATACACAGACAACAGATGTGGAAGGAGAAGTAAATGGTTTTATGACGTACGATCGTAAGGTTGATAAAATGAATTTTCCTGAAGTAAGCAAGATTAATAAGGAGGTAATTAATTCTATTAAATAAGGAAGTTTTGAAAAAAAGTAAATACATTTTTACATTAGTATTTTTTGCCTTTATTGCTGTTAAAGCACAAAATACACAAGTAATTACGCCACAACAGCCTGTTGACTGGGTAAATCCTTTAGTAGGAACCGATTCTGATTACGGAATTTCAAACGGAAATACGTATCCGGCAATTGCAATGCCATGGGGAATGAATTTCTGGACACCGCAAACAGCTAATATGGGTGATGGCTGGGCTTACACTTATAAATCAAGCCGGATTAAAGGTTTCAAACAGACACACCAGCCTTCGCCATGGATGAATGATTATGGTCAGTTTTCGATTATGCCTGTTACTGGAGAATTGAAATTTAAGGAAGAAGACAGACAAAGCTGGTTTTCACACAAAGCCGAAATCGTTACGCCGTATTATTACAGCGTTTATCTGGCAGATCATAATGTTACAACTGAAATAACGCCAACAGAAAGAGCAGCGAGGTTTCGATTTACATTTCCGCAAACAGATAAGTCCTATGTTGTTATTGATGCATTTGATAAAGGATCTTATGTGAAAATTATTCCATCTGAAAGAAAAATTATAGGTTACACGACTAAAAATAGCGGTGGAGTTCCGGAAAATTTCAAAAACTATTTTGTCATTATTTTTGATAAAGATTTTGAGGTAAATTCAACTTTCAACGGAGATGTTCTGGGAAATGCTTTAGAAATGAAAGCAGATCACGCCGGAGCCGTAATTGGTTTTAAAACAAAAGAGGGAGAAAAGGTAAACGCCCAGGTTGCTTCATCCTTTATAAGTTATGATCAGGCCGAGTTGAACTTAAAAGAAATTGGCAGTAATAATTTTGATCAGCTTAAAGAAAAAGGAAAAGCAATCTGGAATAAAGAATTGAGCAGAATAAAAGTAGATGGCGGAACACCCGATCAAATGGGAACTTTTTATTCCTGTCTATACAGATCGCTTCTTTTTCCAAGAAAATTTTATGAATACGATCAAAATAAAAAAGTAGTGCATTACAGTCCGTACAACGGAAAAGTTTTGCCGGGCTATATGTTTGTTGATACGGGTTTTTGGGATACATTTAGAGCCTTATATCCTTTTTTAAATTTGATGTATCGGGAACTGAACACACAAATGCAGGAAGGTCTTTCAAATGCCTTCAACGAAAGTGGCTGGCTTCCGGAATGGTCCAGTCCGGGATTAAGAGATATTATGGTCGGAAATAATTCGGCATCCATTGTGTCTGAAGCGTATTTAAAAAGCGGTAAAGTAAAAAACTACGATATCGAAAATCTTTACAAAGCGTTAATTCATGGTGCTAATAATGCAGGTCCGTTGAGGGCTGTAGGACGTGCCGGAGTTGATTATTATAACGCTTTGGGATATGTTCCTCATGATGAAATTCAGGAAAGTGCGGCCAGAACATTGGAGTACGCTTATGATGATTTTGCTATTTATCAATTGGCAAAAGCGTTGAATAAACCGCAGTCAGAAATTGATTTGTATAAAAGAAGAAGCTTTAATTACAAGAACCTTTTTGATCCGAAATACAATCTGATGCATCCTAAAAATAAAGACGGCAAATTCATGGAACCTTTTGATCCTTTCCAATGGTTTAACGGATTTACAGAGGGCAACAGCTGGCATTATTCGTGGTCCGTTTTTCATGATGTACAAGGTTTAGTTGATTTGATGGGAGGGAAGCAGGTATTTGTTTCGCAACTGGATAAAGTTTTTTCAGCACCTCCGGTTTTCGCTACGGGAAAATTTAATGGAGGCGTAATTCATGAAATGAGGGAAATGCAAATTGCAAACATGGGACAGTATGCGCATGGAAATCAGCCAATTCAGCACATGATTTACCTTTATAATTATGCAGGAGAGCCATGGAAAGCACAATATTGGGTAAGAGAAACTATGAACAGAATGTATCATGCAACCCCGGATGGTTATTGCGGGGATGAAGATAACGGACAGACCTCGGCCTGGTATGTTTTTTCTTCCTTAGGATTTTACCCCGTTACTCCGGCTTCTGATCAATATGTTGTAGGTGCCCCATTATTTAAAAAAGCAACAATACAACTTGAAAATGGTAAAACCATAACTATAAACGCAGACTCAAATAACGATCAGAACCGTTATGTTAAAGGAGTGAAACTGAACGGAAAAGCCTATTCTAAAAACTGGCTAAGCCATTCTGAACTAATGAAAGGAGCAACACTTGACTTTGATATGTCGGCAACTCCAAACACCAAAAGAGGAATCAACAAAGAAGATTTTCCGTACTCATTATCGAATGAATAACAGGAAGCTCTTTTTTTATAATTTTAAAACATACAAAAATGCAAAGAAGAAAATTTATCCAGAACGCAGCTTTATTTAGCAGTTTAGCCCTTATTGATCCTATGGAAATCATTGCCGGCACAAAGGCAATCAAAGATTTCCCGATTGTGAGAGTAGCAAAAGGCAAAAGAAATTTTGAAAGCGAATTTATTGAAAAAACAATTGTTGAGTTTCAAAAGAATGTAAAGGATAAAGAATTGGGATGGTTGTTCAATAACTGTTTTCCTAATACTCTTGATACAACGGTTACTCACACCCAGAAAAACGGAAAACCTGATACCTATGTTATTACAGGAGATATAGATGCGATGTGGTTAAGAGACAGTTCTGCGCAGGTATGGCCGTATATGGCTTTTGCCGGGAAGGATTCAAAATTAAAAAACCTTATTGCAGGTGTGATTAACAGACAGACAGAATACATTCTGAAAGATCCGTATGCCAATGCATTTTATAATGACCCTAATAAAAAAGGGGAGTGGACCTCGGATCATACCGATATGAAACCAGGTGTACATGAAAGAAAATACGAAATTGATTCTCTTTGTTACCCAATCAGGCTTGCTTATAATTATTGGAAGAACACAGGAGACGTTGCCCCATTTGATGAAAATTGGGTAAAAGCGATTAAATCGACACTTAAAGTTTTCAGGGACCAACAGCAAAAAGACGGTAAAAATCCCTATACTTTTCAAAGAACAACACAGTTTGCCACTGATACAAGGCCATTAAGAGGTGCTGGATATCCGGTAAAACCAGTTGGCCTGGTTTGTTCTGCTTTCAGGCCAAGTGATGATGCAACTGTTTTTTCGTTCCTTATTCCGTCAAACTTTTTTATTGTAGCCAGTATGAACCAGGCTGCAGAAATGCTGGAAGCAATTAAAAAAGATACTGCTACTGCAAAAGAATTAAGGGATTTAGGAAATGAAGTAAATAAAGCTATTAAAGAACATGCAGTGGTTAAACATCCTAAATATGGTGACATTTTTGCATTCGAGGTAGATGGTTTTGGAAGTCATTTGCTGATGGATGATTCGAATGTACCAAGTTTATTGAGCCTTCCGTATTTAGATGCCATCGATGTAAATGATGCAACATATCAAAATACCCGAAAATTTATCCTTTCAGAGGATAATCCGTTTTTCTTTAAAGGAAAAGCAGCCGAAGGTGTCGGTGGACCGCATTGTGGTATGGATATGATCTGGCCAATGTCTCTTGTAATGAGAGCGTATACAACTTCTGACCAGAATGAAATAAAAGAGTGTATCAGAATGCTGAAAGCTTCTCACGGCGATACTGGTTTTATGCACGAATCTTTCCATAAAGATGATGCTAAAAATTTCACAAGATCCTGGTTTGCATGGACTAATACTTTGTTTGGGGAATTATTATGGGATACCTATAAAACGAATCCGAAATTACTGGAACTTTAATTATTTAACACGTTGGGTGTAATTATCCAAAACGTCAGTTCGAGTGTTTTTTGTGCAGAGAAACGAAACAAAAAATGTATCGAGAACCGTTTTGATTTTTCTGTTATCAATACGATTTTCTATCGAAAATTACCTGAACTGACGAAAAATCATAATTAAAAACTAATTAGACCCAACAAGTTAATTTAACGACTTTTTAAATTCTTATAAAATGATAAAATTTCACAAGAATATTGTTCTTGCAGCCCTTTCTATGTCATTTTTTGGCTATAATGTGGCAGCACAGAAATCCGGTGGAGGCCTTTCAAAAGGGAAATATACAGCTTTGGTAAATCCGTTTATTGGGACAGCGCCTTTGCTTGATACTAAAATAATAGGCTATACACCGCCTGCAGATATGCGAGTTTGGGCAGGTTTGGTATTTCCGGGTTCATCAGTACCTAATGCTATGGTGCAGTTAAGTCCGATGACAAAATACAGATCGGGAGCAGGATATGAATATGAGGATACTAACATTTTAGGATTCACACATACTAATAAAGGACACTGGAATTTATGTCATATTCCGCTTTTGCCAGTTTCGGATGGAGCTTCTTTTCCATACAAATCATCCTTTAGTCATGATCAGGAAAAGGCAAGCCCGGCATATTACGAAGTGTATTTAAAAGAGTATAATGTTCAGGTAAAACTAACATCAACTTTGCGTTGCGGTGTGCACGAATATACTTTTAAAAATAACAAAGGCAGAAAAGTACTTTTTGATCTTGGAAGAGCGAATAACCGTGTTGATGACTGGCAGATAAAACAGGAAAGTTCAAATGCGGTAAGCGGTTTTCAAAGAACCGGAGGCGAAAAAATATACTTTTATGCTTCTTTAAGCAGTCCTATTGAAAAATTAGACACTAAAGATATAGCTAAAAGCGGTGGATATACTTTAGTCAATATTAAGGACGGCGATGCTAAACCGGTTACAGTAAAAATTGCTTTATCGTTTGTAAGTGTTGAAAATGCAACTGAAAATTTAAAAGCCGAAGTAGGGGAAAAAAGCCTGTCAAAAGTTTTTAATGAAGGAAGTGTCGAGTGGGAAAACCTGCTTTCTAAAATTCAGGTTAAAGGAGGAAACGAGCAGCAAAACGTGATGTTTTACAGTATGCTTTACAGATCGTTTTTATGGCCTGCCCTGCGAAGTGATGTAAACGGTCAGTTTATTGATGAAGCCGGAAAAGTGCGAAAAGAAAATTACCGTTATTACACACTTCCTTCATTATGGGATGATTACAGAAATAAATTGGTTTTATTAAGCATTTTTTCTCCGGAAGTTACCGCTGATATTATTAGTTCCATGATTAACGAAGGAGAGATTAAAGGTTTTATGCCTACTTTCTTCCATGGAGATCATGCAGCATCCTTTATTGCAGGCTCATACATGCGCGGAATCAGAAATTATGATGTTAAAAAAGCGTACGAGCTATTATTAAATAATGCCTATAAAGAGGGAGGAACCAGACCTCACATTTCAGAATACATTGCAAAAGGGTATGTTCCTGAACAAGATATTAAGAATCCAAAAATAGAAACCAAAGGGAATGCAGGAGTTACTAAAACCCTTGAATATGCTTATGATGATCATGCACTTTCATTATTAGCTAAAGAGTTAAATGACACAGAACATTATAACGATTTGGCTAAACGCGCTAAAAATTATGCCAACGTATTTGATGAGTCGACTACTTTCATGAGAGGAAAACTGGAAGATGGAAAATGGGTCACGCCATTCAACCCTGAATTTCCGTACTATGAGTACATGTACAGGGAAGCGAATGCATGGAACGTTTCCTTTTATGTACCGCATGATATGCCCGGATTAGTCAAACTTTATGGCGGTGACAAGCCTTTCGAAGCTAAATTAGACGAACTGTTTACAAAACCATGGAATACAAATTATATTGCATGGAATATTTCGGGGTTTATAGGACAATATTGTCATGGGAACCAGCCGGCTCATGAAGCGCCATTTTCGTATTATTTTGTAAACAAACCTGAAAAATCGCAAAAGAGAATAGACGAAATCTTAGAAACAATGTACGGGATTGGTCCAGAAAAACTTGCCCTGAGTGGTATGGATGATGCGGGTGAAATGTCTTCGTGGTATGTGTTTGGAGCGCTTGGACTTTACCCGTTATCGCCTGCCGATCCTGAATACATTGTAACAGTTCCAATTTTTAAGGAAGTGGCCTGGACTACACCAGCAGGAAAGAAACTAACAATAAAAAATCCTAATGGGAAAAGAGATTTAGAAGCCATTAAAGTAAACGGTTCTAAAATTAACGGTTATTTCATTCCTCATGATTTGTTTAAAAATGGAGGAGAAATACAAGTTATAACCAAATAATAAAATTAAAATAAATGAAGAAGCCGTTCAAAATATGTTTTGGAACGGCTTCTTTTTTGCATTTATAACGAATTCAAATCCGATTACTCTTTATTTGAGTTTAAATCATTTTTGTTTTCATCATTCGTAATAACGTCGTCTTTATTTACGATATTTTCCTGTTTCTCTGATTTAGTTTTATTGGTTTCAAAATCGTTTTCAGGATGTTTGAGATCTTCAATAAATTCTTCCTGATATTGATATGGATCTTCATCTCTCGCATAATTATCATTGTCAACGAGTGTATTTTGATCTATGTAATCAGGATCGCTTTCTCCGAATTCTGTTTTATTTTCTTTATTCGGCACCGGCTGGGAATGAGTTTGATTTTGAATATCACTACCATCAACAAGTGTGTTTTGATCAATAAAATCCGGATCTGTTTGGCCGTATTCGTTGTTGTTTTGATTTTCCATGATATTGTTGTTTTAGAATGATTATTGTTTTAGTCTTGTGTTTTTAACCTTTGATATTTACAAATTTATTCTAAAGTATTGATGAAGGTATTACAGAAAAATAGCTTATAGTTCTATAATTAATAGGAATTTATAATTAAAGCTGAATACTTGAAAAACAATATCGACTAAACAAGTAATTACGAATGTTATCCATTCTGATACTAATTGAATAGTCATAATTTGTTTTAGAGTATTAAGGATATCTTTAAAATATTTATTTGGTATTTAATTACCTAAAAACTATATATTTGTATTTTACTAAATCGTTTTACTAAATTTATGTTACTTAAATATTGAATATAGTCTTTAGGAACAAAATTAGAAAAAACATACTACTAACTAACTAACTAAACCTTAATTATGAATAAAATACTTTTATGGTCAATAACGGCTGCTTTGGCCGGTTTTTTATTTGGATTTGATACTGTTGTAATCTCCGGAGCCGATAAAAAATTACAGGAATTATGGCATACTTCAGATGTTTTTCATGGATCAGTAGTAATGGCAATGGCTTTATGGGGAACTGTTTTGGGAGCTATCTTTGGAGGTATTCCAACCAATACTTTAGGAAGAAAGAAAACTCTCATCTGGATTGGTATTTTATTTTTAGGATCTGCCATTGGATCCGCTTTCTCAAATGATCCGTGGACTTTCGCATTTTTCCGTTTTTTGGGCGGATTAGGAATAGGAGCGTCTACAATTGCTGCCCCGGCATATGTTTCTGAAATCGCTCCTGCAAAAGATCGCGGAAGATTAGTGTCCTTATATCAGTTTAATATCGTTTTAGGAATTTTAATGGCTTTTTTATCTAATTATTTGTTGAGAGATGCAGGCGAAAACGCATGGCGATGGATGGTTGGAGTGATGGCTTTTCCGGCTTTTATTTACACTGTTATTGTTTTTACTATTCCGGAAAGTCCAAGATGGTTATTGTCAAAATCGAGAATTCATGAGGCTAAGGTTATTTTAGAAAAAATTGACCCTACAGCAAAAATTGAAGATTTGATGCAGGAAATGCATATTGGCGAAAGCGAAAATGAAGCTATAAAAGGGGAAACCATATTTTTGAAGAAATACAGATTTCCGTTAATTCTGGCTTTTTTAATAGCAGTGTTTAATCAGTTTTCAGGTATAAATGCATTTTTATATTACGCACCAAGAATTTTCGCAGAAGCAGGATTAGAAGAAAGCGCAGCATTAATGAGCAGTGTAGGAATTGGAATTACTAATCTTGTATTTACATTATTTGGAGTATTTTTAATTGATGTTTTAGGAAGGAAAGTATTAATGTATATTGGCTCTATTGGCTACATCATATCTCTAAGTCTTGTATCAGTTGCATTCTTCTTAAAATGGCAGGGTGTGCAGGTTCCCCTCTTTTTGTTTCTGTTTATTGCTTCTCATGCCATTGGGCAGGGTGCTGTCATTTGGGTTTTTATTTCTGAGATATTCCCTAATCACTTAAGAGCAGGTGGACAGGCGTTCGGTTCTTCCACGCATTGGGTTTTAGCAGCAATTATTCCATCTGCGATCCCTTTTTTATTTTCGACAATTGGTGCGGGAGTTGTCTTTTTGATTTTTGCTGTGATGATGGTATTTCAATTGCTTTTTGTGATTTTTATGATGCCTGAAACGAAAGGGAAATCTTTGGAAGAACTTCAGGAGACAATTTTAAAAGACAAATAATTTGGATTATCATCATTTATTGGAATTGTCTTCCAGTAAATGACTAAAATCTTTTGCAAATTGCGATTGCTCAAAAAAGTGAGAAGGAGAATGACCAAAAAAATGTTGAAAATCCTTAATTAAGTGTGCCTGATCAAAAAACTTATAATCATGTATAATCTGCTGCCAATCCAGTGTGTCCATTTGTAGTACATCTTTGTATAAAGCATTTGCCCGAATGATACGGCTATACATTTTAGGCGAAACACCCACCTGTTCCTTAAAGTGATTTTGAAAAGATGCCCTCGTCATGCCTACATGGTTACGAAGCTGAACAATATCAATCTGACCATTACTTTCCTTAATGAGCTGCATGGCGGCCATAAGTTCTTTTCGACAATCTTTTTTTGACCTTAAAGCTTGTTCCAATAACCAGTTGTCAACAACAGCAATTGTCTTTTTTATATTTGGGTAACTATCGTCTAAGGGGTTATAAAGGCTTGAAGTATTTGGTAAGAAATCATCTGCTTCTGTCCATCTATTGGTGAAATTTTGTTGTGGAATACCCCACAATGTGTAAGCTGCACCAGGTTTAAATTCAACAAAAATCCCGGTATTGAGGCATACATCGCTCGAAAAATGCCTGACTCCATCCAATTGCCCGCTGAAACGAATGCGTGCCCGCATATTTTCTCCCCTGCCAATATCCAGTACACTTGCCGGAGAAATAAGTATCGTCAATGTGTTATATCCCGAAGGCGAAACCATCCACGGCTGATTAAAGGCAGGATTACTTCCAAAATTTATTACCCGATAACACGATATCAGATGTTGGAGGGCAGGTTGTGGGTAATAGAGTTCCAAATAAAGACATGAATTAAATACCGAAGGTAAAGATAAATAAGTCAATAAATAAAAAAAGCTTTCAGACTTAGCATTTTTTACAATGAAGTTAAATTGTAAGAATTTTATTTTGCATCCAGTGGAATTCAGATAAAAATGCTTTGTAAAAATTGATATACTTCCATTTTTATGTCAGGCTTTATTTTTCCATTGCATCTAAGATTTTAAACATATATCAAAGAAGAATTTTTAAATCAAAAACCTTTATGAAAATGAATGTAAGAATAATGAACATCAGTGTAATATTCTCAATACTACTGCTGACCATGCCTGGATGCAGTAAAGATGATGAGACAACTGGCAATTCTGAAATCTCGAATGTGTATGTTGCCGGTTATGAACAAAACGGAGGGGTAAATCAGGCTGTGATATGGCAAAAAGGTGTGGCTGTAAATTTAGGTACAGCAGGAAAAAACTCTGTTGCAAAAGCTGTGTTTGTGTCTGGAAAGGATGTTTATGTAGCAGGTCACGAATCTGTTAGTGCAGAAGAAGGTTCGAACAGGCAAATAAAACTTTGGAAAAACGGGAAGCCTGTAACTATTACGGACGGTTCAAAAGATGCAGTTGTTACTGATTTATATGTAGCGGGCAATGATGTATACATTCTGGGGAATGAATTTAATGGTTCTTTGAATGTAGCTAAAATTTGGAAAAATGGAACAGCCTCTGCGCTTACAGACGATACAAAAGAAGGAATAGCAAATGCAATAGCAGTATCAGGAGGAAATGTATATGTTGTCGGTTCTGAAGCAAGCAATGGAATGCAAATAGTAAAACTCTGGAAAAATGGAGTTTCAGAAGACCTTACAGATGTCGTAAAAAGTGCCGAAGCCAATGCTTTATTTGTATCCAATAGTGATGTATATGTGGCAGGAGAAGAACAGGGAAATGCAAAATTCTGGAAAAAAGGTAAAGCCACAATCGTCGCCAGTAAAATTGCAAAAGCAACAGGCATTCATGTATCAGGAAATGATGTTTACGTAATTTTTGAGCAATATAATGCTGAAACCAAAAAGTGGCAGGGCAAGCTTTGGAAAAACGGACAAATCAACAATATTTCCGACGGAACACAGGATTGTCAACTGACAAACATAGTCGTTGATGATAATACAGTATACATATCGGGCAGTGAGAGTGACGGAACCCTAAATAATGCGAAAGTATGGAAAAATGGTATTGCTACGAATATTGGCAGACAAAATGCAGTAGCACTTGATATAACTGTAGCTGAGTAATAAATTATAATAGTAACTCTTTTGAAAATCAATTTATACTAATCTAATAATATCAATTATAAAATATTAATTAAAATAAAACATGAAATATCTATTGTTACCAATATTTTGTATGCTCTTACTATCCTGTTCTAAAGATGATGGAGATGTAGACCATACTCCATTACAGAAGGTCAGCCTGACAGTAAAATCAATATACAAAGATGCTGGTGGGAATATAACTTTAACAAATGAATATACTTATGATAGTCAAAAACGCATGAAGACGCATAAGGCTATTAATAAAAACCCTCAATTAAATGCCATTACAACTTATGATTATGAAAATGGTAAAATTACATCGATAAAAGATTATGATGATCCTTCAAAGCCATTAGAAAAAAAAATATATTTCTACAATGCAAATGGTATGGTAAAAGAAGAGGAATATATCAATAATGTACTTAAATATATTATCGAATGGTATCATCGTTCAGACGGGGGAAAAGAAAGAAGAATAAAAAATCCGTCGGGTCATTTATTTGAAACCTGGTATTATCGTTTTACTTCATCCGGTAATATACAACGTGTTGTGCTCGATTATACAGATAATGCTGATGACGATACAGAATACATTTTTAGTAATTATGATACTAAGAAGCGTTCAGAAGTTAGTTATTTAAACGCTGTTTTACCTAGTCTTCTCATGCAGATTGAAGGAACAAAATTATCAATTCAAAATAATCCTCAGACCTTTGCTCAAAAGAGTCTTGTTACGGGCGGTTATTTAATTAACAGTAAAATTGAATATACCTATAATATAAAAGATCAGGTAACACAAATGAAAATATTCCGGGCTCACAATAATGATTTAGTATATAATATTACTTTAGAGTATCAGGATTTTTGATACAAATAATGAGTATGTTATAAAGATAAATACTCAGGGAATGTATATAAATAATCTCCCTAAGTATTTTAATGACTTTTATTAAGAGTATAACATAGCTTAAAAAGATCTGTACATCAAAAATGTAGATAAGGAGGATATATAGTTATTGCAGAGATATTAATAATGTTTTTTAAAAATTGTTATTAAAATGTTGATAAATAGTGTTTTATGTTGAGGTTTTATAATTGTTTTTAACTCAATTAATAGTTATATTTGATTAAATCAAACGGCTTATTAATTTAAAATATTTACTATGGATAAAGCTATAAAACTTAAGGTTCGTAAGGAATTAAATGGTCAGCAGCAGTTGAATATAATTAGATTAAAAGGAAGTTTAATTTCGAAAGGATATACAGAAATAATACATATACTGGATCAGGATGATGAATTTCATATCAATTCGTTTGCAACACCGGTAGAGTCAACTAATGAAGTCCAGGAGTATATTACTGCATTTATTAGTAAAGAAAATTTAAGTGATACAATATGTCTTTATAAATAGTATTCTTTATTTTCTATAATTAAAGCAATCTTAGTAAAATCAAAATGTCCGGCTATCGGACATTTCATTTTTACAGCAATATTAAGCTATAAATCACTAACGTTTAATGCTATTATTTTGCACTTTTATAAAGTATCAGCCTCAGAGGAACAGGCTAAATTGCTTCGGTTTTTGATTTTTTATATCCACTTCACTTTTACTATTGCCAATAGAGGAAACCTTAAAATGAATAAAAATGCTTATTTTGTACCGATATTTTACAAAATATCATATACAAAATTTCAGATTCAAACCTTCTATTACATGAAACAGATTAAATACATTTATTCAGTCATTATTCTTTTACCGCTTATGGCTTTTTCTCAGGCAAAAGGTATAATTGAAATCCAAAATAATTCAGATTTAGAAAGAAAAGAAGCCGTAGTTGCCATTAAATGGGAAACGATTCTGTCTCATTATTCTCAAATTGATACAGCAAATTTTGTTGTAATAAATACTACAACCAAAAAACAGATTCCGTATCAATTAGAGCATAAAGGACTTCCTGGAATTCAGAATTTGCTGGTACAGGTAAATGTTAAGGCAAAAGCAACAGTTCGTCTTTCTATTCAAAAAGGAAAACCAAATCCGATAGAAGTTAAAACGTATGCCCGTTTTGTACCGGAACGTAAAGATGATTTTGCATGGGAAAATGATAAAATAGCTTTTCGTACTTATGGTAAAGCCATAGAAAATACCAATGAAGATGCCTACGGATTTGATGTTTGGGTAAAAAGAACCAATAAAATGGTCGTTAACGAACGCTATAAGTTAGGAAATTACCATAAAGATAATGGCAACGGAATGGATTATTACCATGTCGGGCATACGTTAGGTGCCGGAAATATGGCACCATATATTAAAGATACAATACGATATTCTGCCAATTACCACCAGTGGAAAGTATTAGATAATGGTCCGCTACGTACAACTTTTCAGCTTGGATACGACGAATGGAATGCAGGTGGTGTAAAAGTTAAAGCTGTAAAAACCATTTCCCTCGATGCAGGATCGCAGCTAAATAGAGTAGAAAACGTATATACTTTTGAAGATAATAAACCTATGCCGGTTGTGGTAGGAATTATCAAAAGACCGGAACAAGGAGTTGTTTCATTAAACGAGCAAAATGGTATTTTAGGTTATTGGGAGCCAACATTCAAAGAAGACGGTACTACTGGTGTTGGTGCTATTTTGACAACTCCTGTCAAAAATATGCTGGTGAATAAAGAGCAGCTATTAGCAGTCATAGAAGTAAAAAATAATGAAGCAATTGTTTATTATACAGGAGCTTCATGGGATAAAGCAGGTAAAATTACAAATTCAGGACAATGGTTTGAGTATCTGGATCGATTTTCACAAGAGTTGAAAAATCCAATGTTGGTAAATGTGAAATAATTGGAGTTTATAAAATAATAAAAAAGCCTGAGAAATATAATTTTCTCAGGCTTCAAATATTTTTAGTAGCGGGAAGCAATCAAATATCTAACCTATTGTTAAATGATTTTTATGTCGTTCGCAGGTATTAATTAGGAATATGTGTTCTTTTTTTTGCAAAATAAGATGTTGTGATATAATGCAAATGAACAGACTTAATAGTTTATTTGTATTTTTTTCTCATAAAATTTATGTCTTTTTTATATTTTAATTGTAGCTTTCTTAACAAGTGCTAGAAAATAAAGGAATAGTTTTATAAATTTAACAACTAACACATTATGATAAGAAAACTACATTGGGGATTCTATTTTTCTAATTACAAAAAAGGTTTAAAAATATCTATTTTAAATCTTATTATTTCAATCCTATCTGTTATTAATGTCGTGGCGCAAAATAAATCCACAGAATTAGACAACTTAATGAAGCATTGCTATGCAAATGGTATTTTTAATGGAACAATTTTAGTTTCTGAAAACGGAAAAGTAATTTATAGAAAAGCTTTAGGCAATTTAAACAATGAAACGAAACAAAAATTAACTCCAGAATCTACATTCGGACTAGCTTCTATTTCTAAGCAATTTACAGCAATGGGAATTATGATTTTAAAAGAACGAAAAAAGCTTTCTTATGATGATAAGCTCATAAAATATTACCCTGATTTTTCTACTTATGCAAATACTATTACAATAAAAAGTTTATTAAACCACACATCAGGTTTGCCACAATATTATGGGTATACGGATAAAGATATTGTATCAAATGCTGAAGTACTGAAAATACTAACAGATCAGAAACAATTGGATTTTAAAACAGGAGAAAAATATAGCTATAACAACGGAGGTTACATAATGTTGGCATTAATTATAGAAAAAATTTCTGGTCAACCTTTGTCAACATTTTTGAAGGAGAATATTTTTGAGCCTTTAAAGATGAAAAACACTATGGTTTGTAGCGATTCGCCAATTATAATAAAAAATAGAGCAATTGGCTATTCAAGAATTGGTGGAATAAACGATTTAATGATTTCTCATACAGGTTCTACAGGTATGATATCAAATGTAGATGATCTGTTTTTATGGGAACAATCCTTGTACAGCCAAAAACTTGTGTCAAATAAAATAATGGATGAAGCTTTTACCAATACAATTTTGAATAATGGCTCTCTGTCAAATTATGGATTTGGCTGGAGAATAAATGATAATGAGCAACAAAAAAGAGTAGAACACTCAGGAAGTGATTTTGGATATAGGACTTTTATAAAAAGAAATTTAAGAAAAAAAAATTCGTATATTTTACTTACTAATAATGGTAACGCGGTTGCACTTAATGAGATAAATGAATCTGTCGACAATATTTTAGATGGCAATCCTTACAAGCTTCCTAAACGTCCTGTTTTTTCTAAATTGAAAGAATCTTTAAAAAATAATTCTACAGATGTCGCTATAAGAATTACAAGAGAAGCAATAAAAGAATCACCTGATCAATTTGTTTTTGATGACGACGCTATCAATGAATTGGGATATAGTTTTTTAACTGAAAAGAAAATAAATGATGCATTGTCTTTATTCAAATTCAATGCTGAATTAAATCCAAAATCTTCAAATGTTTATGATAGTTTGGGCGAAGTTTATCTAGTTCTTAACGATACTGTAAATGCTACCGAAAATTATAAAAAATCAGTAAAACTTGATCCAAATAACGCCAATGGAATTAAAGTTCTTTCTAAATTAGGAATTTCTTCTGCCGACGTTGTAGGAGAAGTAACAGTTACATCAGAAATCCTTAAATCATATGAGGGCAAGTATCAGTTGAATAAAAATTATTTTTTCACAGTAACTTCAGAAAATAAGCAGTTGTTTATTCAGGGAACTGGTGAAGAAATAACAACAGTATTTCCGATATCACAAAATAGGTTTTACAGTAAAATAGTAACCGCTCAATTTACTTTCAATATCGGTGAAAACGGAAAAATTACAAGCCTTACTTTAAATATGGGAAGTGATGTGATTGCAAAGAAAGTTGAATAAAAAAAAGAATTTTGGAGTATAAAAAAGCCTGAGAAATCTATATTTCTCAGGCTTTACATTTTTTATAGTAGCGGGAACAGGACTCGAACCTGTGACCTTCGGGTTATGAGCCCGACGAGCTGCCTACTGCTCTATCCCGCGATGTTTCGGGTGCAAAGATACGCCCATTTTTTAGATTTCCAACGAAAACTTAAAAAAATGTTTTATTTTCTGTATTGAGTTGATATGACTACCTTTGCAGCTTAAAATAATACACAAATGTCACATAAAGCAGGATTCGTAAACATTATCGGAAATCCAAATGTTGGAAAATCAACCCTGATGAACGCCTTCGTTGGAGAACGATTATCGATCATTACCTCAAAAGCACAAACTACACGTCATAGAATTTTAGGAATCGTAAACGGAGAAGACTTTCAATTGGTTTTGTCTGACACGCCAGGAATCATCAAACCCGCTTACGAAATGCAGGAATCGATGATGAACTTCGTAAAATCGGCTTTTGAAGATGCTGACATTTTAGTTTATATGGTCGAAATAGGAGAGCAGGATTTAAAAGACGAAGACTTCTTTAAGAAAATTATCCACGCTAAAATTCCGGTTTTACTGCTTTTAAATAAAATTGACAATTCGAACCAGGAACAATTAGAACAACAAGTTGCTTTCTGGAAAGAAAAAGTGCCAAATGCAGAAATTTTCCCAATCTCGGCCTTACAGAATTTTAATGTACCGGAAGTTTTTGGAAGAATTATAGAATTATTGCCAGAATCTCCGGCTTATTATCCTAAAGACCAGTTAACAGACAAACCAGAACGTTTCTTCGTAAACGAAACGATTCGCGAGAAAATCTTGTTGAATTACAGCAAAGAGATTCCGTATGCGGTTGAAATCGTAACAGAAGAATTCCACGAAGACGAAAAAATTATCAGAATCCGTTCAGTAATTATGGTGGAGCGCGATACGCAAAAAGGAATCATCATTGGTCATAAAGGCGCAGCCTTGAAGAAAGTGGGCACTGATGCCCGTGCCGATTTAGAGAAATTCTTCGGAAAACAAATTCACATTGAGCTTTACGTAAAAGTGAATAAAAACTGGAGAAGCAATGCTAATATGCTGAAACGATTCGGGTATAATCAGTAAAATGATTTGGGCGTGTCCCTGCGGGTCGGGCTTTCAGCTATATCTTTTGTTACGTTTCACTTCACAAAAGGATACCGCCTCAATCCCTCACGCAAATAAAACTCAGAAGAACATTCGTTTTTAAAAGAAATAAATGAAAATTAAAAAGATTACGCTCCTGATCATTTCAGTTTTAGTTTTGGGTTACGCAGGAATTAGATTCGTTAAAAAAATAAATCTAAACAGGAATTATAAAATCGGACAGTCACTCGATAGTTTAAACGGAGTGAAGGTTTATTACAACGGCGGAGTTGATAACGTTGTCGAGAGAAACGTTACAAAAGATAACTATAATTTAGGTCTTAAATACCAATGTGTAGAATTCGTAAAACGATATTATTACGAACATTACAATCATAAAATGCCGGATGCATATGGGCATGCAAAAGATTTTTTCGATCCGAAAGTAAAGGATGGCGAATTGAATCTGAAACGAGATTTAATTCAATATACAAATCTTAGCAAAGCAAAACCTGAAATCGGAGATTTGGTGATTTTTTCAGGATCGGTTTTAAACAGGTTTGGACATGTAGCCATAATTTCTAAAATTTCTGAAACTGAAGTGGAGATTATTCAGCAGAATCCGGGACCATTTAGTAGTTCAAGAGAAGTTTTTGTTCTGAAAAAGCAGGAAGGCAAATATAAAATTGAAAATAGCAGATTGCTTGGCTGGTTAAGAAAAGAATAAAAAATTTAATGAAAAACATTCTATAAACCATAATGCCCTAGCCCTGATAGCAGTGGAAATCCTTTTGTGACGCTTCTTTAGCGGAACAAAAGATTGAAACGGATAGAAGGAAACAGCTCCTAAAATAATATAAAAAATCTTAGGTACTTAGAAACTTAGCATCTTAGCAACTTTTTTAACTACCTTTGCAAAAAATTTAAATAAAGCATTTTAGATTTATAATTTACTGTGATTTAGTCAAAAACAAAATCTGAAATTGTGAGTCTGGAATCTAAAATTCAAAAAAATGAATAACATTGTTGCGATAGTAGGAAGACCTAATGTAGGGAAATCAACCCTGTTTAATAGGCTGATACAAAGAAGAGAAGCTATTGTAGATTCAGTTTCCGGGGTTACCCGTGATAGAAACTATGGTAAAAGCGAGTGGAATGGAAAAGAGTTTTCTGTCATTGATACAGGTGGATACGTTCGGGGGTCTGATGACGTTTTTGAAGGTGAAATCCGTAAACAGGTAGAACTTGCTATCGACGAAGCTGATGTTATTA
The DNA here is from genome assembly GCF_010645075.1 of Flavobacterium limi. Classification (GTDB taxonomy): domain Bacteria; phylum Bacteroidota; class Bacteroidia; order Flavobacteriales; family Flavobacteriaceae; genus Flavobacterium; species Flavobacterium limi. Next base: position 928,003 of record NZ_JAADZV010000001.1, read on the forward strand.
TTTTTGTGGTAGATGTTGAAGAAGGTATTACGCCAATGGATGAGACCGTTGCAAAATTGTTACGTAAAGTAACGAAACCGGTTTTGTTGGCTGTAAACAAGGTTGATAATGCTATGCGTGAGAAAGATGCTGTAGAGTTTTATAACCTTGGATTAGGAGAATATTACACATTTGCCAGTATTTCAGGAAGTGGAACTGGGGATTTATTGGATGCTTTAATTGAGGCATTTCCTGAGAAACCAGTAGTTGAGGTTAAGGAAGATTTGCCTCGTTTTGCTGTTGTAGGACGCCCGAATGCCGGTAAATCCAGTTTTATCAACGCTTTGATTGGTCAGGATCGTTATATTGTAACGGATATTGCAGGTACAACCCGTGATGCAATTGATACCAAATTTGACCGTTTTGGTTTTGAATTCAATTTAGTTGATACTGCGGGAATCCGTCGTAAAGCAAAAGTGAAGGAAGATTTAGAATTTTATTCTGTAATGCGTTCTGTAAGAGCAATTGAGCATGCAGATATTTGTATATTGGTTATCGATGCAACACGTGGATTTGAAGGTCAGGACCAGAGTATTTTCTGGCTGGCTGAGAAAAACCGTAAGGGCGTTGTAATCCTGGTAAACAAATGGGATTTGGTAGAAAAAGATACGATGTCTTCCAGAGATTACGAAGCAAAAATCCGTAAAGAGTTAATGCCATTTACTGATGTGCCCATTTTATTCGTTTCAGCTTTAACCAAACAGCGTTTATTGAAAGCATTAGAAACTACAGTTCAGGTTTTCGAAAACAGAAAGCAAAGAATTTCTACTTCAAAATTTAATGAATATATGCTGAAGGTAATTGAATCATACCCGCCGCCGGCGATGAAAGGAAAATATGTAAAAATTAAGTATTGTATGCAATTGCCAACGCCAACGCCTCAATTCGTATTCTTTGCCAATCTTCCACAATATGTTAAAGAACCGTATAAACGTTATTTAGAAAACAAGATTAGAGAAAATTGGGATTTTGCAGGAGTGCCGATTGATATTTATATCAGAGAGAAATAAAAATTGAGAGTCCCATTTTTGGGACTTTTTTTATGGTCGTTTTCCAATTAAAATGAATTTAGTTTAGCGAAATGACATCATATTTGGTTAAATGTGGAATTTACAATTAAATCTATTCTATTAATTAAACCTTTTGATTCTTTCGGTGTCTTATCGTTCTAACTAACCATTTTTATGTCCAGATTATATTATTTTTTATTATTTTTTCTTTTTGCCTATTCTGTTAATGCTCAGAATGATATTGTTCTTAAAGGTACTGTAGTTGATATTAATTCCCAATTGCCAGTCGAGTTGGCGACAGTTTATTTTACAACCATTAAAGATTCTACGGTTATCGATTACACTACAACAGATAAAAATGGCTTTTTTAGGTTAAATACAAAAAAACTTGATCAGCCGGTTTTTCTTAAAATTAATTATTTAGGATATCAAACTTACACCGAAGAGCAAAAGGGACTTTTGGAAAGCAAGGATTTCGGTAAATTATATTTGCTTGAAAGTGTAAATACTTTAAATGAGGTTGTGGTTAAAAGCGAAGCCCCACCAATCCGTATGAAGCAGGACACCTTAGAGTACAACGCTGCTTCTTATAAAGTTCGTCCGGATGCTAATGTAGAAACGTTACTGAAACAGCTGCCAGGTTTTGATATAGATGAAGCCGGAAAAATGACTGTTAACGGAAGAGAAGTAAATCAGCTGCTGGTTAACGGAAAACCTTTTTTTGACAGGGATGGTGCTATAGCATTGAAAAATTTACCTGCCGAGATTATTCAAAAAGTTCAGGTTTCTGATTTTAAAACCAAAAAAGAAGAATTATCTAAACAAGAATCTACATCAGATTATTCGAGTATTAATCTGACTATTGATGAAAAAAAGAACAAAGGTTATTTTGGTAAAATTTTAGGGGGATATGGTTCTGATGACCGTTATGAAAGCAGTCTGATTATGAATTTCTTCAACAATAAACAAAAGATCAGTATCCTGGGTTCTTCTAATAATATCAATTCAACGGGTTTTGCACAGGATGAGGTATTTGATAATATGGGCGGGGGCAGAAACAGTCAGGGAGGAGGTAATAGTGGCGGAAAAGGAATTACACAGTCTAATTTACTGGGAATTAACTATTCTGATGACTGGAGTAAATATTTAAGTGCAACAGGCAGTTATAATTTTGATAATAAAATAAATAAAAACGAGAGTACAGTTAATGAAGTCAGCATTTTGCCAGACGGAAATAATTATACTAATTCAGAATCGAAAACGAGAAATGAAAGTACAGGAAATAAAGCCAATTTCGAATTAGAATATAAAATTGACCCAACAACCCGACTTGTTGTTACTCCAAATGTAAGTCAGACACGGTCTAATGCAAAATCAGATTCTTTCAGTGAGACTAGAAGAGAGGATGAAAATGGAGAGCTTTTAAATACAAGTGAATCACATCCATATAAAGAAAACACGTCAACTAATTTCTCCAATACAATCAATTTTAACAAAGCTTTCGAAAAAAAAGCCCGAAACGTCAGTTTAGTTTTTACTAATAACAATTCAGGTACAAATTCTGATGGGATAGTAGACTCAGAAACAGTTTTGTATAAGGATGAAGGTGAATTTTTAGATAAGAGAAAACAAAAAACAAAAGGTCGAAATATCTCAGACTCATATTCTCTGGATATTGAATATACAGAGCCTATTACAGATTCCTTGCGAATAAGATTCGGTACTGACTTTGACTGGCAAAATTCTTCAAACGATTTGAAAACTTATAATAATGATGACGAATCTGAATTTTATGAATCATTGGTTGATTCTGTAAGTAATTATTTAAGTTCAAAACGAAACACGATAAGTCCAAAAGTAGGCCTTACTTTGAAAAAAAATAAATTTACATTCAACCTGAATACTAGAACTGCAATTGTTGATTTTGATAATCATTCCTTATATAGAAACAATTCAACCGATTTAGAAAAAAGGTATGCCCTGCCTTTTGGAAATATGCAGCTGCGATATAAATTCAGCAGATCCAAGTTTTTTACTTTCAAATATGATTATTCAAATGCACTTCCGTCCACAACTCAATTAATGCCTGTAGTAGATTTGAATAACTCATTAAACACTGTTACCGGAAATCCGAATTTGGATCCGATTGAAAAAAATAGCTTAAACTTTGATTTTAAGAATTTTGATTTCCGTACGCGTTCCGGGTATAGTTTATATATTAGAGGTGACTATTTCAATAATGATGTTGTGTCGACTTCTATTTTTGATGATGAGACTGGAAAAAGATTTACAACTTTTATCAATATTTCCGGAACTTTCAGTGCAACGGCTGGTGGAAACTGGACTCAGTCTATAAAAAAAGATGCCCATACACTAAGATATGGTTTAGGTTTAAACGGGAAATATTCTTTTGATAAAGGATTTACAAATGCAATTTTATATAATGCTAAATCTACAGCGATTTCTCCAAAAGCATATTTTACATATGAGTATGGAGAATTTCTAACGATTTCTCCTTCTTATGGATTTTCGTATAATCAAACAAAATATGAAAATACATCAAGAGATGCGACTTCAAATGTGGTACATAGAGCCAATTTGCAAACAACAATGTACTGGCCGGAAAATTTAATTTTTGGAAATGATTTTGGATATACTTACAATTCTAATATTTCAGATGATTTCAAAAAAGATTTTTACTTGTGGAATACCAGTTTATCCTATGGTTTTTTAAACAAAACATTATATGCCAAAATAAAAGTTTACGATGTCCTCAATCAGAACCAGAGTGCTGTCAGAACTATTTCCGCGACCTCGGTACGTGATGAAGAAAGTACAGTTTTAAAACGTTATGTGATGTTCTCCGTAGCTTATAAAATTGGAAATTTTGCTGCTGAAAAAGGTTCGAAAAGAAGAGGGGGAGAACGTGGCGGTGGTGACAGAGGAGACCGTGGAGGGAGAGAGAGGGAAGATTAATAATTTTGAATTTTAATCTTAATCAAAATCTAAAACAAAAACATAAACTCCGGCTAAGCTGGAGTTTTTTATTACGTAGTCGTAAGTGAACTACAATATTGGAATTTAGTTTGTTTTATTTGCGGTTAATTCTGTGATAAACGGTAAAACGAATAATATTACGATCGTAGAAATCGACACCGCTGGACCGCCTCTGAAAGTTTTTTAAATACCCTAATTCCAAACCAATATTTGGGTTGAAATGATAGCGAAGGGCTGCATAAAAACGGTTTTGGTCAAACGTGTTTTTCTTATTGTCTTTTCCGTGATTGAATAAAATTTCATCAGAGATGGTTCCTTTTAAGTTTCGTTTTTCTTTCTCCCAAAGTGTAAAAGTCGATTGCAGACGATATCTGAAACGGAAAGAAAAAGAGAAATCGTTTAATAATTCGGTTTTAGTAGCTTTTTGTATAAATCGTTCTTCAAGCTGAAAACGATTATGAAAAGTAATTTTTGCAAGGTCATGAATAAGTGTAACATCCTGCTGAATACGATATTCGGGAATTGAAAATTCAGGATCAGAAAGAGGAGTTTGCGTATTTACGCTAAAATAAGCAAATCCACCGCCTATGTCAACGTGCTGACTGGCACGATATCTTCCCTGAGTTCTGAATACAAATACGTTTTCGTGTATGGGATCTATAAAGCTCCGGTTATCAATTTCAGAATGCAGTGACCATTTTTCAGATATTGGAAAAATATTGTAATATCGAATCCATGTCAAAGTTTGGTGTTCAATATTTTTTTTGCTTTGCGCTAAAGAAAATTGACACGATAAGATTAGAAATAAGAGGAACCTGAAAAATTTCATCTACGCTGTATAAATTCAAGCTGCGAATATATACAAATGAGTGATGATTTTAAGTAGAATAAAAATTGTTTTAACTTCTATTTTGTGAATTTAAAAGTAAAAAAAACGAGACGCACTTATAAAAATGCATCTCGTTTTAACCAAACTAACTGTACTTGATCTTTACTATAGTGAATATTTTAGAGTAATTCCATATGTTCTTTGATCTCCTAAGACTGCAGCATAGTGTCCGGCATTTCCACCTGCAGGAAGTAATTGCTCGTAATAATCTTTGTTCAAGATATTACGCCCCCAGAATTGAACAGATAATCCCTGAGATGCACGGAAACCTAAACGGGCATTAAAGATAGCATAACCCGGTACTACTAAATATTTTGAAGCCGATGGGCTTGAAGAAAATTCAGAACGAGCATAAGAATCTATTCCAAGGAAAATCTTCCCTGTGTTTCCAAAGAATCTGGCATTATCAGAAAGCTCGCCGCCTAAAGATCCTGCCCATTTTGATACGCCTGGCAAATCAGAACCAGAAACATCCTTGTAGGCTACCTGAACGCCGTTTTCAGTTTTTCCGGTTTCTTCTAATGGAAGAGGGGCATTAGTAAATTTTACATATTTTCCATCAGTATAGGTTGCAGCTGCATTTATAGTTAAGTGCTGGCTAAAAACAAAACTTGCATCCAGTTCTCCACCTCTTACACGTACTTTATCAGCATTGGCAAGGTATCCGCGATTTACACCTAATTCAGCAGCCTGAACGTTTGTCTGGAAGTCTTTAATGTCTGTATTAAAGAATGTCAGGTTGAATATCGAATTTCTGAAAGGTGAAGTTTTCACACCAAATTCGTAATGATTTACATCTTCCGGCTTAATTACTGCAAGATCACCTAACGTTTTGCCTGCCGGCGGGGTAGGAAGTCCTGCAACATTTACACCAACCGGTTTATAGCTTTTTGCATAAGTGGCGTAGGCATTTATTTTATCACTAAATTTATATGTCAGGGTTAAATTTCCTGAAAAATCGGTATCATCTGTGCTTGAATCAAAAGACTGATCAGAATAAACTAATTTTTTCAGGGCGATTAATGCCGGATCATTAGTTTGAAGACCTCCATATGTTGTACGGCTGTAATTTGCTTCTTTTTTATCGAAATTATATCTTACACCTGGCAATACATGTAAACGATCTGTAATTGCCCAGTCAATCTGCCCAAATACTGCGGCACTGGATGCTCTGATTCTGGCATCTGTATGTATTCCGTAGCCTTCAAAAAGCCCTGGTGTTTTCCATAAGTTGCTTGTAGTACTTTGAGAAAATCTCCATTGCGCGCTTCCTGATTCTTCTGTACCATCTGTTTGTGATGTCTGATCAATAAAGAATACACCCGCAACACCACTAATTTTAGACGTAAGCTGTCCTGCATAACGAACTTCCTGTGTTATTTGAGTTTGTCTCGTTGGGTTTTGTGATTTTGCCAAAACCTGTAATCCTGTAAAATCCCTGTCATTCGATGGGTCCCAGTTCCAGAAACGCCATGCAGTTGTTGATGTCAAAGTTCCGCCACCAATTTTAGTATCAATATTTAATGATATACCTCCCATATCTTGTCCTGATCTCCATGGAGTATCCTGATCAATTTTACGGTCAAATGCATTTCTGCTCGGTAATTGATAATTCAGGTCTGCAATAATAGCATCAAACTGTCGATAAGCTGCTCTGTTAGTTGGAGCAACACCTGCAATTACCTGAGCGTATCCGTCAGGGCGCTGTGTTGTGATATCGGCTGCCAGTATAATATTTGTATTTTCAGATGGGGTGTAAAGCAACTGTCCTCTGATTCCCTGATTGTTTAAAGTGTTTGTAGCTCTTCCTGTAGCAACATTATCAATCAGACCATCACGTTGTGTTCCTGAAAAAGATAAACGTCCTGCTACTTTTTTGCCTAATGCACCAGTAACTGATGCTTTGGCCTGAAGGAAAGCGTAATTTCCGTAGCTTATTTCAAAGTCGGCACCCGAAGTAAAACTTGGTTTGCGTGTTGTAATATTGAATGCTCCTGAAGTCGTATTTTTTCCAAACAATGATCCTTGTGGTCCACGTAATACTTCAATTTGCTCAACGTCAATAAAGTCTAATGTAGTTGCTGCCGGACGAGCGTAATAAACACCATCAACATAGAAACCAACTCCCGGATCGATACCATCATTGGTAAGACCATATGGAGAACCCAGACCGCGAATATTTATCCCTGTATTTCTTGGATTAGATGAATATAATTGTACAGACGGAACCAATTCTTTTATACGGTTTACATTAAAAGCTCCTGCTTGTTCAGCTTGTTTTCCTGTTACCACCGAAACTGCAATTGGAATATCCTGAACTTTTTCTATTCTTCGTCTGGAAGACACTACAACTTCAATAAGTTCGTTTTCTTCTTTTAAAGACACTTCTAAAACAGGTATTGGTAAAGTTGTAACTTCTATCTCAGTAGTTTTATAACCTACATATTGTACTAAGAGTGTAAAAGGAAGTTTTTTACTATTTGTGTCAAGGCTGAATTTACCACTTTCATCTGTAATAGTGTTTATTGTAGTTCCTTTGATAACTATGTTGGCTGCTCCTAAAGGATTTTTTTGGGAATCTGTGATTGTACCTTCGATATTTTGTGCAAATGATACTGAAAAGGCTAAAACTGATAGTATTGTAAATATATTTTTAATAGATGTTTTCATTTTTTATATTATATATATGTAATTAGTAGAATTTAAATTAAAATTTTTTTTACCAACACATACACATCATAGAAGAATTGTTTTTCACAGCTGTGAAATTTGTATTATTGCTTTTTTTCAAAAGATTTTTCAGGACGTAAGACTCACTAAATTTTACTTTCATCGGTCAAAAATTTGTAAATGATTTGTTAATTATTTTTGGCAAATATATATAAAATCTATCAATTTGGTAGGGTTTTAAAAATATTTTTTTATTTTTTTATAAGTGAAGCAATTGTGATGTTTTGCATAGCCTTTAAAGTTTCATCACGAATAATCATCAAACCGTGGCGCAGACTGCATTCTTCCTCAGTTTTACAATCTAAACAGCGCTCATAAAAATTTAAAGAAGCACAAGGCAAAAGAGCAATTGCACCGTCAAATAAACGATGAATTTCTGCCAAAGTGATGTCGTTTTTGGATTTTATCAGATAATAACCGCCAAATTTTCCCTGCTTGCTGCTCACAAAACGTCCTCGCTTTAGATCCAATAAAATTTGTTCTAAAAACTTTTTAGGAATATTAGCACCATCAGCAATTTCTATAGTTTTAGAAATGTGACCTTCCTCTTGTTCTGCTAAATAGAGTAAGGCTTTAAGGGCATATTTTGCTTTGTGTGATAACATCTATATGAGTTAAATTATAAATTGTTAATTATGAATGACAAATTTAAGCTAATTAAGCGTAAAAATAAACCTGAGATCAAAACTTGAAACCTGAAACAAAAAAACTTTAAAACAAAATTAATTTACCAGCCTCCGCTTGAACCTCCCCCAGAGAATCCGCCGCCGCCAAATCCTCCGCCGAAGCCTCCTCCTCCGCCAAAACCACCTCCTGATGATCCTCCGCCGAAACCTCCAAATCCTCCTCCGCTGCTTCTTCCAAGACTGCTCAAAAGAATGACGTCCATCAGGCTAGGGCCGCCACCGCTGTTATTGCCTGAGTTTCCTCCTCCGCCTCTTTTATTTCTTGAAAGTAAAATTAATACAATTACAACAATAATAATAAAGGGAAGTATCGGAAAATCTTTTCCTTTGCTCTGTTTGCGTTCACCTTTGAATTTTCCTTTAAAAACATCGATTATAGCGTCGGTACCTTTATCAAGGCCATTATAAAAACTGCCGGCTTTAAATTCAGGAATAATAATATTTCGAATTATGGTTCCGCCAATTCCGGCTGTCAGACGATCTTCAAGACCATATCCGGGATTAATAGCAATTTTCTTTTCGTTTTTGGCTAATAAAATGATAACACCATTGTCATCTTGCTTTGTTCCGCCAATTCCCCAGGTTTGTCCCCATTTAGTAGCTAACTGGCTTACGTCTTCGCCTTTTAAACTTTCGATAGTAATTACTACAATTTGTGTTGTGGTTGAATCTGAATAACGAATTAGTTTTTCTTCAAGTTGTGTTTTTTCAGATGCACTTAAAATATTAGCATAGTCATAAACAGAAGTTTGTTTTTCAGGTATTTTAGGTATTTCAAACTGTGCAAAAATACTATTGCAGATAAATAAAGCTATTAACAAGAAGGTAAACTGAAAAATTCCGTTGGAATTTGATATTTTATTTTTGGAAATTGTCATTATTTATCCTTTTGATATTTCGTTAGATAATTCATTTGAATCGCCTTCAGACCATGGGAAATATTTTTTTAATTGTTCACCGGCATTTAAAATACCGTCAACAATACCCTGTTTGAATTTACCGGCTTTGAATTGTTCTGTCATTTTGTCTTTGGTACAATCCCAGAAATCATCAGCCACCAAATCATTAATCCCTTTGTCACCGCAAATCACAAAGTTCTGATCTTCAACTGCAAAATAAAACAGGACACCATTCTGTAATGTAGTTTCATCCATTCGCAATTCATGAAAAACTTCTAAAGCCCTGTCAAAAGGAACTTTAGAAGTTGTTTTTTCTATATGAACTCTAATTTCGCCAGAAGTATTTTCTTCAGCCATACGAATAGCCTCAACTATTTCCTGCTCTTCTTCTTTGGTTAAAAAATCTTCTACTTTTGACATGGGAAAAATTTTAGAGTTACTTATTTGAGATTTAGAATTTCACTTCAACCGGTTTGTCCGCTCCTGTAGAGGCTTCAAAGTATGGTTTTTCTTTGTATTCGCTCAGGAACCAGCTGTTTGGAATTTTTAATATATAACCGTTGTAAACCTGTACAGCTTCATTAAAACGGGTTCTTGCAGTCAAAATCTGGTTTTCGGTACTTGCCAATTCATCCTGTAATTTTAGAAAGTTTTCGTTTGCCTTCAATGTTGGATATTGTTCAACTGATACCAATAATCTTGATAAAGATGAACTTACACCACTTTGTGCCTGATTAAATTGTGCCAATTGTTCAGGAGTTACATTACTTGGGTCAACAGTTACAGAAGTCGCTTTTGCTCTTGCTTCAATTACTGCTGTTAATGTTTCTTTTTCAAAATTAGCAGCACCTTTTACAGTGTTTACTAAATTCCCGATAAGATCATTACGTCTTTGGTAAGCCGTTTGTACATTTCCCCAGTCCTTATTTACAGCCTGACTGTGCTGTAAGGCCGTGTTTTTAATTCCAATTGACCAAAACGCGATAATTGCAATAAGCGCAACAATAATTCCTACGGGGATTAACCACTTTTTCATATTTTTTTAATTTAAGTTTATTTCAATTTTTAATTACAATTCGTTTTTTATATCTGTTAATTGTGTTTTTATGGTCTCTAATTTACGTATTATTTCGAATTTATCTAACGTTTTCTTCTGTCCTTCTTTCAAATGTGTCTTGGCGCCTTCAAGGGTAAAACCTCTTTCTTTGACCAAATGATAAATCAACTGCAGGTTCGTAATGTCTTCCGGAGTAAACATCCTGTTACCCTTGGCGTTCTTTTTTGGTTTAAGGATGTCAAATTCACTGTCCCAAAAACGTATCAATGATGCATTGACATTAAAAGCTTTGGCAACTTCGCCAATGCTGAAATATCTTTTATCTTTTGAAAGCTCAATATGCATGTTTTCTATCTAATTTATTTCAAAAATAATACTTTTTACAGTATTAATCTAATGACTGGTTTTCCTGATTTGCCATTTGCGAAATTGCCACATATTCTGCTGCCGAAATATTTCCGTAATAAAAATTAAGCGGATTTACCACTTTTCCATCTTTGTGAACTTCGTAATGGCAATGCGGGCCTTCTGATCTACCTGTACTTCCTACGTAACCAATAACGTCACCACGTTTTACTTTTTGTCCGGGTCTGCAATTGTATTTGCTTAAATGCGCATACAAACTTTCATATCCAAAACCATGCCTGATGACTACATGGTTTCCATAACCGGATGCAGAATTGTCTGCTCTTGCTACAATGCCATCGCCGGTAGCATAAATAGGTGCTCCTGTATTAGCGGTGAAATCCATTCCGTTATGCATTTTCCGCACTTTCGTGAAAGGATCAATTCTGTATCCAAAGCCCGATGCAACGCGTTTCAGGTTTTCATTTCTTACTGGCTGAATGGCAGGTATTGCTAATAATAAATTTCCTTTTCTGCTCGCCAGTTTCAATATTTCGTCTAATGATTTCGACTGGATAGCAAGTTCTTTCGAAAGTCTGTCGATACGCTTTGTAGTATTTAAAACTAATTCTGAATTGTTGTAACCTTCTAAATCTTTATACCGCTTTGGATCTCTGAATCCTGCTTTTCGAATTGAATCCGGAATTTCAGTTTTGTTAAAGTAAGTCCTGTAAATATTATTGTCTCTCTCTTCCAGGGCCTCCGTCACAGCATCAATCTGATCCATTTTTTTATTTAAAATAGCATATTGCAGTTTCAGGTTTTCGATTTCCCGTGCCTGTAAACGATCTTTTGGCGTTTCGAAATAGGGAGTGTTAATTAAAAGAACAAAAATTAAAAAGCCAAATAATGCCGAAGCCAGCAAAAACAGCATAGCATAGCCAAATTTTATTCTTTTTTTGGTTTTTATTTTCGTATACGCCAGATTTTCTGAGTCGTAATAATATTTTACTTTCGCCATATTTTAAAATACGCTATTTTTGCACCTTGTAAAATAAGTTAGACACACAAAACCAAAAAATGTTTCAGCTGTAGACTGCATTTTACAAAAACAAAATCAATTAGATAATTGGGGCAAATTAGATAATTAGATAATGCGCAAAATAAGGAATTTATTGTTCTAAACGATAAGTTTTTAAAATCGATTTTAAAATTAACGCATGATCAAATTCACTGTTTTCTAATTCTCTAATTATCAAATTGACACATTAAATTGACACATTTTCTAATTTAAATATGAAATCACAAGACGTACGTAAACAATTTCTGGACTTTTTTAAAAGCAATGGACACTTAATTGTCCCATCTGCCCCAATCGTGCTTAAAGACGATCCAACCCTAATGTTCAATAACTCGGGAATGGCCCAGTTTAAAGAATTTTTCTTAGGAAATGGAACTCCAAAAAGTCCAAGAATAGCCGATACACAAAAATGTCTTCGTGTTTCAGGAAAACATAACGATCTTGAAGATGTTGGTTTTGATACCTATCATCATACTATGTTTGAGATGCTAGGTAACTGGTCTTTTGGTGATTATTTCAAAAAAGAAGCAATTAACTGGGCATGGCAATTATTGACAGAAGTTTATAAAATCCCTAAAGAAAATCTTTACGTTTCTGTTTTTGAAGGAAGCAAAGAAGATAACGTTCCGTTTGATCAGGAAGCCTGGGATATTTGGAAGACATTAATTGATGAAGACCGAATTATTCTTGGAAACAAAAAAGATAATTTCTGGGAAATGGGAGATCAGGGACCATGCGGACCTTGTTCTGAAATTCACGTTGATTTACGTCCTGAGTCTGAAAAAGCTTTGGTTACAGGGAAAAGTTTGGTAAACAACGATCATCCGCAGGTAGTTGAAATCTGGAATAATGTATTCATGGAATTCAACCGTAAAGCAGACGGATCTCTTGAAAAACTTCCTGCACAGCACGTTGATACCGGAATGGGATTTGAGCGTTTGTGTATGGCATTGCAGGGAAAAACTTCTAATTATGATACAGACGTTTTTACTCCGCTTATTGAGAAGGTAGAGCAGATTACAGGTTTAAAATATACGTCTGATGAAGTTAAAGACATCAGCGAAGAGCAAAATAAAACCAATATTGCCATTCGTGTTGTAGTAGATCACGTTCGTGCCGTTGCTTTTGCAATTGCAGACGGACAGTTACCATCTAATACAGGAGCGGGTTATGTAATTCGTAGAATTTTGCGTCGTGCAATTCGTTATGGATTTACATTTTTAGGAACAAAAGAGCCTTTTATCAATAAATTGGTAGAAGTTCTGGCAAACCAAATGGGAGAATTTTTCCCGGAAATCAAATCGCAGCAGCAATTGGTTACCAATGTAATTCGTGAAGAAGAAGCTTCTTTCTTAAGAACTTTAGATCAGGGATTACAATTGCTGGATAATGTAATTGCAGAAACTAAAGGACAAGAAGTTTTGGGCGCTAAGGTTTTTGAATTATACGATACTTTTGGATTCCCAAAAGATTTGACAGCTTTGATTTTAAAAGAAAAAGGATTCTCTTATAATGAAGAAGAATTCGAAGTTGAATTACAAAAGCAAAAAGCGCGTTCCCGTGCTGCTTCTGAAGTTTCTACAGAAGACTGGAATGTTTTGATTCCTGGAAACGTTGAAACGTTTGTTGGTTACGATAAAACAGAAAACGAAGTAAAAATTACGCGTATCAGAAAAGTAGATTCTAAAAAAGATGGTGTTTTATACCAAATCGTTTTAGATAATACACCATTTTATCCAGAAGGAGGTGGGCAAGTAGGAGATAAAGGAACGCTTGTTTCTGCAAATGAAACAATCGAAATTATCGATACGAAAAAAGAAAACAACTTAATCCTGCATTTTGCAAAACAGCTTCCGGAAAATGTACAAGCAGGTTTTGTGGCGAAAGTAAATACAGATTTAAGAACATCAACTTCAAAAAATCACTCGGCTACGCATTTGATGCATTTGGCTTTGAGAAACATTTTGGGAACTCATGTTGAACAAAAAGGTTCATTGGTAAATCCAAATTACTTGCGTTTTGACTTCTCTCATTTCAGCAAAGTTTCTGACGAAGAAATTAAACAAGTTGAAGCTTCTGTAAACGCTCAGATTGAAGCGCAATTACAGTTAGTCGAACATAGAAATATTCCGATTAAAGAAGCATTAGATAAAGGCGCAATGGCTTTATTTGGGGAAAAATACGGTGATACTGTTCGTATGATCGAGTTTGGAGACAGTAAAGAATTATGCGGTGGTATTCACGTAAAAAACACAGCAGATATCTGGCATTTCAAAATTATTTCTGAGGGTGCTGTTGCAGCTGGGATTCGCCGTATTGAAGCGATTACTGGTGATGCAGTAAAGAATTTCTATGTAAATCAGGAAAATACTTTAGCAGAGATAAAAGAAACACTTAAAAATCCACAGGATATTTTAAAATCTGTTACTTCTCTTCAGGATGATAATGCAAAACTGAAAAAACAAGTTGAACAATTGCTTAAGGAAAAAGTTGGCGCATTAAAATCTGAATTAGAAAAATATTTTACAGAAGTAAACGGTGTAAATTTCCTTGCGAAACAAGTAGATTTAAGCATGGCTTCTACGAAAGATTTAGCTTCTGTTTTAGGAAGTTCTAAACCGGATTCGTTTGTGTTTCTGGTTTCTATAGAAGAGGGACAGCCAAATATTCACTGTTACATTTCTAAAGAATTAGTTGCGAGCAAAAGCTTAAATGCAAATGCTGTAATTAAAGAATTAGGAAAATATATTGAAGGAAATGGAGGAGGTCAGCCTTTCTTCGCTTCAGGAAAAGGTAAAAATACTTCTGGTATTGCTGAGGCTTTGGCACACGCAATTGATTTTGTGAAGTAATTTTAAGCTAGTAAGTTACTGAGATACCAAATTTCTAAGTTTTCTCTAGCTTATTATAAATAATTAAACGCGACAGGTTTTAAAACCTCTGTCGCGTTTTTTGTTTAACAGCCACAAATTAAAGGATTAAAATGATTTTCACCTCACATCTGTCATTTCGACGAAGGAGAAATCCCCGTAAGTAGCTCCGTTACAAAGGAATTAGTTTGTCGAGTTTCTCGCGAAGATTTCTCCTTTGGCGAAATGACAAATATTGCGTTTAATCTTTTTTAATAAAGAAAAAACTTAAATAAAAAAAAGCAGAGTCGCAAAGGATTAAAAAGCTTTGCGACTCTGCGTCTTTGAGAGGTTCTTTCTTTCAAAAAAACTTAGAAGCTTAGCTCCTGAGCATCTCAGGGCCTTAAAAATTACTTACGCTCACCAATTTGCTGGCGCCACATTGCGTAATAAAGCCCTCTTTCTACAATTAGATCCTCATGTTTTCCTTGCTCAATGATTTTCCCTTGTTCAAGCACAAAAATTCGATCAGCATGCATAACAGTAGACAAGCGGTGTGCGATTAAAACCGTGATTCTGTTTTGATCTGAAATATTTCTGATTGTAGCATTGATTTCTTCTTCAGTAATAGAATCCAGGGCAGATGTAGCTTCATCAAAAATCAATAAATTCGGATTTCTTAAGATGGCCCTTGCGATTGACAGACGCTGTTTTTCTCCACCAGAAACTTTAATTCCGCCTTCGCCAATTGTGGTGTTTAAACCGTCCTCGGCACGAATTAGTAATTTTTCACAACTGGCTCTTTTCAGGGCATCATACAAATCTTCATCGGTTGCATTTGGTTTTACGAATAACAGGTTTTCACGGATTGTTCCTGAGAATAATTGTGCATCCTGAGTTACAAATCCGAGTTGTTTCCTTAAATCGAGCAGGTCAATTTCTGTCGAATCAATATCATTATAAAAAACCTTGCCTTCTGCAGGAGTGTATAATCCGACTAATAATTTTACCAAAGTTGTTTTTCCGGAACCAGACGGGCCAACAAAGGCTACGGTCTGTCCTTGTTTAATCTCAAAATTAATATTTTCGACGGCTTTAAATTTGGCTGTTTTGTGCTGGAAACTTACATTCGAAAATAATAAAGACTGAATTGCTCCAACATGTTTTGGGGTTTTCGGGCGAAATTCTTTAGGAGCATTTAAAAGAATCCTGAAATTTTCCATAGAAACTTTAGTTTCGTTAAGCACGATTATAAAGTTCCCCAATTCCTGTAAAGGACCAAAAATAAAAAAGGTAAAAAATACCATGGTAAGTAAATCGCCTACAATAATTTTTCCTCCAAAAAGGAAATAATATAATGTAAAAACGACACAGGTTCTTAAAAAGTGGACGGTCGTTCCCTGAATAAAGCTTAAACTTCTGATAAAACGAACCTTTTCTAATTCAAGATGCAGGATTTTAAAGGTGTTTAAGTTCAGACGCTTTTCTTCCTGATAGGTTAAGCCAAGACTTTTTACCAATTCTATATTTCTCAAACTTTCTGTTGTAGAACCAGCCAATGCGTTAGTTTGATTTACAATTTTTTTGGAAACAATTTTTATTTTTTTGCCCAGATAAGAACTTACTAAAGCAATAATTGGAGCTGTAACTAAAAAGATAAGTGAAATACGATAATCAATTCGGGCAATGTAAATAATGACAAAAACAAATCCAATAATTGTTTGGAAAATAAGCGAAATGGAAAGCGTAATCAGTTTTTCGGAATCAGAACGCACTTTAGTTAATTTACTTAAGGTTTCCCCGCTTCGCTGATCTTCAAATTCGGCATAAGGTAAATCAAGTGATTTTTTAATTCCGTCAGTATACATCTGAGCACCTGTTCGCTGAATCACAATGTTGGTAAAGTAATCCTGAAAATTTTTGGTAATTCTCGAAATCATCGCAGCACCAAGAGAAAGCCCAAGCCAGAAAGATAATGATTTGATAAAACCCATTTCATTTCCATCGTATTTATGCAGGCCAACGCCACAATCCTGCATTAATTTACCTGTAATAATAGAGTCTGATAAACTGAAACAAATGTTAATAGTAGCCATAATCAAAGCAAAAAATAAAAGCATTTTATGTTTGATTATATAAGAATATAGTAATTTCATAGATATTTAAAAAAATGGAAGATGCAAAAGTAAGCAAATGTTTTAGTTTCTGAATTTGATTTTAGTTATTAAATATCTAAATTATTTGCTAATAGTAGTTTTCCGAAGGTTAATTTATGTTTTATAAATATAAAGGGGTTAAGGACAAATTGTCTACTTTTACCTTATAAACACTTAGAAAATACACTAAATAATTTTAAAAAAAAATGATAAAAAAGATTTTTTTGCTTATTGTTATATTATTTTCATCCTATTCATTTGGACAGAAAATAAAGAATGGAACATCATCAAATGAAGCAAAAGTTTTGTTAAAGAAAGCAGTGTGTACAGATAGCAGAGGAATTACAACTACTTTTTATAATTATATTGGAAATAAGATTGTTAGTATTACGAATGACAGAAAAGATAAAAATATGTTTTTTACGTATACGGGTGATTTAATTACTAAAATTGAAACTAAATTTCCCGATAGCGAAAAAACTAATTTTAATACTATTTTGGAGTATGATAATAAAAATAGATTAAAAAGTGCTAAAAGACTATTTTTACATAGGAATGAAGGAGAGCTTTCTGAATATACATATAAATTAGATGGTTCTATAATAGAAACTGAATATACTGGTGATTTGAAAATACAAAAAATTAAATCAGAAGATACAAATATATATTATTTGAAAAATAAAGAAATAGTTAAAAATGAAGTAGGACAATTTCGCAGTAATGTAAATTCTTATTCATTTGATGATAAGAACAGTCCTCATAAAAATATCTTAGGATTTGACAAAATTAAGATAATATTACCAACTTTTGAAGGTGTAGAACACAACTGTTTAAATTATGAGTCATCCTATGGAGGTGAAATAATTACACTTAAAAGTAAAATCACTTATAATTCAGATAATTACCCTTCTATAAGAGAGATAACAAAAAAAGTATCCTACAGAGGAGCTTCAGACAGTAAAATTCCTGAAAAATTTTTTAATTCTATAGAATTTTTTTATTGAAAATATTGATTGTGAAAGATGAAAATTTATCTTTTTAACTCACAAATTTATTTTTGTTGTATATGCAATTCAGAACCCAAATCCCAATTTTAAAAAGCAGCGCTCCCATCGATTATAATTCGAAGTTATTTTCTGTTGGTTCCTGTTTTGCAGAAAATATGTCGGCTAAATTTGATTATTATAAATTGCAAAATGAAACAAATCCGTTTGGGATTATTTTTAATCCGGTTTCAATTGAAAAAATATTCAGGAGGGTTTCTGAACAAAAATTATTTGAAGAAAAAGATATTTTCTTTCACAATGAGCGCTGGCATTGTTTTGATGTGCATTCAGATTTAAGTAACTCTGATAGGAAAGAATTACTCGAAACATTAAATAAAGCCATTACCGAAACTCATAAATGGTTAAAAGAAACAACTCACATTATCATTACCTACGGAACTTCCTGGGTTTACAGAAATACAGAAAGCGATCAAATTGTTGCCAATTGCCATAAAGTTCCTCAAAAACAATTTACAAAAGAATTATTAAGTGTTAATGTAATCCAAGAAAGCATCCAAAATACAATTGAACTAATCCGGAATTTAAATCCGAATATACATTTTATTTTTACCGTCTCGCCTGTGCGACACATCAAAGACGGTTTTGTAGAAAATCAGTTGAGCAAATCACATTTATTTTCCGCTCTTCATAAAACCATCAGCCATCAGCCATCAGCCATCAACTATTTCCCTTCTTACGAAATCATGATGGACGAACTTCGTGATTATCGCTTTTATGCCGAAGATATGCTGCATCCTAACCAGATTGCGATTGATTATATCTGGAAGCTTTTCAGTGAAAATTACATTTCAGAAACCAGTTTTTTTGAGATGAAAGAAGTTGATGAAATTCAAAAAAGTCTTCGTCACAGAAGTTTCAGTCCTGAATCAGAACAACACAAGAAATTCCTAACGAAACTTCAACAGAAAATAGATTCATTACGCGAAAAAAATCCTCAAATACACTTTTGATTAATTAACAAAACGCTGTTTTTTATGTTATTGCTAAAATAGAATTAACTATTTGACAGTGGAATTTTAGAATAAATGCATAGAATTATGTAAATTGTTAAAGTAAAATTTTACAATTTTTGTAATTGGGTAATTCTGCTATTATCTCAAGTACTATTTAATTTTTAGTGTGTTTATGAATAAGAAACCGAAACATTTTCTAAAAAAAACACTTCGTATACTTTTATGGTGCGTAGCTTCTGTTATTACACTATTATTATTACTTACCATTTTAATCCAGATTCCGTCAATACAGAATTTTGCTAAGGAAAAAGCAATTTCATACCTGCATAAAAAAATTAAAACTACAGTAAAACTGGATCGTATATTAATTAAATTTCCAAAAGATGTAGTGCTGGAAGGTTTTTATTTTGAAGACCAGAAAAAAGATACTTTATTAGCTGGGAAGTATCTGGAAGTTGACGTTGATCTTTTTAAACTGATCAGCAGTGAACTCGAAATCAATTCGGTTTCGCTTGAAAATGTAAAAGCGAATATTTCCAGAAATAAAGATGGCGTTTTTAACTTCGATTATATCATTAAAGCATTTGAATCAAAAGAACCAAAAGTAGAAGACCCGGATGCTAAACCCTTTAAAATATCGGTAGTAAAAGTCAATCTCGATAAGGTGAAATTCAACTTTAAAGATGATTATTCTAAAAATGATATTCGTGTAAACCTGAACCATTTTGATACCAAATTCAACAGATTCGATTTGGATAAAATGGATTTTGATATTCCGAATATTGATCTGCATGGATTGAAATTAGTATTGAATCAGGATGTTGTTGAGGAAATTGCAGAAGTTTCTGTTAAGACTGTTGATACCATTTCGAAACGAAAAGATTTTAAATTAAAACTGGACAAAATTACCTTGTCTAAAATTGATATAATGTATGATAATAAAGATTCAGGATTAGATTCCGGAATCCGATTAGGAACCTTAAATTTAACGGTTAATGAAATCGATCTTAATAAACAGCTTTTGGATTTTGATGCTTTTGAAGTTAAAAATCTTAAAGGAAATTTACGACTGGGTGCAAAAGATAAGCAGATTCAGGCACCAAGCCTCGACACAACCGCAATAAAGCAAGCTGGCTGGAAAGTTAAGCTGGCAGATGTTGACATTCAAAATATAGATTTCAAATTTGATGATATGCAGTCAAAACCAGTTCAAAAAGGAATTGATTACAGTCATTTGGATCTGGATAAATTCAATCTAAAAGCTGACAAATTATATTATGCAAACGATACGATTTCGGGAAATATAAAAGCCTTGGCGGTTACAGAAAAAAGCGGATTAAATATTCAGTCCTTAAAAACAGACTTTTTCTACGGTCCAAAAAATGCATCCCTGAATAATTTATATCTAAGAACTCCACAGACGCTTGTAAAAGACAAAATTAAAGTGGAGTACAAATCGATTGCCTCGCTGAAAAAAGATCTTGGAAATCTTTCAGTTGATGCAAATTTAAATCAGTCCAAAATTGGATTTAAGGATATTCTGCTTTTTGTTCCGGATCTTCAAAAGCAAAATCCGTTTAAAAGTAATCCAAATGCGATATTGTATCTGAATACGCGTGTAAACGGAAAAGTAAAAGACCTGAACATTCCGAAGTTCGAATTGAGCGGAATCGGAAGTACAAAAGTTTCCCTTTCCGGGAAAATAAAAGGCCTGCCTGATGCTCAGAAATCCTATTATGATTTAGATATTAGAAATCTTTCCAGTACATCAAAAGACATCAATTCGTTTGTACCTGCAGGAACAATTCCGAAGAATATTCAGTTGCCTTCACAAATCAATCTGAAGGGGAAATTTAAAGGTTCGGTTCAGAATTTCAAAACCAATCTGGCTCTAAACAGCAGTTTCGGAAATGCAAAAGTTGATGGTATGTTTGATCAGCGTGTAAAAAACCGTGAAAGATACGATGCTTCTGTAAATCTGACGGAATTTGATTTGGGAAAATTAATCAAAAATGATTCGATTGGAAAAATTTCGCTTAAAGCGAAAGTAAAAGGAACTGGTTTAGATCCAAAAACGGCAAATGCGGCAATTGATGGTTTGGTACAGAAAGCCGTTTTTAACAGATATACTTATAGGGATTTAGCTTTAAAAGGAAACATAGAAAATGGTTCGTTTGCAGTAAAATCAGGAATGAAAGACCCAAACCTGAATTTTGATTTAACCGCAAGCGGAGATACTAAAGATAAATACCCAACAGTAAAATTAAAGCTCAATCTCGATATTGCCGATCTTGAAAAACTGAATCTTCATGCCGGTCCAATGAAACTACGCGGAAATGTTGATGCAGACATCACCAACAGTAACCCCGATTATTTAAACGGAAAAGTGTTTCTTTCGAATATTCAGATTTTACAGAAAGAGGAACCAATTGTTCTGGATTCCATTAGAGTTTTGGCTTTCGCCGATAAAGACAGCATTTCGATAAAAATTTCATCACAGTTTTTAAAAGCTGAAGTTGTCGGGAAATATAAATTGACAACCTTGACTACAGCCATTAAAAAGTCAATTTCTAAGTATATTGATCTTAAAAATCCAAGAGTAAATGCGGAATCAGATGAACAGCGACTGGCTTTTACTCTAAAAGTAGACAATGATCCTGTGTTGTTTAAATTAATTCCGAAACTTACAGGTCTGGAGCCTTTAACTATTACTGGAAATTACAATAACCAAACAGATTCGCTACAGGTTAAAGGAATAATTCCGAGAATTGTTTATGCGGATAATACCATTTCTGACGGAAAAATCAATATTGAAGCCAAAGAAAATGCTTTAGAATATTCAATTTCTGTGGCTACTATTGAAAGCGGCTCGCTAAAAATTCCGTATACAAGTTTATCTGGTCAGGTAGAAAATAATATTTTGACTTACGCACTTGAAGTTCAGGATGTAAAAGAAAAACAACAATATTTTATTGCAGGAGAATTTAAGGCAGAAGATTCTAAAAACATCTTTAAAATCGATGCTGAAACCTTTGTTCTTAATTACGAAAAATGGAATATTGATCCTGAAAATGCTGTTGAATTAGGTGATAAAAGACTTTACATCAATAAATTTTATTTGTCTAATGCAGGGAATGAATTAAAAATTCAGTCACAGGGAACTCAGAACAATGCGCCTTTACAGGTTGATTTTGTGAATTTCAAAATTGAGACCATTCTGAATATGGTCAAAAAAGACAAATTGTTGATGCAGGGATTGATAAACGGTTCGGCAGTGGTAGAAAACGTCATGACTAATCCAACTTTCACATCCGATTTAAAAATTGATGACTTTACTTTTAAAGGAGATAAAGTGGGAGATCTTGAAGTAAAAGTAGACAACAAAACCAATAATACGCTTGCAGCAAATGTACAATTAACCGATGAAGGGAACGACTTAAAACTTGATGGAGATTACAAAATAGATACGGGAACTTTTGATTTGAATGTTGATATCAACAAATTAAACATCAAAAGCGTTCAGGGTTTCAGTATGGATAATATTTCAGAGGGAAGCGGTTATTTGTCAGGAAATTTTAAAGTTACCGGAACGACTAAAGCACCACAAATTAACGGTGAATTGAATTTTAATGATGCAGCTTTCAGGGTTACACAGCTTAATTCTTATTTTAAAATTGGAAAAGAAAAAATCACGTTTAATAATGAAACTATTTCGTTTGACAAATTTTCTCTTTTAGACGAAAACGACAATGAATTGTTTGTAGACGGAACAATCAGATCGGCAGATTTTACCAAATTTGATTTTGATCTTTTAGTTCAGGCAAACGATTTCAGAGCTATAAATTCTAAGGCAAAAGACAATGATCTGTTTTATGGTGATTTGTTTCTGGATACCAAATTAAACATTAAGGGAAATCTGGACAGCCCGGTTGTTGACGGCACAATCAAAATCAATAAAGAAACAGAATTTTCAGTGGTATTGCCACAATCAGATCCTTCAATTGCAGATAGAGAAGGAATTGTAGAGTTTGTGAACGAAGATAATATGTACCTCAAACAAACGATTGATTTACAAAATGAGCTTAATCAGTCGGAGTTGAAAGGGATGAATGTAAACGTTGCTATTACGATTGATAAGGAAGCTGAACTGAATTTGATTATCGACAAAGGAAATGGTGATTATTTGAAATTAAAGGGAGAAGCCGAACTCGTTGGAGGAATTGATCAGTCCGGAAAAACAACCTTAGTTGGAAAATATGAATTCTCAGATGGTGCGTATGAAATGAATTTCAACGGAATAAAAAGAAAATTTAATATTCAGAAAGGAAGTTATATTACCTGGAACGGCGAGCCGACCATGGCAAATGTTAATATTACAGCGGTATATAAAGTAAACACAGCACCAATTGATTTATTAGGAACTCAGCTTTCAGGCGAAAGTTCGACTATCAGAAACACTTACAAGCAAAAACTTCCGTTTCAGGCCTTGTTAAAAATGAAAGGCGAATTGATGAAGCCTGAAATTTCTTTTGGAATTGAGCTTCCTGAAGGAAATTACGATGTTTCTACTGATGTTGTAACGCTTACCCAAACGAAACTGAAACAATTGGAGCAGGATCCGGCCGAACTTAACAAGCAGGTTTTTGCCCTTATTTTATTAAACCGATTTGTAGGCGAAAATCCGTTTGCGAGCGAAAGCGGTGGGGCCAGTGCAGAATCAATTGCCAGACAAAGTGTTAGCAAGATTCTTTCGCAACAGTTGAATAATCTGGCGAGCGAATTGGTTACAGGTTTTGAAGTGAATTTTGATTTAGAATCCACAGAAGATTATACTTCCGGAACCATGGAAAACAGAACCGATCTGAATGTAGAAGTTTCTAAAAAATTACTCGACGACCGATTGAAAGTAACCGTTGGAAGCAGTTTTGGAGTCGAAGGTCAGGAACGCGCCAATGAAGAAAGTACTAATATCGCCGGAGATGTCGCCCTGGATTACCAACTTACCAAAGACGGGCGTTATATGGTTCGTGCGTATCGAAAAAACCAGTATCAGGTTGCTGTAGAAGGTCAGGTTGTAGAAACCGGAGTGGCTTTTATTATTACGATGAGTTATAATAAATTCAGAGAGCTTTTTCATCGTACGGAGAAAGAAAAGGAGCTGATAAGAGAAGAAAAACTTCGTAAGGAAAAAGAGAAGCAAAAAAAGAAAGAAAAGAAGGAAAAAGAGGAAATACAACCCGAAAATCAAATTGAAGGAAATGAGCAAAAAACGTAATCATATAGAGAAACAATATGTAAAGTATTTTGTGCTGCTGTCTTTATTTTTTGCTTTGGGATGCAGCAATACCAAATACTTACCTGAAGGAGAATTATTATACACAGGAGGTTCTGTAACCGTAAAAGATTCTGTAATAAAAAGAAAAGACAGAAAAGCACTGGAAACAGAAATGAAGGGTTTACTGCGTCCTAAACCCAACAAACAAATTTTAGGATTACGCCCTAAATTATGGATTTATAATATTGCCGGAGAGCCTAAAAAAGAAAAAGGACTTCGGTACTGGCTTCGAAATAAAGTAGGTGAGCCGCCGGTTCTCTTCAGTCAGGTTGATTTAGATTATAACAGTTCAATACTGCGAAATTTCTCTGAAAACAGAGGATATTTTAAAACACGTGTAAGTGCAGATTCTACCGTTTCCAACAAAAGAGTTACTGCAGAATATACCGTTTTACCTAAAAAACAATACATCATCAAAAGTGTCACGTTTCCGGATGATTCTTTAAAGATGTCAAAAATAATTGCAAGATCAAGCCGAAGAAGCCTTTTAAAAGTCGGAAAACCGTATGATTTAGATATTATCAAAGCCGAAAGAGAGCGAATCGATGCAAGACTAAAAGAAAGAGGATATTACTATTTTAATCCGGATTATATTCTCGCCAAAGTGGACAGTAGTAAAGGCGATCATGAAGTAAACATTAGGTTAGTAATAAAAGACGATGCTCCGGTAAAAGCGTTAACAGCTTATAAAATTGACAAAATTTTTGTTTATCCAAATTATTCATTAACAAATGATAGTGTGGTTTACAGAAAAAAAGACATTAAGCAATACAAAGATTTTACCATAATAGATACGGCAGATACTTTTGAACCCCGAATTTTTGACAGGACGATTTATTTTAAAAAAGGAGATTTATACAACAGAAAAGATCATAACCTGACTTTAAACCGATTTGTTAATCTGGGGACTTTCAGCTTTGTAAAAAATGAATTTAAAGTTTCGGACAGTATCCCAAAAACATTGGATTCCTATTATTATCTGACCTTGTTGCCTAAAAAGTTTATTCGTGTTGAGATTTTGGGGAAAACCAATTCGGCAAGTTACACTGGTTCAGAAATCAATGTGAACTGGAATAACAGGAATTTTTTCCGTGGGGCAGAATTATTTACTTTTTCAATATTTGGAGGAGCCGATTTTCAGCTTGGCGGACCGAATAAAGGAAGGAATATTTATAAACTCGGAGCCGAGACCAGTTTGACATGGCCAAGATTTATATCGCCTTTTAGTATTCAGGGCAACAGTGAATTTGTTCCGAGAACCAAAGCAACTTTACGTTATGAATATCAAAAACGAACCCAGTTATATGCCTTAAACTCGTTTAATGGTTCATTTGGTTATCTGTGGAAGGAAAACATTCGCAAAGAACATCAGTTAAATGTGATAGATATTACCTACGTAAGTCCTAACCATGTTACAGCTGAATATTTGGAAGATATTAAGAAAGATGAAGCGTTAGGAAGGGTAATTGAAAAGCAGTTGATTTTTGGCCCAACCTACAATTACACATACACGAACACTATGCAGAAGCGTAGAAAAAATACAATTTATTTTAATGGAGAACTGGATTTGGCCGGAAATATAACAGAGTTAGTTACCGGTGCAAATGTTAAGGAAGATAATCAAAAAACAATATTTGATGTTCCTTTTAGTCAATACGTAAAGGTAAAAACAGATTTTAGACATTATCTAAAACTCGGAAAAGATAGTGAACTTGCCAGCAGAGTGATTTTGGGTGCCGGGTTTGCATACGGAAACTCTACTATAATGCCAACATCAAAACAATTCGTAATAGGCGGGACTAATAGTATCAGGGCATTCAGAGCAAGGACTTTAGGGCCGGGAAGTTATGTAGTTCCTGAAACCACAGCCAATTATGTTCCGGATCAGACAGCCGATTTGAAATTGGAATTCAACACAGAATACAGGGCAAAGCTTTTTAGTATAGTAAAAGGAGCAGTCTTTTTCGATGCAGGAAATATTTGGCTTTTAAATGCAGATCCTAATAAACCCGGAGCCGAAATTTCAAAAGATTTCATGAAACAAATTGCTGTTGGAGCAGGAGTAGGGTTACGTTTTGATGTGTCTTTTTTTGTTTTAAGAACCGATCTGGCAATTCCGCTTAGAAACCCTTCATTACCGGACGGACAAAGATGGGTAATTGACGATATCAATTTTGGAAGCGGTTCATGGAGAAAAGATAATTTAATTTTGAATATAGCAATCGGATATCCATTCTAAGTTATTTCTCTAATAAACTTTTGTTCTATTTTAATTTACTAAAGTTTTAAATTTGTACAATTCAAAAATTGCTTTAATAACTTAGCAATTTCAAATTTTAAAATTTTATCAAATTGACTTTTACTGCTATAGATTTTGAAACTGCGACAGCTTACCACCCATGTTCTGTTGGAATTGTTACCGTAGAAAACGGGATTATTACAGACGAGTTTGTTACTTTAATCAAACCTCCCAATAATGAATACAATCCATTTACCATTCAGGTTCACGGAATTTATCCTCGTGATACTATAAATGCAAAATCTTTTTTACAGATATACCCTGAAATCGAGAAACGTTTGAAAAATAGGGTAGTTGTAGCTCATAACGAAAGTTTTGATCGAAATGTTTTAATCAAATCAATGGCCTTACATGGATTGCATTACGAAGATTTGAATATTGCAAGCCGTTGGGAATGTACAGTGAAAATCTATAAAGCAAAAGGATTAAAACCAACTAGACTTAGCGATTGCTGTCGTGAAATGAAAATTCAGCTGAATCATCATGAGGCATTATCTGATGCAAGGGCATGTGCAAAATTATATTTAATGAAATAATTTCATTTAATGAGCCTTGAAATTGTAATATTAATACTATTTTTCGTATTTTAGAGTATTATAAAACAATATTAAAGTTTAAAAAATGAAAGAAGATTTTCTTCATTATCTCTGGAGGTTTAAAAAATTTGATACCCTGAATTTAAAAACAGTAAACGAGGAAGAAGTTACAATTATCAATACAGGAAATTATTTAGAACTTGCAGGACCAGATTTTTTTAATGCACAAATTAAAATAGGAGATCAAAAATGGGCTGGAAATGTTGAAATACATTTAAAAGCTTCTGACTGGTATTTGCATCTTCATGAAAAAGACACAGCTTATGAAAATGTGATATTACATGTTGTATGGGAATATGATGCTGATATTTACAGAAGAAATAATGCTGAA
This sequence comes from Flavobacterium limi, assembly GCF_010645075.1. Lineage (GTDB taxonomy): Bacteria > Bacteroidota > Bacteroidia > Flavobacteriales > Flavobacteriaceae > Flavobacterium > Flavobacterium limi. The sequence continues at coordinate 955,322 of NZ_JAADZV010000001.1, forward strand.
ATTCCCGTATTGGTTTTAAAGGATTATGTATCTCCTGAAACCATTTTAAATTACAACACACTAAAATCACCAAAGTCATGGATTTATTGTGAGAAACAAATTGCCAATATTCCGGGATTTGTATTTAAAAATTGGCAGGAACGCTTATTTTTTGAACGTTTAGAAAGAAAATCGCAAGCTATTTATGATCTGCTTAAGGAAACCAATCAGGATTGGGAAGCGGTTTTATTTTGCTTATTGTCTAAGAATTTTGGCTTGAATACAAATGGGAATGCATTTCTGCAATTAGCTAAAGCAATTCCGTTTTCCATTATTCGTAAAGAAAGTTTTGAGCTGGAAAATCTTGAAGCTTTATTTTTTGGAACTACTGGTTTATTAGATGGGGATAAGGAAGATGTTTATTTTAAGGATTTAAAATTTAGATATTTCTATCTTTTGCATAAATACCAAATAGAAAAAGTATATATAGAGCCAGTTCAGTTTTTTAAACACAGACCGGATAATTTCCCTACAATTCGTCTTTCGCAGTTAGCCGCTTTATATCATAAGCATCAAAACCTGTTCTCTAAAATAATTGACTTGAAATCCATTAATGGTATTTATAAAGTATTTGATGTTTCAACAGGTTTGTATTGGAAAAATCATTATCAATTTGATAAAGAGAGCCCAAAGAAAACTAAATCATTATCTAATTCATTTATAGATTTATTGGTCATAAATACGATTGTTCCCTTGCAGTTTGCCTATGCTAAAATGGTAAATGAATCAATTGCAGAGGATTTAATTTCTATTTTAGATGGTATATCTCCGGAGAAGAATTCTATTATTGAAAAATTTAATTCATTTGGGATCTCTTCTCAAAATGCGTTTGAAACACAATCTTTATTACAGCTTAAAAGTCAATATTGCGATAGTAACGGTTGTATGAAATGTGCTGTTGGTATGGAGTTGTTAAAAAGCAATTAGCTAAAAAAATAGGTCAATTGAAAATTTTGTATTTTTGCGCTAAACTTATAACTTCAAAACATGTCGCTGATTTTAAAACTGAAATTCTTTTTCGAAAAATACGGTTTCCATGTATCTTCCAGATTAGCTGATAAACTCGGAATGCGTGTTACTAATGTCCGGCTGTTTTTTATTTATATTTCGTTTGTTACGGCAGGATTATGGTTTGGAGTATATCTTACTTTAGCTTTCTGGATTAAACTAAAAGATTTAATTAGGGCTAAAAGAACTTCTGTTTTTGATTTGTAAAATTATCTCAGGTATAAAAAAAGGATTATAAAATTAACTTTATAATCCTTTTTTTATTTTCTATAACTGAATCCTTATCCAGGATTGTTCAATTTACTGTTTTTCTTGCCATATACAAAGTAGATAAGGACTCCTAATGCCATCCAGATTACAAGTCTCGCCCAGCTTTCGTTTGGTAAAGAATACATTAAAGCAAAACAGATAATAATACCCGCGATAGGCACAAATGGAACCCATGGAGTTCTGAATGCTCTTGGTGCTTCCGGCATTTTCTTACGCATAACCATAACGCCTATACAAACCAATACGAATGCTAATAAAGTTCCGATACTTACCATATGCCCTAAATCACTAACAGGAACAAGTCCGGCAAATAAACTAACAAATATTAAAAAGAAAAGATTTGTTTTCCATGGAGTACGAAATTTTGCATGGATTTCGCTAAAGAAAGGAGGTAGTAAACCATCTTTGCTCATAGTGTAAAACACACGGCTTTGGCCCATTAACATCACTAACATTACTGAAGTGTAACCTGCTAAAATAGCTACAATTAGACCAGTTTGTAAAAAGTCATATCCTGTTACAGCAAAAGCAGTTGCAGCAGGTTTTGCATCTCCAGCAAATTTATAGTAAGGTACAAGTCCAGTCATAACATGAGAGAACAATACATATAATAAGGTACATATTATCAAAGAACCTAAAATACCAACAGGCATTCCCTTTTGGGGATCTTTAGCTTCTTGTGCTGCAGTCGAAACTGCATCAAAGCCAATAAAAGCAAAAAAGACAGTGCCTGCACCTGCTGCAATTCCTGACCATCCAAATTTTCCGAATACGCCAGTGTTTTCTGGAATGTATGGAGTGTAATTAGTTGTATCAATAAATTTCCATCCTAAAACTATAAAAATGATAACTACTGCAACTTTTACAACAACAAGAATATTGTTTATTGTAGCAGATTCTTTAGTTCCTTTAATCAACAATAAAGAAAGTAACGAAACAATAAAAATTGCCGGTAAATTAACAATACCGCCTTCTATTACTGTGCCATTACTCAAAGTTAATTTTTCCCAGGGAGAACAAATTAAATCAGGAGGAAGATGAATGTTAAATTTGGCCAATAGTTCAAGAAGATATCGTGACCAGCTTACACCTACAGTTGCTGCTCCCAGAGCATATTCTAAAACTAAATCCCAACCGATTATCCAGGCCATAAATTCTCCCATCGTTGCGTAAGAATAAGTATAGGCACTACCTGCAACCGGAATCATCGAAGCAAATTCTGCATAACATAAGCCAGCAAATGCACATCCTATAGCAGCTAAAACGAATGATAATGTTACCGCTGGTCCTGCATGATCTGCAGCTGCAATTCCTGTTAGGGAAAATAGCCCTGCTCCAATAATTGCTCCAACTCCAAGTGCAACAAGCGAACGTGAAGATAAGGTTCTTTTTAATCCTTTTTCAGATTCGGATGCTTCACCAAGCAATACCGAAAGAGGTTTAGTTTTCCAAATTGACATATTATAAATATTGGTTTATTGTTATTAAGCTTCAAATGTATTGTTTTTTATAAAAAATAAAAACAATTATAAACTTTTAAGTTATAAAATATATAATTTTTGTTTAGAAATGATTAAAAAAGTTTTATTTAATCTTAATTGCTTTACGTTGTTAACAAATTTATTTTTTGATGTTTATTTATTTTTAAAATAAAAAATAATGGTAATTTTCTTATAAATTTACAAAATATATTTACTATTAAACTAAAAAATGAATTTTAAAGATATTGCACAGCATTTAAGATACACAAGCAAGCAGCGTAAAGGGATTTTTTTTCTTTTAATTTTGATTATTGCTTTGCAGTTGTTTTATTTTTTCTCTGATTTCAGTCAGCCAGAAATGATAAATGGTGAAGAACAGGATTGGCTGGCTTTACAATCTGAAGTTGATTCTTTAAAAGCACTCAACCAGGGTTATGAACGTAAAATTTATCCTTTCAATCCCAATTTTATTTCAGATTATAAAGGATATAAGCTGGGAATGTCAATGGAAGAAATTGACAGGCTTCTTGCTTTTAGAAAAGAAAATAAATATGTTGGTTCTGCTGCAGAATTTCAGAAAGTCACCAAAATTTCGGATTCTTTATTAGATGCTATTTCGCCTTATTTTAAATTTCCTGCGTGGGTTCAGAATAAAAAAAACTTCAAAAATTATAGTAAAGAATATACATTACAATCATTTTCTAAAAAAGAAAAAATAGTTGTTTCAGATATCAATCAGGCAAGTAAGGAAGATTTGATGAAAGTTAAAGGGGTTGGAGAAGCATTATCAGTGCGGATTTTAAGCCAAAAGGAAAGTTTAGAGGCTTTTGTTTCAATGGAACAAATAAATGATGTCTGGGGATTATCTACGGAAGTTATAGTTGAATTGAAAAAACATTTTAAGGTTTCGTCTTTCCCAAAAATTAAAAAAATCCCCGTAAACGATGCCTCTTTAAAAGAATTAGCTCAGTTTCCGTATTTTAGATATGCATTGGCAAAACAAATTGTAACCTATAGAAGTATGAACGGCAATATTAAAAATATTGACGATTTATCAAATATTAAAGGTTTTCCTGTTGAAAAAGCAAATATAATTGGCTTATATTTGGAGTTCTAAAAACAGATTATAATGAATTTTGATTACAATGAAACGCAATCTATGATTGCCCAATCGATAAAAGACTTTTCTGAAAAAAATATAAGACCTTATGTAATGGAGTGGGATGAAGCGCAAATTTTTCCAATTCCATTATTTAAGAAATTAGGAGAAATGGGATTTATGGGTGTTTTGGTTCCTGAAGAATACGGAGGGTCTGGCTTAGGGTATCATGAATATGTAACAGTAGTCGAAGAAATTTCAAAAGTTGATCCTTCCATTGGACTGTCGGTTGCTGCTCATAATTCATTATGTACAAATCATATTTTGACTTTTGGAAATGAAGAACAAAAGAAAAAATGGCTGCCCAAACTTGCAACAGCAGAACATATTGGGGCTTGGGGCTTGACCGAACACAATACGGGTTCTGATGCAGGTGGAATGAATACAACAGCTGTTAAAGATGGTGATTTTTGGATTGTAAACGGAGCTAAGAATTTCATTACTCATGCCATTTCAGGAGATATTGCTGTTGTAGTTGTTCGTACCGGAGAAAAAGGCGATTCAAAAGGAATGACAGCTTTTGTGTTTGAAAAAGGAATGCCGGGATTTACATCAGGAAAAAAAGAAAATAAATTAGGTATGCGTGCAAGTGAAACTGCTGAACTGGTTTTTGATAATTGCCGCGTACATGATACAAATAGATTAGGAGAGGTTGGCCAAGGGTTTGTTCAGGCGATGAAAATACTTGACGGAGGAAGAATTTCTATTGGTGCTTTATCACTTGGAATTGCAAAAGGTGCTTATGAGGCAGCTTTAAAATATTCCAAAGAAAGACATCAGTTTGGGCAGCCAATTAGCAATTTTCAGGGGATTTCCTTTAAATTGGCTGATATGGCAACTGAAATTGAAGCTTCGGAGTTATTATTGCATAAAGCTGCATTCTTAAAACAACAACATAAACCTGTTACTACTTTGGGGGCAATGGCAAAAATGTACGCTTCCGAAGCTTGTGTTAAAATTGCTAATGAAGCTATTCAGATTCATGGTGGTTATGGTTATACAAAAGACTTTCCGGTTGAGAAATTCTACAGAGATGCTAAACTATGTACAATTGGAGAAGGAACAACCGAAATTCAAAAATTAGTTATTTCGAGAAATTTGTTAAAAGGATAAATTTTGTGAATTGTTAAATATATTGGTCAGATGTAAACTGATTATCGCCTTCTATTATTTTACACTAAAAATAATTCGCAATTTATAACTCATAATTCATAATTAATATTTACTTTTGCAGCCTTAACGAAAGGAGGTGTCTATATTATGTTAATTATACCAATTAAAGACGGAGAAAATATCGATAGAGCATTAAAGCGCTATAAAAGAAAATTTGATAAAACAGGAACTGTTCGTCAACTAAGAGCGCGTACTGCTTTTATTAAGCCTTCTGTTATCAAAAGAGCTCAAATTCAAAAAGCGGCTTACATTCAAGGCTTGAAAGATAGTTTAGAGAGTTAATATCAGCTTTTTTAAAATAATTACCGTTAGTCATCAAAATAAATTAACTTTGATGCTAACGGTTTTTTCATGCTTAATTTTTAAGCAGTGATAATGTAAAAAAAAAGATATTCTGTTTGTTATGAAGTCAAATAAAGATGCATTTCGTGATTATCTTGAGCTGGAGAAAAAATATTCGGTACATACTGTTAATGCTTATTTGAATGATGTTTTATTTTTTGAGGCGTTTAATAAAACTCATTTTGATCAGGATGGTATTGAAGGCGTGAATTACAGCCAGATTAGGAGCTGGATTGTTTTGTTGGTAGATGAAGGTGTTTCCAATGTGTCTGTTAATAGAAAAATGGCCTCTTTAAAGTCTTTTTATAAGTTTCTCTTAAAAACAAAACAAATAGAGGTTAGTCCAATGCTAAAGCATAAAGCGCTAAAGACTCCTAAAATTGTTCAGGTTCCATTTTCTGAAAAAGAATTAACTGATTTAATTAAGGAAGTTGGAATTCCGGTTGGTTTTGAAGAGGTAAGAGATAAGTTAATCATAGATCTTTTCTATACAACAGGAATGCGAAGGGCTGAATTGATACATTTAATGATGGTTAATGTGGATTTGTCTTCAAATGTGGTTAAGGTTTTAGGTAAAAGAAATAAAGAGCGTATTATTCCTGTTTTGCCAATCGTTGCCGAGCAGTTTGAAGTGTATTTGAATGAGCGTTCGGCTATTGAGGGAATAGTGGATAAGGATTATTTTTTTATTTCTAAAAAAGGGTTAAAATTAAGCGAATCTTTTGTGTATCGTTTAATAAATTCATACTTTAGTAGGGTCTCTGAAAAGGTAAAAAAGAGTCCTCATGTGCTTCGGCATACATTTGCGACTCATTTATTAAATAACGGAGCAGATTTAAATTCAGTTAAAGAATTATTAGGACATTCTAGTTTGGCGTCTACGCAGGTTTATACTCATAATAGTTTAGCGGAACTTAAAAAGGTATATGCTGGTGCACATCCGAGAAGTAAATAATGGTTCTGAAATGTTTAACCCTAAAATTAGTATTATGAAGGTAGATGTTCATGCCGTTAACTTTACTGTTGACAGAAAGTTGGTTGATTTTATTCAGGAAAGAATGGATAAATTAGAAAAATATTACGATCGGGTTGTCTCGGCAGACGTTTTTTTAAAAGTTGAAAGAACAAGTGATAAAGAGAATAAAGTTGTCGAGATTAAGATCAACGTTCCTGGAGATGAATTTTTAGTAAAAAAACAATGTAAGACTTTTGAAGAAGCAGTTGAACTTTCGGCGGAATCATTAGAGCGTTTACTGGTAAAAAGGAAAGAAAAGATAAGAGCTCATATATAAATGAAATTTTTTTAAAAAAATGTTTTGATACAAAGATAAAATAGCTACATTTGCAGTCCGTTAGAAATAGCGGACTTTTTTATTGCATTCGCCGATGTAGCTCAGCTGGCTAGAGCAGCTGATTTGTAATCAGCAGGTCGTGGGTTCGAGTCCCTCTATCGGCTCAATAAATTTCAAATGCGATTTGAAATTAGTTCTTTAAAATGATGAGATTTTAAAAATCAGGGGAGATACTCAAGCGGCCAACGAGGGCAGACTGTAAATCTGCTGTGTGAACTTCGCAGGTTCGAATCCTGCTCTCCCCACAAATGAATTTTAGATGGTTTTTCAGGTTTTGGTTTAATGAAAGCAAAACGCTGATTGAAACTTTTAAATCAAGGATACTGCCGGTGTAGCTCAGGGGTAGAGTGCTTCCTTGGTAAGGAAGAGGTCTCGGGTTCAAATCCCGACATTGGCTCAAGTAAGTAGGAAATTGAAAATTAATATATAACTAAGATTAAAAATTAAGTAAAATGGCAAAGGAGAATTTTAATCGTTCCAAACCGCACTTAAACATAGGTACAATTGGACACGTGGATCACGGAAAAACTACATTAACTGCTGCAATTACAAAAGTATTGTCAGATGCTGGTTACTGTCAAGCAAAATCGTTTGATCAAATCGATAACGCTCCAGAGGAGAAAGAAAGAGGTATTACTATTAATACATCACACGTAGAGTACGAAACAGCTAACCGTCACTACGCTCACGTTGACTGTCCTGGTCACGCGGATTACGTAAAGAACATGGTTACTGGTGCTGCTCAGATGGATGGTGCTATCTTAGTAGTTGCTGCTACAGATGGTCCAATGCCACAAACTCGTGAGCACATCCTTTTAGGACGTCAGGTAGGTATTCCAAGAATCGTTGTTTTCATGAACAAAGTGGATATGGTTGATGATGCTGAGTTATTAGAGCTTGTTGAAATGGAAATCAGAGATTTATTATCTTTCTACGAATATGATGGAGATAATGGTCCTGTAGTTCAGGGTTCTGCTTTAGGTGGATTGAATAATGATCCAAACTGGGTTCCTAAAATTATCGAATTAATGGAAGCTGTTGATGCTTGGATTGAAGAGCCAGTACGTGACGTTGCTAAACCATTCTTGATGCCAGTTGAGGACGTATTTACAATTACAGGTCGTGGAACTGTTGCTACAGGTCGTATCGAAACTGGAGTTGCTAACACTGGAGATCCTGTTGAAATCATTGGTATGGGAGCTGAAAAATTAACTTCTACTATTACAGGAGTTGAGATGTTCCGTAAAATCCTTGATAGAGGAGAAGCTGGAGATAACGTAGGTTTATTGTTAAGAGGTATTGATAAAGCTGATATCAAAAGAGGTATGGTTATTATTAAGCCAGGTTCAGTAAAACCACACGCTAAATTCAAAGCTGAGGTTTATATCTTGAAAAAAGAAGAGGGTGGTCGTCACACGCCATTCCACAATAACTACCGTCCACAGTTCTACGTACGTACAACTGACGTAACAGGAGTTATTTCTTTACCAGCAGGTGTAGAGATGGTAATGCCAGGTGACAACTTGACAATTGAGGTTGCTTTATTAAGCCCAATCGCAATGAACGTAGGTTTGCGTTTTGCTATCCGTGAAGGTGGTAGAACAGTAGGTGCTGGTCAGGTTACTGAAATTGTAGAATAATTTCTATAAATATTAAAAACAAAGCCAGTTGGTTTTCTTAATTGAAAAAAACAACTGGCTTTAATTACGGGCGTAGTTCAAGGGTAGAATAGCGGTCTCCAAAACCGTTGATGGGGGTTCGAATCCCTCCGCCCGTGCAATAAAAAAATATATCAAATGACAAAAGTTACGAATTATTTATCAGAGGCTTTCGAAGAGTTAAAGTCAAATGTTACTTGGCCTGCTTGGGCTGAGGTTCAAAAATTGACAATTGTTGTGGCTGTATTTTCGATTCTGTTCGCTTTGGCAACTTGGGGAGTAGACGAATTTTTTGCAAAAGCTTTGGCTGGATTTTTTAACTGGTTAAAAGGATAATTTTTTTGTGATGGCAGATAATAATGTGAAAAAATGGTATGTGGTGAGAGCTGTAAGTGGCCAGGAAAATAAGGTAAAAGCTTACATTGAAACTGAGATTGCCAGATTAGGGATGGAAGATTATGTTTCCCAGGTTTTAGTGCCTACAGAAAAAGTGGTTACTGTGAAAGAGGGGAAAAAGATGTCTAAGGATAAGGTATATTTTCCTGGATATGTTATGATTGAAGCTAACTTAGTTGGTGAAATACCTCATATTATTAAGTCTATTACTAGTGTTATTGGTTTCTTAGGAGAGATTAAAGGAGGGGAACCTGTTCCTTTGAGATTGTCTGAAGTAAATCGTATGTTAGGTAAAGTGGATGAACTTGCTGTAAATACAGATACAAGATCAATTCCATATACCCTTGGAGAAACTGTGAAAGTGATCGATGGTCCATTTAATGGTTTTAACGGTACGGTAGAAAAAATCAATGAAGAGAAGCGTAAACTTGAAGTTATGGTTAAGATTTTCGGAAGAAAAACACCACTAGAACTAAGTTTTATGCAAGTTGAAAAAGTATAATTTTTTGTTACATCTATAATATCCACTGTAATCGCTTCCAAATGATTATGGTGTTAAATTTTTTAAAAAATGGCTAAAGAAATTAGTAAGGTAGTTAAACTACAAGTTAAGGGAGGTGCTGCGAACCCGTCGCCACCGGTTGGACCTGCTTTAGGAGCTGCTGGGGTTAATATCATGGAGTTTTGTAAGCAATTTAATGCTAGAACTCAGGATAAACCTGGCAAAATTTGTCCAGTGCAAATCACTGTGTACAAAGACAAATCATTTGATTTTGTTGTTAAGACTCCTCCAGCTGCAGTACAGTTAATGGAAGCGGCAAAGCTAAAGTCTGGATCAGGTGAACCAAATCGTAAAAAAGTAGCTAGTGTTACTTGGGATGTTATCAAAGCAATTGCTGAAGATAAAATGGTAGATTTAAATGCATTCACAATCGAATCAGCAATGAGTATGATTGCGGGAACTGCTAGATCTATGGGTATAACTGTATCAGGAGAAGCTCCTTTTTAATTAAGAGAAAGAAATGGCAAAATTGACAAAAAAGCAAAAAGAGGCTGCTTCAAAAATTGAAAAGAACAAATTATACTCTTTAAAAGATGCTGCGGCATTAATTAAAGTTGTTGCTTCTGCAAAATTTGATGAGTCTGTTGATATCGCAGTTCGTTTGGGTGTAGATCCAAGAAAAGCGAATCAAATGGTAAGAGGTGTAGTTACTTTACCTCACGGAACAGGAAAGGACGTTAAAGTATTAGCATTGGTTACTCCGGATAAAGAGGCAGAAGCTAGAGAAGCTGGGGCAGATCATGTTGGTCTTGATGATTACTTACAAAAAATTAAAGACGGTTGGACAGATGTTGATGTTATTATCACTATGCCAGCTGTTATGGGTAAATTAGGTCCATTAGGTCGTATTTTAGGACCTAGAGGTTTAATGCCAAACCCTAAAACAGGTACTGTAACTATGGATGTTGCAAAAGCTGTTCAAGAGGTAAAAGCTGGTAAAATTGACTTTAAAGTTGATAAAACTGGTATCGTTCACGCAGGAATTGGTAAAGTTTCTTTTGGAGCTGAACAAATTGTTGACAACGCACACGAAATTATTCAAACATTAATAAAACTTAAACCAACTGCTGCTAAAGGTACATACATTAAAGGTATTCACCTTACAAGCACTATGAGTCCTGCAATTGCATTAGACCCAAAAGCAGTATAATTGGTAGTTAAAAATTTTTAGTATGACTAGAGAAGAAAAATCAATCGCGATTGAAAATTTAACTGCGCAGTTAGCTGGTACAAATATCATTTATGTATCTGATATTTCTGGTTTAAACGCAGAAACAACTTCAAACTTACGTAGAGCTTGTTTTAAAGCAGGTATCAAATTAGAAGTTGTTAAGAACACTTTGCTTGCAAAAGCAATGGAAGCTTCTGCTAATGATTATGGTGATTTACCTACAGTTTTAACTGGTAACAGTGCTATATTCATTTCTGATGTTGCAAATGCGCCTGGAAAAATTATCAAAGATTTCCGCAAGAAATCTGATAAGCCACTTTTAAAAGGAGCTTACATTAATTCTGAAGTGTATATTGGAGATAACCAATTAGATGCGTTAGCTACAATTAAATCTAAAGAAGAGTTACTTGGAGAACTTATTGGATTATTACAATCTCCAGCTCAAAGAATTATTTCTGCTTTACAAAACAAATTCGCTGGTAGCGAAGAAGAAACTGAAGCATAATAAATCAAAACAGGGAATTAGTCCTTGTTGCTTAATTAGCGCACAATAAACAAAATATAATTTTACAAATCATTTTAAACGATAGAAAAAATGGCAGATTTGAAACAATTCGCAGAACAATTAGTTAACCTAACAGTTAAAGAAGTTAACGAATTAGCAACAATATTAAAAGATGAGTATGGTATCGAGCCTGCTGCTGCAGCTGTAGTAGTTGCTGCTGGTGGTGGAGAAGGTGCCGCTGAAGAAGCACAAACTGAATTTACAGTTGTATTAAAAGAAGCTGGTGCTTCTAAATTAGCTGTAGTAAAATTAGTTAAAGAGCTTACAGGTTTAGGTCTTAAAGAAGCTAAAGATGTAGTTGATGGTGCTCCAAGTACTGTTAAAGAAGGTGTTTCTAAAGAAGAGGCTGAAGGTCTTAAAAAATCATTAGAAGAAGCTGGAGCTGTAGTTGAATTAAAATAATTCAACTCGGTTTTAAGAACTAGGTTTAGGTCCTGAGTTAACACTCAAAGACCTAAACCATTTTTCGTATAATAAAATACATTAAATTTTATTATCAAATAGTTTAATATACGAAAGAGTTTTTGATCAATACGAAGAAAAAAAATGAAACTGTTTTTTAGTTTATTTTTAAAGATGTATTGGTTTTAAAAAGAAAGTATAAACTAAGCAGTGTGTTTTACACAAAAAAAATTACTTTTTTTTAATCAAAATTTTGTCCATTGATGATAACAAATCAGACTGAAAGATTGAATTTTGCCTCTACTAAAAACATTCCTCAATATCCGGATTTTCTAGATGTTCAGGTAAAATCGTTTAAAGATTTCTTCCAATTGGAAACCAAATCTGACGAAAGAGGCGACGAAGGGTTATACAATACCTTCATGGAAAATTTCCCAATTACAGATACTAGAAATAACTTTGTATTGGAGTTTCTTGATTATTTTGTAGATCCGCCGCGTTATACCATTCAAGAATGTATAGAGAGAGGTCTTACTTATAGTGTGCCTTTAAAAGCCAGGTTAAAACTATATTGTACAGATCCTGAACACGAAGATTTTGAAACAATTGTACAAGATGTTTATCTTGGAACAATTCCTTACATGACTCCAAGTGGTACTTTTGTAATCAATGGTGCCGAACGTGTTGTAGTATCTCAATTACACCGTTCTCCAGGGGTTTTCTTTGGACAGTCATTCCATGCAAACGGAACTAAACTTTATTCTGCAAGAGTAATTCCTTTTAAAGGTTCTTGGATAGAATTTTCTACAGATATCAATAGCGTTATGTACGCGTATATCGATAGAAAGAAAAAATTACCTGTAACAACTTTATTCCGTGCTATCGGTTTCGAAAGAGATAAAGATATCTTAGAGATTTTCGACTTAGCGGAAGAAATTAAAGTTTCTAAAACAGGAATTAAAAAATATATTGGAAGAAGACTTGCTGCACGTGTATTGAACACTTGGCACGAGGATTTCGTTGATGAGGACACTGGTGAGGTAGTTTCTATCGAGCGTAACGAAATCATCCTTGATCGTGACACTATTATCGACAAAGATAATGTTGAAGAAATCATCGATTCTAACGTTAAATCTATTTTGTTGCACAAAGAGGATAATAACCAGGCAGATTATGCTATTATCCACAACACGTTACAAAAAGATCCAACAAACTCTGAAAAAGAAGCTGTAGAGCACATTTACCGTCAGTTGCGTAACGCTGAACCGCCTGATGAGGAAACTGCTCGTGGTATTATAGATAAATTGTTCTTCTCTGACCAACGTTACAACTTAGGTGAAGTAGGTCGTTACAGAATGAACAAAAAATTAGATTTAGATATTCCTATGGATAAGCAAGTGCTTACTAAAGAGGATATTATTACAATCGTTAAATATTTGATCGAGTTGATCAACTCTAAAGCAGAGATTGATGATATCGACCACTTATCAAACCGTCGTGTTAGAACAGTTGGTGAACAATTGTCTCAACAATTCGGTGTTGGTTTAGCACGTATGGCCAGAACTATTCGTGAGAGAATGAACGTTAGAGATAACGAGGTGTTTACACCAATCGATTTGATCAATGCTAAAACATTATCTTCGGTTATCAACTCTTTCTTTGGTACTAACCAGTTATCTCAATTTATGGATCAAACGAATCCACTTGCTGAGATTACACACAAAAGAAGATTATCTGCACTTGGACCAGGTGGACTTTCGAGAGAAAGAGCTGGTTTCGAGGTTCGTGACGTTCACTACACTCACTACGGACGTTTATGTCCAATTGAAACGCCTGAGGGACCAAACATTGGTTTGATTTCTTCTCTAGGTGTTTACGCGAAAGTAAACGGAATGGGATTCATCGAAACTCCATACCGTAAAGTTACTAACGGTGTAGTTGATTTAGAAAGTACTCCAGTTTATTTAAGTGCTGAAGAAGAAGAAGGAAAAATGATTGCTCAGGCAAACATTGAAATGGACGAAACTGGTAAAATTACAGCTAGCAATGTTATTGCTCGTGAGGAAGGTGACTTCCCGGTTGTTGAGCCAACAGTAGTTCATTATACTGACGTTGCACCTAATCAGATCGCTTCGATTTCGGCTTCATTGATTCCATTCTTAGAGCATGATGATGCGAACCGTGCGTTGATGGGATCGAACATGATGCGTCAGGCGGTTCCTTTGATTCGTCCTGAAGCTCCGATTGTTGGTACAGGTTTAGAGCGTCAAGTTGCTTCTGACTCAAGAGTATTGATTAATGCTGAGGGTCATGGTACTGTAGAATACGTTGATGCTAATATCATTACGATTAAATACGACCGTACTGAAGATGAAAGAATGGTTAGTTTTGATGCTGATGAGAAAACATACAACTTAATTAAATTTAGAAAAACCAATCAGGGTACTAGTATTAACTTGAAACCTATCGTAAGAAAAGGTGACAGAGTTATTCCTGGTCAGGTATTATCAGAAGGATATGCTACTCAAAATGGTGAATTAGCTTTAGGTAGAAACCTAAAAGTTGCGTTCATGCCATGGAAAGGGTACAACTTCGAGGATGCGATTGTAATTTCTGAAAAAGTAGTTCGTGATGATATTTTTACTTCTATCCACGTTGATGATTATTCATTAGAGGTTAGAGATACTAAGTTAGGAAATGAAGAGTTAACAAACGACATTCCTAACGTTTCTGAAGAAGCTACTAAAGATTTAGATGAAAACGGTATGATTAGAATTGGAGCAGAGGTTAAACCTGGCGACATTTTGATCGGAAAAATTACACCAAAAGGAGAATCAGATCCAACTCCTGAGGAGAAATTGCTACGTGCAATCTTCGGGGATAAGGCTGGTGATGTAAAAGATGCTTCATTAAAAGCGTCTCCATCTTTACATGGTGTAGTTCTTGACAAAAAATTATTTGCAAGAGCCGTAAAAGATAAACGTAAACGTACTCAGGATAAAGATGCTTTAGGAGCTCTTGAAATGGAATTCGAAACTAAATTTGTTGAGTTAAAAGACAGATTGGTTGAAAAATTATTCCTGATCGTTAACGGAAAAACATCTCAAGGTGTAATGAATGATTTGGGTGAAGAAGTTTTGCCAAAAGGTAAAAAATATACTCAAAAAATGCTTTACGCAGTTGAAGATTTCGCTCACTTAAGCAAAGGTCAATGGGTTGCTGATGACGCTACTAATAAAATGGTTAATGATTTGATTCATAACTATAAAATTAAGCTAAACGACTTACAAGGATCTTTAAGAAGAGAGAAATTCACTATTACAGTTGGGGATGAATTACCATCTGGAATCTTGAAATTGGCTAAGATTTATATTGCTAAGAAACGTAAGTTGAAAGTAGGGGATAAAATGGCGGGTCGTCACGGTAACAAAGGTATTGTTGCTAGAATCGTTCGTCATGAAGATATGCCTTTCTTGGAAGACGGAACGCCAGTTGATATCGTGTTGAACCCACTTGGGGTACCTTCACGTATGAACATTGGTCAGATTTATGAGACTGTTCTTGGATGGGCTGGTATGAATCTGGGTAGAAAATTTGCTACTCCAATTTTTGACGGTGCTTCTCTAGACGAGATCAACGCTTTGACTGATGAGGCTAACGTACCACGTTTCGGACATACTTACCTATTTGATGGTGGAACTGGAGAGCGTTTTGCACAAAAAGCAACTGTGGGTGTAATTTATATGCTTAAATTAGGACACATGGTTGATGATAAGATGCACGCACGTTCTATCGGACCATACTCATTGATTACGCAGCAGCCATTAGGAGGTAAAGCTCAATTTGGAGGTCAGCGTTTTGGAGAGATGGAGGTTTGGGCACTTGAGGCTTATGGAGCTTCTAGTACACTACGTGAAATCTTAACTGTTAAGTCTGATGACGTTATTGGTAGAGCTAAAACTTACGAGGCTATCGTTAAGGGTGAAACTATGCCAGAACCAGGTTTACCAGAATCATTCAATGTATTAATGCACGAATTGAAAGGTCTAGGATTAGATCTTCGTTTGGAAGAATAAATAAAAGTTTTGTAATCGGTCCCGTTTTTTAATGGGACTGATTACTCATTTATAATAAGTTTTTAAAGATTTATACCCGTAACCCGTTCCGATTTTTTATAACAATGCAAGGCATTTTATAACTAGCGCTTTAAACAAGAGTTTGAAGTTTAGAGAAGTAACCCGAGGTAGTAGCTGAATGATTAACTCTTTAATTTTTAAAGAGTAGATTATAAATCTAAAATCAATTTTTTAATTGCAAATAAATCAATAGTAAAAACTATGATGAATAACAGAAACAATAAAGATAAAAATCCAGTAAAAAGATTTAACAAAATCTCTATTGGATTGGCTTCGCCAGAATCTATCCTTAAAGAATCAAGAGGAGAGGTTTTAAAGCCGGAAACAATTAACTATAGAACTCACAAACCAGAGCGTGACGGACTTTTCTGCGAAAGAATCTTCGGACCAGTAAAAGATTTCGAATGTGCTTGTGGTAAGTATAAAAGAATTCGTTACAAAGGTATCATCTGTGACCGTTGTGGTGTTGAAGTTACTGAGAAAAAAGTACGTCGTGACAGAGTAGGACACATCAACCTTGTTGTGCCAATCGCTCACATCTGGTATTTCCGTTCTCTTCCAAACAAAATTGGTTATATCCTTGGTCTTCCATCTAAGAAATTAGATATGATTATTTACTACGAAAGATACGTAGTAATCCAGGCTGGTATCGCTAAAAATGCAGATGGAGAATCATTACAGAGATTAGATTTCTTAACTGAAGAAGAATACTTAAACATTTTAGATACTCTTCCACAGGAAAATCAATATTTAGATGATCTAGATCCAAATAAATTCGTTGCCAAAATGGGAGCAGAGTGTATTATGGATTTATTAGCTCGTATTGATCTAGATGCTTTATCTTATGAATTAAGACACAGCGCTAACAACGAGACTTCTAAACAAAGAAAAACTGAGGCTTTAAAAAGATTACAAGTTGTGGAATCTTTCCGTGAGTCTAACGAAAACCGCGAAAACCGTCCAGAATGGATGATTATGAAAGTGGTTCCAGTTATCCCACCAGAATTACGTCCGCTTGTACCACTTGATGGAGGTCGTTTTGCAACTTCAGATTTGAACGATTTATATCGTCGTGTAATTATCCGTAACAACCGTTTGAAAAGATTAATGGAGATTAAAGCTCCAGAAGTTATCTTAAGAAATGAGAAACGTATGTTACAAGAATCTGTAGATTCATTATTTGATAATACTCGTAAAGCTTCTGCTGTTAAAACAGAATCAAACAGACCATTAAAATCATTATCTGACTCGTTAAAAGGTAAGCAAGGACGTTTCCGTCAAAACCTTTTAGGAAAACGTGTGGATTATTCTGCTCGTTCGGTAATTGTCGTTGGTCCAGAGTTGAAATTATATGAGTGCGGATTGCCAAAAGATATGGCATCTGAGTTATACAAACCGTTCGTTATCCGTAAGTTGATCGAAAGAGGTATTGTTAAAACAGTAAAATCTGCTAAGAAAATCATTGACAAAAAAGAGCCTGTAGTTTGGGATATCCTTGAAAACGTAATTAAAGGACACCCAGTATTACTTAACCGTGCTCCTACTTTGCACAGACTTGGTATTCAGGCATTCCAACCTAAATTAATTGAAGGAAAAGCGATCCAGTTACACCCATTAGTATGTACGGCATTCAACGCCGATTTCGATGGTGACCAGATGGCGGTTCACTTACCATTAGGACCAGAGGCTATTTTAGAGGCACAATTATTAATGTTGGCTTCTCACAACATCCTGAATCCTGCAAATGGTGCTCCAATTACTGTACCTTCTCAGGACATGGTCTTGGGTCTATATTATATGACCAAAGAGCGCATTTCTACAGAAGATCACAAAATTATTGGTCAGGATTTGACTTTCTACTCTGCTGAAGAAGTAAATATTGCATTAAACGAAGGAAGATTAGAATTGAATGCTCGTGTGAAAATTAGAGCAAAAGATTTTAATGAGAACGGAGAATTAGTGTACAAAATCATCCAGACAACTGCAGGACGTGTATTATTTAACGAAGTAGTACCAGAAGCAGCTGGATATATCAATGACGTATTGACTAAGAAAAACCTTAGAGATATTATCGGACACATCTTAAGTGTGACTGATGTACCTACAACGGCAGCTTTCTTGGATAATATGAAAGATATGGGTTATAAATTCGCATTTAGAGGAGGTTTGTCATTCTCTTTAGGTGATATTAGAATTCCAGAACAAAAAACTAAATTGATTGCAGATGCCAGAGAACAAGTTGAAGGTATCTCAACCAACTATAACATGGGTCTTATCACTAATAACGAGCGTTACAACCAAGTTATTGACGTATGGACTTCTGCGAATGCTCAGTTAACAGAATTAGCAATGAAAAATATTAGAGAAGACCAACAAGGTTTCAACTCTGTATATATGATGCTTGACTCTGGGGCAAGGGGTTCTAAGGAGCAGATTCGTCAGTTGACAGGTATGCGTGGTTTGATGGCTAAGCCTAAAAAATCTACTGCCGGTGGTGGTGAGATTATTGAAAACCCGATTCTTTCTAACTTTAAGGAAGGTCTTTCGATCCTTGAGTATTTCATTTCTACTCACGGTGCTCGTAAAGGTCTTGCGGATACAGCTCTTAAAACAGCTGATGCTGGTTACTTGACAAGAAGGCTTCATGACGTTTCTCAGGACGTTATTGTAAACATCGAAGATTGTGGAACTCTTAGAGGTGTTGAAGTTTCTGCCTTGAAGAAAAATGAGGAAATCGTTGAATCTTTAGGAGAAAGAATTTTAGGACGTGTTGCATTGCAAGATGTTATAAATCCACTTACTAACGAAGTAATGGTTGAATCTGGACAACAGATTACCGAATCAATTATGAGAACCATCGAAGCTTCTCCAGTTGAAAAAGTAGAGGTTAGATCTCCATTAACTTGTGAAGCTACAAAAGGTATTTGTGCGAAATGTTATGGTAGAAATTTAGCTACCGGTAAGATGACACAAAGAGGTGAAGCTGTCGGAGTTATTGCAGCGCAGTCTATTGGTGAACCAGGTACACAGTTAACACTTCGTACATTCCACGTTGGAGGGGTTGCAGGAGGTATTTCTGAAGAATCTAGTATTGTTACAAGATTTAATGGTAGATTAGAAATTGAAGATTTAAAAACAGTAAAAGGAGAAGACAGTGAAGGGAATTCTGTTGATATCGTGGTTTCACGTTCAACTGAATTGAAATTAGTTGACGAGAAAACTGGAATTGTTTTAAATACACACAACATTCCTTACGGTTCCAGTATTTTTGTTAATGACGGAGAAACTGTTGCTAAAGGAACTGTTATCTGTAAATGGGATCCATATAATGGTGTAATTGTTTCTGAATTTACCGGTAAGATTGCTTACGAAGATTTAGAGCAAGGACAAACATTCATGGTTGAAATTGATGAGCAGACAGGTTTCCAGGAAAAAGTAATTTCTGAAGCCAGAAATAAAAAATTAATTCCAACATTATTGGTTTACGGTAAAGAAGGTGAATTGATTCGTTCATACAACTTGCCAGTAGGGGCACACCTTATGGTTGAGAATGGTGAGAAAATTAAAGCAGGTAAAGTATTAGTGAAAATCCCACGTCGTTCTTCTAAATCTGGGGATATTACAGGAGGTTTACCAAGAATTACGGAGTTGTTAGAAGCTCGTAATCCTTCTAATCCAGCAGTAGTTTCTGAAATTGACGGCGTTGTTTCTTTCGGTAAAATCAAAAGAGGTAACCGTGAAATCGTTATTGAATCTAAATTTGGCGACGTTAGAAAATACTTGGTGAAATTATCAAGTCAGATTTTAGTTCAGGAAAATGACTTCGTAAGAGCGGGTGTTCCATTGTCTGATGGTGCTATTACTCCAGATGATATCTTAAGAATTCAGGGACCAGCAGCTGTTCAACAGTACTTGGTGAATGAAATTCAGGAAGTTTACCGTCTACAAGGGGTGAAAATTAATGACAAGCACTTTGAAGTAGTTATTCGTCAAATGATGCGCAAAGTTAGAGTTCAGGATCCCGGAGATACTTTGTTCTTAGAAGATCAATTAATTCACACTAAAGATTTCATTGTTCAAAACGATAAATTATATGGTATGAAAGTAGTTGAAGATGCTGGAGATTCTTCTGTATTAAAACCAGGTCAGATTATTACACCTCGTGAATTACGTGATGAAAATTCATTATTGAAACGAAATGATAAAAATCTTGTTGTAGCAAGAGATATAATTACTGCAACTGCAACGCCAGTTCTTCAGGGTATTACAAGAGCTTCGTTACAAACTAAATCATTCATTTCTGCGGCTTCATTCCAGGAGACAACGAAAGTACTTAATGAAGCTGCTGTAGCTGGTAAAGTAGATGATTTAGAAGGATTAAAAGAAAATGTAATTGTTGGACACAGAATTCCTGCAGGAACTGGTATGAGAGAATATGATAATACTATCGTAGGATCTAAAGATGATTACAATGAAATGATGGCAAATAAAGAAGAGTATATTTATTAATTCTTATCAATTCCCTCTTTTTCGAAAGAGGGAAATTGAAAAAATATTCAAATTATGAGTAATCCGAAACAGCAAGAACAAATTAATATTGAGTTAGACGAAACTATTGCAGAAGGAATTTATTCCAACCTTGCAATCATCAATCACTCATCATCTGAATTTGTTTTAGATTTTGTAAATATTATGCCGGGTACTCCAAAAGCCAAGGTAAAGTCAAGGATTGTCCTGACTCCACAACATGCTAAAAGATTATTGAGAGCAATTGGAGAAAATATTCATCGTTTTGAGGCTGCCCATGGTGAAATCAAAGAAACTGAACAATCACCAATTCCTCTTAATTTTGGTCCGGCAGGACAAGCATAAAATTTTTGAAAGCTCCAGAAATGGAGCTTTTTTTATAAAATAAGTTCACAAAAAGTGTATTTTGTCTGATTTAATTTACTTTCAACGAGTATGTTTTAATAGTTTACTGTTTAATCATATTTTTGACTTAACATAAAATAAAGAAAATTAATTTTTCCACAAAAAGGTTAATTTAATTCTTAAAAAAAGCGCCAACTTTCAGAGTTGGCGCTTTTTGATTTGATTTATTGCGTAATGTATATTTATTCGAATTCTGATGTGAAAAATAATTTTACATTTGGATATTTGCTTTGTGTCATCTGAATTGTAAAATCAGAATCTGCCAAAAATACTAATTGTCCATATTTATCATGAGCCAGAAATTTTTGCTTGATTCTTTTAAATTCTTTGAATTCTTCACTTTTAGGGTCATTAGGCTTTACCCAGCATGCTTTGTGAACCGGGAAGTTTTCGTAAGTACACTTTGCCCCGTATTCGTGCTCAAGACGATATTGAATTACTTCGTATTGCAGTGCTCCAACTGTTCCGATAATTTTACGGTTATTCATTTCTAATGTGAATAACTGCGCCACACCTTCATCCATTAACTGATCAATTCCTTTATCCAATTGTTTTGCTTTCATTGGATCAGCATTGTTGATGTATCTAAAGTGTTCAGGCGAGAAGCTTGGGATTCCTTTAAAACTCATTAATTCACCTTCAGTTAATGTGTCTCCAATTTTGAAATTTCCAGTGTCATGAAGACCAACGATATCTCCTGGATAAGAAATGTCAACAATTTCTTTTTTCTCTGCGAAAAAGGCATTTGGACTGGAAAATTTTAGGTTTTTCTTTTGTCTAACATGGTAATAAGGTTTGTTTCTTTCGAAAGTTCCCGAAACAATTTTAATAAACGCCAAACGGTCACGGTGTTTCGGATCCATATTAGCGTGGATTTTGAAAACAAAACCAGACATTTTTTCTTCGGCAGGATCGACCAAACGGGTTTCTGAATCCTTTGGTCTTGGTGATGGCGCAATCGTAACGAAACAGTCTAATAGCTCACGAACACCAAAATTGTTTAAGGCTGAACCAAAAAACACAGGCTGAATTTTTCCGTCTAAATATTCCTGACGATCAAATTTGGGATATACTTCATCAATTAATTCCAACTCTTCACGAAGTTTGTCAGCTGCTTTTTGTCCTACTATTTTATCTAATTCCGGATTGTTCTGAACATCAGAAAAAGCAATAGTTTCTTCAATGTTTTTACGGCTGTCTCCGCTAAAAAGATTAATGTTTTCTTCCCATAAATTATAAATTCCCTGAAAGTCATACCCCATTCCGATTGGAAAACTTAAAGGCGTAACTTTTAAACCTAATTTTTGTTCTACTTCATCCATTAGATCGAAAGCGTCTTTACCTTCACGATCTAATTTATTGATAAAAACAATCATAGGAATATTACGCATTCTACAAACGGCAACCAGTTTTTCAGTTTGTTCCTCGACTCCTTTCGCAACGTCAATAACAACAATTACACTATCAACTGCGGTTAAAGTTCGAAAAGTATCTTCAGCAAAATCCTTGTGCCCCGGAGTATCCAGAATGTTGATTTTTTTGTCTTTATAATTAAAAGCAAGTACGGATGTAGAAACCGAAATACCTCTCTGACGCTCTATTTCCATGAAATCACTCGTTGCTCCTTTTTTTATTTTATTATTTTTTACGGCGCCTGCTTCCTGAATTGCACCTCCAAAAAGCAGCAATTTTTCTGTTAATGTTGTTTTACCGGCATCGGGATGCGAGATAATCCCGAAAGTCCTCCTGCGTTGAATTTCTTTTAAAAAGCTCATATTTTTGTATAAATAGATTGCAAAAGTACTATTAATTAATACGATTTGAAAATAAATGCAATCCTGTTTTGATTTAGATGATTTTGTTTTTCTGTGATTTATGCTAATGAAAATGATTAATTTGTTCTTCTACATAGCTAACTTTCTGCATTGTGTATAATTTTTTGTTAATAGTATAGCTGATAGTTGGATTATGTAATTGAATTGTTATTTTTGCTCGTTATAAGTTGTAAAAAAGCAAATCTATTTTTTTGTGTTTTCTCAAGTTTGAAAATATTGATTAATTGATTTCAGTTTAAATAATGACTAAAACAGGACCTTACATTCAAATTAAATTTAAAATAATGTTATTAAAAAAAATACAGCTAAAAACTATTGATTACAGGCTAATACTGACAATATGTTTTTTACTTTTTTTCAGCTCGATTATTTCTGCTCAGGAAGTTATTAAGGATGTTGTAGCTGAGAAACCGGCTGATAAAGCTTCAATCAACAAACAAAAGGTGGATGGTATTATTGCCACGGTTGGGGATTATATTGTTTTAGACTCAGATATTGATAAAGGGTATCTTGAAATCACTTCTCAGGGAGGATCAGTAAAGGATATTTCAAGATGTCAGATGTTGGGGAAGCTTTTAGAAGATAAATTATATGCTCATCAGGCCATTCAGGATAGTATTATTGTAAGTGATGCTGAAGTTAAAAGCATGATGGATGAAAGGCTTGCTTACATGATGAGACAGACTGGCGGAGATATTAATAAAATTGTAGAATTTTATAAAAAGAGTTCAGTTGAGGAATTTAAAACATATTTTGCAGATATCTTAAAAGAGCAGAAATTATCTTCTGAAATGCAGAAAAAGATTGTTGATGCCGTTGAAATAACTCCGGAAGAGGTTCGTAATTTCTTTAAAAAGATACCAAAAGACGAATTGCCAACTTTTGGTGCAGAGATGGAAGTGGCTCAAATTGTTGTGGAACCTAAAGTTTCGGATGCTGATAAACAGAAAGTTAAAGATAGACTGAATTCTATTAAAAAAGATGTTTTAGAAGGCTCAAGTTTTGCTACAAAAGCAGTTTTGTATTCTCAGGATCCTGGTTCTTCTCCTGCTGGCGGATATTATAAAATGACCAGAAAAACTCCTTTTGTGAAAGAGTTTAAGGATGTTGCTTTTAGTTTGGCAGAAGGAGAAATTTCAGACCCTTTTGAAACACAATACGGATACCATATTATAATGGTTGATAAAATAAAAGGACAAGAGGTAGAATTACGTCATATTTTAATTTCGCCAACAGTTTCTGAAACTGCTTTGAAAGATGCGAAAGAAAGAATTACAAATATTAGAAATAAAATTGTAAACAAAGAAATTTCTTTTGCAGACGCAGCCAGAAATGAGTCTGATCAAAAAGAAACAAGAGCTAATGGCGGTACTTTGGTTAATCCAAATACGCAGGATACGCGTTTTGAACTGACTAAAATGGATGCCGCTTTATACAGTCAGGTTTCGAATTTGAAAGATGATGAAGTTTCTCAGCCAATTTTGGATACGGATGATAAAGGTAAAAAAACCTATAAATTGATTACTGTAACAAACAGAATTGATGAACACGTAGCTGATTATGCTAAAGATTATACTAAAATTAAAGAATTAGCATTAAAAGAAAAACAAATCAATGCAATTGCAAAATGGTTTGATTCTAAAATTAAAGATACTTACATTAAAATTATTGGAGAATACAGAGATTGTACTTTTACTAATAACTGGTTGAAAAAATAATTTTTATTAAATAAAGAAAAGAGTTAGTTTTATGAATTCATAGAGCTAACTCTTTTTAATTTAAAATATATTCATAAATGTCTGACGTAGCAGCAATTCATAATCTAGTTCAAAAAAGAAACGAATTAAAAACTGAGATAGCAAAAATCATTGTAGGGCAGGACGCCGTCGTAGATCAAATTTTACTTTGTATATTTTCAGGAGGCCATGCCCTTTTAATTGGTGTTCCGGGTTTGGCAAAAACTTTAATGATTAATACTTTGTCTCAGGCTTTGGGACTGGATTTTAAAAGAATTCAGTTTACCCCTGACTTAATGCCTTCGGATATTTTAGGAAGTGAAATTCTGGATGAAAACCGACAGTTTAAATTTATCAAAGGACCGATATTTTCAAATATCATTTTAGCAGATGAGATTAACAGAACTCCTCCCAAAACCCAGGCAGCCTTACTTGAAGCAATGCAAGAACGATCTGTAACAATTGCAGGGCAAAATTATAAACTGGATTTACCTTATTTTGTATTAGCAACTCAAAACCCAATTGAGCAGGAAGGAACTTATCCTTTACCGGAAGCACAATTAGATCGTTTTATGTTTGCTATTAAATTAGAATATCCAACTTTTGAAGAAGAAGTACAAGTCGTAAAACGTACAACTTCTGATTCGAAAACAGCGATTAATCCCTTATTTACAGCTCAGGAAATCATTGATTTTCAACATTTGATTCGTAGAATCCCAGTTGCAGATAATGTTATTGAATATGCGGTAACTTTGGTAAGTAAAACAAGACCTGATAATTCTTTGACTAATGATTTTGTGAAAAATTATCTGGATTGGGGAGCGGGACCAAGAGCTTCTCAGAATTTAATTTTGGCGGCTAAGGCTCATGCTGCATTTAAGGGCAAATTTTCTCCTGATATTGAAGATGTAAAAGCTGTAGCAGTTGGAATTTTGAGACACAGAATTATTAAAAATTACAAAGCCGATGCTGAAGGAATCACAGAAGAAATTATTATTCAAAAGCTGATGTAAAAAATATACGCTTTATTAAAAAGTCTGAGAGATTTTAAGATTTCTCAGGCTTTTTGTTTTTAAGTAGTTTTACGTATAAAAGAGATAAAGAGGTGAAACTATAACGATATAAATACTTATTTAGAAAAGTTCTTCATGAAAAACGAGGTAAAATCCGATTTCCTTTGTAACATAAAATTTCGACTTTGTTAAAGAAAAGATTTTAAATTATTGATAATTTATTATTTGAGTGCAAAATTGAGTTTTTGACAACAAAGAGTGTTGAAATTCATTATTTTGCAATAATAATTTTTGAAAAAGGTGCATCCGTTATATTTTTTTTAATTCTCAGCTTTAATTCCTAAATTTGCGAACAAAAAATAAAAATACCTAATTTACTATGGCTTTCGATAATAATATTTACAAAGATTACCTTAAAGAAATTGAAGAGCGTAAAGAACAAGGACTTAACCCGAAACCAATTGATGGTGCCGATTTGTTAAGTGTAATTATTGCTCAAATTAAAGATGTAAATAATGAATACAGAGAAGATTCTCTTAAATTTTTTATTTACAACGCTTTGCCTGGAACCACTAGTGCTGCTGGTGAGAAAGCTAAGTTTTTAAAAGAAATCATTCTTGGTGAATCTGAAGTAAAAGAAATTACACCTGCTTTTGCTTTCGAATTATTGTCACATATGAAAGGGGGACCTTCTATTGAAGTACTCCTTGATTTAGCTTTGGGTAATGATGCTGCAATTGCTAAACAAGCGGCTGAAGTTTTAAAAACTCAGGTTTATTTATATGATGCTGATACAGCACGCTTAGCAGAAGCTTACAGCGCTGGTAACACAGTTGCAAAAGAAATTTTAGAAAGCTACGCAAAAGCTGAATTTTTTACAAAATTACCAGAAGTTGCTGAAGAAATTAAAGTGGTTACTTACATCGCTGCAGAAGGTGATATCTCTACTGATTTATTATCTCCGGGTAACCAGGCACACTCTCGCTCTGACCGTGAATTACATGGAAAATGTATGATCACTCCTGAAGCTCAGGCAGAAATTAAAGCATTGCAGGCACAGCATCCAGATGCTTCTGTTATGTTAATCGCTGAAAAAGGAACAATGGGAGTTGGATCTTCTCGTATGTCAGGTGTAAACAATGTAGCTTTATGGACAGGTAAGCAAGCGTCTCCATACATTCCGTTCGTGAACATTGCTCCAATTGTAGCAGGTACTAACGGAATCTCTCCTATTTTCTTAACTACTGTAGACGTCACAGGTGGTATCGGTATCGACTTACAAAACTGGGTTAAGAAAACAGATGCAGAAGGAAACGTAGTTCGTAACGAAGCAGGTGATCCTGTTTTAGAAGAAGTTTATTCTGTAGCTACAGGAACTGTATTAACAATCAATACAAAAACTAAAAAATTATACAACGGTGAGAAAGAATTAAAAGATATTTCTAAATCTTTCACTCCTCAAAAATTAGAGTTTATCAAAGCGGGTGGATCTTATGCTATCGTTTTCGGTAAAAAAATCCAAACATTTGCTGCGCAAGCTTTAGGAGTTACTGCTCCAACAGTATTTGCACCAGCTAAAGAAGTTTGTATAGAAGGTCAGGGATTAACTGCTGTTGAAAAAATCTTCAACAAAAATGCAGTTGGTGTAACTCCAGGTAAAACATTATATGCAGGATCTGACGTACGTGTGAAAGTTAACATCGTAGGTTCTCAGGATACTACAGGTTTGATGACTGCTCAGGAATTAGAGTCGATGGCTGCTACAGTTATTTCTCCAATTGTTGATGGTGCTTACCAGTCAGGATGTCACACAGCTTCAGTTTGGGACAAAAAAGCGCAGGCTAATATTCCTAAATTAATGAAGTTCATGAATGATTTCGGTGTTATTACAGCGAGAGACCCTAAAGGTGAATATCATTCAATGACGGACGTTATTCACAAAGTGTTAAATGATATTACAATTGATGAGTGGGCAATTATCATCGGTGGAGATTCACATACACGTATGTCTAAAGGGGTTGCTTTCGGTGCCGATTCAGGAACTGTAGCTTTAGCTTTAGCAACAGGTGAAGCTTCTATGCCAATTCCGGAATCTGTAAAAGTTACTTTTAAAGGTGAAATGAAACAACATATGGATTTCCGTGATGTAGTTCATGCGACGCAATCTCAAATGTTGAAGAAATTTGATGGTGAGAACGTTTTCCAAGGTCGTATTATTGAGGTTCATATCGGAACTTTATTAGCTGACCAGGCATTTACATTTACAGACTGGACTGCAGAAATGAAAGCTAAAGCTTCTATCTG
This sequence comes from Flavobacterium limi, assembly GCF_010645075.1. Lineage (GTDB taxonomy): Bacteria > Bacteroidota > Bacteroidia > Flavobacteriales > Flavobacteriaceae > Flavobacterium > Flavobacterium limi. The sequence continues at coordinate 982,856 of NZ_JAADZV010000001.1, forward strand.
TATTTCTCAGGACGAAACATTAATTCAATCGTTAGAAATTGCTAAGTCTCGTATCCAAATCATGATTGATAAAGGTATGGACAACAAAAACCAGGTTTTAAAAGGTTTAATTGATAAAGCAAACAAACGTATCGAGGAAATTAAAACAGGTGCTAAACCAGCTTTAACTCCGGACGATAATGCAAAATACTATGCTGAAGTTGTTATCGATTTAAGTTTAATCGAGGAACCAATGATTGCTGACCCAGACGTTAACAATGTTGATGTTTCTAAACGTTATACACATGATACTATTCGTGAATTATCTTTCTATGGAACAGATAAAAAAGTAGATTTAGGTTTCGTAGGTTCTTGTATGGTTCATAAAGACGATTTAAAAATTGTTTCTCAAATGTTACGTAATGTTGAAAAACAAAATGGGGAAGTTAAATTCAACGCACCTTTAGTAGTTGCAGCTCCTACATATAACATCATCGACGAATTAAAAGCTGAAGGTGATTGGGAAATGCTACAAAAATATTCAGGTTTCGAATTCTCAGATGCCTTACCTAAATCAACAGCACGTACAGAATACGAAAATATTATGTATTTAGAGCGTCCTGGTTGTAACTTATGTATGGGTAACCAGGAAAAAGCTGAAAAAGGAGATACTGTATTAGCTACTTCAACTCGTTTGTTCCAAGGACGTGTAGTAGAGGATAGAGAGGGTAAAAAAGGAGAATCTTTATTAGCATCAACGCCAGTAGTTGTACTTTCTGCAATTTTAGGAAGAATGCCATCTATAGAAGAGTATAAAGCTTCGGTTGAAGGTATCAACTTAACAAAATTCAAACCAATCTCTACTAAATTATAATATTAGGAATTTCATAATTTCTAAACGAGGCAATCTAGTAATAGGTTGCCTCTTTTTATTTATATTTTGGGTTGGTAAGCATTGTGCTATTCGAGTATAGTATTCATTCGTTCCTCGTTGTGGGTTAAAGCTTCTATCTTTGTTGGATTACCGTTGTATGATTTGTTAAATCAAATTTTTAAGGTATAAGGTGCAATTGCAATAGGTTATTGTAAAGGTTAGATAATTATACTAGGTTGATTTTCAATTTACTGCCGTGCAAGAAAAGTAGAATAGTTTTAAATAATAGTATTAACAATTATTTTAGCATAAACCATAATAAAATCCTTAAATTTAAGCTGATTTACACTAATATAATTAATATATAACTATGGCTTTTGATATAGAAATGATTAAAAAAGTGTATGACAACATGCCCGCACGTGTTGATGCAGCACGTAACATTGTTGGTCGTCCACTTACTTTAACAGAGAAAATTTTGTACAATCATCTTTGGGATGGAAATCCAACCAAAGCGTTTGGAAGAGGAGTCGATTATGTTGATTTCGCACCTGATCGTGTAGCATGTCAGGATGCAACGGCGCAAATGGCATTATTGCAATTTATGCATGCCGGCAAATCTAAAGTAGCAGTTCCTACAACGGTTCATTGTGACCACCTGATTCAGGCAAAAGTAGATGCTGCTACCGATTTAGCGAGAGCAAAAACACAAAGTAATGAAGTTTTCGACTTCTTGTCGTCAGTTTCTAATAAATACGGAATTGGTTTCTGGAAACCGGGAGCCGGAATTATTCATCAGGTAGTACTGGAGAATTATGCTTTCCCGGGCGGAATGATGATTGGTACGGATTCTCATACTGTAAATGCAGGAGGTTTAGGAATGGTAGCTATTGGTGTTGGAGGAGCTGATGCTGTAGACGTTATGTCCGGAATGGCGTGGGAATTGAAATTTCCTAAATTAATCGGAGTTAAATTAACCGGCAAATTATCAGGCTGGACAGCTCCTAAAGATGTGATTCTTAAAGTTGCCGGTATTCTGACTGTAAAAGGAGGAACTGGTGCCATTGTAGAATATTTTGGGGAAGGCGCAACTGCAATGTCTTGTACGGGTAAAGGTACTATTTGTAATATGGGGGCCGAAATTGGAGCTACAACTTCAACTTTTGGTTATGATGATTCTATGAGCCGTTATCTGCGCTCTACAAACAGAGCTGATGTAGCAGATGCTGCGGATAAAATAGCTTCTTACTTAACTGGAGATCCGGAAGTTTATGCCGATCCTGAAAAATATTTTGATCAGGTAATCGAAATCAATTTGTCAGAATTAGAGCCGCACTTAAACGGCCCTTTTACTCCGGATTTAGCTACTCCAATTTCTAAAATGAAAGAAGAGGCTATCAAAAATAACTGGCCGTTGCAAATACAGGTTGGTTTAATTGGTTCGTGTACCAACTCGTCCTACGAAGATATTTCCCGTGCAGCTTCTTTAGCAAAACAGGTTTCAGAGAAAAACTTAAAAACAAAAGCAGAGTTTACAATCACCCCTGGGTCTGAAGTCGTTCGTTCTACAATCGAAAGAGACGGATTTATTGATACTTTTCATAAAATAGGAGCAACAGTTTTTGCTAACGCCTGTGGACCATGTATTGGTATGTGGGACAGAGAAGGAGCGGAAAAAGAAGAAAGAAATACAATCGTTCACTCTTTCAACCGTAATTTCTCAAAACGTGCAGACGGTAACCCAAACACGTTGGCTTTTGTAGGCTCTCCGGAATTAGTAACAGCTTTGGCCATTGCGGGTGATTTAGGATTCAATCCTTTGACAGATAAATTAATCAACGAAGAAGGCGAAGAAGTAATGCTTGATGAACCAACAGGAGATGAATTGCCGGAAAAAGGGTTCTATGCTGAAGATCCCGGATTTCAGGCTCCGGCAGAAGACGGTTCAGGAGTTCAGGTTGTGGTAAATCCGGCTTCAGAACGTTTACAGCTTTTAGCCCCGTTTGATGCCTGGGATGGTAAAAACATTACCGGTGCAAAATTGCTGATCAAAGCATTCGGAAAATGTACAACAGACCACATTTCTATGGCTGGACCATGGTTGCGTTTCCGCGGACATTTAGATAATATTTCTAACAACATGCTTATTGGTGCTGTAAATGCATTCAACCAGAAAACAAACTCGGTTAAGAATCAATTGACTGGAGCTTATGATGCTGTCCCAGCTGTGGCTCGTGCCTATAAAGCTGCAGGAGTTCCTTCCATCGTAGTTGGAGATCATAATTATGGAGAAGGTTCTTCTCGTGAACACGCTGCAATGGAGCCTCGTTTCTTAGGTGTAAAAGCGGTATTGGTAAAATCTTTCGCTCGTATCCACGAAACTAACCTTAAAAAACAAGGTCTGTTAGGATTAACTTTTGCCAATGAAGCTGATTACGATAAAATTCAGGAAAACGATACTATCAATTTTACTGATTTAACTGAGTTTGCTCCGGGAAAACCCTTAACGTTAGAATTCGTTCACGAAAATGGAACAAAAGATATTATCCTGGCAAATCATACTTACAATGAAGGTCAGATTGGCTGGTTTGTTGCAGGTTCTGCATTAAACCTAATTGCTGCTGGTAAAGCTTAATTTAAGATTCAATTATAATTATGAACGCTCTGTGAAAACAGGGCGTTTTTTATTAGAAGCAATTCCGGCTGTTCGCTGTATCTTTTGTCCCGTTAGTTATCGGGATAAAAGGATGCCGCTTCCATCCGGGCTAAGGCTCCAGTTTTCAGCACATCTTTTATTTCAACTTTTATGATTTTCGAATAAATTTTATAACTCACAGAGAAACTTTAAGTTAGATATGCAAACCTTTTTAGGGAAGCAATTTGACATAAATTTGTTGTTAAAAAACGTGTATTTTTTACTTTAAAAAGTTAAATTCGCTTTTTTGGTAATAAAACTTCTTTTTTTGAGTTTAAAATTAAGAAGGAATAGTAGTGTAGAAAATTAAAATTCCCCAAATAATGATTTTCAGATTCAGATTTGTTTTTATATTTTTTCTTTTTTCCGTAAGTACATTTTCTCAGGAAAATTATCTCAAACATACTATTTCAAAAGGTGATAACCTTTATAATATCGCTAAAAAATACGGTCTTAAGCCAAAAGATATCGAAAATGCGAATCCTGATGCACCGAAAATCTTAAAGTTAAATTCGATTTTATTGATTCCTAATTCTAATCCACCTCAGGAAATAAAATCTAATCAGTCTGCTACTCAGACAAATCCAGGTTTACATGAGGTCTTAGCAAAGGAAACTCTTTGGGGTATATCAAAAAAATATAAAGTTTCTGTTGAAGATTTGAAAAAAGTAAATCCTTCACTGGAAACCGAAGGTCTAAAAATAGGGCAGCAGATTGTTATTCCCTCTGAGGGGAATTTAGTTGTACAGCGACCGGCTGAAAATACTCAATCAGAATTGGTGGAAGTTTCAAGGGAAGTTAAGCAAAAGGAAACTAAATATGCTATTGCAAAAGAATTCGGAATCACTGTAGCTGAATTAGAAAAACAAAACCCAGATATCAGGAATAAGCTGCCTATTGGATATACTCTGAAGATTCTTACTTCAAAAGAAAAAGCAGCCAGTCTTCAGTCTTTAAAGGCTGAACAGGAAACAAATACTGTTAATCCGTCAGTTCAGGTTGCTGATGATACAGCGATTAAAAAAGATTCCTCTTCGGTAATAAGAGTTAGTAATTATTCAGAGTTAGTTGATCAGTTGGTAATAAATGCAACTGAAAATATAGGTACACGTTATCGTTCAGGAGGAACAACAAAAGCAGGTTTTGACTGTTCTGGATTAATGTATTCCACTTTTGGTAATTTTGATATTAAACTGCCAAGAAGTTCTATAGAACAATCCAGAATCGGTACAAAAGTTAATCCCGAAGAAGCCCAAAAAGGAGATTTAATTTTTTTTAAAACCAATGGAAGAAGCAGAATCAATCATGTAGGAATGGTTGTGGAGGTTGTTGATGAAGAAATTAAATTTGTCCATTCCTCAACTCATGGTGGCGTTATTATTTCGTCAACAAAAGAGCCTTATTACGAAAGAACTTTTTCGCAGGTAAATCGTGTTTTAGAATAGTGTCAAAATAGGTTTTTGAGTTCTTTAACCGGGAACGGCTGCATAAGTCAATTACATCTTAACTTTTTATCTAAGTAATTTTTGTTGAGTCAAAGAGGATATAAGAATTTTGATCCTTTTTGACTTCTGCGTTTAAACTTGTGAAACTTTTGTTATTCAAATTTAAAACAGAAAAGAAAAATCTTTATGGTACTTTTCACTTGTTTTTTGGCTAATTTATCGAATAAATTAATTTTAAATTCGTTACTTAACTAATAAACAGATAATTATCATGAAAAAAACATTGAAATTACAAACGCAAAAAGTTTCTAAGCTTACACAAAATGGTAATGGAGAGCAAAATAAAAAGATAACTCCTATGATCACTCCTTTACATGACCTCATCACAACAATTTTTAAGTAATCGTTAAAATTACAAATTATGATAGCCTGATAACGGGCTATTTTTTTTGCTATGGATAAAAATATTGATTATACATATTTTGAGGATTTTATTTTAAGGACGCCTATATATCATTTTGGAGAAAAAGAATTGCAAACGATAAATCTTGAACAAGTTTTTAATTTTTTTCAGACTAATGATTTTTTCAGAGATGCAATTTTTATAGCCTCGCAAGTGCTTTATAATGAAATAAATAAGTCGTTGAATAAGGGGAGTGTAGAAGAAAGACTGACTAATTCTTTGACAAAATATTATGTAAGATCCAGGACAAGATGTACTCCTTTTGGCTTGTTTGCAGGATGTGCAACGGGTAAAGTTGGAAATGAAACTAATATTGTCTTAAAAAATAGAAATGATTATACGGTACATACCCGATTAGACATGGAGCTAGTGTCTAAACTTACCAAATATTTTTCTTCTTTGCCGGTAATAAAAAAACAAATAAAATTTTTCCCGAACGACACTCTTTATCTTATAAATGATTTTTACAGCTATATAGAATCAGAAATAATAGATAACAAAAAAACGTATTTTAAATCGACGACAGAAAACAATGAATACTTGTCAGCTGTTTTGGACTTTTGCAATTGCGGATGTTTTTTTGATGAGTTGGTTGAGTTTTTAGTAAGCTTAGATTTTGACAAGAAAGAATCTATTACTTATGTTGAAGATCTTATTGAGCATCAGATTCTAACAAATGATTTAGAGATTTCGACTATTGACTCAAATCCATTAAAAACTTTAATTTTAAAATTAGATTCTTTTAGATGGGAAAAAAATGATACCATTGATCTTTTTACTAATTTAAGTAAAGATCTGATAAATCACTTTTCAAATGCAAGTGTTGAAAAAAAAACAATCCAATGGATTCAGCAAAATGCTTCCATTTTTACATTCATTGGGCATGATGTACGAAGTGTTTTTCAGACTGATCTACAACTTGGTGCTTTTCAAAATACACTTTCCAAAGGCACAGTAGGAAAGATTCAAAAATCAATAAAGGTTCTAAAGAAATTTACATCCGGTATCGAGAATGGCATGTTGGAAGATTTTAAAAAACGATTTTGCAAAAAATATGAAGAAGAAGAAATCTCTTTGCTTAGGGTGCTTGATGATGATTTTGGGATTGGATATCCCTATTTAGAAGAAAAATTAATGCTGCCACTTTTAGATAATGTACAATTTAAAAATACAGTTACTACAAAAAGTGTTCAATGGAGCAAAAAAGATATACTCTTAACTCGCAAACTAAGTGAATTTTTCTTAAAAGATAAAACTTCCAAAGAAGAAGGGATAGAAATTACAGATCAGGATTTGGATTTTATAGATGATGGGAATAATCAAAAATTTCCTGAAACTTTAGGGGGAATAGTTGAAATCTACCGTGACAAAGATAATAATGAATTTACATATGTTTCTGGATTTTCAGCATCAGCTGGTAAGCTTCTTGGAAGATTTTCATATTTTGATGAAGGTGTAGAAAATGTAACAAAAGCGATTATAAAAAAAGAGGCGGAATATTTAGACAAGGATACTATTTTTGCTGAAATTACACATTTGCCGGAAGCCAGAGAAGGAAATGTGATATTGCGTCCTAAACTGACGGATTATGAAATTCCTATTTTATCTAATTCCCTAGTGGATGCTGACAGACAAATACAACTTAAAGATCTATTCTTATCAGTTAAAAACGACAGGTTTGTGTTGAGATCACATAAGTTGAATAAAAAAATTATTCCACGTCTTTCTTCTGCCCATTTTTCAGGCCACCCTAAAAATTTGTCATTTTATAAATTTTTAGCAGACTTACAATATCAGAATATCCAAAAAAGCATATACTTTGACTGGGGTGCTACAGGAGAAGATTTTAAATATCTGCCAAGGGTAATTTATAATGGTTTAGTATTGTCGAAAGCTTATTGGAATATCAGTGAAAAAGAAATTAAAGAGCTTGTGAATATGAGTAAAAAGCCAGATTATACAAATAAAATAGAATCTTGGAGAATTCAAAATATGATTCCGTCACGAGTTGTTATAAAGGACACAGACAATAAGCTCTATATAGATTTTAATAATGAACTGTTTGTGAAAATTTTTTTTAATACGATAAAAAACAGTCAAAAAATAATTCTTGAAGAAGTCCTTTTTACAGACAAAAATGTCTTTGTGAAAAATGAAAAGGGTGAGTGTTTTACAAATGAATTTATAATAAATTTTTATAAAACAGCATAAAGCAATGAGTGATGTTATTAAAAGAAATTTTAAGATAGGAGAGGAATGGCTTTACCTTAAAATATATATGAGAAGTTTTTTTGCGGATAAAATTATTATAAAAATAAATGATTTTATTTCAGACAAAATAATGGAAAATAAAATACAAAAATGGTTCTTTATTCGTTATAACGATCCGGATTTTCATATTAGGGTAAGATTGTTTATACCGGATCAAAGTGAAGCTCTGAGTATTATAGGTGAAATTAATGATTTATTGGCAGCAGAAATTAATGAAAAGATAGTTGCAATTATGCTGGACCATTATATTAGAGAAATTGAACGTTATGATCAGCACTGTATAGAAAAAATAGAAGAGTTGTTTTTTTATGATACAATAACCGTTTTACCAGTTATGAAAAACATTATGACAGGAGAATTGTCAGAAACAGACAGATGGCTATATGGAATGATTGCTATAGATAAAACCCTAACCGATTTTCAGTTAAGCGATGAAGAAAAAAATATTTTTGTTTTGAATATGAATGACCTTTTTAGCAATGAATTTGAAAAAGATAAATCCTTAAATAAACAATTGGATAAAAAGTTTAGAGAGAATGAAAAGCTTATTAATGACAATCTAAATAAAAGCAACATTTTTTCCAAACTCATAAATCAAAGATCAGAAAAGAGCCAATCTAATATTAAAGAAATAATAGCCCTGCATAAAGAAAGGAAGCTGGCTCAAAATATAAATACAATAATTTCAAGTTATATTCATATGAATTGTAATCGTTTATTTCGAATCAAACCCAGAGAACAAGAATATATTTTATATGATTTTTTAACTCGTTTTTATACAAAAAAAATATATAGACGATAGAATTTATTTCAAAGATTAGTAATTTAAAAACAGACTATGTTTAACTTTAATTAAATTTTACTTCTAAAATATTCTACTGATAAAGGCTTGTTTAAAAAATCAATAACATAGTGGGTTTCTTTTATTTTTTTAATTTCATCAGGATCAAGAGTTGATGATAATACATAAATTTGCGATTTTAACTTTATTTCCTCTTGTAATTTTTCGTATTCTTCCAAAAATTCGAAACCATTCATAACAGGCATTTGAATGTCCAATAAAATAATTACCGGCTGATTGTTTTTATAGGTATTGAGCCATTCAATTCCTTCTTGTCCATTATTAGCAATAATGATTTCCTCAACATGAAATACTTTTTTAAGTAATTGCTGAGTCACAATCTGATCAATCAAATTGTCTTCGATTAATAAAAATAAAGGTTTAAATTCCATAATTATTCGGGATTGCTACTGTAAAGGTACTTCCGATGTTACTTTCTGAAATCAGGGAAATGTTTCCTTTGATGTTTTCAGCAGCTTCTTTTACAATATAAAGGCCTAAACCTGATCCTTTATTTTTGTTTGTTCCAAAATACATTTCAAAAATATGGTCTTTGAATTCATTTTTGATTCCAATTCCGTTATCAGCAATTTCAATTTTGGTAAAGTCATCCTGAGTATAGGTCTTTATTGAGATAAACATTTCCTCTTTACTTGAATCTGCATATTTTATGGCATTAGAAAGCAAATTGCTGATAATAATTTTTAAGCGTAAGCGGTCACTCTGAATCTCATCTGCGGATATGTTCTGTTTAAAAATTATTCGGTTGGCATTTTCTATGTGCATCAGCTGTGAAATTTCTTCCTCAAATATTTCTTTCAGGCTAACAGGCTCTATAATGATTTGTTTTCGCTTGTTTTTTGAGTAATCAATAATATCGCTAATAAACTGATCCTGTCTCACAAGACTTTGATACATTAAACCTAAATATTCTTTAATCTGATCGATGTCGTCTTCCAGCTGTGTAATTTCTATTAAACCTTTTAAGGAGGTTATAGGAGATCGTAAATCGTGTGAAGCACTATACACAAAACGGTCCAGTTCATGATTGACTAATATCAGATTCTCATTTTTATTTTCTGTTTCTTTTTTTGAAGCCAGTAATCTTTTCACCATTATCGAATAATAAAAACTAACACTGCATACTATGATTAATGTAAAAATGATATTTGTAATAATGAGTAAATTTTTAATTTTACGGGTTCCATCGCTGATAATATTTGTAAAGTTACGCTCGTTAATAGTTAGTTTGTCGCTTATAGAACCAATTTCCCTAAGGAATTTTATCTGATCAGTCCGACTTAAAACGGTATTATTTATTTTGGTATTAATTTCTTTGCCAATTTCAGACAGTTTAACGATTAGGTCATCCCCTTGTTCCCACTCATTAATTGCTTTTGATAAAAAAGAGACCTGCTTAAAGTTTTCAAATAGCCAAATTATGTCATCCAGATCTTCAGGATGGTTTCTGCCATTAATTAAAGCTTTTCGGGCTATATCATTGTCGCCAAACTTCATTAGTGTTTCTCTGGCAATACGGGCACTTTGCGGAACTTTCAATTCTTCCTGAAACAAATTCCATTTATGTTTGTCCTTAGAAAAAAGATAATGTATAAGATGGCGGGATGCGTCCTTTTGTCCTTTTGAATAATGTGATTCACCGTTGATATAAGCTCTATTGGCAGATAATATTTTGATTGTAAAAAGATTGATACAAATTAGTAAAACACAAGAAACAAATACAATTAATATTAAGATGTAACCATTAGTAAAACGTAAATTTTTTAAAAAAGCACCCTGAAACATAACTTTGGAATTGGTAGTTAATAATAAATTCTGTCTGCGTATTACGTAACTGGCTTTACTGTTGTTTTATATTTTTAGGAGGCTGAATAAAATTTATTATCAATGATTCCTACATAAATTTAATAAAAAAAGAATTCCGTTTAACGAGTGGTCTATTTTTTCCTGTTAATTTTAAAAATCTTACCGACATTCTATCATTGAATTTGAAATGTTTATAATTAAATTATAATCTGATGCTGTTATCAAACCGGATTTGCGTAAGGGATAGTAACGGCATCCTTTTATGGTGGGGTTCACCATAAAAGATAAAGTGGATAGCCCGACCCACAGGGATACGCCCAAATTCAACAATCTTAAATCTGTATTCTGAAAACATGAAGTTTCAGAAAAAATTATATCTTTAACCAACCAAAAAACCAAAAAAATGCAGGAAAACAACCAGGAAAATTTTAAGAGAGAGCTTGGATTACTAGATGGGACCATGCTTGTGGTGGGATCTATGATTGGCTCGGGAATATTTATTGTGAGTGCCGATATCGCCAGACAAGTAGGCTCAGCAGGATGGTTAACATTAATCTGGCTGATTTCAGGATTAATTACCATTATTGCCGCTGTGAGTTATGGTGAATTGAGTTCGATGTTTCCAAAAGCCGGAGGACAATATGTATATTTGAAAGAAGCATACAATAAATTGATCGCTTTTTTGTATGGCTGGAGCTTTTTCGCTGTTATCCAAACGGGGACAATTGCTGCGGTTGGTGTCGCTTTCTCAAAATTTGCAGCTTATCTTTATGAACCTCTCAGTGACGAGAATATATTATTTGAATTAGGGGATTTTAAGCTAAATGCAGCTCAGATTGTATCGATTGTTACCATTGTGTTATTAACTTTTATTAATAGCCGTGGCGTAAAAAACGGAAAGATTCTTCAGACCGTTCTAACTATTATAAAAATATTATCGTTGCTTGGTTTAATCGTTTTTGGATTAACAATTGCTGCAAAAGCTTCTGTTTGGGATACGAATTGGACAGATGCATGGACTCCTCATTCATATGATACAGAGAACGGTTCATGGCTTCCCATTAGCGGAAAAGCTTTAATAACCGGGATTTCTGCTGCAATGGTAGGTTCACTATTTTCCAGTGATGCCTGGGTTGGTGTAACGTTTATTGCGGGCGAAATTAAAAATCCAAAACGAAATGTAGGTTTAAGTCTGTTTTTAGGGACTTTTATTGTTACGATTATTTATGTATTGACAAATTTGATGTATCTGGCAGTAATTCCTATGGAGGAGATAGCAACTGCAAAGTCAGACAGGGTAGCGGTAGTGGCTGCTCAATATATCTTTGGGGATATTGGAACTTTGGTTATTGCGATAATGATTATGATTTCGACTTTTGCCTGTAATAACGGATTGATTATGGCGGGTGCTCGGGTTTATTACACCATGGCGAATGATGGTTTGTTCTTTAAAGAGGCTTCTATTCTTAACGAATACAGCGTGCCCGCCTGGGCTTTGTGGTCACAATGTATATGGGCATCTGCTCTTTGTCTAACCGGAAAATATGGTGCTTTACTGGACTTTGTAATTATTATCGTGTTGATCTTTTATATTCTTACAATTTATGGAATTTTTATATTGCGTAAAAAAATGCCTGATGCTGAAAGACCTTACAAGGCTTTTGGGTATCCATTTTTACCGCTTTTGTATATTATCTTAGCATCTGCAATCAGTATTTCTTTGTTGGTTACAAAATTCTCAACCTGTGGCTGGGGGATTTTAATTATGCTAATTGGTATTCCAATTTATTATTTGACAAAACCAAAAGAATGAAACTTCAGAATGAATTGAATATGAAATGCCTTGTTTTTTAACAGGGCATTTTTTTTGTTTCAGAGAATTTTATTAAAAAATAATCCTAAATTTTTAATGTAAACCAAAAAGTACTTCCCAATCCCAAATTACTTTCTACACCAACACTTCCATTCTGTGCTTCAATAAATTCTTTGCTAATGGCTAAACCTAATCCCGTTCCGGATTTTTGGCTTCCCGGAATCTGGAAATATTTATCAAAAATCTTGTCTTTGTATCTGGGTTCAATTCCTTTTCCGGTGTCAATAACCTGAAAAACCATCTGATTGTTTTCTTCTTTTAATTTAATGAGAATTGTACTTTTCTCAGATGAATACCGAATCGCATTCGATAAATAATTAACCAAAACCCAGCCTGTTTTTTCAGCATCGGCTTTTACATTTTTGAGGTTTTCATTGGCATCAACAATCAGTTGAATCTGTTTTTGATCGGCTTGAACTTTTACGGCTTCTACAGCATATTGTACAATTTCATGCGGATTGCTTTTGCCAATATTCAACTGAATATTTCCTGTTTCCAATTGTGATAAATTCAGTAATTCGCCCGTAATTTTCAACAAACGCTGACTGTCGTCTTTAATGCTTTCTACCAATTGTTTCTGGTCGTCATTCATATCGCCTGTTTTAGCATTTTCAAGCAATTGAAGACTCAATTTTATAGAAGCTATTGGGGTTTTTAATTCGTGAGAAACGGTGGCAATAAAATTAGTTTTAGCAAAATCCAGTTCTTTAAAAAGCGTAATATTTCGCAGAATAATTACGTCACCAATATTGATTTCCTTTTCTTCACCCGTTGGTGTTATCGTAATGTTGTGGATTTCCTTTTCGAAATAACTTTCTTTTCCGTGAGCAAAAATTTTGAGAGGTTGTTTCTTCGGAGTTTTATCTTCTTTCAGAATTAAAGAACGAATTAAATCATTGGAAACCGCCAATTCAGATGCATTTTTTCCGATTATTTCTTCCGATTTCATGCCGATAATTTTCAGCGCTTCATCATTCACAAACAAAACAATTCCTTCATGATCCAAACCAATAATTGGATCGTTCATATTGTTGATAAGTGTTTCCAGTCGTTTTTTCTCAAAAAGAAGTTTATAAACATTGCTGTCATGATATTCTTCGAGTTTTTGCGCCATCGTATTAAACGATTTGGCAAGATCCCCAAATTCGCTGTGACTGGTAAAATGTGCACGTTCAGAGTAGTTTTTATTCGCAATTTCTTTAATACTCAGCGTTAATTCCCTAATTGGGTTTGCAATATTATTTGGCAGATTGACCAATAAATTAAACGCAATCAAAAAGCACAAAGTCCCTACAATAGCAATGGAAAAATTGGATGTTTCAGCCGTTTTTTTAGCGATGTCGCTTTTCTGTTTGATGGCATCCAGATTCAGTTTCATAATCGCAAAAATATCCTGACGAATCTGTGCTTTTACAGTTTCATCAGTATTATTTTTAGCTAAAAGAATAAAGCTTTCTTTCAGTTTTTCGGTTGCTTGTTTTTCGCCTGGTTCTGTAATATTGCGGGTTTGCTTTTCGAGATTTTCCTCAAAATTCAAAATCGTTTTTTTTGAGTCCGATTTCATTCCATCCAAAGCAAAAATCATATTTCGCGAATATTCCAGCGTATTGTAATTCGATTTCAGAATATTCTCAGTGTCCTGCTTGATCAAAAAAACAGAATAAGCACTCACTAACGAGAGAATGATGATCATTAAAAATAACAATCCAACACCCAGATTCAATTTGGTTTTAATTCTCATATTTTTTTATGTAAAATGTTGTTTGTAAAATGTGAAATGAAACATCTGACCTTTCACTTTTTACATTTTACCAATTTAAGACAGTATAACAAGATCGACGTTTGATAATGACAGTTTATTTAATAGACGTCTGAAAATTGTTGTAGACAAAATTACTTTAAATAAATTCAAATGCGGTTTCCCGATACAGACAGTTGTAATTTGTTTTTCTTCTACAGTCGTCAAAATTGCATTGACAATATTCGAATTTTCTACCTTAATAACTTCAGCTCCCAATTGCACAGCGAGTTTAAAATTATTAATTAAATGTCTTTGTTTGTCAAGCGCAATTCTAGTAGGGGTTTCTGGCGGTGTTTCGACATACAAAACATACCAGCTTCCGTTGTAATAACTTGCTAATCGCGCTGCTTTCCGAATCACAATTTTAGCCGTTTTATCATTACTGCTGATACAAGCCAGTAATTTTTCATGACGTAAAGCGTGCACATTCGGAACCTCGCTTTCTACTTTTCGAACAACCTGACTTGCGACTTCCTTCAAAGCCAATTCACGCAACTGCAGAATTTGTTCAGATTTGAAAAAGTTCTGCAAAGCCATCTGAATTTTATCTGCCGTATAGATTTTTCCTTCCTTCAAACGCGCAATCAAATCTTCCGAAGTCAAATCGATATTTACCACTTCGTCAGCCAGACGCAAAACATTATCCGGAATTCTTTCCTGAACATCGATGTTTGTGATGCGTTTTACAGCTGAATTTAAACTCTCAATATGCTGAATATTGACAGCCGAAATCACATTAATTCCGGCTTCCAGGATTTCCAGAACATCCTGCCAGCGTTTTTCGTTTTTGCTTCCTTCCACGTTTGTATGTGCCAATTCATCAACGATAACCACTTCAGGTCTAAGGTTTAGGATCGCCTGAACATCGAGTTCTTCGAGTTCTTTTCCTTTATAAAAAATAGTCCGTCGCGGAATAATCGTCAGACCAGACAATAACTCATGCGTTTCCTTTCGCATATGCGTTTCGATGTAGCCAATTTTTACATCGATTCCGTTTCGCAATAACGAATGCGCTTCCTGAAGCATGCGGAAAGTCTTGCCCACACCGGCGCTCATTCCAATGTAGATTTTGAATTTTCCTTTTCGTGATTTCTGAATCAAATCCAGAAAATGCTGTGCGTCATTTTCGTTTTCCATGTTTTAAGGGTAAGAAGATTTCTGTAAAATGTAAAATGATCGAATACATTTCACATTTTACAGAAAACATTTCACATAATTAGAAACTAATCGCCAAAGCAGATGTCACAAAAGTATTCGTATCTGTTGGCAGATTGTTTTTGGTGAAAATTTCATCTTTACTTGACAGATTTCTTGCTTCAATTCTAAACATAACATTATCAGTGATTAAGTAATCAAAGTTAGCTGAAAATCCGTAAGTTTTGAATCCGTTTGGCGTTGAAGTTGCGATGATTACACCTTTTTCGTCGCTGTAATATTCACCTCTTGCTGCCAGCTGAATTTTATCTGATGGTTTATATTGCAGAATCAAAACAGGCGAAAACCAAGTATCGTACTTATTACTGTTTTTAGCCGATTGCTGCGAACCAATATCAAAAGCAGCCGTTAGATTTGTCTTTTCAGTTACTTTAAATTGTCCGTAGAAATTATTAAAATAACGCCATTTTTTATCAATGTCAGGTTGTTCGTTTCCTGTGTATGTACTCCAATTCAAAATCACTCTGTCCGTAGGTTTAAACGTAACCTGTGTTCCAAAAGCCGGAGTTTGATTCCAATCTATTTTCTGAATTCTCTGCCAGCCGTTTAAATACATCGCGGCCAAATACCATTTTCCGGATTCAGAAGTATAACCAATTTTTACGCCCGCTTCATAATAAGGTGAATTCTCAGCCAGAATGCTTCGGGTTAAATTCGCGCAGTCTTTTCCAATCGCACTTTCAAAACCAATATGCGAAGGCATAATTCCCGCATCAATCCACAAATCATGTTTTTGCGAAATCTTCACGCCAACATTCGCCTCATAAATATTTTTCAATAAATCTTGTTCAGCCGACATGTTATATTGTGCATAAGTCCCCGCCATCAGCGCAAAATTTCCTCGTACATTTCCCTTCGAATAATTTACTTTCGCCAAGCCCAAATTCAGGTTCACTTCATTGCTTCGGTTATAATTATAAAAAAAGTTTGGCCGTGTATGATTTTCCGGTTTACCGAAATCATAACTATAATAAACGTCTACATATCCCGAAAACGTAAACGGAGTTTTAGATGCTGACTGTGCATGTAAATTGCTAAAACCAAAAGCGATTAAAGCGGTAAGTATTATTTTTTTCATTGTTAATTGTGGTATTCAACCCAAAAGGGTAATTAATATTTAGTAGATTTTTTAGGAGCTATTTCCCGCTATCCGCTACAATCTTTTTCTGGCTAAAGAAGCCAGAAAAAGGATTTTCACTACTATCGGGGCTAGGGCATTTGGGGTAAAAAGGCGTGTCATTTTCCTGCAAGGTTTTTAAAACCTTGTAGGTATTTAATTTTAAAGTATGATTTTCGATTTGAATTTGCATTCAGCTTGTCATTTCGACGAAGGAGAAATCTCCGCAAGAAACTCCACACAGAGAATCAACAATACTTTACCGAGCTACTTGCGGAGATCCCTCGTTCCTCGGGATGACAAACAGTGTGGTTACTGTGTTCTAAAGGGAAGTCATACCTAACAGGTTTTCAAAACCTGTTAGGAGAAAAAACTTATAATGTTAGCAACTTAGTACCTTAGCATCTTTTAGCGAAGCTTATCAAGCGCAACATTCAACTCCAAAACATTCACAGTTTCAGGACCAATAACAGCCGAATTAATTTTAGATTCTACCAAAGCTTTTACTTTCACTTCAGCTAAATTTCGTTCTTTGGCAACACGTTTCACCTGAACCAAAGCGCCTTGCGGAGAAATATTCGGATCTAAACCACTTCCTGAAGCGGTAACCATATCAGCTGGAATTTCAGCTTTTTTCAAGTACGGATGAACAACCAGGAATGTATCAATTCTCTTTTGAACCAAAGCTAAATATTCAGCATTGCTCGGCCCTTTATTGCTTCCGGCACTTCCTGCAGCATTGTAATCAACAGCAGATGGTCTTCCCCAGAAATAATTCGATTTATCGAACTTCTGTCCTATTTTTTGATAACCAACCACTTTTCCATTAACCGAAAGCGTTTCTCCTTTTCCTTGATTCGGAGACAATTGTGCTATTCCATAAATCGCAAGAGGATAAATAACTGCGAATAAGATTAAAGTAACCGCAGTAAGTTTTATGATTGAAAATATTGTTTTCATGTTTTTAGTGTAAAATGTTAGATGTAAAAAGTGATTTGTAAATTGTTGTGTTTTTTGATTTCGTCATTTTACATTTTACAAATCACATTTCACTAAATAAAAAGTGTTACGATTAAATCAATTAACTTAATCCCGATGAAAGGAACAATCAAACCGCCTAAGCCATAAATCAAAAGATTACGTTTTAAGATCGCGCTTGCTCCAATCGGACGATATTCAACACCTCTCAACGCCAGCGGAATCAAAATCGGAATGATAATCGCATTGAAAATTACAGCAGATAAAATCGCACTTTCTGGACTGTGCAAATGCATAATATTTAAACCTTGCAATGCTGGAATCGCAGTAATGAAAAGAGCAGGAACAATCGCGAAATATTTGGCAACGTCATTGGCAATGGAGAAAGTTGTTAAAGTTCCGCGGGTCATTAAAAGCTGTTTTCCAATTTCGACAATCTCGATTAGTTTCGTTGGATCATTGTCAAGATCGACCATATTTCCAGCTTCTTTCGCTGCCTGCGTTCCGCTGTTCATGGCAACACCTACATTGGCTTGCGCAAGGGCAGGAGCGTCATTTGTTCCGTCTCCCATCATGGCAACCAGACGACCTTCGGCTTGTTCTTTTCGGATATAATTCATTTTATCTTCAGGCTTCGCTTCAGCAATAAAATCATCTACTCCTGCTTTCTCAGCAATAAACTTAGCCGTAAGTGGATTATCACCTGTAACCATAACAGTTTTGATACCCATTCTGCGTAAGCGCTCAAAACGTTCTTTCATTCCGGTTTTAATGATATCCTGCAATTCGATAACGCCTTGAATTTCGTTGTTTTTGATGACCACTAAAGGTGTTCCTCCATTAGAAGAAATTGTGATCACTTGTTGTAAAGTATCTTCAGGAAAAGCATTTCTGGCTTGTTCTGCGATTTTTTTAGCAGCATCTTGTGCGCCTTTTCGAATGTCGGTTCCATCTTTTAAAACAACACCCGAAGTTCTGGTTTCAGCAGTAAATTTTATGGTGTGTGAAATGTTATCTGTGAGAAGTGAAATGTCTGACTGCATTTTACTGTTTTCATCTAACATTTTACCAAGCTCCAAAATACTTTTTCCTTCAGGAGTATCATCAGCAAGCGAACTCAATACAGCTGATTTTACAAAATCTTCAAAAGTAATTCCTTTTGTTGGGTAAAAATTGGTTGCTTTTCGGTTTCCAATTGTAATTGTTCCCGTTTTATCCAAAAGTAAAACATCAATATCTCCAGCAGTTTCAACCGCTTTTCCTGATTTGGTAATGACGTTGGCACGCAAAGCTCTGTCCATTCCCGCAATTCCGATTGCAGAAAGCAAGCCTCCAATCGTAGTTGGAATCAAACAAACGAACAATGCAATAAAAGCAGCAATAGTAATAGGAGCGTTCGCATAATCAGCAAAAGGTTTTAGGGTAACGCAGACAATCACGAAGATTAAGGTAAAAGCAGCTAATAAAATAGTCAGTGCAATTTCGTTTGGCGTTTTCTGACGGCTTGCACCTTCAACCAAAGCAATCATTTTATCCAAAAAGCTTTCGCCAGGTTCTGATGTTACTTTTACTTTGATTTTATCAGATAACACTTTTGTTCCTCCTGTAACAGACGATTTGTCTCCGCCCGCTTCTCGAATTACAGGAGCACTTTCTCCCGTAATAGCACTTTCGTCGATTGTTGCCAGACCTTCAATAATTTCTCCGTCAGCAGCAATTAAATCGCCCGCTTCACAAATGAAAATATCGTTCTTTTTTAATTGTGAGGATGAAATATGTAAAATGTGAAATGTATCTGGCTGACCTGCCACATTTGACTTTTCCCTTTTTACCAATTTTGCAGGCGTTTCTTCGCGGGTTTTTCTTAAACTGTCGGCTTGTGCTTTTCCGCGCGCTTCTGCAATAGCTTCTGCGAAATTGGCAAACAAAAGCGTAACGAATAAAATTAGAAAAACAATTAGATTGTAAATAAAACTGCCCTGATCGGTTGCGCCCATTAAGATCGAAACGCAAACGGCAAACATAATGGCAGTTCCAATTTCTACGGTAAACATTACCGGATTTTTAATCATCATTTTTGGATTCAGCTTAACGAAAGACTGCCATAAAGCTTCTTTTACCTGTTTGCTTTCAAACAATGATGTGGATTTATTAGTTGTCATTTTTTCTTTATGTAAAATGTTAGATGTAAAATGTTGGATGTGAAATGTTAGATGTGAAATGTAAAACAGAAATTTTAAATACGAAAAATCTTATATTTGTAAAAAAAATATATGAAACCGCATAAAAATTTGAATTCTTGGATTAAAAGTTTTGAGTTCGTTAAAGAAATTTATTTAGTCACAAGACAATTCCCAGCTGAAGAAAAATTCGGAATTACTTCACAAATCCGGAGAGCTTCAGTTTCTGTACCTCTTAATATTGCAGAAGGAGCTGCAAGGAAAGGAATAAAAGAATTTATCCATTTTTTACATATTTCACTAGGTTCTGTATCAGAACTCGACACTTTAATTTTATTGAGTAAAGAGTTGGATTTTTTCAATGAAGAAGAATGCAAACAATTAATTGAAAAATTAGATGTCATAGGAAAACTTATTTACGGATTGATTAAAAGTCTTGAAAATCGTTTGTAGCTTTAATGTGATTTGTGAGATGTAAGATGTAAAATACTAGATATTGTTTACATGAAGTGACCGTATTTCACATCTCACATTTTACATTTAACTTTTCACATAGTAAAATATTCTCCTAAAGGACCAAGTGCCAACGCAGGAAAGAAAGATAAAGCCGCAACAATAGCGATTACAGCAAAAATCATAATTCCGAAAATTGTGGTATCGGTTTTTAAAGTTCCTGCACTTTCCGGAATGTATTTTTTGTTGGCTAATAAACCTGCAATTGCTAAAGGCCCGATAATTGGAATGAAACGGCTTAATAGTAAAACAATTCCTGTAGTGATATTCCAAAACGGATTATTATCGCCTAAACCTTCAAAACCAGAACCGTTATTAGCGGCGCTTGAAGTATATTCGTACAACATTTCAGAGAATCCGTGATTTCCAGGATTGTTCAGCCAGCCCGTTGCATTTCCGCTAAACCAATACCCCATTGCAGTATCATTCGCAGCAAAATAAGAAGCTAAAGCTGTTCCGGCTAAAATCAATAAAGGGTGAAGAATAGCGATAAAAGCAGCAATTTTGACTTCTCGGGCTTCGATTTTCTTTCCAAAAAACTCAGGAGTTCGACCAACCATTAATCCTGAAATAAATACAGCCAGAATAATGAAAATGTAAAAGTTGAGGTAACCAACACCGCATCCGCCATAAAACACATTGACCATCATGGCCAATAATTGCATAGCTCCCGAAACCGGCATCGAGCTATCGTGCATACTGTTTACAGAACCTGTAGAAATAACCGTTGTTGCAATACTCCAGAAACCTGAAATAGCTGGACCAAAACGGACTTCTTTTCCTTCCATCGCTCCATTTAATTGAGAAATCCCCATTTTTTCGATTGCAGGATTTCCAATGATTTCGCTTGATATTGTCGGAATTACTAAGAGTAAGAAGCCAATCGTCATCACACCAAAAACGATATAAGAGAATCTTCGTTTATTAAGGAAAAAGCCAAGTGCAAAAATCATCGCAAATGGAACAATCATTTGTGCCCAAAGTTCAACCGCATTCGTAAAATAAGTCGGATTTTCTAAAGGATGAGCCGAGTTAGCTCCGAAGAATCCGCCACCGTTTGTACCAATATGTTTGATAGCGATAAAAGCAGCAGCTGGTCCGCGGGAAACTTCAACCTGATCGCCTTGCAAAGTGGTGATTGCATCTTTCCCTTCAAAAGTCATTGGAGTTCCACTGAAAACCAAAGCGATTGCCACGATTGCAGAAAGTGGCAATAAAATACGAGTACAGCTTTTTACGAAATAGTTGTAGAAATTCCCCAGTTTGTCTGTTGTTCTTTCGCGCATAGCGGTAAAAACCATTGCGGCAGCAGCAATCCCGACACCAGCCGAAACAAATTGTAAGAACATCAAGACCAATTGCGACAGGTACGAAACTCCGCTTTCACCAGAATAATGCTGTAAGTTACAGTTTACAACAAATGAAATAGCGGTGTTAAAAGCTAAATCAGGTGACATCGATGGATTGTTATCTGGATTTAGTGGTAACGAACCTTGAAAAAGCAGGACAAAAAAGCAGAGAAAGAACCAAAGCATATTGATGCTTAAAAGTGCTTTTAGATGCTGTTTCCAGTTCATTTCTTCAGCTTGATTGATACCGCTGATTTTAAAAATAAATTTTTCAAGCGGATTGAAAATCGGGTCAAGAAGTGTTTTGTTTCCTGAAAATACTTTAGCAATATATTTTCCGAAGGGAATCGCTAAAACAATAGTTAGGAGAAAAATACCTATGACACCTAGTAATTCTGTATTCATAATGTGTGAGTTGTTGATTGTAAAAAGTGAAATGTGAAGTTGTGAAATGTGAGATGTGATTTGTAAAATGAAAGACATCTAACATTTCACTTTTGACATTTCACACTTATTAGAATTTTTCAGGTTTAATTAATACATAAACCAAATACACGAAAACGGCGATGGAAACTATAAACAGTGCTGTCATGACTTAGATATTTTCAAAAAGTTCAATTGATTTAAAACAAAGAGCAAAGAGCAAAACTGCAAATGCTAGTAAAAGAATTGTAATTAACATAGGGATGATTTTTAGATTTGTGAAATGTGAGAAGTAAGATGTTATTTGTGAAAAGCGATAGACACATCTTACATTTCACAAACAACATTTTACACTAAACTCCCGAAGTATTAACTTGTTTGATATATTCTGCTTTAAGCGTTTGCGGAAAAAGATGCGAGATATTGCAGTGACGCACTTCCATAAAAGACGAGACTGAAAAAATATACACGTTTGAAATCGCGTTTTTGGTTTCGATACTTCCGGTAATAAATAAACGTTCAGCAAGTGCCAAACATTTTTTAGCCCGAACGATATTGCCGCAGATAATATTTTTTTTAGTTATCTCAGCAAAGCGTTCCGCTTGTTTGTAAATAGAATTAACTTGATTTTTCATGAGAAGGAATTTTTATGTTCTTCCTCCTTATGCCAAAATATATTCCGAAAATGCACAGTAGTGTGTAAGGTGTTGTAAAATAAGAAGTTGTTGTTTTGTGCCAAAATCAGGCATAAAAAAAGCCTATCAAAATGATAAGCTTTTATTAAAATGATAAGATGATTTTAATTATTAATGGTAAAATGTGATCAGTTATTTGGTTTTAATTTTAAAATTGGAGTTTGGAATTTAAATTTTGGAATTTTCTATCCCATATTCTTCAATCTTTCTATACAAAGTAGCAATTCCAATTTCCAACAATCTGGCCGTTTCAGCTTTATTGCTTTTAGTATAATTCAAAACTTTTTGAATATGCAGTTTTTCAATACTCTGCATCGAGAAAGCCGACATTGATTTTGTACTTTTTTCTGTTTGATGCTGCATTTCATAAGGCAGAACATCAGGAGTCAAAGTATCTCCATTACTCAAAATAACCGATCGTTCAATAACATTTTTGAGTTCACGTATATTTCCCGGCCACGAATAATTTTCTAATTTCTCCAGGAAATCGGCTGAAGTTTGTAAAGTCTTTTTATTCGTTTTTTCTGAAAACTGTTTCACATAAAAATTAGTGAGTAATGGAATATCTTTAGCTCTTTCACGAAGCGAAGGCAATTTGATTTCGAAAATGTTCAAGCGGAAATACAAATCAGAACGGAAACGATGTGCCTCACTTTCTTCTTTTAAATCACGATTTGTTGCAGCAATTAATCTGAAATTTGATTTTTTAGAAGTTGTGTCTCCAACGGGAATATATTCGCTGGTTTCTAAAACACGCAATAATTTCGCCTGAAGATCAATTGGCATTTCACCAATTTCATCTAAAAACAAAGTACCACCGTTAGCCTCTTCGATAAAACCTTTTTTATCTTTCAAAGCTCCAGTAAAAGCGCCTTGTTTATGTCCGAAAAGTTCGCTTTCTAAAATTGCTGCGCTAAACGTACTGCAATTTAAAGCCACAAAAGATTTTCCTGCCCGATTACTATTTTCATGAATTGCCTGTGCAAAAACCTCTTTTCCGGTTCCGGTTTCTCCAGTCAATAAAACAGTTGAGTCGGTTTTGGCTACTTTTTGAGCCAGATCGATAACCTGTTCAATTCCTTTTGATTTTCCGATTATCGTATTGAAAGAATATTTGTCACCAATACGTTTTTCAAGCTGTTTTACTTTTTTCTGTAAATGCACTTTTTCAACGGCTTTATAAAGAAGCGGAATAATCTTGTCGTTATCATCGCCTTTTACAATATAATCGAAAGCGCCGTTTTTCATCGCCTGAACACCGTCGGAAATATTTCCGAAAGCAGTTAGCAGAATAACTTCCGCTAAAGGAAAACTGCTTTTTATGTTTTGAACAAAATCGACGCCGTTTCCGTCAGGCAATTTTACATCACACAAAACAACATCTATATCGGTTTGTTCCAGTTTTTTAAAACCAGATTTTAAATCTTTCGCCTCAAAAACTTCAAATCCTTCCGATTTAATAATGCGAACCAGCAGACTTCTCAGTTTTTCTTCGTCGTCTATAATTAATATTCTGTGTGTCATTTGCAGAGAGGCTAAATCAAATTTTGGTGTTTGATGTACAAATTTAGGGTTAAAATCATTTGGGTTTTAAGTTTAATTTGAAAAGTTAGAGAACATTTTAAATATTATAATTCTATTAACATAGCATAATTTAGCTTTCATTTAAAATGAATTAATTTTGTAAAAAGACATTTTATTACATGAAAAATCCAATTTCACTCTCCATATTAGAACTCGCTATTATTAACAACAACAGCAATGCAACTGAAACATTAAATAAAACAAAAGAAATCGCCAAATTAACAGATCGTTTAGGTTATAAACGGTTTTGGCTAGCCGAACATCACAATATGGCGCATGTAGCCAGTACCGCAACTGTGGTTTTAATTGGATATGTCGCCAGTCAGACACAAAATATCCGCGTGGGTTCCGGTGGGATTATGCTGCCAAATCATTCGCCTTTAATCGTGGCAGAACAATTTGGGACTTTAGAGACATTGTATCCTGGCCGAATTGATTTAGGTTTGGGAAGAGCTCCCGGAACTGATCAGCCCACTGCAGAAGCTATTCGGAAAGATTTCTTTGAACAGGCACAGCGATTTCCGCAAAACATATCCAAATTACAGGAGTATTTTTCTGAAGAAAATGCTGGGGCAAAAGTTCGCGCCTTTCCAGCAGAAGGAACAAAAGTACCCATCTGGATTTTAGGCTCGAGTATGGAAAGTGCTTCTTTGGCAGCTTCATACGGTTTTCCGTATGCTTTTGCAGGGCATTTTGCGCCACGTCAAATGTTACAGGCTTTTGAATTTTATCGTAATAATTTTCAGGCTTCAGAAGTTTTAGATAAGCCGAAAACAATGGCTTGTGTAAATATTATTGCTGCTGATACCGATGAAGAAGCCGAAAAACTGTCGACAAGTTTGTACCAAATGTTTCTGAATTTAATTCGAAATGACCGCAAAGGCCTTCAGCCGCCTGTGGATTCGCTGGACGATATTATGAGCGAGGAAGAACGTTTTCACGTCAATCAAATGACGGCTTGTTCATTTGTGGGAAGTAAAAAACAACTCGCAGCAGATTTGAAAAAGTTTATTGATTATGCCCGAATTGATGAGTTAATGATCACCAGTCCAATTTTTGATCATCAGGCTAAATTGAAAAGTCTGCAATTGACTAAAGAAGTAATTGATGAACTGAATGCAAAATAAATCGTTATAAATGAAAAAGAGAGGCTCGACAGCCTCTCTCTTTATAATTTTAATTTTCCTTCGACACCAATATCTGCAGTATTGCCAAATAATGCTGATCCTGCCATTTTGAGCAGCGAAATGACTTTTCCATCTTTTGTGTCCCAGTAATAAGCATCCGAAGGGGTTACTTTTATAACCGTAACGTTAGGGTCATTTTTACCTTCTTCAAACCAGGCTTTGGCTACAGGTGTCCATAACTCGTCAATTATCGATTGATCCTTATATATAGATGCTGCACCGTAAATAGAAATGTATTGAGAGCTTGAATTGTTAGCAAAAAACAACTGAACCTGATTATCTTTTAAAATTTCAAAATTTTTATTGCTGTTAGCAGAACTAATAAACCACAAATTTCCCTGATCATCAATATCCTGTATACTCATCGGTCGTGATTGAAGAGGTGTTTTTGTTAATTCAGTTACAAAAATACCTGTTTTAATTTCTTTTACTAATGAAATTATTTTTTCTACTGCTTCTTTATTATCTAAATCTTTATGCATGATATATCATTTTTAATAGTTTAGTCCAGATCAATTTTTTCTGATGTCCAGTCTACGGCCAGCATATAATCTTCTTTTTTAAATCCTTTGAATTCTCCCGGCATAATTGTATTGAAAACTTTAGTAAAATTGATCATTCTCTGACAGTCTGTTACAATAGCAGCTCTTGTCCACTTTGTAATGTTTTTGATGCTTAGCAAGGATTCATGAAGCCAGGCACCTAAAGCAAAATCAGTTGGAGAATTATCGAAAAATAATAAATAATTAAGTTTCGGTGTCTCATCAATTAAAAGACGTACTTCTGATTTCACAAAATCAACATCGCCTTTAACTACGTGACCAGCTGTTTTAAAACCAATCATGTTTTCTGGTAATTCTTTAATTTTTTCAATCATAACAATTAAATTTTGCAGGTTAAATTCATTTTTTACAAAAATACAGAGCAAGTACGTTTTTAAGTTTATGTAAAAAGCTGATTATCTTACATAATTCCAATGTAATTGAAAATTTCGATGATAATGGTTTTAAGAAATACTAAGGAATTCTACTCAAAAAAGTATTAAATTAGCTATGATTATAAATGTAAATCCAAATTATGCTTAAGAGAATTTTAGTTGGTGCCGGAATTGTAATTGCCCTTATTTTGGCTTTCAAATATTGTGAATTGAAAAAAGAGGATGATGGTGCAATTGAGTATAACACGAATCTGATTCAGCAGCAAATTTTGAATGTTGGAAAGCTGGTTGTAACCGAAGGGCATTTTTCAGAAGTCATCACGTATAAAAACCAACAAAAGTATTTAATGAATATGATCTCTTTTGAGAAGAAAGCGCTTATTGTGGTAAATGCAAATGTTACAGTTGCTTACGATTTACATAAAATGAAATATGATATTGATGAGAAAAATAAAACGATTACGATTCTCAATATTCCGAAAGAAGAAATTACAATCAATCCGGATATTCAGTTTTATGATGTGGAACAAAGCAAACTGAATCCTTTTACCGGAGACGATTACAATAAAATCAATAAATCGGTAAAAGCCAATCTGTCTAAAAAAATCGATAAATCTACACTTAAAACAAACGCACAAAATAGGTTGATAAGTGAATTGTCTAAAATTTTAATTATGACCAATTCTATGGGATGGAAATTACAGTATAATGGAAAAACTATTGAATCGGAGAGTGAGTTTAATGAGGATTTGAAGTTGTAATTTTTAAGTTTTAAATAGGTAGAATTGCACAGGGGCAAAGGTTTTCGCAATCTTGTCATTTCGAGGAACGAGAAATCACACTAGAAACTCGACAACAGTGCGTTGCTCTCCCTCAGTGATTTCTCCTTACGTCGAAATGACAAAAAAACTAAAAAACGAACGCACAATATTAAAAACTATGTTTAATCCTCAGGAAGGTTTTCATTCTTATTATGTTTACATCTTAACCAATAAATATCGTTCAACTTTCTATATTGGAGTTACCAATAATTTGAAAATAAGATTGGAACAGCATAAAGATAATTTAGAAACTGGGAATAAAACTTTTGCCTCAAAATACGGTTTAGAATTTCTGGTTTATTATGAAAAATTTGTTTGGGTTCAAGAAGCAATTTCCAGAGAAAAGGAATTAAAAAAGTGGAGAAGAGAAAAGAAGATTGAATTAATAAAAGATTTTAATCCAAAATTAGAATTTTTAAATTATCATTTTGATTCAATTTAACTATTGTGTTTTGTCATTTCGACGTAAGGAGAAATCACATCCAGAGAGCAACGAACTGTAAATACTTTATGTGACTTCTCCTCCGTCGAAGTGACAAAGAAAATTAAAACCTGCATGCCATAATTTAAACTGTTTCTTTATCAAAAATCAATTCTAGTCCACCAGAAATTAAATGTGCCACTTCAGGACGTTGTATTTTCAATTGCCCTAAATGATTTAATACTTCCTGTAAAAGTTCTTTTTGATCAGAATCTTTTAAAAGTTCCGCAATTTCAACAGCAAGCAGCCAGTCGTAAGGGTGATTGTTTTTTAATTTTTCAAAAACCGACTGGAGTTCAGATTTAGAATCTTTGTTATTTCTGATATTTCGAACTGTCGAATATAAAATTTCTAAATCATCGCGTTCATCTGTATGCTTTGCTTTGATCGTTTTAATCGTTGGCACAATATTAATCAGATCAAAACTATTCACATCGGCCGGACCTGAAAATGCAGAAACTACTTTTTTGCCAATAGCCATATCATAATTGCCCCATTCCGGCTGGAACAGAATCGTATTGCCATGCGTAACAGTACAATTTCTAAAACTAATCAGGATAATTTCTCCATGAAGATTTCTTGAACCGGTAATAATTTCTCCTTCAACTATGATATTGCCTTCAAATTCCAGTTTTACAGTTTCGTTTTCAACAATGCTGTACGCCTGTAAATCCTTTGGACTCATATCTTCAATTGCCAGGTTAAAACCTTTTAGTTTTCCAATCGGACTTCCAAATCCGTGTGAGTGTGTCAAAGTTCCGTGACCAACCAATTCTTTTTCACGGTACGATAAAGCGGTCTTTCCGGTTGTCTGAATGTAAACCGGTTTTCCTTCTTCTTCAATAACATTAGTGAAAACTCCTGAAATTTGCAGACCGGTACTCAGCTCAATTGTTCCCAAAGCGTTGGATTGAATTAGTTTTTCAATTCCGGACAAGCCTCCGGTTCGTAAAGCCATTTTATTGGCAAATTCCTCCAGAATCAGACTGAGATGTGAAAAATTTGGTGTTACATACAACTGAGGCTGTAGCTGCGTAATATCAAAATTCTGATTTGCAGCCGAGATATCATAAGGGATTTTCTTCACATTATCGGTCATGCAGTGAGCACTTTCACCAATTGAGGAAAGCAGTCCTGCACCATAAATTTTAGGATTTTCTATAGTTCCAATCAAACCATATTCAACTGTCCACCAGTGTAAATTTCGAATTTGGGCCATTTCAGATAATTCGCCCATATTGTTTTGTAAATCAGCTACTGCTTTTTCGGCTTCGGCGATTTTTTCCTGAGGCGTATCTTCGGCTTCTTTTAAAATCGAAAGCAGTCGGATCGCTTCATACATCTGATAATCTTTGTGGGATGAAATTGCTTTACAGCCAATTTCTCCAAAACGACGCAAATATTCAGCATATTCAGGATTTGCAATGATAGGAGCGTGACCGGCACCTTCGTGAATGATATCCGGAGCGGGTGTATATTCAATATGTTCTAACTGTCTGATATCGGAAGCAATGACCAAAACATTATACGCCTGAAATTCCATAAAAGCGTTTGGCGGAATAAACCCGTCAACTGCAACGGCTGCCCAGCCAATTTCGGTCAGGATCCGGTTCATGCCATACATGCTCGGAATAGAGTCAATCTCGATTCCGGTTTTTTTCAAACCATCCAAATACGAATGATGAGCCACTTTCGATAAATAATCTACGTTTTTACGCATCACATAACGCCACACCGCCTGATTGATTGGTGTATAATCACCATAATCCTGAGGTTTGATGAATTGCTTTAAATGTTTAGGCAATTTTTCTAATAGTGGATTTGTTTCAATCGTTGAATGCATTTTGAAATAGCTGAAGGTTGAAATGTAAAATTACAAATTTGAGGTATTGAAAACGACTTTTATGTTGTTTAATTTTAATAATAATACTGTTTTGTTAGTGAATTATCAGTTTTTTGCTTTTTACGGTTTTTAATATAAGTCTTTAAAATGCGGATTATGAGCTGAAGATAAATTCAACCTAATAAATAACAATAAAATACTTAGTTTTACAGAAAGTATAATTAGGTATTACAAATATGAAAGTTCTTTTAATCATTTTAGCAATAGCAGTGCTTGCCTTTTTAGGAATACGATATTTTTTATTTCGCATAGGAGATCCGGTAAATAGTAAGATTTCCGATTCGTATTTTTATCATTACAGAAAAAATCTGATTGTGCATTCACCAATGGGAAATTGGTTTGAATTAGGATATTTTGAATCTGATGCCGATGTGGAATCTTTTCAGCCCATAAACAGGGATTTTGGAAAAGATAAAAAGAACGTTTTCTGGAAAGGAAGAATACAAGCTGTTGATTATGCTACGTTTCAGGTTGATGCTTCAGGAATTATTAAGGACAAAAACCATGTGTATACAACTAACGGGGAAGAATATAATTTTTTAGGAATCATTAAGGATGCTGATCCTAAAACCTATCAATTATTAGATCCTTCATTACCAGATCACAAACGCCAAAGCTGGAATAAGGATGCTAATGCTGTTTTTTACAGAAGCAAAAAGATACAAGGGGATCCGGCTACTTTCAAGCCTTTAAATGATGGAATAGCTATAGACGCAAATTACATTTATTCGATTATTCATGAAAGAGGTGAGGGTATGTACCTGCTGGATGTTGATGAGGTCATCCGAAAACATAAAATGATGGATGGCCCAATACATGTTATTAATGACACATACGTTCAAATAGGAAATACTGTTGTTTCTGCTTTTACGAAAAATGAATTTACACTTCATGCTTTTGAAACAATCAAAAATACCAAAGCAATCGATTATTTTACAATAGTCGTTAATGATACTTTAATTTACAAAGGGATAGAATGCCCGGAAATTGATGTAGCATCTTTTGAGTCATTAAGTTATGGCTATTCAAGAGACAAGAATAATGCATATTATAATGGCAAAAAAATAATCGGAGTAAATCTTGCGGATTTTGAAATCATTTCTCCGGATTATTCCAAAGATAATCAGCATGTATATTATAAGAATGAAGTGATTAAGGGAGCCATTCCAAAAAGCTTCAAAAGAGCTTCTGAAAATGATGTTTGGGAAGATGGAAAAAACAAATACAAGAACGGAAAAATTATAAACTAATTTATAGAATGACTGGAACAGTCAGGATCCGGAACGTGTTTCAAAAGCTTACACTGTTCACAGTGAATGGCGCAACCGCGATCAGTTTATAAATGGCAGAGAAGAGATTGTCTCTTTTTTGACTCAAAAATGGAAAAAAGAACTGCAATATAAATTGAAGAAAGAATACTGGGCTCACACTGAAAATCGTATTGCGGTACGTTTTGAGTACGAATCAAACCGCTAAGGGCAATTGGTTCAGGGCATACGGCAACGAAAACTGGGAAATTTGATGCCAACGGACTCATGCAAAAAAGATTTGCAAGCATTAACGATATTCAGATTAAAGAATCTGAAAGGAAGTTGAAATAAATTTACAGCTATGAAAATAACGACTGTTTCTAACAATCGTTATTTTCATAATTTACTTTCTCCATTTTATCTTCGTAACTTCCTGCTTCCTTTTTGGTCATACGGACTTCCTTCAAGATTATTTTTAATTGCTTTTTACTGTCAGGACTTATCCATATTCCGTTAAAATTTACGCCCTCCTTTTTCAGAATCATAACTCCTGAAAATCCATGTTCGACTAATACAAATTGGTTTTCATTCTTTTTATTTTGGGTGATATCTAATTGTATCCAGCTGCCGGATTTGTCGTAACGGTACATTGAAGTGTACATTATATCAGCCGTACAAGGGTTTTCTTCTTCTTTTATGTAAACGGTTACGGCTATTTTTCCGTCAATAGTGCCTTTGTAAAGAATGCTTTTGGCAGATTGTGCTTTTGTAGTGGTGGCAAAGAACATACAAAGCAGGTTACATAGAAGAATTAGTTTTTTCATATTGGGTAATAGTTTATTATTGAGCTTATTTTTAAAAATATTGCATTTTTATTGATTTCCCGGATTTCTGAAATATTCAATTTTATAATTGAACATATAGGCCATATTGGCAGCACGTAGTTTAGCTTCTTCGGCTAATTTTCCAACAAATAAAGAATCAACGGTTTCGGTAAAAATTTCCATCCAGCGGTCAAAATGAGTCTGGTTGACGGGTAAATGTTTGTGGGGTGGAAACGGACTTCCTGAATAGGTATGTTCTTCTAAAAGTAAAGTCTGCCAGAAACGGTACATTTTCTCGAGATGTTCCGGCCATCTTCCGATCATTTTTTCATTAAATATCGGGCCAATTAAATTATCGTTTTGTACTTTTTCATAAAATGTATTGACTAAAAGTTTTATGTCTTCTATATTTGTGATATCAAGAGTAGCCATGTTTTTAAGTTAAATTTTCAGTTACAAAAATACGATATAACCCTATCTTTATTTGCTGATATTTATCATAACAATATATTTTATCTAACCAATTAACTGTGTAAACAAATCCTGGTTGTCGTTCAGATAGTGAAACTCAAAGCCGTTTTGGATCATATTGATTTTAATGGCCTTAATATCTTTTTTGTTTTTCAATTCTAATCCAACTACTACAGAACCCACTTCTCGGTTGTTCTTTTTATGAAACTGAAAATACGTGATATCATCATCGGGACCCAAAATATTGTTGACGAATTCTTTTAAAGCACCTGGACGCTGTGGAAACTGGATCATGAAATAGTGCATCAATCCTTCGTAAAGTAAGGAACGCTCTTTTATTTCGGCTGTTCTTTCGATATCGTTATTGCTTCCACTAACCACACAAACTACTCTTTTGCCTTTTATTTTATCCTTATAAAAATCCAAAGCTGCGATGGTCAAAGCACCTGCTGGTTCAACGACCATGGCTTCTTCATTATACAATCGCAAAATGGTGGTACAGACTTTTCCTTCCGGAACCAGAATAATATCCTCCAGGTTTTGTTTACAGATTTCAAATGTTTTATCGCCGACTTGTTTGACAGCAGCACCGTCAATAAATTTATCTATTGTTTTTAAAGCTGTATTCTTGTTTGCTTCGATGGAAGTTTTCATTGAAGGAGCTCCTTGTGGTTCAACACCAATGATTTTAGTATTCGGACTTAAATGTTTGAAAACCTCAGATAAGCCGGAAGCCAGTCCGCCACCGCCAATCGGAACAAAAACATAATCAATAGGTTCTTTATAGGTTTCAAGAATTTCTAAGCCTACCGTACCTTGTCCGGCAATTACTTTTTCATCATCGAACGGATGAATAAAAATTTTATGATTTTTAATGGCGTCTGCTGTGGCTGAACCATAAGCATCATCAAAAGTATCTCCTGTAAGTACAATTTCAACAAAAGATTTTCCGAACAATTGCACTTGTTTTACTTTTTGCTTCGGGGTAGTTTTTGGCATATAAATTTTGCCTTTTATCTGCAGTAAATTGCAGGAATAAGCTACACCCTGAGCATGATTTCCGGCACTGGCACAAACTACTCCAGTTTGTTTTTCAGCATTGGATAACGAAGAAATTTTGTTGTAAGCCCCTCTGATTTTATAGGATCGGACAATCTGTAAATCTTCTCTTTTTAATAGAATAGTCGATTTAAATTCGTCTGAAAGATTTAGGTTTTGGGTAAGCGGAGTGGCTGCGACCACATGTTCAAGTTGCTTTTTGGCATTGAGTACTTCGTTGAATAAATTCATATCGTGTAATTTTAAAAACAAAAAACCTCCCGGTTTGGGAGGTCTCATAAATTGTATATTCCTTTTTTATATAACACCTCGCCATCATTGCTGAATTGCAATAATGCTGATAATAGCGATAATAATGTTATTAGATTTTATCATTTTTTGTTGCCTGAAGTACAAATGTATCAATTATTTTTTGACCTGAGGAGGATACTGAGCTAAAATTTTGCTTACAAATTCAGCAATTCTTTCATCTTTTTTATCAATGTTTCGGGTTAAAACACCAATTCCTTCGCCCTGCCAGATCATTTCTTTCTTTTTAGCATCAATCAAATCGATGTATAAAGTTCCTTCGGTAGAAGTTGATACGGTAGTTTGGTTTCCTCCATACATCATCCATGGATTCCATCCCCATCCCCAACCGTAGCCCCATCCGGCACTAAATTGGTTTACATCAACCTGTTCTCTGGATTTTGTAAAAATATTAACTAATAAATCAGGTTTTTCACTTTTTGTGAAACCTTTAGACTGCATCTCCTTTTCTATCGCATGCAGAATACGTCTTTTATCCAGATCAGAAATCTCGACTTTATCAATTCCGGGCTTGAAAAACGCATAGGTTTTATAAGGCGCAAAATCGACATTTTTGTCGTAATCAGAATATACAGTAACACTGCTGCATGAAGAAAGTATCAATAGCAGAAAAATCGGGATTAATTTTAGCGTTTTCATAAATATAAGATTTTTGTTTTTAGTATTTTATTGTTTAACAACCTTTAAGATAGTAAATTTTCATCCACAATATTAGGTATGGTTACTTTTAATAAAGGCTGGACTTCCATTGCTCTTTTTATAGTAAAAACAGCACCTTCGTTCCGTGCCCAGTTTCGTCTTGAAATTCCGTTATTAACATCCCAGAAAAGCATTGAAGCTAAACGCTTTGAAGCCTCTGTAGAGCCATCAAGAACCATACCAAATCCGCCATTTATAACCTCACCCCAGCCAACTCCTCCGCCATTATGAATAGAAACCCAGGTTGCTCCCCTGAAGCTGTCTCCAATTACGTTATGAATCGCCATATCAGCAGTAAAACGGGAACCATCATAAATGTTAGAAGTTTCCCTGTAAGGCGAATCGGTCCCGGAAACATCATGGTGATCACGTCCTAAAACAACAGCTCCAATTTCACCTTTTGCAATAGCCTGATTAAAAGCTTCGGCAATTTTGATTCTTCCTTCGGCATCGGCATAAAGAATTCTGGCCTGCGATCCCACAACCAGTTTGTTTTCCTGAGCGCCTTTAATCCATTTTATGTTATCCTGCATTTGCTGCTGAATTTCATCTGGAGCCGTTTTTGCCATTTCTTCTAAAACCTGCGAAGCGATTGCATCGGTTTTTAATAAATGTTCAGGTTTTCCGGAAGTACAAACCCAACGGAAAGGCCCAAATCCGTAATCAAAACACATGGGCCCCATAATATCCTGAACATAACTCGGATATTTAAAATCGATATTGTTTTCTGCCATAACATCCGCTCCGGCACGTGAAGCTTCGAGTAAAAAAGCATTTCCGTAATCGAAAAAGTAGGTTCCTTTTGCAGTGTGTTTATTGATGGCATCAGCATGTCGGCGTAACGTTTCCTGAACTTTTTCTTTGAATAAATCCGGATTTTCAGCCATCATTTTATTCGCTTCTTCAAAAGAAATTCCAACAGGATAATAACCTCCAGCCCACGGATTGTGAAGCGAAGTCTGATCTGAACCCAAATCAATTTTGATGTTTTCTTTATCGAAAGATTCCCAAACATCAACCACATTTCCTAAATAAGCAATCGAAACGGTTTCTTTTTTGGCTTTCGCCGAATTGACTCTTGCGACCAATTCTTCGGTAGAAGTTACAATTTCATTAATCCAGCCCTGTTCATGACGAATTTTAGTAATCTTCGGATTCACTTCGGCGCAGACCGTAATGCAGCCTGCTATATTTCCCGCTTTCGGCTGTGCACCGGACATACCACCCAGGCCAGAAGTTACAAACAAGCTGCCTTCAGGATTTTGTTTTATTTTTCTGAAGCCATTCAAGACCGTGATCGTGGTTCCATGTACAATTCCCTGTGGGCCAATGTACATATAACTTCCTGCTGTCATTTGTCCGTATTGTGAAACACCCAGAGCATTCATTTTTTCCCAGTCATCAGGTTTGGAATAATTTGGAATAACCATACCATTGGTAACCACAACCCTTGGTGCTTCTTTATGCGATGGAAATAATCCCATCGGATGGCCAGAATACATGGTTAAAGTCTGCTCGTCTGTCATTTCAGATAAATACTGCATGGTCAATAAATATTGAGCCCAGTTTTGAAAAACAGCTCCGTTTCCGCCATACGTAATCAGTTCATGCGGATGCTGTGCCACGGCATAATCCAGGTTGTTCTGAATCATGTGCATAATGGCTTTTGCCTGCAATGATTTTCCCGGATATTCGTCAATTGGTCTAGCGTACATTTTATAATCGGGACGAAGGCGGTACATATAAATACGGCCATACGTTTCTAATTCTTCTGAAAATTCAGGGATTAATTCGGCGTGATGTTTTGGTTCAAAATAGCGCAAAGCATTTTTCAGTGCCAGTTTTTTTTCTTCTGCTGAAAGGATTTCTTTCCGTTTAGGAGCATGATTAATAGCCGGATCATATTCTTTTTTTGGAGGTAATATGGGAGGAATTCCTTGTTGTATTTGTTCTTTGAAAGTCATTTTTTTTGTTGATTTTTAGATGTTAGACTTCTTAGATTCTGAGATTAGTATAATCTTATTTTTTTTGTATAGAATTATCTAATTTTCAAATTGAGACATTATCTAATTAGCCTTCTTTCTGATTTCCCCGGTCCGTTTATCAAACCCGTACGGACAATGACGGCAACCGCTTTTACAGCAATAACCTCGTTTTAAGTGATATTTTTCTGTAAAACATTTATAACCTTCAGGGGTAAAATAAAAATCGTCCCCTTCCGTTAATTTATTTTCATTACTTTGCTCTTTCATAAATCTATTTTGAATCAAATTGAGTTTCACTAAAAGTCTAGAATAGTACGTGATTATGATTTTAATGAAATTGGACAACTATGTAATTACAAATTTATAAATTTTACAACCAATGCTTCTGATAGTTGCTAAATATTTAATTCCGAAAGGATATCGCGGAATGGCTTTATTTCCATTTATTTTGGTTAAATATTATAAAGATCAGGTAAATGTTGTTTTTTTAAATCACGAAAAAATACATTTAAGACAACAGTTAGAAATGCTGATTCTGCCATTTTTTATCTGGTATTTTTTAGAGTTTTTTATTCGTTTTATCCAATATAAAAACAAAGATTTAGCCTATAGAAATATTAGTTTTGAAAGAGAAGCGTACACAAATGAGACCGACTTAAATTATCTGAAAAAACGGTCTTTTTTTCAGTTTTTGAAATACATAAAATTAAAATGAATCCAGTTCTTAATCAGCCCATAAATATTCGGTTTCCAAATGATATTTCTTTGACGATAAAACGTGAGGATTTGATTCATCCTTTTGTATCGGGAAATAAATTCAGGAAACTGAAATACAATTTACTTCAGGCGAAAGCCGAAAAAAAACGCACATTATTGACTTTTGGGGGAGCATTTTCCAATCATATTGCTGCTGTTGCTTTTGCAGGAAAAGAGCATGATTTTAAAACAATTGGAATAATTCGCGGAGATGAACTTTCAGATAAAATTGAAGAAAATCCAACATTGAAATTCGCTCAGCAAAACGGAATGCAGTTTGAGTTTGTTTCAAGGGAAGACTATCGTTTTAAAAGTGAAACCTCTTATATTGAAAATTTAAAACAGAAATTTGGAGATTTTTATTTAGTGCCCGAAGGCGGAACAAACGAATTGGCAATAAAAGGCTGCGAAGAGATTTTGACCAGTGAAGATGCCGCTTTTGATTACGTTTGCTGTGCTGTTGGAACCGGCGGAACCATTTCCGGATTAATTAACAGTGCCCTGCCACATCAGAAAATTTTAGGATTTCCGGCGTTAAAAGGTGACTTTTTACAAGATGAAATTCGTATTTTTGCAAAAAAAGATAACTGGAATTTAATTTCTGACTATCATTTTGGAGGTTATGGCAAGGTAAATTTGGAATTAATTGAATTTATCAATGCTTTTTTTGAAGAAAATAAAGTGCCCTTAGATCCAATATATACAGGAAAGATGGTTTTTGGCGTTATAGATTTAATCCATAAAAATTATTTTCCTCTACATTCAAAAATTTTACTCATTCACACCGGCGGATTACAGGGAATTAGTGGAATGAATTTAAGATTGAAGCAGAAAAAATTACCAATACTCAAAATTGATGTTTAAAAAAATAATTACACTCTTCGTAATCGCAGTATTGGCAGGCTGTTCTTCCAGCAAACCCACTATCGCAACAACTAAG
The DNA here is from genome assembly GCF_010645075.1 of Flavobacterium limi. Taxonomy (GTDB): domain Bacteria; phylum Bacteroidota; class Bacteroidia; order Flavobacteriales; family Flavobacteriaceae; genus Flavobacterium; species Flavobacterium limi. Next base: position 1,020,601 of record NZ_JAADZV010000001.1, read on the forward strand.
AAACAGGCTGCGGTTCAGAAACCCAGAACAGCTTCGGCTAAAAAAGGAGTTACTTCCAGACCAACTGCAAAATACCCTTCTACAAATAATAATACAACCGAAGTCATTCAATCTACTTCAAAAACGGTTGTTACCAGCGATCTTATCAATAATTATGTGTTGCAGTACAAAGATATTGCTATGGGAAATATGAAAACATACGGTATTCCTGCGAGTATTATTCTGGCGCAGGGAATTTTAGAATCGGGAGCAGGAAGAGGCGATTTAGCATTAACAGCAAATAATCATTTTGGAATAAAATGCCATAAAGACTGGCTTGGGGAAAGCGTTCGTCATGACGATGATTCTTCTCAGGAATGTTTTAGAAAATATAAAGAGTCAGCAGAATCATATCGCGATCACGCTTTATTTTTAGTGGGTAAAAACCGATACGCCGTTTTGTTTACCTATGGAAAAGACGATTATAAAGCCTGGTCTAAAGGATTAAGAGCCTGTGGTTATGCCACTGATCCTAATTATCCGGATAAACTGATTAGTTATATTGAACGCTACAATCTGCACCAGTACGATTGTCAGGTAACAGGGAAAAGTTATACGGCAATTAATAAATCTGCACCGGTAAGAAGTTCTTCTTCATCTTCAGTTTCAAACTCAAATGATCCAAATTTATACGAAGTTCAAAAAGGGGATACCTTGTATTCGATATCCAAAAAATTCAACATATTGGTTGATGATCTGAAACAAAAAAATAATCTGACTGATAATGCGCTTTCGATAGGGCAGAAGTTGAAGGTTAAATGATAATTATGAGTTGTTAACTGTAAAAATTATTAATGAATAGAAAAATTTCAATTTCCACTTTTATTTTAGCAGTAGCTTTAAACATTAGACTATTCTGTGGAGTTTATATTCATGATGAATTTGCAGAAACCCATTTTTTCATCAAACACAAACCGACCTGGAAATGGAAATTTTATTCTCCTCAAGGAATGTCAGATTTAAAATTTGAAGATCTTTCAAAAGAAAAACAAACCGAACAAAAATATTTTAATGAATATATAAAAGACAGAGGTCTTAGTTTGTAATATTAAAATCTAATCTAAGAAGTCTAAAGATCTAATAATCTAAAAAAAAATGATTTATAAAAGAAGTAGTCAGCTTTTTGCTGAAGCAGAAAAAGTAATTCCTGGAGGTGTAAATTCGCCGGTAAGAGCATTTAAAGCCGTTGGCGGAACTCCGGTTTTTGTAAAAAGTGCCAAAGGTGCTTATTTGTATGATGAGGACGGAAACAAATTAATCGATTATATCAACTCATGGGGACCAATGGTTTTGGGGCATGCGTATCAGCCGGTTGTTGATGCTGTAATCGAAAAAGCAAAACTGGGAACTTCTTTTGGAATGCCGACAGAACTGGAAACAGAAATTGCCGCTTTGGCCGTTTCTATGGTTCCGAATATTGATAAAATCCGTTTTGTAAATTCTGGTACAGAAGCTTGTATGAGTGCGATTCGTCTCGCTCGTGGATTTACAAAAAGAGATAAAATCATCAAATTCGCAGGCTGTTACCACGGACATTCAGATTCATTTTTGATTCAGGCCGGAAGCGGAGCCGTAACTTTTGGATCACCAAACAGTCCAGGAGTTACTGAGGGAACTGCAAAAGATACTTTATTAGCAAAATACAATGATTTAGATAATGTAAAAACGCTAATCGAAGCGAATAAAGGAGAAATCGCAGCGATAATTATTGAAGCCGTTGCAGGAAATATGGGATGTATTCCACCGCAAAAAGGCTTCCTGGAAGGCTTAAGAGAATTGTGTACAGCAAACGGAATTCTACTGATTTTTGATGAGGTTATGACAGGTTTCCGTTTGGCAAAAGGCGGAGTTCAGGAATTGTATAACATTAACGCTGATATCGTAACTTTTGGAAAAGTAATTGGTGGAGGATTACCGGTGGGGGCTTTTGCTGCCCGTGAAGAAATCATGAATCATTTAGCACCGCTTGGACCGGTTTATCAGGCAGGAACATTATCAGGAAATCCTTTGGCGATGGCTGCGGGATTAGCGATGTTAAAAGCTTTAAATAATGATGCTGAAATATTTACCCGTTTAGAAGAAAAAACGGCTTATTTAGAAGCTGGAATCGACAGGGTTTTAAAAGCTAATAATGTTGTTTTTACGATTAACAGAGTGGGTTCTATGATTTCGGTACACTTTGATGCCAATCCGGTTACCGATTTTCAGACGGCTGCAAAAGGAGATAACGAAACTTTCAAAAAATTCTTCCACGGATTATTGCAGGAAGGCGTTTACATTGCACCATCAGCCTATGAAACGTGGTTTATCACAGATGCTTTGACGTATGAAGATTTGGATTTTACGATTAATGCGATTGACAAGGTTTCAAAAACTTTCTAATAACAAAAAAGAGGCTTTCGGGCCTCTTTTTTTATAGATGAATTAGTTATTGTCTCTTCTGTATTCCCTCATTTTATCTCTTGCCTTATCTTTATTTTCCTCCTGACTTTTTTTCCATTTGGTATATTGATCTGCAGTTAAAATTCCTTTCATTTTGGCATCATTTACATCTGCTTCAGCTGTCATTTCTTTTTTAAAAGCTTCTCTTTGCTCAGCAGTTAGTTTTGTGCCTTTTTCTCTTTGTTCTTTTCTGGCTTCTCGCAGTTTTTCAGATTTAGCACTTCTTTCAGCAATCAATTGTTTTACCTGTTCCTGCTGTTTTGCGTCTAAAGTCAGATCCGTAGTTAATTTTTTTAATTGTCTTTCATTTCGCTGTTCAGCAGTCATTCTTTCTCTTTGTTCACGCACTGGTCTTTGATCCATATCACCGCCATCTCCATCTTGTGCGAAACTTGTTATTCCAACGAATAATAAAGCTACAATAAATAATTTTTTCATGATTTGTTTTTTTAATTGGTTTACAGCTATAAGACAATGGATTAAATGAAAGGTTTAATTATTTAACATAATTTTGTTTTTTTATTTATTCTAAGGTGATTCAGATTGCTTTTTTGATTGGGATGTTAGTTAATTGTGAATAATATATCAATTGTCTTTTTTAAACAAAAGAAGGCATTTTAAGTTTGACAAAACCGCCCCGATTTTCCTGCCGTTCAAGAGATTGTGATACAATTAAACTTCCAATGGTAATCATATTTAATAATTCATAATACGACACAAAAACCTGTTGCGTTCTTTCAATCTGCTCCATTTCATTTTTCCATTTTAAAAGCTGTTCTTTCGCATTTTGTAAATCTATGTCAGACCTGACGATTCCTGCATTTTGTCGCATCAAATACTGAAGTTTGGTTTTCAATTCAGCGAGATATTCGGAATCAATTTCAGGTTTATTTACTTTTTCTTTTTCTGAAATTTTAGAGTCAGCTGTTTTTATTTCTAAATCAGGATTGGCTAAATATTCATAAATTCTGCCCGAATAAACCAGAGCTTCCAATAATGAATTGGATGCTAATCGATTTGCGCCATGAAGACCAGTCTGCGAACATTCGCCACAGGCAAATAAATTGGTGACAGATGTTCTTCCATTGGTATCAACCACAATTCCACCGCAGAGATAATGCTGTGCAGGTACTACCGGAATCCAGTCTTTGGCGATGTCAATTCCGGCTGTTAAACAATGCCTGTAAATCATTGGGAAATGCTTTTTAAAAGCTTCAGGATCAAGATGTGTACAATCTAAATAAACATAATCGTCACCGGATTTTTTTAGTTCCAAATCAATACTTTGCGATACAATATCCCGGGAAGCTAATTCTTGTCGTGAATCGTAATCCTTCATGAAACGATGTCCTTGTTTGGTGCGCAGATAAGCACCGAAACCACGAACAGCTTCAGAAATCAAAAACTTAGAACCTGTGGAGGCTTCATAAAAAGCAGTAGGATGAAATTGTATAAACTCCATTTCCTTAATAGTTGCTCCGGCACGACAGGCCATTGCAATTCCGTCACCCGTTGCGATTACAGGGTTAGTTGTATGTCCGTAAAGATGTCCGATTCCGCCGGTAGCCAATATCGTAAAGTCTGATTTGTAAGTTTGAAGCTGTTTCGTTTTTTCATCTAAAATAGTAATTCCCAGACAGCAGTTTTCTTCAGTAATTAAATCGACGGCAAAATGATGATCGAGAACAATAATATTCTCTTTTTGAAGAGTCTGCATCAAAATAGCCCGTTCGATTTCGTAACCCGTCTGGTCTTTATGGTGTACGACGCGATTTTCAGAATGACCGCCTTCTTTACCTAAATTAAGATTGCCGTCCGGATTCTTGTCAAATTTGGCGCCCCATTCGATCAGTTCTTTTAATCGTTTTGGGCCTTCGGTAATGACCATTTTTACTACGGCTTCATCACACAATCCGTCACCACAGATAAGCGTATCGCTGATATGTTTTTGATACGAATCTTCGTTTTTATCAATCACGATGGCAATACCGCCCTGAGCGTATTTCGTATTCGATTCATCAGCATTGGATTTGGTAACAATGGTGATATTTTTGCCCGGAAACTGCGTCGCCAAACGAAGGGCAAGTGTCAGTCCCGCAACACCGGAGCCAATAATTAAGTAATTGGTATTTTTCATTATTTGGATAATTCAAACATCCTTTCAATCGGAATTAATGCTTTTTGGATTATATCTTCAGGTACGGTAATTTCAGGACTTTCGTTTACGAGACAGTCGTATACTTTTTGCAGCGTATTCATTTTCATATAACCACATTCGCTGCAGGCACAGGTGTTGTCTTCTTTCGCAGGAGCGGGAATCAATATTTTTTCGGGAACTTCTTCCTGCATTTTATGTAAAATTCCAAATTCGGTAGCAACAATAAATTTGTTACCAGAGTCTGTTTTTACATAATCTATCATTCCGGAAGTGGAACCAATATAGCTGGCGGCAGCCAAAATATGAGTTTCAGATTCGGGATGCGCAATGATTTTGGCATCCGGATGTTCTTTATACAATTCGAGTAATTTATCTAAAGAAAAAGCTTCATGAACAACACAGGAACCATTCCACAATACCATATCCCTTCCGGTTTTGCTCATTACATATTTTCCGAGATTTTTATCAGGGGCAAAAATAATAGGTGTTTTTTTGGGAATTGATTCTACAATTTTTACGGCATTGGCAGAAGTCACTACAATATCTGTCAGGGCTTTTACTTCTGCAGAACAATTCACATACGTAATGACAAGATGATCGGGATGCTGATCTGTAAAATTTTTGAATAAATCAGGAGGACATGACTCTGCCAGTGAACATCCGGCATTTGCATCCGGGAGAATTACTTTTTTGGATGGATTTAAAATCTTTGCGGTTTCTGCCATAAAATGAACGCCGGCAAAAAGAATAATATCAGCATCTGTTTTGGCCGCTTCCTGAGATAATCCTAAACTATCCCCGACATAATCGGCAATTTCCTGAATTTCGGTCCGCTGGTAATAATGTGCTAAAAGAACAGCATTTTTTTCTTTTTTGAGTTTTATAATCTGTTCTTTTAAATTTTGTATTTCGATTGTATCCATTTTTTAGAGATTGTTTGTAATTAGAAGCCTCCAAACCGAATGAACGACCCAAAAATCAGCATTAAAATACCGATGGTCGTAACCGATACGATATGAAAAGTCATTTCGGGTAATTTACGCGGATTGGTTTTCAGTTTAGGCAAAACCCGAAATTGGGCACTTAAGGCAAAAGCTGCAGTGGTGAACAATAAAATTAATTTTGATGAAACGACACTCTCAATTGGAGTAGCGAACTGAAACCAATAGTTTATAGTTACGCCATATTTATAAGCCATCAAAATACCTGTTACTACCAGTAAAAACAAGGAAGTCATACCTACGGGTTCGTATTTTTTTTCGTAATTCAGAATAATTTTTGTGTCTTTTTCTTTTAAAGCTTTCGGCAGATAGGCCACACAAAGCAGTATATGACCGCCGACCCAAATGGCAGCGCTCAAAAGATGAATGATTAATAGAAGATGGTGGTTCATAGTTTTTTACAAATTATCCTCTTAAACAAACTTTTATTCTGGCAGAGGAAAGTTTTTGACTGTCTAATTTTTGATACGAATGACCTAATGGCTTTAAAGTTGAAACACCGTTTACAAAATGCTGGAGGTAATAATTGCCGCTGTAATTTTTGCTTTCTAAATAGGCAACCATTTTGAGAATGTCTTTTTCAGGAATCAGTTCTGAATGTACGGTGGTACGGACTTCAAACGGAAGCTGGCTTTCGAGTAATAAATGCAAAGAGGCTTCAAACTTGTCGAAAAGTTCTGACTGGGTTATGTGTTTAAAATTTTCCTGCAAGGCTTTAAAATCCAACGCTACGTAATCAATCAGGCGATTTTCAATCAGTGTTTTTATGACATTTGGTTTAGAGCCGTTGGTATCAATTTTAATTTGGAATCCCATTTTTTTTATTTCCATAATGAGTTCCATAATGTTTTTGTGAAGCAAGCATTCGCCTCCGCTGAAAACAACTGCATCAAGTAAATTTTTTCGGCTATGAAGAAAAGAAATTACTTTAGAAAATGAGATGGTTCCTTTGCCCAGTACAATCTCCGGATTGTAGCAATACAAGCAGCGCATATTGCAGCCTGCAAACCAAAGAATACAGGCTGATTTATGCGCATAATCCAGCAAAGTAAACGGAGTTATGCTGTAAATAGGATTACTGGCATTTTCCTTCATTGAAATGGGTGCGTTGTTTGTGTTCTCCTTTTTTACCGATGTTAAAACTCTCTACCGGGCGATGATAGCCCATTACTCTGGTGTACACAAGGCATTTGGTTCTTAAATGCTGTTTTTCTTCTAAAATTGTTGTGACTGTTTTCATAATTAATTATAGTTTAAGGTTATTGATGCTGAACTAATTTTGTTTCTTCGGCAATAATATTCTCGTCACACTTAGGGCAAAATTCATGTTCACCGGTAAGATATCCGTGAACAGGACACACGCTAAAGACAGGCGTTACGGTGATGTAAGGCAGCTTGAAATTTGATAAAACCTTTTTTACAAATTGTTTGCAGGCTTCGGGAGAACTGATTTTTTCGCTCATGTATAAATGCAGGACGGTTCCTCCGGTGTATTTGCATTGCAGTTCATCCTGTAAAAACAAGGCTTCAAAAGGGTCTTCGGTGTGGTCAACCGGAATTTGTGAACTGTTTGTGTAGTAAATGTTTTCGTCCTGTCCTGCCTGATAAATATCCGGAAATCGTTTTTTATCTTCTTTCGCAAAACGATAGGTTGTTCCTTCAGCAGGTGTAGCTTCCAGATTGTATAGGTTTCCGGTTTCTTCCTGAAATTCCCTCATTCTGTTTCGGATATGATCTAAAATTTCAGAAGCCAAAGCAATTCCCGAGGCAGAAGTTATCGTATCCTGACTTTCTGTAAAATTTACAATCAATTCGTTCATTCCGTTAACGCCAATCGTAGAAAAATGATTTCTAAAATGCTGTAAATAACGTTTTGTGTACGGATACAAACCGCGATCGTACATTTCCTGCACAAAAACTCTTTTTTTCTCCAGAGTCGATTTAGAAATGTATAATAACTGATCTAATTCCTTAAATAATTGGGTTTTATCTCCTTTAAACAAATAGCCCAAGCGCGCCATGTTTATGGTAACAACACCAATGCTTCCGGTCATTTCGGCACTTCCAAAAAGTCCATTACCGCGTTTTAGCAATTCACGTAAATCCAGCTGCAGACGACAGCACATACTGCGAACCGCATTGGGTTTATAAGCGTTTGGGTTTTCAAATTTATTTCCTTCTTCATCCAAAATATACTGGCTTCCTATAAAATTCTGAAAATAGGAAGAACCTATTTTGGCCGTATTTTCGAAAAGCAAGTTGACATTTTCTCCGTTCCAGTCAAATTCTTCGGTGATGTTCACTGTCGGAATAGGAAAAGTAAAAGGCTGTCCATTGGCATCACCTTCTGTCATCACCGTATAATAAGCTTTGTTGATGAGGTTCATTTCAGTTTGAAAATGCTCGTAACGCAAATCAGTTAGCTTCGAAACACCTCTTTCCTGAGCCCGAACCAAAAGATCATGATTAAAGTTTCCTTCAAAAAAGTGTAAATCATTTTTGGTCGGAATCTGAGTTTTTAAATCTTCGGGAATGACCCAGTCTAGTGTAATATTGGTAAAAGGCGACTGTCCCCAGCGAGCCGGAACATTGAGGTTGTAAACAAAACTTCTTACGGCTTTCAAAACTTCATCAAAACTCAAATGATCTTTAAAAACATACGGGGCGAGATAAGTATCAAAGGAGCTAAAAGCCTGAGCACCGGCCCATTCGCTTTGAAGAATTCCGAGAAAATTAGCCATTTGTCCGAGAGCTTCCCTAAAATGTGATGGCGCTTTGCTCTCAACACGTCCGCGAACGCCATTGAATCCTTCGTTTAATAACGCACGCAAACTCCAGCCGGCGCAATATCCTGTCAGGCAATCCAGATCATGAATATGAATGTCGCCATTGCGGTGTGCATAACCTTCTTCTTTGCTGTACACTTTATCCAGCCAGTAATTAGCGATTATTTTCCCCGCTACATTATTTACAAGACCGGCGTTGGAGTAGGAGGTATTGGCATTGGCATTGATGCGCCAGTCGGTTTGTTTGATATATTCTTCGATGGTTTGGGTACTGTCTACATAAGTAGTGTCCTGATTTAAACCATGAGCATGCTCGCGCTGCATTTTGCGGGTGTGACGAAATAGCATAAACGAACGCATGACATCAAAATACCTTTTTTCGAAAAGATTCTTCTCGATTAAATCCTGAATTTCTTCAACTGCCCAGGTTTCTTTGGTTTGTAAATCGCTGATTATTTTTGTGAAAACAGATTGATCAGTGGGAATGGAAACACTCAGAAAGCTTTTTTCGATAGCATCTTTAATTTTAAAAGATTCAAAAGGCTTGTAGTGGCCGTTTCTTTTGATGACATATTTTCCCATGATATTTCGATTTATTTTGGTTCGTTTTTATAATTAAATGCAATTGTATTTTTATTAAAAGATAGTTTTGTCTTTAATTTTTTTGTAATTTTTATATATGATTAATTGTTTGTTTTTGTGATGTTTATGGGATTGTAAAAAACTTTTTTTGGGAATGTAATTTTATAATTTAAAAAAGGAAGAAGAAATGATTTTTATCATGTTTTGCTTTTTTAAAAAGGTATTATTTTGTTGTAATCAAATAAAAGACTTTTTTATCTTTTATTAAAGAATTACGATAGATTTAACACCAGACAATTATGAAACCTAAACTAGAATTAAAAAAACAAAGCATTAGAATTGCTGCTGCTCTTGCACTGATTTTTGGTATGCTTTCCTGTGCCAAAAATGAAAACAAAGATGCTCAGTATTATCAGAGTATTGAAGCAGCAGGCCAAAAAGAAGCCGAACTTACTTCTCCGCCATTCGTTCCTAAACCTGTTGGGGACCGTGAGGCAACAAATCTTATCGTCAATATGGAAATTAAAGAAGAAGAAGGCGAAATGGTAGACGGGGTAAAATATACCTACTGGACTTTCGGAGGTTCTGTTCCGGGAAGTTTTATCAGGACCAGAGTGGGGGATGAAGTAGAGTTTCATTTAAAAAATCATCCGGATAATAAAATGCCGCATAATATTGATTTGCATGCCGTAACAGGACCGGGAGGAGGGGCAACATCTTCGTTAGTAGCACCGGGACATGAAAAAGTATTCAAATTCAAAACTATAAATCCGGGTTTATATGTCTATCACTGTGCTACTGCGCCGGTGGGAATGCACATTGCAAACGGAATGTACGGTTTGATTTTGGTTGAACCCGAAGGAGGCTTATCGCCTGTGGATAAAGAATACTACATCATGCAGGGTGATTTTTATACAAAAGGAAGCTATGGTGAGCCCGGAAATCAACCTTTTGATATGAATAAAGCCATCAAAGAAGAACCAGATTACGTGGTTTTTAACGGAAAAGTAGGCGCTGTAACAGGCGACAAATCAATCACGGCAAAAGTGGGTGAAACGGTACGCATTTTTATGGGGAACGGCGGCCCTAATCTGGTTTCTTCTTTCCATGTCATTGGTGAAATTTTCGATAAGGTACACATTGAAGGAGGAGATATGATTAGCAAAAATATCCAAACCACGCTGATTCCCGCAGGAGGATCTGCAATAGTCGAATTTAAAGTTGAGGTTCCAGGAACTTTTATTTTGGTAGATCACTCCATTTTCAGGGCATTTAACAAAGGGGCTCTTGGAATGCTGAAAGTAGAAGGAGAAGAGAATAAAAAAGTACATTCGGGAACAACACAGGAGGGAATTTATCTGCCTGAAGGCGGAACAATCCAGAACATGCCAAAAGAAAAAGGTGCAGTGAAAACTGTAGTGGCTAAAACGGTTCCGGAGCAGATTAAATCAGGAAAGGAACTCTATGGAAGAACCTGTTTTGCCTGCCATCAGCCAAGCGGAGAAGGAATTCCAAATGCTTTCCCTCCATTAACGAAATCAGATTTCCTAAATGCAAATCCGGACAGGGCAATTAGTGCGGTATTACACGGATTAAGCGGAGAAATTACCGTAAATGGTAAAAAGTTCAATAACGTTATGACTAGCCAGCATTTGAGTGATGAAGAAATTGCTGATGTACTGACTTATGTCTACAATAGTTGGGGAAATAATAAAACAGTGATTACTCCGGCAAAAGTAAAAGCAATCAGGTCCAAGCCAGCGCCAAAAATTACAGCAGAGCATTAATGAATTAAATTTAAAAAAAATAAAAATGAAAAAGTATGTTTTTACCATAGTAATGTTGGGATTAAGTTTCTATGGATTCAGCCAGAATGCAACTCAGGGAAAAGCAGTATACAACAAGGTTTGTATTACTTGTCATCAGTCTACAGGACTGGGAATACCGGGAGCTTTTCCTCCTTTGGCGAAATCAGATTATCTAAATCAGGATGTGAACCGTGCAATAAAAGTAGTGGTAAAGGGCTTAAATGGGCCTATTGTAGTAAATGGTAAAAAGTTCAATGGAGCCATGCCGCCTCAGGCTTTGACAGATCAACAGCTAGCAGATGTTATGACTTATGTTTATTCTAATTGGGGCAATAGTAAAAAAGTAGTAACAGCAGCAATGGTGAAAGCCCAAAGAAAATAATGAATGAATGTAAAACAGTCATAATGTTTACGCCAAAAATATTAATAATTCTCTTTTTATTATTTCTGAGTGCTATGAGCGCTCAGGAGGTTAAGATGGCAGCTATAAGTGGGGGAACTTTTGTTCCCCTCTATGGCGCTGTTGATAAAAAGCCTGTTAAAGTGGTACCATTTCAATTAGATGTCTATCCTGTTACAAATGCTCAATATTTAGCTTTTTTGAAAAAATATCCAGAATACAGCCGTTCTAAAATCAAAGGTCTTTTTGCTGATAAGAGTTATTTATCCCAATGGGAAAGCGATTTTAATTACGGAAAAAATAACCTGAATAGCGCTCCCGTAACCAATGTTTCCTGGTTTGCAGCCAAAAAATACTGTGAGTGTCAGGACAAACGTCTTCCAACGATGGATGAATGGGAATTTGCAGCTATGGCTGATGAAAAACGTGTTGATGCCCGTACCAAAGAAGAATTCAATAAATATATCATGTCATGGTATGAAAAACCGAATACTTATGCGAACCCAATAGGTAAAACTTTCAGAAATTACTGGGGAGTATATGACATGCATGGGTTGGTCTGGGAATGGACATCCGATTTCAACAGTATTTTCCTTTCGGGAGAATCCAGAAAAGATAAAGATACTGATAGGAGTCTCTTTTGCGGAAGCGGATCTGTAAACGCAACCGACCTGATGAATTATGCAGCTTTTATGCGCTATGCTTTTCGGGGCAGTCTGAAGGCAAAATATACAACAAGAAACCTGGGATTTCGCTGTGCACAGAATGAAAAAACGCTGGAAACTTCCACTAAAAAACAAAACAATGAGACCAAAAACAGAATGCCAAAAAATAAAAAATAGAAGTTTCAGCTTGCTTTTTGCAGCAATGTTGGTGCTTGTACTAGCATTGAAATCCTGCAATCAGAAAGAAACACAAACGGTAAAGGATAAACAGGTTTCTGATTTATCGATCTACAATCTTCCTTCAAAATGGACAACACAAAACAGTAAGGATATAGAATTGAAAGATTTGAAAGGAAATGTACTGGTTATGGTAATGATTTATACTTCATGCAAAGCCGCCTGCCCGCGTCTGGTGGCAGACATGAGAAATATTGAATCCCGTTTGCCGGAAGATATTAAGAAGAATGTCAAACTGGTTCTTGTAAGTATTGATCCCGAAACAGATACGCCAAAACGCTTAAAAGATTTTTCCATCGAAAATAAAATGGAAGGTGATCAATGGCTTTTTTTACGTTCGACAGAAGAAAATACGAGAGAGTTTGCGGCAGTTTTGGCTGTCAATTATAAAAAAATATCGCCAATTGATTTCTCTCATTCGAATATCATAAGTGTTTTTAATGCCGCTGGAGAACTAGCTTATCAGCAGGAAGGTTTGGGAGTAAATTCAGATCCTACGATTGCTAAAATAACTGAGGAAGCTCAAAAATTAAATTAAGATGAAAGCTTTAAAAAAAGTTGGCTTAACATTCATTGCAATGTTAAGTCTGGGAACTTATGCTCAGGAACTGGATGCCAATTTGCAGTTTAGACCACGTTATGAATACAGAAACGGATACAAAAGCCTGATGTCAAATGGAGAAAATGCTGCTTCCTTTATCTCACAGCGTTCCCGATTGAATTTTAATTTCAAACAGGAAAAATTAAAATTAAAATTGACGTTGCAGAATATCCGTACCTGGGGGGATGTGGCTACTACATCAACAGCTGATAAAAATGGTGTTGCCGTTTTCGAAGCCTGGGGGCAGTATGAATTCAGTGAGAACTGGACAGCACGGCTTGGGCGTCAGGTAATTTCGTATGATAATCAGCGTATTTTAGGAGAAATTGACTGGGCGCAACAGGCACAAAGCCATGATGCAGCCGTATTTTCTTTTCATTCTAAAAACCATCAGCTGGACTTAGGGGTTGCTTTAAATGCGAATACCGAAAATTTGCTGGAACCAAAAACGCCCTATACGATCAACTATAAATCCATGCAATATGTCTGGTATCATACGGCATTTGATAAAATAAACACCAGTTTTTTAGTATTGAATACGGGATATGAATTTGAAAAAACACCAGAAAACTTAGAAGTTGATTATAAACAGACTTTCGGAACTTACATCATTTTTAAAGATAAAAAATGGGATGCTGATTTAGGGCTGTACGGACAAACAGGCAAAAGTTCCGATAAAAAAGTCAGAGCCTGGTATGCAGGAGCAAATTTGGGTTATGCTTTTACTGATACTTTTAAAATTTCTTTGGGGTATGAATTTCTCTCAGGGAAAAATCAGGATGATGCTAGTCCCGTTGCCAAATCATTCAGCCCTGTTTTTGGAACCAATCATGCTTTCAACGGTCTGATGGATTATTTTTATGTAGGAAATCACCAAAATAGTGTGGGGCTGCAGGATGCTTTCCTCAAATTAAATTATTCGGTTAAAAAATGGCAGTTTAATTTAGTGCCACATGTTTTCAATGCGCCGAATACAATTTTAGATGCTTCCAATAAAAAAATGGATAGTTATCTGGGGACAGAAATTGATTTTACATTAGGTTACACGGTTCAAAAAGATATTGTCTTTTCGGCAGGATATTCACAGATGTTTGCTTCCAAAACTTTAGAAAGGCTAAAAGCTGTAGCTGATGCCTCAGATACAAACAATTGGGGCTGGGTAATGGTTTCGTTTAGCCCCCGAATATTTGCCTCAAAACAATAAAATTATTCAATATGTTAGATTTTTCTATCTAAAATGAATCTGAATTTTATAATGATAGGTAAAAAATGATATAAATCATATTCTGTTGAAAAAGAACTGTTTATCTTTATGATGAGAATGAATTTTTAAAATTTATGAGTAATTTATCACAATCACACCGAATCTTATTTTTAAACACACTTGCTTTTGCAGTTTGTTTTGCCTGTTGGACTTTAAACGGGGTATTGGTTACATTTTTGACAGACCAGAAAATATTCGACTGGAGTGTCGTTCAGATCGGATGGCTTTTAGGAATTCCAGTGCTTACAGGCTCTCTTATGAGGTTACCTATGGGCATTTTAACGGACAAATATGGAGGAAGAATAGTGTATTCTGCGTTGCTTATTTTGGCTTCGATTCCTTTATTTTTACTGCCATTTGCTGTTAATTTCTGGATGTTTGCCTTGTTGAGTTTCTTATTTGGAATGGTGGGTACCAGTTTTGCCGTCGGAGTAGCGTATACTTCGCTTTGGTATCCAAAAGAATGGCAGGGACGCGCTCTTGGAATTTTCGGAATGGGAACTGCTGGAGCTTCGATTACACCTTTTATAGCACCAAGTTTACTAAAACATTTTTCAGAATCAGATCCGGTGAACGGCTGGAAATACCTGCCTGTAATTTACGGATCTGCACTTTTGATTATGGGAATTGTTTTTATTCTTTTTTCGAAAACAAAAAAAATAGAAGCAAAACCAAAATCGGTATCAGAACTTTTACAACCGCTTAAGGAAGTACGTGTGTGGCGTTTTGGAACTTATTATTTTTTACTGTTTGGTTCTTTCGTATCATTTTCACAATGGCTGCTGCCTAATTTTATGAATGTGTATCATACGAGCTTAATTTTGGGAGGTTTGTTCACGACCTGTTTTAGTCTGCCGGCAGGAGTAATTCGTGCGTTTGGCGGATTTTTATCAGATAAATTTGGTGCCCGAAAAGTAATGTATTGGGTATTGAGTTCTTCTGTCGTGTTAAGTTTCTTGTTGTTGTTTCCTAAAATGGATATCACAACTACAGGGAGCGGCTTATTGGCGGGAAATGCAGGAACAGTAACAGAGGTATCTCCGTCAAAAGTAGTTATTGGTGAAAATGAATATCCGATAAATCAAAAAGACGTTAAAGCATCACACAGTAATTTTTTTCCATCTAAAACCAGCTGGCAGGAAATTGTAGTTGCCGAAAATCAAAAAGTGCAGAAAAAAGAACTGATTGCAGAAGGGATTACCCAAATTCATTTCGAAGCGAATATGTGGGTGTATTTGGCTTTGGTTATTTTAATAGGAGCGTGTTGGGGAATTGGTTCTGCAGCAGTTTACAAACATATTCCGGAATATTTCCCTGCTCAGGTAGGTGTAATTGGAGGAATGGTCGGAATGATAGGCGGTTTGGGAGGATTTATAGGTCCAATCGTTTTTGGATACCTGCTTTCGTTTACCGGTTTCTGGACAAGTTCATGGCTTTTCATTTTTGCATTATCAATCATTTGCCTGATTTGGATGCATAATGTTATTGTAAAAATGACTAGAGAGAAATTGCCTGAATTTGCTCAGGATATAGACCGAAAATAATAAACTAAGTATTTTTATAAGTAGAAAATAGCAGCAATTGCATTGTTTCTTGATTTGAAACATTCTAAATTAGTGACATTATAACATTTTTAAGTATTATTGTGTTTGAAAAATGTACTTAGGTATTTTTACTTAGTTTTTCTTTATTTACTTTTACTCCCGAAAAACTCTTTTAATTTAGAAAATGAAGGAGACAATATAAGTGTGTATTTAATATGATCAGGATGAAAAACAGGACTTTTAATACTAAAGCATTACTCATTGCTACATTACTTTCAGTATTTATGATTGTATTGGTTTTCTATGGGTCAAGGAAATTGCAAAATTTTGATGCAGCATTGATTACCTATTTATTCGGAACTGTGTTTGCTTTTTTTGGTATTGTATACCGCTATACCGTATGGCTGCAAAGACCTCCAACATGGATTTATTTTAAAAGAGGAATTACCTTTTTATTCACGGGAAAAGTATTCTCTCATTTTTGGTTTGCGTCTAAAGAAACTATAGAAAATATTGCTTTTCAGAAGTTTATTTATCCCAGAGGTAAATACCGCTGGATGGCGCATTTTATGATTGCAATAGGCTGTACATCTGCTTTTTTAATTACGATTCCGCTTACGTTTGGATGGATTCATTTTACGATGGCTCCTAATTCTATTTCAGTTTATGAAGCTCACTTTTTTGGTTTCAAAGTAATGGATTTTGAACTGGATTCGATTATGGCGTTCCTGACTTTTCATGCCTTGAACTGGTCTTCTTATTTAGTTATTTTTGGATCGGTATATTATTTAAGAAGACGATTAACGAATCCGGGATTAATTGCTACACAGACCTTTGAGGGAGATTTATTGCCGCTTATTCTATTGATTGCTATTTCAGTTACCGGATTGGGACTGACCTATTCCTATCAGTTTATGAAAGGTTTTGCTTTTGACTTTTTGGCAGTTTTGCACGCTGTAACGGTGATCATGTTTTTGATTTGGATTCCTTTCGGAAAGTTTTTTCACATTATTCAGCGTCCCGCACAAATTGGTGCACATATTTATAATAAGGAAGGAAGAAAAAAAGGAATGGCAGTTTGTCCTCATACGGGAGAAGAATTTGCTACAAAACTTCATATTGATGATCTTAAGATAGTAACCAAAGAATTAGGTTTTGATTTTTCGATGCAAGACGGAGGTTCACACCTTGATTTAAGTCCCGAAGGCAAAAGATCCCGACTGGCTCAGGCACATTTAAGAGCAAGACAGGCCGGAGGAAATTTATTTGGATAAATTATAAAGAAAATATAAAACATGGCAAAATTACCTGTTTCAGAAGAAAATATTGTTGCAATCTTTGGACCTCACAAAAATTACAGTCCAAAAGAAGGTTATGAAGGGAGGGACGAACCGGATGAACTGGTCAAGACCCATTGCTGTTTTTGCGGAATGCAATGCGGAATTCAATTATCCGTGAAAGAAAATAAAGTAGTAGGATTTGAACCGTGGATGGAATTTCCTTTCAACGAAGGCAGACTTTGTCCAAAAGGGGTTCAGCGTTATTTACAAAACAATCATCCCGACAGGCTTTTGAGTCCGTTAAAAAGAGTCGAAGGACAAGGATTTGTACCAACTTCCTGGGATGATGCCATGGAGAAAACGGTTTCAGAAATAAAACGTATTCAGGAAACCTATGGCAATGATGCTTTTTCGATGCTGTCTGGAGTTTCATTGACCAATGAAAAAAGTTATCTCGTTGGGAAATTCGCCAGAGTTGCTTTAAAAACAAAGAATCTGGATTACAACGGACGTTTGTGTATGGTTAGTGCAGGAGCCGGAAATAAAAAAGCATTTGGACTAGACAGAGGCTCCAATAACTATTCTGATTTGGAATATGCTGAGGTGATTATTGTGGCCGGCGCCAATATCAGCGAAACATTTCCAACCCTGACGCACTGGATCTGGAAAGCAAGGGACAGAGGCGCAAAACTGATTGTAATTGATCCAAGAATAATTCCGCTGGCAAGAACGGCAGATATCCATTTAGATGTTCGTCCTGGAACCGATTCGGCTTTGTACGGAGCCATGTTAAAATATCTGGCAGATCACGATATGCTGGACCATGATTTTATAGACAATCATACTTCGGGATTTCAGGAAACTTTAGACGCTGTAAAAGACAATACACTCGAATGGGCGGAAGAAGTTACCGGAATAAAAAAAGAAAAAATACAGCAAGCAGCTGAATTATGGGGAAAAGCCAATACGAGTTTTTTGCTTCATGCAAGAGGAATCGAACATCATTCAAAAGGAGTAGATAACGTTTTGGGCTGTATCAATTTGGTTTTGGCAACCGGAAGAATCGGGAAACCTTACTGCGGTTATGCAACCATTACGGGACAGGGAAACGGTCAGGGAGGAAGAGAACACGGCCATAAATGTGATCAGTTACCGGGTAACAGAGATATCGAAAATCCGGAACACCGAAAATATATTTCAGAAGTTTGGGGAATTAACGAAAAAGATTTACCCGGAAAAGGTTTGTCTGCTTATGAAATTATAGAAGCCATTCACAGGGGAGAAATCAAAGGTTTATTGTCCATTTGTTTCAATCCGCTGGTTTCTTTGCCGAACAGTAATTATGTTCGTGAAGCTTTGGAAAAACTGGAGTATTATGTTTGTATTGACTTTTTCTTAAACGAAACTGCCCGCCATGCCGATATTGTTTTAGCAGGTTCTTTACAGGAAGAAGAAGAAGGAACGACAACTTCTGCAGAAGGAAGAGTTATCCGTATCCGTCAGGCTGTAACGCCTCCGGGAGATGCCAGAACAGATACTTCTATTATTTTGGAAATTGCCAAACGTTTAGGCGTAAAAGATAAATTTACCTATGAAAACAGCGAAGCCATTTTTAACGAATTGCGTGTAGCATCAAAAGGCGGTACAGCTGATTACTACGGAATTACCTATAAAAAAGTAGAAGATAATATGGGTGTTTTTTGGCCATGCCCAAGCGAAGATCACCCCGGAACGCCTCGTTTGTGGGAAGACCGAAAGTTTAAAACTCCTGATGGGAAAGCGCATTTTAATCCGGCACCGTATAAACTTCCGGGTGAAGTTACAGATGAAGATTATCCGGTAATTTTAACAACGGGACGTGTGGTTTCGCAATATTTAAGCGGAACACAAACCCGTAGAATCGGAAAATTGGTAGATCAGTTTCCGGAACCTTTACTGGAAATTCATCCGAATATGGCTAAACAATACGGAATTAAGCAAAGAGAATTAGTCCGCGTTTCAACCAGAAGGGGAGAAGGCGTTTTTCCGGCTAATATTGTAGAAACCATTCGGGAAGATACCGTATTTATTCCGTACCACTGGTCCGGGAAAAAATCAGCAAATCAACTGACACCGGGAACACTGGATCCAATTTCAAAAATACCTGAATTTAAAGTCTGTGCCTGTCATTTGGAACCGCTTAATGAAATTGCACCTCCATCGAGTGAATCAAAAGCCTACGCCAGTATTTAATCTATAAAAAGCGAATTAATGAATTATACCAGTTTTAATACAAACGAAGAATTTTTTGTAGACATGCAGCGCTGCATTGGGTGTAAAGCATGCGAAATGGCTTGTGCAGAATGTGAGACTAACGGTCAGGAAACAATGATACATGTTAATTATGTAGACCGTGCGGCTACTGTGCAGACAACCGTTCAGGTATGCATGCACTGTGAAGATCCTGTTTGTGCAAATGTCTGCCCGGCAGATGCAATTTCAAAAGATGAATTCGGAATCGTACATACAGCAAATACTGAAAGATGTATCGGATGTTCGAATTGTGTGATGGCTTGTCCTTTTGGTGTACCCAAAAAAGAAGAAAACTACGATTTGATGATGAAGTGTACCATGTGTTACGACAGAACCAGTGTTGGTAAAAAACCAATGTGTGCTACTGTTTGTCCAAGTGGAGCTTTGTTCTATGGTACAAGAGATGAAATTCAGGAAATGCGTCCTAACAGTACTCCGGTAAACAGTTTCATATTTGGAAAAGAAACAGTCAATACAAAGGTTAACATTATGATGCCTAAAGGAAGTACTGAACTGATAATTTATTAAAGATTGCACTCATGTCTAAAGAAGATAATTTAAACAAAAACTGGAAAAAAGACTTTCCCATTGAGAAACAGCTGGCAACAAGTGTAAGCCGGCGTGACTTTGCAAAATTCCTGACTTTGGTTTCGGGTGGACTAATGGTAGGCAGCGGTTTAGTTGCCGCTAAAGCTTATATTTACCCTAAAGAAGAAGTTGAAGGAGAACATTTTGTATGCAAGAAAGAAGAAGTCCCTGTAGGAGGAACGCGTGCTTTTGTAATTGAAGGCAGTACAATTCCGTATATATTGATTCACTTGGAAAATGGTGAATTTAAAGCGTATGAGCAAAAATGTACCCATCTTTCCTGCTCTGTTTTTTACAAACCCGGAACCGGAATAATTCACTGTCCTTGTCATGAAGGCTCTTTTGATGCCAAAACAGGGGATGTTCTTGCAGGTCCTCCGCCAAGAGCTTTGCCAGGTCTGGATGTGTTTTTCAAGGATAGTGATGTCTATGTAAGAGCTGTCGTTCAGCAAGAAAATCCGGTATAAATCATTAAAATAAATCAGTTATGAGTAATTTTAGAAGAAGTCAGAACCAATCCAATCCGAATAAGCTAAACGCGATTCTTTCGTCGCTGATTTTTATATTAATCCTGAATGTAAGTATTCAGATCTGGCTGTTGTATGCGGCATTAAACAATGCTTTAGATAACAATAAAGAAATTCTTATTCCTGCCTTTATTGCTTCTTTAATATTGTTTTTGATTGGCTTTAGCTGGCTGTATTATTTGCCGAAAGGGAATTTTAAAAAATGATCCGTACTAAATCAAAATTTTAAAACAATTAATGATGAGCTTAAATTCTATTTATAACAAAAAAAAGATTGCTTTTTTCTCTACCCAGCCGTACGATAAAGCATTCTTCAATAAATACAATGATGAATTTAGCTATGAGTTGGATTATTTTGAAACCCAGCTGAATCCGCAAACGGTAATACTGATCGAAAACGCAGCAATTGTATGTGTTTTTGTGAATGATATTGTCAATGAAGAAGTGATCAGACAATTGGCAGAAAAAGGCGTAAAAATTATTGCATTGCGCTGTGCCGGTTTTAATAATGTCGATTTAGAAGCTGCAAAAAAATACAATCTAAAAGTCTGCAGGGTTCCTGCCTATTCACCTCAGGCAGTTGCCGAACATGCTATGGCAATGATTTTAACTTTAAACCGAAAAACACATAAAGCTTACAATCGTGTTCGCGAGCAAAATTTCTCCCTAAACGGACTATTAGGTTTCGATTTATTCGGAAAAACAATCGGAATCATCGGAACCGGAAATATCGGTAAAGCTTTCGCTAAAATTGCCTTAGGTTTTGGCTGTAAAGTGATGGCGTATGATATTGTAGAAAATGATGAAATGATCAAAGACGGAGTCTCCTTTGTAACTTTAGAAGAGATTTTCAAAACGAGTGATATTATTTCACTGCATTGTCCCCTGAATGATCAGACCAAACATGTAATCAATAAAGATTCAATCAATTTGATGAAAGAAAGCGTTATGATTATCAATACAAGTCGTGGCGGATTAATTGAAACGGCTTGTGTCATTGAAGGTTTGAAACAAGGAAAAATCGGTTATCTCGGAATCGATGTCTACGAACAGGAAGAAAAGCTGTTTTTCAGGGATTTATCAGACGATATTATTCAGGATGATGCGATTCAAAGGTTAATGAGTTTTCCAAACGTTTTAGTTACAGCGCATCAGGCCTTTTTTACCAACGAAGCTTTAACGCAGATTGCTTTGGTTACTTTTAATAATATAAAATCTTTATTGACGCAGAATAATATTGAAAATAAAGCTGCATTATTGGTTTAAGATTAATTTACGGTAGAAACCTAACAGGTTTTTAAAACCTGTTAGGTTTAGCATGTCGGATATTTTTCGTATCTTAATGATTTAAAATACAAATCATGAAAAGTAAAATTTTAATAATATTATCAGTACTGGGATTGTTTTCCTGCCAGAAAAAAGAAGAAACCAGCAAAAATATAATCAAAGCAATTGTTCAGGATACCTTATCCAAAACAATCGGCGGTACTGCGGATGTAAGTGATGCTCCGCCAAAAGAAGATGAAACAGCCGAACTAATTCGCAAACAATTGCAAATTTTATTAAAGCAGGATTTACCGGCAATGACAAAAGAAGACCGCTATTTTTACTACGAAGCTTTTGATTTAAATAATGATCAGAAAGACGAATATTTCGTAGGTTTCTCCAATTCGTATTTCTGCGGAAGTGGCGGCTGTTCCGGTTATATTTTAAATAATAATGGAAATTTGATCAATAAATTTACCGTAACTGATTTTCCAATTTATGTCACAACAACGCCCACGGAAAAGTTTTATGATTTGATCATGGAAAGCGGTGGGAAATTCCGTCATATAAAGTTTAAAAATGGAAAATACCCATCAAATCCTTCTGTTCAGCCCGAACACAATGGAGATTTTCCGAAAGGTAGTTCAAAGGTTTTGGATATTCAGGGGAAGAAATTGGAGCGGTATTCGTTTTAAATAAAAATAAAACCCGACAAGTTTTAAAAAATATGTTGGGTTTGAAATTATTCGAAAGAAATATAATTACTTTCAATAAGATTTAGTTTGTACGAATCTTTAAATTCTTTTCTTTTTGTGGATTTACTTGCACTTACGATTCTTCTTTTACTTGGAAAACAAACTACGGCATTTAGGCTATAAGAATCAAAATTTATCAGTTTTGAATAATGCTTAAATGTGTTTTCTAACTGAGAATATGCATCTTTTCTGTGATTTGCCTGATTTCCTTTAGCAACTTTTACTTCCGTGAAAAAGACATCTTTATCATTACAAATTAGGTAATCACATTGACCGCCTTTGACCTTTTTCATAATGCAATCATCATTTTGAACAAAATAGCATTCAGTCTTTAATTTGTTTTCAATGTGTAAATGCCAAGAATCTTTTGATGTGACAAATAAAACGGTTTCAGCTTCAAAAACAAATGTATGTTTGTCCGTGATTGTTTTTAAACAACTGGCTTCAATATTAGGAAATGCTTCTTTAAGATGTTGAATCATAAATCAAGCAATTTATCAAACTCATTAGCAAAAGCATCCGAAACACCATCAATCATATTTTCAGAAATCTGTCCTAATTTGTCATTCATTATTTTTTTGGCTTTGCCATTTTTCAATTCATAAGCAATAAAGTTTTTAGGATTTAACCAGGATTCTTTCTTTATGATTTTATTTACTTCTTTTGGGTTTGTTTGTCCTTTATCATAAGCTAATAATAAATTATTTATAGAAGCTAAAACAAATGGGCTATGGGTAGTTAGAATTAAACTCTTTCTATCAAACAAACAATTTTTAATTAAATATTTAATAAGTTCATGTTGTGCTTTAGGATATAAATTTAATTCGGGCTCTTCAACAACAAAATTGAAATTATATTCTTCTTTTAATGATTTTGAATATTCAACTAAAAGTAAAATAGGTATTATTGATTGTAGGCCTGAGGCAGATTCTAGTAAATCAACTTTTTCGTTTTCGTTGTGATATATATAAGATGTTTTTCCTTCCCTTTTATATTTAATTTTTTTGTCAATAATAGTTAAAGGCAGTTCTTTAATTGTTTGAATTGCTTTTTCATAATCTTGTCCACTATTTAATAAATGCTTAGGAATTTGTATATTATTATTTATTAATCCTAAAGTATTTTCGGAAATTAAATGAAGAAAATTTCTTTCTGCAGGAATATATAATGAGTCAAATAAAAATATATTTGGAAATACACTTATTATTTTTTCATACAAAAATATATAACTTTCAATATTTTGCTCCCTTTTTAAAATATCAATTAATAAATCAATATGTAAATCTTTAATATTAAGTTTTTTTATTCTTACATTAGAAAATTCAATTTCAAATTTTACTTTTTGAGTTTCATTCTCAAATATATTGTAGAAATTCTCTCTAAGTAAAAGTTTGTAAGTGTTTACAGTTGACTTAATTAATTTTTTAGTTATTTCTGTTATCTCTTTTTCTTGATCTAAATTATTAAGACTAATGTTTTTAATTCTACCGACAAGATTTTGTAGTGTCGTTATGTCTAACTTATTTTTTTGAAAAGTAAAATCGGCAATTGTTATATTTTGATTTTTACTTTTGTAGTCGATATAACTCTTATCAGTGAGGTAAGATAAAATATTATATTTTTTTAATTCTTCTTCAAAAGATACTTTATAATCACCTCTAAAATTCTCATCTTCAAATATTGATAATAACTTAGCCAAAGTACTCTTCCCAGAAGCCTGCGCACCAATAAAAGTGACCATTTCCCTAACTTCGATATCAATATCCTTTAGAGGTCCAAAATTTTTAACAATAAGTTTTGCTCTTTCCATGTTTTCAAAATTAAGGAAAATATTTATATATGAAAACGGAGCTTCGATAAAAGCTCCGTTTTAAATTTTATATGATTAAAATGAATTTACTCCACCAATTCCACAAACTTAAACTCTCCTTCCACAGCAACTTTCGTCAAACCGTGTTTCGATAAATTTTTCATCGAGGCATCCCATTTTTTACCGCTTAAGTTGGCCGTAATTTTTAATTGCTGAAGATCCATTTTATTATCATTACCTTTCAATAAATCGACGATAAATTTCTCTTCATCAGAAAGTTCAATTATTTGTTTTTTCTCAGGACGCATTTGCGGGAACAATAAAACCTCCTGAATCGAAGCGTTATTAGTCAAATACATAATCAAACGGTCCATTCCAATTCCCATTCCGGATGTTGGAGGCATACCGTATTCAAGCGCTCTTAAGAAATCTTCATCGATAATTCCGTTCGCTTCATCATCCCCTTTTTCAGAAAGACGCATCTGTTCTTCAAAACGCTCTCTTTGGTCAATTGGGTCATTCAATTCAGAATACGCATTTGCAATTTCTTTTCCGCAAACCATCAATTCAAAACGCTCAGTCAAATCCGGATTGTCGCGGTGCTCTTTACAAAGCGGAGACATTTCTTTTGGATAATCCGTAATGAAAGTTGGCTGAATATAATTTCCTTCACATTTTGCTCCAAAAATCTCATCAATCAGTTTTCCTTTACCCATGGTTTCGTCAACCTCAATTGCCATTCCGCGTGCTGCTTCAAACAATTCCTGTTCTGTTTTTCCTGAGATATCAAAACCGGTAAAATGTTTGATAGAATCAGTCATTGTCACACGAGCGTAAGGCGCTTTAAAGTTGATTGTGTGCTCGCCAAAAGTCACTTCGCTGGTTCCGTTTACAGCAATTGCACAATGCTCTAATAAGCCTTCTGCAAATTCCATCATCCAGTTGTAGTCTTTGTAGGCTACATATATTTCCATTGCGGTAAATTCAGGATTATGCGTTCTGTCCATTCCTTCGTTACGGAAGTTTTTAGAGAACTCATAAACACCTTCAAATCCGCCAACAATCAATCTTTTTAAATACAATTCGTTCGCAATACGCATGTAAAGCGGAATATCAAGCGAATTGTGATGCGTGATAAAAGGTCTCGCCGAAGCTCCACCCGCAATAGGCTGCAAAACCGGAGTCTCCACTTCAAGATAGCCTGCATCGTTAAAATAACCGCGCATCGCAGTAAACAATTTGGTACGTTTCAGGAAAGTTTCTTTAACCTGTGGGTTTACCGTTAAATCTACGTAACGCATTCTGTAACGCAATTCTGCATCGTTAAACGCATCGAATACTTTTCCGTCTTCGTCCACTTTTGGCAAAGGCAACGGGCGTAATGTTTTACTCAAAAATGTAAAACCACTCACACGAATACATTTTGCACCAACCTGAGTCGTAAACAATTCACCTTCAATTCCAATAAAATCCCCTAAATCGGTCAATTTTTTAAATACCTGATTGTACAACGTTTTGTCATCACCTTCGCACAAAACATCACGGTTTACGTACAATTGAATACGGCCTTCGCTGTCCTGAAGCTCAGCAAAACAGGCTTTACCCTGATCACGAACACTCATCAAACGTCCCGCAACAATAACCTTCTTACCCTCTTCAAACGTTTCCTTTATCTGCTTCGAAGTATGATTTACAGGAAAAAGATTAGCCGGATAAGGATTGATTCCTAAGTTGCGTAAGTTTTGAAGTTTTTCTCTTCTGATGATTTCTTGTTCTGATAATGCCATTTTGTGCTCTGTTTTTAAGTGTGCAAAGATAGTTTTTAAGTCGCAAAGTTGCAAAGTCATAAAGTCTAAAGTTTTAGAATAGAATACTATTTTTTATCAGGAGCAGAAAAATCAGGTTTTTCAGGACATTCTGTCCCGCTATTCACTGCAATCTTTTGCTTTTTAAAGAAAAAAACAAAAGGATTTTCGCTGCTATCGGGGCTAGATTAGAAATCTTGTTTTCAAAAGATGTTTTGTTAGAATCTTTAAAATTTTATCGTATAAAAACCAATTAAATTCCGTAGGAATAAACGATATTGTAGCAACGGATTTTAATCCGTTGAATAAAATAATGTCGGATAGTCGAGTTCCATAGGAACGATCCATATAAAAAATCAAGACATCATAACCTAAGGCCTCATTGCCTTAAAAGTAAAATAGTCTTCGTATCTTTGATAAAAAATTACACTTAAGATGAAATTATACAAACTGCTTAGTTTTTCTTTTTTACTGGCAACACTTACAAGCTGCACTTTTACAGAAAATATCACAATCAACGACAACGGAACAGGAAAATTTTCTGTAGATATGGATGGTTCTGCCTTAATGGCAATGGCAGGTGACCAGATAGGAAGCCAGCTGGGAGCTGATGCCAAAAAAGATATCGACTCTTCTTTTACATTCAAACAGCTATTCGAGGAGAAAAAAGATAGTATTGCAAAGCTTTCCCCTGAAATGCAGAAAGAACTGAAAAAACTCGAGAATTTTGTGGTAAAGACCAAAATGAGCTCTGAAAAGAAAGAGTTTTTAATGACGCTTACAACCGATTTTAAAAATGTAAATGAAATGCAGGATATTCTGCAGACTTTAAGTGTTTTACAAAAATTAGAACAGGGAGGAAGCTCAGTATCACCATTTGGGAGCAATTTCGGGAATAATAATAGTAAATTGAATTACAGTTATGACGGTAAAAAATTTAGCAGAAAGGCAATAATTGATACCAAAAAACTGGCTGAAAAAGCAAAAGATACTACAGCAGATATGTCTAAAATGATGTTTGCCTCGTCTAGTTATGTCGTTAAATATCACTTTCCAAAGAAAATCAAAAAGGTTTCGAATCCGAATGCTTTGTTCAGCGAAGACCGTAAAACAATTACCATTCAATACCCTTTCACGGATTATATGGAGAATCCCGACAAACTAAACTTTGATGTTGAGTTTGAAAAATAAATAAAATGAATAAAAAAATTCAACTTCAGGATCTGGGAAAAAGAGATTACAAATCGACCTGGGAATATCAGGAAGAAATTTTCAAAGATATAGTCGATTTAAAAATCAAAAACAGAAGGGAGGAACTTGATCTGCCAACTCCAAATTACTTATTATTTGTAGAGCATCCTCATGTTTATACTTTAGGGAAAAGCGGCGATTTTGAAAACCTTTTATTAAACGAAAAACAGCTCGAAGCCAAAGGAGCTACTTTTTATAAAATCAACCGCGGCGGAGATATTACGTATCACGGTCCCGGACAAATTGTAGGTTATCCGATATTAGACTTAGAAAATTTCTTTACCGATATTCACAAATACCTGCGTTTACTTGAAGAATCAATTATTTTAACCTTGGCAGAATATGGTATAGAATCGGGCAGAAGCGATGGAGAAACCGGAGTCTGGCTCGGTGTTGGAACTCCTTTCGCCCGTAAAATCTGCGCAATGGGTGTTCGCGCATCCCGCTGGGTTACTATGCATGGATTTGCCTTAAACGTAAATGTTGATTTAGGGTATTTCGATAATATTATTCCGTGTGGCATTCGCGGAAAAGGCGTTACGACTTTAAACGTTGAACTTGGTGTTGAAAAAGTAGACGAAGATGAAGTCAAAGCTAAAATTATCAAACATTTGACAGCTTTATTTGAAGCCGAATTTATTTAAGATTCAGGGTGATTCGGATGGAAACTGGAGATAAAAAAACATTTTTAAGTCATTTAAGCCTTCCCGAAAGGGAATTACAGGAATTGGCAGCTATTTCTGAATATAAAATAATTCAGAAAGGAAATTATTTTATCAGAGAAGGTCAGATTCCCCGTAAAATGGCTTTCGTTATCAAAGGTTTGTTTCGATATGTTTATACGCACGAAAACGGAAATGAATTCACTAAAAACATCATAGCCGAAAAGAATTTTATCAGTTCCTATTCGGCTATGATTTATAATACCCCTTCTTATTTTTCTGTTGAAGCGCTAGAGGATACCGAAATTCTCGAAATCGATTATTTGGATTGGCTAGACATAAAGGGAAAAAATCCGTTTTGGAATGCATTTTTAGTTAAGGTTCTTGAAAAAGCTTTTTACATTAAAGAAAAACGGGAAAGAGAATTATTATTGCTGGACGCAGAAAAGAGATACGAGATCTTTATTACTGAATTTCCAAATATCGAAAACCGCGTGTCACAGCAAATCATAGCTTCGTATTTAGGTATTCAGCCTGAATCGTTCAGCAGACTCAAAAGAAAGCGTAAGAATTAACATAGGTCAATGTAAGCTTTCAATTGGTAAACTATTTTTGATTCATAATTATAAAACACGAATTATGGAAATCTCAAATAGTACCGTAATTATTACCGGAGGAAGTTCCGGTATTGGATTTGAAATGTGCAGACAGCTTATTATGAAAGGGAATAAAGTAATTACGTGTTCTCGCTCTTTAGAGAAACTTACAACTGCAAAAAAACAGCTGCCCGATTTAATTATTTACCAGTGTAATATCGCTCAGGAATCTGAATGTAAATCCTTTGCTGGCTGGATTAATGAAAACCATCCTGAAGCGAATGTTCTAATTAATAATGCCGCAATTGTATCGCAAACTAATTTTACAGAAGATCCTTTTATTCTGGAAAAAATGAATGTCGAAATAGAAACAAATTTTCTTGCCCCGATTCGGCTCATAAAACTTTTGTATCCGATTTTGATTAAAAACAGCCATTCTAAAATTATAAATATTACAACAGGATTAGTGTATGTTCCAAGAGCTATTTATACTTTTTATAATGCTTCAAAAGCAGCGTTGCATTCTTTTACACAGATTTTGCGTGAGCAGTTAAAAAGTGAAGATATTAAGATTATAGAAGTGCTGTTTCCGGCTGTTGATACTCCATGGCATCATGGAAATCCTCCCAAAATTGCCATTTCGCCCAAAAAAGCAGTTTCAGAAATGCTAAAAGGAATCAATCGTGATAAAACTGAAATCAGGATTTCAAAAGTGAAGCTGCTCTATTTTATTTACAGGTTAGCTCCCGGATTTGCTTTCAAAAAAATAAATAATATAAGCTGAAAATGGCTTTTTTGAAATAATCCGGTTTTAAAAAGTAAATTACGTATCTGTTGTAATTCTTTTCAGGATTTTTGGTAAATTTAGGTTCATGTTTATTTATGAAGCTTTTATTAATCTAATCTGTCTGAATCATGAGAAAAATTTACTTTATCTGTTTCCTTTTTATATGCAATGCTATTTTGGCTCAAAAGAAGGATAAATTATATCCGGTTACGATTTATGAAAAAGCCTGGAAGGAGAAAAATAGTGAGGCGAGATTAAAGCTGATCAAAACAATCTGGCTCGAAGACAGCACTTTTGAAGAGCCTTCGACTTCAATAAAAGGTATTGCAGCATTTAATAATGTAATCAATGAATTTTACAAAAAATTCCCGGATGCTGTTTTTACGTTCGGTTCAAAAGTTGTAAAAGACAATTACGTAACCTGGGAATGGAAGATTCAGGATTCTAAAAATAAGCTCATAATGGGCGGCCGTGATTTTGCCAGATTAAACGGAAAAGGTCAGGTGAGCAAAATAATAGGTTTTTGGGACAAGGATGCGACTTTCTCAGAAGAAGATATTTTGAAAAATCTGGAAGCTGATAATTTTAAAGTTGTAGCGCAATATTTTGAGTGCCTTTTTAAAACCAGGGATTTTAATACAATGGCGACTTTAATTGAAGAGGGTGCAATTTACAATCAGGCAGAAGGATTACCTTATGGAGGAACTTATAAAGGATTTAATGAATGGACTAAAATGTATGCAAAATCAGCTGAATTCTTTGATTTAGAAATTGAAAAAGAGCCTGTCTATTTTAGCAATGCAGCTAAAAATGAGGTGATTATTTATTTCACCATAAAATGCAAAGCAAAAAAATCAGGCAAAACACTTTCAATGCCAATCTCTGAACATTTTGATTTAAAAGATAGAAAAATTACTGCCATAAGACCTTTTTATTTTGATACCAAACAATTTGCTGAGTTTTTAAAAAGCAGGAAATAACAAGTATTATTAATTCATTAAATAGTTTAAAATTTTTAGAAAAAGTTTATTTTTGTTTAATAAGATTTTTTGGAACAATTTTAAGTAATCGTTTCATTTATATGTATTTAATTAAAATAAAAAAGGAAGTTTCTAAACTTTTTGAATAATGCAGAGTATACTAACAGATTTATCACGATTTATAGAATGTAATGAGGCTGAAAATCAGGCTTTTTTAGATGCTTTGATACTAAAAAAAGTAAAAAAGAAACAACATCTTTTGCTTGAAGGTGATGTTTGTAATTTTGGTGTTTTTATAATTGAAGGGTGTATTCGCTATTACTACCTGGAAGATGGGGTAGAATCTACAGGAAATTTTTTCTTTGAAAACAGCTGGTATGCCGATATCGATAGTTTTTTAAACGGAAAGCCTTCTTTATTATATATTGAAACTCTCGAAGATTGTGAGATGTATTTTCTTTATAAACATGATCTGGATAAGTTAATCCGTGATTATCCTGTTTTTAGCATGTTTTTGCCTAATATGATGGAAAGAAGTATCAGGGGATTGACTACCAGAAATAAAGCAATGTCAACATTTTCAATTGAAGAAAGATATCTTCGTTTTATCAAAGACAGGCCTAAGGTAATGGAGAGGGTTCCTCTTAAATACGTTGCAAGTTATTTAGGAATCAAACCGGAAAGTCTAAGCCGATTAAGAACCCGTCTCACATTAAATAGTAAATCTTAACTTTGGTCAATTTTTAAGAATTTTCAGCGATTTACTTTTGCCTTTATAATCAATAAAGCAAAGTAAAAAATGAAAAAAATATTTTTAATTATTTTAAGTCTCCTTGGCTTGACTTCTTTTGCCCAGACAGGAGTTGTTAAAGGAAAAATAATTGATAAACAATCTGAAAAACCAATTTCCGGAGCGGTTATAATGCTCATAGGGAATGATGAAAATCAAACCACATCTGATGAAGAGGGTAATTTTAAGCTATCCGGAATTCCTCTGGGGAGACAAAGTATTTCTATAAGCCTTACAGGATATGAAAGTACATCGGTTTCTGATCTTGATATTACCACCGGAAAGGACAATCTGCTCACCATCCCGTTGACCGAACAGTTCAATACGTTAGATGAAATTGTAGTTACTGCAGGATCCAATAAAGCGAAAGCGATTAATAAAATGGCAATCGTTTCTACAAAACAATTCAGTCCCGAGGAAGTTACAAGATTTTCCGGCGGAAGAAGTGATGTGGCGAGACTTGTTTCGAATTTCGCCGGTGTTTCAACAGGTGATGACAGCCGAAATGATATTGTAGTACGTGGGAATTCGCCTTCAGGGATGTTATGGCGAATTGAAGGAATGCCTGTTCCAAATCCGAATCACTTTGCGACTTTGGGAACTACCGGAGGACCTGTTTCTGCTTTGAATCCAAATCTTCTGGCTAATTCTGATTTTATGACATCTGCTTTCCCTGCTGAATATGGGAACGCCATTGCAGGGGTTTTTGACTTAGGTTTCAGAAAAGGAAATCCGGATGAGTACGAATACATGATCAGTGCCGGAGCTTATCCCGGATTAGAATTTATGGCAGAGGGGCCGCTTGGCAAAAAAGGCGGGTCGTTTGTAGCATCAGCACGATATGGTTTTGTAGGGGTAACAGGTTTGGCCGGAACAGATGCACAGCCTAATTACAGCGATGTTAGTTTTAATGTTGATTTTGGGAAAAGCAAAATAGGTAATTTTTCAATTTTTGGAATTTACGGAACTTCGGATATTGATTTCTTAGGAAAAGACATAGACAAAGAAGATCCTTTTGCTGCTCAGGACGAAGACGGCTATGTAACCTCCCTGTTTGGTTCTGTTGGTTTGAAACATAATCTGGCTATCGGAAGCAATTCGTCATTAAAAACAATTCTCGGATATTCTAATTCCGGAAACACCTATAAAAATGACCGTTATTACGATTTTGGTACACCTGATGAAAATAAACTGAGGTTTTCAGATGTTGATAATACCGAAAACAGATTCACATTTTCTACTTTGTTCAATTCTAAACTCAGCAAAAAAACGACAATAAGAGCGGGATTACTGTTTGAAAATTATACTCTTAACGCTAATGTTAAAGACAGGGACAGACAAGATGATGCTGATGGCGACGGTTACGCAGATTTAGTACAGATAGTGGATCTTGACGGGAATTACAATATTGTACAGCCATTTGCGCAGGGGCAATTTCGATTAACCGAAAAATTAACTTTTAATGCAGGGATTCACGGGCAGTATTTCTCTATAAATGAGCAATTTGTTTTTGAGCCCAGAACGGCTTTAACCTATGCTTTCAATTCATCCAATTCTGTCAATTTCGGATATGGTTTGCATCATCAGAGTGTAGCGGCTCCTATTTTGTTCCTGAATGAATTTGTAAACGGAAATCCGGTTCAGACGAACAAAAATCTGGATTTAGTACAGAGTCAGCATTATGTTTTGGGATATGATGTACGATTCTCTAAAAAATGGAGAGGAAAAGTAGAAGTTTATTATCAGGATATCAGCAAGGCAGGTGTAGAATCGTTTCCAGGCAGTTATTCAACTTTAACAGAAGGTGCCAACTTTGGTTATTCGATAGATAAAACATCATTGGTGAGCAAAGGGAAAGGACATAATCAGGGAATTGAGTTTACGGTTGAAAAATTCTTCAGTGAAGGGTATTATACTTTATTTACCACCTCACTTTTTGAAAGTAAATATAAAGGTAGTGACGGAATCGAACGAAATTCGCCTTTTAATAACGGCTATGTGGTTAATCTTTTGGGAGGAAAAGAATTTAAAATCGGAAAGGCAAAGAAGAATGTCTTTTCGATCGATACAAAGTTTACCACAGCAGGAGGCCGTTATTATACTCCGGTTGATTTGCAGGCTTCAAATGATGCCGGTTATGAAATCAGGGATGATGCCAATGCTTTTGGCAAACAATATGATTCATATTTAAGGCTGGATGTGAAATTTGGAATCAAATTCAACAGTAAAAAGAAGAAAAGGTTTCATCAGTTTTATATTGATCTTCAAAATATTACCAATCACACTAATATTTTCACAATGGAATATAACAGGCTGACGAATAGTATAAATCAAAAAGATCAAATTGGTTTTTCACCGGATTTTGGATATAAATTTCAGTTTTAGTTAATAGATTTTTAGTAAATAAGGCTTGTCGGTTGATAAGCCTTTTTTAATGCTCAAAAAAATCGAGTTCTAATTGTTCGGGCAGGAGCCTGAAACTCATTCGGTGATATTTGGTAGTACCATATTTTTTAATGGCTTCACGATGTTCTTTGGTAGGATAGCCTTTATTTTGTTTCCAGTTGTACATCGGGAATTCTTTGTGAATTTTGTTCATGAATTCATCACGATACGTTTTTGCCAGTACAGAAGCTGCGGCGATACTCAGAAATTTTGAATCACCTTTTATAATGCTTTGATTCGGTATTGATTTTAATAACTCAATTTCAGTAGCAGAGAATTGTCTTCCAAAAGTATTTTTCAGGCCCAATTTTGCATTCAGTGAACGGTTTCCGTCTACAATAATAAATTCAGGTACCTGGTTTAATTTAAGGATGCATTCCTGCATTCCTTTCATCGAAGCATTCAGGATATTGATTTCGTCAATTTCATCGGGATGTAAATGCGTTACGGCAAAACAAATAGCGTTTTCTTCAATTATAGGTTTTAAAGATTCCCTTATTTTTTCTGAGAGTTGTTTACTGTCATTTAAGAACGAGTGCTCAAAATCAGCAGGTAAAATTACAGCTGCAGCAGTTACGGGTCCGGCAAGGCATCCACGGCCGGCTTCATCGGTTCCGGTTTCGAAGACATATCCTGAAAAATTTTTCTGAAGCATTCTTTAATTTTTAAAACACAAATATTGTAAAATTTTCTGTAAAAATATACGTTCTCATTCTGTTTGATAAA
Organism: Flavobacterium limi; assembly: GCF_010645075.1. GTDB lineage: Bacteria > Bacteroidota > Bacteroidia > Flavobacteriales > Flavobacteriaceae > Flavobacterium > Flavobacterium limi. The sequence continues at coordinate 1,054,688 of NZ_JAADZV010000001.1, forward strand.
GCAGTTGCATAAATTGATGCGTTTTTTTATTTATACATATTTATAATTTACCTTTGCTTTAGCAATTTTATCGAAAATCATTACACATACATACGCTATCAAATGAGAATACTTTTTTTTCTATATCTATTAGTTCTGCCTTCTTTATTATTTTCTCAGGAAGTAACTCCTAAAAAGAGTTTAGATATGAATTCTCAATATTCCAGTATTACGGATACTGTAAAAAAGAAAAAAGCACTTGTAGCTAAAATTGATCAATATCAAATCGTTACTTTAGAACACGATACCACAATTGTGGATACTTCTTTAACTTTAAAAAGTGCCTACAGACAAAATTACCTTAGAAGGGATAACTTTGGGCTTTTGCCTTTTTCTAATATTGGGCAAACCTACAATACGTTGCAATATAGCCTGACTGATTTTTCTCCTTATCCGGACATTGGTTTCCAGGGAAAACATTTTAATTTTATGGATGCTAGTGAGATTCACTATTACCATGTAGCAACACCATTGACTGAATTATTTTTTAATACATCCATTGGGAAGGGACAAAACGTTGACTCGTTTATTACGCTGAACACATCAAAAAACCTTAACTTTTTTGCCGCCTACAGAGGTTTGCGTTCTGAAGGGAAATATATTAACCAGTTAACCAGTATTGGTAATTTTAGAATTGGGGCAAGTTATAATACAACGGAAAAGCGTTATGTCTTATATGCCCATTATACTTATCAGGATGTTTTAAATGAAGAAAACGGCGGAATCACAACACCTGAGGATTTTGAAAGCGGAGATCCGAATTTTACTAATCGCCAGCGATTGGAAGTGTATCTGACAGATGCTGAATCTTTCCTAAAAGGAAAAAGACTCTTTTTTGATCATGCCTTCAGGATAAATCCTAAAAATGCAAACAATAATTTATATATAACACATCAGTTTAATTTTGAAAATAAATTTTTCGAATATAAACAGCCAACAGTTTTGTCAACAGTAGGAAGCACATCTGTACAGCGATTTGGGGAGTCGTATGTGACCAGTAATCTTAAAGACCAGACGCATTTCGAAAAATTGTATAATAGGGTTGGGGTTGCATATGAGAATTCATTGCTGGGAAAATTTAATTTCTTTATTGATGATTACAGGTCAAATTATAAATACGAAAGAATTATTGTAATTGATGAAGATAATTACATTCCCGACAATTTATTCAGGGAAATCAATAGTATAGGAGCGCAATATGAATATCAGAAGAATAAATGGAATGGAAGATTTTTGTTCTCAAGATCCATTACAAAAGAAGCTATTTCTGATTTAGATGCGAAGCTGAGGTACAATTTAAATGAAAAAATTCAATTTGATTTCCGTTACAGAAACATTAGCAAACTGCCTAATAACAACTATAATCTCTATCAAAGCAGTTATATAGAATACAATTGGTTTAATGATTTTAAGAATGAAAAAATCAATTTGCTTAGTGCCAAGATATACACTCCATGGCTAAATGCAGAGGCCAGCTACAGGGTTTTAAATGACCATTTGTATTTTGAAGATAAATCAACAGATGCTCAAAAGGCTGTGAATACCCAAATTATAAAACCAGCACAATACGGGAGTGCTATTAATTATTTAGAAATAAAAGCAAACAGAGAATTTAAATTCGGGGCTTTTGGATTAGATAATACATTATTGTACCAAAAAGTAGATCAGTCTCAGGCGATTTTGAATGTGCCTGATTTTGTAACCAGAAACACGTTTTATTATTCAACTCATTTGTTTAAAAAAGCGCTTTATATCCAAACCGGAATCATCTTTAATTACTTTACAAAGTATTATGGAAATGATTACAACCCTGTAGTAGGAGAATTTTTTGTTCAGGAAACTGAAAAAATAGGAGGTTACCCAACTTTTGATTTTTTCCTGAATGGTAGAATTCGCCAGACGAGAATTTATTTAAAAGCAGAACATTTTAATGCTGCTTTTGGAGAAAGCAATTATTATTCAGCTCCAAATAACCCATATCGTGATTTCACTATCCGGTTTGGTCTGGTTTGGAATTTCTTTCAATAAAACGAACTTTGTTTTATCTTAAAACAAAAAATTAAACTTATATAGAGATGGACTTTTCAAATAATATTTTAGGAACCATAGGCAACACACCATTAGTGAAACTTAATAAAGTTGTTGCTGAAATTGATGCTTTGGTATTAGCAAAAGTCGAAACTTTTAATCCCGGAAATTCTGTGAAAGACAGAATGGCTGTGAAAATGGTTGAAGATGCTGAGGCTGATGGCCGTTTAAAACCGGGCGGAACCATAATTGAAGGTACCTCTGGAAATACCGGTATGGGATTGGCACTTGTTGCTATAATAAAAGGGTATAAGCTAATTTGTGTAATATCAGACAAACAGTCGAAGGAAAAAATGGATATTTTGCGTGCTGTTGGTGCCAAAGTAGTTGTTTGTCCCACAAATGTCGACCCCGCAGATCCAAGATCGTATTATTCGGTTTCAAAGCGTCTGGCTGAAGAAACGCCAAATTCGTGGTATGTAAACCAATACGATAATTTATCCAATACTCTTGCGCATTACGAACAGACAGGACCTGAAATCTGGAAACAGACAGATGGAAAAATCACTCATTTTGTTGTGGGAGTAGGAACAGGTGGAACTATTTCGGGTGTTGGGAAATATTTAAAAGAGAAAAATCCGAATATTAAAATCTGGGGAATTGATACGTATGGTTCCGTTTTTAAAAAATACCACGAAACCGGTATCTTTGATGAAAACGAAATCTATTCCTATATCACAGAAGGTATCGGGGAAGATATTTTACCTAAAAATGTTGACTTCTCACTGATTGACGGATTTACAAAAGTAACTGATAAGGATGCGGCTGTTTATACAAGAAAAATTGCTCTTGAGGAAGCCATTTTTGTTGGGAATTCTGCAGGAGCATGCATAAAAGGATTGTTGCAGCTAAAAGAACATTTTAAACCGGATGATGTTGTGGTAGTTTTATTTCATGATTCCGGAAGTCGTTATGTAGGTAAAATGTTTAATGATGACTGGATGCGTGAACGAGGTTTTCTCGATGAAAATGTTACAAAAGCAGAAGATGTTATTAAAGATCATATAGACAAAGAATTGATTGTCGTTCGTACCGAAGAATTGGTTTCGCATGCTATTGAACGTATGCGTAAATATAAAATTTCACAAATTCCGGTAGTCGATATTAATGGATTTGTCGGTTCTGTTGATGAAACCGATTTGTTCAGAAGTTATGTGGCTGATAAAAATGTAGCCGAAAAACCGATCAAGGAAGTGATGGGAAAACCTTTTCCAATTGTTAGGTTAGGCACTTCAATTGAAGATGTGTCAAAACTGTTCACGAAAGAAAATGATGCCGTTTTAGTAGATTTAGGAAATGGGAATCATCATATTATTACGAAATACGATATTATTGGGGCTATAAAATAAATGCTTATTGTATAAATTATAAAAGGCATACATTGTAAATGTATGCCTTTTTTTAATTACTGCGTTTTTCATAATAATCAGAATCGGTATTATTCGAATTCTCTCTTTTTGAAATCCGGTTTGGACTATCATCTATAAATTCTTCAACAGTCTGGGTGTTTTTATTTTTCTCAGAGTGTATTTTTGAATAAAGATTTTCTATCGTGTCTTTTTCCGGACAATTATCGTTATCCGGATCATAATTTTTCTCGACCATGACTTTTGATGTTTAATTGTTTTTGGCTGAATCATTAAACTGCTTTTTCAGGATAACAGTTTTAGTGTTAGATATATATGTCAATAAAATTAGATAAATTAGTACATTTCTTTTTATAAGATTGAAATCTGCATTTATATAATTATGAGCCAATAATTTGAAATCTTTGGATAGTATTTATTCCAGATTTGAACCAACCTAAAATAATTCCAGTTGATTACTGGGATTTATGGGCTTGTTTTTGGGAGGTTTTGCATCGCCAAAAACAGTTTTTCCTCCATATTTATAAGATTCATTCCGTTCTTTTTGAATCAGTGCATCAAAGTTAGAATTGGGTGTAAAACTCTCCTCGGCTTTTCTTGAGATTTCAGACAATTTTTTAATGGCTTCTATTTTATCACTATTACCTATTTTAGCTCGGTTAATGGCTCTTTGCAAAGTGTCAATTGTTTCATCATAGATTTTTACAGGTACTGGAAAGGGATGTCCGTCTTTACCACCGTGAGCAAATGAAAATCGTGCAGGGTCTTCAAATCGGGTTGGGGTGCCGTAAATTACTTCACTTATCAGGGCCAGTGATTGCAAAGCTCTTGGTCCCATTCCTTTTAAAAGCAGTAGTTCTTCAAAATCTTCAGGATTATTTTCATGTGTTGCCCATAACATTGCACCAAGTCTTTTCATATTGACATTTTCCATTCTGACATCATGATGTGCAGGCATTGCAAGATGCTGCATTTCTTTCATGATTTTTGTTGGGGATTCTTTCGAAAGTTCTAAAATCCCTTCTCTGGATTTTACAGCACTATTTGCTGTAAGATTTAAAATAGAACCTTGGTTTTCGCCATATATGAACGTATGAGGTTCATTTATAAAAGATTTCAGTTCCTGCGAATGCCAGTGATATCTTCTGGCTGTTTTAGAGTTCGGATTCATTCCTTGCTGTATAACAGCCCATTGTCCTTTGTTGTCTACAATAAAATTATGTTGGTATAATTGAAAACCATCCTGGATAGCTGTATTGTCAACTTTGGCAGTTAGTTTGCTGCAATTTGCAAGATTATTGCCGTCAAGTCCTGTTTTTTCACCAACAAATAAAAGTTCATTAGGAGTAAGCATAGAATGTTTTCCTTTGCCTCCGCAGATATAAATGCCCAGTTCTTTTGAATGTGGATTTACGGATTTTTTTAAAGCACCAAGTACAGAAGTTGTAATTCCTGATGAGTGCCAGTCCATTCCCATAACGGCACCAAAACTCTGAAACCAGAAAGGATTACTCAGCTTACTGATCACTTCTGAAGTAGAAAATTCCATCGCAATAGTTTCAACAATGGCAAGGCCAAGTTTCGACATACGTTCGGCAAGCCATAAAGGTACATGTCCATAATGTAATGGAAGATCTGCTGTTCCGGAACGTTTCATGTAATGGGATTTTGTATACTACAAAAATACAAAAAAAGTTTTTTAATGCCTGAGAGCAAAAAGCCCGGACCAGACTATATGAATTATTCTTTCTTTGTAAAACCTTTTCGGGTCATTTCACCCCAGCCTTTGGTCCCCATGACTTTTTCTTTATACCCCACTAAGGCAGCATATACCGTAAGTGGATGAAAGTACAAGGGTTCTATAAAGGCAGCCAGCAGAAGCTTGAAAAAATCAGCCTGTTTTGGATATTTGTGATAGGTATACTCTTCACTAAACAAGGCTATAACTGAAAAGAATACAGCAAATGTATAAACAAAAAGGACCAGTAAAAGGAAGAAATGCCAGTTAATGAACCCGAAAAATATAAATATAAGGGTAATAAGCAGCCCAATAAATTCTATTGCCGGAGCCAGAAATTCAAAGAATGTCCAGTAAGGGATACTAACTATACCCAGAAGTTTATACTTAGGGTTTAGGAACATTTTTTTGTGAATTGTAAGTGTCTCAATGGTGCCCCTCATCCAGCGGCTGCGCTGTTTTTTGAATATTTTGAAATCTTCAGGAGCTTCTGTCCAGCAGAGTGGGTCAGGTATATAACTAACAGAGTAGGGTAATTTATTTTCAACCATATAACGTCGCATTCTTACTACAAGCTCCATGTCTTCACCTACCGTTTTAGTATCGTAACCTCCTGATAGAAGTGCTATTTCCTTGTCAAATGCACCAAATGCCCCGCTGATAAGCAATAGTCCGTCGAGTCTGCCCCAGGCCATCCTTCCTAAAAGAAAAGCCCTGAGATATTCTAAAACCTGTATTCTTGGTAACATAACATCAGGGATGTGTACTTCTACCAAACGGCCATTTCTGATCACACACTGGTTCGCTATCCTTACAACGCCACCTGTAGCAATAATACGCTTCCCATGAGATTCTAAAAAAGGTTTTGCTAATTTTAATAAGGAGTCTTTGTCTAAAATACAATCAACATCGATACATACTACGTAAGGATTTTGTGCAATATTGAGCCCTACGTTTAAAGCATCAGCTTTTCCTCCATTTTCTTTGTCAACAACAATCAGTTTTTTAAATGCAGCATTTTGGGAAATATATATTCCTCTAACCTTTTTGGTTTCGATTTTTGAATCGTACTTAAGTTCCGTCAGGACAAGATTATAGGTGTTAATGAGGATTTCCATCGAATTGTCTTTGCTGCCGTCATTTACTACAATTACCTGATAATTATTATAGTTTAAAGAAAGTAATGATTTTACGTTTTCTTCAATAGTAAAACCTTCATTGTACGCAGGGGCAATTAAGGAAAGTTTAGGTGCAAATTCACTGGTAAGCAGTACTTCATAATCTACAAAACTATTCTTTTTAAGATAGCTTCTTAGCGCTTTTGTAGAAAGGTAGGCTAATATAAGATAAGACGACATGATCAGGATGGCATATCCAAGAATGAGGAGTATATAAACATCCAAAAACCATGTTGTTTCACTATTAAAAAAAGTCATTCGCTGATAAGATTTACTGTTAGTGCCTTTAATACACTTTGTGCTTCATACTGTATTAAAATATTTGGAGCCCTTTCTGTCAATTGTTCTACATGATGGAGCTTTTGCGTAAGCTTAAGTTCTTTGATAAGTTTTAACCCAAGTGCGACAACTGTTGTGTTTTTTGACTCAAGCAGGTATTCGACACCCTGTGTATCGCCAATATCATGTTTTTTGAAAGCATTTATAATATTTAACTGAGTCCAGTCATCAATAGGATAAGGATGCTCTGTAAGGTGTATTATTCCATTTATTCCTTCAAGTCTGATAGCCGCATTAATGGCAGTAATTTTTAAGACTTTGTTTTTGGATTTGGAAAGGCTGATGATTTTATCAGAAGCGTCAGTAATATTCATTTCAGCCAATTCCGTAATTCCTTTGCACTTTACTTCCCATTTATGGTTTTTAAGTTTTTTAAAAGAGCTGTTTATTAATTCGGATTCTTTGTAAAATTGTTCCAGTTTTAAAGCATAAACACCATCGTAATTTTTATGAAGATTGATAACCGATTCATTTAGTACTTCCCTGAAATAAGCATTCTTAAAAAACATCACATAATTTGGATCTTCTTTTACAGAAGAAAAAGGAGTGTCCATGAAAACAACTGAATACATCAATTCTACAATGATTTGTTCATAATCATTTCTGAGTTTTTCCTGTTTTATTTTTCTGTTCCGGCTTTCAATAATTAATAAGTACAAAACAGCTGATATCCCTACAAATAAGCAGATTGAACCCATTAGAAAAGGTTCTACCCAGTTGCTGTTTTTATAAAGTTCCCAGATATTCACTACATTAATTTTTATAAACGTATATTAAGTAATTTATTAATTCTGATTAAAAGTACAGCAGGACTAATTGGTTTGGCAATGAATTCATTGGCACCAATGTCAAAAGAATCTAATTCTGTCTGTTCTACACCAGAAGAAGTAAATATAATAATCGGAATGTCAGGGCTAATATTTTTTCTTACATATTGCGTAATTTCCATTCCGCTTATGCCAGGCATATTGATATCAGTCAGAATTAAGTCATAACTATTTTGTTTAATAGCTTCAAGCGCCTCCTGACCATCAGAGAACTGGTCAACACTAAATCCTTTAGATGTTAAAAAAAAAGATAGAGATTTGCGCAGGATTTCATTATCTTCAGATAAAACTATTTTCATTGTTTTAAATATTTGTCTTGAATCAAACTTATTTTATAAAATCAGGAGATATTGTAGAGCTATAGCATATTTATCTTTTATCATAACTCCTTTAGGATTTTAACTACTTCTGTAATTCCACAATGTAAGATATTCATTCTGTCAGCACTTTCAGTAGTAAATTCTCCGGCATTCGCTTCTTTTTCAATAACAGACAAGTAATTTGAAAGATCTTCGAGCATGAAAATATCAAAACTGGATTTCATATTATGTGTCAGTTTTTTTACTGCATCTGTGTTGTTAGTACTAAATGCTTCTTCCAGCTGAGCTACTTCATTTGGAATTTTTTGTATAAACAGATCTATCATTTCTTGCTTAAAGTCAGGATTACCACCAGATATTTCATCTAAAAATGACAGATTGACCTTTCTCTTTACAGAATGCTTAATGTCTTTGTTGAGAACTGTTTTTATGGTCTCTAAAAGCATAGCCTGCTTAAAAGGTTTAGGTACATAAGCATCCATTCCGACATCGTAACAGCGTTCCTGTTCACCTACAAGGGAATGTGCGGTCATGGCTATAATAGGAATGTTTAAATTCATTTCGTTTCTAATGTATTCTGTTGTTTGGTACCCGTCTTTCACAGGCATCTGAAGGTCCATCAATACTAAATCATATTGGTTTTTTGATAACAGATCAATTCCTTCCTGACCATTTTCAGCAATGTCTAATTCAAAACCAAAATTATGAATCACATTCTTTGCCAGTTTCTGGTTTAAAGCATTGTCTTCACATAGAAGGATTTTTAATTTACCCAGATCTTCCTTCTGTAGTGTTTCATTTTCTGTTTCAATATGATCTGCTTTTTTATAAGTAAGTACGAAGAAAAATTCTGAACCGCGCCCTGGTTTGCTTTTTACATGAATTTCAGAATCTTGTAGCTCTATCAGCTGTTTAACAATGCTGAGTCCGAGTCCGGTTCCGCCAAACCTTCTTGTCGTACTTTCTTCTGCCTGTGTAAATCGTTCAAATATAGTGTTGAGCTTGTCCTCCGGGATGCCGATTCCGGTATCTTTAACGGAGAATCTGAGTGAATAATGGTCTTCAGTTTCATCAACTTTTTTTACCGATACTGTAACTTCTCCTTCCTGGGTAAACTTAAGGGAGTTACCGGTAAGGTTAACCAGTATTTGGTTTAATCTTCCCTGATCGCCTATTACAGTCTCCGGTAATTCTGCATCCAGAAACAGATTGAATTCAACATCTGCCGGAACTTTAACCTTTAGTAAATTATAGACATGCTTAAGTGTCTTTTTTAAATTGAAAGGCTGAGCATCAATATTCAGATTGCCCGATTCGATTTTGGAAAGATCCAGAATATCATTAATAATCAACAGTAAATTCTCTCCTGCAATTTGTACACTATCAATATAGTCCCTTTGCGTAGAATCTAATTTTGTTTGCGATAAAAGATCCGTAAAACCAATTATGGCATTCAGAGGTGTCCTGATTTCATGACTCATATTTGCTAAAAAGCTGTCTTTAGCCAATACGGCACGTTGTGCAATTTTTTTCTGAGTGTTGAGCTCTATGTTTTTTGTCGTTAATTCCAATTGATTTATCACGTGTTTCGCAACAATCGACAACGCATTTTTCTGATTTTCGTTAAGTTCCTTGGTAACATGATCTATTGCGCAAAGTGTTCCTATATTATAACCATCTGGTGTTGTCAGTGGAATACCGGCATAAAATCGTACTTTAAATCCTCCTGTAACATTCGCATCATCTTTAAACCGATCGTTCAAAAGAGTATCCTGGATTTCAACCATTTTGGTGTCCATAATCGTGTACTGGCAAAAACTAATTTCGCGCGGCACTTCTGATACTCCTATACCAACTTCAGATTTGAACCATTGTCTGCTCTCATCTATGAATGAAATATGTGCGATTGGTACGCCACATATATAGGAAACAAGTTTTGTTGCATCATCAAAAGCAGTATCAGGAAGCGTATCAAGGATATTATAACGTTTTAATGCAGCTAAACGTTCTGCTTCATTGTGAGGTATTGGAAGTTCTATGTTTTTCATTTTGATAAAGTAGAATGTATAAATATAATAATTTGGGTTAGAACTTTACAATAAATTAGAAGATCAGATTTAGTTTTTTATCTCTACAATTTGAAGATTGGTTTGTTTGTTCTTTTTTGAATGCAAAACTAAAAAGAAAAAACCTTTAAACGTGCATGTTTAAAGGTTTTGACTTTAATTTTTTTAATCAGAGTATGAATTTAACTGACCGGAGCAATTCTCGGATCAGGAATGTTTGCTTTTTTCTTTTCCCCATAATAAAACGTCAATTTTTTCGGCATATTGAACCTTATCAGGAAAAGTACTCAGGATGTATTTGCCGACTTTGTATTCAATATTATTTATGGTTGCATCTAAATTTTTAAGATTCCATTCTTTATGGTGGATGTCAAACCGGCACATCGATTCCCCGCAGTTTTCGTATAAGGCATGTCTTTCAGTAAGCCAAAAATCCAGAGAAGTTTTTTCTTCGGTTAAAGGTCTGTTTTTCCCAATTGTAATATCTACATACTGATGTTGAGGTTTGTTTTTAGAGAGAAGACGATTTGGAGAAGTTTTTATTTCAGCTTTTTGATAAGGAAGCCCTATAAATGCTCTGGTAAGTACAACCTCAATTAGTTTATCTGTTTCGATTGAAAATAAATAAATTCCGGGCTTATTATCTTTGATAACATATGTTCTGATATTGATTTCATGAAATTGGGATATAAACGGTAAAGAAGGAAGATTTCTCAGTCTCATATTCTTTACTTCAAAAGACACAAGGGATACCCAGGCCATATTATTGAATACGTCAAGCTTAAGGCCTTCAGGAATATACTCTTCTAAAAAAAAGACCGGAACTTCCCAATGAAAAAACATAGTATTGTGCCATTCCTGGAAATACTTCCATTTTTTTTCCGGAAGCGGATATTGCCGGCATGCTGTGCTTTGGAGTATTTTATCAATTGTGTTCATGCGTTTTATTATTTTGAACCTCTAATATAATTATTGATAAGGTACATTTTTTATATTATCTGTTATTGATCTTATACAATAGCTACTAGATAAAACGTCTACTGAAACTCGAAAATATCCTAAACTTTTTAAGTAGTACCAAAAGCAAAAAAACACCCGTGCATAACACGGGCGTTTTTCCCAAATAAAATAAAAAAGTAACAAAAAACAGTTTTTTTTATATTATTTCAGCAGCTACAGTATTCACCGCGTTTAGAGCAACATCATTCAGGATGCAGTCTGCTTCTTTTTCTTCGGCAAGAGTTTGCGTTAATAATTTTGCAGCATCGTTTTCGCCTATTGCTTTTGCGAATGCTACTAAAGTTCCATAAGTTGCAATTTCATAATGTTCAATCTTTTGCGAGGCAGCAATGATTCCTGCATCTCTTACTGGTCCCGGCGTAGTTTCCAGTAATATCGAATCTCCTTCTTTTAATAAGCCAGCTAAAGCTTCACATTTTTTGCCTTCGGCTTTTTCACCCAGAAGCTCAAAAACCTGATTGAGTCTTTCAACCTGAAGCTGCGTTAAGGCTATATGCTCTAAAATTGCTCCTGCAAGACCGGGATTAGTAGCATTCGCAGCCATTTTAGGCAAAGCGGCGACCAACGCATTTTCTGCCCAGTAAATGTCTTTTAAGCTGTCAATAAACAGTTCTTTTAATTCTGTTGCTGCATCAGATGAAGGCTCAACCATATTTATTTTTGCGTTTTCTTTTATCGTTTTAGTCTGGGTTACTTTTGCCTGACTGGCGTTTGTCTGATTTTGTTTTTCTGAATTTTTCATGTTTTTCTTTTTTGAAATTAAATGTATAAGTTTGGCTCACGCTGCCAGAAACGGTGTTTAGCCATTGCAGCGATAAATTCCTGCGCAAAAGACTCAGAAGCCACTTCGTTAGTGATGATAATCCCGCTATCATCATTTGTAATTTTTGAAGCAAAAGGGGCGGCACTGATAATATCAGCAGCATCTCCATCGGCAGCGATTACTTTACAATGTTTGTAGGCGTCGTTAAGGTATTCTAATGCATCATCATTTTCCGCAATCACGTTTAAACCTATTCCGTGTGGTACATAAACGGCATCAAATAATACTGATGATGCAGTAAGGAAACTATATTCGGCAGCAAGGGCGCCATCAGAATCAGTAAGAACGGATCCTAAATGCGGTGCAATTACACATCCTTTAGCACCTTGTTTTTTTAAGGCAGTCTTGATATTTTGAACAGCTGCCTCAGAAACTCCGTCAGATACAAGGATTGCAACTTTTCTGGATTCGATTGTAGGCTTATTTGTTGGGTTTTTAACCATGCTTAATGCCTCAGAAGAAGTAACGGATTGCTCTGTCGTTCTTGGTTCCTGGGTTCCTGCTTCTTCTGTTTCCGGAGATACCCCTTTATTTATTGGCTTTTCTAATATCGGTGGTACAGTTGCACCAAGTCCTAAAGCTACTTTTTCGGCAAGTTCAGTATCAACCTGAGACAACAATCCCAGCATTCTTACTCTAATAGCTGTTGTCTTTACCTTGCCTAACTCGAAGCGAAGTGCTTTAACGATATGACTCTTTTCTTCAGGTGTCTGGCTGTTAAAGAACAATTTTGCCTGACCAAAATGATCCGCAAAACTTTCACTTCTTTCGCGCACTTTATGTGCTTCTATACGCTCGTTAAAGCTTGAAAATCCGCCATTGGCAATTTGCTGCTGATAAGGACAGCCGCCTCCAAGAGAATTCGGATGATAATTGACACGTCCTTTGTTGATTTCCTGACGCATAAAACCGTCACGCTGATTGTTATGAACCGGAGCTATGCTTCTGTTAATTGGAATTTCATGAAAATTCGGTCCTCCTAATCTTGTAAGCTGGGTGTCAGTGTATGAAAATAGTCTTCCTTGTAGTAAAGGATCATTACTAAAATCTATTCCGGGAACCACATGTCCGGGATGGAAAGCAATTTGTTCTGTTTCTGAAAAGAAGTTGTCAGGATTTTTGTTCAGAACCATTCTTCCAATTATGGTAACGGGTACTGATTCCTCAGGAACAATTTTTGTAGGGTCAAGCAAATCAAATTCGTATTTTTCTTCATCTTCAGCAGGTATTATCTGTATGCCTAATTCCCATTCAGGGAAATTCCCCATTTCAATGGCTTCCCATAAATCTTCTCTGTGAAAATCAGGGTTTTTACCTGAGATTTTCTGAGCTTCATCCCAGGCAACGGCGTGAGTTCCTAATTTGGGTTTCCAGTGAAATTTTACAAATACAGATTCTTCCTGGGCATTTACCAGTCTAAAGGTATGAACCCCAAAACCTTCCATCATGCGATAGCTTCTTGGAATTGCACGGTCAGACATGGTCCACATAATCATATGCATCGATTCGGGCATTAGCGAAATGAAATCCCAAAAGGTATCGTGTGCAGAAGCAGCCTGCGGCATTTCATTATCTTGTTCCGGTTTTACAGCATGAACAAGGTCCGGAAATTTATTTGCGTCCTGAATAAAAAATACAGGAATATTATTGCCTACTAAATCGTAAACTCCTTCCTGGGTATAAAATTTAACCGCAAAACCCCTTACATCTCTGGCAAGATCTGTTGATCCGCGAGAACCTGCAACAGTAGAGAATCGGGTAAAGACCGGTGTAATCTGACCTTTTTCCTGTAAAAAACCTGCTTTTGTTAATTCCGGAATTGGATTGGTTACTTCAAAAAAACCGTGCGCTCCTGATCCGCGGGCGTGAACAACCCTTTCAGGAATTCTTTCGTGGTCAAAGTGGGTCATTTTTTCTCTGAAGATAAAATCCTCTAAGAGGCTAGGTCCTCTTTCACCTGCTTTCAGTGTATTGTTGTCATCATTGATCTGAATGCCCTGATTAGTAGTTAAAACCTTATTCGTGCCATCTGATTTGTTAATCGATAAGTCACGTTGCTTGTCATCTTGAAAATTTTTCATAAAGTTTCTTATTTGTTAATTCGTTCCTTTTTTATTGAAAGTCCAACTTACCATCAGATTAATAGATAGTTAAGGCTGATGTCGTTCATTATTCCAAATTTAATTTCTGAAAAAATGTCATTTTTATAGAATTACTTTTCATTATTGCACAATTGCCATAACAATCTGCAGATAAGAGTAAAACACTAATTAATATGGAATTCCATCTAAGAATTGTTTTGTTAAATTATGACGATTCATTTGCTATGAGTATGGTAATCCTATAAACTTAATGTCTTTTGGTATAAATAATTGAGGTTTAAAACGGTAACATTTGTAATAAAACAAAAAGTATTGTTTTGAAAATCAGATTATTAATTAAAGATGAAATTATGAGAAATTTAATTGCAAGCTTTTGTATGGCCCTATGTTTTGGGATTGCATCAGCGCAGGAAGCTCCTGCAAAGAAAAGACAGAGTACGGATACTGTTCACAGTAAACACACTACTAAAAAAAGTACTAATACAAGAAAAACGGATACAGTCAGCAGACAGGGCACTGATCAAAGAAAAGGGAAAACCGTAAAATCGAAGGGAAATACAAATACGAATACACAGCGTAGAGATTCAATCGGAACAACTCCTTAAATATTGATTGTATTTTCAATTTTATAAAAGTCTATTTTATGCATTTAAAATAGACTTTTTGGTGTTATTTAGTTTTTAATCACCAGTCTCCATATGCGGTGCATCAACTGGTTTCGATTGTGATGAACCTATTTGACGGAAATAGATTGACAGCATTACAATGGCAAAAACAGAAAGGAATTCGCTTTGCCAGTTTTGAAACGATTCAAACCAGAATCTTGAGTTTCCAATGTAGGAGGAAACGGTTTCTAATGGTTTTCCTTCCAAAAGAAGTTTTTCATTTTCATCTTTCAAACTTCCGTAAAAGTGGATGACAAATGAAATCAGAAATAACAAAAATAAAACGATGGTGAGCGAATGTTTGTAAATCTTTAATATGAAGCCGCCTTTTTTCACAGGCCACGGAGCATCTTTTCTGTTTGGATCCGGTTCGCGATCGACTTCTTCCGGTTCATCCAGTTTTTTTGATTCTGAAGATCCTTTTTGTTTAAGAAATATGGTCATTAAAACAAAAAGTGCCATTTGCAGAAATTCACTTTCCCAATTTTCAAAAGTAGACTGATAAAAATGACCGGATACAAGATAAGAACCCAGGGTTGTAATTTTTCCCCCTTCTTCAATAAGTTCCTTATTGTGTTCTTTGAAACCTAAAAATATCTGTCCTGCTAACGAGATAATAAACAGCAGTATAAAACAGATACATAACCCATTGTTTTTTAAAAATGTTTTCATTTTGTATTTGTTTTAGAGTAAATTTCAGCAAAGAATCTAACCCATTTTTATACAATTAGAATTTTAGGTTACAGATTTTTCATTATAAGCTAAATTTCGATTATTATTTATAGGTTTAAATCTATACATGAATTTAATCCAGAGTATAGAATTTTTTTTATGCCTGTTTTATAGTTTATTAGGTAGTTTAATTTTGTAATACTGAATGATAATTCTGTAAAAATTGCATTTGTGTGTAGAATATTTTTGTTACAGTTAAATCATTAAAAAATATAATATTATGAAAACTGCAGAAACAAAAAAAGCCAGCACAAAGAAGGCTCCGGCAAAGACAACTCAGTCAAAAGGAAAAACAGTAAAAGCAAAATCGAATGCAGCTGAAGGATTAAGAGAACTATTTGTTGATTCATTAAAAGACATTTACTGGGCTGAAAAAGCATTAACTAAAGCACTTCCAAAAATGGCTAAAAATGCAACTTCTGAAAATCTTATTACTGCTATAAACGAACACTTAACAGTTACACAGGGGCAAGTAGAAAGACTTGAAAAAGTTTTTGAATTGCTGGGAGAAAAAGCTGCTGCTAAAAAATGCGACGCAATGGAAGGCCTTATTAAAGAAGGTGAAAGCATTATGGAAGAAACTCAGGAAGGACCAGTACGTGATGCCGGAATTATAAGTGCATCACAAAAAATCGAGCATTATGAAATTGCTTCATACGGAACATTGGCTGCTTTTGCTTTGACTCTTGCAGAAGAAGATGCCGCAGCTTTATTGCAGCAAACCTTAGAAGAAGAAAAAGAGGCTGATACCATTCTGACTGAAGCAGCTTACAACACCATTAATTTTGATGCTTCTGAAGAAGATGAAGAATAATTTTCTGATTTGCATTCAAAAGACAAAGCCCTGTAGTCATTTAATTAAAATGGTTACAGGGTTTTTTAGTCTTTATCACGATTTATGAATTAGTGTTCTTGTTTTCTATTTGAAAGGATTTCAACTTCTTTTTCAATTATAATTTCCCGCCTTGATGCCGGAATATCAATTTTTTCGGTTTTAAAAGCTTTTTTTATATTTTGATAAAAATCAGAAACCACAAATCCGTAATCAGGGTTAGAAGTCCACATAAGAACCGATAAAAGCACAGCGTCTGCTGTTAAGTCTTTTACCAAAACTAATGGTTCGGGATTATCGAGAATTCTTTTGTCATTTTTTATCACGTCAAGTATAATATTTTTAACATGATGTAATTCACTGGTGTGATTGACACTCAGTGTAATGTCCGTACGACGTGTCATTTCTTTAGAAAAATTCCGGATTATCCCATTTGATAAGGCGCCATTAGGCATGTAAATAGACTGGTTATTGGGAGTAATTATTTTTGTGCTAAAAATAAATATTGCTGCAACAGTACCAGCTTCGCCCTGAGCTTCGATATAATCTCCCACCCGGAGAGGTTTAAAAAGAATAATTAATAGTCCTCCGGCAAAATTTGCCAGAGATCCCTGCAGTGAAAGTCCAATGGCCAGACCGGCAGCTCCAATAGCGGCTACAAAAGCAGAGGTTTCTACACCTAATTTGGTAATAATACTGATAAACAGTAATGCACGAAAAACCCATATAAGCACATCCATTACAAATTTAAGTAATGTAGTATCGAACCGCTTACGGTCAATAAGCTTCGTCATTACTTTTCGAAAAATTTTTATGATTATAAGCCCAATAGCGAGCGTGATAATCGCAGATAATAGATGAGGCCAAAATGTAATGGCAGCACGAAGTGTTTTTTGCCAGTATTGATTGATTATTTCCATAGCTTTTTAAATATAGTAGAGATAAATTTCAAATTATTTAAAATCAATACTTTATATAATTTTATTGAAACATTTCATAATAATTTGGCAAAACCAGTATGCTGCAATAGATGCTTTTATTATAATAAATTTCGAAAATTGTATAAAAAAACGATTGACAAGTGGTTTACTTTTCGCAATAACAAAAATGATATAATATGAAAACTTTATTTAAAAGCAAGATTGCAATGCTGTTCCTATTAACCGCATTAGCATTTGGATGTAAGAAAAACACTGATAGTGATTCGGAGTTCCAACAAAACGAAACTGACAGTGTAGATATGTCACTAGATACAATTGGCCCTGCTGTTGATTCGTCAGCAACTTTAAATTCGGGGCAAAATGGTAAAAACGGAACAACCGGAGCAACAGGTGAGGGTGCTACAGGATCAGGGACGGAAGGGTCAACTCAAAAAGGGAATCAGAATGTTAAAACAGATTCTATCTAATAATCTGAAATATTGAAGAATTAGATAATTAAGGTATTCATAAAAAAAACTCTCAGTTATGAGAGTTTTTTTATATAATAAGGGACGATTCTAAATGGCCTGTAAATGAGGCCTGATCTGAAGGCTTACAATATCACATCGTTTGGGCTGTGACAAGCAAAATAAAACGCTCATCGCAATATCTTCGGCTTCAAGCATTTCCATTTTTTTTATTTTTTCTCTTTGTTCTTCTTTCGGTGCGGGCTGCATATCGCTGGTTACTGAACCTGGCTCAATTAACGAAACTTTGATTCCAAGTTCGTTTATTTCCTTTCGAAGTGCAGCACTGAAACCTCTTATAGCCGACTTTGTAGCTACATATACAGTTCCGGTTTTTTCACGTGTTTCGGCGCTCATTGAGCCAATGTTGACAATATGTCCTTTCTGATCGCTTTTCATTCTGGTAACAGCTTCTTTTGTAAAAGCAAGATAGCCCAAAAGATTGGTCTCAAGAATGTATTTGATGTTCTCATATTCTTCCTCGATAATTCCATTGGCCGGGAGTGCGGCATTATTGATTAAGATATCAATTCCGCCAAGCGTGTTGTCAATCTCATTCCAAATTAGTTCAATATCTTCTTTTCGTGCAATATCAGCAGTAATTCCGAAAACATTGCCTTCAGCTTCAGTTTTAATGTCTGAAAACGCCTTATCGAAATCGTCTTTATCTCTTCCAAAAATGAATACATGACCTCCAAGTGAAGCTAAAAGTTTAGCAGTTGCCTTTCCTATTCCGGTTGTGCCTCCGGTTATTACGATACGTTTCCTGTCAATATTTTGCCCAAAATAATTTGATAGATTTCCCATAATTCTATTTTAAAATTATAACTAGTTTTTTTGAATCACATATAACTGAATCAGTGTATGCATCAAATTTGCAACTTTATGCGGATTCGTTTTTATATAATAAAATCTTTATGTTTCAGGAATTTCATATAATTTGGAGCTTATGGATTTTACAGTGAAGCAAACTTTGTTTATGAAGTGTATAGTGAGGAAGTATAATGAAATGAAAGCAGGCCTGTTATGGGAAAATATTTGATAGTCTGACAAACTATTATTATCTAAAGTGGTTTTCTGTTATTGAAATTAAGATGTGTGAATATAAATTCCCGCTTCTTTGATGGTTTGCCTTAAAAGAAAGGGCTTTTCTGTTTTTTTGTTTGATTTCACTTTCAGCATGAGGTATTATCTATGGTATAAGTGATTTAACAATTTTAGCTGTCCATATTATTTTCTAACTTTAAGAGCCGATTTTGCAATGTTCTTGTAAAAATTGACTTGAGCAGAAGCCTTTTTTGCTGGTAAATTAACTATTTCAGTAGCAGTTTTGATTTTTTTCGTTTGTGAATTTCTATTAATATAAAATTGCAGTAAGTTATTTCGGGGTTCGAAGCGTGAAGGTTCTATCCCAATATTCATTTTTAATAATTGCTCAGCTCTATTATATTCTTTATTTTGTATATATAAATTAGCAAGAGCAAAATTTGCTTTTGGGATTGGATCTTTTTTAACTGAATTTTCCATCATTTTAAATCCTTCTGATTTATCATCCTCCTGATATTTTTCATATCCCGTAAGGAACTCCACATACGGGTCTTCCTGAATATAGAGTAAATCAGACTTATCTAATTTATAGTAAATTTTTTGATTGCCGCTATCAATAACTGTTTTAAATCTGGATAAGCCTATTGTCTTTTTTGAATAAATTGTTCCAATAGTGCAACTTATTCCAATTAGAAAAACAGCAAAAATTTTAATGGATAATTTATTTTGTACTTTAATTAATGGTATTCTGGTTTTACCGAAAACAACTAAAATAGAGAGAGCCCAAATGAGATAAATCATGGCATTTGGATTGTATAAGACAGAGGTGAAAATCGCCAGAAAACCAAAAGATACAATCAATGCCAATGCTAATCTTGTTTTTGGATTGAATAAGATATTTTTTGAAATAAAAAATAGGATTAAGATAATCAAAATCAAACCGATAATACCAATTTCAAAAATAATTTGCAGATAATCATTAAATACATATGCTACATAATCGCCTACTTTTATTTCGCTCCATGGTCGTTGTGACTCTAAAAAATAATGAGCTTTTGTATTATTATAAATACCAGTAAAATTGAAAATACCATTACCCAGAATTGGTTTCTCTGAAATATGCGTAAACGTTATTTTACGAATAAAAGATCTTCCATCAACAGAATCAGTATTCATTCTGTATAAGAAATACAGACTCAAAACACCGCAAAATACAATTAAGGAAAGTATTCCGAACGCCTTAATTAGGTTGTTTTTTATATACAAAAGACATTTTTCTGAGGTGGCTAAAAAAACAATAATGGCTACGAATGCAGCCATCCATGATGCCCGTGACTCTGTCAAAATAAGGACATAGACCATTAAAAATGCAGAAATAATTAATGAAGTTTTTAATAAATTATTTTTAAAAAATTGAAAATACAATAAATTAAGCGTGAAAATCAGGCCAATAGTCATATTGACACCCAGATAGTTTGGATTTATAAAAGTACCAACGACCTTAAAAAACTCATTTTCTGATTTTAATAGATCAAACTCTTGTAATATTCCTACTATAGATTGTGCCGTGCATATGATCCAAATTAATTTTACTGTAAAATCAAAAATCTTTTCTTGAGTTTTAAAATTCTCAAAACTCCATTTAAATAAATAAAACAATATAATATATCCAAAAAAAATCCAAAATTCGTTGTATAAGAATCCAAAATAGGAATAAAAGTAATAATGTGAAATACAGTAAAATATAAAAGCAAAAAAGGTAATATCAATAATATTGATTTTTAATAATTTTTCTCTGAAAAAAGATATCGCTCCAAAAAATAACCAGATAGAAATAATAGAAGAAAAATACAGTTCCTGTCCCACTTTAATGGGATTAAGTACGAATTTATAAGAAACAAAAGGGAGTCCAAAAATTAGAACTATAAATAATAGATTGATAATTGTAAAAGAATTATTATGGGAAGGAAGTTGTTTTAAATTCATTTATTTTTTAGGTTTTAAAAATATTTAAATCGGTTTCAAATTTAATGAAAAATAGTACTAAATTGCATTAAATTATGGTTTGCCATCCTCAATTATTTGCTCTAATATGTTTTCAATAAGAACTAATTTCCTTTTTACAATAGCATTGCTTATTTTTACTTCAATAGTATTTTCACAGAATCAGAATAAATCAACAACCTCTTCTTCGGAATTGGATAAAGTTTTGGATTATTTCAAAAAAAAAGGTGATACAGATCAATATCAGGCAGCTCTTTTTCTAATTGCCAATATAGATGGGCATTATTCATCTAAAAACATTTGGCTTGACAAATCTGGTAAGGAAGTCTTTTTTAATACGACAAAATTCGCCGATATTGAAGAAGCAATCAAGGGATTCCAAAAATTAAAAGATAGTATTGTTTTAACACCCAAAGAAATAATTATAAAAGATAGGGATATTATTGAATCTTCATTTTTGATAAAAAATATTGAACTTGCATATCAATCCTGGAAACAAAACCCTTGGTCGAGCAGTTATGATTTCAAAACATTTTGTGAATATATTTTACCATATCGAAGCCTTACGGAACCTTTAGAGGATTGGCGGTCGGAATATCAATTTGCATATCAAAAAAGTGCGACTAATTTATCTGATAAAAATGATCCTGTTGAATTGTGTTCGCAAATAATAAAAGATATAAAACATTTTGATTTTGTAACAAGTCGGTTTGATCCAAAACAACTTCTAGGGCCTTCTGAATTATTATTTTGGAGGCAGGGTAATTGTCCAGACCTAGCGAATGTTGCATTATTTGCTTGCCGTTCATTAGGAGTGGCAGTGACTTTTGATTTTACTCCTCACTATGCTGCTTCGTCCAACAGACATTTTTGGAATACTGTTATTGATAATAAAGGTGTTCATGTTCCATTTAATGGTAATCAGGATCTGCCATATATTTATAGTCCCAATCATAGGAGAATGGGAAAAGTTTTTAGGTCGACATTTTCTAATCAACAACAAAGTTTGGCGGCTATACTTCCTGCAAACCAGATTCCGGAACCATTTCTTAGAAGTAAAAATATTCTTGATGTAACTTCAGAGTATGTTCCAGTGAGTGATCTAAACTATGTTTTTGATAATATATCTTCAAAAATTGCATATATTAATGTGTTTAATCGCGGTTCTTGGAATACAATTGATTGGGCAAAAGTTGTAGATAAAAAAACAACTTTTACAAATATGGGTAGAAACATTGTGTATTTACCAGGAATTTATGATGGCAGCAAAATGATCTTTGAAAAATATCCCATTTTGATCGATACGAAAGGGAAACAAACAATTTTGAAACCAGATTACGGAGTTCTTTACACAGCTAATTTATCCAGAAGCAATGAAATTAAAAACGAATTTAAAGACAATAATCCTTTGCAGATCATAAAAGGAGAAAAGTATACTTTGTTCATATGGAATAATGGAAATTGGCAAGTAATTGACCAACAAATAGCATCTGCTGATGATTTGGTTTCTTTCTTAAAAATTCCAAAAAATGGGCTGTTTTTAATGGCTTCTTCAAAGCCAGATTTTTTTGAACGTATATTTACAGTTGATACGTTTACGAGCCAAATTACCTGGTATTAAAAGCATAAAAAAAAACTACAGCCCACAGAGGTTGTAGTTTTTTTCTTTCTTATGTGCTTTTTGAAAACTATTATGCACTTATATATAGTTTAATAAAACTTTTAAGTTAGAAAGAACTTGACATCATATTTACCACCCTGTCGTGCCTGTAGCTTTTTATCTTAAGAGTTGTTTTGGTAATTATTTCTTTCCCTTTAATTGTTGGGTGATTTACACGGTCATATTTAAAAACAACCTGATAAAATCTATAGTTCTTATAATCTAAATAGCCTAAGGGTATATCATTAAAATTTATATCTGTATTAGGGGTTTGTATAATTTCCTCATAATTTTTCAATAATTTTTCCTTTAATTCCTTGTCGCTTTCATTTAATTCAACCACGCCATTCCCATTAATAAAAACGAGCGATTTTAAATACTGAGAATTGTCTGGAGTTACTCTGCCACAATTTAATAAAGACATTAATATTTCATTGGTTAAAGTCTTACAGATCTCACTTTTATTAATATGTAAAGCATTTAAAGCTTCTACATACTGTCTGGTAAAAGTTGTATTTACTTTTTTTATTATGTTGGGCAAGCTCTTTTCATTTCTAAATTCCCAGTAATCCCTATGGGTATTTGATAAAAAAGGAATAGCGTAACATTCTTTTTTTGAATTTATAAAGACCATTATCTTTTGTGGATCTCTTACGGTATCGGTCTGTGAGTATAGTTGAATTTCAAAATCATACTTGCCGTTTTTGATACTCTTTTCAAATTTATATTCATCAATTCCCCCTTTTAGTATTTGGGGGAATTTTGTTGTAACCTCAGACAATGCTCTATTAATATCAGGCTCATTATTTTTGCATCCAATAAAAATGAGCAAAGTAAAAAATATAATTATTTTAATTTTCATATATGTATTTTTTATTGGGTATCACTTTTCATGTAATAACTGAAATTTTTGTTAATTAAATTTTTTGCGGCTTAAAAGGCACAGGGTATGGAGTTGGATCTCCAGGTCTATAAACGTTTAACTGTAGATCTTTTCCCTTATACGGCGCTCCCAATTCCGGTCGTACATAGTCAATTTTATAGCCATAATTCGCACCTTTAGTATTAAAGTTATCAATAATACTATTTATTGTGTTTATGCCATAATTTCCTTGTGGGGTATCCCTGTTCATATTCATAATATAATTAGCCAGAGAGGCAATTACATCTTCTTTAAATTGTGGTGTCGTCATTCCAAAAGTAGAATGTCTTATTTGTTTTAGATAAACACCGACATGGGTTTCCAAAGTTTCTACATAATCTTTATCTTCATGATCTTCTTTATGAAAATTTTCATGAATTATAACGCTGATAAAATTAGATTTAACATCTAAATATTTACTGAATCCCCCGTTAATATTTAAATAGATGGTCAATAAGGCAGTAGATGCTGCACTAATATCAGAATCTTCATCTCCTTTGTTTGTCTTAAAAACAGTTCCTGGATCTACTCCCATTTTTGCTGCATAATAGGCTGCGATTTTTAAAACAGCATATCTGGATCCAATTGAATTGTCTAACTGTGAAGGGGTCAAATATTTTCCGTTTTTAAAAATTTTAACAGAGTTAGTATTGGTGTTAGGATGATTAGGTCCGGTAATTATTTTGCCGCTGGTGTCAAATATCTGGTCAGGACCCGTGCTATGGGTTATTGACTGATTTATTGTAGTAGTTGTGATACTGACTGAAGGATTTACATTTGGATATGAAATATCTGGTGCAGGATCATTATAAATTTTAACCATTTGATCTGTTGTAATAGTTGGATCATTTATTTGCATATATATAGCAAGAATTGCTTCAGCATTTTCCTTTTGGTCTGCAGGAAGTCCAGAGGCAACTTTAGCTATTAAATCTGTAATAAATTTTTCTCGTCCGTTTGTCAGATCAGGTATTACTTTGTCTATGTATTCTCGTATAACCATAAATGCTTGTGATAACGTTACAGTAGATTGATTGTTATATCCTATAGCTACAAAAAAAGGAGATCCTGGGGTTGTATCAATTGGTCCGGGAGTTACTACACGAGGTATTGCATCATAAGTAACTACAGGTGGTGTACTGGTATTAGAACCAGTACCATTGCTTGGGACCGTTACTGTGGTACCACCGCCGTTACCACCGCTGCCTTGATTTTGCTGCGCTTGATATTGTTGCTGAGCTAAGAGGGCTGCCGCTGCTGCTGCGTTAAGTGCTGCAAGATTAGCTGCATTTGCATTATTTGCTGCCTGATTGGCAGCAGCCTGAGCAGCTGCTTCCGCTGCTGAATATGCAGCTGCTTGTGCGGCAGCTTGAGCCGCTGCCGCCGCATTATTTGCATTAACTATCGCTTGTAATTGATAAGCTTGTAATAAATAGGGATTTGTGATTACATTTTCTGCCCCATTACCACCGGGATAGCCACAATTACAAGGATTGCCTTCATTATATTGTGCATATGCTCCCATACTTATAAAAAATAATAAAAGACAAATATATAGATTTATTGTTTTTTTCATGATTTTATTGTTTTATTAAAATTCTAGTATGGACTTGGTTGTCGACAGATACTCTTACTACATACATTCCTGATTTTAAATTGGTGCCATCCAGAGTATAATGGTGGGGTCCCAATTTCTGTAAAGTTTCCTGCTCCAGATTTATTGATGCACTGTTTCCTGATAAATCATAGACTGACACACTTACATTAGCATCTTTTTCCAGCTCATAAGCTATTAATACATCTGTAACAAAAGGGTTAGGGTAAAACGCTATAAATTTGTCTTTTTGTTCACTAATGGCAATCAATTCTTCATCGGATAATTCATCACTTGCTTCATTTACATCCTTTAGAATTAGTCGCATAGGAGGTCCAGGCTCTTGCCATTCTGATGTAAATGTTTCAAGATTTGCGGTTAAATATGTTTTTTTGTTAATGGTTTTAAAGTCCATTTGTGCGGATAATATCTGCCATTTTAACGTATTAGAAAGAGAATTGTCGCTAAATGGCAAGTCTAATGTCATATTTAAATTTTCAAAATATAAACTATTATCTTCCAGTATAGTTGTATTCTCTGTTACATGATTATTTAATTTCCATTTGTACTCAATTTCATTTTCATGAACAACAAATTCTAATGATACGGGTAATATTCGGGTAATTTCCTTACCCGACCAATCTAATTCAATGAGTTTTCCTTTCCATTTACCATTTAAATATTTTGGTTTAATTACCCTCTTTTCTGTTTTTGATTCATCGATAATCCTAGTATCAATTGTTTTTTCAATAGTTTCTTTAGCAATTGCTGAATTTTCAGAAGTCTCTTTTTCATTGATTTGTTTATCAAGAGTAGAATCAACTGTATCTTTTACATTTTCAAAAATATGTTTAAGCATCATATTGCTATTTGGGGTCTGACTCTTGGTGAAATTAATTATTGCTTTTTGCTCATCCTTAACTACTCCATAACCAAAATAATAGCATATTCCCAGCCAGTGTTTTGCCATTGGAAAATTTGAAAGTTCAAACCACGATACAGCTGTTTTATAATTTTGCTCCACACCAAATCCTTTATAATACATGTAGCCCAAGCCATATGCCGCACGTTCGTTGCCTTGATCAGCGGAAGCTGTTAACCAATATTTAGCTTTGTCAAAGTCAATGTCACAGCCAGTACCTATCATATAAAAACGTCCCAAATTATAAGCAGCCGTTGAATTGCCCAGACTAGCTGCTTTCTTAATAAGTTCAAAAGCAGTATTTTCATTTTTTTCAACTCCAAGTCCTTCGTTGTACAAAATTCCTAGCCAGTTCATACAGTTCGTATTTCCCTCATTAGTTAAAGCTTCAAGTTGAAATAGACCTGTTGGATGGTTTTGGAGATCGCCAACATCATATAAATTGATATTAATTTGTGTTATATAGTCAGTCGTGGCTTGCTGTGCTATACCATTATATACACCTGTATAAAAAATAAAAAGAAGTAGAATTTTTTTCATCATATTGGTAATTAAAAATTATTGCTGTTTATAGATTATTTGGCTGTGTTGGAAGCTGTCATTTTTTGTACAGTTTCACGAATACCTTTTTCATGGCGATATTCTACGGCCCGAAGTTTTTGCTGGTATAATTCATAACTGTATTTGTAGTATTCTTCTGTTACTACTTTTTCAGTATTTTTTTTCAATATCAGTTTTTCAATTTCACTATATTGTTGTTCTGTCAGATTATAAGTGACTCTTAAAGTTTGAAATTCTTTCTTAGAGTCTCGAATAATTCGGTTTTGCATTTGGGATACAAAAACTGTTTCAAACTCTTCTATTTTTAATATTTTACTTAATTGCTCACGAAATTCAAGATAAATTGGATATTCATCGTCATCAGGATCATGAAAATTGATTACGTTCGCTGCATCATTTTCTCTCCATGTTTTAAGCCTTTTGTCATTTCGTTCCTGTAAGATCTGTAATGCAATTAAAATTTTATGTATTCTGTCAGAATCAACATTCGCGACATTAAGTTTTTTAATAAGGTTGTCTGTTTTTGTGTTTTTGGAATAGAATAATCCAAAACTCTTCAATAATTCCCTTTCCTTATCTGAGGATTTTATTTTTTCTTCCGTATAGTTGTTCCATGATAAATTATCATCATAATTGTAATATTCTTTTGTTAGAATTTCATTGGCAGTAGTATCATACAGAAGTTTTTTTAGTTTTGCCTCCTGATCGGAAGTAAGTTTGTATCTCTTTTTCAAAACATTGAATTTATCATTTGCCATTAGCTCTATTCTCGAAGCCAGTTGAGGCAAAAACAACTGTTTGAATTGCGCTATGGTAATAATTTCGGATAATGCGAGGATAAATTTTTGATTACGGTATTTAGTAGTCGTTTCTTCGTCATGAAATACAAAAGGATATTTTGCTTTTAGTTCGCTTTGCTGTTTTAAGTCTTCAGCAATTAGCCTGTCTAATTCCATGATTAACTCTCTGACTTTAGCAGTCTGGCTTTTTGATAAACCGGCATTGTTCATCGTATTTACAAAATTATCTATAAGATTATTTGTATCTGCTTGGCTAAAAGAAAGTTCAAATTGAAATAAAAATAGGATAAGGAGAAGAAAGGGAAATTTTTTGGTCAGGAATGATTTGAGGTTTTTATGCATTTTTTTGTAAAATTTTTCATCAAAAATAGTTGCGTCAAATTTGGATATGTGGCGATATTTTGTCAAAATACAATACTATTTTATCATTTTTGAAAAGCATGACTAACAGGTAAAAAGACATATAATTGATTTGAATATCTCTATTTAGGAGGCTTGTCTATTTTTTTTGAGGATGTTGCCTTGTAGGGCGACTAAAAAGTATTATGGCAGATGCAGCAAAAGAAAACTACTCAAACAAGAATTTCTGTAATATATCCGAATGCTATTAAAAGAATATCCAGCTGTAAAAGATTTTGCATGTCGCACCTCTGTGAGCGAACTGATAGTTACAGAATGTAAAATCTTTGACTCTGTGAATGACTGTGCCACTATTATCGCACTAAACTTTTATGTAATTACTTTGTAAAGCAGTAAATGTAAATTTGTAAAATGAGAAAAGTATTTAAATAAAAAAAGCACCTCGTTGAGGTGCTTTTAAGCGGAGAAAGAGGGATTCGAACCCCCGGACCTGTTACAGTCAACAGTTTTCAAGACTGCCGCATTCGACCGCTCTGCCATTTCTCCAGTATGCCGCAATCATTCTCTGAATGCGGGTGCAAAGATAAAATGTTTTTTGGATTCTGGAAATTTTTCTGCTACTATTTATCAATAAAATGATTTCTCGTGTACTTGACTCTTTAATGACAAAATTTTAATAAAAGGCCTGAACCTTTTTCAAAACCTGAAAAAGGCACGTTTTTCACAACTTTTGTCCTGTTTTTCACAACACTTTTTAAAAACCACCCATCTAAATTTGTTTAGGGTTTAGAAACAAATCGGAAGTTAGGTTTAAAAAAAGCAAACAGGGTATGGAGTCAAAAGTAAGTCTTAAAAGTATAATTGTAGAAATAATCTGTTATCTGTATGTCCTTTTATTTGTCTACGCGGCAGTAAGCAAAATATTGGATTTCGAAAATTTTCGGGTACAGTTGGGGCAGTCGCCTTTGCTAAGTGCCTTTGCAGTAGGCGTGGCATGGCTCGTTCCGGCAATCGAACTGCTCATTGCACTGGCGCTCATGCTGCCAAAGTTTCGAAGTGTAGGACTTTTAGGGGCCTTTACACTGATGACCATGTTCAGCGTTTACATTTTCATCATCCTGCATTACAGTTCCTTCGTTCCCTGTTCCTGTGGCGGAATATTAGAAAAAATGACATGGAACGTCCATC
Organism: Flavobacterium limi; assembly: GCF_010645075.1. Lineage (GTDB taxonomy): Bacteria > Bacteroidota > Bacteroidia > Flavobacteriales > Flavobacteriaceae > Flavobacterium > Flavobacterium limi. Next base: position 1,083,329 of record NZ_JAADZV010000001.1, read on the forward strand.
TCATTTTTAATATCATATTCGTCCTGCTGGCTGCTTTGGCAATCGGATGGCATGCTAAAGAGAATAGAAAGAAAAGAAGTATCTCAACTGTCGTGACCATACCACTTTCAGCCGTTTCAGGTACTCTTGCAATCATTGCGTTATTTCTGTTTTCAGAAGACATTATGCAGTATAAAAATCCGTTTATCAGACGGTATCCACAGCATCCCATAACCTTAATAAACAGCATAGATCTACAATTTAACTCCTATTATATAGCAGGTTATACCCGGAACAAACTCTATTTGGGCAACTACACTGCACCGCTTCATATGATAGCTATAGGTCCCGGTTTAAAAACCCGGGAAATCATAGAAATTGCTTTTGAACCCAAAAAAATTCCTTTCAAAAGCGTCAGGATAGCCGTTAGGGATTCCGTCTTTTATCTGATGGACGGCAGTGTTCCGGTGGTATTTACAGGCAGTACAAAGAATTGGAAAGTCAACAGCCAGCTCAAAGGAGTTCCTTATTTTACATTAGCAGAACCCATAGACACCACGAGTATCCTGTTCAGATCAAACAACAGCAAAAAGGCATCCCATGTTTTAGGGGTTTACAAGAAAAACCGGAATCCCAAAAGCAGTTACAATCCTTCACTTTTAAAACAGCAGATCGATGGCATTTTTGATACGGATGGTTTACTGGTTTTCGACCCCAAAAAACAGCGTATGGTATATGTGTATTACTATCGAAATGAATTTATAGTAGCCGATAAAGAACTAGCCCTAAAATACCGGGGACGCACAATAGATACCATCACACAGGCAAAAATAAAAGTAGCGTATCTCAATAAAAACACGTCCCGAAAAATGGCGGCACCACCCCTCACAGTCAATGCACATGCCGCACTGTGCGAAAATCTGTTATGGGTCCATTCCAATATTCAGGGACAATTTGAAGAAGAACAGCTTTGGAAAAATGCGTATATCATTGACGTTTACGATCTCAAAAAGCATCGCTATGTGCTGAGTTTTGCAATCTACAAAGTAGGAGATAAAAAGTTGAGGGCGTTGTATGTAACCCCTTCGCATCTATATGCCCTGATGGACAATGAACTTGTAATGTACGAGCTGCGTACTGTTTTAAAGAAAGAAATGAAAGGCAATTAGAGAGTAAAGAATTTTAATGCCAAAAAATATACTGGCCGGTATCAGGAAAAAGACCGAACACCTGTAGAAAAAAGTAGGTCAAAGTGTAACATAATATAGAATAGTATGAAAACTTTATTTTTAAAAAAAGTAACACCTTTTGCTGTGGTAGCATTGGCAGTTGCGGGGGCATTTGCAACAACATCCATGCAAAGTGCTTCAGTGGTTGCTGACGAAATAGGATATACGCTTAATTCTCAGGGCGCATGTAATATTGAAGTGGAATGTAGCACCATTCAGGCTCAGGTATGTCGCGTCAATGGAGACAGCGGGGCACAGGCTTTTGGTAAAAACGATCAGGAAAACTGTACCGAACTTTTGTATCGTCCTTAATTCTCCAATCTTTTTTTTCAAAATTGTAATGCAGTTCCGGTTCGGAACTGCATTATTTTTTAAGAGGTTTTGTAATTACTCCGTTCCTTTTTCAATCCAGGAGGGGAGGGCTTCATTTTTAAGATAACAGCCAAACCACTCCCCGACACGCTGTGTAAAATCCTTTTGATTTTCGGGATTAAGCAGACTGTGCGCTTCGTCAGTATAAAACAAGGTGACATTTTTTTTACCAAGACGCCGGAGTGCCATATAGTATTCCACGCTCTGATGCCAGTCTACGTGCTGGTCTTTTTTGCCTGTCCATAACAGCAGAGGGGTTGTAATGTGCTCCGCATTACATACAGGCGAATTACGAGTGTAGGCCAGAGGGTCTTCATAAGGACTTTTCCCGATTCTCCACTGCTCCTTGTTCATCCGCCAGAGATCAGGCTTTCCGGTGTCCCATCCTACGTTCAGAAAATAACTGTTCAGGTCCGTTACGGCTGCTCCGGCAATAGCAGCGGCAAACAGGTTGGTCTGCGTAATGATAAAAGCGGTTTCATAGCCCCCGAACGAATGCCCGATCAGCCCGATTTTGTTGGGGTTGACCAGCCCGGTTTCAATCACTTTTTTAGTACCCGACACCACACAGTCGGTTGCCGAGATGCCGGGATTTCCCTCCTTGTGAAGGATATCCGGCAGGAGAATAAAATAACCCTGTTGCGTAAGGTTCGCAGCATTAAAACCTTCTTCCGAAAAAAGAGAGGGATTACGGTACAGATGAAGTTCATTCGACAGATATTCATAAATATGTACTACCATCGGATATTTTTTTCCTGCACTCCATTGAGCGGGATACAATAAAACCCCTTTCAGGTTTTCTTTCTCTGAATTTTGATAGTGTACCAGTTCAGATCTTCCCCAGTCATAATCAAAATGATGCGGATTGCTCTGAAAAATCAGTTTTGGAGCTGATGATACCGTTTTGGAAAACAAGGCCGGGGGCAAATCAAACTTTTGCTGCCTGTAGAAAAAAGTGTTCTTTTTCTCGTTGCAGAACAGCTGGTCAATAAAATAATCCCCGTAAACAATAGCTTGCAACTCAGACTGTTTATTCCGTATAAAATAGCCGGTCTTTCCATCATCACCTTCAGCCCGCAGCAAAACCTCTTTTTCCAGATCAAGGACGTCACGTCTGAACCCATCATAATACAGGGAGGTTTTGTAGGCAGGCGAACTATCGGCTATTCGGTACCGGATTCCGGCTTCACGCCCTTTGGTTATTCTTCTGTACGAACTTCCGTCAGTCTTGATAGCCCACAGGTCATAGTGGTCATAAAGCACAATTTCCTTGTCATCCACAGTCCAGCCCGGATTACCATAGGCAGAGACAGTGACCAGCTTGAATACTTTTCCGTAAAAAACGGCCTTTGTAGCGGCAGTAATATTGGTATGTCGTTTTTCCCTGATCGAATACACCCACCAGTGGTTGGCGCTAAAATAAGCGATGTATTTTCCACCGGGAGAAACAAGCATCTGGTGGGCAGAAGCAGCATGATTTTTTAAAAACAATTCCTGTTGGCCGGTCTTAAGGTTCAAAAGATAATAATCCCTGTTGCTGCTATATTCAAATTGCGGTTCATAAGCTTTTGGGTTCGACAGGATCGCATAACGATAATCTCCGGTAAGCATGAGTTTGGGCAGCTCATTGCTGGTAACAGGCATAAAAGCATTTGTAATAGGAAACCAGACTGCAACTTTTGACTGCCGGTCAAATTTTCCCTCTTTCTGTTCCTGGGGATAAATCCATTTGTCTTTGGTATGCCAGATTTCTACAGCAGCTTTTGGTTGGGCATCGCCGGGACTGTTTTTCTTTTTAAGGGACACAAACACGCTTTGCAGGTCATCCGCTATAGTAATTTTATAAGTGGAACCTAAAACGATAGCACGGTCCTTGGGAAATTGAGGCTGGCCAGCTGCATCAAGGCGGTACAATTTTTTAGTCTTTAAAATATAATAATGGAGCATGTTTTCGTTTAAATTGCGTCCCTGTCCCAGAAAAGCAACAGATTTGCCGTCTTTTTGCCAGACAAACCCGTCAAAATCAAAATCGCTTTCTCCCGTAATCCATTCAATTTGGGTAGTTTGGGTCAGGTGCAGCAGTCCGATCGCCTGTTGGCTGTTGGAAACCACCGAAAAAACCGCGGCAGCACCGTCAGGACTTACCGAAAAACGTTTTACTCCCTTGATTTCTTCAAACCGGCTTTCAGACGGACGCCTGCTGCGCAGGACCTGGCTTTCGGTTCCATCGGGCTTCAGGAGCATTAGCCGGTCGGCTTTTTTCGAATAGGCATAGGCTAAAACGTCAGGGATAGTTTCCTTGTTTCCGGTGTTGAGGTTCATGATAGTCAGTTGGTTGTTTTTTTGGGTGATAAAGTGATTCGATTCCGTAAAATCAGACTGCTCACAGCCGGCGAAGCTATAAGTAACGGCGGTAGTGGTATTTTTTACAAACAGGCTGTCGGTGCCATTTTGATACTGAATCCGATAACTGATCCATTTGGAATCACGCGATAGCTGATCAGAACGAAGCTCTCCCCACAAGGGATAATCGTCAGGGGTTAATTGCTTTTTTGCCCCCTGTCCCCATAAGGGACAGGTTACTAATGGCAAAATAAAAAATAAAACGGCGATTTGGGGTGAAAATTTAAAATTCATACGGGCTGAGGAATTAAGATTAGTGTTCATAACCCGGATTTTGGATGCCCAAAAAAGGGTTGGCATTCAGTTCGTTAAGCGGAATAGGAAACAGCGCATCGGAGGTATTCCATCCGGGTTTCAGGGGCGTCAGTGTCGCATCCAGCAGGCTAGTGCGTTTAAGGTCAAAAAAACGATGGCCATGCTCGGTAAACAGTTCCCATCTTCTTTCCTGAAGAACGGCTGTTACGAGCTCTTCGGGTGTTACAGCATCCGTATCGCCAAGTCCGGCACGTTTGCGCACAGCATTCAGGTCTTCTTTGGCACCAATCAGGTCGCCCTGTCTGGCCCTCGCCTCAGCCCGGATCAGATATTGTTCCGCAAGACGAAACACCACAGCATATTCAACAGAGGTGGTGGTAAAGGTGCGTTCCTTGTATTTATAAGCATGATACCAGTTTGAAGTTCCTTTGGTAACCATTTTAATCCAGTTGAACCGGCGTCCGTCTGCAGTGGCAAAAGAGTTGACCAGATTAGGATGTAAGGCAACAAGCGAAGGGGGACCGGCAGTAAAAATAAATAAGGCACCTTCCTTCGTGTTTTGTCCTGCCGTGGGCGACTGCAATTGCCAGATGGTTTCTTTAGAACCAATCAGGAAAACCTCGTTCAGTTTAGGGGTCAGCACAAACAAGCCGCTTTCGTTGATCAGGGCAGAAGCAGCGTTGGCAGCCTCGGCATACGACTGATTGTACAGGTACACTCGGGCCAGCAGGGCTTTGGCAGCATATTGGTTGGGGATGCTTCTGTCGGCAGCACTGTATTTAGGCTGTAGCAGGGCAATGGCGTTTTCCAGGTCGGTAAGGATTCTTTCATACACCTCACCCAAAGGCATGCGGGTTGCTTTGCTGTTGATTCGGTAATCTGTAGTGGTAATATAAGGCACATCGCCGTACAGATTAACAAGATAAAAATGAAGCAGCGCACGGATAAACAAGGACTCACCACGCAGTTGCCTTTTGTTTTCATCGGTAAAATTATCGTTCCCTTCCACAGCTTCCAGAATAGAATTGGCAGCATAGATATGGTTGTAGGTGGTATTCCAGTACGTCGCAACAGCAGCATTAGTGGGCAGCAGGGCGTTGTTGTAAAAGTTAAAACTCGCATTAGACGGAGTGCCGTAAGGCGTCAGCTCATCGCTGTAATGCCCCAGTTGATTCGAGAGTCCGGTGTTGACTCCCGTCAGGATGCCTCTGTCCCTGATCTTGGCGTATATATCCGTCAAAGCGGCATTCGCAGTGGCGTACTCCCCAAAAACGGTTTCTTCGGTCAGCTGCGAATCCGGCAGGGGAACCTCAATAAACGAGTCACAGGAAACAAAGGCGAAACAGGCCATCAGGAAACGGGCGATAGGGGGCGTAATCGTATAAATAGTTTTCATATTGTTCAGATTAAAAAGTTAGTTGTACTCCGGCAGTAATAACTTTAAGCGGGGGCAGGTATCCGGTAAACGTAAACTCAGGATCACCGCCTTTACAACGCGTAAAAGTCAGCAGGTTCTGGCTTTGCAGCAATACAGTACATCGGGTATGGTTAAGCTGCAGCGGTACATCGTACGAGAGCGCAATATTTTTTAGCCTGATAAACGAGGCATCCGTGATACTGGCTGTACTTTTATTGAACAAATTATCGCCCTGTACCACACTGCTGTTTACACCCGTTGTATACCGCTGGTAAGAAGCGGGATCGCCCGCACTAACCCAGCTGTCGCCTGCTGTAAGGGGCTGGTTGGCCATCTGGCCTGCAAAGCCCATTGGGTAAAGGATATTGTCCTGTTTGACAAACTGAAAAAGAAAATCCAGTTTCCAGTTCTTGTACCGAAGCTCATTGTGTAGCCCGCCGTAATACTTTGGGTTCAGGTCGGCTATGGTTTGCTGGTCTTCCGGTGCCGTTATCCTTCCGTCCTGATTCAAATCTTCAAATTCGTATACGCCCGTCTGGTCGTTAACGCCTTTAAAAGTATAGAGCAGCAGGATATTCAAAGGCTGTCCGATCCGGTATTTTTGACTGTAGGCAGAATTCGCCAGTCCGGGAAATTCAATCAGGCGGTTGCGGGCAAACGTCAGGTTCAGGCTGGTCGTCCAGTTAAAATGGGCAGTGTTCAGGTTGACAGTCCGCAGGCTCAACTCCCAACCGGTATTCTCGACCGTGGCGTCAAGATTCGACTGCAGTACGCTAAAACCCGTAGTGCCCGGCAGCGGAACACCAACCAGCTGATTAGAGGAGCGGTTGCTGTACCACGCCGCCGTGGCAAAAATCCGGTCCTGAAAAAAGCCAAGTTCCAGTGCAGCCTCGGTTTTTTTGTTGGTCTCCCATCCAAAATTGGCATTAAACAGGCGCGTAGGCTGCATCCCGACAGCGTTGCTGTAATTCGCACTGGCTGTAGTATAGGTATTAAGAAACATATAATCGCCAATCTGGTCATTGCCGGTCGTCCCCAAACTCGAACGTATTTTGCCAAAACTCAGCCACGGCAGTGCAGCAAACAGCCCTTCCTGATGAAAAAGCCACGCAGCGCCAACAGCACCAAAAGTGGCAAACTGATTGCCCGGGCCAAAACGGCTTGAACCATCACGTCGGGCTGTCAGGTTCAGGATATAACGACTGGCGTACGCATAATTGATTCTCCCAAAAAAAGCCTGATATCGGTATTGGGTGCTTTCATCCAGCAAAACCTTGGGGAATTTGGCAGCCGCCAGATTATAGATCAGGCTGTTGGAGCTGAAACCGCTTCCCGATTCATACAGCTTTTCAGTAGTCTGATGCTGAAAAGTAGCGCCCAAAAGCACATCCAGAGCGCCCCGGCCCGTTTCTTTTTTCCAGTTCAGTTGAGGTTCAGCAATCCACGAAGAGCGATGGGTATGGTTCACATAAATCGTCGACCGGTCACTCGTGATACCGTAGGCAGGGTTATAAATCGTCGATGGCGAGGTACGGGTCTCCACAGTATTCAGGTCCGTATACCCAAAACTGCTCTTCAGGGTCAGTTGGGGCAGTAGCACATACGACAGCACCGTATTGGCAACAAGGTCTTTGGTTCTGGACAGAAACTGCGCATTAAGGTTCCGCAGCGGATTGTCCCACGTTCCGTCTTCCCAGTTCAGTTCACCATTGGCGTCATACAAAGCAGGGGCATTGGGCGCAAGCGCTCGGGCATCATACGTCAGGTCAAAAGCAGGCAGGTTGTTGTCCTGTGCAGTATACCCGCCGGAAAAGGCAATACGAAACCGGTCATCCTCAGAACGATGGTTGATATTGACCTGCGCACCGCCTTTTTTATAAACAAAATCCCCGGGAAAAACTGTCGTTTCCTGATGGTAATTCCCGCTCAGCAAAAACTGCGTCCGTTGGGATCCGCCGGATACAGTCCCCTGAAAATCCTGCAGCAGCGTAGTACCGCCCAACAGTTCTTTTTGCCAGTCGGTATAGCGGTTTTGGTCCCAGGTGCCGTTAATATCGTAATCGGTGGCACCGTAACTCGTGAGTCCGTCATTCACAAAAGCCTGTCTCCGCATGGCAAGATACTGCTCGGTGTGCATCAGGTCCATAAATCTGGTCACCCTTCCTGCTCCGGTAGAGGCATTAACAGTAAAGGTAGTTTGGCCCGCTTTGCCTTTTTTGGTCGTAATCAGCACCACACCATTGGCACCTCTGGAACCATAAATAGCCGTAGCATCAGCATCTTTAAGGACTTCGATACTCTCAATGGCATCAGGATTGATACTGTTCAGCGGACTCGTAACACTCGGATACGTAGTAGCCGTCTGGTTGTACCCGATGGGGTCAGAAGCATACGGTACACCATCGATAATATACAAAGGCGCATTGCCCTCAGTACGAATGCTGTTTTGACCCCGTATCTTGATGTCGAATCCCCCGCCGGGCACTCCGGTAGTCTGGGTAATATTCACACCCGCCATACGCCCCTGCATCGTAGCGAGTACATTAGTCACAGGCTGATTTTCGATGTCCTTTGCCGTAATCCGGGCAATGCTTCCGGTACGTTCGCTTTCTTTTACCGAATAATATCCGGCATTTACCCGAACTTCCTGTAGGGTAGTGGTATCAAATTGCAGGACAATAGCAATTTTAGTACGGCCGGAAATTGGAAAAACAGCAGTTTTAAAACCAATAAAAGAAACAATCAAAGTATCCTGAGGCGAAGCCGAAAGACTGTACTGACCACTGTAGTCAGTAATGGCAGTAACATTGAGTTTGCCTTTTACGGCAATCGTAACCCCGGGCAGAGGAGCAGTACCATCTGTTACAATACCCTGAATTTGATGTTGTTGAAGAAAAGTTGTGGAATTCCGGACTCCGTTTTTGGAGTAAACAGGGTAGAAAGGCAGTAAGAAACCCATTAAAAATAGGCAATAAAGAGCCTTTCCACCCTTGATAAATGAAAATTTATTCATAATATTGGGTTGGTTAGTGAAACGGTGGTTTTGTTAGCTTAAGGTCCTCTACGCTAGTTTGGCGACGAAGTAGAGGGCCATTTTTTTGTCATTGCGAGGAACGAAGCAATCACACTAATAGTATTTAATCATAGGCAGCAAAAGTTATAAGTTGGTTCTGGCTGCGAAACCTTATAAGATATTAAGAGAGAAGTATTGGCTAAGAATATAAGCTGGGTAATAAGCATAAAAAAGGCGCGGAACTCAGCTTATTGTTTCAAAGGTACTTGGCATACCCACCCACAAATAAGTGAGCCCACGCCATAAGCGTGAGCAATCTACTTATCATCCTGTGGGTTTAAACTGCCAAGTTTTTTGAAACAGGATTCAAAGCGAAAGCTTCAAATATTTTTATATGAAGAATCGCAAATTTATTTTAAATATCAAATATAAGCAACTTTTATTTAACTACAAAATTTCATTTTAACATATTTTTTGTCGTCAAATGAATTTGTCAATTTGAATATGGTTAGATATAAAAATGAAATTGCTCTAAAAACTTTAGGTAAAAGAATAAAGGCTGAAAGGCTGAAGTTAGGACTAGAGATTGAAGATTTAACTGCAATGACTGGATTCAGTTATACTATTTCTAATATTGAAAATGGATATGAAACTTATGTTACGTATTTTATAGAGGTTTGTTTTGCTCTAGGTGTTCATCCTAAGTATATTATGGATGAAGAGTTCAATCTAAAACCTAGATTTCCCTTACCTGCATCACGACTAGAAAAATCACGATTGACAAATAGAATTAAAGCTTTAATAGATGCTGGCTATTTTAAAGAAGAAAGATCAGCAAGTGATGTAACTGAGAAACTTAGTTCAGATCATAATTTAGATTTTGAGTCAAAAAATGTTTCTGTTATATTGGTTAGGTTTGTTAAAAGTACTGTCCTAAAAATAACTAAAGTTGGAAATAGAAATCTTTATAGTAAAAGATAGGAATAAAAATGAATACATATTTCCTTGATAAAGAGGGGAGTCTTAATTGAAAAAAACGAAAGTTGTAATTATGAAATGGTATGAAATAATTTTTATTATAATAATGATTCCAATAGGATTTTATATTTTCGGTAAGGTATCAGAAACTAGAAAGGGATATAGATATAATGATAGTTGGAGAACAAGAGATAAGAAAAAGAGGCGTTGAGCCTCTTTTTTTGTTTTTAAAACAGGTATTTATACGGGTTTCCTTTTTTTATTAAAAAGCTAATTTGGCATCTTTCAAAGAGCATTATGGAAATCCGTAAAATAAAGTAAAAGTGTTTTTTTACATTTGATTTTGAAAATTGGCCTATGAAATAATTCCAATCAGAATTGAGCTATTAAGACTATTTATGGTTAGTATAAATAAGTTCCATAAGCAAATTAATGTATGTTAACTAAAATAGAATAATGAAAAAAATACAACTTTATATTATCTCACTTTGGTTATTGTTTTTTTTTAGTAGCTATCAAAGAATTCATTTTTATTTCTTGGACTTTTTCATTTTCTCGTGAAAATATAATGAACTTTTTAAGTGTTAATTCAATTTCATTGGTCTCATTTTGTTTTTCTCTTTTAGGATTATTTTACTATGCAAGATTTACCTATTTTTTACAGGGGTCAACTAAATTGCCCAAAAAAATCATAAAAATTGAAGATCAAAGCTATGAGCATTTAACATTTTTAACAACATACATAATTCCTTTTTTAAGAGTAAAATTAGAAGGTAAAGATTTAGTTGTCACCATACTTCTATTGATAATAATCGGAGCAATTTTTATCAAAACTAACTTATTCTATAAAAACCCAACTTTAGCATTATTGGGCTACAAACTTTATAAAGTAGATACAGAAAAAAATATTGGATTAATTTTTATATCGAAACAAAATTTAAAATTAGGTGATGAAGTTCATCACATTCCATTGAGTGATAACGTATATTTTGTAAAATTATGACAAGAGAAGAGCTAATTATTAGACTAAATTATTTTTTAAACCCTGACAACAATATTGGTGCAGTTTTATATTTTGTGCTAGATCAGGGAGGGGAAACTTTAATAAGGTTTGCTGATATTGAAAATGGAGCAAAAATAGAATTAAAAAATAGATTTCTTGAATACATAGAGCAAAAGTTCATAAACAACGAAGACCTTCATTATCAAAATATAAGTGAAGCTGATGATCGAAAGAACGTTGTTTATAAATATGATATCGATGAACGACCAGAAAGCTTAAATATTCTTGATGAAATTCTTGAGAACGAAGAACAGATTCATTTCAACTTTAATCAAGATCAGCTTCCTAATATTAAAGGATATCTAATAGTAATTGGGAACGAAGGGAATAAAATAGCTTTATATAAAAAACATCACTCAATGAATATATTGAGAAGAGATAGATTTTTGTTAGTACCAAGTGGGGAAAGGCTTGTTGGAGTTCAAAATGATGTAATAGCATTAGATAAAAGTTTTGATTTTATGATGGTCGATGACAACTTAATAGTGTTGAAATTAAATATTCTTGAACGTTATTTCGGTTTTGAAGATGTTATCAGAAATCAAGCATCTAACACTATTGATTTAGTTGAGGCAAATGAATTACTTGAAGATATTCAACAATTACAAGAAATTGCTCAAAGTATGCCAAATGCAAGAAAGTTAATGAAAATTCGTAATTCACCGGTTTTAAATGTACCTGCAATCAATGTAATGAATTTTATCAGGAATCATCCGGAATTAACTGGTAAGATAAATTTTAATGCAGATGGAACAAAAATAAATTTAGAAACGGGGATATCTAAAAAAATGTTTTTAAAGTTACTAAACGACGATTTCTTATTTTCTCAACTTACAGAATTACAATATGACAGTCATGCAAAAGATAAGTTGATGGAAGTTCGAAATGAAAATTAATAGCAAATAAAACTATCAATCAATAGTTACTTTCTCTCCGTCCGATGTGCTTTCATGAAAAGATAAATGTAATCATGAAAGCTATTTTAAGTTCAATACCCCAGTCCTCCGAAGTGTTCCATTCTTTATTGAGAAGGAGTAGAGGTAACTAAATATTCTTTGATGTGTTGTAATCTTTTTTGGTTATTTTTGAGAATATAAAAAACTATGGAATTGCACTAATTTAAACTAAAGTTGATATGATAATGTTTGTTTGGGGGATATACGATTTTTAGTGTCAATAGTTATCAAACCAGTCCACGAAATAAGCTCTGAACAAAAAACTAAGAAAGGATAAAATAAAATATAGTATGCAATTAAACTACTTTCCTATAAATATAGATTTTGATAAGTTTCAAATTTTTACTGAACAATACAGTGAAGAGCTCCTTGCTGAATTAAGAAATCAGCACAATGCAACACATTCATTTTTTAGAAATGGTGACTCCATTTTTATTTCAAATAAAAATGGCGAAGAAAATGTGACAATTGGGAAAATTTCAGAACAAAGTACTTATGGGAATCACAATATTACATCTTCATTAATTAAACATTTATTTTTCCGCACCTTTAAAGATCGTTTTCCTAATCACACACCAGTTGATTTTTATCCGTTTCGTTTTTTCTCTGGTCAACAAAAAGACGATATTATTTATGATGCCTTGCCTGATAAATTAAAAAATCGTATTGCTTACAAAAAGTTAATTGAACTTCAACTACGACTAACTGAAATAAATGGAAAAAAACAATTTGGATTTTTAATCAACATCAAACGCAATTGGATTTTCGATAAGACGTGTGCCGAACTACAGCAAGAAAATTACGATTTAATAGGTATAGAAGTATTGTATGCAGAAACTTTACCTGGACTGTCTAATATCCTTGCACCCAATGAAGAATTTGTAGGTGAAATTACAGCAGTCAATGGAAGAAAGGCTACGGTAAATACCAATGAAGGTCAAAAAGAATATGACTTGAACGAATTGTTCATTCGTAAAACAAAATTCAACATTGGCAACTATTTAGCTTTTAGTACTTCACAACAAAAAAGTGATGAAATTTTACGTATTATTGATAGTAAGCGTGAAGATATCTACAATCCCAAAAAACTTTATATTGAAATTTCCAACACAGCAAAAGCATTGTTTTCTGATAAAGGAACACCAATTTTGTTTCAAAATAAAGACGGTTTTTGTTTTACTGTAAACACAATACCATTAACTGTTTTTAATAGCATAGAATTAAAAATACCTACTTTTATTTTTGACCCCGCAGCCACCAAAACAATCAACACCTATCCAGATAATGGCTTAAATAATTTTGGGCCATACGATAGCGGTATTTTTGATATAAAATCGCCCAATGTTCTCTGTATTTGCAACAAAGCAATAAGAGGAAATTTTACTCAATTTCTTTCCAATCTAAAAGAAGGTTTACCACAATCCAAGTATTTCCAAAAGGGTTTACAAAGAAAATACGATTTACACAGTGTAACGTTTGACATAAAGGAAATTCAAAACAACATACTAAGTGAATATTTAAACATAATTCGAGATTATGATGACAGTAAACCGCATTTAGCAATAATTGAAATACCCGAAAGTTTCAAATTGCAAAATGACCAAAACAATCCATATTATCATATAAAGGCAAAACTACTTTCTCTTGAAATACCTGTTCAATTTGTTACCACACGAATTGTAAATAATCACAACGAGTACATTTTGAATTCAATTTCGTTACAGATTTATGCAAAATTAGGAGGAACTCCGTGGGTACTACCGACACAGCGCTCGGTTGATAGAGAATTAGTAATTGGTATTGGACATAGCTGGCTTAGAAAAAATCAATATTCAGGAGCTGAAAGTAATCGTGTTGTTGGTATTACAACCTTTCTTTCGAGTGATGGACAATATTTGCTTGGTGATAAAGTAAAAGATGTAGCATTTGAAAATTATTTTGAAGAACTTTTAAAAAGCCTAAAACAATCCATTCAACGCCTATCTTCTGAACAAGGCTGGAGTGATGGGGACACTGTACGGTTGATTTTTCACATTTTCAAGCCAATCAAAAATGTTGAGTTTGATGTAATCAGTAGGTTAATAAAGGATATTCCGCAGTACAAAATTAAGTTTGCATTTGTTACCATAGGTAATACACACCCCACAGTGTTGTTTGACATCAATCAACAAGGTGTAAGTTCTTATGGAAGTAATATATCAAAAGGCGAGTACATTCCAAATAGAGCAAGTAACGTTTTTCTTGATGCAGAAACTTGCATTGTACAAATGTTGGGAGCAAATGAATTAAAAACATCGAAACACGGAATGAGTAAGCCCATTCAAATAAAAATCCGAACACCACAAGGAAACTACAGTAATAGCGAGTTAAACGATATGTTATTTTATGATTTGAGTTACATCACACAACAAATTTTTTCATTTACTTATTTATCGTGGCGAAGTTTCTTACCATCTGAGGAACCAGCAACAATGAAATATTCTAACCTTATTTCAAAAATGCTTGGCAAAATGCGAAACTTACAATCTTGGGATGCAGATAAATTGAACTATGGTTTAAAACGAAAGAAATGGTTTCTATAGGAGAAAGAGTTTTATATATGGAAGGAGTTAACGAAAGTCCAAAAATAAAGGCGTTCCATCATTTTCTATTGGACAAGAAAGTTAGTTCTTTGTTTAATGGAAGCAGTGATTTAGATGAGCAATTTTTTAAAATACTTTCTTCAATTCAAACAAATAACAAAAAAGCATTTGAAGAAATTTACACTAAAAAGAGTAAAAGTAATCCAAACAGAGATTCGCCAGCACCTTTCGTAAATGATGATTATTTAATTTTTTGTTTGATCATTGCAATTATTAAATTCGATATTGATAAAATCTGGATAAAAAACATTATTTCTATTAGGAACAGAAATGTTACAACCATAACATTTGAAAATATTTTGAATGAAAATTATTCAAGTACTAGCAATCAATCAGAAATTGTTTTAACTTTTTTACGGTTGTTTGACCAATCAAAAATCAATAATGATTTGCTTAATGGAGCATTAAAAAGCATAACAGAAAATATGAATTTATTAGAAAATCGAAACGATTTTCTAATTTTGTGTGCATTTACGACATACGATTTTATAATTTATCAGAAAGAAGCCAGCGAAGGAAATGAAATAAGTTTACTAAAAAAGTTTAACCAAAACTTCAAGACACGCATTAAAATTTTGGCTTGGATTTTACAAGCAGTAATTTTTTCTGGCCTGATTTACAGTTTGTCTAAACTTCCAATTTATAAGCCTCAAGTACTTTTATTTATTGAGAAATACAATTTCTTGTTTACACTTTTAGGAGCCTCAGGATTTACATTTTTGGGGAATCAAATTCCTTTTATTAAAAACAAATCACAAGAATTATTAATGATATTATTTGGTTATCCTAAACAACTATTACAAACAAAAAAATAAAAAAACACCCCCGCTCCCCGAAGTGTTCCTGATGAAACGCTGTGCAAACGTCTTCGACTTTGCACAATTTTTTTAATGTTTTTGTAAATTTCAAAACCTCTTAAATTCTCCCGACTTTAAAGAACTGTTTTATACAATTTGGTTTTATTGATAGAGTAGAGGCAATCAAATATTCTTTTGATAGTTTGTAATCTTTTTTGGTTATTTTTGAAAATATACAAAACGAAACAAACTTGAGTGTACACATCAAATTAATTCGATTGGTGATGTTTGTTTCATATGTCTAAAATTTAAGAGATTTTTTTATGGAAACCCAAAGAAAATATAACATCTTTTATTCATGGCAATCGGATCTGCCAAAGGAAACTAATTTAAATGGAATTAGACAATGTTTAAGAGAATCAGTGCAAATTCCGGTTATATTGATCACCCCATTCCGTTTTAAAGTGAGCACCTGATTCCAGTTCAAAATGACCACCTAA
>NZ_JAADZV010000020.1 GCF_010645075.1 Flavobacterium limi
GGAGAGGACCAATAGGTAAAATCGTAACGCTTCATCGGCTGGGAAGAACGCTTGTAGATGATCGGACCAGAGTTATTATTAACATTGTTAATTTGAACCAAACTAGCATTATTTTCAAATGTTAAAGAGCCATTAACCGTTACTTCATTGGTAATAGTTAATGTTATCCCTGATGGTACTGTAGCAACTACACCACTATTAATTGTTAAGGCACAACCTACCAAATCTGTCAAAAATGGCGAATTTGGACTTACTGAAGCAATTGTGACATTCATCGAAGCGTTTGGTGGAATCCCTCTACTCCAGGCATTACCGTTCCAGGTATTAGAATTATCAAAAATAGTGACTGTAGCCGATGCTGTCGAAGGACATCCATTTGAATTGGTTACTGTGAATATATAACTCCCAGCGGCTAATCCTGAGATAGTAGTAGCTGTTCCGGATCCTGATGTAACAACTGTTGCCGGTGTGCTTGCTATAGTCCAGCTCCCACTTGGTAAATTTTGTAAAACTATACTTCCTGTATTTGTTGTACAACTTAGATGAGTTATTGCACCTAATGTTGGCGCTGATGGGGCTTCGTTTACTGTTATTGATACACTATTACCATTTGCTGTACCACAACCATTGGTTGCATAATATCTAATTCTTTTTCCATTATCAGCAAAAGAAACTGTATAAGGAACTGTTAAGTTTGCATAAGTACCACCTCCAACAGCAGTTTCCAATTGCCAGCCAGAAGCCGTAACTGCAGAACCGTTTGCTGTAACCGTAGGAGCAGAAGGACTCAAAGAATCTCCTGAACATAATATAGATGGTGAAGAAATAGCGGCTATAGTAGGTACATTATTTATAGATGCAATGGCTATTGGTGTATTTACAGAGCAACCTGCAGCATCTGCATAATTTAATGTATAACTTCCTGAATCTAATCCTGTTCTGTTTAATGTCGTTGTAGCATCAGACCATGAAACATCCAAAACATTTACTTCTATATAATGAGCTGCGTTTACTCCTTCCCAAAGATCTACTGTTTTGGCGTATACAAGATTATTTGAAGCATCGAACAACTCTAATAACATATTTTGTCCTCTTTCCCAGCAACAATCACTCCTATTATGAATTCGTAAACGGTCAATATTTTTTGCCGATGCCAAATCTACTACAATATACTCCCCTGCAGTTGTTGGTGCGCTATGCCAAAAGCTATTTAAATAATTTCCGTCAATAGCACGTTGCGGTCCAAAGGTTGCAGTATTACTATAAGTTGAACTTGCAGAAGCTGTTGCTCCATTTGAAGCTAACGCAACATTATTCCCCGTGAAAATTTCAAAAGCCTCTACTTCTTCTATTTGCTGATGATCAGCATATTTTTGAGTTAATTTTATATAACGAATATTGGTTAAACCTCCTGAAAGAGAAGGTGAAATAGTTCCATTATTAGATGAAGGACAAGTTTCATCAACTTTGTTAGGGGTAATTACAGGTGTCGCATTTAATATTGCGGTTACCTCAAATCTGGTTGTACTTTCACAAGTAGTTGTTTGAGATGCGAAATAATGATTGCCATTTACTAAAGCTGTTGTTATTGGCAACTCAGATCCACCACTTGAGGCTGCATACCATTTTATTGTTGTTCCTGTAGCTGTAAGATTAGCTACTGTTGGCGAACTAATCCCACAAAATGTTTGCACTGCATTAGCTGTAGGCGCTGATGGTGCGGCAAGAACCGTTACTGTAGCGGAACCAGATAATGCTGCTGAACAAGTTGGTGCTGTCTGATACACTGCACTCACTAAATTATAAGTAAACGTTCCTGATATTCCTGCTGGAGTAGCAACTGTTGCTGAGGTATTGGCTCCTATATTTATGCTTGCATTAGTTCCATTAACAGTATAATTAACTGTAATAGGCAAACTAAGCGGATTTGTAAAAGTTATATTTGGTGAAGTTGTTCCCTGACAAACTGTGGTTGTGCCGCTTATTGTTGCTGCCGGTGTTGCACGTACAGTTACCGTAGCTGAACCAGACAATGGAGCAGAACATGTTGGTGCTGTCTGATACACTGCACTAACCAAATTATACGCAAAAGTTCCTGAAGTTCCAGTTGGTGCTGCTACTGTAGCGGTAGCATTTGCAGCCACATTTATTGTTGAGTTTGTTCCTCCATTAATGTTATAAGTAACTGTTATTGGCAAACTAAGTGGATTGGTAAAAGTCACATCGGGAGAAGCAACTCCCTCGCAAACTGTTGTTGTACCACTTATTGTTGCTGTGGGTGTAGCTCTAATAACAAATGTTGTTGGCGTTCTACAATTTGGACTTGAAGAACATGCTGCGTAAAAAGTTCTTGTTCCCACAGTATTAGTGTTAGCCAACCCTGATCCAGTAACGCCAACGGGATCGAAAGTAGATCCTGAACCTAATAATGTCCCTCCGGAAGAAGCTGTATACCAATCTATAGAACCTGGAAGAGTATATGTAATAGTGACCTGAATGTAATCAACATTTGCAGTAACAGTCCCGCTATCTCTGGTAATATTTGCGGATAAAGCGACACCAAAATTTGTTGCGTTTATATCAGCAGGATTCCAAGATGAACCCCATAAATCATTTGTTCCACCATAAGATGCAACATCATTTTGTGTTGTAACCCAATTTGTTGTTGTTAAACCTCTATTAGTAGAAGTAACTAACCCACTCTTTATTAAACTCACAACATTATCCCTAATATAATTAGAAGTGCTATTTGCTGAACCGTATCGATTGACCGAAACTGTGACACCGGTAATTGTAGCGCCAATTGGTATAGCAAATCCAAAATTTGTCGCTTGTAGATAATTTGTTGTTGTTGTACCATCAGAATTCCTTGATGCTGTTGTATTACTATTATCGTCTACGGTAATACGACCCGGATTTGACCATGCTGAAGTACCGACACCTGTTACAGTTGCTCCAGTTCCGGCATCTCTACTAGAACTTCCCGTAGTAGTACAACTTGTTGAAGAACTCAAAGATCCAGAACCTCCTGCACAAATAGTCACTCCTGTAGTTGTTGGTCCTGCCGAGGCCACCGTAATGGCATTCGAAGTTGCCGGACTTCCTGTTAAACAAGGGGAAGCATTAGAGGTCATTTCACAAGTAACCACATCATTATTTAATAGTAAAGTACTATTTGTATAAGTTGTCGAATTGGTTCCAACATTTACTCCATTTAATTTCCATTGATAAACAGGAGTTGTCCCCGGATTTGTTGGAGTTGCAGTAAACGTTACATTTGTTCCGGCGCAAACCGTTCCGGATGAAGCAGAAATACTTACAGAGGCTGTCAAAACCGGATTTACTGTTAATGTCACATTTTGAGTAAAAGCAGCAGAACAATTAGGTGTAGTACTAGTTACAGTAACTCCTGTAATTCGCAACTGCTGACCATTATTGGCTGCTGTTAAAGCTGCTGATGTGAAACTTGCTGTACCAGAGCCATTCGCAACAACACCTGTTATTGGAGTCTGGGCAACACTATTAATAGTATAATTTATTGTTGAAGTACTGTTTACTGGTAATCCTGTTAAATTTATCAAAGCTCCAGAACCAGCACAAACTGCTGCTGATTGTGCAGCACCCGTTAAGGTTGGTGCCGGATTTACAGATAAAGTCACATTTTGGGTAAACGCAGAAGAACAACTAGGAGTAGTACTGGTAGTAGAAACTCCTGTGATTCGTAACTGTTGACCATTATTGGCTGCTGTCAAAGCAACTGTACTAAAACTTGCTGCACCTGAAGCATCAGAAACGACACCTGTTACAGCAGTTTGTGCAACACCATTAATACTATAATTAATCGTTGAAGTAGCACTTGCCAGTAATCCTGTTAAACTGATTGTAGCTCCGGATCCCACACAAGCTGCTACTGGTTGTGATGCTCCTGTTAATGTTGGTGTGGCGTTAACAGCCAAAGTCACATTTCTGGAAAAACTAGTCGTACAGTTTGGGGTAGCACTTGTATTAGTAATACCTGTTATTTGCAATATTTGCCCATTATTGGCAAGTGTTAATACAGGCGTTGCAAAACTTCCTGCTCCGGAAGCATTAGAAATAACACCCGTAATTGCTGTTTGTGCAACACCATTGATAGTATAATTTATTGTTGAAGTAGTACTTGGCAGTAATCCTGTCAAATTAATTGTAGCTGCCGAACCTGCACAAACCGCAGTTTGGGATACAGGCTGTGATGCACCAGTTAATGTTGGATTGGGATTAATTAAAACACTACCATTCATTGGTGTAGTACAGCCTGTGGTTCCAGCTGTAGCTACCGATGTATAAATACCTGTAATACTTTGACTTCCAAAAGAAATAGCCGACCCTGTTCCTGGTACAGCGCTCCCTACAGCTGTAGAACCGTTACGATATAACTGATAATTAACTCCAATCTGCGAATTATTCAAACCAATAGTAGTAGAATTTCCTTCACAAATACTATTTCCAGTCATATTATAAGCTATCGGATTAGAAGTATTAAGAATTATATCATCCAAAAACCAGTCATCGCCTCCCCAAGCAAGACAGGATCCAATGGCAGTACTTGATGTTGTAGCTACAAACTCCAGATCTGCTGCCGTTGATAATGCCGGATTCCATGGAATTGTAAGTGTAATAGTTCCTTGTGATATTGTTATACCTGAAGTTGCACCACCAACCGTTAAAGGAAATCCAGTTTGGGTGTAAGTGGCACCATTAGAAGTCGTAACATTGGCTGTTGTTATTTGGGTATTTGGGCTCCCTACAGATCCGGCCACATTATTAATCGTCATATAAGTTACACCTCCTAATTTTATGACGAGTGTAGCTGTTGTAGGACAAGTCGACAAACGATTTGCATTTTGCCCTTTAATTTTAAAGGAAAGAGTTAACGAATTATTAATAAGCCCTGTTACACTTTGCCTTAATGATTGATCGATTGCACCATCTTTTTCAATATAAATTTCATTTGGTGCCCAGGTAGCTTCATAATACCAGCCTGTACCAGAGCCTCCAAGTGTCCATCCATTTGCGTTACCTGTAAAAGTTGAGTTAGTAACCACATTACATGTCTGCCCATAACTCATTTGAAATGCAAGAAAAACAAAAGGAAGCCATTTAGCATTATTGACGAATAAGTTTGTAGCTATGGGTTTTGGAATATTCTGATTTTGTTTTGAAGAAAATAAACGAATAAGAATTTGTAGTTTTTTAATCATATTTGGGGCGGATTAAATTTAAAAAGTAAACTTATCTTCTATTAAAATTGATTTCCTTAACTGATAATTAAGTAATCAAATAGCAATTTAATAGCTGCCCTAAACTTAATTTATTTTAGTTCTGTAGTTAACAGATTTATGTTCTGATAATCAAAACATAAGATTTAAAATCAAAAAATATAATTAATTTGGGGCTTAATTATGGAACAAAAATAATAGTTCTTAATCGTATTTTTAACAAAAAATAAAGAATTCGATAAAAGTCAAAAAAACACGATTAAAACACTAGTTTTTTGAATAAAAAAAATTTTTACAGGTAAAATCTTACTTATAAATTATAAAAATAATTACTTAAAAATGTTTCTTTTGACCTAATTACTTTTTATTTATTTTTAAAATCATTGATTAGTTTACCGAATATTTAAATAAAAAAATCCGATAAGTATAAATACTATCGGATTTTTTTTATTTAAACACAACTAACTAATAACTAAATATAATTTTTCGTGTCTGCTCACCATTATTCTCTAAAAGAACTTTTACAAGTAAAACCTGATCTGCAACATTTAACTGTCTGGAAAACTGAGTACTGTTTATTTTATCTTTTTTGTAAATCAATTTTCCTGCAATATCATATATAAAAATTTTATTAATAGTATCATTCAGAGAATTGATGTTAACGACTTTATCATGAACCGTAATAATCAAATTATTTTTATTATTTTCAACATCATCCGAACCCAAATTTGTATTTTGGTATTTTAAAACAAAACGGTCATCAAAAGTTCCGACTGCCGTTGTAAAAGTATAATCAGCTATTCTTAAATCATGAATAGCCTGTGTTAACCTGTCTTCAAGATATATCGGATGATTAGATAAAGTACCATCTGTCTGATTTATTCCTATAGTAAAATTACCTGCAATTGTGCTTTTATATCCCAAGGCAACAACATCTGTAATTTCAAAAGGCAAAGCCCTTCCCTGGATTACAAGTTTTTTGTCTTCATTGATACTATAAAAATCTACATAAGGATTTCCATCAAAAGTAATTCCGTCAAATTGATCTTCATAATTATCAGTTGCCCCTTCAATGTAACCTACTAACGTTTGCTTATAAGCTCCTTCATCATTACTTAATTCCAGCCATAAACGATGCTTTTCAACAGGTGTCGCTTTTCCGGGTTTGAAAAACTGATTGTTATTCCCTGGCACACGCATTCCATTTGTAAATGCAATTGTACCCGCTGCTTTTGAGGCAACGAAGAATGACTGTCCTGCAGCGATTTTTCCTGTTGGTTTTCTGCCCAGATCTAAAGCAGGATTGTCGTTGTGACCCGGGTCGCTTTCTGCGGACGTCCCTACTCCCCCAGTAGAGTTGTAAGAAGCATAATCATCTGTTGTATAAGCATATTTAGAACCAATTAGTCCAATTGGTGTATTATGCGTCCAAAAATAAATAGTTCCTTCTAAAGTTGTATTATTTGCGGATAAAAACAAATTTGCATCCAGAGCTGAAGCATATGGATTGCCTAACAAAAAGTAACGAGTTGCTGTAACAGCAGTTATTTCCTGACCAAAAACAGTACCATTATTAGGAACTCCAACAAATTGAAGCTGTTGAGAATAAGGAAAAACCACATTTTCACCATTACCATAAAGCCCTGCCTCAGGGGTTCTTATAATATAACCTTTTGTAGCTGTCATGCGGTTCGCTGGAAGCTCTTCTTCCCAAACATCCAACGTTGAATTATATGACAAATATTTATCAAATCTCGTATTTGGCGACAATACATTGAGTACCTGATCATCTATTGGAGAAGACCAATATGTAAAATCATACTTTTTCATAGGTTGAGAGATTCTCTTATATATAATATCTCCTGTGTTACTGACATCATTTGTCTGAACAAGACTTGCATTATTTTCAAAAGTTAATGTTCCACCCGTGGTTGTAACTGCATTTGTAATAGTAAAAGTGTGACCGGAATTTACTACAACTGAGACACCGGAATTTACTGTACAGGTACAGCCGCTTAAATCTCCCATTGAGCTATAATTACCTGCAAAAACAAGGTAATTATTAATTGATGGTGTAGCAGACCAAGAACTACCATTCCATGTTGATGTGGTAACGACTAAAGGATTCAGTACAATATTAGCTGAATTAGGAGAATAACATGCACCTGTCTTAACAGCAGCAGTAAAGGTGTTATTAGGTGCAAGATCGGATATGGTGACACTTGTCCCGCTTCCTGTATAAGTCTGACCTGTTGAAAATTGTAATGTCCATTCTCCCGCGGGAAGACCATTTAACACAACCCTTGCTGTTGGATTAGCGCATGTAGCCTGAGTTATTGTACCCACAGTAGGAGCTGAAGGACCTGTACTCACTAATATTAAAATGGTATTAGACGAAGTAGCCATCATACCACAGGCAGCATTTGCTGAACGTACCCTGTAATAATAAGTCGTATTAGAACTTAGTCCGGTAATAGCAGCACTTGTTACATTCCCTACATTTAAACTATTATAACCTGTAACAAAACTGGCAAAACCGGCATTTGTAGAAACGTCCAGAAAATATCCATTAGCCCCGTCAACAGCATTCCAGTTGGCTGTAAAACTAGTACATGATAAGGTCGCAGCTGCCGTTGCAACAGGAGTTTTGGCTTGCAGAGTTTGGTATTGCACTACATTAGAATTGGCACTTACCCCACAGCTTGTATTTCTCCGAACCCTGTAATATATGGGACCTGGAGGAACATTGGTCACGGCATAGGTTGTTACAGTCCCAACATTTAAAGCATTATAACCTGTAACAAAACTGGTAAAAGCAGCATCTGTGGCTACATCCAATATATAACTTGTAGTTCCTCCTACTGCATTCCAATTGGCATTAATAGTAGTAGTACAATTTGCACCTGTTCCTGCTGTTGCAACAACTTCTGCAGCTGAACCAACCGTAAAAACTTTAGCATTTGGACTACTCACACCGGTTAGTGCCACTGTAACCCTATAATCTCCAGGTGTTAATCCTGTTAAGTTTTTTGTAGTAGCAATAACAGTATTATTTCCTACTCTCTGCCAGGCATAGGTATAAGGATCAACCCATTCCGGTGTATTTACAAATGTACCATTGAATCCGGCAGGTATAGAAGTCAGAGTTGTTCCTGTACCATCATAGAAGTTATATCCTGCAATTATTCCAGGCTCAAAACCAGAATATACTGTAGGTCCAAAGGCAAGGCTCTGGATTCGAGATTCAGAGAGTGCAGTGCTGTAAAACGCTGCTTTTAAAATACTGCCCGTAAAAGTTTCTCCATTTGTATCAGAAAAAACCCGGCTTCCTATTTTGGTTGTAAAAGTTGATGCCCCATAATTCGTAGTATTTACTACACCTCCAGTTACCGGAACGCTGACACCATCTATATAAATCCTGATTCGGGCACCATCACCCGTGACTGAGACATGATGCCATGCTTCATTTCCTAATGTAGCCGGAGTAAACGAAGCCGTAACCTGACCAGTTGCGACACTCCATAATTCAAAAGTTGAGGGAGATGCAAAACCAAATTCTATAGCATTATTCTGGCCAAATAAACTCATTCTGCCTGTTATATCTGAGGCCTTAAACTTTATCCAGCCACCCATAGTAAAAGCCCCCCGGTTAGACATCATCTGACTTCCTAAGTCTATATAATCATTATCAGCAGCTACAAATCTTACACTGTTGTTCATATTGGTAATGGTTATGCTTCCATCACTAGCACTGGCACAAGAAGCTATACCTACAGTTCCGACAGGTTGTGGCAGCAAAGGAAAAATAGTCATCTCTGTGGTTGCAGTTACGCATCCTCCCACATTATAGGATATTGTATAGGTACCCCCCAAACTTCCTGTTAAGTTGACTTCACCCGTTGATGTACTCACAAAAGACAAACCTGGCGGGGTTGCCGAATAAGTACCACCAGTAGCTCCGTTTTGTGTAACTGCAACCGTACCAATCGATATAAAAGCATTCCCGGGATATGAAATTGATGGAGGAGGTGTAAATCTGTACACCTGTCCTGTGGCTGGCTTTGAATTAAGAGTAAATATGAATGAACTTGATGTGGTTGTAGGACTTGCACTAGTATTGTTAAGAAGCAAGTATTTTCCAGCCGCATCATATATACCTATAGTAGCCGACGGGTTTCGTAATGCACCAGCACCCTGTTTATAAATGTATTCTATAATATTACTTTTCTCATATAACCATATTTGAAAAGAAATGGCGTCGGTTGGTCCTGCATAATCCCATTTTTGCTTCGAAAATTCAATCTTAAAAATTCTGTTTGGTGCAGTACCTGATGTTGTATATTTTGGAATTACTGTAAGCTCAATATCATCCCACAACGCAAACAAGGCAGGCCTTATAAGGTTTGCATTAGAAATATTATTGGTATAATTTTGGGATGCCGTAATACTGGGTGATGCAAATGTGATCCATCCATTACTGGAAACCCTTATATTAGAATAAAAAGATCCTGCAAAGTTGAAGGTAAAGGGTAAGGCAACCGAACTCGAAAGTGCATCATCTGAACTTGCAGCTAAATTAGGTACATCTGTAGTTGACAATAAATTATCATATGTCCTTGAACTTGCAGAAAAACAGTAGTTATTAGCTTCTAATCCTTCCGCAACAGGAGGGCTAAATCTATATATTTGCCCAGTCGCAGGTTTTGAACTAATATTAGTTGTAAAAACATCTGATTGTGCAATAGGCGTTCCGCTGGAATTATTTAATGTCAAATATCTGCTTGAACCATCATATATACCTATCGAAGCACCACCTGAAGATGCAGTGTTTGCTGCTACTGCTCCCTGATTGTATAAATACTCTACCACATTCGTTGTTTCGAATAACCATACCTGAAACGAAATTACATCACCTGCCACTCCATTATTCCAGCTTTGCTGAATCCACTCTACCTTAAACCTTCTGTGGGGAGCAATTCCTGTCGTTACATAACGGGGTGCAACATTACATTTCAAATTATCCCATAAAGGAAATAAAATCGGTTTTCTCGATTCTGCATTTGCCTGAGTATTATCATTAGATTCAGCCGGGGTTGCTGCACCTAAATATATCCATCCATTAGGAGACACTTTTATAGAAGTATAAGCTGTTCCTGCAAAAGTAAAAGTAAAAGGCAGTGTAATCGCATTTGAAACTCCTTCATCAGCAGTTGCCGGTATTGAAGTATCGGTTACTCCGGCAACTCCTGTCAGAGAAATATAATTTCCCTGGATTGCTGTAAAAGTATAATTGCTTGCCGATTGTCCAAATGAATACACAAAAATTAAAAAGAGACCTACGGTAGTGTATATATTTTTCATTTTAATTTATATTAGGTTAAGTTTTTCCTATTCAATAAAAGTTGCCATAAAGTCCATTTATTTTTTATAAATTTTAAATTGGCATCATTAAAATGTGAGCTAAACTACTGCTAATCAATAGTAAATTTTAACTTGAATGAATTAAAGATTAGCTCAAAAAAAATATTCTTTTAAAGTAACAGCATGATAAATCATTATTTAAATTTTGATTTTAAATAAAAAAGGGCTGATTTATAAAACTTGAATTTTTACACAAAATCCGACAAAATAAGTGTGTCGGATTTTTGATAGTAGTAGTATTTCATTTAAATAGTGCTTTTTTAATAATGGATTTTCCATTTTCTAAAGATACTTTTACTAATAAAATTTGTTGCGCGGGAGGCAAATCCTGGATTATTGTCTGTTTGTCCCTAATGTTCTCCTTATTCGCTAGTTGCTGTCCGGAAATATTGTAAACAGAAATTTTATCAATATTCTCCGAAGTTGAATTTACAGAAATTATTTGATTTTTAATTCCGATTGAAACTACATCATTTATAGT
This sequence comes from Flavobacterium limi, assembly GCF_010645075.1. Lineage (GTDB taxonomy): Bacteria > Bacteroidota > Bacteroidia > Flavobacteriales > Flavobacteriaceae > Flavobacterium > Flavobacterium limi. Next base: position 11,161 of record NZ_JAADZV010000020.1, read on the forward strand.
TTCAAAATTATCTGTATTTAGTGTTTTATTCGTATATCTTAAAACAAATCTATTGTTAAAAACCCCTGTTGCAGTAGTAAAAGTATAGCCATTTTGTCTTAAATCATTAATAGTATTAGTTAATTTATCTTCTAAATAAACAGGATGATCTGAAAGCATTCCATCCACTTCGTCTATCGAAATAGTAAATTGGCCTTCTATAATAGTACGATAACCTAAAGGCACAGCATCAGATTCGCTAAAAGGTAATGCACGGCCCTGAATAACCAGATTACTACCCAGATTAATACTGTAAAAATCTATATAAGGATTTTTATCCAAAGTTATTCCGTCAAATTTACTGTCATATCCATTTGTAGCCCCTTCAATATAACCAACTAACAATTGTTTAAAAGCCCCTTCTGTATTTGTCATATTAAGCCAAATACGATGTTTTTCCAACGCAGTGCTTTTTGAAGTTGTAGATGATTCAAAAAATTGAATCTTGTTTTCAGAGATTGCATCATTAAATGCATTTGTTGCTGATTGTCCAAACGAGCATATACTCACCAATATGCCTACCGTAATAAAAATCGTTTTCATCTCAATTAAATTTTTTAAATGAATAATTCAGTTTTAACAAAAAAAGGCATCAAAAATTCCTTTATTCGTATTTTATCAAAGAGCACCCTTAAGATAATAATTTTTATTCAATAATCGTTAAAATGCAAAAAAAGTCGATGAAATACAGTTTGACAATTTATTCAACAAACCGAAATAAAACAATCACCTAAATATCAGTGAGATACAAACAAATATTAAAAACATAAAAGCTGAGCATATTATTAATTTTGAAAAAAATAAAATATTACTAAAAAACTTTTGTCAGTTTTTTTTTCTTATAAAAAAATCAAATAGTTTTTTTCCGCTGCTTTTTGAATAAAAGCCAAACATTTCGACATATCATTAGTAATTAACTATTCTGATGTCGTTATAATTTTTTTATTTACTATATGATTATCTGCTAAAACGATTTTAAGTAATAAAACCTCTTTTTTAAATTTGAGATTACTAATTACCACCTCAGAAGCTAAAATTTCTGAATCACTATAAACTAGTTTTCCTGATATATCATACACCAATACCTTATCTATAACTTCTCCATAAGAATGTAGTTTTATGCTCTCTTTATCAAGCCAAACTAAAACATTATTATCGTGTTCAAATTCAGTAGTATCTAATGTAGTATTAGTATATCTTAACGTAAATCTGTCATTAAAAACACCTGTGCTGCTGGTAAAAATATAGTCGTTTTTACTCAGGTCAGTAATCGTATGATTTAGTGTATCTTCTAAATAAACAGACTGATTACTTAATATTCCATCGGTCTTATCTATTGAAATTGTAAACTCTCCTGCTAAAATAGTACGATATCCTAAAAGCACTGTATCAGAATTATTAAAAGGTAGTGCACGCCCTTGGATTACAAGATTAGTGCCCAGATTAATACTGTAAAAATCTATGTACGTATTTCCGTCAAAAGTTATTCCATCGAAATCACTATCATACTCATTAGTCGCCCCATCAACATAACCAATTAATAATTGTTTAAACGCACCTCCTTTATTAGTCATATTGAGCCATAATCTATGTTTTTCCAATAAATCTGGTTTTGCTGTTTTCGCAGGTTTAAAAAACTGATTGTTATCCCCGTGAATTCTCATTCCATTATTAAACATTACAGTTCCGTTGGCACTTGCTGAGGCAAAGAAAGATTGTCCTGCTGCTATTTTGCCAGATGGAGAAGCTCCTCCAGAAGGCGCAGGCGCAGTTAATGTTCCCCCAACGCCATTATAAGTGGCATAATCGCTTGAGGAATATGCCGGTTTTGTACCCACCATTTGTACAGGAGTATTATGAGTCCAGAAATAAATAGTCCCATCTAAAATCGCGCTATTATTAGCATTTGCAAATAAAAAGGCGTCTGCACTAATCGCGGAAGGATACGGATTACCAATTAAATAATAATTTCCGGCTATTACCGACTGCCCGGAAATATTTCCATTATTAGGAATCCCAATAAACTCAACTTTCTGTGAATAAGGAAAAACAACATGTTCTCCATTAGGCCAGGTCCCTTCAGGTGGGGTTCTGATAATATATCCTATTCCGCCTGTCATAACCGATGCACCATATTGTTCTTCACGCCAAACTGTTCCCGTGTATGAAAGATATTTATCCCAACGTGTATTAGGCGATAAATTGTATAACGTTTGTCCGCCTACAGGAGATGACCAATAAGTAAAATCGAAGTTCTTCATAGGGGTTGAATTTCTTTTATAGATAATATTACCTGAATTTACTGCAATGGCATTATTCTGTACCAAACTGGCATTATTTTCAAAAGTTAACGTCCCTCCATTATTGACAACTGCATTTTGTATGGTTAATGTATCACCACTGTTTATTATAACATTAATTCCAGAATTCACCATGCAGGAGCATCCATTAATATCTCCTGATCCCTCTCCTGTCGAAGAATAATTTGAAGCAAAAACCAGATTTTGATTTATTGTAGGAACACCATCCGACCATCCGCTATTATAAGTATTAGTTACAAGGTTATTAATTACAACATTTGTTGAAACAGCAGAAACGCAACTTCCCGCATATTCAACTGTAAATTGATAATTTCCCGGAGCAAGATTGGTAATTGGATATGATGTGCCTGTACTCGTATACGTTGTGGATGCTGTACCGGTTTGTTTTATTAACCACGTAACTGAGGCTGGTAATCCATTTAAAGTCAGACTTCCTGTTGGAGTTGCGCATATAGCCTGAGTAACAGCTCCCGGTATTGGTGCAGAAGGTTTTGGTACAATAGTAAGTTGTATAGCCTGAGTGACAGAACAATTTGCATTCTGGATAGTCATCGTACCTGTATATGTATTGGCAGCAACATTAGCTGGTATAGCAATCGTATTTAAATTCCCTCCACCTGATGAAAAAGCAAATGAGGTAACACCCTGATTTGAAAGTCCCGCCGTATTGGCTGCTGCACTCCACACAATGCTATAGCTCACAGGAGTATTTGTTGTAGCCGTATAGGGCAAGGCGGCAGTTTGGGAACCAGTACTAAAACAAACAGGATTGATTGTTCCCGTTGTTGTAAGGGTTGGTAAAAGATTTACTGTGATCGTTGAAACAGCTGAATTTACTTCGTTACAAACTCCATTTTTAACAACTGCCCTAAACTGGGTAGTCTGTGTTAATGCTCCAGATGTATGGGTGGTCGTAGTATTGGATATATCGGTCCACACAGAAAAAGGACTTACTGCATATTGCCATTTCACTACAGATCCTGTATGACCCGTTAATGTCAGCAGACCGCTGGTGTTTCCACTACAAATAGCAGCAGGGGTATTAATAGACCCGCCAACACTTGTAGCATTGATGGTAATTTGTATCGGCTGGGTTGCAGAACAATTTGCATTCTGGATAGTCATCGTACCTGTATATGTATTGGCAGCAACATTAGCTGGTATAGCAATCGTAAGGGCAAGGCGGCAGTTTGGGAACCAGTACTAAAACAAACAGGATTGATTGTTCCCGTTGTTGTAAGGGTTGGTAAAGGATTTACTGTGATCGTTGAAACAGTTGAATTTTTCTCACCACAAGGCCCGTTTCCATTTTTAACGACAGCTCTAAACTGAGTGGTCTGCGTTAATGGACCAGACGTATATGCAGTTGTAGTGTTGGCTATATCGGTCCAGACAGAAAAAGGACTCACTGCATATTGCCATTTCACTACAGATCCTGTGTGACCCGTTAATGTCAGCAAACCGCTTGTGTTTCCACTACAAATAGCAGCAGGGGTATTAATCGTTCCACCGACACTTCCGGCATATACATTAATTGTCACTGCATTGCCAGTTGTAAAATCATTAAAGCAAGCTTCTGAGGTAAGCTTAGTTACTGTAATAGTAGAGCTGCCGGTCGAATTTAATCCTGTTGCTGTAAATTCTAAGGTACCTGCTATGTTAACGGTAGCATTAGCTGTTAAACTAGCACTTGGGTTAGTTGTAGTATAACTTACAACATAATCACCCACAGGCAATCCAGCACCGGTTAACCTTACTAAAGAAGTAGTACCTGAGCTAATGCAGACATCTGGTGCAGAAATACCTGTAAAACTATATGTTGGGCAGGTGTAAGAAATTTTTATCTGACCATTTGCGCCATTTCCACCTTTAAAATTAGCACCTAACAATCCTAATGCACCTCCTCCCCCTCCACCGGGTGAACTACCACTGTTTCCATTACCACCTCCAATTAATGTCATTCCACTGGCTCCAGCACCACCGCCTGTAACTGCTGCACCTCCATTCGCATCCAAAAGATTAGTAGAGGCATTATTCCCATTAGCCGCTGTTCCGGCACTACCGCCGCCGCCGCCGGAAGACAATACAGTTACTAGAATTGTTCTTGCCAATGCTCCTGCACCCCCCGAGTAATATGTTCCTGTTCCTGTTGAAGCGGCTGCTCCGGCACCACCAGCACCATTAGCTGTATTTCCATGTTTACCTCCGGATCCTCCAAGTGCAATTACAGTAGAAAAATTAGTTGATTCACCATTTGTACCGTCAGCTCCATTCACTCCGGCTCCTGCAGCACCAACTTTATAACTTAACGATGCCGCAGGAGTAACTCCAAATGTCGAAACCCTACTATATGCTCCTCCTCCACCGCCGCCGCCGCCAAAAAGAGAAACAAGGTTATTAACTCCTCCTCCGGCACCTCCGGCACCCCAACATTCAACATTTAAGGAAGTCACACCCGCAGGAATTTTAAAAGTACCATTCCCAGGTGTTGTAAAGGTGTGAGGCGGCTGAGCCCACAAAGAAGAAAAAACAAAAAACAACAAAAAAAGTAATTTTAGTCTCATAATAACAGAGTTTAAAGATTAAAAAATCAATGAATTCTTGGTATTATTTATGAGTGGTATTGAAAAAATGAAGGCTGTCAGAATATTGAGAATTGTCTGAAGCAACACTTTTTCTCAAAAAAATACATTATGATAAACAACTGAATTTAAGTCGCTTAAAATGGTAATATCTCAAATGTATAAAAAAAAAGAATTTTAATGTGTTAAATTTTCCTACTTTTTATATATAGAATAAAAGTTTTGTCACAATAATTTTAAATAAGCTATTTTTGTTTCCAGTTAAATTATTTTTCTTTTTTTAAAATATGACCATCAAAGAAGCTTTACAAAAACTAGAACATTTTTGTGCCTATCAGGATCGCTGCCATGATGAAGTTGTAACAAAACTATATGCTTTAAAAATGTCTCCCGAAGAAATAGACATTATTATTGTCAAACTTATTGAAGATAATTTTTTAAACGAAACACGCTTTGCCTGTAGCTTTGCACGTGGAAAACACCGTATCAAACACTGGGGAAAAATTAGAATTGTAAATGAACTTAAAACCAGGCACATATCTGCAGCAAACATTAATCTGGCTTTAAAAGAAATTCCGCCCGATGAATACGGAACAACATTTGATCAGCTATCCCAAAAATGCTGGGAGAATTTAACCGAACGAAATCCTTTAAAAAAACGAAAGAAATTTTGTGACTACCTGCTTCGAAGAGGTTACGAAAGCAATCTGGTTTATGAAAAGGTAAAAGAATTTGAACAAATTTGAGTGAGTTAATTGCTTAATGAATACAAAAAAATCCGATAACTTACGCTATCGGATTTTTAATCTTATTATTTCTGGTTTATTTAAAAATCACTTTTTTGG
>NZ_JAADZV010000021.1 GCF_010645075.1 Flavobacterium limi
TAAAGTATGTAGTTGTCGTTCTGTTCTTGTATTTCCTGTAATTATATTTTATAGACTCAAATCCAAAAGTAAATCTTCAAAACAGCCATAAAAATCACTAAACTTTTACTGAAGCAGATTGTCCTTCTGTTCAGTCTTTTTAAATGAGTCCTGAGCGTCAGATTCTTCCTTTCAATGTGATTTGTTCCCAAACGTTTAATAGAATGCATTTTCTCATCAATTAGATACCTGTAGTTTTTAAGTCTGTCCGTAAATATCTTCTTAGCTTCCGATAATTTCAGGGTTTCCAAAACATAGTTCAGCGTTTTATTGGTTCGTTTTCCAACGTTAAAACGGACAAGTGTTTTAGAATTCTTTTCTAATGCATAAACCAGCCAGATATAATTTTTCTTGTGCCTGATATAAGTGCACAGCTCATCAACTTCATACATTTTGCCTTTACTGATAATAGGCTTTGTAATGTTTCTGGCAATTGAGATGATTCTTTTCAATAGTGTAGTGGTTGATATTTTCAATATTCTTGCTGTGCTTCTTATTCCTAAGCCTTCTTTTGTGAACAACACAATCTCCTGATTGATATTCCTTTTGTAAGCATTATACTTATAGTCAATTTGTTGTCTTTTTTGACAAACACAACATTTATAACACTGATTACCGTTAGATTGAAATCCATTTTTTATACATTTACCATTGTAAAAATTACATTTTATTTTCACGATCTAATTTGAAACGCTAAGGTAAGGTAAAAGCATTTTAAGGCTTATTAAAAGACAAAAAAAGAAAGAGACAACCAACAGGTCGCCTCTTTTTCTATTCAATAATTTAAATTCAATATTCTTTTTCAGTTAGTTACGTAGGTATATTATCAAGACACGTAATCTGAAACACTACCGCGCGGGTTTATTGTTTTATAGAAAAGTTTTGCTTGCTCAACTTTGAGGGAACGGATTGCAAATCATAAGTGTTCGAAACCTCATTTTGGATTTAAAATTGTATTTACTTTATTTGGATCTCCTCCGCATTTTTCAACTATATCCTTGATAATTAAAACTTCTAATTCTTGTGCAAACTTCAATTTTGCAATTTTATATCCTTTGAGTTCATTGAGTTTTTTATAAACCACTAATAAAATAGCTGTTATCAAAGTCATATACATTACTACTTTTACTCCATTGATATTTCGGCTTAACAAATGACTAAAATTTAGATTCTGTTTTATGAATTTAAAAAACACTTCAATTTCCCATCGTTGTTTATAAATTTCTGCCACATCCTTTGTTGTTAAGGTTTTACTGTTGGTCAAAAAATAAAATACTTCACCATTTTGCTTTTCTTTTGCAAAGATTAAACGCAGGAATTTTTGAGTTTTTTTATTTCGTTTGTCATATAATTTTACCTCTAAATCTTGTTCTAATAGTAATCTTTCTGTTTGATTTTCATCAATTTCAAATTCCTTAATCGTTTCAAAACGAGTGTAATTATTCAATCTTGTTACAAAGGTTAAATTATCCTCGTTGAACTCTTCAAATGTTGCTCTTGCTTGAACGCCTCTGTCAAAAACTAAAATATTATCAACACTTAATGGACATTCTTTTATCAATTCTTTTAAAGCAAAATCCTCTGAAACAAACGACTGTTCTGTGAAAATTTTTGAATGAACCGGTATGTTTGAAAAAGCTATGCTAAATTTTACAAATTTCTTGTTTCCTTGTTTGTTAATTTGCATCCCTTCTTTTAATAATTTAGAAGAAATATTAACCAGCGTGGAATCAAAAGAAATAATATTATGTTTTTTCTTCAAATATTTATCTTGATACTTTTTTAGGCAACTATTGAATATTGCTTCAAAATAATCAGCGTTTATATTTACCAATCGATCTCTGATCGAATTGTATTTTACTCCTTGATAACTTGTATTGGCAATACTTTTGAATGCCAACGAATGATAAAATTCTTCCATTACTCGCAAACTATTGTGCTTGATGTTTAACATCGAAAACAATAGTAATTGAAACATCGTTTGTCCATGAAGTTTCTTTACTTGATGGTCAACATTATAAATGAGTGATAACTTCTCTAATTCTCCTTGCGGAATATATTCTAAAACTTCTTCTAATTTCATAAGTCTGTGTTAGACTCAAATATAATAACTTTGAGGTTTCGAACACTTATGATTGCAAATCCGCTCTACCGTTGTCGACATATCAAGGTCGTTCGGGTTGAAGCTGGCGAATTTAATCCTACATATCTCTACCTACTTGAAATTTGTAAAGGACTTGAAGTAACCTTGAGTGAATTGTTTGATTTTGAAAAATCATAAATAATATCAAAGTAATTAAAAAAGGAAAGAGACAGCTATAAACTGTCTCTTTTTTATTGAAATAGAAAACCACCAACACATCTGATACATTACCAAACGAAAGAGACGACCAGCTGGTCGTCTCATTTCTATTCAATAAATAAAATTTAATATTCTTTTTCAGTTAGTTAATTGGTTAAATTATAAAAACACCTAATCTGTAACACTACCGATTTTATGGATAATCAAATCCAAATAATATTTTTGTAATTTTATTATTTTTTAATCTAAATTCCATAAAATATCCAGGCATATTGTATTTTTTCAGAAATGAAGATTTTTCATAATTATCTATTCGATAAGTTAAGATAGATTCATCTTTATCATTTTTAGTTTTGTAGCTATTTCCTTTTATCTCAATTAACCTCTCTAAAGAAATACCTAAACTCAATTTAGATTCTGTTTCAAAAATTTTATCCTCTACATTATAACTTGAATTTTGATTTAATTTCTTTTCATTTTCAAAATAACCTATCTCAAAACAACTAAAATTATTCTTAGTATTTCCTTCATATTGATATGCTAATAAATATTGGGATTTATCCTTACTGATAAAAATAACAACTGGACTTTCTCTTAATCTATCAATAGTGGAAATTGTTTTGTAATCTTTGTAAAATTTTTGCAATGATTCATTATTTTCTAAAATGAGTAATTTATTTACTGTTGAATCAGGTAAAACTTCTTTTAATTCATTTTCAATTAATTTTTTGTTTTTAACAATCGAAATCGAATCAGGTTTTGCAACTATAACAGTTTCAACTTGCGATTTGGATTGTTGAACTATCTTGGTATTATTAACATTCTCTTTACATCCAATAGCTAATAGTATCCATAAACTTGGTAATATCATTTTATTATTCATTTTTTATTCGTTTACATTTGGTATTGTGGTTCCACTTCTTCCATTGTTATTAGGATTATTAGTAATATTTATGGTTGTAGGTATTGAATTGCTATTTTGTAAAAATCCTTGCACAGCAGTACTAAAAGAATTAAGTTGAGTAGCATTACCACTCAATCCAATACAACCTAATGTACCTTCATTATTACCATCAGGATGTATTCTTAACAAATTTCTACCAGTACTGAATTGAGGATTTAAATTAAAACTAAATCCTACACCATCACTATTCATTCCTCTATTATACCAACCATCAGGGCTTCTATCTTGAAAATTACTTACTGTATAACTTCCATTTTCTGGTGCTCCATTACCAAAACCTCCCGCAACACCAGAGAATGAATCTAGCGCCATGCTACTTCCATTATCAAAATCAACTTGAGTTGTTACTGTGACGTCTCCAATTTTACTGTTTCCTTCTCTCATAGAACCTGTAATGCTTATACTATTACCAGTTTGTTCTGAAATTAGGTCAGCGCTGTCAGAGGTTCTTTCTTGACTTCTCAAAGAATTTATAGATAACATCGTATTATAATCTTTGTTTTCATTTGAGAAACTTGAACTGGCTTTATTAAAAGCTGCTTCACTAACTTTAACATAGGTATCTGGTCCTGCTGCCTTTACTCTTGCTATTTCTTTGCTTTGCCCCATTGATAAAACTATTATGTCATTTGGAGCCATTCCATCAGGGTCTATAAAACGAATTGGGTTATCAAAACAATAGTTATACGCAGAAAATCTTCTCATCTGCTCTGCTAACGGGTCAATGTTCATCCAACGTCCTAATGCAGGGTCATAATTCCTCGCTCCATAATCATACAAATTCAACTGAACCCCACCAATATTATCGTCTTGGAACTCCTTTCCATTATACTTATACTTTAATGCAACGTTTGTTGATGTAATTGCTGGTCCGTAGCCGCTATGTTTGAGCCCAAACGGATAATAGTCGTTCTGCTCGAGGATTTCGGTAGTTGCAATACTTCCGTTACCATCGTTGTCTTTGTAGCTCAATCGTACGTTGCCCAGATGGTCTTTGTATTGAAACACATATTTAAAAGAACTTGCCGTCACGGCTTCTACGTACCCTTCGGCTGTAGGGAAAAACTGCAAAGCCGTATTCAGATACTGATATCCTCCCAGATAGTCCGTTGTCGTAATACTGGCAGGAGTTGTAACCGTTACTATTTTCTGCACTTTCTGTCCTGCAGCATTGTAAATATAGGCAATGTTCCCTGTTGTTCCAAAAGTTATTTTGATTGGCAGGTTTAAGTGGTTATAAATGATAGCGGTTATGTTTTTGTTTTTATCAATGGTCATGTTTCCATTGGCATCATAAGAGTAATCATCTACGGTGTTGGCGGAGCTGTCCACAAATCCCAGGGTCTTGCTGCTGCTGTCAGCCACTTTTGTGAGCTGGTTTGTGCGGTCTGCTATGCCGTAATTGTAGACCAGGTTGTCGATTGGTGTGGCTGTTTCATTTGTACCATTGCGCAACAGGGTCATTATATTTCCATTCTTGTCATAGCTCAGGCTCTCATTATAGGCATTCAAAACGCTTGCTTTTTGATAAATAGCGTCTTTTAGACGGTTAAGGTTGTCATATTTATACCCATAAGCCCTTACGATATCGGCAGTATTCCAATGTGTCTCGGCAATGTTTCCGTTGTATAGTGCATTCACCCCGCTAATATTGGTGCTGGTTGTGTTGTAATTGATCTTGAAAGCAAACAGGTCTTTCGGGTCGCCTGCTTGTGTCAGGGAAGCTATTTTGTTGATTTCGGTCATCCATCCCCTGATGTTGTAGGCATAGTCAACCTTCTGCAGTGGGATTGCAGCTAAAGGGGCGTTTCCTGTTTTCTTGGAAATCAATTGTCCCAGTTCATCATAAGAATTAGAAGCTAAAAGCTGTTCGTCACCGCTGTTTATTTTATGGATATGGGTGAGCAGCCTTCCCTGAGGAGTGTAGGTAAAAGAGTCTTTTGTTGTCAGTACAGTACTGCCCGAAAGCCTTTTGTGATAGGCAATGGTATAATCTGGTTTTCCTGTAAAATCCAGTTTGCTGTCCGTGTAGGTTTCCCCGCCTAAATGATTTTTGAAATGGGTACGTATCGGCCTTGCCTTTTTATCATAATAGATAGTAGTTGCTTCAGCCAGAATTGCCGAGGCAGATGTCGGAACCCTTGTCAATAATCCTGTTATGAGTCCTTTTAGTTCAGCACCGGCAAGGACTGTCTGGTTCTCTACCATTGTCGGTATTGCAGCTGCACTCGGGAAGCTGTAGTTATCATAATAGTTTACTGTCAGCAGTTTGATGTCCGTTGGCGTTACATTTTTGGTGTAGTAGACATCAATACCGTCAATTGTAGTGGTTCCAGCGATCACTTTGTTTTCATTGAAAACTGTTGCGATATTAGATGTATTTTGTTTTGCTATCCTATCGTTGCTGGTTACTGTTGTAGATTGCTCCCAACCTGTATACACCGGTCTATTGAATACATCATATTTGATAACCATCCAGCCTACCACATTCGCAGCCGTGTCATTGAAAGGGGACAATGCCGGACCTGTTGCTATAACGCGATCGAGTTTGTCATAGACAATGAACTCCCATTGCTTGCCTGGCAGTTTTTTCTCTACCAGCCTGTTCCTGTTGTCGTACCTGTACTGGTAGCACAGCTCATTTAAGGTTGTTGTTTGGATTGTTGTTCCGTAAGGTGCCGCATCGGATGCCTTAGGGGGAATGACATAGGTAAGGTTCCCGAAATCATCATAGACATAATAGGTATCGTGCTGTGCCTTGTTTTGAGAAACGCCGTTTACAATTGAAGTGCCATAGGTCCTTTTCAGGATTACCTGTCCCTGTTTGTCTTTAAATTCTACTGTTGAGCCATCGTCTTCAAGAGGGGCGGCTGCTGTGTTTTCATCAAAGATCACGTTCTTGAAGAGCTCTTTGGCATTATAGTAAGTTATGACAACAGGGGTCGGGATACGGTTTGCATCCAGGGTGAAACCAAAATTCTTCACCTCATTGGCAGCGTTGGTCTGGTATTCCATTTTTATTTCATGGCCGTTGCCGAGCTTCCAGTCATTGCCGGGAGCTGCCTGCTTTAGTATACGATTGAGAGGTGAAGGCTCTAATTCTTTTTCAGAGTAAGGATTCAGGGTGTTTCCGTATTTGGCTGTATCATAATATTTTTCAATAGTACTATTAATCAAAGTATTTCCCCTGAACGCTCCGCAATTGAAGGTATCGGTATAAGGCAGATATTCTTTGGTCTGCCTGCCGAACTGGTCGTATTCAATATGGGTTATGATGTCATGAAATATTATATTGCCATTTGTTTGATTAACAGCTTCGCCAGCCCTTATGCCTATTTTTTGCATAGGCCTGCCCAAACCATCATAATAGGTGATGGTTTCAATTTTCTGGTTGGAAGCCAAAGCAGATACATTAGTGGATTCTACTGTGGGAACAATAGTGTGTACGTAGTTCTCTGTGCTGATGCCGCAGTAGCCATTTATAGTAAAAGAAGTGGAAACACCGGAGGTGCATCCTGCAGCATTGGTCACAGTAAAATTATAAGGCTGTAGGGAAGGCGCTAGTCCGGTAATGGTTATTTTTGATGTATCGCCTGAAATATTGCCCGGGTTAATTGTCCATGTTCCGTAAGTTGGCAGATTAGATAATACGACACTTCCGGTATTTGTTGCAGTTGGTTGGGAAATTGTCCCTACAATGGGAGTCGCTGGGATGTGCGTTGTTGTGAAGATTTTTATGTAGGGAGTTGGATCAGAATGAATCGCTCCGGAACTCGCTCTTATAGTAAAATAAGTATCAGAAGAATCGTCATTGGTATTTTCAACTATAACATTAGGTCCTGAAAAGCTTACTCCTAGAGATGGTATTGCTGTATAGGTATAAGCAGGGTTGTAGTTGGTAATAGTGAAAGTCCCCTTACTGTTGCTGCATGTAGGTTGTGTAATGGTGCCTATAATCGGCATAGGTGGCTTGGCTACAGGAGCATTATTGACTACTACATTGGCTGAGGAACCAGAGATGCATCCTGACATGTTAGTGACAGTAAAATTATATGTGGCAGAAGGTGCCAGGCCTGTAACAGTTGTAGTTGCCCCGTAGCCCTGGTGGCCTCCCGGATTGATCGTCCATAATCCATCCAATGGCAAATTGGATAAAACCACACTTCCGGTTGCCGAGGTAGTTGATGGCTGGGTAATGGTTCCCACGGTTGGTGCAACAGGCTGAATGCTGTATTCCACACTGCTCGAAGTCGCGCTCCAAGTTTGGTTTCCCCACGGTAGTCTGGCACGTAGATAATATCGAGAGCCTGATGTCAGGGTTATTGTGGGTTCTGAATTGGCTGTACTGGTTCCAGTTGGAGAGCTTTGCCAATACCATGTCACATCTTCATTATTTACACGAATATTTCCCGGCGGATCACTACGCTGCAGTACTACCTGATTGCAATCTGCACTTACTATGGTAGGTGCAGCCGGTTCAGCAGGAGTACTGGATATGTTTACAGCGAACTCTTCATAATACACATCGTCCTGACGGTCTTTAAAGAAGATGTATACATATCTTGTACCGCTGCCGTAATCAAAGTATACGTCAACTTCTCTGTCATCGCTGCTTGGGCTGTCAAGGACACTTCCATCAGCCCCCCAACTATAATCCCAGTAATCGGAGTTAGATTCTATAGTATAGGTCATGATATCCAGATAGTGGCCTTCTGTTGGTCCGGTCAATCCTAATTGGGACAGCGCTTTTATCGGACTAAATAATAGTGCTAATACAAAGGCAATAAAAACAAGCCTGTTCTGTGTTTTTTTATTACTCATTATTTTAAGGTTTAGTTTTTTGTAAAATACCATCTGGAAAGCATCGGTATCATCTTGCCATTAGCTTCAGGTTCTAGGATCATGACAGTAGGTGATATAAGTATTATGGTTAAATTTTGAGTATGTCCTTGAGAAGTGGTCATAGTTATGCTCCGATTTGTATTATTGCTTGTCCAGGTTCCTCTTTCTTCTTTTCCATCGTGCAGGTGAAAGATATAGTTGCCATCAGCATTAAAAATAATCTGCCTGTTTCTGTAATTGCTTTCCAGTTTTGCTTGTACAGCAGGGTTTTTTGCTAGTATTGTTTTAGCTTTTTCTTCCATATTGGCAGTCGAAGCATGGAAGTCGAAATTCCATATGCCAGTCAGTTGTTCTTTTTGTGTTTGTGCAGACAGGGTCAGGCAGTTTAGAACCAGCAATGTAATACTTATAATTTTTAAGATATTGTTCATGTTTATTATGTCTTTTAATTGCTCTGTTTTTATTGGTTCTTGTAATTATATTTGTTGGCAGAGAGTACCTTGCTTTCTTTGTCTCTGACTTGTTTCAGACGGCCATAAGAATCGTATTCATAATAGGTAGTATAATCTTTAGGGTCTGTCATGCTGGTAATTCCTATCAGCGGATCATAAGTGAAGGTGCTTACCATTGCATCGGGGAATCCGGCGCGTACTAGCTGCAGTTTTTCCCTAAGTATGGTCTCGGTAACGGAAGTTGTCTCATTGATGGTTGCTGCAATTGCGGTATTGATCAAGGCCTGCTGGGCTGCGGTTATGGTATTTGGCTGTCCTGCTGTATAAGTAGCGTTCTCAATCTTGGCAATCGGATAATCTTTTTGATATCCCCAGACATATACGGTAGTCGCTTTGCCTTTTGATGTGATCTGGATCGGGTTTCCATGATCGTCATAAGCATCATAGGTGTTCTCGGGATCCGCGCCATAACGGGAATCTTTTGTTGATCCATCAAAAGCAGTAAAGTTGGCAAAAGGGACAGTACTATTGAGCTGGGCGATATAGTTTTTATCCGGCACGAAATTATCATCACTCTTCTTATAGGTCAGAAGGGCACTTCCGGTAACCTTGTTGTTATTCAGTGTAATATTCTCGACAACCGGACTGATGACATTGGCTGTTGCCATCTGGCTGTAAACCCCCGTATTACTGTTGAAGGGATAGGAAAATTTTTGAGTGATGCTTTCTCCTTTTGAGTTTATGGTTGTTCTTTCTCTCAGGAAGGTAGGCTTGTTAAGGTCGTATTCGTTGATAGTAGTTTGGACGATGCTGTCGTTGTTTGTGAGATACAGTTTTTCTGTTGTTTCTGCAAGGTTCTCAACTCCGATGGTGTATTTTTGGGTTTTGTAACCAAAAAAGGATTCAGGACTATTTATAATTCTTTCTAATTCTTGTTTAGCAATTGTATTTGAATTACTTTTTAATCTGTCTTGATCTTGGTTGGCTTCAAGTCCATAAAAAGTTTTATACTTAAAAATTGAAGTATCAAAAATTTCATCTACTATGTAATCTTGATAGCTATAGTTGGTTTCTCTAACTTTTATATAAGTGTTATTATTTGCTTTTTTATACTCAATTTTTTGATTTAGATTATTTCCTGACCAAAAATTAGACGGATCAACAGCAAATTTGTTATTTTTATATGTGAAATTACTTGTGTTAAAGTTGTAATCCTGAATCTGCGGAATATTGTTTGAATAATAATTTTCAATTTTGCCAATGTTGTTAGATGAATCACCTATGTATTCCGTTACCTTATTGTAATATATTAATTTGTTTAAAAATGTATAGTAGCGAGAAGGAAAATAACCACTGAAAACTCTTGTTATGTAAGTAACATTTGCTGATTGATTTCTGAAACCAAGAGGCCCATGATTACCCATATACATAAAATTATCTATAACCTTCCAATCCGTAGCAGTTTCCTCTATTTCATTTTTAGTGTTCGGATCCGGATAAAGGTAATTTGGGATTTGTCCACCCCCATCTTCATTCAAACCATATTTATATTCTTTTTTCTTAATTTCTGCACCATTTTTATCTTTTTCAATCACAGTTTTAATTCTTAGTCCTCCACAGTCTGTTGGATTGCCTACGGTCGACATAATTTTATTGCTTTCATATTCAAATTCAGTTTGTCCTCCTGTTGGATAAGTTATTGTTTTTAACATTCCAATTTTCATATCTTCAGAGTTACTGAAACGGCTGCCACTTGCACCTATTTCGCTATTATAATATTGTGTTATGGATCCACCATTCGCGCAAGCCCCTACAGGGGATGTAAAAGCAATATTTACTGTTTCTTGTGAAATTACATTCTGAACTTGCGAATTATAGTAGCCCCAATAATCAGCACTATTAACTAGTTTATTTCCATTGGGAAGGTTATCCAGGTTATAGTACTCAAATTTATATTTTTCAATTACTTGATTATTTTTGTCCTTGATTTGAAGGAAGTTCAAATAACTAGGTTTTTCTAACTCAGAGAGACTTTCCCTGCCAGGACTAGTAATATCAAACTCTATTTTTTTTAAAATTTCAGCATTGTTTTTAATTTCGATATTATTTAGTAAAAATCCATTGAGGTCAGGAACGTTTTGTAAATAATTAAAATTAATACTTAAATCATTATACGTTATTTTTGTCAAAATACAGGCCTCCTGATTGCGGCCGGGAGGCGAGTTGTAATTTTTTACAAAATGATTATAATGCAAGTCATTGCCAATAAGGTCGTATAGTACAGAATTACTACATATGTTCATATCATTTGAAAAATAATTTGGTGAAGTAGTTAATTGGTCGTGTATAATAACTGGTGGCAAAGTACTATTTCCATTTACCAATGTATTTATATATTCAAATTTGATAATATCCTTTGCGTTTGGGGATGTGATCGAATTTAAAAGCCAGCAATTCACAGAATAGTATTCCTGATCAGTTTCATAATAAGGCTTGTTTAAATCATTTTTTCCAAATTTATATATGAACCCCAAATCATCAGTTAGCTCTATTGTTGTTGTTGTGTGGTAAACTGAGCTATAAAGATATTCGGAAATAATTTTAATTTTGTAAGGCTGATAAGGCATAAATGAGGCAGTTTTATTTCCATTTATGTCTTTTAGGATAAATTTTCCGCTTTTTCCATTTGGCAGCAAAAAGGTAAATATATCATATTCAGTATCTTCATACTTACCATAAATACCAGGCATGCTAAATTGGCTTAGGTCCTGATTTGTAAAAATTACATTATTGCCACTAAAAGGACGGTTGTCATTAGTGCCACCAAATAATGTAATCCAGTCAGGAGTGTACGCTAAATTATTTATACCTTGTTTGTGGTCATTTTTTTCATCTGGATATCCTCGAACTTCACGACTAATGAATCCGCCAATATTTGTGACCCATTTGAGGCCTAATATCCCATTTTCAGTTATATCTGCTTTTAGGCCAGAAGCATGAAATTTTAGATTTAGGGGAATCTTAATATCTCCAAAATTTATTTCATAAAGTGGTATTGAAACATCAACTAAACCGCTCGATAAATCAACTGGATGATTAGCAAATTCTTTTAACAGATGTACTTGAGGCGATTTAATGGTGTTCTCCGTTGAAGTATAAGGGTTCGCTATTTCCTGCGATAATATTTTTAAAGGCAGAAATAATATTGTAAAGACAAATACAAAAAATAGATGTTTGTTCATAAGCAAATAAGTTATTGGTTATTTATAAAGATTTAACGTAATATTAGAAGAGCACTTTTGCAATTAGTATTCTTTTGATAAAATATTATTGATTCTTGTAGTTATATCTGTTAGCAGAAAGTATCTTGTTTTCCTTGTCCCTGACTTGTTTGAGACGGCCATATGCGTCATATTCATAATACATGACATATCCTTTGGGATCTGTCATGCTGGTAATCCCTATCAGTGGATCATATGTAAAGGTGCTAACCATGGCATCAGGGAATCCGGTACGAAGCAATTGCAGTTTGTCCCTCAGGCTGGTTTCGGCAACCAAGCCGTTTTCTCCGGTGGCTGCTGTGACAGCATTATCGATCAGGGCCTGCTGGGCCGCGGTAATGGTATTGGGCTGCCCTGGGGTATAGGTAGCGTTCTCGATCTTGGAAATCGGATAATCCTTTTCATATCCCCAGATATATACGGTAGTCGCTTTGCCTTTTGATGTGATCTGGGTGGGGTTTCCATGATCGTCATAAGCATCATAGGTGTTCTCCGGATCCACACCATAATGGGAATCTTTTGTTGATCCACTAAAAGCAGTGAAGTTGGCAAAGGGTAGCGGGGTGCTAAACTGTGCTGTATAGTTTTTATCCGGCACAAAATTATCATCACTTTTTTTATAGGTCAGCAGGGCACTTCCGGTCACCTTGTTGTTGTTCAGGGTAAGATTTTCAATAACCGGACTGATTACATTTGCCGTTGTCATCTGGCTGTACACCCCTCTATTGCTGTTGAAGGGATAGGAGAATTTCTGTGTGATGCTCTCTCCCTTGGAGCTGATGGTCGTTCTTTCTCTCAGGAATGTAGGCTTGGCAAGATCAAACGTATTGATCGTTCTCTGGACGATGCTGTCGTTGTTTTTGAGATATAATTTTTCAGTACTTTGTATTAGATTCTCAATACCTATGGCATATTTTTGAACTTTATAACCGAAAAGCTCACCAGGATTACTTTTTATTACTTCTAATTCAGTTATTGCCGGCCAACTCGGTGGTATTCCTGAGGTGTTATATGCAACAACATTTTTGAATGGGAATATCGAAAGATCATAGATTTCATCTATGACTGTTTCTCCATAAAGGTATTCTGTTTCTTTTACCTTGGAATAGATTTGATTTTCGTTTTTGTATTCAATTTTTTTGTACAAATGATTACCGTTCCAAAACGAAGAAGGATCAATACTATATTTAGATTGTTGAAAGGTAAAGTTACTATAGTTAAATACATAATCAGAATGTAAGGGGATGTTAATGGAATAATAATTTTCAGTTTTTCCTATATTTTTGTTGATTTCCCCGTAATATTCCGTTACTTTATCATATGCGACAAGGTTGTACAAATAAGTATAATATTTACCAGGAAATGACCCGGTTATATGCCGGGTTGTGTAGCCTCCTACTGCGTGACCAATATCGGGAAAAACATCATCATCAATAAGGTAGATTGTTTTGGTTTCTTCAAATGAATTACGATGCCCCACAAAGGGCAAAGGCGGTAACAGATAATCAGGAATTTTGCCTATCCCATCTTCATTTTTGCCATAAGTAAATTCTCTTTTTTTAGGCCATTTTTCCATTTTGGCATCATATGTGATGTTTTTAATTCGTAATCCTCCACACTGTCTGGTTATATTTGAATGATCTTTGTACTGATTACCCTCATAGTCAAAAGTTGCTGTACCTCCAGTCGGGTAAGTAATGGACTTGATCATCCCAATTTTCATGTCCTCAGCTTCGCTATATCTATTGTTTCCACTTCCGATTTCCTCTTCCAACATTATTATACTGCCCCCACCATATCCTGCCTGTCTGAAAAGAATATTTACAGTATCTTTTTGTATGACATTATGCACTGTGGAATTATAATATCCCCAATAGTCAGCGCTGTTGGCTAATTTGTTCATTTCAGGGAATTTATCCAAATGATAATAATCAAAGCTGTATTTTTCTGCTACATTCTCATCAGATCCTTTTATAATCACAGATTTTAAAAACATATACGCATTATCCATGAAATTAAACTCCGCCTGTCTTATTATCTTATTATCATTTAGTATTTCAATTTTTGCTAATTGCTGGTAGTCTGAATAGGTAAAATTGACCACCATATCATTGTAAGTAATTTTTGAAGGTAAACAAACATCATGATTATGATATGGGACAGGATTATAATTCTTTTGGAAGTAGCCTGTGCTTTCCCATGTTATTTGTTTTAATGCATTCATGAGTATACCATCAGGCTGACCCTCAAAATCATTTCCAATATAATAATCCCCTCTGACATCAAGTACCTCATCATTAATTACTACCGGTACAATTTCGCTATTTCCATCATAAGTGGTGGTAGTATAATCATATGTAATGATGTCTTTTTTATTTGGAGAAGTGATGGAGGTTAACATCCATGAATTAGCAATGTTTTGCCGATCCATTTCCCAATATGGGCCAAAAGTATAGGTATATCCTTGATCATCAGTAATATTGAATTTTAAAAACTGATAATTTTGGAAAGCATATGTGACTTCAGGGTTGGTTAATTTAAAAGGTTTGTAAGGCATGAAGGATGCCGATTTATCCCCATTATTGTCCTTTAAAATAAATTTTCCACTTTGCCCGTTGGGCAAAGAAAATGTAAAGACATCATATTCTGTATCCTCGTATTTACCGTAAACTCCATTATATTCAGGTCCCCAAAAAAATCCTAAAGTATGATGTTGAAAGATGAAATTATTAGCTGAATAACCTCTATCTGCACCTCCTCCGTATAAGGTCATCCAGTCTGGTGTATAACCCATAGTGATCCCTTGTTTATGAGACCTCTGTTCATCTGGAATACCTTTTACTTCGCGACTAATAAAACCACCTGCATTTAATGCCCATTTTACCCCAAGCATACCAGATTCAGCTGCATTGGCTTTCAACCCTGAAGCATGAAACATTAGTTTTACTGGTAATGTTTGGCCTGCAAACTGGATATCATATATTGGTACAGTGACGTCAGCTAATCCTCTGGAAAGATCAACAGGATGATCTACAAACTGTTTCAGAAGATGCACCTGTGGAGATTTAAGACTCCCCTCTACTGAAGTATATGGGCTTGTTATTGTTTGAGCATAAAAATTTATATGCAGCAATGTGATAAGCAAAAAAAGATTTTTATTCATAAAATGAAATTATTCTAAATCTGAAACTTAAATTTGGATGACAATAGAATACATGATTGTCAATTTTTAAGGCTAATTAATAAAAAAAGACTTATAAAAATATCACATTAAAAAGAGAAAAAGTGTAAAAAAAAAACTAATAAAATATAATGGTCTGAAAAACAATTTTTTGCAATAGTATCATGATAAAGTATAAAAGCATAATATAGCATCTAATGAGTTAAACTCCTATCATATCCTTGATAGATTATCGTTTTCGATTGACAACTGCTTCTGTAATATTGTGCTATTTTATATCTCGGCATACTATATTCATTTTCCTGCGGATAGGGCTCCCGATGTGTCATACTCACATCTTCACGTATATTCTGCTGGGTATGGAATCTTCTCTCTTCTGTTATCCCATAACGCGGATCGGCAATAAAAGGCATTTTGGCAATTTTTAAAATGATTATAGTCGGGAAATGATAATCAACGTCAACCTGACCCAGCAACAGGTAGCAGCCACCACCCTGAAAAGGGTATTGCTGCAGGCAGTCCGCAAAATGTGCGGTGTCGAAAAATTCTCCATGTGCATCGATCCAGGTTTCAAAAAACATTTCGCCGCGTTTGGTAGGAACATGCTTTCTTGAAATCAGATAGACCAGCATTCTTACGCTCTTTTTGTGGTGTTTAGTCAAATCCTTTGCCATTACATCACCTCTGAAAGAAGTCTTGAGAAAATTAAACGGCGTGACTGAAACCGGAAAGCCAAGCAGTTCAATCTCGTCAAAAGCATCCTCAAAAACAGAGCGTTCCAATACGGGCAATTTATATTCCTTAATAAGTTCCTGAAGCCGCATCAGGCTACGGTTCTCGGGCTTTAAGTTGATCAGGATCAGTCTGGCAAACGATTTGTCGGGTGTTGAAAATTATGTCAGATGATCACTACGAAATATTAATTTACGGTGTAGATATGAAGTTATTAATGATCGTATTGTACGTTCATTAGCAGATTACACGGCATCTCCTGATTATGCCAACAGGAAGGATAAATGTTTAGGCATGTGTTATTTTGGAATTAGGGAATGTAAAGTATTTAGTTTTTCAAATGGCTTCAACAGATTCATGCCAGGATTATGGAATCAACATACCGGTTTTTTTCTTTTGACAAGTTTTCGGTAAAAAAAATGAATTAATCAGATTAAATTTAATTGTTTTTTTAGTGTGCGAAAAGGAGAAAGAGCAACTTAGTTCTTTTTCCTTTTTGTTTATAAACAACTTAAACCAATGGAGTTGAAATTTGTGCAGATAAATAAGTTCAGTTCTTATTTTGCTTTTTAATAATAATATGCAAATTCCGGTTATATTGATCACCCCATTCCGTTTTAAAGTGAGCACCTGATTCCAGTTCAAAATGACCACCTAA
>NZ_JAADZV010000023.1 GCF_010645075.1 Flavobacterium limi
TACTTTTGCACCCGCAACAGCGAAGGCGTTCATCGAAATACTGACAAGAGATAAGAATTGAGAGAGAAGAGATTTTCGAAAAAAAGATTCAAAAAAGCTTGTGAGATTTGAAAATGCTTTTTACATTTGCACCCCGCAAAACACGGAAAGTTCATTGATAGGTTGGCAGATAAAGAGGAGGGAAAAAAGAAATAAAAATTTCTAAAAAAAACTTCAAAAAACATTTGCCAGTTAAAAATAAGTTTTTTACTTTTGCACCCGCTTTGAGAAACAAACGAAAAGCGAGAAGAATAAAGAAATACACGTTCGTAGACATATTGAATTGACAGCCGTCTTAACAGAGATGTTAGGGCAAAAGAATAAGAGTAATGGAATCGTAAGATTTGAAAAGAACCGATAGATATTCATCGCAATATAATATTAAAATATACGATGAAGAGTTTGATCCTGGCTCAGGATGAACGCTAGCGGCAGGCTTAACACATGCAAGTCGAGGGGTAGAACACTTCGGTGTTTGAGACCGGCGCACGGGTGCGTAACGCGTATGCAATCTGCCTTTTACAGGGGGATAGCCCAGAGAAATTTGGATTAATACCCCATAGTATAGTGAGTTGGCATCAACACACTATTAAAGTCACAACGGTAAAAGATGAGCATGCGTCCCATTAGCTAGATGGTAAGGTAACGGCTTACCATGGCTACGATGGGTAGGGGTCCTGAGAGGGAGATCCCCCACACTGGTACTGAGACACGGACCAGACTCCTACGGGAGGCAGCAGTGAGGAATATTGGACAATGGGCGCAAGCCTGATCCAGCCATGCCGCGTGCAGGATGACGGTCCTATGGATTGTAAACTGCTTTTATACGAGAAGAAACACTCCTTCGTGAAGGAATTTGACGGTATCGTAAGAATAAGGATCGGCTAACTCCGTGCCAGCAGCCGCGGTAATACGGAGGATCCAAGCGTTATCCGGAATCATTGGGTTTAAAGGGTCCGTAGGCGGTCTAGTAAGTCAGTGGTGAAAGCCCATCGCTCAACGGTGGAACGGCCATTGATACTGCTGGACTTGAATTATTAGGAAGTAACTAGAATATGTAGTGTAGCGGTGAAATGCTTAGAGATTACATGGAATACCAATTGCGAAGGCAGGTTACTACTAATGGATTGACGCTGATGGACGAAAGCGTGGGTAGCGAACAGGATTAGATACCCTGGTAGTCCACGCCGTAAACGATGGATACTAGCTGTTGGGGGCAACTTCAGTGGCTAAGCGAAAGTGATAAGTATCCCACCTGGGGAGTACGAACGCAAGTTTGAAACTCAAAGGAATTGACGGGGGCCCGCACAAGCGGTGGAGCATGTGGTTTAATTCGATGATACGCGAGGAACCTTACCAAGGCTTAAATGTAGATTGACCGTTTTGGAAACAGAACTTTCGCAAGACAATTTACAAGGTGCTGCATGGTTGTCGTCAGCTCGTGCCGTGAGGTGTCAGGTTAAGTCCTATAACGAGCGCAACCCCTGTTGTTAGTTGCCATCGAGTCATGTCGGGAACTCTAACAAGACTGCCAGTGCAAACTGTGAGGAAGGTGGGGATGACGTCAAATCATCACGGCCCTTACGCCTTGGGCTACACACGTGCTACAATGGCCGGTACAGAGAGCAGCCACTACGTGAGTAGGAGCGAATCTATAAAGCCGGTCACAGTTCGGATCGGAGTCTGCAACTCGACTCCGTGAAGCTGGAATCGCTAGTAATCGGATATCAGCCATGATCCGGTGAATACGTTCCCGGGCCTTGTACACACCGCCCGTCAAGCCATGGAAGCTGGGGGTGCCTGAAGTCGGTGACCGCAAGGAGCTGCCTAGGGTAAAACTGGTAA
Organism: Flavobacterium limi; assembly: GCF_010645075.1. Lineage (GTDB taxonomy): Bacteria > Bacteroidota > Bacteroidia > Flavobacteriales > Flavobacteriaceae > Flavobacterium > Flavobacterium limi. Next base: position 1,885 of record NZ_JAADZV010000023.1, read on the forward strand.
CTAGGGCTAAGTCGTAACAAGGTAGCCGTACCGGAAGGTGCGGCTGGAACACCTCCTTTCTAGAGCCTCATTGTTAGTGTTAGCACACCTTGAGGGAAAAGATGATTATTTAGAAAGTTCTGGATTTAAAGATTCAATTACTCTTGCTGTTAATTTAAAAAAATGATAAAGAATTAAGTAAAAACAGAGTCTCGTAGCTCAGCTGGTTAGAGTACTACACTGATAATGTAGGGGTCGGCAGTTCGAGTCTGCCCGGGACTACTTTTTAACTTAAAAAAGGAAATTTTAGAAGTTGAGTTATCAACAATCCGCTGAAAGCTGACGGCTGATAACTGAAAGCTAAAAATGGGGGATTAGCTCAGCTGGCTAGAGCGCCTGCCTTGCACGCAGGAGGTCAACGGTTCGACTCCGTTATTCTCCACAGATCCGAAAGGATAAAAGTTCATTGACATATTGAGATAAGAAAAATTTAAAAAGTAGAAAGCGTTTTTTGTTGGTGTAGCAATACAAAGAGCAAAAAACAAAAAAAACGGATCATATTAAATTATGATTTGGTACAATAAGCAAAATAAGGGCGTATGGGGGATGCCTAGGCTCTCAGAGGCGATGAAGGGCGTGATAAGCTGCGAAAAGCTGCGGGGACAAGCACACATTGATTGATCCGCAGATACCCGAATGGGGCAACCCACTATGTTGAAGACATAGTACACCGATAGGTGGGCAAACCCGCTGAACTGAAACATCTAAGTAGGCGGAGGAGAAGAAAACAAAAGTGATTCCGTAAGTAGTGGCGAGCGAACGCGGATTAGCCCAAACCAATGTTGTTACGGCAATGTTGGGGTTGTAGGACCACGATATTTTATGTACACGGAACCGGAAGTTACTGGAAAGTGACGCCATAGAGGGTGATAGCCCCGTATGGGTAACAAGTATGATAGATAGTGGTATCCTGAGTAGGGCGGGGCACGTGAAACCCTGTCTGAATTTGGCGGGACCATCCGCTAAGGCTAAATACTCCTGAGAGACCGATAGTGAACCAGTACCGTGAGGGAAAGGTGAAAAGAACCGTGAATAACGGAGTGAAATAGATCCTGAAACCATACGCTTACAAGCGGTCGGAGCCCTTTTGTGGGGTGACGGCGTGCCTTTTGCATAATGAGCCTACGAGTTAACGTTGCTGGCAAGGTTAAGTGATTAAGTCACGGATCCGTAGCGAAAGCGAGTCTGAATAGGGCGCTTTAGTCAGTAGTGTTAGACGCGAAACCGTGTGATCTACCCATGGGCAGGTTGAAGCTGTGGTAACACACAGTGGAGGACCGAACCGGTTGACGTTGAAAAGTCTTCGGATGACCTGTGGGTAGGGGTGAAAGGCCAATCAAACTCGGAAATAGCTCGTACTCCCCGAAATGCATTTAGGTGCAGCGCTGATAATAGTTATATAGAGGTAGAGCTACTGATTGGATGCGGGGGCTTCACCGCCTACCAATTCCTGACAAACTCCGAATGCTATATAATGTTTTACAGCAGTGAGGGCTTGGGTGCTAAGGTCCAAGTCCGAGAGGGAAAGAACCCAGACCATCAGCTAAGGTCCCCAAATATATGCTAAGTTGAAAGAACGAGGTTTGTCTGCCCAGACAGCTAGGATGTTGGCTTGGAAGCAGCCATTCATTTAAAGAGTGCGTAACAGCTCACTAGTCGAGCGGACGAGCATGGATAATAATCGGGCATAAGCATATTACCGAAGCTATGGATTTGCAGTTTACTGCAAGTGGTAGGGGAGCATTCCAGCAGGGTTGAAGGTGTATCGTAAGGTATGCTGGACTGGCTGGAAAAGAAAATGTAGGCATAAGTAACGATAATGCGGGCGAGAAACCCGCACACCGAAAAACTAAGGTTTCCACAGCTATGCTAATCAGCTGTGGGTTAGTCTGGTCCTAAGGCGAACCCGAAAGGGACAGTCGATGGCCAACGGGTTAATATTCCCGTACTACTGATTACTGTGATGGGGTGACGGAGTGATGAAAGCGCCGCGAACTGACGGAATAGTTCGTTAAAGTACCTAGCTATAGGCTCTATAGGCAAATCCGTAGAGCTTGGTGAAATACGATAGTACTCGGAGTCTTCGGACAAAGAGATAGTGCGCCTAAGGGCTTCCAAGAAAAACCTCTAAACTTCAGGTAATCAGTACCAGTACCGTAAACCGACACAGGTAGTTGAGGAGAGAATCCTAAGGTGCTCGAGAGATTCATGGCTAAGGAATTAGGCAAAATAGACCCGTAACTTCGGGAGAAGGGTCGCCCCGAGCAATCGGGGCCGCAGTGAAGAGGTCCAGGCGACTGTTTATCAAAAACACAGGGCTCTGCAAAATCGTAAGATGAAGTATAGGGCCTGACACCTGCCCGGTGCTGGAAGGTTAAGAGGAGATGTTATCTTCGGAGAAGCATTGAATTGAAGCCCCAGTAAACGGCGGCCGTAACTATAACGGTCCTAAGGTAGCGAAATTCCTTGTCGGGTAAGTTCCGACCTGCACGAATGGTGTAACGATCTGGACACTGTCTCAGCCATGAGCTCGGTGAAATTGTAGTAACGGTGAAGATGCCGTTTACCCGCAGTGGGACGAAAAGACCCTGTGCACCTTTACTATAGCTTAGTATTGACCTTGGATAAATGATGTGTAGGATAGGTTGGAGACTATGAAGCGGCGTCGCCAGGCGTTGTGGAGTCATTGTTGAAATACAACCCTTTGTTTATCTGAGGCCTAACTCTTCGATGAAGAGGACAGTGCTTGGTGGGTAGTTTGACTGGGGTGGTCGCCTCCAAAAGAGTAACGGAGGCTTCTAAAGGTTCCCTCAGTACGCTTGGTAACCGTGCGTAGAGTGCAATGGCATAAGGGAGCTTGACTGAGAGACATACAGGTCGATCAGGTACGAAAGTAGAGCATAGTGATCCGGTGGTTCCGCATGGAAGGGCCATCGCTCAAAGGATAAAAGGTACGCCGGGGATAACAGGCTGATCTCCCCCAAGAGCTCATATCGACGGGGGGGTTTGGCACCTCGATGTCGGCTCGTCACATCCTGGGGCTGGAGAAGGTCCCAAGGGTTGGGCTGTTCGCCCATTAAAGTGGCACGCGAGCTGGGTTCAGAACGTCGTGAGACAGTTCGGTCTCTATCTACTGTGGGCGTTAGAAATTTGAGTGGATCTGATTCTAGTACGAGAGGACCGAATTGGACTAACCTCTAGTGTATCTGTTGTCCCGCCAGGGGCACCGCAGAGTAGCTACGTTGGGAAGGGATAAGCGCTGAAAGCATATAAGCGCGAAACCCACCACAAGATGAGATTTCTTTTAAGGATCGTGGAAGATGACCACGTTGATAGGCTATAGATGTAAAGGCAGTAATGTCATAGTCGAGTAGTACTAATAATCCGTAAGCTTATGTACACCCTTTTCCCGATCCCGTTCAACAACGGGATCGGGAGAGAACTTTCTAATACTAAAATTGTTTTCTTTATCTCAGTATGTTAAAATATTTGCTCGACGCAGAGCAGTGACTAGTAAAGAGTAATAAGTAAAGAGTCTAAGGACTAATTACTAATCACTAAGAGCTAATTACTAACAACCTTAAGGTGGTTATTGCGGCGGGGCTCACCTCTTCCCATTCCGAACAGAGAAGTTAAGCCCGCCTGCGCAGATGGTACTGCAGTTTTGTGGGAGAGTATGTCGTCGCCTTTCTTTAAGAACCCTATTCTGGATAAGAATAGGGTTTTTTGTTTTA
>NZ_JAADZV010000024.1 GCF_010645075.1 Flavobacterium limi
AAGATTTACTTTTGGATTTGAGTCTATAAAATATAATTACAGGAAATACAAGAACAGAACGACAACTACATACTTTAGTTTTTTTTTAATCGCTAGTTAATTCAGCAATACAAGCCAGAATTAGGGAATTCAATCGCTAGTATCAGTATATTTATTTTTAAGCAAAAAAAAAAATCAAATCCCTTTATTTGTCTGCATAATAACTTCAACAAATAACTGGTCCATATCCGTCTTATAGTTCTTTTTCTTAATAAAGTTTAAATGTTTAACGGCGCCCAGCTTCGGATTGTTTTCGATTTGATTCAACAATGCCAGACATCCATTAAAAGAGCCTTCTAAAGAAAAAATATAACTGGTAGTAGTAAATCCTTTTTGTATTATAGTATGGGGTTCCTGAAAGTCGGTAATTTTAAGATGGTAGGTATTACTGTAGGAACTTAACTGTTTCAATAAATCATTCTGAAAAGAATCTGAAACATTGATTTCGTTTTGGTCCAGAACCTGATCCAGCTGTTTTTCTTTCCGGATCAACTGGTTTGCTAAATTGGGCAAATTGCTATCATTTGCAATCTGCTGTTCTTTTTTATGGTATTCGTTATAATATATGACCGTGTTGGATATAGCAAACGAATAACAGATATAAAGGATCAAAACAAATCCTACTATCAACAGTTTATTTTTCTTGTTTAGTTTCATTTATTTCAATGTAATTTTAATAGAAAACCCTGTTTCGTTTAGATCATTTTTTCCAAAATGGGTAATTAAGACTTTGTCTATCCATTTGATTCTTTCTATATTTTCAATCCAATGTGTAAAATCATCATTTGAAAGGGTTGTTCCCATTACCGTGATCACCTTATAAGTGTAAAGTACTGGTTCCTCTGCCTTTATTTTTTTTTCTAAAGGATGGTACGTTAATTCCGTTAAAAGAATTGACGTTGGGATTTCTTTAGCTATTTCATTAATCAGAAAAGAACTTTGAGAATCTGTTTTGCCCAGACTGTTTTTTACTTTTTCCTGCTTGACTATAATCCGCTGCTTAATTTTACTGACATCTTCCTGTGATGACTGGTTTACCAAAATAGTTTCCGCACTCTCCTGAGCCAGCTTATAATAATGCGTGAAGAAGACAAAATTTAATAGCAGAATAGTCAGCACTATCCCAATTATTACTTTTAAGCCTTTTGTAAAAAACTGTTTCTGATACCAGGCATCCTGCAATCCTTTACTATACGATGTAACAGATCCGGAATTAGCAGAATTATTCAGCAATAACCTTAATACTCCTGAGAACGCCAGTAAATGCCTGTTCTGAATTTCTAAATCATTAATATTATAATTGATAACTTCATCCTGGGCAGTTGAAGAAATAATCAGCTGCTCTTCCTCCTTCGCTATAGCCTGATGATTAGTATATATGATACTTTCATTTACATAGTCCGTAATTTCAGATATGGCACAAATCCCCAAGCTAATCCCGGCAAGAGTTATTTTTTGTTTTTCGTATTGGCTTATTATTTCGTCTACATAGGTTTTTCTTGTAATGGCTACTAAAGATCTTGTTTTTAAACGCCAGATTTCAACATAAAACTCTTCCCAATTGGTATTAGGAAATGCCTTATGCAAAAGTTTTTCATCAGAAGTTTCTGTACCTGCTACTTCTTTCTGGATTACCTGATTGGTATTTATAATTAGAAAAAACGGCAATTTCGTATCCCACTTGTCCGCTACTTTTTGATTGTAAGTAACTCTGTCTTTTTTAGCAATAACCAGTCCTTCCTTTTTCTTTTCGACTAAAAGCAATGCGATTTTATCCTCATTGTTTAAGGTAAAATGCTCAATACCGATGTATTGCTTGCCCAGCAAAAGCGAGGTTAAGGATAGAAAAGTCATTAGTAAATAACTGTTGGTTTAATCAATACACTTAATTTTTTCCTGGAATCTTCACGTGTTCTGGAACTAAATAACCATTTTATAACCGGAATTCTGGACAATAAAGGAACGCCGGTGCCGGAATCATTTTTCACTGATTCTTCCAAACCACCTAATACAATTAAATCCTGATCTTTGACACGGATAATAGATGTAAACTCACGTGAATTGATTCCAGGAGGTGCATCTTTATCTACTTTTTGCCCATTAAAACTGGATTGAATTACTTTGATATCCATGGTAATCTGGCCGTCACCGGCTACTAATGGCATGATCGTAACAGATAATTCCGCATCGATAGGCTGGTAATTTTTGATTTCTGATGCCTGTGGAATCTGGGAACCATAAAAATTTTGATTGGTCACCACATAATAGGTTGTTTCGCCAATAGACAAATAGGCTTTGTGACCGTTTAAGGTAGATAATCTTGGGGAAGAACGTATTTTTAAATTACCATTGGTTTCCATAGCTTTAAGGCTTAAATAGAAGTTTGGCACTACTTTTCCAATATTCAAAGATCCGAAACCATTGAATCCATCAATAATATTATTAATAGTCTGCGCACCAAGATTCATATCATAATTAGGAAAGAGTGTTCCTGAAGTGGTTACAGGTTTATCTCCAATTCCTGCATTTATACCTGTTTCAACAGTAGCACTTTTATTTACCTCTAAAAGCATGACCTCAATCAATATAACAGGCACCGTTTTATCAATATACTTTATAAAAGATTCAAATCGTTCAATATTGGCTGCAGGACCATTCACTAAAAAGCTATTCAATTCTTTGTCAATTTTAATATCCAGATCTTTTTTGATTTCGTCCGGTATAATGCTTAGAATCGATTCTGAAGGATTACTGCTGCTCGCAGAGGAAGAATTTCCTGATGAGCCAAAATTGGAATTCTGATTGTTAGGCTGGTAACTTGTACTATTAGTCCTGTTATCAGAAGAATTATAACTTGTATAATTAATGTTATTTGAATTATTGTTATTTAATCTTCCCGCACTCCTGCCCTCTTTTGATGGATCACTTAAAATATCAATAGAACGATACATTAACGGGATTGCCTTTATATTTCTTACCACTAACTGATTTTTAGTTCCAAAAAAGTAAACAGAACCATTTCTCATGTACGTATAAGAGCCTACACCACCAGATGATTCTCCATTTCCTGCACCAGCCTGAGGATCATTATTATTGTACTGTCTTTGGGCTTGATTATTTGATGAAGATTGATTCTCTGTTTTGGTTTCAAATATCTTATTCAGAAGAGCATCAAAAGAGATATTTTTCGCTTTTACTGTTGCATTTCCGGCATTTTCTAACGGACTGGAGATAAACATATCAATATCCAATTCGTGTCCTATGTCATAAACTATACTTGAAATAGGTGTATTTTCAAAATCTACATCCAATATCTTTTTTTCGGCATCCACTACAACAAAGAAAAAGTTGGATTTTCTGGAACGTTGCGGTTTATTTTGACGCACAACTGCTGTTTTGTCAGTATTATTCTGAACAGCATAATTGCCCTCGAGCTGATCGAAAATATAAAAATTATCCCTTGATTTTGTTACACTCAGATTATTAGAAAAAGCTAATTTATCTAA
>NZ_JAADZV010000025.1 GCF_010645075.1 Flavobacterium limi
GTAACAGCCACAGTAAGCAACCAATGTACAGGTTCAGGCAGTACTTTTCAGATTGTAGCCTCAGGTACAGGTTTGGCCCCATTGAGTTATAGTATTGGCGGTGCTACAGGCACCTTCCAGCCAGGCGGTGTCTTTACGGTTTCGGCGGGTACCTATACGGTTCATATCAAGGATGGCAATGGCTGTATTGTTCCATCATCAGCTGTTACGGTTTATCCTCAGCTGACGGCTACATCAGCAGTTACCAGAGAGCTTAGCTGTTCAGCTACAACACCAGAGGCCCAGATTACAGTTACGGCATCAGGAGGCAGAACAGGCTATACGTATGAAGTTTCTACTAATGGAGGAACGACTTATGCAGCAATGGCAAGCAATATTTATACTGCATCGGCAGCAGGCACATATACCTTTAGGGTAACAGATTCTAATACTCCGGGCTGTACAGCTGTCACTACAGCTACAGTAAATCCGATTTCAGACCCTACCGTAACAGCTTCACAAGTAAATGTTAGCTGTAACGGAGGGGCAGCTAACGGTTCAGTTACCTTGACTGGTGCTGGAGGTTCAGGCGGCTATACTTACAGCAACAATGCTACAAGCGGATTTACGGCAACGGCTACCTTTACAGGATTATCAGCCGGCTCCTATACTTTTTATGTTAAAGACAGCAAAGGATGTCCTGGTTCTGTAAATGTGACCATTACCCAGCCAACAGCCCTGACTACCACAGCATCAGCAACAGCCTTTAGCTGTAATGCTACTAATGTTAAGCAGTCTGCAGTTGTTACTGTTGCTGTTCCAACTACAGGAACTGCTCCCTATACTTATAGTTTCCAGGGAGGTGCCTTTACTGGAACCAGAACATTCTCTGTTGCTGATAATGGTACAGACCAAACGATCAATTATGTTGTGAGAGACAGCAACGGTTGTACTTTCCCGGGATCTGTTCTTATCAACAGATTAAACCCTCCAGTAATTTCAGGTATTACCAATAGCCCTATTTATTGTGCACCAGCGAGCAGTACTACCAGTACCGTTACAGTTGCCAAGACAGCAGGTACAGGAGTTGGTACAATTACCTATGAAATTACGGCACCGGCAGTTTCAGCGACATCAAACAATACTGGTATTTTCAGTGGACTAGCCGGAGGTGTGACTTATACATTTAAGGTAACAGATGCCAGCGGTTGTTATGCGATAGGATCTCATACTGTTCCTGTTGTTACTCCAATTGCAGTGACTCCTACGAAATTGAACGATGTATATTGTAATGGAGGATCTACAGGTTCTATCCGTTACGATGTAAGCCAGTTTGTTTCTACTTACAGCTATACGATAAACGGAGGTACAGCAGTTACAGCTCAGAGTGCAGCTTCATTTACTTTGCCAAACCTTGGAGTTGGTACTTATGATGTTGTTTTCAAAGATGAGACTACGGGCTGTGATTTTCCGACTTCTATCACCATTACACAGCCAACAGCTTTATCGGCTAATTATACAAAAGTGAATGCGAATTGTAATGTTGCGACCTCTAAGGTTACCATTACCGCATCAGGAGGAACTCCAGGTTATACATATGCTTACAAGCAGGATGGTGTTGCACCGGTTGCAGCAGATTACGTTGCCAGCAATGTTGCGGACTTGAATCCGTCTACAAATGCGAACTGGGATGTTTGGGTTAAAGATGCCAATGGATGTACATTCCCATTGAATGTTGCTATTGATACAGATCCAGTTCCATCGGTTACAGTTGTTGTTGACAACCAGTGTACAGGTTCAGGAAGTAATTTTACTATTACTGCTACGCCATCGGCTACAAGTTTGGCACCGTTGAGTTACGGAATAGGAGGCACTACAGGTGCTTTCCAGCCAAGTCCTGTTTTTACGGTTTCAGCGGGTACTTATACAGTTTGGATAAAAGATGCCAACGGCTGTATTGTTCCATCTGCAGCAGTAACAGTTTACCCACAGCTGACTGCTAATGCCTCAGTAACCAGAGAGCTTAGCTGTTCAGCTACAGCACCAGAGGCTCAGATTACCCTTACGGCTTCAGGAGGCAGAACGTCTTATAGTTATGAGGTTTCTTCTAACGGAGGAACTAACTACACAGCTATGGCTACTAATGTCTATACGGCAGCAGCAGCAGGAACTTATACTTTTAGAATCACAGATTCAAATAACTGTCCAGTTATCACTACAGCTACAGTAAATCCGATTTCAGACCCTACCGTAACAGCTTCACAAGTAAATGTTAGCTGTAACGGAGGGGCAGCTAACGGTTCAGTTACCTTGACTGGTGCTGGAGGTTCAGGCGGCTATACTTACAGCAACAATGCTACAAGCGGATTTACGGCAACGGCTACCTTTACAGGATTATCAGCCGGCTCCTATACTTTTTATGTTAAAGACAGCAAAGGATGTCCTGGTTCTGTAAATGTGACCATTACCCAGCCAACAGCCCTGACTACCACAGCATCAGCAACAGCCTTTAGCTGTAATGCTACTAATGTTAAGCAGTCTGCAGTTGTTACTGTTGCTGTTCCAACAACAGGGACAGCCCCATATACTTATAGTTTTGAGGGCAGTGCCTTTACAGGAACAAGAACATTCACGGTTTCCGATAATGGTGCAGACCAGACCATAGATTATATAGTAAGAGACAACAACGGCTGTACTTTTACAGGATTTGTTGTTATCAGCAGATTAAACCCACCTGTTATTTCAGGTATTACCCATACCGATATTTACTGTAGCCCTGCTTCTCGTACTACCAGTACAGTTACAGTTGCCAAGACAGCAGGTACCGGAGTTGGTACAACGTTTACTTATGAGATTACGGCACCAGCAGCTTCTGTTGCATCAAATACTACAGGTATCTTCACCGGATTGGCCGGCGGGGTTACTTACAGCTTCAAAGTGACAGATGCCAGCGGCTGTTATGCTACAGGTTCGCATACAGTTCCTGTTGTTACACCAATTTCAGCAATTGCTACCAAGTTGAACGATGTATATTGTAATGGAGGTTCTACAGGTTCTATCCGTTACGATGTAAGCCAGTTTAGTACTACTTACAGTTATAGAGTCAACACAAATCCTGCAGTTACGGCTCAGAGTGCAGCTTCGTTCACCTTGCCAAACCTTGGTGTAGGTACTTATGATGTTGTTTTCACAGATGAGACTACAGGATGTACATTCCCTACATCTATCATTATTACCCAGCCTAGTTTATTAGGAGCTACAGCTTCAACGGTAAATGCCAATTGTAATGTTGCTACCTCTAAGGTTACAGTAACCGCTACAGGTGGTACACCGGGCTATACCTATGCTTACAAACAGGATGGTGTTGCACCTGTAGCAGCAGATTATGTTGCCAGCAACAGTTCGGATTTAAACCCGACTACAAACGCCAACTGGGATGTTTGGGTAAAAGATGCTAATGGCTGTACATTTAAAGTAGATGTTGCTATTGCAACAGATAATGCGCCAAC
>NZ_JAADZV010000026.1 GCF_010645075.1 Flavobacterium limi
CTAGCTCTGACTGTTCTTGCCCACAGACTCACAGTCACAGATGCACTTGTTGTTTCCTGACCCATTTAGATTCTTGGATGTCACACCCGGTTTTAGAAAGAAAACCAGGTGCATCTCATATGTGCGCCAGGATCAGTTTACACACATATGGTAGACGTCACAAGTGAATATCCATAACCATGCATAACGAAAGAGTATTATAGTGCATTTATTACAATCTCAGAGTTGACACAAATGTCATAGCGGAAGACTTAAATAAACGTTCATCTAACAAAGCAAAAGTGACTCCAACTCCACAGGCGTTAACTGGGGGAGACTCGCCTAGAACTCCTCAAAATCAGCAGTGAAATCCTCAAAATTCTCCCAATCTGAGCAGCATTCCGGGTGTAGTTGATGCAATAAAAGAAAGAAAGGCAACAAGTATGAGCACATGACGTACTCAGCAAATGTAATATGACATACAAGGCTGAGGCAAAAAGGTTGGCTGACCATACTGCTGTAAGCACTTTTAGTTGGTCAAGTTTTATTAAGCAACTATTTACTAGCAAATGAAAGTATATACCACCCACAAATTAATGAATGTCAAATTCCCAACATATTCGAGTAACCACGATTTAGATCATGTTCAAGTATGATTATCATGTAAGGGTCCAGGCCGCTCTTGACCGTGAGCACGGCTGTTATAACAGTTTTACACTCTGCAGAGGTTGTACACTTTCACCATAAGCCGTGATTCCCATTGCCCGAAAGCATGTACCCTTCCCACACCACGTGGACCGAATACTGGGTTTCACTATGAGACCTTTACAAAAGCGCTATAATAAATGATAGCCTGCTAAGGTTTCCAGTTCATAAGCAAAGCATAACCCTCCCTAATGAGATCTGTCTCTTACCAAAGCCCACAGCTCAAGAGGACCGAGCTATACCCCGTCAACCGCCGCACCTCTTGCCCCTTTCGGGTAAGGTTACCATCCACTAAAGTCCCTAATTAATTAGCCAAGACCAGAGCCATATGGTACTTATGGTTGCACTGTTTTCCTGGGTGGTTCTCCATGTTCCAATTAAAAAGATATGATCTTGCCAATTAATTATTTAAAAGAGTATATGGAACATAGAGTAGGGGTTCATTTAACCAATCCCAGTTGAGCAAACTAAGCATCATCTACCATCAAAATTAATTAAGTACCCCAAGCTGCAAGGTATGGTAAAGGAGACTAGGAAAATCCTTAATGGGACCCAACAATATTAATGCAAGCGATAAATAACAGTGTAATTAAAATGCATGTCATTTAGGTACAAACGGGTATGATCAAGGAATACTTGCCTTCTTCCCAACCCTGCTGCTGCTCAAAGTCTTCAACGACCGGATCTTCAAAGCTCTCCTCGAACGGCACGTTTCCTATACGCATCACACGAACACATACAAGAAAACAATACAATAAATAAGAAACAGTACACAAAACAATTCCAACAGAAGAAAACAACAGCACAAAACTAATCTACGCGTTACAACGAACGCGTGAGCGCGAGAATCACTAAAATCGGAGTTAAAACGCAAAAGATATGGCTTTTCTAAGGTTCAGGGACTTGCTGGCAAAGTTTTAAAAGTTCCAGGGGCTTAACTGCGAAAAACCAGGGGCTAAAACATAATTTGTATAAAACTACGAGGGCCTACGGGTAAAAAGACCAAAACAGGACCTCGGGTGCAATTTTAGATCTTGCAGGGGCTTAAACAAAAGAAAACAGGACCTATTCGTAATTATTTTTGAACTAAAGTGGACTGCGGGTTGATTTTCAAAAACTTTAAGGGCTTCTTTGCAAAACAGCCAAGGCTGACCGTTATTTGATTTATTTGACTCGGGGCTGGATCTATTGTGGGCCGTTGGATCACGATCTAACGGTTCAAATTAGATCGGGCCCCGGGGTTCGCCGGCGGGGAGAGTCGAGCGGCGGCGCTCTAGAGCGAGGGTTTCGCGAGAGCGGCGGGCGGATCACCAAGAAAAGGGCAAAGGCGGCGGCGGCCGTTATAAGACCCAGGGCGGCTCGGGTCCACGCCTTGGCGTGCGTGCCCGAGACGGCTGCGGCGACGCGGCCAAGCCCGGGTCGGACTCGAGCTTGAGTCCGGCTCGGGGACGACGGACCTGACAGGCGGGCCCCGCCTGTCAGCGACGCGGAAAGGAGAGGGCGCGGAGTGGGCCGGCGCGAGGAGAATGGGACGTTGCTGGGCCGGGAGAGGAATCGGGCCGGCTCGGGAGGAAAAGAGTAGAGGGGGTAAAAGCGGACCGGGCCAAAAGTTGGAGGGGCGAAAGCGAACCGGCCGAAGAGTTCAGGGGCTAAAATCGAACTCGGCCGATTTAAACTATTCTAAAACTCAAACAAAAGCAAATCAAATTCGAATTTAAACAGAATTTAAATTCCAACTTGATTTACTAGCAACCAAAAATATATGCACCAGCATGAATGCGACAAAAACTTATTTTGACTAAAATAATTATTTAATGTGATATTTAAATTGATAAAAGGCTAGAAATTCCAATTAAATCATAGAAAATTTATTTAAGCCTTAATAAATCCTAGAAAAATTCAGAGAGTTGCTAGTTGGTTTATGTGATGAAATTTAGGGTGTACAAACCTACCCCCCTAAAGAGAATCTCGTCCTCGAGATTCAGATGGATTAGAGAAAATCTGAGGAAATTCTGCCATCAACTCATCTTCCCTGTCCCAAGTTGCCTCACTTTCCGCATGGTGACTCCACTGAACTTTACACATCTTAATCACCTTACTCCTAGTAACTCTCTCAGCTGTCTCCAATATCTTAGCTGGATACTCCATGTAAGTCAGATCATCCTGCAC
>NZ_JAADZV010000027.1 GCF_010645075.1 Flavobacterium limi
CACCGCCGCACGATCCACCACTAGATCACCCCCAGTGCACTCGCTGTGCCCCAGTGATGCTCCCAGGCCCGTTATCGGCATCTTTTGCGCACCGAAACCCGACCCCCGACTCTCAACCGAGCCGAGCTCCGCCCCTCGCCGCCGTACGTCACGTACACCGAGAAATGCTCGACTTGAACCCCCTGGGTCGACTCGCCACGTTCCCCTGAAGCCATAGGACTAGGTCCCGTCGTGTTTAGAGCCCTGTAGCCCGAGAAATCGCCAACTCCGGCGAGCCCGTGCCTCGGACGGGCGCCGCCGCCGCGCAGCTCGTCTTCCCCGGCGAGCCCAGCGCCCGAGCCGTCCGATCCCGATCTGACGCTCGCGATTAGATCGCAGCGTACCCCTTCGCGTGTTAAATCCCAGCCGTCCGATCTCGATCCAGCGGCCCACGGCCGAGTCAGCGCCCGGGATACCGGTCAGCGTTGGCTGTTTTGCTAAAGAGCCCCTGAACTTTCTGAGAATCAGCCCGCGGTCCAGCTTAGTTCAAAAGTAATTACAGATAGGTCCTGTTTTCTTCGTTTAAGCCCCTAAACTTTTGAAAAATGCAACCCGCAGTCCAGCCTTCACCTTTTGCACCCGAAGCCCTCTGAATTTTTATAAAATTGCGTATAGGTCCTCGGTTTTCGCAGTAAAGCCCCTGGAAGTTTAGTTTTCTCGCAGATTAGTCCCTGTAACTTGTTTTTAGCGTAGTTTTCGCGTTTTAGCTCCGTTTTTAGCGTTCTTTATATCCACGCGATCGTTGTAACGAGTAGAACACGTTTAGCCTAGTTTTTCCTGCTGTTATTATGTTTTGGTGTACTGTTTCATAGTATTTGTACTTGTTTGCATGTATGTATGTGCTGGACTTGTTGTGGCCATGTGTTCGTGAGTAGACGTGGAGCCTTCGGAGGAGTACCCGTACCAGTACCCGGAGCAGCCGTCTTCGCAGCAGTTTGAGCAGCAGGAGTGGTTTGAGGAAGGCAAGTATAACATGAACACCACCTATCACCTTTAAATACATTTTCATACTGCATTTTAATACTGTATGCCTATAAGGATTTCCTAGCCACTTTATTATCCTTTATATTGTACCTTGGGATGCATTTTGGTTAGTTGTGCTAGGTTGCTGCGCTCTCACTCACTTGGTCCTTTTAATTAATTAATTTTGTTAATGTACTTATGCAACTAAATTCTGAAGCCGATTCTCCGTGGTTCGTGCTTCCTTAAAATATTGTTTTTAGAAACATGGTATAGGGGGCCGGCACGGTGCTTAGTGCCTGGTCGGCCACTCTCCCTAAGGACTGGTTCATAGAGCGACAACCTGGGACAACAGTGCTACCACCGGACTGGAATGGGACGGTCTTGGCTTATTAATTAGGTCTTTTTGGTTCGGGGTAATCTACCGACGTGTTTAGTGCGGTAAGCTTCAATGGTCCTTGCTCCTCCGGCCTCGTCTGTGCTTTGCTTGACGCCCGCTGAGGTGAGCCCCATCGTCGCTGATCCGTGTCGGACAAGGGTGGTAAGCTTCAATGGTCCTTGCTCCTCCGGCTTCGCCTGTGCTCCGTGCTTGGTGCCCGCTGAGGTGAGCCCCATCGTTGCTGATCCGACCTTGTGGTTACGTCTTACCAACGGGATTCTTTGTAACGGCCTCGTAGTGAGTTTGCTAGTCATCTCACCTAGGAAGTGTGATGAACAACTGGTGTAGCTCACGACTGTTGGGTAAAGATGCGCCACCTCTGCAGAGTGTAAAACTAGTATACTAGCCGTGCTCACGGTTATGAGCGGCCCAGATCCTCCTTTTGATTAGTGGGATTATCTGTTCTCCGACGAGGCAGGTTTTCCCGGGGTTGGTTGGTTCGGATGGTTACTCAGTAGTTAATAATAATCCTGATTAATTTATTATGTAACTGGGTTTATGGTAATTCATCCACTTGTAGTAAATAGCTTAAATAAAACTTGCCAACATTAAAAGCTAATGCAGTTGAGTCAGCTAACCTTAGAGCCTCATAGTTTGTGTTATACTTGTTGAGTACAAGCTGTGTACTCACGCTTGCCTTTTTCCACTCTTTTCCCGCTTGCTCTTTTGGGATCTACGACTGCTGCTCAGTTCCTGCCGACACCGGAGACTACGTCCAGAGCTTCGCGGACTACG
The DNA here is from genome assembly GCF_010645075.1 of Flavobacterium limi. GTDB lineage: Bacteria > Bacteroidota > Bacteroidia > Flavobacteriales > Flavobacteriaceae > Flavobacterium > Flavobacterium limi. The sequence goes on from NZ_JAADZV010000027.1 coordinate 2,174, forward strand.
AGGACTTCTAGGCGCTTCGTTCACCAGTCGACGTCCCTGTGGCGCCCTGAGAGCTCGTCTTCGTTTTACGCTTCCGCTTATGTATTACGCTTCCGCATACTCTGTATCAGACATTTTGTCATTATTGTAATAAATAACATTCGTACTCGTTTATTTATCTCTTTACGTGATATGTTGCTATGATATGTTGTTCCTTCTGTTGTATATACGTGTGACTTGATCCTGGCACGTATATGATTGCTCGTTTCACGGCCTTTGTGAAACGGGTGTGATAGATGTACACCGGGGTGTTACAGCAAACACCCAAGATACTTGAGTAGAAGATCATAGATTGTTACCACTAGACGCGCAGCGCAGCGGAAGCAGTCGCGCGTCGATGTAGAGGAAGTAGTCGATCACGTCCCACGAACCGAGCTC
>NZ_JAADZV010000028.1 GCF_010645075.1 Flavobacterium limi
GAAAAGTAATTAAATTCTATTGTAATGGAAAGAGTAAGTTATTTATAAGTAGCTACTTATCCCTTTCAAGAAATACGGTAAAGAAATATATTTCTTTATTTGAAGTTCTCGGATTAAGCTTTGAATTAATCGACCAAAAAACCGATGCAGAGCTGGAACTTTTATTCTCCCAGACTAGTGTAGAGGCCATTAGCCCGAGATTACAGACACTTTATGATTTTTTTCCTAAGATGGAACGCGAACTAAAAAAAGTCGGCGTTACCGTACAGCATATGTGGGAACAATATATTGCTGTAAATCCGGATGGTTATCGAACTTCACAATTTCATTATCACTACAATATATGGGGCAGACGAGTTAATCCGGTCATGCATATGAACCATAAGGCTGGTGATAAAATGTATGTCGATTATGCCGGAAAGACACTCTCAATTATTGATATAGATACCGGAGAAGTCAAAGAAGTACAATTTTTTGTAGCAATATTAGGAGCCAGCCAATACACGTATGCTGAAGCTTCCATGAGCCAGCAGAAGGAAAACTTTGTTGACTCAGTAGAGAATGCCATGCGCTTTTTTGAAGGTACTCCTGCTGCCATTGTTCCGGATAATTTAAAATCTGCTGTAATAAAAAGCAGTCGTTTTGAACCGACAATCAATGAAACCCTGGCTGATTTAGCAGAACACTACGAAACTACAATTTTACCTGCCAGAGCTTACAGGCCCAGAGACAAATCATTAGTTGAAGGAGCTGTTAAGATATTATATCGAAGGATTTATGTAACCATAAAAGAAACCAAGTTCTTTTCTCTGGAACAATTAAATCAGCAGATCTGGGATTTACTTGACTCTCATAACAATAGGAAGCTGACAGGGCGCCCTTATTCCCGTTTGGAATTGTTTTTAGAAGACGAGAAAGAAAAACTACGTCCACTGCCACAAGATCGTTTTGAAATTAAATACCAATCTTTTGCAACAGTAATGCAGAACGGTCATGTTCAATTAAGCCAGGACAAAAACTATTACAGCGTTCCGTATCAATATGTAAAAAAGAAAGCAAAGCTGTTATATACCAAATCAACGGTAGAGATTTATTATAAATACAATCGAATAGCTGTACATCCAAGAAACTACAAACCTTATGTCTATACAACAACCCCTGAGCATTTAGCAAGTACACATCAATTTGTAGCTGAGTGGAGTGCTGCCCGCTTCATTGAATGGGCAAATAATATTGATGAGTCAGTGGGAGAATATATAATGCAGATAATCGAAAGCAGAAATCATCCGGAACAAGCTTATAAAAGTTGTTTAGGAATACTGAATTTTGAAAAAAAGGTAGGCAGACAGCGATTAATAAATGCCTGCAGGCGGGCACTTGATTTTAAAATTTACAATTTTAAGACCATACAAAATATTTTAGAAAACAACTTGGATCATATTGATTTTGATCAAGAACCTGAGCAGGAACTTCCCGATCACAGTAACATAAGAGGAAAACATTATTATAACTAAATTAAATCTTGAAAAAATGAATGAATCCACAGTAACCAAAATGAAACAAATGAAGCTTTATGGCATGTTTAATGCTTTTAAAACAGCCATTGAAAGCGGAAAAACAGATCATTATACCCTTGACCAGTTTGTATCGATGATTATCGATGCAGAATGGGATGAAAGGTATAATCGTCGTATTGAACGGAGTATCACTAATGCCAAGTTCCATTACAAATCAAATATTGAAAGTATCAATTTTGATGTATCACGTAATCTGGACAGAAACATGGTACTGCGTCTGGCAGAATGCGAATTTATAGAGAAAAATGAAAACATTTTAATCACTGGAAGCACCGGTGTCGGTAAAAGTTATCTAGGTACCGCATTAGGTTATCAAGCCTGTATACAGGGTTTTAAGGTAAGTTATTTTAATACCTCAAAATTGTTTGCTAGACTAAAAATGGCTAAAGCAGATGGCACTTATCTGCGGGAACTTACCAAAATACAAAGACAGGATGTTATCATACTTGATGATTTTGGACTTCAGGCACTTGACAGCCATAACCGAATTACTCTTTTGGAGATCATAGAAGACAGGCATAATAACGGCTCTATAATCGTGACATCACAAATCCCGGTTCAAGGCTGGTATGATATAATTGGAGAAAAAACGATAGCCGATGCAATATTAGACAGACTTATACATCAATCTCATAGGCTTGAATTACATGGAGAATCGATGAGAAAGAAAAGAGGAATAAACAAAGGGTGATATTTTATTATATTTGAATACTAATTAACAGATGAAAAAATATAGTTTTTAATCAAAAACGGAGGTGGTCATTTTGCTCCGGAATTAGGTGGTCATTTTGAACTGGAATCAGGTGCTCACTTTAAAACGGAATGGGGTGATCAATATAACCGGAATTTGCA
>NZ_JAADZV010000002.1 GCF_010645075.1 Flavobacterium limi
TTAGGTGGTCATTTTGAACTGGAATCAGGTGCTCACTTTAAAACGGAATGGGGTGATCAATATAACCGGAATTTGCAATGAGGTAAATAGTTCAAAAATATTTAAAGTGCCATCTGATTTAAAGTTAGCTATAGAACGTTTTTCTGTTACTCATGAAACAATAGAGGAAGAAGACGAAGATGATGAATTATTACTTGCTTGGGATCTTGCATTAAATGCAAATTTTAATGAGATAATAAAATATAATGATTATATCTCTGAGAACTCGGGATTTGGAACACATCAAGGTGTAAAAGGTCTAGAATATGATAGAGTTATGGTTATTATTGATGATGATGAAGCAAAAGGATTTATGTTCAGTTATGATAAGTTATTTGGAACAAAATCACTAACTGCAACAGATAATAAAAATATCGCTAATGGTGACGAAACTGGAATTGATCGGACATCAAGATTATTTTATGTAGCTTGTAGTAGGGCTAGAGAAAGTCTAGCAATTGTAGCTTATACAGATAACTCTACAATATTAAGAAAAAATTTGTTAGATTTTGGTTGGTTTACTGAAGATGAAATAGAAATTATAAAATAAGTGTATATGCTAAAACATCATAACTATTTCAAAGTACATTTACCAAAGAAGGAATATAAAGGGGAAGGAGAAGAAGAACTTGCAGAAATTCTTATGGAAGAATTTTATTTACTTTCTGATGGAAAATTTACAGAAAATTATACTTCAATCAACCCAAAAGAAGATAGATTTGAAATTAGTCTCTACCCTTCAGTACTTTATGCGGCAAATAAGTTAAATTACACTGAAGCAGAAAAATTTCGATCAATTAATAATTTTCTTGATCATTCATTTGTAGATCATTTAACACAATTTGCTCCGTTATATAAAGCAACAAACTTCATCGAGTATCACTTGCATTTTTATGAAGGTGAGGAACAAGATTTTTTTAAGCATATCAAATATGAAATACTTTCAATAATTAGAAAAAGGATTGAAAAGAATAATAATGAAAGTGATTATAAAAGTTTAGAAATTGTAGTAAAAGATTGGATAAATGAAAAAATGAAAAATAAAAATAATTATAATACTAAAATAAATAATGCAGAAAATGTCATTATAAACAATGGAAGTAAAATTACTAATCAAAGTAATATATTAAAAAAAGTACCAAAGGATAATTTAGCAAAATATGCTTTAGGTATTACTATTATAGGGCTTATTATTTCAATTATTATAGGATGGAATGAAATAGTTAATTTTTTTGAATATTTTACAATTGAAATTCTAGACTCTAATGAAAAGTAACCCCAGTTCTCCAAAGTGTTCTTAGAAAATGCTGTGGCGAATGTCTATGACTTCGCATTTTTTTATTGTTAAGGATTGGTAAGGTAGTCTTGGGGCGTTAAAAATGTATTTACATGATCTTATTGCTTCAGGGTAAGAGTAACTAAATGGAGGTTTGATATTTTGTAATCTTTTCGGTTATTTTTGAAATTATATAAAATGTGATAGAAGTTCATATGTACTTAGGGAGATTACTATTTTATACTTAAATTGAAAAATTTTAAACAATAAAAAGACTGATGAATTTCAAAATAGCCTCAGAAGAAATACTTGACGTTCTTCATTTAGCTCAAGAAAATCTTTTAAGAGCTGAGAGAATTAAATTCGAAAAATGTAAGCATTGGAGAAAAAATAAAATTCCAAATTCTCCTGGCGTTTATGCTTTATTTGAAAAAGACAATAAATTATTATATATAGGTGAAAGTGGAAATTTACAAGACCGAATGAACGAAATAAATAGAACTGTTAATCATTCTTTTAGAAAGCAAATAGGCTTCTTACGGTATAATGGAGTTAAATCAAGTAAAAAATACGATGCTGATATTGAAACTAAACTTGATACTTACTTTGCAGAAGAATTATACGTAGCTTTTATAGAAGTTTATTATGGGAGGTTAGAAATCGAGGAGTTTATAATTTCAAATCATCAGGATTATCTAATAAATTCAGTAAAAAAACGAAAGCTAAAAACTATTATGGATTATTTAAAAGATGTGAGATAAAAGCTCATTGCCTTACTAGCGTTTTCAATAATGTTACGCAAACTTTTGTGAACTTTTATTTTTTATTTGAAATTTTATACATTATAATAAAATTAATATAACTTACTCAATGGAAAATTTTCTTGATTATTATCAGCTTCATAATTCCACAAATGATATAAAGGAAAAATATAATCCAAATCCAGACGGGAAGATTTGTAAATTCTGTAAAGAAAAATATCCTGCAGTTACATTTAATACAATTCCGCACATTGTTCCTGAACTTTTTGGAAGAAATAGTATTATTTCAAACTTTGAATGTGATAATTGTAATAAAAAATTTCAAAAATACGAAAGTGACCTATCTACAATGATTCAACATTACTTGGCGTTAACAAAAACTAAAACAAAAAATGGAATCCCAAATTTTCAATCAAGTAAAAGTAGAGATGAATTTTCAACAACTACAAAAATATTAAATAACACTTTGAAATTGAGTTTCGGAACTAATTATGAGGATTTTGAATTTAACGAAAAAAACAAAACGCTAACTGTAAAATTTAGAACTAGAAAGTTTAGTCCGTTTTCAGTTTATAAAGTTTTTTTGAAAATGGGAATTTCATTGCTCACTGAGGATGAGTTGAATGAAAATATACATTACTTAGATTTTTTGAATTCAGAAGAACCGTTAGATAATGGTATGCAAATATGGTCATGCTATCGATATATGCTAAAAACTAAGTATCATGCAAAGCCAAAAATAAACTTATATAAGGCAAAAAGAACTCTTATTGACGATGTTGAATTTCCTGAATATGCTATACTTATAAATTTTGCAAATGTTGTTTTTCAATTTTTTCTGCCTATTTCTAAAAAAAACTACTCAGAGCATAAAGCAAAGAACAAATTAAGAATTGAATTATTTCCTTCATTTTCTCTGGAAAACATCAGAGAAATTAATTATATTGATATGTATATTCTTGAACTTAATGAGAAACAAAAAGTTTCCATTACTGATACAATTGTTTTGTATTATGAAAGGCGTGAGACAAATATTTGATCAAATTTGCTACTTGGGATTTTTAAAAAGTCAGCAGAAATTATATACTAATCATTTTTCTATGAAACGTCTTTTTACTATCATGATTTTGTTTATCATTTTATCGTGTACCAATAAACCAGAAAAGGCAGTAATTGATTCTTCAAAAGTGATTCTGTCAGCTAAAATTTTAACCTATAATGATTTGAATTTTGTTGAAAAAGAGCAATTAACATATGGTTGTTATTGTTATTCTAACAATTGGCATGATGGTGAAGAGTTTCCTAAAGAAGATGCTTTCTATGTTAACTGTGAAATAAACAATAAACTTTTATCTCAACTTTGTGAATCTGAAGCTTTTCAAATAGAAGACTTAATGAGTGTTAATTCTCATATGCTTTATGGGAAATATCATAATCGCTGGTCTTTTATAGATTCTTTGGGCTTTAAAGTTTGTGAAACGAATAAATTTGAAGGACACAATATTATTTCTTTACAAAGAAAAGGGGAAATAGATAAATTACTTATCGGACCATTAATAGAAAAACCAAAAGCAATGTCAATAGAAATTTCTGATTCAAAATACTATAAAGATAATTCAGATCCGACCTATGATATAAAATAAATTTCCAGGATTGTGCGAGTATCACCCTCGTACATGCAATTAAGATAAAAAAACTAAAAATTGTGTTTCAAATTTTAAGTAAGACATAAATAGAAAAATAGGGAATTTGAAATATTGACGAACAGACGAAATTAAAGCAAATTTGACAGAACTATGAAACATATTTACCTTTTTTTTGTATTATTAATTATATGTTGCGGAAGAAAATCTTCAAACGAACAAAATAATTTGCTAATTGAATCAAATGGATTTGTAAGTGAAGATGGCTATGAAGATGGAACATATTGTGCAGAAATAGAATATTATTATTCCGAAACAGGAACAAATTCAACGTACACTCTTGAAGTAGAAATTGAAAATAATGAACTTACAGTCATACATTGGCCGAATGGAGGCTGGCTAGATAGTTCACACTTTATACCGCCAGATATTTCAGATGGTGAAGCAAGTTTCACTAGTGATGAAGGAGTCGATTATACTGTAAAAATAATTGGTAATGAAGGAGATTGCGTAACAGATTCTTATGCAAAAGACGAAGATGATTTAATACGGGAAAAGGAAGACCAACAAAATGAAGAGGAAAATCGTATTAGGGAAGAAGAAGAAAAAATTGAAGAAAATAAACAGCAGGAAGAAGAAAATCACAATAGAGAAGAAGAGGAAGAAGATAATAGTGAAGAATAAATAAAATCAGCTGGTCACATGGTGTCAGCTAAAAAACTTAAAGAATAAAAATCCTCCAGCTCTCCGAAGTGTTCTTATAAATGATGTGCGAACGTCTCTAGACTTAGCACTTTTTATGGTCAAGTTTCGGGGATATAGTTTCGGGGAGTTAAAAAAATTTCTACAGAATCTTAATCTTGAAAAGGGTAGGAGGTAACTAAATATCGTTTTGATGTTTTGTAATCTTTTTTGGTTATTTTTGAAATGTATAAAGCGAATTAAACATTCGTGTATACACCCAATTTTGGGTAGATTGGCGGTATTTTATAACTTATATAAATAAGTTGTGCAACATTTTAAGAACTTATCATGACAAAAGAAGATTTATTAAAAAATATTGATGGATTACTTTCAACTACGTCTGAAAATCCGGCTAGCAGTTTAGCACAATCGATAGAGTTTATAAAAAATTATATTGGAAAAGATAACTCATTTCTAAAAACACTTGAAAGACTAAATCCGTTTGCAAGTTTTACAACTCTTCGTCCGGAAGTAAATGATATTTTAAGAGGATTAAGATCTTATGTTGAAAATGATTTAATAAGAAAGATTTCTGTAGAAAGAGAAATACAAATAGAAACGGTATCAGGTTATTTGGAACAAGCCGCGTCATTATTGAACGACAAAGGTGTCCATCCTGCGGCGGCTGCGGTTGTTATTGGAGCATCGTTAGAAGAGTTTTTAAGAAATTGGTTGGAAGATTTGCAATTTGATATCTCTACAATAAAAAACAGTCTTGATGCTTATTCCCAAGAATTAAAAAAACTTGAGAAAATTAATAAACAAGATTTAAAAGATATAATTTCTTGGGGAGGAACTCGTAATGATGCAGCACACGGACACTGGCAAAATGTTGAAGATAGACAAAGAATTAGGTTGATGCTCGAAGGCGTTAACCTGTTTATTCGTAAGTATTCTGAAATATAAAAAAACGTCGCATAACAGCGGTTTTGCGCTATTGCTGTTTATGTTGTAAAATGAAATACTTTTTTCCATAACTTCGTTTTGTCCAGCCGAGCGAACTCAGTTCCAATTCCGCAACAGTCGCAAAGCCACAGGACGTTATAGACAATGCAAAAAAAATTCTAGAGAAACAACTTGAAAATGAACAAATTTGAATTTCTGAAAGAGTGGTATTATAAAGAAGATGACCGAAAAGATTGTCTGAACAATTCATTGAATATTCCTATTGGAATATTAACAGCTGTTCTTGCAGGAATATATTTCTTTTCAAATAAATATAATTATTCACAAGAGTCAATTCTATTAAAATATTCATTTTCTATCTTTGCAACTATCACAATTGTTTTTTGGCTTATTTGCATATATTATTTGCTTAAATCATATAACGATTTTTATAAAGGCTATTCATACAAAGCATTTCCAAATGCAAATTTTTTAACCAAAGAGGAAGAAGATTTAAAAATTTATTTAGAAACGTATAGGGATGACCTTGATCCAAGTATAACTTTAAACATTTTAGTTCAACAAAACGTCGAGAAAACTTTAATAGAATGTATTGATGTAAATGTTTATAATAATGATAGAAAATCCGCATATTTACATAAATCAAAAGTTCATCTTTTAAATTGCATTTTAGCGCTTTTTATCTTATCTGTCCTTTTTACAATTAACTATATTAATCACGAAAAAGAAGAAATTTACAAAATTCAAATCGTAAAAAATGAAATAATGAGAAACGACCAAAGGAGACCGCCGCCACCACCACCACCTAGGCAAGAGCCACGTATAATTAAAGAGGACAAACAGCCAACAAGGCAAACTCCTCCACCTCCACCAAGACCAAGAGATCATTAATAAATTGAAGCCGAATTTGAACTCAAACTCAAATTCGGCCTCTACAATATGCCCTGCCTATAACAGCCGTTACAAGAGATTTGGGCATTTGGCTTAATTTAAAAATGGTCTTGTATTTGGGAAGTTTAGGCAAATCCGAAAATAAGGCTTAATTTAATCCCAAACCTCTTGTAGCAAGGGAACGTTGTGTGCTATACTTCTTAACAACCCGTATGACAAACTTCTTTGAACACTTTAAAACGACATTATTTGCAGAATTTCAATTTTTGAAAGACTTTGGATTTTCTGACTTTGAAGAAGAACAAATTGCTTATGAATATCATTTTGTTGCAAAATCCAAGGATAATATTAAATTAGATATCCAAATCGAATTAACATCTTCAACGCCAATTTGGATCTCTATTAATGGAATTTATTTAGAAAATTTATTTGCATCTAATTCCTTTTTTAAAGAATATAGTTCTGAATTAGAAAGTATTTACAGAACGATTGACAATCCAAAAAACATAACGAATAATCAAAATGCTTTTGCAGAAAAAGGCTTTGTTTTAAACGAAAGGTATTTAAGTTTCGTAAAATCGTTGTTAATTGACAATCCCGAATATTTGCAAGACGTTGCAATTTATGACAGACAGCAAGAAGTGAGAAAATTGCAAACAGAATTAGAACTGGCAGACTATCTTAAAGATTTTAAAAATCTATTTAATAAAGACGGACAACTGTTGCCTACGGAAACTTTTTTCAAAGCACAATTTGACAATAATCAACTTACTGTTGAAACCGACAAAATATCTGCGGACTTCAACTCTTATGACGAATTTGTTGAGTTTATGAATTCATTTTCATCAGAAAATATTCAGTTCGAAAACATTATTTATAAATTTGAACCAAAATAAGTACAGCACCCAACACGGGTTCTGCATCAGGCGGGCTTTAGTGTGAAATTCAACGGCAGTTTTTCAATTGAACATTAGTAATAATATCAGCTTTTGTGCTTCGATTTCCCGCCCGAACGCAAAGCCGAAAACGTTGGAGACATTTTACAAAACCCCGGCTCTTCGAGGTGTTCTTATAAATGCTGTGAGAATGTCCCTGACTTCGCACTTCTTTATGGTCAAGTTTCAGGGAGGTAGTTTCGGGGAGTTAAAAAATATATCTACAGAATCTTAATATTGAAAAGGGTAGGAGGTAACTAAATATCGTTTTGATGTTTTGTAATCTTTTTTGGTTATTTTTGACGAGATAGGAAACGGAAACCATTGCTATCTAAATTTATAAATAAATAATTTTACAATAATAAATGCATGAAAAAAATACTACTCTTTTTTATTTTAATTAATTCTATCCTATACTCACAAACAGACGGTTCTTTAGATACGTCTTTTGGAACAAATGGCAGAGTTTTTACAGATTTGTCTGCATCCAGTAATGATTATATGCAAGACGGAATCCAACTGCCGGACAATAAAATTCTTGTTGCGGGCTATACTACTTTAAAAGGACTTGATAATGTAGTATTAAAATATCTACCCAACGGCACCTTAGATGTCTCATTTGGAACTAATGGAATTTCAATTATTGAATTTGGAAGCGATAAAAGCCAAATAAGAAAAATTGCTACTCAATCAGATGGAAAAATTATTATAGCTGGACGATCAGGCTCATTAACTTCGTATGCTACTGTTGCACGATTAAATTCTGACGGGACATTAGACACAACTTTTGGCACAAACGGAATTGTTACAAAAATATCTGGTACTGAATCCGATATACAATCTTTACATATATTACCAGATAATAAAATTATTGTAGTTGGATATGTTTTAAATGACAATTCAGACATACAAGTCATAAAATTAAATGCTGATGGAAGTTTTGATACTAATTTTGGAATAAATGGTGTAGCAGTGATTGACTTTGATTCATTATCCCAACGAGCTTTTTGTTCTGTTATGAATGGTGAAAAAATTTTGATAGGCGGCGTGGTCAGTAATCCGACTGAATCTTCTCTATTACTGCAATTAAATTCAAATGGGAGTATTGATACAACTTTTGGAACAAATGGATACAGTTCTATACAGTTTGGTGCTAATCCTAATGATTATTATGATCGTTTTTTAACTGTTAAGGTATTTCAGAATAAAATATATGCAGTTGGTTCAAGAGCTAAGGATTATTTCAATTATAATATAAATCTAAGCAGATTTACAATTGATGGATTACTCGATACTTCATTCAGTGATGATGGTAAGTTATTGATAGATACAAATAATGAAAAAGATTTTGTACAAGATCTAAATATTTTAAACGATAACTCAATACTTCTTGCCGGAGTGTCTTTAGCTTCAAATTCTAATAAAGGCTTTTTAATGAAATTAAACGCAAACGGCAGTTATAAGACAAACTTTGGCTCTGCTGGTGTAGTGACAAATATGAACTTTATTGAAGTTCAAAAAGTAATTGTAAATCAAAATAATATCATAGTAGTAGGGACCACTACTTATCCTAGTAATGTAGCCTTAGCAAAATATAATAATGCAAATTTACTTGGTATTCAAAATGACGAGTTTTTAGGCAGAAACTTCAATGTCTATCCCAATCCAATGCAAGATAAATTAAATGTAATATCGAGATCCGGACAACAAATAAACACAATAGAGATATTAGATGCTTCAGGAAAAAAAGTTTTCGAACATAATCAGAATACAGATCAATTAAATACAGGAAATCTTGCTAAAGGAATATATTTCTTAAAAATTTATTCAGAGGGACTAATAGAGAACTTCAAATTAATTAAGGATTAAAAAAGGATTATAGTTCTATTTTTAGAAACAAAAACCATCTGCTAGCAACAGATAAGTGCCATAGCTAACTTTTTTGTTCAAGTTAATTGATTTCGTTTTCCGAAATTGGAACATTAATTTTCAAAACCCGGTTCTGTGAAAATGTTGTTCCGTTCTAATACCAGAACTTTATCTGCAAGTTTGACCAAAAATAAATAAATCATGAAAATTATAAACTCCCTAAATGAAGATGAATGGGTTTCTATAAAAAATATTGGAACTATATTCCATTTGAAGAAAGATCAAATAATTTTTCGCAAAGGCGAACATAATGATAAGGAAGTTTTTTTGGTAAATGGAATCGTTAGGGGCTTTATTATAGATGAAAATGGGAGTGAGAAAAGCACATCATTTTTCGAAGAGGGGGAATTTATGAGTACGCATTCATTTAGAACTCAAAAAAGCGTGTCCATATACAACTATCAGGCTTTATGCCGTACAAAGTTATTGGTATTCGATTCAAAGGAATTGAAGGATTTGTTATCTGGAACCAAAAAATTACATGAAATAGGTAAGGCAATAAAGGAAAGGGAAATGACCAGACTCATGAACAGGGATGATTGCCTGATGCAGGTAAAAGCTCTTGACAAATACCAGAAATTCATCACGTTCTATCCCAATTTAGAAAGGCAAATTTCTCAGCGTTATATCGCCTCCTATCTTGGGATAACCCCTGTTTCACTAAGTCGCGTAAAAAAATCTCTGCTTTCACAAACTGATAACAATTGATAACAGAATTAGAAATCCATTGGGATAATTTTGTGATTATTAATCATAAAATTTATTTTGAGATGAAAAAACTAATTGGTTTCTTTTTTAAAAATGGGAAGTATAAGATTGCCCTTCCGGTATTAGCAGTGGGTATTGTTCTACAAGCTTTATTAATAGTTGATTATCTTCCTGAATTTCTTCATTATTCAGAGAATGTGAAAAACCCCGACCAGCTTTTTACTTATAACTATGAATACATAGCAGACTTATATGACAAACTAGGAAAAGAAGGAAGAAAATTCTACTTTAAAATGCTTGGGTTAGACTTTTTATACACTACCATCTCCGGCGTAGGTTATTCCCTATTACTTGCAGCGTTAGTCAAAAAGGAAAAATGGTATATCATGCTGCCTCTTTTTTTAACGCTTGCGGATGTTTTCGAAAATATTTCACAAATTATTTTGATGGACAATTTCCCTGCAATATCAGCTTTAGGAGTCGCGATATCAAGTACATTTAGTTCTATTAAAATGACGGGCGGTGCAGTCAGTCTATTATTAATTTTATTCTTTATAGGTAGGAATATTATCCAGTGGGTAAAAATAAAAAGATAATTATTTGAGAACACTTAATCACCGAAGTGCTCTCGTGAGATGCTGTATGAATATGTCTGACTTCGCACTTTCAATATTCTGCTTAATTATTTTTTAGTTCTGGTTTTATTCTTTCTCACTGAAACATACAGGTCTAACTCCCGCATATAAATAAGTACTGTATTAGAAGATAATTCATATCCGCATTTTTGAAGTTCAGCTGTAATACGCCTGGAACCATAACGCTTTTTGGATGCTAGAAAGATCTTAGTAATTTCTTCCTTAACCATCATTTTCCATTTTTGTCGTTCTGAAACATATTTATATTTCCATTTATTATAGCTGTTTAAGCATACTCCAAGCGTTTTGCATATCAGATAACTGGAGTATTTATCTTCATTTTCGGCTATGTACTGAAATGTAGAAATAGGACCATGTCGAAGATATTCTGTTGCTCCTTTGATGATGTCAAATTGAATATTTAGTTTTTTAATTTTTGTTTTAAGCTCAAAAACTTTTTTGTCCTCAGCACGTAATGCGCCTTTTCCGTAGACAGAAAAGCTTTCCGCACCATGTATTATAAAGCTCCGGCGCCAATTAAATAATGAGTGACTCGTTATGTTAAATTTTTGAGCTACTTCAGCTACTGATCCTTTTTCGAAACTTAACAGCACAGCTTTCAATTTGAAATCAGGACTATAGCTTTGTTTATTTTCTTTCATACACTTAGGACTATCGTTTTAGGAAATTATTCCTCAGCATTAAATTCCTCAATGGATCTATAATTGAGTGCTGCATGTCTTCTTTTTTTGTTATACCAGTTTTCTATGTAGTCGTTTATCTCTATTCTTATTTCTCCTGGAGTGAGTAATCTGGGCTGTATATATATTAATTCTCTTTTTAGTGAATTAAAAAAGCTTTCAGAAACCGCATTGTCGAGACTGTCACCTTTTCGGCTCATGCTTCGGACACATTTAGATGCATCCAGAGTAGTTGTAAATAGCTTGTTGGCATACTGCACTCCACGGTCAGAGTGAAATATGAGTCCATCCTTAACTTTTCGGTTTTGTATTGCCATTTTCCAGGCGGGTAGGGTAGTGGTCTTACTAGAAAGGGCGGAACCAATATTCCAGCCAACTACTTTTCGGTCATATAGATCGATAATTACAGTGAGATACAGAAACCTTTTTTCAATCTGAATATAGGTAATGTCCGAAACCCAAATCTTAGAAGGCTTATCTGTTTTAAACTGCCTGTTAAGCATATTAGGGGAAGTATATAAATTATGCTTAGAATCGGTGGTTACTTTGCGCTTCTTTTTGAATTTACTTCTAAGACCCAGCTGGTTCATATAAAATGAGACCTGGCCTTCAGAAATTGAAAATCCTTGTTTGTGTAATTCTCTTGTTATTCGTACGGCACCATAATGCTGCTTGAATTCGTAAAATACCGAAGTTATGCTCTCTTTCAGCAGGCTGACACGGGCTTCACTTTTGGAAACAGGTTTCTGCGTCCATAAATTGTAGGTTGAAGTTGAAGCTCCTAACACCTCGCACATCATACCAATAGGATATAGATGCTTATTTTCATGTATATAATTATAAAGCGCATGCTTGCCTTGCCCAATAAAATTTATACCTTTTTTGAGTATTTCTAATTTTAACTGTGATTGTAAAAGTTCTTTTTCTAATTCAAATATTCTCCTGTCTTCATAGTAAACTCTTTTTCTGCCTCTGCCGGGGAAGCTTCCGTTCTCAAATTTTCTGTAAACTGTACGCCATTTGGAAAGTAATTTTGGCGAAATATCAAGTTCTCTGGAAGCGTCATTGACATTTTTTCTGTCATAACTTAGCTGAACGGCATTTTCTTTAAAATCTGAAGTGTAGCTTATTTTTGCTGCCATATTGAATATATAAGTTGTTATTACAAATATAACGACCTAAAAATCAAATTTATAGTGTGATATTCTTTTTGTTAACTGTAGTAATTATGTAGCAAAAGTTATAAGCGTTTTGCATCCTGCTATGAAATATTTTAGCTGAGATAGTACTGCAGCAAGTTTGTCATGCATTATGGCTTAAAGTGAAAAAGCTGTTCGGATATCTTTCACGCCTGATAAAATTACTTGTAAAATTCTTCCTAAAAAATATTTTTTTTAAAAAGAATATTTTTCCTACATTCGAATCTTTAGAAGTAAAAAGTAAAGACTTTGTGGTATTGTGGGGGGCATCACGAATAAACCTTGGATCATTAAGATTCAAGGTTTTTTTACGCCCAGCTCTCCAAAGTGTTCTCATAAAATGCTATGTGAAATGTCTCTGACTTCTCACTTTTTAACTGTCAAGTTTAGGGGAGGTAGTTTCGGGAATTAAAAAATATATCTACAGAATCTTAATGTTGAAAAGGGTAGGAGGTAATTAATATTGTTTTAATGTTTTATAATCTTTTTTGGTTATTTTTGAATAGATATAAAAGAAAAGAAAACATTCGTATATGCACCCAGTTTTGAGTAGATTGACGCTACTTTATAGCGTACATAAATAAGTTAGCGTTCAGGCTGGCGCAGCACCGTGACATGACATTGATAAACCGAAACCATAGGATGTAAAAATAAAAAGGATCAGTTAGCAAATATGAATTTTGATAATATAGAATATTTAAAACATGGCACCGATCGACAAAGACAGGCATATTTCATTTTAAATAACATTCAAATCTTATCTAAGCTTAAAAGTTTTGATCCCATTCTCGTTGGGACAATACCACTAAGCATTGATATTGAAAGTAGCGACCTTGACATAATTTGCTGTTTTTCAGATAATCATCAATTTCAAAAAACAATTATTGATAATTTCGCTAATGAAGATCATTTCAAGATTAGAGAACAGCATAACATAAATGGAATAGCTATTGTCGCCAACTTCTTTATTAGCGACTTTGAAATCGAAGTTTTCGGTCAAACTATTCCATCTAAACAACAATTTGGATATCGGCATCTCGTAGTTGAATATAACTTGCTAAATAACAACGATGAAAGATTCAGACAGCAAATTATCGAACTTAAACACCAAGGACATAAAACAGAGAGCGCCTTTGCGTCCGTGCTTGGCTTAACTGGCGACCCTTATATAGAACTATTAAGATATGAAGGAAATTAATAATCCCAAACGCTAACACAAGCTGAGCGTGCTAAATAATCGATATAGGCTATTGAGGACTAGTTAATACAATCTCCAATAGGATGACGCTCTACTTATCTTGGAGGCACAATAATGAATCTTCATTAATGTTTTAAAAGGTTGGTAACCTTGGTCACCCCGTCACTTTTAATTTGCAATAGGTAATTTCCTTTGGATAGATCTGAAATATTGTATTCTTCAGTACCTTTTAAAGTCTTGACTATTCTTCCTGCCATATCAATCACCTCGACCTCTGTAATTTTAATTTCCTGAGGATTAATAATCTTGAATACATCATGTACAGGATTTGGATATACCTGCATTCTATTATCATACTGCATCACTTCGTTTGTTCCTAAACTACCAGTAGTATACGTAATAATGAACGGCATATCCATAGGATAATCAGGAGCAGAAGCAGGATTTCCATCATCAATTATCGGGATCCATGTGTTGTTAACGGCATTATACTGTTTCGCATTCCATTCAGGCAAACCTCGAGTGCCAGAAATTGTTACAGGCGGAAAAAATCCTGCACTTGCAACGTTTACATTCTGCAATTGATACTTAACCCAGTAGGTGCCCGCAGTAAGTGTCACAGGGGTATTGCCGGTAACTTTCCATATTCTGCGTGTAGTTCCGGGCGTAGATGATACAGGTACCGTGCTGTTAAATATTCGATATATATTTTCTTGCGCACCGGATGCAAATCTATTGGTGGTATCGTCTCCAAAAACACTTACCGCACCCGCTACGGAAGGATCTGAGCTGAAAATGTTAACCCTCATTGTATTAAATGGAGATGTTGCTCCGTTATATCCTGTTTGGTAAGCAAACACATCGACGGAACTAACATTCCAAGTCTGCCCTGCTGGAATAGTAAAGTCATCTGCAATAAAAAAGTTTGCTGTTGCTGAACTAAAAGTTCCTGCATATCCCGCACTAGCATTTGATTCTGTCGTGTTACCAGTGTTATTCTGCACTTCAGACCAAGTAAATCCGGAGGGCGCCGCTACACCACTTTTAGAAGTGGCACCTGTGCTCAAACCCCCATTATTATAGATTTGCGCGAATGCAAAATTAGCCACTAAAATAGTGGCAATAAGTAAAGTTTTTTTCATGGTAGAAATTTTTATAGTATACTCAAGTGTTAGAAAAAAACACTAAAAAAACTATAATTTTGTTGATATTATAAACATTGTAATAATTACAATAAGAGTTATATTAAGTTCTGTCGTGATCACAAAATAAAGTATATTTTATTGGATCCCAATCTTTTGTTTATCCGTTATCTGAAGTTACACCATCAGACCTTGAAATCGCTCATGTCAAATAATTATCTACTGAAGAGAATTTTTCACTCATTACAGACAGCAGTACAGTGAATGATGAATCTGAGGGTTTTTGGAGGTTAAGAAGCTTAAGTAGGAGAGAAGGTAAAGCTATCTTATATTAAAAATAAACGAACATTCATACTACACACCTTGATTGGAAAAGATCGGTAACCGTACCATTTAATCTCATAAGTCCACAGTTCATTATCAAATGGAGTGCTTACTAATGTAGCCAGCATGGGTTTGATGCCAGTTGGCATTTTGCTCATAGAACCTTTTTTTAGTATTGCATTTATGTCGCTGATTGAGTCTTTGGGATTTTCTTAATTATTTTTCATGGCTAATGAATTTGGTGAAGTGCAGTTATATAGAAACATTAAATCCCCTTCACATATTTACTCCTGCAGGGGATTTATTATTTTTTTGAAAATTATTTCTTAGTTATCTGCGGATAACTTTTTCAACTTCATCAGCCGGGTTACTTCCGGTCTGATCAACTGCTCTTTGCAGTACCTTCTTTTGTGATACTGAATTTTTCAGTCCAGTAAATAACCTCATGTTCTTCATTCATATTGATGCGGAATCTGTCTTGTGGTCCTTTCTTGCTTAAGTCGTCGCTCATGATTGCTACATTTAAATTTATAAAGTTTTAAAATCTTATCTTTCCTCTAAATCAGTTTCGCTGCTCTCTGAGCCGCCTGGTCTGTCAGTTCTTCCATGTTCACGTGGATCAGGGTCACTTCCGGGATCATCTTGATTATCATCTTCTCCCCATCCTGCAGTATAGGCTTGATCATTTTCTGTGGTGTAACTTATTTGGTTATGGTATAGATATTTTGTAATTCTTCCTGAGTGTATTGATTTGAATTTTCCATTTTCTGTATAATTAAAGTTATTTATTAAATATAAAAATGCTGAAAGATGATTTTTATAAATAGAAAATATTGTTATCAAAATTAACATGTAATTATCTGATATTAACATGCCTAAATTGGATGGATTTGAACTCCGGAGTCATGTTATTCAAAATGAAAGCTGTCTAGAAAGTGTGTGCCGTATATATTCTCAAGCACGTCTGAT
Source organism: Flavobacterium limi (assembly GCF_010645075.1). Classification (GTDB taxonomy): domain Bacteria; phylum Bacteroidota; class Bacteroidia; order Flavobacteriales; family Flavobacteriaceae; genus Flavobacterium; species Flavobacterium limi. Next base: position 16,001 of record NZ_JAADZV010000002.1, read on the forward strand.
AATCCGTGATTCATAGACAGAACTTTTAAACTTTCAGCAAATGGCTACTCTAAAAAGGAAATCAGTTTTTCTGTACATCAATCGATGATTGGGTGTATTATTTCTTATTCGAAAAATAGTTACAAATAAAAATAGAATAGTAGCGGTTTTTTTCTACTATAAATCAATTTTTCTTCTCACCAGATTAAACCTGAATTAATTAAAGATATTTTGGATTTTAAATTTATGCTATGCTTTTTTATCTAATATAATTCCAAAACATTCGAAATGAATTAATATCAATTAGGAAATAGACTTCCACAGACCGACAAATGCTTCTAATATAAGGATTGAGTCATTTCAAAATATAAATTACTTTTTAGAATTTTAAAAAGTGAAATTATGGAAAATGATATCAATTACAGTACTTCAAAGTTGACCCCGGAAAAAGCTTTCCAAATGCTTCGTTCTGAAGGATTAGATGTAACGCCTGAACAAGCAGAGGAAATCTTGTATTTCTTAAGAATTATTGCTAATATCGCTGTTTTGAAATATTTAAATAAAACAAAATGAGTAAGATAGCAGATTTATATATTCGTGTAAGTACGGACGAGCAGGCGGAAAAAGGCTTCTCACAGCGAAATCAGGAGGAAATGCTGAGAAAGTATTGCAGTATAAACCAGATACAGATACGTAGTGTAATATATGAGGATCATTCGGCTAAAACTTTTAACAGGCCCCAATGGAAAAAGTTTCTCGCTAATATAAAAAAGCATAAGAATAAAATTAATCTGGTTCTTTTTATGAAGTGGGACAGATTTAGCCGTAATGCGGGGGATGCTTATCAAATGATTAATCAGTTGAGAAAATTAGGGGTCGAACCACAGGCTATAGAGCAGCCGCTTGATCTAAGCGTTCCTGAGAATAAAATGATGCTTGCATTCTATCTGGCCGCGCCTGAGGTTGAAAATGACCGTAGGGCTTTAAATACTTTTCAAGGGCTAAGACGCGGCAAGAAGGAGGGGAGGCATATGGGCATGGCACCTTATGGATATGCCAATAAGGTTACTGAGGATGGAAAGAAATATATTGCCATAGTACCGGAGAAAGCAGCAAAACTTATTTGGATATTCGAGCAAGTCGCTAGAAATGTCTTCAGTACCGAGTCTATTTATCAAATGGCAAAAGATAAAGGCTTAGAGCTGTCTAAGAGCAACTTGTGGGTAATTTTAAGAAATCCACTCTACTGCGGAAAAATAGTTGTTCCTAAATACAAGGATGAAGAGGAAAAATGGGTTTCGGGACAACATGAGGCGATCATAAGTGAGGGATTGTTTCATAGAGTTCAGGATGTCCTTGACAGCAAAGCACGGACATACAGACCGAAAATTAAGACTGTTGAGAATTTTCCTTTGCGAGGTTTTTTTCTCTGTCCAAAGTGCGGTATGAAGTTAACAGGCAGCAAATGTAAAGGGAGGAGTAAATATTACTATTATTATCACTGTGATAAAGTTTGCAAATGGAGAATAAACTCAGAAGTAGCCAATAAAATATTTAAGGAACACTTAAATAAATTTAAACCTTTAGCAGAAGTAAAGAAACTATATATTGCAATTCTGCTTGAAGGCTATAGAGAGCACACAGGAGTAATAGCAAGTGAAAAAAAGAAGTCCCTTGAGCAGATCGCGGTTTATGAAAAGAAATTAGCGGTGGCCAGAAATTTGTTAGTTACTGAGAAAATCGATCATGAGGATTATAATCTGATGAAAATAGAATACAATGCAATTATCAATAAGCTGGAAAAAGACATTGGTAATGTCGAAGACGATAGGGCATCTATAGAGCATTTAACGACGACCGGACTGGAAAACCTTTTAAAGCTGGGCGAGGCCTTTGATGGCGGGACTTTAGCTGATTGCAGAGAATTAATTGGTTTAATTTTTCCCGAAAATTTCACATTTGAAGAAAAGAGAATCCGCACCGCCCGAATCAATGAAATGGTCAATTGTATCTATTTGGTAAACAATAGGTTACGGGCAAAAAAAAACGGACAAAAGATGATATTTTTCTTTTGTCCCGAGTAGTGACCTCGACTGGATTCAAACCAGTAACCTTCTGAGCCGTAATCAGATGCGCTATTCAGTTGCGCCACGAGGCCTTTTTTGTTTTCAAGTAAGCTAATTTTGTAGCTTTGTTGATTGCTGTTTGCGGGTGCAAATATAGGTATAAATGTTAGATGTACAAACAAAAAACAAGATAAAAATAAAAAAAAATGAACTTAGAAAATTATGTACGTGATATTCAGGGATTTCCTAAAGAAGGAATTTTATTTAAAGATATAAGCCCACTGCTAAATGATCCTATGGCAAGAGAATATTGTATCAAAATTTGACTCAGTTCTTTAAATGATCGAAGAATTAATAAGGCTGTAGGGGCTGAAAACAGAGGTTTTTTCTTCGGATGTTATTAGATGACCCCATTGAATGCGGGTTTTGTTCCTGTTCGGAAACTTAAAAAACTTTCATTTAAAACTATTTCTGCATCTTATGATCTGGAATACGGAACAGATTCATTAGAAATGCAGACAGATACCATTAAAAAAGGAAGATGAAGTTTTAATTCATGATGACATTCTGGCAACCGGCGGAACCGCTAAAGCTCTTGCGATTTAGTTAATGAACTCGGCGGAGAAATTGTTCAGTTTAATTTCTTATTGAAATTTGCTTTCTTAAACGGAAAAGAGAAGATAAAAGAGTATTCAGTATTTACTGCTATTATTCATTAGTGGTAATAAATTGAATACGTTTATGAATTGACTATTTAATGCCTAATCTGGATTTTAGTTTTAAAAACAATAAAGCAATTCTATAAGCATCTTCAGCTGATGAGTTTCTGTCACTTTTTGGGATTTTATATATTTCACATAAATCATCTAAAGAAAACTGCTTATCATTAATGTCATTTAATTTTCTGTACATCACATCAATATCCAGTGCTTCGTTTTTTAATCTGCCGCAATCTAATCTTTCTAATGCAGCGTTTATCATTTCAATATCAAAATTAACATGATGACCAACTAAAACTGCATTTCCCAGATAATCTATAAAAGTTTGCAGAGCATCATTTTCCTGAAGCTTAGTCATTTTACTGTCAATTATAAATTCGTTTGATAAGCCATTATCATGCAAATATTTATATTGCAATAAAACCGCTTCAAAATTATCCTGGATTATGATACTGTCGTCTACAATAGCAAAAGACCCCATAGATAAGATAACATCTTTTACGGGATTCAGTCCTGAAGTTTCGGTTGATATAACTACAAATCTATTGGGCTTAGTTTCAAACTTACTAAGATAGTTTTTCCAAAAATCAGGATATTCTTTATTAATATTTTTCAGCCAGTCCAGCATATTATGAAAATTGTGTAAGTTGAAATTTACTCTTAATTAACTCCTCTAAATCGCGCATAGGAGCTAATGCATTTTTTAATTTCTCTTTGTCTGTTTTGGTTAATTCTTTGATATTTATATATTGACCGGAATCGTCATTTTTTAAACCTTCGACTGTTCGGAACTTTAATAATGTCAGAAAGGCTTCCGCACAGCTTAGATATATTTCTGCATTTTTAGAGTCTGAAATGGCAAGTTGTTTAAATCTTAAATAAGTATTGTTGATTCCTTTGATATTTGAACTTAGTATTAACAATCGTGCTGAATCGATTAAAGGCATTAATGCCCTTGTTTTAATATCAAACTTCATTTTATGAGGACCTTCTTCTTCTAAAATGAATTTTTTAAAAAAACTTAGTGCTGAATTCTTTTTTAGGGCTTCATTACCTAAAAAATCAAAAAACAATGGATTGTTAATTGCATTTTTAAAAATAACGTTTTCTACGGCTTCCTCAATTTTCGGCTCACCAAAAACAATTTCATAATCAAAGAAAATACTGCTCAAATCATTACTATTTTCACCTGGAGTGTTCATCCAGCTGTTGTATTGTTTTATCCAGTCAGTCAATGATTTACACCATAACATGTTGCTAGCCATATGCCCATTTGGACAAAATTCATAACCTACTTTTTCTAATAGTGATGTTGTTCTTTTGGCTAGTCTTAAAAAATAATCTTTTACTTCTCTGTATTTTTCGGGTGTAACATCTTCAAATATTAAAATGCTATCCTGATCCGTCAGTAAAAGTTGTTCCTTTCTTCCCTGGCTTCCAATACTTAGCCATGCAAAACGGGCAGGAGGGGAGCCCAGATCTAAAATGGTTAATTCCACTGCACGTTTTATCAGTGCAAGATTAATTTCGTTGGCAATGTTGCAGATGTGTGAAATTGCAATATTCTTTTGAATCGAATTCTGAATCAAATCAGATAATCGATCCCGAATCTGTTTTAAATCTTTTGGTAGTTGTGATCGTTTAATTTCTTTAATTAACACACCTGGGTTACTGGCTTGAGCCACAATTAAATCGTGTTCAGAAATAATTCCTCTGACAGCAGATTTGTTTGTTCCGTCTTTAGTAACGCATAGATGTGTAACATTATGTTTCAACATTAGTAATTGTGCCTCTGCAAGAGAAACATTTTCTATAACAGTAACAACAGGTGATGACATAATTTTGTCTATGGTTTCTGTAATAGGGTAACGTCCTGTCGCAATTTTAGAGGATAAATCAGCATCAGTCAAAATACCTATTGGATTGTTGTTTTCGCAAACCACAATATTATCAACCATAGAATCAGTCATTAAAATGGCAACATCTTTTACGATTTTATCAGCAGTAGTTGTTAGCGGTGCATTATTATAACTAAGAGACTGTATATATTGCAACTCTGATTGCGTATCCGAATAAAAGCCATTATCAGTAACCAATTTATTTGTGGAATTTACATTATCCTTGGTGTGACGTGAATTAATTGCGAAACTTTCTAATAAAAAATTTAGCACATCCGAATTATTAGCTACAAATGGTCTAAAAACAGCGATAGGGATAGCGTAAACAATACTTTCTTCACGTGCTTTGGCTGTCATCATGTAATTGTTTTTTGCAAAAAACGGACGTAAACCAAAAATATCTCCTTCGTGACATTTATTTATGATAGTTTCTTCAGCATCAGCAATTGTCGTAAGATTGATAATTCCGGACGATACTACATAAAAGCTATCATGAAGTACATCATTATTCTGAAACAATACAGCATGCTTTTCTAAATTTATTACACGAATATTGGTCGCAATATTAAATAGTTCCTGAAATGTCAAATTATCAAATGGCGGATATTCTTTTAAAAAATCCGCAATATGTTCAGCAATTGTATTCATAGTAAATCGAATATAGTCGAATGTAAAAATAATAAAATAATAAATGATTATGCGATATTGTTACAGCAAAACGATTGTTTTATACAATTCTTATTTTTTTATAAAACTTTCTCATTATTATAGGTTTGTATATAAGTTATATTGTTCACTATCTGACATTTGATTTTCTGACTTTCATCATATTACTTTTTATTGTAGATGTTTTGATGAACTTATACAAATTATTCAAAAATGTAATTAGATTTTATATTTTACATAATATAAATTATAGGTCAAAAAAACTATTGTTAAAAGAGAAATTCTCGTACTATATATAATACAAAGAAATTCTCTTTAGTCAGTGTGAATATTTTAAAGTTTTTTAGAATAAACAGCTTTACCATTTAGGGAAACTTCAATTTCATTTTTTTGTTCATTAAAAGTTGTTCTCAAAACATTTCCTTTGAAAACTGAAACATCTCCATAAACTTTTCCAGTCTCAGGTGAAACATATTCGAATAATAATTTTTTATTATCAGGTTCAATACCGAGTTTATAGCTTGAAAATTTAGTTCCCTTTAAATTAAACTCTTGTTGAGAATCAATTATTTTTCCATCTGCATAAAAATTTGTAATAGATTTATTTAAGGTAATATCCGGATAATATTCATTTACCTTTTTTAGCAGATCGTACTGTGCCGTGTTTACTTCCTCAATTTTTGATGAAATTGTCTGAGCAAACGAAAATGTACTAAAAATAACTGCCAGTAGTAATGTGATTTTTTTCATAATTTAAAATTTTAAAATTAGTGTGATAAAGAATTATTGCATTATTACATAATTACCATATTTGCTAAAAAGATGATTATTATAGATATCAAGTTAGTAAATATTTATCTTTGCACGAAATTCAAAGCGATATTTTAAGAAAATGACAACAAAAAAATATATTAAACTTATTCTTATTTTAGGGTCTCTGACTGCTCTTGGCCCCTTCTCAATAGATATGTATCTGCCAGGATTTTCAGGAATTGCCACTGATTTGAATACAACTGTTGCAAAGGTTTCGATGAGTTTATCAAGTTATTTTATAGGGATTTCTGCAGGACAATTGCTTTACGGGCCTTTATTAGATCGTTTTGGAAGAAAAAAGCCTTTGTTTGTTGGTTTAATGGTTTACATTTTGGCTTCTCTAGGTTGTGTATATGTCGTTAATATTGATGTTTTTATTTTCCTGCGTTTTATACAGGCAGTTGGCAGTTGCGCTGCAACGGTAGCTTCTGTTGCTATGGTTAGGGATTTATTTCCTGTAAAGGATATTCCGAAAGTTTTTTCTTTGTTGATGCTTGTTCTCGGGCTTTCGCCAATGCTGGCGCCAACAATTGGCGGCTATGTAACTGAAGACTATGGCTGGCATGTTGTGTTTTTAATATTGATGTGTATGGGAATTGTTATTTTGACTGCATCACAAATAGGTTTGCCAAATAGCTATAAACCAGATACTTCTATTTCATTAAAACCGAAACCTATCATTTCGAATTTTTTAAAAGTGCTTAAAAACCCGCAATTTTTTACTTATGCATTTACAGGCTCAATAGCTTTTTCCGGATTATTTTCGTACGTGGCAGCCTCTCCTATTATTTTTATGGATATTTATCATGTTGACGCTAAGACGTATGGTTGGATTTTTGCCTTTATGTCTGTGAGTTTTATAGGTTCAAGTCAATTAAATTCGGTTTTATTAAAGAAATTTTCCAGCGAGCAAATGATATTTAGTGCTCTAATTGCTCAATGCGTAATAAGCATTGTTTTTTTGATTCTTTCTTTGAATAATCTTTTAGGATTGTATGAAACGATTGGAATGCTATTTTTGTTTTTAGGCTGTTTGGGAATTTCAAATCCTAATACTGCCGGACTTACGATTGCTCCTTTTGCTAAAAACGCCGGCAGTGCTTCTGCATTAATGGGAGCGATTCAGCTTGGCTTAGGAGCATTAGCCTCTTTTGCTATTGGAATTTTTGTTAAAGATTCAGTTGCTCCAATGGTACTCATTATGACCACAACAACTGTTTTAGCATTTATTATTCTGAATATTGGGAAACGTTTTATTAAACAAAAAATTGAACTGTCTCCGGAGAATGATATTGTATCTACCCATTAATACAAGATAATGCATACGAGCCGTAAGGTCACGGCCAAATGGCGTCAATTGAAGATAATTGCTGCCATTTTTTTTATCTGCCCCTATTTAATACCTGCAAAAATCGCAGTAAACAGAGTAGTATAACATAGTAGAATTATGCTTATTGAAACTCAACGTTAAAAAAATATAGTTTCGTATTTTATAAAATCATTTGTAATCAAAATTCAGGATCACTCTTATCCTCTATTTTCTGTATCTTTTTAGAAAACATTAAGAAACCCTTACTTGACAAATTAGTATATTTGGCGTTCAATTATAAGGTTTCTAAACAAAAACAATTTAAAATCTTCGAATTTAATCGATGAAAAATACTAAGTTCACATGTATAATTTTATTATTTCTGTTACTCTTTATCAGGAGTACAGAGTCTAATAAATTACATGCTGAACAGAATCTTTACAAAAATTTCTGCGAGCTTACTACAGCTGATATTCCTCAGTTTTTATCTTCGGATTTACTGAATAAAGAAATTCATATTCATTATGTTGTAAAAAAGAAACTTAAATTTCGTGCTACTACTTCAGAATGCAGTACTTTAAGGTCCCCCTATTACAGCAATCTGATTAAATTCAGAAATTACAAACGAAGCCTAATTTATGGTATTGCATCTATATACCAAATTCAGCGTCATACTTATCTTCACCTCTATCAATTGTTCTAGTTTATAGAATAATATTTACATTTTTTATAAATCCACTTTTAATTCACCTCTCTTTATTGCGTCTGTAGCCAGATGTAAAGAGAAAAATATTCGTTTGTAAAAATGTAAACTACATCCCGAAACGGCTAAAACCGTATTCATCATTTCCATTTTTCTAAAACCAATTACAAAACTCCCTATAGAAAATCTGTATGGGAGAGAATCTTTTTATAATAAATTAAAATCATGATCACCAAAAACAATTCATTTTTCACCGTAATTTTATCGTTGTTCGTCCTAGTCTCGTGTGGAGATAAAGCCAAAAAGAACCCAAATAAAATAAAAACAGTACCTGTCTATAAAATTACCTTAAAAGACACTATCGTTTCGAGCAAATTTGTTGCCGATGTACAAGCTAAAAATAATGTGGAAATTCATGCCCGTATCCCTGGATTATTGGACAAAGTGTATGTTAGTGAAGGGCAAAAAGTAAAAAAAGGACAAATACTTTTTAAAATAAGTGATGTGGAGCTGCAGATTCAGCTCCTAAAAGCAGAAGCTGTTTATAAAAGTGCAAAAGCCGATCTAAGAATCGCAACTGTTGAACTTGAGCAAGCCCAAACTCTTTTTAATAAAAAAGTAATTGCAGATAAAGAACTGGAATTATCAAAAGCAAAATATGAAGCTGCTTCCGCAAAAGTAGCACATGCTGTGGCAGAAAAAAAAGCCATTACACAGCAGATCAGTTTTACAACCATCTGTGCACCTTTTAACGGAACGATTGACCGTATTCCGTTTAAAGAAGGAAGTTTAGTTGAAAATGGTTCATTATTGACCACTGTTTCCCAATTAGATGATGTTTACGCTTACTTCTCAATTCCGGAAAATACGTATTTTCAAATGATGGAAGACAAAACTTTAAATACGCAGGGAGACATCAAACTGGTATTGCCAAACGGAATGGTTTACGACAAAAAAGGAGAATTAAGAACTGCCGACGGAGAAATCGACAGGCAAACCGGTTCTATTCAGTATAAAGCAAAATTTCACAATCCACAAGGGTTTATCAAACACGGAACTTCTGGAAAACTGATTATTTCAGAACCCAAAACAAATGCAATTTTAATTCCGCAAAAAGCAGTTTTTTCTATTCAGGACAAACAATACGTATTTCGCGTGAACAAAGATGGAGTAGTTAAAATGACAAATATTACAATTGAATCCACTCTGGATGATGTATACATCCTAAATGACGGTCTAAGAAGCGATGACCTTATTGTGCAGGAAGGTGCACAATCATTGAGAGACGGTGATAAAATCAACATGAAACAAATGTAGGTTATCGATCTGTAAAACAGTTATTTAATTATTTATCTAAAAAATTTAAAATGATAGAGCTATTTATCAGAAGGAAAATATTGTCCTTAATCATCTCGGTTATGATAGTCCTTCTGGGATTGCTGGCGTTGTTTCAGCTTCCCATTACCCAATTCCCGGACATTGTACCACCGTCTGTAACCGTTACAGCAAAATACACAGGAGCAAACGCAGAGGTTTCCGCCAATGCTGTCGCCCTTCCGCTCGAAAGAGCCATAAACGGAGTTCCCGGAATGACATATATGTCAACCGTAACTTCGAATGATGGTTTAACTTTAATTCAGGTTTTCTTTGAAGTAGGAACCGATCCCGATCTGGCAGCTGTAAATGTGCAGAACAGGGTTACCACGATTCTGGACGAACTTCCGGAAGAGGTAATTCGTGCCGGAGTTACGACCGAAAAAGAGGTAAACAGTATGTTGATGTACCTGAATATTACCAGTACAGACAAAACTCAGGATGAGCAGTTTATCTTCAATTTTACGGATATTAATATTCTTCAGGAATTAAAACGTATTGATGGTGTTGGTCGTGCAGAAATCATGGGGCAAAAAGAATATTCGATGCGCGTGTGGCTCGATCCGGAAAAAATGCTTTCTTATAATATTTCGGCTAATGAAGTAATTGCTTCGCTTCAAAAACAAAATATTTCTGCTGCTCCGGGTAAAGTTGGTGAAGGTTCAGGACAAATGGATAATCAATTGCAATATGTAATTAAGTATGGCGGAAAATTCTTTGAGCCAGGTCAATATGAAGAAATTCCGTTAAAAGCCAATGCCGACGGAACAATTTTAAGATTAAAAGACATTTCGAAAATCGAATTTGGTGCAATGAGTTACGGAATGGTTTCTAAAACTGACGGAAAACCTTCTGCATCAATAATGTTGAAACAACGTCCGGGCTCGAACGCATCTGAAGTAATTGCCAGTGTGAAAGAAAAAATGGCAGAACTGAAAGGCTCTTCTTTTCCTCCGGGAATGGAGTTTAATATTGCTTATGATGTTTCGCGTTTCCTTGACGCTTCTATTGATGAAGTATTAAGAACTTTAGTAGAAGCCTTTATTTTAGTGGCGTTTGTCGTTTTTCTTTTCCTTCAGGACTGGAGATCTACTTTAATTCCGGTATTAGCAGTTCCTGTTGCCCTTATTGGAGCTTTTACCTTTATGTCGATGATGGGATTCTCGATTAACTTATTGACACTTTTCGCTTTAGTTCTTTCTATCGGAATTGTGGTCGATAACGCAATCGTCGTTGTGGAAGCTGTTCACGTAAAAATCTCCGAAGAACACATGTCGCCAATGGAAGCAACTATTAGTGCGATGAAAGAAATTACAGGGGCTGTTATTGCAATTACGATTGTAATGGCTGCCGTATTTATTCCGGTTGCTTTTCTGAGCGGTCCGGTTGGGGTTTTCTACAGACAGTTCTCTTTAACAATGGCAATTAGTATTGTAATTTCGGGGATTAACGCACTTACCCTTACTCCTGCTCTTTGTGCGATTATGCTGAAAGCACACGATCCGAATAAAGAAAAAAAATCACTTTTAGATCGTTTCTTCAACAGATTCAATCATTGGTTTGATACTATTACTTCAAAATACATCAAAGTATTAGTAAAATTTGCCGACCGTAATACCGTTACAGTTGGTTTATTAGTGCTCTTTTGTGTGTTAACCTGGGGAACAACAAAATTTTTAGCGTCAGGATTTATCCCTACGGAAGATCAGGGAATGGTTTACGTAAGTGTTACAACGCCACAGGGAGCAACCGTAGAACGTACTGAAAAAGCATTAGATGAAGTAACCCGAATCGCAAAGCAAATTAAAGGTGTTGATAACGTAACGACTCTTGCAGGATACAGTATTGTAACTGAAATTGCCGGAGCTTCTTACGGAATGGGAATGATCAACCTGAAGGACTGGAGCGAACGCGATATTTCGGTTACGGAATTTATGGCGGAACTTACAGAAAAAACAAAAAACATTACCGACGCACAAATCGAGATTTTTGCACCACCAACCGTTCCTGGTTTTGGTAACACGAGTGGTTTCGAGCTTCGTTTATTAGATAAATCTGGTGGAAGTATTACTAATACCGATAAAGTTACCAAAGAATTCCTCAAAGAGTTAAATGGGTCTCCGGAAGTTCAAAATTCATTCTCGAGTTTTGATGCTACTTTCCCGCAGTATTTAATTCATATTGATTACGATTTGGCTGCAAAAAAAGGAATTTCTGTAGACAACGCCATGAGTACTTTGCAGACGATGTTAGGTTCTTTTTATGCTACCAATTTTATCCGTTTTTCTCAAATGTATAAAGTAATGGTTCAGGCTAGCCCACAATTCCGTCAAAATCCGGAAAGCATTTTGGATATGTATTTGAAGAATGACGCTGGCGAAATGGTACCGTTTTCAACTTTCATTAAACTAGAAAGAGTTTACGGTCCGGAGGTTTTAACACGGTATAACATGTACATGTCAGCTATGATTAACGGTGAACCTGCTGAGGGTTATAGTTCTGGAGATGCCATTGCTGCCGTTGAAAGAATTGCTGCCGAAAAATTGCCAAGCCGTTTTGAACTGGAATGGTCAGGTATGACGCGTGAAGAGATTCTTTCGGGTAACCAAACAATATACATTTTTGCACTTTGTATCCTTTTTGTATACTTATTATTAGCAGCACAATACGAAAGTTTATTGCTACCGTTCCCGGTATTATTGAGTTTGCCTGTTGGAGTTTTCGGCTCTTACATTGCACTTGTAATGGTCGGATTAGACAATAACATTTACGCCCAGGTTGCACTCGTCATGCTGATTGGTCTGCTCGCCAAGAATGCCATTCTGATTGTAGAATTCGCAATGGCACAAAATAAAACCGGACGTGATATTGTTGAAGCTGCAATAGAAGGTGCCAGGCTTCGTTTCCGACCTATTTTGATGACTTCATTTGCTTTTATTTCAGGATTGATTCCACTTTGTATTGCTTCTGGTGCTGGTGCAATCGGTAACCGTTCAATCGGTACTGCAGCTGCGGGTGGAATGCTTATCGGAACAGTATTTGGTCTTTTAATCATTCCCGGACTTTATATACTGTTTGCGAAATTGGAAAAACGGATGAGCAAGTCAAACAATTAATTCGTTGAGCAAAACAGAGTAAAAAAATCTAATTTGATCTGCTTAAATCTTTTAAAATCTGCGTGAAATGTTTTTTTGACATTATTTTTTCACGCAGATTTATACAGATTAATCTAAGCTAATAAGTACAATTAAAGATATCAATATTTCTACATGTCTTAAAAAATGCTTGACAGATTGAAAAAAATAAATTTAAACAATGAAAGAGATATTAAATCAATATAAAAATACTGATGTGATAAGGACAACCAAAAGTGCTGTTGTGATAACTGGAATTTTACTTTTGACAGCTTGTTCTGCGCCAAAAGTCAGCAGTAAATTAAATGCTGCAAAACTTCCTGAGAATTTTGATGCTCAAAGAAAAGAAGCCTCAACAGAAAATTTTATTCCGTTAAAAACAGAGAACTTCTTTAAAGATCCGAAATTAGAGGAATTATTACAGAAAGCCATTACCAAAAATCCTGATTATTTAATCATGCAGGAAAGAATTTTAATTGCCAATTCGCATTTAAAAGTGGCAAAATTGTCCCTTCTACCCTCTTTAGATCTTGTAGCAGATGCTTCCGGAACACATTTTGGAAAATATACCATGGAGGGGGTTGGTAATTACGATACTAACTTTTCTCAGAATATTACCGAAAAACAAAGAATTAATGAAGATGTCACTCCTAACCTGTTTTTAGGTGGAAAAGTTTCCTGGGAAGCTGATATCTGGGGAAAACTGAGCAATCGTAAGAAAGCTGCGCAACAGCGATTTTTTGCTTCTCAGCAGGGAATGCGGTTGTTGCAGACACGCTTATTAGGCGATGTTGCTGATTTGTATTTCAAATTGATTGCTTTGGACAAACAAGCTGCGATTTACGACAATAATCTAAAAACACAGGAAAAAGCGCTGGATATTGTCTCATCACAAAGATCGGTTGGGAAAGCTACAGAATTGGCTGTACAGCAATTTAATGCACAAAATAATAATATCCATGCTGAAGCTTCAGAATTAAAATTAAGCATCGATCAGACTGAGAAAGCTTTACTGACACTTTTAGGGGAATACGGTGGGAAAATTGACAGAAGCAACGATTTCTTATCGGGACATTTAGACGTTTTAAACCAAAAAATCAGCGTGGATTCTATCATTCATAAAAGACCGGATGTTTCTGAAGCTTACTTCGAATTATTAGCGAGTAACGCTGATGCCAAATCGGCCCGGGCTGCCTTTTTTCCAACTGTAAATGTGGGCGGTTATGCAGGTTTTAATTCGTTTTCTTTCAACACTCTTTTTGATGCAGGATCTTTCGCGTGGCAGTTATTAGGCGGTTTGACAGCTCCGGTTTTCAACAAAGGACAAATCAGACAGGATTTTTATGTTTCCAACAGAAGACAGGAAATTTCATTTCTTCAATATCAAAACACAATTACAACCGCTTTCAACGAATTAAGTGCTTTATTGCGAAGAAACGAAGCTTTTGAAGATGTTCTGAAATACAAAATGAATGAAATTGATCATCTGGAAATTGCCGTAAACGTTTCAAATGATTTGTATCTGAGCGGTTATGCCAATTATTTAGAAATCATTAATGCGCAGCAAAACAAGCTGCAGGCTGAACTTGACTTTGTGGACATTCAATTAAAAAATGCGGAATCTCAGGTTTTATTGTATAAAGCCTTGGGAGGTGGAATAAATTAATTGATATAAATTATTGGTCGTAAACTTTTTACATTAGTGCTAAAAACTACGGTTATAAATCTCATTCGTTTAGGCGAGTGGGATTTTCAATAATTTTAATTAATTGCAGATTATAAAAATAAAAATCCAGAAATTCTTTTCTGGATTTTTAACTGCTAAATAGAAATAATTATTCTTTCTGATCAACAAAAACATATAATTTCTGTATTTTACCATTCTCAATTACAAATAAATCCATCCCACTGACGACTATTGGTTTTTCTTTTGAACCAAACTGCCAGTACAATCGGGCTATATTATGATTGGTTTCTACTGATTTGGCAGTAAATTTAAATTCAGGATTTTTAGTCTGAAGTTCTACAATGAATTTACTGATATCGTTAATTCCTTGAGCAATAAAATGACGATCGACCATTTCTACATCAGAAGCATAAACTTGTTTTAATAAAGTTTTACGTTTTGCTTCCTCTTTTTCGTTCCAGATTTTAAGATGGTTTTCTACTATTGTTATATTCTTTTTTGAATCGAAATCATCTGGTGTTGTTTTTCTAACGACTGCATTTTTTGGTGACCATAGTATTGTTTTAGGATTTGCTTTTTCATACCCCTTTCCGTTTGGATACGAAACCAATTCCATTTTAGAACCCCAGGGCGTTTCAAAATAAACCCAAGTTTCGCCGGCTGTATCTCCTGATGGCATTGTAAAAGGCTCTCCCAATATTTTTACGCCTTTACTATTTAAAAATTTTACAGCCTTAGTAATATCATTTACATAAAAAGCAATATGCGAAGCTCCAATATCATCAGTATTTGGAAGGTTTAAACTTCCTTTGTTGTCTGCATATTCAAATACTTCAATGCTGGCTCCGTTTCCTGCATTGATCATTTTTATGGTAACCGCACCAGTTGCAGGATTGATATGATTTAATTTTTTCCATTCAGCGTCAAGCGGAATTGGTCCTAATTGTGTTACAGGAGTAAAACCAAGTACATCGCTAAAAAATGTAACCGCTTTATTGAGATCTGGCACATTGATTCCGACGTGATCAATTCCGACAATTCCTGGATTATTCTGTGCTGCTGCTTTTTCTGATGCAGAAAATAATATTAATAAATTAAGCATTGCTGCTGCTGAAGTTTGTACTTTTTTATTTGATTTTTTATGAGTTGATTTCATGATTGCATCTATTTTTTATTGTTATTGATATTTGATATTGTTATTTAATTAGTGTAAGCTGCTAGCCATTTTGCTTTAATATTGGCACGGGCTTCTATAAATTCTTTATCAGTTCCCTGAGCAATGGCGTCTAATGGAAAACGAAGCGGTCTCTCCCCTTTTTTCATACTTACCAATTCCAAAATTCCATCTGCAATAGTCTGAGGATTCATTTCGAACTGAGCCATTTTACCAAATAATGCCGTTCCTAATGCATTAAATTTTTCTGTTGCTGCTTCTCCGTATTCTTTAATAATTTCCGTTTTATCAGCGTGAATTCCAGCTTTAGAACCGTTATTCATTTCTGTTGGATATACGCCTGGCTGAATGCTTACGTTTTCAATTCCGTAATCTGCTAATTCATCTTGTAATCCTTCAGTAAAGCTTTCTACGACAAGTTTTGAAGCGATGTATGGAACCATAAAAGGAAGTGTGTGTCCGCTGGCTCCGGTTGTAATATTAATTACCAGTCCGTTTCTTTCTTTTCTCATAGAAGGAAGCACCGCCTGATACATACGAAGAACGCTGTAAACGTTGACATCGAACATTTTACGAACCTGATCAACAGAATAACCTTCAAGCAGACCAAAACCGCTTACCGCCGCATTATTGATAAGGACATCAATTTTTCCGTATTTAGTGATTACTTTTTCGATAGCTGTTTTAACTGAAGTATCTTCCGTAATATCGATATCAACTACTTCAATGTTTTCTATTGCGTTTAGTTCTTTCGCAGCAGCGGTATTTTTATCGTTTGTATTGCGCATCCCTGCAATAACGGAGTGACCTGCATTTGCTAATGTGATAGCTGTAAGTTTTCCAAAGCCTGTACTTGTTCCTGTAATAAAAATTGTTTTTGACATGATTTCTACTATTTAAATGTTTATAATGTTTGTTTCTTTTGAACATTACAAAGTTGCGATGAATGCAAAACCTGGACATTGATTAGAAATAAGTAAAAACTTGATCTGGATCAAGAGTTTGAAAGGAGCATAAAAAAAGGAACTTTAAAAGCTCCTGATATGATTTATTTTTTTGCTGTTTGTTTGCGAATGCGACTTAAGGTTTCGGGTGTCATGCCGAGGTAAGAAGCAATCATAGTCTGTGGAATTCTTGAAGCAAAACCCGGATATTTATTGATAAAGTTTAAATACTTTTCTTCGGCCGTTAAAGTCAGCGAGGCCTGAATTCTGTTTTGGGCCGATATGAAACTTCTTTGCAAAATCGTATTTACTATATTATTAAGCGCTGGAATCTCTCTGCAAAGCATTTCAAAATTTTCGTGGGTAAAAAGTACCAGCTCTGTATCTTCGATAGCATCGATATTAAAACGGGACGGTTGCTGCATCATTAAACTTTCGCGGTCGCCTGTCCACCAGTTTTCAATACTAAAGCTATTTACGTGCTCACCTCCTTTTTCGTCAACCGTATAAGTTCTTACACAGCCTTGAGTTATAAAAGCATCATACTTCCAGACATCTCCTTCCTGAAGCAGATATTGTCTTTTTCGAAGTTTTTTAATAATAGCGAATGATTGTATACGCTCTGATTCTTGCTGCGTTAGTTCAGTCTTATCGTCAAGATACTTTTGGAATATTTCATACATAGCATGTAAAATTATGTAAATACCAAATGATGCGCAAATTTTGAAATTAACAATAACACTGGTAAACCATTTTTTGATACTTCCTCCCGATACGCCGTATAATTTTGGTGCAGACAGGGTAAATCCATGGACCATATAGTGGATTTATTTCAAAGGGAAACTGGCTTCATCATTTTTAATACTGCCCATAATTCCATATAAGATTTTGCCTGACGCTAATTCCAGATTACAGGACAGGATAGATATGTTTGAGGAAATATATGAAAACTTAGAGCTGAGTTTTCATAATGATAGAATGTAAATCTAAACATATACATATATAAAATTCAAAAATAATTTTAAGTAAAACTTTAATTAATGTTTTTAAAACAATTAATTTCAATATTTTAACTTGTTTTTTATTTAAGTTAATGAATTTTAAAATAAAAAATTAAGAACAAACAATATGCAATTCAGAACATTTTTAGTTGAGAGATTTTTGAAACTCCTATATTTGAAATGTGAAATAATTTCCTAGTATAATAAAGTCAATATGAATTTTATATAATCTCAATCTAACAGTGAGAGTTTATTTTAGCTTATTTCTGATTTGTATACAATTTTTTTGTTCTGGTCAAAATTCTTTTCAATTGTTGAAACAGGATCTTGAGCGCAAAATAGTGTATTCTGATTTCAAAAAAGCCTTATATATCATTAACGAAAACAGGGAGCGTTATACTGATGCGAAAAAAAATGAGCTGGACGTTATGAAAGTAAAAATTCTAACTGAATTTGGGCTTTATGATGAAGCTTTTAAACTTTCTCAAAATCTTTTAGACAATCCTCAGATTAAAGAAGATCAAAAACTGAAAATTCATGTCGAAAGAGCTCTTATTTATGAAATTAATGATGACCATAAATCATGCTACTCTGAATTGCAAAAAGCAGAAGCAATATTTTTAAAACATCCGGAATTTAAAGTTAAAAATTACACCAATTTTCTTATCCGAAAATCTTCTTATTACAGGGTCAATGGCTTTTCAAAAAAAGCATATGAGCTTGCTCTTCATGCAAAAAAGTATGCTCAATCTGTCAACGACAAAGTGAATATGCCGGTTGTAGAACTAATATTGGGACTTGGCAACCGAAAAACAAATTCTGAATCCGAATTAAGGCATTACAACCGCGCACTTTATTTATATAAGCAACTGAATCATTATGAAGCAGTCATTTCAATGTTTAGCAATCTGAGTTATTATTATTTTCGCAAAAAGGAATATAAAATAGCTAATATTTATATAGATTCAGCTATCACAATTTCATCAAAATCAAATGTTCTAGATTATAAAGCTAATGTTTTTGAGATAAAAAGTGATATTCTGGAAAAACAAAATAAGGCAGACTCTGCATTATATTATTATAAAATTGCTTCAGAATTATATAGGAAATATAGTGGTGAACAAAAGGATCTTAAGATAAAAGAACTCGAAACAGCATATAATTTTGATAAAGAAAAGGCAGAAAAGCAATTGCTTAAAAAAGATATCAGAAGCACAAGAGTGTTAAATACCACTCTTTTTATTTCAATTCTTGTTTTAGCTTTTTTTACCTGGAAAATCAAAAAAAATGAAAGAAAAATAGAGATCCAAAAGCAAAAAATATCTGAGAACAACATTACCTTAAAAGCCAATGTTGAAGAGAAACAATTTCTTGTTCAGGAGCTAAATCATCGCGTTAAAAACAACCTCGCAGTAATTTTAAGCCTGATTGATTTTCAAAAAGACCAGGCAAAAAATGAAAATTACAAAAGTATATTTGATGATCTGCATCAGCGTATTAAAACAATAACTATCGCTCACGAATTTTACACCTACAGTGTAAATTATAACGATAATGATTTAATTGAAGTTACAAATTATATAAACAAGATCATTGAATCCCATCAAAACAGTGCTTTAAGGAACTTTAAGTATGTAAATGAAATTGAATGCATTTTTTTTAATGTTGATAAAATTCTGTCTCTGGGACTCCTGGTAAATGAATTGGTTACAAATTCGATAAAGCATGCCAAATCAGGAGATGTACAGCTTGTTATACATCTTAAGCTAAGAAAAACAAATAATGAAGTGGAATTAAGTTATTCAGATAACGGAACAGTTTTTAATTTTGAGAATAATAACAACTCTCTGGGACTTTTAATTATTGAGGGAATGGTGAAACAATTGAAAGGAAATTATACAAGAGAAAAAGCAAACTATAAAATAGTATTTCCCCATGTTGGAACATAACAGAAGAATATTGATTGTAGAAGACGAAGTTCTGATTGCACTCTCATTAAAAAAAATGCTGGATAAAGTTTTCGTTTCCGAAATTGCCCATGATTTTGAAGAAGCCAAAATGCTCCTGTCACATAAATCGTTTGATCTGGTTCTCATAGATATTTCCCTTTCCGGTGATAAAACGGGTCTTGATTTAGCTAATTTTATCAATATCAATATTTCTATCCCTTTTATTTTTACCACTGCGCTTACTGATCCGGGTACCCTGGAAAAAATTACAAATCTGAGACCCTCTGCTTATCTGTCGAAACCAATAGAAAATGTGAACCTGATTACGGCAATAAGACTGGCTTTAGCTAATGATGATGCAATTTTTAAAATTGAGCTGGGAAAACAGATTTATTATTTTCAGGCGAAAGATTTCCTTTTTGCCGAAGCAGATCATGTGTATGTTGAAATTCATTTAAAATCCGGTAAAAATCAGATTCTGAGAACAACGATGGCGTATCTGGAGGAAATTTTTCCGTCGAAATATTTCAAAAGAATTAACCGAAGTGTTGGTGTAAACCCATACCATATCTCAAAAGTTGTAAATGATAAGTTATTCATTGAAGACAGGGTTTTTAAAATTTCTAAAAAATTTTGATTTTGTTTTAGAACAAAAAAAAGGTGTTTCAGAACATTTTTTAAAGGGTTAGATCATAAGTTATTAGTTTTAAACTTACAAATAATAAAACTAAAGACAAATGAAAAATTCTACTTCCTTAACATTTGGTGATATTTCTTTTAAAGCTTCACACAACTCTTATGAGCGTAATGAAACAATTTCTGAACAATTAGAGTTTGATCCGAACGCTCCTTATCAAAATGGCTGTATGGCTATTGAACTCGATATAATCAGGCAATCTAAAGACTATAAAGATGGAAAGATTTCTAGTGGATATTTTAAGGTGTCTCATACAAAAGGAAATACTACTGCGAGTCATCTTGATGAATGGTTAGGTTATATATTTGGCTGGCATAACAACAATCCAAATCATTTGCCAGTTGTTGTATACATAGATATAAAAAGCAGCGAAGGAGGTTATTTGAATTTTGGAGACAGAATTGATCAGTACCTGAGGAAATATTTTGATGAATCAATAATTTATACACCCGGAGAATTATATTTATCTCAGTCAAAAGAAAATGATGATACCTATAATGATTTATGCTCGTTTGTGGTTCAGAAAGGCTGGCCCCAAATTAATCAAATGTTAGGGAAAATTATT
Organism: Flavobacterium limi; assembly: GCF_010645075.1. Classification (GTDB taxonomy): domain Bacteria; phylum Bacteroidota; class Bacteroidia; order Flavobacteriales; family Flavobacteriaceae; genus Flavobacterium; species Flavobacterium limi. The sequence continues at coordinate 36,679 of NZ_JAADZV010000002.1, forward strand.
TTTTGTCTAACAGGTGGATCTGATTGGAAAAAAGAATATGCTGACTCATCGGATTTGTTAACTACAAGACTTTGTTTTAGTGATGATGGCTCAGAATATGAAACTCCACCAATAACTGGCAATAGGATATTTTTCAATTTTGACACAAAAAAGAAAGATAAGTGGGATGAGATGATAAAAAAATATAGTACTAATAATTTCATTACACGTGTTTATGTAGTAAACGACGCAGATCTTTGGGAAACAGCACTGAATTGTACATTTAGCGCAATTGCTACAAATAAAATCAAGAACCATAAATGGGCATATGTTGGCAATGAAAGACTTCCGTATCTTAAGAAAAGGATTAATCTGCCACCATTACCAGCTTCTAAACTTAAGTCGATAAAAAATATTGCTAATGATGAGTACAGAACTGATCATGCAACAAAAATGAGTAAAGATTATAAAAAAACAAATTGTGATTTTTATTTTGAAAGCCAATATGACGGGCATGATATTTTTGCTATAAAAAATAAAAAGAATAATAAGTATTTTTCTGATAATATTACCATTATGCAAAGTGAAGTTAAAAGTATTAACGAGAAATGGAGACTGATCAAAGTTGAAGGAACGGTAAATCGGTATTATATTCAAAATTTAGGTAATTTAAAATACATGACTAAGAAGGCGTCCCAATTATCTACAGAAAATGGCAGCAATGAAATTTATGAATTACAAGAAAGATAAACATCTTAAAATTAATAATTAAAGAAACATGATCAATTCAGTTTATATGAAAAAAAATACTTATTTACTAGTCGTATTTTTCACTTTTTGTTTTATAAAAGCATATACACAGCCTGTCGTTAATACTATAAGCAATCAAACAGTTTGTAATGGATCTTCAGTAAGTGCAATTAATTTTAGTAGTCCTGTTAACATGGGGGTGCTTTGCGGAGAGGCAAAGGAAGGCAGTAATCTAACCCTAACTGCTCCATTTGGTGGTATATTTACTGATTTATATTTTGTCAGTTATGGAAATCCTACAGGTAGCTGTACTACTTTATTTCGAGGTTTCTGTCATTCAGCAAATAGTGAAAGCTTAGTAGAAGCAGCTGCCATAGGAAAAAATTCTTTTAGTCTTGCTGTTTCGAATGACAATTTTGGAGACCCTTGTACTAATGTACCGAAAAAACTAATGGTACAGTTGCTTTATAGTCCCCCTCCGATTACCTATAACTGGACTAACAACAATACCTCTATTGGTCTTGCTGCATCTGGTACAGGTAACATCCCTTCGTTTAAAGGCATTAATAATGGCAATGTGCCAGTTACCGCCACCATAACAGTTACACCAACTTATGGAGGTGCTTCTGGTGAAGGTACTCCTAAAACATTTACTGTTACTGTAAGTCCTTCAGCTAAGATTGTGAATCAACCTATTTCGAGTCAGGTTTGCGCTAGTGAGGGTATCTCTTTTACTGCTAATGTAAGTAATGCAACAAATTATCAGTGGCAGGTATACATGGGGGGGGCATCTTACATTAATATATCAAACGCTGCACCATATTCAGGAGCAAATACACCAACGCTGACTATTAGCGATACTTCAACATTAAGTACTGATTATATATATAGATTAGTAGCTTCAGGAAATTGTGGCTCACAAGTGATTACTAACCTAGTATCATTTGCCAGAAGAATTAGTTTTATTATGTCTCATAGAAATGTTACTTGCAATGGAGAATCTGACTCAGCCATAAATTTAACTCCAATGGGAGGAACCGCTCCATACACAACCGTCTGGAATGACGGTATAACTACTGAAGACAGGATGAATCTTGGCGCAGGTACTTATGAAGTAAAAATAACGGATGCTAATGGCTGTGCCAGATTTGCTTCAACCACTATTACACAGCCAAATGTAGTTAACTCTCCAACAGGAGTTCTTGAACAAAGTTTTAACGCTGGAGATAATTTAGGGGCATTAGCTGTAAATGGACAAAATATTAAATGGTATGCCACAGCTCAGGATGCAGCCAATTATGCTAATCCGTTACCTTCAAATACTTTAATCATAAATAGTACAACGTATTATGCAACCCAATCTATTGGTGGTTGTGAATCTCGTACTTCTTTGGCTATTAAGGCCTATAATCCTCTTTTATCTGTTGATGATAATATAAAATCTGATATAGCACTAACCCTGTACCCAAATCCGGTAAAAGATGTTTTGCATTTTAATGCTGAAACTGAAATTAGTAAAATTGCTGTTTTTGAGATTAATGGAAGGAAAGTGTTCGAAAAAATATTGAATGGCGGTCATGAAATAAATGTTCAGTCTTTGGTTAAGGGAGTTTACCTGATTAAAGTTTTTACTGAAAATGAAGAGGAAATAAAGAAACTTAAATTTGTTAAAGATTAAAGTAAACATATACATAGCAAATAAAATGCCCTGTCACATATTGACAGGGTTTTCTTTTTAATGCGACGATTATCTGATTGTGTATTTTCAGTCTTAAAAACACGTATAAATACTCTTTTTCCACTTCTTGGATATTTTTAAATTTAAGATATTGAAAATCAGTACCTTATTTTTTTTTTTAATAGAATCTGATCACTCCCCTACTGTATCAGCCAAAATAAAATCTCTGTTTTTCTTAAATCATGTTTGATTTCTGCTTCTGCTTATTTCAAACAACAAGTACATAATATTATTAATTTAAACCAGCTGCTATGGCAACAGTACCTCCGGACAAAAAAAGTAATTACGAAAAGTTATTTGCTTCCTGTATTATAAAAGAAGCTAAATACCCTGAAATTGACAAAATAACAGCTAAGATGATTCAAAATAAAGGCAGATATGAAGCTGTGGGCGATCGATTAAATATCCCCTGGTTTGTAATCGCAATTATACATAACATGGAAGCTAGTTTAAGGTTTGATACCCATCTGCACAATGGAGATCCTCTCAAAGAACGTACAGTACAAGTCCCTGCAGGCCGTCCAAAGATAGGAAACCCGCCATTTACATGGGAAGAAAGTGCTAAAGATGCTTTAGTTTATGACAAACTTAATACATGGACAGACTGGAGCATTGCCGGAATCCTTTATAAACTGGAATTATATAACGGATTAGGTTACTACCGACAAGGTATTAATTCGCCTTATTTATGGAGTTATTCTAATCATTATACCAAAGGTAAATATGTTCAGGATGGGCGATATGATCCGAATGCAGTTTCTAAGCAATGCGGTGCTGCTGTACTGTTGCGGCGTATGAGCGAGCAAAAGCTAATAACATTGCCAAATGGAAACTTACTGGAACAAATACTTGCATTGGGAAACAAAACTTTGTATTACTCCGGTACTGTTACCAATGAAGCCAAAGAATTACAAACACTGCTAAACAGGGCTGGCAGTATACTTAGGGTTGATGGTAAAGCAGGAGAAAGAACTTCTGCAGAGTATTTTAAGTTTAGCGGTAATTATTTGAAAGGAGATCCCAGAGCATAAAGCTTTCAAGATAAAGCTCTTTAGAAGTTATGTTCATATATGGGAAATAATGTATTTTAAAAATTCGTTTTTCGTAAAATACTCATCCGTGTTTTGTTTGTATTTATTTTATAACTGTTTTAAAAACCATCTCATACATATTACTTACGCATTTATTAGATAAAGCAGCTCCTGTTTTTAATAGACAAGGTTAAATAAGGAGTATAAAAAAGGAATAAAAAAATTTAACCTTTTTAAATACCAATCGGGTTAGGAACTATATTTTATAACATTTCAAAATGATTATATAAGTGTACGCATCATATTTCGGGTAATTTTAATAAAATTTAAAACTTACAGATATGAACACAAATAATCAAAATCCGAAAAGTACTAAAAATGGTGGCTTTGGAAATCGCGACCGGGTTGATACAAGAAAACACCAGTACAAAGAGCACGATGAAGTTTTAACAAACGATGAAAATTATGATACAGATACTCATAAATTTAAAGGTAAAGAACCTGAGTTTGATGATAAACTGAACAACGAAGAAAAAAAATGAAACCTTAAAAACGTCTCAGAAACAATATTTTGAGACGTTTTTTATTAGTCTGGCTTTTTATGACTGAAAAAGTCTTAGTTTATTTGTGTTTTTTTGCTAAATTAGAATATGAAAACAAAACAGGATGTAATAATTACTGGTGGCGGTCTTGCAGGTTTGACAGCAGCAATACATCTCTCAAAAAAAGGTTTAAAAATAACCTTAATTGAAAAATCGGATTACCCGCGTCACAAGGTATGCGGAGAATATATTTCTAATGAAGTCCTGCCTTATTTTTTATGGCTTGAATTGGATTTTTTGCAATCTATCCCTCAACAGATTTCCTCTTTTGAATTTACAACACAAAACGGCAAAATTGCCAGAACGACACTTCCTCTGGGTGGCTTTGGTATTAGCAGGTATATGCTGGATAATATCTTATATGAAAAAGCAATATCGAATGGCTGTATTATTTTAAAAGAAACAGTCACAGATATTTCTTTTGAAAATGATGAATTTTCAGTAAAAACACCAAATCAGACATTATATTCAAAATTAGTGTTGGGTGCTTTTGGAAAACGTTCTAATATAGATCAGTTTTTAAGACGGGGTTTTATAACCAAAAAATCACCCTGGCTGGCAGTTAAAGGGCATTATTCCGGTACTATTCCGAATGATCAGGTAGCGCTTCATAATTTTAACGGAGGCTACTGCGGAGTTTCAAAAGTAGAAAACGATATAATAAATATCTGTTATCTGGCGGATTATACGACATTTAAAAAATATAAAAATATAGAAGAGTATCAAAAAAATGTACTTTATAAAAACAAACAGCTTAAATCTGTTTTTGAAAACAGTACACTCTTATTTGATAAACCACTTACGATCAGTCAAATCTCATTTGATAAAAAACAGCCTGTAGAAAATCATATATTAATGATTGGCGACTCAGCAGGCCTTATTCACCCAATGTGTGGGAATGGCATGGCTATGGCAATTCATAGTGCAAAAATAGCATCAGAATTGATACTTGAATACCTTTCGGAAGAAATAACCTCGAGAAGCATATTAGAAAAAAAATATACAACACAATGGAAAAAACATTTTGAAAAAAGATTAATAATGGGCAGGCTTTTGTCAAAAATCCTGACCAATAAGACGCTAACGAATTTATTAGTCATGATGATCGCATCTATGCCGGCACTATTATCACAAATAATCAAACAGACGCACGGAAAACCAATAGAAGTCAATTAATGCCAGTAAATACAAAATACAGAACAGAAGAAGCAGAAATAATGGATGATTTTTCGCTTCAGGGCGGAGAACTTCGTGCCGCCCTTGATCAGATTGCACGTATTAATCAATTACTTGGAGGTAATAAAGTAACATTAAACGGAATAAAAGAAGTATTAAAAAATGCTGATACATCTAAGACTATTGTAATCGCTGATATAGGATGCGGTAACGGCGATATGCTGCGAATGCTGGCTGATTATGGACTAAAAAACAACCTGAATTTTAAGCTGATCGGTATAGATGCTAATCCTTTCACTGTAAATTATGCCCAAACATTATCAAATGAATATTCAAATATTGAATACCTGTGCATGGATATTTTTAGCGAAGAATTTTCAAAAATTGAATATCATGTTGTGCTTTGTACCCTTACACTTCATCATTTTACTAATGAGCAAATATTAAATATTATTACTATCTTTAATAATAACGCAAGTATGGGTATTATTATCAATGATTTGCATCGTAGTAAATTGGCTTATAAGCTTTTTAAAATGATTTGCTTTCTGTTCAACCTGAATAAAATGTCCCGTGAAGATGGTTTGGTGTCTATTTTAAGAGGATTTAGAAAACACGAGCTGGAGGATTTCTCCAAAAAGCTGAATTTATTAAACTTTACCATAGATTGGAAATGGGCTTTCCGTTACCAATGGATAATTACAAAAATATGAGTGTTAAAATAATATCAGTTGCAAAACAACTGCCACAATATTCAAGAACAACAGAAGAAATACTGCCACTTTTGGATGGATGGCTGAACGGTCAGGAAGAACGTTTTATAAAAAAAGTAAAAAAAATATTTGAAGGTGCTGCGGTAAGCAAACGGTATTCAATAATGGATCCGCTGGAGGTTTTTACCGCTACCTCTTTTGAAGATAAAAATGATATTTACAGTCGGGAAATGATTGTTTTGGGCGAAAAAGTTTTGGAAAAAGCGCTCGCTAAGGCAAGCTGGGATCCGCAAAGTGTTGACTATATTATTACTGTAAGCTGTACGGGTATTATGATTCCTTCTTTAGATGCGTATCTGATCAATAAGATGAATCTCAGGCAGGACATCGTGCGTTTACCTGTTACAGAAATGGGCTGTGCAGCTGGAATTTCAGGTATTATATATGCGAAAAACTTTCTCAAAGCAAATCCCGGAAAACGGGCTGCGGTTATAGCTGTGGAATCCCCTACTGCAACTTTTCAGCTGGATGATTTTTCGATGCCTAATATTGTGAGCGCGGCTATTTTTGGCGATGGAGCTGCTTGTTGTCTTTTATCATCGTGCGACAAAGATAACGGTCCTGAAATACTGGATGAGCAAATGTATCATTTTTATGATGCTGAACATATGATGGGCTTTAAGCTCACTAATAGTGGTTTGCAAATGGTACTGGATATTGAAGTTCCGGATACTATTGCGGCTCATTTTGGCGACATCATCCATCCATTTCTGGAGAAAAATAATTTAGAAATAAAAGATATTGATCATATGATATTTCATCCCGGAGGAAAAAAAATTGTCAATACAGTTGAATCTCTTTTTGCAGACCTGGATAAAAATATTGATGACACAAAAGAAGTATTAAAACAATACGGAAATATGTCGAGTGCTACTGTTCTTTATGTTTTGGAAAGAATTCTGAATAGTAATCCAAAACCCGGAGAAAAAGGACTAATGCTTAGCTTTGGCCCTGGATTTTCTGCTCAAAGAGTATTGTTGCAATGGTAAAAATTATCAGATAAAATAAAATGATGAACCTGAACGAAATCATAAAAAAATTACCTTACACAGAACCTTTTCTGTTTGTAGATGAACTGCTTCATGTCGATGAAAACAGCATTTCAGGAACTTATACTTTTAAAGAAGGCCTGGACTTTTATAAAGGTCATTTTAAAGGAAATCCAGTAACGCCTGGTGTAATCCTGACAGAAACTATGGCTCAGATAGGCATGGTTTGCCTTGGAATCTATCTGTTAGGTGATGCCTTTAACAAGGAAACGGTCATTGCTTTCACTTCTGCTGATATGCAGTTTTTAAAAGCTGTATATCCTAATGAAAAAGTGACTGTAACTGCCCAAAAAACATTTTTCAGGTTTGGAAAATTAAAATGTGAGGCAGTAATGAAAAACGAAGCCGGACAGGAAGTCTGCAAAGGAATTTTGGCCGGAATGATAACGACAAAATTATGAGTAAACGGGTTGTAATAACAGGTCTTGGTGTAGCAGCTCCAAATGGTGTTGGAATTCCTGCATTTACCTCTGCTATTAAAAATGGGGTATCGGGTATAAAGCATGATGCACAATTGCAGGAACTACAATTTTCCTGTCAGATTGCGGGTAAGCCTGAAATAACCGAAGAACTCAAATCACAATATTTTACAGATCTTGAACTACGCGGGTTTAATAGTACAGGTATTTTGTATGGTGTTATCGCGGGTATGGAAGCATGGAAAAATGCAGGATTAACAATGGAAGTTAATAATGAACCGGATTGGGACAGCGGAACTATTTTTGGATCCGGAACTTCGGGAATTGATAAATTTCGCGAAAGCATTTATAAAATAGACGAATTACAGACTCGAAAATTAGGGAGTACCGTCGTGGCTCAGACTATGAACAGTGGCATAAGTGCTTATCTTTGCGGAAAACTCGGTCTTGGGAATCAGGTAACCACAAATTCATCAGCCTGTTCAACTGGAACCGAAGCGATAATAATGGCTTATGACCGAATAAAATCAGGACAGGCAAAACGTATATTAGCAGGAAGTACAGGTGACAGCGGTCCGTATATTTGGGCTGGATTTGATGCACTTCGCGTATGCAGCTCAAAATATAATGAGAATCCTGAACTTGGCTCCCGTCCTATGAGTTCAACAGCAGCAGGATTTGTACCCGGAAGCGGCGCAGGCGCTTTGCTTGTTGAAGATTTGGATACAGCTTTAGAACGTGGCGCTGCTATTTATGCTGAAATTTTAGGTGGAAATGTTAACTCCGGTGGCCAGCGTGGAAGCGGAAGTATGACTGCTCCAAACAGCGCTGCAGTGCAGCGATGCATTTCAGATGCAATAAAGAATTCAGGGATTTCATCTGGAGATGTTGATGCTATAAATGGTCATCTGACAGCTACTACAAAAGACAGCCTTGAAATAGAAAACTGGACAAAAGCACTAAAACGGAAAGGAGATAATTTCCCGTATATAAATTCCCTAAAAAGCATGACTGGTCATTGTCTTAGCGGTGCCGGAAGTATTGAAAGCGTAGCAGCAGTACTACAACTTTATGAGGGTTTTTTATTTGGAAATACAAACTGCGAAGATCTCCATCCGGAAATCACGAACCTTATTAATCCTTCTAAAGTGCCTTTTAAAACGTTTAATATTGATCTGAATATTATAGCCAAAGCCAGTTTTGGTTTTGGTGACGTAAATGCCTGTGTATTATTAAAAAAATATAAAAATTAATATGAATAAAGAAGAACTTATTGCCAAATTAAAAATTATTATCAAGCCTTATACGGCTAATAATGAAGCTTATGATAATCTTACTGAGAATACAGATTTTATAAAGGATCTCGAAATCAATTCGGCTAATCTGGTCGATATTGTACTTGATATTGAAGAAAATTTCGACGTTGTCATTGATAATACAGATATGGAAAGAATGCTGGATGTGAAAACGGCAGTCGAAATAATTGAAACTAAATTAGCTGCAAAATGATTGGCAATGACGTGATAGACATACAACAGTCACGTCAGGAAAGCAACTGGCAGCGGAAAGGATTTTTGGAAAAACTGTTCACCGCAGAAGAACAGTTTTTTATACAACAGGATCCGAATCCGGAAATTATGGTATGGGTGTTTTGGAGTATGAAAGAAGCGGCATATAAAATCTATAACCGCGAGACAAAACGAAGAGAATATATTCCTAAAAAATTGATTTGTAAAATTGTATCTCTTGACAACAATTGTATCACAGGTCAGGTAAGCTGTGGCGAAAATAGCTATCATACAAAAACCGCAATTTCAGATGATAGTATACATACGATTGCGGTCAGGTGTTTTAGTAACTTAAATAATGTATTTGAAATTGATAAAACTCAAATATTTAAAGATCAATATGGAATTCCTTATTTAAGTAACGGTGGTAAATCAGCTAAAGATGTGTCAGTTAGCAATCATGGGAGATTTGAAAAAATAGTTACTATTATTTAAAGGTGCTATAATTTAATTATTACTTTTAAATAAAAATGCTTTTCTGTAATTGAATAGAAACTAAAAAAATGCTGGAGAATTTTCCTTTTTATCTGGGTCTGTTAATCGTTATTTTATTGCTGATTATGCTGGCTAATAAAATAAAAGTAGCATATCCAATTTTATTGGTATTAGCCGGATTGGTGATTAGTTTTATTCCGGGTGTGCCTCTTATAAAGATAGATCCCGAACTTATTTTTTTTATTTTTTTGCCCCCTTTATTATATGAAGCGGCATGGACGGTTTCGTGGAAAGAAATGTGGCGCTGGAGGAGAATTATTACAAGTTTTGCTTTTGTAGTTGTGTTTCTGTCGGCACTTTCAGTAGCTTTAGTTGCCAATTATTTTATTCCGGGATTTTCAATGGCATTAGGTTTTGTTTTGGGTGGAATCGTATCTCCTCCAGACGCCGTAAGTGCAGGAGCTATATTGAAATTTGTCAAAGTACCAAAAACCTTATCCTCTATTTTGGAAGGTGAAAGTTTATTGAATGATGCTTCTTCTTTGATAATTTTCAGATTCGCAATGATTGCCGTGGCAACAGAGCAATTTATATTTTCTAAAGCAGCTACAACTTTTAGCTGGATGATTATCGGCGGTGTGTCGATTGGTCTGTTTATTGGATGGCTTTTTATGAAGGCTCATAAATATTTGCCTACAGATGCCAATTCTGATATTGTTTTATCTTTACTGACACCTTACATTATATATCTGGCTGCTGAAGAAGTATATTGTTCAGGTGTTTTGGCAGTAGTAAGCGGAGGTTTGCTTTTGTCTAACAACAGACATCGTTTTCTTAACAGCAAACCCGCCTTCGCGGTGTGAACGTTTGGGAAAGTTTCTGTTTTATTCTGAACGGATTCGTTTTTATGCTTATCGGATTGGATTTGCCCCAGATTACAAACGGCCTTGAAGAAGTCAGCCTGCCTTCTGCAATTGGATATGGTGTATTAATAACACTGGTTTTGATCGTGAGTCGGATACTTTCATCATATGGGGCTGTAGTTGTAACTTTAATTGCACGTAACTTTATTACTGTGGCTGATACAAGAAATCCGGGCTTAAAAGCACCTTTTATACTTGGATGGAGCGGAATGAGAGGTGTTGTTTCATTAGCAGCGGCGTTATCGATACCTGTTTATTTGAATAATGGTAATGGTTTTCCACAGCGAAACCTGATCTTGTTTATCACCTTCGTTGTAATTCTTTTGACTTTATTAATTCAGGGATTGACATTGCCTTATTTTATTAAAAAAATAAAGCTTACAGATATTTACGATCCGACACCCCGAGATGAAGCTTACAATCAATTGCGACAAGAATTAGCCCAATATGCGCTGCATTATTTAAAAACGAATTACAACGATCAGTTAGACTCTAATACTCCTTTGAAGTATCTTGTCAAGAGATGGGAGCAGCACAGTAATGGAATTGATGATGAATCTATTGGTACGGATCTCAAGGTTATTTACCTCGATTTGTTGCATAAACAGAGAGAATGGCTGGTGAATAAAAACAAAGAGGATCAGACTTTAGACGAATCAATAATTAGGCGACAAATGCATTACCTTGATATTGAAGAAGAAAAATTAAGATACATTTGAGTTGATTTAATTAACTCTGTGAAGTTCAGTGTAAGATTCAAATGTGTCAATATCGACTACATTATCTTGCGTAATAACTTCCCTAACCTCACTTTTATTTCTGTTGATAATTTGCTTAGCTCCTTCATCATTCGACAATAAGATAAGTTCTGAGAAAAATTTTCTGGGAAAAAGAACCGGTACTCCCCTATAATCTTCTTTTCGGGTTATAATAATAGCTTCTTTCTCTTTATTATGAAGTTCAATTATTGCATTCAAATGATGTTGGCTGATAAATGGCTGGTCTGCTAATACAAACAAAACAGCATTGATATCAGGATAATTTTTATCTATTTCTGCTATAGCGAATGCTATTGAGCTGCCCAGCCCCTGCTGCCAGTTTTCATTGATAAGAATAATGGTTTGCGATAAATCTGTTTTTTCTTTAATCTCATTATTGTGTGCACCCAGAACTACAAAAATTTCATCTGCTTCAACAGAAAATGTATTTTTTATCACACTGCCTAATAAAGTTGAGTTTCGCCAGGGCAACAATTGTTTCGGTTGCCCCATTCTTTTGGAATAACCTGCTGCTAATACTACGAGGGCAATTTTATTCATTAGTTTACTGCTGAAATTTAAGAATGAATAGCACTAATTTTGTATTTTAACGATATCGGCTCCTCTTTACGGATTACCGAAAGTATTTCAGCAATAATACTGATAGCAATTTCCTGAGGAGTTTCTGCTCCAATACTAATTCCCGATGGGCCATGTGCCACATCCAGCAGGCCTTCGTTATAAGAATCAGTAAATTCAAAAAAATCGTTTACTATCTGATTTCTTCTCTTAACAGGACCCAAAAGTCCTAAATAAGCCGGTTGCGTATTTTTTAATCCGATAAGAAATTTTAAATCGGTTGAATAACTGTGTGTCATTAAGATAACTGCTGTTTCACTATCTATGGAAAGAGAGCCAATTTCTTCAGGCAGCAAATGTAAAACCTGGTTTGCACCCGGAAAATTAGCAATAGTCTTAGGATCTTTTACAGATGCCACAATGGTAACTTCCCAGCCAGTTAAAGAGGCAAAATGGCATAATTGTACAGCATCGTGTTCTGATCCAATGATAATTAAATGAAAACAGGGCTGAAGAATTTGTTTGTAAGAAGTCAATGTTTTATCTAATTGCGTATTCGAAAAAGCAAAGTTTCTTCCTTCAAAATAAAATTCGGAACCCAGGCCTGGCTGAATTCCTTCTGTCTTTGTATAAAAAGATTCAATTTCAAGAGTATGTCTTTTTTTTACAACAGTTTCTAAAGCATCTAAAACAGCCGTATCAGGAGAAAATGGTTCTAAAAGGATATAGAGAATACCTTCGCACCCCAGTCGGTACCTTCCATCATAAACCATGATTTTTGCTTTATGATCCAAAAATACAGACTGCGATTGTTTGAGGATTTCACTTTCAACACAGCCTCCGCTTACAGCTCCAGTCATTGAATTGTTTTCAAAAATCAGCATACGCACACCTGGTCTTCTGTACGAGGAACCTTCAATAGCGACAACAGTAGCCATAACGCTATTAAGTCCGATTACCTGAGCTAAAATGTATGATTCTTTTAATTTTAATAATTCGTGCATCATACTTTAATCCTTTTTTGAAATAATTTTTCCCTCAGCATTTGAATATTTACTAATTGATTAAACTGTTCCAAGGCTGAAAGGCAAAGTTCTGATTCGTTTCCCTGTCAAATCAAATATGGCATTGGTTAATGCAGGTGCAAAAGGCGGTAGTGCTGGTTCCCCTACTCCGCCCGCATCTTCTTCGTTGTTCATGATATGCACTTCTATCAAAGGAATTTCATTAATGCGTGGCATCGGATAATCATAAAAATTATGCTGTTCCACTATGTTTTCTTTAAATGTAATCTGATGTGTTGTTGCGGCACCCAGTCCCATGACAATAGAACCTTCAACCTGCGCGTGAATGATATCCGGATTTACATACCAGCCGCAATCCATGACAGCCCAGACTTTATCTATTTTTACACCGCCACCAGGATTTTTGGAAACTTTTACAACCTGTGCTACTGTTGAATTGAAACATTCTGTAATAGCGACACCATAGCCCTCATTTTTTTTGCGGTTTTTCCAGCCTGAAACTTCTTCCATTTTATCAATTAATTTTTGACAGCGCTCTTCCTGTAGATATTCGCGACGAAAAGCTAAAGGATCTTTTCCTGCTTCATGCGCCATTTCATCAATGAAACTTTCATACGCAAACCCGTTTGTAGAAGCATATACAGATCTCCAGAAACTTGTTGGAATACTGGTTTCAAATAAGATATCTGAAAAACTTATATTTTTGACACTTTCATAATAAGGTTTTAAAAATCCTTCACTGGTACTTCCATTCGGTTTATTCTTTGGGGCACCGCTCCAGTGCCCATTATTTTGTCCGGCCATTCTGAATTTCAAGGCATCAATTTTTCCATTAGCAATACTCCCTTCGCAGCGATAGGAAATTCCCGGACGAAAAGGCCCTAATGTAGCATCATCTTCACGTGTCCAGACAACCTGAACCGGACCCCCAATCTCCTTTGAAACTGCTACAGCTTCGTATGGATAATCGTTCATTGCTTTACGGCCAAAACCTCCTCCCAGAAAAGTCATATTTACAATTACTTTCTCTTTGTCTATTTTAAATTGTTTACTTACATAATCCTGAACCCAGCCAGGGGCTTGTACAGGCCCCCAAATTTCAATTGAATCACCTTTGTGATGCGCAATGCAATTTACTGGTTCCATCGCAACGTGTGACTGATAGGGAGTTTGATAAACAACATCTAATTTCTTATCTGTTTTAGATAATACTTCGGTTGGATTTCCCTGACCTTTAAAAAGCATTCCTTCTTCTGTTTTGAGGAGATTATTCTGCGTTTCGAATATTTCAGGCGTACTCCAGTGTTTGAAACCGCTGCTGTCCCACTCTACTTTCAATTGTTTTCTGCCTTCAAGAGCAGCCCAGGTTGAAGTAGCAACTACAGCAACACCTTCACGGATATGCTCGTAATATCCCATGTTAACTTTAAAAACGCGTTTCACACCCGGAATTTTTAATGCGGCGGTTGCATCAAAACTTTTGACTTTCCCAAGATAGCGGGGATCACGTTCTACGGAGGCAAATAACATTCCCGGAATTCTCTTGTCAAGTCCAAAAATTAATTCACCATTAGTTTTAAGAGGTGTGTCAATTCTTCGAAGAGGTTTTCTAATCAGTTTATATTCAGAAATTTTCTTCAGTTTTGGTTCTTTTGGAACTTCAAGTTTTGAAGCTGCTTCAGCAAGTTCTCCATAATGTAATTTTTTCCCGGATGGTTTATGAATTACCTGTCCTGATTCTGCATAGCAGTCAGTACTAGGAACATTCCATTTTGTGGCTGCTGCGGTAATAAGCATTTCACGTGCACCAGCGCTTAATTTTAGCAGTTTTTTATATGCAGAACGAATTGTTGAGCTTCCTCCGGTAATTTGTCCGCCATATTTTTTTTCATTACCAATGGCAAAGATGACATTGATATCTTTCATGTCAACTTCAAGTTCCTCAGCCACAATTTGCGGTACCGACTGATAAGAGCCTTGTCCCATTTCTGCCCTGTGGTTGACTAGAGTTACTTTTCCGGATGGATTGATAATAATCCAGGGACATAATTCGATTTCTGAAGCACTTAATTCAGAAGGTCTTACCAGTACCGGTACACCATTTGCCGGGAAGTAAAACCCGAGACACAATGCAGCACCTCCTAATCCGGTAAGTTTGAGGAAATTTCGTCTTGTAGTATCTATGTTGTTATTTTGAGCCATCGGATAATCATTAAATTAAGATCATGTTATTTTGCTGGAGCATAAGCCCCCGTCTTTAGCCAGGTAATCCATGCTTTTTTAAACTCTGCGTCCGTTAAAGGCGGAGCGGTTCTGCCTTTTCCCATATTCCATCCAGCTTTTACCAAACCGTCATCTGCATGTGCTATAAGCTGTTGTATATCCTTATGTCCGTTAAGCTTTGGATTAACCAATTGTTTGGCAAGTTCGTGAGCCGTTTTTCCTTCAAATACCATTTTCATATCTGAAGGCGGTAAATGCCAGTCAGGATTTCCGGGTGGTGTATGCAGTCCGGGACTGTTTGATGGCTGATGGCAATTAGCGCATTTCATTGCGTACATACCTTTTCCGTCTTTGCCTCGTTTGGGCTGCATGCTGTGAACAACGCTGTTATCTCCCTGAAGCGGAATATCCCCTTTTGGATGACAATTAACACAGCGCGGGCTCATTAATACTTTATATACTTGTTTGAATGCTGCAACAGATGCGACACTATCCTTTTTTATCTGTATAATGGAAACATATTCTTTTTCCACAGTCTTAGCCTCCGAAACGGCAAATACCAGTCCAATACCTGAGACAAGTGCCAGGGTTATGAATATAAATTTAATTTTTGTTGACATAGTTTTTTGTTTATGCTTCCAATCAGATTTTGTTTTTCTCCTGCAGTTGCGATGCCAGATGGATAGCTTTACGAATTCTTGGATACGTGCCGCATCTGCAGATATTACCTGCCATGGCATTGTCTATATCCTGATCTGTCGGATTTGGATTTTCCCGAAGAAGTATTGCTGCAGACATAATTTGTCCCGAATGGCAATATCCGCATTGGGGAACGTCGATTTCCTGCCAGGCTTTTTGCGCCGGATGATCGTTATTTTCAGATAATCCTTCTATAGTGACTACATTTTTACCTTTGGCACGGCTCATTTTGGTGACACAAGAGCGAACTGCTTCGCCATCGAGATGCACTACACAGGCTCCACATTGTGCAACACCGCAGCCAAATTTTGTTCCCGTTAGTCCTAAAGTATCACGGAGGGCCCAAAGGAGCGGCATTTCCGGGCTGACATCCAGGTTTTCGATTTTGCCGTTTACAGTTAGTTGTATCATATAAAATCTATTTTTTTTTAGTGGTCTTTTCTGTTTCCTAATTTACAAAAAAATCATACATTATAAATGAAGGCTGTTATTTGACATCGTTCTAAAGAACTTCTAAAACGAATTATTTTAAAACTGATAAAAAGCATTTTTTAAATTATAGTAGTCTGATAATAATGTAATTAAAAACAATAATAGTGTAATCTTTTGTTTTTCAACGGATTTAGATTTGTAATGCAACTTAAAAATCATGCTATGAATATTTCACATCATAAAACCAATGTCGAAGAAAGCGCCAGAACATCAAATAAAAAAGCGGGAACCAAATCGACTTCATCCAGAGCCAATGAAAAATCAAATATAGAAACAAGAAAATCTATACTGATCAAAAAATAACTTAAAACTGATGATTATGCCGGGAAAAAATCCGGGTCCGCAAGTTAAAGATAAGGACCAATACGAAGCGCTGCGCGATAAAGGTTATAGTAAACAAAAATCTGCGCGAATAGCCAATAGTCAAGGAGCCGAAAAAAGAGGCGGAAAAGCTGGCGATTACGAAGACAGAACTAAAAAGGATCTTTATAAAGAAGCTGTAAAAGTAGACATTAAAGGAAGATCAAATATGACGAAAGAGCAATTAGTACATGCGCTGCGCAATAACTAATCTGAGTCCGGGAATGTGAATAGATGTTTCTGACTTTAGACTTTTTGATTATCTTTGCATTTCAAATAATAAGACTTCATAAATGTGAATAAATAATTTCTTTCAGATATAAATACGGCAAGCCAGACGTTGGTTTTTGCTATTTTATTAATGCTTAAGAAAGAGATTATGCTTATTCTACAAAACATTTCATATACACATCCTAATAAAGAAGTACTGTTTACCGACATCAGTTTGACAGTAAATAACGGAAACAAAATAGCCTTAGTTGGTCATAATGGTTCCGGAAAATCAACATTGCTAAAAATTATCGCAAAAGAATTATTTCCATCTGAGGGAATACTGCAAATTGAAACAGAACCTTATTATGTGCCTCAGATTTTTGGGCAATACAATCATTTGACAATCTCAGAAGCTTTACAGATTGATGTGAGACTTACTGCCCTGCATGAAATTCTGGAAGGCAACGTCAATGAAACAAACCTGAATTTACTCAATGATGACTGGACTATCGAGGAACGGTGCAATGAAGCCTTGAAATATTGGCATCTAAGTGATTTAAAATTAGCTCAAAAGCTGGGATCTTTAAGTGGCGGTGAAAAAATAAAAGTTTTTCTTGCCGGTATCATGATTCATCAGCCAAAACTTATATTGCTTGATGAGCCAAGCAATCATTTGGATGGTGAGGGAAGAAAATTATTATATGAGTTTATAAAAGCATCGCCAGCGACACTACTCGTTGTAAGCCATGACCGAAAACTATTGAATTTATTGCCTTTGACCTGTGAATTAAAATCAAACGGAATCAAACTTTATGGAGGAAATTATGATTTTTATCAGGAGCAGAAGAATATCAAAAAAGAAGCATTATCGCAGAATATTCATTCGAAGGAAAAAGCGCTCCAGAAAGCTAAGGAAAAACAACGGGAAACATTAGAAAGACAGCAAAAGTCTGATGCAAAAGGAAAAAAGAAGCAGGAAAAAGCCGGAGTCGCCCGGATCATGATGAATACATTGAAGAATAATGCTGAAAACAGCACTTCCAAAATCAAAAGTGTTCACGCTGAAAAAATTGGCAATATCTCACAGGAATTACGCGAATTGCGTGAAGAAGTTTCAAGTCTGGATAAAATGAAATTTGGTCTTAGCGATTCCAGATTACACAAAGGTAAAATTCTTGTAACAGCTGAATCCATTAACTACAATTATAATGAAGTATCAGTTTGGAAGAAGGATCTTAACTTCCAGATTATAAGTGGAGAAAGAATTGCTGTAAAAGGAAATAATGGCTCAGGAAAAACGACACTTATAAAATTAATTTTAGAAGAACTAAAACCTAAAACAGGAAACCTCAAAATAGCAGACTCTGAAATGATTTATATTGATCAGGACTATTCCCTGATCAATACTGAATTGACTGTTTATTATCAGGCACAACAAAGCAATAATTCAGATTTGGAAGAACACGAAGTCAAAATGAGGCTAAACCGGTTTTTGTTTACCCACTCCGACTGGGATAAACCCTGCCTTTATTTAAGTGGTGGTGAAAGAATGCGTTTGATGCTTTGCGGTTTAACGATAGCGAATGAAACTCCTGATGTAATTATTTTAGATGAACCAACTAATAATCTTGATCTGCAAAATATAGAAATACTGACCAAGGCACTGAATGAATATCAGGGAACATTAATTGTGATTTCTCATGATGAAATTTTCCTCGAAGAAATTAGTGTAGATCGGAGTATTAATTTGGGTTAAGTCCACTAACCAATAGTTTGTTTTTTTGACTTATTGAGTCTTTTCTGAAAAACATAAAGCTGTTACAATAAGCAAAAAAGACAATCTGGTGAAGATTGTCTTTTTTTTATTGCTGTTTAGGAAGGTAAATCCAAAAAGTAGTTCCTTTTCCGGGCTGACTGGTAAAATCAATACTGCCGTTGTGGTTTTCTATAATTCGGCGGCATAAGGCCAGTCCGATTCCATTTCCGCCATATTGATCTCTTTCATGCAGGCGCTGAAACATATCAAAAATTCGTCCTGAATATTGACTGTCCATCCCTATTCCATTATCAGAAACCGAGATCAGCTGATAATTTCCTGACAACGCAAATTTATTCTTTTCATCGGGTAAATTCGTTGCAGAAATGGTTACAACTGGGTCTGCTGTATTGAATTTTAATGCATTATTAACCAGATTATAAAACAACTGGCGAAGCTGGGTGTGCAATCCTGAAACTATTGGAAGTTCATCAACATGAATTACAGCATTTTTCTCTTCGATAATCATACTGAGATCCCCAAGAATTTCAGACATCACTTCATTCAGGTCTACTTCTTCAAAATGCTGTTTTTTGATGTCAACTCTCGAATAATTAAGTACATCAGTGATAAGGTGTGATAATCGGCCTGCAGCTAAAGTAATCCGGTCGAAATAATATTCTTTTTTCTGATCTTCTGATAAATGCTGGCCTGCGCGTGAAAGCATAATCATAATTTTTCGCAGTGGTTCCTGCAAATCGTGACTGGCAATATAAGCAAACTGTTCCAGTTCTTTATTTTTAAAGACCAGTTTTGAATTGGCACTTTCAAGTTCACGCTGAATTATTTTTAATTCGGAGTTGTCCTTAAGTGTTTCTACCATCATTTTCTGTGCATTGATATCTACAAAATAAATGAGCCAGCTGTTAAAAGAACCGTCTTCTGATTTATTTGGAGTTATAGAAACCAAATGCCAGACGTAATTGTTACTGTCATTTTTAATTCTGATTTCATCTACAAAATCAGAACGATTTGTTCTGGTTCTGTTCCAGCCTTCTAAAATTCTGTCAATATCTTCAGGATGAACAAAATTGATAAGTGTTTTTCTGTCGAAATTCAGTAACGGAAACTGAAGATAATTCTCTAATGACTCATTAGCAAGAATAACATTGTTTCGTTCTCCAACAATACAGATCAAAATCGGAATTGTATTGGCAAGCTGTCTATACTTATTCTCACTTTCAGTCAGTTTTTCTGAAAGCGCAATTAATTCAATATTTTTCTTTCTGATTTCATCATAAGGAGACAAAGGAGGTTCGAATTTAAAATAATCAATCAGGTTCTTAATCTTGGCTTCTGATAAAAGTCCCGGTGATAAAACCGGCTGGCTTATTCTTGTTACAGATTGATTGTCGTAATAACTGTATTCGATATTCGCAGAAATCTTAGAGGCATAATTAAAAGCCTGTGGGCTGCAGTTTTTCAAATCTACTGCATCTGTAATTATCGCCACAATTTCTTTTTGTGTCGCTTTTATAATATTGATTCCCAAAACGAGCAAAGAATTACTTCCTATAGCAATAGAACAGCGTGCCACTTCAGAAACGGCAGTTGAAAATCTCGTTTGAAAAGAAGATGGCATACCACACATTTCAGCAATTTTCATGCATCTTTTATGGGCTAATATTAAGTCCATTTCGTTATCAAGATTTATTTGTATGATCTCTTTCATGACACTTAAATTATTTTGGCTACAAGAATGGTTGCGTCATCATTACCCCGTATATTTTCCTTAAGCAAAGAGGCTGCAATTATTCCGGGGCTCTGTTTAAAAATACCAGTCATATCATTCAGGCTCCATCTAGTACGAAGACCATCACTATGCATGATAATAATTTGATGTTTTTTATAAGGTACAACAGTATTGTTTAAAGTACGCGGAATATTATGCCCCAGAATACCATTATAGGGTGTATAAGTTTTGTTTTCTAGTCCGTTATAAATCCGGGTATTGATGTTTCCGATTCCACAGATATTCCAAACATCTGCCTTATAATCTACAGTAACTATCGTAGCAACTAATCCTCGTGTTTTTTTTGTCTTCGTATGAATATCCCTCAATATTTCCGAAGGCTGAAGTTCTGTGGTTTGTCTAAAAGCCTTAAGGCCTGCCTGCACTGCTTCATAAGCATGTTCCCCGTGTCCTAGGCCATCTCCAACAAAGATCTGGAAACCATTTTTCAAATTTTTGATATGATAACCATCCCCGCAGACTTTTTCTCCGGGATAGTTAACTGCTATGGTGCTGTATTTTAATTCATTTTTAAAAGTGGGAAGGCACATGTCAACTTTTTCACAAATTCTGACATATTGTACACAGCCCCAGTTTTTTATGGAATAAATCTGAAAATCATTGCTCAGTCTTTTGATAGAACCTAAACCATGTCCGAGTGTGTTTGAGGTTGAATAACCATCATTCATAATCCGGGCTGCATTTTCAAAACCTGGACCGTTATCAAGACAATAGATTTCAATTGCACTTTGTTCACCTATCAGATGCGCCCTGTACAGTAACTCACCTCCTTTTGCAAACTTTATAAGATTAGAGGTAAGCTCAGCAACAATAATGTCGGTTTCGGCAGCCCTGTGGGGAGTAAAACCTAACTGAATAGCGAGATTGTGTATTTCTCTTTTTATAAAAGGAATGAGACTCCTGTCGTCAATTTTATAACTGGAAAAAGTATTATCCATTTTTCCACTTTGTTATAGTAACTGTAGTACCGTTTCCTAATTCACTTTTTATGTCAAATTCATTGACAAGCCTTTTGGTTCCTGGTAATCCCAGACCTAAACTTTTTCCTGTACTGTATCCGTCTTTCATCGCTAAAGTTATATCTGCTATTCCCGGGCCATTATCTATAAAAGTCACACGTACGCCATTGTCACGGCCATTGCTGACCGATTCGATAATGACCTTACCGCCCCCTCCGTACTTTAAAAGATTACGAACAAGTTCGCTTGTGGCAGTAATTAGCTTGGTCTGATTTAGAATACTCATGCCAACTTTTACCCCATACTCTTTTACACGATTGCGGAGTGGGACAACGTCCTGTTCCCTTACAATGAGGGCTTCTTCTTTATTATTCGTTATCGTAGTCATATTCCGGCTCTTCATTATCACTATTGTGCATTTTTGAGCGCAGTAATTCCATGCCTCTTTCAACATTCAGGGCACTTATGACTCCGTTTAAGGATAGTCCTAATTCTACCAGTGTAATTGCAACTGCGGGCTGCATACCCACCACTACAGTTTGTGCATCCATTATTTTTGACATCACCGCAATATTACCTAAAATTCGTCCCATGAACGAATCTATAATAGAAACTGCAGAAATATCAATCAGTACACCTTTCGAACTATGTTTACTTATTGTATTAATTAAATCTGACTCCAGATTTTCTGCCAACTGATCATACAAATCTACTTGTATGGTAACGAGCAAAAATTGCCCCATCTTTAATATAGGAATTCTTTCCATGCCAACTAACCTCTTATCCTACTATTACTTTTCTTTTAACCACATTAAGCTGCAACATATCAAATGCTGTCTGAAGGGCACTTGCTAATGATGCTTTTGTAATGATTCCCGTAAGGTCGATCCCTAAATGTACTACTGTCTGGGCAATTTCAGGACGAATACCACTGATGATACATTCTGCTCCCATTAATCGAGTTGCACTTACTGTTTTAATTAAATGCTGTGCTACAAGTGAATCAACAGCAGGAACACCGGAAATATCCAGAATAGCAATTGAGCTTCCCGTGTCAACAATCTGCTGCAATAGGTTTTCCATCACAATTTGTGTTCTGGAACTGTCCAGCGTTCCAATAATTGGCAATGCTACAATACCGTCCCACACTGCAATAACCGGGGTGGAAATTTCACTTATTTCATCTATCTGACGTGAGATGATATCTTCACGGCCTTTCATGAAAGCTTCAAACGTCATTATCGTCATATTGTCCAGGATTTCATTCAGTTTTAGATTTGCCTCATAAAGCTGGGCAGGATCTTTTATCAGCTCAGAAAGTATCTGCGAAGCGGCTTGTTTGAATGATATCAGATATTCTGCATTTTCCCGAGGCGAAAAACCTCTTTTTCCTCTTGAAGATGCAATTCCTACAATTAAATCGTGTACTTTCTCAAACTCCTGAGCGTTTTCAGATTTAGACAATGCGCTTAAAAAAAGAGAAGCAAATTCCTTTGACTCTTCTTCCTCCATTGCTCCATCACCGGCTCCACTCTCCTGAAGAATCTGAGACCATATGGTTAATAATTTGTTTTCGTGCTCCTTTAAGCCCTCTAATAAGTTGTTTTGCATTTGCGTTTTTTAAATTTGAGATTCCTAACAAATATAGAACTTTAAATCGGATATAAAGAAAAGATGTGTTAAATCAGAAAAGGTTTTAAAAATATTTTTTTAGCTGAAATCTGAAATCATAAATTAGTCCGCATTTACGGTTGGTTTTTTGAAAATAACTAAAAATAAAGTGTACTGTTTTTTGTCTATTTAAGGAAGAAAAGCATCTGTCAGATATTTAATCGGAAAGCTTGTTTCATTACTAAATAAAAGATATATACAGCACTTAAGGCTTAAAACTCTAAAATTTGTTCGTAATTTATTTAAACAGCTGTTAAATCTTTAATAATTATTAATTGTTAATTCTGTAAGAAAACGTATATTTGAGAAAATAGATTATTAGCATGGCATACAAAAAATCAAAAACACAGCATTTTGTATTTCCCAAAGCTCCAACCGGAGTTGACGGATTAGACGAGATTACGAACGGAGGTTTTCCTAAAGGCCGCCCGACACTGATCTGTGGTGGTGCGGGCTGTGGAAAAACATTATTATCAATGCAGTTCCTTATTAAAGGAATAACCGAATATAACGAACCTGGTGTCTTTATGTCTTTTGAAGAGCCTTCAGAAGATCTTACATTAAATGTAAAATCTTTAGGTTTTGATCTGGAAAAGCTTAAAGCAGATAAAAAACTTGTAGTCGACCATGTCCGGGTTGAAAGATCAGAAATTGAAGAAGCAGGTGAATACGACCTCGATGGACTGTTCATCAGATTAGGACATGCCATAGATTCCATAAAAGCTACGCGGGTTGTACTCGATACAATCGAATCATTATTTGCAGGACTGGACAATCAGGCAATACTCAGAGCAGAATTGCGAAGATTATTTCATTGGTTAAAGGCAAAAGGAGTAACAGCAATAATAACCGGAGAACGCGGCGAATCGACACTTACACGCCAGGGATTAGAAGAATATGTTTCGGATTGTGTGATTGTTCTGGATCATCGTGTTATCGAACAGGTTTCGACCAGAAGACTTCGAATTGTAAAATACAGAGGTTCAACACATGGTACCAATGAATATCCATTTCTTATTGATTCTGATGGAATTTCAGTGCTTCCGATTACTTCATTAAAACTGGACAACGAAGTTTCTTCAGAAGTTGTTTCTACAGGTGTTCCCGGATTAGACAGTATGTTTATTGGCGGCGGATTTTACCGTGGCAGCAATATCTTAGTTTCAGGTACAGCGGGTACAGCCAAAACTACAATTGGCTGCTATTTTGCTACTGAACAATGCAAAAAGAAAGAAAACACCATTTATTTTGCTTTCGAAGAATCGCCACAGCAATTGATTCGGAACATGAAATCTGTTGGTGTTAACCTTCAAAAATATCTTGACAACGGAACTTTGCAAATACATTCATCCCGTCCATCCTTAAACGGTCTTGAGCTGCATTTGCTTACTTTGCGAAAATTGATTAAGGAATTTAAACCTACTACGATAGTGATTGATCCTATCAGTAATTTAATATCTGTAGGAAGCGAGCATGAAGTACGATCTATGCTGGTACGACTTATTGATATGCTAAAAGTCAATAATATCACGGCATTATTTACTTCGTTAAGCAAACAGACAGATAATTCCAGACCGGATCTTGCAGAAGAATCAGTGTCATCATTGGTGGATACGTGGATAACCGTACGTGATATGGAAGGAATTGGTGAGCGAAACCGTGGTGTATTTATTGTAAAATCACGCGGAATGGGGCATTCAAACCAGGTACGAGAATTTGTAATCAATGAAAAAGGAATCGAATTGCTTGATGTAGAATTAGGTCCTCAGGGTATACTGACAGGATCTGCCAGAAAATCAAATCAGCTTACCAAAACGATGTCTGATTTAAAACTTCAAAATGAAATTAGCCGAAAAGACAGGGAAATTGCGCGTAAACGAAAAGTACTTGAAGCCAATATTGAAGCACTCAGAAATGAATTTGAATCGGCAGAAGAAGAATTAAGCATACTCAAAGCAAATGAGGAAATGCATGAAAGTCTGATTTCTAAAAAAAATAAACCGTAAAATGAAAAAAGAAGTTGTAGCCGAATGGCAGTTACTGCTTTATATAGCAGGACAAACGCCAAAATCGATCAAGGCTCTGGAGAATATAAAAAAGTACGCGGAAGAATATCTGGCCGGGAAATACAGCATTGAGATTATTGATTTGCTTAAAAATCCGCAACTGGCGGAAGGAGACCAAATTCTGGCAGTGCCTACACTGGTCAGAAAATTTCCTGAACCCATTCGCAAGATCATCGGGGATCTTTCGAATGAAGAAAGAGTGCTTGTAGGGCTTAATATCAAACCACTAAACTCCTAAGTTAAATGGATAATTCAGCTGATGAAACAAGTACAGCGAAACATAAGTTTATACTCTTCGTTTCGGGTATGTCTGTTAAATCAGGACATGCAATTGAAAATTTACGCAGGATATGTGATAAATATCTGCAAGGTAACTACGAACTGGAGATCGTAGATATCAGCCGGGACACAGAAATGGCTGTGAAATATCAGATTGTAGCAATACCAACATTAATAAAAATATATCCTGCCCCAAGACGAATTATTCTTGGTGATTTATCAGATAAGGAGAAGGTATTAAAAATACTTAATTTAAGGGAATAGAATTTGATAACAAACGAGAAAAATATAGATTCCTTATTAGCGGAAATTGAATCATTAAAGAATAAACTTGATGAATCAAACAGTATTATTGAAGCTATAAGAGAAGGGGGCGTTGATGCCCTTGTGGTCAACAACAACGGGGTTCCGCAGCTTTATTCGCTTGAAACTGCCGATTATACCTACAGGCTCCTTGTGGAAAAATTCAGACAGGGCGCGCTGAGTATTACCAAAAACGGACTGATTCTGTATTGCAATGATTATTTTGCTCAATTGGTTAACACTCCCTCAGAACAAATAATCGGGAATTACATTCAGGAGTATTTCGACAACACATCTCAGTTCAGTACACTTATTGAGGCTTTAAAATACGGCATTGGTACGCATGAAATACTTTTTAAGACCAATAGCTCCCCTACTACCTTTTCAGCCTATATTTCGCTGACAGATCTTGAACCTTCTGTCGAGGCTATTGGTATTGTGGTAATCGATCTGACCGAAAAGAAAAAACACGAAGAAGCCCTGATAAAACACCAGCAGGAACTGGAAGTAAAAATTAAAGAACTCAACCGTATCAACAGCAATCTTGAGGAATTCATACACGTAATATCGCACGATTTAAAAGAGCCGCTGCGAAAAATCGTCATGCACAACAGTAAAATAGACGGAAGTTATTTAACAGCAATTGATGCCAAGTCGATGGATGTTATCAAATTGTCGGTTTTACGCCTCAATTCCCTTGTAGATGATTTGGTGAAATATTCGTCGCATACCGCACAGGAAGCCCATACAGAAGTTGATTTGACGGCTATTATTTCTGAAGTTACTGAAGATCTTGAAGTTATTATCAACGACAAAAATGCTATTATAAAAATCGAAAACCTGCCTGTTATAAAAGCTTCCGGGGTTCAGATGCGGCAGCTTTTTGCTAATCTGATTTCGAACGCCATTAAATATTCCAAAGCAGACACCCCTCCGGTGATACAAATTTATCAGGTTGACGATTTAGAGGATAAAATATCAAATCAAAACCCTAAATTTGTAAGGATTCAGATCAAAGACAATGGTATCGGAATGGAATCTGCTCATTTGCTCAAGATTTTTACGATTTTCCAGCGCCTCCATGCCCGAAATGAATATTCTGGGAACGGTATAGGCCTGGCGATCTGTAAAAAAATTATGGAAAACCATTCCGGGAATATCACAGTCGAAAGTAAGCTGAATGAAGGGACAACATTTACTATTTATTTTCCAGTTTCATAAAATGCCTCAAAAAAAACTACATATCATAATTGCCGAAGATGATAATGATGATGCAGATGTAATCTTCGAAACTTTTAACAACAATCCGGAATTTGGAAAAGTAAGTCTCGTAACCAATGGCGAAGAACTGCTGAATTTCCTAAAAGATACCGCCAACGAAACCCCCGATGTTATCCTGACCGATATCAACATGCCTATACGTAACGGCATCGAAGCCCTGCAGGAAATTTTAAACCATCATGAGCTCAGAAATATCCCCTGCTTTGTCTATTCCACCAGCATAAACCCGTCTTACAAACAAAAATGCGACGTACTGGGCGTAAAAGCCTACCTCATAAAGCCCTACTCTTTCGAAGCTTTTGATGAAATCCCAAAGACGATTCTGAGTATTATTGCGGATTAAAATAATCTGAAAACGAGATTTTTTCTTTAGGGAAAGTCTCGTTTTTTTTTAGGAGCTGATTACTGCTGTACGCTGTATCTTTTACGCTGAACTCCGGCGCAAAAGGATGTCGCTTCTATCTAGGGCTATGAGATGTGCGTTTCAAAAACATTTTCGAATTAGAGAGAATTATCAAAAATGTGTTGTTAGGAAATTCGGAACAAACACTCAACGCCAGACTGAGTTTAAATAGCCATTTGTTTTCAATAAGGAAAAAAAGTGCTTATACATTTAACAAGTTTTCGAATTAGTCTTTTTTCTTATTAACCTAATAAAAGAATAAATAGATAGTTTTAATTATACTTATTTTTTATATTTTTGTACTAATAAGAGTATTTATGAAAATTTCGAGTATTATCCCAACTGAGAAAATTATTGAACGCCTACATTACGAAAATCCGTGGTGGGTTTCCAGAGCAGTTCATCCAGCTTATGAAGATATGCAGAAAAGGCTTTATTTTGACTTGTTTTATCCTTTTGTCAAAGAAAAAGATATCCGTAGAGCTGTTGTCTTGATGGGACCCCGACGTGTTGGTAAAACTGTCATGATGTTTCATTCTATAGACCAATTAATTAAAGAAGAAATTAATCCGCAAAAAATATTTTTTGTTGGTATAGATAATCCTCTTTATCTTAATTTAAGTTTAGAAGATATTTTACTTTTATGTAAAGATGCTGTTAAATTACAAAACTTAGAAGGTTGTTATGTTTTTTTTGATGAAGTACAGTATTTGAAAGACTGGGAAAGGCATTTAAAAGTATTAGTAGATTCATACCCTGATACAAAATTTATAGTTTCAGGTTCTGCCGCAGCCGCTTTAAGGTGGCACAGTACAGAAAGCGGAGCAGGAAGATTCACTGATTTTATGTTACCACCACTTACTTTTCAGGAATATATTCATTTAAAAAATATGAATCATTTGATATTGAAAGGTGAAATTGATTATGCAAATCTCAAAATACCATACGCAATAACACATGACATAAAAGCATTAAACAGAGAGTTTATTAATTACCTTAATTTTGGAGGTTACCCTGAGGTTGTTTTGTCTGAAAAAATACAAAGCGACATGGGAAGATATGTTAAAAATGATATAGTTGACAAGGTGCTTCTAAGAGATTTACCAAGTCTTTACGGTATTAAAGATGTTCAGGAACTGAATCGCTTCTTCACTTACATAGCCTACAATACAGGTAATGAATTTTCATATGAAACGATGTCTAAGGAAAGTGGAATTATTAAGGATACCTTAAAGAAATATCTGGAATATTTAGAGTCAGCGTTTTTAATTAAAGTATTGAATAAAGTAGATATAAATGCAAAACGATTAAAGAGAGTAACCAGTTTTAAAGTATATTTAACCAATCCTTCTCTAAGAACGGCTTTGTTTTCGCCAATTTCTGAAACAGACAGCGAAATGGGAAATATGGTAGAAACGGCTATTTTATCTCAATGGATGCATAGAGAGAATCTGGATCTCACTTATGCAAGATGGAAAGATAAAAAAGAAGGAGAAGTGGATTTAGTGTTGTTGGACGATAGAAAATTTAAGCCGCTATGGGCAATCGAAATTAAATGGAGTAATCGATATTTTGATAAACCGCAAGAGTTAAACAGCCTTATTCAATTTTGTAAGGCTAATGATTTTAAAAGCGCACTAGTTACCTCTATAGATAGAGAAGGAGTCAAAGAAATTGGCGATTTACGTTTCTCTTTTGTACCATCAGCATTATATGCTTACAATATCGGTGAAAATACTTTAAAAATGAAAAATACATCATATTAAAACATAGCATGTAACTATCGACATCTACAAAGAAATTCTAAAAACATTCAAAATACATGACTGTGCCGTCCTAAAATAACTATACAGATTCATCAGTATTGTTGAAATAAATATATACCGATTCTAAAAACAGCCTTGTTAGCGCAAACCATATCATGAGGTGCATGTGCTGTTTCAGTTCAGGATCGTTTTCCAGCGCTATTGCGCTGTCTAAATCAAAATCCAGGTTTTGAATTCTCTCTTGAAACTTTTGATAATATCCTGCTCCCACCACTGTTATAACCAGAATGAGCAGTTCATGCACAAATTGGGAACAGGTAATCGAATTTAAAATATACCTGAGACTGTCAAACTGCTTATCAGCCGGATTTGGCTCTTCTTTTAAATCGTAACAAAAATGTATCAGCAGCTGCAGGCAAGCGAACAGTCCTGCTGTCCTGACTTCCTGCATCTTAGCATCCGTAATTTCAAGATTACCTGAAAGCAATTCTTGCAGATCGTATTCCTGTAAAAGTTCGGGGTACCTGTTCAGTAATAAGTCCAGTTTGGGATTTTTTAACTTTTCGAGCAATTCTGAAATCCCATTTTCCAGATTCTCTTTTGGATTCTGCATTAGCATATGCAGTCCTGTCTTTGCCTGATCTGTTGATTTTACAAGTTTTTTGTTTTCATTTGTTTGCATAACGGCTACTGATTTGGTTGTTCAATATTATTCTCAGCTTCCCTTAACCTGTCGATTTCGTTTTGGATCAAAATATCTGCCTGCTCTCTAAATTTGCCACACCTTTGTTCCAATAACTGATAATACAGGTAATCAACATCGTTAAACTTGCTGAAACGCAACATGCACGGCTGCTGGCTAAGCAGTCTGAACATTGATTTATCTTCCTGAGTCTGGCGGGGAAAGAAATCTGCCGTGATAGTGGTAAAATATTCACAGAGCATAAACAGATATCCTAATGCAAAATGATTTGGGGTGTAGCCCATAAAAACACGTATTAAAGACAGACAGGTCTGCTCTGTTATTTGATGAAGTGCAGCCATTTTTACTTCATCCAGGCTCAAAGGATCATCATCGTTATATACCCAGTTCCAGAGTGTAGCACTAATACTTTTTCTGTTTGCGACATAATGTGCTGTTGCTTTTACATTTCTTTTTGGGGATTCGCTACTATTTAAATACGGAGGATTACTGCTGTCCTGAAATAAAAGTTCTGCCTGCTGCATGATCTTCCAAAAGAAAAACTGCTGGTCGTGGCAAAGATTTTTAAGACTCTGTACATGGTGCATCAAAATAGTAGCTGTCAAAGCCCCGGCAGTCTTTGTTTTAATTTTATCACTTATGTCACTGGCAGCGTTTTCTATAGTTTCATAAACAAAGACTAAGAGGTATAAATGAATATGCTGTTTTTGTACTTCTTTGTCAGGATAAAGCATCCTACTTGAACTGTAAGTGTTTGCATGCCTGCCAAAACAATAAATAGCAGCTGTTTTAATGTGGCCTGTAATGAGTTCCTTTACTTCTTTTTGCTGTAAAAATTCAATCCGATTCATAATTTTTAGTTTTTAGTTGCCAGATGTCCGAATAATTGTATTTTTGTTTTAACACAGTGCAAGTAAGCGATACATTGTACCGTACCGAACTAACGGTAATTGTATCTCACCAAAGCGGACTTGTATTTTACCAAAACAGCAAAATTTCAGGAA
This sequence comes from Flavobacterium limi, assembly GCF_010645075.1. GTDB lineage: Bacteria > Bacteroidota > Bacteroidia > Flavobacteriales > Flavobacteriaceae > Flavobacterium > Flavobacterium limi. Next base: position 67,475 of record NZ_JAADZV010000002.1, read on the forward strand.
TTTTAAATATCTTTGAGCTATGAGTACAGCCACCAAACCAAAACATATTGGAAGAAATATAAGCCGCATCAGAGAGCTTAGAGGAATGAAACAGGAAGCACTTGCCGCTGCTATTGGCGTGAGCCAGCAGTCTGTTTCTAACATTGAAGGAAGTGAAATTGTTGACGAAGAAAAACTGAACGCTATTGCAGAAGTTTTGGGAGTTTCTGCTGAAGCGATTAAGAATTATAGTGATGAGGCAGTATTTAATATTATTGGAAATACCTATCACAATACTAGCAGTGATAGTTCTACATTGATTGCAAGTTCATTGAATTATCAACCAAATTTTAATACAGTAGAGAAAATCGTTGAATTATACGAGCGTTTGGTTCAGGCTGAGAAAGATAAGGTTGAGTATTTGGAGAAATTATTGAAGGAGAAATAGATTTTTAAAATAAAAAGATATTATATAAAAGAGGCTTTCGAGTCTCTTTTTTTTATGTTTTCTAATTTAGGTAAATAGATAAGCAAATTATAGTTCTTAACTTCAGTACCTTAAAAACTCTTTATTTTATAGCATTAAATAATGCTTAAAGACTAAAAGTTTACTACTTTAGTCGCCCAACATTAGGCAATAAAAATCCTTAATTAAACAACGCTTATTTCAATGTCAGAAGAACAGAAGAAAATATTAGAGCAACAGCTCTGGAATATAGCCAATGCATTACGAGGAAAAATGAATGCAGATGAATTCCGGGATTATATTTTGGGATTTATCTTTTATAAATATCTGGCTGAAAAAATGGAAATTTATGCCAATTCCATTTTAGAAGAAGATAAGATTCAATTCAGAGATATAAAAGAAAATACTCCTGAAGGATTAGAATATATTGATGCCATTCGCGAAGAAGCTCTTGAAACATTAGGATATTTTCTAAAGCCTTCTGAACTTTTCAGTGAAATAGCCAAGCGCGGTAATAGCGGTACGAATACATTTATATTAGAAGATTTACAAAAAATCCTGACCAATATCCAGTTGAGTACTATGGGAACGCAAAGTGAAGAAGACTTTGACAACCTGTTTGAAGACATGGATCTCAACAGTACCAAATTAGGTAAATCTGCAGATGCAAGAAATGCTATTATTGTAAAAGTACTGGTGCATCTTGATGAAATCGATTTTAAACTTGAACATACAGAATTAGATGTATTAGGAGATGCCTATGAATATCTGATTGGTCAGTTTGCCAGCGGTGCAGGAAAAAAGGCGGGGGAATTTTACACGCCTCAGGAAGTATCAAAAATCCTGGCAAAAATTGTTACTACGGGTAAAAACCGACTGAAATCTGTTTATGACCCAACTTGTGGATCGGGATCATTACTATTGCGTGTTGCAAGAGAAGTAAAAGATGTCAATAATTTTTACGGACAGGAAATGAATCGTACGACATACAATCTTGCCCGGATGAATATGATACTTCATGGAGTACATTACCGACAGTTTGATATTAAACAGGAAGATACCTTAGAGCATCCTCAGCACCTGAACGATATGCCTTTCGAGGCGATTGTTGCAAATCCACCCTTTTCAGCAAATTGGAGTGCCAATCCTTTGTTTCTGAATGATGGCCGTTTCAGTCAATACGGAAAATTAGCGCCCGCTAGTAAAGCTGACTTTGCGTTTGTACAACATATGATTTATCATTTGGCGGAAAACGGAACAATGGCTATAGTCTTGCCTCATGGTGTACTGTTTCGTGGAGCAGCAGAATTGCATATTCGTAAGTATCTGATCGAGCAGAAAAATTATTTAGATACTGTCATTGGTTTACCAGCCAATATTTTCTACGGAACCAGTATTCCAACTTGTATTTTGGTGTTTAAGAAATGTAAAGAAGATCCTGATCATATTTTGTTTATTGACGCCAGCAAGGAGTTCGAAAAGGTAAAAAATCAAAATATGCTACGGGAAGAACATATCAATAAGATTGTAGAAACCTACCGTAACAGAACAACGATTGAGAAATACAGTCACCTGGCAACTTTAAAAGAAGTTGAAGAGAACGATTACAATTTAAATATTCCACGTTATGTAGATACTTTTGAAGCCGAAGAAGAAATCGATATTCAGGCTGTAATGAAAGAAATTAAATCTTTGGAAGCCAAACGAGCTGAGCTAGACAAGGAAATTGACTTTTATTTCAAGGAATTAGGCCTTGTTTTTTAACTTTTAATATCCTTAATGTTTTTACTAACGAAAATTGAATTATCAAGATGGCGAATAAAAAATTAAAAGTAAGTAACGTTCCTAATTTGAGATTTCCGGGGTTTGAAGGAGAATGGGAAGTGAAGAAGTTAAAAAATATAGCTGATAAAGTAAATAGCGGGAAGACACCATTAGGCGGTGAGGCTGTATATACAAAGGAAGGTGTACTTTTTATCCGTAGTCAGAATGTCAATAATGACAATTTAGAGCTAGAAAATTCGACATTTATTCCAGAATCGGTAAATAATCAAATGAAAAATAGTATTGTTAATCCTAATGACATACTTCTTAATATAACTGGTGCATCATTGGGACGCAGTTGTGTAGTTCCGAATGATTTTAAAATAGGAAATGTTAATCAACATGTTTGTATTATAAGATTAAATAAACAGTCCAATCCAAGGTTTATTCAACCTATATTTTCTTCAAGTAAAGGACAAACAATATTTAATAGCTTGCAAACAGGGAGTGGTCGAGAAGGTTTGAACTTTGAAAGTATTAAAGGTATTAAACTATCTATACCTATTCCAGATGAGCAATACAAAATAGCTTCATTTTTATCTTTGATTGACGAGAGAATATCAACCCAAAACAAAATAATTGAACAATTAGAAACCTTAATCCAAAATTTTCGAAATCAAATATTCAAACAAAAAATAAGATTCAAACACGAATTGGGAAATGAATTTTCTCAATGGAAAGTGTATAAATTGAGAGATATTTCAGATCGAGTTTTATGTAAGAATATTGAAAACAATCAAAATGTTTTGACTATCTCTGCACAACTTGGGCTAATTAGTCAACTGGATTTTTTTAACAAGTCTGTTTCAGCTAAAAATGTTTCGGGATACTATCTTTTAAAACAAAATGATTTTGCTTATAACAAGAGTTATTCTAAAGGTTATCCAATGGGAGCAATAAAAAGGCTAAAAAAATATGACAAGGGAATTGTTTCAACATTATACATTTGCTTTCGGTTTAATGGATTGATAAATGTACATTTTATGGAACAGTATTTTGAATCAGGAATTCAAAATATAGAAATAGAAAAAATAGCACAGGAAGGTGCTCGAAATCATGGTCTTTTAAATGTAGGAGTTTCAGATTTTTTTAATATTGAAATTAATCTTCCTTCAATAGAAGAGCAAAAACGAATAGCTTCTTTTTTATCTAAAATTGACAAAAAGATCCAAACTGAAAAAGCGATTTTAGAACAGTTTGAAAAGCAGAAGAAATACCTATTGCACGAAATGTTTATATAAATTTCTAGACAAATATTTGGTGTAACAAAAACTTTTTCTGCTCTTCCAATTTTTGCAATAGCTGATTCTCAATATCAATTTTGGTATCTATAGATGATAGAAAATTAGCTATTTTGTTTTGTTCTTCAATAGAAGGAACAATAATTTTTAATTTTAGAAGTTCTATTTTAGACATGTTAAATCTAGTGCTTCCTTGTGCTAATTTTATTATCGAATTTCTAACGCAATCACTTCTAAAAAAAAATTTAGCAAACTCAGGCGCAAGTATTTCAAACGAAAAAATTCTATACCCAAAACAAAAACTATTAAGATATACATCTTCAACCTTTTCCAACAATACTGAACTCATTCCTATTTCTCGTGACGTTTCCGAAGAAATTGTAAAAAATACATCGCCATATTCTACTTGATTTTGATTTTCATTATCATTCACATTTACTAATCCACACTTTTTTACATCTATTTCCAATTTGTCAAAAATTTGCTTGTATTGAATATATTTTTTACCGCTTCCAAAGTCATCCTTGCTTTTACCAGAAAGTCCATTGTAAGTCATTCCGATATCTCCTAATTTTTTTTCTTGCCAATTATCACAAAACCCTTCAAACCGTAGTTTTTGAGAAAATAGCTTTTCACTTACAGTTTTAATTAAGGTTTCTAATTGTTCAATTATTTTGTTTTGGGTTTCGATTCTCTCATCTATGAGTGAAATAAAAGACGAAATTTTTAGTTGTTCGTTTAAACTTGAAATGTTAACATCAATATTATCAATAGTAGATTTAGATAGACTTGGAACTCCTGACGCTTCATTATATTTTAACCAATTTATCTGCTCAAATATATGATAAACAAATTTAGGCAATACTTTTTTAAAGGAATGTGTATAAAAAAGGGTGTCGACCGTCCAGAACTTTCCATTAAAGTAAAATGGTTTATTAATCGTCCCTTTTCTTCCAATACAAACAGTTTCTCCATCATACAAATAACTATCAACAGAAGTCATATATCCTCCTGTTCCATATACAGGAATACTACCTTGCACTAAGTGCTTATAATCTCTCCCACTAGCAACGGTTAAAATATTACCCAACTTGTTAGTTTCCCATTCCCCTTCAAACCCCGGAAATCTCAAATTAGGAACATTAAGTAACTGCCATCCTTAATGTTTGTAAAACTTTAATTGTGTTTCTTTGAGATTTAACAAAAATTGTATTATAATGAATGAACAAAAACAACTTTTAGAAGTTATTAATCTATGGAAAAAAGACAAGAAGCAGTATGTGAAAAAATCAAGTTTCTCGGCTTATACGCTCTTAATCGAGAATCATTTATTGCCTGTTTTTGGTAATAAATATGCTATTGAAGAAGCTCATGTACAGCGTTTCGTATTCCAAAAACTGGAAACAGGTTTAAGCCATAAAACAATAAAGGACATTTTAATTGTCCTAAAAATGGTTTTAAAATTCGGTGCAAAAAATAAATGGCTACAATATACACCTTTCGACATACAATTCCCTACAGAACGTGAAAAGCATACTATCGAAGTGCTTAGCAGAGCCAATCAGAAAAAAATAATGAATTATATACAGGAGCATTTTACATTTCGCAATTTGGGTGTTTACATCTGCTTAAGCGCAGGTATGCGTATTGGGGAAATATGCGCTTTAAGATGGGAAGATGTTGATACAGATAATGGAATTATAGGTGTCAACCGAACAATCCAACGGATCTATGTCATAGAAGACGGAACCCGCAGAACGGAATTGATTTTGGACACACCGAAAACTAAAAATTCGATTCGTGAAATCCCAATTAGTAAAGATTTATTACGGATATTAAAACCATTTAAAAAGATTGTGAATCCTTCGTTTTTTGTTTTAACAAACGATGCCAAACCAACTGAGCCCAGAACATATCGAAGTTACTATAAAAACCTGATGAAAGAATTGAATATGCCGGAATTGAAGTTTCACGGATTAAGACACAGCTTCGCAACCCGATGTATTGAAAGCAATTGTGATTATAAAACGGTGAGTGTACTCTTAGGGCATTCTAATATTAGTACAACATTAAACTTGTATGTCCACCCCAATATGGAACAGAAGAAAAAAGCTATCGAACAAATGTTTAAAGGATTAAGATAATGATTTGAAGCAGGATTTGTAAGATAAATGATGTCAGGGTTTATATAATTTATTACTTTCGTAGACTATCATTTTGAAATGGATAAATACAAGAATAAATATAAAATAGGCTCACATCGATTACGTAATTGGGATTATTCTTCAAACGCCTTGTATTTTCTTACCATTGTTACCCAAAACAGGGAATGCATTTTGGGTGATATTGTCACCGGGCAAATAAAATTATCCGAAATGGGCAAAATTGTAGAAAATGAATTTTTAAAATCATTTGAAATTCGGAATGAATTATTTTTAAACGAATATATCATCATGCCCAACCATTTGCATATGATTGTGGAAATATGTCATCCCGGCAATGGATCAAACAGCCTGATTGATACCGTAAAATCGCACGGGAACAATGAACCGCACGGGTACGACGTAGAACCGCACGGCCGTGCGGTTCTACCCAACCGTACGGTTTTACAACCCAATGGTGTGGTTCAACAATTGCAATCCATAAAACCAAATCGTCCCGTCCGATTACCCAAATCCATTTCATCGTTTATTGCAGGATTCAAATCGGCAGTAAACACCAAAATTGATGATTTTATTGACGAACATCATTTATCAATACCAAAATACAACAAACAAAATCATTTTTTTCAACCCAATTACCACGATCACATTATCAGAAATGATTTTGAATATCAAAGAATTGCGGATTACATTATACGAAATCCGACGATGTGGGAAAATGACAAATTAAACCATAAGAAATGAGTAAGCAGTCCGAACAAATTTTAGAAGAACAACTCGTTGCCCAATTACAAAAATTAGGGTATAAATATGCTGTTATTGCTGATGAAAAAGCATTACTGGCAAACCTGAAAATACAATTAGAGAAGCACAACAATATACAATTTAGCAATAGCGAATTTGAAAAAGTCCTGAACATACTCAACAAAGGTTCTGTATTTGAAAAAGCCAAAATATTACGCGAAAAGAAGCATCATATTATCCGGGATAATGGCGACAACCTATATTTTGAATTTCTGAATATTGAACATTGGTGTCAGAATCAATATCAGGTAACCAATCAAATTACACAAGAAGGAAAGTATGAAAACCGTTATGATGTCACGTTGTTAATTAATGGATTGCCTTTGGTACAAATCGAACTCAAACGTAGAGGTTTGGAAATGAAGGAAGCGTTTAATCAAATCAACCGCTATCAAAAACATAGTTTTGGTGCCGGAAAAGGTTTGTTTCACTTTGTGCAGTTATTTATCATCAGTAATGGAGTAAACACTAAATATTTTAGCAATTTTGGTTCAAACAAGCAGGAGTTTTTGCAAACATTCCATTGGACAGACGAGCAAAATAATCCCTTAAATAATATTCTGAATGGTTTTACCGACTCTTTTTTAGAACCGTGCCACATCAGTAAAATGATCTGTAAATACATTGTGCTGAATGAAACTGCAAAAACACTGATGGTACTTCGTCCTTATCAATATTATGCAGTAGAAAGCATTATTAAAAAGGTCAAAGAAAACGAAATACTGAATGGCTACAATATCGAAAAGAATGGGTATATCTGGCATACCACAGGAAGTGGTAAAACCTTAACCAGCTTTAAAGCCAGTCAGATTTTATCTAAAATTCCAGCCATAAAAAAAGTTGTTTTTGTGGTTGACAGAAAAGATCTGGATTATCAGACTAATCAGGAATATGAAAAATTTAGTAAAGGTTCAGTAAGTTCGGCAACAAATACAGAGGATTTAATCAGGAAATTCAACGATCCAAATGTTAGCATAATTGTTACTACTATTCAAAAATTAAATAATACAATTTCTGGGAGGAATTTATTAAAAATGAAGTCTATTCAGAACGAAAGAATGGTTTTTATTTTTGATGAATGCCATCGCTCACAATTTGGAGATACACATAAAAATATTGTCAATAATTTTAGTAATATTCAACTGTTTGGTTTTACCGGTACACCAATTTTAGCAGAGAATGCTGACGGAGAAAAAACAACAGCAAGTTTATTTGGAAAATGCCTTCACAAATATGTAATTACCGATGCTATTCGTGATGAAAATGTTTTAAAATTCGCTGTAGAATATATTCAAACTTTTAAACAAAAAGAACATATTATTGATTTAAAAGTGGAACAAATCAATGAAACCGAAGTATATGAAGCTCCCAAACGTAAAGAAGCGATTGTAGATTACATCATTCAATACCACGACCAGAAAACCCAAAATAGAAAATTTTGTGCGATGATGTGTGTTCAGGATATTGATTCAGTGATTCAATACTATGAGATTTTAAAACGTAAAAAACAAAACGGAGAACACAACTTAAAGGTGACCACTATTTTTAGCTTTGCTCAAAACGAAGATGAAATGGAAGATGGTGTTTATTCTCAATTAGACATGGCGGCTGAACCACGAGCACAATATGGTAATTCTAAGCCTCATCGTAGAGAACTTCTGGAAAATTATGTGGATGATTATAATGAACTGTTTGGTGAAAAACATAATATTAAAGACACAGAAGGGTTCTACAATTATTACAATGCAGTAGCGAAAAAATCCAAGCAAAACGAGACAGACATTCTTTTGGTAGCTAATATGTTTCTGACAGGATTTGACAGCAAATTTTTAAATACGTTATATGTAGATAAAAACCTGAAATATCATGGACTTATACAAGCTTTTAGTCGTACCAACCGTATTTTAGACAAGAATAAAACACAGGGAAATATCGTATGTTTCCGAAACCTAAAAGATAAAACAGACGAAGCCATCGCTTTATTCAGTAACAAAGAAGCTATTGATGAAATTATTGTTGAACCGTATGAAGTTTACGTTGAAAAGTTTAACGAAGTAACACAAAAGTTATTAGAAATTGTTCCACAAGTAAGCAGTGTAGACCGTTTATATTCGGAGGAAGATCAATTAAAGTTTATTTTGGCTTTCCGTGCTTTAATGCGTTTGCATAAGAAAATGAGTCATTATACTGAATTCACCTGGGATGATTTACAGATAGAAGAACAGCTTTTTGCTGATTATACCAGCAAGTATCTGGATTTGAAAGAGAAAATTGGTTCCGACCCTTCACCTGAAAAAACATCTATTTTAAATGATATTGATTTTGAATTAGAGTTGATAAGACGTGATACTATAAACGTAACGTATATACTTCAGTTATTAATTAAATTCCAGTCAAAAGAAAGTACAAAAGACAAAGAAAGCATTGAAAAAGATATTTTCAATTTATTAAATACCGAGGTATCACTAAGAAGTAAAAGAGAATTGATCGAGAAATTTATTCAGGAAAGCTTGCCACATATTGAAGATACTGATACAATTCCGGAAGAATTTGAAAAATTTTGGAATGTCGAGCAGAAAAAAGCACTCCAGCAAATGATTAAGACAGAAAATCTATCTGAAGAAAAAACGGAAAGGTTAATTGAAAACTATCTTTTTACAGAACGTGAACCTCTTCGAAAAGAAATTTTAGCACTTCGATTAGAAGGAAGACCCAGCGTGTTGAAATCAAAAGAAATTGGTGACCGTATTTTAAATAAGATTTTAGGCTTTGTAGATACTTTTGTTAATGGAATATCAGGGAATTAATATTCGATGTTTTTTTGTAATTGCAATACTATCATAACTCTACACGTTTGTAAAAATAAATTTATCTCCTGTTGACTAGGGGATTAAAACGACAAACTTAATCATACTATTTAGCTTAAATTTCAGACATTTGTTTGCAACGAATACATCTTAAACTAACAATAAATCTATCTTTCTCATCCATCAAAAAAAATTGCCCAACACACATACACTTCGTACTTTTGCACCATGAATGATAATTTTACAAATGAATACTTTGGCATCGGCATTCACAATGGTAAAACGCCTGAAAATTTGGGTGTTTTGTGGCGGTCGGCTCAAAACTTAGGGGCAACTTTTATATTTACCATCGGAAATAGATATGCCAAACAAGCTTGAGATAGGCATGATGCGGTAAAGGCGATTCCGTATTTTCATTATGAGAATTTTGAAGCTTTTTTTGAAAACTTACCCAAAGGAGCGCGATTGGTGGGTGTGGAATTACATGAAAGTGCTTCAGACTTAGATACCTTTGAGCATCCCAGACGCTGTGTGTACCTGTTAGGCGCAGAAGATCATGGTTTGCCTAAAAAAAACAATGGAAAAATGCCATCATCTGGTAAAATTCAAATCTGGGAAAAGTTTGAACGTTGCTGTGGCAGGAACCATTGTGATGTATGACAGTAATTTGCCTAAACCTCGCTCGTAATTCCGAGAAAAAAATTATCCTAAGAACGGTTCTCGATACATCTTTTGTTCCGTTTCTCTACACAAAAATACTCGAACTGACGAATAGCGTAAAAGGTTACTAGTGCTAATTTAGTAAGAAATCTATCATTTGATATAAAATAGAAACGTTTCATTGACCTACTTTTAAGATTATTAAACTTAAAATTTTAAATCATGGAAAATTCGAATAATTACACCAGCGAAGATTTAGCAAAATGCCCTTATCACGCACAGCTTGCCCAGGCACAAAACAATGATGATCGTGAGGAAGCCAACACCGGAGACTGGGACGACCAGCGCGATGAGGATGGAACAGATCCGAATCGTTATGAGGAAGAAGGCGGCAATAATAATTCTGGTGGCGCAGGAAGTTCCGGAAGCGCTGCTACCAATAGCTAGTACATCTAAATTTTATATTGTATAGGAATTTAGAGTTACTAGAAATTTAAGCGATAAGCTTATACTGATAGAAAAAACAATAAAATCTTCTTAGGCAGATTTTATTGTTTTATAGCCAATATTTTGGGGTTTAATTTGCCCCTTTTTTCTCTTCTGCGATAGCTATATCCTCGCTATCCGGCTGCATTTCATCCTGTTCTAATTCGGCTGCCGCTTCATATTGCAGGCTGATGAAAATAGGAAAATGATCCGAACCAAAATTGTGAAGCCTTTTCATTTCCCTGATTTTTAAATGTGTCGAAATAAAAGCATGATCCAAAGGAAACCTCAGAAAAGGATAATGGGCATGAAAAGAATTGTAGAAGCCTCTGCCCCTTCTTGGATCGAGAAGTCCGCTCATTTTCAGGAAAAGCTCGGTGGTGTAACTCCACGCCACATCATTCAGATCACCAATCACAATTACGGGCAAGTCTGAATCTTTGGCCAGATCGGCGACTAATAAAAGTTCCTTATCCCGCTCTTTCGAAGTTGGATTTTCCATAGGAACAGGCGGTTCCGGATGTACGGCATACATTTGAACAGCTTGTCCGCCCGGCAAAATAATTTGGGTATGGATAGAAGGAATGTCGTTTTCGACCAGGTATTTTACTTCGGTATCTCGAAGTTGTAGTTTAGAATACAACAACATACCATACGTATTTTCTAAAGGTACTTTTTTATAAAACGGAAAATGTTCTTCGAGTGAGTTCGTTTCTTTTTCCCAGACAGCAGGCGTTTCCAGTAAAAGCACTACATCCGGATTTGCTTTGCTGATTTCTTCCAGACAGCCTTTGTAATTGGTATTAAACTGATACACATTACTAATCATGACACTGAATCCGTTTTCGGGTATTTCAGTAGTAATGCGCTGCACGTGTTTTTTTCCCAGTCCTGTAAAAGGCAGTATTTGTTTTAAAAGATAGCACGCGTTTACCACCATGATAAGCAAAAGCAAATCATTAAAATCATACTCCTTTCCACTGCTGTAAAATGCAAGAAATACAATGCAGATAGTAGTAAGAACCAGTTTCTGAAGCCTTGGATAATCGCAAACCCGGAATATCCAGTATTCATTTTTAATGAGTGGAATAAAAGTAATAATTACCAATATAATAGAAAGGACAAAGAAAAAGTACTGCATAAATCGGATAGAAATAATGAATAGTAATAACAATGAAAGGTAGCGTATTTTTTAATAACCGGCAATACATACGGCAAGCTGCGCAGTTAAATATCTCATGATAATTAGATAAGGAATTAAAAGAAATCTATAAGAAAACACAGGGTTTCCATGCTTAATTTTAAGAAAGCTGAAAACTTGACAAAGTCAGCATTTGAAAATCATTAAAGAAAAAAAATACGATTATGACAACAGATAACGAAAGAAATTACAATCAGGAAGATTATAATTTTAACCCGGACAATCAGGACAATCAAAGCTACATTGATCAATACGAACAGGAAAACAACGAAGAAGAAACTGCTGAACCTACCGAAAATGAAAATCTGGATACAGCATTCTCGAACGCACTTGATCTTGATGATTTTGAAAATGATTTTGATGAAAATGATGAACCAGAGGAAGATCCAAAAGAAAATGAAGAAGAGGAAAATTACGATCAGGAAGAAATTAAGGAACCTGAAACATTTGCTGATGACGGTTATAAAATAGATTAGCCTTAACCGAATAATTATGCGAAACCTGACTAAATAAGAACGGTAAAAAATAAGCCTACTCATGTAAAATGGGGAAGGCTTATTTTTATTACGATAGGAAAGAGTTTAGAAAATGAACCTATTGGTTGAGATTCTATTCCGGATACAGTTCTATAATTATTCCATATAATCGGTTTTCGTTAATCTTCTATCGATTCTTGTGGTTTTTTTCTAAGGCTGCTCAGGCGTTGCACATTTGATTTATACGCCACTTGATTTTACAGGTGAGAAAATAAGTTTTGTTACAATTTAGAACCACAACTATATCAAAATAATCCTCATCTCTTTTAATTTTGCATTTATCGGAAGTATAAGATTCTGATGAAGATAGAAGATGAAAGAGACCGAATACGCCATAGTAGATATCGAAACCACAGGCGGTAATGCCAGTGGCAGCCGTATTACTGAAATTGCTATTATTATTCATAATGGTAAAAGCATAACAGATCGTTTTGAAACACTCGTAAATCCGCAAAAGGAAATCCCCGCCCCTATTTTTGCACTCACGGGTATCAACAACGATATGGTGCGTGATGCCCCAATCTTTGATGATATTTCAGAAAAGGTACTGGAAATGCTTACCGATCGCATATTTGTTGCCCATAATGTCAATTTTGATTATTCTTTTGTTCGCCATGAACTTCAAAAAGCCGGCTTTAAATGGACAGCAAGAAAACTATGCACTGTTCGTGCTGCAAGGAAAATCAGACCCGGATTTAAATCGTACAGTCTGGGAAAACTTTGCCAGTCATTGGAAATTCCATTACTAAACCAGCATCGTGCCGGTGGTGATGCTGATGCTACAGCAATATTATTTTCCAGATTATTAGAATGGGATACTGAAGCTCATATAAAAAAAATGGTCAAGAATACAGCGCAGGACCAGCGCCTGCCTCCTAACCTGCCTCCCGAAGATTTTGAAGCTTTACCGGAAAAACCAGGCGTATATTATTTTTATAATGAGGTTAACAAAGTGATTTATGTTGGAAAAGCAGTTAATTTGAAAAAACGTGTGGCTTCTCATTTCAGCGGTCATAAAATAACGCCTCAGCGACAGCATTTTCTACGGGATATTTATTCGGTATCCTTTGAAATATGTGCGACTGAACTCATGGCCTTACTGTTGGAATGTTCCGAAATAAAAAAACTCTGGCCGGTTTACAACAGGGCACTCAAACGTTTTGAACCCAAATACGGACTTTATCAGTATGAAGCCCGCAGCGGATATAAATATTTAGTGACCGGTAAATTAAACAAGTTTCAGACCTGCGTCGAACATTTTAATACGGTTCATGAAGGTATAAACATGCTCATCAGCCTGAAGCAGCAGTTTGACATTGATAATCGGTTTTGCAGGTATGGTATCACTGCAGTTGGCGAAATTTTTTCCAATAATGATAGTAAAGCTTTGCCTGAAGTTGAACACCATAATGAAAAAATAGAAAGTGCAATTGATTTTTTGCTAAGCAGCAGATCCAGTTTTGCTATTATTGATAAAGGCAGGTCTGTCAATGAACGAAGCTGTATTTGGGTTGAGAACGGACATTTTTACGGAATGGGGTATGTTACATCAGATATTGGATTTACTGAACCTTCTGAATTAAAAGAGTATGTAACTCCTTATAAAAGTAATCAGTATATTATGCATCTGATCCATAAATATGCAGCAAAATATCCGGGAAAAGTTTTTAATAAACAGTATCAAAAGAAGGACGTTAAAAATGTTTCGATATCTTTTGATGAGGATGATTTTAAGTATGGTTTATAGAATTTTATCTTTATACTATTATAAACATGTAAATTACATAACACCTGAGTGTTTTTATATAAGACAAAAGGAATTAATAGCTGTACTTTTGACCTTATCTAAAAAACACAATCATGGAAAACTCAAACACTTACAATAGCACAGCCTACAGCACCGATTCATTACACAGCCAGATTTGTTTAGCCGATAATATTGATTTTATTTATCGAAAAGCCTACAGAGGAGATTGGGGGCATTGGGATGACTTGCCTGATACTACTACTTCTACTTCAACTTTGGAATGTCCTGCAAAAAATAGTGAAATAAGTTCAATTGGACTAAGAAGAGTTCCAAATGAAAATAGCTACTTATAATGTAAATGGAGTCAATGGCCGTTTAAATGTCCTGCTTCAATGGCTTAAAGAAGCTGAACCTGATATTGTATGTCTGCAGGAGCTGAAAGCACCACAGGATAAATTTCCGTTAAAAGCAATCCAGGATGCAGGTTATAATGCGATATGGCATGGCCAAAAGCAATGGAACGGAGTGGCAATCCTGGCCCGCAACCTTGAAATTGAAGAGATTACCCGTGTACTTCCAGGAAATCAGGACGATGTTCAGAGCCGTTATATTGAAGCTCTTATCAATGGTGTTGTGATTGTCTGTCTCTATCTTCCAAATGGCAATCCGGCACCTGGACCTAAATTCGAATATAAACTAAATTGGTTTCAAAGACTTTCTGATCGGGCTGAAACCTTACTTAGCTTAAAAATACCTGTACTATTGATAGGTGATTTTAATGTAATGCCTACAGAACTGGATGTATATAAACCCGAGAAATGGGTAAATGATGCGCTTTTCAGGACTGAAGTACGAGAAGCATTTGCTGGTATTATTTCGCAGGGATGGACGGATGCAATCCGTACCTTGTACCCCAATGAAAAAATCTATACTTTTTGGGATTATTTCAGAAAAGCTTACGAAAGAAACGCCGGGCTACGGATCGATCATTTTCTTTTAAGTCCGCAAGTAGCCAAAAAGCTAATATCTGGTGGCGTTGACCGCCATGTACGTGGCTGGGAAAAAACCAGTGACCATGCACCAGTTTGGATTGAAATTAATGAATTCAAGTAATGTTTTGTTGTGAACTCAATAAATAGTACATAACAGAAAAACCTGCAATAATCAATACTGCAGGCTTCTGAATCAATAACCAATAATAAAGTAATGATCAATAATAGATTTTTAAATCTATTTTCTTTAAATCTTTTTATTGCTTTGGTACGGCTGTAGCTGCTGTATCCGTTGGTACCGTAGTTGTATCCTGAGGTACACTTGTGGTATCTATAGCTGTAGAATCAACAGTTACTGCGGTTGAGTCGTAAGTTGCATCAGCCGGTACAGTATCTGCTTTTTTACATGAAAATGACAATCCGGCTACAAGAACTAACAAGGCAATTTTGGTTTTGATAAGTGTTTTCATAATAACATTTGTTTTATTAATACTAAATATTCTCAAATTTAGGCTTTGACAATATTATATTCTTACACAATTATTATTAGTTTTTACAGAATATCAGGTTTTGTGTTTTAATATATTAGTGTTTATTTACAAATTTAATTGCCAAATTAATCTGCTTTGTACTTATTGTTCCAATACAACATTAGCAATAAAGTCACAATTATGCAGGATGCACTTCCTTCAAAAAGCAGGCAAAGTGTATATACCGGAACAGAAGGATCCCCTCCAAACATAAAAGCTTCTGATAATGATTTGACATAAGCATCACCTCCTCTGGCATAACTATAGATTAGTAATGCTGCAACACTTAATACAACCCCTGTAAACGAAGTAACCATTGCTGAAATAGCATTGGGTAAAAAACTTCTCTGCCCTTCAGCAAGATTCTGTTTTAATGTTCTGTTCACTCCATAAAAAATGAAAAGAACATTTAGTAAACGAAGGTAAAATAAATGTGCCAGATTTAAAACTTCAAGTAGCAGGAAGAATAACGCAATTCCTAAAAATATATAAATTCCATTAAGTATTTCTTTTGGTATTTTCATAGCTGTTCTGATTAAGTGAAAAAAATAACTTAATCCAAATAAAATAAAAAAGCAGCAATAAAATGTTTCAATATTATGTAACAGAATTATAATATATCCATGGCACTTATTATAGTAATTTTTTTTGCTGTAGATAGAAATTGTATAATTTATTTTGAAAATTACATAAGAACCATTAAAATCAAAATCCTCAAATTTCATATGGTTAAATATGGATATTAACGATATTTAGCATTCAGACGAATTCAGGATTACGTATTATTTTTTTAAACTTAAAACGAAAAGGGATTGGACAAAGTAAACCTCCAAAGACTCAGAAAGACATTAGACTATCTTCAAAGTAAACAGCGTGAATTAAAAAGGCAGTATCCAAGTGATACCAGAAGTATTGATTCGATGATAAAGTATCTTAAAAAAGATATGATAGAACGTTTTAAATTAATAGATTACGATGAATTAATTAAACAGGAAATAAAAGACACAGAAACTTTTACTGGAAGTGTACAAAAAATAATTGATATCAATTCGTATTCTAAATAAAAGTATTTAGCTATTATAAGCTTACTGCTACAGCACTTCTTTTTGAACTGTTCCGGATAATAAGATCAGATTCAATTATTTTAGTGATAATTTCATCACTTTCCTTATTTTTCAGAATGTAGTCGAAATAAACCATAGCAGCCTGATACCCTATTTTTTCACTATTCTGATCTACTGAAGATATTGATGGTGAGATTATTTCTGTAAAAGGTTCATTCGCATATCCAAAAACACCTACGTCATCCGGAATTTTTAAACCTGATTCGGATATCGCCATTATTATTCCCAAAGCCTGTAAATCTGAAATGGCAAGAAATGCATCAGGAGGTTCAGGCAACGCAAGAAGTTTCATAGCTGTCTGAAATGCATTTTCTTTACTAATATTACCATCCACAATAAAAGAGTCAGGAATGTCCATTCCGGCTTCACTAATTGCTTTGATAAAACCTTCCTTTCGATTCATGTATAAGTCCATATGCAAAGGACCGCCAATAAACGCAAGCTTTTGGTAGCCTTCGTCGATCATGCTTTTTGCAGCTTTATAAGTTGCATGTTTGTTATCATTTAAAACCCTGTGACCGGGAAAATTTTCATCACAGCGGTCAAACTGCACAACATTGATTTTATGTTCTAAAACCTGCTCTAAAACTTTGGCAGATTGCGTTTCTTTTGAAAGGGAAATTAAAATACAATCAACATTTTGATGAATCAGTGTCTCAATTGCTGTTTCTTCCACATCTGATTTTTCATGGGACTGGCAGATAATCAGATTGTGCTTGTTTTCTGTACATGCTTTTTCAATTCCGGAAATAGCATCCGAAAAAAAACTTTGATTAATCTGAGGTACAATCACACCAAGGGTTCTTGAGGAACCACGTCTAAGATTTGCAGCCTGCGTATTATGTTTAAAATTAATTTCTGCAGCTTTTTTTAAGACAACTTGTCTTACCTCTTCCTTTACCCCTGGTTTGCCATTGAGGGCTTTGGAAACATAAGACACAGAAAGTCCAAGTTCCTTTGCTAAATCGTATATGGTGATTCTCTTAGTGCTCATGTTGCAAATATATCTTAAAACAACCTAATACCATAAAATCATGTGAATATGACAATGAATTTGGTATAAAGCCTGTTATTTTTAGGTAAAATCTTATTTTTTTTTTGTTTTTGCAATTTTGAATTATAGATAAAAATTTTAATTATTATCTCTCAATTATGCCAATCATTATAAATCATTTCTCTAATCCTTTTTGTTCTGCATAAAATCAGGAAAGCCACTTTTTGTAAATTCAATAACTCTTGCTCTTGTTGCACGATTTTTATCTGATAATTCATGACCCTGAATTTCTTTGTAATCCCTGGCATGATAAATCATTATGGTTGATTTTTCGTCCTCACTCGTAGTAAATGAATTATGTCCCGGTCCGTATCTTTTTAATTCTTCATTGGTATAAAAAACAGGTCCCGGAGCTTTTTGCCAGTTCGCATTATCCAGTAAATCACTATTTTCATTAATCCATAACATGCCCATGCAATAGTTGTGATTTGTAGCGCTGGCAGAATAGGTTACAAATATTTTTCCGTTCTTTTTAATTACGGCAGGGCCTTCATTTACGTTGTACTTTTCTCTTTCCCAGCTAAATTCAGGTTCGGTTAGAATCACTTCCGGACCTGTAAGAGTGGTCGGATTTTTCATTTCTGATAAAACCAAAGCTGTACCGTGATTTCCTCCCCTTACATTCTGTGCCCATATCATGTATCTTTTGCCATTATGTTCAAACGTAGTGGCATCTAAAGAAAATGATTCTTTTTGTGTTTTTAATTGCCCTTCTTCTGTCCATTTTCCTTCCATTGGATTAGCAGAAGGATTAGACAATACCCAAATACGGATATTCCAAATGTTTTCAGATTCTCCTGCAGCAAAATAAATATACCATTTTCCGTTTATCCAATGCAATTCTGGAGCCCAGATATGACTCCCCATAACTCCTTTTTCATGTTTATGCCAGACTTCTTTGTCTTTAGCCTCTTTTAATCCGTTTATGGTATTGGCTTTTCTTATTACAATTCGGTCATATTCAGGAACAGTTGCAATTAAATAATATTCGCCGGTTACTGTTTTATATACCCACGGATCAGCACGCTGTTCTGCAATTGGATTATTAAATGCAACAGTTTGTGAATTACCCTGAAGCGGGTTGAGTACGGCCATTATTGCGAAAACGAAAATTTGAATTAATTTCATGCTTTATCTGTTTTTTGTAAAATGTAATTTGTAAACTGTAAAATACTTTAATTGTTTTGTTTAAAGTAAATTACTTTAATTATTGCTTTATAAGTATGTTTATTGTCAATATTACCAGTCCAGCTTTATCAAACCTACAGCCTGACGTTCCATTTTTAACGGAACGACTGTTTTAGCGTCTGATATTTTTATCTTTTCTGCAGATATTGATTTTAGCTTACCGGATTTTTCTAATGTGTCGATTTGTTTTGGTGTCGGATTTTGCGGTGAACCCATTTTTTTCCAGACTTCGTAAGAATTACTGTTTTCCTTGTCAATCATATAAATAGTAAGAGTTGCCTTTTTAACGGGAATATTTTCAATCGAAACATTTACATTTTCTGTTGGGCCCGCCTTATCCATATCATGGTAATTCCAGACCATAATTGCAGCAGATTTTTTATCCTTAGTTGCTAATGCCCCAATATCCGACTGTTCGCCCCGAACACTTGATTTTAAAACTTCCTCTATTGGATACATACGATTACTTATAGCCTTTAATCGTTTGCCAGACATCATCCCAAACATCCGGAAAACGTTCAATACAGGTTTATCGACTCCATTTGTTGCCAGATCCCGGAAGCCATAAAACCAGGGCTGATTTTCAAATTCGAAAGACCAGGATACAGCTCCCAGAAAATTAACTTTTGTCTGATCTGCTAAAATATATTTTCGTGCAAAAGAAGCGGCAGTATAACTCGAATACATAGTACCGTTACGATACGCATTCTCAGGGTTAGTAGCCATTCCGCAGGCCGCACAGCCTTCGGGGTCCGACTCGCCAATAATAACCGGAAGATCTTTTGTTTCCGGATATGACATTGTAAGTTTGAATCCGGTCTGGATATCATTTAATTGCGGTGCCATATCCATTCGGACTGTTCCGTCTACTAGTTTAGGCCATCCTTTTGCATGAAAAAGAATAGCATCCATAGGCGAACCTGTTTTGCCAGTAGCGTAATTGACGCCACTGATACAATGCTTTATAAAGTCATTAGTCCATTCCTGAGCTCCCTTGCCTCTTGTTCCGGCAATATTTATACCTCCTATTTTTGCAGTTGGCAATGCTTTTTTTAGTCCGTCTGCAGCATAATCATACATTTTGAGAAATTCTTCGCGAGTACCTTTCCAGTAGTGTCCGTTTGGTTCATTCCAGACTTCCCAATACCAGCTTTCTACCTCTTTTTGGCCATATCTTTCAACCGAATGCTTAACCCACTCATACACCAGATTTCTCCATTTATCATAATCTTTTGGCGGATACGCCCATCCTGTAATAATATCTGTGTAAGGATCACCCGGCTTCCAGTAATGTCTGTATGGCGCAGGATGTGTGGACAATGCTTCAGGCATAAAACCAATTTGTGCCAAAGGTTTCATACCACGCGAAACATAAGTATCAAAAATACTGTCCACAATTTTCCAGTTGTATATTGGGTTTCCGCTACTGTCTTCTGTATAAGCATTAGTTGAGCCCCATTTCAGGGCAGCTGTCCCGTCACCTGATACAAGCATGCTATGCGTACGGACATAAACAGGAACCGGGCTTAAATCAGCAATTTCACTAAGAAGCTTTTTGCCGTCCTTCATGTAAGTATAATTGGGTTCATCATACCCAAACCACGCCCAAACTGGCATCATAGGAGCAATTTCCTGCTTAAGGTCTACCTTGATTTCAGGACTTTGTGCATGGATGAAGGCTATACAAGATTGGAAAAAAACTATAGTCAGGCAATACTTTAATAATTTTCGCATAGGCTGGTTTTTTAAGGTTAGTTATCAAACTGATTCAATCTGTTTTATTACTATTTAAACAAAATTTGCTTCATAATTTTGTTCTAATGATAATTGTATAATCAACACTTACAAAAAAAGGCATTTTTTTTATAACAGCACTTTTATTTTAAATAAATATTTTCTTTATGTTGTTAATAATCAAACTTTCATCATAAATACATTTTCCTTAATTATTACAGGTTAACCATTAAGGCTGTTAATATTAAGTTAAATGCTAAACTAAATGTAAAATATCTCATCTTTATAGAAAACCAAATCCTGAAAGTAACGAGCTAATTTAAACCTCCTTTTTACAGCAAACAAAATTCATATATTAGTTCCTAATTTTAGTTATAAACAGAGATAGACAAATGATAAATGCTGATATTTTAAAAATTGCAAACCAGGCAAGCCTGAATATAATTGCTTATGACCAATTTGTAAGTATAAAACATAAACTTCGGCTTACCGATAAGTCAATTTGGGGTGTATTTCTTTTTCTCTGTGGAGGATTATTTTTTATAATTGTACCTTTTGCAACAACATCAGACACAATTTCAAAAGGCGTAGGAATTGTAATTGGAGTTTTATTGGTGTTTTTATCCATTTTAACTTTAGTTAGAGAAGTTCTGGATGGAATAATTATCGAAAATAATATTTTCACATTTCGGCACAACTTAAAAAAAACAACCGTTCCTCTAAGCAGAGATATGAAAATTGAAATGAAGACAGAAATACTTAAGATAAGACGCGTCGGAACAAAAGGCTCTGATTTTATTCTGGTTACTCATTATCTTCAGGAAAAGGACAAAAAAACTCCTGTTCTAAAATTTCAAATGAACGGCTCACATGCGGAAAAAGCCAGAAAATTAGGTAACGAAATAACAAGAATAGTCAATGACAAATTTGAAAACAGAACTTAATTTAAGACTAACACAATAGCTAACAAAAAGTTTTTATATAAAGTATAATTAAATGAATACAGAGCACTCCATCGCTTTAGTAACCTGCTGGTACGGAGATTACCCATGGTATTTTCCCCTATTTGTCAAATCGTGTATGCATAATCCAACAATTGATTTCATAATTATTACCGGTAATACACAGGAAATTCCCAATAAGCCGTCTAACGTAATTATAATAAACAAATCATTACAGGAATTGAAAATTATGGGGGCAACAAAATTTGGTTTTGAATTGAATTTTGATAACCCTTATAAATTATGTGATTTTAAACCTGCACATGGCTTGCTATTTCAGGACATTCTTGAAAAATATGATTTTTGGGGACATGCTGATATTGATATGGTTTATGGTGACATCAGAGCTTTTATCACACCTAACATTTTAAATGGATACGATCTGGTCAGTGCACATAAGAATTTTATAACAGGGACATTTTGTTTGTATCGCAATAATGATTTGATGCGGACTTTATTTATGGAAAGTCTGGATTATCAAAAAATATTTTCTTCTCCGGAATATTTAGGTTTTGATGAATGTGCCTTTTTGTTTGATAAATTACAGACACCCGGCGTAACAGTGTTTGATTTTCCGGACCATAGAAGTATGACCTATGTAGTCTGTAAAGCACATAGGGAGAAAAGAATAAATGCGCTTTTTGAGTCTTACTTTTATAAAACGATGCATAATAAAATCAGGTGGGATAATGGGCGGATTATATATTCCAACAAAAAAGAATGTTTGTTTTATGATATGATAAAGTACAAGGTAGAATGTGAAGATAAAACAATAAATTACCCAATACCGGATGTTTTTTATTTTAACAAAAAGGGCATTAATAAAAAAAGTTTTTGGAGATTAGGTGGGTTAAAAATGATATCCAAAAAGAAAAACTTAAAAAAAGTGCAGATTTTGAGCATTCAATAGACATCTTTATGAGAATTCCCTGAAAGCGCCCTCAGCAATCGATCGCTAAAAGGTTTCATAATCAGTGATATTATGGATTTTTAAGGCTTAATTTGTATCTTTGCGGTATCCATTTCTTAAAAGCCAAAAGTTAATAATGCCCGAAGTTGTACTTGTAGATCCAAAAACTATTTTTTTACTTTATTTTTGGGGCAATTTTTTTACCTGCATACTTATTTTCAGTTATTCATTTTCCTATGCTACTGTTGATAACAGAAAAACCTTAAAATGGTTTGGAGTAGGAAAATTATTGCTGACTGTCGCATGGATATTGATTATTTTGAGGAATGTCATCGACGATTTTCTCTCCATCAATGTTGCGAATTCCATGATTTTTTGCGCCTGCTGTTATGAAACGATAGCCATGTTGTCGCTTCTTAAAACTAACACAAAAAAACGTTTCAGATTACAGATGGCAATTACTTTTGCTGCTGTGATAGTTTTCAATGTTGGAACGTTTTTGGGGAGTACAATAAATACCCGCGTTTTAATTGGAGCCATTGGGATATTTGCCATTTATTTACCCCCGATTATTCATTATTTTACTGAAAAAGGAAAGAAAAACTTTTTTAGGACCTTCTATGTGCTTTGTTATGCACTATTTGAGATTCTGATTCTAATACGTGCAGCTTACAGGTATATGCATCCTACAAATCTTTTTTTTTCCAACGATACTCTGGACAGTTTTTATAGTATTGGTTTATTCCTGGTAGCCCTTGTTGGAATTGTGGGTTTTTTGTTACTGGTAAAAGAAAAACAGGATCATAAGATACGGAAGCTTCTGGACGACAAAAATCAATTCTTTTCCATTATTTCACATGATTTGCGAGGACCGGTCGGTGCTGCAGCATCCCTTTCAGAATTATTGGCAGAAGATATAGAAAAGTACAGTCGGGAAGAAATCAGGGAGATTTCTGAAATGTTATACCAATCAAATAAAAACAGCTATAAATTACTGGAAAATCTATTAGAATGGTCGAGAGTGCAAACCGGAATGATTACATTTAGTCCTGAAAAGATAATATTAAATACACTGATTGAAGAAAATATCGAGTTAAACAAAAATGCTGCATTAAATAAAAACATACAGCTTTCATTTGAACCCTCTGGTCTTATAGAAGTTGAGGCAGATAAAAACATGATTGATACTGTTGTACGTAATTTACTGAACAATGCCATCAAGTTTACTGATAAAAATGGCAAGGTTGAAATAAGACTGTTAAAAACAGATCGAAAAGTAGAGATTTCTATCACTGATAACGGAATTGGGATCCCTGATGACATAAAAGATAAATTATTCCAAATCAATAGGAAGGTAATTCAAAAAGGTACAGAAAATGAAACGGGAAGCGGTCTGGGATTATTGCTATGCAGTGAATTTATACATCTCCACAGAGGCAAAATCTGGGCAGAAAGTAATGGAGGGAATGGCAGTACGTTTAAATTTACCTTACCTTTTGTTAATGCTGGCTCCAATTAATACAAGTGTTATTTTTCAAAATGTTTTGGCATAAATTACTAAATTCATTTGCACAAAATCTCTCATAATTATATAAGTCAATTCTCCAATTCTATAAAATTCAAGCACCCATAAATCTGTAAATTAGAATTTAAATAATCTTTAAAAGACAGTAATTATGGAAAATTTAATTAATCAGGAGAACCTGGAAGATATCAGGGAATTTATTGAAGAGAAAATTGCCGATGTTCCCGCCAATTATATATTATTTGGTGCGATTGGCTCTCTGCTTTTATCTTCATACCTTAAGAAAATTGGTAAAAATCAGGCCAGTTCTGTAGTTAGCAAGTTATCTATTCCTATAATAGCAATTGGGCTGGCAAAATATAAGGATGTTATAAAGTCTGAATTGGAGGCGCTGACTGAACCACAACCTGAAAATGCCTAATTCAATTTTTATACTTCCTTGTTTTATAATACTATAACTTAGATTATACCAAGGAAGTATTTGTTTTCTTTTGTTACACCTATTATTTTTTTGAAATAGAGTTTAATTGCTTCATCCCTTCAAAAACAAGTCTCGCAACTTCTACAGCGCCTTTGGTTTGGAAATGAGTATTATCTTTTTGACCTTCCGGATAAGCTTCATATTTTCCCGCGGGTAAATTCATGAAGTAATTTTCTGAAACAAAATCTTTTCCTTTTTTTGTAAAAAATTCCCTGGAAGCTTTATTCAAATCTATTAAGGGCACTTTCATTTCAGCTGCAACATCTTTTGGCGCTTTATCGTATTCTCCGTGAACATCATTTAAAACATTTTCTTTCCATGGAAAATTTCTGGCTACCGGTGTAAGGACAATTGGATAAGCTCCTTTTTCTCTTGCCTGTGAAACAAAAAGCCTTAAAAATTCTTTGTACCCTTTAACATCTACATATCTTTCTGTTTTATCGGCTGCACTGTCATTATGCCCAAATTGCATCATAACAATGTCCCCTTTTTTAAGATTTTCATATACGGCCCTCCAGCGCCCTTCCTGAAAAAAGGTTCTAGTACTTCGTCCTCCCCTTGCCCTATCATCAACACGAACACTGTCTGTTTTTATAAAATTCTTTATTTGTTTTAAACTGTCTTTCGCAAAAAAAGGTTGAAAAACCTGTCCCCAGCCTGTAACCGGATACCTTGTTTTCATGTAATCTTTTCCCGGTTCATAATTATTGGCATAATCAGCCATGGTAGAATCCCCTATTAAATAAAGAGTTGTTATATTAGATTTTTTTGTTGTGAAAGCCATAATCATAAGACTTGCTGTAAGACAACAAACAGCGATTACAAATTTTGATTTCATATTATTTATTCAAATTTTTCATTAAAAAATCATAGATGTAATTGACCGTAGGATCTACCCAGGGTTCAAATAGCCAAAACGGATGAATTTTTTCATCAAACTTATGCACTTCGGTATAAATGTTCCACTCTTTCATCATCCCGATCAGCTCGTCCTGACCCGCGTGAAATCTTGAAAACCCGCTGTTAATAAATAATATGGGGCACGACTTTTCGTTTGCCCAAAAAATACCCGAAGCATCTTTCCATACTTCCGGTTTTTCAAAGAATGTTCCTCCCAGCCATTCTACGTCCGGAGAATTGGGTTTTCGGGTTAAGTTAAGTGATGAGGGCGCCATAAAATCAACAACTCCGTCAATATCCACAATAGCCTGTACCTCGCTTGAAAAACCTAAATTACCCTGATCACCTTCTTTTGATGCAACGCCATTTGTAAGTCCAACCAACATTGCCAGCTGTCCTCCTGCCGAACAACCGGAAACAGCAATTTTATTGGGGTCAATATTATACTTTCCGGCATTTGCCCTTACCCATCTTATAGCCGATTTTATATTGTAAACTGCTGCCGGATATTTAGCTTCCAGCGAAAGCTGGTATTCAACACAGATGGTAACTATACCCTTAGCTGCCAGTTTTTGTGCCATCGGAATCTGAAGTTTCTTATCTCCGGATCTCCATCCTCCTCCATGAATCATAATAAGGGCTGGATATTTTCCGTTTTTTTTTGGAGAAAAAACATCCAAATGCAAATCCCTGTCTCCAAAAGGCGTGTTTTTTAGTGTAGTATAAACAAGCTCCCTATTTTCAGTAACTCCTGCAGGCAAAATATCTTTGGCAGCTTTTATGTGCGGAAAATACTTAAGCTGCTTCTTATATTCATTGGATATATTAAAAGAAGTATCTCTCGGAATAATATTAATTGTTTTCTGTGCCTGGCTTTGAAAACTCAGAAAAAGAATCAGAGAGAAAACGGTTTGTTTAACTAATTTCATTTTTTGGTTTATTAAATCTTTTGCAAAGAAACAGCTATTAGTTTAACATGAAATAAAAAAAAGGATTATTATTAGCATTTTTGAAAACTAATAATAATCCTTGTTAAAAATTACTGAACGATTATTTTTGTAACCAGTCCTGTTTTTGAACTTTTAATAAAATAAAGTCCATGAGGTAAATCGTTTACAGAAATCTCTGTTTCAAGGCTGGTTGTTTCAATTTGCTTGATAACAAGTCCCGCAACACTAATGAATGACACGGTGTCATTATCTACAAATGATTTCAGCGTTATTTTATTCTTACCTACAGTTGGATAAGCATAAAACAAATTGCTTTTGTTTGAATATTCATTCACACCCAGTGTTCCGTTTTGAATATCTGTAATTGCTTTTACAATGCTATTGATGTATACTTCGACATTTGTATATCCTGCATCAAGTGTTTTTAAATTTCCATCAGCTGCATTTGAAGGATTCAAGCCTTTTTCTGTTTCCCACGTATCGGGCATACCATCTGCGTCAGTATCTACAGGTGCTGTTTCGGTTGGCAGTACGGGCCATCCACCGGCAGCAGCCTGAGTATCAATATATCCGTTTGTACTTCCGTTACCTCCATTCATGATTGATGCGATACCTGATCTTGTATCGTTAACAGCTCTTAAATCAACTGTATCTCTGAACAAATTGGCACCAGCATGGTCTAAAACCAGTTCATACGCTTTTGCAGCAGTATGTGTTGTAATCTCTGCAAAGGCATGTGGCGTTTCAATTTTTAGTTCTTCTTTATTAGCTTCAGTAACTGGTAACTGGCTTCCGTGAAACTGACTAAATACGCCGTATGTCCAGTTGTCCTGAGTAGCCCTGGCAGACCCGTTTACATAATTTCCGTCTACATAATATTTTCCCCAGATTCCGTACAATGGTGATGTTGCATCAAGGCTTCTTCCTGTAGATAAAATACGTTCTTTAGTAGAATTAGACGTTCCAGGCCCTGGCTTCCAGTAATTATTTACCAGATTCACATTCATAGCATCTCCACCGTAACAACTGTTTCCGCACCAGTTGTATATCACATTGTTACGTATATCCACTAAATCAGTTAATGCAAAAGGATCATTTGCATATTCTCCCAATCTCGGATTACGGCTGTCATGATGTGCAAGCAAATTGTGATGAAACGAAGCATTTCTTCCTCCCCATACTCCACCATAACCATGATTACCTTTATTGTGAACCGAATTTCGAAGACTTTCTGAAATAATACACCATTGAAGTGTGAAATTTTCATTCTGATAAAATGAAACGCATTCATCTGTTGACCAGCTCATCGAGCAGTGATCTACTATAATATCTTTTTGAAAACGTCCTCCCATTGCATCATCTTCTACATTTTTTTCATCCCCCATTCTAAAACGTAAATAGCGAATAATAACATTGTTTCCTCCTACTTTTACATCATAATCCCTTAGTGTAATACCTCCGCCCGGAGCGGTTTGTCCTGCGATAGTAATATTATCTTTGATATTCAGTCTGCTTTCCAGTTTGATATTACCCGATACTTTAAAAGCAACAATTCTTGGACCTGACTGATTTACAGCATCCCTTAGTGAACCTGGTCCTGAATCATTCAGGTTGGTAACATAAATAAGTTTTCCGCCACGGCCGCCTGTAACATATTTGCCATAGCCTTCTGCGCCGGGAAAAGCAGGAGTACTTTTATCATTTGCTCCTGTTGTCCCCCAAAAGGCATAAAAAACCTGATTTCCTGTAGTAGTTGTTTCTGTTTTTTTAATGGTATTTGGTGTCGTCGAGGATATTGACCATCCGTAGAATGTATAGCCCATCACATTTGGAACAGGAAGAGTTATCGGAATTCCTTCTGTATATACCGTTGGAGTTAATCCTGTTAACGCCGATCCGTCAACTGAGTTTTGATATGATATTGTGTACGTATTAGCCGTTTTAAATTCTGCTGTATACGTGACATTTGATGTAATAGCAAAAGTAACCGGATTAGCCGTTGAGACCGGGTTTCCATTACCATCAACCCATCTTACAAAGTTATAACCAAAGTTTGGAGTTGCTGTCAGCGTAATTTGAGTCCCCTCAACAAACTGGCTTCCCGGTGTAGCAGAAGTGATAATACCTCCGGAAACGGGGTTTGTACTCGTTGTTAGGGTATAGATAGAAACATTAGCGTTATCGGTTACTTTTTCAAAATAATCAAAATTGCCTACATAATTATTTCCGGTAACAGGTTTAAATACAAAGTATAAATCATGTGTGCCTGTCGTTTGAGCTATAGGAACAGAAACAATTTGATAAGTCGTCCAATTTCCCGTAGCAGTGGTATTAATATTGGCTGTACCAATTAAGGTACCATTAGTTCCGTCTATTCTTATTTCAACAGTCCCGGCCAAAGTTCCAACTGTAGGTGATCCTGTTTGCGTTCTGCTGGCTGCTGCAATATCGAAACGGGTATCATATTGATTAAAGGTATGTCCTGCAAATCTAATCCAGTTTCCATTTTTACAATTCCCGATGTTTTTACCTCCGGAAAGCGCCGCATTGGTTTCTATAGACACTCCATTGAAGGTAGTGAAATTTTCCGCTTCAAGCCGCTGAGTGGTCTGCGAAAAACCTAGTACTGAAAAGAATATCAGTAACATGGAAATAAAATATTGTTTTTTCATTTTTGGTTTATTTGGTTAAATAGTCTGTGTGATTACTAATTTTTGATTACTTTCACTTTGTATACAGCTCCTTCTTTAGTTTTAATACTAATAATGTAAACACCGGAAGTCAACGTGCTTAAATCTATTGATCGTGCTGCCAGAACGCCTTGTTTTACATTGTTTCCCGGAATTGAATAAATTTCATAGTTCAGGTCTCCTGTTTCTTCGGGTAATGCCAGGTTAACAATGTTATTTGTTGGTATTGGATAGGCTGTTATTGCCTTGGATTCTTTTATGTCTCCTAACCCTAATGTAGCGCTCAAAGTACTTACAACACTGAGTCCGCCAAATTCATTGACTGCCTGTACAGCATATTCGTGAATACCCGTAGCAGGAATATTATCTACATAAGTTGCATCGGTTGTAATGCTAATTATATTTCCGTCTTTGCTCACCACATAACAAATAGCATATGGGTTATTGTCCCATTTCAGCGTGTTGCTGCCTGAAAAAACAAGGTTCGAAGGTGCTGTAATTTGTTCTACTATGAGGCGGGGATCCCATTTGTCAGTACCGCTCAAAACATTTTCGATAGTGTATTCATCTGCCTGTGCTTTGGTTAAAACCGGATTGTAATTTCCTGTCTGAGGAACACCGCTTACGTTAAAAATGTTGGTTCTGTTAGCTGTATTTACGGCGACTCCGCTAGCATTAACACTATTGTACTCTGCGAAAAGTGCCGGCACTGTTCCCATGCTTGCCCAGCCTTGTGTATTGGGTTCATTTACCATGGTGGTGTTTAAATAAACTGCTTTTGGTGCATTCTGCCACGGACGTCCTAAAAAATAACTTGTAGCTGCAGTAATGGTGTTATTATTAAAAATGTATCCGTATGATGTACCTGCAGTATGATTTGGAGCGACGATATAACCGCTTGCTACAGAAACCAGTTTACATTCTTCAAACCAGTGTGTTCCTCCTCCGCAGATGAAGTCAACATCACCTTCAATCGTTGATTTATAATAAAAACTTCTGTTTCCGCCAGTAACCTGTGTATCCTGTTTGCTTCGAAGTCTGATTCCGTTGTACACATTTCGGTCCCCAGCTGGATTTAGTGCCGGTCTTTGGCCAGATGTTGTGATCCCGTCTTTATGCTCTATGGTGATATTTTCCATGTATAAATCATTAGCTTCAATCGAAAGAACCGCATTCTTGATTCCCAAGCCCGGATTTCCCTGAAGAATAACTTTGTCTTTTGACTGGGCAATCAAGGATACATTATTTTTACCTGAAGGAAGCTGCAGCACGATTCCCTGCGGATTTGTACCATCACCGCCCAGATTATAAGTTCCGTTCGTAATCAGTACCAGGAATCTTGTTGATGCATTAGAAGGTGCTTTAGCAAAGGCTTCAGCTATAGTTTTTACATATTTACCGGAAGTAACCTGATCTGCCGTTGCATTCGCATCGACAATCAAATCGAAAGTACGTTTGGCAGGAATTGGTTTTTCCATGGTTTTGAAAGACAGATTAACGGCTGCCGCATTATTACCTGATAAATCTGTAATGAAACCTTCAGGAAGGGTAAACGTGTATTGTGTGTTATACTCTAATCCGAAATAACTGAATTTTACGGTTTTGTTTAAAAATTCTGCAGTTAGATTTTTCCCGTTAAGTGTTGCCATTCCGCTGCCTGACTTTACTTTTTCATCATAAGTAAGAATGATATTTCCACTCGCGCCAACAGTAGTTGAAGCGGCAGCAGGAAGTGTCGATACCAATATAGGTGAAGTCGCATCTGTAACAAAAACTTCTTCGGCTTTTACCATGACATTTGATAAAACTGTTGCCGTTACATCAGTTGCAGTTCCGTGTTTTGGCCCGTTTACATTAGGAAACCATCTGATAAATACTTTTACTTTTCCTTCAGCTTCCACAGGCAGTATTCCTCCAATTGGGGTAACAGAACTTGTATTGATACTTGTCGGAGCCGAAATATTCTGGAAATTTACACCATCCAGAGAGTATTGAAAAGTCCATTCATCACAGCCATAGTAATAGCCAATCAGTCCTGATGAAATGTTTATGTTTTTATAACCAACAGTTGAAAAAGAAGTCATAAAATAGAAAAAATCGCCTCTGACGGTATTCCATACACCTACCCCATTTTTTCCGCCTCTGTTTAAAAGTCTCACATTTGGAGCAAAAACGTTATCTGTCAGATTATAAGCAGATAACTGTGGTCTGTTGTCAACATTCGCATATAATTCAGCTATCCTCGGGTTAGCATACTGATCATTTTTAAAGGTCCAGCCTGCTATAAATGCTGCGTTATCATATGTAGCTGTAATACTTTTGTTTTCATTCATATTGACAGTAGTACTTAACGCCGTTGATCCGTCAGACCAGTTACTGAATTTAATAATATCATTTTCTATAGCCGTTATGGTAACATTTGTTCCCTTTTCATAAACAGAAAAAGCTCCATCTTTTCCGGCAGGAGAAATAGAATAATCCCCTAAACCGTAAGCTCCGTTAACGTTTACGCTCAAAGTATACGTATCGACCGGAGTATATTCTGCAACAATAGTTGAATTTGAAGTGATGTTGAAAGTATATGGATTTGCCGTTGAAACCAAAGCTCCGTTGCCATCTATCCATCTTGTAAAATTATAGCCGAAGTTTTTATTTGCCGTTAACGTAATGGCTGTTCCTTCATTAAAATTGGTGCCTGCCGGATTTAATGAAACTGTTTCCGATGATGAAGGACTAACATTTGTCGCCAGAGTATAAGTAACAGCGCCTGGATTATTAGTTACTTTTTCAAAATAATCTATATTGAATAAGTAGCCTGTATTTGTCGGGTGTTTGAAGACAACATACAAATCATGCGTTCCGGTTGTGGGTGTAATGGCAGCCGAAAACATTTTGTAATCGTTGAATCCGGCTGAACCGCTAACCGTTGCAGTTCCGATTAATGTTCCTGTTGCTGAACCCAGTCGAAACTCAATAGTTCCTCCGGTTGCACCGGCGGCTGCAATGTTAATGTTGGTGTCATATTGATCAAATACATGTGCGGTGAAACTAATCCAGGTATTGTTTTTAATGTACCCAACATTTTTTCCTCCGGAAAGTGCAGCATTATTTTCTGATTTTGCTCCTGAATTCAAATTATAACTTTCAGCTTCAATCCTCTGGACTGTTTGGGAAAATCCCGCTAATGAAAAGAGCATTAGTAACAGGAAAATAAAATAGTATTGTTTTTTCATTTGTGGTTTGGTTTTGGTTAGATAATTATTTTTTTCTTCAAAATCTTACTTAATTAAAATTTTAGAGAAAAGTGTATTGATAATTTAATTCATTAGATTTAATTAGTTTCATCAGTTCGAGTAATCCCGTCCAAAGGCGGGATTGTATTGAGAACAGTAAACTATCAAAACGGTTCCCGATACATTTTTTCTTCTGTTCCATACAGAAAAAACTCGAATTGATCTTTTTTTATTGTAATCTTATTCTTTAGGATTAATCACTAATCACTCAATTATTTTAACTTCATCTTTAATTGATTTCAGCATTTTTACATCGTCAAAAGTCATTTTTTTACCGTTAGGTTTTAATGCTATATTTTTTGTTGAAACACCACCAATCCAGAACAATTGGTTTTCTCCGGATGATTTAAAACTTATAACATTTATATTCTGACTGTTTGAAAGACTAACAGCAATACCTGGTTTGTCAAGTCTTAAATCAATGTTTTCAAAATCGATTTTGCTTCCGTAATTGATCTGAATACCTTTTTCTGACCGGATAATCATGTTTTTAAACTGGAGGTTTTCAACAGGCATTTCAGGAATTCCCATAATCTTCAAAGCCTGTCTGGCACCGTTTACATAAATATTTTTGAAATACATGTTTTTAAATGAAGGTGTTTCTTCTGTTATCGGCATGCTTTCAACAGTCATTTCACCTGTTTCAGGGTCTTCATCAATTGCTTTTCCGAAATAGTACAGATTAAAATTAATGGCATCAGTTGGAATATTGTTCATTTTTACATCTTCCATCCATATGTTTTCCACCGCACCGCCACGTCCTCTAACCGATTTAAAACGAAGACCGCAATCCGTTCCGTTAAAGGTTAGGTTCTTAACAAATATATTTTTGACACCACCTGACATTTCGCTTCCAATTACAAAACCTCCATGTGCATGATAGACTACACAATCTGTAATAACAAATAATTCGGTTGGTTTTCCTCTTTCCCTGCCTTCTTTATCTTTTCCTGATTTAATACAGATTGCATCATCGCCCACATCAAAACGACAGTTTTTAACTGTACCGATACGGCAGGATTCTAAGTCAAGCCCATCTCCGTTTTGAGAATACCACGCATTACGTATTGTTAGGTTGCTCAGTGTAACATGCTCGCACATTAGCGGATTGACATTCCATGCCGGGGAATTTTGAAAAGTAACGCCATCCAGCAGTATTTTTTTACAATTTACAAGACTTACCATTACCGGGCGAAGAGCCTGCTTGTAAGGTTCCATATTTTCTACAGTAGCAGTTTTTGGAAGTTTATTTTTTTCTTCATTGCCCATGTAAGCTCCTTCTGAGGGATACCAGATTTTGCCGTTTTTAGACAATACACCGCCTGATTTAATAAGTTCATCCCATTGACCTGCAGTCATTTTACCAATTTTAACCGGACGCCATGCACCGCCATTTCCATCAAAAATTCCTTCTCCTGTAATGGCAATATTTTCTAAACCGATTCCCATAATTGGAGATTCGCAACGAATAACTTTATTTCCTTCAAAATAGGATTCGATCAGTTTATATTGTTTTACATCGTTGGTAAATGAAATGAAAGCACCATTTTTGGTATGTAGATTCACATTGCTTTTCATCTTTATCGGACCCGTAGTCCACAAACCGGGCGGAATAACCACAACGCCTCCACCTGAATTAGAACATTTCGCAATAGCATCATTAATCGCTTTTGTACAAAGTGCTTCAGTGTTTGGAACAGCTCCGAAATCAACAATATTCAAAGTGTCTTTTTTAAACTTTGGAATCTGTACTTCCGGCATGTCGAAAGGAAGTTTTTTATCTGTGGATGTCTTATTTTGAGCCACAATCTTATTGCTGGAGAAAATAAGCGAGAAGATTAGAAACCCAGTTAGGGAAGCAGTTTTAATTTTTATCATATATTAATTCTTTTATATTTAAAACACATCGAAACATAGATTTCGCAGCTCAAAAAAGCATTATACTCATCTAAAGTCTCATGAATAGCTATTGCCAAAAGAAATGTGTTTCTTTAACATTCTGTTTTTTAAATAAAATTTAATCCTAAGTATTATATGTTTTTAGTTTCTGATTTTACTTTTTATCCGAAATCAGTTGTAATTCGATACCCGCCATTATAAAAGGTCCGACAGCTTTCGCATCATTATCTCTGATGGGTTCAGAAATATAATATTCGAATGATCCGTCGCGATCTTTAGGATTTTTTCCTCCTAATCCGGCAACTGCACAGCATTTTGTAATCGAAATTGTTCCATCCGGATTCTCTTTTATGAATTGTTTCAGGATTCCGTTAAAACCTTTTTGAGCCGATTTTAAATAGCCTTTACCCACATATCCTTTTCGATATGCTTTTGCAAAAGAATAAACGAACATGGTCGAGCAGGTTGATTCCAGATAATTGCCTTTTCGTCCCGGCTGATCCATTACCTGCCACCAGACTCCGGACTCCTTTTCCTGAGCCTTTAGAACAGCTGTAAAGACTTTTTGAACAATTTTGATCAATTCGTTTCGCTTTGGATGATCTGTCGGGACAAAGTCTAAAATATCTACCAAAGCCATGCAGTACCAGCCCTGCGCGCGTCCCCATATATGAGAGGAACGCCCTGTTTCTTTATTAGCCCAGAACTGTGCTTTCTTTTCGTCATAACCATGAAAATTCAGTCCGGTTTTTAAATCAAAAGTGTGTTTTTGGATCAGTTCTGCCTGTAGAATAGCATCATCTATTGCCTTTAGATCATTGAAAACAAGGCCATATTGTGCAGAAAAAGGGTCTGCCATATAAACCCCATCAAGCCACATTTGCCATGGATAACTTTTTTTGTGCCAATAGCCTCCATCTGAGTTTCTTGGATGGCCTTCTAACTGTTTGTGAAGTACATTAATGGCTGTTTTGTATCGCTCTTCGCCTGTTTTTTTATAAATTTCAAAAAGAATCTTTCCGGAATTAATTAAGTCAAGACTGTACTTTTCGAGTTCATAACCACCCAGAATTTTTCCTTCCTTGTTAATTAGCTGATCGGCATAACTCAGACCGTAATCCCAGTATTTTTGATCCTTAGTGTAATCATACAACTCCTGATTGGCGAGTGCTACCAAACCGTTGGTGTAGTTCCATTTTGGATATTTTACACCATCCAGAAATACCGGATTCGGAACCCGTTTCTGGTCAGAATCTGCCATTTTTTTAGACCATTCGATTGGAGAAATTTGATTATCCTTTAGTTTTGATTGTCCAAATGAAGCCAAATGGGAAACTACTAAAGAG
Source organism: Flavobacterium limi (assembly GCF_010645075.1). Taxonomy (GTDB): domain Bacteria; phylum Bacteroidota; class Bacteroidia; order Flavobacteriales; family Flavobacteriaceae; genus Flavobacterium; species Flavobacterium limi. Next base: position 103,005 of record NZ_JAADZV010000002.1, read on the forward strand.
AGAACACAATATTTTATTTTACGTATCATATTTTTTAACTTAATAACATGTTAGCAAGGAATTAAAAAAGATTCCCGATACATTTTTTATTCCGTTTTATTGCATAAAAAAACACTCGAATTGACGTTTCTAATTTTTTTCTACCCTAAACCAGTCATAATCTGCATAACTGCTGTCATTAACTGATTTGCTTCCTGTTGCAAACAATCCGATTTTTGCTCCTACCCAGCGTCCGGCAGCAGGTTTGAAAGGCTTTCCAAAAGCTTTGAAGTTTTTTCCATCGGTGCTGTAATAAAAAGTAACTTTTGAATCGAAAGGTTCTTTGTTTTGAACCATTTCTACCTTAGATCTTAAATAAACCGCTTTTTGATCAATCGCAACTGAAGCAACTTCAGTTTCGATATCTTTGGATGTTCTGGCATTTTTCATAGAACGCTGAACCAGTTTCAGTTTACCGGCAGCATCCTGTTCTATAGCGATATATGAATAATCTTCACCAAAAATAACTAGACCGGTTCCGCATTCTTTTGCATCTGGATTCACTTCAAAATTTAGTTTTGCGGTAGCTGTGAAATCAGGTGCAGGAAATTTTTGTAATAACAGATTCGGCATCATCCACAATGTTTTGATGTTTTCATCACGCGGAATGCAGTTCAGACGCATAAAACCAAGATTGGCCGATGACCAACCCCAGTGTTTCGCCGGATTTTGATTGGCCTGCCATTGCCATTGCAATCCAAACTGATGACTATTGAATTCATCAGAAGAAATGTGCGGGGTCAAGGGATACGTTTTACCAACATTTGGTTTTGTCCACTCCATAACCGGTTCTCCAATACCATCATTATTAGTGTCTTTCCCCATAACTGGCCAGCCGTCATTCCATGTAACAGGCTGTAAATTCACTACACGTCCGTATGCCCAGCGATCCTGAAAATGAATGAACCATCCGTCTCCGTTTGGAGTTTCAATATATCCTCCCTGATGTGGTCCGTTCATAACGCTATTGCCCTGATGCAAAACAATTTTGGATTCATAAGGTCCCCATACATTTTTAGAACGCATCGCCAATTGCCAGCCCGGTTTTACACCTCCCGCCGGAGCCATAACCCAATAATAGCCGTCACGTTTATACATTTTAGAACCTTCTACCGTGGTATGACCATTATGTCCATCAAAAACCATTGCCGAATTTCCGATTAGTTTAGTACCATCGGGTAGCATTTCAGACATCATTAATACTGTTTTTACATTGGCACGGCTTCCTGCAAATGCATAAGACAGATAGGCTTTTCCGTCTTCATCCCAAAAAGGACAGGTATCTATAATTCCTTTTGCTTCTTTTACCAATACCGGTTCTTCCCAGATTCCCGACGGATCTTTGGTTTTCACCATATAAATCCCAAAATCAGGATCTCCCCAATAAATATAATATTCACCATTATGATAACGGATTGCCGGAGCCCATACACCATCTCCATGTCTTACGGTACGATAATGTTCGAGAGGAAACTGATTTTGTAATGCATATCCGGTTATTTCCCAGTTTACAAGGTCATTTGAATGCAGAATTGGAAGTCCCGGAGAACTGTTAAAACTTGAAGCGGTCATATAATACCCATCTTTACCTGCACATACATCCGGATCGGAGTAGTCAACATGTAAAATAGGGTTCTTGTATTTTCCGTTTCCTAAATCGGCATTCCAAACCTGAGCATTCGCTCCCATTGCATAAACTGTCAAACTTATCGACAGTACTAATTGTCTTAATTTCATTTTAATAGTATTTAATCACATGTTTTTACTGAAAACATTTATTATTAAGAGGACTGATTATCTCAGACTAAATTGCCGGAAATATCAGTATTAGAAAAAACATGGTAGTAAAAGGAGTATCCGGGGTTAGGATACTCCTTTTTTAACTAAACAATTAACCAACAATATTTATTTAGGAAGCCATCTTGTATCTCCTACCTTGTTGGTAACGATAGGAGAATTGGCGTCTTTGATTGTTAAATCTCCTGCTGCAGGGTTCACAAATAAATTTTGTGCACTTATGCCTAGTTCGGTTCCTTTAATAGCTCCGGCTCCCAGCAGATAATCTGTAGTTGTGTAGTTATTACTGAATTCTGTGGTAGAATTTGCGCCAATACTCTGAACAACTTTTCCGCAAGGAGAGGCTAACAATACGTTTTTAAAGATCAATGTAGATCCTACAGCCGAACCCAGATAAATCAATCCACGGTTATAAGCATAATCATAAATTGATACATTCTCAAATGTCAGACGAATCGGATACGTAGACGCACCGTAATCAAATAAATTTTTAAAATTTCGCGTTCTGTCAGTCGTCTGATAATTATCCCTCATATAAGTACAGTTTGAGAAAGTGGCTTCTTTAACATTGTCTGCACCGGCAGAACCAAAGACAAATGTACCATAAGTCCCTGAATGCCCTCCTACCTGATCAAAAGTACAGGACTGCATATCAATTTTTCCTATTTCTTTATATTTTCCGTTCCCCTGATGTCTCCAGAAGCCTCTTTTGAACTGATTGAAAACACAGTTATAAAACGACACTTCTCCAATTGTCCATGAAGTTCCACTGTTAAAGAAATAACTTGCATCAATGATTTGATAAAAACGAATATTTCCAAACACCAAGGAACTCAGGTAAGAACCTTCGGCAATATTCCAGTTTCCGGTCATTTCAATCTGAGGGCGCTCACCTTCTGTACTACCTATTAATTTGAATCCCTTTGTAATTGCAAAAGGGGTAATTTTGAACAGCGATCCTGCTTCAAGGAAATATTCTGTTCCTTCCGGAATAGCCGGATCTTCATTATTAGCCCTCAGTATCGCATCAAGGTCCATCCCATTAGTAATGACAATAGTTGCTTCGGATGGTCCTGCCGTACGGAACGTTACCTGGTTATAAGGTTTATCATAACGCTTAGGCTTGTTATTATCAAAAACATTCAAATTGTATAGTGTATTTTTTTCCAGACCTGTAAGAGTAGCCTCTCCTTTGCTTATTTCAGCTGAAGTCAGTTTACGTCCGATAGACGGAAGCTCTTTATTCTGTCCCGGTTCTACGGAAATACTGTCCACCGGGTTCTGAGGGTCGATTACCCATTTTGCAGTTACTTCGGTTTCAGTAAAATCTACCTTCTGCACAGGTTTCAAAATCTGGGCATAGGCCGGACGTTCCTCGGTTAGTGCAGTGGTGTAAGCCCATTGCGAATTATGCGCCGGATTAGCATGATTTGCCCGCAAACGAATATGAAATTGCGTTTTATACGGAATATCTTCTATAAAAATCTGTGACTCTGTAATAGTATAGGATTTGTACAAACTTCTATGATAGTTATCCAAATGCAGCTCTACTGTATAAGAAACAGCATCGTTAACTTTGTACCATACCATTGTGACGTTATTACTTTCAACCTTAGGTTTATCAAGTACAAACTTTGGCAAAAACAAATCGTCTACTTTTGCATATGCAAATTCGTCTTGCTGGCATGAGTTTAGCATTCCTGCAAGCAAAATCATGCTGAGAAATGATAAAATATAAATCGCTCTTTTTGAATTTTTCATATCTAATTCAATTTAATAGTTAAAACCATAATAATTCTGAATTGCACCGCGATGATCCGAAATCACTTTAGCAGGATAAGGACATAAATAGCGTAAAGGATCATTAGGAGACACAGCTGAAGCATTGTTGAAGTTTATAAAACCTCTAAAGCTCCACTTCGCATCGTTGTTTGGCTCATAAGCCTGCGTATCACTATTTAACGAATACCATTTTGCTGCAAAAACCGTTTCTGTATAACCTGCAGGCTTAGCCTGTAAAACAGGATCAATTCCTTTGATATCTAAAATTGTTCTACCCGCATTTACCGGATCCGGAATCTCTTTCCAGTAAACACTTCCGGGAATCTGGTCAGGGTCAATTCCTGCTATATATTCTCCATTGGCTACTTTTCCCCAGTTAACAAATTTGTTGTATTGGTTGTAAATTACCTCACTATATTTATTCCAGCGTGCTAAGTCAAATTTACGTTTGCTTTCTCCGCCAAGTTCCCAGGCACGCTCATCCATAATTGCCTTAAAAAACAGATCAGGGTTTGATTTTGAAGAAACATAACTATCTACTTTTGTTGCCCAGTCTGCAGGATCAAAAGCTCTGCGGCGTACTCTTTTTAAACATTCCTGAGCATCCTGACGAGGACCAAATCGCTCGTTTACCGCTTCTGCATACATTAACAGTACATCTGCAAATCGCATCCATGAATAGTTAACACCAGTTCCTTTAGCACTCGTAGCTCCTTGTGGGTCTGAGTAAAGTTTTGACCATTTTCCAACAGCCAGTTTCGCTAAGTCCAAACGAATTACCTGCTTTAAAGTGGCATCATACGAATAAGGCGCGCAGGTAACATCACGTCTCAAATCTTTACTGTCAAACGAGTACAAATAGGTTCCTGCTAAATTAAGAGAACCAGAAGCACCTCCGTAAGGGTGATTTCCTTCTATAATTGGGACACCAATAGCGTAGCCATACTCGCCTGAGATAGATTTCAATAAGGGTAATGAAAATATTACATCATCATTAGCCGGAGTTACCCACTTGTTTTGCGTAATCCAAAAATCACGATAGCTTAATTTCAGGTCATGCTTTCCTTCATTAATTACTTTTCCTAAATACTGGATGGCAATATCATAATACAATTCATGATTTTCTCCACGAACCATATGTCCAATACTTGCGGGATCGCTATCAGGACGCAAAGTCCAGCCTCCACGGGTAAGGGCAAGTAAACCAATTAGTCCCTGATTAAAGCTTCTTGATGCACGCTCCGGACCATAATCCAGTTCGCTGGCATATTGCATTAAAGGTTCTACCGATTTTAAGTCATCTATTAAAAATTCCAGAATTTTGTTTCTGTCTGTAACTCCTACTCTAAAATCTTCATCACCGGTTGAGGATTTCGTACGAAATACAACGTCTCCCCAAATTCGGATCATATCTAAATATATCATGGCACGGATTGTTTTGGCCTCTCCGTACATCTGCGTGATTTTTGAAGGCTCAGTTTTGCTGGCTGTTTTATAAAGATCAGAACCTTCAATTCCCTGAATGACATCATTCGCCCCATTGATAATCTTGTACATGGCATTCCAGGTTGAATTCAGCGTTGTCCAATAAGGTTTTGGTTCAAAACAGGCAATGTCAGAACCATTAACATTCACCGCAGTAGTATTGACCGCGGACGTCTCTACATCTGTATTCGGATTAAAAACAAAGGCAAGACGATTAGAATATGTATCGTCAGTCAGCATGAGTGTATATACTCCCGCGAGTGCAGATTTTATTTCATTTTCTGTACTAAAAACTTCATCCTCGGTAAAACCGGTTGCAGGATGTACGTCTAAATAATCATCGCAGGATGTAAAACACAATGCGAAACCAAATAGCATACTTAATAATATCTTTCTATTCATGATTTTAAGTTTTATTTAATTAAAATGATAACTGAGCGCCAAAAGTGTAGTTTCTGGTTCTTGGATACGCATCGTAATCAATGTTAGGTGTCAATCCTTTTGACAGATTAACTTCAGGATCGTAACCTGAATAATTTGTCCAGACATACAAATTAGTACCGGTTACATACAAACGGACTTTGTTAAAGATTAATTTTTTGGATACATCAATAGGGATTGTATATCCGATAGAAAGTGTATTAAGTCTTAAAAAAGAGCCATCTTCAACAGCATAAGAAGATGCTATAGGTCGACCGATTGAAGTAGGACTCCACATAGTCGCATTTTTATTGAAATCAGCCAAAAGTGCCGGTGAATAACGAAGATCATTACCCATATCATCAAAGTTTCGCCAACGGTTTTCCATCGATACTTCCATACCTAAATTATTTTGGTTGTTTTGGTACCATGAACTCATCATTACTTTGTTTGCATTGAAAACATCGAACCCGCTTACAAAGTTGAAAAAGGTAGTGAAATCAAAATTTTTCCATACTGCATTCAATCCAAAACCTCCTGAATACTTTGGGTTAGTATCACCAATAACTTTTCGGTCATTCGCGCCAATTACATACGTATTTGGATCTGATTCATCAACAGGTGTCAGTTTTTTAAATTTAGCATTTCCCGGACGAGGGGTATCTGACAGGTTTTTGGAGTTTGCTACACCAGCTTTAAGTTTCCATGTTCTTGTCACAGGATCAAACGACTCAAAATCATCCATGGTGTAAAAACCATCATTGACAAAACCATAAATCAAACCTTTTGAACCACCTACATAAGCGCGGTAATCATCATCATTTAATAATTGTGTTCCTGCCCATCCTGAGCTAAGAATCCATTCATTCTCTCCGCTTGAAAGTGCGTCAATTTTATTCTTATTATATCCAATATTGAAATTTACATCCAGCTGAAAATCTTTTTTCTGGATTACGCTGGCATTTAGAGCAAATTCAACCCCTTTGTTGGATGTCTGTCCGACATTTGTCATAATTTTACTGAAACCTGATGCTCCCGGAATATCAGAAGGTACTAACAAATCTTTTACAGTATTTCTGTAAAATTCGATATTACCGGTTAAACGCTCTTTAAAAAAACCAAAATCAACACCTATATTGGCAGTATAAGTTGTCTCCCATTTTACATTAGGATTATTTAAATACGTTACATTCTTGCCTTCAGGATTATAAAAATTGTAGTAGTTATGACTTTCCTCTCCCCAACCTACAGATCTGTCTTGTGAAACGCCATAATATTTTGCATACAAATCGCCGTCAATACGGTCATTACCTGAAAGTCCATAACTCAAACGCAATTTTAAATTTGAAACGGTTGTACTCTCCTTTAAGAATTTTTCATTTGATATCCTCCAGGCAAATGCACCGGCAGGAAATATTCCCCAGCGATTTTCAGGGCCAAACTTGGTCGAACCGTCTGCACGAATAGTAAATGTTGCAAGATATCTGTCATCATAACCATAATTTACACGACCGAAGAATGACGAAATTTTATTAGGTGACCCTTCTTTTGATGCATTCCCCCAAGGAGTCCCAAGTGCAAGATTATCTAATGCTTTTTCTGCCGCTATGTCCATAGGAAAATAACGGGTAGTATATGTTTTACTAAAACTTCTCTGGTCTTTCATTTCCTGCCCCACCATAGCCTGAAAATCGTGAATTTTATTGATATTGAAGTTATAATTCAATACATTATTCAATTGTGTACGAGGACTTTGAGTCATTTGCCATCCCACCACTGGCTGACCGCCATTTTCATTTGCCCTTTTGGTATCAACACCCCAAAAACGTCCGTCTTCTTCATAATAGTATTCAAAACCGAATGAACTGCGGAAACTTAAGCCTTTCATTATATTCCATGTTAATGCACCAACCGTATTGAATGTACGCGCAGTACGCTCACGATAATTTTTTTCAGCTTCCTCTATCGGATTCAGACGTTTTACAGGTTCATAGTCTTCCGGATCAAAATAAGTATCATCTTCAGGCAATGTCATATAATCCTGTAAACCAAGTGTTGGTGCCTGACGTATTGCATTAAGCAAACTAACTCCTTCTGTACCTGATCCATCAATCTTTCTGTTTATAAAACGGGACTGAAATTCAAAAGTAAATTTATCAGACAGTTTCGTATTAAGTGTAAGGTTCATATTGGTTTGTTTTAAACCTGTTCCTATTAATACACCAGGCTGATCCTGATTGGTTAGCGAAAATTTAAATTTGGTTTTTTCATTGCCTCCATTCATACTAAAATCAAGATATTTAGTAATAGGATTAGTGCCAAAAATTTCATCCTGCCAGTCGACCCCCTGATCACCTTTATAAATATACATTTCATAAGCTTGTCCGTAACGACTGTAAAAAGCACTTGGATTTGAGGTCTTTCCTCTTTCATACTCATATTGCAGCATAACAAACTCATACGGATCCATAGCATCCAGACGGTTCGCTAAAGTTTTTATCTGCATATAACTGTTTATGTTCACTGAAACCCTTCCTACTTTAGGATTTTTTGTAGTAACTAAAATAACGCCGTTAGCGCCTCGGGCACCATAAATAGCAGTGGATGCTGCATCTTTTAGCACTTCAACCGACTCTATGTCTGTCGGAGGGATATCATTTATGGTAGCAACTTCAAACCCATCAACCAAAATTAAAGGTGCATTGTCCTGAGTAATAGAACCTCCTCCACGAACCCGTATCATGACTTCAGAACCAGGAGATCCGTCAGCAGATGTAATCTGCACCCCCGGAAGCCTTCCTACCATAGCTTCTGCTACAGAAGATGTTGGTACTTTTGCCAGCTCGGTTCCTTTTATGCTAGCAACAGAACCGGTTAAATTCTTACGTTTTTGAGTACCATAACCAATAATTACAACCTCGTTTAATTCACTGTTGGATTCTTTCATTTGTACATTGATTCCCGAAGTCTGTCCTTTTAATGCGACAGTTGTGTCTTCCAGACCAATAAATTTGACTATTAAAACTGCTGTTGCAGGATCGGCTACTGTTATGCTGAATTTACCATCAAAATCAGTAACAGTATTTACATTTTCGTTTTTTACTATAATTGTTGCGCCGGGAATCAACCCCATTTTATCCTTTACTGTACCTGTCACGGTTATGCGTTTCTGGGCATAAGCACTGCATGTCAGAAGGAAGACGGCTATAATGCCTACGATATTTATTTTTATCGTCATAACTTGAATATTTTTTAGATTTATTTTAAGCTCTTCCTGATTTTTTTCTTACTTCAAACCAATATAGCGGCAAACACCATCGTCGGTTAACGTCAACTCTTTACTCCATCGGGAATCACCATTATTATTTTGTTCCTTATAATTGCTTCTTTAATTTCCCGGTTCCGGGTCATTCAAATTAAGATTGATGTTGGTAACTTCGTTTGGCAATATTGGAAAAGCAGCATCAAGTACTTTTGTCCTTACAACAGCTTTCTCATCGTTCAGGAATTCTATTTTAACACGGACATTATTGGTTTCTTCATCTGTTTGTAATAAAATAAAATCATCTGTATAATTTATTCCGCCACTGGTAGTCGCCTTACTTCTGGAAATAGTCATATCTCCCTGTATAAATGTCTCGTCTGAAATTTTGTATCCTGTTCGTTTTACTTCAACTGTAGTTTTTATTGTTGTATAACTCTTGTCAGCCTTTGTATCCAATGATTTTAAACGTAATGTTCCTGTTCTGGTAAGAATCTTCATCGTTAATTTTTCCGTAAACGGAGACTCATAAGGTGTTGCAGCAGAAAGGTCTACTCTTTGATCTGCAGTTACTGACTGCGGAACAATTAGATCGTTAAGGTTAGCAGGAGAAGTAATCATTTGTTCCGGAATATCTGTTGCAACAAATTTGTACTTTCCATTATCAAGCGCAAAACTGTAAAGTGTACTGTAGTTTGCAAAATACTCCCCATTCTCTTTATAAACAAAAATAGGTTTGGTAGTTATACCTGTGCCTAAAACAAAAGGCTCTCCGTTTAATAGTGTCTCAAATGGTTTTACAACAGAGATATCGTATTTCATCTCGTCACCAGAGCAGGAAGTCATTCCAAAAAGAAGTATTCCCATTCCTAGTATTAGTTTTTTTATGTTATTCATATCATATTATTTAAAATTGGAAATTGTTTACTGCTTAGTAAATACCTGCCTATAGATGACTATAAGTGCATTATTGAATAATAGAATGAAATTGCTGGTTTGTTTCATAAGCTTGGTTTATTAGTTAGTTAAGAATTAGTTAAAAACTTTTGGTTATGGGAGCAAAACTATAGATAGTGAATCTTAAAGAGGAGTAAATATTGCTTTTCGAGGAGGGTGAAATTGCTAATTCAGTCCATCTATACTGATGATTCATTAATTATTTAAGATATTTTTTACATATATTAAAAAAATAGAGTAAAATAAAAACAAGATCCACATCATCACTAAGAATGACACTTGGGTTTCAACTCATTGTCAGGCTGAGCGAAGTCGAAGCCACGTTCCAATTGGCAACGTTTGATTTCAGTAATAAAACAAAAAATCAATATTTTTAAGTATTTTTCTTACTTTAACCAAATAAAAGGTCTTTTATGAAACAATACTATTTCTACATTTTAAAATGTTCTGATGATAGTTATTATACCGGAATGACAAATAATATTGAAAGAAGGCTAAATGAACATATAACAGGGTTAAACAAGGAATGCTATACTTTTAATAAACACCCACTAGAATTAGTCTTTTTTTACTGAATTTAATGAAGTAAATCAGGTTATTTCGTTTTAAAAGCAAGTAAAAGGATGGAGAATAAAAAAGAAGGAAGCCATAATAAACGACAAATGGAAAGAACTGAAAAAACTTTCAGCGTGTTTAAATGAAACTAGCCACAGAAACTATAGTGTTAAATAAGCCTTCGACTAAGTTTATCGAACGAAATCAGGGGGAATTACAGAAGCTCTCTCTGTCAGGCTGAGCGGAGTCGAAGACCTTTTAAAATATCTGTCTTAAATATTTTGAGTTTTTAACGATGCAAACGCCTGTACTCAGCCGGGGTATGATTGAATTTTGCCCTGAAACACTTTCCAAAATATTTCAGGTCATTAAAACCAACTTCAAAGCAAATTTCTTTTATTAGTAAATCCTCATTTTTAATCAGTTCAGCAGCTTCATTTAATCGCATATCGCGAATAAATACAACCGGAGAAACACCAGTAATATGTTTGAGTTTATTAAAGAAACTGGCACGCGACATGTTCATTAATTTTCCTAGTTCATCAACAGAAAAATCTGTTTTAGACATATTTTCCTTGACGAGTTTAATGACCTGAACCATAAATTTATTATCCTTATTGGAAATTTGTAATGGCTCTACTTCGGCAATTTCAGTGATATTGCCTGTTGAATATAAACGCTGCAGGCGAAGACGCTGCTGCAGGACATTCTTTACCCTTGCCTTTAAAAAACTCACATTAAAAGGTTTGGTGATATAATCATCAGCACCATATTCCATTCCTTCGAGTTTGCTTTCTATAGATGATTTTGCACTCAGCAGAATAACCGGAACATGACTGACTGCAAAATTATCACGGATCAGTTTAAGCATTTCTATACCATCTGTTTCCGGCATCATGATATCACTGATAATAAAATCCGGAGATAACTCTTTTGCTTTTAAATATCCTTCATTACCGTTTTCAGCTATATAAATTGTATATTCTTTTTCTAAAACTGAAACTATAAATGCTCTTAGTTCGGGATCATCTTCTACAATAAGTCCTACCGGCATTTCTCTTACCTCTTCTTCAAATAAAACTGTATTAGTTTCTGTTTCAGTTTTAACATCTTCCTGCGAATACTCGTCTGTTTCTTCCAGTAAAATATCTACATCTTCAGTGAAATGTTTATATCCTTTCAGAAAATCAATTTTAAAGCAGCTTCCTTTTCCGGGTGTACTTTCAACCGATATAGCTGCTCCATGTTTGTCTGCGAGGTCTTTTACAATTGAAAGTCCGATTCCGGTACTTGGGTTATGCGGATTTTCATTATAATTTGAAAAGCGCACAAATAATCGTTTCTGAAGCAACAGATTAATTCCGGGACCGTTATCTGCCACCTTTAGACAAACATATTTTTCAGATTCTTCAACCTGTACTTCAATCGCATCTCCTTTATTGCAATACTTAAAAGCATTAGAAAGCAGGTTAATTAAAATTTTATCCAGACTGTCAGGATCTGCCCAGACATTTGAATTTACTGCATTAATATTCACCTTCAGCTGTATATTGCGCTGAATGCTCATTTCTGTAAAATTTTCACACATTTTAGTGGCAAATTCGCCTAAATTTACTTCACTCACAACCAGCTTTCGATCCTGAATTCTTCTGAGATCTAAAATTTGATTAACCAGATTCAACAGTTTATTACTATTTTTTTCGATGATGCGAAGCTGACCTTTTACAGAATCTTTTATAGCATCATCTGAAAGCATCTGTTCCAAAGGTGCTGTGATCATAGTAAGCGGAGTACGGATTTCATGCGAAATATCGGTAAAGAACTTCAGTTTTAATTCGCCCATTTGTTTCTGTAGTTTCACATCATTGCGGAGCTTCAAAATAGTTATAATAGCGCGACGAATTAATACAAACAGACCAATGGCAAGTAACAAATAACAGAAATAAGCAAAATTCGTCCCCCAGACAGAAGGCCGAATCGTTATTTTTATCTTTCTTTCATTTTCAACCCATAAATTATGCCCATTGGTGGAGGACACTAAAAGTATATATTCTCCCCTGCCCAAATTGGTATAATTGATAGATTGCCCGCCTTTAATGTAATTCCATTGTTTATCGATTCCTTCGAGCTTGTAACGATAGACAATGCTTTCACTTTTAAGATAATCCAGGGCTGAAATCTGGATCCTGAAAAAATTCTGATCATGTTTTAGCGTAACTTCTTCGAGTAAATCAGGATTTTTAGGCGTATCAGGATTTATTTCATGTAATTCTTTATTATTAACCCAAAATCCGGATATTGCCAGATAGGGTTTGAAATGAAATGGTTTGATGGCTTCTGGTTTGAAATAAATAGCTCCGTTTGAATATCCTACAACAATTTCACCGTTTGAAAGACGGCATTTTGTAGCCTCTGAAAATATTTCAGTCCCTATAATTGATTTTAGTTCAGGAAACGTTTCGGCAGTATTTTTTTTAGGATCAAACCTTACAACCTGATTGTCGCTCATCAGCCAGATTTTTCCGGCTTTATCCTCCTGCATAGAAACGACTCCTTCAACAGGGAATGCAATAGTTTCATTCCATACAGACTTTACCTTTAGCTGATCTTTTTTATCTAAGGAAGTTAATACGAGACCTTTTCCGTTAGTCGCCAACGCTATCTGGTTATCATGGGTTATCAGTACATCCAGAATATCATTACCGGAAACCTGGGGATATTCTTTAAATTGCAGTTTGTCAGCATTAATATTTACTCCGGGAAAAGAAAACAATTTATAAGAGGAAATGAAAAATAATTTATGGTTTTTATTTTCAACTATAGAACGAACATTGTCCGCTGTTTTTATAGGGTAGTTTTTTAATTCGTTTTTATAATGGATAAAACGGATTTCATTACCTGATTCACGTATGATATTAATTCCTCCATTCCATGTCGCTACATAGATCTGACCTGTAGATGCCTGAAAGATTTTAAAGATATTATCAGAATTTATACTGTAAGGGTTCTTTTCTTGATATTTATAATGAATTACTTTATATTGAAACGGCTGTACACCAGGAATGAGACAAAACAAACCATTTCCCCGTGTTCCTATCCATATTCTGCCTTTGTTATCCTGAATCATACTGTAAACATCTGCTCCCCACCCGGGACCTGCCCCGGATAAAGTTCCGTCTGGACCTAATTCACCTATTTTCTTTTTCTGAGCATTGAAAAGAGTAATTTTTTCGGTACGGCTGGCAACCCAAATATTTCCTTTATTATCCGTCATCAAACTTCTGACATTGTGCTTATTCGTACTATTTGATGAATCCAGATTTAATGTTGAAAAATTATTATTGCTAAAAGTAATCAGGTCTAATCCCTGCTTGTAGGAGCAAAACCACAGATTTCCTAAACGGTCAAACATAGCGGTATGCATCACATCGGATACAGTTTCTCTTGACTCTTTAATACTTCGAAGTAAAGAATATAATTTATTTTGCTTTTCATCCCAGTAAGCAAATGGTTCATTATGAGACTGAATCCAGACTGTACCGTCAGGAGAAGTAAGAAGAAAACTTTTTCTTTCGGTTCCTACAGTAGCGGGTCCCCCTGAATCTACTTTCATATGTTTTACCTTTTTGTTTACCAAATCGAATTGATAAACACCAGACCCCGAGGCTTCAAACCAAAACTGGCGTGAACGTGTTGACCCCAGATAATTGATTTTCTTATCAGGAAAACCTGTTAGTGTTTTACTATTGTAAACATCGAGTTTCCCCGTTTTGATATCGTACAAATAAAAGCCGTTTCCGCTTGAGGGTTCCAAAAATATTTTACTCCCGGCAACTAGTTCTGCATAAACAATATTCTCATTTATATTTAAATTAAAGTCAAAAAAAGTACTCAGTTTTTTACTGTAACGTGTAAGCTTTCCGCGGGTCCCACCAAACCATATATCCCCTTTGGTTTCCATAAAAGAAATATAAGAATAGGATTTTCCAGACTGTCCTGCCATATTTATAAAAAAATATTCAGGTTCTATACTTCCTTTTTTTAACCTGCAGATACCATTATCTGTTAAAATCCAGGTCGTTCCCAATGTATCTTCAAAAACATCGTGAACTTTACCGGAATGTCTGGAGTTGCTAAAAACAATTTTTCGGGTATTTTTATTTGTTTCAAAAACAACCAAATGACTTTTATTATGAGGAAAAAGCCACACCTTGCCCGAAGGCATTACTTTGAATTTTTTAAAATCATTCTCAGAAGGTGATTTCCCTTCGAACGGATAATGAAAACTCAAATGATAGGTATCGAAATAATAGACATTATTTTTTTCAGACTGAATCCAAATACGCCCATTATTGTCAAACTTGAACCTGGAAACCCTGTTTGATATTAAATGTAATGAATCCTTCTGCTCTACCCTGAATTTCTGAAAAGTACTCCCGTCATAGCGAATCAGACCATTAAAAGTGCCCAGCCAGATAAATCCTTTTTTATCCTGTTGAATATCCAAAATACGGGACTGGCTCAACTTAACATCATGTGAAAAATGGGTCAGTATACCTGAAGGCTGAGCTGTGCATAAAGCACAGATCAAATAAAAAAGAAATAAAATTAGGTTTTGTTTCAGCATTTATAGTTTTATTAGCGTAAGCAAACACAAAAATATCAAAATTCTGTTCTGAACCTAAAATACCCCTCGTCTGTAGTTAAATACCCCCTCTCAAATAGTTATTTGTGCCCATTCTTTGTTTTTAGAAAATAAAATAAACCGCCATGCAAGCTTTATAACATCCTTCAAATAGCAATTTATCCCAAGATGAAAAATAGAAATATTTAATTTTGCGAAAGTGATTTGTTTTATAAACTTTACTTTAAATTAACTATCAACCAAAATATATTAAAGACCTCTTATGAGAAAAGTATATCGTTTCATGTTTATGCTAAACTTTCTGGCACTAAACACTTTCGCACAGGAAAGATTTCCATTCAACAATCCTAATTTAACCACCGAGCAGCGTGTAAATGATCTTGTAGGGAGAATGACTGTTGATGAAAAAATCAGCCAGCTGATGGACTCCTCACCGGCTATAGACCGTTTGGGTGTACCAGAATACAATTGGTGGAACGAGTCATTACACGGAGTTGCCCGTGCTGGGTATGCAACCGTTTTTCCACAATCTATTTCGATCGCATCATCCTGGGACCGGCAATTAATTTTTGATGTGGCCAGTGCAATTTCAGATGAAGCACGTGCTAAACATCATGAATATTTAAGACGAGGCCAGCATGGCATGTACCAGGGATTAACGTTTTGGTCTCCCAACGTCAATATATTCCGCGATCCTCGCTGGGGACGAGGACATGAAACCTATGGAGAAGATCCTTTTCTTACCAGTGAGTTAGGACTTAAATATGTTACAGGTCTTCAGGGTACTGATGAAAAATATTTTAAAGTAATTGCTACTGCCAAACACTATGCAGTTCACTCAGGTCCTGAGCCATCACGACACCTGTTCAACGCAGAGACCAGCGATGTCGATCTGTACGAAACTTACCTTCCAGCATTTCGTGCTTTGGTAAAAGAAGGCCATGTTTACTCTGTAATGGGAGCTTATAACCGTTTTAGAGGTGAATCTGCCAGCTCAAGTCCGTTTTTGTTTAATATTCTTCGAAATGATTGGGGATTTAAGGGATACATTGTGTCAGATTGCGGTGCCGTCACCGATATCTGGAAATACCATAAAATTACCACCGATGCTGCTTCAGCTTCAGCTTTGGCTGTAAAAACAGGGTTGGATTTGGAATGTGGCAGCAGTTATAAATCATTAAAAGAAGCTCTTGATCGCAAACTGCTTACTGAAGCAGATATTGATGTGACTTTAAAACGTTTGTTTACTGCACGCTTTAAATTAGGCATGTTCGATCCGGATGAAATTGTACCATATGCTCAGATTCCGTACGCAGTAAATAACAATTCCGCCCACGATTATCTGGCACGTATCGCTTCTCAAAAAAGTATTGTTCTTCTGAAAAATCAGAATAATGCCCTGCCACTTTCCAAAGAAATTAAAACTATTGCTGTCATTGGGCCAAATGCGAATGATGTGCAATCTCTATGGGGCAACTATAGCGGTATCCCGAGCAATCCCGTAACTGTATTAAAAGGTGTTCAAAATAAGCTCGAACCTAATGCTAAAGTGTTATATGCAAAAGGAACAGATCTGGCAAAAGGTGTTCCTGCGATGAAAATAGTTCCTTCAATATATCTTCAAAACGAAAATGGAGCACAAGGTCTTACAGCAGCATACTTCGACAATAGCAAATGGGAAGGAAAACCACTTTTTACCCGTATTGATGATAATATCGATTTTCATTGGGATATGAATACTCCTGACCCGCGTTTAAAAATAGGGAACTACAGTGTTAGATGGACAGGTTATATTTTAGCTCCAAAAACCGGAGTTTACAATATTTCTGAATGGTCGAAACCTTTTATGACTATCGAAATCGAAACAGGAAAAACATCCGGTGGAAAAAATAATCATCATCCGAGAATTCGTCCGCAGAAAATTGAATTGCAAGCCGGAAAAAAATACAAAATAGAGGTAAAATACCAAAATTTCTATGGCGATGCAATTGCCCAGCTTTTATGGGCTGAACCTGAGGAAAACCTATTACAGGAAGCCGTTCAGACAGCAAATCAGGCAGATGCTGTGGTGTTGGTATTAGGCCTAAACGAACGTCTTGAAGGAGAAGAAATGAAAGTTGAAGCTGATGGTTTTGAAGGCGGTGACCGTACGAGCCTTAATTTACCTGCCAATCAGGAAGAATTGATGAAAGCGATGATTGCCACCGGAAAACCTGTTATTCTGGTTTTAATAAACGGAAGCGCACTTTCAATAAACTGGGCTAATGATAATGTTCCGGCCATTTTAACTGCGGGGTATCCCGGTCAACAAGGCGGTAATGCAATTGCCGATGTTCTTTTTGGAGATTACAATCCGGCTGGCCGACTTCCGGTTACGTATTATAAATCGGTTGATCAGTTACCAGCCTTTGAAAACTATGATATGAAAGGCCGTACGTATCGTTATTTTGAAAAGAAACCGCTCTACCCGTTTGGATTTGGACTGAGTTATACTAAATTTAAATACAGTAATCTTCAAATACCGAATAATATCAATGCTGAAAAAGATTTTGAAGTATCAGTTGATGTCACAAATAACGGTGACCGTGACGGTGACGAAGTTGTTGAGCTGTATCTAAAGGACGAAAAGGCCTCTACTCCACGCCCAATAATACAATTAGAAGGATTTGAGCGCATGCATCTAAAAAAAGGGGAAACAAAAACGGTTCGTTTTACAATTAGCCCGAGACAGCTGTCTTTAATAAACAAAAAAGGCCAGCGGGCTGTAGAACCGGGATGGTTCACAGTTTCTGTTGGTGGAAAACAACCGGACGATTCTGGGGATAATCAAAATGGAAGATTTAGTATAACAGGAAAAACAATATTATTGGAAAGATAAGTTGACTTTTTCTTTTTCAAAACTTTTTAATTCTATGAATGCATTGCTGGATACTTTAGCAATGCATTTTATATTTGATATCATTTAATTTAGATACAAATTATTTCTATAAACAATACTGCGATCCATTATCTGGCAATTTTCTGTATTGATAATTTCTTATAATTAAATTCTAAATTGCCAATAAAAAAATGCTTCGTTTGCAAATCATAATAACTTATTTTTTAACAAATTAAGTAATTTTTTTTGATTTATAATAATCAAAAAAATAAGATATACTCTTTCAAAAAACATATAAAACAGCATTTTTTTAACAAAAATTAAAGGTTTTTTATTAGCATATTTATTAACTTCAATACATTAAAAAATATTTTTCTATTCTAAAAAATAAATTATGCGTGTATCTGTAATACGAAAAAACATAAAATTTACCCCGGATTCCAAAAGAGTTGTTGCACGATATTTTATTAACGGTGATGAGCGGACCAAACAAATGGTACTTCGTATAATGACGCTGAACGACAAACAGGTATTAGAAACTCTGGAGCAAACACTTCGTGAATTTGCCAGACGACATCGAAATATTTCTGCCATATTTCTAAGACACTGTGAAAAAGTTCGGGATGTTATTGAAGGCATGCAGATTGATTATGAAGCTCTGTCTATGGATCGAAAAATGCTGATAGGCTCTTTTTGTACAATGGAGTATGCTATAGAATCTGCAGCCATTTTTAATCCGTCAATTATAGAAGATTTTGATCAGAGTGGCCTGGAAGCGGGCGAAAAGCGTGTTATAATTTCTTTTCGTGCAACTGGTGAAGGTCATATCTCATCCATAGTTTTCAGAAGAGGTATACTCGATAGAGACAATAATCTCCAGGTTATGAAAATTGGGCATAACATTGATAAAGCAGAGATTATACATAAAAGTTTTTTTAATAAAGAGCGATTTTTATTGAAATTATCCGAAATGCATACCCAGGACAAATACATCACACAAATTATGCAGGATTTGCCGGATGAGTTTGAATATGCTGTACTGAAAAGTACGGTTACCGCTGCTTTAAGTGATCCGACAATTCGTGAAGAAAGAAGGACAGCACTAAACGAAATACTCTGGCTTGCAAAATCTTTTTATGATGTAGAGTTTAAGCATGATTCAGATCTTACTGAGCGTGTTATATTTCCGATATCCGATTCTGAAAGCCGTGGTATTGAGGATGCCCGTTTTGTCCGCTTTACAGATGATGATGGTTCTTCCCGTGTGATGGCTACTTACACAGCTTATAATGGTCACACCATACTACCTAAACTTATTTCAACTGAAGATTTTTACACTTTTAGGGTAATGCCTTTGCATGGTGCTGGTGCACAAAATAAAAATCTGGCTTTATTTCCAAGAAAAATAAAAGGTAAATATGCCATGCTTGCCAGAATAGATGGAGTTAACAATTACATCATGTATTCTGACAGAGTAACACAATGGAACACTCCAATTCTTCTCCAAGAACCGCGTTACACATGGGAATTCACACAAATAGGAAACTGCGGATCTCCATTATGGACAGAAGAAGGCTGGCTTGTTATTACCCATGGCGTTGGTACGATGCGACGTTACTGCATTGGTGCATCCTTATTTGACCTGGATGATCCGTCCAAGGAAATTGGAAGACTTACCGAACCTTTGCTTTCGCCATTGGAAGATGAACGTGAAGGCTATGTCCCTAATGTTGTATATTCATGCGGTGCCATCATTCACAACAATAGTCTTATATTGCCGTATGCTGTATCAGACTACTCGTCTACTTATGCTGTAGTTGATATGGTTGAATTGATTGATGCTTTAAAGAAAAGTAAATAGCAAATTTAAATATTCTCATAAAACTCAAATCCCATTTTTCGAAATGGGATTTTTTATTTCTAAAAAAGTTTTATCATTACTCTCATTACAGATCATATTCAAAATTCATCTAAAATCACTAAAAAAACAAAATAAGTCATTTTAAGCAATCATTTTTTAAAAAACGAGTTAATATATGATTTTTTTAAAAAACTTTATTTAAGGCAAAATATAGAGGTCAATTTTAATAGTTGTAATTTATGATTTTTTTTTAATTAATAAATAAAAATGATAATAAAAAATCGTAATAAAAAAAGAGTCGAACTGACTTGCAAGACTAAGATTTTTTATTTTTTAAAAATTAGGAGTTTTTTCAATTAAATGTTTCCAATAGCGTTTTGGCATATGCTGAATATGAAGACGCATATTTTTTCTCGATTCTATATTTACACTGCTAAAGTAACGTCTCCATAAATTTTGAAAAAATTCTTCGTGCTCATCACATATTTCAGTTAAATAACTGGATGAAGACATTTTTAGATTAAACTCTAATTCTATAGTGCAAACATTTTCAAGATCATAATAAATGCCATATTTACGTTTTGCGTCATAGATTAGCCAACGCTGATCTGCGTAACGCTTTTTAAAATGGTTTTCTATAAGAGGTAATACATCACAGTCGGGCTCAATAATGGCATAATATAACTGATCCTTTGTTAATTTAAAACGCACAAATGCTTCCATCCGGTGTGATTCTTTTCTGGTCATACGTGCTGCTTTTCTAATATTCCAAACAGCATTATGGCTAAAATCTTCTTCTATACTTTTTGAATTTGCAAGCACATGTTCAACAAACTGAAACATAATTTGTTCAATATGAGCAATCTCAGATAAAAAAGCATTATACATATTTGAAAGTGCATCGGCAGATAACCGTTTCCTTAATCCGTCTAAAACGCGTTTTGCTTTTGAAATATCAGTTGTCACCAAATGTGAAGTTGCAAAAAGCAAAGTTCCGGAGGTTTCTTTTTTTGCAAAAACAATATCCGTCAGTTTGTATTCATAAATCTCAAATACGGCCGTAAGCCAGCCTTCATAAGTCCCGTCATAAATTAATTCTGTCATTTCAATTAAATTAAAATAAAGCAAGCTGATTAGAGAAATCATTTTTATATTTACTTTTTTGGAAATTTAGAATATGATTTTTGATTTGAATGGCAGTTAAATCCTTTTGTAGCTGAAATGGCGTAGTAAAAGCCAGAAAATATTTTGAACGCGAATAGGCAATTCCCATTTTTTGTAAATCATGGGGCAGCAATTTTTTAAATTTCCTTGCCGCTACAATTTTTTGAGCACTTAAATATCCAATTCCCGGAATACGTTTTATTAGCTCTAAATCGGCGGTATTGATATCAACCGGAAATTGGTTTAGGTTACGCAAAGCCCATCCAAGCTTCGGATCGATGTCAAGATCAAGATTAGGCTGATTAAATCCGACAATTTCATTTACATTAAATCCATAGTAACGAACAAGCCAATCGGCCTGATATAAGCGGTTTTCCCGGATCATGGGAACTGGTGTACCAATAGCGGGCAGGCGATTATCATAACTTATTGGCACATAGCCTGAATAGTATACCCGCTTCATGTTCATTTGCTGATAAAAATAATCAGCCATTCCTAAAATTTCAAGATCACTTTCTTGTGTCGCCCCTATTACCATTTGTGTACTTTGTCCTGCCGGAGCAAAAAGCGGCGCTTTAAAATTCTGTTTCTTTTCTTCTTTATATCCAGCAATTTCATTTTTAAGATATTCCATCGGTTTAATCACATCAAGATGATTTTTATCTGGTGCAAGCAATTTAAGACTTTGCTCTGTCGGCATTTCGACATTTACGCTCAGACGATCAGCATATAAACCAGCTTCTTTCAGTAGTTCATCACTCGCACCCGGAATCGCTTTCAAATGTATGTAACCATTAAAATTTTGTTCCAATCTCAATTTTTTGGCAATTCTGACCAAACGTTCCATCGTATAGTCAGCATTATCGAAAATACCTGAACTCAAAAACAATCCCTCAATATAATTTCTGCGATAAAAACCTATTGTAAGATCAACAACTTCCTGTACAGTAAAAGCGGCTCTTTTAATATCGTTACTTTTTCTGCTCACACAATAAGCACAGTCAAAAATGCAATGGTTAGTGAGCAAAATTTTCAGTAATGACACACATCGGCCATCTTCAGTAAAAGCATGGCAAATACCGTAGCCCTTTGCATTTCCTAATCCTTTATTTTTATTTTCACGTTTGCTCAGGGCAGATGAACATGATACATCGTATTTTGCAGCATCAGCTAAAATCCCCAGCTTCTCCATTACTCTATCATTCATCATTATAACCTTTTTGATTTTTAAAACTGAAATTTTATCTGAATCAAAATTAGTTATTTTTGATAACAAAATATTTTAGTTAACTGTTCTAAATTGTATCAAAACAATTAAAAAGACTTTTAACCCTCAAATTCATTGACAACAAAAAAACTCCAAAATCAAAAGACGTTGGAGGTTAGCAATTTTAGCGGGGTATTGATAAATCTGAAACTACAGTTTAAAAATCTGACTCATTTGAATCCACTTCTCGCCTTTTTTTGCTGTTGGAAGCGCTTGTTGAAATTTCCACATTAAGTTTTCCCATTCCTGCACTTTAGGATTTTCTTTATCCATCTTTTGTTTGCGTTCTGCGGTAAAAGTTTCATCAATTTCCATAATCATAAACAGCCTGTTGGCAACTATATAAATTTCCATGTCTACAATTCCGGAATCTCTTATGCTTTTAGTTATTTCAGGCCATGTACTGTTTTTGGAGTGATAGTTTTTATACTGCTCAATTAATTCTGGATTATCAACTAAATCACAGGCATAACATATTTTTTTTGAAGTCATAAAGTTATTTTTTTCAATTCTGTTTGTTTGCTTTCACTGCATCATATTTCTGTAGAACAGCTACAAATCCACCCCTTGGAAGGCATTTAACATCTAATGAATCTCCTTTTTGTATTTGCATTATTTCAGTATCGAATGATGTATCGTCTTTACCATCCCTAATGATTTTTAACTCAAAAATTCCTTTATCCAGAAAATCAAAATTTATTTTTAATGTTTTTAATTCATCCTTGCCGTTAAGTCCGCCTAAGTACCATTGGTTTTCTTTCTTTCGTGCCATAATAATTTTCTCACCAGGATACCCCTCTATAAGTTTGGTAATATCCCAGCTTACAGGAACATTTTTCAGAAATTCTTTTGGATCTGGGGGCAAACTATTATAAGCTTCGGGTTTATCGGCAAAATGTTGAAAACCAGACTCAAAAACTACTGAAAGTGCCAACTCATGAGCAAATGATGTAATGTGGGGATGTTGAGAGTTAGAAAAAGTTACCGGAGTATAATCCATTGAACCGATTACATTCCGTGTAAAAGGAAGTGTTGTATTATGTTCAGCAGCTTTAGAAGTAAGAATAGGTTTGTTGTTATACCATTCGGCTCCGTAAACAGCTTCGGTAGTCATCAAATTTGGATAGGTCCGGGCCCAGCCACGCGGCACTGTAGCACCATGAAAGTTTACCATAAGGCGATATTTTGCGGCATCTTTTAGAATATCAATACAATACTTCATCATATCCTGTTGATCACCGGCAAAAAAATCAACTTTAATACCATATACGCCAATTTTATTAAGCCAGGCAAATTCTGTAGCTCTTTTTTCGGCAGTCAGCAAGTGATCTACGGGAGTCGGCTCTAGCCAGGACGTACCTGAATTGTACCACATCATAGGCTTAATTCCTTTACTTTTTGCATAATTCACTGCATCAATTATATTTCCGCCATTACCCATAGCATCCCATTCCCAGTCAATAAGAAGATATGGCCATTTCATATCAACAGCCAAATCTGTGTATGCTACCACTTTTTGATAATCTTTAGACCCATGATTGTTAGCCCAGTAAATCCAGGAAACAGCACCTGGTTTTATCCAGTTTGTTTCTTTCAATTTATTAGGTTCGCTGACATCTGTAATCAAAGTTGACTCAACTATATCTGATAATTCCCCAATAATTAGTGTATGCCATTGTGAATTCCATGGCAAGTTTGTTTTAATTCCAGTTTGTTTAAAATCATCTCTGGGCGAAGCATAATTGACTTTGTATTCGTCTGAATTTTTAGAATTGTTTAATTTTGCAGCACAATTATTAGCTGAAATATTAGCTTCAGAAATCAAAATCCAAACAGGATTATTATTTACTTTAAACAACGCCGGAAATCCCCATTCCTGTTTATTGTCAGCTGTTTTACCTGTGGTTGAAAAAGGATAAAAGTCTTCATATGATTCTGTATAGGACTGCAGCCAGCGATTAGTGGCCTTTGGAAAAACATATGTGGTATTTTCGTCTGTAATATTCACCAATGAATTACTTTTATTGGTGAATTCATAGCGAAATGCCACACCATCATTATAAACCCTAAAAGTAATATTCAACGGTTGGTTATTAGAGTTTACATATTTAAACATTTTTTCAGTTCCCAAATTATTACATACTTTTTGTTTACCACAAATCATTTCATATTTCTGGTTTGCTTGTTTCGCTTTGGATTCGTTTACTAATTTCAAATTGTCAGTAAATTGCTGATCATCTCTTGAAATACCTAGTGGAGAATTTGGCATTACTTCTATATATCCCAGTTTGTTTTTATATAAAATCCTGAAATATATTTGTCCATAAGAACTATCATCAGATGTTTTTTTTGAAGAAATAATTACCTTAATCTTTTTATTTGGAGATAAAACTTCTTGTGCATTTATTGTAAATGCACAAAAAGTAAGGAAACAGAGAGATAAATAAATAAATTTCATTGATTTTGCATTACTGTTTACACACTATACTCAATTTGATGGAGTCTTTTCATTTATTATTTTAAAATTTAACTTATTTCCAACGCATTGGCATAAGAACCTTCCGGTCTTTGATTTGGAAAATAAACTTCCAAAGCTTCTTCTTTTTGAGCAAAATTTAATTTTTCCCCTGTACTTACTAATCTGATTAGTTTAATTTTTCCTGAATAATGTGGAGATGACATTCCTAAACTTTTAATAATTGCGGTACCATTTTCCGGCCAGGCCATTACAGTTGCGTACAGAATTTTTTGTTTTTGGACAAATCGTATGTCTTCAGAAGTATACGGTTTCCCCTTTCCTTCATTAAACCCCTGAGCTGTTAACGCACCGGCACTTTCTTGTTGCGGACCTTCCCCAAATATTTTCCATGGCCGTGTACCATAAATGCTCTTACTGTTCAGTTTCATCCAAACGCCAATTTCTTTTACAATTTCACGCTCTACTTCATCAATACTTCCATCGCCCCGTACCGGAATATTGAGCATTAAATTTCCATTTTTACTGACTACATCTATTAAGGTATGGATAACCGTTCTTGCTGATTTGTAACGCTTGTCGTTGTATACACGGCGGTCATAATGCCAGTTACCAATACAGGTATCTGTCTGCCAGGGCAAAGGTTCAATTGTATTACTTTGTCCTTTTTCAATATCCCAGACTATAGCTTTACGCTGTTGCTCATTTAATATTTTGCCTGTAATTACGGCCTGAACCGTTTTGTTTTTCTTTAAACTTTTATTATACATATGTGCAGCAATACGCAAACCAGCATCGCTAATTGGCCAAAGCGGTAACGCCGTATCATCAAAATACACCATGTCCGGATTGTATTTGTCGATTAAATCAATCGTTCTGTCATGAAATTTTTCACAATAAGCCGTGGTTGGTATAGAAGCTCCATCTGCCCAATCCCATTGGCTGTGAACAGATGAATTATTTGATGGTTTTGCACTTAATGGATGATTTTGTACATATAATTCCTGAGGATCCAAACCATCCCACCATGTTCCTGCACCATCAGCCTTAGTTAGTTTTCCATCATAAGGGACCCCTGCCAAAGGTCCGTTTTTATCAGCCCCCTGAGAAGTATCAAACCAATTCCAGGCATGCGCTGCATGAACACTGACCGCAAAAGGTAATCCTGCTTTACGGGCTGCTTTTTCCCAGCCTCCAATAATATCTTTTTTGGGTCCTATTTTAGTTGAATTCCAGTTCGGCTGAAATTTACTGTCATACAAATCTAAATTATCATGATGATTTGCCATTGCCATGAAATATTTAGCTCCGGCAGTTTTATACAAATTGACTAACTCTTCGGGATTCCAGTTGTCAGCTTTCCAGATATTAATTACATCTTTAAAACCAAATTTTGAAGGATGTCCATATTTCTCAATATGAAATTTATACTGTCGGGAACCTTCCTCATACATTCCTCTTCCGTACCAGTCACCAGCTTCCGGTTCGCATTGCGGTCCCCAGTGTGCCCACATTCCAAATTTAGCATCCCTAAACCAGTCAGGTACAATGTATTTACTTAAGGAATCCCAGTTTGGTTCAAAAGGCCCTTTGAACGCAGGAGAATCAAGGATGTAGGATTTACCCAATAAAGGCGATAAATAAATTCCGGCAAGTGCTGTTGCCCCAAGTTTTAAAGCATTTCTTCTATTCATAATAAACGTTTTGGCTGTTTATATATTTCCGTTTTTAATCGTTTAAAAAAAATTAAATGGAATTCCTGGCTTCTAAATTTACAGGATGTTAAAAATAAATTGAATAAAAATTTAATATAAAAATTATACTATTCTTAATTTTAATAGTTAATTTAAAACAATTACATTTACAAATGTAACAGATTAGCAATTCTAATTATTTACACAAAAACGTTTTTATATTATTCAAAAACGTTTATTTATTTAAAATTTCTTTACTATGTCTGTCCATATTTCTAAATATAACTTCTCCATATTACACATTGATTATGTAAAACTTAATAATAAATGGAATTACAGCAATGTAATCAGTCCTTATTTTCGTTTGTATTATATAGACGAAGGAACCGGATCTGTTTCAGACAGTGCAGGAAAATTAATTTTGGAACCCGGTTATCTTTATCTGATTCCGAGTTTTACGATTTGCAATCTGAATTGCGAAGAATACCTGAGTCAGTTTTTTGTTCAGTTTTTTGAAGAATCACCTGACGGGATTTCTTTATTTAACAACAATAGGAATATTATGAAACTAGAAGCCGATGATGTCGATATAGTTCTTATAAAAAAAATGCTTCAGAATAATCCCGGAAGAGGAATTAACAGATCTGATAATCCTAAAGTGTATGAAAAAGAAACTTATTATAAAGAATATCGTGCACTTAATGATAAAATGAAAATACATCAAAAATTTGAAAATCAGGGAATTCTTCTTCTGTTAGTTTCAAAATTTCTGAACTCAGCCAGCTTTAAATCCATTTATCCACAGATTGCATCTTCAAAGATATTAGACACTATGAGTTATGTACAGCTGCATTTAAATGAGAACCTTACAGTTATGCAATTGGCAAAAAGAGTAAATCAGAGTAAAGATTATTTTTCTAAACAATTTCTGCTTCATACCGGAGAAAGACCTTTACATTATATCCACAAAAAAAAGATAGAACGGGCACAATATCTAATTGCTACTACCAATAAAACATTTATTGAAATTGCTATCGATACAGGTTTTGCCAATTTGCCACATTTTTCTAAAATATTTAAACAAATTGTAAGCCTTACTCCAGGTGAATACCGCAATCAGAACAATGATTTGAAATGAAGTAAATAGATATAAAAACTATTTCTTACAAAAGTGTTTCTAAAGGATCACATGGAAAATATACAGTTATATCAGTACCTTCTCCTAATTTGCCTGTAGCGTAAATTGTTCCTCCTACAGTCTGCATAATCTTTTTGCATAAAGCAAGACCAACTCCTGATCCATCGTATTGTTCCTGATTATGAAGTCTGCCAAAAACTTTGAAAATAGTTTCTGCATATTTTTGCTCAAAACCAATTCCGTTATCTGAGAAACAAATCCAATGACAGTAAATCTTATTAGAATGAGCTACCAGTTCAGGCTCCTGAGAAGCTGTTATTTTAATATGAGGAATTCTGTCAGAAGATGCAAACTTCAATGAATTCTGGATAAGATTAGAAAACAATTGCTGCATTAAAAAGTATATCGCATGAACCTTAGGCAGATTTTCATATTCTATTACGGCTTTATTTTCAGAAATGGTTTCTTCCATTTCGGTCAGTATCATTTTCAGGATATTATTTAAATCGATTTTTTCTAAATTTTCCCTTGTATATTTTATTCGGGAAAATTTAAGAATGTCGTCTAGCAAAATTCTCATCCTGCCTGCAGACCTGGATATTTTGTGTAAAGGAGTAAAAATAGATTCCATTTGATCAATATCCGGCTCTGCCAGCATTTTAGAAGTAAATAACTGAATTTTACGCAAAGGCTCCTGAAGATCATGAGTACTAATCCAGTTAAGGTTTTCAAGTTCCGAATTTGTTTCCTTTAATATTTCATTCAGGTTTCGATATTTTTCCTCTTCTTCACTCAACGAAATCATCATAAGCTGATTATGCAGCGTATGTGCATATTGTACAGCTCCGTTTATTTCATATTGTTTCCACGGAGTACTTTGGTTTTTTATAATTTGCTTCCAGATTTCAAAGGAATTTCTCGGATGAAGCCCTGTGCTGTCTTTAATAATGGCTTTTTCAGGATCGCCTGCCCAATTGATTTCAGAAATTGTTTCAGGCTTGTACCAGATTATGTAATCAGAATTTCCAACCGAATGATAAATAATCCCTGCAAAACTGGAACATTTGCCCAGATCATCACAATGATCGCTTAACTTATTAGTGACAAAAAGTTTATCAGAGGACTTATTTTTAATTTGAGCTATTAAATTTTCAATTTGTTCATCTGTCGGAACCAGCCCGTTTTTGTAAATTTTACCTTTGCTGATAATCGATACACCTGTTGCATTACAGATATTTAATAATTGTGGTACTTCTACTATAGCCTGAACAGATTCCTGTAAAAGTGGAAATTGCATACCTGATAGTTGCTCAAGGGCTAATGCTGTTTGCTGGGAGTTTACATTTTCATCATTGGACTGACGTATATCAATCTGTGAAGTAATAAACTGTCCCTGAAGCTTGGCAGCCAGTCTCATTTCCGGAGAAATATTTTTACTGGAGTAATGATGGCATGCAATTAAGCCCCATAATCTGTCATTATGTATAAGCGAAATGGTAAGCGTAGCGCCAACACCTATGTTTTGTAAATATTCTACGTGAATTGGAGATGTGCTTCTTAATATCGAAAGACTTAAATCCAGATTTTTGCCTTCTTTATCATCAACTGTAAAAATCGGGACCGGTGTATAATCAACATCAACAATAAGTCGTAGCTGGTTTTTGATGTACAATTCTCTAGCCTGAGCCGGAATATCAGTATGCGGATAATGTAATCCTAAAAAAGGTTCTAAATCTTCTCTGCAGTTTTCAGCATACACTTCACCATTATAATGTTCATCAAAGCGATAAATCATTACACGGTCGTATCCCGTTATTTTGCGTGTTCCTTCAGCTACAAGGGCACATAAATCTTTTAGTGAACTGGTATTATTCATTTGGGTTACAAACTGAATAGTCTGTGTATAGACATCTGCCAGCTTTTCTTTGCCCGCAAATTGAAACTCTGCTTCTAAAACATAAATATCAAAACTTTTATGAATGCTGATTTGAAAAAACTTCCCGAGCAGATCAATTTCAAGAGGAAAAACATCCTTATTTTTATCTTTGTTAATGTATTCGAAAATTTGTTTTTCTGCTTCCGTTCCAAAAACATCTCCAAATTTTTTTCCAAGTGTTTCTGTATGTGTAACACTTACATACCACGAAATATTTGCGGTACAAAAATCTATTTTTCCTTCAGAAGTTAAACCAATCAAAAAACCATGTGGCTGGATTTTACCTGGTATATGTATAGGTTCATGTTCACAGTTGGTTAATGTAACAAGATCCCGATTAACTATGTCTTTAATCTTCATTATTTTTCTATACTCCTAAAATGATTGTAAATACTTTCAAAAGCATAAATCGCTCCTTCTATGATTGTATTTCCACAATTATGCTTCTCCTCATATCCTGACAAATAGCCAAGGAAGTTTTTCCAGTAACTGCCGGTTTTATCTCCATATCCCTGAAAGTAACTTATTCCCTGATTTTTATCAAGTCCGGGAATTGTTGAAATGTTTTTCAATATATATCTTCCACCCAGACTGGAACCTTCTATAACATACAATATTCCAAGCGCAAAAGGTACAGTGATGTCCTGAGCACCAAAAATAGGATTTGAATCGGTTTTATTGTATTGAAGAAAGTCGAAATCTTCCTTAATGAGATGGCTCTTTTTTCTTTGATCCAAATCAGTTATTATTTCTGATAACAATGGAAAAACAACATTTTCCGTGTTTTTGTGAACATCGTACATCAGGGTTAAATACTGAATGTAATCTGATATTGTCATGCCCGGAGACAGAATTGAGGCAGATATGGGCAGGCTTTCTAATTTTCTGTGAGAATCTGAGGTTTTATTTTTTAAATCACTAAGAAAAACTGAAGGTATTGAAGAAGTCAAATTTCCACTCATTAATTAAACTAATATTTGTTTTTGAGAGTTGAATTATATTCCTTCTCAAGACAAATTTAAAAAAAAATGTTTTACTTCGACAGCA
This sequence comes from Flavobacterium limi, assembly GCF_010645075.1. GTDB lineage: Bacteria > Bacteroidota > Bacteroidia > Flavobacteriales > Flavobacteriaceae > Flavobacterium > Flavobacterium limi. Next base: position 133,408 of record NZ_JAADZV010000002.1, read on the forward strand.
TCCTACCTTTGTAAACACTTTAAAATATGTTAAAAAAAAGACTATATTAAATAGTTAATTTGTTTAATTTAAAAATAATTTTATTAAACAGACAAATATTAACAATTTTACTTAACAATATTTTTAATTGTTTATTAAACAATGCTTATAGTTAAATTAAATTTTAATAATTGTTTAATTATTTTATATAAAAATTAGACTTAAACTTGTAATAATTATGAAACTCTTAGTCATATAAATATAACAGAAACCATTTTTTAAAGAATAACTTCGTAAAAAATTAACATATCGTCATGTATTCAGACATCAGAATCTTAAAGGATATAATAGATAATACACCTTTACCTGTAGCAGTGTATACTGGTAATTCGCTAAAAATTGAATTAGCGAATACCGCTATGATAAAAACATGGGGAAAAGGAGAAGATGTATTGGGCAAGGATTATCTTGAAGTTCTTCCTGAAATTAAAAACGATAATTTTTTTGATCAGGCAACTACTGTCCTCTCTACAGGAGTTCCTTTTCATGGGGAAAACAAAAAAGTAGATTTGCTCATTAACGGTACTATGCAGTCTTATTATTTTAATTACAGCTTCATCCCATTGTTCGATACAGACGGGAAAGTTTATGGTGTGATGAATACTGGGGCTGATGTGACCGATTTATACCTTGCCAAGCAACAGATTCAATCTGTGGAAGAAAGATTGCGAATTGCTGTTGAGTCATCCGGCATAGGAACTTATGAAGTAGATTTACAAACAAAGGAAATAAAAACATGCGATAATTTTAATACTATCATGTGTAATGATGGAGCACCTGCGATAGATGAATTATTATTAAAACTTCACCCAGACGACTTAATTGCCCGTGAAACGGCAATCAAAGAATCAAAGAATACTGGTCTTATAACATATGAAACACGAATAATTAATGAAAACTGCTCAAAATGGATTAAGGTTACCGGAAAAATAATTTGTGATGAAAATGATATCCCAATAAAGGTTATAGGAAGTATTCTTGACATCCATGAACACAAACAATTTCAGGAAGAATTAAAAAAACAGGTTGAAGAAAATACGATAGAATTACGCAGATCAAATGATGATTTATTACATTTTGCTAATGTTGTTAGTCATGACCTGAGAGAACCTGTCCGAAAAATCAAGATTTTTAATGGACTCATCAGAAATGATAAAGAAGCAAATTTTAGTGAAGGAATTATTAAATATCAAAATAAAATAGATCAGTCTGCAGACAGAATGCAAAATATAATTGAGGGCATTCTCACCTATTCAACTATGGATAAAAACAAACAGCCTTTTGAAAAGATCTATCTTAATGAGGTTATAGAAAACATAAAAACAGACCTGGAACTGATTATAAATGAAAAAGGGGGTATTTTAATCATTAGTGAATTACCTGTAATAGAAGGAGCGCCAATCTTAATCAACCAGCTTTTTTATAATTTAATCCACAATGCATTAAAATTTTCAAAAGCAGAAGAGCCTCCAAAAATCATAATATCGGGAGAAGTAATAAAGACTGATGAAACAGACTTCGTTGAGATTACCATAAAAGACAACGGAATAGGACTTGACGATAATTACGCTGAGAAAATATTCAATGCCTTTGAAAGACTTCATTCTAAAGATCAGTATGAAGGAAACGGGCTTGGATTATCTCTTTGCCGAAAAATAGTAAAAAGACACAATGGTACAATTACAGCCAGGGGCGAAATAAATAATGGTAGCGAGTTTACTGTAACATTACCCTTAAAACAAAAAGAATACACAAAATAAAAAACAGAGATTTGGATAATACAAACCTCTGTTTTTTATTTTTATACAAGTATTTATTTCATTTTTAACTTCAATACAACGACCGAATAACCCGGCAGATTTATTTCTGCTTTTTCTCCTTTTATTTTGTAATCACTTTCTTTAGGGCTTATCTTTTGTGGGTTGTCAAAAGTATTTTCGTCTTGTAAATTGGGGCTGGAAAGCGTGACAATACTTCCTTTTGAAGCTAATTTTGTTCCTTTCAAATTCACGGAAACTTCTTGTGCTGATGCAGCTGTATTTACAAGTTTTATAATAATTTCTTTTGTGTTAATGTCTTTAACCGCTGAAGAATACAGATTATTTTGTCCTGTCAACGGTTTTTCATCTTTAGTAATTGCCAACAGATCTGTTCCTTTATTGGTCGAAAATATCTTTTGTACATAATAATTAGCAGAACCATAAGCCTGCAGATTATTAAACCAAATCATATCCGGAGTCCATTGCCACGCCTCTTCATGAGCCATTAGCGGAGCATAAGAAGTCATGTTTACTACTTCAGCGTTTCTTTCCAAACCTGTCATAAAAGCAGCTTCAGAGAAGGCACATTCCCAGTTATTTCTGTTATTCGGGTTAGCTCCTGAAACACTTTGTGCAGCATATTCTCCTGCAAATATTTTTGGCCCTTTTCGATCGTAATTATCGTAACGGGCTGCATTTTCCCTGAACCATTGCGGGCTTTTATAGTAATGTTCGTCTATCAATTCGGCATTAAGTTTTTTAAGTTCTGCCATCGCAAAGTCAAAATGTTCGCCATCCGGGGATGGTCCGCTTCCTGAAACGATAATGATATCCGGATATTTAGCTTTTATCGCCTTTTCAAAAACTTTATATCGTTCAATATAATCCGGTCCCCATTGCTCATTACCAACACCAATGTATTTTAGGTTAAAAGGTTTCGGATGCCCCATATCAGAACGGAGAATGCCCCAGGTAGTTTCTTCTGAGCCATTTGCAAATTCAATTAAATCTAAAGCATCCTGAATATAAGGATCCAGTTCTTCCATGGAAGCCAACTCTCCCGTGTTGTATTGACAAGCCATTCCACAGCTTAAAATAGGTAACGGACTAGCACCTATATCTTCTGAAAGCTGGAAATATTCATAAAATCCTAATCCAAAACTTTGAAAATAATCCGGAGTCTGTTTATGGCTGAACTCTACATTCCAGCGGTTCATCATCGTTCTTCTGTCTTCAACATCTCCTACTGATTTTTTCCATTGATAACGATCTGCCAAAGTCCTTCCTTCTACAATACAGCCACCCGGAAAACGTAAAAATCCCGGTTTCATATCATATAACAGCTGTACAAGATCTTTTCGCAAACCATTTTTTCTATTTTTCCATGTATCTTCCGGAAACAAAGAAATCATGTCCAGATCAATTGTACCGGTTCCTTCAAAAGTTATTTTTAATCTGGCTTTAGCTTCAGTCTGTGCAGCAGTAAATTGTGCTGAATAACTTTCCCATTCATTCGATGTTGGAACAATACTCGTTTCGCTAATTACTTTTTTATCTTTATCAATCAGCTGAACAATTATTTTTTTGATGGATCCGTTGTGATTGGCTGCTTTTAAGGAAAAATTGTATTTGGCCCCTTTTTTAACTCCCATCCCTCTAAAACCTTCATTAATGAGGGCATAGCCTTTATCATCATTTATAAGAACTCTGCAGAAATTTGGATTGGTTTCATTTTCTACTACTTTTATAGGAGTCGCAACACCTGAATTCATATTCATAGAAGACCTTTTGGTATTCGGCTGCTCCCATCCCATCAAAGGTTTTTCAAATTCAAAAGATCGGTTTTTAATCATTTCGGCATACAATCCCCCGTCTGCTGCGAAATTGATATCTTCAAAAAACAAACCAAACATCGTTGGCTGTATCTTGGAAATGGTTTTGGAGGCATCAACTTCTAAAATTGTTTTTTGAGCATGTATACAGATGCCATTGAATAACAAACCGCCAATGATTATTTTAGTAATTATATTCTTTTTCATTTTATATGATGGTTGATAATTTAGTTCTGCTAATTTATTTAAAAAGTAAGGTTCCACAAAAGATTTTGAATTATTTACTTGTTTGATGATTGTCAGGCTGAGCGGAATCAAAGCCCTATCTCTTTCATACGCCTTCGACTCCGCTCAGGATGGCATATCTTTAAATTACAAATATTTTATTGTTATTTTTTCACAGCTTCATATTTATCAGGAAAAGCAGCTTCTCCGTCTAAATTAGTTACTTTTAAAACCGTTACATTTTTACTTTCTATCGCATGTTTAAAATAATCCGGTTTGTTTTTACCCCAGCTTACGGAACAATTCTGAACCTTTATATTTTCTGCTGTATCAAAATAAAATCCGGACGTACTTCCCTTTATAAATCCATCCACTTTAGAAGGACGTCGGTCATAGATTCCTCCGGGAAAATTTGAAGTTTTGTCAATAGATACATTTACGCCTTCAAAAACGATATTTTTAATTTTATCTTTTGATTCTCCGCTTACATACACCCCGTTTTCACCCGTACATTGAATGTTGGTAAAATAAATATTACTGATTGCCCCGACTTTTCCTTCAGTTACTCCCTTTGGAAAACGCCAGTTGGCATCTTTATGATTTCCGTTTGCACGGCTGTAAGCAGTTACATAAATAGGTTCTGCTTTTCCCCACCAGGTATCGGTTGTGAGCTGACCTTCGATGATCATGTTCGAAAAAATAACATCGCTGACTGTTCCTTCATCGCGATTCTGAATCCCTACTCCACGGTTGCTTTTTTTAATGATGCAATTATTAAAAACTACCTGTCTGATCGCATCCATATTTTCAGAACCGATTTTGATTGCGCAACTGCTGCTGGTCATAGTGCAATTCGTAACCGTTATGTTTTCACAGGCACCAAATTCTTCAAACTCCCTTCTGTTTTTTAAGCAAATACAGTCATCACCACTTTCGATATAACAATCACTGATTCGGACATTTTTAGAATGATCTAAATCAATACCATCACTATTTCTCACTTTTAAACTGTTGAGCAGCGTAATTCCACTAATCACCACATCATTACAGCCTACCAAATGAATTGTCCAGTAAGCCGAGTTTCCAATATGAACATCTTTGATCCTTATGTTTTTTCCACCAATAATAGTCAAAACATGAGGGCGTGGATCCAGAATATTGAAAGGTTTCAGGATATAAGCATCTTCTTCTTCAGCTCCCATAAAAGAGATGCCGTTTCCGTCAATTTTACCGCTTCCGCTGATGGAAAAGTTCTCTACATTCTTTCCTCCAATCCAGATAGTCCCTTCACCTTTGTTTTCACGGAACGCACTTTCAGTATATAAATTTTCGTCAGGGCTTGCCAAAATTTTAGCGCCTGCTTCAATATGCAAATCCACATTTGATTTTACGTTAAAAGGTCCTGCTAAAAATGTATATGGAGCCGGAATCAATACTTGTCCGCCAGTTTTAGTGCAGGCATCAATAGCTTTTTGAATAGCGACAGCATCGTTTGTTTTACCGTCTCCCTTAGCCCCGTATTTTTTTACATCATACACTTTTTGCGCTGTAAGAGTGATCGAAATGCAAAAAACGATTACTGTAATTATAGATTTCTTTATCATTTTATTTAATTTAAAAGTTAAAGTAAGATCACACAACTTACCAGAAAACAGTATACAAAGCAATTAATATTCCGCTGATAATAAATGAACCAATAATAAATTCAGAAGAAACTTTGAACATTGATGTATCTACCTCTATACTGTGTGATTGCTGTTCCTCTTCTGATGAAGGTTTTAAAAGACTAATTGCTATCATTAATACTACTATAACAAAGAAAGAAATGGTCATTCGGTCTAAAAAAGGATAATCCGGGAAAGCTCCGTTTGTCCACATCGGAAGGAATTTTAACACTGCTGCAACAGGCACTGTAAATAAGGCTCCGGCAAGACCTGCTGCTGGTGTAGTTTTCTTCCAGAACATACCCAATAAAAAGATGGCCAGAACTCCAGGCGAAAAGAAGCCAACATACTCCTGTATAAACTGATACGCCTGATCTAATGATTTTAATTGAGGTGCCACAACAGCCGCAATTATCATACAGACTATTACACAGCCTCTTCCGGTTAGTACCAGTATTCTTTCAGTGGCTTCTCTGTTAAAATATTTTTTATAAATATCTAAAGAAAAAATAGTTGAAATACTATTGGCTTTTCCTGCCAGTGAAGCAACAATCGCCGCTGTTAAGGCTGCCAATGCTACTCCTTTTAAACCAGCCGGTAATAAGTTCATTAATGTCGGATAAGCGTGATCAGGTTTTAAAACTCCTGCTGCATCAACCATTTCCTGCTGAAACATTCCGTTTTGATGCATCACATACATGGCAATACCCGGCAAAACGGCAATAATAGGTACTAATAATTTTAAAAATGCAGCAAACAAAATTCCTTTACGGGCTGTTTTTAAATCAGCTCCTAAAGCTCTCTGAACAATGTACTGGTTACACCCCCAATAGGCCAGATTATTAATCAGCATTCCTCCTACCAATACCGACATTCCCGGTAATTCAGCATAATGCGGATTTGATTTCTCCAAAATCATATGTAAATGCCCGGGTGCTTCGTCTGCTATAACAGAAAGCCCTTTTAAAATGTCTTTTCCAAAACCAAACTGTTCAGATAATAGGGTCAAAGCCAGATAAGTAGTAACCAGACCACCCAAAATCAAAACGATAACCTGAAACATATCCGTATAACCAATTACTTTCATTCCTCCTAAAGTCACAATGATTGAAAATAAACTGAGTCCGATAACACAGAACTGAAAGCTAACCGGTGCAATAGAGGAAATTGCCAGTGCCCCTAAATATATAATCGAAGTCAGATTGACAAATACATATATCAAAAGCCAGATAACGGCCATAATTGTACTCACGGTTCCGTTATAACGTTTTGCCAAAAACTGAGGCATTGTAAATATTTTATTTTTAAGATATACCGGTAAAATAAACATCGCCACCACAATTAATGTCGCAGCCGACATCCATTCATAAGAAGCAATCGCAAGTCCGATGGCGAAACCTGACCCGCTCATCCCGATAAAATGTTCTGCAGAAATGTTAGATGCAATCAATGAGGCTCCAATAGCCCACCAGGTAAGGGAACCTTCTGCCAAAAAATAATCATTGGAGCTTGTAGTTGCATTTTTCTTACTCCTGTAAATATACATTCCGTAGGCTGTTACGATAATGAAATAGATGAGAAAAACAATGTAATCTGCGGTTTGTAATACGTTCATGATGAGTTTGGTTAGATAGTTAGTGTTGGTGGTTCTTTAGTTTTTTGTTAGTTATGACTTATAATCAGACTTTTAAAAACCATTTTTTTCTGTATAAAAAATAGAGCAAAATGAGCTGAATAACAGTTACTGATATAGTGGTAAATACGGGCTGCCAGACAAGAGGAGAAAATTCAATTAGTCCGCCAAATACATATTCTGCTGTGTGCTTAAAATCAATCAGGCCTTCTGCTGCCATATAAATTAAAATTGAATTTGAACCAATTAAAACAAGAGGAAATGCCCACTTCTTAAATCCTAAAACATCGATTAACACATAAAAAAACAGGAAGAACAAAATGCTGAAACCACCAACAAAACAAACGAACGAGCTCGTCCACAAATGTTTGTTAATCGGAAAATCAAAATTCCAAAGAAGGCCTGTTATAATCAATACAACAGCTGATCCGGTCATAATTACTACTTTGTTCTTTATGGTATAATAAGGGTGTTCAGCCTTTAGAAATGTTCCTAGAAATACTCCCAACAAAGCTGTGGATACAGCGGGTATGGTTGAAAATATTCCTTCAGGATCATATACTCTGCTATGTAATCTTCCGGGAAGAAAAAGTCGGTCGATGTATCCTTCCAATGATCCTTCTGCGGTTAGATCTCCCGCTCCGAATCCGGGTACAGGTATTAATTTCATAGCTAAATAATAACCAATCAGAATCCCTGTAAACCAGACAATCTGTTTCTTTAAATCAAAATTTAAATAAATCAGTCCTGCAAAAAACCAGGCAATCCCTATACGTCCTAATACACTTGCAAAACGGGTTTGGTCATACCCGTCAAAACGCAGTAATCCGTTAACTACAAATCCAAGAAATACCAGGATAAAAGTCCTTTTAAGCATAGAAAAATATATTTTTTTCTTTTCATTTGAGGGAAGTTCACTTGGCTCCGTCACTCCTGCCAACTTGATTTTTTTATCGAAAGAATATGGCATTGAAACCCCTGCAACGAATAGAAACACAGGGAAGATCATGTCGTAAAATGTAATGCCATCCCAGTCTGTATGATGCATTTGTGAAGACATCCAGACAAAAACCGGAATTGGGGCAGCTTTGGCCAAAGCGTGAATAATATGTTCACCGCTCATAATCCAAAACATAACAAACCCTCTTAGAACGTCTAAAGAAATTAATCTGTTATTTGTAGTAATTTTGTTCATACCGGATTTATTTTTAAAGCATATTTTACCTGTTGATTGCTCAAGTAGTATCAACTTATTGTTCTTATTTATGGATATTATTGATTTACAACACGATTTACCAAAAGTTGGCAGTCTTTCTTTTTAATTTACAGCAACCACGTCCAGATAAATGAACGTGATCGGATGTAAAAGTGAAACATTTAAAAAACTAAACGGGGCAAAAATTTAGCACTCTTAAAATATTCGGTTATAATTCTATTGGTTTTATGACAAATCCATAGTTGTATTCGTTTTGCGTCAGTCGATATTGTTCATGGGGAGGCAATCCCCAGCTGTTATCTCCTCCTAATCCGCGCTGGGTTAAATCAACACACACTACAACCTCATTTCTCGGTGTAATATCGCTAATGTGCATGTTCTTTTTTGTTAATCCCGGATCAAAATCGGCCGGATAATTATTCAAAGTACTTATACCCAAAGGCTGTAATCCATTTATTTCAAAACCTTTACCATCATTATTTAAGAGTGTAAACCATCTTATATCAGTTTTATATCCGTTTTCCTGCGGCCGTGAATAGGGTACATACTGATCTGACACTTTACTTTTATATATTCCTTTTAAAGCAGCTGTATTTCTATCAGGATAATTTTCTAAAGGTCCTCTGCCGTAATAATCCAGGTTTTCAAAATCATTTTTAAGAGAAAAAATCATCCCGAAACGAGGCATTTCCGGTACTGGATTATTGCCTTTTTTATAAGAGCACTGGATCTCCAAAGCGCCGTCGTTGCTCAAAGCATATTTAATCGTGTAATCTGAAAAAACGTCGTTTAGTTTTAGTTTTGCAACCACGTAATTTTTTCCGTTTTCTTCTAAAATCTTAATATCCTCAACCGAAGTGTTTTTCCCTGCTGACTGCCAGACATTCGCCTTTATATTCATTTTGTTTCCAAAATCATTATCTGTTGGAGCTCTCCAAAAATTAGGTTCCGGATATTGTTTAAAATATTCTGCACCGTTTAAAGTATAATTTGAAATCAATCCTGTGGTTTTGTTAATTTTTACGACCACATTAGCAGCAGACAGAACAAATTCATTTTTATCATCCTGAATTTTGTATGAAGAATTTACGCCTGCTTTTGCGAAATAATGATCACTATCAATACTAAATTGTTCCTTAGCAATTTCGAAGTTTTGAGGCAGTAATTCAGAACCGGTTTTAGTGTAAGCAAAAACATTAAGCAAATATTCAACTCCTTCTTTTGCCTGTAATTTTGGCAAATCAATTTTAAACTGTTTTTTTGATTTCGGATTCAGGTCAACAGCAATCGTTCCTTCTTTGATACTCTTCCCGTTTTCTAAAATTTGATATTTAAAGTGGTATTTATTCAAATTCGTGAATCCGAAATCATTTATAATTTCAATTATTCCCTTTTTAATGTCAACAGCTTCAAACAAAATATCCTGATAGACTTTTTTGACTTCAAATGCCCCTGGATGCGGCGTACGATCCGGCCATAGTAACCCGTCATTACAGCCATTTTCATCATTCGTATAATTTTGACCGCCCATATCACCGCCATAAGCCCAATATTCGCGTCCAATTTCATCTTTCATTTTGAACCCCTGATCTACCCAGTCCCAGATAAAACCGCCCTGCATATTTTTGCTTCCGCGGATGATATCCCAATACTCCTGAAAATTACCGGTGCTGTTTCCCATGGCATGCGCATACTCACACATGATATACGGGCGGGCAACTTCTTTACGCGCTGCATATTCTTTCATGTATTCGATTGTTGGGTACATCGGGCAAACGATATCAGTATTTTCGTTTTCTTTGGCCTGCTCAAACTGAACCAAACGGGTCTTATCCCTATTTTTGATCCATTTGTAAGCATCATGAAATACCGGTCCGTTGGCACTTTCATTCCCTAATGACCAAATAATTACCGAAGGCGCGTTTTTATCTCTTTCGACCAAATTGTAAATTCTGTCCATATGAGCCGCGTGCCATTCCGGAAGGTGACCCGGATTGTTTTTTGGATTCATCCAGATTAGAGGCTGTCCCTCAACTCCCATTCCGTGGCTTTCAATATTGGCTTCATCCACAAGATACAAACCATACTTGTTACAAAGTTTAACCCATAAAATATTGTTCGGATAATGACTACAACGAACCGAATTGATATTCAGCTGTTTCATCATTTTGATGTCTTTCATCATGGTGGCTTCATCCTGATAATGCCCTGTAACCGGATTATGCTCGTGGATATTGACTCCGCGAACCATTAATCGGACTCCATTTACCAATAATTCCCCGCCTTTTAATTCTACTTTTCTAAAGCCAACTTGTGTAGAAGTTGTTTCTACAATGTTACCATTTTCATTTTTTAGTGTCAGAACTAAAGTGTACAGATTAGGAGCCTCACTGCTCCATAATTTTGGACTGGAAACATTTTGAGAGAAATTCACTTTTTGAGTTTTATTTCCTTCAACGTTTACATTTAATTCTTTTGAAAAAACAGTTTTACCCAAAGCATCAATCAGTTTAGCAGTTAATTTTTGATTTTTTACTGCTGAAGATGTTAGGTTTTTCAAACTGATATCAACACTTAAACTACCGTTTTTGTAATTGGCATCTAAATCAGGTTTTGCAAAAAAATCAGAAATTCGAATATGATCAGTACTGTACAGATAAACATTTCTGTCAATACCCGAAAGCCTCCAGAAATCCTGATCTTCCAGATAAGAACCGTCACTCCAGCGGTATACTTCTACAGCCAGATTGTTTTTTCCGGGTTTTAAATATTTCGAAATATCAAATTCGGCAGGACTTTTTGTATCTTCTGTATAACCAACTTTTTCTCCGTTTACCCAAATGTACATAGCAGATGTTCCCGCTTCAAAATGAAGGTAAACATGTCTGTTTTTCCAGTTTTCCGGCAGAACAAAATCTTTTTTGTATGATCCGACCGGATTATCAGAATGATTGATAAAAGGCGGATTTCTTTCAAAAGGATACGTAATATTCGTATAAATTGGAATTCCGTAACCATGCAGTTCCCAGTTGGAGGGTACCTGAAGTTCGTTCCAGTTTATGGTATTGAAATCTGTTTTGTAAAAGTCTTTAGGGCGTTGATCGGGTGTTGGGGACCAGGAAAATTTCCATTTACCATTCAGGGAAAAATACCATGGTGAATTTTCATATTGATCACTTATTGCAGATGCTTCGTCTGCATAAGGAAGAAACGACGCTCGTGCCGGTTCTCTGTTAATCTGAAAAACCTGTGGATTCTCCCAGTCATTTCTGTCTTTTTCCTGTCCTACAGCACCTGAAACAAAAATCACTAACAGACCAAATAAAAATATTTTTGTTTTGATTTTTTGCATTTATTCAATTTTAAAACTTCCTATAGAAAGAATAACAAAACATTAAGTACCTAACCTGTTGGGTGTAACTATTAAAAAACGTCAGTTCGAGTGTTTTTTGTGCAGAGCAACGGAACAAAAAATGTATCGAGAACCGTTTTTAATGATAATTTTTCTGTTCTCGATACAATCCCGATGAAAAATCGGGATCACTCGAACTGACGAAAAATTATTATCAAAACTAATTACTCCCAAATGGTAAGTACCTACTTTAAAAATTTAATTTCTCAGGCAAATATTTAGCTACCAACTCTTTGTAATATGGTAATAATGCTTTTACATCGGGCTTAACAGGCGCTTTCGTATATAAATCATAAGGATTAAACTTTCTTACCCAGTCAAACATTTCAATGTCTTTTTCATTCATCAGATGTGAGTATGCATTTTCTTTATGCTGAGAATAAAATGAATGATAACGAATCATATACAAAGCCGGATCCGGTAAATAATCTTTCATGATCTGATATAAATACTCGTCATGTCCCCAGCTCATTTTTACATTCTCCAGTCCGCAATTTTCGGTGTAAATACCAAATTTAGTATTGAATCTTTCGTCTGTATAATCGGGGTTATCCTTAAAAAAATCCGGATAAACAATTTTGTCTGAATAGGCACAGCCTACAGGAAATGTATCTCCTACTACAGCCCACTGCGGCTCTCCGAATAAACATAAAATTTTACCTAAATCATGAATGAAACCCGTAAGTACAAACCAGTCCGGATGACCGTCTGCCCTAATCGCTTCTGAAGTCTGCAAAAGATGCTGGGTCTGATCCAGATCAATATCCGGGTCACTATCATCTACAAGTGTATTCAAAAAATCAACCGCTTCCCAAATTGACATTTGCTTTTTATTGAACTGCAGAAATTCCTGTTCTTTGCTGCATACAAAATCATAAGTTTGATAGGTATGATTTATTCTGTAAAATTCTCTAACCGTTTCTACTCTCTCAGAATCTACATAATTTCTAAACTCGTCTTTTTCTTTTACAGGTTCTGAAGGATCCGGATAACGTAATTTCAAATCATCTTCCCACTCGTCTAAATTATGCAACGGATTATCAGTGTCTATATGCTTTTTCATAAGATTTTAAATTAAAAGTTATAAGACAAAAATAGAATTAGAAACAGGATTCAAAATGGATTAATACATCAAAAACATGGATAGAATTTAATTCTGTATGAATTTTACATCAATAAATTGTGAAAAATAAATTCCAATACTGAAATTTTAAATTTTGATGTTTTGGGATACTTAAATAATAAATCCCAAATTCCAATCACTCACAGATTTGGAATTTGGGATTCATATTATTGGAATTTATCAATTTATTTTAGTTGATAAGCTTACTCGGAGGAAAACCAAACTGTTTTTTGAAACACCTGCTAAAATATAACGGATCATTAAATCCAACCATGTTCGTTACTTCAGAAACATTATATTTTTTTGTTTTTAAAAGTTCTGCCGATTTTTTTAAACGAATGGTTCTGATAAATTCATTTGGAGCTAAATCTGTCAGCTCTTTAATTTTTCGATAGAGTTTTGATGAACTAACGCCTAGTTTATCACACAGAAATTCGGTTGACAAATCCAGCTCGCTCAGATTCTCGTTGATTAAATTGGTAATTCTTTCCATAAACTCTTCGTCAATTGGTGAATGGGTAAGCAAACTTACTTTGCTCTCAACTTCACCGGAAAATTTTGCTTTGAGCTCCAATCGTGATTTGATAACATTTTCAATAACGGATTTTAATAATGTCGGTTCAAAAGGTTTCACTAAATAACCATCAGCACCAATTTCATATCCTTTGACTTTATCCACATTTTCTCCCAGTGCCGTTAGCAACACAACCGGGATATGGCTGATAAATTCATCATTTTTTAGTTCTTTACAAAATTCGAGTCCGTCCATAACTGGCATCATCACATCTGCAACGCATAAGATAGGTTTTATTTGTCGGCAAATTTTAAGACCTTCCTCTCCATTTTCCGCATCATAAACCTTGTAATAATCAGAAAGAAAATCTACCAGATACTTTCTAAGTTCCGTATTATCTTCGATAACCAGTATTTTTTGCTTCAGTTCTGTATTCTGAATGGTTTTTTTGACTGATTTTTCGGGAATCAGCATGCTCAAATTGTCATTTTTCAAAGCATATTCAAATACTTCCTTAGTTTCATAAGAAATACGGTCAATTGGAATTTCAACCCTGAAAGTACTTCCTTTTCCCAGGGCACTTTCTACAGTTATAGAGCCTTTATGAATTGCTACTAAAGATTTTACTAGAGAAAGCCCGATACCTGACCCCGTATTATGGGCCTTGCTGTTGGTTGCCTGATAAAATCGTTTGAAGATTTTTTCCTGACTTTTGAGCGGAATTCCGATACCATCATCAATTACCTCAATGATTAAAATTTCCTCTGTCTTATTTTTTAACCTGATGAATAAATCTACGTTTCCGTATTTGTTGGTAAACTTTAAAGCATTAGATAAAAGGTTGTAAAGGATTTTATCATACTTGTCATTGTCTATCCAGCCTTCAATGGATTCATCCTCGGTAATAAAATTCAACTTGATTTTTTTATTGAAAGCCATTTCTTTGAAAGAATCAAAAATGTTTTTCGAATAGCTTAGAATATCGGTTTTTGTAACCTTAAGTTTCAATTCACCTGACTGTGCTTTTCTAAAATCAAGTACCTGATTTACGAGATTCAAGAGCCTGCTGGCATTTTGATAAATCAGGTTATATCGGCTTTTTTCATAATCGGTGGCGTTGCTGTTTTCGTCCAGTAATTGTTTTGCCGGTCCTAAAATAAGCGTTAAAGGTGTTCTTAATTCATGAGAAATATTGGTGAAAAATCGCAGTTTTTCATTATTCAGTTTAATATCATGTTCCCTGTTAACTTTTTCGGTAAGCAATTCCTGTTTCAAACGAATACGGTTTTTAATTTCCTTTCTTATAAAATAAAAAATGAGTACCAATGCAATAAAAACTAACAGAAAAGATAATGGTGTTAACCAAAATGGCGGAAGTATTCTTATTTGGTAAGATACCTCCTTGCTCCAGTGACCATCACTGTTACTGGATTTTATTTTGAAAATATATTTCCCCGGATAGAGGTTAGTATACTGAACCGTTCTTGAATTGCTGTTTGCGGTAATCCATTGTTTGTCAAACCCTTCCAGCATATACTGAAACTTATTCAGTTTTTCGTTTGCGAATGAAGGGGTCGAAAACTGAAGTGAAAAATTTCTGTTTTTATAATTGAGTTCTACTTTTTTACCATAGTTAAGCTCTTTTGAAAGCGGAATATCCCCGTTAATCTCCATTTCAGGAAACACTTCTTCATTCTGAATCTTAAATTCGCTGATAACAGGTTCCGGAGACCAATTGTTTCTCTTCATTGTTTGTGGAGAAAAAGAAATGATACCGTTTTTACCTCCAAGGAAAATAGTAGAATTATTGAAGTTAAAAAAACCGCTTGAACTAAAAACATCCAGTCTGTTACCACTGTTTACATGATAAATATTGATATCTTTCAAATCAGATTTTACCCAGGCAATACTGTTATTATTGATATTTAGCCATAAATTTCCGTTTACGTCTGACAGCATATCTGTAATCCATGTACCTGAGATTTCTTTAAAGTTTTTTATGGTTGCAAAAGTGTTCTTTTTAGGATTGTACAAACATAATCCAAAACGTGTAGAGGCCCATATCTTACCTTTTTTGTCAATCATAATGTCACTTACATTGTCTTCATTAGGAATACCGTTTTCTTTTTTTGAAAGAGATTTGTAAGTTTCTATCTTACCTGTAGCTGAATTGTATTTCACAACACCTGTTTCAGTAGCAAACCAGACATTATTTTGAGTATCTTTTTCAATTGCATTAATTTGAAAGCCCGGAAGTAGTTTCCCCGTGGAAGTCTGTACTTGTAAAGTTTGAGTGTTTAATATAACAGCCCCTTCCCCAAACGAGCCTACCATAAGGGACTGATTTCCTATTTTATTGAAAGCAAAAATTGGGGATGTATCAAAACCCAGATTGATTTCTTTTGATGAATTGTTACTGTAGTTATACACCAGCATTCTGCCATCCCAAAGACCACAATAAAAAATTTTACCATCTTCAGAATAAATACTGGATATATCAATTGATTTATTGTACAGCGGCACAAAGCCTTTTGCGTTTGAAATAAAAAGTCCGTTATGACTGGTTGCTACAATTACTTTTCCGTCGTATGTTTTAGCAAATCCTCTGATACGTGGTGCCTGATTGCCAATGTAACGAGAAATATCTTTATTGAGAGCAAATTGGTTTTCATAAGGATCAAACTTGTCCAGACCATCTTCAGTTCCAATCCATAAAACACCGGCACGATCAAAATACAAAGCGGATACTAAATTATCAACGATTGAAGTGTCATCTGACAATACGGAATAATACCACTTATAATCTCCTTTTTGAATGTCTTCCAATTGTTTGCAGACCAGCAAACCTCCTAAAGTTCCGACCCAATATTTTCCATCCGGAGCTTTAGCAACGGATAAAAAGTAAGGTCCTAAATTACCTCTGATATCTTTGTTTTCAATATATAAATTTACAAACTGATCGTTTATTTTATCTAATTTGTAGAGCCCTCTTCGTGTTCCAACAAAAATATCGGCTTTAGCATCTTCATAAATAAAATTGATGTATGGATTTTTTTCATTAGAATGAGGAACAGTAAGCGTATAATTATTTATTTTTACGATTGTCCCTTTGTTGTCAAGTGTTATTTTGGCAACAGATCCTTTATCATAACTTCCTACCCATATGTTGCCTTTTTTGTCTTCAAAAATTTCTTTTACATAGTCAAAACCTTTAATCGGAATCTTTTCGAACCTGTTTTCTTTCGGAAAAAACATAAAAACGCCCTGATTTTTAGTACCTACCCAGACTCTTCTAAATTTATCTGCATATACTGATCTGATCTCTCCTTCTGGCAAACTATTTGGATCATTTTTTTTAGGTAAAAATGTCTTAAAGACATGTGTATCCATCTTAAAGAGTGTCAGACCTTTTCGGGTGCCAATCCATAAATGGTTCGAAGCTTCATCTAATTCTAATGCTGTAATGTCATCATTATACAATTTATTATTGCCTGGTGACGAACTCATATAATTTTTGAACTGATAGCCATCAAAACGATTCAATCCAAAAAAAGTTCCAAACCACAGAAAACCTTTTTTATCCTGAACTATGTGCCTAACCGAATTATGAGACAATCCATTGTTGTCATTGTAATGCGTAAATTTTATATTCTGCGAATGCGAATAATAAAATGTGATTAAGCCAAGTAACAGTATAGAAGATTTTTTTCTCATAAAAAACTAAATAATAAACATCGTTTTTAGTTAAATTAAAGTTAAGAATAATTAAGGATTTATTCGTTCAATCTTATTCCTTTTTAAGCTAATCTTAAAATGGTCTGAAGGTCTGCTGTTCATTGTTTTCAGAAATATCTTCGCCCACAAAACCAGTTTTTCATTATCTGATTTTTGTAATTGTTCGCAAACTATCTGATATTGTTTTAATTTATTGCTTCCTATTTCCGGGTTAGCTAATTCATCAGCATTTTTTAAACGGTAGAAATCGAATATCATATCAAAACCTGTCCAGGATTCGAAATCATTTTTGGTTAAGGAATTCGATGCAATTATTTTATCGACCTCTACAATATTTTTATTTACATACGATAAATCTGCTCCTGAGAGTTTTAAAAATGAAGTTGAAAATGCAACAGGAAAATCTTCAGGCAAAAATCTCAACCTAACTAATTCCTTTAAGTGCCATTCTGTAAAACCTTTATAATCTTTTGAATTCAGAATATCTTTATTCCAGATAATATCACTTTTTATGTTTTGGAGATGAGCATATTCCTGATCATAAAAAGGAAATAAACTATTGAATTTTGAAACTTTTTTTATTGTTACAGTTTCTATTTCCAATTCTGTATTGGAGTGAATGGTAAGTATTTTATAAGCCGGCATATAAGCAGCCAAAGAAGGGGTCTGAATATTAAATAACGTATTTCCTTTTGAAGTCGTTCGCACACCTGTATCGTTGATGTGCATGTGTCCGCCAAAATGAATCTGAATCCCTGCATCAGCAAATGTTTGGGCCACTTCTTCATTTGGAACTCTTGATAATTGCATTTTATTGGCTCCAAAAAGTGATTTTAATTCCGGTGAAGCATCGTCGTTAAAATCAATCATCGGATAATGACTGAAGGCAATCAAAATTTTTCCTTTTTGTCTGGCTTCCGCCGAAACCTTCCTAACCCACTCTATCAAATGACTTTTGTAAATGAGTACATTATTATAACCAATATTCGCTCCCGAAAAATCATGCGGATCATTTGCCTGACCTGATAATTTTTCATTCGGCACATAAGCGTTTGCATCTATTGCCAAAAGCCAGACTCCTTTTACCGGTTCTACCATATAGCTCGCATCGGGAAGAAATAAATTGGTATTTTTTACAGGATAAGTTCTTTTTTCCAGATTAGATTCGGCTAAAGCTTTTTCGAAATTATAACTTTCATAATTGTAATTTGAAAATGGCGTTTCCCAATACAAATAGCTTTTTTGAGGAAAAAAACCAAAACCGGACATCTCCTGTAAAGTTTCTTTGTATCCCCAGTTTTTAATATCAGCAGTGATGATGGGTTCTAATTGATTTTCCTGCAGTTTAAAATTCTTTTTTGAACTGCTGATAATCTGCTCCTTACCGTCTTTTCCTAAAAAATCGGTTTTATAAGCATCCTGAGCGAAAGGTTTTACTGCATCATGATTTCCTGTAGTTACAAAAAATGACATTCTGTATTTCTCAGAGTATTCATCTAATATTTTTCGTAATCCGCGAATGTGAACGGGCTGTCCGTCATCACTAAAATCACCGGGAAGAACTACTTGTCTGATCCCTCTTTTTGCAATATCATTTAAGGCTTCTAAAAAAGCAAAATAGTTTTCATTAAAAATTCGGGTTGAATGTAATTGCGAATTCATAGTTCTGATATTCGCATACTCTCCTGTTACGGGATTTTGAATTCCGTGATAATCGTTATCCTCAAATTTTGCAAAAATATCCTGTAAGTGAGCATCGGCTATAAAAGCAATTTGTAATGCATTATTTTTATGTGCCTGCTTAGATTTACAGGAAGCTAATAAAAATAATAGTAATATGAACCCTGATATTCGTAACATATAATTTTACTTAATTTCGGTCTTATAGACTGACAAATCGTTATCTACTGTTGATGAAATTACATTTTTAAAGATAATCTGCTTGTCATTTTCTTTGGAAAAATCTATCGTTTCCATCTTTAGATTCTGAACATCATCAAATATAAAAGCTGGTCTGAAATCAGAATCATCCAAAGTTAATTTGATGTTTTTGAAACTTATTCCGTTGGCATGTCTAACATAAAAACCATATGCAGGCAATTCTCCAAACATAGAAAATTCGGGATAATCTTTTGCAGCTTCAGGAACCTGATGCAATCGGTTTAACGGAAAATATGCCATTGCTTTTGAGGCTCTTCCGGGATAATTGATTTCGATGTTTTCTAAAATAACATTTTCAACATTAAATCCTTTTAATCCCGCAATAGAGGATGGAAAAGGATTATGGAAGAAATCAACTTCAGGGCCTCTTAAGTCATAATTTATATCAGGACGATCAAAAGGCACTTGTACTTTTATATTTTTAAGGCTAATATTTTTTATGCTTCCGGGCTTATCGCCGCTTCTGTTTCCTAAACGAATAAAAATGGCATTGCCTGTATTGACTGCTTTTATATCTGAAACTTCGATGTTTTCTATAAACGCACCATCAACAGATTCTATGGCAATGGCAGAACGAAAAGTATCAAAAATCTTTATATCTTTAATAGTTACGTTTTTGAATCCGCCAAAAGAAGCGGTTCCGAATTTCACAGCACTGGCACTGGATCTGATGGTACAATTGGCAATGTAAACTGAATCATTATAAAATCCGGGATAATACGATTTCAGACAAATACCATCATCTGCTGAGTTGATATCGCAGTTGGTTACCTTCACATTTTTACAATCTGTGATGTCTATTCCGTCATTGTTCCAGTACGAGCGGTTTACGATTTTGAGATTATCCAAAACAAGATTATGGCATAATTCAAAGGATAATCCCCAACAGGAAGCTTCTCCTGCTTTTAATCCTTCAATTGTAATATTTTCGCATTGTGAAAAACGAAACAGTTTCGGTCTCATGGTTTCGTTTGGCCGGTTTCGACGAAGGCTGTATTTTGGATCTACGGCAATACCTGCGTGATGCAGACTGTCAATATTCAGGGCTAGTTGTAAACCCTGACCATCAATAGTTCCTTTTCCTTTAAGTGAGATGTTTTGGGCTTTGTGGGCAATGATTAAAGCCATTTGAGAGTTGTCGTCTTTTTTGGGAGAATCGGGTCTTCCTTCAAAAGTCATATTTGGGTAGTCTTTCGGATTTGTACTTCCTAACAATACTGCTCCTTCTTCGAAGTATAATGAAACATTGCTTTTTAGAATTATAGTTCCTGATAAAAAGGTTCCTTTGGGAAAAACTACACGGCCTCCTTTATTTTTAAAAGCGGCATCAATTGCTTTTTGGATTGGAAGGGTATTAATCGTTTTTCCGTCAGCTATTGAACCGTAATTGGTGATTAGAAAATCTTTTTGAGATTTTTGTGCATACGATTCAAAACCCAATGCAAAGAGATTGATTATTACAGTAATAAAAAACAGTTTTAGTTTAAATTTTGACATTTCATTAGTTATTTATAATTCAAACATGATAAATTTCATTCAGATTGATGGCATATTTTAATCCCATTCGAAAGAGTGAAGCTGATTATTCAAGTTCCATTTTTTTGGAAATGGTGTTTCTAACCAGTCTAAAGGCTCGCCAAGTGGTAACTTTTGTGATGCCAGTTTAAAACATTCTCTAATGGCTTGCTTTTGTATTTCACCTGTGGCTTCTGTTTGTGCTGAAATAAATAAGGGTGTTCCGCTTTTCGCTACTAATTCCATCCACTGTTTATTTTTATCCCATGGGATTTTTGGAGTTAGTCCAACACAATCGCTGTCTGCAGCATAGAATGTATTATGATGAATACCTCGAAAAGCCAAAGTATTTACCCCCATCTTTTTAGTGCGCTCCCATTCAGTCCCTGAAGTATCATCCCCAATTCTGTTTATTTCAAATAAACCTGCGGATAAATGGCTAAAAGTATTACAGCCTATAATATAGGCATTTCCAGCACTTTCTCTTATGGTTTGGTATAATTGCAAAACAATTTCTGCATTGGTTTTTGATTTGTCATACATGCTCCATACTTCATTAGTCATTTGACCTTCTTTCAACATTTTGAAACCCCACTTTCCAAAAATATCTGCAGAGGTAAAATCAAATTTTACCAATTCGTATCCCCAATCATTATATAGTTTAAAATAATTTTTTATTTTTTCTAAATTTTCAGGGATAGTTGGATCCAGCACAGGTTCATTTTCGTATCTTAATGGCAGCATCAATGTTTTTGATGCTTTATAACTTCCACAAAGCGGTCGGGTCCAAATTCCGGGACGCATTCCAATTGTTTTAATTTTTGACGCCAGTTTACCCATATCTGAGAACAGTGAGCTTGGTGTTTCCATATTATCTCCCCAACAAGTATTATCAAGTTTAGCAGGTGCCTTTTGAAACCAACCCGCATCTATAACAGAAAAAGGACGATTTTCCAGACCATCTGCCAGCGGAGCCATCATTTGTGTATGTTCTAAAATTAATTTTTCAGAATTATTACCATAACTAAAGTACCAGTCATTAATACCATATACGGGGTGTTTTGGCATTCGCGGTTTGCTGCACATCATTTTCATAAACCTTCTTGCAGTTTTGAAACATGACTCTCCTGAACTGTTTTGTATAGTTACAATTTCAGCAGCCTGTAATTTTCTGTCACCTAACACTACGCCGCTCCCCCCAGATCTTGTGTCGATAATAAGCCCTAATTTTTTGTTGAGAATTTTCCAGCTGCAAAATGTTTTTGCACCTGTTTTTACACCAAAACCTGTAGTAGTTACGCCATTATATTCCATAAAATACCATGGCAAAATTTCAATATCAGATGGACTATGCCATGATATATCGCCGTAAGTTCGTTCCCAGTGATCATTTAAAACTGAGAACGAACTTTTGTCGGCGGTTTTCCAGTACATTTCGACTGAACTTATATTTACTTTTGGAGCCTGAATTGTAACAGAGATGCCTGTTTGAGTTTTTTTCAGCTCAACGACGACATCTTTGTATTTCCAGATTTCGTTTCCGGTTCCTGTAAGTTTTACTAATTGATTATTTATGATAGCTGATATTTCATCAGGAAAATTGATGAATTGTACTTTATGCTGACCCGGAGCAGCAAATAAAGCATCACTAATCAAACAATAACCTAATGTTAGTCCGGTAGTTTTAATAAAATTTCTACGATTCATTTCTGTTATTTTGGTTCTAAATCTCCTCAAAATAATATAGAAACATCATTTTTGCTTTAAAAATATAAAAGCTCAAAATCGTATTTGTAACATCAAAACTTAAACAGGGACTTTTGGGTCATTGTTATAAATTACAGATAATTATACTATTTTATATAAGCTTCTAACTTATCCAGCGTATTTAATTCTGTTTCTCTTGCACAAGAGGATATAATTTTTGTTTCTAAATGTTTTGTGGGTTTAGAAATTAACAAATATTGTGTTCCATCGTCATCCGTTTTTACATAATCTTTTGGGTTGTACATGATGGCAGCTCCAACTTCAACAATCTCTGCTGCTACATCTTCAGGATGTTTTCCCCATACAGCAATGTAATTAGCTCCTTTTTTAGTTTGGAAATCTTTAAAATAATTTACTCCGGTAACAAATTGTACTTTCTCTCCTTTTAAGCTAAAAGCTTCAACTTTAGCTTCACGTTTCCCTGAAAATACAGTAACACGAACTAAAATATCTACTTTTTTTCCTTTGTAAGGCACACCTCTTGAGATCATCTCCATCCATGAAGTCGTCTCTGTTTTTCCAACTCTGGCCAAACGGTTTGTTACCGGATTCAACGGAACTACTTTTTCACCATCCCACAGTTTTACTCCTCCTAAACCGCTGGTTGCTGCAACTTTATAATAATCAGCTCCCCATCCTTCTTTTTGCTGTTCCGGAGTTGGATACCAATTTGCTTTTCTTAGCTCTAAACCTGCTTTTGCCTTATTATAAACATCAATAGCTACTTTATCACTAAAATAGATTCTCAATGCCATCCACTCATTTTCGATTGCAGGACCATGATGTCCGATTGTTTTGTACAAATCCCCTGATTCTGAACCTATGTCTGTCAAATACGTTATTTTATCGGACTTCATATACAAACTGGTGTCTGTATTATTTTGTGCCAAACAAGTAAAACCAAACAGCAAAGTGGCAATAAATGATAATTTCATAATTTCAATTATTTATAAGATTAATTTAATTTCCGTAAAAATAAAACAACCTTTCAATACTACCGCTACATTTTTTATAATATTAAGAAATTATCATTTTATGATGGAAAGGCGTAAATCCGGTAATGTAAACATGTTCTCCAGAGGTTCTCAAACTTCCCTGATGATATGTGTATTCTTCGCTGTCCAGATTTTCTGTGTTGAGATGTTCTGCTTTTCCCGGGCCAAATTGTATCTTATCTGATCCCATTGAAAGTGTTCCTAATTCAGATTTGAGAAAATAATTCTTTTTTTCATCCAATGTGGCTCCGGTTATATTGCTTCCTTCTTTAAAACACATTTCAATGGTTACTTCAACATTGGGCGGTCCAACTACTTTAAAATCTAAACTAAGCGTTCCATTGTTTTCTGTGATTTCAATTATTGTTGTTTGTTTTTTAACGTTGCTTTTTACTCGCGAATCAAAATCCATTTTATTCCAAAATCGTCCATCCTGAGATTCTGATAATTTGTAATCTCCATCCGGTTTACGAAATTCTTCTGCAAGTGGCTGGTAATAATCGGCTTCTTTGGTTTCTTTTAAAATGTATTTGTTTCCTTCTTTCTCAATCCCTTCACTACTAAAATAGCCCATTCTGAAAAATGAAGTAGAAAGCCGCATATATTTCAAT
Organism: Flavobacterium limi; assembly: GCF_010645075.1. Lineage (GTDB taxonomy): Bacteria > Bacteroidota > Bacteroidia > Flavobacteriales > Flavobacteriaceae > Flavobacterium > Flavobacterium limi. The sequence goes on from NZ_JAADZV010000002.1 coordinate 157,390, forward strand.
ATTGCTTCCCCTTTTCGGTACATCAAAAAATTAGGATTCGAAGATCGTCCTGAAACAATCATTACCGGATGGTCGTTGCCGCCAAATAAAGTTATGGAAGTTTTGCCACGTCTGATTCTTGCCAAATTTGAAACCGCAAAAAACTTCTCGAAATCATCCGGCACTGAAGCTTTTACGGAAATCTGTTTCTGAAGTTCCTCGTTTTCCATAAAATGCACTAAAGATCCGGAGAGAATACTGTTTTCAAATTCAGGCAGTTTTTCGATTGCATTCACCATATATGCAAACATTGGATTTTTAGTCACGACAGCCATATAGCGGTATTGCAAATAGAAATTGGTAACTTTTAAATTCATAAACTGATCCTGTCTTTTTGAATCTACGGTAACCATATCACCGTTGGGCTCTGTATAATAAAAATAAGTCTTCAGGTTTTTATTTACGATATCAAGTAATTGAGGCCTGTTTAATAACCTGGCCATCGTTATCAGGGCTTTGTCAATAACAGCCGAATAAATACCGCTCCGTTCCGCATAATGCCCGTCTTCATTCATATAAATTCCTTCTGCCAGCCATTCGTCAATTCTTTTTACATATTTCGTCGCAGGATAAAGAGAATTTATACTTGCTAAAGCCGCACAAACGACCCACCTGTGATTCGGTGTATGAACACCTCCCGTAACCATCGCTTCACCTGCATTCAAAATAAACTTTTTCAGTTTGTCTTTTAGCCCTTGCAAACTTTCTTGTTTATTGTGTTTTAAAATTGCTGCTGCCGGACAAATATACTCTAAAATAAAAGCGGTATCCGGAGGAGATTGTCGGTTTCCGCCCGCATCCAGAGTCCCGTCGCTGTATTGTTCTTTCAGTAAAATATCCATAGCCTGATTCAGTTTATCTGCTAAAATTTCAGATTTATAAAATTCTGACTTCGGATGGCATACAGAAGCTGTCAGTGCAGTTACAGAACCTGCTATACCACGAAAACTGCTCAATTTAACGGCAGAATCCGTGACCGTTTTATTTAATATACTTTTGACTTTGGCATCATTGCTATCAATAAGTTTTTTTATTAATTCAGAATCTTCTTTTGTAATACTGTTGCCTGAAAAAATATCATTTGCAAAAACAATATTACTCATTAAGGCGCCAGTCAGGGAAAGTCCTCCCAGCCTGATAAATTCTCCGCGGCTCATTTGGTTTTTCATATTGTTTTTTTTATGATTTAACTTATAAGATGTTTCTGAATGACTATTCTAAACCATAAATACTGCTTGCAGCTCCGAGCAATGCAGCATTTTCATTATCCGCAGAAATCTGAATTGAAACTTCACAATTTGCTTCTTTAATCTTTTTTTGAAAAGCAGGAAGAAAGAAAGAATTAGAATTCGCTATTTTTCCCCCAATAATAAAATGTTCAACAGAAAACTTTTTAAACAGCGGAATCACAATTTCAGCCAGGTCTTCACCTAATTCCTGAAAAGCTTTCAGTGCTTTTTCATCGCCGGATATTGCCAGATTATAAAGTTCCAATCCGTTTTCGAGCTGGATTTTACTTAAATTGTAATATTTAGACAGTAATCCTCTCAGTGAAACGTAATCTTCAGCCATGCCGTTTTTAAAAGGTAAATTCCATATTTCACCGTCCGTTGGCACCAAATCTCCGGAATTGACAGACCTGCCTTTATCAATAAAGCATGAACCTAAACCTGTTCCTAATGTAACTGCCATTACCTTTTTAGAGAGATTCTCTTTATGTTTGTAAACTTCACCCTTGCCAAAACAAGTAGCGTCATTTTCAAAAAAAACATTAAAATCTGCTGACAGACTAAGTCTTTCTCTTATTAAGTCACTAACATTTAATCCGTAAAAATTCTCATATTTTGCCTGTCCTTTAATCATCGAAATACCATTTTCATAATCGAATGGTCCCGGTATACAAACCGTAATTCCGTTTATTTTTTTTATTGCTGAGTTTTCTAAAGAAAGCCGAATCGATTTCTCCCAAAAATCCATAACCTGATTTACGGGTAAATTAGAATCAAAACTTTCTTTATGGACAGAAGAATCTAAAACTTTCATATTTGTAACATCGATGACAGCAGAAGTAATATGTGTTCCTCCTACATCCATACCGATAGCATATTTTTTTTCCATTTTGTATCTTATATTACGCTCCTATTATTTTTTTACAACGATTATTTATCAACAATTTTTACTAATGTCCAGTTGATTCCCAGCGGATTTTTGGTTATTTTACAGATTAAAGGAAATTCAGGATTTTTAATGATCCACATTTCTGTTTCATCAATCTGGGCGATTACATGCAGCGCATCAACTTGTTTTCCTTCAATGGCAACTGTATTTTTATCCGTATTTTGATCCAAGATGTAAGTCGTATTGTTATAAATAAACCTGTTGTTTTTTACTAAATCCTGATAGGCTGATTGCGAAATCATAAAAAAAGTTTCGTTTGTTTTCAGATTTAAAACCGGAGCATATTCTCCCTGATTATAACTTAAGGCATTACCGTTTTTCAAGGCTTCAGATTTAGTTACAATGTTGCTGTTTACATCTCTGGTATCCAGATTAAATACAAGTGCTTCAGCCGTTATTTTTGAAGTCAGCGTCAATGCTCTTGTCTGACCGTGAAGTTTACAGACATAATGCAGCTGTGTATTGTTTTTAATTGTAGGAACAAAACTTTGTGCTGACGCCATTTGAAATATTCCACAAAAAAGGACTGCTAAAATTATATTTTTCATGATTGCTTATTTTTTTGGTGGCAAAATAGTTGTTCCCCAGGCAGACGGTTTTGAATCCATTTCAAAAATCAGTTCACCTCCTTTAACAATATCATCGTGCGAAATCCAGGCTTTGTTATAAGGTTGTCCGTTTAAAAAAGCGGTTTTGATGTATTTGTTCTTTTCGCTCATTTTTTTAGTTGAGATCTTAAACTTTTTACCTTCTTCCAATTGTAAACTGATCTCTTTTATCAACGGTGTATTCAGTAAATAATAAGGCTGGCCGGCATTTGGATACAATCCCATCATGTGAAAAGCCAGCCAGGAAGACATAGCTCCCGAATCGTCATTTCCCGGTAAACCTTCGTGCGAGGTATTGAAATTATCTTTTATAATCGTTCTGATTCTGTCACTGCTCAAATACGGTTTTCCGATCCAGTGGTACATTGTAGGTGCTAAAAAAGAAGGTTCATTCGAAACATCGTATAATTTTGTATCAAAAAAAGTATCCAGTCTGTTTTTGAAAGCTGCTTCACCGCCTGATCTGCGAATAACTTCAGGAAGATCATGCGGAACACTTAAGGAATATTCCCAGGAGGTTCCTTCATAAAAGAATACGCACCAATGACAAACATACCAAGGCGATTCTGTAATTACCGGTGTATATTTATAAGTTGGTTTCTGAATTTTTGATTCCCCAAAAACAACTTCGTCCAGCCAGTTTCCGTTAGCATCTTTAGGCATAATAAAGCCTTTTGAACCGTTGTTTTCATAATCGGAACGCCATAAATTTTGCCAGTTATCCGCCTGTTTGATATACTGATTGTAGATTTCGGTATGATTTAAACCTTTCGCAACTGTCGCAATATTATAATCATTGTAGGCATAATCTATAGTACGGTTTCCTGCACGATCTGTACCAAACGGCACATAACCTAAGCGCAAATAATCCAATAAACCGCCTCTTCCTTCTCTTTCTTCATTCCCACCGGGCGGTATTGTAGCATCTTTAAGCATTGCTTTTAATGCTAATTCATAATCTATTCCTTTTAAGTTTTTTACAAAAGCATCAGCAAGGACAGTTTCGGCATTCGAACCTCCTTGCGTTCTGCCGTTATCGTTTCCGCTTCTACCCTCTGGTAAGTAACCGTCATGCTTGTAGATATTCAGCATTGCATTGACAATTTCTACCTGGCGCTTAGAATCAATTAATGTAATCAGTGGACTGGAGCTTCTGAACGTATCCCAGATACAATAAAAATCATCATAATACGGTTCGGCATTGGTCCATAATGGATTTTCTCCGGTTCGGTCAACAGGCATGATCATGGTGTGATACAAACCTGTGTAAAACATCTTTTTGTATTCTGCAGAAGTATCAGAAGAAAGCTGAATTCTACTTAACAGCTGCTCCCATTTATTTTCTAAGGATGCTAAAACCGTGTTGAAATTCCAATGCGGAATTTCGGTTTCAATATTATTTTTTGCTTTTAATTCGCTCAGAAATGAAATTCCAATTTTGACATTAAGTTCCTGTTTCCCGTCTTTTCCAAATGAAACCAAAGCTGCTGTTTTTTTACCCGAATCAAACTGAGCCGGTTGATTGCTGTAAAATTTGCCATCTTTCCATGTAACATATTTTGCAATCGGCTGGTCAAAAGTCGCCCAAAAGTAAACCGTGTAGGCACGTCCGTTATTCCATCCGCCTCTGATTCTGCTGTATCCTCTCACTTCTGTATCTGAAACAATTTCGATTTGAGAACCTACAAATTGTTGTGCTTCCCTGGCATTGGGTTCAGGTGATTCTCCCAGAAAAAATCCCGGGTCAATCTTTAAATCTTTTGTTGTGTTTTTTGGATAAGTTATTCTGTAAAATGAAACCTTTTCAGCTGTTGTGATTTCAGTTTTAATCTGATTTTCTTTGAAAATCGTTTCGTAATAACCCAGTTTTACATTTTCTTCGGCCCTGTGAGAACTTTGATCCAATTTATTCAAAGCGCCTGAAAAAGGCATAATCTGAATGTTTCCGTATTTAGGTCCACCGCCAGTGCCGCTCACATGAACCTGACTAAATCCGGTAACTTCTTTTGGCAATGGGAGCCAGCCACTGTTTGGACTTACCGTACAATCAGGACTAGGTTTAACCATTCCGTATGGACATGAAGGTCCTATAAAAACACGGCCTACCCCTTCCGAACCAATCATCGGATCGACATAATTATGAACTGCTGTCTGGGCATAATTTGCTGATGTGAAGAATAATGATATTCCTAAAAAAATAATAGTTTTAGATATTTTCATTGCCATTATTGCTTTGCTTTATTAGACATTTCTAAAATCAATTTTCCTCCATTAGTAACAGTACTATGGGGAATAGTAAATTTTTCTAAAGTGGTATTATTCCATCTTATTCCGTTGATATACACGTTTTCAATGCTGTTATTAGGTGCTTCAATTACAAAGTTTTTACCTTTATAATAATCCGGATTTAGCTGAATCGATACTTTAGTAAAGCTTGGACTTCCTATTTGATATTCAGCTTCTTTGTCTGTTCCACCATTCATTTGGAATAAGCCAATTTTGAGTAACACATTCAGGCTTCCCATTAATCCCTGATCTTCATCTCCGTTATAACCTGTAGCCGGAGATAATCCGCTGAAAGTTTCTTTTATCACGCTTCTGGTCCAGTATTGCGTCAGGTCGGGTCTTCCTAATGAATTAAAAATAAAGGAGGTCTGAATCGATGGCTGGTTCCCGAAATTGATCGGAATTCGGCTGAACTCCGGATGTAATTCGGCATCATGTGAAGTTCCGGAAGTAAATTTCAATTCTTTTGCCGTTTCGAACTGCTTATTTAGTTTCTCAACTGCTTTTTCCTTTCCTCCCATCAATGTTGCCAAACCATCAATATCATGGGGTACAAACCAGGTTGACTGCGCTCCGTTCGATTCTATAAAACCGTTTTCATATTGATAAGGATCATAATTTTCGCGCCATTTTCCTTCAACATTTTTTGGACGCATCCAGCTTGTCGTTTTATCAAACACATTTTGGTAGTTTTTAGAACGGTTCATGAAATAATCATAATCTTCGTGATGATTTAATTTCTTTGCTAACTGTGCTAAAGTCCAGTCCTGATAAGCATATTCTAAAGTCTGACTGGCACCGTCCTGATGGCTTCCAAAATCTCCTTCCGGAATTGGATACGGAACATAACCTTTTTCGATATAATATTTCAATCCGCCCCCAAGATTCGTATTGTGCTCGTATCCAGCTTTTCCCATGATCCCGTTCAGCATATGATTTTTTTTCAGCGCAACATACATAGCTTCTAAATCGTCTTTTACGATTCCTTTTTGAATGGCAGAAACTATAAAAGGTGTCGTTGATGCACCTGTCATCACATACGTATCATTACCACCAGAAGGACCACGCGGAATCATTCCGCTATCTTTATAATATTGCATCAGAGAATGTACAAATTCATCCATCACCTCAGGATAAACAAGTCCCCAAAGTGTATTTATAGTCCACTGGGCACCCCAAAAGGCATCCGAATTATAATGATTGAATTTTGGTTTTCCGTTTGCATCTAAAGGTAATTGCCCTATCCTGAATTTTTCTCCAGAGTTGTCAGGATAAGCACCATTTGCATCGCTGATTATTTTTCGCCCTTGTAAAGCGTGCCAAAGGTCAGTATAAAAACGTCTTTGATCGGTTTCGGTACCGCCCTCCACTTTTATTCTGCCTAACAAATTATTCCATTCGGCTTTAGAATCAGACACTGTTTTTTCAAAATCCCATTGCGATAATTCCTGCTGTATATTATTTGCTGCATTCTCAAGTGATGTATAGGAAATACCGGCTTTCATCAGTATTTTATCTTTTGGTCTGCCAAAATTTACCAGATAATTTCCTGTTGTCTCATTGCGTTCAATTGAAGTTACAGGCTCATTAAATTTAATTTTAAAATATACCGTTAAGGGTTTTGGACGCCTGAAATTGGTGCTTAAAACCAATGAGCCTGAGAGTTCATAATCATTGTTTTTTTCTAATTTTCCATTAGTATTTTCGCAAGGCCCTAAAATCATATTAAGATTAAAAAGAATTGCTTTATGGGCAGAATTTGGGAATGTATATCTATGAAAGCCAACTCTTTTAGTGCTGGTTAGTTCTGCTTTTATCTGATACCTGTCGAGTATTACGGAATGATAACCCGGAAATATTTTTTCAGATTCATGACTAAATTTAGAATAAAAATCTGAAAAGATATTTGCGCTATTTTCTGTTGTAATCGTTACAGGCATTACAGAAAGTGCAGACATTTGCCATTCATGTACATGACTAAAACCTTTTATAGTATCGGTTGTGTATTTGTAACCACCTCCCCAGTCTCCTTTAATTTCGGTATCCGGGTTTAGATTTACCATGCCAAACGGACGGCTTGCAGATGAGAAGAAAAACCATCTTGAGTTTTCAGTATCAAGCAAAGGGTAAACCAAATCTGTTAATTCTTTCTTTTGTGAAGAAATACTTTTTTCGATTTTGCATGACACCAGAAAAATAAGAACCAAACTTATTCCGATACGTCCTGATATATAAAATTTATTGAGTCTCATCTATTGTAAGGTATTGGCAGGGCTTGAATGTTTATGTGAATGAGTTTTATTTTATCCATATAAAAAAAAGTCATTTTTTAACAAGTAAAATATTGTTATTACAAGATAATCCACATTGCGATATCACACAACATTCAGAAAATTGAATGTGTGACATTTAAAAATTAGAGAACTAATTTTAACAAAAAGGAGAAGAATGAATTATCTTCTCCTTTTTTGAATTACAATTTAGTTTTTGGTACTTATTATTAATTAGGATATCCCTCATTCTGGGTCAAAGCCGGATTTAAGACTCTTGCATAAGTTGGAATTGGGAAAACACGACGGTAAGTTTCAGCATTGGTTTTGAATCCCCATGATCCTTCGTATTTACCATATCTAATCATATCGTTTCTGTGCCATGCTTCCCAGGCTAATTCACGACATCTTTCCTGATAAAGCTGTTCTAATGTTACACTAGTCCACGCGGCAGAAGTAGTACGGTTGGAACGAATCATATTAACTAATGAAATAGCTGTATGTCCCATTGTTTCATTTCCTCCACGAAGGATTGCTTCAGCTTTCATCAAAAGAACATCAGAATAACGTAAAAAAGGAACGTCATTGTTTTGATTACGGCTTGTTGAACTAGCGTCCGGATAAAATTTAATATTTCTGTATCCCATGTTCCATGCGATTTCATCATTACCACAATCAAACAAAGCAGGATTCTGACGAAGGACAATATTAGGTGTAAGTTCTACCTGATAAGTATAAGCAGCTCCACCATCTGAACCGGCATAAAACTGGTCATATCCTTTTTTTGTTGTAGTAACTCTTACAGGAGTAACGCCATCGTTCATGTATTGTAAACCTGTCAGCCATTGTTTGTTACGAATGTCATTTGCATCATTAAAATTGGCATAAAATTCAGGCAGGGTACTTCTTGGGGCACTTGGTGTGAAAGGCAGTCCAAACTTGGCTCTTTCAGACCTAGGTACATCATAACGGGCATGATACATCTGACCATTATAACCAACTGTAGTAGCTACAGGATCATAAGGTACCGCAAAAATAAACTCTTTCATTTGCGGACCATTATTTGGATAAAACATCTGGAGATAAGTCGCTCTTGGCTCAACAGCATATAATCCTGAACTTATTACCTGATCACAAGCAGCAACACAATCGTTGTAGCGTTGCGTTCCTGTATAAACCCCGGCATTCAAATACAATTTTGCTAGTAATGCATTTGCTGTTTGTTTGTTTGGTCTTCCGTAAGTAGTTATACCAGAAGCCGCATTTAGATTAGGAATAGCCTTTTTTAATTCGCTTTCGATGAAATTGAAAACTTCAGTTCTCGTAGATCTTGCTTTTGAACTAAAATCTCCATATACAGTATCTAATGGTACACCTCCGTAACTATCCATTAACATAAAGTAAGAGATAGCACGCATTGTTTTTAATTCAGAAATCATTGTTGATTTTTCTGTACCTGCTGGCATTGCTGTATTTAAAATTGAAATGGCCTGATTGCTCGTTCCAATAACACCTTCTGCCCAGCCCCAAGGGCCAACTCCGTTATCTGGTGTCCAGTCATGGTAGTGCTGGCAGGCATATCCTCTGTTATCAAACCAGTTTCCGCCACGTGCCGGCAAAATAGCTTCATCAGTAGTCAAAGACTGTGACCACCACCATGAAAAGGCAAAATCACCTCTAAAAGCAGCATAAACAGGTCCCGCTGTCTGAATATATTGTGTTGAATTTTGAGGAAACACATCTGGTGTAAGTTGTGTTGTAATAGGCACATCCAGATCTTCGCAAGACCAGAATAAACCAACCATAAGTACTGGAAGTCCTAAATATTTGAATATATTTTTCATAGTTTTTACAATTTAATTTTTAGAATATCACGTTTAAGCCAAACATAAATGTTCTGGTTTTTGGATAGAAGTTATTTGAATCTACACCAGGAGCTGTTCCTCCCTGTTCTACTTCCGGATCAATTCCTGAATATTTGGTTATTACAAACAGATTATTTATCGTTTGATACACACGCACACTCTGGATAAATTTGCTCACTTTACCAAAATTATAACCCAAAGTCATATTATCTAATCTTATATAGCTTCCGTCTTCAATAAAACGTGTCGAATATTTGTATGAGTTAAGATCGTTTGGCGATTCATTTCCTGCATCGACTAAGATATTGTTTGTCATAGCGGTACTAGGTCTGAATAAATCGGCACGTGTCGCATTGAAAATTTTATTACCAAATACACCTCTGAAGAAAATACTCAAATCAAATTTTTTGTATTGGAAATTGTTAGCCCAGCCTAATAATACTTTTGGCTGTGCGCTTCCTGCATAATGATAATCAGTACCAATAGCCGGAGTTGTTGTTAAACTACCGTCTTTTGCAACATATTGAGAAACACCTGCAGCATTTTTCCCTGCATATTTAAGTGTAAAGAACTGACCAAGAGGCTTACCTTCTTTAAAAATCTGTAAAGTACTTCCGGTTTGTCCACCTCCGTCAGGCTGTACCCTACGGATAGAATCACCTCCAATAAAGAATGGATTTGTTAATTTAACAATCTCATTTTTATTGCTTGCCACATTCAGATTAGTTGACCAAGTAAAATTGGCTGTTTTAACAGGAGTTGCTCCTAAACTCACCTCAATACCTTTATTAGACATTGTACCTCCGTTTGCTACAATTGTTCCCACTGGTACAAGTACAGGATTTACAGAATAATTAAAGATCATATCAGTAGTTTTCTTGTCGTATACATCAACAGAACCAGTAATTTTTCCGTTAAATAAACCAAAATCAAGTCCAATATTTGTAGTTGCTGTTTTCTCCCATTTCAAATCCGGGTTTGCTGCCTGATTAGGCCCGTATGCCCCTATTTGTTGTCCGTTGTAGTAAAAAGTTCCTAAACTTCCGGATATGAATTGTGCTGTATAAGCATTAAATCCTGAAGAGTTTCCTGTAACTCCATAACTTCCACGGAATTTTAAGTCACTGAAAATTTGCTGATTTTTCATAAAATTTTCTTTGTCAACTCTCCATGCAGCTCCTACAGAAGGAAAGTATCCCCAACGATTGTTTGCACCAAATACAGACCCCCCGTCTCTTCTAATAGTTCCCTGTAAAAGGTATTTATCCTGATAATTGTAGTTTAAACGTGCAAACTCACCAATTAAACGTGTTTTTTGATATGCTCTGCTGTCTCCAAAATTCACAACATACCCATTCACAGAAGTATAATTACTCAAAGCAAGATTATTATATCCTACATTGTCTACAGGAAAATTGGTTGCTGTTGCCTGGAATCCGTCACCCAGAGTGTTTTCCTGCCAGGAATATCCTAAAACAGCTTTTATCTTATGCACCCCTAAAGTTTTATCCCAGGTTAAAAAACTCTCAATAATATTATTTGTGTTTTCATAATTGTTTCTCAATGCTGAACCGTTTACACCAAAATTGATTAATGTTTTTGTAAAAGGCGGATCTGGATTATTGTAAAAATTCGCACTGTTATATCTTGAATAATAACTATCATAAAACTCACCATGCGAAGCAGTTAGTTTTTGATGTGCAATGTTTAAGTTGTAAGTAAATCCAAAAGGAAGCTTTACTTCTGCAGTAAGGTTACCAACAAGATTATTCGTTTTAGTTTCGTCTGTCCCATGCTCAATTAAGGCTACCGGATTAAAATATCCCGTGCTGACAAAGTTTTCGAAAAATGATCCATCTTCATTTCTTACCGGAGAAACAGGAAGATGACTTATAGCCTGTAAAAGTACAGTGTTACGCTGTGGAACATTTATATACTTACTGCTAGAGTTGGTCACATTCAGACCAAATTTAACTTTATCATCAAAAGCATATTGTTCAACTGATAAACGGGCGATTACACGTGAAAAGTCACTTTTTAAAAGAACACCTTCTTTATTTAGAGAAGTAATACTAGCTGTATAACTGCCGTTTTTACCTCCTCCGCTCATCGATAAGTTATGGCTGCTTGATTTTGCCATTCCGGATCTTAAAATTTCTTTTTGCCAGTTTGTATCTGCCCCTTTGTCATTTTCAGGAGTAAAATTCAAATTGTTTTTAACCGTAAAATCTCTAAGTTGAGTAGCGTTCATCATATCAAGCTGATTTGAAACTTCTTCCCAGCCAGCATATCCGTTGTAAGCGATCTGAGTTCTGTCTTTACTTCCTTTTTTGGTAGTAACCATGATAACCCCATTAGCAGCACGGTTACCATAAATGGCTGTTGCGGCAGCATCTTTTAATACATCAATCGTTGCGATATCATCTGGTGAAATCATTGAAATATCAACACCTGGAACACCATCGATAACATAAAACGGTCCCTGAGAACTGTTTAATGTAGAAGCTCCACGCAAAACTACCGAAGCGGTTCTTGTAGGATCTCCGCTGGAAGAAATATTTAGACCGGAAACTTTACCCTGCAGTAATTGTCCAACATCACTAATAGCCCCTCTGTTCAAATCATCTGCTTTAATTGAAGTTACAGAAGTTGTCAGGTTTTTGCGGGACCCTTTACCGTAACCTACTACTACTACCTGCTCTAAAGCATTCGTAGCAGAAGCTAATTTAATGGTCAGATTTGTTTTAGATCCGTCTAATTTTACTGTTTGGTCAGTGAATCCAAGAAAGGATACAACCAGCACCGCATTTGGACTTGACACTGATATTCTGAATTTACCATCAAAATCTGTCACTACACTACGAGTAGTACCTTTTTCAAGAATATTAGCTGCTGGTAAAGGCAAATTCTTGTCATCTAAAATTACACCGGACACTTCTGTTTTTTGTGCCCATGAATTAATTGAAAGACCTAAAAAGAAGGCTAACAATAAAAGTTTAAGTTTTTCCATATTCAGTTTTAGTTAATGGGTTAAATAGTTTTGTCGAAATTAGTATTAAAGATTTTTTAAGAAATGGACAGGTTATTCAGAAATATGGATTTTTTTGTTAACCCCAGTAAAATAAGGAACTACCGGGGTTGTGTTTTTAAATTTATATAATGAAAGTCTTATTAATAAATCCATCTGACGAAAGCTTCCATTGCTGCATAATGGGCTAATCCGAGTTCATGATATAAATCTGCAGTTTCTTTATTTCGGTCTTCGGCTCTTTGCCAAAATTCCCTGCTGTCTGAACCCTGAAAAACAACTCCGTCTTTTTGTGACTGGTGTTTGAAAATGCCTTTTCTCTTTTCCATAACCTGATCCGGACCCATTGGTACAGCCATTTCAATTTCATCAATTCCCCATTCCTGCCATGCACCTCTGTACAGCCAAACCCAGCAGTCATTCATAAAATCTTTTGCTTTCAAACGAGTTACAGCTTCAAAAACAGCATCCAGACAAACTTTGTGAGTGCCATGCGGATCTGCCAGATCTCCTGCAGCGTATATCTGATGCGGTTTTATTTTCTCAATCAGATCCATTGTAATTTGGATATCTGCTTCGCCTAAAGGTTTTTTCTCTATTGTACCGGTTTCATAAAACGGAAGTTCCATAAAATGAATCTGACTATCCGGAATTCCAACAAAATGACAAGTTGACTCAGCTTCTCCTTTTCGGATGAGTCCTTTAATATTTCGTACTTCCGGAATATCTATTTCACTGTTTTTTTTATTTTGAAGAAATCTCAATGATTTAGTATAAATATCATCTGCTTCAGCACTTTTAATTCCAAATCTCTCATTATAGTCACAAACAAAACCTGCAAAACGCAAGGCTTCATCATCTGCAACAGCAATATTTCCTGAAGTCTGATATCCTACGTGTACTTCATGTCCCTGCTCATGTAAGCGTTTAAAGGTTCCTCCCATGCTTATAATGTCATCATCTGGGTGCGGACTAAAAATAAGAACACGCTTTTTGGCAGGTTCTGCCCTTTCCGGTCTTTTGCTGTCATCTGCATTCGGTTTTCCGCCCGGCCATCCGGTAATGGTATTCTGAAGTTTATTGAAAATCTTTATGTTGATATCATAAGCTGGACCTAAATCAGCAAGCAAATCGCTCATTCCATTTTCGATATAATCGGCATCTGTCAGCATCAGAATTGGTTTTTTCAGGTGTAAAGCCAATCCTAAAACGGCCTTTCGAATAAGATTGTCTGTCCAGTTTACATTTTCAACCAGCCAAGGCGTATTGATGCGTGTTAATTTTGAAGCAGCAGCTTTATCCAGTACAAAAGTGGTATTGCTGTGTTCCTGTAAAAAAGAAGCCGGAACCAAATTGGTTACCGATCCTTCAACAGAAGCTTTTATAATATTTGATTTTCCTTCGCCCCACGCCAATAATATGACCCTTTTGGCTTCCATAATTTTCTTTACACCCAGAGTTATAGCGGTTCTTGGCGTATTATTCAAGCCCGAAAAATCATTGCTTGCCGCCACACGTGTAATGTGATCTAAGGCAACTAAACGAGTTTTTGAATTTTGTAGCGAACCAGATTCATTAAATCCAATATGACCATTTCCTCCAATTCCTAAAACCTGAAGGTCAATACCTCCCAGTGCTTCAATTTTGGTTTCGTAATTAGCACAATAATCCCCAATTGCTTCTTTTGATAAAGTACCATCCGGAATATGAATATTTTCAGGTAAGATATCGACATGATTGAATAATAATTCTTTCATGAAACGAACATAGCTGTTTATAGAATCGGGTTCCATAGGGTAATATTCATCCAGATTGAATGAAACTACATTTTTGAAACTCAATCCTTCTTCCTTATGAAGCCTAACTAGTTCTGCATATAAGCTTTTAGGACTCGATCCTGTTGCTAACCCTAATACACATAACTGATTTTGCGACTGCTTTTCTCTAATTAAACCCGCTATTTCATTGGCTACTGATTTAGAAGCTATCACTGAATTCTCATAAACTACAGTACCAATATTCTCAAATCGCTTTTCAAAACTTGTTGCTTTGTCTATACTGCTTTTTAACATTGCTTTATTTTTTATAATTAATAGTTAGTTTTTACTACTTTTAGTTGCTCACGCACCATTTTGTCTCCCATTCTTTTATAGATGCCCGTACTTTCGCTTCATCAAAAGGCGTGTTGTTAATGGCTGATTCTCGTTGTGCCTGGAAAAACATTTTCCATCTTGGCCAGTAAAAATCTTTGTACATTCCTTTCCATGCTCTTGAGGCATAATCATTTAGGTGTCCTTCTCCGCCCCAAAGCGTAATTAATGTTTTGGCATTTTTTACATATAATTTCGATTCTGCAGGAGTTGTTCCGTAATCTGATGCCGATTTTATCCAATTATTCAGGCTATTTAAAGGCTGGCCTGACATCATAGTATCTATATCCAACGCAGTTTTTTCTATTTTCTTCAATAATTCATCACCTTTTTTGATATCTTTTGATTCATAAGATTTTACGCATTCCATCAGCATTTCGTCGATAGAAAGGGAATAATAATGTCTTGAAGCATCTATTAGATCATAATTATAGAGATTCTTTTTATTGTAATTTTTAGCTTCTTTATTCAAAATATCTAAAGCTTGTTTCAGTTTCTCTTTATCTCCCGGATTGCCTTTGAATTCGGTTACTTTTAAGGTTGGCCTTTTAAAAAGCAAATAAGCTCCGGCCCAGTCATTCCACCATCGGGTTTCCCAGTATTTAGTGCTGTAAACAGATTCAAGTAATAATTGCCAGCCCTGAAAAACAGCATCGGATGTTTTTCCATATCTGGCATTCAGTTGTTTTTCGAGCCATTCGTTTATTGGTTGTTTTCCTTGTGTCCATGGAAGATCATAAATATATTCGTAAACTACAGAGTTGTTATTCAAACCTTCAGGCATAACACCATAACCTACGATATTTCCTTTTTTAGGGTTTTGCAATAAGCTGATAAGTTCATTTTTATAGAAATTCAAATCACCGTATACCGGATTTGATCCACCGTAATTATGTACATAGCCATAACTCCATTGTTTTCCGTAAAAGGCCTCTTGATTTTCCCATACTTTATATCTGTCGTTTGCATAATCCTGAACAATCATTCGGTCATTCGGAACTTTACTCAAGAAAGCTTTCGTGGCTTCTTTTGTCCAAAACTCTTTGTTATCGCCAAAAAGCCATCCCTGCATAACCCAGGTTGCTTTTGGAGAAGCCTCGTTGATGGCTTCGAAAATAGTTTTCCCATAATCTGCCAGTTCTTTATATTTATGTTCTTCAGAAACAGGCGGCGTTATTTCGTTAAAGGAATCGGCCAGAAAAAAATCAGATGGCCCGTATGTTTTGGTGTAGATTTCGATAAAACGTTTTCCTATTTCCTTAAATAAAGGATCATTAGGATCTAATAGATAAGTACTTTCAAATCCTCCGCCTGACCATGATTTTAATTCACTTATTTTTGAATTAGGATGTGATTCAGCAAAAGCTTTTGGTACATAACCACTAAAAGCAGGTACAACGGGATGCATACCCAGTTCTCTCATTCTTTGCAATAGCTTTTTTTGAATATCTTGCTTTTTATTTATCCATTCCTGAGGCAAGGGTCCGCCGAGACTGTTTATATTTCCCATTCGCTGCCATGGCAAAAATGCTGGTCCAGCAAAATGAGCCTGCAATTGGCTGTCTGTTAATCCGTACTCTTTCCACAGTTCCTGCCAGACTGCTTCCTGCCCTTCCAGAGCTGTAGGCAAATTAATTCCGTGAAGCGCCATCCAGTCAATTTCCTGTTCCCAGCGTTTCCAGTCCCACCAGGGTGTGGTATAACCAAAAGTACAGGCGTTTAGATACTTTCTGTATTTAAAAGGAGTCGATTGTTTTTTTGAATATTTTGGAAATACCTTAGGCAGGCTAATTCTATTGCCCTCCCAGCTTATTGAAACAGCACCGATATCTTTTAGAAAAGTATATGCTCCATAACAAATGGCAATATTTGAGGTTGCGTTAATCTTCACTTTATTGTCTGTTGTTTCTACCTCAAACGAATCTTGTCCCTGATTTTTGTTTTCAATAAGATGTAACTCAAATTCTTTTGCACGATTCCCGATGAGTCTTTCTATAACTGCCTGTGCACTTTTGGTATTGTCCAAACTTTGGCTATAGAGGTTGGATTTCAAAAAAAACAGCAGTGCAAAAAGCAGCATAACATTATTTAGTAAGGATTTGTAATTTTTAATTTCCATGCATTCACTTTTCATATCAATATATTTAGATTAACAACAACTTCTTAAAAATAGTTACATACAAAAGAGG
This sequence comes from Flavobacterium limi, assembly GCF_010645075.1. Classification (GTDB taxonomy): domain Bacteria; phylum Bacteroidota; class Bacteroidia; order Flavobacteriales; family Flavobacteriaceae; genus Flavobacterium; species Flavobacterium limi. The sequence continues at coordinate 174,003 of NZ_JAADZV010000002.1, forward strand.
GAGACTATGATAATCTCCCTTTTTCAAATCAACTTAAAAAACTAACTCAAAATTTACGCTCAATACTCCTTGTTTGAAATATTGGCATGAAACACTTAACAACTTCTCATCTCTCTTCCAAACCAGATGATTAACTTAGGATAAAATTACTGCTAAAGAATCTCTAAGAAATGGACGCATTATTCAAAACTATGGACATTTTATCCATTGTTATTTTAGTGATTAATTTGAAGTGATTAAAATAAAAAACTACAACTTTTTTAGGGGGTTGTAGTTCTGTTGTTAACAATATAAAAATGATTTCCAAACTATAAATTACATTTAAGTATGATTCTTTTTTTATTCAAAATTTATTAAACTTTTCATAGTAATTATCAAGCAATATGTCCCCCCCTTTCTGTGAGACTAATATTGTAAGTCCTGTTTCACAAAGTGCCTCTATCCTACAGCTTTCGTCTTTGGAGGATGCTAATTTTCCAATTTTTTCATCAAAGATGGCAATGGTTTCGATAGCATTTTTAACAATCTTTATTAATTGCTTAAAATCTTCCTGAGACAATCTGTTCTCCTGCACATAGTTTTCTAACCTGGCACCGCGTCTGTATTTTGGATATTCTTCCAGCCCCATAAAATTCTGCATCCACCATTTATCATAATATCCTATGGTTTTAACAATTCCAATATAATCTGCAATTAATTCATCGTGCAGGTTGTTTGAAGCATGCCCGTATCTTTTTAAGGTATATAAATGGGTTAATTCATGTTCCAGTCTGATCGAAACAGAATTTGAAATCCATATATCTTCATCTAAGCCAAGCTGCTTTGCAGATACATTACTATATGGTTTTGTACTCAGAATAATCAATCTGTCCTTGTATAAAGGTTTATTGAGTATTACGTTAGAAAATTCCTGATTCCAGTTTCCAAAAGGATTTTTTGCCAGCCATTGACTTTTTAGAATCTTAATTCTTTCCCAATTATTGATCCCATTTATCAATACAGCTCCCATTGATTGAGGGATTTCAACAGGATTATTTTTATGCAATAAGGATTGGATTATTTTAACGAAATCTTTTTCATTTGAAATTGTTAAAACAGGTATTCTACCTGCTGAACAAATAATATTTTCAAATTTGATGCTCTTAGAATTAGTTAATTCCAGACAAGAAGGTAAACTTGCCAAATCTATTTTGCCTTTAAAAACAAACTCTTTATATAACTCAGATTTATCTATTCCTGTTTCTATCGGGAAATTGAGCTGAGGGTAACATTTTTTTAATAAATCAAATACATTCCCGCTTGTATTGTTTTTAGAATAGTTATCCCAGAATTCAATACTTGATTCTTCTGAGTAGAGTGGTTTGTTATCGAACTTATTGAAAAGATATTCTTTAAGTGCATGAGACAAATTCAAAGAAAACTCCTGATTTATTTTTAAGGAAACTGAATTATCCATATTATGCAATCTGACGTTTAGCCAATTGTGTAAACAAACCATCCAGCTGCATTAATTCGTCATAAGTACCAGATTCCGTAATTTCTCCTTTATCCAAAACAAAAATGCGGTCTGCGTTTTTTATGGTACTCAGTCTGTGTGCAATAACAATTCGGGTAGCCTGAAGTTTGTCTAAACTTTCTGCTACTATATTTTGGGTTCTGTTATCAAGTGCACTTGTTGCTTCGTCCATGTAGAGTAGTCTTGGTTTATGTACAATAGCTCTCGCAATCATAAGCCTCTGCCTTTGTCCGCCTGAAAATGTACCTGCTCCCTCACTTATAAAGGTATGCAATTCCATTGGCATGGTTTTGATATCCTCCTCCATACCGGCCATTCGGGCTGCATCCCAGGCATCATCTAATGTCAGCTCTGAATTTCCAACAATATTCTGGTAAATACTTCCGGACATAAGAGCCCCATTTTGCAATACCACACCAATTTGTCTTCTTACCAACTCTTTGTTCATCGTGTCAAAAGTGTTACCATCATAAAAGATTGAGCCCATTTCAGGATGTTCAAATCCCAAGAGCAGTCTCATAATTGTCGATTTTCCTGAACCGGAAGCACCAACGAAAGCTACCATTTCTCCTGGCTTAATTTTGAAAGTAATGTTTTTTAAAATTAGAGGCTGATTTTCGTTGTATCGAAATGAAACCGAATTCATTTCAATTTCGCCGGCCAATTCACCAGGATCAATACTTTGTTCTACAGATTCAGTTTCTTCTTCTAAAATAGGTTTAACCCTTTCGTAAAGCGGAATAACATTAAGTGATGTTATAAATGCCATGCTTAACCGTAAGCTATCACTTAAAAATTTATTAAATGCCGTAATAAAAGCCATAAAGGCACCTACAGTAAGCATAGTAGTTATTTTATCAGCATTGAGAACCGTATAGTATATAAACGAAAAAAAGAAAATACTTGTAAAAAGCGGATACGAGCTATTAAAAACTTCTACAAAATTTTGATAACTGCCGGAACTGAATCCTAAGGTTTTTAATTTTGAAAATTTATCGGCCCAAAGAGCAAAAACTCTTTTTTCACCACCAGTAATCCTTATTTTACTGATTCCGGATAAAAATTCAAAAAGAAAGCCCTGAATTTCTCCCTGGTATTTAGAAACTTCCCTGTCGTATTTTAATTTTAAACATCCCATGGCAATCATGAATATCACGGCAACTAAAGCTAAACCTACCCCAACCCAGGCCAGTCCTGAATCGTAATAAAAAAGCAGTATCAGATTGACAAATGAAAACGCACCGCTCAATACAGCTGTCATCAATGTATTAGAGAGAATTTGCCGAATAGAATTAATACTGAGAACCCTGTTTGTAAGATCTCCTGCTGTATATTTTTTATAAAAAGTTACCGGCAGTCTTAATATGTAATCCATAACACCGGCCTGCAGGTTAATACTGGATTTTGATTCTACACGCATTTGCAACACCCCCTGAACCAGCTGAAGTCCGGCAGTGACCAAAGCAATTATAATCATAATGCTAAATACTTCAAAATGGATGGATCTGTCTGCTGTCGGGATAACATCGTCGAAAATGATTCCTGACAAAATTGGAATTAACAAACCTATCAAACTACCTGCAAAAGAAGCTAAAATCAATAGTTTTGCATCTTTTTTCACGCCGTTCATTGCAAAATTCAATACTTTTTTCATGGAATCCATTTTAATATTGAATCCCGAGAAAAACATATAGCCAATTGGCTCTAATTTTTCAGCAATATCTTTGTTTACAACTGATTCTGTTCCATCATTTAAATTTTTAATTAAATAAGTATCCGAGGTTTTTTGTATTAAAGCAACTGGCTCATTATTAGGTTTCAAAAAAGCCAGGAGATGCCCATTTTCTTCTTTCCACCAAACATCCCTTAAGATAATTTTCCGCACTCGTATCTTAGAACTTTTTGCAATAGCATACAACATATTATTGGCACTGTTTTGATTCGTTTCAATATGTTTGGGTTCTTCAAATTTAAATCCGGTTTGATCCCCTATTAACTGGCAGGTAGCATAAAGTATACTTTGCTTGTTTGCACTTTTAGATGAAACAAGAGGAATACTTTTTTTATTTCCTGAAACTATCGATTTTATTTTTTCAAGTGTATTTTTTAACTCATCTTCCTCATTTATAAGTTTATTATTCAAATGTGAATTTTCTAATAAACTGTTATTTTCTATATTTTGGCTAAGCTGATTATAAAAATAGGATTGCAGTTTTTCTAATGAAATTAAAAAATTAATTTCTTCTTCTATAACTTCGCTGGTGCTCAATATTTTTATTTCTGAATTACCGGATAAAGATTTAATCCATAATTTGTTGGATACCGGTATTGGATAGAGTGTTTCATCAGTTGAACTAGCATTCATCTCATCTGAAAAAACAGAAAGATTTCCTTTAATTAATCTTACCCAATTTATTCCATTTGAAGGATATGCAATTTTATTTTCGTTTAAAGAAAATTCAGTAAAATCATTTAAAGCTGTATAAACTCTCGGTGCATTTTTAAAACTTAATTCTGCTGATGTTTTTAAAATCCATTTATTGATCATGTTTTTCAAAAAGAAGCGATCGACATTCAGAAGATCACATTTTTGAATTGATAATAATTTAGCTTCGTTTGAAAAAACAACCAGTCTGATATTATCCGTACAGTTGTGGGGTAAAAAACTAAATAATAATTCTCCTTGCTTAGCAGAATAAAGATATTTTAAGGCAGATAAATACTCTCCCTGATCATCAACTTTAGTAAAAAAAACATTTACTTCACCTGAAATAATCATCCAGAAACGGTCTGTATCATCAAGAATAAATGGATTTTCTACACCTATATATATTTTCTCTTTCACTGACATAATCTTTAGATTTATTTAGTTTCTATCAAATGAGAATAAGCTCCATTTAGTTTTAATAATTCCTGATGAGAACCCCTCTCTACTATTTTTCCGTACTCCATCACAATTATTTCATCACAGTCTATAATGGTACTTAATCTGTGGGCAACAATAAGGCAGGTACATCCTCTTTTTTTTATATTATCCATTACTGTTTTTTCGGTTGTGGGATCTAAGGCACTGGTCGCTTCATCCATCACCAGAATAGTAGGATTGCCAGCTAAGGCTCTTGCAATTTCAATGCGCTGGCGTTGTCCGCCGCTAAAATTGGTTCCGCCTTCCATCACAGAACTGTCGTATCCATCATTTCGTGCAGCAATAACATCATGAATGACGGCATCACGAGCCGAATTTATAATGTGTTTTTCGGGAATCATGGAATCCCAGAAAGAGATATTCTCCTTAATCGTACCATTAAAAACGATTACATCCTGGTCTACAACTGCCAGTGAACTTGTTATAATATGTCGTGGAATATCGTTTCTATTTTTACCATCAAGTAAAATTTCTCCATTCCATGGATCATAAAGACCGGAAGCTATTTTCGCTATAGTCGATTTGCCGCTTCCAGAGCCTCCTACTAATGCTACTCTGCTTCCGGGTCTTAGTTTTAAATTGAAATTTTCAATTAATGCCGGCATAGTGGTGTTGTAACCAAATGTGACATTTTTCATTTCAAAATATCCAATTAATTTATTTTTATATTCTTCATAATGGGAATGCTGAACATTTTCATTTTGTTCTTTTTCCCTGAACTGATTATCGATTTCGTAGTTCAGCACATCATCAATCCTGTTCATATCACTTTCAGTTTCATGAAGCATTGTACCTACACTCACCAACTGATTCACCGGATTAATAAAATTTGACATTAAATAGGTAAAAGCAACCAGGGCACCTAAAGTCATTTGTCCATCCATTATCTGTAAAGCTCCTATCCCTAAAATTAAAGCATTTGTCAGCGATGTAATCAGACTGGGTAAAACGTTAAGCCTGATGGTTAGCCATCCTAATTCTTGCTGGGCATTCATTACTTTAGCTAAATATCCTATCCAGTTGGTAAAAAAATCATTTTCCCTTCCGGAGGCTTTGAGCGTTTCAATCATGCTAATTCCAGAGGTTGTAGTGCCCAGTAGTTTACCCGTTTCATTGCTTAGTCTTCTGCTTCCATCTTTTCTGGCAGTAGAAACATATCTTAAAATAATAATGTTCAGCCCTGCCATGCAAACTCCAATTAATGTCAGGGTCACATCATAAGAAAACATGAGCGTGGCATAAAACAGGACCGCAATAACGTTTAAGGCAGCATTCGCCAAATCACCACTTAGTAGTTTGGCTACCTTATCATTCAGCGAAACCCTGTTTCCAACTTCTCCGCTGTATCGCTGTGTAAAAAAGGCAATAGGAAGATGAAAAACATGCCACAGAAATTTACTGGAAGTCACTAAAGCCAGTTTGGTTTCTAATTTGAGTAAGAAATATTGCTGAAGGTAAACCAGAACAGAATTGATAATCAGTATTGCACCCATTATCAAAAGCAGCGGCATCACAAATCCCGAAAAATTGTTTATGAGATATTTGTCTATAAAAACCTTAAGAAAGGACGGAATTACCAAACCCGGAATTACTAAAAATAAACTGGCTAAAATAATATAAGAAATACTTAATTTAGAATTTGTTATCCTGGAGAGCAAAGAAGACATCAATCCTCTTTTTTCATTTCCTTTTTCAAATGATGCATTAGTTTCAAAAGTTAAAACAACGCCTGTGTAGCAATCATCAAATTCCTCATGAGTTACTGAATATCTTCCTTGTGCCGGATCGCTTAAATATACTTTGTTTTTAGTAAAACCTTCTAAAACCAGGAAATGATTAAAATTCCAAAAAATAATGGCTGGTGTTTTAATCTGCATTAGTTTTTCAATAGACTTTGCATAACCTTTTCCTTCCAGTCCAAACTCTTTGGCTGCTTTTAGAATATTAGTGGCTTTTAACCCATCTCTCGAAACCCCACAGGATATTCTTAGTTTCTCCAAAGGAACAAACTTGCCAAAATGACCTAAAATAATACTAAGGGCCGCAGCACCGCACTCTACACTTTCCATCTGCAAAACAGTTGGAACCTTAACGGGTCTGGCTTGTTTTTCAATAACTAAGGTGGCACTATTTCCCATTTGTCTGTATTAATATAAATCGAAAAATTTCTTGAATGCAGGTACAACGATCGTTACCGGAGGTTCTTCTTTAATGGTTACTTTTCCCATACATGAAGTACCTTCTTTAATAAAAACATCAGGTCCTTTTGCCGAAGTCCATTTAAATCCGCTGTAAGATTCAGGATCGCTTTCAAAATCTACATGCACTTCAAACAATGTTCCTGAAGCCAAAAGACTTTTTGCCAGCTGATCATTTTTAACAGAGGTCAGCATACCCTGCTGTGTTACAGGAAAGTCTGAAACATACGTTACTTTTCCTTTTATAAAACCATATTCCTGCGGCTGTACAGTTGAAGGAACAACCAATGCCTCCATTCCTTTTTTAATTTTTTTTCCATCCTGTGACGGAATGTACAGTACACCTTTTAATTGTGAGTGTTTTGTTTTGTACAGATTCTTAAGTTTAAACAATGGGGTTCCCGCACCTACAACAACTCCCGCATCTGTTAAAACTTCTACTACTTCTCCGTCATACGGACTTTTTATATTTCTTTGATTATCATAACGTTCGGTTAAAAATTGCAAATTCCTTTCGGCCTCTGCGATTCTCTGTTTTTGCAGAGTAACTTTCTGTTGCAGGTCAAAACCTAAGTCATGCTGCTGGTTTGAAGTTTCTGCTTTTTGCCCTTTAAGTCTTTCTATGGTATTTTTCGAAGCTTCAATTTGCTGTTTTGTATTTGCAACTTCAGATTTTGTTATCAAACCTTTACTAAGAAGACCGTTTTCAGATTCAAGCTGATTGTTTAAAAACAATAATTTCTTTTTCTCTGATTCGATTTCTCCCTGGATACTCACACGCGTTTGCTTAATTAATTCGCCTTGCAAGTGTGTTCCCTGATTTCCATAAGAAGATAATTTACCCATTTCGAACTTTCGGTCTGAAACGACTGCTTTTGCATCTTCCACCTGCTGAAGCAGTTCTGGTTGTTTTATAGTAGCGATTACATCCCCTTTTTTTACTTTTTTGCCTATAGCTACCTTTAATTCTACTAATTGCCCTTGTGATGTAGCCACAACTTCATGAACTTCACCTCCCAGAACAACACCAATTACATCTAATTTTGTTTTTACTGTTCCTGCAAATGACCAGACAACGCCCGTAAATAATGCCAATGCAACTGTAGTGAGTGCGATCCAGGCTTTTGGTCCTGTGACTTTGATTAACTGATCTAACTTTTCTGGAGTAGAAAGTTTTTCTAATGCTGATTTTCTGAAAAAACTTGCTGACATGATTTCCGGTTTTTTATTAATTTATATTAGGCACAGTATAAAAGGCATTCTGGATTACATTAAAATCAAGGTTTTCTTTAGCAACAAGAGTTCCTGTTTCATGTCTGAGGCTGATGATTGCATTTGAAAACTGCTGTTCGGCATTCAGATATTCCAGTTCTGAATACGTATATCTTTCCTGAAACTGCATTAAATTAAAAAGAGTTGTTAAACCCATTTGAAATTTGATTTGTTCGTTATTAAAAGCCTCCTGATAAAATGCCATTGATTCTTTTGCTTTTTCAAGAATCATAACACTATTACTTAAATTATTAGTAGCAATATTTATATTTAATTCAATGTTTCTCTGAAGATTGTCTCTTATTACCTGCTGATCTTTTACTGCGATTTTACTAATCGAATAATTCCCTTTAGCTACATTATTATTTAAAGGAAACATAAAAGTTAATTTTGCTCCTCCCCCAACATCCTGCCCCTGATTGTTTACAAATGAAGATAAAGTTTTATCCATTCCATTACCATTACTGGTACTTCCATAATAGACAAATCCGGTCAGATCCAGTTGAGGTTTCAGGTTGTTTTCTGCTAATTGATATTGAAGTTCTACAGCTTCAGAAATCTTTTTTATGGCTTTTAAATCTCCCCTGTTTTCCTGTGCAGCTTTAATAAATGTATTTTTATTACTATTTCCGCTGAAACCGCTTTTTGCAACTTCCGGAAAATCATTAGCCGGAACATCTAACAATTGGCTTTCTTCTTCAGACAACCCGATAGCCCTTCCCAGATTTAACCTTGCGTTGTATAGATTTTGCCTTGCAACTGTGGTTAATCTTTCCTGATTGGTCAAATCTGCATTAATCTGAGCCAGATCACCCTGAGGTTTTTTATCTGCTTTAACCAGCTCATTTGTCATTTCTAAAAGGTTTCGCACCCTGGTTTCATTCTGAATATAAACATCTAAACTTTTAAATGCTGTATAATAGCTCCAATATGCTAATCCTATCTGTAAAATTTCATATGAATTGGTAAATTCATAATCAAAATTGTTTTTCTCAATATAAAGATTCGAAATTCTTTCTCCTGTTGTTGCAATTCTTTTTCCCCTTCCTCTTAAAAGAGGCTGCGTTAATGAAAAATTTACAACTCCGGTATGGTTGCCATAAAAAGGCCCAACATATTCATTAAAATTATTAAACGGAAAATTGCTGTCTTTATAAAGATATCTAAGGCTTACTTCTGCTATTTGTGACGTTCGGAATTTCTTTAACAAGTTGGCCGCAAATTCAACTGAATTCGATTTTAAAGGACTGTCAATAAATTCATTTCTGGGATCAGCATCATAAAGATTATACCTGCTTTTTTGATAAATAGCCTCTGAATTCAGATTATAATCAAATGTACCAGCCTGAACCTGAACGCCTGCTTCGGCATTTTGTACAGCGTAATAAGTGCTTTTAATATTTGGATTTTTATTAAATGCAATACTTGAAATTTCAATTAAATCACATTTAATTTTAGTCTGACTGTATAGGTCATTAAAAATAACAACCAATACTAAAAAAAAGAAATAGTAAGCCCTCATTAAATTTTGATCTTATGATTTATACCTTCGATTATGCCTGCGAAAAACTATTTAAAATTTGTCCAAATCGGGATCCGGCCTGAGCAACCCCGTCTAAAATTTTTGTGTCTATCAAGTCTTCTTCTTCCGGTACACCATATCCTAACTGATCTGTTGTTTTTCTTAGTCTGTTAGACAGAAATAAGGCTAATGCGTAATAAAAATTAGCTCTGAAATCAGGATTAGTTGAAAGTCTTAATTCAATAACCTGTCTGGAAATCTTATATACTGTTGATGCTTTTTTTGTGATTACAGAAACAGATGGAGGTCTTGTTTCCAGAAAAGACATTTCTCCTACAACTTCTCCCGATCCTAAAGTCGCAATATCCTCTTTATCTCCATTTTCTGCACATACAGATAACTGACCGGATAATATTATGTACAAACTGTCGATAAAGTTGCCTTTTTGAATCAGTTTTTCACCAATTCCTAATTCTATTTTTTGGCCATTCTGAATCATCCATTCTACATCTCTGCTATTTAACTGGCCTAAGAAAAAAAGTGCTCGTTTCATAATGTATTTTTTAAGGTTATACTAATTTATTTTAATCCGTACTGTTGATTATGACAAAAAATCTGATATATCTGACACTAAAATTTATTTATGCATTCTTCTTAAAGAATCATATAAGCTTTCATAGTCAGTAATTACAGAACCTTTTGAGCCCCCGCTTACGGTATCTAACTTTTTTTCATCTAATTCAACATCTTTAATCTGCGGTTTTACCGGAATATTTATGTATATGTATTCCGGATTAGACTGGTCAGCTACCATTATTTTTTTTCCTGCTGGCAGACTTCTTCCAAAAAACTTTTCCAGTGTTTCTTCAGGATTTGCAATTAGTGACTCTTTAAAATCATCATTTTCCCAGGCCTCTGTAATAATCCTGAAAAAAACATCCTGACCCTTTTTTTGTTCTTCTGTTAGTATCATTTTTTCTCACTTTTAAATTTTTATTTATGCTGATAGTTATCTGCTTTACATTTTCATCTTAAAGAATTTATTAACTCTTTAGGTGAAATATCATATTGGCTTGAAAACAATTTTGAGAAATAATGTACATCATTGTATCCCACAGAATAAGCTACTTGTGAAATCGAATTTTGAATATAATTATCAATCAGATGCTTCGCTTTGTGTAATCGCAGTATGCGTATGTATTTATTAGGTGTCAAATGAACCAAATTGGCTATTTTTCTGTGCAATTGTCTTTCACTAACTGCCATTTTATATGATAGTTCATACAAGTTCATATCATTTTGATTAATTGAACTGTAAATTTCTTTTTCTAAATTTATAAGCCAGTCCTGATCTAACTTTGTAACTTTTTGCGGATTTATTTTGTCCAGGCACAAACTCTGAACATTTTTATTGGATTCATAGATTTCAAAAATATCAGGACGACCCTGAATTGTCAGGCTCACAGATTTTGATTTGATTTCTTTTAAAATTTCCTCCATGATATCATTTATCTGTTTGCTGCTTGAAAATATAATCTCATTTTGAACTTTATTATCAACAATATCATCAGGTTTAATTGCTGTAATTATAGTTTCCAATGGATTCTTAATATTTTGAACAATCTGATTCAGAACATCTGGAGAAGACCAATCGATTGTAGTGCTTTTTGTGATTTGATTTATCATTTTAATGGAAATTAATTTGTTAGTCAACATTTTTTAACAATCCGCTCTGACAAGTCATTTTGCTAATTTTAATCTGCATTTACATACAGTAAAGAAATATTTTAAATATTACGCTTTATACACATGTTCTGTATTATCAAATATCTGGCTCGAAATTTCATCTACATATTGTGCTGTTACCAAATACTTGTTATTATAATAAAACTCTTTTAGTCCTTCATAACTCATTGCTATTGGAATCGTTTCAGAACCTAAATAATTTACTGATGCCCCTATGATATCTGTTTTTATTCCAAGCAGATTCATAATTCTTAGTAACTTACTGTCACATTCCGCCAGGGCAACCCCGTTTTTTTGTTCGCATATTGGAGCGATAGCACATACCATTAACCTTTTGAATAATGTTCTGTCCTGACTATTTTTTCTGGTCGCAAATCTGCCTATATGCCAAACTGAAGATAATTTTTCCGAATAGTTTAAAACACTTAATGGATCTATATCAAAAATTTTCTGAATAGGAAGCCTGACTTTATAGTCCCACTTAATCACCCGTATAGATCCCTGTATATTTCCTGAGAAGTCTTTAGCAACAAAAATTTCAGAATCCTTAAAATAATTTAATTCTTCATCATACACTTCCTGAGTGTCGTTTACAAGTTCCGTTGTAGTTACATCTTCGCAATGATGACTGAAATTTTCTTCAACTACAAACTTTGCTAATTCAGTAAGCTGATCTAATTCTAATCTTTCTAAATAACTTTGTGTAATAATCATGGCTACTTGGTTTTATAACAAAGCTAATTTTGATATATACTATTTTCACTACACCAAATAGTAGTATTTATCTGTAAATCAATAAACTACACTTTTGTGTAGGATTCCGGTGATGTTCAGGCTAAAAGATGTCTTTTCTATAAAATAAAACTTAACCAGATTTAATTTTGTTGCCTTCATTGAAGAAATTTTAACGAAACCGTTTTACAACCTGGATTTATAAAAATTTACATGATTTTTTTTTAAGATTTAATTATCTGTAAATCAGTTAAAATCATATTTTTTTTTCAAACAACCATCTCATATATTTTTCATTTGACAAAAATCCATTTCAGATATGTAATTATTTTCATACATAATAAAAAACAATTAAATTTGAGTAAAACAAGATATGATGAATGCAGCAGATTTAAATTCATTTTTTGATTCGAGAAATACAATACATGGGCTAACAGACGAAGAAAAACTCAAAAGATTAGAATATTTAGAACCCATTAAAGCTTTTTCCAGAGCTACTTATACCAGTATTTATGTTATTGATTACGTAAAACAGGGGTTTGAATTTGTTTCTGATAATCCGTTGTTTTTATGTGGTAATACAGCTGAAGAGGTATTGGAAATGGGGTATGCATTTTATTTCAAACATGTTCCGGAAGCCGACTTAGAATTATTACTGAAAATTAATTCTGCCGGTTTTGATTTTTACGAAAAACTACCCATTACTGAAAGAACACAATATACCATAACTTATGATTTTCATTTAAAAAATAAAGAGGGAAAAGTTATTTTAATAAACCAAAAGCTTACCCCCGTTTTTTTAACTGATACCGGGAAAATATGGAAAGCGATATGTATTATTTCCTTATCATCTGAACGAAGATCCGGTAACGTTAAAATCTACAAAAACGGCGTGAATAAAGTGTATAACTACAATCTAAATAAGGGCTTTTGGGAAGATGCTGAAAAAACATCTTTATCAAAAAGAGAAAAAGAGATTTTGCAGCTTTCAACCAGAGGGTTTACTATAAATGAAATAGCAAATGAAATATTTGTTTCACCAGATACAGTAAAATTTCACAGAAGAAAATTATTTGAGAAATTAGAAGTAACAAATATTTCAGAAGCAATTGTTTATGCTACTAATAATAAACTAATTTAAAAACAACGTTTTATGGCTATATCATTATAAATTTAATATTTATGCTAATGCATATTGGATAACATTTTCTATTTTAAAGTTTGCCATAGTTTCATTTATTTCAGTTCTAAGTTTATCCATTTTTTCATAATTTATTAATGTGTTTTTTTCGAATCTATCTACCATATCAATAAAAATATTCCAATACTCAGAATGATCATCTGGATGTGGAATATGACCTGAGACACCAAGTTCCTCAAGCCTTAGAGCGATGTCTTCGCGGTCGTAACATTGTGTCCCTATTGTGATAGAAGGTACTCTGTTCATAATGGGATAATGGTACATTCCTGAGCCACATTGATGAATCACTAAACTTGAGATACTACATATATAATGCAGCGGAAGTAATTTATTATAAAAAATTTCCTGACTGTAAGTTTCGTTTATTTTGCAGTTAGTAGTCGTTATAACAGCATAGTTGCGCTTAACAAAGAACTCTGTATATTTTTCTATAGGTGTTTTGTCTATTGTTCCTGTAGTAATAAAAACAATGGGTTTGTTTTTATTAAAGCTTAAAAATGACTCTAATTTATCAGATAAATTTTTTGATGGTCTGTCCATCACAACGAGAGGACCTGAATAAAAATAAGATTCCTTATTTTCTATGTTTTCAGGTAAGCACTCAATTGTAGGTATTCCTGGGATAATTTTAGCTTTGGGTTTTGAGTATTGCTGCAAAAAAGATAAATCTTGATTAGTATCCTTAATAGTTGAGGAAGTATACGCAGAAAAACTTTCTGACTTATCAATGTTGCCTCCTTTTTGCAAAGAATGTACATGTTTAGGATTTCTGAAACGTTTATCAATTGATCTGAAATTTCCGGTACGCTGTATGGAAATTCGCGGCAAATGATTCTTTTCGGCAATTAAAGGCGTAAAAAAAGCGGTGTCCTCTATGATTAATGATGGCTTAACTATTTTGTAAGCCTCATGTTCCATTTCTATTATACGCTGTTTTAATTTTGAATAATCATTAGAAATCCAAAGATTTTCATCAAAAGCATAATTAACCGGTACACATTTTATTCCCTGAAGGAGGAGAAAATTTTGTGAATTACTATTAACCAAAAACTGATTATTGATATCTGTATTGCTTCTTAAATACTTTTGTTGTAAAACATACAAAGGAATTAAGTGAGAAAGTCCTCCCGTAATATAAGGTATAGTTAAAATATTCATAAGTTTTGATAATAAAAACAGGATTAAATTTTATAAATAAATTATAGAAATATTAAAAATTTCTACATGGTTAGCCATTTTTTGATCAGTTCGATTTGTTCGATTTTATGATTTTCTGACAATAATTTTATTCTGTGTCTAATATTTTCTAAACAGTCATACTTGAAAATTTTGAATGAACTATCTTCTTCCAAATGAAGATCAAGACTATTTAGACTAAAAAAAGGGATGTCGCCATTGAGCATTTGTTTCATTTCACTCTCCAGAATAAGCCTGTAATCTTTAAAATTTTCTTTTTGATACGCTTTTGACATTAGTTCAAGCAGTTTCGACCTGTATTCTTCAAAGTCAGACATAAAACATGCCTTGCGCATATATTTTAAAATTTTGAAATATATAAAAGTAGGCCGCCACACATAGCGTATTTTTTGGTGTTCAAAAAAATGTATTGGAGAAACTGTAGATGTTAATTCCTCTTTAGAATTCATAAACATTTCATAAGCATTTGTAAAACCTTTTATAAAATGAGATTCATAACTATTAGCAAATACGTGAGTATCTTTATATAGTGGTATATTTTGCTTTATCACTTTTCTAAAGACAAACTGAGTAACTCTTTTAGAATCAATTGTATTAGGATTTGATACTTTACTCTCAATGTCCATTATTTCTTTATTTCCATTGATACCATATCCTGCATATTCTAAAGGAACCCCAGTGTCCTTATTCACAATCAGCATACTTTCCAGCACTGAATAAAATGGAATTTTATGCTGTTCATCCCAGGTGCGTATGGACTGATCTGACAAAATTGGCTGAATAATAGTTTCATGGTCTATTATTACTGGATCTTTTCCTGCTGCAATAATATTTTCATAATGATAATCCTTACTGCCTAACAAAAAGGCAACTGCCAGAAGTATTCCGGCTTTATAATAATATTCCTCTGTTTCTTTTTCCTGATTAACAGCTTTATGAGCAACAAACTCTAACCATCCGTATTTTTCAAAACATACACATTTTAAGGTTTTCAGATTCGTATTTAACTTGTCATTTACCCAGTCTATAAATAAATTATATGAATGCCCGGCATCAATATTTCGGGGTTTGTATATCAGTCTTGTTCCGTCTGACAATGTAACTAAAACAGTACTTTCCCCTTTATGTCCATCACCAAGACTTGTATCTATATCATTTATCGTAATGCTCTTATCATTATGCAGAGAAAAAACCTTTGTAAGAATCTCAAAATCTTTAGAAAAATTTGAGAATATATTTTGTATATGTATTATAAAGTTTTTTACTGATGTTTTTAAAATTTTATCCAGTACAGGGTATTTTTTTGGTAATAAAATGGAAGTTAATACAACAAAATCCTCATAAATACTATGTCCGTTATTTATAAAAAGTTCTAATTCTTCCTGTAGTGTCACTTCAGCGGCTATGCTTAGGTCATCCAAAAGTATCAGATGTAATTTATTAATTAAGTTGACTGGAATATGATCTTTTTTGAGGGCATTTAAGAAGTTCTCAGTATAAGGGAGGATTATCTCAGCAAATGGTATAGCCAAAAATTCATTTTTGACTAATCGTACAGTTTGATCATTCATAAATTATGTATTTTTTAGATGTAATTCAGCCATATGCCACGTGTAGAAAACAGTTATCAGAATAAATGTGTTTATAGTATCAATTAATTTACATTATTATTACTTTTTTTTCTTAATAAAAAAAATAGTACAATTATAAAAGTCACAGCATATAAAACATCAAGCCAGGGATTCTTGAATTTCAGTGTATTAAAATTAAAATGCTTGAATAATATAACGCCAAGAATAACTGCAATGATTATTGCTGGAAATCTGAAATGATTTTTGTTCATGATTGCGTAATTAAGATTGTAAATATCTATTTGGTAAAAACTATCAAACAGCCACTTTTTTGAAATGACTGTTTGAAAATTTTAAAGATAACTTTTCTAGTATCTTACATGTATCTGTCAACTAACCAGCATACTCCAAGTCCGATAGCTGCACCAGCTACATAGGCAGCAGGAGTAATACCACCCGCAATTTGTTCTAATTGCTCTTCAGTTAGTTCCAATTCACTCAGACTAATTTTTGCCGGAATGTTAATATAAATCACTGACTCATCAGTTTGGTCTTCAACAATTATTTTTTTATCACCAAGGTCTTTTATAGCTTTTCCTGTAACTTGTTCAATTGCAGCCACTGGATTATTTACTAATTGCTCTTTGAAAGTTGAACTTTCCCATGCTTTTTGTACCAAAGTTTGAAGTAACTCAGCACCCTTTTTTTGTTGTTCAATAGTATATTCCATTTTTTTAAATTTTAAAAGTTTATATGATTCTTTTATTTATTATTGATGGGTTGCTGCATAGATTGCTACTCCAGCCATAATTCCATAACCTAAAGCTACAAATGTTGGTGTAATTCCACCTGCCACTAACTCCAACTGTTCAGGTGTTAATTCTAAACTATTAAAGTCTACTTTTCTTGGAACATTAAAATAAACCGTAGAATCATCTGATTGGTCAATCACAACCAGTTTTTGACCTTCTGGCAAACTGATTTTATGTCCTGTCAATTTTTCAATTGTTGCTACCGGGTTAGCTATTAGCTCACTCATGAATTGTGGATCTTCCCATGCTTTTTGTATAACCTGAGAGTTCAATTTTTGTTCTTGTGTAATTTCCATAATCTTATAATTTTGATTTGTTAATAATAAATATGAGTTTAGAATTTTTCTGGTTCTGGTCCTGGAGGAAAGCAAATGATAGGTGGCCATTTTGGAACTACCGAAATTGGAGGCCAGATTGCAATGGTCTGTAACCCTCCGGCTACTGCTTCTAATTGTTCTTCACTTAACTGCTTGTCAGTTGAATGACTTGCAGCAACAGGAATATTGATATAAATAGCAGACTCATCTGTCTGATCTCTTACCACTAATGTTTTTCCTTCTGGTAAATTCAGTTTTTTACCAATAAGTTTTTCTATTGTGGCTACTGGGTTTACTACTAATTCTCTTTTAAAATCAGCATCTTCCCATGCTTTTTGTACAATTTCTGTAAACAGTTTTTGTTCTTCTGTAAATTCCATGATGTAAAGGATTAAGGTTAATATCTTTTAGTATAGAAATATATCTTTTGGAAAAGTTGGTGTTGGTAACCACGGACCTGGTAATGGAATACAGCCTCCAGGACCTATAATACCTCCGGCAACAGCTTCAAGTTGTGAATCGTTTAATTGTGTATCTACTGACTTTGGTGCAGGAATATTGATATAAACAGCAGATTCATCTGACTGGTCTCTTACAACAAACGTTTTACCTGCCGGCAAATTCAGTTTTTTTCCTGTAAATTTTTCAATTGCAGCTACAGGATTTGCAACTAACTCTTTTTTAAAATCAGCATCTTCCCATGCTTTTTGTACAATTTCTGCGTACAATTTTTGTTCTTGAGTAATTTCCATGATAATAAATTTTTTAAGTGGATTAATAGTAATCTTTTGTAATCTGTATGCAATAAAGGCGATTGAATCAAATCATTGTTATTCAAAAACCTCTGTTATATTACGATGTAATTTTTTAAGGCAGGAAATAAGCTGTTAACCAAATCCGGCCATACAGTTTGTCCACCTCCCGCAATTATCTCTAATTGGTCTTCTGTAAGTTCAATGTCTTCAATATTTGGTTCACTCGGAATATTTACGTAAACCTTAGATTTATCTGTCTGGTCATTAACTATAAGTGTTTTTCCTTCAGGTAAAACAATCTTAGCGCCTGTTAGATTTTCTATTGCCTTTACAGGATCTGAAACCAGATTTTTTCTAAAATTAACATCCTCCCAAGCTTTGGAGATTACTAATCTTAAAACCTCTTCTTCTTTATTCTGTTCCATGATTTTGTCCTTTTGTATAATGTAAAATTAGAAGTATACTACATTATAAAAATGCCAAATAAACTGACAAAAAATACCTAAATACGTATTTCATCGATAAAAAACGACTTTTTATCGACTGTAATGCTATTTCTGGAAACAAAATACATTTTCATTTCTCCTTTGCCTTTGGCATAAATGTTACCGCGGTATTCAAATTGGAAACATTTCTCGTGTTTAATTAGGTTGTATAGAGACTCACTTATATTCACTTTTCCGGCCATTCCGTTACTTTCTACCCTGCTGGCAGTATTTACTGTATCTCCCCACACATCATATTGAAACTTTTTTACCCCAACGATACCCGCGACAATTGGCCCGGCATGTATCCCCAGACGCATTTCAAAAGAAGGTTTCTGTATAACTGTATTTTGAATTTTTCTGTCTATCATAAATTCCTGCATTTCCAATCCTGCCAAAACAATATTTTTTAGCGATTCCTGATCCGGGTTTGGTATTCCGCCGGCAGCCATATAAGAATCGCCTATGGTTTTAATTTTTTCAATGCGGTATTTGTCAGAAATTAAATCAAATGCCTTAAAACAAACATTTATTTCTTCTACAAGATCTTGTGGAGACATTTTTTCTGCAGTTTGTGTAAAGGATTTAAAATCAGTGAAAAGAATTGAAACCAAATTAAAATCCCGGGCATTGACAAAGCCTTTTTCTTTTAATTCTTCAGCTATTTCTTCGGGCAGGATATTTAGTAAAAGTTTTTCTGAACGGTCTTTCTCAATTTTTAATGCCTCTCTTGATTTTCGAACATAGTTTAGCCTGTTCCATAAAGCAATTGCTATCAATATGATAAAACCCAGAGAAATAATAATAAAATTTCTTTGCTTCTCTTTCTTCTGAACTTCTTCCTTATGTCTAAGTTCAATAGCATGTTCTTTCGTAACATAGGCAATACTATCCATCAAAAGAGCTTTCTGAAACTCCATATTTAATATTTTATTAGATGTTTCTTCTGATTGAAGACTATCGTCATAGGCATTAGATTTTTCATAAAAACTAAGGGCATATTTAGCATTTCCGGAAGATTTATAAGCTTCATAAAGACATTTGCAAGCTTCTTTTTTTACCGATATAGATCCTAAGTTTTCTGCAATTTCAAATCCGGTTTTACATTTTTCAATGGCTTTATAATTTTCGCCTAATTGATTCAATATGGTACCAATAGCAACTTGTGAAATTCCGGTATATTGCTGGCTATTGATTTTTTCTGATGCTTTTAAGCAATTATTATAATATTTCAAAGACTTAGGAAGATCACCCTGAATATGAAACAGCTCCCCCAGATTATAAAGTACTTCAATCTTTTTTTGTTCATCATTTATTTTCTCTGCAATTGCCAAAGCCTGACTAAAATAATCGTAAGCCTTAGAATAATGCTTTTGCATCATAAAAATTTTCCCTGTACCATTTAAATTATGAGAAATACCTGTTGAGTCTTTTAATTCTTTATAAATGACATTGGCTTTTTGGGAATAAATCATGGCGTTAGTATAATCTTTAATATCAATATATATACCCCCAATATTTTGAGTTGTTGCTGCGATTATTTTTTTATCTCCTATTTTTTTTTGAATTTTAATTGCCTGATTGTAAAACTCTAATGCTTTTGGGTAATTTCCTAAATAATAATAAACAGCCCCCATATTATTTAATGCAGAAGAAATCCCTTTTTTGAAATTAATTTTTTCATATGTTTCTTTGCATTTTATGTAGTAAGAAAGGGCTTTTAAATAATCTCCCTGATAATAATAGGTAGTAGCAATTTTATTAAAGCTGTCTCCGGTTCCTTTTTGATTTCCTAATTTTTGATATATGTTCAGACATTTTTCGAACAAGACCATTGCATCTAAAAACTTCCCTGCATCCTGATGTTTAACTCCAATTTTTAACAAACTATCAGCTGTTTTTTTATTTTCTGGAGTGTGTGGTACAATGCGTTTATGCGACGCGTTTGTTTGCGCATATACTTTTATACTTATTCCATAAGTCAGAAAAAGAAAAAACATCAAATATAGGTGTGCAATTTTTTTCATTGAATGGTGCTTTTAAATTCAAAACGTATATGTTCAAAATGAGCATATACGTTTGCATTTCATAATCTTAAAGTCCTGCTATTTAACAATAATCGGTGGGGTTTGTCCTTCTCCTCCACCTCCTGAAATAATGTCTAATTGCTCTTCGGATAATTCTACGTCTTCGAAAATTACATTTGGATTCGCAGGAATATTGATAAAGATGACAGATGTATTTGACTGATCTGTTACAGTGATAGTTTTTCCTTCAGGAAGATGAACTGGTTTTCCCAAAAAACTTTCTAAAGTCTGAATTGGGCTGGCTATTAAATTGTTCTTAAAAACAGGGTCTTCCCAGGCTTTTATAACAATGGATTCCAAAATTTTCTGATCATTAATTAATTCCATTTTTTTTGTTTTTAGATTAAACTTGTTGTTTTACTCTTGTAAAATTATCAGCATTAAATAATATAGAATTGCCAAATAGACTGACAAAAGACCAGCAAGCCTGTTTATTACCTTTTTTTGTAGTCTTTTATAATTACTTTTTTTATATAATATTGACCTGATTATTTTTTAAATAAAAAAGCTGTACCGAATAAAAATACCGGTACAGCTTTTATGAAATCGAAAAATATGTGTGAAGTATTAAAAGTGTGGTTTATGGAGAATTACCTGATCGTAGTAAAATAAAATTCCGGAAATGTTTTTACAGGTTTATCGGTTGCAATATCAAAAGCAATTGAAGTGCAGACAGCTGCCGCCTGCCAGGATGCAATTGATAACTGTGGAGGAGGAAGTTTTGTATTCTCTTTTTTATATTGATCAACTATTTCTTCAAGCCATTCCTGTGGATTTCCGGAATATCTCATATAACTTGAAACGTAATCCACCACATTCAGTTCATTGAATGATTTCTTTGGTTTTTCTAAAATATCTAAACCCTTTTTTTTTGAAATTACTAATACCAGAGCTGCCCAGCCTAAATTGTATGGGTGCAGGATTGGTATATCTTTCTTTTGGCATAAAGAATCAAACAATAACGGAACATTTGAGGTGAAGTCCAGTGCATTGATCGCAATTTTATGGCCTTCAATATACTGTTCAACATTATCAGGCGTTAAAAAACAATTATGAATAGTAATTTTTGCTTCACTATTAATTAAAAGTAATCTTTTCTTAAGAGCTTCTGCTTTATATGTTGCTATATCTTTTTCAGTATAATTCTGCCTGTTTATGTTGGAGAGTTCTACGGCATCCCCATCAATTATAGTTAAGGTTTCAAAACCTAATCTTAGTAAACATTCTGCAATGACGCTGCCAATACCGGCTCCTGCTAATAGTATAGAGGTATTTTTTATTGTTTTCTGTTCCTCTTTAATTATATAAAGTCTATTCCGATCGTATCTGTTTTTCATATATTTTCTTACGAAAATAATTAAAAATACAGCTTTAGGTAAATGAACAAACGTTAAATAATTAAATGTTAATAAGTTATAAATTCAATTTAATATTTCGTTTTATGTTAAAATCGGAATCAGATTACTCATAGGTGTATAACCTAAGTTTCTGAATTTCAAAATCTCCAACAGCAATACGAATATGTCTTCCCTGATGTGTCTGATCTCCGTTAAAATGCCGGATAGTTTTCCAAACTTCATTTTCAAACCTTCCCTGGTCTGTTTTTAGAATTCCTGCATTAAGAGATGTATTTTTTAAAGTTTTAAAAGTGACCACAATTCCAGATCCGGCAATGTAAAATTCATCAGTAGCAATTGCTATAATGATCGCACTTGCCATTGGCCAGATTTCATCTTTAGCTCCCGCCGACCAATTTAAGGTATAATCATGCTTAAAAGTAAATTCATAATTGCCTAATTGAATGATTTGTGTTGGATTTGCTTTATCAACTAAAACTCCTTCAATCTTTCTAAAGCCTTTGTTTGCTTCAATTGTTGGAGTTAATTGCTGAATCAGATCATATATTTTCCCTAAAGGTTCTTTTTTAGCTTCTGCAACTGATTCAATTGAGAAAGGCGAAAAACCAATTGCCTCATAATGTCCAATTGCATATAATCCTTTAAAAGGTGCGGTCGAATCAAAACGGTGTTCGGGAATAAACAAAGGATCTCCCTGACGGATAAATAAATCATTCCAATGCTTAAATAAAGGATTATAAAAGTCTGGAGAAAGAAAATCGATTGAAGTACCGGCAGCTTTCCAGATATCCATTAAATGTGGTAATGGACCGGCACTTGGGTATTCCCCCGGTTTTTTTTCAGGAGCGTTTAAGGCTGCATTCACAAATAATGGAATTGCATACTTTTCTTTGCCGGCTTTCGCTATTCTATTGGTAAATTTTGCAAAAAACCAGGCCATGAAAATCTCATCGGTTTGTAATCCTTTGCCAAAAATCTGTTCCCAGTTTCCTGAAATTTTAAAACCATTTTTTTTCCAGACTTCCAAAAACTCAGGTACAAGTTTTTCTTTGTTTTTTTGCATGTATTTTAATAATTCATCAGGAACCTGCTTATTAAAAGCTTCATTTGCTAATGATGAATAATCTCTTGCTGTTGGCAACATTCCGATTTCATTTTCAACCTGAACCATAATTACCGTCTGCTCTTTTTGATCAAAATCTTTAATATGGCTAATTAATTTTTGAAAAGCTTTTAAATCGGCTTCTAAATTATTTTCACTGAAAGGAGTCAGAATTTCATGGCTTTTATTTTTGTCGTCCTTAACCCTCGGATATTCCTTCTGATTTAATTTTATCCATGCAGGAGCATGACTTGACATACTGTTTTTCCATGATCCAAACCAAAGAAATACCAGTTTCAAATTTTCTTTTCTGGCTCTTATAATTAAATCATCAACCAATGAAAAATCAAATTTGCCTTCCTGAGGTTCTATGAGTTCCCAATATACAGGAGTCAACACGGTATTCAGATTCATGTCAGTAAGCTTTGACCAAATCAGCTCCATGCTTTCCATGCTTGTTGCTGAAGAATTTCCTAATTCACCTCCCCTAATAATATATGGTTTCTCGTTTACAATTAACTGGGTTTTATTTCCTGTCTTCTCAAGATGCGGCATTTTATACTGACCAGATCCAAACTGAAGTGACAATGAAGCTAATAAAATAAATCCGTATTTTTTAAAATTCGACATAACGTATTTTTTAATGTTAAGAGTCATTTTTTTTAAAATTCACCTGAAAACAAAGGCTTAAAAATAACAAATCCATATCAAAGCTACGTGAAATTGAAACTTTAATACGGACTCATTACAATGAAAATTTTATTTACAGATTCATTTTTTTGGCATCCTCAACAAATTGTTTTAAACCAATATCTGTCAATGGATGTTTCAATAAACCTTTAATTGCAGATAAAGGCCCTGTCATAACATCTGATCCAATTTTGGCACAATTTACAATATGCATGGTATGTCTTACAGAGGCAGAAAGAATCTGTGTTTGATAATTATAATTATCATAAATAGTTCTTATTTCTTCAATTAGATGCATACCGTCTGTAGAAACATCATCTAATCTACCTAAGAATGGTGATACATAAGTAGCTCCTGCTTTTGCTGCTAACAAGGCCTGGCCGGCTGAGAATACCAAAGTCACATTTGTTCTGATTCCTTTTGAAGAAAAATATTTACAGGCTTTCACCCCATCACCAATCATAGGTAATTTTACAACAATCTGTTTATGTAAAGCCGCCAGTTCCTCTCCTTCCCTAACCATTCCTTCATAGTCTGTGGAAATAACTTCAGCAGAAACATCCCCATCTACAATATTACAAATATCAAGATAATGCTTCAAAATATTATCTTTTCCTGTAATGCCTTCTTTGGCCATCAATGATGGATTTGTAGTAACTCCATCTAAAACTCCCATTGCCTGAGCTTCTTTAATATCTTCTAAATTTGCTGTGTCTATAAAAAATTTCATTCGTTTGTGGTTTAAATTTTTATTTTCTTAATAGTATTGTGATTCCGATTCAAAAATGATTTGAAACGAGTAATAAATATGCGCAATTAAAAATGAAAATTGGTGAAGAAAATTCACCTTGCTAACAGCCGGATGACTGTTCTTTTTGAAGAAAAAAATGATATGGCCGTTGAATCCTCAACATTCAACGGCCAAAATTACTAAAATAATTCACCGAATTTTTTCTGGCAAATGCACTAACCTAAATATTTGCCAGAAATAAAAAATACAAAACAATCATGATTGCTCGGCTTTATGAAACCGAAAATTATTTTTTCTTTTCAGCAGATTAAATATACTGATTGATGATATTTTCAAATAATTCCTGTTTACCGCTTTGAAGTGTCAGCTCACCATTTTGGTTTGCGATATCGTATAAATCTTTAAGATTCAATTTTCCTTCAGCGAAATCTTTACCTTTTCCTGAATCAAATGAACTGTATCTTTCTTTTCTTAATTTCTCGTAAGGAGAAGAAGTAATGATTTTGTCTGCTGTCAGTAATGCTCTTGCAAAAGTATCAGCACCGCCAATATGCGCTAAGAAAACATCTTCTAAATCAGTAGAATTTCTTCTGATTTTAGCATCAAAATTCACACCTCCGCCTTGTAATCCGCCAGCTTTTAAGAATACCAGCATAGCTTCAGTAGTTTCCTGGATGTTATTAGGGAACTGATCTGTATCCCAGCCGTTTTGGTAGTCACCTCTGTTAGCATCTATACTTCCTAACATTCCTGCTTTTGCAGCAACTTCAATTTCATGCTGAAAAGTGTGCTGAGCCAATGTTGCGTGATTTACCTCAATATTGATTTTGAAATCTTTATCTAAACCATACTCTTTTAAGAAACCAATTGCTGTTGCAGAGTCAAAATCGTATTGGTGTTTAGATGGTTCCATTGGTTTTGGCTCAATGAAGAAAGTTCCTTTGAATCCTTGGGCCCTTGCATAATCTCTGGACATTGTTAAGAATTGTGCCATGTGATCTAATTCTCTTCCCATATCTGTGTTTAGCAAAGACATATAACCTTCTCTACCTCCCCAAAATACGTAGTTCTCACCATTCAAAGCGATTGTAGCATCCAAAGCTAATTTTACTTGTCCTCCGGCTCTTGCCACAACATTAAAATCAGGATTTGTCGCTGCACCGTTCATAAATCTTGGATTAGAGAAACAGTTTGAAGTTCCCCAAAGCAATTTAATACCTGATGCCGCTTTTTTCTCTTTTAAGTATTCTGTAATGAATGCTAAACGTTTTTCTGATTCAGCAAAAGTTGCGCCTTCAGCAATTAAATCGTAATCGTGGAAACAGAAATAATCGAATCCCATTTTACTGATAAATTCAAAAGCTGCATCTGCTTTATCTTTTGCAGCCTGATATGGATCTGAAGACTGGTCCCATTCAAAATTTTGCGTTCCAGGTCCGAATGGATCACTTCCCTGCCCGCAGAATGTATGCCAGTAAGCAATCGCAAATCTAAAATGCTCACGCATTGTTTTTCCTGCCACAACCTGATCAGGGTTATAATATTTAAATGCCAAAGGGTTATCAGATTCTTTTCCCTCAAATTTAATTTGGCCAATACCTTTGTAGTATTCTTTATTTCCTAAAGTTATCATTTTATTTTTTTTATTTATTTGTTAATA
Source organism: Flavobacterium limi (assembly GCF_010645075.1). Classification (GTDB taxonomy): domain Bacteria; phylum Bacteroidota; class Bacteroidia; order Flavobacteriales; family Flavobacteriaceae; genus Flavobacterium; species Flavobacterium limi. The sequence continues at coordinate 199,901 of NZ_JAADZV010000002.1, forward strand.
TTATTTCTAATTCTTTTTTCCAGTTTTGATAGGCCTTCTCATACTCTTCTTTGTTTTTTAAAGGCAAAAAGGTCATTACATGATCATTGGTTGTAATTCCTGAACCAAATTTTTCAAAGTCGCCATTCGTCAAACCAACAGCTCTGGCTGCTCCTACTGCTCCCGTTGTATTGTAAATTTCAATTTCGTGACCAATTAATGTTGCTACAGTATTGGAGAAAATTTCTGAACGGAATAAATTATCATTCCCTGCTCTGATCACATTAATTTTCGCATTATCATCTTTCAAACACTCCATTCCGTATACAAACGAAAAAGCAATCGCCTCCAGAGATGCTCTGTATAAATGTGCGTTTGTATGGATATTAAAATTCAGATTCAAAATATGAGATCCAATATTTTTATTGTTGAACATTCTTTCTGCACCATTCCCAAACGGAATAACCACTAATCCTTGTGACCCCACATTTACCTGAGAAGCTTTTTCATTCATTTCTTCATACGACTCACTGCCTATGTTGTTACGCATCCATCTGTATTGAATACCGGCTCCGTTTATATTTAGCAGTTTTCCCACTCTTGGATTTGATTCCGAATAATTTACATGAACGAAGTTGTTTACACGTGTGCTTTTACCCGAATTGGTTTCAGTAACAGCATAAAATACACCTGATGTACCTCCGGTTGCCGCCACTTCTCCCGGACGCAGAACATTTAATGACAACGCATTATTTGGCTGATCTCCCGCTCTGTAAACAATCGGAATTCCGGTAGGAAGTCCTGATTCCTGTGCTCCTTTATCAGTAACTATTCCCTGATTTGTAAAATTTTCTACAATATTTGGCGTCAGTGATGAATCTACTCCGTAATAATCCAAAAGCCAGTCTGCTACCTTATTTTCTTTATAATCCCAAAGCATTCCTTCAGACAAACCATTTTTCGTTGTCGTTACTTCACCTGTTAATTTCAAAGCGATGTAGTCACCCGGAAGCATGTACTTAGCAATTTTACTGTAAACTTCAGGTTCATTTTCTTTAACCCATTTTAACTTTGAAGCTGTGAAATTCCCCGGCGAATTCAATAAATGTTCTGCACATTTATCAGCTCCGATTTCAGCGTAAGCTTTATTGCCAATTTCAACTGCACGGCTGTCGCACCAGATAATCGAGTTACGCAGTGATTTACCGTCTTTATCCACTATAACCAATCCGTGCATTTGATATGAAATACCAATACCCTGAATTTTTGAAGCGTCAACATTAGCTTCTTTAATCGCTCTTTTTGTTGCTGTACAAATGTACTGCCACCACATTTCCGGATCCTGCTCTGCCCAGTCAGACTGCAGTGACAAGATTTCCATTTCATTTTGCGGCTCGTTTAGTACAATTACTTTTTTGCCTGTTGCTGCTTCAACCAGGGCAACCTTGACCGAAGAGCTTCCAATATCATATCCTATATAATACATAATTTTATAATGATTCTCTTAATATTAAACTTGTGGGTACATAACACTGAACTACTTCATCGTGTGTAATAAATGCAGCCGCTTTTGTTCCTAATTCCTTAAAGTCAGTTGAAATAACCGAAATTCCTTTGTATATAAATTTTTTCATTGGCGTTTCATTATATGACAAAAAACCAACATCCTGGCCCGGCTCCAGATCTTTCTCTTTACATTGTTCCAAAAAATGCCCTAAAATCCGGTCACTAATACTTATATAAGCAATTCCTTTTTGAATATCAAACTTTTTTGGATCTGTGATAATTTCATTTTTAAAATTAAAATCTTCACAAAATTTCCTAAAATTATCCAGTGTTTCTTTTGGATGATTCGTGTAATCAGGGTAAACAAAATGAATGCTTCTATATTTTTTGAATAAATCAACTGCATCCTTCAATGAGTTGTAAAATGCTTTTCCGAAATCCTGAAAAACATAATTATTTTCGTTTTTTGAATGTATATTCCAGTCAATCAAAAGCAATTTATCATTCGAAATGGCGGATAAAGTTGATGACACCTCTTTATCATCAAAATTCATTACCACATATTTATAATACTTTCCAACGCTGTTATTAATTATTGTTTTAAAAACATCAATATTATAATGATGAAATTGTACATCAGTGATAATATTTTCCGGCAAATTATTCACAAATGAATGATATAAAACCTCCTTGTATGCTTTGAAAGTATCTAATACCAAAAGTACTTTTCTGGTTTCTCCTGAAACATAATATCCTTTATTCGGAACAGAATCAATTATTTTCTGCTCCTTCAATATTGAATATGCCTTAAAAACAGTATCTCTCGACAACTGATTTTCTTTGCAGATTGCATTTACAGACGGAAGTAAATCTCCTTTCTGTAAAATATTCTCTGCGATAGCATTATTTATTCCATTAACCAATTGCTGATATTTTGGAATATCACTATCGTGATTTATTACAAATACAAACTTTTCCTGTTCTTCGCCCATTATACTGTTCCGTTCTGTTCTGGTCTGCTAAAATATATATTTGTATTATTATAAAAAAACAATTTTAAATAAAATTTGTTACTAGTTAAAGGTTTTGCTTTTTCTCAAAAGCTTATCTGTTAATTTGTATCTGCAGATTCAATTTAATTTCTCTTTCAGAAATCAAATGGCTTGGTAATTCCTCATTTCTATTTAATTTTTCAATAAACAGAAATTTATTTTTCATTGCCATAAGGGTCAATAGTATTTATCGAACCATCCTCATTGTAAGTAATTTCAGTTACTTTCATTGATCTCAGATGAGTAACACCTTTTGAAAGGCTGGAATCATGATAAAAAAGATACCATTTTCCTTCTACTTCACAAATAGAATGATGGGAAGTCCAGCCAATAACAGGATTTAAAATCTTTCCCTGATATGTAAAAGGTCCATAAGGACTATCACCTATTGCATAACAAATGAAATGTGTATCACCTGTAGAATAGGAGAAATAATATTTGCCATTATATTTATGTACCCATGGACCTTCAAAAAAACGCTGTTCATTATTTCCAGCAAGCAAAACTTCTCCGTTTTTATCAAGAATTTGAATTTCTTTTGGAGACTCATCAAATTGCTTCATGTCATCGGTCAACAAGCCTACTATTGGCCCTAATGCAGGTTCATTTTTATTAGGCTCTTCGTTTTCATCAGAAAAATTATTATTTCTGTATTTCTGAAGCTGACCTCCCCAAATACCTCCAAAATAAAGATAAAATTTTCCGTCTTCATCTTCAAAAACTGCAGGATCAATTGAATAACTTCCTTTAATTGCTTCAGGTTCCGGAATAAAAGGTCCAGTTGGCGAATCGCTGATGGCAACTCCTATCTGAAAAATTCCGTCAGCACGTTTCGCAGGAAAATACAAGTAATATTTACCATTTTTGCAGGCAGCGTCAGGAGCCCACATTTGTTTCTCTGCCCACGGAACATCCTTCACGTGTAGAACAGTACCATGATCTTTTACTTCTGATTTTATATTTTCCATTGAAAAAACATGATAATCCTCCATTCCAAAATGATCTCCGTTATCATTGAAAGGAATCCCGGCATCAATATCGTGCGATGGATAAATATAAATTTTTCCGTTAAATACATGTGCTGAAGGATCGGCTGTATACATGTGTTTAACTAGTGGTTGCGATATGGCAATTTTGCTAATTGTTTCAAAATTAATGTGTTCAATGCTATCCTCAGGCATAGTCTCTTTTTTTTGTTTTAATAATAATTTAGGCTCTTCTTTCTTTTAGATCTGCCTCGATCTGTACTTCCATTTTCTTATCAATTTCATAGAAAAGCAGTAATCCTACTCCAATTAAAAAAGGTATTGCAGGAAAAATGCTTACTAATAATTTAATACCGTTAATGGCAATATCTGTTTGTTGTGCTGAATTTGGAATATACTCAAAGTACCCCAGAAGTGATGTTGTCAATGCACCGCCAATACTCAATCCGGCTTTTAATCCCACCATCATTGCTGAAAATATAATCGCAGTTGCACGACGGTTGTTTTTCCACTCAGAATAATCTGCTACATCTGCTATCATTGCCCAAAGCAATGGAATTGTAATTCCGTAGAAAAAACCGTGAAAAATCTGAGAAAAAAACATCAGACCAACTGAAGTTGGAGAAAAGAAATAAAAAGCAATAACAAATAAGGTGGAAATAAATAAAAACAACCCAAATACATTTCTTTTCCCGTGTTTGTCAGCGAATCTTTTTGATAATGTAATTCCGACTATCATAAAAATAATTCCGCCGGCATTAAACAATCCAAATCCTGCCGAAATAGGATCATTCCCAAAAGTATTCAGTCCAATCACGGAAAGAAAATCTAAAATGGGCTGAATAAATGTCGCCAATTCTTGTTTATTTACGTAATTCTCAAAATAATATACATAAGAACTGCCTTTAATTGCCAGTGTAATAAAAACCAATAATGTAAGAGAAAGCATAATGACCCATGGCTTATTTTTTCCTAAATCAACCAAATCTTCCTTTACACTTGATTTTTGTTCCGGTTTTGGTACGATTCGCTCTTTAGTAGTTACGAAAGTAATTAGCAGCATAATAGTTCCAATTATTGCTAATGCAGTCATTACTTTTTCGATGCCAATTGCTTTATCACCATTTCCTGCACTTTTAATGATACCAAGCATAAAAACCTGAACAAAAAACTGAGCAAACATCACAGCCACAAACCGGTATGACGACATGCTGTTTCTCTCTGACATATCCCCCGTGATAACACCGCTTAAGGCCGAATAAGGCAGATTATTTGCCGCATAAAATAAGAGCAGAAATGAATAAGTCAGAATTGCATAAAGTACTTTTCCCTGATACGAAAAATCAGGTGTTGTGAAAGCTAAAAGTGCAATAACCCCCAAAGGAATTGATGTCCATAAAATCCAGGGACGAAATTTGCCCCATTTTGTATTTGTTCTGTCTGCAAATGCCCCAATAACAGGATTAAAAATAAAAGCTGCAATTAAGCCTACAACCAGCATTATTATGGAAGAGTGTGTTGGGGATAATCCGTATATGTCTGTATAAAAGTATGCCAGATAAGTCATTAGTGTCTGAAAAACTAAATTGGCAGCCAAATCACCAAGACTATATCCTATTTTTTCTTTAATAGTTAATTTTTGTGATGATAGATTCATTATTTTAATTGTGTGGTTATTGGTTAGTTTAGTTAAGCTTTTAATTTGGCGCTAAAGTAATAATAAAAACAATCGGTTGTGTAAAATTGTAAAAAATATATTTGTACACACTATTATTCCAACAAGCACTTTGTATTTGATACTATACAATTTTGCAATCGGTTGTGTAAACATATAAAATTGTTACGTATGAAAAAAATTTTATTCCCTTTTTTTTGAATAATCCTAAAATTAATAAAAATAAAGATTAGGTTATCTTATTAAACAATTAGTTCCTAATTAAAGAGTTTAATAATTGAGAAACCGCGGAACTATATAATCTCCCAATGGGCAATTGCTTCTCCTTTAACTGAACCGTATTGGTGCTAAAACATATTATTTTATTAATAGATACCAAAAAAGAACGGTGTATTCTGCAAAACAATCCTTCTGGCAGCTTCTCTTGCATTTCTGAAATAGACTGATATGTTTTATAGCTATTTGTTTCTGTATAAATCATCAAATAATTTCCCTGTGATTCGAAATAGTCAATTTCATCCAAAAAAAGTTTGACCATTTTTCGTTCGCATTTCACAAAAATAAAGGGATTTTCGGCTTCAGTTTTTTTTGTAAGCAATACTATTTCATTCAGTTCCCGCATTTTGCTGTATTTGTTTATTGCTTTCGCAAAACGCTCATAAGAAATAGGTTTTAAAATATAATCGACCGCTTCCAATTCAAAACCTTCAACTGCGTATTTAGTGTAAGCAGTAGTAAAAATGATTGCCGTTTCCGGATGAATATTTCGGGCAAAGTCTATTCCTGATTTTCCGGGAAGATTGATATCCAAAAAGATCAGATCCATTTTTTGTGCTTTTAAAATATTCTGTGCAGCTGAAACACTGTTGAATTTACCCTTTAAATCTAAAAAATCAAATTTAGCAATATGAAGCTCTAGCAAAATAGAGGCTGGTAATTCATCTTCGATTATAATACAATTAATGACTGCCATTTTTCATCTTTAGTTTTAAGGAAACAAAAAAGCTGGTTGTTTCATTTTTAATGGTCAAAACATGTTCGTCAGGATAAAGTAATTCCAGTCTTCTTTTCACATTTGCAATCCCGATTCCGCTGCTTATATTTTCTATTGGAGCAATAAAGTTTTCCGGAAGACTGTTTTCAATTTTAACTACTAGCCAGTCATCGGTTATACTAATCGCAATTGTAATCCAGCCCTGATTATTTTCATCCAGACAATATTTATAGCTGTTTTCAATAAAGGGCAGCACTAAAAACGGTTCAATCTGATGATTTTCTATTTCGCCATAAACGCTAAAACTTAACTGAAGTGTATTGTCAAAACGCAATTGCTGAAGCGCAATATAATTTTTCAGATAATCGATTTCATTCTCCAGAGAGATACTTTTATTATTTACATCATAAATCGAAAACCGAAGCAAATCTGATATTTTCAGCACAATCTCCGCAGAATCATCCGATTTACTTAGAATTTTAGAATACAAACTATTCAGCACATTAAACAAAAAATGAGGATGAAACTGGTTTCGGAGTGAAGATAATTCGGCCTGTAATTTTTCTGACAATATAGTCTGCACCTTATTTTTTTCTTCGGCTAAATAATAAAATAATCGAAACGCAACTGGAATGGTCACTACAAATTGCAATTTACTGACATTATATAAAAATACCGGAGCAGAAAGTAATGGCTGGATTTTCCAGAAAGTCAGATAATAACGTAAAATGATGTAATTATCTATCAGCCGTTGCAAAAAAGCAAAAAGCAAAATCAGAAAGATATAAGTAATAAAAAAAGTAACCGTCCTTTTCCTGAATAACAATTGCGGCATTAAAAAATCAACCACAATGGTTACAAAACCTATTTTAGGCAGTATACTATACCATTCATTACGCCAGGCCACAATAAAATCCCCTTCCGGTAATCCCTGAATCAAACTGAATAATAAAATATAGCCCAGCCAGTATATAACATAGAGTTTTATTATCTGAAATCTATTTTTAGGATTGTAAGTCAATATATCCATTTCATGTGTTTTGCTTGAATGTAAAAATAATGCTTTTGTTTCAAACCAAAATTGCTGTTTACAATGCAAATCATGCTGTTTAAATAAGTTGCTTTTTTGAAGGGTTAAAGAAAAATACCTTTCGCTCATAAAACTAACTTAAAACAACCTAAGATGAAAAAAACACTCTTTTTTTTCCTGACTTTAATGAGCTTAGCATTCACTGCAAATGCTAAAAACGATGTCTATCCAACCAATTGGTGGACCGGAATGAAAACAAATTCTATTCAGTTACTTATTCGAAGTACCGGAAATGCTTTTACATCTGATAATGTCAGTATCAATTATCCGGGTATTACTATTTTAAAAACACATCAATTCTCCAATAAAAAATACCTGGCTGTGGATATTTTAATTGCTCCCGAAACCCTTCCGGGCGATGTGATAATTGAAGTTAATCAACAAGGAAAAAAACAAAAAATAAACTGGCCCATTTATAAACGAAGAACCGGAAACGGAACTGAGTATGCACAGGGGGTAAATTCATCTGATTTTATCGACCTGATTATGGTGGATCGTTTCAGCAACGGAGACGTAACAAACGACCGTGTAAAGGGAATGAGAGATCAGTCTCTGGACAGAAACCAAATGTACGACCGCCATGGCGGAGATTTACAGGGCGTTATCAACAATCTTGATTATTTACAAGGATTGGGTGTTACTGCTTTATGGTTTACGCCAATAATGGAAAATGATATGGTCAACAGAACCGAACATGGCTATGCCATTACAGATCATTACAAAATTGATGCACGTTATGGCGGAGATGAAGCTTACAAAAAACTAAGTAAAGACCTTCATCAGCGTGGCATGAAACTCATTTTTGATGCCGTTTACAATCATTTTGGGCTTTATCATTTTCTGGAACAAGACGCACCGGATAATGACTGGGTTCATCGCTGGCCGGAATATACCCAGACCAATTACAGGGAACAGCCATTATTTGATCCTTATGGTGCGAAATCAGATCAGAAAAAAATGAGTAATGGCTGGTTTGACAAAATAATGCCGGATATCAATCAGGACAATCCGTATATGGCTAATTTTTTAATTCAGAATTGCATCTGGCATATCGAAACCTTTGGTATAGACGGAGTTCGTCTGGATACCTATACTTATAATGATTTAAATTTTGCCAATCGATGTAACGAAGCCATCCTAAATGAGTTTCCTAAAATGAGCATTTTTGGCGAAATTATGGTTCACGGAGCCGCTAATCAGGCTTATTTTGAGCAGAATACTATTAATACCCCTTTCAAAAGCAACTTGCCATCAGTAGTAGATTTTCAGAGTTTATATTATGGAATCATTCCTGCCCTAACCCAGCCCTTAGGATGGACAGACGGTGTAAATAAATTATACTACACACTCAGCAGTGATTTTTTGAGTAAAAACCCGATGCAAAAAGTATTACTCTTAGACAATCATGATGAACCTCGCTTTTTTTCAGTTGTAGGCGAAAATGTAGAAAAACAAAAAATGGGCTACCAATGGCTGTTGACCTGCCGTGGCATTCCACAATTGTATTATGGTTCTGAAGTATTAGTGAAAGGTTTTAAAGCCCCTGATGGATTGGTACGCTCTGATTTTCCTGGTGGCTGGAGTACGGATACTAAAAATGCTTTTACAGGAAAAGGACTCACAGAAGACGAAAAATCTACTCAGGATTTAGTTCGAAAACTGGCTAATTTCAGAAAAACAGCTTCGGCAATTACTTCTGGAAAAATGATGCATTACATTCCTGTAGAAGGTTTATATGTGTATTTCAGGTATGATGAAAAGCAGACTATCATGTGTATCATGAATACAAGTAACACTGCTAAAGAAATTGATTTTCAAAAATATAACGAAAGAACAAATGGTTTCAATTCTGCAAAAAATATAGTTACCGATGAAGTTTTTTCTTCACTAAATAAAACTACGATTCCGGCGATGAAAATGTGGGTTTTAGAATTGAATAAATAATCCTTTATCTCGTGATAAAATTCAATTTTATAAAAAACAGAAAAATGACATGCCTAAAAATAGCATTATTGACATTGCTTTTTCAGTTGAGTTTTGGACAGCAGGCACCTAAAGTAAATAAGAAGGTTTATACCGCAAAATCATTAGGAGCTTTGCCGGCTCCGGTTATAAACGGTCTTTTGACTGATGAAAGCTGGAACATTGTAGAATGGACGGGGGATTATATCGAAAATCTCCCTGATGAAAACGGAGAACCTATTGAACCCACAAAAATTCAAAGTGGTCTATGACAAAGAGTTCATTTATTTTGGTTTTAGATGTTATGACAAAGATCCGAAAGGAATTGTCAAAAGACTATCAAGACGTGATGGCTTTGAAGGTGACTGGATTGAAATTAACATCAGTAGTCATTATGACCAGCTTACTGCTTTTTCATTTGCTGCATCCGTTGCAGGTGTAAAAAGCGATGGTTTTATTTCTGACAACGGAAGAACCTGGGAAGGCAACTGGAATCCGATCTGGTATTTAAAAACCAATATTGATAACGAAGGCTGGACTGCTGAGATTAAAATTCCGCTGAGTCAGTTAAAATTTAGTGATGCCCCTGAACAAATTTGGGGTCTTCAGTCTACACGCCGATATTTCAGAACCGAAGAACGTTCTGTCTGGCAGCGAATTCCACTTGATGCTCCAGGCTGGGTAAGTGAATTTGGGGAATTGCACGGACTGAAAGATTTATCTCCAAAAAGACAAATAGAAATCCAGCCTTTTGTACTTTCTCAATTGGAAACGTATCCAAAAGAAGAAGGAAATCCTTTTAAAACCGGAAATGATTTTAAACTCAACGGAGGTTTGGATGCGAAGATCGGAATCACAAATGACCTGACATTAAACTTGACTATCAATCCTGATTTTGGTCAGGTAGAAGCTGATCCGGCTGCAATTGTACTCGATGGTTTTCAGGTTTTTTATGATGAAAGAAGACCTTTTTTTGTCGAAAACAGAAATATTTTCAACTACACTTTTGCCGATGATCAGGACAATTTGTTTTATTCCCGCAGAATTGGAAGAAGTCCAAACGGTCAGCCCAATGTTCAGGAAGGTGCTTTTATGACGATTCCTCTCAATACCACGATTTTAGGTGCTGCAAAATTTAGCGGAAAAACTAAAAACGGCTGGTCAATAGGAATTCTTGAAAGTGTAACGGGTAAAGAATACGCCAAAATTCAGGAAAATGATCAGACGAGAAAAGTCTTAGTTGAGCCTTTAACCAATTATCTGGTCAGCCGTGTTCAGAAAGATTTCAACAACCGCAACAGTTACATAGGAGGCATTTTTACAGCTACCAACCGAAATTTAGAAACTGATTTTCTGAATTTTATGCACCAATCAGCTTATACAACAGGAATAGATTTCAGGCATAACTGGAACAACAGAAAATATTATTTCAAAGGTAATTTTGTTACCAGTAAAATTGAAGGAAGTAAAGAAGCTATTACGGCGACCCAAAGAAATATGACGCATTTATTTCAGAGAACAGATGCAGGACATTTGCAGGTTGATACAGAAAGAACTTCGCTAACAGGTACAGGCGGACAATTTGAAATAGGAAAATCAAGTGTTGGTAACTGGCGTTACAGAGGCAATTTAGTGTGGAGATCACCCGAATTAGAACTAAACGATATTGGCTTTTTAAGACAGGCAGATGAAATTAAACAATATGCATTTATATCTTATGAAACCTTAAAACCTTTTGGCAGTTTTCGAAAAATAACCACTTATATGGATCAGACTTCAAATTTTGATTTTGAGGGAAATTACAACCGAATGCAATATATGCTGGGCACTGACGCCATGTTTCAAAATAACTGGAACCTTATTGTTTCTACAATCTATAAACCTGTTAATTATTCGAATACGATGCTTCAGGGCGGACCAAGATTTCGCTATTCTGAAGATTTTTTCAAATCGGTTACTATTGTTTCAGACAGCAGAAAAAAATTGAGATATACTATGAATATTTATAACAATATGGCGAAAAACAATTCGTTTTCATATTCCGAAATTAATGTTGGATTGACCTATCAGCCTATTAATGCTTTTACTATTGCTGTAACTCCTGCCCTTTCTTCAAATAAAAACAAATTACAGTACGTCACCCAAACCAGTTTCCATGCAGATCCGAGATATATTACTGCCAATTTAGATCAGAATACTTTTAGTACTTCGATTCGTCTCGATTACAATATAAACCCGAATTTCACTATTCAGTATTATGGACAGCCTTTTATTTCAAAAGGAAAATACAATCAATTTAATAAAGTGATTAATCCTGTTGCAGAGTATTACAAAGACCGGGTAAGCTTATTTAATCAGAAACAAATTGGCTTCAACGAAGCTGAAAATCGTTATGAAATAGATGAAGACACAAACAATACAACAGATTATATCATACACAACCCCGATTTTTCATTTGTGCAATTCCGTTCTAATCTCGTGGCACGCTGGGAGTACATTCCGGGTTCGGAAATCTTTTTTGTCTGGTCACAAGGCATCACTTCAAACGGAAATCCAAACGATAACCTGATTTCTGAACTGAATTCTCAAATCTTAGGAAGAAAACCAACCAATACATTTTTGATAAAAATGACTTATCGATTTATGTTTTAGAAAATTACATTCAAATAGCTGTTTTACTTGTAATTATATAAGCTGAACTTTTAATTCTATAAAAAAAAACAAAATAATGACTTTAAATTTGATAATGTAAAAATTATTGAGTTTAAAGTTTTAGTCATTTTTAATTGAAAAATATTTCCCCTGAAAAATATCAAATTAAAACTTTAAATAGATACACTTAGTTTTTTTATTAACAATTCAATAGTGCTTAATAATAAAATTAAATCTATGGACATTTATATACTCCTACAAATAGTATTAGCCACCATTGCAGCAACATCAGCTATGACATTGTTCAGCTATACAATTTCTGCAGGTTTTAGAGAATTATATAAAGAACCTGTACTCTTAACTTTTCTATTGACGCAACTAAAAATTGATGTTTCAATCAAAACAAAAGCGACTTTGGCCTGGCTGCTGCATTATTTTATCGGATTCATATTTGTTGTTATTTACCATATTTTATGGGTCAATAATATTTTAAAGTTATCATTCTTAAATGCTTTTTTATTAGGAAGTATAAGCGGAATTATCGGAATTGCGGGCTGGATGATTCTATTCAGATTAGCCGATTACAAACCCAAAATCGATTTTAAAGGCTATTACATTCAGCTCTTTTTTGCTCATATTATTTTCGGTCTTGTAGCAGCATTGTTTTATTATCTCACTTTAACCATCATCTTAATCGCGAAATCAAATGTCACTATCTAAATACAACCAGAAAAGAGATTTCAGGCAAACGAAAGAACCTAAAGGTAAAATTGAAAAGTCGGCAAATGAACTGATTTTTGTCGTGCAGAAACATGCTGCTTCTCATCTCCACTATGATTTTAGGCTGGAAATGCATGGTGTTCTAAAAAGCTGGGCGGTTCCCAAAGGGCCTTCAATGAATCCTGATGATAAACGTCTGGCAATGATGGTTGAAGATCATCCATACAGTTATAAAGATTTTGAAGGTACCATTCCTGAAGGAAATTACGGCGCCGGAAATGTCATAGTATGGGATAACGGAACTTATACTTCTGATGAAAAAACGGCAACTCCAGAAAAAACGCTTTTAGCTGACCTGAAAAAAGGCCGTTTGAGTTTTATTCTAAAGGGAAAAAAACTCAAAGGGGAATTCTCCCTGGTAAAATTAAAAGGAAAACAGGAAAATGCCTGGCTGTTGATTAAAAAAGACGATAAATTCGCCACGGATTCTGATATATTAGAAAAAAACAAATCGGTATTATCCAAAAGAGGATTGGAAGAACTTGAAGAAAAATCTAAAAAAGCAGCCCCGAAAGAAAAAGCACCTTCAAAAAAAAAGAATAATCCGGTTGAAAAAGCATCTTTTGTAAAACCGATGCTGGCCAACATAAAAGAAAAGCCTTTTGATGATCCGGAATGGGTTTTTGAAAAAAAATACGATGGATACCGTACGATTGCCGTCATAAATCCGCCCGAGGTAGAACTATTCAGCCGCAATGAACTTTCTTTTAACCGAAATTTCAAATCTGTAGCAGATGATTTAAAAAAAATAGACCATACTGCTATCCTGGACGGCGAAGTTGTAGTCGAGGATGAATCCGGAAAAGCAAATTTTCAACTGCTTCAAAATTACCTTAAAACGGGTGTCGGAACCTTGAAATATTATGTTTTTGATCTTCTGAATTTAGATGGAAATTCAATTACGGAATTATCCCTGCTCGAAAGAAAAGAACTTCTGAAAATCCTCTTCAATAAATATGATTTTACAAATGTTTTTTATTCGGATCATATAGTCGAAAAAGGTCTGGAATTATTTGATCTTGCCATAAAAAACAAAGAAGAAGGTATTGTAGCCAAAAGAACTGACAGCACTTATGCCGTAAACAGACGCAGTAACGACTGGCTGAAAATAAAAGCTGATAATCAGGAAGAAGCTATTGTCATTGGAATTACAGAGCCAAAAAATTCACGAAAGTATTTTGGAGCTATATTGTTAGGACAATACTACGGCAAAAAACTACAATTTATTGGAAAATGCGGAACCGGTTTTACCGAAGAAACACTGAAAGAACTGTATACTAAACTAAAGTCCTATTTTATTAGTAATTCCCCACTTTCCGAAAAAACAGGATTACGGGATACTATACAATGGGTAAAACCAAAATTGGTATGCCAGGTTAAATTCTCAGAATGGACTCAGGACAAACACCTCAGACATCCGGTTTATCTGGGTTTGAGAATTGACAAAAAAGCCACTGAGGTTTTCATACCTGCGATAATAAAAAAATCAGAGCCTTTAAAAAAAGAAAAAATGAGCGAAACTAAAGAAGCAAAAGCGAAGGAAACTAAGAAATCTGAAAATGATTATGATTTGAAAATCGGTAAAACAGTGCTGCATTTGACAAACCAGAATAAAATATATTTTCCGGATGACGGTATTACAAAAGGTGAAATTGTACAATATTATAATGAAGTGTCAGACCTTATTCTGCCCTATCTTAAAAATCGTCCCGAATCGATGAACCGATATCCCAACGGAATTGAATCACCGGGTTTCTATCAAAAAGATGTGGATGCTGAGAAAACACCTTCCTGGCTAAAAACAAAAAAAATATTCTCTGAGTCTAATGATGCAAATGTGAACTACCTTATTTGCAACAACAAAGAAACTTTGCTCTATATGGCCAATTTAGGCTGTATCGAAATGAATCCTTGGAATTCAACCATAAAAAATATTGAAAATCCCGATTGGCTGGTAATCGATATCGACCCTGATCAACAAGATTTTTCTGTTGTAGTAGAAACGGCTTTAGTGGTAAAGGATGTGATGGATGAACTGGAAACAGAATGCTATTGTAAAACTTCAGGTGCTTCCGGCCTACATGTTTACATTCCGCTTGGTGCGCAATACGATTATGATTCGGTAAAGATTTTAGCTGAACTGATTGCCAAAGAAGTTCAATCCAGATTACCTGATACGACCTCTTTAGAACGCAGCATCAAAAAAAGAAATCATAAAATATATATCGATTATTTGCAAAACAGGATCGGTCAGACATTAGCCGCACCATATTCTGTAAGACCAAAACCAGGCGCAACGGTTTCAACTCCTTTAGAATGGAGTGAAGTAAACAGCAAGCTACATCCTTCGCAATTTACAATTAAAAATGTACTGAAACGATTCGAGAAAAAAGGAGATTTGTGGACTCCGGTTTTATCAAAAGGAGCGAATATCAAAAAGATCCTGAAAAAATTTGAAGACCAAAAAGATTAAGAAGATTTTTTCTTTTTGGTCTCTAAACTTGCTTTGAGCATATCGATTAAGCTGTCACTTTGTTTGTGAACTACTTTTAGTTTAGCAGGTTTTTTAGGTGCTTTTCCTTTTGCTTTCTTTTTAATGATATCTAAAAGCTTGGCAGTATATTCATCTTTAAAGTTGCTGATATCAAACTTTTCAGTCAACTGTTCAATCAACTTATTTGCCATATCAATTTCTTTGGTTTTTGCCTTAGAAACCGGTGGAAGTTTTAATTCATCTGTGCCACGAATTTCCTGTTCGAAACGAATTCGGTTTAAAACAATAACATTTTTATACGGTTTTAAAATAGCAAGACCTTCCTTGTTTCGCATTACAAAACTTGTAATTCCAACTTTTCCCGAAGCTGCAAGTGCATCACGAAGCAAGGCATAAGCATTCATTGCACCCTTGTCAGGTTCAAGATAATAAGGCTGTTCGTAATAAAGACTGGCAATCTCTTTTTCCTCAACAAAACTCTGAATATCGATGGTTTTTGTTTTAACAGCATCTGCAGCTTCAAAATCGGAATCTTCAAGAATTACATATTTATCTTCAATTTTATAGCCTTTTACAATATTTGCAAAATCAATTTCTTTACCTGTATTTTCATTCACACGTTTGAATTTGATATTGGCATGGTCCTTTTTGTCGAGCATATCCATATCAAGACTACTCTCCTGTACCGCAGAAAATAATTTAACGGGAATATTAATTAACCCAAAACTGATTGAACCTGTCCATATAGATCTCATAATCTAAGATTTTAAACACTGAAAAAATTAAATATTTCCTTCAACCCAGTTCAGTGCTTTATTAAATTCTGCTTTTTTGAAACCTCGAAATTCACCCGGAACTATATAGCTGAAACCATTGGTAAACGAAATAATTTCCTCTGTATCAGTGACGATAGCCGCCCTGTTCCATTTTCCTAAATGTTTGAGTCCGATTAAGGCATCTTGTAACCATGCACCCGCTGTAAAGTTTCCGATATCCGTATCCAATACCAACAAAAAATTAATTTCATTGATTCTTTTTACCAAATTATCTATTGCAGGAACAACTGTTGCCTGAAAATCATCTTTTGTAACTTCTGCCAGTGCTCTAAAAGCAACTACGTTATCTGTTGTATCAATTATATGTATCATCTTTTGTTTGTTTTAATTCACTCAAAATTAGAACACTCCAAATAAATTGGTTTATATGTTACTTATAAAGTTTTATAAAATATCTATCTAATAAATATTGTTAGTTTTTAAGGTACTTCTATAAATGAATTCAGTGTAAATTTTAGTTAAGTTTTAAATAATTCACCCGAACTTATTTGTAAAAAAATTACTTTTGAGGACCCAATTCATATTTAAAATTATGTTTCAAAAAAGAAATTTTCTCCATCTTATCGCTGCGTTAATTGTTTTGATTTATGCTCCGAATATCAGTTCACAAACGACTACTCCTAAAAAAGAAAGCCGTTCAAAATTATTCGAAGAAACTACTACAGACAGTGATTATTTAATAGCTATTGAAAAAGCCGGAGAAGTAATGGAATCTGCCTATAACGATGCCGATTTTGACAGTGCTTCCCATCATTTATTTGGCGAAATTAAAAGAACACAAAGCAAACTGGATCTTATCCTGACCAGTCTCAAAGGCGCAAATCCTAATGTCCGCAATCAGCAGATGTATCATACGGTGCTGAAAGAAATCGAGCTTGATTTAGAAGAACAAAATACGGCTATTAATTTGCGTAATGAAAATCTTGAAAAAATTAAAAGCAGATTTATTGAGCTTCGCAAAGACAAAACTTTGATGGCACTTATAAAAGATACGATTCGAAGAAAGCAATTTAAAAGAGAATTTGCTAATCTGAGAAAAAAATATCTGAGCACGGATAGTCTGATGACAAAAAACCAGGGAATCCTGAACAACAAAAAGAGAATTACGGTTCAGAGAAAAATTGCTGTTTCAAATGCTTTGATTGCTGTTGAAAATAATCTGGAAAAATCCGGAATCAGCATGTTTCATAAAGAGCAACCTTTTTTATGGAATATCACGGAAACAGTCCCGAGAAAAGCGGTACAAAATATCGGGTCAAAAATAGTTATTGAAGAAAGTGTTGCAGAATATTATTTGAGTTATCGAATTGGCGGACTGATTACATTAGTGTTTTTTATGGGCCTTTTAGGCTGGTATATTTCACGTAATTTAAAGTATCTGAAAACTAACGGATACAAAGACAATCTTTCTCTTTTTAACTTTAAATATTTAAACAGAGGCATTTTGGTTCCGGTTGCCGTAGTTGGTCTTAGTATTGCCGTTGTCAGCAATTTATATGCCCCTGCCCTGTTCATAGAGCTTCTGCAATTGCTTTTACTCGGAATTCTGACATTGCTGTTCAAAAATCAATGGTCCGGAACATCAATGCGTAACTGGCTGTTATTATTAGGGTTATTCATCACACTTTGCTTTCTGGATTTATTTATAGAAGTTGGATTACTGCAGCGTTGTGCCTTTATCATCATCAATGTTTTGGGAATCCGCTATGGTCTCGTACAAATCAAAAGTTTAAAGGATCAGTTGTATATAAAAGCTTTCTTTAAATGGGCCAGCATTCTTTTTATTGGCTTAAATGGATTGTCGATACTGTATAACCTTTTCGGACGAGTATCTCTTTCAAATATGCTGAGTCTGACTGCCTTTATTTCACTTACGCAGATTGTGGCGCTGAGTGTACTCTTGAAAATCATTTTAGAAATCATTCTTTTACAGATTTATACAACCAGAGTGAAACGTGGTATAGAAAAGATTTTTGACCATGAAAGTTTATCAGATACTTTAAAAAAGCCTTTTATAATTCTGATGAGTTATATGTGGATTATAGTTATTGCTTCTAATTTAAACATTTGGGAATCGCTTCGTTCTTCGTTGGCATCACTCCTCACGCATCCTAATACTATCGGAAGCATTACTTTTACTTTAGGAAATATTGTATTGTTTTTCATCATTATCTGGGTTGCACATTTACTTCAAAAATATGTGGCTTACTTTTTTGGAGAAATTGAAGATGAAAACGAAGAGAACATCAATAAAAGACAACATTCAAAATTACTGATTACCAGACTTCTTGTATTAATTGGGGGTTATTTACTGGCTGTTGCAGCCTCCGGGATGCCTTTGGATAAATTGAGTATTCTTTTGGGAGCATTAGGAGTTGGGGTTGGACTCGGACTTCAGAATGTGGTCAATAATTTTGTATCGGGTATTATTCTAATTTTTGATAAACCGATTCAGGTAGGAGATGTCATTGAAATCAGTTCTGAATCCGGTCGCGTAAAAGCTATGGGATTGCGAACTACAAAAATCAACGCTCCAAACGGTGCCGAGATTATTATTCCGAACGGAAATTTATTGTCTCAGAACATTACCAATTGGACCTACACTGACAATTTCAAATTAGTAGAAATTTCAATAGAAGTCAGCGGTGATACTACACCTGATGATATTAATGCAATTATAATTCAGGCACTGCAAGACGTGACTCTCATTAATATGGAAAAAGCTCCTCAGATTTTTTACAGCGCTATTTCCGAAGGAAAATATAAAATACTCATAAAATTCTGGTGCAGTATTTATCGTACCGAAGAAAGTGTAAGCAATGTGCGTCAGGTTTTATTCAGTACTTTTAAAGCTAAAGGATTGACTTTTTCAACTTAACATATACTTCGCTATAAATTAAAACGCCTCCAATTTGGAGGCGTTTCTGTTTAACAAATCAAATTAATGTTTACCATTACCATGAGAATGCTTGTGATCATTTTTAGGATTTCCTTTTCCTTTACCATTTCCGTTGTTATGACCATTAGAATTATATCTTCCTTCAGACTTATAAATTTTATCTGGTTTTGGACCTCTGCTTTTTTGAGGTTTTCCAACATATCCTTTTGGATAAGCTGCTCTGTGTTTAGAATGATAACTGTAAGGTTTACTGCCTCTGTAATCTCTTAAAACTACTTTGTAGCCTGAATAAAAATCGTAATTTCTGTATCGGGCAGGTACTCTTCTTTCTCTAACCCAAACTCCATTATTAAAATAAATATACTGGCTTTGAGTTACATCATAATAAATATCAATATCAGGCAAATAATAATATCTGCTGTCATCATATCCTACTGGTCCCCAGTTTGGTGGTGTGCCAATATTTACATTAACTGAAACCTGTGAATGTGCCAAAACACTCATAAAAAGTGCCAGGGCGAATACTATCTTTTTCATCTTTTTTTTGTTTTTAATTATTAACTTCATTTATAGCCTAATCTAAATTAATGCCAATATTTTAATTTATCAACTTCCTATATACGAAAGCACTAAAAAAGACGACGTACAGCACTTTACAACCGATATAAAGATAAAAAAACGTCTCAGCACCTGAGACGTTTAATTTTATATTATCAGCCGTTTTACTTCCATCCTCCACCCAAAGCCCTGTATAATTCAACTATGGCCTGAAGTCTTTGCAAATTATCATTTACACCACTTAATTGTGCTGACAGAAGATTTTGTTCAGAAGTTAATACATCTGTGTAATTTGTTGCAGAACTATATTCTAAGAGTTGTCGGGTGTAATCAACTGCTTTCTCTAAATTTTCTATTTGTCTGGCTCTGGATTCCAGTTTATCTGTAGCCATTTGGTACGCATACAAAGAATTAGAAACTTCCTGTCCTGCTACCAATAACTTTTGTTGAAAATTATTGTACGCCTGTAATTGTTGTGATTGTGCGGTTGTGAGTCTGGCTTTGTTTTGCCCCTGATTGAAAAGTGGCTGCGTCAATCCTCCGATAATGGAATAAAATATTGAACGGTCAAAGAAGTCCTTCAACTGTAAACTAGAAAGTCCGCCACTGGCTGTCAGTGTAAGGCTTGGATAGAAATAGGTACGCGCCAGGTTGGTACTTTCGAAAGCAGCTCTGAAATTGAATTCGGCCTGACGCACATCAGGGCGATTTTGTAATAATTGTGATGGCAAGCCTATTTTAATATTCTCAAGCATTGGCTGATCGTCTAAAATTCCTCTTTCAATTGGTCCGGGCGCTTGAGCAATTAAAATATTCAAAGCATTTTCGGTTTCGCGTATTCTTTGCTTTAAATCCGGTATTGAAACTTCGGCAGCGTAGCGGTTAGCCTCGCTTTGTACTACAGCAGCACCGGTTACGATTGCTCCTTCTTTTAATAGTTTTATCGTTTCGACATTTTCAATACGGCTTTCCAGCGTTTTCTGTGTAATAGCCAGTTGTTTGTCATAAGCCATTAATAGAAAATAATTGTTGGCAATATCCGAAATCAATTGTGTCTGAACGGCTTGTTTTGCTGCATCAGTTGCCAGATAAGAGGCCAAAGCAGCTCTTTTTGAACTGCTTAATTTTCCCCAGATATCTGCTTCCCAGGAAGTACTTAAACCTAATTTATAGGTTGTTGTTAAGGTATTAATATTTATTCCGGGTGGAAAGTTAAGTCCCGCTTCTGATTGTTTGTTATGTGTAACACTCGCATCAAGATTTAAATTGGGATAATATGCCAATTTGCTTTGGCGCAAAGTAGCCCGGGCCTGAACAATATTTTCTATAGCATTTTTCAGGTTGAGATTCTGGTCAATTCCTTTCTGAATTAAAGCAGAAAGTTTTGGATCTTTAAAAACACTCTGCCACGGCATATCTGCCATTGTCGTTGAATCTGCCGAAGTTTCATCACGAAAGAGCTTTTCTGTCGAGACAGTTGCCGGACGTTCGTATTTTTTAACTGCACACGCACTCAAAAGTACCGTCGCAGCCAATAAAAAAATATATTTATTTGAACTATGAGTCATTTCTTCTTAATTAAATTATTCTTTGTGCGCTTCCAGTAAATGAATTTCGTCTTCATCGTCTTCATCATCATAACCATCTTTTGCCGGTCCGCTGATTTTTTCCTGTAAAGTCTGGAAGATGATAAACAAAACCGGAATAACGAATACTCCCAAAATAGTTCCGATTAACATTCCGCCAACAGCTCCGGTACCGATTGATTTATTCCCGACCGCACCTGCACCTGAAGCAAACATCAACGGAACAAGTCCAAGGATAAAAGCAAACGAAGTCATTAAAATTGGTCGCAAACGTGCTACTGCTCCTTCAATTGCTGCCTGTACAATTGGTAATCCTTTTCGTCTTCTGTCTAAAGCAAATTCGACAATCAAAATACCATTTTTCGCAAGCAATCCAATCAGCATGATTAATGAAATCTGCAGATAAATATTACTGTTCAGTTTGAAAATAATGGAAAATAAATACGCTCCTGCTAATCCAAACGGGATTGAAAACAATACTGCAAAAGGCAAGATATAACTCTCATATTGTGCACTCAATAAAAAGTAAACAAAGACCAGACATAAAATAAAGATGAAAATAGTTTCACTTCCAGAAGCCAGTTCCTCACGCGTTAATCCTGAGAATTCATAACCATAACCTGCCGGAAGATTTTCTGCTGCTACTTCCTGAATAGCTTTAATGGCGTCTCCCGAACTAAATCCCGGATTTGGCGCACCGGTAATAGAAATAGAGGTAAATAAGTTAAACCTCGAAATGGATTCCGGTCCGAAAACCCTCGTCATTTTTACAAATTCAGTAATTGGCGCCATGTTGCCTGAACTGTTTCTAACAAAGATTTTGTTCAATCCCTGAGTATTCGTCCTAAACTCCGGTGAAGCCTGGATCATGACCCGGTATTGCTTTCCAAACTTATTAAAATTCGAAGCATACAATCCACCATAATAGCCTTGCATCGTAGATAAAATAGAATTTACAGAAACCCCTGCATCTTTGGCTTTTGCCAGATTAATATCCATCATATATTGAGGAAATCCTGGATTAAAAGGTGTTGTCGCATATTGAATTTCAGGTCGTTTAGACAACTTTTCTAAAAATTCGGTGTTGACTTTAAAGAACTCTGCTGTGGTGTGACCTCCTTTGTCCTGTAATTGGAACTCGAATCCGCCGCTTTGCCCAAATCCCTGAATGGTTGGAGGCGAAATAAAGAAAATATTGGCTTCACGAATCCCGCTTGTTTTAGCAAAAAGCTGTCCAATTACATCGTTTACACTTAAATCGCGTTTGTCCCATGTTTCAAGTTTTACAATTACCATACTATAGGCACTACCCGCTCCGGCTGTAAAATTCTGCCCGACGATACGAAGCGTGTTTTTTACACCTGGAATCGTATTTGCAATACTATCAACCTGTTTGGCTATGATATCAGAACGTTCCATAGAAGCCGATGGCGGCAAACTAATATTAGCAAAAACCGTCCCCTGATCTTCCGCAGGTACGAAAGCTGACGGAGTGGTTTTCATCATATAAAATAATCCTGCACCGGCAATAAGAATAGAGGCCAGTACAATCCATTTTTTAACGGAAAGAAACTGAACAGAACGCTTATATCTTCCGGTTACATTATCGAAGGCTACGTTGAATGATGTATAAAATCTTTGTAAAAAGCTTTTATGCTTATGATCATCTGCATGAGGCTTTAAAAGCAATGCACATAAAGCAGGACTTAAAGTCAAAGCATTTACTGCCGAAAGAATAATCGCAACAGCCAGTGTAATACCAAATTGCTTATAAAAAACGCCTGTAGATCCGGTTATGAATGTTACCGGGATAAATACAGCCGCCATCACAAGAGTAATCGAAATAATTGCTCCGGAAATTTCGTCCATCGTATCAATGGTCGCTTTTTTTGCCGATTTATAACCGTGATCCAGTTTGGCATGTACAGCCTCGACGACGACAATCGCATCATCGACCACAATACCAATCGCAAGTACCATCGCAAAAAGCGTCAATAAATTAATCGTAAAACCGAACAGGCTCAGGAAGAAAAATGTTCCTACAATCGCCACCGGAACCGCAATTGCCGGTATTAATGTCGACCTGAAATCCTGAAGAAAAATAAATACTACGATAAAAACCAATATAAAAGCTTCAACCAATGTATGAATTACTTTTTCAATAGAAGCATCGAGGTTTTCATTAACATCCACTAAAAGGGTATATTTTACTCCCTTTGGAAAACTCTTTGCGGCTTCTTCAATCAGTTTTTTAGAATTATTAATTACATCACGGGCATTTGATCCCGGAGTCTGGCTGATGGCCATCGCTGCAGATTCTACTCCGTTTGTCTTGATTGTTGAAGCATAACTCAAAGATCCTAATTCAACTTTAGCAACATCTTTTAAGCGAAGCATTTGTCCGTTTCCAACCGATTTGATTACTATATCACCAAACTCTGTTTCATTGGCTAAACGACCTTTATATTTAATTACATATTGAAAGGCCTGATCGCCATTCTCACCAAATTTACCTGGCGCTGCTTCAATATTCTGCTCTGCCAATGCTGCCGAAATATCACTCGGAATCAGCTTATATTGCTGCATGATATCCGGTTTTAACCAGATTCTCATCGAATAATCTTTGGCTCCAAAAACCGTTACATCACCTACTCCAACGACACGCTGGATTTGCGGTACCAGGTTAATCTTGGCATAATTTTGAAGGAAAGTCTGATCATACGTTTTATCATCGCTGTATAATGAGAAAATTAACAAGTTACTACTCTGGCTTTTTGTTACTGTAACACCTGCCTGAGTTACCTCTACCGGTAATAAACTTGTTGCTCTCGACACCCTGTTCTGAACGTTTACCGCTGCTAAATCAGGGTTTGTCCCTACTTTAAAATAAATTTTAATCGAAGCATTTCCGTCATTAGTTGCTGTAGAAGTCATGTATGTCATATTTTCTACACCATTGATTTGCTCTTCCAATGGAATAACAATACTTTTCAAAACCACATCAGCATTCGCACCGGTATAACTTGCTGATACGTTTACTGTTGGCGGGGCGATGTCCGGATATTGAGAAATAGGCAGTTCTACTAGTCCTAAAACTCCCAAAATGACAATAATAACCGATATTACGGTCGAAAGTACCGGTCTTTGTATAAAAATTTTAAACATTTTTTCTTATTTTAAGTCGGCATAAACCGTTTCTGCACTTACATTATTTGCTTTAATCTCAGATCCGTCCTTAAGCGAAGCAACTCCTTCTAATACAATCTGATCACCAGGTTTTAAGCCGCTTGTTACCACATAATAATTACCTGCTGTATTTTCAAGTTTGGTAATATTGACGTTTTTCGTTTTTCCGTCCTTACCCACAGTAACTGCAAAAATTTTATCCTGAAGCTCGAATGTAGCACTCTGAGGAACAATAATTCCTTCTTTAACGACATTTGGAATTCTAACAGTTGTACTGCTTCCGCTTCTGATAATTCCTTTTGGATTTGGAAAACGTGCTCTGATATTTACTGTACCGGTTTCTGTATTGATTAATCCGTTTACAGTTTCAATTCTTCCTTTTTCGTCGTAAGTAGTTCCGTCAGAAAGCACTAAAGAAACTTCCGGCATTTTTTTGATTTTCTGAGCCAATGATGCGCCGGAATTTTCCTGAGTAAAATTCAGCAGCATTTTTTCATTCAAAGCAAAATACGCATATACATTTCCGATACTGGAAACCGTTGTCATTGGCTCAGCAGTTGCAGAACTTACCAAACTTCCTAAACGGAAAGGTATTGAACCTACAACGCCATTCACCGGACTTGTAACAGTTGTGTATCCCAAATTAACTTTAGCATTGACTAAAGCTGCATTTGCCTGAGCTAAACTTGCCATGGCAGATTCATAATTATATTGTGCAGATTCTAATTCATATTTACTGATAATTCCTTTCTCTACTAAAGGTTTAACCTTATTCACAGCCAGTTTTGCTGTACTTACTTCTGCCTGGGCACTTTTTACACTTGCAGAAGCGGTACGAACCTGCTGTTCATATTCAGGTGCGCTGATTTTAAATAAAGGCTGTCCTGTTTTTACTACAGCACCTTCATCTACAAATATTTTATCAATGTAACCTTCTACTCTTGGACGGATTTCTATATTTTGCTGTCCCTGAATACTTGCCGGGAAATCTGTATATAAGGTTGCAGATTGTGAGGCTAAAGTCAGGGTTTTATATTCTTTTACCTGCGGAGCCCCTTCTGCCTGAGCCGATTTATCATCTTTTTTACCGCATGATGCGATAACAATTGATGCTGCGAGAATTCTAAAAAATGATTGCTTATTCATTGTAATAAATATGAAATTATCGATTATTGACAGACAAAATTAGATAAAATAAAAGGTGTGAAAATTTTCAATAGACGAAGAGCTTCCAGCAATCGATAGAGATAACATTACACCCGATGGAACTTTTTAATAAATTAAACAGGTGTTTAATTTCATCTCATCGGTTCTGAAATGCTTTTTAAAGAGTGTAACTATGAATTAAGCGATTCCTTAAAAATGGTATGAAAATTAAATGTAATATTGCCATCATATCATAATTTACAATGGCACCAAACTTTTTCAGACCGTATTTATTTGTCGGATTGCACATTCTCGGCTGGTCGTTATTAGGATTCATTATGTTGTTTTACATTCCATTGACCTGGAAAGTTATTCTTCCTCCGGAATTTTGGCTTTGGCAAATTATTATATTGATTTTGTTGATTTTTTTATTTTATTCAAATGCGAAAATTGTAGTTCCAAAAACGATTATCAAAAATAACACATCTCCTTATCTTGCCTGGTCCTTTCTTGCAATCTTCGTAATGCAGCTTATTGCCTATTTATATTCGTCTCAAACAGATGTTCATACAAAAGTTAGTCAGGTTTTAGGTTTTACAAAATACAGAAATCCCTATTTTGACAACTACGTTTTTATGCTCACTCTTCTTGTTTTGGGAATTAGCACCAGCTGGGCAATGCTGCAATACTGGCAAAAAGCGGCTCAGCACAAACAAAAACTGGAACAGGACAAAACGATGGCAGAACTGGCTATGCTGAAAGCACAAATAAATCCGCATTTTTTCTTCAATTCCTTAAACAGTATTTATTCACTCACATACTCTAATATTGAAGATTCGAGGAATGCATTGCACACTTTAAGCCGAATGATGCGATATCTACTCTACAGCACCGAAGGCGAAAGAACTACGTTGCTTAAAGAAGTCGAATTCCTCAAAGATTTTATCGCACTAATGAAACTCCGTGCCAACAGAAAATTAAATATCATTACAGAAATACCCGAAAAACTAAACGATTACCCAATCGTACCAATGTTATTATTACCTTTAGTAGAAAATGCTTTTAAGCATGGGGTACATGCCACCGAAAAAAGCGAAATTATCATACAACTGAAACAAAATCACACCAATCTGACATTTGAAGTACTCAATACTTACTTCGAAAAAACATCGAATACAGAACCGGGCGGAATTGGTTTAACAAATACAAAACGCAGACTACAACTTATTTATCCTCACAAACACGCTATAAACTGTGGTGTAAATAAAGACGGAAAATATGAAGTTGAGCTGCAGATAACTTTAGAACAATGACAATATTAAAATGCATAGCAGTAGATGACGAACCATTAGCCCTGAAACTGGTCGAAACTTTTATTGAGCAGACACCTTTTCTCCAATTAAGCTGCAGCTGTGATAATGCAGTAGAAGCTTTAAGCTTAATTCGGGAAAAACAGCCTGATTTAGTTTTTTTAGATATAAACATGCCTAATCTTAGCGGAATGGAACTGGCAAGACTCTTACAGGATCAGTCGACACCAATTCCAAAAATAATTTTCACTACTGCCTACAATCATTACGCCATTGAAGGCTACAAGGTAAATGCGGTAGATTATCTTTTAAAACCCTTTAGTTATGAAGAGTTTTTGCGCGCTGCCAGTAAAGTATTACAGATAACAGAAGAATCTTCGAGTCACTATCAGCCTATTGCTACTGATGATGAGTTTTTCTTCTTAAAAGTGGAATATCAATGGGTCCGAATTTCTTTAAAAGATGTTTTGTATATCGAAAGTTTAAAAGACTATGTAAAGGTTCATCTTGTTGATTCTGATAAGGCCGTGCTTTCACTTATCTCTTTAAAAGCCTTGGAAGAAAAATTACCATCTTCAAAATTTATGAGAATCCATCGGTCCTTTATTGTTTCTCTGGACAAAATAAATACCATTAGTAAAAATTCCATTTTTATTGGAAAAACTGAAATTACGGTCGGAGAACAATACAAAGAAGCATTTAAAACAATTGTTGACAGATGGTTGAAATAAAAATAAAATAATCATGGAAAAAAAATCAAACAAATATTATCTTACATTGAGCCTAAAAGAATACTCAAACGGAGAAACAGCACCAGCAAAAGAACTTGGAATTGAATTTGAAAACCACGATGAAATTTTTAGTATTATTGAAAAAATCAAAACTAAAAACGTTTTCAATAATGAATCTGAAGCAACACAATTTGCATTGGGTTTAAAGTTATTTGGAGAAATAAAATTAAAGCATCGGAAAAATCCTCTTTTTGATGAAATTAATGAGGTGTTTCCAGTTTTCATGAAAAAGCTGAAAAGCTTATAAACAAGATCTTATTATCCAGGATTTTTACACAGTTAATTATTTGATAACATTAAAGTTACTGTAAATTTATATTTGTTTACTTATTTTGAATAAAACAAATATTATGAAATTCTTTAGCTTAAATTTTCTGGTTTCTATTAAAGAATGGCTTTTTCTTAGAGCCATGCATTCATCATTTATTCATTAATTTTCAAAATAAGAAAATACATTTGAATGAATAAATTAGAGAAGTCATTTTTAAATAAAGACCAGTTTGGTCAGGATTTTCTATGGGGCGTTTCTACAGCTGCTTTTCAAATTGAAGGTGCTCATGATACAGATGGTAAAGGTCCTTCGATTTGGGATGTTTTCACCAGCCAAAAAGGTAAAATTAAAAATGCTCATCATGCTATAAATGCATGCAATTTTTATAATTGCTACAAAGATGATATCCATTTAATACGCGAATTAAATATTCCTAATTTCAGATTTTCTATAAGCTGGTCGCGTATTATGCCTACAGGTATTTATCCGATAAATCAATCAGGTATAGATTATTACAACAAAGTAATTGATTTTTTACTTGAATGTAGAATTGAGCCTTGGGTAACTTTATATCATTGGGATTTACCACATTCACTTGAAGTAAAAGGTGGATGGACAAACAGAGAATGTGCTTCGTGGTTTTCGGATTATGCGGAAGTATGTGCGCAGCATTTTGGCGACAGGGTAAAAAACTGGATGGTAATAAATGAGCCTTCTGTTTTTACAGGAGCAGGTTATTTTCTAGGGATTCATGCACCAGGAAAAAAAGGTATTACCAATTATTTAAAAGCCATACACCATGTAACATTAGCGACAGCCGCTGGTGCAAAGAAGCTAAGACAATATATTCCTGATGCTAATATTGGAACGACTTTTTCCTGTACACATATTGAGCCATTCTCTGATAAAACTTCTGATGTTCAGGCTGCAAAACGCGTTGATACGTTATTAAACAGAACTTTTATAGAACCTATTTTAGGACTTGGATATCCACAGGAAGATCTCCCGGTTCTTAAAAAACTTAATAATTATATTCAGGCGAATGATCTGGAAAATGCAGTTTTTGATTTTGATTTTATTGGTCTTCAGTGTTACACCCGGGAAATTGTTAAATCATCGTTGTTGACTCCATATATTGGTGCTGAATTAGTAAGTGCTGAAAAAAGAAATGTCATATCTACTGAGATGGGTTGGGAAATATATCCTCCTGCCCTTTATCATATCCTTCAAAAATTTAATTCTTATGAAGGAATTAAAAAAATCATAATTACTGAAAACGGAGCTGCATTTCCAGACACCATTACAAACGGAAAAGTATATGATATTAAACGAACGCATTATATACAAGATCATTTGGAGCAATTACTTAAAGCAAAACAGGAAGGCTGTAAAGTAGACGGCTATTTTGTATGGAGCCTTACAGATAATTTCGAGTGGGCAGAAGGGTATAATGCCAGATTTGGCTTAGTTCATATTGATTTTGAAACTCAAAAAAGAACGATTAAACAATCCGGGATTTGGTTTCGGGATTTTTTAGAACATAGCAAAGAAATTATATAATTCAACAAATAAATTATATAAAACTAACAGTATCATTCATACTTAAATTTAGGGCTTAAATGTTTAAATTAAGGATGAAATGGATATAGCAACACAAATCTTCTGGTTATTTATCCTTGCAATCCCTATTGCATGCGTCAGCTGGACAGTTACTCACGAAGAAGTATTCCGAGAACCCAGAGAATGGTGTGTAAATCGTTCACAAAATGATAAGAAATTTTTGAAGAGAAAGTTTTTCTACCTCTTTACCTGTGAATACTGTTTCAGCCATTATGTTACATTTTTTTTCGTATTCTTTTGCAACTTCAAACTGTTAATTACTGACTGGAGAGGTTATTTTATAGCTGGATTTTCGCTCATTTTTTTAGCTAATATTTATATGAGTTTTTTTGCTTTACTGAGACAAACGATTAAAAAAGAAAAGGTTGAAATAAAAAAAATGGAAACAGATACAAATGAACTACAGGAGTAAATTAGACAGAAGAAATGACTACAATTTCAGCTCTTTCTCTTTTCGAATTTAGCGTCTAAGTCTGAAATTAATTTTGAATAATATAATTAGTTTTATCCGGATTGTCTCTAATCACTTTAAAATATTCTGATGGCGATTTTCCGGTGTGTTTTACAAAAGCCCTGAAGCAAGTAGTTCTTGATTTAAAACCTGATCCCCAAGCCATTCCTTCAAGAGAAAGATCTTTCCACTCGGGATCATTAATTTTTTCATTAAAATATTCTATTCTTTTAAGATTTACAAAATCCTGAAAATGAAGATTAAATTCTGAATTAATTAAATTAGAAAGATTATGTACTGATATTCCGGTTTCATCAGACAGGTCACGAATTACAAAGTCTTTTTTCAGAAAAAGTTTTTTACCTAGAAACACAGTGTTCAGTTTTATTAGATATTCTTGTTTTTTTTCCTGAGTTAATTCTTTTACTGAGGGCAGATTATTTTTGCTTTCATCAGTTTTTACAATTTGGCAATCGTCATCATTTATTACAGGATAATTTTCAAATGATACATCTAAATCATAAAACATTTGTGGTTTAAAATAAAGGCAGCCTACAGTAAAAATAAGAACAGAAGATATTAAAATGTAACATGAAAAGTCTGTCATAGTAATGCTATTAATCAAAAAGTAATGTACAAAAAGAGTTGAAAACAAAAATAATATCACCAAATTATAGATTCTTATCCAGCTTACATTAGTTTTTAAAAACTGAGTTTCTTCATTTTTTTTAAAATCATAATTTAAGATCATCATCGTCTGACAAAAAGCATACATCAACCAAATTGTGAGGCTCATCATTGAAAAAGGGCTATCTATTTTACTATATAAGAAACTCATTATTTCCATTTTAAAGTAATTTCTAATCCATACAAAAATGGTTAAACTGAAGTAGAACAAAAATGGCATAAAATGCAACCAGTCATATTTTTTAAATAATGTATCAGTGAATAAAACACTTCTAGTATATAGAAAAGCGGAAGGGGCTGCCAAAAAAATAAAAGACTTTGTAATAGTAAATAAACTGGGCAAATTTTTAAAAACATTTACCGACAGATAAAAATTATATATGCTGGCAACAGTCAGACTAAACAAAAATAATCCCAAAAAAAAACTTTTTGAATAATTATTTTTTGAAAAAAGAACCATAATGGAAGTGGCAAAGCCAATAAAAATAGCTACGAAAAAGAAAAGTGAAAGTAGAATATCAATCATAATGACTAATTTATTTTTAATACATCTCTCTTGTTTTCTTAAGGTAAATTAAAATAATCAATCTGAAATGAACGAAATACAATTAACAATCAAGACACTCATAAAACATTATATAACAACACCTTAACTTTCAACCAAAGATAACATTTTTGTTTGAACAACAAAATAAATATTAAAATTCTTACTTATTTTGAGGCAATATTATTATTTTCTTGTTTAGGCTAAAAAATATATTTAACATGGTTAATTGCATAATGATAAAAAGCTGCATTCACAAATACATGAATACAGCTTTTTACTTAGTACTTAAACATACTATACCAAATATTTTTTTTAATCTGGATTTCAATTTTTGCGAAACCCAAAAATAGTTCTTAAACACCTCAGTGATTCAAAAGAAAATATTCGCCATCTGTTACTTTTTCTAACCAGGTTCCGTGTCCCTTATCGATTTCTGTAATAATAGTAATATATGAAAACTTTCCAAATGGTGTAGCTCCATACCAATGTTCGACTCCAGGCAGAATAGTAACCACTTCATCTTTACTAAGCATGCGGACTGCGCTTCCTCTTTCCTGATAATAACCAATTCCGTCTTTTGCAATAAGCATGTGCAGACTTGCATTACTATGCCAGTTGCTTCTTGCACAAGGTTCAAAAGTAACTTCCTTAATAACAGTATTTTCAGGATGAATTGTACTGCTCTGTT
Source organism: Flavobacterium limi (assembly GCF_010645075.1). Classification (GTDB taxonomy): domain Bacteria; phylum Bacteroidota; class Bacteroidia; order Flavobacteriales; family Flavobacteriaceae; genus Flavobacterium; species Flavobacterium limi. The sequence continues at coordinate 231,647 of NZ_JAADZV010000002.1, forward strand.
TCTTATACGAAACGTCGCCAGTCATATATGTACCAGGCACTTTTCCTTCTTCGATAACAGCTGAATAATTTGTTGACATAAAATTTAGTTATTTTTTTGAGATTTAATTTTATCTAAAACTACCTTACATCAATCAACTATATCATAATCAAACAACTAAATTTAAGAAAGCCAGAAATCGCTTTATGAAGTATTATTTAGTCTGCAAAAATGACAAATAACCAATACGGTAATTTCAAAGCAAAATTAGCCCAACTATGCTTTCAGAAAATAACAATATTCAAACAAAAAATTATGAATTTGAAACAATTTTACATTCTCAAGGATTTGGGAATTGTCCCGGTAAGTCTTTTAAAGTAATTATTAAAATAACTCGGATATTCAAATCCAAGTGAGTAACCAATATCAGCAATACTCCAGTCCGTATGCTGCAACAATGCTTTTGCCTCTCCAATAATTCTTTCTGTAATATGGGCTGTGGTTGATTTTCCTGTGATTTCTTTCACTGAACGATTTAAATGATTTACATGTACAGCAAGGTTCTGTGCATAATCCTGAGGTGTTTTAAGCAATAAAGGCTGGTTTTTTGCCTCAATAGGAAATTGTCTTTCCAGCAATTCTAAAAATAAGGAAGTAATTCTTGAAGATGCATTTTTATGTTTGAAGAAGTTTTCTGAAGGCTGCATCTTCATAGATTCATGAATAACCAGATTGATATAATTTCGAATTAAATCATCTTTAAAAATGTAATCTGTTTTCTGTTCTTCGATCATCTTTTCAAACAGCGAATTTATAAATACCTTTTGTTCAGCACTTAAATAAAATATCGGTGTTCCGCCAATTTTAAATAAAGGGCACTCATGAAGGCTTTCTGAACGATCATTCATCCTTAAAAATTCTTCGGTAAAAACACATGCAAATCCGTGAAAAGATTCAGAAAGTAATTCCCATGAATACGGAATATAAGGATTACCAAAAAACAAAGAAGTTCCATCAGTTTCAATACCCCTATCTGCATACTGAATAAGACTCTTGCCCGTACTGATACTGATTTTATAAAAATCCCTGCGGTTGTAAGTAGGTATAACAGTACAGTCAGTCCCAATTGGATATACTTTAAAACCTTTCAGCTTTAAATCAGAATTATTAAAGTCGACTAACTCTGGTGTAATATTTTCTTTCATTTTGCAAAGTTATGAAAATCAAACAAAACAAATTCAAGAGTCAATTTCAATTTCAAAAATCAAACTCAATCACAATTTTTGAAAATCAATTCAATTTTTCGGCTCTAAAATTGTTGTTTTTCACTGGAATTTAAATTTACACTTTATCTTTGCTAGTATGAAGGATTTACTGCCCGTTATAAATTATATCTCAAGATATGTTGATTTGACTGATGATGAAAAAAATCATCTGACCTCTTTTTTGAAGATTACTAAAGTCAAAAAAAGACAATTTATTGTACAGCCCGGTTTTGTATGTAAACATAAAAGTTATGTTGTAAAAGGGGCGTTCAGAGGCTATCTGGTTGACAATAATGGTAAGGAACACACTTTGTCATTTGCTATTGAAGACTGGTGGATTTCAGATTACAGCAGTTTAATTTATCAGGAACCTGCCACTTTATTTGTTGAAGCTTTGGAAGATTCTGTTCTCATTCAGATTGAATATGAAGACGAACAGCAATTTTTAAAAGAAATTCCTAAACTCGAAAAATTTGAACGTATAATAACACAGCGTTCCCTGGCTTTTCATCAAAAAAGACTTTTATCGAATTTAACCAAAACTGCTGAAGAACGTTATGATGAATTTATGAGCAAATATTCCGCAATTGCTCAACGCGTTCCTCAATATGCCTTAGCTTCTTATTTGGGTTTCAGCACCGAGTATTTAAGCAAAATCCGCAACGGTAAAACCTCAAAAAGTTAAACTGGTTCAACCTTATTTCCTAAACCAGTTCATTTTTATTTTTCTTATTCTGTCCCAGCTTTGCATAGTCAATACCGACAAATAATTTAAATTAATAAAAATGAAAAACACAATTTTAATTTCAGCACTCTCCATTTTTTTTATGGCTTGTGACAGCGAAAAAAGGTCAGCAGAAACTTCTGTCAATCTTCAAAACAAATACACCGTTACTGATACTGGTCTTTATCCTGAAGGAATTGATTACGATACCAAAAATGAAAGATTCCTGTTTAGCTCATTACAAAAAGGCGCCGTTTATGCCATGAATACAAAAGGAGAATTGTCTGTTTTTGCCACAAGCAGTAAACTCGTTTTGCCAACCGGAGTTTATACTGATGAAATTCGAAACCGACTAATAGTCGCAAATGCTGATTTAGGGATTTCACAAAAAAGTACCACAGAAAGTGCAGGATCTATAGCTACGGTAAGCATTTTCAATCTTACTTCCGGTGAATTAATCAAAGAAATTGATTTGAAAAATTTTACACCAAATGCAGGATCTTGTCCAAATGATATTGCAGTCGATGCTAACGGAAACATTTATATTACCGATTCATTTTCGGCGAATATTTATAAAATTGACCTAAACTATACGGCCTCCGTATTTGCAACGAGTCCATTGTTTCAGCCTAAACCAAATGAATTTGGTCTAAACGGAATTGTTTTTCATCCAAAAGGTTATTTGTTAGCTGTTAAAACGGATACTTCTAAATTATTAAAAATATCACTTTCAAACCCTGTAAGTATTACCGAGGTTGAAGGAACAATATTTAGTGCTCCTGATGGTATTGAACTGGATAAAAACAACAATTTAGTTGTGGTTGAAAATGGCTTAGGATTAGGAAAAACCTATACTTTATCAAGTAAAAATAACTGGGCCAGCGCTTCAAAAATAAGCGAAACCAATATTGGAAAAGAGGAATTTCCAACCACTGCTGCTTTAGCATCAGATGGAAATGTTTATGTTATTAATTCTAAACTTGGTAAATTCCTGTCGGGAGATAAAAGTCAATCGACTTATACTATCCAAAGGATAAATTAAGTTTTTTAGTTTCAGGTTTCAGGTTCACAAATTTTACCGCTAACTAACCTGAAACCTGAAACTTGAAACTATTTTTTAATCAAAGTTCCTGTATTTAAACCATTGGCTGTAGCCGATAAAACTACTTCAGCAGCATTTTCATCTTTTTGAATGATAATCTGAGCAAATCCGTTAAATAGTTTTCGTTTCCAGCTTTCTGCCGGTGTTATTACCTGAATTATTCCGGGGTCTGTATTCATTACGTCCCAGTCTTTTACTTTTTGCAAAGGCGGCGCAATAATCTGAATGGTGTTTGTTCCCTGATTTAAAACATTGCTATTCAAAACATACTTTTGATTGTCTTCCGTACTTGGAGCGATTTTATTTCCGTTTACAAAAACAACAGCGTCAATACCTATTTTTTTATAAAAGAAATTAACTGCATTTGTTTTCAGATTGTTACTTAATTCAAATTTACCACGATAAACATACGCCGGAGCCTGATTTTTATAATCACGGTCTTTAAAAGCTTCTTTCCAGCTGTTATCATTATCAGAAGATAGCTGTGATGCATTTGCTGATGCTAATTTCTTTTCTTCAAAATTTGTAATGGCAACAAGTTCTACATTATCTATAAATTGATCTTTTTCCAAAGATGTAGGATTACCATTTCCTACACCCAGAATCTTTCCTCCTTTGATAGAAAATGTTATTTCTGGATTTGCGGTTGGCACATGTAACCCTTTTTTATCTGTGGTTTCAACTGTTACTACTGAAACATTCGCATTCGAAATATTTTCTTTATCAACGGTAAGTTTAATATTTTCAGCTATTCCAGTTGTTTTTTTAGTTTCAGAAACTACTTTTTTACCATTTTTATATCCAATTGCTTCTAATGTTCCCGAAGCATATTTTACTTTCCATTCTAAATGGCTGTTCAATTCCATTTTCTTTTTACCAAGGCTTTTTTTGTTGAGGAAAAGCTCGACTTCATCACAATTTGAATGTACCCATACATCTATTTCTTTGTCTTCCATTCCACCCCAGTTCCAGTGTGGCATGATATGTAAAACGGGAGTATTTCCCCACCATGATTTCAGATAAAACACATTGTCTTTCGGGAAACCGCAAACATCCATCATTCCAAAATAGGATGTAACCGATGGCCATCCGTAAGGCGTTGGTTCGCCACGGTAATCAAAACCTGTCCAGATGAACATTCCGGCTAAATAAGATCTTTCAGCATAAAATTTCCAGCCTTCTTCGATACTGTAAAAAGACGGACGTGGTTTTTTATCATAAGCACTTTTATAATGTTTAGCTTCGTCATCAAAATAAATACCGCGTGTAGCAAATGTAGAACCTTCTTCTGTCCCCATTCCCGGTTGTTGTTTGAATTGATTCCGGTGCGCATCAATATCTCCATTCCCCAGGTAATTATAACCCATAATTTCGACCACAGACGATATTCCGCTTTTAAAACCACTGCTTATCCCCACTGTTACTGGCCTTGTAGGATCAATAGTTTTTGCAAAACCCTGCATCACATTCGTAATACGTTCGCCAACAATACCGCCTTCAATATTCCATTCTTCATTTCCAACCGACCAGCAAAAGATACTCGGATGATTACGATCGCGTTCAATCATTCGTTTCAAATCATTCAGATGGTAATCGTTAATTCCCATCAAACGGGTTTCATCAATTACCAGCATTCCGAGTTTATCACAGGCATCAAGCAATTCCGGAGTTGGCGGATGATGTGAACAACGATAAGCGTTGGAACCCATCTCTTTTAGCTTTTTGATTCGGTAATATTGCAGTTCATCCGGTAAGGCAGTTCCTATTCCGGCATGATCCTGATGATTATTGGTTCCTTTTAGTTTAACTGGTTTTCCGTTAAGAAAAAAACCTTTCTCTGCATCAAAATTTATGGTTCTGATTCCGAAAGTGGTTTCATAACGGTCAATTGATTTCCCTTCCTGTTTTATTTCAGTTATTAATCGATATAAATTAGGTTTTTCAAGATCCCATAATAAGGGATTTTTCACTTTAAATTTTGAAGTATAATTTGCTGTTTTATAAAAATCAGGAGCTGCCGTTTTTTCAGAAGTGGTTGCAATTTGTTTTCCTTCAGCATCTAAAATACTTTGAGTAATTTCAATTCCTTCTTTATAATTGCCTTTATTTTCTATTTTAACCTGAGCGGTAACTTCTGCACTATCATTTTGGATTTCTGAAGTAACATAGGTTCCGTTTGTAACAACATGAATCGGATTGGCTTTTTGCAGATATACATGTCTGTAAATGCCCGCTCCTTCATAAAACCAGCCTTCTTCCATTGAAGCATCGACACGAACTACAATTGTGTTTTCTCCACCATAATTGACATAAGCAGTAACATCGTATTCAAATCCGTTATAGCCGCTTTCTTCGGTTCCTAAATAAAAGCCGTTAAAAAATACTTTAGAATTTCTAAAAACACCATCGAATTTTAAAGAGATAATCTGTCCTTTATCACTTTCCGTAATATTGATTTTTTTTCGGTACCAGCCAATGCTTTTTTCAGGAAAACCTTTTCCGGCAGTTTTAAATCCGTGGCTGAAACTACCCTTTTCACTAAAAGACTGTTCAACAGCCCAATCATGTGGAAGATCTACTTTCCGCCAGGCACGATCATCAAAATTTTGAGCTGCAGGTCCATCACCAAATCCGGTTTTGGTTAAATACGAAAAATAACCTGTTGCATGATTAAAATCTTTCTGAGTATCATATAAATGACCGAATGAAAAACGCCAGTCTTTATCAATTAAAGTCAAATCTCTTTCAGCCTGCTTTTGTGCTGAAATACAAAAAGATATAAAAAAAACAAAGCAGAAGGAAAGTGGATTAAAAGAAATAGATTTCATAAATAATACTGGTTAATTCAATTCGTTAAGTAAAGTTTATAAAAGTACCTTTTCTGAACGAATTGAATTAATAGTATTTTATCAAAGTTTAGTAAATTTTAGCGATTTAAAACTGATGATTTATAAGAAGCTAATCCCGCTATCCGTTGCAAACGTAGTTCACTGAACTCCGATTAGAATAAAATTTAAGTGAAGTAATCTTTTACTTTTTAAAGAAAAAAGCAAAAGGATTTTCACTTCTATCCGGGCTATGGCAATTGTTTTCAAAAGAATTTTTATCGGTATAGTTCATTTCGAATTTTTCAACGGATTAAAATCTATTATAAATAAATACAAAAGATTATTTTCTAACCAACGAAACATCGTCTATCTGGCAAGAAGCCTTTGATGTGCCTTCCGTAAGAAAACCAATTTCAACTTTTCCTTTCTTAACCGGAATATTTTTAATCGATATTGTTTTCCACGATACATTTTCATCTTTTAAATCGTATTGAAGTTTTTTACCATCGCTTAAAGCATACATTTCTAAGTTTTTAAAACCTTTAGTGTTTTTTATTTTAGCAGTAAGCGTGTATAAGCCGTCTTCTAATTTCACATAAGGAGAGGAAGTTATCGTTTGATATGTTTTTCGTTTAAAATTAATCTTATCTGTAATGTTTAAGCTTTTTTCTCCTATGACAATCTTTCTGTCATTTTCAGTATTGAAATAATTGATTACAGGTGAAGTAAGAGTGTCTAAACTTATTTTATTTCCTTCGATAACTTCGTTTGTCCAACCTGTTAATTCAAGTTGTACCGGTTTTACAGGACTCGGAATATGTCTGCGATCAGCTTCGAAACTGCCGTTTTTCACATAATTATTATCTTTGGCTACGTTCCATTCACCTGTTTTAGCATTAATATTCCATGAGCTAAATGAATTAAAATAAGGTGTTTTTCCATCAAACGAAAGAGGACACCATTGGTTATATCCTAAACCGTTGCCTGCAAAATTAGCCCATCTGTCTCCACAATACATTATAGTTTCCTGCTTGCTTCCTTTAACAGAAAAGAAAAAACCGGTTTGAGATACGTGTGCGAAATCTTCATCAGCGCCTTTCATAATCAGCATATCATTAGCCGGCAGATAAGGTCCTCTGATGTCATCGGCAATCAGATAATAAGCAAATGAACCGTCCCAGCCATAAATATTGGAAGCGAACATATAATATTTATTTTGATACTTGAACATACAGTTTCCTTCACGGCTTTCTCCCTTGAAAATCTGCGTACAGTCTAAAAGGTTTACTTTACCTTCTTTAATTCCAATTTCAGAAACATATATTTTGTTTCTTCCTTTTCCGTAAGAATAAATCAGGTACGATTTTCCGGTATCTTCATCAGTAAATACGGTCTGATCACCTGTATTACTGGTTCCGATCATTTTTTCCATATTGATTTTCTGATGCCAGCTAAATTGCCCTGTTGGAGAATCTGAAAGCATAATCAATACCTCATTACCATGCTGAACAAACATAGCATACTTATTCATTTCTTTCACATAAGCAACTCCTAAACGCCCTACCCAGGTTCTGCCTGACTTATTCACATCGTCTTTGGTTACAACATCTCCTTCAAACGTCCAGTTAACTAAATCTGTAGAACTATAACAGGTAACCGATTTAAATGTAGCATTCGGTAAGGTGACATAAGGAGCATTTCTGTAAATATCCGCTTCTTCATAATTTACGCCATACCAGTAATATTTCTGCACTCCATCAACCGGCTTTGAAAATTTAAAAACACCTCCACCCTGGCTATTTAATGGTTTTCCGTCTTTGGTATTCCAAAAAACATCATTTTTTATATTGTTTTTCTGTGCACAAACAGTATGAATGATGCTGATGCAAAAAATAAATATCAACATTAAAGCAACGTGATTTTTTTTAATTTTCATGTTCGTTTTCGTTAAATTCAAAATGCATTTAAACAATATTTTTTTTACTGTTTAAATGTAATTAAAACATGTTATAAAACTATCCTGTATAAAAAATCAAAATTTAAGTTCATCCATATTGTTCGTAGAGTTTTTCTTTATTGCTCTTGCCAATAATCAACATCTGGCTTACTTAATGGTTCTTTACCTTTCTTCCATTTTGGAAATACAAAACCTTTTGGAATGGAATACCCTCCTCCAATATAAGTTCCCATTTCATTCATTTTAGCTTTAAAAACTTTGAAATTCATTATACTTTTTCTTTTTCCTTTTCCTTCAATCCAAATCATTCCATAACTCCCACCTCTTTTTACTCCTATTACAATTCTATCAAAATACTGTTTTGTATCATTTAAAACATAAGATTTTACAAATATTTTTTCAAATTCTTGAGGAAAAACAATATTTGTAGAATAATAAACCGAATCTTTTTCCCACTCTGCAAGAATTTGAATAGGCAATTTTTGTTTTTTTATTATATTGTTATTTTCTTTATATTTGAAAATATTCCAATCAATATTTTCAAAATTTGATGTACCTCCTGCTTGATACCAAGATCCATCTTTAGCATAAAAAGTTGTTATTTCAGGCTTTATTAAATAATCTTCTGAACTAAATCCAATATCATAGTTATACTCCTTTTCACCTGTTTCCCAAATTTTATAGGGGACACCATGAAAATATCGAAATACATTTGTCTCTGAATTAATAAATTCTCTTGATTTATAAATTTCATCCATAATTTTCTGTTGCTCTTTGCTTCCTTCGTTATAAATCCCTTTATTTTCAGCTTTAAACTTAGCAATTTCTGTGATTTTAGATCCAGATTTCATCCAGATTGTAACATTCCCTCCTGGCGCAGTACCTGCTACAATAGTAGAATATTCTTCATGTTGGCCTGTATAGGGATCCTTGGTTCCTTTATTGAACAATGCCAAAATTTTTTTTCTGGGTAATTTAAATCCTCCTTTGTAGAGAAAATGATCAACACCACATTTCCAACTTACAAAAACACTATCCGGAACTGGTTTAAAAACATCTCCTCCTGTAAAACCCCCACTTATTGTACCCCAACCATCTCCTGCTCCTGTTGAGGCGCCCGCAACTCCTTTGCCTTGGTATGAAAATTCAACAGAAGGTGCTGCGGGATAATATTTAGGTGCAGAAATTCCTGCATTCCAACTAAACTTTTCTTCGTCCTTTGCTTTGTCTTTTGGCGACTGGCAGCTTATTAATAAAACAAAAAAAGTTAAAATAACTTTAACGATTCGCATATAGTTTTCTTATGTAAGTGATATTTCCGTTTTCATCTTTTGAATACTTAACTGGGTGATTTATAAAACCGTAATTACCTAATATATAATGGTCTCCGGTTTTAGAGTAAAGAGCATCCAGACCTCCATAGTGTCCTGATAAATGTACATATTTATTACATATATGGCTGTACATTTCTAAAGGGAGATTATAAGTTTCATTAGCTTGTTTTTTTGCTATTTCTAACATCTTTATTAAATAATCTTTCAATATTGTATCATTTTCTGGAATTTCATGTTCAAAAGTTTTAGGTATCGTTTTACCATCTTTTTCTGCTTGTTTATAATCCTCATAAAACGGAACGCCATTATCAATTGCTTTCTGAAGCATCACATACATAGGTACCAAACTGTATTTATTTGAAATTACCCTTTCATCAGTTATCATATAATGGTCTGATATTTTTCTTTCACTAAGCATGTGTTTTTTGGTCGGATCGTACATCCATTCTTTTGGGGATACGTAATCGCCGGATCTTTGTACCTCATTGCTTTCTATTACAGGGAACCCATCATAAAGTAGCGGCTCTGCTGTTACTTCCTGATAATGATCATAAGTATTAACGATATTAATTTCTTCTTTATCTTTAGAAAAATAGCGGTTTGTATAAAATTCCTTAACTTTTTGTTTTTCTGCTAAGACAGCAGTATCATTAACAGGAACATCAAAATAATCAACCACTGCTTTGTATTTATCAAGACTTGCATAACCGCCCCCAATATCAGAATGAGCACCAAGCATATATAGAGTATACCCCACATCTGTAGGAGTGAGCGCAAAATTTTCTCTCCACTCGTTTTGAGCCACAATATGAAATACTTTTTTTATGCCCAAACCTGCCAGACTTGTTTTTATTGTTTGTAACATAGCCTGGCCTACACTAGTCACGATTCCGATTCCTGGAATGACCGACAATTTGTAACCTAAATTGTCCCTGATGACCATATCTCCTACAACTGTATCAAATACACCTAAAAACCTAATCTCTATATCGAATGTTTTTCCTGCCGGTTTATATCCTGCATTTTTCAGTTTCTGCCCCAGCAAACCGCCTGCATGGCTTCTTAAAATTATTTTTCCTGAAGGCATTGGATATTTGTCATAAGGATCATTGACCATTTCGTTTTCATAGACTTCTTTTTTCTTCACTTCATTACAAAAATGCCTTGCTGCTGCTGCGCCCCGGCTAAAACCAAAAACATCGAAAACTATTTTATTAATTTTTTTGGTTTTCGGAATTGCACTAAACTGTTCTTTGACTACATCTCCTATACCTTGTTCTACACGACCAAGTATTCCCCAGCTAGAACGACCTAAAGCAGAACCTAAAACATCATCTTCTTCATCCTTTTTTGTCCCTATACCTTCTACATATTGTTTTAAGATATAATGTTTTCCTAATGTATTACTTTTAGCTTCTTTGGTAACCTCTTTATACAAATCAAAAAGTTTTGCAACATTAGAATATGGATTCCAGTAGCTGTCCCTATCAGCCACTTTTACTTTTACATTAACTTCTTCATTATTTTTATCTTTGACAGTTTTTACAAATTTAAAACTGGAAGGAATAGTATCAGCTTTATAAAACTTATCACTGGAATTGATTTGAGAGTAATATGTTTTTTCGGAGTTGTATCGGTTATTCCCCGTTCCGTCAAAAAACATCCCTATATAAACATTTACAGGCTCGTTATTTTCGACGTAATTTGTTTCTAATTTTTCTGGGTTTACATCTAATTTAACTCCGTCCTGATCGCCAACTGTTTTATTTTTTTTCCATTGGTAGTAATGTTTCCGTTAGAATAAAAGGTAATTTTTCCATCGGAAGTGATTTGTGATTTACCGCCTACATTTCTTTCCTTCATATTAATAAAAATTACTAGGTTCTGAACTATTGTGAATGATCTGCTTTTGCGAATGCTTTGTAAATTCTTCTACCGAAGATATGAGAACATCCTTATCGCCATTAAATATGAGTTCCTTAACGGTATGTGATTCTAAATTACCTTCTACTCTTTCTATAAAGTTTCCTGCTATGGTACTATTTTTATTTCCTGTAACAATTTCTGTTTTTATACCTCCGATAGTTTCTGTGGCAGCGACTCCAACACTATCCGTTTTATTAACCCCGACAGAAGTTGATAAATTATTAGAAACATTAATATCCATATCAGTACAATTAAAAGAAATTCGGTTTGGAGCATTAACCTTAATATTACCCTTCCCATCCATCAAATAAGTATTTCCGCTTGGGTCTTCTATTAAAATACTTCCTTCGGCATCGTTTAAAACTATTTTTGTTCCCGAACGGGTGTGAATCGCTTTTACATTATTCTGACCCTCTGCATAACCGCTGGATTCATCGCCATTGTAATGCGTTCCCAAAACATATGGATTCTGTGCGTTATCCCCTTCAAAGCCTACTAAAACTTCTTCGCCAATTTCCGGAATAAAGTAAAATCCTTTTCCTGATCCTGAGTGGGGCTGAATCATTCGAAGCCACTCGCTTGAATTGTTTCCGCCTGCCCAGTTGAACTGTACTTTTACGCGTCCTAAACCTTCCGGGTCGTTGTTGTCTTTTACTTTCGCTGGCTGTGTTTCGGCTTTCACAAATACATGTACGTCTGTATAATGAGGGGCGGCAACATCTGCCGGAATGGCCTTGAAATTACAGGAATAGTTCCATGGACTTGAGAAATATGTGTTACTTCTGTCACAATCAGTTCGTGTTCTACAGTTTGGTTTATAATGCTGAAAACCTGTCCAAGTCCTAACGGAAAATAAGAAATTCCGCTGTAATATACGCTATTGGCATCACTGCCTGAGGTTTGCAGTTTCACCATTTCCTGTATTTCATCATTGGTTTGGGCATTTGTGGTATAAGCTCCTACACTCAGTTCTTCCTGAACAACAGTTCCCTGATTATGACGTACAATAGCTGCTATACTGTCTTTACTGCCTGAAGAAGTGCATGCAGCCGCGTTACGAATATTGGATGCACCATTGTAGTTATACCCCCCCAACGAAACTTTATGTGCAGACATATTGGCCTGTATCCCAAAACTATGCAATGAAGAACCGTTGATAAGCTTTATTGAAGTGGCTTTTTTTTGTCCGAACTGCATTCGCATTCCATCAAAATAAAACCACTGTCCATAACGTTTGTCCAATCGTTTTAGAAATTCAAAATTGGTTTCATTATACTGAGTCAAATATTTGAATTCCTGTGTGTAAGTAGATTTTATAGCTTCTCTCTGATAAAATTCTCCCGGTCCTTCGGTCAGAATACTCAACACGATATCATCCATACCACGCTGCAGAAAAGTTCTTGACTTTTTCATATCATCCAGCACTATAGTATGACTTATGCCTTTCACGTGCAGACCTACCGCACTGCCATGAAGTTCTACTGAGGAAAGTTCAGTAATAATACCTTTGCTCATCAGTTTGATTCCAGTGAGGCTTTTAAAGCTAAAGATAACTTCGTCTCCCAAATAGTCCCTCAACGCTTTTGCCTGGTCCGCTGGATTTATTATGGCTTTGCCAGAATATTGCCAGACAAATGAAAAATAATGGTGATCAGCCATTTTTTGGGATAACTCTAAATTATGATAAAACAATATTTTGAGTAAAACTGCCAATAGTAACATGAACCTGTTCAGAAAAATTTGCCATAAATTATTTATTTTCAAAAATAAGTAAGAATTTATTTTCAAAAATATAACTTAAATTTATTTTAACAACAAAATTAGAATGAAATTTATAAATATTTTACTACAAAAATAAAAATATTTCAACAGATAATTATTGCTGATTTAAAACTTATACACTAATAACGCTCACATAACCGTATAAAAAAAGTTGTCAAAGTTTAAACCATGACAACTTTAATAATAGATTTATTTTTAAATAATCTAAAAACTATTCTATATCAGTAAATTTATAACGAACGAATAATTCCTTCTTCCAGACCTCTTAATTCGGCTAAACCTCTTAATCTTCCAATAGCTGAATACCCCGGATTGTTTACTTTTCCTAAATCATCTAACATTTGGTGTCCGTGATCTGGTCTGAACGGAATAGAAAGATTATTGTCTTTTTGAATTAATAACAGTTCTTTTACTACTGCATACATATCCACATTTCCATCTAAATGATCTGCTTCAAAGAAATTACCTTCTTCGTCCCTGCGTACATTTCGCAAGTGAATAAAATGTATTTTGTCGCCTAAAACTTTTACTATTTCAGGTAAATCGTTCTTTTCTGATGCTCCAAGAGAACCAGTACAGAAACAGATTCCGTTTGATTTATAAGGTGCTTTTGAAAGAATAAAATCATAATCTTCCATTGAGTTTACGATACGCGGTAATCCTAAAATATCAAAAGGAGGATCATCCGGATGAATCGCCAGTTTAACTCCGCATTCATCTGCAACCGGACAAATTTCATTCAGGAAGTAGCTTAAATTTTCTCTTAAAGCTGCTCTGTCAATATTTTTATACGGCTTTAATTTAGCCTGCATATCAGCAACCGTCATTTTTTTCTCTCCCGGAATTCCAAACATTACTACATCAGAAAGTGCTTGTAAATCTTGCTCGTTTAAGGAATGGAAACGTTCTTTAGCTTTAGCTGCAATGTTTTCAGGAAAACTGCTTTCTGCATTTTCTCTTTTTAAGATATAAATATCAAAAATTGCCAGATCAACCCAGTTAAAGTATAATGCTTCAGAACCGTCCGGCATTACGTAATCCAGCTGTGTTCTTGTCCAATCGTTAACCGGCATGAAATTATAAGTAATAATTTTGATTCCGCAGGCTGCGACATTACGAATACTTTCTTTATACTTTTCGATATAAAGCTGATAATCTCCGGTTTTGGTTTTAATATCTTCATGGACTGTGATACTTTCTACCACATCCCATGTCAGCCCGTAAGCTTCAACTTCTGCTTTTCTTTTGTTGATTTCTTCAACAGTCCATACATCTCCATGAGGAACATGGTGTAAAGCTGTTACAATTCCGGTAGCACCGGTTTGTTTGATATGCTGTAAACTTACGGGATCATTTGGTCCGAACCATCTCCAGGTTTGTATCATTCTATTCATAATCTTTCTTTTCTTTTAAAATTATACCCCGCTGAAAATCGTAAATCCACCATCTATAGTCACTTTTGAACCTGTCGCAAATTTAGATGCATCACTTAGCAGCCAAACTAAAGCTCCTATCAATTCATCCGGATTTCCAAAACGTTTGTAAGGTGTATTTGCAATGATTAAATTTCCTCTCTCAGTTAAACTTCCATCAGGATTAGTTAATAACGTACGGTTTTGCTCAGTTAAGAAAAATCCCGGAACGATAGAATTCATTCTGATTTTATCGCCATATCTTTTGGCAAGTTCAACAGAAAACCATTTTGTATAAGAACCAATGGCTGATTTTGCCAGACTATAACCTAAAACTTTTGTTATGGCTTGTTCTGTTGCGACAGATGAAATATTTACAATACTTCCAACACTCTCATTATTTTTGATTACTTCTCCAAAAATCTGTGTAGGCAAAAGTGTTCCAAATAAATTCAGGTTCATCACTTTTTGCAGTGCATCCATATTTAATTTAAAAATATCCTGATCTGACTGAATTACAGCCTCCGGCATATTTCCACCGGCTGCATTTACCAGACCGTCAATTTTTCCGTATTTTGAAAGAACCAAATCACGCGCTTTTATAAGATCCCTTTCGATAGTTACATCTGCAATTAAAGCGATTGCCTCTCCACCATTTTTAACTATTAATTCAGCTCTTTCGTTGGCTACTTTTTCATTTCTCCCTAAAACACCAACAATTCCACCTGCAGCTGCTATACCGTTAATAAAGGCTTCACCTAATATTCCGGTTGCCCCGGTAACGATTATTACTTTTCCTTCTAATGTAAAATCTGTTTTCAATTTTTCTATATTTTAGTTTTTAATCCAGCAAAAATACAATTAATCCTCTTGCGCCGTGTGCGCCCAACACTAAAGATTGTTCAATATCTGCTGTTTTTGAAGGTCCTGCAATAAAAGTCCCGAAACCGTACTCCTGATTACCAATTTTTTTATAAGCCAGCTGCATTGTTGCTAAAATATCACTTTTATTAATAATTATAGCCAGGTATTGTGCTATAAAAGGAGCTACTCGCTGACCCAGTATATCATCAGTTACCCAGATTGCACTATTTTCAGCAACACCAAAATGTCCCTTTATTATAGCTAATTCCACATCCTGAAGGCTATGCGGATCATCGTTTTTCCAATTCAATGATGCTACTTCAGAAAGTTCAGGGATAGTCGTAATGATTCTCCTGTCAAGTGCATAATTCTTTCTAATAAAATCTAAAATCTCAATATAATTAGCTACTTCAACGCTCTCTCCTCCAATGTTTTTTAAAACGGTTTTATACGTTTCCAAAACATTCGGATTTTCTGAGTTTAAAAGATCCAAATCAGGTAAATCTGTACTGATTTCCGGTTGGTTCTGTTTTATTTTTTTTAAAATTTCAGCTTTACTACTCATTATCCTTTGCTTTAGATTCACGTGAATTTTTCTTGTACCATTCCCTGAATGATTCTTCAGGTACTTCAGGCATTTCACGCTGATCGTACCATTTGTTCATTTTGTTATTCACCATTCCCGGAATATTTTTCATTACAAATCTTCCTGATTTTCCGGCAATATTAAACACAGTAGGATTTGCCAAAACGGTTGCCATAGTTTTCATAGCGATAGTTTTTGCAGCAGGTGTATGCCCTTCCTTCACCAAGACCTGACGCCATTTATATAATTGGTCGTGAATATCAATTTTCACAGGACAAACGTTGGTACAGGAACCACAAAGTGTACTGGCAAAAGGCAGATCGGCATTTTTGCTCATATCCAGATTCGGAGCCAGAATAGAACCAATAGGTCCGGCTACTGCATTGTGATAACTATGACCACCGCTTCGTCTGTAAACCGGACAAGTATTCATACAGGCGCCACAACGGATACATTTTAATGAATTCCTGAAATCTTCTCTTCCTAATTGCGTACTTCTGCCATTGTCAACAATTACAATATGCATTTCCTGCCCGTCTCTCGGCTTTTTAAAGTGGCTTGAAAAAGTAGTAATTGGTTGTCCTGTAGCACTCCTTGCCAATAATCTAAGAAAAACACCTAAATGTTTACGCTGCGGAATCAGTTTCTCGAATCCCATACAGGCAATATGAACATCTGCAAGATGCGCACCCATATCAGCATTTCCTTCATTGGTACACACTACAAATTCTCCTGTTTCAGCTACTGCAAAATTGACTCCAGTTAAAGCAACTTTTCTGGTTAAAAATGTATTCCTTAAACTCTGACGAGCTGATTCTGTTAAATATTGCGGATTAAAATTTCCTTTTTCGGTACCCAGATGCTCGTGAAAAGTTTCACTTACATCTTCTTTTTTTAAGTGAATTGCAGGTAAAACAATATGACTTGGCGGTTCTTTACGAAGCTGTACGATATATTCTCCTAAATCAGAATCGATAACTTCAATGCCTTTTTCAGCTAAATAATCATTCAAATGACATTCTTCTGTAAGCATTGATTTGGATTTAACCATTTGCTTTACATCATGTTTTGCCATTATCGAATGTACAATCTCGTTATGCTCTTTTGCATCGGCAGCCCAATGTACTGTTATTCCGTTCTTTTGAGCGTTTGCTTCGAATTCAACTAAATAATCATGAATATTCGAGAGTACATTATGTTTAATTTGTGACGCTGTTTCTCTCAGCAATTCCCAATCCGGTATCAGATTAGCAGCTTTATCACGTTTTTCACGAACAAACCAGAGCGTCTCATCATGCCAGTTTACGCGTTCAACGTCTTTGTTGAAACGTGTTGAAGCTTCGCTATGTGATATTATTTTTTCTGAAGACATTTCTTTACTACTTTAAATTAAATCCAATGGATAAATTTAGAATCAATTATTATTTACAAAATTCACGACATTTTCATGAATGTTCTGATTTTCCTTAACCGTATCTGCATTTACATTTTTTAGAAAAATATTCTCTACAGGAAGTTCCTTCTGACCTGAAATTTTCGAAATAAACTTCACATCCGTTGCTTTTACATTATCCAGATATACGTTCTTTATTGGAGTAAGCCTCCTTTCAATTGTAGGTACCAAAGTTCTCCATTGGTATAATACATCTGTATCTATTCCTAAAATCCCTGCATCAATTTTACCTGAAACAATATTGCTCATGTAAATATTGTTCACAAATCCGCCTCTGCGTTCATTTGTTTTGATGAATAACAGATGATTTAATTTTGCACCATCGACAACAGTACAGTTATCAATAAATACATTTTCTATTCCGCCTGAAAGCTCACTTCCAATTGCTACCAGCTGATGTCCATTTTTCACAGTACAATTACGAATAACAATGTTTTTTGAAGGCGTATTTAATAACCAGGCATTTTTCCCGCAACCAGATTTTATGGCAATGGCATCGTCTCCCTGATCAAAAACACAATTTTCAATTAGTACATTCTGACTCATTTCAGGATCTACACCGTCATTATTATGTCCGTGTGCATATACTTTCAGATTTCTAAGAACTACATCTTTCGATAAAAAAGGATGAATGGTCCAAAAAGGACTGTTTGTAATCGAAACGCCATCCATCAAAATATTTTCACAACGGTTAAACTGAATGAACTGCGGACGAAAACGAGCCGTATCATTTGCCATTTGTCTTTCTTTCATCGGTTTGTTATACGATGCCAGATTATACAGTTTTTTCAGGCTTTCCATATGTGATTTCGGACGTGCAAACCATTGTTTCCAGGTATCCATTTTAGCTTTTAGTTCGCCTTCACCTGTAATGGCAATGTTTTTACATTTATAAGCATAAATTAATGGCGAATAATTGAAGCATTCGTAACCTTCCCATGTTGAGTTAACAGCAGGTAAATAGTCATTGGGATCTTCAGAAAAAAGTAAAACGGCTCCTTTGTCTAAATGAAGGTTTACATTGCTTTTAAAATGAAATTTCTTTGTCAGCCATTCACCTTCCGGAATTACAACGATTCCTCCTCCGGCTTTATTAGCCTTAGTAATCGCTTTGTTTATTGCTTCTGAAGTTTTATTTTTATCACCCTGTACAGCTCCAAAATCAACTATCGAATATTTTTTGCATTTGCTGAAATCCGGGATTTCTATAGCCGGCATCTCAAAAGGTGCTTTCACCATTACTTCTTTTAAAGTTACTAAAGACGGATCTTTTTTAAACGATAAAAAAATCAGCGAGAGTACTAATGCAAAACAGAGTGTTAATTTTTTCATTTTAAAATGGTCTTTAAACTTAAAATTTAATAATTGGTTAAATTTTAATTGTTGAAGAGTTCAATATTTCCGCGATATGAATCGTTTTTATATTGCTCTTTTGTCTTTTAAGAATTCCTTCCAAATGCATTAAGCATGACATATCTCCTCCGGTAATATAATCTACATCATGTTTTTCATGATCTTTGATTCTGTCCTGACCCATTTTTACTGAAACCGCTTCTTCAGTTACACAAAAAGTACCTCCAAAACCACAGCATTCATCCTTTCTGCTTAAGGAAACCAAATCCAGACCATTTATTTTGCTTAATAATTGTCCCGGTTTAGAGAAAAATGGTGCGTTTAATTCGGTCATCTGCGAAAGCTTAAGTCCGCGTTGTCCGTGGCAGCTTTGGTGCATTCCTACTCTGTGTGGAAAGTTTCCTTCTATAGATTCTACTTTTAGAATATCAGTAATGAATTCTGTTAATTCAAAAACTTTTTTGCGCATTGCTGCAGCCAGTTCTTCCTGTTTGTCATCATGCAAATGATCTTTTACATGTAAAACACAACTTCCTGACGGGCAAACGATATAATCAAATTCTGAAAAATTAGCAATAAAGTTAGCATCACAGCCTTTGGTTAAATATTCATAACCGCTGTTTGCCATAGGCTGTCCACAGCAGGTTTGTTTCATTGGAAAATGAACATCGCAGCCTAATTTTAATAACAGTTCATAGGTTGCGATACCTACTTTGGGGTAAAATTGGTCGACGTAGCACGGTATAAAAAGTCCAATTTTCATATTCTGGATAATTATTTATTTTTAAACACAATTTATTTTTTATGTGTTAAATATTTTTCACGCAGATTTTAAAAGGATTTAAGCAGATGTGAGCAGATTATTTTTATAATAAATTATCTAAAATTAAATCTGCTTAAATCTGTAAAATCTGCGTGAAATAAATCTTTTAATCTTTGACTTAATTTAATGCTTATAAAATTTCAAATCAATTAAATCATTCTGGATAGGCTTAGGATTCCAGTTTTGGTGAATTGCCAATGCTGCACCTAAAGCACTTGCTTGCGCCATTGAAGCCGCATAAACTTCTACATCCGGGAAAGCTTCAGCAAGTAAATTCATGAAAATTGAATTTTTACTAAAACCACCGTCCACAAAGATTTTCTTTACAGGGCTGTTATGAATCACTAAATTAGTTGAAAAAACCTGTTGTTCAACGAGATCCAGCATCAATTGATGGTACGCGATTTCGTAAGTTTTAAATACCGAAAGATCTCTTTTTTGAAACGGACATTCATTCAGAATATCAAAATCGTACTTTTTCGGATAAACAATTTGAAAATTTACTGCTCTTAAATTAGATACAATTTTTTTATCAAAATATACTTCTTTAAAAGTATCAAATGGAACGTTAAAATGTTCTGCCAGTCTTTTTGCCTGAACTTCATGCTCGTTTCCTGAAAATAAACGCGCTGCTTTTACCGGTTTTTCGGTGTATTGCATGTAACACAAACAGTCGTTTTTAAGTTCTTCAAACGTTAAAGCTTTGTTGTTAAAAGGATTCAGGGATATACTCCATGTTCCTGTTGACAATAAAACGAAAGGCTCTGTAAAATTGATCGTATACGGAATAATGGCAGATGAACTGTCATGCAGACCAATCCCTACAGCCAGGTCATTTTCTTTTTTGATCACATCTCTTCCGGGATGAATTGGAGCCAGTTTTTCTTTTATACCTTCATTTTTCAGCCATTTATGATACTTCATTTTTTTGAAGTTCCAAAGATTCGTATGACACCCAATGCTGGTAATGTCTGTATAGGCTTCACCGGTTAAAAGAAAACTTAAATATTGAGGCAAATGCAGGCAATATTTAACTTTCTCAAATAATTCCGGATTTTCTTCTTTTAATCTGTAAATCTGCATTCCGGAATTCAGGCTTCCTAAAACAGGAGAAGCTGTTTTTACTGCAAAAACTTCTTCTCCTTTATATTTTTTGTAAAAACCACTTTTCAGCTCTTCCGGATAATCTTTCAAATAATTGTATAAAGGCGTCAAAGAGTTGCCGTCTTTATCAATATAAACAAAACTAGCTCCGTAAGTGCTGAAATTTATAGCTTTCAGAACATAGTTATTCAGTTCTTTTATTTCTGATAATCGTTCGAGAATCCAGTTTTTTAATACATCAATATCTTCGCAGGGAAAACCGTCTTCATCAACGGTTTCGTCCAGATTTACTGATTTTTCCCAAACGATTTTATAATTTTCATCAAATAAAAATACCTTTTTGTTGGTTTTACCAATATCAAAAATTGCAACTACGTTCATTTCTTTAATTGTAAATTGTGAATTATAAATTATAAATTTTGAATTACAGAATTATGAGTTTAGCAAAATCTTTTTAGCTTACAACTCATAATTCATAACTTATAATTACAATCCTGTGGCCATAGTTTTTAATCCTCTTTCTCCAATTAGATTTCCTCTAACGTCAAGACTGCGGTATAATTCAACTGGGTTTAATGCTGCACCTGAACGCAAACGAGCCTCTGCAACCAATGCACGAACATCTGTACGGAAAGCGTTTTGAAGAATTTCCTGTGCTTTTACCACATCATTTTCTTCCTGAGCAATTTCTAATGCTTTTCTGTCAACAGAAAGTGCCTGTGCGTAAGCAATCATAATCGCTTCAACAGACTGTAATAAATCTTCCAAAGGATCTTTGATATTGTGAGAAGCATCAATCATCCAGCCTAAATCTTTAGCGTGATTCATTCCACGGGCATCCATACCTTCAACCAATTCATTGAAAATCAAGAATAATTGGTATGGTTTTAAAGCACCTGCAGTTAAATCATCATCTCCGTATTTTGAATCATTAAAGTGGAAACCTCCCAATTTATTTTCCATCAATAACAAAGAAACGATTTGCTCGATATTGGCATTTGGCAAATGGTGACCTAAATCAACCAATGTTTGTGCTTTGTCTCCTAATTTTTTTACATAAGAATAAGATTGTCCCCAATCAGCTACCGTAGTTGAATAGAAGTTTGGTTCTGCACATTTGTATTCTAAGAATAATTTCCAGTTTGAAGGCAATGCTTCATAGATTTCTTCTAAACTTTCTAATGTATTTTGGTATGCTTTTCTGAAATTTAATTGTCCTGGGAAAGAAGAACCATCAGCCAGCCAAACTGTTAAAGACTCAGAACCTAAAGCTATTCCTTGCTGAATAACTTCGATATTGTGAGCAACAGCTTGTTTACGAACAGCTTTATTTACATTTTGCAATGAACCAAATTTATAAGTCTGCTCTGCATTTGCCTGATCCTGAAAAGTGTTTGAGTTAACAGCATCAAATTTTAAATTATGCTGTGCTGCTAAATTTTTAATAGCTACATGATCAGTTGGGATATCCCATGGAATGTGTAAAGAAATAGCTCCTGAAGCATTGTTTAAAGCGTGAAGCAAACCTACATCTTCAATTTTTTCTTCGATAGAACGAGGCTCTCCACCACCCGGGAAACGTCCGAATCTTGTTCCTCCTGTTCCTAAAGCCCAAGATGGAATTGCAATTTGAAAATCGATTAATTTTTGAATAATTGATTCTGTTTCTGCAATTTCTGAAGCTGTATAAACTAATTTATTCTGATGTTTTTTAAGTAAACCATCATTGTGAGATGCGATAGTGTTTGATTGGATTATCATACTTATTTCTTTTTATTAGGGTCTACAATATAAGGCTATTTCTGCAAAGTGAACCCTTGTTTTATGTTACTTTTTTCTTGTTTTTTTTTATTTTCTGTGTGTTTAGGAAAATTATTTATAAAATAGAATTGTCATAAAAAATCTAACGTCCGACCGAAATCGAACGTTAGAAAACAAAAACCACTTTGTTAAATAAACTTAAAAAAAACTAAACAACTTATCGGTAAAAGCCCATTGTTACTCCGCCGTCTACATTCAGGGCATTTCCTGTTGATTTGTTCAACAGACCTCCCACGAATGCGAAACATGCGTTTGCAATATCATCAGGCAATATAATTTCATTTAATAAGGTACGTTTCGCATAATAAGCAGGCAATTCTTCAACGGTAATTCCGTAAGCTTTTGCACGGCCTTCAGCCCATCCGCCAGACCAGATATTAGAATCTGAGATTACAGCATCAGGATTTACTGTGTTTACACGAATTTTATCAGCACCTAATTCAGCAGCCATCAAACGTGTTAAATGTGCCTGAGCTGCTTTTGCAGAACCGTAACCAGGATTGTTTGGACCGGCTACAACTGCATTTTTAGAAACAATGTTTACGATGTCTCCACCAAAACCTTGTTTGCGCATTACTTCGATTCCGGCTTTAGAAACAATAAATTGTCCTTTAACCAAAATATCGTATAATCTGTCCCACTCTTCAAGAGTATGTTCAGCGATTGATTTTGAAATACTGATACCAGCGTTGTTGATAATAATATCAGCACCACCAAATGCAAGACAAGCAGCATCTAAAGCTTTTTCTGTACTTACTGCATCCGTAACATTTAATAAAGTACTTGAAACAGCATCTTTACCAAATGATTTGATGAATTCTGCTTTTGCACCTTCTAAACGCTCTTCGTTGATGTCGTTAATTACTACACATGCGCCTTCTTCTGCAAATCTTTTCGCGATAGCTTTACCAATTCCACCAGCAGAACCAGTAACTAATGCTACTCTTCCTGAAAGTGCTTTTGGTTTTGGCATACGCTGTAATTTTGCTTCTTCCAATAACCAGTATTCGATATCAAAAGCTTCCTGATGTGGCAATGAAGTATATTCTGAAACTGCTTCTGCACCTTTCATTACATTTACTGCATTGATATAGTATTCAGATGCCAAACGTGCCATTGTTTTATCTTTGGCAAATGTAAACATACCTACTCCAGGATATAAAATTACAACCGGGTTTGGATCACGCATTGCAGGTGAATTAGATTTTTTACAAGCATTGTAATAGTCTTTGTACATTGCTCTGTAAGCTTCAAAAGAAGGAGTTAATTTTGCTTTGATTGCGTCAACGTCTGATAAATCTTCATTTGGATCTAATTCTAAAACCAAAGGACTGATTTTCGTACGTAAAAAGTGATCCGGGCAAGAAGTTCCTAATGGAGCTAATTTTGACAAATCATTAGAGTTGATGAATTCCAAAACTCTTGCATCATCAGTATAATGACCAATCATCTGACGCTCTGAAGAACAGAAACCTCTTAAGATTGGAGCAACTTTAGCTGCTTTTAATTTACGGTCAGCTTCCGGAAGGCTGTCAATTTTTTTACCTCCAAAAACCGGACGTTTTTTTCCGTAGTTGCTTTCTAAGTACTCAGCACACTTTTCGATTACCTCAAGTGTATTGATATAACTTTCGTAAGCAGTATCTCCCCAGGTAAATAAACCGTGAGAACCTAACATGATACCACGTAATTTTTTCCCTTTTTTCTCAGCTTCCTCCAGACAGCTTCTTAACTGAAGCCCTAAGTCAAAACCAGGACGCTGCCATCCTACCCAACCGATTTCGCCGTCGAATAATTCTTCTGTGATTTTTGCTCCGTCTTTTGCTGCAGCAATAGCAATAGCAGCATCTGGGTGAAGGTGATCAATATGTTTAAAAGGTAAGAAACCGTGTAATGGCGTATCAATAGAAGGTGCTTTTGAAGCTAAATCAAAAATACAGTGATTGAACAACTCAACCATCTCATCTTCAAATTCAATACCTCTGTATACATTTTCAAGATTGCGTAACCTGTCTAAATATAAAGCAGCACAACCTGATTTTGTCAACGTTCCGATATCTCCACCAGAACCTTTAATCCACATTACCTCTGAGCTTGCGCCTGTCAATGGGTCTTTATCTGTAATTTTTACTGAAGTGTTTCCTCCTCCATAATTAGTAAGTCTTAAATCTGCTCCTAATAAATTAGAACGATAGATAAAAAGAGCTACTTCATCTCCTGCCAAGGCTGCAGCTTTAGCATCATCCCAAAGATAGCTTACATGCTGAAAAGTCATACTGTTTGTGTTTATATTTGACATTTTTATATTGATAGTTTATTAATTATTTATAATGAATTTCCGATTCCGACCAAAACAATGGATAAAAACATGAGTACAATTCCTAACAGAAAAGTATTAAAAGTTTTTTTAGTAACACCTTTCCACTCTTTCAGGTAAAAGCCCCAAAAGTTTGCAGTAAGAATAATGGTTGACATATGTAAAATCCATGAACTTGCTCCGTTTCCTAATTTACTTTCACCCATTCCGTAAAAGAAAAACTGAAGGAACCACATAGTACCTGCAATAGCAGAAAAAAGTACATTTTTTGAAATTGGTGTTTTAGAATCTGTATAATTACCAAAAGTTTTGTTTTTGAAATTAAGATAGATACACCATATAAAGTTAGTTGTTAATCCTCCCCAAAGTATAACAATGTAGCTTACATTATTTTGAAAAAGAAATTCTCCCTGACCTGGATGCAATGCTTTCCATGATTCATTGGCAACATCTGCCATTGGTTTTGCAGCTTCAATTCCGAAGTTAAAAAACGAACTTAAAATACCTGATACAATAGCAATGATTAAACCTTTTACCAGACTAAAATCTTTGTCTTTGTCTTCGTGACCTGTTTGAAAATCTTTTTCTTTTAATATTCCGGCTTTACCCAGAATAGCAATACCTACAATACATACAAGGACACCAAACAAAACCATTTGTCCGCCCGTGTTCGCAAACATATCACTAATCGACTCTTTTCCTTCTACTGCATTGAAATTATAATAGATTGGCGGAATCAACGCTCCAAAAGCAGAACAAAATCCTAAAGTAATTGAATTCCCTAATGACATTCCCAAATAGCGAACACCCAATCCGTATGTTAATCCTCCAATACCCCAGATCAATCCCATTGTGTAAGCCAATACTTTAACAGATGGAGCTGCAGCAGCAATTATTTCAGTAAAATTCGGAATCGTTAAATAAGCAGCAATTGGCGGAACAATTAACCATGAGAAAAAACCACCTACAAGCCAGTAGCTTTCCCAGGCCCAATCTTTAACTTTTTTAAAAGGCATATAAAAACTGCCTGAAGAAAATCCTCCGATGGAGTGAAAAATAATTCCTAATAATGATTCCATTTAATTTTTTTTGTGGTTTCGTGATAGTTATTTTGGTTTGGTAAAATAATAGAATGTAAAAAAGAAAACTATCCTGTACTGTCCTTTCCTTAATTATATTTATTTTAAATCATAAATTATTGCGATAAGATTGGGTGTTTCGTGCTTTTTTAAATTTAAAATTCATATTTTAGCGAACGCATGCGTAATTAATATTTTTTATTACTTTTTGAAGAAAATTATTACAGATTATGCAATTTATAATTCCAACTCTGACATAAAAGAGAAACTTTACTATGCCAACCATGATTAAGTTAATTAAAATAGATGAAGATTCAAGAGTACCTAAGTACAAGCAAATTGTAGATTCGATACTGCAAAATATTGCTAATGGTAACCTGAAAATAAATCAAAAGATTCCGTCAATAAATAACTTCAGTGAGGAGTTTTATATGTCAAGGGATACTGTTGAAAAAGCTTATAATATTTTAAAAGAACGCAAAATTATTTCTTCAATAAGAGGAAAAGGATACTATATTACCCGAACAAAATTAGAATCAAAAGTTAATATTTTGTTTTTATTTAATAAGCTGAGTGCTTATAAAATGAAAACATACAGCTCTTTTATTAATACTTTAGGAGCAAATGCGCATGTAGATTTACATATTTACCATTGTGATGAAACTTTATTTTTGAACTTACTGGATAAATTTGAAGGTGCTTATGATTATTATGTAATTACAACACACTTTAAAACAGATGAATTAAAACATTTGAGTTTTACTGATGAAGTCGCCAAAGCAATCCAGCAAATCCCTCAGGATAAACTGGTAATTATGGATAATATAAAGATTGGTTTAGGAAGCGAGGTTATTAAAATTTATCAGGATTTTGAAAATGATATCTACAATGCCTTAAAAGAAGGACTTTCTAAAATAAATAAATACAAAAGACTGATTTTAGTTTATCCTGAAAAAGCGGTTTATCCATATCCAAGAAGGATTTTACATGGTTTTAGAAAATTTTGTGTAGAATATGAAATTAATTTTGAAATTTTAAGCGAAGTCTATGACGATATGATCCTTAAGAAAGGTGATTTATTCATCACTATTGAAGAATCTGATCTTGTGAATTTAGTCAAACAAATCAGGGATGAGGAATACGTTTTAGGACAGGATATTGGCGTTATATCTTATAATGATACTCCTCTAAAAGATTTGTTGGGTATAACAGTAGTGTCTACCGATTTTAACAAAATGGGCGAAATTGCTGCCCGAATGATATTAAATAAGGAAAAAGGTGAAATTAAGGTACCGTTTAATTTTATTGACAGACATTCTATATGATATTACAATTAGGCTTTAAATGTTAATTTTTTAAATCTTACTTTTTTTATTTAGAATTAATATAAATAATATTTTATCTTTGCTCCCGTTTCTGGACTAATACCACTTAGGATAACAAATTAATTGTAATAAATCCTTATACCAGATTCTATTTATAGATGAATATTAATACCTGCTTTGAATCCGCTAAATTTGAGTCCTTTAAAAAGGGAGAAGAAGCTGCGTTTACTTATTTCTACGACAAATACTTTCGTAGAATCACCTCATTCAGTATTCAGTTTATTTATGATAAGGATGAAGCTGAAAACCTGGCTCAGGAGGCTTTTATTAATTTATGGCAAAACAGAGAAAATATTGATTCTATAAACGGAATACAGTCTTTTTTATACACCTACGCCAAGTCGAAATCTCTGAACCTTATTCGTCATAATAAGGTAAAAGACAAATTCAAAAACGATTTATTGAATCATAAAGAAAGAGAACTGGATATTGAAGTGTTAAATTCGATTCAGTTTGATACGTTAGAACTAACCGAATTAGAACGCATAATCAATGAATCTATAAACGATTTACCTCCCAAAACCCGTGAAGTTTTTATTAAAAAACGTTTTGAGAATAAAAAGAACACAGAAATTGCAGAAGAAATGCAGGTAACCTTAAAAGCTGTTGAAGCCCATATGACAAAGGCTTTGAAGATTTTAAAAACAAAATTGTCTGATTATTTATTCCTTATTTTTATTCTTATTTGTAATAATTAAAAATTAAACATAGGGTTTTTTATTTCTGAAGTGTACTTATCATAACGAGAAGTTTAAAACTCAATTATGACATCAGAAATAATTTATAAGTACTTATCTAATGAAGCCTCAGAACAGGAAATTCAGACTCTTTTTGAATGGATTGATGCTTCTGAAGAAAATAAAAAGCAGTTTATCACAATAAAGAAAACCTGGGCTCTTACTGCCCTTTCTGAAAATATTTCAGAAGATTCTGTTCCGGTAATTAAAATTAAACCAAAAAATAAAGCCGCTAAATATTTACAATATGCTGCAGCATTTTTAGTACTGCTTGGTTTAGGAAGAATTGCTTTTAATTTTAACCAAAAGACAAAATCTTCAAAAGAGATTGTTCTTGAATTAGGCAACGGCAAGACAGAATACATCACAAAAAACAATCACATCAATTTAGTAAATGATAAAGGTGAACTGATTGCCCGAAAACTTCCTGGGCAAATTGTATACTTTGGAAAAGCTAAAGACAATGATATTGTATACAATTCATTAAAAGTTCCTTATGGTAAAACATTTAAATTAATACTTTCAGATGGAACTGTTGTAAGTCTGAATTCAGGAACCACTTTACGTTATCCTGAACAGTTTGGTGTTAACGGAAAAAGAACAGTTTATCTAACCGGAGAAGCTTTTTTTGAAGTTGCCAAAGACAAAGAACATCCTTTTATAGTCAATGTGAATCAGGCTGCTATTGAAGTTCTGGGTACGAAATTTAATGTAAGTGCTTATCCTGAGAATCCGTCTGTGAATAGTGTTTTAGTTGAAGGAAGTATTCAGATGTATGAAACTGAAAACACATCGAATGCTGTTTTACTGAAACCAAATCAGATGGCTACCTGGCAAAACAACTCAAAGAAAATTACAACAAAATTAGTTGATCCTGCTTTTTACTCTGCCTGGACAAAGGGTGAACTTGCATTTAATGACACTCCGTTTTCTACCATCATTAAAATAATTCAGCGTGCCTACGATGTTGAGATTATTAATAAAAACTCAGACTTGGGCAAACAGAATTTTACCGGAACCATTAAAATCAGTGATTCGAGTATTGAAAACATTCTGGATCTTCTAAAACGTGACACACCGTTTGATTATACTATCGAACAAAATAAAATTACCATTACCAATATTCCATAAACCACTAAAAACATGATATTTACAATATTTTTTTCAAGAAAAACTATGTTTTTCTTAGCCCTTCTTTTATTTGGTTTTCAGGGGTTTGCACAAAAT
The DNA here is from genome assembly GCF_010645075.1 of Flavobacterium limi. Classification (GTDB taxonomy): domain Bacteria; phylum Bacteroidota; class Bacteroidia; order Flavobacteriales; family Flavobacteriaceae; genus Flavobacterium; species Flavobacterium limi. The sequence continues at coordinate 260,705 of NZ_JAADZV010000002.1, forward strand.
CAATCAATTACACTGCAAGTCAACAATGAGCCTATCAGTTTGATTATCAAATCAATTGAAGAACAAACAGATTTTAGGATTATCTACAATGCAAAAAAAATTGATACAGATCAGAAAGCCAGTATAAATGTAAAAAATGCCTCTTTAGAAAGCGTTTTGACAAAATTATTTAAAGGAAAAAATATTTCGTTTTATATTCAGAAAAAACAGGTTTTATTAACGAGTTCTGCTCCTGCTTCAACTGATAGTACAGAAAAAACCGAAAGAACAATTAAGGGAATTGTACTGAATGTAAAAGATAAAACGCCTCTTCCGGGAGCTACAGTAATGGTAAAAGGAACTGGCAGAGGCGCCATCAGCGATGTTGACGGAAGATTCATTTATCAATTGAAAGAAAAAGATATTGAAAATATTGTACTTCAGGTTGTACTTCTCGGAATGGTAACTCAGGAGCAGAAAGTCGGAAGTAAAAACAATTTTACTTTTTACATGGAAGAAGCTGTAGATGAGCTAAATCCGGTTATTATTACATCATCTTACGGAACAAAAAAATTAAAAGAAGAAATCGTAGGAAGTATTTCGACGATAACAGCAAAAGATATTCCGGTTCAGCAGGCATCTGAGAGTATCGATAAAATGCTCGAAGGACAGATTGCGGGAGTTTTAATTGAAAATACTTCCGGGGTTGGTGGTCCGGTAAAAATTAATATCCGAGGGCAGGGAACTATAAAAGCTGTAAATGGTAATATTACAGGAACTTCAACACAGCCACTTATTATTGTCGATGGTGTAATTATGGCTGAAGAAACTTATATTGATAGTTCATTTTTTAATGGGCAAACTTCATTTTCTGAGGCTTTGTCAAACCCTTTGGCTCAAATATCTCCTGACAATATAGAGTCATTTACTGTTCTAAAAGATGCAGCAGCTGTGGGTATATATGGTGCAGATGGTGCTAACGGTGTAATTTTGATTACAACAAAAAAAGGAAAAACCGGAAAAGCTAAATTTGGCTTTTCAAATCAGTTGGGAGTTTCTTCTGCTATCAATCAGATAAAATATTTAAATGGAGAACAATATAACGAAGTTAGAAACGAATATGTAAAAAACACTTCTTCATCACCTTCGCTTGTGCCTTACAATGGTGTTAATACAGATTGGTTTGACTTATTGAATAATTCCGGAATTTATAATAAATATAATTTTAATGTTTCAGGAGCTAATTCAAAGTTTTCTTATCGAACTAATCTTGGATATTTAAATATTGATGAACCGCAATTAGGAAATAAGACTAAACAATTTAATGCAGGCATAAATTTGGGCTATAAGGTATCTAAATGGGATCTGAACTTATCCTTAAATCCTAGTTACATTAAAAAAAATGCACCTAATATTTATTATACACACGCCTATATACCCACATTAGCACCGTTTAACGAGGATGGATCTTACACTGTTACCGGAGTAACAGGAGTAAACGGCGGTAATCCTTTAGCCGCTATTGCGCAAAATAGAAACCAAACCGATACTTACGGTCTTTTAGGAAGTATCAATTTAGGATATCAATTGAATAAAGCTTTTAAGTTCTCAACTCTTTTCGGTATCGATTATAAAGATAAAAATCAGGATCGCTATTTTTCAGGAGAAAATGAAAGTGGACGAAGCAGCGGAACTTTTATTCTGGACGGAATTACACATTTTAATTGGGGAAGAAGAGCTATTAATCAGCGAAACTCTACTAAATGGAACTGGCAGGGACAAATGTTATTTGACAAACAAATTAATAAAAATCATACAATAGATGGTGTTCTGGGTTTTGAACTTGCAGAAGAAAACGGAAAATTTCATTATTCGTCTGCCACCGGCTTTGTGAATCCTAATATTGTCAATGCTGTTGCAGATGCTATACAAGATGATGATCCATTAACGGCTATTGACGAAACAAGAGGAAACCAAACTTATAGAAACGAGATTAGTTACGGTTCAAGAGTATCGTCATTCGCTCAAATCAATTATAATTATAAAAAGAAATACTATTTTTTAGGAAATCTGAGACGTGATCAAAGTTCTGTTTTTGGTAATGATACCAATGTTGCCTTAAATAGCGGAGCAGGTGTTTCCTGGATAACAAGTAACGAGGATTTTTTACTATCAAATTCCTGGATTGATTTATTAAAATTTAAGGCAAGCTATGGCTCAACTGGAAATTCCAGAATTGGATCCTATCGTTCAAAAGGATTATACAATATTTCTCAAAATGGATATAATGGCGAAATAGACGCAATTGTGGCTGATGCTCCAAACGGCAATCTAAGCTGGGAGAAAAACGTAAAATTTAATGCTGGTATTGATTTTAATGTTTTTAACACTCTTGAATTATCGCTGGAATATTATTATGATAATTTGTCTGACTTAATTGTTTCCAGAGACATTCCTTCAGAAAATGGTTATGGAACTTTAGAATTGAACGCTGCTAGCATGTACAACAAAGGTCTTGAATTCACTACAAGAATTAAATGGTTTCAAAAAGGAAAATTTAAATGGACAACATCTTTTAATATTTCTACAGTTGAGAATAAAGTAACTGAGTTAATTGGTCTGGGAAGTGAATTCTCTGAATCAAATAAAGCACTTGCCCAGAAAGTCGGATACAGCACCACCACTATTTGGGGCGTAAACTGGATTGGTATCGATCCGGCAACCGGGAGGGATCTTATCCGAAAAAATGGTCAGGTTTATGATTCCAGGACTTATATGAGTTTATTTACTATAGCAGATTGGGAACCAATTGGTGATACCCAGCCAAAAGCTTTTGGAGGTTTCAGTAACAGGTTTTCATTAAACGACAATATTACATTATCTATAAATGGTGCTTTTCAATGGGGAGGCGACAAATTTGTTTCTGATGATATTATTGCAAAATACAGAACGACATCAAACCGTAACATGACAGTAAACGCTTATGATTATTGGAGAAAACAAGGAGATATAGTTTCGCAGCCTTCACCGGACGATAACCCAATAATACCTAACATGAGTAAATATGTCTATGATGCCACTTATATTAAAATTAATAATATCAACCTAAGTTACAACGTACCTGTAAAAAATACTTTTCTTGATAATTTAACCATTTTCGGAGATGTATCTAATCTGCTTTATTGGTACAAAGAAAAAAGCCCGTCAGGAATGAATGGCATCAGGGAACTTAATTACACTTATCCTCAGGCGAGAACTATTTCGTTGGGAATTAATACTAAATTTTAAAGAAGATGAACTATTTAAAAAATACAAAACAATGCAAGCTTCTGATACTTCTTGGTATATTCTGTTTATTGCAAAGCTGCAGTGATTTTTTAGAACAGGAACCAGGGACACAGACTTCTATTGATGAACAACTATCAACAAAAAAAGGGGTTCTACAAGCTTTGAATGGTGTCTATGGTGACATCAGGGATGTAGTAAATGGCCCGGCTTTTATAGTTTATTCTGATATTCAGGGAGGCAATTTAAAAATCACTCCTTCTTCAACGGGTACCATAAAAGGGGAATTCCGTATTCCTACTGCTATAACAAACTTCTATTCTTTTGATGATTCTGCTGATAATTCTAATCTCTTAGCTTTTTATAATGGTGCCTACGAAGCCATAAATGAAGCCAATTTGATTTTAGAATTTACAGATGCTTTAACAGACGCAACAGAATCCGAAAAAAATCAGATTAAAGCTGAAGCTTTGACAGCAAGGGCTTACATGCATTTTTTAATCAATCAATTGTACAGCCAAAATTACAGTTACACAAATGATGCCTCACATTTAGGAATTGTTTACAATAAGAGATCAATAAAAAACGGGCTGCAATATCCATCAAGAGAAACTGCTGCTAACACTTACAACTATATCATAAATGATATAAAAACAGCATTAGATCTTTATTCGAATAATGTACTTTTAAACGGACCTGCTTATTCGTATTTCAATAAGACAAATACAAAAGCTTTGTTATCCAGGGTTTATTTATCTAAAAATGATTGGAGAAATGCTTATGAAACAGCAGATGATATTATTAAAAATTCAGGAATAACATTAATGAACTCTGCCAATCTTATTGCTGAATGGGAAAAACCGGATCTGCCTGTTTCTGAGATTTTACTCGAATTTTCAATCTCAAGAAATCTTGAAGGTGCAGCCAGCAGCTCTTTGTTTGCTTATTTTGGATATACATCCCCAACTGTTTATAACAATTATGTTGCTTCGGAAGATTTGATAAACCTGTACGAAACATCAGATATGCGAAAACAGTTGTTTTTGGTTCAGCCATTACAAACCCTGATTAATTTACAATTGGTCGACAGAAATTACTATTTCACCAAAAAATTTCAGGGAAATCCCGGATATATTGCTTTTAGATTGAGTGAACAGTATTTGATTCGTGCAGAAGCGGCTTTAAAACTGGATAATATCGTTCAGGCCAAAACTGATATAAATACTATAAGAGAAAGAGCAAATACCAGTCTTCTAACCGATTCAGAAATTTTAGAAGATGCTATATTTTTAGAAAGGCGAAAAGAACTTTGTTTTGAAGGACATTTATTTTTTGATACAACCAGAAACCATAAAAATATTTCGAGAAATGATGGCTGCCTGTCTCTCAATTGCAGTATAGATTATCCATCACTCAAATTTGTATTGCCTATCCCACGCAATAATACCAACATTAACACAAATCTGAAACAAAATGAATCGTATTAGTAAAATTATAGCTCTATTAAGTATTGTTACAGTACTGTTTCATTCCTGCTCAAAGGATGATTACAAATTAGATTCCAGAAGTGTTGATCCGTTTGTTCGTTTCAATTTTTTAACCACTTCTGCGGGAGTACCTTTAGAATACCCTAAAGTAAATACAGCTTTGCTTCCGGTAAATACATTTGAAAACAAATCAGTCAAAACCTTAAAAGTACCTGTTACTTTAACTTCTAGTACTTTAAAGTCACCTGTAACTGTTAATTTTAGTTCAGTAACTTCAGGTGACGTAAACACTTACAGTATGAATCCTGAAAGCCAATTAGTTTTTGAAGGAAATAAACTGACTGATACCATTTTTGTTTCTTTTGATCAAAGATGGAAGGATAAGCAGACTATTACCCTGAAATTAGAAAATGCTTCTGACCCTTTGGTTCATATTGGAAACTTAAACACTCAGGCTCCTCATAATATTTTCACCATTACTTTGGGAGATGCGGCTACAAGCTATACATTTCCGGAAAATCAATTTTTCATTAAAGGTGTAGTTGGCGAAAAGATAGATTTTAGAGTAAATTTTCCTAATGGATTTATCCCTTCAGAAATTGAAAATCTTGAAATATTCAGTTTTCTGAATGGCTTCGATTATTCTTTAACTCATGATGATTATGGCAACAACAGAAGTTCTATAAATTATCATTTGACTCTTTTAGAAAATTTAAGTAATGAAGATGTCCGCTATCAGACAAAAATCACATTAAAGACAACTCCAAATTATATTGCCAACGGAAATACGAGCTTAACGATTGTTAAACCTGAAAAATCAACTCGCGACGTTTTAGCTAATCCTGCTTCTAAGTTCTATAATTTATCAAATACAAATAATCTGACCTATGGTGTTAACTGGTTTGAAAGAGGTGGTGCTTGTGTATGGCAGTCATTTAATGTACAGACTTTTCCGGTAGTAGTGACAAAAGATAATCAAAATGCTCTATTATATAGTGATAAAGGCACAGCAAATCCTAATGATGATATCTATCATGATGCATTCAAAATAGGTTTCAATGTAGTTGCAGGAACCAATACTGTAAATTCATTTAATTTAAAAAGATGGTTTCCTAATGCCAGTACTACAGCAGCCATTTCTCCAGGTTTTAATATAAAATCAGCCCTTGAATTTTTCCCTGAAAACGGAAACAGTAAAACCAATGGTATCGTACTTGTGATACCTCAGGATATTACAATTGGAACATCAGGAGCAAATGCAAAAAGTTATAGCATCGCTATTGAAGGAGAAGGTACCTACCAACAAATAAGTCCTGATTTATTTGAAATTTCATTTGAATTGAAATTAACCAATGTCGAATTATTTGGAGGAACTGTGACATCTAAATATAAAATTTACAATAAAAATACCTTCCCAACGGTAACTCCATTAGATGAACCTTGTAGAAAAGCAATTGATTTATAAAATTATGAATGCAAAAAAAATAATAATCCCACTTTTATTACTGTTAAGCCTAACAGCAGCATATAAAAGTATCGAAGAACCTGAATACACCGATATTCAGGAACTTCGGAAAATTTATTCCAGCGGTGATACTTCAAAATGGCCTGCAGCAGAATTACACGAAAGTATCGACAAATCTAAATTTCAGGATATTGGCGTACTTCCTCCTGTTCCTTATCCAGCTTATAATCCGTATTCTAAGGAAAAAGAGAGTCTGGGAAAAGTATTGTTTTTTGATCCGAGATTATCACTGAGCGGGCAAATTGCCTGTGCTTCCTGCCACAATCCTGAACTTGGATGGACAGACAATTTAACACGTTCTTTTGGCCATGACCGTCAAACCGGAAAACGAAATTCAATGACGATTTTAAATTCGGCTTACGCAACTTCCCTATTTTGGGACGGTCGTGCGAAGAGTTTAGAAGATCAGGCGCAGTTTCCTGTGAGTGATCCTTTAGAAATGAATGAAAAACTTACGATTGCGGTCAATAAAATTGGAAAAATAAAAGGGTATAACCCACTTTTTCAGGCTGCTTTTGGAGACAAAAAAGTGACTCTTGAACGAATTCAGTATGCCATCGCAACATTCGAAAGATCCATCAACAGTCCGAAAAGTAAATTTGATCATTTTGTCAGTGGAAAATCAGATGCTTACACCGATCAGCAGGTAAAAGGACTGCATTTATTCAGAACCAAAGCACAATGCATCAACTGTCATAATACGCCTTATTTCAGCGACAACCAATTTCATAATGACGGGCAGGTTTTATTCGGAACAAAAAATGAAGATTTTGGCCGTTACAATGTGACTAAAGATGTGAATGATATTGGTAAATTCAGAACGCCTACTCTTCGTGAAGTAGTCAATACCAAACCATGGATGCATCATGGGCACTTCCCTACTTTACTAGATGTTGTTGAGCTTTACAATTTAGGTAACCCCTCTCCTGTTCAAAAAAAATATTTGGGAACTCCTCGCGATTCATTGATCCCAAAAGTAGATCCGATGCTTAAGAAATTAAATTTAAGCAAAGAAGAAATGAGCGATCTATTGGCATTTATAGAAACTTTAAGTACGCCAACGAGAAGAATCATGACACCGGAACTTCCTAAATAATTTTTAATAAAACCTAAGCAATAACTATTATGAATCAATTAATCAACCAATTTGAAACAGGCTTATTTCTATATCAACTTTGTATTTTATTACATCTCATATTAACGCCAATTACAATATTCTATATTATAAAAAACCAGCATAGATTTAAACAGCCTTATATCTTAGCTTTTTTTGTAATCACATTTCCTTTTGTAGTCTCAATACCGGCATTAATTGCACTTAAGATCAAAAAAACAGAAGCCTAATCCTTTTATAATTTCATTAAAAAAATCAACTCTTTATAAATACATTAATTTAATACAGGTAAAATATGAAAAATAAATACCTTTTTTTGTTATTAATTTCTACACTTTCCTTTGGGCAAATCACTCAGGTTAAAAACATAAATTCAACAACGGCAACTGCCGATTCCAATCCTACCAATTTCTTCGATTTTAATGGAATATTATATTTTAGGGCAAATAATGGCACAAATGGTGTAGAATTATGGAAATCTGATGGTACTGAAACAGGAACTGTAATGGTTAAAGATATTAACACAAGTAGTTCTACAAATTCAAATGCTGGGAATTTCACTGCTTTTAATAATCAAATTTATTTCAGTGCCACAAACGGCTCAACAGTAAATGGTATTGAACTTTGGAAAACAGACGGTACAGATGCAGGAACGCAAATGGTATTTGATTTATATACCGGAACTTCAGCTTCTAACCCTTCTTTTCTTACTGTAATTAACCCTGCAACTATGGTTTTCTCAGCAAATAATGGAACCACAGGTACTGAAATCTGGAAAACAGATGGTACAACTATAACTAATCTTATTGATCAGCCAGGTACAGGAAATAGCATTAACTGGATTGAAAACCTAAATGGTAACGCTATATATTGCCAATTAGTAGTTAATACAACAGGAAGAGAATTATACAAATGGGACGGTCTTTCTACTATATCGAATAATATTAAAGATATCAATAAAGATACAGCCCATGGTATAAATATTACCTATATCAAAAATGGAAATACTATCTATTTTCCAGGGAATGATGGTACAACAGGATTTGAATTATGGAAAACTGACGGTACTGAAAACGGTACTGAATTGGTAAAAGATATTAACTCTGGAGCCACTGCATCTAGTCCTACTCGTTTTGCAAATTCAGGAAATATTACTTTTTTCAGAGCAAATGGTCCAAACGGGGTTGAACTATGGAAAACTGACGGAACTCCAAACGGAACAACAGAAGTTGCTGACATTAATCAGGGAACAGGAAGCTCAACACCTGATCAGATTCAATCTGTAAATGGTGTGCTTTATTTTTTCGCCTCTGATAACGGGGCTAATTATGATTTTTACAAATACGAAAATAATCTTTTAACAAAATTGAAAGATTTTAATGCTCCAACATCAAGCGTAACTATTGATTATATTGAACTAAACGGAATAGTATATTTTACTGCTGATAGTAATGCTGATGGTTTAAGAGAATTATGGCAAACTGATGGTACTGATTTAGGAACAGTCGCTATTCCAGGACCAACAAACGTTTTAAACTTAACAAAAATAGGAAACAAACTGTTCTTTGCAGCAACCGTAAATGACGGTCAGGAACTTTTCACTTACACACCTCCTACCCTTTCTGTTAAAGATCAGGATAAGTTAGAAGCTGTGGCGGTATATCCAAATCCTTCTGATGGAAATATCTTTATCAATAATACAGATAATGAAACTATTCAACACGAAGTTTTTGATGTATTAGGTAAAAAACAAGCTGCCGGTAAAACCAATGATAATGCACTTAAACTGAATTTAAAAACTGGTTTGTATATTTTAAAACTGACTAAAAACAGTCAGACTTCATCTACTAAAATTATTATCAAATAGTTGTAATTTTTACATCAACAGGTATGTTTTTGCCCCAATAAATCACAAATCTAAAAGTCCGTTTCATGAATTTGAAACGGACTTTTTTATTCATTTTTATAATAATAATCAATTCATCTTAATTAGAATAAACTTAGTGAAGACTTTTTTTAGTTCGAAAGGGGCTCCGACTCCGCTCAGCCTGACACTCGTTTTTTCAATTAAAGGTTACTTCAAAGGAACCAAAACAATATTAGGTTTCGGAGCTGGCTGCATATCGCTTCCGAAATAAAATCCGGTATGAGGAGGCTGGTTATACCCTACATTTTGCCAGACAATACTCAATCTGTATTGAGGATCATGCATCAAAGTATACTGCCTTATATCAGTTGGAATTGTCGTTGAGTAAATTCGTAATTCGGTATTGTCTTCGCTTCTTAAAATCAGCTCTTCCCTCCAGTCGCCAATCAGATCTGCAGAAAGTGCCGGAGTCGATTTTGTTCCATTATTGGAAACTGCTCCGGTTGCAGTAAATAATCTTCCTTTACCATATTTATCAATATAATTAGAATTCAGGAGCTCTCTTGAAGTATCGCCATCCCAGTAAATAAGGAAGTTAATTGATTTTGGTGCATCGCCTATTTTGTTTCCTTTCATATCATATAAAAAAGGAGAACCTGACCACCAGCATTGCGCTCCTTTTAGGGTAGGATCGATATTATCTGCTACGCCACGCCCAACATCTTCATTAAGGGAATCGGTAAACAGAACTTTTCCGTCAGCGGCTGAAAATACAGCTACACCCGGACCTGTCGTTTTATTTTCAATTTCATGAATTCCAAAAGCTTCCAAACCTGGAACTTCCGGATCCAGATCCGAAACGTGTAAAGCATCTCCATGTCTGAAACCTGTTGTATATAAGCCTTTTCCGTTATCATCAACACACATTGATCCATAAACAATTTCATCTTTGCCATCGTTATCAACGTCAGCAACCGTAAGTCCGTGGTTGCCCATTCCTGAATACGGATTTTCAGCATCTTTACTGTCAAAAACCCATTTTGAAGTCAGTTTTTTATTTTTAAAGTCGAAAGCCGCCAAGACAGTTCTTCCGTAATAGCCGCGGCACATTACTACACTTGGATGAATTCCGTCCAAGTATGCAATACAAGCTGTAAAACGATCAATTCTGTTTCCTTTGGTGTCATTTCCTCCGCTTCCGCCATGTCCGCCCCAGCCTGCCAAATCACCTCTATCGGGAATATAATCTGTGGTTGTAACTAACTTTCCGGTTCTTCCGTCAAAAACAGAAAGGTATTCAGGGCCTTTTAAAATTTTTCCGTAAATCGGAGATTTTGGGTCTCTTTCCACCCAGTCTTTTGAAACATCTCCAACCACATTACCCTGACTGTCTGTTGTTCCATCAGCCGTTTTGCAAACCAGTTCAGATATTCCGTCACCATCCAGATCATAGACCATAAATTGTGTATAATGCGCTCCTTCCCGAATGTTTTTACCTAAACTGATCTGCCATAAAAATCTCCCTTCTAAAGTATACGCCTGAAAAATAGGCGGATCTGTAATACCTGTATGCGAATTATCATGTCCTTTTCCGGTCATGTGAACTATTAAATCATACTTTCCGTCACCATCTAAATCACCAGTCGAAAGATCATTCGGAATATAGCCGTCAACCGGTTTTATAGCTATAGACAAATAATTTTTATCAGGACTTGAAGCCGGAATTGTAAAACTCCCTTTTGCATCTGTTTCTTTTCCTTTTAAAACCATTTTTACAAACCAGGTGTTTTCTTCTTTCTCATTGGCCTTGGTATCAAGAAAATTTGTGGCTCCGGTTATGGGTTTGGCATTTAATTTTACTGCTTTCTGAGAATCACTTTTTCGATATAAATTAAAAGCCAGATCATCAGCATCAGTCCCTAAAACACGCCAGCTGATAAAAAACTGGTTTTTGTATTTTATAGCAATTACACCACGGTCTAAACTTTCCATTTGTCTTTGGGCAAGTAAAATTGAACCTGACAAAAAGAATAACAGTAATAAAATTTTATTTTTCATAATTTGGTTTTAGTTGGTAAAGTTTGATGTTTAGACTGGTTTTAGGAGTCAAGGTTTAACAGTAGAATTTCACGCAGATTTAAAAAGATTTAAACAGATCTTTAATTTTTTTTTTTGCGATACAGTTTGTCATTTCGACGAAAGGAGAAATCACACTAGCAATTCCGCAAAGAAATGGTCAATCTTTGTAGAGTTACGTGTGTGATTTCTCCTTTCGTCGAAATGACATAACTAAGCTTACAAACTAAGCTTTGCTATGGTAAAACTTAGCTCCTCAGATTCTTAGCAGTTTATATATTCAAAAACTTAAAACATCTTCTTAAATCCTTCACTTCTAACTTTCCAAGAACCGTCTTTAGGAAACCCCGGATTCTCGATTGTATTTCCCTCCCAGCCTGCGCACATCATCGCAACAGCTGTCAACAAACCACCATTACCAGGAAGATAAAGAGTCAACCTTGGCGACTGATAATTGTGACCGTTTTTCAGATAGGTATTGGTTACTACATTCATAAAAAGCGCATCAATTGCTTTTTCCGGCATTTGTAAACGGGCTGCAGACATCGCTGTCATCGGAAAATCCCATCCCCATGTTTTATCCCAAGACCAGGTATCCCAAACTAAATTGAAAGTATTTTTCATGATTTTTTTATCCAGAAGAGAAGTCTCCGGAAGCATTCCGTAAGTTCCTAAAACCGATGGATGATCTGTCTTAAACTCAGGATTGGTGTAGGAGTCTGTTGCGCTTTCTGTTGCCAGATAAACATCTTTAGCAATTGGTAAAGGCGATAATTTTGCCAAAACGGTTTCCCACTTCTCAGGAACTTTCTGGTTTAGTTTTTTCTTCCAGTTAATAGCAGTTTTTAAAGCCCAATTCCAATATGCCAATTCATACGTTGGATTAAAAGTTTCGATGGCTTTGAATCTTTCCTGTGCCGGAATCACGCCTGGCCCTAAAACGTAACGATCGTTTTTATTGTCGTAATGAGCAAATGAAGCCATAAAATCAGCCGTTGCAAAAACACGTTCGCTGTATAAATTTAAAGTTGCATCTGTTGGTTTTGCCTGATAAATCAAATCGGCATAAGTAATGAAATGCGGTTGCTGCCAAATCAGGAATGCCCCCACAGAAGACGGACTTTCATTACCATCGTAATCTGTCATTTTTTGCCATCTTGCCCCTTCAAAACCTTGTCTTTTGGCTATATTTTTAGCTTTTTCAAAAACTCTTTGATACCACGGAAGGCTTTTCTCCAGTAATTCCGGTCTGTCCCAAAGCGCAAAATGTACTCCGTGCCACCAATGCATTTCTAAGTGTGGTTTCCCGAACCAGCTGTTATAAGTCAAACCGGTTTCCTGTGGCGGAACTTTTCCGGTACACTGCAATTTGGTAAGGTATTGTGAAAGAATCACACGGCGCTCCAATTCATGTGCACGTTTATCTGTACTTCCAGAAAAATCAACTGCCGCTCCGCTTTTCCAAAAGGATTCCCAACCAGCAATACTGCTTTTTTCAATTGCTTCAAAAGAAGGATTAACAGATTTGTTTTTATCCGTTTGAATGAACGAACAACTCAATTCGATTTTATTGCCTTTTGAAGGTTCTACAACAAAATAATGTTTTGCTTTTTCTTTGATCGATGCAGTGCCTTTCCATTTCAGATTAATATCATACGAAATACTGTCCATTATGTGTGTAATGGTAGCTTCTGATTTGTTTTTGATTTTCAGATTGCTTTTATAATCCTGCTTTCCTCCCCATTTTTTTCCCATTTCAGTCCCCGCAATAGCAACATTTGAAATAGCAACATCTTGTTTTTCTTCCCATTTCGTACCCATATCACCCCATAGTCCTGTTGGAAAAGGGATTCGGACACGAATTTTCAGACGCCCTTGCTGAATTAAATCCGATTCTACTTTAAAACCTACAGCATCTTTAGTCTGATCGCAGGCCGTTATCACTTTCACGGAAATGCCCTCCACCTCAAAATAGCTCTCAATTTTTCCTGTCCATAAATCCAGCTTTTGATTAATGGCTTTAATATCTTCCGGTTTTACCAAACTGCCATCTTTTTTAGTAATTTCAAAACCTATATTTCCCAACTGCAATAAATGAGGGTTCTGGCGAAACCATTCAACCGCTTCTTTTTTTCGTGCAGGTTCTTTAATTTGTGTTGAATATGAAATTTTACGACCATACTGATCTACATCTCTCAAAGTTTCAGAAAACTTATAATTCTCTGTATTTTTATAACTGTCCCAGCCCCATTCCGACTGTGTTCCCAACGGAACTCCGTTTTGGTATTTTTCAGGGAAACTCTGCAATCCGGTTGCATCAACCGTAAAAGCAAAAGTTCCATTCCCAATAGTTAGAGAAGCTAAAGTATCTATTGCGGTAATTTGAACATTATGCCTTGTTACCAATGCTTTCCTGTCTATTTTTTGTTGTGAAAAAACAGAAAAAGAGAACACCAAAAAGGATACAGAAAGTAATTTTTTCATATTGCAGTTTTAAAATTTTATTATTGAATTGACATTGAAATTGATTTTTGAAATTGTTATTACCAAATTATCTAATTTTCAAATTGTCACATTATCTAATTAAAGTAGCACTCATCAGACCAATTACCACATCATTGGCAATGGTTTTAAGGGTAAGACTTTTTAAGGTTTTATTTTTGTTTAAAGGCAAATCCAAAATAGTTCCTGCTCCACCATCAATTCCAAAACTGGAATATCCTTTTATAGTTGTAAAATCCTTAAAAGTTCTTGATACTTCTCCCGATTTCAAATAAACTCTTGGAGGTTTTGGAGCATCTGTTGTAAACGCCAATCCATCAACAAAATAATCCTGCTCGATTGGCCACCAGTTTTCAGGGTTTTTCAACTGTAAAACTTCCGAAGTTCCGTCTGTATAATTTACTTCGATTTCACCATTTACAATACGGCTTTGCATTGGATTTGTTGTTCCGGCAACCATAAAATAAATGTGAGATGCTTTTCCGCTTAAAGGAATAATTACACTTTTAGGAAAATTATCCCATTGTGAAGTAAAAATAATGTTTTTTGAATTTATATCAGAAGGTGTTTTAAATGTAACTCCTTCTGGAGTAGTGATTTCTCCATTCAATTTGGCTTTTTCACGCAATCCTGAATCATCCAGCTTTACCGAAACATTTGGATAACACCAATTTCCGATTCCGTTTGTCGGAAGCTGTAAAGTTACCGTTTGCGGTCTTGGAGACAAGTACTTTTCGTTAAAAACATCTGTGACTTTCGAATTAAAAAAAGAAGAAAGCAAAACTGATTCCTGCTTTTTTGAGTTATTAAACGGAATATCCCAGTTTGTAAAAGTTACTTCTTTAATTACATTTGAGCCAGTATTAACAGACAATTTATTGGTTCCTGGAACTAACTGTTGAAACGGAATAACAACCGTTTCTTTCTGATTGACACCTAGCGAAATCTTTTGCTGAGTATCTTTCGCGGAAGTATCAAAAACTATATTTCCTTCAATTTTGTTTTCTGAATTATTCTTCAGCGAAATCTCAATATTATTATTTTTTAGCTGAATACTTTCTGATTCAATTTTAGATTTTAAATCCAAATCAATAGCTTGCCACCACGTTACATCCCCCTGTTTCAACTGAATGAAAAAAGTTTTGATATTGTTGCCGTATACAATTGCCTGATACGATTTATTAGTTTTTGAAACTTCGCTCAAAACTGATTGCGGATCATAAATCGAAACAATTTCTGCCTTAGCTGTTTTTATATTGAAAGACTCTCCTGCTGTCAAAGACTTTATAGATTGTATTTCTTCAAAGGCTTCTCCTTTCCAGTTAATTTTCATATCATACGAAGTATTATAAGGTACTTCGATTGCAATTTTTGGATTACCGATACTTTCCGGAATATTTTTCCAGCTAACTGATTTTCCATTAACCGTTATATTCTCGATTCCGTCAAAAGGTGCATTTACAATCAGTTTTAGGTTCATTTTTGCTGAAAACTGATTTTTTATGCGATACGAATCGGTTTTGTTTTCTCTTTTAAAATCAACTACAATATCCGGAATGTCTAAAGCGGCATGATCCCATTTTGAAGGGAATCCCGGTTGAATCGTCAGTACTTCAGCCAAAGCATCCGGCTGGATTCCGAAAAGCCCTTCGACCAAAGTTCTCGACGCCATTCCGATTGGATCCGCAAAATCACGATATAATTCGCCTCTTATGGCATCCTGATACATCAGCTGTTCAAAACCGCCCGGAGAAGCACCCAAATACATACTTTCTACTAAAGCACTTTCCCACATTTTAAATGCTTTTTCAGATTGTCCGCCCTGCCAGAAAGCCAATGAAGTATGTAACTGTTCCGCCAAAGCCACATTATTGATCGACCAGGTGTAAGGCTGCCAGTTTGTTGTACTGATCATATAAAGATCGGTTTTATCAAGTCCTTCAGCCGAAATTGGGATATGTGGAATCTGATTATCAACGTAAGAAAGCATCTGATAACTTTCAAAAGGATTCGATAATTCGGAATCAATAGTGTGGTAAATACTCCAAACACCCGGAACGTCATGCAATAATCTGTTTCCGAGAGCATCTTTATATTCAGCAAAAATTCCTTTTTTCGGAATCCAGAGCTGCTCTTTTGAAGCTTTCAGGATTTTATCAGCCTCATTTGTAAACAGCTTTTCATTCTGCTGAATCTTTTTGGCTACTTCAGCAACCGTTTTGTTCGCATAAAAATTATAAGCTGAAGAATGGATCACGCCGCCGCCGCTGTATTGCAACGCATCACTTGCCCAGATGGTCGCATAAGCATCATAAAGTCCGTCATTATCCGGGTCAAAATTTCTTTTTTCCCAGTTTAAATGCCTTTGAATCGTGGGCCACATTTCTTTCATGAACGAGGTATCTCCTGTCCATTTAAAATGCCTCAGCATCTGATCGAAAAATACCAGATTCATATCATAATGATGTGCAACCGTATTTTTGTTCGGATTACGGCTGATGTAACCGCTGCTGAACATAGAGGTTCCCAAGACTTCTTTCTGGCGGGCAAAATTACGAACCGTATCCAAAACTATAGGACCACTTTCAGGAGTTGTCACTTGTGATTTGCTATAACTAGTAAAATGCGTTTTCGCACGATCATGCCATCCTAATGGATCTGCTGTATAAGCACCTCTCCAAGCATTCAGGTACATACGCCATGCGATTGCGCCGTGAAGGTAAGCGGGACTTTCCCAGATTCCGTCAGCTGCAATCGAAAGAGCTGAACCTAACGTATTAATGTATGGGTCCGGTGTGGTAACTTTTACTCTATTCGCCAAAAGATGTGTTTCCTGAACCGATTTATCATACAACTGTGATATTACTTTTTGAGAAACATCGGTCTTTAAATCTTCACTAGCAAAAAGCCAGTACAATTCATTTTTAGAAATAGCATTTTTTCCTGTGATAAGATTCAGATTTTCAGGATTTGAACTGTATAATTCAAAAGGTGTTTTTTGCTGTTTTGGATTCGCCAGCTTTATATCAGAACCCGGAAAATATCCTATAATACTTTTATTGTTGCCCGTTTTTTGTTTATTGGTTTCAGAACCATATTCCAAAAGAAAAGAATGCTTTTTTAAAGTATATTTGTTATTGGTACAATATTCAGGCTGCAGATAAAACACAGACTCAGGATCAGCACCAATATCTCCGTCACGACTGAATTTTTTACCGGTTGCTCCGCCGTAAGCCCAAACTAAATTTACTTTTTTCGATACATTTTCACCATACATCTTTACAATAAAACCTTCTTTTTCTTTTAAGGCAACAACCTTTACAATCAGTTTTCCGTTACCTAAAATTGGATCCTGAATTTCGTATTGCATCGTTCCTAATACATATTTTGTACTGATTTTTGATGCTTCAGTAATCCATTTGCTTTCTTTACCATTTATTAAACCAAATTTCAAGTTACCTCCCATTCCCGGCATATACATCGCAAATTCAGGTAAGTCTCCGGTTTCGACTCTAAAACCAGTGTTTGATCCGTAAAGTGCTCGGTTGAATTTTCGGGTACCGTTTTTCAAAACAAAACTATTTCCCTCGGGAACATAATGTATTTTGCGCTGGGTTTCCTGACCAATAATTAGCGCAGGGCACAGCAATAATAAGCCAATGAGTGTGTGAATGGTATTGTTTTTGGTTTTCATAAAATTTGAGAATCAGAGGGCACTTAATCATTATCAAATGCATAAAAAATGTTGATAATTTAATTGCAATTTCTTTGTTTTTTTAAGGTATTGCATCCTGTACCTACCTGATTTATTTTAATATCATAATTTATATTCTTTCATTTTTTTAACATCATAGTACAGGATACTATATAAATAAGTAACCGTTAGTTTTGAAAATACAATAATTTAAATAGAAAAACTTTGATAAACGTTAAAACTTCTCTTTGTGCTATTTTTTGTTTTGCCTTGCAGTTGAACCTGCTCGCCCTGAACAATAGTTCTTATGAAAAAATAATACCTCAGAAAAACATTGACAGTAAATTGTTTTATTTTGGGAATACACTGAAAAATACAAAAGGAATTTCTATAAATACCGCCCTGACCTATAATACTACAACAGGCTATGGTTTCGATATGAATTCGGCTTCGAATGCAACAATCAATTCTAATACATTTTCTACAGTTAAACCAACATATTTTTCTGTAAAAATTCCCGAAGGAAATTATCAGATTGAAGTGGTGATGGGAAGTTCTGAAAAACAAACCAATGTTACCATTAAAGCCGAATCACGAAGGTTAATGCTGAATCAGCTTTCGATACAAAAAGGCAAAACGATAACCAAAATTTTTAATGTAAATATCAGAACTCCAAAAATTGATGATACTCAAAATGTTTCCCTTAAAGACAGGGAAAAAGATATCCTGAACTGGGATGATAAACTTACACTGGAGTTTTTAGGAGATGTAGCAATTCAGAGCATAAAAATTACTCCAAAAGACAATTTAACTGTAGTTTATTTAGCAGGAGATTCAACCGTTACCGATCAGGATGTGGAACCATGGGCTTCTTGGGGACAATTTATAACCAATTATTTTGACAATAGCGTTGTAGTTGCCAATTATGCGGTTTCAGGTTCGGCGCTAAGTTCTTTCAAAGGTGGAAATCGTTTAAAAAAGATTCTTTCACTCATTAAAAAAGGAGATTATCTGTTTGTAGAATTTGGACATAATGACGAAAAGATTAAAGGAGAAGGGAATGGCGCGTGGGGTTCTTATTCAACTCTTTTAGCCGAATTTGTTCAGTCGGCCAAAGACAAAGGAGCAATTCCGGTTTTGGTAACACCAACACAAAGACGCGCTTTCAATGAAAACGGAACTTTAAAAGAAACACATGGTGATTTTCCTGCTGCCATGCGAACTGTTGCAGAAAAAAACAATGTAGCGCTTATTGACATTACAAAAATAACAACCGAATTATACGAAACCTGGGGCGATGAACCTTCCAGAAAGGCTTTTGTACAATATCCCGCCAATACTTTTCCGGGACAGGTAAAAGCTTTGGAGGATAACACTCATTTTAATAGTTTTGGAGCAAATGAAATTGCGCTTTGTGTTTTGAAAGGAATTCGTGAAATTGATATTCCGCTAAAAAAGCAAATTCAAAAAGAAGTTCCATATTACAATCCTAAAAAACCAAATTATATTTCGAACTGGACACTTCCTTTGAGTAACCGATTTGAAATTACTAAACCAGATGGTAACTAAACCATTATAGAAAAACTTATTTATGTTACTAAAAAACACCATTCAGAACTTTACAATCGCTGCCATTGCCTTACTTTCTTATCAAAATAGCGCCGCACAGCAAACGGATAAAGTTTATCTTTCCGGAAAAGATTTTGAACATCCTGTACAATGGGATTTCTTTTGTACCGGAGGCAATAATAGCCAAAAATGGTCTAAAATAAATGTTCCTTCTCAATGGGAATTGGAAGGTTTTGGAGAATATACCTATGGAAGGTGGTATAAAGAACTAAACCAAAAAGAACCAAGCAAAGAAGAAGGTTTGTATAAGTTTGAATTTGAAGTTCCAGCCGACTATAAAGATAAAGTGGTTCAGATCGTATTTGGCGGAGCCATGACGGATACCGAAGTAAAAGTAAACGGAAAACTTGCCGGAGCGATCCATCAGGGTGGTTTTTATGAATTTAAATATGATATTACTTCTTTATTAAAATTCGGATCTAAAAATACGTTGGAAGTTCATGTCTGGAAACATTCTGCCAATAAATCTGTAAATGCAGCCGAAAGAAGGGCGGATTGGTGGCTGTTTGGCGGAATTTATCGTCCGGTATGGTTAGAAGTTTCCCCTAAAACCCATATCCAGCATATTGCTGTAAATCCAAAAATGGACGGTTCAATTACTGTTGATTTAAACCTTAAAAATGTTTCTAAAAATGCTGTTTTAGAAGCTACTCTAAAAGGATTAAAAGGAGAAAAATTCGAAACCTTTACTTTTCCGATAAAAGCCAAAAGTACTAAGGAATCAATTGCTGCGCAGTGGAAAAACATTAAACCGTGGAATCCGGAAAGTCCTAATTTATATGATTTAGAATTAGTTTTAAAACAAAACGGAAACGTCGTGCATACGTATGACAAGCGAATTGGTTTCAGAACTTTAGAATTTAAAAAACAAGACGGAATCTATGTAAACGGTACTAAAATCGTCATGAAAGGAATCAACCGTCATTCTTTCTGGCCTGAAGGCGGACGAAGCACCAGCAAACGCATCAGCGAACTGGATGGAAAATTACTGAAAGACATGAACATGAATGCCGTTCGCGGACACTATCCGCCTGATGAGCACTTTCTGGAAGTTTGTGACTCTTTAGGACTTTTTGTTCTGAATGAACTGGCAGGCTGGCAAAACTCTTATGATACGGAAACCGGAACTAAATTAGTTACTGAAATGGTGGTTCGTGATGTAAATCACCCGTCCGTAATAATCTGGGATAATGGTAACGAAGGCGGATGGAATTACAACGTGGATAAAGTTTTTGAAGATAATGACCCACAAAAAAGAATCGTAATTCACCCGTGGGCTGATTTTAATGGCTGGGACACGCACCACTACCCGACTTATTTAACGGGAATGCATCGTTTTAATGCGGGAGAAAATGTATTTTTCCCAACCGAATTCATGCACGGAACCTATGATAATGGACACGGAGCTGCTCTTGAAGATTTTTGGACCAGATACAAACAAAGTCCGCTTTTTGCAGGAGGATTCATGTGGGCGATGCTGGACGAAGCAGTTTTCCGTTCAGACTGGAAAGGAGATGCTAAATTTGACTCAAAAGGTTCTTTAGCAGCTGATGGAATTTTAGGACCACACCGTGAAAGAGAAGGAAGCTACTATACCGTAAAAGAAGTCTGGTCACCAATTCAGTTTCAGCCAAAACAGGTAAATGCAGATTTTGATGGTTCTTTTTTAATTACAAATGACTATCTTTTCAGTAATCTGAATTCCTGCAAAATGGAATTTAAAGTCCTAAAATCTGATAATGATGTTTTATATACTAATGGAACTTCAAAGGAAATCAGTTCAGGTAAAATTGAAATTCCGAGCATTGATCCGGGTGAAACACGTAAAATTCAATTTGCTGTTCCAAACAATCTGGCAGAAGGAGATATTTTATCCATTTCGGCTTACGATCAGTTCAATAAAGAAATTTATACCTGGACGTGGCCAATTCATAAAGCGAAATATTATGCTGCTAAATTTTTAGCGGTTCAAAATACAAAAGCAAAAGCTTCTGGTGTAAAAACCGGAAATGAAATTACCTTAAGAGGAAATGATGTTACAGTTGTTTTAGATGCTGCAACCGGAGAAATTACTTCGGTTAAAAACGGAACCAATACAATTCCGTTAACAAATGGTCCAAGACCAATCGGAATGAAAGCCAAATTAAAAGACATTCAGGTTTCACAGGAAGGTGATAAAGCGGTTTGTACAGTAACGTATACTGGAGGTTTATCTTCCATCAAATGGATTATGGAACCGGACGGAAGGTTTAAAATGGAATTGATTGCTCTTAAAAATGCCTCTGGAGGAGAAGGTTTTGACGGTGCTTTTTTTGAAGATAAAATAAACTCATGGGGTGTCACTTTCAGTTTTCCTGAGAAAGACGTAACCGGAATCAAATGGTTTGGAAAAGGTCCGTACCATGTCTGGAAAAACAGATTAAAAGGAACTACTTTCGGCATCTGGGAGAAAGATTACAACACCACCATAACCGGAGAAAGTTTTGAAAACCTGATTTATCCTGAATTCAAAGGATATCATGCCAATTTATTAGGTGCAAATTTAAAAGCAGGAGCTTCATCGTTCAAAGTTTTCAGTGAATCTGATAATTTGTTTTTGAGATTATTCACTCCGGACTTACCTAAAAATGGTTTCGCAGGAAGTTATCCGCAGCCAGCCTTTCCGGAAGGAGATATTTCATTTATGTATGAAATTCCGGCTATGAGAGATTTCAAACCTTTGGAACATCAGGGACCAGAAAGCCAGGCAACCAACATCAGAATTAAAAGCGGTGACGACGGAATCAAAATGAATTTATGGTTTGATTTTAGGAAGTAGATTTTTTGTTTCAGGTTTGGGTTGTTTCAGGTTTCAGGTTTTTGCTCTTTGTCTATAATCTATTCTCATAGTTTTGTCATTCTGAGGAACGAAGACACAAGTGATAACGAACTGGCGAAGCAATCTCCGGTAGTTTATCCACTCCGATTGTCAATCTTTGTAGAGTTACTTGCGAAGATTCTTCGTTCCTCAGAATGACAAACTAGATGGAATTAAACAATACAAAAAATACATTTTACATTTCACAAAACACATTTCACACATATGAAATCAATCAAAATACTTTCTGTCTTATGTCTGACAGTTTTATTTTTCAATTTTACTCCAAAACAAAACAATAAACCTACCGTTTACACCGTAGGCGACTCCACCGTAAAAAACGGACGCGGCGACGGATCCGGCGGACTTTGGGGCTGGGGAGATTATATTGGGCAGTTTTTGGATACTACGAAAGTCAGAATCGAAAATCATGCTCTAGGAGGAACCAGCAGCAGGACTTTTCAGGATAAAGGTTTGTGGACGGCTGTTTTGAACAAACTAAAAAAAGGAGATTATGTCCTGATTCAGTTTGGACATAATGATGATGGCCCTTTAAACGATACGCTTCGCGCCAGAGGAACAATCAAAGGAATCGGAAACGAAACGCAGGAAATCGACAACATGCTTACCAAAAAGCATGAAACGGTACATACCTACGGCTGGTACATTCAGAAAGTAGTTCAGGAAGCCAAATCAAAAGGGGCTATTCCTATTATCTGTTCGCCTATTCCACGAAACGACTGGAAGGAAGGAAAAGTACCCCGCAACGACAAATCATACGGCTTATGGGCTAAACAAATTGCTGAAAAAGAAAAAGTAACTTTTATCAATCTGAATGAAAAAATGGCTGTAGAAATGGAAAAGCTGGGCGAACAGAGAGTGACCGGCACTTATTTCTACAAAAAAGATCATACACATCCCTCTGCAAAAGGTGCTGTACTGGCTGCTTCATTAATTACCAATGAACTAAAAACAAGTAAAAACTCTTTAAAAAATTACATTTTAAAAAACCCGAAAATTGTACTTCCGGCAAAGAAAAAAGTATACTTAATCGGCGATTCGACTATGGCAAGCAATAATAATGAAAATGCTGTTGGCTGGGGAGTTGCTTTTCCGAAATATTGTGACACTACCAGAATTGAAGTAATCAATAAGGCTCGTGGAGGAAGAAGTACGAGAACATTTGAAAAAGAAGGTTTGTGGGATGCTGTAAAAAATCAGTTAAAGCCAGGGGATTTTGTGATGATTCAGTTTGGTCATAACGATGCCGGAGCTGTTGACAAAGAAAAATTCAGAGGATCATTAAAAGGAAACGGTGACGAAACACAGCAGGTAGTCCGTGACAGCTTAACCGAAACGGTGCATACTTTTGGCTGGTACATGCAAAAATTCATTAGAGAAAGCAAAGAAAAAGGTGCAATACCTATTGTTTTAAGCCAGACGCCACGAAATGAATGGCCGAATGACAAAGTAGAACGCAGAACTGACACTTATGGAAACTGGTCGAAAATAGCAGCCGAAAGAGAAAAAGCTTTTTATATTGACCTGAACGAAATTGTAGCTCAAAAATATGAAGCCTTAGGCAAAGAGAAGGTAAAAAAGTTTTTCCCTAAAGATCATACTCACACAGGAGCTGAAGGTGCGGCTTTTAATGCGCTGACAGTAGCAGAAAGTCTCAAAAAAATGAAAGATTGCGGACTAAGGGAATACATTGAAATTACCTCCAAATAAATATCATTATGAAATACAGATTTTGACATTTTTGAAATCATGATTTGCATCAGAACTTGAATCTAAATCATGATTTTTTTGTTTTATAGTATAATCAACTTTACTAACGATATAAATATTGTCATATGATTTTCTCTAACAAAAAGGCATTTTTAAATTCGAAAGGCGTTTTCCTGACATTAGCAGGTATTATTTTTTCGGCAAATGGTTTTGCTCAGGAAAAATATGTTGCACCACAATCAGAAAAAGATTGGGCATTAAAATATCAGTCAGTAAGCGGTCCGGGGGTTCCGGTACAAGGCGACGGACTTGGCGGATGGCGTAGCGGAACTGATGGTGTTTATTATGAGGGTCCACACCCAAGACCTGAATACAACCTTAAATTTCAGGGCAAAGCAAAAGGAACTGCTGTAGAAAAAGGTCTCGTACCTCCTATCCTTCCCGCTATAGAACTACATTTGCGTGATGGAGTAGTAACACTTGGTCACGATGGAAATTATTACCTGACAGGCTCTTCAGGTGATAATATCTGGGGATTTACTAAAGGTGTTGAACTCTGGAAATCCCCTGACCTTAGAAAATGGACATACCTTGGACTCGTTTGGGATATTGACAAAGAAGCAGAAGAATGGGTAAAAGAATGGCGTAAACACCCACGGCAAGCGGTCAGAGCAGTCTGGGCTCCTGAAATTCATTATATCAAAAAAAATTATTACATCTGTTTTAGTATGTGTCCCGATGGTATCGGAATACTTAAAAGCTCAACCGGAAAACCGGAAGGTCCTTATGTTAGTGCTTTTACAGAAAAAGGCTCTATTGTATCCGGAATCGACCCAACATTGTTTGAAGACACTGACGGGAAAGTATATTTCACATACGGAGCCGGAAAAGAAATTGCTTTGCTCAAAGATGATTTAAGCGGATTTGCAGCACCTTTCAAAAAAATAGATTTTACAGAACCCGATCACGATCCTGCTCATCACGCCGAAAAATGCAGCCGCCGAGGCATGAATGATCTTGGACACGAAGGAGCTGTACTCTTTAAACGAAACGGAAAATATTATCTGGGTGCGGCTGACGATTACGAAGGACGATATTCAACCTGCATTGCCATATCTGACAATATTTACGGGCCTTATGTAAAACGCCATGAATCAATTCCGTGTGGTGGTGGAACAGGATTTTTTAAAGATAAAAACGGTGATTGGTGGTCCAGTTATTTTGGTAATGACAGTCAGTCCCACTTTCGTGAAAAAATCGGATTTATAAAAGCTTCATTTACTGCGGACGGAATGATATATCCTGCAAAAGACCAGCCTTTTGTCAAAAAAGAAAAACAGCAGGAATGGCTTGAAAAATGGAAGAAAATCTGGAAAGACAAATACAATCAGACTAAAAAGTAAAGAACAAGAAATAATTATCACGCAATGCTAATTCATAAAAAAACCTCGTCTGTTGACGAGGTTTCTTTCTTTCAGTAAGAATATTATTTTTTTGATTCTTCGATAGAAACTTTTCTGAACTCTTTTAAAAGTTTTTCAATCTCTAAAGATGATTTACGTGCTCTTGCTCCTGCTGCTTTAACACCTTTTTCAGATAATGATTCAGATTCTGTTTTGAATACTTCTAATTCAGCGTTGATTTTTACTAATAGATCTTTCATGCTTATATATGTTAAATTAAGTGGCAAAAATAAAAGTTTGCTCTATAGATAACGTAAGTTTAGTGTTAAAATTATCACAGTTTTTCGTGATTGAGTTACTATTATTTTTTTTATGTCTTTCACTCCTAAAAACCAACTGATTACAAAAGATAAAAACTTTATATTTTTAAATAATATTTCAGGCGGAAACTGTAAAACCTACTTTATTTTATCATAATTCACCTTTTTAGCATCTTTTTTAAATTGATTTTCCAGAGCAATCCCCATTTTTTCGGCCACAGATTTCTCTTCCTGTATCAAATTTTTCTTTTCCTCAGGATCTTTTTCAATGTTATAAAGTTCTAAATCTGCCGGAGTATTGGCATGTCTGGTTCTGATTATCTTCCATGGCTTTTTAATTAACGACTCCTGCAAATGGCCTCTAACATAAATTTCCTGATCTGCTATTGCTTTATTTTCTGAAATTGAGGGCCAGACATTTTTACCTTCAATACTTTTTGACAGATTGTTATCTCCAGCCAAAGACAAAATACCAGGCAATAAATCTATAACTGAAATGTAGTTTTCGTTTTTAAACGTATTTAAATGATCTTTCCAGTAAAAAATACAAGGTACTCTTATTGCACCTTCATAATTCGATGTTTTCCAGTCCCTGAGAGGCGTATTATCTCCAAGAGTAGTATTGGATGGATGAATGCCGTTATATTCATTTTTTGAATCCCAATCTTTCATTGCTCCGTTATCGCTCATAAAAATAATGAGTGTATTTTTATCCAGTTTTTGCTGTTTTAACTTCTCAAGCAATATTCCGATACTGTTATCCATATGGCTCATGGCAGCCGCATAATCCCTGCGCGAACTGTCTTTAATACAATTCATATAAGGATCTTTCCATTTTTGTTCTTCCTGTAAAGGGAAATGAGGGGCGCTGTACGCTACTTCTAAAAAGAAACTCTTCTTTGTGTCTCTGATTTCAGTTATCCATTTGATGGCTTCATCCGTAATTAAATCGGTTACATGACCTTTTTCTTCAATAAATTCACCATTTCGATGCCAGGTTTTATCTCCATTTTTATAAAGGTGCGAGTACTGATCCAGCTGCCCATGCAAAAAACCGTACGAATAATCAAAACCATAAGCTTTTGGGCCGCTGCTCGGCTGTAAACCCAGATGCCATTTGCCAATAAGTGCGGTCTGATAATTATTCTTATGGAGCAATTTTGGCAATGTCGGAATTGAATCCGGGAGTTTCAACTGGCTTTTATCGCTTATTGGAGCCACTATTCCCATACGGCTTGCAGGTTTTCCTGTAAACAAACTTGCCCTCGAAGGAGAACAGGTTGGATTTACATAAAACCTATCCAGTTCCACCCCGTTTTTAGCCAAAAAATCTATATTTGGCGTTTTGATTACTGAACCGTGATACCCAACGTCATTCCATCCGGCATCATCAGCAATGATCAAAATGATGTTCGGTTTTTCTATTGAACTCTTTTGATTTTTCTGACTATATGAAATTGAAAAACTGATCAATAATACAATAAACAATTGCTTTTTTGTATTCATATTTTTTATCATTTTAAAATTTGATTCAACTTAGATTTTAGACCCGTTGATATAATTAGTTTTTGATGACGATTTTCATTAAAAACGGTTCTCGATACATTTTTTGTTCCGTTTCTCTGCACAAAAAGCACTCGAACTGACGTTTGTCCAATGAATTTAGATTTTAGTATTTATTTTGATATAATCCAATACAATTCCGGTTTGATTTACGTTAATTGTAATCGTATGTTTTCCTGTATTGGCATTTGAAACAGGTAGTTTTACAATAGCACTGTTTCGCAATACATTTTCTTTCCAGGTTTTGTCACGGTCTTTTGTATTAATTGAAAATAACTGTGCTTTATTTCCATCTAATTGCACTTCAATTTGATGATCAAAATTGTTGGCATGTGTTGGCAATAAATGAATTTCTATTTCGTAATTACCCGCATTTTCAATTTCGAATTCATACGAAACGGAAGGTTTTTCGGTTTTAAAATACTTTTGCTTTAACGGAAATAAAGTGATGGCATTATTGCTATAGCCTAAACCGTTAATGGTTTTCCATTTGTATTCTTTGGGGTCTTTTTTAGAAATAAACTGATTTGCCTTAATGAATTGTATTGCTTTTGAGTTTTCCTTAACTGATACTTCTTTTGAAAAATCGGCTTTTTTAATAGAATCGAAAACAGGAAGGTTTCTCGGGCGCATCGACATCATATGATTCCATTTACCGTTGCTCAGTTTTTCATTATAATAATCAGTCAGTTCTTTTATTTTATTGTAGGCTTCATTCGATAGTGATTCATATTTTTTCTTCTCATTTACATCTGAAGTTCTGCAAGCCAGGTTCCAGTATAGAAATTTATGATTCATATAAGCGGCTGCTTTAATTGGGTAAGTTATCAATTGAAAATAAGCATCATCTCTTACAGTCGGAACAAGTAGACCAGTATCTACCGAAACGGCTGTTTGCCATATATCTGTTTCATTAATTAAATTATTATAAGCTTTTATTCTTTCCAGGCATTCTTCTTCTGTAAAATCTGATAGTTTTATTTGCGTTGTGGGTTCTGTCTGACTCCAGCCCATATATTCCGGTTTTCTGAGAAATGCCAGTCGGTAATATTCTTCAAATACAGGGCTTAAATATTCTCCAATTTGATGAGAAAACTCCCTTTTTAGCCAATCTCTCAAATATTGATTGACTCCATCATGTTTTATACTGTTGATATCCCAGGCTAAATCCAGAAAAAGCTCTGTATCGTATTCCGCGGGTTTTATATCCCCAACATTTACAATCCACATTTTCTTAGCGCCATTTTCATATGCTTTGGTCATTTCGTACCATATTAAACCCGGTTGTGTGGTGCTTAACCAAAGATAATCGTGAGGGCGTCCCCAATAGCTGATGTGATAATAAACTCCGCTCCCTCCTGCTCTTTTTTGCTCATCTTCGTTACTTAAACGACGAATATAACCGTAATTATCATCCGGCCAAACTAAAGTTATATCATCCGGTACTTTAAGTCCGTTATCGTATAATTCTAATACTTCTTTGTATGGAACAAAAGCCTGTGGAATCTCTTTTAAAGGTTTTTTAAAAGTATTCGAAAGCATTTCACGCTGATTCAAAATGATCTTTTCAACCATATCGATGGATTCTTTCAAATCTTTTGCCCCTTCCATTTTGCTGTCGTGAACACCACGCATGCCTAAGGTCATAATGGTTTCATTATTAGCTGATTTTAATTCGTCTAAACGATCCTGCCAATATTTATCGACCTGGGTTTTATTCGTAAAATAATTATAGTCACCGTGAATTTTAGGTTTCCATTCATCAACATTATTCCGAAGCATGGGCTCAGCGTGTGATGAACCGATAACCATATGGTATTTCTGCGCCATTTCTTTATTCCCCGCAAGAGTAAAAAAACCTTTTGTAGACGGATGCATGGCCGGCCAAATCGTATTGGCTTTTAAACGCAATAACAACTGGAAAATCTTTTCGTAGGTTTTGGGTCCGATGTTTCCGACTTCAGGTTCGAATGTTTTTTCAGCCCAGGGTTCCAAACCCCAGTCTTCGTCATTTAAAAAGATTCCTCTGTACTGCACTGATGGTGATGAAATAATTCCCTTTTGAGGAAGCTGCAACGCTAGTTTTTCCTTTTTTATTGGATTGACATCTGCCCACCATTTCCATGGAGAAACCCCGAGACGCTCTGTAATTTCAAAAATAGCGTAAACTGTTCCCCTAACATCGCTTCCGGCAACCAGAAGATTTTCTTTCTCTTTTTTAATCCAAAATTTCTCCCATTGATCAGACAAATCTTTTGATTTCGACTTAAAAAGACCTGATGAAGACTGCCCAATATAAATTCCTTTTTTCGAAATAGTCTGAACCGGAATTATTTCAGGTCTTTTACCAGTTATTTCTTTTACATCGTCAGCCAGTTCGTTTACAGCCCAAAGAATCAGTGGATCGGTATTTTTATCAATGAAAATCGACGCTGACTGATTTGCATCTGCAATTAAAAAATCAACTGAATTTTTATTTTGGCTATAAGAACTCACGCTTAAAAAAATGAGCGAAAGAAAAAATCCGGCATATAAATTTTTATTCATTTTAAAATTATATTTATCTCTAAAAAACAAAAGTTCAAAGTTTACAACAAATTATGTTACAACTTTGAACTCCCTGTATCTTTAAATTATTATAAAAAATTACTCAACTAACTGCTTGTTTATACGCACATTTTTTAAAGTAATTCCGTCTACAATACTTTTATCAATAGCTGTTTTTGTAGCTTCGATATTCAGGTTTTCAAAAGTAAAATTAGACAAACGAACATTTGGATCTTTTTCTACATTAAAAAACGTATCTGATTTCATATCGATATTTTTTAAAGTTACGTGATCTCCATAAGACAATGGAATATCAGGACGCCCTTTTAAGTCAAAAAATTGTTTCCATGCCAAAACAACCAGACAGTTTTTTGCTGTCCCTTTAATATCTTCAACCCTGATATACTCATATCTTTGAGGAGTATCCGGTCTCATTTTTAACCAAAGCATTCTGGTTGCACCTTCAATTGTAGAATTACGCATAATAACATTTCGGTTATGAATGGCCTCACTTCCGTTGGTCAAAGCAGAATGGCAGAATCCGTATGTACAGTCTTCAATGATGATATTCGCATTTCCTCCGTTGTTTTTATCCTGATCTGCATAAGGACCTTTTCCGCCTTTTAAAGCAACCGCATCATCATTAACGGACATGTAACAGCCTTTTATCAAAACATTGGTACAGATATCAACGTCAATCGCGTCGGTACTAGGCGCTTTGATTTCTTTATGTGGAGAAAAAATATACACATCAAGTAGTTTTACATTATTACATTTGTAAAAATGATTCGTCCAAAATCCTGAATTAATTAGTTTTACATCCTGAAATTGTACATTATTAGAGTTCCATACAAAAACCAGTCTCGGTCTTGAAACTTCTAAATTGGTGCATTTTGGATTGATTTTGCGTCTTGCCCAGAAAGCTTCATAATATTTGTAACCGTTTCCGTTGATTGTTCCTTTTCCTGAAATCGAAAAATTATCTACACCATAAGCGTTTACCAAAGCCGGGAAATAATCCAGGTTTTGACCTTCCATTCTGGATGGCATGATCGGATAATTTGAAATATCGTCAGAACCTTTCAGAGTTCCTCCTTCGGTAACATATAAACTTGTTTTAGGCTTAAAAAATAAAGCTCCACTAAGGAAAACCCCTTTTGGAATCACAATTACTCCTCCGCCGCCTTTTGCCGCTTTATCAATTACTTTTTGAATCGCAACTGTCTGAATTTTGGTACTGTCCTTTACAACGCCAAAATCTGTAATTGTGTACTGTTTCCCTAAATCCTTCAGTTGAATTTTGGTATAATCCTTAAACCAGGGGGTTATTTCACTTCCGTCAGGAAATGTATCGTTTTTATAGTTTTGAGAAAATGCAGACGGGGAAATTCCCAAAATGCAGATTGCAAGTGTCAATAATCTTTTCATTGTATCTTTTTGGTTTTTAAATGTTATGAGGTTTTATCTTAATTTGGCTAACAGAGATATAATATCCTGTGCTTCCGTAATTTGATTTTCTTTTATCCGACCAGTTTGGTCTTTCTCCTGTAACAGAAACGGTTAAATTATAATTGCCTTTTTTCAGCATCGGAGATCTGAATACTTGTGTTGTTGTTGAAAATTTACTGTACATATCCACAAGGGCTGTTACAATTACCTTGCCTTTTTCATTGGTCAAAACCACTTTTGCATAGCCATTTTCGGAACCCACTACGCTATATAAAGCAATTTGCTCTCCGGTAAAATTAATAGTAAACGAAGCATCTTTTTCATCAGATCTGCTTTCTAACGCTGTTTGTTTCCAATTGCCTTTATACTGAATCTGCTTATCAGTATTTATAATAATTTCCTCATTACTTTTTGCTATAGATGAAAGTCCCGTAACGGTATCAATCTGCCAGCTATCTTTGTACTCAGGAATCGATAATGAACTTCTGGAAATTGTTAGCGGCTGCCAAACGTACGTAGCCGATGAAGCCTGTTTAGGAAATGACCATCGGTCTCCCATAAACATATAGGTTGTCCCTTTCGAACCATCAATTGGCAAAACAAAAGTAGATTGTGAATTCCAGGTCAATGTCCCTTCGGGAGCGATTAATCCCTGGGATTGCCACGGCCCTTTTAACGAATTTGCTGTGTAATAATAATTATCGTTTTTCTCCCAACTCGTTAAATGTGAACCGATAAAATAATAAAGACCGTCTTTTTTAAGCATGGTAGGCGACTCAAATCCGGATGTAATATTTTCGTTTATTTTCTCCACAACCGATTTATAATCATCACTCAGCTTATAAATTTCCCCACCGTGAACCAAAATATATCCTGAACCATCCGTATCCTGAAAAGTTCCCATATCCCATTTTTTAATTGGTCTGCCCTGAAACAAAACTGGACCTTTAAACTGATATGGACCTTTTATCTTTTTGGAAACTGCATACCCAACAAACTGATCTTTATATGTTAAAGTATCAGCGTGCATATACATTATAAATTCTCCGGTTTTAGGGCATTTCATCACTTTCACCCTTTCGCCAACTCGATTTGGCCCCAGTTTACCTGATTTTTGCAATGGAAGTGCAATGCTTTCAAATTTCCAGTTATACAAATCTTTGGAGGAATAACAGTTAAAACCGGCAAAAGCATTGCTGGTATCGGTATGAATTTCTCCAAACAAATAAAATGTATTTTTTTCTTTTATAATATTCGCACCATGAGCACTTACAATTTTTCCGTTTTGATCAAACCATGGAGTTCCGGAATAGATTGCATCCATTTTTCCCGGCTGTTGGGCAAATGAAACGGCAATGACCATCAATAGTGCGATGGTCATTATCTCTTTTCTTAAATATTTAAAAATAGAATAATTATTTCGATTCATTTTTACGATTCTAATTCAGAATGTATCAAATTTATTCTATTCTTATTTTTTTTGTATCCTGTACTATCTGTTATAACTGTTAAATAAAAACACAGGATGCTGCAGGATAACAATTTTAGACCATTAGGCTATTTTTACTTTTATAAAATTCTTTTTATGACAAAGAAATACAGCTATATCTGTTTATTACTGACTATTTTATTCACTTTAAGCAGTTTTAAAAATGATGAAATCAATCTGGAAGGCAACTGGCATTTTGAAATTGACCGAAACGATGAAGGAATTACCCAAAAGTGGTATAACCGAAATCTCAAAGATGTTATAAAACTTCCAGGTTCTATGGCCGAATTTCTGAAAGGAGATGATATCACGCTCAAAACAAAATGGACAGGCTCTATCTACGATAGTTCTTTTTATTTTATTCCGAGATTAGAAAAATACCGTCAACCTGGAAATATACACATCCCGTTTTGGCTTACACCCGCAAAACATTATGTTGGTGCTGCATGGTATCAAAAGGAAGTCGATGTTCCTGCAAACTGGAAAGGCAAACGAATTCTTCTTCACTTAGAAAGAGCACATATAGAAACAAGAGTCTGGATAAACGATAAAGAAGTCGGTCTGCAAAATTCGCTGGTAGCTCCTCATGTTTATGATTTAAGTACTTTTCTCCTTACAGGTAAACAACGTATTTCTATTCGGATTGATAACCGAACCACTAAAATAAATGTAGGTCCAGACTCCCATAGTATTACGGATCATACACAGGGAAACTGGAATGGAATTATTGGCAAAATAGCATTAGAGTCATTTTCGCCGGTTTATATTGATAATGTTCAGATTTATCCAGATGTAAAAAATAGAAAAGCACGTGTAAAAGTTACTATAAATAATAGTGCGACAAATGAGTTTGATGGAAAATTATCATTATTCGCAAAAAGTTATAATACTTTAAAATCTCACCAGACTAAAGAAGTTTTCACCAAAATAACTGTTAATAATTCTAACAGCAAAACCATAGAAGTAGAGGTTCCCTTTGGAAAAGGAATGCTTACCTGGGACGAATTTGATCCTGCATTGTATCACCTGGAAGTAAAACTAGATGCTAAAGGGATAAAATCAGAAAAAAAGGTTCAGTTTGGAATGCGTGAATTCAAGATAAAAGGAAATCAGTTTTTGATCAACGATATTCCGGTGTTTCTCCGAGGAACGGTGCATAACTGCGAATTTCCATTAACTGGTTATCCTGCAACCACTGTAGAAGCATGGGACAAAATTTTTAAAACCATCAAGTCTTATGGTCTGAATCATGTTCGTTTTCATTCGTGGTGTCCTCCTGAAGCCGCTTTTATTGCTGCTGACAAGGCTGGAATCTATTTACAGCCCGAAGGACCGAGCTGGCCAAACCACGGTCCAAAAATAGGACTGGGTCAGCCTATTGATCAGTTTTTGTATGATGAAACTACAAGAATGGCAAAAGAGTACGGTAATTATGCTTCGTTTACGATGCTATCTGCCGGGAATGAGCCGGCAGGTAAACAGGTAGAGTATCTGAATGCCTTTGTAGATTTCTGGAAAGCTAAAGACGAAAGAAGAGTTTATACAGGAATGTCCGTTGGCGGAAGCTGGCCTGTAGTTCCAAATGCGGAATATCAGTCGCGTGGTGGTGTACGAGGTTTAAACTGGAATAAAATGCCTGAAACAGAATCCGATTTCAGTACCGGAATTGCTCCTTTTAAAGTGCCGTTCGTTGCGCATGAAATCGGTCAGTATTGTGTTTTCCCGAATTTTGAAGAAATTCCAAAATACAAAGGTGTTTACAGAGCTAAAAATTTCGAGATGTTCAAACAGGATCTTGAAGATCACCATATGGCTGATCAGGCAAAAGACTTTTTGAATGCTTCCGGAAAACTTCAGGTGCTGTGTTATAAAAACGAAATTGAAAAAATGTTGAGAACTCCCGGATATGCAGGATTTCAGGCGTTAGGATTACAGGATTTTCCGGGTCAGGGAACGGCTTTAGTGGGCGTTTTAGATGCTTTTTTTCAGGAAAAAGGATATACGTCAGCACAGGAATATAAACGTTTTTGCAACGAAACAGTTCCGTTGTTGAAAGTTCCGAAATTTGTTTACACCAATACCGAAATTTTAAAGGCCGAAATAGCACTTTTTCACTCCGGGAAAACTTCTTTAGAAAATGCTGTGATTAGCTGGACTATCAAAAATGAAAAAGGAATTCTTCTTGCTGAAGGAAATTTCGATGCTAAAACTTTCGAAAACGGAAACGGAATCTTCGTTGGAAACCTTACTTTCGAATTAAATAAAATTAAACAAGCGTCTAAATTAAATCTTGAAGTAAAAGTCAATAATACCCTTTTTATCAATGATTGGGACTTTTGGATTTATCCGGTAAGCAATTCGGAAATTACTTCCCCAATATATTACACAACTGCTTTAGACGATAAAGCAAAAGAAGTTTTGCAGAACGGTGGAAAAGTATTTTTGAATGCATCCGGCAAAGTAGTAAAAGGAAAAGAAGTAGAAATGCATTTTCTTCCTGTTTTCTGGAATACCTCCTGGTTTAAAATGCGTCCGCCACATGTTACCGGAATGCTGATACAGGATAAAAGTCCTGCTTTTGGCAGTTTCCCTACCAGCTTTCATAGTGACTTGCAGTGGTGGGAAATTCAAAATCGTTCACAAGTGATGAACCTTGAAGATTTTCCGACAGATTTCCGTCCATTAGTTCAGCCTATTGATACCTGGTTCATGAACCGCAGATTAGCATTGGTTTTTGAAGCCAAGGTTGGAAAAGGAAAAATTATAGTGAGCAGCGCTGATTTAGCACCTGATGTTGTGAATAAACCTGCTGCGAAACAATTGTTTATTTCACTGCAGGAATACATGAATTCTGATGCTTTTGATCCAAAAGAAAATTTAAGTATTGAAGTATTGAACGACATTTTTATGAACCCTTCAAAAGAGCAATTTAAAACTTTTACTAAAGACAGTCCTGATGAATTAAAGCCTAATTCGAATCAAAATAAAGTGAAATAGATATTCACTATATATATACTTAAATCATTAAATAACAAACACAAATATAACTTTTTAACTTACGCAGTTTGTGGAAACCTTTGAATTTAATAACACCTCGAGTAGGTGTTATTAAAGCAAACTCCGGCTCATTAAGCCGGAGTTTATTTTAAATTATACTGTTAATTACTTTCTTTATATTCAAGCACGAAGTATTTTTTATTAAAAATTTCGTCTTCCCATTCATGCTCTATTTTATAGAGATTATTTTGTAAGGACATAATACAATGATCAATGTTTATTTGTGAATATGCATCTTCATTAATCATCTTGTTTTCGACAATAAAAGTTGATGTATTGGAAATATTCTCTTCTTTGTAATAAACATCAAATGTAAAATCTTTTTTTGGATAAACATCCTTAAGAGTGGTACCTACTTTGCTTAACAATTCCCCGATTTCAATACAAGGATCATTATCAGCTGTCTGACACCAAATGCATTCAAGTTCGTATTCATAATAATAACGGATTTCTTCTGCGATAAACTTTTTAGAAACATTTTCTTCCTCAACAAAAGGTGTAAAAATTAGGTCTCTATTATTTTCTGAAGTAGTTACAGTGAACAAATCTGATTTTTTAATACAATCATATACAGTTTCCAAAAGTTCTGCTATTTTTTCATCCGTAAGGTTATCACTTCCGTGACTACCAGATTTAGGGCTTAAAAAAGTAAAATAGATTGATTCCTTTGAAATAACCGCCAGAAGATAAAGACGTCCGCCTCCTGATCCGTTTATGCGTTTTTTAATAAAAGGATTTATTGAATTACCATTTAATCTGGTTCCAGATAGACAAACATCAAATTCTTTTCCAAAATAAGAATTTATTATATCTTGAGTAAAATCTTTATAAGAGTTGTTTTTAATAAGTTTATCGTATTCCTTTCTGAATTCGGGAGTAGCGAATACAATCATAGTGATTGAATTCGTTCGTTTATTTCCTGAAATCTTGAATCATAAGGCATTCTGAAATGTATGTATTCTAAATCATTAATAGATTCCTTAAGATCATCTATTGACATTTTAAATTCTTTGATATGCAATGATGCCATATCTCTCATATTTTTATTAAGAAAAACAAACCGCATTATCATAGTACGATGTATGTCTCTTGAAATAGATATTATATCATTAAGTACTATTAAAGTCTCTTCGTCAAGATTAGAAGCATCTATCCAGCTTAGCTTTTCAAAACGTTCAACTAACGAAAAAACAAAATTTGTATCCTCAGTAATTTTTCCTTGAAGTTCTAATATTTTATCTAGAAAAGAATTTACAATTTCATGTTCATTCTTTCTCTTGTAAGAAAAATTTCTGACTTCATTGAAAGTTTGAGTGATTTGAACTTTAGCAGTAACGCATTCCATAATAAATTGATTTAGATTTAATATAAGTTCCAAACAAATAACATAAAGCAAATAGCATAGAAATTAGATTAACTTCTCCTATTTAGCCGAAATATATATTAAAATACAAAATAAGTCATTATAATTTACCGTTCATCGGTTTTTATTTAGAATCAATATAAATTATAGTCACTGTTATTTATGTAAATGTTGTATTCAAATATAATAGTAGGATTTTATTCCTTCTATAAAACAACCTCTTAATTATTTAATTTTCCTTTTCAGCCACTCTTTTGGAACGTTTATAATGCAGATATTCATTGTGCGATTATCCTCAGAAAGCATTGCCGACTGGATCTGGATTTTCGTTCCGTCCCGATTAAAAGTAGGATGAACGTGGTCAGCTGCTGTTGTTTTATGCCCTGTTGTCAGCAGCATCATTTCGTTTGTATTTCGGTCAATTAAATATAAACTTCTGGAAAAGTCATCACCAACTGCCCAACGTCCATCAGCAGAACCGTGTACATGCCATAATCCGCTGCCGCTTTTGGTTTGTCCGGCAATAATCATCTCTCTGGTTCTAAGATTTACAATTCCTAGGCCTGTTGGTTTTTCACGGGTTCCGGTGTTTCCCCAATTGCTTTCCTGTCCGGGATTAACCGGATTTCTGATTTCGCCATTTTCAGCAATTGCTACGGGAGCTTCTTTCTGAATATCTATTTTTCGATGTCCCATGATAGCTATTGCCACTTCATCTTTAGAAATTACCGCTTCATGTGTGACCCATTCAAAATCAGATTCGGGATACAAAGGTCTTAGACCTGTTCCGTCTGCCATAACCGTCCAGGTTCTTTGAGGTGACTTCCCTCCTGTTTCCCAACAAAAAACCAATTCTCCCGGATTCCAGATATTGGACTGGATATGACCAACCTGAAATGATACTGAAACAACATG
Organism: Flavobacterium limi; assembly: GCF_010645075.1. Taxonomy (GTDB): domain Bacteria; phylum Bacteroidota; class Bacteroidia; order Flavobacteriales; family Flavobacteriaceae; genus Flavobacterium; species Flavobacterium limi. The sequence goes on from NZ_JAADZV010000002.1 coordinate 298,557, forward strand.
TTTAAATTCACCTGTTTTTAAATTCATACTGCTGATTCCGCCCGGTCCTGCACCCATATTCCTCGGACCGATACTTTTTTCTATTTTAACATTCGGATCGAGATGTCTTCCCGCTTCCTCTTTTCCAATTCTGAAATAAATCCGTTCTTCATCAGCATCCAGCGCCATATCGCCTGAAGCACCCATCTCAGGATTTGTTACACCGCAAATTCTTTCGTAAGCAGAGACTGGTTTCATTTTTCCAGCCTGACTGTCTTTAAAAACGGCTTCCAGATTTACCTCTATAATTTGCATTTTATCGCCTTCACCTTTTCGCATGAAGTATAATTTCATGCTTTTTTGAGCCATACACAAAGTCCCTGTGTAACCACCTTCTGTAACCTGAACCATTACACCTGATTTTTCATTCACCGCCACCGCTTCGCCATTTGCTCTTTTGGTTCTGAATATCAGCCATTCTCCATCAGCAGTCCATTGCGGATGTGTCGGATATGTTTTTGAATCTCCGGCTGATTTCGTGGTTAAAAAAATCAGTTCCTGGCCTGTAACAGGATCTTTGATTATCTTTTTTTCTGATGGAAACCGTTTACCAATCTGACTGAAAGTCATTAGGGAAAATAGCAGAAAAAATATATTTATTGTGGATTTTAATTTCATCTTATATTCATTTTAGGAATCGACGGCTATAGAATAAAAAAGTCTTTTATTTATGGTCTGGATTAATCTCGCAAAACACAGAGACGCTAACTTTATTTATTTCGAAGTAACAGAATTTGGCTAAAGCCTATAATGTATGACAATTTTAACCTCCAGCTAAAAGCCGGAGGCTAATAAATCTCAATAAAATTTATGTTTTTTGACTTTAGAATATTTTTTATAAAATCATTATCATACTAAAATTCAAAACTTCTGACTTCTCACAAATAACATTTTACTTATAACTTATTTATGCAGATTGTTTTTACCCTCAACTTTCAATTGTATAGCACTGTCGTTTATCTGAAACTGATTGTCTTTTAACAACAAAATCACTTCGGCTCCAGCCAATAGAACCGGACCATAACCGTGAGCGGCAAAAACATTTATCGGACGATAATAATAAAACGCAGGATCAAAGCCCATGCCTGTTCCTACACAAGTTCCTTCAACCTGACCTTTGTCATTAACTTTTGACGCAACTGCATTCCAACCAAGTAAAACCGCAGGGCCATAGGTCATTTTATCTACATATCCACGATTGATAGCTCTGGCAATAGAATACGTATAAATGGCTGTTGCAGAAGTTTCCAGATACGAATCATTTTTATCCAGCAACTGATGCCAGAAACCTGTTCCGTGCTGATATTGTACTAAGCCTGCGATGTGTTTCTGTAGTTGTGTTAACACTTGTGGATATCCTGGATGGTTTTTAGGTAAAACTTCCAATAATTCTACCATAGTCATTATTGCCCAGCCATTTGCCCTTGCCCAATGAAACTGCGGATGCACTTCCATAGATTCAACCCAGCCGTGCATGTAGATTCCTTTTTGCTCGTTAAACATTCTTTTTGAAAACTGATTAACCTGTTTTACGGCATCGTCAAAATATTTTATTTCACCTTTGTAAGCTCCCATTTGCGCTAAAGCCGGTACACTCATAAACATATCGTCTAACCAAAGTGTATTATCCTGAGGCCTGTTTCTGGCCAAAGTTCCGTCTTTTAATCGAAATTGTTCCTTACTGATAAAGTGGATATAATTATTAACCAAAGGATCAATATTGGCTTTTAAACCGTCTTTTTTTGCCTTAATAAAGGCTGCACAAAGGGCTCCGGCAAAATCCAATGCTTCGGGATGAAGCGTTTTGAGCATGTCTTTGTCTTTGATGTTTTTTTCCTGAATATTTTCGGCAACATCAGCGATTAACTGTATTCTTTTATTCGAATAATCCGCAAAATATTTTTCACCTGTAGCTTTAGAAGCCAACAGCATTCCGGCATAGGTAACACCCCATTCGTAACTCGTAAGTCTAAAAGCTCCTGGTTCAAAAATTACATCTTCTTTATTTTTTTTATAATCTGTAATGTCAGCCTTTGTAGCAGCATTAACAATTTTTGAAGCCGAATTTTTATCTAAAAAATTATAGACCCTGTCCAAAACTGCTTTTATGTTTTCTTTTTGCGGAATAACATAAGGTGTTGGATAATCAGGCTGCATTAAATGCAAAGGTGTTGTAGCATCATTTGTCTGGGCATTTGCAAAACTGCAGACACCAAAAACAAATAAGGCGATAATTTTGGTTGATTTATAGTTCATGGTCAGATCTTTTTAGTTAGTAAAATTTATTATTTGCTTATTTCAACCTTTATTTTGGCCGAAAGTTGCTTGGCTAGAGTCGTTACATAATTACCGAAATAAGCTGAGTCTTTGAAGTTTGAATCTACACTTAGTTCCCAGCCTGCAACAGGATAATAACTAATTGGCTGATTATTTTTTGTACTCACTTTTATCAAATAGGAATTGGTTAATTTACCTGTTTTTGGAGCTTCAATATAGCCTTTGTAAATCTCTTTTGGAACAATTATAGCCGTTCCCAGTATCCATTGACGTTCATAGGTTAATTTATCATGAAGAATAAAACAAACGTAGTCACCCGCATCAACAACCTGTAACGGATTCTGATTGTTGATATTCGAAAATGCAATAGCCAGCGTTTCGTTTCCTTTAATTCCGTTCAGACTAACTGTGTTTTTATATCCGTACATTCCCGGCCAGATTGAAGCCGTTTCCTGTACCTGATATTTATTACCCGAAACCTGCCAGTTTTGAAATTTATAACTTAAAACCGAATTTACCGGACCTTCACTTACAATTTTAAAAGTTGTTTTTTCAACATTGTTTATCGTATCGTTGATCAGAATACCAAGTCTGTTAATTTCATCACCCACAAGCAATCCGTATCCGCCTAATCCGGCTGAAGTTCCAACAGGGAAAATATCCCTTCCCCAGTCGTGCATCTGGTGGTAATTATCTTCTACTGCTCCTTTACTGTTGATACCTACATCTTCAGGTGTGATTCCGGAAGTTCGCTTTCCAAAAACGTCTTTACAATTTCTTCCGTCCAGATAATGCCTGAAACCTACTTTATCATTTTCCCAGGTTGGACCGTCGGTTTGATATTTTTGAAAACCTAATTTTTTATATACCTGATTCGCTAACAAAACTTCTTCAGTTGCCGGCTGTACCGGTAAATTCTCAGCTTCTCTCTTTCCGAATCGGGCACTGGTTTTTACTGTATATTTAGGATCTGTGTCTGACCATTTCAGTTCTACTGTTTTCTTTTCTTTTGCCGAAAAATCAGCTACAAAAAACAATTCATCCCATTTTCCGTCACCATCCAGATCATTTACCTGAGCCGGAATCGTATCTGAATTCTTCAAGATGACTGGAAAAGATTTTTCCGCACCTTTTACTTTAAGCGCACTTCTTTTTATTGAAACTGCTTTTTGGGATAATTCCAAATCAGAATCATTGGTTAAAACAATTTTAGACGATTGTGATTTTTGTGCTTTACAACTGATAAAAATCATAGTCGATAAAGCGATTGAAAGACAGAGTTTAGTTTTCATTATTGTGATTTTATTTACTACTTATTTTACGGCAACATCCCAGATTTTTGATAATCTCGATTTTCCTTTTGGACCTGAAATGTCTAAAACTACGATATATTTTCCGGCCTCTTTATATTCATGAACCGGATTTTTTTCTGATGAAAAATTCCCATCACCGAAATTCCATTTATACGATTCAATTTCACCTTCTGAATGATTGATAAAGGCTACCGTTCTTTTGTTTTTATCAATTACATTGAAGGTCCATTTTGCATTGATTTCCTTTTGAAATTGTTTTTCCAAAGGCATTAACTTAAACGGAAGGCTATAAGAAGCATTTCCATACATGGTATGTTCTTTGGATAGATTCCAAAATCCATTATTTTTTTCATTATTCACATCATCATAATCAATGATTGCCCAGCAAAGTCCAATGTTTTTATTTTCTTCCAAAATAGATTCAACTGCTCTTGAAGGATCATTCCCGGCATAATCAAAAGGGGTAATCCAAAACTCTAATGTCAGTTTTCCCGATTCACCTGCTTTAAAATTATAATGTGTAGCAGCATTTGCATACGGTAATTCCTTTATCCAGGGCTGGCTTCCCCAGACTAATGTCCAGTCTTTTCCTTCTGCGGGAGTGAAAATATGATAGTTTTGCGCATGAACACCGTGATACGAAAAATAGGCATCCATTGTATTAGTCAATGCCGGATTGGGATGAAACCGGTCTATAAATGGTCCGCCTGACTGGTCGGCATCTACGATCACTTCAAAAGTATCATTATGCAGTCCCGGAAGGGAAAAATCCCAGTAATCATCATAAGCTTCGTATAAAAAATACAGGCGATTCAGTCCTTTTACCCAAGCCACTTTTACGCTTACATCTAAGTTTTTAGGATTTGCTTTTGAGTGCTTTCCGCTGTCTTCCCATAACTGATCCATTCCTACAGTATAATTTTCCGGAACCATTTTCCAGTCATCTGCTTTTCCATCAATAGTCGGGATTTTATTAGACGGAAACTGAAAAACCTTAAAAGTTCTGGTGTCTTGTGACCAGCATTGAAACAACATGCAAAATAGTATCGTTCCTAAAAATGTATTTTTTGTATGAAGTTTCATAAGTGTATTTTAAAAATTTTCCTTTCCCAGTTTCAATATCTTAAATATGGCGAATCACAAAAATAATTAATCTAAATGAAAAACTTCCTTCAGACCAATAGCAACAGGAGAATTATCAGGATTGGTTTCCATAATATCGCCCATATATGCCCACCATTTTTTTACAATCGGATGGTTTGGTAATAAATCAAAGTCAAAATCAGCACTTATTTTCTGAACGGCAAAAAGTATTAGTGTTTCTTCATCCAGAAAAATACTGTAATCCTGTATACCGGTTTCTGAAAGCAAACTTGCCAGTTCAGGCCAGATTTCGTCATGACGCTTTTTGTATTCAGCTTCGAAGCCCGGTTTTAATTTCATTTTAAAAGCATTTCTAATCATAGTTTTTATTTTTTAAAGAGTATTTTTTTTCTAAAGATATTTACATTATTTTGAAAATAAACGAAGAAGCCGTTTCAAATTTTCCGCCTTGTGAAGCCGTAAATAAATAAGTCGCTTTTCCGTTTTGAAATAATAGCTGAGGCCGTTCTGCACGACCATATCGATTGAGATGTTTTGGTGCTTCCGGCTGATTGATGTACTTATTCAACGGTTGATAGGATATTGAAGGATCAGACCAGTGAACTCCATCATCCGAATCCATATACAATCCGTAATCCTGACCGAAAACGCCTAAATCCCTTGCAAGCATTTTGAACTTTTTGGCTTCATACCATACAAAAGCATCTTCACATTGTTTATTATCTCCTAATTTAGAAAAATCAACAACCGGATTTCCTTCGTACTTTTTGTAAGGACCTTCTAAAGATTTAGCAACTGCCAATCCGTATTTTCTGTTTCCTTTAACTGGAAATTTTGGATGTACATAATTTTCTGTTTCCAATGATTTATAATACAGCCAGTATTCTCCATTTGGATGTTTTAAAAAAGAAGGATTTGTAGTCAAAAGATCATCCCAGGAACCTTCATTTCCCGGAAGCAGCAAAGGTTCATCAGGTCTTTTCCATGGACCATAAAGAGAATCTGAAGTAGCTAATCCAATCCGTTTGGTATTCATTTTACCATTGGAATTTCCCATAAAAAACAGCGCATATTTTCCATCAACAAAATGAATACTGGGATTATGACAGGTTGTAGCATCCCAAAAACCTTCTCCTCGCGGAGCTAAAACGGTACTCACATACTCATAAGGTCCTTCCGGTTTATCAGCAACGGCATGAGCAATTTCAGAACTATTGATCCAGCCGCTCATTGATTTAGACTTTTTCCAGCGCGAAAAAAAGACATGGATTTTACCATCAGGTCCCTCAATTGGACTGTTGCACCATACATAGTAATCTTCAAATTCCAATGCACGACCTATAGGTTTAAGTCTTTTTTCAAAATCGGAAAGTTTTGGATCCATTTGAAAAATATTGCTTCTGACTGGAAACGGAAGACAAAGCCCCATAAGAGCAAGCGAATTTCCAATTATGAATTTTCTTCTGTTCATTTTAAATTTAGATAAAAATCAAATAAGCATTTTAAAAGTAATCAATTAATGTTTTAGATTAATTTGTACTGGTTTGTCCCGATCACAGAATATCTCTCCATTATCATATTCTAATTCGGCTACCTGTATCGAACTTCTTCTGGTATCGAAATTGTCGATTCCTTTATTTTCAGGAGTTCTTCCCGGATGCGTAAAGTAGAAAATATAAGCTTTATCGCCATTTACAATTACATCTGCATGTCCTCCGATTACTTTATCGTCTTCTCCCGTTCCCGGAATCTGAAGAATGTTATTTTCCTGCCTTTTCCAGTTTATAAAATCATCCGAAGAGAAAACAGCCAAGCCTTTCCACGGATCTGTAATCATCCAGTTTTTTCCTTTCCAGCTAAAAATTTTCGGGCCTTCTCCCCTGTCTTTTACCACTTTTTTTCCACTGTCTGTCCAATGGTACAAATCTTTACTATCGGCATAATAAATGGATTTTCCGTCGTTTTCATTGTTGTAGTACATACGCCAGTTTCCGTCGGGCAGTTGAAAAACAGATGCATCAATACAACGTTCTGAGGCAAGTTTCAATTGCGACTCAAATTTCCAGTCGATTAGATTTTTACTTGTTAAATGGATTATATAGCGGGGATGTTTCCAATCTTCAAAAATACCCGGAACAATTGTCAGGTACATATGGTATTTGTTTTTATACTTAATGACTTCCGGAGCCCAATAGGTCACATCTTTAATGATATAATCGATATTACAGTTGGTTTTGTATTTCCAATGCGCACCATCTGAAGATTCTGCAATGCCAATGGGAGTTCCATGTACCCAGCTCACTCCGTTTCCGTCAATATTGGCTCTGCGATTAGTGTAAAACATCAGCCATTTTTTATCTTTTTTGCTCCAGATGATAGTTGGATCTGCAGCACCATCAAAAATAGGATCACGATATAAAGGTTTATCTGCTATTTGATTATTTACTTCCTGAGCAAAAGCAGAAAGGCAAAATAAGAGGTGTGAAAAAATTATTTTTTTGAAGTTTTTGAGGTAAAGTTTCATGAAGTACAATAAGGTGGTTGTTCCAAATATATTTATTTATTCTCCGGATAGTATCCTGTGCTATACTGTAATTTTGAAGCATAAAAAAAGAGGCCTGCAAAAATGCAAACCTCATTTTTTCAAATACTTACATTGTTATTCTGTTAAAATTTTAAGCGTTTTAGTTCCTTCTTCACTAATTACTTTTAGAAGATAAACTCCGTGATTACGGTTAGGCATACTAAATGCTGCATTTTGATCATTTCCGGTAAGTTCAACATCTTTTTTCACAATAACCTGGCCTGTAATATCTGAAATTACAATGGTTGCCTTAGATGATTTAAAGCCACTAAAACGAACATTAAATTGTCCTGAAGAAGGATTTGGATAAACCTGAACTTCTGCTACTGAACCTTTTGATTTTTTAACTCCTAAATTCGAATTATCTTTTATAACAATATTCGATGCAGGAACGGGAGCCATATCATAACCCAGAAAATAACCTGGATGCGGAGGCTGATTGTAACCTGAATTTTGCCACGCCACGGCTGTACGGTATTGAGGATCGTGCATCAAAGTAGGAATTCGGTAATCTGTAGCAATATTAGTTGTAAAAAGAATCAAAGCCGTATTATCCGAGCGGCGAAGGATAATCTCTTCTCTCCAGTCACCTAAGATATCACCCGTAAGTGCCGGATTTTTTTTAGAATCATTATTGGAAGAAACCGGAGCTGCCTGATAAATGGTAAACAAGCGGTTTAATGACTGCGTTACCGGATTCCATTTATCCATAATAGTTCCGTCAAGCAATTCACGGCCTAAATCTCCATCCCACCAAACAGCACCATTTACAGCCTGACTTCCGTTGGTCGGTCTGCTCGTTCCAATCTGACCATCCTGAACGTTATACAAGTTTCCGGAAGAACTCCACATTTCATACCCTCTGTGGTTTGGATCAATATCTGCTGCTAAGGCACGTCCAACATCTCCTGTGGTAACAGCTCCAAAGATCATTTTTCCGGTTTTTGCATCATTAAGCCTGATTCCGTAAGGACTGTATTGACTCTCTGATTCCAGACACTGCCAAATTTCCTGACCGGGACGATCGGGATCCATATCTGACATGTGAAGCGCATCTCCATGGCCCTGACCATAAGTCCATAAGCGTTTTCCATCATCATTAATAGCACTTGAACCGTTGATAATTTCGTCTTTTCCATCACCATCTACGTCACCAATTGTCATTTGATGATTTCCTTGACTTGAAAGCGCATTATTTGCAGGATCGCTTGCGTCTTTACTGTCGAAAATCCATCGAAGCGTTAATTGTCCGTCACGCCAGTCGTAAGCAGCACGCATTAGTTTATCATAGTATCCGCGTCCTACAATCAGACTCGGACGGGCACCATCTAAATATGCTACAGCAGAAACAAAACGATCCTGACGGTTACCATAGGTATCACCCCAGTCTGCAGTATTTGCTCTTGCCGGCTGATATGCAACCGTTGCCATTGCTGCTCCGGTCAAACCATTAAAAACGGTCAAAAATTCCGGTCCTTGTTGTACCCATCCACCTGAATTTCGATGATCAATAGTTGAGTTACCAATAACAGTTCCCACACCATCAATTGTACCATCTGACGTTTTTAAGATGATTTCAGCTTTTCCGTCACCATCAAAGTCATACACCATAAACGGATTAAAGTGCGGACCTGCATTTACATTTTTGCCTAAGTTGATGCGCCAAAGCAAAGTTCCATTCATTTTATAACAGTCGAAAATCTGATCTCCTGAAAAACCTCCTCCGTTATGATTTAATATAGTAGGATCCCATTTTAAGAAGATTTCATATTCGCCGTCACCATCAACATCCCCAACACTGGCATCATTTGCTGTATAAGTATATGCTGTTCCATCCGGAATTGTACCTCCCGGCGGAATTTGTAATGGAATCGATAACTGGTTATTAGCCCATACCGAAACAGGAACTGTGGTGCTTCCTTCCGTACCGTTGATAATCGGTTTTATGGTATAACTGCTATTAGTTGAAATATTATCAATAAAATTTGTAGAGGCCGTGATAGCAGTTGCATTGATTTTTACATTATCCCTGTATACATTAAAAGCAATACCAGAAGGATCATTCCCTAACAATCGCCAGCTAATAAAAACCTCATTAGCTGATTTTCGCAAAGCAACAACACCTCTGTTTAAAAATTCTACTTGTTTTGGAGTATTTACTACTGCATCAGGTAATGCTGATGTATTGATCCTAATATTTTCTCCATAAGTAGTACCTCCATTAATCGCATAAGCTCTCACATAATACAACGTCGCAGGCGAAAGTCCGGAAATACTTACCGAAAAATTGCCCGTTCCGGCAGTACCGGCTGCAATTTTATTATTGGCTACAGTTGGATTGATACTCGTACTGTAAACTATTCCTCTTTCTGTAATTGCCGTTCCTCCGTCAGAAGTAATATTTCCTCCTGATTCGGCCGTTGTAGAAGTAAGATTTGTGACTTCGTTTGTCGTTAAAACTGCAGGCGGCGGAGCGGGAACATAAGTTCTCACAATAGGAGTTACAATACCTCCTGTATTTGTTTTTGTATAAACGACATAAGGATACAAACTACCTGCAGCGATTGTTAAGTTACCAGCCGGTTCATCAATACCTCTAGTTACTGTAGGATCTTTCATCTCTGTCCAGGCAGTTGCGCCCGCAGCCTGCTTAAATACACGTGCCGAATAAGTAGGAGTGCTGCTTACATTATCAATAAAAGAACAATACAGATTACCCGATATATCTTTTATTAAGCTTAAACTTGGTGAATCTCTGGAAGCTATTCTGGTTGCAGCACTCCATACTGAGGTTGTTTTATTATATTCAATAGCAGTAGCTCTATTGCTATCCGCTGTGTTAAAATAAGCAATGACAGGATTTCCTGTAGAATTAACTACCATACTGGTATGACGAATACTGGCCGTAACAGTTGAAGTGATATAATTCCATGTTCCCGAACTAAACTTATAAAAAGCCATAGTTCCGGTGGAACTGGTAGCAGTTGCTAAACTACAAAACACCAGCCAGGGCACATCGGCTTCGTCTATTGCAAGGCTTACTCCAACAGCTATTTGTGCTGCATTTGTTGTAGTATTTAAAGGAATTGTACCTATTGTAACCCATGAAGCCCCATCAAATTTTTTGACAGTCGGAGTTAAAGAAGCACCTTCTCCAAAAGCGATATAAGGATTGTTATCTGAATCAAAAGCTAAGGAACATCTTGGAGTTGAACCGTATTGGGAAACAGAATTAGTAACAGAGCCAGTTGAAACGTAAAGATTATTTTCCAAATTATTCAATGGTTCCCATGAATCAGTTACATCATTATACATTTTTACAGCTAATTTATTTCCATTCGCTGCATCTACATAAGTTACGAAAAATCGGTTTGTTTTGTCCAGTATAATTCTGGAAAAGTTCAGATTACCTCCAATATCATTACCGACTTGTTCCCAGTTTCCTGTGGCAGTATTTCTTTTTTTTACTTTGACAACAGGTCCTGTTCCTTCCCTGAGAACTACATAAGGAACGTCATTCAAAACAGCAATAGAAGTATAACTAGACGCAACAGAAGATACCTGTGATTCATTACCTAAAATATTCCAATTTTGAGCAAATAAATCATGAACGTTCAAAAAGCTAAAAAGTGCAATAAAAATAGTTTCAAGTAGTCGCTTCCTAAAATGGATTGGTTTAAATTCAAAAAGTACTTGTTTTTTCATAAATGGTTGGTTAAAAGGTTAGTGTTATTAAAATTATCGGGATAATTATTTAATAGTATCCTGTCCTACCCTGCTAATTTTCTGTATATTAGATTTTTACAAACCATTATCTACAGTAAAATAAAACCAATTACCTGAAAATCAATAAAATAAATTTTACACATTATTTTGTTATAAACCTAATTATTATTTATTTAATTTTAATTTATTACCAATTGACATACAGTTTTTTATAAAATAAATTCCCGGCTTATTCTCTATTGAAAATTAACCGGGAATCAAATGATTTCAAGTATAATGCAGACTCAAATTAATTACTAAGATCAGTGCGGAAAGGAGATGCCGGTAAGTTTTCACCATTAAATAAATTAGGTTCAGGCACTGCTTTCCATGCAAACCGAACTGATTTAGGATTTTTTACTTTGTCAGAAGAAACTACGATTGTCTTTCCATCAATTTTAGCAACAGCAGGATAATAAGTTTTATCATCGCCGGCAATTTCAAATTCTTTCAAATTTTCATTTGTCTTTTTGAAACCTGATTCTGCATAATTGAAAAACAACTGAATTTTATTTTTTTTGATTTTCATGTGATCATAAATAGGTCCTGAATATACCAATTTATCTTCGTTATATGTTTTCGCCAAAGCTATTAATGCCAGTCTGTGCCCTACTGTTTGTTTGTCTATTGGGTGAATGTTATTTATATCACCAACATCAGTTGTAACTGCCATTCCGCTATTGGATATTAGTTTTAACGACAATAATTGTGCTTCCCTAATCTCCGGAGTTTGTCCTTTATGAGGAGTAATCTGTACATAATAAAAAGGGAAATCTCCTTGTTTCCAGTCTTCTCTCCAGTTTTTTACCATAGCAGGAAATAAGGTCTGGTATAACTGTGCTTTGCCAGAATTGCTTTCTCCCTGATACCAGATTACACCTTTCATTGTGTAATTAATTAATGGATGCAACATCGCATTATAAAGAACATACGACGTTTTGTTGGCTTCTTTTTTAGGTTTCTTAAGTTCTGTTTTTAAACCGTTATTCGCCAATTGTTCATTTTTTAAGTTTAAATAATAGGCTTCCAATTTTTCTTGATATACTTTTTCATTTTTGGCATCTTCTTCCAAAATGGTTAAAAAATCCGGATTTCCTTCCAGAACATTTTGGGAAGTCCAGGCCTCTGCTTTTGTTCCGCCCCATGAAGTTGAAATCAAACCAATTGGAACATTTAATTTCTGATGTAAATCCCTCCCATAAAAATAAGCAACTGCAGAAAACGTTTTTATAGACTCAGGCGAACATAAAGCCCATCTTCCCGTGACATCATCAAGCGGTTTCGGAGAAGCATTTGTCAAAACTGTGAATAATCTGATATTAGGAAAATTCGCTTTTACGATTTCTTCTTCATAATTTTTAACCCCGGTTTTCCATGTTCCTTCCTCCTTTCCAACAGGAAAATACATATTAGACTGGCCTGAACAAATCCAAACCTCACCAATAAGGATATTATTGAGTACAATTTTGTTTGAAGCATTAATTGTTATGGAATATGCTTTTTCGCTTCCTTGGGGAGTATCTACGCCTACTTTCCAGTTTCCTGCCAAATCTGCAATAATTTCTATTGAATTGTTTTGCCAGCCCAACTCAATGTTTATTTTTTCGTTTGGAGATGCCCATCCCCATAAGTTGACTTTTGCATTTTGCTGTAAAACCATGTTATCACTTACCAAAGCTGGCAATTTAACCTGAGCTTTTATGGAAAATTGCAACATTAAAATAATTAAAAACAAAAACTGTTTTTTTATGTAAATCATAAGTATTAGAATTTAAACTTTACCTTTTAAAGATAAATGAGTAAGATGTTATCCCTATCCTGTGCTTTCCTGTTTATTAAAAATCAGAAACAAAAAAAGGGCACAACTATGTTATGCCCTTTAAAATTAAAACCACTTAATTTTTTTATCAATTACCATTAAATTCCCAAACTATTTTTTGAAAGATTTAATATTCAAATTTACTCATTGTATTACTGATAACAATCCTGTTGTACCCTGCTTATCAACTAAAAAACTGTCCCAAAAAATGAGACAGTTTAGAAAATAAAAAATTATAAATTATAATTAATAACCTGGATTTTGCATTGCATCTTTTTCTGCTGCTGTTAACGGTCTACCGTTTGAATATATTCCGTCCAGGAATGTTTGAGGAATAGGACGTAATGTATGATAGTCCTGAACATTTGGTGCAGCTTCTATATTATACGCTTTGGCTCGTGTAACCAAAGTTTTTGTTCTGCTCAAATCCTGCCAACGGTGGAATTCTCCGCAAAGCTCTCTTGTACGTTCATTCAGTACTAAACATAACATTCGGTCGTAATCGCTTGCATATCCTAATTTTGTAATTACAGCCATATCTTCTGCCGGCAAGGCACTTGTACTGGTAATATTAAGAGAGGTTGATGACGTTGTAACTGCAATATTATTAGACTCATAATATGAATTTTTAGGAATATATGAGATTGGAATACCGGCCTGAGCAGCAGCTGTCCATGCTGCAGATCCGTCTGCATATGCTGAACGGTCTTCACCAGCCTTATACGCACCACGGTTTCTGACAGCATTTATGTATGGCAAAGCATCAGTAAATGAGGCAGCACCTTGTTTTGCTAAACGTATTTTTGCTTCAGCAGCTAATAAGTATGTATCTGCAGAACGTGCTAAAATAATATCCCTTGATCCTCTTTGACTTGTTAAATCAATTCTTGATCCATCCATATATTTACTCAAAGAAGGAAATCTAACATCAGCCATAAGCCCTACATTATCTGCTGCATATTGTACATAAACACTAGGAACTTTTTTTGCAGCTCCTGGGATAAGAAAATCTGTATTTTTAGTTTTAGTAAAACGATTATCCGATGGAGCATTCATTATATAGACAATCCCTAAATCACCATTTACATAAGTAGTTCCTGACTGGTTATTAACGATACTTTTTGTCTGAAAGCTTTTCCAAAAACGGGAATCATTCACTTTATCATATACATCATAAGTGTAATATGTTGGTGCAAGACGGCTAAATGGCCTTCCTCCAGCTAAATTACGTCTCATCTGAGGTAATTGATCGTAAGTCGAAAGAAAATATAAATGCTGCCAATTTGATCCGGTATTTAACTGACTTGAATTAAACTGACCTGCTAAAATTATTTCTGACAATTTTTCATTTGCTCCATCAGGTGCTGTAAAATTCCATAAATCTACATAGTTGGGTGCTAAAGGGTGATGAGCAATAACTTCATCTGCCAGCGTAACTACTTTTTGTAAATCAGCTGTTTTTGTTGCTGAATTCCAGGTATCATTTATTTCACTGGCACGTGACAAATAAGCTTTTGCCAAATAATGCGCAACGGCATCTTTTGTAATTTTAGCAGATCCACCTGCATTATCAAGCAAATCATAAGCTTTTGTAAAATCATCTATAATTTGGGTAAATACCTGTTCAGCTGTGGCTCTTGTAAACTCAACTTCCACAGTAGTACTTAAATTTAATTTTATTGGCACACCTCCATACTGACTAACTAATTTAAAATAATTGAAAGCTCTTAAAAAATAACCTTCACCTAAAGCTCTTTTTTTGATAGCCGCATTTGTAGAAACGATTGCTGTAGCCGATTCAATTAATTGATTCGCATTTCCTATTGCAACATACAGGTTATCCCAATTGGTATTGGCTGCAACAGTATTTGCATTAGAAACTGTAACAAAAGAGTTCAATCCTGATGCATATGAATTCCAAATATGATTTGAAGGATCACCTCCTGCATGAAACTCATCAGTACCAGACTGAGTAGCTGTTAGTGGTACTTCTAATGCAAACTCTAATGCAAATGACTGATAATAGGTTCCAACTGCTAAAGCCTGTATACCAGCTTCGGTTTTGTAGTAGTCTTTAGTATAACCTGTCTCCAGCTTTTCGTCCAGAAAATCATCGCTGCAAGAACTACTAAGACCTAATGCAGCTACTAATAATAAATTAATATATAGTGTTTTATATTTTTTCATAATGATAATTATTAAATTTAATTTTATAGCTCAACATTTAAACCTAAAGTAAATCCCCTGTTAGAAGCAGTTGACTGTGTATCTAAATCCATCCATTTTACTTTAGTATAAAGCATTCCCGGGTTCATAACCTGAATGTAAAGTCTCAACTTTGAAACTCCGGCTTTTTCAGCCATCTCATTTGTAAAATTATATCCTAAAGATATATTACGAACTTTTAAGAACGCTCCGTCACGATAACCTAAAGTTGGAAAAAAAGAATCTCCTGTACCCGCAGAGTAAATTGGTTTTTGATATTCAGCGTTAGTATTGTTATCAGTATAATAATCAATAGATCTCTGACTGCCTTTCGCGCCTTCATTTTCACCACCTGTATTATAAAGATATCCCATTCGTCCATAAACAAAGAATGACAATTCTACATTTTTATATCTAAATGTATTAGTTAAACCCGCAATGTATTTAGGATCTGCACTACCAATTATAACTCGGTCGTTATTAGCATCGATTTTGTAATCACCATTTTGATCTACAGGTCTTGCATTACCAAATGAAAATCCGGCTCCATTAGCATTAAATTTAGCCATTTCAGTTGCATCTTCGGGTTTCCATATTCCATTAGAAGCATATCCGTAAATTACATTTTGCGGCTGTCCTATAAATAAATTATTATTGATATCATTGAATTTTCCATTCGCTAAAGTTACAATTCTGCTTTGCTGATAAGAAGCGCTCAAATTTGAACTCCATTCAAAATCCTTTGCTTTCACATTTATAGTATTTAATGTAAGCTCTACACCTTCACCTTCTGTCTCACCAACATTCTCAAATGTGTCTCTATACCCTGTAGGTGTAGGCACACTTCTTTTTAATAATAAATCTGTTGTATCACTGGTGTAATATTCCAGAGTTCCTGATATTCTACTATTCACAAAAGAAAAGTCAATACCATAGTTAATCTGTTTTGTTTTTTCCCATCCTAAAGCTGGGTTTCCTAAAGTTGCATTATTCACTATACCAGAACCATTAGGATAAACAACACCAGTTAATGGTGGCTGTGTAGAATAAGGATCAACAGCAGCGTTACCGGTAACTCCAAAACCTACCCTAAGCTTCAACTGATCTATCCAGGAAACATCACTTAAAAAACTCTCCTGATTCATGTTCCAGGCTAATGAAGCACTCGGAAAGAAATCCCATTTATTACCATCTGCCAATTGCGATGCTCCATCATAACGCCCCGATGCCGTTAGCAAATATTTATTGTCATAACCATAAGTTACTCTTCCCATGTACGACAACAAACCAGATTCAATTAAATTACTGGAATAGTTACTAAGTGTTACGTTTGCTGGATTCAAAGCATTCCATTTATTTTCAGGATTTTTAACATCATTCGCAGCCATCATACTATCTTCATATTCATATCCTGTTTTACTTTGTAAAAAAGTAAGGCCTAAATCGTGTTTACCAATTGTTTTATTATAGTAAAGAAGATTATCTAACGTATACGATATTGTCTGTGCCTTTATCAGTGAAGCATAACTTGTTCCTGAGCGTGCGGCTGATCTTGCATCTAAAAACACTCCATTACGATAGGAAGTAATATCTGGACCAAAATTTAACCTATATTTTAATCCTCCCAGAACAGGAATAAGTTTTCCTAAATCTACTTGAGCATATAAACTACCAAAAGCTCGTAATGTTACACGTTGATCCTGAGAGTATTTATCCTCATCAATAACTGTTCTAATAGTATTATCTCCTCCAGGATTATCAATTCTGATACCGTTACTATCATAAGGAACTGCATAGGGAAGATTAAGACGTGCTGAATTATATATTCCAGTAGTAGAACTTACAGCTGATCTCCCTATGTTGGATTGCCCATATTCATTTATGCTATAACTCGTATTTAGATTAGCTCCCATTGAAAACCAATCTGTTGCTGTAATATCAACATTGGCTACCCCATTGTAACGTTTATACCCTTGCCCTTTTAGTACTCCTGTACTTCCGGTATAACCAAATGACCCATATGCTTTCATTTTTTCAGTTCCTCCGCTTACAGCTAAGGTATGCTGTTGGGTAACTCCTGTGCGGGTGACAAACTTTGCCCAGTCTGTTGTTGCCACTTTGGAACCATCCCATGTACCACCTTCCCATCCTTTTGCGATGTTTGCCCAGGCAGAAGGATCTGCCGATTTTAAGAAAATCAATTCATCATTAGCAATGGTTGGTGCATCACCTTTTGGGAAAGCCGATGGATTTGAATAATATCTTGCCCATCTACGAAAATCAATATATTCACCTGCAGACATCATCGGAGCATTTTCATGAATTTCTTCTGTAGTAACTGCAGTGTTGTAATTTAATGAAAATCTACCATTTTTCCCTTTTTTTGTCGTTACAATGATAACACCATTTGCTCCACGCGAACCATAAATTGCAGTTGCGGATGCATCTTTTAATACATCAATTGACTCAATATCCGTAGGATTTAAAAAGTCGATACCTCCAGCATTTGAATCACTGACATCACTCACGGATTTACCCAATGCCCCCGCCAATGGTTTAGAATTATTGATTGGTACTCCGTCAACTACGTAGAGAGGAGAGTTTGAAGCAGAAATTGACCGCGCGCCACGTATGGTCACCTTACCTACAGTACCAGGACGTTCATTTGATGTAATATCGATCCCCGCTGCTTTTCCCTGCATAGCCTGAACCGCATTTTGGACTGGCCTGGAATTTATTACCTCAGAACTTACGCTCACAATTGAACCCGTAAGATCTTTTTTCTTCTTTACCCCATATCCTACAACAACAACCTCTTCAAGGGAATTATCTAACTCCTTCAGTTCAATATTGTACACTCCGGACTGAGTAATAACCTTCTCTTCTGTCTTAAAACCTATAAAGCTAAAAACAAGTGTTGTACCTGAGCTAACATTAATAGTATAGCTACCATCCAAATCAGAGCTGGTCCCTTTTTGGGTTCCTTTAATAAGAACATTCACGCCCGGTACAGGAAGCCCCGAAGCGTCTTTAATAACTCCTTTTACCGTTGTATTCTGCGCATACCCGGATACATGTAGCAATGTAAATACCGCCATAGCCAACAGAATGCTAAATTTGTTTTTCATAAAGTCAATTTTGGTTAATTATTTAGTTAGTTAATCAACATTCTTACAATTTCTCTTCATACATATTTTATTATACAATTTACCTTATATGCCAGATTTGAACTTTATCTAATAAACTTATTAGTTCCTACAAATACTAATTAATCATAAATAAACTATTAAATAAAATTACTAAGAAAATAATTGCAATTATGTAATCGATTACACAAATGTATTATTTTTTTTTATAACAAAAAAAATGAGTTAAAATTATGTGAAATTATAAACAAATGCATAAATAACACATATCATTATTAAATCATTCTTTATAAAAACTATAAAAAACGAAAAAAAAATCATAAAAAATGTAATCGATAACATTACAATTTAAATGAATTTTACAAATATCTTACAAAATAAAACAAAAAAAACCGCCTCAAGTATTGAGGCGGCCTAAAAAAGAATTTTATAGATTCGGGGCAATATTATTTATATCCAGGATTCTGCCATTCAGCTTTTTGAGCAGCAGATAAATTAGAACCGTCTGGATTCTGCAATACATCAATAAATGTTTGAGGAATTGGACGGAGCTCATGTTTGTTCACTTTAATTCCTGCTACAGCTTGCGGATTAAATGCTTTTGCTCTGGAAATTAATGTTCCAGTTCTTGAAAGCGTTTCCCAACGTTGGAACTCACCTAATAATTCGCGTGTACGTTCATTAAGGATAAAATGTAAGGCACGCTGATAATCACTGGCCGCTCCTACTTTGGTAAGGACTTCTTCATCTTCAACAGGCAAATTAGCAGGAAATGTTGTTAATTGCAAATTTGAAGCAGCAGTTGTAACAGCAAGCCCTGGGTTAGACAAATAATATGTAGTCATGTCTAAATTTGAATTAATATAGTTAGTAGCATTAGTTCCTGTATTCAATGAATTTGTCTTAAATGCCTGAGAGCCGTCACTGTAAAAAGATCTGTTTTCACCGTTTTTCCATTGTGCTCTTGCTCTTACAACATTTATATCTTTCATCGCATTACCATAGTCTCCCTGACGGACATAACATTCAGCACGCAGCAAGTAAGTTTCACCTAGACGTGCCATGATGACATCACGGTGCGAATCTCCTCTTTCAGCAGTACGCGTACCACATTCTGTTTTATTGATTCCTGCAAAGAAATTACAAATAGCCTGGCTTCCAAATGTAGGAGCTACATAATTACCATTTTGATACAAAACCAATGAGTTTGGCACAAATTGCCCAACTTTACTTGTCAAAGATCCCGCTGTTGGAGTTTGTCTGCTTCCTACAGCCCATTCAGGTAAACGTCCGGCATCATCTTTCCAGTTTGGTGCCTGACTTGTTGAACCAAATTTGTATCCATTATAAGTGTTATCATTTTTACTGTTTAATATCATTACAATTGCAGGATCTCCCAACTTTACACCAACAGTGTTATTCACCACTGTATTAGCTCCGTAAACTGTCTTAAAAGTTTTCCACATACGTGCATCATTTATATGGTTGAAAACAGCATAACTATATTCAGTAGGACGGCAACGCTGAAAGTCCATTGAACCAATCCAAACACCACGTCTAACCCAGCCTCCTGAAAAATTAGAAAATTGAGGTGCAAAATAATTATATGTACGATTACCATATCGCCCCTTAGTTTTTTCATCACCATTATGACCTGCTGCCATTAAAATCTCATTAAGTTGCTCATTTGGGCAATCAATCCCTGTCCAGTTAGCATAAAGGTCACTATAATTAGGGGTTAAAGCTCCACGTGCACTAATAGCATAAGTACAGGCGTCAATCGCATCTTTAAGATCCTTTTCTTTGTAAGAACTGTTCCAGGCATCATTACGTTCTGAAGCACGAAATAATAACGCTTTTGCAAGGAAGTGAGCAGCAGTTGCTTTGGTCCAGGTAATTCCTTTACCATAAGTAAAAGTTTCACCATCAAAAAGGTTGTAGGCATTACGAAAATCAGAAATAACCTGCTCCCAGCATTGCTCTTCTGTAGAGCGTGTAAAACTACGAACAACAGTTTCTACTGGTGTAGTTTGAAGGAGAACACCACCATATTGTGCAGTCAGTCTGTAATAATTATAACCTCTTAAAAAATAAGCATGTGCCAAACAGCGATTTCTGATTTTCAAATCTGGAATAACTTTTTCTGCTTTTGCAATAATCGTATTTGCAGATGCAATTCCATAATACATTTGATCCCAAAGTGCCTGTGGTGGAGTTGCATTTCCATTAGCAGCTCCGGTAGCCTGAGTTGCACCAAGTGGTCCCAAACGGTTATCATAGGTATTCCACATTTCATTGGTCAGGTCATTTGCGTTCGTAAATTCATCAGTACCATATAATGTATTTCCATATGACCATTCAAAACCAAAATGCCATCTGATATTACCATAAAGGGCTATTGTTAGAGCCTCAAGACCTTCAGGTGTATCAAAATAAGCTGTTGAGTACCGATTTGTCAAATCCTCGTCCAGAAAATCTTTTGAACACGAAGTAAATGCCAGCCCCGCCATTAATAGAAGACCGATTCCTATATTTTTTATATTATTCATTTTTTTTTACTTTTATTGTTATACTTCAATTCGTGACAATATAATTAGAATCCAACATCAATACCCATTACAAAACTGCGATTGAAATAAGTCCTGTTAGTATCAAAGTCATACCAGTCTAAAGATTGGTAAATACTTCCCGGATTCACTGCTTGTGCGTAAACCTTCATGTTTGCCAATCCAATTTTGCTTGTAAGTTCTTTAGGCAAATTATACCCTAAAGAAATATTACGAATTTTTACAAATGAAGCTTTTTTATATCCAAGTGTTCCTGAATAGGCGTCTCTTGAACCTGCAGAAGCCTGTCCCAATATCGGTTTTTGGAATTCGGCATCAGTATTATCCGGTCTCCAGTAATCAATCTGAATCTGATTAGAAGTAGCTGTCATTGCCTGACCTCCAACATTAGCCGTATAACCCATACGCCCGTAAAGATTTATTCCTAATTCAAAGCCTTTATAGCTAAAGTTATTGTTCCACCCCATAGTCCAGTTAGGATCTTCGTTTCCTAAAATTACACGATCTTTATCATCCATAATATAATCCCCATTCTGGTCTTTCGGACGAACATTTCCTGGAGAAAAGTGTAGTAAAACATTAGACTGCTTAGCATTCCATTTCGCCATTTCAGCCTGATCTTCGGGGGTATCTTGCCACAAGCCTAGATTTTGCCACCCGTAAAAAGAATTGATTTGCTGACCAATAAACCATTCATCAGCTATCATATCATTTCTGCCATTGGATAACTCTACTATTTCATCTTTTTGCCATGCACCGTTTAAACTTGTCTCCCATGTAAAACCATCCGTAGTTTGAACAGGAATAAGATTAAGTGTTAGTTCTACTCCTTTATTTTGTGTTTTACCTATGTTTGCTATTATAAATGGGTAACCGGTTACTGTAGGAAGTGTTGCTGGCAATAGTAAATCACTAGTGTACGACTTATATGCATCAATAGTACCACTAATTCTGTTATTCAAAAAGCTGAAATCAAGACCAAGATTATATTGCGTTGTTCTTTCCCATTTCAAATTTTTATTTGCCAGCCCTACCATATTATCAGGAGCTGTGTAATAAGGCTCATTAGTATTAAAGCCTACCTGATTTGTCATTCCGTTAAAAGGAAGATAATATTGAGTAACAGGTCCTAATGTACTGTAAGGATCAACTGAAGAATTACCTGTACTACCAAAACCTAAACGAAATTTAAGATTTTCAATCCAACTAACATCCTTTAAGAAACTCTCATTATTGATACGCCAGGCTAATGCTGCAGAAGGAAAAAACTCCCACTGATTTCCTTCAGCCAATACTGAAGCTCCATCCCAGCGTCCTGATACTGTCAATAGGTAACGGTTATCATAACCATAATTGAAACGAGCCATATAAGAACTCAGCTGACGCTCTGTAATATTTGAACTCATACGTGCACCATTTAATGGATTTGTAATATCTATTAAACCCATACCATTCCATAAAGATTTTGGTATCTCTATATTATTTCCACTCATTTCTGATTCTTCAAAGTTCCACGAAGATGCACTCTGAAGTAAAGTAGCGCCTACTTTGTGCTTGGCCGCAAAAGTACGATCGTAGCTTATCATATTATCAAGAGTCCATGACAAATCGCGACGATTTCTAAGGCGGGCATAGTTTATACCTGAAGTACCCGTCGAATTTACTTTAAGTGACGATGTTCCATCTATATAAGATCCATCTCTCCAATGACGAAAATCAGGTCCAAAATTTATTTTATAACTAAGTCCTTCAACCGGTTTCCATATTTTACCAAAATCAAAAGTAGCGGAGAAATTACCTAATGCACGTAGTGTTTGTGACTGCTGTGTGCTTTTTTCCCATTCATCAATTATAGTATAAATACCTGATTCACCTCCTGGATTAATCACTACATTACCATTTGCATCATATGGTACTGCAACATTATAAATCCCTTTTGCGGCACCATATATAGCGTCTGGCGCAGTACCGCTTCTTGCACCTAAAGTTGACATTCCGTAATCCTGCTCGCTCCATGATACGTTAAAGGAAGCATTCATTTTAAACCATGAAACCGGAGTAATGTTTGACGTTAGTTTTGCTGTGTAACGTTTGTACCACTGTCCTTTTTGAGTTCCCTGATTATCTAAATATCCTAAAGAAGCATAGGTATTTACTTTTTCTGAACCTCCGCTTGCACTTAAAACGTGTTCTGTAGTAACCGCTCCCTGACTTACTATATCGGTCCAGTTAGTATTGGTTACCTTAGAAGCATCCCAAGTACCACTTTCCCATCCTTTTAATACATTATTCCATGTGGTATTACCATCTAAACCACTGGAAAAAAGAAATTGATCATTTGCTTGTGTAGGGGAATCAGGATGAGCCCATGGAATTTTAACACCTCCCGCACCAGTACGTTCAGGACTATTATAAGCAGCCCAGCGTTTGAAAGTTATAAAATCAGAAGCACTCATTGAAGGTGCCCTGTCAACGATTTCTGAAGTAGTAAGAGTCCCTGAATAATTCAAAACGAATCTGCCTGATTTACCTTGCTTGGTGGTTACAATAATTACTCCGTTAGCACCACGTGATCCATAAATAGCTGTAGCAGAAGCATCTTTAAGAATATCCATTGATTCAATATCTCTAGGGTTTAAAGTTTCAATAGCTGATCTTGACATTAATGGCACACCATCAACTACATACAAAGGATCATTACCTGCTTCAAGAGAACGATTACCGCGAATTCTTACGTCACCAACAGTCCCAGGACGTTCAGCGGTCTTGATATCAACCCCTGCAACCTTTCCCTGCAATGCTTCCACAGCATTAGGTACAGGTCGGTTCATTAATTGCTGAGCATTTACAGTTGCAATCGATCCTGTCAAATCAGCTTTCTTTTGAGTTCCATAACCAACAACAACAATCTCATTAAGCTGTGCTGCTTCTTCTACCAATTTTACATTGATCTCTGAATTCTGAGCAACTGTTATTTCTACCGTTTTTGAGCCAGTAGAAGAAAAAACCAATACCTGACCAGGCGCAGCATTTATTGAGTACTTCCCATCAAAATCAGTGCTGGTACCTGTCTTTGTTCCTTTTAAGAGAACATTCGCCCCTGGTATCGGCAATCCCGACGCATCAGTGATTGTTCCTTTAACCGCTTTGTTTTGCGAATAACCAGATGTATGCAGTAAAGCAAACATGGCCAAAATCAGCAAAAGACTAAATTTGTTTTTCATAAAAATTGTTTTTGGGTTAATTAAATTAGTTTAACCAAATTTATCCAGAAGTACCTTCGACAGCATCCTGTAGTATCCTGTTAACCCTCAGTATATTATGTTTTTCATTTATACTTTCATTAACAAAGCACAATCAACTTCCTGATTGACAACACTAAAGAATATTATTTATTATTTACAAAATGATAAAAATCATTTTTCAAATAATAAGTAAAGTTTTATATTTAATATGTTTTTTTTATAATTAAAAATAATTAATAATATAATTTTTTAAAAAATAACTGATTATTATTCATTTGAAAATAATGTCTTACACAAGAACTTGGATGATTTTTTTAAACATTTATATACAATAAAAAAAACCGTCTCAAATTTTACTTTGAAACGGCTCTTTTTTTATAAAAACAAATAAATTAGGATAAATTATTTTATTAATCATAGTCAGGATTCTGATCATAAAGTCCCGGAACGGCCAACATTTCTGATAAAGGAATTGGATACAATAATGAATTCTTGTCAATCGTTCTAATTTTATTGCCGGTATCTTCCGCTGCTTTCCATGCATTCATAATTGTTATTGCATTTCCTGATCTTATCAAATCAAACCATCTTGTTCCTTCAGAAAAGAATTCTTTTCTTCTTTCTTCAAATAATTGATCCAAAGTTATGTTTGCAGCATTTGCAGCAACACCTGCCCTGGTTCTAACCTGATTTACAATTCCATCTACATCTGCCTGAGCGCCGCCGCCACCATGAAGTGTACACTCAGCCATCATCATCAGCACATCTGTATAGCGAATTACCATAAAATCAACTCCCCAATCTTCCCGACCGGCAGTTCCATATCTGGATGCATCAATGTATTTTTTAAAAACCGGAAATGTATAGCTTCCTTTATAATTACCTGAAGCTACTGTATAATTAGTGGCAATACCAATAGCTTTTCTACTGTCATTTGCAGCAAAAGAATTTAGCAAACTTGCTGAAACAGGTCTGCCTTCCAGTGAGCCTTGATTTGATGTTATTCCTACCGAAGCAAAATAAGGTTCGTGACCCACTTCAACCATGAAATTTCCTCCAACAGAACCGGTTAAACTTTGGGTGTAAGGAATGGTAAGAACATTTTCTTTATTAGCAATTCCTTCTTCTTTAAAGATTTTGGCGTAATCTGTACCAAATACGTACAAACCACTTGTTTTAATATCATTTAGTTGTTGATATGCCTTATCCCACTCATTAAGACCAAGCATAGCCCCATCAATTCCATAAGCTGGACTTGAACGTGTCATGTAAACGAGGCCTAATAATGCTTTTGCGCCATATTTAGAAACCCGTCCAAAATTAGCCGCATCATAAGATGGATTAAGATCAGGAATAGCCAATTCCAGATCCGAAATAATCAGATTATATACATCCACAACCTGACTTCTGCCAATCTTTGCGGCTTCTTGTGCTGTCATTGTTTTAGTAATTAACGGAACCCTTCCAAACCATCTGATCAAATCAAAATAACAAAAAGCCCTTAAAAAACGTGCTTCAGCAGTCATTGAGCTCTTATCCGCAGGATTTGTAAAAATCTGATCACCTTTTTCAGCAATTTTTTCCAATAATTGATTGGCTTTATTAATGGCATTAAAATTAGTTACGTAAGCCTCTCTTACATAACTATTAGAACTTATAGAAGCATAAAAACTATTAATTCCTTCCCAATCTCTTGAAGCTGTTGTTAATGCTAATAAATTATCAGATCTTGTTTCACTTAAATTCAATACTCTATTGGCATAACCATAAGAACTCGTGCCATGAAAAGCAACTGAGTAAACCGCATTTCTTGCCTGAACAAAATCACCCTGCGTAGCATAAAAATTCTCTTCAGTTCCTTGTGATAACGGAATTTGCGTAAGTTCCTCAGTACAGGACACCGTTCCTAACAAAATTAAATTTGCTGCTAATAAATAAATATATTTTTTCATTTTAATTAAAATTAACGTTAAGACCTAACACAATCGACTTTGCCAGAGGTGCCCCTCCATAATCTACCGGAACAGCAAAATCACTATTTGAGCTTCCGGAAGTATTTACAGCTTCAGGATTGAAGCCTCCATGATACTTATTCCAATAGAACCAGTTTTCACCCGTTACATACAATCTTGCGTTATCAATTCTTTTTAAGCTTTTAACAGCTTCTTTCAAACTATAACCTAGTGATATACTTCTGATACTAACATAATCTGATTTATACATCCAGTCAGAATTTGCCTGATATCCAAAAGAAGTTTTCCAGTTACCTCTTATGGCAGGATCAACATTTAATGCGTTTTCTACAGAACCCATTCCGGTACGATTAATTGCTCTTCCTGTTAAACCATAAACAGTTCCACCGTTTTGACCTTGCACTAATACACTTAAATCTAAATTTTTGTATTTAAAATTATTGGTAATACCCCAGGTGTACTTTGGAGTTGGATTTCCTAAATCGACACGATCTTCCGTATTAATTTTTCCATCACCATTCTGATCAATATATCTCGGATCACCTAAAACCCATTTATTACCACCAATTGTAGTAGGTAGAGGAACAGAAGGATCAGCTGCGGTTACGGCTATGGCTTTATCAAGATCTGCCTGAGTTATCACACCATTTTGTTGTAAACCAAATATTGTGTACATTGGTTTCCCAACTTCTAATTTTATAAATGGAACACCTGCAGCAAAATCGTTGTTAATTTCAATTTTAGTCTGATCAGGTCCTAATGCCAATACTTTGTTTTCGTTATGGCTTAGATTTGCCGATGTTTTCCATTCAAAATTAGTATTCTTTACGTTTACAGTATTCAATTCAAATTCCCAACCCTGATTTTGCACTGCTCCAACATTGGTAAGATAACTTGTAAATCCTGATGCTGCAGGTACCGGAAGTCTAAGCAATAAATCTGTATTCTTTTTTCTATAGACATCGAACGTGGCAGAAATTCTGTTTTTTAAAATCGACAAATCCAATCCAAAATCAACACTTTTAGATTGTTCCCAATGTAATGATGGATTTCCAATAGAATTCACTCCTTGCCCAATTCCATTAGCTCCTCCCACTGAGTAATTAAATGATGCTAAAGTTGAATATGATGAATAACTGCCAATGTTATTACTACCGTTAGTTCCTGTACTTGCTCTCAATTTTAAATCAGCCAACCAATCTACATTTTCTAAAAAAGACTCCTGTTTGACTCTCCATCCTAATGAAAGTGAATAAAACGTTCCCCATCTGTTATCTTTTCCAAATTTAGAAGAACCATCACTTCTCACACTGGCAGAAAGCATATATTTTTCTTTAAAATCATATTGAAATCTAGTAAAAAAAGATAATAACGTATTTTTTTCAGCATTAGTGAACCCCAAAGAGCCTGTTGGAAGAGTTTCTATTGTTGAACTATTATAAAGTCCGCCTGAAGAAAGATTTGACCGCGTAATTTTATAAGAACTGAATGATTCTCCTAAAAGAACATTAAAACCATGATCTCCTATTGATTTATTATAATTTAAAGTGTTTTCATTTACAATATTCAACCTTCTGTAAGTATTAAATGCACCCCTGATACTTGCCTGAACATCATTTGGTGTATAACTTTCAAAAGTGTTGTCAGAATTATCAAAGTTTATAGTAGTTTTCCATATGAAGGCATTTGCAAATTTATAATCAGCATATGTAGATATAATATTTCTATACATCGAATTTTTACCTGTTTTTGCTAATGCATTAAGCATATTTGTTGTGCTGCTTCCCCATGCATATCGGGTTGTATATTTTTCCCCTGCTGCATTAGTAGCGCTTTCAAAAACAGGAGTTGCTGTTAAAGCCTTAAATAAGGTATTATCTTTTCCTTCAACACCCGGGTCATTTCTCTCAGAGTAAGAAGGAGAAAAGTTAATACCTATTTTAAAGCTCTCAGATAATTTGAAATCAATATTGGCCCTTGCTGAAAACAAAGTATAATCTGTGCCTAAAATATATCCTGTATTTTTTTGATAATTTGCCGAAACATAATAATTAACTACATCAGTCGCTCCTGAGGCAGATAATTGATAATTACTAAACTCTCAGGTACGAAAAACTTTATCCTGCCAGTCAATATAATCTAATCCAGGATGTCCCGGGATATCCCACCTGTCATCATATAAATATGTAAAATATCTGTTATTACTTGTTGTAAGCGGTGCTGATGGATTTGCTGCATTATAAGTAGCAATACGTTCAGCAGTTGTCTGACTTGCAGAAGCCCCCGCTATACCAGAACCTACCCATTGTGAATCAATCATCATTTTAGCTCTTTTAATCCATCCTTCCGATGATAACATATCAACTCTGTTAACCTCTTTATTTATACCGCCATAAGTATTAAAAGTAAATTTCGTTTTGCCTTTTGATCCTTTTTTAGTAGTAATTAAAACAACACCATTAGCCGCTCTGGAACCATAAATAGAGGATGCCGCAGCATCTTTTAACACCTCAATAGAAGCAATATCATTCGGATTCATATTATCCAAAGGGCTTCCGCTTGAAAATCCCCCAATAGCATTTGATCCTTCTGTAGAAAGAGGAAACCCGTCAATTACATACAAAGGCTCGTTACCTGCAGTAATAGATCCTGCACCACGGATTTCAATACTAAAAGGCTGTCCGGGCAAACCTGTCGTTTGCTTAACTCTTACACCGGCCACCTGACCAATTAGCCCCTGATCAACTCTTGAAATAGGCCTCTCTGTAAAATTCTCTGTTTTAATTCCGGATATTGCACCTGTCGTTAATTTTTTCTTTTGTGTACCGTAACCTATAACCACAACTTCATTTAAATTTGAACTTTCTGATTCTAAAAAAATATTATATGTATTAGATTCGCCAATTTTTTGCTCTTTTGAAATAACTCCTACATAAGAGAATACTAAAGTTTCGCCGGATGATGCAGCTATTTTATATCTACCATCAAAATCAGTACTGGTTCCCCGATTCGTTCCTTTAACTAAAACGTTCACTCCCGGCAGAGAGAGCTTGTCCGGATCAGTAACTATACCGGTAATCTCTTTTTTCTGTGCATAACCGGATGTTTGCAATAATGCAAAAACAGTTATAATCAACAGAAGATTAAATTTATTTTCCATAAAACCATATTTTTTAATTAATATTAGTTCTATCAAATTTATAGAGATTAGTAGCCCGTACCATCCTGCAGTATCCTGCTAGCTTTCAACATATTAAAGGTATCCATTAAATTTTATTTAACAGGAAATATACAACTAACTGATTAACAACCTAACACAACAGAAAAGTTAAAATATCAAAATCAAACTTTAACTAAATTATTTGTAGAAATCTATACTATTTATCTAAAAAAATATAATATTAAAAAGCAGACTTCTAAAAAAAATACTAAATCATTAAGAATAATATACCAACAGGATGCTACAGGATAGCAATTTCATAAAACCTATATATTTTTACTCGATTAGCATATACATAATGCTGATTTATTAGCATTAGGAAAATAATTTCAACCATTGAATACATCCTTAATAATGAAACATACCAAAAACTGCCTTTCTTTCTTATTTATTCTTTGCTTTATAATTAATTCATTTTCTCAGGACACAAATTCACCATGGCCAAAATCTACCAATATCAATCAGCCATGGACTCGTTGGTGGTGGATGGGAAGTGCCGTAGATAAACCAAACTTAAAAAAGAGTCTTGTAGATTTTCATAAGGCCGGAGTTGGCGGTGTAGAAATTACTCCTATATACGGCGTAAAAGGCGAAGAAAACAATTTTATAGATTATCTCTCCCCAAAATGGATGGAAATGCTAGATTATACTATTCATGTTTCCGACAGTCTTCATATGCAGGTTGATATGGTCTTGGGAACAGGATGGCCTTATGGCGGTTCTCATGTTACCTTACCACATGCAGCCACAAAATTAATTGTAGAAAAATATCAGGTCAAAAAGAACGAAATTATTGATCGCTCTATAAAACTGGAAAACACTAAAGAAAAAACACCTGCAGAACTTTTATATGTAGTAGCTTACGGCAATGACGGAAGTTATATCAACCTGACAAATCAGCTAAAAAACAGAACCTCTAAGGTAAATGATAAAGGAATCGAAGGGGCTTTAGTAACCCTACCTAAAACACTGGAAGCAAACAAATTAAAATGGAAAGCAAAAAAAACTGATTATACCTTATATGCTGTTTTTAGCGGTAAAACCGGACAGCAGGTAAAAAGATCTGCTCCTGGAGGGAAAGGCTATACATTAGACCATTACTCAGAAGAGGCACTGAATGCTTATATTGTTCCGTTTAATGACGCTTTAAAAGGACGTGAAGGAAAAATCAGAGCTGTTTTTAATGATAGTTATGAAGTATACGGAACTGATTTTACTCCTAATTTCTTTGAAGAATTTCAAAACCGAAGAGGTTACGATCTTAAAAAACAATTGCCTCTAATATTAAGTGAAACTGATAACGAAATTGCAAACCGAATAAGAAGTGATTACAGACAAACCATAGCCGACTTATTATTGAATAAATTTGACAAGCCGTGGACACAATGGGCACATTCAAAAAATTTTAAAACAAAACTTCAGGCACATGGATCACCCGGTAATTTAATTGATTTATATGCCTCTGCTGATATCCCTGAATGTGAAACTTTTGGTTCTATGCCATTTGATATTCCGGGTTTCAGACGTGACAAAGAAGATATACGTGAAGGCGATGCTGATCCTGTAATGCTTAAATTCTCTTCGTCAGCAGCACACATTTCAGGAAAAAATCTGGTTTCATCTGAAACTTTTACCTGGTTAAGAGAACATTTTAAAACTGCCTTGTCACAATGTAAGCCGGAAGCCGAAGATTTAATGCTAAACGGTGTAAATCATATTTTTCTTCATGGTTCAACATATTCACCAGACAGAGCAGTATGGCCAGGATGGAAATTTTATGCTTCTGTAAATTTTAATGCAACCAACAGCATTTGGGAAGACGCTCCTGCCCTGTTCTCTTACATTGCAAACTGCCAGTCCATGTTACAGCAGGGAAAACCAGACAATGAAATACTGCTTTACTGGCCCATTTTTGACAACTGGGATAAATATAAAAAAGGTAGTTTATTTGTTGAATACAAAATACATTCTTTAGACGAGTGGCTTCACGGAACTCCGTTTTATGACACCACAAAAGCCCTAATGAAAAAAGGCTACGGAGTCGATTTTATCTCTGATAATTTTATTGCTGAGGCAAAAGTCGTAAATGGAAACATCAGTCTTCCAGGTGGGATTTTCAAATCATTAATTATTCCGGCCTGCAAAAAAATGCCTTTAGCCACTTTGCAAAAATTAATTGAACTGCAAAAAGCCGGTGCAAAAGTAATATTTCAGGGATTACCGGAATCTGTTCCTGGTTTTCATGATTATAAAAATCAGGAAACAAAACTTCAGTCTGTTTTGGCTGAAAATAAAGAAGCTGTAAAACCAGTTTCGGATATTTTTCAAACACTGGAAAATGCTCAGATATATCCTGAAACATTAGTAAACACAGGTTTAAAATTTATCAGAAGAAATGTTGACGGAGAAAAAATCTATTATCTGGTAAATCATACCGCAAAAACAATTGATGGATTTATTCCGTTGGAAATTGGTAATAAAGAAGTCGTAATCTTTGATCCGTTAAATAGAAACTTCGGAAATGCAATGGTTCAAAAAACAGCCAAAAACACTTTGGTTAAAATAAAAATCGAACCGGGACAATCCTTTTTCTTAAAAACAGAAAATACTGCGACACAAAAAAAATGGAATTACTACGAATCCACTGCCGAAGCAATTGCATTAAAAGGAAACTGGAAAATAAATTTTGATAAAGGCGGACCAAAATTACCTCCAACTGCCTCAGTCACAAATTTAGAGTCCTGGACAAAACTTGGTCCTGAAGCGGAAGCATTTTCAGGATCTGCGACTTACACTTTAGAATTCAACAATCCGAATGCTAAAACTGAATCGTGGAATTTAAATTTAGGCGATGTTCGCGAAAGTGCAAAAGTCTGGTTAAACGATGAATTTATTGGTACAGCCTGGTCAGTTCCTTATAAGCTAAATATTGGAAAATTAAAACAAGGAAAAAACATTTTAAAAATTCAGGTTACCAATCTTTCTGCCAACCGAATTCGTGATAAAGAACTAAAAGGCGAAGAATGGAAAATTTTCTACGAAATCAATATGGTAGACAAAGATTATAAAAAATTTGACGCAACAAAATGGAGTCTTATGCCTTCCGGATTATTAGGTCCGATAACCATTACACCCTTAAAACAACAAAATTAATTCCCTAATAAAAGAATAAAATGAAAAAGCTACTTTTAATCTTCGCTATATGCTTTTTATATGCGAATTCTACAAACGCACAACAGCCATTTGATAAAAAATTAGTACTAAAACAAATGATTTTAGCAAATGATTATTTTATGCAAAAATGGCCTGAAACTGGCAAGACTATTATAACCAACAAAGAACGTCCGAGTAATATCTGGACACGTGGTGTTTATTATGAAGGATTAATGGCTTTACATGAAATTTTTCCAAAAGAAGCCTATTATAAATATGCTTATGACTGGGCAGAATTTCATAAATGGGGATTTAACGGTGGAAATGTTACCCGTAACGCAGACAATTATTGTGCAGCTCAGACCTATATTGATTTGTACAATCTGGAGCCGGATGCAAAAAAGCTAAAAAATACTAAAGCCAACATCAATATGCTGCTGAATACGCCTCAACAAGACGACTGGTCATGGATTGATGCTATTCAAATGGGAATGCCGGTTTTTGC
This sequence comes from Flavobacterium limi, assembly GCF_010645075.1. GTDB lineage: Bacteria > Bacteroidota > Bacteroidia > Flavobacteriales > Flavobacteriaceae > Flavobacterium > Flavobacterium limi. The sequence goes on from NZ_JAADZV010000002.1 coordinate 331,472, forward strand.
TAAGCTGGGAGTATTAGAAAAAGACAACCGCTATTTCGAAAAAATGTATCAAATGTATATGTATTCCAGAAACAAGCATGGTGATAATGGGCTTTTCAATCCAAAGGATGGTTTGTGGTGGCGTGATGCTGATTTTGATCCTCCATATAAAGAGCCAAATGGCGAAGACTGCTACTGGAGCCGTGGTAATGGATGGGTGATTGGTGCTTTGGCAAAAGTATTGACTATAATTCCTCAAAATGCCCCTCACAGAGAGCAGTATGTAAAAGATTTGAAAGCAATGGCAGCAGCTTTAGTTCCAATTCAAAGACCTGACGGATTCTGGAATGTAAGTTTACATGACCCTACAAATTTTGGAGAAAAAGAAACATCGGGAACTGCCTTATTTGTTTACGGAATAGCATACGGCATCAACAACGGAATTCTAAAAAAGGAAACGTATTTGCCTGTAATCGAAAAAGCATGGAACGCAATCACAAAAGATGCTTTGCATGATACCGGATTTTTAGGCTATTTACAGTCAACAGGAAAAGAGCCAAAAGACGGACAGCCATTATCATACGATAAAATCCCTGATTTCGAAGATTACGGATTAGGTTGTTTTTTACTAGCCGGATCTGAAATTTATAAAATGAAATAATGAAAAAAGCATTTTTCTATTTTATTTCTCTGGGAATAAGTCTTTCTGTATTCTCTCAAAAAAAGGAAATTCCGTTGTGGGATAAAGTTCCTGACGCCATTGAATCTAGAGAATACGTTGAAAAAATAGTAGCCAAAAACGGTATTGCCGAAGATGTTCGTAAAGTAACCTTACCTACCCTTACCCCATTTTTTGCAGATGAAAAAAAATCAAACGGAACAGCTGTTATAATTTGTCCGGGTGGAGCCTACGGAATGCTGGCTATCAACAAAGAAGGCTATAAAGTAGCAGAATGGTTTAATACATTAGGCATTCATGCTTTTGTTTTAAAATACAGATTGCCGAGCGATGAGATTATGAAAAACAAAACTGTTGCTCCCCTCCAGGATGCACAGGAAGCCATTCGACTGCTTAGAAGAAATGCAGTTAAGTGGAAACTTAATCCTAATAAAATTGGTATTATGGGGTTTTCAGCTGGTGGGCATTTAGCGTCTACTTTATCTACTCATTATGATAATAAAGTATATACGCCTACTGATACAACAAGTGCCAAACCCAACTTTTCAGTTTTAATTTACCCTGTAATATCCATGCAGGAAGGAGTCACACATCAGGGATCAAAAGATAATTTATTAGGAAAAAATGCTCAGGGAGAAATCGTCGAAAAATATTCGAATGAAAAACAAATAACGGCTTCAACCCCAAAAACTTTTTTAGTTCATGCTACTGATGACAAAGCTGTACCTGTAGAAAATAGTATTAATTATTATTTAGCTTTAAAAAAAGAAAAAGTCTCTTCAGAAATGCATTTATATGAAGACGGAGGTCATGGCTTTGGTCTCGGTATAAAAGGCACCAATGCATCATGGCCTAAAGCCTTTGAAAAATGGCTGACTGTTAACGATTATACATTAAAAGGCGACGGTTATGTATTTACCTATTTTAAAGGAAATGGCGAAGACGGTCTGCATTTGGCTTACAGCGAAGACGGCTACAAATGGAACACCTTAAAAAATGACACATCATTTTTAACGCCTGAAGTCGGAAAAGATAAACTTATGCGTGATCCCTGCGTAATTAAAGGCAGAGACGGTTTGTATCACATGGTCTGGACGGTTAGCTGGACAGATAAAGGAATTGGTTATGCATCGTCAAAAGATTTGATTCACTGGTCAAAACAGGAATTTATTCCGGTCATGACATATGAAGAAAAGACAAGAAACACCTGGGCTCCTGAAATTACGTATGATGAAAAATCTAAAACATACATGATTTACTGGGCTTCTACAATTGACGGAAAGTTTTTGGAAACTAAATCGGAAGAAGAAAAAGGATACAATCACAGGATTTATTACACTACTACTAAAGACTTTAAAAAATTTTCTAAAACCAAATTGCTTTATGAACCTGGTTTTAATGTCATTGATGCTACTATTGTAAAAACAAATGAAGGTTATACCATGTACTTAAAAGATGAAACGAAAGTACCGGTTCAGAAAAATTTAAAAATAGCAACCAGCAAAAAATTAGAAGGTCCATACACAAAAGCAAGTCAGCCAATAACAGGTAATTATTGGGCAGAAGGACCTACAGCGATTCAGATAAATAATGAATGGATTGTTTATTTTGATAAATATACCCAGAAAAAATATGGAGCGGTAAAACAAACTTCAAAAGGCTGGGAAGATATTTCAGAACAAGTTAGTTTTCCTCCGGGAACAAGGCATGGAACTGTAATTAAAGTATCTGCGGCTGAAATTAATGCTTTAAAAAAGGAATAAGTTAAAAATAGACCGATAATAAAGGGCTATAAATAACCATTATAACTCATTAAACGAAGACATTGTAATCAAATACAATGTCTTCGTTTTTTTTGTAGTAAAATAAATACATATAATATTTAAATATTTTTGTGAAAGTAATTTTAAATTCTATTTTTACAAAAAAAATCCTACTTAATAATTAATATAAATAGTATGTCAAATTTTTCAGAACAGGTTCATATAAGTATTGGAAGTTTTACCCAAAATGTTGTCTATCATGATTTAGAGTTATCGCAAAAGATGGCAGACCATCACCATTTTTCATTTGTCTGGCAATATACAGGCCTGGCTGTAATAGACCCGTCAGTTCAGTCAAAAGCTATAAGAAGCTACCTGGGGGATGAAGTGATTTTTACTTTCAAGAGTCTTACCGGAATCAAAGTGATGAGCAAAGGCATCATTACAGAACTTTCCTCTGTAGAACTTCACGGAAGTGCTGTAGGTCTTCTTGTAAAAGGAATAAGCCATACCATAGTGCTGGACGATATGAAAAAATCAAGGACTTTTCAGGAAAGGGGAATGGACGACATTGTACTGGGAATTTTGGCTGAAGGCCCGGGAGAATTTTACCAGCGTGAAGCTATAAAATCGACTTATCTTCAGGAATTCAAATACATGGCGCAATACAATGAAACCAGTTTTGAATTTTTAAAACGCCTGGCCAAACGCTATGGACAATGGTTTTACTTCGACGGCATGCGAATGCAGTTTGGGCAGACCAAAACCAGTCAGGTAAAACTCGTGAACGGCTCTTCGCTGCATGGTTTTAAGATACAGGCCAATATGGCTGCCCACAAAATTTCTCTTGCAGGATATGATTACAATTCCGCAAATAATATTCGGAATTCTGCTGCCAAAACTAGTATGGGAAGCAAAGACAGTTTTTCTGCAATCGTAGGTCACAATCAGGGAACGGTTGCCCAGGGCGATTTAAGTGTTGGAGCTTACACGGCCAATGCCCAAACCAGTGATGAAATACAGGAAATGGTAAAACTGCAGACCGCAGGGAGCGATGCCAATAGCGTTTACTATGGTGGTATTTCGTATTTTCCATTAGGACTCGGACAAGTTTTTAGCATCGTCAATCAAACGGTTGAACACGAACTCATTGTAATCGAAGTCGAACACATCTCTCAGCTACACGGCAATTATTCTTGCCGATTCAAGGCAATTCCTGCAGATGTTGCGGCACCGCATTATACAGATGTACATGTTTTTGCAAAGGCAGAAACTCAGCCTGCCAAAGTAAAAGACAACAACGATCCTCAAGGGTTAGGAAGGATAAAAGTAGAATTCAACTGGGCAGGAGGAAGCACCAATAGCGACTGGATCCGCATGATTCAGCCACATTCGGGAAGCGGAAAAGGCTTTTACTTTATTCCGGAAATTGGTGAAGAAGTTTTGGTAGGTTTTGAAGGGGACAATGCACAGAATCCTTATGTATTAGGAACGCACTACAATGGCAATGAATCCAGTGGCTATGCCGATGGACAAAACAATGTAAAAGCGATTCATACCAGAAGTGGACATATTTTAAAATTTACTGAAGACGAAAGTATTATAATAACCGATAAAATTGGTAATGAAATTCAGTTTGATACGATTGATGGAAATATCAATATCACGGCACCAAAAACCATCACCATGAATGCCTCTAATATTATTATGAATGCTTCTGAAAATATTACGACCACTGCAGGAATGAATATTACTGAAAGTGCCGGAGTTGATAAAACTCTAACTGTAGGTGCTATATTAAATACTTTTGTTGGCGGTGATAACATGTTGAATGTGACAGGTAATTTTATGGAAAACATTGAAGGGAATCTGGAATCACATACGGCTAAAGAAAGACAAGAAGTTGGAGTTAAAGGAATTGATAATAGTAGTGAAGGTGGAATAAATAAGCATTCTAAAAAAGAAATGCAGATTAATAGCGCCGAAAAATCTAAATCCTTCTAAATATATGAGCAGAATAAGATTTGTAGGAGGGACTATCACAAAAACTACCGGGGGTAACCACAATATATATTCCGAAGGCAATATTGTATACAATTCTGGTAAAACTGTTACAGAAACAAGTGATGTTGGTATAACTTATGGGGAGCCGAAAGGTATTCCCGAGAGAAAAAGCCAAGACTTTGATATTACTTTTGAATTAGATAAAAGTGAAAATACAATAGTTCCATTTGGAGTTTTAGATTTTAAGGAAAATCCTGAAAATCCATTTTTTTGTTTCAAATACAAATTAAGTAAATCGAAAATTGATTCTTTAAGTTTTCAAATAATGGATGAGAATGATGCTGTTATTTACCAGATGACCTCTTTAAAAGCAGTAATAGTAAAAGCTTCAAAAAAAACTGAAGTACTTTTTGAAGCCAAAAAACCAACTCAAGGACCACTTTTATCTAAAGTCTGGGATTTTCAAAAAATATACAATCAATATGCATTATCTGAACCTTCTGATTATACAAATGAAGGCGAATATCTTATACATTGGGATGGTTTTGATGATAATGATATTTACGATAGTACCAGATTTAACGGAAAAAACCTAAAAGCAAAAATTATTGCAACCAAAGGGGGTAGACAAAAAAGTTTAATAGTTGAATTTTCTACAAAATACAGTGAAGTAGACTGGGCGGATGTGAAAATTGATAAAAAGACAAAACGAATTGATGTTACCCTAAGAGTAAATCTTAAAGATGGTGGATCAGAAGGACTGAGTTGCTGGCCCAATACACGTAATTTTAATCCGCCCCATACAAAAAGTGAAATTTGTGATTGGGATAAAATACCAGTTTCCGAAATAATGCCAGGAAAGCCTATTATTAAATCTAGAACTAAGAGTTTCTCAGATTTAGAGAAGTTGGCAATTGAAGGATTAAATTATCATTGGAGTAGGAATAAAAATCATGCAGTTGGTAAAAGCATAAGTGTTAATGGAGAACTTTTTGAAGTTTATGTAAATTCTATAAATGTTGAAAATAATGCAATCAAATCTCCTAGTATAAAATATTTAACAAATGAAAGTCCAGGTAGATCACGTAATTGGGAATTATCAAGAATATTATATTATAATGTAGGGTATTTAAAATATTCTAAGAGATGGTATTTTGTTAATGACATACAAAGTGATAGTGATTTCAAACATACTTCTGGGCATGAAATTGGGCACGAAATTTTATTGGCTTATGGAGGGCATACGTACTCAAAGAGTCACAAAGGAAGTTCAACTATTGTGACCCAATCGCCTTTAGGAGATTATTTGTATCCACAAAGGGGAGAAATAGATTTGATGATTTATTATGTCGACGACAAAATGCACCCATATCCTATGGACTATAATATTAGAGGGATTGCAGCAGAAAAAGATGTATTAAGTATATTATGGTTAACAAAAATTAAAATATCATGAAAAAAATAATTTTAGTATTTTTTATAGTTGCAACTTTATTAAGCTGTTCAAAACGAATAGCCAGACCTCCAGTAAAAGGTATAGTTAGGGATTCTATTACTAATCTTCCATTAGAAAATGTAGGTATAGAAACATGGGATGAAAAATCAGGAAAATATGTTTCAGAAACAGCAACCAATAAAAATGGAGAATTTTATTTATCAAAAATTGATTATAATGATTTATCATTTGGAGTAGAAGCACCCAGTCAAATATTTGATTTAAAAATTCATGATATTAAATATAGAATAAAAACTATTAAAGAGAATAGTAAATATGGCTTTTCAGGCGATACAATTTTTTACAATGTTAAATTAATTCCACTACAGTAATCTAACTTAATTGAACGTAGTCAATTCAATAAAAGAAGAAGAAAACTGTTTTTGTTTTCTGAAGAAGTCAGTACCAAATTAGCCAAACGGTTCTTGGAGTTTGAAAACTATTTTATTGTTGACAGTATGCCGTTGGAAATCTGTAAATTTTCTCGTCACAGCAGAATTAAAATCTGTAAAGATGAATTTCAGACAGCCCCTTCTAAAGGTTTTTGTGCTTCACAAAACAGTTGGTTTTATGGCTATAAGCTTCATGGTGTTTGTTCTGTATCTGGAGTTTTTCATTCTTTAGATATTACAAAAGCAGAAGTTCATGATGTTCATTTTTCAAATAATATTAAAAACCAAATGTCTGATTGTGTTATTCTTGGGGATAGAGGTTATCTTTCCCAGAGTGTTCAATTAGACCTGTTTCAAACAGTCAAAATTAAATTAGAAACTACAAAAAGAATCAATCAAAAAGACTATAAGCCACAGCCATATATTTTTAGAAAATCCAGACAAAGAATTGAAACTTTATTTTCACAACTATGCGACCAGTTTTTGATTCGAAGAAATTATGCTAAATCTTTTACTGGTTTCAAAACAAGAATTTTAGCAAAAATAACGGCTATGACCTTAATTCAATACATTAATAAATTCATATTTGACAGACCTATAAACAATATTAAAAATCAACTAATTTAATTTCACCCAACGGGTTAAGGTATTAATTTAACGCAAAAATTACAGTCTACCCTCAGCGATTCAGGCAGAAGTTCCAATTGCTTCAGAAAAAGATGTACTCGGACTAATTTGGTTAACAAAAATTAAAATTAAATAAGCAATGAGAATAAGTATTTTAAGTATAATCGGTTTTTTTATATTCTCCTGCAGTAATGTACCTAAATATTATCAAGGGCATATATATGACAATAATAAAAAGCCTCTAGCCAATATTAAAATTTGCTAACAAAATATAGACAACTGCATTAAAACAGATTCGGAAGGTTTTTTCAGATTGAAAAAAAACGAAACATCCATAAATAATTTAATAGTCTTTTACGATGATAAACCAATTGACACATTAGTAACTGTATGGAGTCAGCATGGTGAAAGAATAGAATATTCGTTTATAGAAAATAAAAAAGATACTCTATACATAAATCTTGAGAAAAAAGGCATAATATTAAATAAATAGCAAGCCATACCTTTAAAAAAGGGTTTAGCTTTAATTAAAAGCTAAACCCTTAATTTTTAAAAATTATTACCCAACAATATTATTCTCCAATAATATGAAGCTCATTAAATTCTTTATCGACGATTAAGAAATGGTTTGCTTCAAAATCAGCAGCATTAAATTCAATTTTTTCATTATCGATTTCAATTTCGCTTACTTTAAAAGGCAGTCCTATAAAGTTAATCTTGTATTTCCCGTAAGGAGTTTCATACTTTCCTTCTTTGTGCAATTGTATAATTACTTCTTTTTCTTTTCCGATAGTTCTAAAGGATAAAAAGCTGAAACGCCCTTTTTTGTAATCATAACCATCCTGAGCATCTTCATAAACTTCTGATTTCTCTTTACCATTTTTATAGTAAACATCTAATGTAAGTTCATCAAACTCTAACTCTCCAACATATTGCTGAACCGGATATTTCGGAATTACAGATCCTGCTTTTACGAAAACCGGAATTTCATCAAATTTAGAATCAACCCAGACTTCGCGTCCTCCTGTTGCAAATTCATTTGTCCAATAGTTATACCACTCACCTCTTGGGATATACATACGTCTTCCTACAGCATTAGGTTCCAGAATTGGGCAAACTAAAATATGATTTCCGAAGATGAATTCATCGTTTCTATAATGCGTCTGCGTATCATCCTGATCGTAATACACCAAAGGTTTCAGCATTGGGATACCTTCTTCGATATATTGCCAGAACATAGTATATAAGTAAGGTAATAACTGATAACGAAGACTTACAAACTTTCGGGTAATATTGATTACTTCTTCATCAAAAGCCCATGGCTCCTGATTTCCATGATCTCCTGAAGAATGTGTTCTGCAAAAAGGATGGAAAACACCTAACTGAATCCAACGTGCGTACAATTCGCCTGTTGGCTGTTCAGCAAATCCTCCAATATCAGAACCTGTAAAGCCCATTCCGGAAATGCTCATACGCTGTACCTGAATATTAGCAATCCACAAATGCTCCCATGTAGCTACGTTATCACCAGTCCAGGAAGAGGTATAACGCTGTGCTCCCGAATAAGCTGATCTTGTAATTACGAATGGGCGTTTTGGATAAACAAAGCGTTTCACACCATGATAAGTCGCCCTTGCCATTTGAGTCCCATAGATATTATGAGCTTTTCTATGACTACAAGGGTTTCCGTCATAAACGTGACGCACATCCATAGGAAAAGTTTTGTTTGGGACCTCCATAACAGCAGGTTCATTCATATCATTCCACACTCCTTTTACACCAATGTCAGAAATTAATTCTTTGAATAATCCTGCCCACCATTCTCTTACTACAGGATTAGTGTAATCCGGAAAATTACATTCGCCTGGCCATACTTTACCCTTCATATAAGGTCCGTCTGCTCTTTTACAGAAATAATCTTTTTCAAGACCTTCTTTATAAACCCAGTAATTTTTATCTATTTTGATTCCCGGATCAATGATTACTATCGTTTTAAAGCCATCTTCGGCTAATTCAGCAACCATTTTCTTTGGATCCGGAAAATAATCCTTATTCCATGTAAAACATCGAAAACCGTCCATATAATCGATATCCAGGTATATGGCATCACAAGGAATTTTAAGTTCCCTGAATTTTGATGTGATTTCTTTTACTTTGCTCTCCGGATAATAACTCCACTTACACTGATGATATCCTAAAACCCAAAGCGGCGGTAATTCAGGTTTACCTGTCAAGTCGGTATATGTTGTAACCACATCCTGCATTTGCGGACCGTAAACGAAATAATAATTCATTTCTCCACCTTCACTCCAGAAACTCGTAACGTTTCTTCTTTCCTGACAGAAGTCAAAAAAAGTACGGAATGTATTATCAAAGAAAATACCGTAAGATTGTTTATTATGAAGACCAATATAGAATGGAACCACTTTATACAAAGGCTCCTGATCTTTATGATAAGCATATTGGTCAGTTGCAAAATTCTCTACTCTTTTGCCTTTTAAATTCATTTGAGTGGCTTTGTCACCAAGACCGTAAAAACATTCTCCGTCTTTTGACGATTTACTCATTTTGACAATATTTCCGCCATATTCATAACTTTCTTCCCAATGAAAACCAAGTTCATCTTCAAGAATCAAAAAGTCATTTAAATCATAAATCGACAAACGGAGATCCGCCTTTTTAATTTTACATTTTACTTTACTTGTCCTGATTTCAAAATAATTTTCTTCTTCGGTAACTGTTAGAAAATTATAACCATGCAGCTGACTTTTATCAATTGCATAAGAAAAATCATTACTAAAATAACCTTTTGTGGTAAAACGAAAACGAATTAAACTGTCTCTGAGAATGGTAACTTTTAAAATTACGTTATTGTCTGTATAAAAAGAAATCGAATCTCCTTCATGCTCATACGAAACGACTTTTGATGGAAATAAATTGCCTTTGTATTCTAGTGCGGTATTTGTAATCATATGGCTAATGAATTAATTTAGGATGCTTGTCTTTAATTTCAAACTTACAAAAAAACTTAGTAATCGCCTATGAATAAAAGGTTTATTAACGAAAACGTTTTTTCTGACTGGGTAATAATTTATTTGCCCAAAAAAAATTAATTCAGTAATTTATAATCTAAAAAATAATAAAATCACAGCGTACAAAAACATTCATTTATGCAAAAGAATAAACCGTGACACTTAAAGGCGGCAAAATTAATTCAACCGAAAAATTTCTTCCGTCATAAGGAGAAGATTCTATTTTTAACAATCCTGAATTTGCAACCCCGCTTCCTCCGTAAAGTTTAGAATCACTATTAAAAATTTCTTTCAGATTCCCTTTTCGCGTAATTCCGATTCTGTAATTTTCCCGTACAACCTGCGTAAGATTGCAGACAATTACTAAATCTTCATCAGGATTATTTCCTTTTCGGATATAGGATATAACAGCATTTTGATGATCTGAATAATTAATCCATTCGAAACCTTCTCCACTAAATTGTTTTTCATACAAAGCCGGACTCGATTTATACAACTGGTTCAAATCTGTAATCAGGTCTTTTACCCCTGAATGATAATCATATTTCAATAAATGCCAGTCCAGACTGTTTTCAAAATTCCATTCCGAAGTTTGGCCAAATTCAGAACCCATAAATAACAATTTGGTTCCGGGATGTGTAAACATATACCCATAAAGCAACCTTAAATTGGCAAATTTCTGCCATTCATCACCCGGCATTTTATATATAATAGATTGTTTACCATACACCACTTCATCATGTGAAAAAGGCAGCATAAAATTTTCGGTAAAGGCATACGTCATCGAAAAAGTCAAATCGTTTTGATGGTATTTTCGATAAACCGTTTCTTTCTGAAAATATTTTAAAGTGTCATGCATCCATCCCATCATCCATTTCATTCCGAAGCCTAATCCTCCGGTAAAAGCAGGCCTGGAAACCATTGGAAATGAAGTGCTTTCTTCTGCAATGGTTTGAACCCCGCTGAAATTAGCGTAAATAACTTCATTAAATTCTTTCAGGAAACTTATGGTTTCTAAATTTTCATTTCCTCCATAAATGTTCGGTTCCCATTCACCGTCGTTTCTGGAATAATCTAAGTATAGCATTGAAGCTACAGCATCAACACGCAAGCCATCAACATGATAATTTTGAAGCCAGAAAACGGCGTTACTGATTAAAAAAGCACGAACTTCATTACGCCCGTAATTAAAAACAAGACTTTTCCAGTCAGGATGATACCCTTTTCTGCGATCCGGATGTTCATAAAGATGTGAACCATCAAAAAAACCTAAACCGTGTGCATCATCCGGAAAATGTGACGGAACCCAGTCCAGAATTACACCAATTCCTGCCTGATGCAGTTTATCAACCAAAACCATAAAATCCTGTGGCTTGCCAAAACGGGATGTTGGGGCAAAATAACCCACAAGCTGATAACCCCATGAAGGATCATAAGGGTACTCCATAACTGGCATAAATTCTACATGTGTAAAACCTGTTTCTTTAACATAAGCAACCAAATCGTCAGCCAGTTCGAGATAGGTTAAAAACTTGTTGTCATTACCTCGCCTCCAGGAACCTAAATGTACTTCGTAAACCGAATAAGGTTTGTCTAGTGCATTATGTTCGTGACGCGACTGCATCCAGTTTTCATCTTTCCAGTTATAATCTAAATCCCAGACTACAGAAGCTGTATGTGGTGGTTTCTCACAGTATAAAGAAAAAGGGTCTGCTTTTTCAGTTACAATTCCGTCAATATGAGACTGTATTTTATATTTATAAAGTGCTCCTTTATCTAAATTCGGAATAAAGCCTTCCCAAATACCTGATGAATCCCAACGTACCTGCAGCAAATGTTCTCCCTGAGTCCAGTAATTAAAATCACCTACAACCGATACAGATTGGGCAGTTGGAGCCCAGACAGCAAAATACACGCCTTTTACCCCATTAACTTCAATCAGGTGTGCCCCCAGTTTTTCGTATAATTTGAAGTGTTTTCCCGCCTTGAATAAATCAATATCAAAATCAGTAAATAGAGAATGCGTAATAACGTTGGACATATATTTTTAGTAATTAGTACTTAGTTGTTAGTCCTTAGTACCTGTGATTAGTTTTAGTAATTTGTTGTAGCGCTTGGGTATTTTGTTATTAATACCTAATAATTAGTTATTTATAATAGTATTTAATCATCATAACATAGTCTTAACATTCAATTGCATACTTTATTAAAATACTTTAATAATTTAAAAAAATAATACAGAATTAATCCTCAATCCAATCATTGATTATTAAAAACTAAGGACTAGGGACTAATTACTTAGAGCTAAACATTAATCTATCCTGAAATTATCCGGAAGAATTGCTCCTTTTTTAATGACAACAATGCCATCTTTGATACTGTACAATTCGTTCGTAAAATTTTCTAAATGTTTACCTCCGTTAATATGAACGTTATTTCCGATTCGGACGTTTTTATCAACTAAAGCATTTTTTATATAACAGTTTTCACCGATTCCAACATGTATTTTGTTGTTAGCAGTATCTTTATTCATTTCATCAATATCCTGGTAAAAATCATTCCCCATTACATACGAATGCTGAATCACAGTGCCGTCGCCAATTCTGGAACGTATACCAATTACTGAATTTTTAATTTCATTGGCATTAATAATACAGCCTTCTGAAATTAAGGATTGGTTAATATTCGAATTTCTAAATTTTGAAGGAGGCAGTAACCTCGGGCGGGTAAAGATTTTATTCTCATCATCAAACAAATTAAATTCCGGTATATCAGCAGTCAGACCAATATTTGCTTCAAAAAAGGAATCAATGTTTCCAATATCTGTCCAGTATCCTTCGTATTGGTAGCTTAATATTTTATGCTTTCCAACAGCCTGTGGAATAATTTCTTTTCCGAAATCCTTGGTCTCCGGATCTGCCATCAAATCTTCCAGTAATTGACGGTTAAAAATATAAATACCCATTGAAGCCAGGTATTTTTTACCTTTTTCCTGCATTTGTTCACTCACTTCAGATTCCCATTCCGGCAAAAGCGAAGCATTAGGTTTCTCAATAAAAGCTTCAATAAAACTTTCATGATTGGTTTTAAGAATCCCAAATTCAGGTGCATCTTTAGCATTTACAGGTAAAGTAGCAATAGAAATAGCAGCATCAGCCTTAATGTGAGCTTCCAGCATTTCGTTAAAATCCATTTGGTACAACTGATCTCCGGAAAGTATTAAAGCATATTCAAAATCATGTTTTAAGAAATGCGACATACACTGACGTACCGCATCAGCAGTTCCCTGAAACCAGGTTGGGTTGTCCGGAGTTTGCTCGGCTGCTAAAATATCAACAAATGACTGGCTGAAAATGCTGAAATTAAAAGTATTTTTAATGTGTGCATTCAAAGAAGCTGAATTAAATTGGGTCAATACAAATATTTTAAAAATATCCGAATTGATACAATTGGATATCGGAATATCTACTAATCTGTATTTTCCACCAATCGGAACAGCAGGTTTTGACCTTGTTTCAGTTAGTGGATACAAACGTGATCCCTGACCACCTCCTAAAATAATAGCAACGACTCCCTTTTTGTTAACTTTCATTTTTCTGAATTATTTGGTTATATGTTTCGATGTATTCTTGGCAAACTCTTTCCCAGGAATGGTCTGTGGCCATTCCTTTTATTCTTATTGTATTAAAATCCGCTTTATTCTCATACAGGTTTACAGCACGATTAATCGAATAACAGACATCTCCAACCGAAGCCTGATCATGGCAGATTCCGTTTCCGCTATCTCCAAAATCAATTACGGTATCCCTTAAACCTCCAGTTCTCCTTACAATCGGAACTGTGCCGTAACGCAGTGCATACATTTGGTTTAATCCGCAGGGCTCTACTCTTGAAGGCATTAATATAAAATCAGAACCTGCATAAATCAAATGAGCCAGTTCTTCATTATATCCGATAAAAACATTGTAGTTTCCGTTGTAGTCATTACGTAATTGTAACAACTGTGTTTCTATATCAGGGTTTCCGGATCCTAAAATCAGGATATTAATATTTTCAAAATTTTCAGACAACGCTATTGCCGAAGCCTGAGGCAAAAGATCTCCGCCCTTTTCATCGAATAATCTTCCAATAAAACTAAACAAAGGTTTTGAAGGATCTAAGTCAAATCTTTCACATAGCCTTTCCTTGTTTTTTTGTTTTCCAAAGTCAAAATTATCAATTGAATAATGGGATTCAAGCATTTTATCTGTCAAAGGATTCCATACTTCAATATCTATTCCGTTTAAAATCCCTTTTGATTTGCTCCGCACTTTATTGAACAATGATTCTAATCCATTAGCCGAAACATTAATTTCATCCAGATAACTCGGAGAAACTGTGGTCACAGCATCAGCACATTTAACCGCTACAGCCAGTGAATTCAAAGAATTACCCCATTCCAGAAAACCGGCATGTCGCACATCAAACTCCGGTATATAATGCATTTTATCATGACCAAACCATCCCTGATACAGCCCGTTATGAATCGTGATAACGGTTCTTACCTTACTTAAAACTTCATATTTATAACTAAACTGAAGCATAAACGGAATTAAACCTGTATGATGATCATGGCAGTTGATGACGTCCGGAATTATATCATCAGCCAAAATCCAGTCTAAAGTGGCAATCTGAAAGGATATAAAGCGTTCGATATCATCTTCATAACCATAAACATTCGGACGGTCAAATAACTCCTTAATTTCAATCAGATATAATTCATAGCCAAGTTTATCAGTCGTTTCCTTTAGAATATTATAAGGGAACATAAAATTACCTAAAACAACAACCCCTGAATGTATCGTTTGAAAATCATTTTCATTTTTAAACTTTGTATCATATGCAGGAACCACTACCCGTACCTGATGTCCCGCATTTTGCTGATATTTTGGCAATGCCCCGACAACATCGGCTAATCCGCCAACTTTGGCCATTGGATAACATTCTGCACTGATATGAAATATTTTCATTTAAGACTGCTGTTTTATAAAATTGGTACTAAATTAAATTAATACGTAAATTGCTATTATTCTGTAATTTTATGTTTTTTAAATTTAGGAAAAAACTAAGTAGAATTTAGCTCCAAAATAAAAATTATCATTATGCCAAAAAAAACATCAAATCTTACAAAATCCTTAAAAATCCCATTATTTATTATTATTTCTGCGAAATTATGCGCGTTTGTTTCACATAAACTGGTAACAGCTTATACAGCAAAACTTTTCACAACACCGATAAAACATAAAATTCCGAAAAGAGAATTAAAAATGGATTCTGAAAGCATCCAAAATACTATTCCTGTTCCGTCAATTAATAAAAGCATTATGGTTTATGAATATGGTAAAAGTGAAAAGAAAGCACTGCTGGTTCATGGATGGTCCGGGCGCGGAACACAATTGTTTAAAATTGCAGATTCACTATTAGAAGAAGGATATTCAATTGTGAGTTTTGATGCGCCTGCCCACGGAAAATCAAAAGGTAGCACTACCATAATGTCTGAATTTATAGCCTCGATTTTAGAAATAGAAAAACAATACGGGCCATTTGAAATTGCTGTTGGTCATTCATTAGGCGGTATGTCTGTTCTGAATGCAATTAAAAGCAGGTTGAATTTAAACAAAGCTGTTATTATAGGCAGTGGTGACATTGTTCAGGATATTTTGGATGAATTTGTTTCGAAATTGAGATTAAAACCCGAAATTAGTATGCGTTTGCGTGATCATTTTGAAAATAAATATCAGGTAAAAATGGATGATTTCTCTGCTCATCAGGCTGCAAAAAAAATAAAAATTCCAGTTTTGGTGATTCATGACAAAAATGACCCGGAAGTTCCTGTAAAAGCAGGAATTCATATTCATGAAAACCTTCAAAAAGGAAGTTTGTTTCTGACAGAAGGCCTTGGCCACCGAAAAATATTGGGAAGTCATGACGTAATTAAAAAAATTATTGAATTCATTACTTAATTGAAAATGCCATGGATTTATTTGGAGAAACAAGAAATTGGGAACACGATTTAAAGCCTATTTTAAAGAAATATAAAGGCAAGAAACATCCTCTGGACTATGAAAACACCTATCAGTTATTGGTGATGGTTGTATTGTCTGCACAGGACTCTGACGCAAATATTAATAACATCGCTCCTGCCCTGTTTGCTGAATTCCCTACCTTAAAAAGTTTATCAAAAGCAAGCTCAGAAACTTTTATGCCGTACATCAGCAAGGTTCGTAATCATGCTACCAAAACGAACTGGCTTTTAGAAATTGCCAAAACGATTCAAAACGATAAAGACATACCGCTTACATTAGACGGACTGACCGCTTTGAAAGGTTTGGGAAGAAAATCTGCCAATGTCATTTTAAGAGAAACCGGTCAGCCACCAGAAGGTATTATTTGTGATTTGCATGTGATTCGTGTTGCCCCGAGACTCGGAATCGTTAAGGAAAGTAAAGATGGCAACAAGGTAGAAAAACAGCTGATGGAAGTTTTGCCAAAAAAAATCTGGTCAGAAGTTGGTATGGCTATCTCATTTCACGGAAGGGAAACCTGCAGGCCAAAACCCAAATGTGAAGAATGCCTTTTGACGTATTGTTGTGACTATTATCAGCATAATGAGTCGGCAAAAAATTAATTTAGCATTTTTTTTTACTTAAAATTCATTCGGTATTTCGTTTTAATAAATTTATTATCGTAATATTGCAATATAAAAATAATTTTAGATGGGCGCAACCAAAACAGATCATTTTACAGATAAGCAAAATCAGATTGCCATAATTGCAAAAGCATTAGGTCATCCTGCCAGAATAGCCATTATAGAATATTTATTAAAAGTTAATAGCTGTATCTGCGGTGATATCGTAAACGAACTTCCTCTTGCACAACCTACAGTTTCACAGCATTTGAAAGAATTAAAAAATGCAGGGCTCATTAAAGGAAACATTGAAGGAAATGCTATATGCTACTGCATTGATGAAAAAACTTTTGATGTTTTGAAAGATTATTTTTCCAATATCATACTAACCGTTACAAATCAAAAATGTTGCTAAACATTTTTTTTAAATTATTAATCGCAATATTGCAATAAACAGCTAAATAAAAAATCATGAAACTATCAGATGTTAAAACAATACTACAAATTGTAGAAACAGTAAACTTTCAATTGCCAAACGGGAATTTTGTACCGGAACATTTTCATGTAACCGAAGTTGGTTTAGTCACCAAAAACTTCATTGATTGCGGAGGAACTGTCCGTAAAGAAACGGTTGTAAATTTTCAACTTTGGGATGCAAATGATCTGGAGCATCGTTTAAAACCTCAAAAATTAATTCATATCATTGAACTTTCTGAAAAAGTCTTAGGGATCCAGGATTTTGAAATTGAAGTCGAATATCAGGACACCACTATTGGAAAATATGATTTAGGTTTCAACGGAAAAGATTTCCTGCTGATCAACAAAAAAACAGCTTGTCTGGCTCAAGACCAATGCAGAGTTCCTGCTGAAAAACCAAAACTGAACCTTACCCAACTTACTTCAGACAATGCTAATTCATGCACTCCGGGCGGAGGATGCTGCTAATTTTTTACTTAAATTAATATGTCAAATAAAGAAACATTATTTATTAAAATAAAAGAGGTTCTATTTAATTTTAATTTTGAAGAAATTACTGCTGAACGCAAAACTATTTTGCAGCCTCTTATTGATTTCATTCAATTAAAAATTGAGAATCAGAAAGATGTCCGGTTGAATTTTATTTGTACACATAACTCGAGAAGAAGCCATTTATCGCAGATCTGGGCACAGACTGCCTCTTATTATTACGGAATAAAAAACGTGTATTGCTATTCAGGAGGAAC
Source organism: Flavobacterium limi (assembly GCF_010645075.1). Classification (GTDB taxonomy): domain Bacteria; phylum Bacteroidota; class Bacteroidia; order Flavobacteriales; family Flavobacteriaceae; genus Flavobacterium; species Flavobacterium limi. The sequence continues at coordinate 349,333 of NZ_JAADZV010000002.1, forward strand.
AGAAGCTACAGCCCTATTCCCGAAAGTAGCGGAAACTTTAGAAAATACCGGATTCAAAATTCAGAAACTCTCTGAAGAAAGTAATCCTGTTTATGCCATTAAGTTTGCCAAAAATCAATCACCCATTATTGGTTTTTCAAAAACGTATGATGATGAATTCAATCCTGAAAGTGGTTTTGCTGCGATTATGACCTGTTCTCAGGCTGATGAAGGCTGCCCGTTTATAGCAGGAGCCGAAAAACGAATTCCTATTAGGTTTGATGATCCAAAAGCTTTTGATAATACACGTTTGCAGACAGAGAAATATAAGGAACGTAGTTTACAGATCGCTGGTGAAATGTTTTATGTATTCTCTTCTATTTCTTTTTAAACATAAAATGCGATTCTGCGTATTGTAATGCAAATCATAAGAGAAACTCTGTCACAATCAATTTCTAAGATATCGTTGAGATTCAATCAATACTTTATTATATAAATTTTCTCTGTCTTTTTCATTTAAAGGTCCGGGGATAGAATGTAACATCCCTTTCATCTCTTTAAGAACAACAGGGACTTTTGCACTTTTAAGCTTTTTTGCAAAATCTTTTCCTGTATCTTTTAATGGATCAAACTCACAGGTAATAATATATGCAGGCGGTAAGTTTGATAAATTATCTGAATAAAATGGGAAAGCTAAGGGGTTTGTTCTGTCAACTACATTTGGCAAATAACTTGCTATCGCATATTTCATTTCGGGTTCTTGTAAATAATAACCAATTTTAAAGTGATTGTAAGCCTGCGTTTCAAATGGTGAATAGGCGGCAGGACATTCTAAAATTTGATATTTAATATTTGTAAAATTCTCTTGTTTTGCTTTTATGGCCACAAGGGATGCAAATGTAGCACCCGCGCTTTCACCTGCAACAATTATATTGTCTGGGCTTCCGCCCCATTTTTTGATAGTTGAGATCGTCCATAAAAAAGTGGCAAAACAATCATTATTTGGAATTGGGAAAGCGTGTTCAGGAGCTACCCTGTAATCAACCGCGACCACAATAGCATTGTGTAGTTTCGAAAACCTTGTCGCATAGGATACAGAAAGGTTAGTCCAGGGTAATATAAATGCTCCCCCATGGTAGTAAATTATGACTGGGCTGTTTTTGTCAAATGTTTTAGGCTTAAAAATATAGGCTGTGAGACTATCCTTTGTTATTTTCAGCGTATCTACACTCACCCCCTCCAAATTTATTGGCATTTGATCTATAAAATGGCTTCGTTCTGATACAGACATTTTTTTTAGCTTATTTGCTATTTCAGAAACATCATCAGTAGCAGTTAGTTTTAAAAATACTGCTTGTCCCCAGTTTAATCGTCCTTGTGGAGTATGTGTCAGAAAGTAAACATAACTAACAATCCCAATGATGGCAAAAAGAATAAAAAGCAAAATGTATTTAATTGTTTTCATTTTAAAAAATCTATTTTATGAACAAGTTTTCTTTCTACTATGAAGTTTATTGAATTAGTTCATCATCAACATTAACACAATGATTACCAGAAGATTTTCCTTAAAATTACTCCTATTTAATTATACCAAATCTTTTGGCATTCACTATTTTTTTCGTCAATCAGGTGTTGGCGTTTTGTCTATGTTTTTTGTGATTTTATTCAGCCTTTCCAAATCTCTTTTAAAAGTTTCTTCAAATGTAAGTTTTACTCTCGTTTTTAATACAAGAGTAAAAATACGCAAATTTTACTCTCGTTTTCCGATAGTAAACTGACAAAGTAATCCTGAGTTATCGTTGTCTAAATATGTGATTTATCGGGTTCTTTAGCCCAAAAGGTGTAAACATAAAAAAGGTTTGTTATTATTTTTTATCATTTAGAAACTTCAATAAATAATTTGTTATCTCTTTATGATCTGTTTCGCTGCCTCTGTCATCCATATTATTATGAATCGTATTCGGTAATTTTATAATGGTCATGCCATATTTTTTTGACTCTTCGGCTGTCGGTAAAACGTCCTTGTCTGCAGGCTGATCACCGGAACGCAATGAATACACTTTTGGTTTATTTGTTCTTGGTAAAGCCATTCGCCTATTGTCCAAAGCTATTATTCTGTAGGCTATATTTGGATATTTTTTTGGAAATAAAGCCGTCATGTCAGCACCATTAGAATGACCGATTAAAGTGATATGTTCAAAATCTAATCTAGGATTTGTCTTTTTTAATTCATTAATCACAAATTGGATATTGTCTGCTCCACGCTCCCAAAAAGGAAGTCTGACAATCTGAGGAACTCCTGTTTTTGGCACGAGACTATCTGTTGACAATTCGTGTTGTATACTTGCTGCAAAATAACCTTTTGCTGCCAGAAACTTAGTGAGGTAAGAATATTTTAAATTCGCCTTTCCTTTGTTTTCATAATAACAGTGACTAAAAATAATTACTTGTTGCTTTTTTATTTTTTTGTCGCTATCCGGAATGAAAAAAGCAACCGGTACTTCACGGTTTCTTGAATTATCGTTCAGTATGAAATTCTCTCTTTTAACCGAGTAATTATAATTTTCCTAAGTAACTATTTTCGGATAGACTTATTACATTAAAATTTAAATCGGCTATCAAACTGTATTATTTCTTTGCTAATTTTAACAACTCTAATTTGTTGTTTAAATCATCTCCTCTTAAATCAATATCAATAATTTTTCCACTTGGATCAATTAAATATGTTGTAGGCCATGAATTAACATTGTAGCCTTTATTAATTGTCAATGGATTTTTTTCATCAATGTTTTGCCAGGTAACATTTTGATCCTTAATAAATTTTTTAATATCAATTTTTCCTCTAACATCAACTATTCCAATGATTTCAATATCATTTTGACTGAATTTATCAAAAACCTCTTTTATTTTTGGAAATTCTTTTATACAGGGTGCACATGTTATACTCCAGAAATCAAGAAATACATATTTCCCTTATATTTTTCTAAAGAAATTTTAGTTTCATCAAGAATGTTTACACCACTTATATTTGGAGCCATCATTCCTGCTTGATTTGTTGTCGGGATTATTTTATTATCTGATTCGTTGGGACTTATTGTTAATTTTATCTTACTAAGATTTTGTGTTATTGGAGAATATTGAATGTAATTACCATCTATTTTCAAATATTGATAAGGATTAACAATATGTTTTTTATCAAGTCTGTCAAAGTAAGGCTGGTCTTTAGCCAAATAAATAGATTGATTACGATTATTAGATTCCGAGATTATCAAGTAAGAATCATTGCCCAATTGAACTTTACCATATCGATATTGGGGAAACATGAACATTAAAGAGAAATCTTTACTTCGACTATTTTGCTCAACGGCTATAAGTTGTTTGTCTTTCTTAATAGATTTACCATCAAAATATTCTATATCAACATTGACAGCATTATCGAGTATGTCATCTTGCTTGTTTAAATTAGAAAGCAAAGTTTTTGATACATCATCTGAATAGTCATCATTATTATTTGAATCAACTATGTACACAATTGAATTTAGAAGTATAACCTGCTAGAATTGAAATTGTATTTTTTACTTTTTTATTGCTTAAATGAATGGTGTCTTTAAGGTTCCTCTTATTTCCTTCAGCTTTTTTTATAAAGAAATCTTTACTGTAAATACCTTGTTTATAGTTTTGATAATAAAACTGAAAGTCATTTAAAATGTAAAGATATTCTTTTCGATTTGTCAACGAGTCAGGTATGTTTTTCATTTCAGGATAGCCTTTCAGCTCTTCCTTACTAATTATGTCTCTTGAAGCAATTCCTGAACTACTTATTCCTGCAGGCCCAATTCCTTGTATAACCTTATCAAGTACTACTTCTTTAGATACAGTTTTTATTAATTTGTTTTTTTTTTTATCAATAAAAGCCTGATTGTTTTTTATTTCCTGAGAATAATTATTAATTCCAATTAAGGCACAAAGTACTAATAAGATGTTGTTTTTCATGTAAATATCAGTTTTAATATACATCAATTGATATAAAATATCAGACATTGTTTTTTCTCAAATATATTAAAATATTCTTACAAAAAGTGTTTAAAAAAAACAACCGTAATCAATCTGGCTTGTTTGCAGCGAGTATTTATTTATTTGTGAAAATGAAATAAAGCGTTACAACGCAGTTTTTCAGATAAATTACCTATAATAATAAATTTCATAAGAACTTTTCGTTTTAGTAGACGCATTATAAACTTTATAAATTATATTTTAATTCAAATAGGTAATTGTTACAAGCGAGAGTGAGTACTAAACCGCCACTTTTGCTAAATCGCTGTTATAGCGAGTCCTTTCTTCATTTTTATATTTCACCGCTGATCAATGTTGTTTAAAGGTCGTATTTCGTAAATTAGTAAATAGCCTATCATCCAAAATTCCCCAATTGTTGCAGGAATAGTTAAAATGTCCATCAGAGCGTGTGAGAAACCAAGACAATTAAAAAATGTGCTTAGTATATAGCCTATGCCTCCTATCATCAATATGCGACCTAACCAAATTGGCATACACTTGGATACAGCTACAACATAGCCCATTGGAATAAGCCAAAGTCCGAAGAATAGCCCGCCAATAATCCAGGCGTGTGAAATGATGTTGCTCAAAAGCTGTATAAAAACTACTTTCTCCTGAAAAGATGGAGTAGCAAAGTCAGCAATGTTAATGGCAGCACCCATTGAAATAGCGCTTACCATTATTGCTGCTGAATTCATTAATCCCCAACTACCAATAGCAAAAGCTGCCCAGGATTTTATTTCTCTGAATAGTTTGTAAAACCAAACTGCTGCAAGGGCCTGTGAAGCAATAATTACGACTTCCAACAGCAACCTTATTCTTGAAGTGGATTTAAGTTCTGTTAAATTTGTCAGCGTTTTTTGAGGGTCGTTGGAAACGAAAATCTGTGGGTGAAAAATTAAAAATCCTAAAACTCCAGAAATTGCTAATAATAAATACCAAATTCCTGTAAGTCTAGCTGTCGTGATCCGTTTTTTGTACTCCATTTTGTTGTTTTTTTTAGTTAGTTAGCATTCCGTAGCATTGCCCACAACTTATATGTAAGGAAATAAACCTTCGTCAATCTACCCAATTCTGGACGAATGTTTATGACAATTGTTCCTTCCAAATATATTTATTTTTTCTTACAAAATGTAAGAGACATAAAGTTTTATAAATCCAAAAAATCCTCTTATGAAACCCATACCCTAGCCCTGATGGAAGCGGCATCCTTTTTGTTTTTTCTTTAAAAATAAAAAGATATAGCGTACAGCAGGAACAAGCTCCTCCATAAAATAATAAAGAAATTCAACATTAACATTTCATTTAAATACTGTTCAAAGATATAATTAGTATTTTTGGAGCTCTTTCAAAAATACGAACCACGTTATGCGAAAAACTCAGTTATTTTTACTTTTTTTTATCAGTATACAAATTTCTTTTGCCCAACAGCCACAAAAACCTAATGCTGTTGCTATTTATAATCAAATTCAGAAGTTAAACTTTTTAGGATCTGTACTGTATGTTGCAGCGCATCCTGATGATGAAAATACACGCCTTATTTCGTATTTATCGAATGAAGTCAATGCCCGAACCGGTTATTTGTCCTTGACCCGAGGCGATGGCGGACAAAATTTAATTGGACCGCAATTACGTGAATTACTTGGTGTTATCAGAACCCAGGAATTAATCGAAGCCCGAAAAATAGATGGCGGGGAACAGTTTTTTTCACGTGCGAATGATTTTGGATTTTCTAAAAATCCTGATGAAACTTTAAAAATCTGGGATAAAGATAAAGTCCTTGCCGATGTTGTATGGACTATTAGAAAATTTCAACCGGATGTAATCATCAACCGTTTTGATCACCGTTCACCGGGAACGACGCACGGCCATCACACTTCATCAGCAATGTTGAGTGTGGAGAGTTTTAATTTGACCAATAATGCTAAAATATATCCGGAACAGCTTCAATATGTAAAACCGTGGCAGGTAAAACGACTTTTTTTTAATCCGTCGTGGTGGTTTTATGGTAGTCAGGAAAAATTTGATGCAGCGGATAAATCCAAATATACGACTTTGGAAACCGGTGTTTATTATGCCGGAATCGGGAAATCAAATCAGGAAATTGCAGCTTTAAGCCGCAGCAGTCATCAGTCGCAGGGTTTTGGAAGCACCGGAGCCAGAGGCAATGAAACCGAATATCTGGAATTGATTAATGGTGAAAAACCTAAAAACCGTGATAGTTTATTTGACGGAATCGATACGTCATGGAACCGTGTAGAAAACGGAAAACCAATTGGCGAACTGATTGCAAAGATTATTACCAATTACAATTTCAGTAATCCATCTGCAAGCATCCCTGATTTGGTGAAAGCGTATTCGATGATTCAGGATTTGGATGATACACATTGGAAAGATTTAAAATCGGATGCTATAAAAAACATCATCGCATCGTGTGCGGGCTTGTATCTGGAAGCTGTTGCAGAAGAACAGGAAGCTACTCCGGGAAGTACTATCAAATTAAATATTGAAGCAATCAACAGATCTTCAGTTGACATGCAATTGACAGGCTTAACTTCGTTACCGGATAACAAAACCACGGTTAAATACAAGCTTTTCTTAAAAAACAATAACGACCAGAAATTTAAACTCGAAATTCAGCTTCCGGAAACTATGGAATACACACAACCATATTGGCTGAAAGAAAAAGCAAGCGTTGGAATGTACACGGTTTCAAATCAGGAAATTATTGGTGTACCGGATATAATCAGAGATGTAAAAGTTGTTTTTAATATTAAAATTGAAGGTGTTCAAATTCCGTTTGAGCGAACTGTTGTCTATAAATACAATGACGGCGTAAAAGGCGAAATGTATAACTTTCTGGATATTGTACCTGAAGTTACGACTTCAATTCTTGAAAAAGTGCTGATTTTCAAAGATACTAAAAGCAAACTGGTTCCGGTAAAAGTGCGTGCAGGAAAAGACGGAATTAAAGGAGATTTACAACTTGATCTGCCTAAAAACTGGATGGTGTCGCCAAAAGAAATTTCGTTTGCTTTGGACAAAAAAGGAACAGAACAAACTTTCTATTTTGAAGTTACGCCACCTTCAAACTTTGAAGAAGTTTTCGCAAAAAGCATTGTTACAATCGACAATCAGAAATTTGATAAAGACCAGACGATTATTGATTTCAACCATATTACAAAACAATTGGTTTTAAAATCAGCCGAATCAAAATGCATTCGAATCGACCTGAAAACGACTGGTGATGCTATTGGCTATATTATGGGTGCCGGAGATGAAGTTCCGGAAAGTCTGACTCAGATGGGTTACAAAGTTACTATTTTGAAACCGGAAGAAATTACGCCTGAAAAACTTGACCAGTTTAATGTAGTTATTACCGGTGTACGTGCTTATAATACGGTAAATGCTTTGGCTAACAAACAATCTATTCTTTTTGAATTTGTAAAAAGCGGCAAAACCATGATTGTACAATATAATACCAATGGCAGATTGGTAACGGATAAAATTGCACCTTACCCGCTTAAACCTTCTAATGATCGTGTCACGGAAGAAAATGCAAAAGTTACTTTTCTGGCACCAAACCATCCTGTTTTGAACACACCAAACAAAATCACTCCAAAAGATTTTGAAGGCTGGACACAGGAACAGGGTTTGTATTATCCAAATCAATATGATCCTGCTTTTACTCCAATTATTTCGTCGCATGACAAAGGGGAATCAGATAAAAAGGGTGCTTTGCTAGTAGCACCATACGGAAAAGGATATTACATTTACACTGGTTTAAGTTTTTTTAGAGAGCTGCCTGAGGGCGTTTCGGGTGCTTACCGAATACTTTCGAATATTATTTCGCTGAAACAGCCTATAGAAGCTCCAAAACAGGAATTAAAAAACTAGATTAAGATGGAAGCCAAAAAAGAAAAGAGATGGAAAAAAAGCTACACCTATGTATTAGTTGCTAATGCGGTTTACATTATTATTTTTTTCTTAATCATGCAATTATACTCATAACTTATGCAGCTATTTGACTGGATTGTACTTATTGTTACCCTATTGTTTATCGTTGGATATGGATCCTGGAAAACCAAAGGAAGTAAAAATGTTGAAGACTTTATTTTAGGAAATAACGAAACTCCGTGGTATACTGTGGGGCTTTCAGTAATGGCTACACAAGCCAGTGCCATTACTTTTTTGTCTACTCCCGGACAGGCATATCATGACGGGATGGGGTTTGTACAATTCTATTTTGGGTTGCCAATTGCCATGATTGTTATTTGTCTGACCTTTATCCCTTTATACCATAAGACCAAAGTATTTACAGCATATGAATTCCTCGAAAAACGATTTGATGTAAAAACACGTTCATTGGCCGCGATTCTGTTTTTAGTTCAAAGAGGCTTAGGAACCGGCCTTACGATTTATGCTCCGGCCATTATATTATCAACTCTGCTGGGCTGGAATTTAACTTTAATGAACATCTTTATTGGTGTTCTGGTTATCATTTACACTTTCTCAGGAGGAACAAAGGCGGTAAACGTAACTCAAAAGCAGCAAATGTTTGTCATCATGTCCGGAATGTTTATCACTTTTTTCCTGATTCTGCATTATTTGCCACAGGATATGACTATTTCAAGTGCCATGCACATAGCCGGTGCCAATGACAAAATGAATATTGTAGATTTCTCTTTTGATCCTGAAGAAAGATATACTTTTTGGAGCGGAATCACAGGTGGCTTTTTTCTCATGCTTGCTTATTTTGGAACAGACCAGTCACAAGTTGGTCGATACTTATCCGGAAAATCTGTTAAGGAAAGCCAGATGGGATTAATTATGAACGGAATCTTAAAAGTTCCAATGCAGTTTTTCATATTGCTGACAGGGGTTATGGTCTTTGTGTTTTTTCAATTCAATCCTGTTCCTTTAAATTTTAATCCAAATAATAAAATTGTCATTGAAAAATCTGCTTTCAAAGAGGAATACCATGCTTTGGAAGCCAAGCTAAACAAACTTTCTGAAGATAAAAAAGTAATCAATCTTTTGTATATCGAACAGCTGAATCAGGATTATGATAATCCTATTCTTCGAAAAGAATTAGTCACATTATCCAATAAGGAAAAAGATCTACGTGACCGCGCAAAAGAAATTATTTCTAAAGCCGACAGCAATAGCGAAACCAATGATAAGGATTATGTTTTTTTTCATTTCATTTTACATTATTTGCCAAAAGGACTTATTGGGTTGCTACTTGCTGTAATTATTTCGGCTGCCATGTCATCAACCGCTTCCGGATTAAATGCATTGGCATCGACAACTGCAATTGATATCTATAAACGAAATCTTAAAGAAGAAAAATCGGAAAAGCATTATCTAAATGCTACCAAATTCTTTACGCTTTTCTGGGGAGTAGTTGCCATACTCTTTGCCTGTGTAGGAACTTTATTTGAAAATTTAATTCAGTTGGTAAATATTATTGGTTCTATTTTTTACGGAACCGTTCTGGGTATTTTTCTGGTTGGTTTTTATTTGCGACGGGTTCAGGCAAGGCCAATGTTTTACAGTGCAATTATGAGTCAGTTAACCATTTTTATCATTTATTATTTTATGATTTATATTTATCCGAGTGGCCAGGAAAAATTAGGTTATTTATGGCTGAATTTTATTGGTGCAATCCTGACTATCTTATTATCGCTCTTCATGCAAATTGTTTTCTTCAAAAGAGATAATACAGAATTAAATGAGTTATAATTTTTTTAAACGACTTTACATTATATCAAACTATGCTGAATTTTAATTTTACACCCTTTCCGGTTATCGAAACAGAACGTTTGATTTTAAGAAGAATTACTGATGATGATATAAATGAAGTTTTTGAATTGCGATCTAATCCGGAAACAATGAAATACATTCCGAGACCTTTAGTTAAAACTACTGATGATGCACTCGCACATATCGCAATGATTGAAGAAAAAATCGGAACAAATACAGGAATTAATTGGGGGATTACACTAAAAGAGAATTCCAAAGTAATAGGCATTATTGGATACTACAGAATGCAGCCAGAAAATTATCGTGCTGAAATTGGCTACATGTTACTTCCTGAATTTCACGGAAAAGGAATTATTACTGAAGCCTTGATACGATTAATTTCTTACGGTTTTAACGATATGGGACTACACTCTATTGAAGCCGTAATTGATCCTGAAAACACAGCATCTGAGAAGGTATTAGAAAAATGTGGTTTTATAAAAGAAGCACATTTAAAAGAAGCCGAGTTTTATAACGGAAAATTTCTTGACAAGGTAATTTACTCATTATTAATTTCATAAAATTACTAACAAAACAATTCGTTTTTTACCAAAGTATTACTGCTATATTTGCAAACAAAAAACAAAATGTTTTTTAATCAAACATGAAAAAAACACTCTTTATAGTAAGCTTCCTGTTTTCTATCAGTATACATTGTCAGACTTACATCAAATTCAACGCAATTACAGCAGTAGTCCTTATGCCTAATATTGGTATAGAAACTAGCATGGGAGAAAAAACTACTTTCAGTTTTGATATTATGGCTTCTTTTTGGGAGTCATTTAAGCGTAAAAAACCAATGAAATTTATCACATTTACACCCGAAATACGATATAACTTCAAAGAAAAATATAATGGATTTTATCTTGGAGGAAATGCAGGTTTTGATACTTTTGAACTACAAAAATGGAATTACTGGAAGGATTATCCAAACCGGTATGAAACAGGGATGGGATACAGGATCGGGGCAACTATTGGCTACAATAAAGAACTCAGTAATAAGTTTTTATTAGATATTTTTATAAGAGGCGGATGGCACCAGGGTTTTTATAAAGGTCGTTATAACGATGGTACACCGGGAAGCTATGAAAATGTAAAAAACTGGAATAAAAGCGGTGAATGGCTTCCATATGGCGGAGGTGTTATGATTTCCTACAAACTAAATTAATTTTCTGGAAATTTAGAAATTGATTTAATATACAGGTTTTCTACTTTTTTTCTAGCCCAATCGGTTTTTCTCAAAAATGTCAGACTTGATTTTACACTTGGATTTTCAATAAAACATTTTATTGGAATTAATTCTCCCAAAGTATCAAATCCGTAGTAATCAACTAACTTTTCTACTATTTTCTGAAGCGTAATTCCGTGCAAAGGATCTTTTGATTTTTGGTTTTCCATACTGCAAATTTATATCATTTCTACAAAAACAATTGCTCTTTCATATATTTGTTACTAAATTTGTCTTCCTATGTTAAAAACAGTCAATATACTTAATAAAAGAGCCAGGTTTGATTATGAAATAATTGATACCTATACTGCCGGAATTGTTTTGGCGGGAACTGAAATAAAATCAATCCGGTTAGGCAAAGCCAATATTACCGAAAGTTTCTGTGAGTTCAGTAATAATGAGCTTTTTGCAATAAACACCTACATTGAAGAGTATTCTTTTGGAAACCAGTTTAACCACAAATCAAGAAGTGAGAGAAAATTACTTCTGAACCGTAAAGAATTAAAAAATCTTCAAAAAAGTGTACAGGCAAAAGGACTTACAATAGTTCCGCTAAAATTATTTACGAATGAAAAAGGCTTAGCAAAACTTCAGATCGGACTCTGTAAAGGAAAGAAAAATTATGATAAGCGGGAATCACTAAAAGAACAGGATACCAAAAGAGATTTAGATCGTATTAAAAAAGCGTTTAATTAATATTCCTATATTTTATACATCAAAAGCAATACTCCAAGTATTGCTTTTTTAGTTTATGACTTTCATTACTTCAATTGAAAAAAAGCTTAAAAATATATCAAATGAATAAACGAGGCTAATCTTTAAGACTTAAAAAAGCTTTACCCAGATTTTCAATAATATCTGACGCAATAAAGGACTGATAACCTTTTTGCGGTAAAGCAATATCAGCAGTAAGTCCATGAAGAAAAACACCTAGTTTTGCTGCCTGGAAAGGTTCATATTCCTGCGCCAGCAGGCTGGTAATGATTCCCGTAAGCACATCCCCAGTTCCGGCAGTTGCTAAAGCAGCATTTCCTGTAGTATTTTGATAGACTGCTGTTTTATTAATGATGAAAGTGGGTGCTCCTTTCATTACGATAATTACTTTATATTGTTCTGAAAAAGCGATTGCTTTTTGAAACTTTTCAGATTCAGAATCCCATTTTCCTATCAGACGTTCGAGTTCTTTTTGATGTGGGGTCAAAATTGTATCCTGGGGAACTAATTCCAACCATGATTTATTTTTTGAGAGAATGTTTAAGGCATCAGCATCGAGAACTAAAGAAGATGTGTTAGTTCTCAAAAATTCAAATAATGCCTTTTGTGCACCAAGCTCCTGCCCGATTCCTGGACCTATTCCGATTGCTTTTGGAATTAAAGGCAGTTGAATATGTGTAATGAAATTTGAATTTTCATCTGTAACGACCATGACTTCAGGAATTGAAACCTGCAAAATCTGATATCCACATTTTGGCGTAAAAGCTGTCACTAAACCACACCCCGATTTTAGACAGGATTTTGAAGCCAGAACAGCCGCTCCTATTTTACCGTAACTCCCCGCAACAATCACTGCATGTCCCTGAATTCCTTTATGTGTCAATGGATTTACAGATTTATAAAAATTTAAAATTTCTTCTTTTGTGATTAGATACGGTGGCTTCATCTAAATATATTTTTATACTAAAATTACATAAAAATTTAAAAAACCGAATCATTTCTAAAAAAACGATGGTTCTTAGCCCTGATAGCAGCGACATCCTTTTGCTTTTTTCTTTAAAAAGGAAAAGATATAGCGGATAGCAGGAAATAGCTCCTAATTATTGCGAAATTTATAATTTATGCTATTCAAATTCGATATTTTTTGAATAAATTTGCGACTCAATTTTATACTATAATACAATGAAAAATACTGCGCTTACGCACATACATGAAAGTTTAGGAGCAAAAATGCTTCCTTTTGCAGGTTATAATATGCCAATTACATACGAGGGTGTGAATGCCGAACATGAAACTGTTCGTAACGGAGTGGGTGTTTTTGACGTTTCGCACATGGGGGAATTCTTGCTAACGGGACCAAATGCATTGGCTTTAATTCAGAAAGTGACTTCGAATGATGCATCGACATTGACAATTGGAAGAGCGCAATATTCTTGTCTTCCAAATAATGAAGGCGGAATCGTAGATGATTTGATTGTGTATAAAATGAAAGAAGAACAGTATTTACTGGTTGTAAATGCTTCGAATATTGAAAAAGACTGGAACTGGATTACCTCTCACAATAATTTGGGAGTTGAAATGAGAAATCTTTCAGATGATTATTCATTACTTGCTATCCAGGGCCCGAAAGCAGTTGAAGCAATGCAGTCATTGACTTCTGTTGATTTGTCCTCGATTAACTATTATCATTTTGAAGTCGCTGATTTTGCCGGAATCGAGCATGTAATTATTTCTGCAACTGGTTATACCGGTTCAGGCGGATTTGAAATTTACTGCAAAAACAATGAAGTGGAGCAAATCTGGAACAAAGTTTTTGAGGCCGGTGAAGGTTTCGGAATTAAACCGATTGGTCTGGCGGCCCGTGATACTTTGCGTTTAGAAATGGGATTTTGTTTGTACGGAAACGACATTAACGATACAACATCACCAATAGAAGCCGGTTTAGGATGGATTACGAAATTCACCAAAGATTTTACAAATTCAGAAGCTCTTAGAAAACAAAAAGAAGCTGGAGTTTCGAAAAAATTAGTTGCCTTTGAAATGCAGGAGCGTGCTGTGCCAAGACACGATTACGAAATTGTGGATGGTTCGGGAACAGTAATTGGTATTGTTACATCTGGAACGATGTCGCCATCATTGAATAAAGGGATTGGTTTGGGATATGTTGCCGTAAGCAACAGTGCTATTGACAATAATATCTATATACGAATTAGAAAAAATGATGTTCCTGCCAAAGTAGTAAAACTGCCTTTTTATAAGAAATAAAAAATTGCGCAATTAATATTTCTAAATGCATTACTTAACTAGTAATGCATTTTTTTTGCGCAAAAACATAGTATTTGATGTAAGGATCTTTGGAAATAATATAACTATTAATGAAAAATTAAGCGTAAATTTAATCTAATATTCTTCTAGTTATGAAAAAAGCATTAGTGGTATTTCTGTTAATTACAAACGTTCTGTTTTCTCAAAATAGTAATCAGACATGCCAAATACTTACTAAAATAAATCTAATGATTCAAAACGAACACATTAGACCAAAACCTGTAGATGATAGTTTATCTGTCTATGTTTTTGATAATTTAATGGACGAATTAGATCCTTCCAGAAATATTTTTTTCAAATCGGAATATGAGGAATTGTCTAAACGCTACAGATTAAATTTGGATGATCTAATCTTAAAAGGCGATTGTAATTTTTTATCCGATATTACATCGAAATACACAAATGCACTTCTGCGTACTAAAGAAGTTTTAGAAAAAATCCAAACCGGGTCAATTGATTACAATAAAAAAGATACTATACGATTCTATAAAAAGGCATTTACATTTTATCTCAAAAAAGAAGATTTGGAAAAAGTCTGGCTTAAAAAAATTCGATACCAAATTTTAGATGATATCGCTGAAACCAGTAACAATCTGGATTCACTTAAATTAAATTTTAAATCGATAGAATTACAATCAAGAGCTATTATTTTATCAAATGAAATCTGCAGAATCAACACACTTTTAGAAAAAAAAGACAGTCAACAGGAAAACCTTTATAACTTTTTTTGCACCTACTTTGATCCCCATACAGCTTATTTTAGTGACGATTCAAAATCCAGTTTTGTAGCCTCACTATCGAAAGAGCATTTTTCATTAGGAGTGAGTTTAAAATTAAATGAAAAAAATGAAATTATTATTGAAGAACTGGATCCAAATGGTCCTGCATTCCAAACGGGGCAGATTAAAAAAGGGGATCAAATTGTTTCGATTTCAAATCAAAAAGAGACTTTATATGTTTCATGTGCTTCGTTAGAATCAGTTTCAACCATGATTTTATCTGAGTCTAATAAAAAAATCACACTTACTTTAAAACGTAATTCAGGTAAAAATTTTGAGGTCTATATCGAAAAGCAAATAATGAAGGACGAAGACAATTCTGTTTACAGTTTCATTGTTGGCAAAGAAAGCAAAATTGGCTACATTAAGATTCCAAGTTTTTATGCTGATCTGGATCAAAATAACCGTAAAGGCTGCGCTGACGATGTGGCTCGGGAAGTTATCAAACTAGAAAGAGACAATATAAAAGGCCTGGTAATCGACCTGATTAATAATGGCGGTGGTTCTATGGAAGAAGCTATCAGATTATCCGGTATGTTTATTGATTATGGACCTCTTTCTGTGGTTATAGATAACAAACAAAACAAATCTGTAATAAATGATCCGTACAGAGGCTTGATCTACAAAGGGCCAATCGTAATTTTAATAAACAGTAACACAGCCTCGGCCAGTGAATTTTTCGCATCAATTTTACAAGATTACAACCGCGCTTTATTAGTAGGCAGCAATACATTAGGAAAGGCTACAATGCAGACAATTGTTCCTCTTGACGAACATACAACTACGGATTTTTTAAAAATCAGTATTAATAAATTTTACAGGGTTACTGGTAAAAGTCATCAAAACACAGGCGTTACACCAGATGTTGTTGTTCCTGAATTTTATGAAAATGTTTTTCAAAAAGAAAGCAATTTCCCAACTTCCATCCAAAACGACAGTATTAGTCTTTCATTAAAGTACAGACCGTATGTAAAAAGAAATCTAATTGATAAAATTGCCAAAAACAGTGCTGCTAGACTGGCTGATAATTTTTACTTTAAACAAATTAAAGTTATAAACTCAAAAATTGATGGCATGATCAATGTTCCAAAATCTGAAGTTCCAATGACACTCAATTCAATTTTTGAGCAAAAAAGCATTAGGGAGAAACTATGGAAAGAAATCAATACTTTTAGTGATGAAAATAATCCGTTAGATGTTTATAATTCAACTGTAAATCAATTTTTACTTGGAGTGTATCCTTCTGAAAAAACAATGAATCAGTATCAGATTGATAATCTAAAAACCAATCCTTATCTAAGTGAAGCTGTAAATATTATCAAGGAATTTAATACTTCAAAATAAATTTTAAAATTATCTAAATTGAAAAGTTATAGTTTTTTTTTAAGAAAAATGGAAGTTTAGGTTGATCGATCCCGCTTTTCGTTTCAAACGAAGCGGGAAAAAAATATTACTATCACTTAAAAAAGAAACAATATACTATAATTTAATTATTCCGTTTTTCATACTCACACATAATTTAAAAAAGAATATAATTTTGATTTTGGAAAAATAAGGAATAACTGTATTTTTGCATCTCAAATTAAAAATCAGTAATGGGAAGAGCGTTCGAATTTAGAAAAGGAAGAAAAATGAAACGTTGGTCAGCAATGGCCAAAACATTTACCCGAATTGGTAAAGATATTGTTATGGCTGTTAAAGAAGGTGGTCCAAACCCAGACGCCAACTCAAGACTAAGAGCTGTAATTCAAAATGCAAAAGCGGCCAACATGCCTAAGGACAATGTGGAGCGCGCTATAAAAAATGCCAGCAATAAAGATACTGCCAACTATAAAGAAATTTTGTTCGAAGGATATGCTCCTCATGGAATTGCAATCTTAATTGAAACAGCTTCTGATAATAATAACAGAACGGTTGCCAATATTCGCAGCTATTTCAACAAATGCAACGGAACAATGGGAACTCAGGGGTCTGTTGAGTTCATGTTTGATCACACTTGCAATTTCAGAATTGCAAATAACGGACTTGATGCTGAAGAGTTGGAATTAGAACTAATTGATTTTGGTGCTGAAGAAGTTTTTGAAGATGAAGACGGAATCTTAATCTACGCACCCTTTGGAAGTTTTGGAGCTTTACAAAAAGAACTTGAAAACAGAGGGCTTGAAATCTTATCTTCAGGTTTTGAACGTATCCCACAAATCACTAAAGAACTTACTGAAGCACAAATAGCTGATGTTGAAAAATTGATTGAAAAAATAGAAGAAGATGATGACGTAATGAACGTTTATCATACAATGAAAGAAGAGTAAATTTTCTTATAAGAGAACTGAAAGCCCTGGAAATCCGGGGCTTTTTTTGTTTATAATGATTTTAAACAAATTCAGGAGTAAATAAATATCCTGCTAACCATTATATTTGCAGTTCCAAATTTAAAAATAACCCTATGAAAAATTCCAAATACACTAAAATAGCCGTGATAATTATGGTGATTTTATTTGTAATTGTAAGTATGTTAAGCTGTACTGTACATCATTCACATAATCACTCACATTCACATCATAAATCTAAAAAGATGCCCCCTGGACAAGCTAAAAAAATATCAGGGCAAAAAAGTGCTAAGTCACATGCACATGGTCATCGTTAAATAATTTTTATTCAAAGCCTTTTTGTCTATAAAAGGCTTTTTTGTTTCAATATAATTATTCAAAGTAGTTTGTTAACAGTTCATTTCAATACATGCAGATTTTTTACAAAAAGAAGACTACATCTTAAAATAATTACAAATCATCATCTGTAAATCGCAAATCCTAACTACCTTTGCACAGTTAAAAAATTACAGATATGAACTTACAGCATATTCCACAAATTAAGCATACTGACAGTGGCAATTTCTTTTTATTAGCAGGACCTTGTGCTATTGAAGGAGAAGAGATGGCACTTCGAATTGCTGAAAAATTAGTTGGTATTACCGAAAAACTTGAGATCCCTTATGTATTTAAAGGGTCATTTAAAAAAGCCAACCGC
Source organism: Flavobacterium limi (assembly GCF_010645075.1). Taxonomy (GTDB): domain Bacteria; phylum Bacteroidota; class Bacteroidia; order Flavobacteriales; family Flavobacteriaceae; genus Flavobacterium; species Flavobacterium limi. The sequence continues at coordinate 367,240 of NZ_JAADZV010000002.1, forward strand.
TCAAGAATTGATAGTTTCTCAGGAATTGGGGATGAAAAAGCATTAAAAATTTTACGAAAAGTTTCTGAAACTTTCCACGTTCCAACTGTAACGGATATCCACACAAATGAAGATGCTGATATGGCGGCACAATATGTAGATGTTTTACAAATTCCTGCTTTTTTAGTACGACAAACAGATTTAGTTGTGGCTGCTGCCAACACAGGAAAAACAGTAAACTTGAAAAAAGGACAATTTATGAGTCCCGAAAGCATGAAGCATGCTGTACAAAAAGTATTGGATTGTAATAATGAAAATGTTATGGTTACAGATCGTGGCACCATGTTTGGCTACCAGGATATGATTGTAGATTATAGAGGAATCCCAACTATGCAGCAATATGCCACAACAGTTTTAGATGTAACCCATTCATTGCAACAGCCCAACCAAACTGCTGGTGTAACAGGCGGAAGACCTGATATGATTGAAACTGTTGCCAAAGCAGGTATTGCAGTAGGCGTCGATGGTATTTTTATCGAAACACATTTTGATCCTGCAAACGCTAAAAGTGATGGCGCCAATATGTTACATTTGGACTATTTTGAAGGTTTAATGACCAAATTAGTTGCCATCAGAAAAACAGTTAATTCATTTTAATATTTCTATAATTCGTTGAAAAATAATTTTTTATTCTTGCCTTTATTCTTAATGTGTTTTGCTGTCAACACGTTTGCCCAGGAAGAAATTGCAATACAAGACAAATATACAGCACACAATAAAGGAAAGTTCTTTGTTTCATGGGGAGGTAACAGAGAAAGTTACTCAAAATCTGATGTAACATTCAGAGGGAAAGATTATGAATTCACTGTTCATAATATGAGCGCTCATGATAAACCTAAAGGATGGCATATTGACTATGTTAACCCTTCCAGAATGACAATTCCTCAAACAAATCTGAAATTTGGTTACTTCATTAATGACCATTACAGCATTGCACTTGGTGTTGATCACATGAAATATGTGATGACACAAAATCAAACAGCAAATATTACGGGTTATGTTAATTTACCTGCAGATCAAATTGGTTCTGCACATAATGGTGTTTACAATAATACTCCTGTAAATTTTACCGATGAGACATTTTTAACTTACGAGCATACCGATGGTTTAAACTATGTCAATACTGAATTCTCAAGACATGATGATATTTCAAAATGGTTTAGACTTCCTAATATTGATAAGGTGCAGATTAATTTAACTGAAGGTCTTGGTGGAGGAATTTTATACCCTAAAACAAATACAAAACTTTTAGGAAAAGAACGTCACGACGATTTTCACATATCTGGATATGGAGTATCTGCAAAAGCGGGAATTAATGTGACTTTTTACAAACACTTTTTTCTTCAGGGAGAATTAAAAGGCGGTTACATCAATATGCAGGATATTAAAACGACATCCAGTAATCATGACAGCGCTTTTCAGGAGTTTTTCTTCTTTCAAAGGATAATATCATTTGGAGGAGTTTTCAGAATCTAAAACATAACTCAATTATAAGAAAGCAGAATTCATATTTGAATTCTGCTTTCTTTATTTGTTAGTTACTCTGAATAAATGTTTAGTAAATTAGTAACTGTATTCCAGTTTCTTATAGTTGCAGTGACATTGAGTTTCTTTTCAATATATTTTTGGTCAAATCTGGTTTTTCCGGCACCGACAGCATATTTTATAAAAATTTTGTTCCCATCAATGCTTGCTTCGTCCGGTTTAAACTGACTTATCTTTAAATCATTTATACTTTCTTTTTTCAAAGCAATTGAAATAAAAGCAACGTAGAGTTTTTTGGTATCGAAATCTTTTTCTTTTAGAAAAGGATTATTTTTAAAACACAATTCCAAATCGTGTTTTGCAATTACTACAACAGGAACTTCATGACCAAAAACCTTAAAAATTTCCTGCTTAATCATAAATCCTACTTTTGATGCACTTTGTTCTTCAGTATCAACAAAAACATTTCCGGATTGCAAATAGGTACGGACGTTTTGAAAACCAATATTTTCTAACATTGCTTTTAAAGCTTCCATTTTCATCATGTTATGGCCGGAAACATTAATTCCTCGTAAAAGTGCTAAGTGAGTTGTCATCTGTTATTATTTTATTTTTCAAAGATATTATTTCTAAACTTTAATTTTAAAATTATCTCATTTTCAAAATTCCTAATTAAAATCTATCTTCGCTATTCTAAAGGATAAAATTAAAACTTAGTTTTTTCCAAAATCTAAGCTAGTCTAAAATCTAAGCAAGTCTAAAAAGAAATGTCCAATAATCTCCTTGATACCCCTATCGAATACCTAAAAGGTGTTGGGCCAAGTCGTGGTCAGCTGCTTCGCAAGGAATTGGGAATTCATAAATACGGTGATTTAGTTAATTTTTTTCCGAACAGATACATTGACAGAACTCGATATTATAAAATAAACGAACTTCAAAACACGGGTTCTGAAGTTCAGATTATTGGCAAAATCATACATATAAAGACCGTTGAATTTGCTAAAAACAAAAAAAGACTGGTAGCCACTTTCGTGGATGAAACCGGACAAATAGACCTCAATTGGTTTCAGGGACACAAATGGATTCGGGAGAGTTTGAAACTGAATGAAGTTTGTGTTGTCTTTGGAAAATGCTCATTGTACGGTAGCCAATTTAGCATGGCACATCCGGAAATTGAACTTTTAAACGAGCATGAAAAAAGCCTTCGTTCTGCCATGCAGCCGGTTTATCCATCAACAGAAACCCTAACAAACAGAGGAATTTCAAATCGGACTATAAACAAATTGATGGAACAGCTTTTCATCGAAACTCAAGCTTCATTTACTGAAACTTTTCCTTCTTATCTAATCGAAGAACTCAAATTAATTTCGAAAAAAGCAGCTTTGTTCAACATCCATTTCCCGAAAAGTGCAGACATTTTGGCAAAAGCCCAATTCCGATTGAAATTTGAGGAATTATTTTTTATTCAGTTGCAATTAATTACCAAAAACTTAATTAGGAAACATAAAATAAAGGGACATCCTTTTACGACAGTTGGTGAATTTTTCAATCAATTCTATCAAAATCATTTACCTTTTGAACTAACCAATGCACAAAAAAGAGTTGTTAAAGAAATCCGTTCAGACATGGGAAGCAACGCTCAAATGAATCGGTTATTGCAGGGAGATGTGGGCTCCGGAAAAACAATCGTAGCTTTTATGAGCATGCTTTTGGCAATTGACAATGGCTTTCAGGCATGTCTAATGGCTCCCACCGAGATTTTGGCCAACCAGCATTTTATTGGATTATCTGAATTAGCAAAAACATTAAATATCAATATTAAAATATTAACCGGTTCTACTAAAACTGCAGCCAGAAAAATTATTCACGAAGAACTTGAAAATGGCTCATTACATATTATCATTGGCACACATGCCCTATTAGAAGACAAAGTAAAGTTTAAAAATTTAGGTTTAGCCGTTATTGATGAACAACATCGTTTTGGAGTTGAGCAAAGATCGAAATTGTGGAAGAAAAATGATATTCCGCCACATGTTTTGGTTATGACCGCCACTCCAATTCCGAGAACTTTAGCAATGAGTTTGTATGGGGATTTAGACATTTCAGTAATAGACGAATTGCCACCCGGAAGAAAACCAATTCAGACCGTTCATCGATATGACAGCAACCGATTAAAAGTCTGGAAATTTTTACGTGATGAGATTGCCAAAGGAAGACAGATTTATATCGTTTATCCCTTAATTCAGGAATCAGAAAAAATGGATTTTAAAGATTTAATGGATGGTTATGAAAGTATATCCCGTGACTTTCCACTACCCCAATATTCCATTTCGATTTTACACGGAAAAATGAAACCTGCTGATAAAGATTCGGAAATGAAACGTTTTTCAGAAGGAAAAACTAATATTATGGTTGCTACAACCGTTATTGAAGTTGGTGTAAATGTTCCGAATGCCAGCGTAATGATTATTGAAAGTGCCGAACGTTTTGGTTTGTCTCAGCTACATCAATTGCGTGGGCGTGTAGGACGTGGTGCTGAACAGAGTTATTGTATTTTAATGACAAGCCATAAATTGAGTTCAGATAGTAAAACAAGAATGGAAACAATGGTTCAAACCAACGACGGATTTGAAATTGCAGAAGTTGACCTGAAACTTCGCGGCCCTGGTGATTTAATGGGGACTCAGCAAAGCGGTGTTCTGAACCTTCAAATAGCAGATATTGTTCGTGATCGTGATATTCTGAATTTAGCCAGAAATTATGCCATGAAAATCTTAAAAGAAGACAGCCCTTTAAAAAAACCTGAACATGCAATATTGAAATCCGTTTTTATAGAACTGTCGAAGAAAAAAAACATCTGGAATTATATTAGTTAATCTAAAAGTTAAATCATTTAAATTATTTAGATTACTGATTTTTTATATTCAACTTCTACTTTCGATTCTTACCTTTGCAAAAAAATTATCTATGTCATATATATATTTAGGGTATCATTTTTCAATTGAGCCCAAAGAACTTGGATCAGAAATATTAATTGCAGAACTGGGCGAAAAAGCATTCGAGAGCTTTACTGAAACTGATAACGGCATCTCTGCTTTTGTGAAGAAAGATTTATGGGATGAGAATATCTTAGATGACATTTATATTTTACAATCTGCCGAATTTAAAATTGAATATACTATTGAAGAAATCGATCAGGTAAACTGGAATGAAGAATGGGAAAAGAATTTTGAAGCCATTGATGTTGATGGAAAATGTCATGTGCGCGCTCCTTTTCATCCAAAAACTGATGCGGAATTTGATATCGTAATTGAACCCAAAATGAGTTTTGGAACAGGTCATCACGAAACAACCCACATGATGATTCAGCATTTATTAGAAATGGACGTAAATAATTTAAAGACTCTGGATATGGGTTGCGGAACTGCTATTTTAGCTATTTTGGCTGAAATGAAAGGTGCCCAGCCTATTGATGCCATTGATATTGACAACTGGTGTTATTTGAACTCTATTGAAAATGCCGAGCGTAATAATTGCAAACATATTACAGTTTATGAGGGTGATGCAGCCCAATTGGCTGGCAAAAAATATGATTTGATTATTGCAAACATAAATCGTAATATTTTATTAAATGATATGCAGTCTTATGTTAGTTGCCTCAACCCAAAAGGAATAATACTTTTCAGTGGTTTTTACGAAGAAGATATTCCGTTTATAGATGCTTCATGTACTGAAAAAGGATTAACTTATGTTAAAAAATTCCAGAGAAACAACTGGGTTTCATTAAAATACGTAAATTAGATAATAGTAATTACTAAAGTACAAAATCTAAAAAATTATGAGTACTAAAGAAAAAGTAAGAGAAAAAGTAAGAGAAAAAGAAGCTATAGGTTTCAATAATGAAATTATCGTTTATAACGATGATGTAAACACTTTTGATCATGTAATTGATACTTTAATGCGTGTTTGCAGCCATACAGCAGAACAGGCAGAACAATGTTCCTTAATTGTACATTATAACGGAAAATGCACAGTAAAAACTGGTCCAATAGATAAATTAAAACCACAATGTACACAACTTTTGGAAGCCGGCCTTAGCGCTGAAATTGTTTAAATTCAAATAACAACCTGAAAAACATTCTATTTTACTCTAAGTGCGAATAAAATAGAATGTTTTTTTTTATTTGTAAAAGTTGAAGGCATAATATTTGTTTGTACTTTCTAAAAGAGGGAAAAATCTTTTACATTTGTATTAAAACTATACCAAATCGATGAAAAAAATAATCGTTATTATTACTTTATTAATTTGCGCTACTTCATGCGTTAGTACAAAATCAACATTAAAAAATGTAGATGATAATGCCCCTGACTTAGTTTTAAGTAAAAATAATACGTTTGTTATTAAGGAGTTCAGTAAAGATAAAAAGTATGGCTATAATCCAGATTATCCTATCAATATTTTCTTCAGAAATACCAAAGACGAGACCCTGAACGAAGTTCGCTTCTTAAATGCATTAGCAGGTCCAAATGGCGAAAAAATTACTTACACAAGATTGGAAACCTGTTGTCCCTTTCCAACCAAGCGAAGTGATATGGGTGCTGGCTTTTTAAATGTGTATGAATTAAAATGGGAAGGACAGAAAAAGCCCATAACTCTTTATCTTAATATCTATGAAAAGGGTATCCTGATGGTTCCAATGGGATTAAGTTTAAAGAAAGAAAATAATTAAATAAGATATACAAAAAAAGCCGTTTCAAATTGAAACGGCCTTTTTGTAAACATTGTCAAATATTTAAGAAATTCTTTCATTCATAATACCTTCTACGACTTCAGGATTTAATAAAGTTGAAGTATCTCCAAAATTAGAAAAATCTCCTTCAGCTATTTTACGCAAAATTCTACGCATAATTTTACCAGAACGGGTTTTTGGCAATCCTGATACAAACTGAATCTTATCCAATTTAGCAATTGGCCCAATGTGATCAGCAATATATTGATTGATTTCTTTTGCTAAATTTTCTTTATTTCTAACTTCACCAGTTTCTTTTAAGATTACATAACCATATAAAGCATTACCTTTTATTTCATGTGGAAAACCTACAATTGCTGATTCAGCAACGGCTGGATGCTCATTTATCGCATCTTCAATAGGTGCAGTTCCTAAATTATGCCCGGACACAATTACAACATCATCAACCCTACCCGTAATTCTGTAATATCCTACTTCATCTCTCAATGCACCATCTCCTGTAAAGTATTTACCAGGAAAAGCAGAGAAATATGTTTTTTTATAACGTTCATGATCACCCCAGATAGTTCTTGCAATTCCAGGCCAAGGAAATTTAACACACAAACTACCTACAACCTGATTGCCTTCAATTTCGTTACGCTTTTCATCCATTAGAACCGGCTGAATTCCTGGCAATGGTAATGTTGCATAAGTTGGTTTTGTTGGTGTAACAAAAGCTATAGGAGAAATCATAATCCCTCCTGTTTCTGTTTGCCACCAAGTATCTACAACCGGACATCTCTTGTCTCCAACGTGATCATTAAACCAGTGCCATGCCTCTTCGTTGATTGGCTCTCCAACAGAACCAATAACTTTTAACGACTTTAAAGGGTATTTTTGAATATAATCAAGACTTTCTTTAGCTAAAGAACGAATTGCTGTTGGAGCAGTATAGAATTGTGTGATTTTATGTTTTTCAATAATTTCCCAAAAACGGCTAAAATCCGGATACGATGGAACTCCTTCAAAAATTACTGTGGTTCCTCCATTTAATAATGGTCCGTACAATATATATGAGTGTCCTGTTATCCATCCTATATCTGCCGTACACCAGAAAATATCATTCTCTTCATGACTAAAGACATTTTTAAAAGTATAAGCAGTATATACCATATAACCCGCTGTAGTATGAACCATTCCTTTTGGTTTTCCTGTAGAACCTGATGTATATAAAATAAACAACGGATCTTCCGCATCCATAATTTCAGCTACATTATAATCAAGAGCAGCATCTAACAAAGGCTGTAACCAAATATCACGGTCTGGTTGCATTTTTATTTCAGTTTCTGTTCTCTTTACAACTAAAACTTTAGAAACTGATGGACAGCTTTCTAAAGCTTCATCCACAATTCCTTTAAGATCAATTGTTTTATTTCCTCTGTAGCCACCGTCAGAAGTAATAACCATTTTACATTCACTATCATTGATTCTTGCAGAAACAGCTGAAGCTGAAAATCCTGCAAAAATAACCGAATGTATTGCGCCAATTCTGGCACAAGCTAAAACCGATACAGCGAGTTCCGGAATCATTGGCAGATAAATACAAACTCTGTCTCCTTTGGCTACACCCTGTTCACGCAAAACGTTTGCCATTTTGGAAACCCTTTCATAAAGTTCATTATAGGTAATGTGTAATGCATCTTCTGAAGGATTATTCGGCTCGAAAATAATTGCCGTCTTTTCTCCTCTTTTACTTAGATGTCTGTCAATACAATTCTTTGTAATATTAACTTTTGCTTCTGTAAACCATTTTACTTCTGCTTCAGCCATGTTAAAATCAACAACTTTTTCCCATTGCTGGTACCAGGTAAAGTTTTCTTCAGCTATTTTGCCCCAAAATTTTCTTGGTTCTCTTATTGACTTATTGTAATGTTTAAAATATTGTTCTAAATTTTCAATTTTATAATAACTCATAGTTGTTGTAATTTTTTTATAAATGTATTAAATAACAACGTATTCTTAAAATTATTTAATTCATAAATTTTATCAAAAAAAAACAAATATTTAAAAAAACAAATCAATTTAATGTATTTAATATAAAAATTAAACTTTTGATCAAAAATATGTATTATAAAAAAAGGCATGATATATGTGATACCATGCCTTTTAATTTAACAATTTCAATAACAATTAATTTTGAAGTTTTGCCAATATCATTTTGAATAGCAGCTACATTATTAATCATAACAGAAATTCTACAAGTATATTAAAATTTAAAACATACTCAATTCACTTAGGGATTACTTCACTTAACCCAATCTTAATTGAAGTTAAGTGAATGTAACATGCGCTATATCTGTATTATCTTAATAAGTGCTTACTAATTCAAAATATTATATAAAACAAAGATACAGTGCAAAATCCCAACACACAAACGTGGTGCGTAATCTATATTATCCTATTTTTTTCATCGCTGTCATAGACTCTCTTAACCAGGCTCCTACTTCTTCAATAGGATGTTGACGGATTTCTTTGTTTACAGCAATTAAAACAGCATTATCTACTCCATTTGATGTTGAAAATGGTTTACCAATAATATTAGTTTCTACTTTTTTCATAAACTCAGTTAACAACGGCTTACAAGCATGATCAAATAAATAACATCCGTATTCTGCAGTATCAGAAATTACACGGTTCATTTCGAATAATTTCTTTCTTGCGATAGTATTTGCGATTAATGGTAATTCGTGTAGTGACTCATAGTAAGCTGACTCTTCAATGATACCAGCTTCAGTCATTGTTTCAAAAGCTAACTCAACACCAGCTTTAACCATTGCAATCATCAATACTCCATTATCAAAATATTCTTGTTCGGGGATTGCAGCTTCCTGTGGGGCAGTTTTTTCGAAATTAGTTTCTCCTGTTGCTGCTCTCCATTTTAATAGATTAACATCATCATTAGCCCAGTCAGCCATCATTGTACTAGAGAATTCCCCAGAAATGATATCATCTTGGTGCTTTTGGAATAATGGGCGCATGATATCTTTCAACTCTTCTGCAAGTTCATAAGCCTCAATTTTTGCAGGATTAGAAAGACGATCCATCATATTTGTAATACCTCCATGTTTCAAAGCTTCAGTGATAGTCTCCCATCCAAACTGAATTAACTTTGAAGCATAAGCTGCGTCAATTCCTTTTTCAACCATTTTATCGAAACATAAAATAGAACCAGTCTGTAATAATCCACACAAAATAGTTTGCTCACCCATTAAGTCTGATTTTACTTCAGCTACAAATGATGATTTCAAAACTCCTGCTCTGTGTCCTCCAGTTGCAACGGCATAAGCTTTTGCCTGATCTAAACCTAATCCGTTTGGATCGTTTTCAGGGTGAACAGCGATAAGAGTTGGAACTCCAAAACCTCTTTTGTATTCTTCACGTACTTCAGAACCAGGACATTTAGGAGCACACATAATAACAGTGATGTCTTTACGAATCTGCATTCCTTCTTCCACAATATTGAAACCATGAGAATATGCCAAAGTCGAACCTTCCTTCATTAATGGCATAATTGCATTTACAACAGCAGTATGTTGCTTATCCGGTGTTAAATTACAAACTAAATCAGCAGTTGGAATTAATTCTTCATAAGTACCTACCTTAAAACCATTTTCGGTAGCATTTTTATAAGAAGCTCTCTTTTCAGCAATTGCATCTGCACGCAAAGCATAAGAAATATCAAGACCTGAATCTCTCATATTCAAACCCTGGTTCAAACCTTGCGCTCCGCAACCTACGATTACGACTTTTTTCCCTGCTAATGCATCAATCCCATTTGCAAATTCTGATTGATCCATAAACTCGCAAACCCCTAACTGTTCTAATTGTAATCTAAGTGGTAATGTGTTGAAATAATTGGCCATTTTTTTAATATTTAATAAGTATGATGTAATTTAAATTGATAATTATTTTAATTCTTCTAATAACAATGATGATATTTCCATTTTCTCTTTTGATACAGAAATTCTGCCTGAGCGCACGAACTGCATAATACCGTAAGGCTTGAACTTTGCGTATAATTCTTCTATTTCAGAACGTCTTCCTGATTTTGAAATCACAAAGAAATCGCGGGAAACAGTTACTATTGTAGATTGACTGTCCTTAATAATATTCTGAATTTGTTTTTCGTCAAACAATAAGCTTGAAGCTATTTTAAACAAAGCATTTTCCAGATAAATTGTCTCTTCATCTGTATGATAAAATGCTTTTATAACCTCTATTTGTTTTTCGATTTGTCCAACGATATTTTTAACCCATTTTTCTGTAGTTTCAACTACAATGATAAATCTTGAAACATTTTCTATTTCTGATTCTGAAACGTTTAAACTTAATATATTGATGTGACGTTTTAAGAATATTCCTGATATCCTATTAAGCAAACCCACATTGTTTTCTGAATATACCGATATGGTAAATGTTTTTTCTTCCATGTTTTTTTAACTTAATCTGATTTCTGAAACACAAGCTCCCGTTGGAATCATCGGAAACACATTATTTTCTTTTTCTACCATAACTTCCAGGAAATAAGATTCTTTTGAAGCTAGCATTTCTGCAACAGCTTCATCAAGATCCTCTCTTTTTGTTACTTTTCTTGATTTGATGTAATACCCTTCTGCAATAGCACAGAAATTTGGATTAATCATTACTGTAGAAGCATATCTATAGTCAAAAAACAGTTCCTGCCACTGACGTACCATTCCAAGAAATTCATTATTCAGTACAACAATTTTTACCGGAACTTTTGTCTGGTGAATTGTACCCAACTCCTGAATATTCATTTGAAAACCTCCGTCACCAATAATCGCAACAACCTCACGGTCAGGTCTTCCCATTTTTGCACCAATAGCAGCTGGTAAAGCAAAACCCATTGTTCCTAAACCTCCTGAAGTAACATTACTTTTAGTTGAGTTAAACTTAGTATAACGGCAGGCAAACATTTGATGCTGACCTACGTCAGAAACCATTATTGCGTCTCCTTTTGAATGTTTGTTAATCATTTCAATAGTTTCTCCCATTGAAATTCCTTTTCCATTGGTTGGAGCTAACTCCTCATTAATAACGGCATCACATTCAATTTTATATTTTTCTTTGAATTCATTATGCCATTCTGTATGTGATTTTTTATCAATTAACGGAATTAAAGCTGTTAATGCTTCTTTGACATCAGCCAAAACTGCTACTTCAGTTTTTACGTTTTTATCTATTTCTGCCGGGTCAATTTCAAAGTGAATTACTTTGGCCTGCTTGGCATAAGTAGCTAATTTTCCTGTCACACGATCATCAAAACGCATTCCTAATGCAATTAAAACATCACATTCATTAGTTAAAAGATTAGGACCATAATTACCATGCATACCTACCATCCCTACATTTAAAGGATGATCCGTTGGCAATGCTGAAAGACCTAAAATAGTCCATGCTGCAGGTATACCTGATTTTTCAATTAATCTTTTTAACTGCTCTTCTGCTTCACTTAATATAATACCCTGTCCAAAAACAATAAATGGTTTTTTTGCATTATTAATTAAATCTGCAGCCTCCTGTACTTTCTGAAGATTCAATATCGGTTTTGGATGATAACTTCTAATTCCGGTACATTTTTCATAACTAAATTCAAACTCATCAAATTGAGCATTTTTAGTAATATCAATTAATACTGGCCCAGGACGTCCTGATCTCGCAATATAAAAAGCTTTAGCGATAATTTCCGGAATTTCACTGGCTTCAGTAATTTGGTAATTCCATTTAGTTACCGGAGTTGAAATTCCGATAATATCTGTTTCCTGAAAAGCATCAGATCCAAGTAAATGTTTCCCAACCTGACCTGTAATACAAACCATTGGAGTAGAATCAATTTGAGCATCTGCTATACCGGTAACTAAATTTGTAGCTCCCGGGCCTGAAGTTGCAATAGCCACACCTACTTTACCGGTGGCTCTTGCAAAACCTTGTGCTGCATGAGCAGCACCTTGTTCGTGACGTACTAAAACATGGTGCAATTGATCCTGAAATTTATATAATTCGTCGTAAACCGGCATGATCGCCCCACCCGGGTAACCATAAACTAAGTCTACTCCTTCTGCTAATAAACATCTTATAACGGCTTCTGCCCCTGATATTTTCATTTTTTTTTATTTTTTTAACCTCTTAAGATCTTTCATTTTGATTTAAGAGAAAGTTTTTATTAAATTATTTGTCAGTAACACATCCCTCAGAGGCACTGGAGACCGAACGCATATATTTAAGTAAAACTCCTTGTGTAATTCCGTTTTCTGGTCTCTTCCAATTAGCTTTTCGTTTTGCTAATTCTTCATCAGAAACTCTCATATTTATAGTGTTATTCACAGCATCGATTGTAATAATATCACCATTTTCAATTAACGCAATTCCTCCTCCTTCATAAGCCTCAGGAGTTACGTGGCCAACTACGAAACCATGTGAACCTCCGGAGAAGCGTCCATCAGTAATCAAAGCCACAGAACTTCCTAAACCTGCACCCATGATGGCGGATGTTGGTTTTAGCATTTCAGACATCCCAGGGCCTCCTTTTGGACCGCAGTAACGAATAATTACCACATTTCCTGGTTTTACTTCACCCGCCTGTATTCCTCTGATAACATCTTTTTCACCCTCAAAAACTACAGCTGTTCCTTCAAAAAACTCTCCTTCCTTCCCGCTAATTTTAGCCACACAACCTTCTGTAGCAATGTTTCCGTATAAAATTTGAATGTTTCCAGTTGATTTTAATGCTTTTTCAATTTCAAAAACTACTTGCTGACCATCATGCAAATCAGGAACTGAAGCTAAATTTTCTGCAATTGTTTTTCCTGTTACAGTTAAACAATCTCCGTGTAAGAAACCTTCTTTCAATAAATATTTCATTACACCAGGAACACCTCCAACATTGTGTAAGTCTTCCATTAAGTATTTACCACTTGGTTTTAAATCAGCTAACAATGGTGTTTTATCACTGATATCCTGAAAATCTTTTAACGTTAATTCGATACCTACAGAATGAGCCATTGCAATTAAGTGCATAACTGCATTTGTAGAACCACCTAAAACAGCTACCATCGTAATTGCATTTTCGAATGCTTTACGAGTCATAATGTCTCTAGGCTTAATATCTTTTTCTAATAATATCCTGATTGCTTTACCGGCATCAACACATTCTTGTTTCTTTTCCGGACTTAATGCAGGGTTAGAAGAACTGTAAGGCAAGCTCATTCCCAAAGCTTCAATCGCTGATGACATTGTATTAGCAGTGTACATTCCACCACATGCTCCAGCACCTGGACAGGCATTTTGAATAACCCCTTTAAAATCTTCAGGAGTAATTGTATTCTTAATTTTTTTACCTAAAGCTTCAAAAGCTGAAACAATATTTAAATCCTCACCTTTCCACTTTCCAGGATGAATTGAACCTCCATATACCATAATAGAAGGACGGTTTACTCTCCCCATCGCCATTAAAGCACCAGGCATATTTTTATCACAACCGGGAACAGCGATCATACCGTCATACCATTGTGCCCCCATTACAGTTTCAATAGAGTCTGCAATTACATCACGGGAAACCAAAGAAAAACGCATCCCGTCATTACCATTAGAAATACCATCACTAACACCAATAGTATTAAAAATCAAACCTACCAAATCAGCATCCCAGACCCCTTTCTTAATATCTTTAGCCAGATCATTTAAGTGCATGTTACACGGATTTCCATCGTAACCCATACTCACAATTCCTACCTGCGCTTTTTTAAGATCTTCTTCTGTCAAACCAATTCCGTAGAACATTGCCTGTGAAGCCGGTTGAGTTTCATCTTGCGTGATTGTTTTGCTGTACTTGTTTAATTCCATTATGTATTATTTGTAATTTCTAAATTTATTCCTAAAAAAAACCTCCCAGCTATGTGGGAGGTTGTAATATATATCTTTCAATTATATTTATACCATTCCCGATGCATATGTGCTATACACATTGACAACAATGACAGAAGTAATAATAATTGAGATTTGCATCATTTATTTTTTGGTGTCACAAAAGTACAAAAACTAATAGGACAAAAAAAATAAAAACTCAACATTTTAAACACTTCTTGTTAATTATTGCACTATTTAACAAAAAATCCTAAACAATTGTAGATTGTCCAAGATGAACGTTGTCATTATTAAAATATAGCAAATCGTCTTTGCTAAAAATAAAGTTCGAAACAAATTCTCCCACTTCATTCGTTCCAAATTTTGAATCAGCCTTTAAATCTACTGTAACCACCTTAAACTCAATTGCTTTTTCAACTGCTTTATAAATTACATTTGCTTCTTTAAACAAACCGAAATGCTCTAACAACATTGCTGCCGACAAAATAGAAGCTATCGGATTAGCTATATTCTTCCCTTTTGCCTGTGGATACGATCCGTGAATTGGTTCAAAAAGTGCATTTTTTTCTCCTAATGAAGCCGAAGCTAACAAACCAATAGAACCTGTAATTACACTTGCCTCATCAGACAAAATATCTCCAAATAAATTTTCTGTCAAAATCACATCAAATTGCTTTGGATTTAAAATTAGCTGCATTGCGGCATTATCAACAAATAAAAAGTCTAATGCTACATCTTTATATTCTTCTCCTACTTTCTGAACAACTTTTCTCCATAATCTAGAGGTCTCCAAAACATTTGCCTTATCAACCATAGTTAACTTTTTGCGTCGGTTTTGTGCCGATTTAAAAGCTAAATGTGCAATTCTGGTAATTTCCTCTTCCGAATACTCACATAAATCTGAAGCACATGTTCCTTCTTCATTTAGGAATTTTTCTCCAAAATAAGCACCACCTGTTAATTCTCTGAAAATAGTAAAATCAGCTCCTTCAATAATTTCTCTTTTTAAAGGAGATGCCTCAATTAATGATTTATAAGGCTTGATAGGACGGATATTTGCAAACAACCCTAATTCTTTTCTTAGTTTCAACAATCCTTGTTCTGGACGAACTTTTGCATTTGGATTATTATCATATTTTGGATCACCAATTGCTCCAAATAAAACCGCATCTGTATTTAAGCAAAGATTTAATGTTTGTTCAGGAAGCGGCTTTCCGGTTTTATCAATAGCAATTGCTCCTATGAGAGCTTCTTCAAAAACAAATTCGTGATTATACACTTCGCCAATTGCATATAAAGCTTTTTTTGCTTGTGCAATGACTTCTGGTCCAATTCCGTCTCCTGGTAAAACTGCTATTTTCAAATTCATAATGCCTCGTTCTTTATGTATTCAAAACCTGATTTATCATCATTAACTTCTTATTAGATCTCCCTGAATTTTGGAAGCTTCAATAATTTGATGAATATCTTCATCTAAGACTTCTTTCTTAATATCTGCGAATTTCAAAAATTCAACATAAACAATATCCAATTGTGTTTTAGTAAGCTCATACCCCACTTTTTTAGCTCTATAAGCTAAAGCAGCTCTACCACTTCTTGCTGTTAAAATAATAGAGGATTCATTTACACCAACATCTAACGGATCCATAATTTCGTAAGTTGCTCTGTTTTTGATTACACCATCCTGATGAATTCCCGAACTGTGTGCAAAAGCATTCGCCCCTACGATTGCCTTATTCGGCTGAACAATCATTCCCATACTTTCAGAAACCAAACGACTCATTTCGTTTAATTCCCTCGTATTAATGTTTGTATCTAAATTAAGATAAGGGTGCTGTTTAAAAATCATCACTACTTCTTCAAGTGCTGTATTTCCTGCTCTTTCACCAATACCATTAATAGTACATTCAATTTGTCTTGCACCGTTAATAGCTCCTGAAATAGAATTGGCAGTTGCCATTCCTAAATCATTATGACAGTGGCATGAAAGAATTACGTTCTCTATACCTTTTACATTTTCTTTTAAATATTTGATTTTTGCTCCATATTCTTCAGGAAGACAATATCCGGTTGTATCCGGAATATTTAATACAGTAGCACCAGATTTGATTACTTCTTCACAAACTTTTGCAAGGAAAGCATTCTCAGTTCTACCTGCATCTTCTGCGTAGAATTCTACATCTTCAACATATGATTTAGCGTGAGAAACAGCATATTTTGCTCTGGCAATAATATCATCTGCCGTAGTATTTAATTTATGGAGTATATGAGATTGTGAAGTTCCGATTCCGGTATGGATTCTAGGTTTTTTTGCATGCTTTAAGGCAGCAGCCGCAACATCAATGTCATTTTTTACGGCTCTTGTTAATCCGCAGACAGTTGCATTTTCTACAATTTTACAAATCTCAGAGACCGATAAAAAATCGCCCGGACTTGACACAGGAAATCCTGCTTCGATGATATCAACTCCCATTTTGTCTAGTCTTTCTGCAATAACCAATTTTTGATTGGTATCTAACTTACATCCTGGAACCTGTTCACCATCACGCAAAGTGGTGTCAAAAATTTGAACTTTCTCTCTATTCATATTCATTTATTTAATGTAATTTCACATCTTGAAACAAATATATATTGTACTTCTTCAGTACGAAATTCATTTTAATGAAATTATACTGTTCATAACACAATTTATAACGACACAAACAATTAAAAATCAATAAGTTATATTATTATATTTTACAATGGCTAACCATCAAAAAGATTTCTTATTTGTACTGATTAAATCCCTTTCTAAATCTGAAAAAAGACAGTTCAAAATTTTTGCAAGCCGCTTAGAAACTAGTTCGAATACTAAATTCATCGAGTTGTTTAATATTCTGGATAAGTCTGAAACTTATGATGAAAAACTTATTTTGAAAAGCGGAATCATTAAGAAAGTTCAGTTATCTAATTTAAAATCATATCTGTATAAACAGATTTTAGTCAGTATTCGTTTAAATATTCCAAGTCAGAATATCCGTTATCAATTAAGGGAACAAATAGATTTCGCCGTTATTCTATACAACAAAGGATTATATAAACAGAGTTTAAAAATTCTGGACAAAACAAAAATCCTGGCACTTGAAAATGATGAAAAGTTAATGGCGTACGAAATTGTTGAATTCGAAAAATTAATTGAATCACAATACATTACTCGAAGTATTCAGGGACGTGCTGACGAATTGGTCATTCAGGCTAAGGAATTGAATTACCGAAATACAATCTCCAGCAAATTATCAAACCTGTCCTTACAGCTTTACGGAATCATGCTAAAAACAGGTTATGTAAAAAGCGATGAGGAATATAAATATATTGATGATTATTTTAATAAGCACATTTCAAAATTAGACGAAAGCAAGTTTGGTTTTCGTGAAAAATATTGGTTTTACAATGCAAACTTATGGCGTAGCTTTCTTGTTCAGGACTTCTTAGCCAGTTATAAATATGCTTATAAATGGGTAAGGCTGTTTTATGACAATCCAAATATGATTTATCTAAATCCAGTGTTTTTTCTAAAAGGAAATCATTATTTTTTAGAATCGCTTTATATGTTGAAATATAAGTCAAATTTCAAAAAATATTTAACCCTTTTAGAGGAGACTATACAGGATGAAAAATTTCCTGTCAACGACAACATTGCATCACTATCATTTTTATATGTTTATAATAATAAACTAAATTATCACATCTTGGAAGGTACTTTTGCTGAAAGTGAATATTTAATTCCTGAGATTTTAAATAAAATAAAAATACATAATGAACACCTTGATGAACATCATGAAATGCTATTTTACTACAAAATTGCCTCTATTTATTTTGGAAACGAAAAATACAACGAATCAATTTTTTATCTGGACAAAATAATCAACAACAAAAACTTAACAATGCGCGAAGATTTAATGTGCTTTGCCAGGCTTTTGTCATTAATTGCTCATTATGAATTAGGAAAAGATTATTATCTGGAAAATCATCTTAAAAGCACATACAAGTTTTTATTAAAAATGAACGACTTACATGAAGTACAGAAAGAAATCATTAAGTTCATGAGAAACCTTAATAATTTTTATCCAGCGGATATTAAAAAGGAATTCATTAAGATGCGTGAGCGCTTTATTGAATTAGAAAAAAACACCTATGAAAAAAGAGCTTTTTTGTATTTAGACATTATTTCATGGCTGGAGAGTAAAATTGAAAACCGAAAAATTGCCGATATCATTAAGGAGAAAGCCAAACTCAATAGCCGATAATTGACCTCAAAATGATATATTAAAAATCTTAACTTATGTCCAACAAAGTAATAACAAAACCTTAACAGCGAAAGATAGATATATATCGGACATTTGTAATGTAATAAGCTGGTTATTTATTATTTTGGTTTTGGTTAGTTAAATGATGCCGGCGTCTTCGAGATGCCGGCATTCTTTTTATGTTTAAATTCCAAATAAAAAATTCCAAATTCTAATTTTATTATGTTGGAGAATTGGAATTTTGAATTTAAAATATTTAGGATTTAACTTTTCAAGCGTTCATGTAGTATTTTAAAATAAGTAAAAGCTTTAAGTAAGCGGCTTCCGTGCCAGGAAAACATTTCGCCATCTACAAAAATTGTTTTGGCGTGATGTGTAAATCTTCCAATTTCAAAAGCATCTTCTTCTTTAAAAGGATAAGGTTCTGAAGAAAGAAAAACCAGATCCGGATCTCCCTCCAAACGCATTTTTTTGAGTTCTATTTCAGGATAACGACCTTTATCTTCGTAGATGTTTTTAAAATGATTCAGCTTTAATAATTCATTTATATAAGTCTCATTCCCTGCAACCATATATGGATTTTTCCAAATAAAATAGACTGCTTTTTTAATCTTAATATCCTGAACGTATTTTTTAAAATCGCTTAAAGCGAAAATTAATTTGTCATTCCATTTTTGAGCTTCGGTCCTGCAATTAAAAAGCTGACCAAAGTCTGAAATCATTTGAAAATTATCCTCCACAGAAACAATATGAGTTACCCAAACAGGGCAGATTTCACGTAATTGGCTTACAATTTCTTCTGTATTTTCTTCCTTATTGCAAATAATAATATCAGGCTGTAATAGTTTTATTTTCTCAAAATGTATCTTTTTGGTCCCGCCAACAATTTTTTTTGTAGACTTTAAATGATACGGATGAACACAGAACTTTGTGATTCCAATAATTTTCCCTTCTAAACCTAAATCATATAACAATTCGGTTTGAGATGGTACTAATGAAATAATACGTTTTGGGGCTGTCTCAAATGTGTGAATTGTACCAAGTTGATCGGGTATTTGTTTCATGTTTCAAGTTTATTTTGTTTCAGATTTATGGGCGTATTTCTAACCACAAAGTCAGACAAAACCTTAAAATTGAAACTTTAAACTAATAATCTCTTCCATTTCCTGCTGTACTTTCAAAGCTTCTTCTCTAGCTTTTTCAGCAAAATCAGTTCCTTTAGAAGCATAAATAATTGCTCTTGCAGAGTTTACCAATAAACCAACTTTATCATTCATTCCGTATTTGCAAACTTCAGACAAACTTCCGCCCTGAGCACCAATTCCGGGAACTAATAAGAAACTATCCGGAACAATTTTACGTATTTCTGTAAAATATTCGGCTTTTGTAGCACCAACAACATACATTAAGTTTTCACTATTTTTCCATGTTTTAGAAGTTTCCAAAACCTGTTTGTATAATTCTGTTCCATTTGTAGTCAGAGTCTGAAAATCGAATGCGCCTTCGTTTGAAGTTAAAGCCAACATTATAGTATGCTTATTTTCGAAAGCCAGAAAAGGTTCAACAGAATCTTTTCCCATATAAGGTGCAACGGTTACACTGTCAAAATTCAAATCTTCAAAAAAAGCTTTTGCATACATGCTTGATGTATTTCCGATATCACCACGTTTTGCATCTGCAATAGTAAAAATTTCAGGATACTTTTCGTTGATGTAATTGATTGTTTTTTCAAGAGACATCCATCCTTTTATGCCATATGCCTCAAAAAAAGCAGTATTGGGTTTATATCCCACAGTCAAATCATGAGTAGCATCAATTATGCCTTTATTAAACTCAAAAATAGGATCTTCTGTTTCTAATAAATGAGGAGGGATTTTATCCAGATCCGGATCTAATCCAACGCATAAAAATGATTTTTTCTGGAGTATTTGTTTGTGTAGCTGTTCTGTAGTCATTCGTGATTTTTTAGTTCTTCCAATCCAAAGAATGATTCTTTTAGAAAGTATGCAAAAATAAAAAAAGCCACTCAATTAAGAATGGCTTTTGGTACTTATATTCAATTGTAATTAAAAATTACCTAAATAAACAATTTCTGTTCTTCTGTTTTCAGCTCTTCCTGCAGCTGTTTTATTAGATTTAACAGGCTTTGTAGATCCAAATCCCTGTGAGGTTAAGTTTGCAGGATTCACTCCTTTTTCAATTAAAGCGTCCATAATAACTTTTGCTCTTTCTTCAGATAATTTTTGATTTGCCTTTGCATTTCCAACATTATCAGTATGTCCGTAAACAGCAAATTTTGCATTTGGATAATTTTTCAAAATTTCTTTTATGGCATCAAGCCTGCCTGAAGTTTCTACTTTTTTGGCATCACTTAAAGTAGCTTTACCTGTTGTAAAGAAAATAGATTTTGCTTCTACTTGTAATTGTGCCAAAGTAGCTTTATTAACAACAGGACAACCTTTATTTTCTGCCGGACCGGCAACTAATGGACAATCATCCACATTATCTGCAACTCCATCTTTATCAGTATCTAAAACCGGGCATCCTTTATTTTCAACTAAACCTGCAACATCAGGACAAGCATCATCTTTATCTAAAACCGTATCACCATCTGTATCCGGCCATGGACAACCTTTATTTTCTACAGGACCTGCAACTGTTGGACATGCATCAACATTATCCAATAATGTGTCTCCATCAGTATCTTTCCAAGGACAGCCTTTGTTTTCAACCGGACCTGCAACATCAGCGCAAGCATCATCTTTATCAAAAACTTTATCACCATCAGTATCAGGCCAAGGGCAACCTTTATTTTCAATTGGCCCGGCTACTTTTTTACAAGAATCCTGTTTATCTATAACACCGTCCTGATCTCTGTCTTTAAATTTCTTTTGGTAAACCGGAATCTTAAGTCCAACATAAAAGTCTGCTGCTTTTGATTCTTTAGATACTAAATTAGAAACAATAGATCCTGATCCTACAAAGAAAGTACCTACACGTAATCCTGTACCTACTTGAGTACCACTGTATTCCATCCAAGTAACAGGAACGTAAAAACTAAACCATCTGCTTTCATAACGAGGTGCCAAACTTACTCTGTTGGCAATACTGGTCCCATTTAATTTTGTATTCGAAACCATACTGATGTCTCCATTAAGATTCAGATAGAATTTATTATGAATATTCCAGTCAACATCAGCATGAAGCGCTGTAGGCAAATTTGTTTTTGTACCCTTCGCTGTTGAAGTTTTAGTATAATTATCATTTAAAAAATCATATAAATCATCCGCATTATCAATCATATCTTCCGTTACTGTACGATTAATATTGTATATATCCTGTTTTGATTTTTTGTAGTTTATAGAACCTATATCCGTAACAGATAATCCAAAACGCAATTTATATTTATTTAAATCCCTAAAATTATTATCAGCAGGTTTGGCCTTGCTTAAATCATATTTTTCATAATCAGGCCTCCACTCATAAACAAATCCAAAATCAAAACCTACGCCACTTGAATTAATATCAAATTCATAGTCTTCATTTGTTTCCCAGTCCTGACTTCCACCAATCGTAAGCTCACCACTTGTAGTCAATTCACTGTTTTCTGGTATTACAGCATCTTCTTCAAACTCTGCTTTAACATTGTTTCCACGAATATAAGCATTTCCTACTCCTTGTAAATATTTGACTGTAATACCTCCTTTTAAGAAATGCTGCCCGTTTTGATATAAAACTGCTGCATAAGAAAGTCCTAATTCACCCCAGGCATGTGAAGCACCGTTTGGACTGCCTAAAATATAATTAAAATCGCTTGACTGATCCAAACCATCCTTTACCTGATCGACAAGGTTACCATTAACATCTCTAAGATTTGTTACAGATCTTGCTCTGGTAAAAAGTGCCAATGTATGCTTTGGAGCAATGTTAAACATAAATGACGGGCCCATAATATCCAAATTAATAAGGGCATTATTTGCATTTGAAGGGTTCATTTTAGATTGACTATCAAAATCATAGCCATCTTTAAAAACATCAAAAAGTTTAACACCATACAAGTCATTACTAACAGCACTGCTGACAGAAAATAAATTAATATCGGTTTTAAAACGGGAATCAGCTATTGATGCAGGATTAAAAAGTACACTTTGCACACCGGCATAGTTGTCATGAAAATAACCTGAATAAGATTGCGCCTTAGTCGCAAAAGAGCTTAAAGTTAATAAAATGAGTAATTGTTTTTTCATTGAATAGGGGTTTTAGGTTTAATTGGCGGCAAAACTACAATAATAGATTTAAAGGTAAGTTATCAAATCATTCAATTCACGTAACAACTTCTGTCAATTATGTCAAAAAAAACAATTAAATATGACTTTAGTTCTTAAACAGAAAAGTATTAATGTGTGAATTATACAACAGACGCGCACATATATATAACATATGAAATGAATTGAATCTTGATTTTTACATTATATAATATTAAAAATTAAAAGTCATGAATAGTACAGAAATAAAAGGCAACTGGAACGAGTTTAAAGGAAAACTGAAACAAAAATATGCCGATTTAACCGATGATGATTTGCTTTACGAAGAAGGAAAAGAAGATGAAATCTACGGAAGAATTCAGCAAAAATTAGGTAAAACGAAAGAAGAATGGGATGATATTGTATCAAATTTATAAACTCTTTCTTCAAATCCAAAATGCCGCTTAACTAAAATTAGGCGGTATTTTTTTGATTTTCAAAGTATAAAGCATTACCTTTCTTAAAAGCCAATATTAACGTAAAAACAAAATAAATTAGTTATCTTTAACCATATTTTTACAAAATGAAATTATTTATAAAATTTGATATTAATACAATTTGTACACTTTACCTAAAAGAAAAACTAGAAGAGCAAAACTTAAATTTTTCTACTTTGGGATTCGGAGAGATTGAACTTGAGGATAATCTTAGCATTGAAGCATTAGATAAACTTAAAAATAATTTAGAGCCATTTGGTTTTGAAGTTGTAGAAAATCAAAAAAGTGTTTTAGTTCAAAAAATAAAGGACGCTATAATTGAATTGGTATATACTGATGACAACAATAATTATAAAAGTTCAGCGTATTTAGCTGACAAATTAAACCACAGTTATGGTTATTTATCAAACGTATTTTCTGAAGTAACCTATTCATCTATTGAGAATTTTATAATTATTCAAAAAATTGAAAGAGCAAAACAATTGATGATTGTAAATGAAATGAGTTTAACCGAAATTGCTTTTTTACTGAATTACTCGAGTGTGGCACATCTAAGTACACAGTTTAAAAACACGACAGGAATAACCCCGTCAGCATTTCTGAGAATTATTAAAAAACGAAGAGAGAATTTAAAATAAAAACCAAATACCTAAATCAATGCAAAAAAACGCATTACACATTTTACTCGCCGATGACGACGAAGACGACAGACTTTTCTTTAAGGATGCTTTTGAAGAAGTAAAAGTTCAAACCAAAGTTGAATTTGTTTTTGATGGTTTGCAGTTAATGGAACATTTAATGAATCCTGACACCAAATTGCCGGATATCTTGTTTCTGGATTTGAACATGCCTAAAAAAACAGGAAAAGAATGTTTGATAGAAATTAAAAAAACAGAACATCTCAAAAACCTTATAATTGCAATTTATTCTACATCTTCTTCAGATGAGGATATTGAAGACACTTTTATTGAAGGCGCTAATATTTATATCAAAAAACCAAGTGATTTTAATGCACTTAAAAAAATTATTAATGAAGTTATAACGCTGAATTGGCATTATCATACATCAGGTTTAAACCGTGATAATTTCCTGTTAAGTCTTAAATAATTACAATAATAATGAAATGGATTCCTAAGTTTAATTCCTCAAATTATTTGAGAGTTATTTTTATAATAGCTATTTTCATTTTACTTTTTCTTTCATCAATAGCTTACAAACATAACCGGGATCTAAACGAATCCAGCAAGCTGCTCATGCATACCTATGAAATAAACATAGAGCTTGAGCGGCTTATATCTGCCATTAAGGATGCAGAAACAGGCCAGCGAGGTTATATGATTACCCGCAATCACCGGTTCCTTACTCCTTATCTTTTTTCACGCGATAAGGTAAACACTTCTTTTATTGCCTTAAAAAAACTTACCGCAGATAATCCCGAACAGAAAAAAAACCTCGAAAAAATATACAAACTGATCATCCAGCGTTATATTTCGTTTGAAAACTGTTTAAAATATAGTGCGCCGGAAACTTATGACAAAAGAAAATTAGACAATCATATGTTTGGAGGCCGTATTTTAATGGAAAACATCCGTTTTAAAGTAGATGAAATGAATGATATAGAAAAAACTTTTTTAAATAAGAGTTTGAAAAAATATGATCAGGAAATTTCTTTGGGCCCAATTCTTTCAATTTCATTATTTTTAGTTGCTTTAATTTTCATTTTTTTGGCATACAGAAAAATAAGCCGCGACCTCGAACGATTAAAAATATACAACAAAAAACTTTTGATTTCATCTGGATTAATGGCAGAATCCGAAGCTATTGGCAAATTTAGTACCTGGCAATGGGATTTGGATACGGATAAAATCGACTATTCTGACAATCAATTTCGCCTTTTAGGTTTTTTACCTAATTCTTTTGTTCCAAACAAGGACAGCTTCATAAATTTTGTACATCCGGAAGATAAAGACATTATAGCAGCATCTATAGAGGGCATAATCAACAATAAAGAACTGCCATTTACCTATTATAAAATTATTCTGCCAAACAACGAAATCAGGCATTTTAAATCAACCGGGAAATTACTTGTAGACCAAAATGGCAGCAATATTTTATTGGGAATAAATTTTGACATTACCGATGAACATTTATTAAACATTAAACTTCAGGAACGAAACAATGAACTTGAAAAAAGCAATAAGGAACTTGCGTCGTTTAATCATGTAGCCAGTCATGATTTACAGGAACCGCTTAGAAAGATTCAAACTTTCATTTCAAGAATTTCTGAAGCTGACAAAGCAGTTCTTTCTGACAGTGCAAAAGAATATATTATAAAAGTAGAAACATCAGCCAAAAGAATGCGTGTTTTGATTGATGATTTATTATTATTTTCCAGAACGAATACCACCAAAAAAGAATTCGTAAAATCTAATCTTAATGAATTACTGGAAAATGCCAAATCAGAACTGGCTGTCATTATCGATGAAAAAAAAGGAAATCTGAAAGTTACAGCAAAGCTGCCTAAACTGGAAGTAATTCCTTATCAGATAGAACAACTTTTTATTAACTTAATTGGAAATTCCTTAAAATACAGTAAACCGCAAACCGCTCCGCAAATTACTATTAATTGTGAAGAGGTTTTATCGAACGAATATCCTGAAATTATGGAACAGCCTTTTAAAAAATTCTATAAAATCACTTTTACGGATAACGGAATGGGATTTGACCCTCAATTTAAAGACAATATTTTTGTATTATTTCAAAGACTTCACTCCAAAACCGATTATCCGGGTACCGGTATCGGATTAGCAATTTGCAAAAAAATTGTTGAGAACCACAAAGGACATATTATTGCAGACAGTGAACCGGGCAAAGGCTCCGTGTTTACAGTGTTTCTTCCTGAATAACACTTCAAAAAACAACCTCATAAAAACGTTATATTTTTCCATAATGGGAATTATATAACGTTTCTTTTTTATGCTGTAAAGCAAAACTTACTATTCGTTAGCATCTTTGTAATGTAATAATGAAGTAACTATTTAAACAGATGTCCTCATCAAAACCATTGTTTTTTAAAGCTATTTTTTTTGTGATTTTGATTTTAGCAATTTCATCTTGTAACAAGAAGAAAAATCCAGAAAATAAAAACAATAAATACGTTCTTACAAAAGATCCGGAAGAAATTGAAGCTTATTTTTTTGTAGCAACTTCAAAAACGACAAAATCGATTATTTCAAAAAGTCAGCTGGTACAACAGAAAAGTCTACAAACCTCTGTAAAAGATATCAGCATACAAATTGAAAACAGTCAAAACAAGTTGCTTCAGGAAATCAATAAAATAGCCGTTCAAAAACTTATCATTATTAATGAAATAAATGCAACGGTTACTAATAAAGATGTTTATGAGCTTAAAAGCCAAAAGAATACTGATTTTGATAAGGCTTACTTAAATTCTGTTTCAAAATCGTTATCAGAAACGATTAGATTATTTGAATCTATCGCAAATGAAACAAACGACACTGTAATATTAAAATTAGTTACTCATTATTTACCAAAACAATACGAAATTTTAAGACAAACAGAGAAAATTAAAAAAACAATTAATTAAAATTAGAATTATTAACTAAATTTTTAAATTATGAAAATGCAATCAAATTTTTTATACGCCTTATCTCTTTTTATGATGACTTCATTTGGAATAGTATCTGCTCAGAGCAGTACAGTAGTAGGGCCTGAATTCGGTATTAAAGGGGGTGTTAATATGTCAAACTTATATTCCGACTCTGACGATATTGATGACGAAAATGCACTATGGGGCTTCAATGCCGGGGTTTTTGCAGCCTTTCCAATAGCTGACAACGTATTTATTCAGCCAGAGATTTTATATACTACAAAAGGTGCTGAATTAGATTACAACTTCGCTGGTGTTGAGGGAACTAATAAATTTAGACTTAATTATATCGAAGTTCCTTTATTAGTAAGATTTAATCTGACTGAAAACTTTAATATTCATGTTGGTGGTTATGCCTCTTATTTAGTAAATGCTAAATTATCCGGAGAAGGAGATGTTGAATTTGATGATGAATTAGATGCAGACGATTTCGAAAGATTTGATGCCGGTTTATCTGCAGGTGTCGGCGTAGACTTCAATCCAATCAGTATCGGACTACGTTACAACTACGGATTAACAACAATAGGTAAAGAAAGAGACTTTGCAGGAACAAACTACACTTTTCCAGATGCTAAGAACAGCAACTTAAGCTTATACCTGGCTTATAAATTAAACTAAAAAACATCAATTATTAACCATAAACATCAAAAGCCATGTCAAATTTATTATATACAATCGCGGTTATTCTTGTCATTCTTTGGGCTTTAGGGTTCTTTGTATACAGCGCAGGAAGTATTATCCATATATTATTGGTGATTGCCATTATAGCAATACTGTTCAGACTTATTAAAGGTCGTGAAATTTAAATATCAAAATTATTAAAACAATTTATATTAATCTTTTTAAATCAAATATTATGAAAACTAGTAGCACAATTTTAGGAATTTTAGGAGCTGCAGCGGCAGGAGCATTCATTGGTGTATTATTTGCACCGGACAAAGGTTCAGAAACCAGAAAAAAAATCAAAGATAAATCGAAAGATTACGGAGATAACCTTAAAGGAAAAGTAGATGGTATCTTAAGCTCAATCAGCTCAAATGGTAAAGACATCATTGAAGAAGGAAAAGCCAAATTCAATCAGGTTAAAGAAGACTTCAATTCTGTTAAAGACGAAGCAAAGGCTATTAAAACGAACTATTAAAATTGTCCTTCTCAAACCATAAATACCAAATATCATGGAAACTAATGCAACAACACCTGAAAACCTAAATCTTTATGAAAAAGCTGAAAATTATACTAAAACGAGTTTAGAATTAATCAAACTCAAAACAGTATCTGCCACTGCAGACGCATTGTCTACAGTAACATCAAGAATTGCAGTTGGAGCTGTTGTTGCATTTTTTACCCTTTTCCTTAATATTGGACTTAGCTTGTGGATTGGAAAAGCATTAGGGGAATATTATTATGGCTTTTTTATAATAGCACTCTTTTATTTAATTGTTGCTATTATACTACACAAAGCACAGCACAAACTCATTAAAACGCCTATTGGAAACATGATTGTTTCCAGCATTTTAAAAGACTCAAAAAACTGATTTAGTAACTAAAAAAAATGAATATTATGAATATTTACACTATAGATACATTAAATCAGCAAATTAAACTTTTAGAAGAACAACAAGATAAAGAGTGGTTGGATATTAAAGAAGAAATAGGTGATATCAAAGAAAATTTAAAGCCTACCAACCTAATCCGAAATGCAGTTGGAGAACTTAATGAAGCGATTGGCTTAAAGAGTGAACTGGCGCAGTCTGCAATAAGTATTGGACTAGGTTATCTGGCAAAAAAGCTGGTAGTAGGAAAAACCGATTCAACATTCAAAAATATATTTGGATCAATATTGCAGCTGGCAGTAACAACTTTGGTAGCTAAACGACCTGAACCTGAACACTCAGAACCTGAATATTCAGAAAAGGAATTATCACAAGATGAATCATTTGAAGAGTAATTGTATAACTTAAATACAACTATTATGGAAAAGATAAACGAAATAATAATCAAAAATGGTGTTTACATTTACTCAAATTTCTATAAATGTTTTGAATATACAAGAGTATTTTTAGGTATCTAACTCGTTTATACGTTTCTGCTATAACAAACGGTTAAACAGTTAATACCTCACTATAAATCTCTGTTTTGTTAAATAGAGCCTTACAAGAAAAAGCAAAGTTTACATTAGTGAACTTTGCTTTTTTGCATTAAAAAAGCCGAACTTAAAATAATAAGTTCGGCCTTTTTATGATAGTATTAGAAGCAAAAAAATTAATACACTTCAGAAGCTTCCTTCAGTTTCTCCATATTATTTACCAATTGAAGTTCAGCAACAATCTTCTGGATATCACCATTCATTATATTTCCTAAATCGTAAAGTGTAAGACCAATTCGATGATCTGTTACACGTCCTTGTGCATAATTGTAAGTACGGATTTTAGCAGAACGGTCACCCGAACTCACCTGAGAAGTACGTTTAGAAGCATCTTCAGCTTCTTTCTTTGCCAATTCCATTTCGTACAAACGAGAACGTAAAACCGTTAATGCTTTGTCTTTATTTTTATGCTGTGATTTCTGATCCTGACATTGTGCTACTAATCCAGTTGGAATGTGCGTTAAACGTACAGCAGATTTTGTAGTATTTACCGACTGTCCTCCAGGTCCAGATGAACAGAAAAAATCCACACGAACATCATTCATATCAATCTGCACATCAAACTCTTCCGCTTCAGGCAAAACCATTACAGTCGCAGCCGATGTATGTACACGTCCCTGAGTTTCCGTCTGCGGAACACGCTGAACACGGTGAACCCCTGCTTCAAACTTCAAAGTTCCATAAACATCTTCTCCCGAAACCTCAAAAATAACCTCCTTGAAACCTCCCGAAGTTCCTTCGTTCATATCCACAACAGAAGTTCTCCATCCTTGAGACTCACAATATTTAGTATACATTCTAAACAAGTCCCCTGCAAAAATACTAGCTTCGTCCCCACCCGTTCCGGCGCGAATCTCCACCATAACATTTTTAGCATCTTCCGGATCTTTAGGAATCAGCATAAATTTAATTTCCTCCTCCAGTTGCGGCAAACGTTCTTTTGCTTCATCCAGCTGCATTTTGGCCATTTCGACCATATCAGCATCGCTTCCGTCAGCAATGATTTCGTTTGCTTCGTCAATATTGGCTAAAACAAGAATGTATTCTTCTCTCTTTTCAACCAAAGCTTTGATGCTTTTATATTCCTGATTAAGCTGTACATATCGTTTTTGATCCGCAATAACATCCGGCTGAATAATCAAATCCGAGATCTCATCAAAACGCTGCTTTACATATTGAAGTCTGTCTAACATTTTCTTTTCCTTTTATTGGACTGCAAAATTACGAAAAATAGTTGATAGTTAAAAGTTGTTCTTTTGATGGTTTTTTCGGGAGCCAATTCCTGCTATTCGCTATATCTTTTTAGGCAGAAGTTTTTCGGTTTTGGTTAAGATATTTTCGTTTGCCTAAAAAGAATGCCGCTGCTATCAGGGCTAGGAGTTTTTCAATTTAACAAATGTACCCGATTCGAACTATATTGCAGTAAGACCTAATTATAATTTATAAAAGTTTTTCCTATTATTAGCAAAATTAATTATTAACAAGTTATAGGTACTTAAAACAGTTAGATAATTTAATTGGAAATGCTTTATCTGGAACTGACATATTAAGATGACCTACCAATGGATAAAAACCCATTAATTGCTCTTTTCGAACTTTCAGGGTTTATAAACCGTATAATGGGCAAATGTGGCGCATTAATAAAGAAATTTAATTGTGATGACATTAAATACATAATAGTAAACAAAGAATCTGAAATGATTGCTTTATTTGATGCTTTAGACTCTATGGATGACGTATTTTCTATCACCTAAATAAAAATATTGAAAACAAAAATAATTTCAACTCAACAGATATTAGAAGATTTTTAAAAGAAAAACTGCGTGCAACAGCCGTTTGGCAAGATTGGGGTATTAGGCTTAATTTAAAGATGGTTTCGTACTTGGAAAAATTTGTGTTTAATCGAAAAATCTCGCGTCTTTACTCCACAACCTCGCCAAGCGGCAAGACGTTGCGCAATTAAATTTGTAAAAATCTCAACTACCCGATAGCGCATTCTATGATAAAAAACAAATGTAATTATAAAAATTAACAGGCAAATTTATATGTATTTATATATGGAGTTTGTCTGTTAATTACTGGAAAATACGACTTATAATTTTGCTTTTTATATTATTTTTTAATTAATTTAAAACCTTATTAAACCATATCCTGAGAAATCGCTAAAACCTTATTTATGAATAAAATCTACTCGTTATTTTTTCTATTATTTATTTTTTTTACAAGCTGTAAACAAAGCGAAGAAAGCAAAATACAAAAAACCTGCACAACTTATATAGAGGGCAGAATAGCTTTTGAAAATGGCGATACTTTAAAAATAAAACCAGTTGTCGGAGATACTCTTTACAGACAGATGCTTCTAAACCGTCAATATTCAAGACTTCTTGAATCTGATCTTGCAATAGGTCCAGAATTATTAACTATAACACCAAAAACTGTTGAAATTAAAGGAAATAAGGCAACCTGCATTATGAACAGTCCGATGCCTTTCCAACTAAACTTAGTAAGAAGTAATGACCAATGGAAAATTGTTGGGGAAAATGAGATATTTCCCAATGCTTATTCTATTGCTGCAATAGAGAAAAAAATAAGTGATTACAAAGTGTTTTTAAAAGGAAAACCTGCTAGAGATCCTGTTTTTCAAATCACTAATCGTTTCTTTTATGATGTGAATAACTATTGTAAAAACAACAATTTAAATGCATTAAAAAACAATTGCGACGATGCGACAGCAGATTTTGTGAAACATCTTTATGAGTATGCAAAAAAAAGATCTGGAGCCGATGTAATTAATGAAGAAATCAACAATCCGCATGCGGCGAGCGGAGATATTTCTTTTAAAGGAGATTTGGCTTATTATATGTTTTATCAGGAAAATGCTTCCGTGCTTCTTAAGAAAACAGGAGACACTTATAAAGTGATTGGCTTTAACGGAATCAAATCTGCTTCGATAAGCAACCAAATGATGGAAGATCAATACGTAGAATTACTTAGAGCGGTAAGATTGGTGAAATCGGAACAATATCGAAACAAAAATATTAAATAACGAAAAACCCAGCACCACTAAGTTTTCTTACTCAACGCTACGCAAATGTCTCTAACTTTACGCAATTTTTTATGTTCTTGCAATAAGTAAATTTCTCAAAAGTCTCCCGACTTTTTATTGACCGTTCTCAAATAATTAATACAAGAAAATATAAAGTCAAAGACTTTAACACGTTTCTGTTTTCAAATTTAATTTATACAATTCATCCAACAATTCCATTTCTTCTTCAGGCAATAACTGCAAAGTAATTTCAAGTAATGTTATTACATTAATATCTGTGTTTACAGTATGACTTGGTAAACTTGGCGTATCATGATGAAGCAAAAAAATACTCGCCTTTACCAAATCTGAAACCATTAAGTTTAATTGGGTGTAACCGGATACTTTTAGTGCTACATCAAACGAATTATTAGTGTTGTTGTTTGGTTTTTTTTAACTTTTTAAACTTTTTCGACGTGTACATTGATTGAAGAAATTCTACTATTTGTTCTATGTTGTGTTTCCATAATATCCTACTTTAGTTTTTTTAGTCTTTTTATTCTACTTTTTCAGAAACGAAATTACAGGTAATGGATTACTTTTAGAGGATTCTATACAATCAGTTGTATACAACAGATGTAAAAATCAAAATAATAAGCCTTAAAAAAAAATCAAGAAATATATTATATTTGATAATAACTAAATCTATTAAATGTTTTGCCTGGATTTTTTATTTATTACTTGCCCCTGTTAAAAAAAAATAAAACCTAATAAACCTTTGACAAACAAAGATTCATACAATAAAATTGTTGACAGCTGGATTAAAGCCAGAAACAATGCTATTGTAAACAAACCTATCATTCAATTTGCTTACCATATAAATTCAAAAGGAACTATTTTAGACATTGGCTGCGGAACCGGAATGCCAATTGCCAAATATCTTTCTGATCGTAATTTTTCGATAACAGGAATAGACCAATCATCTAAAATGATTGAAACAGCCCAATCTGCAGGTATCAAAAACTCGGTATTTCACACTTGTGATTTTTTTGATTTTGAAACAGACAAAAAGTTCAACGGAATTATAGCCTGGGATTCCCTTTTTCATTTTCCAAAAGAACGCCAGAACGAAATTTACAGCAAAGTATATCACTTATTAGCTCCCGGAGGTTATTTCCTTTTTACTCACGGAAAAGAAGAAGATGAACATATTGACAGCATGTTTGGAGAACAATTTTATTACAGCTGTCTGACAAAAGATTTTGTTCTCGGCTTAATGAAAGAACTTGGTTTTGAGATCCTATTTTCAATTGAAAATTTTGTTGAAGAAAATGACCAGCGTCATTGGGTTGTGCTGGCAAGAAAAAAGTAACAATTCCTATTTTACTGCTCCAAAAAGATAATTAACAATTATACTATTAAAGAGTGTTCACACACATACTTGTCCAGATATCCTTTCATACCAATTTTATACACCTTTTTCTAGCCTTTATACCTAAATATAAAAGGCTCAATGCATTTTTTCAAAAGTCGGTTTTGTAATTGTTTAGTTTCAGGTCTTCAAAAGAGATAACTACAAAAATTAACTAAACAAACCCAAGATGAAAACAACAAAAAAGGTATTACTTTTAATTACGCTAATTTCCTTCTGTGCCTGTAAAAAGGATTCAAAGGAAGAAAAAAGTAATTATACAACTGTAAAAAATAGTGTAGCTGTTTCCGAGTGTTTAGCTCCTGATAACTGGTTTAAAACAGTAAACAACACCCGGCAAACTCCTCCACCAAACGAGGGGCCAACAAGCGTATTTGCTGACAATGCAACAGTTACCAATTGCGATTTTCACCAATGGTCCTGGCAAAAATTTCTTTGGCTTACCAATGAAGTCAACGGAATGCCCTTTTTTATGACCAATCTGATTCAGGTGAATTCGTCAGGCCAGAGATTAGATCCAGGTAACGGAATTGTTTTAACGGATACTGCCCAGGCAAGTTCTGCTTCTGATATTTTGAAAACGCCTAATTATCCATCGGGAGTTCCCCGGTCTGCTACAGTTTATTATTCTATATTTATGGATAATCTGCTCTATACAACAATGCTAAAATATGGTCCGATAGCAAAAAATGACCCTTTGAAAGTGAAAGACATAACTTTCCCGGTTGGCTCTTTAGAACTTAAAACCTCATGGATAGATGCGAGTGTTCTTAAAAATCCTTCTTCTTATTTTATCACTCAGGGAGTAATCAATGGAGTAAAAACCAGAGTGGCTCTTTTAGGAATGCATGTAGTTGGAGTTGTAGAAAATCATCCTGAATTTGTATGGGCTACATTTGAACATGAAAATCTTGCCCCTGCTTATGACTGGTCTAAGGCTACACCAACAACTGATGCACCGGTAACCAGTACAGTAGATTATCCTTTTTTTAATAAAAACAGCACTGCAACGGTTAAGAATATAACTTCAGGAAATGGGCTTTATACAGATGTTTTTTCACTTTATAAATATGGCGTCCCGGTTGAAAAAGCAATGAAAGGCTCTTTTAATGTTCAGCTTTTCATGAAAACCAGCCAAAATGGTTCAGAGAACTTAAATAACATTCGGACTCTTAATCAAAGCGTAAAGTCACAGTTGAAAGGCATTTGGAATAATTATTTTTACAATGGTTCAATATGGATTAATACCGCTGGTTACAATACCCCTCAGCAACAGGCTGCTTTATTAAATTCGTTAAGTTATAATCTTTCAAATTCAGAACCCGGAAAATTGACCCGAGGATCTATTGCAGCCTATAATATTACTATGGAAACCTATGTTCAGGCAGGATTTGGAAAACCATCATCTATACACGCAAACACAGTTGATAATCTCGTTAATTGCTTCTCCTGCCATAATACGTATTATGATAGCAATAAGTCTTCCCCACTCTATTTTAGCCACGTTTTTACAGGGTATGTACAAAATCTACAGGGCTTAAACAGACAACAAATCAAACAGGAACATGTTAAGGAAATTGTCAGGGAATTCAATTTGCGTTTAAAATTAAAATAACGAAATGGCCAATCACTTTAGTTTTTAAACCCTTTTTAAAATTTAACTAAAAACCACAGGCATCTGTTTGTGGTTTTAATGTTTTATATTGAATGATTTGACTTTTAATCTGTGAAATAAAAATCACTTACATTAAAACTAAATAACAATACATTCTGGCTGTTTTTCTTCAATTATTTGCAAATTAATTATTTTTTGAGCGACGTCTCCCCTTTCGAATAAACGAATAAACTTGAAAACAGCACTTACAAAATATCCGGGATTCGAAACTAATCTGGCGATTTCGGCAATTCTTTTATCCCGGGCCTGAATGCAGACTTCTCTTTGATCTTCTGGAGTCACTACAAACTCATTGGCAAACTTCCATGCGCCGTCTCGGGCAGTTTTCATGCTGAAGTCGATAAAAAAGTTGTCTATCTTGCCCGTTAATTTTAATATAATCGTAAGCGTTGGCCAGATTTTGATCAGGCATTTTTCGACATGAACAACCAGATTACTGAGAATAATATTTATTTGGTCGAAATCAGATTTTAAGTCCGTAATGTTTTCAGCGGTACTCACTTCAGCGGAAGCTACTCCTAAATCCAGATTTACGTGGGCGTTAATCCCGAGCAATAAATGCTGCAGTACTATTGGCCAGAAACGTTCTGCCTGCTGAAAGGAGAATTCCCAGCATTCAGATGCTTTTTCTTTGGATTTGTATTCGTAATACGCCCTTATATACCGATTAGCAAAAATAACATCTAACTTTTCCATTCGTTCCCCATTCTGAAAAGAACCGTCTTTAATTCCTTCCTTAATTCTAACAGTAACTTCACGGTATAACATCGTAAACAAACCTACAGCGCTTTGTTCCAGTTTTGACACTTCAATAATTTCATCTAATAACTGAATGACTTCATCTATAGTTGTGGCTTGTTTTATATTCATTTTTAATTGGTTAAGTTTAAATTAGTAAATAGCGAATATAATTATTTTCTTTTTCAAAGAACTTTATTTTGAAGTAATTATCTTGTTATTTTTTAATCACCGAAACTAATAAATCATAATTTTATATAATCTGAACGAAATAATCTTGTAGCTTTTTTTTATTTACAAAAAACATCAATCTTTGTAAGACGGCTCATAATAACTTAACAGATATTATTTTAACATGGACACAAAATTTGAAGCAGGAATAAATATTGCTATAAAGATCCCTAAACAAAAATATGATAAAACCGTTGCTTTTTATCGTGATGTTTTGAAATTAGAAGTGAACGAAGTACCTATAGAAAATCCTACTGTTTCAAAAACATATTCTGTTAAATTTGGAAACAATACCATTTGGTTAGACTGCGTTGACAATTATACAAAATCAGATATCTGGCTACAGTTAACAACACCTGATGTCGGAAAAGCAGCCAGCTATCTAAAATTAAACGGTGTAGAAACGTGCGATGAAATCGAACAAATACCTGAAAATATGCATTGGATTATGGATCCTGCGGGTACAGTATTTAATTTACAAAAAAACGTAAATGATAAAGAATAATGTTTTTATAAAAAATCAAAAATCAGTATTAAAACAACAAATAAGAAATCTATGAAATTACTAATCTCCGCATTGTTACTGCTTTTCAACGTCGCTGTATTTGCACAATCAAATCAATTTTCCGGGAATTATACACGTACTCTTGGTGAAGAAGGGAAGCATTTAATTGAATATAAACTCACTTTAAATCCAGATGGAACATTTGTATTTTATTCCTACTCAAACGTGAAAGGCGGAGTCCCGCAAGAAGCAAACAAATACGGAAAAGGAAAATGGATCGCAAAAGATAATCTTATTTCTTTTTTGACAAACAAACAAGAAGATTTCGATGATAAATATACTTTGGACTTTAATAATTCAACAGCACGATTCATAACCAAAAATCCCAGAGATAAAAGCGACAAAGTCGTTAAGACTAAACTTCAGTTTTTAGAATCAAAAATTTTCTGGATGGAAAGAATTGATCTTTTTAAAATATAATTCCGCTTGCCGATTTTTACCGGATCTATGCAAATAGTATCTTAAAACCTTAGCAGCTTTTTTGCAAAAAATCCTTAATTTCGCTTTCAAATAAAAGAGAAAATGAAGGTCTGTATTGCCGAAAAACCAAGTGTCGCACGAGAAATAGCAGCCGTTTTGGGAGCCAATACCAAACGTGACGGTTATTATGAAGGCAATGGTTATGCTGTGACCTACACTTTTGGACATTTATGTACCTTAAAAGAGCCTAATGATTACAAACCGCACTGGAAAAGCTGGGATTTGAATAATCTGCCTATGCTACCCGAAAAATTCGAGACCAAAGTAGTTCAGAATTCAGGTATCGAAAAGCAGTTTAAAATCATAAAAAGCCTTTTTGATAAAGCTGAACTAGTCATTAACTGTGGGGATGCCGGGCAGGAAGGAGAACTAATTCAGCGCTGGGTGATGAACGAAGCACATTACAAAGGTGAAATAAAACGCTTATGGATTTCATCTCTGACAACTGAAGCTATAAAAGAAGGTTTTGACAACTTAAAACCCTCTGAAAATTACGATAATTTATTCTACGCCGGATTTTCAAGAGCTATTGGTGACTGGTTATTAGGTATGAATGCAACACGCTTGTATACCGTAAAACATGGGGGATACAAACAAGTATTGTCAATTGGACGGGTGCAGACACCAACTTTGGCAATGGTTGTGGACCGATTTAAGGAAATTGAAAACTTCAAACCACAACCTTACTGGGAATTACAGACTTTATACCGGGAAACACTTTTTAGTTATGAAGACGGCCGCTTCCTGAAAAAAGAAGATGGGGAAATTCTGGCGAAAAAAGTCAAAGAAAGTGAATTCGAAATTGTTTCCATTGACAAAAAAAACGGAAACGAATATGCACCAAAGCTTTTTGATTTAACGGGTTTACAGGTTTACTGCAATCAAAAATTCGGTTTTTCAGCAGAAGAAACGCTTAAAATTGCACAGTCTTTATATGAGCAAAAGGTAATCACCTATCCAAGGGTTGATACAACTTTCTTACCAAGTGATATTTATCCGAAAGTGCCTGGAATACTGCAAAAATTATCTAATTATGCAATGTTTACACAACCCATCTTAGAAAAGAAAATCAAAAAATCGCCTAAGGTTTTTAACGATAAAAAGGTAACAGACCACCATGCTATTATTCCAACCGGAATTGAGATTAATCTGCCCTACAATCAACAACAGGTTTATGATATTATTGTAAAACGCTTTATTGCCGTTTTTTATGATGATTGTCTGGTTGCTAATACAACAGTTATAGGAAAGGCTGCCGATGTAACTTTTAAGGCAACCGGAAAACAGATTCTAAAAAAAGGCTTCCGGGTAGTTTTTGAAGATCCTAATGCCAAAGAAAAAGAACCCGATTTACTGCCAAATTTTCTTGTAGGTGAAAAAGGCCCGCATGAACCATCATTTCTTGAAAAAGAAACCAAACCGCCAAATCAGTTTACAGAAGCTACTTTATTGCGTGCCATGGAAACCGCAGGAAAACAGGTCGATGACGAAGATTTGCGTGAATTAATGAAAGAGAATGGTATCGGACGCCCATCGACACGGGCGAATATTATTGAAACACTTTTTAAACGTCAGTATATTGTTCGGAACAAAAAACAGGTTTTACCGACCGTAACGGGAATCCAGCTTATAGAAACAATTCAAAATGAATTAATCAAATCGGCAGAACTTACGGGTTCCTGGGAAAAACAGCTTAAAGACATTGAAAAAGGGACTTTCACCGCAGCAGCATTTATCAGAAACATGAAACGCATGGTGGAAGCTTTGGTAACTGAAGTCCGGAGCGAAACGAGACATGCTAATATTTCTCATGCAACAACAATTCAGAAACCAGTTGTTAAAGCAGAAAAAAAGAATGCAGCAGGAATTTTGGCAGAAACATGTCCAAAATGCCAAAAAGGAAAACTGATTAAGGGAAAATTGGCTTTCGGATGCAGTGAATATAAATCGGGCTGTGATTTTGTGCTGCCTTTCATTTTTCATGACAAGAAAATTACGGAAAGCCAATATTTAAGATTAGTTCAAAAAGGTTCAACTGTAAATATAAAAGGTTTTAAAACTGATGATGGCACAGTTGAAGGTTTAATTCGATTTGAGGAAAATTATAAACTGAAATTAGAACCTAAAAAAACTGAGGCAAAGAAAACAACACAAGAAACATCTGACTCACTAACCTGTCCGAAATGTAAAAAAGGCAAAATATTAAAAGGCAAAACAGCATATGGGTGCACTGAATACAAATCAGGCTGTGATTTCAAAGTCACTTTTGAAGAAGTGAGAGCAAAACTAAAAGATCAAAAACCAACGAAGGAATTAGTGTATTGTATTTTATGTGAAAAGTAAAAGGTAAAATTTTAGATGTTAAAGAATACACTTTTCACTTTTCACTTCTCACTTTTCACTTCTCACTTCTCACTTCTCACTTCTCACTTTTCACTTCTCACTTTTCACTTCTCACTTTTCACTTCTCACTTTTAAACAAATAAACAATTCTTTTTCATACTTTAGTAACCTAATAGAAATCCAAAAACTTCCAGATATGTTTCAGAAAATTACTCTTATCGCCCTTATCGTTATTTTTGTTTCCTGCCAGAAAAAAGAAACCGCTGAAAGAGACAAAATCAAAAAAGCAGACTGGTTAATTGGAAACTGGGAAAATACTTCTCCTGATGGTGTTCTTACTGAAAACTGGAAAAAAGTAAATGATAGTACTTTTAACGCTGCTTCCTATTTTATCAAAGGAAAAGACACTATTCATTTTGAAAACATTGTTTTAGCTCAAAAAGGTGAAAAACTAACCTATTTGGCAACTGTAAAAGGTCAAAATGATAATAAAACTGTAGCCTTTCCTTCAACATCAGAAACCGATACTAAATTGATTTTTGAAAACCTGCAGCACGATTATCCTCAAAAAATCACTTATACTAAAGGTGCAAACAATACTTTGACAGCAGAAATTTCAGGAAAATTGAATGGTAAGCAGACAACGGAGAGATTTATTATGAAGAAGAAATAATTTTTTTGAAATAAAAAAAAGGAGTAGATAAAATCTCCAACGGATTAAATCCGTTGCTACAATATTATATTTATTCCTTCAGAATTTATTTTGTGTTTTAAGATAAAAACTCAGAATCTTAGCATCTAAGCAACTTAACCTTGAAAAATCACTCATTCTCCCCTATCTTATTGACCATCAAAATCATAAGCACACCCAAAAGTGCCATTATCAAAAAAGCCCATTTCATACTAAGGTATTCAGAAATAAAACCAACCATTGGCGGAACCAGTAAAAATCCAAGATAACCAATCGTAGAAATCGAAGTTATAGCAGTACCACTGTTTAGTTTTGAGGATCTTCCGGCAATACTAAATACTAATGGTACAACACAGGAAACCCCTACGCCAATTAATACGTAGCCAAAAATTGTTGGATAGGGATATGGCAGAATAAAGCAAATGGCAAAACCTGCAGTAATGAGAATACCACTGTAAAGCAGGATTTTTTTAATACCAAATTTTGTTACTCCGCTATCTCCAAATATACGTCCTAATGTTACAGCTGTTGCAAAAAAGACAAACGCGGCACTGGTTAATTTTGGAGAAGCATGCAATATATTTTTAAAATAAATACCGCTCCAGTCGTACATAGTATTCTCACAAGCCATCGAAACAAAACAAATCACGGCAAACTTTATCAGATTTTTTTCAGGCATTGAGAAAAACTTCTTCTTTACTGGTACAGGTTCGTTGTGAACGCTCATTGGGTAAAAACAAGCCGTAAGCCCCATCATTAAAACACTTACTCCCAATAAATGATGCGAAGGTGCAATATGCTGTGTTACCATCACATACCCCAGACCTGCACCCGAAAAAACAGCGACACTCCACACCGCATGAAAACGGGTTATAATTGAGTTTGGATATAACTTCTGTACTTCCAGGGATTGTGCGTTAATTGATAAATTGAAAATATTTCGTGAAGCTCCAAAAATCAAAAGTACAATAACCAGCTGCCATATAAATGCAACTAATCCCGGCAAAGACAGCACAATATTAAACATAACGGCTCCTAATAGCATGATATAACGGCTGCTGTATCTATTTAACAATTTTCCTGTAAAAGGCATCGTCAGCATTAAGCCAATTGGAAAAGCAAACAAAACAGCGCCAAACTCTGCTTCAGATAAATGTAGTTGTGACTGTATCTGTGGAATTCTGGACACCCAGGAAGAATATCCAAAACCTGAAATGAAAAAAAACACAGTATTTGCCAGTCTAAATCCTTGGGGAGTGTTCTGTATTTTTTTGAAGAAAGGAATGCTCATCTAGTAATTTCAATTTTAATTTGTCTGCAAAATTAAGTTTTTAAAACCAACTTCACCTGTTTTACCTTTTCTAAAGCACACCAAAAAGGCAAAACAATTAAATGCACAATAATTTCTAGATTAAAATATAAATCATGTAATTTTCCTCTAGTTTTTATAAATACCAACAAATTATATATAATCGGTGTAAATAATATTTGTTAAGAAAACATTAATTTCTGCATTATTTTATTTCAAATAATAATAACTTGAAAACAATTAATTACACGTTATTGGATTTTTAATCTGGTTGGAGCGAAAAAATAAAAAAAAAGAAAGTACCTGCTCATATCACCAAACTTTTTCATTAATTAAAAATGAGATATTACTTAAAGACAATTTAATCTGTATATGTATGCACCTAAATCTATTCTTTTTTTCACAATACACTTCAGTTTGGATTTCTATCCTGAGGTGTTTTTTCTTATAAAAATACCCCGTGGAACCATTAGAAATAGGGATAAATGCCAATAATTTATTTTTGTATTATTAAATTTTTAGATTTGCAAAAATTACCAAAACAAATGAATCACCTTAACCTACGAATGCAGTATTTTATTTTTATAATCTACATGTTTGTAATGTCAGGCATCAATGCCTTTGCACAAAATAACGGAAAATTAAAGGGAACTCTAATCACCTCTGATGGTGAACCAGCATCCGGCATCAACATTATTCTTAAAAACACAAAATATGGTGCTATAACAAATGAAGATGGTGTTTTTGAATTCAACAAAGTAAAGGCAAATATTTATACATTACAGGTATCGCTGACGGGGTACGAAACTCTGGAACAAGAAGTAACTGTTTCAGATAATGAAACGGCTACTATTAGTTTACAATTGAAAGTTTCGAATAAAGAATTAAAAGAAGTAACCATATATAATAACAGAACGAAACTTTTCCCGAAGCAAAGTATGCATGTTTCTAAGATGCCTCTCAAAAACATCGAAAATCCTCAGGTATACAATGTAGTAACATCTGATTTACTAAAAGAACAAGCCATAACTAATTTCGAAGATGCCCTGAAAAATGTTCCCGGAATTCAAAAACTATGGGAATCTACAGGAAGTGCCGGAGGTGGAGGATCTTTTTATTCCTTACGTGGTTTTGCAACTCAGGCAAACATTGTAAATGGATTACCCGGATTAACAAACGGTAGTTTAGATCCTGCTAATATTGAAAGAATTGAAGTTATAAAAGGGCCGTCCGGAACTTTGTTCGGAAGCAGTCTTATTAGCTATGGAGGTCTTATAAATACAGTAACTAAAACGCCCTATTCAGGTTTTGGTGCAGAAGTATCTTATCTGGCCGGAAGTTTTGGGCTTAACAGAGCTACAGCAGATATAAATACTTCACTTGATGAAGCTAAAAATGTCAATGTAAGGATTAATTCTGCTTATCAGACAGAAAACAGTTTTCAGGATGCCGGTTTTCGTACTTCTTATTTTTTAGCTCCTGTCCTTTCCTACAAGGTTAATGAAAAATTATCTTTCCTGATTAATACCGAATTTATGCAGGAACAAAAAACAACGCCTGCCATACTGTTTTTAGGAAGAAGCAAATACTTGCAATTTGCCAATATCGACGAATTAAATTATAACACAAAGTTATCTTTTACCAATAATGATTTGTCTGTAAAAAATCCTAAATACAATCTGCAGACCCAGATGAACTATAAAATATCGGATCAATGGTCTTCACAAACATTATTCTCAAAAGGATCAACCAAATCTAACGGATATTACTCTTATATTTCAGATAATGAGGATGGACAGGGAGATTTTTCTATTTATATTACTAAAGAGAATTCATTTACTAAAACTATTGATGTTCAGCAAAATTTCATAGGGGATTTCCAAATTGGGAAGATGCGCAATAGAATTGTAATCGGACTTGATTATTTTCAAAAAAAAATAATGTACGGAGGTACCGGATGGAATGGTGTTTATAAAGTTACACCTCAGGGAGAGATCAGGCAATATGATGATAGTAATCCATCTTATTTAACCCGGTCATCTGTTGATAAATTACTTTCAACAACCGGAACCAGTAATGACAATATAAGGAACAGCAGCTATAGCATCTATGCATCTGATGTAATTAATATATCTTCTAAATTAATTGCAATGGCAAGTTTACGTGTAGATTACTTTGACAATGAAGGTGAGATTACTAAAGATAAAGATGATTATGACCAAACGGCATTATCCCCAAAATTTGGATTGATATACCAGCCAATTCAAGACAAACTAGCCTTATTTGCTAATTACATGAATGGCTTTAAAAATGTAGCCCCAAACAATACCCCATCTGAACCCCAGACTTTCGAGCCCGAACACGCCAATCAATTAGAATTTGGTATTAAAGCAAATCTTTTAGCAGATAAATTAAATGCAACTATAAGCTATTATGATATTAATGTTAGAAATTTGTTAACTGTCGATCCTGATAATATAGGGAGAAGTCTACAAGGTGGGAAGTCACAAAGCAAAGGTTTTGAATTTGACCTGAATGCCTCTCCTGCAAAAGGTTTAAACATAATTGCAGGATACAGTTATAATGACAGTAAAATCAAAAAAGGAGATATCGATACTAATGTATGGCTGGAACAAGGCAAAAGACCAATGTGGTCAGGCCCTGAGAATTTAGCCAATCTTTGGGTGACCTATAAATTTGTACATGGAGTCCTGAAAGATTTCGGGTTAGGTTTTGGAGGAAATT
The DNA here is from genome assembly GCF_010645075.1 of Flavobacterium limi. GTDB lineage: Bacteria > Bacteroidota > Bacteroidia > Flavobacteriales > Flavobacteriaceae > Flavobacterium > Flavobacterium limi. The sequence continues at coordinate 411,515 of NZ_JAADZV010000002.1, forward strand.
ATGCGAGTGAAAATGCAGTCGTAAACAGTGATAAACTTGGCAAATTTATTCTACCTTCTTATACAGTAATTAATGGCTCTGTTTTTTACGGAACAAATAAATTCAGAATAGCGCTAAACCTTAATAATATTGCCAACAAGGAATATTTTAATGGCGGATGGGCAACTGTAAATCCTCAAAAACCAAGAAATGTTGTAGCGAATTTTAGTTATAAATTCTAACAACACATAAATATCCAAAAGGGAACTGATATCAAAATTGGTTCCCTTAATTTTTTAGTTTACTTGGTAAATAACCAAACGTTTTTTTCAAAGCCACCGTAAAATGATGCGGGTTTTTAGATCCCAGTTCTTCCGAAACATTACAAATTAGGTAAATCTTTATAATTAATTGTTTTGCATGCTCCATTCGAAGCGGGGTTAAATAATTAAAAATCGTGGTAATATTCAGATAAATTTGTTGATTTCATAATTTAACGAGTAACAGTTCCTATTGTTTAGTTAAAACATTAATGAATTCAGTATTTTTCCAGATATTCTAAGGCTAAACAGCTTTTTTTTCGTAACTTAAAATTTCTAAACATTAAAAGAGGAAATGAGAAAATTACGAATAGCAATAATTAATATTCATGGACTTTTAAAAGGTTCTGGTCTTGAAATTGGAAAAGACGCTGATAATGGAGGACAAACCAAATATGTTTTTGAACTTGCAGAATTTTTATCACAGCATAGCGATGTAGAATATGTTGATTTATTTACAAGACTCATTGATGATCCCAATCTTTCGCCTGAATATGCCGTACCTGTAGAAGCCGTAAATGAAAAACTAAATATAAGGCGTATCCCTTTTTTAGGAAAAAAATACAAGTCTAAAGAGCAATTATGGGAAGGTCTTGACACTTTTGTCAATGGCGTTGTTCAGCATATCAAATTCCACAATATTTTTCCAAACTGGATCCATTCCCATTATGGAGATGCGGGATATGCCGCTGCAGAATTATCAGCCATACTAAATATTCCATTTGCTCATACAGGACACTCATTAGGCTTTTATAAAAAGAAGAAATTAATTGAGGGAGGTATGAGCGAAGAAGAAGCTGAGAAAAAATTTAAGTTTACGCAGCGAATAGCTGCCGAAGAAAAAACATTAGAACTTTCTGAATTTATTATTACTTCTACAGAACAGGAAATCGAAACATATAAGGTTTATAAAAATTTTGATTTAGGTAAATATCATGCCATTTCGCCCGGAATTGATGTTCGGAAATTCGTTCCTTATTATCATATCGAACAGGATTCTAATAAACAAATGGAAGAAGAACAAAGAAAGTACTGGGTGGCTGAAACCATTTCTAAGTTTTTAATTAATCCGCACAAACCTTTTATTTTAGCACTTTCACGACCAGATCGGCATAAAAATCTGCATACCCTTATTGAAGTCTATGGCAAAGATAAGGAACTGCAAAGCATAGCCAATCTTGTCATTTTTGCAGGAATCAGAAGAGATATCACAAAAATGCCTGAGTCAGAAAAAGACGTTTTGACAGATTTATTGTTATTAATGGATAAATATGATCTGTACGGAAAAATGGCTATTCCAAAAAAACATGATGTTGAAAACGAGGTTTCGATTATTTACCGGTATGCAGCTGAAAAAAGAGGCGTGTTTGTAAACCTGGCACTACACGAAAATTTCGGTTTAACGGTCATAGAATCGGCAAGTTCCGGTTTGCCGGTTGTAGTTACTAAAAATGGTGGGCCATCAGAAATAATTCCGATTTGTCAAAACGGAGAATTAGTAAACCCACAAGACGAAAATCAGATTAAAAAGGCACTTCGAAATATTTTAACAGATGAAAATAAGTGGCGCTATTATTCTAATAATGGGGCTATTAATATCCAGAAACATTATAGCTGGCTGGCTCACGTAAATCAATATATCGAACTGATCAAAGAGAATTTATCACTATCATCAGGTTCCGGAATAAAAAATCAGTACTATCCAAACATTAATATTGACAGGTTAAAAAGAAAAGTCGAAAATCTATTGGTTTCAGATATTGATGGTACATTGATTGAACCTAAACTAAACAATCCGGGATTACAGGAATTAAAATCACATTTGGTTAATCGTACGGAGAAAATGGCATTTGCAATGGCATCCGGCAGAAATTTAGAGCTGGTCAAAAAAATTATTACAGAAGAGCATTTCCCTCTGCCGGATTTCATTATTTGTTCTGTTGGTACCGAAATTTATTATACAAATGGAAACGAATACATCTTAGATAAGGGCTGGGCTACTTTTTTGTCTGGCCGATGGAAAAGAGACGATATTGTAAATCGCCTCAAAGTCATTTCCTGGATGCGATTACAGGAAGAAGAAGGTCAAAACCCGTTCAAAATTTCATACTATTATGACGAAAAGTACTATAATCGGGAGGAATTGATTAATGTCCTCGGGGCAGGCTGGTATAAGATAAATATTATTCCGAGCCATGGAAAATACATTGATTTTATTCCAAAAAGGGCATCTAAAGGCAATGCTATCAAATTTTTATGCCGGAAATGGTCTATCCCATTGGGTAATGTTGTTGCAGCAGGGGATTCAGGAAATGATATTGACATGTTTCGTGGTCCTGTGAAAGGAATTATAGTAGGAAACCGAAGTTCCGAATTAGCAGATTATGTAACAACCAGAGGCATTTATGTAGCAAAGGAACCTGCTTCTTCAGGTATTATAGAAGGATTAAAACATTATAAAATAATTAAATAATATGTATTCAGGTTCAGGATTCAGCAATTGGGAAATTGGCGATGTAGATGTATTTATTGACGAACAGGGTATTCATCATCTATTTCATTTGATTATTCCCAATCACGATTACATTGCACATGCTATATCGAGGGACGGCCTTTCGTGGAAAAGAGTAAAAAATGCATTATGGGTAGGCGATCCCGGTGAGTGGGATGATGATATGTTATGGACTATGCATGTTAGTAAAAATTCTGCAGGAGAAGGTTATGAAATGTATTATACCGGCTTAAAAAGAAAAGATAAGGGAATAATGCAAAAAATTGGAAGAGCTGTTTCTCCAGACCTGATTCATTGGACAAAAGACAATAAATACGGACTACCATTAAAAAGCCAGGCCCCATATTATGAAGGGTCAACCAACAATCCCCGTGAATGGATCAGCTTCAGGGATCCGTTCAAATACCAGTTTGAAGGTGAAGATTATTTATTAATTTGCGCCAGAAGCGCTATAGGTCCAACTTATAGAAGAGGCTGCATAGGTGTAGCCAAAAAGGAACCTGAAGGTTTTGTACTTCAAAAAGCTTTGCATGTTCCGTATGTATACGATGACGTTGAATGTCCTTGCGTGGTTGAAATCAAAGGAATGCATTATCTTTTAGGTTCAATTCGCGAAGATATCAAGGTACGATACTGGTTTTCGCCGGATTTTAAAGGAGAGTACCATGCTTTCCATAATAACGTATTACTGCCGCAAGGAAATTATGCCGCCAGAATTGTCAGGGAAGGCGATTTTTTTCTTGTCTATAATTTTTATTTTATTGGAGGAAACGTAAATACCCATCGTGTAATACCACCACCAAAACAATTAGATACCGATAGTACCGGCAGGCTGGTATTAAAAACATATCATCATTGGGCAAGCATCTATCAAAGAACCATTCTACAAAAAAATCTTCCTGTCCCTGAACCTATTTTAGGAAATCCGTCTTCAAATTTTGTTCAGGAAAAAGCAGATAAATGGCGCTTTGGGTGCAGAAGTGGTTATGAAGTTTTTTGTTTTGATAAGCCTTCCAAAGATTTTGTCTGGGAAGGAACACTTGCTGTTGAAGGCATGGGGAAAACCGGTTTTGTACTAGAATGTGATAAAGAAGGAACAGGCTATTATGTTTCAGTTGACTTTGTTAATGGTTATGTCCAGTTTAGAGCATGGGGATTTAATGAAAAAGATGTTAAGAATAATTTTATTTTTGAAAACCTTCAAACGAATCAATTTGAAATAATAGACACTAAAGAAATTTATTTCAAAATAATACGGCACGGAAATTATTTCGAACTCTCTATTAATGAAGTTGTAAAACTGACATTATTGGATTTCAAATACAATGATGGAAAAATAGGAATCTATGTCTGTTCAGCAATTGTATCACTAAATGATTCCAAAATTCATGTAATTCCGGAACCCCAAAATGAATATGCTACAGCAGATCCAAATAAGGCATTTGATGAATACCTTAAGAAAACGCCTCTTTAATTTTAGTACGAAATGTATAAATTAGATAATATATTTTAACACATAAAAACTAGTAGACGCTTTACAAAACTCAAATATCTAAAAAGAGCAGTAATTGTTTTTAATTATTCTAAATAAAACTTAAGTTTGTAGAAATAAAATTCTACAATCAAAATAAATTAAGTATGAAATCAAATTCATTTAAAAATTTAGCTTTCGTATTGCTAATGCTGGTAGCAACACCTTCCCTGTTTGCTCACGCTTTATGGATCGAAACTAAAGCTACAGGTACGAAAGGCAAAGCTCAGGAAATATCCATCTACTTTGGAGAATTCGCAGATAACGATATTACCAAAGCCGATAAATGGTTTTCTGATTTAAAAGATTTTACTTTAGTATTGGTTTCCCCTTCCAAAAAAGAAACTAAATTAACAACTAAAGCATTAGAAAATAAGTATCAGTCTTTTTTCACACCTGACGAAGATGGCGTTTACACAATTGTAATGCACCATAAAGTTAAAGATGTTTACGGAACTATGATTTTAGATTACAATTCAAGTGCTACGGTTGTGGTTGGAAACAAAACTGCAGGAAATTATGCTACGGCAAATAATAATGTAATTGGATTATTTAGTGAAAATGCTGATATAGCCAAGAAAAACTATAAAATCAATGTATTTGCTTTGTACCAGGGTGCATCTGCCAAAAAGCAAAAAGTAAAAGTAATTGCCCCAAATGGCTGGGAAAAAGAATTATGGACAAATGACAAAGGAGAAATTTCTTTTACACCAATCTGGCCAGGTAATTATATGGTAGAGTTCGCTTATACAGAAAAAGCAGCTGGTGATCACAACGGAAAAAAATATGATGAAATCTGGAAAATGGCAACTTACTTAATTGCCGTAAAATAATTCACTTATTTATCATAATTCATAAGCCTTGCTGTTTGAGCAGGGCTTTTTTTATAGTTATTTTTAACTGATTTAAATAAGTTTAATAAAAATTTTAATCAAATCTTAAGCGTATTTTAATGTAGTTTTAATATACATAACACTCTAAATATTTTGTTAAAACATTCGTGTGTATTTATATTTGCAGAAAATTATATTTATTGAATCTAAATAAAAAACATGAAGAATATATTAATACTTGCCTTATCTGTTATTAGTTTTGCAACTTATAGCCAAAGTCAAAATCGTTCAGAATCTGATACTGATACAGCTTCAGCAATTAATGATACTGTAAAAAATAAAAAGGGAGAGATTCTGAATGAAGTAATTGTTACTAAAACTAAGGAGCCTAAACCTGTTACGGCTGTTCGCTCTGGTTTAAAACCAATGGATAATCCACAAACTGTACAAGTAATTGGTTCAGAAGTTATCGAACAACAACAAGCAATCAGATTGAGCGAAGTCCTTAAGAATGCAAATGGTGTTTATGTGAGTTCAGCTCGTGGAGGTGCTCAGGAATCTTTTTTCTCAAGAGGTTATGACATGTCTGCCAATAATATGTTTAAAAACGGATTTCGTTACAATTCAGGTTCAATTCCCGATGTTTCTGGTTTAGAAAAAGTAGAATTTCTAAAAGGTGGCTCAGCATTATTATTTGGAAACGTTGCACCAGGAGGAATACTAAATCTGGTTACCAAAACACCTTCATTTAAAAGTGGTGAAGAAGTGTCCATGCAAATGGGAAGCTATGCTTACTATAAGCCATCTATTGACTTTTACGGACCTCTTAGTAAGTCAATTGCTTTTAGAATTAATGGTTCTTATGAAAATTCAGAAAGTTTTAGGGATGTTGTAAAAAACGAACGTTTATATTTTAACCCGTCTTTATTGTTTTTCATCAATCCAAAAACACAAATTACAGTACAGGGAGATTATTTAACAGCTGACTGGACCCCTGATTTTGGAACCGGAATTATTGGAAAAACTATTTTGGATATACCTCGTAACACCTATTTTGGAGCACTTTGGTCAACCGGAAATACAAAATCTTCCAGTGCATCTGTATTGCTCAACCATGATTTTAACAAAAACTGGAAACTAAACTTCAACAGCTCATTTCAAACTTATAACAGAACTCAAAAATCAACTGCTCAAATGTCTAATTTAGACGATCCAATAATATATCCTGTTTCTGGTAAATGGAATAGAGGATTAGTTCAAAATAAAAACTTAGAACAAATACTTGGAGATCAATTGAGTTTACAAGGAACTTTTAATACAGGAAAAATCAAACATCAATTATTTACTGGTGTAGACTGGGAAAATTCATTTGTAACAGCTTACACTTATGCTTTCAGCGAAAAAGCTGTAAAAGTTAGACAGTTTGACGGTACATATAAAAATGACGCCAGCCTTTATGATACTATTGATCTTTTTAATTTTGATCCTTCAACGCAAAGAACCGATATTCCTAATGCCAGAGCTACTCAAATTCTAAAAACAGATACGAATCGTTTTGGAGCGTATTTTCAGGATTTAATTTCAGTTACCAGCCAAATTAAAGTTTTAGCAGGTCTTCGCTGGTCTTGGCAGGAAGCAGAAGTTTCAACTTATAAAGAAATATTAACAAGTGGAGTTCAGACAGTATCTCCTGAAAAAGCTATTCCTACAGTTGCAGAAAAAAGATTAGACAATGCTTTCTCTCCAAAAATTGGCCTGGTATATCAACCTCTAACAGATATGTCTTTATTTGCAAGTTATTCTAGCTCATTTACCCCAAATACTGGAAACACATTTAATAATGAAGCTCTTGATCCTTCTATTATAGATCAATACGAAGCTGGTATTAAAACAGATTTATGGAAAGGAGTATTAAGTACAAACATAACTGTATATCAAATTACAAATGACAATTTAGTTCAAACTGCCGCATTTAAAGCGGATGGTATTACTCCTAATACTGATCAGAACTTGAAAATTTTAAGCGGAGGAACAAAAAGTAAAGGAGTAGAAATTGATGTTACTGCCAGACCTCTTGAAGGTTTAAGTATTATTGCAGGATATAGCTACAATGATATGCGTTACACAAAAACATCAGGAAAAGAAGGAAGTTTTGTTGAAGGAGATCGTCTTGCAAGAACACCAAAAAACACAGCTAATTTAAGCTTTTTCTATACAGTACCAACAGGTATTTTAAAAGGATTATCAGTAGGGGCAGTGGGGAATTATATTGGAGACCGAATTGGTGGATGGAATAACTTATATTATTATGAAACAATTTTTAACCCTGTTACAGGTTTACCTTTTATTGATCTAACAGACCCAACAAAACCAAAACCCTTAAAATCAACAACTCTTACAATCCAAGATAGAGAAATTCCTTTAGAAGGCTATGTTACAGTTGATGTTTCAGCCGGTTATAACTGGAAAAAACTTTCACTTTTATGCAAATTATCCAACATTACCAATGAGTTAAATTATACCGTACATGAAAACTATAGCGTAAACCCTATTGCACCACGCCAGATAATGGTTAGCTTAAAATACAAATTATAAAACATTAATTAGTTTTAGCAATTCTAAAAACTTTTTCTGCCTCTTTCAATTTTGAAAAGCAGGAAAAGTTTTTTGTTTTAAAATAAAAAGTATTTTTGCCCAGAATAAATTTTATTACAAAAACCTTTATAAAAATACAAAATATGCCTAGTCCAGTTTCAGAATGCCTTTATTGCCAAAACAATGATACCTTACACCAATTAATGATAAAAGTTGCAGACTTAAAAGTATCTCAGCTTTTTCTTTTTAAAGAACAATCTTACGCAGGTCGTTTAAACGTGGTTTACAAAGACCATGCTGTTGAATTTTATGAATTAAGTGATGAACAGCGTAATTTATTCATGGAAGATGTTGCGACTGTAGCAAAAGCAATTGCAAAAGCTTTTAATCCTGATAAAATTAATTATGGAGCATTTAGCGACACTTTATCCCACTTACACATGCATATTGTTCCGAAATACAATGACGGTTACGGATTTGGAAGCGTTTTTGAAATGAACCCACAAAAAACTTATTTGTCTGATACGGAATATAATGTTATTATTGAAAAGATAAAAGCTAATTTATAATTTTCTATAAACAAGTAAGAATTAATCTTGGAAGATAAAAAACTGCTTCACAAATTGAAAAATAAAATTAACAAATCAAAAAAAATGAAACAAAAATTATATTTTTTATCCTTAATATTATTTACTATACATACTTCATCACAAATTATCTCTCCAAATGGAGATAATATATTTTATTATAATGGTTCAGCTGATGTTACTTTTAAATTTCCTCCAAGAGGATCTGGAGGAAGAGCATTTGTACATGCAGACGGGAATATCCTTTCTTTAAATTTTGGAAACGATTTTTCTGGTGGTGTAAAAATTGGTAATGATGTTTTTTTTAAGGATGGAGGAAATTCATTTATTAACTCTGGAAATTTCGGGATTGGCACATATATCCCCTTAACAAAACTAGACGTAAGAGGCACCATTTCAGTATGGGGACAAAATCCAGGAAACACTGAAGATCATGGCCAAATAATTTTTGAAAATTCTAATCATGGAATTAGACGAATAGGTAATATTGTAGATGTTTTTACATCAGGAGGTGCTGAATCCGGAATCACATTTACTCCCAGATCCTATAATAGCACTACTAATTCTTATTCAAATATGGTACCAGCTATGAAAATTTCAGCTAATGGAAATGTTGGTATTGGAACTTCTACACCCGAAGCTAAATTACATGTAAAAGGAGATTTACAAAATAATGGAGATATACTTCTCGGTCATACAGGGGAAACTAATTACTTAACTTCACGTGAAGTAGATCAAGTGTTAGGGATCAGAGGATCAAATTTTATAAAATTTGGCACTTATAACGGCGATTGGAAAGATCGAATGATAATTAACAATATAGGCAATATTGGCATTGGAACAACAACACCAACAGGTATATTAGAATTGCAAAAATTGAATTCGAATTTAGTTTTCGACTTAAATACGAATGGTCTTTGTAAGATAATAAGTAAAGGCTGGAATGCCAATATTGACATACACACTTTTCAAACTTCTGGTGCTGAAAACCTTAACCAATTGTATTTAAATACTAACGGTCATGTTGGAATTGGAACAAATACTACTGATTCAAAACTCACAGTAGCAGGAAATATTCATGCACAAGAAGTAAAAGTCACCGCTAATGCAGGTACAGTTCCCGATTATGTATTCGCCAACGATTATAAGCTCAAAACTTTACAGGAAGTTGAAGCTTACATTAAACAAAACAGTCATTTGCCGGAAATTCCATCGGCTAAGGAAATTGAAAAAAATGGCCTGATGCTGGCTGAAATGAATATGAGTTTATTGAAGAAAATAGAAGAATTGACACTTTATTCAATTGAACAAAACAAAAAGATTGAATCGCAGTCAAAAGAAATTGAGACTTTAAAAGATTTGGTAGTGCGTGTAACAAATATCGAAAAGGAACTAGCCAAAAAATAATTACTCAATAAAAATTAAAAAATGCTGCCTAATCTAATTACGTTTGGCAGCATTTTTTTTAAACCTTATTACAACTCTTAAATAACGCCCATTTTTTGCATTAAAAATGTGGCACTTTTATTCTGGCAGATTCCATTGCGCAGTTTATAATCAAAATGTAAATCATTGTCTTTTATTTCGACTTCAAAACACTGATTGGTTAAAATATTAGGGTATTCATTTGTTGTCAGGCAAACTTCGATATCATGTGTTGCGATGGCTCCAATAGCTTTTTTAGCGATAACCTTTTTCACTACTTCAATTGTTCCGTTGCGTTTGTCATCAGAGTTGGTTCCTCTTAAAATTTCATCCAGTAAAACGAAAGCCGGTTTCTCTTCTAAAGCATCCATAATTTGTTTCAATCGCTTGATTTCTGCAAAAAAGTAGGATTCACTATCTGCTAAAGAATCGGATAATCGCATTGAAACCAAAACAGGAAGTGGATGTATTTTAGCCTCTGAAGCACAGACTACTGAACCTATTCCTCCTAAAACCATATTTATTCCCAAGCTTCTTAAAAAAGTGCTTTTTCCTGACATATTTGAGCCTGTCAGAATCATAAAAGATTCCGGGTAAAAATGAGTGTCGTTCCCTACCCTCCTTACCGGATTTAATAACGGATGACTCAGATTTTTAAATCCAATTTTATATTCTGAATTGATTTCCGGAAAGACAAAATCAGGATTGTTGTATGCGAGATTTGCCAAACTGTTTAAAGCTTCAAATTCACCTATTACATCAATCCATTGTTTAAGTTCTCCTGTATAATCTTCTTTCCATTTTAAAAGTGCTTTTAAAACATGCAAATTAAACAAAAAGGTTCCGTTAAAGAGTGTAGCTGTTACTAAATTGTTAATAGTATCCATTCGTGAAAACAACTCAGATAACTGTTTTAAATGTGAGCTTGCTGCTGTATTTTTAAAAATCAGTTTTTGCTGCAATTCAATTAATTTTTTAGATTCAAACTTTTCGGTTTCAATCTTCTTGACTAACAAACTATATTGCTTGATGATTTTATCAATATTGTCCGCTTTTGCAATTTCAGACTGAATTCGCTTTAATGCCCTGCCTAAAATAATCAGATTTGCAATAAAAATATAAGTCAGGTACGATAACAAAGTTGTTTTTGAAGTAATAAAATAAGCTGTCAGGAATCCAAAAAACAAAATTGGAAGCACAAATGAAAGTATATTTAAAACTTTAGGTAAATGATTATTTTTAACTGAATTCCAATCAATTAATGAATTATAACAATCTTTACTGTCATGACTGACAATTGCCAGAGCGTGAAATTCCTGACGCCAGTCTGTTTTTGAAACAAGCTCTTTTATGGCTTCCTGATTTTCAAGAATGTCCTGATTAGAATTTAGTTTCAACAATTGATTTGCCAATGTCTTTTTCCCTATAAAAGTGGCGGTCCTGTTTAAATTTTGAAATAAGGAATTCTCCCCAAAAATATCCAGGTCGTACGCATAAGGATGATGGAAATCATTAAATTCAAAACCATTTTCAAAAGGAAGTTTTTCTCTTTTCAGGAAAGAAATTTCGTTTTCATTTATTTTTAGAAGAGCCCCTAAAAGTTGCTTTTGAAAAGATAAACGTGAATGAATACGCATTAAAAAAACAAAACCAACAAAAAACAATAACCCACCAATTAAGTATAAGTTTTCAGCTGTTTTAACATAATAAAACATTAGAAACAAAAAACTAAAAATACTTAAGAGCCTTAAAAGGCTGATGCTGTTAAACTTTTTGTTGGTTGTATTTAATGACTCAGTATAATTGGAAACCCTGTTTTGATAATAATCCATCTTCTTAATTTAATGAATCACAAATATAAGTTTACCGCTTCAGAATATACTTTAATTACTTCAGAAATTAGTTGTCATGCATTACCAAAACCGGAATAGAAACCTCTTTTGTTATTTTTTCACTAAAACTGGAAGTAAAAAGACTTTCAAAAAAAGATCTTTTATGTGTAATTGTGGTCAGGACATCAACATCTTTATACAATATAAAATCGAGTATAGTTTCTTTTACATCATCACTTGGCAGTACTAAAAACTCTACATTTTCGCCAGCAAACTCAGCTTCCCATTCCTTGATGGTTTCATGAGCGACATCAGAAACTGAAGTTTTAACGTATAGGCTACGAACTTTGGCTCCCATTTTTTTTGCTATTTTCAGGACTTTCCTTAATTCTTTTTTATCTTTTTCGCGATAACGCGTTGTAAAACCAATGACTTTTATTTTTTTGAATTTAGCATCTATCGGCACGCATAAAACGGGGACATCCACTCCTGAGATTACGGAACTGGTATTGGAACCTGTAAAAAAGGTCGTCCAGTCAGAAATTCCGTTCGTACCCATGATAACAAAATCCGCATTATCCTCTTCTACAGCATTTTTCAGGTTGTAAAGTAAATCACCGTCCATCAAACGATGCTTAATAACAATTTCCTCTAAATTCCTTTCGATTGCAATAGTTTTCAATTTTGGAATCTCATCCTTAAACATCTCAAAATTAGCCAATTCTATAGAACTATAAATTGCTGCATAATTTTCGGGAAAGAATTGACTGTCATATACAGGAATTTCAAAAGTATGGAGTAAAATAAGTTCGGCGTTGACAACTTTGGCAAATTCTAAAGCATGAACAAATGCGTTTGTAGCAGCTTCAGAAAAATTGGTCGGAAATAATATCTTTTTCATTATTACATTTTTTTAGTTACCTAATAAAGTTACTAAATCGGACTCAGATCGTACCTGATAATTATCAATTTTAGAAAAATTTAACCCAAATCTGTTATTTTTAAAATAGAATCCAATAAAAAAAGCTTTAGAAAATTTGTTTCCAAATTCTCTAAAGCTTTTAAATAAAGTCTTTAAAGTATTACTGTTTTATGAACTTGAAAGATTTATTTCCTAAAAGAACAGTATAAACTCCTGTAGTAAGATGAGAAACATTCACTCTTTCATCATTGCTTACACTCCCTTTCTTAACCACTTTCCCGTCAATACCAAAAATATGGTAATCAGAAGAATCTTCCAGATTTGAAAAACCAATAGAATCAGCGCTTGGATTAGGATATAAGGTTACTTTTGGAGCTTTTTCAAAATCCTGAGTTGCCAAAGTACTCAAATTAACTTTATATAACAAATATGTAGAAGTGGTCCCGTTATAATAATCTGCAAAGAAATACAAATTATTATTTCCATCAGCAACCATCTCTCCAACATCAGGAGTGTTTCCATTAAAATCAAATCCGGTAACCGCCACAGACGTAGTTGGTGTACCTGAATTCAAATCAATTCTTTTTACATTTGGCTGACTATTGTCGTTATTTAAATAAATAAAATTATTATAAATTTCCCCCTTGTAAAAAGCATCACCAGGTGTATCTGTATAAAACGCGACTGGTGTTCCGGGAGTGCCATTAGTTACATCAAGTTTCCAAATTCTTGTTGAACCAACTGCTTCAATACCAGACCATTCAATAATGTTCAAAGAATTATCTTTGAATTCAAAGTCGTCAACGCTGTAAAACTGATTATTAAGTACTGTTTTAGAAGGCGTTCCAGATAAATTAATCAACGAAATCTGCATATTGATTAAATCATCATTGCTATTTATGAATGCCTCAGAAACATAAACATTTGTTCCATTTACATCTATCTCTACGGGATACATAAGTCCTGAATAAAGATCCACCACAGATGAATTACTAACCGCTAAATTAATTTTAGAAAGCTTACCTGACCCAGGAGCTACTATGGCATTGTTTCTTTGCAAAAAGTAAAGTTCGTTACCAACTACTTTTAATCCTGTCGGATAAGTCAGACCTGTAGCAACATCTACTACCGGGCTATTTGGAGCAGAAAGACTTACTTTTACAATTTTACCAGCCGAGGTAACAGATATATATATTTCATTATTGTAAATTTCCATATCCATACCATCGCCAAACTGAGCGCCGCCACCTAAATTATTATGAAGCAAGGTAGGTGTAACCTGAGCTTGTCCACAAAAAAAATTTAGAAATAAAACTGTAATAAGAGTAATTTTTAATTTCATAAGCTTTTATTTTTTTTAATTGTTTTTACAAAAATAAAACATATTTTTTAATTCCTTATCTCTAATAAGTAACTTATTAATAACCGAATAATTCCTGCAAAATATAAAATCCACAAATCCACAAGCCTTTCAAAAACTTTGTACCTTTGCACCCTTGAAACTTACAACATGATACATCAGGATTCTATTGTCGCTTTGGCAACGCCTTCCGGAGCAGGAGCTATTGCCGTAATTCGTATTTCAGGCGTTGAAGCTATTTCCATTGGAAATTCAGTTTTTAAATCTGTAAAAAATAAAGATTTAACGAAACAAAGAACACATACGCTGCATTTAGGTCATATTGTTGACAATGAAAAAACACTTGATGAAGTTTTGGTTTCTGTTTTTAAAGGACCAAATTCTTATACCGGCGAGGATACTATCGAAATCTCCTGTCATGGTTCTGCCTATATACAACAGCAGATTATTCAGTTGTTATTAAGAAAAGGATGCCGAATGGCTGATGCGGGAGAATTTACACTGCGAGCCTTCCTGAATGGAAAACTGGATTTATCACAGGCAGAAGCTGTTGCTGATTTGATTTCGTCTGATAACGAAGCTTCTCATCAAATTGCAATGCAGCAAATGCGTGGCGGCTTTAGTAATGAAATTGCTAAACTGCGTGAAGAACTTTTAAACTTTGCATCGTTAATTGAACTGGAATTGGATTTTGCGGAAGAAGATGTAGAATTTGCTGACCGGACACAATTTAACGAATTATTAAACCGAATTGAGTTTGTCTTAAAAAGGCTGATCGATTCATTTGCTGTTGGAAACGTCATTAAAAACGGAATTCCGGTTGCTATTGTTGGGGAGCCAAATGTAGGAAAATCAACCTTGTTAAATGCCTTACTTAACGAGGAACGTGCAATAGTATCTGACATTGCCGGTACAACCCGTGACACCATTGAAGACGAACTAGTGATTGGCGGGGTTGGTTTTAGATTTATTGATACAGCAGGAATACGTGAAACAAAAGATGTTGTAGAAAGTATTGGAATCAAAAAAACATTCGAAAAAATTGAACAGGCACAGGTTGTTATTTATTTATTTGATGGATTAAAGTTCAAAGCATCAAGCTCTGAGTTTGTTTATGAAATTGAACAGATTAAAAACAAATACCCTCTAAAACCTTTAATCATAGTTGTCAATAAAAGGGATATTTTATCTGAAGAGGAAGCTTTAAATATTACTGACAAACTCGAAAATTTAAACGCTAAGCTTTTATTGATATCTGCAAAAAACAAAATTGGTATTGATGAATTAAAGAATGAATTATTATCATTTGTAAACACGGGAGCTTTACGAAACAATGAAACTATTATCACAAATACAAGGCATTATGATTCATTATTAAAAGCTTTAGATGAAATACAAAAAGTAAAATTTGGTCTTGAAACAAATCTTTCCAGCGACTTAATTGCATTGGATATTAAGGAGGCCTTGTATCAATTTGGACTTATTACAGGTCAGGTATCTAATGACGAATTGCTGGGAAATATCTTCGCCAACTTTTGCATCGGGAAGTAAATAAAGGCATTTTGAATGGTAATCGTAATCAAAAATCCATAAAGCTCATAAACATAGATAATTATTAAAAAACTCCAAAATTAAAGCTTTGGAGTTTTTTCATTGAATTCGTTATTAGTCTTTCAATAATTCAGGTTCAAACCAAATCCTAGCCCCATATCACTGTCATAATGTGTGGTAAATCCTAAATTCTTTCCTATTATATATTTCAGCCCCGCCATATATTCTTTATCGGTATTCCACATTAGGTCCATTCTAAGTCTTTTGGAAAGAGGAATATCCATACGCTCCAGCTGAAAACGAAAATTACCATCCGTAAAAACTTCTGCCTGTGCCACAATAAGCATTGGCAACGTATAATTGACACCTGCGCTAAATACAGTCCTTTCGTTTTTAGTATTGGTTTGCCCAAAGAGATTCTCTTCACGCTCTCCCATATCCATTTTACGATATCGCCAGTCAAAGCCAATAAAAGGCATCAGCCACTGCATTTTGCCAATATATCTCCCAATATGGGTTTCTGTCTCATATCCATGCATATCGTTATAACCTAGCCTCCATTCTGTTCCTATACTCCATCGCGTATTTTGATACATCGCCTCACCATCGTTTCCGTTGGTAGCAAAATCATTTTCTGCCATAAAATGAAACATCCTGTCATCAGCAAAGAGTTTTCTTTGGGCCACTTTGGGGTTGGTAATTTCCGGGTTAGGTTTTTGATTTTCATAACTAAAAATCCTTCCCATACCACTCATCATATGATAAAGTATATGACAATGAAAAAACCAGTCACCTTCAGTATTGGCAGCAAATTCTATAGTATCGGTTTCCATAGGCATAATATCTACTACGTTTTTTAGCGGTGCATAGTCACCCTGATTATTAATCAGGCGAAAATCATGGCCATGCAAATGCATAGGGTGACGCATCATAGAACCATTGTACAATATAATACGCACATTCTCTCCTTTTTTAATCAGGATTTTATCCGTTTCAGATACTACTTTATTGTCCAGGCTCCATACATAACGGTTCATGTTTCCGGTAAGCTCAAACCGAAGTTCTTTTGCGGGCGTATCTTTGGGAAGTGTTGTCTTAATGGTCGATTTAAGCATACTGTAATTTAAGGTTACAATATCAGATAATGCATTGCTGTCGTATTGAGATGCTCCCCCGTCAGTATGCTTTTTATGAGAATGCTTTCCTTTTTTAACTCCTTCACCTGTTATCTCCGGATACATGACTACATTCATATCCATTTGATTCAGAGACATACTCATGCTCATATCATCCAGATCACCATTCATTTTCATCATGCCGTTCATCATCTTCATTCCTTCAAAATATTTTAATTTAGGAAGCGGCTCAGCAAGCTGTTTAATACCGGAGCCAATATATAACGAGGCCGATTTAGTCCTGTCTTCGGGTGTTGATAAAAACTCGTACGAGGTCTGATCTGCCGGAATATTAATCACAACGTCATAGGTCTCAGAAACTGCAATAAGCAGTCGATCCACTTCTACAGGTTCTACATCATTGCCGTCATTAGCTACAACCGTAATTTTCCCGCCCGCGTAGCTGAGCCAAAAATTACTTGAAGCCCCGCCATTGGAAATCCTTAAACGGACTTTATCTCCGCCTTTAAACTGAGAAAGCTGGTTTTCATTTTTACCATTAATTAAAAAACGGTCATAATAAACATCACTTACATCCATAGCGTTCATTCGTTTCCATTCATTGACCACTTTCGTAAAAAAATGTCCATGCCTGATAGCTTCTCCATAACTTTGGGTCGTCCCTTTTTTTATGGCAAACCAATCACTGGCATTGTGCAGAAGTCTGTGAATATTATGAGGTTTCATATCAGTCCATTCACTCAAAATAATGGGAACCGTGGGCAGATCATCAATACCTTTTCTAAAAGTCGGATCATCTGCTTTTTTATTAATAATAAAAGATCCATACATCCCTATTTGTTCCTGAAGTCCGCTATGACTGTGGTACCAATGAGTTCCATGCTGAATTATGGGGAAAGTATATTTATAAACTGAATGCGGTTGTATAGGCATTTGAGTCAGATACGGAACCCCGTCTTCCCTGTTGGGTAAAAACAGTCCATGCCAATGGAGCGAAGTTTCTTTGTCCATCTCATTGTGTACATAAATCTCAGCAATATCACCTTCAGTGAAAGTAAGGGTCGGCATCGGAATTTGTCCATTAACGGCAATAGCTCTTTTTTGTGTGCCTGTGAAATTGACAAGCGTATCCCTGACATAAAGATCGTAACGCACCACCTTTTGTGCACTTGCTGTTATAGCAAAGAGCATTAATAAATAGATCGATTTCATTCTTTAAATTTAAATTATTGAATGGTTTCTACCGTTTTACCACAGCTCAGCATCTGAGAGCCATAATAAGGGTTTTTTATGGTACTTTCTTTACTTAACCAATTAGCATCTGCCATGGGGCAATATTGATAATACACGGGGACTGTTCCTTTAGCAGTTTTCATCAATTCATAGAGTTTTTTTGATAATTCCTTAAAACTTTCCCTTTGCTTATCTATTCCCTTTGTTGTTGCTATAGCGCCCGATTGAGCAGCTAATACTGTATTTACTTTCATCCAGTTTGTGTGTTCCTGATCGGATAACGATTCCATTTTTACAGCCAAAATCGCTTCTGACAGTATCTTTGCATTAGCAGCCACCGATTCACTGTCAGATTGAATAAAAGCATCATTTAGAGTAAAATAAGCATCATAAACTCTTTGAAGCGGACCTGTTTGAACTGCCTTGTTATGAAATGCATGAGGAGCCAAAGCTATTTCAGATTTTGGTTCTGCATTTTTTAATTCCCTAGCATATTTGCAACAGTCAGGCAGTTTGTCATAAGCCGATTGCGGTGCTAAAAAACTGCTATTATCATAACCGGCTAAAGCAATACGTTTTAGAATCTGATCGGTACTTGTTTTTTTTGAATCATAGGTAACAGAAGCCGTTTTTGTTTTTTTATCCCAAATAACAGCAGCCACGTTTTTTTGATTGCCTGCCTTTTCTATATTTTCCTTACACATGGAACAATTTCCATATATCTGGATGTTCTCAGTAATAGCATTTTTAATCTGAGAGTGGCAAAGAGCCGATAGCAATAGAAACATTGCCATCATTATATTTTTGAATGAATACATGATCGTTTTTTTTAAGAATAATATAAATCAAATTACAGTGCCTTATTCAAAACCCTGGTGAATTGAAACAGACCTGATATAGTTAATCCTGAGCAATAATAGCCCATAAATGGACAGAGCTTTGGCTGTCACTCTATTCTTTTAGCCTATTTTAGGAATAAGCCAGAGCGATCCGTAGCCTGTGGATACAAGAGTTTGGAAATTAGGGAATTTTTGAATCGTGAAAGCTATTTCTATTGTAAAGTCAGAAGTATTTACTTCAGTAAAGGACAAAAATACTGAGCATGAGGAAGAACAGCCACATTTCGTATGTGTACATTTTCCGCCGTCACAATTGTGCTTTTTGTTTTTGGAATAAGAAGATTTGCAGCAAGAATGTTCTTTGACTTTCATTGAGGACATCTCTTTATGCGAATCAGTTTTTAACGATTTATTACAGGACATAGCATTATTGGGCATCAGTAAGAAACCCAAAATAAACAATAGTAAAAGAAAAATCTTTCTCATCACTCCCGCAATTTTTTATAAAAGTATAAAATCTGTATTTATTTTTTTGCCTGATTAACGTTCTCTTAGTATAAATAAGAAAGGTTGCCTTTTTAATATTTCAGATCCTTATTTTAAAAAAAACACCAGTTTATCTAAAAAGACAAATACGGCTCTTATTCAGAATACCGTATTTATCAACTAATTCAATCTTTACAGACTTGCTTTTACTTCACCGCAAGTCAGCATATTTTTCGGGTAGTAAGGATTTTTGATTTCCTTACTATCGCTTGTCCAGACAGCACCGGTCATAGGGCATACCTGAAGATATAATGTGGCGTCTTCTGCTTTAAACTTTGGAGCCAGCTCCCAGAATTTAACTGAAAGTTCCTGAACAATTTTTCGCTGTTTATTGATATTTTTAGTTACTGTTACCTGAGTAACAAGATCAATAATTACCTTCCTTTTTGTAGTAGCCTCATTCATTTGTTCCAGACTGAGCTTTTTAAACTTGAAATTTTTCAGTGAAGTTTTTAATGCTTCTGCATTTTTAACAACAGCAAGACTGTCTGAAATTATAAGGCTGTTTTTTAATGCCAGGTAATTATTTGTGATTTCTTTTTTTTGTGCTTCACGTTTTGTTACCAGCTCAGGTGTTACTTCTTCTTTTGATGTTAATTGTGCCTGTGCTAAAGTACTTAAGCATATAAATGCTATTACTACTATTTTTTTCATATATCGGTTTTATTTAATTTTGAAATAATTTTGTCAATTTCGATCAGAATACTTTCGAAATGATCCTTATTAAATCCTGTTGATGCATTCATCAATTTGGTAACATCAGTTCTTAATTTTAGAATATGCTGCTTGCCGTATAATCTTACATCGCTGCGCTGAGCTGTGTTCAGGGCTTTGCCCGGTTCTGCTTCTTTAGGCAATAGCAAAAGACCTAGTTTATCAACATAGCTGCGCTGCAAAGATCTTCTGTAATAATCCTGTTTTGTGTCACCTGTAAAATTTACCCATACTGTTTTCTGTACATCGTTTAAAAATTCAGGAACAGTATAAGCACCTTCAAACTGCATGGATTTAAGACTGATATTATAAAGTATCCCAGAACTTAACAATATGTTTAATACCTGATTTTGCTGATCTGAAATCTGATCTTCTGTTTTTAATTCGATAAGCTGTCCAATATTCTGCGGATACATCCAAAGAGGTGCCACAAACAATTGTCTGCCTACATAATCGATAGCTGCTTTCACTTTTGCTTTTGGAACAGGCTGGTTTACAATACCTTTTTCGTCCACAGTTCTTTTAGTGATATAGTTATTACCAATATATTTCAGTACATGATACAAGTATCTTGAATATTGTCCTACAACCGCTTTATGCATGTCTTCTAGATTATTATAAGCATCATTTGGCTCAGAAGTCCATTCTACAAGATTTGGTACTACACGTTTTAAATTTTTAATTCCGTAATCGCTGGCAAGTACTGCATCATCACCTAAATCTTCTGACTGGCTGCGCGGATCTTCGTCTTTTCCTTCGCCTCCAAACCATAATTTAGGATTAGCGGTCAGACTGTCTGTAGCCATTTTGCTCAGAATTTTTTCTTCTTCAAACTCATCTTTAGCGTTTGGGAGGTAACTATACCCCCATTTAACAGCCCATTTGTCGTACATTCCGATTCGTGGGTAAATACCCGCCGGACCAATATTATCTTCCGGCTGCGCTACATAATTAAAACGTGCATAATCCATAATAGAAACGGTATGACCATTTGCTTCAACCCATTTTTTATCGCGAAGTTTTTCTACCGGAGTAGCGCTGCTCGCTCCCATGTTATGACGTAAACCAATTGTATGTCCGATTTCATGCGAAGAAACAAAACGGATTAACTGTCCCATCAGTTCATCATCCAAATGCATTTTTCTGGCTTTTGGATCTAAAGGTCCTGCCTGAATCATGTACCATCTTTGTACTAATTTCATCACATTATGATACCACCCCACATGGCTTTCCATAATTTCTCCGCTCCTCGGGTCGCTTATACGTGGTCCATAAGCATTAGGAGTTTCTGAAGCATAATATCTTATTACAGAGTATCTCGCATCTTCCAGACTCATTGTTTTATCATCTTCCGGCCATTCTTTACCAACAATAGCATTTTTGAAACCTGCTGCTTCAAAAGCTTTCTGCCAGTCGTTGATACCTGCAATTAAATAAGGCCTCCATTTTTTTGGGGTAGCCGGATCAATGTAATAAACGATTTGTTTTTTGGGTTCAACCAATTCACCTTTAAGGTATTTTTTTATGTCTTTGTCTTTTGGTTCCAGACGGTAACGCTGAATAATGAATTTTTTCTCTGCACGCTGCTGGTCATCATCAAACAAAACATATTTATTAGCAAAATAACCTACCCTTTCATCCGCAAAACGTTTTCGCATTGGCGTTTTAGGAAGCAATACAATTGAGGTATTCAATCTTAGTGTTACGGTTCCGCTGCTTACTGTAGAACTGGTATAAGTCCTTGTTGATTTTACCTCAATGTTAATCGGATAGACATCTATACTTTCAATAAAAGATTTATCGTCAGCAAGAGTTGTTAATTTTTTTTCTGTTTTCTCTTTGCTTTCCAGAGAGAACATGGCATTATCCTTTTTAAAAGCATCTGTTACATCGATTACAACATATCCATTATCAGGATTAGTTGTTTTTATTGGGAAAGCAGCTACGATTGGATTTTCATTGCTTCCTGCCAATGCTTTTGCCAGCATCGAATCTGCATTACGAACATCCTGTCTGTATTGCAATGATCTTAAAAAAACAGTATTATTCGCTCCTTTTTCAAAATAAATTGTCTGCTCATTGGCTTTTTCCCCGCCAAAAGTTCCCATTCCTTCAGGAGTTGAAAGGTATCGGGTTACTACCAGCATATACCTGTTAAACAAACTGTCCGGAACCTGAAAATAGTATTTCGTATCTACCTGACTTACTGTAAAAAGGCCTTGCTTGCTTTTAGCTTTATCGGTAATTACTTTGTTATAAGCCTGCATGCCTTTCGGCTGGGTACTGGTACTGTCAGCTTTTTTTTCTGTCGGGTTTTGAGAAAAACCATGCTGCTGCGTGGCCAGCAGCATGATTAAAATTATAAATAATTTATTCATCAGGATTAAAATGGGACTTTTTCGTCCGTGTTTAAAGTAAGTTTTGGGTTTTTCATCAAAGCCGTTAAAGGAAACGGTATAATGTACAATCTGGAATTCGGCTGCAACGTATATGTTTTTTGCGGAACAGTTTTGTTAACCAGCGGAAATACTCTGGTAATTGTTTTTGCATATTCCGTTTCAGTATTTAACCTTTTAAGATCAAAAAAACGATTAAAACCAAACATCAGTTCTTTTCTGCGTTCGTTTATAACCAATTCCATCGTTTCTTTTCTGGTTGCCGGAACAGTTAAATTTACAGTACCGGACAAAATACGTTTTGCTCTTAATTGATTTAAAACACCAACCGCTTCGGTAAGTTTATCTTCTCTCGCATAACACTCAGCAAGCATCAAATATACTTCGGTCGTTTTCATTCCGACTGTAGGGTAAAAAAATCTGGTATACTGTGTTCCCCAATAAGCGGTATTAGAACCCTGATCTAAATTAGTTGTACTGGTTGTATTAAAAAACAAATTAAAACGTGCATCATTGGTACCAAATAATGTTCGCAGTTCAGGACTAATGATATAGCTCTGTCCAAAGTTCATTTCATTAAAACCATTCATATACATATAACTCAATACCTCTATATTACTGGAAGCAGGTACAGTCACAACAGTTGGGCCTCCCTGTGCACTGTAAGCAACCATGTCAAATATTTTATTATTATAGCTTAGTGATTTTTCTGCAGCTTCTTTTGCTTTGACAATTTCCCGTTTAAACAAATGTACTTTAGCTTTAAAAGCATAAGCAAATGCCAGTGAAGGATGGTAAACATCTAGTGGTGTCTCCTGTAGATGCGGTAGCGCATCCTCAATGTCTTTTTGAATAAAATCGTACACCTCTGCCACTGTTGATTTTGACGGCTGTGCCTCTAAATCGAATTTATCCATAATGCAAATCCCTCCATCGGTAGCAGCTGTTTGCGGATCATAACCCTTTGCGTAATGATTGACTAACAAAAAGTGGTCGTAAGCCCTGTAAATTTTGGCTTCTGCTTTTGCCAATTGTTTGATACTTGCTTCTCCCTTACTATCATCAACTAGCGAAATAATGGTATTCCATCTGTTGATATATGTATAAGCCTGATTATAAAAACTGGAGCCCGTCATCAAAGAAACCCTGTCCACAGTTTCATCAAAAGTAAAATTAATAGTATTGATATTAGGAGTTATCCCTATTACATTTGATTCTTTCATCCATTGGTCGTCTGATAAATATTGAAAGTTATTGATAGGATAGCCTCTTCCCGGCAGGGATACCATTTCGTGAAATTGTCCTGCAGTCTCTACTACTAAAGCACCTTTAGGAGTCAAATCTGTATATTCTTCGCAGGATGCCACAAAAAGCATGATCAGCGACAGTATTGTGATATATAAATGTTTCATTTTTTTAAAGGGTTAAATTAAAACCAAATAAGTAAGTCTTAGGCAATGGTAAATTACGTATACCTGAGTTAGCTGAATAAACTTCAGGATCGATACGATTACCAGCAGCGCTCCAATACCAGATATTATTTACCTGAAAAGTAAATTTAGCTGATTCCATTTTTATCTTATTTGCAAAAGTTTTCGGCAGGTTATATCCTAATGAGATATTTCTAAGTTTGATGTAATCACCGTCTACAACATTTGCATCAGAATTTCTCCACTGGCTGCTGATTGCTCCCGCATAAGTTCTGAGATTGTCAGCAAAATCTACAAGTAAACGTGTATTTCCATTTGGTTGTGCATCTGTGTAACGATCTGTAATACCTGAAAGATTTACGTCATCTGTACTCATATCAATAGTTTCCCTGCGCATTACATTTCCTCCTGAAAAAACAAACAGCATGTTCAAATCAAATTGTCTGTAAGAAAATCGCTGAGATAAAGATCCTGTGTAAGTTGGAGTCAAACTTCCCATATTAACCAAAGCCTTCGGATTGGTAATTGTTTTAATAGTTGTTGAAATTGGATTACCATTGGCATCAAAAGTAATCGACGGATTTCCGTTTTCATCCAGAACATAAGGGTATCCATTAACCGTACCTCCATATTTGTATGCATACAAACTATTATATACTTCACCTTCAAAAAAGTAATTTGACGGGTTTCCAACATATACTGAAGCAGATGATTGCGCTCTGGTAACTTTGTCAACTGTGGTTTTATTAAAACCAAAAACTACATTAGAATTAATACGGAAATTACCATTGTTATACCATTGAGAACCAACACTTAATTCGATTCCTTTATTTAGCAAGGCTCCGGCATTAATTCTTCTGGTCGTTGCACCAACAGTCGGATCTAAATCGGTTGTTGCCAATAAATCATTACTATATTTACGATAGGCATCAATACTACCTGTTATTTTATTTTGAAACAAGGTGTAATCTAAGCCTAAATTGGTGGTTTGTGTTTTTTCCCATCTTAACATTGGATTGGGCTGAGAAGTAATATTTATGTATTGCAAAGACTGATATAAATTGTCATTTCTTCTTGTTGCGGTAACATATGGCGTTGTAGTTTGATCAATATTTCCACTTACACCATAGGTAGCTCTCAATTTAAGCATGTTGACCCATTTTACATCTTTCATAAAATCTTCGTTGCTAACATTCCATCCTAAACCTGCAGACCACAATGGACGGTTTTTATATTTAGAATCCACACCAAATAAATCTGCTCTGTCAACACGGTAGCTGCCTGTCACATTATATTTTGATAAAAAGGTATAACCTGCCGTGCTAAAAACCGAAAAATAATGATGTAAAACTTCATCTTGTTTTCTTGATCCTGCCGCTAAAGTGGCATTATTGCCATAGATATAACTTGGAACTCCGGTTTGACTAAGTGCCAGATTATTCAATACTGCAGAAGTAAGTGTAACAGGGTCATAACCATATCGTATTTGTTCCATACCTCTTGGGACAAATGTTTCGCGCATTTCAAAACCAGCTATAGCGTTAACAGAATGTTTGCCTTCACTAAAATCCTGACTAAAATCTAACTGGTTTCTAAAAGAATAGTTACTCGCCTGAGTACTCCATTGTTTGTAGCGTCCTCCTGTAGAAAAACCATCTACGTAAGTATAGGCATTTGTATTTGGATTATATCCTGTCATTGCATTGATAGCATAACGCATTCTATACGAGTCTACAGCATAATACTGGTCGTTATCATTTTTTCGTAGTTCATATTGAAATTGTGTATTCAAACTTAAACCTTTCCATATTTTGGCACGAAGGTTTGTAAAAGCTCTCAAGCTTAATGAATTTTCATGTGTGATACCTTCCTGAAGCGCATCCAGCACATTAAAATTTACTGATTTGAAACCACTTAAACTGTTTATTCTTGCAGCCATAGCCGGGTTAATAACACTACTGCCAGTAAAACCATCTTTAATACCTACAAATGGAGATATTACAAGTTCCCCATTATCATCAGTAATACGTTCGTATCTTTTTTGGATATTATAATTCCCTAAATCAAAATCAGTAACATCATCGTTACTGTACGTTGCATTTAATCCGAAAGTTGCATTTAACCAGTTATTTACCTGAAAACTGCTTTTTGCATAAAGATTAAACTCACGGCTTGTGTTATTTTTGATTCTGTTTTTTGCATCGTCATAATTCAATGATACATAAGTATTTTGCTTAGAAGTACTTCCTGAAAAAGAAACATTATAACGTTGTCTAAATTCATTTTGCCAGACATTGTCACGATAATCTTTGATGTAATCGTTCTTCTTCCATTGTGCTATAGTACTACTGTAATCTAAATTGCTGATTTTTCCATCCTCCAAATCCCTGTTTAGCTGATAAAGTGGGCTATAATACTTTGGACTACTGCTTCCAATATCTCCATAACCATTGAACATTGTAGCTGTATTGGCAAATCTGGATCTTTCTTTGTTGTATACGGACTGTTCAAAATCAACGATATCACTGGTAGAAGCATAATTCATATCCCTTATATTTGGTTTCGTAGAAATAAAGAAATCAGAATTTACACTTACTTTTAACTTACCATTTCCTTTTTTTGTAGTTAATACAATAATCCCATTTGCGGCTCTTGAACCATAAATAGAACCTGCTGCAGCATCCTTAAGAACGTTTACACTTTCAATATCGTATGGATTAATATCTTCCAGAGTCAATTCGGTTGGCAAACCATCTATTACCAAAAGCGGACTATACCCTACTTCCAAAGAAGAAAATGTGCCCATTCCACGTAATATAGGCGTATCTGCTGAAGCTCCGGTTGGATTTTTCTGAAACATCAGTCCTGCAACACGACCCTCCAGAGCTGTTGCTAAATTTGCATTGATATTCTCATTTAAGGTTTCCCCGTCAACTTTAGTAATTGCACCCGTAGAATGAGTTCTGGTAAGGGTTTGAAAACCTGTTACCACAACTTCTTTCATTGCGGATACTTTATCCTCAACAACAAGTGTTAATTGAGTACGTCCGTTAATACCAAAAGATTTTTTTTCTATGGTTAAGCCTGTACATTCCAATATACCGTCCAGCGGCGCATTATCAAAAGAAAAGCTACCGTCAAAATCGGTTATGCTATGTTTGTTCGTTCCTGAAATTGTAACATTTACACCCGGAAATGGCTCATTTTTACTGTTTAATACTTTTCCTTGTATTCTTCCTGATCCGTTTCCCGATTTCTCCTCTTTTTCTTTGGCAACAGTTACAACTATTGTTTGATTGGTAAGCGAGTATTTCAAATTTTGGGAACTGAAAATTTGATTCAGTGTTTCTTTTAAACCGGAATTCTTAACATTGATAGTTACCGGTTTAGAATCTTTAAGTATTTTTTGTGTATAAAAAACTTCGTAATTGGCCTGTTTTGCGACTTCTTTCAAAACTGTCTCAAGCGGCGCATCCTTAAAATTAATGCTTACATTCTGTGCCTGCGCCGTATAACTGCATAACAGCATAAGAAGCACACTCCACATCCATGTACAATTAGAGAAATGAAGACCCGGAATAATTTTCCTCAGTTCTTTGTAAGGTTTTTTTGGTTGTAAATTAAATTTCATACATTTACATTTAGTTATAGTTAAACAATAGTGGACAACTTATATTGGCTATAAACCTATTAACAACCAGAAGCATCGCAACTGCCTCTGGTTTTTTAGTTTCACACCCAATATAATCGGGTAAATTTAAAATCACGGATACACAATAATCGTTTTTCCTTCGACCCTAAATTTTATATTACTAAGCTCAAGTACTTTTAATACTTCAGACAAATTTTTATTCATAAACGTACCTCCGTTAAACCTCACATCAGATACATCGCCACGGTATTCCACTTTTATTCCGTACCAGCGCTCCAATTGTTTCATTACCGTTTTCAGGTCGGCATTATCAAATTTAAAACGGCCATTTTTCCAGGCAATAGCAGCTTCGGTATCCACTTTTCGAATGGTAATCCTGTTAAGATTATCAGATACATTAGCTTGTTGTCCTGGTTTTAAAATTGCTTTCTGATTTTTAGAAGTAACTGCCACACTTCCTTCCAGTAATGTTGTTTTTACAGATGGTTCATTATCGTAAGCATGAACATTAAAATGAGTTCCCAAAACCTCTATAGACTGAGTATCTGATTTTACGATAAAAGGTTTATTTTTATTTTTAGCTACTTCAAAGTAAGCCTCCCCTTCTAACTCTACGATTCTTTCTTTACCATCAAAACGGGCTGGGTATTTAATAGAAGAAACAGTGTTTAGATAAACTTTAGTTCCATCTGCCAAAATAATATTGTATTGTCCTCCTGTTGGTGTTGAAAGTGTATTGAATGAATTAGCATCTGCTTCTGAGACAGCTGCATCCGGATTTATGGTATAGGTAATAACTCCGTTAGCATCCATCCTGATAGTAACTTCTTCTTTTTCTCCTTCTCTGGCAATTGTATCTTTTGCCGAAATGTCAGACAATACAATTTGCTTTCCGTTCGAAAGGGTCAAAATTCCTCTGTTACCTCCCGGAGCAATTTCTTTTGGTTTTTCAGCAACCTCAATAATTTGTTCTTTTGGTTTTGTAAAGTAAAATATTCCAGTACCTAACAATACAACTACTGATGCGGCAACAGCATATTTGTAAAACTGATTTTGATTTTTTCCAGGATTGATTCTGCTGTCAATAACTTTCCATGCTTTTTCAGTATTTATATCTTCAATATCGCTTTGATAGTTATTTTGAACTTTAGCAAAATAATCTCTATTCTCTGCAGATTGGCTGTACCATAAATCAAAAACTGATTCCTCTTCAGGGCTAAGCGTATCGTTTATTTTTTTTATAATCAGTTTAAATTCCATTTTCAGAATCTCTTTAAATTAACAATTACCTGATGTAATTTATAACTAAGACAATCGAAACTGAAGAATGGGTGACAAAAGTTTAAGAAAAAGTGAAGAAAAAATTAAATTACTCACAAAGTCAGGTAACTTTCTTACGAATGGATGGATAATAAAGCTAATATAATAACCAACGATTGGCTGATTTTTACTTTTGCTCTTTTGAGCTGCGTTTTGACTGTGTTTACAGAAATTCCCATTTCATCGGCAATTTCTTCGTATTTATAATTTTCAATAAATTTAAGTTTGAAAACCTGCTGCATACTTTCCGGAAAAGTTTCAATAATCTTTAAAATATGATTGTAAAGAATTGTTTTTTCTTCTTCGGAAATTAAATCTAAATCTTCATCTAAAACCAGTATCGAATTTAAATCAATTACATTTAAATCATCAGTTACTTTTAGTGATTTCAGGTAATTTAAGCATTTGTTGCGTACCATTGCATACAAGTAAGCTTTAAGAGAAGTTTTTATTTCTATATTTTTTGCATTTTCCCATAAGGAAATAAATACTTCCTGTACTATATCTTCACTTGCTTCCTGATCAAATAAAAAATTGTTGGCATAGATAACCAGCCCTTTATAAAAATGGTTAAATACATTTTTATAAACGGATTTATTTTGATTTTGAAGTTCTTTTAAGACGATATCTATTTCCAACGCAATATTAAAAAAAGTAAATATGCTACAAAAAACAAATCTATGTATTTTTAATTTTTCAGCAAATATGTATTGAATTTCTTTGAATAATCATAAAAAACATAATTATATTTCCCTATAATTCTGAATATAAAAAAAATACAACAGTTAAATTATAATAAAAAAACAATATTAGTACTTATCTTACTATGCAAATTATAGCGTTTAATACTATTTATCTGAATGATACATCCCTTCTCTTACTAATGTACGAATAATTCGTATCTTAAGTTTAGAAAAAAACAATCTTATTTAATAAAAAAAAGGAACCACAATATGGCTCCTTTTTAGTATTAACTCTTATTATGAATCAAACGACTAAACTAAATCAAATCGATCCAGATTCATTACTTTATTCCATACAGCAACAAAATCGTTGATGAATTTTTCCTGCGCATCACTACTTGCATAAACTTCGGCAATAGCTCTTAATTCTGAATTAGATCCAAAAACAAGATCTGCACGGGTACCAATCCATTTTGGCTGCCCGGTATTGCGATCATTTCCTGCGTAAAGTTCCTTATCATCTGACAAAGCCTTCCATTTTGTATTCATATCCAGTAAATTTATAAAGAAATCATTGGTAAGGTGACCAGGACGATTTGTAAAAACACCATTTTTACTTCCGTCAGTATTGATATCCAACACACGCAATCCTCCTAAAAGAACAGTTAATTCCGGAGCTGTAAGTGTTAATAAATTTGCTTTATCGATTAGAAGTTCCTCTGTAGAAACAGGTGATTTGGTACTTCTGTAATTACGAAATCCATCTGCCTTAGGCTCAAGATAACCAAAAGATTCAACATCTGTCTGTTCAGAAGAAGCATCCATTCTGCCAGGAATAAATGAAATATTTACTGAATATCCAGCATTCTTAACAGCTTTCTCCACCCCTGTATTACCGGCTAAAACGATTAAATCTGCTAATGAAACTTCTTTTCCATTTCCTTGAGCAGCATTAAATTCTGTTTGTATACTTTCAAGTTTGTTTAAAACCTGTTTAAGTTGTGCCGGATTATTTACCTGCCAGTCTTTTTGAGGTGCCAGTCTGATGCGTGCCCCATTTGCTCCGCCACGCTTATCTGATCCTCTAAAAGTTGAAGCCGATGCCCATGAAGTTCCTACTAATTGTGAAATACTTAAACCTGAATTCAGTATTTTTTCTTTCAATTGAATTACATCATTCTCATTAATCAAAGGATGATTTACCTTAGGAATAGGATCCTGCCACAATAATTCTTCCTGAGGGACATCGGTCCCAAGATAACGCGAACGCGGTCCCATATCCCTGTGTGTCAGTTTAAACCATGCACGTGCAAAAGCATCAGCAAAAGCATCCGGATTTTCAAGAAACCTGCGTGATATCTTCTCATAAGCAGGATCAAATCTTAGTGACAAGTCAGTTGTAAGCATTGTTGGTAAATGTTTTTTTGAACTATCAAATGCGTCCGGAATAACAGGTTCTGCATTTTTGGCTACCCATTGGTGCGCTCCCCCAGGACTTTTTGATAGTTCCCATTCAAAACCAAATAAATTTTCAAAGAAATTATTGCTCCATTGCGTTGGTGTTTTTGTCCAGGTTACCTCCAGTCCGCTTGTAATAGTATCGGGACCTTTACCGGAACCGAAGCTATTTTGCCATCCAAAGCCCTGAAGTTCTATTCCTGACGCTTCAGGCTCTTTATCAACATGATCTGATGAAGCTGCTCCATGTGTTTTTCCGAAAGTATGCCCACCAGCAATTAAGGCTACGGTTTCTTCATCATCCATTGCCATACGGCCAAAAGTATCCCGTATATCTTTGGCAGCCAGAATAGGATCCGGGTTGCCATCAGGTCCCTCAGGATTTACATATATAAGTCCCATTTGTACTGCTGCAAGCGGTTTTTCCAGATTTCTGGCATGAACTTGTCCATCTGCATTGTCATCAGATGATACTACTCCATGATCTTTTGGTACTCCATCTGAACCATCAGCATAACGTTCGTCTCCTCCGAGCCATGTAGTTTCAGAACCCCAATAAACTGATTCATCCGGTTCCCATACATCTGCACGGCCTCCGGCAAAACCAAATGTTTTAAAGCCCATAGATTCCAGGGCAACATTTCCGGTTAATATCATTAAATCTGCCCATGAGATTTTTTGTCCGTATTTTTGTTTGATTGGCCATAAAAGTCTTCTGGCTTTGTCAAGACTTACATTGTCAGGCCAACTGTTAAGTGGCGCAAAACGCTGCTGTCCTGCACCGGCACCTCCACGCCCATCATGTACACGATACGTTCCTGCACTATGCCATGCCATTCGAATAAACAAACCTCCATAATGACCAAAATCAGCAGGCCACCAGTCCTGAGAATCTGTCATAAGATCATTTAAGTCCTTTTTTACAGCTTCAAGATCAAGGGTTTTAAAAGCTTCAGCATAATCAAATTTATTTCCCATGGGATCTGATAAAGGGGAATTCTGCCTTAGAATGTTTACTTTTAACTGCTTCGGCCACCAGTCACGATTTTTTGTTCCTGATGCAGCCGCTTTGTCCATATTGCCATTATGAAAAGGGCACTTACTAATGTCATTTGATTGATTTTCCATACTTATTTTTTTTGATTTTTATTATTTTAACCGGAATACTAAGTTACATACACAATAAAAAAACTTTAGTCATAAACTATACTATATACATTTACTTTCATAGATAAAATCTATTAAAACACAAAAAAACAACTCAAATTAACTATCTAAATATAAATTAATCATGAAAAGGCTATTGAAAAGGTACAAAAATATTTTCTAGATTTAAATTTTATAATTTCTTATTCCCATTATGTAAGATATTTATACATTAAATTAAGTTATTTACAATAAGTAATTTATTATGATTTTTGATATAGTCATTAAAAACCGTTTTAACTATGAGTGATATAGCGCAACGATTTCCGGAAAATCCTATATTAATACCTAAAGACCTAAAACCCAGCAGTCCTGATTTGCAAATTATCAGCCTTTTAAATCCGGGTGTTTTTGTATTTGAAAACAAAACATGGCTTTTGGTACGGGTGGCAGAAAGTATTGCGCAAAAGGAAGGTGTGATTTTTTTTCCTGTGATTAATGAATTAGGAAAAGTAGAAATTATTGAGATTCCACTAAATGATCCGGATCTGGTTGCTACCGATCCGCGTGTAATTCAGTACAAAGGTCTTGATTACCTTACTACACTTTCGCATTTGAGAATTTTATGCAGTGATGATGGAGTTCACTTTTATGCTCCTGAAAGTTTTAATTCTCTTTTTGGTTCAGGTATATTAGAACAATTTGGCATAGAAGATGCAAGGGTAAGCAAGCTCGATGATACTTATTACATTACCTATACAGCGGTTTCTTCAAATGGTGTGGGGGTTGGATTGCGCACTACCAGGGACTGGAAAAATTTTGAAACAAAAGGTATGATATTTCCTCCGCATAATAAAGATTGTGCCATTTTTGAAGAAAAAATAAATGGCAAGTTCTACGCTCTGCATCGCCCTTCAAGTCCGCAGATTGGGGGTAATTTTATTTGGTTAGCCGAATCTCCAGACGGAGTACATTGGGGAAACCATCAATTTCTTGTTGGAACCAGAAAAGGACTTTGGGACAGTGCCAGAGTTGGTGCAGGTGCAGCGCCGATCAAAACAGATAAAGGCTGGCTCGAAATATATCATGGAGCAAATGCTGAGCATAAATATTGTCTGGGTGCTTTTTTAATGGATTTAAATGATCCTTCAAAAGTAATTGCAAGGACTTTAGAACCTATCATGATGCCTCAGGAAAATTATGAACTGAGTGGATTTTTTGGATATGTTGTATTTACAAATGGCCACGTAGTTGAAGGAGACAAACTAATAATGTATTATGGGGCTGCTGATGAATTTGTCTGCGGTGCATATTTCTCCATTGAAGAGATTTTATCAGCTCTTATTACCGAACTTTGATTAAAGTATTATAGTCAGCTTTTTTCATACGTAACATACATTATAAAAGCCTGTAAAAAATTCATTTTACAGGCTTTTAAAATGTAAAGAATCTAACTTCACATCATTTACTTTTATTACTTTTCCTTTTAGAATCAACACTATCCCGTTGTAGTCCTGAAGAACTTGTGTATGTAGAAGCATCATTAGCACTTTCGCCCGGGCCACTGCCCTCACCTGCATTACTTGCAGCAGAATTTGTTCCCGGGCTTGGTTTAGGGGCATTACTTCCTGTCGAATTATCTCCGTTAGAATTATTTGCATTGATGGTATCTGAGGTTGCTCCGGCAGAATCAATAGTAGACTTTTCAGTATCAATTTCATCACTGTACCCATCCTGGTTATTTTTACAGGAGAATACAATACCAATTATAATAAGCAGAAATATAATCTTTGATTTGAATAGCGTTTCCATAATATAATTTTAAAGTTGTTTTTCAAATTTAAATGATGGACTACTCAATTTCTTACATAATTATCGTTTTCTTTTATAACAACAAATAATTGATTATCATTGTTTTGATATTAAATAGTATAATTCTGAAAAGCGCTTATTAAACTGGACTGATGTTTTTAAATACTTAAGTTTAAAATTTAATCAAAATTAAATACCTTCCCTAAATGTTCTTCCATAATAAAATAAGGATCATTGGTCTTTGTAACAGATCTGATATGTATTAGACTTGTTTTACTCATCATCCTGAGCATCTGCCTGCGTTCACATTTTATAATTTCGCCATTTTCTATACGTTGACCGGCAATAAAAGCACTTCGCCCATGTGCACACAAATGATTGTTTACAAAAATAAGATCTCCGGAATTTGGGATATAATCACTGTTGATTAGTGTTTTGGCTTCATCCCAAAAATCCATTAAGTTGTTAAGGGCTTCGGATGTCTGTCCCGCATTTTCATTAAAGATTTGCTCAGCAGCATCAAAACGAATAAAAGGAAGTTCTCTGTTTCCATACAAAACACACGCTAACGGTCCTGAATCTGAAGTGTCTTCATCTTCATAATTAGCATCTTTGGGACACTGATAAATAGGTTCAAATAACTTTTCCATTACAGCATTAACCTCTCCATGTGAACGAATAGAATATAATGTTGATGGCACTCTTTCTTCATTTCTCAGATAAAGAAAACTTAAAAAATCGGCCTGATGTGACAAAAAAGCATCTTCAGTATGTACAAATAAATCGGTTTTAGAGCCGGATCCTGTCTGCGTCATAGCCATATTTTCATCTGGAATTACGGCATGCAAAAGACCTCCGCCTTTTCTCTGTGCATAATACTGAACAGGTTTTGAAGGTACTGCACCATGAAGCAACGAACAGATAAAACCATATTTATTTAACTTTCCGAAATCTGCTCCCTGCCAGTTTGGAGGCGTAGGTCCCAAATCTTCCTGATCGACTTCTAAAAGCCCTTTAAAGACAATCGCACCATATTGTTCAGCTGAAAAATCGGTTCCAAACCGACTCAAAATTCGGGTAATTCGTTCGGGCAATAATTGAAAAGCATGGAGATGAAGAGACGATATATATTCAGGGTTTTCGTAATTGCTAAATGCTTTCACCAAAAGGCTTCCCACATTTGATAAAATATTTCTCTCCTGAGGTGTTATCTCTATTATTAAAGGCTTTGTAGGAATATCAAAAGACAATGGTTCATTAGTAGGTCTTTCAACAGAAAGAATTGATTGTGATTTCATTATTAATCCGTTTTTAGGTTATTAAAATACAATTGAAAAATTAAACACAATGCACTAAAAATAAGCATTATATAAAATTAAATTTGAAACAACAATTTGTTTATGTACGGGCATTCGTATAAAATTTTTCATATTTATTTTTTTTATTCATTTTAATTTATACATTTGTTTTTACTTAGTCTAAATAAGATTTACTTA
The DNA here is from genome assembly GCF_010645075.1 of Flavobacterium limi. Classification (GTDB taxonomy): domain Bacteria; phylum Bacteroidota; class Bacteroidia; order Flavobacteriales; family Flavobacteriaceae; genus Flavobacterium; species Flavobacterium limi. The sequence continues at coordinate 446,823 of NZ_JAADZV010000002.1, forward strand.
CAAATATATTTTTAATTAATCTAAATAACAATAATTTTCTTAGAAAAATTTAAAAAAAACATGAAAATTAAAGACAATCCCAGTAAAACCAGAGCCTCAGATTATTCTGATAAACCAAAGAAAATTTCAGAAAACATTCGGAACAGAAGAAGCATTTTTGGTGATCAATTTGTCAAAGGGGAATTGCCTGATGACCTGCTCGATGAAATTCTAATAAACGCTACGTGGGCACCCAATCACAAAATGACTGAACCCTGGAGATTTATTGTTTTAAGAGGAAAATATCTTGAAGAATATGGCGAATACATGGCCGATTATTACAAAGACTCTTATGCAAAAGAACTCGCACCCGATGCATTAGTAAAAAAACTGGATTATCTGCGGAACTATCCTTTGAACGCTGTTTGCATGATTGGAATAATTCTGGTTCGAAACACTAAAATCAATCTTCCTGAATGGGAAGAAATTGCCGCTGTATCATCAGCTGTACAAAATATGGCGTTAACGTGTACTGCTAATACTATTGGAAGTTACTGGAGTACTAAAAATGTGGCTATTGATTACGTGAGTGAATTCGGTCTTGCTGAAAACGAAAAGTCTTTAGGACTTCTATATCTGGGATATTATGCTGATGATTTAAAAATATCAAAAAAAAAGAGAACTCCTTTATCAAAAAAAGTGATTTATCTGCAATAAATATTAACAAACCGTAAATAAAATCCATTATGAACAACATGCTATTGAATAATGAGGCACCAAAAAATTCAGTGCTTATTCCTGACCAGGATTATTTTAAAGATATTTTTCATCAAAATGCTAATACTGAATATGCTGAAGCCATACAATTAGCGCAAAACCGTGTTTCGGACTTTCTACAAAACAACCGAAAACCTTTCAGCGGAATCAGACCTGATGAAATGAAAGCGAAAGTAGAAAATGTAGATTTAGACACTCCCCTTCCAGATTATGAAAGCCTGCTTAATGAAGCAGATGAACTGTATGTAAAACATGCTACAGCCTATCATTTACCTGAATATATTGCGCATTTAAATTGCCCTGTGGTAATTCCGGCACTGGCAGCCGAAGTATTGATCAGCGCCATAAATTCATCTCAGGATACTTATGATCAGAGCGCCGGAGGTACTTTTATCGAACGAAAATTAATCGACTGGACCAGCAAACAAATTGGTTATTCTGAAAATGCGGATGGTATTTTTACTGCCGGAGGTTCCCAAAGTAATTTAATGGGATTATTACTGGCAAGAGATTATTTTTCTCTTGAATATCAAAAATGGAACATCAAACTTGACGGCCTTCCGCCTGATGCGAGTAAGTTTAGAATTTTTGTTTCGGATAAAGCACATTTTAGCAATCATAAAAATGCATGGATTTTAGGTCTTGGTGAACAGTCTATTGTTCACGTTGGTGTAGATTCGAGATACCGAATGGATCCTAAGCAGCTTGATAAAGCAATTGCTGCAGAAATAGAAAAAGGCAATATTCCGATTGCTATTACAGCCACAGCGGGAACTACAGATTTTGGAAATGTCGATCCATTAACTGAAATAGCCCATATTGCCAACCGTCACAATTTATGGCTTCATGTTGACGCCGCTTATGGATGCGGATTATTGCTGACAGAAAAATACAGATATCTCTTAAACGGAATTGAACTTGCAGATTCGGTAAGCATCGACTACCATAAATCTTTCTTTCAGCCGATTAGCAGCAGTGCATTCATCGTAAAAAACAAACTCCATCTTAACATTATCAAGCACCACGCCGATTATCTGAACCCAAAAGAGCAGGATTATGACGCACTTCCGGCGCAAATCAACAAATCCATTATTCAGAGTACCCGTCGCTTTGATGCGCTTAAACTTTGGTTTACGCTTCGTTATATGGGTAAAGAAAAGCTTGGGCAATACACGGACACCATCATAGAAACAGCTCAGCAAACGGCAAATTACTTAGAAAATAATGAAAATTTTGAGCTTTTATGCCATTCTGATATGGGCGTATTGGTCTTCCGCTACATCAATGGGCTTGATCCGGCTAATTATTGTAACATCAATCAGTACATCAAAGAAAAATTATTTTTTAGTGGAGAAGTTTTGGTTGCCAGCACAAAAGTAAATGGAAATTTCTATCTCAAATTCACCATTTTCAATCCTTTGACTACGCTTAATGACATCAAAAACATTCTTAACCTCATTAAAAAAACCGGAAATGAATACCAACAACTCAACTAATTTTCAACAGCTGGCAGAGCAGGTTAATTTTAAATCCCTGCTGAATTGTTATTGCAGGGAATTCAGGAACTGGAGCCGTTATGAAGGTATTCCGAAATACGATCCGGCTTTGGCTGATTATATGCAGACCATCAATCATAAATCATTTCTGCGTTTTGATTTTACTGATATCGGCCAGGAAGTTTTTGCGCCTTTGACTTATTTCTCAGAAAGCGGAGTTCATTCTTTTGGATTTCCAGTTATTGCACGCAATACTGCTTCTGATCAAATCAAAGAAATCAGTCCTTTGGATTTTGTAGAATTTGTTGCTGCATTTGCTAAAAAAGAATATCCTGAACTGGATTCGCTTCCTACTCAAAAACGCATGCAAAACAGTATTGATAATCTGGCTTTTTATCTCGCTCAATACAAAGAGAATAATCTTGTAGCCAATAATCCTGAGCAATCGTTTATTGAATCAGAACAATCACTGATTTTAGGACATAGTGTGCATCCTCTTCCTAAAAGCAGGGAAGGTTTTACTCATGAAGAACTGAAAAAATATTCTCCGGAAACGGCGGGACAATTTCCTTTGCATTTTTTCCTTATCCACCCGGATAATGTGCTCGAAAAAAGTGCTGAAGAGTATCTGATGACGGATTATCTCAGAAATGAAATTTCAAAATATGCAGATAACAGCACTAAAGAATTACTGACTTTATATCCCGAATGGAAAGTAGTTCCAACACATCCATGGGAAGCTGAGTATTTATTAAATCAGGCTGAAGTGAAAGAAATGCAGTCAAAAAAGCTGCTTTTCAGTCTGGGACAATTCGGACCATCGTATACGGCTACCTCATCAGTTCGTACGGTATACAATGCCGAAAGTGAATGGATGTATAAATTTTCACTTCATGTAAAAATCACCAACTCATATCGTGTCAATTATATTCATGAATTAAACCGTGGTTATGATGCCGGCAAACTCATGAAAACAGAATGGGGAAAAGGAATTGAAAAAGAGTATCCTGAAGTACAGCTCATTTGCGATCCGGCTTTTATTGCGGTGGTTTATGAAGATAAGGTCATTGATGGCTTTAGCACCAGTGTACGCCAAAATCCTTTCCATGGGGCAAATGCCCGAAAAAATATAAGTATGGTTGCCTCTTTATGTCAGGATGGTGTGCTTGGTGAATCAGCCAGAATACTAAATATCATTAACGAATCGGCAAAAAGACTGGATAAAGAAGTTAATCAAACAGCCATCGAATGGTTTAAGCAATATCTTAAAATTACTTTACATCCGTTAGTTGGCATATTCAATAAATACGGATTTGGAGCAGAATTCCATCAGCAAAACATCCTTATTGAATTTGATGACAATCTTTTTCCGTCTAAAATGTATTTCAGGGACAATCAGGGCTATTTCTTTCGTCAGGGAAAAGCGGAGGAATTACAGAATCTAATTACAGGTTTTGGTGACGAAAGCCGAAATTTTATAGCCGAAAGCCGAATTATTAACCTTTGGGGCTATTATTTTTTAGTGAATCACCTTTTTGGAATCGTAAATGTTTTAGGCAAAAACAAACTGGCCAATGAATCATCTCTTCTGAACATTATATATGAAGCGTTCAAAACAGAAGAAGCAACGGATACCACAGGTCTGGCTTCTCATTTTATAAACAGTATTCAATTGTATGCAAAATGCAACCTACTGACAAGCCTCAACAATATGGATGAAGCAAGTGCACCAAGAACCAATCCGGCGGTATATTTAAATTATCCAAATCCTTTAAACAAATCCTTTTTTTCTCAAAAACTAATAAAGCCTAAAGGAGAAGATGTGGTTTTTAGCCGATACTTCGAAAAGGAAAATGTAACCATAACATTGCGTCCTGTTAATCCTGAACGTGATTTGGAAATGCTTCACGAATGGTTTCATCGTGAACATGCTTTAAAAATCTGGAAAATGAACTGGCCTGTTAAAGAGTTGGAATTGTTTTACCGAACGCTCCTTCCCGGAGATATTTCACACAGTTATATCGGCCAAGTTAATGGCGAACCTACCTTCAACATGGAAGTATATTGGGCGAACCGTGACATTGTTGGAGGTTATTATGACTCCCTCCCATCTGATTATGGAACGCATCTGTTTATCGCGCCAACAGATTCCAAACTAAAATTCACTTCTGCCGTAACACAATCAATGATGGATTTTGTTTTTGCGGAATCAAAAGTCGGCAAAATGGTGGGCGAAGGCGCTGTAGATTCAATAGCATCAATGCTGAATAAAGCACATGTTGGATTCAAAATTGAAAAAGTAATTGAAATGCCGCATAAAAAAGCCAACCTCAATTATTGCTACAGAGAATGGTATTGGGAAAAATTTCCGGCTGCCAAAAACTTTCAGAACAGCCCGGTTTCAGCACCACAGGTTTAATCAATAAAAAAAATAACAATGAGCACAGAAAAAATATACTCGGTCATAGGTATCGGGATTGGTCCTTTTAACCTTGGTCTTGCCGCCCTTATGGAGCCGGTAGACGAACTTTCATCACTTTTTTTTGATCAGTCAGCCAGTTTTGACTGGCATCCGGGATTAATGTTAAACAATGCAAACCTTCAGGTTCCTTTTTTAGGCGATCTGGTTACGATGGCTGACCCTACAAGTAAATACACATTCCTAAATTTCATCAAAGAAACCGGGCGTTTGTATAAGTTTTACATACGTGAAAACTTCTTTATTTTCAGAAGGGAATACAATGAATATTGCAAATGGGTAGTTTCTAAACTTAATAATTTAAAATTCTCACACAAAGTAGTTTCTTTAGATTATGCAGATGGTTTATACAAAGTAATCGTCATGAATACAGAAACCTGCATTACCTCAACTTATTATGCAAAAAAAATTGTTTTAGGCACAGGTACTTCTCCTTATGTTCCTGACTTTATTGAAAAACAGGAATTGCCAAATGTAATTCATGCATCAAAGTATTTGTACGCTAAATCAAGAATACAAAATAACAATTCGGTTACAATTATAGGTTCGGGACAAAGTGCTGCAGAAGTTTTTAAAGACCTTCTGCCGGAAACTGAAAATGGTTTAAAACTGAAATGGTTTACCCGTTCCTCTCACTTCTTTCCGTTGGATAATAAATCGAAACTGACTCTGGAACTGACTTCTCCTGAATATGTAGATCATTTTCATAGTCTGACTTATGAAAAACGCAAACAGCTTCTTGCCAGACAACACGGACTTTACAAAGGCATTGATCAGGAACTGATTAATGAAATTTTCGACAGCCTGTATGAAATGAGCTTAGAAAATAAGTCTCTGAATGTAGAATTACGCTCTAATCTGCGTCTTACTGCCGTAAACGAAGATTCAGACGGTTCTTACCAAATGGATTTCATTCACACTGAACTTGAAAAACCATATCAGGACGAAAGTGACTGCATTATTCTTGCGACTGGTTATACTTACAAAGAACCAGAAATCATTAAAGGAATCGAAAACAAAATTAACCGTCTTGAAAACGGCTTATTCAATGTCAATCGCAATTATACGATTGATAAGGATGGCAACGAAATCTTCGTCCAGAATGCGGAACTGCACACACACGGGCTTTCGACTCCGGATCTAGGTATGGGACCTTACCGAAATTCATGTATTATCAATCAGATAGCCGACCGTGAAGTATATAAAGTTGAAAAACGGATTGCTTTCCAGGAATTTGGTGTAATGAAATCAACAGATTCTTCAGGAACCAAAGCTATGGAATTAATAAATGAATCGCTGGATATTGAAGCATTAATAAAAACAAACTAAGATGAGTACTTCTGATAACACATTCAAAGATGCACAACATCTTAACGGAAACATTTGGAATAAAGTAAATCGAAACCTGCTCGCTAAAAGTATTTCAGAATTAATGCGCGAAGATTTGGCAAAACCTGAAATCATAAGGACAGAAGAAGACGGCCTTACGCATTTTAAACTGGCAACCGATAAGCAAAAACTTTATTATACTTTTTCAGGTTACCAAAGATTTATTAATTATTGGCATATTGTCAAAGAAAGTATTCAAAGAAACGAAGACGGAAAGGAATCAAATGTAATTGATGTTCCTAATTTCTTTATAGAACTTCAGGAAACTTTTGGCATAAATTCTTTTACACTGGCTCACTATGCAGAAGAATTGCTGCATACTTTATACGCCGACGCTTATATCCAGTTTAACAAGCGTTTATCTGCTTCAGAACTTGCTGATGCTGATTTTCAAACTATTGAACACAGTCTTGATGGACATCCGTGGGTAATTGTAAATAAAGGCCGCATTGGCTTTGATTCGCAGGATTATCAAAACTTCACACCGGAATCGGGACAAAATACCCATTTGGTATGGATTGCAGCCCATAAAAGTCGTGCTACATTTCGCTTATTAGACAGTATGGATCAACAGCGGTTTTTTGAAGATGAACTTGGAAAAGAAAAAATAGCTTCGTTTAGGACTCTGTTGAGTCAGGCAGAAGTAAATCCGGACGATTATATTTTTATTCCGGTACATTCCTGGCAATGGCAGAACAAACTTGTGATGCAGTTTGCCCATGATATCGCAGCTAAATTCCTGATTCCCCTGGGACTTTCAGATGATTTGTACAGTCCTCAGCAAAGCATTCGTACCTTTTTCAATCAAAGTCAGCCGCACAGATATTACGTAAAAACATCAATGTCAATATTAAACACTAGCCATATCAGAGGATTATGTGCCAGGCAATTATCAATCGCTCCAAAATTAACAGGCTGGATTAAAGATATACTTGAAAAAGATCTCCATTTGCAAAACATGGGTGTTGTGCTCTTAGGCGAAGTCGTTTCGGTAAGTTACACACATTCGAGTTACAGCAAAATTGTAAATCCACCTTATCAGTACAATGAGTTTTTGGGTGCGATGTGGAGAGAAAGTCCGGTTAACTTTTTAAAGCCGGGAGAAAATCTGATGACGATGGCAGCATTGTTATACGTAGATAATCAGGGAAAAAGCCTTATTCAGGAACTGATTGAAAAATCAGGACTTTCTACAGAAGCTTGGTTAAAAGCTTATTTCACTGCTTATCTTAAACCGGTATTGCAGATTTATTACCAGCATTCATTATGCATTGATCCACACGGACAGAATGTAATCCTTATTCTAAAAGATTATGTTCCTACACGTATTGCTTTGCAGGACTTTGTGGGCGATATTTTAATTAATGAAGAAGGGAAGAAAAAACTGCCTCAGGAATTCATTGATAATATGTTCAATGCTTCTCCAAATCCTGAAAATGCTCCGTTGGTTATTCTGATAGCGGTTTTTGATGCTTTTTTCAGATACCTGAGCGATGTTTTAATCACAACGGCAGACTATTCTGAAGTTTCATTTTGGAATTGTGTTTACGAAATCATTACAGAGTATCAGGAAGAGCATCCGGAACTACAGGGTATGTTTGAAAAATATGACTTGCTGATTCCTGAATTTAAACGCCTCATTTTTAACAGCCGACGTTTGTTTAATGGTTATGAAGAAACTTCCGGTTTTCCTCATATGAAAAAAAGCGGTTTTATACCTAATCCGTTGTATCAGCTGGTCACATCTGAATTGGCAACTTCAAAAGAAAATTCATGAAAGAAGCCCTATTGAAAACACGTTCCTTTTTTAGCCTTTTAAGGCATTCCATTTCCGGAAAGGAAAGTAATTTTACCTCAGGCAGTATCAACAGAACGATTATTTTATTGTCTGTCCCAATGGTTGCTGAATTACTGATGGAATCATTATTTGTCTGTTCGAACTTGTTTTTTGTCAGCAGATTAGGAACCAATGCCATTTCTATTGCTGGTGCCACTACTACTTTTATTACTTTTTGCTATTCTGTTTCTATAGGATTGGGAATTGCAGCTTCGGCTATGATTTCCAGAAGAATCGGAGAGAAAAAGTTTAAAGCAGCAGGACAAACTGCTATGCAGGTTATTTACATCACAACACCAATAGCCGTAATTATTAGTATCGTCTGCTCTGTGTGGACTGCAGAAATAATGAGTCTTATGGGACTCTCCCCTGCCATGGTTCAGGAAGGATATAGTTATGGAGTAGTCATGTTTGCTTCCAGCGGATTTTTAATTCTGAGAATCGTAATCAACGGAATATTTCGTGGAGCCGGTGATGCTTCTACAGCCATGCGGGTGTTATGGGTATCGAATGCACTGAATATCATTTTATGTCCTATTTTTATCTTCGGATGGGGCGTTATTCCTGCTTTTGGTCTGCTCGGAGTCGGAATCGCAACCTTAATCGCCCGATTGATCGGAGTCCTTTATCAGACGTGGTACCTGATCAGGGGCAAAACCGTAATGAAAATCGGTTTGGCACAATTGGTATTCCATTTAGAGATTTTCAAAAGAATTCTCAAATTGGCTTTTAGCGGGACCGTTCAGTTTATTATTCCTGCTTCCAGCTGGGTATTCATGATAAAAATTATGTCTCATTTTGGAGAAAACGCCCTGGCCGGATACATATTGGCACAAAGAGTAACTTCAATTGCTACAATGCCTGCCTGGGGACTTGGCAATGCTGCCGGAATATTAACCGGACAAAATCTGGGCGCCAGACAGCCCGAACGCGCAGAAAAATCGGTTTGGAGAGCCGGAATGCTGAATATGGGATTTCTGGTGTTTATTGCCGTGTGCTGGATATTCCTGGCAGTTCCCGTGGTAAAAATCTTTACTGATATACCGGAAGTGATTTCTCAAAGTACAATGTATATCCATCTTATTTCTATGGCATACGTTTTATTGGGCTACACCATGGTTATTTCAAGGGCACTTAATGCTGCCGGAGAAGTAAAAGTAGTTACCTGCCTTTATATTTTGATGTTTTACATCGTACAGATTCCACTAGCCTATCTTTTGGGAATTGCTTTTGATTTGGGTACCAACGGCGTTTTTACAGCTATACTGCTTTCAGAAATCGTACTAGCAGTAGCCTGTATTATAATCTTTCGAAAAGGAAAATGGAAAACTACCAAAGTTTAATGAATTTTAAAAATCAATTAAAAAATTATGAATACAACAGAACAATTACACAGCGTATTTTCAAGAGCTTTTGAAATACCGGTTGAAACCATAAACGATCAGTTAGAATATCAGGGAATAGCCGAATGGGATTCGATGAGCCATCTGGTATTAGTTGAGGAACTGGAAAGAACCTATAACATTTCAATAGACATGGAAGATATTCTGGATATGGGAAGCGTTGAAAAAATAAAAAACCTTCTTAAAAAACACGGATTTGAAATTAATTAGCAACCAACATTAGAAACATGGAATTATATGAATTAATCTCAAAAAACGAAAATTTAATCTTTACGGATGCTGCTTCGGGTGCTTCTAAATCAATAAAAGAAATGCATCAGTCTCTCGAAATTGAGGACTTGAGATCTGTTGTTTTTATATATAATGACAATCAGTTACCGGCCATAGAGACTTTATTAAATTTTTATCAAAGCCGATTTACAATTGCACTACTCGGACAGGGAACCAATACCGATTTTAAGGAAAATTTAGAAGCCAAATATACACCTTATTACATTTATGACCCTTCACGAAATAGTATTGAAGGTTATACTGCCATAAATACTTCTGACAGCATTACGCTTTTCAGACGCAATGAAAATTCGATTTATCCGATTCATCCTAAAATTAAATTGCTCCTGAGTACTTCCGGGACAACGGGATCTCCCAAATTCGTGAGACTTTCTGTTGAAAACCTCGTACAAAATGCCAAATCTATTTTGGAATATCTGCCAATTAAAAGTGATGATGTAGTGCCTTTGAATGTTCCGGTTCATTCGGTTTACGGAATGTCAATTTTTAATACCAATTGTATGAAAGCACATCAAATTGTATGTACGGACAAAGATGTTTTTCAAAAAGAATTCTGGTCAGATTTGAAGCATTATGGGTATGCTACATTGGGAGGTGTTCCTTATTTTTACGAAATGCTTCATAGCATCGGTTTCTTTAGAAAAGATCATCCTTCATTACGTTATTTTACACATGGCGGCGGAATGTTAAGCCATAAACTCATCGAAATCATTTCAGAATATAATGAAAGATTTGACAAACAATTCTTTGCACAATACGGTCAGACTGAAGCCAGCGGACGTATGGCTTTTTTACCTCCAAAAGACTTGTTGAGAAAAGCAACTTCTATCGGACGCGCTATTAAAAATGGGCGTTTTGAAATTGATAATGAAACTTCTGAACTTATTTATTACGGTCCAAATATTTTTGGCGGTTATGCCGAAAGAAGAGCTGATCTTCAATTTTATGACCAGGAAGAAAAACTGCATACAGGTGATCAGGCAAGAGTAGATTCTGAAGGCTATTATTATATTACAGGCCGCTTAAAAAGAATCGTAAAGCTATTTGGTACCCGCATCAATCTGGACGAAATAGAATTGCTCCTAAAAAACACTCTTGGAGGACAAACGTTTATTTGCCTTAATATTCATGACAAACATTTAGCTGTATTATACACAGATGAAACCGTAAATAAGGAAGTAATTGTAAATGTTTTAAAAGCAAAACTGAGTCTTCATTCTAGCTCATTAAAAGTAATTTACTTAGATATTGTACCGCTTACCGCTAACGGAAAAGTAAATTATCCTGTTATTAAAGAATCTCTCGAATCTGAAATAGCTGTGTAAAACTATAAATCCTAAAACAAAAAGACCTCTATCCTTACAAATAGAGGTCTTTTTTATTGGGGATAAAACAATTAGAATTTAAAAGTTAAACTTCCCAAAATAGTTGTTGGTGCCTGTGGTGCTGCCCATGTACTCCAGTATTTTTCATTAGTTAAGTTATCAACCTTAACTCCTACTCTCCATGTTGGCTGCTCGTAAAATACTGTAGCACTACAAATGGTATAAGACGGAATGTAAAAGGTATTCGCTGTACTCATATAACTTTCATCTACATAATTTGCTCCAACTCCTGCACCTAAACCCTTTAACTTATTCTGAAGTTTATAAGAAGCCCAGAAATTTATAACATGTTCAGGAGCATCTGCCGTTTTATTTCCTTCAATAGCTTTGTTAGCGTCACTTGTTCTTTCGATGCGGTTATCATTATACGCATAACCTGCTGTAATATCTAAACCTGGAACAGGATTAGCCAGAAATTCAAATTCAACCCCTTTACTAACTTGTCTTCCATCCTGCTGATAAACTAAATCAGCTTGTCTTATTAACGCATTATCATTAGTAATTTCATAATAACTAACTGTTGTACTTAATTTTTTATTGAATAATTCAGCTTTTATCCCTGACTCCCACTGATTAGCATAAAGAGGATCCGGCACAAATTGTGAACCATCAGGCTGATTTACGGGAGCAATATTCTGGAAGCCATTCATATAATTTCCGAATAGAGAAACCTGATCTTTTACTACCTGAAATACCAATCCTAATTTAGGTGATAATGATGTTTGATTATACCCCGCTACTGTACCGCTTTGTTTGCGTTCAAATCTGTCAAAACGTAAACTTTCCATAAGGAAAAGTCTGTCGCTAATTCCAAACACATAAGAAGCATAGGCACTATAGGTATTTTCATCTCTTCCGGCACGTATAACAGGAGCTAACAATACTGCATCAATATCTTTTTTTCTAACCGGAATAAAATTAGTTGTCACATCAATAGTTCTAAATGGAGCTGTTGGCGTTGGCGTAGATGAAAAAGTATCTGAATAGTTTCTATAATTCACTCCGGCAACAATTTTATGACTCAAAATACCCGTTTTGAATTCTCCATTAATATTTTCCTGAATATTGGTATAATTACTGGATATAGGTCCAAATAAAGTAGCACGAATAGTAGCTGTAGTTGGGGAAGTCCAGGTTGGCAAAACCTGATAACTGTATTCTACATTTTCACTCACATAAGAAAATAAGGTCGTAGATTTCCAGTTCTCTGAAATTTGATAATCTGACTGAACGAAAGCTTTTGAAGAAGTTGATTTAGCATCGGCATCATCATGTACCAACGATTTTTTATAATCTAATTTAATATCCTCCGGGTTTGTTATTCCAGATGTTGCAGATGCTCCCGGATATAAAGGTTTAGTACTTTTAGCATTATATAACTCCGCATCAATATTAAAAGTAAGTTTATCCGTAGCTTTAAAAGTAAGACTTGGAGTAAAAGATAAAGTATTGGAATACCCATAATCAAGGAAACTTTTTGCTTTATTTACCCCTACGTTAAGTCTGAAAAGCACTTTTTTATCTTTGGTAAGCGGTGTATTAACATCTGCAGTAAGCTGATGTGTACCATAACTTCCGGCAGTATATCCTACCTCGGTAGCTGTAGTTTCAAAAGGTTTTTTAGTAACTAAATTGACTACACCACCAAAAGAAGATGCCGAAGAACCAAATAAAGTTCCTGAAGGGCCTTTTAATATTTCAATGCGTTCAATATTTGCAATACCTACTGAAGAACGCCCTGACAACGTTTCCATTCCGTTTCTTGCATTAATACCAACAGTAAAACCTCTAAAAATAAGTGCAAAACCTCCTGAAGGATAATTAAGCGGCACTACTCCTGGTGCATTTCGCATTGCAGTTGTGATATCAATTGCTACCTGCTCCTGAAAAAGCTCTTTATGAATTACATTATATACCTGCGGGTTTTCAAGGTTTTTTAGCGGCATTCTCGCCACTGTTTCTGTTTTTTTCGATAATAAACTTTTTCTGCCACTAATGACAACTTCCTGCAATTCTTTGTTAGAAACTTTTAACTGTAGATTAACTGTTGCTGTTTTATTTTCTTCAACAATAACTTCCTGTTCAGAAGTTTCATAACCTGCAAAAGATATCTGTAATGTATAAGCATTAGCTTTTACCCTGTTTATTTCAAAACTTCCATCGTCATTAGTAAAAGTCCCATATTTTGAATTTTTAAGAATGATGTTGACATCACCCGCAGGTTGTCCATCAGAAGTTGTGATTTGTCCCTTAATCTTTCCGTGATTTTGTTGTGCGAAAGATGAAGTGACTATAAATAAAAAGCTAATAATAAATAAAAATTGTGATGTTCTTAAACTAAGATATTTCATTGATTTTTAAATTTGGTTAGTATCTGTCTTTATTCATTCTAAATAAAAACTGCGCAAAAGTAAAAATTAATAGTTGTTTAACAAGTAAATATCTTGATTTATTTAGATTCATAACAAAATATTTAAAATTTAGTCTAAATAAGTATAGATTTGCAGTAATAATTCAAATAGTTCATGAAGAAAAAAATAAAGAAAAAAATTGGTCAGTTACACCTTTGGCTGGGGCTTGCTTCAGGTTTAATACTATTTACAGTGGCTTTGACAGGAAGCCTTTTGGTTTTTGAAAAAGAAATTGATCAGTTTATTAATCCCGAGTTTTATACTGTATCTACTGCTGGCAGCAGCAAAAAAAGAATTGATGATTGTATAGTAGCCATTAAAAAGAATTATGCTATCGAAAAAATAAACCGAATCGTAGTCTATAACGATCCTAAACGTACTATGACAATCATAGGAAAAGACAGCGAAGGAGATAGCCAGATTTTCTCAGTAGATCCTTACACCGGAAAAGTACTTGGAAATGTTGCACAAGAAAGTCGTTTTTTCTCTATAGTTTTAAATATACACAGGCATTTACTAATGCATGACATTGGCGAAATCATTACAGGATGTTCCTGTTTAATATTCGTATTCATGCTGATTTCCGGCCTTGTTTTGTGGTGGCCTAAAAAAGCTAAACACCTTAAACAGCGTCTGACTGTGAAATGGAAAGCTTCTTTTAAAAGAGTCAATTGGGATTTTCATTCGACTTTTGGGTTTTATACCTTTCTGTTCTTACTAATTATTGCTTTAACAGGGTTGACATGGTCTTTTAAATGGTTTGAAAACGGAATGTACTTCATCGTAAACGGTACGACAGAAAGACCATCACCTAAAGTCGAAAACCCAACCAAAATTGATCCCAAATCAGACAAAACTGCTTTTTTTCAAACTTTATATCGAAAAACGGACAGTATATTTCCATACAAAGGCAACATACAAATCAGAATGCCGGCCGATACTATTAACAGCATTTTGGTATTAAAAGAAAACTTAGAATTCAGTATCCCAAACCAGTCGAGTGCGGTTTATTTTGACAAGTACACAGGTAAAGATATCGAGATCAGGCCTTATGAATCTTTTTCGGAAGGGGATAAATTAAAGCGATTAATTTATCCAATCCATACCGGAAGCATTTATGGTTATCCTACTAAAATACTTGCTTTTATCGTTTGTATTTTTGCCGTAACATTACCTGTTACCGGATTATTTATCTGGTTAGGAAAAAGAAAAAAGAAAGTAACTCAATAATTTTATTAAGTTTTGTTTTTTAAAACACTACAAATTAACATTTTATTTAAAATTGAATGTTAAAATTAAAAATTTTCAGAAATTTCTTTGGATAACCGTATTTAGTGCTTATCTTTGCACCCGAAACATCGCGGGATAGAGCAGTAGGCAGCTCGTCGGGCTCATAACCCGAAGGTCACAGGTTCGAGTCCTGTTCCCGCTACTAAGAAAAAAAAGCTTCAGATTTCTCTGAAGCTTTTTTGTTTTAACCTTGCTGATTTTCTTTGCTGGCACAGGATTACAAATCTGCGCTATCTTTGTCTACATATCGAAGGGATCAGGATTACTTCTTTGTTTTAACCGCGTTGGAAACGCTACGTTTTGTCTTTTAATTTAAGTAGGTACTCGTCACAGACGAGAACCAGTTGGAAAGAATTTCCGCGCGATCGGGTAAGATTATTTTTTAGAACTTCCTGAACACAGCGAAGTTTAAATTCATAATACATTGATTTTTTCCATAAAAAAATGCCCCAAAATAGTGTCTAACTTTTTGGGGCTGTTCATGATAAAGTGGCTTCTTCATTTTAACCGCGTTGAAACCGCTACGTTTTGTCTTTTAATTTAAGTAGGTACTCGTCACAAACGAGAACCAGTTAGGATTTAGCTTTCTAAAAGATTCTCAAATTGTTTTCTTTTTCTAAAGAATGTAACACTCTTTCTAAACTATCAGCCTTTTTTAAATTTTTATCTCCGTCAAATCCATTTCTTTTAATTATTTCTAAATAAGACACACTCATTATTGCATTATGATTTGCTCCTACATTTAAAAAATAGAGCAAATAATCTCTCTGTTGTTTATCAAGCAATTCTATATTCTTCAGATATCCCGTTAGACTTCTATGATTTCCATTATAATATGATCCGACTTCCTTATCTGTATAAAACTCTAATAGATTTTCAAAAACGCTTGTACAATAATCATATTTTTTATGTTTTTCTACCATAAGTAGCGAATAAGGAAGAATCTCATTTTTTTTAGATTTATTATAAGAATAAAACAATACTAAATTTGAATATGCAATTTTATCCCCACTCTTCAATACTTTATATTTAGATTCCATGACAGTATTATAGTCAAAATAATTAAATTTTTTAAAGTCATCCAATTCTTTATTTTTTATTATTTTTTTTCTTCTTTCTACTTTCAATCTCTTTGTTGCTTCTTCTTTTTCCTTAGAACATGCAGGCAATAGAAATATTAAAATACAAATTAAAATTACTTTTCTCATTATGACTATCATTTTTAATTATTTATTAGCAACATTTCCTACAAGGTCACCATTCTGATATTTATTATATCCAGGATAATACTTTACTCCTTTATAAGTAGAAAAAACAGATCCATCTGGTCTCCAAAAACTTGCAGCAGCATATATTGTTAATCCTGAGAAGTCAGAAGTTAACTTCTGTGATACATTTGAATAATTCATCCTATAACTACCAGTTTCACAAGCTTTTAAAACCATTGTTAAACTGCTCGACTTACCAGTAGCTAAGTTATTAAACATTACACTGTCTTCTTTTAAGATTTCAACTATAAAACTATATTTGCTAGGTTCATAATGGTAAACAAATCCATCTTTATTTCCATGACTGTAAATAGTTAATTCACCCATTCTTAAAGGTTCTGATTCTGCACGAGCATATAAATTAGCATCATTTGTTTTAGAGAAGTAATTTAAACTTTCGCTTACTATGTTACCATTTTTATCTACAGCATATCTTCTTGTACTAAGCTGATTACCATTTTTATCTCCACTCTCATGCATTACGTGATTCAGTCCGCTAATAACTAACCCAGTTGCAGCGCCTTGCCAAAAATTACCTCCAGTTAAAGCTGCACTAGCTCCACCGATTACTGTACCAAAAGCAATTGTACCAGCATCTCCACCAAATCCAATACCAGTAATTGTTTTATCACTGAATATTGTTAAATCACCATCTACTTGACTTGTAGTACTTGTCCCACCTCTCCAAGCACTAGCCGCAATACTGCTTAATGCCCCGGAAGCAAAACCGCTCCAGAACTTACCTCCTGAAATAGCCGTCATACCACCTTGAAACGTTCCATGTGCCACAGCACTAACTGCAGCCCTGAGATAGAAATTCGTAATCGTACTGGCTGCCGTACCAATCCCAAATGTCACTGCCGAAGTTGCCGCTCCGATAAAAGTAGCTTTTGCCAAACCGCCGATACTAAAAGGCACATCTGCCAATAAGGCTGTAAGGGTATATGATGTAAATGCTATTGCGGCACCAATACCTATAGCTGCCAAAAGCTCATACGCTTCCCCGCTAGGATCCGTGTACATCAACGGATTGTTCAGTACATAGGAATACCTGTTGTAATTCTGGGTATTCTCAGGCTGCTGTATAAAGTTGTCCGGCATTAAGAAAGAACGCAGGACAGGATCGTACAAACGGCCGTTCATGTGTATCAGCCCAACTTCTGCCAGATGTTCATGACCAGTATAACCGCGATCCAGCATCATCAGTGCTGCTCCTGTACCGTTTGTGGGCAAGGTTATGGCAACACCGTTTTTCTGCAGTTTTGCCAGATTGCCCCACGCATCGAACTGGCGTCTCTCGACTGCCGCTCCTGTGTTGTCTGAAATTGCAATGATGCTTCCCAGATAATCCCTGTGAAGATAATATTTTTTGTCTGTAATTGCGCCTGTAGCAATCGTTTTTGTCTTTTCTGTATATAAAGCCGCTCCATACGCATCGCCTCCTACATAGGTTCTTATGGTAATCTCTGTAGGGGTTTTGATGATCTCCACCGTACCGTCATCGGTGTAATTCTTGGTTTTGGTATATACTCCCTCTGCTCCGGGAGTTGGGATCTGGTAGCCAAATTTCATGGTCTGCCTTGACAGATGCGAGTTATATGTAAATGTTGTACTTCCTTTATCGCTTTCGTTGATCGACATAGGGCTTTTGAACATATTGTAGGTTACCAGTTGTTTCGGCAGCTCGTTGTAATAGGCAGCACCCCCTGTTGTCAGTTCTATTTCCTTCTTCTGGTAAATCCCGGTATTAAAATTGCCGTTGTAGGTCACTGTACCCAGTTTGTTGTTGTTGGTGACCTTCCCCTATCATCATACGTGTTGGTATCGACTGTACCTGTCAATGGATTTGTCCAGTGTGTCAGACGGTCTAAAGCATCATAGGTAAAAGTTTCTGATGTCCCCAATACCACATTCTGGCGGTTACTCAATGTTGCTTTTATGGCATTAAAACTATAGGTATTATTTAGAATATTAATACTGTTTTTGGCATGTGTCTGAGATGTATAATAGCCGTGTATATCGTACGCATTTGTTATGGCCACCCCATTCCCTAAGGTAATGGTCAGCGGCTGCATTTTCTCGTTGGCTGTATTGAGCTGCCATAAAACAGCATCATTGCCATCCGTCAGTTTATCCATCATACCGTTATAGGCATTGTAGACATTTTTTGTCGTAACAGATTCGCTCAACCCCGATGTCAGTTCCTGCGTGGCATTGGTTGCCGTAGCAGGCCTTCCGTAACTGTCATAGGTAATGGTCTTTGTTTTTGTAAAGGCGGCATTGGTCTCTGTGTTGGTTATAACCCTGTGCAATGCATCATAGGTATATCCAAAACTGTCTATGGTTCCTCCCATGCTGTTTTTGCTGACCTCGCTGGTCAGCTGGGCAAAAGAGTTATAAACATAATCCGTCTCGATATCGGCCCCGTCTCCTGATACTTTTCTTTTGGTTACCTTCCCAAAATCATCATAGGTTGTAGTAGTGCTCCCTTTTGGGGTCGTTTCTGTAATCAACTGTCCAAAAGCGTCATAGCTGTAGGTATAGGTACCCGCATTAGGATCTGTCATGGCGGTTTTATTGCCCCAGCCATCGATGGTGATATTTACTTTATGACCGCCATAGTTTGATTCTTTGAGCTGGCCGTTGGCATAATATGTAAAAGTGATTGTACCTCCCGGATCGTTTGTTTGTGTCTTATTGCCCAATGCATCTACTATTGCAGTTGTCGTTTTTCCATCATCAACGCTTGTTGTCGTCAGTCCTGAATAAGAAAGAGTCTGGATCCTGCCCGTTGGCTGGGTGATTTTTGTGGGACGCATCAGATAATCATACTCATATTCCACCCATCGGGTTGGAGATGAAAAATAAGGCTCGCTTTCTTTTGTCTTTCTTCCCAGGCCGTCATAAACCACTTGTCTTGAAATGGTCGAATTGACTGCCAGTCCTTTTGTTGTGGTAACAACTGCCCTTCCCAATACATCATATTGGGTGATGCTTTTAGCATTGTCCCCAACGGTGTTCTGGCTTGTAACAGTATACCCTCCATCTGATAATTTGGCGTACGTAATGGTGGTCTCCAATGGCACGGCAGATGCACCAGTCGTTTTGCTTTTGGTGAGTTTCCCCCAGTTATCAAAAGTATAATCACTAACCACTCCCAAAGGACTGGTTGACTGTGTAACCAGCCCAAGTGTGTTGTAGACAAAATTGGTTACAAAATTCTGATGATCTGTTTTTTTGATAACAAAACGTTTGGTAACATCATATTCGTCTTTAATCATTCTGGCTATCGGTGCCGGCAATGCATTCGGGGCAGAGACCGTTTTGGTCAGCAGGTTCCCTACTGCATCGTAGGTCATGTCCTCGATGATGGCATAGGTATTATGCCCTTTTTTCTCGGTACGGGTGAGGTTTGTTCCTGTGTAGGTATAGACTTCCTCAGAGGTTCGGGTGTCATTCGATGCAACATTTTTAGTTGTCGAAATTATTTTTTTAGGCCTTCCGATATAATACGAACTTCCCCCTCCTGATGGATTACTGTCATATTCTGTATCCACTGTTGTGCTTCCTTGCTCGGTTGAGCCGCTGTATTTTTTGGTAACTGCTTTGGTTTCCAATCCGTAGTAATTTGCAGAGTTCACTAGGCCATCATAGGTAAAAGTACTCTCTGATTTTACGCCCGACAATGCATCGAGAGTGGTCTGCGAATCCAGCAAAACATTATATAATTTGGATGTTGGATCAGTATAAGTTGAAAAGACATTCGTTTTAGTGCTTAACAAATTAGAAGGGTACTGTATCAAAACTGTAGTCCCGTTGGTACTTGACCAGGTGATGGTATTGGCTCCCCTTAGATTGACATCATTGTGCTGGGTGGTCCATATTTTGGTATCAGATGGGGATAAATATCAGCTGCTTCGTGTAGTCCTTGTAAAGCCTACTGTGCCGTAATTAAAATTCGAAACATAGCCACGGTACCTGAAATCCTGGTATTTGGAGACCCCATTAATCGCAGCGGTAAGTTTAGAAACCAAATAACTCCCTGAATTTCTGATGATCTCAACATTGGGATAATTTACAGCATCGGCAGAAGAATAAAAATCGGTACTACTATTTCCTAACATACCATTAGAGGCTTCCATTGGCAGATAATCAATCGTCTGGGTAATTTTCCCATTAGCTTCTGTGACAATTTTTAATCGATTGTCTTTATCGAAATCTTTATTGAATTGATAATATTCAATTTTATTATAATGCCCCCGTACAATTACCAGATCTGTATTGGCACCGTTATATCTGTAATTGGAAACCAATGGAATCGGGATATCAGGAGAATCGGAAAAAAAGCCGGAAGGCTGTCCCATCACTAGGTTATCATTTTTGGAATCATACGTCATTGGAAACGTAATGGCACTGGTCGTATCGCCTATTTTATTTGTATAGCCCTTAACCCACCATTCGGTATTATGGTCATTGATTGTCCATTTGGGCTTGTAATATCTTCTCCACACCCTTACGATATCTGATTTTCCATCTTTGTTGATATCCATAGCATAATAATTACTTATATGGACTTGTGAGTCATAATGACTACCTGTATTGGGCCAGTACTCTACAATATTGTGAGATTCCTTTACAAAAAACTCTCCTCCGGCCGGTTTTGGGTTGCTGTAATAAATATGCCATAAAGTTTGTCCTGATCCACCTTCAGAATCAGGCAGCATTATATCGGTTTTGCCGTCTCCATTATAGTCACCGAAAAGTGTTTGTTTTCTGACTGAATATTTATCTATGGTACCAGAACCGATAACTTCCAATTCTACCCATGGTGAAACATTTAATTGTTTAAAACTAAAAATCATATAACTCCCATTATAGTTATCTATATTTAAGAGATCCGATTTTCCGTCTCCATTAAAATCAGCTACATAATTCCCTCTACCCCTACTTGTCGCTAGTTTTAATTGTGATGGAACTAGTAACTTTACAAATTCTTTACTTCCAAGATTTACAGAAGAATTTGAATTTAAATCTGCTAAATATACATCTTCTTCTTGCGAGTCTATTACTGCTCTTATTTCATAACTTTCTTCATTATTCCAATAGTAATATGTTGTTTCTTTATGATATTCTACTGTTGGTCGAATGATAAATACTTCACTAATTCCATCTCCATTAAAATCACCCTCGTAATAGTTTGCTTCAAAAGGGGTCACTGGATTAAAAAAATCGCTATTTCCAGCATGCGGAGTATAGTCATCATATATTAATGTTTCTGGCCTTATCACAACAGGGTCTTTTTGAGTATCAAAAGATTTAACATAACTCAATTGTGTAGTATTATTAATCAAGTTATATACGTTAAAATTCAATAAATTATTAACACTACTTGGATTAACAATCGACTGAAATTGATTTAGTTTATTACTTGTTATTGTAGTTGCTGCAAAAGCATTTTTTTGTTCCATCCAGAAGGCATTGAAATACCTGCATTTCCGCTATTCTCCAAAAATAATTTGGTAAAAATCTTATTATCTGCTACAAAATCTAATCTGCCATCACCATCAAAATCACCTGCAGCTTCTGCTTCACTAAAATTCAAGTTATTATTATAACTCTTTACTGTTCTTGTCGTTGTCGTGGGTGTACTATTATAGTTAAAAACTACCGGATTCGATTCTTCACTTTGAGCATTAATTTCTTTTATACTTGTTACTCTTTCGTATCCTGAATCATCAGTAGCATGTGTTAATTGATACTTCCTGAAAAGAGAATTGTTAGCATATACCTCTATGAATTTTAAAATTTTAGTTGCATAGACTGCAGCACCTTTCATATAATCCCTTTCTACACGTTTCGAATTATCGTACTTAAAAGCAATTTTATCCTGAGCTGCAATTCCTGCTATTGTATTCCCACTAAAAACAATCGTATCAATATACAGCTGGTTTGTACTGTTGTAAGTAACCGTTTGATAGGTGTAATCAATAAAATTCCCGTAAGTATCTTCATAACGAACAATATACCACGAATTGACAGAAACCGAGTTCTGCAGGCTACCTCCTCCTTTTGAGCCGTACCAGCTTCTTGAACCATCAGGAGCAGTAACTATAAAATACGTTACGGCACCTTCTATTTTTAATTCGATTTTGGTATTGCTTTTATATTCGGTTTCGTAGGTCGAGCCGTTTGTCCAATAGGTACCGGTTTTTATCAATAAACGCTGGCCGTCTAAGAATGCCCCATTACAAGGTGAAATAAGCCTTTTTTTTGGCGTTTTATTCATTAGTATTTCTTTTCGTAAAAAATGGTTTTTCAAATATAACCACAGCTTTAGAAATTTTAAAATTTATAGCGCAGATTCAAACTAGTCGATATTCCGTTCCCCATAACATAATCTGCATTTACTGCACGATATTGACTTAGAGTGGTGTAATAACTGTTGTTTAATAAATTTTCAACTCCCAAATTCACTGACCAATTTTTGTTAAACGCATAGCTTCCTGCAAAATTAAGCAGATTCACTGTCGAAACAGGTCCTTCACTATTATTATACCTTCCGTTAGTATTAGGCTTGAAACGGTCACGGCATCCTGTGTTTACCCAGGATAATTGTAGATTCCAATCAGAGGCTGGTTTGTAAGTAATGAACCCAGTTGCTTTTGGAGGAGCAATACGCGATCCGTTCAAGTAAACAGTCTTTCCATCATCAAATTCTGCTTTTCCATCTACATAAGAATAACTTCCTCCAAGATTCAGTTTATCAGAAAATCTGTAATCCAATGTTATTTCGTACCCTTTAATTTTTTCAGGCTCACGCTGTGCCACCAGACGGCCGTCAACTTCAACTAAATTTGCACCCAATTTTGAAGTACTGATATAATAAGCTGCCGTTATATTAAAATTGTAAAATTTACTGGACAAACCAGCTTCATAATTATTGGTAATAATTGGATCTGTTGCTAAACTTGCAATAGTGCTTTCCTCGGCACTTCTTAAAATCCTGCCCAATTCGTTTATGGCAAATGCCTGAGAAAAACTTACAAACGGATTGAAGAGTTCGTATTTATTAAAACGCAGACCAGCATTAAACATCGTCGCATTATATGGAATTTTACCTCCTTCAACAAAAATACTTCCCTGATTTCCAGGTCCCGAAGCGATGGTATTATAATCATCAACGCGAACTGTTGCATTTTCATAACGAATTCCGCCTTTGAAAATTAAATTTTCTAAAACATCTACTTTTAATTGTGCATAAGGAGCAATGTTTAACATATCCATCTTAGGGATGTAAACACGTCCATCTACCAGATCCTGAAAAGTAACATCATTTAATACATCAATTCCGTACGTAATTTCAGAAGGCATTGAAACTATTGTAAATGGTGTATTTAAATTAATGCGTGTACCATTTTTAAGCGAATTAATCATCGTTTGTCCCGGACCATACCACGCTGTTGCTGCTGCTACATAACGATTCATAGATTGAAAAGAATTTAAATAAGCTGACACATCCAATTGTGTTGTTTTAAATAAATTATTTTTCGAAAAGGTAAACATAAAGTTGTGATTGAATGGCGTTCCTGCATTTTTACCTGGTTCTTTACCTGGAACCCCAATTGTCGGTGTTTGTCCGTAAACACCTGTCTGGCTGATATAATCAGCGTTTTGAGTACTTTTGTAAAAATTATACACCACATTAAAATTAGTATGTTCGTCTATATCGTACCCCAATTTTACAAAGGCATTGACCTGAGAAGAATTAGATAAACCATCGGTCTGCCCTAATGGTCTTCCTTTCGCATCTCTTTGAAGCCCGATATAATCAAAAGCCCCTCCTATAACGTAACTAAATTTATCTTTTCTTCCATTAAAAAATTGAGAAACGCGATAACCGAAAGTTTCTTTACTGTGAATCGGATTAAAAGTGGTACCTACTGTTGTTGTTCCTTCAAAACTGTCAACACGCGGGCTTTTTTTGGTTATATAATTAATGATACCGCCACCTGAACCGTTTCCATAAATAGAAGTAGCCCCTTTAATGACTTCGATGCGTTCGATTGCATTAGCATCAACAACACGAATATCACGCGAACCATTCATCAAAGGTGTTGACTGTGGAATTCCGTCAATCAAAACTAAAACTTGCCGACCACGCAAAGTCTGTCCAGAGTTAGTCGCCTTATTTGTTGTTGTTCCTAATCCTGGGATAACATTTCCTAAAATTGAAGATAAGTTGGTATTAATACTGCTTTGAACTTGTATCTCTTTTTGGTTCATAATAGTTACCGAAGAAGGAATTGTAGCGATATTTTCTTGTTTTCTACCTGCCGTAACTACAACTTCCTGCAGCTCGTTCTCGCTTTCTAAAATAATTCTAATAACATTTTTTTCCTGTAAATTTGAGAAAACATAAGAAAGTGGCTGGTATTTTTCAGCCGAAATTAAAACTGTACTGCCAGCAATTTGACTACTTAAAACCGATGCCTCACCTGCACTGTTTGTGGTGCCAATAATTTTATTCTTTGAAGAAATTAAGGCATTTGCAATGGGTATTTTTGATTTATTTTCAACTTTTAAGCGAAGTGATTGTGCATTTGAACCAGCGTGAAAAAAGACTAAAATAAGTAAGAAGAAAGATATTTTTAAATTCATTTTAAAAGGATACAAAAAAAGCGCAATGCTATTTTTATTTAGATTAATTATTGACAAAAATACTTTTTTATTCTACTTCAACACAAAAATAGTTGAGATTATTTTACTAATAAACACTCTCAAAACTTAAAAACACTGATTTACAAATCCTTAAAAAAACACGCATTTAATAAAAAAAGATTATGGGGTATGTTTCTAAATGCATTGGTGGTAATTTTCCATATAAAGTCTGCAGATTATTAGGTGATTATTACACCAATTAGGTAGTATTAAAATTAAACAATCCCGTTTTTTTTCATAATGATATACATAGGTTAGATAGCATCTATTTTCTGGCATAATTGACAAACCTCGGGAATGGATAAATTGATAAATATTCGATTAGACAGCATCAGTAAGTAAAGACAGAGGAAAAAACTCCATTTCGTTTCTGATATTCCGGGAACAATGGGTTCAACAGATATTTTTGTGGTAGATATTCTAAGGAATAACTAAGTTTACAATCCAAAAAATCTAGTTAAAAAAATCAATACTACTAGTATTTATCTTAAATAAAAAATTTCCTTATTTAGAATATTTATAAATAAAACATTACATTTGTCACTAACGGGTAGTATTATCGTAATGTAAAAAAACAATGTTAATAAGGGCAAGAATCGAAAATTATAATGAATGGCTTTTTTTGGAAGAAATTCCGGAAAAATATGTGGCGGGTCATCGTTTATCCGAACGTCAGATAAGTATTAAGCATAGTCCGATTGATATGAAAAATTATCAGTTATCTACAAATGGTATGTTTTTATTGCATTCTGAAATGAATTTTAGTGAGATCGTAAAAATAGAATCCGAAGTAGATGGAGATGCGATTGCCTGCCAGTTTATTTTTAGCAAGGAGAAAAGTGGCAATGCAGCCAAAGCAAGCAGCTATGCACACAGCCATCATAATATTAGATATATTCCTTCGGGTAAAGAGTCACATGAAATCAAACCTGAATTAGAATACATCTATTTTCTTGTAGTGCTTTCCAAGGATTATTATTTCAATTTAGTAGATGCTGCTTCTCCTTTACATGGAGATTTTATTCGGGAAATGGAAAAAGGAGTTAGTACTTCTTTCATAGAAGGCGATTTATATGTTACACCTGAAATGCGTCATTCTATAAACAGTATTAAGGAATGTAAACAGGAAGGACATCTAAAAAGAATGTTTATCGATACCCGAATTATGGAACTGATTATGTACCAATTAGAACAATTTGGTCAGTATCTTCAAAATGACAAAGAAGTATTACATGAAGAAGATGTCGAAAAACTAGAAATAGTACGTGAGCTTTTAGAAAGAGAATATGTAAATCCACCTACACAAAAAGAATTAGCCAGAACAGCATTGATCAATGAATCTAAAATGCGTACCGGTTTCAAGAAATACTTTGGCACTACCATTTATGATTTCGTTACCCGACTGCGAATGGTAGAAGCCCGTAGATTAATCACTGAAGAAAAGAAAAACAATATGTACGAAGTGGGTACAATGGTTGGTTTTAAACATCAGGCCAGTTTTACTAATGCTTTTAAACGCTATTATGGATTACCTCCAAGCGAGGTTAAACTCTAGTCTCTTTTTAAGCCCGATTATTTACTACTGCTTTTTTCCAACTTTCTAATTCTGCTTTACCCGGTTTTCGTTCTCCAAAAAACTGCACGATCATATCACCATTTGCACCGTATAATTCCAATGAATTAACATCTCCGTCTGCAGTAGGTTTCACAACATGCCATACACTATGTACAGCATCTTCATTCAGTTTAGTTACTCCTCCGGACAATTCAGTAAGCGTCAACCATGCGCCATTAGTATTGACATTGGATAATTCCCCGGTGTTAATTTGCACACAGCCTTCGTTAGCAGTAAACATCATTACAGGAACTTTAGTATTCGAACAATGTAAAATAGTCCGACGAAAAGACTCCAGACTTACCTGTCTTGCCCTACTCAGTGGTGCAAGTCGTAATGCCTGCATACGTGTTAATCCAAAGCGTTTTACTAAACCAAAGAATTCATGCGTATCCTGCATATTGTTCCATGCCTGATGGAAATCGCTGATATCAATTTCGGCATCCCGCCTTTCCTGAATGTGCTTTCGTATTGTTTTTTCTATTACAGGAGCAGACTGATCTTTTTGTTTAAACTCATTGACTAAATCAAGATAGACTTGTCTATAACTTCCACCTGTTAAATAAATTTGATGTACGGTTTTTCCATTAGCATCAAAAAACTGTAAACTTTCTTTTCCTTTTTCTTCTACAGCCAAAGCAAATTTCCATCTTCCTGCAAAAATTCGAAGGTCAATATCTTCTCCTAAAAAAAGCGTTGTATATTCTTCTTTCGAAAAATTTCTGTAGACGCCAATTCGTTCTGTTTCGCAATTTTTGTTATAAGTTACCCCTTTTACCAGTCCCAAATCTTCTATTCGCTCCAAAATAGCTTCCATTTCAGGACGCAATAAGATTACATTTTCATCTAGTCCTAAAAATAATAGTTCTGCTTCAGTTACCCCCAGAGTTTCTGCTATTCGCCATAAAGGTTTTCCAGGATGTTGGTCACGGTACGAAATAAATCGCTCTTTAAGTGAACGTCTGTTATAATTTTCTGCCAGGTTAGAGTTGAATAGTGCTGCATCAAACTTTAAACCGTTTGGTGCTACTTGCGTGATTAAAGTACGCGGATCAGTTTGTACTTGCGTATGAACACCAAATGCGGTAAATATATTGCGACTGGTAAATACTTCTTCGGGAGCGCCATCCCACCATTTTCTGCCTCCTTTGAGCATAATCACACGATCGGCATATTGAGCGGCAAGGTTAATTTCGTGCAGCACACACACTACCATAAAACCCTTTTTGGCCAATGCATTAGCTATTGCCAGAGTTTGATGCTGGTATAACATATCCATGTTTGAGATAGGTTCGTCTAATAACAATAGAGCATCTTTGTTATCCCACACCTGAGACAGCACTCTTGCCAGATGGACTCGTTGCTGTTCTCCACCAGACAGCGTTAACATGGACCGATCTGCCAGATGACTAATACCGCAAATTTCCATAGTTTCTTTCAGTGCAAGCTGATTGGCGAAATTAGCATTTGCTGTTTCTTTTCCATAACGTCCCATCAATACAATCTCCTCAACAGTAAATGCCAGACTTACGGTATTTTGCTGATACAAAGTAGCTCGTTTACCAGCTAGTTCTTTTGCCGAATAATCGTTTAAATTCTTGGCATCAAAAACTACCCGCCCCTCTGAAGGTTGTTTTTCTCTGCACAATATCTTCATCAGTGTAGATTTTCCGGCACCATTAGCTCCTAATATAGCTACCATTTCTCCTTTTCGAATACTGAAAGTAATATCTTTTAGTAAATGTCTGTTATTGATTTTATAGCTAATCGATTCTACTCGTAACATAAATTTTCTTTATTGTAATTATTGTAATATTTTCTTTTTGTCTTTATATAATATGTATAGGAACACAGGTGCTCCTAACAGCGCGGTAATTACGCCAATAGGTAACTCAACAGGTGCTACAACTACTCTTGCCAGCATATCTGATACGGTAAGTACCAATGCTCCCAAAAGTGCAGATGCAGGCAATACCAATCTATGGTCTGCTCCTCCAATTAATCGAATAATATGTGGTACCAGTAGCCCTACAAATCCAATAATTCCGGTTACAGATACACAGGCTCCAACGGCTAACGTAGAAAGTATTATTACTCGGTTTTTGATTTTTCCGGGATTCATACCAATTTGCTCCGTCTGATGTTCACCAATTGCAAATAAATTCAATCCTTTACCATAAATGGGCAATACAAATACAGGAATTAGAATAAATGGTGTAATACCAATAATCACATCCCAATTGGCACCGCCTAAACTGCCAAGCATCCAAAACGTAATAGTACGAAGCTGTTGTTCATCTGCCGTATAGGTAAGTAATCCTGTTAATGCACCTGCTAACGCATTTATCGCAATTCCTGCGAGTAACATTGTCGCGACATTCGGTTTTCCTTCTGTCTTAGAAAATTGATATACTAACATGGTAGCTAATCCTGCACCCGCAAAAGCACCAAATGCCAACAGGTAGAAGCCTAATAATTCACTTAGAGAAACAAACAAAAATGACTCCATTGCAATGATTAAAACCGCAAATAAAGATGCTCCTGCTGAAATTCCGATTAATCCCGGTTCGGCTAATGGATTGCGAAATATCCCTTGTACCGCTGCACCTGATATTCCTAAAGCTGCACCAACCAATACCCCCAACAATATTCTAGGGAGACGTACATGTAGAAGCACATTTTCTGCCAGATCATCTTTAACTGTAAAGTCAATAAGACCTATTTTATTTGCCAATATAGTGAGTACATCTAAAACGGGAATTTTCATTGCTCCTAAACCTAATGAGAATACTACAACAACAAAAAGCCCCAGAGTTAAGCAGGTATATAGTGTTTTTTTATTTGTCATTATTTATTTAACTTTTAAAAATTCTTTATGCAATGCCAATATTGCCTGATCTAACCTCGTTGAAAAATTAATCATTAAAGGCCCGTCCATAGCAGCTATTCTTTTATTTTTTCCGGCATTGGTGTACCCCACTCCCGGCATTTTAAGCAATCCACTGCTTCCACCAAGACTTTCCATTCCAAAATCGAATAGAAACAATACATCAGGATTAGCATTTACGAGTGCTTCTGTACTGTAGGTTTTATATCGGTTAAATTCCTGTATGGCATTGCGTCCTCCTGCCAGTGCAATAATCGCATCCATATTACTTCCTTTTCCGGCTACCGTCATCGTTCCTGTTCCTCTAGCATATATAAAAAGTACTTTAGGTTTCTTTTTACTCAACTTTACTGTTTCCAATGCTTTATTGATTCGTTGTCCGGTTTCCAAGGCGAGTTTATTTCCTTTTTCTTTCACTCCAAGTGCTACACCTACTTCACGAATAAACTGTAATGCTCCTTTAACAGAGTACTCCTGTTTGATGGCTACAAATTTAATTCCTGCTCCTTTTAAAGATTGAATAACTCCATAAGGCACATCGCCATGAGGAGCAATAATCAAATCCGGACGAAAAGCCATTAACCCTTCTGCTGATACTGAACGGCTCTTACTCACTTTAGGAAGTTTTTTTATATCATTAGGATATTCACTGGTAACATCCACTGCAACAATTTGTTTTTCAAAGCCTAGATCAACAACCGTCTCGGTAATCGCACCTCCTAATGTAATAATGCGTTTAGGCTGGCTGTAAACAAGTAATGAGCAAAAAAGAAATAAGCTTATAAATAACTGATTTCTGCTAATTTTCATCTCCATTCTATAAGTTTTTTAACTGATTAAAAGGCAAATCGTTCATCCTTTTCAGTGCAAAAGAACTATTTAATTAATCTAAATACAAATAAAAACATTTGTTAAAAAAAGTATAAAACAAATTTAAAATCCTTTAATCGACATGATTAAAACAATCATAATAAATTGATTTACAACAACAAATCAACACATTTACTCAATATTAATTACCTGAAATTTTCTGGTTTTGGTTAAATAAAAAACGGATTGAACAAAAATTAAAACAGATTGAACAAAAGAAAAAACGGATAGAACAAGACTCCAACCGACTCTTATGACTAATATTGCAAAACAATTCTTGTTTAGAATCAATAAAAATAACAAAACGATTAAAAATTGAAATTTACATCAAAAAAGCATATTTACTTTTTGTATTTATTATTAATATTTCCCATTCTAACACACGCCCAAATCGAAATGAGAGGTAGTCTTTCAGGAAAAATACTTGATAAAAACGGTTCGCCTGTTATTGGTGCAAACCTTGTTTTACAACCTGATATGCATCAGGTAAATACAGACAAGAAAGGCGTTTTTTTGTTCAGGAATATTATTGCCGGAGAATACTCCATTACTGTTTCTTACATTGGATTCAAAACATACCAAAATACTGTTCTAATTGAAGCTGCTAAAAACAACACAATCAACATTACTTTAGAAGAAGAAGAAAATGCATTGCAACAGGTAATTGTTTATGGTAAGGAAACGAAAGTAGATAATTTACTTGATATTCAGCGTAGTGCCATGCCTGTTACAGTTATTACAAAAGAAACTATTGCACAAATGGGTAGTCGCAGACTTGATGAAATTCTAAAAGAGCAAACAGGTATCGCTGTAGTGAATGATATTGGCGGCGGTGCAAGAGCGGTAGGAGTTCAGATGCAGGGTTTTGGTAGCGATTACGTTATGATTCTTATCGATGGTCAGCCTATGGTGGGACGTAACAGCGGTAATTTTGATTTATCCCGCATTAGTGTTAGCAATATCGAACGAATCGAAATTATCAAAGGGGCATCTTCCTGCCTTTTTGGAAGCGAAGCATTGGGCGGAGCGATTAATATTGTTACACGTCACGGCGCATTTCAGCCACAGGCATTAGCTTCTTTCCGTTATGGTTCATTAAATATAGTTGATGCAACATTAGAAGGAGAAACTCCTTTTCATCATCAACGCGGTTCTGCAAATATTTCGGCAAATTACTATCGAACAGATGGTTTCAATACCGATCCTAATTTCTTATCCGGAGGTACTACTGCCCCACCCTACGACGATTATACTTTACAGGGCCGGGTAAGATATCGTCTTACGGAAAATGGAACTTTAGGAGCTTCAGGCAGGTATGCACTTCGTCAGTCTTTTATGAAACAAATTTTTGGAAGTAACGAAAATCAAAATTCAGCAGGAGACAGTCAGGATATTACAGACATAAATCTTTCGGTTACTTATGATCATAATTTCAATAATGGTCTTAGAAGTATGAGCCGTTATTATTTGACTAGGTATGTATCAGATATGAGTATTCTTTGGGAAGAAAGCAGTTCGCAAGCCAGTGCAGAAAAATTTGCCCAGACTTTGCATCGATTTGAACAGCAGTTTTCTTATTCAGCTACAGCTAATTTGAAATTTACCGGAGGATTAGGCGGCAATGTAGAACAGATGGATAATCGGGATTTTAATGTCCCGGGCGGATTGTGGAGCAGTTTTGGCTATTTGCAGGGCGACTGGAAAATAAGCGATAAGTTTGAAGCTGTTGGCGGGATTCGATACGACCATCATAGCAGCTACGGCGGAAAGTTCAATCCGAGTCTGGGATTGCAATACCATATTATTCCAAAACTAACCTTAAAATTGGCCGTGGGAAGCGGTTTTAAAACTCCTGATTACCGCCAGCGCTATCAGATATTTATGAATCCGGTTGCTAATTACCTGGTTATTGGTACAGAAGTCTTGCGAGCGACTCTGGAAGAAATGAAAAATAACGGACAGATTAGTGAAGTTAGAGATTATTTAGTCAATCAGCTTGACAAAAATCTAAAGGCAGAAAAATCACTTTCATTTAATGGCGGTTTTACTTATTCGCCTACACAAAATATAAAGGTTGATATCAATGGATTTTATCACAATATTTCGAATCAAATTAATAGCATTCGTGTGGCTACAGGAACGAATGTTAGGGATATTTACACTTACCAGAATTTGCCAAAATCCTTCAATACCGGATTAGAGATGTCCGCATCTGTAACACCCTTTTCGGGATTTGATATTAGTGCAGGATATCAATATCTGGTAGCCAAAGACAGAGCTGTAATGGACAGCATCAGTAATGGAACCGGAGCCTATGCCTCTATTCGGGACAATACTACAGGTTTATTTAGAAAATCGAAACTATCAGATTATTTCGGAATAGAAAATCGTTCACGTCACATGGCAAATCTTCGTTTGGCCTACAATTATACTCCTTGGGATATTACCGCAAATGTTAGAGTGAACTACCGAGGCAAATATGGTTTTGTTGATAATAATAACAACCGTTTTCTGGATCAGTATGACATTTTTGTTGATGGACATTTTTTAGTCAATGCAGGAATAGAAAAGAAACTGATAAAACAGCGCTTAAGTATCCAGCTTACGGCGGATAACATTATGGACTATACGGACAGACTCATGCCGGGTCAACCAGGACGAGTTGTGTTACTGGGACTTAAATACAGATTTTATAAAGAATAACAACAGAAATAATTAATAACCGGGTGTAATTACCATAAACAAAAAGAGTAAATGAAAAAATGAGAACAATTAAAAATAATTATAAATCACTATTTGTACTTCTGGTTTCGCTGGCAATTACTTCTTGCAGTAATAACGAAGAAGGCGATGCCTGGGCTGGGCTTGAAGATGGTAAAAGTACCGTAATTCGGGATTTGGCAGGCGATACAAATGGTTCCATGGGCGAAGAAGCAGAAGGAAAAACTAAAAGAGGGTTTGATACTTTTCTTTTCCGATTTAGTGATAAAAAGCAAATATGGATCCGCAATGCGGCTGACTCTGCTCAATATTTAAAAACTAAAGACTGGGACATTGCTTTTACGGGACCATATAACAGTGAAATTTATGTGAACAAAGGCAGTTATCAGTTTAATCCGGGTTATGGTGGTACTGCTTCGAGTGCTGTTGTCAGAATCGACAGACCGTATGCAGAGGTTAATACTGCTGCATCAGACGAAGATTTTGCAGCCAGTGAAATCAATAAAATTGGATGGGCTTTTAACGATAGTGCAGATGGATGGTTTTTCTACAGTTTAGATACCCATTTAATGATGGCTATTAAAAACAGAACTTATTTGATACATCTCCCAGACGGAAAATATGCAAAGCTGGAATTAATTAATGCCTATCAGGGCAATCCCCCAACCGTCACTAATCTCAATTGGCCTGCTCCTTATTTTACCTTAAGGTATTATGTCCAAAATGACGGAAGCAAAAATTTAAATACTAAATAAATGAATATGAAAATTAATTTTAAAAAGAATGCGATACCAAAAGCATTGCTGCTGTCTTTTTTCAGCATCTTGTTTTTAGCATCCTGTTCTGGTGATGATGCAAATACAACGCCGGTTCCAGACGATGACACTCCATCCTCAACAACCAATTATTATAAAGTACTCAGAATGGAAAACTTTGGGTACACCCTTGCAGATGGCAACGAATATGAAGATAAAACGACTTTGTATTTCAGTTTACTTGATAACAAAGAGGTAGGAAGTGAATATAGAAAAACAACCAGATGGGATTTAGCTTTTAGCGGATTATACAGCAGTTTTATGTCAGGAAACAATGGAGCTAATACTGGGAATTTTGGCACAGGTACTTCAGCAATTGGTGGTATTTATATTGTTGAAAAACCTTTTGCTGATGTAACTGAAATACCTGCCGATAACGTATTTAAAACTGATAAAGAAATATACTGGGCTGATGAGAACGGCAGTTTTGGATCAGGTATAGGCTGGTACTTTTATGATTTTGATGGCGATATGGTAAGAGACGGTGTTTATGAAAACAGACATATAGCCTACGCTCTGGGAGAGCCGCTTACTCTTACATCTGGTAAAACGATTCCTGCCCGTACCATAATTGTAAAAACAGCCAAAGGTGATTATGCCAAAATAAAAATGATATCGGTTTATAAAAATATTTTCGAACGAAAAGATTTTACAAGAGCAGCACCTAAAATGTATTTTACATTTGAATATGTACTAGTTCCTAAAGGGAGTACAAAATTTGAAATCAAGAAATAAATTGAATTAAAAGCCTTTAAAATTGGTGGTTTTTATCTTAAAAGGTTAATAACTTTCTTTTAGAGTATAAATAGTATACATCAATCTTATCACTAAATAAAAATAGTAAAATGAAAAATAAATTAATACGTAATGCTTTTTTAGTAGTTGGAGTTTTATGCTTCTGGAGCTGTACTAAAGAAGAAGATGTTACAGAGATTACAACTGACCAGACTAAAAACAAAATCCTGAGTTATAAAATAACCAATCCTGGACAAAAACATGCTATTTACAGTGCTGTTAATGATGAAGCTAAAACCATTACAGCATATTTACCAGCTTATTACCAACTGGAGTTTATGGAAGTTGCCATAGAACTGCCTCAGGGAACTACTATTTCTCCTAAAGCTGATGAACTGGTTCCCGTATTTAGTGATAAACCTTTTGAATATACCGTTACAGCGACAGATGGTACTACAGCTAAGTATAAACTAAATGTAGTAATACAATACCCAGATATGGTTTTAAATGAGTTGTCAACTGCAACCGTAACTTCAAAAATTGGTACATCATCTGTACTTGTAACAGGTGTCAATATACTGCCATCCGGAGCTGTAACTAAGTTATACCTTTTGGATGAAAATGGCACTAAAGTATTAAACTATACTATGGATGAAACATCAAGTGCCAGTATGTATTTAACGTTTATAGCCGTAATTCCTAATCTGGAGGTTCATAATGCATTTGTTGCCGATAAACAAAAAAAATATTGGTTACAAATTGAAAGTTATGGTGTTATAAAAAAAATGACCTATCCTGTAACCTTTTACTAAAAGATAAAAATAATAACTATCGGGCGGCATTATAAATAGTATTTAATTATAAATTTTAAATTATGAAAAAAATAATTTTATCAATGTCTTTAATGGCCGCAATGTTCTTTATTTCATGTGAAAACAACTCCGTAAACGAGGAGGTACAGAGCAGTGCCTTGTCCAATGAATCAACTGTAAGCAATCAATCTAAAACGGCAAAACTATTAGCAGCTGATTGTACTCCGGTAGCTGATAATGTAGTGGTAAACCGAATTACAGGAGGACTTACCGGAAACTACTGTGACTGGACACCTACTGCTAAAACAATAGGTTTAGTAAGTGTACAGTTTGAAGGTATCTATGGTAGCGGTATCCGTCCTACTACTGCAGGCTGGTATGTAGGTGTTGTAGCACCTAATGCTACATGTACAACAAATGGCTGGAGTACTATTGCTGCCGGAATTGATGTAAAAAACTTAAATACAGGTACTATTGGTGTAGATCCTTCTTGTGGCAGTTTTATACCTCAAAATGTAGTAGGTGCTGTTGGTCCTGCTTATGGACTAGATTTTGGTACAGTAGGTTTTTATACATATAATTCTACTACCCGCGTTATCACGATTACTAAAAAAGTAGTGATCTGGAGAGATGACTTTCATACCGCAGCTACAGCATATTCTGATCCAACAAAAACAAATGGTGATATAACTGATGCTTATTTAGTAGAGATAACAAGTATAGTACCTACACATGGTGCTTCTGTTTTTGGTACTGTAAGTTATACGTATACCAAAGTATTGTAATATAAAAATGCCCGAACTGGAATTCGGGCAATAAAAGTTTCACAAACCGTCGCCCGTATAGTTTAAAAAAAATAACAGGCTTTAGTTTAAGCCTGCAAAATTAATAAAAAAAGACTGCTCCTTTTTTTAGAACAAATAATTTATTTCGGTTATAAATAAGAAGCCCCGATAGCTATCGGGAGAAGTCGTAAAGTTAAAGGTCGAAAGTATTAAATATTAAATATAAAGTATGTATTCCTTTTGACTTTATGACTTTCAACTTTTGACTTACTAACTATGACTTATATGTTAAAAAACAATTACGAATTACACTAATAATGAATGTTTACAATATCAAAGTACATTACAAACTGTTGTAATTACTTAACTCTTTAATTAAAATAAAATGAAACAGAATCAATATAAAAACACCTTTTTTTCTTGTATAACCGCTTGCGTAGCTGCTTTAGCCCTTATGACTTCCTGCGATACCGAATACAACACCACTTATGTATCTGGTGATGCTGTTATCAAAAGTTTTACTATTCAGGCATTTGAGGATCAGGAACCTATACAGGCTGCCATAGTAAATGATACTATTAAAGTACTTTGGGTAAGTTATCATGAGATGCCTGAAACCATTACACCTGCTATTGAATTAGCCGATAAAGCTGTAGTTAGCCCTAAAGCCACTGTTGAAATCCCATTTAAAACGGGCGAAAAATATACGGTAACTTCTGAAGCTGGTACTACTAAACAATATACCCTACAAGTTGATTTCCGTCAGCCTCAGCCTAAATCATTTAGACTTGGAATTACTACAGGTACTTTAGGGGGATGGGCAAGCATTTCAGGTGGTTATGGAACTTTAACAGATCATTTATGGTTTAATTTAGAGCAAACCAGAGTTTATCTGGTTTCGGAATCAGATCAAACCAAGGAATACGATTGTGAAATTGTATATTTGGGTACAGGTACTGGAATTAATCCTTTTAATGGTTATGGCATTTATTTTTACCTGCCTACTAATATGCCAGTAGGAAAATACGATGTCCGTGTTAAAAACGGAGAGTATGTTTTAAGGCAATCTCTGGAAAAAGATTTGTTTAATTTTACAGTTACTGCGCCTACTCTTGTAGAAATTTCAAGATGGCATCCTGCAAAATTTACACTAAAAGGAGGCGATACGTTTAGTATTCGTGGAACAAAACTGGATACAGGTAAAAATCTATTTATTTCAATAGGTACTAATGGTACACGTCGTCCTATAAAAATTGTTTCCCGTACGGCATATACAGCTACTTTTAAGGTGCCGGTTGGTACACCAGCGGGTATATATAACAGGCTGTTTTTTATAGATGAAAATTTAGCCGAAACAAGGGTGTCTCCAGAGCTTACTGTAACAGAATAAAATACAACTTAAAACCACTATCTAAAAAATAGTGGTTTTAAGGTTTTCTTTGCTGAAGATTTTATTAAGTTCAAATTAAAAAATAAAGTATAGAAAGAATCTTTTATACGTATCTAATCTATACCTGACCACAAAACAAATTAAAATAAAAACAATATGTTAAGCACACAAATTAAAGAAGCCACAAAAGAAGGCCATCAGGAAACGGAGAAAAAAGTAGTACTTCGTATTAAGAATATCAGTAATAACGAAGATTATGTAGAATTGCTAAAATGCTTTTATGCTTATTTTAATACAGTTGAAAAAGCAATAGCACCTTACATCAATACTGTATTGACGGACTATAATGAACGTCGTAATTCATCCTACATCAAAGCAGATATTGAAGAACTGGGTGGCAGCATCGACAAATTACCAAATGCCACAGCAACTGAAATAAAAGATGCTATACAGGCAATGGGAGCTTTATATGTGCTTGAAGGTTCTATTATGGGCGGACCATACATTGTACAAATGTTACAAAAGAAAGGTATCGAAAAGGGATTTTCATTTTTTAGTGGCTATGGCTCCGAATCCGGATTAAAATGGGCTTCGTTTACTGCAGCATTAAATATTTTACCAAAAACAGAATCCGATATTGCAAAAGCAGTAGATGCTGCGAGAGAAACTTTCAAAAAATTTGGCGAAGTATTCGAAACAACTGCAACGGTTCAGGTACAATAAATCTTGAGTATAAAGAATCAAATGTTTTATGTCTCATAGTATTAGATTACTCAAGCTAAACACCATATTAATCGCTCCAAATCTTCTACAAAAAAGTTCGACATTTGTTCGGGCAGGGCTACTAAGAAAAAGCTTCAGATTTCTCTGAAGCTTTTTTTATATGTTTAATTTGTTTTTTTACGTGTTAGTTCAATATTTACCATTTTATATTACGATCAATAAATTCAATCAGCTGTTTTGACATTGCTTCCTGTTCTTTTCTATTGGGATGGTTACCTCTTTCTTTGTAGGGAAAAACTAACGTATATATTTTTTTATCGTATAATTGATCAACGGCTTTTTGAATATATCCCGGCCATTCTGAACCAGATCTGGTAGCATCCATATTACCCAAAGCGCAAATTATACTAGCGGATGGATATTTGCTTCTAATTGAACGAACGAAATTTGCATACGCGTGAATTATAAAGGTTTCTGATGGTTTCTCTGTCCCAAATCTTCGTTTAAACTGTTCATGTTCTGGCCTGTTTACAATCCAGGAATCATTTTGAAAGAGGTTAATTACTACAATATCCGGTGTATACTTTTTAAAATCCCATTTACTTAAAGAATCTAGCGGTGCTGTACGATTGTATGTTTCAGGCATAATTTCAGGAAACCAGCTTACCGTAATTCCAATGCCGCTACGGGCAATAATAAAAGGTTTAGCATTATAGTGCCTTGCTGTTATAGCAGCATAAGTATAATAGTTATTGAAATCTTCCGGAACACCAGTATCTCTCCCTCCATCCTGGACATCTACTCCATGTCCGGCTGTAATTGAATTCCCGTAGAATTCAATTCTTCTGGTGCGATTGTCTTCATTCTTCAATAATTTTGTTTGTCCATAAAGCTCAAATCCATAAAATACATTAACTGATGTAGAATTTGATAATTTATATATTTCTAGTGTATGGGTACCCGGACCAAGATCTTTTGCTATATTTATCGTTCTAAGGGTATTATCTGTTTCAAACTTAAAAGGCTTTTTATCATCTTTATCTATTATGGCGTAAAAAAATGCTTTCTCTTTAAAAGACTTGATTTTTACTGAAACCCCTGATCCTTTAAAGGTTATCCCGGCTGTAGTCCCAGGCCAGTAAAACATAGTAGAGTCCGCTTTAACATCTACCCTGCCTGTGTAATTGATTTTGGAATTATCAGGTTTAACAAACTGCTGCGGATATCCATATGAAATAAAAGTAAATAGAACTAATACATATATTCTTTTGAAATTGATCATATTATATAATTAACTAATTTAGGTTCTGTGGCGTCTTGTAGAATTTAAATATAAGTTTTTTTTAACGTAATTTAAAAGTATAGCCATCAATTTACAGAATGATGCAGCATTGTTATTTCTGTTCTTCTTTTTCGGTGTTCAGTTTACATTCTTTATTTATACTAATAGTCAGATACTGGTAATTCTGCGTTTTCATAGATTCCTTCATGCCAGTCCGAACAGTGATCTGTAAATATTTTACAGTGCTGTTATAAATTTTTATTCATTTTCTAATTTACTGATTTTAATTATCAAAGATGCTTTTTAAAATAAGTTTTTTATACATTTGCAAGCAACCGTGTTCGTACACGAGTTAATAAAAAAGCATTCGTACATAAAACTTAACAAAAAAAGTGCTTCCAAACTATTTGCTAATCAAACAAAAAAGTAATCAAGAAAGCCTAAATAAATAATAAAATGAATTCAATATTTAATCTGGAAGGAAAAATAGCACTTGTTACAGGTGGTGCTGGTGTATTAGGAAGTAATATGGCAGAAGTATTAGCCAAAAATGGGGTGACCACAGTAATTTTAGGACGTACTCTTGAAAAAGCCCAAATTACTGTTGACAGCATAAAAAGTAAGGGTGGAAAAGCATTTGCCGTAAAAGGTAATGTTTTAAACCAGGAAGAAATGGAAGCAGTTCGTGATCTTATTAGTCAAAAATATGGCCGTCTTGATATCCTTATTAATGCTGCCGGCGGTAATATGCCTGGCGCTACTATTGGACCGGATGAAGCTATTTATGATTTAAAAAAAGATCATTTACAAAAAGTTCTTGACCTCAATATCATCGGCACTATTTTGCCTACACAAGTATTCTCTGAAATCTTTGCAAAGCAAAAAAACGGTATTATTATCAATATTTCTTCGGCATCTGCAGAACGCCCTTTAACAAGAGTCGTTGGGTATTCAGCTTCTAAAGCGGCAATTGATAATTTTACAAAATGGATGTCTGTAGAACTGGCTTCTAAATACGGAGAAGGAATCCGGGTAAATGCTATTGCGCCGGGATTTTTTATCGGGGAACAAAATAGAGCTTTACTACTTACTCCAGAAGGAGAATTAACCCCAAGAGGAATCGCAATTATTAATCATACTCCGATGGGACGCTTTGGTGCTCCTGAAGATTTAGACGGGGTATTGCTTTTCTTGTGCAGTGATATGTCCAAATTCGTTACAGGGACTATTATCAAAGTTGATGGAGGTTTTGCGGCGAAAAGTATTTAAAAACAATTAAGAATAATTATGGAACAAACATGGAGATGGTACGGGCCGAATGACCCGGTAAAATTAGCTGATGCCAGACAAGCCGGAGCTACCGGAATTGTGACTGCCTTACACCACATCAAAAATGGACAGGTGTGGGAAGTTGATGAAATCATGAAACGGAAAAATGAAGTAGAGGCTGCCGGATTGACTTTTTCAGTTGTAGAAAGTATTCCGGTGCATGAAGATATCAAAAAACAAACAGGTGATTATTTGAAATACATAGAAAACTATAAACAAAGTATCAAAAACCTGGCAGCCTGCGGTGTTCATATTGTCTGTTATAATTTCATGCCGGTTTTAGACTGGTCCAGAACCGATTTGTCATACGAAATGCCTGATGGTTCTAAAGCTTTGCGTTTTGATATCAATGAATTTGCTGCTTTTGAATTATTCATTCTAAAACGCCCGGGAGCAGAAGAAACGTATACAGATGCACAAAAAGCAAAAGCAAAAGCAACTTTTGAAAAACTGACTGATGCTGATAAAATAAAATTACAGCAAAACATCATTGCTGGACTGCCAGGTGCAGAAGAATCTTATACCGTAGAGGATTTCCTAAAAGTACTTGAAGATTATGATGGCATTGATGCCAATAAACTAAAAGAACATTTATATTATTTCCTTCGTGAAATTGTACCGGTAGCTGAAAGTGTGGGCGTAAAAATGGCAATCCACCCAGACGATCCTCCTTATCCGATTTTAGGATTGCCAAGAGTCGTAAGTACAGAAGCTGACTTAGTGCAGTTGCTAAATGCTATTGATTCTCCTTCAAATGGATTCTGTATGTGTACAGGATCTTATGGTGTAATTGCCAAAAATGATTTATCAGGAATGATTGACCGCAATGGTGAAAAAATGAATTTTATCCACCTAAGAAGCACACAACGCGATGAGGAAGGAAATTTCTATGAGGCTAACCATTTAGAAGGAGATGTGGATATGTACGAAGTGGTGAAATCTATCGTAAAGATAGAAAAACAAACAGGCAGAGTTATTCCCATGCGACCTGATCACGGCCACCAGATGCTGGATGATCTGAAGAAAAAAACAAATCCGGGATATTCAGGCATTGGTCGTTTAAGAGGTTTAGCCGAATTACGCGGGCTTGAATTAGGAATTAAAAGAAGTTTATAAATAATTTGAAATTTCAAAGCTCTGGAGAAATCCGGAGCTTTTTTTGTTTTACTAAAAGTTAGAAAAACCCCAAAACTGTACATTTCTGTAACAGTAATGAGGCTCCCCGCTAAAAATTATATAGTAGCCGATTCAAATTGTTTAAGATCACGGGTGTTTTTTTGCACAGCAAGGGCAGAAAACATTCCTAATACAAAAGACATTCCAAAAAATCCCTTTTCGCTTAGTAGTAAATCAGCATTCCAAAGACCTATTATTAGCAATACTACAGCTGCAATGGTACTAAACCAGCTGAGGCTATAATACAAATCGGTTACGGGTATTCCTTCCAGTTTGTCACGTACGCTTTTCTGCACTGATATTACAGAGAAAAGTCCGAAGAGAAGAATTGTAAAATAATATCCTTTCTCGTTGTAAGCCATATCCGAATTATAAAGACCTATACAATAGGAAGTGATACCAATAAGTAACGTCATCCAGGATGCTCCCACAAAAGCTGCACTTGGCTTTACAGGATACCCGTTAGTAAATTTTGCGTTTTTTGATTCTGAATTGTTGTTTGATTCATTTGATTTTAGCGGTTCCATAATTTTTATGTTTTTATAATTATGAAGCAAATATCAGCATGAAACAGGAACTATGAAAATCAATTTATCAAAAAAACTGATGATATAAAAATACATTTTATTACTTTTATCCCAGCAAAAACATATTTATGAATGCACTACAGGAAGTAGCAAATACGATGAATGAAGCTGAAAAAATAGCATTTATACAGTATCTTTCAAAAAAGAATAAGCGTAAAGACACAGGAAATGTAGCATTATTTAATTCTTTAAAAACTGATGATATAAAATCAAACAAAAAGAATTTAAAAGATAAAAAAAGTATCGATGCTTATCATGCTCTCAGAAAAAGGCTTTATGACAACATGATTGATTTCATAGCTAACCGAAGTTTTGAAAATGATACTTCACAAGAAAATGCTGTACTTCGCCTTATTGTGGTAAGCCGGTTGTTTTTTGAACATAAACTTATAAAAACAGCTTTCAAATGTCTGGCAAAGGCCGAAGATATTGCTTTGAATATAGAACATTTTAGTCTTCTTAATGAAATTTATCTGACTCAGATACAATTTGCACATTTCAATCTGTCAGAGCCAATCGAAAAAATAATAGAAAAATTTAAAACAAACAAAAAGCAGTTAGAACATGAAGAACATCTCAATTTAGGTTATGCTGTTTTGCGTCGGGAACTTGCGGCTATTTATCATGAAGGCCGAATAACCGATTTTCAATCCCTTATAAAAAATACTATTGAAGCACATGGAATCTCTTTGAAACAGGGACTGACTTTTAAATCACTGTATCAAATATTATTTATCGCCAACGAATATGCTTCCATAAACAACAACTTCTCCCTTATACAGCCTTTTGTTCTTAAAAGCTATCGGTTCATTAGCAAAAAAACCGATCTGACAGACAGGAATTTGTACTATCATATCTACATTTTATATTTTATAGCTAATTTCTATTTTAGGAATGGTCAGTTTACCGAGTCTTTGAGTTATCTCAATTTGATGTTTGCAGAATTACAAAAACAATCCGGAAAGTATTATGAGCGATTCTCTCTCAGGTATTTTTTATTATTAGCTTTTAATGAAAATTATCTTGGTAATGCCCAAAAAGCAATAGAAATTGCAGAAAAAGCCCTTTCTTCAAACAAAAAAGCAGATCCTAACGAAAGTAACGACCTTCGAATTATGCTTACCGTTTTTTATATACAGCAGAATGCCGGACGTAATGCCCTAAAAGAAATGGCAAAATTAAACCATACAGACAGCTGGTACGAAAAAAAGATGGGAATTGACTGGACAATAAAAAAGTGTCTCATTGAAATCCTTCTGCACGCTCAACAAGACAACACAGAACTGGCTTTATCCCGTATAAAAAGTTTTAAGAGACGTTATAAAAAATATCTTTTAACGGTAAATGAAGAACGTGTGGTTCAATATCTTTTGTTTGCAGAACAATATGTTATCAAACCTGAAATCATACAGACCCAAAAATTTGAAAAAGCAGTAGAAGATTTTATAATGACAGCACAAAACGGTCCGAAAGATATTCTAATTATGAGTTTCTTGTGCTGGTTACTTGCAAAAGTGAGACGTAAAACAATTTATGAAACTACTTTGAATCTACTGGCAACGTATTTTCCTTTAGACAATAAAAAAAAAAGCCTGAGAACATAATTCTCAGGCTTTGTTGTATGATTCAATAAAGTTAATTCATTTTGTAAAATAAATATTTGCAGAAAATTAATTAGCGTTCTGACTTCAAATTTATTTTCCCTTTCTGAAGCCCCTTACCTGTTACTTCTAACTGGATTGCACCTGCTGTTTCGATTGTCTTAACTAAAACCACCAATTTACCGCTAAAAAGCTTCATATGATCCTGATGAAATATCTCTAAAGATGTTGCATCACCATTGCATGCAGCTCTGTAGGTTGCAGCTCCGGTTACTTTAAACTGCAGTTCATTATCTGCTACAGGACATGGAATTCCATTTTTATCTACTACCGAAAC
The DNA here is from genome assembly GCF_010645075.1 of Flavobacterium limi. Taxonomy (GTDB): domain Bacteria; phylum Bacteroidota; class Bacteroidia; order Flavobacteriales; family Flavobacteriaceae; genus Flavobacterium; species Flavobacterium limi. Next base: position 491,211 of record NZ_JAADZV010000002.1, read on the forward strand.
AGTTACAAAAGAAATATCCTCTCCATCCGCCTTGATTGTTTTACGATCTGCATTGAGCACAATTTTATAAGGATCACCGGCTGTTTTAACCTCACTTTCGGCAGCTTTTTTTCCATTGGAATCAAAAGCTACCACTTTTACTGTTCCTGGCTCATATTTCACATCATTCCACATTAATCGATAACGGTTTTGCGGAGTTGAATTATTTTTTTTCTGCACTCCCATGCTTTTTCCGTTTACAAAAAGCTCTGCGCTGTCATAACTCGTGTAAACAAAAACCGGCGTGATCTCTCCTTCTCTTCCTTTCCAGTTCCAGTGTGGCAAAATGTGAAGGGTTTTATCTTTCGTATTCCATCTGCTTCTGTACAGATAAAAACGATCTTTAGGAAGTCCTGCTAAATCTGAAATTCCAAAATAAGAACTTCTTGACGGCCATTTTTCATCATAAGGCGTCGGTTCTCCTAAATAATCAAAACCTGTCCACACAAATTCTCCAATAACCCACGGTTTATCATCCTGTAATACAAAATCTTCATCCGGAACATTGGACCAGCTACAAGCTTCAAGATCATAGGACGAACTCTGAAAATCAGGGTATTGTTTATTCTTCTCCTTTACAACAGGGAACTTATAAATACCTCTTGAACTTACTGTTGAAGCCGTTTCAGAACCTAATATAAATCCCTGTGGAAATGTTTTATACGCTTCTTCATAAAGATGAACCCTGTAATTTAATCCCGGAATATCCAGCAAAGCCCCAAAACCAGATTCCATAGTTGCTTTTACCTGATCCATACCAACAGTCACAGGTCTTGTTGGGTCTTCACGATGAAAAATATCCTGCAGCCATCTGGCACGTTTTACGCCTTCAGCTCCCCATTGATCCGGAACTTCATTTCCTGAACTCCACATTACGATACAAGGATGATTTCGCGTGGCTCTTACTAGATTTACTATGTCTTTTTCAGCATATTCACTAAAAAAACGATGATATCCGTTTTCTACTTTTGGCTTTGCCCATTCATCAAAACTTTCTGCAAGAAACATAAAACCCATTTCGTCAGCCAGTTCAAGCTGTTCAAAAGAAGGCATATTATGAGAACTGCGAATCGCATTACATCCTAAATCTTTTAGAATCGTCAATTGTCTTTTAAGTGCCGCTTTGTTTATAGCTGCACCAAGAGGCCCTAAATCATGATGAAGACAAACTCCTTTGAATTTGGTTATTTTTCCGTTAAGACTGAATCCTACATGAGGTTCATATTTAATAAATCGGATACCAAATTTTATATTTTGCTCGTCTTTTAAAGTTCCGTCTGCTGCATATAATTTGGTTACCGCTGTGTACAAATAAGGCGTTTCAGGACTCCACAAATTAGGTTTGCCAACTAAAATTGTCTGATGGAATTTACCATCCTTTGTTTCAGTATTTTTTTGTGTTGCTATTACCTTATTGTTGGCATCCTTTATTTGGGTTTCCATTGATACGTTACTACCATGAAACTCTGCTTTAATATCGACAACAGCATTGTTGTCTTTCATGTCCGGAGTGGTAATAAAAGTACCCCATTGGGCAAAACGTTCTTCCTCACTTACAACAACACTAACTTTTCTGTAAAGACCGGCTCCCGGATACCATCTTGAAGAAAATGGCATATTTGTGAGTTTTACAGCCAATAAATTTTCTTTACCAACAACAAGTTCATTGGTGATATCAATAGAAAAATAGCTGTAGCCATATCCCCATTTTCCTATCTGTTTTCCATTTAAAAAAACCTGAGGTTCACTCATAGCGCCTTCAAAAACAAGGAGTGCTTTTTTTCCTTTTTTAAATTCCGGAATAGTAAATGTATTTCGATACCAGCCTGTTCCAATATGCGGAAGCGAACCGGTACGGCCTGTTTTTTCAGTTGGGATTTTTTCTCCGTTTTGTTCAATTGCCGAAACCTGCTTATCCCATTCTTTATCAAAAGGGCCGTAAATTGCCCAATCATGAGGCACACTGACTTTATCCCACTTGGAAGCATCAAAACCTACAGCAAAAGCATCTTCTTTTACTTCCTTAGAAAAACGCCAGTTATCTTTTAAAACAACAGTCTGTGACATCATTTTTCCTGACAAAAAAATCAGCAGAAATAAGAATAGGATTGATCTAAAAATTAATTTCATTTTCTGTTTATTTTTTTCACCATTAAGATATGAAGTTAAGAATTGTCAAGAAAATTAAGCTGAACTTAACCAACTTGATCTTAATAGTAAATTTTATTTAAAATTCTAATTTTTGAAAGCATCCAGAGCCGGTGACGGTTTTCCGTTCTCCTGCCATGCATTTAGCTGATATTGGCTCCAGCTTTTCGCACCTTGAGGCTCCCAGTAAATAACGCCTAATCCTTTATTATCCGGTACATTTTTCACGGCTTTTATTGTGGCTTCAAGCAGTTCTTTGGTGTTTTGTTGTAATGTATAATCACCACCGACTTCAACCACCATTACTTCTTTATTGTAACGGGAAGCCATATCTTTTAGGTTATTTTCCAAATCAGCGATGTTTTCCTTATAATCGGTTTTTAGCCAAAACGGATAATATGAAAGACCAATTACATCGTATTTTACATTCAGTTCTGTTGCTTTGTCAAAAAACCACCTGAATTTTTCGTTTTTGTTTCCTTCGTCCAGATGCACGATAACTTTAATTTTTGAATCTACTGCTTTTGTAGCCTCATATCCTTTATTGAGCAATTGCGCCAGTTGAGCGAAGTTATCTGTATGTCCTTCCGGCCAAAGCATTCCGCTTGGAATTTCATTTCCAACCTGAACCCACTCCGGAGTTACTCCTGCTTTTTTTAACAGTTTCAGCACATCATAGGTATGATTGTACACATCGGTCAACAATTCCGGAAAAGAATGTTTTGCCCATGCAGCAGGTTTATTTTGCTTGCCGGGATCAGCCCACGAATCGCTGTAATGAAAATCGATCATAATACGCATTCCAATCTTTTGCGCGCGAACCGCCATGACAACTGTTTCTTGGGGACTACAGTGCCCGCTGGCTTTATCAGTATTGGGATTTACCCAAACGCGCAAACGAATGGAATTGATTCCTCTGTCTTTTAATAATTGCAGACAATCCTTTTCAGAACCATCTGCATCATAAAACTTATAGCCTGTTGCTTCCATTTGTGGTAACCAGCCCACATCGGCTCCTTTAGAAAAAGAACCTTCTTTACTTGCCATTTTTGTTTTACATGAAGTAAATACAAGTGTTATGACAAGCAAAAAAGGTACTATTTTAAAATGCTTTTTCATGCTTTATTACCTGGCGAAAGCCTGCATTACTGATAAAGCCTGATTATCAAAACTATACAACGCCTGATTCTCATAAGTAGAACCATATGCAGATTGTTTTCCTCTAAAAGCAACCCATTCTCCACCCCAGTAAGCAAATCCTTGTCCATGTTCTGACGCTTCAACCGAAGCTCTTACAGCAAGAACAAAAGCCTTTTGTCCTGCAGGAGTTGCCGGATATTCAGGTATTATTTGTGTATTATTACCTATAATGTTGTTCGTAAAATCATTATATAAGAATGTAAAAGGATAAGATGTTTCTGCAATCACGACTTTTTTACCATATTTTTCTCCAAGGGCATCAATTGTAGAGGCTACTTCAGTCAGATCTTTTCCGTGATGCATAGGGTAATATGATAATCCTACATAGTCATAATCGATAGTTTTCATTTTGTTGAAAAACCAATCAGTACCACCTCCATTTATACCTGCATAATGAATCATGATTTTTGCATTTGCTGATTTTGCACGAACAGCCTGGCTTGCAGCTGTCAATAAAGCAATGCATTGTTGCTCATTGTCTATTAAATGTCCTTGTGGCCAAAGCAATCCGCTGTTGATTTCGTTTCCGATCTGAATAATATCAGGATTGATTTCTTTAATGATTGTTTCTGTGTAAGTTGTAACGGCAGTTTTTAAATCGTCAAAAGATAAGTCTTTCCACTCTACAGGAGTTGTCTGAACACCCGGATCTGCCCAGTGATCAGAGTAATGTACAGTTAACCAAACTCTAAGACCTGCTCTTCTTGACCTTTCTGCCAGAGCTTTCACTTCAGCAAGACCAGAACGGCCATTCACAGGTTTTTTCCATAAACGGATTCGCACTGTATTACAACCAGCATTTTTAAGTGTTGTAAGCATGTCTTCTTCCTTGCCATTATTGTAGAACTTCGTTTGAACAGCCTCCATCTCAGGAAGATAAGAAATATCAGAAGCTCTGATAAAAGTATCATCGGCAGGTGGCTGAGCAACACCTGGAGCTTTGTCATCGTCGCCTGAGCAAGAAAATTGAATTGCTGTTATTACAAGCAAACCAAGAAATTTTATATGTTTTTTCATATATGTAAGTTTTTTATCGCCATATGTAAAGTAGTTATTAAAAATTAACTTTTTAAAATAGCACCCCAGTACGTATAACTTTTTGTTTTTTTTTAAATATAATTTTAAAAAAGAGGAATAATAAGCCTCAAATAATAGGAATTTGAGGCTTATACTTATTTTATTGATTTATTGTACTTTGATGAAAGTATAACGCCCATCTAAATCGTTAAACCAAATATCATATTTTCCTGCTTTAACAAATATGTTTCCACCATTATTTCCCCATTCTTTAGCCCATCCATCAGTATGGAATTTCATATTTCCTTCTTTTAAGGTTTGACCTGAAGCTTTCCAGATGTGAGGATTAAATGTTGATTTTGTCAAAGCGATATGTTCGCTCCAATTATTGTCATCTCCGCTAATAGTGCTGCCTGAATAAAAAATTTCGCTATAGGTAGTTGCAGTTGATCCAGTGTAGTCAGCAAGTTTATATGTTAAATCCTGAGTATTAACTTCGAAAGTATAATAACCATCAGTAGGAATTGGGAAACTGCTTGGATCATTTTGTTCAAAAGATGTTCTTTTTACCACTGCGGTTCCGTCATGACCATAGGCAGGCAACCATGAATCAATTTTTCCTAGTAATTTAAACCCGTCTGCATGTGCTTTAAAATATCCAGTATAATAATGTTTTGTATTATTATTAGGATCTGTAAAAAGCGGCATATTACCGTTGTTAAGATTCCAGCCTGCTGCAGTGGCATCACCTACTAAATACAAAGTTTCAACAGGTATTTCTAAACTTCCGTATGGGGTTACTGAAATGGTGATAACATCTGAGTATTTAGGTTCAGCATTTGCTACTCCTGCAGTCGCTTTAATCCTTACATCAATCGAGCTTTCAACATTTGGCGCTAATCCAAGTTCCAAAGCTCTTGTATTAAGTTCCGCAACATCAATGGTAGAATAAGTCGAAGTTGAAGATGTAACATCAACAGGTGCTGCAAATTCAGTATCATGTGCTGCAAGTTGAACAATGTAAGTTACAACAGTTGGAGTTCCGTAACTTACTTTTTCCCAGGTTACAGTAAGGGCAGTATTGGCTGGAGTAGCTTCATTAAGAATAATTTCAGAACCACCTTCTGGTGTAATGATTGAGAAAGCTGCTTCCTGAGGTTTTAAAATCATTAAATTTTCTTCGTTTTCACAAGACCATAATCCTGCAAGTATCGCTACAGCAATAAAAATTTTATAAATATTTTTCATTTTTTTATCTTTTATATTTTTAAAAAAGGATTTTTTAGTAACCTGTATTTTGAGTTAAGTTTTTATTAGCTCCCAATGTTGCCTGAGGAACTGGAAATAGTCTTCTGAAAGAAGCAATTGAAATTCCTCTTGCAGCATTTCCTTTCCATGCCCAGTTGTAAGTTCCTCCCGTATATAATCCAAAACGGATTAAATCCTGTCTTCTATGACCTTCCCAGTGCAGCTCGCGTGCTCTTTCATCGATTATAAATTGCAGGTTTAATTCGCTTGCCGTAATGTTTGCTGTTGTAGCGTTATTATTGGCTCTTTCTCTCAGGTTATTTACATAAACAAGTGATTGGGCAATGGTACCATTTCCACCTCTTAAGGTAGCTTCTGCGTACATTAGGTAAACATCCGCTAACCTGAATAATGGAAAATCAGTATCCGAAAATTCACCATGTTTTCCATTAACCCCAGCAGAAGTTTTATTAGAGAATTTAGATAAAATATATCCTTGCGAATTCACACTAATATCCGCAATATCTATTGTTCTTGTTTGATTTTCAGTACCTGTTCCGATAGTATTTCTGTCATCCTGGCTGAATTCTGCACCGTCAAATTTTTGTACAAATTGTTTTCTGATACGAATTGCACCTCCCCAGCCCTTAGTTCCAAAGTCTCCTCCATTATTTTCTAATAGTCCTATTTGACCATTAATTAAAAAGGTTGTACCTCCCCAGTTTTGAGTTGCAATTCCATCTGACTGAATAGTGAAAATCATTTCTTCAGAGGTATGGTTATCAGCCATAAAGTTTTCCAGATATTTCGGTTTAAGCGTATATCCACCTGCAATGATTTCGTTACACATTGTAATACAATCATCAAATCGGTTGGTTTGTGTATATACCTGAGCATTCAAATATATTTTTGCCAGGATCATACGTGCCATAGACTGGTCTAATCTACCGTATACATTGGTTCTTGCCGGTTTTAAATCTGGTAAAACAGTTTTTAATTCTGATTCGATAAAATCAAACAATTGTTTTCTGTCATACTCAGGTCCTGCAAAATTTAAAGGATCATTTTCTGTATACATAGGCGCTTTTCCAAAGAGATCCATCATATTATAATATGCATAAGCTCTTAAAACGCGAACTTCTTTTCTGTAAAGTTCAATTTCCGCTACAGCAGCGGCATCTGTAATATTTCTTGCTCTTAATTTTTCAGGTGTACTTTCACGCAAAAAATCATTGGCATAAGCTACAGAAGCCATTGTTCGGCTATACATTCCTAAAATAACAGGATTTGCAGCTGTCCATATACTTCTTTGTAATTCTGCAGTTCCTTCGTCATTTTCATAACTCCATATCATTTCATCTGTTGTCAGTTCCTGCAAGTTCAGTAAACATCTTACATACTGGCTTGTTCCGGCAGCTAAACCTTCTAATGAAGAAAAAACAGGTCCCTGAGTTCCTGTAAGACTAAGGTTTCCATATACCCCTACTAACGCTTTTTGATACCCTTGCGGAGTAGAAAATAAAACATCAGCTGAAAGTACGTCATCATCTTCAGAAACAACATTCATGTCATCCGTACAAGAATGAAAAACGGTAGCTAATGCTATAATAGTTATTATATACTTTTTCATTTTATTAAAATTTAAGGTTGGCCCCGAACAAGAAAGTGCGTTGTCTTGGATAAATAGTTTTATCAACACCGTTATTTGTAATTTCAGGATCTAAACCACTGTATTTTGTAATTACAAAAACGTTTTGAACCCCAGTTGATAATCTTAAAGACACTTTTTCATTTATGACTTTATCAAAAGTATATCCTAATGAAATATTGTCCATTTTTAAATATGAAGCATTTTCCACATAAATATCAGACATTACAACATTAGAAGTTGTCTGAAAGTTAGTTTCTTTTACCTGAGTTGGAATATTACTTAAAATTCCATTACTTATCAAACCGTTATATTGTGCTCTTGAAGCATCCATTCCATTAAATATATTGTTACCAATACTTGCTCTTAAATTGAATGAGAAATCGAATTTTTTGTAATTCATATTTGATGCAAATCCTAGAATAACATCCGGATCCGGATTATTAAAAATGTATTTATCAGCATCATTCTTGATATTATCACCGTTCAAATCAGCAAAAGCACCATCGATTGGTTTTCCTGCAGTATCATACAATTGTTTGTATACGTAGAAAGAATATGGAGTGTATCCCTCTCTGAAAATTTGAGCAGTACTTCCGTTTCCTGTGATATTGTCTCCTAAAAAGATATCGGAACCAAAAGCTAATTCATTAATTCTTCTTTCAAATTTAGAGGCATTAAAATTAACATTCCATGAGAAATTTTCAGTTTTAATGGCAGTTGCATTTACTGTAAGTTCCACTCCTTTAGTAGTAAAGCTACCTATATTCTGGTATACCCTGTTAGAAAAATTACTTCCGTCTGAGATTGCTACATTGGCTAATAAATCTTTAGAATCTTTGTAATACATATCTAAACTTGCCGAAATGCGGTTTTCTAAAAATCCAAAATCTATACCGGCATTGTATGTAGTTGTTTCTTCCCATTTCAAACCATTTGTTCGTTTGTATGGCAGTGCGATTGTAACCGGATCAGTTCCCAGATAATATTGAGAGTTTCCTGTTCCTGTTTCGTATTTTTGAAGGTAACCGTTTGGCTCAGGGATATCCTGCTGACCTGTAATACCATAACTCAATCTTAATTTTAAGTCAGATAAAGTTTTGCTTTCTTTAAAGAAATCTTCTTTAAGTTTCCATGCAAAAGCTACAGAAGGGAAATTACCCCAACGATTTTCTTTATCAAATCTTGAAGAACCATCTCTTCTGTAAGATAAAGTCAACAAGTATTTATCTCTGAAGTTTAAGTTGGTTCTGGCAAAAAATCCTATTAAGACTGTTTCAGTATCCAAAGTAGTCTCAGGGAATGTTGACGGTAGATTTGGGTCTAAAATATTACCGGTCTCGAATCTTGAACTTTCAAATCTTTGATAAGAATAACCTCCTGTTAATTCAAATACTAATGAGTCAAAAGTTTTATTGTAAACTAAATAAGTGTCTAATAATTTATTTTGTCTTTTAGCATCTGTATATTCATTAGCACCGTAAGGTATGTTGTCGATATTTGGGCCCGAACCTGCATTTGGGTTAACCTTTCTTTTTCTTTCTCCATTAGATTCATCAAAACCTACATTTACAACTGCTCTTACATCCGGGAAAAAGTAAAGTTTATAATCTACTTCAATGTTTCCAAAAAATCGGTTACTGGTTGCAATATCCCTTGTATTAAGTAATTGAGAAACCGGATTTCTGGCGGCATTTGGATCCAATCGGGGTTTTCCGTTACCGTCAACAGTACCATTAAGATATTCAAAAAAACCATCATATGGTGCGCCTTCAACTCTTATAGGCTGAGTAGGGTCAAAACCAATAGCAGTTCCTTCTACAGCATCTGTAAATCTGTTTTTTTCGTAAGCATAATTAGCAGACAGCTTTACTTTTAAGGTATTTTCAAGAAATGAAGGATTCATTACTAATCCGACAGTATTTCTTTTAAATTCATTGGTTATACGTAAACCTTCCTGATTGGTGTTTCCTATAGTCAAGCTGGTTGGAATAATATCGAATAAACTTCCTCTAACAGCTAAACTCTGATCAAAAGATCCTGTATTTCTGTAGATGGCTTTTTGCCAGTCTGTATTTGCGTTTCCTAATTTACCTAAGTCCTGAGGCCTTCTGTCTGCAATAAGACTGCGATATTCATCAGCACTAAAAACATCTACTGTATTAGTAAGTTTTCCGGCAGCATATTGTGCATTATAATCAACAGATAAGGTATTGCTTCCTTTTTTTGTTGTAATAATGATAACACCATTAGAAGCTCGTGATCCATAAATTGCTGTGGCTGATGCATCTTTTAAGACAGTCATCGATTCAATAGTAGCAGGATTTATAGATGCCAAAAATGAAGCAGAACCTGTATTTGTTGAACCCTCAAGTGGTAATCCGTCAACAACGATTAATGGGTTGTTACTGGCGAAAAGCGAACTTCCTCCCCTGATTCTTATTTCTGACAGGGAACCCGGAGCACCAGAAGAATTAATAGATAAACCTGCTACACGTCCGTTAAGAAGGTTTTCTGTGGTAATGTTGTTTCCTTTATTGAAATCTTTTGTTGAAAGTGATACTACAGAACCTGTTGCATCTTTCTTTTTTACAGAACCGTATCCAACTTGCACCACAACTTCCTCAAGTAAATTAGGATCTTCCTCAAGAGTTACAGTAATGTCTCTTTGGGTTCCAACAGTAATAACCTGAGTTATGAAACCTGTAAATGAAAAAGTAATTTGAGCTTGTTCTTTCAAGCCGCTAAACTGGAATTTACCGTCAAAATCCGTACTCATGCTTAAATTACCTTGTGATACCTTTATATTTACTCCTGGTATTGGTTGTCCGGTACTTTTGTCCAGAACAACTCCTTTTACAGTGCTCTGAGCGAAAACACAAAAAGGAAGAAGTAATAATAAAAGTAAAAATTTGTTGTAAATTTTTTTCATACTTTTTTTATTTTGTTTTTGTTTGAGTTGGGTTTGTGATTAGTGTGCTTTAACGAAAAATAAACATAATTTATTTAACAATTTTAGCCTATCAACTCACCCTGCAAATTAAGGACACAGGTAGTTCTTAAGACAGGGAAAAATTCGTTTATAAAGGGGGACAATTTCGTAAAAACACCCATAGAATAGACCCAAAAAACATGTCTTATTAGTTTTTCGTGCTAAAAAAATGACAAAATGAACTATCAATTATTTTAACAAAATATTAATAATCAATGCGGTTACGCTTTTTAATCAATAATTTCTAAACATTTACTAAAAAGACTTCGGTTTTTAATCTTTTACAATACAAAAACATATAAAAACACAACTTGTAAATAATCTAAAAAACACAACGATTTTTATCAATATATAATAATTCTTTACTTTCGCAAAATAGGCAGATTTCGCCATATTGATGTAAAAAAATTGATCCAGATTCAGATCTCATTTCTTCTATTTTTCGTATATGAAAGAACAGCTTTTAAAAAAATCTATGAATAAGCTAAAGTCTTTTCTTCTTGTTATTTTACTTTCTCTAAATACATTTGGACAGAATTACCCAATAAAACATCTAGATATTTCGTCAGGCCTTTCTAATAATTCTGTTGCAACAATATATCAGGATCAAAATGGGTATATGTGGTTTGGAACTTTTGACGGGCTTAACAGATATGACGGAAATGACTTTAAGATCTACCGCCATATCCATACAGACCCTAATTCTATTCAGGGAAATGCTATAAGCTGTATTGAAGGCGACAATAAAAATAATTTGTGGATAGGTACAACGGCAGGCCCTGTTATTTTTAATGCTGAGCGTTCCTGTTTTACTCCATTGAAGTATTTTGGAATTGATAAAAAAGCCAAACCCTTAAAAATTACTGCTTACGAAATAATTGCTGTACATTCTCAAAATATTATTCTCGTTGCGACAAAACAGGCAATCATACTTTTTAAAGAAGGTGATAAAATTGGAACGGCAATACCTTTTAATGGAAAATTAAACTATATAGCCAGATCCATAGCTTATGATACAAAGAAGAATATATTTTATGTTTTTGTAACTGGATCCGGTCTTTGCAAATATGATGTTGAATCAAATAAAATAACACTTCTCAACAATAAAATCACAGTCGCAAATTGTATAAAGTTGACCAATAAAGGACTCTGGGTAGGCTCTGATGAGGGTGCTTACTTATATAATGAGAGCCGGAATACGTATTCTAAAAATTATTTTCCGGAAAAAACATCTGTACGTGATTTTTTTCAACAAGAGAATCGTCTGTGGATTGCCACTGACGGCACGGGTCTTTATACTATTACAAAAAACCAGTCTGCTCCTGTTTTATATAAGGCAACTGGTCCTGTTTCATTACTTAAGAGTAAGTCACTTTATGATATATTCGAAAGCAAAAACGGAGAAATGTGGTTCGGAACCCTGCGTGGGGGTGTAAGCATGATGGGAAAAAAACCGCTCGACTTTAATCATTTTAAAAGCAAGTCGCAACAAACTAATAAAGAAGACGAAGATCCTGCCGCAAACTTCATGCTTTCTTTCTGCGAAGATGAAAAGAAAAATATCTGGATTGGTACTGATGGTGCCGGAATGCGATATTGGAACAGAAAACAAAATACTTATGATGTGTATTCTACAACATCAGCTTCCGGCAGAAAAATTCAAAGTAATTTTGTTACAAGTATCGTCAGGGATTCTGATAATGCTATCTGGGTGGCTATGTGGAAAGGCGGAGTCTGTCGTATTGATCCAAAATCAAAGGCAATTCAGAATTTTTCAATTTACAATCAATTCACTAAAAAAGCTGAACAGGAATCCTGGCTGCTCTTTTTAGATTCTAAAAAAACGCTGTGGCTTGCTGTTACGAATAACGGAGCATTATATCAATTTGACAGAAGACAAAATAAATTTGTCTGCTACAGTACTGCTTTGCGCGATGTTACCTGCCTTCATGAAACTAAAGACGGAAAAATCTGGGGCGGAACATTCAATTCTTTTTTTGAAATAGATCCAAAAACAAAGATAGTAAAAAGCCATCATTCTGATTATAACGTCAGATGCATCACTGAAGATCAAAACAAAAATCTTTGGATTGGTACTGTAGAAGGCGGTCTGCTTTTATACAACCGAAAAACTGGTATTTCAAAAAAATACACTATACAAAACGGTCTTTCGAGCAATACGATACTTCGTCTTTTAGAAGACAAAAAAGGAAATTTATGGATGAGTACCTATCACGGGATTTCAAGACTGAATCCAAAAAACAATACTTTTAGAAATTTTGGGATATCTGATGGACTTCAGGGCACTCAGTTTAGTTGGAATTCCAGCACCAAACTATCAACAGGAGAATTTGTTTTTGGCGGTATAAACGGATTCAATGTTTTTGATCCTGACAATATCAAAGACAAAAAAAATACGGGCAAATTTTTATTAAATGATTTGTTGGTAAACAATCAGCCGTTAAAACTGGATAGTCCTTATATCACAGAAAAAAAGCTTGAAATGATAAGCGAAGCCGAGCTTCCTTATGATAAATCGGCATTGAGTTTTGATTTTGTTTATCTGGATTATGTCAACTCCGAAAAGATCAATACCGCTTATTTTCTCGAAGGATGGGATAAAGACTGGAATTATACCTCAAAAAATAACAGGGCAAATTATTCCAGACTAACAGAAGGAACTTATACTTTTAAAGTAAAAACCACCGATGTTTTTGGAAACTGGACGAATGAAGTAATTCTGGCGACAGTAAAAATCCTTCCGCCATGGTACAGAACATGGTGGGCATATACCTTTTATCTGATTGCTGTAATCGGTGCAATTTATGCTTATGTAGATTATCATAAAAACAAGGAAAGACTTCGCTATGAAATAAAACTTACCCGTATGGAGCACAAAAAAGATAAGGAGCATGCTGAAAAACAGTTTTCCATGTTTACCTATATGGCACATGAACTGCGCACTCCGCTGTCTTTAATCATAAATCCGCTAAAAAGTACCATTGACAGAAAAAATACTCCTGAAGATGATCTTGATCTGAATCTCGCCTATAAAAATGCTAAAAGGTTATTGAGCCTCACAGATCAGTTACTGCTGTTCAGAAAAGCAGAAACAGATCTTGATGAACTCAAAATTTCCAAGATTAATTTAAATAGTCTTTGCCGTGAAATCTATGACAGCTTTACGCAAATGGCAGCAGTTAAAAACTTAAATTATCAGTTTATTGAAGAAAAAACACCCACTGAAATATATGGCGATTATGAAAAAATAGAAATCACACTATTTAATTTAATCTCTAATGCTTTCAAGTTCACACCCAATAAAGGAACTATAAGTATTAAGTTAGTCGAAAAAGAGGCTGATGTTTCTATTATTATATCGGATACCGGCAGCGGAATTCATGAGAATGATATTGACACTATTTTTGAAAAATTCAAACAGATTCAGTCTAAAAGCAGTAATGGGTTTGGAATTGGTCTTTATGTTGCCAGGTATTTTGTGAATAAACATTATGGCAAAATAACGTGTACAAGTAAAGTCGGAAAAGGTACTTCGTTCACTATTGTACTTCCAAAAGGAAAAAGCCATTTTACAGCAATGAATATTAACGAAAGTCATCCGCAAATGTCGCCTATTGTAGGTGAGCTTTTGGAAGGAATGCCGCCTGAAAACGCAAATAATGACAATGATCAGCCATCAAAGCCTGAAAACATAAATGAAGAATTAATAAGTACAAAAAGAGTATTGTTAATTGTGGAAGACAATCCGGAAATGAACTATTATCTTGTACAGCTTTTTTCCAAAAATTATATTGTTTATTCGGCAGCAAATGGAATTGAAGGACTGAAACTGGTCCAAAAACACATGCCTGACATTGTACTGAGCGATATTTCTATGGAAGGCATGAACGGTTTGGACTTATGCAAAGAAATCAAACAAAATGATGATTCAAGTCATATCCCGGTGATACTCCTTACGGCTACAACCAGCAATGATATTCATTTGCAGAGCATCACTGAAGGAGCTGACGATTATGTAACCAAACCTTTTGACAGTAATATACTTTTGGCCCGTGTTGATGCTGTCCTTAGAAACAGAGGACAATTGCGCAAGTATTTCCTTGACAGTATAACCCTTCGTGAAAATGTAAATAAGGTTCCACTTGAATACAAGGAATTTCTGGACAAATGTATCGAAATCGTCGAAGCCAATCTTGAAAACAGCGAATTTAACCTAAAGAGTTTCTCTGCTGCAATGGGTATGAGCCATTCGAGTCTTTACAAAAAGATTAAAGCAATTTCCGGACAAACTGTAAATGGTTTTATCCGATCTATCAGAATCAGAAGAGCCGCGGTCATTATGCTTACTGAAAATATCAATATTGCGCAGGTTGGCCCTCAGGTGGGTATAGAAGATCAGCGCTATTTCCGTCAGCAGTTCGTAAAATTATTTGGAATGAAACCTTCTGAATACATCAAAAAATATAGAAATTCTTTTAATAGGGAACTGAATATAATTCAGAAAGGTGATGATTAATTTTTTTCCGCTTCTAAGGTAAAAAAGATACTTAAAAAAGTAGTGTTTGTTGTTTTTATGTCCGAAACGCAATGAAAAATATTTAAGCATATTCTTTCAAAAACAATAATTTCTAAAATAATTTTAAAATTTATTGAAATGCATTATTTGATAAAAAACTTCGTCAACTCATTTTTCGATATAAAACAACCCATTATCAATCAAACAAATGCATCGAAAAAATAGTGACTTCTTTACAACTCATTATTTTTAAGCAGAATATTCACAGTATTATTTTGCCACTTTCTTTAAAAAAACATTTGGTGTATTTTAAAATTTGTTGCACTTTTGCACCCGCAATAGCAAAGCAGGTCCGTTCGTCTATCGGTTAGGACGCCAGGTTTTCATCCTGGTAAGGGGGGTTCGATTCCCCCACGGACTACTTACTAGAAAAAAAGCTTCAGATTTCTCTGAAGCTTTTTTTATTTTAAATTGTATGGCAAGATCAATCTGCAACTGAAATTTCCCAGTCCATGTCCCTATGATGTGATTTTTTTGAATAATCGATATCTTTTGGGACAACATTAATTGTTGATTTACTACCTTTTTGTGGTAAACTTGAAGTTCCATCTGAACCGTTAACATTGATCGTTAAATCCAAAGAACAGCAAACCGTCAATGACAACAGCATAAAATAACATACATTTTTTTCATGGCTAAGGTTTTAAATTATTAGGATCTGCTACTCTATAATTGATGATTCAAAGTTTTAATTTAAAGCACTCTGAATTTATGCGAATAAAAAAAATGTGCAAAGTCTGAAACGATGCACATTTTAAAAACACTTTGCAGTGGGGACAAATCAAAGTATTTTTGCTTCCTTATCTATTCGGAGATCGTACTTTCGACCTTTAGCTCTGCCGTATTAAAAATTCCTTCTACCCTGTCTGTAACTGGCCAGTTATGTATTGTATAATTGTTAAAATTAAAAGTAGGTGCAAATTCAGCTGTTGTGGTATATTTTCCTGTAATAGACATTCTTTTAACCGTTATATTTACATCCCCCTTTTCTCCCGGAAGAACGCCATCGATCCCCACAACAGGATTTGAAAGAATAGCAGTAATAGTGTTCGCATCACCGGTATAAACAAACGGGAACGTTTTGTTTTTATAACTTTCGACAGCCATTCCTTTGATTGGATGGTTTCCCTGGTTTGTCCATTTGGCAACTGCAGCAAAATACTGTGTCGTAGAGCCGTCACCTGCTTTTACATTTTGCGTGATAACCGGAAGCTGTTCAAACTTGATTGGGTCTTTAACATCTACTATCACATTATAAACTTTAGATTTATTGCCATTTGAATTTTCTGCCTGCAAATAGAAATGTTTTGGGTATTTAAAATCTACAACCATCGTATTTGATGTGTAAGGCTTAAATTCAGGACCTAAACTGTAGTACAATTTGGCAGCATCAAAAGTGATGGTTGGTGTTAATTTAGAAAAATCTGTTCCTACCGGCACTAGTATATAAATCGCATTTTCAGAATAGTTTTCGTACTCTACAATTTTTACGGCATTTATAGTAGATTCTAAAGAAGGATTTTTGCTTTTCTCAAAACTAAAGCCCGTAATTTTCGAATTCGTGTTTACAGGGGCTGCTTCAATTACAACCTTTACATTGTAATGCACACTTTTATCTTCGTGAAAATTGGATGATATCGTGTAGATAACCGCTCCTTTTGAAAAATCCTGCTGGTCGCCAATTGACGGAGAAATGCTGTATTTGTTGTTATCTAAATCGAATTGTTTTAAACTCAGCATCAGACTCTGATGCGATGCCGGAATCGTAATTTCAATTTCACCATATTTTTTTTCCTCTCCATTCACTATCTCAGGATGCACTATTTTTATATTCAGATGGGAAGTTTCAGATAAAGGAAAGCTTTTCAATTGGGCATTTTCTAATTCGGGATCAGGAGTTACTTCATTTGAGTCATCTCCCTGACATGAGGCTATGAGAAATAAACTGATAAACTGAAGCACTAAAAAAAACCTGGCTGTTTGGATTTTCATAATTAATTGGCTTTAAAATATTTGATACTATTTGAGCGCAAGAATATCATTACGCCATTTCGAAAACAAAGAAAAACAAAGGGAAACAGATTTAAATTGACATATGTTAAGAAAATACATTTTATTATGACCTATCAACATCATTTTTAGAACTAATAATAAGAAAATCTCGCCTTTAATTGTTATCACCTTTCTTTTAAAACTTTTTGTGTTTTTAATTGAAGTAAAGTTAATTCAGGATTACATTCCGTATATCACTATAAATGACGATTTTTGATTCAACTGTCTAAAATCTAAAATAAACACTTTCATTCGATATTAACAGTGAATAATGTTACGGTTTTAAAAAATGAATTTACCTCATTTTCAAATCCTCAAAATAAGCAGTTGTTTCACTAATTAATGCCTGCATCAATTCGCTGGCTTTTGTATGTTTTAAAATGGGTGCAATCTGACCTCCCCAAAATAAAATCATATCCCATTTTTGCTGGTCTAAAGCTGCTTTTCGCAATGGAGACATAAAAGTAGTCTGTAAAGGGAAAGGCAAAATACCTGCTTCTTTTCCTATGAGTTCTTTGGCAATTCTGCTGGTTATTCCCCGGCCAAGCCTTCCTGTGTAGGCACGGGACAAAGTTGTATATTTTGCAGCATCTGAGAACAACATCTGCTTGTGGACAGGCAATGCATTAGATTCGTCTACGGCTAAAAATGCTGTGCCAATCTGAGCTGCACTTGCGCCAAGAGCCAGTGCCGCTGCAACACCTTTCCCATTTGCGATTCCGCCCGCTGCAATCACCGGAATTTTTACTTTTTCCCTGATCAACTGTAATAAAACAAAAGTTCCGGTAACCGATGATTCGGCAGAAGCCAAAAAAGAAGGACGATGACCCCCTGCTTCAAAACCGGAAGCAATAATCATATCAACACCGGAATTTTCTAAAAAAACAGCTTCGTCTAAAGTGGTTGCTGCTCCAACTGTGACAATTCCTAATTTTCGGCATTGTTCTAAAACATCTTCCTGCAGTGCACCAAACATAAAACTGAATACTTTAGGTCTTACTTTCAAAATAACTTCGAGCTGGTTTTCAAATCGGGATTGAAAGGAAGCCGGTTTTTCCGGTAACGGAATTCCTGCTTCATCAAAATAAGGTTTAAATAATTCTTTGGTTTTATTAAATTGTTCGTCTGTTAAACCCGATTCAGAAATATCATGATCAGAAACCCATAAATTTAGGTTGTAAGGTTTATTGGTCGCCTGTTTAATCTGTTTGTCGGTTTCAAAAATTTCCTGCGGACTCATCGTATAAGCTCCGTATCCGCCAAGTCCTCCGGCATTTGAAACGGCAGCTGTTAACGCTACCGATGATAAATTACCTCCGAATGGTCCCTGAAGTATTGGATATTGAATTCCAAGTAGTTCTGTTGCTTTTGTATTGTACCACATGACTTTGCGTTTAAAATTTATTCACTTAAATCCGTTAGCATTTTATTGACAATGAGCCATTTTCCGTTAATCTTATGGAAAGATAAAAAATCCCGATAATTAAAATCGTACATTTTTAGATTTAATTCTGCTACAGCAATTGAGTTTACTACTTTTATATTCAAAATTTCTCCTTTAAAAGGCTTTCCTGAATCTTTTGGGCTCTGTCTGTTTTTCACGCCTTCCAGATATAAATCTATAGTTTTGAAATAAGGCTCCCCTTTTACATCGCCAAAAAGTAATGTTCCGGGATGAAAAATACTTCCTAAAAGTTTTTCATCTCCTTCGTAAATTCCTTTAAAATAATAGTTTTCTATTGCCGCTGTAATAGCAGCTACTTCTGTTTGGTTATCCATTTTGATTGTATTTTGAGCTTTTATGCCTTGAAATGTCCAAAGCATAAAAGCGGTTAATAAAACAGTTTTTTCATTTTAGTTTAAATTGTGCCCCGCAGCTTTTCCACCATCAACATTGATGATGGCACCGGTAATGAAATTGCTTTTTGCTACTGTATAAACCATTTCGGCAACGTCATCAATTTCCCCTACTCTGTTCAGTAAATGGACACCGGCACTCTGATCAACTTTATCGCCATGCATTGGAGTCCTGATTACTCCCGGAGCAACAGTGTTAAAACGAATATTTTGTTTTCCGAATTCGGCTGCTAATTGAATCGTCAGCGAATGAATTCCGCCTTTACTCGCTACAGGAGCCGAAGCCGGCCATCCGCCCAATCCGTGGTTTACCAAAGGGGTTCCGATATTAATGACAACACCGCCTTTTTGTTCCAGCATTTGAGGAACAACAGCCTGAGTTGTAAAGTAAGTTCCTTTTAGGTTTGTGGTCAAAAATTTATCCAGATAAGCTTCATCAACTTCCAGAAATGGTTTGCTGTCAAAGATTCCGGCATTGTTAACCAGTACATCTACAGAACCAAATTTTTCGATTGCAATTCTCACTAATTCTTTACCTGTTTGTTTATCACTTATATCTCCCGCATACATTGCTAAATTATCTCCTGCGCCAAATTCATTATAAGCACTTTCTAATGAAGCTTTTGTTACCGAATTGATTACCACATTATCCCCTCTGTCTAAAAAGTATTTTGCAATTCCTTTTCCGATACCCGAAGCTGCTCCGGTTACTATTATAGTTTGTTTTTTCATGATGTTTATTTTTTATTGGCTGTAATGCCTTTTTCTCTTAATACGGATACTTGTTCCCCCGCGTAGCCCCAATCGTCTAAATCAATTTCCTGAATCACGATATGGGTTAAATGCGGGTCTTTGTTTAATACATTTGTAATCAAATTGGTTATCCCACTGATTAATTCCTGTTTTTGCCCGCGGGTTACTCCTTCGCGGGTCAATTCGATTTTTACGTAAGGCATGGCTTTAGTTTTTAGATTGTTCTGAAAATGCTTCGGCAGTGATGTTAAAATCGAGATCAAAGTCATTGTAAATTAACGTATCGCCTAAATCTTTAAAGAAGTTTCCTGAGCGGAATCTGATATCGTATTTCGTACGGTCAATAACCAGTTTACCGGTAAGTGAAATGGCATTTCCGTGATTTTCCAACGCTGCTTCAAAACCTGTAGTATGTGTAATATCTTTTATGGTAAGATTGCCTTCAAGATAAAAAATGCTGTCTGATACTTCTTTTACAGAAAGAATATCAAAAGCTGCAGTTGGGAATTTTTCGATGGAGAAAAAATCATCCGAAGCAAGATGACCCGCGAATTGTGTGTTTGTGTCAGGATCTGTTATATCCAAAATTTTGATAGATGCTGTATCAATAACAATTGTACCGCCTTTTACTTTTCCTTCATTCAGGATAAAATTACCTTCTTTGATACCAATTGTACCATTATGTGCACCGGTCACTTTTCTGCCGGTCCATGCTACGCTGCTGTCTGAGCTTACGATTCTAAAATTTGTTGTTTCCATTTTTATTGTATTTAAAAGTACAATACAAAGGAACGCCGACTATAAAAATTGATTACGTGATGTAGATCACATTCTGATTTTGAGATGGATTATGAAGGTTTCACGCAGATTTTAAAAAGATTTAAACAGATGTGCGCAGATAATAAATTAAGTCTGTTTTTAATCTCGCAAAGTCACAGAAACGCAAAGTTTTATTCTCATTTTTGTCATCCGGAGGGACGAGTGATTTCCGTTAGTAGCTCGGCAAAGATTGAAAATATTGTTTATGAATCTTTAGTGCAATTTCAGATTGATAAACAAAAAATAAAAATCTTATTAAATCTGCTTTAATCTGCAGAATCTGCGTGAAATATTATAAAAATCATTTTAATCCTTCAATCTGTGGCAAAAAAACTAAGAATTGTAAAGCCTGCTCAACGTTTCTCTGGAAACACCCAAATAAGCTGCAATTAAATGCTTCGGAACAAGATTGTATAATTGAGGATATAATGCCAAAAGTTCTTCATAACGTGTTTTGACATTGTTGTTCATAAAGGATAAAAGTCTTTTTTGAGAAGCAATGTAGCCTTTGTTGGTTCTCCAGCGAAAGAAATGTTCTACCTGATGGAATTCGGCACAGAGTTTTTCGCGATCGGTGCTGGTTAGACAAAGCACTTCAGCATCTGTAATACAATCTACATTGATTGTTGCAGGTGTCTGATTGTATAAAGCCGTATAATCTGAAGTCCACCAGGTTGGCATGGCAAATTGAAGGATATACATTTTTATTTCATCATTAATAAAAAAAGCCTTCAAACAGCCTGAAATCACAAAGTATTCGCAATCTACCTTATCACCCGCTCCAATAATAGTCTGGCCTTTCTTAAAAGACATTGGTTTAAAGTGTGAAAAAAAATAATCGAATTCTTCTTCTGTCAATGAAACGGTTTTCGCAATATGCTCTTGTAAAAGTATTTTGGCTTCCATTTAAATGGGACAATTAGGTTTTGAAAAGTCTTTTGTAAAGTTATAAAATCAAATGAACTTATCGATTGTCTGTTTGGCATTTCAATTTGTCCGTTTCACCAAAATATCAATATGAAACCGATCGCCTTTAATGCAATTTTGTCCCGTATTAACAACTTAAAATTTAAAATCATGAATACAAAAACAACAAAAATTATTTATTGGACAGGCGTTATTTTAACTTCTTTATGGTTTGGTGCCAGCGGTTTTTTTGAACTTACAACAAATCCACTTGTCTGGAAAATTACACAAGAGCTAGGCTATCCGGAGCATTTCATTTATATACTGGGTGTAATGAAAGTATCCGGTGTAATTACCTTATTGATTCCGAATAAATTATTGCGATTGAAAGAATGGGTATTTGCGGGCGTTTTCTTCGACATCATCTTTGCTTTCTTTTCAAAACTGGCTGTATTGGGCTTTTCTGCTACTACCGATACTATTATTGCTTTTACAATGGTAAGTGTTACTTATTTAATGTTCAGAAAATTATATAGCGTTACTTATACACCGAGTTTTTCAGGAGAAAACTAAGCTTCCGTTTTAATCTCTCAAAGTCGCAGAGACGCTAAGTTTAATTTCTTTGCGACTTCGCGACTTTGTGAGATTCTGTTTATAATGTGTTAGGTTAATTAGTTTTTGATGAGGATTTTTCGTCAGTTCGAGTAATTTTCGATAGAAAAATTGTATCGAGAACAGAAAAATCCTCATTAAAAACGGTTCTCGATACATTTTTTATTCCGCTTCTCTGCACAAAAAACACTCGAACTGACGTTTTTAATAATTACACATAATGGGTAATTTATGCTATTCTAAAATCAAAATTATTGGCTTTTGGCAAAACAAACATGAGCTTTTAAACAAATAAAATTGAGCTTTTCAGCAAAATAACAAAGTAACCTTGCAATGTAATTTTGTAAAGAACAATTAAATACAAGTACAATGAATAAAATATGGTTTATTACAGGAAGCTCCAGAGGATTAGGTCGTAATCTTACTGAAGCAGTTTTAGAAAACGGCGATAAAGTGGTAGCAACTGCCCGCGATATCAATCAGTTAAATGATTTGACTGAACGTTTTAAAGATCAAATTTTTCCTTTAGCATTAGATGTTACGAATTACGAACAAGTTTATAGTGCTGTCAAAACTGCGGCAGAACATTTTGGAAGAATAGACGTTTTGGTAAACAATGCGGGATTCGGAATCATTGGCGCTGCCGAAGCTTATACCCCTGAGCAGGTTCGCAGTCAGTTAGAAACTAATTTATACGCGCCAATTGAAATTACCCGTGCCGTATTGCCTTATATGCGTAAACAGGGTTCCGGCCGAATTTTACAAATTAGTTCTGTTGGCGGACGCGTTGGGAATGCGGGTTTGACCATGTATCAGGCAGCAAAATTTGGCTTAAGCGGATTTACAGAAGCTCTGGCAAAAGAAGTAGCTGGATTGGGAATATTCGTGACCAGTGTTGAACCTGGCGGTTTCCGTACAGACTGGGCTGGTAATTCTATGTCGTATGCGGCAGAAATAGAAGGTTATGAAGTTGTAAAACAACGTACCGATTTCTTTAAGGGAGGAAGTTTTCTTCCTGTTGGCGATCCTGAAAAAGCGGCTAAAGTGATGGTGGATTTAGCTTCTCATCCAAATCCTCCAATGCATCTTGTACTGGGCAGCGAGGCTATCGCAATATTGCAAAATGCTGATGTAGCCCGTCAACTGGAAATGGAGCAATGGATGAACGTGAGTCTCTCTACAGACCACGACGATTCGGGAAATTTTCTTGATACCAACAAATGGTTCAACAATTCTGAAAAACAATAATTTCAGTTCTTTTATTAAGGTCGTATTAAGCTAATTTAATACGGCCTTTTTTCTAAATTTGTAACTATGAGTAATTTAAAACTGAATCAAAAACCGACTTCAATTGCCTATTCCTGTTATCACACACAAAACCGGGAAGGCGAGCAATTTTCTGCGGACCATGTTTTGAGTTATCAGATTTCAGGTACGCTGACATTACATAACAGCAACAAAAAATATGTCTTCAAACCCGGAGATTTCAGATTCATCAGAAAAAATCAATTGATTAAGTTTATCAAGCAGCCGGATCCTGATATTGGCTTCCAGGCTATTTCAATATACCTCGATCAGGAAACACTGCGGAATTTCTCAATAGAATACAATCAAAAAACAAATTTGATTAAAAACCATGATGAAGAAGCTGTAATACAGCTAAAAGAAGTTCCGCTGCTAAAAAGTTTTATGGATTCCCTTATTCCGTACATAAATGAAGATCAGCTAATTAATCAGGAACTACAGGCTTTAAAATTAAGAGAAGCGATTACTATTTTATTGCAATGCAAACCGGAGCTCAAAGATATTTTGTTTGATTTTACAGCACCCGGGAAAATAGATCTGGAAGCTTTTATGAAAAAGAATTTTCATTTTAATGTGCAATTAGACCGGTTTGCATACCTGACAGGCAGAAGTCTGGCGACTTTTAAACGTGATTTTCAGCGTATTTTTGATAGTTCACCAAGCAGATGGCTGCTACAAAAAAGATTACAGCAAGCGTATTATCTTATAAAAGAAAAAGGAAAAACACCCTCAGAAGTTTACCTCGAAGTGGGATTTGAAGATCTTTCGCATTTTTCATTTGCGTTTAAAAAACAGTATGGATTTTCGCCTTCGAAAGTTTAGTTTTTTCTTTTATGTTGACTTACTTTTGTCATTTCGACCGGAGGGAGAAATCGCACAAGAAACTCCACAATCAAAATCACCAATCTTTGTAGAATATTGGGATGAGATTTCTCGTTCCTCGAAATGACAAACTGAGACTACAAATTGAGAGTGAAAACTACCTGTTTTCAAGCCAGCTTAAAAATGCCGTAGCTTTCTCCTTCCCAACCAATAATTTTTCTTCTGTTGGAATAGTTAATTTGATGATTAATTTGCGGGAAAAATAATGTTCTGCTTCTCGTATTGCAGAAAAATTGACCAAGTACTGTCTGTTAATTCGGAAGAATTGCGTTGGCGACAAAAGTTTATGAACTTCATCTAAAGATTGGGTAATCTGATATTCTGTTTTATCAAAAGACAAAATCGTCGGGGTTTCATTTTTAATATAAAACAAAGCAATATTCTCTGTTAGAACCGTTTGATATTTATTGTTTTTAAAAACCAGAAAACTGCTCTTGCCTTTATTTTCACCATTTCGGGTCAATAAATAATCAAAATCAGGCATTGCTTTTTTATTCCTTTGGAAAAAATTCTTTAATTCTGCGGCTTTTTTAATGGCTCCGGCGATACTTTCCCTGGAGAAAGGTTTCAATATATAATCGATTCCGTTTGACTTGAAAGCTTCAATAGCATAATCATCAAAAGCGGTACAAAATATTACAGGAGACAACACTTCTACATTTTTAAAAATCTCAAAACACAAGCCATCTGCCAGCTGAATATCCATAAAAATAAGGTCAGGCTGGTCATTTTCCAGCAGATAACTTACCGCCCCGTCTATGCTTTGTATGTACGACAAAATTTGAGCATCGGGTCTGATACTCAAAATTAGCTGACCAAGTGCTTTGGCCGTTTTTACTTCATCTTCAATTATTATGATAGTCATAAATCAGGGGAATTTTTACTTTAAAAATGGTATCTGTTTTTTCAATTTCGATTTCCTTATGAACCAAATGCATAAAACGCTGATTGATATTATCGAGTCCGACACCGGTAGATAATACACCTCTTTTTAACTGAATTGGGTTTTCGATTACCAGGAAATCATCTTCGGTATATAAGTTAATCTGTAACGGTTTGTCGAGAGAAACCACATTGTGTTTGATGCAGTTTTCTATCAATAACTGTAAAGTAAAAGGCGGGATTGCCGAGTCGTATTGCTTTGAATCTGTGTTATTGTTCAGAATAAATCCGTCTTCAAAACGGGCTTTCAGCAAATACACATACGAATCCAAAATCTCAAGTTCTTCGCGAAGCGGAATCAAATCCAGCTTCCTGCTTTCGAGTGTAAAGCGATAAAAATCAGAAAGTTTCAATATAAAATCAGAACTCATTGGATCGTTAATATCAACCATCGATTTTAAAGTATTCAGACTGTTAAACAAAAAATGCGGATTTACCTGCTGTTTCAAAAGTTCGTATTGAGCACCCAGATTCATAGTATGTGTCCGCTCCAACTCTACTCTCATTTGCTGTGTCTGGTAGTTCTGAAAAAGCAGATGCAAAAACATATACACAATCAGATTGATCAAAACGCCCCGCAATTCAAACATGATTGGAGCATCCATTTTTGAGATTTGAAAAAGTTCCTGATGTCCAATTACCAAAATAACCATTACAACGATACCTAAAACCACACTAAATAAAAGTTTCCAGTTGAAAAGGCTTGTATGATTGCGCTGTGAAGAAAATTTAGGCAGACTGTAAATGTTATAATACCAAATAAAAACAGAAAACAACAGCGTAATCGAAGAGTTGATTATAATATCTCCGGGTGTCGAAGCAGCATCAAATAATTTGGGTATCGAAGCAAGAACGGCAAGTGCAACAGAACTTGTCAAAATCAACTTTCGGGAAACCTGAAAGCCTTTTATTTTTTCCATATTTTATTTGTTTTTAAATACTGCCCTGTCAAAGATAGGTTTATTTTGAAAAAAATATTTCACGCAGATTTGAAAAGATTATAGCTGATTTTTAATAATCTGCTTTATCTGCAAAATCTGCGTGAAACAAAAAACCCTAAGCCCGTTTCACCCCTAAAATAGCACCCGAATTCATATCCTGTATAAAACCAATAATTTCAAAATCCTGTTTATTGAAATTTTTAGGCAGATGAACCGATGCAGTTCCTTTTTTCGTTTTATTCAAATCAACCGACTGTAGCTGACGAACAATTTGGTAGTGCGACAAAACACGATGTGCATTCTCTCCTCTTTTTACGTTGCTTTTGGCTGATTTCTGAACAACAGCAATAAACAAACGGCTGTTTTTCGAAGTTCCTTCTACGGTGTAATTTACCAAAAGATTCGTATCCTTTTGAGTTGTTTCTAAATTTATATTAGCCAAAACGGTTTTTGAGACTGCCGATTTAATTCCGTTTCGAACACTGGTTTCCTGAGAACCTATGTAATCTGCTTTTCCATTAATGATTACCTGAGGTGTGTAAATCGGAGACTTCTTCATAAATTCAGCATAATCGTATTGCCTTTTGGTAAAATCAGCATTGCTAAAAATATCTTTCCAGCCTTGTTTGTCCCAATAATCAACATGGTAAGCCAAAACATAAACGTTACTGTCTTTATATTCATTTTGAATTTTGCCCATAAGATCATCTGCGGGCGGACAGCTTGAACAGCCTTCAGAAGTATATAATTCTAAAAGTGCAAAACCTTTTTTATCTGAAATATTTTGGCTGTAAATGGTATTTCCCGTTAAGAGAAACAGCATTATAAAAGTTAGTATATTTTTCATCTGTATTATGCGTGAAATGTGAGATGTGAAATGTGAGATGTGAAAAATTATTTTAAGACATCTCACTTTTTACTTTTTACTTTTTACTTTTTACAAAATATTAATCTCCACGTGAATATTTCCTCTTGTAGCTTTAGAATAGGGACAAGTCTGATGTGCCTGGACAGCCAAAGCTTTTGCTGTTGCATTGTCCAATTCCGGAAGACTGATGTTTAAACGTGCCTGCAAAGAATATTCGCCTTCGGTTACACATAAATCAACCTCTGCCTCTACGGAAGTATCAACAGGAAGTTTAATTCCCTGAGCTGAAGCCGCTATTCCCAAAGCCCCAATAAAACAAGCCGACCAGCCTGCAGCAAACAACTGCTCCGGATTTGTCCCCGGACGTGAAGTTCCTGGTGAACTTAATTTAATATTCAATTGTTCATCTGAACTTTGAGAAGCACCGTTACGGCCACCTGTAGTGTGTGTTTTTCCTGTATATAAGATTTTTGTTTCCATGATTTTATTAATTGTTAGATGTTAGATGATAAAGCTGAATTATCATTGATTTCCTTTTTCACTTTCACTTGTTACTTTTTACTTTTTACTTTTTACTAAAACCATCTACATCGATTATCGCCTGAGCAAATGCCTTTGGGTCTTCCTGAGGAACATCGTGTCCGATGCCTTTTAGAATTCGGTGTTCGTATTTTCCTGTGAATTTATCGGCATACGCTTTTCCATCCGCGAAAGCGCCGTCAAAATCGCTTCCAATTGTAATCGTCGGAACTTTAATTGCCTGTCTTGAAGCCAGACGTTTCTCCAAACTATCGTATTTTGATTCTCCCGCTTCAAGCGACTGACGCCATCTGTAGTTATGAATTACGATTGCTACGTGATCCGGATTGTTAAATGACTGAGCCGTCTGATCGTAAGTAGCTTTGTCAAAATTCCATAACGGAGAAGCGACTTGCCAGATTTGTCTATTGAATTCATACGTATTTTGAGTGTAACCTAACTTTCCTCTTTCGGTTGCGAAATAATATTGGTACCACCATCCTAATTCTGCTTTTGGAGGCAATGGTTTCAGGTTAGCTTCCAGATTTACTACCAAATAACCGCTTACTGAAACCAGACCTTTTACACGTTCGGGCCAAAGTGCCGATACTACTACAGCTGTTCTCGCACCCCAATCGAAACCGCCAATTACGGCTTTGTCGATTTTAAGCGCATCCATAAAAGCGATAACGTCACTTGCCAAAGCTGCCTGCTGTCCATTTCTGAAAGTATCTTTTGAAAGGAAAGTTGTAGTTCCGAATCCTCTTAAATAAGGTGTAAAAACATGATAACCTTTTGAAACTAAAATCGGAACGACTTCATTATAACTGTGAATGTCATAAGGCCAGCCATGAAGCAAAATTACCGGCGCTCCGTTTGAAGGTCCTGCTTCTGTATATCCTACATTTAATACTCCTGCATTGATTTGTTTTAAAGTTCCCAGTGAACTGTTGACTTCTTGTTTTGGAGTTTGGGCAATGGCAGCATTTATAAAAAGAACCATTAAAATTATTTTTGCATTGTTGAATAAAGTTTTCATAAATATTGTTTTTTTTTAGTTGATTATCAGTTAATTTATTCTTCAAAAGTAGGCTGACATTCTACTGTTTACAATCAGAAAAAAGGTCAAACGGACGAAGTAAAGGCTGAAACGGACAGACATTAATCTGAAATATTCGTTATTCTTTCAGCGTTAAGATGGGTTTGCCTTTCTCTACAATATAAGTCGCCAGTTCAGAAGCTTTTAAGTTTGTATTGTTTCTCGCCGAATGAACCACTCCGGCCGGAATAAAAAGAACTTCTCCTGCTTTTAGCGTAACCGGAGCCTGACCTTCTACCTCATATTCCAGTGAACCTTCTAATACATAAATAATCTCTTCACCCGGATGAAAGTGTTTCCCAAAAGCCGAATGTCCATCAAAATCAATTCGTGCCTGAACCGCTTCACGTCCCGTAACACTCAGATCGTGTTTTTGCAAATCGGTGCGTTTTATGCCTGTCTGTGCTGCAATCTGATTCGGAATTAAAAAAGCGATGATTCCTAAAATGATAATAGCGACAATAACCCATGTTTTCTGTTTTTTAGTTTCCATATTGTTTTGATTTAAATTGGTTTGTTTATTAATTTCTTCGTCAAAAGTAGTTTGGCAATCCTTCTTTTAAAATCAGAAAATAGCTCAACCGGACAAAGTAAGAAGTGAAATGGACAGTGTGAAATGTGAAATGTTTTCCGACTTAACCAAAAGAATTCAACCGCAAAGTGCGCAAAGGATTTTCTAATAACGCTTTATAAAAAGGCAAAGGTCGCAAAGCTATGAAATGATAACTTTACGACCTTTGTGGCAATCTTAGCGGCTTTGCGGTTAAACTATTTCAACCTGAAACCTTAAACAAAAATTTTTAAGCTAAAACCATTCCTCCATCCATAATGAAATCGGCTCCGGTGATAAATTTCGATGCTTCACTGCTTAGATAAGATACCATTTTGGCAACGTCTTCTGCAGTTCCCATTTCTTTTAGCGGAATTTTATCGACCACCACATCCATAATCGATTTTACGGTGGCTTCGTCTAAACCTACTTTTTTCATTACTTCTGTTTCTGTAGGCCCCGGACTAACCGAATTGACTCTTATCTTTCTTGGAGCTAATTCCAAAGCTGCAATTTTCATAACGGCATTAAGAGCCGTTTTACTGGAAGAATATATTGAGGATCCTGCTCCGCTCATACTGGCAGTGTTAGAAGAAAGAAATACTACAGAGGCACTGTCTTTTAAAATTGGAATAAAACGGCTTAAAGTAAAATAAGCTCCTTTTAAATTGACATTCATAATATAATCATATAAAGTTTCAGTAGCCTGTTCAATGGTACCTAAACCAGCGATTCCGGCATTGATAAAAAGAATATCAACTTCTCTAAAATCTTCTTTTACTTTTGAAGCCAGATTTTCAATATCAGAAACTCTGGACTGATCAGCTACTACAGCTGTTACACCCAATTCTGAAGCCGCTTTTTCTATCGCTTCTTTTCTTCTTCCGGTAATAATAACTTTTGCCCCCTGCTCTTTTAATTGTCTTGCAGTGGCATAGCCAATTCCGCTATTTCCACCTGTAATTACTGCAACTTTATCTTTTAAATTGTCCATTTTTTTATGTTTTAAACTAATGTGACAAATTTAAATCTGAAAAGACATTGCTTTTTTACAGGTATCATTGAGTATACCTGTTTTAGTTCGATAAGATGAAAACAAAACCTGCATCTTTGGTCTAATTTAGATATCCCTCAAAAAAAATGTTTTATATCTTAGTATAAAATTAATACCAATGTTGAGAAATCAGAAAGAGGAAGTTCAGGCGCTTCAGGACACTTTGTATGTTTTAGGAGGAAAATGGAAATTGCCAATTATCAATTCGATTTGCAATGGAAATCTACGGTTTAAGGAAATTCAAAAAAGCATCCCAGGAATTACATCACGTATGCTTTCGAAAGAATTAAAAGATATGGAACTCAATAATCTGGTTAAGAGAACCGAAGACCGCGACGCGGAAGTACCGATACTTTATGAATCAACTGATTATTGCAAATCTTTTGGCCCCATAATTACCGAAATGATTAAGTGGGGAATATCTCATCGTGAACATATTCGAAATGGAAAGAAGGATTCTTTAGTTTTATAAAATAATTTCATGTTCAGAATAAAAAAACTTCCAAGATCAAATGACCTGGAAGTTTTTTTATTCAATCATCTTTCCCCAGGTATTGAGATACATCATTTTAATGAAAGATATTTTTATAGCATTTGTTTCGAATGATTTTATAATTAAAATCCGAATACTCCGCTGAATTTTATGCAAATTAAGCTTCTCAGATTCCTTATTTATTTTCTATATAATATTTGAAATATACTGTATCATATTAAGTTTGTATGTTTCATTTTATAACTTGAAACATATTTTTAGCAAATTTTGTAAGTAAAATTATTACAACTATATATCTTTAGCTAAAATTTCTACTACAATTTAAATCCCACAACTACATTACAATTTAATTGTCAAAGTCTGTAATCTGGCAAATATTTAAACTCATGTCATAAATTATTTAGCTTCTATAGAGAATAAAAATAATTTAATGATTAGGGAATGTCTGTCATTAATTACAAGCTAAATGACAGCAATTTACATATAAAATCCTGGTTTATAAAAGCAAAAATTCGCATATACCATATATAAAACCCAATCTAAGATGATTTTTGAAGTAATTCAGATAATTTCAGAACAAGTAAACAGCTATCTCGATGAAATCGGGCTGGACAAATCTGTTGTTGCGGAAAATATTGCTTTTTTAGAGTCACAAAATGAAGATATAGCTACAGCTTTGAAAGATAGTGTAGCACTTACATTAATCAATTTGGATGAAGAAGCTACTTTAAAAAACTTCCCGAATCACACTATAGAAAATGCTAAAACAATTTATAAAAACAGCATTGTCAATTTAAATCTTTACATCCTTTTTAGTGCCAATAGAGATAAATATGTTAACTCACTTAAAGATATTTCAAAAATCATTGAATTTTTTCAGGGAAAAAAACTTTTTACGCAAGCCAATACTATTTATAACCGAAACAATATTGCTATGAGTAATGTAGACAACTTTAGATTCACAGTTGAACTCTACACCCCCACTTTTGAAGAATTAAATTATATCTGGGGAACATTAGGAGGCAGACAATTCCCATCAGCATTATATAAAGTAAGCATGATCCAAATCGAACGTAACATTACACAATCCGAAGGACAGCTCATCAGTAAAGTGAAAGGTATAACTAAAATGAAAGAAGAGTTATGAGTTTTTCTGTTACATATGGATTGCTATTTGAAGTAACCCTTCTTCATAATTATTTTTTGAATAATGGAGAGGAAACTTTTACAAGTATGACTAACGCTGGTAAAGAAAAAATGCTGCAGCAATTCAATAGCGATACATTCTTAACTATAATACCCACTTTAGAAACCAATATGGCCCTAAAAAACTATAAAATGTTATTCAAGAAAACCAAAAAAGGTTTTAAGGTGTATATCAAAGTTAAAGAAACAGACGAAACCGACCCATTTATAAGAATCCCTGCTGATTTGAATTTAAAATTTTTAATCAAAATCAATGATCATCAATTTGGGAATTATACAAATCTGGACTTTGTTCAGAATCAAATATTCCTGTTTAGTAATGTCAAACCTTTAACTGAGCCTGTTTCATTTGAATATCTTTCAAAAATAAATGACAACAAACTAATTTCAAATGACTATTTAGTATCCGAAGAAACCACTACAAATTTCCTATCCGCACTTCATCCGTTAGAAAAACAAGATGTGTTTGGGCTTATTTCACTCAATCTTCAGGGCGATAATAGTTCCGGAAATATTGTGAATAATTCAGGTAAAATAATAGGCCCGAATTTTAAAATTCATTTTGACAATCGAAAAACATTTTGGAAATATATCAACCGTAAAGCAGGAACTGAGATTGAAACCAATGCAGTAAAACCATTAACCCGCTCCGGTTTTGTTGAGGTTGACCCGATTGCTGATTTTACCCCATCGCAGCCACAGGACACCCAGTATCCAAATCCATCAATAAAATCCATTATAAAAATCAACAGTGACTACTATTCTGAAATATTTATTTAAATAATTAAAAAACAATCAATTATGGCAACAACTTACAAAACGCCTGGAGTATATATTGAGGAAATCGTAAAGTTTCCTCCTTCTGTTGCCCAGGTAGAAACAGCGATTCCTGCTTTTATTGGATATACTGAAAAAGCGACTAAAAAGATTGACAACGATTTGCATCTGGTTCCTACAAGAATAACCTCTTTACTGGATTATGAAAAGTACTTTGGACTGGCATATCCTGAAGACAGTATCTCTGTAAATGTTACTGATGTAGTAACCAATAATGTAGTCGACAGAAATATTGTGGTAAATCAGCCAAGTGCTCCAAAACCATATCTAATGTATTATTCTCTTCAGATGTATTTTGCAAATGGTGGTGGCCCTTGTTATATTGTTTCAGTAAATCTTTATGAAGCCCTGAACGGTACTCCAAATACTGTTAGCTTAATTGATCTGAATCCCGGTTTGGATATATTGAGAGGTGAAGACGAACCAACTCTGTTGCTTTTTCCGGATGCAAAAGCTTTAAACGTAAATGAATTTTATGCCTTATACGGGAATGCCTTAACACAATGTCATGATATGCAGGACCGCTTCACTATAATTGACACACATACAGCTACAGACGCAGGTTCAGATTCACAAGTGCTAAGAGGCAAGTTTCCTCAGGAAAAAGATTATCTTAAATATGGTGCTGTATATTATCCTTATCTTGAAACTATTCTCGATTACAGATACAATGAAGATGATATTTTAATCAGTCATCTTACCAATGTACCAGATGCCTTAGTTGCAGCTTCGAGTCAGGTTCAGTCTGTTTTCGTTACTATCGGATCAAAAATCTCAGGCCTGCTTACGGTGAGCGACAGCGGAGATTTAGGATCTGTCAATGACACATTATCAGGAAGTGTTGCAAATGTCCTTTTGTTTACTGATTCTCCAAACCCAACAGGTTTTAATCTTGGCACAGGTCCCGCCAATTTTGACATTGCTTTAAAAAATACTTTTGCCGATACCATAAAAACACTAACAAATCAATTAAAACTTTTAATAGAAGACAAAGAGAAGGTTAAAGATGCCGCTAATTCTGCCATTACCTCAGTGGAAGAGAATGCAGGAGTAGAAGTCCCTCTTCAAAATGCTCTTAATGTTTTTACAGGTTTGTTTGAAGGACCTAACAAAATTGAAAGCGTACAGGCAAAATTAGAAGATTTAACGGCAAAAATTCGCGCAGCCAAAAATGCTGCTTCCCTGGGTACGCATGTTAACAGCGTCGTTGCCGAAATTGCTAAACTACTTACTTTTACTGTTCCTACTGAGCCAACCAATTCTATCATTGAATTGCCAAGCGACAACTTAGCCATTACTCTTGATGTATTCAATCAGCCTACTCCAGGAAATAATCTGGCAGACCTTGTTGAAGACATTAAAAATGAGATTACCAGCATTTCTGCCACTGACACCAATAACGGAGCCATGAATGGGCGTTATCTTGGCGATATTGAAGGCTTCGACAATAAATCTTATAATACCATAAAAGCAGAGATTGCAGCACTTCCTGTTACACTTCCTCCAAGCAGTTCGGTAGCGGGAGTTTACGCCCGTGTTGATTCTAACCGGGGAGTTTGGAAAGCGCCGGCTAATGTGGGATTAAATTATGTAATAAAACCAACGTTAAAAATAACCAACGGCGATCAGGACAACCTGAATATCGACACCGTTGGCGGTAGATCTATAAACGCCATTAGAAGTTTTGTAGGTAAAGGAACCTTGATTTGGGGGTCAAGAACCTTGGCGGGCAATGACAATGAATGGCGTTATGTACCGGTTCGCCGATTTTTTAACATGGCTGAGGAATCCATCAAAAAAGCAACAGAACAGTTTGTATTTGAAACTAACGATGCTAATACCTGGATAAGAGTAAGAGCTATGATTGAAAATTTCCTGATTCTGCAATGGAGAGCCGGAGCATTAGCCGGAGCAAAACCTGAACAGGCATTTTATGTTAGAATCGGACTGGGTCAAACCATGTCGGCTACAGATATTTTAGACGGTAAAATGATCATCGAAATCGGAATGGCTGTAGTTCGTCCGGCAGAATTTATCATTCTGCGTTTCTCTCACAAAATGCAGGAATCTTAATTAATATCAACAATAAAAAAATATAGATCATGAGTTATCCGCTACCAAAGTTTCATTTCTCAGTTGACTGGAAAGGAACAAAAATAGGGTTTACAGAAGTTTCCGGATTAGATGTAGAAACTGAAGTTATAGAATATCGTCAGGGAGCAAGTCCTGAGTACAGCAAAATTAAAATGCCCGGCATGCAGAAATTCTCTAACATTACACTTAAAAGAGGAACTTTTGCAAGCGATAATGAATATTACAACTGGTGGAATACGGTAAAACTAAATACCATAGAAAGAAGGGACATTACCATCAAATTACTCAACGAAGAGCACGAGCCTGTGATTACCTGGAAAGTAAAAAACGCCTGGCCAACTAAAATCCAGTCAACTGATTTAAAAGCTGACGGAAACGAAGTTGCTATCGAATCTATGGAATTGGTTCACGAAGGTTTATCTATTCAAAATGACTAGTTATGGCTAACTATTATCCACCTGTCGGTTTTCATTTTTTAGTTGAATTTGAAGGTCTTGGATCGAAAGAAAAAGATCATCAGTTCCAGTCGGTTTCCGGTTTGTCTGTTGATATCGAAACTGAAGAAATTGCCGAAGGTGGAGAAAACAGATTCAAGCATAAACTTCCGGTAAAGACAAAGTATCCAAACCTGACTTTAAAGAGAGGAATACTGATTGATTCTGTTGTGATTGACTGGTGCAGGAATGCTATTGAAAATTTTTCTTTTAAACCTGTAAACCTGACTGTCAAACTGCTAAATGAGAAACACCAGCCTTTGGTTTCCTGGAATGTAGTTCATGCCTACCCTGTAAAATGGGCGGTTGAAGATTTTAATGCCGAAGAAAGTAAACTCGTTATTGAAAACGTTGAGCTCACCTATAATTATTTCACCCTAATTAAGAGTTAGTTATGCCTATAGAAATAAAAGAGCTTCACATTAAAATAAACGTGAACGAAGGATCAAAACCGCCTGCTTCTAAAAGTACTGCAAAAAGCAAGGATGAAGATCCTGTAGCGGAATGTGTAGAACAGGTAATGAAAATCATCGAACGTAAAAAAGAGCGCTAAGTCATGCCAGGAGAATTAGAAAAACTAAAAGTCGCTGCGTATAGTGACCCGGAATTCAACAATAAGATTGCTGATGGTGAATTTTCTACGCTTATAAATCCTGAAAAATACACCTATCACTATAAAATTGAAACAGATGAAACCCAGGCCTCGGGAACAAGTACCGTTTCTCCAAGGTTTAATAAAAAATTACCTGAAAACCTGGAACTGGATTTCATTTTTGACAGATCGGGAGTAATTAACGGATACGCAAGTACTGACGATGGAATTATCGATGACATTGAGAAATTCAAAAAGGTCATTCTGGATTACAATGGTGACGAACATAAACCTAATTATCTGATTATTTCCTGGGGAACACTGCTTTTTAAAGGTTCCCTGACAGAAATGAATGTAGAGTTCAAGCTATTTAAACCAGACGGAACCCCAATCAGGGCTGTAGCCAAAGCAAAATTTCAGGGATTTGTAGAAGATAATTTAAGGGCTGCAAAAGAAAATAATAAATCACCGGACTTAACACATTACAGAACTGTTAAAGAAGGCGATACGTTGCCTTTAATGTCTTTTCATATCTACGGTGATTCGAAATATTATCTGGAAGTAGCCAAGGTTAATAACATTATCAACTTCAGAAAATTAAAAACAGGTCAGAGAATATTTTTTCCACCTCTTCAAAAACAATCCTAAATGAACAATAGCGGAGTCATACAGACCAGTAAAAGTGCCGATTTGGTTACGCATAAAATTTTAATTGATGGGACAGAACTATCGAAAACCTATCAGGTAAAAAGCATTGTGGTACAAAATGAGGCCAACAGGATTCCACTAGCCCAAATTGTTCTGGTAGACGGAGAAGCTTCAGAAAGGGATTTTAAACTGAGTAATGAAGATTTATTAATTCCTGGAAAAAAAATCGAAATAACAGCCGGTTATCACAATGATGAAGAAACTATTTATAATGGAATCATCATCAAACACTCTATTAAAATAAAAAGCAGTGCTTCCTTATTGATCATAGAATGCAAGGATGAAGCGGTAAAACTTACTATCGGGAGAAAGAGCAAGTATTTTTATGATGTAAAAGACAGTGAAGCTTTTGAAGAAATCATTGACACATACGGATTAGACAAAGACGTTGAAGCTACTAATTTCAGTCACAAAGAACTCGTTCAATACAATACGTCAGATTGGGATTTCATCGTTTCAAGAGCACAGGCTAATGGCAAACTTTGTTTTGTTGAAAATGGAAAAATTACAATCAGCAAACCTAATGTTAGTTCATCCCCCGTTGAAACAGTTACTTTCGGTTCTACTTTGCTTGATTTTGATGCCGAGATTGATGCCCGCAATCAATTCGCTAAAGTGTCTTCGTACAGCTGGAATTACACCGACCAGGAATTGGTAGAAATTGAGGCCAGCGATCCGGCTGTGAGTCTGAACGGGAATCTTTCTGTTTCAGATTTGTCTAAAATTATCGATCATGAAAATCTTGAATTACGTCACGGCGGAACCATTACAGAAGTAGAACTTCAGGATTGGGCTGATTCTAAATTACTGTTTCAGCAATTGTCTAAAATTCGCGGAAGAGTGAAATTTCAGGGTATTCCGGCTGTAAAACCCAATACCATAATCACACTCCAAGGCGTTGGAGACCGATTTAACGGAAATGCCTATATCACAGGTGTTTTTCACGAATTATCCGAAGGAAACTGGACAATTGATGCACAATTTGGACTAAATCCGGAATGGTTTTCTGAAACATTCGACATTCATACACCAACCGGCTCCGGAATTATTCCGGTTATAAAAGGGCTGCATGTTGGAATTGTTACTCAACTCGAAGAAGATCCAAACGGCGAAGACCGCATTTTAGTAAAAATTCCAATCATCAATAATGATGAACAAGGCATTTGGTGCCGGGTAGCTTCGCCGGATGCAGGAGATAAAAGGGGTGTTTTTTTCAGACCCGAAATTGAAGATGAAGTCATCATCGGTTTTATCAATGAAGATCCAAACAACGCCATTGTTTTAGGAATGCTTCACAGCAGCGGAAAACCGGCTCCCATTACAGCTTCTGATGACAATCATCAAAAAGGAATTGTAACCCGAAGCGAAATGAAGGTTTTGTTTGACGATGAAAAAAAGTCTATCGCAATTGAAACCCCTGCCGGAAAAAAAGTGACACTCGATGAAGATCAGGGCATCATAAAAATTGAAGATGAAAACTCAAATGTAATCACTATCGACAGTAACGGAATTAAAATGGAAAGTGCCGGAAATATTGAATTTAAAGCCACGGGAGATGTAAAAATCGAAGGAACAAATGTTTCCATAAATGCCAGCGCACAATTCAAGGCAGAAGGAAGCGGTGGCGTAGAAATGTCATCGGGAGCCACTGCCGTCTTAAAAGGAAGTATTGTACAAATAAATTAAAGTTATGGGAGCACCAGCCGCCAGAGTTTCAGATATGCATGTTTGCCCAATGGTTACGGGGACAGTTCCACATGTGGGCGGTCCTGTTTTACCTGCTGGAGCACCAACCGTTTTAATTGGAGGAATGCCTGCAGCATGTGTAGGTGATATGGCTACCTGTTCTGGTCCGCCTGATAGTATCATTGCAGGGTCTGCAACGGTTTTAATCGGTGGTAAACCAGCTGCACGAATGGGAGATTCAACCTCACATGGCGGTACAATAGTAGCAGGATTCGCAACGGTTTTAATTGGTTAGTTATGGAAACAGAACAAAACTTTTTAGGTATTGGATGGAGTTTTCCTCCTGAATTTAAAGAAAGTACCAAAACTGTAACAATGCTTACGGACGAAAACGACATTAAAAGCAGTCTGGAAATCTTACTTTCAACTAAAATAGGCGAACGCATTATGCAGCCCAAGTACGGCTGTAATATGGACGAATTGTTATTTAATCCATTAAACCGGACTTTAAAAACATTTGTTTCTGAACTGATCAGAACCGCTATTTTGTATCACGAACCCAGAATTGATGTCGAAAAAATTGACATCACAAAAGGCGATGATTTGAGTGGCGAACTATTAGTACTCATTGACTTTAAAGTACGTGCTACCAATTCGAGAATAAATATGGTTTATCCATTTTACCAACAAGAAGGGACCAATTTATAAATTGTTAAAAGATGAGTAATTGCAATACTATATTGAGTGTTTTGACTTCTAATGGCAGCGACCAAAAGCAGCGCTATATCAACGCGTTACAACCTGAAAGCATTCGCCTTAATGATTTTGAACTGACAGACTGGATTTTATTTGCCCACAATTTCTCTGAGTATGTAAATTATTTTGAAACCTCAAATCCACAAACCCCTTCAGGAAACTGGAAGCCTTTTTTTGATTTTTTTAAATGGAATGGAGAAAAACCATCTATAGAAAATCAATTGAAACTCGAACGGGTAAAAAAAGAACTGACTGATTTAATTGAAGAAAACAAAAAAGAGTTTGCTATTACGCCACATTTAACTTTGTTCCTGACTTTTCTGATGCTGTTAGAAAACAGTAAAAAAAGATACAACGACCTAACAAAACGCCATCTTGACTTTTATTACAAAGAAATTTTAAATATTGACAAGCTACCTGCAACGCCGGATAAGGTGTATCTTATTTTTGAATTGGCTAAAAACGCCATTCAGGAAAAAATTGACACAAGAACCGGTTTTGATGGTGGCAAAGATGTCCTGGGCAAAAGCATAAACTATTACTCTAACAATGAATTAATAGCCAATAAAGCAATCATTTCTTCATTGAAAAACATTTATAATGACGTCGATTCAAAAAAAATAACAGCTAGCCCGATTGCTAATTCTTATGATGGTTTGGGCGAAGCATTTCCTGATAAAAACAATACGCAATGGTGGCCCTTTGGATACGTCGAAAAAACTCCTGTATTACCTGAACTGCCAAAGGCAAATTTGGGGTTTGCTATTGCCTCTCCTATTCTGTATCTGGCAGAAGGAAAACGTACTGTCCAGATAAGCTTTACATTTCAGAATAACATCCCGGCTATAACAACGGCTATTATTACAGAATGTTTAAGCCTTCAGTTGACCACAGCCAAAAAATGGTTTCAGGTTCCTGAAATTTCATCATCACTACCCATAAAATCAGGAAGTCCTTACACTACTTCTGCAAGTGGAAAAATGATGAAAATTGCTTTTCTTTTAGATGAAAATGCAGAGGCTGTTACAGGTTATGATCCTAAAATATATGGTGAAGAATTCGCTACCAATCTTCCTGTTGCAAAATTCAGCCTGGATCTTGCAAAGGAGAATGGATATGATTTTTACAAATTATTAGCGCAAAACAAATTAGAAAATATCACCATCAATATTGATGTCCAAAATATTAAGAATGCCGTTTTAGAAAATGACAATGGGAGTATCAACGATTCGAAACCATTTTTCGCTTTTTCTCCCCAGCCTGTTACAGGTTCTAATTTCCTCATTAAATACAATGAAGCTTTTTCTAAAAACTGGCAAAATGTCAATGTTGATGTACTCTGGAAAAACACTCCGGCTGATTTTACAGAACATTACAAAGCGTACAAAACTTCTGCATTAAATACCATTAGCGTAAATGAATTCAAAGCCAGCGTTTTAAATGCTTCGAATGGTTTTGTAACTACTGGCGGAATCGTAACAACAAACAGCTACTTTCAATACCAGCCATCTATTTTATCTAATAATATCTGGCAGAATTATGGAAGTGCCGTCGCTTTATTTACCTCAGCAAGTCCGTTTAAAACGACATTAAATGTAACCAATTCTAATTACATCACAGAGAAAAACGGTCAGTTAAAACTAACATTGACTAACTCGTTTCTACATAGTTTATATCCAAAAATTTATGCTTTGGCACTTACGACCGAAGATAATAATGTCGTAATTCCAAATCAGCCTTACACACCACTGGCTGAAAGTCTTGTGCTACATTATACGGCTTCCGAAACAACTAAATTTTCTACATCAGGAACGGAAACATTAGAAGCTATTTATACTAAAAATGAGGCGAAATTATTCCATATTCATCCTTTTGGATATTCGGAAGAACACAGTTATCTGAAATCTGTTCTGGATTATACAGATGATCAAAACTCCTATTTGTTTCCTACTTACTGCAAAGGCGGAGAATTGTTTATCGGGCTGGAAAATGTTCAGGAATTACAGCAGATCACATTACTTTTTCAGGTATTAGAAGGAAGCGAAAATCCAACTGCCGCATCTTTTACCGGAAAACAGAAAATAGAGTGGTCAGTACTGGGCAATAATGAATGGCGTATTCTCAACCATTCTGATATTTTACTGAATGAGACCGACAATTTATTACAATCGGGAATCCTGAAATTCAGTTTACCAAAAGAAGCTACTCAAAACAATACCAGACTTCCTAAAAACTATATCTGGCTTAAAGCCAAAATGCATAAACAGTACAATGTAGTCTGTAAAATAAAAGGCATTCATTCACAGGCGGTTTTGGCTACTTTTCAGGATAATGCTAATGATTTAGCCCATTTAAAAACCGGATTAGAAGCCGGAACTATTTCAAAACTGCTGCATAGACAGAGTAACGTAAAATCGGTTACACAGCCTTACAATAGTTTTGATTATAAACCTGAAGAATCAAACGAAGATTATTATAAAAGAATCAGTGAACGGCTCCGACACAAAAACCGGGCAATTACAATGTGGGATTACGAGCACATCGTACTGCAAAATTTTCCGGAATTGTACAAAGTAAAATGCCTGAACCATACCTGCGATGACTCCTATCAGTCACCGGGCAATGTAACCCTGGTTGTAATTCCGGACACGGTAAACAAAAACGTATTCGATATTTTTCAGCCCCGGGTAAGTACTGCTACACTCAACAAAGTCAAAAAACATATTGATCAACTGAACTCGATGCACATCAATACGTACGTAATTAATCCGAATTATGAAGAAGTTACAGTTGATTTAAAAGTAAAATTCAAACCGGGTTTCGATGAAAATTTCTACATGCAGGAACTCAATGCTGCAATTATTAAGTTTTTATCACCATGGGCTCTGGACAAAAATGTCCCCATCTCATTTGGCGTTTCTGTTCATTTAAGCATACTCATTAATTACATAGAAAAATTAGGCTATGTAGATTATCTGCAAGATGTAAAGTTATTAAAAGACGGGGCTCTGTCTGATAAAGCAGCCTTTCCATCCAATCCAAAATCAATTTTAGTCTCAGCAAAAAGTCATTTAATAAGCACCAACGTCAAAGAATGTACTGTTAAAACTATAGAACCTCAAGAAGAATGTCAACTGTAAACCAACATATCAGTATCCCAAAAAATGTCAGTTCTAATGATGACATGAGTTTTGACTTCCTTCGAAAAAAAGGAATCGAGTACATCGAATCGTTAGGAAGCCAATTTTGGACTGACTACAACACACACGATCCCGGAATTACGATTCTGGAAGTACTTTGTTATGCCATTACTGATCTGGGTATGAGAATCAATCTGCCTGTTGAAGATATATTGAGCAGTAACTCGAACCCTATTCAGGAACAGTTTTTTACAGCTTCTGAAATTTTACCCATGCAGGCTGTTACAGCTCTTGATTACCGAAAAATTTTAATTGATATTGATCCAGACATCAAAAATTGCTGGCTTCAAAAAACATCTAAAAAATTATTCGTCAATTGCAAAGACGCTAAAATTTCACTCAAAAAAGAAGATTTTGTCGGAACTCCGGATACTTTTATTAAAGAATCTGAAATTAGAGGATATTATAACATATTAGTTGATTTCAAGGAAATTAGTGTGGCTAAGAAAGATATACTGAAAACTAAAATAATCGAAAAATTTCATGCAAACAGAAACCTTTGCGAGGATGTTTTAGAAGTAAGCGAAGTAGAAATTCAGCCTATTGCTGTATGTGCATTAATTGAACTTGAACCCGAAGCAAACGAAGAATACATTCATGCTTTAATCACTTTTGAACTTGAAAAATACCTTTCGCCGGGTATAAAGTATTATTCATTAGCTGAAATGTTCGAAAAAGGCTATTCAAGCGATCAAATTTTTGAAGGGCCTTTTCTGGAGAGAGGATTTATAGATACTGCAGAATTAAAAAATTCTTCATTAAGAACAGAAGTCCGCCTTTCTGACATCATGCAGATTATCATGAGCATAAAAGGTGTAAGCGTAATAAAAGACATTTCTTTAAACAATTGCGAAGCTATAGAAACAGAAGGAAGTGTTTGGAATATCTGCATTCCGGCCAACAAAAAACCAAGTCTTTGCCATAAAAGCACACTAAACTTCAGCAAAGGTGTTTTACCGGTTACGGTCAACAAAATAAAAGCAAAAAAATATTTAGAAGAAATTCAGGAAGACTTTGCTTATTCGCAGCTAAATGCAGCTAAAAACAGGGAGCTGCAAGTGCCTTCCGGCAAAATCACGGCAACGGAGTTTTACAGCAGTATTACCAATAATTTCCCTGAAAATTATGGTATTGGCGAAATTGGACTATCAGAATCGGCGAGTGCTGAACGAAAAGTAAAAGCAAAACAATTAAAAGGATATCTGTTATTTTTTGATCAGATTCTGGCGAGCTACTTCAAACATCTCAGTAATATCAAAGAAATACTTTCCATCAATAGTGAGCTTTCGAACACTTATTTCACTCAGACCATCACAGATATGACAGGTTTTAAGGAAATAGTAAACGAAGCTTATTTATCGTCAGGTGAAAAAAAATTAGATGAGTTTTTGTTTGGTCATTTAGATGATTCCATCAAAAGACAAAATCAGATGAAAGATCATTTGATTGCACGGTTTGCAGAACGGTTTGCAGAGTATGCCTTTTTAATGAAATCACTTTATGGAGCTTCTTCTGACGAAATAGTACTGAAAAATAAATCTGCTTTTTTAATCAATTACGATACTATAAGCAGCAAAAGAGCAAGCGGATTTAATTATTTCAACCAGCCTTTATCTAACCTCTGGAACACTTTTAATGTCACTGGATTAGAAAACCGAATTGCTGGTCTATTAGGTATTAAAGGTGATAAAAACCAGCAAACAGGCAAAAGAGGAATCAAAAGAAAGGATATCTCCGGTTTGTTTGTACAGCTTTATGATCCGAGTCCGGGCGAGTCTCCTAATCTTTTTAGATGGAGAATTAGAAACAATGCCGATGAAATCATCTTAACCGCAACAGAAGATTATGAAAATCAACTAAGTGCAATCAAAGAAATGTATTTTTCAATCCTGAAAATTTACGAAACAAGCGAAAAACAAATTGAACAGGCATTTGAAACGCTTTTCAAAAACCGTGATAACGGAATTGTCTTTAAAGACACTGTTATCAACACTTTTGAAGTAATTGAATCGGATACACATAAATATTCGTTTCACATTATCAATCCCGAATTTGTGGATGACCTTAGCAATCCGGACAGAATCATTGCACGCCAATACGAGCTCTACCTCACATTAGAAGAGGTTAAAGCAGCAATGCTGGATTTACTCATTTTCTTTAAAGAAGAATTTAGCGATGAAGGTATTTTTCTGGTAGAACACATCCTTCTTGTTCCCAATCCTAATGAGATAATAAATGCCGATTATTACATGCCAATATGTGCAGACGACTGCTCAGGCGATTGTTGTATCCCCAATCCATATTCTTTTAAAATCAGTGTCGTTTTACCCGGATATACGTATCGTTTCGCTGATGTTGATTTTAGAAATTTTGCCGAAGATGTTATTCGGCAGGAAATTCCGTCACACATTTTGGGAAAAATCTGCTGGATTGGATATCGAAAAGATCAGATAACGCCAAAAGACAATGATTTACTTGATTTTGAAGAGGATTTCAAAAATTTTCTTTTGGATAAAACACAAAACAAACAAGATGCTTTACCAGAATTCATCAAGTCACTATCAAAATTAAACTCTGTTTATCCTACCGGCACATTGTACAATTGTGTGGATGAAGAAGAAGATATTTCAGGAAAAATAGTATTAGGAAGAACAAATTTAGGAACAATATAAAAATACAAGGTCATGGCAGCAAAACTTACCACCATTACAGGAAATTATCATAGTTACGTAGCAGATCAGGTTTTAACCCACTATCAGCTTAACGAAACTATCGATTATTTTGATGACCAAAATCGATTGAACAGAGTCTTTCTTGCCGGTACAGGAATTGCCTGTGGCTTTCAGGTT
Source organism: Flavobacterium limi (assembly GCF_010645075.1). Lineage (GTDB taxonomy): Bacteria > Bacteroidota > Bacteroidia > Flavobacteriales > Flavobacteriaceae > Flavobacterium > Flavobacterium limi. The sequence goes on from NZ_JAADZV010000002.1 coordinate 536,174, forward strand.
TCAACAAATGTTGGCTACTCAATGGTAACTATAACTCAGGGAACCGGAATTACAACAGACGGTGATTTGATAAAATTAAACACAAAACCTGATGATGCCGGTCAGGCACTGGCAACCGCCATTAAACAAAAATTGTTCTCAATTAACCTTCAAAAGATTGATTATAAATCCTATAAAATATTTGATACAGATAAAGGCAATTATGCTCATTTTAAAAATGCCAGTAATACAATATTGCCAATCTGGGAATTACTGCCTGAAAAAACACCCGGAACTGATCCGGAAAACGGCGAATTACCATTGACTAGTTTTGTTAATTTGAAAAACCATGTAGTTTTATTATATCTTGAAAGTTATACCAAAGATGCTTCTTTATGTGACGAAACAGATTGTTCCAACAAAGGAGGTGAAGAAATTTTTAACCTGAGAGTGCTTGTAGTAAGTCAGGCTACTGCTAATATTATCATTGGCAAAACTCCTTCTCCTGAAAGAGATTTTCTTTACAATAAATATGATGTTTTTCAAAAATACAGTTCGCTTGATGAATTGGGTGTCCGAAAAGTAATCCCCACATTCAATAATACTTCAACTACCAATAAAATTAAACAGCTTTTTGCTGCTATTTTCAATGATAGTTCGTTTAAAACAGAATTACTGGCCAATCTAAATACTATTCTCTCTTCTTTTGGTTATGAAACACAGTTTGCAGGTGTTTCTGCCAGAATCAATACGCTGTTTAATATTGACCAGAACAATATCCCTGCAGATATTCATTACCAATATGATTTGATAAAAGATGTTGTGGCAACGTATAAAGAACTAAAAGACCTTTATACACAGCTCAAATCCGAGTGCAATCCTCCAATTAACTCATTCCCGAAACATTTGTTATTAGGATTTGTAGAAGATAATAATCGTTTTAAAGATTACAGACATCAGTTTTACAAAGCATCTATTTTAGACCAGAATAAAACATTCAGTAATTTTGACTCTTTGGTTAGAAGACTCAAAAGTATATTAGATAATTATCTGGTAACTGCCGCTAATCGTATTAAAATTACTCCCTCAAAATCATCCGGAAAATTAGGCTGTAAATCCATCCCATATTATTATAATGTCGACGATAATTTATTACATGCCTGGGATTTTGAAAAAAGCAAAATTTACAATCATCAAAGCAACTTTAGTTATCATACAGCCAATTTACTCGACAATAGTTATATAAAAGCACCGCTTGAATTCTGTACAGATGATCACGATTTTTATCGAATTGAAGGTTATCTGAATGACACTGTCGAAAATGTAGAAGCATTTCTGAATTCAAAAAAAATAGAATACGGACTTGATTTTGACTTTTATATTCTGGATGTCGTCGAAAATGCTGCCGATTTAAAAATCCTGTTCAACACCAATTATTCGTTTGAACATAAAGCTGGTGTAAAAAAAGGCGGAACTATATTGCTTTTAAAATCCGGAACAACATTTATAACCGATTTTTCAATTGAAGGAAAAATAAGCCCTGACAACGGATTAGGATGCTGCACAATTAAAGGATGTTCTTATCCCTGGATTAGTTCTTTACGCTATATTAACAACCTATCAAGAAGTCTGAGAGGTACTCAAAGTGAACGAATTGATATGCCAACGCATTACAAGTTAAGTATAAAAAAATACTCCATCAATGGTGTTAACCTAATCACTGATAAAGTTACAATAAGCATTCCGCTAGATCAGATTCTGGCTCGTCGTTTACATGTGGTGATGGAAACACTTAACACCCGATTCCCTACTGGTCTTTTGTTTGATTTTATCGAAGAAGAGAAAAAACTAAGAATAATGCGACTTGAAAAAGATATGTTTGAATTTGAAGTTCAGGACATCACACTTTCTATACGCACTCCTATTTATACCTTTAATGAAAATGGGGTGGTGAAAAACGGCAAAGCTTTTTCATCAAACAAAATTACATGTTCCATCTTTAATTCGCACAAAGCAGATATTTATAAAAAAATACATGCCAATTATGATCCAATCAATAAAGACGATGACAATTTTGGTCGTTTCAAAGAGGATTGGGAAAAATGGGGAGATCTGAGAAATTTATTAAAAAAACACAATCTTACTCAGGAATATCCTAGATACCCTAAAGTTTTTAGTGATTTTGAAAATATTCCGATGATTTATGATAATTACACTGAAGGAGATCCTAGGGATGTCGCTGGACATTTACTACAGATTGCCGGTCAAATCAGAGAAACAGACAACCGCATTACGAATATTTATATAGGAGGAGACTGGACAAGCGGAAACTGGGTTAATACCACCATGCAAAATTATTATTTGGAGAACATCGATAATACAAACGATGACGTGGTATTGTTTATGAACTTAAGAAAAAAGATTCATAATGAAAGTAAATTGAGCAAATTCATGATTCACATTGATACTAAAAGAGATGTAAATCCTTCAAGATTTGAAACCCTGTTTGCTACGTATGCTAAAATAGCTGAGTTTTATTTCTATAAGCCTACAGAAGGATATTTCATAAAAATAGGAAGAGATCGTCAATCAAAAAGAGAAAACAGAGTCCCTGTTGACAAAAAAGTAATCAAACCAATTACAAACAAAAATCCAACAAAACCGGATGAGCCTAAATAAAAAAGCTTGAGAGCAATACCACAGTACGCTTCTCAAGCTTTAATGGGGTGTTGACATCGCATTACGATGCCTCTTTTTTCCCAGTACAACCTTACGGCTTTATACAAATGTAAGAAAAAGTTTTTAAATTCAAAAAAAAATGACACAAAATTCGCATAGCATTCAAAAAGTTTTTTTAGAAATAGACACCAACTCAATGGTCATGGCTAATTCTATCAGGAACAACCTAGCCATGCTTCTGCAAAATGAAATATTCCCTTTACTTGAAAAACATTTTAATCGTATTAAAAACATTGAAAATCAAATAATTCAGATAGAAAAATTAGAAATTTCGATTGATTCAAATGCAGAAAAAAAAGATAGTTTCTTTTCTAATTCTGAAACGAAAAATGATATAAAAAAGCTAATCGAAAGAGAAATTCAGAAGATTATAAATAATGCAGAAAAAACCTCAAAAAGTGGAGAAAAACATGAAGTGGAATGGAAGAATATTTCTTCAAAAGACAAACAAATAAAAACACTGCTTTATTTTATAGAAAACGGAAATATGCCCTGGTGGATTTCAAAAGAAGAAGAAATTGTATTTTTTAAAGAATTAAATTCCAATTGTCTTCAAAACAAAACCTTTAGCGCTTCATTTCGAAAATTAATTCATCAGAAAAAAGTTCAAAAGAGAATAATAAATCAGTTTTCAAATCAGGAAATTGTACTTTTAAGTTTCGCTTTATTTAAATCAGAAACACAGCAAAAACCAATTTCAGCAAACCGTTTATTACCCTTACTCAATCAAAAAACGCACCGTTTTAAAGTTTTATTCTGGCAGTCCATTTTTGATTTTTGGATTGAAAAAAAACCAATTCATCTTATCAAATTTTATCATCAGGAAGAAGCTCTTTTTTTATCCAAAGAAATCTCTTTTAACCGTTTTATTGAGAACATAAAATTGCTTGTTCCGGTAGATTTTACTAATGAAGAACTATTAAAAATAAAAGCAGGTTATTTAATTGCTGAGAAAGAAAATAGCATTATAAACTCTGAATATAATTTCGAAAAAGAAGAATTTATAATTGAAAAAGAGCTTCATAAAGAGCAATACAAGGATTTACAATCGTGTTATGTACAAAATGCTGGATTAATTATTCTGCATCCATTTTTAAAAGAACTACTGAAAAGCTGTCATTTAATGACTGATGATAATACTCTTATAAACAAAGAACTAGCGGCCCATATTCTGCATTATGCTGCAACTAAAAGAGAAAATGACTATGAACATTCGATGCTTTTTGAGAAGTTTTTATGTGGAATTCCGATGCAGCAATCTATACCAAGAGAAATTAAAATTGATGATGAACACAAACTGCAAATAGAAGAAATGTTAGAATCTGTTGTACAGCACTGGTCAGCTTTAAAAAATACCTCTACGGCTGTTTTAAGAAGCGAATTTCTGCAGAGAGAAGGAAAATTAGATTGGAGCGAACCGAACCCAAAATTGTTTATTGAACGAAAAACTCAGGATCTTTTATTAGAAAAAATTCCGTGGAATATCAGCATCGTTAAAATTCCGTGGATTCAAAAATTAATCTATACCCAATGGTAAAATTGTATAGTCATGAGAACTTTAGAAAACAAAAAACCAGATAACCACACTTCTACTCCTTTTTTTGGACCAAAAATTCAGAAAAAACTAACAACAGGAACTGTAGGAGATAAATATGAAGTCGAAGCTGATAATGTTGCAGATAAGGTAGTCAATAAGTCCAAAAAAGGAGGATTACTTCAGTCCAAAGCAGAAACTGGCGTGCAAAAAATTTCTGCTTCTGAAAACATATCAAAAGTTCAGAAACATGATTTAGAACAAGAAAAGCCTGTACAGAAAAAAGGAAAAGAAAAAGAAGACGATAAAAAAGTACAGAAAAAGGCTGACAAAGAAGAGGATAAAAAAATACAAAAAAAAGGTAAAGAAAAAGAAGACGACAAAAAGAAAATTCAAAAAAAGTCTGACAAAGAAGATGATAAAAAAAAAACAGTTCAGGCAAAGGCAAATAATAATGAATCTAGTGTAAACAACAACAGAGTAGAAAGCAATTTAAAAAGCAGCAAAGGCGGTGGTTCTCCACTTTCTAAAGGAATAAAAAAAGAAATGGAATCAGGTTTTGGAACCGATTTTAGTAACGTTCGTATACATACTGATAACAATGCTGTACAAATGAGCCAGGATTTAAGTGCTCAGGCTTTTACAAATGGAAACGATATTTATTTTAACTCCGGCAAATACGATACCGAAAGTACTCAGGGAAAACATTTACTGGCACATGAACTTACTCATACCGTACAACAAAATTCAAATGTTCCTAAAAAACAACAGCCACACATACAAAGAAGCTGGATTGGAGATGCCTGGGATAGTGTAACTGATACTGTAAGTGATGGATGGGATGCTGCTACAGGAGCCGTTTCTGATGCGGCTTCTAATGTTGCAAGTGGCTTAAGTTCTGCCTGGGATGCCGCAACTACTTTTCTTGGAGATACAGCTTCGGCAGCTTGGGATGGCATAAAGTCGTTAGGCAGTGGCGCACTTCAATGGTTATCTGGTGCTGCATCTTATGTTTGGGATGGAATCAAATGGTTTTGTAGTAAAGCTTGGGATATCATTAAAGAAATTGGCACTTTTTTATGGGAAAAACTTTGCCTTCTTGGCAATAATGTCTGGTCATTCATAACCAATATTCCATCAAGATTGTGGAGAATAATTGTACATGGCTGGGATGGAATAACCGGAGTATTAGGCTGGGCATGGGACGGATTAAGTGCAGCGGCAGGTCATTTATGGTCAGGGGTGAAAGGCATTTTTGGCTGGCTCGGAAGTGGAATATCCGGAGCTGCAAACTGGATATTAGATGGTGTTGTTGCAGGTTACGACTGGGCCGTAGATTTTATTTCTGCACCAAGTTTATCAAAGCTTTGGAATGCTCTAACCGGAACTCTAGACTGGGTCTGGCGAGGTGTTTCTGGTTTTGCACAATGGGGCTGGGATGGTATCGTTGGTTTAGCTGTTTGGGCGTGGCAGGGAATTAAAGGTTTTGCTTCCTGGATATGGGATGGTGTATTGGGCGGACTGGCGTGGGCTGGAAAACTTTTACTGTATGTCATAGATTTAGTTGGACTTTTTGAAATATTACAGCTTTTATGGGGCTTAATTTTTAGAATGAGAAAACTAACCGATGTCGAAATAAATGCTTCATTACAAGTTCATCCGGCAGGAATGATTCCTTATGATTTAGTTTATGTTGATGAAGGCTCTCTTGTAGCTTACATTTCAGGTTATTTTTCCGGAGGAGGCTATAGAGCAGTAACAACAGCTCATATAATTCATGCTGCACCTGGAGAAGATACTGCTACAATGGTTCATGAGTTATCGCATGTTGCACAATATGAAAATGCTGGTTCTGTATATATGGCGCAGGCAATACATGCACAAGCCTTTGGTGAAGGTTACAATTATATAAATACAGATGGAACCTTTAAACATGCACATTTTAATGAATTCAATAGAGAACAACAGGCATCAATTTGTGAAGATTATTACAAATCACTAAATGGATTAGGCGGTCGTGCTTCTGCAGCAGCTCTACAGCCGTTCATAAATGAAATGAGAAGTGGTAGATTTTAAAATCCGAAATCATGAAGTCATCATTCAATCTTATTGCCTGTTTTATATGCCTTCTCTTTCTGGAATGTGATACTATTTATAAAAATAAATCAAATTCTTTATCAATAAAAGCTGATTCATCAATATCTAATTATATAAGGATTGAAGGTGTCTTATCTATCTTTCCTGATATAAAAAAAATATACATCAATTCTAAAAACAGAACTTCTTTGAAAGATCAGATTCTGATAATTATTTTTTCTGATGAAAAGGATTTGTTTGCATTTAAACAGAAAATAGACCAAGAAACCAATAAATCTATTGAGAATATAAAAACCAAAATAGACACTACAAAAGAAAATTATGCTTTAGTTTATCCAAGTAAAACTACTCCACATATTTTGTCTCTGACCAATGTGACTGTATTTAAAAATGGTCTATGGCTTGTTTTTTATTCTGAAACCAATCAAGACATAGAAACTGTTCTGGAATTCAAAAGAATTGGTATTAGTGTAATTCCGCAAACCCATATAATTTCAACTTAACAAAAATGCCCGCCTTTTCTTCAAAAATAAACGCAAATCCTTCTCATTCTTCGGCACATCGTGACAAAGGAAAGGATTCCTTTTTTGGTGTACAGGCAAAACTCAATATTGGCAAATCAAATGATAAATTTGAAGCAGAAGCCGATCACGTTGCTGATAAAGTTGTTTCAAATAAAAAAAATACAGCTCCTGAACCTTTTTTTACACCTTCGACTGTTGTCCAGAATAAAGCTATTGCAGAAACAAACGCGCAAAGCAAAAATGGCGAAATTCAGAAAAAAACGGCACCGGAAGGAATTTCTCCAGTTGTTCAGCCAAAACTAAAAGTAGTCCATAACAAACAAGCAGCAACTGTCGGGACTTTTTTCAAACCTTCGCCTGTAATTCAAAACAAACTGAATAACGAAATCCAGAAAAAAAACAATCCGGATAAAGAAACTCAGAAAAAACCTGAAAACAAAAAAATAGTTCCTGTTGTCCAGTTAAAAACAGAGAAAGAAGAATCAGTGCAAAAAAAGATTGAAGCTTCTAAATCGAAAGAAAAAACAAATACTTCAAAATCTTTGGTTCCACCCAAAAAAGAAGAAGATATTCAGAAAAAAAACGCTGTAGAGAAAGCGGAAACGATTCAAAATAAAACCGAAACTGCTAAAACTGACATTCCGAAAGCGAAAGAAAAAATCCTTCCTCCAAAACCATTAATTCAAAAGAAAAAAGAAGAGGAAATTCAAGCCAAAGAAGAAGAGGAAATTCAGGCTAAAGAAGATGAAAAAGAACTTCAGATGAGTTCTGCTACAGATGCACCTGCTGACACTTCAAATCTAGAAAGTAATTTAAACAGCAGTAAAGGCGGCGGCAGTCCTTTATCCGGAAAAGTAAAAGCTGAAATGGAATCTGGCATTGGAGCTGATTTCAGCAATGTACGCATACATAACGACTCAAATGCTGTTAAAATGAACCAGCAATTGGGAGCCCAGGCTTTTGCAACCGGAAACAATATTTATTTTAACGAAGGAAAATACAATCCAAATTCGCAGAGTGGTAAACATTTACTTGCCCACGAATTAACTCATACGGTTCAGCAGGGAGCAGCCATTAGAAAAAAACCGGAACCAATATCCCCTGCTCCCGAAATGATTCAGGGTTCGTTCCTTGATTTAGTTCCGAACTGGATAATCGATCAGGCACGCCACATTCCCGGCTATACACTTTTTACCGTTATTATTGGTTATGATCCATTACGCCAGGTTGATGTAGAACGAACTCCAATTAATCTTGTCGAAGGATTAATGGGACTTATTCCGTTTGGAACAGCCATTTTCGACAAGCTTCAGGAATATGGAATTCTACAGCAGGTTTTCGACTGGGTTGAAGGAAAACTGGGCGAACTAGGATTAACAATCGACAGTATTCTCGATATGGTAGAAGATGTTTGGAAAAAAGTATCTTTTCCTTACACAGACATCATTGATTTGGTTACTGAAAAATTTGAGGAGTTAGTTAACAGAATTACCTCTTTTGTAAGTGCTACAGTAGATCAGGTAATTACATGGATAAAAGAAGCTCTTATTGGTGTTGCCGAGCCTATACTTGCAGAAAATAAAGCCTGGTCATTAATCAAAAAAATAATTAAATACGATCCGTTGCGAGATGAAGCAGTCAATACCACAACGGTCGAAATATTAGAAGATTTCTTAATACTCATAGACAAGCAAACAGAGCTTGAGCAAATGCGTGAAAAAGGCACGCTTCAAAAAACCGCAGACTGGCTTGACACTCAGGTTGGAACTTTTACTTCATTATTAGGTGAACTTCGCGGACTTATAACTGCTGCCTGGGATGCTATTCAACCTTCAAATCTGGCCAATATTGCCGATAATCTCTCTGGGCTTGCAGATCAGGCCGGAGGGTTTCTGCAGAGGGTTTGGGATTTCGCCTCCGGCGTAGCACTAAAAGTATTGGAACTTGTTAAAGACTCGTTATTAGCATGGCTTTCTGAACAAGCCGCAACTGTTAGAGGTTACTCATTGGTAAAAGTAATTATCGGTAAAGACCCATTTACCCAGGAAGTAGTACCCCGTACGATTCCAAATCTAATACGAGGATTTATGAGTCTCATGGACGGCGGAGAAGAACAATATGCCCAAATGGTTGAAACAGGCGCCATAGCAAGAATTGCCGGTCAGATTGAAGCTGCAGTTGCTACTCTCAACATGACGCCACAATCAATAATACAGCTATTTACTGATATTTGGGATTCTATGACTATTGATGATCTTATACATCCATTGGATGCTTTTATGAGAATCATTGAAAAATTCGGAGAACCTATTGGACGATTAATTGCTTTTGTAGCAGAAATTATTCGAATTGTCATCGTTGCTATTCTGGAAATTATGAATTTCCCATTCGATCTTATTGGGAATATTATCACAAGAGCTTTAGAAGCGATTGATGATATCAAGAAAGACCCGATTGGTTTCTTAAAAAATATTCTCAGAGCCCTAAAACAAGGATTCATACAGTTCTTTGACAATATTGTAACCCATTTAATCAATGGTGTAACCGGCTGGCTGATGAGCGAGCTAAAAGATGCCAACATTCCGGTACTTACAGATTTCTCCCTGCGCGGTGTCATTACCTGGGTATTGGAAGTACTGAATATTTCGATGGAAAAAATCTGGGAAAAACTGGCAGCACATCCCCGCATCGGGCCGGCAAGAGTGGCCAGAATCCGTAGCATGATTAATACACTCGAAGGTATCTGGACATTCATCAAAGATGTTCAGGAACGAGGTATGGCCGCTATTTGGGATAAAATCCAGGAACAGCTCAGTAATTTATGGAATACCGTTCTCGATGCTGTCAAAAACTTCGTCATGGAGCGTATTGTCAACCGAATAACAGCCAGACTTTTAAGTATGTTAGACCCAACCGGAATTATGGCAGTAATAAACGGTGCAATAGCTTTCTTTAATGCAGTACAAAGTTTTATCAAATATCTGCGGGAAATGCTCGAAGTTGTGAATTCGTTTGTTAATGGTGTAGCCGATTTAGCGAGAGGCAATGTCGCTACAGCTGCAGATTATCTGGAAAGAACTATGGGACAAGCCATGCCGGTTGTGATAGGATTTCTTGCGAATCAGGTTGGATTAACAGGAATTGGGACAAGAATTGGCGAAATGATTATTTCTGTACAGCAAATGGTTGATGAGGCACTGACATGGCTGGTTAATAAAGCTGTGGATACGGGAATGAACATGCTGGATAGGCTTATGGGAAGAGGTGAACCTGAGGCTGCCGGTCCGATTGCAGGAGCCTTAGCAGAAATTGATTCTGAATCAGAAAAAGAAAAAGATGAAGGTTCAATTACACAGGAAGAAGCACAAACAATAAAAAATAAAGTAAACAATGATCATTCATCGGTAATCGATATTTCATCAGTTGCTGATGGAGGAGAAACCTGGGATTATACTTATATCCAAAAAGCGGTTAAAAAAGTCCCTAAGAAAACTGTAGATCCAACGATTATAAATGCAACTCCAGATGGAGACGGAAGACCTTCTAGAGTAACTGCAAATCCGTTAACAAGTAAAGAACCAGCCGATGGTCCGGGTCAGGCAACGGGGAGCAGGGCAATAATTGTAGGGCAGAATCTGATTGATCAATGGGTAGCACAAACAGGTGTCAAACATCCTCAGTCTACTGCCTTGGGTGTACACATTGTGGCTCATCATATATTTGGAAAATGGAATTCATCTAATATTGTTTTTGGTTTAAAAACCTTAAATGAACAAATGAAATCACCTGAAAAAATTGCGAGTGATAATAAAGCAGATAAACTTGAATACGATATGACAGTTCAATATCATGAAAATGATAAAACTGCAGCTAATGCTCTTTCTGCCAATGCAAACCCAACAACTGATGATGTGAAGAAAGCAATTGGGTTTTATGTTGCTAAATCGATTACAGGGCCAATTAACAAAATAAATGATGATGGATCAAAAACTTCGCTTGGAAGTGCCAATGCACAAGCCCCCACTTTCCCGGATATTGGCAGAGTAACTGATATTGGCCAGTTAATTATGGAACGTTTAAAAGCTAGTACAAATGCTAACACAACTGTAGTAAATGGTATAACATATAACCAGACAAGCTATACAAGTTACTCAACTTTGGCAGGTGATATCTCCAAAAGTCAAGAAGGAACAAGGATAAAACTTGACAATTTAACCTCTTCTAAAAAAATAACACGTGTTGGTAATAATTATTATGTTGATCCAAATGCAAGCTAAAATTTAACAATCATGAAAAGATCCGATATACTATTAAAAAAACTAAATGAATTTGGCATAACATCTTTTGATAAAAAATGGCCGGATTACATCAAAGAACTAGATTTAAAAAAAACAGATACCAAAATTCTAACAAATAATATTACTTCTTCGAACCTAAGTCATATTACCACTGGCGCTTCTGTTGAGCAGTTTGGAGCTATGCATGCCTGGAGGGCTTTAGGACAATTACAGGCGAAAGAATCGGTAAAGGTGCTTTTGAATTCATTAAGTAATGAAAAAAATCAGGAAGCATTTTGGTATCGCATTGAATTACCATTGGTAATCAAATTAATAGGAGCCGAAATTATAAAGCCTTTAACAGCTTTTATAAAGAAAAAAGAATATCAGTGGGGCGATAAAGTAATAATCATTAATGGATTAGTGCAAATAGCACTAAATGAACCAAAATTTAAAGATCAGATTGAAGAAATTATTAATTCTGTTTTAAAAAATTATAAAAAGAATGATCCTGCTTTTAATGCTTCTATTCTCAACGCTTTATTTAAAATAAAACCATACAACAATAAACTAGTCAGAGAAATTATTAACAATGACCTGTTTGATTATGATTTTATAGATCGGCCAGAATTAGACAAATTCATTAAAAATGCCAAAATGTACCAATGAAAAAATAGAATAACTCAAAATCGTCTGTTTAAACTCAATCAAAATAAAAATGGAAAATGTATTCACATACCTAAAAAATCAATTCGTATTTCAACTTGATCTCCTTTTCCAGGTCGAAGATGCAATGGAAAAACCTGCTGGAATCCCAATCAATTCAAATGGGTTTATCAGTGAATTTATTATTGAAAACAACCTGACAGAAACCGACATTCTTTTATTAGGATTGGCTCTTGTTCCTCATGTCAAGCCCGATTTTTTAAGTTCAATTATTGCGGAATATTTACCTAATGGCGGTGAACTGCCTGAGTTTGGCGGAATCAAAACGAAGAACCATCGCGGTATTTTACCTACGGGTGAAACAGCACAGTTTTTAATTGCCGGAAATGATCTTGACGACAGAATTGCTTTTTATAATTATTTACACAATCATTCCTTTCTTTATCGAAAAGGAACCCTAAAACTGGATATTGTTCCTGCCGGAGAACCCAAACTAAGTGGTCAGTTGGTTTTAGAAGATGAATACATCGAAAAATTCTTAACCGGAAAAGTCCTGAAACCGCAGCTGAGCAGTGTTTTCCCTGCTCAATTGATCGAAACACAACTAGACTGGAATGATTTAGTACTCAATTCTAACACTCTAAATCAGATTAAAGAAATAGAAACCTGGCTTAAATTCAATGAAATTTTACTTCATGAATGGGATATGAAAGCTACTATTAAACCCGGTTTCAGGGTTATGTTCTATGGTGCGCCGGGTACGGGAAAAACACTAACGGCTTCGCTTTTGGGGAAATATACCCGAAGAGATGTTTACCGAATTGATTTGTCTATGATAATTTCGAAATATATAGGTGAAACAGAAAAAAACCTTTCTTCTCTTTTTGACAAAGCAGCTGATAAAGACTGGATTCTCTTTTTTGATGAAGCCGATGCTGTTTTCGGAAAAAGAACAAATGTCAGGGACGCACACGATAAATATGCCAATCAGGAAGTTTCTTATTTACTGCAGCGTATCGAAAACCATCCCGGACTTGTTATTCTTGCTTCTAATTTTAAAGCGAATATTGATACCGCTTTTACCCGAAGATTTCAATCCATCATTGAGTTTGAAGTACCTTCCTATAGTGAACGTTTACAGTTGTGGAAAAATAACCTGCCAAAAGGAATTAAAATTGCTGAAGATGTGAACCTTAACGAAATTTCGAAAAAATATGACATCACCGGTGCCAATATTGTCAACATTATTCAATATGCCTGCCTGAGAACACTGGAAGAAGAAAATGAGAATATTAACCTGAACCATCTTCTTCAGGGAATAAAAAAAGAATATGTAAAAGAAGGAAAAATGATGTAACCAAAAGATGAAACTCATTATAAAACATACATCTGCCAATAAAACATTTGACAGATGTATTACAAATCAACCTAATAAATAATCTTTTTATTTTACCAGATAAGCAACTTTGTCTGCTTCACAAAGCCTGAAATAGCCAAAAGCAAAATCACTTGTGTTAGTTGTATTTACAATATTGCCTCTGATATTTCCGGGAGGAACAGAAAAAGGACTTCCGCCGTATATTTCTAAAATTAAGTTCATATAATTATAGAAATTTTTTGAAATACCACGATGCGTAATATGAACGGTTTTTCCGGGTTTCATTTTATCTTCGTCTGAGAATCGTGTACTTACTTCGTTTCCATTAAACAAATCGTCATCTGTCAGTTCATATTCCGGAAATAAAAGAAAATCACTTTGATAATCTGTCAAATAATAATTGACCTCGTTTGCAGGATCTTTATAATAAAAAGTAAGTTCGATTACATCTTCTCCTCCAAAATCAGGAACAATCGCTTGTTCTACTTTCTCAATTGGTGTTACAGATGTCAGTTTTTCTACCGCAGTAAAACTTTGCCCTTCAGCCGTTACATAAAGTGTATAATTCATATTAATGACAGGAACAAAATTTGTACACACGTAAGAGCCCGGTGACGTTTCATTAAATGTAAACACATCACCATCACTGTTTTCAATTCTTACCTGAGCTCCCGAAACTTTTGGCGTAGTATTGTTGTAATAAGGTGCTGTTTTACTAATTTTTATGGTTTGCTCATTACCGGTTGTTCCTTTTTGCCAGATAATTTCTGCATCTACAACTAGTCTTGTTTCACCTGTTTCTAAATCAAGGTTTACCGTTTCTTCACAAGATGAAAAAAACTGCACAAAAAGCAAACTTAATAAAATCAGTAATTTATTTATAAAATTGTATTTTTTTAGCCTTTGCATATTGATTAAAATTTAAAATTATAAGAAACACCAGGAACTATTCCGAAAATAGATAGTCTTCTGGTCTCATTCGCTCCTGTATCCTCATTTGTTGCAAACGTCATAGAAGCGGCATTTTGTCTGTTGTAGATATTATAAATGCTAAATACCCAATAGCTCTGCCAGCCTTTCTTTCTATCCGGTTTAGGCGTGTAAGTTGCTGCCAGGTCTAAGTGATGGTAAAGCGGCAGCCTGTTTTCATTTCTCAAAGAAAAATTTGGAATATTAATTCCTCCTAATTCGTAATAGCTATTTGCATACGTTACCGGCTGACCCGATTGTAATGAAAAATTGGCATTAAAAGACCATTTTGGATTATAGAGATAACTCCCTACAATATTCAAATTATGGAGCTTATCGTATCCGGTTAAATACCAGTCACCGTTTGCTACTCCGGGTTCTTCTGGTGTTCTTCCAGGAGTTTTTTGTTCAGCTCTTGACAGCGTGTAAGAAACCCAGCCGGTAAAATTGCCAGTATTTTTTCTAAATAATAATTCTAAACCATATGATCGTGCTTTACCGTTCAGGATAACTTGTTCTATATTGTTATTTGCCAATATATCTGCTCCGTCTATATAATCGATTCGATTCTGAATGTTTTTATAAAATAATTCTCCTTCCAAAGAATAATCTTTATCCTTGAAATTCCTAAAATACCCAAGAGCGTACTGATCCAGAAGCTGTGGCTTGGTAAAAGGTCCGCTTGGTGTCCAGATATTCATTGGTAAAGGCGACTGAGTATTGGATAAAATATGAATGTATTGCGCCATTCTGTTGTAGCTTGCTTTTACTGAAGTATCATCATTAAAAGCGTATGATAAGGCAGCACGTGGTTCTAAATTATCAAACTTACTTATCGTTTCTCCACTTCCATACGATATAGTTCCAGTTGGAGTTCCTTCTTCATAAATATTATATAACGGATTGTATACAACTGCCTGTCCATTTTCGTACGTGCTTATTTCCTCACCTCCTAAGCGGTAAAACATACTATAACGAAGTCCGTAGCGAAGATTGAGTTTTTCTGTAATTTGATGTTCAAAATCAAGATAGACAGAAGATTCAAAAGCATATTTTTTATCAAGTTGTTTGTAATTGAACTCTGAATCTGAACTTGTAGGCTGTACAGTACCCGGATTAAAATCATAATACTGACCATCAATTCCGTAGTTGAGTTTTAGCTTTTCAGAAACTGTATGATTCCAGTTATATTTAAAACCATAACTTTTTATGGTATTGTCCCATTCGAAATTTTCGGTTGAAATTCCAAGATTAAAATTATAATCGCTATAGAAAACAGATAAATTTGTATTTAAGTTATCCGAAAAATTATGCTTCCAGCTTAAAATCCCCATTATATTGCCGTAAGTACTGGCAAAACGATCATTGATATCAAAAACATCATTTCCTAAATATCCTGTAAAGGCAAGAGTATTATTTGTACCCAAGCGATAATTTAGTTTAGCATTGATATCATAAAACATAGCCGAATTATTATTATCAGCCAGTTTCAAAAATAAATGTGCATAAGAGCTTCTTGCTGCCAAAAGAAAGGATCCTTTTTCTTTTTTTATAGGTCCCTGAACCAATAGACGGCTTGATATTAAGCCTACACCACCGTTTACTTTGTAATTTTCAAAATCACCTGTTAACTGACTTACATCAAGAACAGAAGAAACTCTTCCTCCAAATTTAGAAGGGATTCCTCCTTTGTACAAATCCAGCCCGTTGACCACATCTGCATTAAAAACAGAGAAAAAACCAAACATGTGAGAGTCACCATAAACAGGAGCCCCGTCTAAAAGAATCAAATTCTGATCAGCGGCACCTCCCCGAACATTAAAACCCGAAGAAAGTTCCCCGGCATTTGTAACTCCCGGTAATGTCAATATTGATTTTAAGGGATCAGGCTCTCCCATAGCAGCCGGAATTCTTTTAATCTCCTCCATGGTAAGCTTATTGACACTCATCTGCGTATTTCTCACATCAACAGCTTTTGAGTTGGTAACAATTACCTGCTCCAGCTGTTGGCTGTCGGCATCCATAACAAAGTTTATTTTCTCATCACCAGAAATAGTTATTAGTTTTTCTCCATTTTTAAAGCCTACATAACTAACAATGACTGTATAAGTACCTTTATTTAATTCTAATGAGAAAATACCGTTTGCATCTGTAGTAACGCCTGTTTCCAGTTCTTTAATAAAAATATTGGCGCCAATAACAGGCTCTTTATTCTCATCAAGAACCTGACCGGTTAACTTGCTTTTTTTTTTGGCTGCAGAGGGTTTTGAAGTTTTTTGCTTTACGAAAATATTATTCCCAACGATAGAAAACTGAATCGAAGCGTTCTTATTCAGTTCATTAATAAGGGCTTTTATTTCTATATTTTTATATGTGCTTTTTTGATTAAAATATTTTTGATTAGTATTAATCTGATCTGTAAAAGCAAATTTAAAATCGGTTTGATTCTCGATTTGCTTAAACACTTCTTTTAATGTCATATTTTGATCTACAGTAACTGATATGTTTTGAGAGAACATACACAAACTGAATAAAAAAAAGCATGCTGAAATTATATGCTTCATGAAATTTTGTATTTTTGATTTATTATTATACGGGATAGTTCTATACTTCCCTGACTATGAGGAGGATGTTTAGTTTCGCGGCTAGTGCATCCTTTTTCTTTTCTATCGAAAAGTAATCTGTTTTAAATCTTCATTTATTTCAAAGTTTAGGTTATACATTTCTGATATTAATTGCACAATTGTTTTCAAATTTTCTTTTTTATTGATTCGTATTGTAATTCTCTGATTGTCGAATTCTTCAGGAATAGTCATTTTGTAACCATAATTTTCCATAATATAATAGGTAACAGCGCTCAGTTTTTCGTTTTCAAAATCCATAAACCTTTGAAATTCGGTTACTTTAGCAATATTGTTTCCATAAATAAATTCTTCACCCGGTTTAAGTATCCATTTTTGATCCTGATCTTTCACATTCATCTGAACACTACCTTCATAAAGAGCAACGGTTACTCCTTTATGTACATTTCCCTGTACCGTAAAACAAGTACCCAATACAGTAGTTGTAGTTTCATTGCAAAAAACCTGAAACGGATGTATTTTATCTTTTTTAACTTTAAAATAGGCCTCCCCTTCTATTATAATCTTTCTGTTGCTTTCGAAATTATTAGCATACACAATTTTAGAATTTGGGCTTAGTTCTACCCTCGAACTATCCGGAAGCACAACAATCTTTACTTTTGAAGTAGTATTTTTTATTACATTTGAAGCCAAATAAATCTCATCTTCTAACGGGCCACGATTGAAATAAAGTCCCATACCAATACCGAGAAAAATGATAACTGCTGCCGCTGCAGCGTAACGCCAAATTTTAAACTTTGGCTTTTTTGCACCAAAGGTCTTAGATTGAAATTGTTTCCAAGAAGCTTTTTTTTCGCTGTCTGAATGTGAAAGAGGAGTTTCGCTCCATAATTTTTCAAATTCCTTGTCGAGTTTTTCTTTATCCATGACCTTTATAGGTTAAGTTTTTTACAATAAAATCCTTGTTTGGTAAAAACACCGTACACCATTTCCTGAATGTCCCTGTTGGTTTCAATCCTAAGAATTCTTTCTCGGTTTTTGAAATCAAAATTGATAATACAATCAGAAATAATGAACTGTAAAAGTGCTACAAGCAGGCTTGCATCTTTCTTTGTTCTGACATTCGTTTTATACGCTTCGATATGCATTTTCGTTCTCGTTTTTATATATAACAAACGAGAATGAAAAAGTTCCTAATCGTTTTCGACTTTTTTTCGAATAAATTTATTGGCGAGGTAAATATGATTGGCAATCGTTTTTTCAGAAAGGTCTGTAATTGCTGCAATCTCCTTATAACTAAGGTTTTCCAGTTTATGTAAAGTAAATATTTTTTGTTGCTGCTCAGGAAGCTGATTTATGAAAGTCTGCAGTTTTTCCTGCCTTTCTTCAAAAATTCCTGTCTCAGCATCGTCTTGTTCATTATGAAATTGTGAAGGGTTGAGTTCGATAATTTTATTTTCGCGGTTAACATGATTAATTATGATATTCTTGCATATTGTAAACAATTGTTTATCAAATAATACATCCTCATTAAGTAATGTTCTTTTATCATACAATCTTAAAAATGTCTCCTGAACAAAATCCTGCGAAGTAAGAACAGTAAAATTAAATCGTTTCGCAATGTTTATTAGTTTGTCGTAGTAATTTAAATAAGCCTGTTTAAAAGCAGCTTCATTGCCTTTTTTTAAACTTAATATAAACTTTCTATTGTCCATAATGCAAACATGATAATAAACTAACTCAATGTCTAAAATAATATTGTATTGAAATATGTAAAGCTTCCTTTAATTTTCCGGATAGCTTAGAGCAGTACAAAGAACAGAAATTTATTCTGAAAATTTATACGAAAATTAAATTTTCAGACATTTCAAAATACAACTTACAATTGAAAGTCCTAATAAACTATAGCTTTTTTTTGTATAAAACATAATATTTAGTATAATTTAAAAATAAAAATCTTACAATTAGATATTTTTTTGTACTTTTATTCAAATTTTTAAACTTGTATCAAACTAAAAATTCAATTCAAACGTATACAAAAGAAAACGATAATCTTAATTAGAGAAATTCAATTCACTGAACTGTTTTTGGAAAAACATTGAATCCTATCTTGTTTTTGGTTGTCGTTTTTTTCCTTTTATTAAAACGTCTTCAATATCCATTAGAACAGCGTAAAACTACATAAATAACAATAAAATTCTTATTTTAGGATAATAAACCAAAATGGATATTTATATTTACTTATAAATTGAAATAAATTAAGTTGGATTTTTTAGATAAAGCGTATAATTATAATTTTGAAGGCATTACTAATGAAGTTTACCAGTTTCGGTTCATTAGTGTAGGCATACAGGAAATAACCAAAATTGTTTCCATTTCGCCTATAAATAAAAAACTAAATTGGTACAGCGTAGGCTTTGGAAATCTGGAAAATCATGAAAGTATCATAACCGTTAATGACCTTGCCGAAATTAACAATAATGATTACGATGAAGTTTTAGCCACTGTGTTTATGTGTATTCTTCATTTTTTCATTTCTAATCCGGATCACACTATTTTGTTTTTTGGAAATACCCTTCATAAACACCGCTTGTATAAACAAAAAATTTCTTCGAATATCATTATTTTAAGACAATATCTGGAAATCTCAGGAGGCAAAACAGAAGAACAGATTAAGCTCTTAGAAAAAAAACAAACCATTACCCGAAAAGGAAAAGAACGCCAAAGAACTATTAGGGAGAAAGACCTGACATCCCTCAGTAATAGTATTGAAATAAAAAGCATTGAAAAATATAACGCAGCCAAAACCTCTGACTATCAATTTGTTTTGTTTAAGTTAAAAAAAGATCTATGATTATTGAAATAATAAAAAAATAGTATATTTGTAACGTTATGGGAGCAAAACAATTAAGAGATTTAGTAGAAAAACAAATAGAAAAATCTACTAACTTCTGGGCAGGTCGTCCTAAAATGACTATACAGGAGTTAGAAGCCGTAGAGAAATTTGCCAAAGAAAAAGGTAAGCTTTTCGAAAAAGTATTTGATTCTCCTGAAAAAATAGAAAGAATAAACAAAATGCAAAATAGCGCATTGTAAGATATTTAATTCCAAACAAAACCATCTAAGTAATTAGGTGGTTTTTTTATGCGTTAATTTTTCGCTACATTATAATTTAATTTGATATTTATGTACAAAACGGCTTTACATCCGCTGGCAGATAATTCCAGCAGGATATTAATCCTCGGAACAATGCCAGGCGATCAGTCTATTGCTAAACAACAATATTATGGAAATAAAGGAAATCATTTCTGGAAAATCATATTTACTATTTTTAACGAGAACTACAGTGCTTCATACGACGATCGTAAAACGTTTCTGAAAAAATATAAAATTGCTCTTTGGAATGTACTGGCGTCCTGTATCAGGGAAGGAAGCAGTGATTCTAAAATAACCAATGAAGCAATAAATGATTTTGTAAGCTTCCACAAAGAATATCCAAACATTCAACATGTTTTTTTTGAGAGTAAATCAGCCGCTAAATTTTATCATAAACATTCAGTTCCTCAACAAGGTATCTCTTATCATATTCTTCCTTCAACAAGCGGTTTGAATGCCGGCACATCTTTTAGCCAAAAAGTTGAAATGTGGAAAATTTTGGCTGACACAGCACATACTTTTGATAAATCATAGATAATTATACATTGATCAATTATATAAATAAATAAGATTATCGTGTAAATTATTTCATTGATGAGTTATTACTTTTAAATATCAACAAAAAAAACATTTAATAATAAATACTTTTATGGAAGAATTTTTCAGTGATATCATAAACCATCTCGAAGGATATTATAACAGTATTGTTGACCTTACCCCTAAATTATTACTGGCTGTTGCTGTGGTCTTAATTTCATGGTTTATAGCCTTGCGTGTAAAAGGATTTGCAGACAGACGTTTAAAAACCAGAATGCATGATCCGTTACTGGCTACTTTTATTGCAAACCTTCTAAAGGCCATTCTTATTATTATTGGGTTTCTGTTTATGTTTCGTGTTATCGGACTTACAGGTGTAGCACAAAGCATTCTTGCGGGAGCAGGTATATCTGCCTTTATAATCGGATTTGCATTGAGGGATATTGGCGAGAATTTTTTGGCCGGCATTCTGCTGGCATTCAAAAGACCATTTTCTGTAGGAGATATTATTGAAACCAATGGGGTAAAAGGCAAAGTCGAAGCCCTTAATTTACGCGACACTCAAATAAGGAGCGCCAGTAAAAACATTTACATCCCAAATGCACTTTTAATAAAAAATACACTTATCAATTTTAATAGTGACGGCTACTTGCTGCAGGATTTTACTATTGGACTTGAATATGGCTCTGATTACAGAAAAGCACTGGATTTGATTACTG
Source organism: Flavobacterium limi (assembly GCF_010645075.1). Classification (GTDB taxonomy): domain Bacteria; phylum Bacteroidota; class Bacteroidia; order Flavobacteriales; family Flavobacteriaceae; genus Flavobacterium; species Flavobacterium limi. Next base: position 557,331 of record NZ_JAADZV010000002.1, read on the forward strand.
AAATATTAAAAAAAGACAGCGAAATTGTTGATAAGGATTATTTTAACTCGGCAGTAGTATCTGGTGTTACGGGAAATACAATTCAGATTAATGTCAGATATTGGGTAAAAACAGATTTATCTATCAGTGAGCATCTTTCAGAAATGATTATTAAAGTTACCGAAGCGCTAAAGGAAAGCGGGTTTAATATTAAATAACTGAATATTTATATAAGATAAAATCCTAATTCTAAACAATCCTAGAATTAGGATTTTGTCATTTTTAATAATTATTGCCATGGATCTAATACAACCTTTACACAGCCGTCTTCTCTCTTTTTAAAAATATCATAGGCGTGCGAAATCTCAGATAAAGGCAATCTGTGTGTAATGATATCATCCAATTTTACTTTTCCCTGCACTACATATTCCAAAAGTTTATCGATATGCTTATGTGCCGGTGCCTGCCCTCCTTTAAGGACGATTCCTTTATCAAAAAACTGCCCGATCGGGAAATTATCATAATTAACACCATAAACGCCGAGGACTGAAACAATACCGCTTCTTCTTACGGCGCTCATACAGGCTTCTAAAACTTTAGTTGATCCTTTTTCGAAATTAACTGTGGCTTTAACACGATCCACAAAACTTCGGTCCGGTTCAAAACCTACTGCGTCAATACAGACATCTGCTCCGCGTCCCTGAGTAAGCGCCCGGATCTGCTCTACTACATCTTTGGCGCCATCTTCCCAAAGTATGGTTGCTGCACCAGTTGTTGTTTTAGCTTTATCAAGTCTGTATTGCAACGTATCTACAATAATTACTTGTGCAGCTCCACGCAGCCAGGCACTTTTGGCCGCCATTAGCCCCACAGGACCAGATCCAAAGATGGCCACAGTTTCACCTCCTTTTACCTCTCCCCAATCAACTCCTGTATATCCGGTTGGAAAAATATCTGTCAGAAAAAGAACCTCTTCGTCCGTTAAATTATCGGGAACCATTCTTGGTCCATAATTAGCATAAGGTACACGAACATATTGTGCCTGACCTCCGTCGTATCCGCCGTATAAATCCGTATAGCCAAAAAGGGCCCCACCCTTTTCTGTTAATATTCCTCCTTCAGGACCATAATTTTCAGGGTTGCTATGTTCGCAATTTCCTGGTACGTCATGATCGCAAAAGAAACAATTTCCGCACGCAATGGGAAAAGGAACTACTACCCTGTCACCTCTCTTAAGATGGGTTACTGAAGATCCTGTTTCTTCAACTATCCCCATGAATTCATGTCCAAGTACCATTGGTCTTGGCTGGGGAAAACCTCCTGAATAGATATGTAAATCAGATCCGCAGATCGCAGTTGAAGTTACTTTTAAAATAATATCGTCTTTTTCTTTTAGTTTAGGATCATCTACTGTATCGTATTTAATAGATCCTGGTCCATGTATGACTGCTGCTTTCATATTATGATTTTTAAAATTAAGACTCCTAAGTAACTATTATTAAAGCCTTTACATTTACATTATTTATCTTAACTCTTACATAAATATACAACTGGCAATCCTATAAAATTTAAAAATAAAATTGTAAGCATCCGATATTCTTAGACACTAGTTTTGATATATTCTCTTAAATAGTTTACAAGAAAGGGCTATTATTTGATTTTTTTAATCTTAAAAATTACCTTATGGATTCAGATAATACATTAAAAAACTCCAGTATAACTTCAGGTGAAAATGTTTCATTTTGGATTGATTCTGCTCCAATTATTTCCGGCAATAAGCCAAATCAGGACATTCATACCGATGTACTTATTATTGGAGGCGGAATTGCCGGACTGACCACAGCATATAAGTTGCTTAGAGCAGGTAAAAAAGCTGTAATCGTTGAAGACGGTTTTATTGGCAGTGGTGAAACAGGACGTACAACAGCACATTTAACCTGTTCCCTAGACGACCGTTATTATTTTCTCGAAAACACCTTTGGAAAAGAAGCAGCAAAACTGGCTGCAGAAAGTCACGCTGCTGCCATAGATGAAATCGAAAAAATCGTTACCGATTTAAATATAGATTGTTCTTTTAAAAGAGTGAATGGTTATTTGTTCCTTCATCCAACTGATAAAGAAGAAAACTTAGAGAAAGAATTTCAGGCTACACAAAGGGCTGGATTGCAAACCACTTTATTAAAAGGAATTCCGGCATTGGCAAATTGTGAAGATCAATCTTGCGTAGCTTTTAGCAACCAGGCACAGTTTCATATATTACAATATTTGAAAGGGCTGGCTGATGCTGTTGTTTCTCTTGGCGGAATCATTTATACCGAAGCTCATGCAGAAGAGATTACTAAAAAAGGTGCGAAAGTAAATGGCTTCACTTTTTCTGCAGATCATATAGTGGTTGCAACAAACACTCCGATTAATGATATCGTGACCATGCATACGAAACAGCATGCATACAGAACGTATGTAATTGCCGGTAAAATTCCTAAAGGAATGCTTCCTTACTCACTTTGGTGGGATACTGGAGATCAGAAATCAAAATGGGTTTCACAGCCTTATCACTATGTACGTCTGGAAAGTTTTGATGATAGTTACGACTTACTGATATCTGGAGGAGAAGATCATAAAACAGGCCAGGCAGATGAAGAAGGCATTCCTGAATCAGCACGCTATGACAGACTTGAAGCGTGGACCAGAAATTATTTTCCCATGTTAGAAAATGATATTACATACAGATGGTCAGGACAAGTAATGGAGCCTGTAGATTCTTTAGGCTTTATGGGAAAAAACCCCGGCGACGAAAATATTTATATCATTACCGGTGATTCCGGAAACGGCATGACGCATACCACAATTGGCGCCATGATTATTTGTGACAGCATTATGGGGGTTAAAAATAAATGGCAAGATTTATATGATCCTTCAAGAATTACGTTAAAAACTACAGGTGATTTTATTAAAGAAGCAGGCAATATGGCTTCACAATATCTGGATTGGATAAGTGGCCCTGATTTACAAAACACAGCAGATTTACCAGCCGGAGAAGGCGCCATAATTTCTTCGGGATTAAAAAAAATTGCAGTATATCGTGATTATGATAATTCCTTAAAAACCTTTTCAGCGGTTTGTCCGCATCTCGGGTGCATTGTCCAATGGAATAATGATGAAAAATCGTTTGACTGTCCTTGTCACGGTTCAAGATTTGACACACAAGGAACAGTAATGAATGGCCCTGCAGAAACTGATTTGTCTAAAATTCATATCAAATAAATACAGATGAAAGCGATTATACTTTTGGCTACCTTAAAAAATAAAGGGCGCTCTAATACCGAAACTCTGGTTGAATTTTTAGGGGGATATATGGCCAAACAAAACATTGATTACGAAGTTATAAAACTTGCCAATCATAGTATTGTTCCCGGAACTTTTATCCATATGGAAACAAAGGATGACTGGCCTGATATATACAATAAAATCCTTGAAGCTGAAATTGTATTATTTGCAACGCCAATCTGGTGGAATAATCATTCTTCTGAGCTTCAAAGATGTATAGAACGACTTGACGAAGTTTACGATATGATTTTAGCTGGACAAGATTCTCCTTTAGACGGCAAAATTGGCGGTGTAATTGTAACCGGCGATTCAGATGGTGTTGAGCATATTACAGGAAATATCGCTAACTTTTTCTGTACCATTGGAATAACAGTACCGCCTTACACATCGCTTGGCGTTATATGGGAAGGTCATTCTAAGGATTCTAAAAAAACAAAAGCACAACTTCTTAAATATTATAAAGATAATTATGTCAAAGATGCAGAAGCAATGGCAGAATCATTAAAAAAGGCTGCAGAATAATTTCAATACATAATTTCTACTTTTTTTTAGTCCATAAACATGTAAATTATATAAATCTTACAAATTGATTTGTAAGAAATAATAGCTGTTTACTTTTATTTTTGTGGAAATTGACAGTAGGTCAACAAACGAAAACTCCATAAAAAATCATTTTTTTTACTAAAAATAAAAACTATTTTTTTACTAAAATTTAAATAAACGTGCTAAAAAAAGTAAAATGAAATTAACGAAAACAAAAACCGGAATTACATTTAGTGCATTTGATTTATTACATGCAGGACACGTGAGAATGCTTGAAGAAGCTAAAGAACACTGTGATTATTTAATTGTAGGATTACAAACCGATCCAACGATTGACAGACCTGAAAAAAATAAGCCTACACAATCTGTTGTCGAGCGATACATACAGCTAAAAGGCTGCAAATTTGTTGATGAAATAATTCCGTATACTACTGAACAGGACCTTCAGGACATACTTCAGGCCTTGCCAATTGATGTCCGCATTTTGGGTGATGAATACCGGGACAAAAACTTCACAGGTCGTGAATATTGTGAAAAAATGGAGATCAAACTTGTTTTCAATAAAAGAAATCATCGTTTTTCCAGCAGCGGACTCAGAAGAGAAGTATATGAATGTGAATGCCTAAAATTAGTGTGATTATGATACATCCGGATACCGAAATACGTTTTATAAGCGAAGAAAAAGGATATGGAGTTGTGGCTACAAAATTAATTCCGAAAGGAACTATCACCTGGGTTCAGGATGATTTGGACCAGATATTTACCCGCGATCAAATAATAAAACTTAATCCTTTCATAAAAAAATGTCTGGATATCTATTCTTTTACAAATAAAAATGGTGACATGGTACTTTGTTGGGATAATGGAAAATTTGTAAATCATAGTTTTAAACCCAGCTGTTTCAGTACACCGTATGATTTTGAAATAGCCGTCAGAGATATTTATCCGGGCGAAGAACTCACAGACGACTACGGCTATCTGAATGTAGAAAAACCTTTCCATGTTATTGATGAGGGAACTGTAAGAAAAACAGTTTATCCGGATGACATTTTAAATTTCTATGAAGAATGGGATAACCTGATCAAAGAAAATGCCCCTAAGGTTTTAGAAGTTAAGCAATCATTGACAGAATTAATTCCTGAAAAGACCTGGAATGAATTTGTGAATGCCGTACACAATCCAGAGCAAATGAAATCCATACTTGAATGCCATTATCAACACGGAATACAGGTAAAAAATGCTTCTTAACACAGTTTAAATATTTTATGAATCAAAAACAATAATATGCCATCAGATATTGTTATGAAGTGCAGTAAAGCAATAGCATCAAAAGGATGGAATATTGCTTTTGCAGAAAGTGCTACTGCCGGCAGAATGAGCGCAGAATTTGCGATGACTACACATTCAGGAGAAATTTTGAGGGGCGGTCTTGTGTGTTACGATATATTTGTTAAAGAACAAATCCTGAATGTTCCCCATACGATTATTGAAAAATACACTCCGGAGTCAGCAGAAGTCACCCAGGCATTAGCACAGCAAGCATCCAAAATATTCAATTCGAAAATAACAGTTGCTATCACCGGATTAACTAGTCCGGGTGGCAGTGAAACAGAAGAAAAGCCAGTAGGGACCATTTTCTTTTATATTATAACTCCCTCTGAAAAGATAAATCATCGCGAAGTTTTTGAGGGTAATCCTGAAGAAATTGTATTGAAAGCAATTGATAAGACTGCAAAACTTATTATTGACAGCATATCAAGTCTGTAAAAATTAATAAAATGCTGTAAGCTTTCACTAAATAAGATTACAACATTTTATTCCATGACCAGATTAGTCTTATTTGAGTAGCTTCAACATATATCAATCTCAAATTAATTTTATCAATTTTTAAAGTGTCGTATAATTTTATAATGAAATATTTTTTTATCTATAAACCTGGCATGCAACATTTTACAATTAAAAAACTCAATCCGTAATTTTGAAATTTAGAACTAAAATGATACAAATATTAGATGCTCCAGATAATATCGTCGCTTTCAGAGCTACAGGCGAAGTAACTAAAAATGATTACAAAACTGTCATTGAACCGGCTGTTGAAAAACTGGTAAGGCAAATTGATCAAATCAATTTTTTGTTTCTAATAGATACTGAAATTAAAAATTTTACTACCGCCGCGTGGATGGAAGACGCTATAATTGGTCTTAAAAACCTGGGAAAATGGAACAGGGCAGCAATTGTAACCGATTCTGAAAATGCCATTTCATTTACTAATAAATTTAGCTATATCGCACCCGGAGAATTCCGCGGTTATAAAAAAGCATCTTTTAATGAAGCGTTAAACTGGGTTGAAGGAAATGAGATAAAAGAAAATAACTAAGCTAAATCTGTGCTGTGGACAAACAAAATAAAAAAATGATTAATGAACATATGTCAAATGAGAGAACTTTTTTGTCATGGATCCGCACGGGTATCGGAATTATGGTATTTGGTTTCGTGATTGTAAAATTTTCGTTGTTTGTAAATCAATTACCAGCTTCGTTTTTTAAGGATTCAACAATTCCGAAAAACGGATTTACAATATTTCTTGGAATTGCTTTAGTATTTACGGGAGCAATTACCATTTTGTTATCCTATTGGAAATACAAACAAACGCATTCACTACTTCAAAAAGGTGAATATTTATATTCTACCATGTTATTGACCATGCTAACTGTCTTTATTTTTGTTATGAGCATCATTATAATTTCTTATTTGATTATGGCCGCTTATCCACTTACTTTCCCAATCGATTAAAATAAGATAATATTCTGTAAATTATGTAATCACAGCACCCTTGTGATGTAATCTTTTGATTTCCAGTAACTGTACTTTAGTACTATAACCTCAAAATTAATTATCATGAGTAGAGATGAAAGAGAAAATTACGATCAAAGTGACCTGTATTTTCAAGACAAGACACAATACAAAGATGACGACTCCGTATCAAATGTATTAGATAATTCGATTACAAATAACGAAGAACAAAATATTTATAATCAACAAGATCCCGACGAAGATTACAGAGATCCGGACGATATAGATCCTGATGAACTGGAAGACGAAAATTTTACAGATGCAGACGAATTAGAAGAAGAGGAGGATCTGTTTGATGATAACGATGAAACAGACGATCTGGATGAAGATGATCTGGAAAATGATAATTTAGACGATGACGATGATGATTTGGATGAAGATGATAGTGTAAAAAATAAAAGGAACCTATATCGGGACAGAGATCTTTAACCAATTAAAATAAAGCCAAACCGTTCTCTCCAGAGCGGTTTTTTCATTTGTATTTATTTTGTCTCTCAAAGCCGAAGCTATTATGAATATACGGCAACAGGGTAAATTTTGTAATTAATCTGCAAAATAGTATAAATCAAAATTTCATATACTTCTTATTTTTAATATTAAACTACAAATAGTCAAATAGATAAGTAAAACAAAAAAGATAAAATTATGGAAACTACCACATTTACACCTACACAGGTGCAAAGAAAATCAAAGCTTAAAACCAATGTGTCAGCTTTGGAAAGAATTGCAATGATTACCAGCGGAACATACTTATTGTACAAAGGCTTAACTCAGGAAAAGAAAAGTGCAGTCCAAATTGGAACAGGAAGCACCATGCTGTTAAGGGGATTGTCGGGTTACTGCCCAATATATGATGCCGTTGATCATTTAAAAAACGATAAAGCTTCAAATGTTAATATCAGAATTAACAGTATAATCAATAAGCCCATAAGTGAAGTTTATGCTTTTTGGCGTGATTTTGAAAACTTACCTAAGTTTATGAATCATCTTGATTCAGTTAAACCATTAAGCTATACCACTTCTAAATGGACAGCTAAAGGTCCGGCAGGAATTGGAAAATTATCATGGATAGCTGAAATTGTTAAAGACGAGAAAGAAAGGCTTATAAGCTGGAATTCGCTGCCTGATTCTTCTATTAAGAACGCAGGTAAGGTTGTTTTCAGACCTAGTGGTGAAGGCACAGAAATAATCGTGACCATCTCTTATCATGCTCCACTTGGAATTGCAGGCGAAGGCGCCGCAAAACTTCTTAATCCCTATTTTGAAAAAATGGTAAAAGATGATCTTTTAAATTTTAAAACTTATTTAGAATCAAATTAGCATTAATACTTTTATTATCAAACGCCCTGTAAATCATTTGCATTTACAGGGTTATTTTCCAGAAAATAAAAGTGAAGGCATCTGCATATATGGGTATTATATAACATTATAACGGAATTATATAAATTTAAAAATATTATGCAGAATACTTTTATAGGAATTAATTGACTTGTCAAATTAAAACCTTATGAAAAAATCGTACTTAACCATTATTTTAATCGTTGTATTTATCTCCCTTATAAGTAGTAATTGCTCTCCTCATTGTGATGATGAAGACTATACAAGAGATCAAAAGGAAGCACTCTTACATCAGAAAGATTCGATTAAAATCCTGATCGATTAATGTAATTCCAACTATTTAAAGATTTATAAACTGTAATTTCTTATTATGAAAAAATTCTACTCTTCTATATAATTTAACGGTTGAATCTACTTTTAAAAATAATTTTAAATTAATTATTTGAAATAATTCAATCAAAACAATTATGAGATATAAAAATATTTTGCAGATTGATGATGATTATGATGACTGTGATTTCTTTCTGGAAGCGCTGGAAGAAGTATCAGCTACTGCCTCCTACACTGCAATTCATAATCCTGTTCAGGCCTTACAGAAACTTGTCTGTAATGAAATACATCCAGATGTTATTTTTCTTGACATTAATATGCCTGTTATGAATGGCATGGAGTTGTTAGTTGAAATGAATAAAAAAGAACTAACAAAGGATATACCCGTGATAATACTTTCTACCTCAATTCCATCGGATTTTCAAAATAAATTTCAGGATCTGGGTGCAGCTGGTTATTATATTAAACCAAACGATTTTGGAACCATGAAAACGATTTTGAAGAATATTGTTTGAATCTATCATGATTTTAACATACTGTTATGACTTACATCATAATTTTATATTTTTTAAGCTTAAATCTTACATAATTCCCACTTGACTGTAAAAGCTTTAGTTTTATAGTAAAACACTGGTTATCTTTGTTGAAAAAATTTCCCATGAAAGTAACCGAAACTGATGAAATCCGATATACAGCCAAAAAATTTCCAATTGTTGGTATTGGTGCATCTGCAGGAGGATTGGATGCCTTTAAAAAAATAGTTTCAGCAATATCGCCAGATTCAGGAATGGCTTATGTTATTGTTCAGCACTTATCACCAGATTATCCCAGCAGTCTTACAGAAATTCTATCAGAATACTCACCTATACCTGTACATGAAATAATTAGCGATATAACTCTTTTACCGAATAATATCTACGTTATTCCTGAGAATAACCTTCTTATAGTAGAAGAAGGGGCATTAAGACTTAAGCAGAGAACCCGAAACGAAAGACGAAATAATACCATCGACGTTTTTTTTGAATCACTTGCTGATGTATACAGGACTTTTGCCATTGGAGTTATACTTTCGGGAACTGGTTTTGACGGTACCGCAGGATTCAAAAAAATTAAAGAACTAGGAGGTGCTACAATAGTCCAGGATCCTGAAACGGCAGCTTACAAAGGAATGCCTCAGAGCCCTATAGATACTGATGCCGCCGATTATATTCTGGCTCCTGAAAAAATTCCGTCACAATTGATGGAAATACAAAACAGTTATATTTCAAATTATGGTTATACAGAAGAAGAACATATCCCGGGAAATGACGAGGAAACCATCTTACAAATCATCAACCTTATTTTTTCAAGGACAGGTAATGATTTTAGGCATTATAAACATCCTACGATAAGACGCCGTATAGCGCGGAGGATGGTTCTGGCTGAAAAAAACACCATTGAAGATTACTATAATTTTTTAAGAAACAGTAAAAATGAGCAGGATCTCTTATTTAATGATTTCTTAATTCATGTAACCTATTTTTTCAGAGATGAGGATGCTTTTGAAAATCTTTCCAGAACCGTTTTTCCATCATTAATCAAAAACATCACAAATAACAACTTACGAATCTGGGTAGCAGGTTGCTCTACAGGAGAAGAAGCGTACTCTCTAGCCATTTTTATTCATGAATATTTTTTAAAAAACAACATCAACGATATTAAGGTACAGATTTTTGCTTCTGACATATCAGAAAAATGTATTACAAAAGCAAGATCCGGCATATACTCTTACCAGGATGTTCAGACCGTTTCAGAAGAAAGGCTTCAAAACTATTTTACTAAAAGCGAGGGCAATTACCATATTAATAAAGTCATTCGCGACATGTGTATTTTTGCTGTTCATAATTTTGTGAAAGATCCTGCATTTGCAAGAATCGATTTAATTACCTGCCGCAATACCCTTATCTATTTTGATCCTTACCTGCAAAATAAAGTTTTAGGTACTTTTCATTATTCCTTAAAAGAAAAAGGTATGCTATTTCTGGGAAAATCAGAATCAGTAACCCACTCTCCGGATTTATTTGAGAGCATAAAAAAACATGAAAGAATATATGCGCGTAAGTTTGTACCTGGAAGATATACGACGCAGTTATTTAAACCGGTTCCTGGTAATTTGCAGGTAAAACCGCATACATCTGAAATGAAAGCATCCCCGGAAGATGATTTCAGAAAAATTACTTCAGAAATCTTACTAACGAAATATACGCCGGCCAGTGTCATTATCAATAAAAACCTTGACATTGTACATTTTCATGGTGACACGAGTCCATTTTTATCGCCTTCACCAGGAAAACCAAATTTTAATATTTTAAAAATGGCACGTGAAGGTATTTCATTCGAATTACAGAATGCTATTTCAAAAATAAAAGAAGAAAAAGAAAACGTCAGGAAAGACGATATTAAGGTTAACGGACATCCCTACCAGATTTCTTTCGAAATATTTTTACTTCCAAATGACGATGAACACCTTATGGTTCTTTTTTATAAGATGCCACTCCCTGATTCAGATAAAAAACTGCATGATAAATCTGCGCAAAAACGTATTAATGAACTCGAGAAGGAACTGACACAGTTAAGGGAAAACATAAAAAGAATTACAGAAGAGCAACAAACTGCTTTTGAAGAATTACAAACAAGCCATGAAGAATTACTGAGCAGTGGTGAAGAACTGCAGGCGATGAATGAAGAACTTGAAACGACAACTGAAGAACTTCAGTCAAACAATGAAGAATTAGTGTGCCTTAATGACGAACTCATAGATCGTCAGAAACAGCTTATATCCATGCGCAATTATTCCGAATTAATTGTTAATACCATTCGTGAGCCGCTATTAGTTATAAGTAAAGACTTTATTATTAAAAGTGCTAATCCTGCATTTTACGATTACTTTAATACAAGGGATAAAATTACTGAGGGTCACAGTCTTTTTGAAATTGGAAATTGCCAATGGGATATTCCTGAATTTAAGGAACAATTGATTAAAATTAATGCTGAATTCTCTATAGACAACTTAAAATTAGATCTTACCTGCCCGGATAACAATAAAAAAACCATTATAGTAAATGCAAGCCTTATAGCTGACTCAACTCCTGAAGGCTTAATTCTTCTGGCACTGGAAGATATTACAGATTTAGTAGCCACAAATGAATTACTGACAAATAAAAATATTGAATTACAAAAACATAACGAGCAGCTTGAAGCTTTTACTTCTGCAGCAAGTCATGATTTACAAGAACCACTCCGAAAGATTCATATGTTCTGCAAAAGAATTTTTGAAAATGAAGAAGGTTTGAGCGAAACTGCAAAACATAATCTCGAAAGAGTACTGTTCTCAGTTACCAACATGAGTCAGTTAATTGCCGACCTAATTAATTATTCAAAAATTACCTTTGTAAAGAAAGAATATAAAAAAACAGATCTAAATATTGTTTTGAAAAAAACAATTGCAGATATCAGAGATTCTATTGTAGAAAAGGAAGCCATAATTACTATTTCACCTCTTCCACAATTAAATATTATATCCCATCAGATACAACAGCTTTTTACAAATTTAATTCTTAATGCTATCAAGTACACCAAAGAAAATATTATACCGGAAATTAAAATTGAAACAACGCAGCCTTTGACTGAGGAAATACTTGAAATTGACGCAAAGAAAGACAGCAATTATGTAAAAATTACGGTAAGTGACAATGGTATTGGATTTAATCAGGAATATGCAACTAAAATATTTGACCCTTTCTATAGATTACACAACAATGATCAATATCATGGAAGTGGTTTAGGATTAACGCTTGTAAAGAAAATTGTTGCCAACCACGAAGGTTTTATAAAAGTATTTAGTAAAGTAGATCAGGGAACTGCTGTGCATATTTACTTACCTGAATAACAAAAGGCACCATTTTGGTGCCCTTCTTTTTAGTAAAATTACGATTTGGTCTTTGTCGTTTTTTTAGAATGCTGAATGACTGACTTTGATTTTAACCAGTAGTCAATTATTGTCTTTATCATTTTTTTGAATTCAAGGTAATCATAAGGCCTTGTAAAATAACTCTGAATAGGTATTGAGTAAGGATCAATTACGTAAGTCTGATTAAATGATGTTGTAAAAAACAGATAAGGACAATTAAACAATGTCCCTACATTATCATGGTTATTTTCAACCACTTTATGATTCATAACATTCAACAAAACAATATCCGAAAAGAAAAGAAACGGCTTGATTTTATGTCGCAATAAATGATTACAGGCAGTTTCCGGGTTGTTAAAATAGATTATCTGATTTGGATAATTCAATTCAGAAAAGACTTCTATAAATAACTTACGATCTCCCTGTTTGTTTTCAATAATTACTATGGGTCCTTTTTTATTCATAAGTCATTTATTTGATAGATGGTTATAAACTTTATTGGCAGGTATTCAAAAAAATAAAGTTACTCAGCAAATATTTTAAAATACTGACAATAAAACTTACAAAATACCCATTCCGACTTATATAATTATCATTCTCAGCAGATTGAATCAGAAGCCGAAATTCACTTAAAACACTAAAAATTATATAATTAACAATTAAAATTCTATAACCTTTAATTTTTTTTTGATAGTACTTTTGATTTTACACTTTTAAAGGCCATAATAATTTAAATCTTTTAATATGACAACACAAAACAAAGAGAATTACGGTCGGGATGTTCGTAATTTTCATCATCCGGAAGATGATATGAAACCTGTTTCGGATATAACGAACCAGGACTTAGTTAATCAAAGTTATGCAGATGAATACGAAAAAGGAAATGATGATGATGAAGAAATTCTAAATCAGGATGATGATATTGTCAATAATGAAGATGAAGGGGTAAATAATTTTTATGAAAATGAATCAGATGATATTGCCTCAAATGACATAGACGATGATCTGGAAGAAGATTATGATGAAAATGACAGGGATATAAATGATTTTACAACAGAAAATACTAATAAAGACCTTCTCGATCTTGAATATGATATAGATCAGGATCTTGAAGAAACAGATCCTGTTAACCATCCTCGAAATTTCCAATATTAGACTTATAAAAAACCATTAGCAAAAAAACTAATGGTTTTATTTTAGATACATTTTGGAAATGCATTAAGAAGGTATATATATATTGAATGTAGCTCCCTTCATGGGTTCTCCAGTGGCATTTATAAAACCACCATGGTTTTCAATTATTTTCTTAACAATGGCCAGTCCAATACCGGTTCCCTCATACAAATCGCGGCTATGCAATTTTTGAAAAACACCAAATATTTTTTCGTTATGCTCCTGCTCAAATCCTATTCCGTTATCTGCAAAACTGATATGACAATACTTAAGTTCAGCAGATGAATCAAAATCTAATTCAGAGCCATCTACAAAACAGCTTTTTATGGTAATTTGTAAGGGGACTTCAGCCTGTGCAAACTTAATTGCATTATGAACAAGGTTTTCCATTAACTGAACAAACTGAAACGGAATAACCTTTATAGTTTCATTAAAATCAGTCACGATTACTGCATTTTTTTCCTGAAGATTTTCATGTAATGCTGCCTTTACATCATTAATAACGACATCCAGATCTACTTCTTCAAACTTTCTGTCATCAAGAGTGGCTCGTGAAAAAGCAAGAAGGCTATTTATAAGTTCACGCATTCTGTTACATGCATAAAGAATCCTGTTAAACTTGGCTTTGCCGTCTTCTGATAAATTAGGGTATTCGTTTGACAAAATCAGATTTGCAAAAGTCTGGATTTTTCTAAGTGGTTCCTGAAGATCATGACTTGATATGTATGTAAAGGCATCAAGCTCCATGTTTTTCTTTTTAAGTTCCTCTGCATGCTTTTCTATCGCTTCATATTGCGAAGCAAGTTGGGCATTGGCCTTTAAAATAATTTCGTTAAGAGCATGAGTCTCTTCTTCCTTCTTTTTTAGCTCCTGATTTTTTCGAAATAGTTCGGTAAAAACCATCACTTTAGCCTGCAAAATTTCAGGGGCCAGTGGCTTAATCATATAATCAACCGCACCAGACTGATAGCCTTTAAAAATATACTCGTTCGTATTCATATTGGCGGTCAGAAAAATAATTGGTACATGCATGAGCTTGTCACTCTGCCGTATTAATTCAGCTGTTTCAAAACCATCCATCAAAGGCATCTGCACATCCATAAGTATAATGGCGAAATCCTGATCTTTCAACAGAATCCGAAGGGCATCTTTTCCTGATGTTGCTTCAACAAACTGATAACCACGATCAGCTAAGATGACTTGTAAAGAAAGCAGGTTTTCCTTTTTGTCATCCACAATTAAAATTTTTATTGCGTTGTTGTCTCCCATTCTGTTTTTTATTGAATACAATTTGAATTATTTAAGCCATACACGCATCAGCGTAGATAGCTGTTCCACATTTACAGGCTTGGTCATATAATCTGAAGCTCCTGATTCTATACAGCGTTGTCTGTCTCCTTTCATCGCTTTTGCCGTTACTGCGATAATAGTGAGGTCTTTATGTTTTGCGTCTTTTCGAATGCGTTTCATTGTTTCATAACCATCCATTTCAGGCATCATAATATCCATCAAAACAATATCAATGTTTTTATCTTCATTAAGCAAATCAATAGCCTCCTGACCGCTTTCTGCACTGATAACGTTTAATCCATAACGTTCCAATGCAGTAGTGAGTGCAAACAGGTTACGAACATCATCATCAACCAGCAATACTTTTTTGCCTGGCAGGACATCTTCTTTCAAATAAAACGACTCTATGGTTTCTCGCATAACCTCAGGGAGTTCTTTATGAACACGATGCATAAATAAGGCCGTCTGATCTACTAATTCTTCCAAAGAGTTTGCACTTTTTGTAATTATACTATGTGCAAATCTGTTGAGTTTTGCCTTTTGTTTCTTAGTCACATCTCCTGCTGAATGTATAATAATAGCCGTTTCCTGTCCTGCAATATTGTTCTCAAGATCGGTAATAATATCCAGACCATCTGCATCAGGAAGCACTAAATCCAGAATAATACAGTCAAATGACTTTTCCTGTATAAGTTTCACTGCTTCTTTGGCAGTTTTTGCGCTAAAAATTGTAATGTCATTCCCGTCAACTGCTTTGAGAATCCTGTCTAATTCTGCCTGATTATCATCAACCACCAAGAGGTTCTTTATCTTTTTATTTTTAAAATCATGAATATCATTAAATAAATAATTCAATGAATCATTCTTAACCGGTTTTACGAAAAAATTTCTGGCACCACGCTTAAGGCCTTTATTTCTCTCATCTTCACCAGATATAATGTAAACAGGAATGTGACGCAGATTAAAGTCTGTTTTTAATCGGTCCAGAATCTTCCATCCGCTGGTATCGGGCATATTAAGGTCCATAGTGATGGCATGAGGATTAAACTGATTTATAAAATCAATTACATCATTTCCTTTTGTAGTAACAATAGCCTTAATTCCGTTAATATGTGCTTGTTCCAGCATAATCCTGGCAAAAATCAGATTATCTTCTGCTATCAACAGTACTTTATCGTCGGGTTTAATATCCGTTCTGTCATCTCCTACTTCATCTACAAAGAACAACTCGATATCAGACCTGTTGAATTTCTCTGATGGTAAGGATTTAATTTTTCCTTTTGAATCATTATCTTCATTCACATCAATATCTTGTACTTCGGCAATATGTACATATTTCAGAGGGAGAAATAAGGTAAATTTACTTCCTACATTAATTTCACTTTCCAATTCGATACTACCACCCAATAAATCTGAAAGTCCACGGCTAATCGACAATCCTAAACCTGTTCCTCCATATTTACGGCTTGTAGAGCCCTCAGCTTGCTGAAAAGCTTCAAAAATGATATTTTGTTTTTCTTTTGAAATACCAATTCCGGTATCAGAAATCTCAAAAGCCACTACAGATTCTGCATTTTCAAGGCTTAGATTATTAGTTTTCCAATTATTGTTTGCTTTATAAATTTTAAGCTTTACTTCTCCTTTTTCAGTAAATTTAAATGAATTTGAAAGTAAATTCTTTAAAATCTGATTTAAACGCTGCGAATCGGTTTCCATCACTTCAGGAAGGTCTTCATCCATAATAATGTCAAATCGAAGATGTTTGGCTTCTGAAATCGGGTTGAAAGTAGAAGCAACAAATCGGCTGATGTCTTCAAAACTGATCGGGTTGTAATCGACAGAAATATATCCGGATTCGATTTTGGAAAGATCCAGAATGTCGTTAATTAGCTGAATAAGGTCATCCCCGCATGAATTAATTGTTTTAGCAAACTGAATTTGTTTTTCGGATAAATTACCGTCACGATTCGCAATTAATTCATTGGCCAAAATCTGTAAACTGTTCAGCGGTGTTCTTAACTCATGTGACATGTTTGCTAAGAATTCCGATTTATATTTAGAGGTTAAAGTCAGCTGATCGGCTTTTTCTTCCAAAGCCTTTCTGGCAACCTCAACTTCCTGGTTTTTAAGCTCCACTTCTTCTTTTTGATTCGCTAACAAAATGGCTTTTTCTTCCAGCTCTTCGTTGGTGTTTTTCAGTACTTCCTGCTGACTTTTAAGCTCATTTGCCAATGATTGTGACTGAACAAGCAATTCCTCTGTTCTGGAATTGGATTCGATCGTATTCAGTACAATGCCTATACTCTCTGTCAATCCTTCAAGGAAATCTAAGTGTGTTTCGCTAAATGTGTCCAACGAAGCCAGTTCGATAACGGCTTTTAATTGTCCTTCAAATAATACCGGCAAAATAATAACATCTTTGGGTTTTGCATCTCCTAGACCTGAATTAATTTTGATATAATCCTTAGGAACATTACTCAAAATGATTCGTTCTTTTTCAACTGCGACCTGACCTATAAGCCCTTCACCCATTGCATACTGGGTAGGAGATTTTTTTCTTTTGATGTAAGCATAAGAAGCAATCAGGTTCAATTTCGAATCTTCAAAATTTTCATCTTCCTGCAAAATATAGAAGAGTCCGTGCTGTGCGGTTACTACGGTTGCAAGCTCTGATAAGATTTTCTTGGTAACCGAATGCAATTCTTTTTGCCCCTGAAGCATTTGGGTAAACTTGGCTAAGTTCGATTTCAGCCAGTCCTGTTCCTGATTTCTTAAAGTGGTTGCTTTAAGATTCGAAATCATCTGGTTAATGGTATCTTTCAAAGCCTCCACCTCGCCTTTGGCTTCAACACCAATCGTTCGGGTTAAATCCCCTTGCGTTACCGCCGATGCTACCTCCGAAATCGCACGCACTTGGGTTGTTAAGTTTGCCGCCAGCTGATTTACGTTTTCTGTTAAATTTTTCCATGTTCCGGAAGCTCCAGGTACATTTGCCTGACCTCCTAATTTTCCTTCTGCTCCTACCTCACGCGCTACGGTTGTTACCTGATCAGAAAATGTTGCCAGCGTATCAATCATTTCGTTGATGGTGTCCGTTAATTGTGCCACCTCTCCTTTGGCATCAATCGATAATTTTTGTTTTAAGTTTCCTTTTGCAACTGAGGTTACAACCTTTGCAATTCCACGAACCTGACCTGTTAGATTCGATGCCATTACGTTAACCGAATCTGTTAAATCTTTCCACGTTCCTGCAACACCTTTTACTTCTGATTGCCCACCCAGTTTTCCTTCGGTTCCTACCTCACGCGCCACACGCGTTACCTCAGAAGAGAATGAATTCAACTGTTCCACCATTGTATTAAAGGTATTTTTCAGGTCCAGGATTTCCCCTTTTACGTCAACGGTAATTTGTTTCGAAAGGTCACCATTTGCTACGGCCTTGGTTACATCGGCAATATTTCGCACCTGACCGGTTAAGTTCGATGCCATCTGATTCACTGAGTCCGTTAAATCTTTCCACGTCCCGGCAACTCCTGGTACAAAAGCCTGTCCTCCCAGTTTCCCCTCAGTTCCTACCTCACGCGCCACGCGGGTTACCTCCGATGCGAAAGCACGAAGCTGATCCACCATCGTATTTACAGTTTCTTTCAATTGAAGAATCTCTCCACGCACGTCTGCAGTAATTTTTTTGGACATATCCCCATTTGCAACGGCGATTGTTACCTCCGCAATATTACGCACCTGAGTCGTTAAGTTACCTGCCATCTGATTCACCGAATCAGTCAAATCTTTCCACGTTCCTGCAACCCCCGGTACATTTGCCTGTCCTCCCAGTTTCCCTTCTGTTCCCACCTCACGCGCCACACGCGTTACCTCAGAGGCAAACTCCCTTAACTGGTCCACCATCGTGTTTAGAGTTTCTTTCAATTGAAGAATCTCTCCACGTACGTCAACCGTAATTTTTCGGGACATATCCCCGTTTGCCACGGCAATCGCCACATCGGCAATATTACGTACCTGAGCGGTAAGGTTACCCGCCATCTGGTTTACCGAATCGGTCAAATCCTTCCAGGTTCCGGCAACCCCCGGTACATTTGCCTGTCCTCCCAGTTTTCCTTCGGTTCCTACCTCTCTGGATACCCTGGTAACCTCAGAAGCAAAGTCACGAAGCTGATCCACCATCGTATTAATGGTATTTTTAAGCTCTAAGATTTCTCCTTTGGTATCTACCGTAATCTGACGTGATAAATCACCTTTTGCTACAGCAGTAGTTACCTCAGCAATATTACGTACCTGAGCAGTAAGGTTACCTGCCATCTGATTTACCGAATCTGTTAAATCTTTCCAGGTTCCACCAACACCTTCTACCTGTGCCTGTCCTCCTAATTTACCTTCGGTTCCTACCTCACGTGCCACACGGGTTACCTCAGAGGCAAAGGAGTTCAGCTGCCCCACCATCGTGTTAATTGTATTTTTAAGCTCCAGGATTTCCCCTTTTGTATCTACCGTAATCTGGCGTGATAAATCGCCTTTTGCTACTGCAGTAGTTACCTCGGCAATATTACGCACCTGACCGGTTAAGTTAGACGCCATCTGATTAACAGAATCCGTTAAATCTTTCCAGGTTCCGCCGACCCCTTTTACTTTTGCCTGACCTCCCAGTTTCCCTTCGGTTCCTACCTCAAGTGCCACACGGGTCACCTCGGATGAAAAGGAGTTCAGCTGGTCCACCATCGTATTAATAGTTTTCTTAAGCTCCAGAATCTCACCTTCGGCAACGGCTGTAATTTTTTTCGAAAGGTCACCATTTGCCACCGCGGTTGTTACCTCAGCAATATTACGTACCTGACCAGTAAGATTCGATGCCATCTGGTTCACCGAATCCGTTAAATCTTTCCAGGTTCCACCAACTCCTTTTACTTTTGCCTGACCTCCCAGTTTTCCTTCTGATCCTACCTCACGCGCCACTCGGGTTACCTCGGCACCAAAGGAGTTCAGCTGATCCACCATGGTATTGATTGTATTCTTAAGTTCCAGAATCTCTCCTGCAACGTTTACTGTAATTTTTTTCGAAAGGTCGCCTTTTGCTACCGCCGTTGTTACCTCGGCAATATTACGTACCTGACCGGTTAAGTTACTTGCCATTTGATTTACCGAATCGGTCAAATCTTTCCACACACCACCAACTCCTCGTACTTTTGCCTGACCTCCCAGTTTTCCTTCAGATCCTACCTCTACAGCCACACGCGTTACCTCAGAAGAAAATGAGTTCAGCTGATCCACCATCGTATTAATGGTATTTTTAAGCTCTAAGATTTCTCCTTTTACGTCAACGGTAATTTTTTTCGAAAGATCACCTTTTGCTACCGCTGTGGTTACATCGGCAATATTACGTACCTGACCGGTTAAGTTACTTGCCATCTGGTTTACAGAATCCGTTAAGTCTTTCCAGGTTCCGCCGACACCTTTTACCTGCGCCTGCCCTCCAAGTTTACCTTCCGTACCTACCTCACGTGCCACACGGGTTACCTCAGAAGAAAACGAGTTCAACTGATCCACCATTGTGTTGATGGTATTTTTAAGTTCTAAGATTTCTCCTTTTACGTCAACAGTAATTTTTTTCGAAAGGTCACCTTTTGCTACCGCTGTTGTTACATCGGCAATATTACGCACCTGACCGGTTAAGTTACTTGCCATTTTGTTTACCGAATCGGTCAAATCTTTCCATACACCACCAACTCCTCTCACTTTTGCCTGGCCTCCCAGTTTACCTTCTGTACCTACCTCACGCGCCACACGGGTTACCTCCATCGAAAACAGATTCAGCTGTTTTACCATTCCGTTTACCTCTTTTGCAATCCTGAGGAACTCTCCCTGAAGCGGATTTCCTTCAATAGAAAGTGGCATTTCCTGTGATAAATTTCCTTTTGCCACCGAGGTAATTACGTGCGCAATCTCAATGGTCGGGTGTACCAGATCTGAAATCAAAGTATTAACTGAATCGACACATGAACTCCACGATCCCCTTGCCCCATCAAGTGCTACACGATTTGTCAGTTTTCCCTGCTTACCGATGCTTTTACCCACCTTTTGGAATTCAAAAACCATACGTTCGTTGAGATCGATGATTTCGTTTAAAGTTTCACAAATAGATCTTTTAGTTCCGTTTTGATCGGTTGGGAAGCGCTGAGTGAAATTACCATTTTTAACCTTAAGCAAAATTTTCAGAAATTCCGCATCAGTTAAAACAGAATCCTCTAAATCTGCTTTTTTAGCTTTAGTTTTTAGAGGTTTTTCTCCGGTAACTAACGGAAGTACTATCACACTTTCGGGATTTTCTGTATTCTTTTTTATTTTTTTCATGTTTTCAATTCTTTATAAGAATGACTGCCAACCAATTTATTGCACTTTAAAATTCCAATTATAAACATCTAATTTAGCATTAAAAACAGGTATTTATATGTTTTCATCAAGTAATATTTTCCTTAAATGAAATTGTACAAAAGCCTCCATAGAATCCGGTCTTTTTGAATTATCGGTATAATTCAGAGGTTTGATAATATAACCTGATATTCCTAATTTTTCTGCCTCAAATCTGTCGTCAGCTTCAGAAGATGTTGTCATTATAAAAACTTTTAAATTCTTAAGTTTTTTGTCCTCTCTTATCTCTTTTAAAAATTCTATTCCATTCATTCTGGGCATGTTGATATCCAGGAGAATGACATCCGGAATCAATCCTGAATTTGTATCCCTAAGGATTTTTAAGGCTTCAATTCCATTATAAGCGGTATGAAGTACATACTCACTATCAATTTTTTTCAATGATCGCTCCACACTTATGATGTCGAGTTCATCATCTTCTATTAATAAGATTGTTGGTTTTTTCATACTTAATAAATTTGTTTTCAAAGAATCAGGAATATGTATTAGTTCCTTAAATTTATCATTTCCTGGCTAAGCCATCAGATTTTACTTTTAACTATTTCTCCATGTAAAGATAAATTCGGCACCTTCTCCTAATGTCGATTTTACAGTAATGGATTCTTGCTGATCATCTATTATTTTTTTTACAATTGCAAGGCCAACTCCTGTACTTTCCTGTTCATTCTGCTCCCGAAGTGTCTGAAATATTTCGAATATCTTTTGGTGGAATTCTACCGCAATACCAATCCCATTATCTTTCACTGAAAATTCATAAAAGTTAGGGAATATTTTGCATTTAATCTGAATTATTCCGCCCTCCTCTTTTGGAGTATATTTTACTGCATTACTGATTAAATTAGCAAAAACCTGTTCAAGCTTAATTCTTTCTGTAAATAAATCAGGGAGATGGTCAATTTCAAGACTAAATGACCTTGGAACAATAGAATCTGCAATCTCCTGAACCAGAGCATTTGTATTTATACTTTCGGGAGGCGTTTTAAGGTTCAGTCTGGCATAGTCCAGTAAACCATTAATAAGTGCCTCCATACGCTGTGTCTTTTGAGGTATAATCCTCAGATATCTTTTAATCTCCGGAGAAATTTCATTAGCATGATCTTCTTCAATCCATGTAATTACATTGTGAATTCCACGGATGGGAGCTTTCAAATCGTGAGAAACCACATAAGCAAATTTGTTGAGCTCGGCATTTCTGTTTTTTAGTTCATGAATGTTTTTATCCAATTTTTCAGACATCATATTTAAAGAAACAGCCAAAGCAGATAATTCATCGTTACCCGTATCCTTAACACTGGTGAAATTGCCTTTTGAAATATTTTCGGCAAGACTCACCATCGAACTGATTCTTTTAGTAGTAACTACCAAAATAAATGCTGTACTAAAAACCCCTACCACAATTGTTAAAGTAAGGAAAATGAATGAAAATGTATGAGCATTTTTTAAAGAAATCAGTAATCTGTCTGTATGTAGTTTTCTCCTTTTATATTCTATCTTGTCAAATCTTGAAAATTTGAGATTAATAGCATCATTTATTTTTTTTCCGACATGTCTTTTTAATGAAGTATCAAAAAGATTTTGATACGAATCAGGAAATTTTTCTCGCGAAATGATTAATTGAGCAGAATAACTCAGCCAGCTGTTATGCAGGCTGCTGATTGAATCTAATATTCTGCGCTGATTATTATTATTCCCAATTCTAAGCTGCTGCTCTTTGATCAGTTTTGGTACGCTATTACGTCCCTTAAAGTAAGAGTCTAAAAATGTCTCATCATTTGTCAGTAAATAGCCCCTAAAAGCACTCTGCATCTCAATAATGGCCTTGTGGGTTTTATTTGAATTTCGGATAATCTCTTCTGATCTGGCAAGAAACTGTGAATTTCGCTGTACTTTTTTAGACAGCATGTAATTAGTGTATGAATCTGCTACAGACAATAAAATTATCAGGGTAAATGCTAAAAGTATTTGATACGATAATTTCATTATTAAAAATTAAACATTCCTGCCAATATGGGCTTTTTCTAATTCAATAAAAATAATAAAAAAACATTCTTAAATCTATATTTTTTACTTTTATAGTGCTCAAATGTTATTTACTAAAATTACTCTCACAAATTAACTGTTATGCAAAAATTAACCAAAGAAGATATATCTCAGGAAGTGTTTGATTTATATGATGATTATGCCCATAATAAAATCGGGAGAAGACAATTTATAGAAAAATTATCTGTTTTTTGCTGTTGGAGCTATTACCCTTCCTTCTCTTTTAAGCTTTATAACACCCAATTATGCCGATAGCATTTTAATTCAGTCAACTGACCCAAGATTAAAAACGCAATACATAAGCTATGATTCACCAAAAGGCGGAGGCAGTATTAAAGGCCAATTGTCAAAGCCTGCTGAAATCAAAAAGAAATTACCCGGAATTATTGTCGTACATGAAAACAGGGGATTAAATCCTTATATAGAAGATGTTGGCAGGAGAGCCGCTATGGAAGGTTTCATTACACTCGCTCCCGATGCATTATCTCCATTAGGCGGATATCCCGGTAATGATGATTCCGGGCGCGAGCTTCAAAAAAAGCGCACACGGGAAGAAATGCTGGAGGACTTTATTGCTGCTTATTTATATCTAAAATCACACAAAGACTGCAACGGTCATGTAGGTGTTGTCGGATTTTGCTTTGGAGGATGGATTTCGAACATGATGGCGGTAAAAATACCTTCTTTATCTGCAGCGGTCCCGTATTACGGTGGACAGCCCACAAAAGAAGAAGCAAAAAAAATAAAGACTCCGCTCCTTTTGCATTATGCAGGTTTAGATAACCGGGTGAACGAAGGATGGCCCGCTTTTGAAGAAATACTTAATAAAAATAAAGTACAGCACACTGCCTGTTTTTATGAAGGGGTTAATCACGGTTTTCACAATAACACAACTCCAAGATATGATGAAGCAGCCGCAGCTTTATCATGGAAAAGAACTATTGATTTTTTTAAAGAAAAACTGATAAAAAAATAAATCAAAAACCATCGATTTATTTTCATAAAGCAATAAAAATAAAACAGTTAGAAAAACAGTTTTATTCTAATGGGAATAAATAATCTATTTTTATAACAATTTTCAAAAAAAGAGTTAATTTAGTGCAACAGCTTTGCCAATGTTTTCAAACATGTCAAAGCTGTTATTTTTCTGGTACAATAACATACAAATTTTTAACTTTTACAGCAAAATAATAAATTAATAATACACAGAATGAGATTAGAAGATTTTGACAATGATGAGGATAAAGTAATTCAGGATCGTTTGAAACAAAAAACGTGGAATGAAATCAGAACCAATGACAGTTGGGCAATTTTTAAAATCATGGCCGAATTTGTAAACGGATATGAAAGCATGGGGCGTATTGGTCCTTGTGTATCAATTTTCGGATCAGCCAGAACAAAACCCGAAGACAAATATTATTTACTGGCGGAAAAAATTGCTTATAAGATCAGCAAGGCCGGTTACGGTGTTATTACAGGCGGTGGTCCCGGAATTATGGAAGCAGGAAATAAAGGTGCACATTTAGGCGGAGGAACTTCTGTTGGTTTAAATATCGAACTGCCTTTTGAACAGCATTTTAATCCTTACATCGATCATGATAAAAACCTAAATTTCGATTACTTTTTTGTTAGAAAAGTAATGTTTGTAAAATATTCACAAGGCTTTGTAGTAATGCCCGGAGGATTTGGAACATTAGATGAAATGTTTGAAGCGATAACCCTCATTCAGACTAAAAAAATTGGAAAATTTCCTATTATATTAGTAGGTGTTGAATTTTGGTCAGGATTAATTGATTGGGTAAAAACGGTTTTGGTGGAAAAAATGCAGACAGTAAGCCCTGGTGATTTAGACCTATTCAAAATCGTAGATACTGAAGATGAAGTAGTTGATGTTCTGGATAAATTCTACAAGAAATATGATTTGAGTCCGAATTTCTAATATTTTCTTACATCATATAAGTACTATAAGTTCATTAAATTGACCCGCATAAAACTTACATTTTCTTATATTATTTATATATGGAATTACAAAAAATAAGAGCTGTCTTTTAAACAGCTTTTTTTTTATACTATTTTTACAATAAAACCAAAACAGCCATAAGCCCGTAACTTAAATTATTCACCTAAATTTTAAGCCAGCATTGAATCCATTTTTTAAAATCTTTCTTTTCGTTTTTGTTTTGATGTCCTCATTAAAACAATTCGCGCAGCATCAGTCTAAGATGGAGGTGGCGGTGAATCCTGAGCTTAAAACACTGCACGTAAAACAGGATATTACTTATTACAATGCTTCTAACGATTCTTTGGACTCCATTGTTTTAAATGACTGGAATAATGCTTTTTCTGATAAAAATACGCCCCTTGCTTTACGTTTTTCAGATGAATTTTATAAAGGCTTTCATTTGGCCAAACCCGAAGAACGGGGAAATACAACCATGATTGAGCTGACAGATAATCAATTTATGGCTTTGGAGTGGCAGAGAACCAATGAAAATCCGGATTTCGTTATAATTAAACTGAAAAATAAACTACCTCCTAACAGTAAAACTGATTTACATCTTACTTATATTGCTAAAATTCCGAGCGATAAATTTACTCGCTACGGCTATACCCAAAACGGTGGAATGAACCTGAGAAACTGGTTTTTGAGCCCTGCCCGTTTTGAAAATCATAGTTTTATAAAGTATCATAATTATAACCTTGATGATATTGCAAATGCTGCAACGGACTATGAATTACAAATTAAAGTTCCGAATCAGTACACCATTACCACAGATCTGGATTCAGTTTCAAAAGATTCTTCCTCTCCTGCCTTCAGTACCTATCTTTTTTCCGGAAGCAGCAGGACAGATTTTAATTTGTTTATTGAAAAGCAAAATACTTTCAACAGTTATAATAATGGAGAACTGGAAGTGCTTACAAATTTAAAAAACAAAAAACTCGGCGAGATACAAAAAGCAATAATTATCAACAGGGTAATCACTTTTGCTAATAATTTTATTGGAAAATACCCGCATAAAAAAATCACGGTATCCCAGGCAGATTATGATCGTAATCCTTTTTACGGACTGAATCAGCTGCCTTCGTTTATAAGTCCGTTTTCGGATGAATTCATGTTTGAAATTACCTTTTTAAAGACGTATTTAAATAATTACCTACAATACAGCCTGCGCCTCGATCCCCGAAAAGACAACTGGATTTATGACGGACTCCAGATTTATGCGATGATGAAATTCATGGAAGAAAACCACATGGATCAAAAGATGCTGGGCAGGCTTTCCAAAATGAAACTCTTTAAAAGCTATAATATTACCAATCTGACTTTTAATGAGCAATACAGCTATTATTATATGTTAATGGCTCGAAAAAACCTGGATCAGCCGTTGGGAGATCCAAAAAATACGCTCATTAAATTCAATGAGCAGATTGCGAGTAAATATCGTGCGGGCCTAAGCCTGAGTTATCTGGATGGTTATTTAAATCATAATATAGTTCCCGAAAGTGTTCAGGAATTCTATAGCCTAAACAAAACACAACAGGTAAACCGATATGATTTTGAAAAAATACTGACTCAAAAAAGCCCAAAAAAAATTGACTGGTTTTTTGAAACCATCATTGGTTCACGCGAAAGCATCGATTATAAGTTTGGAAATGTTTCCAGAACCAAAGACAGTATTCATTTTTCAATAAAGAATAAAACAAACATATTTGTTCCGGTTCCTGTTTACGGCCTTAAAAAAAACAACATTGTTTTTAAGCAATGGATTGAACCCCAAAGCAACGATTCTGTTTATGTTTTCGAAAGAAAAAACGCAGATAAAATTGTTTTGAATTATGATAATGAAGTTCCCGAGTACAATCAGCGAAATAACTGGAAATCGTTAAAAAGTCTGGTTATTACGAATCGGCCGATCAAATTTAATTTTGCAAAAGATTTAGAAGATCCATACTATAATCAGGTCTTATACGTCCCAACCCTTACCTATAATTACTATGACGGGTTTGCACCAGGTATGCGTTTTCATAACAAAACAATCTTAGACAAACCGTTTACTTTTGATATCAACCCTTCTTATTCCATTAAGGCAGGAACTTTTTCCAGTTCATCCGCTTTTTCGCTGAATCATTATTATCGTGACAGCAACCTTTACAATATAAGGTATTCTATAAGTCAGAATTATTTTCATTATGCACCCGATGCTACTTATTTCAGATTAAACCCAATGATTCAGTTTCGAATCCGGGAGGAAAATTTCAGGGACAACCGAAAACAATTTATTATTGCGCGTCAGGTAATTGTAAATAGGGAAGCAAGTGAGTATATAACTGATAATTCCAGTCCAAACTATTCTGTTTTTAATCTTAGGTATCTGAATACTAAAACCGAATTGATTAATCATTTTAGTTTCATGACCGATGTACAGTTTTCAGGTGATTTCGGAAAATTAGCCGGAGAAATTGAATACAGAAGACTATTTGAGAATAACCGTAAATTAAATTTGAGATTATTTATCGGCAGTTTTTTATACAATACAACAGATTCAGATTATTTCAGCTTTGGTTTAGACCGTCCAACTGATTATTTATTTGATTACAATTTTTACGGAAGATCTGAAAGTACTGGGTTCTTCAGCCAGCAATATGTTATTGCCGAAGGAGGATTCAAATCTATGATTGAGCCGAGATATGCCAATCAGTGGATGACTACTTTAAATGCAAGTTATTCTATTTGGAACTGGATTGAAGCTTACGGAGATCTTGGTTTTACTAAAAACAAAAATCAAAATGAACACTTTGTTTATGACAGCGGTATTCGTTTAAACCTAGTTCCTGACTATTTTGAAGTTTATTTCCCGGTATATTCCAACAATGGATGGGAAATTTCTCAATCCAATTATAACGAAAAAATCAGGTTTGTTATCACATTGTCTCCCAAAACATTAGTCAATCTTTTTACCCGAAAATGGTTTTAATTGTTCCTATTTTAAACAAAAACATGAATAATTATTAGTTTAATATTGTTTTTAATAGATATTACTCAAAAAAAATACGTAGTTTTTTGAGTTTAGCTACAAATAATTAAATTATATTTATTTTAATGAATTATGATTATTGGTAGATTTTGAGTAATTTCGCAACCTAAACATGACCCTTCCAGATTATGATTACAGAAAAAAGCAATACTACATTAACCTTCGAGGATTTTAGAACTGAAGTATTAAATGACTATAAAATTGCGGTTACCAGTCGGGAATGCAGTCTGTTAGGCCGAAAAGAAGTATTGACAGGAAAAGCCAAATTTGGAATATTTGGTGACGGAAAAGAAGTACCGCAGCTGGCTATGGCAAAAGCTTTTAAAGACGGAGATTTCCGTTCAGGATACTACCGTGACCAGACTTTTATGATGGCTATTGGTGAATTTACCCCTAAACAATTTTTCGCAGGACTATATGGTCATACCGATTTAGATTTTGATCCAATGTCAGCAGGAAGACAAATGGGTGGGCACTTTGTAACACACAGTTTAAACGAAGACGGCTCCTGGAAAGACTTAACAAAACAAAAAAATTCAAGCGCAGATATATCTCCTACAGCCGCACAAATGCCGAGATTACTTGGGTTAGCACAGGCTTCAAAAATTTACAGACATGTGGACGGAATCGAAATCAAAGACAAATTCTCTGTAAACGGAAATGAAGTTGCCTGGGGAACTATCGGTAACGCCAGTACTTCTGAAGGTTTGTTTTTTGAAACCATAAATGCTGCCGGAGTTTTACAGGTTCCGATGGTAATGAGTGTCTGGGATGACGAATACGGAATTTCTGTACACGCTAAACATCAGACGACCAAAGAAAATATCTCTGAAATCTTAAAAGGATACCAGCGTGATGAAGATTCTGAAGGCTATGAAATTTTAAGGGTAAAAGGCTGGGATTATGCTGAACTGGTTTCTACTTATGAAAGAGCCGGTGCCATTGCGCGTGAGCATCATATTCCGGTTTTAATTCACGTAAACGAACTGACTCAGCCTCAAGGTCACTCTACTTCCGGATCACATGAGCGTTATAAAAATGGAGAAAGACTTGGTTGGGAAAAAAATTACGACTGTATCCGTCAAATGCGTTTATGGATGATTGCCATCAATATTGCATCTCCTGAAGAACTGGACGAAATGGAATCCTTAATAAAAAACGAAGTTCTTGAAGCCAAAAAAGAAGCCTGGAACCTCTTCATTAATCCAATTATTGAAGATCAAAAAAATCTTTTGGTTTTATTAGAGCAAATTTCAGCTGCCAGTATCAACCACAAGGATAAAATCCAGAAATATATCTCTGAGCTAAAAGCAATAAAAGCGCCTTTGAAAAAAGAAATGCTGGTTATTGCCCGCAAAATATTACGTTTTATTGAAGTCCCAAACAGCAAATTGTTACTGTCAGAATGGATTACCAATTATATCGCAATTACACAGGAAAAATTTAGCAGCAACCAGCATTCAGAATCTGCACAGAATGTTTTTTCAGTTGAAAAAGTTCTTCCTGAATACAATGAAAATGCGAAACCCGATTTAGACGGAAGAATGATTCTTCGTGACAACTTCGATGTATTATTTTCTAAATATCCTGAACTTTTGATTTTTGGTGAAGATGTAGGAAATATTGGCGATGTAAACCAGGGGCTTGAAGGTATGCAGGAAAAATACGGCGAACTTCGTGTTGCCGATGTTGGAATTCGTGAAGCGACTATTATTGGTCAGGGAATCGGAATGGCATTGAGAGGTTTACGACCAATTGCCGAGATTCAGTATCTGGACTATTTATTGTATGCGATCCAGATTATGAGTGATGATTTGGCAACGCTGCAATACAGAACAGTAGGAAAACAAAAAGCGCCTTTAATTATCAGAACCCGCGGACACCGTTTAGAAGGTATTTGGCACTCCGGTTCTCCAATGGGAATGATTATCAACTCTATTCGTGGCATTCATGTTTTAGTACCAAGAAATATGACGCAGGCTGCAGGATTTTACAACACACTTTTAGAGTGCGACGAACCGGCATTAGTAATCGAATGTTTGAATGGTTACCGCTTAAAAGAAAAAACACCTTTGAATTTTGGTGAATTCAAAACACCAATTGGTGTAGTTGAAACATTAAAAGAAGGTTCAGATATTACACTTGTCTCCTACGGATCAACATTAAGACTGGTAGAACAAGCAGCTAAAGAATTACTGGAATTAGGAATTGATTGTGAAGTAATTGACATTCAGTCATTGCTTCCGTTTGATGTGAACAAGGATATTGTAAAAAGTATCGCCAAAACAAATCGTCTGTTGGTAATTGACGAAGATGTTCCTGGTGGAGCCTCAGCTTTTATTTTACAACAAATCCTCGAAGATCAGGATGCGTATAAATATCTGGACAGCAAGCCACAGACACTTGCGGCAAAAGCTCACAGACCTGCTTACGGAACTGATGGTGACTATTTCTCGAAACCTTCTGCCGAAGATATTTTTGAGAAAGTTTATGAGATGATGCACGAAGTCAATCCGGCTAAATTCCCAAGTTTATACTAAAGTTTAGAATATTTTAGATGTAAAAAAAGCTCCAATTGGAGCTTTTTACTTTTCTCAAAGTCTGTCATTTCGACGCAGGAGAAATCACTGAGGGAGAACACTTAATTATTATTGTTTTAATTGTGGAGCTTCTTGTGTGATTTCTCCTGCGTCGAAATGACAAGATTGAGGATAATGCTACTTTTAAAAACCTTTACAAAGTTCTGCGTTTCATTATCGATATTTAAAGATCTTTCAGCATAGCCCTCGCCTTTTCCAAATCCTCAGCTGTATCAATCCCAATTCCAACATGGGTTGTTTCAACCATTTTAATTTTTTTTCCGAATTCCAAATAACGAAGCTGTTCCAGTTTTTCAGAAGCTTCAAGGGATTTCATTGGGAGGCTGTGAAAGTCTAATAAAGCCTGTTTTCTAAAAGCATAAATTCCTATATGCTGAAAATAACGCACACCTGCATCCTTATCTCTCGGGTACGGAATTACAGAACGTGAAAAATACAAAGCAAACTGCGACTGATCAACTACAACTTTCACATGATTTGGGTTATTGATTTCGTCTTCATCAGTGATTTCACGCATTAACGAAGCCAGATCAATCTTTTTTTCTACATCATTTTTAAAAACAGACAAAACCTGTTCTAAAGGTCCCGCTTCTGTAAAAGGCTCATCACCCTGAACATTCACCACAATATCAACATCAAGATTTGCCACAGCTTCTGCAATCCGGTCACTTCCCGACTCATGTTCTTTAATACTCATAATGGCTTTGCCGCCATTCGAAACAATTTCATTATATATTAAATCAGAATCGGTTACAACAAATACATCATCAAATAAATTTGTGGCAACAGAGGCTTCATATGTTCTTAAAATTATCGTTTTACCTCCAAGGTCCTGCATCAGTTTTGCGGGGAAACGTGTTGATGCATATCGCGCCGGAATTACAGCTATTATTTTCATTTTTATGTCATTGCGAGGAACTAAGCATCTCGTCCTCAAATTATTATAGTTTTTATTTTCGAATCTATTTGAATCTATTTATGACTTTGTGAAGTATTTATTCCACTGAGATTCACAAGGATTTCACAAAGACACACAAATATATTACATAATTTTTACTGATGTCATACTCAAAGATCCGGCCAGCAATTTATCATTAAACAAACTCAGTTCTTCTGATTCTTCCTTTAGACCTAAAGTATACAATAAAGGCAAATAATGATCCGGAGTTGGAATCGCTAACTGAACTGCTTTATTCATTTTTTCAAAATCAATCAAAGGCTGAAAATTACCATCCAACAGATAATTATTAACCGTTTCTCTTGCTTCAATTGCCCAGTCATAGCCGTAATTATCTTTATCAAAATTCCTAAAATCAACCAAACGCAGGTTGTGAACAATATTTCCGCTTCCGATAATCAGAACACCTTTGTAACGAAGGGAATGCAGTTTTTTTGCCAATTCAAAATGGGAGTGTCCCGATTTGGTATAATCAATACTCAGCTGAATAACCGGAACATCTGCATTGGGATATAGATGTTTGATTACACTCCAGGCGCCATGATCTAAACCCCAGTGTTCGTCTAAATCAACTATAACCGGATCTAAGATTTTTTGGGTTTCCAGAGCCAGTTCGGGACTTCCCTTTGCGGGATACTGCACATCAAAAAGTGCCTGTGGAAAACCTCCAAAATCATGAATCGTCCTGGGCATCTGCATTGAAGTGACTTTGGTTCCTTTCGTAAACCAATGTGCCGAAATACATAAAATTGCATTCGGCTGCGGCAAGGTTTTAGCGAGATTGCGAAACCCGGTCACAAATTGATTTTCTTCAATGGCATTCATTGGGCTGCCGTGCCCTAAAAACAAAACCGGCATTTTATCGGTATTCGAAAACGTAGACGAAATCGAATGTAAGTCGTTTAGTGTTGTCATGGTAAATAAATTTAAAAACAAATTGCACAGATTTTCACTAATCTTAACCTAAAATCAATTCGTGTTAATTTGTGAAATTAGTGTTTTTATTCCTCAAAACTGTCATCTTTAAATCCAATCAAATATAGCTTATTTTTAGCACGTGTCATAGCAGTATAAAGCCATCTGATGTAGTCGCGATCGATTCCGTTTGGTAAATAAGGCTGTTCAATAAAAACGGTATTCCACTGCCCTCCCTGCGATTTATGACAGGTTATTGCGTAAGAGAATTTAACTTGTAAACCGTTGAAATATTCATTTTCTTTTACTTTTTGAAATCTTTTATATTTGGTTGGCTCGTCTTCATAATCTTTCATGACTTCTTCATACAAACGATTTGATTCTTCATACGTTAGAGAAGGTGATTCACTTTTAATCGTATCCAAAAGTAAAACCGTTTCAAAAGGTTTCTGATCCGGATAATCGACCATTCTGATTTTGACTTTCGCAAAAGTAAATCCGTATAATTCTTTGATTCCGAATAGTTCCAAAATCTCAATAATATCTCCGTTGGCAATAAATCCGGCTTCATCGGTTTCATTTAGCCAGAAGTAATTATTCTTTACCACCATCAGAAAATCCCCAACCGAAAGTTCGCTTTCCTTAAACAATATCCGGGTCCGGATTTGCTCATTGTACTGATTGGCGCGTTTATTCGAACGCACAATAAAAGCAGTATCTTCAATGCTGTAATTGCTGTAAGCTGTATTAATTGCATCCTGTATATCGTAACCATCGGTCAGGCGAACAATATCTTTGAATTTTTTTACATTAAACCTGAATTCAGTTATAAACGATTCTTTCAATAGTTCACGTAATTCGGTAGCATTATATAGAATCCCGGATTTTTCTTCCTGTCGCATTACTTCATCCAGTTCTATATGTTCTATTTCTTTATCGTAATGTACACCCAGGGTATGTGTATCGAGTGCCGGGCTAATATCTAAATTTACCGGAGGCAGCTGTGCCGTGTCTCCCAAAAGAATCATTTTGCAGTTGGTTCCGGAATACACATAATTAATCAAATCGTCTAAAAGAGAACCACTATCCAGCGTACTGTCTGAAATCATCGAAGCCTCATCGACTATGAAAATGGTGTTTTTATGTTTATTGACCTGTCTCGTAAAAGCAACCCCTCCTCCAGCCGATTTCTTGGGAAAATATATTTTTTTATGAATTGTGAAAGCTGGCGTATTTGAATAATTAGCAATTACTTTTGCCGCACGGCCGGTTGGCGCCAGCAAAACAAACTTCTTATTAATATCCCCAAGATTATTTACAATGGTCGAAATCACAGTTGTTTTACCCGTTCCTGCATACCCTTTTAATACAAAAATAGTTCGGTTGTCTGGCTCGGTTAAAAAAATAGCGATTTTCTGAAAAAAAATATCCTGTTTGTAAGTTGGGACAAAAGGGAATCTTTTTTGCAGAACGCCATAAAATAATGCTGAATTCATAAGGTAAAATTGAGGAGCAAAGTTCGGTTTTTTTAATGGTAAAAGTCAATAACAATTTCAAAAATCAATGGGAATGCAATTTTTGATGCGTTTGTGTTTGAATTAAAAAATATACAATGCCTAAATTTGAATTATAACACCAATAGCCTATATTTTAATATGCTTTTATCAACACTGAAATAATACATCTGAATGAATTTATCAAAGAAATATTTCAATATTTTCGGGCCAGGAAAATATGTCTCATTTTAAATAACATCCATTTATACTTCTTAAATAAGATGGTCTTTTAAATTAAAAATATTGTGAAAATTATTTAGAATATTTATTTTTTAATGACGAATAAATCAGGTTTTATATAGAAACGATATGATTTTACATTCCCATTTGTACTTTTATCAGTACGCGGCAAATATCTGAAACCTTTAATTTTTACATTATCCTCCATGTTTACAACTACATGGTGCGGATGAGGGGTTTTTGATACCGTCCAGGCTGTTGACCAAAAAGTAGATTCCTGCTGATCGAATATTTTTTCAGCAGAATAATTTCCAACTGAAACCTCTTCGCTATCTGCATATACTATTTTCCATTTTGAGCGATTAATTGACACGCCATCAGTACCAATTAGTTCAAGTTCAGCAATACTACTGCTTTGATCTTTTAGATTTTGTGAATCTAACGCCTCAAAACAAAAATACTGACCTTGTAATTCTTTTTCAAAAATTACTTCTTTCCATCCCTGACCGCTACTTAGTGCTCCTTCATTTGAAGGGATTTCAGCAGATAAATCCAGAGTTTCTCCTTTTTTACGATGCAAAAGTGATTCGTCAATTACAATTTTATCTAAAACCGGAATAGTAACACCTGAAATTTGAGATTCTTTTGGAACTTCTAGATCAAGGATAATGACTTCATTTTTTCCTTTTTTCAACCAGCATCCCGGCATAAACAAGGTTTGCTGCGGACCGATTTTCCAATATCGGCCAATATTATATCCATTTATCCAAACCATTCCTTTGCCCCAGGTACTCATATCAATATAAGAGTCACCAACAACATTCAAATTAAAAGTAGCATGATACCAGCCTGGTCCATTGATTTTTTCTTTTTTGAATTTCATTTTTTTCTGAAAATCATGATCAACCGGAAAATTAAAAACTTCCCAGTTTTTCAGATTCGCAGTAACAGTACCTGCCAATATTTCAACTCTTTCAGTAATACCTTTTCGGTCAATAATGGTTTTTCCATAATTAACACGACCATTCGCCTCTACTAAAATATCTAAAACATCACCCTTTTTTACAGCAGGCATTTCAATTGTATTTTCATCTTTACGACGATCAAGATTACCAACAAGTTTACCATTGACATAAATAAGTGCCCAATCGTGTAAATCGGTAATTTTTAATTTAAAAGCAGATTTACTTTCCGGTAATTTAGTTCGATACAAAATTCGTCCCCAACCCTGATCAAAGAATTCCATTGGTTTTATGTCTATCGCATTACTAGCTTTTGGAAGATTCTCAAAAAGCGATGCGGATTTATTAAAAGTAATTTTTGGAATTGCAATTACTGGATAATTTGCTGGTGGTTCCGGAATTGTTTCTCCCGGATTCAGATAGTTTTTCATCAAATCACGAACAGCATAAAACTTGTCCGTTGGCTGTCCTGCCTCATTTATTGGGGCATTATAATCATAAGAAGCAACCATCGAACCAAAAGGAGGTGCATTGGCTCCACCCCATTGACCAAACGATGTACCTCCATGTGCCATATACAAACTAAATGAAATGTTACGATCCAGCATGTCTTTCAAACTGCCTATGAAACTGCTTATCGAACGGGTTTCATGCGCACGTCCCCAGTAATCGAACCAGCCCGTCCAGTATTCGCTGCACATTAACGGTGCTTTTGGGTAAATTTCCTGATATTTTTCAAACTGTTTTTCAATATTTGAACCTGCACCAAAATTTAATGCTGTATATACACCTTCTACATCATATTTAAAGAAGTTTGAACTCCAGTCACAACGGAACAACTGCACTGTATCAAATCCTGAACTACGAACGGCATCTCGAACTTTTGACATATAATTCACATCATTGCCAAAAACGCCATATTCATTTTCGACCTGAACCATAATAATATTTCCTCCATTTTGAATTTGGTACGGAGCTAATTGTTTGCCTACTTCTTTCAGATATTTAGCAGAACGTTCCATAAAATAAGAGTCATTGGCTGTACGAACCTGCAGGTCATTTTTTTTCAACAACCACCAAGGCAAACCACCCATATCCCATTCTGCACAGGCATAGGGTCCAGGCCGAACAATACAATACATCCCGTTTTTTTGAACGAGTCTGACAAATTCAGCTACGTCTTTTTGTCCGGTAAAATCGAATTGATCCGGTTGCTGTTCATGGAAATTCCAGAATAGATAAATACAAATTGTATTCATTCCCATAGCTTTACACATCTGTATGCGATGTTCCCAATATTCACGGGGAATTCTCGGGAAGTGTAATTCGCCTGCACGTACTAAAAACGGCTTTCCGTTTAGCAGGAAAGTTTTTTCTCCGGCTTCAAATGTTCCGGATTTATTAAAAGTTTGTGCCTGAGTTACCAGAGTCATAAATAATACAATAGCACGAATTAATTTTGATATTCTCATGAGTTTATAATATTCCGTTATTTTAATCTTTTTTAAAACATTATATAGTTAAAAACAATTTACTTCTTTCCTTTTTTAAAATTTATATTTTTGCTTAATTTTTTTTTATAGAAGTAAAATTTCATTTTTCACATATAAATAAAACTGCATGCTAAAATAGGATATTCAGCATGCAGTTTTATTTTTTTAATTAATCTTTTTAGTTTTCATCAGATGGCTTTTCTTATTGTAGCCAGAATTCCTCCATCTTTTAGTCGTCTTTTTTATAAATATTTTTAATCCAGGATTTAGAAAAACAGAAAGCAAGTTGAGGAAGCAGTATTATTACTTATGTTAAATACAGTAAATTAGTGAGTTAAAAAAAGGTGAATAGTTATATTTATAATTATTTAACACATTGATAAACAGCTATAATATATTTATTTATCGGCAATTTATAAATTTAAATTTAAGCCTGATATTAGAATAACTTTAAATATAATTCCCTTTTTAATTGAAATTGTTTTTTTTTAACTACTATTAATTTTTGAAATTATCATTTTCACTACTCTTTTCAACATTGAAATTGCCATTGATTTTTGATATTGATTTTGTAAGTTTGTGATCGAATAAAATTCTTTCAAATACTACAGTAAGGAATTGTAAATCATATTATGGCATTTCAAAACACTAATATTACCTCTAAACTTTATAAAAAACTTTCTATTCAGGTTTCGCTGACGGGATTTTCTTTTTGTTGTTTCGACACACTGAATAATATTATTACAACTTTTAATGAAGTTCAATTTGATACTTCAAAAAAAACAATAAAAATAGAAGACTTTTATGCAGAAGCTTTTAAAAAATATCCGGAACTGAAAGCTTCTTATGACGAGATTATGGTCATCCATAATAACAATCTTTCCACTTTTGTTCCTGATGCCCTTTTTGATGAGGATTACCTAGGAAGCTATTTGCAATACACTACAAAAGTTTTTGAAACTGATTTTTTTACCTACGATAAAATTTCAAATTACGAAATGAATGCTGTATATATCCCCTATATAAACATCAATAATTTCCTAATTGACAATGTCGGGTCCTTTGATTATAAACATGTCAATAGTATTTTGGTTGAAAAAATCCTGGAGGCCTCAAAAAATAATGATGATAAAAAAATGATCGTGAATTTCAATCCCGCTCACTTTGAGCTTATTGTTGTTCAGAATCAAAAACTATTGTTTTTTAATTCTTTTGAATATCAGACTCCTGAAGATTTTATTTATTACCTGCTTTTTACTGCCGAACAATTGAGTTTGAATCCGGAAATTTTTCCGCTTGAATTTCTTGGTACAATTAGCAGAAAAGATCCGTTTTATGCTATTGCTTATAAGTATATCCGCAATGTATCCTTTCTGGATGTAAGCCCTTTACAGCAAAAAAACAGCTTCTCAACTGCCGAAAATCAAAAACATTATATCTTATTTCAATCATGAGAATCATTTCTGGAAAATACAAAGGACGCCGCATTTTTCCGCCAAAAAACCTTCCTGTAAGACCTACAACTGACATGAGCAAAGAAGCATTATTTAATGTTTTGAATAATCATTTTAATTTTGACGGCTTAAAAGTTTTAGATTTATTTGCAGGAACTGGCAATATCAGTTATGAATTCGCTTCACGCGGAAGTGCTCCCATTACCTCTGTTGACGGTGACTTTGGCTGTGTGAAATTCATCAAACAGATTGCTGCAGAATATGATTTTAATATTGCAGCCACTAAAAGTGATGTTTTTAAATATCTAGATAATTGTAAAACTTCATACGATATTGTTTTTGCTGATCCGCCTTATGGTTTAGATCAGACAGTTTTTGAAAAAATTGTTTTGACGGTTTTCGAAAGAGACTTACTTTCTGAAGACGGCATGATGATTATCGAACATTCAAAATACACCAAACTGGATCATTTAAGCAATTTTTCATTCCAGAAAAGTTATGGAGGTTCTTACTTTAGTTTTTTCGAATTGAACTCAACAGATGATGATGATGAACTTTCTGGCGATTTATCGGTAAAAGCAACGGAAGATGACGAAGGATAACTTCTTTTTTGAATTACACAAAAAATCTCTGAATTCTAAGCTTCAGAGATTTTTTGTTTTTATCGCTTCCTTTTAATTCTGATAACAACTGAAATTATTAAAAATGTAATCCGCTGTAAATCATATAAAATCCGAATATAATTATATAACAGGATTTAATGAAGGTAAAGATAATTTTGTGATGAACCAATAAACATCACAATCATGAACTTAAAGAGATTTTTTGGAGGATTACTTACCATTCTTGGTATTGTAGGCTTAATCTATACAGCAGTTATATTTGCCGGCACATCAGGCGAAACAAGAGATATTAAATCACTGATTATCTACGGAATACTAGGAATTGTGTTTTTCATGTCGGGAATTAGTTTAGTACGCACAACCAAAGACGAATCCTAGATTTTAATACCACTTTCTAAATACCACATTTTAAGTTACAAAGCGCTTAAGCAGATACGACCGTATAAAGCTTAGCGCTTTGTGTATTTATAACAAAAGCCTTATTTTTCCTGTAGAGGATTTAGGTTCAATTCTGTAAAATCTCTTTCTGTTTTCGAAATGATAATTGTTGCCACCGTATTTCCAATCAAATTGGTAATTGCCCTTGCTTCACTCATAAATTTATCAACTCCCAGCAAAAATGCCAGACCTTCAACCGGAATCTTATGCAGTACCGTTAAAGTTGAAGCCAGAACAATAAATCCGCTTCCTGTAACTCCCGCCGCACCTTTTGAGGTAATCATCAGAATTCCGATCACTGTCAGGATTTCAAAGAAACTCAAATGCACATCATACAACTGCGCGAGAAAAATAACCGACATCGAAAGATAAATCGATGTTCCGTCGAGGTTAAAAGAATAACCCGTAGGAATCACCAATCCTACAACCGATTTACTGCAGCCCATTTGTTCCAGTTTTATCATTATGCTTGGCAAAGCCGCTTCAGAAGAGGAAGTTCCAAGAACCAGTAAAAGTTCTTCTTTAATATATTTGAGAATCGACAGAATATTGATTTTGTAGTATTTCAAAAGACTTCCGAGAATCAAAAACACAAATAAAGCCATCGTAAGATACACGCACAGCATCAATTTCCCAAGCGGAATTAAAGTTTCTAAACCAAATTTACCTGTTGTGTAAGCCATTCCTCCAAAAGCACCAAGAGGTGCCAGATACATCACATATTTTAATCCGGTAAAAACGACATTTGAAAAACGTTCCAAAACCAAAATTGTCTGTTCTCTCTTTTGATAAAAATTCAACGCAATACCACAAACAATAGCAGCTAAAAGAACCTGCAGCGTAAAATTCGAAAAGAAAAACTGCAGCCACGAAAAATTTTCTGCCGCATGATTGGTGTATTTACTCGCATCCTGCAAAGCCAAACCCGATTTATCAATTTTGCCGGGCTGAAACAAATAAGCAACTACTACTCCAATAGCCAAAGCAACTGTTGAAACCACTTCAAAATAAGCGAGAGCTTTTACACCTATTCGCCCTACTTTCTTCAGGTTTCCCATTCCGGAAATTCCCAAAACAATCGTTAAAAATATAATCGGGCCAATAAAAAGTTTGATGATATCGACAAAAGTTTCTCCCACAATTTTCATTTTTACACCATTATCAGGAGAAAAATGTCCGAGTAAAATCCCTGTGACAATGGCAATTAAAACCCAAAAAGTAAGGTTGGTAACTACAGAGTGAAAAAGTGTTTTCTTAGTTTTTGAAGAAGAATTGGATGTATTTATATTCATGAAAATGAGTTAGAACTTTCACAAATATATAAAAAATGCAGACCTGTAAGCCGGATTCTGTTCTTGTCCCGCCGAAACGAAACAATACCTTATCATTTATCTAGATTCCGAATTACTCCGGAACTCAAGCTACCTACCCTTCAGCAACGAACGAGAAGCCCTTAAATGCTGATATACTTGGTATTTCACCGCATAGAGTTTACCTGGTTTCACTACAGCATTACCTGTACATACTTTCTGTTGCACTTGTCCTTGCCTTATTGCTAAGACCGACGGGGGTTACCCGCTATGCTTCTCTGTGGTGTCCGGACTTTCCTCCCTTCCAATAAATTGAAACGACGATAAGGCGGTCTGCGGGGCAAAAGTACTACTTTATCACCTAAGAAGCTAAAATATAAATTTCAGATTTCCTTACATTTTCTTAACCTATTAATTTCAAATTGGTTATCTTTAAGATTCTATAATTTTAAATTCAGTTTATTATGAAAAGAATGTATCATTACGCAACTGTTTCAAAAGCTTTAGATCAATTAAATGAAAAAGGATTTACATGTGATTTTAATCGAAATGCAGACGCGATTAAAAAAAATCCTGAGAAATTTGAAATTGTTCATGTGTATCGATACGAGGGGGAATCAGACCCGGGCGATGAGGCAGTTGTATACGGAATTAAGTCTATTAATGGCAAAAAAGGGGTTTATGTAGCCGGTTTCTCAGCCGACTCAGATCAGGAAACTGCCAAATTTTTATTTGATTTAAGTATTAGGGGAAGGTAAAATTTTTAAAATTCCAACTGTGAAACTTAGACAAAATAAAATTCCAAATTCCAATACTACAGCTGTAACATTGGAATTTGGAATTTTTTTATTGAATTTTTTCAATTTTATAATGTTGGTATTTTGAGTTTCCAGCCTGGCTGAATAAGGTCCGGATTTGAAATAATATCTTTATTAGCTTCAAAAATGTCCTGCCAGGAAACACCGTATGATTTTGCAATTTTAGAAAGCGAATCACCATTTTCAACAGTATATTCCCTTAAAACTCCCTGTGTAACTTCGATGTTCATTACTACATCCCCTGTTCTGTAATCGGGATCTATTTTATTGTACGTATCCCAAAGTTTGTCTTTATCGGCAGCTGACTTAGCTTTGCCATCAATATATAATACGCTGTTTTGTTCTCTTACCTGCAAGTCATCTACTCCTAAATCGGCAGCCAGATTAATTAATTCGCTGTATTTTTCCTGTAAGCCCATAACGATATTATTTAATTATTAGTTTG
Organism: Flavobacterium limi; assembly: GCF_010645075.1. GTDB lineage: Bacteria > Bacteroidota > Bacteroidia > Flavobacteriales > Flavobacteriaceae > Flavobacterium > Flavobacterium limi. The sequence goes on from NZ_JAADZV010000002.1 coordinate 599,379, forward strand.
TTATCGACTTTTTGAGGTTTTAATTCCTGTATGCTTTGGATCAAAGGCTGCAATTGGCTTCTTTTAATTTCTCCTGAAAGCGTAACTACACCACCCACAACTGTTGCACTAACACCTTCATAAGATTTGATCACTTTACCAACCGATTTATCTAAATCAGCATCCGAATTGATAATGACAGCTGCAGCAGCAGGTTCTACATTAGGCTCCGGAATCTGGCAATTATTCACTACTGATTTCACTCCTTTAACTGCTTTAACAGAACGCTCAATATTTTTCTTAAAAGCTTCGTCATTGCATGTACCGACAATCGTAGCAACACCTTCATGAACCGTAACCTGGATTTCAGGTGTATCAGCTAATTTTGCATTAATTTCTTTTTGAATATCTGCATCTTTAGGCGTGCAGGCCAGTAATGAAAGAGCAAGACTCATTCCTAATACAATTGATTTGAATTTCATAATACTATTTTTTAATAATTAACAACTTAAAATTAAACCGATTGAGTTGTAAAAAATTATAAGATAATTTGGGGTTAGTTATATTTTTCCCAGTTATTATCAGATTCTTAATATTGAAATTTTAATACAAAAAATCTTCAATTAATTCTATAAAGGATTGCCATAATAATATAACGCGTTTGTTTCTAAGGAAATGTATTTTTATAAAAAATTAAAATTATGAAACATCAATTAAAACCTTCAATATTAGTAGAAACTCCCTTGGGAACAGGTCAGGCCATTTTTCTTATCGATTACGGAATGCACCAGAATACGTGTTGGGTTGTAGCTTTGCAAGAAAATGGAGTTATCAAGCATTTTGACTGTAACGACGTCATCCTTTCTACAAATTACACGTATGGTATGAATCTTAGAAAAAATAATTTTGAAGATCAAAAAAAGACGGTTAGCAAGTAATTATAAACAGTTTTTACAAGATGAATAATAATAAATTACTGATATTAAGTTTAGATAAATCACGTTATATTCTGACATTCAAAACACTTAAAATCTTTCAATTTTTAAATTTTTAAATCATTAAATTATACGCTATATTTGCTATCGAATAAAAAAGAATATGGAGCAATTTGTAGTATCGGCACGTAAATATCGCCCGCAGACCTTTAAGGATGTTGTGGGGCAGAAAGCCATTACAAACACTTTGCTAAATGCCATAGAAAGCAATCATCTTGCTTCTGCACTTTTATTCACAGGACCGCGTGGAGTTGGTAAAACCACCTGCGCACGTATTTTGGCACGGAAAATAAATCAGCCCGGATATGACGATCCAAATGAAGATTTTGCGTTTAACGTGTTTGAGTTAGATGCAGCTTCAAATAACTCCGTTGATGATATCCGAAACCTGATTGATCAGGTTCGAATCCCTCCCCAAACAGGACAGTATAAAGTTTATATTATTGACGAGGTTCATATGTTGTCTTCGGCTGCTTTTAATGCTTTCCTGAAAACATTGGAAGAACCGCCAAAACATGCTATATTCATTTTAGCGACAACAGAAAAACACAAAATCATTCCCACGATTTTATCACGCTGTCAGATTTTTGATTTCAAAAGAATTACTGTAAAGGATGCCAAAGAACATTTGGCTGATGTAGCACAAAGTCAGGGAATCAGTTTTGAAGATGATGCTTTGCATATTATTGCTCAAAAAGCAGATGGTGCTATGCGTGATGCTTTATCCATTTTTGACCGTGTGGTTTCTTTTTGCGGAACCAATTTAACGCATCAGGCCGTAACCGAAAACCTAAACGTTCTGGATTACGAGACCTATGTTTCGATTACAGATTTACTTTTAGAAAATAAAATTCCGGAACTTTTACTGGCATACAACGATATCCTTGCAAAAGGTTTTGACGGGCATCATTTCATAGCCGGTTTAGCTTCGCATTTCAGGGATTTATTAGTAAGTAAAACCCCTGCTACTTTAAGTTTGCTTGAAGTGGGCGAACAAGCACAGCAAATGTACGGCACACAGGCTCAAAAATGTTCTCAGGATTTTTTATTACAGGGAATAGACATTGCCAACGATTGCGATTTAAAATACAAATTAAGCCAAAATCAGCGTCTTTTGGTCGAGTTATGCCTCATGCAGTTAGCCTCTATCAACTTTGATGGAGAAAAAAAAAAGCTGAGCAATTTATAATTCCGCCCACTTATTTTAAAAACGGAGGATATTCTATCACTGAAGTCCAAAATCCGAAGTCCAAAGTTGAAACTGAAACTGAAACTGAAACTGAAACTGAAACTGCACCCCCTCTAAAAGAAGAAACTGTAGCTGCAACACAAGTTCAAAATACTGTGGCTGCTAAACCTGAAAACAATAATGAGCCAAAAGTATCTGCTTTTTCTCTGGCAAGTATCCGTAAGAAAAAAGAGCTGGAAGCAAACAGTAAATCTTATGTTAAACCTACTTCAGTCCTGCTTACAGAAGAATTTTCAGAAACAGACATGCTTTTGTACTGGAACAAATATGCACAGCGTTTAGGGGAAAAAGGTTTCAAAATCATGGAATCGTTATTATTGATTAACGACCCAAAATTAAACGGAACCGTAATTACAATTGAATTGCCGAATGAAGGTTCTAAATTAGATTTTGAAAGCCAGGTTAACGGACTTTTAGGCTATTTAAAAGGGCACTTACACAATCATGATATTACAATTGAAGTAATTGTAAATGAAACGATAGAAAACAAAAGAAGTTTTAACGATCAGGACCGATACAATCGTTTATTGGAAATCAACCCAAATATTGAACTTTTACGTTCGACATTTGGATTGGACATACCTTAATGATTATTGATTTCTTAATCCCAAATCATAGACCTTTTGTAACCATTTCTTTCTTTGAGCTTCAGTAGAGGTTTTCACAATTCCGATATAACTTACTTTTACAGGTGTTATGCCACAAAATTGCAGGGTGCATTTCTTTAACTGATTCACACTTGGCCTTGCATAAACCAATCGGTAATACCAGCCTGGCTGATCTAAAGTGGTAATGATGTGAGCTGTTTTACCTTTTAGAAGCTTATCCCACCAAACCGAATTTTCACGGTATTGAAATGCCATTCCGGGTAGAAATAAACGATCGATAAAACCTTTTGTAATAGCTGGCAGACCCCCCCACCAAACGGGATGAACCCAGACCAGATGATCGGCATTTTGGATTTTTTTCCAGGCTTCAGCTAAATCCGGTTCTAATTCGGTTCGTTTTTGATAACCAAACTGTAAATTCGGATTGAATTTCAATTCGGCAATGGTTATGGTTTCAACCTGAGAGCCAGAATCAATTACTCCTTTATGGTATTCATTAGCAATAGCAAAATTGAAACTTTCCGGATTTGGATGTCCGTTTATAATCAGTATTTTTTTCATGTTTATATTTTTTATAAAAATACTATTCACATGAAAAATCATACCGGACAAATGTCCTATAAAGCAGCTTTTCTGATTCGGCTTAAATGTCTTGGTGTAATTCCTAAATAAGAGGCTAAATATTGGAGTGGAATTAACTGCAGGTATTTTTGGTGATTTTTATAAAGCTCTTCATAGCGTTGTGTACCTGATAATTTTTGAAAAGAAATCATTCTTTTGTTCAGGTTTACAAATTCTATTTCAGTTAATTTTCTTCCTGTTTCCTGCCAGTTGTAACCTGACTGATACAGTTTTTCCAAACCTTTTCGACTTAAAACCTGTACTTCTGTATCAGTCAAAGCCTGAATGTTTTCTTCTGCTTTTTCTTCTGTTATAAAACTGGCAAAAGACGCCATAAATTCATTTTCAAAAGCAAAACAATTAGTAATCTCATCTCCTTTGTGATTAACGAAAAAAGAACGCAGAATTCCTTTTTTTATAAAAACAACTTCATTGCATACCTGATTTTCCATCAGCAAAAATTCTCCTTTTTTTAATTTCCGAAACGTGATTAAACCGTCTAAAAGATTTAACTCTTCCAAAGATAAATTCTGGATGGACTGAAAAACAGTTTTCATCAGCTTCTAAATTAATTTTTTGAAGCAAAAACTTTCTCAATTCTTTTATCCGGGACAAGCCATAAGAAAGCGACTGCCAGATAAGCGGCACCCGAGATCCATTCGTTGTAAAATGAAAAAGCAATTCCTAAGATATTTAAAATTGTAGAGGCTTTCCCTTTTAAATCTTTTCCTATTGCGTCTGCCAGAACCGAATTTTCTCCTTGGCTTGAAATTATAAGATTTTGTAAAATGAAATAGGCAATTGCAGAAAAAAACAAAACTGCTCCGTACAGAGTCATTGAGGCCTTTGCAAAATTATGTTCTCCCATCCAGCCTGTCGCTACCGGAATTAAGGATAGCCAAAACAACAAATGCATATTAGCCCAAAGGATTTTTGCGTTTACTTTAGTCAGTTCATGAAGCAAATAATGATGGTTGTTCCAGTAAATTCCAACATAAATAAAACTCAGGATATAACTCAAAAATTTAGGAATAAGCGGTTTTAAATCGGCAAACTCGTGTCCGTGCGGTACTTTAATTTCCAAAACCATAATGGTGATAATAATAGCTAATACACCATCACTGAAAGCTTCGAGTCGAGTTTTATTCATTTTAAAAAATTGATTTGAAGATTTTTTTACAGATTAATAATTTCCAAATTTAATTATAACCTGTAAAATGGTAAAATTTAAGTTTAAATTTTACCGTAGTACATTGCTTTTACTATTCCGTCAGAAAGTCCAATTTTTGGAACATAAATCTGGCGTGCCCCACTCCATTTCATCGCATTCAGATAAATTCTGGTTGCATGGATAATTACGTCGGCACGGTCTGAATTCAGCCCTAATTCGGCTATTCTTTGTTCATAAGTCAAAGAGTTTAAAAAAGCATATTGTGAATTGATATAAATGTATGAAAGCGGTTTTTCCTGCTGCTTTCCGGACATTTTAAATAATTTATTGATATTTCCTCCTGAACCAATAAGAGTAACTTCCTCATAATCTTTAGTATTGGTTCGAATCCACTTCTCAATCTCATCCCAAACCACATCATGAACCATATTATTCAGCAAACGAACTGTTCCTGCCTTGAATGATCTTGAATTGATCATTTTCCCATCTGAAAAAAGAGTAAATTCGGTGCTTCCGCCACCAACATCCACAAAAAGATAAGTTTGGTCTGTTCTAAGCAAATGATGTAAATCTGTTGAAGCAATAATAGCCGCTTCTTTTTTCCCGTCAATAATTTCAATTTTTATGTCAGCTTTTTTCTTAATCAGACCTACCACTTCTTTTGCATTGTAAGCCTCCCGCATTGCTGAAGTTGCAAAAGCCATATAACGCTCAACTTTATGAACTTTCATTAAAAGGTAAAATGCTTTCATGGCATCAACCATCCTGTCAATATTTTCTTCTGAAATTTCACCAACTGTAAAGGCATCCTGCCCAAGACGTATTGGTACACGAACAAGTGAACTTTTATTAAATTGAGGCTCTTTGCCTTCCTGCTCTACAACATTCGATATCAAAAGTCTCATGGCATTTGAACCGATATCTATTGCTGCGTATTTTTTTATTTTAATCATGCTCACTTTATGATTTGAAATTTAAATTTGTGTAATTATTAATTTGTTTTTTGAACAGCTGCTTCCGCTATTTCGATTTTATTCTGGTAGTATTTATACGTTTCCAGTTGTGCCCTGAAAGGAGCATGATGATTTCTGGCTTTGTATTTATTATCTAATTTATAAGAATGATACCTCACTTTTACATTCCCTTTCCATGCAATATTAAAATTATCTATTAATTCTTTTTTAATTGATAAATCATAAATTGGACAAGTAACTTCTACTCTTCCATCAAGATTTCTGGTCATAAAATCGGCTGAAGATATATATACTTCTGTTAAACCGGCATTTCCAAAAATATATACTCTTGAATGTTCCAGATAATTATCAACTATACTTATTGCCTCAATATTCTCACTCATGCCAGGGATTCCCGGAATTAAAGAACAGATTCCTCTTACCTGAAGCTGAATTTTAACTCCTGCATTACTGGCTTCATATAATTTATCGATCATTTTAAAATCAGATAAACTATTCATTTTCAATTTTATATGTGTTTTCCTGCCGGCCAAAGCATGCAGAATTTCCCGGTCTATCAGTTTAATAAATTTGGAACGCGTGTAATGTGGAGATACAATTAAATGCTTATATCTGTGCACCCTGTAGTTGATGTCAAAAAATTCAAATATTTTTGAAATGTCTTTTAGAATCCCCTGATGACAGGTAAAAAGTGTTACATCTGTATAAATTTTGGCGGTAGCTTCATTAAAATTACCTGTTGAAATAAAACCGTAACGGCGTGTTTTTTCGTTTTCGACTCTTTCGATTACACATATTTTACTGTGAACCTTTAAGCCTTTCATTCCAAAAATAAGTTCAATTCCTTCAGTCTGCATTTGTTCTGCATAAGAAATATTTGAAGCTTCATCGAAACGTGCCTGAAGTTCGATTTGAACCACTACTTTTTTACCATTTTTAGCTGCATTAATCAAAGAACTGATAATTTGCGAATTTTTAGCCAGACGATATAAAGTAATTTTGATGCTGGTTACTTTTGGATCTAAAGCTGCCTCACGCAAAAACTTAGTCAGGTATGAGAAAGACTGATATGGCGCATGAACCAAATAATCTTTTTTGTTTATTTTTTCTAAAATGCTTCCGTCGAGACTTAAACCCGGAACCGGCAAAGGCTCATTAGGTTTATACAGTAAATCGTAACGACCTAAATTTGGGAAACTCATGTAATCCCGGCGGTTATGGTATCTCCCGCCCGGGATGATACTATCTGTTTCTACGATTTTCATTTTCTCTAAAAAGAAATGCAGGGTATCATCTTCAATCTGGCTGTCGTAAATAAAACGAACCGGCTCGCCTATTCGTCGGTCTTTTACAGATGAAGCAATTTTTTCAAGCATACTTTTACTCAAATCGCTGTCAATATCTAATTGAGCATCACGTGTAATTTTAATCATGTGTGCCGAAACACTTTTAAAATCAAATATATTGAAAATGCTTTTTAGTTTATAACGAATAACATCGTCAATTAAAATCACATATTGTTTTTCATCTTCTGAAGGAAGTACAACAAACCGATTGATATTTTTAGGAATTTCAATCAGAGCATAACGAATCTCATCATTAGCCAGTTCCAAACGAACTGCCAGATAACCTAAAGTATCTTTAAGAACCGGAAAAACGGCCAGGTCATTCAAAATAATAGTCACCAGTTCCGGACTTAACTTTTGCATGTAAAAGTCCTTTAAGAAACATTCTTGTTTGGGACTGATCTGATCTTCGGTTATAATAAAAATGTTTTCGGCTTCAAGTTCCGCTTCAATGTTTCCTAAAATACGCAAACTCTCGGACTGTTGCTGAATAACAATCTCTGTGATATCTTTAATTAATTGATGTGCGGAAATCCCTCCTAAATATTTTTCGCCTGAAATACCTGAAAGGCTTAGTCTCCGTATTGCAGCATATCGAACTCTGAAAAATTCATCTAAGTTGTTTGAAAAAATTCCAACAAAACGCAGTCTGTCTAAAAGCGGAACCGTGTTATCACCGGCTTCCTGAAGTACTCTTGCATTAAACGCTAACCAGCTTTTTTCTCTGTCGATATATTTCTGTTCGTGCACGTTATTTATTTTAAATCTTTGGGGAAAATTGTTTTATGGGTTTTGCCTTTACCAATCGTATCCCAGCTTTCTGAATCGAATTGGAGTGATACGAAACCTGAAGTTGGAACATTTTCTATAAAAACATCCCCAAATTTATTAACAAAATTTGTAATAGCCTCGTTATGTCCAAAAAGAATAACGCTTTCTAAACTATTATCACATGATTTAATAACTTTTTCGAGATGTCTGTCATCAAAAGTGTATAATTCATCTTTGAATAAAATACTTTCTAATGGGTATGACAAGTTTTGTGCAAAAATGATAGCTGTTTCTAAAGCCCTGGCAGCAGTACTGCTCCATATTGTATAGGTTTTAGGAAGAAATTTCGAAATGGCGCCTGAAACGCTGTGGGCATCTAAAATACCTCTTTTCATTAAGGGTCTGTCAAAATCTTTTAAAGGTGCTTCCCAACTTGATTTTGCATGTCGTATTAAAATTAAATTTTTCATAAAATATATTTTTAAGGATAGATACCAACAGGAATAATTCAATTTCTAATTTACAAAAGAAATTTCAATAGCCTGCTTTTTTTTTATTCTGTTAACATTTTGGAATAAAATTTAACCAAACAGTAAATAATTAAACTTAAGTTATTTTAAAAAAAAGCGTTGTTCATCTGTTAAAATTATCACTTAACCGATATTATCAGAGCGTATAAAATAGAATATAAAATACTGACAAACAATATTTTATAGATAAAATTATTACAAATTATATCTCAAAAAATAAAAAAACACCTCTCTTATCTTGTTATAATTCTATTAAAAAGAAGCATTTTAAATTAATTATTTAACAAAAAAATGCATTTAAACGATTTTTCAGGTTAGTCACAGATAAAGAAAACATAATTTAATCAATCTATATAACTTTGATTCATAGATTTAATGTTAAAATTTTGAGATAATCACAATACCACTTTCTTCCCGCCTTAATTAAATCTAAATGCCTTTAATGAATAACTCCAAAAATTCATTTAAAAGGCAAGAAGTCCAAAACATTTTTAATCCTAACTTAATAAAATTAGAGATTATGGAAATCATTACTTATTTTTTTACATTCAAAAATATTAGAGACGTTTTCATAACGTTCATGCTAATATTTATTACAAAAGGCTATTCTCAAAATACATTTGATGGAGATTACTGCCCAGGCCCCAATACATTTGGTGATGAATATGCAACTGGTACTGTTTACAGCAAACTATTATTAGCTAGTCCTTCTTCAACGTGTCAAATTGGAACGATTCACGCTAAAGTTGACACTCAAAATCAAGTATTAAGATTAGGTATGGACATTGGTAATGGTGGTTCAGCTCTTTTTAGATTGTACTTAGATACCAATAATGATCCTTTAACCGGATTAACATCAGATTCATTTGGAGGTACCATTAGTGTAGGTGGTGCTGAATATATCTTAGAGATTAATTCTAACGGAAATGGTTTTACTTTATATACTGGAAATGGAAATGTTAAAACTCAAACTAACGTCATCCCCCCAGGCCTTGCTGCGCAGTCCGGTAACGCAAATTGTAATTCTGGTGCTACCTTTTTAGAGTTTAATATTCCTTTTGGAAGTTTAGGAATTAATATTTGTGACCCAAATAACCCTGGTATAATAAATGTTACAAAATTAGCATCTGTTAGCGGTAACTCTCCAAGTTCAAGTCCATGTATTAATACCCCACTTACTTTTGGAATTCCACTAAAAGGAACAGTTGGACCAAGCACAACTATCTGTTCAGGAGCTAGTAGCGCTTTAACAATAACCGGTCTCACTGCTAATTCTACTGTAATCAAGTGGCAATCATCTGTTGCTCCATTTTCAGTGTGGGTAGATATCACTAATACTGCAGGTTTAACAGCTTATAATACAGCTAATTTAACAGAAACCACATTATTCAGAGCAATATTTTCTAATTCAGGTTTATGTTCTGGAAATGATATTGCTACAAGTCAAGCAACCGTAACGGTAAATACTCCTACTAGTTGTTCTATTGCTGGTACTTCTGGTCCTGTATGTTTGTCTTCTTCTAATGTGTATGTGGCTCCAGCCAATATGACTACTTATGCATGGTCTTTGCCTGCAGTAACTGCAAATGGCGCTACAATCACATCTGCTTCAAATGCACAAAATGTAACTGTTTTAGCTGGTTCTACTTGCAATACAACGTTCAAATTATTATTAACAACTACTTTAAATGGATGCAGCTCTACTTGTGAAAAAATAGTTACTGTTAAAGACACAACCGCACCAACATGGACAACCGCTGCAGCTTCCTTAAATGTGACTTTACAATGCAGCGACACATCTGGTTTGGCAACAGCTCAGGCAGC
>NZ_JAADZV010000003.1 GCF_010645075.1 Flavobacterium limi
TAGGTGGTCATTTTGAACTGGAATCAGGTGCTCACTTTAAAACGGAATGGGGTGATCAATATAACCGGAATTTGCAAAGTAGCTCTTTTGGTTTTTTTTGAAGTTCAATTTGCGCCTTTATGCATTTTTGAAATTCTTTTATTTTACAATTAATCCTATTGTAATCTCTAAATCCTAATAATTCAAACTTATGTTCTTCTTTTTTGATACTCAAAAATCCATCATCAGATAAATAATAATCGACAGTAAATATTGAATTTGTATCAGTTGGTGTTGAACTGTCACAGTTCTCATCTATTAGATTTTCGATAAAAAGATTTTGAGTTTTAATATCTCGGGATTTATTGGATATGCTAATTTGCTCTAACTCTTTTAAATACAATATGTTAAATTCAGAGTTCAATAAAATAAGTAATGATAAATCTTTATTTGTTATTTCATTAATAAACTTCATTATCTCAAATGTGGAAGTGTTCAAGATGTTTTTATAAAAATCTTTTAATTCTGTCATGTTTACTTTTCATTTAAATTTCGAACTACTTCCATTACAGGAGTTTTTAGCGACGGTTGCAGTTTATCAAAATATTCTAGCATTTGATAAGCATTATCATATGTTGTTTTTCCTATATATTTTAAGAATACTCTTTCTGTGCCGTGGGCGGTTATATTCATTAAGATAGGCGTCGGTATATGTCCATAAAAATTAGTTGCGAACGAACGTCTGCAGACATGGCTACTTATGACTTCATACTTTGGATATAATTTCTCCACACTTGGTTGCCCCTGTTTAACTTTTTTACGTCCTTTTGTAGGAGAATCTAACTCAGCAATTTCACAAACATCTTTAATGTACTCGTTGAAATGAGTTAAAGATATTTTATAAGGGAAACCGCTTTCAATTATCTCAATAGCCTTAGGCAACAATGGAATCGCAACTAACTTACCTGTTTTTTGTTGTTTCAATTCTATAATTTGCTTCCCGCCTATTTCCTTTATATTCTTGAGAGTAATATTCAACAAATCTCCTCCTCTTTGACCTAGTAAACATCCCAAAAGAAGCCACTTCCTTGCATTTATTAATGCTTCTCGAATAAGAATTGCGTCTGCTATTTTTCCCTGCTCTTCTTCACTTAAAAAAACAATATCTTTCGATTCTCTACTTTCTGAGACACCTTTAATGTTTTTTATTTGAGGAGAAGTTTCAATGTCATTTTTTAAAGCATCAAGACATATAGTCCTGATATTTGCAATATTTTTACCAACATAGTTTGTTGAATACCCTTTTCCGAAAAGCCACATTTTAAACTGTTCAACAAACTTTAGATTTACATCTCTGACAAGTATACTCTTGCCTTTTTGAGTATCGGATTCGTAACGAATAATTGTACTTTTAAACAACTTTAAGTTCTGAACCCTTCCCTTACTTAATCCAAGTTCTTTCTTAGAATTTTGTTTATACGGAGCTTCATCAATATATTTTTGGATATATGTAGTCAATACATCTAATTCTAAAACAGGAATTTTATTATTATATAAATCTATCTGAAGCTGAAGCCAATCTCCGGTAAATTCAATTCCAGAACTTATTCCATCATTATATGAATTTTCAAGAAATACTTTTAGATCTCGTAATTTGCGATTTAGTTTCTTAGAATCTTCATCTTTTAATTTTACTTTCTCTTTATCAGAATCCCAAAAAACAGAATCAATTACGAATCCTGTTTTTCTCCAAAGAAGTCTTTTCCTGTCAATAGAATAGCGAACATATATGTTTGAATTTTTATTTTCGTTGCGAAGTACAAATTTCAATGTAGCCATAGTTATAGATTTAAATCAAATATAATTAGTTTGCTAAACATTTGCTAAGCAGAAAATATATTTGGGCGAATTAATATGATTTATAATGAATTTAAAAAGTCTCAATCCCTTTATTTATAGTACAAATTGAAACATCTAATTTTATAGAAAAACAGGGGTTTTGTCCCCTCCATGGTCACCACTTTTAAACAACCTCTAAAGTCTTTTGATTTTAGAGTTTTTTTATGGTTCGAAAAAATTGCACTTTTTTCTGCGAATCCTGCGAAGTAGCTTAAATACTGAAATAAATGGTTCGTATAACTTAAGGTCAATATAGCTTCTAAAAGACAAAATTTATTAAGTCTTCTTGATTTTTCAATATCTACTCGACTATATTTGTTAGACATTATTATTTTAAATATAAAGATTAATGAAGCAAAATATTTTTCAAATTCTTTCATTATTTAGTTTTGCAATATATGCTCAAGTTCAAGAAATCCCAACAGATATTCTAAAGTATGATCCAAATCTAACTCCTCAAGAGATTATTAGTAATTATTATCCAGATTCAAACTTAGATAATGATTTTCGAACCAATCGTCATTTTTTTGATATGATTAACTTCGATTTAGAAAAAAACAAGCCCGTTAAAAGCGTTAGTTTTACTCTTTCAGATGATAAATCCCCAGCATATCATTATGAATTTGACAAAGAGGGAAAGATTACTTTTATTAATGATTTCGTTGGTGCATGTACACATAGTTATAGTTATTCTAAAAATTTAATAACTATTATTGAATACAGTAAACATTATAATAAAAATATAAAGATAGATTCTGTTTATTTTGATAATAACCAAAATGTTATCAAACAATCACATACTTCATACATGGACAGAAATTCAGAAATTTGTGTACAATCTTTTTTAATAAACAAATATTCTGAAGATAATAAACTAATAAAAAAGTACTTTTACGGCAATCACAAAAAAGACAAACAGACTATAGGATATATATGTTTGTACGAAAACTTCAAGGATTCTATAATTAAAAGGCAACATTATTTATTAAATGAAAACAGCAGCTACCAAGACTTTTTAAACAATCCAAAGTATATTAGCCCTAAATATAATAAAACAGCATATTATGTCAACAATAAAGGCAAAATTTATAAAATCGAATACACTAGTAATGACGATAATCATAAACTGCGAAATTATAAAACAATAATCTACGACAAACTAGGAAGAATTATTGAACTTAATGAATCAGAAAGTAATTATGACCAATCTTTTGAATATGATAATTTTGGAAATCTAAGTCAATACAAAATCGGTAATGATTTTACTAAATATCATTACGACGATAATAGATATATTTCCAGATCAGAAGAAGTATATGGAACTATCCAAAAAACAATAGATTTATCATTTATAAATGATGAATATGGTAACTGGATTAAAATGCTAAATAAACTTGATGGTAGTAGACCAGTTCTAGCACGCAGAACAATTATCTATTATTGAAAATTAATACTTGATCTTAAGTTTTATCGACATTAATACTTTTATTTAATCGATTTATTGAATTTTTCTTTAATTGATTACTTAAATCACTAATCTTAGAAAAGTTTTTAAAAATATTTAACTCTTCTCAACAAGTCATTTAAATACGGTGAGTTTCTTCAAATTTTCAATTAAAAGGTTCGAATTCTGTACCGTCAAGGTCACTTTAAAAAACCTATTTTGTCTTGAAATAGTTTTTTTATACCTCTCCTAAAATTAATCTTAGTTCAACCTGCAACAGGCGTTTTGCAAATCAAACAGCCTAATCCAATAATAAGAAAAATTAAAAAGTCTTCGTCTCAATCATCATTCCACATTTTTCCATACCCTCCTCATCAGCTTTAATATTGAAAACTGTTGCTTTTCAGCAATCTCAATAACTTTTAAATTTTCATTTTGACTATCATCATGATTCCTCATTTCTAATTCAAAAAGCTCATCCTCATTAAGAGGCTGCTTCAAGTCAGCACCACCTTTATGGGGAAACTGAATGTAATTTTCGGGTGGTTTTGGCAATTTACTTTCACATTCCTTTGAACACAAGTTTACGAGAAGAGACAAAACATCAGTACCTACTTTAAGAGAATTCCAAAATTGATTCGTTTGTTTATATATTAAATTCCGACCAAAAACACTACAACCTACCATTTGTCCTTTATATCGTATTGGATTGTGGTTTAAACGCGGAAATTTCATTCTGTTTCTCCTATTACCATACAAAGCCCTTGTACTTACTCTACTATCTTTAAGATTTCTACATTTTGTTATTTCATAAGGTAACCAATGCAAATCATATGAAGTATAAGGATCAAAGTATTTCAAGCGCGTCCATCTCTCCTATTTCTGGCGGGATACGCTTTAGTCTACTTCCATAATCCTATGTTTAATATTACAAATAGCAAATCCAGATTTAATTTAGATATTTTTAGTAAGAATAAAGCTCTTAATAACATATTTTCTCTATATCTATCTAATATCTTTACTCTTAAAATTTTACATTTTTTCTTACTTCTTCTCTAATCACGCTTTTTGTTTTTAAAAATAATTACTAAAACGTTTTATTATATAAGAATTATTAATTTTATACAATTAATTAAGTTTTAAAATAAAAATACAGTTCTTTTTTTATTATTATTGTAAAGTATTGATAATTAAATTATCCATAATATTTACACCATATTTTTAATATTTTGCAATGGAAAGAAGAGACGCACTAAAAAAGATAGCTTATTTGATGGGTGGAGCAATCTCTGCTACAACAATGGGGGTTTTATTTGAAAGTTTTACTGTATACAATCCCGAACAGAATTACACCTATTCATTTTTAGCTACGGACGAAGAAATTCTTGCCGAATTTGCCGAAATTATTTTGCCCACAACCACAAATTCTCCAGGGGCAAAAGCTGCTGGTCTTGGAACTTTAATACCCTTAATTATAAAAGATTGCTACCCTCCTAATCTTCAACAAGTCTTTAAGAAAGGCTATGAAGATATGCTGGCTTTAAGCAAAACGAAATTCAACAAAGAATTCCTAAGTCTTAATGCTCAAGAAAAAAAACTTTTGATGAATGAATTAAAACAACAAACTATAGACAACAACAGAGAACCATCATTCTTTTTAATTGCCAGAGATTTAACTTTATTGGGCTATTTTTCTTCAGAAATTGGGTGCACTGTTGCAAGAGAGTATTTGCCTATACCAGGAAAATACGATGGAAATGTAGACTACATCCCGGGACAGAAAGCTTGGGCAATCTAAAGTCAAAACGTTTTGAACTTATTTTACTAATTTATCAAAAAGACATCGTGAATATCAATACCAATTTAAAGAAACAAAATACTTATGACGCGATTGTTATAGGTTCAGGAATAAGCGGCGGATGGGCTGCAAAAGAACTAACGCAAAAAGGCTTAAAAGTCCTGATGTTAGAACGCGGAAAAAATATCGAGCATATTAAAGATTATGATTCGGCAATGAAAGCGCCATGGGAAATAGCCTATTGTGGACAATTAACGCAGGAACAAAAGAGAACGCATCCAGTACAAACCAGGGATTATCCATATCAACAAGCTAATGAAAGCTGGTGGGTAAATGATTTGGAATGTCCTTACACAGAAGACAAACGTTTTGACTGGTACAGAGGTTTTCATGTTGGCGGAAAATCCTTAATGTGGGGACGTCAAAGCTATCGTTTCAGTGATCTCAATTTTGAAGAGAATAAAAAAGATGGTCACGGAAATGACTGGCCAATGCGTTATAAAGATATTGCACCATGGTATGATTATGTGGAAAAATTTGCGGGAATAAGTGGTCAGAATGAAGGCTGGCCTTTTTTACCGGATGGTCAGTTTTTACCTCCTATGGAAATGAACTGTGTTGAAAGATCTGTAAAAGATCGCATCGAAAAACATTATAACAAATCCAGAATATTGACCATCGGGCGTAGTGCAAATCTTACCGTACCTCATTTAGGAAGAGGCAGCTGCCAGTATAGAAACTTATGCAGCAGAGGCTGTCCTTTTGGAGCTTATTTCAGCACACAGTCCTCTACTTTGCCGGCAGCAATGGCAACTAAAAAATTAACAGTCCGTCCCTACTCGATTGTCAATCACATTATTTATGATAAAGAGACTAAAAAAGCAAAAGGCGTAATGGTTATCGATAGCGAAACGAATGAAAGCATGGAATTTTATGCCAAAATTGTTTTTGTAAACGGATCAACGTTAGGCTCCACATTTGTTTTACTAAATTCAACATCTGAAGCTCATCCAAATGGTTTAGGTAATGGCAGCGGACAGCTTGGGCACAATTTAATGGATCACCACTTTAGATGTGGTGCCGAAGGAACTGTTGAAGGTTTTGAGGATAAATATACCTATGGTCGAAGAGCAAATGGTATTTACATTCCAAGATACCAAAACTTTAATAACGATAAAAGGGATTACTTAAGAGGCTTCGGCTACCAGGGTGCAGCAAGCAGAGGCCATTGGCACAAAGAAGTAGCCGAATTAGACTTTGGCGGTGATTTCAAAGAAATTTTATCCAGACCGGCTGAATCCTGGACAATGGGATTAGGCGGTTTTGGAGAAATGCTTCCTTATTACGAAAACAAAGTATACATCGACCATTCTAAAAAAGACAAATGGGGACAGCCAGTATTAGCAATTGACTGTGAATACAAAGAGAATGAGGCAAAAATGCGCGAAGATATGATGTATGACGCTGCTGAAATGCTGGAAGCTGCTGGCGCCAAAAATGTAAAAGCTTATGATAATGGATGTTATCCAGGAATGACTATCCATGAAATGGGTACAGCCCGAATGGGGAATGATCCAAAAGAATCCGTACTGAACAAATGGAACCAAATGCACGAAGTAAGCAATGTATTTGTTACTGATGGCTCATGTATGCCATCCAGCGCCTGTCAAAATCCTTCATTGACGTATATGGCTTTGACAGCCAGGGCTTGTGATTATGCCGTAAAAGAATTAAAGAAAAAAAACATCTAGATAGTAAGATTATTGAAAATATGAGAAAATTAAAAATGGGAATGATTGGCGGTGGCAAAAATGCTTTCATTGGAGCAGTTCATCGCATTGCAGCCAACATGGACGGATTAATTCAATTGCATTGCGGTGCTTTTAGTTCGAATCCTGATGTATCCCTTGAATCCGGAAAAGAATTAGGTTTATCACAGGATAAATGTTATGAGTCTTACTCCCAAATGATTGAAACCGAAGCAAGATTACCTCCAGAAAAAAGAATGGATTTTGTTTCGATAGTAACCCCAAATCATGCCCACTTTGCTCCTGCTATGCTGGCACTAGAAAATGGCTTTCATGTTGTTTTGGATAAACCCATGACTTTGAGTCTGGAGGAAGCAAAATTATTGGAACAAAAAGTAAAAGAAACCGGTCTTTATCTTTGCTTAACACATACTTACGCCGGCTATCCTATGGTAAAACAGGCTCGTGAAATGGTAGCTAAAAATGATTTTGGAGCTATTCGAAAAATAATGGTTGAATATCCGCAAGGCTGGCTGAGCACTGACTTTGAAAACGCAGGAAACAAACAGGCAGCCTGGAGAACAGACCCATCAAAAAGCGGAATCAGCGGCTGTATGGGCGACATCGGAACTCATGCAGCGCATTTAGCAGAATATATTTCAGGATTGAAAATTACACAAATTTGTGCCGACATCAATACAGTTGTTGCCCACAGAAGACTGGATGACGACGGAAATGTACTTCTTAAATTTGATAATGGTGCCAACGGAATTTTGGTAGCCAGCCAAATTGCCGCCGGAGAAGAAAACAGCTTAAAAATTAAAGTCTATGGCGAAAAAGGCGGCCTGGAATGGCATCAAATGGAACCGAATACTTTAGTCGTAAAATGGCAGGACGCGCCTGCTCAGTTGTATCGTACCGGAAACGGGTATTTAGAACCAATTGCAGCATTTAACACCCGAATTCCAAGCGGACATCCTGAAGGGTACCTTGAAGCTTTTGGAAATTTATACAAAAATTTTGCATTGACTTTACAGGCAAAATTAGCAGGAAAAGAACCATCTGCAGAAATGCTTGATTTTCCAACAGTAGCAGATGGTGTTCGTGGAATGGCTTTTATAGAAAATGTAATTGCTTCCGGAAAATCAACTCAAAAATGGACTGAATTTATAATTTAAATCACAACAAATGACCACAATGCAAGGACCTGCGGTTTTTTTAGCCCAGTTTATATCTGATGAAGCTCCGTTTAATTCTTTGGAAGGGATTTGCCAATGGGCTGCCAGTCTGGATTTTAAGGGAATTCAAATTCCAACATTGGATTCGCGGTTTATTGATTTGCAAAAAGCCGCTGAAAGCAAAACTTATGCTGATGAACTTACCGGAATTGTTGGTTCATATGGATTAAAAATATCTGAACTCTCTACTCATTTGCAAGGTCAGCTGGTTGCTGTTCATCCGGCTTATGATGACTTTTTTGATGGATTTGCTCCACAGGCATTGCGTGGCAATCCAAAAGCAAGACAGGAATGGGCGGTACAGCAATTGCATTATGCAGCAAAAGCTTCTCAAAATTTAGGACTGAATGCGCATGCTACATTTAGCGGTTCCTTATTGTGGCAATATTTTCATCCGTGGCCACAGCGTCCACCCGGTTTAATTGAAGAAGGATTCAAAGAACTGGCCAATCGCTGGCTGCCAATACTGAATGAATTCGATAAAAATGGTGTAGATGTCTGTTACGAAATTCATCCGGGAGAAGATTTATTTGATGGCGAGACTTATGAAATGTTTCTAAAAGCCGTAAACAATCATCATCGCGCCTGTATTCTATATGATCCTTCGCATTTTGTACTGCAGCAACTGGATTATATTCAGTATATCGATTTTTATCATGAACGAATCAAAGCTTTCCATGTTAAAGATGCCGAATTTAATCCCACAGGAAAACAAGGAACTTTTGGAGGTTATCAAAACTGGCTGAATCGCGCAGGACGTTACCGTTCACCCGGCGATGGTCAGATTGATTTTAAAACCATTTTTAGCAAATTAGCGCAATACGATTACAAAGGCTGGGCTGTAATGGAATGGGAATGCTGTTTAAAAAATCAGGAAGACGGTGCCCGTGAAGGAGCCGAATTCATAAAAAAGCACATTATCAAAGTAACCGATAAAGCTTTTGATGATTTTGCTGCCGTCGAAACCAATACACAGCTTAACAGGAGAAATTTAGGATTATAAATTTGTTTAATTAATAGAATATGAAAATTAAAATTTTAGTTGCAATGATAACTTTAGGCAGTTTATGCTCTTTTTCAAATTATGTATCGATTCCGGCACAATATAGTGCTATAGAGCAAACCAAACCTTCTGAAGGAGAAGCTTTAATAAAAAAAGAAGATTGTGCAACCTGTCATAAAATAGATAAAAAAGTAGTCGGCCCATCCTATTTGGATATTGCAAAAAAATATCCAATGAACGATAAAAACATCAAATATATATCTGAGAAAATTACCAAAGGAGGCTCCGGAGTTTGGGGACCAATACCGATGTCAGCTCATACTGCATTAAAAAAAGACGATGCAAAGAAAATTGCAATATACATTCTATCATTGAACAAATAAATTAAGACCTAAATGGATCAGGATTTAAATAAAAATACAGAACCAGAATCTACTCTTCGTAGAGATTTTCTAAAAAAAGGTGTCTTAGCAACAGCTGGCTTAATGATTATTCCCAGGCATGTTATGGGAAGAGGTTTTGTAGCTCCCAGTGACAAATTAACAATTGCCGGTATTGGTGTTGGCGGGAAAGGAAGATCAGATATCGCGTCTTTTGAAAGAAGTGGTATCGCAAATATTGCTTACTTATGTGATGTTGATACCAGAAGAGCTGCGGATAGTGTAAGTGCTTATCCAAAAGCAAAATTTTACAAAGACTGGCGTGAAATGCTGGACAAAGAACATAAAAATTTCGACGCCGTATCGGTTTCAACACCAGATCATAATCATGCTATTCAGGCTTTTTCTGCAATGCAATTAGGCAAACACGTTTATGTGCAAAAACCAATGGCACATGATATCTACGAAGCCCATATGATGACACAGGCGGCTGCACGTTATAAAGTAGTGACGCAAATGGGAAATCAGGGATCATCCAATGATGGAACCCGAATTTTAAAAGAATGGTACGAAGCTGGTTTAATTGGTGATGTACATACGGTTTACGCCTGGACAGACAGACCTGTATGGCCACAAGGAATTCCATGGTCAACAGCAAAAACTGAAATTCCAAAGGAACTGGACTGGGATTTATGGCTTGGTACTGCTCCATATAAAAATTATGTAGATAAGTTAGTACCTTTCAACTGGCGCGGCTGGTGGGATTATGGCACCGGTGCATTAGGAGATATGGGATGTCATTTGATGGAGGCACCATTCTCAGTATTGAATCTGAAATATGCCAAAGATGTGCAGTGCAGTGTTGGCTCTGTGTATGTTGATGAATTCAGAAGAGGCTATTTCCCTGAAAGCTGTCCTCCTTCAAGTCATGTGACCTTAACTTTTCCAAAAACCAATAAAACGAAAGGCGATATCAAAATGCACTGGATGGATGGCGGTATTCAGCCAGAACGCCCAGAAGAATTAGGTGCTAACGAAATCTTCGGTGATGGCGGAAACGGCACTTTATTTATTGGAACAAAAGGGAAAATGCTTTGTGATACTTATAGTGAAAACCCGAGATTATTGCCTTTAAGCCGTAATGAAAATCTAAAAATAAAGGAGAAATATCCACGAGTAAAAGATGGTGCAAACGGACACCAAAAACAATGGATCGAAGGATGTATTGCCGGATATGGTAAAAAAGAACTAAGCTCTCCATTTGAAATAGCAGGTCCTTTAACCGAAGCCTTATTAATGGCCAATCTTGCCGTAAGGGGCTATGACTTGCACAAAGAATATTTAGGCGAGGATGTTTATCCGGGCCGCTCTGTTAAATTACTTTGGGATAATGATGCCAGGAAAGTAACCAATGTAGATGATGTAAATCAATTTGTAAAACGCGATTACCGAGATGGCTGGAAAAACCTCAGCTTCTAGAAAACAGTAAAGAATTAAATAGTAAAACCATGAAAAAGATTATCACAGCAGTATTAGCATTCAGTTTATTACAAACCTTACACGCTCAAAAAGGGTTCAAACCTATTTTTGACGGAAAAACCACAACGGGCTGGCACTCATATGGTAAAACGACAGCAGGTGCAGGATGGAAGGTTGAAGATGGCGTATTGCATTTTGATCCGGAAGCAGCCAAAAATGGTCAGGGAGGGGATTTAGTAACGGATGCTGAATATGAAAACTTTCATTTAAAATTAGAATGGAAAGTCGCTCCTAAAGCGAATAGCGGAATTATTTTTTATGTGAATGAAAACCCTCAAAAGTATAAAAACACTTATGAAACCGGTTTAGAAATGCAGGTATTGGACAATGAGGGTCATCCTGACGGAAAAATAACAAAACACCGTGCCGGAGATTTATATGATTTAATTCAAAGCAAATCAGAACCGGTTAAGCCAGTTGGAGAGTGGAATACTGCGGAAGTTGTTTGTAAAAACGGAAAACTGACTTTCGTTTTGAACGGAGTTATTATTGTTGAAACAGTACTTTGGGACGACAATTTTAAAGCTTTGGTTGCGGGAAGCAAATTCACAGCATGGCCGGCTTTCGGAACATTCAAAAAAGGAAAAATTGCTTTGCAGGACCACGGCGATAACGTATGGTACCGCAATATTTCAATTAAAGAGTGGAATACGATGGAAACTACAACCGGCTGTAAATAAATAATTATTAGCTTTATAACATCTCTAACCAGAATTAACCACTATATATGAATACAACTATCCGAATTAAATTATCTGTAATGATGTTTCTCGAATTTTTTATCTGGGGAGCATGGTTTGTTACTCTTGGCACTTTTTTAGGAAGCAACCTGAAAGCTTCCGGTGCAGAAACAGCAGCAGTTTTTTCTACTCAATCCTGGGGAGCCATCATTGCTCCTTTTATCATAGGTTTGATTGCAGATCGTTATTTTAATGCGGAGAAAATCTTAGGGATTTTACATTTAGCAGGTGCTTTTTTAATGTATCAAATGTATCAGTCGACAGATGTGGGAATGTTCTATATATATGTATTGAGTTATATGGTTTTATATATGCCAACACTGGCTTTAGTAAATTCAGTAGCATTCAATCAGATGAAAGATGCCGAGAAGGAATTTGCAAACATCAGGGTTTGGGGTACAATAGGCTGGATTTTGGCCGGATTAGCTATTAGTTTTGTGTTTCATTGGGATGCTGTAGAAGCTGTTTCTAACGGACTACTTAAAAATACATTCCTATTGGCCGGAATTGCAGCTTTAGTTTTAGGCCTGTTGAGTTTTACTCTGCCGAAAACTCCTCCAAAAGTTAGTCAAGGAAAAATTAAAATCGCAGACATTATGGGTCTTGATGCCTTAAAGCTTTTGAAGGATAAAAATTTCCTGATATTCTTTATTTCATCGATTCTGATTTGTATTCCGTTAGCTTTTTATTATCAAAATGCACACCCTTTCCTTACGGCTGCCGGAGTTGAAAACCCGACAGGAAAAATGGCTATTGGTCAGATCTCCGAAGCGTTGTTTTTATTGTTCATTCCGGTATTTTTTACCCGTTTTGGATTTAAGAAAACAATTCTTGTTGGGATGCTAGCCTGGGCAATACGCTACGTTTTATTTGCTTATGGAAATGGAGGCGATTTGAGTTTTATGCTAATCACAGGAATTGCTTTACACGGAATTTGTTATGACTTTTTCTTTGTATCGGGACAAATTTATACCAATTCAAAAGCAGGCGAAAAATACAAAAGTGCTGCTCAGGGCTTGATAACACTAGCTACTTATGGTATCGGAATGTTGATTGGCTTTGCAGTTGCAGGCTGGATTACAGATAATTACAAAACTGTTGAAGGGGCAATCAATTGGGTAATGGTATGGATAATTCCTGCCGGAATCGCTTTTGCCGTGTTCCTGATTTTTGCTCTTTTATTTCAGGATAAAAACAAACTGGCAAATGAAATTTAAGTATTTTTAAGACAAAAAAATGAGTACAACTTTTAATAGAAGGACTGCTATAAAAGGTATTCTTGCCGGAACTGTGACCTTAGGTGTTCCGGCGGATTTATTAGCTTTGGCTAAGCCTGACGAAAAACTTAAATTAGATTCGATGTTGAAAGGAAGGATTAATCATTCGGTAGCGCGTTGGTGCTTTAATGATTTTGATATTGAAACGCTTTGTTCAGAAGCAAAAAAAATTGGAATCACCGGTATTGATCTGGTTGGGCCAAAAGACTGGCCGGTACTAAAAAAACACAATCTTGTTTCGACTATGTGTAATGGTGCCGAATTAAATCTGGTGGACGGTTTCAACGATCAGAAATTTCATGAACAACTCATTAAAAATTACACCGAAATGATTCCGCTGGTAGCTCAGGCCGGTTACAAAAACCTCATATGCTTTAGCGGAAACACCAGAGGGAAAACAGACGAAGAAGGCTGGAACAATTGTATTCTTGGACTTCAAAAACTGATTCCACTGGCAGAAAAACATAAAGTAACCCTGGTTATGGAATTACTGAACAGTAAAATCAATCATAAAGATTACCAATGCAGCAAAACATACTGGGGAGTAGAATTGGCAAAACGAATCAACTCTGAAAATTTCAAACTGCTCTATGATATTTACCATATGCAGATTGACGAAGGAGATGTTATCAGAACCATTAGAGAAAATCATAAATACATTGCCCACTATCATACAGGCGGAGTTCCGGGTCGAAATGAAATTGATGAAACACAGGAACTCAATTACAGCGCTATAATGAAAGCTATTGCAGACACCGGTTTTACAGGATTTGTAGGGCAGGAATTTATTCCGCTGCAAAAAGATAAAATAGCCTCTTTGAAAAAGGCAATTGCAATTTGTGATATCTAACTTAATAAAGTAAAAACAATGATAAAGAGAAGAGATTTTATAATTAACAGCGGTTTGGCTTTAGGTGCACTGGCAATTGCCCCTTCCCTTGCGTTTTCGGCTAAGCAAAAAAATATTGGACTTCAACTGTATACTTTGAGAGCAGGATTTTCTAAAGATGTTAAAGGCGTTTTAGAACATGTGGCTAAATCAGGCTACAAAGAAGTCGAAACGTATGGATTCTCAACTGACAAGGGCTTTTTTGGCACTTCTGCGAAAGATTTCAAAAAAATACTTGTTGATAATGGTCTTAAAGCGCCAAGCGGACATTATGATTTTAATTCTTTTATAAAAGACAACAATGCTGATTTTCTAAAAGCCTGTATTGAATGCGCAAATCAATTAGGAAGTGAGTACATAACAGTTCCGTATTTAGACGAACAATTAAGAAGCGAATTAGATAGTTACAAACGAATTGCGCAGAAAATAAATGAAGCAGCCGTTTTATGCAAACAATCAGGATTAAAATTAGCCTATCACAACCATGATTTTGAATTTAAAAAGTATGGAAATCAAACAGGATATGATATTTTGCTACAGGAAACAGATAAAAAATTAGTTGATTTTGAACTGGATTTATACTGGGTAGTCCGCTCAGGAAATGATCCTTTGCAAATGTTTAAAGCTAACCCTGGGCGATTTACGATGTGGCACGTAAAAGACATGGATAAATCCAAAGCAGAATGGAATACCGAAATAGGCGAAGGAAGCATCGACTTTAAACCTATTTTCGCACAAGCTAAACTATCCGGCATGAAGCACTTTTTTGTGGAACAGGAAACAAATTACTCTCCAAATCCAACAGATTCTGTTAAAATAAGCCGGGATTTTGTTTCTAAAAATTTAATTTAAGTTACTCATCGCGTAATTTTTATAATTGCACCAATAAAAAAGCCTTTCAAAATCAACGACTTGAAAGGCTTTTAAGCGGAATAAATAATTTACCTAAATTTATTCCTTAATCAATTTTTCTACTTTGCTTCCCTTCTCAGTAGTAATTCTGATAAAGTAAAGACCGTTTTGTTTATTAGAAATATCAAATTTAGTTGTATTGCTATTTTCTATTGAAGTTTGAAGCAGTCTTCCCTGAACATCAAACAATTCAATATATTTCACAACGGTATCACAGTTGATATTTACATTTCCTTTAGTTGGATTTGGATATACTGAAATACTCTTATCTTTTTCAAAATTATCATTTCCTAATGATTCGAAAACGGTTTCTGCCTTATTAGTTTCAATTGGGAAATTGTAATCAAAAAAGATATTAGCCGTTTTGTCTACGTGATCACCATTAAGAAGATCATCTGCGCTTTTTATCTTAAATAAAATGTTTCCATGACCGCCAACAGGGTTTTTCTTTTTGGAAGTGGAAGAAGAAGCCAAATGGATTTTTTCAAAAACAAATTCAACAATATTTCCGTGAATAACAGTCTTCGAAGAATGTGATGAATTTAATAACTGCAAAGAACTAAGATCATATTTGCTTTCGTCAACAGCTATTTTTACGACTATATTTTCAGCTTCATAAGTACCTGTGTTTTCAAAGTTGACAATATAATGCAAATATTCACCGATTGTACTTGGGGAAACGCTTTCACCCTGGAGACACGTAATATCATTAGGATCAAATGAACCTACAACAGTCTGATGATACGTAAAAGTATTATCGGCAGGTGATTCATCCCCGGCAACAGGTGTTATGGCAACTGTAAAGTTGAAGATATCGCCATTATTTACCGCTGGAGTTTCCATCGGACTGTTTACATTAAATTCGAGATCAATGGTACGGCTTTCAAAGGGAAGCAAGCCATTGTAATTCCATTCGAAATTATTCGTTGTTTCGGTATCAACGGCCGGTGTAGCCGAAAGCAAATCCATTTTTGTATCATCAAAAGTCAACTTAATATTTCCTGAAAGCACCTGATTTCCTTTGTTTTTATAAACAATTCTGTAAGTTGAATCAAAGCCCGGTCTTGCAGGAGTAATGGGACTTATCACAATTTCTACATCAGGATGCACACCGTTTGCAGACAAACAAAAGCTTTGATAATTCGTATTATAGTTATTATCTGTAAAGTTGATTGTAGCTGCTGCCGGTGAAATATTAAAAGCTCCTGCATTTTCTATGTTTGGAAAAATACTATAATTTCCTGCCTGCGTGTAGAATTTCGAAGTTCCGTCAGTATTGGTAAAAGCTGAGCCGGTAGTCGTTCCGTCGTTTATATCAATTCTAATATTTGGGTGTAAAGGATCGTTGAGATTACATCCATTGTTATTTCCGTCAAATATAGTAGTTCCTACTAATGTATTGTGCTGACCGCCCGGAGTGAAGCTGCAATAAGAATTAGCGACAGTTGCCGTCATTCCCATACTATTTAATTGCGATTGTACATTGGCTATTTGAGAATCATCTGCACAAATGTAAGTCAGACCCGGATTTCCGGAAAAATCAAGAGTTTCACTACGTCCATTTTTTAGAAACAAATTAGTAAGCAAATTATTAGCACAATACAAACTGGATAGATTATTTAATGCACTTACATCGAGAGTTGAAATTTGATTACCATTACACGCTACATTGTTAAGCATTGGGCAATTGCTTACATTAAGATTGGTAAGCTGATTAAACCTGCAATCAATAGTTCTTAAATTTGATAAAGCACTAATGTCAATATTGGTTAACTGATTATTTCTGCATTCTATATCCAAAAGATTCGTCGATGCACTAACATCAAGAGCAGTAAGCAGATTAACACTGCACCCTAAATGCAGTAATGAAGTTAAAGGACTTAGATCAAGATTTACCAGTTCATTACCGCTGCAGTAAAGACTATGAAGTTTAGTAAGACCGTTTAAATTAAGATTCGAAAGCTTGTTAGCCCCACATTGTAAATAGTTCAGATTGACCAAATTATTGACATCCAAATTTGTTAGCTTATTATTATTACAGCTAAAGTCAGTCAGATTGGTAAAGGTATTTACATCAAGACTGGTTAGTAAATTATTGCCACAATGCAGTTTAGTAAGCTGGTTTAGTCCACTTAAATCTAATGCTGTAAGTGTGTTATAACTACAATTCAATGTTGTAAGATTAGGCATCGTCAAAACATTCAAAGTACTTATCGTATTGTAAGAACAATCTAATTCTTTGATATTCACTAAACCAATCATATTAAGATTAGACAGTTGATTGTGACCATAATTCAAATTTGTCAGCTGAATCAGGCCAATCAAATCTAAACTTGTCAGGAGATTATAAGAGCAATCTAAAGTAGTAAGATTAGTCAAGCCGTTTACAACCAGACTCGGAAGACGGTTTTTGGAACATTTTAATTGTTGCAGAAGCAATAAATTATTTACATCCAAAGAAGTAATTATGTTTCCTAATGCTCCTAATACACCATTGTAACCATAGTTAGAACAGTCTAAATATTTAAGTTTTGTTAATCCGGCTATAGCCAAAGAAGTAATTTGGTTTCCTATTGAAGTAGTTGAAATATGATTCGAACAATCTAAATATTCCAGGTTTGATAATCCGCTTATGTCCAGACTTCCCAAGACGTTATTGTTCCCATCCAGATACTTTAAATTGGGCACACTGCTCAAGTCAATATTGCTAATTTTGTTTATCCCAAAATTCAATGAAGTCAGATTGGTTAAATTGGTTAAATTCAGGCTTGTCAATTTGTTGTTGCTACAGTTTAGTGAAGCAAGATTGTTTAAGCCATTTAAATTTAAACTTGTCAATAGACCGTTTGAACAGTTGATAGATTTGATATTCGTCGTCCCCGAGCCGTTTACAGTAAAACTGGTGGTCTGATTATTAAACATATTAATATTGGCAAGATTGTTAAATCCTGATACATTTAATGTAATGCTTGCCGGGGATAAGTTTAAATTCAGGCTTTCAATAGCAGGAAAACCGTTTAAGGTTAGATCTGAATTGGCACCTGTATATTGAAACGTTTTCAAAGCTGTAAGGTTTGATCCATTGATAACTAAATTATTAGGAAGATAAGAGCAGCTCAAAGTCTTAAGATTGCTTAAACCATTCAGATTTAAAGTTGCAATATGGTTTTCACCACAGCTTAATTCTGTTAAAAGAGTTGTATTGCTTAAATCTAAGCTAGTGATTTGATTGTAAAAGCAATCCAGCTTCGTAAGCTTTGATAAAGTACTAACATCCAGACTGGTAAGCAGGTTATAAGTGCATTCCAGTTGATCCAGATTGGTTAAGCCGGTTAGGTTAAGATTAGCCAAATTATTATAGCTGCAAATCAATGATTTAAGATTGGTTAAGCCGTTTAGATTAAGATTTGTGAGTTTATTAGTTTCACAAAGCAATAATTCAAGACTGGTTAATCCGGTAAGATCAAGACTTGTAAGTTCATTGCTGCTGCAAAATAAAGTTTTAAGACCGGCTGAGCCATTGACATTCAGACTTGTTAGTTTATTATTACTGCAGAATAAAATTTTAAGATTATTTAAACCACTAACATTCAGACTGGTTAATCGGTTTTGATCCAGAAAAAGATTGACAAGATTGGTTAATGTACTGACATTGAATGCAGTCAGATAATTGGCTGAACAATTTAAGTTTGTCAGATTGGTTAAAGCTGTAACATCCAGGTTTAAAAGGATGTTATTGGAGCAATCTAAATTTTTAAGATTGGTAAAACTGGCAACCCCTGTTAAATTAAGAATTCCTGAATTTGAAACTTTCAGCTGATATACCGCGAGAGCTTCATTTGTATCAATTTCTCCATTATTATCAGAATCGATTTTGATCGAAATTCCTGCCGAATTCAGGGCTATGGAGTTCGTGGCATTTGCTTCCAGCAATTTGGCTTTGAAATTTGCATCCGGAATCGAAACATTTTGTGCATTTACTATTGCGCTCAATAGCAGCACAAACAAAAGTATTTTTCTTTGCATAATTAAAAGGTTTATTGGGGATTAGTTTATAGTTGGAGATATATCTTATAAGGATTTGATCAGTTCCTGCAGTTTTTCTTTTTTGCTTTGGGCGATTGGAATGTTACTGTTATCAGCCATAATTACATAACCGCCATCTGATTTTATATATGATTTCAAATAAGAAAGATTAATCAAATGCGATTGATGAATACGTTCAAAACCATGTTCCGTAAGCATTTCTTCGTATTCTTTTAATGTTTTTGAAATCAGAACCGGTTTGTGGTTTTTTATAAAAAACTCGGTATAATTGGCTTTAGCCTCACAACGAATGATATCTGCGACTTCAAACAGATGAATACCGTCACTGGTGGATAAAGCAATACGTTTGAAATTATCTACTTTTTTTCGAATATTTTCAAGCAGTAAATCGATATTTTCAAAAGATTTCTTTTTTCCGGCCGCTTCTTTTATTTTTACTATTGTATCCTGTAACTCTTCGGGATCTACAGGTTTCAGAATAAAATCCAGAGCACTGAACTTAAATGCTTTTAAAGCGTATTGCTCATGAGCCGTAATAAAAACAACATGTGCTTTTAGTTTTCCGTTTACTTTTGAGAGATTTTCCAAAATATCAAAACCTGTACCGTCGGCGAGGTGAATATCCAGAAAAATAACCTGAGGACGCAATTTTTCAATAGCGGCTATTCCTGTTTTGACACTTTCGGCTTCACCCACAATAAAAATATCATTGGTATAACGTTCTAAAAGTGCTTTTAAACCGGTTCTTAAATGTTTATCATCATCTACGAGTAATGCTGTTATCATTGGCTTTGGTTATTATGATATATATTGAACAGGCAAATACAATATTGCTTTTGTACCTGTTTTTTGTGAATTTGTATTCAAGTCCAGAATTTCAATTT
This sequence comes from Flavobacterium limi, assembly GCF_010645075.1. Taxonomy (GTDB): domain Bacteria; phylum Bacteroidota; class Bacteroidia; order Flavobacteriales; family Flavobacteriaceae; genus Flavobacterium; species Flavobacterium limi. The sequence goes on from NZ_JAADZV010000003.1 coordinate 19,778, forward strand.
TTGCTGATTTAGATGTAATAGATTCCATAATCTTCAGGCGTTTTTTTGTAATATCCAATGCCATTGACTGATGTGCCGTAACTGAATTTTCTTTTAAAAGTTTTGATTCTGAAAGTCCAATTCCGTCATCAGTAATCGTACAGATTAATTGTTCATTTTGTACATCAAAATCCACATTTATTTTTCCTTTTCCTTCTTTGGGAACCAAGCCATGTAGAATAGCATTTTCTACGAAAGGCTGAATCAGCAACGGAGGCAGTCCTACGTTAAATTCTACATTTTCACTTGAATTGATTTCAAATTCAAATTTATTATCAAAACGAAGCTGTTCCAGTTCCAGATAATTCTGAAGACTTTCAATTTCTTTATCAATCGGAATAAGCGAACCTTTAGAATATTCAAGTGTCAGGCGCATCAGTTTCGAAAATTTCGACAAATATTTTAAAGCCGAATCGGTTCCGTTTTGTACAATAAAACTTGAAATTGAGCTCAGGCAGTTGAATACAAAATGTGGATTCATTTGCAAATGCAGGGCTTTCTGTTCGTATTCGGCAAGATCTTTTTTAAGTGTTAATTGCCTTTTAACCTGCATTCGGTTATAAATTACAAGCCCTAAAACAATTAATAATAACGCTCCCAAAATGGAGAAAATAACAAATTGAATTTCTCTTTTGTGCTTTTCAGAAAGCAGGGCTTCTTTTTTCTTGTATTCGTAATTCATTTCAGCTTCAGCAAATTTTTTGGTCATTTCCTGATTGTTGATGCTGTCACGGGCAATAATGAAATTTTTATAATGAAGCAGCGCTGCTTCAGGATTATTTGTTGATTGATACAACTCGCTTAGTAATTCTTCTGAATGAAAAGTCTGATCCAGAACACCAATTTCCTGAGCGTACTCTAATGATTTTGTAGCATAGCGTATCCCTTCATTATATTTTTTCTGTTCCTGCAGCAATAAACCAATGTTGTACAAAGCAAGAGAAGCTCCGAATTTATTCTGAATTTCTTCATACAAAGCCAATGATTTCTGATAGCATTCATTAGCCAAATCAAAGTTCTTTTGTTCTTTATAATAATCTCCTAAATAATTATTAAGCAAAGCAAAACCTCTTTTATTTTCATTTTTAGCGAAACCTCTTTTTGCTTTGTTGTAATAGTGAATTGCATTTTTATATTCGCCAAGCTCAAAATATATTACTCCGATATTAGTTAGCGTCATAGGAGCATTTTGTTCACCCGTAGCAAGCTGAATTTTATAAGCCTCTTTAAGATATTGTAATGCTTTAGGATATTTTTGTTGTGATTTGTAGAGAATTCCAATGTTATTTAAAGCTTTAGAAATACCTGTTTGTTCGTCTATCTGCTGGTATAATCTTAATCCTTTTTCGTAATTTTTCAAGGCCGAGGTATGATTGCTCTGTTCAGAATACACAACCCCTGAACTGCAGTAAGCACGAGCCAGACCACTTTTTATTCTTTTTTGATGAATTTCTTTCCGTAAAGCAGTTTCAAACTCTGACTGAGCATTTTTAAAAAGCTTTAAAGCGTTCGTATAATCCCCAAAAATGACAGAGGCGTTTCCTTTGTTCAGATAGGCTGTAGCCAGTCCAAAATGGTATTCTTTTTTTAAACTGATTGTCATCGCCTTCTGGGCGTAATAGAAAGTAGAATCCGGATCTATCTCCTTGTACAGGTCTGCTATTCTATTATACTGATCAGCTTTTAGCGTATCAATTTTAGTGTTCTTTACAACTTTTTTCAGACTATCAACCTGAATATTTTGGGCATAAGATGTGCTCCAGCTGAAGATACTTAAAAAGAAAACTATTTTACCTGACTTGAAATTCACTGTTTTATTTGCTTGAGTGTCACAAATGTATAATATGTTTTTTAGTATTATAATCTCAATTATTATTTAATGGGTTTTGATTATTATTTGATTCTTCCGGATTATTTTGAAAAACTTAATTAGGACTAAACCTCTTTTAAGAAAGCCAACTTCAATTTTGAATCTGCGAATTATCAGCAAGTCCAGAAACAACAATCATCAAATATTCAACGAAAGAAAATGTTGATTAAAAAAAATCCAACAACTTAACTTTTTTTCATTAAAAAACAGATTAATTAGTAATCTTTTTCTTTTTTTTTAAAAAAAATCTTATACTTTTGACCCGAAATAAATGAATATTACTGCATGAAGAAACTTTACTTTTTACTCCTACTTTTTATATCCATAATTACTACAGCTGCTTATAGTTTTGAAAACAGCAGCAGTAAATTATTTTTACCCCCAACCGTTGATTTCAGTTTTACCAATGATGATGCCTGTTCAGGAACTCCGGTTACTTTTAAGGCTATTGTAAGCGGGACCGTTCCCCTTACTTACAAATGGGAATTTGGGGATGGAGCAACTTCGACCGAAATCAACCCAAGTCACATCTTTACTGCAGTTGGCTGCGGAACTAAAATTTTTAAGGTAAAACTAACTGTTACAGACAGTACTGGTCAGGTAAATTCGAGAATATATGATGTTTCTGTAAAAGAAAAACCCGATTTAAAGTTTACAGACCAGAATGGATCTAGCAAACCTTTTGAAAGATGCGGGGATAATAATTCAAATCCAAAATACACTATTACTGTTGTAAACAGTTCTACTTCTGCTTCATGTGTAACATCCTATAATGTAGACTGGGGTGATGGCAGTACGGAAACAAGTGTCACTTTTCCGAAATCACATCAATATCAAAGATTAGGTTCTTTCAATATGGTGATTACAGGCGTTGGAAACAGCAGCTGTAATAACTCTGTAACTTATGTTGTTAAAAACTCCAATAACCCAATGGGGGCTCTTATCGCACCAGGAAACACAACTAACTTATGTATTCCTGTCGATCCTATGAATTTTGCCATTGGTTCATGGGCACTCAATCCTATTAATACTAATTATTCTGTTAATTATGGAGATGGCAGCCCTATTGATACTTATTCTCAGGCACAACTTGAAAGTTCAGTTTATTATAATAAACTAAATCCTCAGGCCTCACAAAATTTCCCTATTCCACATAAATTCACAAGAGCCAACTGCCCGTCAGGAAGTACGGTAAGTTTAACAATTACAACAGATGGAACTTGCGGAAGTACGGTTCTTAATGCCGGTCCTATTATTATTTTAGACGTACCAGTAATCAGTTTTAGCGTTCCGTCTGTTGCCTGTGTAAATTCAGCTGTCCGTTTTAGTAATTCAACTTATGCGGGTTATACTAATGGCTGTAGTACTCAAAATGTTTATACCTGGGATTTTGGAGATGGTACTACTTCCAGAGAAGTTAATCCATATCACGCATATGCAGCACCGGGAAAATATAAAGTTACCCTTAGAGCTACAACACCATGTGGTGTGGGAATAACTCCTCCTGCACAGGAAATATGTATTGAACCTGTATTGCAGCCTAGCTTTACCTTTGGTAATGCCTGTGCATCAGAAACGGTTCAAATAACAAACACTACAGATACCAATTTAAATTGTGGTGTAGCAAACTATTATTGGGAAGTGACAGGTTACACCCCTGGCTTTTGTGGTAAAGAAACATTCCCCGGAAGCGGAGGACAATGGGACTATGTCAACGGAACAAATTATGAATCTAAAAATCCGGCTTTTAATTTTAGGACTCCTGGAACTTATTATATTCGCTTAAGAACACTTAATTCATGTGGAATTTACCAATATTCTCCAATAACAGCAATTCAAGTAAAAAAGAAACCCGTTATTTCATTAAAGCCAATTTCAGATTTTTGTAAATCGGCTACAATTTATCCTGAAGGGTTAGTTGAAGAAACCTGTTCTCCATCTTCAGAAATTACATATGAATGGAGTTTCCCAGGAGGTACGCCTTCAACTTCTACATTACCGAATCCTGGAGCTATTAATTACACTAAGACAGGTAATTACAGAGCTACTTTTAAGGTTACAAATAGCTGTGGTACAGCAGAAGTATGGAGAGACTTTTCTGTTGATATGGTTCTTTCCCCTGTTATTACTCCAAAAACAGCAAAAATATGCAGCGGTAATACTTTTCAAATCATACCTGTTAGCAACGGAACAACCGATAATGTCCCTGCAGGAACTACTTATGTATGGTCTAATCCCGTGGTTTCTCCGCCGGGTGCAATAAGTGGTGCCAGTGCGCAATCAAGCCCAAGAACAAGCATCAGCCAAACACTGATAAATAATACTGCTGGTACTGCAACGGTCACCTATACTGTATCTCCAATATCGACTTCATGTCCTGGACCTGATTTTACGGTTACGGTAACAGTCGAGCCAACAATAAAAGTTGTACAAACTATAAAAAATGTCACTTGTTACGGATATAGTGATGGTTCTATCAGCCTGACTGTGAGTGGAGGTACACCTCGTACAACAGGGAATCCTTATACGATATCCTGGACAGGTCCTAGCGGATTTACAAGTTCAGATGAGGATATTTCTAATTTAAAAGAGGGTTTATATTTTTTATCAATCACAGATAACGGAGGCTGTCCTTTTATTACTTCATATAATGTCTCACAACCAGGAGAATTTAGAATCACAGGTGAAAGTAAAAACGATATAACCTGCTTTGGATTAAAAAACGGTACCATTAATACCTCTGTAACAGGCGGAACCCCTCCTTATAATTTTGCCTGGACAAAAGATGGAAATCCTTATCCCGGTAATTCCGGAAACCTAAATAACCTTGAAAAAGGTGTCTATCAGGTGAAAATAACAGAAGCCAATAGTTGTGGGGAACTTACAGGAACAAGTTTCACCATTATTGAACCACCATTACTGGAAGTAAAATGGGAAAGTCAGGTTGATGTTTTGTGCTACGGATATAATACCGGTGAAATTAATGTAAGCTCATCAGGAGGAAGACCTGCTCATCGTTACAGCTGGACAGGACCAAACGGATTTAGAAGTAATCTTCAGAATTTAAAGAACCTTTATGCAGGTATGTATAATTTAACGGTTACGGATAATTCAGGCTGTACAGTTACTCTGAAAGTTGAAATACTTCAAAACCCGGAAATTAAATTAAACTACTCTGTTACTCACTTAACTTGTTACAGTGTCAGGGATGGAGTTATTAAAATTAATGGTATTACCGGTGGTGTTCCTTTTGCAACGGGCGATCCGTATATTATAAAATGGAGCAATTTAGGAACTGGCATGGAACAGTCTAATTTGTCTGCAGGAAACTACCTAATTACCATTACTGATGCCTTGGGATGTCCGAAAGATTTTCCAATAACGGTTAACAATGCGCCGGTATTTATGATTAATCCGGATTTTCAAAATATTTCGTGCCATGGAGCCAATGATGCACACATCCGTCTTAATCTTGTTGGCGGACAGGCACCACTTAAACTGGAATGGAGTGATGGTTCTACAGCCGGAATTGAAAGGAATAATCTTGGTCCCGGAAGTTATAAAGTAAAAATTACCGACGCCAAATTATGTGTAATTGAGGCAGAATATATTGTTGTTGATCCGCTTGAATTAGAAATAAGAGGAGATGTTTCAAACCCGCTTGACTGCGTTAAAGCAAATACAGGTGTTATAGACCTTGTTGTTACGGGAGGTACCGCTCCTTACACTTATGCATGGTCTAATGGAGCACGAACTGAAGATTTGAACCAGCTTACACCAGACAACTATACGGTTACGGTAACAGATTCAAGAGGCTGTAAAAAATCAGATACTTTTAAAATTATCCGATTCGAACAGCTTACACCTACAATTGAAGTCTTAACTGATTTTAATTGTGAGACCCGATTTGTCGATCAGACATTCGTAGGACATGTCAAGGGAGGAATTCCTCCATATACTTTAAAATGGTCAGACGGAGTTGTTTCCGGAGTTAATGGTGAAATAATGAAAACCGATAATAAAGGGTTAATCATTTTTACCGTTACCGATAGTTTTGGCTGTACAGCCGATGTAAATCATAAAGTGCTTAAACCTGTTTTGGGTGTGGCAAACTTTTCTACCAGTTCTTATGGAAAGGAAATGTTTGACCTTTATGCGATTTACGATCCGGTTAAATTTACAAATTTAGCCACGGGAGATTATACAAGCACATCTTGGGATTTTGGAGACGGCAATTTTTCTACAGAAACAAATCCAGAGCACATTTATACCAGAGAAGGTACTTATACCATAAAACAAGTCGTTAATTATCCTTTTGGTTGCAGCTATTCTTATGAAACTAATATTCTTGTAGAAAAAGGATACAAACTGGTTATGCCAAACGCTTTTACACCGAATAATGACGGAATCAATGATTCATTTGCACCTGTATTTCAGGGACTGAATAATGTAACCCTTGATATCTATGATACATGGGGAGGTATTATTTATACAGAGACAGGTGTAAACATTCATGGATGGAGAGGAAAAATTAAAGATCTGGATGCTGAAAACGGCAATTATTATTTCAGGATAACGGCCAAAACCTTCTACAACCATACCATAACAGAAAAAGGATCATTAACATTAATTAAATAAAAGCAACAGATTAAAAATGAGATTAAAATTACTAGTTGTTATACTGATAACATGTTGTTTTTATACCAAAACAAGAGCACAGGATCCTATTTTTACACAATATTTTTTAGTTCCCGAAACCTTAAATCCAGGTTTTACAGGCTTTATGGAAACTACTTATGCCGGAATTATTCATCGTGAGCAGTGGCCTGAATTAGACCTAAGTGTTGATACTGATTATGCATTTGTAAATACCTGGAGTGATCAACTTAACAGCGGAATTGGCTTAAACATTTTAAACCAAAGAGAAAATGCTTCCAAATATAATTATACACAAGTCAATGCCAATTATGCCTACAGGGTAAGAATAAATGATACCTGGACATTCAGACCGGGTATTGAAGCAGGATTTGGATTAAAATCATTTGCATTTGGCAATTTATTACTGGAAGATCAGATAAACATAAACGGCCCGAACAACGGAAGTTCTATTGATCCGCTGTTAGCGAACGATAAGGTTACTTTTTTTGATGTATCTGCTGGTATGGTTTTTAATACCGATGATCTTTGGATTGGCCTTTCAATGAAGCATCTTAACAGACCTAATATAGCATTGAGCACAAACGGAAACCTGCCGCTAAACACATTCTTCTCACTAAGCAGCGGGTATGAATTTCTGGTGGCAGATTATATTGACGTATTGTTCTTTCCGTATGAAACAAAAATGTTTTTCACGTCAAATTATATGCAGCAGGGACGCTATAACCGATTTGATTTAGGCGCTTCAATTTTATTCGAAAAAATGTTTTTTGGAACAACCTTCGTTACCAATCCTGCAAAAAATGGCATGAACAATGAATTGCTGACCTCTGTTAACTTTTTTACCGGACTACAATACGAACATTTGCGATTAGGACTTTCATATGACTTGAATACAACCAAAATAGGAAGAACAGGAGGCGTTTATGAACTATCATTGACATACCAGTTTGATTTGTCACGAAAATGTTTTGGATGCCCGAATTACGGGGATAATTAACAATCAAAATTTCGATTGATATCGTAAATCAAAACCTCTCAAAATATTTTTGAGAGGTTTTTGATTTTATAAGCTACTCCTTGAATATATTTACAGGGCGTTTATTTTTAAGCTGGCTCCCATAATTCGATTTTATTTCCTTCAGCATCCATGATATGTACAAATTTGCCATAATCATAAGTAGCAATTTCATCCAGTATGGTTACTCCGTTTTCCTTGAATTGAGTCACTAAACCTTCAATATTCTGGACACGGTAATTAATCATAAAATCTTTTTTGGACGGAGAAAAATAGTCATCTCCTTTTTTGAAAGGACTCCATTGGAGCGAGTTTATTTCTTCTGGCTTGTTGAGATCCCTGGATTCAAAACTGGAAGTGCCCCAGTCACTGATTTCAAATCCCAAATTTTTCGCATACCAGTCTTTTGTTTTCTGCGGATCATCTGAAAAGAAAAAAATCCCGCCAATTCCTGTTACCTTTGGTATTAAACTTTCTGCATTGGTTTTTTGATTTTCCATAAATTACTGTTCTGAGTTATTAAAATCATCAACTAATATAATCAAAATCAATTGTATCCTTACTTTGCTTCAAACGAATTTAATCACATGACGAAATTAAATTCAGTTTTATAAAAAAACGGAAATAACTTTTATCAGTTATTTCCGTTTTAATTCCAATTCAAATTAACAATTCTTTTACTTTAAGCCATATCTATCTTTTATAAACAGTGATAGCGCCAGTAGTCTTATTTCTTAATTTTAGTTCTTTATTAGTAAGATTCATAATATCGCTTGTTGTAGCTGTAGTACCAACAGTAATTGTTAAATCATTATGAGATCTTACATAAGTTCCGGTTGTTTCAGTTTTGTTACAATTTGCACCGTCGTAATCTCCTATAACCGCAACATTACTCAATTTTAATTCTAAATAATCTTTACTACATCCAGTTGCATTTTGGGGAGCATCAATTAACACTTCGTTATTTCCGTTAGCATCTGCTGTTCCTACTTTGCTTAGCTCATATTTTCCCTGGATTGGTACTATTGTTTCTCCTTCATTATCTTCATTGCTGCAAGATGTTGTTGCGAATAATCCAAAACTTAGTGCTAATACGTATAAAAAATTTCTAGTTTTCATGTTTTTTTGTTTTTAAAAATTATAATTTGATTTTATTTAACGAATTTACACTCGTTATAATTCAAATCTGTTTCATAATTTTCAAAATAACTTACATAATTGCCGTTTATTTGATTAAATCGTAATCTTATGTTAAATTACCAGAGAATTAACCAATAAAGTACTATTCCCTCTGCTTAACATATTTATCAATAATATACTGAGTTACGGGTCTTAATGCTTTTTTGTTTTCCGGGTGTGTTCCGTGTGTATTAAAAAAATCTATTCCGTTTGCTGTTTTAACATACCAGATAATTGCCTGTCCATCACTTTTAAAACAAGTTGTGGTATCACAAACCTTAATTTTCTTAAAATCCAAAAGATCTTTATTGTATGGGATAATAACATTTACATTACCCACAAGTCCAGAACTACAATCTACAATTTCATAATGATCATTAGACCACTGCATACAATGCTTCTTGATGAAGGCAAAATAAATTACTCCACCTATTAAAAGAAACATAACTAAAGTAACTATTATAGTAGATTTTGATTTTTTAAATAGTTTTTCAAAAAAATTCCTTTTAACACTACCGACAAAATTTAATGATTCAGGATTTTTTATAAAGCCTATGTCATCATTTAAATTTTTATTTAGTTGTGACCTATCAACATTATTTACAATACTTCTTTCTAGCTCAGGTTCTACAACAACTTTTGGTTCAGCCATCAAATTTTCTTCTTCCCTATTTTCTTGTCCGTAATATTTTTTAAACTTTCCAAAAGGCCTCGGTTCAAAACCTACCAAAACTGCAGCAAATTCCACTATTTCATCCGTTGGGGATTCTGTTTTCCCTCTAAAAAAAGCTCCTACTGATTTAAACTTATCTGTTTTGGATTGCAAAGTATTCTTTTTTGAAATATCAAAGCAAAATTCAAATAATGTAGAGAAGGTTTTTAAATCATCAGAATTCTTATTTATCTGAAATATTTCCCAACATAATTTTCTAAGTTTTGCCTGAGATGGATTCTGTAAAAAATGGCTATTGTCTCCATTTTTTACTTCTTCATACTTTTCTTTAATAGCTTTTTTATAATGCTCTGTAGTAATGTTTTGCATAGGCATCTATTTTTATTTTTAGGAATTTTCAGGACTTGCTGGGAATTTTCAGGATTCTGAAAACATATGTCGGAATTCCCGGAATTCCGTATCAATTCACGTTTGCAATGGTTGTTACTTTGCCTCAGAATCAAGTTAACGTTTTGATCTGCAGGTTAAAACAAATGTACAAAACTAGTTCAATTAAAAGTGCGGAAAACCGTAAGACGGCATTTATCCGGGAAGTATAGATAAACTCTTACTGTTCTGCGCACTTCACTTCCCAAACACAATTTGGTATTGAAATTAAGATCCGGAAAAGTTCCGGACAGCAATACCCATGTCTAATTTTTAAATCAAAAAAATATGAAAAATTTATTTTTATTGGGAGCGTTTGCACTATTGTCTACTACTCTGTTTTCCTGCACTGCAGATGAATATGAAACTCATACGAAAAAAGAAGTTGAAAAAACAAGTCCTATAACGCCTACATATGCAGATGGACCTGGAGATGATCCTGTAATTCCACCACCACCAAAATAATAATTCTTTAAACTTTTTAATTTATAATTAATTAGTACATTCGGGGAAAGTATGTATTTATGCTACGATCCCCGTTTTTTTATTTGTTTACTTTTCTTTTACTTTTTTCCTGCAAAGAAAAAACACTAACCAACATTAATAAAAGTAAGCCAACTCAAAAAGAAGCTATTAACTTTCGGGATAAAGGAATATTAAACTTTGAAAAGAAAAACCTCAATGTTGCTTTCCTTAATTTTAATAAAGCGAAAATTATATCTGAAACCATCAGAGACAGTGCAAATATTGCTTACAACCTTATCAGGATGGCTTCTATCCAGCAAATTACCGGAGACTATTACGGTAGCAAAGAAACATTAACAGAAGCCTTACCTTATATAAAAAGAAGAGATATTTTCAGCGTATCTGTCAATAATTTTTTTGGTATTGCAGACAAAGAACTTTCACTTTATAATGATGCGATTTACTATTATAAAGAAGCCATAAAAGACTGTACAGATTCTATATCAAAACAATCACCTTTAAACAATATTGCGGCTGTTTATATTAAACAAGAAAAATATGAAAAAGCCATTACTATTTTAGAATCCATTTTAAACAGAAAATTTTTAGACGCAAGTGCCCATGCGAGTAGTAAATCAAGAGTTCAGGATAATTTAGGTTATGCTTATTTTAAAAAAGGAAAAAATGACAAGGGGCTTTTATTAATGAACGAAAGTTTAAAAACAAGAAGACTCCATAATGATTCTTATGGTATCATAGAGAGCTATTTGCATCTTGCCGAATTTTATGCTAAAACTGACTCAAAAAAATCAAACCAATATGCTTTGGATGCCTACAAATCAGCAACAAAACTAAACAGTATCGATGAAAGATTAAGAGCGTTACAATTTTTGATTTTAAATGATTTAGGCAGAAAAAATATTGGATATGCAAAAAAATATATCACACTAAATGACAGTATAATTAAAATTAGAAACAACTATAAAAATAAATTTGCCAAAATAAAATACGATTCTAAAAAAGAAAAAGACGAAAATCAAAAACTTCGCTTAGAAAAAGCTGAAAATTTAGTGGCGCTCAAAGAGGCCGAAAAAGAAAAAATCATATTATATGCATCTATAATTATAGCTTCAACTACCTTTGTATTTTTGGCTATATATTTAAGAAAACGCTACAAACATAAAACCCGCCTTGTAGAAATAACCACAGCATATAACACCGAAACCCGTATTGCCAAAGATATACACGACGAACTTGCTAATGATGTTTTTCATGCTATTACTTATACGCAGACCCAGTCTTTAAATGCCGAAAACAATAAAGAAACCCTATTACAAAAACTTAATCATATTTATTCCCGGGTTCGCGGAATTTCCAGAGAGAATAGTAATATTGATACTGGGCCCAATTATTCAGCCGGTTTAAAAGAAATGCTTTCGACTTATAATAGCAACACTACAAATGTTATTATTACAAATATTGAAAAGATAAATTGGGAGAGTATTGAGGATGAAAAAAAGGTTACTATTCACAGAGTACTTCAGGAATTAATGGTCAACATGAAAAAACACAGCGAAGCTCTTTTGGCAGTTATAAAATTTGACAGCAAATCAAATGCTGTAATTATTGATTATACAGATAACGGAAAAGGCTGTGAAAAATCAAAAATCATAAAAAATGGTTTGCAAAATATGGAAAACCGTATTCTGGCCACAAAAGGAACTATTACTTTTGACACTCAGCCTGATAAAGGTTTTAAAGCAAAAATAACTCTGCCCAAATAAAAGCCCATGTTTAAAAAAGTAATAATAGCGGAAGACCTTGATACCATGAATTTAGGAATTCAGCAAGTCCTGAAAGATTTGGAGATTTTCGATTTTCAACATTCTAAATATTGTGATGATGTATTTCTAAAAATGCGTGCTGCAATCCATCAAAACGAACCGTATGATTTATTAATCAGTGATCTTTCGTTTAAAACAGATCACCGGGAAGTAAAAATTACCAGTGGAGACGAACTCATTCAAAAAGTTCGTGAATTACAGCCTGATATTAAAATCATAGCCTATTCTGTCGAAGATAAAAACTATCGTATAAAATCTCTTTTTTATGATGCTCAAATTGATGGTTTTGTACTTAAAGGTCTAAACAGCATTGAAGAACTGAAAAAAGCAATTCATCTTATTTCAACCTCTGATCAAAAATTTATTTCTCCGGAAGTGGCTTCTGCACTGCAGGAAAAAAACAACTACGAAATGGATGATGTCGATATTAAAATTTTAAAATATTTATCTGCCGGCACTTCACAGGATGAAATCATAGAAATTTTTAAAAGTACCGATATCAAACCCAACAGTAAAAGCGCCATCGAAAAAAGACTCTCTAAACTCAAAGACTTTTTTAAAGCTAACAATACCGTTCATTTGGTTTCGATTACTAAGGATATGGGGATAATTTAGTTCCTCATTATTATATTTTTCAAGCTCCCTCGGGAGCTTTTTTTATTTCTGAAATTTAAAATTTTACGGATTATGGTTTTCCGTAAAATACTGGTTTTAAATAGGTTTAAGTTTGAATTATTAAATTAAATTAAATTAAATCAATTCAAATTTTAAAACTATGAAAAATTATTATGTAAACAACACTGCTCAATTAAACGGAGATCATGAAGTTCATACTGATGAATGTCAATATTTTAAAAGTATTGTGAGTAAAAAATATCTCGGTCAGTTTTCAGATTGTAAACCAGCTGTTGCAGAAGCAAAAAAAACGTATTCCAAATCAAACGGCTGCAAAACTTGTTGCAATGCCTGCCATACAAGCTAATATTATGGGCTTTCGATTTCAAAAAAGGATTAAGCTTGGAGGCGGACTCGGATTAAATATTAGTAAATCCGGGATTTCTCCAAGTTTAAGAACAAAAATGGGAACATTTAGCAAATACGGCTATTCTGCAAAAACAGGCATCCCAGGATTAAAATACCAAAATAGCGGATGTCTGGTATTATTTCTCTTCACAGGATTTTTAACATTTTTAATCTACACACTAAAACGATATGGGATATCGAAAAGGATATTACAGAAAAGACGGAACTTATGTCCAGGGGCATTTTGCCAATAACAGATCAAAATCTTTTTCAGGTAAAAACAAAAATGGATGTGTAATTCTAATTTTTCTATTTATTGCACTTGGTTCAATCATTGCCTGCTCAGAATCATCTGATTCATCAGGAAACAGTTCAAATTCAGATTGTCCAACCAAAACTTGTGGCGATTTCACAAGTCAGGCACAAGCACAATCCGCATATAACAATAATAAAAGTTGCTACAAAAGCTTAGATTCTGACGGTGATGGTATTGCCTGCGAAAACTTAAAAAAATAAAATATGATAACACTAGAACTTAAAAGCCATTTTTTAAGATTATATCAAATGGCATTATCAGATGATCAATTCAATGTATTAGAACTTCAGATGCTATATCATTTTGCAGATGAAAGAGGAATTCCAAAAGAAGAACTTGACAAGCTTTTTTCAAATCCTGTCAGTACCGAACTTATAGTTCCGGAAGCCTTAACTACAAAAATTGAATATCTATATGATCTGACAAGAATTATCTGGGCAGACGGAAAAATAACAGATGATGAATTGAATATGCTTAGAAAGTATTGCAGGAAGTTTGATTTCGTCGAAGAAAACATCAATGATTTATCTGATTATTTAATTGATTGCGTCCAGAAAAATATTGGGAAAGAAGAAATTATTAGTCAATTAAACTCCTAGATTATGAAGTCACTTACACAATTATTCAGTTTAAAAAAAACAGCGGATTCTTCTATTAATGCTTACAATGAAAGTGAAGAAGACAGAGAACAAATCAGAATTACCTATTATCAAAGCGGTTTTGCTGCTTCTATAAAAGCAACAGGCAAACCTATTGTTCTAAAAGCATGTTTACAAAATTTATACATGAGTTTTGAAGACCAGTGCCGAAAACAAAAATTAGAGCAGGACAGATTAAAACAGCCCTATCGTGAAGAACAGGAGAAAAACAGAACCGAACTTAAAAAATGTGAGGCTGCAATTGGAATTTACGAAAAGAAAGAACAAGATATTAACGAGTCTGCAGATCTGATAAAAAATGAAATTATAGAGGTAAAACGTAATCCTGATAAATTCGGAATTGAAGACGGCAAAGGCTTAAAAGCACAATTTTATATTGGTTTGTTTTTATTGCTTCCCATTACACTTTATGTATTGGTGTTTTACATTTCAGCTTCTTATTCTGCATTTTTCAAGGAATTTTCGAATGATAGTTTAACTGCTGCCATTTTTGATGCAGATGCCTTAACAAATGCTTTTAAAGCAAGCTGGCTTGAAGGAGTTTTGGTCATAACAATTCCATTTGTATTCATGGGATTGGGTTATGTAATTCATATGGTACAGAAAGGAAAAGGCATCAAAAATATTTTGAGGATGGTTGCTCTTTTTATTACCACCTTTTTATTTGATGCGCTGTTGGCTTATCAAATCGAAAAAAAGATATATGAATTCAATAAAACAACCGATTCCGCACCATACAATTTAAATATAGCTTTGGGCGAAGCTGAATTTTGGATGATCATATTTGCAGGCTTTGTGGTATACATTATTTGGGGACTTGTTTTTGATTTTGTTATGAAAGAGTTTGAAAATATAGATAAAATAAGAGCTTTTATAAGAGGTAAAAAAGAAAACCTGGTTGATTTAGAAAAATTAAAAACTGAATATACCAACAAGATAAATGATTTCAAACAGCAAATTGTGACTGCAAATGGAAAAATTTCAGAACTACAATCAAAAATCGATGGGTTTGTTTTTCCGGTAAAAGAATACCTGCACTATCATCATCAATATAAAGAAGGATGGTTTCAGGCCATAAATACAGAAATTGCTTTAGCTCATAAAGAAAAAACAGAACTTTTAGAAAGTTGCGAATTTCACTCTGAAGAACATCTGAGTAAATTAAACCTGATCGATCCTGATTTTCAGCATTTGGTATATTCTAAAAATTAATCCTATGAACAATATCTTAAAAACATTTGCAATATTATTATTGCTCATTATCTCGCTTTCGTGCAAACAAGAAACTGATAAAGGCAAGGAAAAAATCACTTCTAAAAGCTCTGCGTCCGAAAATTATAATGTTAGTATACTACTTGATTTATCAGACAGAATTAGTATTCAAAAAAATCCTAACCCAACGATGGAATATTACCAAAGAGATTTAGGTTATATAAAATCGGTTTCGGAAGCTTTTACCCAGCATTTAAAATCAAAAAGAATAAGACAGATTGACGATAAAATGCAATTATTTTTTAATCCCGAACCTAAAGATCCGGATATCAATTCAATTTCACAAAAGTTAAAAATTGCTATTGATAAAAACAATGCTTCAAAGGATTTACTGAATTCTATCAATTCAAATTATGCTTCACAAACCTCAAAAATCTATGAGTCTGCGATAAAAGACAACAATTTTATCGGTTCTGATATCTGGAATTTTTTTGATACTAAAGTAAAAGATCAATGTATTGAAAAAGATTCGCGAAACATTCTTGTCATACTCACAGACGGCTATATGTTTTATGATAATACGATAATGAAAGAAGGAAACCGAACATCATATATCACTCCTGAATGGATTAGAAAAAATGGCTTGAACACCAAAGACTGGCAGAAAAAATTTAAAGAGCAGGATTTTGGATTCATTAAAGCCGGAAATGATTTATCTAACTTGGAAGTTTTGGTTTTAGGAATTAATCCAAATCGAAACAATCCATATGAGGAAAAGGTAATAAAAGCCTATTGGACAAAATGGTTTACTAATATGAAGATCAAATATTTTGAAATTAAAAATGCTGATTTGCCTTCAAACACAGAAAAAATCATCAAAGATTTCATATTGGAAAAGAAATCATAAAACGTTTATCCTTAAAATTTTACAATCTCATTTTATATCTAAACAAAAATCAGCTTTTACGGATTTCCATAAAATACTGATTTTAATTGACTCTACATTTGAATAATTAATTTTAAACCGACAACCAATGGAAATCAACATTCAACTAAAATCATTAGCCGATAAAATCAATCAGCTTAAAAGTAAAATCGAAACCGAAGAATCTACCAAACATGCTTTTGTATTGCCTTTTATTCATGTTCTCGGATATGATGCTTTTAATCCACTTGAAGTTGTACCTGAATTCACGGCAGATTTAGGTTTGAAAAAAGGAGAAAAGGTAGATTATGCTATTTTTCAGAATGGAGAACCCATTATTATTGTCGAATGCAAAAGCTGGAAAGAAAAATTAACGGTACATAATTCGCAATTGTTCCGTTATTTTCATGTTACCAAAACCCGATTTGCGCTTTTAACAAACGGAATCAATTATCAATTTTTCACTGACCTGGATGCTCAGAATAAAATGGATGAAAAGCCGTTTTTAGAATTTGACATCACGAATCTTAAAGAAAATACGATTAATGAAATTACAAAATTCCACAAGTCCAATTTCAATGTAGATAATATTGTCAGCAATGCGAGTTCTTTAAAATACATTAAAGAAATTAAGAAACAGATCAATGCTGAACTTGAAAATCCTTCGAATGATTTTACCCGGTTTTTTGCCAATAAAGTATATACAGGAAGACTGACTGAAAAAGTAGTCGATGAATTTAAAGACTTAGTTCAGAAATCACTGAATCAATTGATCAGCGAAAAAATTAATGACCGCCTTAATGCAGCACTTACAAAGGAAACAATCAAACAACAGGACGAAGAAATTGTAACTATTGAAGAAGAAAATAAAATTATTACAACTGAAGAAGAACTTGACGGTTTCAGAATTGTTGTTGCAATCTTAAGACGAAAACTTCCGATAAACAGAATTGTCCATCGTGATACACAATCTTATTTTGGAATCCTCCTGGATGACAACAATCGTAAACCTTTATGCAGATTGCATTTAAATGGAGGGAAAAAGTACATCAGTTTATTCAATCAAAATAAAAGCGAAACCAAATTATCAATCTCATGCATTGACGATATTTACGAATTTGAAAAAGAATTATTAGAAACAGCAGCACTTTATGAAACCGAATAAATTATTTATTTCACATTAAATAATAATTTAAGTTTGATCTTCTAAAATGTATTGCTTATGCTAAAAAACTACTTACTATTATTCATTGTACTTGCAACACTTTCCTGTAAAAAAGCTGATGCTCCGCCTCCACCACAGATTAATTCTTTTTACAAAAAAGTAATTACCGCTGACGACCGCAAAACGATTACACCCGAAGAAGCGAAAACGTATCATGTTGATAAAACTTATCAATATAAATACAGGACAGGATATTCTCAACATTATGAATATAATTACGATGTAAAAGGAATCAATGCAAAAGGTGATTCGGTTTTTGGTAATATAAATGTCGAAGGAAAATACGGAGCCGGAATTTTAATCAACGACAGCCTCGGAGACATTGAAATTAATACCGAATGGATTGCTTACGGAAAACTAAAAGCCGTTGATAAAAAAAGAAATGAATATCACTTAATTGTAAAATAAATAACGTCTCGAATGAAATATAGTTTATTATTACTCCTGCTGTTTGTTTCGCTCTCTTCTTTTCAGCCTTTAGAGAACAATGTGTATATATGTGGTCCAACCGGTGCAAAAAAATATCATTATAAGGAAAACTGCCGTGGATTAACTGCCTGCAGACATGAAATTACAAAAGTTACCATTAAACAGGCACAAGCTTATGGTCTTACACTTTGTGGTTGGGAAGATTAAATTGGGAATGTTTTTATATCTATGCTTTTGCACTTCTTAAATCTTTTTTCAACCGGCCAGCCAAATCTAATTAATAATTCTATTTTCTAAAAAGTATTACTTTACCTTGACAGGACATTCCCCAGTCCTGTGCTTCTTTATCTATGTCCCAATACCAATAATTTCTTCCCTCATTAAATCCGCCTCCAATCATTACGGAGTCTATCCAGATATTCAAAGTAGTAAAGACGATCAGAAAACCAATTAGTATATTGTATGAGAAACGAATCCATTTTGGTCTGCTAATTTTTCTGATAAGGTTTTTTACACCTGCGTGAATAATAAAAAGCGCTAAACTCCAAACCACAACATTTAGTAAAACTCCTGAAATACTGTAAAAATATTCCATAGAACTTCCTAATGACTTTTGCTTAAACACAAATGGACTGCCATAATAATCCGGGAACATTTCGGGACCTTCACAATGGTATTCAACACCGATTGTTAATGATAAAACGAATCCTAAAGCTATGTACGGAATAGTTAAATATTTCATTTTTTGACCTTTCAATCATTTGTCTATGAATCAATATTCGCGGAAATAATGATTTAATTCAGCTCAATATCCATTCTTCGCAACAGAGCATCCTGAACAACAAAAATATGTTTTACAACACCATTAAACATTTCATTTCCGTGCAAATCAAGTACAATCTGATGAATGGCAACCTCAACTGTTTCGTCTGCTCTCTCAATTATTTCAACAGGCTCAACATTTGGATTTATTTCCGTCCATTGCCTTGTCCAGTATTTCCGAATTTCTTCGTGTCCTTGTATATATCCGCCTTCAAAAGCTTTTGGCCATTCTACATCCGGATGGAAAGTTGAAAGTGCCGTATCAATATCTCTGGCATTAAAAGCGAAGTATGCTTTTTTGATTAAATTTTGAATTTGGTTGTCCATAACTAAGGTTATTTTTTATGTTTCACTTTGTATTGTTATTTTAATCTGGTGCTCGTTTGCAACGAGTACCTACTTTCTTAATTACCCAAGTCTTAGCGTTTGCAACGCGGTTTCCTAGCGCAATGGCTCTACTACAACAATTACAAAAAGCGGAATTGTCTTCTTCATAATTTCTATAACTACTAGTGACATAATTACGTTCCTGAAAAACAATTTGAGCTTCAACTGAATTATAATGTATATAACGAATTCTCTGTTGTATTTATCTTAATTATAAGAGTTGCAAACGCTACTACCTCTACACATTCGATTCATGTAGGGAACTCATTGTAAACGAGCATCAGATTGAGTACTCATTAGAGACAACCACCATGTTATTTTTTTTAGAATCTAAAACGACATTGACATTCCTAATCCATATTGTTTCCCATTATAAACAGGCATGATAATCCCGTTTAGGCTTTCCTTGTTTTTAAATATTGTTCTTTTTATCAGAGGATGAAACCAATATGCCATTTTGGTACTTAAAATTCCAATACCTGCTCCAGCAGCAACATCACTGAACCAATGTCTGTCATTATACATTCTAAAAAATCCAGTTCCGGCAGCTACCAAATAACCTGAAATTCCATACCAGATCGATACATCTTTATATTCTTGATAAAGAAATTCAGCCCCCATAAAAGCTGTTGCGGTATGACCAGAAGGAAATGAGTTATTCGAGGTTCCATCAGGTCTTAACTCGTTACCAGTCATTTTTATTAGATTAACTGTTGTTCCCATAATTAAGTATGCAGAAGCTAAAACAATTGTTCTGTCTTTGAAGTTATTTTTCCCTTTAATTCCAACAGTATTTAAGGCATAGACAGATAAAAAAGCACTATATTGAGAAAAGTCGTCAATTGTAAATTTATTGTCAATATGTTCATTTATTTCTTCTTTAGTATCAGTATTGATGTCTTTTAGCGTATGACTTTCCAACCCAATAACACCATATGCAATTAAAGTTGTGGGAATTACTAATGCCTGATATTTAAATTTTATATTTTTATTTATAGATAAACTATCCGGAGTTTTATATTGTCCATATATACTTAAAATAATAAAATTAAATAAAATGACCAGAATTGTTTTTTTCATAGGTTTTGAATTAATTTAACTTTTACGTATGACATATCAATAAATTCTCATACACTTTGTAGCTTTACTAAATCAATATTTTTTACAGCTAATATAACAATCTTTTTATTTCAATTGACACACAAACCTTAAACATAACTTTATCAAAAACCTCCCGAAAATTTTACTTTCCGGGAGGTTCAATCCTACAACTATTAATAAAAAAATGATATTATTTCCAGCCGCCGCCTAAGTCTTTATATACATAAACTGCTGCGTTGAGCTGTTCTTTTTTGGTGTCGATCAATTCTAACTTTGATTCTAAGGCATCACGCTGTGTCATCAAAACTTCGAAATAATCCACTCGCGCCGATTTAAACAAGTCATTCGAAACCTCAATCGATTTATTTAAGGCGTCCACCTGCTGTGATTTTAAATCGTAGCTTTTCTGTAAATTATCAATTTTAGAAAGTTGATTCGAAACTTCCAGATACGCATTCAAAATCGTACGGTCGTAGTTGTACAATGCCTGAAGCTGTCTCGCATTGGCACTTGAAAACTCGGCTTTGATAGCATTTCTGTTAATCAGCGGTGCTGCTAAATCTCCTGCCACTGAGTACAAAATAGATTCCGGAAACGTAAACAGATAAGACGGTTTAAAAGCCTGCACGCCAAAAGCTGCCGAAATATCAAGCGAAGGATAGAATTCGGCACGGGCTACTTTTACATCTAATTTGGCTGCAACCAATTCTAATTCGGCTTGTTTCACATCCGGGCGGTTCATCAATAACTGAGACGGAATTCCGGAATTGACTTCAGCAGGCAATAAAGTCAAAAAGTTACTGTTGGTCCTCTTGACTTCCTGCGGATATCTTCCTAATAAGAAATTGATTTTATTCTCGTTTTCTTTAATTTTCTGAAGAATATCAAACTCTAAACTTTTTGAAGTCAAAACCTCAGCCTGAAACTTCTGCACACCTAATTCTGTAGCTCTGGCAGCCTGCTTCTGAATTTTTACAATTTCTAAAGCATTCGTCTGCAATTCGATGGTTTGTTTTACAATCTCCAGCTGACTGTCTAAAGCTAATAATTCGTAATACGAATCGGCTACCTCAGCAATCAGATTGGTAATCACAAAGTTTTTACCTTCTACGGTTGCCAGATAACGGTTTACTGCCGCTTTTTTAGAATTGCGCAGTTTTTTCCAGATATCTACTTCCCAGTTGGCGTAAGCAGCAATGGTAAAATCACCAAGCGGATCCGGAGTTTCTACTCCCGGTTTTATTTCTGTAGTAGCATCACCTGCACCCTGACTCGTGTAGCGGCCTACTTTTTCTACTCCTGCACCGGCACGTACACCCACAGACGGCAGTAAAAGTCCTTTTTTAACACGGATATCGTTTTTTGCAATTTCGATTTCCTGCAGCGTAATGTTCAGCTCCTGATTATTTTTTAAGGCCACATCAATTAAGTCAATCAGATTCTGATCCTTAAAAAATGTTCTCCACTTCATGGAACCTGTATTAACTGTATCCAGGTTTTTTGTTGTTCCAAAAGATTCCGGAACAGGCGCACTTGCCGTTGCAGTCTCGGCTACCGGGGCTTTACAGCCCAATACAGCAAGACAAAGGCCTAATGCAATACTATATTGATATGCTTTGAATTTATACATGATTGTTATCAATTTCTTCAGTTAATGGATTCTCTTCTTCATGTTTTACCAGTTTGTATTTCTCGGCAATTTTACCAAAAATGTAATACAATCCCGGAATCACAAATACCCCGCAAATGGTTCCGATAAGCATCCCTCCAGCAGCGGCAGTACCAATAGTTCTGTTGCCAATTTTACCAGGACCAGTTGCAAAAGCCAATGGTAATAATCCGGCGATAAAAGCAAACGAAGTCATCAAAATAGGACGAAAACGGGCTTTTGAACCTTCCATAGCAGCTTCCAGAACTGATTTTCCGGCTGCGTGCCGCTGAATCGCAAACTCTACAATCAATACGGCATTTTTACCCAATAAACCAATAAGCATTACCATGGCAACCTGTGCATAAATGTTGTTTTCTAATCCGGTTAATTTCAACAGAAGGAAAGCTCCAAAAATACCTGCCGGTAAAGAAAGAATTACCGATAATGGCAGAATAAAACTCTCATATTGCGCTGCTAAAACCAGATACACAAATCCTAAACAGATCAGGAATACCCAAATTGCCTGATTTCCCTGTGCCACCTCATCGGCAGAAATACCCGCCCAGTCAATATCATATCCTCTTGGCAGTTTTTTGGCAGCCACTTCCTGAATCACTTTAATCGCAGTTCCGGAACTGTATCCCATTGCAGGACCACCACTGATTTCTGTAGAAGTGTACATATTGTGTCTCGTAATTTCTGAAAGACCATACACTTTTTCCAGTTTCATAAAGGCCGAAAATGGCACCATTTCGTCATGGTCATTTTTTACATATAATTTCAGGATATCATCCGGCTGAGCACGATATTCCGGTGCTGCCTGAACGATTACTTTATAGTTGATTCCGTATTTGATGAAACTGATTTCATAGTTACTACCTACAAGCGTTGATAAAGTATTCATCGCATTTTCGATAGAAACTCCTTTTTGCTGCGCCAGATCATTATCGACTTTCATCATGTACTGGGGGAAACTCGCACTAAAGAAACTGAACACGTTTGTTAATTCAGGACGTTTGTTCAGTTCTTCAACAAACTCTTTATTTACCTCTTCCAGTTTTTTGAAATCACTTGTACCTGTTTTATCGAGCAAACGTAGCTCAAATCCTCCTGCAGCTCCATATCCCGGAACTGCCGGTGGCTGGAAAAATTCGATATTGGCTCCCGGAATGTCTTTCGACTTTTCTTCGAGTTCAATCATAATCTCCTGAACGGATTGTTTTCTGTCATTCCAGTCTTTAAGGTTAATCAGACAGGTTCCGGCATTGGCTCCGGTACCCTCAGTCAGGATTTCATAACCAGCCAATGATGAAACTGATTTTACACCTTCTATACCTTCGGCCACTTTTTGCAATTGCTCGGCAATATTATTTGTTCTTTCTAATGATGAACCCGGAGGTGTCTGGATAATCGCATAAAACATTCCCTGATCCTCATTCGGAATAAATCCTGAAGGAACAGTACTGCTGATCAACCATGTTCCGGCACAAAATCCAAGAAGTGCAACAATGGTTACCACTCTTCTGTTTACAATTTTTGCCAGTACATTTTGGTATTTGCCCTGAGCCAGATTAAACTTGTTGTTGAAACCATCGATAAACCTGTTTACCGGAGTTTTCTTCTTCGGTTTACCATGATTGTTTTTCAGCATCATCGCACAAAGAGCCGGTGTCAAAGTCAAAGCCACAATACCTGAAAGTATAATTGCCGTTGCCATTGTAATCGAGAACTGTCTGTAGAAAACTCCCACAGGTCCTGACATAAAAGCAACCGGAATAAATACCGCCGCCATTAAGAAAGTGATTGCAATAATCGCCCCCGCAATTTCGTGCATCGCTTTCTTAGTTGCTTTAAATGGCGACAGATGTTCTTCTTCCATCTTGGCATGGACGGCTTCAATAACCACAATCGCATCATCGACGACGACCCCAATTGCCAATACTAAAGCAAATAATGTAATTAAGTTCAGTGAAATATCGAAGAAAGTCATGAACACGAATGTTCCCACCAGTGAAACCGGAACGGCAATTGCGGGAATAACCGTAGAACGCCAGTCTCCTAAGAAAAGAAATACTACCAAACCTACCAGAATAAAGGCCTCAACCAAAGTATGAATTACTTTTTCGATAGAAGCATCAAGGAATTTCGAAACGTCATACGAGATTTCGTAATCCATTCCTTTTGGGAATTTGGTTTTAAGTTTTTCCAGTTTGGCTTTTACGTCTTCAATAACCTGATTGGCGTTACTTCCAAAAGACTGTTTTAATACGATTGCTGCAGATGGTTTTCCATTTAAATTCGAATAAATATCATACATCGAACTTCCAAATTCAATCGTAGCAATATCTTTTAAACGTAAAAGCTCTCCATTAGGATTAGATCTTACAACAACATTACCGTACTGTTCTTTGGTTGTAAAACGTCCTGAATATTTTAATACATATTCGAATGCCTGAGAACGCTTACCGGAACTTTCTCCGGTTTTACCTGGCGAAGCTTCCAGACTCTGGCTCGATAATGCCTCCATTACCTCTTCGGCAGAAATTTTATAAGCCAGCATTCGGTCCGGTTTTAGCCAAATACGCATCGCATATTCACGTGTTCCTAAAATATCTCCGGATCCAACACCATTTACCCTTTTTAATTCTGAGAGTATATTGATATCTGCATAATTATAAAGGAACTTCATGTCGGTATTTTTATCGTTGCTGTAAAGATTCACATACATCAACATACTCGGTACTTCACGGGTAATCTTCACCCCTTCTCTAACTACCAGAGGCGGTAATTTATTAGTAACCGAAGCCACACGGTTCTGGACATTAACGGCAGCCTGATTTGGGTCTGTACCTAAATTAAATACTACCTGAATACTCGCTTCACCATCATTTCCGGCATCTGAGGTCATATATTTCATTCCCGGAACCCCATTCAGGGCTCTTTCCAGCGGAATAATAACCGATTTAATCATCAGCTCTCCATTCGATCCCGGATAATCTGCAGTGATATTAACCATCGGAGGAGAAATCGAAGGGAATTGAGTAATAGGTAAATTGAGTACCGACAAAACCCCTAAAAAGACAATTATCAACGATATAACGATAGATAATACAGGTCTTTGTATAAATTTATTAAACATCTGTTTGTTTTTTTAATGATTGAATCAGTTAAACCTATTCTGCTTTTAGTCGTAAGTTGTTGATTACCTTTTGCGGAGCGATATAACCGTAATTGATTTTGTCATCTTCTTTTACTTTCTGAACACCTTCCAGTAAAATTTTATCATTTTCGGTAAGTCCGCTGTTGATGACATACAAATCCGGGATTTCGCCAGTAATCGTAATTTCTTTTGAACTCACTTTGTTGTTTTTGCCAACTACGAATACGTATTTTTTATCCTGGATTTCATAAGTTGCTTTTTGCGGAATCACAATAGCATTCTTCAACGGAACCAGCATCTGAACTTTTCCGGTTTCTCCATTTCTAAGCAGTTTTCCATTATTGGCAAATCTTGCCCTGAACGCAATATTTCCGGTTTCATTATCAAATTCACTTTCAATAAGTTCTACTTTTCCTTTGTATTTAAAAGAT
This sequence comes from Flavobacterium limi, assembly GCF_010645075.1. Taxonomy (GTDB): domain Bacteria; phylum Bacteroidota; class Bacteroidia; order Flavobacteriales; family Flavobacteriaceae; genus Flavobacterium; species Flavobacterium limi. The sequence goes on from NZ_JAADZV010000003.1 coordinate 45,289, forward strand.
TCGCCATTAGCCAGAAGTAAGTTTACATTATTCCCGGCACGATCTTTTACATTAGTCTGATATTGCAGGTATTCCGGCTCAGAAACATTAAAATAAGCAAACATCTGGCTGTTGTCTGAAAGGCTTGTCATCAATTCGCCTTCATCAATAAGACTTCCTAATTTTAACGGGATACGGTCAATCGTTCCGTCAAAAGGCGCTCTGATTTCGGTAAATGATAAATGAAGTTTTGCCAGTGCGACCTCTGCTTTTGCTGATTGGAGTTTTGCCTGGGCAACACTTAATTCGTTTTTAGAAACGATATTTTTATCTGCCAGGGTTTTCGCATTTAAAACTTCTATTTCTGCAGATTTTTGTTCTGCCTGAGCTTTCAGTAATTCTGCCTGATACATATTCGGCATAATTCTGAACAATAGCTGACCGGCTTTTACGAACTGACCTTCATCCACATAAATATTTTGCAAAAACCCTTTTTCCTGGGCACGGATTTCGATGTTTCGTACAGAGCGAATCTGTGAAACATACTCTTTGGTAAACGAAGTGTCAATTTTTACAGGATTTGTTACTGTAAATTTTTCCGCTTCCTCTTTTTCTTCTTTTTTAGATGTACAACTGGTTAGGCACACCAGGGCAATTAAGCCTGTGAGAACAATTCTTTTCATGATTTAAGTATGGAAATTAAGCGATTGAATGCTTGGAATGCAAAGATTCCTTTAGAGGTAAAAAGCATCAGTAACCATAGTCAGAACAGAACTGTCCCATGTGAAGAAATAAAATATACATCACGAGATATGAATATGCACATAACTCAGGCAACCGATGTATAGATATTTATCAGATTCTTAAAACGCGCTGCGTAATGTAAATAGGATTTGAATAGCCACAGAATGGCACGAAGAATTTGAAATGACTGTGATAATTAACCGTAATCTGATCTGAGAATGTCAGATACCAATTATCAAGCAGACTATAATTTGCAGCAAAAGCTTTACCGCTTAAATCACTTTTAAGAGCATCACCACCTTGGAATTCCTCATCCAGATCAACGTCAGCTTCTTCAATTATAGAAGTTCCCTGCTCGTGTGTGATGTACTTTACACGATGTTTATGCTCATAGTTATGAGCAGGAGAATTTTGGTGTGTACCGGCACTGATATATTGCCCTCCGCCCAGCAGAAGGAAATTCATGAATACCAGAAATACAATTATTCTTCTCATTTGGTTGCGAAAGTAAGCAAAGAATTGAAACAAAAAAATAAATTTTAATAAGGTTTAACAACTAAAAACAAACGAAAACGTTTTCTTTGGTTCATTAAAAATTTAACAGTCGGATTTTGAGATTTAATTTGTAAAAAATAGAAGACTTTTTATTTGAAAATAAATTAGTTGTCATTTTTTAACGGCTGATTATCATTTAAATAACTCAAAGTATAAATTTATTTCTTCTTTTTATCCTATTTTTGAACCAAAACAAGTTCTCTTACAAAAGAAATATTCTATATTCGTTTAACAATATCAATTAACCCCAAATTAGTTTTTATGAAAAACATTTTACTTACTTTATTTTTTATGGCGGCCGGTTCAGTATGGTCACAATCTGCAACTGCTTATTTCGATAAAGCGATGAAAAAAGCCGAAGCAGGAAACACAAAAGGAGCCATTGCTGACTACACTAAGGCTATCAGTATGAATTCAAAATTTGTAGAAGCCTATCAAAACAGAGGTGTTGCTAAATTCAAGCTGAACGATTTACCAGGAGCTTTAGCAGATTTTAACAAAACTATCGAATTAGACAACATGAATGCAGGAGCTTTTACCGGCAGGGCTAATGTTAATTATAAATTGTTAAACTATGCAGATGTCATAAAAGATTGTTCTTATTCTATTATGTTGAATCCAAAAGATTATGTAGCTTATAATCTTAGAGCATTAGCTTATAACAAATCGGGCGACAAAAAGAATTGCTGTAAAGATTTCTCTAAAGCCATAGAATTAGGCAGCCAGAGCGCTATTAAAAACAGAGCTACTTTCTGTAAATAAAAACATCAATAACCAATCATATCAGGCAATCTGTAGAATTTACTTTTACAGATTGCTTTTTTTATATAAAAAAGGGTCTTATCAACCTAATCCTTACATTTGATCCAAAATAAAAAACGAATGGCTCTTTTAAGAAAAATAAACAATAATGCCCAAACAGATCAAAACTCAGGTTTCGGCACCAATGCAAACAGCTACGGCGGAAGATTCGTAAACAAAAACGGAACCCCGAATATCGAAAAAAGAGGCATGCACTTATTACGCAGAATCAGCTGGTACCATACCATGATTGATATGCCCTACTGGAAATTCATGCTCATTCTGCTGCTCTTTTATATTACCATTAATTTTGTTTTCGCGATTCTTTATTATGCAATCGGAATTGAACATCTGGACGGAATTGAACAATCCCAAAGCATATGGACGCAATTTGGTCAGGCTTATTTTTTTAGTGCCCAGACTTTTACAACTGTTGGCTACGGACATATCAGCCCAAAAGGATTTTTAACCAGTGCCCTTTCTGCTGCCGAAGCCTTAATCGGACTTTTAAGTTTTGCTATTGCGACGGGTTTGTTCTTTGGAAGATTCAGCAAACCAACTGCTTTTTTAAAATTTTCACACAATGCTTTAATTGCCCCTTACAAGAATGGCAAAGGTTTAATGATTCGTTTAGTTCCTTTTAAAAACACCAATTTTACAGATGCAACAGCTAAAGTAACCCTTGGGATGACGGTAGAAGAAAATGGAATAATGACCAATAAATTTTACAATCTGGATTAAGAACTGGACAGGATTAATGCTCTTTCGTTAAGCTGGACATTGGTTCATCCTATTACAGAAAACAGTCCTTTGTATAATTTCAGTGAAGAGGATTTTAACAAAATTCATGGTGAAATTTTAGTATTCATTAGCACTTTCGACGATATCTTCAGCAATACCGTTGCTGCCAGGACTTCTTATACGTTTAATGAAATTGTATATGGAGCCAAATTCAAAACCATGTACAACCGAAGCAAAGACGGTTTCAGCACAATTTTGCATTTAGATTTATTAAACAATATTGAGCGGGTAAATTTCTAAAATCTATCATTTTAATCAGGTTTTAAATGTTATCTCGGATTTTATTCTATTTTTGTTTATCCAATAACAAAAAATGATAGACAACATAAAGACCGTTTTCAGTATAAAAGATCTGGAAAACTTATCCGGAATAAAAGCACATACTATTCGCATATGGGAAAAAAGATATAATATTCTTGAACCTATGCGAACTGATACCAATATCCGGCTTTATAATTTAACCAGTCTGCAAAAGCTGCTAAACATAACATTACTTCATGAATACGGTTACAAAATATCGAAAATAGCTACTTTCCCTGAAGAAAAAATTCCACAGCTGGTTCGTGAAATTATTTCCATGAAAAATTCACAGAACTACGCCATCAATTCCTTCAAAATGTCTATGATGAATTTTGATCAGGAAATTTTTTTCAACACTTTTGACTGGTTGATTTCTGAAAAATCATTTCAGCAGGTTTTTAAGGAGCATTTTCTTCCACTGTTGAAAGAATTAGGACTTTTATGGCAGTCACAAACCATCAGTCCGGCAAATGAACATTTCATGAGCCATCTGATCAAACAAAAAATATTAATTTATACAGAAGGGCTTCAAATTCTGAAACCTGCCAAAACTGATAAAGTTTTTGTGCTCTCGTTACCGCTAAATGAGATTCACCAGATCGGATTGCTGTATCTTCAATATGAAATTTTACTTCAAGGTTACAAAACCATTTATTTGGGTGAAAGCATGCCTATTGAAAATCTGGAGGACCTTACTAAACATTTCAATAAGATTACCTTTGTTACCTTTATGACTGTCCAACCCGATCGTAATGTTGTGAACCAGTATGTAAAAACAATGGAACAGAAATTACTCTTAAAGAGCAATGAAATCTGGCTGGTTGGAAAAATGACAGAGAATATTGAAAGAAAAAACTTATCCGAAAGAACCTTTGTTTTTAATTCGATGGAAGAAACAATTCAGAAAATATAATTTTTGTTTAAAGTTTTTGTACATTTGTTAGACAAATGAAAAAAACTATCTCCATAATAGGCTCCGGGTTTTCTGCTCTAGCAGCTTCATGCTATCTGGCACAACAGGGGCATGCCATAACTATCTACGAAAAAAACGATTCAATTGGCGGAAGGGCAAGACAATTTAAAAGCAATGGTTTTACGTTTGATATGGGGCCAAGCTGGTACTGGATGCCCGATGTTTTTGAACGTTTCTTCAATGATTTCGACAAAAGTCAATCTGATTATTATGAACTTTTAAAACTAAATCCGGCGTATCGTGTTTATTTTGGGATTAATGATTTTATCAATATTTACGACAATCTTGAAGCTATCAAATCTACTTTTGAAAACGTTGAAAAAGGAAGTGGCCAAAAGCTTCAGACTTTCATCAATCAGGCTAAAAGCAATTATGATATTGCTATAAAAGATCTGGTATATCGTCCCGGAATTTCTCCTTTGGAATTGATTACACCAAAAACGATTTTAAAACTCAATCAGTTTCTTAGCAACGTCAGTTCTGATATCCGAAAAGAATTCAAAAGCGAAAGATTAATTCAGATTTTGGAATTTCCGGTTCTTTTTTTAGGGGCTAAACCTTCAAACACTCCTTCGTTTTACAATTTTATGAATTATGCCGATTTTGGCTTGGGAACCTGGCATCCCAAAACCGGAATGTTTGATGTCGTGCGCGGAATCGAAAAATTAGCCTTGGAACTTGGAGTTACCATAAAAACAAATTCTTCAATAGAAAAAATAATAGTCGAAAATAAAACCGCTACCGCAATTATAATTGACGGAAAAACAATCAAATCTGACATCGTTTTAAGCGGTGCCGATTACCAGCATACAGAAACTTTATTAGAAAAAGAATACCGTGTTTACTCTGAAAACTATTGGGAGAAACGTGTTTTTGCGCCTTCGTCCCTTCTGTTTTTTGTAGGTTTCGATAAAAAAATAGAAAACATTACACACCACGCATTATTCTTTGATGTAGATTTCAATCAGCATGCCGCTGATATTTATGACGACCCAAAGTGGCCTGAAGCGCCATTGTTCTATGCTAATTTCCCATCAAAAACAGATTCGACAGCAGCTCCTGACGGAATGGAAACCGGCTTTTTTTTAATTCCGTTAGCTCCCGGAATAAATGACAGTGAAGCACTTAGGGAAAAATATTTTGAGAAGATTATTACTCGTTTTGAGCAGATTACACAACAAAAAATAAAAAATAACATTATATTTAAGAAATCATTCTGTAAAAACGACTTTGTAGCAGATTACAATGCCTACAAAGGAAATGCTTACGGAATGGCAAATACCTTATTACAAACCGCTTTTTTGAGGCCAAAACTAAAAAGCAAAAAAGTTCGTAACTTATATTTTACAGGACAATTAACAGTTCCTGGCCCAGGGGTTCCGCCTGCTTTAATTTCAGGAAAACTGGTTGCTGAGTTAATTCAAAAATCACTTAGATCTTAAAAAATGAAATCACTATTCGACACCGTTTCTTTCAAATGCAGTAAGCTGGTTACCAAAAACTACAGCACTTCTTTTTCGCTCGCCGTACACATGCTGGCACCAAGCATTCGCGATGCCATTTACAGCATTTATGGCTTTGTGCGTTTTGCTGACGAAATTGTAGATTCTTTTCATGATTATGAAAAAGAGTATCTTATTGACGATTTCGAAAAAGAATATTACAAAGCAATGCAGTTAGGAATTAGCCTTAACCCTATTCTTAATTCTTTTCAGCATACCGTAAAACAATACAATATTACCGACGATTTAATTCAGGCCTTTCTAAAAAGCATGAAACTGGATCTTATCAAATCAAATTATAATACCCAGACCGAATACGAAGATTACATTTACGGTTCAGCTGATGTTGTAGGCTTAATGTGTCTTAAAGTTTTCGTAAAAGGAAACAATCAAAAGTATGAGCAGCTGAAAAATGAAGCGATGCGATTAGGATCGGCTTTTCAAAAAGTCAATTTCCTTCGGGATTTAAAAGATGATAACCTGGTTTTAAACCGAAATTACTTCCCGGGTGTCAATTTGAATTCGTTCGATGAAAATGCAAAAACCGCTATCATCAACGAAATCGAAGAAGATTTCAAAGCTGCTTATCAGGGAATCGTAAAACTGCCCATTGAAGCTAAATTTGGCGTTTACACTGCTTTTATATATTACAAAAAACTATTAAAAAAACTCAAAAATACGCCCTGTTCGGAAATTGGAAATTCAAGAATCAGGGTTTCAAATTACACTAAAGCAGGTCTTTTGGCTCAGTCTTTTGTAACTTACAAATTAAAATTAGTCTAAAAAATAAAGTAAAATGATTTCTTTTTTAATCTTTTTAGGTGTTTTTCTGTTCATGGAATGCGTTACCTGGCTTACGCACAAGTACATTATGCATGGGCTAATGTGGTATTTTCACGCAGATCATCACCAGCCAAAATACGAACATACTTTTGAACGCAACGATATCTTCTTTGTGATTTTCGCCATTCCAAGTATTATTCTCTTTTACTTTGGAGTCAAGGGCGGTTTCAATTATCTGTTTTTCGTAGCATGTGGCATTACCACCTACGGAATATGCTATTTTTTGATTCACGATGTATTGATTCACCAGCGATTTAAATGGTTTAAAAACACCAAAAACAGATATCTTGTTGGTCTCCGAAAAGCACATAAAATTCACCATAAACATTTAGGAAAAGAACACGGAGAGTGTTTCGGAATGTTATTCGTCCCTTTCAAATACTATAAAATGTAGCAGAATTTGGGCGTTCCCCAAGGGTCGGGTTTTCCGTTCCCGCTTTTTTGTGGCAGAGGCGAACGTTAATCAAAGATATTTAAGCATGCCACAAAAAGAGCTCCACTGCAACCCCTAACGCATCCGTAAATAAGAACTTTTTTCTCTAAGGCAAGTCTATGAAAATCTATAAAATAGAAACAATTCAGCATCTTAACGCTACCATTGAAGATTGCTGGGACTTTTTTTCGAGTCCAAAAAACCTTCAAACCATCACCCCGAATGATATGAGCTTCGAGATCCAGGATTTTGATGGAAAGCGCATGTATCCCGGGCAAATCATAACCTATACGTTGAAACCTTTGTTCGGAATTAAAATCAATTGGGTAACCGTCATTACCGTTTCTCAGGAAAACCAGTATTTCATAGACGAACAGCGTTTCGGCCCTTACGCTTTATGGCATCACAAACACTTTTTTGAACCGGGAGAAAATGGCGGAACTAAAATGACAGACATTGTACATTATGCCATCCCTTTTGGATTTCTTGGGCAAATTATGAATAAATTAGTTGTAAATAAAAAGGTCAATGGCATCTTTGATTTTCGTCGTACCAAAATAGACGAATTGTTCAATTCAAAAGTAAAATGAAACAAAAAGTCTCCTTTTTCTGGTTCCGACGTGATTTACGCTTAGAAGACAATACAGGATTGTTTCATGCTTTGCAATCTGATTTTCCTGTAATTCCGCTTTTCATTTTTGACGATGAAATTCTGGATAATCTTCCAAAAAATGATGCCAGAGTCAGTTTTATTTATGAATCACTTGAGAAGGTAAATAATGAATTGAATACTTTAGAATCTTCCATTTTAATTAAAAAAGGAAATACCAAAAACGTCTGGAAATCCCTCATCGAAGAATTTGATATTCAAAAGGTTTTCTTCAACAAAGATTACGAACCTTTTGCCATTAAGCGTGATGTGTTAATTACTCAATTATTAAAAGAAAACAATATTGAGTCCTTCACTTATAAAGATCATGTGATTTTTGAAGAAAAAGAAATTACAAAAGCAGACGGACTTCCTTATACGGTCTACACACCTTACAAAAACAAATGGCTGGAGAAATATCATCTTTCAGGTTCAGCAACTGAATATGATACGAAATCTTACTTTTCAAATTTTGCAAAAAACAAGTTTCCTTTTCCGGATTTGTCTACCATTGGTTTTGAAAGAAGTGCTATAAAAGTACAACCTCATAACCTGACCCAAATTGCCTATTACAAAGAAACCCGCGATTTTCCGGCTTTAGACAGCACTTCGTATCTGTCGCCACATTTACGCTTTGGAACAGTTAGTATTAGGAAATTAGTGAATTGGGCAAACCGAAAAAATCAGACCTTTCTAAGCGAATTGATCTGGAGAGAATTCTTTATTCAGATTCTGTTTAGTTTTCCGAATTGCGTCAATCACAATTTCAAATCGGCTTATGACGGCATTCAGTGGCTCAATAACGAAGATGATTTCAAACGCTGGTGTTCCGGAACAACGGGCTATCCAATGGTCGATGCCGGAATGAGACAACTCAATGAAACCGGATACATGCACAATCGCGTGCGTATGGTCGTGGCAAGTTTTTTATGCAAACATTTATTGATTAACTGGCAATGGGGCGAAGCCTATTTTGCTGAAAAATTACTTGATTTCGAATTAGCCTCAAACGTAGGAAACTGGCAATGGGCTGCAGGAACCGGCTGTGATGCCGCTCCGTATTTCAGGGTTTTTAATCCCGAGATCCAACAAAAGAAATTTGACGAGAAAGGAATCTACATCCGTAAATGGATTCCTGAATTTGATTTGGGATACAACGAACCAATGATTGATCATGCGTTTGCAAGAGATCGGGCGATTGCAACTTATAAGGCGGGGATACTTAAATAATCTGGTAATCTTTTGCAAAGCGGCTTTTTAGATAGATTGACGTAATAGGAAATACTTTAAAACGCTTATCGTTTAGGAACCGCGTTGCAAACGTACAACTTTAATCTTAAGAAAAGTGGGGACTCGTTGCAAACGAGCACCAGAGTTGGGTAACGTTTTGGCGCTTGGCGAGGTTGTGAACTTCGGAACCGATTATTTTCGGTTAAAGATAAAATTTCTTGCGAAATGTAAACCTGAATTTACTACAAAACTCGCAATCTCGCCAAACGGCTGTTAGCGGTTCGGGCTTTTGTCGTCATAATTCAATTTTTAATTCTTTTGCTAAATCTCTGACATAGTCTTTATGTGGCGATTTGGCTGGTTGAATGTTCTCATAATATTCTTTAAATAGTTTCGCTCCATTCTCTTTGTCGTCAAACCAAACAATTAACGCTGTGTCCAACTTTGCTCTTGGTGAAGAACGATAAGGAAGATGTCCGTTGTTAGAGATTATTTTCTCTTTTGTTTCTAAACCCTCAAACCATTCAAAAACTTTTGTTTCAAGTCCGCTAAAAATTTCTTCACTAATTCTCTTATTATCGTCCGTAATTGTCCACCAATAGTCTTGTCCAGTTAGTAATGTTCCAAGTCTATCCCTGATTTGACAATCATACTCTTTGTAATACTTTTTGTTTTCTGTCGGTGATTGAAATTGGAAAAGACTTTCAATACAAACTCCAAGGTTAACTACAAACTTTCCGTATAGATTTTCTCGCAGTCCTGGTATTTCATAGCCTTGTCCAATCGGATATTGTCCACTTTGAAAGTTTATCACTTGGATTATTCCATCGTCAAGCCGTCTGTTAAATGTCCTGCCGTTTTTCTTGAAGCCAAGAGGTTTGAGTTTAATAAATACGTCCTTCTCAACTATGTCAAGTTGAGTTTTAAAATCTGTCGGTGTCGCTGATTGTTTAGTTTCACTTTTAGATTTGTCTTGCCGTTTAAAAATATCAAATATTCCCAATTTTATTTTTCTGTTATTATGCAATATCTATTTAGCCTGACCGCTAACTTGTATATATGCGAAATAAACATTCGCATATACACCCAAATTTAGGTAGATTGGCGAATGTTTGTATCGCATTATTATTTTCAAATATATTTATTTTTTCCTACAAATCATCCGAAAGTATTTTGCTTGATTGATTTCTAACAATCTTCTTCTTTTGAAAACCATTGCCCTAGCCCAGATGGAAACGACATCCTTTTGTGGCAGGGTTTGCCACAAAAGATATAGTGCACAGCTGGAACCAGCTCCTAATATTTCAAATAATTATCTACAACAATTTTAGCTTTCAGATCAAACATTAAATTGTACAATCCGAAGAACGTTCGGTTCATGTAAATAAAGTGCTTGGAGCCTCGGTTGCCATTCATTTTTTTCAGGTTGGTATCTTCTGAAAAACGTTTTCCTAATTCTGCGATAGCACTGAAGAATTTTTCATCTGAAAAATCGAATGTTTCGTTTTGAAATGGTTTCGTAAACAATGATAACAAATCATGAAACATGGCTGTAAAGTATTCAACTTCAGCAGGCGAATCGTCTGTGCGAAGAATTTCCAGTTCGAATAATTTATCGTTGAAACGGTTTTTATCGGTAATGACATTTTTGTTGATGAGTTCGAAATATGGGATATAAAAGTCATTCGGGATTTGTTTCATACAGCCAAAATCCAAAGCAATCAGTCGGTTTTGATCGTCAACCAAGAAGTTTCCGGGATGGGGATCGGCGTGTACTTTTCGCAAAACATGAATTTGATACATGTAGAAATCCCATAGTGCCTGACCAATTTTATCTCCGGTTTCACGATCAAAATCTTTTGCTGTAAATTCCGAAAGGTGAATTCCGGTCATCCAGTCCATCGTAATGATTTTCTCTGATGAGAATTCAGGATAATAATTCGGAAAAAGAATGTTTTCAATCTTACTGCAGGCTTTTACAACTTCTTCGCTCTGTCTTAATTCCAGTAAATAGTTGGTTTCTTCGATGAGTTTGTCTTCAACTTCTTTAAAATATTTATCAGAATCTTTTCCCTGCAGGTTAAACATGCGGATGGCGATTGGTTTTACAAGTGCCAGGTCTGAAGAAATACTGTTGGCAACACCCGGATACTGAATTTTAACTGCCAGTTTTTTACCATCTTTCTTAGCCAGATGTACTTGCCCGATACTCGCTGCATTTACCGAATTGGCATTAAATTCGTCAAAGATTTCATTAGGCGTTTTGCCAAAATTGTTTTTGAATGTCTTTAAAACCAGCGGCGCAGAAAGCGGCGGAACAGAAAATTGTGATAACGAAAATTTCTCAACATAGGCCTGAGGCAAAAAGTTTTTGTTCATGCTCAGCATCTGGGCAACCTTCAGAGCACTCCCCTTGAGACTTTTTAATCCGTCGTAAATATCTTCGGCATTGTTTTCATTAAGTTTATCGCGGGTCAAATCTGGGTTGACTATTTTTTCAGCATAATGTTTTACGTAGTTTACTCCAATTTTAGCTCCTGTCTGGACCAGTTTTCCTGCTCGTTCTATTTTTGAAGTTGGTATATAATCGATTGTTTTCATTGTTTGCTGTATATTTTTTCTTTGAAAAGGAATTTTCCTAAATCTATCAAATGGTTCATTGGCGCTACATTCATTAATTCGAAAGATGCATTTACCGATTTTTCGATAAAAATGTCTGTTTTTTCAAAAGCTGCTGATGCATCGTCTTTCCAGAATTTTATCGTCAGCATCAATTGCAGCCAGGCGCTTTCCTGAATCGCTTTCTCCTGAAACTTCTGCAGTTTTTCAACTTCAAGCCTGTAATCATCCGTCAAAATTTCAGAAACATATTCTTTAAAACTATCTCTGAGTGCAGTAAGCTGCGTTAAGTTTTTCAATGGATTTCTGTCTATTTTCAGTGATTGCAGTACATAACTTCTGTTAGCTGTCAGGATTTCGAAGAAGGTAAAATAAAAACTCAGCATTTTGTTTTTCATATCGTATTCTAAATAATCTGTGTTTTGATGCAGCAAATTAATTGTATTGACAAAAAACAATCTGAAAATCTCTTTTTCCAAACCTTCGAGCGTTCCAAAAAAAGTATAAAATTCAGCCTCGGTAAAATCTTTATCTTTTGCAAAATGATAAACCGATTTTGGTTTTTCGCCTTTCTCCAGCACTTCATTCATGTATATTGAAACAATATCTTCTTTACTGATTACCTTATTTTTAGCAGCCATTTTTTTAAAATTTAGAATTTGCCTTAAAGGTAAGGAATGTTTGAGTATCTTTACTTATACCCACACGAGAGACACTGTTAAATATATTGTAAACTATCATGGCTGCGACTGTACTACTAACCGGGGGAACCGGATTTATTGGCGAATATCTAACGAATATCCTTTTAGCAAATGGTTTTTTGGTATCTGTTTTAAGCAGATCAAGCCGAAACAATACAGATCATATTACCTATTATAAATGGAATCCGGATGAGGATTACATTGATGAAGAAGCTATCACTTCTGCAGATTATGTCATTCATCTGGCAGGGGAAGGAATTGTAGAAAAAAGATGGACTGCTAAACGTAAAAAAGCCATTTTAGAAAGCCGGGTAAAACCTATTGAACTCATTTATTCTGTTTTACAAAAAAAGAACAAATCGCTGAAAGCATTTGTTTCTGCTTCTGCAGTTGGAATCTATGGAGCCGAAACTTCTGACGAGATTTGTACAGAAAACACTCCTCCAGCCAATGATTTTTTAGGCACTACCTGTCAGAAGTGGGAAGGAGCAGTTACTAAAATAGAATCACTGGGTATTAGAACTGCAAAAATCAGGACCGGAATTGTTTTAGGCAGAAATGAAGGTTTTCTTAAAAAACTGCTGCCGGGTTTTAAAATGGGCTTCGGAACCATATTAGGAACGGGAAAACAATTTTTGCCCTGGATTCATATTGAAGATTTATGTGGTATCTACTTAAAAACCATTCAGGATGAAGAACTAAATGGGCCTTATAATGCAACTGTTTTAGATAAGACTACAAATGAGACATTATCTAAAACACTTGCAAACTTGCTCGGTTATTCGATTTGGCTTCCTAAAGTTCCGGCTTTTGTTCTTAAAATTGTTCTTGGCGAAATGAGTATCGCTGTATTGACAGGAAAAAGGGTTTCTTCTGAAAAAATTAAGGGCGCAGGTTTCCATTTTCAGTTTGAAGATTTAAAAACGGCACTTTCAAACTGTGTGTCCTAATTACGGCTACTTTAAGGATAACAGAACCTTTTCGTCATTTCCAATTATACCGCTTAATTCTGTATTAGCAGTTTTTGCAATTTTGGAAGCTATTCTGTCTGGTATTTCAATATCAAAATCTGAAATAGTGATTGGGAAGTCAGACTTGATTTGAATTCCTCCGTAAACTTTTTTCAGAAAAGCCTTTACCAGCATGTCCTTAGATTTTCCGCGGATTATTAATTTGCCTTTTATCAGATATTCTTTTTCTGTTTCATCAATATCTTTTAAGTCAAATTTTGCAATTTTACCTTTAAAAACAGCTTTGGGATACCGATGGCTTTCTATATAATTTTCGTTGAAATGCTCTTGCATCAAATCCAGTTTAAAATGAAAGTCTCTCATTAAAACAGCACAAAATAATGTACTAGTTTTTGGATCCAAAATAATCATAACCGATCTGTTTACCGCTTTTATTTCTTCAAAAAATGGTACACTGGCTTCAAAGTTTATTATTGCTTTCTCAGTAGTAATTTTTTCCTGGGCAATAAAAGAATAAGTGGTAAACAATAAAATTAAAAATACAGTTCTTTTCATAATCGTCAACATTTAAACAATTATGTCATTCGGTTTTTAATTTAAGAAGAAGAAAAAATCAGGATCAAAAAAATCGAATGGCGACTCCGTGAAAAATTCCGTAACCTGCAAATGGTTACACTTAAAGTTACGAAATTTCCATGAATTCGGTTGACGATTTTGTGCTAAATATTTGTGAATGTTTTAAGTATAACTATTCATGAACTGCAGTACAAATTTCTATTAAAAAGCCATTCAAATCCCTTACATAGGCAACGATTTGACCCCATGGTTTCTGTTTAGGCTCTGTAACCAAAACAGCCCCTAAAGAAGTTGTCTTTTGCACCAGTTCACCAACATCATCTGTTATAAAACCTAATTCAATGGCAAAAGGTTTATCTTCTAAACTGCTTTCGATAAAACCTTCTGGTAGATTTTGTGAAGCCAGGTTTTTTGAAGCGAATGAAATTGTAGTTTCTCCTGTGCTTAATTCACCATAATCATTTTCAGGAGTTATAAATTTTCTTGAAAAGCCAAATGCGTTTTCATAAAAAGTAATTGTCTTTTCTACATCTTCTACATATAAAATTGTATAGCCAAATTTTACCATCTTGTTTTTATTTAAAATATTTATTACTACAAGGTAACAAATTATCCAATTTCGAGCAATACATTATACTTGTCTAAATTTGCCAGATCCTCTATTGAATTTACTTTAGCTTCTTTGGCGTGTTCTTCTATTTCTTTTTTGGTTTCAATTTGTTTGATGCATTTTCTAAAGCGGCGTACCTCATCCAGATTCGTCAAAATTAATCCCGGAACCTGAACGCTTTTCCCTTCTTTATCTTTTGCAACCATTGTAAAGTAAGATGAGTTGCAATGCTTAATCACACCCGTCTGAATGTGTTCTGCCTCTACCCTAATGCCAACTACCATAGAACTTCTCCCAACATAATTCACTGAGGCTTTCATCGTCACCAATTCGCCTACTTCAATAGGTTTTAAAAAGTTTACTGTATCGACTGAAGCAGTTACACAATAATTACCGCAAAATTTTGAAGCACACGCAAAAGCAATCTGATCGAGAAGCTGTAAAATATATCCTCCGTGAATTTTTCCGCTAAAGTTGGTATGTGACGGAAGCATTAACTCGGAAATACTAATTTTTGATGAAGAAACGGGTTTGAAATCTGTATTCATTAATAGTGTTATTTATAGTTTTGGTTTGTTTATTTAAATGGAATTAATTTAATAATTGGTTTTCTTCAGAATTGGAAGCCCTGGTAACAATGTTCTCCGGAAGTGATTTTTTAGCTTTCGCCCCCATTTTCTTTAATTTTTCGACACTGGAAATCAGGTTTCCTCTTCCCTCAACAAGCTTGCTCATAGCGTTTTCATATTCGGATTTTGTGTCTTTGATTTTGTTGCCAATTTTTACCAGATCAGTTACAAAACCCTCAAATTTATCATATAATGCTCCTGCCTGACGTGCTATCTCAAAAGCATTTTCCTGTTGCTTCTGATTGGCCCACATACTGTCAATTGTACGTAAAGTCGCAAGTAAAGTCGTGGGTGTAACAATTACAATATTTCGTGCAAAAGCCTTATTATACAAATCGGAATCTTCATTTAAGGCAATGGCAAATGCGGGTTCTATCGGCACAAAAAGCAAAACAAAATCAGGACTTTCTATTTGATACAGATCGTGATAATTTTTACTTCCAAGCTGTTCAACATGTCTTTTTAAGGAATTGACGTGTTCCTTCAGGAATTCATTTTTAAAGATTTCGTCTTCTTCATTAGCCCATTTTTCATAAGCAGTCAGTGAAACCTTAGAATCAACAATCATTTTTTTACCGTCCGGCAGATTAATCACTACATCGGGAAATACACGATTCCCATCGGCATTGGTAAAACTTTGCTGAACTTCGTATTCCCTGCCTTTTTCAAGTCCTGATTTTTCAAGCACACGTTCCAGAACCAGTTCGCCCCAGTTGCCCTGCATTTTACTGTCACCTTTTAATGCTTTTGTCAGATTCAAAGTCTCTTTACTCATCTGAATATTCATTTCACTTAAACCTAAAATCTGCTGACGAAGGGCTGCATGATAATCAATACTCTCTTTATGTGTCTGCTCTACTTTTTGCTCAAATCCCTGAATTTTATCCTGCAGAGGCAACAGAATGTTTTTCATGTTTACGGAATTTTGTTCTGTGAATTTTGCCGACTTTTCTTCAAGAATTTTATTCGCCAGATTTTCGAATTCTTTGGTAAATTTCTGCTGCAGTTCAGTTATTTCGATTTTTTGCTCTTTATGACGTTCCCATAAATTTTCAAAATCAACTTCTTTTTTAGACAACTGTATTGCCAGACTGTCTTTCTCGTTTCGAATATTATCTTTTTCCAAATGGATTAAATGAAGCTGTTTTTCAAGATTATTTTTTTCACTTTGAAATTGTTCTTTCTGCAATTGAAATTGCGCACTGGCCGAATTAAGTTTTTCACTCAAACTTACTTTTTCCGACTCAAATTTAGCCGATGATAAAATTCTTCCTAAATAAATACCTAAGACTGCAGCAATAACAAAAACTGATAAAAGTGGAAGAATATCCGGCATAACTACGTTAATTTTTAAGTAAAAGTACGCAATAATACGTAGTTCTTAATCTTTGCAAATAAAATTTCACGAATTAGTAACCATTCTAAATTAAAAAAACAATTCAGTTGATTTTAAAAAAAATGTTTTTCAACGCAACCATTTTAAAACGATTGCATCTATTTAATTATAAACCTAATAATAATACTCATGAAAAAGTTAATGTTAAGCTTATTTATAGCTTTTGGATTCAGTGCCTGTTCACTGAATGATGATTTACCACAGAATACATGTGGAGAATATACGACTGTTCCTTTTAGCGGCTTCCCTCTGCCTTGTAACTATAATCTTAAAGAACAATATCCTAATCCAGCGGCTTTAATTGTTAGCAGTCAGGAAAAACTGAATCAGTATTTTACGCAACATGCCAATACATGTTCTGTTACAAGTGACCCAACTATCAATTTCAGCAATAACTTTTTAGTTGGAATTTTCTCAGGTCAAAAACCAACAAGCGGTTACGGTATAAAAATTACCTCGATAGTAGAAAACAACTGTCAGATTTTTGTTAACTTTTACGAATATGGTCCACAAACCGGAGAAACACCTACCACGGGTACAACTTTTCCTGCCGATTATGTTTTAATTCCTAAAACGACAAAACCTATCTATTTTAACAAAACTACAGAAAACAAAGACAATATTGTAATTGGAACTTTTGGTGCCGTTAATGACTTTTTCCAGTTAAACGATTACAATATTCTTAAATTCTTAAACGTTACGACCGGAAATTATGAATTTGGTCAGTATAAAAATACTGCTACAATAAAAAGGGGTGAATACACGTTGTTCCTGAAAAATGTCCCAACTGAAATCATAAACTTAAAAGGCCAAACCAAAACCTACGGATCTCCGGACCCGGCGAATCAGGGCGGTGTTTATTTTGAATTACGCCAAGGTGCCAGTACAACAAAAATCTATATCGACAATACTGATACAGCTGATCAAAGTACAGAAGTGAAAGCTTTCAAGAAGGCAATTAAAGACAAAATTGTACTCCTAAAAATTTAAACCAATCATGACAAAAAAACTATTTCTTTTTATTCTATTTAGCATTTTCACAACAGCCTATCCATTAAAAGTTAACACAGCCAAAACCAGTCAGATAATTGATACCTGGATCTGGCAAAAAACGATAGGGGGAGAAAACAATCCTTACATTGCTACTCCAAAAACAATAGGATTCAATAAAAAAATAGTTTTTACCCGCGAAGGAAAAATCATTACCTACAAAGATGATGTCGAAATTCGCAACAGCACATATGAAATCAAAAAAGGAATCAGTGTTCTGGATCAGTCAGAGAAAGACCTGATTTCTTTTGAAGGCAAAACATATATTATAGAAATACTTGATAATCAAAACTTAACAATCATAAGTAATGACTCTGAAGGTACACGTACTATCTACAAAAAATAGGTTAAAAGTATAAAAAAAGTTATTTTTACCAAAACTAAACCACCCTATTTTTGAAAGACGACTTAGACATATATATTAAACAATGTATACAAAATGACAGAGCAGGGCAACTGAAAATCTATCAGTTGTTCTCGCCTGTTTTATATGGTATTTGTTTAAAATATATGAAAAATGAAGACGACGCCAAAGATGTTTTTCAGGAAGCGTTTGTTATTGTTTTTCAAAAAATCCATCAATATAAATTTGAAGGCAGCTTTGAAGGCTGGTTAAAACGTATTTTCATCAATAAATTAATCGAAACTCTAAATAAGAAAAAAAAAGAAAGTTTCTTTTTGGATGTTTTTGATCCTGATACTGATTTTATAGAAGAAGAGGAACTGGAAATTATTCCGATAGCGCAAGAAAAACTACTCGAATACATTAGAGAATTACCCGATCAATACCGCATGGTTTTTAATTTGTATGTTTTTGAAAAAATGAAACACAGAGAAATTGCGGAACTGCTCAAAATTTCAGAAGGAACTTCTAAATCCAATTTAAACAGGGCCAAACGAATTTTACAAAAAAGAATTTTGAGTATTAAAAATTTTAAGACAGCATGAAAAAGCAAAAAATAGAAGATATTTTTTCATCAATTGAAAACTTTTCGAGTGTTCCACCACCCGAATTATGGAGTAAAATTGAAGAAGAACTTGATAAACCTAAAAAGAAAAAGAGAGTTATTCTTTGGTGGTCAGCTGCTGCATGTCTGTTATTAGGATTATTACTTCCTGCTGTTTTACATTTTAATTCTAATTCAGGAGTTGAAACTATAAATAATGGATCGATAGAAAAAAGTATTGTTATTGACGAAAACAAAAATGACGTTAATAACAACAAAACAATATCTGTAGAAAAAAATAATATCAAAAAAGAATCAAGTATTGTAGAGAATTCACCTATAGAAAACACAGTAACTGAATCAAACAACCCTCAAAATAAAAACACATATAGAACAACAACTACTCATAACCATTCTAATAATAAAATTAATTCAGGCAACTCCAAACATAATTCAAGCACCGGAACAGAAAGCTCTAATCAGGCTGTAGCTGAAAGAACATACACTGCAGGGAGTCAAAATTCATTTAATTCTTTTTCAAACAATCAAACCCATGATGAAAAAAGAAATAATGAGAAGGTTTTGGCTGAAAAAACATTGACTGCAGAGAAAAAAAATTCGTCTAATTCTTTTTCAGATACTAATCAAACAACTACTGAAAAAAGAAATGGAAACCAGGTTCTGGCTGAAAAGACATTGACAGCAGGAAAACAAAATTCGTTTAATTCTTTTTCAGATACTAATCAAATAACTACTGAAAAAAGAAATGAAAACCAGGTTCTGGCTGAAAAGACATTGACAGCAGGAAAACAAAATTCGTTTAATTCTTTTTCAGATACTAATCAAATAACTACTGAAAAAAGAAATGAAAACCAGGTTCTGGCTGAAAAGATATTTACTGCAGGAAAACAAAACTCGTTTAATTCTTTTTCAGATAAGCAAATACCAAATTCTGTTTTTGAGGACAAATTAAATTCAAAAAACAATGCTCCTGTTGCTTTAAATTCTCCAAATGTAATTCCGAATAACAAACAGAGCATGCAAAAACAAGTCTCTGATAAATCAATACTTCCTGAAAATATTCAAAAAAATAATTCAATAACGTCTAATTCATTGAGCATACAAGATTCTCTTCAATTAGCAGAATTGCAAAACCTGGAAAAAGGCATTGTCGAAGTTAAAACTGAAAAAGACAAAGAAATTAAATCAAATCCCAATTCTGAGAAATGGTCTTTGGAAGTTTTTGCAGGAATAGCAAATTCTGAAAACTACAATAACCAAAAAACATTGGGTAATGTTAATGAATCAAAACAAACAAATTCATATGGAGTAAAGACTAATTATAAACTCAATAAGAGATGGGCTGTAAGTTCTGGTTTAAAAATTAACGAATTAGGACAAAGTATTGCTAATGTTTCGTATTATAGCAGTAATAATACTTCTTCAGCACCTGTAATGAATGATTATTTTAGCCCAAATACCTTCGTTATTGAATCAATGCCAAAAATAACAAACAACCCGAACTATGTTTTTGTTTCGAGAAATACAAGTAATGTCTTAAAAAGTGAAACTCTTGAAAAAGGGAATATTGACCAGAGTTTAAAATACATTGAAATGCCTCTTGAGGTTTCTTACGCCCTTTTCAATAAAAACAAAACCAGTATTAGTTTGAACACAGGGGGTTTTGTAGGGAAATTAATTTCTAACAATGTGACTTTAAACGGAAATTCAATTGGGGACAATTTAAATGCCAGTGACTTTGTATATGGCTCTTTACTAAGCAGCACCTTCCAATATCGTTTATACAAAAAAACATATGTTTTTGTAGAACCGGGCATGAACTATTATATCAATCCGTTGAACAATCAAACTTTTAACCAGTTTCAGTGGGCTTTCAATTTTGGACTAAATGTTTCATTCTAACGGTGATTAAATAATGACAACTCAGGACAATTGGATTACTCCAGAAACTTTTCCTCATGATTTAATTTTAGCCAGGAAATTGGTTTATGACTCCTGTAATTTAGATTGTACAATGCCTCATCCGGAAACTGAAAGTACTGAATATAGTGCTTATCGTTTTAATATTAATAAAAATAGGATCTGTTACAGAGAAGCAAAAATTACCCCAACCAAAACGGGGCAATTCGTCACTTTATGGAAACGCAATTTATCCGGAACAATAGAACCTTTTGATTTTTCAGATCAAATAGATTTTGTTATCATTAGTGTTCGAAAAGAAAATAATTTTGGTCAATTTATCTTTCCAAAAGCTGTTTTGTTAAAAAATGGTGTTTTTTCTACCTCAACTAAAGAAGGCAAAAGAGCTACGAGGGTCTATCCCCCATGGGATATTACTACCAGTAAACAAGCCCAAAAAACGCAGCAATGGCAACTGGAGTATTTTTTAGAAGTCTCAGAAAATGATTTTAGTGTTTCAAGAGTAAAAAAAATATTTGGAATAGAATAGAAAAAAACAGGCAGTCTAAATTGAACTGCCTGTTTTTTCCTATTTCACTTTGATTTATTTTTTTATAAGCTTTCCTTTATAGATAACTTTATTATTTTCTGTCAAAGTATAAATATAGATTCCCGAATTCAAATAACTCACTGGAATTTCTGTCGTACTTATTTCCCCACCCAATTTTACATCAATAGAATTTCCAGTCAAACGGCCATTGATGTCATAAAATCTTAATTTCAGGTTTTTATCTGAATTGCTTTTTACCAAAACATTTACCACATCTGTTACAGGATTAGGAAATAGTTTGGCTGCGAATTTTTTATTTTCAAAATCAATTGTCCCAAGATTATCTTCTTTCAGTTCAAAACGAGCAATTACTGGCCCATGGTCTGAAGTGGTATTTGTATAATTTGAAATATCATTTCTGGGATCGTAAACTGCAATTGAATTTTGTATATATTCATCTGTTAACTCATTCGAAATAATAATATGATCCAGAAATCCTCCGGAACTTAAAAAACTGTAAGCCCCTGCCTGGCTAATACCAAGGGTAAGCGCATTATATCTATTTGTATCTGTAACAAAAGCTTCATAAGAAGAAGGATTTGGCGTAATAACCGATGCTTTTACATCATCATTAAAATCGCCTAAAATCATAAAATTTGCATTTGGATAATGTACGTCCAAACTATCTTTTAAGAATTGTGCATCGTATTTACGCATATTGTATCTTGATATGTCTGTTCCGCTGTTTGCACGGGCATGAAGATCAATAAGGTTAATTTCTTTTTTCACTCCGCCAATATTAGTTTCTATTTGTACCAGATAAGGCAAACGCCCGGAAGAGAAAAAGCTGTCGTCATTTCCGCCTGGATAACCAGGCAGAGTTGCTGTATTAGCACGTACCTGATCATACAAATCCTTAAACATGACACGGGTCTTTTTAACGGTTGTGGTTTGAGTATTGTACAATACAACCAATTTTTGAGGAGGAAAATTTGGATCAGGTGCATTAAATGAATATGACCATGAAGTTGAAATCGTTTTGTCAAACGTTTTACCGTTGATATTTATTTTCTGGATCAATGCATCAATTGACGGATCATCAGATACTTCCTGAACAACATAGACGTCTGCGTTCAGTTTGTTCATCACCCTCGCAACATTATCAATTTGAAGAGCATCATCAGTTGGACCAAATTCAACTCCGTCTGTTCCTTTTACATCAGTACCAAAAAACTCTAAATTATAAGTTACAACATCAAAAGTATCTGCTTTTAAAATTGAAGAACCGGTAAATGAACCAATCGGCTTATTTAGCGAAGTACCGGTAACTGTTAAAACACCTGAAATAGTTAATTCTTTTACCGAAGGAGCAAATTGCACATAAACCGTTTTATTGTTTGCAGCATCAGTAGCATCAACAACAATGCTTGACTGAAATGAAATATTATCTAACGACAATTTGTAATCTGCAGATGCTGTAAGAGTAATATCTCCATAACCTTCTGCTTTAAAAATAAAAGACTGGCTGGCAGATACTGCATTAACGCTTACATCCCCAAAATCTAAAACAGGATTTGCATCGACATAACCTGCCTCGTCAGTAATTGCAATATCATCAATTGACCATTCTGCAGCATTGTTAGTACCTCCGGCTGTAGTTTCATAGACCCAGGCTACATAAGTATTATTCGTTTTAAATCCGCTTAAATCTATATATTGTGATGCTGAGTAAGTTCCGGTTACCGTTGGAAATTTACCGTTTAATGCTACCCAGGTTGCTGTTTCCGGATTGCTTTTACCATCATAATCTGTCGAAACCATTAATTTTAACTCAGAACCTGCATAAAATTTACGGGAATAAAAAGACAGTAATATAAATTGGCTAAAATTATCCAAACGTAATCTTGGGGAAATCAACCAGTCTTTGCTGGCTCCGGCATCAGAATATCCGTTCATGAGTACAGCTCCGGTTCCTGAGTTTACATTTCTTACAGTTGTTGTATGTGTCCATGTATTTAAGCTGCCCGCTGTATTATGTTTTGTCCATCCACTGTTAGTTAAAACATTTGCATCGTTAAAGCCCTGAACATAAGGATTGATTCCAATACCTGATAAAGAGATGTTTTTTACCGCTGCGCCTGCTGATTCATGTGCTATCGATCCTGAAAAAGCAGATACAGAAGTTGGTCTAAACCTTACATAAACCGTCTGTGCTGCATTTGAAGCAAAATCAGAAGCAGCATATATTACAGAAGAACTAAATGTGTTATTATCTTTAGAAACAGTAAAATTAGCTGATGCAGTAACAGTTACATCTGCTGTAAGATTTGACCCCTGAATTTGGTAACTTAAACTTTCAGAGCTATAACTGGCTTCGGAAAAACCTAAATCAAGAGAAGAAACTGAAGTTGACAAAGATGGAGTAGCTACACTTGAAGTTGTAACATCTACTTTATTTACAACGGACTGAATATTTCCATAAAGGTCTTCCGAAACTGAAAAAACAGCGTAAGCTGTATTCAAATTTAATCCTATAAAACTTTTGATATATTCCTGAGAAACATCAGTAATGTCTAAATAGCCTGATTGTAAAGCTGCAGTCCCGGATGCATCCTGACCCGCTTTTACCTGAGTCACCGACGGACTTGTACTACCTCCCGGCAGCATCACATAATACGTTTTACCAATTTCATTTATTTTGTTGGCAAAGTCAAAACTTTCAGATAAGACATTGACTGCTTTTGGATAGCCTGCCTCACTAATTGGGGCATAAACGTCGCTTCTTAGATCAACATTATCAATTGCAAAAGATGGTCGGGACCCGCCGCCGGATACTTGTCTTGAAATCCATCTTATTTGCACAACAGGCTGATTGTTACATTCTGTGGGTAAAGTGACTTTTATGGTTTGCTCATTTTGTGGCGTAGTAACTCCTGAACCCGTTTGTGTAGCTGTATTATTTCTATAGACAGTCCCTAATAATGATGTAAAAGACGCTGTAGTACCTACTCTGTATTGCAGAACCATTTCATTAATACGGGTATTACTTCCTCCGTCATAAGGATTACGAATTGTCATAGCATCATACTGCACCATTATGGCAGACTGTCCTGTTGCATTAAAAGCAAAACCAATTGTTAAATCTGAAGAACTATTATTCAGAAAACCAATTTTGCCATTATAGTTATGAATGTTTCCACTGCTTGTACCTGCTGAACTACTGCCTATTAATGGCTTGTCTGCAACTAATGTTCCATTTGTATTAAAAGCAGATCCCGGCGCAGACGCTGCTGTCCATCCCTGAAATCCAAATGGATAATCTGTAGAATTCGCTGCTAAACCAGTAAAATATTCTGTGTAAGGCAATGATCCTACAGGTACTGGCATCGTCTGAGCGACAAGGCTGCCTGAAAACCAAAACAAATATGAAAGAGCCATTAAATGCCTGAAGAAGTAAATGTTTTTCATAATTTTTAAAATTAAGTTTAAGATTACAAATTTATGTATCTTAAAGTTAAGACATTATTATAAAACTATAAACATTACACTCCTTTTTTATAAACATTCAACAAAAAATGGTGTTTCAAAATGAAATATGATAAAACATTATTAACAAAACCAGCTTTAAGCTTTCAAATTAACATTTTCAGAACCCCTACTTTTAACAAAAAAAAAATCATTCATGACACATAAAAAAAGCTGTCTGCAGAACAGACAGCTATGAAACTGTTTTTTTAAAAAAACTTAAATCGCTGTGTAACCGCCATCAGCAATTATATAGCTTCCTGTTGTGAAAGAAGATTTCTCAGAACTTAAAAATAATACCAATTCTGCAATCTCCTCAGCACTTCCCAAACGATTCATAGGTGCTTTTGCTGCTACAGCATTCATGGCATCTTTATTTAAGTTGTCTTTTAATAATGCTGTTTCAATATAACCGGGCCCTACAGCGTTGCATCGAATATTTTTCTGTGCATATTCTGCGGCAATATTTTTCGTCAATCCAACAACGCCATGTTTAGAAGCGGTATATGCCGGACTTAAAGGTGCTGCCACCTGTCCGTGAATTGATGCAATATTCACGATATTCCCTCCACCGTTTTTTTCCATCTGTTCCAATTGATAACGACAGGCATAAAAAACACCGTTTAAATTTAGTGCAATCACTTTATCCCATGCATCTGGTGCATATTCTCCAGTTGGTTTTGCAGGACCGCCCATTCCGGCATTATTACAGGCTACATCAAGCCTTCCATACTTGGATACTGTTACTTCAACCATATGTTTATTATCCATTGCGCTTGATGAATCTCCTTTTACAAAAAAGGCTTCTCCACCATTTTGCTTTATAACATTTACAGTTTCTTCGCCATGTTCGACATTAATATCCGAAACTACAACTTTTGCTCCTTCACGGGCATAAGCTTCTGCAACTGCACGCCCAATTCCTGACCCCCCGCCCGATACATAAGCTACTTTATTTTCTAAAAGTGCCATATTTTTAATTTTAAAATTTGTAGATACAATTTACGAAGATGTACTTTGCTGACCTTATCCAAAACAGACTTTACAATAAGATTATGATTTTCTCACAATCAAATGTTATTTAGGAATAAAGAACAATAAAATGAGTTTATTATTCATTCTTATCTTCATCCAGTTTCATGTTACCCCGGTCCTGATGATTATCCGGATGAGAATTTGGATAACGGTTAGGCGTAATATCTGAATTTCGGTCTTTGTTTTCAACTGTTTTTTTTGCTTCTTTTTCAGATGAAACTCCACGATTGGCATTGGCATTGCTCTGGCTCACATCATCTTTTACTTTTGTAATTTCCTCATTCTCATTTCGAGCCCTTTCTACAACTGTTTTATTTCCATGCTTATCGGCAACTACTTCTTTTTTTAAATTTGCATTTTCTGAATTTCCATCGTGTGAAATATTTTTCCCTTTAGATTCGTCTATATCTTTTTGTACTCCGTTTATCTTTTTTGATCCTAAATTATTCGTTTCCATGTCATTGATTTTAAATATTCTTCTTATATAATATTACGAATTCTAAATTTTAAAACTAAATGGTTTAACATTGCTTTGGGTTTATTCTTCGATAATTTTCAATCAAGATAAAACAAAACTATCTTTGCAGTAAAATATAAAATATGCATCGTCACTTCCTTCTTTTTAAACCTTACGGCTATCTTAGTCAATTTATTTATGAATTGAAAAGAAAGAAAAAGCTTTTGGGTGAATTGCATGATTTTCCTGAAGGGACAATGGCAATCGGAAGACTTGATGAAGATTCTGAAGGTTTACTTTTACTCACTACTGATGGAAAAGTAAGTGAACTAATCAGGAGTAAAAAAGTAGATAAGGAATATTATGTTCAGGTTGACGGCATTATAACTCCTGAAGCGATTGAACAGCTTCAAAAAGGGGTTGAAATAGGTTTTGAAGGTGGTAAATATAAAACGAAACCCTGTAAGGCTTTTATTGTTACTGAAATTCCTGATTTTGGCCCAAGAGCCAAAAAGATCAGGGATGAGCGTCACGGCCCGACATCATGGGCTTCGATAACCATTAATGAAGGAAAGTTTCGACAGGTTCGAAAAATGACATCTGCAGTTGGTTTTCCTACTCTAAGACTTGTACGCGTTCGAATAGGAAATGTATATTTGCAAGACTTAAAAGCTGGTGAAGTTTTAGAAGTTCCCTCTTTTCAATTAGATGATGAATCGATTTGAGAATTAGATATTTCAAAACTTCTAACTTTTAACCTCTAACATTTAACTATAAAAAAATGCTAAACATTGTTCTTGTAGAACCGGAGATACCAAATAATACCGGAAACATAGGCCGCTTATGTGTTGGCACAGAAAGCAGGCTGCATTTAATTCATCCTTTCGGATTTGTAATTAATGACAAAAACCTGAAGCGTTCCGGATTGGACTACTGGGTACATCTTGATGTCACCGAATATCAAAATGCAGAAGAATGGATACAGCAAATTCCGGACAAATCGCGCGTATTCCTGATGAGTTCTCATTCTGATAAATCGTATCTGGAAAACGTATTTCAGGATGGCGACTGGCTGGTGTTCGGAAAAGAAAGTGTTGGGCTGAGCAAGGAATTTATGGCCAGATTCGAAAATCATCTGACTATTCCGATGTCTCCTCTGATTCGCAGTTTTAATATTGCTAATTCCGTTGCTTTTGTGGTCGGAGAAGCTAGGAGACAGATTGGATTGAAAAAGGTTTAATCTTTATTTGTTTACTTTTCATTGAAAAGTTGGTTTGGAACAGGATTTCTAGCCCTGATGGAAGCGACATCCTTTTTTGCCGGGGTTCGGCGAAAAAGATATAGCGGACAGCAGGATTAGCTCTTGCAAATTTAACTCACAATAAACTTCCCTTTTTCAACATCAAAAACAATATGTTCGTCTTTAAACAAAGCATTAAAGCCTCCTTTTGAGATTAAATTACACGGTTCATCCTGCATTACCATTTCCGGGGTCATCATAATCATTTCATCACTCAACTGGATGGCCAGATCAATATCATGGCTCGAAAACAAAATGCATTTTTGAGTTTCCTTCGTTAGCTTTTTCAGCAATTTGAATAGTGAAACCTTATGTAGCAAATCAAGATGAGTTGTAGGTTCGTCTAAAATAATCAAAGGTGTGTCTTGTGCCAGTGCCCTTGCAATTAAAACTTTCTGCAATTGTCCGTCGCTGATTTCAAAATGCCTTTTCGAAGCTAAATGTTCGATTTGCGTCAGCTCCATCGCTTTCCTTACTTTGTCTATATCAGTTTCTGTTAAAGTTCCAACCCAATTCGTATAAGGCTGACGTCCCAAAGCAACCAATTCGAATACTGTGAGATTACTTGGAGGCAGCTTCTCGGTTAAAACCACACTCAGGTTCTGAGCCAAATCCAATGGTTTATAATCTGAAATATTTTTATCATTCAGAAAAACGCTTCCTGACAAAGGTTTTTGAATACCTGTGATTGTTCTCAGCAAAGTTGACTTCCCTATTCCGTTTGCACCAATCAAAGCAATGAGTTTTCCAGAATCAAAAGTTAAATTTAAATCTTGTGCAATAACCACAGTTCCTTTCCTGGACCTATAGCCAATACTTAGATTTGAAGTTGAAAGAATAGTGTTATTTTCTGTCATTGATTTGAATTACTTAAAGTTATTTTTTCGCACCAATAACCAAATTACAACCGGAGCACCAATTATAGACGTAATCGCATTTATGGGAAGCGTTACATCAAATCCCGGCATTTGTGAGACTATATCACAGAATAGCACAATAATGGCTCCAAAAAGCAATGTACTCCAAAACAAAATCGTATGATTACTGGTTTGAAAAGTAAGTTTTGCAATATGCGGAACTGCAAGGCCTATAAAAGCAATTGGACCAGCAAAAGCGGTTATACTTCCGGCTAAAATACTGGTTGCAAAAATAATGATTAAACGTGCTTTTCTTAAATTCAAGCCCATACTTTTTGCATAATTTTCGCCCAGAAGTAATGCGTTTAAAGGCTTAATACTGCCTGCACTCAAAACTAAACCAAAAATTACACTGACAGCTAAAACTATAATTGATTTCCAGGAAAGGTTTCCTAGATTTCCTAATGACCAGAAAGTAAATTTCTGAAGCTGCTCTGCCGTACTAAAATAAGTCAAAACACTAACTATTGCAGTGGTAAAGCTTCCGAACATTAAGCCAACAATCAAAATTGCCATGGTATCTCTTAACCTTTGTGAAACTAGCAAAACCAACAATAAAACAAGTGTGCTTCCTAAAGTAGAGGCCAAAACAATTCCGTAAGATGACAAAGCGATTACTTTTAAAAAATAAGGCAAAAAACCTGCTCCCAAAATCACAAACGCAACTCCCAAACTTGCACCAGAACTCAATCCTAAAACATAAGGCCCTGCCAGCGGATTCCTAAATAACGTCTGCATTAGTAAACCGCTTATAGAGAGCCCTGTCCCAACTAAAACTGCTGTAATCGCTTTTGGTAAACGGTAATTAATTATAATATACTCCCAGGTTGATTTACTGACCTGTCCGCCTGTTAAACTTGTATAAACATCTTTAAACGGAATATTTACAGACCCAAGACTAATGCTCGCAAAAAACATTAAAAGCAGACCTACAGCCAAAATGGCAAATAAAATTGTATTTCGTTTTTTGTTGCTCAATTTAATTCAGTTTTGTTGCAAAAGTAAACTCATAACCCGGCAGTAAATCCGGATGGAAAATTTTGATATAATCTTTCAGCACCAAATCCGGTCGGCTTGGTGATACTTCATAATAAATGGTTCCGCCTGTAGGACCAAACTTACTTTCTAAACAATAAACCGATTTATTGGCAAAAGCGTCAAACTTGCTGTAATGTGGATTCGCTTTTTGTAATTCGTCTAAGGTTCTAAAGGAGCCTGAGACAATCCAGAAATTAGCGTTTTTGGCTTTATCTAATACTTTCTCAAACGACAAACCTTCGCTTCCGGTCCCTTTTAAATCTGACCACAAATAATTGGCCTGAGCATCTTTCATAAATTGGGCAACCCAGCTGTTACCTTTGGCAACATACCAGACATCTTCATACATTGAACCATATAAAACTGTTGATACTGCGGGTTTTTTAGCCACTAATTTTAACGCCTGATTGTAACTTGTTACAATTTTATCGAACAATTCTTTCGCTTTGTCTTCCTTACCAAATAAAGCGCCGTAAAGTTTTATCCATTCGGCTTTTCCAAGTGGAGACTGCTCCATCCAGTCTGCCTGAATCAGCACATTTAGACCACTTTTTTTCAAATTATCCAGCATCGGATTATTATTGTCTACTCCAAAAGTCACAATAAGATCGGGTGATAATTCTATTAATTGTTCCATATTTAATTTTTCGTTCTGCCCTACATTTTTAACGGAACCTTTGTCAATTAAAGTTCTGGTTTTTTCAGAAGAAATATAATCCGTGTGTGGAAAACCCGTTAACTTATTTTCTACGTCAAGCATTTCGAGAAACGGAATATTGGTTGTCGAAGTTACTACAATTGATTCCAGCGGAACTTTAATTGTTGTATAATTGTTTAGGCTATCAGGCACTTCAGCATCTTTTTCTTTTAAAATGTATTTAAAACTTTTATCTGCATTTGGCCAGGGATTTGAAACCGTAACCACAGAGTATCCTTCGTGTTTTACTATTGAAAGACCTGATGCATATCCGATACTGTTTTGAGGAATTTTGGAATTTTTGATTTCTATATTTTCATTCTTTTTACATCCCGAAAGAAGAAAAAATGAAGCAATGAAAATAAATTTGGAAAATAACTGTTTCATAGATTGTTGTATTGTTTCAAAGAATATGGCATCGTTATTGTTCGTTATTGCTGCTGCCTTTATCAATAATGACAAAGGTAACGTAATTTACATATTTTTTTATTTACCTTTATTCTTACAAATTTAAACAAACCCTTTTTTACATATTATGAATAGTATAAAAACAAAAGTTTGTTCGAGCTGTGAATCCTCTTTTGGGTGCGGAAATATTTCTCCTGAAAATACTTGCTGGTGCAATGATTTCCCTCCTATTTTTAATCTCTCAAAAGGAGGAGATTGTCTTTGTCCGGAATGCTTTAAAGAAGCTTGTATCGACAAAATTGATGCTTATGTTGAAACTATTACTCCTAAAAAAGCCCATAAAAACAAAGCGATATCTTTACCAAAAACCGAAAAAATAATTGAAGATATTGACTATTATATCGAGAATGGCAATTATGTTTTTAAAACCTGGTTTCATTTAAAAAGAGGAACCTGCTGCGGAAATGCTTGTCGTCATTGTCCTTATTAATTTCCTGAAAAAATAAATCTTACTACTTTAGCCGAAATTAACATAGGCACCATTTGCGTTAGGGATAGTAGTGGAAAGCCCACAGTAAAATGAAATGAAATGGAATTTTGCGAGGACTTGAAACGAATAGCCCGACCGGAGGGAACGCCCAAAACATTAATAAATGATTTACTTAATTACCGGAGGCGAAAGATCCGGAAAAAGCAGTTATGCTCAAAATCTCGCTTTGCAGCTTTCAAATACACCAATGTATGTGGCAACGTCCAGAAAATGGGATGATGATTTTCAGAACAGAATTGACCGCCACCAAAAGGAGCGTGATGAGCGCTGGACGAATATTGAAAAAGAAAAATATTTGAGTGAGATTGATTTCTCTGGAAAAACGGCTTTGATTGACTGCGTAACACTTTGGCTGACCAATTTTTTCGTTGACACTAAAAACGATGTTTCATTATCACTTAAAGAAGCAAAAAGCGAATTTGAAAAAATGGCACGTCAACCCAATACTAACCTGATTATTGTAACAAATGAAATCGGTATGGGCGTACATGCAGATACTCATATTGGCAGAAAATTTACCGAACTGCAAGGCTGGATGAATCAGTTTCTGGCTTCAAATGCCGATGAGGTTGTACTGATGGTTTCAGGTATTCCTGTCAAAATAAAAGGCTAGGTAAATTTCAATGACAAAAATCAATATAAATAAAGAATTTCGATTTTTAAATTCCAAATTTCAAAGCGCTGTCTTAACTTTACATAAATTCAAATATCAGAATTATTACAATTGATTTTGCCATTGTAATTGATTTTTGAAATTGTAATTGTAATTGATTTTTGAAAATGAGCAGTCTGGACGATATATTAAAATCACGCCGCGATACACGCCACTTTACAGCCGATGAAGTTCCTGATGAGGTGATTGAAAAAGCTTTGCAGGCAGGGCATTGGGCACCATCTGTGGGGCTAACTGATGCCACGAGATATTACATCATAAAATCTGCAGAAGTAAAAAGCGCCGTTAAAAATCTGTTTTTGGATTATAATAAAAAGGCTGAAGAACTTACTGATAATCCCGAACAAAAAGAACTTTATAAATCCCTGAAACTCGAAGCGATTGAAGAAGCTCCAATTGGACTTATCATTGCATATGACCGATCTGTACTAAATCAGTTTACAATTGGAACTATTGGCAGTAATGAAGCGGTAAAATTCAGTTCGGTTTGTGCAGCTCAAAATATCTGGCTTTCGCTAACAGAGCAAGGTTACGGAATGGGCTGGGTTTCGATTTTGAATTATTATCAGTTTAAAAAAATACTTGATTTACCCGAAAATATTGAGCCACTGGGCTATTTCTGCATAGGAAAACCGGCAACTAATTACGGTAATCAGCCCATGTTGCAGCAATTGCACTGGAAACAAAAATCGGAAGCCCCGGATTGTACAGAAATTAAAAATGTTATTGAAAATTGTGTTTCAGATTTTGTTTTAAAACCTCAGCCTGAAACTGAAGACAAAACACATTTTAGGAGCCTTTTACAGGAAAAAATAGATTCTAAAACCAAACCCGTTGGAGCTTTGGGAACTTTAGAAACACTCGCTTTTCAAATCGGAACGGTTTTTAAAACCTTAAATCCCAAAATAATCAAGCCGAATATTGTGGTTTTTGCAGCTGACCACGGAATTGCAAATCATGGTGTCAGCGCTTACCCGCAAGATGTCACCAGACAAATGGTTAATAATTTTCTGGAGGGCGGTGCAGCGATTAATGTTTTTTGCAATCAGCATGATATTAAACTCTCCATTGTAGATTCGGGTATTAATTATGATTTCCCAACAAATGCAAAATTGATTAATGCTAAAATCGCTAAAGGGACACAATCTTTTTTACACTCCCCGGCAATGAGCGAAACTGAATTGCAGTTATGTTTAGAAAAAGGAAAAAAAATTGTCGAAACTATTGCAAAAACAGGCTCTAACTGTATTGGTTTTGGCGAAATGGGAATTGGGAATACCTCAACAGCTTCAGTTCTGATGAGTATTTTAACTGGTTTTCTAATTGAAGAGTGTGTAGGTAAAGGAACCGGAGTTGCTGATGAAAAATTGATTCAGAAGCAAAAGCTGCTTGAAAAAGCTATTAAAAACTATTCTGGGTCTAAAGAATTAATGCCACAGCTCGCCTATTTTGGAGGTTTTGAGATTATACAAATGGCAAGCGGAATATTAACGGCTTTCGAAAATAATATGATTATTTTGGTTGATGGTTTTATTTGCAGTGTTGCCTTTTTGATCGCTTCAAAAATAAATCCTGCTATCATTCAAAATGCTGTTTTCTGTCACTGCTCTGCCGAAAAAGCACATCAAAAATTATTGAATTATCTGCAGGCAAATCCAATTTTAAATTTAGATTTGCGACTTGGAGAAGGAACAGGCTGTGCTGTTGCTTTTCCTGTTTTAAAATCTGCTGAAGCTTTTTTAAACGAAATGGCGAGTTTTGAAAGTGCAGGAGTCAGCAGGAAATGATCAAATTGCAATGTCAATATCAATTGCAAATTTCAATTTTAAAATATTCTATAAATGAAAAAAGAACTTCATATTTTCTTCACCTGCCTAATGTTTTATACCCGGATTCCGTGTCCAAAAAACATAAGTCACGATCCTGAATATTTAAACAAAGCTACACGTTATTTTCCTTTAATTGGCTGGATTGTGGGAAGCATATCATTTCTTGCATTCTATATTTCTTCTCTTTTTCTTTCTGCAGAAACTGCGGTAATTTTAGGAATTATAGCTTCAATATTAACAACAGGAGCTTTTCATGAAGATGGTTTTGCTGATGTCTGTGATGGTTTTGGCGGAGGCTGGACCAAAGAAAAAATTCTGATGATTATGAAAGACAGTGCCATTGGTGCTTACGGAGCGATTGGTCTGGTTTTGCTTTTTTTATTGAAATTCAAATTACTATCTGAATCTGTTTTACTTTTTACAAATAATAATTTCTGGCTGCAAATTTTTCTGTTATTTGTGTCTGCTCATTCCTTAAGCCGTCTGGCCGCCATCAGCATTATTTTTACGCATGAATACTCACGAGATGATGCAAGCAGTAAAAGTAAGCCTATTGCAAAGAAGCATAGCTGGAAAGAAGTTTTAGGTTCTTTTTTCTTTGGATTACTTCCTTTATTGGCACACTCCTTTTTTCAATATCAAATTCTTTTAGTTCTAATTCCGGTTTTCATAACGCATTATTTTCTGGCGCGTTATTTTCAAAAATGGATTGACGGCTACACAGGTGATTGTCTCGGTGCAGCACAGCAGGTTTGCGAAGCGGTTTATTATTTAAGTATTCTTTTGATATGGAAATTTATTTAGTCCGTCATACCGAAACGATCTGTGAAAAAGGAATTTGCTATGGACAGTCAGATGTCGATATCGCTGAACCTTTTGATACTGTTTTTA
This sequence comes from Flavobacterium limi, assembly GCF_010645075.1. Lineage (GTDB taxonomy): Bacteria > Bacteroidota > Bacteroidia > Flavobacteriales > Flavobacteriaceae > Flavobacterium > Flavobacterium limi. The sequence continues at coordinate 79,388 of NZ_JAADZV010000003.1, forward strand.
AAAAAATCCTTAACCATTTACCCTCTGAAGCAATAATTTTTTCCAGTCCGCTGAAGCGATGTGTTACTTTGGCAAAATATATTCAGAACAATATAAAAACTATTTCTTATGAAGAAGACAAACTTCTCATGGAAATGAATTTTGGCGATTGGGAAATGAAAAACTGGAATAACATTCCACAGGAACAGCTTAATCCATGGATGGAAGATTTCGTTAATATCCGGGTATCAAACGGCGAATCTTTTGTTGATTTACATGAAAGGACTGCTGTTTTTTTATCTGAAAAAAAATCAAAAAAAATAAATTATCCGGTTATTATAGTAGCTCATGCAGGCATTATCAGAAGCTTTTTATGCCATCATTCTTCAATTCCTTTGAAAAATGCTTTTCAAAATAAAGTAGATTTTGGGCAGGTTATCAAAATAGATTTTTAAAGTCCTTTTGTTTAGAATTTCTTTTAAAAAGTAAAACAAATTTGATTTTTACATATTTTTAACTTTATCTTTGCACGCAATTAAGGTTGTGTTTTAATTACAAAAACACATTAAAAGGGAATCAAGTTACTGATTTTAAATTATTTAAAACCAAAAATCTTGAGCTGTACCCGCAACTGTAAGCTTAGTTCTTTTTTAAGAATGTTTGCTGTTATCTACAAAACCACTGTCATTTTCTTGATGGGAAGGTAAACAGCAAGACGCAAGCCAGGAGACCTGCCTTATTTAACAAATATCGAACTCTCGGGAAAAAGAGTGTAGAAATTATGATTTTTAAAAAACGATTTACTTTTTGCTTGCTGCTTTTGTGCCAGATTATTTCGGCGCAGCATGACTCTATTACCAAATTAAAAGAGGTTTTAGTTTCTGATACCAATCTTAAAAAATACTCCGATTCCCAATCGGTTTTAAAACTCAATGATTCGATTATTAGTAAAAACGAGGCTTTATTAACCGATTTATTAAACTTTAATTCATCACTTTATTTCAAGGAATATGGTCGTGGAATGCTTTCTACGGTTTCTTTCAGAGGAACAACTTCTTCTCAGACAGCTGTAATATGGAATGGAATCAACATTAATTCTCAAATGAACGGAAGCACTGATTTCAATACGATTTCAGGCACTGATTATAATTCAGTAAGTGTAAAAGCGGGAGGTGGAAGTGTAATTTATGGCAGCGGTGCTGTTGGCGGGACAGTACATTTAAATAACGATTTGGACTTTTATAATCGTTTTGAGAATAATTTAAAACTGGATTATGGAAGTTTTAATACAATTGGAATCAATTATAAAACCAATATTTCCAACAAAAAATGGAGCGCACAAATTGGAATTTCAAACAACAGTTCAACCAATGATTATAAATATGTAGATAAATACACGTGGAAAGGCGAACAGCGCTGGAACCGAAATGGTGAGTACAATATTTTTACGATGAGTGCCAATTTAGGTTACAAACTGAATGCAAAGAACATTCTTAAGTTATACACTCAGACATCCAATACAGACCGAAATACTTCTTTAGTTACAGAAACTGAAACTCCAAGTAAATACATCAATGGTTTCAATAGAAATTTATTAGAATACGTGGGTAGTTTTGGCAAACTCACCGCAAATCTCAAAACAGCCTACATATTTGAAAACTACCAGTATTATGCGGATAATTCAATAAATGATTACACTTACGGAAAAACAGAGAGCTTAATTACAAAAGCTGATTTTGGTTATACTCTATTTAAATCAACTCAGATAAACGGGATTGTAGATTATAATAAAACCACAGGAACAGGAAGCGGTTTTGGAACCAATACCCGTGAAATCAGTTCGGCATCTTTATTGGTAAAACAAAATATTTCTACTAGTTGGATAAATGAATTTGGTGTTCGAAAAGAATTCACAGACAATTACAAATCACCTGTTTTATTTTCTTTAGGCTCATCTTATCAGTTTGGCCAATTGTACAATTTAAAATTGAATCTGTCACGTAATTTCAGAATCCCGACCTTTAATGATTTATATTGGGAACCAGGTGGAAATCGCGATTTAAAACCTGAAAGTTCCTATCAGGCTGAAATAGGAAATGTATTTACATTCAGCAATATCACACTAACCCAGACTTTTTATTACATCAAAATAAAAGACTTGCTACAATGGGTTCCAGGCAATAATGGTATTTGGACTCCTCAAAACACAGACAATGTGAACAGCTACGGAGCAGAAACTTTACTAAGCTGGAAAAAACAATTTGGTAAAAATATTTTTTCAGTCAATGTCACCTACGCACATACCATTTCTGAAAATATTAACACCAAAAAACAGCTCTTTTTTGTTCCTTTTGATAAAGCTACAGCAGCAATTGCTTATTCAAGAAATAGAATTTCTGCCAATTATCAATTTTTATATAATGGATTTGTTTACACAAGAGCCGATAACGATCCTGATGAAATTATAAATGATTATATGATATCCAACATCGGAATTGATTATGATTTTAATTTTTTTGACTCTTTCAAATTAGGCTTCCAGGTACTGAATTTATTTAATGAAGCTTACGAAAGTCTTGAAAACAGATCTATGCCGGGTCGCAATTTTAATATGTATTTAATCTTAAAATTTTAATATAATGAAGTTTAGCAAATTATTTTTAATAGCACTAAGTGCCTCTCTATTTGTTTCATGTTCAAGTGACGATGGCGATTCAAACGAACCACAAGGAATTTATGATAATGGGGTTTTCATTTTGAATGAAGGAAGCTCAGGACAGGGAACTGTTTCTTTTTTGAGTGAAGATTTTAGTGTTTTCACTAAAGATATTTACACGGCAGTTAATGGTGATGATTTACTTGGAAAATATGCGCAGAATATTTTCTTTTATGAAGATAATGCTTATATCATTGCTGGAGGTTCAGACGTAATTAACGTAGTCAACCGATATACTTTTAAATTAGTGGATAAAATAGAAACCGGCCTTAAAAATCCTAGATATGGAGTTGTAAAAGACGGAAAAGCGTATGTAACCAATGCAAATTCTTATGCAGATTGGGGAGCTCCCGCTACAGACCCTGGCAATATGGACGATTACGTTGCTATTATTGACTTAAAAACCAATAAATATGAATCTAAAATTGATCTGAATGCAACCGGTAATCGTTTGGTTTTAGAAAATGGCAAATTATATATTACCGAACCTGTTACAAGCACCAGATTATTGGTAGTAGATATCGCTGCCAAAAAATTGGAAGCACCAATAGAAATCGGTTCAAACGCTGATTGTATTGAAGAAGAAAATGGCTTTTTATACATTTTAAGAGGTCCTTACACAAACAGAAGTGAAATTGTAAAAGTAAAATTATCTGACAAATCGGTTTCAAAAATTACTTTCCCTGAAACTTTAGACGGAGCCGGTTTTATGGATATCGAAGATAACAAGGTGTATTATACAGTAGGAAGTTCGGTTTATGCAATCAATGCTAATGCAACAACAGCTTCAACTACTCCAATTGTTACTTCTCCTGCGGGCTATGTATATGGATTTGCTGTAAATAACAACCGTATTTATATTGCTGACGGAGTTTTCACTAAAGATGGTTCAGCTTATATTTATGATTTAAGCGGAGCGCTACTTAAAGAATTAACAACAGGTGTGGGAACAAACGGTTTTTACTTTAACGACTAAAACTAAAATGCCCTTACTAACAAAATCGTAAGGGCATTTAAATTATTTCTTTTATGATAAAAAAATTACTATTTACCTTATTGCTTACATCATCGCTAATTTCTGCACAATCTTATGCTCCTGCAGCAGATCAGTCTGGCAGCACAGCTATAGCAAAAAACAGTTCCGTTTTTATAGGATGGGCAACCGGAATTACAGTTGTAAGAGGACCTCAGGATATTGCGGTTCCCAATAGTCCTTTAGCTAATGTCGGAACACCAGCAGACGGAATGAAAGGCGGAACATCAGGATCTGGTATCGTTTGTCTGGGTGATGGCGGAAGTGCGACCTTAACATTTGACACTCCGATTGCCAATGGTCCCGGATTTGATTTTGCCGTTTTTGAAAATGGTTTTAAAACTGGTGGTCCGGGGTTTGCTTTTTTAGAATTAGCTTTTGTGGAAGTAAGTTCAGACGGGATCAATTTTTTCAGATTCCCATCCCACAGCGAAATTCAAACAACTACGCAAGTTGGCCCTTTTGCAGGAATCGACTGCCGATATATTAATAATCTGGCAGGAAAATATATTAACGGTTACGGAACCCCTTTTGATCTTTCAGATCTTCCTGACAATATACTGTTAGATAAAGATAATATAACACACGTTAAAATAATTGATGTAATTGGGACGATAAATCCTTTGTATGCTTCTTATGACAGTAAAGGAAATATCATAAATGAACCATATGCAACAGCATTTGGCTCAGGAGGCTTTGATTTAAATGGTGTGGGCGTAATTAATCAAAAAACTTTAGGCAACAAAGACTTCAATATTAATTCTGTTGCATTATACCCAAATCCGGCTTCGGATATTGTTTATATAAACAGTAATGAAGAAAGTAGTGTTCACATTTTTGACATCACCGGAAAAATTGTAAAAAAACTGCCCAAAGCAAATTACAGCGAAATCATTGTTTCAGATATAATCCCCGGAACTTACCTCTTTGAAATTAATATTGAGGAGAAAAAAATCATAAAGAAAATAATTATCAATTAGTTAATTTTGTTTTTTTAAATTGTTTTTTTGGAAAAGGCTTTCATACACGAAAGCCTTTTATTGTTTTATAGAACCATTATTAGCATTACTAAATTCTGATTCCAGGCGGAAGCAATTCCTTATATTTTGGATTTTTCCTAAAAAAAGTAGCAATTTTTGGATGAATTGGAACGACCCTGAATTTTTTCTCAGTACTCAGATCCATTATATTTTTAAGCAGAGTATCAATCATTAGCGGATTTTCAAAATTTTCCGGCGTATTGATTTTAGTCAAAAAAATCTTTTTTTCCTGAAATGAATATTCAACACTCAATAAGCCCTCAGGAACTGTGGCTTCAAATTGTCTTGCAAAAGTATTGTCTTTAATTTCCATTACGGTAGGTTCCATATTTATCATGTTTTTGGGGTTAATAAAAAATATTAGAAAAAGAACGTGAAAATAATATGAGATAAAATCCTTTAACAAGGGATTTATCTGTAAAGAATTCGGACTACAAAGATAATCATTTGATTTTCAATACAAGACATTTCTTTTAAAGATACAGAATGATTTTAGATAATAATTGTTTGCTAATTTTATTATAATTAAGTTTAAGATTTGCTGTACATATTAGGAAAAGGGGTAAATTTAACTCAAACTTAAACCTCTCCCCGGAAATGAGTAAGATTCCTGTTTATTTTATGCCTGGATTAGCTGCCAGTCCAACCATTTTTGAAAGAATAAAATTAGATGAAAGCGTTTTTGAAACAATTCTGCTGGAATGGGAAATCCCAAATCCACAGGAATCATTATCTGATTATGCTCTTCGAATCACAAAAAAAATTAAACACGAAAATCCTGTTTTAATTGGCGTTTCTTTCGGCGGAATTCTGGTTCAGGAAATGGCCAGACATATCGAAGTCCGAAAAGTAATTATTATTTCGAGCGTCAGAAGCAATGCTGAATTTCCAAGGAGAATGAGAGTTGGGAAAACTACAAGGGCTTACAAGCTCATTCCGATGAAGCTTATTTTGAATATTGAGAATCTTGCCAAATATTCTTTTGGAGAAAAGGTCAATAAGCGTATCAAATTATACGAGAAATTTTTGGCTGTCCGTGACCTTCGTTATCTGCAATGGGCAGTTGAATCTGTTATTTTGTGGAACAGGAATCAAATAGACGAGAAAGTAATCCACATCCATGGTGATCAGGATGATGTATTTCCTATAAAATATATCAATAAATGTATTGTTGTTAAAGGCGGCACACACATTATGATTCTGAATAAATACAAATGGCTGAATGAGAATTTGCCTTCAATAATATTGGAGGATTAGAAAGGAAGTAAATTTCCTTTTTTTTAATTTAAATTCCCATAATTTAATCTTTGCCGATTATTCCAGCCCTGATAGAATCGATATCCTTATATGGCGGGGTTTGCCATATAAGATACAAGCGGATAGGAAACAGCTCCTAAAAAAAATCCCAAACTCACATTGGAATTTGGGATTTCAAATATTATATTTTAAAGAATTTAGATTTTCTTCATCTGCTCCTTCATCATCGAGATCTGCTCTTTAAGCATTCCCTGCTTGTCTAATTTTTTAGCTTCATTCAATAAATTAGTTGCTTCGAGTTTTCTTCGGCGTGACATAGCAACTCCTGCGAGATTTAATTTTGCCACAGCTAAATCCATATCCATTGACAAACCAAGTTCGATTGCTTTTTTGAAATGTTTTTCGGCCTGATTGATATTGGTCTGAGACAACATAATTCCGTGCAGGTAATTAAAGTATCCCTGTTGTTTTCTTACTAATGCAGCTTCAGGATTTTTGATGTATGTCAGCCATTTTTTAGCCCCATCAAAGTCTTGTTTTCTTAATTTAAGGAAAGCTAAAAGGATGAATTCATTTTTAAAGTATAAAAAAACCGGAATAGCTGTCAGCAAAATAAGGAAAATTCCATTCCCGATATTGCTCTCTGTAAATTGCCAAACGCCAGCGACTACAAGAAGTCCGGCTAAAATAAGTTTAATATTTTTATGAAACATAATAGGTGTATATTTGTGACTGCAAATATAGTAAAATGAATTAAAAATATTTTTATTAAAGTACTTGCCAGAAAAAAAAGTCTTTGTATATTTGCACTCGGTTTTTGAACAACGATATCCAAAACCAAGAAAGAGTTAATAGATACCATTTTTAAAGATACAAAGCAATGAGCAAAAGAACGTTTCAACCATCGAAAAGAAAAAGAAGAAATAAGCACGGATTTATGGACAGAATGGCTTCTGCGAATGGAAGAAAAGTTCTAGCGCGTAGAAGAGCTAAAGGAAGACATAAATTAACTGTTTCTAGCGAACCTAGACACAAAAAATAATGTTTGTATAAGCATACATAAGGCGATTACTTTTTTAGTATCGCCTTTTTTTATACCTTGTCGGTAAAAATTTTCTCAACATTCTAGTTTATAACACACTAGAACCGTTTTTTAAAATCGTAAATAACTACACAATACATATAAAATGCCTAAAGACACATCAATAAAATCAGTTTTAATTATAGGTTCAGGACCTATTGTTATTGGCCAGGCTTGCGAATTTGATTATGCAGGATCTCAATCTGCACGCTCTATTCGTGAAGAAGGAATTGAAGTTATCTTGATCAACTCAAATCCAGCAACAATTATGACCGACCCATCTATGGCCGATCATATTTATTTGAAACCATTAACTACAAAATCGATTATTGAAATTCTGAAGGAACATCCACAAATTGATGCTGTTTTACCAACAATGGGAGGTCAGACCGCTTTGAATTTGTGTTTGGAAGCTGAAGAAAAAGGAATCTGGCAGGATTTCGGCGTAAGATTAATTGGTGTTGATGTAAACGCAATTAATATTACTGAAGACAGAGAGCAGTTCAAACAGCTTTTAGAAAGAATAAATGTACCAACAGCGCCAGCAAAAACGGCTACTTCATATTTAGAAGGAAAAGAAATTGCTCAGGAGTTTGGTTTTCCGCTTGTAATCCGTCCTTCGTTTACACTTGGAGGAACCGGAGCCGCTGTGGTGTACAAAAAAGAAGATTTTGATGAGCTTTTAACAAGAGGCCTTGAAGCTTCTCCAATTCACGAAGTTTTAATTGACAAAGCTTTGATGGGATGGAAAGAATACGAATTAGAGCTTTTAAGAGATAAAAATGACAACGTTGTAATTATTTGTTCGATCGAAAACATGGATCCAATGGGAATCCATACAGGAGATTCGATTACAGTAGCACCAGCAATGACATTATCAGATACAACTTTCCAGAAATTACGTGACTATGCCATCTTAATGATGAGAAGCATCGGGAACTTTGCGGGAGGATGTAATGTACAATTTGCAGTTTCTCCAGACGAAAAAGAAGATATCGTGGCAATCGAGATCAACCCTCGTGTATCCCGTTCCTCCGCTTTAGCATCAAAAGCAACCGGATATCCAATTGCAAAAATTGCTTCTAAATTAGCTTTAGGATACAACCTGGATGAGCTACAAAACCAAATTACTAAATCTACTTCGGCTCTTTTTGAACCAACTTTAGATTATGTAATCGTAAAAATACCACGTTGGAACTTTGATAAATTTGAAGGCTCAGACAGAACTTTAGGTCTTCAGATGAAATCTGTAGGTGAGGTTATGGGAATCGGACGTTCTTTCCAGGAGGCTCTTCACAAAGCAACCCAATCTCTAGAAATTAAGAGAAACGGCTTAGGCGCTGACGGAAAAGGATATAAAGATTACGAATTAATTATCGACAAACTGACTCACGCAAGCTGGGATCGTGTTTTCGTAATCTACGATGCAATTGCGATGGGAATCCCATTGAGCACTATTCATGAAATTACAAGAATCGATATGTGGTTCTTAAAACAATACGAAGAGCTTTATACTTTAGAGAAAGAAATTTCAAACTACAAAGTTGCTGATCTTCCTAAAGAATTGTTATTGGAAGCGAAACAAAAAGGTTTTGCAGACAGACAATTAGCACACATGATGAATTGTCTTGAAAGCGAAGTACACACTTTACGTATGGAACAAAAAATCAACCGTGTATTTAAATTGGTTGATACTTGTGCAGCAGAGTTTAAAGCACAGACTCCTTACTACTACTCTACTTTTGAAGCTGAAATCGAAAAAGCAAACGGAGAGCGTTTTGTGGACAACGAAAGTATCGTAACAGAGAAAAAGAAAGTAATTGTTTTAGGTTCCGGACCAAATAGAATCGGACAAGGAATTGAATTTGACTATTCTTGTGTACACGGAGTTTTAGCAGCTAAAGAATGCGGCTACGAAACGATCATGATTAACTGTAATCCTGAAACAGTTTCTACAGACTTTGATACAGCTGACAAATTATACTTCGAGCCAGTTTTCTGGGAACATATCTACGATATTATCCAACATGAAAAACCAGAAGGTGTTATTGTACAGTTAGGCGGTCAGACTGCTTTGAAATTAGCTGAAAAACTTTCTAAATATGGTGTGAAAATCATCGGAACCAGCTTTGACGCACTTGATTTAGCAGAAGACAGAGGCCGTTTCTCTGACTTACTGACTGAATTACATATTCCTTTCCCAAGATTCGGAATCGCTGAAACAGCTGATGAAGCTTCAAAACTAGCTGACACGCTGGATTTCCCACTTTTAATCCGCCCTTCTTATGTATTAGGAGGACAGGGAATGAAGATTGTAATCAACAAAAAAGAACTTGAAGAGCACGTTATCGATTTATTGAAAGCAATTCCAGGAAACAAATTATTATTAGATCATTACTTAGCTGGAGCAATCGAAGCTGAGGCTGATGCAATCTGCGATGCTGATGGAAATGTTTACATCATCGGAATTATGGAACACATCGAACCTTGTGGTGTTCACTCCGGAGATAGTAATGCAACATTGCCTCCTTTCAACTTAGGAGAATTTGTAATGCAGCAAATTAAAGATCACACATATAAAATTGCAAGAGCTTTAAAAACTGTTGGATTAATCAACATCCAGTTTGCAATTAAAGATGATACGGTTTACATTATTGAGGCAAATCCAAGAGCTTCAAGAACGGTTCCGTTTATTGCAAAAGCTTACGGAGAACCGTATGTAAACTACGCTACAAAAGTAATGTTAGGCCACAGCAAAGTAACCGACTTTGATTTCAACCCGCAATTAAACGGTTATGCGATCAAACAACCAGTTTTCTCTTTCAGCAAATTCCCAAATGTAAACAAAGCATTAGGGCCAGAAATGAAATCAACAGGAGAAAGCATCTTGTTTATTGATGACTTAAAAGACGATCAATTCTACGAATTGTACTCCAGAAGAAAAATGTATCTGAGTAAATAATCTCAAATCTATTATAAAAAAAAGCTCCAATGAAAATTGGAGCTTTTTTAGTTTTGATTTATTCTAAAATTATTCGCTTTGACCAAAATTCATGTTATCTCTTGTGTTTTTCTGAACAGAAATAGCGCCAAAAAGTGCTAACAAAAAAGCAAAAGCATAGAATCCCTTTTCACTTGGTAAAATAGTGGCATTCCAAAGTCCAACTACCAATAAAACAATTGATAAAAGAGTTCCAAACCAACAAATTCCGTAATAAATATCTGTTACCGGAAGATTTTCTAATCTGTCCCTAACACTTTTTTGCAATGAAACTACAGCAAAAAGCCCGAACATTAAAACGGTAAAGTAATATCCTTTTTCGTTTAACTGCATTTCAGCTCTTGCAAGCCCGACTATAAAACCAATTGTTCCAGCTCCCAGAGCTACCCATGATGCCGCTATAAAGGCATTCGATGTTTTTTGTATCATATTTATTATTTTGGTAAGTCGCAAATATAATCAAGTAGCTCAACTTTTAGAATAGAAAAAACAAATATTATTCAGCATAATCTTTCAAATATACAAAAAGCCCCAAATCGAGGCTTAATTGTATTAATCCAGAAAATAATTATTTAACCAATTGCTGCAATGGTTTCAATTGTTCCATATCAATATTTGATTTTTTCAAAACCGACATTAAGGTCATAATATTATTTGGATTCATGTTTTTCCCTAAAACGCGAACGACAGCAAAACCGTTTTCTTTTCTATTGGCAAAAATCACAAACTCTTCTATATTTTCATCAGTGCCCACAAAACTCACAGAAGCACCATCTTTACCAGAACCAACCTTCATCAATTCCTGATATTTAGGATTTTTTAAAAGAGATTTTACTTTGGCACTCTCTTGCTCAAATTGTGCTTGATTTTTATCATTTGTCTTAAAAGCCAGAATATTCATTTTATCAAAAGAATTTAAAGCTTCTGTTTGCTCAGGCGATAATTTTGTTTTATCAACATTTAAAATACTAGGTGAAACATCAAGCGTTATAAAATCCTTATTCTCTGTATTTTCCACAAAATATTTTTGCAGTGAAGGCTCAGAATTACAACTTATTAAAGTTAGCAATACTATAAAGGCTGAGGTAAAAACATTAGCTTTCATTTTATTTTTTGGTTTTTGAAGCCTTTTTCAAATCTGCTCCACCGGGAAGCTGCATCTTATCTGTTAGTACTGATATTTCATTTAAATCAAAGTTCCCGGTTAAAGACAGCAAAACTGTATCTTCATTTTTGACACCATCAATAAACATAAATAATTCTTTTATCTTAGTATCACTTGCACCTGATTTGACGTAAATTTTCACATTTTTCCCGCTATCATTAATACGCATCAATTCTTCTAAACTGGCCGTTTTAATGTATTTATCAGCAGATAGTTTCATATCTGCTTCAATTTTTGGATTTTTGGTAGTAAACACTTTCAAATTATCCAGTTTTTTAATCAGATTCATGTATTGCTGAGTTTCTTTATCAGAAGCATCCACTTTTACCTTACTCATTATGTCGAACATTTTTTTATTGACAATGACAGAAGTCACGTCGTCCTGGCCATCAAATTTATCAAAGGCATTTTGTGCATAAAAAGAATGAGTAAAAAGGGCTAAAATTACTGTTATGATGAAATTTTTCATGTTATATAAAATTTATTGTTTAAAAATTTTGTTTTTTGATTGTTCATATTCTTTAATGTAATGTACACTTTCTATACCTACATTCACATTGTTTGATAATAATGACAAAGCTTTTTGAGTTGCCTTCAGCGCTTCTTCAGGATCATCATAAGTCCCTAATTCTGATTTTGCCACAACATTATTTGTACTGTTGTCGCTCACATAATAAAAGGTACCGATTCCCAGTAAAATTACAATCGAAGCCGCAATCGATAACCACGCCACATTTCGTTTTTTAGTTTTTAGTGGAATCTCCTGCATCATTTTTTGTTCTTTTACCTGAGAGAAATAGCTAAAAATTGGCTGATATTGCTTTAAATGCTGCGCAACATTTGGCGAAGAAAAGTATTCTTTTAATTCGTTTTCTTCAGCAATAGTAGTTTCTCCCTGAAAGTATTTTTCTAATATATTTTTTATTTTATTTAATTCCATAACTATGTGTATTAACCATTGATTCTCTTATTTTTTTTCTCGCTCTTGAAAGTGCTACCCTAATAGCTGTTTCATTCATGTTTACAATTTTTGCGATTTCCTCAAATTCGTATTGTTCAACATCCCGCAACTGAATTAATATTTGAAGCTGCTCAGGCAGTTGGTTTATTATTTTCTCAACCCATTCCAAACTATCTGAATCTTCAAGTTTTTTATCTAACTGAGGCTCCCGATCAGTAAAATTATTATGTACAATTTTAAGATTATCTGCTCTTTTAGACTTTAACTGATCGAAGCAATAATTTTTTGTCATTGTCATAGCCACAGCTTCAATATTGTTATAAGTCTCTAAATTTTCTTTTTTGCTCCATAACTTCACCATTACTTCCTGAGTTGCATCTTCAGCTTCTTCGGTGCTTGTCAATAATCTTTTTGCCAGACGAAAAACTTTGTCTTTAAAAGGGCTTATTAACTCTATAAATACAATCTGGTTCATATTTGGTTAATTATTGGTTTTGATCAGTCACATGTAACCCATATATTTGATTAATGTTTTTTGACGTGTTTTAAAGTCATATTCATTTTATAAATCAAAGGTGGTTTGTTAGCTTATATATTCAAGACGAATTAGTATTATTTTTGTTACACTCAAGTTTAAAAAAATATTGTAAAAAAACTGTACATTCATTATAGTTAAAACTAAAGGTACTATTTTTACGTTTATATCATGACAAACTCAGAATTATGAAAAAAATATTAAAAAGGGCTTTTTTATTGTTTTTAGCAGTATTTAGTTTTCAATCCTGTGATGACAAAGATGATGTTGCTACTTCAAAAGATTTACAAATAAATAATTTCATCTGGAGAGGATTAAATAAGGTTTACCTTTGGCAGGCGGATGTTCCTAATTTAGCTGATAACCGTTTTACAGACCAAAATGCATTAGATTCGTTTTTGAAAGGATATTCAGAGCCGGAAGATTTATTTCAGGATTTATTAAATAAACCAAAAAGCAAGTATCCAATTGGAATCGCCATTGATCGTTTTAGCTGGATTGTAGATGATTATACCGTTTTAGAACAGGAATTAAACGGAATTACAAAGAATAGTGGTATTGATTTTGGGTTAGGCAGACAATCCGAAGGATCCGAGAGTTTGGTAGGCTACATTCGGTATATAATTCCTAACTCTGATGCTTCAAAGAAAGATATTAAACGTGGTGATTTATTTACAAGTGTGAATGGCATACCGCTTACAGAATCAAATTACAGATCATTACTTTTAAACTCTGATTCTGACAGTTATACGTTAAATTTAGCTGAATACAATGGGAGTGCTTTTGTTTTGAACGGCAAATCAGTAGCGTTGACAAAAACAATTTTAGAAGAAAATCCAATTTTAATCAATAAAATAATCTCTTCAGGAAGTCATAAAATAGGCTATCTAATGTATAATGGATTTTATGCCGAATATGACAACGAACTGAATCAGGTTTTTGGAAAATTTAAAACAGAAGGAGTTACTGATTTTATTTTAGATTTAAGATATAACGGAGGAGGCTCTGTTCGTTCTTCAATTAGATTAGCAAGCATGATTACGGGACAGTTTCCAAATGATATTTTTGCGAAAACACAATATAATCTCAAACGAATGAATACGTTAAGCAGCTCACAATTAGAGTCATTAGAAGAAAAATTTGTATCAACGTTTAACGGTAATGCAGTAAATAGTTTAAAATTAAATAAAATTTACATTATAACAACAGGAAGTACCGCTTCTGCCAGTGAGTTAGTTATTAATGGTCTAAAATCACATATTGATGTGGTTCAAATTGGAGGAACCACTGTAGGTAAAAACGTTGGTTCTCAAACGGTTTATGATTCACCATCTTTATCGAAAACAAAAGTAAATCCGACACATAAGTATGCCATGCAGCCTTTGATTTTTAAAATTACGAATAAGGATAATTTTGGTGATTATACAGCAGGATTAAAACCAGATTACGAATTATCTGAAAGAGCAAGGACTCTTAGAGTTTTAGGCGAGGCATCAGGAGACCCGGAAGACGATCAGGCGGAGCCTCTACTGAACCTTGCAATCTCAATTATAAATCCAAAAAAAACAACCACAAAAAGAACACAACCAGAAAAAGGATTAACCCTTCCCTATTTTACAGACTCAAAATCAATGCGTCGTTTTGGAAAAGAAATGTATTTAGAAACCGTACCCAAAGGTTAAAACAATAAAAAACAGAAATCCCTCTAAGGCCATATATAGTTCTTAGAGGGATTTTTATATAAAGCAGAAAATTTTACTTTTCAATTTCTCTCATCGAATCCATTTTTTTATGTGCCAGGAAACCGGCAACATCTTCAAAATGTTCTTTTACACGTTTGTTTCCAAATTCGAAAACTTTAGTTGCTAATCCGTCAAGGAAATCACGGTCGTGAGAAACCAGGATTAATGTTCCGTCAAAATCACGCAATGCATCTTTGATAATATCTTTAGTTTTCATATCAAGGTGATTTGAAGGCTCATCCAGAATCAACAAGTTTACTGGCTCCAACAATAATTTAATCATCGCCAGACGTGTTTTTTCACCTCCTGAGAGTACTTTTACTTTTTTGGTAATATCGTCACCCTGAAACATGAAAGCTCCTAATATATTCTTGATTTGAGTACGAATATCTCCGACGGCAATAGCATCAATCGTTTCAAAAATGGTCGCATTTTCATCTAATAATGCTGCCTGATTTTGAGCAAAATATCCAATTTGCGCATTATGTCCAATTTCTACACTTCCTGAATCAACACCAATCTCTTTCATAATCGCTTTGATCATGGTTGATTTTCCTTCACCGTTTTTTCCAACAAAAGCCACTTTCTGACCACGTTCAATTACAATATTAGCATCTTTAAAAACAACGTGATCACCATAAGATTTAGACATCTCTTTTACAATAACAGGATACTGTCCCGAACGTGCAGCAGGTGGAAATTTCAATCGCAATGCAGAGGTATCGACCTCATCAACCTGAATAATTTCTAGTTTTTCCAACATTTTTACACGAGACTGAACCGCATCTGTTTTCGAGAAAGTCCCACGAAATCTATCAATAAAAGCCTGATTATCTGCAATGAATTTCTGTTGTTCATCGTACGCTTTCTGTTGATGAATTCTTCTGTCTTTTCTGAGTTCCAAATAATGGGAATATTTGGCCTTGTAATCGTAAATCCTTCCCATTGTTACTTCGATAGTTCTGTTTGTAATGTTATCTACAAACGCCCTGTCGTGCGAGATTACCACAACCGCTTTTGCCGAAGTCAGTAAAAATTCTTCTAACCATTGAATACTCTCAATATCCATGTGATTCGTTGGCTCATCCAGTAAAATCAAGTCCGGTTTTTGCAAAAGGATTTTAGCCAGCTCAATACGCATTCTCCATCCTCCTGAAAATTCAGAAGTCTGGCGTGTAAAATCTTCTCGTTCAAAACCAAGACCTACTAAGATCTTTTCAACTTCAGCTTCGTAATTTATTTCTTCAATAGCATAATATTTCTCACTTAAATCCGAAACTCTTTCAATTAATTTCATGTAAGCATCACTTTCATAATCAGTACGAACGGTTAATTGTTCGTTGATTTCATCAATTTCGGCTTTCATTTTAAAAATCTCACCAAAAGCTTTGGAAGCTTCTTCCATTACAGTCGATCCGTCTTTGGTCAATAAATGCTGAGGCAAATAGGCTACTACTGCATCTTTTGGGGTCGAGATACTTCCGGTTGAAGGTTTGCTTTGGCCCGCAATTATTTTTAAAAGTGTCGATTTTCCCGCACCATTTTTACCCATAAGGGCAATTTTATCATTTTCATTGATAGCAAAAGAAACATCGCTAAATAATGTAGTTCCACCAAACTGAACCGAAATATCGTTAACTGTAATCATTGGGATTTTTTAGTTTTTTAGACTGCTCAGATTTTTAAATTTCCCAGCAAGTATTTTTTTGAAGGTGCAAAGATAGATTTTAATTAGATAATTTGCGAATGCGATAATTAGATAATTATCCGAATCTCTAAAAATAAAACCCGACACGTTTTTAAATCTGTCGGGTTTATAAAAAATTATCTTATTGACTAATTATCTCATTGACACATTAATCCTTTCTCCATTTTTTGGTTTCCTCAAAAACATGTTCTAAGATTGCAGCTTCTGTTTCATCAAACTCGATATTTCTTCTTCCCATTACCAATTTAGCAGTTTCAAAAGCTTTTTTGGTAATATAAGTTGTAAATCCGGCAGCACCTCCCCATGAAAAACTCGGAACAAAATTGCGAGGAAAACCAGATCCGAAAATATTAGCGCTCACTCCTACTACCGTCCCTGTATTAAACATTGTATTGATTCCGCATTTACTATGATCCCCCATCATTAAACCGCAAAACTGAAGTCCGGTTTTGGCAAAGCCTTCTGTTTCATAACTCCATAATTTCACTTCTTCATAGTTATTTTTCAGGTTCGAATTATTGCTGTCTGCTCCAATATTACACCATTCGCCTAAAACAGAATCACCCAGGAACCCATCATGCCCTTTGTTTGAATTTGCAAAAAGAACTGCGTTTTTAACTTCTCCCCCTATTCTGGATCCCGGTCCAACTGTTGTAGCGCCGTAAATTTTTGCATTCAGTTTTACCTGTGCATTTTCACATAAAGCAAAAGGGCCACGGATAACGGTTCCTTCCATAATTTCGGTATTCTTACCAATATATATTGGTCCGGTTGAAGCATTTAAAGTCACAAACTCTAGTTTAGCACCTTCCTCAACAAAAATATTCTCAGGTGAAATAACATTCACGCTTTTCGGAATTGGCTGTGATTTTCGATCTTCTGTCAGATATTCAAAATCAGCACGAATGGCAGCGTCATTTTTAGAGAAAATATCCCAGGTATGTTCAACTGTCAGACATTCGTCACTGTATTGAATAATATCATACGAGTCAAAATCGACTTCCTCCTGATTATCAGTTGAAAAAAAAGCAATTACATCATCCCCTCTAAAAATGGCCTGGTTTTCCTTTAAATCAGAAATCATTTCTACAAGCGTATCATTGGGCAAATACGCCGCATTTATCATCACATTTTCTTCCATCTCCACCATCGGAAATTTGGCCGACAAATATTCTTCTGTAATTGTAGTGATTGTAGAACCCAATCGGGCTTCCCATTTTTGACGAATAGTCATAATTCCGATTAGAATATCAGCCACAGGCCTGGTAAAAGTAAAAGGTAATAAAGCATTCCGAACGGGACCGTCAAAAAGAATGTAGTTCATAATAATAAATTTGGTACTTGTTAAAATCTTGATTTGGTTATCAGTTCCAAAGTTACAAATATTTATGCGTTAGATTAAGAGTCTGTTTTCATAAAACAAAGAAAACTCTTCCGTTATTTTCAAATAACAGATTAAACCATAAAAAAAGCCCTCCGAATGGAAGGCTTTTGTATGAATAAAATAACTATTATTTTTTAGCGTGTTTTGCGTATTTAGTTTTGAACTTGTCAATACGTCCTGCAGTATCGATAAGTTTAGATTTACCAGTATAAAAAGGGTGAGATGTTCTTGAAATCTCCATTTTTACAACTGGATACTCAACTCCGTCAACTTCAATTGTTTCTTTTGTATCTGCTGTAGATTTAGTGATAAAAACGTCATCATTTGACATGTCTTTAAATGCAACTAATCTGTAATTTTCTGGGTGGATTCCTTTTTTCATCTTTTCTTTTATTTATTGTTTCAGAGCATTTTCGTTTTGAAGCTTTCTCATGGTTAGAAAAAGGTGTAAACAAATTATACTCTTTTTTGTTTAAAAATTTAATTATTTTTGAGTGTGCAAATTTACAATTCTTTTTTAATAAACAAATACTTAACCTGCTTTTTTTTAGTTAATTTCGAAAAGCTTTTTTTATATTCGATTATAGCGGGAATTGCTATATTTGTGGATTAATTTTAAACATATAAAAATATGATTAATGAAGTTATAAAGAAGAATGGGATTACGTATGGTGTAATGATTGGAATTGCATCTGCATTAATTACAGCTACAATATATGCAATTGATTTAAACTTATTTACTGCATGGTGGATGGGATTATTAGGTATTGTTATAAGTCTGACGATTTCTATCATTTTGCTTTCTAAAACCAAGAAAGAATTAAAAGGCATTTTTCCTTTTAAAGATGCTTTTACTACTTATTTCATAGCAGCAGTAATCGGAATTCTGATTTCTACTTCTTTTAACATTGTCCTTTTTAACGTTGTAGATCCTTCAGCAAAAGATACTTTAAACGAATTAATGATTAAATATACGGTAAACATGATGCAGAAATTTGGATCACCAGCTTCTGTAATTAATGAAACCATTGACAAAATGAAACAGTCGAATCCTTATTCAACTTTTGAATTATTAAAAGGTTCTGTTTTCGCGATAGTAATCAGCGCCGTTTTCGGATTAATTTTCGCAGCATTTTTTAAAAGCAAAACTACACAAGAATAAAAAATAAATGAATTTATCTATACTTATACCGCTTCTAAATGAAGAGGAATCACTAAAAGAACTCTACTCATGGATTATTAAAGTGATGCAGTCTAACAATTACTCTTATGAAATCATTTTTGTAGATGACGGTAGTACGGATGATTCTTGGAATATTATCGAAAGCTTTTCTAACGAAAATCCGAATGTAAGAGGAATTCGTTTCATGAAAAACTTCGGAAAATCGCAGGCTTTACATGCCGGTTTTGCAAAAGCACAAGGCGACGTCATTATCACAATGGATGCCGATTTACAGGACAGTCCTGATGAAATTCCGGGATTGTACGAAATGATTACTGCTCAAAAGTATGATTTGGTTTCAGGCTGGAAGAAGAAACGTTACGATTCTGTTGTTGCAAAAAATCTTCCTTCAAAATTATTTAACTGGGCCGCCAGAAAAACCTCTGGTGTTGCGTTAAACGATTTTAATTGTGGGTTGAAAGCCTACAAAAACGTTGTTGTAAAAAACATTGAAGTCTCAGGCGAAATGCACCGGTATATTCCGGTTTTGGCTAAAAATGCCGGATTTGGAAAAATTGGTGAAAAAGTAGTAATACATCAGGCCAGAAAATATGGCGAAACCAAATTTGGAATGGAGCGTTTTATTAACGGATTCCTTGATTTGATTACTATTTGGTTTTTATCGAGATTCGGAAAAAGACCAATGCACTTGTTTGGCGCGATTGGTTCTTTTATGTTTATCATTGGATTTTTAGCAGCAGGATATATTGGAATTTCCAAATTGTACCATATGTATACAGGGATGAAATATACTTTAGTTACAAATAATCCGTGGTTTTACATTGCCCTGACAACAATGATTCTGGGCACTCAGTTGTTTTTGGCCGGGTTTTTAGGCGAAATTATTTTACGTACTAAAAGCAATGAAGCCCGATATAAAGTTGCCCGGGAAGTTAATTTTTAACGCAATGCCCTAGCCCTGATGGGAACGGCATCCTTTTGTGGCGGGGTTCGGCACAAAAGATATAGTGAACAGCAGGATTAGCTCCTGAAAAATACTTATCTTTAATTAAAACATTAAAAAAATAGTTACATGAATATAGCACCTAATATTTTAGACGCCGTAAACGAATGGTTAACACCAACATTTGATAAAGAAACACAAGCTGCTGTTAAAGAATTAATGACCACATCTCCAAAAGAACTTGAGGAAAGTTTTTATAAAAACCTGGAATTTGGAACAGGCGGAATGCGTGGCGTTATGGGTATCGGAAATAACCGTATCAATAAATATACGCTTGGAAAAAACACACAGGGACTTTCTGACTATCTGCATGAAGTTTTTCCTAATCAGACGATAAAAGTAGTGATTGCTTACGATTGCCGTCACAACAGTAATACTTTGGCAAAAGTAGTAGCCGATGTCTTTTCTGCAAACGGAATTCAGGTTTATTTGTTTTCTGATTTGCGTCCAACTCCTGAATTGTCTTTTGCGCTTAAATATTTAGGATGTCAATGCGGAATTGTATTGACTGCTTCGCATAATCCACCTGAATACAACGGATACAAAGTATATTGGGAAGACGGCGGACAAATTGTTCCACCGGAAGATGCAGCTATTATTAAAGTAATTGAAAGCCTAACCTATGATAAGATTAAATTTAATGCGAATGAAAGTTTAATCCAGTACATAGATGCTGAAATCGATAAAGCTTTTGTTAAATCATCTATTGAAAACGCAAGTTTTAATACTCCGGCTGAAGCCAAAGATAACCTTCACATTGTATTTACTTCATTGCACGGAACTTCTATAAAATCGATTCCGGACACTTTATCTGAGGCTGGTTATAAAAACGTACATATTGTTCCTGAACAAGCGGTGCCGGATGGAAATTTCCCTACTGTTAAATCCCCAAATCCTGAAGAGCCTGAAGCACTGACTATGGCTTTAGCTTTGGCAGACAAAACCAATTCGGATATTGTAGTGGGAACTGACCCCGATTGTGACCGTTTAGGCGTTGCTGTTCGTAATAACGATGGTAAAATGATTTTGCTGAACGGAAACCAGACGATGGTTTTAATGACTTCATTTTTATTAAAGCAATGGAAAAAAGCTGGAAAAATCAATGGAAAACAATTTGTTGGTTCTACTATTGTTTCTACTCCAATGATTATGGAACTGGCTACAAGCTATGGTGTAGAATGTAAAGTTGGTCTGACCGGATTTAAATGGATTGCCAAAATGATTAAGGATTTCCCTGAACTTCAATTTATTGGAGGTGGTGAAGAAAGCTTTGGTTTCATGGTTGGCGATGCAGTTCGTGATAAAGATGCTGTGGCTGCAACTCTATTGATCTGTGAAGTGGCTGCTCAGGCAAAAGCTGCCGGAAGTTCTGTTTACAAAGAACTTTTACAGCTTTATGTTGAGAATGGTTTCTACAAAGAATATTTGGTTTCTTTAACTAAAAAAGGAATTGAAGGTTTGGAAGAAATTAATCAGATGATGATTAATTTAAGAGAAAATCCATTGAAAGAAATCAACGGGCAAAGAGTAATCATGGTCGAAGATTATCAGTCCTCTGTTGCTTTGAATTTACTGACCAGTGAAGAATCTGTAATGGATATGCCGAAATCAAACGTTTTGATTTATTATACCGAAGACGGTTCTAAGATTTGTGCCAGACCAAGCGGAACTGAGCCAAAAATCAAATTCTATATTAGTGTAAATGCTGAAATTGAGTCGGTTTTGGATTTTGATGCAGCAGAAAAATTCTTAGATCAAAAAATACAAAATATCATTGCAGATATGCAATTAAGTTAAAATAACGAACTAAGTATAAAATTTTCTTAAGCCCTGATTGTATTTTCTCAATACAAATCAGGGCTTTTTTTATAAAAAAAAGCAAAAAGAAATTGAAACCTCCCTAATTCGATTAATTTTGTGCGATAAAAAAATAAATTTCAAAAAAATAAATGAGTAATTTCAAAAAAATACTACCTTTTATATATCCCTATAAAAAATATGCATTTTTAAACATCTTTTTTAATGTTTTGTATGCACTTTTCAGCACCCTTTCATTCATGGCATTAATTCCGATGATACAGGTTTTATTTGACAAAACAAAAAGAAACACAGTGATGCCTACTTATCAAGGAATCGCACACATAAAAGAATATGGAGAAAACTACTTAAGCTATTATATCACCACCAATACTGACCAAAACAATCCCGGTTTTGTACTTTCGGTTATGGTCGCCATCATTATTTCTATATTCCTGTTAAAAAACCTGGCTGATTATCTGGCCATGTTTTTTGTTACTTATTTGCGAAATGGCGTTTTGAAAGATATGCGAAATGCGATGTATAAAAAAACACTGGAATTACCATTGGCTTTTTTTTCTGAAAAACGAAAAGGAGATGTTATTTCAAGAATTTCTGCGGATGTCAACGAAGTCCAGACTTCTTTTTTAGCCATCTTAGAACTCATTGTAAAAGAACCTTTAACCATAATTTTTACCATAATCGCTATGTTAATCCTTAGCGCCAAACTAACTTTATTTGTTTTTGTATTCATTCCGGTTTCAGGGTATATTATTTCGTTAATTGGGAAACAGCTTAAAAAGAAATCCAGTAAAGCACAGCAGGAACAAGGCACCTTTTTATCTACCATTGAAGAAACTATTGGAGGATTAAAAGTTGTAAAAGGATATAATGCTGAAAATTATTTCACTACTGTATTTCAAAATTCAACTGACCGTTTCTTTAAATTATCAAACAGCATCGGACATCGTCAGAATTTAGCTTCTCCGGCAAGTGAATTTATGGGAATTATGGTAATTACCATTTTATTATGGTACGGAGGCCAGATGGTTTTGATCGAAAAAACATTAGACGGAGCATCATTTATTGCTTATATGGGGCTTGCTTACAACATACTTACACCTGCAAAATCAATTTCAAAAGCATCCTATGCTGTGAAAAGAGGAAATGCAGCTGCTGACCGGGTATTGGAAATTTTAGAACAGGAAAACACAATTGTTTCTAAACCAAAAGCCCTTGAAAAAGAAACTTTTGACAATAACATTAGTGTTCAAAACATCAATTTCAAATACGAAAACGAAACGGTTTTAAAAGACTTTTCTCTTGAAATCAAAAAAGGTCAGACTGTTGCCCTTGTTGGACAATCAGGAAGCGGAAAGAGCACAATTGCAAATTTGCTAACCCGTTTTTATGATGTCAGTGAGGGATCTATTTCTATTGACGGAGTTAACATAAAAGAAATAAATCTTCAGTCCCTTAGAAGTCTGATGGGTTTGGTTACCCAGGACAGCATTTTATTTAATGACACTATCAAAGCCAATATTTCTTTAGGAAAATTAGATGCTACAGATGACGAAATCATTGAAGCTTTAAAAATAGCCAACGCATTTGAATTCGTAAAAGAATTGCCTTTAGGAATCTACACTAATATTGGCGACAGCGGAAACAAATTATCAGGAGGCCAGAAACAACGTTTATCTATTGCACGTGCAGTACTTAAAAACCCGCCAATTATGATTCTCGATGAAGCAACATCAGCACTGGATACCGAAAGCGAGAAATTTGTTCAGGTTGCCCTTGAAAACATGATGCAGAACAGAACCTCAATTGTTATTGCTCACCGCCTTTCTACGATTCAAAAGGCGGACTTAATTGTCGTAATGCAAAAAGGACGAATTGTAGAGCAAGGAACCCATGAAGAATTAATTGCACACAACGGCACCTATAACAAACTGGTAACAATGCAGTCTTTCGAATCTTAAGATTCACTTACAATAACCTTATTAATTTACACAGATTAAGGAAACATTAAAACTGAGTTTAATTTCCTTAATCTGTGTTTATTTTTATAACTTTAGGTTAGTTAAAGAATAAATCATTTAATTCTCTCAGAATGTATCTTAACAACCCAAACATCAAACTGCCTGACGATCCTGATACCGTTGTCTGGAAATACCTTGATCTATCTAAATTTCTTGATTTATTACTCTCAAAAAAATTATTCATGTCCCGATCTGACAAATTTGAAGATCAGTACGAAGGGACTTTCAGTGAACCAACTTTCGAAGAAATTAAAAAACTCGCCATCGACAACCCTGAGTTTTTAAATTATTATAAAACACATCGGGAAAAGGTAGCTGTCAGCAGCTGGCATATTAACGAATACGAATCGTTTGCCATGTGGCAGATTTTCACACAAAACAGTGAAGGATTAGCTATACAGTCCACGATTGGAAGATTGCAAAAAGCAGTAAATCCTGAGCAAAATTTTGATCAGTATATCGGTGAGGTAAATTATATCGACTACAAAAAAGAATATATTCCGTTTGATGATTCCTTCTTCCCTTTTTTATTTAAGCGAAAAAGTTTTCAATACGAACGTGAAGTACGCATTATTACAGACACGTCCCAAAGTACTTTAAAACTGAATGAAGGATTAAAAATCAATGTTGACATTAATGAGTTAATCGAAAAAATATACATTCATCCTAAATCAGAAAACTGGTATAAAAAACTGGTTATTGAATTGGTAGATCGCCTGGGATTTGGACTAGAAATAGAAAAATCAGATCTGGAAAGCGATATTTTGATTTGAGTTTTTAAAGTTGCTAAGATTCTGAGGTACTTAGCTACTGAGTTTTTTCTAGCCACAATAAAAAACCGTATAGAAATTTAAAATTTCTATACGGTTTTCCTTTTTATTTATTCTAAAGGCAGAATCTTTTCTATCTGCTGCAAAACCTTAGAAGCTAAGTACCTCAGAATCTTAGTATCTTAAATAGGCTTATAATTTTTCACTTCCCAGTTTTTTAAAGCCAAATCGATATAATTATAATGCAAAACATCGTTTTTATCAAACTGCCCATTTTGATTGGTATCTTCAATTGTTCTGAAATACAGACGATTTTTTGATTCAATTATATTCCAGTCTACAAGTTCCTGTAAATCCGTAGAAACTTTTGTAAAGTTTTCTCCGCTAATATCACTAAGATAAAGGGTTTTGATATCACCTGTATCTATCTTACCATCTTTATTCGTATCCGAATCTGTAAGCGTATAAACCATGATTCTATTTTGTGTTTTATCAGCAATTGTTTTTAAATATGTCGCTGTTAGAATTAAAATAGGTTTATCAGACAGCGGTCGTATGGAATCTGAATCTGTTTTTTGAAATTTCAAATTTTGTAAATAACCCGTAATTTCATATTCCCCTAAATTAGAAATAGTAAAACTTACATCATTTACACTTGAAGACCCGTAACGGGCTTTCGACCCTTTTTCAAAAACCCGTAAATCTCCAACAGGATGTATCAGATAGTTAGTTCCTTCCATCTGGATTGGCAAATCTGCCACTTCAATTTGTGTTGAATCTGTTTTACTGACACTTACTTTGTTCGAGACATCATAACTCACTTTTGGTTTTTGAACTTCTTCGCGGCAGCTGATTAGTGTTCCGACAATTGCTAAGGCTGTATATTTAAAGTACTTTTTCATCTGCAAATTATATTCGATTATCAAATATACTATTTTTGATTGTATTATTGGTTTTTATTGAATTTTACTAATGAAAAGATGTTAATTAGAACAATTCCTAAATAGGCTGGAAAAACAATCCAGTTCTTTCTATATGAATCAATAACCCCTCTTTCTTCTTCTTCTTCTTTCTTTTCTTTTTCTAATTCCTCAACATAAACACAACCACAATATTTAGTTGTCTTTTTTTCTTTAATTAATACTTCATTTTTAAACTGAGGAATTATAAAGATCCAAATATCATCATCATACAGCATCCATGTTGAAATATTTTCTATATAAAGCATATCTATTATTTCAACAAAAACTTCATAGGACAGCTTTTTCCCTAAATGTACTCTAATTCCGTTTACCGTATCGAGGTTATTTTTCATTTTTTTCAAAGAAAAACTTAATTTACTTAAGCTATTTCTATTAAAATCGATAGATTGATCAAAAGTAAAAACTTTGTATTCTCTTAAACCTTTAATTTTATTTGTAATAAAGATTCCTCGTTTTTAAAACTAACGTTTAATCCATTATTAACCGGAAAAAAATAATTTTTCGAAAAATGAAATAAAAAAAACAATGGAATCAAAGCCAACGAAATCATTCCCGGAACATATAAAATTCGTTTCCTTTTTATCCGTTTTTTCATTACAATCTCGCATTCAGTTTTATATTAAAAACTCTCGAAGTCATATAATTTGGAATCGCATATTGATTTTTAGAATAAGCGTCCCGCACCCAGGTATTGGTTATGGCATTTTGATTATTGAAGAGATTGAAAATTTCTAACCCCAATGACAATTCCTTAAAGTTTTTAAGCCAGCTGGCTTTTACTGAATTATTATGATCAATAAAAACTTTTGCAAAACCTACATCGGCTCTTCTGTAATCATTTAGTCTGTTTTGGTATAAGTAAGGATCTGAGTAAGACGGCGAACCTCCCGGCAAACCGGTATTGTAAACTAAATTCAAATACAATTTGATACTTGGAATGTTTGGCATATAATCCTGAAACAACATCGCAAATTTCAATCTTTGGTCTGTGGGTCTGGCTATAAAACCTTTATTTTCGTAATTCTCTTCCGTTTTCAGATAACCAAAACTTATCCAGGATTCTGTTCCGGACACAAACTCTCCGTTTAACCTGAAATCTACTCCCTGTGCATACGCTTTGGCATTATTATCTGCTACATATCGAATTCTTACATTGTCAATTGAATAGGTATTTACATCTGAAAGCGATTTATAATAAACTTCGGTAACCCATTTAAAAGGACGGTTCCACATTTTAAAATTATAGTCGTTACTTAAAACAACATGTATCGATTGCTGTGCTTTGACATTTGGATCAACTTCTCCGTTCATATCACGAAGTTCCCGATAAAATGGCGGTTGATGATACATACCTCCTGAAAGCCGAAAAATCATATCCATATCCCAATCCGGTTTTAAAGCAAATTGCGCACGCGGACTAAAAACAGTCTGATTTTTTCCTTCAACAGCTGCTCCGGAAACCTGCCAGCTCTGAAAACGAGCACCAACTGTATACCAAACCTGACTGGATCCAAGATCCGACTTATTATTCCATTGTGCGTAACCGGAAAAGCGGTTTATATCATTAAAATTCGTCGCACGAATATTTTGATACGGCAAAAGCGGTCCGGTATACGGCTCGTATGGCTGATTATTTTTCGGAAGATTTAAAATAGGAGGATTTAATGAAAACCCTGCCGAATCAATCATCTCCCACTCTACAATTCTGTCACGTATTGATTCTCTTGTAAATTTCAATCCAAATTCTATCTGGTTGTTATTCTTCCACTCTTTGAAACCTTTAATTTCAATATTCGCTATCAGGGCATCGAGATCGTTACGGGCGTGATTAAGCTGGGTACCGATTCCTCTGGTAAAATCGACATCATCAGGATTCATATTTCCTTCTTCATCTATATTTCCCAATCGGTATTGTGCCAGAATATCAAAATGTTCCTGCTCAATAGTATGAAATAAGGATCCAATCAATTTGAAAGTAAGCGTTGAAGAAGCTTTATAAGTTGTTTTTATAGCTCCAAAATAAGTATCATACTGATCTTTTTCCTGACCTTGGTAAAAAACAGCAAGCGCCATAGGCTTATCTATAGTTCCAAATTTTGTTTCACGTGTTAAGGGGCGATATAAATACTTGTTTTGCGAAATATTGCCTAAAAAACTCAACTGCCATTTTTGAGAAATATCATAATTAATATTCGTCTGAATGTCTGCAAATGATGGCGTATAATTGGTCTGCGTATCCTGACTATTAACCAGTAGACTGTTGTTGCGATAACGCACACCCGTTACGGCAGACCATTTTTTATTTTTGGAAACAGCATCAACAGAAATACTTCCACCAAGAAAACTTGCTTCGAGCGACGCTCCGAATTGGGTAGGTTTTCTATAAGTAATATCTAAAACGGAAGAAAGTTTATCACCAAATTTAGAATGAAATCCACCTGCAGAAAAATCTACGTTTTGCACTAAATCAGTATTCGTAAAACTCAATCCTTCCTGTTGACCGGAACGAATTAAAAATGGACGATAGACTTCGATTTCGTTTACATAGACCAGGTTTTCATCGTAATTCCCTCCACGAACAGCATATTGTGTACTCAACTCGTTGTTTGAATTTACACCAGGTAACGTTTTAAGTATATTTTCGATTCCGGCATTTGCTCCCGGTACTTTTTTTATGGCAGTCGGATCAATAACTGTAATACCCTGAACACGTTTTTTATTTTTTGAAGAAACAAAAACTTCCCCCATTTGTTCCTCGGAGTTGTTCATCACAGGATTAAAAACAAAGGTTTCGTAAGGTTTCAGATTTACCGTTAAGGTCATCATTTTTAAAGAAATGTGCGTAAAGACCAAAACCACCTTTTTGTTTGACGGTATAAAAATATCAAAACGACCTTTAATATCAGATTTCGAAACTTTATCACCTGCAGTAATATTTACATCAGCAACCGGACGATTTTCACTATCTGAAATAATTCCTTTAACACGAGCGCTTTGGGCAGATGAAACACAACCAACACATAAAAAAAGGAAAACAATTATTAACTTAAAATTATTCAAACGCTTAGATTTTATTTTTGTTGACTTCTAAAAAAATGAGTTTCAAAGATAGCAGAATTCCCTACATTATCAACTACTTCAACTTTTAAATCATTAGCACCTTCAGCGACTATTGCATCATCAAAAGTGTGTGTTATTTTTCTCGTTTTATTATCATATTCAAACAAAATCCAGTTTCCGTTCAGATATCCATTATAGGATTTTATTCCGGATAAAGCATCGCCAATTGTAAACTGAATATTTTTGACTCCGGTAATCCATTTATCCTGAATTACTTTATTGATTTTTATAACCGGAGCAATCGTATCCAAAACCAAACCGTACTGTCCTAATATTTTTGATTTGATTGTAAAAACATCATTTTTTCTGGTTGTAGCATTATAACTTTTACTATTTCCGTTAAGTCTTGCAATAAAAAGTTTATCTCTTATATTTTCAGCATAAGTACTGTCTTTTATAGTAACTGTAAAATTTGAATGCACCGGAACAACATCTTCATGAATATAGATCCGGTTATTTTTTACATCAAAATTTAAATTAAAATCTTCATAAAATGTATTGGCAGGAAAGAAAACAGACATATTGTCTTTTTCAAAATTCGAATCCTTATTATATCGGATAAAATAATTGGAAGTTACAGGCTCAGCATTTACAATTGGCGTTTCCAAATCATATTCAACAGGAACGGTAACCGAATTTAAATTACCGAAATAATCAGAAACTTCAATTCGGTAAGATGAAGCAAGATTTGGTTCAACCGGAATTATTCCGTTAAGAGAATCTGTTTTGATAATACTTAGGGCGAAAGGCGTCTCCATAAATAACTTTTGCACCCGCTGCCCTGTTTTTTTGTATCTTGGATAATCAATAAAAGCATTAATATATCGCATTTCGTCAAAAGAATAGGTATTAAACTGATAATTGTATTTCGGATCACCATTTAAAAAACCTGTTACATTAAAAACCCCGTTTCTGTTGTTCGATACATCATCAAAATCCACAGCAGTGATTCCGAAACCTATTTTCCCGTTCGCTTTTACTTTACCTGCCAGATAAGTCCCGTCTTTCTGAAGCGAAAGGTTTAGTAATAAAGGCTGTCTGGATTGATTTACAGTAGTATTATCTATCGGATAGACGAATAAACTGGAAATGGTTGGCTTTTTATTATCTTTTAAATACTGGTCAAATCCAAAAAACATAGGATTTATTATAAATTCTGTTTTTGTATCACGAAATTCAAAATGCAGATGCGGCCCTTCAGAAGAACCTGTATTACCTGAAAGTGCTATTATTTGCCCTTTAGCAACCGGAAGTTCTTCTGGTTTAGGGAACATTTCAATTTCAAATGATTTTTCACTGTAATGTGTTTTTTGAATGTATTCCTGAATTGGTCCAATCGCAGTTTGTAAATGTCCGTAAACTGTAGTATAACCATTTGGATGCGTGATATAAATGCATTTTCCGTTGCCATATGTCGAAATTTTTATTCGCGACACATAGCCATCAGCAACAGCATAAACATTTAAACCTTCTCTCTGATTCGTTTTTAAATCGAACCCAGCGTGAAAGTGATTAGGCCGCAGTTCACCAAAATTACCCGATAGCTGCATAGGAATATCCAGCGGTGATCGAAAATAATCTTTAGGATACTGAGTCTGGGAAAAAATAATATTATAAGTAAATAAAAAAAACAAAGAAAATCTCATAAGCAACATTTTTGCTAAGATAAAAAAATCAGAAGCGAAAACCGAAGATAAACAGGCAAAAATACAATTCACTGAATTTCATTAATTTGCTTATTTTTAATGTAAAAAAATCGATAAAAAATTGCATTAATAAAAAGGAATACTAACTTTGTAGGATTAAGTAATGAAAAGGATTTATAATGAGTGTAATTGCTGAAATAATTGATACTCTTGAATATAAAGTCGAAAAGCTTTTTGCGAAATCAAAAGCTTTAGAAAAAAACAATCAGGATTTACGATTTGAACTAAACAAAGCAACGCAAATTATCCAGAAACAATCTGAAGAAATGGAAGCTTTGAAGAAGCAATATGAAACACTTAAGATAGCCAATTCGTTGCTCGGCAGCGACAATAACAAGAGAGAAACAAAGCTTAAAATAAATTCATTAATTCGCGAAATCGATTACTGTATTGCACAACTATCAGATTAGGAAATATGGACGGAAAGCTTAAAATTAAAATATCAGTTGCAGACCGGGTTTACCCGTTAACGGTTGAGCCTGCTCAGGAAGAAGGACTCAGGAGTGCTTCTAAGAAAATTGATGCTATGATTAAGCAATTCGAAGAAAATTACGCAGTTCGCGACAAACAGGATGTTTTGGCTATGTGTGCCCTGCAATTTGCATCACAAGTAGAACAAAAACAAATTGATAACGCTATTGATGGCGAAGCAACCATCGCAAGAATTAAAAGATTAAATTCGCTTTTAGATCAATATCTCGAAAATTAAACGTTCTTTACACGAAACTAAGATACTGCCTACATTAGTTCACAATTGGTAAACTCAACACTAACAATTTAGAATGAGCAAATCGTCGCTACTATAGTATGCCCTCCTTTGGCTGGGGAAACTTGAACAGTGAGTTAGCTCAAAACTTGTCTTTACGAGTTTATTCAAGCAATTAATGTAGGCTTTTTTATATATAAATTTTAACAAACATGGACATCATAACGATCATTATTTCAGGTATTGTAGGTATTGCAGCAGGTTTTGCGATAGCTAAAATTATCGAAAAAAGTAATATTTCTAATTTAATCAAAAACGCAAAAAAAGAAGCCGCTTCGATTTTAAAAGATGCTAATTTAGAAGCTGAAAATATTAAAAAAGATAAAATTCTTCAGGCAAAAGAAAAATTTATTGAGTTAAAGGCAGAACACGAACAGGTAATTCTGGCAAGAGACAAAAAAGTTGCCGAAGTCGAAAAAAGAGTTCGTGATAAAGAATCACAGGTTTCAAATGAATTATCGAAAGCTAAAAAAGTAAACGATGATTTTGAAGCTAAAACCCAGGAATATAATAACAAAATTGAACTTCTGGACAAAAAACAGACTGAAGTTGACAAACTACACAAAAGTCAGTTACAGCAACTGGAAGTAATTTCAGGACTTTCTGCTGAAGAAGCAAAAGAACAATTAGTGGAAGGCTTAAAAGCTGAAGCCAAAAGCAAAGCTATGTCTCACATTCAGGAAACTATTGAAGAAGCAAAACTTACAGCTCAACAGGAAGCGAAAAAAATCATCATCAACACTATCCAAAGAGTTGGAACTGAAGAAGCCGTTGAAAATTGCGTTTCTGTTTTCAACATTGAATCAGATGATGTAAAAGGTAGAATTATTGGTCGTGAAGGACGTAACATCAGAGCTCTTGAAGCTGCTACCGGAGTAGAAATCATTGTTGATGATACGCCCGAAGCTATTATACTTTCCTGTTTCGATCCTGTTCGCAGGGAAATTGCACGTTTGTCTTTACACAAACTAGTAACTGACGGACGTATTCACCCGGCAAGAATTGAAGAAGTTGTTGCTAAAACTGCTAAACAAATTGATGATGAAATTATTGAAGTTGGTAAACGTACCGTTATCGACTTAGGAATTCACGGTTTGCATCCTGAATTAATCAAAGTAGTTGGTAGAATGAAATACCGTTCTTCTTACGGACAAAACTTATTACAGCACTCCAGAGAAGTTTCTAAACTTTGCGGTATCATGGCAGCTGAACTGGGCTTAAATGTAAAACTAGCCAAAAGAGCTGGTTTACTACATGATATTGGTAAAGTACCGGATACTGAAAGCGATTTACCTCACGCTTTATTAGGTATGCAATGGGCTGAGAAATATGGCGAAAAAGAGGAAGTTTGCAACGCCATTGGAGCACACCACGATGAGATTGAAATGAAATCTTTATTATCTCCAATTATTCAGGTTTGTGACGCCATTTCAGGTGCAAGACCGGGCGCAAGACGTCAGGTTCTGGATTCATACATTCAGCGTTTGAAAGATCTTGAAGATGTAGCTTACGGATTCAGCGGTGTTAAAAATGCTTATGCTATTCAGGCAGGCAGAGAACTGCGTGTAATTGTAGAGAGTGAAAAAGTTTCTGATGAAAATGCAGCAAACCTGTCTTTTGAGATTTCACAAAAAATCCAAACTGAAATGACTTATCCGGGTCAGGTAAAAGTGACCGTTATTCGTGAAACCAGAGCAGTTAATATAGCCAAATAATTCACAAAGATATTTCAACAAAAAAACTTCTCAGCAACGGGAAGTTTTTTTTATTTCCGATTTCATCTAAAAACTCAAAAACCAGATAATTATCTTCTGGGATGAAAACTATGCATTACTTCTTTCAGAAAACTCCTGTCTAAATGAACATAGATCTCCGTAGTAGTTATTGATTCATGACCAAGCATCAATTGAATAGAGCGCAAATCAGCTCCATTTTCAAGTAAATGCGTAGCGAAAGAATGCCTCAAAGTATGTGGACTGATATTTTTATTTAAACCTGTTTTTATCGCTAAATCTTTTATAATAGTAAAAATCATAGCACGGGTTAATTGGCTGCCTCTACGATTCAAAAACAAGGTATCTTCATTCCCTTTTTTGATATTCAAATGACTCCTTATTTCTCTTTGATAGATGGCAATATATTTCTGCGTTAAATCACCAATCGGAACAAAACGTTCTTTATTCCCTTTACCGGTAATTTTAATAAAACCCTCATCAAAAAACAGATCCGAAATTTTCAAAGAAACCAACTCTGAAACACGAAGCCCGCAACCGTACAAAGTTTCCAGCATAGCTCTGTTTCTTTCCCCTTCATTTGAACTTAAATCAATTGCCGCTATCAAACGATCAATTTCTTCAACGGATAGCGTATCGGGCAATTTTCGTCCAGTTTTTGGCGTTTCAATCAATTCCATAGGATTATCTGTCCGGTAATCTTCAAAAACCAAATAATTAAAAAAGCTTTTTAATCCTGAAATAATTCTGGCCTGAGAACGTGGATTAACTTCCTTCGAGACTGAATATATAAATTGCTGAACCGTTTCATCTGAAATTTTTATTGGAGAAACCTCTATTTGAGTAGTTTCTAAAAAAAGACATAACCGTTCAAGATCAAAACTGTAGTTTTCAATTGTATTTTTAGACAAACCTCTTTCGATTCGCAAATACGATTGATAATCTTTTATGTATGTTTTCCAATTCATACTCACAAAGTAACATATTTTTTGAGCATAAAAAAAACCTTCCTGTTAGGGAAGGTTTTAAAATATAAATATTTTCTTTTATTAGAAATGTAAAGCAAATCCAACATTGAATTGGAATGCACTTTCGTAAAAATCATCGTTTAATGAATGGTTGTAACGAACACCTGGCTCAATAGAAACGTTTGATCCTAAAAAGATAGCATATCCACCTTGAAGTCCAATGTAAGAAGGATTTTCATCAAAGTCTTTGTTATCTACTCCATTGTAAGAAAGCTCAACTGGAAATTTGTTTGCTATATAATATTTAGCTCCTACTTTGTAAGCGAAAGTACTGAAATCGTCTCCATCGTCTCCATAACCTAGACCTAATTTTACAGCTAAATTATTAGCTACAAAGTATCCTCCTTCAGCTCCAATGTTATAAGCAGTATTTCCATCTTGAGACCATAATCCAAATTGAGTACTTCCTACACCGTCACCAAAGCCAGTATTAGCTTCAATTAACCATTTTCCTTTTGCTGTTTGTTCTTGAGCGTTTGCGAATGCAAAAGCCATAACTGCGATTGCAGATAAAATAATTTTTTTCATTTTTTTTGATAAATTAATGATTATTTAGTAGGACAAATCTATGTTAATTATTGGCAACAAACCAAATTATAATATCAAATAATTTATAAATTATGTTTAAAAAATCTTGTTAAAAGAATCAAAAAACTAGAAATCAAATAATTACATTTTTAAAAATCACTAAAAATAGTGAGATAAAAAAAAACACAATTGTTAGTAAAATTCTTTCATTAATAAATAAACAAATGATGTTTCCTGTTAATTTGAGCAATAAATAAGTGGAAATCTTGAAACTTCACCCGGCAATAATTATAAATATTATAAGTTTATATTAATGTTATTTTGTAACATTCTAAATCTTAAAATTAACATTATGAAAAAAGTATTTTTAGCAGTGGTTTTGTTTCTTGCAACAGCTGCATCTATTCAGGCACAATTATTAAAAATCGGGGTTAAAGCAGGGGTTAACTTTGCAAATCAAACAGGGGACGCTACTGATGCGCCCGGAATTGACAAAGAAGGTATAACAAGCTATCATGCAGGTTTAGTAGCCGAGATTAAATTGCTAGACAGATTTGCTGTTCAGCCAGAGCTTTTGTATTCAACTCAGGGAGCTACATACAAAAATGCTGTTGACGAATTTAAAAATGAATTAGGTTATTTATCTATACCTGTCATGGCCAAATTTTATTTAACAGATTCTTTCAGTCTTGAAGTAGGACCACAAGCTTCATTTTTATTGAGTGAGAAGGATAATGTAGATTTTGAGGACGCAGAAACTTTTGAATTTGGTGTGAATGCCGGATTAGGATTTAAGATAACTGAAAATTTCTTTATTCAGGGCCGTTATGGTTTAGGATTAACGGATGCTACAAAAAATGCAGATGTTAGAAATACAACCATACAATTGTCTGCAGGATTTTTGTTCTAAATAATATCACATACTTTTATTAAACCGTTCTGTTTATTCAGAGCGGTTTTTTTATTTTTACACATTAGTAAAATGATTTCTGTAAAATGTAAAATGAAATCCTTTATATACCTTAATCAAAATAAAATTCCATTATGAAAATCGCTATTATCAACGGCCCAAATTTGAATCTATTAGGAAAACGTGAACCTGAAGTTTACGGAAGCCAGACTTTTGAAGATTATTTTGAAACGCTGAAACAAAAATTTCCAAATGTTGAACTTTCTTATTACCAAAGTAATATTGAAGGCGAACTGATTGAAAAAATTCAGGAAGTAGGTTTTACATTTGACGGAATTATTTTGAATGCCGGTGCTTATACCCACACTTCAATTGGTTTAGGCGATGCGATGAAAGCTGTAACCACTCCTGTTATTGAAGTTCATATTTCTAATACTTATGCCCGCGAAAGTTTCAGACATCAATCGTATTTGTCCGGAAACGCAAAAGGGGTTATCCTCGGTTTCGGATTAAAAAGTTACGAACTTGCTATTCAATCGTTTTTATAATATTTACTTAAATAATAATCCAATCGTATTAAAAAAAGCTTTTTAGTATCCTTATAATCAATCAGTTGTTTTTTATCAAATCCACAAATATTGAATAATTCTTAAAATATCAATAAAAATTCTAAAATAAATAATTTAATCTCTTATAAATTGTTAAAAAATAAAAAAGTATTAATCTTTAATTTCACTTACGCAATTAATATATTTGCCTATATTTAAAAATTTAACTTATGAAATTAAAACTTTACTCTTTATTTTTTATTACCTGTTTATCTTTCGCGCAACAAGCAACCCACTTAAATTTTGATGGTTTTAACGATCAGATTAACCTAGGAAATGCGTTAAGTACAACTTTAGACCCCTTAAATAAAATTACAGTCGAAGCATGGGTTAAACCCACTAACAATACTGCCCAAAACGGTGTGATTTTTGGTAATTATGCTTATCCTACTGATAATGGATTGTGCCAGGTATTACTAAGACGGGACCAGAATACTTACACTTTTCATGTTAATGACGGAATATCACTCAAAGTTGTGACTGCCGCAGCAAGCGTACAGTTCGGAACCTGGCAGCATGTTGCAGGAGTATGGGACGGAAGTTTACTTAAAATTTATGTTAATGGTGTTTTGGCTGCAACCACAACAGGAGTTACAGGTTCTAGTTTTCTTAGTCTTCCAAATAACTCTTACACTATTGGCTTTTCGTATGCAGGAGCTCCTGATGAAGCTTTCATAGGAGATATAGACGAAGTCAGGTTATGGAACTATGACAGAACGGCTGCACAAATTTTAGAAAAGAAAGACTGCGAATTATTGGGTACAGAAACAGGCTTACTTGCATACTACAATTTTAATCAGGAAAATGCAGGAGGAGATAATTCAGCTGCAACAACATTAACAAATCTAGTTTCCGGAGGATCAAATGGTACGCTTTCTAACTTTACACTAAACGGAAGTACTTCAAACTGGGTTTCAGGCTCACCTATCGTTACCGGCAATATTTGTACAACACTTAGTTCACCGTCTTTAGAATTTGAAAAAAATATTAAAATATATCCAAATCCGGCTAAAGACAAAGTAAATATTAATATACAAAATGCTACGAATGTTGAGTTAAGGGTTTATAACTTAAATGGTAATACTGTATTAAGTGAAAAACTAAACACAGCTACAAATTCTGTTTCTATCGAAAATTTAACAACTGGAACTTATTTCTTCAAAGTTATTTCGAATGAAGGAACCTCTACCACAAAAGTTATTAAATTATAATTGAACTGAAAAAAACGGGCTATTTTAGAAATTAGCCCGTTTTTTTTCATCATTTCTCAAATCCTTAGATAAGTAATATCTTAAATTATCATTTATTACAACTATAAAAAGAGTTTAACTAATTTATTAATTGTAACTCGATATAACCTTTCTAAATCTTTTTAATTTTAAGTCGTACTAAAAATTATTTCACTGTCAATTTAACAAATTATTAGTACCCTCAGATTTAGCTTATTTTATTTTTGTAAGAGAAACTTTTTTACATGAGAAACTATATTTTATTTGCCTATTTATTTTTTTCGCTTTCCAGTTTTGCCCAAATCAAAGGAACCATAACGGATGAAAAAGGAAATCCTTTGCCGTTTGTTTCTGTCTTTGAAGAGAACACGTATTTTGGAACAACATCAAATGAACAGGGAAACTATCAATTAAATGTAAAGGAACCAGGCAAAAACAAAATCATTTTTCAGTATCTGGGTTTCAAAACCCAAAAGCTCACTGTCCCTTCAGATTCAAATACAGCAATCCTTGATGTGAAAATGTCTGAAGAAAGTTTTACTTTAAATGAAGTCATTATTGATCCAAAAAACAATCCTGCAAACGCAATCATAAAAAACGCAATTGCTAACAAAAAAGAAAACTCGGACAAAACAGGACGCTATACTGCAGATTTTTATTCGAAAGGAATGTTTAAAGTAAAAGATCTACCTAAAAAAATCCTGGGGCAAAAACTAGATCTTGGTGAAGACATGACATCTAATTTAGACTCAACCGGAACCGGTATTTTATATCTTTCTGAAACCATTTCAAAAGTCACTTTTGAAAAACCGGATAAGTTAAAAGAAAAAATAATTGCTTCTAAAATATCCGGAAATAATAGAGGTTACAGCTACAATACCGCAGCCTTATCTACTTATGACTTTTATGACAACACCTTAGATTTCGACATCAAACTCATCTCTCCTATTGCGGACAATGCTTTCAGTTATTACAAATACAAACTCGAGGGCACTTTTTTTGATGATAACAATCGCCAGATTAATAAAATTAAAGTAATCCCTAAACGTGATAAAGAGCCTGTTTTTGAGGGCTACATTTATATCGTTGACGATAGTTTTGCCATTTATGCTATAAATTTAGACATTAAAGGTTATCGAATGAAAAATGAGTTTACCGAAGTAATGAGTCTAAAACAGAGTTTCAGTTATAATACTGCCAATAAAATCTGGTCAAAAAATGCGCAGACGCTTTCCTTTACTGCGGGTGTTTTTGGAATAAAGTTTTCCGGAAATTTCAATTATGTTTATTCTAATTACGAATTCCCATCTTCCTTTGAAAAGAAAACTTTCGGAAATGAAATCGCAGCTTTCGAAGTCAATGCCAATAAAAAAGACGAAACGTTTTGGAATGAAATACGTCCGATTCCTCTGACTATTGAAGAAAGCACAGATTATACTAAAAAGGACAGCCTGCAAACCATTAGAAAATCCCGAAAATATACAGATTCAATTGATGCTAAAAACAACAAATTCAAAGTTTGGGATATTTTAATGGGTTATGATTACAAAAACACATTCAAAAAATACTCATTTAACTACAAAGGCTTGTTAAATATAAGTTCTTTGAGTTTCAATACAGTCCAGGGATTCAATTTAGATTCAGGATTTTCATTTAAAAAATGGAATGAAGAGAAAGGAAAAAGCACGTCTGTAAGCACAACTTTTAATTACGGTTTTTCAGATGAAAGACTGCGTGTAACAGGAGAATTTAGTCATCGTTTCAACACTACCAATTATGCCACAATTTGGGGTTCGGGAGGCATAAAAACGATGCAGTTTAATAATTCTCAACCCATCACTAAACTTGTCAATTCAATAAGTTCTTTATTCTTTAAAGACAATTATATGAAATTGTACAATTTAGAATTCGCACAAATTAATTATGGCCAGGATATTGCGAACGGGATTAATCTGACAGGACAAATTGGTTACGAACAGCGAAAACCATTGTTCAACACTACTGATTATTCTTTTTTCAAAAAAGATGATTTTTACAGCTCCAATAATCCTTTAGCACCAAATGATCACACAACTCCTGCTTTTGAGACTCATCATTTATTTAAAACACTTATCACAACCAGAATTAATTTCGGAAATAAATACATTTCAAGACCAGACGGAAGATATAATTTCAAAAATGATAAATACCCAACAGTTTATTTAGCATTTGAAAAAGCCTTTGCTGCGAGCGGAAAAAAATATGAATTTGAAAGAATCGGCGCCTCTGTTCAATATGATTTAGCATTAGGAAACAAAGGAGTTCTGGGAACAAATTTCAGGCCCGGAAAATTCTTCAACGCTGAAAATATTTCTTTTATAGATTACAGACATTTTAACGGAAACCAGACGCACATTGGCACAACAGACCGCTATTTAAACGTTTTCAATTTAATGCCTTATTATTCTAACAGCACAAACGACAGTTATTTTGAAATGCATCTGGAACACAATGACCTTGGATTTGTAACCAATAAAATTCCGCTGATCAATCTTTTAAAATCAACAATGAATATCGGATTTCATTCGCTCGCAATTCCGGATAGAAAGCCGTATTCTGAGTTTACCATTGGTTTAGATAATCTGGGATTTGGAAAATTTAAATTATTCAGGATTGATTACATTCATTCTTATCAGGGTGGTGTTCAGCAAAATGGCGTTGTATTTGGGTTGAAAATTTTGAATGTGTTGAATTAAGCTTTTTTTAGATTGGGGGGCGTTACCTACGGCCGGGCTGTCCGCTGTATCTTTTTATTTTTAAAGAAAAAACAAAAAGGATGCCGCTCCCATCCCTAACGCATTTATGGGTAAATAAACATTTATGATATTAATTAAAATTTTACTCAAAACGAAAAATCCGCTTAATCTGCCAGATCTGTGCGAAACTAACAATTTAAACGGATTGAAATTATTTCAAATTAACATCAGTATCTTAGCTACTTAGCAGCTTTTAATTATAATCATCCGGCTCTATATGAATCAGAACATTTCCTAATTGCGGAATTTCTTCTTTTAATTTGTCCTGCAACTTATGAGATAAATCATGCCCTTCTTTAACCGAAATTTTTGCCGAAACAATAGCATGAAGATCGACATGATAACGCATTCCTGCTTTACGAATAAAACATTTTTCGGTGCCTAAAATCCCTTTGACTGTTAGAGCGGTAACACGAATCATTTCTACTAAATCATCGTTTAAATGCTCATCCATAATTTCACCCAGTGCAGGTCTGAAAATCTTATAGCTGTTGTAAAGAATAAAACTGGCTGCAAAAAGCGCTGCCCAGTCATCTGCAGACTCATATCCTTTTCCCATAAACAATGCAAGCGAAATACCTATAAATGCTGCAACAGATGTTATCGCATCACTTCGATGATGCCAGGCGTCGGCCGCTAAAGAAGTACTGTTGGTCTGTTTACTGCGTTTCATTACTAATCTAAACGAATATTCTTTCCAGATTATAATTGCGCCTAAGACGTACAAAGTCCAAGATTTTGGCAAATCATGTGAAGTCTGAATATTGGCAATACTTTCATAACCAATAATTGTTGCCGAAGTAATTAAAAAGCCAACTACCAAAAACGTAATCAAAGGTTCTGCACGTCCATGCCCATAAGGATGATTTTCATCAGCTGGTTTATTCGAATATTTAATTCCAAACAAAACCAAAAATGACGAAAATATATCCGTAGTCGATTCGATCGCATCTGCAATCAGGGCATAAGAATTGCCAAAAAAACCTGCGAAGCCTTTTATGAGTGCTAAGCAGGTGTTTCCGGCTATACTGAAGTATGTAGCTTTTATAGCTTTTTGTTCGTTTGTCATGTAACGGACATTTGTTTTTTTTGCCGCAAATTCACGAATTATTCTGATAATCTTTGACGATTAAAATTCGTGAATTGCTTCGCCGTCAGCTATGGTCGTGGCTAACTTTTTATGCTCTAACGATTTTTGCGCCGATCGCTCTTAAACGTTCGTCAATACGTTCATATCCACGGTCAATTTGCTCAATGTTTTGAATTGTACTTGTTCCTTTTGCAGAAAGCGCCGCAATCAACAATGAGATTCCCGCACGAATATCCGGAGAAGACATGGTAGTTGCTTTTAGTTGAGATTCGAAATTGTGTCCCATAACCACTGCTCTGTGCGGATCACACAACATGATTTTTGCCCCCATGTCAATTAATTTATCTACGAAGAACAAACGGCTTTCGAACATTTTCTGATGTATTAAAACATCTCCTTTTGCCTGCGTCGCCACAACCAGAACGATACTTAACAAGTCAGGCGTAAACCCTGGCCATGGCGCATCTGCAATAGTCAGAATAGAACCATCGATATCTGTTTTTACTTCGTATCCGTCTTTATGGGCCGGAATGTAGATATCATCGTTATGTTTTTCGATTGTAATTCCCAGTTTTCTGAAAGTATTCGGAATCAAACCTAAATTATCCCAGCTTACGTTTTTGATCGTGATTTCGCTTTTTGTCATAGCTGCGAGACCAATCCAGGAACCAATTTCTATCATATCCGGAAGAATTCTGTGTTCACATCCACCAAGGCTGTCAACACCTTCGACAGT
Source organism: Flavobacterium limi (assembly GCF_010645075.1). Classification (GTDB taxonomy): domain Bacteria; phylum Bacteroidota; class Bacteroidia; order Flavobacteriales; family Flavobacteriaceae; genus Flavobacterium; species Flavobacterium limi. The sequence goes on from NZ_JAADZV010000003.1 coordinate 121,017, forward strand.
CAACAAGTTAGATCCAACTCCTGTTATTTTAGCTCCCATAGAGTTCAGCATTTTACACAACTGCTGTAAATATGGTTCACAGGCAGCATTGTAAATTGTAGTTCTTCCTTTTGCTAAAACAGCAGCCATTACAATATTTGCTGTTCCGGTTACAGATGCTTCGTCTAAAAGCATATCTGTTCCCTGAAGACCTTCCTCCGGAGTTTCTACTCCGTAAAAGTGATCTTCTCTGTTATATCTGAATTTTGCTCCAAGGTTAATAAAACCCTCAAAATGCGTATCTAATCTGCGACGTCCAATTTTATCCCCACCCGGTTTTGGAATGTATCCTTTTCCGAAACGGGCCAAAAGCGGACCAACAATCATAATAGAACCACGAAGTGCTCCGCCTTCTTTTTTGAAAGCTTCAGTTTCTAAATATCCAACATTAACCTCATCGGCCTGAAAAGTGATTGAACCTGGTTCGTTACGTTGAATTTTCACTCCTAAATTACCCAGTAAAGTGATTAATTTATTGATGTCTATAATATCAGGAATATTATTAATTTTTACCTTCTCTCCTGTCAGAAGCACAGCACATAAAATTTGTAATGCCTCATTTTTTGCTCCTTGCGGAGTGATTTCTCCTTTTAAAGGAGTTCCTCCTTCGATTTTAAAAATTCCCATAGATTTTTTTTAAGGTTCTGAGTTACTGAGGTTCTAAGGTTCTAAGTTTATTTTCTCCCTCAAAGAAAAACTTAGTAATTTAGTTTCTTAGACACTTAGCAGCTTTTTACTTTTGATTATTGTTTTTCTGAAAAGGCTTTTTACCTCCTTTATTATTTTTATTGTTTTGAATTTTTGGCTGTCCGGGCTGAGAAATTTTATTCGACATACGTTTGTTGGTACGCATTAAATCAGTTGTATTTAAAAGCTCTTCTGTACTTTGTAACAAATTGATTTTTCCTCCGGAAAGTTCATATAAATGTTCAAAGATTACATCATCTTTTACAGTGTCTTTGTTCCAGCTTAAGAAAGATTTTTTCATATGATTAGCAATCACCATCACCAAAGCATTTTTCATTTCGCCTTCCTCCCATTTATTAGCAACATCAATCATGTATTTAATGTTGTTTCCATAAAATCTGTACTTAGGAAAGTTTTGGGGATACTGCAAAGCATCCGGTTTTAGCTGTAATACGTCACGTGACGGAATTGGATATGGTGATTCTACATTTAACTTAAAATCAGACATGATAAAAAGCTGATCCCATAATTTATGCTGAAAATCAGGCACATCGCGCAAATGCGGATTTAAACTTCCCATTACCTGAATAATGTATTTCGCGGCTTTGTTCCGTGTTTCATCATCTTCAATAATAGTAGCCTGATCAATCAGTTTTTGCAAATGACGACCATACTCCGGAATAAGTAAACGCTGTCTTTCAGAATTATATTCTAAATTAAAAACAACGTCGTTTGCGTTTTCTTTTTTATATTTTTCGATCATAATTATAATGAAACTATACCATCTATGGTAGAAACTTCTTTGTATTTGCCAATTACTTCATCAGCACTATTCATCGTTACATCTATAGAAACACTGGTAAATTTACCTGTTTTAGATTTTGTTGTTTTGATAACCGCACCCATCCTGTCAAAAGCTTTTTCAACTCGCTCCACATTATCAGCTACCGAAGGCACTATGAATTTATACAAATATTCTGCAGGCCAGGTGTTTGAATTGTCGAGCTCAACCTTTAGTCTTTCGTAAAATTCTGCGGTGTTTTTTTCTTTATCGTTCTCCATTTGTAATTAAAAATAAACGCAAATATACGGTTTTGGTTTCTGATTTCGGATTTTAGATTTTAGATTTTTTTCAATGAAAGACATCTTATTATTTTTGATTTAAAAGAGACAGAATACAAACTAATAATTAATATTTCAAAAATAAAGCATGGGGTTCTAAAATTTACAAAAAACATGTTTACTAATTGGCTGTGATGGCAGCGAAAATCCTTTTGCTTTTTTCTTCATAAAGCAAACATCAGGAACTCAAGTTTAAAAAATTGCCAAATCTTTCGCTTCTGACAAATATTCTTTTTAATTATAAATAACTTTAGGTAAATTTGCACTTAATTTTTAGAATAGTGCAAAAAGAAATCATAGTTCTCCTTGGCGGTCCTGGCACAGGAAAATCTACGCTTATAAACGAATTAGTAGCTCGTGGCTATTGCTGTTACCCTGAAATTTCCAGACAGGTTACTCTCGAAGCACAACAGCGTGGTATTGACCAATTATTTCTGGAACAGCCTTTATTGTTTAGCGAAATGTTGCTGCAAGGCCGTATCAAACAGTTTGAAAACGCACTTACTGAACCTGACAATATCGTTTTTATAGATCGCGGGATTCCTGACGTTGTTGCTTATATGGATTATATTGGCGATGCATATCCGGAACATTTTTCTAAAGCCTGTGAGGATTTCAAATATTCCAAAACTTTTATTTTACCCCCATGGGAAGAAATCTACGAAAGCGATACAGAACGTTACGAGAATTTTGAACAGGCATTGGCAATCCAGGAACACCTTATTGAGACATATAAAAAATACGGTTACAATTTAATCGAGGTTCCAAAAGACACGGTTGAAAACAGAATTCTTTATATATTAGACAAAATTTAGCAGTCAGGATTAAAGTTGCAAAACCAGAAACTGCTTTCTAAATTTTTAACTTTAATACTTTGGTCATGCAGGAAGCACAGGATATTCTTTTAAAATACTGGAAACATACCAGTTTCCGACCGCTGCAAAAAGAAATTATTGATTCGGTTTTAGAAGGCCACGACACTTTTGCACTGCTTCCCACAGGTGGAGGGAAATCGATTTGTTTTCAGGTTCCCGCAATAATGCAGCCAGGAATTTGTCTTGTTATTTCGCCTTTAATTGCTTTAATGAAAGATCAGGTTGCGAATTTGCAAAAACGAGACATTAAAGCGATTGCCCTTACAGGCGGAATTCATACTGATGAAATCATCGATCTTCTGGACAATTGCCAATACGGAAATTACAAGTTTTTATACCTTTCTCCTGAGCGCTTACAGTCTGACTGGATTTTGGAGCGTATTAAAAATCTTCCAATAAATTTAATCGCAATTGATGAAGCACATTGTGTTTCGCAGTGGGGACACGATTTTCGACCGGCTTATCTGAAGATTTCAGAACTTAAAAAATACTTTCCGAAGACTCCTTTTTTAGCTTTGACCGCTACAGCAACACCGAGAGTTATTGAAGATATTAAAACCGAATTAGGATTAAAAGACCCCAATTTTTTCCAACAGTCTTTTGAAAGAAAAAATATCGCATACATGGTCTTTGAAATAGAAGACAAATTGTACCGTGTCGAACAAATTTTAAAAAAAAATCCACAGCCATCAATTATATATGTCCGTAACAGAAAATCGTGCCTGAATATGTCAACACAGCTACAATCGTTGGGGTTCAGGGCAACTTATTATCACGGCGGACTTTCGGCTAAAGAAAAAGACAAAAACATGCAATTGTGGATGTCGGAGCAGGCACAGGTTATTGTTGCCACAAATGCCTTTGGAATGGGGATTGACAAAGACAACGTAAAAACGGTCATTCATACCCAGTTGCCTGAAAACTTAGAAAATTATTATCAGGAATCCGGAAGGGCCGGACGAAACGGAGAAAAAGCCTTTTCGGTTTTACTTTACAACAATTCTGATGCAAATCAGACAGAACAGCAGTTTTTAAGTGGCCTGCCAGACAAAAAGTTTCTGAAAACGATGTATATCAAGCTTTGCAACTATTTTCAGATTGCGTATGGCGAAGGATTAGACGAGTCGTTTTCGTTTAAACTAAATCATTTTTGCAATAAATATGACTTCCCAACTTTAAAGACCTACAACTCTTTGCAGTTTTTGAATCAGCAGGGAATCATTACCTTATCACAGGAATTTTCAGAGAAGATTACCATGCAGTTTTTAATCGAGTCGAAAGAAGTGATTCGGTACATGAGTCTAAATCCGAATGATGAAGAAGTTATCCTTGCGATTTTGAGAACCTACCCGGGTGTTTACGAAATGAAAACACCTTTTAACCTTTCGCTTATAGCCAAAAAGTCACAACATACTGAAGAACAGGTTTTGGCTGTTTTAGAAAGACTAAGAGAAAAAGAAATCATTGAATACAAATCAAAAAATAATGATGCCACCATATTGTTTAATGAAGTCCGCGAAGATGAATTAACTATAAACAGAGTTTCAAAATATCTGGAAAAACAGAATCAGTTAAAAAAAGAGCAGCTAATGTCTGTTCTACATTATATAAAGGAAAACAAAACCTGCAAAAACAGATTAGTTTTAGATTATTTTGGAGAAGAAACGATGGAGAACTGTGGTGTCTGCTCCTACTGTATCATCCAAAAAGGAAAAATTACAGAAGCCGATTCAATTGCTGATAAAATACTTCATTTATTAAAAACAACTGCATTAACTTCGCGGGAGATTCAGAATCAGATAAAATTAGATACTAAAGATGTTTTAGCGGTAATTCAGGAATTATTAGAAAACAATCACATCGTTATTTTAGCGAACAATAAATACACTTTAAAAACCTGATGGAAAAATTACGAATTATATTCATGGGAACTCCTGAGTTTGCAGTTGGCATTCTGGATACCATTCTTAAAAACAATTATGAAGTTGCCGGTGTCATTACTGCTGCTGATAAACCGGCAGGACGAGGGCAAAAAATAAAATATTCAGCTGTAAAAGAATATGCACTGGCGAACAACCTTACATTATTGCAGCCAACCAATTTAAAAGACGAAGATTTTTTATCCGAATTAAAAGCACTGAATGCCAATTTACAAATTGTAGTTGCTTTTAGAATGCTTCCAAAAGCAGTCTGGGAAATGCCCGCGTTAGGAACCTTTAATCTTCATGCATCGTTATTACCAAATTATCGCGGTGCTGCACCAATAAATTGGGCAATTATCAATGGTGAAACTAAAACAGGGGTTACTACTTTCTTTATAGATGATAAAATTGATACCGGAGCAATGATTTTAAATTCGGAAATTAAAATTGAACCTCAAGAAAATGCAGGCCAGTTACACGACCGATTAATGACCCTAGGGAGCCAAACGGTTATTGACACCTTGAAAGTGATTGAAAACGGAAATGTAAAAACAACTATACAGGAAGATAATGAAGAAATTAAAACGGCTTATAAACTAAACAAAGAAAACTGCAAAATAGACTGGACAAAGCCTGGAACAGAAATTAATAACCTGATTCGCGGTTTGAGTCCATACCCTGCTTCCTGGTGTTTTTTAAAAGATAAAAATGAAGAATTAACCATCAAAATTTACGAAGCAAAACTACTTTTAGAATCACATACACACGAAATTGGAAAACTAATTTGTAGCAAAAAAGAATTAAAAGTTTGTGTAGAGGATGGATTTTTACAATTATTAAGTTTACAATTGCCCGGAAAAAAGAGGATGCAGGTTGCTGAATTATTAAATGGTATGGTTTTTTCTGATGATGCAAAAGTCTATTAAACACCAATAAAACAGGGGTTTCTAACTATATTTAGTGATAAAATCGCTTGCTTTATGAACAAAAAAAACAAGTTATTAACAATTCTTGCTAAATTTAGAGAAAACACTTGCAAGGAACGGATTTCCTACTAAATTTGTGTATTAACAATTTTTTTTAACCAACAATTAATAACTAATTATTATGAACAAATCAGAATTAATCGATGCTATCGCTGCTGATGCAGGAATTACAAAGGCTGCGGCAAAATTAGCTTTAGAGTCATTTTTAGGTAATGTAGGTACTACTTTGAAAAAAGGTGGAAGAATTTCATTAGTAGGATTTGGATCTTGGTCAGTATCTGCAAGAGCTGCAAGAGACGGAAGAAACCCGCAAACTGGAAAAACTATCAAAATCGCTGCTAAGAATGTAGTAAAATTCAAAGCTGGAGCTGAATTAGAAGGTGCAGTGAACTAAGTAAGAAAGTTCGCTAAACTTATAACATAATTAAAACCCTCATTTTTTGAGGGTTTTTTTGTACGGTTTAACGATTTTATTTGGGTTTTTACAAATTTTATGATTAAATTTAATAAAAATTGTAGCCGTATGATTTCAGAAAAATTAAAAAAAGGACACCTGCTTATTGCCGAGCCTTCAATAATTGGAGATTTATCATTTAACAGATCGGTAATTTTATTAGCAGACCATAACAAAGAAGGATCAATAGGTTTTATCATTAATAAGCCCTTAAAATACACCATTAATGATTTGATACCTGAAATTGATGCCAATTTCAAAATATATAATGGAGGCCCTGTAGAACAGGATAACCTATATTTCATTCACAACATCCCTGAATTAATTCCAAACAGTGTAGAAATTTCTAACGGAATTTATTGGGGAGGTGATTTTGAATCGACTAAAGACTTAATAAACGACGGATCTATTCACAAAAACAATATTCGTTTTTTCTTAGGTTATACAGGTTGGGACGAAAATCAGCTGGAAAATGAAATGCAGGGAAATTCGTGGATTATAACCGATAACAGTTATAAAAACAAAATCATCGGAAAATCCACCACTCATTTTTGGAAAGAGCAGATTATTGAACTTGGAGGTGACTATCTTATATGGTCAAATGCACCTGAGAATCCATATCTGAATTAATTTTCAGAAATGGATTCATTTAACTTTTGAACTAATAAGTGAGCCAGATTGCTTGTAAATTCTTTTTTCCGGTATTTAGTTATCGGCTGTATTCCCGTGATTACATTTGTCAGAAATAATTCATCTGCTTTCTGAAGATCAAATGGTGAAATTACTTCTTCTAACACTTCTATACCCTCTATTTTTTTTGCCAGGGCTAAAATCTGTTTCCGCATAATTCCATTCAGACAACCTTCAGAGACCGGTGGCGTAATCAGTTTTTTACCCGTTACCATAAATATATTTCCCTGTAATGCCTCAATTACATTTTTAATATCATTAAGCAAAATACAATTTTGCAGGCCATTTTCATGTGCAAAAATACTTCCTGTTACATTTATTATCTTATTAGTCGTTTTAATTGATGACAACAATTGTTTAGACACATAGAAATCTTTATATAAATCAACTTCGTACGGAGCTGTATTTAAAGCATAAGAGATATTTTCAAGAGGTGTTGCAAAAATTAAAAAAGACACAACATTTGATTCTGGCAAATACAATCCTCCATTATTTCTAAAAATTGTTATTCTGGCTCTTGCTGATATGGCAATACCTTTTTCATTAACTAGATTTAAAATCTGTTCTTCAAAATATTCCATGGTAAAATTCATTGGAATTTCCATTCTCACCACGCGCATTGAAGCCATTAGCCTGAAATAATGATCCTCCAGAAACAAAATCCCGCCATTCACAATTTTTAGCGTTTCAAAAACTCCATCTCCATACAGAAATGCACGATTTTGAGTTAGTATATTTTCTTCGTGCCCAATGTTTCCGTTAAAATTAATCATAAAAAAACCCTGAATTTTGTTCAGGGCAAATATAAGGCATAAAATAGACTTTTACTAAACAGAACCTATAAGATGTTTCAGATCTGAAATCTGATTCTCCCACAATTGTTTAGCTTCACCAATTTCTTCTTTTTCGGCAAAATCAATAACCATCAATGAAACATCTTTGGTTAGTTCATCAACCAATATATGCAGCTCAAAGAAATAATCTGTGTCTTTGCTTGCTTCATCAACCCATTTAAATTTTACTTTTTCACCTGTTTTTTTAGATGCCAGACGTGCTTTTTCCTGTGAATCATTCCAGATAAAAGTAAAAAACTCACCTCTTGAGTTTACATTGTCTGCAAACCATTCTGATAAACCTGAAGGTGTTGATATATATTGGTATAATAACTGTGGCGACGAATTGATTGGAAACTCTATTTCGTAACGTATTTTTGAATCCATGTGATGCATTTAATTTTTTCGAAATATAAGAATATCTGTCCAAAAACAATGCATTTTTAAAAATATTTTTTTTTCTTCATTTTATAGTTGTAAGCTTTAATATTATTTCTATATTTGCACCCGCAATCAGGAACTGATTCTGACTGCAGTCCAGGCGAGGTAGCTCAGTTGGTTAGAGCGCAGGATTCATAACCCTGAGGTCACGGGTTCAACTCCCGTCCTCGCTACAAAGACAAACCCTTAAACAGCAAATGTTTAAGGGTTTTTCATTGAAACTTCCCTAAAAAATTATCGACTTCAAATAGCTCAAGTGGGGTTCTCAAGTGAGGAAGCTATTAAAAATATATTATTATTTAGATACCTTGCTTTAATCTTCAAAACTTAATTTGAATCGTTAATAATCGCAACGAGAATACTTCTATCATTTTTGTATTGGTTATTATTTGACAAAAAAACACATCAATTACGTTTTTCCCTATTTTTTATAAAATATATTTTAATATTTTCACAAAACCCTACTATTTTTCAACATTATGATATCATCATACGAAAAGTTTAACAAATGGGTTTACAAATATTACATTGATAATTGTATTCTTCAAAGAGGTTTTAAAGCAAAAGCTGAAAAAATCGCAACAGAATGTAGAGAGAATCTAGGCATTCATGCTTGCGCGCCTTTATGCGCATTTAAATTAGCAAAGAGTTTAAATGTTGATGTATTCAATATGACAGAATTTTTAAAAAATGAAAAAGAAATTGAAGGATGGAGTGCCTTGACTATGGTAACAAAAAAAGGTAATCGCATTATCATTCACAATAATTTTCATAACTCGTTTCGCCAACAAAGTAATATTATGCATGAGATTGCCCATATTTTATGCGAGCACAAAATTAAAGAACTACCTAAAGGCATGAATTTACCATTTGGAATGAGAGATTTTGATAAGTTACAGGAAGAAGAAGCAATATACTTAAGTGCCACATTACAACTATCAAAACCTTGTCTTTTATGGGCTAAAAAAAGGAATTTAACAAATGATGAAATTTCACGTCATTTTAACTGTAGTATTGAAATGGTTAAATTTAGAATGAGTACAACCGGGTTAAATAAACCTTTTTATTCGAAGAAAAAAGCTTCTTAAGAATTAAAGTATATCTTCTAATCCTTTTTTTCAAAAGATAAAAATACTACAGTTTTGTGGTACTACATTTAATCGAATATCTAATCGTGTTGTGCAAATTTAGAGTTATGTATTTTGCACATATGTTTTACTACGTTTTATTGAGAAGTATTATACTTAAATCGTTTACCATATAAGTATACTTTTAAAATGAACAGCGTAAACAATCTTAAATTATCACTATACTAGTTTATAAAATATATTAGAACGATATGTGTCTTAAAAAAAAGCTCTTTGATATATTTTAAAAACTTAAAACATTATCTTTTCAAAGCAAAATGACCTCTAAAGATTCTATTATCTTCAAGTTTCACAACATACCAATAGTCATCTGCCGGCATTTGTACACCTAGATAAGTTCCGTCCCAACCTTGACTCATTGGATCAATTTGTTTTAATAGTTTTCCATATCGATCAAAAATCTGAATAACTGAGTTTCCATTTGAAGCTGCATTAACCCCTTCTATGTTCCAGTAATCATTATGACTGTCTTGATTTGGGGTGAAAAATTTTGGGATACCAAACACTGCCACCTCTTTCATTACGGTTCCACAACCGTTCTGGTCTTTTATAAAAACTGTATGAATTCCGGAAGGAACATTTACAAAAGTATTCTCTTCCTGATAATATCCATTTTGATCATCCAGAGCATAAACATAATCCCCAGTTCCTGAAACTGAAACGGCGATATTATTGGATTCATTAACAACTGCAACTACATTTGAGGCAATGTCAGATGCAAAAACTTTTATTGTACGAGTTCTTATACAATGTGTCCGCTTATTGCTTACATCAACCGTAAAAATTCCTTCTTTGTTTATAGTTAAACTATAATTCGTTTCACCGGGAATAACATTACCATTCCAAGACCACTGATAATTAAAATCATTAAGTGTATTTAAATCTATGAGTCCGGCATCTATTTGTTTTGTAAAAGTTGGCAAATTGCTGCATACCAATTCTTCTCCACTCAACATAATTTTAGGAACAGGATTTACAACGAAAGCCAAAGTCGCCCTGGCGCTGCAATGGAGATTTTTAGGATTTGTAATTTCTACAGTTATCTCTTGTGAACCCGTAACAAATGGATTGGGAAGCGGACTTGACAGCCTATTACTGCTACTATCATAATAATTAACAATCATTCCTGTCTGATTACCCAATAAAGAAGATTCAAAAGAAGAAGTATCAAAAGCATATTTTCCATCTTGTAAAACTGGATCTTCTTCGTCATCACAAACATTGGTCAAAGCAGGATCAACCGGAAAAACTTGTGGCAGGTCATCCACTACAAAAGTAATAGTCGAATTAAATGAACAAGCTGTTGGTGTTTTATTTGTAACGACAACCTTTACGACCTGAGAAGTAGTTACAAAAGGATTTGGAAGCGGACTTGGTAGTAGATTATTATTTTGATCAATATAAGAAACAGTTACATCCACTAATCCATTTAGTAATTCTTCTTCCAGACTTAATGTATCAAATGCAAATAGACCGTCCTGATTGTCATCGCAATGTTTTTTTTCAATTTTTTTTACAATTGGAACTGATTCAACTTTTAAGGTAATATATCCTCCTAATCCTAAGCAATCATTATTGAGTTTACTGTCAACACGAATGAAAATTCTTTGCATATTGGGCGAAGCTGTATTCCTATGATTCGAAATATCAGCAATTGCATTTTTTTCAGCTAAAGCATCTATAATATTCTGGTAATAAGTAACATCTAAAAGCTGCCCTGAAGGAAATATATTTTTGATTTCATTTGTAACTGTACTGAAATCAAATTTTGAAATTCCATCTTTATTTGTCCCTGAAATTTCATCATCACATTGCGTAAATGTTTTAGAATATGTAGATGGAATTTGGGTTGTAGAAACAATCAGATTTAACTGAGCAATTCTATAACAACCATTAGCATTCGCTACGCGAACATAAACCTTATCTACACTAACAATTTGATTGGTATAAGCACTCGCATTTGAGATAACATTTACATTATTTTGTGCATCAGGTAAGGTCTTGTGAAAACTAATAGTTTCAGTTGCTGAATTAACGGTTATTTTATTTATTGCTTCTTCCAAATTAAAAATACTGATCCCATCAATATCATCATCACATTGCTTTAAATCTACAACATTCACGATCGTTGGCATAGCATAAACTTTTAAGTTAAATGAGGTTGTACCTATGCAGTTTGGATTGTCCTTATTTACCACTTTTACAAAGATAGTTTCAGCTGCAATTGTATTTTTATATGAACTAGGCATAACAATAGGTATAGTTAATGCTGAATCCTTATAATATGAAATTACAAACTGCAAAGCCGATTGACCATTTAAAATTGCTGCTGCCCTTTGGGTTAAATCAAAGGTTGCTTTTCCATCTATATCACTCCCAACACTTGTATTATCGCAACTCATTAAGTTAGGTATTACCGTTGGTAAATTGGGTAAAGGAGTATCAAATACATCAATACCGAAAGTGGCACTGCTTTTACATTCACCATTGGCTTTGTTTGATACTTCGGCTGTAATGGTTTCTTTTTGATACGGAACAGTATTGATATAAGTCCCAGGAGAAGTAATTGCCACATTATTGACAAAATAATTTACAATAAACAAATTAGGATCTTGTCCATTTAAAATTACAGTATCTTGACTGCGTAAATCAAAAGTATGTAAACCGTCATTGTTATCATCACAAACTAATATGTCTTGAGGTGCTTTTGCAGTTGGGGTCTGATAGATTGTTATAACTTTGGTTTTGGTACTGCTGCCATTTGCATTTGTTACAGTTACTGAAACATTGAATGTACCAGTAGCTGTATAAATATGGTTTGGATTAATGGTATTTGAAGCAGTCCCGTCTCCGAAATCCCAACTGGCAGAAGTTATGCCTTGGGAAGCATTTAATTTAAATTCTGTAGCTGCTCCCAGACAAACCTTTTTGACTGTAAAAGAAGGATTAAAATATGACTGACAAAAGGAGGGTAAGCCCAAAATAGATTTTTTGCCCCCTAAATCCACTAAACTAGCTTGTAAATCACAACTCAATCCCAAGGTGTTCGGATTATTAATCACTCCCAGACTGGAGGTGTTATAATTTGCAATATAAATTTTATTATTAGGTCCTAACTGCAAAGCTCCCAAAAAATAAGGTGTCGTAGCAATCAAATTCTGGCTTAAAGCTATATTTGGAGCTTTTAAATCGTATTGATAAACCTTACGGTCTATTTGAAGCGCCATATACAATACCTCACTATTTGGCGAAAATTCTGCTCCATATGGCTGGTGTCCATTGTTTATATCTATAGGGTTTGATACGATACCTGTTGCAGTATCAAAATCAAATAACTGTGTCAGGGATAAAAATTGATGACATGCAACTAATTTTTTTCCATTGGGTGCTATTTTCATATAGCCCATTACATTATCCATTGACGAATCATCAACCACAACACCTGAGTTTGAAATTACAGGAGTTGAATTTATACCAGAGGAAGATAATAAGTGAGCATAAAATGCATTGTTTTTCCAACCATGGGTAACAATCCAATAATCAATCCCATTTGCATGTTTTACCACTGAGAGTTTTTCGCACACAGGGGTAAAAATTGAAATGTTTTTATTAGCAGTCACAGCTCCCAGTCCTCCATCCAGGTTAATGTCTATTTCGCTATATTCTAATCCGTCAATTCGGGCATTTACGGTGGTTGTAAATATATAAAACAAATTAGAAGAACCTGGCTTTTGAACAATTGTTGCAGATTGGGAACTGGAAGTATGTCCTTTCAAACCTGTTCCGTTTATCATGACCTGATGCTTTTTATTGTAAACAGTTATCCCATCTGTATAAAACATTAAATCACCATTACTGTCTGATAACGTAGCACAACCTTCTATAGTATTCAATTGTCCATCTACAAGAGGGGTTACAGAACCATCTGTATGAAATTTAAGTCCAGCATTATTCCCAAAGTACCATGTACTTGCTTCTCCTTGAGAAAAAGAGAATGAAGTACAAAACATCAATAATACAGCGACCCGAAATTGTTTAATCATAATCCTATTAACTTATTCATAAATTATATTGCTTTGATAATAGTTGTTTTCTTTTATGATATTGAATAAACTTCCCAGCTAAGTCCGGTGCTATCAAATTGTAACTTCGTAAAGTACATTAAAATTTATTATCTTTTTTAAAACAAAAATTCCAGAGCAGTAAGTCCAAGTTCATTGGGATTATTATCCAAGAACTTATAACACTAATCCTTAAAGGTTTATTTATATCATCGAATAAAGTATATATAATTGGTAACACTTAATCCGAAATAAGTCTAACCAATTAATAGGATTTTTTTAAAACATATTACTCTTTATTTTTTTTATCTTCAAAATTTGATAAATAGGTGTTTAATAAAATAACTTCCTCTTCATTTATTAATCCTTCTTGTTGATATGGGACAATTACATCAGTTACAAAATCAAACTCCTGAATATTATTAATTTTTTTACGTTTTAAAATTTTAACTAATTTATTTTCTCTTTTGTAGGGCAAGTTTTGTGCCTTTATTTCTTTCCAGAATTCTTCAACAAAAACTCCGCTTCCTTCTAGAAATGTGGTAAAAATATTTTCGTATACATATTTTAAACTTTGCATATTACAAAACTGTGGTTCTGGATTTAAGGCCATTTCTTTCCATTCCATATATAAATCAATAAAATGATTAATTTGATTTTTATTTTCAGTTACATAATGTTCTTCCCACCCTTTTGGAGGAAATTTTTGAAGTACAGCTATTGCAATGTCTGATGCTTTAGCAAGATTTTCTGATGCGATTTTATATTTGTCAGTCATAATTTATTATATTTTTCGTTTAAATAATTTTTATTAAAACAAAAGTCTTAATCCATATTCTATATATTTTGGTAAATTTCCATTGTTTATACCTATACCCCATATAGAATTCCCACTCATCCCTCTAGCATACCAATATTCTATTTGTAATTGTTCACTTCCTCGTATTGACCAATAAGAGGGATCACCCAATCTATTTGTATAACCTCCGTCTACAGTCGCTGGTAAAGAGCTAGTAAGTACTGCATCTCCATAACCAATCATATGATGTCCGGCATCCCTTTGTTTTACTATTTGTTCTGGGGTACCAACACCACTAGATCTGCCCACATAAACTTTCGAACCATCCAAACTTGTTTTTGTATAGGTTACATAATGAAAACCTTTGGGGTCAAGTGATCTGTTTATTGCATCTACAATTTCTCTTGTATCCTCTAATATAACTTCTCTATTATTCAATAACCAAATACCTGTTCCAATTCCAGCCACTACTGGTATAAGAACATCATCGGCTACACCTATTACAGTTGCATCATCTGCGACTAAAACTGCTGTTGCACTACCAGCATATTCAAGGGCTTGATTATTATATCTTGATGAATTTGAACTCTCATTAGAAACGTATGGATGCAAATCTTTATTCCCCACATCCGCTGCACTAATCCCTAACTCAGGTGGTTTATTATAATTATCTAAATAATTATTCGTAAAATTTGTAGCCACTGTCGATGCTCCAATCGACGCTCCTTTTGCAGCAATATTTAAATATGCAGAGGAATTCCATTTTGCAGGATTTAATTCGCCTCCACTAGCATAAGCACCGCTTACATATGCAGCAAATAAATATCCAACAACTACATTCCAAAATTCACCGCTTGGATCTGTATACTTAAGAGGATTATTTAAAACATAGCCATAGCGATTATAATTCTGGCTATCAAACGGATTCTGAATATTATTGTCTGCTTGTATAAAACGACGCAATTTAGGGTCATATAAACGGCCGTTCATATGTATAAAACCTACACTCTGCAAGTGTTCATGACCGGTATATCCTCTGTCTAAAAGTGTTAAACCTGTAAGTGTATTCCCTGCACCGTCAAGCACTTTAATAATATTACCCCAAGGGTCAAACAAACGTTTTTCAACAATTGTTCCTGCCTGATTACTAATGGCTATAATGGATTCCTGATAATCACGATGCAAATATAAATAATTTTGATTACTTCCTCCGTCACTCTTAAATACTACTGGTGCAGAATATCCATCACCTCCAATATAAGTAATAAATTCTACTTCTCCAGTTATTTTATTTTCTTTAATTTCCATAGTACCATCACCAGAATAGTATTTACGGTAAGGTCGTAACAATTTATCCTGGACTCCTCCATAAAATATAGTACTGCGATCATTATTGTCATTATAATTAAAACTTACTTTCTCAACACCTGTATCTTCAATCTGATAAGGGCTGTTAAAAGCATTATAAGTAACAGTCTGCGCTGGTTTGCTTTGATAATAAGGCAGAGCATTAGTACTAATGTCAATCGATGAATTTTGATACACTTTTCCACTGGTTGGATAATTATAAGTACCCAAATCATTTGATGTAATTCTTCCTTTTGTATCATATCCTTGCAAAGCGGGAATTTTTCTTTTTCCAACAACGTTATCGAGGATGAATACATTTAAAGAGGTTGTATTCACCTTCTCTATTCTTAAAATTACATTCGTATACTGAGTTACAGTATGGCTTAGGGTGTAACCGATACTAGTTGATGCTATTGTCCCTTTTAGATATTTAACCGTTGCTAATGAGACCGGATCCTGTTCCTGAATATAAACATTATAAGAGTCTGAACCGAGTATCCTTCTCAGATCAAAAGCTAAAGTTATTCCATCGCCCAATTTTGCTCCTGTAAGCAACGTTCTCTTTACTGTACCTCCTGCATTTGTGATCTGAACGCTAAGTGCACCGCCTGAGCTGGATATTCCGGAAACATTTTCTCCCTGATAACCTTCAACATTCGAAGTATTAAACGTATTGCTTAAAAATTGTTCAAGCGTAATAATCTCAGTAAGTCGATCTAAAGAATCATATTTAAACTCTTCCGGATAATCAAAAAGGTTGGTTTTTCTACTGTTCAAATTTCCTTTTTCACGATCAAAAAAGTTTTCCAGCTTTAATAAGTTTGTTGTTCCGAGTGTAAATTCCTTACTTGTATTATATCCGTCACCATCATGTTTATTTGTTACAATAATACCATTCCCAAATGTACCCCAACCTAGTTCTCCATTAAAATCGATATTATCTTTTTGCCACAAAACAGTTGTGCCATCCAAAATCTGATAAAAGCTACCGTTCTGATACGTTCTTTTTAGGGTTTTACTGCTTGTTTTGCCTCCAGCTGTAGAGATGGAAGTTTCTGTGTCAATTCTTCCAAAATGATCATATGTAATAGCTTTTGTAAATGCTGCATATGGTGTATTTTCTGCTATTTTGTCATTTCTATGCAAGCTATCATAAAAATATGTCTTGGTTGTCTTGATGCCTCCATTCCAGTTATCTGTGAATTCACTACCTGATATCTGCTTTAAGGAATTATACGAATAAATCGTTTTAGAATCCGTATTTGTTCCCAGGATTGTTTTTTCTTCTAATCTTCCGAGAGAATTTAATTTGTAATTGGTAATTCCATTATTGTTTTCTTCTTTAATAAGCTCATTAAAATCGTTATAAGTGTATTTGTATGTCCCTGCTGAAGGATCTTCGAGTTGAGTTTTCCTTCCCCATTTATCCTGAAGTATTTTTGTTTTTATCCCATCTACATCAGTTTCTTTCAAATTGCCATTTGCATAATAACTGTATTTGATTGTGCCTCCAGGGCTGTCAATTACTTCAATAACATTTCCAATAGCATCTTTTGTTATTTTTTTTGTTTTAGATCCATCATCAGCAGTGCTGGTCAGTCCTGAATATGTAATATTAGCGCGAAGACCAGTGGGAGAAATCTGCTGAATTACCCTTCCGTAAACATCATATATTTTTTGAAACCGGCGAATAGAGCCCGCTTTATATGGTACACCTTCCGCAATAATCCTATCATAAATATCATGAGTGTAATTTTTAGTAATATAATAACCACTCACATTTGCTTTTACTACTTCATTTATTTTTCTGCCAAACTCATCATATTTCTCGGAAGTCTCAGTACCGTCACTGGAAACGGCAGATAAAACCGTAGAATTGTCCACAATATTATTCGTGTAAGTATATGCTATTGTATTTTGAAGATAGTCTGTGGCTTTAATTTTTCTGAACCACGAATCACATTCATATGTTGATGTTTGCCCGTAAGGATTTGTTTCTGTCTTCAAAGTTCCGTTGGGATAATAAGTAAAAGTAGTCTGTAATGATTCAATATCTGTCTTTGAAGTTAAAAAGCGTCCAGATGAATCATATGTCCAACTTGCTGTTCTGGAATCTGGCCCGGCTGTTATTTTTTTTGATGTTATATTACCATATAAGTCATAAGTATTATACTCTGTTACATAATTCGTTGTAGCATCTGCCCTTTTTTCAACCCGGGAAAGTAATTGATCCGAATTGTATGTGTATTTTTCTTCGCTCGTCGCTACATGTCCGTTGTAAGAAACTGTTTTAATTTTGCTTTTTTAGCCTGCCTACTATGTAAGGAGTCACACTAGGATCCTGATAAGCTGCATCGGTTACAGTAGTTTGTACAGTTGATGCATTATCTTTCACTAAGGTTGTCACCTTAAGAGGATTTTTATACGAATCAAAATCTGTTATTGTCTCAGTACTTGTGTTAGTTAATCCATCAAATTGTATTGATGATGTATTTTTAAGTTTAAAAACTTTATTGCTTTGTAATGCGTCTTCCGGTGAATTATATCCCAAAATTGATTTTGATATAAAAGTTGTTGGCGT
This sequence comes from Flavobacterium limi, assembly GCF_010645075.1. Lineage (GTDB taxonomy): Bacteria > Bacteroidota > Bacteroidia > Flavobacteriales > Flavobacteriaceae > Flavobacterium > Flavobacterium limi. The sequence continues at coordinate 139,005 of NZ_JAADZV010000003.1, forward strand.
ATTATCGGAAGGTAAAGCCAAACCTACTACACTGTACTTTTCAACATTTGCTCCTCTTAAAAGAAAATTATTCTTAGACACTCTAGAAACTACAGGAGCATCATAATCATTATGTAAATTGGTACTCATAGTTGCTCGGAATCCTAGAAAACCTAATCCCTCAACATTCATCATTGCACCAAAATATTTAAAAAGCCTTTTCGAATGTGCTTTATTCGGATAATATATTTGAGAAACCACATTAAAGTTCGGGCTTGTTTGGATTGCAAGGTTTGGATATAACTCAGAATCACCCCCTTCATAAACACCATTACCATTTTTTAATGGACTATAAGTTATTTCTTCTTTCACTCCATTACCCAAAGTTATATTTTTTAATAAATGCTGATCAGTTGAAAAACAGTTGTTTGAAAAAAATGAAACTCTTGCACCCAATAAAGCTAATTCCATTTTACTGGGATCAGTTTTGTTCTTCCTACTAAAAAGGGGAGCTAATGTAATATCAAAGTGGTTATCATCATCAGGAAAAGAGTCTTCAGTATCATAGGGTACTAAAACTCGTGAATATTTGTGATTTAACCATACATTAGGAGTTGTACCTCTCCGATAAAAACAATTAATTTCAATAGAAGATGATTTCTCTGAGTAACCATATGGCTCCTTATACGAACCAAATCCCTTTGTAGTTGGCTTAATTCTTAGAATATCATCTTTGCCATCGCCATTAAAATCCATAGCAAATATTTGTAAATTAGACACATTGGGATACTCCGGAATATCAAAAGATGAAGGTAAAAATTCCTCGATAAAATACTTCCCACCAGTTGATATTAAAATTTTCCGTAACATAACCAAGAAAATATCACTTTTCCCATCACCGTTAAAATCTCCTATTACAATAGGAAATTCAAGCGGGCTATTATGACTTTGATCAGCGATATCACCAGGTATATTTTGCTGCCAGCGTATAATTTTACTTAATACTTGGGTAATTTTAAATTTTCAGGAATTTATTTTATAAAATAATTACAATAACTTTGTAGTCTCACAAGCAATTACAGAAACAACATGGATATAGTCAAATTTAAAATCACATCGAAAACCATAAAAGTAGAAGTGCGCAATTCCAACAATTATGTTTTTAATTTTAATACGGCTTTAGAAATTGCAAAAGAAGACAGAGATGTTTTACTAAAACTATACAATGCCCTGGATATTCTTTTTAAGAAAGAAACTCCAAGCGAAATAAAAAACTACATTTCACCAAACCAGACCAATATATTAGACCAGATTTCTGCTGCTGATAATTTAGAACAGGAAAAATAACATTGACACATCAAATTATACTAACACGCAGCTGAGGAAATTAAAAAAATGATGTGTTTTTATTATATACAGACTTACATATAATTTTCTTTTACAATTATATCCAATGGTATAAAGTGTACTGCATCTAAGTTTTCCTCTAAAATAATTTTTTTATAGAGGTAATTCACTCCCATATACCCCTGCTCTTGAGGTTTTTGATTAATTAAGAAATCAATTATTCCAGAATTTAAGTGTAGAATGTTTTCTTTTAAGAGATCATAGCCAATTATCCTTATTCCCTTAATGTTTTGCTTCTCTAAAAACTGAGCCACAACGTAAGCCCTGGAGTTAGGAACAAATATGCTGCTAACATTCTTAAACATTTCCAGATTTAGCAGATTTACATCAGGATTTTTGATCGTAATTTCAGAAAAACTAAAATTAGTCAGTTCCGGATGCTCTTCAAAAAAAGTATAAAATCCTTTAATACGCTGTAAATAAACGGAGGTATTATCTATTTCTTTAGCGATCTTAACTATAAGTACATTTCGCTTATTCCTAACTGCAAAACTAATTAGCCGTCCTGCAAGATATCCGCTTTTAAAAGCATCCTGACCAATATAATAATGATCTATTTTATCTTTAATATCGGAGTCAATCATTGCTACCGGTTTATTTTTCTTCTTATAGTCGTCTAAAAACATTAGCGATTCCTCATGAAAAATTGGAGAAAAAAGTAATCCGTCACATTCAAAATCAAGAACCTTAGCAACCATTTTTTGAAATGATAAGCTATCGAAATCATAAAGAAAATAATGCAGTTCAACACCAAATTTCCCAAACTCTTCTGCAGCTTTATTCACTCCGTTGAGCTGACTCTCCCAATATTCAAACTTCTCAGTCTTTGGCAAAAAAACAGCTATTTTACATTTCTTATTTGAAGCCAGATTGCTTGCAAAAATATTTCGTTTAAACCCATGTTTTTTAATTATGGCATTTACTTTATCTATATTCTCCTGCGAGACCTGACCACGCTTGTGAATAATCCTGTCCACTGTTCCAGGCGAAACATTGGCTAGCTCTGCTATTTTTTTGATTGTTATGATATTCCTCAGCTTTAAGTTAAATATTTAATGAAAGTGGTAAAATTAATTTTTTTTATTCAAAAGTCGATTTTTATTTAAGTTTTATATGTGTTTACAAAATACGTGTTCACACACGAATCAAGAAACTACATCTTTTAAAATTATTTGGAAATAACTTTTAACAAAAAAACATTTGCGCACACGCATAAATTATTAAATATGAAGTTGACTACTACCAAAAAAAAACATACCCGATTTGACCTGATCATGCGATTTATGATTTCCAGAAAGATCATTTACAAAAGATACTTGATCTTAATATCATCGAAACGATTTTACCGACGCAAGTATTCCTAATCTTTTTGTAAAACAACAATGCCAAAATGATGCAGTTATTAGATCCAGATCAGGAATTTGATTCTATTGGCGATTAGATTATTCCCCAGAATATGAGTCGCTTTTGGTCGTTTAATCAAAGAAAATGCATTAACTAAAACAAATCGTTTATAACCTAAATCTGCGAGATAGTGGTTTCCTAAAAAGAACTATTGGAAGATAGCTGGAAGAATTTGAGGCGTATTAGTTTCAAAATTAGGCAATTCCCTTTTTTATTCAGACAGGTTACACTATTATATTTATTCTTTGTGCTGTGGCTCACCTGACTAATAAATGGTCATCAAAACTCTGATTCCAAAGTATGCTGAGATTAATGATTTATAAAAACTATAAAGTATTCGATTAAATTATTTTATAAAAAAAGGGAATATTCATTAATCCGAATATTCCCTTTTAATATTATAATTTAGCTTATTTTACTAAAACTTTTACTGTTTTTGTACCTTCATCTGATTCTGCTTTTACAATATAAACACCACTATTAACAGATAAACTTACATCACCACTAATTTCAGTAGATTTAACCAAAACACCTGTTATGCTATACACACTAAGTTTAGTAGCTGTAGTTACATTTGCTACATTGATTTTTCCATCTGCACCAAATATAGTTGCTTTAGAATCTGCTTGAAAATTATTAGTTGAAAGTGTTGCCCCAGAAACTTCAATCTTATAAACTGCAAAAGCACTATCTCCATAAATATAAACCAAACCAGCATTTGTAACATTAACGGTAACTACATTAGATATATTAGCAGTTACGTCATTAGTAACTGAACCGCTTCCATAAGGAGTTGCTGTTCCATCTGATACATAAAGAGTACGTGTTGAAGGTGCTGTACCATTAGTAGGTATCGCTGTTGTATGTTTTATCCAAGCTTTAACTGTACATGGACCACTTACATTAAAAGAAAAGTAACGAATAGTAGGTAAAGAAGTACCTGTTGCTGCTGCACTTGAACCTCCAGTACTTGCTCTATTTGCTCCAACATATCCATCAGAAAAAGTTTGGCCATTATTTGTTATATTAGCAAAAGCAGAAGCACCAACAGCAGTATGTCCATATAAATTCAGACCTCCAACGTTTATAGTATTTGGTGAAGTTCCTGCAGTGGTGCCCGAAGCACTTGTAAGAACCCCTGAAACAGGAAACGCTGGACTTGCAACTGTAACGCTACCATTAACACTAACAGTATTGTCGCTAAAATTCCAAATTGTCGTTTGCGCATTAATAGTCGTAGCTGAAAACAGCACAATCGACGCTAAATAAAGTAATTTTCTTTTCATAAATCTATAGTTTTTAGTTTGTTAAAATGTAATCGATTGCCTAAATTTAAATATTTTTTTTATTATATTCAAAAAATAACTTATTTATTTTTAGGTATTCATCTTACTAATCCAACCAAATAGCTCTACAAAAAAGCAAGCCTAAGATAAAAATCTCAGGCTTACTTAAAAAATATTATGTATCAAAAATTTTAATGGGTAATCACCTTTACAGTTTTTTGACCATCAACCGATTTAATTACAATAATCCACACTCCATTTTGAAATTCAAAATCAATATCCTGAGTTGTTTTAAATGTTTTTACTTTAGCTCCTGAAATGCTGTAAACAGTTACAGCAGTTTCTGATTTTACATTTGAAATCACAATTCTGTTTTTATATGCGGATACGTTAACTGATGAAATTGGTGTATTGTCTTTTACTCCCAGAGTTTCATTAGAAATCAATTGTGGCAACGGATCCCATCCATCACTTCCTTTTGTAAAATTTAAAGTTGTAATCGCAGTACCATCATTCAGTACAGGTGTTGTTAATTTGGTAGACCAGACAGCACGGCTTGTGCTATTGTTTACTCCGGAATTTTCGATAGTTCCGTATTCGTACATTTTAGCAGATTCTCCACTTAATGAATTATTCCATCCTGCAGGCACAATTAAAGACAGGTTTTCACTACCCGGATAATTTGATGTTTCAATTGTAGTATTATAAAAAACTACTTCACTTGTGTTTGCTGCCCACGGACGACCAAAATAGCCCGGTTTTGCACGATAAAGGGAAGCTGTTTCTTTACCCGGAATAGCTGAGGTCACCTTACACTCGTACATCAAATATCCTCTTCCAGTAGTTTGTTGTGCGGCTGTAATGTAAGCCTGATCACTACTCACGTCACTTGTATTCATTGCAAAATCTGTTTTGTAGAAAACAGCATTCATTCCTCCAAAGATATAATCAACCGCGCCCATCATTACTCCTTTATACACTACGACTCTTGTTCCAGTGCCTCCATAAAAAGAATCCTGACGACCCACTACCCTGCATTTATTCAATACTACTTTATCAACATTGTTAAGAATTGAAATAGCAGCTGCTCTTTCAACAAAACTCCTGTTTTGGACAGCAGTGTTTCCAATATCTGTTGGACGGAGTCCTTTATTGCCCACGGCCCACATTTCAACCACATCTTCTGATTCTTTTTTAGAAATGTACTGGTTAAAAGAATTCTCAAAAATAATATCATTGGCTTCAAAACCGTTGGCATTTATTACTACAGTCGCATTCCAATAAGAACCATTTGTTGTTCCTGAACCAGCATTCGCATAAGATAAGTAGCCATTTTCTTTGTTTACTTTTAAAACATCTTCATGCCATTTCTGATCTGATGACATACTGTAATAACTATATCCATGACCGTAATATGAAGTAACCCTAACCGCAGAGCTTCCAATATCTACACCCTTATTCAGTAATTCAATATCAGGATTTGCGGCGGCATTTTTTAATGTTACATTAGCTTGGTTTATTACCAGCATTTCTTCATAATTTCCAGGATCAATCATAACTGTGACACGATCTGAAGTGGTACGTGGCATTTTTGAAATAGCGTCTAATGCCTCATTTATGGTTTTATATGTTTTATTAGTTCCTACAGTTATTGTTGAAGCATAAGGCACACTTCCTCCAATTTTTATTTCAGTAATATACGTTGTTAAGGCTGTACCTCCCATCGCAATCGTTACATATCCGGACGTACTTCCAGGATATGTATATTCTACTTTTTCTACATTTGCTGTACTGTTAGTTGCTGTTGTAATTGATGCACCACCGTCAATAGAAAAATTAGCTGTATAGTAATAAGAAACCGTAATTTTATCTCCCACATTCACCGGAACCTGAATAGTGCCACCGGTTTTAGCCAATAAATGACCAGAGGAAACACTATTGGAAATAGTCGCAGCGGTTCCGCCAAACAACATCCCTTTATAGGCTGTCGTAGAACTTGTTATTGTTTTATCATCAAAAGACCAGACTGAAACCGGTTTGAATGCTAAAGACTTTGCAACTGCTGAACCATTAATTGTTAAATTAGAAACTAAACCAAGCTCAACCGAATAAGCATCTAAGCCAGTATAGCTAAGTTTATATGTCCCATTACGCAAAGAAATACCGGTTGTTGAGTTAAAATTATACACATATCCGTTTTCGTTCAGATTGGTAAAGGTCAATTTTAGATTACTTAATTGTGCAGCATCTAAACCTGTAGCATTTATTGTTACACCATAAACTGGCTTTGCTGTAAACGCAACATCTGCTGAAGTAACACCGCTTATATTTACAATGTTTGATACAATTTCATAATCATTAACTCCCTGACCTGAAACAACATATTGTGTATTCGATTCTAGATCTACAGTATAAGTAGCATTAGCAGTATTAATTACAGGTTTAGGAATATATACTTTATTTGCAGATGCATCTGGAGTATAAGTCAAACTTAATTTTGAAACATCTGTTCCTAACCCTGTAATTGAACCACTTACAGTATATAAATCTACTTTTAGAACTGAAATATCGTAGGTTGTAGTTGCATCTGAAACCGCTAAATATTCACCATTGCTAATAATATACCCATTAGCATTAAGTAAAGTCATTTTATAAGTGAAACCCTTAGGAAGATTCACACTATAAGTTCCTCCGGTAACAGGTGCCGTCCATGATTTTCCTGCTGTATTTGTAAATACTACAGAGTATCCATTAGGAATCCCTGCAGCTTGTGAAACATCTAAATTACCTGTTATTGTTGCATAAGAAGCTGGTTTTCTATAAATCCTGTAGTAATTACCTTTACCGCCCAAACAAGTTACTGTAAAATTTCCTGCTTGCTTAGCCTGAAATTTGGCAAGTGTAACAGCAGTACCGGATGTTGTTAAGGGTATCAGATCAGTTTGTGTATTTGTAGTTGTATTTACAACCGTTAAATTACTATTTGAGGCACCTGATTCTATACTTGCAACAACTGTTACTTCATCATCTTCATTCAATGTTAAAGTAAAAAAACGTGTCGTAGCACTCGCATTACCATTACAATAGTACCTTGCTGTATAATTTGTATCCGTTGTACCTAAATTACCTGTTGCGTATCTTGTAATAGCTGTATTAGTTGTATATAACCTGTCATTATTACCTGTTTTAAGTGTCAGTGCTCCTGAAGTGAGTGTTAAAACTGTAGAATTAGATAATGTATTAGCGGAATTTGAGGTTCCCTGCACAACTGTTGCACTATAGGTGTACCATGTATTAATATCTGCGGCCGTCAATTTATTATTATATAAACTGGCGTCTAATGTCGCGCCTCCAAAGTCCCAGACATCAGTTTTCTGGGCATGAGTAAACGATACAAAAAACAGTATCGCAATAAGCAATAAGGGTAATTTTGTTTTCATAGAAAGTGGTTAAATAAATTAGTAAATTTTTTAATTGTTTATTTTTAGTGATCAATGTTAAAATCCGTTGGTTTAATTAAAACTATGATTTAAAAAAAAGGCATGCAAAAACGGTTAAATTTCAGCATGCCTTGTTTTATAGTTAGGAGAATAACTTATTATTTAATCCAACGTGGATCTCCAACTTTTCGATCAATCAAAGCCTGATTTTTAATTGTGAAATCACCTGTTGCTGCATTAACAAATTGTGGATCTAATGCAGTTCCTTCCGGATCCGATTTGAATGGTTCAATTGGTGCAGCCTGATTAAGAGTTGCCGCATTAAAATAATTATTATTTGTAAATGTCGGATTTTTAGTTGTTGATTGATTAGCATATCTTGCTACTGTTGCAGCAAATATTGAATTACGAACAATTGCAGCATTATCAGCAAAACGAACATATAATATTTGAAGACCACTAGTAGCAATTGTATTTGTTACACCATACAAAGTGCAATTTTCAATTATTACATCAGTTGTAACTGCACCAAATACTGTAGCATTATCTGATCTAATAAAAGCAGCTCCCGGAACACAATTATTAAATGTACTTTCTTTAAATTTAATTTCATCTGCAAAAGCAGCTCTAAAGTCTACAAACGATCCTGTTCCAGCAGTTCCAACATTAGTTACAACTGAATTTTCTACAATTATTGATGGTATATTTGCATTAATACCAGTACCAGCTCCAACTAATGTGCGCTCATAATCATGAATAGTACATCCACTCACTAAAAGCTTACTATAATTTCCACTTACTGAATACCTTATAACATCTACTTTATTACCTGCTGATGCAGGAGAACCTGTTAGATCCAAATCAATCAAATTAATATCACCTGTAACTCCAGTCGCGAAAGGCGCCAAAGAAAAACTAAGTTTTAATTTTGGTTTATCAAAACTTCTTAAACCTCTAATAGTAATTGGTTTATTCAATACAATAGTACTAACCTGTGAAGTATAATCTCCAGGCTTTAATATTAATATATCCCTTGCAGCTGCATTAGCTATTATTGTAGCTAAATCATCCGTTGGACTAACCTCTGTCCCATCTGAAAGATCAATACCCGTTTTGATTGCCTGAGACCCCCTTCTTGAAGTATTGTTGAATATATCTGCAGTATATGAAGTCAAAGAACTTAGCCCTGTAACAACTGCAATTCCAGCTGTTTTTTCCTGAGCAGTAATAGTATGTGTAACTGTAGGTTTCGTTTCGTCAGCCGGTGTAAGTACTATCCTTGTAGCAGTACTATTCGGAACCCATCTTAGAGTAGCTTCTTTACCAAGCACATCACCAGCCTGAGCCACTAAGAAAATTTGTTCATCTAAAGTTTGAGCCGAAGTCTCTGACCATTTTGAATCTTCTTTTCCTCTGTTACTTATTGCTTTCACTCTTATAGAATAAAGTGTTTCTCCTTCTAAAACTACCGTTACCGGCAATTGATCAGCAGTAACGTTTAATTCTTTAAAAACAGTACCAAAATCTGTGTCGTTTGCACTAAACTGAACCACATAATGATCATCAGATTCGTTAGTATCCCAAATTAATTCAACAGATGTTCTATTACGCACTGTAGCCTTCACATTGGTTGGGGAAAGCTCACGATTAGTATTTAATTCAGTAATAATATCCTCTGTATGACTTTCACAACTGCCCGCTATCACTACTAGCATAGAAGCGGCAATTATTCCTTTGAATATATTTCTTTTTTTCATAATTTCTTTTTCTACATTAAAAATCACATAAAAGCATTATTGATTTGGATATCCATAATCATTTACCAATTGTCCACTACTACTACTTATAAAGTTCAGCCAAATAGGCCAGAACTGACGGTTATCTGGATTAACACCAGCCTTATATACCGAATTAATTTTAGCATCATTCAAATTATTCCATGTAAAAGATGAATAATCAGCTCCAGGATTTGTAGATTCACCACGATTTAGTCCATAGATTTGTAAAATAGTAGTATTGTCTTGTCCTCCATATTTAGATTCATTAGCCACATCTTTTACATATCTATAATATAAAGTACCCGGCACATCTGCATACTCATTAGCTCTATCACGCAAATTGACCATTTTCACTTTAGTTTCATCTAATTTAGTTTTCAAAATATTCCAACGAATTAAAGCTTGTTTACGTTCCATTTCACCAGTAAATTCAAATTTATGCTCTTTTACAATAGCATCAAACATAGCTTCCTTTGAAGATAATGCATTTACATATGCATCCACTTTAACAGCTCGGTCAGCAGGCGCAAAAGCTCTTTCTCTAATTTGCTTCAAATACGGAGCAGCTGCAGCCGGACCTTCTAATTCATTAGCTGTTTCAGCAGCGATCAACAATACTTCAGCATAACGCATATATACTTTATTTACTCCGTCATCACTCGCAGCAGTAACTCTTCTCTTCATCCATTCATAACGATATTTACCAAAATACCATGTATTTAAAGCTACCAGTTCCTGTTTAGCAATACCATTGACAGCTGTACCCCAACGATAAGGTACACAAGTTACATCTCTACGGGTATCTTTTTCGTCAAAATCATAAAAAACAGTAGGCAGTGGTCCAGCGGAACCTCCTGGTCCCGATCCATTTGACTGAAATTGATTTGGTGACTGATTTTTAACCGCAAAACTAAACAACACACGCCCACGACCTTCGGCAAAAGGAATCTCCCAAAGTGATTCTCCTCCTGCAGTTATATAATCCTGGTTCACATTTCTCCAAAATCCTTCAAAAGTAGAATTTAACTGTGCTGTACCACTTTGAATTACCGAACGTGCTTCACTTAAAGCCAAAGCATACATTTTATCAACAGACAAATCCGGATCATTACTTTTACGGATTCCATCAGGATATTGCTGGTATCCTGAAGCTACTAAAGCCAAACGTGCTCTTAAACCTTTTACAAAAGCTTTATTAATACGCTCAACGGTTGTAGTCCCGGATGATCCATTAGGCCATGCTACCAATGCAGAAGCTTCTCCTAAGTCAGCAATAAGTTGTTTATAAATTACATCACGATTTGTTTTAGGAAGATATATAGTTTGGTTGCCAATAGGTTCAAAACGATATGGTACATCACCCCATGCTTTCATTAAATCAGCATAATAAATAGCACGCAATGTCAATGCTTCACCTAAAAGTTCTCCCATTTCAGTTCCCGGGGATGGATTTCCGTATTGGCGAAGACCTCTAATAGCAATATTTGCACGCTCAATACCTCCATACATAGAGGCCCAGGCATTATCAGGTGTATTCATTTGAATGTTATCTATTCTGGCATCGTAAGTACACAAATCAGATTGTGCAGTAACGGATTGCGAATTATTATACCATTCAACATCTGTATTCATTCCATAAAATGGTATAAAACGACCTCTATAAGAATTAGTTTCCCCAAAAGGAACCTTGATTCCATCAATAGCTCCTTTAGCTAATCCAGGAGTAGAAAAAATTACAGATTCATCTAATGTTGATTTGGCCGGAGCATCTAAATAATCATCTCCAAGCTCCTGGCAGGCAGTAAAAAGTGTAGCCAAAGCTAATCCTGCAATTATTATTTTATATTTCATTTTTTGTACTACTTTAAAATTAGAAATTAACATTTAGACCAAAAATCAACTGTCTGCTGCGTGGGTATGCTGATGAATCAACTCCCGGAGTCAAAGTCGTTTTTCTTCTTGTTGAAACTTCAGGGTCAGAACCTGAATAATTTGTCCATACAAATACGTTAGTAGCCGTCAAATAACCACGTAACTTCGTTAAACCTAAATGAGAGACAAAACTATCCGGAGCAGTGTACCCTAGAGTTAAAGTGTTTAAACGTAAGAAGGAAGCATCCTCCACAGCCCAGTCACTCATCACAAAGCGCCCCATATAAGGTGACCACATAGTTGTATTAGCATTCAAAGCTTCTAAATCTGTAGGATTTGTAACTAATTCTCCTGTAACTGGATTTAAATTAGTCCAACGTTTCCCGTCAGCCATAATCGCACTTAAATTTCTATACTCGCCATTGGTCTGATTAGCAGTTGAAAATTCAATTTTATCGGCATTGTAAACATCATAATCAAGAGCCCAGTTAAAAGCTGCAGACAAATCAAATCCATAAGCATTGGCATTGATTACCATACCCCCTGTATTTTTTGGAAGTGCACTACCAATAACCTCTTGATCTTTACTATCAATTATATTGTCACCATTCAAATCTTTTAATTTCATAGAACCAGGTTGTACTGAACCCACAGGGCCATTATCAACCAAACCACCTTTTAAAGTATATGTGGTTCCATTCCAATCAAAATCAGAAACTTCATAACGTCCAACATTTCTGTAACCATACATTTGTCCTAAAGCAGAACCCACCATTACCATATAATCATTAGTAATTTGAGTTGATGCCCAACCTGATGAGTATGGGAAATCTGGCATTATACCTAATGAATTGATTTTGTTTTTATTTATTCCTACATTAAATGCAAAGTTTAAACCATAATTTTTCCCTTCAATTGCAGCAATATTCAAACTAGCTTCAAATCCAGTATTTTGAGTTTGTCCCATATTACGATATTGATACTCATAGCCTGAACCAGCTACGGGAAATTCAATTAGCAAATCACTGGTTTTATTGTTGTAAAAATCTAATGTTCCACTAAGACGGTTATTAAAGAAACCGAAATCCAAACCTATATTTTGTGTAACAGTAGTCTCCCATTTCAAATCAGGATTAGCCATATATTTACTGTTGGTAGCCCAGCCACTAGAAACCCCATTTATTGTAGTTATAGGTCTGGATTCGAAGTTTTGAACTGTTTGGCCAGTAGGGATATTGTTATTACCAGCCTCTCCGTAACTAGCACGAACTTTCAACTGACTCAACCAGCTTTTATCTTTTAAGAATTCCTCTTCTGAAATTTTCCAGGCAGCAGCAAAAGCAGGAAAATACCCCCACACATTATTTCCTATAAACTTACTTGAACCATCAGCACGGAAAGTAGCTGTTAACAAATAACGATCTTTAAAACTGTAATTGGCTCTACCAAAAAAAGATAATAATTTATCATCAGGAGTATAGAAGTTATCTATAAAACGAGCCTGGTTAGTATTTGAAGGAGTACCTGTATAAGCTGGGTTAGGAACTCCTGACTGTGTTGTTAATTTTCTTGCGAGATTTAAATCAAAAAACTCAGGAAAACCATGAAGTGTATTTGTCAAAGTATTTGACGTAGTTCTAAGAGTTTCTTCTCCAGCTAATAAATCTAAATGATGATCTTTACCTAATAGTTTTTTAAAATCGTAAGTTAAAGTGTTCGCATTTCTAAATCTCACATCTTTTCTATCCGTAATTATCACAGCTGGCATCCCTTTAAAAGGAGCGTTAACATCTGGCGAACTATTAACATAATAGGTTGATGTCCCATAAAAACGAGCATCCTGATAATTATAGTTATCCAAACCTAATTCGGTTTTAAATTTCAAATTGTCAACCAGCTCCCATGAAAAACTCCCTAACATATTAAAATTTTTACGGGATTGTTCACGATCATTATCCCAGACTGAAAGCACTGGATTAACCAAGCTATTAGCTACATCTTCATTTGTTTCATCGCTAGAAATCCCTGGAATTGGTAGTGGCGCATAAGCAATAGAGTTTCTTAAACGGGAATCAGCTGATGATTTTTCATTTTGCTCATTTACGCCTCCACCATTAACTTGAGTATCTGAATAGCGCATTGTATAAGTTAAATCAATTTTATCATTCACTTTACTCTTCAATGCCAAAGACAAGTTATTACGCTTATAATCAGAGCCTAACATAATCGCCTTTTCATCATAATGAGCATAATTAAAATTGTAATTTAGCTTCTCATTTCCTCCTCTGATACCTAAATCACGGCTTTGCACCTCACCTGTACGACCAAAAATTTGTTTTTGCCAGTCATTTCCTTTCATCCCTTGATATATATCATAATCCTCCCAGTTACCAAAATAATTTGTATATGAAGCAGGATTAGAAGCTACTTTTGTACCCGTTCCCTGATTTAGAAGAGCATACTCATATTGCCATTTTACGTAATCTTCTACCGGTAAAACATCAAAGTCTTTCGCTCTTGTTTTCATACCGTAAAAAGTATTAAAACTAACCGCTAATTTACCGTCTTTACCACTTTTTGTTGTAATCAAAATTACACCATTAGCTCCACGAGAACCATAAATAGCAGTAGAAGATGCATCTTTTAAAACCGTCATCGTTTCAATATCAGAAGACGAAATATCACTCATACTGTTTACAGGGAAACCGTCAACTATATATAAAGGTGCTGCAGATTGTGTTAAAGACCCTCCACCACGAACTCTAATGCTAATTTCCGCATCAGGAGAACCTTCTGAAGAGGTTACCTGTACCCCTGCAATACGACCTGTTAAGGCTTCAGCCACATTTGGAACAGGCACTTTTTTCAGGTCAGTACCTGAAATACTGGCTACCGCCCCTGTCAGGTCAGACTTTTTAACTGATCCGTACCCTACCACGACAACTTCATTTAATGCATTGGCTTCTTCAGCCAAAACGATATTAATTGTTTTTTTACCGGCAACTGCTACAGACTGTGTTGTAAATCCAATAAATGAAAATTCTAAGGTTGCTTTTGAATTTGAAAGTTTCAATTTGTATTTTCCATCAAAATCTGTTGAAACCCCATTTTTTGTACCTTTTTCCAACACATTAACACCAGGCAAGGTCAAACCCGATGCATCTTTTACAACCCCTTCAACTGTTAGGTCCTGTGCACTTGCCTTAGTACTGGAAAGCAAACACAGTACAAAAACTGCCGCAAAGCAATAATTTGCTCCTTTATTAAAAAACTCCTTAAAATTCATAGTGTAGTGTTTAGTTATTATTAATTGTTTATAAAGTTCATTTATGGTTTTAAGATTAAATTCACTTTTTTAAGTCCTGAAAATATATTTTTTAATTCAAATCAACTTTTAAGTTTATTTCTGCAACCCCTGAAAACAAACATAAAAATGAATATCTAAAGCAAAAAAAAGTAATTTGTAATCGATTACACAAACATAAAAAAAAAATCTATATAAAAAATTATATTTCACAAAAAAATCATAAAATAAATTATATATAAAAAAATAATCTATTTAAAAATATGATATCTACAATTTATTTCCATAGATTCTGAGAAATATTCTTTTATATTTTTAAAGCGATTAAATTATTACACAAAATTCAATCGATTACATCATTACTAATATATGTATGAAATCGTAACAAAAAACAGATCTTAGGAAATTTTGTCATAATTATTTTCCAGAAAACAGATTGACATTTCTTATCATCACAAAAAAACCATTTACATATTATATAATTCAGGAATAAAAAAAACCCTTAAATAAAATTTAAGGGTAATAAAGCATAAATGAAATTTACCTACTACTCCATTTCCAATTTCAAAACAGTTTTATGTTTTTGCATTAAAATAAAGGTTATAAACATACCTATGATTGCCATTCCTACACCTATAAGATTTGGTGATGCATAACTGTATCCGGCAGCTAGAGGAAGACCTCCTAAAAAAGCTCCTAGAGCGTTCCCAATATTAAAACTACCCTGAAGCGCTGCCGAAGCAATCATTTCAGCATCTTTAGCTGTTTTAATCATTAACATCTGAATTGGTGCTATCACCGAAAAAGAAATTGCCCCGGTTAAAAAAGTAAAAAGTAAGGACATATATTGATTAAAAGAGAAAAAGTAAATCATCAATAAATCAATCACCATTATAAATAATAAAGCCAATACAGTAGGCGCAGGCGAATACTTATCAGCCAGTTTACCTCCGACGAAATTCCCAACAACCATTCCTAAACCTGCTAAAATCAATATATAGGAAACATCCTCTGGCGAAAACCCGGAAATATTAATCAATAAAGGAGCGATGTAGCTTATCCACGCAAACAAGCCTCCAAAACCAATTGCTGTAATCCCAATGATTAACCATGCTTCTGTTTTTTTAAAAAATTTCAGTTGTGTCTTCATATTCACATCACCACTTTTTTCTAAATTAGGCATCCATAAAGAGATAAACAAAAAGGTAAGCAATCCAACAATTGCAATTAATACAAAAGTATAACGCCATATTAAATGATGCCCAATATAGGTACCAATTGGAACACCAATTAAATTAGCCAGTGTTAGTCCTGAAAACATAATAGCAATTGCCTGAGCTTCTTTTCCTTTCTCTGCCAAACGGCTTGCGACTACAGCCCCTACTCCAAAAAAAGCTCCGTGTGGCAATCCGGAAAGAAATCTCGAAGCGAATAAAACGTTATAATTAGGCGCTATTATTGAAAGTGTATTAAAAACCGTTAGCATCAAAGCTAAAATTAAAAGCATTTTTTTAGGAGGAAAATTTCTTCCGAGGATAACCAATAATGGCGCACCAATAACGACTCCCAAAGCATAAGCTGAGATTAAATATCCGGCAACGGGAATTGAAACTTTCATGTCCGAAGCGATATCGGGCAGTAAACCCATCATTACAAATTCGGCTATACCAATTGTTAAACCTCCTAATGAGAGGGCAATAAGACTTTTTTTCATTGTTTCTATAAGAAAAGAATAGGTTTTCTATGATGCAAATTTACGCCGGAAGCAACAGAATTAAATTGTATTTTTGTGATATAAAATTGTAAATTTAAGTTATGCCGAAATTAAATCAGTTTGAAACACTTGTCATTCATGAATTTGAAGAAGAGAAATTTCATCTTCCACCACATACGCATACTTATTATGAAATCATTTACATTAAAAAAGGAAATGGCATTCATCATCTAAACAACAACTTATTACCTTATAAATCAGGAGATCTATTTGTAATTTCTCCAGATGATGAACATTATTTTGACATCAGAAAAAGTACTTGTTTTTTTTATATCAAATTCACAGACCATTATTTTAATTCGAAACAAAACTTAACCTGTGATGAATTTTTAGTGCATACCCCGGAAAGTTTCATGCGCGACAAAACATTAAAAGAAACTGTTTTAAAATTAGATGATCCGTGTAAAACAATTTTAAAAAATACCATTGACAACATATCAGCATACAATTGCAAAACTGATGTTTCCAATTCGCCAATTGTATTTTATCAGATTCTTTCGGTTTTTGGATTGATTAAAGAAACCTTACGTAGTATGAATGTTATTGTTAAAGGGAATTCTATTGATAACGAACAAATAACTTCTTATATCCATCAGAATATTTATCAGCCAAAACTGGTTCAGATAAAAGTAATTGCAGATCATTTTAATATTGCACAAACCTATTTCAGCGCTTATTTTAAAAGGACTTTTGCCATTAGCTATCGTGATTATATTCATAATTTAAGAACGACGTTAATCGAAAAGCGTTTTCTAAATAACCAATTGCCTATTAAGCAAATTGCACATGAATTTGGTTTTACTGATGAAAGTCATTTATCAAATTACTTTAAGAAGCGAAAAAACATGAAACCAACAGATTATAAAAAACTATAGTCGTAAAAAACAAAACATGAAATTATATATCAAAAATATGGTTTGTGGCAGATGCAAGATGGTTGTAAAAACTGAGCTAGAAAAACTTGGCCTGCAAACTATTTCAGTTGAATTGGGCGAAGTTGAGCTTGAGAACACTATTAGCGAAGATCAAAAAAAACAGATTTTAAATCACCTGCGTATTTTAGGATTTGATTTAATTGATGATAAAAAAAGTAAAACAATTGAAAAAATTAAAACACTGATTATTGATTTGGTTCATCGCAAAAACAATGAACTTAAAACTAATTTATCTGATTATTTAGCAGAAAACCTTAATCAGGATTACAATTCACTGAGTAATCTTTTCTCAGAAGTTGAAAATACAACAATTGAAAAATATTTTATCAGTCAAAAAATAGAAAAGGTAAAAGAGTTAATTATTTACAATGAACTTTCGTTAAGTGAAATAGCCGATATTTTAAATTATAGCAATGTCGCACATTTAAGCAATCAGTTTAAGAAAGTAACAGGTTTTACACCAACCTATTTCAAACAATTAAAAGACAAAAAACGTATTCAGATCGAGAATTTGTAAATCTTGCAAATCATTCCCAAAATTTTACAATTATAAGTGCGTCATTGTTCGGAAATTTGTTTTTAATCCTAAATCAAATATCATGACACATACCTATCAAATTAGCGGAATGACGTGCAGCAGCTGCGAGGAAAAAGTAAAGAAAGCATTAGAAACAGATGACAACATCACAAATGCAATAGTTTCAAAAGATAACGGAACCGCAACTGTAACGATGAAAAAACATATTTCTTTAGCAGATTTACAAAATGCTTTAGACAATAAATATCAAATTTCAGAAATTAATAATCAGCATGAAGCTGGGGAAGACAGAAGAACCTGGCTTGAAACTTACAAACCCATTTTATTGATTTTCTTTTATATCAGTCTGGTTACGATTCTGATTCAGTTAACAAATCATCATTTTGATGTGATGCAGGCAATGCAGCACTTTATGGCAGGATTTTTTATCGTTTTTTCTTTTTTTAAATTGCTTAATCTAAAAGGTTTTGCACAAAGTTATGCCATGTATGATGTTTTGGCTAAGAAAGTTCCAGCCTGGGGATATTTATATGCCTTTTTAGAACTCGGATTAGGAATTTCTTATCTGTTGCATTTTAACCCGATATTTACAAATACAGTTACATTTATTGTTATGACTGTTAGTATTATTGGTGTTTTACAATCGGTTTTGAATAAAAAGAGCATTCAGTGTGCCTGTTTGGGAGCCGTTTTTAATTTACCGATGAGTACTGTAACGATTATAGAAGATGGTTTGATGATCGTAATGAGTTTGGCTATGTTGATTTCAGTACTATAATTTAACTAAATCTTGAGAATCATCAAAACTAAATCTTGTTATATTTGACCGGATATCAATAAGAAACAAAACAATTAAACTATAAAAAAATGAAAAAACTATTTACCGTCTTAGCAATCGCATTGTTTACAATTAGTCTTCAGGCACAGGAAACCAAACCAGCGAAAGAAAAAGCAAAAAAAGAATCTTGCTGCAAAAAGACTGCAACAGAAAAAAAATCTTGTTGCACAAAAAAATAAATGAAATCCTATTTCAACAAAAAAAGACCTCAAATTGAGGTCTTTTTTTATTATTAATGATAGTTGAATTATTTTAGACGAACACTCCATTCAAAATCCATTTCAGAAACCTGAACACCTTCTTCGTTTGTCCCGACAGATTTCATCCAGAACGTCTGTCCTTCTCCGGTTTCTATTGTTTTCCTGATAGCTTCTGCAATTAAGTGCCCATCGTTGCAGACAAATGTAATTCTGCCCGTAGCTTTTTTAGTAAAGTTTCCTTTATTGTTGGCAACCAGCATCGAAATTTTCTTTCCGCTTTCCTGAATTTGTGAGATTACCAAAGCCCCTGTAGTTAGTTCAGCTGCCATTGCCTGAACTGCAAAATACATGGAGTTAAAAGGATTTTGATTGATCCACCTGTGTTTGACTGTTACCGTACAGCTATTTTGATCAATAGCTTTAACACGTACCCCGCAAAAGTAAGCTGACGGTAATTTGAACAACACAAATTTATTGAGTCTGGAAACTGAAACTGCCATTTAGATATATTTTTTATGTAAAAATACAAAAAAACTATGCACGCACAATAAATTACAATGATTTTCATAAACCCCTCATATTTACTAACATAAACACCAATTTACGCTCTATAAATGTATAAATCAAAACAACACACTTGTTAAATTTTTGTTAACATTTGGTACTATGTAAAACAAGATACTGTTTTTTAGATATATATTTGCATAAGAAATTACTATATACTTTTAATCATGGAAACATTAACACCACTCATCATGGAAAAATCATCAGAAAAGAACACTGCGGCGTTCACGCATTTAAGCACATTAAGCCAATACATTATTCCGTTTGGGAATTATATTTTTCCACTAATCATCTGGACGAATTATAAAGACAAATCTGAATTTGCAGATCACCACGGAAAACAGACTTTGAACTTTCAGTTAAGCTTATTGCTTTACACTTTGATTTTAGCACTTATTGCCATCCCAATTTTTGTAACTGTGTTTTTGCAAAATCTTCCGATTGAAGCAATCATTAACGATGACGATTTTGTAATCAGAAATTTTAATCTTCAGGGAAATATTGGTCTTTTAAGTGTTGGGATTACAGCAGTCGTTCTTTTTGGGATATTAAAGTTTGTTGAATTCTTTTTAGTGATTTATGCTTCGATAAAAGCATCAAACGGAGAATTATACAAATATCCGCTAACGATTCCTTTTATAAAGTAATACTACTAAATATTAAAAGTTATAGATTCACAAGAGCCCTAGCCCTGACAAAAGCGGCATCCTTTTTCTGGCTCCTTTAGCCAGGAAAAGATACAGCGGATGGCAGGAAACAGCTCCTGAAAAAATCAATCATCAATCAAAATCATCAAATCATCATCAATCAAAAAACGAATTGTTCAATCTAAAAAAAACAAAATGAAATTATGAACATTGAAAACACAAAAGCACAGATGCGCAAAGGTGTTCTTGAGTTTTGCATCTTATCAGTACTAAAAGAAAAAGACGCATATACATCTGAAATATTAGACACTTTAAAAAACGCAAAATTATTAGTTGTTGAGGGAACAGTTTACCCGCTTTTAACAAGACTGAAAAACGACGGTTTGCTAAATTATCGCTGGGAAGAATCGACATCAGGACCACCTAGAAAATATTATGGATTAACCGAAATAGGGCAGACATTTTTAAACGAATTAAGCGGAACCTGGACAGAATTATCAGATGCCGTAAAACTAATCACCAATCAAAATCAATAATCATGAACAAAACAGTAAATATTAACTTAGGCGGGATGTTTTTTCACATCGATGAAGATGCATACTTAAAATTGACACGCTATTTTGACGCAATAAAACGATCGTTAAACAACTCATCAGGACAAGATGAAATTATTAAAGATATTGAAATGCGTGTTTCTGAATTATTAACAGAAAAACAAAAAAGCGAAAAACATGTTGTGGGACTGAAAGATGTTGATGAAGTGATTGCGGTAATGGGACAGCCGGAAGATTACAGACTTGAAGACGAAGAAAAACCAAATCAATCATTTAATAATAGTACTATAAGAAGCAAAAAATTATACCGCGATAAAGAAAAAGGTATGATTGGCGGTGTTGCTACCGGCTTAGGACACTATTTTGGAATTGACGCTGTCTGGATTAAAATTGTGTTCTTAATATTTGTTTTTGCAGGTTTTGGAACCGGTATTTTAGCCTATTTTGTATTATGGGTTGTAACTCCTGAAGCAGTTACAACCTCAGAAAAACTGGAAATGACCGGTGAGCCTGTGACAATTTCAAATATCGAAAAAAAAGTTCGAGAAGAAATTGATTCATTATCTGATAAATTTAAAAATGCAGATTATGATAAAATGGGTAACCAGGTAAAGTCGGGAGCTGAGAGAATAAGTAGCTCATTTGGAGACTTTGTCATGACGGTTTTTAAAATCTTCGCCAAGTTTTTAGGGGTTGTATTAATAATGTCTGGCATCTCTGTACTAATTTTGCTACTTATTGGCGTTTTTACTTTAGGAACGAATCTGTCAATGGATTTTCCATGGCAAAACTTTATTGAGGCCGGAAACTTCACAGGATATCCAATATGGTCATTTGGCTTATTGATGTTCTTTGCAGTTGGAATTCCGTTTTTCTTTCTGACACTTTTGGGTTTCAAATTGTTATCTCCAAATACGAAAACTATCGGAAACATTGCAAAATATACCTTGCTTGCAATTTGGATTATTGCAGTTGCAATTGCTATCAGTATCGGAATTAAACAGGCTACTGAAATATCATATGACAATAAAACTGTAGAAAAGAAAGCAATTAGTCTTTCCCCTAAAGATACACTTTATGTAAAATTCAGATACAATGATTATTATGCAAAAGACCTTGACCATCATCACAGAGACTTTGAATTTGTACAGGATTCTGCCAACAATGCGTTAATTTATTCAAATGATGTTCGCTTACATGTTTTGCATACAGACGAAACAACTCCTTACTTACAAATAGAAAAGAGCGCAAGAGGAAACTCATTTACAAATGCAAAAAAGAGAGCAGAAAAAATCAATTATAATGTTGACATTAAAGGAAATTATTTAATTTTGGATAATTATTTTCTTACAGACGTTAAAAATAAGTTCAGAGGTCAGGAAGTTGACGTATATTTATACTTGCCAGAAGGTCAATTATTTAAGCCGGATGCTTCGATACAAGATTATGATGATTCAGAGGATGATTTTTTCAATTTACACTTTAGCGGTAACTATAACTATAAAGTAGAAGGATCTAAAATAAAATGCCTTAACTGTCCTATAGATGAAAATGAACATGATGATGTAGCACAGGACACTATTGTAAATGATACTGTAAAAGAAGTTTCGATTAAAATTAACGGAGAAGAAGTTTTAAATGCTAAAAAAGGGAAAGGAAAACTAACCACTGATAAAAACGGAGTTATAATTAAAATTAACTAAAACCATGATCAAAATAATCATTCATATTACGAAATTTATTATTGCCACTATCACTGCATTATTGTTCGCTTCGTGTAACTTTAACATAAACTCAATTGAAGGAAGTGGAAATGTTACTACCGAAAAAAGAATTGTTCAGGGTGATTTTAAAAGTGTATCAGTCAGCAATGCCATTGATTTAGTTATTGAACAATCTGATTCTACAGAAATTATTGTTGAAGCAGACGATAACATCCAAAAAGAAATTATAACAAAAGTTAAAAACGGAACCCTAATAGTTTCATGCAAATTCAATTCATTTAACAATGTTACCAAAAAGGTTACTGTAAGAATGCCGGTTATTGATAAACTCGAAGCTTCAAGTGCCTCATCTGTACACAGCAAAAATGTAATTGAGGGAGAAAATATAAATCTTGAAGCTTCAAGCGCTGCATCTATGGATATTAACATTGAATCTGATAATATTTCTTGCGATTCGGGAAGCGGAAGTACTGTTAATTTAGAAGGCAAAGCATTAAAAATTAAAACATCAGCTTCTAGCGGTTCAAGTATCAACGCTGAAAAATTATTAGCAAATGAAGTTGAAGCAGATGCTTCAAGTGGTGCAAGTATAAATGTGCATCCTATCGTACGATTGAAAGCAGATGCATCCAGCGGAGCAAGTATTAGTTTTGATACAAATCCAAAAATATACGAAAAATCAGAAAATTCAGGAGGAAGTGTCAGCAAAGGATAACACTATATTAAGTGTTAAATATAAAAGAAATCATTCATCAAAAGTGGATGATTTTTTTATATTTGTCAAAATCAAAATTTAGAATTAATGAAAAAAAATACAGTCCTGTTCTTATTGCTATTAGTTACTGCCTTAACTTTTGCCCAAAAGAGAGAAAAAATTAAAGGTTCTAAAATTGTTACAACATCAATAAAAGAAGTTGGTGATTTTGATGCCCTGGAAGTAGATGATAATATTGAAGTCTATTTGGAAAGAGGTGAAAAAAACGAAATAAAAATTGAAGCAGATGATAATTTACACGATATTATCGGAATGGATCTGAGAGAAAAAACACTACGTTTGTATACTTCAAAAGAATCTTCTATTTTCAAAAAACTAAGTGTACGCGTTACTTACACAAAATCATTAACAAAAGTAATTACTAAAAATGAAGCGATAATATATGCTATTCAGGAGCTTCTGTTAGATGACATTACATTTAACAGTTTTGATTATTCTAAATTACTTTTGAATGTCAATGCAAAGAAGTTCAGCCTGGTTGCAGATGATAAATCAAAATCGGAGATTAATTTAAAAGCCGATGACGCATCTTTACAACTAAGCAAAAGCTCCTCTATAAAATCTCTGGTATCAGCAATTAAATTCAAATGTGATTTATACCAAAAATCAAACGCTGCCATTGAAGGTGTCGCAGAAAAAGGGAGCATCCGCATAGACAACAATTCTACTTTCACCGGAAATAAATTCACCATTAAAGAAGCCAGCTTTACTGCTGAAAACAATGCAACCGGAAGTGTATTGGCTGAAATATCTATTTCACTTGCTATTGGAGACAAAGCCGAAGTTTCGCTTTTAGGTAAACCAACAATTCAACTTACACGTTTTAGTGAAGAGGCTAAATTGATTAAGAAGATTAAATAATTTTGTTTCAGGTTTTCTTGTTTCAGGTTTCAGGCTCGAAATAAAGACAAAAAGCTACAGAACAGAAAAATCCCTGTCTAAAATTTTAGACAGGGATTTTTTTTATCATTAATTTTTACAGATTCCAGTAACCTGAAACAAGAAAAAAA
Organism: Flavobacterium limi; assembly: GCF_010645075.1. GTDB lineage: Bacteria > Bacteroidota > Bacteroidia > Flavobacteriales > Flavobacteriaceae > Flavobacterium > Flavobacterium limi. The sequence goes on from NZ_JAADZV010000003.1 coordinate 163,034, forward strand.
ACTGAAACTACAATAGATTATTCTTTAGCAGCCAAATAACGTTCTGCATCAAGTGCGGCCATACAACCTGTACCCGCAGCAGTAATTGCCTGACGGTATACGTGATCTGCAGCATCACCAGCAACGAAAACACCTTCTACATTTGTCTTAGATGTTCCCGGAACATTCACAATATATCCTGTTTCATCAAGTGTGATGTAATCTTTAAAGATATCTGTATTGGGTTTGTGACCAATAGCTACGAAGAATCCTGTTGCTGGAATTTCAATAACTTCAGCAGTTGTTTTATTTAAAGCTTTAATAGCATGTACTACATTTCCATCACCTAAAACTTCAACAGTATCATGATTCAGTAAAATCTCGATGTTTTCAGTCTTACGAACACGCTCTTCCATAATTTTTGAAGCTCTGAATTTTTCGCTTCTTACCAGCATCGTTACTTTTTTACAAAGTTTTGACAGGTAATGTGCTTCTTCACAGGCAGAATCACCAGCTCCTACAATTACAACTTCCTGATTGCGGTAGAAAAATCCATCGCAAACCGCACAGGCAGAAACTCCCCCACCCATATTTAAGTAATGCTGTTCTGATGGCAATCCCAGATATTTAGCTGAAGCTCCTGTCGAAATAATAACAGTTTCACAGTGTAATTCTATCTTATCATTAATCCAGACTTTATGAATATCGCCTGAAAAATCAACCTTTGTAGCCCAACCGTCACGAATATCCGCTCCAAAACGTTTTGACTGCTCCTGTAACTGAATCATCATTTCAGGTCCTGTAACCCCATCCACATAACCAGGAAAATTTTCAACTTCATTTGTAGTTGTCAACTGACCTCCAGGCTGCATTCCCTGATAAAGAACCGGATTCATATTTGCTCTGGCAGCATAAATAGCAGCGGTGTAACCCGCAGGACCAGAACCAATAATAAGGCATTTAATTTTTTCGATTGTATCTGACATAATATTATGGTTGTGTTAATAATTACGGTGCAAAAATAAGTTTTTATTGTTGGAAAAAAGAATCCGATTAATCAGTTTTTATTATCCTGAAATAGAGAATCACCAATCAGCTAAAAAACAAAAAATCCTTTCTGTAAATACAGAAAGGATTTTGTCGGGGTGGCAGGATTCGAACCTGCGGCCTCCTGCTCCCAAAGCAGGCGCGATAACCGGGCTACGCTACACCCCGTAAGCGGGTGCAAATATACAACTATTTTTTGCTTATCCAAAAAATTTGAGGAATTAAAATAAAACTTTAATTAGAAGGATTAAAAGTAACCCCACTACAATATTATCCGTGAAATTTAAATATGAACACTTTTTCGCAAAACAAACAGTTACCGTAAAAACAAAATACATTAGCTAATTTAATTCAATTCGTTTAAGAACACCCACCAAACAAAGGCTAAAGAGTGTTTATCAAATGTTAACAAAATAGATTTTCAAAAACCATAAATAATTGTATTTTTACGGTTCAAAATTCAGAAAATAAATGGGCAAAATCATTGCTATTGCTAATCAAAAAGGAGGCGTTGGAAAGACTACTACATCAGTAAATCTTGCTGCCTCATTAGGTGTTTTAGAGAAAAAAGTTTTATTGATCGATGCTGATCCTCAAGCCAATGCTACATCTGGCCTTGGAATTGACGTAGAATCAGTAGAAACCGGAACTTATCAAATTCTTGAACATACTGTAACCCCAAAAGAAGCTATTTTAAAGTGCACATCTCCAAATGTTGACGTGATACCTGCTCACATTGACCTTGTAGCTATCGAAATTGAATTGGTTGACAAGGAAAACCGTGAATATATGCTTAAAAAAGCATTAGAGGAGGCTAAAGAAGAATATGACTTTATCATTATCGACTGCGCACCATCTCTGGGTCTCTTAACCTTAAATGCTTTAACAGCTGCAGATTCTGTAGTTATTCCAATTCAGTGTGAATATTTTGCACTTGAAGGGTTAGGAAAACTACTGAACACTATTAAAAGTATTCAGAAAATCCATAATCCTGATTTGGATATTGAAGGATTATTGCTAACCATGTACGATTCCAGATTGCGTTTATCAAATCAGGTTGTTGAAGAGGTTCAAAAACACTTTAACGATATGGTTTTTGAAACCGTTATTCAGCGAAATGTAAAATTAAGTGAAGCTCCAAGTTTTGGAGAAAGCATTATTAATTATGATGCTACCAGCAAAGGAGCAGTGAATTACATTAATTTAGCTCAGGAAATTATAAAGAAAAACAGCAAATAGTTTTTATGACAAAAGCAATTAAAAAACAAGCCTTAGGAAGAGGATTATCAGCATTATTAAAAGATCCGGAAAATGACATTACATCAGTAGAAGATAAAAATGCTGACAAAGTTGTTGGAAACATTATTGAGCTTGAAATAAGTGCTATCGAAATAAATCCTTTTCAGCCAAGAAGTAATTTCAATGAGGAGTCTTTACGCGAATTAGCCACTTCTATCAAAGAATTAGGTGTAATTCAGCCTATTACTGTTCGAAAATTAGACTTTAACAAATACCAGTTAATTTCTGGAGAACGTCGTTTACGCGCTTCTACTTCGATTGGCTTGACACATATTCCTGCTTATATCCGTATTGCTAATGATAATGAATCATTGGTGATGGCTTTGGTTGAAAACATTCAGCGTCATGATTTAGATCCTATTGAGATTGCGCTTTCTTACCAGCGTTTGATTGATGAAATTCAGCTAACCCAGGAACAAATGAGTGAACGTGTTGGAAAAAAACGCTCTACGATTGCCAATTATTTACGTCTTTTAAAACTGGATCCGATTATTCAAACCGGTATTCGCGACGGATTTATCAGCATGGGGCACGGAAGAGCTATCATTAACATTGAAGATCTTGACATTCAGACTGATATTTACCAAAAGATTGTGAGCCAAAACTTGTCTGTACGCGAAACAGAAACTCTGGTAAAAAACTATCATGAAGGCCTGAAACCAAAAGCTGAAGGAAAACCAAAAGCAGCTTCTTCATTTGTAGTTAAAGAAACGCAAAAAAACACTTTCAATGATTATTTTGGTGCGAAAGTTGATGTAAAAGTGGCAGGTAACGGAAAAGGAAAGATTACAATTCCGTTTAATTCAGAAGCCGACTTTAACAGAATTATAAAATTAATAAACGGATAGTGAATAAAATTGTCCCCATAGGCTTATTGTTCTTTCTCTTAGGAACCGTCTCTCTTTTTGCCCAGGCAAAAGAAGAAACGGTTTTAGTCACTAAAGACACCACTAAACTAGAGGAAATAGACCCACTGCGACCAGCAAAAGCTGCCTTTTACTCAGCCATCTTACCTGGTTTAGGACAGGCATACAATAAAAAATACTGGAAAATCCCTTTGGTTTATGGTGCAATTGGTACCAGCCTGTATTTTTATCTTGACAATAACAAAAAATACCATCAGTATCGCGACGAATACAAACGAAGGCTTGAAGGCTATAGTCCGGAAAGCGGCGATTTTGATTATCTGAGCGACGACAGGCTTATTGCCGGTCAAAAGTTTTATCAGCGTAATCGCGATTTGTCTGCCTTATTTGTTGTTGGATTCTACGTTTTAAACATCATTGACGCCAATGTCGACGCTTCTCTGATTCAATTTAATGTTAACGAAAGATTATCTCTGCGTCCGGAAATTTACCCTACGGATGTAACTTTTAAACCAAATGTCGGACTAACTTTTAACTACAACTTTTAAACGCATTTTTTAATCTGTTTAAATTTTAAAAAAATATACAAAAAAAATGAAAATTGCACTTTTAGGATACGGAAAAATGGGTCAGGTAATCGAAAGAATTGCTCTGGAAAGAGGTCATGAAATTGTCTTGAAAAAAGATGAATTCAATACTTATGACGGACTTTCAACTGCTGATGTTGCTATAGATTTTAGTGTACCTACAGCAGCCGTTGACAATATCTCCAATTGCTTTCATGCCAATGTTCCAGTAGTTTCAGGCACAACAGGCTGGCTGGATCGTTACAATGAAATGGAAACCCTTTGCAAAGAAAAACAAGGTGGTTTTATTTCGAGTTCAAACTTTAGCCTGGGTGTAAATATCTTTTTTGAACTGAATGAATATTTAGCCAAAATCATGGCTCAGTTTGATGCTTATAAAGTATCAATGGAAGAAATTCACCATACACAAAAATTAGATGCCCCAAGTGGAACAGCTATTTCTTTAGCAAAAGGTGTAATTGAAAACAGCGCCTACGCAAATTGGACTATGGAAGATGCAAAGTCAAATGAAATTCATATCGAAGCAAAAAGAATTGGTGATGTTCCGGGTACTCACACCGTAACCTATGACTCAACTGTGGACAGCATCGAATTAAAGCACACTGCACACAATCGTGAAGGCTTTGCTTTAGGAGCTGTTATTGCTGCTGAATGGCTTGCGGGTAAAAAAGGAATCTACACGATGAAAGACGTTTTGAATCTGGAATCCAAATAATATTCAAAAAATAATATTCTGAAATTTCAGAATTAAAAATATACAACTATGACACTTTATCTTTGGTTTGTTTTCTTCTTAGCTGTACAAATAATCCATTTTCTGGGAACCTGGAAATTATATCAGGCTGCAGGCCGAAAATCATGGGAAGCTGCAATTCCTGTTTATAATTCGATTGTTTTAATGAAAATTATTAGCCGCCCAACATGGTGGACAATATTACTTTTCATTCCGATTATCAACCTGATTATGTTTCCTGTTGTTTGGGTTGAAACCCTGAGAACGTTTGGAAAAAAAACAACTTTGGATACCTTTTTGGGAATTTTTACTTTAGGATTTTACATTTATTATGTCAATTACACTCAAAAATTAGTGCATAATGCTGACAGAAAATTAACTCCCGAAAACAGAACAGCAGACACAGTAAGTTCATTATTATTTGCCGTAATCGTAGCAACACTCGTACATACATATGTGGTACAACCTTTTACAATACCAACTTCTTCTTTAGAGAAATCACTATTAATTGGGGACTTTTTATTTGTAAGCAAAGTAAACTATGGACCAAGGGTTCCTATGACTACAGTTGCATTACCAATGGTACACGATTCGATTCCGTTAACAAAAAAGAAATCGTATTTAAGCTGGCCGCAATTACCTTATTTAAGGCTACCAGCTTTAGAAAAAATAAAACGAAATGACATTGTTGTTTTTAACTGGCCTGTTGATACCGTACATTACTTCTTTGAACCAAAAGGAAGACCAGGCGTTATAAAACCTATCGATAAGAAATCAAATTACGTAAAACGCTGCGTAGGTATCCCTGGCGATAGTTTGTCAATAAAAGATGGTTTTGTTTATATCAATAACAAAAAATTAATCCTTCCGGAAAGAGCCAAACCACAATATTCTTATGCCGTAGCTTTAGATGGTAAAACACCGATTGATTTTGAATCCCTTTTAAAAGAACTTAATGTCAATCTTGTTGATGTTATGGGATTTAAAGATGAAGCAAAAAGAGACACCTTATATTTTGCGGCTTTAACAGAAGCCAGCGCTGAGCGATTAAAACACACACCTGGGATCACAAATGTCAAAAGACAAATTTCCAAAGGAAACGAAAATGCAATTTTCCCTCATATCAACAAATGGAATCAGGATAATTTTGGACCGATATATATTCCGGAAGCAGGAAAAACAGTTGCTTTGACAAATGGATCGTTACCATTCTATAAAGACATCATTACCACTTATGAAGGTAATACTTTAGAGCTGCAAGGTTCAAAATTTTTAATAAATGGCAAACCTGCTACTACATACACCTTTAAACAAAACTACTATTGGATGATGGGAGACAACCGTCATAATTCTGAAGACAGCCGTTATTGGGGATATGTTCCAGAAAATCACATTGTAGGAAAGCCGGTTTTTATCTGGATGAGCTGGGATACAAACGGAAAAGGCATTAATAAAATCCGTTGGGACAGAGTCTTCACAACAGTTGATGGAGAAGGTCAGCCACAATCCTATTTTAAATATTTCCTGATTGCTTTAGCGGCATTTTTTATTGGAGAATATTTTTGGAAAAAGAGAAAAGAAAACAAAGCATAATTAAATAAGTTATTTTTGTTTGCTTCGCCTGTTCGAGCAAAGCTCTCGGGTAAGGTTTCAAGTCTCAAGTTTACATAAAACCTGAAACTTGAAACCTGAAACTATTTTAAACTAAAAACAAAAACATGAATTCCTTATTACTTCCTACTTATTTTCCGTCAATCAGCCATTTTACAGTTATGGCTCAATCTGAGAATATCACTTTTGAAATGGAAGATAATTTTCAAAAACAGACTAATAGAAACCGTACCTATATCTACAGTCCTAATGGAATTCAACTATTAAATATTCCTATTAAACATTCTAAATCGACACATCAAAAAACAAAAGATGTTTTGATTGAAAATGAATTTGACTGGCAAAAACAGCATTTTAAATCACTGGAAGCAGCTTACAGAAGTTCTCCTTTTTTTGAGTTTTTCGAGGATGACATTCTTCCTATATTCGAAAAAAAACATACCTATTTGATGGATTTAAACATGGAGGTTTTGGATACAGTTACCAAATGTTTACGCATGAAATTGCAATTTGGTAAGACTTCTGAATATTTTCATGAAGTACAAAATGTTTCTGATTTCAGATATCTGGCTAATGGAAAAAAAGATCAGAATTCATTTGAAAAATACCCGCAGGTTTTTGATGACAAACACGGTTTTATAAACAATTTAAGCATTTTGGATTTACTCTTCAATGAAGGGAAATTTGCAATGGATTATTTAAAAACACAGAAAATTATATAAAATTAATTGTGAATTGTAAGTTGTGAATTATAAATTTATATCACTTTCACTTAACTTTTCACTTTCGCCTTTGGTCTAAAAATCATTCTATTGAAAGCCTTGCCATGATGGGATAATGATCTGAATTTTCAAAATCAGAAAAACTTTCAAACTGTTTTACTTTCATTTTAGGATCAGTAAAAATATAGTCGATTCTTGCAGGATAGTATTTAAATTTATAAGTAGCACCAAAACCTTCTCCTGCTTCTTCAAAAGTATCTTTTAGTTTTCCTTTTATGTTTCGATAGACATAAGAAAAAGGGCTGTTATTCATATCTCCGCAAATAATAATCGGGAATTTACATTGTTTGATATTTTCTTTAAAAATCTCTGCCTGCTCCTGCTGCTGCCTGAATCCTTTACTTATTCTGGCAAATATTCGCTGTGACTTTTTTTGATTAACATTATCAATATCATCCGAAATCTCATTTACATCAGGCGAAATTTTAATAGACTGTAAATGCATATTATAAACCCTGATCACATCCTTGCCACGTTTTATATCAGCATAAACCACATTATTATCTGAGTTGGGGAAAATAATATTTCCTTCATTTATAATCGGAAATTTTGAAAAAATAGCCTGACCGGTTTTTATTTTTTTTCCATCTATAAAAATATAACGGTGAGGATATACTTTTAAATCCAGGTGAGCAGAATTCGAATACTCCTGAACACACAAAATATCAGGGTCTTTTTCATCTATAAATGCTTTTATATTCGCAGGAATATCATCACGGTCCAACCATTTAAAAACATTAAAAAGGCGGACATTATAACTCATTACAGAGAAATCCTTTTCGTCTTTTACATATTCTTTGCCAGATATTTTATAAAATTTACTAATAAATGTTATTCCGGTTAACAAGACTAATCCGGACAAAATAAGACGCTTTTTAAACTGAATTGCCCAATAAATGAAGAACAATCCATTTGCCACAAAAAAAGCAGGCATAAACAAAGTCAGCACCGATAAAAGCGGAGAGCTTTTAGGCGCCAAAAATGGTAAAACATAGATACTAAATGTAAGAACAGTTAGTACTATATTCAAAAAGAACATTATTTTATTAAACCAGGAAAGGTTCTTCATATTATTTTGCTAAGATTTATTTTCCAGCTTTAAATAGAAACTCTTTTTCTTCTTTAGTCAGACAATCATACCCAGACTGGCTGATTTTATCTAAAATTTCATCAATTTGCTGTTGCGTTTTGTCTTTCGTAACAATTCTTGATGTAGCTTTTTCTGTAGTTTTTTGATAATTTTTATGCACTTTTTTGAATGGGGTCGTTGGGGATTTTCTAAACAGATTGGCAAAAAAGTCTAATGTTTTAGAAATAATAACACTTAAATCTGTGCCATTTTGAAGTAATTTAATATAAGCAAATCCGAAGAAGGCTCCAGCCAAATGTGAGATATGCCCTCCGGTATTATCCAACCGTAATTGCATCAAATCTAAAATCAGGATTACACCTGTAATATGCCATAATTTTACATTTCCAATTAACAACAAGCGAACATTCATCAGTGGCTGATACGTTGTTGCCGCAACAAGAATTGCCATAATTGCAGCAGAAGCTCCAACGATAGGTGCCGAAATGTTTAAAAAATAATAAGTTAATGCAAACGTAATTCCTGCAAAAACAGCTCCTAAAATATACAATCCTAAATATTGTTTCTGAGTGAAAAAGGTCAAAAATAACTGGCTTGCAAAATTTAAAACCATCATATTAAACAATAAATGTAAAAATGAAGAATGAAAAAAAGCATACGTCAAAAATGTCCATGGCTTAAATAAAAAAACATTTGGATCTGAAGAAAGCGCCAACCATTCCGGATAAGCAAATCCACCACCAGAATATTGATAAAAAAACACTAATGAAATCAGAAAACAAGCAATATTCCAATAAATCAAACGTAGTGAAATACTTCCTATTTTATATTGTAATTTCAAATCATCCAGAATATTCATAAAAACTTCTTTTTCGTTTTATTAATTATTTAAAGTTAAAAATTAATTCCAACGATTGTTATTAAACTGATTTTTTTTCCAGTACAACATCATCAAAAAACCGGCAACTGCACCTCCAACATGTGCAAAATGCGCAATTCCTGTACCTCCACTTCCAAAGAGAGAACTTCCTTTAAAACCTAAAAACAAGTCGATTGCTAAAATTCCAGGAACAAAATATTTCGCTTTGACTGGAACCGGAATAAACATTAAGCCTAATTGTGCATTAGGAAACATAAATGCAAAAGCAGTTAGTAAACCATAAATCGCACCAGAAGCTCCTAAGACAGGCGACTGAACTATTGAACTTGCTTGCGCCAAATAATTAAATTGTTCTTGTGTACAGTGAACTTTATTCAAAATAGCCGAGATTTCACCCTGCACCATTTTTCCATTTGAGTCAAATAAAGACTGATAATCTGCATTTAAAATCAAATGAAGATCAGATTTAGACAAATTCAATTCTGACACTGAACCCAAGAGTGATTGCAACTGAAGGTAATTTACTCCTGTGTGAAGCAAAGCCGCTCCTAAACCACAAGAAATATAAAAAAACAAGAATTTTTTGCCACCCCAAAAATGTTCTAACATTGACCCAAACGAATATAATGCGAACATATTAAATGCAATATGCATAAAACCACCATGCATAAACATGTGTGTTATCGGCTGCCAAACCATAAAATTATTATTCTCAGGATAATAAAGAGCTAAAATTCTGTACGCAGGATTATCCGGATTGAAATCCCCTAGAGCCATAGTTCCTACAAAAAACAGAACATTTATTATCAATAATTGTTTTACAATGGGAGTCATGTTCATCATAAGGCAAACTTTTTATCTATATCTTCCACACGCATGGTGATGAAAGTAGGTTTTTGAAAAGGTGAAATATTGGGATCTTTGCAGGCAAATAACCCATTTACTAAATTATCCTGCTCTGTTTCGGTTAAATAAGATCCGGTTTTAACTGCTAAACTTTTGGCCATTGATTTGGCTATGGTATCATTCTGACTATAACTGCTCGCTGGTATTCCTTCCTGCAGATCACTTAATAACTGTTCGATTACAAGAGAAACTTCGCTTTCGGTAATATTAACCGGAATTCCCGAAATTACAATATGATCTGTTTGAGCTTTTTCGAAAACAAAACCTGTTGTTTCCAATGAAGGTTTAAGCTCTTCTATCAATGCCATTTCATCTGATGAATAAAACAAATTCAACGGAAACAACAACTGCTGACTTGAAGCCTGATTTACTGTCATATTCAGCAAAAATTGTTCATATAAAATACGCTGATGAGCCCGCTGCTGATCAACAATTACCATTCCTGATTTTATCGGCGAAACGATATATTTTTTATGTATCTGATATGTTTTTTGGCTTGCCTGCTCTACTTCATCATCATTAAAGAGTGAAGATGTCACTTCTTCATTTTCGAATGTAAATGGTGAACTTTCAATACTTTCCGCATTATCTAAATCCAGCCCAACATATAAACTTTCCCAACTTGCTGTTGGTTCAACTCTTTTAGAATAACCTGAATATGATGAACCTGAATGTAATGCTCCTGAAGATGAGGACGATCCGGAACTATAACCCGATCCTGAATTGGCTTTTGAATAATGCTGATTCGTTTTATCATCCGTAAAAGGATTAAAATTGCCATCTATCTGAATCGTTGGTGTTTCTGCTTCTAAATCTTTATAGTGATATGGTGTATCTAAATTCGAATCCCGATCAAAATCAAGAACCGGCGCTACATTAAACTGACCTAAACTATGCTTAATCGAAGCCCTTAGGATAGCATACAAAGCCTGTTCATCATCAAACTTTATTTCAGTTTTTGTTGGATGAATATTAATATCAATCGTGTTTGGCGGTACCTGTAAATATAGAAAATAGCTTGGCTGAGAACCCTCTTTTAAAAGTCCCTCGTAAGCAGCCATAACTGCATGATGCAAATAACCACTTTTTATAAAACGATCGTTTACAAAAAAGAACTGCTCACCCCTGCTTTTCTTGGCAAATTCAGGCTTACAGACAAAACCCTGAACATTTATAATTTCAGTATCTTCATTAACCGGAACCAGTTTTTCGTTGGTTTTGCCAGACATTATCCCAACTATACGCTGACGATATCCTGCAGCCGGCAAATTGTACATTTCGCTTCCATTATGATAAAAAGTAAAATGAATGTTTGGATGTGCCAAAGCTACACGCTGAAATTCATCCATAACATGACGAAATTCAACTGTATCCGATTTCAGGAAATTACGTCTGGCAGGAATATTAAAAAATAGATTTTTAACCGCAAATGAAGTTCCTTTTGGCAAAACCGCCACTTCCTGCGATACGAACTTACTTCCTTCGATAACAATATGCGTACCTAGCTCCTCCTGATCCTGCCTGGTCTTCATTTCCATATGCGCAATCGCAGCAATAGAAGCTAAGGCTTCGCCACGAAAACCTTTAGTACATAATGAAAACAAATCTTCGGCCTGGCGAATTTTTGAGGTTGCATGACGTTCAAAACACAAACGTGCATCTGTAACACTCATTCCCTTACCATTATCAATAACCTGAACCAATGATTTCCCGGCGTCTTTGATAATTAATTTAATGTCGGTTGCATCAGCATCAACAGCATTTTCCAGCAGCTCTTTTACGACTGAAGCAGGTCTTTGAACCACCTCTCCGGCGGCAATTTGATTGGCAACATGATCAGGAAGCAATTGAATAATACTCGACATTGAAAATTTTAGATTGTAGATTAACGATTTAAGATTTTTGATTTGAAATCTAATCCAAGGTGTACAAATTTAATGAATTTATGCTTGGTTTTAGAAAATTCACAATCATAAAAAAAACAAAAAACCTATACTATTTTACACAGTATAGGTCTTACTATTTTTAAAACAGTTGGGTTTTATTCGTTCTCAATTTTTATAGGAGTTTCTTCGATTTGAAGAGCACCTGAAGACAACAAAGGCTGATTAAAAGAATGTGAAATAGAAGCCTGTTGACGAATATAAGCCATTTTTATTGCAGCAATAGCAGCTTCTGTTCCTTTATTCCCATGAACTCCTCCACTTCTGTCAATTGACTGCTGCATTGTATTATCTGTCAAAACACAAAAAATAACCGGAATATCAGTCTGAACATTCAGATCTTTAATCCCCTGCGTTACACCTTCACAAACAAAATCAAAATGTTTTGTCTGCCCTTGAATTACACAACCAATTACAATAACTGCATCAACATTTTGCGTCTGCAGCATTTTTTTTGCGCCATAAATCAGCTCAAAACTTCCGGGAACATTCCAACGGATAATTTGTTGCGCAGGTACATCACAGTCAATTAGTGCTTCAAAGGCACCGTTATAAAGTCCTTCGGTTATAGTGTCGTTCCACTCAGAAACAACAATCCCAAATCGAAAGTCTTTCGCATTTGGGATTGTGTTTTTATCGTATTCTGATAAATTTTTATTTTCCGTAGCCATTTGTAGTATTATTAGAATTTAAATTTACGATTGCTAAAATACGAATCTAAAATATAAAATCTGAACTCAAAAGCATAATTATTGCGCTAATCCAATCAGGGCATCAACTGAATTTGCTTCCGGAGTTCCGTCAAAGTTTTCTTTGATATCTGTCAGATATTTCAAAGCATCTTCTTTTTGACCTAAAGTTAATGCTGTTTTAGCTGCTTTTAATAAAAAACGAGGTGTTGTAAAATCATTCTTATTAGATTCGGCAGCTTTTACATAATAATCAAGAGCTTCTTTTTGGTTGTTTTTTTGAGAATAAGCATCTCCTATTGCTCCTTTTGCCAAAGCGCTTAAAATCATATCATCTGATTTGAACTCTCCTAAATATTTGATTGCTTCGTCAAATTTACCAGTATTTAAATAAGCAATGCCAGCATAATAATTTGCTAAGTTTCCTGCATCCGTTCCGGAATATTCATCAGCGATTTTCACGAAGCCGAATTTACCTTCAGAACCATTCAAAGCCAATTTGTACAATGAATCGCTCGCTACACCATCAGTTGCTTTTTGGAAATTTTGCTGCGCAACAAACATTTCATTTGCAGCCTCATCCTGTTTAGGAGCTTCAATAAATTTTTGGTAAGCTAAATACCCAATAGTTAATACAGCAATACCAGCAACTAAACCAATAATGATTTTTTGATTTTTAGCAACCCAATCCTCAGTTCTTGAAGCAGTTTCATCTAATTTAGAAAAAACACCAGCTGTGGTACTGTCTCTTTCGTCAATTACTACCTGTGGTTCTTCATTTACATCTTTAACTTCCTTCTCTTTTGGTGCTTTATATCCTCTTTTATTGTAAGTAGCCATTTAAAATTAATTTAGTGAACGGCAAAAATAAAATTTTTATTGAAACTGAAGTAAAAAAAATCAAAATTATCACTATTTTAAAAAAAATATTTTCAGCAAACGTAACTCCTTTCGCAACAGCGTTAAAATAAATCAACCTGAAACGTTTCAAAAACCGTTTATATCGATAAAATTAGATAATTTTACATACTCAAATTTACTGCGCAAAAACAGTATTTTTTCTTTTTAGAGTCCCTTAAAAAATGCATTTAAACAAAATCTCATTATTCAATTATAAAAATTTCTCCGAAATCAGTTTCGATTTTGACCACAAGATTAATTGTTTTGTTGGTAAAAACGGAATTGGAAAGACCAATGTATTAGATGCGATTTACCATCTGGCTTACGGAAAAAGTTATTTTAATCCTCTGGCGGTTCAAAACATCAAACATGGAGAGGAGTTTTTTGTAATTGATGCTGAACTTGAAAAAAATGACAGAACGGAACAAATTGTCTGCAGTTTAAAAAAAGGACAAAAAAAAGTTTTAAAAAGAAACGGAAAAGCTTACGATAAATTTTCAGACCATATCGGCTTTATCCCGTTAGTAATTATTTCACCTGCAGACCGCGATTTAATTGTTGAAGGAAGCGAAACGCGCCGTAAGTTTATGGACAGTGTGATTTCGCAATTAGACTCAGCCTATCTGCATCAGCTTATTCAATATCAGAAAGTAATTGTGCAGCGAAATGCACTTTTAAAATATTTCGCTCTCAATCATACTTTTGATAATGATACCTTATCTATATATAATGAGCAATTAAATGAATACGGAAAATTTATTTTTGAAAAACGAAAAGATTTCCTGGAACAATTTATACCTATATTTAATGTACACCATCAGACCATAACAGGTTCTGAGGAATCGGTGCAATTAGTCTATGAAAGTCATTTGTTTGAAAATGATTTATTAACTCTTTTACAGGAAAATATCAATAAGGACAGAGCGCTTCATTATACAAGTTCAGGAATCCATAAAGATGATTTGTCTTTTGAAATTGATTCGCATCCGATAAAAAAATTCGGTTCACAGGGACAACAAAAATCGTTTTTGATTGCGTTGAAACTGGCTCAATTTGAGTTTTTAAAAAAACAAAGCGGTGTAAAACCTATTTTACTTTTTGACGATATTTTCGACAAACTGGACGAAACAAGGGTAGCTAAAATTATAGAAATGGTAAACAGCGAAACTTTTGGTCAGCTATTTATTTCTGACACACATCCGGAACGTACCGAAGCGATTGTAAAATCGACACACCAGAGTTATAAGATATTTAATTTGTAATTTTATAAAGAAATCAAAAGTTAAAAAAACAACTGCAATAAAAATATAGATTATGCTAACAAAAGATTCATTGCAATTTTTAGACGATTTAAAAAAGAACAATAACCGTGACTGGTTTCAGGATAATAAAAAACGATATGAGATTTTCAAAAAAGATTATCATCAACTGGTAAGTGATTTTCTGGATGTAATGAAACCGCTTGATCCTTCGTTAGAATTGTTAGAAATTAAAGATTGTACTTTCAGAATCAATCGTGATATTCGGTTCTCAAAAGACAAGTCTCCATATAAAGCTCATTTAGGCGTATGGCTTTCATCAGGTGCAAAAGGCGCCAATCGTTCCGGATATTATGTACATATTGAAAAAGGAGCCAGTTTTATTGCCGGGGGGTTTTATTCGCCTGATGCTGATCAGTTAAAAAAAGTCCGTAAAGAAATTGCTTTTTTTCATGATGATTTAGAAGCTATTTTAGCAGATAAAAACTTCAAAAAAGAGTTTGACGGTTTTGACATCAATGAAAGTAACTCTCTTAAAAGTATGCCCCGCGGTTATGAAAAAGATCACCCGGCGATTGAGTTTTTAAAACTGAAGAGCTTTACAACCTCTCAAAAATTTGATATTACAGAAGTAACTCAGAAAGACTTCGTAAAAAAAATGAGCCAGAAACTGATTGTCTTAAAACCTTTGAATGAATTCATCAATCGTGCTTTGGACACAGATGAATGTTAATATTGTCGAATGAAAAAAAGAAAAATACTTTTTCTGGGAGAATCATATCGTGCAGATGCTATTACCTGGATGAAAGGCCTGAAAGAATTTGGTGATTTTGAAATTATCACCTGGGAACTTAACACGCCAAATAATTCCAAACTTAATCGTTTCAAACGTATTTTAGAATACCTCTTCTCTCCTGTTTCTATTCGAAAAATAATCCTGAAAGAAAAACCCGATATGGTAATTGCTGAAAGAACAACCAGTTACGGATTTCTTGCTGCATTATCCGGATCTAAAACCATCGCAATCGCCCAGCAGGGCAGAACCGATTTATGGCCGGAAACCTCCATTTTATATGCTTTTAAGAAATTTATTCAGAAATATGCTTTTACGAAAGCCCATTTAATTCACGCCTGGGGACCTGTCATGGCAATTCACATGAAAGCAACTGGCGTTGACATGAAAAAAGTTTTAGTACTGCCTAAAGGAATCGACTTATCACTTTTTACTCCTTCAACAAATAATTCGAACAAAATTGAAGCCATTGTAACGCGTTCGCTTCAGCCGGAATATCGACACGATTCTATCCTAAAAGCTTTTGGAATTCTAAATCAAAGAGGAATTGATTTTTCATTGACGATTGTTGGTAACGGAACAAGATTACAGTTTTTAAAAGATTTAGCAAAAGAACTCCAAATCGAAAATAAAGTGATTTTTACAGGAAGAATCCCAAATACGGAACTTCCAAAACTGTTACAGCAATCCAATATTTACATCAGCATGCCCATTACTGAAGGCGTTTCAGCTTCTTTATTTGAAGCAATGGCATGTAATTGTTTTCCTGTTGTTTCAGACATTCCGGGAAATCAAAGCTGGATTACACATCGCGAAAATGGTCAATTAATAGAAATTGACAATATCGAAATGCTGGCAAACGAATTAATCTGGTCTTTTGAAAATGCTGAATCCCGAAATCAGACAATAATTCAGAATAGAAAATTTGTGGAAGAAAATGCTAATTATAATATTAACATGAAGTTTATTTCAGAGAAATATCATGAATTATTAAACTTGAAAAACTTTTAACCTCAAGGTTTACTAAGTCATTTTTTCAAACCCATTTAAACTTGCGTTCGCGACATAAAACTTTATATCCTTTGCGGTCAAACCAAAAATTATAATTCATACTTTTGATTCCTATTAAAGCCTTTTTACATATGGAAATCCAATCCAACTTTTCTCTAAAAAACTATAATACTTTTGGCATTGAAGCCAAAGCAAAACAATTTGCTGCAGTGCACTCTGTTGAAGAATTGAAAACCATTTTGGCAGCAAACAAAAACGAGAAAAAATTCATTTTGGGAGGCGGAAGCAATATGCTTTTAACCCAGGACATTGATGCTCTGGTTATCCATATTGATTTGAAAGGCAAGAAAATAATCAAAGAAGATGACGATTTTGTCTGGGTAGAAAGTCAGGCGGGTGAAGTATGGCATGATTTCGTACTTTACACTATCGACCATAATTTTGGCGGATTAGAAAACATGTCCCTGATTCCGGGAAATGTTGGTACTACTCCGGTTCAGAATATAGGGGCTTACGGAACGGAGATCAAAGATACATTTATTTCCTGCGAAGCCATGAATATCACTACTCAGGAAATGAAAAGTTTTACAAATGCTGAATGTAATTTTGGCTACCGCGAAAGCATCTTCAAAAATGAAGTAAAAGACCAGTATATTATTACTTCGGTTATTTTTAAACTGACTAAACGCAATCATAAGATCAATACTTCTTACGGGGATATTTTGGCTGAATTGGCAAAAAACAATATCACAGAACCTACATTAAAAGATGTCAGCAACGCTGTAATTGCCATCAGACAAAGTAAATTACCGGATCCTAAAGAATTAGGAAACAGTGGAAGTTTCTTTAAAAATCCGATTTTACTGAAATCTGATTTTGAAAAAATTCATCAAAAATTTCCTGAAATGAAATATTACGAAGTCTCAGAAACCGAAGTAAAAGTTCCTGCAGGCTGGCTGATTGAACAGGCTGGTTTTAAAGGAAAACGTTTTGGCGATGCAGGAGTTCATAAAAATCAGGCGTTAGTTTTAGTGAATTACGGAAATGCAACCGGCCAGGAAATCCTTGCTGTTTCAAAAGAGGTTCAAAAAACAGTTTTTGAAACTTTCGGCATTCATATTGAAGCCGAAGTGAATGTAATTTAACTTTTATGAATCAAGATTCTAAATGAAAAAACTCAACATCAGAGTAATTTTACTTCAATTACTCGGAATGATTTTCCTCATTCATGGTACATTACAATTAAGATTCTACTCTGTGGCTGAAGAGATTATTTGTGCTGCCAACGATTTTCAGAATCAAAAAAAAGAATGCTGGAACAGATTGTTTCCAACAATGGAAAGCATTTCCGGTTTTTGGCCAGGCGTTTATATCTGGATATTTTTAGGCGCATCAGCCGGCATTATTATAATCTCTTTTTTGAATTGGAAAAACAAACTCTCTGCCTTAAATACAATTTTAGTTTCAACCCTTATATATATTCTTTTAAGGCTTAAATTTTTCAGAAAAAGCACCATATCGCACTTATTATCTTCATTTGGTAATTTATTTTCTGATGATTTTAAAACACAATGTCTGATTAGGGGAGCAGTTTTTACCTTACTTGGAATTTTTATTTTATGGGTAAGTGCTAATCCAAATTTATCTAATTTTAGAAAAAATATTAGTAAAAGCTAATTCAAAAAATGTACACACCACATATCTATAAGAATGAAAACCCGGAAGAAATCAGAACTTTTTTGAAAGAAAATAGTTTTGGAATTTTGATCAATCAGACTAACGGAAAATTATGCGCAACGCATATCCCGATAGAACTTGACATAAATACTGATGGAAAAGAAATTTTGCAGGGGCATATTTCAAAACTCAATCCGCAGGCAGAAGGCTTTGCAGAAAACGATCATGTTCTGGCAGTATTTACCGGGTCTCATGCTTACATTTCTTCTTCCTGGTACGATCATGAAAATGTGCCTACATGGAATTACATAGCCGTACATGTTTATGGCAGAATTAAAATTGTAGATGAAGCAACCTCAATACAACAGCTTAAAAAATTGGTTGATAAATATGAAACTGGCTCAGAGAATCCTGTCCGAGTAGAGAATTTATCCGCAAAAACGATGCGTGAATCAAGAGGAATTTTTGGTTTTGAAATTGAAATAGATGAAATCCAGGCGACCAAAAAACTATCCCAAAGTCGTGATGATTATAACTTTAAAAACATAATTTCGGAACTGGAAAAAACAGAAAACCCTCAGGCTATTGCCGTTGCAAGAGAAATGTCAAAATGCCGAAAGTAAATCGGTTTTAACCATTGAAAATTAGGAATTCATAAGTACATTTGCACTCGCAAGATTCAGAAATTAAAAGACCATAAAACATATGCTTATATTTTTACTTTACTCTTTTATTGCCGTTGTATTCATACAAATTTTTTACTACTTAGGGATTTTTGGAAAGTTCGCTTTTGGTAAACCTCAAACTATTACACCAAAAAAACTTCCGGTTTCTGTCATAGTGTGCGCAAAAAACGAAGAAGAAAACGTAAAAAAATATATCCCGTTACTTGCCGAGCAAAATTATCCTGACTTTGAAATTGTTTTAATTGATGATGCATCAAGTGATGAAACACTGGAGGTTTTTGAAGAATTTGAAGAGAAATATTCAAACATCCGATTAGTTAAAGTAAAAAATAACGAAGCTTTTTGGGGAAATAAAAAATATGCTTTGACATTAGGGATCAAAGCCTCTACAAAAGAGTATTTATTATTTACGGATGCTGATTGTTATCCAACTTCAACAGAATGGATTACCACTATGACTTCACAATTCACAATGAACAAGACTATTGTTTTAGGTTATGGGGGTTATGAAAAAACAGAACGCTCATTACTGAATAAAATTATTCGTTTTGAAACCGTTCTTACAGCTGTACAATATTTTTCATGGGCGAAAATTGGACTTCCCTACATGGGAGTAGGAAGAAATTTAGCCTACAAAAAGGAAGAATTTTTTAATGTAAATGGTTTTATTGAACATATCCAAATCCGTTCCGGCGATGATGATTTGTTTGTCAACCAGGCCGCAAACAAAGCAAATACTACAATCGCATATAACCCTGAAAGTTTCACTTATTCAAAAGCAAAAGAAACTTATAAAGAATGGTTTGCCCAAAAAAGAAGACATGTAGCTACTGCAAATTATTATAAGTTTTTCGACAAAATTCAATTAGGTCTTTTTTACAGCTCACAATTATTATTCTTTTTATTAGTTATACTTTTATTAGCTTTCCAATTTCAATGGATTGCCGTGTTGGCATTATTAGCAACCAGATATACGATTGCATGGATTGTAATTGGATTTTCTGCCGGAAAATTAAAAGAAAATGATTTGAAAATTTGGTTTCCTATTATTGAAATTGCACTTGTATTTACACAAATCAATATCTTTATAACTAATCTTTTCTCAAAACCAGTAAATTGGAAATAAATTCTAAAATAGAAAAAGCAAAAGAAGGCGATCAGATCGCCTTTACTTTTCTATTAGATTTTTACTGGAACGAAGTGTACAGTTTTATGTTAAAACGTACTGAAAATGAAACGATAGCTGAAGACATTACCATTGAAACTTTCTCAAAAGCTTTCGATAAAATTGCAACTTATAACCCGGAATTTCAATTCAATACATGGTTAATCAGTATTGCAAAAAACGTCTACATTGATTTACTCCGTAAAAAGAAAACAAATCTTTTTATAGAAATCACAGACAACGAAGACCAACAGGCATACAACATTGCTGATCCTACTCCATCAGCTGAAGATGCACTGATTAAAGAGCAAAATTTATCCCGTTTGCTTTTATGCATCAAAGAATTAAAACCCCACTATCAGGAAGTCATACAGTTACGTTATTTTCAGGAAATGACATATCAGGAAATTGCATTGAAAATAAATGAGCCTTTAAGCAATGTAAAAGTAAAACTACTTCGTGCTAAAAAATTACTGGCAGAAATTATCGAACGTAACAGATAATTTACTATCTTTAGAATAAGAATAAAATATATGCAATTTTATTCTTAAAAAAACACATATTTAACATACCAGAAGTTCTTTGTTTTCGTTATTAGTCAAACTAAAACCTGTCATGCTTATGATTTAATGCTACTTAACCTTTTAAATCTAATTACTATGTCTAAATTAAGCCTTTACGAAACCAAATGGACTGATCTTGTTTTCGAGAACAAAAACAAAGAGTACGGCGCGTACCAATTACGTCAGGAGAATACCAAAACAACAATTACCGCACTTTTTACGGCGTTGTTAATAATTGCATCTATTGGAAGTATATCGATGCTTATCGGTAAATTCACAACATCATCTATTGTCACAGAAAATCTTCCTCCTCTTGATGAAATAATCAGACCAATAGATTTAGAAAAGATAGTAATTCCTGAAACAGAACAAGCCATTGCCCCACCAGCACAACAGCAACAAGCTGCTACACAAGTAACGCAGGCCAGCCAATTGGTAAACCCTGTTGTTGTTCCTACTCAGGATGCTTTGCCAGAAATTGCTCCAAACAAAGACAACATCCCCGTAGTAGATAACACTTCTGCAGGAACAGGAACCGTAGCTAATACATTGCCATCAACAGGCAATGGAAGTGGAGATGGAACTGGAACAGGCTCAGGAGCCGACAGTGGAACTGGAAGCACCATAATAAACAGTGCTATATTAGACAAAATGCCTGAATTTCCGGGCGGGATGAGCAAGTTTTACACTTACGTAGGAAACAACTTCAACAAACCTGAACTGGATGCCGAAAAAACATTAAGAGTATACGTTTCTTTTGTAATTGAAAAAGATGGCTCAATGACTGATATTACAATAAAAAGCGATCCAGGCTACGGATTAGGTAAAGAAGCTATACGTGTTTTAAAATCATTGAAAACAAAATGGACTCCCGGAATATTAGACGGTAAAGCGGTACGAACAGCATACAATCTTCCGATAACGATAAAAACAGAAATAGAATAATAATTGAAAAGGCAGAATTTAGGTTCTGCTTTTTTTATGTTTTTTATCCCTAAAATTGTTTAATATAAAAATCATTACTAAACTTAATTTATTTAATGGCTAAAAAATACATTCTTATATTTTAATTACTTTTACAATAGTATAAATTAAAGTATAATATTAAAAAAACAATAGGAATGGGAATATTTTCAGCTATTCTTGGCAACGCCGGTTCAGTAAGCCAGGAAGATTTAATTAAAAAATACGGACAACTTTTAACGGCTAATGAAGAAATTGAAATGGGTTTTAAATTAATTCGTGACACTTTTATCTTCACTAACAAGAGATTAATTTTAGTTGACGTGCAAGGCTTAACAGGCAGTAAAACTGAATACAAATCAATTTCATATAAAAGCATTACACGATTTAGCGTTGAAACTGCCGGAACTTTTGAACTTGACGCCGAATTAAAAATCTGGGTTTCAAGTGAGCAACAACCGAGTATCGTAAAACAATTTAATAAATCGGTAAATGTATATGATGTCCAAAAAGTGTTAGCACATCACGTTTTAGGTTAACTTTAAATAAAAACCCGACAAGCTTTTAAAATTTGTCGGGTTTTGTTCTAAATAAAAAAAACAATTATTTCTTTTTAGTAGTAGCTTTTTTTGTAGTTGTTTTTTTTGCGTTCGTTTTCTTAGCTACTGGCGCTGTATTATCTATTTTTTGCTGAACATACGCTTTGTACACACCATCTTTTTCAGCTCTCTTTTTTGCATCTTCCGCTCTTTGTTTTGAATCCGGATGCGAACTCATCATTTTTTCTAAAAACGATGCCTCTTTACCTTCACTCATTTTAGCCAAGATTCTAAATGCAGATTCTTCAGCATTGACATTATAGCCATTTTTTTTCATAAAATTATAGGCAAATAAATCCGCTTCGGCTTCTTGTTTACGACTGTGTTTGCTGTCAATCATCGCACTTCCAATTTTTCCTAGCTGACTATCCGTAATACTGGTAATGGTTGCAGACTGCGAAGAAACCCCATCAAGTAAAGCCTCTTTTTGATATGCGGCACGCATAGCATCTCTTGAATCATTATTGGCAACGTGACCAATTTCGTGACCAATTACAGCCAGCAATTCATTATCATCCATAATATCCATTAGTCCTGAATACACACGCACACTTCCGTCTGCTGTTGCAAATGCATTTACTTCTTTTAATTTATATACTTTATAGTTCAGAGTATAACCTTCACCTGCGGTGTGTTTGCCAAAAAGTCTGTTCAATCTTAAAGTGTACGGATCATTTAGCCCTGCAACTTCGTGTTCTGCGTCTAATTTATCCACTGCTTCTTTGGATAATTTAGCAGCATCCGCATTGGTAAGCGTAAAACTTGTTACCCCTTTTTGAAGTGCCCCCACCGCTTTTTCACCAAAATTAATTTGTGCCTGTACTTTTGTAAAGCTTAAAGAAGCGAACAGAATTCCTAAAACTATAAATTTATTTTTCATCTTTTTTAATTTAATTACAGAGCAAATATACTTAGATCTAAAAACATATACCGATTAATATTTATTTCTTTTAACCGTTAAATAATCACAAATACAGTATATTATTAAAATTAACCTCTGACATATCCCATAAAATTAACAAATTACCGATAATTAACCAATAAATTCGACAAGATAACAATTAGACAGCATCTTAACTTCTACAACTTTACGTATATTTGTAGTTCAATTTTAATGTATGGAAACCGCAATAGAAAATATACCAACCGGGAAGCCTAAATGGTTAAAAGTGAAGCTTCCTATTGGTCAAAAATATACTGAGCTTCGTGGTTTGGTAGATAAATATAGCCTAAACACTATCTGTACCTCGGGAAGTTGCCCCAATATGGGTGAGTGCTGGGGAGAGGGAACGGCAACTTTTATGATTTTAGGAAATGTGTGTACCCGTTCTTGTGGCTTTTGCGGTGTAAAAACCGGAAGACCGGAAACAGTAGACTGGGACGAACCTGAAAAAGTAGCCCGATCTATCAAAATAATGAATATTAAGCATGCGGTAATTACCAGTGTAGACAGAGATGATTTGAAAGATGGAGGTTCTATTATCTGGATAGAAACTGTAAAAGCAATCCGCAGAATGAACCCAAATACAACACTTGAAACTCTAATTCCGGATTTTCAGGGAATTGAAAGAAATCTGGACCGAATTGTAGAAGCAAATCCGGAAGTCGTTTCACACAACATGGAAACAGTCAGACGTTTGACCCGAGAAGTACGTATTCAGGCAAAATATGACCGTAGTTTAGAAGTATTACGTTATTTAAAAGAAAAAGGAATCAACAGAACAAAATCAGGAATCATGTTAGGTCTTGGTGAAACGGAAGAAGAGGTTTTTCAAACAATGACTGATTTACGCAATGCAAATGTTGACGTAGTAACTATTGGTCAATATTTACAGCCAAGTAAAAAACATTTACCTGTAAAAGAGTTCATTACTCCCGAGCAATTTGCCCGATACGAAAAATTTGGTCTTGAACTTGGATTCCGTCATGTAGAGAGTGGCCCTCTTGTTCGTTCCTCTTACAAAGCACAAAAACATATATTATAAAAAGTTCACCCCGGTTAATCAATAATTTGTTTTAACCGATTAAGCAAATCAATAATAAAAATTTGAAAACCAGAATTGCTATAAATGGCTTTGGGAGAATCGGCAGAAATTTATTTCGATTACTTTTAAACCATCCTGAAATTGAAGTTGTTGCAATTAATGATATTGCTGACAACAAAACTATGTCACATTTGATAAAATATGACAGCATCCACGGGGTTTTGCCTTTTGCAGTATCTCATGATGAAAAAAGCATAATTGTCAATGAAAAACATTATTTGTTCTTTCATGAAAAGAAGATTTCAAATTTAGACTGGAAAAGTCACAATATTGATTTTGTAATTGAATCAACAGGGAAACACAAAACCCACGAGGAGCTAAATGCACATATTGAAGCCGGGGCAAAAAAGGTGATTCTTTCTGCTCCATCAGAGGTTGACACAATTAAAACTGTTGTTTTAGGAGTAAATGAGAAGATTTTAGACGGGAGTGAAAAAATTGTTTCGAATGCAAGCTGTACCACAAACAATGCTGCTCCAATGATAAAAATAATTGATGAATTGTGTGGTATTGAACAGGCTTATATTACAACAATTCATTCATATACTACCGATCAAAGTTTACACGATCAGCCGCATAAAGATTTAAGAAGAGCGAGAGGAGCCAGCCAGTCGATTGTTCCAACAACAACCGGAGCAGCTAAAGCACTCACAAAAATCTTCCCTAATCTGCATCAAAAAATTGGAGGCTGCGGTATTCGTGTTCCGGTGCCGGATGGGTCTTTAACAGATATTACGTTCAATGTAAAACGTGCCGTTACTATTGAAGAAATTAATGATGCTTTTCAAAATGCATCAAAAACATATTTAAAAAACATATTAGATTACACAGAAGATCCAATCGTATCCGTGGATATAATAGGCAATACAAATTCATGCTTATTTGACTCTCAGCTAACTTCTGTCATTGATAAAATGGTAAAAGTGGTGGGCTGGTACGATAATGAGATAGGCTATTCATCAAGGCTTATCGATTTAATTTTGCTGATGAAAAAAACATAAGATTCCATTATAAAAAGTATTGCATTATGAAATACCTTTTTATTATTATCAGTTTTTTTTCCACATTTTTGTATTCGCACAATAAAACGAATACAAATAATATTTTGTATGGCAACCAATTAAATATCTCCAACAAAAAAGCCGTCGATGTTATTGATAAATCGAATTTTAGAAACTCTTATGAATATTTGAATTTCCAGAAAGCGATGTCTTTAAAATCTCTGAAAAAGTACGATTTAGCTTCCAAAACGCTAAAAGAAATAATCCGACGTCCGGACAATTCCACAAATTCAGCAATCAAATCAGAGTCGTGCTATCAACTTGGACTAATAGAAACACACTTAAAAAGAAACGACTCTGCTATTTTTTATTTGAATAAGGCCCTCGAATCGAATGCTAAAACTCAAAATTTAAAACAAAAAGCCAATATCATATTAGCAATAAGCCAGTATTATAAAAGTAATAAGCAATACGAACCGGCTTACAGCTATCTGAATGAATATCATCAAATTGAGCATAATATTTTAAAAATACAAAACAGCAAATCCAATTCTGACAAATACAAAAAAATCAATGAAAATCATCTTTTAAATGAAGAAAGAAGAAAAAGTGAAGAAAAAGCTCAGATCAAAACCTATCGATATTCAAAATTAATCAGCATTTTAGCTATAGCACTTATTTCTATTCTCTCTTTATTAAGCCTGGCTCTTTACAAAAACAATGTTATCCGAAACCAGAATAATTTAGTTTTAAGAGAAAAAAACAAAGAACTTATTTTAGCAAAAAATAAAGCAGAAGAAGCTTCAAAAGCAAGATCAGAGTTTTTATCCACAGTGAGCCATGAACTCCGGACTCCATTAAATGCAATTAACGGGATTGCGCATTTATTGCTTGAAGAAAATCCAAAAGAATCTCAATTAAAATATTTGGATTCATTGAAATTCTCAGGGAATTACCTGACTACATTTATCAATGAAATACTTGAAATCAACAAAATTGACTCAAGTAAAATTGAAATAGAAAAAATTAGCTTTGACTTAAAAGCTTTACTTAACAACATTCAGAATTCATTAAAAGAATTAGCAGCCGCAAACAACAATGATTTCTTACTGAAAATAGATGATGCTATTCCGGATAATTTAATTGGCGATACAACAAAGCTTTCACAAATAATCCTAAACTTAATCAATAATGCATTAAAGTTTACTCAAAACGGAAAAGTTACAGTAATTGCTAAACTGCATGCACTGGAAAATGAAAAAGCAACGGTTTATTTTGAAATAACGGATACCGGAATCGGGATTCCAAAAGACAAGCAGAAAAAAGTTTTTGAAAGTTTTTCACAAGGTTCTGTAGAAGTAAATCGCAAATATGGCGGAACAGGCTTAGGGCTTACCATTGTTAAAAAACTCATTCACCTTTTAGGGGGCAAAATTCATTTAGAAAGTGAAGTGGGTAAAGGCTCTACATTTAATTTTAAATTAAACTTTGATATCAGCAAAAGCCCATCAGAAAAAATTCAGGAGATAAAGCATTACAATGATGACCAGTTAAAAAACAAACTCATTTTATTGATTGAGGACAATAAAATCAATCAGATGATTACCCGAAAAATGCTTGAAAACAAATCTATACGCTGTGAAATACTTGATAATGGTGAAGAAGCAATCGAATTATTAAAAACAAAAAGTTTTGATTTAATCTTAATGGATGTCCATTTGCCGGGTATAAACGGTACAACAGCTACACAACTCATTCGGGAATTTAATAACACAACGCCAATCATTGCCCTTACCGCTATATCGCTGGACGAAAACAGAGAACAACTTTTATCTTTCGGAATGAATGATGTAATTACAAAACCTTTTGTTCCTGATATATTTTACAATACTATTGCTCAATTTTTCGATTAAGAATCACCTTTCACATACTCTAAAATAGTGGTATCAAAATTTTGCTTATGACTGATGAATGAAATTTTTATTGGTAAATAATATAATTTCGAAATCCCCCGGGCATCTTTTAAACGAACGTAATCTTTTTCCGTTGTAATGATTTTTTTATTTTGAGCTTTATTCTGAATGTTATTTAAATCTGTTTCAGAAAAATGATGATGATCCGGAAAAGTCAGACATTCATCATTTTCATTCTTTAAATAATCATAAAAAGGTTTTGGCTTAGCAATTCCTGCCAAAAGCAGTTTTGTTTCAGATATAATTTCGTTTACAGCAATTTTTTCTTCTTCATTATAAACCGCATCATCATAATCTATAAAAGTAAAATAAATTTGCTGCGAACAGTTTAATTTTAATTTTAAACGGATTTCTTCCTGCTTTTCATCAGAAAGGTTTTTCGGGCATTTTGTAACCACAACAATATTCGCTCTATCAGCTCCACTCCTGCTCTCACGCAAATTCCCTGTCGGAAGCATAAAGTCATCCGCATACAAATCGTCGAATGCAGTTAGCAAAATATAAAAACCGGCTTTTACTTTTCTGTGCTGGTAAGCATCATCCAGTAAAATAATTTCAGGCCTATTCTTTTGTGAAAGTAATTGCTTGATTCCATTGGTTCTGTTTGCATCAACCGCAACCTGAATATTTGGGAATTTTTGATAAAACTGAAAAGGTTCGTCCCCTAAAATTTCAGCGTTTGAAGTCAGATCAGCCAAAACAAAACCTTCAGATTTACGCTTGTAACCACGGCTTAAAGTAGCAATTTTATATTTATCCGATAATAGTCTGATAAGATATTCTATCTGAGGTGTTTTTCCGGTTCCGCCCACACTTAAATTACCAACCGCAATAACCGGAATATCAAATGAAGTTGATTTCAGGATTCTTTTGTCAAAAAGAAAATTACGAATTGAAGTAATAAATCCGTATAAAATGGCAAACGGGAAAAGTATTTTTCGAATTAAGTTCATTTTACG
Source organism: Flavobacterium limi (assembly GCF_010645075.1). Taxonomy (GTDB): domain Bacteria; phylum Bacteroidota; class Bacteroidia; order Flavobacteriales; family Flavobacteriaceae; genus Flavobacterium; species Flavobacterium limi. The sequence goes on from NZ_JAADZV010000003.1 coordinate 191,040, forward strand.
AAAGTATAATTTTTTTCGTTAATTTGTTTCAGGTTTAGGTTTCAACAAAAAACTAAAAAATGAAAATCAAAAACATAATAGACATACTCGAAGAAATGGCTCCCTTAGCCTATGCAGAAGATTTTGACAATGTCGGACTTCTTGTTGGTGATGATGAAACAGAAAGTACCGGTGTTTTGGTCTGCCACGATGCTTTAGAAAACGTAATCGAAGAAGCCATTGCCAAAAACTGTAATCTGGTCGTTTGTTTTCATCCGATATTATTCTCCGGAATCAAAAAAATCACAGGCAAAAACTATGTAGAACGTGCCATTTTAAAGGCTATAAAAAATGATATTACTATTTATGCCGTTCATACCGCTTTAGACAATCATTCGCAGGGGGTAAACAAAATATTTTGTGATGCTTTAAGCTTAGCGAATACAAAGGTTTTGATTCCGAAGCAAAATTTCATTCAAAAATTAGTGACTTATACAGTTCCGGAAAATGCACAAAAAGTACGTCAGGCTTTATTTGACGCTGGTGCCGGAACGATTGGTAATTATGAAAATTGCAGCTTTAATTCTAATGGAACCGGAACTTACAAAGGTAATTCTGAAAGCAATCCGGTAATTGGGGCGCGCCATGAACTTACAGAAACTGAAGAAACAAAAATTGAAGTTACTTTTGAAAAACATTTGCAATCCACGATTTTAAAAGCCCTTTTTGCAAATCATATTTATGAAGAAGTAGCTTATGAAATTTATAATTTACAAAATTCACATCAAAATATCGGCTTGGGAATGATTGGTGAACTTGAATCTGAAATGGATGAGAAAGATTTTCTTCACTTCGTAAAAGATAAAATGATTGCCAATGGAATCCGACATTCAGCCTTCACAGGAAAGAAAATAAAGAAAATTGCCGTTTTGGGAGGGTCAGGAAGTTTTGCAATTAAAAATGCAATTCAGGCCGGGGCAGATGCTTTTTTGACAGCCGATTTAAAATACCATCAGTTTTATGAAGCTGAAAATCGATTACTTTTAGCCGATATTGGTCATTTTGAGAGCGAACGGTATACAAAAAATTATATTGTTGATTATCTTAGGAAAAAAATCCTTAATTTTGCAATCATTTTATCAGAAGAAAATACAAATCCAGTTAAGTACTTATAAAATATGGCGAATACGAAAGAATTAAGTGTTGAGGACAAGTTAAGAGCAATATACGATTTACAGCTTATTGACTCGAGAATTGACGAAATCAGAAACGTAAGAGGAGAACTTCCTTTAGAAGTGGAAGATCTAGAAGATGAAGTTGCAGGTTTGAGCACTCGTTCAGAGAAATTGAAAGGTGAACTTGAAGTGGTTGAAGAACAAATCAAAGCAAAGAAAATTGCTATTGAAGAACACAAAGAGGTTATCAAAAAATACACAAAACAACAAGAATCAGTTCGCAATAACAGAGAATTTAATTCTTTGACCAAAGAAGTTGAATTTCAGGAATTAGAAATTCAGTTAGCTGAAAAGCAAATCAAAGAAATGAAAGCTTCTATCGAACATAAAAAAGAAGTTATTTCTAATTTAAAAGAAAAGTTAGAAGCTAAAAGTTCGCATCTAAAACATAAAAAATCTGAATTAGATGCAATCATGGCTGAAACTCAAAAAGAAGAAATTTTCTTAACTGAAAAATCTGCTGAGTATGCTGAACAAATCGAAGAAAGATTATTAGCTGCTTACAACAGAATCAGAAGTAGTGTTCGTAATGGTTTAGCGGTAGTTTCTATTGAAAGAGGCGCTTCTGCAGGATCATTCTTCACGATTCCGCCACAAACTCAGGTAGAAATTGCCTCAAGAAAGAAAATTATCACCGATGAGCATTCAGGAAGAATCTTAGTTGACAGCGCACTTGCTGATGAAGAGAGAGAAAAAATGGAACAATTGTTCGCTAAAATCTAAATAAATTGTCCCGATCAACATCGGGACTTTTTTTTACAATAAATTCACTGGTTTTGGGACTTAAAAAAGGAATTCGTTTTATTACATTAAAATCGGTTGGACAATACATCAACTTCCTCAGTTATGTCCGCCCACAAAAAGCCGTTGAGCTTTCATATGCACTTTTCAGTCAGCCTCGAGATGGAAGGTTACTAAAAGAAAAACTACCTAAAATTCTAAGAAACACAGATACAGAAACGTTTCACCATAACGAACACCATTTTCAAACTTATATCTGGAAAGGAAATGAAACCAAAATACTTCTGGTTCACGGTTGGGAAAGCAATTCATCACGCTGGAAGAAAACACTTCCGCATCTTCAAAAATCTGGAAGTACCATTATAGCCCTTGATGCCCCGGCACACGGACAAAGCAGCGGTAAAGAATTTAATGTTCCGCTTTATGCCGAATTCATCAATAAAGCAGTAGAAAAATACCAACCGAATATTATTATTGGGCATTCTATTGGCGGTGCAGCATGCGTGTACCATCAACATTTGTTTCCAAATACCAGTATAAACAAAATGGTAATTCTGGGAGCTCCATCAGATTTAAAAACACTAATTGACAATTATGTATCGATGCTCAGTTTAAATAACAAGATGTTTTCACTTCTGGAAAATCGTTTTTTGACGCATTTCAATTTTAAGTTTGAAGATTTTTCCGGGCAAAAATTCGCTTCAGGATTTAATATTCCCGGATTAATTGCTCATGATACTACAGACAAAATTGTAGCTTTTGAAGAGGGAAAAAAAATCGCCAGCAACTGGAAAAACAGTCAGTTTATCGAGACCAAAGGTTTGGGTCATGGCATGCACAATGACGAATTGTACCAGAAAGTGATTGAGTTTTTGTTTGAAGCGAAATAATAGGCTTTTTTGCCGATACCTTTCCCGCTTTCCACTATATTCCCGATGAAAAACTACGGTAAAAAGCCTTGTTTTTAAAATTGGGTGATACCGCTCCAATAGGGCTAAAGAGCAGCAATTTTAATTTTTGGGCATCATTTGTCTTTATCTAATTTTCAAAATCCGTATTTTTGTAACATGGAAGAAAATCTAAAACGTCTTAATAAATTTATTGGAGAAACAGGTTATTGCTCCCGTCGTGAAGCCGATAAACTCATCGAAGAAGGACGAGTTACCATAAACGGATCCATTCCTGAAATAGGAACCAAAGTTTCTCCGGATGATGAAGTGCGTATTGACGGGAAATTAATCTTTGAAAAGCACGAAAAAATGATTTATCTGGCTTTCAACAAGCCTGTTGGAATCGAATGCACCACTAATCTTGAAGTCCGAAACAATATAGTCGATTATATCAATTATCCAAAACGTATTTTTCCAATAGGAAGACTGGATAAAGCCAGTGAAGGCTTAATTTTCATGACCAATGACGGCGATATTGTAAACAAGATTTTACGCGCCCGAAACAATCACGAAAAAGAATATACAGTAACTGTAAACAAACCCATAACAGATCGTTTTATACAACGAATGGGAAATGGCGTTCCGATTTTAGATACTGTTACTAAAAAATGTAAAGTGGAGCAGATCAGTAAATACACGTTCAAAATTATTCTGACACAAGGTCTAAACCGCCAGATTCGAAGAATGTCAGAGTATTTAGGCTATGAAGTTACGGCATTAAAACGCATCCGAATTATCAACATTTCACTGGATGTTCCTGTTGGCCGTTATCGCGATTTAACGGAAGCTGAAATTAAAGAATTAAATAAGCTAATCGAGCCATCAAGCAAAACAGAAGAAGCAAGTTTCCCAAAACCGGAAACCCCAAAAAGAAGAACTGAATTTATTTCAAAACACGATCCCCGATTTAAGAAAAAAGGCGATTATTGATTCTTATCATAAACAAATCCTTCAGAAATCTGAAGGATTTTTAGTTTTAAATATTCTTAAAAGCTGCTATCTTATTTTAAAATACGAAAGTTTTTTACGAAGTCTTTGTACTTATCGCTCAAGGTAACTTTATGGTTCCCTTTTAAAATGATCAAATTATCATTTACGTTTATTTGTTGAATCTTACTGAGGTTGACTATATAATTACGGTGCGTTTGGCAAAACTTAGCTGGATCCAGCAACTGAATAATTTTAGTTAAGGATATTAAAATAACAAATTTTTCAGCGTCAGTAATGATATTACAGTAACGATCTTCAACTTCTATGTACAAAATATCCTTGATTTGAACTTTCTTTAAAACTTTATTTTTTTTTATAAAAAGCGAATCTCTGCTTATGACCGTATTTTGATCTTCGCTGTGAAAAACATTTGTCTGCTCGTAAAACTTTTCAACTGCCATTTCAAGGGCATATAAAATTTCAAGTTCATTGAATGGTTTCATTAAAAAACTAAAAGGTTTTGTCAGTTTAGCTCTCTCAAAAATCTGACGATCCTTAGAGCTGGTCAGAAAAACAAATGGTTTTTGCCCGTCTGGCACTATATTGATAGTTTCGGCAAAGGTAATTCCGTCCGGTTTTCCATCTAAAAAAACATCAATTACCACGATATCTATTGTATTTTGGTAAAATAATGTCAGCGCCTCCTGGTGAGTCCGGGCTACACCAACAATATTGTAATTATTTTCTGAAAGCACTTCTACAAGCGCATCGCTTTCGGCAGGTGTATCTTCTACAATGAGTACATTTATATTATCCATGGTTTTTAAACTTTGGTAATGCTATGATAATCCTGGTTCCAACATTTTCTTCACTCTCTATATCGAGTTTTCCTTCATTTTTTCGAATCAGGCTTTTACATAACTGCATTCCTAATCCTGTTCCTATTATATCATCGTTTTGCTTTTTAGAAAGCAAAATAGTTTCTTTTAATAATTCTTTCCTTGTGGATTCTTTCATTCCTAATCCGGTATCTTCAATCACTAAATAACAAAACTCTTCTGATGAAGGACGCGTATAGATTGAAATCGTTCCGTTTTCTTTAGAGAATTTAATAGCATTGTCTAAAAAATTCCTGATTATTATTTTAAGCGAATCAAGATCAGCAAATACATGATCTGCTGCAACAACATCATTTCTAAAATTGATGTTTTTGTTAAACATTAATGGTTTGTAATTGAATTCTACATGCTGTACAATCGTGGCAAGATGTAAGGATTCCCGATAAAAATAGGCCTGTTGGGTTTGTAATAAAGCCCAGTTAAGCAAATTGTCTAATAAATTATACGCTCCGCTGGCAATGGAGCTGTTTTTATGAAGCAAAACATCGAGTTCTGAATAATTTTTATGCTTCAGATTCTCCATTAATTTACCATTACTGGTTTTCAGTGCATTTACCGAAGAACGTAAATCATGACTTACTATAGAGAATAATTTGTCTTTGGTAGCGTTCAGTTCATCCAGCTGATTTTTCTGGGCTAAGATTATTTTGTTGTTTTTAGCTTTCTGTCTGTAAAAATAAACCCCGGCCCCAAACATGACAAACAATAAAACCGAAGAAATGAAAAATACATTTCTTTCGGCTTTTTTTGCTTTATTTTCTGCTGCAAGCACGTCAACTTCTTTTTGTTTTTGCTTGATGGCAAATTTCTTTTCGAGATCTGCAATTGCCCAGACTTTGTTTTGATCGTTTAGTGAGTCTTTCCAGGCTTCGTATTCTTTTCTATAGGTTAAGGCTAAAGGAAAGTTTTTTCTGTTCTCTTCTACTACTGCCATGTTTAAAGTGGCATTTTGTTTTAGTTCAAATGATTTTACTTTTCTCGAAAGATTATATGCTTTTTCAAAATATGGGATTGCTTGAGCATCTTTATATTGTTCATAATACAAATTGGCAATATCCGTGTAAGAGCCTATAAGCATTAATGTATCTTTTTCTAATTCTTGTAACTTCGATGCTTTAAATAAATATTTTTCTGCTTCATCAATTTTTTTGAGATGCAAATAACACAATCCTATATTATGAAAAACAGTACTTTTTTTTAAATCATATATTGATGAATTAGGAAGATTTTCAATTTCTTTAAAATATTTCAGCCCCTTTCTAAACTCATTTTGTTTTAAAGCAATTTCACCCAAAGCTAATTTAGCTTTATATTTAAATTTAAATTTAGATGAAATTAGATTAAACTCTTTTTTGGCTTCCTTAAAAAGTTTTTTATTATTAAAACTTGTAGCCCTAAAATAATGACAGTAATCATTTAATTCCTTATTTTCAGAACTTAATTGTTTCATTGAGTACACTAAAGTAGAATCCCAATTATTTTCTAAAAAAAAATATTGAGCTTTATTAAAGTTGAATTCTTCATTGAACTCTTTTGCTTTCTTTTTAATTTCAGAACTAAATAATTTACTGTCAAATTTTAATTGTGAAAAAAGAAGAAAAGGAAAGCTAATTATAATTAAAAAAAGAAAATGCTTAATTTTAACCATTAAATTTTATGTAAATGACACTACTAAATTCCATTTAATTACCATCTTGAACAATCGTAACCGTTCCTCTTGAAGTGATAGGGTCTGTGTCCCAAAGAAAAGTTTCAATCGTTTTTATTTGAGAAAAGTGATCCACAAATGGAATTGGATCCGCATCAAAGGTAACTTCATACATATCGAAATTAATGCCTTCATACTCTATCATATCATAAGCTACAAAAAATTGCAATTGGGGAACTCCATCAATATCGACATAGCAATTTTGATAAATACTAAAATTTAGTGTATTGTCACCTTTTGCAATAAAAACCACAGCCCTTATAACTAATTTTTTCTTATTATTTTTAAAACGAGCATCTACAATAGGAGGCAAAAGCGCTTTAGATCTGTTATCAGGAAATGATATTGAACCAACTGGCTCACTTGGTAATTTATCGACAATACAAACTCCAGGAGGAATTCTTCTGTCAATTTTTTCTGAGGTAATTTTTTCTGAGGTAATTTTTTCCATGGTAATAGTTTTTTAGGTTAGAAAATGATTAATATCTCGCCTCTTAATATAAGGCATATTTAACTTACATAAGCTACAAATTTCAGATGTCAAATATAACAAAGTATTTCTTAATAACTTTTATTTCAAGGGTTATTAAACGATTATATTGGCATTTTGACGTTAAATTATTAAGCCAGGGTTTGAAAGAAAGACTTTTTATAAAAAAAATCCTATTCTGCAATAGAATAGGATTTTAGAAATTTATTACTTATTATTTTTCAAAAAAAGCATAATACAATGGTTTAGATAAAAACGATTTTTCCTGATAAGAATGAATCTCGTATTCTCTTTTAGTTTCTTTTAATTTTCCATCTAAATTATTCTTTAAAAAATATTCTCTTCGTGCTTCATCATTAAAATTTAAATCGCTCAAAAATATTGGTTCGACTCCTTTATTAACTGATATATTGTAATTGGTAATCAGGTTTCCCCAATTGACAAAACTGCACAAGAGTAATAAGACATAGCAATACCAGACCATTTGGTTAAAAAGGTATGCATTTGTTTTTTGTCTGGTTATTTTTAGAAAAGCGTAAACCAAACCAATCGTTATTAAAATCAGAAACGCATACACTCCTAATCGTTTGTACGTCAATCCGAAAAAAGAAACGTATTCTGAGTTTTTGATAATAGCACTTACTATCAAAATGCTATTGAGGTAAATCCATACTTTGGCTAATTTTTTAAGCGCTGTGGCTTTCGCATCAAAATTAAAACCTCCTTTAAAGTAAAATAAGATTACTCCAAGTGCCATCAGGATTGAGAAAATAACAGCATTTACTCTTTCATGTATATCTGAACTTAGCTTTGTTTTTTCGACAGCTTCAAAAAACTGCTCATAATTATAGGTTGCAATAAAAACCAGCAGCAATACATTTAAAAGTACTAAAGTGATTTCGCCACTTTTTCTTTCGAAGTCAATATCCAGAAACGAAAAAGAACTTTCGTTTTGAGTTTTAGTTTCATCGCTAAAATCATTATCCAATAGATTGTTTTTTTCATAACAAACTTCAGGAATCCAGTAATTCCAAAAATTGAATGAGATATAAAATCCTAAAACGCCAATTATGATAAGCTGCCAGAGATCAAGGTCTAATTCATAATCAGTAAACAGGGATGAAAAGTAGTTGCTTCCGAAAGAATATACGATTAGAAATAATCCCAAAAAGACTGCCGGAATGATAAAATAGGCAATTAGTTTTTTAGCAAAACCGTTGTTTACTTTTCTTTTTGGAAGATATTGACTGAACATGAATATCCGTCCTAATGAAGCTACTCCATTTACGAATATTAGCGGAAATACCTGTAAAAGCTTCAGCTTGGGTTCCTGTGTTTTGAATTGCAAAAAAACAAGCGACAATGCCAGAGCCCAAAATGAAGCAAAATCACCATACCAGGCAAAAGCATAACAAGACAATATCGAGGTAACGACCAAAATCAAATGTGACCTGTGAGTAAACCGATCCTGAAAGAAATAACAAATTAAGGCTGTTAGTGCTAATCCGAAGATACCCAGATTCACACCTAACTCCTGTTTGTAAAAAAGCAGCGTAAATATTAAACTGCTGACTAAGATAAAATGTAGTTTTTTCATTATTACAAATTTAAAAGTACTTTGTTTTTCAAAGTTATTAGACAAAAAAATATAGTTATTACGATTTCATTAATTTTTCAAGATACGATAAATGCTCTTTGAAAGCAGCACGCCCAAGCGGAGTAACCTGATAAGACGTTTTTGGCTTTTTACCCACAAATTCTTTTTTTACTTCAATATATTCCGATTTTTCAAGTGCCGAGGAATGACTTGCCAAATTACCATCTGTAATATTCAATAAAGTCTTCATCTCGGTAAAATCAACCCATTCATTCACCATCAGGACGGACATTATACCCAGTCTGACACGGCTTTCAAAATCTTTATTTAATTTATCAATGATTCCCATTGGTTATTTGTATTTTTTGAACATGATTAGTCCGTACAAGATATGCAAAATACCAAAACCTATGATCCAAAAAATCAAACCATATCCAATATAAAAAAGAGAAATACATCCTAAAATCAACTCACAAAAACCTAAATATTTTATATCTGAAAAAGTATATTTCTCGGCATTTATAACAGCAAGTCCGTAAAAAATCAAAGTAGACGGCGCCACCAGGCCAAAATACCCATGATAAAGTAATGCCAGACAAAATATACCTCCTGTCACAAGCGGAACCGCAAGATTAAACAGCATTTTTTTTGTTGCAGAAGTCCAGATTGGTAAATTGTATTTTCGGCTTTTTCTTATGGTAAAAAACGCACCGAATACAAATGCAGAGATTAAAATTATAATTGCGATCCAAAATAATTCTGAAACCAGACTGACAGAATATAACCTGTGTTCATCATTTAAATAATCCATTCCATTGGCCTTAAATAACTGATAAACGTATAATCCCCCTATCAGAGCTGACAACCCTGCAAAAACTCCTGAGAGCCCGCTTAAGGATATAAATCTTGAAGAACGTTCCATCATAGAACGAATATGTGCTAAATCTTCCTGGTGCTTCTGATTCATAATTAAAGTACTTTGTATTGCAAAGTTATGTTTTATTTTTAATTAGCAAATAAAAAATTTATTTATTTTATCAATTTATACACCTGAAAGATTTTGAAACGCTATAAAAGAGAATTTCTTATTACCACGGAGCTGCGTGAGGGATAGAAGCCAGCTACCAAAGTAGCGCGGATAGCCCGACCCCATTTGCAAAAGGCGCACAATATTCGGTTTGTGAGTTAGCGCCTTTTGCAAATGGGGTCACGCCCAAAGTATAAAAACAACAAAACCCACTCGACTGAATGGGTTTTGATTATTGATATTCTGTAAAATATTATTTTCTGCTTCTGATTTTTCTCGCCAAAAGTGTGTTTTGAAGCAACATTGCAATAGTCATTGGTCCTACTCCACCCGGAACCGGAGTAATAAAGGACGCTTTTTTGCTTACTTCATCAAAATCAACATCACCTTTAATAACATATCCTTTTGAGTTTGAAGCATCGTCAACTCTGGTAATTCCAACGTCTATAATTACAACGCCGTCTTTCACCATATCGCCTTTTAAAAATTCCGGAACACCTAAAGCCGTAATGATAATATCAGCATTTTTAGTGAACTCAGCTAAGTTTTTGGTACGGCTGTGCGTTAAAGTCACTGTTGAATCACCAGGATTTCCTTTGCGGCTCATCAAAATGCTCATTGGGCGGCCTACGATATGACTTCTACCAATAACAACAGTATGTTTTCCTGCAGTTTCAACTTTATAACGCTCTAATAATTGCATGATTCCGAAAGGAGTTGCGGGAATAAATGTTTCCATTTCTAAAGCCATTCTTCCAAAGTTTGTCGGGTGAAAACCATCAACATCTTTCTCCGGATCAATGGCTAAAAGAATCTTTTCTTCATCAATATGTTTTGGTAATGGCAACTGAACAATATAGCCGTCGAGGTTGTCATCTTCGTTTAACTCTTTAATTTTTGCTAATAAATCTGCTTCGGTAATATCTTCTGGTAAAGCAACCAAAGTTGAATCAAACCCGATTTCCTGACATGATTTTACTTTACTTCCTACGTAAGTTAAACTTGCTCCGTTATTTCCAACTAATACTGCAGCTAAATGAGGTACTTTTCCTCCTGCGGCTTTTATGGATTGAACTTCGGCTGCAATTTCGTTTTTAATGTCTTCAGATGTTTTTTTACCGTCTAGTATTTGCATTTTCTTTTTAAGTTAAATGTTCTATGTTAGAAGTGAGAAGTTTCTAAACTGAAAATCTCGAATATTTATATTAAAAAAGTTTCAAATTTCAGCTTCACAACCTGAAACCTTAAACTTGAAACTTTTTAATTTATTTATCTCGGCATTCCGCCTGGCATACCTTTCATACCGCCCATCATCTTCATCAGGTTTTTTCCGCCCGGTCCCTGCATCATTTTCATCATCTTGCTCATTTGGTCGAACTGCTTCATTAACTGATTTACCTGTTCAACCTTAGTTCCCGAACCTTTTGCAATTCTGGCTTTTCTTTTTACATCGATAATCGCTGGCTTACTTCTTTCTCCCGGAGTCATCGAGTGAATAATTGCCTCAATATGTTTGAAAGCATCGTCTTCAATTTCTACATCTTTCATGGCTTTTGAAGCACCTGGTATCATTCCGACAAGGTCTTTCATGTTACCCATTTTCTTTACTTGTTGAATCTGCGTAAGGAAATCATCAAAACCGAATTCGTTTTTAGCGATTTTCTTTTGAAGTTTTCTGGCTTCTTCTTCATCAAACTGCTCCTGAGCTCTTTCAACAAGCGACACAACGTCACCCATACCTAAGATACGCTCAGCCATACGTTCCGGATAGAAAACATCAATAGCTTCCATTTTTTCTCCGGTACCAACAAATTTAATTGGTTTGTTTACAATTGATTTAATGGAAAGCGCAGCTCCACCACGAGTATCACCATCTAATTTCGTTAAGATAACTCCATCAAAGTTCAGGATATCGTTGAATGCTTTTGCTGTGTTTACAGCATCTTGTCCTGTCATCGAATCGACAACAAACAAAGTTTCCTGAGGCTGAATTGCTTTATGTACACGTGCAATTTCGTCCATCATTTCCTGATCTACAGCTAAACGTCCGGCAGTATCGACAATAACTACGTTTAAACCGTTTGCTTTGGCATGTTTGATTGCGTTTTGAGCAATTTCTACAGGATTTTTATTTTCCGGTTCTGAGTACACCTCAACACCTATCTGATCTCCCACAACATGCAACTGGTTTATCGCCGCAGGACGGTAGATATCACATGCTACTAAAAGTGGTTTTTTATTTTTCTTTGTTTTTAAGAAATTAGCCAATTTTCCTGAGAAAGTCGTTTTACCTGAACCCTGAAGTCCGGACATTAAAATAACTGTCGGATTTCCTGAAAGGTTAACACCGGCAACATCTCCTCCCATCAATTCGGTAAGTTCGTCTTTAACCAGCTTCACTAATAGTTGTCCTGGCTGAAGCGTAGTCAATACATCCTGACCGATCGCTTTTTCTTTTACCCTTGCAGTAAAATCTTTTGCAATTTTAAAGTTAACATCGGCATCAAGCAACGCACGACGAACTTCTTTTAAGGTATCGGCAACGTTTACTTCTGTAATTTTCCCGTGTCCTTTTAATATATGGAACGCTTTATCTAACTTATCACTTAAATTATCAAACATAATTTTGCTTTTTTTGAAGTTGCAAATATAGAACAAAGTTAGAAAGTTTCAAAGATTCAGAGAAGCAAAGGTTTAAAGTTTTAATACGTAATCTTTCCTTATCGTATTTATTGAAACGAATTATAAATTCATAAAAAAAGAGGTTAGAAAAAAATCTAACCTCTATCAAAAAAAAAAATAAAAAAACCAAGTTATTAACTAATTGAAAAGTTAAATATTGTAATCTCTTAGAAGGTCGTAGTACTATTTGCCTGATAAGCGAAATTAAAAGTATAAAATCTGGTATCTTCAGTTTTTAACGGGTCTGGAGTTACAGGAGCATCTTTATAATAACTTAAGATTTCGAATTTAGCATATTTACCATCATGCGTTTTTACAACAAAAACTTTTCCTGCTTTTGCAGAAATAACATGAGTTTGTCCATTATAATCATACCACGCATTTGCTCCTGAAGCTGGAAATGCATAAACTGAAGCCGCATCCTGAGCAAATGTAGAAGCAGCTGGAAATGCTGTAACACTGGCAAATGCTCCAGAGACAATGCTGACAGATCCTGATCCTGTTCTTGCCGGTTCACCTGTATCTGCAGCATTGTATTTAGTTCCTCCATTCACTATAATTACTGTACCACGAAATGCAATATCCCATTTATCTGTAGTAACAATTTTGTTTTCAGAAAAACTAAATTTTGTGAATTGACCACTAGCTGGTCCTGCTTGTCCTCCTCCAGTTTGTGGAGCTGGAAGATTTGAAACTTTTGTGGTTACAACAGCAGGAGGAGTTGTATTTTTATCGTCATCACTACTGCAAGACGCTGTAAAAATAAATAATGCTAATAGTGAAAGTTTTAAGAATAGTGTTTTCATGGTGTAAAAGTGTTTAATAAATATTGATTAAAAATTATATTGAATTCGTGCAAAAAATTGTCTTCCGGCAAGGTTAGGAATTTGTTCCGGGTCTGTATAGTCCAGTAAATTATTGGCTCCGACCTGTAGCATTAACTTATCTGAAATATTATTTGAAATGGATAAGTTGGTAATAAAATAATCATTCACAAACTTGTCATATTTATCCAGAATATTATTTCCGTTGGTATCAAACATTCCGTATTTACTTCTATAGATAACACGCAAATTGATATCTGTCTTAATTTTCGGAATAGTGTATAAAATCTTAACATTCGCTGTATGTTTAGATCGATTGTAAGCTCCAAAATAGTCGGATTTATTAATTTGAACCGTTTGTAATTCTGAATTACGGATGTATTGATAGTCTTCGAAATTATCTAACACTTCTTTGTTTTTTGCTATTAAATATTGGTATCCTAATGACAAAGAAAATTCTTTCGTAAAACTATAAGTGGAGTTATATTCTATCCCGTAGGTGAAAATTTGATTAATATTAAAATAACTAAAGACGTTCTGACTATTATTTTTTTGCGCTACGACCTGAGTATCAATTAAATTATCTATCGAATTGTAGAAAGCATTTATATCCATTCTTAGTTTATTCCTTTTATAGAAAGATCCAAAATTAAAATTGACTGAACTTTCAGCTTCTAGTGGTTTGTCAAAACTAATTCCCGAAACTCTGGACAAAAGCTGCCCCTGCTCTTCAAATTCGTCTAGACGGGCTTTTGCAACATTATATCCTACAACAGTATATCCAACTGACGGATTCGTAAAATCGAAAAATAATTGTCTAAAATCCGGTGCTTTATAACCGTAACCTACTGATCCTTTTAGAGAAAAATTCGGGTTTATTTTATAGTTTACAGCTAATTTAGGACTTAACTGCGATGCGTATTCACTATGATTATCATATCTGAATCCGGCAAGGATATTCCATTTTTCTGATGGATTATAATCATATTGCACAAAAACATATTGAGAATTAAAATCCACATTCTGGTCAAAATAAGTTCTGTCTAAACTTTCATAATTCAACCCGATTCCCGCTGTTAACTTATCTTCGTTTATTGAAAAAGTAGTTCTTACTTCGGGTCTGAAAAGCCATTGATTATAATATGCTTCTTCAAAAATTACGTTATTTTCATCTTTTAAAAACGAATCATTTTTATAATTGGTAGTATAAAATTCATATTCAGAATATATTTTCGGATTCCATTTGTGCTCTAATTTGATTTGCGAATTCCATTCGTTTTCTTCCGCATCACCTTTATATTCTTCAGATTCAATCATTGCAGCATTATCTGCTTTCTGATTGAAAAAACGATTGCTCACAATTAGTTTGAGATCTTCCGAAAAATCATAATATAGTTTTGGCTGAATTGTAGAGTTGTAGTAACCTTCCATATTTGGCAGTGGTGTACTTTTATTCAGATCAAACCAATCGGTTGAATAATAATTAGCAAACAAATTGGCTGCAAATTTTTTCTTCTTCCAAAGCAAATTAGCATTCGCATCACTTGTATTAAATGTTGCATATCGATAAGAAAGACTTCCTCCAAACATATCTTTTTTAGGTCTTTTTGTAATTACATTAATTACCCCGCCCATTGCTTCAGAACCGTATAATGCTGATGACGCACCTTTCACAATTTCAATTCTCTCAATATTCCCTACAGAAATCCTTGACAGATCCAAAACTCCTGAACTTCTCCCGACAAGAGGAAGACCATCGATCAAAATCATGGTATAAGCCGCATCTAATCCCTGCATCTGAATACCTTCGAAGCCACTTTCATCCGGAATCAAAATAATCCCGGTCTGTTCATTTAAAATTTCATTTAACCTTGTTACCCCTGATTTTATTATCGCTTCAGATGTAATAATTGTCATGGGCAATGGCAATGAAGAAAGAACTCTCTCTGTTCTTGTTCCTGTAGTAACCATAACTTCGGACAATTCGTTTGAAGTAATACTGTCTTTTTTTTGTATTTCCTGAGAAAAAGAAATTTGACAAACAAATAAAGCAGTAAAAAGGGTAAATTTTATTTTCATTATTTTTATTCAGTCTTAATAACCCTGCAAATATATAATTATTTTTATTTATTCTAAATAAAGTTTATATATTTGCCAAAAAAATTTTAAACCATATAATAAAGTAATTATGATTACAAAAAGCCTCTATTTTTCAGCCGTAATGGCTTTGGCTTGCAACCTTGGTTTTAGCCAGGACAAAAAGCAGCAAGACATTAAATCAATCAAATCCATGTGCGGATGCTATGAAGTGAAGTTTAATTTCGCTGAAACTTTTCAGTACGCAAAAGATTCGGCTAGCTATAAACCTTCACAAACAAAACATGAATCTGCTTTGGAATGGGTAGAATTAGTAGAAGATACTCCAAACAAAATCGTAATGCAGCATTTACTGATTGTAAGTGATGATATGATTATTAAACACTGGAGACAGGATTGGTTATACGAAAACACCGATTTATATTTATTTGATAAAAACACTTCATGGAAGTATAAAAAGTTAGATAAAAAAGCCGTTAAAGGACAATGGACTCAAAAAGTATATCAGGTAGATGACAGTCCAAGATACGAAGGAACTGCAACATGGGTACACGTTGACGGTCAGGATTACTGGGCAAACGTAACGGATGCTCCCCTGCCAAGAAGAGAGCACACAAAACGCAATGATTATAATGTTTTAAAAAGAAGAAACATTCATGAAATTACTGCAACAGGCTGGAATCACGAGCAGGACAATGACAAACTGATCAGAGATGACAGCGGAAAAGACGTATTGTTAGCACAGGAAAAAGGAATGGACGTTTATACTAAGGTTCCGGATATTAAATGTATCGCCGGACAAAAATGGTGGAAGGAAAACAATGCGCTTTGGAAAAATGTTCGTGACAAATGGCAAACCCTTTTTGAAAGAAATAAAGATTTGAACTTAGCCGCTAAAGTAGATAAAAAGGCATTATACTCTCTTTTGTTTGATTTGAAACCAACCGCAACAAAAGCAGAAACGGATGCGATAATCGAAAAGTTCGTAAAATAAAAAATGTTTTGTATTAGTTGTTAAAAGAGCCGATAGTTTTAGGACTATCGGCTCTTTTTATTTGTTTTAAAATTGAATTATGAAAAATTTACATTCTCTCCGGAACTTCAATTCCTAATAATGAAAATGCCGATTTAATTACCTCAGCCACTTTTTGAGAAAGCTGTACTCTGAATATTTTCTTTGTCAAATCTGTTTCTCCTAATATATGTACTGATTGGTAGAATGAATTGTATTCTTTTACTAAATCATAGGTGTAATTGGCAATCAAAGCCGGACTATGATTTTGAGCTGCATTTTGAATTACTTCCGGGAAAAGCTGGATTTGTTTAAGCAGTTCTTTTTCTTTTTCGTGAATGATTTCAATATCTGTTTTTGCAGAGAAATCAAAATCAGATTTACGGATGATCGATTTAATTCGCGCGTATGTATATTGAATAAACGGCCCCGTATTTCCGGCAAAATCAACTGATTCTTCCGGATTAAACAAAATACGTTTTTTTGGATCTACTTTTAAGATGTAATATTTTAAAGCGCCAAGTCCTATTGTTTTGTACAATTTCGCTTTGTCCTCGTCTGAGTAGCTGTCTAATTTACCTAAATCTTCAGAAATTTGTTTTGCTGTTGCAGTCATATCATACATCAAATCATCAGCATCTACCACAGTTCCTTCACGGCTTTTCATTTTTCCTGAAGGTAAATCAACCATTCCGTATGATAAATGATATAAGCTCGATGCCCAGTCAAATCCTAATTTTTTCAGAATTAGAAATAATACTTTAAAATGGTAATCCTGTTCGTTCCCAACGGTGTAAACCATTCCGCCCACATCCGGCATATCTTTTACACGCTGAATTGCAGTTCCGATATCCTGTGTCATATAAACCGCTGTTCCGTCTGAACGTAATACAATTTTACGATCCAGACCTTCATCTGTCAAATCAATCCAGACTGAACCATCAGGATCTTTTTCAAAAACACCTTTGTCAAGTCCAACCTGAACAACATCTTTTCCTAATAAATACGTATTGCTTTCGTAGTAATATTTATCAAAATCAACTCCAAGATTGGTGTAAGTTGTAGCAAAACCGTCATAAACCCATTGGTTCATTTTTTTCCAAAGTGCAATTACTTTTTCATCTCCGGCTTCCCATTTCTTCAGCATATCTTGCGCTTCAACGATAATTGGCGCCTGCTTTTTTGCTTCTTCTTCGGTTTTACCTGCTTCTTTTAATTGATTGATTTCAACTTTATAAGCTTTATCAAATTCTACATAATATTTACCAACTAATTTATCTCCTTTTAAATTTGAACTTTCCGGAGTTTCACCGTTTCCAAATTTCTCCCAGGCCAGCATTGATTTACAGATATGAATTCCACGATCGTTGATGATTTGGGTTTTATATACTTTTTTACCCGAAGCTTTCAAGATTTCAGCTACAGAGTATCCTAATAAGTTGTTACGAACGTGCCCTAAGTGCAATGGTTTATTGGTATTTGGCGAAGAATATTCTACCATTATTGCTTTGTCTGCAGGATTTGGAGTTACATAACCAAATCTGGAATTATCTTTTATTTCATTAAAGAAATCCAGATAATAACGATCTGAAATCACAATATTCAAAAAGCCTGAAACTACATTAAAACGGGCTACTTCAGCAACATTTTCAACTAAGTAATTTCCAATTTTACTTCCTATTTCTACAGGATTGCTTTTCATTAATTTGACTAACGGAAAAAGTACCATCGTAATATCGCCTTCAAACTCTTTTCGTGTAGTCTGGAATTCGATTTTATCAACTGTAACATCAAATAAGGCTTGTATAGCTTTTTGTATAGAAGGAGTAAGAATTTGTGATAATGACATGTAAACTTATTTTAAAGTGAGCAAATATACTGCTTATTCATCAATTAGAGAAAACGAAAAACATATTAAATAACAGTCAATCCTTTAAAATTACCAAAATTCAGTTTATTATAATTGTTAAAATTATCAAAAAGCCGAAATGCTAATCTGTTATAAAACAGGCTATCTGAAGAAATTTATTTTTTTGTTGTAAAATTCCTGTAACAAATCGTTAATAAAAAGGTCTTATTGAAAAAAAATAAACACAATCATCATCAATCAAATCAAAAAAATCAAGTAACAACTTATGAAATTAAAATTCTTTCTGTTCGCATTACTGGGTGTAATTGGAACAGCGAAAGCCCAAAATCCGGGGACAGTTTCGGGAAAAATTATTGAAAAATCGAATAAGGCTCCCATTTCTTATGCTACCGTTTCGATCAAAGACAACGGAAAAGTTGTTTCCGGTGTAAACACAGACGATAACGGAGATTTCACAATTAAAAACCTTGCCCTTAAAAGTTATACTATCGAAATCCAGTACATTGGTTTTAGAAAATACATTGGATCTGTAATTTTAAGCGATAATAAAAAATCGGCTACTGTTAATGTATCTCTTGAAGAAGAAGCAACACAGCTGAAAGGAGTAAATATTATAGCGGAACGTTCTACAATTGAGCAGAAAATCGACCGAAAAGTAATTAATGTTGGAAAAGATCTTACTACAGCGGGAGCTTCTGCATCTGACATCATGAACAATATTCCGTCAGTAAATGTAGATCAGGATGGAAAACTTTCGCTTCGCGGAAATGAGAATGTACGTGTATTAATTGACGGAAGACCTACAAATCTTGATCCGGCACAATTGCTAAAACAGATTCCGTCAACTTCAATCAAAAAAATCGAACTGATTACCAATCCAAGTGCTAAATACAATCCGGAAGGAATGTCAGGGATTATCAATATTGTTTTACACAAAAATGCGAATACCGGCTTTAACGGAACTTACAGCGGCGGAATTACCTTCGGACAAACCGCAAAATACAATCAATCTTTAGATTTGAATTACAAGACCGGAAAAGTGAATTTTTTTGGAAATGCAGGAAATAACTTTGGAACCCATTTTAACGATGGATTTATCACAAAAACCGATAAAACTATCACTCAGGATTTAGATATAACCAATGAAGATGATTCATACTTGTACAAAGTGGGTATGGATTATTTAATTGATGACTACAACACTGTATCTTTTTATACAACTCAAAATAAAGCAACAGGGCTTGGTTTTGTAAACACTGATATTGATTATATCAATTCATCTGATGACATTGTTAATATGTATCAAAAATCAAGATATCAGGGTCCTAACAAAACCGGAACTTATAATCTTGCTTACAAACACATCTTTAAAAAAGAGGGACATACCTTAGATTTTGAAGGGAATTACAGCGACACAGAAGAAACTCAAAATGCGAGTTTCGACACTGAGACTACAAAAACTGACAATACATCCAGCAGCATTGTTTATAATGATTTTATAAATGACGAAAGAAAGTTAGGCACTTTTAACATTGATTATGTAAATCCGTTAAACGAAAAAACCACTCTTGAAGCGGGAGCTGAAGCGAGAATAACCAAATCAGAGAATAACTATTCAACAAGTAATACTTTAGTTCCTATCAAGGTTTCCAATTATACATATGATGTAGATATCTATTCTGCTTACATAACATTTGGACAGAAATTTAAAAAGTTAAGCTACCAATTAGGAGCTCGTTTTGAAAGCTATAAAGTAAAAGCTGATTTGAATAATGGATTTAAAAAATTTGACGATGACTATATTACTTTATATCCTTCAGCTTATTTAACATATAACTTAAATGAGAAAAACACTTTACAGCTAAGCTATAGTCGTCGTGTGGACCGTCCGAGTTTAGAACAGACAAAACCTATTCGTGAGTTTTCAACTCCGTTAGTAACTTCATTAGGAAATCAGGAACTGAGACCTCAGTTTACTAATTCTGTTGAAGTAAATTATACTAAGACCATAGAAAAAGGGAGTTTCACTACAGGTGTTTTTGTGAGAAGCATCAATGATCAGATTAGCAGAACCTTACGCCCGGATGAATCTGATCCAAGTGGTAATAAACAAATTTTATCTTATACCAATTTCGACCACAATACTGCATACGGATTTGAAGTTTCATTAAATTACAAAATCACAAAATGGTGGGATATTCAGCCATCTGTTGACTTTTCAAGCATAAACCAAAAAGGAGTTGTTTTTGAATATGATCCAGTTACTAATAACATTAAAGCAACTGAAAGACCTGTTACGGTTACAGCATTTAATGCCCGAATGAATTCTAACTTTAAAGCCACAAAACGCTTGAGTTTTTTATTGTTCGGCTTTTTCAGGGGACCAGTTGAAGATATACAACAGGAAAGAAAAGAAATGTACAAAATGGATATAGGCTCACGCTACACTCTATTAGACAACAAAATGAACCTTAGCTTGCGTTTCAACGATGTTTTCAATACTATGAAATATGCTTTTGACACCAAATATCCTTATCCGCAGTCTGGACAATTTACATGGGAAAGCCAAACCGTTTATTTAGGATTAACGTATAATTTTGGCGGTGGAAAAATCAAAAATTTACAGCGTAAACAAAGAGACGATAACACCAATAAAGGAGGTGGCGGAATGTTTTAGTCCTGTTTTTAATCTTATTTGAATATTTTTAATTAGTACTTGTAGAAAAAAAGGTCTGAAGTTTGCCAGCTTCAGACCTTTTTTATTGAATTAACTTTTATAAAAAATTCCGGATTTCTTTTACTTCTTCAGGATTTGCTGTTTCTGTTTCATCCGTAATAGCTGACGAATGATAAAAAGTAGCTTCTAATCTATCCTGTAATAATTTAATATTAGACGATCGCAATCCTCCACCGGGCATAATTTCAATTCTGTTATTGGCTAATTTTTGAATTTTCTCCAGATTAAAAATCCCCTCTTCAACATTTATCTCCTGTCCGGAAGTTAAAATGGTTTTAAAACCACAATTTATAATATCTTCCAAAGCTTGTTCGGCATCTTTAACCACATCAAAAGCACGGTGAAAAGTGCAGGAAAGCGGATGAGCTAAATTGACTAATTCCTGATTTTTCTTTTTATTGACACTTCCGTCTTCGTTTAAAATTCCAAATACAAAACCATCAACTCCTAATTTTTTAAACTGTTTTATATCCTGTTTCATTTCGACAATTTCCTCATCGGTATAAAAAAAATCTCCACCTCTTGGTCTTATGATAACATGCATTTTTATCGAAAGTTTTTCGCGAACTCTTACCGTTAAAACATAATTAGGTGTTGTCCCTCCAAGCCTCATATTTTCGCACAATTCGATTCGGTCAGCACCATTATCCTGAGCTATCAATGCTGATTCATAATTAAAACAGGCTATTTCCAGTCGATTTTTTTTCATTGTACAAACTTGAATTCAATAGATCCAAATATAAAAAAACCTGCTTCAAAACGAAACAGGTTTTATATAATTTCATGGCTTAATTTACCATTTGATAATTGCACTTGCCCAGGTGAATCCACTTCCAAAAGCCGCTAAAACAACTGTATCTCCTGATTTGATTTTTCCCTGCTCCCAGGCTTCTGTTAAAGCGATTGGAATAGAGGCTGCAGTAGTGTTACCGTATTTTTGTATATTATTATGAACCTGATCGTCTGATAATTTGAACTTATTCTGAATGAATTGCGAGATTCTTAAATTCGCCTGATGCGGAATCAGCATGTCAATATCCGATACATTCAAACCGTTTGCTTCTAAACCTTCATTAATAACTTCGGCAAAACGCACAACTGCATTTTTAAATACAAATTGTCCATTCATATATGGATAATAACTTTCATCATTAGGGTCATTATCAGCAATAATATCTGTCACCCAACGTGCTCCCATTCCAGGTGCCTGCAGAGCCAGTTCTTCAGCATGCTGCCCTTCAGAATGTAAATGTGTAGATAAAATTCCTTTGGATAAATCTTCTTCACGACTTAAAACCGCCGCTCCTGCCCCATCTCCAAAAATCACGGAAACTCCACGCCCACGAGTCGTCATGTCTAAACCTGTTGAATGAACCTCAGAACCAATCACCAAAATATTTTTATACATTCCGGTTTTAATATATTGATCTGCTACAGAAATTGCATAAACAAAACCTGAACATTGGTTTCTGACATCTAAAGCCCCAACAGTTCTTAACCCCAAATCACGCTGCACTAAAACTCCGGGACCAGGAAAATAGTAATCCGGACTTAATGTGGCAAAAACTACAAAATCAATATCTTCTTTGGCTACACCTGAACGTTCAATTGCTATTTTAGCCGCTTTTACTCCCATAGAAGTTGTAGTATCTTCTCCACGAATAATATGTCTTCTTTCCTGAATTCCGGTCCGCTCCTGAATCCACTCATCATTGGTATCCATAATCTTAGACAAATCATCGTTTGTCACCACATTTGAAGGAACATAATATCCTAAGCCCGCAATTTTTGAATGATACATACTCTTTTTTTTATTTGTTAAAAATTGGACTGCAAATTTAAGTATACTTTAAAATATCAGAGTACAAATTACTACTTTTTTCGTAATTAACATTTCATATACTTTTAAAATATCCAATTGATATTAAAAGAATTAATTTTATAAATGACAAGAAAACAAAAAAGCCTCTAAAAATAATTTCAGAGGCTTCCATTTGGTATTGTTTATTTCTAACCTTTCAACCAGGCATTTTTAAGTTTTTCTTTTGATGGATCAGTTGCCTTAAATGTCTCACTATCCTCATAAGGTAACTTTACAGTCCCTTTTACGGTCTTATCAGCACCTGCTCTTTTTATCTGAACCGTAATCGTATCATTTTCTTTCCAATTTTCGCTTTCGCCAATTAAGTCATAAATATTATCTAATGAATATGGTTTAGCATTTATAGACAAAATAATATCTCCGGGTTTAAGGTCTAAATTAGCAAAAAACGGATTTAACTCTATATCCGGACGCACACTTATTTGTTTTGTGTTTGGATCTATTCCTATGTATGGGACCTGACCCTTTAAGAAAACTGAACCGGCTTTTTTCTCAGATGCCTTCGAAACCCCCACTTTAGCTAAATATTGATCGTATGGAATTGGAGTTGTTCCGGCAACATAGGTTTTTAAAAATTCCCCAACTTCAGGATAAGTCAATTTTGTGATTTTATCAAAAAGTTCATTATCATTAAATGGTTTTTCAACTCCATATTCTTCAGATAATTTATGCATCAGATCCAGGATCCCTCTTTCTCCGTTACTTTTTTCCCTGATAATAATATCGATACACATTCCGATTAAAGCCCCTTTTTGATATACATTTAAATACTGGTCTTTATAAGGCTGTTCTAATACATTCTTACTCATTACCGTAAATGACATTGTATCGTTTAAGCTTTTTGCCTGTTCAATTTTGTCAGCAATACGAGTATAAAATTCAGCTTCATCAATTAACCCCTGATTAATCTGAAAAAGATTGGCAAAATATTCCGTTACACCTTCATACATCCATAAATGTTCAGACATCTTTGGAGCGTTATAATCAAAATACTGAATTTCTTTAGAATGAATGGTTAATGGCGTTACGATATGGAAAAATTCGTGAGAAACCACATCTTTCATAGATTCCACCAATTTTTCTTTCGGCATTGATTCAGGTAAAACAACTGTAGTAGCTGTTGGATGTTCCAAAGCTCCAAAACCATGCGCATCATCTTTAGCCATGCTTGACAAATACAATAAAACTGTATATTTTTTGGTAGCATTTACTTTTCCTAAAAAGTTTTTTTGAGCCGTCATCATTGTTTTCATTTCCGGCGTAATACTTTCTGCTGTAAATTTTCCGGTTGGAGAATAAACCGCAATCAGAATATCCATTCCGTTAACGTTAAATGTAGTATAATCTGGCTTAGAATACATAATTGGATTCTCAACCAAAACAGCGTAACGAGGCGTTGTAAAAACATCGCTTGTTTTGCTTGCATCTTCATCAGTCATTGAAGTTGCTCCCCAAAGTGTTTCAGGATGTGTGATCGTAACTTTATAAGGGATGTCTAATTTATCCTGAAAATACCCCACAAAACCATGTGTATTAACCATAAAATTAATTCCGGCATTGATGTTTGTTCCGGCTGGCGAAAACACATCATCATTACCAAAACCTGTTCCTTTTTCAGTATCAAACGTATCTTCAACCAAATAGGTTATTGTTTTTAGTTTTTTTGCATCCGAAATCGACCAGGAATTTTCATCGATTCTTTTTACTGTCAAAGCATTTCCTTTAGCATCAAAAGCTTTAAAACCATCTGAATACTTTCCGTAATTATCTGTAGAATAAGTTCCGGGAACAGTTTTAGGTATACTGTAAATTACTTCATCTGTTTTTATCTCAGGTGCTGTCACTGTTACCAAAACTTTATCATCCTTCACATCAGTAAGATTGATATTAACAGCAACGTTGTTTTTCACAGCACTAGAAGTCCCCGTTTTACAGCTCCAAAACGCAACTGCAAGTGCTAATGTGCAAATTATTTTTTTCATGTATTTTAAAGTTTATTTTTATATAAGTCTTACAAATTGTAAAACTGTTACAGTAAAGATATAAATAAAAAAACTCCTGCAATTCAGGAGTTTTTTGATTAGTCTAATTTATTTTTTATATAATACTTTCCGTCCAAATCTTCATCAAAATCGTCTATTTTTACTGGTTTTGGTTTTGGTTTATTTGCGATTGCCTTCTTTTTCCACATCTCAAATTTTTCAAGAGGCATTTTCTTTTTCATTATTTCCAGAACTTCTTTTTCTGACAATCCAAATTCTTTCTTTATGATCTCGAATGGATTTCTCTCTTCTAATGCCAACGAAACAAGCTTTTCAGTTTGTTCCCAATTCAATTCTTTGCGGTTACTCTTTTTCATCACGTGAAAATTAATTCAAAATAGAGGGTTAATGATTAATAGATTGATTTTCAATTTAAGTATCAATATTAATAAAAAAAATAATTAGTTGATCAGATTGAGTATATTTTTTTATTCGTTTAAGCTTTTTTTTTCAGCATATGAATTTTGAAATATTTCTTTTATAAATTATTCATTTTTCACTTAATTAAATACACCTTATACCTGTTAAGATATATTTATATCAAGATCATTAATCTAAGTATACTGGTATGCCCACAAAATCAACAAAAGTTGTAATGGCATACGTAGCAATAAAATCCATTTTGGCAAGCCAAAACCTGCCTTTTTATTTTGATACATAAAGAGATTTGCCGGAAACACAGCAACCAGCAAAGCTATTATTCCCCATGCGGCAAAATGACTGAAAGAAGGAAGCATAAGTAGAATACCTAAAATTATTTCTGCAGCTCCGCTTAAAGTATTTAATAATCCGGGATTTGAAAAATAAGGAGGAATGATTTTAAGATACATCCTCGGGCACCTGAAATGATTGATTCCGGCAGCAATATAAAGTAAAGCCATTAAATACAAATGCCAGGAGAAATCCATAATAACGAGATTTTAGAATTAATTTAATTTCAAAGACTTTTACCTCTAAAGATGTTCTTTTTTACAAATAATAAATCAACCATTTTTAAATTTAATATTCATTATAATGATCGCTAAAATAATAAGTATAATTCCAATCCATTGCAAAAAAATTACTTTTTCGTTTAATAAAACAAAAGCCATCATTACAGAAACAGGCAGCTCCAATGCCGAAACTATGCTTCCTAAACCAATTCCTGTCAATGGGAAACCTGCATTCATGAGCATTGGAGGAATAATAGTTCCGAAAAGAGAAAGTACAATACCCCATTTTAGAAAAATTGAAAAATTAAAAGGTGTGTTTTGCGTAGCCAATGCAAAAGAAAAAACAATGACTGCCCCTCCCAAAAGCATGTATAAACTTCGTTGCGCGGAAGAAATTTCGACAGCAACGCGATTTGCAGTAAACATAGTTGTAGTAAATGATGCTGCAGCGAGAACACCCCAGCCAATTCCTCTCCAATCTAATACAATATCATTATTAAAAATATTGGTTGCCAAAAGAGTTCCAACAAGAACAATAAAAACAGCTGTTATTTTTTGAAGTGAAGGTAATTTCCTTTCTAAAATCATTTCGAGCAAAACTCCCATCCAGACAGTTTGCATTAGTAAAACAATACCGATAGAAACCGGAATGTATTTTACCGCCAAATAATAAAATAAACTGGTCATTCCCATCGAAGTTCCTGCCAGCATTAAACTAATAATATTTTTTGTCGTTGCTTTTACTACATTATGTTTATGTTTTAGTTTTTGAAAAGCATTAATCAGCAAAATACCTGAAATTCCTAATATAAATTGGGCTGTTGTAACTTCAGCAGTAGTAAAACCTTCAGTATAAGCCATTTTTACAAAAGTAGCCAGCATCCCATAACTTGTAGCACCTAAAGCTACCAGAAAAACTCCTTTCAGGACATTTTTTTGTGACATTCTTGTTTTATTTAAAAAAATTAGCCTGCAAAGATAACACTTAGTTTTTAGCTCAATGTTAAAAATTGGAAAAGACAAATTTGAACTTTAAGAACCAACTGCATTTATTTCTGAAAAATTAAACCTTCAATCTGCTTCATTTAAAAAAATTCTTTATTTTGCACCCAAATCGAAAAAACAATGAAAAAAATAATTATTGCAATTATTGCAATTGGCTTATTAGCTGTCTCATGTGATAAAAAAGAATCAACAGACGGTTTGCATCTTACAGGAAATATAAAAGGATTAAAAGAGGGAAAATTATACATCCAAAGATATAATGACACAGCTTTGGTAGCTATTGACAGCATTAAAATTGATGGAAACTCTGCTTTTGAAACCAATATAAAACTGGAATCACCTGAAATGCTTTATTTATTTCTGGATCGCGGAGTAACCAATTCATTAGATAATAACATTATGTTTTTTGCTGAACCAGGAAATGTAAACATTGATGCAAATCTTGATAATTTTATCAATGGTGCCAAAATTACGGGTTCAAAAAATCACGAATTATATGAAGAATACTTAAAAATAGCTTCTCGTTTTAAAGACGAAAACCTATCATTAATTGAAGCAAAATTCAAAGCATTAAAAAGACAGGATCAAAAAGCAATTGACAGTATTGTGGCAAAAGGTGACTCAAACATTAAAAGAAAATATTTGTTTGCTACTAATTTTGCAATTAACAATAAAGATCACGAAATAGCACCATATATTGCTTTAGCAGAAATTTACGATATCAATATTAAATTCCTGGATACAATTCAAAAATCAATGACACCTAAAGTGGCAAATTCAATGTACGGTAAAAAACTTACCAAGTATGTAAATGAGATTAAAAAAGAAGAAAAGAAATAAATTAAATCCTTAAAAATTTAAGAAAGGCCTGAAAATATTTTCAGGCCTTTCTTAATTCACAAAACCCAAGCCAAACGGTTCAAAATTATTTTAAAAAACAAAATCCTGTAAGCATTAAACTTACAGGATTTATTTACTTGTTGGTCTACTAGGACTCGAACCTAGAAAGACGGCACCAAAAACCGTAGTGTTACCATTACACCATAGACCAATAAAGTAGTGCGGTTTAGCGAGTGCAAATTTAGAGCTTTTTTTAGTTTGCGCAAACTTTTTGACAAAAAAAATGATTTTTTTTGTCTTTTTTTTTCTTTCAAACCCGCAATATCATTGCAAATATTTCATAAACAACAGGTTACTCCTACCAAATACTTTTGTAGATTTTTTTGTTAATGCTCGTTTCTTTACACAAAAAAACATTTTCTTTGTAAGATAGAAAACATACAAAATTTTAATACCCAAATATGGCACAATTCAATTTCAATAAATGGAATACAATTATTGGTTGGTTTGCATTTGCAATCGCTTTAATTACTTATACACTAACTGTTGAACCTACCATGAGCTTCTGGGATTGTGGCGAATATATCGCTACAGCTGCCAAACTTGAAGTTGGCCACCCACCCGGAGCGCCTTTATTTCAAATGATGGGAGCCTTTTTTGCCATGTTTGCAATCGACAATCAGCATGTCGCTTTAATGGTTAACATGATGTCTGTTTTTTCAAGTGCTTTTACTATTTTATTTATGTTTTGGTCATCATCTATGATTTTGAAAAAAATCATAGCTCGTTTTACTGAAATCGATCAAAATAATTCAATTGCAATCTTAGGCAGTTCTTTTGTTGGAGCTTTAGCCTATACCTTTTCAGACAGCTTTTGGTTTAATGCCGTCGAAGCTGAAGTTTATGCAATGGCGTCATTATTAATTGCATTGCTTTTTTGGCTTGGATTACGCTGGGAGCAAGATATGGACAAACCAAAGGGAAACAAATGGCTACTCATTATTTCCCTGGTTATTGGTCTATCGTTTGGAGTTCACTTTATGGCATTATTAACCATTCCGGCTATTGGCTTTTTATACTTCTTCAAGCATTATGAAAAAGTTACCATAAAAAACTTCATCATCGGCAATATTGTAGTGATTGCAATTTTATTGTTTATTTTTAAGTTACTTCTTCCTTTGACGATGGCATTCTTTGGCAAAACTGAAGTATTTATGGTAAACAGCATGGGATTACCTTTTAACTCAGGAACCATTTTTGTTGCTTTACTTTTTATCGCTTTCTTTTATTTTGGACTAAAATACACCAAACAAAAAGGATTCGTTTTCTATAACACCATTATTTTATGCATTCTGTTTATCCTGATTGGATTTTCTACATGGATGATGTTGCCTGTACGTGCCAACGCAAACACAGTAATAAACGAAAACAAACCATCTGATGCCACAGAAGTTTTAGCATACTACAACCGTGAACAATACGGCGTAAATCCATTGTTTTACGGACCACAATACACCGAAGTTTTTGCCGGACTGGATGAAAAAACTCCTTATCTGGATAAAAAACCGAACTACGAAAGAGACTATAAAACCGGTAAATATATTATTACCAACAATTATAAAAACGCAGAACAAAATAGCGATGATAATCAAAAAACGATTTTGCCTAGAATGTGGAGTACCGAAAACGGGCATATTCAAAATTATATCAATTTCACAAATCCACCGCAGTTCAAAATAAACCCTAATTATCCTTATGAAGAGGATTTAGGAAAATACGGAATCGATGCCAATCAGTTAACTGAAGATGAGTACAACAAAGCCATTGCACAACTGCGTAACGAAGTTGAAAAAACAGTTCAGGAATTCAGACAGGCTTACGCCCAAAAACAAATTGACAACGAAGGCTATGTAAAATTCTTAAGGAGTTACAGCGATTACTTAATCATCGAAAAGCCTTCAAACGTTGACAATTTCAGTTTTATGTTCGAATATCAGTTTGGATATATGTACTGGAGATATCTGATGTGGAATTTCGTAGGGCGCCAAAGCGATGTTCAGGGAAAATACGACAATCTTGACGGCAACTGGATTAGCGGAATTAAACCTTTAGATTCACTCCATTTAGGCTCCCAGGACAATTTACCTTCAGACGTTTTAAACAATAAAGGACGAAATGTTTATTATTTCTTACCGTTCATTTTAGGACTTATCGGACTTATGTATCATGCCAACAAAGACCTTAAAAGCTTTTATGTTCTTTTAGTATTATTCTTATTCACAGGAATTGCACTTAAAATTTACCTGAACGAAAGACCTTTTGAACCTCGTGAAAGAGATTATGCTCTTGTTGGTTCTTTTTATGTTTTTGCAATCTGGATAGGCTTTGGGGTTTATTCTTTATACGAAACTATTCAGAAATATGTAGCACCGAAAATTGCAGGACCTGTTATTATTGCCGGAAGTTTATTGGCCGCTCCTGTTTTAATGGCTTCTCAAAACTGGGATGATCACGACAGATCAGGCAAATATACCGCTGTTGCAATGGCAAAAGCATATCTGACATCATGTGACAAAGATGCTATTTTATTTACAATTGGAGACAATGACACTTTTCCATTATGGTACGCACAAGAAATTGAAGGTATTCGTACTGATGTAAAGATCGTAAATACGAGCCTTTTCATGACCGACTGGTATATTGATCAGATGAAAGCCAAATCGTATGAATCTGAACCTTTGCCAATCTCATTTAAACACGAAGAATATGTTGGTGATAAATTAGATTATGTGGCTCACATTCCAAAAGTAGAAACCCGTTGGGATATTAAGGATTTTATCACTTTCATAAAACACCCAAAATCAACTGTTGGCTTACAAAACGGTCAAACTATTCATTTTTTCCCAACTAATAAAATCAGAATTTCTGTTGATAAAAATACAATCATCAAAAACAAGGTAGTCAATGCTAAATACAACGATTCTATTGTATCGTATATGGACATCGATATAAAAG
Organism: Flavobacterium limi; assembly: GCF_010645075.1. Lineage (GTDB taxonomy): Bacteria > Bacteroidota > Bacteroidia > Flavobacteriales > Flavobacteriaceae > Flavobacterium > Flavobacterium limi. The sequence continues at coordinate 221,534 of NZ_JAADZV010000003.1, forward strand.
GAAGTGCTATTTATAAAAACCGCCTGATGATGTTAGATCTTTTAGCTAACAACAACTGGAAAAGACCAATTTATTTTAGCGGCGGCGCGTTTGACGATGAAGATTATTTATGGTTAAAAGACTACCTTCAATTAGACGGAATGGTTTACAAATTAGTTCCAATTAAAAACACTCCTTCAAAAGACGGTGGGCCAATGGACATGGGCCAAATTGACGCTGATAAAATGTACAATATTGTAACAAAATGGGATTGGGGAAACAGTAACGGTAATATATATCACGACCCTGAAACCAGAAGAAACAGTATCACGTACCGTACGAATCTTTCCCGGTTAATGAATCAGCTTCTCGCTGAAGGCAAAATAGATAAAGCCAAAAACATTATTAATCTGGCGATGACAAAAATGCCGTTAGATCAATATGGATATTATTCTTTAGTTGAACCTTTTGCAGGCGGTTATTACAAAGTGGGCGAAAAAGAAAAAGCTCAGGATTTACTAAATAAACTTGTTCAGAAATACAAAGAAAATCTTAATTACTATGCCACTTTAAGCGGTGCAGATCAATCTGACTTAGCAATTGATATCATAACAGATATTGAACGCTACAGAAGCCTGCTTCAGGTCATGAAAGCCAATAAAGACACGGCTTTTTACAACACTCACAAAACAACTTTTAACACCTATGTAAACGTGTTCGAGCGCTTTGGCCGTGAGAAAGAATAATATACAAAAAATATACTGATTAAAAAAATGCAGTGCTGTTAGTAAAATAGCACTGCATTTTTTAATTTTACATATCTCTAAAATGTTTCCAAAATGAGTTTTTACTGGGTCAAAACGAATTCATTTATCAAAAGGATATTTTCTAAGTATTGTTGGGATATTCCAAACAAAGAGAAGAAAATATACCTCACTTTTGATGATGGGCCAACTCCAGAAATTACGGACTGGGTGCTAACCGAATTGAAGAAATTTGACGCAAAGGCAACTTTCTTTTGTATCGGAAAAAATATCAAAGCTAACTTAGACTTATTTGAAAAATTAATAACCGAAGGCCACTCTATAGGAAATCACACTATGAATCATGTTAATGGTTGGAAGAGCCATACTAATGATTACATTGAAAACGTACAAAATTGTGCTGCCGTTTTAGAAGAAGAAAAAAACTGCAACCTGATATTTCGTCCTCCTTATGGGAAGATAAAGAAAGCTCAATCCAAAATCCTAAGAAAACTAGGATATAAAATCGTAATGTGGGATGTTTTAAGCGCAGATTTTGACCAGAGTATTACTCCTCAAAAATGCCTTGAAAATGTTATCAAAAATGTAACATCCGGAAGTGTAATCGTATTTCATGACAGTATAAAGGCATCGCAAAATTTAAAATTTGCACTTCCTAAAACTTTACATTTTTTAAAAGAAAACGGATATGATTTTGATGTTATCCGATAAATAATAGCAAATAAGAAAAAATTATTATACCCCAAATTGTTCCTGAACAATCCCAATGATAGTATTAGCATCCAACTCACCAGATTGTCTCCAGATCATTTGCCCTTCTTTATAGATCATCAGCGTTGGAAGCCCTTTAATCCGTAAAGCTTCTGCTAATTCCTGATTTTTATCAACATCAATTTTAATTACCTTAGCTTTATCACCAAGTGCAGCCGCAACGTCCTTAATAACAGGATGCATTGAAACTGACGATTCATTCCAGTCTGTGTAAAAATCAATTAGCACAGGTACCTGAGCATTTATTAGTTCTCCAAATTTTGACATAAAACCAAAAATTTAAATTTTTAAATCTGCTAAAAAGAGATTACATTATACAAATGTAGCATTTTTACCGAATTAAGCCACATTGTTACCCTTTTTTAGTTCAATTACTGTGATTTCCGGCATGATACCCACACGTCCAGGATAAGCATGAAAACCAAAGCCTCTGTTTACATAAACATATCTTCCTAAGTTCTCATAAAGCCCCGCCCACTGCTTGTAAATATATTGTGCCAGACTCCATTTAAAATATCCCGGGATTTCAATCCCAAATTGCATTCCATGAGTATGTCCTGACAATGTTAGATGAAAGTTTTTAGGATGCTCTTTTATCTCTGCATCCCAATGACTAGGATCGTGACTCATTACGATTTTAAAATCATTCTCATCAACATGCTGAGATGCTTTATTCAGATCTCCCGCCTTTTTAAAATTCACTCCCCAGTTCTCAACCCCTATCAAAGCAATTTTATCATTGCCTTTATAAATATAAGCATGTTCGTTTAACATTAATTTAAATCCAATCTGCCCGTAAAGATTTTTAATTGCCTGAAAATTTTCATCTTTTTGTTTTTCTGAAGGCCAAGCTACATATTCACCATAATCATGATTTCCTAAAATAGAAAACTTTCCGTATTTGTAATTCTTTATTCGACTGAAAGCATCTATCCAGGGATGCATTTCTTTAGCATGCGTATTGACAATATCTCCTGTAAACAAAATCAAATCTGATTCCTGATCGTTAATTAAATCAATAGCATAATTTATTTTTTCAGAATTGTCAAAACTCCCACTATGAACGTCCGAAATCTGTGTTATTTTAAATCCGTCAAAAGCATCAGGCAGATCCGGAAAAAAGATGGTTTGCTTAAATACTTTAAAGTTGTATTTCCCTTCAAAAATTCCATAAATCAAAGACAAAAACGGAACAGCCGCCAACCCTAAAGCCAATTGACTCACAAATTTTCGTCTTTCGGGCATCATTTCTTTTCTTGGTGCATTGTACATACAATAATTTAGAATACTGGCACCAATCCTGAAAACATCTTCTCCAAATAAAATAAGCGTAATTACAATTTTAGGAACATAGACCAGCAACATTAAACCCATACTAAACATAGTAAATTTGGTTTGTCCAACCGAACGGTCAAATTGCGTAAATGAATAAACAATAAAAACCATAAGCATTATACTAATAACCTGATAAGCTATTAAAACCCATCTCAATTTGATCAGAGTACGAAAGGCCTGATAGGAATAGAACTCAATAAGCAAGAAAAGAGCACACAGAATTACAAAACGAAGAATCATTATTTACAGTTTTAAACAAAGTAACAAATAATGAAAATTTTAACGCTTTTTATTATCAAAATTTTAACTAGAAAAAGAAACCCGTTTATCAAGGAAATCAATTTCAAAAATCAAATTAACCTGGAAGCTTTATATAATTTTAAATAACAATCAGTTTTTAAAACCCAATTGTTTATTTTTACAGACTAATATTTTTTTTATGTCAACTCAAAAACGCCTTTTTCTTTTAGACGCCTACGCTTTAATTTTTCGCGGTTATTATGCTTTTATTAAAAACCCGAGAATCAACTCAAAAGGAATGGATACATCAGCAATCATGGGGTTCATGAACTCACTTTTAGATGTCATCAAACGCGAAAAACCAGATCATTTAGCCGTTGCTTTTGACAAGGAAGGAAGCCATGTAAGAACAGAAATGTTTTCTGACTATAAAGCAAATCGTGACGCTACTCCAGAAGCCATTAAAATTGCAATTCCATACATTCAGGACTTGTTAAGAGCCATGCATATTCCAATTATTGAAGTTGCAGGCTGCGAAGCTGATGACCTGATAGGAACCATCGCCAAACAAGCTGAAAAACAAAACTACAAAGTATTTATGGTGACTCCCGATAAGGATTTTGCACAATTAGTCTCAGAAAATATTTTTATGTACAAACCGGCCCGAATGGGTAATGGAATCGAAATTTGGGGAATTCCTGAAGTTCTGGCAAAATTTGAAGTAGAAAGACCGGAACAGGTAATCGATTTTCTTGGAATGATGGGTGACGCTGTCGATAATATCCCAGGACTTCCGGGTGTTGGCGAAGTTACCGCCAAAAAATTCCTTAAAGAATTTGGCTCCATAGAGAACCTTTTAGAAAACACACATTTGCTGAAAGGCAAAATGAAAGAAAACATAGAAGCGAATAAAGACAAAGGAATTTTATCTAAAAAACTGGCAACTATTATCTGTGACTGCGATGTTGTTTTTAACGAAGACGACTACGAACTTTCCCGTCCGGATATAGAAAAAACTGATGCTATTTTTCAGGAACTGGAGTTTAGAAGAATGGCTGAACAGTTCGATAATTTATTCAAAGTGGGAGGAGGAAATGAATTAGTTGAGAATAATTCTTCCGAGGCCAAATTATACAAAAAACCACAGCCTAAAAATGAAGATCAGTTTGATCTTTTTGGCGGTCAAACTACAGAGGAAAACACAGAAGAGAGAACTTCATTTTATAATACTTTAGAAAACACACCGCACTCGTATCAGCTTGTTCAGGGTGATTTAGGAATTAAATTGCTTTTACAGAATTTACAAAAGCAGACTTCTGTTTGTTTTGACACAGAAACAACAGGATTAGACGCTTTGCATGCTGAGCTTGTTGGGGTTTCGTTTTCGTATGAAAAGGGAAAAGGATATTATGTTCCGTTTCCGGAAAACCAGGAAGAAGCAAAGGTTTTAATCGACAAATTCAAGCCATTTTTTGAGAATGAAAATATCGAAAAAATTGGCCAGAATCTAAAATACGATTTAAAAATCCTTTCTAATTATGGCATCACAGTAAAAGGAAAACTTTTTGACACTATGATTGCGCATTATCTTATCAATCCGGATATGCGTCATAACATGGATATTTTAGCAGAAACGTATTTGAAATATTCTCCTAAGTCAATTGAAACTTTAATTGGAAAAAAAGGAAAAAGTCAACTTTCAATGCGCGATGTTACACTTGAAGACATTAAAGAATATGCTGCAGAAGATGCTGATGTAACCCTACAACTGAAAGAAATTTTCACGACAGAATTAGACAAAACCGAAACCAAAAAGTTATTTGAGGAGATTGAAATCCCATTGGTAAGTGTTTTGGCCGCCATGGAAACAGAAGGAATTCGTCTGGATGTTGAGTTCTTAAAATTAATGTCTGCAGAAATGGATCTTGAAATTAAAACTCTTGAACAAAATATTTACGAAACTGCAGGCGAAAAATTCAATCTCGCTTCACCAAAACAATTAGGTGATATTTTATTCGATAAACTTAAAATCGGAGGCGCTAAACAAAAGAAAACCAAAACAGGTCAATATGCTACCGGCGAAGAAGTTTTGACTTATTTAGCCAACGACAATCCAATTGTTAAAGAAATCCTCGACTGGCGTCAGATGGTAAAATTACAAAGCACCTATATTTTGGCTTTACCTGAACAAGTTGACAAAAAAACACTGCGAGTTCATACAGATTATATGCAGACAGTTGCTGCAACAGGTCGCTTGAGTTCTAATAATCCAAATCTTCAAAACATTCCGATCCGTACCGAAAGAGGACGTCAGATCCGTAAAGCTTTTGTTGCTCGTGACGAGAATCACACACTGATTTCTGCCGATTATTCTCAAATAGAATTAAGAATCATTGCAGCTTTAAGTGGCGAAGAAAACATGATCAAAGCATTTCAGGACGGAGAAGATATTCACAAAGCAACAGCAGCAAAAGTTTTTAACGTGCCTTTAAATGACGTTTCCCGCGAGCAAAGAAGCAATGCAAAAACTGTAAACTTTGGAATTATATATGGTGTTTCCGCTTTTGGATTAAGCAACCAGACTTCATTGTCACGAAGTGAAAGTGCAGCTTTGATAGAAGCTTACTACAATACTTATCCGAAATTAAAATCATACATCTCAGACCAGGTTGAATTTGCCCGCGAAAACGGCTATGTACAAACGATTTTAGGCCGTCGTCGTTACTTAAAAGACATAAACTCTGCAAATGCAGTAGTGAGAAGCGCTGCTGAAAGAAATGCCGTAAATGCACCAATTCAGGGAAGTGCTGCTGATGTGATTAAAATCGCAATGATCAACATTCATAAAAAACTTCAGGACGAAAACTGGAAATCTAAAATGCTGTTACAGGTACATGACGAGCTTGTGTTTGATGTTCACAACGATGAGCTCGAAAAAATCCAACCGATGATTAAACACGAAATGGAAAATGCTTTTAAAATGACCGTTCCTTTGGAAGTTGAATTAGGACTGGGCAAAGACTGGTTAGAAGCTCATTAAAATTTATCTTTAAAACCGAAAGCGTCCCGATTAATTTTCAGGACGCTTTTTTATGCAATTGAAATCAGATTTTATATAAATCAAAAAAACCACCACAAAACTGTGATGGTTTTTCGCTGAGCCGATAGAGGGACTCGAACCCACGACCTGCTGATTACAAATCAGCTGCTCTAGCCAGCTGAGCTACATCGGCCTCATTACGGGTGCAAAGATAAAATTGTTTTTTAATATTCCAAAAAATATTTCACACCTCTCTCTATAATTAAAAAAACCATCACATTTCTGTGATGGTTTTCCGTTGAGCCGATAGAGGGACTCGAACCCACGACCTGCTGATTACAAATCAGCTGCTCTAGCCAGCTGAGCTACATCGGCCTCATTACGGGTGCAAATATAAAGCGGTTTTTGGTTTTGCCAAAATAAATCTGCACTTTTTTACACTTTTTTTTTCTTACAATGCGTTGATTTTTTCAATCAATTGATTAGCAGTTTGTTCTAATTCAACATTGATTTGTTTGAAATGTGCTTTTTTATTTTCAACATTTTTTGCGTTCACTTTTGTTATTAAAGTATCAAAAGCATTGATAGCCTCATCAACTAAAGCATTCGTCTCCGGAGTTGGATTTCCTGTTGTAGACATCTCAAACAAGTAAACCGCTTCAATAATATCTCCTAATACGAAATTGATGTCTTTCTTTAAATTCTTAACGTTTGCCATTTTAATTTTAATTTTAATTTGCGTCTGCAAAAGTACATATTATCTTTAGAATATATGTTAAGAAATGTAAATTTCTAAAATTGAAGCATTTCCGTTCAAAACAAATGCATTAATCTGAGCCGGTACTAAAACTGTATCTCCTTTTTTATACGATTGCTTAAAACCGTCATATTCAATCTCAAAACTTCCTTCAATGCACATATAAACCGTAAATGTTTCTCCGGATTTAGAAACTTCAATTGCATTTTCTAACGGAATGAAATTCGTTGTAAAGTACGGACAATCAACGATTACATTTGATGCATTTGTTTTTGTTTCGTATTTCTTCTGTGTATCTACCTTATTATAATTTATTGCATCAAGTGCCAAATCAACATGCAGTTCCCTTGTATTTCCCTGAGCATCTTTACGGTCAAAATCATACAAACGATAAGTAATATCTGAAGTCTGCTGTATTTCGGCCACAACCAGCCCTGCTCCTATCGCATGGACTGTTCCTGTTTCTAAAAAGAAAACATCACCTGATTTTGCTTTAACATCATCCAGAATTGAAACCAGAGTCTTATCATTTAAATGCTGTAAATATTCTTCTTTGCTTGAATCTTCTTTAAAGCCAACAATAATTCTGGAATCCGGATCAGCCTGCATTACGTACCACATTTCGGTTTTTCCGAAAGAATTGTGACGTTCTTTGGCTAATTTATCATTTGGATGAACCTGGATTGAAAGGTCTTCCCTGGCATCTAAATACTTAAAAAGTAACGGAAATTGCTTTCCGAAGCGTTTGTAAACTGCTGTCCCCAGAATTTCGTCAGGCATATCATTTATAAGATCCATAAGAGATTTCCCTTTCAGTTCTCCATCAGATACAATACTAACATCACCTTCTACAGTTGAGAGCTCCCAGCTTTCTCCTGTAATTTTTGAAGTGATTGCTTTATTTAATATAGTTTTAAGTTTTTCTCCACCCCAGATTCTTTCTTTTAGAATTGGCTGGAATTGTAAGGGATATAAATTAGATTTCATACTTTAATTTTAAGGCTAATATTTATAATTAAATAAAAAGGTACTATTATTTTTGACAATTTACAATACCAATTCTTTAATTGTACCTAAAGCTTTTGGAATATGACTGGCAGCATTTACACTATCGAAAATCAATATAACAACACCATTTCTGTCAATAACATACGTTACCCTTCCTGGCAGGAGTCCAAACAAATTATTTTTAACTCCAAAAAGGTTCCTCAGTTTCTTATCCTGATCCGACAATAAAATAAAAGGTAATTCGTGTTTTTTGGCAAATTTATGGTGTGATTTGACACTGTCACTGCTGATTCCAATTACTTCAGCACCTAAATCTTTAAAATCTTCGTATTGATCCCTAAAGCTACAAGCCTCGGTAGTACATCCGGGTGTATTATCTTTTGGATAAAAATAAATCACTAAAGGCTTTCGTCCTAAAACGCTTTGGCTTTCAAAAACTTCTCCGTGGCTATCTTTCGCAGTAAAATTCGGAACTATATCTCCTATTTTTAACGACATTCTTTATTCTCCTTTATAAGTTACAAAATTGCGGTCTGTTTCGTTCAAAACGACTTCTAAGTCAAAATCTGATTGAATTCTTTTTCTAATTTTATTCCATATCACAACAGCAATATTTTCTGCAGTTGGATTCAAATCCTGAAATTCCGGAACATCCAGATTCAGGTTTTTGTGATCGAACGGAATCTCTACTTCTTCAAGTATAATATCCGCTAACACTTTCACATCTAAAACAAAACCAGTTTCCGGGTCAATTTTTCCTGTAACACTTACTGTTAAACCATAATTATGACCATGAAAGTTCGGATTATTACATTTTCCAAAAACAGCATTGTTTTTTTCAAATGTCCAGTCTTTCCTATGCAATCGATGTGCAGCATTAAAATGTGCCTTTCTTGATATGGTTACTCTCATTGGTTGGTTAGTCGTTAAATTTATGGTCTTCTAAATAATGATAAAATTCATCAAAAATTATTTTAAACCATACAGTATAAATTTCGGGCTTCTTTTCAATATCTTCTTTTACAGCTTCAATCTTCATCCATTTCCAGTCTTCTACTTCTTCTAAATTGATTGACGGACTCTCATTATAGTATCCAATCATTACGTGATCAAGCTCATGTTCGGTCAAACCGTTATCAAAAGGCGCTTTATATATAAAATGAAACAACTCTTTTAATTCTGTCTTAAAACCCATTTCTTCGAACAACCTCCTGCTTCCTGCTTCTACATTTGATTCCCCTTCTCGCTGATGACTGCAACAAGTATTTGTCCAGAGTAACGGTGAGTGATACTTTTGATGAGCGCGTTGCTGGAGCATTATTTGATTATTATCATTTAAAATAAAAACTGAAAATGCCCGGTGTAAAAGTGCTTTTTCGTGCGCTTCTAATTTTGGCATTAAACCAATCTGCTCGTCATTCTGATTTACTAATATTACATTTTCTTCTATCATAGTGCGTATTGATATAACAAAAATACGAAAAAAGAATTGGCTGGAAAATCTCAGAAAACATTGTGAAAAGTTTAACTGGCTACGAATATTATAATTTACTCATCAACAACAAAATACAACATATTAATTTCAATAAAAACCTTAAAAATAAGATTCTAAAAACCACTTCAATTTATTTTGCGTAAATAATAGAAAGTTAAAACATACTTAAAAAAAACTCAATTGTACAATACCCAACATTTCCTTTCAAAACCGAATTGTACATTTGAAATAAAAATTAAAGCATTCAAAACAATGAAATCAACCACACAATTTTTCAGCCTTTGCTTTTTAATTCCACTTTTTATTCTTGAGGCTTGCGGACAGTCAACAAAAAAAGAAGACAAAAAAACTGTAACTACTGAAAATAAAATAAATAAACCAGGAAATCCTTATTATTCCAATACAGACTCTACAAAACTAAATGTAACTGATACAGAATGGAAAAAAGTGCTGCCGGAAGACGTTTATGCAGTAATGCGCGAAGCAGACACTGAAAGACCTTTTACTGGAAAGTATTGGAATACAGATGAAAAAGGAACTTATTACTGCGCTTCATGTGGAAATAAACTTTTTAGATCCGGAGCCAAGTTTGCAAGTAACTGCGGATGGCCAAGTTTTTTTGAACAAGACAATAAAAAAAGCGTTGTTTATAAAAAAGATAATTCACTTGGAATGGAAAGAATCGAAGCGCTCTGCGGAAGATGTGACGGACATTTAGGTCACTTATTTGATGATGGTCCCGCACCAACCGGAAAACGTTATTGCATGAATTCGATTGCACTTGATTTTATTCCTGATTCTCAAAAATAATTCAACATATGAAAAATATCATTTTATTCTTCTTTGCATCATTATCTCTTAGTAGTTTTTCTCAGGGAAGCAAAACAAAAAACACATCAAATCTGGAAACCATCATACTGGGTGGAGGATGTTATTGGTGTGTTGAAGCTGTTTACGAAAATTTAGAAGGTGTAAAATCTGTAGTTTCCGGATTTTCAGGAGGAAAAGTCGTTAATCCAACTTATGAAGAAGTTTGCACAGGAACAACGGGCCATGCTGAAGTTGTACAGATTACTTATGATAAAACAGTAACCGATATCAACGAAATTTTCAAAGTTTTCTTTACAGTTCATGATCCAACAACTTTAAACAGACAAGGTGCAGATATTGGCACACAATACCGTTCTGTAATTTTCTATAAAAATGTGGATCAGAAAAAAGCAGCTCAAAATATTATTGCTGAATTAAACAAAGCAAAGGTTTACGATAGTCCGATTGTTACAAAAATTGAGCCTGTCACAAAATTTTATAAAGCTGAAGATTATCATCAGAATTATTATGCCAACAACAAAAATCAGCCGTATTGCAAAATGGTCATTCAGCCAAAAATAGAAAAATTTGAAAAAGTTTTTAAAACTAAACTAAAAAAGAAGCCTTAAAAACCAACAATTCAATTTACTATAAAAAAAGAAAAGTCTGAATCAATAATAAATTCAGACTTTTCTTTTTTAAGTATTTAGATATCCTTAGTGACTAACATCTAAGGAGTAAAATTTCACATTTGCATACGCTCCTGTTTCATCCCCCTGAAGATTACATCCAACAGTAAAATAGTTATCAAATGCATTCCACAATTTGTAATCACCTCCGGAATAAACCTTTTTTTCACCATTCACACTAACTTCCATCTTTCCGTCAGTAATCTCAATTTGAAAATTAAATTTATCAAAATCTACCTTGTTTTTAAAAGTATAACCATCATCATCAATCCAGGAATCCTCTTTTAGCACATCAACTCCGGTAATAGAAGGATCAGCCAACCTTTTTGATCTTAATTTTATATATCCGTTATCCCAAAAAACTTTCAATATAGATGGAGCAGTTTTATCTTTCGCCCCTATCAAATTAACCTGTTCTTCCTTTAATCTTCCACCAATTTGAGCAAATATAACACGTGGATGCATATCATTCTTCTTATAAATATCTCCCATTTTTAATGAAGCTTTCAATTTAGCTCCTTGCTTAAAAGTCCAGCTTGCATCACCTCCGAAAGAATTTTGTTCTTTCAAATCTGTTTTATTAAATGATCTTTTAGATTTTATAGATGGATACACATAAAACACCAGCGATCTGTCTGTTAAATCATTAAACATAAATTTTTGAATATCCCTATTTTCGGCATAATCCAAAATTTTTGGCGCTTTAAATGTCGTAACAGAACCTTCAGGAATTGTCAGCTTCCATAATAATAAATCTATTTTTGGCGCTTTTTGAGCATGAATTAGAAAAGTAGTACTTGTTAATAGTAATAAAAGATAAGTTCTAATTTTTTTCATTTTTTTGCTTGTTTTTGGATTAAAATAATTGTAAAAAATCGAATTATTGATAAAATTGCATCCAAACTGTATTATAAAAAGCATTTATAATTTTAGTTCTGTTCATAATAAAATACAAATAAATTTTACCTTGTAATCGATTGCATAAAATTATATTTTTTTTTTAATTTCATTATATTTTTTTAAAATATTTTTCCTATTCCTTAAAAAATTAAGCTAAAAAATAACAATCTATAATTAAAAATCAAAATATGCTGTTTTTAAGTGAGAAAAAAACAGCATAAACAACAAATCGTTGAATATTTAAAAAAGTTGAATTTTGAAAATTTAACCAATTTTTCTGTAAAATATTGAATTACAAAGTAATTACATACAAAAAAATATTTATTTTTTTGTTTAGCTACTGCAAAAAAAATAAAAAAAAGCAAAATAAAACTAAATAATGCATAGAAATAGAATTTGCCGGCATTAAAAATAAATATTACTTATTTACCTAATCCAACTTATCAATTTTTATCTTAATTATTTCTGATAATTCTAAAATCCTTACAACATCAATTTTGTTTACGACAAAAAACAAATAATTATCACCATATGTGTCGTAAGTCATTAATTCAAGATTTAATTTCTCTAATGCCGACTGGATATAAGGAAACAAATTATGACTATACGTTTCTTGAGGATATTCAAAATTTAAATTTTCTCCAATCATTTCGGAAATGAAATATTCTGCATCTTCCGGGTCAAATTTCCAGTCACTGTTCCAGCAATTTATACTTTCAAAAAAATCAAAATGCCCGTCAACTATACTATGATATTGCGTCACATCCTCATTAAAGTTTTTAAAAAGCAGTTTGGATTGTTTTTTAAGCTCCTTTTCTTCTATATTAGCCCTGGAAACCAAATTTACAAACTCCTCAAAAGTCTGTAAAGTAACTTCTTCGGCTGTTATCAGGTTTTCTGAAGAAGGAAGTACTATATTATCTGGAATTTGAATGTTTAAATATTGACATATACCCTGCAAAACGAGTTTAAAGTCCTTAACCCCTATTGCCTGACTTTCATTTTTAGGATTATTAAAATCCAAAAGTTCACTATCCAATAAACCTTTTATATAATCAAAGAAATGGGTACCTGAATATAAAATTTTAAAATCGTTTGTTTCTATACTATCTGTACAGCAAAAAAAGATAATAAAATTTTTTATAGTACGATTAAACATCTTTTTCTCATCAGAAGTAGGCTCAGAATAAAACTGAAAATGTATAAAATCATATTCAAATCCTTGATCAATCATTTCCTGAGAAAGAGTCCCAATATTCATTTTTTTATAAAGTTCATTTAAAACTTCATAGGAACTACTAAATCCGGCTTTCTCAATTTCAGACCTGCTCTCTTCATGATCTAATGAACCCGGAAAATAAAACAAATTAACCGAAACGTGTTCCTTAATTCCTTTTACTTTAAGTTCTAAATTTCCTCCTTCATTATATAAGTAAGAATATATCTGATCAATAATATCAAAAGAAATGATTGATTTTGGATCGTTGTTCCTGCTAAATAAACCGGAAAAAAAGTTTTTCATGTGGCGCATAATTATTAAAACTAGTACAATATATATATTACAATTTTTTAATACCCAAGAAAAAGCAAAAAGTACATTATTTCAACGATTCAGCAATCATCAAAGCACATTTTTCTCCATCAATTGCAGCCGAAATAATTCCCCCTGCATAACCTGCGCCTTCTCCACACGGATACAAGCCTTTGATTTGCAAATGTTCTAAAGTGTGAGAATCTCTCGGAATCCTGACCGGAGATGAAGTCCGGCTTTCAGGAGCATGCAAAATCGCTTCGTTCGTAAGATAACCACGCATCGATTTCCCGAATTCCTGAAAACCCTGACGCATTATCTGTGATAGAAATCCCGGAAAAACCTGACCCATTTCTACCGAAGTCGTTCCGGGAACATAAGAAGTTTTGGGAATATCTGAAGAAACTTTATTTTGTGTAAAGTCTATCATTCGCTGGGCAGGAACTTTTTGAGTCCTTCCTGCTAAGTGCCATGCCTTTTGTTCAATGCTCTTTTGAAATTCCATTCCGGCCAGAGCACCGAATTTAGCAAAAGGTTTAAAATCCTCTAATTTTAATTCCACTACAATACCTGAATTCGCTGTTGACTGATCGCGTTTAGAAGGTGACCAACCGTTTGTAACCACTTCGCCCGGGCTAGTTGCGCATGGGGCAATCACACCTCCCGGACACATACAAAATGAATACATACCACGACCGTTTACCTGCTTTACAATAGAATAAGGTGCCGGAGGTAAATGTTCTCCGCGATAATCACAACTATACTGAATACTATCGATTAATTGTTGCGAATGTTCTGCCCTAACTCCCAAAGCAAATGGTTTTGCTTCTATAAAAATTTTCTTTTTATCTAATAATTCAAAAACATCCCGAGCCGAATGCCCCGTTGCTAAGATTAATTTATTTGCAAGAATCCTGTCTCCGTTTTGAGTTACGATTCCTTGTACTTCATTATTTTTTACTAAAATATCCGTTACCCGGGTATCAAACAAAACCTGACCCCCAAATTCGATTATTTTATTACGGATATCTTCTATTATTTTAGGCAATTTGTTGGTTCCTATATGCGGATGTGCTTCTACCAAAATATCTTCAGAAGCTCCAAAAGCAACTAAAAGTTCCAAAATACGGGTTACATCCCCACGTTTTTTAGAACGTGTGTATAACTTCCCATCTGAATAAGTTCCTGCACCGCCTTCACCAAAACAATAATTAGAATCTTCGTTTACTATATGCTCCCTGTTGATTGCTTTCAGGTCACGTCTGCGTCCACGAACGTCTTTACCCCGTTCGAGTACAATTGGCTTTAAGCCTAATTCAACTAACTGCAAAGCTGCAAACAGTCCTGCCGGACCTGCACCAACTACAATTACTTCCTGAGCTTTCGAAACGTCTTTATATATAGGCAGTTGAATTTTAGCTTCCTGAAATGATTCACCTTTTAAATAAATAAATACTTTTAAATTGACTTTTATCGCTTTTTGCCGCGCATCAATTGAACGCTTCAGAATTGAAACATGCTGAATTTCTTTGAGAGAAACTTTTATTTGTTTGGACAAATAGTCTTTTAGCAATAATTCATTTGCTGCTATTTCGGGAGTTACCTGAAGTAAAAGTTCTCTTGGCATCGTGTTTTATTTATTCTATTAGCTTTTCTATCTATGAAAAGAACATGCAAAAATAACATTTTGAACTGAGACTTTGTACCTTTGTTTCTTTGAAACTTTGTACCTATAAATAATGTCCAGAAAAATAAAACTAATTTGGGATTTTCGGGGTCCGGCATCTGCAAAAACAGCTGAGCACCATGAAATTCATTTGAAAGAATATATTGCTATTGAAAAGCTTCCGTTAAATATTACGGGATTTAAAGTGATAAACGATATGCATGCCATAGCTTTTATGGTGGCAACTGACGAAAATATGATTCAGGTAAGAGATGCTTTGAAGCCCCATCGAGGAGAAGTTTATACAGAGTAAAATTCTAAATTTTTGAATTCCAAAATAAAAAAATCCAAATTCCAATACTAGACTGTAGATTTGGAATTTGGATTTTAAAAGATTGGGATTTATTTATTTTAATTCGCAACCTCACTAATAAATTTGATTCGCATCAAACGCAACTCGTCAATATCGTAATCACCATCAAACTCTTTTAAGGCATCTTCTATTTTATCAGATTCTGATTCCATGAAATAATCGTGGATTTCTTCCTGCTGATCATCATCAAGCATATCATCAACCCAATATTTGATATTTAATTTGGTTCCGGAATAAACGATTTGTTCCATCTCTTTAATCAACGCATCCATTGTTAATCCTTTTGCAGAAGCAATATCGCTTAAAGGCAATTTTCTGTCGATATTCTGAATGATGTATAATTTATTGGCCGAATTGACTCCTGTAGATTTTACAACCAAATCGTCCGGGCGGATAATATCGTTATCTTCAACATATCTGCTGATTAAAGCGACAAACTCTCCTCCGTATTTTTTCGCTTTTCCTTCCCCAACTCCATGAATATTAAACAATTCCTGTAATGTAATTGGATATTTTAAAGCCATATCCTCTAAAGAAGGATCCTGAAAAACCACAAATGGAGGTACCCCCAGTTTTTTGGCCACTTTTTTCCGAAGTTCTTTCAACATTCCGGTCAAAACCTCATCAGAAGTCCCAGAGGATTTGGATGATGCCACAATTGATTCATCATCAGCTTCGCTGTATTCATGATCTTCAGACATCATAAACGAAACCGGTTTTTTGATAAAATCCAATCCTTGTTGTGTTATTTTTACAACTCCATACGTTTCTATATCTTTTGACAAATAGCCCGACACTAAAACCTGACGTAATAATGCCATCCAGTATTTTTCATCATGATCTGAACCTGATCCGAAAAAGGACTGAACATCTGTTTTATGAGCCTTGATAACAGCGTTAATACGACCTATTAAGGTAAACACAATTTCTTTTGATTTGTAAATATGTTTGGTGTCACGAACAATTTCCAACAATTTGACAACCTGATCTTTTGCTTCAATTTTATTTTTCGGGTTACGAACGTTATCATCCATATCTGCTCCATCGCCATCATCCGGAAATTCTTCACCAAAATAATGCAGCAGGAACTTTCTTCTTGACATAGATGTTTCAGCATAAGCTACAACTTCCTGCAACAAAGCAAAACCTATTTCCTGCTCAGCTACCGGTTTTCCTGACATGAATTTCTCCAGCTTTTCCACATCTTTATAAGAGTAGTAAGCCAGACAATGTCCTTCTCCTCCATCGCGTCCTGCACGCCCCGTTTCCTGATAATAACTTTCTAATGATTTTGGAATATCATGATGAATCACAAAACGAACATCCGGTTTGTCAATTCCCATTCCGAACGCAATTGTTGCAACCACCACATCTACATCTTCCATCAAAAACATATCCTGATGTTTGGCACGGGTTTTAGCATCCAGCCCTGCGTGGTAAGGCACCGCACTGATTCCGTTTACCTGTAAAACTTCAGCAATCGATTCAACTTTTTTACGGCTTAAACAGTAAATAATACCGGATTTGCCTTTATGCTGTTTGATAAACCGAATAATATCCGACTCAATACTTTTTGTTTTTGTTCGAACCTCGTAATAAAGGTTTGGCCTATTGAAAGATGCTTTAAAAGTATTTGCATCTGACATGTCCAGATTTTTCAAAATATCTTCCTGGACTTTTGGAGTTGCAGTTGCAGTAAGACCTATAATTGGTACCTGACCTAATTGTTTGATTATGTTTTTTAGATTTCTATATTCAGGCCTGAAATCATGACCCCATTCTGAAATACAATGCGCCTCATCAATTGCCACAAATGAAATGGATACACTTTGTAAAAAAGCTACATATTCTTCTTTTGTTAAAGATTCAGGTGCGACATATAAAAGTTTAGTCAAACCAGATGTAATATCTTTCTTAACCTGTGCAATTTCAGTTTTTGTAAGAGATGAATTCAGTACATGAGCAATTCCATTTTCAGAAGAAAGACTTCGAATGGCATCGACCTGATTTTTCATTAAGGCAATTAGTGGAGAAACAACTATAGCTGTCCCATCCTGAATTAAAGCAGGCAGTTGATAGCAAAGAGATTTACCGCCTCCGGTTGGCATAATAACAAATGTATTTTTTTTATTTAAAATACTTGTAATAACTTGTTCCTGCAAACCCTTAAATTGGCTAAAGCCGAAATACTTCTTTAATTCTTTATGTATTTCAATTTCGTTTGAACTCATTCTTTATATTAATGGTATTTTTGTATAAATTTGCATCATAAAGATACGAATTTCTTTCACATTCACAAATTTTAACTTTCCTGTTTTGATTACAAAAGAAAATATTTTAGCTATCGCAAAAAAAACAATACTCTCTGAAAGTGAAGCAATTACAAAGCTAATCGATTTCCTTGATGAAAATTTTTACGAAGCAACCCAACGAATTTACGAAACAAAAGGGCGATTAATCGTTACAGGAATTGGAAAAAGTGCCATTATTGCACAAAAAATGGTTGCGACCTTTAATTCAACCGGAACACCTTCCATGTTTCTTCATGCTTCTGAAGCGATTCATGGCGATTTAGGGATGATTCAGAATGATGACATCATAATTTGTATATCAAAAAGCGGAAACAGTCCTGAAATCAAAGCTTTAGTTCCTTTATTAAAACGCTTTGGAAATGTCTTGATTGGAATGACAGGAAATATAACTTCATTTTTAGCCAAAGGCTCTGATTACGTTTTAAACACCACTGTTGACATGGAAGCCTGCCCCATAAATCTGGCCCCTACAAACAGTACGACTGCCCAGCTTGTAATGGGCGATGCTCTTGCAGTCTGTTTGATGGAAATGCGTGACTTCAAACCCGAGGATTTTGCAGTATATCATCCGGGAGGAGCTTTAGGGAAAAAATTATTACTCCGTGTAAAAGATATGATTGAGAATTCTCTAAAACCTACGGTAACTCCTGAAACACCTGTTAAAAAAGTAATTTTTGAAATTTCCGAAAAAAGACTTGGTGTAACTGCCGTTATTGAAAACAACAAAATAGTAGGAATTATTACTGACGGAGACATTCGAAGAATGCTAAACAACACAGATACAATAGCCGATTTAACCGCCAAAGATATTATGAGTAAAAACCCAAAATTAGTTTCTTCAAACACCATGGCCGTAGATGCCCTGAATATTTTAGAAGATTTTTCGATAACACAATTGATTGTTTCTGACAATGGCGAATACAAAGGAGTATTGCATTTACATGATATTTTAAAAGAGGGAATTATATAATGGCAAAGAAAAACCTTAACGAAATGTCATTTTTAGACCATCTAGAAGAATTAAGATGGCTATTAGTCAGAAGTACAATTGCTATTCTTGTAATGGCTTTTTTTACCTATTTTTTTAGTGATTATTTATTTGATGAAATAATTTTAGGCCCAACAAGACCTACTTTCTTTACTTATGTATGGTTTTGCGATTTATCTCATCAATTAGGGTTCGCAGACAGCATCTGCATTACTGAGCTGAATTTCATCATTCAAAATACTCAAATGGAAGGGCAAGTCAATATTTTTGTATGGATGTGTATTTTGGTAGGTTTCATTTTAGGCTTTCCTTATATTCTATGGGAGCTTTGGAAATTTATCAGCCCGGCTTTATATGAGAAAGAAAGAAAAAATGCTAAAGTATTTATTTTCACTTCCTCCCTCCTGTTTTTTTTAGGTGTAATTTTTGGATATTTTATAGTAATTCCAATGTCTGTAAATTTCGTTGCCACTTTCTCTGTAAGTGATGTGGTAAAAAATCAATTTACTCTTGACTCCTATATGGGAATGGTAAAAACGAGTGTTCTGGCAGGCGGCTTGTTCTTTGAGCTGCCAATCATCATTTATTTCTTAACCAAATTAGGATTAGTAACTCCGATTTTTTTAAGAAAATATTGGAAATATGCCGTAATTCTTATTTTGATTATTGCTGCAATCGTAACACCTCCGGACGTGGTCAGTCAGACAATTGTAGCAATACCAATGTTAATTATCTATGAAGTAAGTATCCTGATTTCAAAGGTTGTTTATAAAAATAAAGAAAAATAAAATGTCTGATATTATTCAAGAATTTAACGACTATCGTTCCAAGATGAACGAAAAATTACTCGCTGATAACAACAAAATTGTAAAGCGAATTTTTAATCTTGACACTAATGCATATGCGTCGGGCGCTTTGGATGTAAAAACAAAAGAACTTCTTGGCTTAGTAGCTTCTGCAGTTTTACGCTGTGATGACTGTGTAAAATATCATTTAGAAACAAGTTATAAAGAAGGCGTTACAAAAGAAGAAATGATGGAAGCAATGGGAATCGCCACTTTGGTTGGAGGTACAATTGTAATTCCGCACTTAAGAAGAGCTTACGAATTCTGGGAAGCACTCGAAGAATCGGAAAATTAGTCAATTAGATAATTTAACACGATATGTTAATTCATTTATTTGATTAATTAATTTTTATTTATTTTGCCGATCTGAGATTGAAATTATCTCATTTCCAAATTACCTAATCATCTAATTAAAAAAATGAAGCTAAGAGCCGATAATTTAATCAAAACCTACAAGGGACGAAGTGTTGTAAAAGGAATTTCTGTTGAAGTAAATCAGGGGGAAATAGTTGGATTGCTGGGTCCAAATGGTGCAGGAAAAACAACTTCTTTTTACATGATTGTAGGATTAGTAAAACCTAACCAGGGAAATATTTATCTCGATGATCTTAACATTACTGATTACCCAATGTACAAACGTGCCCAGCAAGGAATTGGTTATTTAGCACAGGAAGCTTCTGTTTTTAGAAAACTCAGCATTGAAGACAATATCTTAAGTGTTTTACAATTAACAAAACTTTCAAAAGAAGCTCAAATTGCAAAGATGGAAAGTTTAATTGAAGAATTCAGCTTAGAACACATTCGCACCAACCGTGGTGACTTGCTTTCTGGTGGAGAAAGACGTCGTACCGAAATTGCGCGTGCATTGGCAACAGATCCGAAATTTATTTTGTTGGACGAGCCTTTTGCCGGAGTTGACCCGGTTGCGGTTGAAGATATTCAGCGAATTGTAGCACAATTAAAAAACAAAAATATCGGAATCCTGATTACAGATCACAATGTTCAGGAAACTCTGGCTATTACCGACAAAACATATTTAATGTTTGAAGGAGGAATATTAAAAGCCGGAATCCCTGAAGAATTGGTTGAGGACGAAATGGTACGCCGTGTTTATTTAGGACAAAACTTTGAACTTCGTAAAAAGAAATTGGAATTCTAAAAATAGTAAAATGTAAATAGTAAAAAGTAAAATGTTCATTATTAATCAATTGTTCATTTTTCTTTTTAAAACTTACTTTTCACAAAAAAACTAATCCACAGTTATATATTGCAATTGCTGGAAATCTCCGTTGTAAATATTTATATCTACCGTACGTTCAATTCCTGGGACAGTTGCTTTTTCAGTAAACTGCCAAAATAGCCAGTCATCTTCAATTTTTTCTCTGTAGAAATTATAATTGGCAATCCAAAAAAGATATTCCCCAAATTCATCCTTTAAAAAATCTGAATAATATCGCTCTCCTGTATAAATAATAGGACGAACTTTATAATGATTTTCTACTTTTAAAAGCCAGCGTTTTAATCCTTTTTTCAAACTATCCAAAGATTGACTCTTTGGTAATTTTTCGATATCCAGAACCGGAGGCAAATCGCCTTTTTCAAGCTTTACTGTTTCAATAAAAAGATTAGCCTGTTCAATAGAATTTTCATTTGGACGATAATAATGATACGCCCCACGAATCATATTATTCTTCTTAGCTCCAGTCCAATTGCGTTTAAACTGAAAATCTGTCCTGTCCCTGCCTACTGTTGCCCTGATAAATACAAAATCCAACGGATATTTTTGCTCTAAAGTATCTACATACGACCAGCTGATTTTACCCTGATATTCCGACACATCCAATCCAACTGACTTGCCTTCATGTTTTGCCAGAACCTGAAAATTACGAATATCAGACAATCGCTTATCCTCAACTTCTTTCTCAGACATTTTATGGCTTTTAAATCCTAAATAATAAGCTAATCCTCTACGATAGTGATAGATTACGGCAATAAAAAGCAAAGCAAAAATTGAGAAGGAAATAAAACGCAGTATCCTACTAAAAATAGATCTGCCCGTTTTTCTGGAAGTTGTTTTACGATAAGTTGTTTTTCTTGCCATTCGAATACAAAACTACTTTTTCAAAAACTTATTATTTATAACTGATAACAACACATAAATAATAATAATTACAGGAACTGCACTAAATTGAAGTAACAAAAGTAAAACGATAGAAATTGCCAAAAACACAATCTGAAGAACATTATCTTTGATCGTAAACTTTTTAATTTTCAAAGCAAACAGGGGAATCTCGGCATTCAGGATATAAGCACTGGATAAAGTAATTACAAGTAAAACCCATTGGTTGGTTAATAGTTCCAGGGTGATTAATGAATCTGAAAATTTTAAAACCAAAGGCAAACTCAGGATAAAAAGTGCATTTGCCGGAGTTGGCAAACCAATAAACGAATCTGTTTGACGTGTATCAATATTAAAATTAGCTAATCGGTAACAAGATCCTAAAGTAACAATGAATCCTAAAAATGGAATTACAGGGCTTGTTCCTAATTCGTGAGCACTATTTGTAAACATTGAAAACATAACATATCCCGGCACCACTCCACTAGTTACCATATCAGCCAGAGAATCCAATTGTAAGCCAAGCGGACTTGACACTTTAAATAACCTCGCAAAAAAACCATCAAAAAAATCAAAAAATATTCCTAAACAAACCATATAAAAGGCCATTTCATAATCTTGTTTTGAAACAAAAACTACCGCGACACAACCACAAAAAAGATTGATTAGTGTAATAAAATTAGGAATGTGTTTTTTGATATTCATTTTTTATAATTTTGAAGATTGGAAGAGCAAATTTAGCATAATAAGTCATTCTTATATGCGTTTTAAATAGAGTTTTTTATTCTGACGCCCGACTTTTATATTATTTCCAAAAAGGAAGAAATAAGCTCGATAAAAAATTATATTTTTGGTAAAATTTTAAACAAGCCTAGGTTTGAAAAAATAAATACGTTGAAAAAAATCTTAGTATTTTTATTGTTTTGGAATTGCACTTCACATTATGCTCAGACCGTTCGAAAATATTCGAATGAGTTTATGAATATTGGAGTCGATGCTGCAGCTCTTGGAATGTCAAGTGCTGTTGTAGCTTCGACTAATGATGTCAATTCTGTATATTGGAATCCGGCCGGATTAACACATCTTGAAGATCATCAAATTTCATTGATGCATGCCAGTTATTTTGCCAATATTGCGCAATACGATTATATTGGATATGCCAGTCCTATTGACGACAGAAGTGCCTGGGGAATTTCGATGATTCGTTTTGGTGTTGATGACATTATGGACACCACCCAATTAATCGATAACCAGGGAAATATTGATTACAACCGCATCAGTTTATTCTCTACCGCAGATTATGGTTTTACATTTTCATATGCCCGGAAACTACCCCTTGAAGGATTTCAGTACGGTATAAATGCAAAAATCATTCGCCGTGTTATTGGAAAATTTGCTAATTCCTGGGGATTCGGATTTGATTTTGGTCTTCAGTTTGAAAGAAACGACTGGAAATTCGGGTTGATGTTACGGGATATTACAACTACTTACAATGTTTGGAATATCGATGAAGAAGAATATAAAAAAGTCTCAGATGCTATTCCCGGAGAAAATCAGGAATTACCCGAAAGCACAGAGATTACATTACCAAAAGCACAATTAGGAGTTTCAAAAAAGTTTGAATTTCATAATGACACGAGTCTTTTGGTTGCTACAAATTTAAACATGCGTTTTGAACAGACTAATGACATTATTTCATCAAATCTTGTAAGCATTGATCCGGCATTGGGTTTTGAATTTGGTTATACAGAGCTTATTTTTTTAAGAGCTGGAGCAGGAAATTTTCAGAACGTTACACAATTGGATAATTCTGAAAAGTTGAATTTCCAGCCTAATATTGGACTTGGTTTTAAGTATAAAGGAATCCAGGTTGATTACGCACTGACTGATTTAGGCAATCAAAGTACTGCATTATATTCTAATATTTTTTCGCTTAAAGTAGACTTAGGTATATTTAGATAAGGATTTATCAAAAAATCAAAAATGAGAAGTTTTACGTTTCTAAAAATAATGTTCTTATTACTAATATCCAATTTTAGTTTTGGGCAAAATTTACCATTGTCAAAAGAAGGGCATGTAAGTGTATTGACATGTGGTCTTGGCAATGAATCTTATTCTTTTTTCGGACACACGGCTATACGCGTCACTGATCCTGCAAACAATATTGATATTGTATATAATTACGGGGCTTTTGATTTCAGAACTCCTAATTTCGTGGCCAAATTTGCAAAAGGAGATTTACAATACTTTGTAATAGCACATTCTTACAATGATTTTATAAATACATATAATTACGAAAGAAGAAGCGTTTACGAACAAGAACTTCTTATTCCGCAAGAAGCAAAACAAAAACTTTTTGATAATTTAAATACTACGCTCCTTTCAGAAGATCGTTATTACACTTATAAATTTATCGATAAAAATTGCACTTCAATGGTAGTTGACGTTATTAATAAGTCATTGAATAAAAAGGTAATTACTAAAAAGGAAGATACTGGTATAACCTACAGAAACATTTTATTCCCATATTTTGATGGGCATTTTTATGAAAAGTTAGGAACAAGTGTCATTTTTGGAACAAAAGTAGACCAATTAGGCACAAAAATATTCCTGCCTTTTGAGTTAAAAAACAGTTTAGAAAAAATAACTTTTCAAAACCATGCTCTTGCCGGCAAAAGTAAAACATTATTAAATTTTGAAAAAGAAACACCAGCTTCATGGTGGAATAATATATACACTTATATTATTTTGCTTGCCTTTATTGTTTTAATAAATAAAAGGTTTATTGATAAAATCTATATATTTATTTTATCCTTAATGGGAATCTTTTTTGTCTCGATGGGGTTTTATTCTTTCCATCAGGAATTAGCAATGAATTATAATATAATGTTATTTAGTCCGTTATTGTTATTTTTAATTGTTTTTTCAGCTATTAGCAACAAAAAATGGACCTATAAGTTTGCTGTACTGCATTTAGGTTTATTGTTTATTTATACCGTTTTTATAATCAACAAAGCTCACTTTTTTATTGTTCTGCCAATGATTATTACGAGTGGAGTCGTTTTAGTAAGGATAGCCATTAAAAATAAAAAAAGAATACCAATAATAATCTAAAGTTATTGCCCTCTGTAGAATAAAACTGTGGTTATAGTTTTTAAGGTAATACTCAAGTCCAGAAATATACTTCGATGCTTGATATAGTACAAATCATATTGCAATTTTATCAGACTTTCTTCAATAGATTCTCCATATGAGTAATTTACTTGTGCCCAGCCTGTAAGTCCGGGTTTAATGACATGGCGGGTTTCATAAAAGGGCATTATTTCAGCAATTTCCTTAACAAAAAATGGCCTTTCAGGTCTTGGGCCAATAATAGCCATATCTCCTTTTAAAACGTTTATAAATTGCGGAAATTCATCAATTCTTGTTTTTCGCATAAATTTTCCAAATGGCGTAATTCTTTTATCATTTGATTTTGCAAAAACAGCTCCATTATTTTCAGAATTTTCGACCATGGTCCTAAATTTATATATCTGGAAGATCCTTCCGTTTTTACCTACACGCTCTTGTGTATAAAACAAACTCCCTTTATTCCAAAAAACATTAGCAATAAAGATTAAGGGTATAAAAATGGCGCAAAGAATCAAACCAGTCAATGAAAAAACAAATTCAATAAAGCTCACTAGTAATAGATATAACTTATTATTATTACTTCGGCTAAATGGAAAAAAGCGATAAAAATCCCTTGCGATATATTGAACCGGAATGCGTTGCGTTTTGTTTTCGTATACTTGTGTATATTCTCTGATGATATTACCTTTTTCAAGCAAATAAAGTAAATGTTGATATAAATCAGCAGTAATACCCT
This sequence comes from Flavobacterium limi, assembly GCF_010645075.1. Lineage (GTDB taxonomy): Bacteria > Bacteroidota > Bacteroidia > Flavobacteriales > Flavobacteriaceae > Flavobacterium > Flavobacterium limi. Next base: position 247,024 of record NZ_JAADZV010000003.1, read on the forward strand.
CTGTTTTTTGTGAGGCTATGATAATTTCTGAAACACTGTTTTTACTAACAAAAGTCAATAAATCATCCTTTTTAATTTCTTTTATATAGTTTAAGGAAAAATCCTGTTCCGCCATAACATCTGAATTTACAAATCCAATGATTTTATAATGCGGATCAACATTTTCTAATCCTAAAACGAGTTCATCGACCTGATGTTTATTACAAATTAAAATTACGTTTTGTGAAAACCTATGAGTCGCTAAAAAGAAAACGTAAAAAAATCGCCAAAGCAATAAAGCCCCCAGAATAGTAAAATAAAAAATCAGAATCACCAAGCGCTGTTTTGGAAGTTCTGGCGAAAATACAGGCGTAAACAAATATACTAATGTAGCTGTTGTCACAGTTAAGATAATGCTTCGGAGAATCTGGAACTGATTACTCGCAACCTGAAGATTATATATCTCGAAGATTGTCCCAAAGCCACTAAGGTAAACAATGAATAAAATTGGTCTGTAATAATCTGCAGTATCTAAATTGAAATATGAATAATAAAAAAGTTCATCCATTAAATATAAGGCAGACAAAACAAAAACGATATCAAAAAGCCTAAGAAGTACTTTCCTTTCCGAAATTTCAAAATGCATTTTTTTGTTTGCCTGCATATATTGTATCTTAATTTTACGCCTTTAATTTGTGACAAATGTATTATAAAAATAAACTTAATTCCCTAAATCCTCTGCTTTTTCAGGAATTTTAATCTGAACTAAAAGAAGTGATAATGCATAAACAAAAGCAGGAGCGGCTGTTCGCATAGCAGCATGATTAATAGTCAGGAGCCAAAAAAAATAAAAAGACAAAAAATACAGATGCTGCTTATTATTAATATACAGTATAAAGGGAGCTATAAAGAGTATCAGAAGTCCAAAAATACCCAGTAAACCATGTTCACTTAACATACGTGTTATTTCATTATGCGATGCGGCTTCAATTCCAAATGATTCTTTCCTTATAGATTTTCCCATTCCTGGCCCAACACCTGTAATGGGATTATCTAAAAAAAGCTTAACTTCAGCATTCATAATTTTTTCTCTTCCCCCCAGGCGATCTTTTTTCACTCTTCCTGTACCATCTTCATTTGCATAACGTTTATTAATAAGGCCCGATGTTTGCAATGAACTATAAGTCCATATTCCTCCAGCCATTAAAGCAGTTAATACAAAAACTAAAGTGAATTTACTTTTACCTTTTGAATTAGAAAAATAATATAATAAAAACAACAAGCAAATAATCATTACTATACCAGTTATAACTCCGCCTCTGGAAAAAGTAACAATTGCCCTGTAACTTATAAACAATAGGAGAACACCATTCAAAATTATTTGTTTTTTTGATTTTGAAAACAAAACTAATTGTGCAAAAAAAACGAACATGCCTAAACCTAAAACCGTGGAAACCTGATTAGGACCAAAACCTCCTGATGTCTCAAAATTTGATTGCGTACCCGTAACAACATCCCTAACACTAGGATTGTATAAAAACAAATAAGCTGCAGTGGTTACAATAGGCAATCCCAGTGCAACTAAAACATTTTGCAAATCGGCAAATAAAATTTTCCTTTTATACATATAAATTGCAGAAACCGCAAGACAAACTGGTCCCGACAAATTAAAAACTAATAATTTTCTAACATTTGAAGAAAAATCAGCATTTGAAGATGTTACCAAAATCCCAGGAATTAATAACAATAAAAAAAGCCAATACACAAAAGCATTAATAGAAAAATTACTATATATCATGCCTAAAAACATGAAAAATATCACATTTACTTTAACAAATTCATTGTTAAAATTACCCCCTGTCATTCGTAAAAAAACCTCAACACCTACCATGTAAGCTGCTACCAAAAGAACTCTATTATTTTTATTTTTAGTTACATAGACAAAGTAAAAACCAACAATAGGAATTAAAAGCGCATAAATTTTCGATAAAAAAGGAACAACAAAAACAACCAAAGCAATTAATGCATGGATTATAAGAAGATAAATATAAGACAATGAAAAATTTTTCATTATATGTTTTTTTTATATGCGAATATTAACTTTTCAATTACGACTTCTTCTGAATAATTTTTCATGACAGATTCGTTAAAATTATCACTTAGCTTTTTTATTAGTAAATCATTCATAATCAATTTAAGTAATTGGTCTTTCACATCATAATCCGAAGAAGGATCAAATAGTAAGCCTGTTAAACCATCTTTAATTACATATGAGCAATACCCAGCATTTGTTGAAACTACAGCCAGATTTCCTAAAGCATATTCCAATAAGGTTACCGGAAACCCTTCTTCAGTTGAAGCTAAAATTCCAATTGATGCTTGTGATAAAATAAATTTTATATCATTTTTTTCTCCATACAAATGGATATCATTCCCAAGTGAACAAAATTTTATAAAACTTTTAATCTCCTGAGAATAGGAATCAGAATAATCTTTACCGATTAAATGCAAACTCCATCCTAATTCATTTAGTTTTAATTCATGAAAAGCTTTTAAAATCAAAATATGATTTTTAGGTTTTTTTAAATTCGCTAAAAAAACAATTCTTTTGCCTTCTTTACCTTTTAAAACAGTTACTTGTTCAGATACATTTTGAAAAGTTGCAAAATTTGGTATAAAAATTACGTTAGAACATTTCATATTTTTTTTGTTCCATTCTTTTAACTGAAGATTCACAACAAAAATAGATGAAAAAAAAACAGACATTAAAATCAAAACTTTATTTTGCTTGACGGACTCTTTAGCACGAGTTCCATAATGGTCATGCCAAATAATCTTCACTTTTGGAAAAGTCAATTTTACTAAAACAGCTATAAAAAAAGAAGAACTATGTGCATGCACTATATCGACTTTGTTCTTTTTTATAAACTCCCTTAATTTAAAAACAGCTTTTACATCTATCCTTTTCTTCTTTTCCAAAAATAAATAGGGTACTTCTGAATGAATTTGATTTATCAATACTCCCTCTTTTCTGGTCGCAACTAATCCTGAAAAAGTTATTTTTTTAGCTAATGCATTGGCGTAGTTTACAGCCATACGTTCTGCGCCACCAGCTTCAAGAGAATCTATGATTTGTATTACTTTCATTTAATCAATAGCTTTTTAATTTCCAATTCAAAGACATCAGTAGTATATTGCTGCGACCAGTTACGTGCTAGTTCACTTTTAGAAAAAAATTTTTTTTCATCATCTAGTACTTTTTCAATTTGTATTATATCTTTTTCTAAATCCATCTCTAATAAAACACCTCTGTTATTATGATCAAGCATAAAAGGCACACAGGAAACTTTTGAAGCAATAGGAACACAACCCCAAAACATTCCTTCAGCAATGGCTTTTGGCCAGCCCTCACTTTTAGATGGCAAAATTACAAAATGACTTTTCTGATAAGCTGTTTTTACAACATCCTGATTCTGATTTCCTTTCAAAATCACATGATTCTCTAACTGATTTTCCTGAATATAACTTTCTAAAACTGGTCTTTCCGGGCCTTCGCCATATAATTCTAAAGTGACTTTACTTGTTTTTTTAATTAGCTCTTCAATTAACTTAACAGCATAAAGTGGATTTTTCCCTAAAACTAAACTCCCAACAAAAACAAAATGAATTTCGGAATTTAAACTGGTCTTTTTGATTATTTTTTTCTCTGATTCTGAATATGTCGCAGTAAAAAAGGATTTTATATTTTTTGATTGATTTTCCCAAACTCCATAAACCAGAACTTGCATATTTTTAGTCAAAAAAGTATTGTTGAGAATGTATTTTTGCAAATTGTATGTCCATGGTTGTTTGCTTTTTGGATCCCAATTTCCGGCATATTTAGCCGTTTTGGTTTTGTGTGGAAAAAATATCTGAATAAAAGTACCTAATAGCCCCATATTGCCAGGGCATCGCAAATGAATGTGATCAGCACTTTTCATTGCGCAGAATATTTTTAGACAAAGAACTGGAAACTTAAATAAAGATGCTGTAATACTTTTAAAATTAGTAATATTAAAATTAGGAACTTTTATGAAGTTAATTTTATCATGTTGATAGTCTATATCAATTACTGATGGATTTCTTTTAATTAAAGGTGCTACAATGGTGACCTCATCAACGTATTTTAACCAGATATTCATCTCACGTATATAAGGAGCATAACCAAAGTATTGATTGCTATCCTGAACATGATTAACGTGGGTGATTATTGTAAATTTCATTTCTATTTGATTTCGGCAATTACATAAATGGCATGATGATACTTACCAATTAAAACTTTGACAAAAATTAAGTTATTTTTTAATCTATTCAGAATCAAAACATTTTTTTCATTTTTTTCATTTTTTTTATTTTTTTTATTTTTTTCTAAAAAAAATCCAGATGAACTGCTGTTGTGCCTGGTATAGTTCTCAAATCTTTCAAGAATTTTCATAACTGAGATTCTTATTATAATTAGATGTCGAAAACTAATTTAAATTCACTACCAAGTTATCCTTGAACAGCTCAAAGGAATTTGAGATTATGAATTTGTTTTAATACTTCTTAAAACATAATGAGATGCTCTTTTTGAGTATTATCTGCCTGTTTCAAAATCTCCATTTAAAATTATAGCTGGCGTTTGAATCCATACTTATTCTTGTATGGGTTTATCAATTTTGACATCTTCATAATTCATAAAATTTGAAGCATTATAAATTTTATTTTTTCGCTTATACAGTTGATTAAGAAAGTCTTTAACAATTTCTTTATTATGATCGCCACTTATACTTTTTCCTATACTTGCCTTTTTATTATAATACTGGTTCCCTCCAATTCCCATATCCAGGCCATAAATTTCAAGAACTTTATTTTTTCTACAAGCTAAAACTGCAGCCAGCATTAACGTATTGAAACCTGAATTGATACTTTGATATGTAAAATTAAAATCTTCTTTCAGGCTCTCAGTTAATTCCTTATGCAAGAGCTCTGAACTTTTGTTATACTTATAATTGGTTATCAAAAATTCTCTTTTATTTCTATGTTTTCGAAGAATATAATGCAATACTTTTTCAAACGAATTTGAGTTTACCTTAGAATTATTATCTATTATCCAAAAAATAGTCCCCAACCATTTCTCTGATGCCATAAACGACTTCAAATATAGAGTTAAATAAAACGGATCGTGGACAACATAGACATGAGGCATCGATTTAACAATATTAATTGAGTCATTACAACAAAAGTAAAGTGCATCTTTCTCCGGCACTATTTTTTTAGCACTTGGGCCACTTGCTACAACAACAATTTTTTTAAAATCTGCAATCTTGAAGTAATTACTTAAATCATCCAGAGAATCATAGTCTGAATAATCAAGCATTCCTTTTTTAACAGATTTGGAATATGGCTTTAACTTATGATAAAAATAGATATAGTTCCTTTTCTTAAATAATGAAAATAAATTCATGCCTAATGTTTTTCTTTTGGCGGATTAAACAAAATAGAAAACCAACCATAAATCCTCCCTGCGGTTTCTGTTAATGCTTCCTTCTTTTTTTTACTATTCAAGATATTGGTAGCTCGGACAACTGTAAGAAATAGTGCGGTTAAATTCCATTTTATTCTTGCTTTTAATCTTGGTTTAGGAAAACTTACTCTCCAAACATACCATCCGTTGCGCAAAACCATTTTTCCATATTGAAATTGGTTAGGCCTCCCGTCATCATCATGAAAGTGAAATAATCTGGCTGACGTGTTAACATACAAATTTCCTACTTTAGAGACCCTAATGGTAAAATCGGCATCTTCATAAAGGCCATATCCTTCAAAGTATTCTGAGAATTTAATAGTTTCTAAAATACATTTTCTGAAGGACGAAACGCCTCCCAAAAAAAACTCTGTCTTATAAATTTTGTTTGTAGGCGGAAAATAACTCATTGCTTTCCCGTGTCCGAAATCCGGAACAATTCCTGGGGGACTATCGTCTAATAAACCTATTTTTTTTCTTAAAATAAATCTTTGCGAATATTTTCTTTTCCACATGTCAAAGTAAAAATACTTATAATTTATAACATCTTTATCGACATGTCTTTCCCAGTTTGCATTGTTATTTATAATATATCCGCCCGCACCCAAAGCTTCCGGATATACTTTATAAGTATTCAATAAATTTTGAAAATAGTCCGGTTCTAAAACCGTGTCATCATCTAAGAAACAAACAATATCAATATCTTTTGCTACTTTAGAAATACCAAAATTACGTTGCTTGGTAAGTCCTCTATTTTCATCTGAAACCAATTCGTATTTTAAATATTGAAATGAATTTTCTTTTAAAATAGTTTCTGTTTTATTGTTAGTTGATCCATCTATAATTAAAATTTCATTAGGATATAAATTTTGTCCCTGAACCGATTTTAATAATTTCAGTAGAGGTTCAGGCCGCATGTAAGTGCAAACTATGAGTGAAAATTTCATTTTTTATTATTCAATTCGTTAGCCCAATATTCACTTTGTTTCCATTGTTTTTTAAAATTAAAAAAATATTTCACCAGATTTTTAATGCTCTGAATTTTGTAATACTTAAAAAACAAAATAGTCTTATATCCTCTTAACTGTTGTTTAGACAAATGCAATTGCTTATATAACATAATTGTTGGTGAAGGCTTAGGTGGAATTTTATCGCCTTGCCAGGGCAAAACAGGTTTAGACCTAAAACCACCTATTGGGGCTTTTAAATGTAAAACTCCTGGTTCTGAAAAATAAATAATATCATTTCCCTGATTACGAAGCTGCATACCAAAATCTGCATCTTCGCCAAAACCAAACTCGAATTTCATATTAAACTTTATATTTTTTAAAGCCTGATGCTGAACAATGCTGCAACCGGAACCAAAAGTAGGCCATTGAAATACATTTTTGAAAACTATTTTTTCATTTTTTTGAAAACAATTAAAAGTGGCAGCTTTTATTCCATTTAATTTTATTTGATTCAAAGCTTTTTCCAGAAAATGATTTTCAAATCTAATATCATCATCTGCCATAAAAACCCATTCACTTTTTACTTCAAACAAAGCTAAATTCCGTGCATTACATGCACCTGCCTGATGCGTAAAAATGTGTTTTATCTCAAAGTCCCAAATTTCATTTTTAAGATAATCTAATTCTGAAATACTATTAAGATTTGGATTCTGCTCAACAATAATAACATTTTTAGGAAGGTAAGTCTGCTGCGACAAGTCTTTTAGAACATGGTATAAATACTCCTTTCTTCCAATAGTAGGTATGATGACATCTATACTTACTAATTCGGCTACTTCTTTTATTGATTGAACATCAACTTTTTTTAACAAATTGTCTTTTAACTTTCTTTTGGAATAAAACAATGAATAAATTAAAGGCAGCAAAGTAATTTTCTTTTCATACAAGAGAAAATTAAGAAACAACAAAAATATCCAACGCATTTTATAATGCTGTTTTACAAAACGAAATAAAATAAAATAGCTTTTTTTATGAATTTTAGTTTGATTAGTAACGCCCTTTAATAATTTGGGATCAGAATAACACAAAAGGCCATGAGGCATTGCGAGTTTTGCCAAAGAAAGTAAAAAATAATCCAGACTATCTGAAACGTTTACATTCTCCTTCAAAGCTAGTAATACAGAGCCTTGGATACCTCCAACAAAACTACTCATCTGCCAGGTAGGATAGGTAACTTTTTTATTAAGATTTATAAAAACAGACTCTTCTATATAACCAATAGCATCTGGCAAAAATGAATTCTCAAAGGGATTATAAGAAACCATCATTTTTTGATGATGAAAAATTGAATCAAATTCATCAAAGTTTACATTTGATTTGAGATTAAAACTACACCAGATGACTAACTCATTTGGAAAAGCGTTAGCAATTTCAAATAAAACTTTTACAGGATTTTTATCTGAAAAATTTAAATTTTGACCGGCTTTACTAACAGAAACAACTTTATTATTTTGATGATAGAGAACGATCATTTATTTTTGTTTTTGGCGAATTATATTTTTATAAAACGTTATATTTTGATTAGCAACCACGTGCATATCGAAACATTTTTCTACTTTATTTCTTGCAGCCTGGCCCAATTTGATACGTAATATTTCATCTTCAAGAAAATCATTAATTGCTTGTGCAAAATCTGCATGCTTTTTTGGATCTGCTAAAAAACCATTAGTTCCATGATCAATCATTTCTTTGGCCCAACCCACATTAGAAGCTACGATTGGTTTTTTCATTGCCATTGCTTCCAACCATGAAACAGGAAAAGCCTCTGCAAATGACGGGAAAACACAAATTGCAGACTGCTGAATTTTTTCTTTTATCTCAGTGTACGGAACACTACCAAAATAGGATACATTTTGCATTGCCTGATCTGAAAACAATTGCTGCATCATTTTCCAGGTTGAATCATTTCCTGAAATAATGTCCGGAACATCCCTGCCAATTAAAATCAATCTTGCATCCGGATTATTTTCTATTACTTTATTAAAAATCAATGGCAACTCTAAAAGCCCTTTTTTTCTAATTAGACTTCCAAAATACAATATAGTTTTCTGTTTTTGATCATTTTCATTATTAGCCTGAAATAAGTTAGCATCAATAGGATTTGGAATAACGGTAAATTTCTTATCCAAACCAAAAACCAAATTTGTTGTATCAGCTGTAAATTGGCTTACTGACAATAATCCATCTGCATTTTCCAGTGCCCTTTTTTCATGAAATTTATTAATCCATTTTACCTTGCGATTATCCAAATAACAAAAATAGGTATCTGAACCGTGTAATCTGATGAGTAGTGGGCATGATTTTGGTTTTATAAATGAAGTTATTCCTGTCCAGTCAGGAGCTTCAACCAGATCAATATTTTTTTCAGAATGTAGTTTATCAATTGTTCTTTCTATTTTCTTCCTTGTTAAAAACCAGGATAACCCTTTAAATTTTATATTTTTTATTTGCTGAACTAGAATTCCGTTATCATTAAATGTATCGTCTTGTTTTTGACCATACACTAATATGTGTACAGAAACTCCTTTAGCTAAAAGTCCAATTGCTAAATTTTTAATACTTGTTCCAATTCCTCCGGAGTTTCCTGTTTTAGAGTGCGGATATTCCGGAGTTAAAAAAGCTATCCTCATTCTATTTGTCAAAAAAATCTTTTAATATCTTAGCAGTAAAAATTTTAGATCCATCGTCATTCATGTGCCCACAAGAAGAAAAATATTTATTCTCGACAACTACATTTTCATAATTATAAATTTCAGGATATGCTTTTTTTACTTTGTCAAAATAATTCATTCCTTTTACATTTTCACACATTGGTGTCATCACAGCAATAAAATTGATATTATTAGCTCTACAGATATTTTTAATCTCTTCGTAATATTTATTTTTTGGTAAAGGGTTTAGATTGATAATATTATTTTTCATATTACCATTTTTGTGTTTTACTAACGGATGATATCCTAAATTATCTAAAGTATTTGTTTTTTTATGTATAGCTGTAAAAAAAGTTTCTCTAAAACCAATTTTTGCATCAAATTTTATATATCTGTAAAAAGGCACATAATACAATTCATTAAAATTTTCCTGCGTTTGAAAATGTTTTTTTATAGTTTGAGAATTATGAATATATGGCAGAAATAATGCTGCTATTCCTTCGGCCTGATGATCACTTGAAAGATTCAAATCAGCCTCTAAAATTACATTTTTAATGCTATATTTTCTTTCGATCATTAATTTCAGCAACAAAGATGCTTCAAACAAATGACCTCCACTCATTCCGTAATTAAATGTCTTTAAACCTTTATCTTCAAACATTTTTGAAACAAAATGATTATTAGCGCGAGACGAACCTAAAATTACAACATCATAATTTTGCTGTTTTGAATTAAAAACAGTCTCAATTTTTCCTCTGTTTTTGGATTGCAAAAAAATGCAAGTGTATAATCCATCGAGAGCAATAGCAATTAACAGAATTACAATAAAAATTTTAGCTGTATAAATTAAAAAGCGTTTCATTAAAACTGAAAATATATAAATTCTTTATAATCAGAGAAAGTCCCAAAAGCTATAATAGCCATAATAGCGAAAGCCACTTTCATCATACTGTTTTTACCCGAAAAAGGCTCAATTTTAGCTCTGTTATTCCATTCGACTAAAACAAATAATCCAATCATAAGAAGCAATTCGTAATTATAACGTTCATTGTTTAAATATTGAAAACTGAAATTTTTATTGGTGACAATGTGCTTTAAATACAAAATAGCATCGTTTATAGTTTTAGCCCTAAAAAACACCCAGGCGACACACGTAATCAAAAATGTCATAAGAATACTAGTAATGGTCTTAACGGACTTAAAATTCCAAGAAAGCTGTATTGCATCTATATTATTTCGATTACTATTACGTAAAAGCAAAGGCAGAAAATAAACAGCGTTTATAAACCCCCAGGCTATATATGTCCAGTTTGCTCCATGCCAAAACCCGCTTACTACAAAAATGATAAAAGTGTTTCTGATTTTCATCCAAATCCCTCCTTTGCTTCCTCCTAACGGGATATACAAATAATCCCTAAACCACGATGAAAGTGAAATATGCCAGCGACGCCAAAACTCTGCAATATCTCTTGAAAAATAAGGATAATTGAAGTTTCTCAATAAATCTAAACCAAATAATTTTGAGGTGCCTAATGCAATATCTGAATATCCTGAGAAATCGCCATAAATTTGAAATGCAAAATAAACCGCTCCTAAAATAAGGGATAATGAGTTCATAGAACTATAATGATCAAAAATGGCATTAGCATAAGTAGCGCAGGTATCCGCAATCACTACTTTTTTAACTAATCCCCAAATAATTTGAAAAACACCTTCTTTGGCTTTTTCAAAATTAAATTCCCGCTTTATTTTTACCTGAGGCAATAAATGAGTAGCTCTTTCGATTGGTCCAGCTACCAGAAGCGGAAAGTAGCTTACAAACAATGAATAATCTACAAAATTATATTCGGCTTTAATTCGCTTATAATAGATATCAATTACGTACGACAGCCCATGAAAAGTGTAAAATGAAATTCCAACCGGCAGAATTACATTTAATAAAATTGGACTCGATTTTAAACCTGCAGTATTTAATAAATCTGAAAATGAAGCCGCAAAAAAATTATAGTATTTGAATATCCCTAAGAAGCCCAAATTCACTAAAATACTTAACCAAAACCAAAATTTCCGGCTATTTTCTGTTTTCCCTTTTTCAATTTGAATTCCTGTGTAATAATCCAGGAAAGTAGAAAACACTAATAAAAAAAGAAATCTCCAGTCCCAACAGGAATAAAAATAATAACTGGCAATAATTAATAATGCATTTTGGGTGCTTTTGGTTTTATTAAAAACAAACCAATACAAGAAAAAAACTATTGGTAAAAAAACAGCAAATGCTATGGAGTTAAAAAACATAAATTAATTGGAAATTTTTTCTATTTGAAATGCAAAGAAAGACTATTTGCTAGAAATTATAGTCATAATTCCATCCCAAATTCGTCCTGAAGTTTCTTCTGGAGGATGTCTGTTAATTTTTTCGAACCATGCCTGCGCATCTTCGATACTATGTTGTGGCTCTTGCAAACCATATTCAATCTTATCAGCAATTTCACTTGCAGAATCTAACCAAATCACAGCATTTTTATTCGGCATTGAACGAAAGTGAATGTATTTATATATTTTTGAAACGGACCAGTTTTTATTCACTTTAAGCTTTACATCATAATTAATAAAAGCGCATGGCTTTTTATAAGCAGCATAATCAAAGACCATCGAGGAACCTAAATTTATAACCATTTCGGTATGCTGTATTGTATTGGTCTGTAAAATCATATCTGCTTTGGTTGGTAAAATAGTATTCCAACCTTCACCAATCTTTTCCCATAAAGGCGTAATTGGTGTTATAATATCCTGGTATTTGCCTAATACTGAATCAAAACGTTTCGAAAAATCCACCGGGCAGCGCCTCAAAAGTATTCCCAGGGAATGTCCTTTTGCATTCAACTTTCTAACAGCTTCTGCTACATCACTAAGATATTGGGGGTCATCCGGACAAGTTGTTATATCGTCACCTGAATAGCAAATGTATTTTTTATTTACATCGAGTTGATGTTCTTTGTAAAACTGTTCTTTTGACACACGCAGATTACTGTCAAAATGATTTTCAAATTGCGGCGTACCTGTTATAATTATTTGTTTTTCGCTTATGTAGGGATAATAATGAAGTAATTCTTTTTTCATATGTTCGCTCCACACAAAATAAAAATCAGTTTCAACCACCATAGTTGCTTTTGGCAAATTATCCCACGAAAAGATGAATGTTGCTGTTGGTATATTTAATTTTTTTGCTGCTAATAAGGGAGCGATTGCTAAAACCGGACGCTGATTGGTGCAAAACACAAAATCTGGTTTTTGATTTTTGAGGGTTTCCAGACACTCATTAAAATAAGAGGTACTGCTTTCTAATTTTACAATTTTTTTTCGAACTTTCTCTAATCCTTTATCTGAGGAATAAAACGTAATTAAAAATCTTGAAAATAAATTTTTTAAGGATGTTTTAAATTTATTATATGAAAATGGGAACCGATATGCGTTATACACAGGATCGTTTTCTTTTTTTATACTTAAATTAAGTTCAATATGTTTACGGGCATTTTTACAACTGTCCGTTAAAGGATTTAATTTTGCTCTTTTGATTTTAATTTCATTAAAACCCAATGTCTCTAAATCAAACGGTGTATTATTCCAATAAGTTATGTCAAAATTTTTCTCCAGACCTATTTTATGAAAATTAGAAAAAGCAAAATTCCGAAGCCCGATTCCGTCCGGTAATAAGATGAATATTTTAAAATTTGTTGCCTGTTCTTTCATTTATTTTTACAATCATTTTTAAATTAACATTATCGATAATTTATTATACACCTAATTCAATTCTAAAATAGAAAACGCTTACTATTTAATCCAATTCCTTTATAAATTTCTCTACAATAAAATCTTCAGTCATTTCCATTGATTCAATTGTTGCACCTGCAATATGAGGTGTAATAATTATTGGAAAACCTTTTTTAGATAAAGTAACTAATCTGTTTTCCTGAATTTTATAGTCTAATTCGTTTTTTAAAACATCTGTTGCAACACCTTTAATTTCTTTCTTTATTATCATTTCACAAAGTGCAGATTCATCCCAAATTCCTCCTCTTGATGTATTGATCAGTACTGCTGTATTCTGAATGCACGATAATAAGTATTTATTTACAAAATTTTGATTAGCATTATTCTGCGGAATATGAATTGTAATAATATCTGCCCATTCAAACAAAGCCGAAGGGGTATTAAATTTAAGATATGGCAGGTCGATTTCTTTGATGTCATAATAACCAACCTGCATATTAAAACAAGTGGCAATTTTGGCAACTTGTTTACCAACTCTTCCTATCCCAAGAATTGCAATTTTTTTATTTTTAAGATTATTTCCTTTAAATGCATCTCTATTCCAGTTACCCTGCTTTACATCATCAAATGAAAATGGAATCTTTTTGTATAGTGATAAAAGCAATGCCCACGTATGTTCTGCTGTCGATGGTATCTCTTCTAAAAATTCAGTTTCTCCCTTTAAACAAATTATTTGTCCTCCACGTTTTACAAAAAAATCTTCTTCTATATGATCTGTTCCGGTAGTGGCTGAAAGAATAAACTTTAAATTAGGGAGCAGTGCCAGAATCTCTCTGGTAAATTTAAAACGCAAACGGACAAAAAGAACCTCAACTTTTTCACACACATGAATGAGCTCTTCAATACTCTTAAAATCATATTGCTGAACTTCACCAATTGTTTTCAGTTTTTCAAGACCGATTTGAGTGAAATTTTCTGATTCAGTTATTGCTATTTTCATTTTTCCATTCTTCATAAATTAGACCGGCAAGCATAAAATCTTTAGGAGTATCGATATTCACATGATATTTAGAATCCATTAAATAGGCTTTTTTTCGCAAAGGCATTACCGAATTTTGAGTTAAAAATGATTCTGTTTTTACCACATAAAAACAACCATTTCTCAGATAAACAGGATCTAAATCCTGCCTTCTGACGGTTTCGCCTTTACAATTCAAAAAAGGGTTCATCATGTAATCAGAATCCAGACTATACATTCTTGCAGGGTGTGCATCATCAACAGATACAACACTAATGACACCTTCTAACGAGTTATCATTTTCAAAACAATCGATAATCTCATCCAGTTGCCCGCTTTTTCTAAAAGGAGAGGTTGGCTGTAACAATACGATTAAGTCATACTTAACAGGTAAATTTTCCAGAACGTGATGGATAGCACTTGTAACCGGGCTTGAATCTTCTGCAAATTCAGCTGGTCTGTCAATTACTTTAATATTGTTTTCAATACAAATACTTTTTATTTCATTGCTGTCTGTAGAAACAACTATATCTATCTCATATTTAGAATTATCAGCACATTCATAAGCGTGTAAAAGCAGCGGTTTTCCACCTAACAATTTGATGTTTTTCCCGGGAACGCCTTTTGAACCTCCCCTCGCAGGTATTAGGGCTAAAATTTTCATTTAATAGGATATTGTTTTATGAAACTTCAATTGAAGTTCCGCTAATAAATTTGCTATTTTCTGTCCGGCATCACCTCCCCCATAAACATTTGACGGATTAAATTTTCCATTTGTAATACAGTGCTGAATAGCTGTAACGATTTCTTTTTGATCATATGAAACATCCACAACATTATTCCCACGGTCCCTTCTATTTTGACGTGAGCCAATATTAATAACAGGAACTCCTAAAAAAGCACATTCTCGTATTCCAACACTGGAATTTCCTATCAGGCAATCACTATGTTTTAATAATTGCAGAAAGTCTTTCCCTTCCATATTCTTGAAAAAATGAACATTTGGCAGTTGATGCTGCTCTCTGAAAGCACGGATTCCTGTTGAAGTTCCATCTGCTCCGGCATCTACATTGGGCCAAAACCAAAGAGTTGGTTTCTCTAATTTGTAAACAGCTTCTAATGTGGCTTCTATATGCTTTCTGGAATCCTTATATTCAGTAGTAACCGGGTGCTGCATCACAACCAGATAACCCTGAGTCAAATCAGGTTTTGCTCCTACCCCGCCATATTTTTCATAGGGATCAAATGGAAGTTCTTTACTGTTAATCACCTCCTCTGCCAAATCTATGGAAGGACAACCTGTATTAAAAACCATTGTTGGATCTTCTCCTAATTTTATTACTCTTTCTTTAGCATTTTCCGAAGCTACAAAATGATAGTCAGCCAGCTTTGTAATAGCATGACGTACTTTTTCGTCAATATTTCCGGTCACTTCTCCTCCCTGGATGTGCGCCAAAGGAATGTTCATGTAAGAAGCCGCAATAGCAGTTGCCATTGTTTCAAAGCGGTCTGCAACCGTTACGACAATATCCGGTTTTAAATTATCAAAAACAGTAGATAGCTCTAAAATACCTATTCCTGTAGTTTTTGCCGCTGCAGTCAGATTTTCTCCTTCAAGGACATTGAATACCTTCGCAGCAATAGCAAAACCATCTTTTTCAATATAGTTAACTGCTGAACCGTAACGATCCAATAAAGCAGATGCTGCCACTATCAATTGCAATTCTAACCCCGAATGTTTATTTATGGCTGTTAATACTGTTTTTACCCTGCTATAAGATGGCCTTGCAGTAATCACAACTGCTATTTTTCGTTTAATATTCATATAAATCTGCTACATTTAAAAAATCCCATTGTTCTTTTTCGAGCTTTATTTTTTTACCTATTACTTTCTCAAAATCTACAGCAGGTATTCCATACCCTTTTGGCTTTTTAGCTTCTAAATCATCAAAAGTTAAAATATGCCCCGCGGGTAGTTTTTTGTTTACTGCTAATGATTTCTCAAAAATATTTTTCAGATTTTCAAAAGCTGATATATCATTTTTATCGATTGGATGCTGAATGGCCTTACTTATACTTCGTACACTTTCAACTAATTGCCTGGTCTCATCAATAGTCAGCGATGAATTAGAATCAGGCCCAAATTGCCTTCTGTCAAAAACCACATGAAATTCTAAAATAGCGGCGCCAAGAGCTGTAGCGGCGATAGCAGTGGCAATTTTAGCTGAGTGATCCGAATAACCAACAGTAACCTGATAACGGTTTTGCAATTCAGTTATAACATTCAATCCATACTGTTCAGGCTGCGTTGGATATGCAGTCGTACATTGCAGGATTGAAAATGAAACATTTCTGTTTTTTAAAAACTCAACCGTCATATCCAATTCTGCAAAGCTGCTCATTCCTGAAGATAAAATTACCGGCTTTTTCGTTTGGGCTATTTTTTCTAAAAGTAAAAAATTAGTAATTTCACCTGAACCTATCTTGTACCTTTGAACCCCAATTTCTTCCAGCCAGTCAACAGCCAAGTTACTAAAAGGTGAGCAGATAAATTCCAATCCGACAATATCACAGTGATTTTTAATTTCTTTCCACTGCTCCAAAGTAAAACTCATACGTTTCCAGTAATCAAATCGGGTTGCATCTTCATAAGAAAACTTTATCCGAAACGGTTCATTTAAACTGCTTTCAGCTTCTGCAATATGCATTTGAAATTTAATTGCATCAACTCCTGATGTCGACAAAGCATCGATATAAGAATGAACCATTCCTAAACTTCCCTCATGAGCCTGACCAATTTCGGCAATTACAAACGCTGAATTATTTTGTTGTTCCATTTCTGAAATTTCTATATTTGATAAATTCATAAAATGTGTTGTTATTACTTAAGAAATCGAAAAGTTTTTTCAAACAAATTAAATCCTTTTTGTATTGGAAGTTCATTTCCTAAAACCTGTTTTTAGCATTTTCAATAATTTTATCCATGCCTGAATTCCAACTTTGGGCTGAATACAAATTATCCGGAATTATAACCTCTTCCATTTCCTCCTGATTCAGAAAATCTAAAACGGCATGTTCCCATTCTTCCTGAAAATGCGGATTTTGTATTAATCTGCCCAATTTTCCATATTGTAAAACCTCCGGAACGCCTCCAATTGCCGAAGCAATACAATAACAACCTGAATGAAGGGCTTCTATTAAACTCATACCAAAACCTTCATGGCAAAGCGTTGGAAACAAGTAACAGTCTGCCATTTGATAATATTTGGGAAGTTCATTGTTTGGAATTTTCCCTAAAAATTGAACGCCCTCTATCTGATAATTTCGTGTAGCTCCAACGACTAGCAAAGCTGTGTTTTTGTTTTGTACATGTATCTTTTTCCAAACTTCCAGTATAAAATTTAATCCTTTTTTAGGAAGATCTTTAGAACACCAAATAAAAACCTTTTTGTCTTTTAAATCAAATTGTTTTTTCAGGATTATTTTTTCTGCAGAGGAAATTTTATGGAATTGATTAGTGTTAATTCCGTTATGCAATACTGAAAATTTACAAGGCAATGTAGTGTAGGTATCCTTATGGACTTTATAACTGTCATGCGTGAGTAAAATCATTTCATCAATACTTTCGAAAAACCATCTGCCTCGAAAATTTTCTAAGTAGGGTGGAAACCCATGATAAAAAAATTGAACCTGACAATTTTCTCTCAAACCTTTTTCTACCAAAAATTTTTGTAAAGGATTTATTATTCCAAAATTATCAACGATTTGAATAATGTATTTGTTATCCTTTTTAATGACCTCATTAAGTGCCTTTAAATATCCCAAATAGGGTTTTTTAAAAAATTTTCTTTTTATTTTAGCAACAATATTTTCTGATATAAATTGATATTTAACAGTATTCAGGACATGCTCAGGCTTTTGGCAAATTATATAATTTATTTGATGATTATTGCTCAGATAATTATAATAAATTGTTGTCCAGCTTCCGGTTTTAGAATAAGGAAGTGGGAATTGCGATACTAAAATTACTTGTGCCATCTCGTTTTATAAAATTATATTCTATCCTGTTTTTTAATTTTAAAACTTATACTTTTTAAGTTATTACTAACCTTATACGTATAAGGAAATTGGTGATAAAAAGAAATAATATGTAAAAGTAGCTTATCATTAATTTCTTTTAAACTATAATATTTTGGTGTTTTTTTGCCCATTTTCTTTTTGAGCTTGTATTTTAATGATGTCTGAAAATCATCTTTAACAAAACGGACTGATAAAATGCCATCCTGAAATCTTGGCAGTTCAACAAATAAAAAATGCTCAACTACTTCTGCTTTATTAATCAAAACCACATTAGTATCAAAACCTTCTAATTCATTAAACTCTGATTCTGAGATTATTCCTCCCCAGCTTTCTGAATTTACATTCCCCATTTCATTTTGAGAATTGTGTATTAAATGACGATGATTTATCTCTACAATTCGGGATAATTGCAATTCTGTATTTAAATGTAAAGTTTCTCTGCTTCTGTAATTTTTATGCCATTGATGTAGCATCAATACTTTTTGATCATAAAATTCCAGCTCACATCCCGCTTGTATTATCCTGTTGTGTATTTCAGTATCCTCTGCTCCCCAAAAATGAAAAAACTCATCAAATCCTTGGATGCTTTTTAACCTTTTAACCGGAAAAAGGGTCATTCCGGTAGAATCCCTGCTGCTTAAAAATTTAATTTTATAATGATCGTAATTAGCTCCCTCTTTTTTATTTTGGTCATCAGACATATAGCCAACCTGAAAATAAGTTGCTTTGTCAGGATTACATTTCTCTTCTAAAACCGATGTAAATTCAGGATGAAAAATCATATCCACATCAGCTGTAAAACAATATGCAGAATGAAGATTTTTCAAAACATAATTAAAAGCTTTACTCTTGTTCCATGGCTGAAACTCTGTAAACAAATAATGATAACTACAAAAAGAATAACCTTTAACAAGTTCTTTTATCTCTGAAACGATTTCTTTTTTAGAACCATAATCTACAAAAACAACATTAAAGTTTTGATTTATCTGCCTGGCTAATGAATCCAGTGAACGTTTAACACGGCTAAACTCTCTATTACGATATGCATATAAAATAGTTATCAATTGAAAATGTTTGTAGTTTGTTTGTAATTAATGTTAAGTGCCTTTAATAAATAATTTGAGTAATCTAAAGAGTACTTTTCTATTTGTCCCATAATATTTTAAAAACTCTAAAAAGAAATCTAAAAATTGCGTTTTTAATCTTTCCTTATGTGAAGTATATTTTGTTTCTCCTTTACTTGTTAATCCATCCAAATCATAAATTGCAAAAGGAATGTTTAAATGAATGAATTTAGTTTTTCTTTTAAATAAAGAAAAATGCATTTTCCAATCAGAAATATATTTTAATTTTTCATCAAAAATACTTTCACAAAAAAGAGATTTATGATAGATTACAGCTTGTTGGCATATGGTATTTGTGAAAAGGAACCGCTCATCTAAATTTGCCGGATATTCAATCTTATTTTCAACTAAATTACTCTTCATCAAATATATGGGTGCATAATAAACACCGGGACAATTTAAATTCAGAACAATTTTACTTATGATTTCTTTATCATCTATTAATACATCTCCACTGTTCAAAAACAAAAGGTAATCACCACTTGCCTGTAATATTCCCTTATTCATTGCATTATAAATACCTTTATCAGGCTCACTGACCCAATAACTCAGGTTCTCATTCTGAGAAAATAAGTATTCAGCACTTCCATCTGCTGAACCCCCATCAATAACAATATATTCAAAGTCTTTTGAGGATTGTTTAACTACACTTTCTACTGTTTTTTGCAATCCCTGAATATCATTATAATTGATCGTTATAATGGATAGTTTTAGCATTCTTTAATCAATTTTAAATTTTTGGCTCTTTCTGTCAAAGATTATTTTAGGCGGATAATCAAATATTGCTTCTTTATTTTTTCTCATTTTCATATAAAAAATAAGATCAAATATTTGTCTTAAAGGTTTGAATCGTAATTTGGCTGTTACAACATTGTGCTTTGTTATTTGTGCTACTACTTTTTTTTCTTCAAGTGAAATAAAATGGCTGACTTCATTATTTATTTTATCGCTTGCTTCATTAAAGTAGTCATCTTTATGATCCAGAGACAATTGATTTTTTGATCTTATCCGAAAACCTGCCAATAAAGCATTTGTAACATACAATTTTTCGAATCTAAAAAAACGAAGCCACAATTCTAAATCACTTGCATATTTCATTTTGGTTTCCAATTTTCCCCCTGAGATTTCCCATAAAGATCTTCGCCAAAAAACCGACTCTTGCTGTATCCAGTGGAAATTGCCGGTATAGTAGTTAAATTTTGACCATTTTTTTACTTTGCTGACCCCTATTGTCCTTCCCGTTTCATCCAGAGTAGAAGGGACTCCCTGAAGCCAGTTTACTCCATTTAAAGTAAATATTTCTGCCACAGTAAAAAAAGCTTTTGGATGATACACATCGTCTGAGTTTATCCAGGCCATAATTTCACCTGTTGATTTATCAAAACCTTTTTGAACTGCTTCATATAAACCATTATCAGGTTCGCTTACCCAATATGTTAATTGAAATTCATATTTTTTAATTATAGCAATTGAATTATCTGTACTGCCACCATCAATAATTATATACTCCAGATTAGGATAGTTCTGAGACAAAACAGACAGAATAGTATCCTCCAGATACTCTCCACCATTAAAGTTTGGTGTTACAATTGATATTTTTGGGTAATTCATTTAATTAATTCCTGCAATAATGTTCATGAATTTTTCGCCAAATAAAGCTAACTGTTTGTCATAATTAAATTCTGGCTTTTCAATTTTGTTTTGCAAAAACAAAACCATATGATCCATCAGCTCTTTTTCATCATTGGGATTAAAATAATAAGCCTGAGTCTCTAATTGCTCCTTATGAACGTTTAATGACGATACAATAAGATTTTGGTTCATCGCTTTAGCATCCTCAACAACACTGCTCCATCCTTCAAATAAGGAAGGCTGAATTACAGCTAATGCATTTTTCATGAAACATAATTGCTCGCTTCTGTCAATAAACCCTAAAAATCTCACATTGTCAGTTAGGCTGTTTTCCTGCACAAACTCCTTTATCGCTTTAAAATACTCCGGATTTCTATGATCAGATTCTTTTCCTGAAAAAAGAACCTGAAAATTAAAATCATAGTTTTCTTTCAACTTTTTTATGGCTTTTAAAACTACAATATGATTTTTATGCTGCCAAAATTGGTTAGGCGAGAAAAAATAAGGAACATCATCTAATTGATATTTATGCTTAAGTTCCTCTATTTTAATATTTGAATAATTTGGATGAAAAACAGAAAAATTAACTACATGACAATTTGATTCTGCCAATGGATATAATTTTTTAAAATCACTATAAGCATCCTTACTGCTAAACAAAATATGATTATTATTAAAGAGAATTTCTGACTGGACTTTCTTTCTAAACTCTATGTACTCTTTTGAAAACAGATGAGGCAAATGCACTTCCTGAAAATCCGGAATCCAGTATAAATGTTTTTTGATTGAATTAGGAATCTTAATTTCTGTTGGATGAAATAATACATCAATCCCAAAATTTATTTTTTTAGCACCACTTTTTTTGCGAATTATTAAACTAAATAATTTATCAAAAAACCTTTTAAAAAAAGGACGTTTTTTATATAGTTCTTTGTACGTAATGAATGGATAATCTAATTCTTTTATCGAGTCAAAAGAGCCACTATTATTACTTACAATGACCAAATGTGGCTGCTGTTCCTGTGGGAGCAATTTTAGGGATTGTATCAGGTTTTGATAGTAATAAGTACCGCCAATCCAGTTTTCATCGTAAGAATAAATTATTCCTATTTTAATTCTTTTACCCACTTTGCATATTTTTTTATACCTTCCTCTATTCCAACTGTTTTTTGAAAACCCATTTCACTAATTTTTGAAATATCTGCAACCCAATTGTTTGGATCTCCAATTTTAGTTTCTCCATTAAAAACAAGTTTTTTTTGAGGAGAAAACTCTTTAATGAAAACATTTGCCGCTTGAGCAATTGTAGTTTCAGTATTACTAGCAACATTGTAAATGGAACCCGTAAATGGAGATTTGTCAATAATTAGTTTTATAATTTCCAATAAGTCATCAATAAATATAAAATCCCTTGTTTCATTACCTGTCCCAAAAAGTGAAACTGCATTATTTTGAGCTGCTTTCTGATATAAGTCCCAAAATAATTGTTTTTTTAATCCTGGTCCGTAGGCTGAAAAAACACGTAAGCTACAAGTATTCAAACCAAAGAACTTATGATATTCTGTTAAAAGAAGCTCGCTTTGTAATTTATGAAATCCATAAGGAGATAAGGGTTTGCAATCCGTGCTCTCTGAAATTGGCAGAACCTTAGGGTTACCGTAAACTGCAGCACTGGAAAAATTAATAAACTTACAATTACTATTATAATCCCTAATTGCTACTAATATTTTTTGTACATTAACAACATTTAGTTCAAAATCTAAAGAAGGATTCTCAAACGAAAAACCAACGTGAGCAGACCCTGATGCATTAATACAAACATCAAATTTATTTTCTTTAAAAGCTACAGAAAAATCAGAATTTTTACGTTCTATTTTATAAAATTTTTCCTTTTGACTTGCATTAACATCTGCTTCCCAGACTTCAAATCCTTTATTAGAAAAATAATCTACACAATGGCTTCCAATAAATCCTTTAGAACCTATGATTAATATTTTCATTGATTTTTGTTATATTCTGGCAGATACTTCACTATAACTGCCGGGTTTCCCACAACTACTGTCCAGGGTTCTACATTTTTTGTTACCACACTTTTTGCTCCAATTACTGCTCCTTCACCTACTGTCACTCCTTTTAAAATTGTTACACCAAAACCAATCCATACTTTTGATTCTATAACTATGGGAGCATCTGCAACATAAGACCAGTTTTTATTTGCCACATTATTTCCATTGCAATTTATATAATCATCATAGCATTGATGATTATCGCTTTTTCTTTCTTCCCAATAAATACTGTGCGAATTATGATCGTAAATAGTGATTCCCCAAGCCATTGTCACGTCATTATGAATCTCTATTTTATTTCTGCTAATGAAAGTCACACCTCCTAAATGAACATTGTTTCCTATAATTATTTCGCCTCTTGCAGACTCAAAAATAAAATTAGCATTGATAATTCCTTTTTCTCCTATAGTAATATATTGGCGATTTTCAATTTGATCAATGACGTCAAAACGAATAGTACAATTCTTCATAAATGTAGAATCTTCCTTTGTGAAATAGTTTTGATATCTTTCTAATGAAGTCAAAACCTTTTTCTTTTTTTTTAAGATATTGAGGATTTTACGAATCATTTAATCTTATTTTTAAAATATCGAAAAACTCTAAAACCAAAATTAATAATTTTATTTCGCTGATATTTTTTTTCTATTTGAAAAAGGGTAAGTCTTCTGGCTTTCTTATTTTTTTTATACTTCTTCCAATTTTTATAAAGTTCAAAATATATATTTGCCTGTGTTTTTATATTAAATTCTTTTTCTACCTTTTGCAAAGCATTTTTACTTAATTCGAATAAAAGGTCTCTATCGTTATTAAGCGTTGCGATTTTATCAACCATTGCGCATACATCATTTAAATCTACCACATAACCAATATCTGATGTAATAACTTTTTTTATTCCTTCACTAAAATTATATACCACAGGAACGCATCCAACACTCATAGATTCAAGCAGAGAAACGGGTAATCCGTCATGCGATGAGGGCAATATATACACATCTTGCATCTTTAAAATTTCAATAACTTCCGTATCATTCCTGGGTATGCTAAATTGAAAATTTTCGAGATGCTCAACTTCATTTTTAAAGTTTTCCCTTTCTTCTCCGTCTCCTAAAATTGTCCAGTTGACATGTATATTTTTATCTAAAAGCCCTTTATTTATTTTTGGCAAATCATAAATCCCTTTTAGTTTTACATGTCGGGCCAGAAAAACTAAATTTAATTTACTGTTTTCATTCTTATTTCGTGAAAAATTTTGAATTTTGACACCGTGCTGAATAAAATGAATATCATCTAATCTTGTTGGCAGCATTTGTTTTATATTCTCATAAATTTCAATATTATGAGCAATAATCACGTCCATTAAATAATCATATTTTTTTACTAAGTGTAAAAAACCTTTGTCATGGCAGATAAAATACACTGTTTTTTTGGACTTAGGAAAATAACTTAATGCAATTAATTCTTCTTGCAGATTAGCTACAATTGCTCCTTCCTTATTTGATATATGATGATTGAATTTTTTTGCTAAATCATATTCTGGTTCATTTTCAAATTCAAAAATAACATCATTAGCTCCTAATGTAATATCTTCAAGTCTTTTTGCTTCCCAATGTAATGGATCTAAGTAAATACATTTAATATCAAAGTAATTGTCAGGTTTATTCGCAATCATATTTCTATGAAAACTTGATCCGCCCCCCATTAGATTTTGACTAATAACAATTAATTCAGGTTTAGAATTCATGTAATTTTAATTTAGACTCTACCAATTAGGTCAATAAGTTCTACTTTATTGGTTCTTGTATTATAAACCTCTTTTCCTATCAATGTATTTCGTTTCTCAACATCTGAGAATTGTTCACCATCTATCTTTCTACTAAGTGAAAATTTTGCATTCTTAAAACCTTCTTCAACAGAAAGTTTTTTTAAATCTTTCATTTTATCATTTCTAATAAAATATGCATTGTTACCTTGTGAGTTACAACCGACAAAACTATAACCTTTTTGTTCTGCTAAATCACATAGCGAAACTAAAGATGTTCCCCAGTAATACATGTCATTTTTTTTATCCCAAACGAAATCTTGTTTGTATGGAATTGTCCATGAATTTAAGCCAAATTCAGCATTGTATTCTGAAATTACAATAATAGGATTAATGTTTTCTAAAGATTTCCAAATCCAATAATCATTTCCATCAATATCTATACTTAATAAACCGGGTTCAACATTAAAATTTCGAGATTCTATTAATTCATTTATATTGTCTTTAGTAATGAAAGAACATATTGATTGAAGATCAAAAAAATAACTCACTACATCATTTTTAATATAATCTATATTTTTTTTGTCTCCATCAATAACTAACCCTTTCCAGTTATCATTGAATAATAAAAATCTTGTATTTGACTCAATATATTTTTCAACTCCAAACTCAATAAAAGTTTTATTTGGAATTTCTAAATAATTTATTAGCCATTGAATAATACCGTCATCACCGAATTGTGAAAAAACCTGAAATTCTACTTCATTAATGTTATTTATTATTGTTTTTTGAGAATTTAATTGAGACTGAATTTGCCCCATATTCACTTTTACATTTTTATAACTATATAAATCTCTTTGATAGTCTTGATTCATTTTTTTAACCCCATAATATATCGAATTAAATTTTTGAATAAAGCTTTTAAATTTGTGGAATTTTTCTAAAATAAAGCTCATGAAGTATATTTTATTATTTTCATTGGATTACCAATACAAACGGCAAATTCAGGTATATCTTTAGTTATTATTGTGTTTGCGCCAATAATTGCTCCTTTCCCTATTCTAACTCCTTTTAATATTGTTGAATTAAAGCCAATCCAAACATCATCTTCAATTATTATTTCTTTTTCATCAAGATAATTTTCTTTTTGTAAACCGTTAGATATTATATGCTTAAAATCTTCATGTCGTAATTGAGACTCTAAAGGATGCGAATTATTATCGTGTATATTAACATTGTGAGATATTAAAACTCGATTTCCTATACTTATTTTTTTGGCAGACCAGATTTTTGTTCTTTCACCTATAAACGAATAATCTCCAATATTAATTTCTCCACCATGTGCAAATATTAAAAGTTCTCCTTTAACATCACAGTAATCTCCTAAGATTATTTTTGTTTTATCCGCTAAATTATTATAGATTTTTGCTTCACTAAAAATTCTGCTATTATTTCCAATGACAGCACTATTATTATTTAAATAATCTATTTCTTTTTGCTGTTTCAATTTTAAAATAGCATCATTTTTTTCATGAACTTTATAAAGAAAATCATTTAAATATTTTTTGACGCTTTTCATAATTAAATGATTTCCCATTTAGAATTAATAATTACATTTCCATAATCTATACCTTCGTATTTTGAAAAAATTGTTCCAGTATCATGTATTTTTATGTTGCAAACATTCTCAATAACATCATAAACTCTACCATTAAATTCATATAATGCAAAAATAAAACTATAATGATTTGGTGCTATAATATTACTTGGTACAATAACTTCAACTGTAAAATTATCTTTTGAATTATCCACTATAATATCAACAAGATTATTCATGAATGTACAAACTCTAGTATTAAATTTATCTTGAAGTCCAATTCCTAAAACAACATTTTTAAAATCCTCTTTAATAGCAATTGACAATCTAATTTTGATGGATTCGTTAAATCCAAAATAATCTGTATTTTGATTGTTTGAATTAATTGTTTCAATTTTTGTAAAAAATATTTTCTTACTATTCAAAGATTCTACATTCGGTAAATATAAATTTGCTTTAGTTTCACCTGATTCTGGGAGCAAATATTGTTCTATAATTTCTGAAACTGTACCACAGTCAACAATTCTACCTTTATCCATAAGCATCCCTTTATTACACAATGTTGCTACAGATCCTAATTGATGGCTTACAAATAATATTGTTCTTCCTTCGCTTTTAGAAATATCCTGCATCTTGCCTATGGCCTTCTTTTGAAACTCTGCGTCTCCAACGGCTAAAACCTCATCGACAACTAGAATTTCAGGTTCTAAAAAAGCAGCCACAGCAAAAGCCAGACGAACTGTCATTCCGCTGCTGTATCGTTTTACCGGTGTATCAATATAACGTGAGCAACCAGAGAAATCAATAATTTCATCAAGTTTTGAAGTTATTTCTTTTTTGGTCATTCCCAGAATGGCACCGTTTAAGAAAATATTTTCTCTACCTGTCATTTCTCCATTAAAACCGGTTCCAACTTCTAAGAGAGATGCAATGCGCCCTCGTGATTTAATTGTTCCTGTACTTGGTGCTGTAACTTTGGATAAAATTTTTAAAAGTGTCGATTTTCCTGCACCATTTTTCCCTATAATACCCAAAACATCCCCACGCTGAACTTCGAAATTAATATCCTGTAAAGCCCATACATAATCAGAATTTCCTTTTGTTGAGCGATCATTTGTATCGCCAATTTTTAAATAGGGGTTTTCCTTGCCTCTAATTTTATACCACCAGCGATTTACGTCGTGACTGATTGTGCCGGTACCGACTTCTCCTAAACGATATTGCTTGGAAATATTTTCTGCCTTTAAAATAATATCTTTCAAATTAGATAATTATATTGTTTTTTATTCAATTATTTTTCCTCTCAATTAAACTGTATCTATAAAACTTTTTTCTGCCTTATTAAAAACCAATAAGCCAACAAAAAATACTATAATTGTAAAAGTGAAGGTATATAGCAATCCTGATAATGAAATATGACCAAAATTCAAAAGCATGTATCGGGATGTTTCAATGATATAAGCTAAAGGGTTATATTCAACAACCCAACCATACGATGGGAGTTTACTTTTGACCAATTCCATAGGATACATGACTGCCGATAAATACATCAACAATTGTATCCCAAAAGCTATTAAATAACTAAAATCTCTGTATTTGGTTACCATTGATGAGATTATCATTCCGAGACCTAAGCCTAAAATACCCATAATAACAATTAATACAGGAAAAAATAAAATGGAAAGATTTAATGTTAGATTATATCCGTCAAAATAATAAAAGATATAAAAGCCTATAAAAATTAAAAACTGAATTCCGAATTTCATTAAATTAGAAATTACAACAGAAAGCGGTGTAATGATTCTTGGGAAATAAACCTTACCGAATATACTGGCATTTGTTTTAAAAGTATCTGCAGTCCCATTAAGGCAGGCTGCAAAATAGTTCCACATTGTAATTCCAGCTAAATTAAACAAGAATGAAGGAAGCCCTTCTGTTTTAATTCCAGCTACATTATTAAAAATTATTGTAAAAATAACTGAAGTAAATAAAGGCTGAATTAAATACCACAGCGGGCCTAAAACTGTTTGTTTATAAACAGTAATTACATCTCTTTTTACAAACAAAAATAATAAATCTCTGTATTGCCAAATTTCTTTGAAATTTAGAGAGAAGAAATTATTTTTTGGTGTTATTTCAAACAGCCAGTCTTTATTATCAGTATTATTCATTTACAAATTAACAGGATTTTTACCAGTTCCGAAAAAGATTAAAAAGCAAAAAGGCGTTTTTTTAAAACACCTCTATTACATCATATATTATATCAACATTTATTTATCCAAGACTTCAAAAGTTGAGTTCATACTTTTAAATTCAGGAACAATTTTTTTCATTTTACTTACTATCTCATCATTGCTATAAAAATCCGAAATTTCTATAAGTTCTTCAATTTCAATATGTAAATTCTCATACTCATCCTGAATTTCCTGTGCTATCATGATCTTGTTATGATAAGTAGGCAAAGTTTTTGAAGTATCATTTAATAATTCTTCATATAATTTTTCACCTGGTCTCAGACCTACAATTTTTATTTTGATTTCTTTATCAGGAATAAAACCGGCTAACTTAATCATTTTTTTAGCTAAGTCAATAATTCTTACCGGTTTTCCCATATCAAAAATATAAATCTCTCCACCATTTCCCATTGCTCCAGCCTCTAGAACCAGCTGACAGGCTTCAGGAATGGTCATAAAGTAACGGATGATATCCTGATGTGTAATTGTAACAGGGCCTCCATGTGCAATTTGTTTAGTAAAGAGTGGAACTACTGATCCATTAGAACCTAAAACATTTCCAAAGCGGGTTGTAATAAATTTGGTTTTACACTCTGATTGTTCTTTTTGATTTTTTAAAAACAATGACTGGACATATTTTTCGGCAATACGTTTACTTGCCCCCATAACGTTACTAGGATTTACAGCCTTATCCGTAGAAACCATTACAAACTTCTTTACTCTGTACTTACAGGATAAATCGGCTAAATTTTTTGTGCCCTTAACATTTGTAAGAATTGCTTGTGAAGGGTTTTCCTCCATTAACGGAACATGTTTATAAGCTGCAGCATGAAAAACTACCTGAGGCCTAAAATCGGCAAAGACTTTTTCTAAGGCTTTTTTACTTTTGACATCTGCAATAATGGCCCTGATTTTAGTTTGAGAATCTAATGCAAGGGTTTCTAAGCATAAATTATGTAAAGGCGTTTCTGCATGATCCAAAATGACTATTGTTTTGGGATTAAATCCTAAAACCTGCCTTACAATTTCGCTTCCAATAGAACCAGCGGCACCTGTAATGAGTATAACCTTATCCTTTAATTGTTTAGATATTGATTTGCTGTCCAATACGATTGGTTTTCTTTCTAATAAATCCTCAATCTGAATATTCTTTACTTTTTGAGAAATTTCTTTTTGGTTTTCCCAGTCAGAAATTAACGGTACGGTATAAACTCTATAATTGAATTCTAAACATTGGTCTACAATAATTAACTGTTCATCTTTTGATAAACTTTTGTCTGCAATAATAACAGCTTCAGCAGCAACTGACCGCATTAAAGCAGGTAATTTTTTCTTTTGAATCAATATAGGCAAATCCAGCATTCTCTTTGAAGCATTTTGGTTGTTTTTATCAACAAAACCAACAATCTTGAATCTTGAAGGGGTTTCAAATTTTAATGCGTTTGCCACAGAAATCGCATTAGCATCTGTACCATAAATAACTGTGCGTATTAATTTTGAATCCGTTTTCTCTGAAAAATAGATTTCAAAAGTTTGTTTTACAACAACTCTATATAAGAATAATCCGCAAAAAGACAGCACTAAGTTTATAAAAAGTGCCGTATTTAAAAACGCCTTATGCCCCGAATATAATTCAAAAACTAAATTGAAAATCAAAAAGAAAATCAAAACCGACATTTGAGAAAACAGCAGCTTTATTGCATCAATGTAAGAAGAATGCCTGATTATTCCTGAATATGTCCTGAATAGCCAGAAGAAAAATACATTGACAAAAATAAGAGCAGATACAAAATAAAAATGGTATGATGTTATAATATATCCTAATGCTGTTCCTTCAAACAACATATAAGTAAATGTAAATGAAAAGATAAGAACCATTATATCGATAGCAACGATAATCCACCTTGGCAAATAGCTAAGGTTATTAATATTTGCTTTTAGATTTCTTGGCGAAAAACTGTTATGCAGCAAAGCAGACATTTTGGTTTGTTTATCTGTATTCAAATTCTTTTTATTTAGTATTGAAAACTAAGAACACTTACAAAAGTACTAATTAAAGATTCTAAAAAAATATTTCTTTAAATTAAAACCTTACTCCTTTTTTCTTTTGTTTCAAAAATTCAATCAAATAAGCTCCATATCCGGATTTAACCAAAGGTAATGCAAGTTCTTCTAATTGTTCATCAGAAATAAAGCCTTGTCTCCAGGCAATTTCCTCAATACATCCCACTTTTAAGCCCTGTCTTTCTTCTAAAACCTGAACAAACTGTCCGGCCTGCATTAAACTGTTGAAAGTTCCTGTATCAAGCCAGGCAGTACCTCTGCTTAAAATACCTACTTTCAATAGTCCTCTTTCCAGATATACTTTATTAACATCTGTGATTTCATACTCGCCCCGGGCACTTGGCTTAATGCTTTTCGCTATTTCTACAACTGAATTGTCATAAAAGTACAATCCCGGAACTGCATAGCTTGATTTTGGAGCTTGTGGTTTTTCTTCTATAGAAATAGCTTTTAAGTTTTCATCAAACTCTACTACCCCATAACGTTCAGGGTCTGATACGTGGTAAGCAAATACGACACCTCCGTTTGGTTTAGTATTTGATTTTAAAAGTTCCTGCATGTTTGAACCAAAAAATATATTATCCCCTAAAATCAGTGCTACATCATCATTACCAATGAATTCTTCCCCAATCACAAAAGCCTGGGCCAAACCATTCGGGATTGCCTGCTCAGCATATGTAAATTTGCATCCTAAACCGGAACCATCTCCTAATAATTTTTTAAAATTTGGTAAATCGTGAGGCGTAGAAATAATCAATATTTCATTTATTCCAGACATCATCAATGTTGATAATGGATAATAAATCATTGGCTTATCATATACGGGCATCATTTGTTTACTCATAGCGAGAGTCAAAGGGTGTAATCGTGTTCCTGAACCACCAGCTAATATAATTCCTTTCATAATATAAATTTTTAAATTTCTTTATTGTTATCTGAAATATTCTTCGTTCAATCTCAAGTCCTTTTAAACATTTTCTTTAAACTTTCTTTATAATCCGGAACATCTAAATTATAAATTGTTTTTATTTTATTCTTATCTAATAATGAAAATTCCGGACGCCTTGCCGGGGTTGGATATGATTGAGAAGGGATACCTTCTACTTTACATTTATAATTTCCAAATTCTTTAATGCTCAACGCAAATTCATACCAGCTTATTTCACCTTCGTTGGAATAATTATAAATTCCCGGCATCCATCTCTCAGATTCTAAAATATCCATCATCGCTTTTGCTAAATCTGCTGCATATGTTGGTGAACCTATTTGGTCATTAACTACATTAATGGATTCTCTTTCCTGCATCAAGCGCTGCATTGTTTTAACAAAATTATTTCCAAATTTACTATATACCCAGGAAGTTCTGATAATAATTGAACCTTGATTTTCTTCCTGACAGGCAAGCTCACCAGCAAGTTTACTGGCTCCATAAATATTTATCGGATTTGTTTTGGCTTCTTCATTTAAAGCTAAAGATGAGGTTCCGTCAAAAACATAGTCTGTTGAGATATGAATTAGTTTCACATCGTTATCTTTCGCATATTTTGCTATCAACTTTACTGCTAAATGGTTTACAGTAAAAGCCAGATCTTTTTCTGATTCTGCTTTATCAACAGCTGTGTAAGCTGCGCAATTCAAAATTATATCCGGCTTTGTTTCATTCAGCTGTGCCTTTAGCAAATCAAGATTATCTAAAGTAATCTGGGTTCTGTCTGCAAAACACCATTCATATTTAGGATACACAGAAGAAAGTTCTAAGAGTTCTGATCCTAATTGCCCGTTTGCTCCTGTTACTAAAATTTTTTTCATTAAAACAAACTATTACAATTTTCAATAAAAGGTAAAATCTGATCTTTTTCAGACACAATTGCCTCATTTAAATCCATTCCCCAATCAATATTTAAAGATGGATCGTCAAACTTGATGCCTCCTTCAGAAGCTTTATTATAAAACTGATCACATTTGTATAGCACTGAAGCTGATTCACTAACAACAGAAAAACCATGTGCAAAACCCTGAGGAACTAATAATTGTTTCTTATTTTCTGCAGAAAGTAAAATGCTAAATGATTTTCCATAAGTTGGAGAATCCTTTCTTAAATCTACTGCAACATCAATGATTTCACCTTCTAAAACACGCACCAGCTTAGTTTGCGCAAAAGGTGGGTTTTGATAATGTAATCCTCTTAACGTTCCTTTTTTAGAAAAAGATTGATTATCCTGAACAAAATCAATATTTATCCCTAATCCCTCAAATTTAGTTTTACTGTAAGATTCAAAAAAATAACCTCTTTCATCTCCAAAAACTGTTGGCTCTACTATTATTAAATCTTTTATAAACGTTTCTTCAATTTTCATATTAATATTATTCTTTATTTGATGAAGTCAGTAATCACTTTCTTAATTCTATTTTTATCATTTTTTGTTAAATCAGATCCTGAGGGAAGGCATAGTCCTTTTTCGAATAAATCACGGGCTACATTATTGCCATAATATGGACAACCTGAAAAAATAGGCTGTAAATGCATTGGTTTCCAAAGAGGACGGCATTCAATATTTGCATTTTCAAAAGCAATCCTTAAATTCTCCTTGTTTATATTTTTCTCCGGGTTGTTTTCTACTAAAATTGTGCTTAACCAGTAGTTTGCAAAACAATCATTATTATTTACCTGAAAAAGTTCAATTTCACTTATGTCTTTAAAAATTGTTTCATAAAAATTATTTATTCCCCTTCTGGAATCAATATTTTCTTCTAAAATTTTCATCTGTCCCAAACCTATTCCAGCACAAACATTACTCATCCTGTAATTGTATCCTATCTGACTATGCTCATAATGCACTGCATTATCTTTAGACTGGGTTGCATAAAAAACAGTTTTCTCTTTTAATAATTGTGAATTAGAGATCAATGCTCCTCCACTGGATGTAGTAATAATTTTGTTTCCATTGAAAGATAATACTCCAAAAGCGCCAAAAGTCCCACATTTTTTGCCCTTGTAAGAACTTCCAAGGGCTTCTGCACTATCCTCAATAATCGGAATTTCGTATCGCTTTGCAATTGCATGAATTTCATCTACTTTATAGGGATTTCCGTACAAATGAACTGCAATAATAACTTTAGGTTTTTTACCTTTTCTAATTCTGTCCTGAATTGCGATTTCAAGATTTTCAGGACAAATATTCCACGTTTCACTTTCGCTATCGACAAATATCGGTATAGCTCCCTGATATAATATAGGATTAGCAGATGCCGAAAATGTAAGGCTTTGGCAAATGACTTCATCTCCTTCTTTTACTCCTAATAAAACTAATGCCAGATGAATAGCCGATGTTCCCGAATTTAAGGCTGCAACGTATGAATCATTTTCGAGATACTTTTCAAGAATTCTCTCAAAATCATTTACATTCGGCCCACCGGTTGTTATCCAGTTATCATCAAGCGCTTTCTGAATATATTTTTGTTCGAAACCACTTTTTTTCGGCAAGGACAAAAAGATTCTTTTATGATTCATTAATTTTCCAATAATCTGAATTATAACGAACATCATCATCACTAACTTTTTTTAGTGGCAAAGTTGAAAATGATATTAATTTTGAATCTGGCTCTAAAGATTCTATTGCATTAGCGTAACCCGCAGGAATATGTACTATTTTGCTTTCTGAAGTATTCACAATTATGGTTTCAATATTTAAATCTTTTGCCGGGTTTTCCCAATTATCAATTTTCACAAAATGAATTTTAAAAGATCCATTTATACAATAGAAATTCTTTGCATCTAATTTGTGACCCTGCCAGGCGCGTATTGGATTTTCATCAGAATTACTGATGATATAAAATCTTTCTATATCCTTAAAACTAAAATCATTTACATAAGATATATTTCCCCTGTGATCTGAAAAATTTCCGCCTTGAATTATCTTAGGATTACCCATTAATTTAATTTTAGATTAGCTTTTTTTATCAAATAAAATTTTGAAGTATACACTAACAATAAACAACCTGCAATTATTGCAAATATTATACTTTCTTGAACCTTCTGATATAAAAATACAACTACTCCTGATACAATTATTTGTGCTGCTGCATAATACAAAGCCACTAATCTATGCTGTATTTTGTATTCGTTACTCAAAATCTGATATAAATGTAGTCTATGTGCTTCAAAAATATTCTGTTTCAGATACAAACGATGTAAAATTGTACAAATACCATCAGCTCCATAAACTGCAAAAAACAAAATCCAAATTACAGAATTAGTCATTAAAATAAGTTTTAAAACCAAATAAATAATCCAAAAAGCAATTGCTATGCTTCCAACATCCCCTGCAAAACATTTTGCCTTTTTTCTATAATTAAAAAATAAAAAAACAAAGCTGGCAATCATCGCATATTTTATAAAATTACTATCTGTAAATAACTGAATATTTTTGTTAACATACAGTAATGATCCCATAACTACCAAAGTATATAAGCCTGTTATACCATTTATCCCGTCCATAAAATTATAAATGTTTATGAATCCAATAGCAGCAATGTAAATCAAAAAAATCACAAGTAAGTTAAAACTTCCAAACATCCCCAAATCATAAACAACTAATGTTATAGCCAAAAAGTGAATCAGAATTCGGATTTTATTGGACAAACTCTGAATATCATCCCAAAAACTTACCAAACTTACCAATGTAATTCCTGTGAAGAAAAAATAGTTGCTTTGTATATGCTGAACAAAATAGATTAAGGCAGAGAACCAAAAAATTATTCCGCCCCCGCGTAAAGTGATATCTTTATGAGAGCTTCTCTGGTTGGGTTTGTCGATAATATTATATTTTTCAGCGATTAAGAAATAAAATAGTTCTGCTGCAAAAAAAAGTAAAATTAAAAAAACGTATTGTATTGGAATGTATAACATTGAAATTATTTAAATCAAGTTTTTTATTATCGAATCTCCTTCTATGAAAATAAAAAAAGTTCAAGTTGCTTAGTAATTACTTTCCTAAATAAGGATAAGCTTATTATGCGTATGATATAAGATAAATAAATATATAACACATAAAAAAACAGATGAGAGATTTAGTATTCTGACAATTTGTTTTTTTAATGGATCAAAATTCAAAAACAACAAAGCAAATAAAACATAAGGGGTAAAACGAAAGGCCATAATTGGATTAACAAAATAGCTTACATAATAAAAAAATGCCGTTGTAACCAGAAAAGGGTGCAACATTCTTTTTTTATATAATATTATTCCGAGTAAATAAAGAAGAGTTATAAATGCAAAAAATAGCCAATGCGTATACCCTATCACAATGTTTACTTTAGAATAATCATTAATTTTCCATAATACATAACGAAAGAAATCTAGATTTTCTAAATAAGGCATAAATACTAAAAAAAATATTGGGCCCAAGATACATATGATGGCAAAAAACAAATAATATTTTTTCCATTTATAAAAATAAACAATCAATATTAAAATGGAGCTTATATGCATAAACGGAGTTAACAGTACATAATTAAATTTCAGGTTTCTATAACTATAGTAAAAATATACCGCAAACAATAGGTAAGCAGGAGCATTCCTAAGTAAGACAAAACCGAAAAAAAAGTAAAAAATCGAAAATAGAAGCATCTTTTTCCAAACATCAATATCTTTAAGTTTTATTAGCCATACAAAAAAAACTACAGTAACAATGTGATTAAACCAATATATACAGGAAAAGATTATTCCTTTGTCATTTGAAAAAATATCAAAAAAAGCATAAACAGAATATAAGTATGGCTCTTTTAATAAGAAGGAAAATAAATCAGCAGGCTTATGGAAAATCTTGAAATCATAATATAAATAAAAATCATTGTTTAACTCTGGGGCAATTATAAATCTTTGTACAAAAGCAATAGTTACAAAACAAATTATATAAGATAACTTCTTTTTTGAGTCTGCAAAATCAAAGCATGCAAAATAGTAAAGAAAGAATGTTAGCAAAGAAGATATTATCAATAGATTCATTTGATATAAAAAAGTATTATAACCAATGTAATATGAACAAAAATCCGGCTAGTAGTCAAAATCATAATTTCCTGATAGCCTTTCCCTTCATCAATAGCCCCCATAACCTTTGGATCAATAAACAAAATTAATAACATAGACCCAAACATATTAATAATCTGAGTTCCCGAACTCAGCATTAAAGCTTTTT
This sequence comes from Flavobacterium limi, assembly GCF_010645075.1. Lineage (GTDB taxonomy): Bacteria > Bacteroidota > Bacteroidia > Flavobacteriales > Flavobacteriaceae > Flavobacterium > Flavobacterium limi. The sequence continues at coordinate 283,751 of NZ_JAADZV010000003.1, forward strand.
GCGGATACGAAAAACTAATAAAATATAGAAACGTAATGCTAATCGAAAATAAAAATCCTGCAATATAACTAGTGAAAAACAAATAAAAATCAGAAGAAACGGAGAGTTTCGGCCAATGTTTTTGTTTTTCTATATATACTAATTTAAGAGGCTTAGATTTTCCAAAAATCAAATTCAGAATATGTATAACTTTCTTTGAAAAATAATAACTAAACCTATGAGAATAAAGCAACAATAACAACAATACAACAAAAAAATGGGCAAAAACAGTAATAATCCAAACTTCATTTTTGTCTTTTACTGACTCGGTCAAATAGGACATAATGGGACTAAATATCAATATAAAGAAACGTGCTGAATATTGAAAAATATTAATCATTGAAAACAAATGTCTAATATTCTTGTCATCCTGAATGTAATATTTAAAATGATATACCGCTACATCAATAAATATCGAAAAAGCGTATGCTATCGCAGCAATAATAAACATATAATAATTTAATTATTTTCTTTTAAAAATATAAAACTGAGTTTATTTGTTTATGTATTTTTTCTAAAAAAATCAAAAGTAATTTTTAAACCCTCTCTGGAACTCATGGGCAATGGTTTTCCAATTTTACTATTAATTTTTTTATTGTCAACTATATAGCTTTCTGTCAATTTTTGGAGCTTCTCCCTGTTAAGGGGAAGTTTTAAGAAATTACCCAGCAATGCCATTGTTTCTATGAGTTTAATCGGAATTTTCAAAATGTTTACTTTTTTTCGTAAACTCTCACCCATAATTATTATTAACTCATTGGTAGATAAATGATCGTCATCTGCTACATTATAAATCCCTGAAGGTATAGTTGTTTGCTCCAATAATTCCTTTATGACAAAGCACAAATTTTCTATACTTAAAAATGAGCGCTGATTTTTAAAAGCCCCTAATGGCCATGGAAATCCTTTAACTATCAATTGATAAAGCAAATTCAAATTTCCTTTATTTCCCGGACCATGAATCATGCAAGGCCGTAGAATATAAATTTTTTTCCCAACCGGTAATTCTTTACTCAGAATGTATTTTTCAGACTGATGTTTTGCAATACCATAATGAGTTTTTGGATTAGGTTTCATTTCCTCAGTCAAAACACCTACAACTTCATCCGCTACTGCTTTTACAGTACTCATAAAAATAAAAATCGAAACTTCTGAATTTAAAAAAGAATCAAACAACTGCTTAGTTAATTCATAATTAGCTTCATAATAATCCTGAGGTTTTGAAACTTTTTTTAAATCGTGAGCTTTACCGGCTAAATGAATAATAACATCTCCTTTTAAATCAAATTGTTGATTTTCTTTATAACGAACACTCAAACTATCTATCTCGTGGTCCTTTTTAAGATAATCCTGAAGATTTTGTCCAACAAAACCTGATACGCCTGTTATTATTACTTTCATTTTTTTAAGAATCCAATAACTTTCCAAAAGAAACGCATTTTGATCTTTGAAGCTGTAAATTCAACCCCATTCATGTTAAGCGCTTTTTGAATTTCTTTTGTTATTAACTTATAAGAAGAAAAGCCTGAACTGCTAAGGCCTCCTATTAACATTGCTGTGGTTGTTATTCCTGAATATTTCCAGCTAATATGGTTCTTTAAGAAAAATCGGGTAATCAACTCATAATCAGCCCCTATTTTAAAGCCAAGGTCATAATATCCAAATTTTTCAAAAAGCTCCTTTTTAAAAAAAATAGAAGGGTGAGGAGGCATAAAACCAATTTTAAGCTTTTCGGGATTCCAATATTTTGATGAGTACAATCTCACGATTTCTCCATCTTCTTTATGTTGAATAATATCTCCAACTATTGCGTCGACATTATTGTATTTATGAAAATTGACTATTTCTTCTATAATAGTAGGCGTATTAAAAGTATCGTCCGAATTTAAAACCCCTATTAAATCGCCTGTAGCCATCGCAATGCCTTTATTCATTGCATCATAAAGTCCAATGTCAGGCTCTGAAATCCATTTCGAAATTCTACTACTATTATTTTTAATAATTGATAGTGTTTCGTCTTTTGAATTACCATCAATTACAATATATTCTAAATTTTTATAAGTTTGATTTGAGACAGATAAAATAGTTCTTTCAATTGTATCTTCGCTATTATAGCAAACTGTTATTATTGATACTTTCATTTTTTTTCAACTTCAGACAACCACTTTAGGGTATTTTCTATCCCATGTTTTCTTGTGTATGGTAAATTTGGTGCGATTTCGTATGTATTCGTTAAATCTAAAACATTATCAGTAGTCATATTATTTAAACGAAATGAATTAAGTGGAAAACCAAAATTAAACAACTTTAAAAAATCTCCAAACAAAGCAGCACATTTTATCAGAAAATATGGCATTTTAAAAATTTTATTTCCAAGTTCAGCGGAGATTTCATTAGCCCACTCTTCAATATTAATTGCAGGATCATCACCTATATAAAATACTTTTTTAGATTCATTTTTTGTTTCTGAAAAAAGGATTTGTTTAATTTGATATACTGCATTGCCAACATATCCATATGTTTTAGTGCATCCTTTATTTCCTATATGAAAATACTTTTTTGAAATAATCATATCAAAAAAATGTCTATATGGTATTCCAAACCAGGGTCCCCAAATTGATGTAGGTCTAATAATTGCCCAATCGCAAGAGGGCTTATTTTCCCAAACAATCTTTTCAGTTATGACTTTACTTTCTCCATAAATTGTTGTTGGCTTAAAATCAAACTGATTTTTTGGATAATATCCTCCATGGCATACCAGCATAGAAGATGTAATAATTATTTTTTTTAAAGAGTTTAATTTGTTTGCAATTTTTAAAATATTTTCTACTCCCAAAATATTTAAATCATAGTCTTTTAATTCCAATCCATTCAGATCAGTACGCGCTGCCAAATGTATTATATAATTAGGATTAAAAACATCTATAGCATTTTTTAATGCATCGAAAGAATTAATATCAACTTTTTCCCAATATTTTGAAAATTTTTTTTGAGGAGGTTCTTTTACATCAATATTTAAAACTACATAACCATCCAAAACCAGGGCTTCAATTAAATTTGTTCCAATAAAACCGGATCCTCCTGTTACAAGAATTTTGTTCATTAATTATTTTTTTTAGATTTCATAGTTTGCTTGTCCAAATAAATGTTCTTCATATATCTTTTAAACATCAAAACCAATCACTATAGAGTGTGGTTAATATAACCACTTTAAATTTATCTAAAAAGTAAAAATCCCAGGACACGCCCTTTAATCCCCAGAACCATTTTATTAGCATTTGTAAAATTAAGTACAATTAAACTAAAAAATAGTCTTAGAAATTGATAGCCAATTGACATTATATATATCTGAATAAATTTTATGTCCAAATTTTTTCTAAAGACAGAACCGTAACCAAATGCATAGTTATATACCTTTTCTTTAGGCATAATACTTACATTAAGATCAGGATGCCAAATGTGTATTGCTGGAGTATATTTCACAACAAGGTTTCTATTCAGAATCTGCATCACATAATCAAGTTCTTCTCCTAAACCTATCTTTGCACCAACACCAAATCTTTCGTCAAAATGAACATTTTTCAATTTTGTAAAACAGGTAACTGCTGAATAGTTTAAGTGAAAATTAAACTTATTTAGTTTTATTTCCTTATCAGACCATTCTCTCATTACATTTTTTTTTCTTGATCTATCGTATAAGCGACCATAAACAACATCTACTGTTGGATTTTGCTCAAAATATGTAATTGCAGAAGAAATTGTATCATTATAAAATGTACAATCATCATCAGAAAATGTAATTATATCTCCTTTTGATAATTTTATACCTATGTTTTTAGCTTTCGATAATCCTTTAAAATCAGCTTTATAATGAATTAAATTTAATTTTTTATCAAATTTCAAAATCAATGGCAATAAATCAATCTGGTCATTCTGATCAACAATTATTACTTCAAACAGATCCTGTTTACAGTTTTGCGAAACTAGACTCTCAAATAAGGAATCGATTTCAGCATATCGACCATAAGTAGAAATTACAACACTAACTTGTGGATTCATAAGGCTTAACTTGCATTATTATTTGCTTTAAAATTCTAAAAGAAGGAATAAAAGCTTTAATAAATATAATTGTTAAAAATGATGAGTATAATTGAGTAAAAAACATAACCCAATCAAAAAAATAAATCAAATTAAAAAAAGAAGATAAAAAAGCTATCACCACTAATGGATTGTTCCTGAAGAAATATAAAATTCTGTAGAATACAATTACATAAAGAACAGTAAAAGGTATTGCAAAATAACTGTATTTTAGATATAAATATACAGGTAAAGTAAAATTAATTGACATATAGTTTTCTGCCACAAAAGATTCTGAAAACCCCATAAACATTGATCTATAATAGTTATTTGGCATAACATCATTTTCAAAAAACTGACCTGGCAAGACGGCATCTATAGATAATTTTAATTGATGCCAAAAATCATACTTCAAATAAAACAAACTTAAATCTAAATTATTCGAATCATAATACAAAGGCAACATTGAAGTTTCTAATGTTGAAATTCTGCCAACAATTTGATTTAAAATAACATCAAATCCAATTAACTCACCTATCCCTCTTGATTTTGTAGCATAAATAAATAAAAAAGGAGCTATTAAAATTCCATATTTTAAAAATCGATATATCATTTGCCTATATATGCTAAATCTTTCAAAAGCTAAACCAATAAAAAAAACAAAAAATATAGAAATAATTCCACTCCTACTGCCTGAAAGTGTAACATAAGCTACATAAAATATAATTGCCTTAATAACATTCGATTTCTTTTTCTGAACAAATAATAATATTAATAATAAAGTAAAGGGGTTGAGAAAAAGAAAGATATAATTCATTAATGTACCATTCGATTCTCCACTTAAAATGGTTTCATACCCACCAGTAAAATAAAAAGTGATTAACTTTAAAAGTACCGCAAAATAAAAAAGAACATTAATTGGTTTTCCTTCAATATTTGGGCTTATATAATCTTCTTTTGATGGAGTAAATTTCAATATAAAAACACTGATTAGTATAGGAATTGAAATCAACAGAACTGCTTTAATCAAAGACGGATAATCTACCAAATCTGAGTATATTGGAGTAATCCCAAAGAAACAATAATAAATACATGGTATAAAAACATGCAAAATTAAAAAATATAATAAAATTGCAATGATTGCTTTTTTCATATAATCCTGATGTAAAAAACACTCATAAAAACCACCACAATTTGATTTGATGTCTCTGAGTGTTATTCTTTACGATAAATTCGCTATATTTTTTAACAAAAAATATAGCGATCTTAATTTAATCTTTACTGTTCCATTAATAGCAGATTTCATTAGAAACGGAGTTCCTATTTTAAAATCCTTATTTTTATAATAAACCCAACCAGTATGATAATCTAATGCTGCTTTAATTTTGGCTTTATTTGTTTGGTTTTCTTCCAAATCAAAAAACTCCTGATACAGCACTCTATATCTATTTATTTGACGTTCATCAGTCACCGTAAAATTATCATTACCAACAAAATAACATCCTAGCTGTTTTGGAATATAATAAAATCTTACACCCATTCTTGCTAAATTTATCCAAAGGTGAAAATCCTCCAAACCGGCAATTTCTTTAGTTTCTTTGAATCCATTTGTTTTATGAAAAATCTCTTTTCTTACACAAACAGATGAGGTCGGAATTACATTCGTATTAAACAATAAGTCATAATATGAATTCGCTTTGCTTAATTTTCTTGGTTTCAACTTTCCAAATTTCAAACCTCCTTTTATGACAGTTAGGTTGTGATAAAGAAAATCAACATTATCCAAGTTTAATTTTGATATATATTCCAATTTATTATGCTCATATAAATCATCCGAATCTAAAAAACAAATCCACTCTCCTTTTGCATTTGCGGCTCCAATATTTCTTGGTCTTGCTGGCCCTCCTGAATTTTCAGTTAGATAAATATACTTCAAATTCATTTTTTTTTCATATTCTATAATTACTTCTTTGGTATTGTCTGATGAACCATTGTCGCAAACTATGACCTCAAAATTTTTATAGGTTTGAGTAACTAAAGAATTTAAACATCGTATTAAATCGGAAGATCTGTTATAGGTTGGTATAACTATCGAAAACATAAAAGATTTATCCATTAACTAAATATGAAATTAAATACTATTATTTCTAAACTGTTTTGATTCCAAATAGTCAAAAAGATCATTAATCCCGTCTTCAAGAGACCATTTTGGATAAAATCCTATACTGCTAATCAGGCTATTATCTATTTCAAATACTGATTTAGTGATGTTGCTCTTACCTTCGGCTGCTTTAATTGAAAGTTTCGTTCTGTAACGATTTTCAAAGACTCCCTTTATTTTTTGGGCTATTTCCATAATAGAAAGCGTTGTTGCCGAACTTAAATTATAAGTCAAATGTGACTTTTCTGTTTCCAAAATAGTCTGAACTCCCCTGCAAACATCCCAGCCGTGTATAAAATCCCTTAAGGGAGAACCATCTGATTGCAATACAATTTCTTTTTTATCGTGGGCCATTTTACACAAATCATTTATTACAAGCCACCAACAATTATTTTCTTCAAATAACGGTGCTCCATAACTATTTGAAAGTCTTACCACACTACAATCTACAACTGAATTTCTATTATAATAATCACAAATTACTTCGCCTATCTGATGAGTCAGTCCATACGGATTCTGAGGTCTTAGGGAGTGAGTTTCCAAAATATGCTCATTACTTAAATTACCATATACTTGAGCGGTTGAAAAATAAATGAATTTATTAAGATTTTGTCTAGAAAATATATCCAACAGAGACCAGACAGGTGTTATATTAACAGAGCTGACAAGCCCTGGAGATGAATTAGACTGCCGATGATCCAGAGAGACTAAATGAATTACGATATCATAATTATCATCTGCCAGTTCTGTCATCAACTTTTCATCTCTGATATCTCCAACTATAACTTTTTCCATTTTAGATGTCCAGCTGTAGTCTGAAGGAATTTTTGAATGGCATAGAGAGGTTACTGCATAACCTTCATTAGCCAGATGTAGACAAAGACGTGCGCCAATGTAACCGCCCCCTCCTGTAATGAGAATTTTTTTTTTTACCATGAATAGGCTATATCAGATACGTTTTCTTTTCTTTCTATTTCATTTGGGTCATGTTCTATACTTGCCAAATTCAATAACAAATTATAGGTCTTGCCTACACCATTGAATGCCACCCAAACACCAGGAGGGATTGTAATTCTTTGATAATTATTATCTCCTAAGGTAATATCAAAGAAAGAATTTTTGGTTATACTATCTTCTCTGTCGTCATAAATCACAAATCGAATTTCCCCCATCGGAATTACAAAATTCAAAGTCATTTCGAGATGTTTTTTCCATGGTTTAGTATCTCTATTATGAATTGTAGAAAAATACGCCTCTCCAAAACCAGAAAAGCCTGCATCGGATTTTTTCATTCCATGAAATACATCTCCTTTAGGATGATGAATTTTTTTTAGAGGTGTAAGCAAAACTCCGTCTACAGTTATCTTGTCCATGCTATATTGCTAAGTTTCGCCAATTTTTCATATCCTTCAATCTGTGATTTTGTATAAGTAAACATATCAATGTTATTCTTATAAAATTCATAGTACCAATCACTGGTATATTCAATCAAAGTATTATAATCAAGTGTTGGTTTCCACTGAAAATGAAACAACGCTTTATCGCAATTTAATTTCAACAGACCTGCTTCATGAAATTTGGTATCACCAGTTACCTGATACGCATCTTTAGAGTTTTCAAAATGCCAGCGCACACTCATATCTTCCAATATTTCCTGAACTGTATGATTATATTCCGGTTTTGGTCCAAAATTAAAACTTTCCCCATTAAGAGAATGATCTTTATGTAAACGTTCCCCCAATTGCAGATAGCCACTAAGTGGTTCTAAAACATGCTGCCAGGGCCTGGTTGCTTTTGGACTTCTGATTTCTACAATCCTGCCTTCGCTCCAGGATCTCATACAGTCCGGTATAATTCTGTCCAAAGCCCAGTCTCCGCCTCCGATTACGTTTCCAGCACGAGCAGAGGCTATTTGTACCAAACCATTCTCTTTTTTGAAAAATGAATGATAATATGATTTAAAAATCAATTCTGCCGCACCTTTACTTCCGCTGTAAATATCTTTGCCTCCAACACTATCTGTCTCTTTATACCCATAAATCCATTCTACATTGTCATAACATTTATCACTTGTAATTATGATTGCCGTGCAGTGCTTGTTATAGGTTCGCAGAGCTTCAAGAACATTAGTTGTCCCCATTACATTTGTTGAGATTGTATCAACTGGCTCTGAATACGATAATGACACTATTGGCTGAGCTGCTAAATGAAATACAAAATCAGGCTGTATATCATTAATTATATTTTTCATTGCATCTAAATCACGAACATCCGCAAAAAAATGGTTCATTTTTTCTGCTAATCCCAATTCTGAAAACATTGAAGGAGTTGTAGGTATTTCATTCGAAACACCATAAATATCAGCACCCAAGGCAATCAGCCAAGTACAAAGCCATGATCCTTTAAAACCGGTGTTACCAGTAATTAAAACTTTTTTATTGCGATATACATCTCCAAAAATTATTTTTTCTCCCATTTTACCCAAGGTGCCTGATTATTATTATAAAGTTCATTTAATAAAGAATATTCTCTTGAAGTATCCATAGGCTGCCAAAAACCGTCGTGCTCAAAAACTTTTAACTCACCCAATTCAACCAATTTTTTCATTGGTTCTTGTTCTAACACTAAGTCCTCTGCATCACTAAGAATATCTAAAAATTCTCTGTTACATACAAAATAACCTCCATTAATTCTTCCACCACTAGCCTGAGGTTTTTCATTAAACCCGGTTATTGTGGTACCATCATCTCCAATTCCAAGTTCTCCAAATCTTCCTGGTGGTCTGACTCCTGTCAACGTTACCATTTTTCCGTGTGATTTATGAAAGGTTACTAAAGCGTTGATATCTACATCCCCAACTCCGTCACCGTATGTTAACATAAAATAAGGATCATCCCCAATGTATTTCTTGATTCGTCGTACTCTGGCCCCGGTCATTGCTTTAATACCCGTCTCTGCTAAAGTAATTTCCCAACCATCTTCATCGTGGCTTGTTTCAGAAATTATTTGCTCAGATTTCATCCCTAATTTTATTGTTATGTCGGAACTTCTAAGCTCATAATTGATAAAAAAATCTTTAATAACTTCACTCTTATACCCCATACATAATACAAAATTGTTGTATCCATAATGGGCATATGTTTTCATGATATGCCAAATTATAGGTTTCCCTCCAATTGGGATCATTGGCTTAGGTATATCATCAGCCACATCCCGAATTCGTGTACCGTATCCTCCACAGAGTATTACTGCTTTCATAATTGTAATTATTCTCGTTGGTTTTTTTTTACTATTTTTATTCGTAAAACTAAAGCTATATTATTTATTAGTTCCACACTAACAATTTTGTTTTAAAAATCAAAAAAAGATTTTAATCCTTTACTGAAACTATTTTCAGAAAATTTATACTTAATTGTATTTAAAGAATTCTTCACTACTTCATCATAATCTTTAAATTCACCTAAAACATATTTGATCTTTTCAGTTAATAATTTTGAATTCGCTGCTGGAACAAGAAATCCATTTACTCCATCTTCAATAATTTCAGGAATACCGCCAACATTAGTTGACACCACTAACCTACTATTAGCCATTGCTTCAAGAACTGAATAAGGCAAACCTTCCCATAATGAAGGAAAGACAAACAAATTAAACCTTTTAAGAATTACACTAATATCTCCAGCGTAAAAACCAGTAAATTCAACCTTTTCTTGAATCCCTTTTGTAATGCAATATGTTTTTGCAAATTCTAAATCAATCCCGGAACCTACCATAACTAGTTTTAAATTTGGTAAATGTGGTAAGAGTTGAGCAAAGGCATCTAATAAATAAAATATACCTTTAGATTTTTCAATACGACCCACATAACCCAAAATATATTCGTGCATAGTGACATCATAGGTTACTTGAGCTTCTGGTATAATATCTATAGAATCATTTGGCAGACAATTATATAATACTTCTAATCTTCCAAATGCTACAGAACGTGTTTTTAAAAATTCTTCGGCTATTTTAGCAGAATTTACAATAAGCTTATCAACCTTTTGAAAAATGCCTTTGTAGATAAAATCAATTACTGATTTTGTTTGTGGCATCGAAACAACTGTCAGCCAAACTTTAATATTTTTAGACTCTGCTACATCTACACAATCTAAACACGTTAAGCCTCCAGGATAGCCTCCATTACAGCAAATTACTAAATTATAATTTTCATCTTCAATAAATTGTTCGATTCTTTTAAAGTTAATTTTCTTGAAAGCAAAGAACAAAAAATATTTGAAAAAATAAACCATCGTTTTGGAGAAAAATAACAGAAATTTACTTTCACTTATCGTTTTTATTTTATCATATAAATTATAAATTGATAAAATATTGATTTCATGATACGTATACTTTATCCTTATTTTATTAAAATCTTCTTTAAATATTCCTCCCTTATTAGAAAGTATATCTACAGAAAAATCCTTAGGTATATTATTTATTATGTCGACCAAATATTGATTACCTCCACCTCTTTGATAATTTTCTGTATATACAAGTATTTTTTTCATAAAATTAAATGGAGCGATTATTAAAACAAATTCTTACATGAATTTTCTATGTCAATTTTTGCTTCCCAGCCAGTATGTTTCTTTAGCTTAGTGTTATCTCCATAACTGACTGGTACATTTACTTGCTTAAAAAGTTTGTCATCGACGACAACCTGTATGCTTTTTCCTGATGCCTTTATTAAAGAATTAAGAATATCACTCATTGAAATTCCTTTACCACTACAAACATTATAAACTTCACCTGATTTGCCTTTAAACAAAACGCTTAAAAATGCTGCAATCACATCATTTACGTCTAGATAATCTCTTTTTGATGAAAGACTACCTGTATGAATAATACCCTTATCATTGCATTTGTTTATTTTATCAATGAAAGCACCTATTGCTAATTTATTAGAAATAAAAGGACCTATCACATTAAATGTTCTTACAACATTAATATTTAGTCTTTGAGAATAGAATTTAAAATATTCAGTCTGAATCGTTTTAGAAAGACCATAATAGCTAAGTGGATGAAGTTTTTCTGATTCTGATATTGGGAAATTTTTGTTCTCACCATATTCTGCAGCTGACCCAACCAAAAGAATATTATCAATAACTAAATCATGTAGTAAAACAATCTCAAAAATTTTCCTTGGAAGTTCAGCATTAATAGAAAGACAATTATCCAAACTAACATTATCAATCACACCGGCTAAATTTATAATGTAATTAGGTTTTATTTTTAGAAGAAAATCAGTTAGTGCAAAACTATTTGTCAAATCCAATAATTCATAATTTAAACCCTCAATTTTATAATGAATAGTTTTATTTCCTACAAACAAAAATTCATATTCATCTAATAAATTATTATCAACAACATATCTTGCTAAATTACTTCCTATGAAACCGTTTGCTCCAAATACAACAATTGATTTTTTCATTTTACTTCTTTAAGATTCATCAAGCCCAAATAACATTCTTTGAGAATAATTTTCATATTTATTTATTTTTTATACTTTTCAAAATTTGCTGTTTCCAGTTTTGAGAGCTAAAATACTGTATCACAAATGAGATTATTAAGACTCCTCCAATAGCAAAAACTACAATTAGCAAATTTATTGCTGACTTCTCTTTTGGTAAGAAATATCGTATAAAAAAGCAAACTCCAATCAAAATCAAAACTGGGAAAAACATAGGAAGAAAGATTTTTTTAATTGAAGAAAATAAATCTAATTTCAAATACAAAATCATGAGTCTAAATAAAAATAAAGCTGATAAGAAAAAAGCAACAAATTTAAAAATAGCAAATGATTTAACACCTAAAAAATGAACTGTGAAAGCTATACCAGCCCAAAAAACAAAAGGGAGTAAAGTATTTATGAAATATAATACATTTTGACGTTCTTTAGCAATTAATATTGAATTAGTTGGGTAAGTTATAAATGCAAATAAGTTACATAACACCAAAAGCTGCACAATCTCTATTGATTGGCTATAATCACTTCCAACCCACGTAAAAACTATTGAACTTGATAAAATCGTTATTACAATGATTGGAAAAACAATTATTGGTGCAAAAAAAGATACAATTTGTAAATAAAAAACTTTTAGTGCGTTATCATCCTCAACACCCACAAAATGATTGAAACGAACATTAAAAGGAGAAAAAAGAATACCTAAAATACTTCTAAAAAAAGATAGAACAGTTAGTCCAATAGAATATATCGCAACCTGGTTTGCTCCCAAAAACTTACCAATAGCAATAGAATCAAGTTCATAATACAAAATCCAGGATATTGTTATAAACAAACTTGTAAATGCCAAACCCTTTGTTTTGTCGAAAACAGATTTATTAAAACATATAGAACTGAAGAGCAATTTAAAATTATAATTGTATCTTATTCTTGCAATATATAAGGTTATTAATGCTGAAATAAAATTGATAATCTGTATAAATAAAAAATATCCAACAATATCATAGCTCCCTTTTCTAAAAAACCAGAGTACAGACAAGATTTTTAAAACGTTACCTGTAATATTAGTTCTTTGCATGATAAAATCTTCCATACGGATACCAAAAATCATTTGTTGTAAACGTTGAAGAAGAGTTGTAGGGGTAAATATTGCTAATATTAATAGTAATTCAGATGCTATATCATACTCACTAGAGCTACTAATGCCTTTTACTAAAATTTCAGGTTTCTGACTCAGAAAAAAAAATCCAATTGAAAATAAAGAAAGAAAAATCAATAATATAAAATTAGTAAATCCAATTATTTTAATTTCCTGATTTTTATCTCCTTTAGCAAAACACTCTGCCGCATATTTTTGACCTGCACCCATAAATCCTAAATCAGCATAAGCAAGAAATATAGAAAAAGAAATACAAACTGAATAAATTCCATAAATTGTAGGTTGAGAAGTCAAATATGGAATTACGACCAACATCGAAAGAAAATTTAGAACAAGAGAAATGGCTTGCCAAAAATAGATTTTAAGATAATTTTTTGTGTAAGATTCTTGCATTTAGAGACTTAATATTGTTTCGGTAAAGATTTCGGAAGAAACCAAATTCTGACTTTTTACGGAAGTCAAGTATCTGTAAGTATATTCTGAATATCTAATACAATTAGGTTTATCTAAAACTATTTCAGCTGATTCAATCTCATCAATATTTACCATATGGGAATTAAGAATTTTTGAAAAATGAGCTATTAAATTATAATAATTAGGCATGATATCCTTAATTGAATCTGAGGTAAGTGTTAAAATAGGCTTCATGTTTAACACTGCGAAACTTATAGAAGTAGAACAATGAGCTATTACAAACTCTGAATTTCTAGTCAATTCAGCTGTTTTATTAAAAAAAGATTTCCTTTTATTAAAAAAATCCTTTTCTCTATACTTATCTGCTTTAGGATGTGCAGCAATAACAACCTCAACATTAAATTTCTTTTCTAATAAATCAAAAAAACGATTCAAATTTTCATAATATTCTTTTGGTTGTATTGTTTTAATTTTTAACATCTCAAAATCCGGGTGAAAAGGAAAATATTCGTCTAAAAAAACACAATATTTATTTATTAATAACCTTTCTGAATCTTTAGTTTTTACATACTTGTCATAATCAAAAGAATTAATATCTATAATTTTTGACGTTTTATTTTCGATGTCACTACCAACACCGATTGTTTCAATGCCGTTTATACCAGCTCGAAAAATCAAGTCATGAGGTTTAACTATTCCGCTTTTTTTTAAAAAATAGGCATATTTATTTTTTAAAAAAACCAATAATAAATTAATATCTAAAGCTTTCTGAAATTTAAGAAAAACATTCCCGATACGAGAAGTTGCTACATGAAAAGGTAATGCTCCTCTTGCAAAAAAAGATGTTTTGCATTTGTATTTCGATAATATTCTATACAGGGTAAGCACTCTATATTCGAACGTTATATTACTTAAAAACAATGTATCTAATCTATTCTGTCGCTTTATAAAGCTTTCTAATACAGAAAATGAATTTATTTTAAATATAAAATTATCTTTCAATTGATTATTTAAAATACCTTTAAAATATATCTCCGATAAGTCCCAATACTCAATTTCAATATTTTTATCTTTTAAATTTTGAAAATAAAAATCTTCCTTAGTCTTCTCAGTTAATGGCTGGTAACCTATAAATACAACTTTACTAATCATAGCAAATTACTTCATTTAAAATCATATTACGCTCCATCCACCATCAACAACAAGATTATGTCCGGTTATGTAAGAAGCTTCATCTGTTAATAGAAAGGCGACTCCCGAAACGATATCTTTGGGACTGCCCATACGTTTCATCGGTACCTTTTTATTGTAATTATTCACGAATGATTCCGGTTGATTGTCAAAAATTCCTCCAGGAGAAACTGTGTTTACACGGACTTGGTAAGAGCCATAATAAGACGCTAAATATCGTGTAAAATTATTTAAACCTCCTTTAATAGCAGAATACGCCGCAGGCATGGTCATTTCTGTCCCTTCATAAATAGTAAAATCAGGTCCCACTAAGCCATATATAGATGACATATTGATAAGTGATCCAAATCCTTGAATTTTCATTTGTTCTAAAACAACTTGTGAACATAAGAAATAACCATTCAAATGCATGTCTACATTCTTACGCCACGATTCAAGAGCTATGTCTTCAAATTTAGTCCCCCAATCTTTAGTTCTTGGATAGGCATTGTTTACCCAACCATCTATTCTGTTATATTTTTCTATTATTGCTGCTATCCCTTCTTTAACAGAATCTTCGACTGTGATATCAATAATAAAATCATCATAACCTTGCTCCTCAAAATAAATATCAGCAGCTATAACAATTGCACCATGTTCACGAAATGTTGAAACCATTTGTTTCCCCAGTAAACCGTTTCCACCTGTTACAATAATTACTTTATCTTTAATTGAAAACATATTAATATTTAATTCTTAATTGAAAATCTTTTATAAAGACTATTTCTTTTATTAGATTTAATTGTAAAATGCATTAATTATATTTTCTAAATACTGGTTTGATAACAGGAGATTTTAAAAAATCATCTAAACCACTTTCTAATGCTTTTGTATAAATACTTAATGCGTGCTTTGCAGCAGATAGCGTAATATCTAATTCTGATTCTTGATGAGAATAAGAAACAGCTATATATGGCATCATTACTTTTTTCTCTAACATTTCCTGAGCAAATAAAGTGCGCATCGCTAAACTAACATTGCCTACGTTGTCTTTGGCAACATAATTTGGAGAGCAAGGATATCCTTCTACATGAAATTGATCCTGAATTCCTAATTCTTTAGATATAGTATTTATTCCAGTAATTAACTTACTTCCATAATCCCAGAAGTGCTCAACTACTCGATCTCTTTTTAAGATTTCCATCGTTTTGATAAAGGCTCCTAAAGCACTCATTTCTGCACCATGAGTTGTTGATGTTAAAAAAATTCTTTCAGCCCCTTCTTCCAGTATTCCTCCAATCTGCATAATCTCTTTTTTTCCAGCCAGGGCTGCCACTGCAAAACCATTCGCCATCGCTTTACCGAATGTACATAAGTCAGGTTCAATTCCATAGTAAGTTTGAGCCCCTTGTAAATGCCAACGAAAACCAGTAATCATTTCATCAATAATAAAAACTGCTCCATTTACTTTACATAAAGCTTGAACCTCCTTTAAAAAATTAGCTTTTGGTTCAACTGTTGTTGCAGCTTCTAACATTACTCCGGCAATCTGATTTGGGTATTCCTCAAAAAGTTTTTTTAAAGAATCAATATCGTTGTAATTAAATTTTAAAGTAAACTGACTGGCTACTTCAGATGTTCCTCTATTTATTACTGTGGATCCAATAAACCAATCATCATATGAAAAAAACGGATGTTCTACAGGGATAGCTACAAATTTTCTTCCAGTATATGCTCGTGCTAATTTAACTGCCGCTGTAGTAACTGCTGAACCATGTTTTGCAAATTTAACCATATCAACCGACGGAATTAATTCACATAATAATTCAGCTGCTTTCAATTCAGTTAATGATGCTCTTGTCAGATTATTGCCTTTTAGGATTTCTTCATAACATGCATCTGCCACTTCCTTATTTCCATATCCTATATTAACAGAACGCAGTCCCATTCCGTAATCTAAATATTTATTTCCATCTGGTGCGTATACGTAAGCACCTTCTCCTCTTTCTAAAATTGGAGGTGCATTGGATGGAAATTGATCATCTCCTCTTGAATAAGTATGCGCGCCTCCCGGAATTACTTTATGTAGTCTTTGTGAATATGATTTTTCCATATCAAAAATTAATTTTCCTCTTGTTTTTGTTTATTAAAATTTGACCAATAAATATCATCAAGATGACTGTTTAATTGTGACCACTTGTTTTTTATTACTAAATCAATTAATTTATTATCTGGCACATTTAAAACATCAATACTTGATATTATAGCCTTAAAAAAATCAGCATCTGCTTCGTAATCCAAAGTCATTCTAATTTTTGCTATATCACTCTCAAATTTTAATTGAATTACATCAATTTGATCTTTGTCAAATATTTTTCCCCACCCTGTTTCTAATTTATTAGATTCAATCCCTTTTAGTGAATTTTCTAAAAAAGCTTTACTATAGCCAGTAGCATTCATACCTAAAGGTAAACCTACAGTATAAACCATATTAGATCCATTCAACAAACTATCTATAACTAACCTTGTTGCTTCAGTAGAACATAAAATATCATCTCCGTCGATTGAAATTATATAATCTATATTGTGTTCACGCGCGCATTGCAAATGTCGAAAAGGAATATTTTCATCAGATCCGTAAAATACTTCTACTTCATTTGAATTAAAAATTTCTTCAAATTTTTTATTTTCAGATTTTACAGAAGTGGCGATGAATAATTTTATCTCATTTTTTTCAATATTTTGCTTAAATGCAACAGAAAAACGTTCAACAAGATACCTGATTAATGGTTTTTCATCTACTTTTATTAAGTGTTTCTCACTTAATCTGTTAGATCCTAATCTTGCAGTTATAAAAATTCCAACCATTACATTTTTTTAACAATATTATTATCATCTGAATTTTCAACAGCATATAATACTTTTAAAACTTTATGATCATGTTCTAAAGTATTTGGAAAGCGATTTTCCTTTTTTATAGCTTTTAAAAAGGCAGACATTTCATCTATATACATTTGCTCCGTAATATTTTTATTATACCCACTTTGAGCGGAAATTGTTTCATATTTTATTTCTTTCCAATTACCTGTCTCTGGATCAAATATTTTTATCATATTATCATCCCAGTTCCAGTACAATTGTTTTTTATCCCCGTTAATTACCAAGCGTCTAGTTGCATATCTTGACACAACATCAACTGATAGATTAAATATAAATTGACCATAATCCATTAATAAATTATAGGTATCATCGATATCATCCGCACCTTTTATCTGAATTGTATTTTTGTAAAAACCAACTACTCTTTTAGGAAAACCTAATATTAAAGTAATCCATGTCAATTCAAAAGGAACAATCTCTCTACCTCCTCCAGTTTCTTTATTAGAAACATAATATTCACTCACGTCTTCATAAGTATGCCAATCGGGTAAATATTGCCCTGAATGATATAAAAAGTTGGATATTTTACCAAGCTCTCCGTTTTGTACAAATTCTGCAATTTTTTTTATTGCTGGATGAAAAAACAAGGTACATGAGGGAGCTAAACAAATCCCTTTATCATTTCCTTCTTTAATCATTTGTTCAAAATCTGTATCAAGAACACTGGCTTCAATAAATGCTGGAATATGCAGTTCTAAAGACTTCTTCATATAAACATGATGAATAGCAGGAGGCAATGATATAACAAATGCATCAAATTTATAACTACCTATAGCTTCTTCAAAACTGCTTACTACACCAATTTGATATTTCTCTAAAGATTCGTCGCGACGATCTTTTCTATTATCAAGACCAATTATGTTTTTAATTCCAAGAGCTTGTAAATTTCTAATTCTTCTTTTACCCATCGAACCTAAGCCAATAACAAGTATAAAATTATTCATTATTTAAATTTTATATAATTTATATCTTTTTGTGCCTTCTCAAAATCCTCATGCTTTCCGACATCGAGCCAATACCCAATAAATGGGTATGATATTACTCTTAAATCATTCTTAATCATCTCCTCCATTAAATCAGTTGCATTAAAAAAAGTATTCTGAGGTATAAACTTTAACATTTCCTTTTTTATCAAATAAATTCCACCATTTGAATAATAAGTATAAGTAGGCTTTTCTTTAAAACTTTTAACAATTTCATTATTTATCTCCAAAACGGCATATGGAATACTTACTTGATATGGGATTGTTAAAACTGCCAAATCAGCATCTTGTCTTATAAATTCAAGAAAAAATTCTTCATAATCAACATTAGTCAGTAAATCTGAATTAGTAATTAGAATATAGTCATGTTTAAAATTATTAATTTTGGAAACAGCACCAACAGTCCCTAGAGGTTCATTTTCCCAAATATATTCTATTTTGATATTTTTATCTGCTCCTTCACCAAAATGATCTTCTATTTGCTCGCCTAAGTATTTTAGTGATACCCAAAAATCATCAATCCCAAACAAAGTCAAACGATCAAGATTATGTTCCATTATCGCTTTACCTCCAACTCTCAGTAAGGGTTTTGGAGTAGAATCCGTCAGAGGCTGTAAACGCTGCCCCCGACCTCCTGCCATAATAACTGCATCAATGGGCAAATAAGATCTTATTTTTCTAAAATTAATAACATTCACTACTTGATAATTATTATCGACTACAGGAACAATTCTAAAATCACCTTCTCTGTATTCAATAATTTTCGATAAATTATTTTCTCCTCTGGTAATGTATCTAGGATTATCTTGTATTATTTCGTCTACATAACTATCTATCGTAAAACCTTTGATTAATCCTCGTCTTACATCGCCATCGGTAAGCGCACCAATTAATTTATAATCATCATCCACTACGAAAAGAATTGCATCTGGAGACAATTTGTCAAATTGAAGTAATGCTTCTTTAACTTTACTCTTTGAAGGAATTAAATGGTCTTTATATACTCTCATAAAAATCTTTGATGATTTTAATTATATTATCTACTGCATTACTTTTATAATAAATATTGTCCCCATTATAAGCTTTAGCTGCATCGGCTTTTTTAACAGAAGAGAGAATTGCTTCCTCTTCAAACCTGCAATTTATAATGTTACTGCTTTGTGCTCTTCCTTTTTGTCTATCCCCAACATTAACAACATATTTTTTGAACGAGGCTGCCTCTAAAATCCCGCTGGAAGTGTTACCAAGCAACATTTTAGCATAATACATTGCCGAAAAATAATTAGTTTTTCCAAAATTCTCAATTAACAAAATTCTATTAGGAATTTGTTTTTGTAATTTTTCAAGAACCTGTCTATATATGGTTCCTTGAGTATCTGCATTAGGCATTGTAATTACTAGAAATTTATCCTCAGAAATCTTTTTCAAAGCTTTACCCATTTCTTCTGCATATTGATTATTATCATATAATGACATTGTTTCAGGATGAAATGTTACTAAAACATAGTCCTCATTTGGAATAGCGAATTTATTATAAAAAATTTCTCTTTCTATTGGCAAAAAGGAAGCAATATTATCCAAACTTATTGATCCAACACAATATATATTCAGAGTACTTCCTAATAAGGAAACTATTTTTTCTTTAAAGTTATTTGTTGCTGCAAAATGAAGCGTAGCTGCTAAAGTAATTTGATGTCTGTATATATTATCTATAGCTCCCAGAGTGGTTTCACCTCCGTGTATGTGTCCAAATTTTATACCATACGGTATACCGGCCTGCACAGCTGCACTCATTTCAAATCTGTCTCCCAGACACAATACCAAATCATAGGAATTACTTTTCCAAAAGTCTGCAAATTTTAAAACAGTTATACCATAAGATGTAGAAATCGATTGTTCATCATCGTTTGAAATTAAGGATGCTATTGTGTGAACGCAATTATATTTATCATTTTTAATATCCTTTAATGTATATCCGTGCAATCTAGATAAGTGAGTACCAAATGCAATGATTTCCATTTCAAAAAATGTATCTTTTTTAATTTTTTGAAGCAAAGGTAAATATATACCATAATCAGCTCTAGAACTTGTTAAAACACCTATTTTCATTGTATATCGGAAAATAAAAGTTTATCAAACTTAATTTTATTAGCAATCAATTTTTTACCAACTACGTTTTCCCATTCCATTGGAGATATACCGTCACCAGGTCGTAATGAAATAAGATCGTTATCAGTTATAATATGACCAATGGATAAATCTTTATTAAGATAAATGCTTTTTCTAGCAATAACAATATTCTTTTTCTCACTTTCACTTGGCACTTTTTCCCCATCACCACTCAAAGCTAATTCAATGTTACGAATTGTTTTTACCATTTCTTTTAATTCGTATGGCTCGAGTGATGCAGCATGATCTGGTCCTGGTAATGTTCTGTCTAAAGTAAAATGTTTTTCTATAATTTTTGCACCTAATGCAACAGCTGCAATAGGAACTTCAATTCCAAGAGTATGATCAGAATATCCTATTTGTGTATGAAATTTATCTTTTATAGATAACATTGCCTTAAGATTAACATCTTTCATGGGTGTTGGATACTCTGTATTGCAATGCAAAATCGAAATTTTTTCTTTTTCCATTCCAAATTTAATCAGTACTTCTAAAGCATTTTCAATTTCTTTTTCAGAACACATACCTGTCGACACAATCACAGGTTTACCGCACAAAGCTACAGCCCTTAAATATGGATAATTTGTTATTTCCCCACTTGGGATTTTGAAAAAAGAAAACCCCAAGTCATTTAGATATTTTATACTTTCAATATCAAATGCTGTTGAAAAAAACTTAATATTTTTTTCGGTGCAATAAGACATTAATTCTAAATGATCCTCGTGGCTTAATTCAAGATTCTTCAACATTGAATACTGAGAGTCATCACCATCGTTGATATTTACACTCTGATAAGTAGCCTTTTTAGCAGATTTAATAACTAAATTATCTGCTTTAAAAGTCTGGAATTTCACATAATCTGCTCCAGCATTAACTGCAGCATCAATTAATTTTTTTGCTATATGAATATCACCGTTATGATTAACCCCTGCTTCGGCTATAATAATTACTTTATCCATATTTATATTATTTTTCCCGGATTTCCAACAACTTTTTTTCCATCTGGGATATTAGTTATGACAACTGCTCCTGCACCTATTACCACGTCCTTTCCAATTATGATACCTTGTTTTACCACTGCATTAGCCCCTACAAAACTTCTTTCGCCAACTTTAACATTTCCTGCTAATACAGCTCCAGGTGCAATATGAACAGCATCAAGTAAATTGCATTCATGCTCAATAATGCATCCGGTATTTAAGATTACATTATTTCCAACTTTCACTAATGAATTGACAGTTACATTTTTATTAATAAAAGTACCTGAACCGATTATAGCGTTGTTTGAAATCTGAGCAGTTTTATGAATAATTGTTTGAGTTAACTTTCCCTTCTCTTCAATTAGTTTTGCAATATTCTGTCTCAATTTATTATCTCCAATACCTAATACAAAACGAATTTCGCTTGATGTCCATCCGATAAAATCACTTTCGTTCTCAAATCCCAAATAAGTTAAATTATAAGGATTCGAATTTGATTCTTCTTTATCTGAATATCCAACAATACTAAAACCATTCTCCAAAACTGTTTCTGCAACGACAAAAGCATGGCCAGAATATCCAACAAGAATGACTTCGCTATCTGACACTACTTGGTATATTAACAATTCTTTCTTCTAAAAATTCTGCATTAAGCTGTCTATCTCGTTGACAATTTAGGTACATCGGTAAACGATACATAAGTTGCCATATAGGTCTGGTCATCACTGCATCTTCATTTGTAGTTTTCAAAAACAAATCTCGTTCTTTTCTATTTTCCAACTCAACACACATCAACCAATAATTTGCTTTAGTATTTGGAATTTCAGTTCTGAATTTTATTCCTTGGTTTAAAAAAAAAGATTCATAATCCTTTGCTAATTTTCTCTTGTTTTTTAAAAACCCCTCGAGCTGTTCTAATTGGGCACATGCCAAAGCTGCATTTAAATTAGGCATCCTAAAATTATATCCCATTTCATCATGAACATATTCATAAGGATGGGGTACTTTTGCAGTTGTTGTAAGATGCTTTCCTTTCTCTCCTAAACCAAAATCATTAGTAACAATAGCACCTCCTCCTCCACAAGTAACTATTTTATTCCCATTAAAGGAAAAAGCACCCAGCTTACCAAAACTTCCGGTTGGTTTGCCCTTGTATTCACTCCCTAATGACTCTGCTGCATCTTCAAGAATAGGAATCTTCCATACCTCACATACCTTCATTAATTCATCTAGATGAACAGGAAAACCAAAAGTGTGCATAGGTAAACAAGCACTTATTTTTTTGCCTGTTTTTTTATTATAACAACCATCCTCACGTAAATCACCGAATTCTTCTAAAAATAGAGAAACTGATTTAGGTGATAAGCCCATAGTATCTAAATCAACATCTATAAAAACAGGTGTTGCATTCTGATATGTTATAGCATTTGCAGTAGCTACAAATGTTAGTGCCTGTGTTAAGACTTCATCACCAGACTTGACTCCTAATAGTCTCAATGCTACCTGAATAGCAGCCGTTCCATTAACCACCGCAACAGCTTTTTTAGTAGCTGTTAGATCTTGCATCATGCTTTCAAATTGATCAACAAACGGACCAACAGAGGACACAAAAGTAGAATCTATAGTTTCAATTAGATATTTCTTTTCATTTCCTCCAAAATAAGGAATATGTAGAGGTATGAAACTTTCTGTTTTATATTGTTCTTTTATAAAAGAGATAGTAGAATTAATAGTGTCAGTCATAACTACATTTTTGAATCTAAATACTTTCCGGTTTCTTTATGTCCAAAATCAGGAATCATTATATGAAACAAATTAAGGATTTCATTTTTATTCCATACCTTACTTGATTTCATATTAGCTATCTTCATTGAAAAATTTTCCAGCTTATCATGCTCGAAGTTAGCTTCATTTTTTATAAGTCCAAAATTTTCAAACCGTTCCATATCTAACACTTCATTTTCGGTAAAAAATTCCTCAAAATCTTTTTCACCTGTAGTATCACTAACTGTAAATAAACATGGCCACTTTTTTTGTTCAATTAAAACATCTGCATTATCTCTTGCTTCTTGTTCTGTTTCGCACTGATAAGCTTCATATCCTAATTCTGCCAAATATTTTACCGCAACATCAGCAAATGTAATTAAGTGCAACGTTTCACTTAACTTAGGAAAAAAAACATCCCTATTTTCACCAAAAATGCACGACATTAAACATAGCTCTCCTGATTCCTTCGGAGTAACGAAATACCGTTTAATATCATTTGGAGCCACAATTGGTTGTCTTTTTATAATTCGTTGATTAAAACCGTGTAATAATGATCCATCGGAAAAGGCAACATTCGCAAACCTAGCAGTTGAAATTTTAATTTGCTCACTTCTACGCATCAAAAACATTTCCATAATTTTTTTTGAAGCTCCCATCATGTTAACAGGATTAGCTGCTTTATCAGTTGATACACAAAAATATTTCTTAGTACCATTTTCGATTGACTGCTCTAATGTCTTGTCTGTATTAAAAACATTTACGTCAATCATACGCATTAAAGTAAAAGGATCTTTTTCACTTCTAACATGCTTTAGAGCAGATAAATTTAGGACATAATCATATTTACCATCCCATTTAATAAAGGCATCATATTCAATCGATCCGATATCAAGCGCAAAAGTTTGGAAATCTCCATCAATATATCCATAAGAACTGCGTAAGTCACGAACTAATTCTACCATATTATTCTCGCTTATGTCAACAACATGTAATTTAGCTGGATTACGCTTAAATATCTCTTTAGTCACAGCCTGACCAATAGAGCCTGCTCCACCAATAACTAAAAACGAGGAATTTTTAATAATTTCAGACAATTCATTTTCATACTTTAGAATATCCTTATAAAAAATCTCTTCTTCTCTACCTATTAGTTTTAAAATATTCATTATAATTTTAGTTTATTAAATATAACTTTCGATAATTAAGCATTTAACACTTTCAAAAATTTCCTTACTATCAAAAAAGCAACAGTAAAAAGTCCAGCCAAAAACCCTCCAAAAACAATCCCTTTAGCTTTTCCAAAACGCTCCTTAGGCAATGGTAAGATTGGGCGGTCAATGATCTGAATCAAAGGTGTTTCTTTACGCAGTGCCACTTTAGCTAATTCACATTGTTTGACTAATTCTGTAAGTATAGCTGTATTGGCCTGCACATCAACCTGTCTTCTGGCTGAAGGAGCCCTGCGAACATTAAGAGCCGGGTTCAAACCAAAAGTATTATCATTGGCAATAGCCACACCGGTAATAGCAGCATTTAATTCTGCACGTACAGAATCAACCTGATGTGCTAAAATTTCCATGTTCATTCGTGCTTTTTTGCTTTTGGTATCTACATAAAACTTACCAACTTGCCTTGCAAGCGCTTCACAAAAATACAATGAGAATAATTCGTTGTTAGATGATACATCCATTGATATAATGGCTACTTTTTTATCCTTTTGAGCTACCGACAATGAAGATTTTGACAAATTTTTATAAATCTCCCCTAATATACTATCGTGTACACGGGTGAAATAATTACGCTTGCTATTAGGTAAAAATTGAATATTTTTAAATTTAGGTTTATCATTCCAAGCCTTTCTCCACTCATTGTCCTGAATATACATTTCTGCTAAAGAAATCTCTTTCCCGTTGACATTAACCGGTGTTAATAAGGTCTTTTCTACCATAGCACGGGATTTAAACAACTCATTCAAATTGGAACCTGTAAATATAGTACCGCCCCCTCCGCCTATGTCAAAACCAAAAGAACTCGCCAATCCTAAAGCACCACTCATACCTCCTGTTTTTTCATCCTCCAATGCAAAGGTTAAAGTAGCTGTATACACAGGTTTTTTAAAAAATGAATAAGCTAATCCCAAAACCGCACCAATTACTCCTGCCAAAACAATAATTTTCCATTTCGACAACAAATAGCAACACCATTCTTTCCCTTTTTGAAATAACATCTTTAATGATATTTCGTCGTTAAGATTTTGTTCATTCATGCTTATATATGTTTCATTCTGAATCGTTTTTATTATCTATTATATTCTATGATTCATTCTTATAATCTAAGCTCTAAGAGCTCGCTAAGATAAAATCAAAAAAGACCTACTTAAAAGCTGTAACTATCAGTAATGCCAAACTAGTAATAACACTTCCAATACTTACCCATTCTCCTGTAGATAATTTTTTAGTTTCGGGTTTTTCCGGAACTACAATTTGAGAGTCAGGTGTTACTTTAGGATATGATCTAAAGAATAAAAAGGAACCAGTTACTGCTGCCTTTCCATTAGGATAGATAATATAGGCTTTTTTCTTCCATCCCTTGCTATCAACTCCTCCTACTGCGTTGATGTAATATTTGAAACCTTTACCATTTCTATAGGGAATTTCAGAGTTTAACAAAACATTACCTGTTACTTTAACTCCTTCATTTAATGTCAAAATTTCTATTTCATCATCTGGAAACAAAGTCACATTAGAATAATGTTCTTTATCTTTCACAATTTTTTTCCAATCAACAGGAATAGTAACATACTTTAGTTCGTCTTTTAATTTTTTAGCAAGATCTTCTTTCAAAGTATCATTTTTAGCTAAGTTCAAATCTACTCTTTCTATTTGATCAATTTGTTCCTGCTTAATTGGTCTTTTAATTTTCATTCCTTCTAAATTCGCAACAGAAGTTAGTCCCCCAGCCCTCATT
This sequence comes from Flavobacterium limi, assembly GCF_010645075.1. Classification (GTDB taxonomy): domain Bacteria; phylum Bacteroidota; class Bacteroidia; order Flavobacteriales; family Flavobacteriaceae; genus Flavobacterium; species Flavobacterium limi. The sequence continues at coordinate 310,083 of NZ_JAADZV010000003.1, forward strand.
ACTATATTATAGACAGATTCCTTTTTGTTAGCTAATACATATTTTCCCGGGTATGAAACTGCCCCGCTAATTGTTACCATTTGTGGTTTTTCATAAACTGCCATTCTTCTGATATTAACAACATCAAAAGGTTTTAAGGCAAAGTTTTTTACCTGCTCATTATTATCCGCAGTAATTTCTAATTCTACCAATTCAATACGTTTTGGATTAGCATCATCAATTTCATCAGACTTTATCATTCTGGCAATTTCTACTCTTTTTGAAGCAGACCCGGTTAATCCTCCAACCTGTACGACTAAATCATTTAATGTTAAATTTTCATAAAACGCATATTCTCCTGGGTTTTTTACTTCTCCATCAATAGTAACTTTATATTCTTCTCTAAAATCTAAAATGGAATATACTGTCACTTCGTCTTCTCTTTTTAATTCGATATCTGCATTTAAATCTCCCGCTAAAGCACTTTCTAAATTTACATTTACTATTTCAGTCGTTAAATCAGATTTTAAACGAATAATTCTTGCCCTTTTAGTGTAGGCATCTTCTTTAAGCCCTTCAGCTCTGGTAATAAGGTCTGAAATTCTCATTCCTTCATTATATGAATAATAATCCGGTCTGAATACAGCTCCTTCTATTTTTATACGGTTTTCGAATCGGTTTAAAATTTTTGTGATTCTGAAAACATCTCCTGACTGCGGTACATATGACGAAAATTCACTTTCGTTAATATCATGAACCTTAAATTCTTTTCCTGTCTTTTGCAAAACATTTACTGATGCTGTATATGCAAATTCATTAAAGCCGGAAGCAAAATTTAGCAAATCCGAAAATTTTTCACCTTTTTTCATTTCAAAAATCCCGGGCCTCTTAACTTCACCTTCTACAGTGACCCTTTGGGTATAAACCGGAATTCGAATCACATCGTTTTCTTTTAAACTTACATTGTCAGACTGATCTCCTTTAACTAAAAAACGGTAGATGTCAACATTTTTATAAACCTTGTTATTTCTAATTAGTTCAATATTTCTGTAACTGCCGTTTTTCCCCGGTCCTCCGGCCAGATGTAATGCGTTATAGACAGTTGCCAATGATGAAATTGAATAATTCCCGGGTTGTTTACCGCCTACAATAGTAATTTTAATAGTTCTTATTCTGCTTAAGCTAACACTAACTTGTGACTGACCTGATCTTACAGTACTATAGACTTTTGCAATTGCAGCCTTAATTTTTTGAGTAGCAGCCTCAATAGATATTCCTGAAACGGAAATTTGTCCTACATATTGAATGGATATTTTTCCTTCAACATTTACGGGTATACTGGCATTATATTCCTGTACTCCGTACACACTTATCTGAAGTTCATCACCTGGACCCAAAACATAATTCACAGGAGTAGCTAAATTTGAGTCTGGTTCAAAATTTAAAGTAGGATTATCAAATAATTCAGATCCGAATATTAATGCATTTACAGAGTCCTTAACTTTATTATTTACAATTTTATCCTGAATACGTCCTGCCTCCTTTTTATTTACAGAAGTCTTTTCATCATTTTTTTTATTTAAAATACTAACTGATCCTTCGTTTACTCTTTTCTTTAACTTTGAAAATTCTGCAGCGCTCATTCCTTTGGATAAAGCCATAGACTCGGCTTGCTCAATTGTCATATTATTATTTTGCAGTTGAGTTCTTATTTTAGCAATATCGCTATCAGATAAATAATCGACTTTTAAAGTACTCAAATCACTTGCTTTCATTAAATCCTGAGCATTTAACTGAAAAGTAAAAAAAGTAAAAAACAATAAAACAAGAACTGTAATATTTTTCATATTTAATGATGTTTTGATTTTGATAAGAAATTCAAATCAGAATAAAATTTTAAGAATATTGTTTTTTATAATAATCCTTATAAGAACCAGAGGTTACATTTTTTAGCCATTCATCGTTTTCTAAATACCAATTAATGGTTTTTTCCAAACCTTCTTCAAAAGTTACTGAGGGTTTCCAGCCGAGTTCTTTATTAATTTTTGAAGCATCAATTGCGTAACGTAAATCATGCCCTGGCCTGTCTTTTACATAAGTAATTAATTCCTGGGATTTCCCTTTTTCTCTTCCTAATTTTTCATCCATAATCTGGCATAATAATTTAACCAAATCAATATTTTTCCACTCATTAAAACCGCCAATATTATACGTTTCATGGTTTTTTCCTTCATGAAAAACTAAGTCAATAGCAATAGCATGGTCTTCAACAAAAAGCCAATCGCGAGTATAATTACCATCCCCATAAACAGGTAATGGTTTATTATTGATAATATTATTGATGAAAAGTGGAATTAATTTTTCAGGAAAATGATATGATCCATAATTATTTGAACAGTTTGTTAAAACATATGGCAAACCATAGGTTTCTCCGTATGCCCGCACAAAATGATCTGAACTAGCTTTTGAAGCTGAATATGGTGAGTTTGGATCATATGGCGTGGTTTCTGTAAAAAGCCCCTCATTGCCTAAAGAACCATACACTTCATCTGTACTGATATGATAAAATCTCTTTCCCTCGAAATTATCTTTCCATTGTTTTTTAGCTGCATTAAGCAGATTCATGGTTCCAATAACATTTGTTTTCACAAATGCCAATGGGTCTTCGATTGATCTGTCAACATGAGATTCTGCTGCTAAATGTAATATTCCGTCAAAATTATGAATTGAAAAAAGTTGGTTAATAAAAGTTTCATCAACAATATCACCTTTTACAAAATTATAATTAGGCTGATTTTCTATATCTTTAATATTCTCGAGATTACCGGCATAAGTTAAAGCATCTAAATTGTAAATTTGATATTCAGGATATTTATTTACAAAACGTCTCACTACATGTGAACCAATAAATCCTGCACCACCCGTTATAAGTATTTTTTTCATTTCGAATTTAATTTAATTTAATAACTCTGAATTTTGTTTTTCTAACTCACTATATATATCTTTTACATCCTGAGAGCTTTCCTTTTGTAAAATTAAATTAGCCGTATCTGTATATACAAAAATCGTATTTTTTACTCCCAAGAAAGTAGTGTGTTTATCACAGCCTATAACCATATTACCATCCTTATCAATTGGGTGGCCATTAGAAACCAAATAATCGTAGACTGATTCAAAAGAACCTAAATCAGACCAGGAGAATGATGCAGGCACTACTTTAATTTTCTTACTGCGCTCCATCACAGCATAATCTATACTAATTGATGGAATCTCTAAAGATGTTTCTAAATCTAAAAACCCGTCTTTGTTTGACTCCCAGACTATTCTGGATTTTTCATAGACTTCAGGCTGAAACTGTTTTAACTCATCCAGAAGTACACTGGCTTTAAAACAAAACATTCCACTATTCCATAAAAAATTACCTTTTGCAATAAAATCTTTAGCAGTTGTTTCATTTGGTTTTTCCCTAAATGAAATCACTTTATCACCTTTTGATTCTATATAACCATAACCTGTTTCTGGCTTGGTTGGAATAATTCCAAAAGTTACGATAAAACCTTCCTTCGCTTTTAAAATTGCCTGACGTATCGCATTATTATATTCTTCCATTTTATCAATAATATGATCTGATGGGGTTACTATTAGTATGTCGTCTGGATTTGAAGCAAAAGCTGCAAATGCAATTGCTGCTGCCGTATTTCTAGGAGTAGACTCAACGATATTGATATATGAAGTTTTAGATTTTTCCATTACCTTACCGCTTAAATGATGGTTATCAACATTTCCAACGACCATTACATTATCTGCTAAATAACTATTTCGTTCAACAGTCATTTCAAATAAAGATTTACCATCAAATATTTCCAAATATTGCTTAGGCTGACTTTTACGGGAAAGCGGCCATAATCTGCTACCTACACCACCGGTTAATATAACATGCGTGATTAAATTGTTTTCTTCCATTTTTTTAAATAAAAAAAAAAGAGTTTAAAACTATAGTCTACTATTCGCTATAGTTCCTAAAACTCCTTTTACATCGTATATTAAACTATTTGTTTTTTGAATTTCCAGAAAATTTAATTTTAAAAAATCAGAGTGTGAAACTCCTAAAACTATTGCATCAAATTGTGCTTTTGGGACAACATTTGTTATTGCTAGTCCATATTCTTTTTCAACTTCTTCTATATTCGCTATGGGATCAAATATTGTAACTGAAATACCATACTCCTTTAATGCTCTTATAACATCTACAATTTTAGTGTTGCGTACATCAGGGCAATTTTCTTTAAAAGTAATTCCAAGCATCAAAAGCTCAGCATTATTCACAGAAATACCTTTTTTAATCATTAATTTTACCACCTGAGATGCTATATATTCGCCCATGCTATCGTTTAAACGGCGGCCTGCTAAAATTATTTCAGGATGATATCCAAATTCTTGTGCGCGCTGTGCAAGATAATAAGGATCAACACCTATACAGTGTCCTCCTACTAAACCTGGTTTAAAAGGGAGAAAATTCCATTTTGTAGCTGCAGCAGCTAATACTTCCTGCGTATCAATATTCATCAGGTTAAATATTTTTGCAAGCTCATTAACAAACGCAATGTTAATATCTCGTTGTGAATTTTCAATAACCTTAGCTGCTTCAGCAACTTTAATTGTTGGTGCAAGATAAGTACCCGCAGTAATAACAGATTTATAAAGTGCATCTACTTTTAAACCAATTTCTGATGTAGAACCAGATGTAATTTTCAAAATTTTCTCTACTGTATGCTCTTTATCACCAGGATTAATTCTCTCGGGTGAATATCCGGCAAAAAAACCCTCATTGAATTTTAATCCTGATACTTTTTCTAAAACAGGTACACATTGTTCTTCTGTCACACCTGGATACACTGTTGATTCATAAATAACAACATCACCTTGTTTTAGCACCTTACCTACTGCTTCGCTTGCTTTATACAAGGGAGTTAAATCCGGACGATTATTTTTATCTACCGGAGTTGGAACAGTTATTATAAAATAATTACAATCTGAAATATTTTTTAGATCTGAAGTACAGTATAGACCTTTTTTCTCATCTAGTGTATCAATCAATACATCTTGCAAAACAGTATCCTCAACTTCTAATGTAGTATCAAGACCTTGCTTTAAACTTATAACTCTTGATTCATTAATATCAAAACCTGCTACAAGATATTTTGTAGCAAATAAACGAGCCAAAGGTAAACCTACATAACCTAATCCTATAACGGCTATTTTTACGTTATTATTCATATTTTTCCTTAATTTCGTTTATCACATTGCACGGCTTCGCCATTCAAAGTCACATATGACATGAATATCAAAAAATTCAATTTCAGCAAATATAGTACAATAAGTCAATTTTATCAACCTTGAAATAGTCTTATAATTAATCAAAAAAAAATAAAATTTAAATCCCTGTAAGTCAACAAACAAAAAATAAATTTCAAAAAAAAAGCAAAAAATCATTAAACTTAATGACTTCTGCTTTTTTTTAAACTTATGAACCTTGCTCGAAGAAAAAATAATACTTTTTTATTTAAAATTATAACGTGTCTTTTTTGTATTTAATCTTCAAAAGACATCCTAAAGATTCTAAAACCAAAATATAATGAGTGTTTGTTACTTCCTGTACTACAGCGTCCTGACTACTAAAAACTCCCGTTTCTAATTTTATCTTATCCCCTTTTTTATATGGTAATATACAAACATCAGAAATATTTGTATTTGAAAGATTTTCTTTTATTGCTGTAATTTCTTCATTTCGAACAATTGCCGCTTTGCCTAACCAAAATAAATAACGTACTACTCCTGAAACCTGAAACACAGAATTTCTATCCATATCAGGCAATTTAACAAAAACATAAGAATTAAACAGAGGAATTTCAACTTTTTTCTTTCTGTCAGACCATTGTTTTATTTGAGTAATTATTGGGCAATAGCACTCTATACCTATTTCATTCAGTTTTTCTGCTACTTTTTTTTCCCATTTAGGCTTCGTATAAACAACATACCAATTCATGCGATTCATTTTTAAGAACCTATTGCGTTGTAAATAAAACCAATTTTATTTAATTCTTTTGCATTTAATATATTTCTTCCGTCAAAAACAAAAGCTGGCTTTTGCATGGAATCATATATTTTTTGCCAATCATATTTTATAAACTCATCCCATTCCGTAAGAATTGCAATTGCATGCGCTCCTTCACACGCCTGATAAGGACTTTCAAATGTCAGAACAGCATCTGCATTTTCTGAAGGCTTTCTTGTATCTAAGTAATCTAAATCGCTTAAAATCTTATTTTTTGAAACCTTTGGATCGTAAACTGATATTTTAGCCTGTTCGTTTATCAAATCATTTGCCACATATATTGCCGCAGATTCACGTGTGTCGTTTGTATCTTTTTTAAATGCCCATCCCAAAAAAGTTATTTTTTTATCAGCTACCGTATTATATAAAGTCTGAACGATTTTATTTGAAAATCTTCTTTTTTGATAGTCATTCATAATAATCACTTGTTCCCAGTAATCAGCAACTTCATTTAATCCGTAAGATTTTGCGATATAAACCAAATTTAGAATATCCTTTTGAAAACACGAACCTCCAAACCCTACGGAAGCCTTCAAAAACTTAGACCCAATACGACTATCCATTCCAATAGCACGAGCTACTTCATTTACATCTGCGCCAGTTTTCTCACACAGTTCAGACATTGCATTAATTGATGAAATTCGTTGTGCTAAAAAAGCATTTGCTGTAAGTTTAGACAATTCAGACGACCAAACATTTGTAGTCAGGATTTTATCTTTACTAACCCAATTAGCATACACATCTACTAAAGCATTAATCGCATCATTTCCCTCTGGAGTTGAATCCCCTCCTATAAGAATCCTGTCAGGATTTAATAAATCAGTAACAGCAGTTCCCTCTGCTAAAAATTCGGGATTAGAAAGAATTTGGAATTGTACACCATTTCCTGTATTATCTAAAATACTTTTTATAGCCTCAGCAGTTCGAACAGGCAAGGTTGATTTTTCGACAACTATTTTATTGCTTTTAGCCACTTTCGCAATTTGTCTGGCACACAACTCTATGTATTTTAAATCTGCGGCCATCCCTTTTCCTTTACCGTAAGTTTTAGTAGGTGTGTTTACTGAAATAAAAATAACCTCAGCTTGATCTATGGCTTGTTCAACATTGGTTGAAAAAAAAAGATTTCTACCTCTGGCTTCAGCTACGACTTCAGAAAGTCCTGGCTCATAGATTGGCAGGTTATCTGTATTTGGATCATTCCAGTCTTTTATTCTCTGTTCATTCAAATCAACAACAGTTACTTGAATATGTGGACATTTTTGCGCAATTACTGCCATAGTTGGACCTCCTACATAACCTGCACCGATGCAACAAATTTTTGTGATTTTCATATTTTCTTTATGTACTTCCTTTTTATTTTAAATTATTCCAATACCAATATACTGCTTCTTTCAACCCATCTTTAAGTGAATATTCAGGATTATACCCTAACATCATTTTGGCTTTTTTAATACTTGCTAATGAATGGGGTATGTCTCCAATTCTTGTTTCTCCATAAACAATTGGTACATCAGCAATTTTCGAATCAAATTCTGCTAGATATTTTTTTAAATACCTAACTAAATCATTCAAAGTATTCCTATCTCCAAATGCCGTATTATAAACCGTATTTATTGCTTCAGAATCATCAGACGAAATAGCCAGAGCATTCATTTGAATTACATTATCAATATAAGTAAAATCCCTTGAATAATTTCCATCACCATTAATTACAGGACTTTCATAATTCATTAATTGCATCACAAATTTAGGGATTACTGCTGCATAAGCCCCTTTTGGGTCTTGCCTTCTTCCAAAAACATTAAAATAACGCAAACCTATAGTTTCCAGTCCATATGTTTTGCCAAAAATTTCTGCATATAATTCATTTACATATTTAGTAATTGCATAGGGCGACAATGGTTTTCCAATTACCTCTTCTACCTTAGGCAGCCCCTCAGAATCCCCATATGTAGAAGAACTTGCAGCATAGATAAAGCGTTTTACCTTAGCATCACGTGCAGCAACTAACATATTTAAAAAACCTGTGACATTAACATCATTAGTAGTAATCGGATCATTTATTGACCTCGGAACAGAACCTAATGCAGCCTGATGCAATATATAATCTACTTCCTCAACAGCCAAATTACAATCAGACATATTTCGAATATCACCTTCAATTAATTTAAAATTCTTATTCGAAATAAAATCTTTTAAATTGTGACGATGTCCGGTTGAAAAATTATCTAAACAAATTACTTTTTGTCCGGATTTTAAAAAATACTCACATAGATTAGAGCCAATAAAACCTGCCCCGCCTGTTATTAAAATAGTACTTTGAGCGTTCAATTTCATCTATTTTAAATTATTGCTTTTTAAATCTTTTAAAAATACTTTTAGGAAACCATACTTTTTTTTCCTCATCATGATAACCATTTGAATATGCCCCATAACCCCCATAATATCCATAACCATATGCAGATCCATATTTTGCTTTGTTTTCAAAACCATTTAAAATAATGCTGACATTACTTAACTCCCCCCTTTTAACCCGGTTGTTTAGTAAAGTTATCATTTCTTTTTTTGAATAATTCTGTCTCACCACATACAAGGTAACATCACTAAACTGCATTAATTCCAGTGCATCCGAAACAAGTCCAACAGGAGGCGTATCAAGTATTATATAATCATATGTTCTTTTAAGCTCTTCTATTAATTCGCCCATTACTTCACTTATAATTAATTCTGAAGGATTAGGGGGGATTGGTCCAGAAAGAATAACATCAAGATATGGAATCTGAGTTTTATTTACAATTTCAGAAAGAGTCTTTTGCTTTATCAAATAATTGACAACACCGTATTGATTTACCAAATTGAATTCGTCCGCCAATCTTGGTTTTCTTAAATCCATTCCTATTATCACTGTCTTTTTTTCACTCAATGCAAAAACTGTTGCAATATTAATTGAGCAGAATGTTTTTCCTTCTCCACTAATTGAAGATGTAATCATTAATGTTTTTGCTCCGTCTAATTGCCTTTTTTTATACATAAACTGCAGCGAGGAACGAATACCTCTAAAAGCTTCAGATAAGGCCGATTTTGGTTTTTGAAAAACTGCTAAACTGGTATTTTCTTTATTAATACCTACAACTCCTATTAATGGAATTTGTGTTTGTCTGCTAATATCATCGGCATTTTGAATCGTATTATTAATAAAAAAAAGCAGGAAAACAATAATTAATGGAACCAAGATACCTAAAAACAAAGCTAATACATAATTCACAGAAGTTTTTGGCCCAATCAATCCTCCGCCTATATCTTTTGCACTATCTATAAAATGTATATCAGATAAATTAGATGCCTTTACAATCTCTGCTTCATTTCTTTTTTGAAGAAATGTACTATAGATATTATCGCTTAAATCATACTTCCTTTTGATTTTCAATAATTCTTGTTGTTCCTCCGGAAGTTTTTTAATACTACTCTCAGCTTCGCCGATCTTGTTGTTAACTAAAGCTAAATCATATTGTAAAGATGACTTGGCAGATGCTATGTTTTCGAGTAAAACATTTTTCACAGCTACCATTTGATTATCAAAATCTTTAAAAATTTTATCGCTTTTAACAGCATATGCCATTTCAGATCTCTGAGCGGATAAAGCAATAATTTTCGAGACGTTTGTAACGATATTTGGATCTTCAATTCCTGCAACAGTTGGCGCAGGTAGTTTAGAATAATCAACGCTATTTTTTAAATATGCTTTTAAAGAATTGTAATAGGCAATTTTGCGTGTTAATGCATCTCTTTCAACATCAAAATTGAGAATCTTCTCAGAAACCTTTTCTCCCCCTTCTTCTATTTCATATATATTTTTATCCTTTCTGAAAGATTTAAGTTCATTTCCAGTTTCTTTTAACTGAGATTCCATTGCCACTAATGTACTATCAATAAAGGCTATTGTATTTGTAGCGAATTGATTTTTACCATCTAATTGCATCTTGATTAGCATTCTAACAGTCGAATTCAAATATTCAACCATTCTGGCTTTATTTGTACCTTGTAGGGACAATGTAAGAATAGAACCGGCTTTTTCATCAGCTTCCACGCCAATTCCTCTATATCGGGAAACTATTGCATCAAAATCATTAAATCTAACAAAATACTCTCTTCCAGTATAATAGCCAGGATTATCGGTTATTTCTAAATTCAAATTCAAAAATGGCAACACAACTTTTTCACCAACTTTATATTTTTTAACAAATTCAACAGGCTGAACTGTTGTATTGCTATAACTATTATTAGAATATGTAATTAGTGAAACCGAATTATTCTCAAACGGAATCCTAATTTCATATTCATTTGGACTTAAAAATTTAATACTAATTAATGTCCCCGCTAATTGAGGTTTTGTTTTATCAATGTTAACATAAAATGGTACGGCCCCATAAACATCAATCATATTATACTCTCCTTTTTCAAGATAATCTATATAATACTGTAATTTATCTACCACTAATTCATTGTGAGACCTGGATTGCAGAATAGTAGAAATACCACTTACCTGATCTGAAATACCACCCCAGTTAAAAACCAAACTTGTATTTGAAGTAAAAAAAGGATTACTTTCTTCTTTAATCGAAATTAAAGTTTTCATGTTATAAATCTTTTCTTTTCGAATATTAACCTGATAAGCTATGGTAAACGCAATAATTAAACTGGCCAGAAACAATTTCCAATACCCAAAAATTTTTAGCAAAAATCCTTTAAAATCAAAACTTGAATGATTTTCAAAAATGGAAAAATCTTTTATATCTAACATCTCTTGAGTTTAGTTAATTTTTGATAATTAAGTATACCGTTGTAGCCAATGACAATAAAGTTATTATAGTGCCTATTGACTGAATACCGGTTTGCCCTGTTCCCCAAGTTTTTTGCTTCAATGGTTTTACATACACATAATCATTCGGTTGCAAGTAATAATAAGGTGATTTCATTACATTTACATCTGTTAAGTCAACATCATTCATCTGAACACCTGTTGGTGTTTGACGTATTACAGTCACCGCTTTGCGATCACCAACAGTAGTAATATCACCCGCATTTGCAATTGCTTCCATAATGTTTACATGTTCCTTAAATAATATTTTAGTACCTGTACTTCCTACTTCACCGTTTATTGTATATCTGAAACCTCCTAATTTAACGGTAACAAATATATTGGCTTCTGTTTTAAAGTATTCTTCAAGTAGTTTTTTTTCAATTTTGACACGTACTTCTTCAAGTGTATATCCAATTACATTAATTTCGCCTAAAATTGGCATTCTTATATTTCCATGATCATCAATGACAAATCCATTAAAATACAATTCAGATTCTGATTTAGCTCCACTTGTATTTGAAGTTTCTGAAGACTTAAAAATAGCAACCAACTTAGGATCTATTGCTTTAATATCTATACTTAAAACATCATTAACTTGTAATCTGTAAGGTTTTGATTCAACCGCAGAAACGGTAGTTTCATTTCCGGCTGTTCCTGTATCCTGTAAATACACTAAATCTTTTACTGGAATACATGATGTAAAAAACGTACTAATCAGTAATAAATAAAAACAGTTTTTTGTCATTTTTAAAATTTTATAAGCAAATATAGCTATTCCTGCAATTTTCAGAAAATCTTACTTAATTTGTATTTATTAATTGTTTCTAAATGTTTTTTCGAAAGGTACACGGTGTAAAATACTACGGCCAAGTGTAATTTCATCCGCATATTCTAATTCATCTCCTACTGAAATCCCCCTTGCAATTGTAGAAATTGTAATTTCAGAATCAGCAATTTGTTTATAAATATAAAAATTTGTTGTGTCACCCTCCATTGTTGAACTTAAGGCAAATATAATTTCGACAACTTTCCCCAACTTTACTTTTTCTACCAAAGTTGTGATATTTAGCTGACCTGGCCCAACTCCTTCTATAGGGGAAATCTTCCCCCCCAAAACATGATAAACCCCTTTATATTGTCCTGTATTTTCAATAGCCATTACATCCCTGATATCTTCAACAACACAAATGGTCTGATGATTTCTAGCCGAATTAGCGCAAATCCCACAAAGCTTTGTATCCGAAATGTTATGACAATTTTCGCAAAATTCAATATCTTTACGCATATTTAATAATGCCTGTGATAAAAAAACTGTTTGTTCTTTTGGCTGTTTTAATAAATGAAGCACCAAACGCAATGCTGTACGTTTACCTATTCCCGGCAATTGCGACATTTCATTAACTGCTTTTTCTATTAATTTCGATGAAAATTCCATGAAACAAAAGTAATATTTAAATGGTTTAATTGGAGGATCGAAAAAACTTACATATTGTATCTGCTGACACGAAGTTTTTCATAAACTTTATTTCTAGCCCTGATGGAAAAGACATCCTTTTGTGCCGGGGTTCAGCGCAAAAGATATAGTGTACAGCAGGAAATAGCTTCTAAAAAAAATTAATATTGATTTGTTGCTAATAAAACTAATGTACAGGCAACTTCAATTTTAATATTATTAAGCTCAAGCAATTGATACAGCTCAGGATTCTCAGTCCCTGGATTAAAAATTACCCTCTTAGGCTGTGCCTCTACAATATAATTATAGTAATCACGCTGACGAACCGGATTTAAATATAAAGTGACTGTATCTATATTAGTGACTGGAATAGCCTTAGTATGGATTTTTACTCCCGCAACTTCTCCGGCATTCTGACCTATTGCCAAAACAGTATGCCCTTTTTGAGTCAGTATGTTTATTGCTCTAAAAGCATAACGTTCCGGTTTTGTTGTGGCCCCAAGAACCAAAGTTTTTTTATTTTTCATTATTTTTGAATATATCACAAAAGTAATCAAAAAGCTCGAATTTTCTGTTCTTTATTCATTTAGAAACAATAAGGAAAAAAATACAATATCCTAACGTCATTCTAGAACAAAATCTTAAAATTTAATTACTTTTACTTACCAATTAAACACGTTATGGATTTATTCATTTATTTATTTGCTGCTCTTTTCTCTGTTTTAAATCCAATTGGGACTGTACCTATCTTTGTAGGACTTACTCATGATGACACTGACGGTGAACGATCCAGAATTTCTTTATGGACTGCTATTAACGTTTTTATCATTTTGATTGTTTCTTTTTTTATTGGACAATATGTACTGACTTTTTTCGGAATCAGTATTGATGCACTTCGTATTGCAGGCGGGCTTGTGATTTTAAACTCAGGTTTTTCATTGTTATCCGGAAAAATCAGCAAGAAAAGAGGAATTAACAAAAAGATTGAAAACGATGCACAAAAGAGAAATGACATTGCATTAACCCCATTAGCAATTCCGATGCTGGCAGGACCTGGATCTATTTCTTTATTAATTGCTTTTTATCAGGAGCACCATGAAATGGGAGAAATAGTTATTTCAAGCTTAGCTATTTTGGCAATTTCAATAACAATTTTTATTATTCTAAAAAGTGCACATTACTTGGCCCGTATTTTAGGAGCTTCAGGTATTGTCGCTATTTCCAGAATAATCGGTTTTATCGTAATTGCCATAGGAATTCAATATATAGTGAGTTCTATAATTAATATCGTAAAAGGAAATCTGATGTAGATTCTTCAGATATTTTTAAATATGAAATTCCAAACTCCAAAACTGTAGTTCAGTTCTAGGAATTTGGAATTTTAAATTAAATTAGCTTCTTGGCAAAAAAACTTCAGCCATCATGCACCTTGCACTCCCGCCTCCACAAGCTTCAATCGTGTCTAAACTTGAACTTAAAATTTCAGCATGCTTTTCTAATTGTTTAATTTGTTTTTCAGTCAGACTCTGATGCGCTGATGTACTCATAACAATATATTTTTTATCATTCTTACCTCGTACCTCTAACATATTACCTGCAAAGTTATTCACTTGCGCTTCCGTAATCAAAATGATTTCTTTATTGTCTGCTTTCAGGTTTTCCAAAACCATTTTACGCTCCTTTTTATCATCAATACTATCCGCACAAATGACCGCAAATGTTTCACCTATACACATCATTACATTAGTATGATAGATGAGTTTGCGTTCGCCATCTACCGTTTGAAAAGCTTCAAAAATTACCGGAGCATAGTCAAAATCTTCACAGAATTCGATAACCAATTCCTCATCTGCGCGAGGTGATAATGCGCAATATGCTTTTCCGTTAGCTCTGTCTAAAAGTAAACTTCCTGTTCCCTCAAGAAAAATATTATCTTCTTCTGCAGATGTATAGTCCATGATATCGCTAATCTCAAAACCTTTTTCTTCTAAAACATCCAAAATATCTTCCCGACGTTCCTGACGACGATTTTGAGCAAACATTGGATATAATGCTACTTCTCCATTTTCATGAAAAGAAATCCAGTTGTTTGGAAAAATACTATCCGGTGTATCTGTTTCTAATGTATCTTCTACCACTGTAACATCAACACCAACTGCTCTTAGTTTTTCTACAAAAACATCAAATTCCTGTCGCGCTTTTGCATTTACTGTGCTTGGCAAAAGCCCTTCCAATACTTTTTGATAATAGTTGTTTACAGCTGTTTGCTCATTCATTCTGAATGCAACCGGACGTATCATCACTATTGCATTAGTTGTTTGTTTCATAATTTTTATATTTTTTATTCAGGTTTCAGGTTAAAGTATAAATTAAACAATATAAACCTAAAACATTAATCTCTAATCAATGGCAAAGTTGAGCATCTCAGCAATCCTTCCTGCTTTGCGATTTCAGCATACGGAATTTCTTCAACTATAAAACCTTTAGCCCGTAACCAGTTGTTTAATCTGGTAAAATTCTTCTCAGAAACTACAATATTTTCATCGATTGAGAATACATTAGAAAACATATTATACATTTCATTTCTTTCTATATGAAATAAATTTTCTTTACCAAAAAGTTTTACCAAATACATATAATCAGCTTCTTCGCGAAAGCCTCTCTTATAAATAATCCCTTTATCTTTTCCAACAGGCTGAAAACAACAGTCTAAATGTAAAGCATTGTCACGGGCTTCAATTTTGGATTTGACCAGATCAAACTCTTTTACAATTTTATTCGGAAACAAATTTTTAATATAATTCACTCCGTGCATGTTGGTTCTTGCAGTTATGTAATCTTTATAATCACTCCCTTTATAAGTCCCAATAAAAATATGATCATTCCAAAGCATAACATCCCCGCCTTCAATATGAACTTCCTCTGGAGGGCGAATCACTTTTAAAGGATCAATTTGATCAATTACATACTGTATTGCATCAAGTTCGTGTTCTCTGTCAGGCAAAATGTTTGATTTGACAAACACATCACCAATTACAAAACCAATATCTCTGGCAAAAATTTGATTGTAATTTTCTATCGTTTCCGGACGATAAACATTAATTCCATATCTTTGAAAAACAGCATTAAAAGCTTCCATTTCAACAACCATATCCTTTTCAAGAGGATAAGTACCTGCTTTAATATGTTCCAATGATTTAGGATCATAAGCTTCCTCAATTGACGGAGTTGGCCCATTTTGAACAGCAGAACCCAAAACTACTGCACGGAGTCTTGAAGTTTCGTTCTTAATATTTAATTGCAACATAATTATTAGATTTTGTTGCAAATATAAAAAAAAGCCCCACAGTTAAGTGAAGCTTTCAATATGATTATTTATTAGATTTAAACTCTCTCAATGGATGACCTGTATAAATTTGTCTTGGTCGTCCAATTGGTTCTTTATTTTCACGCATTTCTTTCCATTGTGCAATCCAACCCGGCAATCTTCCAATAGCAAACATAACAGTAAACATGTCAGTTGGAATCCCTAATGCTCTGTAAATAATTCCAGAGTAAAAATCAACGTTTGGATATAGGTTTCTTGATTTAAAGTAATCATCTTCAAGAGCTGCTGTTTCTAGTTTTCTTGCAATATCTAAAATCGGATCTTCAACACCTAACGTTTCTAAAACTTCTTTAGCTGCTTTTTTGATAATTTTAGCTCTTGGATCAAAGTTTTTATAAACTCTATGCCCGAATCCCATTAAACGGAATGGGTCATTTTTATCTTTTGCTTTCGCTAAAAATTTATCAGTATCTCCACCATCTTTATTAATATCTTCTAGCATCTCAAGAACTGCCTGGTTTGCACCACCATGAAGAGGTCCCCAAAGAGCAGAAACTCCTGCAGAAATAGAAGCATATAAACCTGCATGCGATGAACCAACCATTCTTACTGTAGATGTTGAACAGTTTTGTTCGTGATCAGCATGTAAAATAAATAATTTATCCAACGCATCAATAACAACTGGACTTGCTTTGTAAGGCCCGGTAGGCAATTGAAACATCAACTGCATAAAGTTTTCTACATACCCTTTTGTATTATCATAGTAATTTAAAGGATACCCCATTGACTTTCTATATGTCCATGTTGCAATCACAAGAAACTTAGACATCATTTTACAGATAGCCTCATACATTTCTTTGTCATTATCAACATTAACAGCTTTTGGATTGAATGCCGTTAATGCACTAGTTAAAGCTGACAGAACCCCCATTGGGTGTGCCGTTTTTGGAAAACCATCAATAATATTTTTCATTTCTTCGTTCACCAAAGAATGTTTTTTGATGTCATTTTCAAATTGTTCTAATTGCTGAGCAGTTGGCAACTCTCCAAAAATTAAAAGATAAGAAGTTTCTAAAAAACTAGCCTTTTCAGCTAATTCTTCTATTGAATACCCTCTGTAACGCAGAATTCCTAATTCTCCATCTAAGAAAGTTATTTCACTTTTGCAAGAGCCAGAGTTTTTATAACCAGGATCAATAGTAATAATACCAGTTAAGTCACGTAATTTGTTAATATCGATAGCCGATTCATTTTCACTTCCTGTGATTACCGGAAGTTCAACTTTCTTACCATCTACTTCTAATGTAGCTATTTTTGACATAATATATGGGAAATAATTCTTTAAAATAATAATTTATCAAATCTAAGGAATTTAACACTAATTAAAAAAGGAATAATACTATGAATTTGTTAAAACTCCAAAAAAAAGCCATCCGTTTACACGAATGGCTCGATTATACTATATAACTCTTTAAATTATTTGATTTTAAAAGCACTTAACCCCGGAAAATAAGCAGTACTTCCCAATTCTTCTTCAATTCTTAATAATTGATTGTATTTAGCCATACGATCAGAACGAGAAGCAGATCCGGTTTTAATTTGTCCACAATTCAAAGCAACAGCTAAATCAGCAATTGTATTATCTTCTGTTTCTCCTGAACGGTGAGACATTACAGATGTATAACCAGCGTTTTTCGCCATGTTTACCGCTGCAATAGTTTCAGTTAAAGTGCCAATTTGGTTTACTTTCACCAAAATAGAATTAGCAATACCTTTTTCAATACCAGTTGACAATCGAGCAACATTAGTAACAAATAAATCATCACCTACTAATTGAACTTTATCACCAATTTTTTCAGTTAAAGCTTTCCATCCATCCCAGTCATCTTCGTACATACCGTCTTCGATAGAGATAATTGGATATTTAGCAGCAAGTTCAGCTAAGTACTGAGCTTGTTCTTCAGAAGTTCTGATTTTTCCTGTTTCCCCTTCAAATTTAGTGTAATCGTATTTACCATTTACATAAAACTCAGAAGCAGCACAGTCAAGAGCGATCATAATTTCGTCGCCGAAAGAATAACCAGCTTTTTCAACTGCTAATTTAATAGTATCTAAAGCATCTTCAGTTCCACCAGCTAAGTTTGGAGCGAAACCTCCTTCATCACCTACTGCTGTACTTAAACCTCTATCGTGTAATACTTTTTTCAAGTTGTGAAAAATTTCAGTTCCCATTTGCATTGCATGCGTAAAAGAAGTTGCTTTTACTGGGAAAATCATAAACTCTTGGAATGCGATAGGCGCATCAGAGTGAGAACCACCATTGATGATATTCATCATTGGAACTGGTAACGTATTAGCAGAAACACCACCTACGTATCTGTATAATGGCAAGCCAAGTTCGTTAGCAGCAGCTTTTGCAGCAGCTAAAGAAACACCTAAAATAGCATTAGCTCCTAATTTAGATTTATTTGGAGTTCCATCTAAATCAATCATTAATTGGTCAATTGTATTTTGTTCGAAAACAGAAGTCCCAACCAATTCTTCAGCAATAATAGTATTTACATTATTCACTGCATTCAAAACACCTTTACCTAGATAAGCCTTACCTCCATCACGTAATTCAACAGCTTCGTGCTCTCCAGTTGAAGCTCCAGATGGAACCGCAGCTCTACCTAAAACTCCATTTTCAGTTACTACATCTACCTCAATAGTAGGATTCCCTCTAGAATCAAGAATTTGTCTTGCGTGAACTTTAATTATAATACTCATTATTTTTGTTTTTTATTAATAAATTATATTTTTTTTCGAAATTATAAAAATATTTAATACTATAAATGCATTTTAGACATTAAACATCTTTATTTATTAACTACATCGTTTTAGACCTTACTTCTTTTAATATTCTCCACAAATTGGTCAAACAAATATGACGAATCATGTGGCCCTGGGCTAGCTTCTGGATGATATTGAACTGAAAAGCAATTCTTGTTTTTCATTCTCATCCCCGCAACAGTATCATCGTTAAGGTGTATATGAGTAAGCTCCAGCTCAGCATGCCCATCTAAAGCTTCTCTTTTTACAGCAAAACCGTGATTTTGAGAAGTAATCTCACCTTTACCTGTAAGAAGATTTTTTACTGGATGATTAATCCCGCGGTGTCCTCCAAACATTTTATAAGTTTGGACGCCATTTGCTAAAGCAATGATTTGGTGTCCTAAACAAATTCCAAACAAAGGTTTATTATCTGAAATAATATTTTTAGCAACCTCTATTACTCCGTAAAGAGGGTCTGGATCTCCAGGTCCGTTAGACAAGAAATATCCATCAGGATTAAATGCGCTTAATTCCTCATAAGTTGTATTATAAGGAAATACCTTAATATAGCAATCTCTTTTCGCGAAGTTTCTTAAAATGTTCTTTTTTATTCCTAGATCTAACGCAGAAATTTTATACGTAGCATTTTCATCTCCAACAAAATAAGGTTCTTTTGTAGATACTTTTGATGCCAATTCAAGACCTTCCATATTTGGAACGTTTGCCAATTCCTTTTTAAGATCTTCAATTGAAGTCCCATCTGTACAGATAACAGCATTCATTGCTCCATTATCACGAATATAACTTACTAAAGCTCTAGTGTCTACATCAGAAATACAGATTAGATTTTGTTTGGTAAAATAATCTTCCAAACTTCCAGAAGCCCCAGCTCTAGAATAATTAAAACTAAAATTTTTACAAACTAAACCAGCAATCTTCACGCTATCTGATTCAACTTCTAAATCATTTATACCATAATTCCCAATATGCGGATTCGTAGTAACCATAATTTGACCATAATAAGAAGGATCAGTAAAGATCTCTTGGTATCCAGTCATTCCAGTATTAAAACAAACTTCACCAAAAGTTTTACCGCTAATACCGATAGACTTTCCATGAAAAATAGTTCCATCACTTAGTAATAAAATGGCGCTTTGTCGTGTTGTGTATTTCATTCCTTAATTTGTATTGTTTTTTTAATTGTGTATGAAGTAAAACCTCATTTGTAATTAGATATTTTGCAAATTTACTTCTTTAAAATAGCCCCTCCAAGATTTTTTAAAACTTTCAATCGTAAAAATAAAACCGATCATTTTAAATAAGTTAGATTTTTACAGCTTTAAAAAAATCAAAAAAAAAGGATAAACTAAAAATTAGTTTATCCTTGATTTTTATAGAATGATTACTTTCATAATTATTCAGAAGCTTCAGTAGTCGTTTCTGTTTCAGCAGCAGGAGCTTCTGGAGCAGCAGTTTCAGCTTTTTTAGCTTTACCACCACGACGGCTTTTAGCTTTTTTAACTTCTTTTTTACCTCCGTTGTAAAGTTCATTGAAGTCAACAAGTTCGATCATCGCCATATCAGCGTTATCTCCCAAACGATTTCCAACTTTAATGATACGTGTGTATCCTCCTGGACGGTCACCTACTTTAGCAGCAACATCTCTGAACAAATCAGTTACAGCGTATTTGTTACGTAAGTAAGCAAAAACAATACGACGATTGTGAGTCGTATCCTCTTTTGACTTTGTAATTAAAGGCTCAACGAATTGTTTAAGCGCTTTAGCTTTAGCAACAGTAGTGTTAATACGTTTGTGCTCGATAAGAGAACAAGCCATATTAGCCAACATAGCTTTTCTATGTCCAGTCTGTCTGCTTAAGTGATTGATTTTTTTTCCGTGTCTCATGACGTGTTTTTTAAAACCTTCATCTTGCTTCTATCCTCTTTGGAGAGCAAAATACGAAGTGGTTTATTCTTTATCTAATTTGTATTTAGCTAAATCCATTCCGAAAGTCAAATTCTTCACTGCAACAAGTTCATCAAGTTCAGTTAAAGATTTTTTACCGAAATTACGGAATTTCATTAGGTCATTTTTATTGAACGATACTAAATCACCAAGTGTATCAACTTCAGCCGCTTTCAAGCAATTTAATGCTCTCACAGATAAATCCATATCAACAAGCTTAGTTTTAAGCAATTGTCTCATATGCAATGACTCTTCATCATACGATTCTGTTTGTGCAATTTCGTCAGCCTCAAGTGTAATTCTTTCATCAGAAAACAACATGAAATGGTGAATTAAAACTTTAGCAGCTTCAGTAAGAGCATCTTTTGGATTGATAGATCCATCAGTTTTAATTTCAAAAACTAATTTTTCGTAATCTGTCTTTTGCTCTACACGGAAATTTTCGATTGCATATTTTACATTTTTTACCGGAGTAAAAATAGAATCTGTAAAAATTGTTCCAATTGCAGCATTCTGTTTTTTGTTCTCTTCAGCAGGAACGTATCCTCTACCTTTCTCGATTGTTAAATCGAAGTTCAATTTGATTTTAGAATCTAAATTACAGATAACAAGGTCTGGGTTCAGAACTTGGAAACCTGAGATAAATTTTTGAAAATCGCCTGCTGTTAATTGGTCTTTACCAGAAACAGAAATAGTAACTGATTCATTATCGATATCTTCAATCTGACGTTTGAAACGTACTTGTTTAAGATTAAGGATAATTTCTGTAACGTCCTCAACAACACCTGAAATAGTAGAAAACTCATGATCTACACCTTCGATACGAACAGATGTAATTGCATAACCTTCTAACGCTGAAAGCAAAACTCTTCTAAGTGCATTACCAACTGTCAATCCATAACCAGGCTCTAAAGGTCTAAATTCGAATTTACCTTCAAAATCGGTTGAATCGATCATGATAACTTTATCGGGCTTTTGAAAATTAAATATTGCCATAAATTTCGACTAAGTCAATTATTATTTGTTGTACAACTCTACGATTAATTGTTCTTTAATGTTTTCTGGAATTTGAAGTCTTGCAGGTACAGAAACGAAAGTTCCTTCTTTAAGATCATTGTTCCAAGTAATCCATTCATAAACATGACTTGAATTTGACAAAGAACGTTCGATAGCTTCTAAAGATTTAGATTTTTCACGAACTGCAACTTTATCACCAGGCTTAAGGTGGTAAGACGGAATATTTACAACTTCACCATTTACAGTAATGTGTCTGTGAGAAACTAATTGTCTTGCACCTCTACGAGATGGAGCAATTCCCATTCTAAAAACGACATTATCCAATCTTGCTTCACATAATTGTAAAAGAACCTCACCAGTAACACCTTTAGTAGCTGATGCTTTTTTAAATAAACCTCTGAATTGTTTTTCTAAAATTCCATAAGAATATTTAGCTTTTTGCTTTTCCATCAACTGAACAGCATATTCAGATTTTTTACCTCTTTTTTTAGCCATCCCGTGTTGTCCAGGAGGGTAATTTCTTTTTTCGAAAGATTTGTCATCTCCGAATATTGCCTCGCCAAATTTACGAGCAATTCTAGTTTTAGGACCAGTATATCTTGCCATTTCTAAAAAATTAATTTAAGGTAGAGATTATGAATTCAGGTCATATCCTTCGATAATCGTTATTCTACCTTGTTATACTTAAATAATATTATTAAACTCTACGTCTTTTTGGAGGACGACATCCGTTATGTGGCATTGGAGTAACATCGATAATCTCTGTAACTTCAATTCCACCGTTATGAATAGAACGAATAGCAGACTCACGTCCGTTTCCTGGTCCTTTTACATAAACCTTAACTTTTTTCAGTCCAGCCTCTAGAGCTACTTTACTACAATCTTCTGCTGCCATTTGAGCTGCATACGGAGTATTCTTTTTAGAACCTCTGAATCCCATTTTACCAGCTGAAGACCAAGAAATAACTTCGCCTTTCTTGTTTGTCAAAGAAATAATAATATTGTTGAAAGTGGCAGAAATATGAGCTTCACCCGTTGATTCAACGATAACTTTACGTTTTTTTGCAGTTGCTTTAGCCATATTACTTATTATTTAGTTGCTTTTTTCTTGTTAGCAACAGTTTTTCTTTTACCTTTTCTTGTTCTAGAGTTATTTTTAGTTCTTTGTCCTCTTAATGGAAGTCCAGATCTGTGACGGATACCTCTATAACAACCAATATCCATTAAACGTTTGATGTTCAAAGAAACCTCAGAACGTAATTCTCCTTCAATTTTGTAAAATGAAACCGCATCACGAATTGCTCCGATCTCGTCATCATTCCAATCTTGAACTTTTTTATCCTGGCTAACCTGAGCTTTTTCTAAAATCTCAATAGCTCTACTTTTTCCTAATCCGAAAATATAGGTAAGTGCAATAACACCTCTTTTGTTTTTTGGGATATCTACCCCTGCTATTCTTGCCATAATTATCCTTGTCTTTGTTTAAATCTAGGATTCTTTTTGTTTATTACGTACAGTCTCCCTTTTCTACGCACGATAATGCACTCGGCACTTCTCTTTTTTACTGATGCTCTAACTTTCATAGTAATTATCCTTTAATATCGATAAGTAATTCTTGCTTTTGACAAATCATAAGGGCTCATTTCCAGTTTCACTTTATCACCAGGTAATAATTTGATGTAATGCATACGCATTTTACCAGAAATATGAGCAATTACAATATGTCCATTTTCTAACTCTACACGGAACATCGCATTTGACAATGCTTCAATGATTGATCCGTCTTGTTCTATTGCTGATTGTTTTGCCATAAATATATTAAGCTACCGCTTTTCTATTTTTACCAGTCTTCATTAAACCATCATAATGTTTATTTAACAAGTATGAATTGATCTGCTGAATAGTATCTATTGCAACACCAACCATAATTATTAAAGAGGTACCTCCAAAAAACATTGCCCAAGATTGTTGTACATCCATAACACTTACAACAATAGCTGGAAACACAGCAATTAGAGCAAGAAATAAAGATCCTGGAAAAGTTATTAAAGACATCACTTTATCAAGAAAGTCTGAAGTTTCAGCACCCGGCCTAACACCTGGGATAAAACCACCACTTCTTTTTAAATCATCGGCCATTTTGTTAGTAGGTACTGTAATCGCAGTATAGAAGAATGTGAATACAATAATTAAAGTTGCAAAAACAAAATTATACCAAAACCCAAACATATTACTAAATGTTCCAACAATAGATTGTGATGTATCTGATTTAGACAATCCTGCGACAGCAGCAGGTATAAACATAATTGCCTGAGCAAAGATGATTGGCATAACTCCAGAAGCATTCAGTTTCAGCGGTATCCATTGTCTGTTACCACCAGCCAAATCCTGCTCATAATCTCCAGTTGTTGTACGACGAGCATATTGAACCGGAATTCTACGTACTGCCATTGTAAGTAATACACAAGAGATAATAACCAACAACCATACAATAATTTCAATAACCAACAACATTGGACCACCATTGTTATTAGTAACTCTGGTCGTAAATTCTTGTATAAAAGCTTGTGGTAAACGAGCTAAAATACCAACCATAATCAATAATGAAATTCCATTTCCAATCCCCTTATCAGTAATTTTTTCTCCAAGCCACATAGCAAAAATTGTACCTGTAACCAAGATAATAACAGAAGAAAACAAAAACTCAGGAGAGTTAAACCCTAGTAAAAAAGCATTACTAGGAAGTGTTCTGTATAAATTATAGATGTAAGTCGGACCTTGAACCAATGTAATAGCAATAGTTAACCAACGGGTAATTTGATTAATCTTTTTTCTACCGCTTTCTCCATCATTTTGAAGTTTTTGCAAATATGGAATCGCAATTCCCATTAACTGAACAACAATAGAAGCAGAAATGTAAGGCATAATTCCTAAAGCAAAAACTGAAGCTTTAGAGAAAGCACCTCCGGTGAACATGTCTAAGATAGATCCTAAACCATTTTTAGTTTGTCCCGCTAAACCAGTCAATTGAGTTGCATCAATTCCTGGAAGCGTAACGTGTGCTCCAAAACGATATACTAAAAGCAATCCTAATGTAATTAAGATTCTATTTTTCAGTTCTTCGATTTTCCAAACATTACTTATTGATTCAATAAATTTCTTCATACAATAGAAAAATTATATTGTTACAGCCTCTCCACCAGCAGCCTCAATAGCAGCTTTTGCAGTAGCAGTAAATTTGTGAGCAGTTACTTTTAATTTTGCCTTCAATTCTCCTCTACCTAAAATCTTAACGATTTCATTCTTTGTAGCCAAACGGTTTGCCACGAAGTCTGCCATAGATACAGAATCAGTAATCACACCATTGTCTACTAATAATTGAAGTGTATCTAAATTAACACCTTCGTATTCTTTACGATTGATGTTTGTGAAACCAAACTTAGGTACACGTCTTTGAAGTGGCATTTGACCTCCTTCAAAACCAATCTTTTTAGAATAACCAGAACGAGATTTTGCTCCTTTGTGACCTCTTGCAGAAGTACCACCTTTTCCAGAACCTTCTCCTCTACCTAATCTTTTATTTTGATTGTGTGTTGACCCTTCAGCTGGTTTTAAGTTACTTAAATTCATAACAGTATTTGTTATTTAGCTTCTTCAACAGAAACTAAGTGTTTAACTTTGTTTATCATCCCAAGGATAGCAGGATTTGAATCATGCTCTACAACTTGTCCCATTTTACGTAGACCCAAAGCTTCCAAACCTCTCTTTTGAGAAAGAGGACAGTTGATTTTGCTCCTTACTTGTTTTACTAATAATTTAGCCATAATTTCCTTGAATTAACCTTTAAAAACTTTTTCTAAAGAAACACCTCTCTGTCTTGCAACAGTATGAGCGCTTCTCATTTGCAATAAAGCATCAAAAGTTGCTTTTACTACGTTATGAGGATTTGATGATCCCTGAGATTTAGACAATACATCATGAATACCTACTGATTCAAGAACTGAACGAACAGCTCCACCAGCGATAACTCCTGTACCATGAGAAGCAGGAATTAAAAATACACGAGCACCACCAAATTTTCCCTTTTGTTCGTGAGGAACAGATTGTCCATTCAAAGGAATTTTTACTAAATTTTTCTTAGCATCTTCTACTGCTTTCGCTATTGCTTCAGAAACATCTTTAGATTTTCCTAATCCATGACCAACTACTCCGTTTTCATCACCTACAACTACAATAGCAGAAAAAC
Source organism: Flavobacterium limi (assembly GCF_010645075.1). Lineage (GTDB taxonomy): Bacteria > Bacteroidota > Bacteroidia > Flavobacteriales > Flavobacteriaceae > Flavobacterium > Flavobacterium limi. Next base: position 335,865 of record NZ_JAADZV010000003.1, read on the forward strand.
CGAAAGCTCTACCTCCTTTTGTAACCTTAGTAACACGATTAACACTTACCAGACGATCTTTAAGTTCAAGACCACTAGGTTTTACCAATTCTACATTTTTGTATTTAGACATAATATATTAGAATTTAAGTCCAGCGGCTCTTGCGCCTTCTGCTAATGATTTAATACGACCGTGATATAAATAACCACCTCTGTCAAAAGTAATGGTATCAATCCCGGCTTTCAACGCTTTTTCAGCAACTAGTTTTCCAACTGCAGCCGCTACTTCCACGTTAGTACCTTTTCCTATTTCTTTTTCTCTTGAAGATGCAGCTAATAAAGTAACTCCATTTACATCATCAATAAGTTGAGCGTAAATTTCCTTATTACTTCTAAATACAGATAATCTAGGGTTAGCAGCAGTACCGCTAATCGATTTTCTAATTCTGAATCTAATTCTCTGTCTTCTATCAGATTTTGTTAATGACATAATCTTATTTTTTAAGCTGATTTACCTGCTTTTCTTCTTAATACTTCACCCACAAATTTAACACCTTTTCCTTTGTATGGCTCAGGCTTACGGAAACCTCTGATTTTCGCAGCAACCTGTCCTAAAAGTTGTTTATCAAATGATGTTAATTTTACGATAGGGTTTTTTCCTTTTTCAGATATTGTTTCTACCACTACTTCAGGAGCAACTTCCAAAACAATATTGTGAGAATATCCAAGAGCTAAATCTAACTTTTGACCTTGGTTTGAAGCTCTATAACCAACTCCAACTAATTCAAGTTCTTTTGTAAAACCTTCAGATACACCAACAATCATATTACTAATCAATGATCTGTACAATCCGTGTTTTGCTCTTTGGTCTTTATGATCAGACGATCTTTCTACTAAAGCTTGATCGCCTTCAACTGTTACAGTTACGTCCGAAAACTCCTGAGTTAGTTGACCTTTTTTTCCTTTTACTGTAATAATACCGTCTTTAACTTCTACAGTTACTCCAGCAGGGATTACAATTGGGCTTTTACCTATTCTTGACATCTTATTTAGTCTTTAAAATTAGTATACGTAACAAATTACTTCACCACCTACATTTAATTGCTTAGCTTGTTTTCCTGTCATCAAACCTTTTGATGTAGAAACAATAGCAATTCCTAATCCGTTAAGGATTCTTGGTAATTTGGCAGCACCAGCGTACTTACGTAAACCTGGTTTACTAATTCTTTGGATATCTTTAATTACAGGCTCTTTAGTATCTTTATCATACTTCAAAGCAATTTTGATTGAACCCTGAACAGAGTTGTCCTCAAATTTGTAACTCAAGATATAACCTTGATCAAATAAGATCTTGGTTATTTCTTTTTTTAGATTAGAAGCCGGAATTTCAACAACTTTGTGGTTTGCAGCCACAGCGTTACGAACTCTGGTCAAATAATCTGCAATAGGATCTGTATACATATGTATTTGATTGCGATTATGGTTTTCGGGAAACACTCGTTTCCCGAACCTTTAATCAATTAAAATTATTTTTTGGTTTGCAAAAGTAATAACTTATTGCGAGATTACCAAGACGCTTTTTTAACTCCAGGAATTAATCCATTATTAGCCATCTCACGAAAAGTTACACGAGAAATACCAAATTGACGAATATAACCTCTTGGTCTACCTGTTAATTTACAACGATTGTGCAAACGAACTGGCGAAGCATTTTTAGGTAATTTTTGTAGACCTTCATAATCTCCAGCTTCAAGCAAAGCTTTTCTTTTTTCAGCGTACTTAGCTACCGTTTTCTCTCTTTTCACCTCACGGGCTTTCATTGATTCTTTAGCCATGTCTTAATTCTTTTTAAAAGGTAATCCTAATTCAGCCAATAATGACTTTGCTTCCTTGTCTGTTTTTGCTGTAGTAACAAAAGTTATATCCATTCCTGAGATTTTGTTTACTTTATCAATATCAATTTCAGGGAAAATGATTTGCTCCAAAACTCCAAGATTGTAATTACCTCTACCGTCAAAACCAGTAGCTTTGATACCACTAAAATCTCTAACACGCGGCAAAGCAGAAGTAACAAGTCTATCTAAAAACTCATACATTCTTTCACCACGCAAGGTAACTTTTGCTCCAATAGGCATCCCTTTTCTTAATTTGAAAGACGCAACGTCTTTCTTAGAAATTGTAGATACTGCTTTTTGTCCAGTGATCTTTGTTAACTCATCAACTGCATAGTCGATAAGTTTTTTATCAGATACAGCTGCACCAACTCCACGGCTCAAAACGATTTTTTCAAGTTTTGGAACTTGCATTACGTTTGTATATCCGAACTCTTCTTTAAGAGCAGAGATTACCCTACTCTTATATTCTTCTTTTAGTCTAGGTGTATATGCCATTACTATAGTACTTGATTAGATTTTTTTGAAAATCTTACTTTCTTATCTCCTTCTACTCTAATACCAACTCTAGTTGTTTCCTTAGTTTTAGGATCAATTAGAGAAATGTTAGAAATTTGAATAGAAGCCTCTTTCTTAACGATACCACCTTGAGGGTTTTTAGCACTTGGTTTAGTATGTTTTGAAACCAGGTTTACACCTTCAACGATCGCTTTGTTTTTTTCACGGTAAACACGTAAAACTTTACCTTCAGCACCTTTATGGTCTCCGGCAATTACCCTTACGATATCTCCTGATTTTATTTTTAGCTTTATCATCTTAAAACGAATTAAAGCACTTCTGGTGCTAATGATACAATTTTCATGAATTGTTTTTCACGAAGTTCTCTTGCTACCGGACCAAAAACACGAGTTCCTCTCATTTCACCTGCAGCATTCAAAAGAACACATGCATTGTCATCGAAACGGATATAAGAACCATCAGCTCTTCTCACTTCTTTTTTAGTACGTACAACAACTGCAGTTGAAACAGCTCCTTTTTTTACGTTTCCGTTTGGAGTTGCATCTTTGATAGAAACTACAATCTTGTCACCAACAGAGGCATATCTTCTTTTAGTACCTCCTAAAACACGAATAGTTAAAACTTCTTTAGCTCCCGTGTTATCTGCTACTTTTAGTCTTGATTCTTGTTGTACCATAATTATTTAGCTCTTTCTAAGATTTCAACTAATCTCCAACATTTCGTTTTACTCAAAGGACGCGTTTCGCTAATTCTTACAGTATCTCCAATGTTACAGTCGTTTGTTTCGTCGTGTGCAACATATTTCTTAGTTTTTAACACGAACTTACCGTATAATGGGTGTTTTACTTTTCTCACTTCAGCAATAACAATAGATTTATCCATTTTATTAGAAGTAACAACACCTATTCTTTCTTTTCTTAAATTTCTTTTTTCTTCCATCTTTCAGCAGAATACAATTATTGTAACTCTCTTTTAGTTAACTCCGTAGCTAATCTTGCAACTGTTCTTCTTACACTTCTAATTTGAAGTGGGTTTTCAATTGGAGAAATAGCGTGAGCCATTTTTAGGTCAGCATATAGTTTCTTAGTTTGACTAAGTTTTTCTTGCAACTCCGCTGCAGAAAGATCTTTTATTTCTGATTGTTTCATAATATAAATTTAATTATGCTTCGAAATCTCTAGCAACGACGAACTTAGTTTTTACTGGAAGTTTTTGAGCTGCAAGACGTAAAGCCTCTTTTGCAACTGACAATGGAACTCCTCCAACTTCAAACATAATTCTTCCTGGTTTAACAACAGCAGCCCAATACTCAACTGCTCCTTTACCCTTACCCATACGTACTTCAAGAGGTTTCTTAGTAATAGGTTTGTCTGGAAATATTTTAATCCACAATTGTCCTTCTCTCTTCATGTAACGAGTTGCAGCAATACGCGCAGCTTCGATTTGACGTGAAGTTAAGAACATTCCATCTTCATGCACAGATTTAATACCAAACATTCCATTAGAAAGTTCATGCCCTCTTTGAGAGTTACCTTTCATCTTACCTTTTTGTACCTTACGGTATTTTGTTCTTTTAGGCTGTAACATTTTTCTTTAGTTTAAAAATTTACTTTCTCTTACGAGCGTCTGGTTTACCACCTTTATTAAAGGGTTTTCTATCTCCTCTTGGAGAATCTCCACCTTTACCACCACCAGTACCAGATTGTTTTTTATCCATTCCTGCAAGTGGAGAAAGATCTCTCTTTCCATAAACTTCACCTTTCATGATCCATACTTTGATACCCATTCTACCATAAGTAGTGTGAGCTTCAGCCAAAGCATAATCAATGTCTGCTCTGAAAGTTGATAGAGGAATTCTTCCTTCTTTGAATCCTTCTGAACGTGCCATCTCTGCTCCATTCAAACGACCAGAAATCAAAACTTTGATACCTTCAGCGTTCATACGCATAGAAGCAGCAATAGCCATTTTGATCGCACGTCTGTAAGAAATACGGCTTTCGATCTGACGAGCGATGCTTGTCGCCACAAGATAAGCATCTAATTCAGGTCTTTTGATTTCAAAGATGTTGATTTGAACCTCTTTGTCAGTAACTTTCTTAAGTTCCTCTTTTAACTTGTCTACCTCTTGACCACCTTTTCCGATAATGATACCTGGTCTGGCAGTAGTGATAGTAACGGTTACAAGCTTTAAAGTTCTCTCGATGATCACTTTTGATACACTAGCTTTTGATAAACGGGCATGGATATACTTTCTGATTTTGTGATCTTCGGCAAGTTTATCACCGTAATCATTTCCACCATACCAGTTTGAGTCCCATCCTCTGATGATACCAAGTCTATTTCCAATTGGATTTGTCTTTTGTCCCATGCTGCTTAAGAATTGCTTTGTGTGTTATTGATAGCTCCAAGCACGATTGTTACGTGGTTAGAACGTTTTCTTATTCTGTGTGCACGACCTTGTGGAGCTGGACGAAGTCTTTTTAACATCATTCCACCATCTACTCTGATCTCTTTAACAAATAATCCAGCTTCTTCTAAATTACCTTCGCTATTTTTTTGCTCCCAGTTATTGATTGCAGATAATAATAGTTTTTCTAATTTTCTTGAAGCTTCTTTAGAACTGAATCTTAAAATGTTAAGTGCTCTTTCTACCTTCTGACCTCTTACCAAGTCCGCTACTAAGCGCATTTTTCTAGGTGAAGTAGGGCAGTTATTCAATTTTGCGAAAGCGATAGACTTATTAGCCTCTTTTCTCGCATCTGCTGTTTCTCTTTTACGAACTCCCATTGCTTCTTATTTTTTACCTTTATTTTTTGCTCCAGCATGACCTCTAAAAGATCTAGTTGGCGAAAATTCTCCTAATTTGTGACCTACCATGTTTTCTGTTACGTAAACTGGTACAAATTGACGACCGTTATGAACTGCAATAGTTTGTCCAACGAAATCCGGAGTAATCATAGAAGCTCTAGACCAAGTCTTAACTACACTATTTTTACCACTTTCTACGTTTTCCTGAACTTTCTTGTCTAATTTATAATGAACGAAAGGTCCTTTTTTTAATGAACGTGCCATATCTTATTATTTCTTTCTACGTTCTACGATATACTTGTTACTCGGGTTTTTCTTAGAACGAGTTCTGTAACCTTTAGCTGGCAATCCGTTTCTTGAACGTGGGTGCCCTCCAGAAGAACGTCCTTCACCACCTCCCATAGGGTGATCAACTGGGTTCATCGCTACCGGTCTAGTTCTAGGTCTTCTTCCTAACCATCTTGTTCTACCTGCTTTACCAGATACAACCAATTGGTGATCAGAATTAGAAACAGCTCCAATTGTAGCCGAACAAGTTAACAAGATTAATCTTGTTTCACCAGATGGCATTTTAATTGTTGCATATTTTCCGTCTCTTGCCATTAACTGAGCAAAAGTTCCAGCTGAACGAGCGATAACAGCTCCTTGTCCTGGACGTAACTCAATACAAGATATAACAGTTCCAAGAGGAATTCTGCTTAAAGGCAAAGTATTACCAATCTCTGGTTGAGACTCTGGACCAGAAACTAATTTCTGACCAACTTTCAATCCGTTTTGAGCGATAATATAAGTTTTCTCTCCATCAGCATAAGCCAACAAAGCGATAAATGCAGTACGATTCGGATCGTATTCTATTGATTTCACAGTAGCCGGAATTCCGTCTTTAGTTCTTTTGAAATCAATAATACGATATCTCTGCTTGTGACCACCACCCGTATAACGCATGGTCATCTTTCCTTGACTATTTCTACCTCCAGAGTTTTTTATCGGCGCTATCAAAGAGCGTTCCGGCTTATCAGTTGTAATGGCGTCATAACCATTCACAACTCTAAATCGCTGACCTGGGGTAATAGGTTTTAATTTTCTTACTGACATTTTTCTATCTTAGATATTGTTGTAAAAATCAATTGTTTCTCCTTCTTGTACTTGAACAATTGCTTTTTTAATTGCATTTGTCTTTCCACTGATTAAACCACTTTTAGTGTATTTAGTAGATCTATCCGGTCTCACATTCATTGTATTAACCGAAACAATAGTTACACCATAAGCAGCTTCAACAGCTTTCTTAATTTGAACTTTGTTTGCCTTTTTGTCAACAACGAATCCAAAGCGGTTTAGAACTTCACTTTCTTTGGTTACTTTTTCCGTTACTATAGGTCTGATAATGATGCTCATATTCCTATTATTTACTTAAATTTTCTTCAATTAACTCTAAAGAACCTTCCAAAAGCACTAAATTATTAGCGTTTAATATTGCGTAAGTGCTTAATTCTGAGCTAGTTACGACGTTTGAAGCCTTTAAATTACGTGACGACAAATATACATTTTTATTTGACTCACCCAATACAAATAGAGATTTTTTATTTTCTAACCCTAAAGCTTTCAAAACGTTAATGAAATTTTTAGTGTTTGGTACATCAAAATTAAAGTCTTCAAGAACAATAACATTTGACTCTTTTGCTTTGATTGAGAAAGCTGATTTTCTAGCCAATCTTTTTAACCCTTTATTCAATTTAAATGAATAACTTCTTGGCCTTGGTCCAAAAACCGTCCCACCACCTTTAAACAACGGGTTTTTAACACTTCCTGCACGAGCAGTACCTGTACCCTTTTGTTTTTTAATCTTACGCGTACTACCAGTTACTTCAGCTCTTTCTTTAGCTTTGTGAGTACCTTGTCTTTGATTAGCAAGATATTGCTTAACATCAAGATATACAGCATGATTATTTGGTTCAATTGCGAATACTGAATCAGAAAGTTGAACTTTTCTACCAGTATCTTTTCCGTTGAAATCTAATACTTTTACTTCCATTACTTCTGAATGATTACGTAAGAGTTTTTGTGCCCAGGAATACACCCTTTAACAACAAGCAGGTTCTTTTCAGTAACTACTTTTAAAACTCTAAGGTTTTGTACTTTTACATTATCTCCACCCATTCTTCCAGCCATACGCATTCCTTTGAATACTCTAGATGGATAAGAAGAAGCTCCTACAGAACCCGGCGCTCTTAAACGGTTGTGCTGACCATGAGTAGCCTGTCCAACACCACCAAAACCGTGACGTTTAACAACCCCCTGGAAACCTTTACCTTTAGACACACCTTGTACGTCTACAAATTCTCCTTCTTCAAAAATAGAAACATCAATAAGATCTCCTAATTTTTGTTCAGTTGCAAAATCTTGGAATTCAACGACTTTTTTCTTAGCAACAGTTCCAGCTTTTTTAAAGTGCCCTAAAGCAGCTTTAGTAGAATGTTTCTCGTTTTTGTCATCGAAACCAAGTTGCAACGCTTCATACCCGTCAACACCTTTGGTTCTGACTTGGGTAACAACACACGGCCCAGCTTCGATTACTGTACAAGGAATGTTTTTCCCGTTTTCGTCGAAAATACTAGTCATGCCGATTTTTTTACCAATTAACCCAGACATAAATATTAATTATTAATTACTAAAATTCCCTTCAATTTGAAAATAACAGAAATTTTCAAACAGGGAGTGCAAAAGTAGACATTAAAATTGAATATACCAAACAGTTATAAAAATTAAATTGCTCATTATCAAAATCCAAGCATCTAAAACCATCAAAAGAGATTTTATTCAGCAGAAAAATCAAACCGAATTTCCGAAACCACAATCTATTCACACCAAACAATTACTCAACAAATTCAAAACAAAAAAACATCTAAACCTCCTTAAAACAAAGGTTTTTACAAAAATCAATCAAAACTTTAAATCTGTAAAATTCAATTTCAAACAAACAAAAGCAAGAGCATGGGATAAAAAAAAGCGAGACATTTCTATCTCGCTTTTTATATAAAATACAACAAAAAATTATACTTTTATCTCCACTTCTACTCCACTTGGCAATTCAAGTTTCATTAAAGCATCAATAGTTTTAGATGAAGATGAATAAATATCAATCAATCTCTTGTATGACATTACTTCAAATTGCTCTCTCGCTTTTTTATTAACGTGCGGAGAACGCAATACAGTGAAAAGTTTTTTGTGAGTTGGCAACGGAATTGGACCTGTTACAACTGCTCCAGTAGTTTTTACTGTTTTTACGATCTTTTCAGCAGATTTATCTACCAACATGTGATCGTAAGATTTTAGTTTTATTCTGATTTTTTGACTCATTTTCTTAAAATTAAGCGTTACCTTTTGCTTTTTTGATTACCTCTTCTGAAATATTAGAAGGTGTTTCTGCATAGTGAGAGAACTCCATTGTTGAAGTAGCTCTACCAGAAGATAATGTTCTTAATGTCGTTACATAACCAAACATTTCTGATAAAGGCACATCTGCTTTGATAGTTTTAGCACCATTTCTATCACCCATGTCATTAACCTGACCTCTACGACGGTTCAAGTCACCCACGATATCACCCATGTTTTCTTCAGGAGTAATAACTTCGATTTTCATGATTGGCTCAAGAATAACAGCTCCAGCAGCACGTCCAGACTCTTTATAACCCATTCTAGCAGCTAATTCAAAAGAAAGAGCATCAGAATCCACAGGGTGGAAAGACCCGTCTAATAAAGTTACTTTTAAACTATCAACAGCATACCCAGCTAATGGACCTGTTTTCATAGCCTCACGGAAACCTTTTTCAACAGCAGGGATATATTCTTTAGGAACGTTACCACCTTTTACCTCATTAACAAACTGTAATCCTACAGGAACTTTACCATCAACTTCATCAGCAGGCTCGATTCTAAATACGATATCACCGAATTTACCACGACCTCCAGATTGTTTTTTGTAAGTTTCTCTATGTTGAGCAGATTTTGTGAATGCTTCTTTATATTCTACTTGAGGCTCACCTTGGTTCACTTCAACTTTAAATTCACGTTTCATACGATCAACTAAGATATCCAAGTGAAGCTCACCCATACCAGAAATAATAGTTTGACCTGAAGCCTCATCTGTTCTAACTGTAAATGTTGGATCTTCTTCAGCTAATTTAGCTAAAGCCATACCCATTTTATCAACGTCAGCTTTAGTTTTAGGCTCAATAGCAATACCAATTACTGGCTCAGGGAATTTCATAGATTCCAAAATAATTGGATTCTTTTCATCAGATAAAGTATCTCCAGTTTTGATATCTTTAAATCCTACAGCAGCTCCAATATCTCCAGCCTCAATAAATTCGATTGGATTTTGTTTGTTAGCGTGCATTTGGTAAATACGAGAGATTCTCTCTTTGTTACCAGAACGAGTATTTAAAACATAAGAACCAGCATCTAAACGTCCAGAGTAAGCACGGAAGAAAGCTAAACGACCTACGAACGGGTCAGTTGCAATTTTAAATGCTAAAGCAGCAAACGGCTCTTTTACATCTGGTCTACGTAAGATTTTCTTTTGATCTTCTTCTAATAATTCAGCATCATCAGGGTGAATTCCTTCAATACCTTCTTTATCTAATGGAGATGGCAAATATTTACAAACTGCATCCAACATAAATTGAACACCTTTGTTTTTGAAAGAAGAACCAGCAAGCATTGGAATGATTGCCATATCAATAGTCGCAGCTCTTAAAGCGTTGTTGATTTCTTCTTCAGTAATAGAATTCTCATCCTCCATGTACTTATCTAAAAGATTTTCGTCATAAGTCGCAATCTCTTCGATAAGAATAGAACGGTAATGCTTAACGTCATCAACCATATCAGCTGGAATATCAACGATATCAAAAGTAGCTCCTTGAGTTTCATCATGCCATACAATAGCTTGATTTTTCACTAAGTCAACAATACCTTTAAAATCAGCTTCATCACCAATAGGCAAAGTAATTGCAACCGCATTCGATTTCAACATATCTTTAACCTGTCCGCATACAGCTAAAAAGTTAGCACCTTGACGGTCCATTTTATTTACGAATCCCATACGAGGAACTCTATATTGATCAGCAAGTCTCCAGTTAGTCTCTGATTGAGGCTCAACACCGTCAACAGCACTAAATAAGAAAACTAAACCATCAAGTACACGCAAAGAACGGTTTACCTCTACAGTAAAGTCAACGTGTCCAGGAGTATCAATAATATTAAAGTGGTATGGTAATGATTCCGGAAGCACTTTACCTTGTTCAGTTGGAAAATTCCAAGTACAAGTTGTTGCAGCAGAAGTAATAGTAATACCTCTTTCCTGCTCTTGCGCCATCCAGTCCATAGTAGCCGCCCCATCGTGCACCTCACCAATTTTATGTGACTTTCCAGTATAAAAAAGAATACGCTCAGTTGTTGTTGTTTTACCAGCATCAATATGAGCAGCGATTCCGATATTTCTTGTATATTTTAAATCTCTAGCCATTTCTTACGAATTAAAATCTAAAGTGAGAGAATGCTTTATTAGCTTCTGCCATTTTGTGAGTATCCATTCTTTTCTTAACCGCAGCACCTTCTTCTTTAGCAGCAGCTAAACACTCAGAAGCTAAACGTTGTGCCATAGATTTTTCATTTCTTCTTCTAGAATAAAGTATCAACCACTTCATTGCCATAGAAATTTTTCTGTCTGGACGGATCTGCATTGGAATTTGAAATGTAGCTCCACCAACTCTACGGCTACGCACTTCTACGTGAGGCATAACGTTTGTTAAAGCATCTTTCCAGATTTCTAATGAAGTTTTCTCATCATTTTGTTTTTTAGTTTCAATGATGTCAATTGCATCATAAAAAACTTTAAAAGCTGTAGATTTTTTACCATCCCACATTAAGTTGTTTACAAAACGTGTTACCAATTGATCGTTAAACCTTGGATCCGGTAAAAGTGGTCTTTTCTTTGCCGCTCTTTTTCTCATGTCTTTTTCTTAAAAGTTTTTAAATTACTTTTTTGCTTCTTTTGGGCGTTTAGCACCGTACTTAGATCTTCTTTGCGTTCTTCCTGCAACACCTGACGTATCAAGCGCCCCACGAACGATGTGATATCTAACACCTGGTAAATCTTTTACCCTTCCGCCTCTCACTAATACTATCGAGTGCTCTTGTAGATTGTGTCCTTCTCCCGGGATGTAAGCATTCACCTCATTACCATTTGTCAAACGTACACGCGCAACTTTACGCATTGCAGAGTTTGGTTTTTTTGGTGTAGTAGTGTAAACACGCGTACAAACCCCTCTTCTTTGAGGACAAGAATCTAAAGCAACCGATTTACTCTTCTTAGTGATCTGAGTTCTTCCTGTTCTTACTAATTGTTGAATTGTTGGCATAATTAATACTAAAAATTAATATGATATTAAATTCCCGCTTTTTACGGGGTTGCAAATGTATAAAATAAATTCCACTATACAAACGTTAAATCATTAATTTTCAATAAGATTATTTAGGCTTATGATTTTACAAACAAAGAATGGATATTTGCAATACTTTTAATAAATGAAACAATTGCCCTTGAAACAGTTACTACATATAATATATTTTTCTATAATAAGCATTTCTGGTTATGCTCAAAATTTTAATTTAAAAATTAGCGGTACCAACAAAACAGAAAATGCAATTATAGATTCATTAAACTACACCAAAAAACATTCGAATATCAAATCTGTTGTTGATGAATCAATTTCAAACATAGAAAAACTCTACAAAAAAGGATACTTAGACATCAAAAAACTTGAAAATTATAAAGAAAACGACTCTACATACACCTACAAATTCTCACTTGGCAACAAAATAAAACACACCTATATATATATAGGTAGAAATAATTCATTTTTCAACCTATTCAAAACTAAAAATGACACTATAATTATCCCATATGAAGAAACCGAAAGCTATATAAATCAAAAAATAATTGATGCAGAAAAACAAGGCTATGCATTAAGCAGATTAAAATTAGAAAACATCCGTAGAAAGAATTTGATAATTTATGCTGACTTAAATTTTAATTCTGAAAAAAAACGCAATATTAATTCCATTGTAATAAATTACACAAATAACAATCGCAAGGATTATTTTCCCAAAGGACACCTAAAACAACTCAATAAAAAATACCTCAACAAAACTTTTAACCAAAAAATAACCAAAGAACTTTACGATGATATAAATAATTTTGGATTCATAAATCAAACAAAATATCCTGAAATATTATTCACAAATGATTCCACAAAAGTTTATGTATATATTGAAAAAAGAAAAGCAAATACCTTTGACGGATATATTGGATTTTCAAATGATGAAAATAAAAAAGTGAATCTAAACGGATATCTTGACATAACATTACAAAACACTCTTCAGGCAGGTGAACAATTTTCCCTGTATTGGAAAAGCGATGGCAAACAGCAAAAAACCTTTAATACAAAATTAGAAATCCCATATATTTTCAAATCTTCACTTGGCATAAAAGCTCAATTAAACATTTTCAAACAAGACAGCACATTTCAAAACACAAAAACCGGAATTGACTTAGGCTATTATATCAAATACAATTCAAAATTATACTTAGGATATCAGTCAACAGAGTCAAGCGATATTCAAAACACGAACAACACAACGATAAGTGATTTCAAAAACACTTTTATAACTTCAACATTTGATTATACAAAAACAGATGCTGTTAATTATTTGTTATCCAAAAAGGCCAATATTAATTTTATTTTAGGATTTGGCAAAAGAAACACAAACAATCAGCCTGAAACAATTTCTTCCAGCAATCAATTTTACACAAATTTAAATTTCTCTTATAACTTCGAACTAAACGAAAAGAATTTCATTAACATAAATTCACAAAATTTTTATCTTAACAGCAAAAATTATATCATTAATGAATTATTTCGATTTGGAGGAATATATTCCATTAGAGGTTTTTTAGAAAACAGCTTACAGGCAAATTTATTCTCTTCAATTCTTACAGAATACAGATATCTTGTTTCAAAAAATTTATATGTAAATTCAATTCTTGATTATGGAATATATCAAGACTTAACAAGAAATGAAAACAAAACCAAAATAGACAAATTAACAGGAATCGGAGCAGGAACAACTATTTTAACCACTAATGGAATATTAAAGATTAACCTTACAAATAGTCTTGTGAATGGCCAAAATTTAAAATTATATAACACTATCATAAACATATGTTATAATGTTAAATTTTGATATTTACCGAAAAAACATTTTTATTTATTAGGATAGTTAACAAATTATTAAGAGTTTTGCGATACTAATTCAAAATATTTAAAAATGAAACTAAAGTTCAATGGATTTTTAGTGCTTTTATTGGCACTAGTTGCGCAAATCACATTTGCACAAGAAAGAGCTGTTTCCGGAACAGTTTCTGACAATGCAGGAATGCCTCTTCCAGGTGTGAGTGTATTGGTAAAAGGAACAAAAGCAGGAACACAAACAGACTTTGATGGAAAATTCTCTATTAAAGCATCACCAAACCAGGTTTTGGTATTTAGCTACATTGGGATGAAAACTCAGGAGGTAGCTGCAAGTTCAACATCTATTAATGTGAGTTTGAAAGACGATTCTGTAGAACTGGAAGGCGTGGTTGTTACCGCTTTAGGTATCAAAAGATCAGAGAAATCTTTAGGATATGCAGTATCAAAGGTAACATCAGAAGAACTTTCCCGATCAGGTGAACAAAACGTTTTACAAGCTTTAGCCGGAAAAGCTGCGGGTGTACAGGTTATTGGTACAGGGGGTACTCCAGGAGCATCAAGCAAAATTATTATTAGAGGTATTAATACTATTAACAGAAATTCTGACCCGTTAATTGTTGTAGATGGAGTGCCAATTGACAATACTACAAGTCAAACTACCGCAGGAGACAATCCTTTTAACGCGAATCTATCAGGTATCAACAACTCAAACAGAGCTTTAGATATCAATCCTGATGACATTGAAAGCGTATCAGTACTTAAAGGTCCTGCAGCTGCAGCCCTATATGGAGAAAGAGCTGGTAATGGTGTTATCCTTTACACTACAAAAAAAGGTAGAGCCGGTAAAGGTTTAGGAATTGATTTTTCTACTTCAATGGCAATTGATAAAGTAAGTCAATTACCTGCAAGACAAAACAAATATGTACAAGGAGATTTAACAGCTGGAGTGCCAACTTACAGAACCAATACCCCTCAAAGCTGGGGGCCGTCTGCAGAGTCATTAGGAATGCCAATGTATAACAATGTCGACAACTTTTTTCAGGAAGGCATAACTTACACAAATAACATATCCTTTTATGGAGGAGACAACAAAGCAACTTACAGAGCTTCATATGGAAATGTAACCCAAACAGGTATGATTCCAGAAACAGACTTAAAAAGAAATACCCTAAGAGTTGTTGGGGATTTAAAGTTAAGTGATAAATGGAAAACCGGAGGTAGCTTACAATATACTCATACAACTAACACATTAGCTCAAAACGGAAGTAACGTTTCTGGTGTTATGTTAAGTTTACTACGTTCTGTTGGTAGTTATGATTTAAGAAACTACAAAGACGAAGAAGGAAACAACTTGAATTATGTCCCTAACTATGACAACCCTTATTTTACTGTAAATGAAAATCCTGCAACAAGTGATGTAAATCGTGTTTTTGGAAATATGTTCTTGACATATACACCTGGTGATTGGTTATCTTTAACAGCTAAGGCCGGTATTGATACTTATTCAGACTACCGCAAACAAATATTTGCAATTTCATCTAATGGAGATAGTCTTGGTGGAATTGGTGAGGTTGCATTTAACAACATTACCAACAAAGAATTTTATGGTGACTTTATTGCAAGCGGATTATTGCCGTTAAAAACAGAATGGCTAAAAATTAATTATACAGCTGGTCTTAACTTACGTTCATTCCAAAATACTGATGTATTTTCCAGAGGTAAACAGCTTGCTGTAAGAGGAGTTTACAACTTAGGCAATACAACACAGCGATATGCTTCTAATACAGAAGAGAACATTATGTCAAGAGCCTTATTTGGGCAATTAGAATTTGACATTAAAAACCAGCTTTTTGTTACAGGCTCCATTAGAAAAGAATGGTCTTCTACCTACGGAACTAACGCTAATAGTGCAATTTTCCCAGCAGCTTCAGCTTCATGGGTAATAACAAGTTCATTTGATTTACCTGAAGCAGTAAGTTTTGCGAAGCTAACTTACGGATATGGAGAAGTAGGTATCGCACCGGCAACTTACAGAACTATAAGCACCTTTACGTCTCCATTTATGACAGATGGCTTTACCGATGGATTAAGCTTCCCTTATAATAATACAAACGGTATGACAGTTTCCGGCGAATTAGGAAATCAGGACTTAAAACCAGAAAGAGTATTAGGACATGAAGTAGGTTTAAGCACCAAATTTTTTGACAGCCGCTTATCATTTGATATTAATGCTTATTACAAAACATCTAAGGACTTATTAATTGTTTTACCATTACCAGCATCATCCGGATTCACATCAGTATATCAAAATGCTGCTGAATTAACAAACAAAGGACTAGAGGTTGAATTAGGATATGATATTTTTAAGAAAGGAAATGCTTTCCAATGGAATATCAACGCAAACTGGGCTATAAACGTAAATGAGGTAACCGATATTGCTGGTGGCTTAGATGAAATCTCGATTGAAACTGCTTTTGGATCAATCGGTTATTATGCTGTAAAAGGACAACCATTAGGAAGTTTTTACGGAAGAAAATGGGAACGTGATGCTAATGGAAATAAAATTATTGATGCAAACGGTATTCCAGTAATAGCTGACGGCGGAAATGTAGGAAACTTAGGAAATTCTGCCCCAAAATGGACAGGTGGAATCAGAAATACATTTACCTTCAAAAGAGTTACTTTATCAGGATTATTAGATATCAGATACGGAGGAACTGTTTACAATGGAACATTAGCCAGATTGCATAATTTTGGTGTATCTGAAGCATCCGGAGACAGAGAAAGAACTTATATTGTGGATGGAGTTAAAGCTGACGGAACTCCCAATACTACACCAATATCTGCACAGGATTATTTCAGAAAATATCTCGGCGATGGTGGTGGAGCTGAAGAACAGGCTACTACTGATGTTAACTGGATTAGATTACGTGATGTTACTCTAAGCTATGATTTTGATGTAAAAAGATTTACAGCTATCAGTTCAGCACAAATATCATTTACAGGTAGAAACTTATGGTTAAATACCAATTATGAAGGTGTTGACCCTGAAACCAGCTTAACTGGAGCAGGATCAAGAATCAATGGATTAGATTACTTTAATAATCCTGGAAGCAAATCATTCATAATGACTGTTAAAGTAGGTTTTTAAATTTAATATAAAATAAAATGAAAAAATATATAAAAAGTATAATTCTTTCAGCTGTTAGTATTAGCTTACTAACCGGCTGTCAGACTGAATTAGACACCTTTAACGAAAACCCTAATGACCCAACAACCACCACTCCAAGTTTATTATTGGCAGCAATGGAATTATCTACGTTTTCGACACACACTAGTGGACTAATCAGAGTTTCTAGTATTTTTGACCAGCATTTAGCCGGAACAAATATTGGACAATTAGAAGACCCTCAACGCTACGTACTTTCAGAACAAGATGTAAATAATGAATGGAATACGATTTATGGAACCTCATTAATAAGTGGTCATATCTTAAACCGTGATTTTGCAGTTAACTATCCTTATTATAATGGCATTGGCCAGGTATTAACGGCTATTAACTTAGGTTATGCAACTGATGCCTGGGGAGATATCCCTTATGATGAAGCTTTTAGAGCGGCAGAAGGCATCAGAGCACCAAAATACAATACTCAGCAGGAAATCTACCAAAGATTACAAACCATTCTAGATGAAGCTATTGTTAATTTAAAAAAACCAGCTTCCAGTAACCTTTCAGTTCCTGGTAGTGATGATTATATTTTTAATGGAAATACCGCAAAATGGATTAAAATTGCATATGTCTTAAAAGCAAGATTTGCCTTAAGACTAACAGAGGTCGACTCTAATGCAGCACAAAAAGCTTTAGATTTTATTACTGCATCTGGTATAAGTTCAAATGCTGATGATGCTAATACTTTTTTCACTACTAATTCAAACGAATTAAACCAGTGGTATGCCTATAATGTTGAACGTAGAGACTACATGAAAATGGGTAAATACTTTGTAGATTATTTAGTTACAAATAATGACCCTAGATTACCCTTCATGGTCCAAGAAAAATCTGGTACCTATAAAGGAAATGCTCCTGAGGATTACTCTACGACATCATCTTCTTATATAGGAGGTTACTTTAATCCAGGTCTACCAATTACACAAAAAGGCTTCGCTAATCCAGATTGGTCAGTAGGAATAGTAACTTATGCTGAAGCAAAATTTATTGAAGCAGAAGCTAAAGCCAGATTAGGTCAAACTGCTGGCGCACAAACTGCATTACAAGAAGCTGTAACTGCTTCTGTAACGAGAATTACTGGTGTTGCGCCATCAGCCACTTTCTTAGCGAATGCAACTGCTACATTTGATATTGCTAACATTATACAACAAAAATATATTGCTTTATTCTTAACCATGGAGCCATATAATGATTACAGAAGAACTGGTTTTCCAGCTTTGGTGCCTAACCAAAATTCTACTACTAAAACTATTCCTGTAAGATTTCCAACTCCATCGGATGAGAGAACTTCTAATCCAAACGCTACTGTCGTTAGTAACATAACTTCTAAAATTTGGTGGGACGCTAATTAATTATTAGTTTAAAAAACTAAATAAGTAAAACCACTCTGTTCATTCAGAGTGGTTTTTTTTATATAAAACATTATACCTACATTTGCAACATGGAAAAAGAACATCAAATATTTGGAATCAGAGCCATTATAGAAGCCATTCAGGCAGGAAAAGAAGTAGATAAAGTATTCATCCAAAAAGAAATTTCGGGTGAGTTAATGAAAGATTTGATGAAAGTGATGAAACGCGCTAACATTAATTTTTCCTATGTTCCTGTGGAAAAACTAAATCGCTTAACACCAAATAATCATCAGGGAGCTGTTGCTACTATATCCCCTATTGGATTTATAGATCTGGAACATCTTGTTGAATCTACAATTGAATCCGGTGCAAAACCTCTGTTTTTAATATTAGACCAGATTTCCGATGCAAGAAATTTTGGTGCAATTATCAGAACTGCTGAATGTACAGGGGTAAATGGTATTATTGTGCAAAAAGCGGGATCTGCCCCTGTCAACGGAGATACTGTAAAAACTTCTGCGGGAGCAGTTTTCAATGTTCCTATTTGTAAAGTTGAGCATATTAAAGACGCTATATTTTATCTTCAGGGATCAGGAATAAAAACGGTAGCTGCAACTGAAAAAACAGAACAAAATATTTATGATTTAGAATTGAACGAACCTGTAGCTATTATCATGGGATCTGAAGACAGAGGAATTAACCCTTCCGTTTTAAAAATTGTAGATGAAAAAGCAAAACTTCCCATGTTTGGTTCTATTGGTTCATTGAATGTTTCTGTTGCCTGTGGAGCTTTCTTATATGAAGCTGTTCGCCAGAGAAACTAAAAAGTTTAATTTTATATCCAAAAGAACATAACACCTCAATTGAGGTGTTTTTTGTTAACTAAGATTCGGTATTCAACGATTTAAATAGAACTTATCATAAATAAAAACTAATTATTACAAACTTTTGTCTTCTGCTTTTGGTTTGGTCATAATATAATTAACAGGAATATCAGAATTAAAATAAGATAATATTATTTCAGACTCTGCTTCCGGAACTTCTGTATTTATAAAGTTTCCATTTTCATCGAAATGCTTCATAAAGGGGTCCTGAGCAGGATCAAAATCAGGTCTTTGCCAGTCGTAAACAATTGGTTTTGCATATTGAGGAACTTTATAAAGTAAAGACATACTAAATCCGGTTATAAAACCTGCCAAATGTCCCTCCCAGGAAATATTCTGATCAACATCTGGAAAAACATACCAAATCATTCCTCCATAAAGTAAAACTACTGCGAATGATAATGCTACTAAACGATAATATCGGGTCTGAATACCTTTAAAAAATATAAAACTTACCAAAACATAAATTAATCCACTAGCCCCGATGTGATAATTTTCACGACCTATAAACCAAGTAATTAAACCCGAAAACAGAATTCCATAACCAATGACCCCTAAAGCTTGTTTGGGATAAAAAAACTGTAATGCCGGGAATAATACAATAAGCGGAATCGAGTTATTATAGAGATGATTTAAATTTTCATGAATAAACGGACTGAATACTACACCCTGCAAACCTGAGAAATCCCGTGGATAAATTCCGTTTTGATAAAAATCGAAATCAAAACGAATCTGAACCCAATAGATAATCCACAGAAAAAGGATAAAAAAAGCCGGAAGTCCAACTAATGAGTTAGTAAACTTAAAATGGTTATCGCTCATGTTTTTAAAATCAAATACTACTTTTATCATCAAAAAACTATCCAATTACAATTTACTGATAATTTGTCAGCAAAACAGAAATATCCCGGACCACGATTAATAGCCCTGATGGAAGCGGCATCCTTTTTTGGCTTTTTCTGCCAAAAAAGATATAGCGGACAGCAGGAATTAGCTCCTAAAAAAATAGAATTAAAATTGAAACTCGTAATTTTACAAAATGGAAGCACCTTTAGCAGAACGCATTCGCCCACAGAAATTAGAAGACTATATTAGTCAAAGTCATTTGGTTGGACCAAACGGATCCTTAACGCAGCAAATTTCGAAAGGAATTATTCCTTCAATTATTTTTTGGGGCCCTCCAGGAACTGGAAAAACAACTCTTGCGCAGATTATTGCTCAGGAATCCAAAAGACCTTTTTATGTACTGAGCGCTATAAACTCGGGAGTTAAGGACATTAGAGACGTCATCGAAAAAGCAAAACAAAGCGGTGGTCTTTTTACTGCTAAGAATCCGATTTTATTTATTGATGAGATTCATCGTTTTAGCAAATCGCAACAGGATTCCCTTTTAGCTGCTGTTGAAAAAGGGTGGATTACATTAATTGGAGCCACTACAGAAAACCCAAGTTTTGAGGTTATTCCTGCATTATTATCACGTTGTCAGGTCTATATTCTAAATGCTTTTACAAAAGATGATCTGGAAGCTTTGTTGCATCGGGCTATGAAAGCAGACTCTTATCTTGCATCAAAAAAAATAATTTTAAAAGAAACTGAGGCAGTATTAAGACTTTCTGGCGGAGATGGACGAAAATTACTCAATATTTTTGAACTAGTTATAAATGCTACATCTGGTGATGAAATAACAATCACAAACGACCGTGTTCTTGAACTCGTCCAACAGAATACTGTTTTGTATGACAAAACCGGAGAACAACACTATGACATTGTTTCTGCTTTTATAAAATCAATAAGGGGAAGCGATCCTAATGGAGCTGTATATTGGCTTGCCAGAATGATCGAAGGCGGAGAAGATGTAAAGTTTATCGCCCGAAGAATGCTTATTTTATCAAGTGAAGACATTGGGAATGCGAATCCTACGGCTTTTATTATGGCAAACAACACGTTTCAGGCTGTTTCTACTATTGGTTACCCAGAAAGCCGGATTATATTAAGCCAATGCGCTATTTATCTGGCTACTTCGCCTAAAAGCAATGCGTCTTATATGGCGATTGGAAATGCACAGCAATTAGTAAAGCAAACAGGTGATCTTCCTGTTCCGATTCACTTACGCAATGCACCAACAAAATTGATGAAAGAATTAGGCTATGGCGAAGATTATAAATACTCACATGACTATGCCAATAATTTCGCCGAACAGGAATTTTTACCGGATGCTATAAAAGAAACGGTTCTTTACAATCCGGGAAGCAATTCAAGAGAGAACAGCAACCGCGAATTTTTAAAGAACCGCTGGAAAGATAAATATGGCTATTAAAACCAAAATGATATTTAAAATTTAACTGAAACTTTCTCAGAAACCAATTTGTCGTCTTTATAATATTCAAAAAACCACTGATTGTCTTTTGCATTTAAGGTTCCCTGAACGCCATCTTTAATTGCTATAAAAGAATCCGGACGTGAAGTTTTCATTAATTTCATTACTACTTTTGGCGTTTTATCAATTAACTGAAAACCTGTTTCTGTAGGCTGAGCATATAATAAATTAGGATCAGAAATATCCGCTTCAGGTGCTGCAGCATTTGTAGTTACCGGAACTGTTGATGTTGTCACAACAGCTGTAGGTAAAATAGCCGAAGCTGCACCGGTTTTACCATTATATTTATACTGCAATTTATATATCGAAGTAAAAGCTAAATCAAGGCTTTCTCTGTATGCTGTTTCGTATTCTTTCTCTTTACTTCTACCTATTTCAGAGGTATATACTACTTTTCCATAACAGTCTTTTAACTCTACAAAAAGTTTTGTAACCAAAAAAGCATTGTCTCGTTTTACATCTGCATATAGTAAATCGCATCGGTTCATCAATTCAGCCGGAAGCTGATCATTTTCATAATAGGCATTAAATCCTGCCTTTGCGAAATTTGCTTTTGTCATTGTAGAAAGCCTGTACGGATTTATCCCTTTTGCAAAATCAAATTTTATCGGTACAATTACTGCTTTAAAATCATTTACAGATTGAGAAAAACCAATTAGGGACGTGAATAAAATAAGCAATAGAAATTTAATTTTCATAATTATAAATATTTTTTGAGTTCTAATAAATTATTTATTTGTTTAATATTTTCAGGTGCTGCAATTTTTTTATCATTAAAAAAAATTGCATCCAAACCTGCATTCAAAGCGCCATTTACGTCAGCATCGAGGCAGTCACCAATCATGATGCAATTTTCTTTTGAAGCCTTCGCCAGATTAACAGCATAATCAAAGATAATACTATTTGGCTTTTTTACACCAGCCAAATCTGAATTTGTAATAGTACTAAAATAACCTGAAAGGGCTGCATTATTTATTTTTTTATCCTGAACTCCGGCAAAACCATTCGTTATAATATGCAACTTATATTTTGGTTTCAGGTATTCTAAAATTTCAATTGTTCCTTCAAAAAGATGATTATTATCTGTTAAAAATTCAATATAATCATTTGCAATCTGATTAATATCATCATCTGAAATAACAAAATCCAAAGCATCAAAGGAGTGCTTCAGTCTGTTATAACGTAATTCCTGATGCGTAATTTTATCGTTCTGATATAATTTCCAGCAAGCCTGATTTACAGGAATGTACTTTTGGATAAAATCCTGACAGGAAATTTCAGGAAATTTACTTAGAAAAATTCGATTAAAGGCTAATTCTGAATTTCTGTCAAAGTCCCAAAGTGTATGGTCCAGATCAAAAAAAACATCGGTAATATTTTTATTCATAACTCATAAAATTCCTTCATCTGCAAAACTATAATATTTTGTTTCAGTTATAATAAGATGATCCAAAACTTTAACATCTAAGCTATCTCCAGCTTGTTTTATTTTTTTAGTGATCTGCTTATCTGCATCACTCGGTGTTAACCCACCGGAAGGATGATTGTGGCATAAAATCAAGCCTGTTGCACCATTTTCTAAAGCTACCTTAAATACTAAGCGCACATCTACAATAGTTCCGGAAATACCACCTTTGCTTAATTGCGATTTCAAAATCACTTTATTGGAATTATTCAGAAAAAGCACCCAAAATTCTTCGTGTGGAAGTTCACCAATAATAGGCTGCATGATTTCAAAAACAATTTTACTGGATGTAATTTTTGTTAATTCTACAGTGTCCTCGGCTCTTCGGCGTCTTCCTAATTCCAGAGCTGCAATAATTGCAATAGCCTTTGCCTCCCCTATTCCTTTAAAATTCGTAAGCTGACCCAAAGACATTTTTCCCAATGAATTTAAAGTATCAACGCTAGCCAAAATTCTTTTACTCAAATCAACTGCCGACTCGTTTCGGCTACCGGAACCGATTAAAATGGCAATTAATTCGGCATCGCTCAAAGCATTTTTGCCTTTCAGCATTAATTTTTCGCGGGGACGGTCGTCTTCTGACCAGTTTGTAATAGGAAAATGTGCTACTTCCATTGGCGTATATTTAAATAATGTTTTTGCTCATACAAATACTGTTTGTCAGGCCTATATAAGGTTCATAATTTTCAATTATTTCGAAACCCATTTTTTGATACAGATTTATTGCTTCCAACTGCTTATATAAAGTCTCTAAAATCAGCATTTTAAAACCCTGCTCTATTGCTTTACTTTCGACTTCCTTAATAATTTGCTGCGCTATTCCCAGCCCTCTTACCTCAGGCAAAACAAACATTCTTTTCAATTCGGCAGCAGTTTCACTATACTTTTTGAAACAGCCACAACCTACTGGTCGATCATTTAAATAGAGAATAACCACATTTGGATTGAATTCAATTACATTATTACCCCAATAATCCGTTTTTAATTCCGGATAGCGCTCCCATAAAAAAGTATCGAAAGTGTTGTATAAAAATATGAAATCAGGATTTTCGCTTGTTGTGTGGACAACTTTATTTTTTTTGAGCATATAATTGTAATCAATGTTTTCAAAAATAAGAAAAATCATTCATTAAAAACAATTTGTTATTTTGATTATTCTTAATTTTAAAACAAAAAAAGATGAAAACCATTTCTACAGTTATAATATTGTTTTCTATTTTTTCCTGTAATCAAAAAGAAAACAACAGCTTAGCCTTTCTTAAGACAAATCAAACTACCGCAAAAACTTTTGAGGAAAAACTTTCAGAAGCAGCAATATCTATAATTGATCCATCGATAGATTATGATCCGGCCTATTTTGCAATAGCATATCCAAATGGTGATGTACCCAGTAACAAAGGTGTTTGTACAGATGTTGTTATTCGTGTCTATCGAAAATTAGATATTGATTTGCAAAAAGAGGTCCATGAAGACATGAAAGCTAATTTTAATCTTTATCCAAATTTAAAAAAATGGGGAATGACTAAAACCGATACCAATATCGACCATCGGAGAGTTCCGAACCTGGAAGTTTTTTTTGAAAGAAAAGGAACAAAATTACCTGTTACTGAAAATGGAAAAGATTATAAAACTGGTGAAATAGTTACATGGATGATCAATAACAAACTCCCACATATCGGAATCGTTACCAGCAAAAAATCAGCTGATGGAGAGCGAAATCTAATTGTTCATAATGTTGGAGGCGGACAGGTTTTAGAAGATTGTTTGTTTGAATATAAAATTGTCGGACATTTTAAATATGAAAATTAGAGAATGAGATAATGTGCCAGTGAGGCAATTTTAAATTACAGTAAAAAAAAAGCCGATTGTACACAACAATCGGCAAATTATCTAATTTTCAAATTGACTAATTATCTAATTAATTCTTTTACTTCATCAAAATTTAATCCGCCGTAGTTTCCTGAACTCATTAAAAGCAAAGCAGAATTATCCAGATTTAAGTTGAATAAATATTCTTTGAATTCGGTTGGATTGGTATAAATAATTAAATCTTCTCTATTGAATGAAGTTGCGATCTGCTCATAAGTTACTTCTTCCAATTGCTTGATTTTTACTGCATCCGGTGAATAAAATACAACTGCAACATCAGCATATTCTAAAGCGCCTTCATATTCTTTTAAAAATTCAGCATTTAAACTACTGTATGTGTGTAATTCCAAACAAGCTACTAAATTCCGGTTTGGATATTGCTCTTTTACCGCTTTGGTAGTTGCAACCACTTTACTTGGTGAATGTGCAAAATCTTTGTAAGCTACTTTTCCTTTTCCTTCTGCAATTTTTTCCAATCGTTTTGAAGCACCTTTAAAGCTTGCAATTGCTTCGTAGAAGTCGGCTTCATCCACACCCATGTTCTGGCAGATCCATTTGGCTCCGGCTAAATTATTCAGGTTATGTGCGCCAAAAACTTCGATTGGCATATCGCCTTCCGGGGTTTCTAAAAGTGTTACACCATCATTTACAGTATAATTTGGCGTATGGTAAGGTAATTTTCTAATTGGGTTTGTTGCTGCTTCTGAAACACGTTTTACTTCAGGGTCATTTTCGTTGTAAACCAGGATCCCTCCATTTGTAATTTTAGCAATAAAAATTTCAAATTGTTCGACGTAATTTTCATACGTTGGAAAAACATTGATATGATCCCAGGCAATTCCTGAAATCAGGGCAATATTTGGCTGATATAAGTGAAACTTCGGACGACGGTCTATTGGTGAAGACAAATATTCATCTCCTTCCAAAACCATAAAATCGTTTTCTTCTGTTAGATGCACCATGGTATCAAAACCTTCCAGTTGCGCACCAACCATATAATCAACTGCTACATTATGATAATGCATGACGTGCAAAATCATCGAAGTAATGGTTGTTTTTCCATGAGAACCACCAATTACAACGCGGGTTTTATTTTTTGATTGTTCGTATAAAAATTCCGGGTACGAATAAATTTTTAAACCTAATTCCTGTGCTTTCAGCAATTCGGGATTATCTGCTTTTGCATGCATTCCTAAAATAACTGCTTCAATATCTGAGGTTATTTTTTCAGGAAACCAACCCATTTCTGCAGGAAGGATTCCTTTTTTTTCCAGTCTTGATTTTGAAGGTTCAAAAATAGCATCATCGCTTCCTGTAACCTGATATCCTTTGTTATGTAATGCTAATGCTAAATTGTGCATGGCGCTTCCGCCTATGGCGATGAAATGTGTTTTCATTTAAAATTTCAATTTTTAAGTTCTAAATCCCCGATAATCTTAGAATTTAGTATGTGCTATTTGATTATTTTGAGTCAAATTTTCGCTTTAATTCCTGAGCTTTTTTAGGCTCTTTTAATTTGTTCAAATATAAATTATATAATTTTTGAAATGTAACTTTTGAATTGCCAATTTCATGTGCTTTTTTATAATTTTTTTCTGCCGAATCGTATCTTTTAAAATACTCATCAATTCTGCCTTTAGACAGATAACCATCAACGGGTGATAATTTCGCCAGTTCGTTAGAATATTTCAGGGCTTTCGATTCACTTCCGCCAACTATTCCGGGCAATTGCAAATACAATTCGATCAACGCCCAGCGTGCTGGAAGATGTTTTGGATCTAAGGCTATCGCTTTTTCAAATGAAGATTTCATGTCATCTACCATTCCGAATGCCTTAATTTTATTCACTTGTAATGCACGCATTCCTAAAGATCCTCCATACTTATAAAAATAATCTGCTTCTGTTGGTTTTAACTGTTTTAGCTTTTTATAATATAAAGCTGTTTTTTCCCATTGTTTTTCTTCTGCAGAAATATCGGCCAAACGTTCCAGAGTCTTAATATCATTGGGATAATGTTTTAAATTCTTTTCAAAGACAGCTTCAGCTTCTTTATATTTTTTGGCATGAAATAACTTTTCCCCCTTTTCAAAATTGGATTGTGACCATAAAAGAAATGGCATCAAAACGAAAAAAATTATCAGCTGTCTCATCTATCAAAAATAACGAAATATAGAATCGATTATTTGCTTTTAGAGATAAATTAGTAATTTGTACGAAAATTATTTTACTCCTCTCCCAACCTTTTTACAAAAAACACTCTCTATATAAGTAAAACCCACTTTATGAAAAAAATTGTACTTGCTCTTTTGTTGCTGACTTCTGGCCTATTTGCACAAACGGATAAAAAATGGAATAAAGTTATTGCTCTTGAGAACGAAGGCAAGGTCAAATCTGCCAGTGGAATAGTAACTGAAATTTATAAAAAAGCTGTATCCGAAAAAGATGAAGTGCAGATGATAAAATGCTTTTTTTACCATTCAAAATATTTACAGGTTGTGGATGAAAACGCCCAGACTAAAATCCTTAACAATCTCAAAAAGGATATTGACCGGGTTTCTATTCCGTCAAAAGCTATCTTAAATTTTGTTTATGCAAAATGCCTGAATGATTATTATTCCAACAATCAATATATTTTGTATGACAGAATAAACACTTCAAGTCTGGATGAAGATTTTATGACATGGACAGAAACTACTTTTAATGATCAAATTAATAATGCTTACAAAAAGACCATAGAAAATGAAGCCGTTTTAAAAAACACACCACTGACAAAATACGAAGCTGTATTTGATTATTTGACTGATGAAGAGTTTAAAAACCAAACTTTATATGACTACCTTTTAAAAGAAAATATTGTCTACTATTCATCAAAAATAAAAGAATGGGAAATAGACAAAAAAGAATTTTCAAAGCATAAAAAAGAACTATTGGCAAATTCAAAAGATTTTATAAACCTGAATCTGGATTTTGTGACTAACCAGCCTCTGAAAGAAGTTTTAAATCTATATCAACAACAGGAAAAAATTCATCCTGGTTCAGAAAATCAGTGGGGAAGAATACAATTTTGTAAAAAATACGTAATTGAAAACAATGAAGACTATCTTTTATCGCTAATTGATTTGCAGAATATTTCTACGAATGAAGAATTAATTCAAAAAATCAGATTAGAAAAAGCACTGGTTTATCTTCAGCTTGCCTCAAAAAACACATACCCTGATTATAAAATTAAAGCGGCCAAATTACTGGACAGTATTTTGGTCGTTAATAATCATTCTAACACTTACAAACTAGCCAGCCGCGAAAAAAAACAGCTCAACTCAAAAAGCTTATATGTCCAGCTTCAGGAAAACAATTATAAGGATGAGAACACAAGAGCTTTTATAAAATACAACAATATTGACCACTTAAAAGTTTCATTTTTCAAAATCACCCAAAAACAATTAGCCGAATTAAGTAAGTTCCCCAAATATTCAGATATTTTGACACACTCCGTTCTGGAGAAACAAAAACCAATAGTTTCTAAGGACTACACTCTTCTAAACAAAAAAGATTATTTTCAATATTCTACAGAAATACTTTTACCTAAACTTGAAAAAGGCTGTTATGTAATTTATTTTGAAAGCAATTCTCTCATAAAAAATGCAAAGGCGTTTGCTTTTGATTTTATTACAGTTTCAAATATTGCTGTTTTGGCTAAAAAGGAAAATTTAAAAGATATTTTTCAGATTGTAGACCGAAAAACAGGATTTCCATTAGAAAACGTAACCATACAAACACCTAAACAAATTATCAAAACAGACAATAATGGCGTAGCATCGTTTGAAAAAATAGAAAACAATTATTATAGCGACGATTATATCCAATTTTCAACACCAAATGATACACTTTCAATTCGCAAAAGAAATTTAAATAGCGTTTACGATTATAGCAACCATTCTACAGAGAAAACCAAAGGAAAAGTCAGCTTTTATTTGGACAGAGCTATTTATCGTCCTGGTCAGAAAGTATATTTTAAAGGAATCGCTACACAAAAAAACAACGACAAAACCTCTGTTTTACCAAACTCGGTTTTCAAAATTGCCATTACAGATGCCAACTATAACGATTTTAAAGAATTTGAAGTTACCACTAACGAATTTGGATCATTTTCTGGTGAATTTGATTTACCTAAAAATGGAAAAAACGGTTATTACGGAATCAGGATTGTAACCCCAAACGATCATAAAAACAGATTCATTTATGACCCGGAAAAAGAGGAATATGCAATCTGGAATAGTGTTGAATTTGAAAACTCACAAACTGATTTTAGGGTCGAAGAGTATAAACGTCCAAAATTTGAAGTTAAATTCGAACCTAAAAAGCAGACTTTTCAGGTTAACCAGTCTGTAAAAATAAAAGGAAATGCAACAGCATTTGCAGGAAGCCCTGTTTCTAATGTCTCTGTTAAATATCAAATTAGCCTGAAACCCTATGTTAATGAAAATGGTCACTACTATTTTAAAAATGGAAAGTCTGAAACGATTTCAAATGGAGAAACACAAACTGATGCTACAGGAAAATTTGAAATAAATTTTATTGCAAAACCATCTGAAAATTTAACAAAAGAAAAGCTTCCCGTTTTTGAATATCACATCAAAGCCAGTGTAACAGATATAAACGGAGAAACCCGTGATGCCTCTACATCAATCAAAGTCGGTTATCATGATTTAATTTTAGGAACCTTTATTCCTGCTCAGATTGAAACTAAAAACAAAAATGAAATTATATTAAGCAGTACCAACTTAAACGGCGAATTTGCAGCTGTTAAAGGCGAACTAAAAATCTATTTTGCAAGTCCGTTATCTCATAAACTCAAAAGACGTATTTTTCAACAGCCTGAAATAGAATCAATTTCCAAAGAAGATTTCGAAAGATTATTTCCGTATGAAAAAAACGAAACTGACGAATCCGCAGATTCCCTGGTTTACACCAAAAAAATTGATACTGAAAAAGATAAAAAAATAGCCCTTAACTTTATTTCAAATTACAAATCAGGCAATTATAAAGTTGTTTTTTCGGCAAAAGACACTTTTCAAAACAATATTGAAAGCAGCAGCATTTTCCAGCTTTTCCAAAACAAAGACAGATTCAATTTTTCTAAGCTTTTCACGGCTGAACAAATCAATAAAGATGCAAAAAAAGATGGCTTTGTATTGATAAAACTAACTTCTGTAATTCCTGATCTTTATATCAGTACTTACGGCAATTATAAAAGCAAACAGTATATCGAGACCAATATTCGTTTGCAAAACCATGAAGGCTTTGTCAAAATCCCAATAAAAAAAGAATTTGAAAAAGCGATGAATGTCAGTTTTCAAAGTGTTTTTGAAAACGAAAGTCATACTGCCCAAATAAACGTAACACTAAAAACAGATGAAAAAGGCCTCGAATTGGATACTGCAACTTTTAGAAATAAAATAGAACCCGGAAACAATGAAAGCTGGTCTTTTAAACTAAAATCTATTAATACTAATACAGAAAGCGAAATCCTGGCTTCAATGTACGACAATTCTTTAGACCAGTTTTACCAAAAAAAATGGCCGGATTTAAAATTCTCTGAATACCATGGTAATTATGCAACATACAAAACCGGGCTAGGGTTTGAAAACACTTCAGGGTACCTGCATAATCTAAATCCTCTCCCGAATAAAATAGAACTCAGCAATGAAAACAATATAAAGCTGATGTGGTTCGGGTTTAACTTTCATGATTCTTTCACATTACATCAACAAAGAGAATATCAAAAACAACTTAATAAAAAAATAAAGAAGCCTGTAGATACTAAAAAGATCTCCGGAATCATAACAGATCAAAACAACTTACCTGTTCCAGGGGTTTTGATTTCTATAAAAGGAACCCAGCGAAAAGCAACTTCTGACGTTGATGGCTATTATGAAATAGAAGCCGCAAAAAATGAAGAATTATTTTTTAGCTGTATTGGCTATAAGAGTCAGTCAATCTCAATAGAAAACATAAAAGAAATCAACATTCAACTCGCTGATGATATAGATAATTTAAAAGAAGTGGTCGTTGTGGGTTACGGTTCCCTAAAAAAGAAAGATAGTACAGGAGCAGTAGCAATGGTTGTAGAAGAAGACAACAATGTCTATAATACGGCAGGAGTTGATGAACCATTGCAAGTCGGATCATTCAAAAAAATCACTGAAAAAGACCTGGAAGCCTTAAACCGGATACAAGCTCGAAAAAATTTATCAGAAACCGCATTCTTCCTTCCCAATTTAAAAACAGATTCTAAAGGAAGAGTGAGTTTCAATTTTACTTCACCCGAAGCTTTAACAGCCTGGAAACTTCGTTTGATGGCACATAATAAAGATGCTGTTTCCGGTTATTTGGAAAAAAGCGTAGTAACTCAAAAAGAACTGATGGTTTTGCCTAACTTCCCACGCTTTTTTAGAGAAAAAGATACAATTGTAATCAGTGCAAAAATTTCGAATGTTACCGCCAAAGCCAAAACCGGAATCTCCGTTTTACAATTCTTTGACGCCACTACCATGCAGCCCATTGATGCCAAAATGCTAAATGCTGATAATATAAAAAACTTTACAATTCCGGCTTACGGAAACACAAAGGTAAACTGGAAAATTACAATCCCGGAAGGTTTGCAGGGCGTTCAATATAAAATTTTGGCTAAATCAGATAGTTTCTCTGATGGTGAAGAAAGCATACTTCCGGTTCTAACCAATAATATGCTGGTTACAGAAAGTATTCCGATTTGGGTTCGCGAGAATTCTTTCAAAGAATATACGTTTGAGAATTTAAAAAATAATACTTCAACAACCTTAAGAAACCATCAGTTTACTTTAGAATATACGTCAAACCCAACATGGATTGCAATTCAGTCCCTTCCGTATCTGATGGAATATGAGCATGAATGTGCCGAGCAGACTTTTGCCCGCTTTTATGCAAATGCTTTGGCTTCTGAAGTTATTTCGAGTAATCCGAAAATCGCAACTGTTTTTGAAGACTGGAGAAAAAACGGAAAACTGAATTCTAAATTAGAAGAAAACGAAGAATTAAAATCAATTATTCTCGCTGAAACACCATGGCTGAAAGATGCCCAAAGTGAAGAGGAAAAGAAAAAAAATCTGGCTCTTTTATTTGATTTGGAAAAGATGAAAACTTCTCAGGAAGCGACTTTTCAAAAACTAAAACAAAAACAAAAAGCTTCAGGAGGATTTTCGTGGTTTGACGGAAGTGACGAGAACGAATATATTACCAGACATATTCTGGCAGGTTTGGGACATTTGTCTAAATTGAGCAAAGGCCACGCTTCGCAAATTGATGAAATTGCAAAAACCGGAATTCCATATATAGATTCTAAATTTCTGGAACATTATAGAATCAGAACCAAAAACATCAAAAAAGCTGACAAACTCATTTGGATTAATCCGCATTTTGATTTGCATTATCTTTACGCCAGAAGTTTTTATCTGGAGAAATATCCGCTTTCTGATACATTAA
The DNA here is from genome assembly GCF_010645075.1 of Flavobacterium limi. Classification (GTDB taxonomy): domain Bacteria; phylum Bacteroidota; class Bacteroidia; order Flavobacteriales; family Flavobacteriaceae; genus Flavobacterium; species Flavobacterium limi. The sequence goes on from NZ_JAADZV010000003.1 coordinate 368,073, forward strand.
AAAAAGCGTCCAAATTATATTTGGAAACAGCCAAAAATAATTGGCTTTCTTACTCCCTTTACGAAAAAGGAATGACTGCCTTGACCCTAAATCGTTATGGAGAAAAAGATACGGCCAAAAACATTTTGGAAAGCTTAAAAGAAACGTCTTCCAACAACGAAGACTGGGGAATGTACTGGATTGCAAATAAACCAGGCTGGTACTGGTATCAGGCACCAATTGAAACTCAGGCTTTATTGATTGAGGCTTTCGCCGAAGTGACAAACGACACCAGATCTGTTGATGCGATGAAAGTGTGGTTATTAAAAAACAAACAAACCAAAAACTGGCCAACGACAAAATCTACCACAGAAGCAGTTTATGCGTTATTGATGCAGGGAACCGACTGGCTGAGTGTAAAGGACAACACTATTGTCAAACTGGGAGATGAAAAAATCATGACCAAAAAATTAGCTGAAAATGAAAAAGAAGCTGCAACGGGTTATATCAAAATGAACTGGAAAGCAGACGAAGTGAAAAAAGAAATGGCTTCAATAAGCATCGAAAACAAATCGAAAGTTCCGGGTTTTGGCGGTGTGTACTGGCAGTATTTTGAAGATTTAGATAAAATCAAAACCAATTCGGGAGCCGTTTTATCAGTTGCAAAAGAATTGTATCTTAAAAAGAGTACTCTCAAAGGAAATGAATTAGAAAAAATCACCTCTAAAAATCCATTAAAAACCGGTGATTTAGTAACGGTAAGATTGATTATTTCTTCTAAAGAAGATACAGAATATGTACATTTAAAAGACATGAGAGCCTCCTGTTTTGAACCTGTAAATGTACTTTCAGAATATAAATACAAAGATGGTTTAGGATATTATATGAGTACAAAAGACGCTGCAACTCATCTTTTCTTTGATCATGTAAATAAAGGAACTTATGTAATAGAGTACGACATCCGTGTCAATAACAGCGGTGAGTTCTCAAATGGAATTACCACTATCGAAAGTATGTATGCACCGGAATTTACCAGTCATACGAAAGGGATTCGGGTTAAGGTGAACTGAAATTCCAAATTTTAAATTCCAAATTCCAAAAGAAATATCGATAAAAAACCCGACAAGTTTCAGAACCTGTCGGGTTTTAATTTTATAAATAAATTGAAATTATTTCGCAATCGTTAATTCGTCAATAATGTTTTTGGCTCCGGCATATTTGTCGATAATCCAAAGTACGTAACGAATATCTACGTTGATTGTTCTTTGTAATTTAGAGTCAAAAATTACGTCTCCGGCCATTGCTTCGATGTTACCATCAAAAGCAATTCCGATTAACTCTCCTTTTCCGTTAAGAACCGGAGAACCTGAATTCCCTCCTGTAATATCATTGTCTGTTAAGAAGTTTACCGGCATATATCCAGCTTTATCAGCATATTGACCAAAGTCTTTTGCTTTGTTCAATTCTAATAAACGAGCCGGCAAATCAAATTCCTGATCACCTGCTTTATACTTTTTCACCATACTTTCCATAGTAGTATAGTTGTTGATTTTAGCATCGTTACGAGGATCTGTAGGCAAAGCACGAACTTTTCCGTAAGATAATCTTAAAGTAGAGTTTGCGTCCGGATATTTAACTGTATTCAGTTTTGATTCTCTTAAACCTTCTACCAAAACGCGGTAAGCAGTTGCAAATCCGTCATCAGCTTTTGCCTGATCCGGTGATTTAGCACGATATTTTGTCAATAAATCGGTAGAAATAATATACAAAGGATCCAATGGAAGTGCAGCTGGTTTTGGACTTGCCAGATATTCTAACACTTTTTCTTTAGATGCAAAAAAACTGGTTTCAGTCGCTTTTGCTATATCTGCTGTAAAATCACCGTTATTAGCTGCTTTCATTTTAGCAATTTGTGGTGCTAAACCGTATTCTGCCGCTTTAGAAGCATATAAATTTAATTGTGCGGTTAATACATCTTTTTCTAACGGAGCATAAAATTCACCATAAATATCCTCAACCATTGCGTTGATTTTAGGCAGCATTTCTGCTTTTTTAGCATCATTTTCTTTAGAATAGGCAATTAATGCATTTCCTAAAGTTGCCGGTCCAGTTGCAAGAGCTGAAGTACGTAAAAGCTGAATCAAATAATTATCGTGAGTTGCTTTTAAATTTGTTTCTCTGTAATAATCATTTATCGTTGGAATAACATTTTCGTATTTCTCTTTATTAGCAGGTTTACTCGCCCACTCATAGAATTTATCTTCCTGCGCAGCTTTTATATCTACTGTTCCGGCTTTGGTCAACGCATCAATCATACCCTGACGGTTTTTCCAGTAATTTGCAGTCGAAGCATATTTAGACGCATATTGTAGACGAACAGTAGCATCTTTATCCATATACTTTTTCATTTGGTCCATTCCGGTTTTAGCACCTTCAACCCATGCAGGATAAGCATATTTTATGTTTTGCTCGATTCCGCCAGCCGGCATCCAACGGTTTGTTCTTCCCGGATACCCTAAAATCATGGCAAAATCATTTTCTTTTACTCCTTTAATGCTTACAGGCAGATAATGTTTTGGCTGCAAAGGCACGTTGTCTTTAGAATACTCTGCAGGATTTCCGTCTTTGTCAGCATATACTCTGAACATTGAGAAATCTCCTGTCTGACGAGGCCATTCCCAGTTGTCAGTGTCTCCACCAAATTTACCAACACTTTCAGGAGGAGTGCCTACTAAACGAACGTCTGTATAATCCTGATAAACGAAATAATAATATTCATTTCCCTGAAAGAAAGGACGAACCGAAACTGTATATTTCCCACCTTCGTTATTTTCTTTTTCGATTAAAGCAATTTCCTGCTGAATGATTTTGTTTCTTTCTGTTTCTGTCATGGTAGGATTTACTTTGGACAAAATTCTTTTAGAAACATCATCCATACGCACGAAGAAACGAACGTATAATGATTTTGGTTTCATTTCGGCACTTTTTTCTTTTGCCCAAAAACCATCTTTCAAATAATTTTGCTCAGCAGTTGAAAGTTCAGCAATTGCATCGTAACCACAGTGGTGATTCGTTAAAACCAATCCGCTTTTTGAAACGATTTCAGCGGTACAACCTCCATTGAATTGTACAATAGCGTCTTTTAAACTGTGATGGTTAATGCTGTAGATTTCTTCGGCAGTCAATTGCAGACCCATTTTCTGCATATCTCTGTGATTCAGCCTTTCGATAAACATTAAGAACCACATTCCTTCATCGGCTCTTACAGGAAATGCCATAAGGCACATCGTTAAAAATAAAACTATTCTTTTCATCATAATATTTGAATTAGTCTTGCGAAGATAATTCATTTTCACAATTTCATCATGCAATTGTCTTTGAAAATGCAATCTGTTGATCTTATTTTATAATTAAATTACGAATTTAACATTAGTAAAAACAAAAAAATGCTCTGTTTCCAGAGCATTTTTAATATAAACTTTTGATTTTATTATTCATTCAACATTTTCCAAAGCTTATCTTTTAAATCTGTCAAACCTTGCTGGGCAACAGATGAAATAAACATGTATGGTACACCTTTAAAAGAAACATCTAACTCCGCTTTTAATTCGGCTTTGAGTTCGTCGTCCAGCATATCACATTTTGATATCACCACAAGACGTTCTTTGTCAAGCATCTCAGGATTATACTGGGTTAATTCATTTACCAGAATATCATATTCTGCTTTGATATCCGGAGTATCTACCGGAACTAAAAACAGCAAAGTCGAATTACGCTCGATATGACGCAGGAAATAATGCCCTAAACCTTTACCTTCTGCAGCACCTTCAATAATTCCGGGAATGTCGGCAATTACAAAAGACTGGAAATCCCTGTACGCTACAATTCCTAAATTTGGTTTTAAAGTCGTAAACGGATAATCAGCAATTTTAGGTTTTGCTGAAGTCAGTACAGACAATAATGTCGATTTTCCTGCATTTGGAAAACCTACCAATCCAACATCTGCCAAAACTTTAAGTTCGAGAATAACATCCATTTCTAAACCTGGCAAACCTGGCTGGGCATAACGTGGCGTTTGATTTGTCGAACTTCTAAAATGCCAGTTTCCTAAACCTCCTTTTCCTCCTTTTGCCAGAATCTTTTTTTCACCGTGTTCAGTAATTTCAAAAAGTGTTTCTCCGGTTTCTTTGTCTTTTACTACAGTCCCAAGAGGGACTTCAATGATTTTATCTTCTCCGTCTGCCCCTGTACTTCTGTCAGAACCTCCATCTCCACCATGACCGGCTTTAATATGACGGGCAAACTTTAAATGAAATAGTGTCCAGAGTCCTTTATTCCCTACTAAATACACATGTCCTCCACGGCCTCCGTCACCTCCGTCAGGACCTCCTTTTTCAATAAATTTCTCTCTATGTAAATGTGTTGATCCCTTTCCTCCTTTTCCGGAAGAAACGTATATCTTAACATAATCTACAAAATTTCCTTCTGTCATTTTTTCTTGTTTATCTGTAGTTTCAAGTTCAGGTTTCAGGTTAACAGCATTGAGCAAACTTGGAACGTGAAACGTGAAACAAAATTCTCTACTCTTTTAAAGCTTTTACTAACACTTTATCAATCTTCACACCGTCCATATCTACAACTTCTAATACGAATTTTTGCCAAATTAATTTTTCACCTTCTTTTGGAATATGCGAAAGCTCGGTCATGATCATTCCGCTTACGGTGTTTACTTCGTAATCGTTTGTCAGTTCATCTAACTCAAAATAGGTTAAGAAATCATGTAATGAATAATGTCCGTCAACCAGCCATGATCCGTCTTCTCTTTCTATTAATTGAAACTCGTCTTTATAAAAATCGGAGGCGTCTCCTACCAAAGCTTCCAAAATATCGTTTAAGGTAATCATACCCTGAAAAACACCATATTCATCAGAAACCAATGCATAGTGAACACCTGTTTTTTTGAAGTTCTCTAATGCTTTGTAAGCTGTTGTCTGTTCCATCAGATAAGGCGCTTCAGACGTTATTGTTGCCAGGTCAAAATTGTCTTTCTCAATATTGGCAAAAATATTTTTTAAGGTTACAACACCTACTATATCATCATAATTATCTTTGTAAACCGGATAAATAGTATGAAGATCATGCAAAACCAATTCTTTTATTTTGGCTTTATCCGTATTTAATGGCAGCATATCAACCGATTTTCGGTGTGTCATTAACGAACTTACTTTACGGTCTCCAATGTGAAAAACACGTTCTACGATGTCCTGTTCAATTTCCTGAACTTCACCAACTTCAGTTCCTTCTTTAATAATGGCTTTAATTTCTTCCTCAGTAACTTTTCCGTCAGCAGTTGGTTTTATTTGAAGTACATTCAATAAAAAATCCGTTGACGAGGTAAGCAGCCAGATAAATGGTGCCGTAATTATCGAAATTACTTTCATTGGCATAGCCACCATTTTAGCAATGGATTCGGGATAATTTAGACCGATTCGTTTGGGCAGTAATTCACCTAAAACCAATGAAAAGAAAGTTAAAACGACAACCACAATTCCAACTGCAACTGAATTAGCATACGGTTTTAAAATTTCAAATCCGCTGACAAAAACCTGAACATCGGTTGTGATTTTATCTCCCGAATAAATACCTGTCAAAATTCCGATTAAGGTGATTCCGATTTGTACAGTCGATAAAAATTTGTTTGGGGAATTGGCTAAATCGAGTGCTGTTTTAGCGCTTTTATTTCCTTTTTTTGCAGCAGTTTCAAGTCTGTTTTTTCTGGCCGAAATCAATGCGATTTCTGACATCGAGAAAACTCCGTTTAATAGTATTAGAAAAAATATTATTAGTATTTCCAATTTGTGGCTTGTTCGTTATATAATAGTTCGTTAATGTAATTTGTAACCTGATCGTGTTATAGCCCAGATGGAAGAGAAAAGCCCGGAGCTAAAAAAACTAATTTTTCCTGCCAGAAAACAGCGACCGGAGGAAGCTCGTTTTATGGTTTGGAAAAATAGTTTTTTTAGCGAGGACTTGTAACGTACAGCTGGAAAAGCTTCTACAAATTATCTATAACTGACGTTAATCTTTCTGTAATTTCTTCAATTGTTCCGATACCGTTTACGGCATGAAATTTATTCTGCTCTTTATAATATCCAATTAACGGAGCTGTTTTTTCGTTGTATTCCTGATATCTTACACGAATTTTGTCTTCGTCCTGATCGTCAGCTCTTCCACTAGTTTTTCCTCTTTCAAGCAAACGGGCTACCAAAATTTCGTCATCAGCTTCTAAAGCGATTGTTGCGGTAACTTTTGAACCAATTGTTGGTAAAAATTTATCTAAAGCCTCAGCCTGATTGATTGTTCTTGGGTATCCGTCGAATAAAAATCCTGCTGTATCCGGATGTTTTTTTACTTCATCAATTAACATTTCGGTAGTTAATTCGCAAGGAACCAATTCTCCATTGTCCATAAAACCTCTTGCTTTTTTACCTAGTTCAGTATCATTTTTTAAATTGAAACGAAAAATATCTCCTGTTGACAGGTGTGTCAAATTGTATTTTTCTTTTAAAAATTCTGCCTGAGTTCCTTTTCCTGCTCCCGGCTTTCCAAATAAAACGATGTTAATCATAATGAATGTAATTGTTGTGACTCCTTATTTTAAGAAGTTTAAAATGAATATATAGTTGTGTTTGTTTAAAATTATTCTGCTAACTTATAGACTTCGGGTAAATTTCTCCCTAAACCATCGTAGTCAAGGCCATAGCCTACAATGAATTTGTTTGGAATCCTGATTCCTACGTAATCTATTTTAATATCTTTTTTATAGGCTTCCGGTTTAAAGAATAGGGTTGCAATTTTAAAATGCTTTACATTTTGCTCCTTAAACTTCTGTTTCAATTCTTCAATTGTATTTCCTGTGTCAATGATATCTTCAATGAGCACAACACTTCTTCCAGAAAGATCCTGATTGATTCCGATTAATTCTTTAACCGAATTGGTGCTTTCTGTTCCTTCATACGATGCCATTTTAATGAATGAAACTTCGCAGGGGTTTTTATATTTTTTTAAAAAGTCTGAAACAACCATAAATGCACCATTCAAAACTCCGATAAAAATTGGAGTATCATCTCCAAAATCATCTTCTACGTGCGCCACTATTTTGGATAAAGCAAAATCAATTTCTTTTGCCGAAATAAATGGAACAAATTGTTTATCGTGAAGTTGTATCATTATTTTTGTTCTTTAAAATAATGGACAAAGATACAGAATTACTACCAAACTGTAAGTATCTAAATGTTATAGTAGCGGTACTTTTTTATGAATGTTAAATATCAGTTAATATTTACAAAGGTTTTGGGGTAACTCTTTCAGAATCATTAAATTGTTATTAAACAAATATTTAATCAAAAAAACATGAAAATTGCTATACAATTATTATCTGTATCCTTATTAACCGTCATAACAGCCTGCAATGGTCAGGTTAAAAAAGAAGAAAAAGAAGCGCTGGCAAAACAGCCTGCCAATGTTGTAAAAACTGCAATTGGAGATATTACGCTTCCTCCACCTTATGCAACAGAATCTAAATCTAAAAACAGTAAAGTTATAGGATGGCCGGAAGGAAAAACACCAAAAGCGCCGGAAGGTTTTACTGTTACAAAATTTGCTGACGGCTTTAGCAATCCGCGCTGGTCTTATATAGGGCCAAACAATGATATTTTTGTTGTGGAAAGCGGGACAAGAATGAGCAAAAACCAAATCATAATTTTGCGTGACAAAGATAAAGACGGTGTTTTTGAAACCCGGGAAGTGTTTTTGAAAGACCTTAACAAACCTTTAGGGATGCTTATTCTAAAAGACTATTTTTATGTTGCCAATACTGACGGGCTTTACCGTTATCCCTATAAAAACGAACCTTTAAAATTAGAAACCAAGGGCGTGAAAATTGTTGAGCTTCCGGCCGGAGGCTACAACAATCACTGGACCAGAAGCCTTCTTACTAACCCTGAAGGAACAAAAATTTATATTGGCGTTGGTTCAGGAAGTAATGTTGGAGAGAATGGCATGGACAAAGAAATTCGCCGCGCAGCAATTTTAGAAATCAATCCTGACGGAACCGGCGAAAAAATTTACGCTGAAGGTCTTAGAAACCCAATGGGAATGGACTGGAATCCGGCCAATAAAAAAGAGCTATGGACTGCAGTGAACGAGCGTGATGAACTGGGAGATGATTTGGTTCCTGATTATATTACCAGTGTAAAAAGAGGCGGTTTTTATGGGTGGCCATATTCTTATTTCGGCAGTATTCCTGATCCGAGATGGAAAGGAGAACGAAAAGATTTAATCGAGAAAGCAATTGTTCCTGACGTTCCGGTTGGTGCACACACTGCTTCTTTGGGACTGGCTTTTTATACTAAAAATGCCTTTCCTGCAAAATATAAAAATGGGGCTTTTGTAGGTCAGCACGGTTCCTGGAATCGTTCTGTAATTTCTGGTTATAAAGTGCTGTTTGTTCCTTTTAAAGACGGAAAACCATCCGGAAAACCGGAAGATTTCTTAACCGGTTTCATTTCCGATGCTGAAAAAGCGGAAGTGTATGGCCGCCCAGTTGCGGTTACGGTTATGAATGACGGATCGCTTTTGGTAAATGATGACAGTGGAAATACGATCTGGAAAGTTACTGCTAACAAATAAAATTCCAATCTCATAATTATCAAGATAAATTCCAAATCCCAAACTTTACGATAATTATTTAAACAAATAGAGACATACTATTCGGGAAGCTTAAAAAAGGCGTTTCACTTGTTTTAAAACACATAGCTATGTGTATTTAGCAAGTGAAACGCCTTATAATCGAACTGAAACTATGTGTCTATATGTTTAAAAATTAAGCTCTAAAACTAAACTATCCCTTTATGCTTTTTAAAAAATATTGTTTTTTACTTCTTGTTCTAATTGTTTCTCAAAACACTTTTGCCCAGGAAGAAAAAGGCAAATCTATTAATACTGCTCAACCGGAAAAACTGGAAGAAGTCATCATCAGTTCCTTTCATATTAATGACAGCCTTCAAAATGCTCCGGCTTCTATTGGCATTTTATCCAAAAAAGAGCTGATACAAAATAACGCTACGGATATTACTAATGTTGTCAATACAATTCCGGGTGTTTTTATGCAATCTTCGAATTTTACCACAACCCGAATTTCAATTCGCGGAATTGGAGCCAGAACGCCTTATGGTACAAACAAAATAAGAGCTTTTTACGGCAGTATTCCGCTTACTTCCGGGAACAGCGAAACGGTAATTGATGATATTGATTTAGAAAACCTGAATCAGATGGAGATTATTAAAGGACCGCTTTCGAGTATTTACGGAGCAGGACTGGGCGGAGCGATTTTGATTTCGCCACAGCTTTCAAAAAATAATGGACAGACTGCCTCGATAAGTTCTTTATTTGGTTCTTTTGGATTATTAAAAAACAGTTTGAATTATAGTCTGGATGAGAAAAATTCAAGTCTGAATTTAAGTTATCATAATCTGAAATCTGATGGCTGGCGTGAAAACAGTGCTTATAAACGTGAAGGAATTACACTTGCCGGAGAATTATTCAGAAGACAAAACAACAAGCTTACTTATTTCTCTAATTATACGTATCTGAAAGGTTATATTCCGAGTTCAATTAATAAAGAGACATACGACGATAATCCAAAGTCCGGAGCATCAACGTGGGTTGCTTCAAAAGGATTTAAAGAATACAAATCGACTTTGGCAGGACTGGCTTATGATTTCAAAATCAATGATCATTTGCATAATTCGACTTCTGTTTTTATCAATTACAAAGACAGTAACGAACCCAGACCTTTTGATGTTTTGCGTCAATATACTTTTGCTTCGGGCGCAAGAACACAGTTTTCAGGAGATTTCAAAATTAGAAAGCTGAAAAATCAATTCATTTTCGGAATGGAATATTTTACAGACAATTACAACGGAAACACTTTCGAAAATTTATACAAACAAAATAATGGACAAGGCAGTTTACAAGGCAATCAGCTGACTGAAACAGACCAAAAAAGGCATTTTTATAATCTATTTTCGCAAATCAGATCGTTACTTTCTGAAAAATTCGAGCTTCAATTGGGCTTAAATTATAATGAAACTCATTTTGAACTGACAAATTTTCTTCCTCAAAAAACGGCAACTGAAAAATACCGTTATGACGGAATTTTTTCGCCACAGCTTTCTTTATTATTCAAACCAAATCAGCAGCAAACATTCTATTTTTCAGCAAGCCGTGGATTTTCACTTCCTGCTACAGAAGAAACACTAACAAGCGAAGGGAAAATCAATACCAGCATCAAACCTGAAAATGGCTATAATTTTGAAGTTGGCGGAAAATTTTACTTTTTCAACAAGAATCTTTATACCGAATTTGCTGTCTATCGAATGGAAATAAAGGATTTACTGGTTGCCAAAAGAATTGGCGATGATCAATATGAAGGTGTTAATGCCGGGGAAACACTGCATGAAGGAATCGAAATTATTTTAAAGCACAATTGGCAAATGAATCCCTTTTTAAACCTGAACTCTTACTTTGGAGGTTCTGTTGGAAAATATGAATTTAAAGAATTTGTCGATAGCGGAAATGATTATTCCGGAAATAAATTAACCGGGGTTCCGTCAAATAAAATCAATGCAGGTTTGATTTTAAATACCCGTTTAGGAATTTATCTGAATGCCGATTATCAATTCGTGGATGAAATTCCGATGAACGATGCCAACACCGCTTTTTCTGATTCTTATAATATTGTAAACTTAAAAACAGGTTATCGTTTTGAAATTTTGCGTAATCTCAATACTAATTTTGCTTTTGGCATCAATAATCTGACCAATGAAAAATATGCTTCCTTAATTTTACCAAACGCACTTCCGGTTGGGACTTCATCACCGAGATATTATTATCCGGGGCTTCCTGTAAATTACTATGGAACTATATCCTTAAATTATTTATTTTAGGGGCTGAATCAATTAAACTCAAAAAATGCTTTCTGAACTACAGGAAAAACTTGATTATGTAAATGCTTATAGAGAAAATCGGCTAAAAGCAGCACAGGAAATTTTAGAAAATCCTGCACTCTTTAGTGAATTAGTTTCAATTTGTTTTACGCCTTCAGACAAAAACAATCATAAAGCCTGCTGGATTTTAGAATTTGTCTCTTACGAAGAATTACTTTGGCTGCAGCCACATCTTGATTATTTCTGTTCGAATTTGAAATTTCTAAAAGAGGAAAGTTCGCTAAGGCCAATTGCAAAAGTCGTTCAGCTATTGGTAAAATCACATTATAAAAAAGACGAAAATAAAATCTTTTTATCCGAAGAAAATCTGCAGGACTGTATAGAAGCAAGTTTTGACTGGCTGATTAATGATGTAAAAGTTGCCACAAAAGCCTATTCGATAAGAACTTTATTTATTTTAGGCAATCACTACGACTGGATTCATCCTGAATTGAAAGTCATTATTGATAAAGACTTTGGAGATCACTCGGCAGCTTACAAAGCTGTTGCAAAGGAAGTTTTGAAGAAAATTAAATAGCATTTTCCAATTTAATCCTTATAAAGTATCTTTGCAAAAACACAATGCAAAATGAATTATTTTTCTTCTGATTTTAAATTAGGAATATTAGGCGGCGGACAATTAGGTAAAATGCTTTTGTTCGACACCAGAAAATTTGATATACAAACTTACGTTTTAGACCCAAGCGACGAAGCACCGAGTAAAATTGCCTGCAATAAATTCTTTCAGGGCGATTTGATGGATTATGAAACGGTTTACAATTTCGGAAAACAAGTTGATGTTTTGACTTTTGAAATTGAACTCGTAAATCTTGAAGCTTTAACGCAATTAGAAAACGAAGGTTTAAAAGTATATCCGTCTCCAAAAACCTTAAAAGGAATTCAGAATAAAGGCGTTCAAAAACAATTTTACGCGGAGAAAAATATTCCAACTGCTCCTTTTGAAAGATTTGAAAATTTAGAAAATCTAAAAGCAAAAGCACAAGATTTTCAACTTCCTTTTATTTGGAAATGCACTGAATTTGGTTACGATGGAAATGGCGTAAAAGTGATTCGTCAGATTTCAGATTTAAATACCCTTCCAAATGTAGAATGCATTGCCGAAACTATGGTTCCGTTTAAAAATGAACTTGCTGTAATCGTCTGCAGAAACCCGTCAGGCGAAATCAAAACCTATCCGGTTGTTGAAATGGAATTCCACCCTGAAGCCAATCAGGTAGAATATGTAATCTGTCCGGCAAGAATCGACGAAAAAGTAGCCGAAAAAGCCCGAGCAATTGCCTTGCAAGTTTCTGAAAACTTCAATCACGTTGGACTTCTGGCAGTTGAAATGTTCCAGACTCAGGACGACGAAATTTTAGTAAACGAAGTAGCTCCACGTCCACACAACTCCGGACATTATTCTATCGAAGCCAGTTATACATCCCAATTCGAAAATCATTTACGCGCTATTTTAGATCTTCCGTTAGGAAATACCGACAGCAAAGTGGCCGGAATTATGGTTAATTTAGTCGGTGCAGAAGGTTTTTCCGGAGAAGTAGTTTATGAAAACATCGAAACCATTTTAGGATGGAATGGTGTTACGCCACATATTTACGGTAAAAAACAAACACGTCCGTTTAGAAAAATGGGGCATGTTACGATTGTAAATGAAGATATGGCTGAGGCAAGACGAATTGCTGAGGAGGTTAAGAATACTATTAGAGTGATTAGTAATTAGTAATCGTTTGATTAACTTAAATCAAAAATATAACCAATGGGATTTCTGGATTTTTTTGATTTATTAGATAATGCTTCAAAAGCAGTTAATATTCCAAGCTCAATTAAAATTCATTTTGAAAAGTTTACAGATAAAAATGAATATTTTGGAGAGAGAATTAAAAGTTTTATTAGCTTATTTCTTTTAGTATTATTTTTAACTCTATTAATCTTTGGAATTATATTTTTAATTTATAAAAAAGCAAAACAATTCTAAATAAACAGTTTTTTGGATTCAGTTTCCATTATAACCTGAAACTTTAAACCTGAAACAAAACAAACAAAACACATGAGCAAAGTAGCCATCATAATGGGAAGTATCTCAGACATGCCAGTCATGCAGGATGCGATTGATATATTAAAACAATTTAATGTTGAAGTTGAAGTAGATATCGTATCGGCACACAGAACGCCGGAGAAATTATTCGATTTCAGTAAAAATGCACATACTCGTGGTATTTCGGTAATTATTGCCGGCGCGGGTGGTGCGGCGCATTTACCTGGAATGGTGGCTTCAATGTCTCCGCTTCCTGTAATTGGAGTTCCGGTAAAATCAAGCAATTCTATCGATGGATGGGATTCAGTTTTATCTATTTTGCAGATGCCGGGCGGCGTTCCTGTTGCAACGGTGGCGTTAAACGGAGCAAAAAATGCCGGAATCTTAGCAGCGCAAATTATCGGAAGCCATGACAAAAAAGTTTTGGATACGATTATTGCTTACAAAGAAGAATTGAAAGCGGCTGTTAATAAAGCTGCTGAAGGTTTGAAAAAATAATTTCACTGAGATACACAAAGGTTACACAGAGACACGCAAAGATTTTGTGCATCTCTGTGTTTTTTTCTTAGTTAAGCTCTGCGAAATAAACTTAACGAATCATTATTATTCTTTTTTAAAGAAAAACTTAACTTTGAGAAAAAATGACAAAATGATTATTAAACCTTCTAAAATAGCATTGACAGAGATTGATAATCATCTCATTCAGAAAACATCTGACTTAACTCCATCAAAAGAGCATCTTTCGGAATTACAAAAACAAAAAATAGATGAAGCGATTTATTCTTTAGATAATAATAAAGGGATATCTCATGATTTAGTTATGGAAGAAACTAAAAATCGTTATTCAAAATATTTTAAATAAATGAATCGTTAAACACATAAGGTTTGAAAACCTTGAGGAATAAAAATGACTATATGAGCATCTTAACACAATATTTCAATACCAAACATAACACAGCACCTTTTTCGCAGATTAAAATCGAAGATTATTTCCCGGCTTTTCAGGAAGGAATTGCTTTGGCGAAAGCTGAAATTGATGCAATCGTAAACAATCCTGAAGCCCCGACTTTTGAAAATACGATTCTGGCAATGGAATATTCCGGTGACATTTTAGATCGTCTTTCGAGTATTTTCTTCAATTTGAATTCGGCAGAAACGAATGACGAAATGCAGAAAATTGCTCAGGAAGTTTCGCCTTTATTAGCTGAATTTGGAAATGATATTACGCTGAATGCCGAATTGTTTTCGAAAATCAAAACAGTTTACGACCAAAAAGACAGCTTGAACCTCAACCCGGAGCAAACCACTTTATTGGATAAAAAATATAAAAGCTTTTCCCGAAACGGAGCTAATTTAGCTGAAGACAAAAAAGACCGCTTACGCGAAATTGATAAAGAATTATCTAAACTAAGTTTGCAGTTTGGTGAGAATGTTTTAGCTGAAACGAATGCTTTTGAATTGCATTTAACCAACGAAAGTGACTTGGCCGGATTACCGGAAGGAACCATTGAAGCCGCAAGATTGTTAGCCAAAGAGAAAGAAAAAGAAGGCTGGATTTTCACTTTAGATTATCCAAGTTATGTTCCGTTTTTGACTTATGCTGATAATCGTGAACTGCGTAAAAAAATGGCGATTGCTTTTGGTGCGAAAGGTTTTCAAAACAACGAATTCAATAACGAAGAGAATGTTCTGAAAATTGCTAAACTTCGTCATGAAAGAGCAAATTTATTAGGGTATAAAACCCATGCGCATTTTGTTCTGGAAGAAAGAATGGCACAAAGCCCGGATAAAGTTTTTACTTTCTTAAATGATTTATTGGCTAAAGCAAAACCTGCAGCCCAAAAAGAGTTTGCTGAATTAACTGCTTTTGCGAAGGAACTGGACGGAATCGAGCAACTTGAAAAATGGGACAGTGCTTATTATTCTGAAAAATTAAAACAACAGCTTTTTAATCTGGATGATGAAAAGCTGAAACCTTATTTTCAGTTGGAAAAAGCATTAGAAGGTGCTTTTACCGTTGCTAATAAACTTTTTGGATTAACATTTACCGAAGTTTTTGATATCGACAAATACCACGAAGAAGTAACAACTTATGAAGTTCGAGATACTGAAAACAATTTGGTTTCGATTTTCTACGCTGATTTCTTCCCAAGAAAAGGAAAGAGAAATGGTGCCTGGATGACTTCATTCAAATCACAATATGTAAAAGATGGCGTTAACGAAAGACCTCACGTTTCGAATGTTTGTAATTTTACAAAGCCAACCGAAACAAAACCTTCGTTATTAACTTTTAATGAAGTAACAACTTTATTCCACGAATTTGGACACGGTTTACACGGAATGCTTGCCAATACAACATATCCGAGTTTATCCGGAACTTCTGTTTTCTGGGATTTTGTAGAATTGCCAAGTCAGATTATGGAAAACTGGTGTTACGAGCCGGAAGCTTTGGCTTTGTTTGCGAATCATTATGAAACAGGAGAAATTATTCCGATTGAATATGTTGAAAAAATTAAAGAAAGTGCCAGTTTTCAGGAAGGTCTGGCGACTTTACGCCAATTGAGTTTTGGATTACTGGATATGGCATGGCACGGACAGGATCCAACCGGAATTACTGATTTAAAAGCATTCGAAACAGCTCAATTTGCCAATACCCAACTGTATCCTGATGTAAAAGAAAATGCGATGAGTACCGCTTTTTCACATATTTTTCAGGGTGGTTATTCTTCCGGATATTACAGTTACAAATGGGCAGAAGTTCTGGATGCAGATGCTTTTGAATATTTTCAGGAAAACGGAATTTTCAATGCTGAAGTAGCGAAAAAATTCAAAGACAATGTACTTTCTAAAGGAGGTACAGAGCATCCAATGACTTTGTACAAACGCTTCAGAGGTCAGGAACCAAAACCGGAAGCTTTGTTGAAAAGAGCGGGGCTTCTTTAATATTTTTAGATTTTAGACTTCTTAGATTAATAGATTTTTTTAAAACCGAAGTATAAATACTTCGGTTTTTTATTCCCTTTGGTTTTAACCATAAAAATAAATTTACTTATCTTGACTTAAATTTTAACATTAATCTTATATAAATTTAGTTTGAAAAAATATTTAAAAATAGCTCTTTATCTGGCGATTATCGGATTGGTTGCCATTCTTTCTGTGAATTATCACGTAAAATCATCTACCAAAAAGTATATTCATTATTCTTTGAGAAGGTTTCCTAAAAATGATGTTGGAATTATTTTTGGCGCCGGAATCAACGGGGATCAGCCAAGTAAATATCTTAAAGACAGACTCGATGCCGGAATCCGTTTGTACAAAGCAAAAAGAATCAATAAAATATTACTTTCAGGAGATAATGGCCGCGTGGAGTACGATGAATTATCAGTGATGAAAAACTATTGTTCCCGACATGGAGTTGACACCACTAAAATATTTATTGATTACGCCGGTTTCGACACCTATTCTACAATGTACAGAGCGAAATACATTTTTAAAATAAAAAAAGCAACTTTAATTTCGCAGGAATATCATTTGAATCGCGCCCTTTATATTGGAAGAAGTCTTGGAATAAAATCAGCAGGTTATTCCGCTAACAAAGGAGAATATCGTGGTTACCAATATGTCAGATTCAGGGAATATATTTCGACATTTAAATCTTTTTTTGATGTTTTACGAAATCGTGAACCGCATTTTTTAGGTAATCCAATTAATATAAATGGTCCTTCAAATTATTCTAAAGAGGATAAGAGATAATAAGAATCAAAGCAGCAATAATATCTGAACATTTAAACTATTCAGCAAAAGGATAAACAATTTCAACGGCAACCAACTGACAGGAAGAATCTTCGATACTACTGTCCGGAGGTCTGTATCCAGGAGGTTGTGGTTTAATTTTTACTGCTATTGAATTATTCGATTCATTTCCGAACTCGTATGTATATGGGAATATTTCTGACGGATTTCCTACGGATTTTCCTAAAAAGCTAAATTTTGATGATTTATTTGTTTTAAAGTAGTTTTTTACTTTTTTGGCATTACAATCTGTAAATGTTATGTACAATTCAAGAAATTGACTAAACACAAAGGAATTTATAAATCCAAAATCTCCCCCCTCTTTAAAGTTAAAATTTGGTTCACTATTGAATACATATCCTGTAATATCTGTTGGAGGCGGATAACCGTTTTTAATTGCATCTTTTACGGGGTCCGAAAGCATCCAGCCTGTATTTGTCATAATATCGAAAGGCACCGGACTAACTCTTAATTGTGGATTAATCACCGGATTATTAACTATTGCCTCTACAACATAAGAGGTCCCTGAAAATGTTTCTTTAAAAACGCTGCTACTCATTCCGCTTTCTAAGGTATTGGATAAAAATCTTAACGGAGGTATCACAATTTGGTTTATTTCTGACACATCTACTTTTAAAAGTCCCGAAGACAATTTAATTACATTATTGTTATTTGTATAGGAAACAACCGGATTATTATTTAGCTGGTTAATAATATCTTCAGGATCACTTCGTTCAAACAACAGCCCGGGAATTAGTTTTGTAGTTCCTGTCAGGGAAAGTCCTTTGTTTTCATTGGTTGGCCTTAGCAAATTATTTATTATAACCCCTAAAGAATGAATAGCATAAGCAATACGCGATGTTATTTCACCGAAAGCTCCGGATATTTTGAAAATGCTTATCATCAATTCTATCATCTTATTCGGAACTGTTTTGGGAATTTGATTGTAAATATTTCCAAACTCGTCAATATGTTCGTAAGGAAATGAAGGTTTTTGTTTTAAGGTTGAAATAAATTCAGGATTAATCCATACTGTATTTAGGGTATCCGTAATCTGAATTAATGCAATATCAGTATTAGTTTCATTTAATTTACTTATACTTTCTGGTTCAAATTCAGACACATAAGCGTTCCATACAGGAATAAGTTCTGTTACTGTAGAAGCAACATCAGTATTTATTCGTTGTTGTTCCTTCTTATCGTTTTGTGATAACTGATATCTTAATTTCATATAAACACTTAAATAGCTGTTTATAAAAGAATCTAATGTCAAACCTGCCTGTCTTACTCCGTATTGAGTTCCTTCTCCTGAAATTCTTTGATTCAAAAAATTATTATACAAGCTTGCATTAATAGATCCTGTCGCGTCCTTAAAATAAAATGAAGCCTGTCCACTGGATGTACCTGTTAAAAATTGAAGTTTATCTGAATTTGGCAATTGTAAAATGATATTAGACATATATTCTGCATAAATCTGATATTCTGCAACAGCATCGCATATGCTTTCCGTACTTCTTTTATTATCGGTATTAGGCAGTAAAGTTTCCATAGACGTTCATTTAATTTATTGATTAGTGGTTTCTTTTTTTTTGGCATATAAAAAATAAAACAAGAGGGTTATTAATCTTTTATGATTAACAACCCTCTTTATTATTCTGTATCTAATAAATTATGCAAAAGGATATTCTACTCCTACAGCAACTAACTGTGATAACGATTGATTGATACTATCAGTTCCCGGAACATATCCCGGTGCCAGAGGTTTCACTGTAACTTTAATAGAAGTGGCTGTTTCTTCACTATAAGAATAGGTATAACTTGCAGATTGGCTTGCTCCCCCTAAACGAATTCCTAAGAAATAAACACCCGTATCTATATGCTCTTCAAAGTATTTTCTAACTTGTTTGCTGTCACATTTATCAAAACTAATATTGATTTCCAAAAATTGGCTAAATACTAATGAATTGATGTAACCAAAATCTGCACCTTTATCGAAATTAAAATTAGGTTCACTATTAAACACATAACCTGTGATAGCTGTCGGAGCCGGATAACCGTTTTTAATCGCATCTTTTACAGGAGAAGTTGACATCCATCCCTGTCTTGTTGAGATGTTGTAAAGAAGAGGGCTGCTGCTCATAAGAGGGCTGAGTGTTGCATTATTAACTACGATTTCTACTCTAAAATCAGAGCCGGAATAATCTCTTTCAAAAATACTTGTTTTTGCTCCCCCACTTACTCCAACAGAAAAGAATGACAAAATTGGAATTGATATTCCTGCACTAACAGACGCTTCAACATTTAATGTTGTTTCACTCGATTTAGTAACTCTTTTTGAAATTCTGTATACTGAAGATGGAGGATAAGTACTAAGCTGTTCTACTAAAGCATTTGGTCTTGCCGGCTCAAATTTCAATCCCGGAATTGCTTTATCTGATCCGGTAATTGACATTCCACCATTTCCATCATCTCCTGTTGTTGGTTTTTGAATATTGTCAATAATCCCTGCCAAAGTTTGTGTTGCATTAGCAATATCTGCTGTGATGGCTCCTGCCGCACCTGACTTATTAAATACCTCAATCATGTAATCTCTCATCTGTTTAGAAACTGATACCGGTATTCTATTGTAAATAACATTGAAATCATTTAAATGGGTATAAGGAAAAGAAGAATCTTTTTCCAACGTTTCTTTATATTCAGGGTTAAGCCAAACAGTATTTAAAGTATTGGTCATTTGAATCAAAGCTATATCAGTATTAGTCGCATTAAGCTTTTTAACATCTTTTGGCTCAATTGCTTCAAACCAGGCATTCCAAACCGGAATAAGTGCTCTTACTGTTGAAGCAACATCTGCGTTCACTCTTTGTTGTGTTGCTTTGTCATTTGGTGACAATTGATATCTTAATTTTGTAAATACACTAAGATAACTGTTTGTAAATGCATCTTGTGTAAGTCCTACCTGATCAACACCATTAATTGTTCCTTCTCCTTCAATTCTTTGGTTTAATAAATTATTATACAAAGTTGAGTTTACAGCACTCGTTGCGTCATCCAAAAAATAGAACGATGCCTGGGCACTTGATGTATTAGTTAATAATTTCAACTTGCCAGGGTTTGGAAGCTGCTTAATAATATTTGACATATATTCAGCATAAACATCATATTCTGCTGGTGTGCCAATAGTTTTTACCGTTGCATTTTCTTTTAAAATTTCTTGTAAAGTTTCCATGATAAATAGTTTTTTTGGTTCTTACTCATAAGGCTTTTCAGGTTACGCCTTCGCTTTTTATACTGTGCGAAACAGTTCGTTTTTTTAGTGGGCTCTGCTCCACTATAATGTATTAACATTTTAATTTCCTTGAGGTCAGTGTGACATAATCTTTAATAATATCAGCTAAACAGATTATTTGCATCTTTCAGTAATAAACCCGATAGCAGACAATGATTTGGATTTCCCGGAATTGGAGCTTTCAAAACCCTTCCGCCTTTTTGTATTATCTTTGTGGCTATTGATGTCCGGGTTCCAAAAGCACGCATTGCCAGAGGCATTCCTTGTATAATTTCTGCAATATTGTCTGAGCCTTCAATTCCATTTACACTAGCATCTAATAACCGGCCGTGTTGGTCTACTTCCTCGCTGGAAAAAGGTTTCAAATTGGCATTTTTCAGACCTCTTACTATAGTTCCTTTTGTAAGATCTCCCATAATAATTTACTTAATACTTTTATAAGCTTCATGCCTATAAATTTTTTACTAGCCACCAGACTTTCTGGTGTTTTTAGCTATAATCCGGAATAGTTTTTTGAACAAACTGTATCAATCAAACTGCATTTCATTTTTTATTTGGAATAAAAATTCGGTTTACAATGTTAAACAGATTGCTTTTTCTACCACTCTTGGTTTTATCACGCCCCAGATCTGCAGTATTTAGTTCATGATTAAATTCTATTTGTACAAATAATGAATATTAGTTAGTTTAAATTCTACTGTATTACAAACAAACCCAATATCCACTTACCTGATTAGCAAATGCTGACCAGTATAATTTTCATTTTGATCTTTACCCGGTTTACTTAATGCTTCATTAATTTTCTCTTTGGATGTAAGTATTCAGGCAATATGGTATTCAGATCAACAGTAACATTTCTTTTGTCACGTAGGGTTTATTTCTTAATCTTAAAGAATTCCCTGATCACCATATCTTCTATTTCTTAATCAAAATTACCTCTGATAATCAGATATATACATTAAAATGTCATAAAAGGAAGATTCTTTGACATAAGAAATAAAATCAGACACATAAGACTCCCATTACAAAAAGGGAATTATTCAAATAAACTTGTTTAATTCGCAAGAGATTGCAGATAATAGAAATTAAGCCCATAAAAAAGTCCGGTTTGATTTATAACTTATGTTATAGTAACAAATGATTAAAAAAAAAGGGTCATTTAGATAGCTTAACACTACTAAATGACCCTTTTTTTTATTTAATAAGCTTTTATTCTTTCTCTAAGACTCGTTTTGCCAATTTTCCAACAGTTAGCCCTTGTACTACAATTGAAAATAAAACGACAATATAGGTTACTTCAAGCAGCAGGTTTTTATATTCTCCTTCCGGCATCGAAAGTACAAGAGCAATGGAAACTCCACCACGAATCCCTCCCCAAACCAGGACCATCAGAGATCCTTTGTTATAAGCAGATTTGATTCCAAAAAACTTAAAGATATCAAAGAATTTCCATGGCAAAACTATAGAGGTCAATCTTGAAAACAACACAATAAAAATAGCTACAAAACCTGTTAGTAATTGTTTATTCAAATCTGGAAGTAATAACAATTCAAAACCAATAAATAAGAATAAAACAGCATTTAGTATTTCATCGATTAGCTCCCAGAACTTTCCTAAGTAATCTTTGGTAATTTCGCTCATGGCTACTTTTTTACCATAATTCCCAATAATTAATCCGGCGACAACCATTGCCAGCGGACTGGAAACGTGAAGGCTTTGGGCAACTAAAAATCCTCCTGTTACAATCGAGAGCGTGATTAAAACTGAAACTTTATAATCATCAATTTTCTTCATAACCTTAGAAGCTGTAAATCCGAAAACCACTCCTAATAAAAGTCCGCCGATTCCTTCCTTTATAAATAACCAGCTGATTGAGCCAAATGTTGCATCAAATGTTGGATCTGTAGCCATTTTAAGGACAACAGCAAACATTACTACTGCAACTCCGTCGTTAAAAAGAGATTCTCCAACGATTTTGGTTTCTATTCTTTTAGGAACCTTGGCTTCTTTCAAAACTCCCAGCACCACAATTGGATCAGTTGGTGAAATTAAAGTTCCAAAAACCAGACAAAATATATAAGGAATATGAATTCCGAAAAGGGGTGTAATATAAAAAAGCAGTAAAGAAATAATTAATGCTGACAACACTACGCTTACCGTAGAATAAATCATAATTGGGACTTTTTGTTCTTTAAGATCAGAAATGTTCACATGCAATGCACCAGCAAACAAAAGAAAGTTCAACATAGCCCCCATTAAGATTTCGTTGAAATCAAATTGCTTTATTAACTCAAAAAAATGTTTGGTAGTTGCCGGAAAGTAAGAATCTCCCAAAAGACGAATTCCAACAGAAACCAGCATGGCTATAATCATGATTCCAATCGTTCCCGGAAGTTTTAAAAATCTCAGGTTTAAATAGGCGAAAAAAGAAGCAAGTACGATAAGTACTGAAAAGGTGTAGTATAATTCCATAAAAGTGATTTTTACAAAAATATCCTTCTCATTATTTAATCTAAAATTTCAAGGGTTGAATTAACATAACTTTACAATTCGCAAAATAACTTTCAATTATTTTTGAAAGTTTAAAAACTTTTACTTACATTTGAACTATGGAATTCAAAGAAGCAAAAAATAAGTTTGTACAAACCTGGGGAGCATTAGGTTCTCAATGGGGCATTAATAAAACCATGGCACAGATTCATGCTTTATTGATGGTTTCGAATGAAGCTGTTTCGATGGAAGACATTATGGAAGAATTGCAAATTTCCCGTGGAAATGCAAGCATGAACCTAAGAGCTTTAATGGATTGGGGAATTGTTTATAAAGAATACAAAGCCGGAGAAAGAAAAGAGTTTTTTACTGCTGAAAAAGATTTAGACGAATTGGCGGTTAAGATTTCAAGAGAAAGAAGCAAAAGAGAAATTAAGCCTGCTTTGAAAATCTTAAAAGAAGTTTCGACAATCGAAGCAAAAGATTCTGCAGAGGAAAAACACTTTGTAGATCAGACATCCAAACTTTATGATTTTGTTTTAAAGGCAGATAATATGTTAGATAAAATGACCGAATTTAATGAAAACTGGTTGGGGCGTCTGGTTATGAAAATCATGAAGTAAAAAATTTTAATTAAAACTTTCATTTTTTTCTGAAAGTTTAAAACAATCAATAACTATGAAACTGCTACTAATAATAAACAAAAAAAATTGCATTGTTCGCAACTTTAACATTGTTCATAATCATTTATTTTGGATTGTTAGCCCAAATAGTTTTGGGAATTATTCAGGTTATCTCAGCTATTTATTTGACAGCAAAAATCTATTTCAAATCAGATTATGCTAAAAAAAATTTATCGAATTATTGGATAGTAACAATCACAGAACTCATTTTAGTTTATTGGTTATTCTACAATTTCCAAGAAACTTATGATACTGTAAAATGGCTCATTATGTTAGTTTTCCCCATGTCAATTGCAATTTATTTTTATATAATAATGAAAAAAATTGTTGAGGAATATGAATTAATTAATAATTAATAATTAATAATTATAGAATAGATTAAATATCAATAGATTCCTATTTCTTCTAAAATTTTATCTACAATCAAAAAAGTAAATTATGAATACAATTATACCCAATTGGCTTATAATTCTCAGTGGATTAGGCCAGATATTCACCGCTTTAATCTATCCTTACATTCGTCACAATGTTTTTGACTGGTACAATGATGTCAAACAACTTAAGCCTCTAAATCAGGAAATCGTCAAAACTTACGGCAGATATATTCAGGGATTAAATTTTTGTTTTGGATTAATCGCTATTGTCTTTACAACTGACTTGAAAGAACAATCTGCATTGGCAGTTGCTTTGACCGGATTGATCGCTTTGTACTGGGTTGGAAAAGTAACAACTCAAATTGCCTATTATTCGATGTATCAGATTCCGCAGAAAATGATATTCAAGATTGGAAGCTATGGTATGAATACTCTTTTTGTACTCTTTGCTGTGGTTAACAGCGTATTGTTTGTCCACAATTTAATTGGTCACTATAAATTATTCTAATCATGAACCTCAACCTCATTGGGTATTTTATTTACCTCAGCATTACGATTTTCATTATTCTGAAAGTTGGAAAAATCTGCTACAGAAACGGTAATATTTACGTTTCTGAATTGATTCCCAATCACGCTGACATTTGCCAAAAGATTAATCAGGTTTTATTAATGGCGTATTATCTCTTAAACATTGGTTATTGTGCGATGACTCTCATTTCATGGGAGAAAATAATTTCTTCCACAGCATTAATCGAAATAATTTGTTTAAAAACAGCTGTCATCATTTTTATTATCTCAATTCTGCATTATCTCAACATTTTTATTATAACAAAATACATTCAAAAATTAATCAAATAACTAAAATCCAAACAATTATGGAAACTACAAAAATTTTAATCGGTTACAGTATTTATTTACCAATTGCATTATATCTTACCTATTACGTTTCTAAAATACTTTTCAAAAATGGTAAAATCTTTATGCTGGATATTTTTAAAGGCCGTGAAGACATTGCAGAAGCGACCAACAGACTTTTTGAAACCGGATTTTATCTTTTAAATATCGGCTTTGCCTTAATGATTTTACAATTACAATTAGGACAAGACAGTTATCAGGAACTTATTGAAAGATTAAGCTACAAAATTGGCGGATTTTCTATTTATCTTGGCGTAATGTTATTCTTCAATTTATATTTCTTTTTTAGAGGAAAAAAAAAGGCTAAAGAAGCTCAACAAGAAGAACGATTGGTTTTTAAAGCTTAAATTTTAAAGGACTATTCCTAACAGGTTTTAAAAATCTGTTAGGATAATCTACTCTAAAATAATCCTTAACTTTTAGAAAATGACACATCAGGAAATAGTTAAAAAAGTAGAATGGAAAGATTTAAAAGATCTTACCTTCAAAGAAATGCTGATCGAAAACAACTTAACAATTCCGTGGTTTTTAATTTCGATGACCCTTGCTTATTTTGGGTATTATATATTGGCCCTTCCATTTTCAGCTTTTTTCTTTTTAACCGGATTAAGACAAGTCCATAATGGTTTTCATAATTCACTTGGCACCAATAAATTCCTGACCTGGTTTTCACTTTATTCAAACAGTATTCTTATGATGGTTTCTATACATGCCGTTAAATTTAATCACATAAGACATCATAAATATTGTTTAACGGATGAAGATTACGAAGGAAAATCTGCAGGAATGACCTGGTACGGAGCAATTTTGTATGGGCCTGTCCATATGTTTTTGATTCATAAAATCACCTTACAATTAGGAAATAAAAATTACATCAGAAATGTAATTTTAGAACTAACTTCTATCGCAATAGTGGTATTTCTTGTTTTTTATTTCAATATTTATTTTTTGATTTATCATTTTATAATTATGGTCTTCGCCGAATTTCTGATGGCTTTTTTTGCGGTTTGGACTGTGCATCACGATACCGAAGAATCTCCGGAATATGCCAGAACACAAAGAAAAGAATGGAAAAACAAAATTACCTTTAGCATGTTTTATCATTTAGAACATCATTTATTTCCTGCAGTTCCAACCATTAAACTGCCCGAACTGGCAAGAAGAATTGATGATGCTTTTCCAGATATTGAAAAAAAAGAAACTTTTTAAATTATGAAAAAACTCGTAATCGCAGCCGGAACAGGTTTTCTTGGACAGGTTTTAGTAAATCATTTTAAAGATAAATTTGAAGAAATCGTAATCCTGACCCGTGGAAATTCAACAACTGTTGACAGAGTAAAATATGTAAACTGGAATGCGAGAACTTTTTCAGGTTGGGAAAATGAATTGGAAAATGCCACGGTCTTAATTAATCTGGCAGGAAAATCTGTTGATTGTCGTTATACTAAAGAAAACAAAAAAGAGATTCTGTTATCCCGAATTGAAAGCACGAAGGTTTTAAACAAAGCGGTTTTAAATTGTAAAAATCCCCCGAAACACTGGCTGAATTCATCAACCTCAACAATATATCGTTTTTCTTTGGATAAGGAAATGGATGAAACTAATGGTGAAATCGGAAATGACTTTTCTATCAACGTAGCACTTTCATGGGAAAAAGCATTTTTTAAAACAGAAACACCAAATACTTTAAAAACAGCTTTACGAACTTCTATCGTTTTAGGAAAAAATGGAGGTGCTTTTATTCCTCTATACAATTTGGCAAATTTTGGTCTTGGAGGAAAACAGGGAAAAGGAAATCAGTTTGTAAGCTGGATTCATGAAGAGGATTTTGCACGAGCTATTGATTTTATCATTCATAAAGAAATCACAGGTGTTATCAATGTCGTTTCTCCAGAGCCCATTCGGAATGCAGATTTCATGGAGAAACTTAGAAAAATAGTTGGTTTTCCTTTTGGAATTCCAATAAACACTTTCTTATTAAAAATTGGCTCTTTCATTATTCGAACAGAAGCAGAACTGGTTTTGAAAAGTCGAAATGTCATTCCGAAAAGGCTTTTGGAAAACGGATTTACATTTGAGTTTGAAAATGTAAACGATGCTTTTAAGAATTTAATCAAAAAAGATAAAAAATAATCCATGAAATATTTAAAAATAATTTTAATCCCTGTCCTTTTCGCCTTAGTACTACGAGTTGTATTTGGTGTTTCTCTCCTTGATGATTTTCTATCTGTTATGACCTGGACCTTTTTCATACTTGTTCCGGTTGCTATTGGCGCTTTAACAGTTTATTATTCCCCTTTAGAAAAAGTTAAATCTGTGTCTTATAGATTTTTTGCACCATGGGTCCCCATTATTCTTATAATTGGACTAACAATTTTAATAGGTCTGGAAGGCTGGGCTTGCTGGATCATGATTTCTCCGCTCTTTTTTATTTTTGGCTCTGTTGGCGGATTAATCGCCGGACATTTTAAAATTAGAAAATCGGAAGAGAATGAAATGCTAAATCTCTGTGTATGGGTTATACTCCCTTTTGTAATTGCTCCAATTGAAAAGAGTATTCCGTTGAATCCGGAAGTATTTAGAACATACACTTCAATCATCATAAACAGTAATGACAAAACAATTTGGAATAATGTAACTTCCGTCAAAGAAATTAAAGAAAAAGAAGATTCTTCAACCCTGACAAAATGGCTCGGTTTCCCAAAACCAATCAAGGCCGAATTAGACAAAGAAGAAGTTGGAGGTTATCGAAAAGCAATTTTTGAAAAAGGTCTCATTTTTAATGAAACAGTTACGGAATACAACGATTTAAAATTAATGCGTTTTAAAATAAAAGCGAACACTTATGAAATTCCATCAACCACTCTGGATGAACACATTTTGATTGGTGGAGAATATTTTGATATGCTCGATGGCACATACGAATTAGAAAAAATATCCAAAAATCAATATAAACTAATTCTTTATAGTAACTTTTCAATGAAAACCACATTCAATTCATACGCGGGAATTTGGGGAAAATGGATTATGAAAGACATTCAGAATAATATTTTAAAAGTAATCAAAGAGAGAAGCGAAAACTAAAAATGACAACCATTCATCTGATCACAAAAATAAATGCTCCAATAAAAACAGTATTTGATGTATCAAGAGATATCGATATTCATCAGCAATCTGCAGCACCTTCAAAAGAAAAAGCGATTGCCGGTGTGACTTATGGTTTAATCAGTTTAAATGAAACGGTAACCTGGAGAGGAAAGCATTTCGGTTTTTACCTGACTCATAAAAGCCGAATTACAGCAATGGATTTATATAACTATTTTGTAGATGAAATGGAAGAAGGAAAATTTAAAAATTTCAGGCACCAGCATTTTTTTGAAGAAATAAACGGAGTTACCATAATGACAGATCAACTGCAATATGAAACTCCGTTTGGCATTATCGGGAAATTATTCGATGCCCTGTTTCTCAAAAATCATCTGATTTATTTTCTTATGGAAAGAAATAAAATTCTCAAAAAAATAGCAGAAAATCAATAGACATATTTTCAAATCAACAACTTTAATCATCCTAATTTTTTAAACTTTCCCCCAAAAAAGTATAATCCATTAAGTGATTAGCACGAACAAACTCTTGAAACAATTTAACTTTTTTATTAGTCTTAATAAAGGCTCCCATAACAACATAAGCCCTTTTTAAGTAGTTTTTTTGCATAAAATTAATTTATACTAATTCAGCCTGTTTGGCAGATTTCACAGGAACATTTTCTACATTATGTCCATAATATGAAAAACCTCCTGTTCCGTTCCATTCGTTGTCGATTGCCAAATGAGCATCAAAGCTGGCTAAGAAAGAACCAATTGCCGGTGGAGGAACTGAATGAACATATTGTCCTTTTAAGCTAACAACCTGTGTAAATTTTCCGATTCCGGTTGCAAATATTTTTCCTGTTACCGGAACTACGATATGGCTATCCGGACCTTGTATAGCCTGAGTGATCACTACTGTACCAGATACTGAGTGCTGTGATGGTACGACAACTAAACTAAATGATGCAACTGGAGCACCTGGTAATCCAACATTTCCGATTGTGCCTTTTGCTAAATAAGCACCTGCTAATAGATCTGACATAACTTTAAATTTATATTTTTCTTACTCATAAGGCTTTTCAGAACCGCCTCGTTTTTTTTAGTGGGTTCTGCTCCACTGATTTAATTTATTATCCTATCTATCAATAGAATAGTATCTGCTATATCAAAACTATATCAGATAAGTAGATTTAAATATAAAAATGTTATGAAAGGGAAATTTTAAGCCATGAGGAAGGCAAATAATGATATCAGGTTATTCCTATATTGAATTCTCCTTAATACAAAATAACAATCACAACAAAAAACAAGAAAAACATTAAAGCTTTAATTTTCAACAAGCTGAAAAATTTAAAATATCTGTTAATTTAAAATTAATTAATCCCCATTATTAATGTTAATCTCTAAAGGAAACCAAAAACGACCATATAAATCCTGTTGATTCCCATCTGAATTTAAATAATACAGCGAGAAGTATATTTTAATTTTGCATTTTCCCGGATGAGAAACTATCGATTCAAACCATATTACATTTTGATTGGTATTAGTAGCAGGCAATCCATCTTCACTATTTTCATTGTTTGAAACAGTTTTTATGGATAAACAAACTGGCTTAAAGTGAACAATACTTTTTTTTAATGATTTGTAATTTGGTATTTGATTCAAAATAATAGCATCTGATGAATTTCCATCAATAGAAATTCCGGAAATAATCATTTTGTTGGTGCATTTAGGATCAACAGAAACTGCATGCAGAGAATTTATACCTGAATCTCCATTTTGTTTTTGACAAACTACAAACCAATTATCTCGTTTTATTTTGATAGGTTTTGCTATATCGATATCCAGATCAGAGTATTTACTTTTAATTGAAACTGTATCAATTACAATCAAAATTTCAAGTGCAGTTTGTTGAATAATTGGAAGAGAGGTGTCCATTTTGATTGCTTTTAGATTAAGAAAACACGAACTAAAAACAGTTCGTGTTTTCAAAAACTTTATTAGTTTTCAATAAATAATTAAGCTGGAACTACAACTTGTGGATCCCAATAGTAGTATCCATATAATTCTTGTGTCTGACCGTCAGAGGCAAGAGTATAAACAGCGATGTATACATAAAAATTCTCAGTTCCTCCTCTGGCAATTTTAGAGTCATAACTCGTAAAATTCTGAGTAGTCAAAACTGGAGGAATACCATTTGGCTGATTTGGATCAGGCTGTACAGCTCTGTTTCGTGTAACAATATCAGTCGTAAAATTATTAAAGACTTTGTCTCCTGCCCAGTATTTAATTCCGTAAAGGATTACAGAATCATCAGAGTTTTGCTGGATTGATGTCCCTCTAAAAGAAACATAATCTCCTGCATTTGCTCTAAAACTCAAATCTGCTGTACCCTGGCCGGAAACAATACCTCTTGGACTGTAGCAAATCATATACTGACTGCTATGATTTATCCCTACTGGGTTATTAGGATCTGAATTTTTAGAAAAATTATTCTTGATATATTCTGTATCTATTACAACAAGAATATCGATTTGTGCCGATGAGGCTGCTGAACTTTGGCTCATGATTACTATTTGTTTATTTCCCTACTCTTAAGGCTTTTTGGGATTACTCCTCCGTTTTTTTCTGTACGAAACAGTTCGTTTTTTCACAGTGGGTTCTGCTCCACTTTTAATTTTGCTGCTTTTAACTAAAATTCCAGGAACAAGGTTTATAAAACTCTGAAAATCAAATTAAAAAATTAAAAATAAATTTTGCTAGCTTTTTATTTCTGACCCAAAACTATAGCAGACTTTGAAAAAAAATGAGAAAAATGTTACAAGACAGGAAATCTTGGTTATAAAGACAAGGAAAAACAGTCTTTTTAAATTAAAAAAAGTAGGAAAGGAATCCGATATTATTAAACGTATTTAATAAATTGATCCTGTTAAAACAATATGGCTACAAAAAAACAACCATTAGCCACCAAAGAATGGGTACACTTTCGACCCAAAAAGAAGTATAATATTTAGATCGATCAGGATTTGCACATGCAATAAACAGCATTAAAATGACAACCATAATAAGATTTATTACGGCATCACGATAATTAAATGTAGAGATTAAAATTTCTAAAAGCCAAAACGGAATCAGTAATAAGAAGCCTAAAAATTTAGTTCTGTTTACCCCGATTGTCTGTGGAACGGTTTGAAGATGCGGGTCATCATTCGCTAAATCAATAATTTCAAAAACCAGAATCAGTACAAAAACCAATATAAAACGCTGAATTGATTTTATAAAAAAATCAGATGTCAGGCTAATTTCCGCATTGATCAAAGGTAAAACCAGCGTCGCTCCTACCCAGCAAATAGCAACAATATAAATTTTTACTCCTGCCCAGTTTCTGGCATTTCTTCTATTCGGAAAAAAAGGCAAAGTATACAGTGCCGTGACAGCAAAAATTCCAACGGAAACAATTTGGGTAATTCCCTTCAAATGGAAGAAGTAATAACCCACTAAAATCATCGAAATAAAACTGAAAACAGCAATAATTTTAAGCTGAGTCCCGATTGGATTTCTCTTTATACGAACAAGCGCATCATATTTAACAAAATTATACCCCACAATTGTCCCAAAAAAAACAAACAAGGCTATTGGTTCATAGTACTGAATATGAAACACATGAAACGTAATCCGTACCAAAGCATAACACGACAAAGCCACGTGAATACTGCTGTTTAAGTAAAAATCAAATATCTGTTTCAGTAGTTTCATTCTTCAAATCTAATCAATTGTTAATAAACCAACCCATTGGTTGAAAAATTCATAAAAATTGAAGTTAAAAATACCCATTAAATTATTAATAATACTTAATTTTGCGCCACAAAAAAACAACACATTTACTATAAAATGTAATAAAGCTTGTGTTCTGCTGATCAAATTAAAGAATACAGGATAAAATTACATTCTTTTAAAAAAAAATTAGATAGCTACAAATGAGAACAGATGCTTTTGCTTTAAGACACATTGGCCCAAGAGAAACCGATCTTCCATACATGTTGAAAACGATTGGAGTGGAATCGATTGAACAACTTGTTTACGAAACACTTCCGGATGATATTCGTCTAAAAGCACCTTTGAATTTAGATCCTGCCATGACAGAATTCGAATATGCAAATCATATTCGCGACTTAGGAAAGAAAAATAGAACATTTAAATCATATATAGGTTTAGGATATCATCCAACCATCGTTCCGGCTCCAATTCAAAGAAACATCTTCGAAAACCCGGGATGGTATACGGCTTACACACCGTATCAGGCAGAAATCGCTCAGGGACGTTTGGAAGCTATTTTAAATTTCCAGACTACAGTTATCGAGTTAACCGGAATGGAAATCGCAAACGCTTCTTTACTGGATGAAGGAACGGCTGCTGCAGAAGCTATGGCGTTATTATTTGACGTTCGTACCCGCGACCAAAAGAAAAACAATACACACAAATTCTTCGTTTCTGAAGAAATTTTACCTCAAACTTTATCAGTACTTCAAACACGTTCAACTCCAATCGGAATTGAATTGGTTGTTGGAAACCACGAAAACTTTGATTTTTCAAATGAGTTTTTCGGAGCGATTTTACAATATCCGGGAAAATACGGTCAGGTAAACGACTACAGCGCTTTTGTTGCTAAAGCAAAAGAAAATGAAATTAAAGTTGCCTTTGCAGCAGATATTTTATCATTAGCGACTTTAACTTCTCCGGGAGAAATGGGAGCTGCGGTTGTAGTGGGAACTACTCAACGTTTTGGTGTACCAATGGGTTATGGTGGTCCTCATGCTGCTTTTTTTGCTACTAAAGATGAATACAAAAGATCTATGCCGGGGCGTATTATTGGAGTTTCTATTGATGTAAATGGAAACCGCGCTTTACGTATGGCGTTAGGAACCCGTGAACAGCACATCAAACGTGAAAAAGCGACTTCAAACATTTGTACTGCTCAGGTTTTATTAGCTGTTATGGCCGGAATGTACGCGGTTTACCACGGACCAAAAGGTTTAAAATACATTGCAAACAAAGTTCACGCATCAGCAGTTACAGCTGCTGAAGCTTTAAATAAATTAGGAGTTTACCAAACCAACACGGCTTACTTTGATACTATTTTAGTAAAAGCAGATGCTCAAAAAGTAAAAACGGTTGCGGAGAAAAACAAAGTAAACTTCTTCTATCCTGATGCTGAGAGCATTTCGATTTCGTTTAACGAAACGACTTCTGTTGCTGACATCAACCAAATTATAAAGATTTTTGCTGAAGCTTTAGAAAAAGAAACTTTCACAGTTTCTGAATTAAGTGAAGCAAGTCAATTACCGGCTTCTTTAGAAAGAACATCTTCTTTCTTAACGCATGATGTTTTCAACAATCATCATTCAGAAAGCCAGTTGATGCGTTACATCAAAAAATTGGAGCGTAAAGATTTATCATTGAATCACTCGATGATTTCGTTAGGTTCTTGTACAATGAAATTAAACGCAGCTTCTGAAATGCTGCCTTTATCTATGCCAAACTGGAACAGTATTCACCCGTTTGCACCCGTTGATCAGGTTGAAGGTTACCTTACAATGCTGAAAAGATTAGAGCAGCAATTAAATGTGATTACAGGTTTTGCCGGAACAACTTTACAGCCAAATTCTGGAGCTCAGGGAGAATATGCTGGTTTAATGGCAATTCGTGCTTACCACATGTCAAGAAATGAAGGTCACCGTAATGTATGTTTGATTCCTTCATCGGCTCACGGAACAAATCCAGCTTCTGCAGCGATGGCGGGAATGAAAATTATCGTTACGAAAACAACTCCGGAAGGAAATATTGACGTAGAAGATTTAAGAGAAAAAGCAATTGAGCACAAAGATGATTTATCTTGCTTAATGGTAACGTATCCTTCTACTCACGGAGTTTTCGAATCTTCAATTATCGAAATCACAAAATTAATCCACGACAACGGCGGATTAGTATATATGGACGGTGCAAACATGAACGCACAAGTTGGATTAACAAACCCTGCTACAATTGGTGCTGACGTTTGTCACTTAAACTTACACAAAACTTTCGCGATTCCTCACGGAGGCGGCGGACCTGGAGTTGGACCAATTTGTGTGAACGAAAAATTAGTTCCGTTCCTGCCAACCAACCCAATCTTAAATGTTGGTGGTGAGCAGGCAATTACTGCTATTTCATCTGCACCTTACGGATCTGCTTTGGTTTGTTTGATCTCTTACGGTTACATCACCATGATGGGAGCTGAAGGATTAAAAAGCTCTACAGAACACGCGATCTTAAATGCGAACTACATGAAAGCACGTTTCGAAGGTCACTATCC
This sequence comes from Flavobacterium limi, assembly GCF_010645075.1. Lineage (GTDB taxonomy): Bacteria > Bacteroidota > Bacteroidia > Flavobacteriales > Flavobacteriaceae > Flavobacterium > Flavobacterium limi. Next base: position 402,137 of record NZ_JAADZV010000003.1, read on the forward strand.
AATTCTTTACACAGGAGAATGCGGAAGAGCAGCTCACGAAATGATTTTAGATTGTCGTGCATTCAAAGAAAACGGAATCGAAGTTGGTGATATCGCAAAACGTTTAATGGATTACGGTTTCCACGCTCCAACAGTTTCTTTCCCGGTTGCCGGAACTTTAATGATCGAACCTACAGAATCTGAAGATTTAGCAGAATTAGATCGTTTTTGTGATGCGCTTATCTCAATCAGAAAAGAGATTGAAGAAGCAAAAGCTGATGATAAAAACAATGTATTGAAAAATGCTCCTCATACATTAGCCATGTTAACTACAGACAACTGGGATTTCCCTTATACAAGAGAAAAAGCAGCGTATCCGTTAGATTACATCGCTGAAAATAAATTCTGGCCATCTGTTCGTCGTGTAGACGATGCATACGGAGACAGAAATTTAGTTTGCAGCTGTGCTCCTATTGAAGCTTACATGGAAAACTAATTTTTTAGTTTTTAATTATTATACTAGACCCGACAAGTTTTTTAAACCTGTCGGGTTTTGTTTTTTAGTTGGTTTCAAGTTGCTGTAGAGAACTTGAAACCTGAAACTTGAAACTTTTTTAAACAAAAATAATAATCAAGGCGTGTCACCATTTAAAGAAAGACCTAAATATGCGTTACATTCAGGAGGCCTTTTTTTAAATGCTGTCGGGCTATCCGGGCTACTTCGGTAGCTTCCTCCTATCCCTCACGCGATCAAAACTACAAAGACCATCAGATTTTTTTAAAATGTTGTATTTAATTTAATGTGTAGTTGGCAAATAGATTTTAATTATTTGAAATATAGGTGCTTGTAGTGATGTTTTAAGTGAACATAAATTTGTAATCAATAAAATCCGTTTTGTGATTTGGAAAAGAAAATAATACATTTGAGAATAATATATGATCAAAAATTAGCAACAACGAAAACCGAACAATGAATTTCACGAATATTACAAATAAGATTAATTGGCGTATAATAGTCGTTCATATTGTTGCGACATTTTTTATCATCTTCGCTACTAAACAATTTGCACAACTTAATGACATAGAACTTATCAAATTAGTAGATAAGTATGGTGTTGAAAATTCAATTAAACAATTGAAAAACGACCCCAACTCTCCAAGTCGAATTGCATATTATTTATTCTGGAACGGTGCTTCAAATTTAATTGGGCTGATAATTGCATTTTTAATATCATTAATCATATGTATACAAAAGAAGGTATTTTGGCTTAATGGGCTGATTGTTTTTATTGTCGGACTAATATTTAATAAACTTGGTTTATTAAATGGCCATACTATTTCCAGAATATTTTTTTCATTTTATGAATTGTTTCCCCACGCTGCAGTTCAATGCAAATTTTTTATTAACGGCACAATATTATTTCTTACAGCGATTTTTATATTTTTTAATAAGTGGACGAACAATTTAACTTTGAATTCTATGCTAACAAAAGATTCTTAAAAGAATTATATCTAAATTTTCCATGTTTCAATTACTTAAGAAGATATGAAAAATTAGTGTAATGAAGTGTTTGTTTGATTTTCGGATGATTCATTACAACTAAATATATGTCTTGTTTTAATCCTAAATCGCATTCAGCAACATAACTTTATGATGCTGTTTTGTAAAATCATTCCTTTAAAACAAAATTACAAGTAAAAAAAAATATCCAAAATTTCATTTCAATCGTTTGAAATATTGGAAATATTAAAAAATCATTATAAAAAAGACAATATATCTATTTAAAAATCGTTATTTCATAATTATATGCATGCATAATAATTTTTCTACTCTTAATAATATATTTATTTATAAATTAGCCTACAATTTACCAGGAAAAAGAAACCAATGAAAATAAAAATTATAGGTATCGGAAGTTACATTCCGAAAAAAGAAGTTAAAAATACCGATTTTGACAAACATGTTTTTTTAAATGAAGACGGAACTCCTTTTGGTTATCCTAACGAAACAGTAATAAAAAAATTCAAAGGCATTACCGGAATCCAAAATCGCCGTTATGCCGAAGACCAGCATATCACTTCAGATTTAGCTTTTTTTGCAGCCGAAAAAGCCATTGCAAATGCTAACATCGACAAAGAATCTTTAGATTATATCATTTTTGCGCATAATTTTGGTGATGTAAAATCCGGAACTGTTCAGTCAGACATGATTCCTAGTTTAGCCACCCGTGTCAAAAACAAACTCGATATCAAAAATCCTAAATGTGTGGCTTATGACATTCTTTTTGGATGCCCGGGCTGGATTGAAGGCGTATTGCAGGCTAATGCTTTCATCAAATCCGGAATGGCAAAAAGAGTTTTGGTAATTGGAGCTGAAACCCTTTCAAGAGTGGTTGACGATCACGACCGGGATTCGATGATTTATTCTGATGGTGCCGGAGCTTCAATTTTAGAAGCCTCTACCGATGAAGCCGGATTATTATCTTATGAAAGTGCCACTTATGCAAACGACGAAGCTAATTTCCTTTTTTTCGGAAAATCTTACAATCCCAATTTGGATCCCGACATCAAATACATCAAAATGTACGGCCGTAAGATTTACGAATTTGCATTAAGCAACGTTCCAAACGCCATGAAAGAGTGCTTGGATAAAAGCGGAATCGCTATTGATGAGGTTAAAAAAATCCTGATTCATCAGGCAAACGAAAAAATGGACGAAGCCATAATTGATCGTTTTTATAAATTATACGACAGAACCGCTCCCAAAGATATCATGCCAATGAGTATCCATGATTTAGGAAACAGCAGCGTAGCAACCGTACCAACATTATACGACCTGTTAATTCAGGGCAAGATTGAAAATCACGAAATCAATAAAGGCGATGTAGTTATTTTTGCTTCGGTTGGAGCAGGAATGAATATTAATGCATTTGTTTACCGATATTAAATTTTAGTAGCTATTCAGGCTATCCATTACAAGTCCACACTTAAAAAATGTGTTTTTTTATGCCTTAAAAAAGCTTCTTCCAGTCGCTTCTTTAAGCCTGCAAAAACTACACTTTTTAAGTCGTGGGCTTTTCATTTCTATCCGGGCTAAAAAACACCAAAAAGAGAAGATATCTTTGTATATTTGCGACCTAATCATAAAATCAAGAACTGGCCCTGCTTCGTTCACATTTATACTATGTACGAAAAAACGTTTCCAAATAAAAGATTTAAACTTACTCTGGAATTTTTACAAAAACACATCAAAACCTCCGAAACAATCCTTGATTTAGGTGTTGAAAATCCGTTTTCAAAAATAATGAAAGAAGCGGGATATGCCGTAAACAATACAACCGGAGAAGATTTAGATTTGAATCAGGATGCTTTAAAAAATGCCAATTCTGATGTAGTAACGGCGTTCGAAATTTTCGAACATTTATTAAATCCGTTTACAATCTTAAACGAAATCAAATCAGACAAATTATTGATTTCGATTCCGATGCGTTTGTGGTTTTCTCCAGCTTATCGTTCTAAAACAGATATGTGGGACAGACATTACCACGAGTTTGAAGACTGGCAGCTGGACTGGCTTTTAGAAAAAACCGGCTGGAAAATTATCGACAGACAAAAATGGACAAATCCGGTTAAAAAATTTGGATTAAGACCATTTTTACGCAGTTTCACAAACAGATACTACATTATCTATGCTGAAAAAGCATAAATATTGTAAATCCCAAAAATAAAATTCCAAATTCCAACTTTGGAAATCATAAAAAACAAATTCCAATTTGAAAATCGGTTCGAGTTGGAATTTGGAATTTAAGAGATTGGAATTTTAAATTGAAAATTTATGAAATATTACATCGTCATACCCGCACACAACGAACAGGATTTAATTGGTCTGACCTTGCAATCTTTGGTTTCGCAAACAGTTTTACCGGCAAAGGTTGTCGTTGTCAATGACAATTCTACAGATAAAACAGAAGAAGTGGTGCTGGGTTTTGCAAAAGAGAATCCGTATGTTTCTGTTATCAATAAAACTTCAGATGCAATTCATATGCCGGGAAGCAAGGTAATCCAGGCTTTTCAGAAAGGGTTTGAAACTTTAGATTCAGAATATGATATCATTGTAAAGATTGATGGTGATTTAATTTTTCCGCACAACTATTTCGAAACCATCATCAAACATTTCGAATCAGATCCAAAAGTCGGAATGGCTGGCGGATTTTGTTATATTGATAAAAATGGAGAATGGGTTTTAGAAAACCTAACCGATAAAGATCATATTCGCGGAGCTTTAAAAGCATACCGAAAAGAAACATTTCAACAAATTGGCGGATTACGGCCTGCCATGGGCTGGGACACAGTTGATGAATTATTGTGCAAGTATTACGACTGGAAAATTATCACAGACCAGTCTTTACACGTAAAACATCTGAAACCAACAGGTGCCAATTACAACAAAACAGCCCGCTATAAACAAGGTGAGGCTTTTTACACCTTAGGATATGGCTTTTGGATTACGGCAATTGCTTCTGCAAAACTCGCCATGATGAAGAAAAAACCATTTCTGTTTTTAGATTATATAAGAGGATTTTGGAAAGCAAAAAGCGCCAAAACCCCTTTGTTAGTTACTTCCGAACAAGCTAAATTTATAAGAAAGTATCGTTTACAAAAAATGAAAGAAAAGTTAATTTGATTGCCAAAACAGTCGAAAACCCTGAACTCATAACCCAAAACTCATAACTTCTTTTTACCTTAGCCAATATTTGTAAAACTATGATGTTAATTCGTTATTTATCCCAGGTCGGGAAATATTTTTTAATGCTGAAAGAAATTTTTAATAAACAGACCAAATGGTCTGTAATGAAAAGATTAATTTTCAAAGAAATCGACGATTTAATAATTGACTCTCTCGGAATCGTTTGTTTTATCTCTTTCTTTATTGGTGGGGTTGTAGCTATTCAGACTGCGTTAAACTTAACAAATCCTTTAATCCCAAAATATTTAATTGGTTTTGCTACCCGCCAGTCTGTAATTCTGGAGTTTGCCCCTACTTTTATCTCAGTAATTATGGCTGGAAAAATGGGTTCTTACATTACTTCAAGTATTGGAACCATGCGTGTGACAGAGCAAATTGATGCTTTGGAAGTTATGGGTGTAAATTCATTAAACTACCTTGTTTTTCCAAAAATAGTAGCCTTATTGATGTATCCTTTTGTAATTGGAATCAGTATGTTTTTGGGTATTTTTGGCGGATGGATGGCTTGTGCGTATGGAGGATTTTCAACCGGCGAAGATTTTATTGCAGGAGCGCAAATGGAATTTATCCCTTTTCATATTACGTATGCTTTCATCAAAACTTTGATTTTTGCTATGTTATTAGCCACAATCCCTTCTTTTCATGGCTATTATATGAAAGGCGGAGCGTTAGAAGTTGGTAAAGCTAGTACGGTATCATTTGTATGGACATCTGTTTGCATCATTCTTCTGAATTATATATTAACCCAATTATTATTAGGATAATGATAGAAGTAAAAAACATAGAAAAATCATTTGGTGACAGCAAAGTTTTAAAAGGTGTTTCCACAGTTTTTGAAACTGGTAAAACAAACTTAATTATTGGGCAAAGTGGATCCGGAAAAACAGTTTTATTAAAAACGCTGCTAGGAATCCACACTCCCGATTCCGGAACAATTGAATTTGACGGAAGAGTTTATTCTGATTTAGACAAAGATGAAAAACGTGAATTGAGAACAGAAATCGGAATGGTTTTTCAGGGAAGCGCTTTATTCGATTCGATGACAGTGGAGGAAAACGTTGCATTTCCGTTAAGAATGTTCACGAATAATAATAAAGCCCAAATCAAAGAACGCGTTGATTTTGTTTTAGAAAGGGTAAATTTAGTTGAGGCACACAAAAAACTGCCATCTGAAATTTCGGGAGGTATGCAAAAACGTGTAGCGATTGCGCGTGCTATTGTAAACAATCCGAAATATTTGTTTTGTGATGAGCCAAACTCTGGTCTGGATCCTAATACATCTACACTAATTGATAACCTAATTCAGGAAATCACGAAGGAATACAATATTACAACTGTGATCAATACACACGATATGAACTCAGTTATGGAGATTGGCGAAAATATCGTTTTCTTAAAAAAAGGCCTGAAAGCCTGGCAGGGAACCAAAGAGGAAATCTTTACAACCGAAAATGAGGCAGTTGTTAAATTTGTTTATTCTTCGAATTTATTCAAAAAGGTAAGAGAAGCTTATTTGAAAGGGTAAACTTTTAAATCCATATATCTTAAATCCCAAATTCCAAACTTGAAAAAAAATTGGAATTTGGGATTTTTTATTGAATGTTGATTAACTCTACTTCAGCATTTGGATTAAACAAATACAATTTCCCGGAACTGATTTCAAGACATTCAAAACGTTTTGTCCTGACAGCAATCTTCTTGAAAATTTTTCCATTTTTGATTCTGAAAACACTGCCATACGGAATTTCAAAAACATAATTTTTATCGTTTTCTTTATCATATTGCTTCAAAGCCAAAGACAAAGTGGTATCTGTATCACTGCTTGCCGAAGGATTCTTGAAATGCCTTGCCAGCAGTGGCAAAATATGATTAGGAAATATTTCCGGACGAATAAAAGGTATCATCAAACGCTGAAAAGTCAATTTCCATTCATTTCCATGGGGTTTTATATTCCGTCCAAATTTTTCAAAAGCGACCAAATGTGCAATTTCATGAATCAGTGTAATCAAAAAACGGTATTTATTTAAACTTGCATTTACCGTAATTTCATGTTTACCCGTATGTCCTCTCCTGTAATCACCATGACGTGTCTGACGCTCATTGACGATTTTAAGATGCACCTGATTGGCCACTATCAAATCGAAAACGGGCTTTACAGCATGTTCGGGGATATATTTGGCTAATGTTTCGCTCAATTTAGGTTAGATGTTATTTGTAAAAAGTTAGATGCATTCTGTTTGAAATTTAACTATGGATTTGTAGACGAAACTTCTAACACCTTCCCATTAAAGTATTTATTCCCATTAAGTGTAAAATCATAAATATAAGTCGCCATTCCTTCTGCGGAAATTGGAGCCTGATAACCCGGAAAAGCTTCATTCAGCATTTCTGTCTGAACGGAGCCCAATGCAAGAACGTTAAATGAAATCCCTTTTTCTTTATATTCTTCAGCCAATAATTCGGTTAATGTACCAACAGCACCTTTACTTGAACTGTAAGCCGCCAAACCTGCAAATTTAAGACTCCCACGCACACCGCCAATCGAACTGATGGTAACCACATGGCTTCCTTTTTCAAGATAAGGCAAACAAATTCGGGTAAGATTGGCTACGGCAAAAACATTCACTTTATAAATGCTTTCAAAATCAGCCTGAGTCGTTTCTCCAAAAGGTTTCAATAATAAAGCACCGGCATTATGTACCACAGCATCTACTTTTTTCCAGGCTGAAGAAAGGAAGTCGCTTACTGTATCGAGTTGGGATTCGTCTGCCAGATCAACTGAAAGGCAGGTAACATTGTGGTGTTCGAAAAGAGTCTGCGGAGTTTTTCTCGAAATGGCCAAAACCTGATGCCCTGCATTTGCAAACTGTAATGCCAGTTCATAACCAATTCCTCTTGAAGTTCCTGTAATTATAATATTTTTCATGAAGCAAAAATAATCAAATCTTAGAAAAGGAATCCTTATTTGGTCATTGTAATTTCCTGTACAGGCGATGTCGTAATTTTGGTAACAGCCGGCAAAAATTCCTGCGTAAATTTAGTTATATGCGGAATATCCATTAGCTGAAATTCATCTGACGGATGATGGTAAAATTCGAAATTCTCAAAATCAAAAGTACTTATGGACTGGCACGGCTTTTTGAATGCTTCATAAAAAGAATAATTATCAGAACGATAAAAAAGCTCGTATTCAGCTTCTTTTGGCAGAAAGCCAATTGTATTCTTTCCGGTATAATGATTAATTCTCTCTGCCATATTTGACTTATCAAAACCTGTTATATAGGCCAGATAATCACGTTTCATGGGTACACCGACCATCTCAATGTTGAGCTGGGCATATAAATTAAAATCTTTCTTTCTAAGTTTTTGTACTAAACTTTTCGATCCTAATAATCCTTTTTCTTCTCCTGCAAAAAATACAAAAAGAACGCTTCTTTTATTCGATTTTGTCTTCGCGAAATACTTCGCCATTTCTGCTACTACGGTTACTCCCGAAGCATCATCATTTGCACCATTATTAATTACATCTTCCTGCTTGTTTTTTAGCAGACCGATATGATCGTAATGCGCACTCAAAACCACAAACTCTTTTTTGAGTTCGGGATCACTTCCTTCTAAGTATCCTACAATATTATAAGCCGGTGACTTAAAATTCGTAAGCGTATCACGATACGTCGCAAAATAAGACTTTATATTGTTCTTCCTAAAAAAATCTTCCAGAAAAACAGCCGCTTTTTCAATTCCTCGTGTCCCTGTTTCCCTTCCTTCCAATTCATCTGAAGAAAGATATTTCAAAAACTCAGCAACGTCACTTTGTTCGACTTTATAATTGATTTCTACTGGTTCGGATACTGATGTCTTTTCACTAATTGTTGAAACAACTGATTTACAGCTCAATATAGCGAATGCCAGAAGGAAGTATATTTTCTTCATAAAAATGATATTGAATTGCTACTGCGTATAACTAACAGTATCGTTAAAGAATAAACTTCTGAAAAGTAAAAAAAATAATCGTAAAAAAACCCTTTCAAAGCTAAAAAAGCCGATAGGGTTTAGAGTATTAAAACAAAGAGTAAATTATTCTGAAATAACCGCTCTTGAAATTACAATTTTCTGAATTTCGGATGTTCCTTCATAAATCTGGGTAATTTTGGCATCACGCATCATACGTTCCACATGATATTCTTTTACATAACCGTTTCCTCCGTGAATCTGAACAGCTTCTACAGCCGTATCCATAGCCGTCTGCGAAGCAAATAATTTAGCCATCGCGCCGCTTACATCATAATTTTTATGCTGGTCTTTATCCCAGGCGGCTTTTATACACAAATGGCGTGCTGCTTCAATATTTACCGCCATGTCTGCCAATTTAAAAGCAATCGCCTGATGATTACAGATTTCAGTACCAAAAGCTTTACGTTCTTTTGAATATTTTAAAGCCAGTTCATAAGCTCCCGAAGCAATTCCCAAAGCCTGAGAAGCAATACCGATGCGGCCGCCGGCAAGTGTTTTCATGGCAAATTTAAATCCGAAACCGTCTTCTCCTATTCTGTTTTCCTTTGGAACCTTCACATCACTGAACATCAAAGAATGTGTATCAGATCCGCGGATCCCCATTTTTTGTTCTTTTGGCCCAATCGAAAATCCGGGCATATCTTTTGTCATAATCAGGACATTTATTCCTTTATGTTTCAGTTCGGGATGCGTTTGTGCAATAACCAGATAAACAGAAGCTGTATTTCCATTCGTAATCCAGTTTTTTGTACCGTTTACCAAATAATGGTCCCCCATATCGATAGCGGTTGTTTTTTGCGAAGTGGCATCACTGCCCGCTTCTGGCTCGCTTAAGCAAAATGCTCCGTGAATTTCACCTGAAGCCAGACCTGGCAAATATTTTTGTTTTTGTTCTTCTGTACCAAATTCCTGAAGTCCCCAGCAAACTAAAGAATTATTCACAGACATTACTACCGAAGCCGAAGCGTCAACTTTTGAAATCTCTTCCATTGCAATTACATATGAAATCGTATCCAGTCCACTACCACCGTATTTAGGATCTACCATCATTCCCATAAACCCTAGCTCTCCCATCTTTTTTACCTGCTCAGTTGGGAAAATTTGCTTTTCGTCTCTCTCAATTACCCCAGGCAACAATTCGTTCTGAGCAAAATCTCTCGCAGCCTGCTGAATCATTAAATGTTCTTCTGTTAGATTAAAATCCATAATAGTGGTTCTTTAGTTGTTAAAATGCTTTGCGTATTTTCATTAAAAAAGCTTTTCAAAGATAAATTTTAAATACCAAATAACAATGCACGCATAGTATTTTGGGTTTTAATATAAAAAAACTATAACGTTTTCGTTTTAACTTTAAAATAAAATCAGCAAAACCCGAATATAGCAACATATTACTCAAAATTTAAGAATAAAATTACACAGAAGTAAAAATTAATACCGAACACTTTAGAGATTTCGCAACTAACTGTTGCAGCGTTTGAAAAATCAGGATAAAATTACTCCTACTAATTTGATTTTTAATTCAATAGATTTAGAAATCAACAGACAATATCACAAAAAACTTAGCGTTTAAAAGACTACATTTTGAAGATTAACAGTATTTTTGCAAAAAAACAAAAAACACTAAAAACAATTTATTAAGAATGACTATGAAAAAGATTTTACTATTACTCACACTAATTTTAAGCATACAATTCTCTGTATCCGGACAATCTCATATTGATGTAAATGGCGTTACTGTTCCAAGAAAAATTGAGGTTTTAAACAAAACCCTGCAACTTAACGGAGCGGGAGGAAGATCAAAAATGTGGATGGAAGTGTATGTTCAGGCTTTGTACTTATCACAATTAACTCAGGATGCCCAGTTCATTATTGACAGCGACACTGAAATGGCTATCCGAATTGAAATTACTTCTGCGATGGTTTCAGCCAATAAATTGGGTAAAGCCATGGATACAGGCTTTGAAAAATCAGCAGGAGACAATCTTCAGACGTTACGCCCAAGAATTGATGAGTTAAAAAAGCTTTTGAGTGACAAAATAACCGAAAAGGATGTGTTTATATTAGCTTACAATCCTTTGGATCAAACTATGAACGTTTTCAAAAATGAAGCGCTTAAAGGAAAAATTCCGGGGTTTGATTTCAAAAAAGCATTATTCGGAATCTGGCTTTCTGACAAACCGGTAGACGAAACCTTAAAGAAAAACTTATTGGGCCAATAAAACATCTGATTTTATAAATTTTAAAGCCGAAAACGATTTGTTTTCGGCTTTCTTTTTTTCAATAACAAAATTGATTCAAAATACATTATTCGCATTATTCTATTTTATATATTTACAAAAACTAAATATACTTTAACAAAATGAAAGATTTATTGTCACAATTTGAAAACAAGGAGCCTGAAATTGTTTTTAACTGGAAAGATTCTGAGACAGAAGCCGAAGGATGGACTGTAATCAATTCGCTTCGTGGAGGAGCAGCGGGAGGCGGAACCAGAATGAGAAAAGGTCTTGACATGAATGAGGTTTTGTCATTGGCAAAAACGATGGAAGTAAAATTCTCAGTTTCAGGTCCTGCAATTGGAGGCGCTAAATCCGGAATTAATTTTGACCCCAATGATCCACGAAAAAAAGGGGTATTGCAGCGCTGGTACAAAGCCGTTTCGCCTTTATTAAAAAGTTATTATGGAACCGGGGGCGATTTGAATGTAGATGAAATTCATGAAGTTATACCAATGACCGAAGAGTGTGGTGTGTGGCATCCGCAGGAAGGTGTTTTTAACGGACACTTTAAACCAACGGAAGCTGATAAAATTAACCGAATTGGCCAATTACGCCAGGGAGTTATAAAGGTTATCGAAAACCCTAAATTTTCTCCGGATGTAACCCGAAAATATACCGTTGCCGATATGATTACAGGCTTTGGTGTCGCAGAAGCTGTACGTCATTTTTATGCAATTTATGGCGGAGAGATAAAAGGGAAGAAAGCAATTATTCAGGGATTTGGTAATGTGGGTTCGGCTGCTGCTTTTTATCTGGCAGAAATGGGCGCGAAAGTTATCGGCATCATTGACCGTGACGGAGGATTAATCAAAGAAGAGGGGTTTTCTTTTGAAGAAATCAGAACTTTGTTTTTAAATAAAGACGGAAACAAATTAGTAGCCAATAATATGATTCCGTTTGAGGAAATCAACTCAAAAATCTGGACGATTGGTGCTGAAATCTTCACTCCTTGTGCAGCTTCCAGACTGGTAACTCAGGCACAAATAGAAAATTTAATTGCAAACGGTTTAGAAGTCATTTCTTGCGGAGCGAATGTTCCTTTTGCAGATAAGGAAATTTTCTTCGGATCGATTATGGAAGAAGTAGACCGTAAAGTAAGTTTGATCCCTGATTTTATTTCGAATTGCGGAATGGCAAGGGTTTTTGCTTATTTTATGGAGAAAAAAGTTCAGATGACGGATGAAGCGATCTTTAATGATACTTCAGAAATTATAAAAAATGCGATTATAAAAGCTCATGCTTTGAATTCCTCAAAAACAAATATTAGTGCAACTGCTTTTGAAATTGCTTTGAAACAGTTGGTATAAAAAACATATTACATTATTACCAAAGGATCAAATAGTAAAATTTGATCCTTTTTTTGTTTCCAGCAGATCTGGCTGATTTAATTTTGGGTTTATGACGAAAAAAAACCTCCCTAATCTGCCAGATCTGCGAGCAAAACATTCTGTACAAAATCCCTCCGTTACTTTCATTCTAAACAATTTTTACTACTTTTAAACGTTTTTATTTAATAATAGCATACAAATTCAGAATCGAAAAAAGTTCAATGAAAATGAACCCTTATAAAATTAATCCCAACAGAGCAGACGCTGCAATTTCTTCTGACAAAAAGAAATCATTATTAATCTCCGCAGCGATATATGCAGTATTACTGCTATTACTGTTTTTTATACGTTTCTGGCCCCCTTATAATCCTGAAAATAATGTAGCACTTGCCGAAGGTGGCGGTGGCGGTGGTGTAACCGTAAATTTTGGAGACAGCGATTTAGGCTCGGGTGCCAATTATAAAAGCGAAGTTCTGGATGTAAAAAACAACGTAAAACAAGCTCCTGCAAAAGCAACTCCTGAAGAAGAGGCAATCATTACTCAGGAAAACACAACCGCAGATAGCGATGTTGTTATTCCAACAAAAGAAAAGCCTAAAAAACCTACTCCCGTGGAAAAACCGGTTACAAAACCTGTTCCTGAAAAACCTAAAGTTTCGAATTCTACCAATGATGCGTTATCCAGCATTTTAAAAGGTTCGAACAAAGGTGGAGATGGTGATGATAAAGTGGCAGGAAACAAAGGAAAAGCAAACGGAAGCCTAAGTTCTGGCGGTTATTACGGAAGCGGGGGGTCAGGTGGAGGAACCGGTGGCGGTAATGGAACCGGAAATGGTATTGGAACCGGAAGCGGTTACGGAGCAGGAAGCGGCGGTGGATCAGGCGGCGGATCAGGGTATTCTTTAGGAAACCGCAGAGCATTGTCTAAACCGGCACCAAAATACACCTGCAACGAAGAAGGAAAAGTCGTGGTTGAAGTTTCGGTTGATCAAAACGGAAAAACAATCAGTGCTACTCCCGGAATTAAAGGAACAACAAACACAGCAAAATGTTTATTAGATCAGGCCCGAATTGCTGCCATGAATACCAAATGGGAATCGGACAATGACGCTCCTGTAAAGCAGGTTGGGAAAATTATTTATAATTTTAGTTTAAATTAAAAACACGGATTTCACGGATTTATACAAATAGAAAAAAGGGCTTTCTGAAGATTTCAGAAAGCCCTTTTTTCTATTTGTCATTTCGACCTAAGGGAGAAATCACACTATAAACTCTGCAAACTTAGTCACCAATCTTTGTCGAATCCCGCGTGTGATTCCTCGTTCCTCGGAATGACAAGATTGTGGTTCTACAAAGATTTTCGATATTTCTTTGCGGAGTTTTTTAGTAGGATTGCTTCGTTCCTCGCAATGACCCGATTTTACTCCTTTATGTTCGCGTGAGGGATTACTTCACTTAATCTTTATTTTAATTGGAGTTCAGTGAACTTCGTTTGCAGCAAACTACCGAAATAGTGCGAATAGCCCGACCAAATGATTCTTTTATTTCGGACTCGTGGCAATTACAAATTTCAGATTATTCTTCACTCCGATCTGTAGTACATCTACCAGATCCTGAACCTGAAGATTAAACGGGATACGAACTACAACGGTTTGCTCCTTGTTGTCTCCAATTTTAGACATCAGGCTGGTTTCTAATTCTTCAAAAGTGACCGGCTGTTTGTCGATATAGAATTTTTTATCTTCAGTAACCGATAAACTGATGAGCTGTTTATTGGTTTTTTCATTTGATTTTGCTTTTGGCAACGTCATTTTGATGACATTCGGATTTGCAAGTGTTGATATAATTAAGAAAAACAACAGCAGGAAAAACATAATATCACTTAAGGACGATGTCGCCACCTCAGCATGAAATCTTCTTTTTCTCTTGATAGACATGGCTTATGCTCTTTGAATTATATTGACAAATTCTAATATCTGTTTCTGGATTTTTAATGCAAAATCATCAATTTTGCCGTTCAGGATATGGTAAGCGCTGTAGGCAATAATCCCTACAATAAGTCCTGCCCCACTACTGATCATTTTTTCGTACAATCCGCCGGAAATGTTTCCGATACTAATATTTTCTGTTACCGAAATGCTGTAAAAAATCTTAATTACTCCCGAAATAGTTCCAACAAACCCAAGGGTTGGTGCGATACCGGCAATAAGTCCCAAGTGTCCTAAGCGGCTTTCCATTTCGCCAATTTCAATATCGGCAGCACGATCCATATTCGATTCGATTTCAGCAATTGGACGCCCAATCACCAAAACACCTTCTTTTAAAATATTTCCGGCAGATGTATTGCTCCTTTCGACAATTGATCTTGCCAGTTCGATATTTCCGGAATTCAGTTTATCTCCCACATCCTGCATTAAACGATTGTCTATTTTTGATGCTCTTGTGATATATAAATAGCGTTCAATGATAACATAAATGGTATAAAATAATAAGATTGCGATTGGAATAAGAAATACACCTCCTTTTAAAATAAATCCTAAAACTGAAATTTCGGTATTGGGTGCAACTTGTTCGATAACTACGTTAGATGCGGCGTTTGCAATAGTATCTGTCTGTAATTGAATGAAGCTAAACATATATTAATTCTGGTTTATAATAATTAATTCTAAAAAATATTTGAAATTTGCAATAAAGATAATTTTCACTCTATTATTAAACTAATAAAATCGAAAATTATTTCAATTAATCGCTATTTTATTCGAAAATGAACTATCAGGAAACTACGAATTGGATGTTTAATCAATTGCCCATGTATCAGCTTCAGGGGGCTTCGGCATACAAAGAAGATTTGACCAATATCAGACTATTGGCGGCGCATTTGGGCAATCCACACAACAGTTTAAAATGCATTCATGTTGCGGGAACGAACGGAAAAGGCTCTACTTCGCACATGCTCGCTTCGGTTTTGCAGGAAGCCGGATATAACGTTGGTTTGTACACTTCGCCACATTTGAAAGATTTCAGGGAAAGAATCAAAATAAACGGAAAGGAAATTTCGGAAGAGTTTGTTATTGAATTTATTGCAAAACACAAAAATTTCTTTGAAGCAAACGATATGAGTTTTTTCGAAATGACGGTTGGTCTTGCTTTTGATTATTTTGCTTCGGAAAAAGTAGATATTGCCGTTATTGAAGTTGGTTTGGGCGGAAGACTGGACGCTACGAATATCATTACACCTCTGGTTTCGGTAATTACGAATATTGGTTTAGATCATATCCAGTTTTTAGGAAACACGCTGGAAGCTATTGCAGGGGAAAAAGCCGGAATTATCAAACCGAATGTCCCGGTAGTTATTGGCGAATATACCGATGAAACCAAGCCGGTGTTTTTGGCTAAAGCCGAAGAAAACAATGCGCCGGTTTCTTTTGCGTCCGATTTGATTGATCAGATTTATTTGTCAGACTTAATTGGTGATTATCAGTTTCACAATAAAAAAACGGTTCAGCAGACGATTTCAATTCTGAACAATCTAACCGATTTTAAAATTTCGACCGAACAGTTAAAACAGGGTTTATTGCATGTTGTAAAAAATACCGGTTTGCAGGGAAGATGGCAGCAACTAAGCGAAAAACCAAAAATCATTTGCGACACGGCGCATAACAAACATGGGCTGACAGTTGTTATGAACCAGCTTCAAAATGAAAAGTTTGAGAAACTGCATATTGTTTTGGGTGTTGTCAACGATAAGGACTTAGATGCTATTCTGCCTTTATTTCCAAAAGAGGCGCAGTATTATTTCTGCAGCCCGGATTCTTCAAGAGGACTACCCGCCGAAACCTTAAAAAATGAAGCAGAAAAATATGATTTAAAAGGCAAAAAATACGATTCGGTTGCAATCGCATTCGCGGAAGCAAAGGAAAATGCCACCGAAAATGATTTTATCTACGCTGGCGGAAGCACTTTTGTAGTTGCCGAACTGCCTTTAAATTAAAAACAGTTCTTTTTTTATCTAAAAAGTTTAGAAAAACACTTTTAATAACAAATTCATAAACAAGGAGATAAAATTTATTTTAAAAAAAGTTTTATTTTTTAATTGATTTTCTTTGGAGAACTCAAAAACTACCGTATATTTGCACTCGCAATCACGAAATGATAGCAGCCTAGTAAAATAGGGCGATTAGCTCAGCTGGTTCAGAGCACCTCGTTTACACCGAGGGGGTCGGGGGTTCGAACCCCTCATCGCCCACCATAAGAGACAAGTTAGAAATATTCTGATTTGTCTCTTTTTATTTTTATCTAATTACTTGTTAATTAAGTACATTAGTTACACTTCTTCATTGACTCTTGCGGTTCGAAATCCTATTCCGTCAAAGATTAGATTTTCTGGAAATATTGAACCGATTAAATCCCTGCACTCCACAAACTGCGAATTATCATAGATTTTTTTGAATTGAATACTCTTTTAATTTTATCTAAATTGATTTTTTTTATTCGTTCAGAAAATTATTTAAAAAAACAACTAACAATCAATGCAATATCTAATAAAATGTGTTCGCAAATCTTTTTCCGATTGGATATTTCAATAAAAGAGGTTATTACACAGTTTGATGTTCTGGCGATTGGCCAGGATGGTGTTAAAAAGTCAGTAAGGAATTCGAATCTAAATACAAACTTTTATCTAAACTTGTTTAAAAATACTTTTAAACTGATATAAAATTCTTTCGAGCAAGCGTAAATCTTCAGTTACAATCTCAGCACTTCCTTTCATTTCCTGCTGAAAAGCGATTTGTTTCTTATATGAAGTTTGCAATCCGTTTGGAAGAGCTACATCCAAAAGTAAATTCCCATCTTTATCAGGAACCAGAGAAATATTCTGGATCTTTCCTTTTAGCACACCAAATTCCCTATCTGGAAAATTTGCTAATCTAATGTTTACAGTTTGTCCAACCTTTATCTTTCCGGAATTTAAAGCCGTCGCTTTAACTTTTCCAACAAAACCATTTTTAGTATCCGGAATAATAGAGAAAACATTATCACCAGTATTTATGGTTTGATTTTCTGTCCAGACCTGTAAAAAAGTAATTACTCCGCTAATTGATGATTTTAAAGCATAAGCTAACTCCCAATCTTTTATTACTTTTTTAAGCTGATAAAAAGATTGCGCCATATTTCTGCCCAAGGTAACTTCTTCCTTAGTGCCGCTAATTTGCGAATTGTGACTTAATTTTGAATTATCAATCAAAGAGGATCTCAATTGTGAAATAGACGTTAAAAGACTCTTATAACTCTTTTGCGCCTGAAGATAACCTAACTTTTTAGCCTCCATTTCCTGAGCCGAAATTATTCCTTTATTGAATAGCGTTTCAAAACGTGTGATTTCATTTTTCTGAAGCTGCAATTCACTTTCATTAATTACCTTTTGCTGTTGCAGAATTTCTAATCTTTCTTTAATCTGAACTTTCTCTGAAACCTGCGCTCTGCTTTCGACCTGAAAAGGCTGTAAATCTTTATTTAATTCTTCTGCTTGATAATCTTTTTGAAAGACTGCAAAAGCGCTTTCAATTTCACCTAACTGCGCATTTTTTAGCAAAGCAAAAGGAAAATCTATTTTTGGATTGTTTATATTAAACTCATCAACAATTTTTTTTAATAAAAAGACATCTTTATAATTCGCTGTATTTTCAATAATAGCCAATGTACTGTTTTTTGAAACTATAGATTTATCTTTTACCAAAATTGCTTCGATACGGCCTGAAGATTTTGAAACAACCTTCTCCGGTGGAATATTTGTTGTAATTACAATTTCAGAATTTACAACATCTGGATATTTGATAAACCATGAGACAAAAAACAACATTAATATAATTAAAAATATTACAACTGTTCCCCAGCGTATCATCCAATGTGGCACTTTGGTAAGGATATCCTGAACTTCTTCGCTTCGTAATTCAAATGTATTATTATCTGTAGTCATCATTAATTTCCTAATTGTAATTGATTCCGAACAAGTTCAAAATAATTTCCTTTTTGTTCTACTAAAGCTGAATGTGATCCAATTTCAATAATTTTACCCTTATCCAAAACCACAATTTGGTCTGCATTAATGACTGTGCTTAAGCGGTGTGCAATAATAACAACTGTTTTATTTTTAAAGAAAACATCCAGTTTGCGCATAATTTCCTTTTCATTATTTGCATCTAAAGCCGATGTAGCTTCGTCAAAAAACAATATTTCAGGGTTTTTATAAACTGCTCTCGCAATTAGTAAACGTTGTTTTTGTCCTGTACTCATCCCTATTCCCTCAGCACCAATTTTAGTATTGTAGCCAAGAGGTAAACTATTAACGTATTCCTTTATGTTTGCGACGTCTGCTGCGTATATCAATCGATCTTTATTAACTCTATCAACTCCTATCGCAATATTATTAGCGATTGTATCACTAAAGATAAATCCTTCCTGCATAACAGCTCCAATATGTGTTCGCCACGCTTTTTGTGAAATATTTTTAAGTTGTGCATTTCCAATTTTAACATCACCTTTTTCTGGCTCATAAAACTTAAGGAGTAATTTCATTAATGTGGTTTTTCCACTTCCGCTAACGCCAACGATTGCAGTAACTTTATTAGCCATAATATTCAGAGTTAGATTATCTAGAACCGGTATCTCTGAGCCAGGATAGCGATAAGAAAGATTCTCAAGGATAATATCTGAATTAAATGGAACGTCACTGTTTTGATGAAGTTCTTGCTCTGTTTCATCTTCTTTTTCATGAATTTCAGACAATCTAGACAAGGAAATTTTAGCATCCTGAAACTCCCGTATAAATTCAATAAGGAGAATGACAGGTCCGTTTAAGCTTCCAACAATCGAGCTTATAGCAAGCATCATTCCCAGAGTAATGGAGCCATCAATCACTAACCTGGCTGAAAGAAAAATAATAAAAATATTTTTTAATTCATTAATAACAGATGACCCAATTGATTGAGTTTGTTCTAACGCAAGTCCCTTGATTGAGACCCTGAACAGTCTTGCCTGAAGGTACTCCCATCCCCAACGTTTTTGTTTTTCTGCGTTGTGAAGTTTAATCTCCTGCATCCCGTTGATTAGTTCGATTACTCTGCTCTGCTCTTGTGAGACCTCTGCAAAGCGCTTATAATCTAATACTTCTCTTCTTTTTAAGAATAAGGTAATCCATCCGAAATAAAGCAAACTTCCCGAAAAAAAAACGAGAAAGATTTGAAGATTGAAATAAGCTAAAATACCGCCCATTATTACCATATTTATAATAGAAAACAATACGTTTATTGATGAGGTAGTAAGAATTTTTTCTATTCGGTGGTGATCGCTAATACGCTGCATAATATCTCCTGTGATGCGTACATCAAAGAACGAAATTGGCAGATTCATTAATTTTATAAAAAAATCTGAAATCAATGAGATGTTTATCCGCGCAGATAGATGAAGTAATATCCAACTCCTTATAAACTCCAGTCCAATTCTTCCAACAAAAAGAAATAGTTGGGCAAAAAGAATTAAATAAATAAAGCTGACATTCTGGTTCTGAATTCCTATATCAACAATACTCTGTGTTAAAAAAGGAAAAATAAGCTGTATTAAGCTACTTGCCGCTAAACCGATGCTCAATTGAGTGAGAAATGATTTGTATCGCAATGCGTATTGTGATAGATGTCTAAAACCCAGTCTTTTGTTTTTCTCTACATTAAATTCGGTTTCAAAAAATTTTGGAGTTAAATGCATTAATAATACAACGCCTTCATTTGTAGCGTCATTTGCATTGTTTCCAATCCAAAATTTCAGAAAATCTTGTTTGTTATATTCAATCAAGCCAATAGCCGGATCAGAAATGTAGTATTGTCCCTTTTTTATCTTATAAAGTACAACATAATGCTTTTTGTTCCAATGCAAAATGCACGGAAGTGGTATTTCCTCAAGTTGCTTAATACTTAGTTTTGCACCTAAAGTTCTAAAGCCAATTTTTTCTGCAGCATCACTTAGAAAAAGAAAATTGCTTCCTTCTCGTGTTGTTTCGCAAATGTCTCGTAAATCTTGAATTTTGATTGTTTTACCATAATGTTTAGCTATTATCTTTAAACATGTTGGACCACAATCCTTATGTTCAGTTTGTATATATGAAGTAAATGATTTAATCATTATTTTTTTACGCTGTTCTTTACCAACCAGTTTTGTACATCATTAAAAACAGTATCCCAACAATAATTCCCTTCAAGTTCATTCCCATCCTTATCAAATTGTTTTTTAACATAGTTGTGATCTAGGTCAGGATATACAAACATAGTAAGATTCTTTTCTCTTAGTAAAAAAGGAAGCAAATCATTATTTAATGCTCCCAAGTCTTCAGTGCCGTAAGTAACAAGTATTGGATTAGGAAATTTTAATAAGCTTTCATAAGACAATACACTATTGTAACTCAAACTATTATATTTCTCGGGGTCATTTTTATACTTTTTGATAGTGCCAATATTTTTAAAACTATCAATATCTTTTTCAATTTCCTTTTGAAGTAAGCTGTCTGACGGTGTAAATAGTGTTTCTATTCTGGATTTAAGTACATATTCAGCAATTCTGTTGAATGGATTTGCCGACATACATACTAGTTTTGCTATTTTTTTGTTGTTCTCAGATAGTTTGGCTGCAACCCTGTATCCCTCTGAATGTCCTATCACAAATATAGAGTCTTTTTGAACCCATTTTTGTTTGTAAAGAAAATCTATAACAGTTTTCGCCTGAAATGTTCTATATTCCAAATTGTCATTTTTTATATAGTTAGACGGAACTTCTCCATCTTTATTCCGAAAACCATTAATATCCTTTTCATAAGAGCCTGTCAGGGGAATTCCATATCTTGGTATAATGATAAAATTAAATTTTTTCAAGTAAGGTTCAATTTCAAAAGGAAAAGCTGTTACACTTGCTCCGGTTGAATCATGAAAAATAACTGGTTTCGGAAGTGATCCCTGTAAAAACAAGATCGTAGGTTTAGCGATTTTTTTTTCTATATTGGTAGTTAGAAAACAAACCGTATCTTTTTTAGAAATAAAATTTATTTTAGAAAGACCATTTTGTTTTAGGTATTTGACCTCATCAGTTTGTGAAAATAAATTTAACTGAGTAAAGAAGGCGCAGATAAATATTATGTTTTTTCTTTTAAGTAGCATATTGATCTAATTCAGTTATGATTTCATTATAGTTTAAAGCTTCAACTTGTAAATTCTGGATAGTTTCTAATGGTAATTCGCTTAAAAGTTGATTCTGAATATGACAGATTATTTCAATAATTTCTTTACAATATATTGAAGGATTGTCAAATTGGTTTTTTGGTGAATATCTGTGCCCTAGATAACCTCCTCCACAAATACTTTCTAGTGCGCAATTTTTGCATTTCTCACAGAGATTATCATGTCCATAATAGAATTTTTGAGCCAATTCTGAACCTTCGTAAATAGAGTTTAATTCATCTTTGTCAACATTAAATTCTGTTTTTGTAAAACCGTTGCCGCAAATTCTTAAAGTGTCCACTGTTTCAATACTGCCATTTGTTTCTATTACCAATGTATCATTGACGCCTTTTCCAAAATTTTCTGAATTTTTATCCAGCCCCAGTATTAATCCAATTAAATCATTTAAAGGTCTTATTTCAGGTTTGTTTTTATCTTCATCGTTATACCAAAGATCAAACATTTCGACTAACCAAATCCCAATTTTTGGTACAGAGTTTTGATCCGATAAAATATAATTAAAGTCCTGAAATAAAAAGTGTATTGAATTTGCGCCTAATTTTTTGAAGTGGTTATATACATCTTTTGGTTTTTCATTTGTATCGATAACACACAAAAAATCACTGTATTCGTCACCATAAACATCTTTTACTAGCGCTGCGCCCCTGATTATTTCATCATAAGACCCTTTACCATTATGATAAATTCTGTTTTTATTATTTGAACTTGGTGTTCCGTCCAGACTGATTCCAATACCAATTCCTAATTCACATAGTTCTTGACATATTTTTTCATCTAATAATACTGCATTGGACTGCATTGTATAGGACATTTCAATACTTGAAGGAATGATCTCGTTTACAAATTTAATAAAGTCCTTAAAAAAAGTTATTCCTGCTAGTAAAGGTTCTCCACCGTGGAAAATGATTAAGAAATCTGTAAGATTATTTTCATTACAATGATTCTTTATACGGGTTAACATCGATTTCACAGTCTGCTGTGACATGAATTTAGGTTGTGACTTATAGCTGTCATCTCCCATGTTATACATATAACAATATGTACAATTGAGATTACATCGGCTTGCAACTTTAACGACTAGGTGCGTTGTTCTCATTTTATTTTAAATTATTAAAGCACGAAAATAAATTCGTGCTTTTTGATGAAATTAATATTATTTAATTTCAAATGATTCCTCTGGAAATGCTTCTTGGGAAGTTGCGGTTTTCAATACTGGTGGTTTTGGTTTTTTTACACCTGTACTTTCTGCATAAGTTCTTTCGCTGTAAGAACCAACAATTTTGCTCATTTGATTTCTGTCTAACTTTCCAAATAACTCAAGGGCATTTTCTTCTTTACTAAAGAAGAATTTTTTTTCATTTTTCATTTTCTAAATGTTAAAAAATTAATATTATTTATATAATTGTTTTTTATTATTTACCCACGTGCACTTGAATTAATAACTAAAAACAAGAATTTAGCTTCAAATATATACCAATATATTACAAAGTGTAGAAAAAATCTCTCAAAAAAATCGAATTATTTTCCAATTGCCTCAATTTTAATTAAGTAAGATTATTCTTTAAAAAATAAATATTATGATCAAGCTAGTTAGAGGTTACTAGAATTTAAGAACTATTTTTAATATTAATAGTAAAGATCAGTTTGAGACAGTTCCTTCCAAAGGTTTTTTATTGCTTCTCAAAACACTTAGTTTTTATAGATATATGGTTGTATGGTATTTACTCTGTAGCAGGTGTATCTCCCTCCTTTGGACATTACAAAAGCAGATGTTCATGATATTAATTTTTAAAGAATATTAAAAATCAAGCAATTAATTTTCCCCAAACGGGTTATTGTTACTACAAATTATTAAATATTTCTAAATAGAGATAAAATGATTTTCAGAATTATATCATTGAAATTTTCTTCAAATCTTGTAGAAAAAGTTCCTAAACAGGTTCGTAAGGTTCACCAAGAAACTCCTGAGGAAATTAAGGAGTTCTTTTATTTTCATTTAGCACCAAAATCTTTTAGCTATCCTAAAAAACTTCAATTTATGCAAAGCTACTATTGTAAAAACTTGTGCTTTCTTATTTGTATACAATTAATGATTTCACGACAAAATAACTAAAACAGTTGTAGTCACCGATAAATATCCAAATTAATCCCCACCACAACCTCCGCACGAACTGCCACAAGAACTGCCACAGGAGCTACCGCAGGAAGTTCCACAGGATGATCCTCCATCTGAACCTGAATTTCTGTTTACATAGGCTGTCAATGGGATGAAAGAACTTGCTAATATTATATTGCCATACAGAAAATAATTCCATTGCCAGTCTTTTTCAGCTTTTGCATTTATTTTATCTTCTTTGAAAGATTGAGGTATTGTATTGCTAAACAGGTAATTTACTATTTTATCTAAATAACGATAGGATATAAATACTAAAGCAAAAAGTACAAAAAACAGAAAAGTTATTGGTTTATCCCTTGAAATTCCCAAGATAAGTCTGCTAAAACCGATGCTTAAAACGAATCCTAAAATGATCATGGCAATTTTTATGATCTGTATAAATTGTTTAGAATTAGTAATTTTTTGTCTAATTCTGACTACTGCTTTTTCAGTCTGTTCAAATATTGGTTTTTGTACAATTATTTTAAACAATTGAGGATAGTACATCGGTTCATATTCTTTCATGATTTCCACAACACAGTTTTCGTATTTATTATCGGTTAAATTTTCATCAATCAGATTTAATCTGTTATTGCCTAAAACCTCAATTTTCTTATTACTGATTAAATTATTTACAACCCCATGAATAACTAATTGCAGCTTATTATTTTGAAGAAAAATAAGTTCAAAAGCACTAAGGTTTGCTAAAATTGGATTTGATTTTATATCGTCATAAAATGAATTGAAGGCTGTTTTAACAAAACGCATTAACAAACCAATTGAAACCACAAACAATAAAATATAGAAGATCAAAAAATTAGGATTCCCGATTTGTATTAAAACAGGTTTAACAAAGTAATAAACCGGAAAAACAAGAATTACGAATAATCCTAAAAACACTTTTTTAATTGTGCCAATTTCAATTCTGGCTTTGTCCAGATTAAAAGAGTCGAGTTCATTTGAATATCCCCAGATTTCTTTTGGCTGCTTTCCGAAATTCCCTTCATACAATTCCTTTGTTCTTTCTTTAGCCTTATGGAATTTTTCTGCCTCTGATCGGTTATGAGTTGACGGAATATGTTCAATTCTTTTAGCCAAAAGAGAACAGAAATCAGAATAGGAAGTGGTAAAAATTAAGTGCTGGTGCCAGACAATATCTACAATTTCTGATGGCGAAACCATTTCATTGTCAACAGCGGCGAGATACATGAACTTTTTATATTCGATAATGGCTGTTTTCGCAAAATAGATTGTCCATTTATTTTCAAATGCCAGCCTTGTCAAAAATCCATATTCGTCATTCGGATTATCTAATTCAAACTTTAAAACTTCTTCCCAAAGTATTGCATCCATCAATATTATGTGTTTTTCTGTATGCTAATATATAATTAATTTCACTACAAAAACACATTACTTATTACATAGAAATTCAAATGAAAATTCATTAAATTATACTTTCAGAAAAAGAGTTTCTAATTTTACAACTGCATCATCACGGATATATCATCAAAAATATAAAAGCAAATAAATTTACCAGAAGTACTACTCCATAAACAATATTCGACTTTCCTTTACTCAATGACAACATTACAGTAAATACCGACAATGCCAGCAAGACAATAGACTTGATATCAAGACCGAGAATAATTGGCATATCCATCATAATACAAACTGCTGCTACACTCGGAATTGTTAATCCTATACTGGCTAAAGCAGAGCCTAAAGCGAGATTTAAACTCGTTTGCAGCCTGTTTTTTCTTGCTGCTATAATTGCTGCAATTGCCTCGGGAAGCAAAATTATGGCGGCAATAACAACTCCTACCAATGCTTTTGGCAGACTATAGCTCACAATAATACTTTCAATTGTAGGGGATAATGTTTTTGCTAATAACACCACGATCCCTAAGCTTACTAAAAGAAAAACAAGACTTGTGTAAAACGTCTTGTCATTAATTACAACAGGCTCAGCTATGGTTTCATTTTCATCATCTCCAATAGTCAGGAAATAATGCCTGTATCTTGTCGTTTGCGCAAATAAAAAAGAACCATAAATAACCAGGCAGGCCCCCGATGCAAAAACAAGCTGTGGCACGGAATAATAAGACCCATGAACACTTTCTGTAAACGTTGGAAAAACTAATGTAAATACAATAATAGACACCAGCGAAACCAAACCAATGGTTACAGAAGAGGTTGAAAAATTTTGTTCGTAATGCTTAAGACCGCCAATAAAAAGGCATAATCCAATGATCCCGTTAAGAATGAGCATTGTTGCAGCATATACAGTATCTCTTGCGAGAGAAGCTGCTTCAGGTCCTTCAGACAACATCAAAGAAACAATAATGGATACTTCAATAACTGTTATCGAAATAGCCAAGATAATAGTTCCATAAGGTTCTCCCACCCTTTCCGCTATTATTTCAGAATGGTGTACAGCAGACATAACACTAAGAATAAGCAGGATACTTGCTGCAATTTGAAAAAAGCTGCTCCCATCAACAAGTCCGCTAAAAAAAAGAATCCACGCCAATATTGGAATAATGATTGTCCACTGAAGCAATTGTTTCATTTCGTATATTTTTAATATTCAATTGTATTCTAATTCGTTTTTTATATTTCCCAAGATAAAACTTTTATTTTTAAATCATGCTGTCATCATAAAGACAAATTCGATATATTTGAGTCTATTAACTTCTAATGATTAATAAATTATGCGAAAAAACAACGATTTAGGCTTATTGATACTGCGTATCGCAGTTGGCTTTTTAATGCTCCTGCATGGTGTTGCCAAATTTAGCGGAGGTTTAGATTTCATCAAAACGATGCTTGCTGAAAAAGGCATTCCAGAATTTATTGCATATGGTGTACTGGTAGGAGAAATACTTGCTCCTATTGCTATTTTAGTTGGTTTCAGAACCCGAATAGCTGCTGCTATATTTGCTTTCAATTGTTTGGTTGCCGTTTTAATGGCTCACAGTTCTGAAATATTTTCTATGGGAGAACACGGAGGATGGGCTTTAGAACTCATTGGTCTGTATTTCTTTGGCGCTCTGGCTTTATTCTTTACAGGAGCAGGAAATATTGCAGTTTCAAAAAGCAATCAATGGGATTAAGTTTCCTGTTTTGATATAAATTTACAAACCTCCAAAGCCAGATGGCTTTGGAGGTTTTTTAAGTATGCTGTTTTTTATTCTTTTAAAAGTTATTCAGGATAAAAAATAAATTGAACTAAGTTATTCCCAATTGATTTTTTTCACAAAAACAAATGGCTAACTGATTAAAATCGCAGTAAAACCAGCCCTGCTTTTTACTCCAAATTTTCGATAAATATTGCTGGTATGTGTTTTTACGGTTGGTAAAGAAATATATAACGCTTCAGAAATTTCATTGTACGTTTTGCCTTTTACCAAAAGCATGGCTATTTCTTTTTCTCTTTCCGACAAGGAGTAATTTTTAAAATTCTGCTCTTTGGGTTCAATTTGCGGATTCAGGAGAGAAAGACGCTGCAAATCATCTAATAATTTACTTCCTGCCAAAAGGATAAATACCAGCGGAATGGTAAAACCAATTTTCAATTCGACGTTGCTTACCGTATAATAATAGTTGAGTATGAGTGAAAGCGGCACAAGTATCATAAAGGCAACAGCAAATATTCTTTCTGTTTTCTCCCTGTGCATTATTCTTTTATGAGGCTTAGTCGTCCGGATTAAGATCATAGACAACACGACCGAAAATCCTAAGAATAAAGTAACCACATATTGCATGTAAGAGAGTAAATCAAAAAACCAGGCAGCAATTATTGTAATGAACAACACAACTGAAAGGCTGATAAATATTTTTTTCCAGACTGTTTTTATCGAAAATTGCCTTTCTTTAACGACATTCAAAGGAGTTGTTAGTCCTACTAAAACCATTGTTAATAATATAAAGGCATCTGTAGTTTTAATATGGCTGATTTTATCCAGAAAAGAAGAAACCGTTAAAGCAATAATCAGTAACAATAATGAAAATGTAAAAGCAATAGTTTCAAAGGCTTCAAGATTTCTTTTATAACAAACTAATTGCAGGAAAATAGTAACGATTATTAAGGTGTAAGCTATAATCATTAAGACAATTTCTAGTAGCGTCATTTTTCTTTGTCGAATTGTATTTAAATAAATTTGATACTATTTTGAGATAAGCTTGCGGTAAAACTTTGAGAATATAATCACTTTTGCCGAAGTTATAAAAATAGTATAATAAATTGAGATTTTTCTGCTATATCGCTTCAATTTTGTCAGGTTAAATTTGTTGTCAAACAAAAAACTCCATTAAAGATGGAGTTTTACTTAAAATTTTTTTCGTTTTGCTGCTTATATTTTATCAAGTGTAATTTTCATTTCTTTACTATCTAATATCAGTTTATCATCTGTTATTGTGCTTTCACATGGATAAGGCGTCCCCGTTTCATCTTTGATGACCAGGCTCTTCCCTCCTTTTGTTAAAGCATAAGTACCATCTGTTATTTCTCTCTGCAGGAAACCTGTAACGTGACCATCTTTTGTAAAAGTCAGCATTCCGTTAGTCAGAATTGCAGTTTTTGCAGAATCTGAAAGTGGAATCTTTGCTTCTACTGCGGTGATTTTCCAGGAATTCACCAATTTATTTCGCCCACTACATGAAACCATTAGTATGGCTAAAAATATAATCCCATAGATAAATAAGTTAGATTTTTTCATGATTTTTAGATTTTAGGTTAAACATAAAAACAAGTTACAAAAAAAACAAATCCAAAACACTTAAAATCAATTATTTATACCAAAAACAAAAAATAATTAAGCTTCAATTAAATTTAAAAATATCTTCATATTTCAGATAGTTTTTTCTACTAATTACATATAATGCAGTTCCGTTTTCATCTTTGATTAACCCCATGCTTTCATCATCGGATTTAGGGAAATTAATTTGGTAACCTCTTCCGTCTGCCAATTGAATTCCGTAAGTCGAAACAGAGTTTTCAATGTGTACAGAATTCTGACTATACTCAAACTTTTCTTTTTTTCCCTTGCTGTTTCTGACAGTGAAATCTTTTGCATTAAAGAATAATTCAAATTTTTCACCTTTGGCATCTGTGGCTTTCCAGGAACCACGATAGGTATCTGATCCGCTGCAGCCAACTAAAATTACTGCTAAAACTCCCAAAAGGGCAATACTGATTTTTTTCATTTTTATTTAATTATTTAGGTTATTGAAAGTAATTTTAAATCTTGGGTATTCCTGCAAGATAAAATATTCTTTACAACGATTCTAATCTAAATCATGAAAAATCAATAATGTAGAAGTAATATAAAACACACTAAACCCCGAGATGTTTTCTTAAATATTCACCTGTTACAGATACAGTGTTTTCTAACAACTCAGGTACAGATCCCTTAAAAAGTAATTCTCCTCCAAATTTTCCTGCTCCGGGACCAATATCAATTATCCAATCTGCCTGTGCAATGATATCAAGGTTATGTTCAATCACTATCAATGTGTTGCCTTTATCGACTAATTTGTTAAGGATACTCATTAGTTTTTCTGTATCTGATGGATGCAAACCTGTACTAGGCTCATCGAGTACTATGATGCTGTTTATATTATTCAATTCTTTAGTCAATTTCAGCCGTTGTCTTTCCCCGCCAGAAAAGCTGTCTAGTCGTTGCCCAAGGGTTAAATAATCCAACCCTAAGGCTGTTAATGAATCAAAATGCTTCAAAAAAGAATGCTGTTTAAAAAATCGTTGTGCTCCTTCGACTGTCAGGTTTAGTACTTCTGCTATATTCTTATCCTGATATTTATATTTTAATACCTCAGGATTGAAGCCACTTCCATCACATACCTCACAGGGCGTTTGAACCTCTTCCATAAATGCAAGATCGATTTTTTCAAAACCCAATCCTTTGCAGTTGGGACAAGCACCATCACTATTACGGCTGAATAGTCTATTGCTTACGTTGTTCGCTTTTGCAAACAGATTTCTAATATCATCAGAAATGCCAAGATTAGTAAGAAGATTGCCTCTTGAACTCGCGATAATAGCTGACTGGTCAATAATTTTTACATCAGGAATCTGCATTGGAAGTACCTTGCTGATTAAGGTACTTTTACCCGAACCTGCCACACCCGTAACGACGGTAAAGATATTTTTGGGAATAGCAACGCTAATATTTTTTAGGTTAAATAGATTGGCATTTTTTATCTCTATGAAATGATTTGCAATTCGTGACTTCAATTTATGAGTTCGCTTAAGCGAAAAATAAGTACCTGTTTTATGTTTCGATTTTTTTAATCCTGCAAATGAACCTTCATACACAACTTCTCCTCCCTTCGATCCCGATAAAGGCCCCATGTCTACAATATAATCACCAATTTTTATAAGGTCAGGATCGTGTTCAACAATCAAAACAGTATTTCCTTTTTCTTTAATCTCTCTGATGATTAGAGAGATATTATCAAGGTCTTTAGGATGCAGACCGATACTTGGTTCATCAAAGATATACAAAAGATCTTCCAGACTGTTTCCTAAATGTTTTACCATTTTTATGCGTTGCGATTCACCGCCGGACAGCGTAATTGTGGCTCTGTCGAGCGTTAAGTACTGGAGTCCGATCGTAATGATATTTTCAAGTTTATTACGCAGTTCGTATAGAATCGTTTCGTACTTTTTTGCTGAGAGAGATTGTACAAAAGACAACAGTTCATCAATAGAGAGTGCCGAACAATCTGCAATGTCTTTTCCTTTGATTTTACAGCTAAGCACTTTTTCATTTAGTCTTTTGCCTTGACATGAAGGGCAGAGGCTGGAAACGATAATTTTCTGAAGATTTTTTTTTCTTAACTTATTCTCTTTGGAATCTTTTTTTAAAAGATCCTTTTCTATACGAGGAAGGACTCCAATATATTGCATTGTTTTTCCCCAATTTTTGGCCGGATTTTTTGGCTTGTGTTCTTCGGCATGCAATAATAATTCCCATTCTTCTTCAGAGAAATCCTTGAGCTTTTTATCATTGTCAAAATATCCTGAATTAGCATACCTCAGCCATCTGTAACCTCCTGGCTGAAATGTTGGAAACAGAATTGCACCTTCGTTTAATGATTTGCTTTTGTCAAACAAGGTTTGAATGTCAATAGTGTTTGTATATCCCAAACCTTCACAAACAGCACACATTCCCTGCGGGTTATTAAACGAAAAAACATTAGAATACCCCACAAAAGGCTCCCCCATTCTTGAGAACAATAGCCGCAAAGAAGCAGAAACATCTGTAGCAGTTCCAACAGTAGAGCGGACATTCCCGCCCAACCGTTTTTGATTTATAATAACGGGTACATTGAGATGTTCGATTTTATCTACATCTGCAATTCCTAAATGATTCAGGCGGTTTCGTACAAAACTGTTTTGTGTTTCATTAATCTGCCGCTGTGCCTCTGCTCCAATTGTTTCAAATACTAATGATGATTTGCCTGAACCGGATACGCCTGTGAAAACAGTGATTTTGTTTTTAGGAATTTTTAGTGATACATTTTTGAGGTTGTTTTGTCTGGCACCTGTAATTATTATTTTACGCATAATTATGACTTTTAGAAATATTTAAACAGGGAATAGAAAAAGTACAATTTCCTCACTTCCAAATTGTTACATCTAAAAAACAAAATATTCTATAATTATCTGGTATTGTACTGATTAAGAAAAAACTTTTCATATTTAGTTTTTTCAACAAAAAATTGTTCATTATAAAGTCGCTATACTTTTTATTCCGAAAAAACAATCGTCCATGCATCCTTTTGGCACATATCCGCAAGTAGAAATCAGTCCATCATTTTTTGATTCGAAATATACTGAAACATCTTTTCTTTTAACAAGCCATTCTTTTTCTGCCTTACTATAAATTTGATCTAATGTTAAAGCTGTTGCAGCAGGTGAATTTTCGTGACTGTTTATTTGATTTTCTTCCTCAGTCCATTCTAATGGTATGGTATCAGGGATATTTTCAGTATTTCCGGTATATTTAAAATACCGCTGGATGACTTTTCCATTTGATACTGTTATTGTTGTTTCCCAGCTATAGGCTAAAAAAAGGGTCCCTCCCGACACCACATACTTATAAGAGTTGTCTGAAGATCCTTTGAAATCCAGCCAGGCTTTCTGGCTTTTTTGAAAATCATTCTCATAATTTAATTCATCGTCTGACGAACAGGAAAACATTAAACAGCTGATTAGAACTAATGTAATAAAGTAAATTTTGGTTTCATAGTTTTTGAATTTATAGTTCACCTATATAGATAGAAATCAAAGGATTTGGTTGCGTTTTTTCAACAGATTTATCTTCCTAAAACTTACAAATCAGCAGTATCAGAAAAATTCAACAACATAGCATTATATTTTGTTTACGAATATGACTTTATTTTTATTACAATTGTAAACCTTAGATTTTCTCCTGAAACCAATTTTGCATAAGGAGAGAAATGGCATCCTTTTGTTTCCTTCTTTAGGAAACAAAAGATATAATGTACAGCCTTCCGATAACCATCGGAACAAGCTATATACCCAAATTACCAAACTGAATCCCACAAAAAAACTCCATCTGTAAAATGGAGTTTTGATTTTCTAATGTGTATCGTGAGTAGTTTCCTCTTCTGGATTTCCTATTTTTCGCCAGTAATTAGCAAGGAGAGAACCCGAAACATTCATCCAGGGACTGAAAACTGCCGAGGCTAATCCTAAAGTTGCCAGTTTTCCCATAGAGCCGGCGAGTCCGGATGCCATTCCACCGTTTTGAAGACCAACTTCGAAAGCGATTGTCTGACTGCTTTTTTTGTCAAGACCACTTAGTCTGCTGAGCCAATAGCCGAAAAAATAACCAGCTCCGTTATGTAATACTGAAGCCAGGAACAATAAAAAGCCTATCTGAATAAGGTTATCTCTTCCGGCAGCTGTGGTCACCAAAGTAAAATAGATAATTCCGAACATGGAGAAATAAGGCATAATCGCATCGATTTTTGGATAGGCTTTATACAGCCAGTGATACAGTACACCTACAACAAATGCACCACAGGTAAAATTGATAATTTCTAATACATGAAATGCTGTACTGTCTTCAGGAGCTGCAAAATAACTACCGAAGAAAACCACAATTCCCAGCCAAAATGCCGACAGAATCGTTAAAGCATAAATTCTCTTTTTGGCTCTTTCTCCATAGTTTTTTAAAATATCGTGGATCATAGCTGCTGCCAAAGGCACAAGAACTATTTTAATAATCTCCATCATCATGTTGAAAAAATGTACCTCAACTAGTGTTCCTGCAAATATTTTCATTAAAAAAGGAGTCATAATCGGTGCCGCCAAAGTAGACATTGCGGTAACGGTAACAGATAAAACCAGGTTTCCTTTGGCAATATAAGTCATTACGTTGGAAGCTAATCCACTGCTGCATGAACCTATAAGAATGATTCCGGCAGCGATTTCAGGTTCAAAACCAAAAGTTTTGGCAATAATAAAACCGGCAAGCGGCATTATCGTAAAATGCCCCAAAAGACCAATAAGAACTCCCCTGCCCGATTTTCTAATTCCGGTAAAATCCTCGATGCTCATTTGAGTCCCCATCCCGAACATTACCATCTGAATAATAATCAGAATGAGCCATTTATTACGCATATCAAAACCGCCCACATGCAGGAAAAAATCCGGATAGATTAACCCGGCGCAAACAGCTGTTATGATCCAAATGGTATATTGATAACCGCTTAATACTTTGATATGCCCTACTCCTATGGCAATGCTGGAAAAACCTAAAATCAATCCAATTTTCCATAATAAATCCATTTGCTGAAGCCAGCCTAAAGCGGCTGCAATAAAAAATACAGGAGCAAGCCAAAGAAAATATTTACGCATACTAATAATTGTTTATTCAAATTCTTAAACCATGTATGTTACGCAAAAGCCAATGATTTTTTTGCATTTCGCTAAAGGCATTACATAACTTAGCTGATAAAATTAATCTGTTTTTTGTGTTTTAAAAATAAAGTTCGGCCAATTTTTTCATTGCAATTCCCGGACTTGCTAAAATCGGCACTAATTTTTCTTCGGCACTCAATCCATCAACCACACGGGCCATTGAAGCTTGTGCCAAAACAATTACATCTACTTCTTTCATTAAATCTTTTAATGCTTTAGCAACCATTTCATCATGTTTTTCAGCATCACCGCTCATTAGGGCTTCAAAAGCACCTTCACATAATTTAGACGAAATCGTTACGTTTTTGCCTGCGAATTCAGCTCTTCTTCGTACTAAATCACTTGTTGGTTCTAAGGTAGTTGGCAAAGTTGCAATGACCCCAATTTTATTACTGATCTGCACTGCTTCATCCGCCATTGCCTGATCTACACGAATTACAGGAACACTACTCAATGTTGCAGCGGTTTCTATTGCTACACCAATAGAGGAGCAGGTTACCAAAATTACATCTGCACCTGCTGATTCTGCAAGTTTAACATGACTTACTACTCTGGCAGCCGTATTAGGCATTAATTTTCCTTTTTTGATTACGTCTTTAATCAAACTGTCATCAACTATATTGAAGGTTTCTGCCCCGTTTAAAAACTCATTGCTTAACTGCTGAAACAACGGAACCAATGTTGCCGATGTGTGTACAAAACCTAACGTTTTTGCGCTCATAATTTTTCTCCTTTTAATACTTTTATAAAATAATCTGCGGTACCTACCTGTCCGCCTTTAAAATTCATTTCTGTTCCATTAACCCATTCGCTGTCCGAAATTGCTTTGCAAAGCGGTGCTCCGGGTGCAATTGGTGCGATCATTTCCAGCGCCAGAATATCCAGTTCGGATGCTGCGTAACTTGAAGTGTCGCCTCCTGCGAAAAGAATTCTTTTTAGTGGAATTGTTTTTAAAACTTCTTTGGTGATTCTTCCCAAAACACTTCCGTAAAGGGCACTACATTGTTTCTGAATCTCATTTTCTGCGATTCCTTTCGACTTAAAATAAGATTCTGTTTCAGCAATACGCGGATCATCTGATCCGGTACTGGTATGCAGAATGGTACTTTTACCGTTATTGAAGTTGTTGACAATCTGCGAAACAGCCTTTTCTATAATTTGTTGCTGATGCTGGCTGTCGACGGCTTTACTTTCTAAAGGAATTTCTAAAAATCCATTTTCCAGAGCATATTCAATTTGTTTAGAAGTTACCGGAGAACAGCTTCCCGATAAAACCAATAAAGGCGAAACCTGACCTGCCGGTTCAAACTCAATTTCGTTTCCTATGACATTTTTATCTTTCCAGTCTAATCCCAAAGCCATCTCTATTCCGGATGAACCTACTGAAAACAATGTGTTTTGGTTTATCAACTGATTAAACACATTTCCAATTGTTTTGAGATGATCCTGATTGAAACCATCAAAAAATAATATTTCTGATTGATTATTGGCAACTTCTTCCAAAACTGCCGAAGGACCTTTTTCTATTGTCGTCAGATTAACCAGGCTTATTGATTTTTGGGTTTGCTTTGCCAAATGCAAAGTTAAATCCCCTTCCAAAGCAGGTGTAACAGGATGCTTGCTCATTGACGGATGACGGTCAATACGATAAATTTCTCCGCTACCAATTGTTCCCATTCGGGCAAAAAGATTTCCGAAAACACAAAATCTTCCCAAATGTGGTGCCGATGGCGAAACCAAAACCGTTTTTTGGTTAAAAACTCCGCTTCCGATTTCAATTGCTTTTCCGATATTACCTACATGTGGCGCAGAATCGAAAGTGGAACAGACTTTATAATGAAAATGATTTGGGGCAAAACTTTTCAGATTTTCAAAGGCATTACAAAGTTCTGTTTCCATTTCCGAAGGTGACATCGACCTGCTTTTTCCGGCCAGACCAATCGCCTGAATTCCCGGAAAACGATCTATGTCTTTTTGATTCGGTTTTTGAAGAAAGAGTATCGTTTTTACTCCGGCCAGCGTCAGAAATTCTAAGGCATCGGTCGAGCCTGTAAAATCATCGCCATAATAGGCCAATAGCAATTGATCTTTCTGGCTCATTATTTCGAAAATTTCTTTACCGATTCGGCAAATTCAGGATATTTCAATGCGGTTTCTGCCACAGACAAACCGTCTACAGCTCCTGTCCAGGCTTGCTGCAAAGCATTTACTCCGGCTTTTGGTCCCATTGGATGTGCCAGAATTCCTCCGCCTGCCATATACAGCAAATCAGTAG
The DNA here is from genome assembly GCF_010645075.1 of Flavobacterium limi. Taxonomy (GTDB): domain Bacteria; phylum Bacteroidota; class Bacteroidia; order Flavobacteriales; family Flavobacteriaceae; genus Flavobacterium; species Flavobacterium limi. Next base: position 438,165 of record NZ_JAADZV010000003.1, read on the forward strand.
TTTGGGTTCTTCGATAGGTTTCTACAGCCTGACCGCCCCATTGTCCCGAAGATACTACAGGCAAAATTTCTTTCCCGCCCAAAAAGGGTTTTAAGCAGGATTTTATCGAAGTCACCACCGAATCATCCGATTCCCAAAATTTATTCTGGATTCCATTCACGTGTAATTGATCGACTCCTGCCAGACGCTGAATTTTTTGATATGCAGGAAATTCAATTCCCAGCATTGGATGTCTGTTCAGCATTCCCCAACCGTTTCTGTGACCGTGAATTACGAGTTCGCCCTGATCGCAGATTTTCTTAGTTCCCGAAAGACCTACACTGTTGATGCTGATCATTGCACAGCTTCCTTCTTCTTTCTTGATTAAATCATATTTTCGTTGCATTTCGTCAATTTCATCGCTGATATTGAAGGCATACATTACTTTTTTACCTGTTTTTTGTTCGTTGTCACGAATGACTTTCATAATCGCTTTTACCCTTTCCTCAAAAGGGGAATTGGCAGCAGATCCCATCAGCTCATCGTCTTTAATAAAATCGATTCCGGCTTCGATTAAGTTTTTTACCAAAGCAGCGGTTTCATCCACACTCATTCCGATACTTGGTTTTATAATCGTTCCAATCATAGGCCTGTCGGTAACACCACAGGATAATTTAGATCCTTTGATTCCGAATTTTGGTCCGCTGAAATGATTTGCGAAAGAATCCGGAACTTCGAAATCCATTAATTTCAATCCGGTAAACTGTGTTATTTCGTATAAATTTCCTTGTAAGGTACTAATCAGAACCGGCAGATTATACCCGAAGTTCTCAATCGACCAGCTTACTTTTACTTTTGCTTTCTGGTATTTTTTCCCCGGAATACTTCCTCCCGGTATGGATGGTTCGTCTGCCACATCCAATAACTGAATATCCTCAACCCTTGCAGCGAAACGTTTTTTCAATTCTTCTGTTTCACCCGGAACAGATACAAAAGTTCCTGATGACTGCTCACCTGCCAAAACTGCCGCCGCCTGTTCTACTTCATAAGGCGTTTCGATAAGATATTCTGCAAAAACTCTCTCCATTATCATTTATTTTTTTAAGATTCTAAATTAAATGAATTTATAAAGAGCAAGTGTCCTGCTGTGTACTGTATGAATAAAGATTATTTTAAATAAAACACATTACAAACAATTCAGATAAAAAACTAATTCTTTCCTATTGCATTTGAATTCGTATATTCGGCCCTTATTTTGAACAAGAAGAATGATTGCAAAATTGAATGAAAAAAAATCCTATCCATGGATTGTTGTGGGACTGTTGTGGTTTGTTGCTTTGTTGAATTATTTAGACCGGCAAATGCTTTCGACTATGAAATCAGCTATGATGGATGACATTCCTGAATTAGCCAAAGCCGAAAATTTCGGTCTCTTGATGGCTATTTTCCTTTGGATATATGCTCTTATGAGCCCTGTTTCCGGAATTATAGCCGATCGTTTTAACCGAAAAAGAATAATTATAGGAAGTCTTTTTATCTGGTCCGGGGTTACTATGGCGATGGGTTATGCCACAACTTTCAGTCAGATTTATATTTTGCGTGGTATTATGGGCTTTAGTGAAGCTTTTTATATTCCGGCTGCCTTATCCTTGATTGCCGATTACCATCAGGAAAAAACACGCTCTTTTGCTATTGCCATTCATACTACCGGAATTTATTTAGGACAGGCACTGGGGGGGTTTGGAGCCACTGTTTCTAAACATTTTTCCTGGCATTTCAGCTTTCACTCTGTAGGTTTACTCGGTGTACTTTATAGTATTGTATTGATCTTTTTTATACAGGAAAAGAAAACGTACTTTTTTGACACTACCAAAAAGTCATCTGCCAGCAATGAATTCAGGCAAATGTTTAAAGGATTAGGAATATTATTCGGTAATATCTCCTTTTGGGTTTTGCTCTTTTATTTCGCTGCACCAAGTTTACCGGGCTGGGCAGCCAAAAACTGGTTACCCACCTTATTTACTGAAACGTTACATTTAGACATGTCTCTGGCGGGTCCTATTGCAACTGTAACCATTTCGATGTCTTCTTTTTTTGGCGTTTTAATTGGCGGTGCTATTTCAGACAGATGGGTGATGAAACATCTTAAAGGACGAATTTACACCAGCGCTATTGGATTGTTCCTTACCATTCCGGCCTTATTTTTATTTGGCTACTGCTGCGACACAGCAGCTATTATTTTTGGCGCCATACTTTTTGGACTTGGATTTGGAATTTACGATACCAACAACATGCCTATCCTTTGTCAGTTTGTTGCGCCCCGATATCGTGCTACCGGATATGGAATTATGAATTTTGTCGGTATTTCGGCCGGAGCTGTTATTACCGAGTTTTTAGGAAAAGCCGCTGATAATGGCGGAATGAGACAGGTTTTTGTACTGCTGCTATTTGTTGTGGTTACTGCGATTGTTTTACAACTGGTTAGCCTTCGTCCAAAAACTATTGATATGACAGAGGGTAATAATGAAGTTTGAAGATAAACAACTTACGCTCAGCTATTAATTTCTTTCTGGAGTAAAAGATTAAGCAATTTCTGTGAACATTCTCCCACTCTTAATTGCAATCTTGGATATCGGATCCCACAAACAAGGAATTCAGCTGCTACTGGACCAAGAAAATATATCCTACTTTTTTGTAATGTTATAAAAAAATTATTAATTGACTCAGCTTAAAACAAACTAACTAATTCTGTACTTATACTTGTGTTAAATTTTATTTATACTAAATTTGATGCGTTAAGAATATTACCTTGTTAAAATTAATCTAAAACATTTTGAATTACCTCCTGTAGTTTGAAGTTTTTTGTTTATCTAATTTATTTAAAAAACAAATCATGAAAAAAATCATTTGCCTGCTTATTGTTGTTATTTTAGCGATTACCTCTTGTTCTTCTAATGATGAGCAATCAAATCCAGTTACAATTACTCCTCCTGCTTTAGTTAAACAAATTACATCTATAAAAGACGGAAAAGAATATGTTGAAAAAATCACATACAATGGGAATAAAATTGTTAGCCGTGTAGGTTCAGACAATTACACAATTAATTATACCTATACTGGAAATTATATTACTAAAATAGAATATATTAATGCAAATGGTGTACTTGAGAAAACTAATGAGTATGTCTACCTTGAGGGAAGACTAAGTTCTTTATTTGAAATCGAACCAGGATCTTCATATAAATACGAAACCACCTATGGCTATGTTGTAAATGGACCGGTTAGATATTTCCATTATTCAATAGATATAAATACAGGCCAAAAAAAATCGCTATACAGCGGTGAATATATTTTTACGAATGGCAACTTAGTAAAAAATGAGGCTTATGGAAACAAAACTATCGTTTATGAATATGATGGCAAATTCAATCCCTGGAGAAATGTCCTAGGATTAAACTTTTTGTTAGATGAGGACTATTCTGCAACTAATTTCACTAAAGTGACAACGACTAACAATTCTGGAAATACTTCTATTTCAACTTATACTCACAAATACAATACGAGTGCTTATCCTACAGAAACAGCCAGGACAATCTCGGATGGCATTTCAACTTCAACTGAGACAATAAAAATAGGTTATTAATAAAACATAATTATTTAAAAATAGAGAACCAAATACCTTGTTTTAATAAATAAGATATTTGGTTTTTTTGAATCCATGGAATTGATTTTAGTATTATTCCACTTTTACATCAATCGTTGACGGAGCAATGCCATTGTCTGTAGAAGCTTTTAACTGAATCTTTTCCTTCTTTCCATTCGACTGAATGATGGCAATGCATCTTCCGTTATAGACTTTACAAGAACCAGCTTTAAACGACTCCAAATTGGCTTGATAACCATTATCAACACCAACTAATTTTCCTCCGCCCGTAACTTCAAAATTAATCAGGTCATTGGCATTTGGCGAAAGGTTTCCATCTTTATCTGTAATGGAAACGGTTACGTAAACCAAATCATAAGTATCGTTTTTGATGGTAGCTTTATCCGCTTTCAAATCTATTTTAGACGCTGCGCCAGCGGTGTGGATTTCTTTTTCCAACACTACTTTTCCGTTCTTTCTGGAAATGGCTTTTAAGGTTCCCTGCTCAAATTTTACACGCCACGAAATATGCAGGTCATCGTTTTGTTTGGCTTTTTTGCCTAATGATTTTCCGTTGAGGAACAACTCGACTTCATCGGCATTGTTGTAGTACGCCCAAACGTCAACTTCCTGATCTTTTTGCCAGTTCCAGTGTGGGAAAATGTGTAAAACAGGTTTCTTCGACCATTCGCTTTGGTACATATAATAAACATCTTTTGGAAGTCCCGCCAAATCGATAATCCCGAAATACGAACTGCGAGCCGGAAACGGATATGGATCGGGTTCGCCTATATAATCAAAACCAGTCCATACAAAAGTACCCGCAATGAAATCGGAGTTTTTTATCGCTTTCCAGCTTTCTTCGTGCGTAGAACCCCAAAATGATTTTACATTATCGTAAGCCGAAACCGTCCAGTCTGCATTCCCATCAAATTTCTCTCCGTATTTCACAGGCCACGCTTTAACCACATCCGAAGGCTGGTCATAATGTCCGCGGGTTTCGAGAGCGGAAACAGTCTCGGAAGCAATTATTTTTTGTCCCTTAAAACGCGCTGGAAACGTTGCGTAATCTTCGTGTTTGTAATTGAATCCCAGCAAATCCAAAGCACCCGACTGATAAATAAAATTCTTCTCCGGAACATTTTCGGTCAGGGCAGAAGTTACAGGACGAGTGGTATCCAGATTTTTTACGATTTGCGCCAATTCCTTCGTAATCGCAATTCCGGTACTGTCGAATTGTTCACGAATTTCGTTTCCGATGCTCCACATCATTACCGATGGATAATTGCGGTCTCTCAAAATCAAATCTTCTAAATCTCTTTTGTACCAATTATCCCATTCTTTGTGAGCATCATTTTTTACTTTTGCTTTTTTCCAAACATCAAATGCTTCGTCCTGGACAATGAAACCCATTTCATCACACAATTGCATCATTTCTAAAGAATGCGGATTATGTGACATACGGATAGCATTGCAACCCATTTCTTTCAGCAAAGTCAGTTTTCTGCGAACGGCATGAATATTTTCCACTGCTCCCAAAGCGCCGTTGTCGTGATGCAAACAGACTCCATATATTTTGGCTGGTTTTCCGTTTAAAGAGAATCCTTTTTCAGCATCAAAAGAGAAAAATCGAATTCCTAATGGTGTTTCATAAGTATCAACCAATTTTTTATTCTCGTAAACTTTGGTAAGCACTTTATACAAATACGGATTTTCGGTATCCCATAAATTTGGGTTTTTCACTTCCAGATTATGTGTTTTTTTAGAATTGGTATTGGCACCTATTTTTTCTATTGACACTGCGTTAGCTACTTCTTTATTTTTAGCATTTACAATAGAGGTGACGAATTTGAATTCTTTTTCAGCATTTGCTTTATTTTCTATAGTAACTTCAAAATGTACCGATGCTTTTTCTTTGCTGATTTTGGGAGTGGTTACATAAGTTCCCCAATGTGCTACGTGCAGTTTTTCAAGAGCTACCAAACGTACATTTCTATAAATTCCGGAACCGGTATACCATCTGGAATTGGGCTGTGCATCGTTATCGACTTTTACGGCAATTATATTTTCTTGTTTCCCAAAATGCAGATAAGGTGTCATTTCATAAGCAAAAGAAATGTACCCACTAGGACGGACTCCCAGTGAATGGCCGTTAATAAACACTTCGCTGTTCTTGAAAACACCATCAAATTCTATCGAAATGGTTTTGTTTGCCCAATTTTCAGGTAATGTAAATGTTTTCCGGTACCAGCCTTTTCCTGCCGGCAAAAAACCTTGCTTAGTCCCTGTTGGAAGATCTTTATTGAATGCGCCTTCGATGCTCCAATCGTGGGGTAGTTGCAAAGCTCTCCAATCGGAAGTACTGAAATCAGCATTGACTGCCTGTGGATGATCACCTAATTTGAAGTTCCAGTTTTTGTTGAAATCTTCAACAATTCTTGCTTTTTTGGCTTGCGCAAAACCTGCTGTAGAAATCAGTATTGTTAAAGCGATTACAATTTTTTGTAAAGCATTTTTATGTTTGTTCATAAGCTTATTTTTTTACCGCAAATTCGCAAATTTTATTTTTCCCAATTTGGGTTAATAATTTGCGGTTATTATAATTTTATTGAAATTCAAAATTATCCAGGAGTAACCCTTTCAAATCATCAGATTCTATTGTGATTTTGTATGTTCCAGCATTGATGTAACCTCCGGAAGTCGTATTCAACACTTTCCATTTTTCTGTAGCAGACGGAAACTCGATGGTGTCATTTCGCATCATAATTCCGTAGGCGTCTTCCATTTTGAATTTCACTTTCAGCGGGGTTTCGTTTCGGTTCATAAAACGGAAACGCATCAGGTAAATCCCTGCCACGCCCGGTTTTACTTCAAACTGAATGCTGTTGTTTGTTTTGTCCTTAAATTCGATATAATCGGCTTTTTTGAAATTTCCTTTTTCTGTCCCGGTTCCGGTTGTTTTGGCTTTTTCGGCTTCGATAAGTACAACTGGTCTTGAATCGTCTTTTTCGCCCATATCGTATGTTGGAACAACGGCAATGGTGTTATTTTCAAAAAGCACTTTTTCGCCTTTCTTAACTTTTTTATGGAAAACTGAAAACTCGATTTTATTTGAATTTTTAGCGGTTTCAATTATTTTTTTATAACCCGAAATTGAATCTTTTGATGTACTGAATAAATATATTTCAGAATCTTCTTTGGTTACAAATGAACCTGAATTTTTGGATTTTTCTGAAACCTGTACATAATCAGCACCAAAAACTTCTGAAGGCAATTGTGTAAAAACAACATCCGAATCAGAATATTGTTTTGAATTGATATCCACCCACGAACCCATTTTAGTTCCTGAATTCCCCGCAAGATTCTGGATATTTCGTGGTGAAGCCGGAGCTCCTTTTACCGTTTTATCTTTAGTCGCAATAGCAATGGCGGAAATAATCGCCTGACTTGCTTTTACATTCGGGAACGAGATTTTGATTTTCCCGTTGACGCTTTTTACTGTGAAAGTTTTCTTTAATGCCGAATCATGTCCGACTTCACTCCAGATATCCAAATCTTTTAAAACCACATTGTCATTGATGGCTACGTCAAACAAACGCCATCCTTTGCAATCCAATCCTCCGCCAGTTCCGTACCACGGTTCTGTAAAATATAATTCTACTAAATATTCTCCGTCCGGAGCAGGGAATTCATAACTCAATTTGTCGATTCCGTATCTGAAACTCTGAAATAATTTCCAGTCTTTAGTCCCCGAAATCGGGTCGAAAGTACTTCTTTGGCTTGCATAAAAATCAGGCAATTGCTTGAAACTGTCCGTCCATGATAAAGAACCCCAGGTATTTTCTCCGCTTTTGTGAACATCCGCATTCCAGATATTTCCGTTAGCATCTTTGATTTCACTGCCACCGGAATTGACCCTGTAAATATAATTGTAGCCTTTTGCTGGTTTTACAATCGTTTCTTTTTTAGTTTCTAATGCACTAAAATCAGGTGCTTTTGGCAAACTATTCAAAACGATATAATCTTTGGCAACCGCTTTTCCGTTTACATAACCCACGGCATATAAAACATTGTACTGAATATTGATATTATTAAATTGGAAATGCTGTCCTAATCCCGGATTTTTAAGTTTACCTAAAGATGATTTATTGACATCATTAAACAATTCTACCTCATCACAATTCGAATAAATATCGATTCCGTTTTTGATTCCCGGTGCATCCCAGCGGTTTGGCCAGGTGTGCGAAACGATATACACCATCGGATTGGTTTTGTTCGAAACATAATTGGCGCGGTACATATAATACGCATCCAGAGGTTCGCCCCAAATGCTGAAAAGGCCTTTGTAATTGACTGGCCCCACTTTGTCGATGTCCCTGAATCCTTCTCCGTTTTGCGAACGTCCCGGATTTTCGTGCGAAGCAAACAGCCAGTTGAATTGTCCCGCGATTTTATCTTTTACCGATTCGGCTTCGCGGACTTTGATTTCCATTAATTGGGAGAAACGGTTTTCACTCAACGTTCCTTTTTGGTCGAATTCGCCTTCGGTGTGCAAGTCGTGTGAACGCCAGGCACCGTATTCACCATTCAGCAATTGCTTGCTCATCTCGACATCGTAATTAAACGGATTGCCACCATAGGTTCCTGACCAGTTTTGCACGACATTCCAATCGGTTCCTTCTCCTCCGTTACAGGTTGTGACGATGCGCTGTTGCGCCGACATCGGATCCATTTCGCGGATGATTTGAGTGCATTCTTCGGCAAATTCCTTTGGAATGGTGCTTTCGTTTTGCAGTCCCCACATTACCACCGAGGCATTGTTTCTACGTTCCTTAATCCATTCGCGCAGTAAAGTTTTGAAATTCTCTTTGAATTCGGGTGTGTCGTACCAGATATGTGCAGAAAACTGGCTCCAGAACAGGATTCCGTTTTGGTCCAGTTCTTCCTGATATTTTAAATTGTGAGGCTGGTGCGCTTCGCGAAAAGCATTGAAACCGCCTGCTTTGATTTGTTCAATTCTGGAATGAATCTGTTCTCCTGAAAATGAATGGCTGTTACCGATTAAATGTTCGTATTCGCAGGTTCCGTTGATGAATAAAGGCTCGTCGTTGATAAAAAAACGATTGTCTTTTCCGTCACGACTCACTGGCCAGCTTACCCAACGAATTCCATAAGGTGTTTTTAGCTCGTCTATTTTTTTTCCGTTTTCATAAATCGCAGTAACCAATTGATACAAATATGGATTTGATGGTGACCATAATTTAGGGTTTGCAATCTCCGGAAGTGTCTGTGCTATTTGTTTTATTTCTCCTGAAGCATTTTTGAGATCAGTTTTTACGCTAACAACTTTCTTTCTGCTTTTATCAAAAAGGATGTTTTCTACTGTTAGATTTCGTTCTGCACTGCCATAGTTTTTGATTTCGGTTGTAATGTTCAGAATGGCTTTTTGTTTGGAAGTTGTTTTGTCATTCCAAATGTGAATGCCGAAAGGTTCTATTCGAACATTATCGGTAACGACCAAAGTTACAGGTCTGAAAATCCCCATTGGTTGTGAGCCTTCTGAGAATCCCCATTCGCCGGAACAGCCTCCGCAAACCCATGGCAAGTCTGCTATGAAAGATGGATGTGAAGCTTTGACGATTATGTTATTTTCCTTTTCGAAAGAAACTGCTTTGGTAATATCTACTGTAAAAGTGGTTCTTCCGCCTTTGTGTTCCCCTACCTTTTTGCCGTTTACCCAAACTGTACCGTACGAACTTACCCCTTCAAAATAAAGGAAAAGCCTTTTAGAACTGTCTTTTTTGTCTAATCGTAAAGTTTTGTGATACCAGGCAGTTCCGTGTAAATTACCGTGTTTGGTTCTTCGGAATCCGTAATATTGGTCCCAGTTGTGGGGTACGTTTACTTTTTGCCATTGCGAATCTATTTTTGGATTTTGCACAAAAGTTTCTTCTGTGCTCGGAAGCTTATCCATTACAATAGTTTCCCAGGAGGAATTCAGCGAAACTTCTTTACGAAACTTCGCCTGCTCCTTGCTGCTTTGACTCCATACAAAGCAAGCACCTACAAAAAAACAAAAAATAAAAAAAACTATTTTCTTCATATCTTATTTAAACCTTTTTAACCATATAAGTTATATAAGGTCATTTAAGTTGGATTTTTTATGCTTCTTTTTTGTCATTTCGACGTAAGGAGAAATCACATTTGGAACTCGCCAAAGATAAACTAATTACTGTGTGGAATTCTAGTGTGATTTCTCCTTACGTCGAAATGACAAGATTGTGTTTATATCCTGAGACCTAACAGGTTTTGAAAACCTGTTAGGTCTTTGTTTGCGTGAGGGATGGCAGTGGAGCTCTCCCGATTTTTCATCGGGAAGCGGGAACGTACAGCCCGACCCGGAGTTTTTCACGGAGGGTCACGCCCAAATTCTTAATAAAACAACCAGTCTATCGCTCCTTTTTCACCTGCATCAATGTAACCTACATCACGAGGCGTAACGGTTTGATTGGCGTCGATGAATCCTAAAATCAATACTCGCCCTTTGCCTAAATCGAGTTTGTTTTCGCCCGGCTGGAAGGTATAAGTGTGAATATTTATCCTTGGCAATTCTTTTAAATTCATTGCGCTAGCCAGAATAACTTCGGCCTGACCGTGTGCATTTCCGGCTGCGTCTGTCTCTAAACTTGGCGGGAATAAAAATCTTTTCTGGTCACTGTTAAAATACCCTACAACCAATTTTACGGCTTTGGTATTTTTGAATTTCAGGTGTGTGCCGTTTTCGTTTTGACTTGTTTCCTCGAAAGCAATTCCTTTTAGATTCTGCAATTCTGGAGCGATTCTTGTCAGTTCCGAAATTGGCGTTCCGTATACTTTTGTTCCGTTTTTTACTGCGTAAGTTCCTTTGGTTTCGCTCAATAAAGTTACCTCAACAGGCTGCCACGGCTTACCTTCTTTGGTTACGATTTTACCGTCTTTGGATGATTTCAGCAAATCTAAATTTCGTTTGAAATTCGCTAATTCTCTTTCGTAATGCGGTAACAATTCTGCCCAGGTTTTATTGTTTCCATCGTCTCCTCCAATCGGGATTCGGCGTTGTGCCGTCTGCATACTGTTGGCATACAAATAATGATCTTTGGTCAGTTTTACCAACAATTCGTAATGTTTGATACTTTCTTCAAGATGTGGAAGTGCTTTATCCAAGTCCGCAATGTCATTAGAATAGCTGTAACGCAATACCAAAATGGCAGCTTTTACTTTCTCTGAAAAGAAATCGGCGAAAGCTTTGTACGCGTGCATATCGTTTTTCAGGCGAAGGAATTCTTCCTTATCTTTTGTAACTTTTGGCTCTGCTTTGTCTATGGCTTCAACAGCTAATTTTCCGTGCTGTGTGATTTCAGCAATGATTTGCGTTGGCAATTCTCCAACATGTGGTTCTTTGTTCCATTCTTTTTTGGCATATTCCAAAAGCAATTCGCCAACAGGTCCGCAAGATTCATGGAATCCCGGATATACTCGCCATTTTGCCGGATTCACCAACTGGCTTTCGAACATTCCCAACAATAAAGTCTGACGGTTTCCTTCGGTGATTCCGAAACGTCTCAATGTTTTTGGAGCGATTTCTCCAGACTCATCATAAGCCTTTTGGATATTATTTGCTGCTTCTAAATCGGTTCCGAATTTTGTTGCCAAATCGTTATTCCAAAATTTAATTTCTTCATTTCTGTCTCTCTTGCTATCCCACGCATATCTTGCCCAGGCTTTGTACCAGATCCAGTCACGATCCATTTCTAATAATCGTTCGCCTGTTTTGGTTTTGTCCGCCGTGTAAGGCCAATCCCAATAAGATGCCTGTGGATACAGATGCAGCGCATTTGCCCCGTGAGCTGTATGCATTGCCTGAACCGTTTTTTGGATAAAATCAGGAGATCCATAACGGAAAGGCTCCAGATTCGCCAGAATATGTACGTTTGAAATGTGAACCGAATTCAGCGAGCTTAACTTCTTGTGGATTTCACCCCAAGGTCCGCGTGGTGTGTAGGTTGTCAATGATTCACCGTTATATTTATGCATCGTGTATAAATTTTTATACAACGGAAGTGCTTTTTCCATAACCAAAGGTGCGTCAGTATCGTGAGCACGAACAATAATTGGCGGTTCAGTAGTGATGTTCAAATTTTTCATACCCTGTTGTACACCTGGAATAATGGTTTTATTAAACCATTCTACATCATCCTCAATCGTGTTAATCGCTTCTCCCAGACATACTAAAAGTCCCACATTAGGATATTTTTCGATAAAGGCTGTGATTGATTTTTTAGTATAATCAGCGATTTCCGGAGTTATTGGGCGTGAACGATCTTGCGTTTTGATGTTGTAATGCTCTGCAAATGGTTTGGAAACAATGATATTGTAGAACATCTGAATGACCCAGATTCCTCTTTTATTGGCTTCTACAGTTAGATAGTTATAAATTTCTTCGTTCTTTTTGAAATCCTCTTCGCTTACTTCGAGTGCAAACGGATAGTCTTTTAGTTTTACCAAAGAAGCAAATGGATGCCCGTTCCATAAATACAGGGAATTCATTCGGTTTTCGACCATCATATCTAAATACTTTGTCCATAACTTTTTGTCATAAAACCAAGGAAAAGTTGCCGGTGTATAAGGATATTCATAAACATCACGACCCGGAAGGTAAACCGGTTTCTGAACTCCGATACAGGCACCTCTCAGTACCATTTCAGGACTGTCTTCGATATTGATTTCGGATGGAATCTGACCTGAAGATTTGATTCGGTCAACCAGTTCCATTGCTCCATAAAGAGCTCCGGTCGCATCGGTTCCTTCTATGTAAATGATATTTTTTTGCGTACGAATTTGAAAACCTTCTTTCTTCGTTAATTTACTGTCATCGATTTTAGCGCTTTTGGCGTTTTGTTTCCAAAAAGCAGTTCCTTTTTCTCCAATAACGATTACTTTGTCTTTTGATTTTTTTAGTTTGTCTGAAGAAGTGACTTTTAGTCCTTTTGCTGATAAAGTTTCTGCTAGTTTTTCTGCTCCATATTTGGCTCTTGGGGCATTGGCATCACTGACAATGGTGATGTTTTGCGCTGTTGCGAAAGTGGTACATAATCCTAAAAAAAGTAAGCTTAGATATTTCATTGTATTGATATTTTTATTCTTGGCGAATATTAAAAAATCTGCCAAATCTGCTTAAATCCATTTAAATCTGCGTGCAATTTTTTTCACGCAGATCTTTGTAGATTTAAGCAGATTTTTTTGATGTTAATTCTGAAAAATGCGTTTTAAATATGCGATGTTAGCTCCGTAATTGGCTTTTACATTATGCACTTGCGTAACATCTCTGGAACGCTCTACAATCAGCCATCCACTCCATTTCATTTCATCGAGCGCTTTTTTGATTTTTGGCATATCAACATTTTTATCGTTTTCAAGCCAAACGTTATCTGTTACGGATGCGTGAATTTGTGCCAGATGTTTTTTTCCTAAAATCTCTAATTCCGAAGCAATATCTCTTCCATTGTCTACCGCATTGGCAAAATTGAAAGAGCTTTTGATGTGCTTACAGCCAATTTCTTCCAATAGTTTTTTCTCATCGGTAGCGTTTAGTGAAGTTTCGATTGCGATTACGCCTCCTATTTTACCGACTTGCTTTCCGGCCCATTTTAATCTTTCGATTACTATTGGACGCAGTTCCGGATTTTTTGTTAAATCGCTTTCTGTTCCTAATGGAAGATAGGCGACTTTTACTTTCATATTTTTCATTGTTGCCACACAATCGTTGATCATTCTTGCAATTGAATCTCTTTTGGCAAAGGACTGGGCGTAAAATCCGGACATTGCAATCGAACTGATTCCAACTCCTGTTTCTTTGGACTTATCCAGAAACTTTTGTCTTTCAATCGGGTCGCCTAATTTGCTGTCAAAGGTTGGTCTTTTTCCCAAACCGCCCATATCAAGTTCGATTCCGTCTGCTTTTATTTCGCTTGCCAGACCAAAGGCTCCGAGTTTTTGTCTTTTTAAAATCATCCAGTCGCAAACGGCCACTTTGTACTTTTGCTTTTTACCGGACTGTGCTGAAACTGCATTACTGAATGTTCCTGATAAAACAACCAGCATTGCAATAAATATGCTTCTTTTAAAATTTGTTGACTTCATAATTATTATTTTTATTAATGCAGATTAAAAACAATCTGCTAAATCTGCTGAATCTGCGGGAAAAAAAATTACTCTCGCAGATTTAGCAGATTATGGAGATTAAAATTCTTTCTGTGTGAATACCTTACTCTTCCTCGGCTTTAACAGCTTTTACTTCAACCCCTTCCTGTCCTGGCCAGATTCCGTTTTTGATTGGAAGTGCTACCAGTTTGCTCGGATCAACTTTTACGTATTTCAGTTTTTGTCTTCTCCATGTGTACACGATATGCACCATTCCATCTGAACTTTGAATTATTGATGGATAGGAATACTGACTGATTTTTGAATCTTCTAAAACTAATGTCGCTTTCCAGTTGATCCCGTCGTCTGAGATAGAAAGGTTTAAAGGCGTTCTTGGTCCTTTGGCTTCTTTTCCGGGAGGCAAAACGTGGTTGTAAACCAATAAATGTTTTCCGTTTTTCAATGTTACAGCATCGGTTCCTGAATTGTTATTTGGCAATCCTATTAATTCTAAAGGCGTCCATGTTTTTCCGTTGTCTTTAGAAAAAGTACTGAAAATTGCTCTGTTCTTCGTTCTTCCAATCGCCTGAATACTTCCGTCTTTATGAAACAAAATACTTGGCTGAATAGCATTGATTTTTTGTTTTCCTCTTGAAATGGTATCGCCTAACACCCAGGTTTTTCCGAAGTCGGGAGTAGATTCCATACGCAAATGCCAGCCGTTTCCTTCGGTGCTTGAAGGAAGCAATACTGTTCCGTTGCTCAATAAAACCGGTTTGTTTTTGATTGGTCCCAGAAAATCTTTACTTGGCATATCAATTTTATCAGACCAGGTTTTTCCTCCATCAGAAGAAGTTCTGTAAACGCCCCACCACTCAGATGGTTTTGGTCCGATTTTATAAAACAACATCAAATCGCCATTTGGAATTTGGTATAAAACCGGATTCCAGGTTGGAAATCTTGTTCCGTCTTTCATCACGCCATCAGCTACCTTAATTGGTTCGCCCCATTTATCGCTTCCTTTTGGTTTTATAGCCGAATAAATACAAACATCAGGATGTCTTTCGTGGCTTCCGCCAAACCATGCAGCCACTAAATCTCCGTTAGTCGCTTCCACAATTGTTACGGAATGACACGAAGGATAAGGTGCTTTTTCGTAAATGAATTCATCTACTAAAATTCCTTCTTTCCATGTCTTTTTTTCCAAAGCAGATTTACAGCTTCCTAAAAGAAGCAGTCCAAAAAAAGCAATAGTTAGGTGAGTGAATTTCATTATTTATTCTTTTAAAATATTATAAGGTTTATTTTCAACGTATTACACAAATATCCAAATGTAAAATTTTATTAAGTGTAAAAATAACACTAAAAAAATAGCGAAGTAACCTGTACCGTCCTGTATTTAACAAAAACTATACCCTAAAGTGCATCTAAAAAAATATCGATAAAAAATAACATTATTTAGAATAAATAAAAATAAGTGATTTACATTTGCACCAAATTAACAATCCATAAATAATGAAAAACAAATTATTCTTAAGTACAATTTTTTGCTTACTAAGCGCTATTATGTTTTCTCAAACAGCAGGTATTAGTGGTAAAGTAAAAACAATACACGAAAATTCATCTGAATTTGTCAATATTAAAATAAAAGGAACTTCCCTTTCTACAAACACGGACAGTAATGGAGAATATACTATAAAAAATCTTCAAACCGGTAGTGCAACATTGGTCATATCCGCCATTGGTTGCCAAACTCAGGAAATTGCAGTTGAACTAAAAGAAAATGAAATTACGATTGTTCCTGATATTTTTCTGGTAGAAGCGACACATGAATTACAATCCGTTGAAGTTACCGGAAGGAAAAAATCTTCTTATAAAAACGACCATACCTTCTCTGCAACTAAACTGGAGATGAGGGTTATTGATGTCCCGCAAAGTATCTCATTCGTAACAAAAGAATTAATTCAGGACCAGCAGGCATTGCGTTTGAAAGATGTCGGTAAAAATGTTGCCGGTGTAAATGAATTCAGTACTTATGATGATATTACGATCAGAGGTTTTAGAAATAACGACAGCAACGGAAGATTGATTAATGGTTTACGTGGCGTTAACAGTTTTTGGACAAGTCCTTTATTGGTGAATATTGAAAGAGTTGAGTATATCAAAGGACCGGCCTCCGCTGTTTTTGCCAACTCAAGTCCCGGCGGAACTATTAATATGATTACCAAAAAACCATTGGATGAAACCAGACAGGCAATTCAGTTTACAACGGGTAGTTTTAATACTTTTAGAACGACCGCAGATTTTACAGGTGCTGTAAATGAAGACAAATCGTTGTTGTACAGATTGAATCTTGGTTATGAAAATGCTGATACTTTCAGAGATCAAATTAGTAATAAATCAATTGTAATTGCGCCTTCTATATCGTTTATTCCAAAAGAAGGAACCCGTTTTAATGCTGATTTGGTTTACACCAATCTGGATACTAAACTGGACAGAGGAAGAACTATTGTGCAGGGAACGACAGATCTTTTTGCAACACCTATTGGTTTTAACATCGCCCAGCCAAATGATTATTTAAAGAGTAAAACTTTGGCATTGACGTTATCTTTTAGTCAGGTAATCAATAAATATTTAACATTCAACGCATCATACTTAAAAGTAAGATATGATGAAGAATTAAACGAACACGGTTTTAACGGATACATAACACCTACATTGATTTCGATGTATTTTAATGATAGAAAAACAATTCAGCATGGAAATAACCTGTCTACTTATTTCTCATCTAAGTTTGAAACAGGAGTTTTGGAACATCAGTTAGTTGCAGGTTATGATTATATTAATGGTGAGATTAATCAATACCAAAGAGATGCAGAGAATGAAACAGGCAATGTAAAAAACTTTGATTTACTGAACCCGACTTATTTTATCAGGGATATTGATAAATATAACTATAATGAACCTACAAGTCAACTCACTAATTATTACACTAATGGAATCTATTTACAGGATTTAATTAAGTATAAAAGATTACAACTTTTATTAAGTTTAAGACAGGAATTTTATACTTTTCCGGAAAATGCTTCTGCCGGAATTACAAACGGAAAAAAATCAGAAAAAGCATTACTTCCAAAAGTGGGACTTACTTACAGCATCACCGATAACATCAATGCTTATGCTACTTTTGCTACAGGTTTCGAAGCTCAGAATGCATCTACTGTAGGCAATAGCAATGCAGGGGGACCTTTCGACCCAATGACCAGTAATTTATTTGAGGTAGGTTCAAAAGGAGAATTCTTTAACAGAAAACTTTTTATCGGAACAGCGATTTATCAGATAACAAAAAATAATATACTGGTAAGTGCCAATGATGCATCGAATCCGGATTTACTGGAACAAAGAGGCCAGGAACGTGCAAGAGGTTTTGAAGTTGAAGCTGTTGGTAAGATAAACAACAACTTAAGTATTAATTTGAGTTATGCTTATAACAATGCTATAATTACTGAGTCTGTAAAAGGTGATATCAATAACCAGGTAGGCCTTACTAAAGAAAATGCACCGAAACACATCAGCGGAAGCTGGATTAAGTACAGTTTTAATGAAGGAAAAATCAAAGGCTTAGGTTTAGCAATTGGGCACAGCCAGGTTTCAGAAAGAGAAACATTTGTGAGAACTTTACAGCTTCCTTCATATGTTGTTTTTAACACTGCAGCCTATTACAAAGTGGACCGTTTTACAATTGGAGTAAACTTCAACAACATTTTTGATAAAAAATATTTAGTAGGTGGTTACAATTATCAGCGAAATTTTACGGGAGCCCCAAGCAATTTCCTTGTAAATGTTGGATATACATTCTAAATATCTAATTTAGAACAATGAGAAAAATTCTAAATAAAATACATCTATGGCTCGGACTGATGTCCGGGCTTGTTGTATTTATAAGCATGCTTGCTGCCAGTATCTTTGTCTGGGATGAAGAATTGTCGCTATGGTATCATAATGAAAAATATATTGTCCCAGAAGTTAAAAATGTAGTTTTGCCATTAGATAGTCTTACCAGTATTATAAAACAAAAACATCCTTTGGCTGATTATGCAGAGATTAGCAGCGATCCCAAAAGAAGTTACGTATTTACCTCTTATAAAGAAAACACCAAACCTCACTGGACAGCTGCTTCTGATTATGAGAATTACAGCCACATTTACATTGACCAATATACAGGCAGGGAATTAGGCAAAGTAGATTTGAGATATGACTGGATATTTAATACCAGATTATTACATCAGAACTTACTTTTAACTTATGATGTAGGACATTATATTGTTGGTATAGCCACACTCATCATTTTTATAATGATTCTGACCGGAATCTATTTATGGTGGCCCAAAAACAAAGCGGCACTAAAACAGAGAATTTGGTTTCGATGGAAAGATACTACCAGATGGAAACGCAAAAACTATGATCTTCACAATATCGGCGGAATCTATACCTTTTTATTTGTTTTGATTTTTGCAATTACGGGACTTGTCTGGACTTTTGACTGGTGGACCAATGGAATTTACCGAATCTTAGGCAATGATCCGGAGAAAGTCTGGAGCAAACCGCCCGAGATAAATAAAGACAATCAGAAAAGAACAATGAACCCATTAGAAACGATTGTTGCTTTCACAAAGAAAAAGATTCCTGACTACACCACTATTGGATTGTCAATTCCTGAAGATTATGATAAGGCTTCTGTCCCAGTAGCAGCTTTTATCAGACATAAAGGCAATTCTGGGTGGGATGAATCAGACAGTTATACTTTTAAAAGTCTGACCGGCGAAAATTATTTTGTCGTTACCCACGATGATAAAACCCTGGGAGCGAAATGGAGAAACAGCAATTACGCTATACACACAGGCAATATTTATGGCTTACCGACCAAAATTTTAGCCTCATTAATTGCACTATTTTGTGCCTTTTTACCTGTCAGCGGTTTTTTAATCTGGTGGGGGCGTAACAAGAAAAACAAATCAAAAAAATAACAAAAAGGGATAATTGTTTTTCAATTATCCCTTTGATTTGTAAATTAGTTTTAGAGTTACTTCACATTCAAAACATAAGAACCCGATTCTAAAGTCAGGACAATATTATTGTTTTCCGTTTTATAAGACACTGAAGATTTCTCCAGTTTCTGATTGTTTACCGTTACCGATGGAGCATTATCTGTTGGTAGATAAACAACTGCCGATGAATTGGCCGGAATGGTAATTTTCCACTGCAAACTGTTTTTGCTTTTCTTCCAGTCACTTTTGATTAAACCGTAAATCGATTCGTAAGACGCATTTACAAAAGTCAGTCCGGCATTGAAATCCGGTTTCATGATGATTTGTTTGAAGCCCGGGGTTTCAGGATTGCTTTTGATTCCCGCCATATTTTCGTAATACCAAATCATTAAATCACCCAGAAGCATTACGTGGTTTTGAGAGTTCATTGACGGATCTGCGGTGTTTCCGTTCCATAATTCCCAAATGGTTGTTGCACCGTTTTCAACCATAAAACCCCAGCTTGGGTAGGTTTTGTTGGAAGCCAGTTTGTAAGCCAAATCCCCTCTTCCAAAATTAGTCAGCGTACGCATCAAAAACTGCGTTCCGATAACACCTGTGCTGATATGCCCTTGTTTGGTTACCTGAACTTCGTGCGCCATATTCTGGAAAACTTTCTCTTTTAGATTTTTGGGAACCAGCCCAAAAGCTAATGGTAATACATTTGCCGTTACCGTATTATTGGCGTAATAGTTTTTTTCGGTGTTTAAAAATTTCGCGTTGAAAGCTTTTTTAATTCGGGTTGCCAAATCATCATAATATGTAATATCTGCAGCATCAGCATTTGAGATTTTAGCGAACTTTTTCATTGTGTTCAAAAGCTGATAATAGAAAGCACTCGACAACAATTGTCCGTCCGTCATACGAGACGGATCTTTGGAACGAATCAATTCCAACGATTCCGGCGGAACGCACCAGTCACCGTATTTGTCCTTGTCCATTAAATCATTTTGAAGATAATTTTCTTCCATATACAACATCCATTTTTTCATAGATGGATACTGTTTTTTAATCACTTCAGCATCTGCAAATTGCTGGTACAGCATATCTGCAACCGTGATGTAGGTACCCGGCCAGGTTACATTATCTCCGTAATAACGCCAGAATGCAGGCGCTACATCAGGCAATCCCCCGTCCTGCGTTTGCGAATATTTAATATCGTCGAGCCATTTCGCATATAAAGTCTGGTTGTTGAATAGAAAACTTTCGCCATAAGCGCCTGTTGTACGGTCTCCCAACCAAGGCTGACGCTCGTTTCGCTGTGGACAGTCAATTGGCATTCCTTTATAATTCCCGCTGATTCCCCACCAGGCGTTTTTGAAAATCTGGTTCATTGTCGCATCCGAAGATTCGAAAGTTCCGGTGGTTTTGATATCGTCATAAACCACTTTTCCAACGAAATTATCTAGTGTTGGTTTGGTCGGAAAACCTGAAATTTCCACAAATCGGAAACCGTGAAATATAAAACGCGGTTCCCAGATTTCTTCACCTTCGCCTTTCAAAGTATACACATCGGTAGTTTTTGCATCACGCAAATTGGCAATGTACAACGAACCATCGGACTGCAAAGACTCGGCAAATTTCATTGTAACTGCGTCGCCACTTTTTCCTTTGACTTTCAGTTGCAACCAGCCCACCATATTCTGACCCATATCCAAAATATACGTTCCTTTGGCAGTCGCTTTGATAGAAATTGGTTTTACTTCGCCTTTGATTTTCATATTCGGTGTCATCTGCGCTTCATAAAAACCGCCCGGTTCCTGAACGTATCTCGCATTTAACCAGTTTTTATCATCAAAATTTGTCGTTGCCCAGCCTTTCATTTCCTTGCGGGCATCGTATTCTTCGCCGTCGTATTCGTTGTTAGATAAAATTGGTCCGTCAGTGGTTAACTTCCATGTGTCGTCTGTTCTAATGATGTCTTTGGTTCCGTCGGTATATTCTACAAACAACTGCAAAGCCATTTTCGGGAAACCAAAAGATTTGATTTTATACGGTTTGTAATCCTGACGCATCGCAAAAAATCGTCCGTTTCCTAAAATCGTTCCGAGCATATTTTTGCCTTCTTTCAACTGCGAAGTCACATCAAAAACATTGTATTTTACGTTTTTGGTATAATCCGTCGGAACTGGTGCCAAAACCTGATCGCCAATTTTATTTCCGTTAATGTAAAGCTCGTACAAGCCCATTCCCATCAGGTACACTTTGGCACTTTTGACTTGTTTTTTTACATTGATTTCTTTTCGTAGATAACGTGCCGATAATCTCGAATACTGGGAAACACTATCGTCTTTCGATAATTTTTCATAACCAATCCAGCGTGTCGATTTCCAGTCGGCGTAGGTTAAAATCCCAATGCTGAAATGGGCGTTTTCTGCGGATTTTATTTCGCCTTTATTTGTAGAAACGATTACTTTCCAAAACGCATTATCTCTGTCTTTTAACTTTTTCCCGTTGTAAATAATATTAACAGATTCATCGCTTGTTACTTTTCCGCTGTCCCATAAATCGGCTTTATTGGCATTCAGATTTTCTAAAGTTGAAGCCACCAAAATTTGATAAGCGGTTTGTTTTACAGCATTCACATCCGATTGGATCTGCCAGCTCAAACGCGGTTTCAAAACATCGATTCCTTCCGGATTGTTCAGCATTTCGCATTGCAGATTGGTTACGCTGATTTTATTTTGGGCTTTTGCCAAAGAAAAACAGAATGTCGCAATTAAGATGAAGCTATGTAGAACTAATTTTTTCATAAGTTGTATTTTTTCTTTCACGCAGATTTTGCAGATTTAGGCAGATTTTATTTGAATTAGATTGAGCAAAAAATCTGCGTTTATCTGCTTAAATCCGTTCAAATCTGCGTGCCATTTTTTTACTCCGCCACTAATTTCTCCAATTTTTCCGAAACCGCAATTTCCTTTCCATTCTTAAAAATCCTAAACCCTTTTCCTTTACCGTATTTCTCTCCGGTTTTGTCCCAAAGAATCGTAATAATATTCCCGTGATACAACACATTATCCAGACAAAACCAATCCCATTTTTCCTGTGGAATCAACGGATTCACTTCAATTTTTTCATCCGCTCTCGGACGTAAACCTACCAATCCCGTAATCATCAAATCGTTAAAAGTCGAATGGTTGTAATAACGGCTTCTTTCCCTGTCGCCCATCAACCAATAGCCGGTGGTTTCGTCCAGATATTCTCCTATGTACGGTTTTCCACGGTAATATTGCGACTGCACATACAAATCCATTTGTTTGAAATAATCGGTTTTGGCAACAAACTTCTGGTCGTAATTGTTCAAAACGTTCGCTAAAGCCGTCAACGTCTGCGCACTTGCAAAAGGCCAAATCGCTCCGTCCCATTCGCAGGTTCCGGTTCCGTGAGTCCTGAAACGCGGACTTCTTCTCTCGGCAGTCGTCAATCCAAACGGTGCTGAAAACCCTTTTTCATCCTTAATCTGTTCCCACGCTTTTTCAAAACCTTTGTCTTTTTGTGGCAGGTTAAAATACCACGGAATAAACCCAATCGCCTCTCTCACCTGCGCCAGCGTATCTTTTTCTGTAAACGTTTCAAAAAATTCACTTTTCTTATTCCATAATTTGGTTTCTACCAATTGTTGCAAAACATCCGCTTTAGCTTTAAATTTTGCTTCCGTTTCCTTATCGCCTTTCATTTCGGCCATTTTAGAAATCGCCATCGCATTGCCATACATATAACTGTTAATCGTTGGGCGAGCATTTTGTACTTTACGCCCGCCACTCAGCGATTCTTCCATTCCGTCCTTTACATCATGTTGCCAAAACAAACCATCCTTTCGCTGACGGTCTTTTTCCCAAACCGCATAATCCGTAACCATGTCCGGGTACATATCCAATAAAAATTGCTCGTCCTTATTTACCAAATACCGATTGTACAAAGCATCGGCCGTCCAACTGCTGAATTTATACAATTTGTTCATCGGTTTTCCGTCATTGCCACGGTACCAGATTTTCACATCCTGCTCAATGTATTTTGGATCGTGAACCCAGCGAAATTCATTGATATGATGCCCAACAGCACAAGCAATCAAATTGTATTTATCGGCATACGAACGATCTACCAAAAACTCGGTAATTCCATAACCAAGCGGTGTTTTTTTAATGTGTTTTCGAGCCGTCCACCAACGATAATAATAGATTTCCTCAAAATTCTGCTGTGGACATTCAAACAGTGGAATATTCTTTTCCATCCACGCCCACGCACTGTCGTTGGGAATCGCAAACTTCAGGTTTTCATCTTCCATCGTGTTGAAATAATCAACATAATGTTTGAAGTCCTTTTGGTTTAAAACCACTCCTTTTCCTTTCTGCGAATGTCCCGCACCCGATTTACAACTGCTCAATGAAGCAATCAAAACTGTAAAAGCGATTATTTTATATTTAAAATGATATAACATATTCAAAATGATTATTTTATTTATTATGGCGTGTCCCTTCGTGAAAAACTTCGGGTCGTGCTGTACGTTCCCGCTTTTTTTTGTTCGGCAAAAAAGCCTCTCAAAAAAGAGCTCCACTGCCATCACTCACGCAGACACGTTCTCGGTTTCCTACTCCTGCAAGGTTTCCAAAACCTTGTAGGTTTGATATTATTCTCACTGTTTTGTCATTTCGACGGAGGAGAAATCACATCCAATATTCCTCAACAGTGAGTGCTCAACTTGTGTGATTTCTCCTTACGTCGAAATGACAAACTAACCTTGATATTTATATTTAATTCCCAGAAAAACTATACGTCTCCCCCGCTTTCATCTCCACATCGTATTCATTATATTTCGGCAACTGCACTTTAGGCAGTTTCGCTTCTTTAGAAATGATTGGTTTCTTTACCTCAACATCATAAAACAACGGATTCGGATTTTTACCTTTTGCTTTTTTAAGTGCAATTCCTTTATTTGCCTTTAATGTGTTTTCCAGTTTCAATCGGCAGTTTCCTCCTAATTTGGAGTACACTTTCAAAGTCGAAACTTTATTATTTTTCCAAGTCATATCAATTACAAATCCGCCTCGGGTTACTAAGCCTTTTATGCTTCCATCTTTCCAAACCGTTGGCAAAGCCGGCAGTAAATGAATTGCATCTTCCTGACTCTGCATCAGCATTTCGGCGATTCCGGCCGTGCATCCAAAGTTTCCGTCAATCTGAAATGGCTGATGTGCATCCAGCATATTTGGGTAGGTTCCGCCTCCTTTTCTTTGGTCTGCGGTTACCAAATGCAATTGATCCTGAATCAGTTTATAGGCGTGATTTCCGTCTAATAATCTTGCCCATAAATTCACTTTCCAGCCCATTGACCAGCCTGTGGATTCGTCTGTTCTGTAAATTAAGGATTGTTTTGCTCCTTCAAATAATTCCGGTGTTTTGATTGGCGAAATCTGATTACTTGGAAACAAGCCGTACAAATGCGAAACGTGTCTGTGATTGTCTTTTGGATTGTCCCAATCGTCCTGCCATTCCTGCAACTGACTATGTTTTCCGACTTTCATCGGAGCCATTTTTGCCAAAGCTTCTTTTACTTTTTTGGTAAAATCTGCATCCGGAGCAACCAATGCCGAAGCTTCGATTACGTGCGTAAACAAATCAAAAACCAATTGATTGTCCATCGTCGTTCCTGATGCAATTGTTGCTTTTCCGGTTCCGCCTGCGTGTGTGTTTTCAGGAGAACTTGACGGAACTACTACTAAATATTTAGTATTTGGATCAATCATCATAAAATCCAGAAAGAAACTCGCTGCACCTTTCATAATTGGATAGATTTCTGCCAAATATTTTTTGTCGCCTGTGTACAAATAACGTTCCCATAAATCCTGACAAACCCAGGCACCCCCCGTTGGCCACATTCCCGATGCTGCCTGATCAACAGGTGCTGTTACCCTCCAGATATCGGTGTTGTGATGCAAAACCCATCCGCTGGCGTTGTACATCATTTTTGCTGTTTCTGCTCCCGAAACACTCAATTCTTTTGCCATCTGAATAAAAGGCTCGTGCATTTCCGAAAGATTGGTTACTTGTGCCGGCCAGTAATTCATTTCGGCGTTGATGTTGGTTGTGTATTTACTGTCCCAGGGCGGTGTCACCATATCATTCCAGATTCCCTGAAGATTTGCTGGCTGTCCCCCTGGCTGTGAACTTGAAATCAATAAATAACGTCCGAACTGGAAATACAAACTCGCCAGTTGCGGATCGAATTGCGTCTTGAAATCGCGGATTCTTTCGTTGGTTGGTTTCTTGGCATTTTCATTGGTTCCTAAATCCAAAGCCACTCTGTTGAAGAATTTTTGGTAATAGGCAACGTGTGCTTTTTTTATCTCGTCAAAGCTTTTTGGCAAAGCTTTTTCCAGAAACGATTTGCTTTTTGCAATTTCATCTTCGGTAATGTCCTGATAGTTTTTGAAATTAGTCGCTATCGAAATGTACAACGTTACTTCATCTGCTTGGTTGATGCTCAGAATTCCGTTGCTGGCAGAAACTTCTCCGCCTTTATTTTTGGCTTCCAGTCTGCCCTGAAATTTTACTTTTCCTTTTACGCCTTCGAAATTGGTTCCCACTCCCGAAAGGATAATCTGGTTTCCTTCTGTTGACGGAACGGTTTTGTCAATTGGACTGTTCATAAAAACGTTGCAGGTAATTTGCCCGGGTTTGTTTGCCGACAATTTTACCGCAATAACCTGATCTGAAAATGCTGTGATGATTTCTCGGGTAAATTCTACGCCGTTTACCGTGTATTTTACTTTTGCCGTCGCATCGCCAATATTTAAATCTCTGTAATAATTGGAATATTTTTGATGTCCGGGAAACGAAATATAAACGCTTCCAAAAGTCTGATACGGCATTCCGTCATTGGTCTGCGACATAATATCGCGGGTGGCCAAATCCTGTGCTTCATCAAATTTTCCTTCAAAAACAAGCTGTCGTACTTTTGGCAAGGCCTCAATCGATTTGGTATGTGCGTTGGTGTTTGGCGAACCTGCCCAAATCGTTTCTTCATTCAACTGCAGGCGCTCCACCGATGGATCGCCAAAAACCATTGCCCCCAATCGGCCGTTACCCAAAGGCAGAGCTTCGTTCCAAATGGTCGCCGGTTTATCGTACCAAAGTTTGAGGTCGGTGTTGTTTTGCGCCGTTGTGACAAATGAAACAATCCCGAAACAGATGGCTGTAATTTTACTTTTTAACTTCATAGTTTATGGTTGATAGTTAATAGTTGATTGTTGTTGGAAGTATAATTCCACAAATTAAATTATTAAATTCTTATTTTCTTTTTAAAGACAAACAATATTAAATTACGAGAGCGCGTGAGGGATAGCAGCAAGCTACCGAAGTAGCGCGAATAGCCCGACCCGATTTGAAAAAGGGGGCGAACTGAGCGGCTTCTAGAGTTGCCCCCTTTTTCAAATTGGGTCACGCCCAAATTTTACTTTTTCACCTCGTAAATTTTCAGATTTTTTTCTCCGAACATTTCATATAATTTATCGATGTCTTTTAATGCATTTTTCGGCAGATTTTCGGCTTTGTTGCCAAAAACATATAATTTATCGTACGGTTCAATCACACAGGCTGACTCGTCGATTTCGCCTTTTTCGTTTTGTACTTTCTTTAAATCTAATCCTAAATATTTCGCCATAAACGGATACAATGCCATACGTTTTGAAACGCCGAAATCGTGACCTTCGGTTGGGAAATGGGCGTTTTCTACCAAATCTTTTTTGCCGTACAATTCGTAGGTGCGCTGGATAAAAGGAAATTCGAGTTCAGGAACTGCAAGTGTCCAGTCTTTTCCGTCGGAAACAATTAGTTGTGGTTTTGGCGCCATCATCGCTGATATTTCGGCATTATTGGTTCCGTTGCCACAAAGGTGGATTCCGCGACCGCTTTCGCAAGGGCATCCGCCTGAAAAATGTGAAGATACCATTACCACCGGAGCTGTAACTTTGATTCGGTCATCTAAAGCGCCCAAAAACATCGTGTGCGAACCTCCTCCTGAACCACCGGTAACCCCAACACGGGCCATATCGACATTTTTTTGAGTGGATAAATAATCCAGCAAACGGATTCCGCTCAACACCTGAACCGTCGAGGCAATGCTGTTTCGATGCGTTTCTGTTGGAAACTGAAGCAGTGATTCACCCCAGGCAAACAGGTCGTAGCTTACTACAACGGCACCCATTTTCGCCATTATCGCGCAACGGTACTGCTCGTCTTTTCTGTATCTTCCATCGCCGAAATGTCCGTCAGGCGTTAAGATCACAGCTGATTTTTTATTGAACGGATAAGGTTTGTAAATCGACCCCGTAGTGTAAACCCCCGGAAGAATTTCCAGCGCAATATTCTCCACGCTGTAATCTTTGTAGATTCTTTTTGGAGTCAAAATCGGTTTTGATTTTGGCATTGGCGGTGCTTTGTCCAGACCAAAAGACGTAATCATACAGGTTTTGATTTCTCTTTTTCGGGCTTCCCAATCTGCTGTGTTGGCATACAAAGTTGTCAGATAGTCCAAACGTTCTTTTCCTTTATCGACCGAAACTTTATGGTTTTCGTATTTACGGATGATGTAGGTTCCGTCGGGTTGTTTGAAATACATCAGTTCGAATGGAGCCAGAATATTCGTTAGTGAAATTGGCAGATTTCCCGGTTCGATTCTCCAGTCGGCGTAATCTAATTCTTTTCCTTTTAGCAAACCTCGGTCATCGTTTATAGTTACGTTGAAAATGGTTCCAATTTTTTGAAGTGTTTCTGAAACGGGTTTTCTGAAATTAGTATCAGAGGTGCATTGGGCTTTTGCTAATGTCAATGTGAAAATTGAGATTAGTAAAGTAAAGGTTATGTTTTTAAAATTTTTCATTTCTTATTTATTGTTAACTTCCTATCAGACCTAACAGGTTTTAAAAACCTGTTAGGTCTCTAACGAAAATTATATTTTGCATTCAATTGTATATTTTCCTGATCCTAATTTCAAATTTTTAGCCGGTTTTCCATTCACTTTTATTTCAGAATCTTTCGTCGAAACCGGTAATTTTATTGTAGCTGATGTATTGACAGGAATTTCTACTTTCAGGATTAATTTTCCGTCTTTCTTTTCCCAGGCCGAAGCAATTTTTCCATAAATAGATTGGTAGGTTGCTTTTACAAAAGTCATATCGCCTAACACTTCCGGCTGAATGAAGAAATGTTTGAATCCCGGATTTTTTTCATCTGCCTTAATTCCTGCTAAACTTTGATAGAACCATTCTTCGATCTGCCCCATCATAAAGTGATTATATGAATTTCCTTTGCGCGGATCCCATTGTTCGGTAAGAGTTGTTAGTCCGAATTTTATCTGAAAACCATAACCTGGTGCATCGTAATGATTGTTCATTTTGTACATGGTTTCGTTTTCGCCGTTTTGCGCCAATGCCTGAAACAAATAACGGTTACCCACATCTCCTGTGGTTAATCGGTCACCTTTGGCTTTGATGTCGGCCAATAAATTCTGCATTACGGCTTCTTTATATTGCGGTTCTACAATATCCATAAAAATCGGAACGGCATTGCTAAACTGACTGCTGGTTCCGTATTGTTTAGTTTCTGCATTGAAAAATTTGTCGTTAAACGCCTTTTTAATGTCCGAAGTCAAAGTTTCGTATTTCGTAATATCTTCCGTTTTATTCAACAGTTTTGCCGCTTTTGCAACTAAATTCGCTCCATAAAAATAATGAGAAGTTGCCGAAAGCGCAATTGGACTGTTTTTAGAATATCCGGCTGCATGTGTGCCGTAATCATACCAGTCGCCCAATCCGTGAGAAACGATATGATTCGTCGCTTTGGTTCCTAAATAATCAATATACTTTTTCATTACCGGATAATATTTCTCGATCAATGATGCATCACCATAATATTCGTAATACATCCACGGCAAAATCACACCTGTAACTCCCCATTCCGGTGAATCGGTAAAGTCGCCTCCGAAAACTACATATTCAGGAACGATGGTCGGAATTAATCCGTTGTCTCGTTGCGAATCTTCAATGTTCTGCATTGTTGCCGGAATGAAACTTTCCAGATTGTAATTGAACATCAAGCCGGGTCCGTTCAAATGAATTTCTTCGAGCCAGCCTAATTTTTCGCGTTGCGGGCAATCGGTAAAAACACTTTGGAAATTACTTTTTATAGCGTTATTAATCAACAAATGTGTTTTATTGAAAATATCATTCGAAGATTCAAAAGTTCCTGCTTCGCCAGCCGAATTGTAAATGAAATTTGATTTTAAATCGACAAGCGTCGGAAGTTTTTCGTCCTTGGTTTTCTGGTAATTGATGTTCTCAATCTGAACATACTGATAACCATAAAAACTGAATTTTGGCTGCCATTCTTCAACATCTTCGCCTTTTAAAGTATAATCATAATAATAAGGTTTACCTGTTTTTCCCTGACTCACGGTTCCGTCTTCATTCAGACTTTCGCCAACCCAGACACGAACACTTTGCCCTTTTTTTCCTTTGACTTTTATAGTTGTAAATCCCGAAAGATTTTGTCCCATATTGAAAATAAAGAAATTCGGTTTCAGTTCTTTTGCTTCTTTTACGTCATATCGTTTCTGAATCGTAACTGGTGTTGTCGCCTGTGCTCTTAAAACTCCTTTTGGTGCTTCCTGAACGACTATTTTTTTCCACGTCGAATCATTAAAACCTTTATTGTTCCAGCCTTTTTGTTCTAAGTTAGCGTTGTAATCTTCGCCTCCAAAAATACTATTGTAGGTAATCGGGCTTTTGCTGTATTTCCAGCTTTCATCTGATTTTATGATTTCTTCGGAACCGTCTTTGTAAACGACTTTCATCTTGAAGAATAAAGTTGGCGGACCAAAACTCACAAAAAACTTGGTGTATCTTGCTTCCAGCGTGTTGTACATTCCATTCCCTAACAGAACACCGATTACATTTTCTCCGTTTTGCAGTTCTTTTGTATTCAATTCATAGGTGTTGAAGTTGACGGTTTTGTCATAATCCGTCCACAAAGGCGCAAACTCGCTGTTGCCGATTTTCTTTCCGTTAATCGTCAGTTCGTAATGTCCTAAACCTGAAATGTAAACAACAGCTTCTTCGATTTCTTTTTTTACTTCGAAAGGTTTACGGAGCATAATACTTCTGCGGGACAAAGAATCCGAAGCATTGATCAAAGCATCTTTTTTCTGTCTGTTAAAAGTCGCTGTATGATAATTTCTGCCTTCCGGCAAATGGCTGTCGGCTTTTGTAATGGCGCCAATCCAGACTGGATTTAAGTCTGATGCTAAAGGTGCGATTCGGAACGAAGCTGTTTTACTCCAATTGGATGCTTTGCCTTTTTGATTCCACACTTTTACTTTCCAGAAGTATTTGGTTTCGCTTTTTAATGGATTTCCGCTGTAAGTAATCTGAAGATTTTTATCTGAATTTACTCTTCCGCTGTTCCAGATATCAGCTTCGTCTTTTTTTAGTTTTTCTTCCGAAGAGGAAACCAAAATCTGATAGCCGATTTGCGAGGCATAAAATTCTTTTGAAACCAACTGCCAGCTTAATCTTGGTTGGTTTTGAACAACTGCCAATGGATTTTCGCTCAATTCGCAGGTCAAATGTTCAGCAGAAATCTGACCATTCGAGATGAATGTTATCAGAAGACAAAAGAGAAATACTATTTTTTTACAAAGCTTCACGTTATAATTTTTTTAAGCCACGAATTCACAAATTATTATTTTTTAAAAATTCGTGAATTCGTGGCGATGTTTTTTCTACAATTTCTTCGTAACCAACGACTCAATATTAAACACCGCTTCGGGAATTAATTTTCCTGTATCCGGTAAGTCAGTAAAATCTGGCGTGTCCGGTTCGGTATCTGGATTTGGCGTATAACGCTGATCTCCTGTGCGGAACATTATTCTTGAAATTCCATCAACCGGAGCATAGAATATCTTGTTCGTTTCTTTGCCGTCATTCACTTTTACGGTGTACGAACGGGAAGTTACATCCAGTTTAACTGTAATTGTATAGTCTTTTCCAGCTTCATATTTACCAATTCCGCCATGACGGGCCCCGTGTTTCACTTTTATTTCGCCATCCTTATCAAACACTATTCGGATCGCAGGCAATCCTTGTTTGTTTTGGAATTCTACCTGCAGTAAACCGTGGTTATTCTGTTCCGGTTTTACGGTGAAAGTCGCTTCCATTTTTTGTGCAAACGGAATCACACGCTCGGCACGGGAATAGTCAAAATAGTCCTGATCTCTTAAAGTCAGTACTTTTTTACCGTCGGTTTTCTTTTCTATTTTGGTGGAAGCCCAGGATAAATCGTAGGTATTCCATAATTTCAGTTCTTCGCCGTTTGGCAAATTATTGAACACATCATTAGCATCTTCCTTCACTTCGCTGGTCACTGGAACAGGAACAGAAGCTACCCAAATATCTTCTTTGTTGACACTGTAACTTACCCAAAGTTTTCCATCGGGCGGAGTTCCATCTCCTTCATTTATTCCGCGAACGTATTGCGGACCTGCTGATTTGTAATTTCCGCCGTAACGCATTGGGGTAATTTCGCCGTGAACCAACAATAAATCTTTGTAATTCAATCCGTCATCACTAGTGGAAATTGCTAATGGCCAACGGTATTCCGAAGGGTTATAAACGGTTGCATAGCGGTTATCTGAAGTTTTTTGCCCCCAGATTTTCGCATTGCTGTTTACAAATCCAGGCGCTCTTACCGGTATGTATTCCCATGTTTTGCCTTCGTCTTTACTTAAGGAAGTCAAAGCAAATTTCCATAAACCAACTACGTTACCGTTTGGCAAATGGTAATAATTGAACGCTTTGTATTGTTTTTTTAACGGAATCAATTCGTCATCACGATCGGCTTCTTCCACCCATTGTTGCATTAACAAAGGCTTAGAAAGCATTTCATTACAGGCTTTGATGAATTTTTTGTCTTTGCTTTTGGTATAAAACGGAAAAGTTGCTGGCAATTGATTTCCGGTTTTATTGTATCGGATAAAATAAATTGGGCCGTAAGTTCCGTCTTTGTAGATTTCACGAACAACGCGTCCAATTCCTTTTCCGTCATTGGGATCGTCTTTTTTGTCTAATGCAACTCCATAATAGCCTATCGCCAGCAATCTGTTATCGGAGGAAACATAAAAACCCATACGCTGGTGCATAATCGCATCGATGTTTTTGGCAACGCCTTCTACTCCTTCTTTTTTGAATCCGTCTGGAACATGATAAATCGGGAAAAGCACTGCTGGTTTTGTCCAGGTTACCCCATCTTTGGAAGTCATTATAAAAGTCTGGCTGGGCGGAATGTGTTCTCCTGACGGGTCGCTTAAATAATGCAGGTAAAATGTGTTGTTCCAATACGCCATCATCGACTGGTGATTGTATGTCCAGCCAAATCCGTCTGCTTTTTCAGGATGTTCACGGCTGGCTCGCATAATCTGCGTTGCATGAACTCCAACCGCCGGACTCAATTGCCCGTGGTGGTAATCGACATTGGAAAGTGTTTTGCCTGTATATCGTATTGTGTCATTTTGTGCCAATGCAGAAGTTACTGCTCCGCAAGTCAATAGCATTGCTGACGCTGTTATGATATTGGTTTTTATGTTTTGGAGAACAATCATATTTTATATTTTTTGTTTCACGCAGATTTTGGCTGATTTTAGCAGATTTAATTTGATTAAAAGAATCTGCCTAATCTGCTTTAATCTCTTTTAAATCTGCGTGAAATAACTTTTCTAATTACTTCTTTTCAATTAATCTTTTTAATACTTCTTCAGAGATTGTTGTAATAGTTCCGTGTTTGTGCCCTTCGGGAAGGCTTATTTTTGAGGAAACATCTTCGAATTTTACAAAATCTGAAGTGCTTAAGGCTTTATAATTTTTTGATCCGTAGTTGTCATAATACAACAGCCAGTTTTTACCGACTTTCACCACTGTTGGTCCTTCTGATAAATATTCCGTTAAAGGTTTTGATCTTTTTTCGAATGGCCCTAAAGGTGATTTTCCGAAAGCGACTTCTATGTTTCGCATGGGTCTTGTATTGTCTTTTAAAACCAGAACATAATCCTTTTTCCCTTTTTTTACAATCACGCAATCAATGACGCTGAAACCGGGATCGTAATATAATTTTGTATCTGAAAAGGTTTTGAAATCTTTAGTGGTTACATAATACATTCTGTGGTTGTTTTTCTCGTCTTCTACTCCTTTTTCGAATCGGAATGGAATTGTTGAAGCCCAGATAATGATGTATTCTTTTTTGACATCGTCGTAAAAAATCTCGGGCGCCCACACGTTTACGACTTCGGGTTCGTGTTTCATTACGGGAATATATTCCTGTTTTGACCAATGAATCAAATCTTTTGAACTCGCGTATCCAAAACCGTTTCCGCCTTTCCAGTCGGTTGTCCAGACCATGTGATAGGTTCCGTCTGCTCCTTTTGTGATGGATGGGTCACGCATAATTTTACTGGCACCGATTTCGGGTTTTAAGAACGAGCCTTCCAAGCCTTTCCAGTTGTAACCGTCTTCGCTGTAGGCTAAATACAAACCTTCTGTTGCCGGTTCTCTGAAAGATGTGAACAAATAAAGTTCTTTCTTTTTCTGCGAATAGCTTACTGCAAAAAGTGAAAGCGCTAATATGATTAATATTTTTTTCATAGTACTATTTTTTTCATTTTTCGATGATCACAAAAGAGCAAAATATTTCCTCTTTAGCCCCGATTGCAGTGGAAATCCTTATAAGTCGGGGTTCGGCTTATAAGATTACTTCACTATACTTCTATTTTTTAGCGGAGTTCAGTGAACTTCGTTTGCAACGGAAAGCGGGTCGATGCTTCCTAAAAATGCCTAATATTTCTGCTCCTGAATAAAATTATCTTATTCTGTAATAGCCTTTTTATCCAAATCTTTTCCTTTTTTGATAGTTGTTGTTACGTTGCTGAACACATTATTTTTAAGGAAAATATTCTTTGTATCTTTTCCGTTTGCTTCGATGAAAACATCGGTGGCGTTGAACGGAAAGTTGTTGTTGATGAGAATGTTCGAAGCGTTATCAATTTTGATGACCGGAACGTCTTTGAGCGGTGTCGATGAACCTACGTTCTCCAAAATCAGGTTTTTGGAATCGATGATTTTGAAAGAGGAACCGATTGTTGCATTGACTTTTACATCGTGAAATTCGACATCGCTAGCCGTGTTTACGGTAAACCCTTCCTTACCATCCATATTGATGTTGGAGAACGTGATGTTTTGAATTGGCATTTCAACGATTCCACGGATGAATCCGGCTTTGTTTACGTTTCCGCCTGTAACGTCGCTGATGTGGATGTTTCTGAAAATTGGCGTACGCTCGGTAACTGGTTCAACAGGATTGTCTTTATCGTAGAACAAGTCCATAATGATGGCTTCTTGCTTGATGTTTTTCATCACGATATTATCGACACGAATGTCTTCGACAACTCCACCACGACCACGAGCGGCTTTGATACGGATTCCGCGATCGGTTCCGTCGAAAACGCAATTGGATATGGTGATCTTTTTGATTCCGCCCGACATTTCGCTTCCGATTACAACACCTCCGTGACCGCTTAACATCGTGCAATTGGTGATGGTTACATTTTCGGTTGCTACTCCGTATTTTCTACCGTCTGCATCTCTTCCTGATTTGATGGTGATACAGTCATCGCCTACGCTGATGTGGCAATTGGAGATATGAACATTTTTGCAGGAAGATGGGTTGATTCCGTCTGTGTTTGGCGAATGCGGATTATTGATTGTGATTCCGGTAACGGTTATGTTTTCACAAAACTCCGGGTTGATGGTCCAAAATGGTGAATTTTTGAATGTAACGCCTTCGATTAAAATATTTTTGCAGTTTAAAACCTGAAAAAAGGAAGGTCTGAAAAAATGTTTGTCAATCGTTCTTTTGTAGTAAGCCTCATAGACAATTCCTTTGTTTTGCTCGGTCCACATTTTTTGGTATTTGGTTTCCGGAATCGGACCTTTAGCAGTTTCGATTCGGTAAACTTCGTTCCACCACGCTTCTCCTTGACCGTCAATAACACCACGACCTTTTATGCTGATGTTTTCTAAATCTTTACCATAAAACAATGGCGAAAATGTTTTCATCATAATCCCTTCGTAACGCATTTCTACGTACGGAAGGTAATCATCGAAATTTTGTGAAAACTTCAAAACCGAACCTGCATCCAGATAAATCGTAATGTTGCTTTTGAATTTGATAGGCCCTGTTAGATATTCCCCGGCTGGGAAAAAGATAGTTCCACCTCCATTTTTAGATGCTTTTTCGATGGCATTCTGAATGGCTTCGGTGCATTTTATTCCTTTGTTGTTTCCGCCTTCGTTGAGGATGTTTAGCCAGCCATCATTGGCGAAAGCAGAATTTATTCCGGTTAGAAAGCAGAGTATGATTATGATGTTTTTGATTTTCATGGTATTGTTTTTTGGTTTCACGCAGATTTAAAAAAGATTTTAGCAGATTTAAAAAGATTAAGTTTTTAATCTGTTAAATTTATTTTATCCTTTTTGATCAGCTTAAATCTGTAAAATCTGCGTGAAAATTAATTTACAGGTTTTCGCCAATCTTTTTATTTTGAACTTAAAATTAAAACCCAGTCATTTCCGTCTTGTTTTTTGCCGGAAGGCTGGAATTCTTTAGTTCCTTTGTTTTCAAATATTCCGATTTTTGTTTTTTTACCATTTCTTGGATTGTACCAGGTTGCGGTTACTTTATCTCCTGAAATTTTACCCATATTCACAGTAATTTTTCTTCCGGTATAGGTATAAATTAAAGCATAATCATTTCCTCTTGTCGCCACCTGATAATCGTATTTCTCACCTTGATTGGCAACTAATGACTGATCCGGAACTCTCTCTAAATACGGGAATTCTAATATCAGATTTTTGATGTGTACCATTTGTCCCGCTCCCGGTGCATTGATTGCGGTATTCCATAATTCTTTATTTCCGTAGGCAGGATTATCGCCTTTTCTGAACATTTGCATCACAGCATTGTGACCATAAGTGTACCCTGCTCCTCCAGCAAAAACCGACCAGTATCCGTAACGACGTACATCATTTGCTGTCCATTTTGGCTGTAAAGTATCGTGCAGACCGTGTGGAATTCCTTCGTAAGATGGCTCTCCGTCTAATGTTGGTTTGGTTGGTTTTAAGTCCCAGTCTCTATGAACAAATTTATAATTGTCTTCTTTGAAAGCGGTTTTCGACGAATCCTGATCGTATCTTCTGTGTCCGGACTGGAACATATTGAAATCCAGCCAGCTTGCGTTATGAAAATTCTCTGAAGAATCGGTTCTTCCGAAAGGGTGAAAAGTCACTAATTGATCCGGATTATTGGTTTTTAAAATACTTCCCAGCGCGTTCCAGATATCCTGAAATTTATCCCCGTAGGTATCACCACCGTTCAGCCAGATTACATTGGTTCTCTTTTTATATCGATCAGCTAAAAATTTTGCATATTTTTCAACATCCGCTTTTGTTACTTTACTTTTAGCACTGCTGATATTAGTTCCCCAAACCGGCACCATCGCAAGGTAGATTCCGTTTTTTTGTGCTACATCAAGAGTGTAATCGATGTGATCCCAGTAATCGTATTCGGGAGCATCATTTGGATCGTTGCCCGGTGACGTAATTTGCTGGGACAGATTATCATTCATTAGCGCCTGATCGCCATACGCATTTACAGCATTCACATTATGCAACACCATTACCTGAACAACATTGAATCCTTTTGCTTTTCGATCCTGAAGATATTTTTCAACACCTTTTCTGTCCAGTTTCCCGAATGTCAGCCAGCCTGTATCGCCTAACCAAAAGAAAGGTTTTCCGTCTTCGGTAACAAAATAATGCTTGTTTTCGGAAACTTTGAGTTTTGGTAATGCTTTTGATTTTGCAGATTGCGAAAATCCACTTTGTGCTGTCAACATAAAGCTTATACAAAGAGCGTATAGGTATTTATTTTTCAGGTTCATTTTATTTTTATTTTGAATTGTGTATTTATTATTCTCTCGCAGATTGGACAGATAAGACAGTTTTAATTCTTAATTCTTAATTCTTAATTCTTAATTCTTAATTCTTAATTCTTAAATATAAATCTGTAGCTAACTTTTCTTCACTACGAATAGCACTTTTTCCTTGATTTCAGGTTGCGGAATTACAACTTGTTTCCCTCCGCTGATATTTGCTTTTTTTGTGATATTTCCATTGGAAGCATTGATTACATATACTTCAAATGTTCCTTTTTGATTGGATAAATCGATTGAAACATCCTGATTGTTTTTCAGATAAAAAAGATAAGCGTTGCCTTTATTTTCCAATGTCCAAAGGTTATCTGAAAAAGTACTTCCTGTTACAAATTTCATACCAGTTAAAGCGGAATGGAAGGAATAAAGTTCAATTTTTGGAACATTTGGTAAAGAGCCTCCCGCCATTAAAACAGCCCAGCCAAATCTTGGTGCCCCCATTGTGGAATACAACACTGCTTTTTCTGGATATTTTTCACGGTATTCACGAACGGCTCTGTACACCTGATCATCGGTTTCTTTACCTGTTTTCATTTTACGTGCATGCTGGCGCGGTGCTAAATTCACGCCGCCTTCCGGAGCATATGCCGTTCCATCTTCTCTGTAATACCAGTATTTGATATCGATAACATCTACCGTTTTAGCTCTTGAAGCGTCATTCAAAATAGCATCCTGAACATCTTTGGTTGCGCTTAAAGCAATTTTTGATTCGTTCGAATTTGACTTTTCATAATTGGCTATCACATCAATCCAGAATTGCATGAAGCTCAAAGGACCCGTATATTCGGCACTTGTCATTTGCAGAACGTTGGCATTATCTTTGAAATTTTCTAAATTTTTCCAGATAAAGGCTTCGTGCAATTTACGGATGTCTGCATTTTTCACATCATAAAATTGCTCTGCTAAGAAAATCCTTTTGTCTCCGGCATAAGGCGGAGGTTCAGGCAATCCTGTTGTATTGACATTATTCGCCGGACGCCACGGTGAACTGGACCAGTGCGCACCTGCTTCTAAAATATTATGCTGAAAATAGGCTTCGTTGATTAAAATCTTATTTTTTTGAGCTCCTAATTCGGCGAAGTTTTTCAATCGGTTCCAATACCAGGCATTGTATCTCGTTAAATCGTATTTGCTCAAATGATCCCAGGCAATTCCCTGACCGCTTCTGTCGAAAGGCTGTTCGTAAAACGGCGCCCACACATCAGGATCCATTCTCCGGATGCGTTCGTGATCGGCCATTCGCTGTTCGTACCACAATCCATAATTGTGATCAATGGCTACTTTATTATTTTCGACTAAATAGTTAACTGTTTCTTCTAAATTATCCGTGTAACCAACACCATAATGTCCCGGAACAAATCTTGTAATATGTGGTCTTGACTTTGCAATTTCTGATTCACGCAGACTGCCTCTCCACCATGGTACATCAACTGTTTCTCCTGTAAGTGCACCTTTTGAAGTCGCTAATATTCCATTGGTAAGAATGATTTTATCGGTAGCAATATTCGAAACGACTTCCGATTTTGCTTCGCTAATACGTTTTGCTTTAGCGTAATCAGTCGAAATTGGATTTCTGGCTGATGCTTTAGTGATAAATCCTTTTAAAGTTTCGTTTAATTTATAAGCTTCGGCTGTTAAAGCTTTGGCTTGTTCCAATGTCGGGCTTGAAGAAGGTTCGGTTCCCAAATCCATTATTTGAGCATCCATTGGTGATTTACCCAAACGCTGTTCTAGCAAAGCATAAAACAAACTTCTCGGACTGATGTGATTGTTCACGTCTTTCCAGTGTCCGTTTCCTGCCCATTGTGCCCAGACTCCAAATGCCCAGTTGTTGGCTGTTGGCGGACTGTAATTTTCTATTTTGGATGCAGAAGTTTCCCAGATTACACTATTAGCAACATTCCATCCTAAACCTCTTGCATCCTGTTCCTTGTTTTTGAAACTGATGGCATTTCCGTCAATTAGTGAAACGTCAAAAAGGATTCCGGTTGCCCAGCTTCCAACAGATCCGCTGAAACTGTGTGGCTGATGCGATTCACATTGCAAGAAAACATTCGGTCCTGCAGTAGCATAACCTCCAACCACAAAATCATTATATCCAAATTCCGAATAACATCTTTGAAACAAGGTTTGCTGTCCTTCGGTATAAAACGTATTTCTTCTGTGTGCTGCAATTTCTGAAATTGGGTTTAAAGCTAAACAATCTTCAACAGTAATTCTTTTAGCTGTTTTCAAAATAGAAACCGCACCTCCTGCAAACTGTTCAAAATTGACTTGTTTTACCCAGATATCCTCCGCATTTGCTATAGAAATTCCGTACCATCTGTGCTGTTCGTCTTTTGGATTTGTTGTATCATAATCTGATTTTAGCGTCAGATTTTCGACACCTGAATTATTGATTCTGCCTGACCAGATATAATTTGCTACAGTTGATTTTGATAATTCTTCATCTAAAGCATTCGTTAAAGGCGCATCAATCGTGATTTTATTTCCCTGAACTGCTATAACCTCCCTGTCAGCACGAATAACGAAATCATCCGCTTTCCATCCAATCCATCCGCTTTCTCCTCCAAAATCATTCATTGACAAAAGATCAATCCATTTTTTAGAGATCGGCGTGTTTATTATGATATGATTTCCTTTTTTAAGATTTGATGCATTTTTTACATTTAAAACTGTTGCTCCTAATGGTGTAAAATTATCGGCTAGTTCAAATCTATCTTTTAAAATTTGATTGTTGATTCCGCTAATATTGATGATGGCTTTTCGGTTGATGGAAGTTCCTAAAAGAATTGTTCCGTTAGTATCAGAACCGCTTCCTCTTAGCAAAATTCCGCTTTCCTTAATATTGATTTCTCCAGAAACCTTGAAGATTCCCTTATCTAAAAGTACAGTTCCTTTAAAACCAGTTGCATCGGCTTTCAATTTGGCTACATAATCAATAGCAGACTGAATTGTTTGTGTCGCATCGCCGTCAATATGCGGAACAAAAGCTTTGATGGCAACATTCGGTATAGCCGTCGAAGAACCTTTATATCCTGCAAATGAAAAATCAGGAATCTGGTTTCCTTTTGCATCAGCGGTACATTCGAGTTTTCCTTCTTTGGATTTTGTAATATCGGGAAATATGTTTTGAGCTGTGCTGATATTAGCACTAAAGAAAATAACAAAACAGGATAAAACGAGTAAATCCTGTTTTGTTATGATATTTTTTAACTGGATAAAATTCACTTTAAATTTTATTTATAGGTTATTCATTTTAATTAGACCTGACAGCTTTTTTAGTTCTGTCAGGCCTTTTCAACTAACTTAAAAAACTACTGTAATAATATTTTTGATAATGTATCCTTGTTATTTTCTTCTTTTGTCCAATCTGTTTTTCCTTTTGGATCTATACCGTTAAAATACTTTTCAATATTGGTGTAACCATCACCATTTGAATCTTTGCTTGCATCAGATGCATCGTTAGGATTCAAACCAAATTTCTTCTCCCAGGCATCCGGAATTCCGTCATTATCAGAATCCTTATAAGCTTTTCCTTTGTATTCAGGATAACCGCCAACCTGGTCAGGATGCGTGATAATTCCTTTTTTATATGAATCTGCAGGTAGCCTTCTTTTGATGTATTCTTTACCAATTGTATTTTCCAGACCGTCTTTTACCTCAATTTTTCCGGTACGAACCTGTTTAACAATTCTTTCATCGACTGCATCACGTTTTGGCAAAGTTGCTCCTGCATTTTCCAATACAAACTCATACGCTTTATCCGCTTTCATAATAGAAATTGGCGGCGTTGCAAAAGGTTTATTTTGTTTTATTTGTGCCAAAAAGTCTTTGGTTACTTCAGGCGACAAATCTTCTAATTGCACTCCTCCGTTCCAGTTATCGGCTGTCACTTCAGGTGAACCCACAATAAAGTTCCCATCAACAAATGCTTTTCCGAATCTTTTTGGACTAATATAACCTGATTCAGGTTTGATAATTCGGTAACGAATCGGCTGATCTGTCGGCGTGATTGGTCCCGGTTTGAAATAATTATTGATAATGTTGTATTGCGAACGATAATCACCACCATCAAGAGTACGGTTCCACCAGTTAAAAACCACATTATTCACAAAGTTAAAACTTCCATACATTCCAACTGAGGCATTTCTCGAAATATTATCGGCCCATAAATTACGGATAAACATACTGTTTAAACCACCGATAGTACTTCCGAAAGCATGGTTGTAAGTATCCAGGCCTTCTGATGAAATGGTATTCTGAATGGTCACATTAACAGCCGGCAGTTTTTCTAATTTTGATTTTTCATTCGCCTGAAACTGGTGGCGGTATAACGAAATATTTTCATCTAATCCCCAGCTCATCGAGCAATGATCAATAATTACGTTTCCGATTACGTTTCCTCCCAAAGCATCGTCACGACGGGTCACTTCGGTTTCTCCACGACGAAAACGCATGTAGCGGATGATAATATCGTGAGTATCTAATAAAACAGATTCTCCCGCAACGCAAATTCCGTCGCCCGGTGCGGTTTGTCCCGCGATTGTAATATAAGGCGCACGAACGGTAATTGGTTTTTTAAGACGAATGATTCCGGAAACATTAAACACTACGGTACGAGCTCCAACGGCTTCTAGTGCTTCACGAAAGGTCCCTTTTCCGGTGTCTTCCAGACTTGTAACGACAAATATTTTTCCGCCACGTCCTCCTGGTGTCTGGGCTCCGCCTCCCATTGCACCTGGGAAAGCCGGGATATCAGCATGAACTAAATCGGTAGGCAATGCCGCCCACGGCACATAAGGTCTTCCTAGTAATTCTTCGGCTTTGATGATATGTTCATTGGCTTTCCAAATCTGATCCAAACGCTCACTTTCTGCTTTCATCACGGCATCAGTTTTTTCCTGAACCGGTTTTGGAATATCCGGATACTGTGCATAAGCTGATGAGAAAAGAGAACAAAAGGAGGCTGCAATAATTGTCCTTCTAAGGGTGGTCTTTTGAAAATTGTTTTTCATGAGTATTATATGAAATTATTAGTTAGAATAGTTTGACAGTGTAATCAACAAAAGGTTTAACTTAAAAATGTTAAAATTACACTTATCAACAAAAGAGGTGCTATTCCTTCTTTTTATTCTTTTCTTTTTCAGCAATACGCTTGTTCCAGCCTTCTCTTTCTTTAGTTAAATCATAACCTTCTTTAGACAAATAATTATTGATTCTCCCTTTGTATTTACCAAACCAGGCATGCTTTTCTTTGGATGAACCACCATCCATTGCGTGTTCTCTTGCTTCAACTAAAGCGTCATAAATATACTTTTTCTGAACTTCTGTCAAAGTAGGTATCATATCATTATAAGCCGTTACCGTAATTGGAAGAACGCCATACGTCATTCCGTCTTTTACTTCGGTGATTTTGGCTTCGTTTAATTGAGTACCTAATTTTTTAATATAGGCTTTGTGCAGTTTAGCAATTGACTTGTCAGCATTAGCTTTCAGTTTGTCAATTTTCCCGTTTTGCTTTTCTTTGGCTAAAGTACTGTCGTCTTTTACTTTTTTGATTTCAGCATCTCTTTCGTCATGGATTTTGCTTAAATCACGAAACTGCTGTGCAATGATATTGGTTACAGTCGTTTTTTTTTGTTTGTCATTCAAAGCTAATTTCTCTACAATTTTAGCTGCTCTTTCATTGGTAACCTTCACATATTCCGGGTCTGCATATTGTTGCGCACTTAGCTTACAAGCAAAAAGCAAAAACAATACTCCTAATTTCTTAATTGATATCATTTTAAAAGATTTTTAAATTATTCTGTTATGTACTGAAAACAGAATAATTATTGATTTAATTAAATCTGTCAAATCTGCACAATCTGTTTGAAATTACTCTCGCAGATTATGCAGATCAGGCAAATTCTTTTTTTATTTTAAGTCTAACAAAGGTCTTACCAAAGTTTCTTTATTATTCGCTAAATCTGTCCAGTCTACTTTGATAGCCGGGTTTACACCGTTGATGTAGTCTTCGATATTAGAATATCCATCACCGTTTAAATCTTTTTTGGCATCAGATGGATCTTTTGGATCTAAACCATATTTTTTCTCCCATGCATCAGGCATACCGTCTTTGTCTGTATCTACATAAGGTTTTCCTTTATATTCCGGATATCCGCCAACTTGTGAAATATCAGTTATGATTCCTTGCTTATAAGAATCCTTCGGCAAACGTCTGTGTTCAAATTGGTAGAAATCTTTTTTCTCCAGTCCTTTTGCGTATTCCGGAACTCCGGTTTTCACTGTTCTTACGATTCTTTCGTCAACTTTATCCCTGATCGGTAAAGTTGCACCTACATTTTTAAGAACGAATTCATAAGCTTCATCTGCTTTCATGAAAGGACGGAACCATGGCATTGGGAATGGTTTGTCGCTTTTCATTTTATCGAAATACGTTTTAGCTTCATCATAGCCCATTAATTCGCCTTTTTTGTTTTCGATCTGAATACCACCGTCCCAGTTGTCTTTGGTTACTTTTTCGTTATTGTTAACGATATTTCCGTTTACGTAAGCCCTTCCAAAAACCATATAAGGCAATTTGCTTCTTCCTGATTCCGGTTTTAAGATTCTGTAGCTGATTGGCTCTGCTAAATTGGTAACAGGTCCCGGCTTGTAAAAGTTATTGATGATATTGTAGTTCGCTGTATAATCACCACCATCTGTTGATCTGTTATACCAGTTGAAAACAACGTTATTTACAAAATTAAAAATTCCGTTCCAACCAATAGATGGGTTTCTTCCTGCATTGTTTGCCCACATGTTTCTCATGAAAGAGCAGTTTTCACCGCCTAAAGTACTTCCGAAAGCGTGGTTATAAGTATCCAAAGCCTCTCCGAACAAACTGTTTTGGATGGTAATGTTTACTGTACCCACTTTTATATCCGGATAGCCAGCACCAGGGCTGTACATATGTCTGTACATTGACATGTTTTCATCTAATCCCCAGGTTGCAGAAACGTGGTCGATGATAATGTTTCCAACAGGATTTCCTCCAATTGAATCATCACGACGGCCTACAAAAGTTTCTCCTCTACGGAAACGCATGTGTCTGATTACAACATCATGCGTATCAATCCAAACTGATTCACCCGCTACACAGATACCATCTCCGGGAGCTGTTTGCCCCGCAATGGTGATATAAGGTGCACGAATGATTAACGGACTTTTAAGTTTAATAATTCCTGACACATTAAATACAATGATTCTGGCACCACCCTGTTCGCAGGCATCGCGTAAAGTTCCAGGTCCGCGGTCTTCTAAGCTTGTTACAACATACACATTTCCGCCACGTCCTCCAAAAGTGTACATACCTCCTCCTTCAGCTCCTGGAAAAGCAGGTATAGACGCCTGTGGTAAATCTGTTGGCCTTGATGCCCATGGAATAAAAGGCTTTCCGTGTTTCGCTTCTTCTTCAATTACAACTAATGCTTTTTCCCAGGCCTCATCTGAAAGTCTGTTGGCTTCCTTGATAATTGCGTCTTGTTGCGCCTTAATCTCAGGGCTTATTTTTGGATATTGGGCAAAACATTTAATGCTTCCCAAAAGCAAAAGTGGTAATACAAATAATGCTGAATTTTTCATGTTAATTTTAATTTGGTAATTCGGTTTAAACAAATCACCTGTATCTTTTTGAGGGAATACAGGTGAAAAGTCTAATTTAATGTTAACGTTTTATTATGATATTAAGAAAAATGCCTGAAAAAAATCCAGGCATCTTTAGTTTAAAAATTATTCTTGGTAGATGAAAGTTCCACCTGAAGCTGAAGCACCATTCCAACCAAGGGTTTGTATTAACCATGGGTTTAAAGCTAAAACATC
Organism: Flavobacterium limi; assembly: GCF_010645075.1. Classification (GTDB taxonomy): domain Bacteria; phylum Bacteroidota; class Bacteroidia; order Flavobacteriales; family Flavobacteriaceae; genus Flavobacterium; species Flavobacterium limi. The sequence continues at coordinate 483,010 of NZ_JAADZV010000003.1, forward strand.
TTGCTTAAGCCCCATTATATAATAATTTGGTTTAAAATCGATTTTAGCTGGTTTTGCACTAACAACATCCAATGCCTCCGCATCTGGCAACTTTTCAAAAACTAAATTATTTGTATAAAATGCCTCTAAAGCAGCTATTTGAGTCTGAAAATCTGATGCATCAGGATTTACAGAGATTCCGGCACGTGCACTTAATAAAGGATCAGCACTAGAAGCGGTTTTAGTTTTATATTGTAAAAAATTTCCTGTACGTTGTGTTCCGTTTATAGTCGGAATACCAAGTTTTACATTTGTATTATCCTGATTTATTGAACTATCATCGCTGTATAACATCCAACGCTGAACGTCCCAATAACGTTTTCCTTCATATGCTAACTCTACACGGCGTTCGTATAGACACGCCTCAATTGCGGCATATTTATCTGTTAAAGTTCCTATACCGTAGTTATTAGCAGATGGTATCCCAACACGTTTTCTAATTTGTGTTAAATAAGCCAGCGTATTTGGTATATCCCCTTTTGCGGCATAACACTCTGCAATATTCAACAATAACTCCGCATAACGGTATTCAAAAATATCAGTTCCCGAATATTGAAAAGAAGAAGCATTATTAGCAGTAGGATTTGACATTTTTCGAACAAAAGCAGGGCTTTTTTCATTATTATTAGCATCGCTAAAATAAGCTTTATTACTATTATCTACCCAGCGGTAAGCCCACACTGTTGGTTGAACAGTAGTTGTCGAACTCGGAGTTGTATAAGGCCAGTAACTTCCGGAAAAAGCAAAAGTTCTGTAAAAACGAGGGTCACGATTTTTAAAGAATAAAAAATCATTATAATTATTAGCAGCCGTAGGTCTTGAGCCATTTGCCATTGGAAACAAATCAATCATTTCTTTTGGTGCTTCCATACCTCCTTTACCACCCTGACTAATGAAACGCAGACTTCCTTCCCATCCACTATTTACAGCAGCCCCAGTATTTGCACTAGATAATAGCTGAACCACAATAGCTTCTTTACAAAATGAATTATCAACTAAAAACATTTCCTGCCATTGTTTTGCCGTATTACCAAATAAACCAAAACCATCAGCAGTTAATTGAGTTTCAGCGGCCAATCCTGCTGCTAAAGCTGCGTCCCAACGTTCTGTAGAGCCATCCCAGTTTTTATTAAACAGAGGGCTCGCATATGTCAATAAAACTCTTGACTTTTGAGCTAAAGCGGCTCCTCTGGTAAATCGACCATAATTTCCTGCATCCCATTTATCTGGTAACAAAGTAGATGCCATGTCTAAATCAGCAAGTATTTGAGCAACAACTTCAGATACCTTAGCACGTGGGAGTTTAATAGTTACATCATCAATATCAGAATCCTGTGTATTTGTAACTATAGGCACTCCTCCATATACTCTCATCAAATCAAAATACTGAATCGCACGCAAATAATAAACCTGTCCTTTAAATTTTTTTCTAAAAGCCTCATCTAAATTTGCTCCAATAACATCAATTTTTTCTAAGAAAGCATTACACTCACGTATTCTGGAATAAGGATTATTGATCATTTTATCCTCAATTCTTGTACCATAATATGCATCTCCATCAGATGCATTTACATAAGTCAATGTAGGATTAATCAAATTTTGCATCCCACCAACTTCTTCAGTTAATCTTGTACGGGTATCATTATACAATCCTACTACAGATTTTAAAGGTGAATTATATGCCTGAAAATAATCATAATACATGTTATTTACATACCATTCAACTTTATCAGCACTTTCGTAAAAAGAATCTTCATCATTCCCGTATTGTTTTTTTTCTTCTAAGAAATTATCACTACATGAAACACTCACAACTACTAATGTTGCCAATGCAATAATTAAGTTTATTTTATTTTTCATAATTAACACTAATTAAAATTAGAATGCAATATTAAAGTTAACCGCCCAGGTTCTTAAAGTTGGGTAACCAGTAAGTGAATCATCATACATATTACGATAATGATTAGGATAAGGATTATACAAATCCCATAAATTCTGTCCTGTCACTCCAATAGTAAGACTTGAGATATTCAAACCTTTCAACACGTCCTGAGGCAAGCCATAACCTATCGTTAGATTTCTGACAGTACAACGGAAAGTATCCAACATCCAAAAATCTGACGGAGAACCAACTCCTCCTCCTATACCATTTTCCGGTTTATCAAAATACGCCATGTTTGGATATTTACCATCAACATTGTCCTCTGCATACATATCATTCCAGAAAGTTTCATGAGCCCACATATTGTGAGTTGAAGCAGTTAATTGTTTAACACGATCCATCATACGAATACCTCCCCAGGAAGTTGCTATCTGAGTACGAGCATAAAAACCTTTATATTTAACTCCTAAATTAGTTGTAAACCCATAAGTTCTGCTTGAGTTAACTAATTTAGCATAGTCATTACTCTCCTCAATTCTTCCGTCTGGTCCAGCCTGAGTACCATCAGTTGAATTAAACTGACCTCCGATATCCTGATATGCTAACTGCCCTTTTGCCAAACCTGCCATAGTTGAAACTCCCATGAAATTTGGTGTCGTTCCTGCTGCAGTAGCACGTTCTGTTAAATAATTCCAATAGTTCTGTATATCCTGGTCTGTTCTTAAAATACCATCACCTGTTGAAGTTTGTTTCCATGTTTTAAAACCCCATGAAGGGAAAAATAGTGATCTTCCTTCCATAGTCTGGTTAGCAGAAGGATGCAATAATGCCTGTTCAGGATATCTCTTAACTTCATTATTAGAAAAACCAAAATTCACACCCACACTATATTCTAAATTCTTTTTGATTTTATCATTCCAGTTCAAACCAACTTCTGCACCCCATGCATCAACAGCAGCATAATTCTGTTCAGCAAAACCACCGCCTATAGTAATAGGAATTCCAACTGCTCCTGATGTTTGCGTTAGCATATCTGTAGTTCTGTCAAAATAGAAATCATATACCATTTGTAATCTATTATTTAAGACATTCACATCAAACCCTAAATTGTGTTTAATAGTAGTGTCCCAACCTACATTACGATTCGGTTCAACTCTAGGTGTAATACTATTAGCTAAACTACCTCCATTAGAACCAAACTGCCAGCCTTTATCTGTATTAATATCATACAATTTTTGCCATCTCCAAGGAGTTATATTATCTTTTCCTGTTTTACCAATAGAATAACGAATTTTAAAGAAATTAACACCCGGAAGTGCTTCTGCAAACCAATCTTCTTTTGATGCAATCCATCCTAATTGGGCAGAAGGGAAAAATCCCCAATAATTTTCTGGCGCAAATTTTGTCGATGCATCACTTCTAAAAAGTAATGTCACTAAATATTTAGATTTAAACGCATAATTGACACGTCCTAAATAAGACAATGTACCGCTTTCTCCTCTTTCAGATAAAGAATGCGCCGGAATCAAAGTTCCCGCAGTATGATGTGTCCCTGCATAATAAGAAGGGGTATTTTCATAATACAAACGAGTTCTTTTAGAATCATTCTCTGAACGCTCCACAGAAAACATTGCCCCTATTTCATGATTATCAAAAGTTCTGTCATAATTCACAAAGAAGTTTGACTGCACACTACTGCTCAAGGTATTATCATAAAGAACTCTGGCATTTCTAATATTTGTCTCAATAGTATAATCTGAATCAGAAGCTCCACTTGCAAGGTGGTTATCCACTGAATTATAATTTTTAATTCTGGCCAAAGTATAAGGTAATTGGACTTGTTCTGAATTATTAGAGTACTGAACTCTTGCGTAAGATCCTTTAACAGATAAACCTTTTACAAAAGGCACTTTATAGTTTAAAGACAAGTTTACATTGTATGAAAAGTCTTCATTTACAGATTTCGATCCGTTCGCTAAGGTTGCAAAGTAATTCCATCCTGCAATATTATTATTAGCATTCGCACTACCCAGGTTACGATCGGTACGAGGAAACGGTGACATAAAATAGTTTTGATCATTAACTGTTGTTTCCCAAGGAATATATTGCGGCATATGCAATAATATTGAATAATCAGCTTGCTCCCCACCAGCAGAAGAACCAAAACTACTATCATTAAAAGTAACTGATTTAGTATATGATTTTTGAACACTTCCAGTATTAGCTGCAACAGTCGCTGCAAAATCTAATGAGCTTGATATTTTAGCTGTTACCCCTGTACGAAAAGTCCATTTACTGTAATCCTGATCCCCTAGGTTTGCTCCCTGATCCAAATAAGTAGCACCGGCAAAATAGGTTGCTTTTTCTGTACCTCCACTTATATTAAAAGCATGTTTTACCTGAGTAGCCGGCTTCCAGGCTTTATCCAGCCAGTTATAATCCAAACCTTTCATCTCATCTAATTCAGCTTCCGAAAAAAGATTTGCACCATTAGCACCAGCTGAATTTTTTGCTTTCAAAAAACGATTACTAAACACCCCAAATTCATAAGCATTCATCACTTTACCGTGACTAACTGCATCATTAACAGCAAATTGTTGTTGATATGAAAACTTAGTCTGCCCAACTTTACCTCTTTTAGTTTTAACTACTACAGCACCCTGAGAAGCTCGGGAACCATAAATAGCTGCTGAAGCATCTTTTAACACTGTTATACTTTCAATCTCTGTAGGATCCAATCTGTTAAATGTTTCCAGAGTTGGCATTCCTGTAGCAGGATCAACCTGTACCATGTCATCTATCACAATTAACGGCGTTGTATAACCACCATCTTTAGAAAAACTAAAAGTTTGACGAATCTCTAAAGAAGCTGCTTGTCCTGGTCTTGTTGATCCACCATTAACAGTTAATCCAGGCACTAAACCTCTCAATGCTTCTGATAAGTTTGTTACAGGTAAATCCTGAACGCTTTCAGGTTTAATTGTAGCAATAGCGCCAGTAACATTATTTTTCTTCTGTGTACCGTAAGCTACAACTACAATGTCATCCAATACATTAGAATCTTCCTGCATTTTAGCATCAAGGTTAGTACGGCCATTTAAAGGAATTTCCATTTTTTTCATTCCAATAAAAGAAAAAACTAATGTTGCACCAGGCTTTACATTAATTTCATACCTACCACTGAAATCTGTACTTACAGAGTTCTTAGTAGATTTTTCAGTTACGTTTACTCCCGGCACAAGCAAACCTGTGGGATCAGTAACAGTACCTGTGATCTTAATTTGACTGCTTCCATTTTGGGCATAAGTGACAATGCTCATCAATGCAAACAGAATAAAACTACATCTTTTGATAAGTGTTTGTTTCATAAATCTTTGATTTAGTTAGATTAATAGTTAGGTTAGTTTTTAGTTTATAAAAAAATGTATTTTAACTTTTATAGACATACTACAATTTATGGGCGATTTATTACTGTAGAAATTTTTAAACGTTAAAAATACATTTATTACCTGATTCCAAAAATATAATGATTGAAAACTACAACTGTCCTGTAGTATCCTGCTTCAAAATAATCATCAAAAAAAATCCAATAAAAAAACTATATCATCAAAAAACTGTAAGACAAAATAGACTTACAGTAAAAAAAAGGTGTAAATTTTGAATATAACAAGATACAAAGAAAATAAGTAAGAAAAAACACCTTAAAACAAAGGGTTTTGGTAAAATCCCTCTAAATAAAAACAATTCAATACAATTTTCATTCTTTTAAAGACTGTAGGAAATCGATTTCTTTTGATTAAAAATCTTACAAAAAGACTGTATTAATAAAAAATAAAAAAAAATAAAAAAAAATAAAAAATTAAAATTAGAGTAGTAAATTCTTATTAATAAGTAACCCGATTTATTTGTTTTAAGCTCTTAATAATCATTGAAGCTGTTGCAGACCAGTTATCTTAGAGAGGAAATTTGTCTGAATATATATACCTAAAGTAATTTTTAAATCCACTCTAATACAAGAACCTGATAATGAGGATTTACAATACCCTAACACTTTACATTACAAACCTCAAAAACTCATAAAGTATTTGCAGATAATTTAGGATTCCAGCCATTAAGAATTTTCTCTAAGCTGTATTTTTTAAGATCAGACTTTTTTAATTGATGTGACCACACCGCCCTTTTTGAAAGATCTTTAGATCCTTCGCCTTTACTCCCAAGTTCAGCATAAAAAACTGTTTTTTCTTTATCAGGAAAATTTTTATCGCCTTTCCATGGATTCCACCCTTCGGCAACGATATGCGAACCTAATTCTGTATTGATAAATACTGTCTTTGCGTAAGGTCTCCACGGACGTCCCAGAAAAACCTTGTCTACTGTATTGTCTTTTGCAGTAAGTTTACAATCTACAAATACAAGCCCGTATTTATCTTCCTGAGTTGTTGAAGCTGCAGTAACATAGGAATTACTTAAACTTTCGATAGTGCAATTATAAAAATATACAGTTGCCGCACCAAAAATAAAATCTGTTGTACCGTTGATATAACAGTTTTCAAAATAATTTCTCGTTCCGCCTTTTGCTAAATACAAAGTATCCTGATTTCCTAAAATTGAGCAGTTTTTTACCGCTACCCTGTCTCCTTCGGTATGCAGGGCTACTGCCTGTCCTACTTTTCCAGACGTATTTTCTATGGTTAAATTTTCTACTGAACAGTCATTTCCCTGAACTAATAAAGTGTAAGAAGTGTAAGTGCTAAATTTTGTATCGCCCGTAACGTCAATTCCTCTGAAAGGTTTCCCTGAATAATCATTATATGAAATAATCGTCTTTTCTCTATCAGAACCTTTTAAAGTAATATTTCTTTTGAAAGCCGGAATCACAACTTTTTCATTGTAAGTTCCTGCTTTTATTAAAATCACAACCCGTTTTTCGGCATGGTCTCTTACCTTGTTAATGGCTTCCTGAATCGTTTTAAAATCTCCGGAGCCATCATGGGCAACAGTTATTTCAAATCGGTTATCGGTTGTTTGTGCTGAAGATATGACAGATAGTAATACTAAAAAAAGGGCGGCAATATATTTCATAAGTTTTGACATGAAGTTAAATTAGAGATATTAGTTTTTCAGGATGTTGATTTCCATCAGCCATTGCTCACAAATACCAGTCCATAAATTGGTTGAACCGGGATTATTTCTAAGTGCAATCGCATGACCGCCCTGATTAAAAATATGTAAACTCGAAGGAATTTTGTTTGTCAGGAGCGCATCATAAAACAACAAACTGTTTTTTGGAGATACCACTTTATCGTTAAAGGCATGTGCCATGAAAGTGGGCGGTGTATAATCACTCACCTGAAACTGAAGAGAATATTTTTTAATCAATTCGGGAGATGGATCTGAACCAAGCAGATTCTCTTTGCTTCCTTTATGACCGTCTTTTCCCATGTCAATTACAGGTGAAATCAAAATCATATAATCAGGTTTAAAAGAATAACTATCATATTCATCTCCTATTTTTGCAAAATCATCTTTGATTGTTCCAAGACTAGCTGCCAAATGTCCTCCTGCAGAACAGCCCATCACTCCAATTTTATTCGTATCAATTTTCCAGCTGGCAGCATTTTTACGAATGACCCTCATTGCTCTTTCAGCATCCTGCAAAGGTACTTTTTCTCTTTCTTTGACATCTTTTGATATCGGCAGTCGATGTGTCAATACAAAAGCATTGATCCCGATCGTATTAAACCATTTTGCCAATTGAAAACCACTAATATTATATGACAAATGATGATAGCCTCCTCCGGGAATAATTAAAACCGCTGCCCCTTTATTCTCCTGAGCAGAAGTGAAAAAAGCGTGAATGCCTGGTATTCCCACCTGCATTACACGCTCATTACTGATACTGTCTTTTATAAATAATCCTTTGGAATTTGGCATTTTATTTTTCTCCCAAAGCGGAATATATTCCTGCGCCTGCATCCCGACAAATGCAAACAATATTAACAGAACTATTTTTTTATTAATCATTCCATTGATTTTTTAATGTGATAACCAAACAGACATTTCGCCTTTACCATGATTTCCCCATGCAAAATAAGGAATTAATTTTACTGTATATTCTTTGCTATCTTTTACCGAAAGTGGCTTGTACAGCTTTTTGTCCCAGGAAGTATCATTATTAATTGATGAACTGGCAGTTATGCTTAATAATTGTCTGTCGTGGATTTTGATAAAATCTGTTGTAAATTTAGAATTGACATCCAAAACCACTTCGTTGATGCTTGTATTCGCTGGAAGCTGATCAGATTCTAAGCAATAAACAATCGGGCCTCTTTTTACAGCCACCTGATTTTTTACCTCTTCTACCAACGGATTTGCCTGCATCAATTCAACTGGCATCGGGATATTCAATTCAATTACATCTCCTTTTTTCCATTTTTGTATTACTTTTTGGTACGACCCTGAAACAACAGCTTCATTGATATTCTTACCATTCACTGAAATTGTAGTTCCCTGACTCCAGCCCGGAATTCTCAATAAGAAAGCATAAACATCTTTAGGGGCTTTTACGATTTTCAGGGTAACTTTTCCATCCCACGGATAATTGGTCTGTTGTTCGATTTCAATTTTCTCTCCGGAAAGTGTCGTTGAACTAAGGTTATTGCTCCCGTATAAATTCACATACAAACCTTCTTTCGAAAAGTTGTAAGCGTAGTTGCTCACCTCAGCAATAGTTCTGGTTACGTTTGGTGCACAGCAGTTCGACAAGGCGATATAGCCTTCACGTTCTTTGCTCCATCTTTGTTTAAAAGGTAAATCTTTAGAAACATTCAGCGGATTGTTATAAAAGAATTTTTTCCCTTCCAAATCAATTCCGGAAAGAACACTATTATATAATGCCAATTCTACAATATCGGCATATTTGGCATCTCCTGTAATCTGAAGCATTCTCCAGTTCCATAATACGTTTCCAATATTAGCACAGGTTTCAGTATGAGCTGTAGCATTTGGAAGTTGAAAAGGTCTTCCGTATGCCTGATGAATTTTTTGTACATCAGTTGGATTGTACGAAGTCCCATCTGGTGAAACTCCGTCATATAAAGAACCACAGGCTCCTGTGATATACATTTTTCGATAAGTTACATCATCCCAGATCGACTCCAGATTATCCAGTAATTTTTTCTCTCCTGTTTCAGCGTACAAATCAGCTACACCTGCGTACAGATAATTCGCTCTTACAGCATGCCCCATTGCAGTTGTCTGCTGTCTAAACGGAATTCTGTCCTGATTATCATCGGTTCCGTCATCGGTAGTTCCTCTGATATCGATTAGATTATTGGCCAGTTCCAGATATTTCGGATTTTTAGTGGTACGGTACATTTCGACAATTCCCATATAATGTGAAGGGCAGATTGCATTTCGTGCTAATTCAGGTGATGCTTTTTTATAGAAATCATATAAAAAATCGGCAACACCTTTTGCAATGTTTAAGAAATTCGTTTTTCCGGTCGCACGGTAATGAATACAGGCTGCGGTCATCAAATGCCCCATATTGTATTTCTCGAAACCCAGTTGTTTTTTTACTTCTTCCGGACCAAGCGTCCCCCAGCGTTCATCAATTAAAACCGGAGTATGCAGGTAGCCGTCTTTTCGCTGTGCTTTCGCGAAAAGAGCAATGGCTTTATCCATTTCAGCATCCAGTTTTTTATCTTTGGTTACAGCATAAGTTGCTGCCATTCCCTCAAAGATCTTATAAAAATCTCCATCGTGAAAAGAAGGCCCTTTGAAAGTTCCTTTGCTTATTCCTGCCGCAATTTCGAAATTTTTATGGGCATGTGAAACCTCATCATTATGATACAAGTCCCACATATAGGGTAATGTATTTCTGGTTTCCACATCAAATTGTTCTTTCCAAAAACCGTTTGTCCATTTCACATCCTGTAAACCTACACTTTGTAATTTAGAATAAGGGCTTTCAGAATTGGCAACCAAACCTTTGTTTTGAGCAAATATTGCTGTTGACAAAAGCAAAGACGATAATATAATGATGTTCTTTTTCATTTTGATATAATTTTATCTGCCTGATCTGCTAAATCTGCGAGAGAGTAATTTTTCCCGCAGATTTAGCAGATTAAGCAAATTATTTTTATTTACTAAAAAGTTCATTTCACGCAGATTTTAAAGGATTTAAGCAGATATTTACCGATTCAATTTTAATAAAATTCCATTAAATCTGCTAAAATCTATCTAAAATCTGCGTGAAACATTTCTCATAGATTTACTTTACAAGGAAATTAATTGTACGGCTCATTGTATCTCCGTCTGCATCTTTAACGGTTAATACAAAAGATGCCAACCCTGGCTCAATAGGCCTAAACTGAACTTCTTTTCCTTTTAAGACTACTCTTCCGTTTGTAAGATCCGAAAACGTAAATACAGGACTTGCTTCGTATCCTTTAAAATAATCCGCAGCATTTAAAACGGTTTGTTCTCCAGATTTCACAAAGAAATGCGGCTGTGCCATCCAGTCTAAATAATTATCCAATTGTGTAAATCCGTCTTCCTCTAAATCTGAATTAGCATCTGAAAAATCCCCTGCTTTCGAATTTTCATTTAAACTGAATGCTTTCTCCCACCAGTCTGGCAAACCATCATGATCCGTATCCCAGTCAGCAGGACGGGTTTCAGATGCAAACTCAGGCCATCCTCCGGCATCTGATTCATTATCAATCATTCCGCCAAGGCCGCTTTTGCTTCCTTTATATGTAAAAGTCCCTTTTAATGTCTCATCAATGATTCGGTTATCGTGTTTGTCAAAAAACGGCTGATTCGCACCCACATCAGAAAGTACATTTTTATAAGCTCCTTTTGCTGACTGTGTATTTACATAAGAATCGAAGAAAGGTTTGTCTACGAAAGTTTCATACTCTACTTTTTCATTATTCGTAACCGTCATTTTTCTTCCTTTATCCTGAGATTTCTCGTCAAAATAACCCGGCATTATATTTCCGTCGAAGAAATAACGCTGCATTCCTTTTCCAACTCCTTCATGCTGTGCATTCAAAGCTACAAAAATACCTGTTGAAGCTCCGGGTTTATAGAAATTGTTAACAAAATTTACTTCGTTTGCACCTCCGTCAGTAGTTCTTTTTCCCCAGTTGTAAACCACATTATTTCTAATATCGACTCTTCCGGTATAAAATCCGTCACCACTCAAACCACCTCCGATACTCCAGTTACGGCCATAATTGTGTGCCAGTAAATTGTGATGAAAACTTCCGATATCACCACCAATTGTCGCTGCATAACCGTGCATTTTTCCAGCTTCGTATTTATCGTGTCCGGCAACATTCAGAGCTTCGGAAATTAAAGTTCTCTGTAACGAAATATGATGCGCTCCTCTTGAACTGAATGATTCATCAATCGTCCAGCTGATTGAACAGTGATCGATTATACTGTAATCAGCACCCGTTAATCCCATTCCGTCAAAAGTCGTTCCACCACCGATTCGAACTTTCAAAAATCGAATTACACCATCATTCCCCGTAAGACCAATTGGCGCACGGCTAACCGTAATTCCCTCGCCCGGAGCTGTCTGTCCGGCAATAGTGATATAGGGCTGATTAACTACTAACCTTGATTTCAATTGAATATTACCAGAAACATTAAACACAATAGTCCTCGGTCCGATTTCCTGATTGACAGCGTCACGTAAACTTCCCGGACCGTCATCGTTAAGATTGGTTACTTCAACTACTTTTCCGCCACGTCCTCCAACGGCGAAGCGTCCGTAACCTTCTGCTCCGGGAAAAGCCAGCTGTGCCGGTTTGAAAGACCATACGTTTCCTAAAGTAACATTGCCTTTAGCATCTACTTCATCAACACGCCAGTAGTACGTTGAACCACTGTATAAATCTGAAACTGAAAATGTTTTGTCAGTTAATTTTCCTTTGAATTCTTTTGAAGATTCAGTCGCATTGGCAACAGTGTTTTTATCTTCTCCAAAAAACAATTTATGCGCCACAGCATTTTTTGAAGCATCCCATTCCAGCAAAACCTTTTTATCAGCTGTAACAACATGTTCGTTTGCATTTTCCGGCTTGGGAGAACGCGCCTGATTCATTAAGTTCGGCGTATCGATTTCAAAACCATTAATCACAATCTGCTTTACAACATCAGGATTGGTTGCAGGATCAATTTCAAAACGAATAACAACCTCTTTCGCTTTTACTGCATTAAAAGAAATATATGCCATAGAAGCATCAGCCTTCGCATTTACTCTCAGGCTTGCATTTACCGTTTCTGTCAATTTCCCATTTACATAAATTTTTATCGGGGAAAATGTTTTCCCTGTAATTACATCAAACGCATTATGAAATGTCAGAAGTGTATGTTTGCCCGGTTTTAAGCCACTGATTTTCATTTCCAGATTTTCAGCTGTAACCAATCCGTCAGCGCCTAACTTATTATAGAACGGAGCGCTCATCCCTACTTTATACCATTTTGAGGTAAAATTTCCTTTCAATTTGAATGTTACACCATTAAAAGTCTTTTGGTCTTCTTTCTTTTCATTCACCACCCACGAATCATAACCCGGAGCATGAACTTCTTCTAATCTTCTTTGGAAAAAATCAAAATCGACTTTTACAATTTGCTTATTCTGTGCCTGCCCATTGGCTGTTAAAAGCATTGCCAATGCAGCAGTGCTAAAAAATTTCTTAATCATTTTATCGGTACTAGTTAGTTTAGTTTCTTCTTTTCTTCTATTGAAATCCCTAACAGATTTATAATGTCTTTTTTTCTTTCTTCCGGAGTTACTTTTAAAACTTTCAATTCGCCGTTTATCAGTTCCGCTTCTACCGTTGTATTTTGTCTCGCGTGCAATTTAAAACGAACGTTCCATTCTTTTGGCCAGGCCGGAAAAAGATAAATTTTTCCATCGGTTTCGTGCAAAAGCATTTCCTGCATACCAATCATTCCTGCTCCTCCCCAGTTGTGATCCGGAACCCAGTCAAACCCGGGACCCCAAAATGCGGGGAAGCGTCTGTCTGAATTGGCCATTTTCAAAGTATTATATTTTGCTGCTTCATCGGTTAAACCTAATCGTGCTGAAAATATATTATCCTGTTTCCAGCCAATGTGGCTTCTGAATTTTATCGCATCGGGATCATATTTCCACGTATTCAAAGCGGTTTCCAAATCTGGTTTTCCAATTCCGTAAATTCCCCACGGATATACCGGATACAATTGTGGCACTTCGGTATTATTGATGCGTTCCCATGTTTTTGCCGGAAGCAATACTTTGTGATTTTCGATAGTACCAAAATTCAAAGGCGGAATTCTGGTTTGAAATGCTTTTAAATATTCAACGTCTTCTTTTGACAGTTGATTTACCGAAAGGTTTAATAGACTTTCCGTAATTATTTTCAATGCTGAAATGGTACTGTTAGCGTTGTTTGTCATTTTGTATGTTTCGACAGCAGAACCAGGAAACAGTACTAAATGTCCGTTTCCATCCAACGCTTTTCTGCCTCTTTTTTTGGCTAAATACTGATAATGTTCGTCAAAAAAACGCAGACAACTTATTATAAACTGATTGTATTTCTGAATATCTTCTCCCGCATATTCTTTCTGTTTTAACATCATCTGGCAAAACTCAAAAACAGTATCCCATTCATATTCCAGCCAGGCATTATATTCCATTCCCGGATCGTAATCGGAGGGACGTTTCCATTCATATTCGGCAGGATTTGGCAAGCCGAAATTTTCTAATTGTTCTGTAAAAGATGCTCCGTTATGGTTCCAATAAACTTTGCTTCTTAATTCGGCATTTTTCTGAATGCTCAGATAATAATCCAGCTGTGATTTCATCATATCAAAATCACCGCTTTTCACCATCGGATGATACACCAATCTTTGGTTTTGAGCTGTCATCGTTCCACCTCCCCAATTTCTGAAATCGGGTGTAAAGTTCAAATCAGGATTAGTAAAAACGGGGTCAGCCGTAAAAAGTCCGCCGTTGAATTTTGTTGGGTATTTTCCGTAGGCATTACACCCAAGCATATAACGGAACAACTGATAATTCTGCCCGATCTGATACACCGAATCTTTTGCCGTAGATTGATTTTTTTGTGCAAAAATAAAACTGCGATTCCAGAAATTATTCCACCATTTTATGGTGTTTTTCTCAGCTTGTTTTGCTGTATTTTTATTCGAGGAAATAAAACTTTTTAAACCATTATCCCAAATAGAAAAATCAGACTGACTAGTGTTTAAATAAATTTCCAGCGAATGTTTTTTTGAAGGTTTTACACTCGTTAAATTAAAACCTTTGAAATCGGTATTCTGATATTTCCCAAGATAGGTTCCGTCCGGTTTTAGGTTATCGCCTTTCATGAATCCGCCGAAAGTTAAATTAGCAATCGGGTTCATCATCTGGTCTTTCACCGATTCCATTTTCTGCTGTTTTACCGCAACATCAAAAACGGTTTGTTCGCGGTTTCGATGATAGAATTTAAGTCCGTTATTTTCAAAAGCAATCGAATCTTTAAAATTAACAAGATCGCCCTGAGGTGCCCATTTATAAGAATTAGCATTATTTTCTTTTCCTTTTGAAATACGGTTCTGATGACGCCAGTTTTCATAAGAAGCCGTCATTTTCAACGGATTTTTACTTTCTAAATCAACATGAATTATCGGTTTAAAAACATCAACCCAAAGTTTGATTTTGGTATCTTTTTGTCCAACTAAAATATAACCGTCTCTGAGTTTCAATTCCTGATGAAAACCATCTTTTCCCTCAAACGGATTTGGTGTTAAAGTGATTTTTACACGACCTAATTTCAGTAAAGTATTATGTTCGTCAAAAGTTCCGCTTCGCGAAAAATAAAAATACAAATCTCCTTTCTCGACCCAGACATTCATACCAATATCACCGCCTCCCAAAGGCATTGATTCTGATGAATTCTGGCTCTGAGTTGTCCAAACCTGATTGTAATTATCAAGCACAGGGATTTGCGCTTTGAGTAAAAACGTGGCGAACAGAAGTATGTATTTTATGTGTTTCATTTTTTTCGTTTCCTGCAAGGTTTTCAAAACCTTGTAGGTATTATTTTGACACTTTTCAAATTATAAATCAGACACCTACAAGGTTTTGAAAACCTTGCAGGAGCCTAGTATATATTACCATTCATCCGTTCTAAATGAAGAAACCGGCAAACCTCCTGCACTAAACAACTCCGCTTTGGCGAAATCTTTCCACAAATAGCGTACCGCAACTGGTTTTGTAACTTTATCAGAAGTCAAAACCACCGACTTTCTTCTTACCACGGTTTTCGCCGGATAGAAAACTTTGTCCTCGCCCGCTATTTCAAAACCAGTAACTTCTTTGTCATAAGCTGTTATTCCGTTAGCAACATCATCAAAAGAAACCGTTACAGCGCCGTCTTTAATTTCCATTGATTTGTATTTCGGACTTTCGAATTCAAAACCTTCCATTCCGTATGTTCTTGCTAAAGCCTGAAACGCCAGTCGGTTTCCGCCTTTTTCCTTGTCCATTGGGTGTATGTTATTTTCTTCACCTACATCCATTAAAACCGCCATTGCCGAATTCGGAATTTCCTTTGAAGCCTTAAACTGCGCCTCTCTCAAATAAGCCGAATTGTAATTCTCCAAGTAATCTTTTGGATGAAATGAAGCATAATTAAACGGTGCAATCTGGCAGAAATAAAACGGAAATTCTCCCTGATTCCACATGGTTCTCCAACTGCTTACCATTTTTTTCATCAAAGCCGTATATTCATTGGCTCTTTCATAGTTGGATTCGCCCTGATACCAGATACAGCCTTTGATTCCGTAGCCAATAACCGGCGAAAGCATTCCGTTAAACAAAGTTGTCGGAACACGATTTGGATCTTTTGCCAATTCTTCTTTTGTAGTCGGAATTTTAGCGCTTGCGAAATCTTTCAGCATTTCCTTGTTCATCCAGGCTTCCATGCTAGAACCACCATACGAAACATGAATCAGTCCCACAGGAACATTTAAAACTTCCTGTAAAAGCGAACCAAAATACCAGGCCGTTGCACTAAAATTTGAAGTTGATTTTGGAGAAGCTTCTTCCCATTTTCCTTCAAAATCGTCTTTTGGTTCCAAAACTGTAGCACGCGGAATCGTAATTAAACGAATGGTTTTATTAGCTGATCTTACAATGATTTCGTTTCCGTTTTTAACAGGCTGTCCCTGAAATCCTTTCAAAGGCATTTCCATATTCGATTGACCAGAACAAAGCCAGACTTCGCCAATTAAAATGTTTTTGATGGTTACTTTTTCTTTTCCTTCTGTAACTTCAATTGTAAATGGCCCGCCTGCAGTTGGTGTTTGCAATTCGGTTTTCCATTTACCGGAAGCGTCGGCTTTTGTTTTGTAGATTTTAGAATTCCATGATGTTTTGATGGTAACATTTGCATTCTTTTCTGCCCAGCCCCAGATTGGTGCGTTTGACTTTTGCTGCAACATCATATTGTCGGAAAACAATGCCGGCAGTTTGATTTTTGCATTGATTTGAAGGCTAGCTAAAATCATTGCTATTACAAGAATGTATTTGATATTTTTCATTTTATATTTTTTCTATTATAACTTCCTTTTCAAACCTTTTCGGTGCAAAAGTCATTGCGAGGAACGAAGCAATCTCAGTAGTTGCTCTCGTTATGTGATTGCTTCGTTCCTCGCAATGACTCACATCCTGATTATTTCTCTTTCACAATCGTCACTGGCCCTAACAATCCCGATTTCAACAATGGATTTCCTTCCAATCTGTATCTTGCAGTTGTCCAAGTCAAACGTTCGTTTTCAGGCAACTTTTGATCTCCAATTAAACGGTTTGCCCAAGTATTGGTCACTTTTATTACGATTGTATTTTTTCCTTTTTGTAATGCATTCGAAATATCACTTTTAAAAGGAAATGTCCAAAGTGTCCCACAGTCTTTTCCATTAATCGAAACCTCGGCGATATTGGCAATTTCGCCTAAATCAATCCAGATTTTATCAGAAGCTTTTCCTTTCCAGACAAATTCTTTTTTATATGAAGCTGTTCCCGAATAATATTTTATCTGCTCATTTTCTGATGTTGACCAGTCAAAAAGCCTGTTAATTTTTACTACTTCTTTTGGGCCTTTATATTCCGAATCAAATTGTAATTCCCAGTTTTCATCTAAAACCTGAACGGTTTCAAATTGAGCCTCTTTTGTATTAGCTAACTCCTCTTTTGTTTCTTCATTAAAGATTACAAAACCCGATTCATTAGCTTCCAAAGTTATCGAAACAATTGTTCTTCCGTTTTCAATTTTCCAATTGGCTAAAGCCGATGTTTTATCGGCAACCGGATTGTACCATTTAGGAACTTTCCCTGCTATTCTGAACGAAGCATCAAATAATCTTTTTTCTGATTTTTGATTCGAAAGAAAATATACTTCTTCATTTTCTGCTTTTCTGTGAGCCCAGGCAATTGTTTCCGAATCAGCTCGGTTCAGATTTGGAAAATAAAGGTCTTGAGTTATTCCGATTGAAGCAAAATCGTTCCCAAAATAAGGTAATTTTACAGCCGTTCCTTTACCGATTTTCCATGAAGATGAATTGGCGTTATTCCAGATTTCATCAATCACATTCTGCCATTTCGTTTGATTTTCTTCAGATTGCATTCCTGGCTGAATAGTTGGTTTTTCATCCACAAAAATCGTTGCTCCATTTTTTAATAATTGCAGTATTTTTTCGGCAGAAGCCAAAGACAACATTTTATTCGGCGCCATTTTGTGACTTCCAGGAAACAACAAAGCACCATATTCAATTCCGCCTCCGAAAGTGATTTTTCCGTTTTGAACTTTTGCTCTGTTGATTAAAACATCGGCATTAAAAGAATCGTATTGATAACCATTTAGCGGATTTATCCATTGTGATAAGTCGGTAATATTTTTAGAATACGTCACTTCTTTCGGCATTTTAGCTGTTGGCTGACCTTCATTCTCCAAACGGATTTTCTCGCTTTCCAATCTTTCCTTTCCAAAAACATTCGGAATAAAAGGCACCAAACGATCCGGAACGAAAGAACGAGAAGGAAAATCTTCTCCGATAAAAACCGCCAGATCAATTACAGGTTTTCCTTTTTGCAATTGAAACTGAACGCGCTGACAATAATCAAACCAGGCTTTTCCGGGTTTCCACCATGTTTGGTCTCTTTGGAAAAAAGTTCCAATATCGTCTAAAGTCATTCCAGGCTTTCTGTCCGTCCACGGATTATGAACAAAAACATGGTAAAACAGTCTGTTGATTCCCAGAGCATAATTTCGGTCGGCAGTTGTTTTCAGATTTCCCGGATGTTCGTCCCAATCCATTCGCAAAGCTGTAAAAGATTCTGCCTGAATAATGTCTTTTCCATAAATATGACCGCCCGAAATAGCATCAACCATATCAAAAGGTTTATCGTGCGTTGGGCTTTTCAGCCAAAATTCACCACCCGGATAATCGACATATTTATAATGAAGCAATGCATCGCTCGTAACAACTGGCGCTACATTTTCTGAACTCAACTTAACATTATATTCTTTGGCAATCTGGGCAACGGTTCCGTAGAATTTATCGGCTACTAAATCACCAATTGTTTTTCTGACGTCGTACAAAACTTTCTCTGAGAAATTGGCACTTTCTACCGGAATTCCTGCCATTACAGGAAGATAATCCACAATATCATAACCGCGCCTCTTTTTAAATTCAGCTTGAAAAACCGAAGACCAGTTCTGGCTTCCGCATTCCCAGCTATCAAAATGAAGGATTTCCAGAACTCTTGAAGCTACTTCCGGACCAGCAGAACGAACTGCTTCACCAAACCAATGATCTAACTGAAAACGAATTAATTCCGGATTAAATTTATCCACTTCCAATCCCTTTCCCGCTCCGCCAGTTGCATTTTCATGTCCTGTTGAAGTATGGCCCATTCGGATAATCTTCCATTTCCCTTTTGGTGCTTTCCATGTCAGATTTCCGTCAGCGTCAACAAAACCCGAAATATTGATGATTTCTGATTTTTTGAATGCTTCTGAATTTGGAATTTGTTTGTCTGTAGTTTCCGGAGTCAAACGCCAGATTGCTCCTGATTTTCCTTCATAATTATTGATTAAGGACTGATTCGAAAGTGTAATTTTACTTACTTTCAGATTCTGTTTCCATTTGGCAAAATCCAAATCTTCAGCTCCTGGTTCTGTTCCTACCGGATCATACACAAATCTGAAATATTTTGCGGTAACTGGTGCGATTGTATGCGTGTTTGGATAATCCATATCCTGCCAGCCGTGACGTGGTGCAATCAGTCTTTCGTGGAATTTAAAATTAACTCCGTCATTGCTTACTTCAACGATTAAACGCTGTGCCTGATAATCTCTTCCTTTGGTTTCAATTACAATAGATTTGCAGCTAAAAGGCTGAGCAAATTCATACTGAATCCAGCCTGCATCAGCAAACTTAAAATTTTCATCTTTTTTAGGATCAGCCAAAAATGAAGCATCGGTATTGTTAGATGTCGTTACTTTTGGTAATTGAATTTGCGAAGTCGTCTGATATTCTTTTATCGGAAGAGCAAAAACCGCAATGTCTTTATAATAGTCTTTGTAATGTTCTGGAACTGCCAATTTTGAAGTGATTTTCTTTCCTCCTAAAATTTCAGTCGTTGACCAGACCACTTTCTGCATCGACATTTCTGGCGTAATCCAAGGTCCGCCTGCAACGGCAAATCCATCTGCTCCATGAAAAGCCAGTTTCAAACCTAAACGATCTGCTTCTTTAAAAGCCCAACTAATCATATCCCAAAATTCAGGCGTCAGCTGTAAAACAGGAGGATCGATCAATGGCGGATTTGCCGGACCTTTAATAGTCATTAAATAAGCGCCCGCAATTCCGGCTTGTTTCATCGCTTTTAAATCTGCTGTTATTCCGGATTTAGAATACGCCGATTTCATCCAATACCAATATACCCAGGTTTTGGAGGATTCTAGTGTTGGCTGAAAAGATTCTTTTTTATGGAGTTCCTGTGCAGTGACGAAGCTTGCGAGAAGGAGGATAAAAAAGAGGTGTTTTTTTTGAAACATTTTATGGAGGTTTTGTCATTGCGAGGAACGAAGCAATCACACTTAGTTGCTCTCGTTATGAGATTGCTTCGTTCCTCGCAATGACTTTATTAATACTTAAATTTTTTCAAACTACTCTCCAACTGATTCTTCGAACCGCTGAAAGGCGTCAAATAAAAACTATACTGATAATCTCCTGATTTAATCTGATATTGTTCGATTGGCTGAGCTACCAAAGTCCAGCTGTCATTTCCTCCAACTCCCATTTGCATTAAATCAATATTTACCGTCAAGAATCCTGGATCTTTTAAATCATAGGTATGACCTGATGCGCTTAGGTTTTCTTGTGTATAAGGCCAAGCGCTCATACTCAAAAATTTGGAATCATTAACTACCATAAAACCTTGATTTTTTTGAGGCGTTGTCAATGCCATCCATCTTACATCACAACGATTTCCGTTTTCCTGTGGTTTTGGATAATGCTCGATAAAATCGTTAATTGGCAGTGAATATTTACCAACAAACGAGCCAAAACTTCTGTCGTTGTAATTTTCAAGTTCTCCTTTTCCGTACCAGGAAATCTGATCGAATTTTCTTTGAACGCCCATCTGCATTCCGATTTTCGGGATGTTAGGCAGTTTATCTGAAGCTTTTAAACTGTAATCTACTTTTATTACTCCGTCCGGACTGATGTTGTAC
The DNA here is from genome assembly GCF_010645075.1 of Flavobacterium limi. Classification (GTDB taxonomy): domain Bacteria; phylum Bacteroidota; class Bacteroidia; order Flavobacteriales; family Flavobacteriaceae; genus Flavobacterium; species Flavobacterium limi. The sequence goes on from NZ_JAADZV010000003.1 coordinate 503,737, forward strand.
ACTACATTTACACTCGCACTGTCTTTTATAATTTCGTAATCACTTGTGATTTTAATATCAGAAGCCGATTTGTCGATTTTAACGTTAACCAATTTTGGCTTCGCTTTGTACCATTGTTTCAAAAGCTTTTGCGATTTCCATCCTCTCTTGTCATTGTCTGTTAGCGGACGTACAAAATTTGGAAGCAATGGTGCAAAAAGTTGTTCTTCTCCATTGAAAACATACGAACTCAAGGCTCCATTTTCTTTATTGATTTTGATATCGAAAGATTTTCCTTTGATGTTAAAATCAGCATCTGATTCGGAAACGTTTAGATTTCCTTTTTTGGATTCTACAACAACTTCCTTCTTTTTCAGCAGAAACTGATCTTCTGCAACAGCGTATCCTTTTAAAGCCCACAACTCGTCTTTCGAAAGCTGGAATTCGATGTTCAAAATGTATTCTGCATCCGCTTTCATTTTTGGAAGATACTGACTCACATTTAATGTTGTGGATTGTCCTGCTTCTAGATTGAAAGGTTTTAAAATTTGTGTTTTGATTACGTTTCCGTTTTCTAAAATCTTCAAAACCGGAATATAAACCGCTAAAGATTTAACAGCACTGCGGTTTTTTATTTCTAATATATTGCCTTCTTTTAAGGTTGAAGTTGCCGGCTGATATACCCATTTATTTTCGAAAAGAGAACCTTTTGGTTTTCCGTTAGAGTCTACAATTCCTTTTGTATTGAAATTTCCATCATGGTATTTTTCGCCGAAATCTCCACCGTGAGCGAAATAATTCTGACCTGATCTTGAATCGAATTTCACTAATCCCTGATCTTTAAATTCCCAGATACAGCCTCCAATAACTCTTGGAAGCGAACGGAATTCATCCCACAATTCTTTTAAATTCCCAACCGAATTCCCCATTGCATGAGAATATTCCACAAAAATAATCGGACGTGTATCTTTCTTTTGATCTACTAAAAATTTCGGTGTGAAAACGCCTGGATAAAAACGGCTGACCATGTCAACATATGAATCATCCTGCGGGTTTTCGAAACGGTAGGCGTGATCGATTGTTTTTGGATATCCCGGATCAAGCGGATCGATATAACCATCTAATTTTGCATTTCCTTGTGCCGGTTCGTAATGCACCGGACGTGTGATATCAAAATCGTGAACCCAGCCCGACATTGCTGCGTGGTTTGGTCCTTTTCCGCCTTCATTACCCAAACTCCACATCACTATTGACGGGTGATTTTTATCTCTTTCAACCATTCGGGTCATACGCTCCAGGTAAGCGTTGGTCCATTTTGGGTCGTTGCTTAATTTTCCGCCAATTCCGTGTGTTTCCTGATTGGCTTCGTCCATCACCATAATTCCGTACTGATCGCATAATTCGTAGAAATAAGGATCGTTTGGATAATGGCTGGTACGGATAAAATTGAAATTATATTTCTTAATTGTTGTGATATCCTGCTTAATATCTTCTCTGGTAACGGCTTTTCCGCGAACCGGATTGTGATCGTGGCGGTTTACGCCATACACATACGTTTCTTTTCCGTTGATGAGCATTTTACCGTTTTCTTTCGAAAATTCAATCGAACGGAAACCGACTTTACAGCTTTTGGCTTCAGTTACATTTCCGTTTTTGTCTTTTATGGAAATGACCATTGTGTATAAATTCGGTTCTTCTGAACTCCATTTTTTTGGATTTTTAATTGTTTCCTGAAAGAATCCAAAACGTACATTATCCAGACGAGGGTAACTTTCGTTAATTAAATCAAGTACAGGTCTTTGAAGCGGTTCTTTGAACATTGCCGTATTATTGTCATCGTACAACTGAACATTCATTGTATAATCTTTGACTTTGATTTTTTCTCCTGTCAAATTCTCTACTTTCGGACGCAGTTTGAAAATCGCATCTTCGTATTTTTTGTCTAATTTGGTCTGAACAAAGAAATCCTGAATGCGTAATTTTGGCTCAGCCATTATAAAAACTTCACGCTGTATTCCGCTCATGCGCCAGTGATCCTGATCTTCTAAATATGAACCGTCTGCCCAGCGAATCACTCGTACGGAAACTACATTTTCTCCAGCCTTCAGATAAGGTGAAATATCAAATTCGGATGGCAGGAAACTATCTTCTCCATAGCCTAAAAACTCTCCGTTCAGCCACACTTCAAAACCGGAACTTACAGCTCCGAAATGCAGAGTCACGGTCATATCTTGCCAGTTTTCAGGAACCGTAAAACTTCTTTGGTAGGAACCAACTCCGTTATAATCTTTAGGAATATAAGGCGGATTTATCGGTCGAAACGGATAAACGGCACTTTTATAAATCGGATTATCGTAACCTTTCATTTCCCAGTTGGAAGGCACTTCGATTTTATCCCAGCCCGAAACGGTGCTTTTGTAAAAATCTTTTGAAGCTTCTTTTAAGTTTACGGCATATTTAAAATCCCAATCGCCGTTCAGCATCTGAATTCGGCTTTTGGTTCTGTCCCCTTTTAAGGCATCTTCAACACTTGCGTATGAATAGGCTGTTGCACGTGATGGCTGTCTGTTAATACTGGTTACTGTTGGATCTTCCCAAGGGGCGAACTCGTATTTTTTATGTAGCTCGGGAACTCCCGCAGGTTCTCCGGTTACGGATTGTGACTGCGAGGTATAAGATGTTAGAAGTAAAATGTAAAATGTGTATTGTAAAATATGCGTCGAAAATCGAAACCTGAAAAATGAATTTTTGTATTTTGATGTTGACGTAAACATTGTTTTTATATTTTGTTTCATTATTATTTGATTCAATTGCCCTTACTAGACAAATTACTTTGGTTTAATCTGTTGAATACTAAACAACTATTACTAACTGAGTTTTATCGTATAAGACATTTTACGTTTCACTTCTAACATCTTACACCCGACTCTACTTATTTCTTCTTAACCTTCTCCGGCGGAGCCACAAAACTCGTTTCACTTTTGCCTAAATCTTTCGAAGTCGCTACTGCAATTCCTCTTTGTTCTGCTTTGTTTACGGCGCAGTAAAAATGATATACTACTCCATTGTGTTTTACGACAAATGATTTGTGTGCAAACATATTATCGTAAGGTTCTGAAGATTCAATTAAATTGTCGCCTTTCCAGTCTTTCCAATGCATTAAATCGTTGGAAACTGCAAAACGGTTAAACGCTCCCTGATCCCAACCTGTCCAGAAAGCACCAAAATAAAACATCACCCAGGTATCATTGATTCTCTGAATGAAAGCATCGCCAGTAATCCCTCTATGGTTGTTCAGTACCGGATTTTTACCGAAACGTTTCCAGGTTTTCATGTCATTCGAAACTGCCATTCCAATTCGTTCTGCTCCTTTGGCCGGATTTATACTATCACCGCGGGCATTGTAATACATGATAAAATTGTGACCAGTTAGTTTCTCTTTATCACGAATTATGGAGTTTTTGTACATTGTACTGTTATCCCACCAGCTTACGTCTTTGTCTTTTGGAGTCAGAACCGGGTTTTCCAATCGTTGAAATTCGTGTGGTTTTGTCGGAGACTCTTTGGTATACGCCATTCCGATTGATAAAACGCCTGCTTCGTAGCCTTTGCTGTCACCGCCAAAATAACTCATCCAGTATTTGTCATCGTATTTTTCCCATTCGTAGCTCCCGCCCCAGGTTGGATCCTGCAATGAAATATAGCCTGCTTTTTGGTTGACATCCCAGTGTTTTTCATTTTCTGAGAAAGACATTACTTTTCCTAAATGTTTCCAATGTAATAAATCATCACTTTCTGCCAGCCAGGTTTCGTAGCCTCTTCCGTCGTAAATCAGATAGGTCATAAACCATTTTCCGTCTTTTCGAAATACAGAAGGACAATCCATTTTATAAGAGTTATCCGTTGGTACCATTACTAGACCGTATTTGTATGGCGTTTTGATTTCGTTGTAAATCTCCTGCATTACGGTTTCGTTGATTTCACGCTTCTTGTATTTGGTGGCACAACTGCTTATTACAATTGCTGAAAAGGCCATAAATAGGTATTTAATTTTCATTTTTTGTTGGTGTATTTTGTATACAGAATTTTCTTTTCTTTTTTGGAGCAGAACATTTGTTTTACTTTCAAAATCCCTCCCGCTTTCCGTTGCAATCTTTTTATTTTTAAAGAAAAAATAAAAAGGATTTCCACTGCAATCGGGGCTAAGGAGAAATATTGTGCTTTTTAGAACTCAAAAAGTAGAAAAAATCAATAATCGAATTCAGGTTTCTCTACTCTTTTCTCTATGTTCTTTATTCTTATTTCAATTCCTTCAATCTGGAGTCCATTACTTCTTTATTCAGCTTTACTTTCACCATTCCGGTTGGATGAAATCGTTTTTTCAGGTCAATTGTATTATAGATAATGGTGTACACATCATTGCCTTCTGGAATTAAACATAATGGTGTTCTCATAATATCCCAGGTTTTCTCTACTTTGGTTTCTATTGGCAGATAGCGCGCTTCGCCCCAATTGATTCCGTCTTTTGAAAGCGTATATCCAATCATATTCGGTAAATGATGTCCCCAGCCTTCCGGACCTCCATCAAAAACGGCAATGTATAAACCGTTTGGCAATTGGCTTACGATTGGGTTTTCTACGAATTGAGGATGTATGGTTTTTATTGGTTCTAAACCTTTGTTCAATCTGGTCCACGGACCTTCTAAACTATTCGATTCCGCCAAAGCAACAAACCAGCCTTTTCCGGATTTCTTAGGATAATCTGCCCAGGATTCAAAAGGGTAAGCTCCACTGTAAAATCCGAAATATTTATCGCCGACTTTATACGGAAAAAAAGAAGCGACTCCCTGACGACCTTCCCAAGGCTGTGAATCCAGACCCGGTTCCATAATGATGCCCATATCTTTGTAAGGACCGCCAATTCCGTTGATTCCTTCTACTGTCGATTCGCATCTCCAAATCCTTCCAAAAGAATGGTTGGGCTGAATTTCTTTGTGAACCGTATACGCCAAATAATAGCCGTACCACTTGTTTGCTTTTTCATTAAAAACAGGCATGTAGGACCAAATCGCGCCACGACGATCGTTCATTGGATTATCATCTTCGGTAATCGCATATGTTCCGCTTGCCTGATAAATGGTGGATTCTCTTTTCCAGTGAATCGCATCTTTACTCGTCCAGTGACCAATTTTAGTTTTTACACGATCGTAATAATATTCAACACCAATTTCTCCAGCTCTTTCGGTTGGAAACATATGATACGTATCACCCACTTTTACCACACGACCGCCTTCAAAACCTCCCTGAATTCCTTCAGTTCCCGGCATTCCTTCGTCGATAACAGGTTTGTTTTCTCCTCCGATAATTTCGAAAAGCGGTTTTTCGTCTGAGAATCCTTCAATAATGTAAGTTGGATTCCAAAGTTTTCCGTCTAATAGCTGAGCGTTTCTTGCTGTCAATTGCTGACTGTTTTTTACCACTCCTAAAATGGCAAATAATCCTTTAGCGTTTGGGAGAATTATGTGTGTTCCTTTAGCGTAAGCGATTGCATAAATATTTACCGGAGCTAAACCTGTAATGGTTGCTCCATTTTCAAGAATCAATTTGCCGTTTTCGATTGCATTTGGTTGCAGATATTCAGAATTGTTCTCCTGAAAAACACCAACCAAAAGCTGAACCGGTTCTTTGAATTTTAGTTTTAGCGGAGCATTCGTTCCTTTTTTATAAGCACCTAAAGGCAATTCAATTCCTGTCAATCCCAGTAATTCAGGAGCCAGACCTACAATATTGTGTTTGCTTCCCGAAAAAACGTGAGCGTATTGAGAAGTTTTGAACGTTTTATAATTTGATTTTACGATTTCAAATGTTGCTGGTTTCCAAGCATTTTGTGCTTCTGCAAATTGAATGCAGATTGAAAACAGTACCAGAAAAGTGGCTCTTAATGTGAAATTGTATTTTTTATTTTTTGAAAACATTGGGTTTTATTTTTTAATTTTCTTGTCATTCCGACGAAGGAGGAATCGCATTTGATGAATCCATACAGTACGTTGTTTCTGTGGATGTGATTTCTCGTTCCTCGAAATGACAAACTAAACGTTTAAAAACTAAGGACTAATTACTATTTACTAATCACTAAGTACTCAGAACTTAAATCGCTTTATAACTCACTTTATATTCCACATTCGGCTTAACAATTAACTGATATTTATTTTTCTCCAATTGCGTAATTGTTCCTGAACTTGCTTTTGGTTTAGTTGAACTTTCAATAATCAATTTTCCTTCCCCTTCAGAAGCTTTTACTTTGATTTCTTTGGTACTGCAATACACAGAAACTTCTCCGTTTGGGGTTGGCACTTTTCCTTCCATCCATTGCTGTCCGCCTAAATTCGGTTTGATTTCATATTCAGCATAACCCGGAGCGGTTGGTTTTACACCCAGATAATATTTTCCAAGCAAATAAATTGGGCTGGAACCCCAGGCGTGGCAAAGGCTTTTTCCGTAAGGGCGTCCATACATTTCTAAATGTTCCTTTCCTTTTTTATTTGGATTGTATTCTTCCCAGAAAGAGGTAGCACCTTCTTTTAACATTCCGCCCCAATACTCTTTCATTTCTTTTAAAACGTAATCCTGCTCGCCCATGGCACACAAGGCTTCCAACTCGTAAAAACGCATGTAGGGAGTTGTGATTTGAAGGACTTTATCATTGAGCAACACCTTATTTTTGATGCTTTGTTTTTGTTCTTCAGTAAAATAATTGAAGAAAATACCAAACATATTAGCGTATCGGGTTACAATGTCCTGCATTTTACCGTCGATGCGCTGATGCTTCATCACGTTTTCTTTTTTATCCCAAAACACATCGAATAATTTAGTTTTTAAATCCGAAGCTAATTTTTGATATTCTTTTTGATCTTCATTTTTGCCTGCAATTTCAGCGCTGACTGCCATGGCTTCTAAACTTCTTGCTAAAAGCATCTGTTCAAAACTAACTTCACCAGTTTTTGGCAGTCCGTTTGCCCAGTCAATAAAAACCCAGTCCCCTTCTAATGGCTCCAGGAATCCGTTTTTATTTCTTCTTTCTAAACAGAAATCCATTAGTGATTTCATTCTTGGATAAAAAGTTTTAATAAATTTCGTATCGCCAGTGTGTAAATAGTAATCGTAAACACCCACAAACCAATACAGTGAATAATCCATAATGATATTTACGTGAGCTGTTACAGGATCTTTTCCGCGAAGCGCTGCCATCGTTCGTTCTACAGAAGCAGAGTCGAAGAATAAATAATAATTCATCAAGTAACTTTGATATGCATCCCCGGACCAAACCCAACGGTCGCGTTTGATTCCGTCTATAAAAAATTCACGGGACGTTAAATGCATAGTGTACGCCGAAACATCCCAAATTTTATTCAATAATTGATCTGAAGATTTGAATGCACCGCGATAGTCTAATGGTAAATATTCATAAAGCATCGAAATCGAATCATACTTTACCCCTGCATCTGCCTGTACCTGAACATAGCGGAATGCCTTGGACCCGTCATGTGTGTAGGTTTCAGACTGTTTTCCATCAAAAGATAAATGATCTAAGGTTTCGCATTTGGCAGAATCCAAGGCTTCTTCGCGGGATTCACCGTAATAAAGTGCTACTTTCCCTTTCCCTTTTAAACCGTGAATTTTAATATAACCAAAAGTTTCTTTACCAAAATCTACCAGCTGACCAGTTCCTGTTTTTTCTGTTTTTGTGGCATTCAAAGGTTTTGTTGTTAATTTAAATCCGGAAGGTTTATTTTCCGGTGCATTAAAATTCCAGGAACCAACAGGAACCCATGGGGTACCGGATTGTTGTGCTTTTCCGTTTTCATCAATCCAGAGTTTATCTTCATTGGTTACCTGCCAGGAGGCATTAGACTTAACATATTTACCATTAATGTAAATCGCAGGTAACACCTCCTGATTATACACTTTAAAGGAAATTTTGTGTTTTCCTGCAGGAACTGTTATTGATTTCGGCTGTCCATAAATCTGGACACCGTCTAAAAGTAACTGAAATGGTCCTTCTGAGTAGATTTTCACCTCATCCGGTTGTGGAATATCAACTTCTGTCTGAAAAGTTACAAGAGCATACGGGCTGTAATATTGCCATAGCGGTGGAAATACTGCTTCGCGTTCGGTACGTCTTACCTGCATTTTATTGCTTAACCAAATTTCAAAATCCCCTGGATACCAAATCCATGTGGCGGGTTTATTTTCCTGAGCAAATACAAGTGCGGAAGAAAATAAAACTGTAAAAACAAATAATTTTTTAAAATTTAGAAATCGATTTCGCATACAACTATTTTTTGGGACTAAAGATAAGTGTTATTTTTACATTTTACAACCTGCACTGTCCTGCACCATCCTGAAATTAACAAATTTCTATGTTTTTGAAAGAATTTTAAACTGTTATTTTAAATCCAATTCTTAACAGCAATGATTATACATTTTCAGAAGTCGTATCAATATAATTAGCAGGCGTTGTTCCTAAATGTTTTTTGAACATATGAATAAAAGCACTCGCTGTCTCGTAACCCAAATCGAATGCTATTTCTTTTATCGATTGTTTTTCGCCTAATCGTTTTATCGCTTCCAGTAATTTTAAGCGGATACGCCAGTCACTGAAATTCATGCCGAGCTCTTTGATGAATAATCGTGATAATGTTCTGCTGCTCATGAATGCTATTTCTGCATAATAGTCTATCGAATGTTTGCTTGCAACATCTTCCAATAAAAGTTCTACCACTTTTTGCAGTCTTTCATGATTGGTCGTGGGCAGAAAAGTGGCACTTGGTTCGATTAAGGCTAATTCGTCCAGGAATACATCGATGATTCTTCTTTTGGAGGGCGAAATATCTCCATCAGTTCCAAAAGAAATGATTTTGAAAACCAATTGTTTTAGAAATACCGAAATATCAAAAGAAAAACTGATTTTCGGCAATCCATCCATAAACGAAGGATCGACGTAGACACTATATAAATTAACATCTTTCTGAAACGTCACCTGATGCTCAGTATCACCCGGAATCCAGAGTCCCTGCAACGGATTTACAACCCATATCTGATTATTAACCACAACATTCATTACTCCGCTGGTAGCATAAATGAGTTGTGCACGCGGATGCGAATGTGATATGCAAACGGCATCGGTTACCATTTCTGTGTAACCTACAACTGGTAATTCAGGATTTATCTGAAATCCAAAATCAACTACTTTGTATGTCTGATAATCGTTATTCATTGTCCAAATATAGTAATTAAGACACCGTTATTTCTTTTCACCTTTGTAAAAAATAATACAGCTGTGATCTCAAAACCAGTTACAATCTAAAACAACGCAATGGAAACCTCTAAAGTACATCCTGACATAATCAAAAAAACAACCTACTCTATCCTATTTATCATCAGCTTTTCGCATTTGATCAATGATCTTTTACAGGCAGTGGTTCCATCTATTTATCCTTTGCTGAAAGACAATTTCAGCCTGAGTTTTTCTCAAATCGGAATTATCACTTTTACGTATCAGATCGTTGCTTCTATTCTTCAGCCTTTTGTTGGAATGTATACCGATAAAAAATCGAAGCCTTATTCGCTGATTATTGGAATGTTATTTACCATGACCGGGTTGTTCCTTGTTTCCATTGCTTCCAGCTTTATGTATCTTTTGTTATCTGTGAGTTTAATCGGAATCGGGTCTTCGATCTTTCATCCGGAATCTTCCAGAGTAGCGCATCTGGCTTCGGGCGGTAAAAAAGGACTGGCGCAGTCGATCTTTCAGTTAGGCGGAAATGCCGGAAGTGCCATTGGTCCTTTATTAGCGGCATTTATTGTGATTCCGCACGGCCAAAGTTATATTGCCTGGTTTTGTCTTATCGCCCTGATCGGAATTTTTGCTTTGTATAAAATTGCCCTTTGGTACACCGCACATTTATCTGAAAGAATTGCTAATAAATCGGCTCTTAAAATCGAAACACATCATTTGTCTAAAAACAGAGTAATTGCTTCGTTGGTTATTTTATTGGTGCTGATTTTCTCCAAATACTTCTACATGGCGAGCATTACGAGTTATTACACGTTCTTTTTGATTGACAAGTTTCATATCTCGATTCAGCAATCGCAGGTTTATTTATTTCTGTTTTCAGGAGCAGTAGCTGCGGGGACATTAATCGGCGGGCCAATTGGCGACCGTTTTGGAAGAAAATATGTAATCTGGGTTTCAATTCTGGGTGTTGCTCCTTTTACTTTAATGCTGCCTTATGTTTCTCTTTTTTGGGTTGGAACTTTATCTGTAATTATCGGATTGATTCTTTCATCTGCTTTCTCAGCGATTTTGGTTTATGCGACCGAATTACTGCCGGGAAAAGTGGGTCTGGTAGCGGGTCTCTTCTTCGGATTTGCTTTCGGAATGGGCGGATTGGGTTCTGCTGTTTTAGGAAAAATTGCTGATGCTACCAGTATCGAATATGTTTTTAAGATTTGTGCGTTTCTTCCGTTGATTGGGGTAATTACTGGGTTTCTGCCGAATATTGAAGGTCGAAAAAAGACCGGAAATTAATTTACCTGAAATATATTCTTATTTTTTGAAGCAGAAAGATTAGGCATTTTCAGTAAACATCGTCCCGCTTTCCGTTTCAAACGAAGTTCACTGAACTCCAATAACAATATAAGTATAGTGAAGTAATCTCTTGTACTGAACCCCAGTACAAGAGGATTTTCACTTCAATCGGGGCTAAAGATGAACATTATCTTTTTTGATTATCAAAAAACACATAACCAAAACGTTATGTGTTTTTTTATTGAACAATAAAAATTAGTCTCTAATTACAATCCGTTTGCCAAGTTCTTTAGTTTACTATCACCAATAAGAACTCTTTCATAACAGCAAAATAAGCTTCTGTACCCAATTAAAATTTTTACATTATTTTCTAAAATACCTTCGGTAGAAATTTTAACCCAAAAGACCATGGAAGCAACTACATTTATCAAAGCGAAACAATTATTGGGAAACTGGTTACCACAAGACCCACAAATTATAGAAAACTGGACTCTAAAAATCAAAGAGTTTACCAAAAAAAATCCATCACCACTCATTCCTGAAATTGCCGAATTTCAGAATCTGGTCTATTCAGATCCTGTTTTATATGCCAATGTACAGGGAATGTTTGCCGAAGCTCATTTTTTAAAACAAAACACACCTTTGCAATGGGAACCGGAACCTGTGAATTTTGAGGATTTCCTTGTTTTACTAAACGGAATCATGCAAACCGCTCCCGAAGCTTATCAAACCGGTGCTCCCGGAAATCAAACTCCTGCAGGTATGATTGGTTTTCCTATCAATGCCCTTTTGGCCTGGCCCATGGCAACCAATTTTGGGTATGATGTTTTTTCAAATGCATTGGTTAATCAGCAACTGAAAAAAATATTAAACTACTGGTCTAAATTTTTGACTACAGAAGATTCACGTTATGTTTTGATCGAAAATGACCCATCCGAAAACGTAATTGCATGGCTGAGCGAATTGGCACAGTCTGAAATGATGGACGTTGCTAAAGGAGCTTTAGGTTTAGAACCGAATCCGATTCCTGTCGGCGCCACATTTTCTGACGTCTTTCAATCTGATCCTTCAGATGTTTATTACGGATTCAAAAGCTGGGACGATTTTTTCACAAGATTGTTTTGTCCGGATGTTCGACCTGTTACTGCACCCGATGATGATTCGATTATTGTAAACGCCTGCGAGTCGGCACCTTTGCAAGTGGCGAAGAATGTGGCTTTGTCAGATCAGTTTTGGTTAAAAGGGCAGCCTTATTCGTTAGAAAACATGCTGAATTTTGATGAATTAGCGCCTCAATTTGAGGGAGGAACAGTTTACCAGGCTTTTTTGAGTGCCCTGAGTTACCACCGCTGGCACAGTCCTGTAAACGGCAGAATCGTAAAAACAGCTATTGTAAACGGTTCTTATTATTTAGAAAATCTTTATCAGGGTTTCTACAATCCGGAGGGCGCCGATTCGAGTGCACCTAATAATTCGCAACCCTTTTTAACAGCTGTTGCCACAAGGGCTGTTATATTTATTGAGGCAGATAATCCGGCGATTGGACTTATGTGCGTAATGCCTGTGGGTATGGCAGAGGTTTCCAGCTGCCAAATAAAAGTAAAAGCCGGCGACATTGTAAAAAAAGGCGACGAATTGGGAATGTTTCATTTTGGAGGCTCAACGCACTGCCTGATTTTCAGACCGGGTGTTAATCTAGACTTTACCACTTATGAAACACCGGGATTGAGTGCTCCTAATAATATCCGTGTAAACACACAAATAGCAAAAGTGGTTTAGAATACAGGCTGCGAATTAAACACAAAGTAGTCAAATTATATAGAAAACCAGAGTTTACTAACTCTAAAGTCGCAAATCATAACCTTACTATCGTGAGATTTTAAAGGCTTTATGACTTTGCGACTTTTTGATTTTTAATGAGTTATAATCTAAATAATTGTAGCTTCTTCTGCAGTCTAATGTTTAATTATACGTTTGCTAATTTTATTTCCGGCATTTATTAAAGTCAATATATAAGCCCCTGCAGGAAGATTTTCTAAATTTAAAATTTGAGTTTGCTCATTCACATTCTTGTTCAGAATTAATTTACCTGATAAATCAAATAATTCAATCACGGCTCCTTTTGTTATTTCATTTTCTAATTCAATAGTAAGGATGTCTTTTACCGGATTCGGATAGTAATTAAATGTAAAACCAGAATTTGTATCTTCTATTGTTTCCACATTTGAATCTGTATTTATTTTTTTAGCGGTTGTAAAATTGCTTTCCGAATAACCCAAATCAGGATTACTGCCGAAATAAGAAAGTCCCACATTGGTCCCTTTGTCTATCAAATCGCTTCCCTGAACTAATTTAAAAGGTAAATTTGTTGGAAGATCACCATTTGATTGTCTTGCTCCAATGGCAAGTGCAGTACTGGTACTTGTAAAATCAGAAGTGTTTACAGTGACACTTAAATTCCAAGAGTTGTTTTGCTGAGTTGCATTTGATATGGAAATTGTTCCGGATAAGGAAATATTATTTTTGAAAATATGTTTTTTTCCGGATTGTACAGGGTTACCAAAGCCAAAATTGATGTTGTTTCCAAATCCTGTACAATTATAAACTGTGATACTTCCGGTATTGTTATTTTGATCGAATCCTTTTTTGGGATGGCCTATGGCAACACATTTGGTCAGTACATTATCTGCCGGAACAGAATTCCCTCCTACTTTAAAACCATTTCCGTTTCCTGTAAAACCGCCGTAATTCCAAACGTCTACTCCGTTTCTGATTGCCCAGCAGTTTTCGAAAGTTACTTTTTGCGTACTGTCAAAACAATCGTAACCGTCATCTGAATTTTCCCAGGCACGACAGTTGATGAATTTATTTCCCGGACCCTGAGTTTGTTTTGGACCGAAACCGTCTGCCATACTTCCCTTCTTTTTAGGGTCGTAATTTCGATAAGCGTCGCAGTTTTTTACCGTTGTATTCGAACCGCCTTTGTTAATTTCTAAACCGGTATTTCGGTTGTTGTAAAAAGCACAATTTTCGAAAGTAGTATTCGAACCCGTTACATAAGCGCCCTGATAGCCTGCTCTTGTAATGGCGATTCCCTTGAAACTCCAATACGAACCTGTAATGCTAAACCCGAATGAATCCTGTACCCATTCCTGATCCGGAAACGAAAAATCGATAATGGCTCTTCCGTTGTTGACACATTCAACTTTGATAGGACTTGCCGAAGTTCCTGATTTAGTAAAAGAAATCGTGTTTTTAGCTCCGGCAGTATATGCAATGGTATAAGTTCCGGCCTGTAATAAAATAACATCTCCCGCAACAGCTTTGCCAACAGCTGTTTTAAAGTTTAGGGCAGAAGAAAAACTCGAACCCGAATTGGTAGCAGTTCCCGTTGGTGTCACATAATAAGTAGTTGCCGAAACGGATGCCGACACCAAAAGCGACAGCATTACATAGTAGATTTTTTTCATAAGTTTTGTGTTTATTTGAGCAACACAAGGTACTTATGGTTTTTTATAAAAATATTGAATTAATTCAATGGTTTTGGAATTAAATATTTGAATTTGACTGGTTTGGGATTTGATTATGGGGTCGAGTTGGAAGCTCCTACGGGGATAACTTATAAAAAAATTTGCGAGCGCTCAACATATTTAGTATACAGAATAAAACATTCTTAGAAAGTTATTCCAAAGTGTTTCTGCCCATTCAATTTTAGTATATTATCAATATCCTTTTTGTTTGTTTCTACCTGTTGATTTTCGAAAGAAAGTTTTAGATTTTTCATTTCTATTGGATATGCCGAATGTTGATTTACAATTAACCTATGCTTTGGAAGATTAAAAATATTACCTACGTTTACATTACTAACAAATACAGCAGATACTTTTGTGAATTTTGGTGAGATAGAATTGAAGCTATTTGTATTATTAAAAGCCCAATCTACATCATATTTTAAATTAAAATTGAAATCAAGATTTAAGCATATTATAAATGGTTTATTTAATACTCCATACCTTCTCGCTTTATCTTTAAAATTTTTAAGAATTTTATTTGAATCTTCGCTTGCATCTTTTATAGTAACAGGAGAAAACTGAAATCCAATAGGTCTAATATCTTTTTTATTTTTAGCAGCTTCTGATTTAATAAAAAGTGATAAGATTATAAGTAAATTATCATCTTCATATTTCAAATGGTTAGTTAATAAAGTATTTTTTTCTCGAATTTCAATTTCCGCAGGATTTATTTTATTCAGTTCGCTTTCAAATGCCTTTCGTAGTTTACCTACTTTGGGAAAATTGTTCTTTTTAAATTCAAGTTTATCCAATCCCAACCAAAAAATAGGGGAGTTCATTTTATTAAGTTCATCAATGAATTTTGCCTTAAAATTTTCTTGTTTAACTTCCAACTCTGACAAGGAAGATACTGTTGTTGCTTCAATATAAAATTCTTCTTCGCCTTTTCTTGCTAAAAAATCTGGTTTCTTTGTTGAATTTTCTAATAAAGGATGTGGTTCAAGAATATAGCCTTGACGATAGAAAGTTTCGTGTACAAATAATTCATAAAAAGCATCATTAAAACTATTCTTGAAATTTTGTTTAAGTTCTACTTTATTTTCTTCTGGATAATTTTCAAACCACTTATTTAATAGTTCTCTAATCTCGGTAATTTTTGTTTGCTGATTATTGTCATAATAATTGAATATGTTGTCACCGAATGAAGCTCGTCGATTATCTTCACGTATTTTATCTTCAAATAGTTTCATAGTAAATGATGGTAATCTTATTTGTATATTTAAAGTATTACTAAATCCCTAATTAATAAATACTAATAGGCTAATAAAAGTCGTTAATGTTTATCCAATTAACCTAAAACCAAATCCTCACTCGTTAGTTTCACTTTAGGTTTACCCAATTTTACCACAGCTTCTTTTACCCTAGTCTGGTCTTCTTTCGAAAGAAATACAGGAATCAATATTGCTATTTCAATTTTCAATAAGCGATTTATAACTATCAAATCTCGTAACGTGAAAGGTTTAATTCCATTCATCAGCTCTGACATGTGAGTCTTGCTTTTATGACCTAAAATTAAAGCCAGATTCTCCTGCGTTAATTCGAGTTCCTTGAGTTTTTTTCTTATGGCTTGTTTTCTGTTTTCCAGAAACATTCTTTCTAATTCTGCAATTTGTTCAGATTTGTCACTTTCTAAAAGTTTATCATCATCAATCTGGTCAACATTGCTCCATTCAGCGTTTTCATATTTTTCAATTAGATCGCGTAATTTGATTCTTAGATTTTTAAAATGAAGATCTTCCTTTGCCAGAAGTCTAAGTTTTCTGTCGGCAATAAGTGCTCTTTCATAATCCAATTCATTTGTGATGATGCCTTTTTCTACTATTTTTTCTATGTCAAAATGTGTTTTCATTCTATATAGCCGTTTTTTCTCAACCATTTTTCAATAGTCGATTTCGTATTTTTAAATGTCGATTCATATTCCTGATGAGTACCTGCCCAAACAATTGTAGCTTCACCGTCATCATCAAACTCAATCAATATAAGTGTTCTGTGAATATGAATATCAAAAAAATAGAATCCGTCGCTATGAACACAATCAGCATCGTTTCTAATATCTTTAATATTTTCTTCAGTAGGATTAAACTTTTCTAAATCTGAGATTAACGCATCAATTTCAGTACACAGTTTTTTATTACCGATGTTTTTCTTTTTAATTTTTAAAATTATCTTCTTTCCAATAATTCTCATAAATAAATGACTTTGCAAATATAATCAAAAGTTATGATATAAACCGAACTTTAAGTATTTCTGCTATTTCGACAAACATAATCTTTATTTTTCAATTATAAGAATTTACTTATTTTACAGTGTACTTTATTCAAAAAATTTAAAGGCATAAAGAAACGCTCCCTTAAAAAAGAAAGCGTCCTTCATTACTATATATTTAAAAACTACTTAATTCCCATTAAAAATCAAATACAAACTCAAAATAGTCAGTCCCAACAAAGCAAAAAGTATCTTCACTTTTTTACTTGTTTTCGGAATATCCGTTTCATCTGAAAAATTGATTTCCGGATTTTTATCGGCTAATGAAATAATAACAGCTGCAATGGTTAAAACAGCAAAAATATAAAACGAAATCAGTAAAAAGTGTGGCCATGCAGTATACACATCGGCAGGAAAAATCCATAAATACAATACCCCAACAAATAAACTAAAAGCTGAACCCCAGGATAAAGTAAAGTTTACGGCTTTTTTGGTCGTGCGTTTCCAGAACACGCTTAACAGAAAAACAACTGATAAGGATGGTGCCAGAAAACCTAAAACTGCCTGAAAAATATTAAACAGATTCTGTCCTTTGATGTTATCAATCGCAATGGCAATCAGAATCGCAAACAGGCATCCTCCTGCAATTGTCAAACGCCCAATCTTAATTTGCTGCTGAATCGAAGCTGTTGGATTCATTTTTTTTACATAAATATCATTCGTAAAAACAGTACTCAATGCATTTAATGACGAACCAATTGTTCCTACCAAAACAGCAATCATCACGCAGATTACCAAACCGTTCATTCCACTTGGGAATAAATTGGTTACCATCGTCATATATGCCAAATCAGAGTTTTTACCCAATTCCGGAAACAAAACTGCACACAGAATTCCCGGTAAAATAAACAACGGCAACGCCATTACTTTCAGCCAGCCAATAAAATTGACTCCGAGTTGTCCCTGCTCTAAATTCTTAGCTCCCAAAACACTCTGCACCATCGATTGGTCGGTACAAAAGAACGCTACAGCCGCTACTGGATAACCCAATAAAATAGCAGGCCAAGGATAATGCGCATCGTCTGCAGGCTGTACCAGATTCCAGAAATTAGAAGGTGTTTTAGCAATCAAAGCTTCGATTCCGCCTACTTTCTGCAAACCTAAATATGATAAGATTAATGAAACGACAATCAATAAAATCATCTGAAAAACATTCACTTTTGCAATGGCTTTCAAACCTCCGGCATAGGTAAAAATTCCTGAGAAGATTACTAAAACCGTTACACTCTGCCACATCGGAATCCCTAAAATCTGGCGTACCAGAATTCCACCGCTAAATAATCCGAGTGATAACCAGCTTACCAAAATTTTTACCATCGCATACCAGGCCAAAATAGTCTGGGTACTGTCGCCGTAGCGTTTCCCCATATATTCAGGCATCGTGCTGACTTTGCTCGCAATATATCTTGGTGCAAAAACAATAGCCAACAACAATAAAAACACAAAGGCATACCATTCAAAATTTCCGGCTACGATTCCCGTTGCATATCCTATACTTGCAAAAGCCAATAAAGACGAAGGCCCCACATTGGTTCCCCACATATTAAACCCGATGTTGTACCAGTTCAGGGAGTTTCCCGCCATAAAAAGCGTTTCGTTCTTTTTGCTTTGCTTCACGCTTACCACATATCCAATGATCAGTAAAATCACCAGATAGGCTGCAACAATAATAAAATCTAAAGCAGTTAGCTTGTCGTAGATGCTGTTCATAGTCCGTATTCGTTAAGGACGTCAGCAATTTTTACTGGCAGACCGGTTTGTAAAGATTTATCCATTGCCTGAAGTAAAGCCACAGTCCCGATACCTTCTTCCATATTTGGATAAGCTTCAAAATTCAGTTCGATACTGTCCACAAAATATTCTAAATAATTCTGGTATTCTCCTCCGTGATGACTTTGCCCTTCAAAACGGAAATAATATTTTAAGGTGCTGTCTCCCCAGGTGATTACTTTTTCTTCTCCGGTTTTATCGGTAACCGCATAACGTAATTCGTGATAATCAGCCTGGCTTGCTCCTTCGGTTGCTCTTAAAATCGTACTCATTCCACTATCTCTTTGAGCTGGCTGAGTTGGCGAAGTATACACTCCACTCACTCTGGCAATTCTGCCATCAGTCGCTTTGAAAATGAAATGCATCGTATCCTCGTTTTTCAAACCTGCAACTGCTCCGTTACTGCTGATCATTCCGTAACCCATTACTTCCTGAATATTCGGCAGATACCAACGAATAAAATCTACAGGATGGCTCAAACCACCGTACAGCCATTTGAAAGACTGCAGCAATGACCATTCTTTCTTCAAAAACCATCTGTGATCGGCGTGGTATTGTGCTTCAATTGTGATTAAATCGCCAATTAATCCAGCTTCATAATCGGCTCTTTGCCTTTTGGCCGGTTCGAAGAATCTTGAACTTTGTCCGATGAAAACTTTTTTCCCTGTCGATTTGCTTAGTTCCAATAATTCCTTAGCATCAGAAAGATCATCGATAAAAGGCTTGGTACACACAACATGTTTTCCGTGCAATAAAGCCTGCTTCACATGTTGCGCGTGCAAATGGTCGGGTGTATAAATTGCGATGATATCAATAGATTCATCGTTTAATAAATCATCGTAATTGGTGGTGTACGAATGAAAATCGAATTCTTTTGCTCTTTGTTTACAGATTTCTTCGTTTCTGTCGCACACTTTTACAAGTTCTAATTTTGAACTTTCTAAAGCGGCCGACATCGTGCTTCGTCCTTCTCCAAGTCCTAAGATGGCTATTTTTAACATGGTTTGTGGTTATGTTAGATTGTTGTTGTTAGTTTATTTTTTCTCGCAGATTACGCAGATGGAGCAGATTTAGATTTTTCTTTACTCTTTGCTCTTTACTCTATATTCTTAGTTCTTAGTTCTGCTTTTTCTCCTCTACTTTCACTTTGTTCAGAAATATCCAGGTTTCGTCCGGTTTTGCGCCTTCGATTCCGGTTTGGTATTTTTTCATCAGGACATTCCAGTCGTTTACACGCGGATTGTTTTCAGTTGTTTTTGGATTCAGTTTATCCAGACTTTCTCCTTTTGGAATACTGATGACCAACATTAATTGTCTTCCGTTTTTGAAAACCTGCAATTGCTGAAAATCGGCGTTGCAGAAACCTTTAGCGATTTCAGGCCATTTTTCGAATTGAGTCGTATGGTAATCCACGTATTCTTTCTGCATTTTTTCATCGGCAACCAAATTGGCAGTCAACACAATATTTTCCCATTCTGATACGGGTTTAGCTTCTTTGCATCTTTCAAATTTCTGGAAATCATAAACCGGGTTTTCATAGATTTTTATTTCTAAAGCCGGAAAAGCCAGAGCCAGTTTTCGCTTCGTTCTTTCAGGCTGGTTCATCAATCCGTAAATTACCAGATGATTTTGCCATTGGTACAATTCTTCGCCCACAATTCGGAAACCTTTTATCGTTGATTTGATTTTTTCGATATCCAGATCTTTTCCGATTACTTCGATTGCTACTGCTTTTGGCATTTCCTGTAATCCCCAGGCTTCGTCAATCACCAATTCTTTAACCAGTAAATTGTTGTATGGCGCACGAATTCCTGCATTTTCCTTAATTTTTGGATCAACAAAAGCATAATTATCCTGCCAGATATTGCCCGCAGGACCATTGTTGTTTTTTAAGATTTTCTGAATCGGAATCCAGTTGTTTTTTATCGTAAAGCCCTGACTTCCTTCATCGGTATACAAATACAACCACAAAAACGGATCGTGTGCGTACGGGCTGTTATACACTTTATCAATATAATTTTCTTCAATTCGGCTGTCCGCCTGTGCTGAAAGCGTGTAAATTCCGGCTACATCATGCAAATGTTTGGCATAATGATGAATTTTATTTCGAAGGATTTTATTATTTCGCATCACATTTTCGGTGTGTGTCCAGCCCCAGCCCATTGAAATTCCGCTGTAGGCTACATCCGAAATTTCGTTGTGCTCGATAGTCAGATTTTTAATGAAACCGGCTGCGATTCCCAGACATCCCCAATCTTCGTTAGCCACATTCGTAATTAAATTATCCGAAATCACTTCATCCGAACAAACTACTCTGTCGTCTTTTACATTATAAGGCAAATGCGCTTCGAAAGCTTCCTCAGAGAAAACGCCTAAATTGATTCCGTTTCCGCCAATGTCTTTGAAAAGATTTCCTTTAACAATATTATGATTCGTTCCTTTGTGCAAGTCTAATCCTGTAGAAGACAAATGCTCAAAAGTACAGGATTCAAAAAGTGTATTGTTAGCATAGTTTACCTCAACAGCGGCTCTTGGTCTTCCAACCCAGCCCTGATTTTCTAAATTCGCCTGATTTGGAGTTCCGGGAGTTTTCAATTTGTAGGCATCTAATAAATACATTCCTGCCTGCAATGGCACATGACCTTGCTGCGAAGGACGAAGCCAGTTGCTGTACTGAAACGAAATTCCTTTGAAATTAAAATGATGTACCGGAGTATCCAGAGTACCTTCCACTTTTACTAAATTTTCTAAAACTGGCGCTGTAACTTTAGCGGAATTCAGTTCTTCTCCTTTTCTTGGGATATAATAGATTTTGGCTTTTTTTCTGTCCAAAAACCATTCACCCGGTTCGTTCAGCATCGAAATTCCATTGTTTAAATAAAATGCTGAATTTCCATTATTTTTAGAAATCCACGGAGCCGGCCACGGGTGCTCGCTTTGGATTCGGCTTTCCGGCTGTTCGAAAGAAAGTCTGGCGCTGTCTTTAACCACTTCAATATTTTTGATTCGCAGATTGGCAATTGCCCACCATTGTACGATGTACATTTCCATTCCCGGTTCGAACTTCACCGATTTATTTTTGAAAGGAATCCAGCAGGTTTCGGTTGCAGCATCCCAGGAAAGAATTCTGTCCATTTGAGTTCCGGCAGTGCTTTTGGCTCTCACGGCTTTTTTACCATTAACCCATAACTGACGGTAATTGATAATTTCACCTGCCTGCTGAGGAGCGTTCGCTTCCCAGATTGTTCCTGCTTTTAAACCGTTTATGGCTAGTGTCGATTTTTTCCAGTTTTTGATTTCGATTCCGCCGCTTAAGATTGGTTTGGCATTTTGATCCGCTTCAATAGTAGTTGGACTGTCAGCTGTTCCGGAATCTTCAGGTCGTATAAATACAGGTTCGTTTAAATAATACGTTCCGTTCATTACAATAATACGAATCCCGTCTTTTATAGAAGCATCTTTTAATCGGCGTAATTCTCTTGCCTTTCTGACAGCCATCTGAACAGTTGCCAGCGGACTTGCCTTTGTTCCGGCATTGGTATCTTTCCCTTGCGGTGAAACCCAGATTTCGGCTGCATTCGATGTGAATGAGCAAATTGTTATTAAAAAGATAATTAGAACTTTTGTAAAGATATTTAAACGCATTTTTTTCTTTTTTAGGTAAAACCGTAAAGGATTTTATTTCTTAACAATATAAGACTTGCAAATAAATGTATTTTTTACACTTTTACCAAATGATGGGTACAATATAACAGAATATAAAAATATAGGTGTCCTGTACCCACCTGCCTTTCTTTTGGATATATGTAGTAGTGTGGCTCAATAAAATAGCAAAAAGGCTCTAATCAACTTTACACGCAATTAGAATCCTTTTCAACTATTAAATATATTGTAAATATTTTTTATAAATTTGTGCAATCGATTACATTATTGTATTTTCGTTTTTTTACGAAACTTATTTTACAATTTGTAAAAAAAGTATTATCAAGATAAACATATCGTACAATTTTGATATCTAAATTTTTAAACTTTAACTAATTCAATAAGAATGAAAACTAATCCAACTCCCTTTTTCCGTATGCTTTTGGCTGTTTTAGCAGTAAGCTGTTCAGGAAATGTGATCGCACAAAAGTCAAAATCCTATGACACTTATGCAAACATTGAGTTTAAAATGCCTAAGGTCAATGAACCAAAAATTCCAAAAAACACTGTGAATCTTAAAGATTTTGGCGCGGTAAACGGCGGATATGTTTTAAACACAAAAGCGTTTGAAGATGCTATTAATGCACTTTCAAAAAAAGGCGGCGGAAAATTAATCATTCCTCCAGGAATCTGGTTAACAGGACCAATCATCCTAAAAAGTAATATTGAATTACATGCAGAAAGAGGTGCACTGATAAAATTTTCTACAGATAAAAGCTTATACCCACTTATCGAAACTAATTTTGAAGGTTTAAATACCTGGAGATGTATCTCTCCTATTTACGGTAAGAATTTAGAAAATATTGCTTTTACAGGAACAGGGGTTTGGGATGGCTCAGGTGAAGCATGGAGACAGGTTAAAAGAAGTAAAGTTACAGAAAGCCAGTGGAAAGAATTTGTTTCTTCAGGCGGAGTTGTAAATGAGCAAAAAACAAGCTGGTATCCATCAGAAGTATTTATGAATGCTTCGAAGGGAGGCCCAATAGACCAAAATGTTCGTCTGGATTTAAAAACCAAAGAAGATTTTGAAAAAATTCATGATTTCCTTCGTCCGGTATTGGTTAGTATTCAAAATAGTAAAAGAGTGCTATTTGACGGACCCGTATTTCAAAATTCTCCGGCATGGAACATTCACCCTTTTATGATTGAAGATTTAATCGTGAGAAATGTAAGTGTTCGTAATCCATGGTTTTCACAAAATGGAGATGGACTTGATGTAGAATGCTGTAAAAATGTTGTTATCGAAAATTCCAGTTTTGATGTGGGTGATGATGCCATCTGCATCAAATCAGGAAAAGACAAAGATGGTCGTGACAGAGGTATTCCTAGTGAAAATATCATTGTAAGAAATAATATAGTTTATCATGGACACGGAGGTGTAACGGTAGGAAGCGAAATGTCCGGAGGTGTAAAAAACCTTCATGTATCTAACTGTACTTTTATGGGAACTGATGTTGGTTTACGTTTCAAAAGTGCACGAGGGCGCGGAGGTGTTGTAGAAAACATTTTTATTTCTGATATTTTCATGACTGATATTCCGTCTCAGGCGATTTCGTTCAACCTTTATTATGGAGGAAAATCTATAGCAGAAACTTTGGAAGAAGGCGGTGATAAAATTGTGAATCAAAAAATGCCTGTAGATGAAAAAACACCTCAGTTCAAAAACATTTCGATAAAAAATGTAACAATCAAAGGAGCCCAACAAGCTGTATTTTTACAAGGATTACCTGAAATGAATCTTGAAAATATTGAAATCTCGAATTTGATTGCAAAAGCAGAAAAAGGTTTTACTATAGTGGATGCAAACGGAATCAAAGTTCACAATGCGAAACTTGATATTGAAAAACCAACTGTAATTGAAATTTACAATGGTAAAAACATGTCTTTTAAAGATATTGAATTGAATTCAAAAGCATCTAATGCTATTACTATTAATGGAGAAGCGACTGAAAATGTTGAATTTGTTTCTTCAGGAAATTCAGATTTTGCAAAGAAAACAGTTATTGGGGAAACTGTTCCAAAATCTGCGGTAAAACTATAAGTGATTAAACTATTTTGCTTCTGTTGGGTCTAAGTTTAAAACAAACACAACAGAAGCTCATCAAAAAATTACTATGAAAACATTACAAAGTTTGTCCATGAATAAGAGCTTTTTATTCGGAATCATACTTACCTCTTTTTCGTTTCTTTATTCAGGAGCACAATCTGAAAAAGACAAAAAGACGACAGTAATCAGTACAAAACCATTTAGTGACAGTATGAATCACTGGTACGGTATTGCCGATAAAAACAATATTGTAAATCCGATACCAAATCAGCCGAAATACGAAGAATCCGAATATACCAAAATAGCGGATAACATCATTTATTTTCAGCGTGATAACGGAGGATGGCCAAAAAATTATGACATGCGCGCAATTTTGACTCCGGAACAAATTAAAGATATTGTAGGCTCAAGATCGGTTTTCCATACCACTTTTGACAACGGAACTACGTATACTCATGTGTATTATTTAGCGCAGGTTTATACACAGACCAAAATTGAAAAATACAAAACAGCCTGCCTGAAAGGAATCGATTTTATTTTGGAAGCACAATATCCTAATGGTGGGTGGCCTCAATATTATCCTTTAGAAAAAGGATATAGCAGACACATCACATTTAACGATGGTGCGTATATGGGAATCATGAACTTGCTGGATAAAATAGTGCACAACAATCCTGAATTTGATTTTATAGATGCCGAAACAAAAAAGAAAATAAATACAGCTTATGAAAAAGGAATTGACTGTATTTTAAAAACGCAAATTTCTGATCACGGAAAATTAAGCGCCTGGTGTCAGCAGCATGACGAGACAACTTTATTGCCTGCATGGGCGAGAAAGTTCGAACCGCCAAGTGTAAGTAATGCAGAAAGTGTGGATGTGGTTTTATTTTTAATGAAAATAGAAAATCCAAGTGAACAGGTAATCAGAGCTGTACAAGGTGCGATTAAGTGGTTTCAGGATTCTAAAATATACAATACCAGAGTGGAGACTTTTGAAGCTCCTGAATTTGATTCAAAATTCAAAAAAGTTAAAGATGACCGCCGAGTTGTAAATGACCCTACAGCACCACCAATCTGGACACGTTATTATGAATTGGGAACCGGAAAACCTTTGTTTTGTGACAGAGACAGTGTTTACCTATATTCATTGGCCGAAGTAAGCCGTGAACGCAGAAGCGGTTATGCCTGGTACACCTATAATCCTGAAAAAGCCCTGAAAAAATATCCGGAATGGCAGAAAAAATGGACTCCTGAAACAGATGTTTTGAAATAATAAAAAGTCCAAACTGAACATAAAAAAAAGCGTGAATTTCTACAATTCACGCTTTTTTTATTAACTGAAATTATGATTTCTTAGTCTTTCAACTTATAAAATGATTTCGCATTTTCAGACCAGATTTTATTCTGATCCTCAATTGAAAACTGAGACATGTAATCTTCTAATGTTTTTACGAGTTCCTTATAATCCGAAGCTACATTGCAAACCGGCCAGTCAGATCCGAACATCAATTTATCAGCAGTAAAGTTTTCAAAAATAACATCCAGATACGGTTTTAAATCGGATGGTTTCCAATTGTTCCAGTCGGCTTCAGTCACCATTCCGGAAATTTTGCATTTTACGTTTTCTAATTTTGAAATTTCTTCAATGTTTTTTTTCCAGGATTCAATCTCACCCGATTTAATATCCGGTTTGGCAATATGATCAATAACAAAATCCTGATCAGGAAAAGATTTTACCAAATCAATGGCTGCCGGTAACTGACGATGGAAAATCAAAATATCATAAGTGAAATTGAATTCCTTCAAAGCTGCAATTCCGTTACGAAAAGCTGTCCCGAACATAAAATCGTCCGGTTCTCCCTGCACCACATGCCTGAAACCTTTCAGTTTTTCAAATTGAGAAAAATGACTCAATCGCTCTGAAATATTTTCAGCCCTTAAATCAACCCAGCCCACGACTCCTTTTATGAAATCGTTTTTTGAAGCGAGATCCAGTAAAAATTCTGTTTCTTCTTCAGACTGACTCGCCTGAACAGCTACACAGCCTGCAAAATTATTTTCTGTAAGCAATGGCAATAAATCTTCGGGTAAAAAATCCTTTTGAATCTTTTTCATCGAATCATCAATCCAGCTATCCCTAACCGGATCAAATATCCAAAAATGCTGATGGGAGTCAATTCGGTTCATACCCATTAATTTACATCACTGATTAAAGCACGATCTAAATGCACATAACCTCCTTCTACAAAAACAAACTGTCCTGTAGTATGAGAAGAACGATCTGAAATAATAAAAAGTGTTGAATCTGCAATTTCTTCTGTTGTGGTCATTCTGGACTCAAACGGAATACTTTTATTTATTTTTTTCAAAACTGCTTCACCATCCGGAACTGTTTTGATCCAGTCTTCGTATGCAGGCGTATAACATTCTGCAATAATAATCGCATTAGAACGAATTCCGTACTGAATCAAATCAACTGCCCATTCTCTTGTAAGTCCAAGTACACCGCCTTTTGCAGCAGCATATCCTGAAGTCCCGCCTTGTCCTGTCAAAGCTACTTTTGAACCAATATTCAAAATATTTCCTTTTGATTCTTTTAAATATGGAAGTGCAAATTTTACCAGCAAAAAGTAACTTACCACATTCAGTTTCAAAGAATCCATAAACTCTTCGTAAGTAGCATCTAAACCGGCACCGTCATTTACCCCTACGTTATTGATCACAACATCTATTCTGCCGTATTTTTTCGCAATCTCAGCAACTGCTTTTTCCATCTGGACAGGATCAGTCACATCCGTTTGTACAAATAACGAATCGATTCCTTTCTTCTGCAAAGCTTCCGCATAACCAAAACCTCTGCTGTTTCTGTCTACCAAAACCGGAATAGCACCTTCATCCGCCAATCGATTGATGATGGTCTCACCAATACTTCCTTCTTTTCCAGCCGATCCTGATACGACTACAATTTTACCTTTTAAATGTAAATCCATAATATTATGTTTTCAGAATTAATTTAATTCTATAATTGCTTTGATAGTATTGTTTTTCGGATCAATCCATTTTCCAAACTCGTTGATCATATCCTCAAAATCAGCTCTGTGTGTAATGTATTTTTTCGGATCGATTTTACCTTCTTTCAGACATTTCATTACATATTCAAAATCTTCAATAGTAGCATTTCGGCTGCTCATCAAAGTAGATTCTCTTTTATGGAAATCAGGATGACTGAAACTTAATTCTCCTTTTTGAAGTCCAACTAAAACAAATCTTCCGCCATGCGAAATATAGTTGAAAGCGCTGTTCATCACTTTTTGATTTCCGGTAGCATCAATGACAACATTCGCCATATCTCCATTCGTCAGTTCAGCCAATTTTGCAGCTACATCATCATGCAAAGGATTAATGGTTTCATCTGCCTGAAGTGCTTCTTTACAAAAGTTAAGACGGTATTCGTTGATATCCATCACAATCACTTTGGCTCCGGCAATTTTAGCAAACTGAATCAATCCTAATCCGATTGGTCCTGCACCCATTACCAAAACAGTATCAGTTGCTTTTACTGCCGCTCTTCTAACTCCGTGTGCTGCAATCGCTAATGGTTCAACCAAAGCCAGTTCGTCATAATCCAGACCTTGTCCGTGTAATAAATACTGTTCCGGAATGGTCACATATTCGGCCATTCCACCATCAATATGTACTCCGAAAACTTTGATATTGGCACAACAATTTGTTAATCCATTTCTACAGGCAACACATGTTCCACAGCTGAAATACGGAATAAAGGTTACTTTATCGCCCGGCTCGAAACCTTTGGCGTTTCCTTTTATGTATTCAGCAGCCAGTTCATGACCTAAAATTCTAGGGTATTCAAAATAAGGCTGTGTTCCTCCAAAAGCGTGAATATCGGTTCCGCAAACTCCTATTCTTCTAATTTTTAAAAGTACTTCTCCTTCTTTTGGCTCCGGCATTGGTTTTTCTTTGATTAGAAACTCCTGCGGTTTTTCGCAAACAATATATTTCATTTTATTTAGAATAAGCTTTTGCTACTTGTTTACTTGATCCCAGACCGTCCATGCCCAATTCGATAACGTCACCCGGTTTGATGTAGATTGGATCCGGCTTAATTCCTAATCCAACTCCCGGAGGCGTTCCTGTACTGATGATGTCGCCAGGAAGTAACGTCATAAACTGACTTAGGTAATGTACTAAAAACGGAATTTTGAAAACCAGATTTGAAGTATTACTGTTTTGGAATTTCTTTCCGTTAACGGTTAACCACATTGGTAAATTATTTACATCAGCAATTTCATCCTGAGTAGCCAGGAATGGTCCAAGAGGTGCGAACGTATCACAACCTTTTCCTTTTGCCCATTGTCCTCCCATTTCGATTTGGAAAGCTCTTTCGCTGTAATCATTCAATAAAGCATATCCGGCAACATAATCCAAAGCTTCTGCTTCTTCTACATAACTTGCTTTTTTACCAACTACAAATGCCAATTCGATTTCCCAGTCTGTTTTTTCACTGTTTTTTGGGATCACCAAATCATCATTCGGACCACATAATGAAGTCGTTGATTTAAAAAAGATAATTGGCTCTGTTGGAATCGGAGCACCTGTTTCATGGCAATGATCTACATAGTTTAATCCGATACAGATTATTTTTGAAGGTCTTGCAACCGGAGAACCCAAACGAACATCTGCACTCACTTCTGGTAAAGCAGGATTACTTTCTAATGCTTTTTTTAATTTTTCCAAACCATTATCTTCAAAAAAAGCTTCGTTAAAATCCGTTACAATAGAAGAAACATCATATCTTTTTTCTCCAATAATAACTCCCGGTTTTTCTTGCCCGGCTGCTCCAAAACGTATTAATTTCATTTTTTTATATTTTTAATTAGTTATTTAATTTTATAAATCCTCCATCAATAGGATAATCGCTTCCGGTAATAAATCCGGCTTCGTCACTGCATAAGTAAAGAGCTAAGGCAGCAATTTCCTCTGGTTGTCCCATTCTTCCGATTGGTTGTGATTTTGATAATTTTTCAAAAATTTCAGCTTCCTTACCCGGATAATTTTTATTGATAAATCCGTCCACAAAAGGCGTATGTACTCTCGCAGGCGAAATTGAATTGCATCGAATTCCTTCATCAATATAATCTCTCGCAACAGATAAAGTCATAGCCATTACAGCGCCTTTAGCTGTTGAATAAGCGAAACGATCCTGAATTCCTACCCATGATGCTATAGATGCCATGTTCAGAATCACACCTCCTTTTGACAATCTGAATTGTGGAATCGCAGCATACAAACAATTGTAAACACCATTTACATTTACATCCATTACCCTTTGGAAATCGATTTCCAAAGTTGTGTCTACTTTTCCCACATGGGCAATACCGGCATTATTTATCAAAATATGGATATTTCCAATTTTTTCAAACGTAGCGACTACTTCTTTCTGACTTGAAACATTACATGCATATGAAAATACTTTTCCGCCCAATTGCTGAATCTCGGCTACAGCTTCCTGAGCACTTTCAATTGTTAAATCAATAATGTGGATTTCTGCTCCCTGTTTTGCGAATAAAGTTGCAATTGCCCTTCCTATACCACTGCCACCGCCAGTTATGACGGCTTTTTTATTTTGTAATGAAAACATATTTATTTTAGTTTTTAATTATCGGTTTAATTCTAAAGCTGCCAGAATAAAAGGTCCGGTAACTTTAGGGTCATTATCTTTTCTTCTTTCATTAATATAATATTCGAAAGAACCGTCACGATAAGGTTTTCCTCCCAAACCTGCTACTGCGCAGGCATTCGTAATTTCAATTTCTCCATT
This sequence comes from Flavobacterium limi, assembly GCF_010645075.1. GTDB lineage: Bacteria > Bacteroidota > Bacteroidia > Flavobacteriales > Flavobacteriaceae > Flavobacterium > Flavobacterium limi. Next base: position 533,502 of record NZ_JAADZV010000003.1, read on the forward strand.
TGGATATACTTTAACAAATTTTGAAGTAATACCATCGAAAGCCTTTTCTGCAATTTTTTTGAATTTTTTAGGCAAATATCCTTTTTTAGCTCCTTTTGCAAAAGCATAAGCAAACATAGCCGTTCCGGAAGTTTCTAAATAATTACCTTCACGGGTTCCCATATCAGTAACCTGAAACCATAATCCTGATGGATTCTGGAATTTCACTAAAGCATTCGAAATATTATTTAAATAAGAAATCAGTTCTTTTCTTTTCGGATGATCTTTAGGAAAATAATCCAATACATCTACCAATCCCATCACATACCAGCCCATAGATCTTGACCAAAAGTTAGGCGAAACACCGGTTTCTTTGTTTGCCCATGGCATTTCTTTACTCTCATCCCAGGCATGGTACAATAATCCTGTTTTTTTATCCGTGGCTTTTTCCTGAATCAATTCAAATTCGTGAGCAACATCATCTAATTTGGCACCGTTTTCAAAGGTAACAGTGTATTCTGCATAAAATGGTTCCCCCATATACAAACCATCCAGCCACATTTGGTTAGGATATATTTTTTTATGCCAAAAACCACCACTTGGTGTACGAGGCTGTTCTTCTAACTGTTTACGCAAAGTCTGCATGGCAACTAAATATCGTTTGTCTTTAGTCTGCTCATAGATATCAAACAAAATTCGGCCCGTTGGTATATTATCAATATTAAACGATTCATACTTATACGTTTTAATATTTCCTTCTGCATCAATCAACTCATCAGCATATTGTTTGGCATAAGCCGTGTATTTTGCATTCTTTTTTTGCTTGCCTAATTCCTGAAAAGCATAAGTAACCAAACCATGAACATAGCTGATATGTGCTACAGGAGCATCATCAAGCATATACGATTGCGGGTGACGCTGCATCAGGGTTAAAGCCATTCTTTCTGACCACTTCAGCTTGTTTGAAATTGTATTTTGAGCACTTGAAATTGTCGTTACCAAAATCAGTAAGACAATCATTTTAGAAGGAAAAGAAATTTTAAGCATAACCGCTACTTTGAAAAAATTGTATTTTATGTAAATTTAAATGCGAAAATAAATGTGATTTTCACATTTACAAATATAAAACTTAATATTAATACGGGGTACTTATTTTAAAAATCAATACCAAAAAATAGATATAATCAAAAACAATATCACATTTTATATGTATTTTGTACAAAATATAAAAAACAATTAAAGGAATTGCCAAAAAATAAATATATAATCATGGCGTTCGAATCTAATTTCTATATTTGTAAATGTGAAAATCACATTTATTAAATTCAGATTATTATAAAATGAAAAAACTAAAAGGGATTACGTGGAATCACACCAGAGGTTTATTGCCAATGGTTGCCACAGCTCAGCGTTTTACAGAGTTGAATCCGGACATAGAAATCAGTTGGGAAAAAAGGAGTTTACAGGAATTTGCAGATGCTTCGATTGAAGACTTAGCCAAAAGATTTGATTTATTGGTTATCGATCATCCATGGACCGGTTTCGGTGCGGATACCAAAACAATTTTGCCTTTATCAGATCATCTTTCTGCCGAATATATAAAAGATCAGGAAATTAATACCGTTGGTAAATCATACGGAAGTTACGTTTTTCATAATAAATTATGGGCGTTGCCAATTGATGCAGCGACTCCGGTTGCTGCTGCGAGATTAGATATTTTAGAAAAACAGGGATTGGATGTTCCTCAGACTTATGATGATTTATTGGCTTTAGCTAAAAAAGGATTGATTGCTTTTGCAGGGATTCCGGTAGATTCATTGATGACTTTTTATTCTTTTTGCTGCAGTTTAGGCGAAAATCCTTTTCAGTCTCAGGAAAAAGTAATTTCTGTGGAAACAGGAAGAAAGGCTTTGCAAATGCATCGAGAACTGGCTCAGTTAATGGATCCTGCAAATTTCAACAGAAACCCGATTCAGGTTTATGAAGCGATGGTAAATTCAGATGAAATTGCATACTGCCCTTTTGCTTACGGATATTCTAATTATTCGCGAATTGGTTACAGCAAAAATTTACTTCACTTTTATGACTTAGTTAAATTGAATGAAAAGTCGATGATTAGTTCTCTTGGCGGAACAGGTTTAGCCGTTTCATCCTTTAGCCAGCATATTCCTGAAGCTGTAAAATATGCTGAATTTACGGGATCATCACAGGTACAACAGAATATTTTTGCCGATAATGGCGGACAGCCGGGACATTTACAAGCCTGGAAAAATGACCGAATCAACGGTATAACACATGATTATTTTAAAAATACTCTACCGGCTTTAGAAAGAGCTTTTTTAAGGCCAAGGTATTCCGGTCACATGTATTTTCAGGATCATGCAGGCGATGTCGTTCGCGATTATTTAATGAATGGCGGTAACGAAGAACAAGTTTTACAAGTAATGGATGCACTTTACGTAAAATCTTTAAACTTATAACAACATGAAACCATTAGAAGGATTAGTTGTTTTAGAGTTTTGCCAGTTTTTGGCAGGACCTTCTGCAGGATTAAAACTGGCTGATTTAGGGGCAAGGGTTATAAAAATCGAGCGTCCTGTAAAAGGCGAGGCTTGCCGTCAGTTGAGTATCAAAGATCTTTTTGTTGATGACAGCAGTCTGCTTTTTCATACGATCAACAGAAATAAAGAATCTTTCGCAGCTGATCTTAAAAATCCGGATGATTTGGTTTTAGTCAAAAAACTAATCGCCAAGGCAGATATTATGACCCATAATTTCCGTCCGGGTGTGATGGAAAAAATCGGACTGGATTTTGAAACAACTTTAAATATTAATTCGAAAATAATCTACGGAACTATCACGGGTTACGGAGACAAAGGTCCTTGGGCAAATAAACCGGGACAGGATTTGCTTTTGCAGTCACTTTCGGGATTAAGCTGGTTAAGTGGCAGAAAAAGTCAGGGACCAGTTCCGTTTGGTTTGGCTGTAGCCGATTTAATGTGCGGAAATCATTTCGTTCAGGGAATTTTAGCAGCTTTACTTAAAAGAGCTAAAACCGGAAAAGGTGTTTTGGTAGAAGTAAGCTTATTGGAATCCGTTTTGGATGTGCAGTTTGAAGCAATAACTTCTTACTTAAATGATGGCGGACAACAGCCACAAAGAAGCGATGTCAAAGGAAGTGCTCATGCATTTTTAAGTGCGCCTTATGGTGTTTATCAAACTAAAAACGGATATATTTCTCTTGCAATGGGCGATTTGCTTTTTATTGGAAGTATTTTAGAAATCGATTTCCAAAAATATACGGATAAACACAAATGGTTTTCTCAAAGAGATGAAATCAGGGAATTATTAGCCGAAAAACTAAACACCCAAACAGCCGATTATTGGATTGAGGCATTGCAGAAAAACGGAATCTGGTGTGGAAAAGTGCTTAATTATGAGGAATTAGACAGCCAGCCTTTTGTGAATGAATTGCAACTGAAACAAACCGTACAAAATTCGGCTGGAGAAAAATTGGTTACTACCAGAAGTCCGATACAATTAGACGGAGAAATTTTGACCAGTACCAAAGCCGCTCCTAAGGTGGGCGAAGATAATGTAACAATACACGAACAATTTTTAAACTAGCAGGATGAAACCATTAGAAGATTATTTAATAGTAGATTTTAGCCAGTTTCTTTCCGGCCCTTCAGCGAGTTTGCGATTGGCTGATTTGGGCGCGCGCGTGATAAAAATTGAGAAACCGGGAACAGGGGATATCTGCCGTACCTTATATACTTCTGATTTGATTATGAATGGGGAATCATCCGTTTTTCATACCATCAACAGAAATAAAGAGTCATTTGCAATTGATTTTAAACAAACAAATGAACTCGAAAAATTAAAAAAATTACTGGCAAAAGCTGATGTTGTCATGCATAATTTCAGACCCGGAGTGATGGAACGCGTGGGTTTGAGTTATGATGAAGTCAAAAAAATTAATCCAAATATAGTGTATGCCGAAATTTCAGGCTATGGTACAAAATCGGATTTAAAAGATTTGCCGGGACAGGATTTATTATTACAATCTTTGACGGCCTTAACCTGGCTAAGCGGAAATCAGGATGATGGTCCCATGCCAATGGGATTATCAATTGTCGACATGTTGGCGGGTGCGCATCTGGCACAAGGAATTTTAGCAGCTTTGTACCGAAAAGCAACTCATAATATAGGAGCAAAAGTTCAGGTAAGTATGCTGGAATCGGCTTTTGATTTTCAGTTTGAAACAATTACGACTTATTTTAACGACGGAGGTGAATTACCTGTACGAACTCAATCGAATAATGCGCACGCTTATTTAGGAGCTCCTTATGGAATTTACAAAACCGAAAACGGTTATTTAGCTTTGGCGATGGGATCCATTCCGGTTTTGGCTTCACTTTTAAAATGTGATGAATTACTGCAATTTCCTGAAAACAAGTTTGAACTACGAGATGAAATAAAAAATATTTTAGCTTCTCATTTACAAACTCAGGAAACCCAATATTGGCTGGATATTTTAGAGCCTGCAGATATTTGGTGTGCCAAAGTTTTGAATTATAAACAGCTTTTTGCAGAAGAGGGATTTCAGGTTTTGAATTTTACGCAGAGAGTCGAAATGCTGGATAGTTACAATTATAAAACCACCCGATGCCCGATTAGAATAGACGGTGAAATTTTCACGTCGAGAAAAGGTTCCCCGAAATTAGGACAGGACAACGAGCGAATTATTAAGGAATTTATAGAATCGTAATGGAAAAAATAAGAATCGCTGTCCGGAAATTTGATCCTTTTGAAACGACACTTCAAAAGCTGTGGGATTTATTTTGCCTTCAAAACAATATTCAAATTGAAGCAGAAATGGTACCGCTGGAGCTTCATGAATTGTATGAAACCACTATTACAAAAAAAGGTTTAAAAGAAGGAAAATGGGACATTGCCCACCTCAATACTGATTGGATTTATGATGCTGTACACGAAAAAGCGGTTTTGGATTTGTATTCTTTTATAGCCTCAAATCCACCGGAAAATTATCCTTACGGCTGGCATAAATCGCTTTTAAAATTGCAGCAACTGGATAACGGCACTTATGGACTTCCGTTTCATGATGGCCCGGAATGTCTGATTTACAGAAAGGATTTATTCGAAGATCAAAACGAGCAGAAAAATTTTAAAAAGCAGTATGGTTACGAACTTTCCACACCAAAAACCTGGAAAGAGTTCATGGAAATTGCTTCTTTCTTTAATCGGCCGGAAGAAAACCTTTATGGATGCATTTTTGCCAATTATCCGGACGGACACAATATGGTTTTTGATTTCTGCCTGCAATTATGGACACGTGGCGGGTCATTAATCAATCATAAAAATCAAATCAGCGTTTACAGTAAAGCTGCAATTGAAGCTTTGGACTTTTACAGAAAAATGGTAAACGATTCCACTGCTGTTCATCCTAAGTCAAAACAATTTGATTCGGTTCAGGCAGGTCTGGCTTTCGCCAAAGGAGAAGCTGCAATGGCTATCAACTGGTTCGGATTTGCTTCGATGGCGCAAGTGATTGAAGAATCGAAAGTAAAGGGAAAAATTGATATCACTTCACTCCCATCCGATCCCAATCATAAAACGGCATCTTTGAATGTCTATTGGTTGTATACTATTGGCTCAGGAAGTAAATATAAAAAACTGGCTTATGATTTTTTACGTTTTGCAACGACTTCTGAAAGTGACAAATTATTGACAAAAGAAGGCGGCATTGGTTGTAGAAAATCGACATGGAAAGATGAAGAAATTAATGCTTTGATACCCTTTTATCATAAACTGGAAATGCTGCATGAGAATGCATTTACCCTGCCGCAGACACCAATTTGGCCAAAAGTGTGCGAGTTTATCGATCATATGATTTTAAAAGCAATCAACAGCGATATTACTTCAGCACAATTATTAGAAGAAACACAAAATAATATTCAAAAAATAGAATAGATATGAATATTCCATATAAACCTTTACTTCCCGAAACAAAGCAGCCCATTATTATTATTGGTGCAAGCGGTATTGTAAAAGATGCTCATTTACCGGCATATAAAATGGCTGGTTTTTCAGTTTTCGGAATTACAAACAGAACGGTGGCAAAAGCACACGCAATGGCTGAAGAATTCGCCATTCCGAATGTTTTTGAAAACGTAGCCGAGGCTGTAAAAAATGCTCCATCCAATGCTGTTTATGACATTACCGTATTGCCTGATCAATACATTGAAATATTAGAGCAATTGCCGGATGGTGCCGCAGTGCTGATTCAGAAACCAATGGGAAATGATTTGGCACAGGCCAAAGAAATAGTAGCCGTTTGCGAACGTAAAAAATTAGTTGCCGGGATTAATTTTCAGTTACGTTTTGCCTCTTTTGTGAGTGCAGCACGCTATATGATCAATCAGGGGATTGTTGGTGATCTGTATGATATGGAAGTTAAAGTAACTGTAAATACTCCTTGGGAATTATTCCCGTTGATTAAGGAACATCCAAGATTGGAGATTCTTTTTCACAGTGTACATTATATTGACTGTATTCGTTCGTTTTTAGGAAACCCAAAAGGTGTTTATGCTAAAACGACTAATCATCCTTTGAAAAAATTATCATCCTGCCGTTCTTCTATTATTCTGGATTACGGTAATTCGATGCGTGTGGTTATCAATACCAATCACGATCATCATTTTGGTCCCAAGCACGAAGAAAGTTACATTAAATGGGAAGGAACAAAAGGTGCAATCAAAGCCAAAATGGGCTTATTGATGAATTATCCTGATGGTATGCCGGATGAATTTGAAGTTGCTTTAGAAAAGGATGGGAACTACGAATGGGAAAAAATCAATTTGGAAGGCTCCTGGTTTCCGGAGGCCTTCATTGGTACAATGTCAAATTTGATGCGTTTTAAAGAAGGCTCTGACGACAAATTATTAGCAAGCGTTCAGGATGTTCTGGATACGATGAAAGTTGTGGAAGCTTGTTACATTAGTAATGAAAAAGGAGCAATTTCACTAAACGACTTATAAAAACGGATATCTGCGTTAACGATTGAAGCGGCATCCTTTTTTGGCTTTTTCTGCCAAAAAAGATACAGCGGAAAGCGTGTTAAAACGCCCAAAACAATATTATAAATAAGTAATTAGTCGCTAGTCCATAGTAATTAGCTAATCACTAAGGACTAATTACTAAGGACTAAAAAAACTAAAAACATGTATTTCAAATCAACATTTTTTGAAGATTACCAGCTTAATGATAAAAGAGTTACATTAGGCCGAACTATAACCGAAACCGATTTTGTGGTTCATGCAGGACATACCGGAGATTTTTTTCCGCATCATATGGATGAAGAATGGTGCAAGACACAGCCTTTTGGTCAGCGAATTGCCCACGGAACAATGGTTTTCAGCATCGGAATCGGTCTGACTGCTTCTGAAATAAATCCGGAAGCTTTTTCTAAAGGTTATGACCGAATGCGATTTGTGAAACCGGTTCATATTGGCGATACCATTCATTCAGAAATTACGATTTCGGAAAAAGGAGAAGCCAAAAAACCGGATATGGGAACGGTGACCGAACATGTAGAAATCATCAACCAGCGAGGTGAAGTGGTTTTGGTTTGTGATCACCTTTTATTAGTAAAAAAGAAATAATTCTTTTGAGATAAAGGTTTAAAGTAACAAAGAAACAAAGGTTTCTTTGCTTTGAACCCAAAACCTAAAATCTTTGCCACATTGAGCCTTTGAGGCTTTGAACTTTTAAAAAAAATCTAACTATGCAAGTAACTAACCAAACGGGAGACCAACATGAAGTACCAACAGAAGTTGGAAAAGGGAATCAATATCTTTTGCCTTTTATTTTAATTACCAGCTTATTTTTCCTTTGGGGGATGGCACACGGTCTTGACGGTATCCTGATTCCGCACTTAAAAAAAGCTTGTCAACTTAATAACAGTCAGTCTACACTAATAGATACCGCTATCTTTTTTGCTTATTTTGTAATGGCTATTCCTGCGGGGATGATTATTAAAAAAATAGGATATAAAAACAGTATTATAACAGGGTTACTGGTTTTTGCAGCAGGAGCATTTCTTTTTGTACCTGCAGCTAACTCCAGAACGTATGAATTATTCTTATTTGCTCTATTTATAATCGGATGTGGATTAACAATTCTTGAAACAAGTGCTAATCCGTATGCTGCTATTTTAGGTCCTGCAGAGTCTTCTTCATTTAGATTAAATTTAGCTGCATCATTTAATGGTTTAGCAGCTATGTTAGGACCTGTTTTGGGAGGTATTTTTATACTTTCAGGAATCAACTATACCCCAGAAGAAATGGCTGCAATGTCAGATGCTACAAAAACAGCTTATTTATTAGAAGAGGCTTCTGCAGTTAAATTGCCATATATCATTTTAGGCAGTATTTTGGTTTTAGTAGCTGTAATATTTTATTTTATGCATTTGCCATCAATGAAATCTAAGCAAACAGAAAATGAAATTAAACCTGGATTTTTCTCTGTATTAAGATTTTCACACTTGAGTTGGGCAGTTGTAGCACAGTTTTTTTATGTAGGGGCTCAGGTTTGTGTAACTAGTTTTTTTGTTCGAATAGCTCAAAAAGAAGCTGGTTTAGACGAAAAGACAGCTGCTTATTATCTTGGTATTTATGGATTCTTATTTATGGCCGGTAGATTCAGCGGAACATTCTTTTTAAAATTCGTAAAAGACTATGTTTTGCTTTCCATCTATTGTGTCGCCAATATTTTACTTTGTTTAGTAGCCATTTACGGATCCGGAATCGTAGTTATTTATGCTCTTGGTGGAATTGGATTTTTCATGTCTATCATGTTCCCAACTATTTTCTCATTAGGATTAGTAGGTTTAAAGTCCAATACTGAAACGGGTTCATCATGGCTGGTAATGTCAATTGTTGGTGGAGCAATACTTCCTTACGCAATGGGAACATTAATTGACATGAAGCATGACGATATTCAGGCAGGGTATATTATTCCTTTGGTATGTTTTGTAATCATTCTTTATTTCGGAGTATTTGGACATAAAGTAAAAAACAGCATTTCTTAGTTATATTTCAATTCTTTTTATAAATTTCCAAGGTGTAAACAATTTTTATTCCTTGGAAATTTTATTTTTAAACTTTATCATTAATAAATCTAACATGAAAAAAACTTTACTTACTTTTTATTTCTTACTTATTGGTTTCAGCATGTCTTTAAATGCTCAAAAAAACAAAAATGCTTATGATATTGTCGTAGCTGCTGATGGAAGTGGTAATTACACTAAAGTTCAGGAAGCCTTTAATGCAGTACCTGATAATAGCTCCAAACGGACTATCATTTTTGTAAAACCTGGTATTTATAAAGAGAAATTAAAACTAACAGCAGGAAAGAAAAATGTATCCTTAATAGGTGAATCATATAAAAATACTATTCTTACTTATGATGATTATGCCGAAATAGCAGGAGGTACAAGCAAATCATTCAGTGTACTAATTGAAGCAAATGATTTTTTTGCAGAAAATATAACGTTTGAAAATACCATTAGCAGTGAGCTACCTCAATATAAAAAAGGTGGTCAGGCAGTAGCGTTAATGGTAAACGGTGACAGAGGTATTTTTCACAATTGCAAAATGAGCGGTTTTCAGGATACATTTTACCTTAAAGCCAACAAAAGGTCATACATTAAAGATTGCATAATTGATGGAACGACAGACTTCATTTTTGGCGCAGGAATAGCCTTGTTTGAAAATTGTGTTATCCAGTGCAAAAAAGATTCATATATCACTGCCGGAAACCATGAAGCGGGGAAAAGTAAATATGGTTTTGTATTCAAAGACTGTGTCATCATGAAATATCCTAAAGCAGCGATTTCAAAAGTGTCACTTGGAAGACCTTGGGGAGCTGGTGCAAATACTGTTTTTATACATTGTTACGAAGAATCAGTTATAATTCCTGATGGCTGGTCGATCTGGTCTAAAGATCCGGAAAATAAAGCTTATGAAAACTGGAAAACTTCTTTCTATGCTGAATATGATTGTTTTGGCCCAGGATCAAATTCAGATAATCGTATTTCATGGTCGAAGCAGTTAAATAAAACCGAAGTGTCTGAATACACCAAAGAAAAAATATTCGCAGCCAGCACAACAACTGCAATTAATCTTGAAGAAGATTGGAATCCGGTAATTAAAAAAGACAAATGTGATTCTATTTTACCCTCAAAAAAATCCAAAAATCAGGATTCAGATTTTGAAAAAGCATTTTACTAAGTAAGAAGTGAGCATTTCAGCTTAGAAAAATATAAACATTAAGCTTATTACAGTAGCGGATTATAAATGATCCGCTTTTTTTGAACAATATCTAATCATTCAAATGTTCTCAAATATTATTTGTTTGATTTAAAACTTTCCCGTAATAATACTTATAGCATTTCCCTGTGGGCCGGGCTGTCCGCTGTATCTTTTGTTCATGCAGGTTTGGGGTATGATACAGAATATCTACGGACTCACAAAAGCATTCCTCTTCGATGCCTAACGCAGTACGGGATACCGAAGTTTCTGTTTTCAAGGCAGGTGATTCTATTAAGCAAAAAAACTCCAATGAGCATTAGCCAATTGAAGTTTTTTTTGTACTCAGAGCGGGACTTGAACCCGCACGGACATTGCTGTCCACTGGATTTTAAGTCCAGCGTGTCTACCAATTTCACCATCCGAGCATTTGTGGTACCTCCAGGGATCGAACCAGGGACACATGGATTTTCAGTCCATTGCTCTACCATCTGAGCTAAGGTACC
>NZ_JAADZV010000004.1 GCF_010645075.1 Flavobacterium limi
TCGAGCTGATCGAAAATATAAAAATTATCCCTTGATTTTGTTACACTCAGATTATTAGAAAAAGCTAATTTATCTAAAGCAGCATCAAAAGGCATATTTTTTATGTATACAGTCAATAATTGCTTCTCGAGTCCAGGGGCAAATACCAAATTTTTACCGCTTTTATCGGTAATTCTTTTAAAAACATCATATAGCGCATCTTCTTTTAAATTAAGCGAAAGCAAATTCTCAGAAGACTGGTATTCAACTTCAAATATTTTTTCAACCTTTTTCTCAACTGGTTTTTCGTATGATTTGATCGCAATTATACTCCCAGAAAAGTCAATCGTAAGGTTATGTTCTTTACATAAAAACAATAGCAGGTCTCCCACATTTACATTGCTAAAATTATTCACAACATTTATTTGCTCCAAATTAGGAGCAACACTTATGTTTAATTTATGCACTTGGGAAACAGCCAATAAAAAACTGGAAAGGGAAGCTTCCCTGATATTGATGTTTACTTTTTCTGTTAGCCCAGGTACGTCAGCACTGATCGCTTCAATATTGTTCTTAAGCTGTTGTATCCTGTTTTCCTGCGAAAAAGAAAATTGAAAAATAAAAAGTAAAAGTATGATGGATATTTTTTTCATGAATAAGGCTAAATTGTAACTTGGTAATATTAAAATTTATAAGAGTAAGGAAAAAACTTCTTCAATGGATGTTGTTCCTTCCCTTATTAAGGATAAGGCGTTTTTTTTCAGGGTGAAAATTTCTTTTTCTTCAATGTATTGATCAATCATCAACTGATTGTTTTTAATCAAAGAGGAAAGTTCGTTATCTATAGGGATAATTTCATAAATTGCTTTTCTTCCCGAATAACCTGTATGATAACATTGTTCACAGCCAACGGCAACATGATGTTTAGTGAGACTATCTGGTATTTCGAAACCACTCGGAAATATCGCAGAACCTATATCTTCCTGTTGTTTACACGAATTACATAATTTTCGGACCAAACGCTGTGCAACACTAATGTTTAAGGTACTGGCAATCAAAAAAGACGGAATACCCATATCTATTAATCTGGAAACTGTTGCCCAGGCCGAATTAGTATGTATGGTAGACAAAACTAAATGTCCTGTCAATGCAGCACGGATAGCCATATTGGCCGTATTCACATCACGGATTTCACCCACCATAATAATATCCGGATCCTGCCTTAAAAATGTTCTTAAGGTAGTAGCAAAATCAAGCCCGATATTTTCTTTTAACTGTACCTGATTAATTCCTTCCAATGTATATTCAATCGGGTCTTCAACCGTCAGAATATTGGTATTGGGAAGGTTTAATTTTTTTAAAGTGGCATATAAAGTCGTTGTTTTTCCGGATCCTGTTGGGCCCGAGATAAGTACAATTCCATTTGGCCGTTTTATATTCTCTAAATAGGCTGTTAATTCTTTATCGGTAAAACCTAAAGCGTTTATATCAATGTGGCTTGTGTCTTTACTCAAAATACGCAAAACTACTTTTTCCCCATGAAGTGTAGGCAAAATAGATACCCTTATATCAAAATCTTCAATGTCTGTTACTATGGTAATACGGCCATCCTGAGGCAGTCGTTTTTCAGAAATATCAAGCTGGGACCTGATTTTTATTTTATTGACTATAATGGGATATTCTTCTGTTGAGATATGGAATTGCTCTTTTAGTTTTCCATCGAGCCTGAATCGCACACGGGCATTTTTTTCATAAGGTTCGAAGTGTATATCACTGCTCCCGATTTCCTTTGCATTTACCACAATTTTTTCCAGAAAATCATTCGTATAATGAATGTCTGAAACACTGTTTGAATTTGTTTTACGATAATTGGTACTTAAATAGCGATTGATATTTTCAGTGCTTTCTTTCTCCAGTCTGATTTGAAAATTCAATAAAACTGCCAGCTCATTCTGAAGGCTTTCAATATTTTCAGTATCTGTTTTTAACATCACAAAACCGTCTGATTTACCTGCAGGGATTATTCTGTAATGGTATGCCTGCTCCGATCTAACCAGCTGCTGAAACTCTATTGGAATATCAAAATTTGTCATTTTTAACAAGCGTATAAAAAGTTACTTTCACAGAAAAAAGTCATCCCATAAACGACTCCGAAAAATAACGACATATAGCCGGCTAATGGAACTGTTTTTTCCCTGTCTTTTTGCGACAAAACTATATGCAGCAAAAGTGAAAAAAACAATGAAAATATAAAAAGTACAAAGAAGGAAATTGTTGAAAAAGTGAATGAAATGAAAACAAAAAACAACACATCACCTAATCCGAATGAGTTGTTAAACTCTATTTTTCTTAGTTTAGTATATAAATAACAAACCAATAATAAAAACAAAACCAACGTAAGGTTCGTAGCAATATTCAACAATATTGAATTAACAGGCAGTATAAAATATTGTATTGCCAAAGACAGAATGCCTACCATGGGATATAGAAACCAATAGACCAGCCTGTCTTTACAATCCTGATATAAAATAGTAAAAAGCAAAAAGATAAGTATCAGTTTCAGAACCCACATTAGTCGGCAACAATTTGTTTTGGAACACCATTCTGGTCAATTTCCCAAACATTAAAAACCCCGTTCCCATTAAAATCGGTAATTGCAGTCGCTTTTACTTTAAATTCGTTATTGCTCGATTGTACAATTTCGTAAGTATAATTTGCACTGCCATTGTCCTTTGTTGTTTTCGGTGCTTCAAAATCTATTTCTGTAAAATCGCTGCTGTATTTTGAGTACATAAAATAGTACTGCTTCTCTGCGTTATAAATCGCCTTTAGCTGTACCTGTGCCTCTACACTTTTGGCTTTTGTTATAAGCGGCATCAGGTTAGGCAATGCTATTAATAACAGAATTCCTATAATAGCTAATACTATCAACATTTCCTGTAGATTGAACGAAGGGAGTTTTTTATTCATTTTTACTTTTCTTGATATTCGAAAACATTGCTCGCAAATGTAATTAATAATTTATAATATGAAATAGTATTACATAACTTGTTAAAAAAAGATTGTTTTTTTTTAACATATCAAAAAATGTTAAAATTATTTTCAATTTATTGAACACTTATATTGTAACGATATCAATCCCTATTTTTCTTTCAATTTTTTCCCTTCACACCAAATTACAAAGCATTATCTTACAGGTACTTAAGTTTAAATTCTAAAATTTCACACATTTTCTTTATTATTTTTTTAAAAGATATAAGTTTTTTTTTATTAATTAGCGTTGTTTTAACACTTATTAACAATAATAGAATACCTTTTCGATAGATCTCAATTAATAATAAATAAAAAACCTGAAAATGAAATCAAAATTACTATTACTTATAAGTATGATTTTTTTTAATTCAAATGTAAACGCACAGAATACAGCCTTGGGAGATAATGCCAATCTTGGTGGAGGAACTAATAATACATCTTTGGGAGCTAAGAGTGGTTATTCCGGAACACATAATGTTGCTATTGGAAAACAAGCAGGAGCCGTCAATATTGGAAATTACAATGTTTTCATGGGCTATCGATCTGGATTGCAAAACACACTTGGACATTATAATGTATTTTTAGGACAAGATACAGGAAATGCGAATCAATCAGGAAGCCAAAATGTATTTGTAGGGACACAAGCAGGAAAATCAAATAATGCATCAAATAATGTTTTTATTGGATATGTCTCTGGAACGGCAAATTACTCTGGATCTTTAAATCTTTTTTTAGGCAACGAGTCAGGCAGAAGTAATGTTGGAGGAAGCAATAATGTTTTTTCGGGTCATGAAGCAGGGTATAAAAATATAAACGGCAATAATAATGTTTTTTCTGGTAAGGAATCAGGATCCGCTAACATTAACGGAAATGGAAATACATTTATCGGTACTCAAACAGGATACGGAAACACATATGGAAGTTTGAACGTTTTTCTAGGATACAAAGCTGGTTTCAATAACATGACGGGCTCAAATAATGTTTTTATAGGAAATACTGCAGGTGAAAACGAGACTGGAAGCAATCGCTTATATATTGATAATAGTCAAACTGCGACCCCTCTCATTTATGGAAAATTTGACACTGATCAGTTAGGGATTAATACCAATGTAATACCAGCCGGTTATACAATGGCAGTTAAAGGAAGATTTATTACGGAAGAGATTAAAGTTAAAGAATATGGATCTTCTGGATGGCCAGATTTCGTCTTTGCCAAAAATTATAAACTTCCTACTTTAACAGAGGTAGAAAATTATATCAATACAAACGGGCATTTACAAAATATTCCTTCAGCCTGCGAAGTAGAAGAAAATGGAATTCTATTGGGAGAAATGAATGCCAAACTTCTTCAAAAAATTGAAGAACTTACACTATATATCATTAAACAAGAAGCACGTATAGAAAAACTTGAAGCTGCTGTATCTTCAAAATAATCTAATATTTAATACAAGTAAAGATATTCTCTTAATGAAATCTTTTGACAAAATTATTATACAGCATAAAATCATACAAAATTCACTTAATACAAAATGAAACAAATTCCTTTCTACGCATCCATTTCAGCAATCATTATTAGTATTGTCGCCATTTATTTTGCAAAATCCAGTTCAGAATTAGTGTATGTAGATGTAAACAAATTAATTACAGGTTACAGTAAAACAAAAATCGCTAAGGCAGATTTTGACAAAAAAGCCGCTTTAATGAAAGCAAATGTAGATTCATTAGTGGCAAACTGGCAAAATGAATTAAAAAATTACGAAAAGGAAAGAGCTTCTTTGTCTCCGAAAGAATTAAAACTAAAACAGGAATTACTGGGCAACAAACAGCAGCAAATTAACGGTTATCAGGAAGCTATCCAGAAAAAAATACAGGAGGAAGACAAAAAAGTAACCCAAACCGTAATTAACGATATTAACGATTACATCAAAGAATACGGAAAAGACCACAATTACAAAATCATATTTGGGGCAAGCGGTGGCGGAAACATCATGTATGCTGTCGAATCAACCGACCTTACAGAAGAAGTATTAAAAGGATTGAATGCTGAATATGATAAAAAATAAACTCTTACCCTTTTTTTTATTGTTGCTTATTTCTTCCTGCACTCAAACTTTTGAGACGGCTGAGGAAATGAATGAGTATCTAAAAGATGAAGACAACGGCTACTACTACAAAAAAACAGTGTCAGGAGTCGACTATGTATTACAATACAGACCAACCGATTTATTAGTTAATCAGGAATTAGCTGACAAAATTAATCCTGCACAGGTAGATAAACTTAGAAAACAGTATGGCCAATACCTCTATTTCAATCTGTCCATGTCTAAAAATGATCAGGAATTATTAAGCGGTGTTTCTCAGGACAAAGTCAAATTCGGGCAAATGGTCAATGAACTGGCTTTTGGTATGGAAGAGAAGCTACATGTTTACACTCCTGCCGAAGACACCCTTGCCCTTGCTGATTTTATTTATCCCAGAATGTACGGCATGAGCAATTCTACCTCCATCATGATTGTGTACCCCCGTGAAGATAAATACATGAACCAGGAATACCTCAATTTTGTTGTTCAAGACTTAGGACTTGACACCGGGGACATTAAATTTAAACTAGATTCCAAAGCCTTGACAAACGAACCCCAATTACGTTTTTAAAATAACAACCATGACCAAATACCAAAAACTCCATCGTATTATTGCTACTTTTTTCTTATTGATCTTTTTTCCAACCTTATTACCTAATAATTTGTTTGCCTATAATAACGGACCAAATTCATTTGAAGCAGCTTCATTTGAACCTGTTGATGCAGCTGACATGGTTAATTTAGTTACAGGGGACATGTCTTATGTTTTGCCCTTGCTCAATATACCCAGCCCAGAAGGCGGATACCCGCTAGCATTATCCTATCATGCTGGTATAGCAATGGATCAGGAAGCTTCATGGGTAGGGCTTGGATGGAGTCTCAATCCTGGGGCTATCAATAGAAATATAAACGGTTATGCTGACGATATTGACCAGGGAGATGATTATTCAATAATGTATGATCAAGGAGGAGAACTAAATTATTATAATGTTGGAATTGGTGCAGATATGAATGGAATTAAAGTTGGTGTAGGCGCGTATTGGGGCTCTAACAAAACTTTTGGTGGCAGTGTTACTCTTGGATATGGTCCTGCTTCTATTACAGCAGAAAATGGAAGCTTAGGTACAAATATTGGTATAATGGCAGGATATTCATCCGGAAGTCAAAGTTATTCAATGAGTAATAGTTCAACGGGAGCAGCTTTAGAATCGATTATGCCAAATCCAACTTCAAGAAATAATGGAACGGGATTGTCCAGTGCATCAACAAGTTTTGGGGAACATGGATATGATATACAATTCTCCAATAAAAATTATTCAATTGGCTATTTTGGGTTTTATGCAAGTTATGGCCATACAAAAATAAAGTACAGTCTTTTTAAGGAAAAACTATCCAGTTATAATGGTGTATTATATTCTAATGTAAATCCAGACTGGAAAAATCCTATAAATTACGACACTAATAAACTTGTTATGTATGATGAAGGAGTCACAAATATCGAAAACGTATTAAATTCGGCCAAAAATTACCTTTGTGATAATGTATTACTACCTAATTACGATAATTATAAAGTACAGGCACAAGGTCTTTCCGGAAATATTAGTCCAACTTTTACAGATGAAGCGCAATTACGCCATGAAGATATAATATCTGATCTATTCAATGTTTACAGAACGGATAATGGTGTTGAAAGTGGATATTATGACTATAACATTAGTTATGGATCACCGTACAATATTCTTGACACAGACCTTAAATTAAATAACAAAATATTTTTTGATTTTGAAGATACTAACTCCTCTTTTCTAAGGATCGACAGAACAAATATTTCTACTGTCCAACAAAGCGATTGGCTTCAAACAGTTCTTGCTGCCAAAACAAATAAAAGTAATAATTTTAACGAAATAACTTCAAATGATAATATTCCGTTAAAAAATAATCATAGAAAAAGAGCGGGAAAACATATTGAAGCATTTACCAATGAACAAATTCGATCAGGCAATGCTAAATTAATGAATGGTTTTATTGAAGCCCTAAATTTGAGTAGAAATCAATTGGACGTCTATAAACCTGAATCCATTGGCGGGTATCAGATTACCGACGTTGACGGAAAAACATATCACTATTCATTACCAGTGATTAATTATGAAATTTGGTATAAAAATTTCAGCAATAAGGATAATGAAGATTCTAAATTCTTAGAAAGACAGCTTAACACACCGTATGCTACAGATTGGCTATTAACAGCCGTAACGGGTCCAGATTATGTAGATAAGAATGATAACGGTAAAGTTGATAAGGAAGATTATGGTTATTGGGTAGAATTTGATTATGGTAAATGGTCTGACGGCTACATATGGAACAGTAGCTCCGGTAAAAACAACATTGTTAAAGGAAGCGGAACTGAAGCTGACAATTACGAATACTATAAAGGAAGAAAACAAATTTATTACTTGGATGCAGTCAGAACACGAACTCACACTGCATACTTTATAAAAAGTATAAGACAGGATGCTACCGCAGACTATTTAACAAAATTCAATACCTACTCTACTAATGGTACATCTACTTTTAATAGTACAACTAATCCTAAGACAGTTTCTTCTGCTTATATCAGTTTTGATCTTAATAATAACTTAAAATATAAAAACATTCCCCCATTTCCTGTTAATAATAGTAATTGGAAATTTTATATGAACGGATACCAAAGAATACACACTTATTTGCATTTCCCTACGCATTATTCTCTTAAATTAGATAAAATAGTGCTAGTTAAAAATAACTCCCTAATTCTTGAAAAAAATAAAGGGTCCCAAACATTAACTGCAAATGGATATTTATATAGAAACCGTTCTTTTGAAGTGACCAAAGCAGTAAATCAAAAACTAGATTATTCAAATCATGAGGATAAAAATGAATTTAAAGGAGTTTATTATACTAATACCGATTTATCATTAAAGGAAATTGCTATACATCAGAGCAAAAACATTCTGGATATAAGCGATCTTTACGGAATAGATGTCGATTCAAAAGCTGAAAAAATTATTAACCTTCAACATAATTATTCCTTAATTCCTAATTCTTTTCATTCAGAGAGATCTAACAAAGGAAAATTAACATTAAATAGTGTTCAATTCTTAGGGCATAAAGGTGTATCTTATCTTCCAAAATATCAATTTAAGTATAATAATAGTTCATCTCCATATAGTTTAAACGATCAGGATGCATGGGGATACAATAAGAATGCTGCTTATTCATGGAGTCTTAGCGAAATAATCACTCCTATGGGGTCTAAAATGACCATTAACTATGAATCAGATGATTATGGCACAATTGCGACTAGTGCTTCAAATTATGGAAAAGGAGGAGGAATAAGGGTAAAACAGATAAATACTTTTGAGAATGAAAATTTAGTTTCACGATCAAACTATTATTATAACAAAATTGGTTCTGATAAAGATGTCTCAAATGTAAATTATAAATCATCAGGAGTAATATCTTATGTTCCGTCTGACAATTTAAAACTTCCATATATTTCTGAATTGCCACCACCTATAGTAATGTATAGTAATGTTTCTGTCGAACAGACAGCTGGTAATAATGAATTATTTTCAAGAACGGAATATAATTTTGAAACTTTACCAGAATATACAAATGAAGCAAATTCAATTTATAATTTAGGGAAATATTTTGTAGTAGAAAAAATTCAAAATGAAACTCTAAATTTGACCTTGGCTCTGAATTTTACAAAATATAATATAAAAAACAGATTGAGCCAACTTGGACGACTATTATCAATAAAAAATTATAATTCAAAAAACCAATTACAATATTGTTTAAAAAATGATTATGCAACACCTGCAGACAAACAAGACGAATTAGGCACTAAACAAGAATCATTTATTTCTAAATCTTATATAAAGGAGCCAGATCCTGCAACTGCCATATATAATCCTAATGTGGCATATGTATCGTATCGATCTTATTTAGTAAATTATGCTAATGTCAATTCTATCAGTAAAATTTGGTATCCCAGCAAATTAATAAAAAGTACTATCACCCATGGTGGATATACCAATAGTACTACTTATGATAAATTTGATTTCTTAACTGGAAATGTAACAGAAAGCACAACTACTACAAGCGATGGGAAATCTTACAAAACAAAAATTGTTCCTGCTTACACTTACTTGAAGTATCAAAAAATGGGTTCAAAGACTGACAACATTGACAATAAAAACATGCTCTCTCAAACAGCTGCTAATTATTCTTATATTTTTGATAAAAATGATCCTGCTAAACCCTGGAAAGAAACTGGTGTAGGCATTACCACTTGGAGCAATGTATGGGCCTATGAGGATATAGCAGGAACTAATATCCCTGCAACAGCTGCAAATGAAAAAATTTGGAGAAAACACAAAACCTTTGTCTGGAACGGTACCAGAAATGCCCATGGAATTTTTACCGGCTATGATGCTGTTAATGGTAGCGGTGATGATAATTTTATCTGGGACCTTCCAACCAGTGCAGGTATGAATGTTATCCAGCCTTCACAGTGGAAACAAATGTCAGAGGTAACCCGCTACAATCATTATTCTATGCCGCTGGAGATGAAGGGTATCAATAATAATTTTGCATCTACCAAAATGGGGGACAATAACACCAAAGTAATCGTTACTGGTAATGCTGGCTACAATGAGATGTTCTATACAGGAGGTGAATACTCAGTTTTAAATGCTTCAACCTCATGGCTGGAACCGGGAATATCCTATTCAAGTACTGCATACCGAAGCGAAAATTATCCTCATACTGGTAAAAACTCAATTGCTGTTAACTCTAGTAGTCAATTTGGTGTTTCGATGAAAAGTGGCCAGCACAGGGCAGGAAAATATAAAGTCTCGGTTTGGCTTTCAATATGGAATAGTTCTATGGCAAGATTAAAAATCAACGACAGTATTCTGCCATTTACCGAAAGCTATGATGCGGGAAGCTGGGTTTTAAAGATCGCTTATGTAGAAGTTCCTGCTGAAGACTGTTCTATTTATATCACTTCAAGTGGAGCTACTCTCTATTATGATGACCTGATGATCCGACCGGTATCCTCTTCTATAACTGGGTATGTATACAATGAATGGGATGAGTTAACAGCTGTTATTGGTAACAATGGACTGGGTACAAAATTTGAATACGATGCAGCAGGAAGGCTTACTAAAACTTACAAAGAGGTGATTAGCAAACCGTCTCCAGATGGTTTGTCGGGAGGGTTTAGACTCATTAAAGAAAATAAGATAAATAATAAATACCTGCAGCAAGCCAACTAGCTTTATACAGTTTTTTATAATTTTTTAAAATGATAAAAATGATATACACTAAAAATATGCCAGTCCTGTTTCGTTTCTTATTCCTGTTTGTGGTTTTATTTTTAACCACTACCCCAATTAATGCCCAAACGATCGGTATTGATACAGAAGACAGAGCTGTATCTCTGGGAGGTACAGGTACATATTATCTGGATATGTCCTCACCTACTGATTTTGCAGATTTTAGATGGGAAATATATCCCTACGATGTTAGCGAATTTGTAGGTGGCGCACCAAACAATAAAGCAACAATGACACAGATTTTCTGGAAGAAACCTGGAACACATCAGATTAAAGTCAGCTACTATGACAGAACCAGAGGCCAAACTTATCTTTCCTATGATGTATATGTTTCTGCCAGCGCTGATATGACTGATGCCATTACAATAGTGAGCAACTGCAAGAGCGTAGTCCTGGACCGTAAAGATCCTCCAACAGGAGTAACTTATTATTGGCAGAGTACAGCTAATGGAACCAGTACAGATAATTCCGTTAAAACGAGAACCCTAAACAACGGGACAGAATATTTTCTAAGAGCTAAAATTGATTCTAATGATATCTGGAGTGCAGCTTCCGCAAGTGTGCAATATCAAATCAATCCGAATGCCTATTTAACATGGTATCTTGACGCAGATCAGGACGGACTGGGAAATCCTAATTATTATGTACAACAATGTACAAATCCCAGTACCCATAATGTTAAGTATGTTTTGAATAATACCGACACCAGTGATGGTGATGCCAATTTTATCAGTGACGATTTTAATTTGCCAAACTCAGACAAGGAATATCACTGGACACATGAGATTACCTATAGTGTCGAAGGAAGGTTAACAGGTGTTTCCAGAACTTATTTTGACGATTTAGGTAAACCCGATGTATCGCTTTCAAAAGATATGGTCTCTAAAAGAGTATGGGGTACTGAAACCAGTTATGACAAGTTTGGAAGGCCAGATAAAACCTCTTTTATAGCGCCATCAAATCTTTTTACCCTCAACAAGGTATCTTTTCTTAATTCGACTTTTCAGGCTCCGCATGCTCCTACGATTCCCAATATACCTGCTAACAAAAATGTTGGTAATATTACAACCAGCCAGACTATTCAGGTAACTAACAATATTACAGCTTCGGGGGTTATAAGCCCTGGATTGAACATTACTTTTATAGGGAATGACATTGTTTTGGAGGATGGGTTCAGTGTAAATGGAGCTTCGGGGGGAGTTTTTACCGCTACTGCTAAAATTTTATCAGCCAACAGCAATGAAACATTTTCCGGTTCTCCGTTTTTTAGTTATTATTCCGACAACAATACACTGGAGCCCTATCAGGCTACAGCTTCGCAGCCCTACACGCAAACCAATTATGACACCCTTAATCCAGAGAATGTCATCAACGTAGTGGGAGGGAATAAGATTAATAATGAATGGAAGACAGGCTACTCCTATACTGTACCTGCCGCACAGGAAATGTATTATATATACGGATCAGATTATTATGACGGGATTGTAACTGCAAAAGGAGAGGAAGTAATTACCAAATTCTACAAAACAGTAAATGTAGATGCTAACGGGGTGGAAAATGTTGCCTTTACTGATGGTGAAGGAAAAATTTTAGCTACTGCCCAATCGGGAGGCGCTGTCTCGTATCCTGTTGTTTCGCTTATAGGAACCCAGGGTTTTGTTGATGTTCATATTCCTGCTGGAACTACCTCACCTAGCCTATTGGGATTATCTTATATGGATCCAAGTACTGGCAGATACGTTTATAAGAATGCATCTGATGAATACAAAATCTACGATTTAAAAACTGGAGAAATAGTCTCCACGCCTCTTACTGGAGGACATGCCTACAGAATAGAAGCTATATCCCCCCCAACAGCAGACCCAAAGGTATATATTTCTAATGGGGTACCAACTTATGAGGCCAACGTATTAGGAATTTCATACAATGTAAATTATTACGATTATGCTTTAAATATTTATAACGAGACTGGAGAGCTCACAAAATCGATACAGCCTAACGGGTATGTTGCCAATGCTACTATTGTAGGAACACCAGCCCATATGAGCTCGGATAATTTTGCTTCAACATTCCAATATGATGCTCTGGGACAATTAATTGAAAAAACAAGTCCTGACGAAGGAACCAGCAGGTTTGAATATCGTAATGATGGACAGATCAGTTTTTCGCAAAGTGCCCTGCAGGCACAAAACACAAAAGTTTCATATACCAAATATGACGATTTTGCAAGACCAGTTACATCTGGAGTTGTTCATACAACGTGGAATTCAAGAAGTGAGGAATTTGACGCAGTTGCCCATACAGAACAAACTTTTACTGTTTATGATCATCCTGTAAACTACAGTCAGTTTGTAGAAGAATTACCTTCTAACTTAACCTTGTCAAGCGTTTTATCCACTGCCGGAATATTATCTACAGATTATATACAAAACAACCTATCAGGTAATGTTGCCATAACCTACTCAAAACCGGCTTCAATAGTTACAGCTATCACCTGGTACAGTTATGATATCTACGGAAGAGCAGAATGGATCGTGCAATACAACCAAGGCATTGGTGCTAAAACTATTCATTACCAATATGATGCTGTAGGAAATATCAAAAAGGTATTATTCCAAAAAGACAAAGATACAGAAAGGTTCGTGCACCAGTACTCTTATGATGCAAATGACGTATTGACCAAAGTGGAAACTTCCATAGACAATGCATCGTTTATTACCCATGCCGATTATTCCTACTATCAGACCGGAGAACTTAAAAGAGTGGATATCGCCCAAGGGACACAGGGAATCGATTATGTTTATACTCTGGGAGGACAACTTAAAAGCATCAACCATCCAAGTCTGGAAGCAGCCAAAGATCCTGGCGGAGATTCTAATGATGTCTTTGGACTGACACTCGATTATTACAATGGTGATTATCTGCGTACCGGAAAAAATATCGCCTCCTCTCCTACTATTGGAACAGATTATAACGGAAATATCAAAGCGGCACGATGGACCAACAAAGCTATCCCTGATGATTATTCAGGCGGTACTGCAAATCCGAAAGCCTATTTGTATAATTATAATCGTAACAATTGGTTAACTGAAGCTATCTATGGGACCACAGTTCCAAATACTACTCAAATTGCACCTACAGCGGCGTGGGCGGAGAAAGGAATCACTTATGACCCCAATGGAAATATTAAAGCCTTACAGCGAACCAATACAGGGGGGAATTTACAGGATGACCTGACCTACAATTACTATACAGGCAAAAACCAGCTAAAGAAGGTAGCTGATGCGATTGTCAATTCGACAGGTCCTGATGACTTAGCAAACCAAGCGACCCCAGAAAATTATCAGTACGATGACATTGGACAAATGATCCGCAACAACCAAGAAAATATTGATTACATCTATAACACTCAGGGACTGATAAAAGAAGTAAGTCAAAATGGACATCTTTTGGTAAGATTCTCCTACAATGAAAGAGGACAGCGTATCAAAAAAGAAAGGTTTAAAACTTCTTCTGCTTATACTTTAGACAATACTGAATATTATATACTGGATCTATCCGGAAATACAATGGCTGTCTACAATCAGCCAAGCGGAAGTGCCATAGCTCAAAAAGATTTGCCTATCTTTGGGCTTAGCAGGCTGGGTGTCTATAACAGAACTGACGCTGTAAGTAGCTATGAAATTACCGATCATTTAGGTAATGTAAGGTCGGTAATCCAGAAATTAAACGGAAATCCTGACGTAAAATCGTTTGCAGATTATTATCCTTTTGGAGAGAGATTGCCTGACCGTAACTCTTTGAATTACCGTTACGCTTTCCAGGGGCAGGAACTCGATACTGAAACCAATATGGAGGCGTTTCAATTGAGACTTTGGGATGGTAGGATTGGCAGATGGTTATCACCGGATCCTATGGGACAATATAGTTCTCCTTATCTTGGAATGGGGAATAATCCTGTAAACGGGCTAGATCCAAATGGAGGATTTTGGGAAGAATTGGGCAATTTCTTTTCAGGAAATGGCTGGGTAAAGAATTCCGAGATGTACACAAATATTACTGAAGGTAATTCACGTCCTTATAATTCTTATTATTCTTCCTCCGTTCAGGATGCACCCACACAGTTTGTAGGATCATTTTATGACTCTACTTATTTTTATGAACAAGTTAGTGTTAACACAATGCTCATTGGTAAAAGGAATAATCCAAATGTTAAAACCTTTGGCTTAATCTTACCGCAAAATTTCGGTAACTGGAACGAAACTGGTTCGGATGGTTTATATTGGGTAGGATGCTTATCGTGTCACGCGGATAATGGTGCATTCAGATATGCTGCATATAATAGTGCTGAGAGACAGGTAGGATTAGTTTTAGGAACATTATTAGAAGCTGCGGCATTTAGAGTAGCGTCTTTTCGCCCTAGAGTGAGATTTGATGTCACAAAAACATATATGGACCCAAAACAAATGAGTATCTTTATTCGCGAGCTTGAAGCTGGATATAAAAATGGAGGAACTAAATTACTTAAATCTCATGTACTAACTTCTGATCAAGTAAAAGCTTTGAGCGAAAATCTAAAGCAAACTTTAACTAAGACCATTCCAAATGCAAATACAAATAGTGCCATCATTAATCAATTGTACAACCCACGTTGGCGATATATTGACCAAATACCTGGAGGTAGAAAGGAAATCAATAAAGCTATTAAGGGCACAAATATTTTTTTTCCATATTAATAAATGAACAATGAAATCTAAGGAATTACTTAACATTATATTAAAATTATTTAAGAGCCATAGAAATAATAGTGAAATTATTAAAGAGCTTTTAAATAGAGAAATTATTAATTTTTCTTTCGAAAAAAAATATGTGCTAAACAATGTCGATTTCGATTTTGAATTGGTAAAAACGATTTCAAAGAATAAAGATTTGATTGAATATTATGTAGAAGCTAGTGATGGTAGTCCGTATAAAATTGAATTAATTTTTGATCAAAAATGGTTACTGAAATCATTTCTTTTTCAATGTCAGGGTTGTTTTGGTAATGATGATGAATGCCTAGTCTGTGGAGGTTCGGGTTGGGGCGTTTTATAAACAAGATTATTAGGGTATATGTCTGGTGGCTTAAATATACGCAACGATAGTGCAGAATTTCTTTCTCCACCCGCAACAATAAAACACAAGCATTATCAAACAACAAAGCAACTCATAATGGAGTTGCTTTTGTTTTATATTTAGTCGCTCCTACGCCTATCTAAAATAATCGTGTAAACTATCACTCTAATCATATTAAAAAATCACAATAATCACAACTAAATCATCAAAAAAATTAGATAAAATCTGAGAAAGCTAGATCCAGATGGCTTGGATATATCAACGCAACGATAGTGCAGAAATTTTTTCTGTGCCCACAACTATAATACACAAGCATTATTAAACAAGAAAGCAACTCATAACCGGGTTGCTTTTGTTTTTATATTACATATTAGCTCTCAAGCATATCTAAATAATTAAGTAAACTATCACTCAAATCATATTAAAAAAATCACAATAATCACAACTAAATCATAAAAAAATCCAGATAAAATCTGACAAAGCTAGATTCTATTTTTATAGATTTGTTTAAAAAAACTATAAAATTTAACCCTATAATTTAATAGTGAAATCAGAATCATATTTCGCCCTTATATCTGCTCTAAGACTATTATATTTTATTTTTAAACATGAAGAAAAACATATTTCTGATTTTGTTGTTCATCACTTTTAGTTCTTTTGCACAAGGCGAAGCCAATATCTGGATTTTTGGAAATAAAGCCGGATTAGATTTTAACAGTGGGAGTCCTGTTGCAATAACTGACGGACAAATGAATACGGCAGAAGGATGTGGTACGATTTCTAATGCTGCAGGACAGTTGTTATTTTATACCGACGGAATTCGAGTCTGGAACAAAAATCATCAAATCATGCCTAATGGCAAGGGCCTCAAAGGAAGCAGTTCAGGTTCGCAAGCTGCTTTAATTGTTCCGAAACCTGAATCCACCAACATTTATTATATTTTTACTGCCACAGCTCTGGCGGATCCCGATGGTATCCAATATTCTGAAGTAGATTTAAATCTGGACGGAGGTTTAGGTAATATTACGGCGAAAAAAAATATTCCATTACTAACCCCTGCGTGTGAAAAAATAACTGTTGTTAAAAAAAATGGAACCAATAATTATTGGCTGGTTATTCACGAATATGGAAATAATAACTTCTTGGCCTACGAAATAAGTTCCTCAGGATTAAATCTGACTCCAGTAATAAGCAGTATTGGTGCTACTATTTCAAACAACATCAATCAGACTGTCGGTTATTTAAAATTTTCGCCTGATGGTACGAAATTAATCAGCTGTAATTATCAATCCATTATTGAACTTTTCGATTTTGATTCTGCCACCGGAAAAATAACAAATCCTAGATTGGTTTCTAATAAAGTTGCTAACTATGGCGCAGAGTTTTCACCTTCTGGCAATATCGCATACATTACAACCGGCGACCGTGATATATTTGAATTGCTTCAATTTGATTTGACCGCTGCCAATATTCAAGCCACTGCTACCCAACTCTATTTAGCAAATAACATCGATCATCAGGTAGGAGCCCTTCAATTAGCCGTTGACAGGAAAATATATACCCCAATATTCGACTCACACTACATTAGTGTCATTAACAAACCTGAATTATTGGGTACAGCATGCGATTTTCAGTTAGATGCTATTCCTCTCGGAACCGGATTGGGACAGGCCGGCCTTCCACAATTCATTCAATCTTATTTTGTTGTTGGGATAGATATTGAAAACAACTGCCTTGGTGAAGCGACAACATTTTCATTAAGCGGAAATCAAAATATTACGTCCGCGGACTGGGATTTCGGAGACGGAACCACTTCAATAGATATTAATCCTACGCATACTTACCTGACTGAAGGAAATTTTACCGTATCAGTTACTGCAACTGGTACAAATGGAACAAGCACAAAAACAAAAGAGATTGTTATATCAAAAGTACCCCTAGCAACACAACCTAACAATATGTCTGTTTGTGACAGTGATAATGATGGTTTATATACTTTTGATTTAACTACTCAAGATCTATCCATTTTAAATGGCCAGGATCCTAATTTGTATAAAGTAAAATATTTTGCTAACAATACACTTATTGCATCACCTACTTCTTACCAAAATAAAATACCTTATCAGGAAGAAAATATTAAAGCTGAAGTCTTTAACATATCCAATGTAAGCTGTAATGTCTATACAAGTTTTATAATAGATGTAAATGATAGTCCATCACCAAGCCTGTCAACCCAGATTCCAGATTTAGCTTTATGCGATAACAGAAGTGTCGGAACAGATAATGATGGCCGTATTACTTTTGATTTAACCCAAAGAGCAACTGCGATACTAAATGGACAACTATCCTCTCAATTTTTAATTTCTTATTATAAAGATGGAGGTTTTACGCAGCTAATCCCTACTCCTGCATTGTATGAAAATACCATACCTACAGAAACTATTTTTGTTAAAATTACTAATAAAGATAACCCAAACTGTACCGCAAATACATCTTTCAGAATTAAAGTTTTAGACATGCCTGTAATTCCTGTTACTGTGGATCTAAAACAATGTGATGATAATAGTGACGGATTTAGTGTTTTCAATCTGGATGAAGCTATTAGTAAGATTACTACAAATGCGATAAACGAAAAGATTGCTTTTTTTAAAACGATAATAGATGCACAGAACAATACCAATCCAATCCTGAATACAAGTAACTATATCAATACAACAGTAAGTAATGATATGCTATATGTCAGAGTGAGTAATATCAATAATTGTTTTAAAATAACAAAATTAAACCTGCTTGTTTCTACAACACAAATCCCTCATAGTTTTTCCAAGCTCTTTACTCAGTGTGATGATGAGATTTCCGGGAGCAATACCGATGGTATTGCGATCTTCAATTTCAGTAACGTTACCAATGAGGTTCTGTCTCTTTTTCCTTCGGGACAACTCTTAGATATTACCTATTATAAAAACCTTGAGGATGCATTAACCGAAAAAAACAATATTACCAATATATCAAATTACAGCAATTTTGGTTATCCAAATTCTCAAAAAATATATATTCGTGTTGACAGCCGAATAAACAATGACTGTTTAGGCCTGGGTGGATATATTACTTTGAATGTCGAATCAATACCTATTGTAAAATCAGTAAGAAAAAATCACTGTGATGACAATCATGACGGGTTCTTTGCCTTTGATACTTCAACTATTGAATCCCGTATGTTAAACGGATTAACGAATGTCCAAGTCACTTATATCGATCAAAATAATAATCCTTTGGCCAGTCCACTACCTAATCCATTTGTTACTAATTCCCAAACAATAAGAGTAAACGTAAAAAACAATTCGTCAACATCATGCTCATATGATACAGTAATTGAATTTATTGTTGATGATCTTCCTGAAGCCTTTCCTATTTCTAAAACTATGACAACAGCCTGTGATAACGAAAGTGATCCTTTGCTACAAGATGGAAAATATCCTTTTGATACGACTAGTTTTCAAAACATTATTTTAGGTAGCCAAACAGGGATGATGGTAAGATATTATGATGCCAACAGTAATCCTTTGCCCAGTCCGCTTCCCAATCCTTTTTTAACCGTTACTCAGCAAATAAAAGCAGAAGTAATAAATACTATAAACCCAAGTTGTTCTGCAAGCATTTTAATTCCGTTTACAGTTAATCCTGTTCCAGATATATTACTAACGGGTACGGAACTAGTATGCAGTGACTTGCCTACTTTTACCAAAACAATCAATGCCGGGTTAACAGATGAATCCCAAAAGGCTAATTTTAAATATAGCTGGGCACTTAACGATGCCCTTATTACCGATGAAAACCAATATTATTTAACCATTAATAAAGAAGGCATTTACAAAGTAACAGCTACAAATGATCAGGGATGTTCGAGGATAAGGGTAATAACGGTAAATGCATCCGATAAAGCAAAAGTAACAGTTGACATTATTGATTTATCATCTGAAAACAGGATTACTGTTTTGACAACTGGCACTGGAGATTATGTATTTTCTTTAGATGATGAATTTGGACAATACCAAACTGGAAATGTTTTTAATAATGTCCCTTCGGGAATTCATACTGTTTATGTAAAAGATTTAAATGGCTGTGGTATTGTTGCAAATGAAGCTGCTGTGTTAGGAATTCCAAATTATTTTACACCTAATCAGGATGGATTCAATGATACCTGGAATATTAAGGGTATAAATTCCATTTCCAATTCGAAAACAATAATACAAATTTTCGATCGCTATGGGAAATTATTAAAAGAAATGAATGCCGCTGGAAATGGCTGGGATGGTACTTACGCAGGCCATCAATTGCCTGCTTCAGATTATTGGTATAACATCCAACTTGAAGACGGCAGAAGTTTTAAAGGGCATTTTTCTTTAAAACGATAAACACAATTACTTTTATTACATTTACATCTTATTTATTTACCTACAATGAAAAACATATTTACATCTCTAGTTCTACTTATATTTTTATCTTGCCAGACCACCAAAATAAAAAATGACACTTATAAAATTGCTACTTCTTCACCGGAATTAGGCTCTATCGGGCAATCTCGAAAAAACACCAAACAGGAAAATAGTTTTGCTGTACGAACGCTTCCAAAACTCGAAAACAAAATCAGGATTACGATTGGCATTGTACCTTTTAATCGAAAATTAAATAAGGTTTATAAATCTAAAGCCAGATACAATCAGAACCAGACAAAAGTGGCGTATATAGACAGTCTTCCTAAAAAACCGGAATTGGTCACTATCAAAATACTAGACATAAACGGGCTGGTAAGCGAACTGAATGCAGCACATAACGAAGATGTCTTCCGTTTGTTAAGGGATACTGAAAACTCTAAAATTATAACTAGCATTGCAGTTAGTCTTTCAGTTGATGAAATTACCAAAATAAGACAGTCTGATGCTTATTACCTGATTAATTCTCAGGAAAAAAAATATACGATTGCCCTTTATAAATCCGGCAAGAAAACTGACGTTATTGATATTAATACCGAAAGTATCGTAGGATATCAAACCAGTAGATTTTGCTGGGCAACGAATCAAAAAAGACAATGGTACATCGCTGATATTGTTGAAGGAAGCACCAGTTGTAATGGAAATACCCAATCAAGTCTGGAGGATAAAAAAAGCAAAAGCCTTTTTGATATGTAATCCTGTCTACAATTTTGTCTCTAATAAATTCTAATGATGAGCTACTGCTTCATCTTATATCTAAATCTAAATGAATAAATATCACTTATATCCGTTTTTGTATTTCGCTTTGTTTTTATCCTTTATTTCATGTGAAGAAGTATTATTTGTAGAGGATATTTCAGACGAGGAAATTACTTTGATTACTCCTGCAAACAACAGTGTTTTATTTTCGACAGGTGTTTCATTTTCGTGGGATAAAGTTGAAAACGCAGATAAATACCACCTGCAGATTGCCAAACCCAATTTTACCAATCCAATCGAAATCGTTCTGGATACTTTGGTCTCTAAAAATTTATACAATCAACAACTCAACATTGGCAAATATGAATGGAGAATTAAAGCTGTAAATAGTGGTTATGAAACAGCTTATAAAACGTGGGCTTTTGAAATTTTAAACAATGATGATTTTCAAAACAACACCGTTGTACTTTTAACACCTAATAACAATCTCATTACAAAAAACACAGCTCAAAAGTTATCCTGGCAAAGTATCATTGGTGCAAGCGAATACCAGCTGCAAATATATGACAGCAATAACGAAATTGTTAAAGAAAACAGCGCTGCTACAACAAATTTTGATTATACGTTTCCCGATGGAAATTTTACATGGAAAGTAAGGGCCAGCAACGGAAGCAAACAAACATTGTATGCCACCAGAATAATTCTGGTAGATACAAAAGTTCCTAATACTCCCACATTGTCAAATCCTGTTGACAAAAGCACTACAACTGCTACGAATATCAATTTTCAATTTAGCAGAACAGCTATAGCGGGAAGTACAGAAAAGGACAGTATTTATGTCTATAGTGAAAGTGCCCTAACCAATCTTAAATTTAAGGATCAAGTTACCAGCCCTTATTCTAAAACCTTAACAGCCGGTTCTTATTATTGGTACGTACAAACTTTTGATCAGGCTGGGAATACAAGTGCAAAAAGTTCTGTATTTAGTTTTACTATTAATTGACGATACCAACTTCTAATTCAAAAATGAAGAAATCAAAGTAATCCTTAAGTACTATTAATGAAAAATAAAAAAAACATATACATTTTACTCCCCATCGTATTATTGGTATGGGGTGGTGTTTTGTATCAGCTTTTTTCTTTTACTTCTGAAGATGAAGTTAATGTCGTAGAGAATCGTGAATTTGCCATTAAACCATTAAAAATAAAAGAAAGACAAACTTTTGCTATTAATGTAAACTACAGAGATCCTTTTTTAGGTAAAATGTATGCTCCTGAAAAGGCGGTAAAAAAAACGCAGTCTTCAAAAGCAAACAAAAAGCCGAAACCTGAGGAAACAATAGTATGGCCAACAATTTTGTATAAAGGAATGATTTCTGATTCAAAAGATAAAAAGAAAGTTTTCATTCTTATCATTGATGGAAAGAATTATTATATGAAAACCGGAGATACCCAAAATGAAGTTTTCCTAAAAGATGGGAATAAGGAATCTGTGTATGTCAAATACAAAGGAAACCTCAACCTTATAATGCTCGGAGATTGAAGCTGATCTTTAAAATTAAATCCGGCGCCTTACAGTTTACAGTGTTTATAGCTGTTTTGATAGCTTTGCTTCTGGCAGGGCTTATTTTGTTTGCCTACACTTTTATTTATATGAAAGAGCAGTCAAAAGGCGCTGTCGAAAATATTCAGCTGGCCGATATCGGAATGCATTATTTACTGCAACAAAAAGAAATCAGTACTGATACTGCACAAATTGACTTCATCAAAAAAGAAAATCAAACTATACAAACCAACTTGTCACAATGGGGAATTTTTCAAAAAGGAATCACTGTTACCCAATTCCGAAAAAAGAAATTTATTAAAACCGCTCTCATAGGATCACTCCTAAATACAGAGGAATCCCCTACCCTATTTTTACAGGAAACTCATAATGGCTTAACCGTTGTTGGAAATACTGCCATTCGGGGAAACGCTTACTTGCCAAAACAGGGTGTCAATTCAGGTTACATTGCCGGAAACAGTTATTACGGCTCTCAATTGATTTATGGCACTATCAAAAAAAGTACAGCAGAATTGCCAAAACCTGAAAAAACAGTTTTGGATATTGTACAATATTATTTAAAAGAATACAAACTTTTAAATCATCAGGAATATATAAATTTAGACTCCGGTTCAAAAATCACTAATTCATTCAAGGATAAAACCAAAGGATATTATTCTTTAAATCCAATTGTTCTGGAAAATAAAAGTATTTCCGGAAACATCATTATCAAATCTGAGATATCCATTAAAATCAAAAAATCTTCCTTGTTAAAAGATATTATTCTCATTGCGCCAACGATAGAAATTGAAGATGAAACTACCGGTAATTTTCAAGCCATAGCTTCAAAAAAAATTACTATGGGCAAAAAATGTATCTTAAGCTATCCTTCTGCCCTGGTGCTTTTTCAGGATAATCAAAATAATCCGGATGAAACTTCGATTATTCCATTTGACAATCAGATTTTTATAGACTCCCAAAGTGTAATAAAGGGAACTGTCTCTTATATTCAGACAAAAGAAACCTCGGATTTTAAAACGCAGGTCATTTTAGAAAAAGATTCCAAAATAAAAGGTCAGGTATATTGCAATGGAAACTTCGAAATTAAAGGTACCGTTTCGGGCAGTGTTATGACAAAACAATTTTTGGCTAATCAGGCGGGGTCTATTTTTGTAAATCATATCTATAACGCAACCATTGAAAATGAAAATGTTCCAACTGTGTACGGCGGAATACTTTTAGAACAAAATCCAAAAACTGTTTTGAAATGGCTGTATTAAAAAAAATAAAATCGGCTACCCTCATCGAAGCCCTGATTGCAACAGTATTGATTGTAATCATATTTATCGTTGCTAGCCTGGTTTTGAATAATCTGGTTTTAAATACTTTTTCGAAAAATACGCATTCTGTTGAAAACAGAATTAACGAACTGCAATACGAAATCCAAAACCAATTAATCAAAATTCCGTATCAGGAAAGTTTTAAAGGCTGGGAAATTAATATTGAATCTGAAACTGTTTCTTCTAATCAGATAATAACTATTTCGGCTGTTAACAGTATAACAAAAAAAGCAATTTCAAAACAACAAATATGGCCGCAGGAAAATTAAAATCGTTTACACTTTCAGAATTGATAGTGGTAATGATAATTACTGCTATTGTTGTCGGTATGGCATTTAGTGTGCTGCGTATCGTTCAAAAACAAATTCATAAAATCCAGTCTAATTTTGAAAGAACAAGCACTTTGACCTTATTTGAGCAAAAGCTTTGGCAGGATTTTAATGAAACCCATGATGCCGTTTACTATAATGATACTCAATCGCTCGTTTTAATTTCTGAACTGGATACCATTGCATATTCTTTTCAGGAAAAATATACGATGCGAAATCTGGACACTATTCACTTAGTAATAAACCCAAATAAAGTTTTTTTTAAAGGAAAAGAAGTCAGTACCGGTATAGTTGACGCTATTAGTCTGGATGCCAAAACTGAAATTCCCGATTATGAGATCTTTGTCTCTAAAAAAAATGATATAACCTTATTTATGAATCAGGACAATGGCTTTTAAAATAGAAAATACCCCAAATAAAAAAACGGCTCAGTCTAATAAAACCAGCAGTATTGAAGAGCTGCTAAAAAAAGAAATAACTCTTTTTGGAGATTCTTTCAATAATAAAAAGAAACAGACCTTTTATCAGGAACTAGCCGTTTTACTGAAAGCAGGAGTGAGTTTTAAAGAAGGACTTTCTTTAATAATCGAATCGTTGAAGAAAACGAATGATAAGGAACTGATGCAGACGATTCTAAATGATGTGGTGAACGGAAAACCCTTTTCAGAAGCGCTGCAAAGCTCAAAATCGTTTACCGAATATGAATATTATTCCATTAAAATTGGGGAAGAAACAGGAACTACAGCTCAGGTATGTGCTGAATTAGGTCATTTTTTTGAACGCAAAAACGAGCAGAAACGAATTATTATAGCAGCCCTAACCTACCCTTCTATTGTACTGAGTACCGCGGTTTTGGTGGTCATTTTTATGTTGAGTTATGTAGTCCCTATGTTTCAGGATATCTTCAAACAAAACAATATGGAATTACCATTTCTGACACAGGTAATTGTTAAGTTATCTGGCATAACTAAAACCTATGGGATTTACTTTTTACTAATCCTGATTAGTTTTATATTTTCAACCCAATTCTTCAAAGACAATCACAAATTTAAAAGGGCAACACATTACTTTTTAATCAAAATACCTGTTCTTGGGGCTTTTATGAATAAGGTGTATCTGGCGCAATTTACACAAGCCGTAACACTCCTGACTACTGCAAAAGTTCCTTTGCTTAACAGTATCCAAATGGTAAAAAAAATGATTCAGTTTGTGCCTCTCCAGGATGCTTTGGTAAAAGTAGAAGAAAGCATCTTAAAAGGAAACAGTTTAAGCACGAGTTTAAAAAACACTCCTCTTTTTGATAATCGAATTATATCCCTCGTAAAAGTAGCAGAAGAAACCAATCAGACTGAATATGTCTTTAAACAGCTCAGCGAACAATACAATCAGGAAGTCGTGCAACAATCAAAAGTAATGACTACGGTTTTAGAACCGTTCATTATTCTTTTTGTTGGGGTTTTGGTTGCTGTTTTATTGGTTGCTATGTATTTACCTATGTTTCAACTGAGTAGTGCGATTAGTTGAAATAAAATTTATTAATCATTTTTTTAAGGTAATGTATCAGATGTGTTGGTGGTTAATTATTGCATCTAACATTTACAGAAAATCAGATATTTATAGTAATATCGCATAAAAATTAAGACAGCCCTCGGGCTGTTTTTTATTTTATAATGCCTTAAATCAAAAAAAATGGAGTCAAACCAGACTAGGTGTTGCAGATGTGTTGGTGATATTCGAAAGATGATAAAATATGGAAAAACCAAGTCTGGTAATCAAAGATATATTTGCAGAGCATGCGGGAAAACTAGAGTTGAAAATTATACATATCTGGCTTATAAGGCAGAGATAAACCAGAATATTATCCAATTAACCAAAGAAGGTTTAGGGATAAGAAGCACGGCAAGAATATTAAAAATATCAACGACAACACTATTGAAAAGAATCATCTTAATTGCCAGAAACATCGTTAAGCCGATTATCAGTAGAGGCAAAACGTATGAAGTTGATGAGCTGTGCACTTATATCAGACACAAGAAAAATTATATCTGGCTGGTTTATGCATTGGAAAAGAATTCTAAAACTGTTGTAAGTTTTAACGTTGGAAAACGAACAAATAAAACTCTGAACCGTGTTTTGGAAACTCTGAAATTATCGGAAGCAAAAAAGATATTTACAGACAAATTGAAAAATTATCGATATCTGCTTGATGAGGAGACGCATTCTGTAAAGCGTTTTGGAACAAACCATATTGAAAGAAAGAATTTGACGCTCAGAACCCATCTGAAAAGATTAAATCGACGGACAATTTGCTTCAGTAAAAGTTTAGTAATTTTTACAGCAGTTTTAAAGATTTACTTTTGGATTTGAATGATAAAACAGTAAGTTTATCCTGCAAATCACGTTCTTAAAAATTATTGTATTTAATAGGTAAAAACTTGTAAAAATAGTTGCAAACCCTTATAAGTATAAGTACAACGGAAAAGAATTGCAGGACGAGCTGGGGCTTGGGTTGTACGACTATGGAGCACGTAATTACGACCCCGCTCTTGGGCGTTGGATGAATATTGACCCTTTGGCAGAAGAAATGCCTGAATGGTCACCATATAATTATGCATTTGATAATCCTGTATATTTCATTGACCCCGATGGAATGAGCCCAACTGGAGGTCCAGTACCAAAAAGTCGTGGTGCTGCAATTGTTGCAGCAGGTTTAGGAGGTGCTGCAATGATATCTGTAGCGGGTGCAGGTCCTCAAGGAATTGTTTTAGAACCAGCTGCTGGCATAGTTGCTGTTGGTTCTCTTATAATTGGTGGTGGAGTGATGATTTGGGATGCTATGACAGGAAGTGATGATTCTCCAAGTTTATCGACATATAATGCAACTGCTGGTACAGCACCAGGTGGTAGTAAATCTACTGAAAATAAAGCTAAAGAAAAAGAAAAATCAACTACTTCGGAACCGACAAAGGCAGAAGCTAGAGCGGAAAAATTAAGTAGGAAAAAAAGAGAAGGACAGAATTTTACGAGAGCAGGAAAACAGGCAGTTATAGATGTTAATAAGGAAAAGCATAATGGAACAGTAACATGTGAAGGTTGTAAAACACCAACAACGGAAGCGAAACAAAATAAAAAAGGAGTCACTCCAGCTAGCACAGATACTAATGTTGACCACGTCATAAGAAAAAGACACGGAGGAAGTGGAACACCAGATAATGGACAAGTTTTGTGTAGAGGCTGTAATTTAAAAAAAGGATAATGAAAGAAGAAAGAAAGATACTGTTTGATTACTATGATTTAGAAGGAAATTTAGCTGTTGAGAGTGTTTGGGCAATAAAAGAAAAAAATGGATACAAAATTAAAAACATCCCCTTTTTTGTTCCAAATATCGCTTATGATGATGTAATAAGCGTTGAAGATGATAATGGGGAATTGTTTTTCGATGATATTATAAAAGAATCAGGAAATAGTACAATACAAGTAATAATCTATGATGAAATTAATTTTGAAGAAGTCACAAAAAAAATTGAAAGTTTTGGGTGCGGCTGGGAAGGAAGTCATTTAAAAGGATATATTTCCGTGAATGTACCTATGAAAATTAGTTATGCACCATTTAAGACTTTTTTAGATAGTCAAGTTGAAAATAAAAAGTTGGATTATAAAGAGTCGTGTTTAGCTCACAAAATATAACGGGTAAGGGTAGTGCTACAGATTAGGTGTTTTCATAATTTAACCACTTAACTAACTGAAAAAGAAGGTTAAATTTTAATTATTGAATAGAAATGAGACGACCAGCTGGTTGTCTCTTTCGTTCGGTAATGTATCAGATGTGTTGGTTGGTTTTATATTTCAATAAAAAAGAGACAGTCTGATGGTCGTCTCTTTCTTTTTTGTCTTTTTAATAAGCCTTAAAATGCTTTTGCTTTACCTTAGTGTTTCAAATTAGGTCATGAAAATAAAATGTAATTTTTGCAATGGTAAATGCATCAAAAATGGATTTCAATCTAACGGTAATCAGCGTTATAAATGTTGTGTTTGTCAAAAACGACAGTAGATTGACTATAGCTACAACGCATACAGAAGAGATATCAATCAAGAGATTGTTTTGTTCACAAAAGAAGGATTAGGAATAAGAAGCACTGCAAGAATATTAAAAATTTCAGCTACAACATTATTGAAAAGAATTGTTTCAATTGCAAGAAGTATTAGTAAACCAATTATCAGCAGAGGTAAAATTTATGAAGTAGATGACTGTGTACTTATATCAGGCACAAGAAAAATTATATCTGGCTGGTTTATGCATTGGAAAAGAAATCTAAAATAGTTGTGAGTTTCAATGTTGACAAACGAACCAATAAAACGCTTAACCTTGTTCTGGAAACACTGAAATTATCAGAAGCAAAAAAGATATTTACGGACAGACTTAAAAACTACAAGTATCTGATTGATGAGAAAATGCATTCGGTAAAGCCTTTTGGAACAAACCATATTGAAAGAAAGAATCTGACACTTAGAACTCATTTAAAAAGATTAAACAGACGTAAAATCTGTTTCAGCAAAAGTTTAGTTATTTTTACTGCTGTTTTAAAGATTTATTTTTGGATTTAAATTGTTCCATGATTATACAACACTATATTATCTGCATAAAAAACAACAAAACAATAGTTTTAACAATTTAGAACACTTTCAATTTCTGCAAATCTTCTACAAAAAAGTTCGACATTTGTTCGGGCATGGCTAGAAGACAAATAACGCCAATGAAAGACAGTGGATTCCATTTCATGTTTACATACTACATTAAATTTAGACATCTTTATTGTTTAGTCTCTATATCATCGTGTTCTTTTGAGAAAATTATAGCATGCATAAATTTCTATTATTCTCTAAATAAAGAAAAAATAGCATTTCAAGTTTATGGCAGAATCGTGGCACAATACGATTTAGTGAACCAAAAACTTAGTAAAAGCAAGACCATGAAAAGTTTAGGTTCGAATGGCGGAGCAAATACAACGATTATCTAACCACGGCTACGGCGGATCATAAAAGTCGAAAAATTGTAAACCTGTACTTGCACGGAATAGTCTGAACCCTATTTTTAGCATCTTAATGTTTATAGGATAATACTGAACAAATCATAAGTTAAGATTAAAGATTCTAGATAGTATTATTGTCAACTAGATTGTCAACTAAAAAATAAAAGTCCCGTAAATTATGTACTTACGGGACTTTTCAGTGGAGTCGCCGGGAATCGAACCCGGGTCCAAACAAGCAACTAAAGAGCTTTCTACACGCTTATTTCCTGATTAGATTTTCGATGTTAAGCAAGGCCAGAAACAGCCACTCAACACTTATCTTCTTAATTTTCAAAATCCACCCGAAGCTCATGGAAATCTAGGTTTATTTTTACGGTTCCCCTAAACAGAACGCCACAAACCAAGGCTTTCAAGGAGAATCCAGCTTCCCTACCTTGTAGGGACGTGGCTAATCGTACTATAATTCAGATTATGCAGCTAAAGCGTAGTTATTTTCGCCGTGTAAAAGTGTGAGATCTTATATTTACGAGCAAGGTCTCAATGCTCGACGTGCTTACTTTTCAATTCGACTTGCTGTCAAAACCAGTCGACCCCAAAAATGAGTTTGCAAATTTAGACTATTTGCAGTAACTTTTTATTAAAATTTTCAGAAAATTGTATTATTCTTCATCCTTAAACTGAAAAGGGTAATCTCCAAAAACCGGAGCCAGTTTACGAACTGCATACGTGTTTCTTGTCATTTTATTAGACAGAGCAATTATCGTTACACCTTCTTTCATAAGAGTGATATAAGAAGAAGTATTTCCGTGCCACCAGCCGTTATGAAAGTAAAAATTCTGTCCGGTTTCCCAATTGATCATTCTAATTCCGAGACCATAATTTTTGGTTCCTTTACGTTCATTACTCTGTCCGGTGTAGACCTCTTTTAATAAAGCCGGTTTTAAAAAGTCAGGTGCATTTCTTGCTCTGTCGAACTTTAAAAGATCACGGACTGTTGAAAAGATATTTTTATCACCATAAACATTATCCAGATAATCAAAACCAATTTCGACACCATTACCTTTATAAGAAGGAACAATATTTTTTCTTTCCTTATCATCATCAAAAACATAACTGTGGGTCATTCCGAGAGGTTTGAAAATCATTTGGGACATTGCTTCTTTATATGATAAGCCTGTTATCTTTTCAATAATAAGTGCCAGCATTGCGTAATTGGTATTGCAATAGGCAAAACGGGTACCTACCCTTGACTCTAACCCTACATTTTTAGTCGCCAAAATATCAAGAATATCTTTGTTTGTAAGCTGATTATGTCTGTCCCAAACCGATTTATCCCTGTCTGTGAAATAAGCATAATTTCGCATTCCGCTGCGATGACACAAGAGCATTCGAACGGTACATTCTTCGTACGGAAAGGTTTTTAAAATGGTATTTACTTTTTGGTCCAGGCCAATCTTGCCTAAATTTATTAATTTTAAAACAGCGGTTGCAGTGAGCACCTTGCTTACAGAGGCAATTTGCACAGGAGTATCGGCCGTAATTTTGGTGTCTTTATTTTTATTGGCAAAACCATTATATCTTTCAAAAATAATCTGACCATTTTTTGCTACCAAAAAACTTCCGTTCATACTGTTGTTTGGCCAGTTTTTATTGTAAAAATGATTTATTCTGCCTTTTACAGAATTAACATAGGCTACAGTTATTTTTTTTTCAGGTTCCATTGGAACCATTTTACCTAACGTATCTTTTTCTTTTACAGCTTCGTTCTGATTGTTATTTTTATCTTTTCCACAGGAACTTAAAACTAAAATTGAGAAAAGTATTTGTGGTATATTTGTTCTTTTAAGGAAAATCATTTGCATTTATTCTTTAAAAACAAATATATAGAATTCAATATTGATGATTAAAGATTTTAGCCTAAGAAAATTCTTAAGATTAACATCTGGTTAACATTTTTTTTCGTTAGCTTATTGTACATCAGACCTTAAGGATTCATAATCATTAAAAATAAGAAAACAGCAACAAAAATTTAACTATTTTTGTTACATTTAAAACAAAATAAACAAAAAAAGTTATATTATTAAATACCAAAAATCCTGTAAATGAAATTCGGAATTATCAAAGAAAGAAAAAATCCACCTGACAGACGTGTTGTATTTTCACCTGATGCATTAGCAAAACTAAAACAGCAGTATCCACAAGTAGCTGTAGTTGTAGAAAGTTCTGAAATTAGAATTTTTTCAGACTTACAATATAAAAGTATGGGAATTACAGTAGCTGATGATGTTTCGGATTGTGATGTTTTATTTGGAGTAAAAGAAGTTCCGGTTGAGAATTTAATTCCGAATAAGGCTTATTTCTTTTTTTCGCATACCATAAAAAAACAACCTTATAACAGAAAACTTTTACAGGCAGTATTAGAAAAAAACATCACATTGTACGATCATGAAACCATTGTTGATGAACATAACCGAAGATTGATTGGTTTTGGAAAGTATGCCGGAATGGTTGGTGTTTATAACGGAATTCGTGCTTTCGGAATAAAATTCGAGTTATTCAAACTTCCAAAGGCAGAAACCCTTTCAGGAAAAGACGCCCTGATTATGCATTTGAAAAGAATTACATTACCACCTTTGAAATTTGTGATTACAGGAACCGGAAAAGTAGGGAACGGTGCCCTGGAAATTTTAAAGGCAATAAAAGTAAAAGAAATCACTGTAGAAAATTATCTTACGAAAAATTACACGCAGTCTGTTTATGTGCATTTGGATGCTTTAGAATACAATAAAAGAATTGATGGTCAGATTCTTGATTTTGTAGATTTCACAAAACATCCTGAAGCTTATACCTCTGATTTTGAAAAATTCACGAAAGTAAGTGACATCTATATTGCAGGACATTTTTATGCCAACGGTGCTCCCATAATCCTGACCCAGGAAATGCTGAATGCGAAAGACTGCAAAATAAGAGTTGTTGCCGATGTTTCTTGTGATGTTAATGGACCAATTGCCAGTACACTTCGCTCTTCTACAATTGCAGAACCTTTGTATGGTTATCTCCCATCAGAAAATAAAGAAGTTGATATTTTTCATCCCGCAGCAATTGTAGTTATGGCTGTCGATAATTTGCCTTGCGAAATTCCCAAAGATGCCAGCGAAGGTTTTGGAGAACAATTTATAGAACATGTTATTCCGGCTTTTTTCAACAAAGATAAAGACGGAATCCTGCAAAGAGCTAAAATTACCGAAAATGGCAAACTGACAGAACGGTTTAGTTATTTACAGGATTATGCTGATGGGAATTAATTTGTGTTGTTTATTAATTTGTAACTATTTTTAATCCGTTAAAAAAACACTTACTATTAATCAACCAA
Organism: Flavobacterium limi; assembly: GCF_010645075.1. Taxonomy (GTDB): domain Bacteria; phylum Bacteroidota; class Bacteroidia; order Flavobacteriales; family Flavobacteriaceae; genus Flavobacterium; species Flavobacterium limi. The sequence goes on from NZ_JAADZV010000004.1 coordinate 32,397, forward strand.
CATGAAAAAACTCGTAATCACATTTTCGATTTCATTAGTATTAAACTGTGCTCATTTATTTGCTCAAGCCAATACGGAGACTCCTTTGTATCCAAATGGTATTGAAAAAAATCCGGTAACACATCCCAACCCTGAAAAAGTAGTAGATTCTGTTATTAATCCGCTGTCGTTGTCTCATAAAAACAGGGTTATCAGTAATATTTCGGTTCCTACCTATCAATTATTTCCAGCTTCAGAACAGAACAACAAAAATATAGGAGTCGTTATATTTCCCGGTGGAGGTTTAACTGCTAATTGGGTCGATAAAGAAGGAAGTGATCTTGCAATCTGGCTTTCAGGACAAGGAATAAACTGTATGGTAGTGAAATACAGAACCAACAGAAAAGATGAAAAAGGAGAAATGATTATTCCGATGGATGATTATAAAGGAGCCGTTTATCAGGATGCGAGAACGGGTATTTTGAAAATGAAAGAACTGGCAGAAAGCCTAAAAATAGACAAAGACAAAATTGGGATTTTGGGATTTTCGGCGGGCGGCTGGCTAAGCGAACGTATTGTCATCAAGTCTACCGAAACAAAAGAAACCGTAGACTGGAAACCTTCTTTTGCCGCTTTAATTTACCATGGCAATACGTTAAGCAATTTTAAGCGAATAGACAACATTCAGTCCTTACCTCCTATTTTCATGGCGATTGCCCGAGACGATAAAAAAATGCCTGTAAAAGAAATTATTCTGGGTCTGGCTGCAATTGCTGCAGAAGTAAAAAAATCAGAACTGCATATTTATTCTAAAGGCGATCACGGTTTTGGGCTGGCTTATGATAAAGGCCATTCGGTTTCAAAATGGAAAGACAGTTTCTATGACTGGTTACTGGATATTTACAATAAATAAAAACATATTGAATCATTTGAAAATAGTATCAAAATAAAAAAGGAGAAAATTTTAAAATTTTCTCCTTTTTTTACCAATTTAATCCTGAACTAAGTCGAACTGCGTCAGTGAAAAACTACACCATTTCCTCAGGTTTGACCCAGGCATCAAAATCTTCAGAAGTTACATAACCTAAACGAACGGCTTCGTCTTTTAGCGTTGTTCCATTTTTATGAGCCGTTTGAGCGATTTCGGCAGCTTTGTAATACCCTATTTTTGTATTCAAAGCTGTTACCAGCATCAGTGAGTTATCCACTAATTCTTTGATACGTTTGTAATTAGGTTCAATTCCCTGAGCACAATGTTCATCGAACGAAACACATGCATCGCCCAATAATCTTGCTGATTGTAAAAAGTTTGCTGCCATAACAGGCTTGAAAACATTCAGTTCATAATGCCCCTGCATTCCTCCTACAGCAATTGCTACATCGTTTCCGATTACCTGAGCACAAACCATGGTTAAGGCTTCGCATTGTGTTGGATTTACTTTTCCGGGCATGATAGAAGACCCAGGTTCATTTTCCGGAATATGAATTTCACCAATTCCCGAACGCGGTCCTGAAGCCAGCATTCTAACATCATTGGCTATTTTATTTAAAGAAACGGCTAATTGTTTTAAGGCTCCGTGGGTTTCAACAATCGCATCATGTGCCGCAAGTGCTTCAAATTTATTCTCAGCTGTTATGAAAGGATGACTGGTAAATTTTGTAATATATTCGGCAACTTTTACGTCATAGCCTTTTGGCGTATTTAGCCCGGTTCCAACTGCTGTTCCTCCCAGAGCGATTTCTGATAAATGTGAAAGTGTATTTTTAAGTGCTTTTAAACCGTATGCCAATTGAGCCGCATATCCTGAAATTTCCTGACCAAGGGTCAATGGCGTTGCATCCATTAGGTGTGTACGGCCAATTTTTACAACGTCCTTAAATTCGGCTGCTTTTTTGACTAATGTTGCATGTAGTTTTTCGACTCCTGGAATTGTTGTTTCGACAACCATTTTGTAAGCCGCAATGTGCATTCCGGTTGGGAAGGTATCGTTTGACGATTGTGATTTATTGACATCATCATTGGCTTTGATAAATTGTTCGCCTTCGCCAATTTCAAATCCTTTGAGAACCTGCGCACGATTGGCGATAACTTCGTTTATGTTCATGTTACTTTGTGTACCTGAACCAGTCTGCCAGATTACCAGCGGAAACTGATCGTCTAGTTTTCCTTCTAAAATTTCGTCGCAGACAGCCCCAATGGCATCTCTTTTTTCGATTGGTAAAACACCTAAATCGTAATTGGCATAAGCGGCGGCTTTTTTAAGATAGGCAAAACCTTCAATAATTTCTTTTGGCATGGTTGCCGATGGTCCGATTTTAAAATTATTTCGGGAACGTTCTGTTTGTGCTCCCCAATATTTATCAGCCGGAACCTGAACTTCGCCCATGGTGTCTTTTTCTATTCTGTATTTCATTTGTTATTTTGTAATATGTTGTTTGAAAAATGTAAAATGTTATTTATAAGATTTGAAAACTGAAGTTTCTTTTGAAAATAAATGTCTTAGCCCTGATGAAAGCGGTATCCTTTGCTGCCGGGGTTCGGCAGTAAAGATATAGCGGACAGCAGGAAACAGCTCCTGAAAACTTATGTTGTTCTATTTTAGACACTTAAAAAAAACCTTATTTAAAATCAGTATAAATATAGAGATAATTACTCTTTTATAAAAATTGATTTGGTTTTTATTGCTAACGAAAGATATATAACCTACATTTGTCGTAACATTCAAAAATTCCGGAAAACATGTTTGAATTTTCACAGTACTTAGGTTTTTTACTTTTCTTGACCATACTAACTATAGGGTTTTGGTTGATGTTTTTCTTGGTTAGCTTTATATTTTACTGGGTAACAGGAGCTAGCTGGGAAATGTTTAAAGAAAAGAGAGCCAAAAAAAGACAAGAAGAACAATCAATTAAAATTTAATTGATTTCATAAAAAGGACCCGTGAATACGAGTCCTTTTTTTATGCTAAAAACGAATATAAATTCCAATAAAAAAGAAATTCCAAATTCCAACTTTGAAATTGGAATTTGGAATTTAAAATTTTGAGATTATACTAAATTATCCCTGGAATTCTCCCCCTTCTTCTCCACCACCATTATTTTTTGGCGCATTTTTATCCCTGTCTGTTTTCTTCATGTTTAACCTGTAGGTGAATGACAGATTGATTTGTCTTTTTCTCCATTGAAATTCACTGTAAGAATTCACACTTGACAGATTTGTTTCATTCTTCATTTTTCTGGAATTGAAAAGATCACTTACGTTTAAAGCAATGGTAGCCTTGTCTTTTAAAACATCTTTACTGAAAGCAGTATTTACTACGTAATTACCCAAACTTTTTCCCTGAGCTGTATTTCGTGGGCCGAAATACATTCCGGATAATTGCCAGTCTATTTTATATGGCAATGACAAACGGGAGTTTACTCTTCCAAACCATGAGAAAGTTTCATTATTTAAATTGGTAATAATCTCTTCACCCTGAGTATTCTCATATACATAATTCCCAGTAGTTTTGACATCTGAAAGATTAAAACTACTGTTTATTTTCCAGATTTTAAACGGTGTATAATTCAATGTAAATTCAAAACCAAACTGTTGTTCTTTTGCTAAATTAATCGGACTGCTCAAAACAACCGGATTATTACCTACAAATTGTCCTGTTTCGCTTCGGACAAATGAGAATACGTCTGTAGTGTATTCATAAAACATAGAAGTACTAAAAGTTACTTTTTCCCAGCGTTTTAAATAGCCTAAATCAAATTTATCTGTGAAAGAAGGATCTAAGTCAGGATTACCTCTAAACAAGTTGATATTGCTGGAATAATTGGTTGCCGGATTCAAGAAACGCCCTCTTGGTCTTGACAAACGCTTGCTGTAACTTAACGACACACTACTCTCATCTGATAATTCATAATTTACGAATGCACTTGGGAAAAAATTATTGTATTTTTTTGTATTATAATTTTGCGTATCTAAAAGATTTACATCAATCACAGTATCTTCCCAACGTAAACCAAACAGATAAGAAAATTTATTAACCTTGAAACCATATTGCGTATAGAAAGAATTGATACGTTCATTATACTCCAGAGTATTAGAAAGGTAGCCATCGATAGGATTACCCTGATCATCTGTGTTGACGCTATACATATTATCCATATAGTTAAAGTTTCCTTTATAACCTGCTTCGAACTGACCTCCGTTTTTTAACGGCAACACATAATCGGCCTGAAGCTGTAACTGCTCCTGCTTTTGGCTGTTAAAAGTTTCATCAATAGTTGCAGGTTCACCGCTTGCGATTGTTTCATCAGTAATATAAGCATTATCTGAATCCTTATCTGTAGAGTATGAAAAATCTAACGTTAATTTATGACCTTTATCGTCGAAGTTTTTAAGGAAATTAGATGAATATTCGAAATCTCTTCCTGTATCGTCTCCTTCACTTAATCTATATCGGGTTGAAGTAAAAACACGATTAGGATCAAAAGAATTATAATTTACCAAATCATTATTAGAACCGCTATTGTCTCTGTAGCTAATTGCATTTGTCCAGAAAGTATTTGGTGCGATTGTCCATTCAAGACCTGTCTTAGTAGATATTCCTTTTCTGAGACGTTCAGTTTTTTTGTCTTCATCAGTATATCCGATAATTTGTTTAGTATCTTTATTTAGATTAACCGAATTAGTAATCCCGGCACCTTCACTGGTTCTGTAATCATATCCGGTAGAAGTAAAAAAGTTTACTTTCTCTGTTTTGAAGTTTAAATTTGCACTTGCTCCGTAAGTTTCAGGAATTCCTCCAGAAACGATAAAACTTCCGTTGAAACCCAGATTTTTACCTTTTTTCAAAACAATATTTAGAATTCCGGCTCCCCCTTCAGCATCGTAACGCGCTGATGGATTTGTGATTACTTCAACTTTATCAATAGCGTCAGCCGGAATTTGGCGTAAGGCCTCAGCCATATTTAATGCATTTGAAGGACGCCCATCAATAAAAATCCGGACATTTTCATTTCCGCGTAAACTTACATTTCCTTCAACGTCTACAGAAACTGACGGGACATTTTCAAGTACATCGCTTACAGTCCCTCCTTTTACAATCATATCCTGACCTACATTGTAAACCTTTTTGTCCAGTTTAATTTCAACTGTAGACTTTTCAGCACGAACCACAACTTCATTTAATTGTGCAGCATCTTCAGACAGATTTACAACTCCTAAGTTCGTATCGCCAGAAATATTTTTCCCTTTGATTTCAGTTGATTTGAATGAAATAAATTCAATTTTTATATCGTAAGTTCCTGGGGCAACAGCTACTTCAAATTCTCCTTTTGGATTTGTGATCCCTCCGGCAATTACTTTATTTTCATTAGTTTTTGTAATAGAAACAGTAGCATATTCCAGCGGTTGCTTGGTTACTTTTTCTAGAACTTTCCCTGTAACTTTTACTTTGTTTTGACCCGAAGGCGGTTGTTGTGCATAATTCCATAATCCTGAAAACAGGAATAAGATTACTATTGCAAATTTGATTTTTTTCATTAGTTTTCTGGTATTTCTTTTTCTTTTAGACCGCAAATATAACTTTTGGTTTAAAAGCAGAAATCACAAAAAAATGTTAACAACCTATTTTATAATCATTTCAAAAAAGCAGCAAGCTTATCCGGATCACGTCCAATAATCGCTTTTCCGTCTTTAATTACGATTGGTCTTTCAATTAAAATTGGATTATCAATCATTGCCTGAATGACTTCTGAATCAGTGAGTGTTTTATCTTTGTAATTTTCGGTCCAGATTTTCTCTTTGGTTCTCACTAATTCTATTGGCTGCAGATTTAATTTTCCGATTAAAGTTTTCAGTTCTTCAAAAGAAGGTGTATCTGTAAGATAAGGGATAATTTCATATTCTAATTTTGCTTCTTCAGCAAAAGCCAGACAAGTTCTTGATTTTCCACATCTGGGATTATGATAAATTTGTATCATTTTATTTTATTTTTTTAAGATGTTGTAAAATAATTGCTTTAAAAAAAGGTATTTTAGCAATCCCCAAAAATAAGATTTACTTATTAATTATAACTTCATTTTAAATTTTAAATAACATGTTTTTAGAACAAGCTATTAAGCCTGAAAATAATTTTGGGAAGTATATTTTAGGCTCTGTAATTATAATCATATGTTCATTTGTTGGTCAGATTCCTTTTACTCTGGCATTGGTTTACAAAAGTTTTACAGATAAAACTGCGATTCCATCGGACAATGATTCGGCAATGAAAATATTTGAACCCAATCTTACTTTATTTTTGGTTATGATTTCATTTGCTTTCGCTTTAGCTGGTGTTTATTATGTTGTCAGACATCTTCATAACCAAAGCTTCTTATCCATTACGACCTCCCGAAGAGCAGTAGATATCAAACGTATTCTATTTTCATTTTTATTATGGGCGGGATTTTCAATAGTCAGCTTTTTGTTTGTTTATTTCGAATCTCCTGAACAATTTATTTTGAATTTCAAACCCATTCCCTTCCTTATTCTTTTAGTGATCGGAACCCTATTAATACCGATACAAACCAGTACTGAAGAGTATGTTTTCAGGGGATACCTTATGCAGGGATTTGCCGGTTTAGCACGGAACAGATGGTTTCCTTTGTTAATGACCTCCCTTATATTTGGTTCTATGCACTGGTTTAATCCTGAAGTAACTAAAATGGGGCCTATTATTATGGTTTATTATATAGGTACAGGTTTATTTTTAGGAATCATTACATTAATGGATGAAGGAATGGAACTGGCACTTGGTTTTCACGCTGCAAATAATCTGATCGGTGCTTTACTGGTAACCTCAGACTGGTCGGTTTTTCAAACCCATTCTGTCTTTATAGATTTATCTGAACCTTCTGCTGGTTTTGATGTTATTTTGCCGGTAGTGATTGTCTACCCCATTTTGCTTTTTATTTTTAGCAAAAAATACAATTGGAAAAACTGGAAAGAAAAATTAACCGGTGATATAACTGTTACAGAAATAATAAACTATTAAGTCATGATTCAATTAACTCATAAAAACGTTCACAATTATTTTAAAATAAATGGCGATCACCTTAATGGAGATGAACTCCGTAGTGTTGCTTATAGTTTTATCAAAGAAGGTGATCCTAACGAACAGGCAATTGGGGAATTTCTATTAGACTGGTTTGATGAAAAACAGTATATTGAGATGAAGACATCCGGAACCACAGGTCTTCCTAAATTAGTCCGACTGCAGAAACAGGCCATGATACAATCGGCATTAGCAACCGGGGATTTTTTCGATTTAAAACCCGGAGATAAAGCCTTGCTTTGTTTACCCGTAAAATTTATTGCAGGAAAAATGATGCTGGTCAGAAGCTTAATCTTAGGTCTGGATTTACATATTACAGAACCTAGCACAGAACCTTTAGCACTAAATAAAGTCATCTATGATTTTGTGGCAATGGTACCATTACAAGTCCAAAATTCGATTAGAGCTTTAAATAAAGTTAAAAAACTTATAGTTGGCGGTGCAAAAATGGATGCAGGATTAGAAGAAAAACTTTTGCCATTAAAAACAGTAGTTTATGAAACTTATGGCATGACCGAAACAATTACTCATATTGCTGCCAGAAAAGTCGGTGAAAAAGTTTTCACAGTCCTGCCAAATATAAAAATCAGCAAAGACAATAAAGGATGTTTAATGATTAGCATACCATCCATTTCTGAAGAACCTATTATTACAAATGATTTAATAGAACTAATAAAAGAAAACCAATTTACTTTTTTAGGCAGAATCGATAATGTAATCAATAGTGGTGGAGTAAAATTAATTCCGGAACAAATTGAAGCAAAACTGATTGGTAAAATCAATTCCAGATTTTTTGTAACCGGAATTCCGGATTCTATTTTAGGCGAAAAATTAATTTTGGTTATTGAGGGAGAAAAACAAGATTTTCAAGTTGATTTTTTTGACGGCCTAGATAAATATGAAAAACCGAAAGAAATCGTTTTTATTCCTAAATTTAAAGAAAATGAAAACGGAAAACTGCTCCGTAAGCCAAGCTTACAGCCTTAAAATCCAATAAAAAAATTCCAAATTCCAATAGTAGCGATTGGAATTTGGAATTTTAAATATTGGAATTTCTTATTATATTTTACGTTCTAAGAGTGCCATATAAAAACCGTCAAAACCAGATTCTGAAGCCAATATTTTTCGATCCTGTATGAATGTAAATTGTTTACCAATTTCAGTTTTAAGGAATTTCTCCACCTGCTCCTGATTTTCAGAAGGTAAAACAGAACATGTTGCATATACTAATTTCCCGCCTGGTTTTACAATCTTAGAATAACTTTCTAAAACTTCCGACTGAACTTTACGAATGTTATCAATAAATTCAGGTTGTAATTTCCATTTCGAATCCGGATTTCTTTTTAAAACTCCCAATCCGCTGCAAGGTGCGTCAATCAAAACACGATCTGCTTTTTCATGCAGTTTTTTTATCACTTTTGTTGTGTCAATAATGCGATATTCAATATTAAAAGCACCATTTCTTTTGGCTCTTAATTTTAATTGTTTCAGCTTGCTTTCGTATAAATCCATTGCAATCAATTGCCCTTTATTTTCCATTAAAGAAGCAATATGCAAAGTCTTTCCTCCAGCTCCTGCACAAGTGTCGACAACACGCATTCCTGGTTTTACATCCAGAAAACCGGCAACTAATTGTGAGTTCGCGTCCTGAACTTCAAATAATCCTTGTTTAAAAGCGTCTGTCAAAAATACATTGGCTCTTTCTTTTAAGACCAAAGCCTCAGGCTGATCTTTTAAATATTCTGTTTCAATATTTAAATCCATCAAAGTATTTCGAAGATTTTCTTTGGTACCTTTTAAGGTGTTCGTTCTAAGAATAACTTTTGCAGGCTGGTTTTGAGCTGCAATCTCTTTTGCCCAAACCTTTTCTCCTAATTCTTTTACTCCCAATTCATCCATCCAGTCCGGGATAGATTCTTTTAAAGCTCTAACTTTTGAAAGTTCATCAAAACGGCCTTTTATTTTTCTTTCGGGAGTGCCTTCCAATTGTCTCCAATCCGGAATTGGGTACCCTCTTAAAACTGCCCAAACTGCAAACATCCTCCACAAGTTATCTCTGTCGTAAGGTTCTTTTACTTCGGCAATTTCAGCATATAATCTTTTCCAGCGAACAATTTCGTATATCGTTTCAGCAACAAACTTCCTGTCAGAACTCCCCCAGCGTTTGTCTTTTTTTAATGCTCTTGCTACCACTTTATCTGCATATTCTCCTTCATTGAAAATTGCATTCAATGAATCGATGGTAGTATAAACTAAATTTCTGTGTAATCTCATTTTAATTATTTGAGTTGCAAAGGTACTATTAATTGATTGAAAGTTAAATTTTTAATTTTGATTGTTATTTTGACTTTCATTAAAAAAGAAAAAAACACTCTAATAAAGCATAAAAGAGTGTTTTTGAATTTATTTTGAGAAATGATTTACTTTATAATCCTTGTTAATCCAATATTTTCAGGAGCATGAAGCACCATTGGGAATTTCTCTATTTTAACTGAACTGCTGTCTAAGCCAAAAGCACTTTCTTCAGATAAACTTAATTTTTTAATTAAGAAGTAAGAGTTCATGATGATTTTCTCATGCCATAATAAATCGGAGTCATTAGACAGGAATTTTTCAGACAATACAAATTTGAAGTCTCCAACAATATTGTTTTTGTTTAATGATTCGTAACGGCTGGTAATATCAACTTCTCCATTTTTCACCATATCACGAATTACTTCCCTAAACATTAAATTGATTTTGGTTGGTTCTCTAAATCCCAAATTAAAATCAATCCTGTAAATGTCATCTTTGGCAATTTCTGTTACTTTATATTGAGTTTTGTATGGTTCCGTTAAAATATTAACGTGCACAAACCAATAGATATCAGCTCTTTTTGGACGCTTTTGTAAAATAGAATACATTACTTTTTGCTCTAATTCATCAACACGATTTGCATTTGTCATGTAAACTAAGTGAGTGGCATATTTTGGAATCGATAAATCTTCACTCAATTCCATCAGAACTTTCTTGTAGTCGTCAATTTTGACAATTTTAGTGTAGCTTTTATTAATTTTCTTAGCTACATACCATACCGTCATTACTGAAATTAACATAATTGCTATGATTAAAGTTACGTAACCTCCATCTGCAAATTTGGTAATATTAGCAATTAAAAAACAGCCTTCAATTACTAAATAAATTGTGATCAGGGGAACCATAAAATATAGTTTTACCCTTTTCATGATTAAGTAATAATTCAATAAAATGGTGGTCATAATCATACAAAGTACAATTGCCAAACCATAAGCATGTTCCATATTACTTGATTTTTCAAAGTGCAAAACGATTCCTACACAACCAAAAAACAATAACCAGTTGATCGACGGAATATATAATTGACCTTTTACTTCGGTAGGATATTTGATTCTTACCTTTGGCCAGAAATTCAATCGCATCGCTTCATTTATCAAAGTAAAGGAACCACTAATTAATGCCTGAGAAGCGATTACAGCCGCTAAAGTCGCAATTACAATTCCTGCCGGCTGAAACCAGTCCGGCATAATTAAATAGAAAGGATTACCATTTTCTCCACCTAACTCCTGTAATGTAGAGCCTTCATGATGAATTAAATAAGCAGCCTGACCAAAATAATTGAGCACTAAAGTCAATTTTACAAAAACCCAGCTAATTCTAATATTTTTTCTGCCACAGTGTCCCATATCAGAGTACAATGCTTCAGCTCCTGTTGTACATAAAAACACAAATCCAAGAACAAAAAATCCTTCAGGATGTATCTGCAATAAATGGTAGGCATAATATGGATTTATCGCTTTGATAACTTCAGGATGCTGCATAATCTGAATCACACCCAAAGTCCCCAGCATAGCAAACCAAATAAGCATCATTGGCGCAAAAAACTTACCAACGAGCTTAGTCCCAAATTGTTGAATAGTGAATAAAATAAAGAGAATACCAATAACAATTGGTATTGTATTTATTTCAGGGTAGTAGGTTTTTATCCCTTCTACTGCAGAGGAAACAGAAATAGGAGGTGTTATAATTCCGTCAGCTAACAAGGCACTACCACCAATAATGGCTGGTACGATAAGCCATGATATTTTTGTTTTCTTGACTAAAGCATACAAAGCAAAAATCCCTCCTTCACCATGATTATCCGCACTTAAGGTAATAAGCACATACTTAATGGTCGTTTGTAGTGTTAATGTCCAGAAAACACAGGAAATACCTCCTAAAACAATATCGGCATTAATACTGTGCCCGCCCAGTATGGCCTTCATTACATATAATGGTGAAGTTCCAATATCGCCATAAATAATTCCTAATGTAATCAATAACCCACCTATAGATAACTTACTATGTAAGTTTTTATGCGCTGCGCTCATGTATATTTTTATAAAAGACGGTTGCAAATTTACTGTTTTAAAACAAATTAGCGTCAATTATAAACAACAAAAAAAACACAATCGTTAGATTGTGTTCATTTTGATTTAAAAACCTTCTTTCAGAAACTAACCTCTTCTTCCACCACCTCTGGATTCTGAACTGTTTTGCCTTTGTGACTGGCCGCCTCCTCTGGATTCCTGACTCATTCTTGGAGACTCAGAACGTTGTGTATTTTGTGTTCTCGCTGAATTTGATCTGCTTTCTGAAGCTGATCTGTTTTGAGTATAATTTCTTGATGATTCTGCTCTTTGACCTGCAGTCGCTCTGTTTTCATTCATTCTGTTTTCAGAGTTTCCTCTTGAAGAATTCATCTTGTATTCATTTGAATTCCTTCTTGATTCATTTCTTGAGTTATTTTCAACTCTCACCGGATTAGTTACTGTTGCTGAATTGTCTCTTCCGGAAGCAACTCTGTTTGAATTGAAGCTTCGATCAGATCTGTTTCTATTTTCATTAGAATTTCCTCTGGATTCATATCTTGGCGTATTATCAGTTCTTACAGGGTTATTGTTTTTTCCTGAAACACCTCTGCTTGAGTTATAGCTTCCATCAGATATATTCCTGGTTTCATTATAACCTCTGCCTGAATTTCTATTTTCAGTAGAAAATCTTCCAGAATTTGATCTGTTATTACTATAAACATTTTGATTTCTGTTATAGTCTCTGCTTGCTACACGTCTTTGATCCAAATCATATCTGTTACTAACATTTGCATGTCTGTGAGAGAAACTACGGTTAGGATATTGTCTTTCATAGCCGTAAGTACGTCTTGACTCATATAAAACAGGTGCTCTGTAACTTCTTCTGTGACTTACATAATTGTAATGATTATTTACATTGATGCAAACATTAATATTGCTTCTGTATCTGTAAACTGGATAAGGTCTCCAGGCTACATAATAAGTTGGAAAAAAACCCCAGGTCCACGTAGAGTAATATGGTCTGTAGTTCGTCACCCAAAATGATGAATAAATAACAGGTGTTACGTTATAAACCGGCTCATAAATATAATTAGCGCCGTAAAAATAACTGTTCCCTACAACCTGAACACTTACTTTATTATAATTATCCCTTTCAACATCTATAGTCGCAATATCCTGATAAACATCGCGATCAAGAACCGACTGGATAACAATAACGTGAGTTCTGTTCTCTACAGTTTCAATAACACGTAAATAATCAACCTGATCATCATTATTTAAGTCAAGATTTGAGATTTGATATTTTGGATCATTTAATCTTCTTTCAAAATCCTGAAGATTGGCCGACTCTCCAAAAATAGAAGCTACAGCCCTTAAATCTAAATTATCACTGATATCTGAGTTTTTTGCATAAACAGTAGTTTGGCTTTGTGCAGAACAAGAGCTTAAACCTATAGTTAATAGCGTTAAAAAAAGTAGTCTGGCTTTCATGGCAAATCATATTAAGATTAATATTGTGGAGTATCCAATTACTGTGCCAGAAAAAAAACAAAATATATTTTACATGTTATAAATAATTGTATTTTAGCAATTACTAAATCTTAACCTATATGAAAAAAGTAATATTCTTTTGTTGGGCTTTTATTTTACTACTATCTTTTAAGCCATTAACTGAAAGCAACAAAACCGGTTTTTATGGAGGTTTTACATCAATGCAAATAGATACTTTATTTCAGGACAAAATTAGTATCAGGGCAATTTCTATTGATAAAAACAAAGTCTGGTACGGAGCTGATAATTCTCGGTTTGGATATTATGATTTAGACAAAAAAGAGAAATTTGAGGAGCATATTTATCGTGATACCTTAAAATTAGAATTCAGAAGTATCGCTCAGACTTCAAAAGATGTTTTTTTGCTAAGTGTTGGAAATCCCGCATTACTTTATTCAGTATCTAAGAAAACACAAAAAGTAAAATTAGTCTATAAAGAAGTTCATGAGAGAGTTTTTTACGACAGTATGCAGTTCTGGAATGATAAGGAAGGAATTGCGATTGGCGACCCTACAGAAGATACCTTTTCAATTATTATAACCCGTGACGGAGGAGAAACCTGGACAAAACTATTATCAGATAAATTACCGACAAATGCCAAAGGTGAAACAGCTTTTGCAGCCAGCAATTCAAATATTGTCATTAAAGGTGATGACACCTGGCTGGTTTCGGGAGGGAAAAAATCGCGTGTTTTCTATTCTCCTGATAAAGCCAAAAGCTGGAAAGTAATTGAAACTCCTATTGTTCAGGGAAAAACTATGACAGGTATTTTTACAGCTGATTTTTACGATTCTAAACACGGTTTTATTGCTGGTGGCGATTATGAGCTTCCAAATCAAAAAAACGACAATAAAGCTTTCACAACTGATGGAGGAAAAACCTGGGAATTAATCGGTCAGGGTATGGGTTTTGGATACGCATCATGTGTGCAGTATGTACCTGGAGGAAATGGAAAAGAAATTATTTGCGTTGGTTCTGAAGGAATTTTGTATTCTCAAAACGGCGGCGCTAACTGGACACAATTATCTACTGATACTAAACTTTTTACGATTCGTTTTGTTAACAGAAATACCGCTATTGCTGCAGGATTTAATAAAGTTATCAGACTTCGTTTTAAATAATAATAAAACCCCTAAATAATAAAGCAAGTATATTATATAGGGGTTTTATCGCTGTTGTTCTTTGTGGTATTTTGCTTCTTCGTGGTATTTTAGGCGACAGATTAAACTTCGTAATTACTAATTACTAGTTCTTAGCTGCTTTTTCTTTATATTGCTTCAACAATTTTCTATTAAAATCATCTTCTGATTTTTTTAGCTTTAATATTTTTTTTGCTGAAAGTACTTTTCGAAGATTACTCATATACTTTTCTCTTAAAAAATACAGTTCTTTGTCTGTGCTTTCTATTTGAGACAGTAAGGCAGAAGCTTCTTTCTCTGATAGTGAATTAACATTATCGTCTTTCAGTTTACGCAGGTAAGTTTTCATTTTCTCATGGCGTAATTCAAACTGTTTATCATCGTAAGCATTATAAATTGGCCAGAATTTCTCAGCTTCAGTAGAAGTAAGTTCTAACTCTGTGGTCAAAAAAGAAACTTTGTAAGCCTTAATTTTTTCACGTTTTTCGTCATCTTTATCATTTTGCGCATAAAATGAAAAACTAACTAAAAACAATAATATGGGTAGTATATTTTTAATTTTCATCTTTATAGTTTTTATTTTTATTCAGAAAGTAAATTTTCAATATTCGGATTTGAAGACAAAACATCTTCGAGTGTTTCCTGCTCGAGTACAATATTCTTATTTATTGATTCAATATCTTTAGTATCTAATTCGCGAATCAAATCATACTGATTTAAATTAGACTGATACGACAAATACGTTTCTAATGTAGCCTCATCAAGTTCTTTTGATTTATTATAATTATTTACTATCGGAATCATTAGCGCAATGACAAGGACAGCAGCAATCATTGCAATAACCTGTTTACGTTTGTAAATGGGTATTACTTTCACTTCTCTTTCATTAATTTGCTGTAAAACTTTTGCCGAAAAATCATCAAAAAAATGATCCGGAGTTTTAAACCCGTTTTTTATTCTCGGTTCGTTTTCTAATTTAAATGCTTTCATAATGTCTATAAGATATATTTTATAACAAAAGGTTTAATTTGATGTAACATATAATTCAATTTTTTTAACAGCGTGATGATAAGAAGCTTTCAATGCCCCAACTGAAGTTCCCAGAATTTCTGAAATCTCCTCATATTTCAAATCTTCAAAATACTTCATTTTAAAAACCAACTGCTGTTTTTCTGGCAAAGTTACCAGAGCTTTTTGAAGCTTAATCTGAATTTCATCACCATCAAAATAAGTGTCTGCTTTTAAATTATCAATGGTTTTATTTTGTAAAGCTTCTGATGTTAAACCGTTTAATTTTGCTTTCTGACTCAAAAAAGTCAGTGCTTCATTGGTTGCAATTCGGTACATCCATGAAAAAAGCTTGCTTTCACCTTTAAAATTTTTTAAATACTGAAACACTTTTACAAAAGTATTCTGCAAAACATCATCAGCATCATCATGATTCAAAACAATATTCCGAATATGAGAATACAATGGCTTTTGATATTGTGACAAGAGTATCTGAAACGCAGCATTTTGCGTTTTAGGATTTAATAACTGCACTATAAATTCCTTCTCGTCTGCCAAGTTTTTTAGTTATCTTGTTTATTTGAATGAATTTATCACAAAAGGTTTAATCAGCCTTTCTTTTTTTTAAAACTCTGAATCTTCCTCTTCTGCAGTAGTTGTTTTAGCAGGAGGTGTCGCTGCAGGTTTTTTAGCTACTGGAGGAACTGTAGTTTTTTTAACCACGGGATCAGCCTCAGCTTCAGCACTACCCTGTACCGGAGTTTCTACAATAACAGGTTTTACCTTCGGAATGATAGGATAATAAATTTCTGTTATTAATTTAGAAGAACTTTTAACATCTAATTTACCGGCTGTTAAAATTTCAAGATGCGACCAGCTTAAATCCTGAACAAGTTTTTCTTTATTAATAAAAGCTGTCGTTTTTGAAATAGCTTCATTGGTATGTGAATAATCTCCTTTCAAAGTAGTTTTTACAGCATCAAAACTGTTTAATTTTCCGGTCAAAATATCGCTTCCGGCACTTGTCGAAATTTCTTTATTGATTGGCAAACAGATTGAAATTTTAGCCAAATTGTTTTTTGTATCATAAGTATGATATATAATAAATGGCTTTCCGTTCGTATACAAATTGTTTGTTTTGCTAAATTCAATCAACTTTGGAATAACAATCCTCGCATTTTTATTTACTTTCTGAATTTCACTTGTAAAAGTCTGTTTAATATAAAAACTCTCGGTTTTTTTTACAACGCCATTTACTTTTACAGCATAGGTTTTGGTTTCGTAATCGAGATTCTTATCAATGTTCACAAGCGTTTTTTCATACATAGTTCCTATTATTTTATCAGAACCACCATTTAAAACCGTGTAAATTTTAAATAAAAAACTCATTTCCCCTTTGGCTCTCCAGGTAACCTTCGTTTTTCCGTTAAGCGTATCCTTAAAAATCCAATGCACATCTGCATCCGTCCCATCAAAACTGATTTTCTGATGAATGCTTTCTCCTTCTTTTGACTGCAATGTTATTCCGCTTCCTTTTCCTTCACTGTTTTCCCATGAGAACGAAGCTCCGTTTCCAATAGTTTTTTCCGGAAATGACATTTTTAACGTTGAATCTTCAACTGCCCAGGATTCAAAATCTTCAAAATTCCTAAAATCATTTATATAATGATATACGGTTGCTTTAGGTGAGTTGATTACCTTGCTTCTCTCAACAGCAAAAAGGCCTTTCTGAGTAGATACAAAAACACTTAAAGCAATAAAACTTAATAACAGTAAAAGAAAAAGATATTTTAGGATTTTCATTGTGTAGGTTATTTTGGTTTCGTAAAGTTATAAATTTATTAGTGTGTTACGAATAACAAAAAAATAAAAACGCTTCTTTTTATATTATAAATCCAAAAGCATATAACAAAACGATTTTTAAAAGTTTAAAGTATAATTATCTTTTAAAAAAGAATTTGATTAAAAACAAAATAACAATAAAAAGCAGAAAACCAATCAAAACTTTATAATTCCCTTTGTAGAAAATTTTATGTAAGGCAAGATCTTTACGATAAGCAAAAATCATTATGATTACAAATGCAATAAAAAAACAAACTGCGAATATTAATTGTCCCTGACTAAACATAGTTAAAAATTATTTTTGACAAATTTAGAGAATTGTACACGAATAGTTGCTAATTTGGCAGTCCATTTAATAAATAAAACATGAGAAAACAGCTTGATGCAGTAACTGAATTCCATACTGCTTTTAAAATAGGCCATAGTAAGAATCCAATTGCTGATGTTGGAGAAACTAAAAAACTACTTCGTTATAATTTAATGAAAGAAGAAAATGAAGAATATCTTGAAGCTGTACAGAATAATGATTTAGTTGAAATTGCTGATGCTCTTGGAGATATGATGTACATATTGTGCGGAACCATAATTGAACATGGCCTGCAGGATAAAATCGAAGCTGTTTTTGATGAGATCCAGCGCAGCAATATGAGTAAATTAGGCGAAGACGGACAGCCTATTTATCGTGAAGACGGAAAAGTGATGAAAGGGCCAAATTATTTCAAACCGGATTTTTCAAAACTTTTATAAAAAACAAAACCCGACAAATTAACTGTCGGGTTTATTTTTATCTACATCTTCTTAATTATTGAACTTTTACAGTCCAGCCAAAAGTATCCTCAGCAAGTTTATTTTGAAGATTAGTTAATTTTTCTTTTAAAAATGAAGCATATGAATTCTCAATTGGAGCCATTTCATAATAAACATCCTGATAAGAGAAACCTTTAATAACACTTACAACGGCAGCCGTTCCTGCGCCAAAAATCTCTTTTAAAGATCCATTTTTTGCCGCTTCAACCAATTCTGAAACAATAACAGGACGAACTTCAACATTTAAACCTTCTTTTTCAGCCATAGCAATCAAACTTTTTCTGGTAATACCGTCCAAAATTCTTTCGCTTGTTGGTGCAGTCAATAATGTATCGTTAATTCTAAAGAATACGTTCATTGTACCGGCTTCTTCCAGTTTAGTATGCGTTGCGTCATCAGTCCAGATTACCTGTTGAAAACCATCTTTGTTAGCAAGGTTGGTTGGATAAAACTGAGCCGCATAATTTCCAGCAGCTTTTGCAGCACCAATCCCGCCATTAGCAGCTCTACTGTAATGCTCTGCAATAATTACCTTTACTTCACCGGCATAGTAAGATTTTGCTGGAGAAAGCAAAATCATAAATTTATACTCGTCAGAAGGATTAGCCACAACTCCCGGACCTGTCGCAATCATAAAAGGACGGATGTACATACTGCTTCCGTTTCCTCTTTGAATCCAGTCTTTGTCAATTTTCAATAATTCATTCAAACCATCCATAAAAACAGCTTCCGGCACCTCAGGCATTGCCATACGAACTGCTGAATTATTAAAACGCTTGTAGTTTTCATCAGGTCTGAACAACCAAACATCATTATTGTCATCTTTGTAAGCTTTCATTCCTTCAAAAATTGCCTGACCGTAATGAAAGACTTTAGAAGACGGATCCATCAAAATAGGTGCATAAGGCTTAATGACCGGTGTTTGCCATTCCCCATTTTTAAAATCACATTCAAATAAATGGTCTGTAAATACAGCACCAAAGCTTAAGTTTTCAAAGTCTACACTACTAATTTTAGAAGAAGTGGCTTTTCTGATTTCAATTTTGCTTGCTTGAGTTGTACTCATAATAATGTAAGTTTTACGTATTTTCATCATCAAAGAAGAATTCTCAAAGTGATGATATGATATAAAATAGAATTTATTGAATGCAAAATTAAGGAAAAATATATAAATTCCTTGCCAAAAAACCATTAATTACCTCATTTAACTGCGATTTATTTATCCTGTAATAAACATAAAATTTTAACTGGTTTTTATAAAGAATTTATGAAAAAAGCTTAATTTTTTAAGGCTTTACGCATTTGTTTTGAGTAAATTTGGCATAAACATATTATTTCAGTTTAAAAATCGAATAGGATTTAATGCAAAGAGAAATTATTAAAACACTAGATGGCTCAACCACAATTCATTTAAAGGAATGGAATGAATGCTATCATTCAAAACATGGCGCGATTCAGGAAGCGAAACACGTTTTCATCAAAAATGGTCTTCATTTATTTGACAGCAAACCGATAAGCATTCTCGAAATTGGTTTTGGTACTGGTCTAAATGCTTTCATAACTTTTCTTGAAGCAAATCAGAAGCAACAAAACATTAATTATACAGGCGTAGAGGCCTATCCTGTTAATTCCGAAGAAGTTTTGGCAATGAATTATGTACGAGAGTTAGAAGCCGATATATTTGAAAATATCTTTAAAAAAATGCATGAATGCGAATGGAATCAGGAAAGCCAAATAACACCAAATTTTTCATTAACCAAAAGAAAACAATTTTTTGACGAAATAGACGATTTTGAAACTTTTGATTTGATTTACTTTGACGCCTTTGGATATAGAGTACAGCCCGAGTTATGGAGTACCGAAATTTTTCAAAAAATGTATAATAGCCTAAAACCAAATGGTGTTTTGGTTACTTATGCTGCCCGCGGAGTTGTCAAAAGGAGTATGATGGAAGTTGGATTTACCGTTGAAAAATTAGCAGGACCACCCGGAAAAAGAGAAATGTTCAGGGCTGTAAAATAATTCACACAATATTATTTATAATGAATCTATATTGATTTATATTCAGTAAGAAAACGTATTCGCTCTTAATATTTTAAAAAAAATAAGTTAAAAATATATTTTATATGCCATATTTGTTTAAATTTGGCTCAAGTTTAAAAATAGAGATAACCCCCCAAAATCTTATTTTATTATGTCAAAAATGATGTTTGATTACACGAAATCAATACTCGAAAGAGTAAGTTTCGATCCGGTGCTTTTTTGTAAAGAATTAGAAAAAGCTATCAAAACACTGTTACCTTACGAAATGGAACAACTACAAGAATGGTTATTAAACTTTATAGTCGAAAAACCAGAACTAAAAGAATGTTTACTATTAGTTAAAGTATAAAAAACGAAAGACTGTCTAAAATGGCAGTCTTTTTTTTTGTAACAATGTTTCGGTTTTACCTTTAAAACTAATCTCAATATATTTGGGAGAGGGATTATTTTCTTAAAATTGCCAATCCACAATCTTTAAATTCAATCCACAAAAAAAGCCCTGAATTTCTTCAGGGCTTTAGATTTCTGGGTGGCTGACCGGGTTCGAACCGGCGACCCGCGGCACCACAAACCGCTACTCTAACCAGCTGAGCTACAACCACCATTTTTGCTTAGCGAGTGCAAATATATAACAAAGGTTTACTTTTACAAAGAAAAAACTAAAAAAAATCGATCTTTTTTACATCAAATCTTCTAAGCTATTGACAGCCAAACATCTTTCAACAGTAAAACCTTCTGCAAAATCTTTATTAACAAGCCTTCCTAAGTCCTGGGCTCTGTAATTTAAACTTTCCAGAAAATTTTTACTTGTAATTGGTGTTGCGGGCTCTTTAGAATTTGGATCATAAAATTGCGTTTTATAAGCAAGAATTGCTTCAATTTTCTTTTCTTCGAAACCCGTAATATCTACAACAAAATCGGGTTCGATATTTTTCCACTGAATATAATGATATACGACTTTTGGTCTCCAGGCTTCTTGTTTTTCTCCGTCGATTAAAGTTTCAATTTTCATTAATCCGGATAAAAAACAAGAGTCGGAAACTAATTTACTTCCTTTTCCATGATCAATATGACGATCATCAATTGCATTACACAAAACGATTTCGGGTTTGTATTTCCGAATCATTTTAATGACCTCCAGTTGATGCCTTTCGTCATTTACAAAAAAGCCATCTCGCATTGCTAAATTTTCACGAACTTCTACACCTAATATTTTAGCTGCGGCTTTTGCTTCTTCATCTCTTGTTTCTGCTGTTCCGCGAGTACCTAATTCACCACGGGTCAAATCAACGATACCTACTTTTTTTCCAAGTGATACTTCTTTTAAAATGGTTCCCGCACAACCTAATTCCACATCGTCAGGATGTGCACCAAAGGCTAGTATATCTAATTTCATAATTTATCAAATTCAATGGCAAAAATCAATTTCAATGGCAATTTCAAAATTCAATTTCAAACTCAATTTTGAAAACTAAATTGATTTTAACAATATTCTTAATTCTTAATTCTTAATTCTTAATTCTTAATTCTTAATTCTTAATTCTTAATTCTTAATTCTTAATTCTTAATTCTTAATTCTTTTTAAAACTCTTTTCATTGTCATCGATTTATTGACACTTTCTTCCCACTCTTTTTCAGGAATACTTTCTCTGGTAATACCGCAGCCCATGTACAAAATAGCTTTGTTCTCCTGAATCTGCATGCTTCGTAAATTTACAAATAAATCAGAGCTTATATTATTGTCTGCAAAACTGCTGTTTAATTCTCCCAGGAAACCTGTATAAAAAGTTCTGTCGTAATTTTCATTTTCTAAAATAAACGCTTTTGCTTTTTTCTTTGGCAGGCCACAAACTGCAGGTGTTGGATGGAGCGTGTCTATTACTTCTTTTAAAGTCGAATTATTTTTTAAAACTCCCGAAATATCGGTCTTAATATGCCAGATCGATCCGGCTTTAAGATTATAAGGTTCTGAAACTACAACCGAAGCTGCAAATTCCTTAAGTCTTTTCACTATAAAATCGGTTACATACTGCTGCTCGTCTTTTTCTTTTTGCTGCCAGGTAATTTCAGCTTCAGAATTGGCTTTTTGGGTTCCGGCCAAAGCAGTTGTTTCAAAAACTTTTCCTTTAGCCTTCAGTAACTGTTCAGGTGTTGCACCCAACCAAAGTCCAATTTTTGGGTGGTAAAAACAATAACAAAAAGTTGTCGGATATAATTGAACCAAATGCTGAAATGCATAACCAAAATCAAACTCCGTTAAATTTACAATTTCGCTTCGGGACAGAACTACCTTTTTAAATTCGTCTTTTTTGATTGCTTCAATTCCTTTCAAAACTAATTCTTCATATTGTTTTTTTGCTTCAGAATTAAAATCCATCTCATCAGCTTCAATTGATTCAATTGTTGTTACTTCTTTATCAGTAATAATAATCTCCGATTCGTTTTCCGGAATTAAGATCAGTTGTTTTTCATCAAAAGAAGCAAAAACAAATCCTTTTTCGCTGTAATCCGAAACTTGATATAAAGCATCATTTTTCTGTAAAACCCCAATAAGATTTAAGGAATTTGGTTTTGAGTAAATTACAAAAGGTAATTTTTGGTCTTTGTGTAATTTTATTTTAGAAAAAAAATTATTCATGCTCATTATTCTGCTTTCTTTTTCTCCAAAACAATATTTGTCAGTTTACAAAGCGAAATCAGATTTCCTGCTTCGTCAGTAATTTTAATTTCCCAAAGATGAAGGCTCCTGCCTTTGTGGATTATGCGGGCAGTTCCAAAAACAACTCCTTCCCGAATGCTTTTTAAATGGTTGGCCGAAATTTCTATTCCGCGTACTTCCTGCTCTTTTGCATTGATAAAAAAATGCGATGCTGCGCTGCCGACGCTTTCTGCCAAAGCAACCGAAGCTCCTCCGTGTAACAATCCCATTGGCTGATGAACACTTGAGTTTACAGGCATTTTGGCTGTTAAAAAATCCTCTCCGGCATCGATATATTCTATTTTTAGCGTTTCCATCAAGGTGCTTTTAGAAAACTCATTGCAGTATGCTAAAATCTGCTCTTTTGTATAATTCATTTAAATCAGCTTTAAAATCGTAAAATTAAATAAAAGATGAGACACTATTTAGAAAATGCTATTCTAAAATTAAAAATCCCTTTTTGCATATAAGATTTTTGCTATTTTTACAGAAAAACAATTCAAATGCGTCATTATTTTGTGCTCTTTATTTTCGGAATTCTTTTAGCTGCCAGTTCATGCCGGACTGATTTTGACACCGTTGCCAGTTCAGGGGATTTAAAATTTTCAAAAGACACTGTTTATTTAGATACCGTTTTTAAAAATATCGGAACGAGTACATATAACTTAAAGGTTTACAACCGAGGTAAAGACGATATTAACATTCCGGTTATTCAGCTAAAAAACGGTTTAAACTCAAAATACAGAATGACCGTTGACGGAATGAACGGTAATAATGGCAAAATTTTCAATAATGTTACGCTTTTAGCCAAAGACAGTTTGTACATTTTTATTGAAACTACAGCAGATATTACAGATGCTAATCCGACTGATTTTTTATATACGGATGAAATTCAGTTCGACAGCGGCTCCAATCTTCAAAAAGTAGCTTTAGTGACCCTGATTCAGGATGCTGTTTTTTTATATCCAAAACAAAATGCTGACGGAACTAAAGAAAAAATTGAAATTGACGGTAAAGAGGTTGACGGATTTTATCTTGATGAAAATGACGAAACAAACGGAAATGAGTTACTTTTTACAAATGACAAACCTTACGTAATTTACGGATACGCAGGAGTTCCCGAAAATAAAACGGTAACTTTTGAAGCCGGATCAAGAGTACATTTTCATGAGCAATCAGGATTTTATGTAAGCAACAAAGCTTCGCTCCAGATTAATGGAAATGTCTCCACAACAAAAAAATTAGAAAACGAAGTTATTTTTGAAGGTGATCGTTTAGAACCTGAATATTCTGATGTTCCCGGACAATGGAATTCGGTTATATTCGCTGACGGAAGCACCAATCACTCTATCAATCATTTAACTTTAAAGAATGCTAAAATTGGTCTGGATATTAGAAACCAGGATGCTACCACCTTTCAGATTAAAAATACGCAGATTTACGATTGTTCTAATTACGGAATCCTGGCTCAAAATGCTAAAATTAACGGAGAGAACATCGTTATCAATTATGCCGGTTTAGCAGCTTTATCGTGCGTTTACGGAGGTGATTATAAATTTACGCATTGCACATTTAATAACACCTGGTCTGGCGGACAGCAATTTGCAGTTAATTTAAGTAACAAACTTACGGGCGCAACACCGGAAACGAATCCGCTTATTCAGGCTACTTTTAACAATTGTATCATTTATGGTTCTAATACTAATGAATTCAACTTAGACAAAAACGCTAATACTGCTTTTGTTTACCAGTTAAATAATTGTCTGCTGAAATTCGGCAGTACATCAAATCCTGACTATCAATTCGGCACAGATACAGCACATTACAATGCTATTATTTTAAACGAAAATCCGAAGTTTTTTAATCTCAACCTGAATAAACTTAACATTGATAATACTTCTGCCGCTTTCGCGAAAGGAAATCAGACTTTTATAATTCCGTTGGATATTATTGGAAATACGAGAACTTCACCACCAGATTTGGGTGCTTATCAGAATAAAGATTTTCCGAAGAAATAATTATAGAGTTTAACCATATAAGTTATATAAGAAAATTTAAGTTTTTTTTCCAAAGCAAGCTTTAAATGAACTTCTATCACTTATATGGTTCAAAAATCACAAAAATCACTTTATATTTCCCGAAAGACTTTGTTATCAAATTTGCGCTTGCTATTTATTTAAACTAAATTTGCACCTCAATACAACAAACTACACAAAAAAATGATCCATTTCTTTGAAAACCAAAGCAAAACTGTTTTTGCCGTACAAACGCAAAACGAAATTTCAGCTCAAGACATTTCAAAATTAAACTGGCTTTTTGCCGACGCAAACAAGATTGATAAATCCGCACTGACGGGTTTTTTTGTTGGTCCGCGCGCCACTATGATCACACCCTGGAGTACTAATGCGGTAGAAATCACCCAAAACATGGGAATTCCCGGCATTATCAGAATTGAAGAATTTCATCCTGCAACGGAAAACTTCACCGATTTTGATCCGATGCTTTCTCAAAAATTCAACGAATTAGATCAGGAAATTTTCACGATTAATATTCAGCCGGAACCCATTCTGGAAATTGAAGATATTGCAACTTACAACAAAGTTGAAGGTTTAGCCTTGAGCGAAGAAGAAGTAGATTATTTAAATAATCTTTCGACAAAACTTGGAAGAAAATTAACTGACTCTGAGATTTTTGCTTTCTCTCAAGCGAATTCAGAGCACTGCCGTCACAAAATTTTCAACGGAACTTTTGTTATTGACGGCGAAGAAAAAGAGACTTCACTTTTCAAATTAATCAAAAAAACATCTCAGGAAAATCCTAACGATATTGTGTCTGCTTACAAAGACAATGTTGCTTTTGTGAAAGGTCCAAAAGTGCAGCAATTTGCACCAAAATCAGCTGATAAACCTGATTTTTACGAAATAAAAGAATTTGATTCGGTTATCTCATTAAAAGCAGAAACACACAATTTCCCAACAACTGTTGAACCTTTCAACGGAGCTGCAACTGGATCCGGAGGAGAAATCCGTGACCGTTTAGCGGGAGGACAAGGTTCATTGCCTTTAGCAGGAACTGCAGTTTACATGACTTCTTATTCTCGTTTGAAAGAAGACCGTAAATGGGAAAATGCAGTTGAAGAAAGAAAATGGTTGTACCAAACTCCAATGGACATCTTAATCAAAGCTTCAAACGGAGCTTCTGATTTCGGAAACAAATTTGGACAACCGCTTATTACAGGTTCTGTTTTAACTTTCGAACACGAAGAAGAAAACAGAAAAATTGGTTACGATAAAGTAATCATGCAGGCGGGCGGAATCGGTTACGGAAAATTGGATCAGTCTATTAAACAAAAACCACAAGAAGGCGATAAAATCGTAATTCTGGGTGGAGAAAATTACAGAATCGGAATGGGTGGTGCTGCGGTTTCTTCTGCAGATACAGGAGCGTTCGGTTCAGGAATCGAATTAAACGCAATTCAGCGTTCGAATCCGGAAATGCAAAAACGTGCTGCAAACGCAATTCGTGGTTTGGTAGAAAGCGACAATAACCCAATTGTTTCGATTCACGATCACGGTGCGGGTGGTCACTTAAACTGTCTTTCTGAGTTAGTGGAAGAAACTGGAGGATTAATCGATTTAGATAAATTACCAGTTGGAGACCCTACGCTTTCTGCAAAAGAAATCATTGGTAACGAATCTCAGGAAAGAATGGGATTGGTTATTGGTCAAAAAGATATCGATACATTACAAAGAATTGCCGACAGAGAGCGTTCGCCAATGTACGAAGTTGGAGATGTAACGGGCGATCACCGTTTTACATTCCAGTCACAATCTAACGGCTCTAAACCGATGGATTATGCTTTGGAAGATTTCTTCGGAAGTTCTCCAAAAACAATCATGACGGACAAAACTGTTGACAGAAAATATGCTGATGTTGCTTACAATTCAGCAGATTTTGAATCGTATTTAAAAGACGTTTTACGTTTAGAAGCAGTTGCTTCAAAAGACTGGTTAACCAATAAAGTTGATCGTTGTGTTGGAGGAAAAGTAGCAAAACAGCAAAATGCAGGTCCGTTACAATTGCCATTAAACAATGTGGGTGTAATGGCTTTAGATTTCTTAGGAAAAGAAGGAATCGCAACTTCTATCGGGCACGCTCCTATCGCGGCTTTGATTGATCCTGCTGCAGGCTCCAGAAATGCTATTGCAGAATCATTATCAAACTTAGTTTGGGCTCCAATTATTAACGGAATCAAAGGCGTTTCACTTTCTGCAAACTGGATGTGGGCTTGTAAAAATGAAGGTGAAGACGCTCGTCTATACGAAGCGGTTCAGGCCTGTTCAGATTTTGCTATTGAATTGGGAATCAATATTCCGACAGGAAAAGATTCACTTTCAATGAAACAAAAATATCCAAATGACGAAGTAATTGCGCCGGGAACGGTTATTATTTCTGCTGCCGGAAACTGTACAGATATTAAAAAAGTAGTTGAACCTGTTTTACAGAAAGACGGAGATTCAATTTATTATATCAATTTGTCTCAGGATAATTTCAAATTAGGAGGTTCTTCTTTTGCACAAATTAGAAATACAATCGGAAACGAAACTTCAACTATTAAAGATTCTGCTTTCTTTAAAAATGCATTTAATACCATTCAGGAGTTAATTGGTGAAAATCAAATTTTAGCCGGACACGATATCGGAAGCGGTGGTTTGATCACTACTTTGTTAGAAATGTGTTTTGCTGATGTAAATTTGGGGGCAAAAATTGATTTCAGCGCTTTCGCGGAAAAAGACTTATTGAAAATCCTTTTCTCAGAAAACATCGGAATCGTTTTCCAGGCAAACTCAAACGAAGCAGTTGAAGCTAAATTGAAAGTAAACAATATCGAATTCTTCAAAATTGGATCTGTACAAAATACAGCAGTTTTAGAATTTGGAGATTATAAATTGGATATTCCAACTTACAGAGATGTTTGGTTTGAAACTTCTTATCTATTAGATCAGAAACAATCTAAAAACGGAACTGCAAAAGCACGTTTTGAAAACTATAAAAATCAGGTTCTAAACTATACTTTCCCTGCACATTTTACAGGAAAAGCACCAGTAATTGATGCTTCTAAGCCAAGACCAAAAGCAGCTATTATCCGTGAAAAAGGAAGTAATTCTGAGCGTGAAATGGCAAACGCTATGTACTTAGCAGGATTTGACGTAAAAGACGTTCACATGACGGATTTAATTTCGGGTCGTGAAACTTTAGAAGATATTCAGTTTATTGGAGCAGTTGGAGGATTCTCAAACTCAGACGTTTTAGGTTCTGCTAAAGGATGGGCCGGAGCTTTCTTATACAACGAAAAAGCAAAAACAGCTTTGGACAATTTCTTCAAAAGAGAAGATACTTTATCTGTGGGAATCTGTAACGGATGTCAGTTGTTTATGGAATTAGAAGTTATTAATCCGGAACATGAAGTTCACGGAAAAATGCTTCACAACGACAGTAACAAACACGAAAGTATTTTTACTTCTGTAAAAATTCAGGAAAATAATTCGGTTATGTTATCAACATTGGCAGGAAGTACTCTGGGGGTTTGGGTTTCTCACGGAGAAGGTAAATTCAATTTACCAATGGGAGAAGAAAACTATAATATTGTTTCTAAATATGCTTATGAAGGATATCCGGCAAACCCGAATGGTTCTCATTATGACGTAGCTATGTTGTGTGACAAAACAGGAAGACATTTGGTGACAATGCCTCATATTGAGCGCTCTACTTTCCAATGGAACTGGGCTCATTATCCAAAAGACAGAAATGATGAATACACGCCTTGGCACGAAGCTTTCATCAACGCCAGAAAATGGATTGAGAAAAACTAAAACTTAGTTTTCATTAATATAAACTGCCTCAGCAATATATGTTGCTGAGGCAGTTTTTTTTACGATTATCTCTTTTTCAATTATTACACTTTTTGCTTATATCAGATAATTATTTTTCTGAGTTTAACTTTAAGCTAAATTCAAAAATGAATGGTTATTTTCCTGCAAAAATTAAAGTATATTAGCCAAAGAAATGCCCCCATTTTTAAAAAAGTTCCAAAACCTAAAACCTACGTAAAATGAAAATCCTCAAAGCATTCCTTTTTATCTTATTTTTTGTTACTACAAAATCACATTCTCAAGTTCAGGTTGATAAAATCGTATATAAATCAAAAGAGCATTATATTGCTACTACGCTTCCTTACCATATTACCGGTACATTCCTGCCTCCGGACAAAAAATCACCAAGCACGGTTTTAAATGAAGATGGAACCGGAGTGATTCAATACGATGATATGACCAGGAAAAAAATAAACTGGGGAATAGAGTGCAATTGGGAAGGTGCTGCTATACGTAAGGAAGGATACAATAGTGCTTCGTATACATTTTGGTACAGAACGGAAGATAGCGATGAATGGATGTACAGCCAGTTCTCTATTCATTTTCTTAAGAAAAAAATGTATTTAATGGGCGAAAGAATCAAAATTTACGAAGATTATAACGTACAATAAGGGCTTGGGTCACTTAAAATTAAACTTCATCATTACTCGCTTTTTTCAAATTATAAGCCTTAGATTTAAGTTGTTACTAATCGCGAACGAGTCAAATGGTTTGTATCGAACACTAAAACAGGGCTTCATGAACTGGCTCAGAATACTCAACACTTTTTACTAAAAAAATGTACTAAATAAAATTATTTTTTCAGGAAACAGTTATAACTTTTGAAAGTGTATAGCCATCAATATTATTGCCAGTTACGGTATCAGCCATATTTTGGGTTAAACTATCTGAAAAAAGCGAATCCTGTGTATTGGATCTGTCCGGTTCTCCTTTATAGCCATTGGCCGCATATACTGCGGAATAAACGGAAGTCGGAAAAGCAATTTGTGTGACTAAAAGCGAACTGCCTGCTGAAGTTAATACCTGAACATGCAGGTGTGGCGCCCTTCCAGGATACCAGCCAGGAAAAATACTTAAAAAAGAAACCTCCCCATTTACATTAGTGGTTTGTCTGCCACGAAGAAAATTTTGATTAGTGTAATTTGCTGACTGAAGCTGATTGCCCCCATACTGTGAGTAATTTCCATCTTTGTCACACTGCCAGATGTCTACCATAACATTAGAAAGCGGCAGACATCCGTTACTTTGATCCTGAATTATTATTTTGATCAGCAAAGGTATACCTGTCCTGTCGCCAATTATATTGGCCTGTACTAGCTGTGCCGGAGTTTTAATCGGGAAAGGCCCGACCATTTCAACCGGTGAAACCAGACAGCTATTTGAATCAGTTCCGGGATCAGCTTCAGTTTCGTTTTCCTTTTCATCTTTAGAGCAGGATGAAATAAATGCAGGCATTACAGCCATCGTACCTAAACCTAATAGTCCTTTTTTTAAGAATCGTCTTTTATCCATGATTTTTTTTATTATTGATCGCAAGATTCGAGCAAGTGAAGATCCTCTCACTATTTTTAATTGCTTTTATGCAAATATGCAGCCGGTTCAGCTTTAAAAACATTGAACAAGGTCAATAAATAACTTTTATTTGATGAATATTTTTTTTCGGATCCTGCTCAAAAATTCATGGCTGATTCCGAGATAAGACGCTATCTGAAGATTGTTAAGCCGCTGTGAAAGCTGTGGGTATTTTTCAATAAAATCCAGATAAAGCTGGTCAGCGGTTTTGCTTAAGTTATCCATCATTCGCTGTTGCAGGGCAATATGTGTTTTCTGTGTCATTACCCTGAATAATTTTTCTATTTTCGGAATATGTTCATAGACATATTCTTTATCTTTCCTGGATATGAGCAAGACTTCACTGTCTTCTAAGGCCTGAATGTGCAATTTTGATACACTGGCATTGGTAAAACTATCAAGATCAGTTACCCACCAATTTTCAATAGCAAAATAGAGAATCTGCTCAACACCGTTTGAATGAACCCTGTAAACTCTGAAAAGCCCTTTCGTTACAAAACCTTCAAACTCGCATACTTCGCCTTCTTTTAATAAAAAGCTTTTCTTTTTAACAGTTGAACTTTGAAACAAATCACAAAATTCGTCCAGTTCCCTATCTGAAAGCGATATTGATTTAGATACATATTGCCTTAAATTATCCTTCATAGAAAATTTTACTGTTTTAAAATATAACAGCTGATATCATTGTTACCCTTCTAAAATATATAAAATTTTTATGAATACTGAGCTGTATCCTGCTGTGTAGTTTTTTTGTGCGGCATCAATTAATTTTATCTTATTGGGAAATAAAGCTTGTCTCCAATTCTACACGAGTATATATTTTTATACAATATCCATGCCTCATTTATTTACTGTTATCCGTTCTGACCCGTCCTGAAATAACAAAACCTCGCATTCCTGCAAGGTTTTATATTCTATTCTTTGCCGATTCTCTTTGCGGGCATGGAAAGAATTTCCGCATCTGGTAGTCTACTGTAGACTCCTCTTTTTTATTTATATTAACTATATTCTTTTTTAATGAATCATTTTAATTTTTTATAATTCCTTTTTGCATATTGTACCTCAAAAGGGCCATCTTTAAAACCTATTTCTCTCAATGCTATTGCTTTATGAATTTTACTAAATTTTTTAATATTATACTCAATCATATTACCTGAATTAAGTAATTCAATAAATAGTATTCCTTCTTCATTATTAATAAAGAGGTAACGGTCACTTTTATAATTTTTTTTATCTTCATAATAATATTTTGAAATAATTATAGGGTTTCCATTTAAAAGCAATTCTTTAGAATCAATTCTTTTTAAAATGTTAGAATTAAAATAAACACTATTATCAGAATATCGTAGAGTATCTATATGCTTGTCAAACTTATAGACATAATAACATCCAGTACTTTTTACATTTTTTATCATTTCTGAATTAAATATTTTATAGTTAGGACTAATTTCAGAGAAATTAAAAACTCTTATTTCAATATTTTTTATTGTTTTTATGTCTACATTTTTACATGAGACAAATAATGTTAAAAACAAAATCCAATAAGTAATATATCTCACAAACATAGTTTAAAGTTTATTTAGTGCTCTTTGTAAACCAACCAAATACAAATTTGAATTCGGCTGATAAAACGAAAATCCAAATCGATCTTGGAATTGATAGGCAAAGACTTCATCTAAAGCAATTGATTTATTCCAATCTTTATAATAGTTAAAACTATTCGCAAAAAAACCTGTGTATCTTGATATGGCGTGTCCAAACTCATGTACTAACTTTTCTGCTGTTCCTCGATATGTAGTAAATGCACTTCTATAAATATTTATAAAACCATCATCCGATCCCGTGTAAGTTTCGTTTTTACTTTCTCTTAAAGTCATATACTGTGCAGAGGAGCCATCAGGTGCCCAAGAAGAATCTTTAAAATCAACCTGAACTTTTCCTCCCGCTACCTTATTTAAAGCTTTAAAAGTTCTTAACTTCATTAATCTATTTAATGTTTCTTGATTTGCAGGTGCTTTACCATTCCCTTCATTTCCAAACTCTTTATCAAGATCTTCATTTAATTTTTTTATTAAGCTTTTGTTAGGCCTACTATGCAAAACATGGTTTAGTCCAGCTACAATACCCCCAGTTACAGCTCCCTGCCAGAAATTCCCTCCTGTTAGTTCTGCCCCTACACCTCCGCTTAATGCTCCAAAGGCAATAGTACCAACTGTACTATTTGCAAATTTACCAGCTCCAGCACTCCATCCAGATGCTCCTAAACTACCAAAAAATCCTCCGGCTGCTCCACTTAGAAAACCTGCACCTCCTGATTTCATCATTGCCAAAGCACCTTGTGCTACACCGTGTGCTGCTGCCTGAACGAGAAATTTGGCACTTTGCAAACTCGAAGCAAATGCTGTGTTCGCTCCTGTTGCTGCGACTGTAAAACAACTTCCTATCCCAAAGGTAACCGCTCCTGATACTGCACCCCAAAAGGCAGATTTCAGCATTCCGGACAAACTTAAACTCGCATCGGCACCATTCATTATGGCGGCCGTAACCCCTATCATGTAACTTGCGGTTCCTATCATTGCCCCAATAATAACAGCAGCAAGAAGCCCCTCACCTAAACCAAAAATTTCTCCGCTCGGATCGTTATACAATAATGGATTATTCGTTACATAACCATATTTATTGTAACACTGGGTATTATAAGGGTCCTGAATATTTTCATCAGCATTGAGAAAACGTCTTTGTAATGGATCATACAACCTTCCATTCATGTGTATAATACCTAACTCTGTAAAATGCTCATGACTTGTATATCCGCGGTCTAATATACTTAATGCTCCATTTGTAAGGGTACCCCAGGCGTCAAAATGGCGCTGCTCTACCAGATTACCTGCTTCATCACTTATAGCCAATATACTGCCTAAATAGTCCTTATGTAAAAATAGGTATTTTGCATTAGCATCAGCATAATTCTTTACATAAATAATGTCACTGTCATAAGGGGTTCCTATGTAAAGTACATGTTTTTCCTTTCCTGTAGTATTGTCAGTCGTTATTTCGTAACTGCCGTCTTCACTATAGTATTTTGTGAATTTCCCCTGTTTGTCTTCTATGAAATTACCTCCATAGGTCACCATTTGCCTCATTTTAGTTAGTCCGTAACTAAATTGAGCGTCTCCTTTTTGGCCATCTATATATATTGGGTCATTATTTTCATTATAGGTTATGAATTGTGGTATATTATCGTCATAATTTTGAACGCCTACAGCATTAAGCAGCTGCGTGTCGGCCTGGTATATGTTATCTGTTCTAAAAGTGGTTGTTCCCGTTTGGTCGTTTTCAACGATACGGCCTTTATCGTCATAAGTATTACTGGATAATAATCCTGTTTTTGGATTTGTCCAGCTTTTTAATCGGTTATTATCGTCATAAGTAAATACTTCGTCAACCGCTATTCCTCCTTTTCTCGATCGATTTTTCAATTCATTTTTTATAGCATCAAAAGCATACGTCATTTGAAGTACATTAGGCTGTACTGATGATGTATGTGCTACTGAAGTCAGAAAATTATTTGTATCATATTTATTTTCTATAGTTACGGCTCCTAAATTGGCTTTTAGTACTTGTCCGTTGGCATTCACTTTGTTCAATTGCCATAATACTTTTCCGGTGTTTTTATCTTTTATCTGATACAAGGCACCATTCCATGCACTGTAAATATTTTCCAGAGTCGTCTGGGTCATTTGCCCCGATGAATAGAGTCCTTTATCATAACTAATAACACGTCCTTTATCATCATACGAGATATTCTTCTTAAAAAATAATTTCCCGTTGCTGTCTTCACTTGTTGTGAGTACACGACCATTTGCATCATAAGTCATGTAGGTCAGATAACTTTTACCATTGGCGGTCCCTTTTTTATCCGTTATCATTCCTGATGCATTATAAATAAAACTGATAATTTTATTGGTTGTCTTACCACTATCCCCAGTGGACAGCTCTTTTTGGGTAATCAGCTTCCCCTGGGTATCGTATGTATATTCTTTAGTTCCTTTTGGACTGATTTCTTTTAATAATTGACCAAATCCATCATATTCATATCTATAAGTACCATTAGAAGGGTCTGTAAATTCGGACTTCCTTCCCCATAAATCGTACTTTGTAATCACATTATTTTGACCGTAAGCAGCCGAAGTATTTTGTCCTGCAGCATTATAGGTGAATTTTATAATTCCACCTGTATCTTCAGATTCTGTCACATTGCCTAAGACATCTGTAGTTTTTCGATTGGTACGATTGTAACCATTTGATTCTTTTACTTTTGTAGTGAGTCCTGTAACTTCTGTTTCTATAATTTTTCCATTAAATCCTGTTACCGTTACTTTTGCAGGGAAAACCGAATCGTCATAACTAAATACGTTCCATTTTGGTGTTTCAGCCTGATCATATAGTTCACTTTCTCTTATTTTTCTGCCTACTGCATCATATTCTACTTGTTTAGCAATATAAGATCCTGATTCAAATCCTTTGGTTTTTACGAGGTATTGCTCGCCTTTTTTATTGGTGTGAGTTTCTTTTATGTTACCCGTCGGGCTGTATTCGGTAGCAATAATATCATCACCTTGCTTTTGATAGGTGTAAGTTGTAGTACCAGTTAAATTATGCTTAGATTTTGTCATTTTACCCCATCCATCATAGGTATTCGTAAGTACGTTTCCAAGTGGATCAGTTTGCGTGAGGACTTGTCCCCAGTCATTAGTAGTAGTCTGTGTAATCAAACCTAAATTATCGGTAGTTTTTATAACAAACAATCCCTTAGCATCATACTCGTTTTTGACAGATTGAGTCTGACTGTCCTTATCATTCGTCTTTGTCTTTTCAGTAACATTACCATAACCGTCGTAAGAGTACGTATCTGTAACAGACTTCGAATAATCCTGATTAAAAGTTGTTATTGTTTTAGGTAAACCATTTTCATATGTATAGGCTGTTTTACTTTTTTTAGTATCCCCATAAACCGTTACAATATCTTCTTTTTCTTTAATTCTGCCTACATAATAATCTTTTCCAGTTCCAGAAGCGTTATCCAGATATGTTGTATTAGAAGTCATTTTAGCAAAACCGTTATTGATATTAGTTTCAATTTTTTTAATTAAATTAAAATCTCCATATGTCATAGTAGCGGTTTCAGTTCTGTTCTTTAAGAAATCTTTTTCTGTCGATCGGTATGGCACTATCGTTTCTACGCCGGTAGCTGCCGATTTATCTGTTGTATATTCTAAAAATTTAAAAGACAAGAGTTGTGAATTATTCACAGAAACATCTGTTGGAAAAACGTCGCTATCTTGTCTTGTACTCCATTCTTTTATCACTGAACCGCTTAGTAAAGGATCAATCTCCAGACCCGACCAAATTTTGGTATTTTCGAAACCTGATGCATACCAATTGGAACGAGCCGATTTACGAAAACCAATCATTCCTCTCCCATTTACATGGGCTAAAAGTCCACGGTATTTAAAATCCTGCTTCCTGTCTAGCTGGGTAAGTTGCGAAACAACAAAAAATTGCGAAACATTTTCTAATTCTACAAAAGGGTATTTTTCCTTTTTAGAAGTTGAATAAAAATCAGGATCACTTTGTGAATTTAGCTCTTTATAGTTTATTACTGTAGAGATATTGCCTTGTTTGATCGTATTTATACGTGCAGTTTTCGAGGTATCATAAAGATTAAAAGTATACATCAAACCTTTAGAATTATCCAATCGATTTGTTCCTAAAAGCAATATGTTATTATTTATCTCATTCATTAAAAAATCACCGACCATTTCCCCATAATCATACAATTCTCCCGGATTACTAAAACTATAATTATAAAGATTTGTGAAATTAACATCAATAGTACTACTCGCCCCATTATTTCTAAAAACTTTTATATTAGTTTCAGTCTTTCGACCTGCCGATAATTTAGAATCTATAATGTAGTAATCAAACTGAACAAATTCACTTTTTCCATCCTTATCGAGGTCTATGGCTTTATAGTTTATTCTTCTCAAAGCTCCCACATTCGATAATTGTAACACTTGAGAAGGATACCATTTACCTAATCCTGGTTTATACTCCTCTTTAAACCCATCACCGGTAGACAGATAAAGTCTCCAGTCTCCTGAAAGTGCATCTGCTTTATAGTTGCCTTGCATTCCCATAACAGATACCGGATTCCCTAATGCTACCGGCACCATTAAATCTGTTTTTTTATCACCATTAAAATCTCCTAAAACAGCATTGTCCCTTAGTCCGTTAATTGTTGTTAATGGAAAATGCTTATAGGTGTAATTTAGCTTTTGCGTAGTCTTTTCCCTGTAAAACTCTGTAAGATAAGGAGATCCATTACTGTAAAAGTTCAAAATATCCGATTTACTATTCCCATTAAAATCTCCAATTTTACCCTTTTCAATCTGGTTATACAAACTAGTTATTAAAAAAGAATTTTCTGGAGTTGTAGTAGGACTTAGATCTACTATTATTGAAAAATTTTCTTCGTTATTTGTAGTTTCATATTGATCATTAGCATGGCGAATATCCTGATAATATCTTTTTGTGCCCAAAATAACAACTTCTGAAATACCATCGCCATCTACATCAAGTGGCATCATACTTTTGATCCATGTGTCCCTTGTAATTGAATAATATGCATCCATACTATCTTCATAAGGCTGTTCAAAATACTGCATGGCTTCATCATACATTTCGCCAGGTATAGTTTTAGATGTTTGCAATTTCACAACTCCATCCTCTATAGCATACACTTCTAAAAGAAGATCTTTTTTAAACGAGTCCGGAATTGGTATTAGTTTTCGTACAAGTATTCCTTGTCTGGAACTAATTTCTCCATTACTATTTCTAAATGTTACAGCCACAGCTTTATTCAAATCTTCTTTAGTTAATGTTGATAAACCCATAGGTACATTCTGCTCAATTTTATCTCCTAAATATGATTTTGAAAATGTGAGACCTTTTGGTATTGTTATCCATTCTAAACACCAGCCTTCAGGTCTACTACGATTTAAACAGGTACTGTATTGATCGTGATATTGTAAATAATCTATTGTACCGTCTCCATCAAAATCTCCCACTACCTTATTGCTGGTATTATCTAAAAATTCTCTTGAATCCCAATTGGAATTAGAAGATTTTTGATATTCAAAAGAAACTGGATTTGCAGCCTGATTTTGAGAATTATACTCTATTATTTTATCAACATACTGATAATTGGTATTATTATCATCTTTGATATAATTAATTATATACTTTTTAAATTGATTTCCATTGGCATTTACTACTATATTAGCGAGTAATTTATCCTGCAAAAATTTTGCTCCATAGATATAAGAAACTTCCTTATAATCCCTTGTCGTGTAATTAAAAACAATGCTATTAAAGTGTTCTGTAACAACAGATTCATTGCCTCCCCATTGTACACTGGTAATTAGTGATACATTATTATTTTTTGTATAGTTATATGTAATGTAGTTCCCTTGTGCATCTTTCCATTTTACAAGGTTATACTCCATAGGTGTTCTGGATTCATTGGTTGTACCATACCAAGCTTGGGCGCCATTATCAAAGGTTATTTCAAAAGATTGTGGACCTTTATAAACTTCTCCTGTTATGCTTCCTACAGATTTTATTTTTAAAGTGGAAAATTTTTCGGTAACATATTCTGTACCATCTTTGCCATATGTCGTTTCATCTCCCGGCGTCTTTAGTAATAGCTTTTGTCCATTAAACTCATAAAAATCAGTATAGTCAAGCTGAACTGCTTTTGAATCGCCATCTTTTTCGATATTTTTACCAAGTCTTCTAATGCTAGTAATACCCGAAAGCGAAAAACCCATACCTGCAATCCCTATACCGGAACCACTTGTATAAAACAAATTCATTTGCGGTGCTACCCCATTGATACTTGGAGGTAATGCGATTGGCAGAGTAAATTGTAACTGCCCATCCCCACCAACAGCAATTGTTCCTTTAGTATCATGAAAATTACCTGTTCCTACTTCTCCGGAAAGATTACTTTCTCCTGCAGTTGAATTCGTTGTACCTCCACTAGAAAAAGGGTCTGAACTCGCTCCAATAGTAGCCGTAAATGAACCCGTTATTGCAGAATTGGCAGTAAAACCATTTGATAAAATAATAGTTTTAGGATCAGAAACGGTTCTTGATACGGTTTCTGCCTTATTAAGAATTTGCTGAGAAAAACTTAAGTTTATAAATAATAACGAAAAATAAGTAAATAAATAATGTTTCATTACAATGTTTTATCACTTCCAGTTCCACTTCCATAAATTGCAGCAGAACTAAATGTTATTAGTAAATTAATTATTAATAAATTGAACTTTTAGAATAATTTATACTCTTTTCAGAAGATTATAAATCTAAAAATTTCAACTAAAATTTATTGCTTGATAATTTTAAATGATTTTGGGGCACCTGATTTGTAGTTAAGCAGAACAATATACACTCCTGAAGGGTATGACTGAAACAAAATGTTCTGGGTATTTGTATTTTTAATTCCCTCAAACGTTTTTAAGACCTGCCCTGTAAGTGAAAAAAGCTGGATCGAGGTGACATAATTCTCATCAGTGAGTTCCCATTTCAGGTACAGTTCTTCTTTTACCGGATTAGGATAATACGAAATCATGTCCTCTCCGGGAATATTTTCCAGATCATCCTCTACAATAGCCTCTATTTCTTTGGCTTGTTTACCTGTTTCCGGCAGGCAGTTGACACACAATGTCCTGCTGATTTGATTCCCGGCGTTATCATAACTAAACTTAATCTTCGTTTGGTTTTGGGCTTTAGACAATAATGAAAATCCCAATACTAATATTGTAAAATAATATTTCATTCAATTTATTTTTTTAATTCCTTTTCAATTGCTGCTAATCTTTCTGCAAGTAATTTATATTGCTCGTTTTCAGCTCTTAGACGTTCTATTTCTTCTTGTTGAGATTGTGTTTTTTTATTTTGCTCAATAGCATACAATGTCAGTTCTTCCACTTTTTGAAGCAGGATATTAGACATTTCTCCTACCAAAATTCCATTTTCCTGCATTTCTTTTGCTGATGGAACATTTGGTAAATGATTATTTTTTCTGGTAAAATCTTCAATTTCAGCAAGAGTTGGCATTCTGTAATCTGATTTTAATTCGGATTTACCGGTGTAGTATTTCTGGAAAACATAATCAGCCGGAACAGTTTGTGTTACTTTTACTTCAGTAGAATGAATAGTCCCATTTACCGTGAGCTTTTCGTCAGGATTTGCAGTTCCGATACCTACATTGCCGTTAAATGTAACATTTGAAGAGCCACGAGGTATCTGAAAAGCAATATAGTCTAAATCAGCATTTCGTGTTCCAATAGTTAACAAATCATTTAAACCATATTTAAAAAATGCGCCGTAAGAGCTACTGCCTCCTTCACGAATTCTTAATGCATTATCAGTTGCCCAATCAAGATTATCAATATAAATATCTCCAACAACATCTAATTTTGCCTTTGGATCTGTTGTGCCAATACCGATATTGCCATTTAAAATATAGCTATTTGTATTT
This sequence comes from Flavobacterium limi, assembly GCF_010645075.1. GTDB lineage: Bacteria > Bacteroidota > Bacteroidia > Flavobacteriales > Flavobacteriaceae > Flavobacterium > Flavobacterium limi. The sequence continues at coordinate 72,034 of NZ_JAADZV010000004.1, forward strand.
CCATTAATTTTCAAGTTTCCATTCGATTCTACATCATTTTTAGAATCAAGTAAGGTGATCCACTCACTCCATGTATTTTGATTGTAAAATGCTTCGCGATATTTAATTTTTGAATTATCCCAGCCACCAAAATACAATTGACTGGTTTGATGGTGTACGAGTCCATAAATTTCTAAAACCGAGCCATAAGAAGTCGGACCACCATTTCCGTAATTATCCAATAATCTAATAGACATAGGATTAATATTGGTACGAGGCGGAAGTAAAGGATCAAAGTTTTGATGATTAAAATTTAACTCATTTACCTGTGAAAAGCAAAAAAAATGAAAGATTAATGTAAATAATAGCGTAGTTGTTTTTTTCATAAAAATTTTGTTTAGTTTTTAAGTCGGCTCTCAATTTCTGTTAGTCTCACAGATAACTCTTTAAAGTTGTCATTTTCTTTTTTCAAACGTTCAAGTTCTTTTTGCTGCTCTATGATATAAAGTGTCAGTTCTTCCACTTTTTGAAGGAGTATATTAGACATCTCTGCTACCAAAATCCCATTTTCCTGCATTTCTTTTGCCGATGGAACATTAGGTAAATGATTATTTTTTCGGGTAAAATCTTCAATTTCAGCAAGAGTTGGCATTCTGTAATCTGATTTCAATTCGGATTTTCCAGTGTAGTATTTCTGGAAAACATAGTCAGGTGCAATACTGGTATCTACAATTACTTCTTTAGAATGGATGGTACCATTTACTGTAAGCTTTTGATCGGGAGTTGTCGTGCCAATACCAACGTTACCATTAAAAAGTATTTTCATTCTATTAGTCGCATTTGTAAAAAAATCAACTCCATAATAACCAGCCATATAAGTATTAATTCCTCCTGCATCAAATGATTTAGAATAAGAGTAAAAGCCAAAACCATAATGATTTAAATATTTTCCATCATAATTAAATCTGTGATTAGGAATTGGCGATATCCCTTCTTCTGAAGTTTCAGTAGTACCAGCGGTTACAGGCAGAGTTATTCCTCCATTGATTTGTAGTTTTGAACTTGGCTGTTGTGTTCCAATACCTACATTACCACCATCTAATATAGTAAATTTAGGACCTTCATTAAAACCGCTTCCATAATTCCAGAATTGTAAACTGTTACCATATCCGCCCGTCATATTATAGAATGCCCATTCAGTTGCACCATTAACAGAACTTTTGGAAGGATTTACTAATGATAACTTTCCACCTTCTGGTGAAGATGTTGAGACGAAAAGTTGCCCATTAACAGACTGATTACCGTTAAAAGTATTCGTCCCACGTGTAGCTATTTCATGCCAGTCAGGATTATTAGAACCTAGTACACGGGCAAATTTTCTAAAAAATAATCTGTCATTTTCAGCATAACCACTTGCTATTTGTAATTGACTGTTATTGTCGGGATTTGCATGCCTCAAATTTATAAGATGGTTCCAATCGTGAGAATTTGGATCAACTTTACCATTGGGATTTAATCCTTGATAAAACCCTGATGGCAATTCTATGTTAAAATTGCTAAGAGAAGAAGCATAGCCACTGCCTATCTGCTGTGAGAAAGAAACTGTATTAATTAAAAGAAAAGAAAGAGTAAGAAGTATTTTATTGAATCTCATAACTGCTTTTTTTGCATGAATTATTGGGCAAAAATAAATGAAAAACTTACTATTTTGCAAGATTACTTTTGCGGTTTTACAAAAAAACATTTATTATAGTATATTCTTAATATTTTTGTCAACTTGCTTAAATTGAGTTGGCAAAACTATTAAAACAGCAAAGCGTCCGAAAATTTTCGGACGCTTTGCTGTTATGTTTAGTAATAAATTGTTTCTTTATTCCGTACAATCAACTTTTAGAAGTGTATTTTTCGCATCAAATTTTAATGTCTTTTTATTCTTAAAAACTACCTTGTCGTTTGCCTGTACAGTTTCACCATATCCTTCAATAAAAGTCCCGTCTTTTTGCAGAAAAACCACTTCCCTTACAGAAGTTGTGCCTTCAGATGCAAAAGTATAATCTGCAATTAAGGTATCCCCTTTCATATTTCCTATAAGTGTTCCTTCGTTTTTATCCTTTCCTACCAGGTTGTAACTTAGTTTTCCGTTTACTTCCTGATGAGAATTTACATTAAAACTCATTTTAACAACACTTCCTTGTGCATTCCATGTATAACACTGATCTCCGGCAGGTTCTACAATTTCTGCTTCTTTAGGAGCGCTTGGCGTTATTTGCGGAGGAGGCAGGGTTGTTTCTTTTTTACAGGAAGCCAAAACCCCTAACATGATAATCATTATCGCTGATACTTTTTTCATAATTTTTTATTTTACTGTTAAACTTACTCCTAAAATTAATCGAAATAAAAAAAAATCCACTCGTATTACGAATGGATTCTTTTATATAATTCCCATACAGGAATTTATGTAATTTTATTTAGGAAACGTCAACTGTAGTGCGCTCAGCAATTTCTTTATAAGTACCGTTTACTAATTTCTCACGAATCGCTTCGAAAGCGGCGAGAGTTTCATTAATATCTTCTAAAGTATGTGAGGCCGTTGGAATCAATCGAAGTAAAATCATTCCTTTTGGAATAACCGGATACACTACAATAGAAAGGAAGATACCATAATTCTCTCTCAAATCATTCACCATCACCATAGCTTCAGGAATACTTCCTTCCAAATAAACCGGCGTAATACAAGTATTGGTGTCTCCAATATTGAAACCTTTTTCTTTAAGACCACTTTGCAATGCATTTACATTTACCCAAAGTTTATCTTTAATTTCAGATGAATTACGCAATAACTCTAAACGCTTCAATGAACCAATTGTCTGAATCATTGGCAGTGCTTTTGCAAACATTTGAGAACGCAGGTTGTATTTTAAATAATCAATTACATCTTTATCAGCAGCTACAAAAGCACCAATATTTGCCATTGATTTTGCAAAAGTAGAGAAGTAAACATCAATACCATCCTGAACTCCCTGTTCCTCACCTGCTCCGGCTCCTGTTTTTCCAAGAGTTCCAAAACCATGTGCATCATCAACCAAAAGGCGGAAATTGTATTTTTCTTTCATTGCTACAATCTCTTTCAGTTTTCCCTGCTGGCCTCGCATTCCAAAAACACCTTCAGTAATAAAAAGAATTCCTCCTCCTGTTTCTGCAGCTATTTTAGTCGCACGCTTCAGGTTTTTCTCCATACTATCAATGTCGTTATGCTTGTAAGTAAATCGCTTACCACTATGCAGACGTACACCGTCAATAATACAGGCATGACCGTCAACATCATAAACAATCACATCATTTCTTGTCACCAAAGCATCAATAATAGAAACCATTCCCTGGTATCCAAAATTCAATAAATAAGCCGATTCTTTCATTACAAAAGCAGCCAGTTCATTTTCTAATTGTTCATGGTAAGTCGTGTGTCCTGACATCATACGTGCCCCCATTGGAGCAGCTGCTCCGAAAGTAGCCGCCGCATCAGCATCTGCCTTACGAACTTCAGGGTGATTGGCAAGACCTAAATAATCATTCAGACTCCAGTTCAAAATATCTTTTCCCTGAAATTTCATTCTTGGTCCTAAATCCCCTTCTAATTTTGGGAATACAAAATATCCTTCTGCCTGTGAAGCCCATTTTCCTAATGGTCCTTTATTGTTCTGGATTCTTTCGAATAAATCTTTTACCATAATATAATAGTGTCGTAATAATTTTAATTTAATCAGCGAGCAAAAATAATCATTATTATTCTAAAATTCAGAGAGTCATTTATTTTTATTGAAAAATACTCAGGAAAATCCATTTAACAAGACTAACCCTGAAATAATTCATAAAAAAGGAATATACAATTACAATAATAAACACTACCGCTCCCAAATACAGCTCCAAATCACAATTGTTTTTTATTTAAAATGGATACCATAATTAAAGCCAGCCCAAGAACCAGAAGAATACTAAACATCAAAATACTTTGGTAATAACCTGAAATTGTTCCTCCTTCAAAAAAGAATAACCAGCCCTGAAGAAACAACAAAACTTCTGTTGCAATATATCCTGAAATAAAGCATTTCATTCCTGTTTTTAATATTGAACAACCAGCAGAAAGCATTTTATTGTGAAGCAGAATTCCAAACAAAAATCCGGTTATGATTCCTAATGTCGTCAAATGAATAAATCCAATTACAAAATTCCTGATCTGATGTGAAACTTCAGCCAGATTAGGAAAAATAGTCAATAACTGAATTCCGACTTTAAGAAATAAAGACCACAGGGCTAAAGCATAAACTATTTTTGTGGTTTTATCTAAAGTGTTTTTAAAATGATGAATTTGAGGTCTCAGCATTTTATAAAAATAAATAAAAGCTCCCAGCTGAATTAAAACTCCTAAGCCGTTGATATAACTCAAAATGTTATTTTCTATGAACCATCGAACAGGAAAACAAGCTGTCAATACAATAGAAATAATCATCAAAAAGTAAAACTTATTAAATTGTACCTCATCAATTTTATTCTGAAATTGTTTTAAAAACAAAGCTAAAATTGCCAAAATAAACCATCCATTAAACTGAAAATGAAGAAAAAACTGAATCGCAATCTGATAAAAAGCACTTTGTTTTCCTAGTGTACTTACAGCCGGTCCAAGACACCAAACCCCTAAAGTCGACAAAGCCATAAATAATACTGAAGCCAATAAAAGTCTTTGCGACGGAGATTTATCTCTTAAACTGTCTTTCCATACCAAACGGCAAAAAACATAACTCAGTAAAATATGCAGTGTCGAAAAAACAATCGAAAACAAAGCATATCCCTGAATAGGAAAAGCAATCATCATTCCGATTACTGAAAATTCAGTCAGCCAGAATAAACGGTTGTAAATAGGTTTCTGGCTTTTTTCTTTTGGAATAAAAAAATGAACCACCAAAACATAAACAATCATATAAATCCAGCCCAGCATAGCAACATGCGAATGCGCATGAAGCAGAAAACTATAGTTTAGAAAATCTAAAGGAAAAATATACATAAATCTCATCAATAATCCGAAAACGCAGGCAATCAGAAAATTAAAAAAACAGCAGAGTATCCAGACTTTTTGTGAATTCATAATATTAAGTTTTATAACCATACTAAGTTCATATTAAAAATTATAAGTTTGGCTTAAATGAACTTATATTTCTTATATGGTTTAAATAGTTATTCGTTAAAATTAAGTTTTCCTGATATAAAAAAACACCGATAATTATCATGTTTCGATATTTTATCGGTGCTTTTCGAACTATTAAAATTAACCTTTATTCTACTTCAACAAATTCTTTTTCTAAAATCAAAGCTTTTGGAAATAAAATATTGTTTTCCAAATGAATGTGTTTGTGCAAATCTTCTTCGAATTCCTTCAGCATTGCAAAAGTAACTTTGTAAGTCGTACAGGCATCTGCCGGCGGAGTATAATGATCTGTTAAAGCTGCAATTTCCCTAAAACGCTCTCCTTCATTATCGTGCTCATCCATCATCATCGCAATCGGATTTAAAACGGTTCCAAAAGATGGCTGAGATAAGATCCCGTCAGATTCTTTGGTTTTGACCATTCGTTTTATAAAAGGGAACAAAACCAATTCTTCTTTTTTCATGTGCTGAGATAATTCACCCGCACAGCCAGTAAACAATTCATTAATTCTAAATAATTCGGGATGATGTGCCCCGTGAACTTTGCATAATTTATCTAAAAACGGAAGCAGTACATTTGTCTTTTCTTCGACATAACGATGATGGGTTTTCTCAATATAATCTGCCAGTAAGTCTAAAGGCCATGAATTAAAATCGATACTTTCGCTGCTTCCTGATTTTAAAACTTCATAAACGTTTTCCAATAAAGTATCAGCATCAATATTTTGTTTTTCGCAGACTTCAGTTACTGTTCGGTTTCCTTTACAGCAAAAATCAATTTTATATTTTGAAAAAACTGCGGCTGTTCTAAAATCCTCAGCTACAAATGATCCTATTGTTTTGTTTTTTAAATTTTCCATGATAATTAATTTTATATTATTTTTTGTTTTTTAATGTCAGTTCAAAGACAAACCAGGCCATTGTAATAAATCCGATTCCGAAAATTGAATCTCCAATAGCACGGAGCCATTTCAAAGTAATCATTGCGGGTTGCTGCATCAATTCTGATGAACGGGCGTACCACATTCCGTGATTAATACTTTCAATTGCCTGCCAGACACCAATTGGAAGCATACTCAGAATTGCCATCAGGAATAAACCGATATTTAAAGACCAGAAAGTAATGCTTAGAAGTCTGGTGTTCCAGCGTACATTTCGGTACAAACTCCTTAATACAAATAAGACCAAACCAATTCCCAACATTCCGTAAACTCCAAATAAAGCAGTATGTCCGTGTAAAGGCGTTGTATTTAATCCTTGCACATAATAAAGCGCAATTGGCGGATTAATAATGAATCCGAAGATTCCGGCTCCTAGGAAATTCCAAAATGCTACAGAAATCATAAAGTAAATCGGCCATTTGTAATCGGCAATCCATGGTGTTGCTTTTGAGATTTTATAGTTTTGATAAGCTTCAAACCCGATTAAAGTTAAAGGCACAACTTCTAATGCGCTGAATGTTGCTCCTAAAGCCATAATTGCTGTTGGTGTTCCGGAGAAATACAAGTGGTGGAATGTTCCTAAAATACCTCCGGACATAAAAATAATGGTAGCAAAAAGCACATTTAAAGTCGCTGTTTTGGTTTTTAATAATCCCAAACGAACAAATAAGAACGCAATTACAACTGTTGCAAACACTTCGAAGAAACCTTCAACCCAAAGGTGAACGACCCACCATCTCCAGTATTCGGCGATTGCTAAATTGGTTTGTCTTCCCCACATTAATCCCGCTCCGTAGAACATCGCAATTGCGGTACAGGAAACTAAGAACAATATGATTAAGTTTTTCTCTTCTGTTTTTTGTTTTAAAACCGGAATTAAAGGACGAATCATCAGTGCTAACCATAAAAACAATCCTACTAAAAGGAAAATCTGCCAGAAACGGCCTAAATCAACATATTCGTAACCCTGGTGCCCAAACCAGAAGTTTTGAACTAAATTCAGTTTTTGCATTACCCCAAACCATTGTCCGGCCATCGAACCTAAAACAATGATCAACAAAGCAATGAACAAGAAATTGATTCCAAAACACTGAAATTTAGGATCTTTACCGGAAACCGCCGGAGCAATATACAAACCAGTTGCCAGCCATGCCGTTGCAATCCAGAAAATTGCCAGTTGTGTATGCCAGGTTCTTGTTACAGCATATGGTAAAATCTGATCAATGGGAATTCCGTACAAACCATTTCCTTCAACACCATAATGTGCTGTGATAATTCCAAAAACCATTTGCAAAACCATAAGCAGACTCACAATCCAGAAATATTTGGTAACTAATCCCATCGATTTTGTTTTGCCTTGCTTAATAAGCGGGTCTTCTTTGGGAAGCGGAAATTCTTCTTCTTCACCTGATTTTGCGTGATAGAAAACCAGTATTCCCACACTTAAAATCAGTAAAATGATACTTACTCCGGACCAGGCCAAAAGTTCTGTTGTGGCTGTATTTCCAACCAATTCATCAGAAGGCCAGTTATGTGTGTATGAGATATTTCCATCAGGGCGATTGGTAACAGTTGCCCAGGTAGCCCAGAAGAAAAAGGCATTCATTTTATGCATTCTCTCTACATCTGTAATAGAGTTTTTAGGAATCGCATAGTCGCCTCTTAGTTTATCAAATTTCGGGTCATTTGTAAAAAGACCTTTATAGTATTCGCTTAAGCTTTCAATTGCTGCCAAACGGTTTTCGGAAATCGTAAGAATTCCGGTATCTGCATTGTAACGATTGGTTCTCAAATCTTTCTGAAGACGAATCTTTAAAGCCGATTGTTTCTCAGAATCTAATTCCTCATACTTTTTATTGAAATCTTTCTGAGCATAAATATCTAATATAAAAACGGCTTCTCTATGCAGCCAGTCTGCGGTCCAGTCAGGAGCCACATAGGCCCCATGTCCCCAGACAGACCCTACTTCCTGACCACCTATACTCTGCCAGATATTTTGTCCGTCTTTAATTTCGCTTTCACTGAAAACAACTTTTCCGGAATCCGTTACAATCTCTTTTGGAACGGGCGGCGCCTGCTGATAAATCTCGTAACCGTAATAACCCAGCACGGCAAAAGATATACTCATTACCAATGCAAAAACCAGCCATAATTTTTTTTCTCTTTTCATCTTTTTTGTATTCAATAAAAGACTTTTTTATCTTTTATTAGTTTTTAAAAAAACTCCAAAATCTATTTAAAGTATCCGGAGTCTTTGTTATTTACTCAACAAGTAATACGCCTTTCATCATGGCTACGTGACCTGGGAAAGAGCAGATAAATGGATAAGATCCTTTTTTATCAATTGTAAATTCTATTGTATCTTCTTCACCGCCTCCTAATAATTTGGTATGAGCAATAATCGAAGCTTTTTCAGATTCCGGTATATAATCTGTTGCCTGGGCTTCATTAGCTTTTAAAGCAAAGGCTGACTGATCTGTTCCTTCCTGAAGAACCACCAGATTGTGCCCCATCGATTCTTTCGGAATTTTACCAACATGTTTTAGAGTCAGCTTAATTGGTTTTCCGGCAACAGCTTTCAATTCATTTGTGTTAAACTGCATCTGGTCGTTTCCTTCGATAATCAAAACATTTTCTTCAGTTACTGCAGGCTGTACTCCCTCTGCTGATGTTTCCGTTACTTCTGTTGATTCTTCTGCCGGAACAGTTTCTTTTTTTCCACAAGAAGTTATTGTTAAAAATCCCATTAGAATCAATAGTGAAAGTTTGGTTTTAGTATTCATTATTAAAATATTTATTAAATGTTAATCGTTAATATTCAGTGTTTTTAAAAAGAAATCACCGGATTTTACACCTGAAGCCAGCTGTTCTAAAGTGGTTTTGGCAAGCATTTCTAAAAGGAGCCCTCTTATTTTTTTAAATTCATGGTGTACCGGACACGGATGATCTTCAGAACATTCTTTTAATCCAATTCCACATCCTCTGTAAATTTTATCGCCGTCAATGGCATCTACAATCTGAATCAGCTTGATGGATTTTACAGCTTCATCAGAAACTTCAAAACCGCCTCCTACTCCTTTTGCCGAATGAATGATTCCGTTTTTAGTGAGAATCTGCATAATTTTCGCTGTAAAAGGTTCCGGAGAATCAATTTCTTTCGCAACATCTTTAATTCCAACCCTAATCCCTTTAGAAGAATTGGTCGCAATAAAAATAGAAGCCCTGATTCCGTATTCACATGCTTTTGAAAACATACTTTGATGATTTAATTTCTATACAAAGGTAACGAGGTTTTTAATAAAAGACAAATTTATCTTTAATTAATTTTTAATCAAGCAAAATTTATTTATAACCAAAATAATTATTGCTCCTGCCGGCACTTATTCAGCTTTAAATTCTAATAAAAACCAATTTTAATTTTAACTTTGAATGTAATTAATGTTATAATATCTAAACAATGGCTCTGAGCAACTCAAAAGATTTAAAACTGGCTGTTCTTATAGACGCTGACAACGTTCCTTACAGCAATGTAAAAGGGATGATGGAAGAAATCGCAAAACTTGGAACTCCAACTACAAAAAGAATCTATGCCGACTGGACCAAACCAAATTCTAACGGATGGAAAGGAGTATTGCTGGAACATGCCATTACCCCTATCCAGCAATATAGCTACACGGTTGGAAAAAACTCTTCAGATTCAGCTCTCATCATTGATGCGATGGATTTACTGTATTCGGGAAAATTAGACGGATTTTGTATTGTTTCAAGCGACAGTGATTTTACACGTCTTGCAGTACGGCTTCGTGAATCGGGCATGAAAGTAATTGGCATTGGAGAAAAGAAAACGCCGAATTCCTTTATCGTTGCCTGTGACCGCTTTATCTATATTGAAGTCTTAGATGGCGCAATTCAGAAGAAAAAACCAAAACCAGCCACAACAGCTGATTCAAAAAAACCTGTTGAAAAACCAGCAGCAAAAGCATTACATAAAATAGACCCATCAACCATTGATTTAATAGAAGCCACAATCGAAGATATTGAAGATGATGATGGCTGGGCTTTTTTAGGTGATGTCGGAAACCTGATTGTGAAGAAAAAACCTGAATTCGACCCTCGAAATTACGGTTTTTCCAAACTTACCCCTATGCTAAAATCATTAACCGATATTCTCGAAATAGACGAAAGAGACTCAGACAAAAAAGGCATTAAGCATGTGTATGTCAGGCTAAGATTCAACTAAAATTACATTTATTACCTATTCTAATTCAAAAAACATGAGAAAAAAATTCTTCATTTACGGATTCTTATTGTTTATAATTGTTGCCGCAATTTATTATTATACCGGACGAGGTTATTTACTCGTTTTTATTATTCCTGTTTTATTGATTATTGGAGCTTATAATGCTTCGCAAAAGAAACATGCTATTTTACGAAACTTCCCCGTTTTAGGTTATTTCAGATATTTATTCGAAATGATTGCGCCTGAAATCCAGCAGTATTTTATTGAAAGATCAACAGACGGAAAACCATTCTCCAGAAATCAGCGTTCCTTGGTCTATCAAAGAGCCAAAAACATCGATTCCAATACCCCTTTTGGAACACAACAGAATTTAAATACGGATAACTACGAAGGAATTAAACATTCGATATTCCCAGCAAAAGTCAACGAAGAACTGCCTCGTGTATGGGTTGGCGGAAAAGACTGCAAACAGCCTTATTCTGCTTCTTTATTTAACGTTTCGGCTATGAGCTTTGGTTCGCTGAGCGAAAATGCAGTCCGTGCCATAAACATTGGTGCCAGAAAAGGTAATTTCTACCAAAATACAGGAGAAGGAGGTTTAACGGATTATCATTTAGAAGGAGGCGGTGATATTACCTGGCAGATTGGAACCGGATATTTTGGATGTCGTGATGCTGAGGGGAATTTCAGTCCTGAAAAATTCTCAGAAAAAGCTAATCTTCCAAATGTAAAAATGATTGAAATAAAACTTTCGCAAGGTGCAAAACCTGGACATGGCGGTGTACTTCCCGCTGCCAAAAACACCGTGCAGATTGCAAAGATCAGAGGTGTAGAACCACATACAACGATTCTTTCTCCTCCAGGTCATCATGCTTTTTCTGATGCGAAAGGATTAATTCATTTTATTAAGCAATTACGTGATTTATCAAACGGAAAGCCTATCGGATTTAAATTATGTATCGGAAACACAGCTGAGTTTGAAGCCATCTGTCACGAAATGATTGCAGAAGATATTTATCCGGACTTTATTACCGTTGACGGCGCCGAAGGAGGAACCGGAGCTGCCCCACTTGAATTTGCAGACGGTGTCGGAATGCCTTTTGAACCGGCTTTAATCTTTGTGAACCAAACTTTGACAGGATTAAATATCCGTGATAAAATACGTATAATAGGAAGCGGAAAAATCATATCCGGGTATTCAATTCTTCACGCTGTCGCTTTAGGGGCAGATATGTGTAACAGTGCAAGGGGTTTTATGTTTTCACTGGGATGTATTCAGGCATTACGCTGTCATAATAATGAATGTCCTACTGGTGTTGCTACTCAAAACAAAATGCTCATGAAAGGTCTGGTGGTTACCGATAAATCAGAACGAGTATACCATTTTCATAAAAATACACTGCATGCCGCAAACGAACTTTTGGCGGCAGCCGGAAAGACTTCTTTCGCAGATGTTGACATTAATATCTTCATGAGGGGAGATGAATTTACCAATCTCTCAGAATTATATTTCCCGGATAACTTAAAAAATGTTACCGGGCGGAGTTAAATACAAAAGCCTCTTTGTTAGTTCAAAGAGGCTTCGTTTTATCTGTCTGTCGTACAAAATGCTTAAATCAAAGTTTTGCAGTCACCTTCTTATCCGAAGAACTACCTGATGTTAAAGCAGCCAGTTCTTCCTGTCCAATCAATTTTTGTGCAATTATGGAATTGTTATAAGCTAGAAAGTAAACATCAAACTTAACACCTTCTCCAATTAATTCTTTAGAGATCTGATTATTCTCAATCATTCCTTTCAGCAAATCAGGAAATGACTCGCTATAAGTCTGTTTATTTTCATCTGTTTCCTCAAGATTAGTTTCAATTCTAATCTCAATTTTGTTATCTTCTAAAAATGCTTTTGCAGCTGTACTGGTAATATTATTACCTTTTATAGAACTTGTAGTATTGTAGGTTGTTACATGTTCCTGAATTTTTTGTTTTGTGTTTTTACAGCTTACGAGCATCAATACAACTGCAAAAGCAAATGCGATTTGAGTAATTTTAATCATAATTTTTTAGGTTTTTAGGTTAATTTTGTTAGATTCAACTCAAACATAATAAAATATTAACACAAAAACAATATTTATTAAAATTTAACAAAACACAAAATTACAAACAACAAATTATATAAGAATAAGATTAACAAACCTTTACATCGAAGGAAAATAAAAAAGCCTCAATAATAAAAATTAAAGAGACTCTTTCAAAACTTTAAAATTCTTTTATAAAAAACAGTGCTTTACAGAAATTTACTTAATACTTCTTTATTGATAACCTCATGAACAAAAACTGTATTGTCATCAGCTAAAAAATAAACATGAAATATGACACCTTCTTCAATTAACTCTTTAGGAATTTGATTTTTCTTAAACATTTCTTTCAGCAAAAGCGGAAAACTTGCTTCCGACATTTTCTTATTTGATTCATTCTGTTCTAAATCTGTTTCAAATCGTAATTCAATTTTATTATCATTGATATAACCTCTTGCCGTAGTAAGTGTTACTACATCGCTCTTAAAATTTGGAGCTTCAGCATTATAACTTACTACATATTCCTGCAACTTTTGCTTTGTATTTTTACAGCTTACCATCAACATTACTACCAAAAAAGCAAATATTAATAAGGATATTCTTTTGATCATGACTTTGATTTTTAAGCAATTCTAAATTTCAACTTTTATTACAATTTTGTTTAACACTCCATCAGTTATCATTGGTGCATGAACGTCCTCTGGAAAAAGAATTACAAATTGATTTTCTTTTAGCTGAAAAAACATATCCGGTGCATCACTAAAAAAACGCACATCTTTGTCTTCATTATAACCTCCGTTTGGCGTTTTACAATTTGCTCTTGGTTTCCATGCAAAAGTTTCCGTTTCACTGATACAAAACTGAATATCAATATTTTTATCATGACATTCAAAAGTTGTCAGGCTTTCTTCTATTGTTTTTCCCTTACCCTGAAATCCAAAAAATTTAACTCCTTCAGTTTCATACTTAAAATCGGCTGAAAGATTTTGCAGGTCATTTTCACGCAAATAATCAAAAGCCTTTTTAAACGATGGATGCAAAACTTCATATTTTGCGGCATTTTCTAATGAATCTATAATCATAATTCTATTGTAAATTGAGTTGATTTTTTATTGTAAAAATAGGATTTAATTTATTCCAATCTATAAAATTATCTGATTTAGTAAATCAATTACAACTTCTTCGTAACTTTGTTTATGCCAAATTTTCTTTAAAACAAGCAAACATTTCCTTTGAAAAATCCCCGAATCCATTATATCATATCCCTGATTATTGTAGTTTTTCTTGGAATTATTTCACGAAAAATTAATTTTATTCCTCTTTGTTTCGGAGATTTTCTTTACGCGGTTATGATTTATATTTTGATAAGAATCTTTCTTTTTAAACATAGACCGTTTCAAGTCGCAATTATTTCTTTACTTATCTGTTACAGCATTGAAATATTACAGCTTTATCAGGCAGACTGGATTATTACCCTTCGAGAAACACTTTTTGGAAGATATGTTCTTGGTCAGGGATTTTTATGGACAGATCTTGTTGCATATACATTCGGAGTTGCTTTCTCCTTTATTATTGAAAAAAATTATTTTAAAAAATCACACCTATGAAACTCGTTTTCGCATCCAACAACAAAAATAAAATCAAAGAAATCCAAAGCATTTTAAACGGATCTATACAAATATTAAGTTTAGAAGAAATTGGCTGCCATGAAGAAATTCCTGAAACCGCAGATACTATTGAAGGAAATGCTGTTTTAAAAGCTAATTATGTTACCAAAAAATACGGTTATGATTGCTTTGCAGATGATACCGGTCTGGAAGTTACTGCCTTAAACGGAGAACCGGGCGTCTATTCGGCGAGGTATGCAGGAGAACACAAAGATTCTAATGACAATATGAATAAGCTTTTGGAGGCCTTAAAAGATGAGTCAGACAGAAGCGCACAGTTCAAGACTGTTATTGCATTAAATTTAAATGGCTCCCAACATTTGTTTACAGGAATTGTCAAAGGAAATATTACTTTCGACAAAACAGGAAACCATGGATTTGGATACGACCCGGTTTTTCAGCCTGAAAATTATACGGAAACATTTGCTGAATTAGCATCAGAAATAAAGAATAAAATCAGTCATCGCGCAAAAGCTACCGGACAACTAATTGATTTTCTGAATTCCATCAAATAATTGTTTAAAATACAACATTTTAAGAAGCAAAATTGATATTATCAGACGTAAAATTATTCATTTATTCATGAAAGTGATTTCACAACAACCATAACTTTTTGATTATCAAATCATAACAAATACATAATTCTTAAAAATGGATTAGTTTATCTGAAATATTAACAGTAATTTTGCACCCTATTTTAAAAATACATATGAACAAATTTGAACAATTAGGATTGAATGAATCGTTACTGAAGGCGATTTTAGATCTAGGATTTGAGAATCCGTCAGAAGTACAGGAGAAAGCGATTCCCCTATTATTGGAAAAAGATACAGATATGGTTGCGTTGGCTCAGACAGGGACAGGGAAAACGGCAGCTTTTGGTTTTCCGCTAATTCAAAAAATTGATGCTGACAACAGAAATACACAGGCATTAGTTTTATCGCCAACAAGGGAGCTTTGTTTACAGATTACTAACGAACTTAAAAACTACTCAAAGTACGAAAAAGGTATTAATGTGGTAGCAGTTTACGGAGGGGCTAGTATTACAGAGCAAGCCAGAGAAATTAAAAGAGGAGCTCAGATTATTGTAGCTACTCCTGGAAGAATGCAGGACATGATCAACAGAGGCTTAGTAAACATTAAGAGTATAGATTACTGTGTTCTTGATGAGGCTGACGAAATGCTGAACATGGGATTTTATGAGGACATAGTATCTATTTTATCAGATACTCCGGACGAAAAAAGTACATGGCTGTTCTCTGCAACTATGCCGCAAGAGGTTGCCAGAATTGCAAAACAATTCATGAGCGAACCATTAGAAATCACAGTAGGTACTAAAAACTCAGGATCAGCAACGGTTTCTCACGAATTTTACTTAGTTAATGCACGTGATCGTTACGAAGCATTAAAAAGATTAGCTGATGCAAATCCGGACATTTTCTCAGTAGTTTTCTGCCGTACAAAAAGAGACACTCAGGCAATTGCCGAAAAATTAATTGAAGATGGATATAGTGCTGCTGCGTTACACGGAGATTTATCTCAGGCACAGCGTGATGGTGTAATGAAATCTTTCCGTGGAAGACAAATCCAGATGCTTGTTGCTACTGACGTTGCTGCACGTGGAATTGATGTTGATAACGTAACGCACGTTGTAAACTACCAGTTACCGGATGAAATTGAAACGTACAACCACCGTTCAGGACGTACCGGTAGAGCCGGAAAATTAGGAACTTCTATTGTTATTGTTACAAAAAGTGAGTTACGTAAAATTTCTTCTATCGAAAGAATCATCAAACAAAAATTCGAAGAAAAATCAATTCCATCCGGAATCGAAATCTGCGAAATTCAGTTATTACACCTAGCTAATAAGATTAAAGATACTGAAGTTGATCATGAAATTGACAACTATTTACCGGCAATCAACAATGTTCTTGAAGATTTATCTAAAGAAGAACTGATTAAGAAAATGGTTTCAGTAGAATTCAACCGTTTCATTACTTACTACAAAAAGAACAGGGATATTTCTGTTCAGTCTTCTAACGAAAGACGTGAAAGAGGTGATTCTGAACCAAGAGAATTCAATAATAACGGAGCTGTTCGTTATTTTGTAAACATTGGTTCGAGAGACAATTTTGACTGGATGACTCTTAAAGATTACCTGAAAGAAACATTAGAATTAGGTCGCGATGATGTTTTCAAGGTAGATGTAAAAGAAGGTTTCTCTTTCTTCAACACAGACCCTGAGCATACTGATAAAGTTATGGATATATTAAACAACGTTCAGTTAGAAGGACGTCGTATTAATGTTGAAATTTCTAAAAATGACGGTGGAGGAAGACGAGATCACAACAACCGTGGAGGAAGACGAGATTCAGGAAGAAGAGATGGAAACTTTGCTCCAAGACGTGAAGGTTCAGGTGGTGGATTCAGAAGCGACAGAAGCTCAGCTCCAAGACGCGAAGGTTCTGGAGGAGGTTTTAGAAGCGAAAGAAATTCTGCGCCAAGAGAAGGAGGTTTCAGAAGAAGCGAAGGAAGTTCAGACAGGGCTCCAAGACGTTCAGAAAGTTTTGGTGATTCGCCAAGACCAAGAAGACCAAGAAGAGATTAATTATTTAATTATCTTAAAATACAAATCCCAAATTCCATATATAATTGGAATTTGGGATTTTTTCTTATATCTAAGAATCCCACCACCGTCTTTGTTAATTTTCTGATAATAATATTCAGATACTACGAAATATTTAATCCCGATTTACTACTTTTAGTGCTTTAAATCAGTATATGAAATATTTCACAGTTTTCTTTTTTACACTATTGTCGGCGATTGGTTTGTCACAGGAAACGACATCTACGATACCTCAAAGGGTTTCCGGTTACATATATAATGACAATAGTAAAGAGCCTATTCCCAATGTAAATGTCATTAACACTAACAAAGTACGTGGTGCTATGTCTGATGCGAAAGGGTATTTTGAAATAGATGTTCAGGTTAATGACACCCTTCATTTTTCTATATTAGGTTTTCAATCTCTAAGAATCAGAGTAACAAATGACTGGGTAAAAAATAAAGTTACAAGAATTCAGCTTACAGAAAAAGCAATTGCCCTTGAAGAAGTTGTTATTGCTCCATTTCATTTAACCGGTTATCTTGAAGTGGATTCGAAATTAATCCCAACCAAAGAAAACTACCGTTACAGTATTTCAGGACTTACACAAGGCTACGAAGCAGGTGAATATTCTCCAAATGCTTTCGGAAAAGTTTTGGGTTCTATTTTTAACCCGGCCGACATGCTCTATAATTTCTTTGGAAAGAACGGAAGAGAGCTTAAGAAACTCAAAGAAATGAGGAAAGATGATACTGTCCGAAATCTTTTGGAATCAAAATACGATCGTGAAACAGTAGCTGTTCTTTTAGGGATAAGCAAAGATGAAATTCCTCAAATTTTAGAGCGTTGCAGCTATTCAGAAGCTTTTATTCAGGAAGCAAATGATTTACAGATTATGGATGCCATCAGTGCCTGTTATGAGCAATATAAGGTATTAAAACGAAATTAAAAATCCTCAGGTTATTAGTTATTAGTCCTTAGTTATTAGTCGACTCTGGCTTACAAACCTCATTTGCTTTAGTTGTTAATTAAAAACGCAAATACTACAATTTCATACACAATTTACTAATCACTAAGGACTAAAAAACTCAGGACTAATTTATTTATTTAACCGGTATATTCGAAAGAATTTCCAAAACAAATTTCCAATATTTCTGAGCTGAAGAAATACTTGCTCTTTCATCAGGAGAATGTGCTCCGTGAATTGTCGGTCCAAAAGAAATCATATCCATATCAGGATAATTTGTTCCTAAAATTCCACACTCCAAGCCTGCGTGACAAGCAACCACTTTAGGTTTTTCACCATTTTGTTTTTCGTAAATATCTTTTAAAACTTCTAATATTTCAGAATTCACGTTTGGTGTCCATCCCGGATAAGAACCTGAAAGTTCTACTTCACAGCCCACTAATTCAAAAGCAGAACGCAATGAATTTGCCAGATCAAATTTGGATGATTCAACAGAAGAACGGGTCAGACATCCCACTAAAATTTCACCATCTTTTACAACAACACGGGCAATATTATTTGAAGTTTCTACTAAATCAGCCATGTCTGCGCTCATTCTGTAAACTCCGTTGTGAGCTGCATAAATTGCTCTTATAATCCCTTCCTGAACACCTAAATCCATTACTTTTTCAGGCAGATCCCCTTTTACAATTTCAATAGCCAGGTTTGGCTCAGTCGTTTTATATTCAGCCTTAATATCGTTGATGATTTCCTGCATATCGAAAATGTAAGCTTCATCAAACATTTCAGAAATAATCACTTTCGCTACACTTTCCCTCGGAATTGCATTTCGTAAACTTCCTCCGTTAATTTCTGCAATCTGCAATCCAAAATTTTCAAAAGCATCAAACAACAAACGGTTCATAATTTTATTGGCATTCCCTAATCCTTTATGAATATCCATTCCTGAATGTCCGCCATTTAATCCTTTTACTGTAATGGTGTACCCTACAGAACCTTCCGGAACTTCCTCATCGTGGTAAGATCTTGTTGCCGTTACATCGATTCCTCCGGCACATCCAATATCAATTTCATCGTCTTCTTCAGTATCCAGATTCAACAAAATCTGACCTTGCAAAATTCCTCCTTTTAAATTTAGAGCACCTGTCATTCCGGTTTCTTCATCAATTGTAAACAAAGCTTCAATTGCTGGATGCTGAATATCTTTGCTTTCCAGAATTGCCATAATTGTAGCTACCCCTAACCCATTGTCAGCTCCAAGTGTAGTTCCTCTCGCACGGACCCAATCGCCATCAACATACATATCGATTCCCTGAGTATCAAAATCAAAAACGGTATCGGCATTTTTTTGATGTACCATATCAAGATGCCCCTGCATTACGATTGGTTTGCGATTTTCCATTCCCGGAGTTGCCGGTTTTCTGATGATTACATTTCTGATTTCGTCTTCAAAAGTTTCTAAACCTAAGCTCTTGCCAAAGTTTTTCATAAACTCAATTACACGTTCTTCCTTTTTTGACGGACGCGGAACGGCATTTAAATCTGCAAATTTATTCCAAAGTGGTTTTGGTTCCAGATTTCTTATTTCCTGACTCATATATTTTGTTTGATGTTTAACAATTAAGAGCTCCAAAGTTACAAAGTTTAAATTCTTTTTCGATACTAATTAATATTGTATTTATATTTACGTATCCAAAATATACATCGTGAAATCAAAATACATTTTACCTTTATTTCTTCTTATTCAGATTATCTTTTTAAAAATCCTTCCTTTTTTCCCGGATTTTGTTGAAGGAGGTTACAGCAACAATTTATACATCAGAATTTCACATTTCTCCAGAACGCTTTTAGGAAAAATTCCGTTTTCTGTTGGCGACTGCATTTATGCGATTCTAATTATTTCTATAATTAGCTGGTTCTGGAAAATTAGGAAAAGATGGAAGGCTGACTGGAAAAATCATGTTCTTACAATTTTAGGCAAAATATCTATTTTTTACTTTTTCTTTCATTTTTTATGGGCTTTCAATTATTATCGTGAGCCGCTTTTTCAAAAGATGAATATTAAAAAAGAATATACAGATGCTGAACTTTTAGCTTTTACCAAAAGATTAATTTCTAAAACAAATGAAATTCAGTTTCAGATCACCAAAAATGATAGTGCAAAAGTCGTTTTCCCTTATTCTCAGAAAGAGGTTTTTCAGATGAATTTAAACGGTTATGACAATTTAGCCAAAGAACATCCTTATTTTAAATACAAAACCCTGAGTATAAAAAAATCATTATTCAGCGTTCCTCTCACCTATATGGGCTTTGGAGGATATCTTAATCCGTTTACTAACGAAGCACAGGTAAACGATTTATTGCCTATGTATAATTTTCCTGTGACAAGTGCGCATGAAATGGCTCACCAAATCGGTTTTGCAAGTGAAAGTGAATGTAATTTTATTGGTGTCCTTGCATCAGTTAAGAATGAAAATGTATATTACCAATACTCAGGTTATAGTTTTGCCCTGCGGTATTGTTTAGGAATCTGGCAGGTTAAAAACGAAAAAATTTTCAAACTATTAAAAAAACAAACTCATACAGGTATTTTAAAAAATTACAAAGAAAGCCATGATTTCTGGAGACAATACGACACTTTTATCGATAAAGGCTTTCATTTTCTCTATGATAATTTCTTAAAAACAAACAATCAAAAAGACGGAATGGAGGGTTATAGCAAATTTGTAGATTTGATGGTGAATTATTATAGGGAAAAAGATTTTTAACGGTAGTATATAATTTCTCTTTTACAAATTTCAGTAGATATCAAATTATTCCTGTCTTTACCCTCAACCTTTTGCATGCTTATCCAATTTCCATTTTTATCGTAAATATATTTTTTAATTATAACTTTTATAGTTGATCCTTCCTCTGTTACATATTGTTCTGAAATTATATTATGAAACTTATCATACTGAGTAATTTGCGTTTTGTACCTTTCACGTCCTAACATTCTATATTTACCGATTATTTCTTCATCTTTTGTTTTGTTTCCAAATTCATCATATTCATAAATGAAATGGTAACCCCAAAAAGGTAATTTATCAGTGTAAACATACATTCCTTTGCTTTCTACTTTATTCCCTTTGTTATCATAAATAAAATATTCATCTGTATTGTGTGGCGAAAAACTTGTCAATTGATATTTTTTAATAAGCTGATTATTAAAATTATACTCATAACCAAATAAAGGATTAGGATCACAATCTCCGCTGCCATAAACTACACAGTATCCTTCTTTGATCAAATTCCCATTTTCATCATATTGATAGTTACTGATTTTAATAGTTTTATTATTTCGAAAATTCGAAACTTTTTTCAATACTATTTTATCATTATCGTTATACTGATATTCTTCTGTTTCATATAAAAAATTAGATTTATTTTCTTGGGTCTTTTCGTTATAATTACTAAATCCTCCATATGAATAAGACGTCTGCTCAATTTTCCTGTTTTTAGAGTCGTATTTATAATAGTATTCTTTGACCAAAATATTACTCATATAATTCTTTAGATGAATTAGATTCGAGTTTCTGTCATATTGATAAATATCCCCATCAATCCCAAAATCCATTTTATTTAACTTTGAAATTAACCTCGCCTTTTTAAAAGTGTAATTAACCTCTTCTACTCTCAGTCTTTTATTAAATACATCCAAACCTAATCCGTAATATTTAATAGTTTCTGCGTCTCCTTTTTTACTAAAAAAATAAACAATAGAGTCGGCATAACTTTTATTTATCAAATTTTCGCTTTTAACTTTAAGTGTTTTTACTTTTCCGTTTAAAACAACATTTAATTTATCATTTTCTTCTGAATTAAAACTGGTTTTCTTACTCTGACCATAAAAAACAGAACAGAATCCAAAAAAAACTACAAAACTCTTCAAAATAATTTCCCTCATAAAATTAATTAATTTAGCACCTCCATTTCTAATCCCTGATTCCAATTTTTATGTTCATTTTCATAATACAAATAGACAGACGAAGCTACTGCTTTATAAGTTCCGGGAATAATTGCTTTTAAATCGATATTCACTTTTCTGGTTTCCCTGCTGTCTAATTTTCTGAAATAAAATACCAATTCACTATCAAATATTTCATAATAATCGATTATTTTTTTCTCTACAAGTTCTTTTAATTGCCAAGGTTCAGGCGTCATTCCACCCGGAATTCCTATTCTTGCAATTGGGTTCGAAAGCTGTTGAGTACTTTTATTTTGTATTTCAATTTCAACTCTTGCTGTCTCACTAATTTTTACTGTATTGTTAGCAATCTTTGTTTTTAAAGCTAACTTACAATTGTTAGAATTATTTGGGGTATATGTTTGATATTGCACATAAAACAAATAAGGTACTGAAGCTTCATCCGGAATTTGGATAGAAAAATTATTATGTCCTGCATTCACGTTGAGATTTTTCAAAATGACATTTCCATCTTTTTCTTTTTGAGAAACATCAATTGGCTGATTGTTCAGATTCAGTATTGCATCCCTTAAAGGTGTCGTGTAAAAAGCAATTTTAATATATTCTGTAATCGCTTTCAAAGCAAGGGCCGTAGCTTGCGTTGATCCAAACCCATAAACACTTTTAGATGACTGAATGTAATCTAATATGTCTGAAATCTCTTTTGAAATTCGCCCTTCTTTCAGTAAAGCCAGCGCATAGAGTGATGCAATCTCAGTACTCATCGACCTTCCATAACTATTAATTATTGATTGTTCCGCTTTTAAATCTTTGATTTTCTGTTTCTCAATTGCAGCTTTAATTAATTTCATCAATTGTTTATATTCCTGCGTTTTATTTAAATTAAAAGAAGTCAAAGCCATCAACTCCATTCGGTACAAATCTTTACTTTCTAAAGCTTCCGTTAAAGCATTTTGGTACTGTTTATCAAAATCTTTTTGACCTACTTCAGATAAAACATATACGATATAAGCATTATTTACTGCATACTTAATTCCCGAGAAGCCATATTTTGCCGGATTTTGATGAAAACCGCCTTTATTGTCTTTTCTGGAATTCAGCCACTTTAAATTTCCTTCAATTAAGTTTTTATCTATATTGATAAATTCCTTCATTTCATTAAATTGTAACAGGCCATAAGCCGTTAAAGCTTCATTGCCCGGATTTCCGCCGTACCATTCGTAACCGCCTTCTTTTGATTCATAGTTTCTTAACTTATTGTATCCTGTTTCTAAGTATTTCAAAGCTTTTTCTTTAAATTCCGGTGATATATTTCTGAATTTCAATAACTGCATTGCCATGATATTAGGATAATTTGATGATGAAACCTGCTCAAAACATCCTGAAGGCTCCCGCATCATACTTTGCAGTCCGTCAAAAATTGAAGAAAATGGATTATATAATAGCTTAACCCCAGCATCAACCGAACCAGGCAACGCATCTGTAATTCTGAAATCTGCATTACGTGATTTAGTTCCGGCAATGTCAACATTCATCGGAAAACCTTTTGCATAAACATCTATAAACTTTAGGATTTTGGTTTTGTAATTTTCTCCTTCCAGTATAATTTCCAAAGGAAGTTTTTTACCAATTTTATTAGCAGTTATTGAAATATAAATGGTTTTGGCTTCATTTGATTTTAATTCTGTAAATGGATTATTGTACGCTGTATTATCAAAATCAACTTTACAATTTAGTTTTAAATCCTTCTCAGAATTATTTTTCAACCAAATTGGTATGCGAATAATATCTTCCTGTGAAGCATAAACGGGAACTTTTACGTCACTCTGAATCAATTCTTTTACAGAGTAGGATGCTTCTGCTCTTCCGATATCTCCTTTATAAGAAGTTCCTTCTGCCACTATTTTGAAAGATGTATTATCATCAGAATTGTAAAATTCAAAATTAGCCTCACCTTTATTATTCGTCTGCACAACGGGATTCCAGTAAATACAACTTCTAAAATCATTTTTTTCTTCAACCATTGTTGATGCATATTTTGGCGCATAAAAACAATCTGCCTCATTAAGCTTTTTTTTAACCGATTTTAAAATATTCTGAAAAGTGTAATGATGCTTTTTCCCTAAAATAATATTTCCACTGAGCAATTTATTTTTTGTAGTCACCAAAATAACACCATATGCACCACCCGAACCATACACTGCCGTGGCAGAAGCGTCTTTCAATACTACAATTGATTCGATTGAATTAGGAGACAATCTTCCTAAAATAGAAGAATTTTCATTGTTTGCGTATGGAATTCCATCTACAACAATCAGGGGCTGGCTTGCTGACCTGCTTCCATAAATTGATGATGCGCCACGAATTCTAACAGCATTAGCTCCGCCTGGCTCACCTGATGCAGATGTAATTTGAAGACCTGCAACCCTGCCATTCAACGAAGAAGAAATATCCTGACGAGCAATAACTGATATTGATCCTGTCAATGATGATTTTCTTTGGTAAGCATATCCTGCAACCACAACTTCATTTAGAGAATTATTTTCCTGATCCAATAAAATCGTATTTACAATTGGTTTTGTATTTACTGACTCCTTCTTAGGCTTGAAATCATTATAACTTACTTCCAGAATATCTTTATTCGAAAGTGTATCTTTCATCATAAAAAAAGCAGTTTCGTTTGAAATTGAATTTGTTATAGTGTATTGACGGCTATTTTTACTTTCAACTGCCAAATAAGCCAAATCTGTAAACGGAATTCGATTGAACATAAAATAACCGCTTGAATTGCTTTTTGTCTCATATACTTTCCCTTTATCCGTAAAAAACAGCACCTTTGCAGAAACAGGTTTTTGTTTATTATTTTGCACAAAGCCTTCAATTACATTTCCTTTTTCGGGTGTAAAGTTTTTTCTTTCAGAAAGTAATTTTTCAAGATTTTCCTGATTGTATTTTCTCCAGCCGTGTGTATTTAAAAGCAAATCAATGGCCTGTTCTTTTACCTCCAGCTCTTTATTGATGTCAAAATAAAATTTTGGTTCATGAATTTTTCCTTTTAACTCGGCTCCGAGAAAGAGCCATGTCAAGATATTATCCTGCTTATCATCCATATAAGTAAGTAGTTTTGAATCGACTACAGAAACTGAGATATTTGATGCAATTGGTGCATTATTTTTATCTTTTGTAACAATTGAAATCTTTACTTTTTCTCTTGGTAAATAAGTTTGTTTATCTGTCCTGATTTCAATTTTGAGACCATCCTGATAATTTAAAAACACAAGCCTTTCTGCTACAATTTTATTTTCAACCAGTAGCGAAAATGACTGAATGCCTACAGGAAAATCTTTTGTTTCAATATCTAATAAATTCCAGCCCTGCTTTAAATTTAAATTGACTGACTGATGAACCTTAGCTATATTTCGAATTAAGACTTTAGCATCAATAGCCAACGGAGCATAAATTTTTAGAGCAACATTTTTTTTGTCTTTTACTGCATTTATAACAAAAACACTTTTTTTGGCTAATGGCAATTCTATTTTTTCTTCGGATATGAATGGCGAAGTAACCACTGCAAAATATTTTTTGTTTTCTTCGGTTTTCAAAATCACATTGCCCATTCCATTATGAAGACTTTTAAAACCGGTGATTTTATTTCCTTTTTCATCTTCAATAAAACCGGCACAATCCATTGGTCTGCCAAATTCGTTTTTGGTTATAAAAAACAATGTAGAAGCCTGGTTTAAAACAAAATTTCCGCTTTCCGGTAAAAATTGCAGATCTATAAAATTTAAATTTATAGGAATTGAACGCGTTACCGATTCTTTGAAATTATCATAATCCAGCTTTACATTAAGTATTCCGTCATTAGATTTTAAGTTTTCAGGGAGCCTGAATCGTACCACTGCTTTTCCTGATTCATCGGTTTTTCCGTGAAGCGAATCTATCTTTTTTCCGGCAATGAAAATATCATAGTTAAAAGCATAATTTCGTATGGGCTGGCTTTCTAAGTCTTTAAGTTCAAAATCAGCTTCACAAATTTCACCTTTACCATATGCTTTTTTCTTAAAATCGAGTGTCATTAAAATTCTGGGTGAAACGACCTTCTGCACAAAAAAGGTTTTTTCGAAAATATTTTCCGAAGTCTCATTCTGAATTCTCGTATACCCTTTTATTTTGTACATTCCTGCATCTCCATTTTCCGGAATTTTATAAGAACCTGTTATACTTCCCTGCTCTATTACATAATTTTGAGTTGTTATTTTTTTATTGGCTCCGTCAAATAAATCAATATAAAGATAATCACTCAAAGTAGTGGGGCTGTTATCATTTTCAGCAATGTATGCTTTAAAATAAACGGTTTCTCCGGGATCATATAAAACATTATTGAGCTGAAGATAAACTTTCTCTGTAATTGGATTTTGGTAAACAGTATTCCAGTCACTTTCTGTTTTTTGCGCTTTTACAGCCTGAAACAAAAGCAAAAACAATATGTATTTTAAATTTTTCATCGTACTAAAATTTAATGGTTAAAGAGGAACCAAAACTTCTCATCATGGGCGCATTGAAATAATCTAATCCGCCTGAATCCAAAGAATTAAACATCGAATTACTACTGAAAGCGGTCTTGCTTTTGGACAAAACAAATACGTTATGTACAAAAAAAGAAAGCGTATAATTGATTTTTTTATAACCTGAGTAATTTGAATACGATAAACTGATTGAATTGAGTCTAAAATAAGTCGCATCTTCAATAGCATCTTCTGCAACACCGTCAATTCCGTATCTGGTCCAGCGATTTTGTTCTACCGGAAGGCTGACATCATAAAAAGAAACTGCTTTTGTATTTATCGCGCCGTCTTGCGTAACGCCTTTAAAAACATAATTGGTTATACTTCGCTGTTTTTCAGTTATTTCAGATTTACCGTAATAATTTAAAGTTTGTTGGGTTCCATTCCACAATTCCCCGCCCTTACTCCAATCAAAAGAAAGGTTTAATGCAAAATTTTTATATTTTAATGTATTGAAAAAACCAACAACAAAATCCGGATTTGGATCTCCTAAAATTTTTGGCTCTGAATCTTCCATAGGAAATCCATCATCATCAATTATTATATTTTGATTATTATCTCTTAAATAGCCGTTCCCAACAATAACTCCAAGCGGCTGTCCAACAATATAATTTTTGTTTACATCTTTAAAACCGGCAAAAGGAATTCGGCTCAGATTATTATTCAGGCTTACTACTTTATTTTTATAATGAGTAAAATTGAAATTGAAATTATAAGTAAGATCTCTGCCATAAATTGTTTTTTGAATTTCAAATTCAACACCATTTTGCTTATAATTCACATCAGGAGACCAGTTAGCAGTATTCAGGCTAAAAATAGGTACATATAAATTTTCAACCCTTTTATGATAGAAGGAAAAATTAAGATTCCATTGATAATTTAAATTATAAACGAGACCTACGTTTGTATTAATTTCTTCTGTTGGTATGGCATTTTTAGGCGTTATTAGTTCTAAATTATTCTGAAGCTCTTTAAACTGCCCTAAATTGTATATCAAAGAATTAAAATTCAAATTATTATTTTGCAGAGAAGGCTCAACCTGGTTATAAGACTGACTTATGCTTAATGAAAGCTGCTCATCGAAAAGTCTTTTTATTTCTGCAGAAGCAAGAAAATTGGGCATAAATTTTCCTTTAACAGTTGAAGAATGATTCAGGTTTGTGCTCGCTTTTAAAACCAATTCATCATAATAAGAAAGAATATCCTGGAAAGTATAGGATATGTTAGCGTTATAAAAAATTTCAAATCGCTGCTGAACTACATTTAATTTCCTAAGATTCAAACTGTTATTAGGAAAATCATCCGGAGATGCAAATCCGCTAAAATAATTTCTTTCTAAATTTCTTTCCTGAAACCTCAAATCAATTTTTGATTCTACAAATCCATTATCAATTGTATGATTGAAAACATCTGAAACTGAAAAATTTGTAAATCGTTCGGTTCTTTTATTAAAATTAGGTGTAGTAATTCCGGAAAAATAAAAACCCTGTCCGTTTGTATTTGTAATTTCAGAAGATTGAAAACTGGTATTTACAGTATTCGAGTTTTTATGCCCGGTATATTTATGATTAAAATTAAATGAGATTGTTTTGCTTTTGTTTTTATCCATATTATTCTGTATCAAATAATATGGATTATTTTCAGACACAGCAAAACTTCGCTGCAAACCATTTGATAATGCCGAAGCAAAACGATTATCAAAATGAATGGGCGTAACTGCATTGGCAAAAACAATCTTATTGACTATAAAATTTGAATTGGGAAGATTGTTTTCGAAATCATCAAAAGATAAAATAGATTCTATTCTACTGTTTTTGGAGACATTTCTGAAGTATCTGACAGATGTCTCTAATTCATTATTTCTGCTTGATGGAATTGAGATTCTTCCTGTTTTATAAGCAAAATTTATTTTTAGAAAATTCCCCTTTGGACCTTCAATTTGAGTGTTTATCAAATATTTATTATCCACTGTATTTTTGAAGAAACCATTCGGATTGTATAATTGTAGTGAATTTTCATTACCAAATGTCTTGTTTACAATATTTCCCTGTGCATAGTATTCAGATGGATTTGCTGAATATTCTAAAGTATTAACATTTGGTCCCCAGCTGAAAATTTGGTTTGTTTCAGGAGATTGATAAGTTAATTTGCCGTTTACGCTTTTCCCCTGTGCATACGTTTTTTGATAATGAGCCATTCGCATTGGCGACGAAACAAACATTTCCTGACTCGCTTCAAAAGACAATTTATGATATTTATTTTTATATCTCAAACTATAAACGTGCTCATCACTTCTGTCAATTTTCATTAGATAATCCTCCCCTATTCCGTCCAGAAGATTGAAATTAAAAGTTCCGGAAGGTTCAGAAATTTTTAACGAATCTGTAGGCTTCTTCAATTTCTTACTATAATCGTCACTTAAAATGTGTTCTACAGTTTGCTCATTTTTTTGAACATTAAGATTCGTAATGCTAATGATCTTAGTTTTCATCCCGATAAACGAAATCTTCAATTGTTCGCCAATTTTAACTTCGATGGAGTAATTGCCATTAAAATCAGAGGTAGTGCATCTTGAAGAATTGATTACACAAATCGAAGCACCGGGAACCGGAATACCACCCTCACTTACATTACCATAATATAAATTTTGTGAAAATCCTGATGCAGTAAAAAAAACAAAGGCTAATAGTAATAATGTTTTCATAAAATTGGCTTTTATATATAGAGTGTGAATCCGGCTAAAAGGTTGGAAAGAAAATTAAAAATTATTAAGATTACTACTAAAATTATATTTTAATCTAAATTATTTTTATTTTCACACTGTAACAAAATCCTTTTACTCTCTACTAACACATTATGAGCGAAAATCTAGAACAGTCATTTGTTACGCAATTGCAGGCAAATCAGAATATAATCCACAAGATTTGTAGATTATATACTGCCGGCGAAGATGCACATAAAGATTTGTTTCAGGAAATAACCATTCAGCTCTGGAAAGCATATCCTAAATTTAGAGGTGACAGTAAATTTTCGACCTGGGCCTATCGTGTTGCCTTAAATACTGCCATTACCTTATACCGAAAAACCAAACGAACCGTATCGACTGTAGAATATGAAACTCATCAGCATTTTGTTAAAGATGTTGACTATAATTATGAAGAAGAAGAGCAGATTAAACTGATGTACAAAGCAGTGTATCAGCTAAACGATATTGAAAAAGCTTTGGTTTTTATGTATCTGGAAGATAAAGATTATCAGGAAATAGCCGAAACCTTAGGAATCAGCGAAGTGAATGCACGCGTGAAAATGAACCGGATTAAAGGTAAACTTAAAAAAATATTAAATCCTTAAAATACCACTATGAAAGAACTGGATTTATTAAAAAAAGACTGGAAAAAGAATGCGAATTCTTTTCAACAAATTTCAGAAATAGAAATTTACAATATGATTCATAAAAAATCATCTTCTATTGTGAAGTGGATTTTGATTATAAGCATTTTAGAAATTTCGTTTTGGACTTTTTCAAATATATTTATCAATACCGATGATGTTTTACAAAAGATGAATCATCCTGAAATTGTATTTGCTTTAGAATTTCTAACCTATTTTAATTATGTTGTGGTCCTCATTTTTGTAATTATATTTTATAAAAATTATAAAACTATTTCAACGACAGTAGCTACTAAATCTCTAATGAGTGCCATTTTAAGAACCCGCAAAACTGTTCAGTATTATGTCTGGTATAATTTAGGCATGATTTTAATAACAACAATATTGAGCATCTTTGCTGCCTTCGTGTATAATCCTGATATGTCTTTTTTAAAGGAAAAACTGGCTGAAAGCGGAAAAGCAATGTTTCTTACAATTGCCATTTTAATTTTGGTTGTATTAGGTTTCCTCGGAATATTCTGGTGCTTTTACAGACTACTATACGGAACTTTATTACGTCGTCTATATGTCAATTATAAAGAACTTAAGAAGATCGATTTCTAAGAAAGTTACAGCAAAGTTCTAAAATCTACACTGATAATTTACAAATCTAATTTTCATTTTCAGGAGGTTTATAGCTCCATCTCCTCATTTCATTAAGCTCTTCTTCTGCCTTAATTTCTTCAGCCGGAATAACTTTCAAAAATGATGGATGCTGCTCTATGGCATATTCTACTTTTTCAACAATTTCTTCTATTGTATCTTTTTCATAATCAACATCCAGAGGTTCTTTGATAATAAACGATTGCAGGATATTTTTCTTTTTCATCCGCAATCCTTTCTTATCAAATGAACGGCGGAAACCGTCAATAACAATTGGAATAACGATTGGTTTGTGTTGTTTGATGATATGGGCAGTTCCTTTACGGACAGGTTTAAAGGACTTTGTAGTACCCTGAGGAAAAGTAATGACCCAGCCGTCATTAAGGGCAATTTTGATATTTTCGGTATCATTTGGATTAACATCTCGCTTTTCTGCAATATCAACACCTTTAGATCTCCATGTTCTTTCCACTGTAATAGCGCCTACATATGCTAAAATTCTTGGCAGCAAACCAGCCTGCATTGTTTCTTTGGCAGCAACATAATAAATATTCATTTTAGGCTGCCATAAATACCCAATGTTTTTAATTGTATCCTGACGGCCACTTAAACTTGCATTAAAAACATGAAACATAGCTACCACATCAGCAAAATAAGTCTGATGATTGGATATAAATAAAACATTGGTATCCGGCAATGTTTTAATGATTTCCGATCCTTCGATCTGTAATTCATTAAAACCCCTATATCGTCTATGTGTTATGGCGCCCAGAATACGGATCAGCCATTTTTTGATGAATAATATATGTCCGAAAGGATTTCGCTTAAACAATCCCATAGCAGTGAATTATGTTGTTTTTGTTAGGCCGCAAACATACAAAAATTATTTTTTTTGGTTTTTTTTATATACAATCCCAAAAACAAACAGTTATCGTAATGAATATCAAATCATTAAATTTACGTTTTTAAATCCTTTCTTCAAAAGTAATTTTCAAAACTTCTCTTAATTCGCTTAATATCATCGCAGTTGCTCCCCAAACGACATGATTTTGAATGTTAAAAGCGGGAACCGAAATATTATCAGCATAAGAAGTTGATAAAGTGGCTTCAATTATAATTTCATCATTCAAAAAAACGGAAAGTGGAAGTTCAATAATATCAGCTACTTCCCTAACATCCGGATAAAATGACAATTCCTGCATTGAAATCCCTAAAAATGGATGTACTAAAAAATTACTTGGCGGAATATACATTGGTGTAAATTGCTTTATAATTTCTACTTTTTCAGATGATATTCCAATTTCTTCATGCGTTTCACGCAAAGCAGTTTCCTGAAAATCCGCATCTGAAAATTCATACTTCCCGCCCGGAAAAGCAATCTGAGAGGAATGTACACCGTTATAAGCATTACGAACAATTAAAACCAAATGTGTTGTTTTATTTTTAGGATACAACAGCATCATAACAGCAGCAATCCTTGGACTTTTGGTCGATATATCAAGGTTTTTCATTAGCTGAATCCTTTCTAAAGGAGCCATTTTTACATGTGCTTTCTCTGCCGGGAGTTCAACCGGAATTAAATTAGGAACATGTCGTAAAAAATCTTGAAAATCCATAATCAAAGTTTATTTTTGTACTTTCAAATAAAATATAAATATAGTCCAGAAAACGCGGTTGCACAAGTTTTCTAAAATCAAAACCCTGAAAATGTACAGCAGAGAAGAATCACAAAAACTAAAAAGAGAATTCTGGGTGGCTTTTGCCGGGAAATACCCAAGAAAATGGGTTCTTTATGATACCAAGATCAAAGACTTTTCTTTTAAATTTTATGTAGATAATAAAAAAGCGCAGGTTTTAATTGATATCGAACACCGAAGTGATGAGAAACGAAATGCTTATTTTGAAAAATTAGAAGCACTAAAAAACATCCTGGAAGAAGAATTCGTTAAAGATTTAGTTTTTGAAAAAAATTACACGCTTGAAAGTGGCAAAACCATCAGTCGGATTTGGGTTGAAAAACTCGGAGTCGGATTTAGTAACCGCAATAACTGGGATACAATTTTTGATTTCTTTTTCGAAAAAATGAATGCGTTGGAAATGTTTTATCTCGAATATGATGAGTTTATCAAGGATATTGATTCTTAAATCTCAAATCGAATAAGGTACATGATTAAACTACACATTAAAAATATTATACAAAATAATGTGTTTATCATAATTAATATAAAGCTGTTTACGATAGTCTTGTTTTTTTCGTGTAATTATTGAAATTTTACAGTCAATACCACTATTATCTTTACATACAAATGAATAGACTATATCGGTATCATTTTCTTCCCGCTCAATATATTCAATGATATTAAAAAGCTGTATTTCCTGAGAATAAACTACAATTCGATGTTTCTCAGTATCCAATACAACAGAAAGATTAACCAGATCAAGTTTTGACCATTCGCCCCATTTTCCTTTATCGGTTTTTTCTAAAATACTAAAACCTGATGTTTTAAAACGATAAGACTGACTGTAAGCTTGCTGGATTCCTAATCCAAGAAAGAAAAGTATTATATAGTTTCGTAAAATTTTCATAATGTTTTTATAGCGGCTATTAAAACTCAAATTTACTTTTTTCCTGATAAGCAGCTTTAAAATCGGCTATTATTTCATTAATTATTTTTTCTGCAGGCAAAATTTCATGAATCAGCCCTGCTATTTGTCCTATTTCAAGTTCACCTTCTTCAAGATCTCCTTCAAACATTCCTTTTTTTGCCCTTGCTCTTCCCAAAAGCTGTACTAAATCTTCTTTTGAAGGACATTTTTTGTAAAGATCCTGAACATCTTCATAAAATTTATTTTTAATTAAACGTACAGGCGCTAATTCTTTCAATGTCAACTGAGTATCTCCTTCTTTTGTATCAACTATTTTTTGTTTAAAATTATTGTGTGAAGATGATTCTGTTGATGCAGCAAAACGGCTTCCAACCTGTACACCATCGGCACCTAAAATCATCACTGCCAGCATTCCTCTTCCGGTTGCGATTCCACCCGCTGCAATAATCGGAATCTGAATTTTTTCTTTTACCATCGGAATCAAAGTCAGTGTCGTAGTTTCATCACGTCCGTTGTGTCCTCCTGCCTCAAAACCTTCTGCAACAATAGCATCAACTCCGGATTCCTGGGCTTTTAAAGCAAAAATGCTGCTGCTGACAACATGAACGACTGTAATTCCTTTTGATTTTAAAAATGAAGTCCATGTTTTAGGATTTCCTGCTGAAGTGAAAATAATTTTTACCCCTTCATCTACCACAATATTGATTATTTCTTCAATATTGGGATATAACATCGGAATATTAACACCAAACGGTTTGTCCGTTGCTTTTTTGCATTTTTGAATATGTTCCCGCAAGACTTCAGGATACATGGAACCTGCTCCAATAAGTCCTAAACCACCGGCATTGCTTACAGCAGAAGCTAATTTATAACCACTGTTCCAAACCATGCCGCCCTGAATAATTGGGTATTTTATATTAAAAAGCTGAGTAATTTTATTCATTAAAGAATTATTATTGTTTTATAATTTTTCCAGTTTTATGCAAACCATCTGCATCAAAAGTATAAAAATAGATTCCGCTTTTTAATGATTCTACTGAAAGATCAGGATTTTGCCCAGTTATCTTTTTTTCAAGTACTTTTTCACCTAAAATCGAATAAATAATGACTGAAGCATTATGTACTTCATTTGAAAATAAAAATGTAACATTAGTTTTAGCAGGATTCGGATAAAGAACAAAATCATTATTTACAAAATTACCAACTGCCAATGCAGCACCAAAATTTGGAATTCCGTAACCATAGTTATTATCAGGAGTCAAATATTTATCAGCAGACTGAATGACCATAGTTCTAATTTCCTGATTCGTTTTTTCAGGATAAGCC
Source organism: Flavobacterium limi (assembly GCF_010645075.1). Classification (GTDB taxonomy): domain Bacteria; phylum Bacteroidota; class Bacteroidia; order Flavobacteriales; family Flavobacteriaceae; genus Flavobacterium; species Flavobacterium limi. Next base: position 106,205 of record NZ_JAADZV010000004.1, read on the forward strand.
TGCCACAAACAGGCAATCATTCCAGCCATAATTGGACATGAAAAAGAAGTCCCGTCTGAGGTAACAATATTACCCGAAATATCAGAAATCACAGCAGACGAACCTTGCGCCATAATATCAGGTTTTATCCTTCCATCATAACTTGGGCCAATGGAACTAAAAGATGATTTTACTTTTGTACCCGTAACAGAACCGACTGCAATAACAGAAACTGCATCGGCAGGTCCGCCTATATGTTTTTCAGTCTGGCCTCCTTCGTTACCTGCAGCAGCTACTACAATAATTCCTTTGCTAAATGCAATTTCTGCACCACGCGAAATAAAAGTGGTAACTCCATTCATATCACTATAAGTGTAATTGTAATCCGGATTATTCCTGTCACCGAAATATCCTAACGAAGTGGTAATAATATCAACACCTAAACTATCTGCTTTTTCTGCTGCTTCTACCCAAAGCGATTCTTCAAGAGGATTTTCCAGAGCATCAATTTCAGTTCGAAAAAGATAATAAGAAGCATCTGGAGCTGTTCCTACCAAAGCATTTTCCTTATATCCACCCATTGCAGAAAGCACCATAGTTCCGTGACTTCCACCTGCATAAAAATTGGCATTTCGCGAAACATAATCATATCCGCCCAAAATTTGATTATTATCTCTTATTTTCCTGAAAGGTTCTGCTGTATTAACACCCGGAAAGCCAGCATCCATAACAGCAATTATTTTTCCCGAACCTGTATAATTTTGCTGATGCAAAACATGCCCGTTCAGCATCTGAATTTGGTTTGCTGAAGTTCCGTAATTATAATTTACCGCTGTCTCAAGCTTATTTTTTGTCTGGGAAACTTTATTTTGTAAAACTTTTTTCCCGGTTAAATTAAGTGATTTATTTGCAAAAACTACTTTATCAACAAATGCGAACGCAGTCAAAGCTGAAATACTTGCCTGAGTCCCTCTGATATGAAGAGCATTAAGCCACTTAGACTTTGCCATAACGGTAATCCCTGAACTTGTTTTTATCTGACTGACATAAGCAGTTTCTAAAGGAGCATCGGTAAAATTTAAAGCAATATTTTGATTTGTCCTGCGATCTATCGCTCGCTGTGATAGTATTAAAAGCGGAGAATTCAGATAAGTCTGCGCATTAGGTTTTGAATTAAAATAAACCCATGCCTCTTCCTGTGAAAACATCACAGTCGAAATCAGTAAGAATATAACAGCGTAATGTATCTTCATTGTATTACTTTTTTAAGGCCAAAGCCTGATAAAAGTATAAAGCTATGAAATTACTCCCGAACCAGCTAATTCATTTTCTAAATACCAGGCAACAAATTGTCCTTCTGTAATCGCTGATTGCGGCTCCTCAAAACGAACATACATTCCGTCTGCGAACTGGTGCAGAGTTGCTTTTTGTAAAGGCTGGCGATAACGGATTCTTGCCATTACTTCCATGGTTTCCCCAACATTTAAAGTCAGATCAGTACGAATCCAGTGTACTTCGGATTTTTCTATAAACAAGGCTTTTTTAAACAATCCCGGATGATTGCTTGTAAGACCTGTATAAATCGTGTTGGTTTCAACGTCTGTTGCAATCACAAATAACGGATCAGTAGTTCCGCCAACATTCAGCCCTTTTCTTTGTCCAACGGTAAAATAATGAGCTCCCTGATGTTTACCCATAAATTTCCCCATTTCCGGACGATAATTCAATTTTTGGGCTTCAGCTTTTAATTCATCTTCCAAAGATAATCCGGCTGGTTCTTCAACAGTATAAATTGGATCATTTTTATCAATCTGAACAATTTTTCCTTCTTTGGGCTGCAATTTTTGCTGCAAAAATTCCGGCAAACGAACTTTTCCAATAAAACATAATCCCTGAGAATCTTTCTTTTCGGCAGTAACCAATTCCATTTCTGCTGCAATTTCGCGAACTTCAGGTTTAGTCAAAGCTCCAATTGGGAACAAGGCTTTAGATAATTGTTCCTGGGATAACTGACATAAAAAATATGATTGATCTTTGTTGTTATCTGCTCCTGCAATCAATTGATAGACAGTTTTTCCATCAACTTCAGTTTTACCTTTTTGACAATAATGTCCCGTTGCTACATAATCAGCACCAAGACTTAAGGCAATTTTCATGAAAACATCAAATTTGATTTCGCGGTTACAAAGTACATCAGGATTCGGAGTTCTCCCTTTTTCGTATTCGTTGAACATATAGTCCACGATTTTTTCTTTGTATTCTTCGCTTAAATCAACAGTCTGAAACGGTATTCCAAGTTTTTCAGCTACTAAAAGTGCATCATTACTGTCTTCCAGCCACGGACATTCATTTGAAATAGTTACAGAGTCATCGTGCCAGTTTTTCATAAAAAGGCCAATAACTTCGTATCCCTGCTGCTGCAATAAATAAGCTGCAACACTCGAATCCACTCCACCGGAAAGTCCAACAACTACACGTTTCATTCTAAATTGTTTTTATTTTTACAAGGGTGCAAAGATAAATCAAATTATAGATAATTATGGTAGTTTTAATCAGTTTATATAATCCTGCTACAGATAAAACTTATGAAGTATTTAATTATTGCATTTTAGGTTTTGAGTCGGCTTGATAGCTGCTTTTAGGATCACTCATATTCACTTCTTTCGTTAATTTGCCTTTCAGGTAAAATTGCCACATTCCGACTTTTTTACCATTTAAAAATTTACCTTTAGAAGCTACCGCGCCATCTGAATCATAAAAAACGGCATCACCATTAAACTGGTTATTGGCATATGTTGTTTGTTCTAAAATAATTCCGTTTTGTCCAAACTTCTTATAAACTCCTTCTTTCAGACCATTTTTATACGTCATTTCTTCAGCGACTTTTGCATTTGGATAATAAACAGTTCTTTTACCTTCTAGCTTTCCGTTTTTATAATTTTCAACAGTCATTAAAACTTTAGAAGCCTTGTGGTAATATTTCCATTCCCCTTCATACTTTTTTCCAACAACTTTCCCTTCGCTTACTATATTTTTCTTCTGGTCATAAAAAATAGTATAGGCGCTACCGTCATTTGCACTAAAATCACGGGTTGCTATTACATCTCCTTTTTTAGTATCATCAAAAAACTTAAAAATTCCAACTTCCTTTCCGTGACTGAATGTACCTTCATAGCGGGGTCTCTTAGAAACTTCATAAATACCTTTCCAGACACCATCTTTTTTTCCGTTGGCATCCACTTTATTAAAATCCTGCGCAAAACATGTGGCGCTTATTAAAAACAAAATCAAAAAATTTTTCATATTTTCTTTTTCTATACAACAACAAATATTGCCTTTTAGTATTGCAAATGTATAACCATTAAAGAGAAACATTTTTACTTAACATACAAAAGATCGTAAAAAGCTCAAAATTAAACACTTTAAAAAATATAATATTTTTTTAAAAAGCTTTACAATTTATAGAATAACTTTTCCAATTTAAACTATATTCGCAAAAAAATAATACCAAAAAATATTGTAGCCAAAATATTAAATCCCAACATTTATGAAGATCTTAAAATTACTCTTTCTTACCCTTTTTATGGGAGCAACGCAGATACATGCACAAGCTAAAGTTACTTCTATTATCTACAAATTCCACGAACATTTTATGACTACAGACATAGGTCAGCCTGTTGCCGGTACTTATTTAATTGAAGGAACAACCAAACCTATTATCCAGATTAATGCTGATGGCACAGGTATTTATCAATTAGATAACCTGTCTAAAAAAGAGATGGTCTGGGGAATCAAATGTAGTGATGAGGGTATTCCTATATTTAAAGAAGGGTACGACAGCTCTTCTTATACATTCTGGTACAAATTAAAAGGAAGCGGTGAATGGCTTTATACGCAGTTTTTGATTATTCCCGGAAAGAAAAAAATGTACCTTATGGGTGATCGTGTAAAAAATTATGGGGAAACAGAAGTCAAGGACACTGAATCAAATTAACTATCGTTTTTAGTTGAAGTTTAAGCAAAAATGAAACGTTTTCGCTGGTTTTATAAATCTGCCTAAAAATTTCGTTTTTTATTTCATGAAATTAAAAATCATACCTTATTTTTATTTAATTTGCAGTAAACTTCAATATATCATATAAATGGTTACAATCACACGTCTTTTTGATTTTCCTTATTATCAACAAGAAACATACAATCTTCCGGTTGCATTGGCTACCAAAAAAAATGGGGTTTGGGAAAAAACATCCAGCAGTGAATATATTGCTAAAGCAAATGCGGTTTCAAGGGCATTATTACGCCTGGGTGTTCAAAAAGATGATAAAATTGCCTTAATCACTTCTAATAATCGTACTGAGTGGAATATCATGGATATTGGTATCCAGCAAACCGGCGCACAGAACGTACCGGTCTACCCCACTATTTCTGAAGAAGATTACGAATATATTTTAAACCATAGTGGCAGCATTTATTGTTTTGTTTCTGATGAAGAAGTACTTCAGAAAGTAAATGCCATAAAAGCTAATGTTCCAACATTAAAAGATGTCTATTCCTTCAATGAAATTTCAGGCTGCAAGCACTGGACAGAATTATTGAGTCTGGGCGCTGACGAAAGTAATCAGCAAGAAGTTGAAGCCAGAAAAGACAGCATCAAAGAGGACGATTTAGCTACTATAATTTATACTTCCGGAACTACCGGAAGACCTAAAGGGGTTATGCTTTCCCATAAAAATATTGTCTCGAATGTTTTAGACAGTGCCCCGAGAATTCCGTTTGATGCCGGAAAAAGTACTGCTTTGAGTTTCCTGCCTATCTGCCATATTTTTGAGAGAATGATTTTATACATCTATCAATATTATGGTGTTTCTGTTTATTTTGGGGAATCAATTGAAAAAATCAGCGACAATCTAAAAGAAGTTAGACCAACTGTCATTACAGCTGTTCCAAGGCTTTTGGAAAAAGTTTATGATAAAATTTACGCTAAAGGTGCTGAACTAACCGGAATCAAGAAAAAATTATTCTTCTGGGCTATTGATTTAGGATTGCGATATGAACCGTACGGAGCTAATGGTTTCTGGTATGAATTTCAGTTAAAAATTGCCCGCAAACTAATTTTCAGCAAATGGAAAGAAGGTTTGGGCGGAAGACTAGACCTTATGGTATCAGGAAGTGCTGCTTTACAACCGCGTTTATCAAGAGTTTTTGCCGCCGCCGAAATTCCTGTGATGGAAGGTTACGGCTTATCTGAAACTTCGCCTGTAATTGCCGTAAATGACCAAAGAAATAAAGGTTTCAAGATCGGAACTGTTGGAAAACCAATCCGTAATATTGAAGTAAAAATTGCTGAAGACGGTGAAATTCTCTGCAAAGGCCCAAACGTAATGCTGGGCTACTATAAAGATGAAGAAAAAACGGCAGAAGCTTTACAGAATGGATATTTCCATACGGGAGATATTGGTGAAATAGACAGCGAAGGTTTCCTGAAAATTACCGATCGTAAAAAAGAAATGTTCAAGACTTCCGGCGGAAAGTACATTGCGCCCCAGCTTATTGAAAATGCCATGAAACAATCCCGTTTTATTGAACAGATTATGGTAATTGGCGATGGCGAAAAAATGCCGGCTGCTTTTATTCAGCCTAATTTTGAATTTGTAAAAGAATGGGCTAAAATCAATAAAGTTACTTTGGGTAATACAACTGCTGAAATTGCTTCAAATCCTGAGGTTATCAAACGTATTGACAAAGAAATTGAAAGTATCAATGAAAAGTTTGGTAACTGGGAAAAAATAAAGCGTTTTGAGCTTACTCCAGATGTGTGGTCTATCGATGGCGGACAACTTACTCCTACCCTGAAACTAAAACGTAAAAACATCAGAGAGATATACAAAAATCTTTACGCTAAAATCTACGATCATAATTAATCAAAATAATATAACCAACCCAAAACGGCTGTCTTTAATTAGAACAGCCGTTTTTATATAATAACCTGGTATCAAAAATTATTAAAATACGAAAAACTGCAAATAAAAAATATTTGCAGTTTCCTACAGCTATCTTTTCTGATTGCTGCGATAACAAATTAAATTCTAATTTTTCAGGCACCAATGCAATATTTTAGCAATATTTTTAGCATCATCAATGCCTCTGTGATGTATTCCTTCTAACGGAATATTTAAGAGATGCAGCGCACCATTCATTCCGGTTGGTTTCTGCAAACCGAATTTTTCGGCAAAATGTACTTTTACATTAATATGCTCTTCTCCCATTGGATAGGCAACACCAAACGATTTGCATTGCTTTTTCAACATGTTTAAATCATATTGCCCGTAACTTGCCCAAGTATACAAATCGGGACTATACTCATCAATCAGTTCATTAATGGCGTCTTCAAAAAGAACGCCATTATTATCTAACAACTCCTGAGTAATAGTCGTAAGTTCTGTACAAAACGGACTCACCTTTGAGCGTTGCGGTTTTATGAGAATGCCTTTGTTTTGGGTAATTTTTCCTGTTTCAGCATCTAAAACCGCTAAACCGATTTCTATAATTTCATTTTCCTGCCCCTTCGGGACTGCTCCCTGCCAGCATGTGGCTTCTAAATCGATAATAATAATTTTATTTGTAGCTTTCATTTTCTTAATTTTTTAAATTTATAATTCTCTGTCTCCAAAAGGAGTTTTCCAGTCTTTCTTTAAAATGATGCTTTTTACTTCATCATAAGAAAGCGGTGCGTAATTATGGCAATCTACGCCAACATCAAACGAACGTGATGTTTCGTCATCAAACAAGTTACCATGTGAGTGCCCATACAAGTGCCAGGTTCCTCTAAAAGAACTTCTCCACACTTTCATGGCGTAGTGAAAAAGAATAATCTTTTGCCTTCCATTTGTCGCTTCTTCATCAGGTACACTTAATTCATAGTAATCTTTGATCCATTCAAATCGTTTTGCATAGCTCAAAGCCGACTTATCGTGATTGCCTTTTACCAGAAAAACAGAACCGTGTAACTGGTCTAAAATTTCTTTTGTTCGTTCCGGTCTTGCCAGCGAAATGTCTCCTAAGTGATAGACAATATCCCGCGGACTTACCTTTTCATTCCAACGCTTAATGAGCTCCTGATCCATTTCTTCTACTGTAGCAAACGGACGCTCACTAAACCTGATTATATTCGTATGACCAAAATGATGATCAGACGTAAAAAATATTTTTTGATTCATTTTAATTTTATTTTTTTTTTAATTCTAAAACCACCAGCCCTAAAACTGGCGGTTTTTCTCATTTAACGAAATCTCTTTTAGCTGACTGATAATATGTGTTTTTAATCATGATCCCCCAAAATCAGCGATTTTTAAAACTCATCTTTTTCAATTTCTAAAATAAAATTTTGTCTTCCTCCTTCAATTCATTTTCAATAACTCTTTTATAGAAGTTCTTTTATTTCCTTGACAAAGATTTTAAAACGACTACGCTATTATTTTGCGCAGTTTTTATTTTTTTAAAACTTTATACAGTAGTTTGGCTGCATTGTAAGCATCATCAGCTCCGTTATGATTCTTTCCTTCAAAAGATTCTCCTACCAGCTCTAGTTCTTTCAATAATCCCTGAGGTTTCTCCTGAAGGTAAACTAAATTAAAAAGTGTCTTTATATTCAAATAGTCATTTCTAAATGGGTTTTCAATTGCTTTTGCTTCACATTCTTTTTCTAATATTTCCTGATCAAAATCACCATAACCAGCAAATATTCTATACTTTGCTGAATACCTGGAATTAATTTTCTTCAATGCTTTCTCAAGAGAAGTTCCTTCTAACTGCAGCTTTTCATTTGTAATTCCGGTTAATTGGCTACAAAAAGAAGAAACTTGAGAAACTTCTGGTTTGATATAAAAACTTTGTTTATTTTCAATTTTTCCAGATGATAAGATTAACTTGCATACTCCTATCTCGATAATTTCCCTCTGATTTAATATTGTTTCCTCCTTAGTTTCCCAACAAGTTGCTTCAATATCAATCACTATAATTTTATCATATAATACCATGATTTCTATATTTTCATTTTTTAATTAACTTCATTTGAAGAGGTTAATATTCTAAGTCACTAAGTTTTTTTTAAGTTTTGAAGCTTTTTACCTCTGCAACTTAGAACCTCCCAAAAGCGGCTCATACGGGAATCGAACCCGTTTCTCCCGAGAGACAGTCGGGAAGGTTAGCCAGTAACCCCAATAAGCCAGTTCCTTCTAGAGAACATTTCTTTGATTTTGAAAGGGTTCGAACCTTTAGCCTCCTGGGTAGTATCCAATTGCTCTGCCAATTGAGCTACAAAATCATTTTCTTTTTTGGCATAAAAAAAGCACCCGTTTAAAGGTGCTCCATAAGATTTGATACCGCATAAGTATCCTAATCCCTATAGTTATGCACCTTGGTTAAACACCCGTGATCGAAACCCGGTGTTTGCATTACTGCGTTATATATTTTATAATTGAAATTCATTTTATATGCTGTATTATATTTTGAAATCATTCTTATCTGAAAATCTTTTTCAGATTTTCTTCGGCAAAGATAAAGTCTAAAAAATCACTTATCCAAATCTTTTTAAGACTTATTTCACTAACCATCAATCACTTACAATTAAATATTAAACATAAAAAATCCTGTCCGCTTCCTTTGGCAGATTCTGTTTGTATCAAATGACTGTCTCTCATCAGATTACTTTTCAAGATTATATTTCAATATTTAGGTTATGCATTAAACATTTGATCATTTATTTTTTGTTTATTTTTAATTTAGCGTTTTATTTTAATTCTTTTTGGTACCATACTGACCCAATTCCGAGTGTTTTTTTGATCCTATTTATCTAAATCCAAATACCGTAAAACAAAAAAGCGTCCTATTTCGAGGACGCTTTTTTGTTTTTATGCTGAGTTAAAACTATAATTTACATTTCAATTCTATAAAAATACTATCACATCCAAAGTCATTAGCCGGAAAAAATCCTTCTAAAAGATCGTAGTTTGGTTGAATTGACATGATACTGTGTTTTATTTATTGTTATATTTCGAGTGCAAATGTAGTCTTTTATGTTTTAATTTAACAATTATTTGTGAATTTTTAAAAATAGTACATCTAAAACGTTTTTTGGCCTCCTGAATTAAGCATATGTTTTATCAATCTGCTTCAAAATTGTCGGGTCCTGAATTTCATTATCTTTTGCCAGCAATAAAACTTTAGACATCACCTCAGCCGATTTTGGATCTTCATCTGCAAAAGGAAGGAACAAACGTCCTCTGTGCTGAGAATGAACCGGAAGAATCGACAGATATTTACCTGGCATCTGATGTACAACTGCACTTCCTAAATGAACGCTGTAATTCGCCAGTTCTCCTTTTATGATCGCATGATTTTCTTTGATTTCAACATTTTTGACTTTAAACAATCGCAGTGTTTCTCGCAGTAAAACGGCTCTCATTTCGATAGAAGAATGACTTGCTTCAGGATCTACTCCTCCAACATGGGCAACGCTTACCACTAAATCAATATCCCGCATTACTTCTGAGAAAATCCTCGGATTGATGTCTTCAAACGCAATATTTTTATAATCTTTTAAAGAATGGAATTCGATCGTTTCTAAAGTCGGACTTTCTACATCTGCCGGCGAAAACCAGTCTGCCATCGCATACATTTTTACCTGATAGCTTTCTTTATGGAAAACTTTCTGTAATCCTTCTTCATAATCTACTTTCCAGCCTCTTGTTTTCAATAAAGCCAAAGTCTGATTCGGCTGTACCTGATGTCCTGCATAACGTCTTGAAATAGATTTCTCTTTCAATTCGTTTGGCGTTGGAACATACAACTCTCTGAAAACCTGCTTAAAGGGCTGTTGCAATTTGTTATCAAAACAATATTTCTGATAATCTGTCCAAACGTTATTTTTATGCAAATCAAAACAGTGTGCAATTCTAAAAGTCTGTTTTTCGTTTAACGAAATCATTTCGCCTAAACCAGTCACTAAACTTCCATCTACATAAAAACCAATCTGATCGTCATTCGAAATAAAAACTAATTTCTCCAGGTGTTTTGAAATAATGGGATGCTCAAAAAGGTTTTGCATTTCTGCGAATAAAAACTCGTCACCGCGAATCATACTTTCTTCCAGTCCCTTTCTGGAGCGCGTCCATTGCTCGCGCATGGTTTTTCTGTAATTCGTTAATTCCAGAATACCTTTGTCTTTTTTGTATTTCGGCGGAATCGATTTTAATTCTTTTCCTGCTTTATAGGTAACCAAATCGGCTTTTCCTTCTTTATTAATCACTAAACTTATTGTGACATCATCTAAAACTACTTCGGTTTCTTTTGATAAAATATTTTGAACCTGCTTCGTTTCCATTGCCCAGGTCAAACGAACCGGATCAGGATATCCTGCATTTCTGGCTAAATTCTCTAAAGCAACACGAATTGCCAAAGCTTCGCTCGCCTGTTTCATCGAACCGAACTCCTTACTTTCCTTTTTAAACTGCTGCAAATATTCGTAACGCGCCAGAATATCTTTTTCCGGACTTGCTTTACTTAACGGAACCAATCCATAAACTCTTAAATAATCCTGATCGCGTTTGTCTTTTACTTTGGCGGTAACCTCTCTAATTTTTAAATCTCCTGTAATCGTGTCTGCATACAATCTCGCGCGTCTGTGACCGTTTCCGTCTGTTACGTATTTGGCAGATTCGTATAAAAGCTCCCATTTCGTTTTTCCTAATTTTTTATAAGCTGATGTGAACCAGTCTTTATCTACAGCACCATCTTTAAAATCCTGTAAATCTAAAGTCGAAAATCTTGCCGCTTCACTTTCCAGTTCTGAATTTGTTGCACTGTAAGTTGCTGTTTTGGTATGCGCATGAAACCACCAGATTCCTTCATCCAGACCATTCCAGTCTAAATAACTGCTGACAAACTTTTGCCATTGCGGTGCATAAATCGCAGTCTGGATCAGTCTTTCTTCAGAGATTTTGGCTTTTTTAATTAACACATTAAAACTTTCCTGTGTATCTGTTTCCAACGGATAACATCTTTTTAATAAGAAGCTGAATAATTTCTGCTTCGTTAAATCAGTATAACCCCACGAATAGATATAGCCTTTGTACAAACTTGCTTTTCCAAGCGCTGTAATTAATTCGACTAAGCGGTTTGCACCAAAAATCTTCTGGAAACTCTGAACCAAGTGCGTTACTGAAGTATTAGAATCTCCTCTTTTTACCTCAACATCTAAAAATGTCTCTCTGATTTTGTCAATCATCGGAACTAAAAATGGAAACTTATTAGTTAAATCTTCGCTGCCAAAATGTCTGTAATGTTTCTTTTCACCGGTTAAAACAGAAATTCTTTCGCTTTCTAAAATACCTTCATATAATTCTCCCTCGGTAATTAATTTTTGTTCAAATCCAACGCAATACAAATGAATTGGCGGTTTGGCAAAAGTCCTGTTTTTCTCTAATCCGTTTAATTGTCTCCATCTGTGCAGGTTCCAGACTTTAGTGTTTTGTTCTTCTGTCAGATCAAGCAGTCCGATTTTATTCAGATAAATATCAAAAAAGCCCTGACTCTGCCAGCCGTTCCCATTGTTGTTATTGTAATAATACTCGTCTTTAGCAGGTTTGTATTCAAACTCGATTACCGATTTTGGAAGATCTGCATACAAGCTACTGCAGGCATCGATTAGGAAATCGGCTTTTTCTTCAAAAGAATATTTCAATTGTAAGGCATTCAGAATATTCAAAATGGCATTGTCCCAATCATAACCTCTTTTGTTTTGATGCGGCAATAATTCTTTATAATAAAAAACATGTTTTTCCAGAAAATCCCTCCAGATTTTTCGGTCGCAATTGCTTACAAGTGTCATTAGAAACAAATCTCTTTCGGCCAAACCTGAATTTTCAAACCAGCCCGCCCAAACCTCATATAACGGATAATTCGTAGCTGCAATTTCAGGATCTTTTTCTTCATTCAGTTTTTTTACATACCTAAACATATTCCCAAGCAAAACAGTCGATTTGCTATTATCGTAGTTTTCAATTTCGTATTCGTAGTTTCTGTTCGCTTCATACAATTTATAAAGCTTTGCAATCTCGGTTTTGATGTGCGACATCGGTTTGGAGAAACCGTATTGTTCTGCTTTTACTGCTTTCGCATACAAAGAATCTGCTTTTGGTTTTGGCAGTTCATAAGGCGAAAATTCATTTGGGGTATAAAATCCATAACCGTTTTCTGCACTTAAAAGATCTTTCTTTTTAGAAGGTTCTAACTGCTCAATAAACTTACTTTCTTTCTCAGTAATTTTTGGTCTTTGCTGATAATCTTTTACCCAATCGTTTACTTTGTCAGTCAGTTTATTATTTTTCTGAAGCTGGAGCATCAAATCCAAAACCGACATACGCTGTTCTAAATCGCCTTTTTCTAAAGTCTGATTGACAAAATTGACAATTTTCTTATCTTCCTGTTTTAATAAGATTGCCGTTAGATTCTTTTTTAAATTCGAATTTTTACGTTTAAATAATTCCTGAAAACCGGCTAATTCTTCTTCCGTCAAACTCAGATGATTTAAGACATTAACCGCCGAAGCCACAAGAGATTCCCCTCTGTCTTTTAGAATTCGCAGCGCAAAACTTCTCTGAAAATCGGTTGGCTCCTTTTTATCCTTATTGTTTTGATGACTATTGAAAGAATAACTGTAAAAATTGCCCAATAAATTTCGGGTTAGTTTTTCTCTTAGGTGGATTGAAAAGCTTTCAAAATGATTTAAAACTGTTTCTAACCTTTCGTCATTATCACCCACCAAATTAATCGCTGATGAGAATAGCGTATCTTTTTCGAACCTGACATTCAGCCACGAAAACACTTTTCCTTCAAACGTTTTTTCTTTTTCGGTAATGGTTTGTGCCAGATGATACACTTTATCAAAAAAGTTCGGATAATCTGTGTTTTCGATATAAAACTTCGATTTTGTATTGGCTTCCAGCAAGGCATTCATTCTCGGAAGTGCAAATGCCAAAACCTGTAAATTATCGTCTTCTAAAGCTTTAAAATACAACGGCATTTCGATATACGGATCGTTGGTTTCCCCGGCAAATTTCAGTGCCAGCGATTTCTTTTCAGCGGTACCGTTTGCTAGCAATTCGTGGAGATACGGGACTGTTTTCTCCACATCAAAAACACCCTGAACCCAAAGCGCCATGTATACTTCGTTATTATTTTTGCTTTTTATGCCATTCGGAATTGTTTCCGGATTGGTAAAATATCCGTAAGCCAGTTCAATAATATTTCGGACCGTAGTTTCTTTTTCAGATTCCCAGCCCAGACCTGTCCATGTATCGATTGCTCTTACAACCGATGAAAAACGCGTGAGTTTATTATCAATAATTACTTTGATCATATAGGGTAAAGCTTCGATGCTGGTTTCATCTAAAGCTTCTAAAACCGTCTGGCGCAAACCTTCCTGACGCTGAGCCGCAAGAAGCAGTTTTTCAACCAGTTCCCAGTTTTCCTGTATCTCGCTGTTTAAAAGTGCTTTGATGCTATTTCTGGACACTTTTCCGTGCGGATCTTTATTGAAAATAATGTCTTCAAACAATTGAAAAAGTCCTGCTTTTCCGGCATCTAAAGCAGCCGACCAAACCATGAATTTATTATCCGAATTTGAAATCTCGGTATCATACCGAATTTCATCTTCGATACTCAAATCATAATAAAAAGTAGTGCTGTCCTGATAATTGTATTTACTGGGCCCGCTTAGTAAAGAACGCAGAAAATTCACCTGATTGACCACTAAATAATGTTTATGGTTTGGTGCCCTGAAAGAACGCCTTGCGTAACCATCCTGATACATTTTCTGCGGGAGTCTGTTCCATGCTTCTTTTACATAGACTGCGTTTTGTTCTCCAAAAAAATAAAGCAGCAAATCGTAGTAATTTTTGTCTTCCCACAAATTTTCTTTTATCAAAGCAGCAAACTTTTCGGCTTCTTTTGATCCTAAAGAAATATAATTGCTGTAATAATTGTCCTTAAGCTTTAAAAGTTCCAGACCGAACTCGGCCACTTCTTTTTTCAGTTTTGCTTTTGAAAGCAATTTAGAAAGCAGACTGCTGTTTACAATTTCTTCTAATTCTTTTTTAAATCTCTTAACCGGATTTTCAATTGTTTTACTTTTTAAAAGATCTTCTATCGTCATATTTATTTTAGATTTTTTGTAAAACGTGAGATGTGATTTGTGAGATGATTTGTAAAAAGCCCTCAATTTCATTTCACATTTCACATTTCACATTTCACATTTTACATTTTACATTTTACAATTAACATTTTACATTTTACAAACTTAATTACCAGTAGCTTCCTGCCAAAAAGGTCAGCCTGATAAAAGTGAGCGTTTTATTTTGAGATAAATCGATTTGCTCTGTTAGCGTTTCCAGCTGATCATCGCCGTAGAAAATGGCATACATTCCGTCTTCGAAAGCCTGAAGGGCGGTTTCCTGTGCTTTTGCCAGATCGACTTTGTTGTGGTTGTAAAGTGCGCCGAAACCCACTTTTCCGGTATCCGTTAAGATAGGAAGGTAATTTTCTTTGGGAAGATGGATTTTGTCTTCGTCTTCAAACTCAAATGAAGAAGCATGGAATAATTGTACCTGATACTCAACAACCGATTCTATGAGTTTTTGTATGGTAATTAGAGGATTATCTATGGGTAAAGCGATACTCTTTTCCTGAAGAAGCGGATGTTTTTTCCCTAATTGTTTAACTGAAATGCTGATATTCATTATTGGCTTTTATTTTGAAGGTGTAAAATAAGAATTTTACAGGAATTTTTTATTAAAATAATGTCTCATATACATTAAAAAATCTCACGAATTAAAAGTACGATTTGATGGAAAAAAAGAACCCCGTCAATTGGTATTGGCAGGGTTTGGGTTTTTATTGGTAGCGTTTTATTATCTAAAGGATTTTTATGGTTTATAGAATTGTTCAGTTATATAGAAAACTGTATCGATAAAGAATAGATTTCCATCAAAAGTCAGAACATTTTCATCATGAAGATCTTCTAAGATAATACCTAAATCCGAATTAAAATAATCGTTATTCCTTGTATTACTAAAACCATTCGACTTTAAAAATTGCTTTACATTTTCTAGTTGTGTATCATTATTTGATTCTACAAACTTCTGTTCGACTACAGCATATAGAATATCTTCTTGTTGATAAAATCCAACTAATTGATAAGCGGTATCTGCGAAGAAAAAATTGTTTAGTAATAAATATTAAAGTAATCATCCCAGGATTCATAGTAAACACTATCATTGAGTTTGATTACTTTATGTCTGTTTTGAAGATAAACTTTTTGTTCGGCACCTGAAGAAATAAAAGCGTTGATATTGATTTCTGTAATCCAAAAGCTATTTCGGTCACAAAACTGTTTTATTAACGCTGTTTCTTCACTTTTGATTTGCTTGACTGACTCAAACGTTCCGCCTGGGCTCTTGCTTTTTCTAAGGTAACGGGAGATTGTTTGGATAGAATCTCCATGCCTAACCTGGCTCTTTCCTGAAATGATATTTTGTAGTTCATGTTTCATGAAAATTTAAAGTTCAAAGATAAGGATTATTTACTGATATAATTCTTCCCTAATTTTGATCAAAGTCTGAATGGCTTTTGCCTCATCCGGTTTTTCCGACAGGGTCGATGTTTGATACTGATTTTCGATTGAAGCGATTAGATTATCTGCCATTTCCAGTAAATCATCGTATTCTCTGTTTCCGGATTTGATGTCTAATAATTCTTCCCGATTGGAAACCCTGATATTTAATTTTCCGGTTGAAAGAATCTGTTCTGCCGTTTGCAACAACCGAATCGTGTGCATCATGTTCTTACTGTCGTAATTTTTTCCGTGCTGTTGATTGGTATTGTAACGGTCTTCGTTGCGTTTTTCAATCCAGTTCCAGTATTCTGTGTATTCTTTGCAGTATTTGGAATAACCATCCTGATTACAGGATAAATAACCAATGATTTTTTCGTTTTTAGGAATCGATGAAAGCGAAACTTCATTGGAATTTTCTTTCTGAATGATGCCTTTATAACCCAAAGTATTTTCATAATCGTAAAACATAGCAAACATTCCTTTTGAATTGGGCAAATCGACCAAACCAATCTGTTCCTGCTTTATATTATTTGCCAAAAATTCTAAAACCGAAACCGTTTTATAACCTTCTAAAACATAACAAAAATCCAAAAGACTTTTCTTTTCTTTTGGAAGCGGATTTACAATTTTCTTGTTTAATCCTCTCGCCTTTTTGATCTGCGTGACGGCATAACCAGCAAAAGAATCTTTGCAGAGTTTTGATAGAAAATCTTCTATTTTCAGGTTTTCCATTAACGGATGTTTGTACAAAATACAATCTTCCGGCGAAGCCAGAATCTCCAATATATTCGGATTATTCTTGATCGATAATTCTACAAAACGACCAATCTCATAATACACCTCATCATTGGTTTCATTCGCAATCTGCGGAATATAATCTAACCCAAAGAATTTCTCTTTAGGAAGATAATAAACGCCTTTGATATCGGTATCTGATGTTGGCGTACTTAACCCAAAAGATTTACTTCCTGAAATGACTTCGAAAAGGATTAGGTTTTGGGATTTTAGGGTTTGGATGGTCATCATTTTTGTGTAATGAAATCGTAAATTTCGATTGTTAATTCTTCAATCTCTTTATTCATAGATAAGATTTCCCATGAAAAATTTTTATTAAAAACTAGCTCACTTAATTCTCGTTTATTTATAATTGTACCAAAAGATTCTGATTTTACTTCATAACCAGATTGATTAAGTATAAACGTTGAAGAAATCTTTCCCATTCTATTTCTTATTTCTTCTAGAAATTCTCCAACATATTTTTTCTTAAAATTTGAATAATTAACTTCTGATAATGCTTCGTCAATTTTTACTAAAATTTCATCTTTATGAGATTTAACTAACGTTTTATTGCAAAAATCAATTAGAATTTCTTTCCACATTTCATTAGTTAAAAGATTTTCTACTTCTCTAATATCCCAAACAACTTTAGGAATAAAATTATCTGTTTTAGCTTCTTCTAATTTTTTTAATCTAATCCCTTTTTTACTGCTTTGCTTAGATGCATCAGAATCTGCTAAAAGAAAAATTCTGTTACTGATTGCTAAGGCTTTTATGTCCCTTAAAATCATCTCAATATCTTCCTCCTCTACTTTATCTTCAAAAATATAATGATCAATATTAGAACCTGCATACTCAAAAAATGCAAAATCTATGTCTTCTTTTGGATAAGATTTTCTATTTGAATCACAATAAGATTTTAAAAATGCTTTTATATAGTTTCTATCTGAAATTCCTTCAACCCAAAGGCTACAATTTGCCATAAAAACTGAAGAGTTATTTACACCTAATTCTTTAAGCAATGAATTATCTCCTCTATTTACATTTTTTATAGTAAACTGTTTGTCATTTAATTCATTATTTTTTGGAGAAAATGAATAAATCGAAACATTATCTTTTTCAATAGTCAAATCTAAAAAGTGATTTGAATGAGTAGTAATTATATATGTTAGATTTTTCTTTTTTAAATCTTCATTATTGGTTATCTGTTCTAAAAATAATCTTTGCATCCCTGGATGAAGATTTAATTCAGGTTCATCAATAAAAATAAATGAATTGTCTTCAGCCATAAAGATCTTATACATTAAAATAATTATAGCTTGTATGCCATCTCCTAATCTAAATAAATCTCTTGTGTCTTTTTCGCCTTCGATATGAACACTAATATTTTCTAAATTATTATTCCCTTTTAAGCTTTCATCTTTATTAAACTCAGCAACGATATCAATTTTTTTATTATCAAAAAAATATTTACCTATAAAATCTTCAAATCTCTCAAAAGATTGTCTAATTTCTCTTTTTGAGTTTCTTGTATTAAGAATCTCCTTATACAAATGAATTCCTGTGAAAACTTCTACATCTATCTTATCTAATATGTAATAATTATTAAGAGTCTGTAAAAAAACATCATTCTCAATCTTAGAATATTTATTTGCTTCTAAGTCAAAATGGAATAAGGAATGAGCTGATCTTAGGGTAGGAATATAATATCTTTTAATATCAATATATTCTTTTAAAAAATATTCATCTATTTCGTCAAAACTAAGTAAGTAATCATTTTCAATACCTAAATAGTCTATATTATTCAGCTTTAAAATATTTTCGTTTATAATCTTCAAACAATTGTTTAATGAAGTAATTTCTATTTTTTTTAATTTATTATCCTTAAGAATTTTCACATTATCTGTAAATTTTTTCACGTAGCTATATGTACTATTTGCTTTAAGCTGGTTAAAAGTTATACTTTCATCTACCTTTTGATTAATTTGGTCAACTTCATTGTTATAAATAGGAATAAGTTTTCTAATTTTTAGTAAATCATATACAGCAATAAAATTTGCAAAATTCATTAAATTCCTAATAAATCTACTCTTTCCACTATTATTTGCGCCGACAATTATATTAATTGAGCTAAATTTTGGAAGAAATGTTATAAATTTTTCTTCTTCGCCTAAAAAATAATCTTTAAATTTTTCTGTATCTTCTAAAATTAAATCAAAAGAATCTCGCATAACTACTTATTTTATAATTTCTCCCCTAAAAAACAAATCCAACTCCTCATTCAACTTCTTCCCGCTTCCCAAATTACTTGCATTTTCCTGATTAAATTGAACCGTTTCCAATAAAAAATCAGTTATCAAAGTTTCTTTTGGGTGTAAGTAGGTTTCTTTTTGGCTGGCTTTTATTTGTTGTAATTCCACTATTTTTTCTTGTATGTTTTTTGGTGCGATTGGTAAAACCTCAGCAAAAGCTACCGGAGGAAACGTATTGTTTTCTATAATCCATTTCCCGGCCAGTGCGGTGCGTAAGGCGTAGAAATAACTTTTTAGTTTTACTTCTTCCAATTTGCAGACTTCCATAAAGTTTTTTGTTGTTCCCAAATAATGGTGCAAAACCGCTATGGGCGAAAAACATGCTGTGGCTATCTCACGCATTTGCTTGGCAAAATCTTCGTTCTCAAAATACACTATCGGCGAATACATCCATTCTAACAAAGGTGCATTAGATTTTGCTAGTAATTTTACGGCTTTCCGTAAATCCCAGCCGGAACCGTCAAGATCTTCTTCAGTCATGAATTCGATTACATCGGGCTTTTCCCAAAGCGATAAATAATAGTCGGGTTTGTGTTTGTATATAAAACGGATATCATAGTCGCTGTCGGGAGAGGCAAATCCCCAGGCACGGCTTCCGGATTCTACAGCAAAGAGTATTTCTACGTCTTTCTGTTTTTCTATTTCTTTTAATTTTTGGAGTATTTTTTGTTTCATGGCTGGTTCAAATGTAAATAAACGGAACTGTTTAAAAGCAAGTAGTTACACGCGATTTTTTTTTAGTTTTTTTCTTTTCTGTGTTTGAATTAGTCTCGCAAAGGCGCAGAGCCGCAAAGTTTTTATTCTCACTTTTGTCATTTCGACGCAAGGAGACCCGAGCGATAGCGAATAGGCAAAGCAAATCGCACGCGGGATTCGACAAAGATTGTAGACATCCTTTGTGGAGTTTCTAGTGTGATTTCTCCCTCTGGTCGAAATGACAAAAATGAGATTAGATAAAAAAACTTAAACCAAAAAATCCGAAAGCAGTCGTTGTCTGAATCGGTCAATGGGTTTCAAGTCGACATTCGTGTCTCCGTTGAAAATATCAAAAGGATCGTCCAGGCCGCTGATCAATAAGTACAAATAGCAAAACAGAAACGTAATGGCGGATGTTACCAGATAATCGGCTGAGGGGCTTTTGAATTTGGTAATCAGCAACAGTGACATTACAATAAACAAAATACTGTGGAGCAAGGTATAAGCCGGCTTAATGAAGTTGTTTCTCGAAATCGAATAGGCACGCGTGAGCTGTTTTCGCATCGCATTGGTGTTTTCCTGTATGCCTTTTATGGCTTCTTTATCGACACCTCTTTCGGCAAAATAATACGCAATCTCATTTGATTTCCGGATTAAGGGAAAAATAACGTTCGAATCTTTTTCGTTGGAATTGATCCATCCTACAATGCCATTCGTAATCGCAATCATTTGCTCACGCAAAAAAATGCTGTTTAATTCCTCCTTGCACAAATCAGAAGTTCCTGTTCTTGGCGCCCTGAAAGCCAGATAAATCCAGTCCTTGATTGCTTCGAGATTTGAAGCTATTTCACCCGGAATTTTTTCACTTTCTTTAAAATCGGTCATGGTTGCAGCCAATAGTAATCCGAAAACGAAAAAAGCTCCGGTAAAAATAATCGAAATATCAGCCAGTTCAATCAAATCGTGAAAGTCCTGCCCGTAAAGAGAAAGGTGTTTAAAGACAAAGTTTTTAATTCCTAATATGGCTATTGCGGCAATAAATGATTTTAGGATTATGGTTCTGTTTGTTACGAATTTCATTTCTCTTTTTTTGAGCAAATTAAACAAATATATTATCCCGGTCTCTATTCTGACCAAAATATGAAGAGTTTTATTTGGTAAACGGATAGTTTGTACTTTCTTCCATAATTATTCTTCTAAAAAGTCTTCTAAAAATCCTATGAATTGCTTTCCATCGGCTGACCATCTTAATCCCTGACCATTTTCTATTCGCACTTCGTACACCAAACCGTGTTTGTAATGGCTAAATATGTTCCACCATGTTTTATGATCCATGATATACTTTACAAGCTTTTCAACCGTTTCCTGTTTTTGTTTTGTATTGCCTTTTGCTTCGCCAAACATACTGTCTTTTTTTCGTCCAACATGTTTTTCCCACGCTCTTGCCGCAACCGAAATATCTTTGTTATAAGGCAGAAAACAGCTTTCTATCAGATCTTTTCGTAATGGCGGAATTCCCGTTTCGTTTCTTCGGCTGGCAGATGTTAATCGTTGTCCTAAAACCAACAGCAGGATTTCAAAAGGTGTTTCTTCGAACATTTTAATCAGGTTTGGTTTCAAATCACCTGAACCTTTCTCAAAAGCTTGCAAAACATTTTCAAAATAAAACATTTTATCCTGAATAGAAACAATTATCTCGTCTTTAAAATAGGGTTTTCTCGCTACATCTTCTTTTTGATGGTGAAACAAAATCAGGTTTTCTGAAAAAAGCTGCAGATTTTCATCTGTTAGAAACAAAGCATATTTTTGTTTCCAATCTGCATTGAGATTGGGAATTATGGTTTTTATTTCGTTAAAAAGAAGATTTGGATTCATGTTTTGTATCAATCAAATGTCAGATGGGACAAGCCACGTCAATCATTTTTTTGTTTTGTAACGAAAGACACAACAACTATAAATATTTTTACTTTAAAGGATTATTTTTTAACCACCATTTAGCCTTTTCTATAACTTTTTGTTCAATATTGCTAATATTAACTCCTCTATACCAATAATCTGCATCATATTTCATATCAAGCCAAATTTCGTTAAGAACGCCAAAATTAAGTTCTTCGTCTGGATGTGTTTTTCGACCATCTCCATCACAAAATATTGAAGCACGGAAGAAATTATTTTTCACATCTTCTCCTTTTGCAACTTTGGTAAGATGATATCGAGCATAACATATTTCAGCTTCATCATTATACTTTTCTTTTAAATTTAGTTCTAAAAAAGTACGCTTTAAATAAGGCATAATTTCATCAGGATTAATGGGCTTATAAAAAGTAGCTAAGGTATAAAGAGCTTCATTCTCACATCCTAAATTGATAAATTGTATTGCCCAATCTTCAATTGAATCAAAATCAATTAAATCAAGATCAAAATCGTTGAATAGATTAATTGACAATATATAATCTGTAAGTATCTTGAAATCTTCATTTTCTTGTTCCATAGCTGTTTTTTCTTTAAATCTATACAAAACTTTTAGAATTTTAAATTCCGAAAAAATCCTTAGATTTCTTAGTCGTTTCTTCTGCAACCTTATCCAAAGCAATTCCTTTAAACTGTGCAATAGTTCCCGCAACGTAAGGCAGAAAAGCGGGTTCGCATCTTCGCTCGTGATATTTCTTTAAAAGGCTGTTCGGAACATTTTTCGGAAGCATAAACGGCGCATCGGTTTCGATCATCATTTTGTCGAGCGGTACGTACTGAATGACTTCTTTTAAATGTGCGAAACGTTTGCTGTCTGAAATCGCTCCTGTAAAACCTAAATAAAATCCGTTATCGAGATAGGTTTTAGCTTCCTGCAAAGTTCCTGTAAAACAATGCACAACGGCTTTTGGCAATTGTGGCAAATACTCTTTTGTAATATTCATAAATGAACTAAAAGCGGCTCTTTCGTGCAAAAATAACGGTTTCTGAATTTCAATCGCCAGTTCTAACTGGGCTTTGTAACATTCTTCTTGTTTGTTTCGAGGCGAAAAATCGCGGTCAAAATCGAGTCCGCACTCGCCTACTGAAACTACCTGTTTCTGCTCTAACAATTTGCGAAGTTTAGAAATACTCTGATTGTCAAAACTCTTCGCATCATGCGGATGAATTCCGGCTGTTGCGTATAAAACGCCTGGATATTGTTTCGCAATTTTAGCCGATTCTTCGCTGTTTCTAACACTTGTTCCGGTTAGAATCATTTGGGTAACGTCGGCATCTACCGCGTCTTGTACAACATCGTCTATGTCGTTTTGGAATTGTTTGTTGGTTAGGTTGATACCTATATCTATGTATGTTTTCATTTGTTTTGTTTTTTTGCCACTAAGGGCTAAGACACAAAGTTTTTATTCTTTGGTCTGTTATTATTAATCTAGTAATCCCGATTGCTATCGGAAGCAGAGTTTTTTTTTATTCAATGCTATTAATTTCACGCAGATTTAAAAAGATTTAAGCAGATGAACGCAGATTATTAATTAATCAAAATCTGCCTTAATCTGTAAAATCTGCATGAAAAATCTTTACATAAACGCACTGCTGTGCGTCTCTTCAATAAAAACCTGAATCAAACTTCTAAAAATCCCCGTAATAAACCTGAAAACACGGTAATTTCAGATCATTTCTCCACGTATCGACCACCTGGTTTCTATCATCTAAAACAAATTCTACAAAGTATTTATCTTTTATGGACTCGTTGTAGATTTCGGTTTTAATGATCGAATCTTTTCGGCTGTCTTTTGTTTTACGCATGATTAAATCATCGTATTCAATTTCGTGCGTTTGAAGGAATTTCAATGTCGGTTCTTTGTATCGGTCTTCTCTTCCTGACACCAACAGTATTTTGTACCCCAATTTCTTGTAGTTTTTCAATACGTTTGCTACCGGATTATTAATTCCGTCTTCATCACATTTGCTGGCATCAAACGGATTTCTTCCATTCATTAAAGCCAAAGTTCCATCAAGATCGCAGATAATTGCTTTTGGTAAATCTGGATTTTGATCGCAGTATTCCAGGTTTTTTTCGACTTTTTTAATCGGTTTAAAATCAAATTTTTCTTTGGTTTTCTGTAATTGATGGTACATGTTTTCGATTACTTTTTTAGGTACTTTTCGGTCTCTTTTTTCATTTCTGATAAAAAGTTTTTCAAGCGGTAAATCAAATACTTTGAACTCGATATTGGCCATTTCAGAAAAATCCGCGATTGGCTGTTTGATATAATCCGGTTTTACATTACAAGTATCCAAAAGTACATTCCAGCCATTTGAAAGCAAGGTTTTGATCTGAACATTGATGATCTTAGAAATCATACTTTCTACTGAATTATCCATCACTTCCTGAAATTGCGAAAATCTGATTTCATCACGACTAATTCGCATGGTTTTGGCTTCAGTTCTCACTTTCCATTCGGCAAACGTACTTTTTCCTGATGCCGGGCAGCCGACTAATATCGTTAATGTTGGTATCTTTTTCATTTCGCAATTTTTATAATCGTGGATCTAATGTTTTTTCAATCTCTTCGTTATTGATTCTTTTTAAAAGCAATAAACGCATCAAATAGTTTTCTTCTTCTAAATCTTTGTACGGAATCTGAAGCATTTTTTGGTTGATTTCCCAGCCGTTTATAGATTGCTCCAGCTTCTTTTTTATGTTTCTCTTGTCTAAATAATGGTCAAAATCCTGATGAAAATTAACGCCATAAATCATCGTCAGATAATTATTGTTTCTGACTTTAAAACAAGGCGGTACATTTTTAATGTAATTCTGAGCCGGTTTAATCATAATGCCTTCTTCGTTGGCTTCTGTCAGCTTTTCGAAAAAAGAATAAATTTCTTTTACCTTTTCTTCTTTATCTGCATCCGTAATCACTAAATGCAAAAATGCATCGTCATTTACCAATCCGCAAGTTAAATTACTATTCGGAATCGATTCTTCTCCAGAAACTCCAACTACTTTTAAAATCGTAAAAGGTTTAAAATGTATTTCGCCTTCGTTGCCAAAATTATCAATCTGATTTTTAAATACTTCTAATGATTTCTGCTGTTTGTCCAAATCCGGAATTTTAACCGAATTCAAAGCTTCATACTGACGCACAATATGCGTTTTATGTTTGCTGGTAAATTCTTTTCTGCTCAACTTATTTTTGTCTGAAATGTATTCGCTAAACAAAGTATCATTTTTTACGCTCTCTAATTTTTCAAGCAATCCAGAAGTTTTCAAATAATCGTTATGTGTCTGCAAAGCATCATAATAACCTGTAAACTCTTTCTCAATTAATCCTGCTCCCAAAACTTTCCAGGGCAGTAACTCTGACGCAATTAAAATCGTATCGAAATTCGGAAACGTTAAAAGCATTTTTGCATGCAATTCCTTTAAGCTGTTTATTGCTTTTTCTACATCAATATGATCCATTTTGAAACCATTTCTGGAAACAAAATAGGTTTCTTCAAGATTTCTTTTAAGGTAAATTGTGCAATACGAACCCATATATTTTTTCTGAACCACGAATTCGGTAACTCCTTTTGCTCTATAATAATTTACAGCTTCTTCGATACTTTCTATTTCGTTTTTGGCTTTGCTTTTTGGAGCCGGAGAAATGGTTGGCGAAAAATCATTGATCTTACTTTTACAAAACCATTCTATTCTGTTTCTAACTTTATGATCTAACATTTTTTTACTTTTTTTGAATGATTACTGCACTTGTCGGATAAATGCCTTTTACACAATCGCCTACTCCGTGAAATGTTTTTTGATTTGGAAAAATTTCATCGATCAAATTTCTGAATTCACTATTTGATAATTCAAAATCGTGATCATCATGTCTGAACTCTTCTGTCAATTCATAATTTACATTAAAATCTTTGTCTGGCGTTGTTACAAATAATGTTGTAAAATTTGTATTGTCACGAATCCAGATTAGTAGCGCTTTCGCCTCTTCTAACGAATTGTGTTCTATAACTTCACTTAAAATGATCTGTCCTACAAAATCCTTAAGTTCTTCTACATTTTCAACCCAAAATAAATTCTCTGCTCTTTGGGCTTCCTGAATTTTGTCTGCAATAGGTTTGAAATCAACTTCATCATATGCATAATATTCTTTCTCGAATCCTTTTTTATTCAATAACTTAAAGTATTGCAATTCGCCACATCCAAAGTCTAAAACAGGTTCATCAAAATTGATTTTACTGCAGATAAATTCCTTTCTGGATTGATGGGTATCGGTAAAAACAAACTGAACCTGATTATCAAAATACGCTTCTAATTGTGGTCTAAATTTCTCAAACTGAACCGGCGAACGCATAATTCTCTTGATAAAAAGGTAAAACACAAAATACGGAATCCCGGTAAGATTGGTAAACATCGTAATATGCTTCTGGATAAAATAATCGTCTATAAACGTGTAAACCGCATATTTGTTGGTAAAATGGGTAAACAACGACACAAGCGAAAATTTCTGAACCGCTTCTCTTACCGTTGCTCCTTCTATTTTTAATTCAAAATTATTTCCGATTTTCTGTTCTAACGAAATTCCATCAATGTATTTTGACAAAAGATATCTGCCGTTTTTATACCAATTCGTATCAATAAAAAAAGTGGGAACTTCTATCGTACATTTCTCAGTATCAACTTCATTATAACTTTTTTCCAGCCAGGAAATTACCGTTTCGTTTAATACTTCATTTTCTTTGTACAAATGGTTAAAAAACTCCGTCATGATGTTTAAAGCCAATAACGGACTGCAGTAACTTTGAAAATCGATTTGGTTTCCTTCTTCTGGCAGGTAACTTTTTTTACCGTCCAGAAAAACGCAGTGGTATTCATTTTCTTTGATTACGTTTCCAATTACTATTCCGTCTTTTAATTCTTTCAAATAAAGACCTTTATCCGTATTTGGATTTTTGTAAAGAATATCTAAAAAGTATTTATTGTCTGATTTAAGTTTTATAATCATGGCTTTTGTTTTGCTTTCACAAATATAGTTTTGCAACTGCGCAATTATTTTGCGCAGTTTAAATTAAAATTTATTCTTATTCCCTGTTAAACGGTTTTTCAAACGCCGGCCGAATGATTTTCCAGATTATCTCTGAATAATCCCGTTCGTCAAGCATTGCAAATAAAATACCTGGATGTTTACAGGTTAAAAAATACAAAGCTGTTTCTTTTCTGGATTCTAAAACCTTGAAATCTAATTTACATTGATTTTCAATTGTTCTATAATTATTTTCTAAATTGCTTTTGGTTTGTTTTACCCAAGCGAAAAATTCATCAGGAACACGCTCCAGAATTTCATCAAATGACTGATTGTCTTTCAGATATTCCCAAATGTTAAGATTGGAAACTTGTGTAATAATCCGATGCAAACGAAAGTATTCGTCAAACTTAATTTTTACCCGAAAGTTATCGGCATATTTAATAATGAAACCTTCTTTGTTGGCAATATTCAACTCTTTTAAAAGCGAAATATCATTTATTCCGTCGTATTTTTCAACCAAAGGAAAACCAATGTTTTCTAGCGGAAATTCTTCTCCGGTCTGGGTATCAATAATGGCCAGTAAAACCAATTCTTCATTAGCGCCGTAATCCAAAACGATTCGGTTTTCCGGATAAATAATTTCGAATAAATATGTTTTTGACTGATCCAAAAACGACCACGAATCTTTGTATTTTCCGTGAAGCATTTCATTCGCTTTATCCGATTGTTCGCTTGAAAATGAACCCCGGCTTGCCATAAAAGGCACATCGTTTATGAAATACAAAATTCCAAGCGAACCGTCCATTTTGTCGTACACTTCAAAAGTTGTTTTTGGCAGAACTTGATTTTCTATTTCTCCCAAATTAAAAAACTTAGTGAATGGTCTTGCGACAACATTTCCGTTTTGATCCAAAATAAGACCGCGACAGTTCAACGTAACTTCATTCCAAATTCTCTCAAATTGAGCATTTTGGGTATAGTTATAAATATACAAATCATGTTCAGGGTGTTTGTTTACTCTGACATAGTTTTTTGAAATCATTTCGTTTAAAAGTGTTGTATTCATGAGTTCTAATCTTTAAAGCAAAGATTCAAAAGTAAGTGCGCAGTTATTTTGCGCAGTTATGAAATATTTTCATCTTCATAGCGATATTCATTTAAAATTTTCATTGAAGGAATTCTCATTTTGAGCAACTCTGAAAATTCTGAAAGCCTTTTCTGCAGATTATCCAAATCAGGATTTTCTTGTCTAAAAAGATATTTCTCTAAATCAGGAAAGCGCTCTGCAATTTGGTTCTTTGTATAAACTTCATTTCCTGCATAAAGTAAAATCGATTGTCCTAACTGAAAAGCAATTGACTTCAAAATATCGTGATTTTCTACATCTTTTCCGAAAGAATGTATTTCGTTTAAACTAATCATTTCTAATGCCTTAATCTTTTCTTTTAAATCGTTTTTCAAAGCATTTTTGATAATGGGACGATATTCTGTTTTACTCAAAAAAGACAGAATCATTCGGGCACTTCTTAAAAATTTCAAATCAATATCACGAGTCAAAAGTTTTCTGATTTGGTTTTCATATTGCTGATTATGGTTTTGGTACGTATAAAACAAAGCATTATTCAATTCATCAGTTGTTCCTTTATAAACTTCAATTAAATGACCATTTTTGCAGACTGCGAGATTAGCATTGATCACTCTTTCAGGAAAATTTGATTGTATAGAAGCTGTTAATTCTTTTGATAATGAAAGTTTCTCTAAAATCGTTTCAGGCATTTTTTCGATGAAGAAAACCAAATCGAGATCAAGCGAATTTTCAGAACCGAAGATTTGATAGATTGGTGTTTTCATAAACTAAAATTTTTCGTTCAGCATATCGATTTTTTCGTCTTTACAAATCAAAAATCCGTTTTCAGATTGGTACGCACCGAAATTATTAAGAAGGTTTAACCATCGGTTTATATATTGCTGTAAAACGATTTTGTTACTTTCCGTAATTTCTTTTCTATAAATAAATGGTTCTAAATCAGGAAAATTATTTACCAAACTTTTCTTGGTATAAATCTCAATATCATTTTCAACCAAAGCAATGTTTTGCCCGACATAAAAAGCAATGATTTTCCAGATATCAGAATCTGTCGTATTTTTTTGATTGAATACTGAAATCGAAACAAAATCTATTTTACTGAGAACTTCTAATTTCAAATTAAAATCGTGAATTCCTTTTAAAATTGGACGAATCTGAGTTCTGTTTTCTGTTCTTGTCAACATTGTCAAAACGGTGCGAACTGCTTTATAAATTGCCAGAGTTTTGTTTCTAGCATGCTTTTCTGTTACCAATAATTCATGTTTTTGTTCATGACGAAAATAAGTTTCCAGCAATGCATTATTGAGCGAATCAATCCATGATTTGGTATAAATAGTATCGATGATCTTTCCGTTTTCAATTACAGCAAAAGTTGCGTTCCAATTCAAATCATATTCTTTCAAAAGTGCCAATATTTTATTTTTTCTGTCTTCCTGCTTCTCAGGCATTTCTTCTTTTGAAATAACAATGATTACGTCTTTGTCTGTAGAATCATCAGAACCATAGAAGTAATAGGGATATGGAAAATTAGTTTTCATTTTTGGTTATTCATTCTTTAAAAATTGCTATCTAAATTATTTAGCCGTTCTTCAACAAGACTATCAAATTCTTCTTTAGAATTTATTTTAACACTTCCTACCACTTCATTTATGAATAAAAATATCCTTTTATCTTTAAAATTTCTTTCTCTTAGAATATGTATTTTTTTATTTCCCCACAACTTCTCTTCCTCTTTATCTGATTGAAGTGCCTCAAGTATTAAATTAAAAACCTCAGTTGAAATATGTCCTTCAAATTCTTTTAAATAAGTATTTAATACTGTATAATATTTCAATGATTTTTCAGTTTTATCAGTCAATAATCCTATCTTTTGATTTTCAAAAATCCAATCTCTTTCTTCATTAGAAAGTATAAACTGATAATCTAAAAATAAGTCAAGCCATTCCTCATCACTATTATCATCTAATCGTGTTATGAAAATGATTTCTGCTGGAATGTTTGATAACTGATATGCTAAAAGTTTATGATGTCCATCTAAAATAAAAACTACATCCTCATAACCCGTCGTAATAATTTTAGGTCTTATACCTTTATTTATTAAATCTTTATAAAAAATCACTCTCTCATGAGATATATTCTGAAGAGGCATGGTAAACATAATATTGCAAGGATCACGATTAAATGGCCCGAGACTAAATCTGCTATTATATCCATATCTATAAATCTTTGAATCTTTGACATTAAAATAATTCTTATGTATATCAAAATTCATCAAATTTAGACTTTGAGTTAATACTTCATATCGAGCTGAAGAAAAAATATTTAAAAAGGAATAAATTTCAGTTTCAACTTCTTTATCAGTCCCAAAAATCAAAACCTCTTTGAAATTGTATAATTCATCAATTTTTTTATGATCTGCATCTAGCCAAAAAAATTTATACGAATCTTGTTCGCTATCAAGTTCATATTTATCATATGCTACTGGCTTTTCAATTTTAAGACAGCCCACAAAATCATCACAGATAACATCAATTATGTTTTGACCGTTAGTGATATTAATTATTTCATTCATAGTATATTTTTTTGAAATATTACTGTATATCTAATCTTGCTGTTTGAATCATTTGCAAAAGAACCACGGACATATAAATATCCGTGGTTTAAAATTAATCTATTAATAATTGTGTCACCGCAGCAGCGTTCATTGCCCATTGCGCGTTGTATACCTCATCAGCATTTTCGTCATCAGTAATTGTCAGGTTTTGAGCTTCCGCTTTAAGCTGTAACAATTTACCGATATTCAATTTACTGTTTAGTTTTGCCAATAAAGCCTGAACTCCTTTGAAATCCAAACCTTGTACAACCTGACCTCCGAAAGTCATCTCTAACCAAACAACTTCTCGTTTTGCTACATCCAACACTCCAAAAACCAAACCTTTGGCAACATTCTGCGTCACACGAACCTGATGATCTACACACGACGGATCGTACGCAACACCCGTTCTTTCCGAAATTTTCATCGGATATTTACTGTTCATCCAGCCAACAACCAAATTTGGAGTTATACTTCCGTTGCTGTACGCATTACAGGTAAAAGTCACAAATTTTGCATCAGCTTTCGCCAATTCGTCGATGTTGATGTTGATGTATTCAGCAGTTCCAATTTTATTCGGAATACTTCTGATATCACCACTATGCTGACATCCCGTTGTAGTCAATCGGCTGAAAGAACAAATATCTGAACGTGTTTCGTATGCGATATGACAGCTTAAATCCATATCCAGATGCTGTGCTGGCAAATCTTTACCCCATTGCATAAACAATCGTACTTCGTTACCTTCAATTGGAAAACGCGTTCCCATTAAAGCAACCGGAAGATCCTGAACCGTATCGCTTCTATCACCAATCGAAACTGGCATATTGTACAATTGTGGATCGATATAGATCGTTTTGTTTGGGTTTGAAACCGACGCAAATCGTTTTTTCATTGCCAAAATACACAAATCTTCTACTTTAGATTTCATATCATTCAACATAAAATCTTCGTACAAATGCAATAATGCATTTGGCGCAACACGTTTGTTACTTCCTCCCAAAGGTTTTACAGTTCGTTGTATGTTTTTATCAAAATAATTCTGTGCATACATATTCAAAGTAAAAATCAATCTCGCTGGAACTTTATCGATAATTTCAGAAAAATGTGCTACAGTTTCTTCTGCACCAAACCAAAGCATATTCGAGAATAAGGAACGTGCAAACAAACCCGGACGCTGTTTTAACAACACGAATGTTTTATCGGCATCAAATTTCAATCTTGACGAATTCACTTTGCTTTGCCAAACATCATACACCTGGTTGTAGAATACATCCATTAAAAAATTCAATTTCTCAAATCCTTTTCTTTTGCTGTACTCTGCCAAACGCAAGGCACGAATAAAACGAACCCACATTCCTCTTTTCGGATGCATGATTTCACACATTGTTTCCACATCCATTTCCATATTATTCAACCAGGATGCGACCATTAAACATTCTTTTCGGGAATATTTAAGTTTTAAATCTTTTTGAGATGCAATTCTTGCCTGAGCACTTGTGTCTAATGAATAATGAAAATGCTGATTGTTTTTAGACGCTCTTTTGATAATCGTTTTTGGTTCGATAATCTGCAATAAACCTGTGTTTTTAAACCACAAATATCTTAAGATATCTGTAGGCGATTTAAAATATTGAGACGCATTTTCGGCCTGGTCATTTTCAATCAAAACATCAATTACAAGCATTAAAGTCTCCTTCATTGCAACATCTGTTTTTGGTAACGGCAAGTATTTTAAAGCTATTTTTAAACTATCAACCTGAGTTGCGTCTAAAGCTGTTTTTGATTGTAATAATGAAATATAGAAGTCTTGCAGCTCTTTTTCAGTCCACAATTCTAAAACTTTTAATTTACTTCCTTGTCCGATATTTTCCAATTTACCGAATTCAAACGGAGTTCCGCAAAACGGACAGCCGTTATATCTTTCTAATGGGAAAGTATTATATGGGATACTATGACCACATTGCAAAGTTGTTCCTCCAGTCATTCGAAAAGTATTTCCGAAAAATGTCAAGATATGATCTAAAATAGATTCACCTGTTGGCACATTCCATTCTTTTACCAATGGAGTCCAGTTTTTATCGGTACCTAAAACTTCTCTTAGAACCTCTAAAACTTCCATTTTATATTTTGGATTTACATTGTTTAGCGCCTGCAATAATGATTCAGAAAATGTAAATCCGAGTTTAGAAACATTGGCCAGTAAAACTGATGTTGTTCCTGATAATGTTTTGATATCATTTGCGATATATTCACCTGGAATAAATAAAGCATTTTGACGTAAACTGATTTTTAATAATTCTTTTGTTTTCATTTTTTTTAGTTTTTAAAAATTTAGATAATGGTGTTTCTGATTTCTACCTAAAAGAGTTTTGAAGTAAGAAACACTTGACCTGAAATTTGAGTGTAATGAATTAGCTGTTTCAAATTACCATTTTGGTTGGTTTTCCCCAAGAAGTAAGCTAATTTTGACCCTCATTATTTTTATTAACGATGATTTTAAAACTTGCCGGACTCGAACCGGAAAAACCAATTTCCAGAAGTAAGTTTTAATTGAACATTAATAGTAAAGCAGATGGGATTCGAACCCATAACCCCAGGATCCCCGATTGAAGTAAGTTTTGATTGACCTTCAATAAGATAATTTCGAAACTAATATGACCTGTGCTCTATCCATTTGAGCTACTGCTTCAGATTTTAATAAAGAGATAATCGCATAAGTGTGTACGTGGAAAGTGTTTTCGAAGTAACCTAAACTTGACCTTCTTTATTTTATTTTTTTATTTCTATGAACGTATTGTTTTTATTTCCTGAACAAAGATTTCAAAAATACTGCGCAGTTATTTTGCGTAGTAAAAATTTTTATTCAAATTGTGGAGCAGACGGGATTCGAACCCGCGACCTGGACGTTAAAAGCGTGAGAAGTAAATTCTGATTGACCTTGAAGGCAATTTCAAAATTACCTGCTCTGCCACTGAGCTACTGCCCCAATTTATATATGAGTTTAAAAGGTAATGGTGTAAGTGTGTACATTGGAAAGTGTTTTCGAAGTAACTCAGACTTGACCTGTTTAAAACTCAATTTTTATTTTTATGAACGTATTGTTTTATTTCCTGAACAAAGATTTCAAAACTAATACGCAGTTATTTTGCGTAATGAGAATTTGTCTTTATAAATCCCATTTTTTAAAATTATTATCAGTATCTTTTTCTTTAATAATTACCTTATTGTTGTCAAATTCAATATATTCATCTGTCCAACAATCCGAAAATTCTGTTGCCACTTCATGTCCATTCAAACACAACTTATTTAATCCATCCAATCCCGAACTTCCACAACATCCTTGAAACCTGGATTTATCAGAGTGATCTTTTAAATAATAGTTGGCAATTGGGACAATAACGGATTTTGTATTTTCATTTTCCTTTAAAAGAATAGAAAACTGATTGTCTAACATAAATTCTAAACCATTTGTCCAAAATATATTTGTTTCAGTTAGCTCGTGAGTCAACTCCTTTTCACATTCTTTACAATAAATCTTAATCGTTCTCATAGTTGTTCCATTTTGACAGGACAAAGATTTTAAAACCATTACGCAATTATTTTGCGTAGTAAGAATTATTTGTTTTTAAAATAATTTCTAAAACAAAAAAGCGTCCTGAAATCAGGACGCTTTGCACAACAAATTAACTAATAGCAATTAAATCAAGTCTTTTATATTTTGATATTATTTTACCAGAACCGCGTTTATTTTGTTATTGGGAAATTTGTATTTAGCAACAAAATTTAAATTGGTTACGTCTGATTCCCAAATTTTGCCTTCATCATGCATTCCTCTGTCATCTAATCCGGTTCCGGCCATATAAATTTTATTGTTTTTAATATCGATACTTTTAGGATTAGCTCCATTAATTTCCGTGACAAGAGTTCCGTTTTTCCATACTTTACCCACAAAGTCATATCGGTCTGTATCGATATCACAACCTACAACATATACATCCGTGTTGTGGACAAATAAAGCTTTAGCTTGCGAAAAATCATTTTCATCAGATAATGTAGCAGGACTATTATTCTTCCAAAGAATGGCTCGGGATTTAAATGAATTTCTTAAGTATCCAACTACATAAATATTATCAGCATCCACATAAATATCTGTGGCTGTGCTCTCCAAATCATTTTGTTCTGAATTTAAAACAGTTTCAACGCCATTTTTCCATACAATTGCTATTTTTTTATCATCGATTACCTTGTAGCCCGTTGCGTATACATCATTATTATACACATAAACAGCATTGGCTTCTGAAGTTTGATCACTTAGGCGAAGGACTTGACCATTTTTCCAGATAGTTGCAATTGAAGAATTTAAAGGTCCGACAGATTCATTTCCGGCTATATAAACATTTCCCTCGCTGACAATCAAATCTGTTACTTCTACATGATGGTTTCCATCAGTTACACTTTCACTGGTGTTATTTTTCCATAGTTTTAATATCGTATTGCCATTACTCAAAGATTCGGTCCCTGCAACATACCTATCATTGTTGTAGAAAGCAACAGCATTAGCAGCAGATACAATTGCTGTGTTTGATAAAATAGTTGGGATACCATCTATCCAGACTGAAGCAAGCTGTGTAAATTGATTGTCTTTGTTTTTTCCGTATGTACTGCCCACCGCATAGTATTTCCCTTCACTCATCTGATTGTCATCAGCAGTGACCTCTGAATTAGTACAGGAGATGGCAGATTGTGTAAGTATTAAAAACAGTATTATTTTTTTCATGGCTTCTGTAGGTTAATTAACCAACAATAATACAAATTTTTCCTACTCTTAAAATCATCATATTTAATGATTTAAAGTTCCATGTGATTATCTTCTGCGCAATTGCTTTACGCAGTAAAAAAAGAATCTTATTTTTGAGAAAAAACACTATGAATCTTAAACAAAAATATTCTGAATTGCTTTTGGATATTGGTTTTTATGAAAATGCGATTCAACAAAACTGGTTTGATTTGGAAAAAGCATATTCTAAAAAATCCAGACATTACCATAATCTGATACATTTAAAAGAAATGATTGAGAGTTTTGAAAGGTATAGAGACCGACTTCAAAACCCAAAAGAAATACTGTTTTCGATTTTTTATCATGATTTTGTGTATTCGGCATCAAAGAAAGATAATGAACTTAAAAGTGCTCAATATGCTTTAAAGATTTTGCCTGAAAATACGACGCTTAATAAACAATTGGTCTTTGATGCCATCTGTGATACAAAGCTTCACGCACATAATATAAATGAAGACATCAACTGGTTAATAGATTTTGATTTGAAAATCCTTGCTAAAGACTGGGAGGATTACAAAACATACTTTGAACAGATCAGAAAAGAATATCGCATTTACCCTGATTTTATTTATAAACCCGGGCGTTCCAAGGCCCTGAAACATTTTCTGGAAAATAAATTCATTTTTCAAACCGAAGAATTCAGAAGTCTCTATGACGAAAAAGCCAGAGCCAATATTGAAAAGGAGATTATATTATTAACGTAAATGCGTGAGGGATTGCAGTGGAAATCCTTTTGTTTTTTTCTTTAAAAAACAAAAGATTGTAACGAAAAGCCCGGCCCGGAGGGACACGCCCAAATCATCATCATATGTCACAAAACAAAAATGCCTTAATACGGTACAAAACCATTGATAAATGCCTGCAGAATAAATACAGGCAATGGACCTTAGAAGATTTAATTGAATGCTGCTCGCAGGCACTGGAAGAATATGAGGGCAGACAAATTCCGATCAGTAAACGAACCATTCAGATGGATATTCAGATGATGCGAAGCGAAAAGCTGGGTTACAACGCACCTATAGTTGTTTATGACAAAAAGTATTATAAATATGAAGATGAGGATTTTTCGATCACCGATATTCCGCTCACAGAAACGGACATGAATGTGTTGACCGAAACAGTTTCGATGCTGAAACAGTTTAAGGATTTCTCTCTCTTCAATGATGTATCGGATATTCTGCAGCGTCTGGAGGATAAAATCTATGCTGAAAAATCACACACCAAACCTGTAATTTATCTGGATAAAAATGAAAACTTAAAAGGACTTCATTATTTAGACGAAATTTATCAGGCAATTATCAAAAAGATGGTTCTGATTATTACGTATAAATCTTTTAAATCGAGAGAAGAAACCAAATTTCATTTTCATCCTTTTATTCTGAAGGAATTTAATAACCGATGGTTTTTAATTGGAAAGAAAAAAGCCTCTCAGCCTGTTACCAATCTGGCTCTGGACAGAATCATTTCGATTGACTATGATTTTAGTCTTACGTACTTAGAAGAAGATTTTGATGCTGAATCGTATTACAAAAACGTGATTGGTGTGACTGTTAATTCAGGTTTGCAGCCCAGACGCATTGAGCTTTGGATTGATGCTGATAATGCTCCATATGTCCTTACAAAGCCTTTACATCCTACTCAAAGACTGATTCAGGAAAATGAAGATAAAAGTATTATTATTCATTTGTTTATTATTCCAAATTACGAAATGGAACGTTTATTATTGGGTTTTGGCTGCGGCATAAAAATTTTGCGTCCGGAAGGCTTTCGAAAACGGATGAAGGAAATACTTCAAAAAGCGCTGGCTAAATATGACGAATCAGATTTAACTGTATGAAGCAGGATTTTATTTACATAAAAAAATGATTTCTTCATTTTATCATAATACCATTTTTTGCAATAATAAATTCTTTATTACATAAAAAAAGAATGGTATATTTCAATTAAAAAGAATCTTTAAAACACAAATTCAAAGACATTTTCTAACTAACCTAAAATTTATGAAAAAATAATATGCATGCATAGTATTTTTTCATTATATTTGAAATCGATATAGTATTTTTATGAAAGATAAAACGATAGATTATATTTTAAGAGCAACATGGCAGGCTGTATCCAGAATGTACAATGAAGAAGCTGCAAAATACGACGGCACAATGGCAACAGGTTTTGCACTTTTAAGTATCGACAAGGAAGAAGGCACTCCATCGACAGCTTTAGGCCCAAGGATGGGTATGGAAGCTACCAGCCTGACCAGAACATTAAAATCTATGGAAGACAAAGGTTTGATTGTTCGCAAAAAAAATCCAACTGACGGTCGTGGCGTTTTGATTTATCTGACCGAATTTGGAAAGGAAAAAAGAGAATTATCTAAAAACACGGTTTTAAAATTTAATGAAACCGTAAGAAAACATGTTTCAGACGAAAAACTACAACATTTTATTGAAGTTTCTGAAATAATCAACGAATTAATCCTGGATAAAAATATATTTAATCACACGAGTGCCAGCGAACTGGCGAAGCAAACAGAAAATACTGAAAATGAATAATCTCTGATGAGAATATGATTTTATAAACATAAAAACAAAATAACAAAGTATGAAATTGCCCACATTAAATTCTTTTCAAACTAATAAAGGCAATAACATATTTGACCAATAGAAAAAAATTAACAAATATGAAACGCACAATTAAAAAAGTTGCTGTAATTGGATCCGGAATCATGGGTTCAGGTATAGCCAGTCATTTTGCCAACATTGGTGTTGAAGTTTTACTGCTTGACATCGTGCCTCGCGAGTTGACAGAAGCTGAAGCTAAAAAAGGATTAACGCTTGAAAGCAAGGCCGTTCGCAACCGTTTGGTAAATGACCATTTGGCGAACTCATTAAAATCGAAACCCTCTCCTATTTACAGTCAGAAATTCGCTAGCCGAATCACAACTGGAAATACGACAGACGATATGGCAAAAATTGCCAATGTAGACTGGATTATCGAGGTTGTAGTAGAGCGTTTGGATGTTAAAAAATTAGTATTCGAACAAATCGACAAATTCCGCAAACCAGGAACTTTGGTTACTTCAAATACTTCTGGTATTCCAATTCATTTTATGAGCGAAGGAAGAAGCGAAGATTTTCAACAGCACTTCTGCGGAACACACTTTTTTAACCCTGCGCGTTACTTAAAATTATTTGAAATTATTCCGGGACCAAAAACTTCAAAAGAAGTTCTTGATTTCTTAACCGATTACGGTTCTAAATTCTTAGGAAAAACTTCGGTTGTTGCTAAAGATACTCCGGCGTTTATCGGAAACAGAATTGGTATTTACGGAATTCAGAGTTTATTCCATTTGGTTAAAGAAATGGGATTAACTATTGAAGAAGTTGATAAATTGACAGGTCCGGTAATTGGTCGTCCAAAATCGGCTACTTTCCGTACGGTTGATGTTGTTGGGTTAGATACTTTAGTGCATGTTGCCAATGGTATTTACGAAAACTGCCCGAATGACGAACAGCACGAATTATTTAAACTTCCGGATTTCATCAACAAAATGATGGAAAACAAATGGCTTGGTTCTAAAACGGGTCAGGGTTTTTATAAAAAAGTAGATAAAGACATTCTTTCTTTAGACTTAGATACATTAGAATACCGCGCTGCAAAAAAAGCCAATTTTGCAACCCTGGAATTAACTAAAACTATCGACAAACCAATTGATCGTTTTAAAATTTTAGTAAAAGGTACAGACAAAGCGGGCGAATTCTACAGAAAAAGTTTCGCCGGAATGTTTGCTTATGTTTCCAACAGAATTCCTGAAATCTCAGACGAATTATACAAAATTGACGATGCTATGAAAGCCGGTTTTGGATGGGAAAATGGTCCGTTCGAAATCTGGGATGCTATTGGTGTTGCCAAAGGAATTGAAATTATGAAAGCAGAAGGTCTAGAACCTGCTGCATGGGTAAGCGAAATGCTGGCTTCGGGAAGCGATAGTTTCTATACTGTAAAAGAAGGTGCTACGTATTTCTATAACATACCGACAAAATCTCAGACTAAAGTTCCTGGACAAGATTCATTTATTATTCTGAACAACATCCGCGAAAGCAAAAAAGTCTGGAGCAACAGTGGCGCAATTATTCAGGACTTAGGAGACGGAATCTTAAATTTAGAATTTCAGTCTAAAATGAATACAATTGGTGGCGATGTTCTTCAGGCTATCAATAAAGCAATCGACTTATCTGAAAAAGAATATCAAGGTTTAGTCATTGGAAACCAGGCTGCGAATTTCTCTGTTGGTGCTAATATCGGAATGATTTTCATGATGGCAGTTGAACAGGAATATGACGAATTGAATATGTCAATCAAATTGTTCCAGGACACGATGATGCGTGTCCGTTATTCTTCAATTCCAGTAATTGTTGCCCCCCACGGAATGACATTCGGTGGTGGATGCGAAATGAGTTTACATGCTGACAAAGTAGTAGCAGCTGCAGAAACCTACATGGGGTTAGTTGAATTTGGAGTTGGTGTAATTCCTGGTGGTGGCGGATCTAAAGAAATGGCTTTAAGAGCTTCAGACTTATTCCGCAAAAACGATGTGGAGCTAAATGTTCTTCAGGAGTATTTCTTAACGATCGCTATGGCTAAAGTTTCAACTTCTGGTTACGAGGCTTTTGACACAGGATTATTACAGCACGGAAAAGATATTATCGTAGTAAACAAAGATCGTCAGATTGCTGAAGCTAAAAAACATGCTTTGATAATGGCTGAAGCCGGATATACACAACCAATCAGAAGAACAGATATTAAGGTTCTTGGAAAACAGGCTTTAGGTATGTTCTTGGTTGGAACGGATCAAATGGAAGCTGGAAAATACATCTCTGAACACGATAAGAAAATCGCAAACAAACTGGCTTACGTAATGGCTGGTGGTGATTTATCTGAAGCGACTTTAGTTTCTGAACAATATTTATTAGATATCGAAAGAGAGGCTTTCCTGAGTTTATGTACAGAACGCAAGACGCTAGAAAGAATCCAGTATATGTTGACTAAAGGAAAACCGCTTCGTAATTAGAAAAATAGATAAAAAGAAGAAAGAAGAAAGAAGCAAGAGAAAACTCTGTTTTGAAATCTTGCTTCTTGCATCTTTCTTCTACCAATCTTAAAAAAACAAAAACAAATGAAAACAGCATATATAGTTAAAGCTTACCGTACAGCGGTAGGAAAAGCACCAAAAGGAGTTTTTAGATTTAAACGTCCTGATGAATTAGCTGCAGAAACCATTCAGTTTATGATGAATGAACTGCCTGATTTTGACAAAAAACGCATCGACGACGTTATGGTTGGAAATGCAATGCCAGAAGCAGAACAAGGACTTAACGTTGGTCGTTTAATCTCTTTAATGGGATTAAAAGTGGAAGACGTTCCTGGGGTTACGGTAAACCGTTATTGCGCATCTGGATTAGAAACTATCGGGATGGCAACAGCTAAAATCCAGTCAGGAATGGCAGATTGTATCATTGCCGGTGGTGCAGAAAGCATGAGTTATATTCCGATGGGAGGTTACAAACCAACTCCGGATTATAAAGTTGCTGCTGCTGGTAACGAAGATTATTACTGGGGAATGGGTTTAACTGCCGAAGCAGTTGCTAAACAATACAATGTTTCGAGAGCAGATCAGGATGAGTTTGCTTACAACTCTCACATGAAAGCTTTGAAAGCGCAGGCAGAAGGAAAATTTGACAAACAAATCGTTCCTATTACAGTTGAGCAGACTTTCATTAATGAAAACGGTAAAAGAGAAACAAAATCATACGTTGTAAACAAAGACGAAGGGCCAAGAGCCGGAACTTCCATCGAAGCATTGGCGGGTTTAAAACCGGTTTTTGCAGCTGACGGAAGTGTAACTGCCGGTAACTCTTCACAAATGAGCGACGGTGCTGCTTTTGTTTTAATCATGAGCGAAGACATGGTAAAAGAATTAAACCTTGAACCAATTGCAAGATTAGTAAACTTTGCTTCATCTGGCGTTGAGCCAAGAATTATGGGTATCGGACCTGTAAAAGCAATTCCGAAAGCGTTGAAACAAGCAGGTTTGACATTAAACGATATCGAATTAATTGAATTAAACGAGGCCTTTGCTTCTCAGGCTTTAGCAGTAACTCGTGAATTAGGTTTAAATCCTGATATCGTAAACGTCAACGGAGGCGCCATTTCATTAGGCCACCCACTTGGATGTACCGGAGCAAAGCTTTCTGTTCAGTTATTTGATGAAATGAAACGTCGTGGAAATAAATACGGAATTGTTTCTATGTGTGTGGGAACTGGACAAGGAAGCGCAGGGATTTACGAAGTGTTGTAGAGAATTTTTAGAGGAAAGAAGCAAGAGGAAAGACTTCTTGTGGGATGAAAAATTAATCTGAAATGGATTATTTTAAAAGTAGTAAAAAACTTACTTTTAATTTTTCTTCTTATCTTGCCTTAAAAAACATGAAACACAATTTTAAGAATTTGAAGATTTGGATTTTAGCAATGGAAATTACAAATGATATCTATAAACTAACTTCCAGTTTTCCAAAATCTGAAACTTATAGTTTGGTAAGCCAAATGAATCGATGCTCTGTTTCAATGCCTTCTAATATTGCTGAAGGCTCAAACAGAGGAAATAAGCATTTTCAGCATTATCTGAATATTAGTTTAGGTTCATCATTCGAATTACAGACACAATTGTTAATAGCTTGTCAAAACGACTATGTAACAAAAGAAAAAACAGAAAAATTAGAAAACAAAATAATTGAATTTCAAAGGATGACATCAGGTTTCATAAGCAAGTTAGATTAATCTTTTCCTCTTGCTTCTTGCTTCTTTCATCTTATCAAATCTAAAAAACAAAAAAGTCATGAGCGACAAAACAAGGGGAGGTCAATTCCTCGTAAAAGAAACAAAATGCGAAGACATCTTCACACCAGAAGATTTCTCTGAAGAGCAAATAATGATGCGTGACTCTGTAAAAGAATTTGTTGACAAAGAAATCTGGCCTAATAAAAACCGTTTCGAGAACAAAGACTACGCTTTTACAGAAGAAAGTATGCGTAAAGCAGGCGAACTTGGACTCCTTGGGGTTGCAGTTCCTGAAGAATACGGCGGATTAGGAATGGGATTCGTATCGACAATGTTGGTTTGCGATTACATTTCCGGAGCAACCGGATCTTTCTCAACTGCTTTTGGAGCTCATACAGGAATTGGTACAATGCCAATTACACTTTATGGTACAGAAGAGCAAAAGAAAAAATACGTACCGAAATTAGCTTCTGGAGAATGGTTTGGTGCTTACTGTTTAACAGAACCAGGCGCAGGATCTGATGCAAACTCAGGAAAAACAAAAGCAGTTTTATCTGATGACGGAAAATACTACTCAATCACAGGTCAAAAAATGTGGATTTCGAATGCAGGCTTCTGCAGCGTTTTCATCGTTTTTGCCAGAATTGGAGATGATAAAAATATTACAGGTTTCATCGTAGAAAACGATCCTTCAAACGGAATTTCTATGAATGAAGAAGAGCATAAATTAGGAATCCGTGCTTCTTCTACTCGTCAGGTTTTCTTCAATGAAACAAAAGTTCCGGTTGAAAACATGTTATCTGAAAGAGGAAACGGTTTCAAAATAGCAATGAATGCTTTGAACGTTGGTCGTATTAAATTGGCTGCTGCTTGTTTAGATGCACAACGTAGAGTTACTTCAGGCGCTGTAAAATATGCTAACGAAAGAATTCAGTTCAATACTTCTATTTCATCTTTTGGAGCTATCCGTTCTAAATTAGCTGAAATGGCTACTAGTGCTTACGCTGGAGAAAGTGCTTCTTACCGTGCTGCAAAAGATATCGAAAACAGAATAGCTGCCCGTGAAGCGGAAGGAACTTCTCACCAGGAAGCAGAATTAAAAGGTGTTGAAGAATACGCTATCGAGTGTTCTATCTTGAAAGTAGCTGTTTCCGAGGATGTTCAAAACTGCTCTGATGAAGGGATTCAAATCTTTGGCGGAATGGGATTCTCTGAAGACACTCCGATGGAAAGTGCCTGGAGAGATGCTCGTATCGCTCGTATTTACGAAGGTACAAACGAAATCAACAGAATGCTTTCTGTAGGTATGTTGATCAAAAAAGCAATGAAAGGTCACGTTGATTTACTTGGGCCAGCAATGAAAGTTCAAGAAGAATTAATGGGAATTCCATCTTTTGATACGCCGGATTTCTCTGAATTATTCTCTGAAGAAAAAGTAATCGTAGCTAACCTGAAAAAAGTTTTCTTAATGGTTGCCGGAAGTGCTGTTCAAAAATACGGCCCGGATTTAGATTCTCACCAACAGTTATTAATGGCCGCTTCTGATATATTAATTGAAATCTATATGGCTGAAAGTACAATCTTAAGAACGGAGAAATTAGCTAAATCTCAAGGAGAAGACAAAGTTCAGGAGCAAATCGCAATGGCAAAATTATACTTGTACAAAGCGGTAGATATTGTAAACTCAAGAGGAAAAGAAGGAATCGCTTCATTCTCTGAAGGTGACGAACAACGCATGATGTTAATGGGATTGAAACGTTTCACAAAATACACTAACCTGCCAAATGTTGTGGCATTGAGAGAAAAAATCGCAGAAAAATTAGTTGCAGAAAACACATACTGCTTCTAATATAAAAATAGTTTTTTAGCTTTTAATTTGTTAAAGCTGCATTTGTCCCGAAACAAATGCGGCTTTTTTTTCGTATACCATAGAATTTAGAATATAAATTATCTACAATCTTATTTAACTTCCTCCTGCTTTGGTGCCTCAATTTGCCCATCATAAGAAATGGATGCCCTATTATTACTATTGACTGAAAGAGAAGCACCTCCATCTAAGAAAACAGTAAAAAAAAGATTGTAAACATCATCATTTCCTTTTACAATTGCTTTTATACTATAAGATTTTTTCTTTTTTTCAATCTGTATGTTTTCAGGAACACCCTCAAATTTAATACCTCCATCTCCTCCTCCATATGGCACATTAAATCCACGTCCAAAAAAAGGCAAATCACAGATTGTCTTTGTTTCATTAAATTTCAGAAAATAGCTATTGTAATCCAGATTCAAAAGCCCGCCTCCTTGCGGGATAACTTTTTGTGCTTCAAAAACAAAATTTTTAGAGGTTATAAGTGTTTCTGTTTCTCTCTGTTTCTGTTTTTCTCTTTCTGTTTTAAGTTGCCTCTTCGATTTTTCCTGTGCAAATACCGGAAAGGTTAAAGAAAACAATAATACTAATAAAATTAATAGTTTAGTTTTCATAAATTATATATTTAATAGTTTAAGAAAAGAAATTCTATTTTTTTGTGAATCGCATTGTTGCAACATCACCGGAGATAAAATTTAAAGTTTTTCCATCATCAGTAATACTATAAGAAGTTACTTTTGATAATGTATTCATAAAAACCTGTTCGCCCTGACCATCAAGGCAC
This sequence comes from Flavobacterium limi, assembly GCF_010645075.1. Classification (GTDB taxonomy): domain Bacteria; phylum Bacteroidota; class Bacteroidia; order Flavobacteriales; family Flavobacteriaceae; genus Flavobacterium; species Flavobacterium limi. Next base: position 150,642 of record NZ_JAADZV010000004.1, read on the forward strand.
ATCATTTTTGTTGCTATCATAGGCTGAGTAAAATCAATCTTGTTTTCTGTTACAATAAGTTTTCCAGTATAAGAATTGCAACTATTGTTTCCGGAAACCACATTTTCTTTTGTATTGAAATTGATATTAGGTTTTTTATTCGGATATAACCCCTCAAATGCGATTCGTGGTCCGGTTATGTAGTTGAGTTCCCAATTTCCTTCTAATTTAGAAACAGCATCTTTTTTGCATTTAAAAACATTGCAGGAAACAAACAGAAAACTCAAAAGGATAATAGTACAAATATTCTTTATCATAATTTTAAAGCTTTAAACATTATAAATTAAAGACCATAAAAGACTTTTTTTATTAAAAAACTACACTAATTTACATAATATTTTTGAGTTTTACAGTTAAAGTAAATTTTAATTACAATCAATAGTTTTAGTTTTTTTTAACGTAAATCCTTAAAGAACTTCCTCTTTTTTATGTTAAATTTACTTATTCTTTAATTTAAAAGCTTCACATATGAAAAAAATAATTGTTTCCTTCGCAATAATCTCAGCCTTAATAATTGGATGTAAGAGCAGTACAAAATCAAACGACGCTAAGACCTTAACCGTAACTTTAGAGCCAAAAAGTAACAGCACAGTTACTGGAACTGCTACTTTTACAGAAAAAAACGGTAAAGTAACTTTTACAGCAAAAATTGCAGGTTTACAGCCTGGAGTTCACGCCATCCACATTCATGAAAAATCAGATTGTACTTCTGCTGACGGAAGTTCTGCAGGCGGACACTGGAATCCGACGTTTAAAAAACATGGTAAATGGGGAGTTGGCGAATATCATAAAGGCGATATTGGTAACTTTACAGCCGATGAAAAAGGAAACGGTACTATAAGCATGACTACTGATGAATGGGCTATTGGTGGTGACGATGAAACCAAAAATATCTTAGGAAAAGGACTAATTGTTCATCAGGGAGCTGATGATTTCACTACTCAGCCTACAGGAAATGCAGGAGGACGTGTTGCCTGCGCAGGAATAATCAAATAATAAAACTACATACAAAACTTAATAACCACTATTTTTCACAAAATCTAGTGGTTATTTCATTTAAAAATTAATCTTAGCACAAGAAAAAGATATAGCTTTGTATCTTCAAATTAAAGTTAATGATTAACCCATCGGCACCAGGCTGGATAGATAAGTTTTTTAGTGAACAAAAATTTTCAGAAGCTATTCCTTTTGAAAATACAGATTCTTTTTATTATAAAGTCAGGGAAACCGGCTTTATCTACGGTCATATCATTTCTATTGATTCTCAAATTCCTATTCCAATTGAGGGCTGGTTCAAGACCGAGATTTCTAAAATTGCTCTTTTAAACACATTATTTCATGTTTTTTGTCTGGAAAAAAGAAATTCAGAACCGAAAAATTTTATTTCTGAAGTTTTGAAATTTTATAAAGAAATGAATCCGGAGGGATTTAATTTGTTTAAAATTTTGCTTCCAAAAGATACTCCATCATTATCATTAGAAAATATAATTGACCAAAGAGTTCAAACCAATGACAGCATCATTAGTAAAAACTTTTCTCATCTCGTAACTAATGCTTTATTATTTATAGATGTACTGGCTTTTAGACAATTTTTAGAGCATGGTACTATTCCGGAAAAATATCTGAAACGAATTGAAGAAACTGTTTTAGGAATTGTTGGGCTTGCATTAAAAACGAAGACTGTCAAATCACATCATGACGACTTATTGATTAAACTTTTTGAAGCTTCTATACGATACTCCAAATTTTCAAAAGTTACAGTTGATACTTTGGAAACTTTACCGCTCAGTCATTTTAGTAATAAATTAGAACATTATTACTTAATCGATATGGCTGGAATGGCTTTATGGAGTGACGGTGTGGTAGAAAACGAAGAGGCCTACTTTTTATATTCATTAGGATCCATGATGGGAGTTTCTGATGGTTTTGTAACCCAAAGTATCAATACGACAAATTCGTTTATTACAACTCATAAAAAGAAAATTCCATATTTTAATTATTCGAATCCTGTAAAGCATTTCTATGATCAGATGACTCATACGGTTGTAAAATTGATTACTAGAAACAAAAACAGATTAGTTAAGGAAATTGTGCAGAGCAAAGAATTAATGATTCTTTTAGCTTATTCTACAACACGGGATTTAGATGCTAAGGAAAAGAAAAAAGTAAAAAAACAGCTTTTGGATATTTGCAAAACAATACCATCTCTTACCATTTTTTTACTTCCCGGCGGAAGTTTATTATTACCTATTTTAATAAAGTTTATTCCGACAATGTTACCGTCAGCTTTTAATGAAAATCTTGATGAAAATGAATAAAAAAAATCGCCTAATTGACGATTTTTTTATTCATTGCAGGCCGTTAAATATTAAAGATCTAACTGATAAACCTGATCAAGTTCTTCATTTGAACTGATTGTTACATTTAAATCAGTTACAAAACCTGAATTTAATCCGTAAACCCAGCCGTGGAGCATCAAATCCTGACCGCTTTTCCATGCCCCCTGTACTATAGAGGTTTTAGCTAAGTTATAAACCTGCTCTTTAGCATTGATTTCAACAAATGCATTAAAACGGGCATCTTCATCCTCAATAGAATTCAGATATTTATCATGTAAACGGTACTCATCCTTTATATGACGAAGCCAATTGTCTATAATCCCTACAGACTGGTTACCCATTGCTGCTTTTACACCACCGCATCCGTAGTGCCCGCAAACAATAACATGTTTTATTTTTAACACGTTTACAGCATAATCTAAAACACTAAGCATATTCATATCCGAATGTACTACCATGTTGGCAATATTTCTGTGCACAAAAACCTCACCCGGTTTTGCTCCAATAATTTCGTTTGCCGGAACACGGCTGTCAGAACACCCAATCCATAATACGGGAGGAGATTGTCCTTTTGCCAAATCAGCAAAATAATTTGGATCTAAAGCCAATGATTTCTCTACCCACTCTTTATTGTTTTCTAATAACTGCTTATAAAATTCTCTCATTTTTTTATTTTTTGAATGGTATTTCTATGTAAAGTTCCCTAAATTTTGATAGTTCATAGAAAATACCTTAATTGATTTAATTTGTTTTTTTTTAAAAATCACCTTTAACTTCTTCTTTTTTAACTAAAACTCTTTTGGCAACATCGTAATAGTGCTCGATTGAAACATGATTATTTGAGTCCGGGGTATTCTCTAAGTCATATGCTTTTTTGAAACCTTTCAATTTTACTTTGATATTTTCGTCTATAGCACGGGTCTCCTTAAACTCACGAATCAAATCCAGAACATCATGAGCTATATACTCTGTATCATGTGCATTAATCACTACTTTAGAGTTTTCAGGAATATCATTCAAGGTTTGTTTAATAGCCGCCTTATTCAAAAATGAAACTTCTTGTGCCAAATCGATATGAATAATATCACCATCTTCATATTCCTCTTTTTTAAAGCTGTACGCTCTTTTTAAGTTTCCTCTCAATACAAAAATAATACTGATTATAATACCTAATGCAACACCTTTAAGTAAATCAGTTGCAACAACAAATACTAAAGTTGCAATAAATGGGATGAACTGGTATTTTCCTTTTTCCCAAAAGTGTATAAATGCAGCAGGTTTAGCCAATTTGTACCCCACTAAAATCAAAACTGTAGCTAAGGTAGCTAATGGAATTTTATTTAATATTGTTGGAATAGACAAAACACTGATTAACAAAAGTACACCATGGATAATAGCAGACATTTTAGATTTTGCTCCGGCATTATTATTAGCAGAAGATCTAACTACTACTGATGTCATTGGCAAACCTCCTAAAAGAGAACTTACTAAATTACCAACCCCCTGAGCTCTTAACTCTACGTTAGTATCTGTATAACGTTTTTGAACATCCATTCGGTCGGTAGCTTCGATACATAACAATGTTTCGATTGAAGCTACAATTGCAATTGTAATACCTACTACCCAAACCTGCGGATTTGTAACAGCTCCAAAATTAGGTGTAATTAAAATAGACTTAAATTCTTCAAAAGATTTTGGAACCGGCAATGAAACTAAATGGTCTTTCCCAATAGCTAATGAACTACCTGTAGAAATGAAGACTTCATTTAAAATTATTCCGAGTATAACAGCTACAAGAGCTCCGGGAACTAATTTTAATCTCTTTAAAAAAGGAACTTTATCCCATGAAATTAATATAACCAAGGACACTAATGAGATTACAACAGCTCCTAATTGAATATGGTTAACCACATCAAATAAAAAGGAAAAAGAATTGCTTCCGTCATTTTGAATAAAAGACTGATCTCCTTCATAATCTGCATCGTAACCAAATGCATGTGGTATTTGTTTTAAGATAATGATAATACCAATACCCGCTAACATTCCTTCAATAACATTTGTTGGAAAATAATTTGAAATACTTCCGGCTTTCAAAAATCCTAATGCTAATTGAATTAATCCGGCAATAAAAACAGACATTAAAAACACGTCGAAAGCACCAAAATCTGTGATAGCTGTTAAAACAATTGCTGTTAAACCGGCTGCCGGACCAGATACGCTAATATGGGACTGGCTTAAAGATCCTACTATAATACCTCCAATAACACCTGCAATAATTCCAGAAAATAACGGCGCTCCGGAAGCCATTGCAATACCTAAACACAATGGAAGAGCTACCAAAAAAACCACTAAACCTGAAGCAAAATCAGATTTAAGGTTGGCAAAAAGATTAATTTTTTTTGACATAATACAATACTAAAAATTGATACATTATAGATCTACTGCATTTACTTCAAATACAGTTAGTTTAAAATAATCGGAAGTATTATACCAATTCGGGAGGGGGAGCAAATATACTCGGAGAAATGTTGTCCAGCTTTACAATATTTTCAGATATAATTGTTTTTTTCTCTATATATACCGGCATTAAAACTTCATGCTCTAATACAACCGGATGTACTAAAGATTTAAGTTCTTTATGTACCTCTTCTTCAGAAAAACTACAGGAAATAGTCGCAGTATTGCTTTTCTTTAACGCCTGAACAATAGTGGGGGTCGATAAAAAAGCAAAAAATATAAATAATAATATGCGCGCTAATAGTTTCATGTAAACAAAAATAACGTTAAACACGTAAAATCAAAGTACCATTACAAAATTTTCATAGAATTTTAACATTTTAAAAAAAGTAGAATATCCATAAAAGAATATTCTACCTCTTACTTTACTAATATACAAATCATTATAGTGATTCATCAAGCCATGCATTCATCATCCAAATTATTTTCTCCTGCTCTGAAATAAAGTTACTCATCATTGAATTCGTACCTTCATCGTTAATTTCATCTGATTTATTCAAAATTTTACGTTCAATTTTTAACAAATCAGAAAGAGAATTCACAATTAACTGAACTGCTTTTTCATCGTTTGAGATATTCTTTCCTACTGTCAATTTGTTGTTCTCAATATAATCTTCAAAAGTATGTAAAGGAGTTCCTCCAATTGTCAAAACTCTCTCAGCTATCATATCAATTTTTAATTGAGAATCTGTATATAACTCTTCAAATTTCACATGCAAATCAAAGAAACGTTTTCCAGGAATGTTCCAATGTATTCCTCTCAGATTTTGGTAGTAAACCTGAAAATTAGAAAGTAATACGTTTAATTCTTCCACCAATAATTCTGATTCTTTAACAGGTAATCCTAAAATATTTGTTTTCATTTTATTCAATTTTACAGTATATTTTTTACAAATTTAAAATAACTTCTTTGAAAAAATTATAGCTAAAAATTATATTTTCTTATTTTTGCATCACAAAATACTATCAAATGACTATTACACAATTGCAATATGTTTTAGCAGTAGCGGAACATAAAAATTTTACATTAGCAGCAGAAAAATGTTTCGTGACTCAGCCAACCTTAAGTATGCAGATTCAGAAAATTGAAGAAGAACTTAATATCTTAATTTTCGACAGAAGCAAAAAACCTATTCAGCTTACTGATATTGGTCAGAAGATTGTAAATCAGGCTAAAAATATTGTAAACGAAGCAAATCGTATTCAGGATATTGTTGAACAACAAAAAGGCTTCATAGGAGGCGAGTTTCGTCTCGGAATAATTCCAACTATTATGCCTACGCTTTTGCCAATGTTTTTAAATAATTTTATAAAAAAATACCCAAAGGTGAAGCTTTTAATTGAAGAGCTAAATACGGATGAGATTATTGTAAAATTAAAAAACGGTCATTTGGATGCTGCGATTGCCGCTACGCCTCTTGAAGATGAGAAAATTAAGGAAATCGTATTATATTTTGAACCTTTTGTAGCTTACATTCCCGAGCATCATTCCAGTTTTCAAAAGGATGAAATAGAAGTATCTGATTTAAATATCAATGAGATTTTGCTTTTGCAGGATGGACACTGTTTTAGGGATGGAATTTTGAACTTATGTAAAAATGGATCTGATATTGAGCAAAATAATTTTCAGATTCAAAGCGGAAGTTTCGAAACACTGATAAAATTAGCAGATGAAGGCTTAGGTACGACGCTGCTTCCGTATCTTCACACTATGGATTTAAAAGATTCAGACAAGTTAAAACTGCGCAATTTCAAAGAGCCAAAACCCGCACGGGAGGTTAGTTTAATTTATCCGAAAAGTGAATTAAAAATGCAAATCATTGATGCTTTAAGAAGCACAATTGCAGGTGTAGTAAAAGGAGCAATTGTTTTTCAAAATGTTCAAATTATTAGTCCCTTACACAAAAAATAATAACAGGAATATCTCCTAAACTAAAAAACGTATCCTGTAAGCTTAAAGAGCTTCCGGATACGTTTTTAAATTTTCTTAATAGAGTAAGTAGGAGTTATTTAATTCCTTTCTTAAGTTTTTCAACAGAAGGATCTTCCAAAAGCTTTATTTGATTGACTACTATTTGTGCGATTTCTGTTGCGCCTTTTTGTGAAAGATGTGTATCATCATCTTTTGCTTCTTTGTAATACGGATTTTCTCCGGCTTTAAAATGCAAATGCAGTTCTTTTGATTTCTCAGGACCATAAGACTGTTCTAATAGTTCCGTATAATATTCTAAATCGATAAACGGAACTTTGTATTCCTGAGCAACCAGTCTTGTCTCCAAAGGATAATCTCCATGCGTTCCAATTAGCACTCCTTTTTCATTAAAATTTCTTCTTGCAATTGACGTCAATAAAATTGGAATTGCCCCTTTTTCACGGCTTTCTTTAACAAAACGAATTAAATTATGTCTATAGGCTGTATGCGGGTTTGTATAACGCAAAGAATCCATGTTTTTTTGGTCATTATGTCCGAATTCAATAAAAACATAATCGCCCTTTTTAAGCTTTTGATATACGGCATCCCATTGCTTTTCAGCGATAAAACTTCTGGTACTTCTTCCGTTTAAGGCTCTGTTGTCGATAATGACATTATCTTTAAAAAAAGTTTGTAATACCTGACCCCACCCATGTTCCGGATTTTTTTCAGGGTCTTTTTTGTTTGCCATTGTTGAATCTCCAATGGTATAAACGGTCGTTTTTTGTGCAAAGCAAGTAGCTGAAATGAGCCACAGCATTAAAATATAATGTTTCATTTTTATTATTTATTAAACTATTTTGCTGTTGAAGGAACAGTAGCTTTTTCACCAATGAAAACTTCATTCATGATTACATTTTCGGCATTTGTACTTGAAATAGCATTTTTAGCCGATTTGATTTCGATATTATTTAAAGAGATATTTTTGATTTTTTTATCGGCAAATCCCTGGATAACAATTCCTGACGCTGATACTTTGTTACATGTAATATCAGAAAAAGACACATTTGATATTTCAGACTGATATCCTTTACCTTCTCCGTGATAATTGGCTGTAATGTAAAGGCAATCCTCTACTTCGTCTAATTGAATATTTCGGACAAAAACATTTTTTATAAAACCACCTCTGTCGGCGTTAGTTTTTAGATAAATGCCTCTTTTTAGATAACCAACCGTTTGACAGTTTTCAACAAATACATTTTGCACGCCAGCAGACATTTCGCTACCAATAACTACTCCATGAAGACCTTTGAAATTGCAGTTTCTAATAATGATATTTTCACTTGGAGTTGCAGCATTAGCCCTTCCTTCATGATCCCTTCCCGCTTTTATGGCAACGTTGTCATCACCGTTATTGAAAGTTACATTTTCAATCAAAACATTTTTTGCATATTCAGGATCTATACCGTCATTATTATAGTTTAGCGATTTATAACTTATCCCTCTAACAGTTATACTTTCTGATTTTAGTAAATGTAAACACCAAAAAGGAGAATTTTCAATGCGGATATTTTCAACCAAAATATTTTTACAATTAAAAAACTGGATCATTTGTGGACGCAAGAAGTAATCTGTTCCAAACTTTCTGTCTTTTAACGGAACATTCGTATGATTCATTTCACGACTCAACTCTTTTCCTTTTCCTTCTTTTGCTTTAAAAGTTTTCCAGATTTTTCCTCCCTCTCCATCAATTGTCCCTTCTCCGGTTATGGCAATATTTTTACAATCATAGGCATATATTAACGGACTATAGTTGTAAAGCATTGTTCCTTCCCAACTGGTTAGGACCATTGGCAAATAATCTTCCGGCTTATCACTGAATTTAATTCTAGCCCCTTTTTCAATCTTTAAATTGACATTGCTTACAAAATGAATTGGCCCTTTTAAAAGGTAAACTCCTTTTGGAACCACAATAGTTCCTCCACTATTCTTTTTGCACAACGACATCGCTTTGTCAAAAAAAGGTTTGCTATTTGAAACTGAATCACCTTTAGCTCCCAATTTTGCAACATTTACCTGATACGATGGAATTTTAGGCAATTGAATGTTATTTACAATCGAATCTACTTTTGCAGTCGGAAATTTATTTTCCTGAGCGAAAGCAACTGTTGAAAGAAATACTAAGAAAAGAAGTCTAATATTCATGATTTTTATTTTTTATAGTCAAAATCCATATTCATCGTTGAGTGAATATGGAATCCGACTTAAACGATAGTAAAGTGATTACTCCGACTCGGTTTTTTCTAAATTATTCTTTTTTGCCCATTTTTTATATTTTTTGAGAACTTCTTTAGGCTCATTAGAATACCATGAATAACCGTTTCTTCTTTCTTCACTAATGTCCGTTATAAATTTCTTTTTAATTCCGTCACGGTCACAAAAGAAAGGTTCATTCGTATCAAGCTCTGAGAATCTTGGCCAGATTGGTGCTACATCCTCCATCGGATACATTTTTTTACCAATAACTTTTCCGTTTTCATCATAAATACGTTCCTCTTTAAGATTTGTGATTTTTGTTTTTTCAAACCATTCATAAGCACTTTTTACTGCCGTTTTAATTTCCGCTGAAGGATTATCAACCGACATTAATAACAAGACTATTTTTGCAGACTCCTTACCGCTCAATGAAGCTAGTTCATAAGCCCTGGCATTAGCAGGTGCAAAAGTAACTTCATCATGTTGAGCACACCAGACCGTTAAAACACCATTTTGTTTATATTGTGTTTTTAAGATACAATCAATTCCCTTTTCAAAAGCGATTTTGGCTTTATCTATAGTCTCCTTTGAAGGCTTAATGCTATAATACAGTGTTTCGTTTGCTACTTCTCTCAATACATTCAAAACATCCACCATTGAATTATCATTATAAGTGATATGTGTGTAATACCCTTTTTTTAATGGAAAATATTGAGGCCAGCCACCATTAGGATATTGTGCTGAAAGTAAATAATCAATTGCCCTTAAAAATGAATCTTTATATTTTTCGTCTTTTGTCTGTGCATACATTTTTGACACAAAAAGTATTTCCTGCGTCGTGGCCCTGTTGTCAATTGTACAATCTTTTCCAGAAGGCTTTAGTGCTAATAGTTTTGCTTTCTCTTCTTCAGTCACTTCATTCAGCATCGGAATATTTTTAGGCCAGCCACCAATATCCCTTTGGTAAAGCAAGACATTTTCGCCTACTTTTTTACCTTCCTCAGAGCCAAACCAGGCTGAGTAACTTTTGACAATCAAATCCGGCCATTTTTTGGCTTTTTCCTGAGCATTAACGCAAAGACTACTGCTAATTAAAAATAGTAAAGCGGTTTTTTTAAGTTGATTCATTAATTCAGTTTTGTTAATTTTAGTTTATTTAGTTATTTAGTTATTCTAAACCAGTCTATAGCAACGCTTCCCGCATCATTTATAATTCCTTCCCTAAGGGCAAGAAATCCTATTTTAGCCCCAATCCATTTTCCTTCTCTGGCAGTAAAACTATCACCAACAGGACTGAATTTTTCTCCGTCTTCACTATAGAAAAAATTACAGATTCCTCCAGCTTTTACTTTTACCTGCAGGTATAATGTTCTGTCTTTTATTAAAATTCTTTTACTCTCAGCTTCAATTCCTTTTTTGTCTGCTTTTAAAGCCGTTTTTTGCGAAAGAAACAATTTACCATCTTCTTGTTTCAAACATAAAAAACTATAATCCAGTCCCATAATGACCAAGCCCGTATATTCTCCATCGAATCTTGAATTGAATGTAATTTTTGTCGTAGCTGTAAACTGATTTGCAGGTAACTTTTGCAAGAGTAAATTTGGCACATCAAACAGATTATTATAATCTTTAGGAACAGGAATACAATTTAAATTATAATATCCCATTGTTGTAGGCAGACCCCATGTTATCTGAGGATTTGCGTGCCACTGCCATTGAAGTCCTAACTTAGAATGGTTAAATTCATCACTATCAGTCGGAGTTTCAACAGGAAATGTTTTTTTACCTACATTTGGCTTTTTATAAACCATAACTGGTTCACCTATACCGTTTTTATCTTCATCAATTCCAATTACCGGCCAGTCGTTCTGCCACTTCATAGGCTGTAAATGTACTACCCTTCCATAAGCAAATTGATCCTGAAAGTGAATAAACCAGTCTTCACCTGTTTGTGTCTGAACCCATGCTCCCTGATGAGGGCCATTTACAGCTGTTTTTCCCTGATCCATTACTTTTCTTTTTTCATAAGGCCCAAAAACATTCTTAGACCTCATAACCGTTTGCCAGCCGGTCGCTACACCCCCGGCCGGAGCAAAAATATAATAATAACCGTTACGTTTGTAGAATTTAGGCCCCTCAATAGTAGCTTCATCTGTATGACCGTCAATAACCATAACATCATCGTTATTTGCAGACAAGCCATCCGGATTCATTGAACAAACTATCAAAACACTCTTAACTCCTGCACGGCTGCCAGCAAAAGCATAACCAAGATATGCCTTCCCATCATCATCCCATAATGGCGTAGGATCAATCAATCCTTTTCCTTCTTTTACCATAACCGGCTCTGACCATGGCCCTTCAGCCTTTTTTGCCTTTACAACATAAATCCCAAAATCGGGGTCTGGGTAATAAATGTAAAATTCATTGTTATGAAAACGAATACAGGGAGCCCAGACACCATTTCCGTGCTGAACTTTATTGTACACTTCTAAAGGTTTTTGTTTCGAAAGTGCATACCCTATTAATTTCCAGTTTACCAAATCTTTTGAATGAAGAATCGGCAGTCCCGGAATACAATTGAATGATGAAGCTGTCATATAGTAGTCATTTCCAACCCTGATAGCATCCGGATCTGAATAATCTGCATACAAAATAGGGTTTTTATACGTTCCGTCTCCCTGATCTGCAACCCAGACATTCGAATAATTCTTTTCATTCTTTTCCTGCCCTGTTAAGATTTGTATTGCTGTAAAAGCCAGCAAAAATATTGTTATTTTTATAAATTTCATTTGAAAGGTATCCTGCTTTTATCTGTTTAATTCCAATGCAGCTAATATAAATGGCCCTGTCGCCTTAGGATCATTGTCTTTCTTTTTTTCATTCACATAATATTCATACGAACCATCTCTGTATGGATTTCCTCCAAGTCCGGCTACCTGACAAGCCTGAGTTAAGGTAATACTTCCATCAGCATCAACTTTCATCAATTGAGTTGTCAATCCGTCAAAGGCTTTGTTTGCTATTTTTTTGAATTTTGAAGGCAAATAACCTTTGTTTACGCCTTTTGCAAATGCATAAGCAAACATTGAAGAACCGGAAGCTTCTAGATAATTCCCTTCTTTACCCATTTTATCTGTTACCTGATACCATAAACCGGATTTATCCTGATACTTTGCTAAACTTTCCGAAACATTGTTCAGATAACCAACCAGTTCTTTTTGTTTTGGATGATCTTTCGGGAAATAATCCAAAGCGTCAACCAAAGCCATTACATACCAGCCTAAAGCTCTTGACCAGAAGTTTGGTGAATTTCCGGTTTCTTTATTTGCCCATGGCATTTGCTTGCTTTCATCCCAACCATGATATAACAAGCCTGTTACAGGATCTGTAGCATGTAATTGAATTTGTTCAAATTGATGAGCAACATCATCCAGATTTTTTCCATTTTCGAAAGTTACTGTATATTGGGCATAGTATGGTTCTCCCATATACAAACCGTCTAGCCACATTTGGTTTGGATAAATTTTCTTATGCCAAAAACCGCCAGATTGTGTTCTTGGCTGCTCAGTTAATTGCTGACGCAACAATTGCATTGCTTTTAAATATTTATCATCTTTTGTTTTGTCATAAGCATTAAAAAGCAAACGGCCAGCCACAATCATATCGATATTATGTTTTTGTATTTCATATGTTTTGATTGTACCGTCATTTTGAATTAAAGCATCCAAATAACCCTGCACATAAGCTGCATATCTTGTATCAGGATTTTTTTTATTCAATTGTTCGAATGAATACAAAACAAGACCATGAACATAATCCCATTTTGGAGCTTTAGAGTCATCAATCTGCCAGGATTCCGGATGGCGTTTCATCAGGGTTAAAGCCATTTTATCAGACCACTTTAAGTCTTTTGAAATTATATTTTGATTCTGTGAATCACTAGTTTTCAAAGCTTCCGGAGACGCAGTTTTGCAACTAAAAAATGTAAATAAAACAAATAGTGTTGCAACTTTTAAAGTGTTTAGCGTGTTGTTTAACATAGTAATTTATTTTGACTTTATTGAAATTTTATTTAGGATTATTATAGTCTATTTGAAAATCTTATCCAAAAATCTGGTTGTATGGCTGATCACTTCATCAAACCAGGGATTAAAAAACCAAAATGAATGAGGAGAATCGTTAATGGTGTACACGACATTATAAATATGATTTTGATTTAAAATGTTAATCATATCATCTCTTCCTGCATGAAATCGGGGAATACTGCTATTTATAAATAATATTGGTGGTGTGTTTTTGCTAGTATGTGTTAAAGGAGAAGCATTTTTCCAATTTTCAGGATTCTCAGCAACAGTTCCTTTTAGCCAAAAAGCTGCCATTTCGCCTTCAGAAGATTCAGGATGTTTAAAAGCCAAAACTCCGTCTATATCAATAATTGCATCTACTTTTGATGAAGATTTGCTCTTATTCTGAGCATCATCAAAAGTTGAATTCCCGTTTGTAGTACCAATTAAAGCAGCCATCTGACCACCTGAAGAGCATCCTAAAACAGCAATTTTATCTGGATCTACATTGAATTTTAAGGCATTATCTTTTATAAACCTAATCGCATTTTTAACATCATAAATCCCATCAGGATATTTTGCTTCGAGAGACAATCTGTATTCTATTGCAAAACATGAATACCCTTTTGAGGCAATTTGCTGTGCCATTGCTTTCATCTGACTCTTATTGCCTGATCTCCAGCCTCCGCCATGAATCATGATTACAGCAGGGTTTCTTTTTTTTACGGTACTAAAACAGGCATCCAAATGTAACGCTCTATTTTTATTCTGGTAAACAACATCATTAATTTCTGCGACATTTTTGTTTTTTATTTCTTCAGCAAACTTTATAAAAGGATATTTTTTTATCAGCTTGGTGTAAGTTTTTTTTATAGTATATGAAGAATCAATGCTGTAAGTACTTTGTGCACAAATAGCATTTGATAAAAAAATCAGTACAACTAAAAAGATATTTTTCATAGATAACAAAACCTAAATTTAGTTAAGAAAGGAGTTCGGCAAAATACCAAACTCCTTTTTAAACTAACTCAAAGAATAAATATTTTTAACAGAAATTAACTTGCTTATTTTTTAATTGATTTTACTTTTTTGTCATTTATATAGGTATTAATAAAATTAAAATTCCTAATATTTTTCAATAAGTAAAGTGAGTCTGCTTTTTCGATAACTACATTTTTAAGCGTAATATTTTCCACCGGAGATTCTTTATATCCTTCAGCCCAGACACCATATTTACCTGCTTTTTTCACTTTTACATTCTCTAAACTTACATTTTTAATAACAGGAATAAAGTTTCCTGTTTGGGAACCATATACATTATAAAACATATTTAATTTCAAGACACATTCTTTAACAGTTCCTACTTCCAGATTTCTCACATAAACATTTTCAATAACTCCACCCCGTTTAGAATTTGTTTTGATACGAATTGCCCTGTCTAAATTGGGGCTATCCATAACACAATTCTCAACAAAAACATTATTTACACCTGCGGATATCTCACTTCCAATTACAACACCTCCATGACCATCTATCATTTTACAGTTTTGTACAATTATATTTTTACTTGGTATTGCTACCCTTCTTCCATCTGCATCTCTTCCCGCTTTTATGGCAATGCAATCATCTCCTGTATTAAATACACAATTTTTAATTATTATGTTTTGTGAATATTCAGGATCACACCCATCGTTATTTGGACCATGACTATCTACTGTAACCCCGTCTACAATAATGTTATTAGATTTTATTGGATGCAAGATCCAGAAAGGAGCGTTGATTATCGTAATATCTTTTATCAAAACAGTATTGCATTCGAAGAATTCAATAAAATTAGGTCTCAGATAACGTCCTTCACCGAAGATTCTTTTTGAAACCGGCACACCTTTTTCAGCCATGTCAACCAAAACCTCACGATTAGCCGGGTCATTTTGTGAAGGAATACCTTTTTCCCAGCCATAACTTTTACCACCAGACCAGACCCACCAGTTAGTATTATTTGCCTGACCGTTTAAAATGCCTTTACCAGTTATGGCCACATTTGTCTTATTTTTAGCGTAAATAAGAGGTGAGTAATTCATTAGTTCTGTTCCTTCAAAAGAAGTATGAACTATTGGGTAGTCTTTCGGATTGACACTAAACAAAATTTCTGCATTATCTTCTAAGTGCAAATTCACATTATTCTCTAAATGTATCGGCCCGGTCAAGTATTTTCCATGCGGAACAACCACCCGTCCTCCTCCGTTAGCAGTACAAGCTTTTACTGCCTTTTCAAAAGCAATTGTATTAAATGTCGCACCATCTCCAACTGCACCAAAATCTTTTATATTATAATCTTTTTTTAAAAAAATTACCTGAGGGATGCTTTTAATAACCAAATCCATTTTCTTCCATGGATTATCTACTGCCTTTTCAGAGATTTTACTGCCACAAGACATAAAAATCATAGGATAAGCCACAATTAAAAATGCTATATTCCTCTTCCAAGTCTTATATGCAATCATTTTATAGTATTTCAATTTAAAAATTAAGATTTGTTAACTATGTAATCGATTACACGAAAGTAAAAAAATAGAATCAAAACAACAAATTAATTTTTAAAAAAATAATATATTTATTTTTAATTACAACATTAATTACACTTACTATAAAAAAAGACACAATTTTTTATTATTGCTATATTTTATTTTACATAAAAAAGAATTGTTGGTAATCGATAACAATTTATATTGCTGTATGTAAAAAAAATGTATTTTTGTGTTAAAATAATCAAAATGTAACTTTTGAATGAGCGAAAAAATAACCATTTATGATATTGCAAAAAAACTAAATATCACTGCTGCTACGGTGTCGAGAGCATTGAATAACAATCCAAAAATAAAAGATAGCACGAAGCAATTGGTTCTTGAGACAGCTGCATCAATGAACTATAAACAAAATAAGTTAGCTCTGGCTTTAAAAAGCGGGAGAAGTAACAATATTGGAGTTATTGTCCCCCGCATTGACAGCAATTTTTTCGCATCTGTAATCAGAGGGATTGAAGAAGAACTTTATCCACACGGCTATCAGGTTATAATTTGCCAGACTCATGAAAATCCGAAAAGGGAAAACGAAAATCTTTACACACTAATAGATGCCCAGGTTGATGGTATTTTAATGTCAGTTACGGACGTTACTAATGAAAATGATAGTGCCTTTCGAAATGTATTAGAAAAGAATGTACCATTGATTTTCTTTGACAGAAGCAAACATATAGATGGTGTGAGCTCAGTAACTATCAACGACTTTAAAGGAGGCTATATAACCACAAAACAATTAATTAATCAGGGGTGCAAGTATATCGCACATTTATCAGGAGATCAGTCATTAGAAATTTTCAAAAACAGATTCTTAGGATACAAACAGGCTTTACTGGATAATGGGATTGAATTTAGCGAAAAATATGTCATTCAGTCCAAAAGTAGTGTCGAGGCAGGAAAAAATGCAATTAATATCCTGTTAGAACTTGAAACACCACCGGATGCTATATTCTCTTCAAGTGATTTTGCCGCTTTAGGAGCCATTCAGGAATTAAGAGACAGAAAAATTAATATTCCTCAAGAGTTCTGTGTTGCCGGTTTTAGTAACGAGCCTTTTACTAAGTTCATGGAGCTATCTATAACTTCTGTTGATCAGTCCCCTCTTGAAATGGGAAGAATGTCAGCTCGTGTCTTCTTAGAACAAGTTGGCAAAACAGATACTATTAAAATCGAAAAAAAGGTAGTATTAGCACCCGAATTACATATTCGTAAATCTACGTCCAGAATAAATTCGTAATTAGTTTAAGAATCTATCCTCTATATAAATCGTGCTTTTTTAATTCAAGTACTTATTTATTTTCTAATTGAAGTTTTATCATATATTTTCAATAAAACAATTACATTAATTTCAAAATAAAACACCACGCACTTGTTTTTAAATGCTTTTATAGCCAATATAATAAGGTTTTAACAATCGATAACATTTTATATTGGATTATTCAAAAAAAGGGTACTTTTGTGCTGAATAAATAAAAGAATATTTTTTTGAATGAGCGAAAAAACCACTATTTATGATATTGCCAAGAGACTAAACATTACTGCTGCTACTGTCTCAAGAGCTTTAAATAACAGCCCAAAAATAAAAAAAAGCACCCGTGAATTAGTTCAGGAAACAGCGGATTTAATGGGTTACAAACCAAACAAATTAGCTTTGGCATTAAAAAGCGGAAAAAGTAATAATTTAGGTATCATAGTTCCTCGTGTTGACAATAATTTTTTTGGAACCGTAATTAGAGGTATTGAAGAAGAGCTGTATCCTCACGGCTATCATGTTATTATTTCGCAGACTCATGATAATCCCAAAAGAGAAAATGAAAATCTGTATGCCTTAATTGACGCTCAGGTAGACGGTATTCTAATGTCAGTCACAGATGTTACTGATGAAAATCATGATGCCTTTCAAAACGTGCTGCAAAAAAATGTACCGTTGATTTTCTTTGACAGAACCAGACATATTGACGGAGTGAGTTCTGTAACTATTAATGACTTCAAGGGTGGATATCTTACTACAAAACACTTAATTAATGAAGGCTGTAGACATATCGCTCATTTATCCAGAGACCAATCTCTTGATATTTTTAAAAATAGGTTTTTAGGCTATAAACAAGCATTACTGGACAGCGGAATACCTTTTAAGGAAGAATATGTTATTCCTATTAAGAGTACCGTAGAATCTGGAAAAGAAGCTGTAGACATCCTGTTACGGCTTGAAACACCTCCAGACGCTATATTTTCTTCTAGTGATTTTGCTGCTTTAGGGGCTATTGAGGAATTAAAAGAAAGAAACATCGATATTCCTAACGAATTTTGTGTAGCCGGATTTAGTAATGAACCTTTTACTAAATTCATGGAACTCTCCATAACTTCAGTAGACCAATCCCCACTTGAAATGGGAAGAATGGCAGCACGTGTTTTCTTAGAACAAATAGATAAAACTGACACCACTAGAATTGAAAAAAAGGTAGTTCTCGCTCCGGAATTACATATTCGTAAATCTTCCTCAAGAACTACCTTTTAATAGGTTTTTATTTAAGAGCTTAAATTAAAGCGAAACTCCTCTTTTCCAAGGAATAAACACATCTTGTTTGAGCTGATCTGCTTTTGTTTCAACGTTTCCGCTCGCCAATTCTATAATATAATCTACGAGTTCTTCTCCAACTTCGGTGATGTTTTTTTCACCAGTGATTACAGTTCCGGCATTGAAATCGATAATATCAGACATTCTATTGGTTAATGCTGTGTTTGAAGCAATTTTAACAACAGGTGCAACCGGATTTCCCATCGGATTTCCTAAACCTGTTGTAAACAAAACAACAGTTGCGCCGGATCCAACCAACCCTGTGGTACATTCGGCGTCATTTCCTGGCGTATTTAGAAGATTTAAACCCGGTTGAGAAATATATTCACCGTAATCCAAAACATCTACAATAGGTGCAGTTCCACCTTTTTTAGATGCACCAGCAGATTTCATTGCGTCGGTAATTAATCCGTCTTTAATATTTCCTGGAGATGGGTTCATATCAAACCCTGAACCTGCATCTACAACTGATTTTTCAAAAGCTTTCATCAAAGATAAAAACTTGTCTGCTTTTTCTTCGTTCACACATCGGTTCATCAATTCCTGCTCAACGCCACACAATTCCGGAAACTCTGCCAAAATAGATTTCGCTCCCAAAGCTGCGAAAATATCTGAAACAACTCCCAATACCGGATTTGCCGATATTCCTGAAAATCCGTCAGATCCACCACATTCCAAACCAATACTTAGTTTTGAAATAGGAGCAGGTTTACGTTCAATTTTATTGGCTCTTTTAATGGCTTCATAAGAATCTTTAATCACCATTTGGAACATTTGATCGGTAGTTCCAATTTGCTGCTGCTCATAGATCAAAATTTCTTTATCACAATTTGGGCTCATTGCTTTTAATGCATTTTTGAAAATATCTACCTGCAAATTTTGGCAGCCTAAACTTAAAATAGTTGCACCGGCAACATTTGGATTGTTCACATATCCTGCAAGCAGTTTTGCCAACAATTCCGAATCTTGTCTAATTCCACCACAACCACCCTGATGATTGATGAATTTTACTTCAATATTATCTAAAAGATTTTCATTTGAATTTCTCTCAGCAACTTCCTCTACACTTTTTTCTTCAATTAAAGAACGTAACAAGTTTTTATAAGAAACTTCTTTTTTCGGTAGTAATTCGTTTTCGAAAATATCTTTCAGTTTTTCGATATTTTTATTTTCACAAAAAACCAATGGAATAAATAACCAAACATTTTTGGTTCCAACTTGTCCATCTGTACGGTGATATCCGTTGAAAGTTTTATCTTTCCAACGATCTACATTTGGTGGAGTCCAGCCTAAACTTCCATTTTTACCAAAAACTTTTTCGCTTTCATGTTTTACATTTTCGGTGGTAATTACTTCTCCTTTTTTTATAGGTTTTACAGCTTTCCCTACCAAAACTCCATACATTATGATCTCATCACCAATTGCAAAATCCTTCTCTGTGATTTTATGTTTTGCTTTAACATCAGTTGTTGGTGAGACTGTAGTTCCTTCAAATGCAATTTGTTCGTTTTGTACCAAATCGGTTAAAGCAACAATTACGTTATCTGCTGGGTTTACTTTTATTAATTTTTTTTGCATGATATTGTTTTTTTTGAAAATTCTAAATTAGAACTGTTTACTGAAATTTTCGAAACCTTTCTCTATCCCATTAGTTTCAATTTCATTCAAAGCTACCACTAAAGCTTCTGATAAACCGTTAATTTTTGTTAAATCTTCTCCCCAGAAATCTGTGTTAGACAATGCTTTAGCAACAACTAAGTCTAAAGATCCTAATTGCCAAATATTTTTAAATGCTTCAACTAATTCAGGAGTATCTTTTACCGGTAACACTTCGTTATTCCATGTTCCTTTGTAAAATTGAATTAAAGAAGCTAATGAAAAAGTCAAACTTACAGGCAGTTTTTTGTTTGTATTGTAATATCCTAATAAACTTGGTAAAACTCTTACTTTGAATTTTGAGATAGAATTTAAAGCAATATCAGCAAGTGCATGCTTGATAAATGGATTTTTAAAACGATCCATTACCTCTTCAGAATAGGCAGCGATTTCATTTTTATCCATCGCAAGGGTTTCGCTGATTTCACTGATAACATTGTCTACAAATTTCCCGGTAAAATCTCCATTAACAGTTTCCATTACTAATTTGTTACCATACAAAAGAGATGTAGGAACCATTGCTGTATGTGCACCGTTCAAAATACGAACTTTAATCATTTTGAATGGACGAATATCATCAACAATCTTCACATTCAGGTCTGTCTTATGGAAAGGCAGTTTTTGTTTTAAATCTTCTCCACCTTCAATAGCCCAAAGGAAGAATGGTTCAGCAGCAACAATTAAATTATCCTGATAATCTAATTTACTGTTATAATCTTCAATTTCAGCTCTTGGATATCCAGGAACAATTCTGTCAACCAAAGTACTGTGGTACGTACACGCTTCAGTTAACCATGATTTAAATGAATCCTCTAACTTCCATAAATCGGCATATTGCAAAATATATTTTTTTAGAGTCTCAGAGTTATAATCAATCAATTCACAAGGAATAATAGTCACTCCTTTAGAGGCATCTCCATTAAAATGTTTGAATCTTTCGTATAACAAGACAGTTAGCTTTGCAGGGAATGCTGCTGGCGGCTGCATATCCGGAGTATCAGTATCAAGAAATTCAATTCCGGCTTCAGTCGTATTTGAAACAATAAACTGAAGTTCTTCTTCTTTGGCTAATGCTAAATAATCTGCAAATTCAGTATAAGGATTTATAGCTTTTACAATATTGTCAATTAATTGAATATCTTGTATTTTTTCTCCTTTTTTAATCCCGTTCATAAACAAAGTGTAAAGACCATCCTGGTCATTAATCATGTTTACCATACCATCTTTTAATGGCTGAACAATTGCAATACCGGCATTAAAATCAACCTCTTTATTTAGCTTATGAAAAGCATAATCAACAAATGCTCTAAGGAAATTACCTTCACCAAACTGAACTACTTTAATAGGTTTTAATTTCTCTAAACCTGTATTTACTCTATTTAATTTTTTCATTTTAATCTTCTCTAAAAGTGTTATGAACAACCTCATTAATCCCTTACTTGTTTCAATTATTGTAAAAGAAACATTACACTTGTAAATATTAAAATAAAGTTTGCTGTGAGGAGTGACAAGCTTTATTTTTCAAGCGTAATGTTCAATTACAACCTTTAAAACTCTAAAAAAAACTGCTTTACAATAAGGAACAACTAAATTATTCCTTATTTATTTTTTTCTAATATCTTTTATGATGTTTAAAACATCACTTACCTTATTTTTCAATCCTTCAAAATCTTGTTTGTCAAGTAAATCTTTCGAAATCAATTGTGAACCAAGACCAACACAGGTAGCACCTGCATTTAACCATGAAGACAAACTTTCAACAGTTGGATAAACACCTCCTGTAGGCATAATTGTAGTCCACGGGCAAGGTCCTTTTATTGCTTTAATAAATTCTGGTCCATAAGTATCTGCAGGAAATAATTTCACAACTTCACAGCCTAATTCTTCAGCTCTTGCAATTTCTGAAAGCGTTCCACAACCAGGCGACCATAAAACTTTTCTACGATTACATGCTATTGCAATATCTTCTCTAAATACCGGAGTTACGATAAAATTAGCACCAAGCTGCATGTATAAAGAAGCTGCTGCTGCATCAGTAACAGAACCAACACCTAACATCATTCCAGGCAATTCAGCCAATGCATATTTATTTAATGCTCCAAAAACCTCAAAAGCAAAATCACCTCTGCTTGTAAATTCCATTAATCTGGAACCTCCGTCATAGCATGCTTTTAATACTTTTTTACTGATTTCAATATCCGAATGAAAAAACAATGGAACCATTCCGTTGTCTTTCATCGTCTGAGCTACTTCAATTCTTGAATACTTTGCCATACTTTATTTATCTTGATACTAATCCGGCAGAGTTTCCTCCAGCCATGTTTTCAACTTCTTTTAATGTAACTAAATTATAATCTCCGGCAATAGTATGTTTCAAGCAACAAGCTGCTACTGCAAAATCTAATGCCTTTTGTTTATCTTCTTTGTATTCAACTAATCCGTAAATTAATCCTCCCATAAAAGCGTCACCACTACCTACTCTGTCGATTACTGGCGTTACTTCCTGCACAGCGGCATTAAAAATAGTTTTTCCGTCAAATAAAACCCCGCCAATTCTTTGATGCGAAGCACTAACAGAATAACGCAGTGTAGTCGCAACAGTTTTTAAGTTTGGACAAAGCTCATATAACTTAGAATACAAAGCCGGTAATGATTTTTCATCCTGATAATTTGGATTTACTTTAGGAATTCCCAACATAAAATATGCAGTATCAATATCTCCTAAAATAACGTGACTGTATTTTAATAATTCCGGCATAACCTCACTTGGAGCTTTTCCATATTGCCATAGCTTTGATCTGTAATTCAAATCACAAGAAATAGTTAGTCCTAATTCGTGTGCAATCTGAACGGCTTCCAGGCAAGCTTCTGCCGCACTTTGGGAAATTGCAGCTGAAATTCCGCTAAAATGAAACCATGTAGCTCCTTCCAGTACTTTTTTCCAGTCAATATCTCCTTTTTGAATAGTAGCCATCGAGCTGTGTGCGCGATCGTAAACAACATTACTTCCTCTGGTTCCCGCTCCGGTTTCTAAATAATAAGTTCCTAAACGTTCACCGCCGTAAACAATACTTTTAGACTCAACATTCATTTTACGCATTTCCTGCACTGCACAGTAACCGATTTCATTTTCAGGTAATCTGGTAACAAACTCAGCATTAATGCCGTAATTAGCCAAAGAAACACAAACGTTAAATTCACCTCCGCCATAAGACGCTGTAAATGCTTTAGCCTGAGAAAAACGCAAATGTCTTTCTGTTGAAAAACGCAACATTATTTCGCCGAATGCAACTACTTTACTCATTATCAATATTTAATTAAAATTTAAAATATTCTTTTGCATTATTGTATGAAATATTAGAAACCATTTTCCCGATCCATTCCATATCGGCAGGAAGTTCACCTCTTTGGATTTCATCTCCTAAAAGATTACAAAGAATACGTCTGAAATATTCGTGTCTTGGGAAAGACAAGAAACTTCTTGAATCAGTCAACATTCCAACAAAACAGCTAATTAAACTCATGTTTGACAAGGCATTTAATTGTTTTGTCATTCCGTCTTTCTGATCTAAGAACCACCATCCTGATCCAAACTGTACTTTTCCTCTTACGCTTCCGTCATTAAAGTTACCAATCATGGTAGCCATCACTTCGTTATCAGCAGGATTTAAGTTATAAATAATTGTTTTTGTTAATTTATCTTTACTGTCTAATCCATTTAAGAAAGCAGATAATTTTTGAGCTTGTGGATAATCACCAATAGAATCCCAGCCAGTATCCGGCCCTAAAATTCTGTGCATACGGGCATTGTTATTACGCAAAGCACCTAAGTGGAATTGCTGAACCCATCCAAACTCATGATATGTTTCTGACAGGAAAACCAAAATAGCACTCTGGAATTTCAAAGCTTCTTCCGGAGACAGTTCGCCGTTTTCTCTTTTCTTTTTGAAAATTGCACTTACTTCAGACTCTGTATAGTTTTCAAAATAAATCTGATCTAAACCGTGATCACTTAATTTACATCCGTTTGCATTAAAAAATTCAATTCTTTTTCTTAATGCTGAAAGCAAATCCGCGTAAGTATTGATTGCTACTCCGGACACATCCCCCAATGTGTCCAGATAAGCATTGTAACCATCATTTGAAATCAAAATAGCTTTATCAGGCCTGAAAGCCGTACTCATTTTAGTTTCAAAAGGATTACTATTTAATTTTTGATGAAACTCCAAAGTATCAATCGGATCTTCAGTAGTACAAACCAATTCTGCATTTACTTTTTTAAGCAAGTTGCGTGTACTGTATTCTGCTGAGTTTACTTTTGCAGAAGCTTCTTCATATATTCTTTCAGCTGATTTTTCATTAAGCAAATCGTAAATATCAAAATAGCGGGCTAATTCTAAATGCGTCCAGTGATACAATGGATTACGCATTGTATACGGAACTGTTTTTGCCCAGTTTAGAAATTTATCTTTATCAGAACCATTACCCGTAACAAACTGTTCATTAATCCCTAATGTACGCATTGCACGCCATTTGTAGTGATCTCCGTTAATCCACACATTTGTGATATTGTCGAAAATTTTATCTTCTGCAATAAACTGTGGATTCAAGTGATTGTGGTAATCGATGATAGGCTGATTTTTTGAGTAGTTATGATACAACTCTTCAGCGTATTTATTTTCAAGTAAAAAGTTATCGTTTATGAATGTTTTATTAGAACTCATGTCTTTTATAATATAATAGAAAAATTATTCTTCGTTCGATGGTTTTCCAATGGTAGCAAGAATTCCACCATCTACGTATAAAATGTGACCGTTTACAAAATCACTTGCTTTTGATGACAAAAATATTGCTGCACCAGCTAAATCTCCCGGATCTCCCCATTTTGCAGCAGGCGTTCTGCTGATGATAAAATCATTAAACGGATGTCCGTCAACTCTGATTGGTTTTGTTTGTTCTGTAGCAAAATAACCCGGACCGATTCCATTAATCTGAACATTGTATTTAGCCCATTCCGTCGCCATATTTTTGGTCAGCATTTTCAAACCTCCTTTTGCAGCAGCGTAAGCAGAAACAGTATTTCTTCCTAACTCACTCATCATCGAACAGATATTGATTATCTTTCCTTGTCTTCTTTCAATCATTCCTTTAGCTACATGCTTAGAAACTATGAACGGACTAACCAAATCAATATCCACAACTTCTCTGAAATCAGAAACCTCCATGTCTAACAAAGGAATTCTTTTGATAATTCCGGCATTGTTAATTAGAACATCGATTGGTCCAACTTCAGATTCAATTTTCTGAACAGCATCCTTAACTTGTTCTTCTTCTGTTACATTAAATTTGTAACCAACAGCATTGATTCCTTCACTCTGAAGCTCTTTTACTGCAGCATCAATTTTCTCCTGAGAAGAATTTCCGTTAACTACAATTGTAGCTCCCGCCTGACCTAATCCTTTTGCCATTGCCATTCCCAATCCGTGTGTACTTCCTGTGATTAAAGCAACTTTTCCTTTTATATCAAATAAGTTTGTCATGATTCTTATCTTAAATCTGTGATTTTACAAACATCCATATCTCCGTAATCTAAGTTCTCACCTGCCATTCCCCAGATAAAAGTATAATTACTTGTTCCTGAACCTGAGTGAATTGACCAAGGCGGAGAAATTACTGCCTGATGATTGTTCATCCAGATATGTCTTGTTTCCTGAGGCTGCCCCATAAAATGGCATACTGCCTGATTTTCCGGAATATCCAGATAGAAATAAACCTCCATACGTCGATCGTGAACGTGTGCCGGCATAGTATTCCAAACACTACCCGTTTTTAATTCCGTCATACCCATTTGCAATTGACAAGTTGTTACAACACTACCAATAATCATTTGATTTACTGTACGGTGATTTGCCGTTTCAACAGTTCCTAAATGTAATTTATTTGCTTCTGCCAGACTTACTTTTACGGTTGGGTAAGTAGTATGAGCCGGTGCCGAATTGATATAAAATTTAGCAGGATTGTTTTTATCATCACTTTTAAAAACTACTTCTTTATTACCGCTTCCGATATATAAAGCGTCTTTAAATCCTAATTCATAGGATGTTCCTTCCACTAACACAGAGCCGCTTCCTCCAACATTGATTATTCCTAATTCTCTTCTTTCTAAAAAATACGGTGCTTTAAGCGGATCAATAGTTTCTAAAACTAAATCACCTTTTACTGGAACAGCAGAACCTGTAATATATCTGTCGTAATGAGAATAAACTAATACCACTTCATCTTCCTGCATCAAATCATCAATCAGGAATTCATTTCTCAACTCCTGAGTGTCATATTTTTTTACAGCTTCTGGGCTTGATGCGTATCTGGAACTATATTTCGTCATAATTTATTTTTTAATGTAATCGATTGCACAAAATTATATTTTTATATTTAAATATCATAACACAAATGAAAAATTATTTGTGTAATTATCACACTTCTACTTTTTTCATTTTTGGAACTAAGATATGCATAATAAGCCAGGCTAATAAATATGCTGCTCCACAGATACAGAACATTATAAAATATCCTGTTTCAATTTTACCGATTTTAGTATAATAAACAAACATATTTTTTTGCACTAAAACCGTTAGTAAAATTCCTCCCAGCGCTCCGAACATACCTCCTATCCCCGTAACAGAAGCAGTAGCTTTTTTAGGAAACATATCAGAAACTGTTGTGAAAATATTTGCACTCCACGCCTGATGTGCTGAGACTGCAAAACCGATTACTAAAATAGCCCACCACATATTTATAGTTCCTAGATATTGAGAAAACAACACTGGCAAAACAGCAAAAGCATACAGCAACATACTTGTTTTACGGGCTTTGTATGCCGGCCAGTTTTTCTCAATTAATTTTAAAGGTAGCCAGCCTCCAAAAATACTTCCAACACTTCCAATAACATACACTAAAGCACAAGGCCAGATAATTTCAGTAGCAGTAAGTTTGTATTGTTTCATTAAGAAATCAGGCAACCAAAACAAATAAAACCACCAAACAGGGTCTGTTAACAATTTACCAATTGCAAATGCCCATGTCTGACGGAAACTCAGCAGTTTTAACCAGGATACTTTTTCTGTATCTTCGGCTTCAACTACATCAGCTTTATCTGCCGTAATATATTCAAGTTCTGCTTGTGACAGACGTTTTTGTTTTTGAGGGACTTCATACAAAACAAACCACAATGCCAGCCAGACAAATCCAATAACTCCCGTTGCTATAAATGCCCATTGCCAGCCATAGTTTTCAGCAATGAAAGGAACAGACAAGGGAACAATGATAGCTCCAATATTGCTACCCGAATTAAAAATTCCTGTAGCCAGAGCGCGTTCTTTTTGCGGAAACCATTCAGCTGTGGCTTTTATCGCTGCCGGAAAATTCCCTGCTTCAGTAACTCCTAAAAATATACGGGCAATTAAAAACCCTCCAGTTCCAGTAGCAAATGCATGTCCTACAGCTGCTAAACTCCACAGACCGGTTGCTACTGCATAGCCCAATTTTGTACCTAATTTATCAATAATTCCTCCTGCAACCAGCATTCCAAGTGCATAGGCAATTTTAAAAGCCAATTCTATATTTGAATAATCAATTACTTCCTGTTCCGGAGTCCAGTTAAAGGCTTCAGCCAGAAAAGGCCTTAAGTAACTAATTACATTTCGATCTAAATAATTTACGGTTGTAGCAAAGAAAACTAAGCTACAGATTGTCCAGCGATACTTTCCTATCGCTGCATTGGTTTGGTTCATAATCTGGTTTGGTTTGGTTGGTTAATTTAGTTAGCATAAAATCTTTTAAAGATCTGTAATCGGTCTATATTTTGGCACTAAGGTTTTCATTACAAACCAGCCAATCAAGTAGCAAACTCCACAAATAGAGAAAATAATCATATATCCTGAATTGATACCGTTATAAACAGCATCTCCTGATTTTGATAATAATTTTAAAAATTCTTCTAAATTAGCTACACCTTTTTCTTTTAAAAAGACCTCTTCAGTTTGTGGATTTAGAAATTGAGGATATTTTTCCAATAGAGACTGCCCATTTATTAAACTCCAGTTTCTTTGAGTAAAATCAAATAAAAGCCCAGAACCTTTGTTAATTAAAGTTGAGCCTAAACCTCCTGCTAAACCACCAATACCTGTAACAGTAGCAATGGCTTTTTTAGGAAACATATCTCCAACGGTTGTAAAGATATTTGCCGACCAGGATTGGTGCGCAGCCCCGGCAATACCAATGATAATTACTGGTACCCAATAACTGATATATCCTAAAGGCTGTGCTGCTAAAGCTAATAATGGGAAAAATGCAAAAATTAACATCGCTTTCATTCTTCCTTCATAAGGATTCATTCCTTTCTTATCAACAAAATACGTTGGTAACCATCCGCCAATAATAGAAAGTAACGTAATTCCATAAAGTACAAATAATGCAAGTTGTCCATCTGGATCAGAAGTTTTTATTCCATACACTGAGCTTAAATAAGCAGGCATCCAGAACAAAAAGAACCACCATACACCATCAGTCATAAATTTTCCAAATGCAAATGCCCAGGTTTGTTTGTATTTAAAACAATCTTTAAAACTTACTTTAGCAACAGTTTCAGTAACGTAACCTGCGATATTACTATCAGCAATATCATCCTGCTGAATGTATGCTAATTCTGCAGCATTAACTCTTGACTGGTTTTCTGGTTTTTCATACATAAATTTCCAAAAAGCCATCCACAAAAATCCTAATGCACCGATTATAATAAAAGACATTTCCCAACCCCATAGTTCAGCAATAACAGGAATTGTTAAAGGAGCCGCTAATGCACCAATTGTTGCTCCTGCATTAAAAATACTAGTTGCAAATGCTCTGTCTTTTTTTGGGAAATACTCAGCTGTTGTTTTAATAGCTGCAGGAAAGTTTCCTGCTTCTCCAACTGCCAAAACAAAACGGGCGAAAATGAATAAAGCAACACTCACATTAAGAACCAATGCTGTATCATTTACAGTACTGATCACTTCTTTTGCTCCGTGAAATCCAACAAACCAATTTCCTGTAATTATTCCTGATGTTGCAATCCCTGCAAAAGCATGCAAACAAGCTCCCAAAGACCATATACCAATAGCCCATAAGAAACCTTTTTTAGTATCCATCCAATCAACAAAACGACCAGCAAACAACATACTTACAGCATAAAATATAGAAAATAGTGCGGTAATATTTCCATAATCATTGTTAGTCCAGTGAAATTCAGGTGCTATAAAATCTTTCCATGTTAACGAAAGAACTTGTCTGTCTAAATAATTAATGGTTGTTGCAAAAAACAATAATGCGCAAATACTCCAGCGATAATTTCCAATAGATTTGTTGGTTTGACTCATAGTAACTATGTTTGTTTGGTTATAAAAACCGTTTAATTAATTTAAAAAACTGGTGTTTTTCAATTTTATGTAAATCGATTTCGTTGATTAATTATAAAATCCCAAAAGTATAATTAATTCTAATAGAAACCTAAAAATGTAATCGATTGCACAAATATAAGTTTAAATACTTATATTCCAAATAAATTACTTAAAAAATTATTTCAGGTAACAAATTAAACATATATATCAAAAAAAGACGTATAATATTACATAATAAATAATACTTTTGTTAAATAAAAACCTGCCATAAAACCACCTAAAACATTGATATAATAACATCTAAAAACCATTATTGACATTTTTTTTATTGATTTCTCAACAAAGAATCCATACTTTGAATTATATTTCATAATCACACAATACTCATAATGTACTTAAGTATCTAAAAAAAATTAATACCATATAAAATTGAAAACACCGGCAGAAATTAATATGAAAAAGAGTTTTTACTTATTCTTTTTATTATTTGGCATCATCAGTGAGTTACATTCTCAAAATGAAATTTTATCTATTTGGAACAAAATACCAGATGAAATAGCTACTCCTGATTATAAGGAAAAAGAAGTTATAAACGAGGGCAAAATTCAACGTACAAGTCAGGTTACTGTTCCAACATTAAGTGTTTTTCTTCCAAAAGAAATAAAGCCTAATCAAACTGCAGTCCTTATTTTTCCGGGTGGTGGGTATGCCCATTTATCAATGGAGAAGGAAGGAGCCAATGTCGCACAATGGTTAAATACGCTTGGAATTACTGCTTTTGTTATAAAATATAGATTACCCAGCGATTTAATTATGAAAGACAAATCCGTTGGGCCTCTACAGGATGCTCAGGAAGCAATTCGATATGTTCGGTCTAATGCAGCAAAATGGAACATTGATCCTAATAAAATTGGCACAATAGGGTTTTCTGCAGGAGGTCATTTAGCAGCAACACTGGCAACACATTTTGATGATAAAGTATATGAATCGAAATTCAGCATTAGCGCCCGACCGGACTTTTCAATTTTAATTTATCCGGTAATATCTATGGAAAATCGTATTACACACAAAGGCTCACAGACGAATTTGTTAGGCAAAGAACCTTCGCAGATTCTTATTGATAATTTTTCTAACGACAAAAAAGTTGCACCGCAGACGCCTCCAACATTTTTAGTACATGCTTCTGATGATAGTGCTGTTTTACCTGAAAACAGTATCAATTATTATTTAGCGTTAAAGAAAAATAATATTTCTGCTGAATTACATATTTACGAAAAAGGAGGTCATGGTTTTGGCTTGGGAGTAAAAGACACCAGTCAGTTTTGGAGTAATGACTGTAAAGAATGGCTCAAAATCAATCATTATATTTTCTAAAAGCTAATCACTTATCATAAAATTTATCTAAAATTATTTTTAATTAATTTACATATCGGGAAAAGTCGATATATTTGCATTATGGAACAAGTAGAAATTTTTAAGGCATTGTCTAACAAATCCAGATTACAAATGCTGGAATGGCTAAAAGAACCCGAACTCAACTTCCCGGATCAAATCACTGCAGGATTTGAACATGGCGTTTGTGTTGGACAGATACAAGCCAAAGCAGGCCTTACTCAATCTACAGTTTCTGAATATTTGTCGATTTTACAACGTGCAGGATTTATAGAATCTACACGAGTTGGACAGTGGACATACTACAAACGCAACGAAAGTGCCTTTGAAGCACTCAGTAAATTAATTGAATCTAATTTGTAAATTACTTATGAGTACAAACAGTTTGTTTTCTCCATTCGACCTGAAAACACTACATCTTAAAAACAGAATTGTGATGGCGCCTATGACGCGATCCTTTTCTCCAAACGGAACTCCAACTGAACAAGTTGCTTCATATTATCAAAAAAGAGCGGAAGGCGAAGTTGGACTAATATTATCTGAAGGAACTGTTATTGACAGGCCATCATCCTCAAACGATGCCAATGTACCACACTTTTACGGCACTGAAGCCTTAAATGGCTGGAAAAAAGTCATCGATGAAGTTCATGCAGCCGGAGGTCAGATGGGACCGCAAATCTGGCATATGGGGATCATGGACAATCATCACTCGGGATGGGTTCCTCCTGTTCCTTTTGAAGGACCGTCCGGGTTCAATCGTCCTGATTTCAGAAACGGTATTGCCATGTCTGAAAAAGATATTGAAAACACCATTTTAGCTTTCGGAAAAGCAGCAGCTGATGCAAAAAGATTAGGTTTTGAAACTATCGAAATTCACGGCGCACACGGCTATTTGATTGATCAGTTTTTTAGAGCTGAAACCAATTTACGTACCGATATTTATGGAGGAAAAACACTTCCGGAACGTAATCGTTTTGCTATTGAAGTGGTAAAAGAAATCAGAAAGCAAGTTGGTGAAGATTTTGCTGTAATTATGCGATTCTCTCAATTCAAACCTTCTGACTATAATTATAAACTTGCTAAAAATCCAAAGGAATTAGAGGCTTGGCTTACTCCGCTTGTTGATGCCGGAGTAGATATTTTACATTGTTCACAAAGAAGATTCTGGGAACCTGAATTTGAAGATTCTGACCTAAACTTTGCAGGATGGGCAAAGAAAGTTACAGGAGCGCCAACCATAACAGTAGGTTCAATCGGATTATCAAGTGATTTCTTCGGTGCTTTTGCAGGAGAAAGTTCTGAACCAACTTCTTTGGAAGAACTGAACAGACGTTTCGACAGAGGCGATTTTGATCTGGCTGCTGTTGGAAGACCTTTATTGTCTGACCCTAATTGGGTTGCAAAAATTAAAGCGGGAAAAACGGATCAATTGAAAGGTTTCAGTAAGGAAGCTTTAGGGCAATTGGTTTTAGAATAATTTTACAAAAATAGAAAGACGCATAGCTGTGCGTTTCTACAAATGTACACCTCTAAATAAAAATTAAACACAAAGGGATGAACCGTTTTAAAGTTCATCCCTTTTCAAATTTTATATTCGGAAATTATTCCGTAACAACAACTTTTCGTTTTTGAAATTTATTCTGAAGCCAGTTTCGAACCGGTTCATCGTACAATTTTAAACATAAATAAGCCAAAACGATACTGGCTACTAAAACTCCAATACCTACCAAGTATCCATCTTCTAAAGAAACTTTATTATCTACAGCCCAAGCCGTAAACCAATAAATCAGCGGATAATGTGTGATATAAATTGGATAGGAAATATCCCCCAGCCATTTGCAGATTTTAAGTGAAAACGGATTTTTTATTTCTCCTCCTGCACCAATTGATACTATCAAAGGAAATACCAGAATAATACAAAACGATTCGTATAAACCGTTCATCCACAAACTATTTTCATCTCCAATTCTTGGCACTATCAGAACTATCGATATCAATAAACTGCATACCCAGAAAGCACCTTTTATATGAATTAATTTTCCTAATCGGGAAAGTAAAATTCCGGCAAAGAAAGGATATAATAAGCGTGTAAACCCGATATTCATTTGTTCCAAATTAAGAGACCATCCTCCAATAACATCTCCTTTTGGTCCAAACACAGTGTAATTAATCAGTAAACCTGCAAATATGAAAACAAAAACTCCCAGTACTTTATTTGAGAATTTACGGAAGAATAAAGCGTACAAAATATTCGCAATATATTCGAAAAAAAGCGACCAGGCAGGTCCGTCAAGCGGATGCATTTCACCCCAGCCTCTAATCTCCATTGATGGCGGAATTGGAAGCAATGTGAAACCAATGACCATGGTTAAAATTACCTTCCACACTTCCATTCCGGCAATCATCGGAAATAATTTATCAGAAGCCTGAAAATAGTAAAATAGGGCCCCAATAATCATTCCCATAATTACCATGGGCTGCAGGCGGATCAAACGGCGTTTGTAAAATTCCCATTGTGTCATTTTCCCCCAACGATCATCATACGCATAAGCTACAACAAATCCTGATAAAAGAAAAAAGAAATCTACGGCCAGATAACCGTGATTGATAATTTGTTTAAAACGGTTTCCTCCCGCAAAGGTTTCAAAAACATGAAAAGCAACTACTAAAATCGCTGCTACTCCACGTAATCCGTCTAAAATTTCATAATGTTTTTTGGGTTTGATTTCATTAAAAGCTAAACTCATAAAAATGTTTTAATGGTTAAATAGTTCGTTTTATTTTTTTGGCGGAATCTAAAATAGGTAAATTAATCGGAACTTTTTATTTGACTCGATATAGTTTACTCCTGATGGCTTTTAAGCCATTCTAATCTGCGCTGATCCGGTAAATGGGTTACTTTGAAGTTTTCAAATTTGGCTTCAAAACCTTTTCCATCAGGTGAAGCGGCCATCAAACCTACCATAACCGGCGTATTATCCTGTAAAGGTGCATTACGGGTCAGGATATAATTTTTATCATCATAAGAAAAGAATATTTCAACTGCATCCAGTCTTCTCACTACTTTTATCCATACAAATGGCGGTGCTTTGTCTAAAGTTGTTACACTCCAGTCACTTTTATCATGTGTTACAACGGTGCTAATATTGAATTTTCCGTCAACAAATTCAACTCCGGTTTTAATATAGTTTTTTTCATCAATTCGAATCATCAGACCCATTTGATCAAAACGTGCAATATAATTGCCGGTCAATTTTACTTTGGCTTCAAATTCACCGCCATAAGTTGCATAATAAAAAGGTGCATCATCAACCGTAAAACCATAATGTGAAATACGCCAATAATCACTATTTCCCGTAACATTCATGATTAAAGCATTGTTTTTTATTTCCCATTTTTCAGGTTCATTAAACCATTGCATTTTGTTCAGGCTCTGCGCCGAAAGGTTTTCTATTAAAAAGAATACCGCTGCAACTAAAATTATTCGTTTCATAATTATTTTTTTATAAGAGTTAAAACATCTAACATTTTACATCTAACTACTCTAAAAGCAAAGCTGTAACTTTTTACAATTACAGCTTTACAACCAACCAATTTAGAAAATTAATGAAATTATTGAAGTGAAAAAATCACTTTAGATTTTATATCCGTTGAAGATGCACCAACAATAGCTTCAAAAGCTCCGGGTTCTGCAACCCAGTCGTGTTTTTTATCATCAAAAAAGCTCAAAGCCGTTTTATCTATTGTAAAATTCACTGTTTTTTCTTCTCGTGCTTTAAGCGAAATTTTCTCAAAACCTTTTAATTCCTTTATCGGACGAGGCAAAGAAGATTTTAAATCACTGATATAAAGCTGAACAATTTCTGATCCTTCACGGCTTCCTGTGTTTTTTACTTTTACAGAAAATGTAATCTGATCATTGGCAGAAATCTGTTTTTTATCAGCCGTTACTTTTCCGTACTCGAAAGTCGTATAACTCAATCCATGACCGAAAGAAAATAGTGGTTTTGCTTTTTGTTTGTCTGCCCAACGGTAACCTACAAAAATACTTTCGTTATATTTAACCTCATCACCGCCCGGAAATTCTCCTAACGCATGTGCTCCGTTATCAGACAATTTTACCGGAAAAGTAAACGTCAGTTTTCCAGAAGGGTTTACATCTCCTACTAAAACATTTGCCAATGCGTTTCCGGCTTCTGTACCTAAAAACCATCCCTGTACAATTCCCGGAACTTCTTTAACCCACGGCATTGCTACAGCATTTCCGGAGATGTTTACGAAAACTATATTCTTATTTACCTTAGCTAACTCACTGATCAATTTATCCTGATTATATGGAAGACCTAAATCTTTACGGTCTGTTCCTTCGGCATCCTGATTGTCACTTTTGTTTAATCCTCCAATAAAAAGGATTATATCAGCATCTTTGGCAACTTTTAAAGCTTCAGCAGTCAACTCGGCAGCTGAGCGTTTGTCTTCTAAACTCACTTTTGCCACTACTCCGTTATAATTACTGGTTGGATCTCCAACATATCCGCGGGCGTAAACAATCTCGGCCTGATTTCCGATTCTTTTCTTTAAACCTTCAAGCGGAGTGATTTCATATCTTGCTTTTAATGATGAACTTCCCCCTCCTACTGTCATCATTTTGATGGCATTTTCACCAATAACAACTATTTTTTTAGTTTTAGAAAGATTGATTGGCAAAATATTATTGTTATTCTGAAGCAATACAATTCCTTCTTCTGCAATTTTCAAACCTGCTTTAGCGTGTTCTTCTGTTCCAAAAGATCCGAAAGGTCTGTTTTTATCCATATTGGTAAGGAAAGACAATCGCAGGATACGACGTACTTTTTCGTCTAATTCTTTAGTTCCTACTTCGCCTTTTTTAATCATTTCTGAATAAGGTTTTGCCAGAAAATAATTGTCATAAGCGTTACTGGTTCCCCATGAAAGTCCGTTAGTCCAGGAACCGAATTCCATATCTAAACCATTATGAATCGCTTGTTTTGTATCATGAACTCCTCCCCAATCTGAAACTACAACTCCCTTGAAACCCCATTCACCACGAAGAATGTCATTTAGCAGAAACTCATTATGGCAACACTGCTGCCCTTTGTATTTATTGTAAGACCCCATAATGGCCCACGCATCACCTTCCTGAACAGCAGCTTTAAAAGCCGGCAGATAGATTTCATACAAAGCACGGTCGTCCACAATTACATTTACTGAATTGCGATTGGTTTCCTGATTGTTTAAAGCAAAATGTTTTACACAGGCAGCAACTCCAATTGACTGAACACCTTTAATATAAGGAACCACCATTTTTGAAGTCAGAAAAGGATCTTCTCCCATATATTCAAAGTTACGGCCGTTTAATGGGCTTCTGTAAATATTTACACCAGGGCCTAAGAGTACA
Source organism: Flavobacterium limi (assembly GCF_010645075.1). Taxonomy (GTDB): domain Bacteria; phylum Bacteroidota; class Bacteroidia; order Flavobacteriales; family Flavobacteriaceae; genus Flavobacterium; species Flavobacterium limi. The sequence goes on from NZ_JAADZV010000004.1 coordinate 186,830, forward strand.
TTTTTATTACGGTAGCGTGCTTCTTCTCCCAATGATTTACCGTATAACGAAGCTAATTCTTTGTTCCATGTTGCAGATAAAGCCGTCAACGCAGGAAAAGCAATACAAGAATCGTTAGTCCAGCCTGCCTGATCCCACTCATCCCATTTTACCTCAGTACGAATTCCGTGTGGTCCGTCGGTCATCCAGTTTTCAGGAATTCCTAAACGTTTTACACCTGGCGAGCTAAATTTAGACTGCGCATGAATCATGGCAATTTTTTCATCAGTTGTCATTCGCGCAAGCGCATCTTCTACACGCTCATCAATAGGCTTTTTATCATCGAGATAAATTGGAATTTTATTTTGTGCATTAATTCCAAATGAATTTAGCAATAGTAAAATGGCTATTACTTTAACGTTCTTAAACATACTTTTTAATTTATTAGTCATAGTCAGACTATTTAGATTAAACATGTAAAATGTCATCTAAATAATATGGTAAAACTAAAACGATATCGTGTCCGTAAAAATCCTAAATAAAAAAAGTAGTAATTTTAAAAATCAAAAAACTAATAATCAGTATTTTAAACAAAATAAAATACCGAAAAAAGTAGTGATTTTAAAAATAAATAATTAGCTTTTCTGAGAAACCAAGCCTATTTTCATGACCATTTCCTCAAAATCATTCCTGGAAACTATGGCTTTGTTTCTGGCTCTGGTACGATAATTATAAATAGTGCTTAAAGAGTAACGAAGAAAAGCAGCAATTTTTACGCTATCCGTTATTCCGAGTCTAATCAGGGCAAAAATTCGGAGTTCTGTATTGAGCAGTTCTGCTTGTTTTACTATAATTTGTTCTTCGGGGGTAAGCAAAGCATTGAAGTCTTTTACGAAAGTAGGATACAGACTTAAAAAGATATTGTCAAAATTTTTGTATAATTCTTCCAGTTCATTATCAACTAAAGTAGTCGATTTCAACATTTTGTAAATTTCATCAAACTGTTTGGCGGTTGCCTTTTTGTTTAAAATAACACGATAATTTTCAAGCTTATTGATGTAGGCTGAACACAGACTAAAGAAATTTGCAATGTATTCCTCTTTAATATGATTGGATTCTGATAATTGAGCATTACGTTCCTGAAGCTGATTATTAGTTTCGGTAATGTCTTTGTTTAATTCGGCTAATTTTTGACTGGTTACATAAAGTTCTCCACGAATTCTGGACACTTTTTTCATCTGCTTGTAAACGTAAATTACGGCTACAATTAAAAACAATGACAACAAACTGATACACAAAAGATAAACCTGAAGTTCTGTTTTTCGCTGGGCCTCACGTTCTAAATAAGCCGTATTGATAATGGAATAAAGCTGTGACATCAGAAGGGTTCGAAATTGCACATTACAATATAATGCGTCTTCTATGGCAGATTGTGTGAGTTTATAAGCCATATCAACATCTCCCAACTCATAAAAAACCATAGCCAGTTCCTGTTGTGAAGCATTATCTTTTATGGCTTGTTTAATATCTGAAGCCGCAGAAAGGGCATAATATTTTTTTACTAATTCGATCTGATGGGTCTTTTCAGAAATGTTTCCTAAAAGATAGGTAATCATTGCAAATTGCGGATTATCATCTTTCATACCTTTTAACAGGCTTAGCAATTGTTTTTCAGCAACATCAAATTTTTTGTAATAAATATCCTTCTGAATTTTATTGATTTTATAATCTAAAGAATTAGGATTTAAAACTCCCAGCAACGAATCACGATATTTGCCTATTTGTTCAATAAATTCCCAACTAGGACTGTTTGCGTTATAATGCTCATAAAATTCACGATAGGTAATATAATAAGTAGGCAATAATGATTTTTCTAATTCTTTTTTATTGATTTTTTTTAGAATAGCTTCTGATTCAAGGTATTTACCCGAAGATGAATATAGGTTTGCCAATTGCAATTGAGCCAGATGCATTAAACTCTGTTTATGAAGTTCATCAGCAATTTTCAGGTTTTTCTTTACATAAAAAATGGCCGAATCGGATTTGAATTTCTGATACTCTTTATATAATGCCTGATTATAATTATACTCCTGTTCTTTAGAAAGATCCTCTGATTTTATCTTTTTGAAATTTAAAATCCGTTCTTCCTTTAAGCGAACATAATGCTGTTTGTTTTTTACAGCTTCGTTTAGTTTATCCAAAATAGTATCTGTACTATTCGATGAATAACCGGAAAAGTAAACAAGAAGAGTTATAAGAAACAGACAACAATTTTTCAAGTGATAGAAATAAAATTTTATACGATTATAATTATACAGCAATTGGCGCCGCCAGACAACTCTCCGGAATATCAAAAGCGTTTACCAAAGAAACCGCATCCGGTCTGACATCCCAACAAAGCTGATTTACCATTTTACGGATTGCTTTAGTTTTCACCGCTTCCATGTAACCATCTTCTAAATACCATCCTTTGTTTTTTTCTATTTGCGAAAGCGCATACAACTGATTTAATTTCTGCAATATTTCTTTTGTTTTTAGATCTTCAACTTTTGCTATTGCCATTTGAAATTGTTCCAAAACCACTCTTTCCAAATACGCCTCAGCCACATCAATCATTTGATGCTGAACCACATTAAAAGCATCATACGCTTCTAAGCCTTCATCAATGAGTTTTTTGATACGTCTTGCTGCCGATGCCAAAATTGTTTTTTCCTTGTGTACAAAAGCCTGCAGATGAAACTGGTTATCCAGCAAATGTTCATCATCGGTTCTTCTGGTTACGATTGGATTTTTCTCTGCTAAAGCCGTTTTAGCATTTTCAAAAACATAATTGATGATACCGAAAGATCCCATTTCGCCAAATGACTTTCTGAATTCAGCCAGACGATTTTTCGCTACCAACTGCATCAAAACTGTATTATCACCTTCGAAAGTGGTATAAATTTCAGTATCGTTTTTTAGTGCGTTTATTCTGTTTTCAGACAAATATCCTTTTCCGCCACAAGCTTCACGGCATTCCTGTAAAATATCTCTGGTACTCCATGTTGAATAAGATTTCATTCCGGCTGCCAAAGCTTCAATATCCTGCATTTCAGCTTCTGTTCTGTTTAAGAAACGGCTGGTAAGATATTGTAATCCGAAATGTACCGCATAGGTTTTTGCCAAATGTGGAAGCAATCTTCGCTGGTGCATTCTGTAATTTAAAATTGGAACTTCAGAACCGCCTTCAGGTCCGAATTGTCTTCTTTGATCGCTGTAGCGGATGGCAATCGTAAGACCTGATTTTGCTGCTGCTAAAGCCGATCTCGGAATTCCGATTCGTCCTCCTACTAAAGTGCCTAACATGGTAAAAAAACGTCTGTTATCACTCGGAATCGGACTTTCGAATTCACCTTTGTCATTCACAGAAGCAAATCTGTCCAACATATTATCTTTCGGAATCACAACATGATCAAAACTGATTTTTCCGTTATCAACTCCGTTAAGACCCATTTTATGACCGCAATCACTTATTGTAATTCCGTTTAAAACGTTTCCGTTTGTATCGCGCAATGGCACTACAAAAGCATTTACACCATAATCGTGGCCGTCTATAATCAGTTTGGCAAAAACGGTCGCCATTTGTCCGTGAACGGCTGCATTACCAATATATTCTTTCTGGGCTTTTTCGTGAGGAGTATGAATGGTAAAAGTCTGATCGTTATGATTGTAAGTTGCTGTCGTTTCAAGTCCTTTTACGTTTGAACCATGGTGTGTTTCGGTCATCGCAAAACAACCCGGAATTTTTAGTGAACCAATATCTTTTAAATATTTTGCATAATGCTTTTCGGTTCCCAATGACTGAACGCTCATTCCCCAAAGCCCGAACTGAACACCAAATTTTATCACTAAACTCAAATCGTGATAACTCAGTGTTTCCATAATAGCAAAATAATTGGCTATGTTTTCTCCTCCTCCATATTGTTTTGGATATGCCATATTTCCGAGGTTTTCATCCGCTAAAATTTTACACCAATCGTAAACAGTCTGGCGATAGACATTAATATCCGTAGAAGTTTCATAAGCAAATTCAGGTCTGGAAATAACCGATTTTACTTTTTTTATAATTTCAGATTCTGTGCCATCCAGAAGTTCCGTAATTTTCTGGACATCGAAATTACTATTGGTTTGGGAACTGGCGGTAAAGGAATCTGCTTTTGTTTTGAAGTTCTGAATCAATTCTTCACCCAAAACCCCAAGATCATTTTCGAGTTTTGTAAACTTTAATTCTAATCCTGAGATATTCAAATCTTTTTCAGAAAGGGCTACAGCGATATCAAAAATGGACTTTATAGACGATTTATCTTTTATACTTTTCTCAATATCCGATTTCCATTGTGTGAGTTCATTTCGCGAAGGCGGATTCGAAATATCCACTTTTGAAAGAAGATATTGTTGCTCTTCCTGAGAAAGCAGCGTTAAGGAAGTAATAAATTCCTGTAAAGTTGAAAACTCTTTTTGCGTTAAAAGATCGTCTGACCAAACAAGGTATAAAAGTGGTATAAAAGCCTTAATTTTTGAATTCTCCATAGCGAACTTAATTATTAATTTGTCTGTGGTTAAATTAAGATAATTAATTGACGTTTTCTACAAATCAGGCGCAATTAGGATTTTTTTCACATTTTCAAAAAATCAAAAACAAATTTCCATAATTGTAAATTCCTGACCTGCTTTACTGAATGTTTGAAAAGTATCTTTCATCCCGAGTTTTTCATAGAAAGATTTTTTACCGGATCTGGCATTACACCAAATTCTCTTTACATCTTTTTTTCTGGCCATTTCGAAAATATATTTTAAAAGTTCCGACGCTATTCCCTGACCTTGATATTCGGGTAAAGTGGCCAGTTTTCTAAACTGCATTTTATCATCTGAAATAAAACAGGATACAATTGAAACCACTTTTTCTTCTATAAAAACACCAAAATGCAGTCCGGATTCATCTTCATCCAGCTGAACAAATTCCAAAGGCTGATCCGGCCACATCACTTCATGTCTGATTTGCCAGGTATCTGAGGGGTTGATTGATTTTATTATCATCTTATAAAAAATAAAAACCGCCTTAATCCACAAGAAAAAGACGGTTCTAAAATAATCTAATTTTTTATTTTATTTGGCTACCGGGCTATATTGTTCTAAAGGAACAAATTCTTCTGCTTTCTTTTCTGACAAACCACGGGTCAGCCATCCTTTTTTATGAGCTGTAATAATGGCGTACGGAGTAATCCAAAACAGGCTAAAACTGTAAAAAACACTATATGAATAAGCCCACATTGCTTCAGAATAACTATATTTTTTAGCGTAAAAGAAAGCTGAAAAACTGGATATAATGAATATGCTTAAAAGTGTTGAACTAAAAAACAATAACGGATGTATTGCAATAAAAAAGAACATGAACAGTAAAAATGGTAAAGACATTATAATTTTCGCCGTCTGGTCTAAGTATAAAAGTCTGGTTCCTAATTTAGATTCATTTCTGAAATTTTTGAAAACATATTTCGCCATCATCAGATTTTCCCTAACATTGCTTCTTCCCCATCTGATAAACATTTTATACAATCCGGTATATTCTTCGGGAACGTTCGTAAGTACAATTGAATTTCTTTGAAATAGTACCTTGTAACCCTGTTTCAAAATCATATTGGTCATTGCACGGTCCTCACCAATATCTGAAGGTTCTCCCATAAAAGTCTGATTGATCCATTCTTCAAGACAGGCAAATACAGATTTTTTTCGATACGCTGCCAAAGCTCCGGGAGTACAGAATACAGATCCCAATACACTTTCTACAGAACGTACAAATTCAAAACTCATTACAAAACTCACATTAAGCATTTTAGGAAGCATTGCTGTTTTATTATTCAATACATGAACATTTCCGGCAACAGCACCGCATTTTTCATTGTGAACAAAAGGACTTACTAAATTACGTAATGTATCTTTCTTTACAATTGAATCACTATCAACAGTTACAAAAATTTCTCCTGTTCCCAACTTAAATCCTCTGTAAAGTGCATGGCGTTTTCCTTTATTTTGTGGCTGCTGATAAATTGACAATCGGTCGCCCAATTTTATTTTGGCTTGCTGAATCCAATACCAGGTATCATCTTTACTTCCGTCGTCAATAGCCATAATTTGCATTTTCTCTTCCGGATAGTCGCTATCTGCTAAACTTAGTAAGGTTTCCCAAACCAGTTTCCCTTCATTATAAGCCGGAACTATAACTGTACAGGTAGGCAGTAAATCATCTGAAACAGATTCTATAGGCTTGTATTTGAAATAAAGAAAAGACTTGTACAGAAAAACTCCGGCTTTAAAAAGAAATAATACAGTCGCCAGAATCAAAAATGGATAACCCCAGGCAGAGTTTATTCTGTCAATGTGAAACTGATCGAAGTCGGACTGGAATTTATAAACCAAAAAAGCTCCGGTTAACATTAGTAAAAAAGTGCTTATAAGTATTGCAATACCCGTTGCACTTGTAGTTTTGTCATTATTTATTGCGTATTGTTCTTTATATGATTCATTAAGCTCTGAGGCATATAATTGTTCTGAAGTAATTGTTTCGCTTTTCATTCTGGATTGTATTTATTATCTAAATGGCATTTATTTTTAATTCTTTTATCTGAGTGAATTATTATAATGCTGAATATGCAAGGCATGTGCCATTTAAATGTAAGGCTGATATTAAGCTATTTAAGAAAGTTAACCCTCTTTATATGTATATTTATTACACACTTTTCAGAAACATTACACACTTTTTTGAACTTTTACTCAATTAAAAGAGAATGAATTTTAGAACAAGCAAAATAGAAAAAACCGCCTGATTCGAAAAGAAAAAGACGGTTTCTGAAAATTAATATATAACCTTGATATTATAAAATATAATCGGTATTGATGAAATTGGATTCTTTGCTATTTAATAATTCCTGAAGGATTTCATTGTTATAAGCAATATCCTTCGAAGCTACAAACGTACGGATTGAGAACGAACGCAATGCATCCGGGATACTCAATGTTCCTACTGCAGAATCTTTACGCCCAGTGAACGGGAATGCATCCGGACCTCTCTGGCAAGAACTGTTCAGGTTTACCCTGCATACCAAATTGACCAAGGCATCGATAAGCGGAGCAAGCGTTTTGATGTCTTTACCAAATAAACTTACCTGTTGTCCATAATTTGATTCGGCCATATCATCTAAAGGTTCATTGATGTCCTTGAAAGAAATAATTGGCACTACTGGTCCGAATTGCTCTTCATGATACACTCTCATGTCTTTATTTACAGGATATAAAACGGCCGGAAAAATATAATTTTCAGCATGTTTTCCTCCTTTTTCATTTAAGATTTGTGCTCCTTTGCTGGTTGCATCATCAATTAATCCCTGAATGTAGGCTGGCTTGTCTTCTTCCGGAAGAGGAGTCAAAGAAACTCCTTTTTCCCATGGATTTCCAAAAACCAAAGCATCTACTTTTTCAGAAAAACGTCTGTTAAATTCTTCAGCGATAGACTCATGAACGTACAACACTTTTAAAGCTGTACAACGCTGACCGTTAAAAGATAATGATCCTGTAATACATTCCTGAATTGCAAGATCTAAGTCGGCATCCGGTAAAATGATTGCCGGGTTTTTAGCCTCCAGACCCAAAATCAAACGCAGTCTGTTTTTGTTTGGATGCTGATCTTGCAAAGCGATAGCAGATTTACTGTTTCCAATTAATGCCAGAACATCAATTTTTCCTGACTTCATAATTGGAGAAGCAACCTCACGGCCTCTTCCGTATACGATATTGATAACTCCTTTTGGAAAACTGCTTCTAAAAGCTTCTAACAATGGAGAAATACATAAAACTCCATATTTTGCCGGTTTAAAAATTACGGCATTACCCATAATCAGGGCTGGAATCAACAACGAGAATGTCTCGTTAAGAGGATAATTGTAAGGTCCAAGGCACAATACAACCCCAAGAGGTCCACGACGGATCATTGCATTTACACCCTGAACTTTCGAAAAGTGAGAACTGCGTCCGTTTAATTCTTTGTAACTGTCAATAGTATCCTGAATATATTCTACCGTTCTGTCAAATTCTTTTTGCGAATCGCCAAGGTTTTTTCCAATTTCCCACATCAAAAGCTTCACCACGTCTTCACGGGTTTCTTTCATTTGTTTTACGAAATTTTCCATGCATTTGATACGGTCACTCACTTTCATGGTTGGCCATAATCCCTGTCCTTTGTCGTAAGCCGCAGTAGCTGCTTCCACTACCTCAGCAGCCTCTTTTTCTGCCATGAACGGAATAGATCCTAATAATGTCGGCGCATATTTTTCTGTAGAAGAAATAGTCGAAAACACCGGAGTTGTCTGGCCTGTCCATTGTTTTAATTCTCCGTTTACAAGATAAGTATCCTGATTCAGAAGGTCTTTAATTTGATACTCTTCGGGTATAAAACTCATAATCTGGTAATTTTAGTTTTGGTTATTTAATATTTTTTAAAAGAAAAAAGAGGCATTTTTTTGCCTCTTAGTCTTTTTATGGATTTACTGTTTCACCTTCCCAATCCAGGATTCCGCCAAGCAGATTATAGGCATTCTCAAAACCTAATTCATTCATAATCTGACATGCTTTTGCGCTCCTTGCTCCTGAGCGGCAATACACATAATAATTTTTGTTTTTATCCAGTTCTTCTATTTCATAAATAAAAGCCTGACCTTTATTGATGTCAATATTTACAGCATTTTCAATATAGCCGTCGTTAAATTCGTCTTCAGTTCTTACGTCAAGTATAACTGCATTTTCATCAGACTCTAATTGTGCAACCCAATCTTCTTGTGATAAATTCATAGTATTGTGTTTTTTGTAAAATTAAAAGTTTTTACTACATAAAATACGTTCAAAATACGTTTTCTATTATTATTCAGAGAAAACGTTTTAGAGAACATAAAATTGTCAGCGTTTTACAAATTTACTCACTATTTTCAAAAAAACATACTGGAATGTTAATAGAAAATAGGATTTTTTCATTTTAGGTATTCGTATCTTAAAAATAGTTTTCTGACAATTAAAGCAAATCAATCTGCTATATTTGTTGTAAAAAATAAAACATATCGATTTCAACAATAATAATGCACTAATGAAACTAATAATAGTAATCGTTTTATTTTATAGTTTTTCCATTTTCGCACAAACTCATAAAAACAATTTGAGAACCGAAGAAACAGCTATTGAAAGTGGAGAAATTATTAAAATATACAATAATGAAAAACTCGAAAGTTTCACATTACAGATTCTTGCTGATTACTATTCAAACTCATTTTTCTTTACCAAAGAAAACGACATTATAACCATTAAAAACAGAGTTGAGAGCGATGCCATAATTAAACTATACGTTAAGGACAGAAAAAAAGTCAGTGAATTTCTGTATAAAGACAAACTCATATTTTATACAGAAGTAATCGACTTCGACATAAAAAAATTACCGGCACAAAGTAAAATTTGGAACACTATATATAATGATGAAAAAATCAGTTATATCTATAAAGATAATTTATCTAAAGCTGCAGGAGATGATTTTGAAAAAAGCTACAAACTATTCCTTTTCTTAAAAACATCAGAAAACAATGCAACTACCGATTTAATTTTCAACCAGATAGCAGATTTTTTCTCAAAAGAAGATGCGATTCTTAGAATCTATCTGAGTAAATACAGAGACAAAATTAATGCTGAATCACAATTAAATAAGACTGGATATTTAACGACTAATGAGCTTGGTAAAATAAAAAACGGTATTTTATGGACCCAAAAAACAATAAATAACGGTGAATATCATGTCTATAAAAATGAACAAATAATTAAATCCGGAACTGTAAATTTAAAATCTTTTCAGGAAATATTTAACACTTACTATACTGAAAACTATAACTTACAAGAATAAAAAACAATAACGTATAATAGACAAACAGCATCAATGCAAAATTCATTAAAAACCCTTTTCCCAAACTTCTCCAGTGAACTGATTGCTACTATCGAACAAAACGGAAGCGCACAGGATTTTGAATCCGGAACCATTTTAATGCGAACCGGACAGTATATTAAAAACACCGTTCTGATTATGAAAGGAAAAATCAAAATCTATCGTGAGGGCGAAGACGGAGGCGAATTTTTATTGTATTATCTGCAGCCCGGACAAGCCTGTGCCATTTCGATGATCTGCACTGCAAAAAGCGAAAAAAGCCAGATTATGGCCAAAGTTGTCGAAGATGTTTCGGTGATGATGATTCCGCTTCAGCTAATGGACAAATGGATGATGGAACACAGATCGTGGTACGAATTTGTAATCGAAACCTACCGAAGCCGTTTTGAAGAAGTTCTTGAAGTGGTAGATAATATCGCATTCCGGTCTATGGATGAACGTTTGGAATTTTATCTGAAACGCCATTCTGATGCTTGTGGCTGTTCTGAAGTCAAATTATCACATCAGGAAATTGCAACCGAACTCAATACCTCCAGAGAAGTGGTTTCGAGACTTCTCAAAAAAATGGAACAGCGCGGTCTGGTCAAACTCAACCGAAACCAGATTGAACTTTTAAAAAAGATTTAAAAACACCAATTTCACTAATTTTCACTAATTAGTATTTGTAAGACTCTGTCAGTTCGAGCGGAGTCGAGAACCTGGGAGCATCTCGACTCCGCTCGATGTGACATTAGAAAATAATTCATGATAATTCGTGTTTAAAATTCTTTCTGTGACAAATGTTACTGTAGATTTCTAATTTGCAAACCACCTTTGCATCAAAACAAATGCAATGGAATATGCAGGTTATATTGCTTCAATTATTATCGGAATCTCGCTGGGCTTAATTGGCGGTGGCGGTTCCATACTTACGATTCCAATTTTAGTTTATCTCTTCAAAGTTAATCCTGAACAGGCAACTTCATATTCCTTATTTATCGTAGGATTGACCGCCATCTTTGGAAGTTACAGCCATTACAGAATGGGCAATCTCAAACTTAAATCGGCATTGTATTTTGCCATTCCTTCTGTGATTTCGATATTGATTATCCGCGAAGTTATTTTCCCAAAAATTGCCGGTACTCTTTTTTCTGTAGCTTCTTATACCGTTTCAAAAGACTTTCTGATTATGATTGTCTTTTCCCTATTAATGATTACAGCCGCTATTTCGATGATTCGAAAAGAACAGCCCGAAATAAAAGCAACCGAAACCAATTATATACAATTAAGCTTAATAGGTTTCATAGTCGGAATCGTAACCGGATTTTTGGGTGCCGGAGGTGGATTTCTAATTATTCCCGCTCTGTTATTTTTCGCCAAATTACCAATGAAACAAGCAGTCGGAACTTCATTATTAATCATTACCATTAATTCCTCAATAGGTTTTGCAGGCGATTTGTATATCGGAACCCAGATTGATTATCCCTTTTTATTAGGTATTTCAGCAATGGCGCTTTTAGGAATGCTAATCGGAAGCCAGCTTTCTAAAAAAATAGACGGTACTAAACTAAAACCGCTTTTTGGCTGGTTTGTCCTCGTAATGGGACTTTATATTATTACGAAAGAAATTTTGTTTTAAGGCTTTCACGCAATTTTTAAATATTTTGAATTTAGTTTCACTTGTAGAGTAGTCTTTGTCAGAGTTTTAAATTTTGACAAAGATGAAACTAAACAGTTTTCTTACGTAAACAGATTTATACTTTTTTTGGCATAGCTTGCGGCCGGGCTGTTGCTATATCTTTTTTCCCAGCTATTACTTATTCAAATAAAGAATTAATCATTTCAGATATATTATAAAAATAAAAGACTTAACTTTAGTTATTTCCTGTTATTTGTCAGGCTATTAAATAAAAGACAATCGAAATAATACTAAAATAAATGTTATGACTTCTCAAACAATCACTATCAGCATATCAATACATAATTCCAAAGAAAAAGTTTATGAATTTGCATCAAATCCTGAAAACTTCCCTAAGTGGCTGGCTTTTATACAATCAGTTTCAAAAAAATCAGACCGGGTTTGGAACGCCGAATCAGATTTAGGGAAAATCGAAATAGAGTTAAGTCCGGAAAATGAATTCGGAATTATAGATCACAAAGTAAAACTACCTGATGGCACAAAAGTTTATAATCCATTGAGAGTTATAGAAAACGGAGAAGGAAGCGAAGTTATATTTACTTTATTTAAAATGCCCAATAAAACAGACGAAGAAGTAAACGCTGATTCCGAATTAGTAAAAGCCGACTTAAAAACTTTAAAAGACATTTTAGAAAAATAATTTAAGTACTCATTTAATTCCCTAACGGTTTAAATATCGAATAAAATTCAGTTAAATCTTAGAATCAGTTTTCAATTATAACCGATTTTATTTCCAGCAACGCCCCTGAAACAGGATGATAATTCACAAAATTGAATTTACAAAGGTTGTGGATATTCAACAGTTTTCCGTTTGGCAATCCGTTCTGTCTGAAAGCTGTCCACGGAATTTTCATCGTTTTGAATCTATTGGAAGATACCGGTAAATCAACTCTTGGATGAGATCCGCCGTGAATACAGCCCGTTCCTGTTTCATTTCCTTCGCGTGCCTGCAATTTAATGAGCTGTGTCGATTTATAAGTAATCTTTACAAATTTTGATTTATTGGATAAATTAGTCGGAATTCCATCATTCGATGCTGATGATGTGATCAATACATTAAGTTCAATTTCACCCACAGGATTATCCTTAGCGGTAACCCGAACAACACCTTCTTTTTCTCTGACCGCATTAATTGTTTCGTAATTTTCGTTGACAGGTCCTGCAATATGCCAAATGTTTGATTTAACAAGATCTACATCTGGCTTCAGGATTGCTGCAGGAAGCATAAAGGTCGAAACTATAATTACAAAAATGGATTGCCGAATCACAAGGAGTATTTTTTTTATAAAATCAAATTTAAATAAACCATTTGGATTTTTTGGACGTTACCTACGGGCTATCCGCTAAATTCCCGATTAACAAAAATTACAGCTAAAAGCCTTGTTTTTCTAAATCGGGAGATACCGCTCCTATCCCTAAAGCAATCTCGAAATATGAAACGTTCTTCTTTTAAAACGATCACTTAGTTGATAATTCGAATCCTTATTTTTCATGGCTCTTTTTGAATTGCCTCCAGCTTTAGCTGGAGATTCATAAAAATATATAAAAAGGCTTTAGCCAAACTTACCATTTGGTTAAAACCTTTTTCCTAATTCAACAAAAAACCTCCAGTTAAAACTGGAGGCAATTGATATAAAAAATTCAATTAATGAAAATTTGTGTAATTCGTGGCTAAAAACAAAATCAATGCTCCCCATACCCAATATCATCCATTTTCCCGCTAAAAACACGGTACTGAATAATAAAATAAACAATTACCAGAAACAAAGCCACAAAAAACCAGCTCAGTCCGGCATTTAATCCATATTCCCCGGCAGCTGTGTTATAAATCGTTAACGAAGGATTCACTTTATTGGTCGATGGCAAAACATTCGGAAAAATCGAAACGGCTGTTGAGGCAAAACCTCCCACTAAAAACAAAGTCGAGAACAGAAATCCGTAACCGTCTTTTTTAAAAGTTCGTACTTTGAACAATCCTAAAATCCCGACAAAAGTCATTACAGGAAAAAACCACAAAATAGGGTTCTCTACAAAATTATAAAACGGTCTTGGTTCAATAAAATGCCAGATTTGAAGCGAGATAATCACTAAAACCAATAACCCAATATTCAGTCTAAAAACCAAATCCTTAAGCTGAGGATTTAATGATGAATTCGTTTTATAAATAATCCAGTTGGCACCGTGAATCATCAATGCGACTACACTTACAATTCCCAAAAACAAAGTAAACCAGTCGATAATTCCCAATTCATTTGCCTGCGGACTAAAAGTCGGATTCCATAAAGGCAGAAAGAAATAATGCGGTTCCTGTGTAGAAACACCATTTTCGACCATTCCGAGATTCACACCACGGACGATATTTCCAAGGGCCATTCCGAAGAACAAAGCCAGAAGCAGACTCGCAATTCCGAAAGCCTTGTCCCAAATCGCTTCCCACATATGATTGTGTACCTGACCACGCATTTCCAGACCAATAGCACGGAAAATCAACAGCCATAAAATCATAATCAAAGGCAGATAAAATCCGCTGAAAGACGATGCATACAAAGTCGGGAAAGCAAAAAACAGCACACCTCCTGCAGCAATCAGCCAGACTTCATTGGCATCCCAAAAAGGACCAATCGAATTTGTAATGACTATTTTATCCCTTTCAGTTTTCGCAAAAAACAAATGAATAATTCCTGCCCCAAAATCGTAACCGTCCAAAACAATATAAACAGCCAGGATTCCCATTAAAACTACGTACCAAAAAAATTCCATACTTATATTTTTTCTGTTGAAAGTTCCACATGATGCGGTCCTTTATTGATAATTTTTCCAATCAAAAGCAAAAACAACATTCCGAGCAAAAGGTATAAACCAATAAAACCCAGCAATGTAAACAAGGTATTTCCGGAAGAAACGGTTGGCGATGCTCCGGAAGCGGTTCGCATTAAATTATAAACCAGCCACGGCTGTCTGCCTAGTTCTGCAGTGTACCAGCCAGTCGTATTGGCAATATATGGAAACGGCATCATGAACATAAGCGACCATAAAAGCCATTTCGTTTCAAACAATTTTCCCCGAATCAATTGAAAAAGCGAAAGCACCATCAATCCGATAAATACTGTTCCTAGTCCTACCATAATATGATAGGCATAATACAACCCGGAAATATTAGTCGGATGCAGATCTTCTTCAAACTGATCCAGTCCCTGAATTTCCTGATCCCAATTTCCGTAAGTCAGGAAACTCAGAATATTAGGAACGGCGATTTTATTATCCAGTTTTTTGTCTTTTACATCCGGCTGACCAATTAAAACAATTTCAGAACCTTTTTTCTCTGTGTGAAAAATTCCCTCCATAGCTGCAAAAGTCACTGGCTGGTATTTCACCACATTTTTAGCCAGTAAGTCCCCTGTTGGAACAGCTACAACCAAACTCGAAATCAATCCGAAAATGACTCCGGTTTTTAAAAACAATTTTCCAAAAGAAACATTTTTTCTGCTTAAAATATAAAAAGCACCAATTCCGGCCACAACAAAGGAACTTGTAACCAATGATGCTGCCTGATTATGAAGATAAGAAGGCCAAAGCCATGGATTTAGAAACAATGCTTTAAAATTCGTCAATACAAATTTTCCGTTTTCAAGGATTTCATAACCCACTGGATTCTGCATCCACGAATGTGTGGCAATAATCAAGTAACCACTCGCCCAGGAACCAATCATGATTAATAATCCGGTTACAAAATGCCATTTATGTCCGAGGAGTTTTTCCCCAAATAAAAATATACCCAAAAAGGAGGATTCTAAAAAGAATGAAAACATGCCTTCCATCGCCAGTGTCTGACCGATGATTCCTCCGGTCAATTCGGAGAATTTTGCCCAATTGGTCCCAAACTGAAACTCCATCGGTATTCCGGTTACTACGCCCATTGCAAAATTCAGGGCGAAGATTTTCATCCAGAAATGGGTAGCGTGATTATAGTGTTCGTTATTGGTTTTGAGATATTTCCACTTGAAGTAAACGATGATGAGCGAAAGACCCATTGTGAGCTGTGGAAAAAGGTAGTGAAAGGTAATCGTGAAGGCAAATTGCATTCGGTCATAAAAGAGCATTTCTTCCATAAGGTAATTTGTTTATGAAGTTCCACAAATTTACCCATTAAAACCCGAATTACTGTCCTGCAGAAAGAGTTTATTTGTAAAGTTTTGAACCATATAAGTGATATAAGTTCATTTTAGTTTTTTGCGTCAAACTTGTATTTACTTACATCACTTATATGGTGAAATTATTTTTTTAAAATACCTTTTTCAACACTTTCGTTTATTAACCCTTCAGCATAATTCCATAAAGATTTCGAGCCTTCTTTTATCACGCTCTTTTTTTCATAAACCTTATCATAGTTGACTCCAAACTCTTTCCAGGTTCCGCCATTGTTTGATGTATTTTGCAATAATGGCTCTAATCTGTCCATAGATTTTGCAAATTTAGCCTCATTAGTTTGGCCTGCTTCAAATTCTTCCCAAACAGCAATCAGCTCTTCAGCTTGTTTCTTTGGCAGTAAACCAAAAATCCTGTTTGCAGCCAATCGTTCTTCATCAGTATTGCAATGATTTTTGGCTGTATCATAAATAAAAACATCTCCAGCATCAATCTCCACAATATCATGAATCAGAACCATTTTTACGACTTTCAAAACATCAATCGGTTCGTTTGAATGTTCTGTCAGGACAATCGCCATCAAAGCCAGGTGCCAACTGTGTTCTGCATCATTTTCACATCGGTCGCTGTTGAAGAGTTTTGTTTTGCGCTGAATGTATTTTACTTTATCAATTTCTTTTATAAAAGCAATCTGACTCAATAAATCTTCTGTATTCATAACATTGATTTTAGGAAAAATGCAAAATTACAAAATGCTTCTCCTTCTCAAATGAAATTTTTATTTGGATTTTATCTTAAAAACCCATTTTTGTAACATTAGTCACTTACTTTACTCCAAAACAAGCTTACCTTTGTTATCCTATTATTTAGAACAGAATCATGAAAATCGAACAAATTTACACCGGATGCCTGGCGCAAGGTGCTTACTATATTACCTCAAACGGAGAAGCAGCTATTATTGATCCGCTTAGGGAAATTCAGCCTTATCTGGATCGTCTGGAACGCGATCAGGTCAAATTAAAATACATTTTTGAGACACATTTCCACGCTGATTTTGTTTCAGGACATCTTGATTTAAGCAAGGAAACTCAGGCTCCAATTGTATATGGACCAAATGCCAAACCCGAATTTGAATGTATCGTTGCTACTGACGGACAGGAATTTAAAATTGGCGACATTACCATAAAAGCCCTGCATACTCCGGGGCATACGATGGAAAGCACCACTTATTTATTGATTGATAGCAACGGAAAAGATCATGCTATTTTCTCAGGAGACACCTTGTTCATTGGTGATGTTGGACGTCCAGATCTGGCTCAAAAAGCTGCCGGAATGACTCAGGATGAACTGGCCGGAATTTTATATCATTCGCTAAGAGACAAAATCATGACTTTGCCCGATGATGTAACTGTTTATCCCGCTCACGGTGCCGGAAGTGCCTGCGGAAAAAATATGAGCAAGGAAACCGTTTCGACCATCGGGAATCAAAAAGCTACTAATTACGCTTTACGCGAAAATATGACCGAAGCCGAATTCATCAAAGAAGTTACTGACGGTTTATTGCCTCCCCCAGCCTATTTCAGCATGAACGTGGCGATGAACAAAAAAGGATACGAAAGCTTTGAAACCGTTTTGCATAACGGAATGAAAGCTATCGACGTAAAAGATTTTGAAGCCATTGCCGAAGAAACCGGAGCTTTGATTCTGGATACCAGAAGTGCCGCCGATTTTAGCAAAGGCTATATACCGCAATCCATTAATATCGGAATCAATGGCGATTTTGCTCCCTGGGTTGGGACTTTAATTGCCAATGTAAAACAGCCTATCATATTAGTAACTGAAGATGGTCTTGAAGAAGAAACCGTAACCCGTCTGAGCCGCGTAGGTTTTGATACGATTATCGGACATTTGGATGGCGGTTTTGGTGCCTGGCAAAAAGTGGGTTTCGAAACAGATGCTGTAAACCGTATTTCTGCCGAACAATTTGCAAATGAAGTCAATATCAAAGAAGACAGAATAATTGACATTCGTAAAGAAACAGAATACGAAGCAGAACATATTGAAGATGCGTACAGCAAACCTCTGGCTTATATTAATGACTGGGTAAAAGATATTAACCCTAACGAACACTTTTACCTCCACTGTGCCGGAGGGTACCGAAGTATGATTGCTGCTTCCATTTTACAGGCACGCGGTTTCAGGAATTTTAGCGAAATTGAGGGCGGTTTTGGAGCAATTGCAAAAACCAATATCCCAAAGTCCGATTTTGTTTGTCAGAGCAAGACTCTAAAATCATAAATATTGAACATAAATTTCCACCATATAAGTTATATAAGTTCATTTTAGTTTGAGTGCTATTTTATGCTCCCCTTCTTACATTTACTTAAATTACCTAAGTTATATGAGAGATTGAAACTCCAGCTTATAATTACTTATATCACTTATATGGTGGAAATATTTTAATTTTAACAAGCATGAGTATACTGGAAATTATTAAAGAACCTTGGCCTTGGTACATTGCCGGTCCGTTAATCGGATTAACTGTACCTATATTATTAATCATCGGAAATAAATCTTTCGGGATCAGTTCTTCGCTTAGACATATTTGTGCGGCATGCATTCCTGCTAATATTTCGTTTTTTAAATACGACTGGAAAAAAGAAAGCTGGAATTTATTCTTCGTCTTCGGAATTTTTCTTGGAGGAGTTATCGCAGCATACTTCCTGTCAAATCCAAATGAAGTTACAATTACGCCTGAACTTTCAGAAAAATTAGCCACTTACGGAATCACAGATCATACTGGTTTAGTTCCTAAACAATTATTCTCGTGGGAAAGTTTATTAACCCTTCGCGGATTCATTATGATTGTTGTGGGCGGATTTTTAGTAGGTTTCGGAACCCGTTACGCAGGCGGATGTACGAGTGGACATGCCATTATGGGATTATCGAACTTACAATGGCCATCATTGGTAGCCACAATCTGTTTTATGATTGGCGGTTTTGTAATGGCACTTTTAATTCTGCCTTATATTCTTTCACTTTAAAATTTCAAAAATGAATTTAGAAAATAAAAATACAGACGGCGAAGGAATCAATGCAAGTCAGCAAAAAGAATCAGTATTCGGAAACCTAAAATATTTAATCGTTGGAATCTTTTTCGGAATCGTATTTGTAAAAGCCGAAATAATCAGCTGGTTCCGCATTCAGGAAATGTTTCATTTGGAGTCATTTCATATGTATGGCGTAATCGGAAGTGCCGTTGCCATTGGATTACTATCCGTACAATTGATTAAAAAATTCAATATCAAAACCCTTCAGGGCGAAAAAATAGAAATCCCGCCAAAGACTTTCAACAAAGGACAAATCTACGGCGGATTATTATTTGGTTTCGGATGGGCGATTACCGGAGCCTGTCCGGGTCCGCTTTTCGCTCAAATTGGAACAGGTGCTACAGTAATTATTGTGACTTTGTTAAGTGCCATTGCCGGAACCTGGGTTTATGGTTTGATTAAGGATAAGCTGCCACATTAATTTTACTTCAAAATAAATTCTAACCCTGACAGTTTTTTCAAACTCGTCGGGGTTCGTTTTTTTTAATCTAAAATCTAAATTCAGAAATCTTAAATTCGGGCGTGCCAGCATTTAAGAAATGGCCTGAAAATTCATTGCGCTCATCAGGCCTTTTCTTAAATGCTGTCGGGCTATCCGCACTGCTTCGGCAGTTTGCTACTATCCCTCACGCACAATATCGATTTTAAGACATTAGGGAATTTAATAGCACAAAAACTATTTAGATACAATTACAAATTGTGGCACAATTTTTAGTTTCATTTTGTTAAGTTTGTCATTATACAGTCGCCAAATTTTAAGCCTTAAAAACAATATGAATCGCACAGAACAATTATCGAAACTACAAAACACAGAAAATTGGGACGTAATCATTATTGGCGGAGGAGCAAGCGGTCTCGGAACTGCTCTTGATGCAGCCAGCAGAGGCTATAAAACAATCTTATTTGAAGCAGTAGATTTCGCAAAAGGAACTTCAAGCAGAAGCACCAAACTGGTCCATGGCGGCGTCCGTTATCTCGAGCAGGGAAATGTAAGTTTGGTTAGAGAAGCATTAAAAGAAAGAGGTTTGATGGCTCAAAATGCGGGCCATTTAGTCAAAAACCAATCATTTGTTATTCCGAATTACAATTGGTGGGGCGGTTATTTTTATACTTTCGGCCTAAAGATTTATGATTTATTGGCGGGTCGCTTAAGTTTAGGCGCTTCAAAATACATTTCAAAAGAAAAAACGGCTGAGATGCTTCCTAATGTCCAGGAAAACGGTTTGGTAAATGGTGTTATTTATCATGACGGACAATTTGACGATTCGCGTTTAGCCATCAATCTTGCCCAGACTGCAGTAGAAAAAGGAGCCTGCGTTATTAATTATATAAAAGTTGTCAAGTTATTAAAAGATCCTAACGGAATTGTTATTGGTGTACAGGTAGCAGATCAGGAAACCGGAAATAAATATGATGTAAAAGGATCAGCCATCATAAATGCTACGGGCGTTTTTACCAATGCCATCATGAAACTAAACGACAGCGTTTACAAAAAATATATCGTTCCGAGTCAGGGAATCCATTTGGTATTTGACAAATCGTTTTTACCTGGCGACCATGCCCTGATGATTCCGAAAACAAAAGACGGAAGGGTTTTGTTTGCTGTTCCTTGGCATAATCGTGTTGTAGTAGGCACAACAGATACCTTAATCAAAAGTCACAGTTTAGAACCTGTAGCTTTGGAAAGCGAAATTCAGTTTGTTCTGGAAACAGCTCAACGCTTTTTAGCAAAGAAACCAACCAGAGCTGATGTATTGTCTGTTTTCGCTGGTTTGCGTCCATTGGCAGCACCAAAAGAAGAAGGCAAAAGCACTAAAGAGGTTTCCAGAAGTCATAAAATTCTCGTTTCAAAAACTGGCTTAATCACGATTACAGGAGGAAAATGGACGACCTTCAGAAAAATGGCTGAGGAAATAATCGACAAAGCGATTAAAACAGGAAAATTACCTAAAAGAGAATGTGTTACTGAGCATCTTTCGATTCATGGAAATAAAGACACCACTTCAATTGACAGAGAAAATCACCTTTATATATATGGTTCTGATATTCCTAAAATAATGGAATTGCAAGAAAATGAACCTGAGTTAAAAGAAAAACTTCATCCAAAATACGAATTCACATTAGCGGAAGTTGTCTGGGCTGTCCGCTATGAAATGGCAAGAACCATTGATGATGTTCTGGCAAGGCGTGTCCGCTTATTATTTTTAGATGCCAGAGCAGCCATTGAGTCTTCAGAGAAAACAGCACGATTAATGGCTAAAGAATTAGGACATGATGAAGCCTGGATAGCGAAAGAAATTTCAAATTTTAAAGCAGTATCCAAAGGGTTTCTTTTATCTGAATATCAATAATCTGCATAAAACAAGTATTTACATCAAAAACTAACTTAAGTAGATTAAATTCATCTTACAAATATTCTAAGGATCATATTGACTTCTTTATGATTTCAACAATTTTATTTTTAAGTTAATTATCACTAAATCAATATTTTAAAATACAAAATTCACTACTTTTATAACATTGTAATTGCGAATTTTTATTCTCAATAATTCCAACGCCAATATCTTAACAAAAAATTAACAAAACATTTGTATATACAACAATTAAAACCTATACATTTGTATATACAAATTATACACTTACAACTATGACAATTGAAGAGGTTATAAAAAGCACTGTTAAGATGGATAATGCGAAAAAAGTTATTCTGAATATCATGTACACGCAAAATGTGATTCTGGATCATTTCAACGAGTTGATAAAACCGTATGATCTTTCCGGAGAACAATATAATGTACTGCGTATATTAAGAGGACAAAAAGGAAATCCTGCTAATATGTGTGTGATACAGGAACGAATGCTGGCTAAAACAAGCAATACGACAAGGCTGGTTGATAAACTACTATTAAAAGAATATGTAACCCGAAATGTCTGTCCGGGAAACAGAAGAAAAATTGAAGTTTTAATCACCCAAAAAGGATTAGACGTTTTAAAAGAATTAGACCCAAAGGTAGATGAACACGAGCGTTTATTTGCTGCTAATATAAGCCCTGAAGAATTAGAATTATTAAACCAATTATTAGAGAAATACCGAACCCAACAAAATTAATATCATGAGTACACTATTAGAAAATTTAAACTGGAGATATGCAACCAAAAAATTTGATGCAACTAAAAAAATCTCTGATGCAGATTTAAATACATTAAAAGAAGCTGTCAGATTAAGTGCTTCTTCATACGGATTACAGCCATTTAAAGTGGTTATCGTAGAAAACCCGGAATTAAGAGAAAAATTAAAAGCGGAAGCATGGGGACAAACTCAAATCACAGATGCTTCTCACCTGTTCATTTTTGCAAATGATCTTAATCTTAATTCAAAATCAGTTGAAGCATACATCAAAAATATAAGCGAAACCAGAGGAGTTCCTACAGATGCTTTAGGCGGTTTTAGCGACATGATGAATAACGTTATTTCTAACTTATCAAACGAAGCTAAAAACATCTGGACCTCAAAACAAACTTACATTGCCTTAGGAACATTATTAACTGCAGCAGCCGAATTAAAAATCGACACTACACCAATGGAAGGTTTTAGCCCTGCAGCATTCAATGAAATTTTAGGCTTCGACAAATTAGGATTAAACGCAGTAGTTGTAGCTACTATTGGTTACAGACATGAGGAGGACGACGCTCAGCATTACAAAAAAGTTAGAAAATCTCAGGAAGAATTATTTATCACACTTTAATTATAAATTTAATAACAATCAAAATCAATTTCACAACATGAAAAATTTAAAAACAATTGCAATAGCATTATTCGTAGCAGTAGCGTCAGTTTCAGTAAACGCACAAACTAAAAAAATCGACGTAAAAGCAAGTACTATCAAATGGGTAGGTAAAAAAGTAACAGGAGAGCACTCAGGAACAGTAAACTTCAAAGAAGGAGCATTGGTTTTCAAAGGAAAAAAATTAACAGGAGGAAGCTTCACAGTTGATATGACTTCACTAACAGCAACTGATTTGACTGGAGAATACCAACAAAAATTAAACGGTCACTTAAAAGCTGACGATTTCTTCGGAACTGATAAATTCCCAACTTCAAAATTAGTTTTCAAAACAATTGGAGCTAAATCTACTGATGTTTATACAGTTACTGCTGATTTAACTATCAAAGGAATCACTAAACCTGTAACTTTTGATATTACTGTTAAAGGAAACACAGCTACAACTGCATTCAAAGTTGACAGAACTAAATACGATATCAAATACAACTCTGGTAACTTCTTCCAAAATTTAGGAGACAAAACTATCAATGACGATTTCGAATTGGCAGTATCTTTAAAATTCTAATATTTGAGACTTACTAATTTGAAATTCAGGAAACCCCGGCAATTAATTTGCCGGGGTTTCTTTTTTAATAAAACATAATAATAACGTTCTTAATATTCGGATAACCCTTTCGTAACATGACACCGTGTTTTGATTAACATTTGGCTTCTAATTTTGGCATTGTTAAAAATCAATAAATCAAAAACTAGAAATCAAAAATTATAGTTATGAAAACTAAATTACACATTGCCACTATAACACTTTTAAGTACTTTTTTTATACAGGCACAACAAAAAGGAATCATAGGAACATCAAACTGGATGAACAACTGGACCAATTTTAAGCCGGCAGCAGTTGAGTACAATGAAGCCACAAATATCATTGCCGGAACAATTGACAAAGACACCAGACTAACAAAACGCAATACTTATCAGCTGGTTGGTATAGTTTACGTAACCAATAATGCTATACTTACAATCGAACCAGGAACAGTTATCAGAGGCGATGACAAAACCTGCGGAACATTAGTAATTACAAATGGAGCGAAAATTATGGCCGAAGGCTTAGAAACAGATCCCATTATTTTTACTTCAAATAAAGAAACTACTGAAAGGAGACCTGGTGACTGGGGCGGAATCATTATTCTTGGAAAAGCGCCTATCAATAAATTGGGAGGTATAAACACACTCCCTTTCAACTTAGACCCAATATTAAATCATTATGGCGGACAGGATGCTGAAGATAATTCAGGAATCCTGAAATATGTTCGAATTGAATATTCAGGCAGAAAATTAAGTGCTTTAAAAGAACTTAACGGACTTTCATTAGCCGGGGTTGGAAGAAAAACCGTTTTAAGCAATATCCAGATTAGTTATTCTAATGATGATTCTTTTGAATGTTATGGAGGCGACCTGAATATGAACAACTTAATTTCATACCGAACTACAGACGATGACTTTGATTTTACACAAGGAGCACAAATCAATATCAGCAACAGTATTGCTATCCGACATCCTTTTTCATCAGATATTTCAGGTTCAAGATGTTTTGAAGTAGACTCATACGACAAAATTGAAAACACGGATATGACTAAAAAAATGACCAAAATTAATGCCAGCAACATCACACTGGTAAATCTGGAAGAAAACAATCAGGGACTGGTTCGTGAATCTGCTCATATTGGAGAAAATACTTTTTTCAATTTAACCAACAGCGTTGTTTCCGGCTTCACTCCTTTTGTCCTTTTGAGTGGGAATATTGGAAATGGAAACGAGAATTTATCAAAAATTACATTTAAAAATGTGATGGCCAACAATTGTAATGGCGGTATCATAAGCGAATCTTCAAGCAATGATGCCGGAATTAAAAACTGGTACAGCAATACTGAATTTGCTATAGAATATACAAAAATAAAAAGCGACGAATTATTCTTAACGCCTAATATTAAAGGAAATCCGGACTTTAGAACAAAGTTGAACAATGCGGTTGCAAGTGGAAAATAAACAACCAAAATCTACTTACCCTTTTTACATATTTAACAAATTTATAAATTAAGAAAAGTTTTTTTTTGCTTTGAATGCATTTTAATTCAAATTACATTTATATATTTGCCTTATCAAAATAAGATTATGAAAATTACAATGAACAATACTTGGTGGTGGAAGAATTTACGTCAGACGTCGTGAACAAAGCTTCCTATGGTATTGTAAACTATAAAATATAAAAGGCTTGTCATCACGACAGGCCTTTTTTTTTGGTCGAAATCAAACTAACAGAAAATATTAAAAATAAAAAACAAAATACATTGAAACCTTTTATACTCAACACACACTACAAGCAAATTCTCGCAGATACTATTACGCCGGTAAGCATTTACTTTAAGATCAGAGACAAATTCCCAAATAGTTTACTATTGGAAAGTAGTGATTATCATGGAAATGACAACAGTTTTTCTTATATCTGCTGCAACCCAATTGCAACGATCAAAATTGAAAACGAACTTATTTCGAAAACTTTCCCTGACGGAACAGCAAAACAAATCAATGTTGATTCTAAAACGAATATTCCGGAAGTAATTCAGCAATTTTCAGGTCAGTTTAAATCAGAGAAAAACGATTTTAAATTCATCAATAATGGCTTATTTGGATATATTTCTTACGATGCTGTTCGTTATTTCGAAAAAGTAGAAATTGCCAAAAAAGATACAGCAACTTTAATTCCGGATGTTTTTTATGCCGTATATCAAAACATCATAGCTATCAATCACTTCAAAAATGAAGCTTACATTTTCTGCCATAGCGTAGATGGGACAAATAATATCTCTGAAATCGAGCAATTATTACAATCCAGAAATATAGCTTCTTATAAATTCACAAAAGAAGGAGAAGGTTTCTCTAATTTAACTGATGAAGAATTTAAACACAATGTGGCCCTGGCCAAAAAACATTGTTTCCGTGGAGACGTTTTTCAGTTGGTTTTATCACGTCGTTTTACGCAAGGTTTTAAAGGCGACGAGTTTAATGTATACCGTGCATTACGAAGTATCAATCCTTCCCCTTATCTATTCTTTTTTGATTATGGGGATTTCAAAATATTTGGTTCCTCTCCCGAAGCACAAATTATCGTAAAAAACAGAAAAGCTGAAATTCATCCAATTGCCGGAACTTTCAGAAGAACAGGAAATGATGAAAAAGATGCTGAACTGGCCAAAAAATTATCCGAAGATAAAAAAGAAAACAGCGAACACGTAATGCTTGTCGATCTGGCGAGAAACGATCTAAGCCGAAACGGTCATGATGTGAACGTAGAAAGATACAGAGAAGTTCAGTTTTTCTCACATGTTATCCATCTGGTTTCAAAAGTTACAGGCCATTTACACGATAAAGCGACAACAATGCAGGTGGTTGCCGATACTTTCCCGGCCGGAACTTTAAGCGGAGCTCCGAAACACAGAGCAATGCAATTGATTGAAGATTACGAAAAAACAAACCGTAATTTTTACGGAGGTGCAATTGGCTTTATGGATTTTGAAGGCAATTTCAACCATGCTATTATGATTCGTACTTTCCTTTCAAAAAACCATCAGTTACACTGTCAGGCCGGAGCAGGGATTGTGGCAAGTTCAGATGAAGAAAGTGAAATGCAGGAAGTTTACAATAAATTGAGAGCATTGAATACAGCTTTAGAAATGGCAGAAAAGATTTAGTTAAAAGTTTTCTTTGTTTCAGGTTTCAAGTTGTGTTGGAAGGTGAAGCAAAACTTGAATCCTGAAACTAAAACAAATTAAACAAAACATAAATTCATGAAAAAATTAGTATCAATTTTAATTTTAATCATTACCATTTCTTCCTGTAATTCTGAGAAAAAACAAAATTCACTTGAAGGAACCTGGCGTCTTATATCAGCAGAAGCAACGGAAAATGATTCAACTTTCTCAACTTTCAATCCAAAGACAAAAATGATTAAAATTATAAATGAAACGCATTTTGCTTTTTTTAATCATGATTTAAACAATGGTAAAGATTCAACAAAAGCCGTATTCTTTGGCGGAGGTGGAAAATATACTCTAAAAGACAGTATTTATACGGAAAATCTTGAATATTTCAATAACCGCCAATGGGAGAACAACAAGTTTGAATTTGTAGTAAAAATTCAAAATGATACCTTAATTCAGGAAGGAATCGAAAAAGTAGAAAAATTAGGAATAAACCGAATTATAACTGAGAAATACGTTCGGGAAAAATAAAAAAATAGTTTCAGGTTTGAAACATCAACCAAATAAACCTGAAAATTGAAACCAATAAGATTATGAAAAAGATATTAGTTATAGACAATTACGATAGTTTCACTTACAACTTAGTACACTATCTGGAAGATTTAAACTGCGAGGTAACCGTTTACAGAAACGATGAATTTGATATTGACGAAATCGCTTCTTTTGACAAAATATTGCTTTCTCCAGGACCCGGAATACCTGATGAAGCAGGCTTACTAAAAGATGTAATTCGTAAATATGCTCCAACAAAAAGCATTTTAGGCGTTTGTTTAGGACAGCAGGCTATTGGAGAAGTTTTTGGAGGAACACTTTCAAATCTTGACAAAGTATACCACGGTGTTGCCACAAATGTAAAAAAAGCAGTTACAGACGAATCATTATTTGAAGGTCTTGAAGACGAATTTGAAGTGGGCCGATACCACTCATGGGTAGTGAATGCTGACTTGCCGGATATTTTAGAAGCAACTTCATTTGAAGAACACGGTCAGGTAATGTCGTTACGTCATAAAACATACGATGTACGCGGTGTACAGTTTCACCCGGAAAGTGTATTAACCCCAAACGGAAAAAGAATCTTAGAGAACTGGCTTAAAAGCTAGTCACAAGTTTTAAAGTCGAAAGTCATAAAGTTAAGAACATTATAAAACTTAGTCTTTCTGTCTTTTAAAATAAAAAAGTAAGTAAAATAAATATTATAAGTCAGAAGACTTTAAGACCTTCGACTTTAGACTTTAAGACTAATGAAAGTAACAATTTCAGAAACTAAAGAAATCAACATAGAAGATATTTTGATTTTATACAAAGCCAATGAATGGAGTTCAGCCAATAAACCAAACGAGTTGTTTAATGGACTTTTAAACTCTGAAACTTTAATATCAGCCTGGGAAGGGAAAAAGCTGGTCGGACTTGGAAATGCAATTTCCGATGGACATTTAACCGTTTACTATCCACATTTATTAGTGCTTCCGGAATATCAGGGAAAAGGGATTGGTAAATTGATTATGGATAAAATGCAGGTGAAATACGGCCACTTTCATATGCAGATGCTAACTGCCGACGGGAGATCAGTTGATTTCTATAAAAAAAACGGATTTGAACGTGCCGGCAAAACAGAACCCATGTGGATTTATCAGGGGAATGAACATTAAAAATTTAGTCGTAAAGTCTGTATGCCGAAAGTCATAAAGTCAAATACGAGGTAAAATAAATAACTATAAAAACAAAAATATAAGAAGTCAAAGATTTTAAGACTTTTGACTTTTTACTTTAAGACTTAATAAATGAAAACAATATTAAATAAATTAATCAACCACGAAGTGCTTACAAAAGAAGAAGCCAAAAATGTATTGATTAATATTTCAAGCGGTGAATATAATCCGAGTCAGATTTCGGCATTTTTGACCGTATTTATGATGCGAAGCATTACGATTGAAGAATTAATCGGTTTCAGGGAAGCACTTTCTGAATTGTGTATCCGTATTGATTTATCCGATTACAACACCATCGATTTGGTGGGTACCGGAGGGGATGGAAAAGATACTTTTAACATTTCGACTTTGGCATCATTTGTAACAGCGGGTGCCGGAATAAAAGTGACTAAGCATGGTAATTACGGAGTTTCATCTATTACAGGCTCCAGTAATGTTATGGAAGCTTTAGGAGTTAAATTTAGTAACGATCCCGATTTCCTTGAAAAATGTGTAGATAAGGCTGGAATTTGCATTCTGCACGCACCTCTGTTCCACCCTGCTATGAAACATGTTGGACCACTTCGTAAAGAACTGGCAGTCAGAACCATTTTCAATATTCTGGGACCACTAATTAATCCTTCCTTTCCAAAAAATCAATTACTAGGGGTTTTCAATCTGGAATTGGCGAGAATGTATGCTTACCTCTATCAAAATACAGATAGTAATTTCACGATTGTACACGCTTTAGATGGCTATGATGAAATCTCGTTGACAGGACCAACCAAAATAATTACACATAGTACCGAAGGTATGCTAAATCCTGAAGATTTTGGTGTTAAATTAATTAAACAAAGTGACATCAAAGGAGGTGAAACTGTTGCGGAATCGGCAGAAATTTTCACGAAAATCATTTCAGGAAACGGAACCGAAGCACAAAATAAAGTTGTTTGTGCTAATGCCGCAATGGCGATTGCAACAGTAACAAAATGTTCTCCGCTGGAAGGATTTGAGCAGGCAAAAGAAAGTTTATTATCCGGAAAAGGATTGAATGCATTGAATAAATTGAAAGAATTAAGTAAATAATTTTTTGTTTCAAGTTTCAGGTTTTAAGTTTATTTGAACGCTCTACAACTTGAAACCTGAAACGTGAAACGTGAAACAATACAACAATGAACATATTAGATAAAATCATAATAGACAAGAAAAGAGAAGTAATCCTGAAGAAATCAATCATTCCGGTTTCTCAATTAGAAACTTCAGTATTTTTTGGGAAACAGACTATTTCGCTCAGTCAGAAATTAAGAGAAAGTAATTCCGGAATTATTGCCGAACACAAACGCCGTTCGCCTTCAAAATCCATCATAAATAACAATTTCACCGTTGAAGAAGTGGTTAAAGGATATGAAGATGCAGGAGCTTGTGGAATCTCAGTTCTAACCGATGGAAAATATTTCGGTGGATCTTTGGACGATTTACTTTTAGCCAGAGCAAGTGTAAATATTCCGCTATTGCGAAAAGAATTTATTGTTGATGAATACCAGATTCTGGAAGCAAAAGCTCATGGAGCCGATTTGATTTTATTGATAGCAGCAGTTTTAACCCGTGAAGAAATCAAAACCTTATCTGAATTTGCTAAAAACTTAGGTTTAGAAGTTTTGCTGGAAGTGCATAATCAGGAAGAACTTGAAAAATCAATCATGCCTAGTTTAGATATGATTGGTGTAAACAATAGAAACCTGAAAACTTTCGAAGTGAGTTTAGATTTCAGTAAAGAATTGGCTTCACAGATTCCAAATGATTTTGTAAAAGTATCAGAAAGCGGAATTTCATCAGTTGAAGCAATTCAGGAACTCAAACCTTACGGATACAAAGGTTTCTTAATTGGAGAAAACTTTATGAAAACGGATAATGCCGGACAGGCAGCAACAGAATTTATTAAACAGCTGTAAGCATTAAGCTTTTGGGCAATCGGCTATGTGTAATCAGCCCATCGCCAAAGCCCATTGCTCAAAGCCCAAAGCCCAAAGCCAACAAAAATGAAACTCAAAATATGCGGTATGAAATATCCCGGCAACATTCTCGAAGTAGGTTCGCTCCTGCCCGATTATATGGGATTCATTTTCTGGGATAAATCCGCAAGATATTGTGACGGAAATATTCCGGAACTTATAAAAACAATAAAAAAAACAGGTGTATTTGTAAACCAGAGCCAGGAAGAGATTCTGGAAAAGGTCGAAAAATATGATTTACAAGCCGTTCAGTTACATGGAAATGAATCGGTAGAATTTTGTTCTGAACTTAAACAAAAATTACCAAAAAAAAATGAAATCATAAAGGTATTTTCCGCCGATGAAAATTTCGATTTTGAAATCATAAAACCTTTTGAAAGTGTTTCCGATTATTTTCTGTTCGATACAAAAGGAAAATTACCCGGCGGCAACGGAACTACTTTTGACTGGACAATATTAAAAAAATACAATTCGAAAAAGCCATTCTTTTTAAGCGGAGGCATCGGAATGAATGAGTTAAAAGCCATCGAAGAAATCTCAAAAAGCAAATTACCTATTTATGCTGTCGATATAAATAGTAAATTTGAAACCGAACCGGGGCTGAAAAATAAAAATCTATTAAGCAATTTCAAGCGAAAATTTGAAATTGTCAACATTTAAACTTTAAAACAAAATGAATTTTAACGTAGACGAAAAAGGATATTACGGAGAATTTGGAGGAGCTTATATTCCTGAAATGCTCTATCCAAATGTAGAAGAATTACGCCAAAAATATCTAAGCATAATGGATGAACCGGATTTCAAAGCTGAATTCAACCAATTACTAAAAGATTATGTGGGACGCCCTAGTCCGCTGTATTTTGCAAAACGTTTATCCGAAAAATACAATACCAAAATCTACTTAAAAAGAGAAGATTTAAATCATACCGGAGCGCACAAAGTAAACAATACCATTGGGCAGATTTTAATGGCAAAACGTTTAGGCAAAAAAAGAATTATTGCCGAAACCGGAGCCGGCCAGCACGGAGTTGCAACAGCTACTGTTTGTGCATTGATGGGCATGGAATGTATTGTTTACATGGGCGAAATCGACATTGCACGTCAGGCCCCAAACGTAGCCCGTATGAAAATGTTAGGCACCGAAGTTCGTCCGGCACTTTCGGGGTCAAGAACTTTGAAAGATGCTACAAACGAAGCTATCCGTGACTGGATTAACAATCCGGTTGACACCCATTATATTATCGGATCTGCAATCGGACCTCATCCTTATCCGGATATGGTAACCCGTTTTCAAAGTATTATTTCAGAAGAAATCAAATGGCAGTTAAAAGAAAAAGAAGGACGCGAAAATCCTGATTATGTAGTGGCCTGTATTGGTGGAGGAAGCAACGCTGCCGGGACTTATTATCATTTTTTACACGAACCAGAAGTTGGAATCATTGCCGTTGAAGCAGCCGGAAAAGGTGTTGATAGCGGACATAGTGCCGCAACTAGTAAATTAGGAAAAGTGGGCGTTATTCACGGCTGTAAAACCCTTTTAATGCAGACTTTGGACGGACAAATTACAGAACCTTACTCAATTTCTGCAGGTCTCGATTATCCTGGCGTTGGCCCTATGCATGCACATTTGGCGCAATCAGGACGTGGAGAGTTTTTCTCTGTAACCGATGACGATGCCATGAATGCAGGTTTACAGCTTACAAAATTAGAAGGAATTATTCCGGCGATTGAAAGTGCTCACGCCTTTGCTGTTTTGGACCAAAAGAAATTTAAACCAACTGATATTGTGGTCATCAGCCTTTCGGGTCGTGGCGACAAAGATTTAGATAATTACATAGAGTATTTTAAATTGTAATAAAAATCGTAATTTGGGCGTTCCCTAAAGGTCGGGCTGTACGCTAAATCTTTTTCGTGGCAAAAAAAGCCACAAAAAAGGATACCGCTTCCATCCCTAACGCAAACAGATAACGAGAAAAATAAGATTTTATGGAACAGATATTCTCATACGGAACATTACAGTCAAAAGAAATTCAGATGCAGGTTTTTAACAAACTGTTAATCGGAACACCGGACCAGTTAGCAGGTTACAAACTAAAAGATCTTCAAATAGAAGAAGAATTTGGAATTGAAGACTATTTTGTAGCAACGCCAAGCGAAAATCCATCAGATGTTGTAGACGGTATCGTTTACAGCATTTCCAGTGCTGATTTGGCAAAAGCGGATCAATTTGAATCCAATGCTTATAAAAGAGTAGAGATCACACTGAAATCAGGAACTGTTGCGTGGATTTATATCGAGAATTAATCCGTAAAAAGATTGCAATTTAATTATTTTGAGGATTTAAAACCTTGGGAAGACAGAAAAAGTACTTTAGATAAAAACTCCTGTAAGTACTGAAAACCTTAAAGGAGTATATAAAAAGATATTAAAAATGAACAGAATAACTCAAAAATTACAAGAAGATAAAAAAATCCTTTCGATTTATTTTTCGGCTGGATATCCAGGTTTGAATGATACCGTTCAAATCATTCAGGATTTAGAAAAAAATGGTGTTGACTTAATCGAAATCGGTTTGCCTTTCAGCGATCCTTTGGCAGACGGACCAACAATTCAGGCGAGTTCAACAACAGCCCTTCATAACGGAATGACAACTCAGATTTTATTTGATCAGCTGGCAAACATTCGCGAAAGCGTAAAAATTCCGTTGATTATCATGGGCTATTTCAACCCTATGTTACAATACGGAGTTGAAGCTTTTTGTAAAAAATGTGCCGAAATTGGTATCGACGGTTTAATTATTCCGGACCTTCCGGTTGATGTTTATGCAGACCAATACAAAGCCATTTTTGAAAAATACGGTTTAATCAATGTGTTTTTGATTACGCCTCAAACTTCAGACGAAAGAATCCGTTTTATCGACAGTGTTTCAAACGGATTTATCTATATGGTAAGTTCGGCAAGCGTTACGGGCTCCCAATCAGGATTTGGAAACATTCAGGAAAGCTATTTCGAAAGAATTTCAAATCTAAACCTGAAAAACCCTCAAATCGTTGGTTTTGGAATTTCAAATAAAGAGACATTTAATCAGGCTACTAAATATGCTAAAGGCGCTATTATTGGAAGTGCTTTTATTAAACATTTAAGTGAAAGTGGAAGTGGAAGAATTGAAGAATTTGTTGGAGGAATTCGATAATTTTTTTCTTTTCTTAATAAAATTGAAACGGCATTTATTTTTTTAGATGTCGTTTTATATTTTAATTTATAAGCTATTAGATTACTTTCATAATTTTAAACCTAAACTAAATTATTCGAATGAAACTAATATTTATAATTACACTTTCACTTATATCAATTATAGGAAATTCGCAGGAAAATCAAAATCCTGTTCAAAATGATTCAATATACTTAGGAAATTGTAAAGGAGGTGAACATAGTGCCAGAACAGACTTTGAAAAAGGAATTTACAATTCATATTCATATGGCTTACAAATAAAAATTACTAAAAAATCTGAAATTGGATTTGATGAATTTTATGAAGATTATCTGAAAAGAAAATATTCAATAAATTTAGAACATAGAGGTTGTGTTATAACAGATTATTCAACTTGTTATTCAAATTTAATGGATAGATTAATCCTTGAAAAATTTGGATCTGATATATTCAGAAAAACCAGATTAGAAGCTAAAAAAATATTTAATAAAAGAAAATAAAGATGAAGTCTTATCATTTGCTTTATACAATTTATTTAATTCTTATATCTTTGAATAAAATCAATTATTATGGATTTAGAAGCTCGTAAAATATCATTTGTTCAGGAATTTCTAAGATTAGAACACGAAGAATTAGTAAACAAACTTGAAAATTTACTACATGAACAAAAAGTTGTATTATTAGATTTAGACATGAAACCCATGATCAATTCAACAAAGAAATAGATCAGTCTCTTAACGATGCTGTAAAAGGTCTGATTTCTTCAGCAAAAGACTTAAAATCCAGAATCCAAAAATGGGATTAACAGTTTATTGTACTCATCTTGCAGAGGATAAACTTGCAGATATTTTTGAATATTATAAATTTAAGCCGGAATTAGAGTTGCTCAAACTTTAATTAACGGTTTAATAGATACTTCCATTTCTTTAGAATTAAATGCTTATGCAGGACAAAAAGAAGAACTTTTATCTGATCGAATACAAGATTTTAGATATTTGGTTTTCAAAAACTACAAAATTATTTATTGGATAGACGAATATAAAAATCTTGTTTATATTGCTAACATATTCGATACCAGACAAAATCCTAAAAAACTTCAATTAGGAAAATAGTTGTTTAAAAACAAATTCAACCATAAACTCAACTACACCGTTTTATGTTAATATTACGTTAAAACAAAATTAAACAAGTGTTTAATTTAAACAAGTGTTTAATTTTGTATTCGATTTAGAACTATACCATGTCACACATCGAATTAAACGACAAAAAAATTCAGATTCTGGAAGTAGCCGAAAAGCTTTTTTCTGAAAAAGGATTTGAAGGCACCTCAATACGGGATATCTCAAAGATTGCAAAAATCAATGTAGCCATGATCTCGTATTATTTTGGCTCAAAAGACCGATTACTTGAATCACTGATTATCTACAAAACTTCAGATTTAAAATTAAAACTTGAAAACTTACTACAGGAAAATATCGAACCCCTGGAGAAAATCAATAAGCTGATTGAAATTTACATTACCAGAATTAACTGCAACAAAGGTATCTTCAGGGTTTTACATTTTGAACTCAATTCAAAAGAAAGAGAAAAAAGCATGACCGCCTTTACCGAATTAAAAAAAGGAAATCTTAAATCTGTTGAAAGCATCATTTCCCAAGGCCAAGCAAAAGGCGTTTTTAGAAAAGATGTTATTATTCCGTTGATTACACCTACAATAATCGGAACTTTTTTTCATTTTCACATGAACAAACCTTTCTTCGTGGAATTACTGAATTTAAACACTGAAGAGTTGTATGATAATTATATCAAAACGACTCTTAAAAAGCACATTCAACAAACTATAAAAGCACTACTTGTTTATGAAAATTAGTCAATTAATGCTCTTTGGGGTTTTCTTTATCGGAATATCTTCAACAGAAGCACAAGAAAAAACAAGTTTAACCTTAGATGAAGCCGTTAAACTGGCATGGGAAAAGAGTAACGAAGTTACACTTGCCAACACTAAGGTGAACACAAAAAAATACGAATTACAGTCGGTTAAGAATAATCAATATCCGGACTTGAAAGTTTCGGGACAATACCAACGCTTAGGAAAAGCTTCGATTGACCTGCATAACGACGAAGCAAGTTCTGAGTCAATGGCATCTCCTGACCGTGCTATGTTAGGAATGGCAAATCTAAGTCTGCCAATTTTTTCCGGATTTAAAATCCAAAGCAGTATTGATACTTACGAAAGTTTATACGAAGCAGAAACTGCCAATGCAGCTAAAACGAAAGAAGATGTTGCGCTTCGTGTAATCACCTATTATACTGCATTATACAAAGCACAAAAAACATTAGATCTTTTAAACGAAAACCAGAAACAGGCAAAACAGCGTGTAACTGATTTTACGGAATTAGAGAAAAACGGAATTATCCCAAGAAATGATTTATTGAAAGCACAATTAATGGTATCTAAAACGCAATTATCTATTGATGAAGCGAATAACAATATCAATAACATCAATTTCTATTTAACGACATTGCTTAAATTAGAGCCTTCAGTAAAACTTCAGGTTAATGAGCAGGATTTCTTTAATTTAAAAACGAGCAATGCCCCAACATCAGATGCATTGGCATTGGAAAATAGAAAAGATTTAGAAGCTGTTCGTTTACAATCTAAAGCAAGTGAGGCAAACATTAGAGTAGCAAAAGCAGGTTATTATCCTACTCTTGCTTTGTTAGGAGGCTACACTGCTTTCGATCTTAAAGATTTCATTACTGTAAAATATGCGATGAATTTTGGCGTTGGTTTGTCTTATGATTTATCGGGAATTCTAAAAAACAATTCTCATGTAAAAGAAGCAGAAAGTAAAGCACTTGAAGTGAAAAATTCAGAAGCACTTTTAACGGACCGTATTAAAGTTGAAGTTCAAAAATCTATTGAAGATTATGACTTAGCCATCAATCAAAGTGTGGTTTATGATGAAGCATTGCAACAGGCATCTGAAAATTACAGACTGGTAAAAGATAAATTCGACAACGGTTTATCAGACACCAACGATCTTGTTGAAGCTGATGTTGAACACTTAAGTGCTAAAATTAATACTGCTTTATCAAAAGCCACTATTATTCAAAAATATTACGAACTGCTTTCAGTATCAGGACAATTATCCCAATCATTCAATCTTTCTAAAATATAATTGCTAGCTCTCATGGAAAAGAAAAAGACAAATAAAAAATTCATCATCATACTAACCGTTTTGGTTTTAGTGGGAGGAACTTACGGAATATCAAAATACCTGCACTCACAAGGTCATGAAGAAACGGATGATGCTCAGATCGAGAAAAAAATGAATCCGATTATCCCGAGAGTATCAGGATACATTAGTAAAGTATTTGTAAAAGATAATGATTTTGTAAAAAAAGGAGATACTTTGTTTACAATTGACAAAAGAGATTATCAGTTGAAAATTGATGAAGCGCAA
The DNA here is from genome assembly GCF_010645075.1 of Flavobacterium limi. GTDB lineage: Bacteria > Bacteroidota > Bacteroidia > Flavobacteriales > Flavobacteriaceae > Flavobacterium > Flavobacterium limi. Next base: position 223,733 of record NZ_JAADZV010000004.1, read on the forward strand.
GCCGCTTTGTTAGGCGCAGAAGGTCAATATGAAGCTGCAAAAGCAGATATTGGAAGCGCATACGCAAGCATCAATGTTTCTGATGCTAATATGAAATCGGCAAGCGGTTCTATCGAAAGTGCGAAAATCAGATTGAGACAATTGACAAACGATTACAACCGTTATAATAATTTATATAAAACCCATACTATTACGAAACAACAATACGAACAGGCATTAACAGCAAAAGAAGAAGCCGAGAACCAGGTTCGCGTTTTAGAGCAGCAGCAAAGAGCAAGTTCTTACCAAAAATCGGTTATCCAATCAAAATCTAAAGTTTCTGATAAACAAACAGAAGTTGCAGCTGCAAATATCAAAAAAGCACAAACGATGCTTGAGGTAGCTAAACTGAATCTTACCTACACAGTGGTAACCGCTGCAATAGACGGTCAGGTATCTAAAGTTGACATTCAGCCGGGACAACTGGTTCAGCCAGGACAGGCTTTATTCTACATTATTAATAATAACGAAGCCTGGGTTGTAGCGAACTTCAAAGAAACACAATTAAACAAAATGGTTGTGGGACAAAAAGTGAGCTTAAAGGTTGATGCTTATCCAAACTATGAATTTAAAGGAATTGTAACTTCTTTCTCTCCTGCTACCGGATCCCGTTTTTCATTATTGCCCCCTGATAATGCTACAGGAAACTTCGTAAAAACAATTCAGAGATTACCGGTAAAAATCAGTTTAGATCCTTCAAACGACCCTAAAAAAGTAGCATTATTGCGTCCAGGAATGAATGTTGATGTAGACGTACACTTGAAATAAAATAAATGGCAGCAGCAGTACAATCAGATGATGATTTAGTAGAATACGGTTACAGACGTGTTATCATTACGATTACGGCAGTACTTTGTGCATTGCTGGAAATTGTAGATACCACGATTGTAAACGTAGCACTAACGCACATGCGAGGGAGCCTTGGCGCTACCCTGACCGATGTGGCGTGGGTAATTACAGCATACGCCATTGCGAATGTTATTGTAATTCCGATGACGAGCTGGCTATCGCAGCAATTTGGAAGACGAAATTATTTTGTGGCCTCTATCATCATATTTACAGTCTGTTCCTTTTTATGCGGTAACGCTACTAATATATGGGAACTCGTGGCTTTCCGTTTCGTACAGGGTATGGGTGGTGGAGCGCTACTGGTAACAGCCCAGACCATTATTACCGAAAGTTATCCGGTTGCAAAACGTGGTATGGCACAGGCCATTTACGGAATGGGTGTAATTGTTGGTCCTACTTTAGGTCCGCCTTTGGGAGGATATTTAGTAGATACCTATTCCTGGCCTTATATTTTTTACATCAATATTCCACTGGGAATTATCGCTACTATATTAGCAATAAGTTTTGTGAGAAGTCCAAAATATGGAGAAAAATTAAAAGCCAATCAGGTTGACTGGTGGGGAATTATATTATTAACCGCTTTTATCGGGTCTTTACAATTCGTTTTAGAGCACGGTCAGCAGGATGATTGGTTTAACGATTCGCTCATTGTAACCTTGAGTGTTGTAACGGTTCTTGGTTTGATATTGTTTATCTGGAGAGAATTGACATATAAACATCCAATTGTAAATTTAAGCGTTCTAAAAGACGGAAACTTACGGATTGGAACTGTAATGTGTTTTATTCTTGGTTTCGGTTTGTACGGATCGACTTTAATCATCCCAATTTACACCCAATCCATTTTAGGATGGACGGCGATGGATGCCGGATTATTATTGATTCCGGGATCGATTACAACAGCGATTATGATGCCTTTTGTTGGGAATATGATTCAGAAGGGCGTTCCTCAGGGATACATGGTAGGAGTTGGATTTTTAGTTTTCTTTTTCTTTACCCTCTTAATGCATGACAGAATGACTCCGGATACCGGAGCAGAACATTTATTCTGGCCATTAATTTTAAGAGGAATTGGTTTGGGACTACTTTTCGTTCCTATTACCACGCTTTCGCTTTCAACCTTAAAAGGGAAACAAATTGGAGAAGGAGCTGCTTTTACAGGAATGATGCGTCAGTTAGGAGGTTCATTTGGTATTGCTATCATTACGACCTTCATTACAAGATTAAGTCAGGAACACAGAGTTAATTTGCTTACAAACTTAGACCCTGCAAAATATGATGTTCAGCAGCGCCTCGCCGTAATGCAAAGAGCTTTCATGGCAAAAGGATTTACTGCTGATGAAGCTATGAAAAAAGCCTATCAGGCTATAGATCTTTCTGTTTTGAAACAAAGTACTGTTTTATCGTATATGGATATTTTCATGTACTTAGGAGTTATGTTTTTATGCTGTATTCCGATCATCTTTTTTATCAAAAGAGGAAAAAACAAGATTAATCCCGCAGATGCGATGCATTAATATTTAGTAATTATTTATAATACGAAAAATCCGTGTCAATTTCCTGTGACACGGATTTTTTATTTTTGCGAAATGTGTTTTGTAAAAAAGTAAAATGTCTTGTATAGACTTAGTCCTTGTGACTCAAAAACTGAAAAAATTATCTGGTAAAAACCAAATGATTTCCTTTTGAAAGATTGGCATCAAACTGATATCCTTCGTAATTAAAACCTTTTAAGTCGTCAATAGTTTCTGCATTGGTATCGATAATGTAACGCACCATCATACCTCTCGCCTTCTTGGCAAAAAAACTGATCATTTTGAGTTTACCATCTTTGTAATCTTTAAAATCCGGAGTGATAACAGGCACTTTCAATGCTTTTACATCAACCGCCGAAAAATATTCGTTACTTGCTAAATTTACAAATAACTCATCTTTTTTCAATTCTTTGTTTAAAGCTTTTGTAACTGTTGGTTTCCAGAATTCATGAAGGTTTTTAGATTCGCCTACCTGCATTTTGGTTCCCATTTCTAAACGGTACGCCTGCATTAAATCAAGCGGCTTTAAAAGTCCGTAAAGACCTGACAAAATTCTAAGTTTATCCTGCAAAACATCTAGTTTTTCTAACGGAATTGTATAAGCATCCAAACCCGTATATACATCACCATCAAAAGTATAAACTGCCGGGCGGGCATTTTCTGACGTAAAAGGCGTTTTCCAATCCTGATTTCGTTTCCAGTTCAAATCAGCCAGTTTGTCTGAGATTGACATTAATTCAGATAATTCAGCGGGCTTTTTTTGCTTCATTACTTTATGAACGATTCTTGCTTCTTTCAAAAATGAAGGTTCTGTGTAGTTGGTTGTAGGTAATTCTTTTTCGAAATTTAATGACTTCGCAGGCGATATAACAATTTTCATTTGTGCGTTTTTCTATGATTCAAAAATACAAATTGCATTTCTAAAAATACATCATCATAATTGATTTGTTTTATTGCGGAATAGTTTTTCTATCTCGGAATTGAACCAATTTTCACGAATTAGATTTTTAAATCCATTTAATCTGTGGCAGAAAAAATAAATTCGGGAAATTAATATAATTTGTGACAGCTCCTTTTCAACTTTCACAAAAATCAACATGAAAAACTATTAAATTCTTTAAAAAAGTGCGCCATAGATTATAAAAGGCATTTTCTATGTTGTAAATTTGCATGCATTTTATTTCGACAGAAATTCAAATTGCACTTTACTCAAAAATTAGTGAATTCGTGGCTATACAAACAAACTACAAAACTGCATTACAAAACAAAATCTTCGATGTTATTTCGAAAGCTTCTCAGGAATTAAACGTTGAATCATACGTGATCGGCGGATTTGTTCGTGATTTGCTTTTAAACCGGGGTTCAAAAAAAGATATCGACGTTGTAGCAGTTGGAAGCGGAATTGAATTAGCACTTAAAGTTTCAGATTTACTTCCGAACAAACCAAAAGTTCAGGTTTTTAAATCCTACGGAACTGCTATGCTTCGTTTTGAAGATACTGATATTGAATTTGTAGGCGCACGAAAAGAATCCTATAACCGTGACAGCCGTAATCCAATAGTAGAAAACGGAACTTTGCAGGATGATCAAAATCGTCGTGATTTTACTATCAATGCATTTGCTCTTTCATTAAACGAAAATAATTTCGGCGATCTTCTCGATCCTTTCAATGGTTTGGAAGATTTAGAAAATAAAACCATCAAGACACCTTTGGATCCGGATATTACGTATTCTGATGATCCTTTGAGAATGCTTCGTGCGATTCGTTTTGCAACTCAGTTGAATTTCGAAATCGAAGAAAATTCTTTGAATGCGATTACTAAAAATGCAGAGCGTATCAAGATTATTTCGGGCGAAAGAATTGTAGACGAATTGAACAAAATCCTTTCGACAGATAAGCCTTCAACAGGGTTTTTACTTTTATATAAAACAGGACTTTTAGATCTAATTTTACCTGAATTGACAGCTTTGAATCAGGTAGAAGAAATTGAAGGTCATACGCATAAAAACAACTTTTATCATACGCTTGAAGTTGTTGATAATATTTGTCCAAATACAGATGATGTCTGGCTTCGCTGGGCAGCATTGCTGCACGATATTGGGAAAGCGCCAACCAAACGTTTCAACAAAAAACAAGGCTGGACTTTTCACGGACATGAATTTCTGGGTGGAAAAATGGCTAAGAAAATATTTGAGCGTTTGCATATGCCATTGAATCATAAAATGAAGTTTGTACAAAAAATGGTTGTGATGAGTTCTCGCCCGATTGTTTTGGCTGAGGATATTGTAACCGACAGTGCTGTACGTCGTTTGGTTTTTGATGCAGGTGAAGATGTAGAAAACTTAATGACTTTGTGCGAGGCAGATATTACTACCAAAAATCCATCTAAGTTTAAAAAGTACCATAAAAACTTTGAAGTTGTCCGCAGAAAAATTGTTGAAGTTGAAGAACGCGATCAGGTACGTAATTTTCAGCCGCCAATTTCAGGAGAAGAAATTATGGAAATGTTCGATCTGAAACCTTCTCGTGAAATTGGGATTTTGAAAGAAGCTGTAAAAGAAGCTATTTTGGAAGGTGATATTCCAAACGAATATCAGGCTGCTTATGATTTTGTAATTAAGAGAGCTGAAAAGTTAAACTTAACGCTTAAGAAATAATGGATCTTTTAGGTGGAATTTTATTAATGACTATCATAATTATAATAGTTTTATCAAATATTCTTTTTTTTAAGAGACTCAAAAAAAATCAGAAACGTTTTAAATATATAATTTTGTTTTTATCATTCTGCATTTTTTCAATTTTTATCTTTGGCATTCTAACGTATGCAGTTGAGCAAAATTTGCTGTTAAATACTTTCAAAATTGAAATAAATCATGGCTATACTAGTCGAATTCTTAAATCAATTATAGCATTGACTTTAAATATTATTACAAATTATTATTTCGCAAAATTCTATTTAAAAAGGATTTATAAACAAAAAACTGAAATCGAATTAATCGGAAAAGAATGAAAAAAGAGAATAAATCAGTAATCATTTGGTTACTATCAGGCTGTGTTTTATTATTTTTAATGGTTGTCGTGGGCGGTATTACCCGTTTGACGAATTCAGGTTTATCTATGACGGACTGGCATTTGGTAACGGATACTTTTCCGCCTTTAACAGAAGCCAAATGGAACGAGGCTTTTGAACAGTACAAGAAATTTCCGGAGTATCAAAAAATCAATATCCACAACGATTTTCAATTAGCAGATTATAAATTCATTTATTTTTGGGAATGGTTTCATCGTTTTATTGGACGTATTATTGGTTTAGTATTTTTTATTCCGTTTGTGTACTTTTTAATCAAAAAGAAATTAGATACCGAAACCATTAAAAAATGTATTGTTCTTTTGGCAATGGGCGGTTTTCAGGGATTCTTAGGATGGTTTATGGTAAGAAGCGGATTGATTGACAATCCGGATGTAAGCCATTTCAGACTTTCGCTTCACCTTACTTTTGCCTTTATCACTTTTGCTTATACCCTTTGGGTTGCCCTTGATTTAATTTATCCTGAAAGAAACATCAATAAAATTCTTCCGCTTCGCACTATCGCCAGATATGCATTAGTCGCTTTATTGATCCAAATTATCTACGGTGGATTTGTAGCCGGACTGAATGCCGGATTAATTCACAATCACTGGCCGTTGATGAGCGACGGAGAATTTATTCATGAATCGGTTTTTATTGAGCAATCGACTTTGATAAAAAATTTAATTGAAGGAAAAAGCGGTGTTCAATTTGTTCACAGAACTTTTGCTTATGCAGTAGTAGCTATTATTCTTTTCTTGTATTTCAAAAGCAAAAAATATTCTCTTACCAATACGCAGTCAAAAGGAATTAACATTTTGGTGATTTTTGTTTTTATTCAGTTTGCCCTTGGTGTTTTTACTCTATTGTTCAGTGTTCCTTTGGCTTTAGGATTAATTCATCAGGTAATGGCATTTTTCCTTTTGAGCGCAATGACATATACTCTGCATCGTTTGAGTAAATAATGATTTTATATGTGCCGAGCCTAAAGTTTTAACAGGTTCGGCATCTATTAAACCGGATTAAAATTCGACTAGAATCGTCATTACATAAAATTCTACAAGACGGCTTCATTTCACATTTCACATTTCATATTTTATATTTTATATTTTATATTTTATATTTTACATTTTTACAAAATTTATCCAAGCCAGCACTTAAAATCCTGAACTTTTTCCCTGCTTACAATTACCTCATCCTCCTTATAACTAGGTAAAATCACTTTTAAACGGGAATTGGTGTAAACCTGAATTTCTTTGACAGCCAAAAGTGGTACAATATATTTTCTGCTCACACGAAAGAAATCTTTCATATCCAGTTCCTGTTCCAAAATTTCTAAGGTAGAATCGATTAAATAATTTCTATTATCGAAGGTGTGAATATAAGTTCCTTTGTTTTCGCTAAAAAAACATTCAATTTCATCAGTAGTAATAATCTTTAAATGCTGACCAATTTTAACAGTAAATCTCTTTTTATAAGTCTTTTCAAAAGGATTTGAAAGCATTCGCCGGATTTGTTCAAAATCAAGCTGAAAGTTTTGGTTACCGGAATGCTGTTGCGGGATTCTTGTTCTATATTTTTGTACTGCAATTTCAAGATCATCCTCATCGATTGGCTTTAAAAGATAATCAATGCTATTCAGTTTAAATGCTTTCAAAGCGTATTCATCATAAGCCGTTGTAAAAATAATAGCGCTTTTAATGTCTATTTTTTCAAAAATTTCAAAAGATAAACCATCTGACAACTGAATATCCAAAAAAATCAAATCCGGATGTTCGTTGTTGCCAAACCAATCAATGGATTCTTCAACAGAATGTAGCATTGTTTCTACAACAATCTCGAGTTTTTCAAGCTTTCGCTGTAATAATCTTGCTGCAGGTTTTTCGTCTTCTATAATTAATGTAGTCATTTATTAACTGAAAAATGATTTAAAATTATTCCCATTTATTATTGTTAGGTTGTTGTTTACGCATGTACTCCTGAATTTTTTTTTCTTCCCAGTCATCACCAAAAAAGATATCACGACCAAAAACTGATATTCCGTGCCCCAGTAATCCTATTCCCCAAAATAATGCAGTCGAATACGTGTGCCAGTCTGAAAATCCGCTGTCATTAAATCTGCTTCCAATAAAATCTCTGTTTATATTTGAAACAATAATGATTGCATTTACTATTAAATATACTTTTAAGTGCGAATAAAAACCTTTGATTCTTTTTACTTTTTTATATGCTATTTCAAAACTTTCATCATTTTCAAATTCTTTCCCGTACTGTTCGTAAAAGCGTTTTCTACAACGTCCCATTTTATTCTGATTTAAAGGTTATTGCCATTTGTTTTTGTTCTCATTTTCTTTATCCATAAGCTCTTTGATTTTTCGTTCTTCCCAGTCTTTACCAAAACCCGGAAAAACTTCGAAAACTTTCAGTCCATGAAAAACTACACCCAGTCCCCACCAAATTAAAGGCCAGTAAAACCATAAATGATCTGGTGAAGTATACAGATTGATACAAATTAAAAAAATATTTACACTGATATAAGAGATTAAATTTCCGTAAAATCCTTTTATATCTTCTACCTTCTTTTTTGCAAGATGATATTTGTCGTCTTCATCATAATTTATTTCCATAACTACTCCCATTTTTTATTTTCTTTTTCTAAAATCTCCTTTATTTTACGTTCTTCCCACTCCTTATTAAAAGCCGGTGAAACCCTAAACGCTTTGATTCCGTGCATAATAATCGCGAATCCCCAGCCCAATAATGACCACACAAACCATAAATAACCCGGGCAGGTCATTAAATTAACAACAATAAGTATGGGATTCGATATCAGGAAGACGATGAGATGTTCATAAAATTTTCTGACTTCCTGTACTCTTTTTTGAGCCTGATAATAACGCTCTGCTTCTGTATAATCCGGTTCCATAACTATTTCCATGTTTGCTTGTTATTTTCTTTTTCGAGGATTTCCCTGATTTTTCGTTCTTCCCAATCAGAACTGTAACCAAAAACTTTAAAGGCGTGCATTACAACTCCAAATCCCCATCCCAAAGCTGAAAACCAAAACCACTGAAATCCAGGCGAGAACCTCAAATTTATAAAAATTAAAAACGGTATGATACAGCAATATGAAATTACATTCCCGTAAAATCCCTTTAATTCCTGCACTCTTTTTTTAGCTCTGAAATAAGCTCTGTTTTCGTCATTATATGTTGAATTTGTTTCCATAACTGATATTTGTTTGGTTAGAATCGGAATCTTAACTGTGAATGTTTGTTCATTTTGTTCAATCAAAACCTTTCTGTTTGTTACAATTGCGTATCGGTTTACAATATTTTGAAGTCCAACTCCCTGTCTGTCCTGTAAAACTTCTTTCTTCTGAAAATCATTTTGAATTCCCAGGCAATCCCCATCCACAAAAATTCGGATATGCAATGGTTTCTGTTCGCTTACTATATTGTGTTTTACAGTATTTTCAAGCAAAAGCTGTAACGACAACGGAACCACCTTAGCATCCGGATTAATAGCAGTTGTTGGCAATTCATAAAACAAACTATTTTCGAAGCGCATTTTTAAAAGATTCATATACGTTTTTGCAAATGACAATTCATCTTCAACGGAAACCAGCTCTTTATCTTTTTGTTCTAAAACATAACGGTAGATTTTTGATAATGAAGTCGTAAATCGTTGTGCATTCTCCGGATTTTCTTCAATCAAAGAACTTAATACGTTTAAGCTGTTGAAAAGAAAATGCGGGTCGATCTGATTTTTTAAACTCTCGAATTTAGCACTTGCTGTTCCTGCAATAATCTTTTGCTGTGTGATTTCAAATCTTGATGCCTGTTTCCATTTTACCATAAAGCTCCGGGCCTGCATAAAAGTCGAAACTCCTAAAGACAAGATGATGTAAAACAAGTGTATCCAAATCATTCTCTCACTAAAAAATTTATCTAAGGGAACATTTTGCAAAACAACATAGATGTAATAATTTATTGCTAAAACTACGGGAACCGTATACATAACAGTAACTATAATTCCATAGTAAACTCTTAAATTAGTCTGCTCCAGCCAATCCCATTTTTTATCTAAGAGGACATTAATGTATCCGTTTCCAAAGCCTACCCCAAACGAATAAAGGCAGCTTATAAAAAAAGTTAAAAGAACATTTTGAACATTTAAATCATCTCCTAAACAAGCTGAAAATATTACTGTAAAAATCAGGGAAATCTTAAAGGAAACAATTGTTCCGCTTTTTAAATCTGCATATGTATTTCCATAATTTTTCATTTTATTCTGCTTATATTATTCCTTATTTTTTGCAATTTTTTTGTGCTTCCAAAGCTCTGTCTAATCCCCATTTTGGAGAAAATGGTGTTTCCTGTTTAAAAGTAGCGAAAAGTTCGATAGCTTTATCAACCTGTATACAAAGTGGTTTTGTATCCACTCCTGTCCATTTTGCGCCGCCTAACTGATAGTCTGCTTCCCCAAAAACAGCTCTTGGGTTATTTGGATCTATTGCTTTTGCTTTAGCATAACATTCCATTACTTTAGCCGAATATTTCATTCCGTTTGTCATTGGGTCAGCAACTACATATCCTGTATAAATCAAAGCCTGCAAAACATGTAATTCGGCATTGTTTTGGTCTTTTATTATTTCCTTATCCAAAGCGTCCTGAGCTTTTGTCAATAACAAATCAATTTTGGTTCTGTCCTTTTCGATAAAAACGGATGTTGTGTTGATTAATGCCACATAATAATTTGGCAGATAGCTGTTTTTGTCTGCTGCTGCAATCCTTTCAAACATTGCCGAAGCTTCTTCATTTTTTCCTTCTTTCCAAAGTCCGAAAGCTTTCTCCATTCCTTTTTCAAATTGTGTTTGTGCTGAACTGATTATTACTACGAATAATGTGATTAATGTGATGACTTTTTTCATTTTATAAGTTCTTTAAATGGTTATTTTGATTTTTTGTTAGTTACTATTTATAATACAATTTCAATTTTTGAATCTTTCCCAATAACAAATTTTGCATCTTTGTAGGATGGCGGTCCCATAAATCCTTTTGCATTGTTTGAAGCGGCATAATCTTCAGAAGGAATTCCCATCATATTTTTGTCCATTTTTCCGTTATTGTTTTCATCGTGATAAGTTGAAATTGCGTATTCTCCTGCCGGAAGATCTGTAAATGTTACAACTGCTTTATTGTTTTTAATGTCAGAGGATAGGCTCTTGTAGGTCGTTTTAAGAAATGTACCATCTGAATTGTACAAACCTACTTTTACAACTCCCGTATTGTTTTTTAAACCTGAAACAGCAACAGTAAGTTTTACATTTTGGGCAGATATGATACTACATATAAATAATACAATAATGGTGATAATTTTGGTCATGATTTCTTTTTTTTAATTAATACAATTTTAGACTGATGATTAAAACTCTGATTTATTCAATTTTATGATTACACTTCAAAAGTATGTAAGATTTTACTGTTTCAAAATTAAATGATACTGAGTTGTCGAATTTTACGACTGAATTGTTTTTTGAGATTTCTATTCAACCTCTAAGGTTTCATTAGATTATAAATTCTTCAACTGATTTTCATTCTTATTCTTACTGATAGTCCAGAAGAAACCCAGAAAGAAAAAGCGGTCTGCAGTTGACACTACGACTTGTCTTTGATACACTCCGTTCGAATCAGGAGTTCTGGCATAATCATATCCAAAAACATTTTGAGTGCCAAATATATTTGAAACAGAGAAATACAGTATTTTTTGTGTTGTCAATAAATACGCCCAGTTAAAACTCAAACTGTTGTACGACTTTGTTTTTCCGTTCATAAATTGCGTTTGGTTTGGATCGTTGTACGGACGCCCCGAACTGTAACTGTTTGTGAAACCAATTTGCGATTTCCATTCGGTAATGAAATATTTTGTTACAACGGATAAACTATGATTTGCAATAAAATTTGGAGTTGCCATAGCCGGGAAATTTTTATATTGCCTTTCAGAATCTATGTATGAGTAAGATATCCAGTATTCTAAGTTTTTATGCAAATTACTGTCTCGCCAAAATAAATCCAGCCCTTTTGCATATCCCGAACCATTATTATTGAAAACCGAATTGTACTGAATATCTCTGGTATCATACTGAACCAAATTACTGTAATCTTTGTAATAAGCTTCGGCTCTAAAAGTCTGCCCCGGTTTTGTAAATTGATAATTTAAGATATAATGTCTGGCTTTTTCACTTTCGAATTGATGATATTTGGAATATTTGATATAATCAACTACAGGCGTTTGTGTAAAATCTCCATAAGCGAAAGAAAACTGACTGCTTTTTGAAACTTTATAAGCTAATGAAGCTCTCGGTGCAATATTGGTTTCATTTAACAAACTATTATTCGAAAGTCTGAAACCCACTTTTGCAGCTAAATTTTTCGAAAATAAAATATCTCCTTCTGTATAAAATGCAGCAATATTTGAATCATAACCATTTGAAGCCTGGATGGATGCATTGTCATCAAAATTTTCATTGAATTTGGTTATAAAATAATCAGCTCCAAAAGACAATTTAAAATAATCCGAAACAGTTTTTCTTAATTTTAGTTTCAATTGTGCTGCATTCTCGTCATTATTAACATCATTTATATCATATTTGACTTTGTTAAGACTGTATCCATAACTGATTCCTGAAGTTAATTGCCAGCCAGTACCAAAAGTCCCTTTATAAGACGCATTCAGATAGAAATTATTATTGTTCAAATCAGTTCTGATTTTATCTTCGAAATTTATATTTTCCTGATTCAGATCGAATTTAGAAGCATCGAAAGCAGCGTATAATTTAAAAATTCCGTTTGTAAAATGATAGCGGTAAACAGTTTCCCCGGAGAATGACTGATATGGACTATTCCAGTCTACATTCTGCGGAATAACAGCCTGATAAGGTGCCAGGTTAATGTAAGCTGTATTGACACTCAAAGAACTTTTTTTCCATTTTTGCGTATTTCCTACCCCTAAACCAACAGTCATCAAAGAAATATCAGTTTTGTCCATATCAGGTTCATCCTGTGTATTCAGTAATAAAACACTTGATAAAGCTTCCCCGTACTCCGCTGAATAACCTCCTGTTGAAAATGCAATTCCGCTGAATAAAAAAGGAGAAAATCTTCCACGGGTTGGCAAATTATTGGTTGTTGCCCCATATGGCTGAGCGACACGAATCCCGTCTACAAAAGTCTGGGTTTCGCTGGCTTCTCCTCCACGCACAAACAAACGCCCGTCTTCGCCAACAGTCTGTGTTCCGGGTAAAGTCTGCAGTGCTGCAATAATATTTCCGGCAGAACCGGCCGTTGTTACAATATCCAGAGGTTTTAAAACTGAAACTCTCGCTTTATCCCCGGATTCCAAAGTTCCTGCTGTAATGACAACAGCATCAAGAGCATTAATATTTTCTCTTAATTTAATTGTTTGATCTTTATAATTGGCAACATCAATTTCTGTTTTGAAAGTTTCGAAAAGCAAAAAACTAACGACTAAAAATTTATTTTCGGTTTCTGTAGTTTCAAAAGAAAATTCTCCGGTTTCAGAACTTGTTGCTCCGTCATAAGTTCCGTCTAAATAAATATTAGCCCCGGCAATCGGTTTTCCTTTTTGATCCAGAACTTTTCCCGAAATAGTATTTTGAGCCAGAATAAAAGCTGTAAAAAATAAAAAAGGTATTGTTAAAAGTAATTTGGTTTTCATTTCTTCTTTGATTTTGATGAAGCAAATGTATTTTAACTTTTCTTGTTAAAAAATATTAAATAACCCAATTGTAGATTTTTGGGGATGAGTTGTAAAATACTAATTTGTATCTTAGCTATGAATAGCAAAAACCTTCAATTATGTCAGAAAGTAAAAGAATTTCAAATCTCTATCAGTCCATTTATAATGGAAATCCGTGGCTGGAAGTTACTTTGTCCCATACATTAGAAAACGTAACTGCCGAGCAGGCTTACAGAAAAATAAATCCTAATCTTAATACGATTTGGGAAATTGTCAATCATTTGATTCAATGGAGAAGAAACATTTTGCAGCGGATGCAGGGAGAAACAATTATAACACCCGATCATAATTATTTTGTTCCGGTTATAGATCCGTCTGAAGCAGCCTGGGCACAATCACTTCAGACACTTGCAAAAACACAAGAAGCCTGGAATGCTTTTTTTGAGGATTTTAATGATGAAGATTTAGCAAAAATATATGCTAACAATAATCATACGTATTACGAACACATTCACGGAATTATACAGCATGATGTTTACCATTTAGGTCAGATTGTTATTTTGAAAAAAATGCTTTAATGGTCAAAAGGAACATTATGAAAAACTCACTTTTTATTTTAGTATTTTTTCTATTCGGCTTAATTAGTTTTTCACAAGAAACTGAGAGTAAGTTTGATGAGAAGCTTGCTAAATCCCTGAATGCAGATGAATACGGAATGAAGAAATATGTGTTTTGTCTTTTAAAGTCGGGAACGAATAAAACTGCTACAAAAGAAGAAAGCAAAAAGTTGTTTGAAGGTCATATGACCAACATCAACAAATTGGCAAAAGAAGGAAAACTGGTTGTTGCCGGACCTTTTATGAAAAACGACAGAAATTATCGCGGCATTTATATTTTTAATGTAGAAACAATAGCCGAAGCTGAAGCACTTGTGGCTACAGATCCCGCTATAAAAGCGAATTTGCTCGAAGCCGAATTAACGCCCTGGTATTGCACGGCAGCTTTGCAGGAAACTGTAAAAATACATGAGAAAATCGCTAAGATGAAAATATAATACCCTATATGAAAACCGAAAAAGAAAAAATGATGTCCGGCGAATACTACAATGCTTTTGATCCGGAATTAGTTAAAGGACGCCGGACAGCCAAAAATCTTTTGCACACTTTGAATGTAAAAGAATACCGGGTTACCAAAAAAGCAAAAGAAGTTTTAAAAGAGTTAATTCCGAATACCGGAGCGGGTTTTTATATCGAACCTCCATTTCATTGTGACTATGGTTATAATATTTTTGCTGGGGACAATGTTTATTTTAATGTCAATTGTGTAGTGCTGGATTGTGCGCCGGTAACTATAGGATCGAATGTTTTTATTGCTCCGAATGTTCAGATTTATACAGCTCATCATCCACTTGACGCTGAACTGAGAAAAACACTTGAAAATGCTTATCCTGTCACAATTGGAGATGACACCTGGATTGGTGGGAACTCTGTAATTTGTCCGGGTGTAACCATCGGGAAAGGCTGTGTTATTGGTGCCGGATCGGTTGTTACCAAAAACATTCCCGACAATTCACTGGCTGTTGGAAATCCGGCAAAAGTTATAAAAAAATTAAATCAGGAATCTGAATCAAACAAATAATGCTTAGCTTAAACAAAGTTCACCACATCGCTATCTTATGCTCCGATTATCAAAAATCTAAAACTTTTTATACCGAAGTTTTAGGTTTAACTATTATTAGAGAAATATACCGCGAGGAACGTCAGTCTTATAAACTCGACTTAGCTCTAAACGGCACTTATATTGTTGAATTATTTTCATTCCCAAATCCGCCAAAAAGACCTTCAAGACCTGAAGCTGTTGGATTACGCCATTTGGCTTTTGAAGTGATTAATCTGGAAGAAACAGTTGCTTTTTTGAATTCTAAAAATATCGAATCAGAACCCATCCGGATTGATGAAACCACCGAAAAAAGATTTACTTTTATCGCCGATCCAGACTTATTACCAATAGAATTTTATGAAAGATGATGTTCTCATGAAGATTATTCTGTGAGATATTTCGTCGCTATGCTGACAAAAACATACTGAAAGATTTTTCCTATATCCTCAATTTTAACATATTATACTGAGTATTTTTTATTTAAAACCCAATTTGATTCTCTAATTTTGTAATCCGCATAAAAAAATGCAATCTACAAAATTTAAAGTCTGATGAACAAAACGGCGCAAATTAAAAAAAATCATCAATTTATTAAGTTTCGAAAATTAGTTATTGTTTCTATCTTAATTGGCTTCCTTTCAGCCTTTCTCGGAATATCATTAAAAAAAATAACCGAATATTACGAAGAAATCTTCTTTCATGAAGTATCGGTAAATCCGATTTTTTATATCATTTTTCCGGTTTTTGGATTATCTGTAATTTATTTTCTAAGACAATATCTTTTTAAGAAAAAAGAAAACAAAGGAATCAAAGAAGTTTTTGAAAGTACCGGATCTAAATCTAAAAATTTACCTTCTTATAAAATTCCTTCTCACTTTATCAACGGATTGTTAACTGTTATTTTTGGGGGGTCAACAGGAATAGAAGTTTCTACCGTAGTAGCCACAGCAACAATTGGCTCCGTAGCTCACGAAAAAGAAAATGTTTTCCGTCAATACAAGACCGAATTAATTTGTGCAGGAGTTGCTGCCGGAGTTACAGCCTTATTCAGCAGCCCAATTGCAGGAATTTTATTTGCCTTTGAAGTTATTTCAAGAAAAGTAACCAGAGCATTTATCATATCAAATGTCATAGCGGTTACAATTGCTTTTGGATTACTTACTATCCTAAAAGAAGAACCTTTGTTTGCGATCTCAATCACAACCTGGCATTTAAAAGCGATTCCGTATTTTATTCTTTTAGGGATTTTGGCCGGAATGAATTCTGTTTATCTGACTCGTTGTGTTTTGTTTTTTAAATCTCAATTCGGAAAAATCGATACGCATTATTACAAAATCATAATTGGATCAGCGGTTTTAAGTATTTCACTGTTTATTTTTCCGCAATTATACGGCGAGGGATATCATGCAATTAAAACCAGTTTCATTGCTCCAAATCAAATAATGACATTCACTTTAGCCTTAACTTTTATTGGTATATTGCTTCTAAAACCAATTGTTACATCCATAACATTAGCGTCCGGCGGTGATGGAGGCGTTTTTGCACCAAGTCTTTTTATCGGGGCTTTTTTAGGATTATTACTGGCTTCTGTTTTAAATACTTTTTTTCAGATTCATGTAATTCCGGTTAACTTTATGATTATCGGAATGGCTGCAGTACTAAGTGCCAGTATTCACGCACCTTTTACGGCTATATTTCTAGTATGCGGACTCACAAACGATTACACCTTATTTTTCCCGATTCTTGTCGTTTGTTTAATTTCGAAATACACGGCAAAAATGATTTATCCATATACTGTATATAGTTATTCTTCAGGTTTAGTAAAATAATTTAAAACTAACAAACTATAGATCAACACAATATACAGAACAATAGCCTGCTGCAAAGTATATTTAAAAACATAACGAAAAAAAACAAATAACAAGCAAAAAATTATAAAATGCCTGTTCAAAAAATAAAAAGAGGATATCGCAAAACACGTTACATTCTTTACAAAGAAACTTTAGTTGATTACAAGGAACATTTTTGGTCCTTTTTAGGATCATTTGCCGGTATTGGAATCCTGGCTTATATCCAATCGATGCATTTTTCAGGAAATGATGCGGTTTATTTAATAGGTTCTTTTGGAGCATCAAGTGTGCTTGTATACGGAATAATTCAGAGTCCGTTTTCCCAGCCACGGAATTTAGTTGGGGGACATTTAGTTTCAGCATTCATTGGTGTTACCGTTCATAAATTGGCCCCGGATATTATATGGATTGCAGCACCTTTGGCTGTTTCACTGGCTATAATTCTAATGCAGATTACCAAAACTTTACATCCACCAGGAGGCGCAACGGCTCTTATAGCAGTTATTGGATCAGACAAAATAAAAGATCTTGGTTATATGTATGTACTTTCTCCGGTGTTAATTGGCGTTTTGATTTTGCTTTTTACAGCATTAATTTTCAACAACATGACATCCAGCAGAACATATCCAAGTCATAGTACTTATCATAAACATTATCACAAAATTCGAAAACGGCTGGCGAAAAAGCAGTAACATACTGGTTTTGGAATTTTTCTATTTTTCTCTAAAATGTTTTCAACAAATCGTATTTACTAATTCATAAATCATAATTTATATTTTACCTTTGACCTCTCAATAAAAACAAAGATTATGGTTTATAAATTTAGAGTAATTCTAGACGCCGAAGAAGATATTTTTAGAGACATCGCCATTCTTGAAGACGATACGCTTGAAGATTTACACAATGCAATCTTCAACGCTTTTGGCTTTGACGGATCAGAAGTGGCTTCATTTTATACTTGTGATGACACCTGGAATCAGGAAGATGAAATTCCGCTTTTTGATACTGGAGATGTTCCGGGAGAAATAAGAACCATGAGTGATTATCCGTTATCCAGTATTTTAGATAAAGAAAATACCAAGATTATCTACGTTTATGATTTCATCAGTATGTGGACTTTCTTAGTGGAATTGGCTGCGATAGAAGATGAGCAAGTTGGAGTTACTTACCCTGAAACTTTATTCTCTCACGGTGAAATGCCATCAGACGCCATTGAAAAAAACTTTGAAGCTGATGACATGCACAATGATATCTATGGTGAATTTGAAGATGACCTAGATGAAGATGATCTTGATATGTTCGAAGGTGACGACAGTTTTGAAGATTTTGGTTTTGAGGAGAATTGGAATTAACATGAAGTTTCTAAGTGCAGAGATCCTAAGACACTGAGTTTTATTTTTAGAAGATTTTTCTTATTTTTAAGTTTAATTTTAAAATATAAATGAATGAGTCATTTTAGAAAAATCTTGGTTTGGCAAAAATCAATTTCCTTAGTTACCAAAATTTATAAAGTAACACGAACTTTTCCAAAAGAAGAAACTTTTGGATTAACTTCACAAATACGTCGAAGTTCAGTATCAATTCCAAGTAATATTGCAGAAGGATCTGGAAGAGAAAGCACTAAAGATTTTTTACGATTTTTATATATTTCTCTTGGATCAATTTTTGAAATGCAGACTCAGCTTGAAATTGCTAAAAACATAATTTACATAACCGAAGAAGAATTTAACAATTTATATGAGGATAGTCGAGAGATAGAAAGAATGTTAGCGTCGTTAATAAAAAAATTAAAAGACACTATTTAAATAACTTAGTATCTTAGAAACTTAGAATCTCAGTAACTCAAAATATGATAAACCTTTTCAATACACACATCGAGACTCTGGCGATACATCGCGTAGGAAACAAAAGCCGAAACGAAGCGATTTTTTTATCGGAACAGCCCTTTAATTTAAATGATGAAATTGTTCCTTTGATAAAAGAATACTTTTTTAAACCATTTAGGGAAAAAGAAGAAAACTATTATCAGTTTGCACACGAAGTGGATCTGGATTACAATGACATGTTTAAATTTGCAACTGAAATTTTCGCAAATCCTTCCAGTGTTCAGGAGGTTTCAAAAAAAATTACGAAGCATTTATACGAACAATCAAACCATCCGCACATTAAAAATGGAGAAGTTTATGTAACCTATCTGACTAATTTAAGTATTGACAACAACGTTGTTGATGCAATTGGAATTTTTAAAAGTGAGCTGCAATCTGATTTTTTACAATTTGAGGAAAAAGACAGCAACCTTGAAATGATATTACAGCAGGGAATCAACCTGAGTAAATTAGATAAAGGATGTCTGATCTTCAACTATAAAAAAGAAGAAGGATACAAAATTTTAACGGTAGACAGCAACCGTTACGACGCACGTTACTGGCTGGAGCACTTTTTATCTGTGGATGCTTTTGAAGATGAAAATTTCATTACTAAAAAGTATTTGAAATTCTGTCAAAACTTCGCTAAAGATGTGGTTCTGCCAGCAGAAGACAAGAAAGAAGAAGTAATGTTCATGAACAGATCTGTGAATTATTTCGCTAAAAATGATCAGTTTGAAGAGCAAAATTTCTTAAATGAAGTATTAGATAACCCTGACTTAATTCCAGAATTTAAAAACTATAAAGTTGACAAAGGAGAAAAATACAGCATCGAAGATGTAACTTCATTCCCTATTGCAAACGCAGCCGTTTCTGACGCCAGAAAATCGATTAAAAACGTAATTAATCTGGATACTCATATTCAGATTAAAATGGATTTTATTAATCCTGAAAGCGCAGAGAAATTTGTCGAAAAAGGCTGGGATGAAGAAAAACAAATGTATTACTACTTAGTATATTTCAATAAAGAAGAAAAAAACTAAGAAGGATTCATTTTCTATTACTTACTTAAACAAAAAACGGCAATTAAATCTAATTGCCGTTTTTTTATGATTCAATTTTATTTTTCAGATATTCCAACATCTGTAACGTTATAGGCTTAGAAAGGAAATCAATAATAATTGGATATTTTTTGGCTTTGTCCAAATCTTCAGGATTAATTGTTGAGGACAAAACAATTACAGGTATAGAATTAAACTCATCATAATCTGATGATATAAAATGATCTAAAAATTCCCAGCCTCCCATGACCGGCATATTTAAATCCAGAAAAATCAATTGCGGTTTTTTTATTGACTGATCTTTACCATACTTTAAAGCATTAAAATACGACAATGCTTCTTCACCATTTTGGGCTGTAATGACTAATTCAGAAAAATCTGCCTTTGAAATTACCTTTTTTGATAGCATTAACGTAATAGGATCGTCATCAATACATAAAATTTGTTTCAGCATAACTTAATTTTTAAATACTATGATAAACGAGGTTCCTTTGTTTACCTCACTTTCAACACTTATCGTTCCACCCATAGTTTCTACCTGGGATTTTACCAGATACAACCCAAGACCTTTACTATCGGGATAATTATGAAACCTTTGGTATAACCCAAAAACTTTATCACCGTTTCTCTCTAAATCAATACCAATTCCATTATCAGTAAAGGTCAAAAAAACTTTCTGATCAATCTGCTCAGCAGTTATAGAAATTTTTAATTTTCTGTTCTCTGATTTATATTTTATAGAATTGGTCAACAAATTTAGTAATATACTTTCAATATATGCCTTATTAGTGTTAAGTAAAGGAACTTTATCCAATTTAAGTTTTATTATTGGCTTATGTGCTTCTATTTGAAATGATAGCTGGCCAAATACATTTTCAAAAACTTCAGCCAGAGAAACCATTTCTTTCTGCATCGAAGGATTATCTTTTATAATGATAACCTTTACCAGATCATTGATTGTTTCATTGAGCAAGTACGTTGATTTATAAAAGCCATTAAGAATCTCTTGTAATTCAGGATTATCAATAGGTATGTACTCAATTAAATTTAACAACCCCATCAAATTAGACAATGGAGCTCGCAGATTATGTGAAGTTATATAAGAAAACTGTTTTAAATCTTTGTTGTTTTGAGTCAATTCACGGATTAAATGTTCTTTTTCTGTTTCCAGTTTCCTTTCCTCAGTAATATCCTGTTGAATTGATATCCAATGCGACAAAACACCCTCTGAATTAAAAATTGGAATCATGGAAAAACGAACCCAATACTCCTTTTTATCTTTTCTGTAACTTATGGTTTCGATTAAACATTCCTTTTCTTCTTTGATGGCTTTTAATACTTTCTTTAATGCTTCAGAATCTGAGTTTGGCCCTTTAAAAACATTTGGCGACTGCCCCAGGATTTCATCGGATTCGTATCCGGACATCTTGGAAAAAGCAGGGTTTACGTAAACAATCCTCGGAATTTTACCGTCAGTAGAATTTGCTTCGGTAATTAAGATAGAATCTTTAGACTGGATAATTACAGTTTCTAAAAGTTTAAGCCGCTGTTCCTCTTCTTTTTGCTTTGTGATATCCTGAATAGCTCCTATCATTCTGATAGCTTTACCATTTTCATCTTTCAAAAGGAAACCTCTGTCCAAAACATATTTATAGCTTCCATCAACACATCTGAAGCGGTACTGATCCTGCCATTTCTCGGTTTTCTGCTCAATAAAAGAGTATAATTTAACAGACATTCTGATGCTGTCCTCGGGATGGATTTTATCAAACCACCACTTAGAAGTTGCCCCTACATCTGACTGCCTGTATCCAAAAACATTTTCGATTCCTTTATTCCATGTAATATAATCTTCCTGGATTCTCCAGTCCCATATGGTATCACTTGTAGCTTTTGCAACTATATCGTACTTTTCATTAGACTCTTTAATCTCTTCATTAGTGAGCTGCATTTTCTTTAAAATGGAAATATTCCTACTTTCATTTTTAGTTAAAATATAATTAAAAATCAACCCCGTAAAAAGTATAAAAAAGATGTCTTTAAGAAAACTAAAATAAAAGAATTCCGTTTTTAGAGCGTAGCAAACCAGAAATTTATGACATAAGATAGCCATAAATAACGAAATGATAATATATACCAGCGTAATTTGTTTAGGTTTACTTTTCATTACTCAAATATAGGCAAATAAACCAGACTGAACCAAATTGAAATGTGTTTAAATCTATTGAATTATTACTATTTCGTTAAACTAATTCGTTGGCATTACGTAAACTATCTTCAAAACGTTTTTTTTATCAAAATAAAGTGTACCTTTGCGCCCATTAAAAATCACAGATGGAATCTATTAGAAACATTGCAATTATTGCCCACGTCGATCACGGTAAAACCACTTTGGTTGATAAAATTATGTATCACTGTCAATTATTTCGTGACAACGAAAACACAGGTGATTTAATTCTTGATAATAACGATTTAGAACGTGAGAGAGGTATTACTATTACTTCAAAAAACGTTTCTGTTCAATATAAAGGAACAAAAATCAATATTATTGACACTCCAGGTCACGCCGATTTTGGAGGTGAAGTAGAACGTGTATTGAACATGGCCGATGGTGTATGTTTATTAGTGGATGCCTTTGAAGGTCCTATGCCTCAAACTCGTTTCGTATTACAAAAAGCAATTGATTTAGGGCTTAAGCCTTGCGTAGTTATCAATAAAGTTGACAAAGAAAACTGTACACCTGAAGAAGTTCATGAAAAAGTTTTTGATTTGATGTTTGAATTAGGCGCTACTGAAGAGCAATTAGATTTCCCAACTGTTTATGGTTCAGCTAAAAACAACTGGATGTCTGATGACTGGAAAAATCAAACTGAAAATATTGAGCCATTATTAGACATGGTTATTGCCAATGTTCCTGCTCCTAAAGTTTCTGAAGGAACTCCGCAAATGCTAATTACATCTTTGGATTTCTCTTCTTTTACAGGCCGTATCGCAATTGGCCGTCTTGAAAGAGGTGTATTAAAAGAAGGAATGCCAATCTCTCTGGTAAAACGAGATGGAAAAGTAATCAAATCACGAATTAAGGAATTACACACTTTTGAAGGTCTTGGACGTAAAAAGGTGGAAGAAGTTATAGCTGGTGATATTTGTGCTGTTGTAGGTATTGAAGGCTTTGAAATTGGTGACACTATCGCTGATTTTGAAAATCCTGAAGCTTTGCAGACTATTGCTATCGATGAACCAACTATGAGTATGTTGTTTACGATTAACGATTCTCCTTTCTTTGGTAAAGAAGGTAAATTTGTTACTTCAAGACATATTAGAGAAAGACTGACAAAAGAGTTAGAGAAAAACTTAGCAATGCGTGTTGCTGAAACTGATTCTGCTGATAAATTTATGGTATTTGGTCGTGGCGTACTTCATTTATCTGTTCTTATAGAAACAATGAGAAGAGAAGGATACGAGCTTCAAATTGGTCAGCCACAAGTTATCATCAAAGAAGTTGATGGTGTGAAATGTGAGCCAATTGAGGAATTAACTATTGATTTACCTGAAAACCTTTCTGGTAGAGCAGTTGAATTCGTAACTATCCGTAAAGGCGAAATGCTTTCTATGGAAGGTAAAGGAGAGCGTATGATTATTAAATTCAACATTCCATCTCGTGGAATTATCGGTTTAAGAAATCAATTACTTACTGCAACTGCCGGTGAAGCTATTATGGCACACCGTTTCATTGGATACGAACCATACAAAGGAGAAATTCCTGGGCGTAACAACGGTTCATTAATCTCTATGGAAAACGGAAAAGCAATTCCTTATTCTATCGATAAATTACAAGATCGAGGCAAATTCTTCGTTGATCCAAACGAGGATATCTATGAAGGTCAGGTAATTGGAGAAAACACTCGTAGCGACGATATGACCGTTAACGTTACTAAAACGAAAAAACTTTCTAACGTACGTTCTTCAGGAGCTGATGATAAAGCGAGAATCATTCCTGCTATCAAATTCTCATTAGAAGAAGCTTTAGAGTATATCCAAAAAGATGAATACGTTGAAGTTACACCAAAATCTCTTCGTTTAAGAAAGATTTATTTAAGTGAAACTGACAGAAAAAGATATAAAATATAATTTTTCTAAAAATTGAATATAAAAATCTCAAATTCCAATTATTATGGAGTTTGGGATTTTTTTTTAATATTACTACAATACCTGAAATTTAAAATTAAAAGCAATATTATCTTTTTAAACTAAAATGTCCTTTTGCCTCACGGCCATCCTCAAATTTTGCAGTATACCAGTAATCGTCAGCCGGCATCGGATTTCCCTGAAATGTGCCATCCCAACCCGAACCAAAAGGAGAAATCTGGTTAATCAGTTTTCCATATCTGTCAAAAATATAAATGATTGATTTAGAATAAAAATCTGCACTTACACCTTTTACATTCCAGGTATCGTTATGACCATCTCCATTTGGAGTGAAAAATTTTGGAGCTCCTAGAACTGCAATTGCTTGTTCAGTTATTCCGCAACCGTTTAAATCTTTTATATAAATGGTATGAAAACCAACATCAACATTTTGGAATAGACTAGAATCCTGATATGGTCCGTTTACATCCCTAATACTATAGACGTAATTTCCAGGCCCTGTAACATCAATCGAAACCGAGTTATACTCACTTAAATCATTAACTTTAATCTCTTTAATATCAGCTATGTCTGATGCCACAACTTTTATAATTCTGTTTCTGGAACAATTATTTGTGTTTTTTACCTCAACACTATAGGTTCCTTCTTTATTAACTTCTATCGAATAAAATGTTGCCCCCGGAATTACATTCCCATCCAAATACCATTGATATGTATAGTTATTTATTGATGTACCATCATTAATCCCTGCTTCAAGCTTCACCTTAAATTCCGGCAGATTATTACAGACAATTTCATTTTCCAGACCATCTGTATTTAAATCTATATTTGGAAATGGATTTACTATTAAATTAAAAGTTGTAAATCCAAAACACTCATTAGACAAGGAATTTTCGACCCTTGCCCATATTTTCTGATTATTTGGATATCCGGTGTTTCTATAATTTGAAATACCTGTAATCGCTAATGAATTTCCTGAAGCATCTGTTTCAGTCAAAAAATCTGTTTCATTTCTATAGTAATTTACAATGTAATTTGATGCAGGAAACGGAAGTGTATTTTTAATCTCCTGTGCTACATTGCTAAAATCAAAATTAGAAATACCATCTGTATCTGTGCTGACTCCGTCTATTAAATCATCACAAACCTGATAATCCTGAATTTGAAAGCTATTCGGAATCTGAGTAACAGACACTACAAGATTCAACTGTGAAACACTAAAACACCCATTTATATTTTCAGTACGAACATAAATAGATCTGTCTGAAGTAATGTAAAGTAAAGGATTTGCAATTAATGATAAGTTGTCTTTTGATTCTGCTCCTGCAAAGGTGGTGTAGTAACTGAATTTTTCTAATGCTGAATTGGCTGAAATATCATTATTCTTCTGTGTCAGATTAAATGTAGAAATACCATCCGTATCATCATCACACTGCACCATAGTAACTGGAGAATTAACCGTTGGTAAAGCTAATATTGTCAAAGTTGCAGCATTCGAATATAATCCGCATGAATTGCCTGTCCGGTTCAAAAACACTCTATATCGATAAGTATCCATAGTTTTTATAACACCTGAAACTGTCAATGATAATGTATTTACTCCTGCATATGTTGCATTATTAATCAAATCAGCCCATGTTGAGCCATTATTAACAGAAACCTGCCATTGATAACCGGTAATTGAGGCAGCCGTGACTGTAAAAACTGCATTTTGCAATTCACAAACCGATTTACTTTCGGGTTGTTTATCAATAATAATAGGCGCAGCAATCGTATAATTTAAATTTGGATTCGCATAGCCTGTGCCACTTGTAACAATACCATTTTTATTTACCGATGGAGGAGAAACCGATCCCAAAAAATGATCATTATTACCATCAATAAATCCGGCTTCTATAACGTCTGAACACAAATCATTATCACTGTCAAGCTCAATATAATTATAAATACTGTCTGAATCAGTATCTGTTATACTGTAATTTAATTTTCCACTTTCGGGAGTAGTTTCTACAGCATTTGCTAATCCGTTTGCTCCGAAATTATTCCCATCAATTATGCCGTTTAGATTTGTATCTGCAGCATTACTTCCAGATTCTGTTAAATCGTAAATTCCGTCATTATCGCTATCCAAATCTAAATAATTTGGAATAGTATCATTGTCGAAATCTGCTGGTATTAACCCGTTTCCATAAACATCGTCTATTCCATCATGATTGGCATCAACATTAGATGCGACTTTTAAGTTTACCCCCTGTGCTTCAACAGCATCCGGAATACCATCATTATCACTATCTAAATCTAACTGATCTGAAATTCCATCACCATCAGAATCTTTAGGAACACAAGCTAAATAAAACTGTAAGGATGTTTTATTTAGAGCTGTGTCGGATAAATTTTGATGCTTAAAACTAATCATTTTAGACTGATTCGTTAAAAATTTAAAAGTTCCTGTACCAGCTGCTAATGGAACTGCACCATTTAATCTGAAACGAATTTCAAAGGATGAAAATTCAGTTACACCGCTTTCATAAAAACCGTCATAATTGGTATCTATCAACAGTTGGTTGTTTGGATTCAACACCGTTATTGTTTTGTTGATTTCTGAATTCACAACATATTCAGCAGTAGAATTTAGCAAATCAGAAGCATTTCCTGCTGAAATATAATAGAGTCCAACTGAAGCAGGCTTAGCAAAAGTCATCGTATATTTTACCCAGTTCGTTTTTCCGGCTGGTACTTCACTGACAAAACTTCCGTCAGGATTTCCTAAAAAAGGTACGCTGCTCGCTGTCACTGAAGTCGTTACAACTCCTGAAAATAAATTCGTGTAAGCACCGGCTACGGAAATTACATTAGAACTTAAATTAGAATGATCGAT
Organism: Flavobacterium limi; assembly: GCF_010645075.1. Taxonomy (GTDB): domain Bacteria; phylum Bacteroidota; class Bacteroidia; order Flavobacteriales; family Flavobacteriaceae; genus Flavobacterium; species Flavobacterium limi. The sequence continues at coordinate 250,444 of NZ_JAADZV010000004.1, forward strand.
ATTCTGATTCCCAAACGATTCAGTACAATTGGCTATTCCATCTGCATCATTATCCAGATCTATATTATCATTGATTTTGTCATTATCCATATCTGCCGGACAATCGCTAACCGGAATTTCATCCGAAAAAAATTCTGTCCCACAGGCTGACAATGTCGCTCTTACTTTGTAGTATCCCGGCTGTGTTGGTGAATAGCTGTTTGAATTAGCTCCCGGAATTTCGGCGTTGTTAAAATACCATTGAAACACATCAAATCCGGCAACAGAACTTACATTAAGCCTGACATTAGGAATACAGCCTGACTGGCTCACACTTAATTGTTGAAAATTGATTTCGGGTTTAAATGTAAAGCCTGAGTAGTACCCTCCAAATGTTGCCGCACCATCACTGCCATATGCAGCCAGATACAATTGAGAAGTAGAAAAAACAGAAACATTACCTTTTAGTCCGGTGAGTACATAACATTCATATTCTGTATTTCCTGTTACGGCAGTTGGGCCAAAAACCTTTACTTCCGGAAGCAGTGAAGCTAAAGTATAAGGGATTTTATCAATTATAAAATTTAAATCTGAACCTTTTTTCGTCGTAAGTGTAACCCTTCCAGTAAAAACACGATTTCCTATTGACTCAATTGAAGGAATATTGTCAATAGATTTTGGAGTCTGGCAACTTAATGGAGGCACAAAAAACATTTCCTGATTAGCTTCATCTCCTCTTGCAGCATCCCCAATACTTTGATAGGCAAAAATATTTTTGCTAGAGTGGACATACAAGTTACCATGAATGTTATAATCAGAACCTAAAAGTGAAACGTATTCCCCGGCATTGATAGTATAATCTGGAGTTGAAGATCCATTCAAAAATATTTCGGTATTATCTTCATGAGCGATTAAAATCACTTTTTCAACATTTTGTGAACCCGTACTTTTAATAAAAATGTAATCGGTCCCTGTTCTTTCTGCAGAAACAATCTGATCGAACCCTAAATCTATATTATTGCTTACTTCACCATTAGACCCTGCAAAGGAGCCACAGTTTACAGCTATAGGCTTATTCGAAGAAATTAAAGCTCCAATTAATGCATCATTATTGGCCGGAGTTGGCCCCTGAACTGCAATAGTATAGCTCTCCCCGCTATTTAAAGTTATACTTGAGACAGAGTTTCCCTTAATAGTATTATTGATTAAAACTGCTCCCGTCTTGATATCATTAAAGTTGACTACCGTATTGTTTTCAGTTGCCAATACTGATGCAAACGTCAGATGTCTGTCTGAATAACCTTTATTTAATTTATTGGTAAGCCCACTAATTCTAAATTGGGTTCCCAATGCAGCCAACCCTTTTGAAACTATTTCACTTGATTGATTTTCTGTTCTGTCAACAATCCTTACTGTTGCATACACAACATCTGATGCTTCAATAGTATAGCCACGGTTCGACATAATACTACTTACATCGAATTCTTCAAGAACCAGCTGATTTGCATTGTGTGCATTAATATCAAAAATATAAGGTACATCCCGGGAAACTGTACCGATAATGGTTGTTCCGCCTAATTCGTTTATACTAAATTTAACCGGAGTTAAACTTGGAGTGGAAATATAGATATACTGCTCGCCTACAGGCACACCAGCTGAAGCCACTACGGGTGGAATATAATGAGTTTTGCTAAACTGTGAAAAACTCAAAAAAGGTGCAAATAGTAAAAAAAGATATAAAAGTATTTTTTTTAGCATATTTTAAAAGTAATAATTTTTGCATTACTTTTAAAATTAGAACATTTTTTTTACCGATTTCACAAAACTATTTCTGGAAATATATTCAAATAATCTGAAAAAAACTACATTATGAGCAACGCTACAAATCCCTTTTCTTCAATAATTTATATGAAAAGTAAACAAACAAAAAAGTCCAGACCAGAACAATTAAAACTGAAAAATAGTCAACACTGTAATCTTTAACATTTTCAACTCCCATTTGCGTACCAATAGTTTTGATTACTGACAATCTTGTGAATGGCTCAACAATTAAATTTGACATCGCTTCTAATGGAAAAAACTGAGTAATTTTTTCATCAATATTGCTGTTAGGAAAGACCCAAAATGCTAAAACCCCTCTAGCAATAGATTCAATAAAAAGCCATACTAAAAGAAAACCTAATGCAAAAGCCGAACGTTTTACTAAAATCCCCAAAAACAAACAAAAAGAAAAGAAACCTGTCAACTTAACAAAAAAAGCTAACAGATAATCTAAATCCATTAAAATTACATCGAACTCATTATAAGATGAAAAACATAAACCCAGAATTAAACTCATCACAAAAACGAAAACAGTAGAACCCAAAGCAAAAAGTATTACGGTCAAAAATTTAGACAACACAAATTCTTTTTTGCTTAGTCCATCAATCAAATTCTGTTTTAAAGTACCGTAACTGTATTCATTTGCCATCATAGAAACAATAACAATGGCCAGAAAAAATTTCAGCCAGGCAGCAATATAAGTATTAAAGTGCCAAATAAACGGGAAGTTAAAAATCCCCATTTCTGCTAAATGGAATTTAAAAATCCCCAAATCAAATTTTATGGAAGCAATTAAAGCTATGAATGAAAGTAAAATGAAATAAGTTAATGTCAATACTTTACTGGCTTTGTTTTTCCAGATTTTTTGTAATTCTATAGAGATAAGTCTGTTCATGGTTAGTTATTTTGGACGCTGGCGTTTTTGGTTAATTCTAAAAATTGGGCTTCTAAACTGTTTTTACGCTTCACTAAATGACTTAGTGCAATGTTTTTAGAAAATAAAAATTGATTTAAATGAGCAGCAGATAACTCCGACTTTAAGTAAACCAAAATTTTGCCGTCCTCTTCTGTAATTCTGTCAACAGCAGGATGGTCATCCAAAACCGATTTCAAAGCTTCATTGTCCTCCGACTGAAGTTCAAAGAAACCTTCATTTGCAGACATTCCGTCTACAGATCCTGAATACAGCATCTCTCCTTTTCGCAAAACCACTACGTGCGAACAAACTTTTTCAACTTCGTCCAATAAATGTGAAGCCAGTAAAATAGTCGTTCCCTGTGAAGCAATTTTTTTAATAATATCCCGAATCTGATGAATTCCCTGCGGATCTAAACCATTTGTAGGTTCATCCAAAATTAGAATCTCAGGATCATTTAAAAGTGCTGAAGCAATGGCAAGACGCTGCTTCATTCCGAGTGAAAAAGTACTGAATTTACTATTCTTTCTTTCTGTCAAACCAACTAAATCAAGCTTTTCATTAATTTTAGAATAATCAATGCTTTTTATTTTGCAGACCAGCTTCAGGTTTTCTTCGGCCGTCATGTAAGGATAAAAATTAGGTCTTTCAATTATAGCACCCACCTTTTTCAAAGCTTCGTGAGTCTGCATTTTCCCCCCGAACCAGCTATAAATGCCTGAGGTTCGGTTTATAACATTCAGAACAATTCCTAAAGTTGTTGATTTTCCGCTTCCGTTTGGTCCTAAAATACCATAAACGCGTCCTTTTTGTATTTCAAAAGATATATTTCTTAAGGCTTGAATTCGCCCATATCTTTTATGAAGATTCTCAATTGTAAGTATGGTTTCCAAATTTATTTCGGTTTTATTTTTTAGTAAGACGATTCAACTTTCTTTTTGTTACTCCTGAATATAAATTAATGTAAATTTGCATTAAAGATATTGAAAATGAGCGAGCCATTAATGCTGTTAAAAAAGCCTTCTTACCCTTTAACACAATCCCTTTTAAGTTATCTGGAACGATACGAAAGAATCTCAAAAGTTTCTGTGTTTTATGATGATTTATTGCGTTTTTCGGGCTCTGTAAATGTATATGATAAAAATGATGTTGACACCTTGTGGATTCGGGTCTATTATAATGAATTTGAAAGAAATGAAATCGATCTCAATCTGAAAAAAATATATTCTCTTTTGCATTCTGACGGGAATAGCGAAATCATTCAGTTTCTTAATATTGACGCCATTGATTACTGCACATTTGGTAATTCGAAACCTTTCCGTATAAAAGTTCGAAACATTCTCAACGATAATTATGTTCACTTTTACATCAAAAAAGCAGATGCTTCCAGAATTTACGGACTGGAATTAGAAGATATCCTTTCACCTGATAAAATCAATTTCCTTGTTTACAACGATACATTGATTGAAGAACACATTATCGGGATTCCAGGTGATGTTTTTATGGATACTTTGCTGGATAAATGTACTGAAACTGAAAAAGCACAAATTGCAAAAGAGTTTGTAAAATTCAATGAACGCTGTATGATTAGGCTATTAGGCGATATGCGTGCCTATAATTATGTAATAGTACCCATCCATGATTTCGATCAGGTGGTATATAAAATTCGCCCAATTGATTTTGACCAGCAATGCTATGAAGGTAATTTTAAAGTGTATCGTCCGCAGTTTTTTAAGGAAAATTATCCGATGATAAAACTCATTAAAGAAAAGCTTGAAGAACGTTCTATTTTTCAATACAAAGATGAAGAGCGTGCTATTTTAGCAAAACGCATTCACTCCGCAGAAAACAGAATCAAAAAGCTTTTAAATATAATGTGCCACGATACCATATCTACTGAAGGACACTTGAATCAGTTAAAAATGGAATTGTACCGTTATACCAATGATATGAAATTTAAAAATGCAAAATCAATGGGGCATATTATGAATGCTGCTTTTGAATTTATTACCCGTAATTTTAAAAACACTAACCTGATTTAAAAAATTTATCTTATGAAAAAGTTTTTTTTACTTGGAACCTCTCTTGCTTTATTGGCCTGTCAACAGCAATCTAATACTGATTTAAAAACGCTTTATTCACTTCCTAAAAAATTAAAGGAAGTCTCGGGAATTACTTATTTTCCGGAAACCAATATGATTTATACTTTGGAGGACAGTGGTAATAAAAATGAAATTTACGCTATAAATTCAGAAGGAAAATTAGAAAAAAACATTGCGATTACCAATGCTGTCAATACAGACTGGGAAGATATTACGAAAGACAAGGAAGGAAATATCTACATTGGCGACTTTGGCAATAACGATAATGAACGTCAGGATTTGTGTATTTACAAAGTAGCCAAAGACGAATTAAATAAAGAAAATGCCCTTTCTGAATATAAAGTTTTTTTTTCATATCCTGAACAGACAGAATTTCCCCCAAAGAAAAAAGAACTATTCTATGATGTTGAAAGTTTTTTTGAACAAGACGGTTACTTTTATCTTTTTACCAAAAACCGAAGTAAAGGTTTTGATGGAACTGCATTTATCTACAAAATTAAAAATGCTTCAGGAACCCAAAAAGCGGTAAGGATAGGTGAATTTAAAACATGCGCCAATTACAATCATTGTGTTTTAACAAGTGCTACTATTAGCCCTGACGGAAAAAAAGTTGTTTTATTAAGCCATGACAAAATAGTTTTGTTTAAAGATTTTTCTGGGGACTTATTTCACAAAGGAACTCAGACAGAAATTAGTTTAAATCATTTTTCGCAAAAAGAAGCCATTGTTTTTAAAGACAATAATACCCTATTAATTGCCGATGAAAAGACAAATAAAGTAGGCGGTAATGTTTATGAGTTTAAGCTGCAATAGTTTTTAGCTATTATGTAAAAAGTGAGATGTGAAATGGTAAAACACCTATTCACATCTCACTTTTTTTATAAAAACTTTCCTTTTGCTTTGATTCTGCTAGAAGCTATATGCCGCACCAAAAACCACTCTTCCACGCTCTTCCGGTGACTGAAAATAAGAGATTCTTGCTGTCAATATGTTTATTGCATTTAGCCATAAGCCGCCCCCATAATCCTGATGCCATTTTTTGGAATTTTCTCCGTCTAACCAGATTCTTCCGTAATCAAAGCCACCTAGAATTCCGTATGTCAGCGGAGCAACCGTGCGATGGATTTTACCAATGCTCAATCTCAAATCTGTACTTTGAGAAAAGTATGAATCTCCTAAAAAGCGCTCGTTTCTATACCCGCGCAAATCAGTATCGCCTCCTAAAAAAGCACCGTGATAAAAATCAAAATTATTGTTTAAAATAGCTTTACCTTTAAAAGAAGTTGACAAAACTAATTTTCCGTTATGATCAATTTTATGTGTAAAACCTAAAATACTTTCCAATGTTGGAAAATTTTGCTCAGTATCTGTTAAGTTTGTAGTCCACATCCCTGAAATCATAAAATGTATTCCCAAGGTCGGTTTAGCAGCAAAATCAGCATTTTTAAAAACATATTTCACTTTTAAGCTTCCGTAATTCTGACTATCAAATACTTTCGGATTTACTATTCCCGGCAAATCAATAAATCGGTCATCAGTTTCTTCCACCGTCATTCTTTGAAAAATTGGCTGCAGGCTAAATTCACTTCCATAACGTCCTACATGTCTTATAGCTCCTGCAACGCTGAATTTTCTAATACGAACCCTATTGAAATCCATTCCAAAGTCCCTATCATCGTTTTCAGTCTCATTTCCATATCCAAAGTAATTCATGGCGAAATTCGGTGTGGTATATTGAGAATCCAGATCAATAACCCACCTACCTAACAAACCCGGAAAATGTGCTGCATAATTAAATTCCAATCCTCCAGTGGCAAAATAATAGAACCCGTTAAAAGTATGTTTTTGTGTATATGGATTTTGCTTAAAATTATTAACCGTATAATTCAAATTGATACCGACTTTTACTCCATCATCCGGATTAAAACCAATATTTGGAAGTCCCGCAACTACATTATACTTAGGTTTTTCATAATTATACAAATTGACATCATAGTCATCTGTAAGCTGGGTTTTGGTTTTAGAATCTAAATTATACGTGTTTTCTTTTGATTTGAAATCGTATACAATAACTTTTTTGCCATTTTCAATATTATAAGTATCATTGTTTTGACCACCAATCAAACGAATCTTGATTTTTGATTTCTGATTTCCAATGACCTGAAAAACATCATTGTCATCAAGACCGTAAATCCACAAATTTTTGGTTTTGGCATCAGTTACCGTTTTGGTATAAAGCAGTTCCTCTCCTTCTTTTTTGACTCTGAAAACCTGTATTTCAATCGATTTTTTTGCATTATGATTGAGTACAAATTTGTCCTTTTTATCGGTTCCCGCCATCATTACCGTACGACTTAATACATTAAAATATTCAGAAGCATACTTTTGAAGGTCTTTTTTTCTGCTCTTTAATTTCTGTTTGATATCCTCAACCGTTTCGTCCTGAACTTCTTTAGGCATATTTTTGAAAGCTTTATCAATATCAGGATCAGATAAATTTTCCTGAATATATTTAGCCTGCTCCAGCCAGTCTTTTTCTTCTGCTGTTCTCAGGAAAGCCAAATCCATAGGATAAGGTTCTCTTCCAAGCCATTTTACATTTATTTTATCACCTTTAAAAGTACGCATATGACGAAGAGCCGGAATATTCATCAAAAGCGAAAGCAAAGCACCGTCATATTTTACAAATGCCTGATCACGGTCACGTGGAATTGGTTTGTAAATAACTTTGTCTCCCTTTTTATATTCGCCCCAGCGCCATTGATCACTGTGTCTGTCCCAATCCCCGATAAGAATATCAAACAACCGTGCTTTGATATATTCTTTTTCATCGACAGTGTATTTTTCATCTTTATGAAGATTTTTCATCATATCATCAGTACTGATAATATTAGATGGATTTCCAAAATTTTTAGCATCCAGATGATTATCTGCCGGACGCTCTTCAACCATATACAACTGATCTCCAAAGTTTGAATTAAATTCTTTTAAACCTTCCTGTTTCGGAATATAATATAAAATAGGATTGGTATGAGAAAGCCCTATCTGATCAGACATACTGGCAGTTACAAAAGGAGCATAAGGATGAGAGGTAGTATAAAAATCCAGCAAAAAATTCTCAGTATATGTGTTTTGAAAATCATTCACGACATATTGGTCCTTAAAAGCAACAGACTGCAAAAATACGGTAGCACTTTTTTTCATAGCCCGCATCACATACTCACGCCCTTTTGGATCAGACATACGTAATGAAACTGATTGGTGTCCGCCACCTTCACGAATAGGCTTTAATCCTCCCTTTAAAGTGTCAGTTGTAGCTATTTTTGCTTCAACTGGCATACTGTAATATTTTCTGTAATGTTTCCCGAATAAAAATTTATGGAACCCGCTTTTATCTGTCATTTCAGGAGTATAAATTGAAGATTTAATCCTTTCCGGAAATTTATTTGAAACATCAGAAGCCCAGTTAAACTCTTTCGCCTTTATGATTTCCTGTTCAAAAAGCATTTTCTCTTTATTATTTTCATTTCCAAAGAAAGCTACTTTTGCATCACCACTTTTGTATAAAGTCAGGGTTGCGTAACCATTTCCTCCGTATGAGAAATCAGTTGAGTTAATAGCTCTTGCAGCTTCAGATTTTGAACCGGCACCACTGATAATCTGCCTGATGTTTTCTTTACTGATATATTGCAGATTATGATCATGCCCGGAAACAACTATCACGTTCTTTTGCTTTTGCAGCAATGTTTTGATCCGTTTTGAATAAATAGTATATTGTTTGTTTTGAAGATCCTGCGGACTGGCACCAGACGTTTTTCTAAGTAAATTGATAAATGATCCGATTATCGGAAGCGGAATCTTTTTTTCTAAAGGAAACAATTGTTTTTCCAACGAAAACTGACCACCATGCGATCCGTTGCTCATCAAAGGATGATGAATAGCTAAAACGACCGTTTTCTCCTGATTTTTATTTAAAATATTTTCAAGTTCATCAAAAAAATCTTCTCTGGTTTTAATGTCACAATTGTCATTTATCGTGGGGTGATTATCCCAGTCTTCCAGAAACCATTCACTGTCAACAGTAACTAATGTTGTGGTACTGTCAATTTTTACATCTTCAATCGGACAGGATTTTCTTGGCATAAATGCTTTTTTATCATTTAAATATTTGGTCACAAAATCGGCCTGACGTTCCAGGCCTTTGATTCCGTTATACCAATCGTGATTTCCAGGAATCACAATTGTTTTCCCCTTAAATCCTTTGGTTAACTTTAATTGATTTGTCAGTTTTTCTTCTGCTAAAGCTACCTCTGAAGCATCACCTTTTTCAGGAAAACCTTTTGGATAAATATTATCCCCTAAAAACAATAAAGTTGCTTTTTTATTTGACTTTTTTAGTTTTTGATGCAACAATTGCAAAGTTTGCTGAGCCTGCTCTTCATCGGCATTTCCTGCGTCGCCAACTAAATAAAACGTGTGTGCAATTTTTATGGTATCTGTTGCGTTTTGTGTATCACCGGCAGTCACATTTTTTCCGTATTGCGCTTTATGTGTTGCACACGAAATGATAAGTAAAGCAGTGAATATTGCGAAAGCAAATTTTTTAATCTTGGCAATAAAATGATTATCCAAAAACAATTTCATAATTTAGTCGTATAAAAATATTCTATATGAATTTAGTAGAACAATCCGAAGATTTCGTTACTAATTTACTCAAAGATAAACTATCTGCCTTATATTCTTACCATAATTTTAGTCATACTCAAAGTGTGGTTAATGCAACTTTAGAGCTTTGTGAAAAGGAAAATATAGGTTCTAATGAAAGGGAATTACTTTTAATTGCCGCCTGGTTTCATGATACGGGGTATATCAGCGGATATGAAAACCATGAAACTGAAAGCATAAAAATTGCTGCTGAATTTTTAAAAGAAAGAAAACAGTCAGATGAATTCATAAAAAAAGTTGGAGACTTGATTTCGGCTACAGCCAAAGAATACATTCCTAAAAGTCATTTAGAAAAGATAATTAAAGATGCAGATTTCATTCATATCATCAGTCCCGAATATACTAGCACGTGTGAATTATTGCGTCTTGAATTAAAAAACACGGGAATTGTCGATTTTTCTAATTTAGAATGGGCGACAGAAAATTTCAATTTTTTAATGACAAAACATCGCTTTTACACAGATTATGCCCAAAAAAAATGGCAGCCTTTAAAAGAAAAAAACCTTGTAAAAATTCAAAAAAAAATCAATAAACAAGAAACAAAAGTGGCTCTTGCTGTTGAAGAAGAAACCAAAAAAAAGGAAAAATCAGAAAAAACAGATCGTGGTGTTGACACATTATTTCGTGTTACTTTAGGAAACCATACACGTTTAAGCGGAATTGCTGACAGCAAGGCGAATATTCTATTGTCTGTAAATGCAATTATTATTTCAATTGCGCTTTCTTCTATTATCCCAAAATTAGATAGTCCTAAAAATGCCCATTTAGTAATTCCTACATTCATAATGCTGATGTCAAGTGTAATTACCATTATTTTCGCCATTTTATCGACAAGACCAAAAGTAACCTCAGGTTTCTTTACACGTGAAGATGTTGAGGCCAAAAAAGTCAATCTGATGTTTTTTGGCAATTTTTACAAAATGCCTTTACAGGAATACGACTGGGCAATGAATGAAATGCTGAAAGACCGAGATTATTTGTACTCTACAATGATAAAAGATTTGTACTATTTAGGTCTGGTTTTACAGCGAAAATATAATCTGCTCCGAATTGCTTATAACTTTTTTATGATTGGAATTATTATTACAGTAATTGCTTTTGTTATCGCATTTAAATCAATTTAATTTACCTTTAGAGGTTTATTTTAATTCATCTAACAAGTCCTGATACGTGATTTTTTGAGCAATTGGGTTTTCAGTATTATTTATAACTTTTACACGAATTGCTCTTAATCCTGAAACACCTTGTAAATCTTCAACTTCAAATTGTTCAATAGCAGGTTCGAGAATTTTTTTGTGTTGCAAATATTTAATGTATTTTAAATATTCCGTTTCCTCACTATTTTGTGTATAGACTATTGTAATTTTTTCTTTTTCTGTAATCCTGTCGCTTGTACCTTTGATATTTGATTTATCAATTCTTTTTTTGACAACTTCATAACGAGCATTGTAGGTCCCATCAACGTCAAAACGTTTTTCATCCATTCTAAAACGAATTGAAAGAGGGGCGCTAAAAACTAAAATCAGAGACGTTACATCCAATTCGTATGGCAAAGAAGCCTTGAGTTGATGGTGCTCTAATTCCATTTCACATAAAGTCTGTAATTGCCATAAACGAAGATTATGTAAATACATCATATCAAAAGTTCTCGCAGGCGTAATAGATGCACCAATATATAAATTATGTTCAACACCATCCGTTTTGAAACGTTCATAATAATGTGGATAGATTTGCTGGGCTTCAATTTGTTTTTTGTCTAAAACAGACGCTAATTTTTTATTTACAATAGACATTGCATTATCAAATTTCTTTCTTTCCTGATAAAATAAGCCAGATTTTTCATCCAGACTCTCAAAATACAATTGTTCTAATTTTTCGCTTTTAGCCGAGTCTTTCGTATTTTTTAGAATAGGATGAATTTCTTCTTCAATATAATGCTGAACATGCTGTTCTGTATCTGCTTTTAAAGGTAATTCCAATTCCTGAAGCATTGATTCTAATTCAAACTTTCGCTGTTCTAACAACATTAAATTTGCATCAGACTTATGGCCTGCAAAAATTTCCAAAAGTGCTGTAAGCTGATTTTTTAAATCCTTCTTTACCGTATCATTTCTATGTTCGGATGAACCTTTAATGTCAATTTGTCCATATAACGGATACACATCTTTAAAAACAATTTCTTTAAAAATATAATCTTTAGAATGATTAATATTCTGGAAATAATTTTGTGATTCTTTTTTAAATTTCCAATATACACTGGGATGTATTGTAGTATATTCCCGTTGGATAATAGCTTCAACCTGATGTTGCATATCGGTATTATAACGATCAATAGTATCTGTCAGATAAGGCAAAATCAACTCTAGTTTTGTTGCATTTACGCTATTGAGTTCTCTTGGGTTTTGAGAAACAATTTCAAGAACACCTAATAAATGATCATCTTTGACAATTGGCGCAAATATACAACTGTTTATATTTTGATTAAGCAAATGGTTTCCTAATCTTTCATTTCCGGCTTTCTGAGAAAATTTCTCTACATTTGAAATTACAAAAGGCTCCTTTTTATCTAACAGGTTTTCGAAAGAACATCCAAATAGGGCATTTTTACAATCTACTTCCTCATTATCCGAAAGTAAGAAACTATGCATTTTGGTATCAAATTTTGCCGGCCTGTTAAATTTTTCTTCTTCAGGACTGTAAATTATAAATCCGAATCTTAATCCCGGAATCTTAAATAATGATATAAAAATAGACTCAATAATATCCGTTGGAGTAACTGTATCATCTGGCTTTAACAGATTACTTTTTAAATTAGAAACGGCATTTTCTGTAGTTGCATCAAATAAAGATATAATTCCAAAACCTTTTAAAATCCAGCTTCCAACCGGAAACTTTGATTTCCATAATTCAATATCATTATAGTTGTCGATTAACAAATCGATATCATCCTGTGACAATTCCACTGAATTTTCGGCTGGAATAATTTCCATAAAATCAGCATTATACAAAATACGGTAATGTCTTTCCACTCCGTTTTCATCTGGTATGTCGTAAAAAAAGGGCTTATTAAAATCTATGTGTTTTTTGTAATAGTAGCTTAAAATAAGACAGCAATTATTAATATAAAACTGATGATCATCAAAATCACGAATTTCCATATCAAATTTTGAACCCGCATTGTTCAAAATTTTCCTGAATCGCTCTGTATAATTAAATGTTAAGTTCTGAAAAGGAATGGTAACTGCTTTAATTTCGTTATTCGTTAAAGCTGTTGGGAATAAATCTGCTAACAGGTTCTTTATCAGATTTTCATTTTTCTGAATAATATTATAATCTTCAATTCCTGTCCTAAATTCCGGCAGAGGTTCTATTTCCTTTAGAATTGCTTTTGCATAATTTGATCGATAATCAACATCTGACATGGCAATTTCTTCGAAAGATTCAATTAGTTTATGAAATGATATTATAGTTCTGAAAGGGCTTTCTTTAAACAAATGAGTGTTCATCTGACATATAGTTTAGAATGCAAAATTAGTAATTAAGTCCATCTGACGCTTTATTTCTTTAATTTATTTAATTATAAACGTTATTACTCAATTTGATAAAAACAAAAAAAAGTCCTCAAAAGAGGACTTTTATATATATTTGATAAATTGAATTTAATTACAATTTAGCAACATGTTTCGTTAATTTTGACTTCAGGTTAGAAGCTTTGTTATCGTGGATGATGTTCTTTTTAGCTAATTTATCAATCATAGAGATTACAGTTGATAATTTTGCAGCAGCATCAGTTTTATCGGTAGATAATCTTAACGCTTTGATAGCATTACGAGTAGTTTTATGCTGATATCTGTTAAGAACTCTTCTTTTTTCGTTACTTCTGATTCTTTTTAATGCTGACTTATGATTTGCCATTTCTTTTAATTTTAGATGTAATAATTATTATAAATACTAGTTAAAAAAGAAAAACCTCCCACAACTGCTAAACAATCACTTTGGTTTTAACTAATAAAATAAAAACAGAGACACCAATTTTTATTTTATAAAACTTATTTACAACTATTTTGTAGTCCGTGGGGGAATCGAACCCCCCTTACCAGGATGAAAACCTGGCGTCCTAACCGATAGACGAACGGACCTTAATTTCTAAGCTGAAAACTTTCAATATGCAATATAACTTGTAGTCCGTGGGGGAATCGAACCCCCCTTACCAGGATGAAAACCTGGCGTCCTAACCGATAGACGAACGGACCATGCTTCTCTAATGCGGATGCAAAGATACATCTATTTTTTAGTTGCACAATAGTTGAAGCAAAAAAAAATATTTTTTTTAATATGCCTTAGCAAATAACACTCTTTTTGTAGAAGGATTTCCAGTAAACACACAGCTTCCCGCCTCTTCTACATGACTTAAAGGTATACAACGAATTGTAGCTTTTGTCAAGTCTTTTATTTTCTCTTCAGTAGCAGCTGTCCCATCCCAATGAGCCGAAACAAAACCTCCTTTACCATCTAAAACGTCCTTAAATTCCTCAAAACTATTCACTTCGGTAATATGTTGATTTCGATAGTCTAATGCTTTATTGAATAAATCGGCCTGAATCTGTTCTAAAAGATCATTTACATAATTCACGATTCCTTCGCCAGAAACTGTCTCTTTTGTCAATGTATCACGTCTCGCAACCTCAAAAGTACCGTTTTCTAAATCTTTTGGACCTACTGCAATTCGAACCGGCACTCCTTTTAATTCCCATTCAGCAAACTTAAATCCTGGTTTTTGTGTAGTCCTGTCGTCATATTTAACTGAAATCCTTAACTTTTTAAGCTTAGCCGTTAAGTCATTAACTGCAACCGTAATTTCAGCTAATTGATCATCTGTTTTGTAAATTGGCACAATTACAACTTGTATAGGTGCTAGATTTGGAGGCAAAACCAATCCCTGATCATCAGAGTGTGTCATTACCAAAGCCCCCATTAAACGAGTTGAAACCCCCCATGAGGTACCCCAAACATACTCTTGTTTCCCTTCTGCATTAGCAAACTTTACATCAAATGCTTTAGCAAAATTCTGCCCTAAAAAGTGAGATGTTCCCGCCTGCAATGCTTTTCCGTCCTGCATTAAAGCTTCAATACAATACGTCTCATCAGCTCCGGCAAAACGCTCCGTTTCAGTTTTTATACCTTTTACAACCGGAATCGCCATAAAGTTTTCCACAAAATCAGCATAAACGTTCATCATTTTTTCAGACTCCTCTACTGCTTCAGCTTTTGTTGCATGAGCCGTATGTCCTTCCTGCCATAAAAACTCCGCAGTTCTTAAAAACAAACGTGTACGCATTTCCCAACGCACTACATTAGCCCATTGATTAATCAACAAAGGCAAATCTCTATAAGACTGTACCCACCCTTTATATGTAGACCAGATAATTGCCTCACTTGTTGGACGAACAATAAGTTCCTCCTCTAATTTAGCATTCGGATCAACCATTAATTTCCCTTGTTTGTCAGGATCATTTTTTAATCTGTAATGTGTTACGATAGCACATTCTTTTGCAAATCCTTCTGCATTTTTTTCTTCAGCCTCAAACATGCTTTTTGGCACAAATAAAGGAAAGTATGCGTTTTGATGTCCAGTTTCTTTAAACATTCTGTCTAACTCAGCCTGCATTTTTTCCCAAATAGCATATCCGTATGGTTTAATTACCATACATCCTCTAACTCCTGAATTTTCAGCTAAATCTGCTTTAACAACCAGCTCGTTATACCATTTCGAATAATCTTCTGATCTTGTAGTGAGGTTCTTGCTCATATTGAATAGTTTGGCACAAATTTTGTTTTATTTTTTTTAACTAAATAGTTTCGCAAAACTAACTATTTTTGTAATGTGCAACAATAAAAAACACCACAGATATGAAAACTTCTATATACCTCCGACAAAATTCAGTTTATTTTTATACCATTGGAATACTGAGTTTACTACTAACATCTTGTGGCTCTTACCAAAATTCATCCTATAATAATGATGGGGTTTACGGTAACTCAACCACTTATGCACAGACAAATTCTACAAATAATCAATATAAAGATTATTTTAAATCACTGCAAAATGACGGAATGCCTACTGAAATATTCACTGATGTAGACAGCTACGGCAGTTATGCAGAAAACGACAGCATACAGGTTGCTTCAGCAACAGCTTATCCTGCATGGGGAAGCAGCAATTCTGAAGTATCTGTTAATGTGTATTCTGATCCTTTCTGGTCCGCGGGATTCGGTTTCGGATGGGGATACCCTTATTATGGATGGGGTTACGGCGGCAACTTCTGGGGATACCCTGGTTATGGTTGGGGATACCCTGGTTACTGGGGTCCAGGATGGGCATATTCCGGATACTGGGGGCCTGGTTATGGATATTGGGGAGGTGGTTACGGATATAATAACTACTCTTATAATTACGGAAGAAGAGGATCTACTGCATATTATGGCGGAAGAAATTATACTTCCAACAGAAGTTATAACACTAATAGAAATTACACTTCTAACAGAAGCTATAATACAAATAGAAACTATACTTCTAACAGAAATTACACCACTAACAGAAGCTACTCAAACAGACAAAACAGCTATTCAGATTATAGAAGAGAATCCTCTGTAAACAGAAGATCAAACCCTACATTTACAGACAGAAGGAGCTCAGCTCCAAGCAACAGTAGTTATGACTCAGGAAGAAGATCAAACACAACTACCAATAGAAACTACAATTACAACAATAGCAGTAACAATTCGTCCAGAAGCTATTCGACACCCAGCTCTTCATCGTCTCGTTCCTACAACAGCAGCGGAGGCGGCGGAAGCATGAGATCGTCTAGCGGCAGTGGCGGTGGCGGAAGATCATACGGCGGTGGAGGCGGAAGAAGGTAACATTTTACTTCTTTGGCCATCTAAGTAAATACTAAATTAAACCAAAATGAAAAAAATACTCTTCCTACTTTTTACAGGACTAACTGTCAGCGTCTCAAATTCTCAGGAAGTTTCTGACGCTATACGATACGCACAAGACAATATAGCAGGAACCGCCCGTTTTAGAGCAATGGGTGGTGCCTTTGGAGCACTTGGCGGAGATTTATCATCTTTATCTGTCAACCCTGCAGGATCTGCTATTTTTTTGAACAATCAGGTTGGTCTAACTTTTAGTAATCAAAATATCAAAAATAATTCTGATTATTTTAGTAACCAGACCAACGACAAGAAAAACTCTTTTATTCTAAACCAAGCCGGAGCTATTTTTGTCTTTAATGATCGTAATCCGAATAGTAACTGGAAAAAAATTGCAATTGGAGCTACCTATGAAAACACGAATAATTTCAACAATAATATTTTTTCAGCCGGAACTAATCCTGAAAACTCTATAGACGGTTATTTTTTAGATTATGCGAATTATGGCAATGGAGGAGCGCCAGTACCTTTTGATCTCATTGCCAATAATGACATTAATAACACTTACCGGAATTTAGGATCAAGTTTACCAAACGGACAATACCCAAACTTAACAGGATATACTGCTCAACAAGCGTATTTAGGATATCAGGGCTTTATAATAGATCCTGATACAAACGCCCCAAACAGTCCCTATCATACAAATATCCCTAAAGGCTATATCCAAAGAGATCGCGATTTTTATCAGGAAAACGAAATTTACAGCAGAGGATATAATAGCAAATTAAGCTTTAACATTGCAACTTCCTACAAAGACAGAATTTATCTGGGAGCCAATCTAAATGTTCATGTTACCGACTATAGAAGGTCCAGCAGTTTTTATGAACAAAATGATAATCCGCTTGAATCAAGAGAAACGATATCTCAATTGCGTTTCAATAATGAATTATACACCTACGGAAACGGCTTTTCTTTTCAATTAGGAGCTATTGGCAAAGTTACTGAAGCATTTAGGCTTGGAATAGCGTATGAATCAAACACCTGGTATGAATTATATGATGAAATTTCTCAAAGTCTTTTTACCACGAGACAAGCAGATGGCGGTCCTGAACTTAATGCGGAGGTTTTTCCTGATATAATCAATATATATGATTCTTACACTTTGCAAACTCCGGGGAAATTCACTTTTAGCGGCGCATATATCTTTGGAAAATCAGGACTAATTAGTATTGATTATTCTATTAAGGATTATGCAAATACTAAGTTTAAACCAACCAATAATTCTGGATTTAGAGATTTAAATGACACCATGAACAGTGAACTAACTTCAAATGGAGAACTCAGAATTGGTGGTGAATTCAAAATCAAGCGAGTTAGCCTACGTGGTGGTTATCGTTTTGAAGGAAGTCCATATAAAGATGAAAAAACAATTGGTGACCTAAACAGCTACTCAGCAGGTTTAGGATATAATTTCGGATCCACCAAATTAGATTTGGCTTATTCATACACTGAAAGAGACTCAAATCAGCGCTTTTTTGAGGCTGGATTATTTGATGGTGCAGCAAACATTACATCCAAACTTAACAATGTCACGCTTACTTTATTATTTGAATTGTAATTAGAAATTAAAATAGAGGAATGAAGATTTCCGTCTGGTCTTTACCTGGCGGATTTTTTTTAGCCCTGATGGAAGCGGCATCCTTTTGTGGTGGGGTTCACCACAAAAGATATAGCGGACAGCAGGATTAGCTTCATAAAAAACGCCTAAATGAAAACCTAAACAAGCGGTGTTTGAATAAAAAAGTGTAATTTTGCACTCCAATTTATAATAGTATGAGAACCAAGTCTTTAAAAAAGAACAAAATTAACGTAATCACTCTTGGGTGTTCAAAAAATGTATATGACAGTGAAGTGCTTATGGGTCAGCTTCGTGCCAATGGCAAAGAGGTACAACATGAAGCCCCTGAAAAAGAAGAAGGAAACATTATCGTAATCAACACCTGTGGTTTTATTGACAATGCAAAAGCAGAATCAGTAAACATGATTTTGGAATATGCCGATAAAAAAGACAAAGGTTTAGTAGACAAGGTATTTGTAACTGGATGTTTATCTGAACGCTACAGACCTGATTTAGAAAAAGAAATTCCGAATGTAGATCAATATTTTGGAACTACAGAACTGCCTCAGCTTTTAAAAGCTTTAGGAGCAGATTATAAACATGAATTATTAGGAGAACGCTTAACAACTACTCCAAAAAATTACGCCTATTTAAAAATTGCTGAAGGCTGTGACAGACCATGCAGCTTCTGCGCTATTCCACTAATGCGCGGTTCCCATGTTTCGCAACCAATTGAAAAATTAGTTAAGGAAGCACAAGGTTTAGCTAAAAACGGAGTAAAAGAATTGATTCTGATTGCTCAGGATTTAACTTATTATGGTCTTGATCTTTATAAAAAGAGAAATCTGGCAGAACTTTTAGAAGCATTGGCAACAGTTGAAGGAATTGAGTGGATTCGTCTACACTATGCCTATCCTACTGGTTTCCCGATGGATGTTTTGGAATTAATGAAACGTGAACCAAAAATCTGCAATTACATTGATATTCCGTTACAACATATATCTGACAGCATTTTAAAATCGATGCGCCGCGGAACAACTCAGGCTAAAACTACTCAGTTATTGAAAGATTTTAGAGCTGCTGTTCCGGGAATGGCAATCAGAACGACATTAATTGTTGGATATCCCGGAGAAACTCAGGAAGATTTTGAGATTTTGAAAGATTTTGTTCAGGAAATGAAATTTGACAGAATGGGTTGTTTTGCATACTCTCATGAAGAAAACACTCATGCTTACCAATTAGAAGATGATGTACCTGCAGATGTAAAACAAGCCAGAGCCAATGAGATTATGGAATTGCAATCGCAGATTTCATGGGATTTGAATCAGGAAAAAGTAGGGCAGGTTTACAAATGTATCATTGACAGAAAAGAAGGTGCTCATTTTGTAGGAAGAACAGAGTTTGACAGTCCCGATGTTGACAATGAAGTTTTGATAGATGCATCAAAACATTATGTTAAAACTGGCGAATTTGTTAATATAAGGATAATAGAAGCAACAGAATTTGATTTATACGGAGAACCTGCTTAAATTTACCGTAACAGATTTTTTAATTTCAATTTAGAAGTACTTTTATGAAACTTATACAATCTTTTTTTCTTTTAGTTTTTTTATTAAGCATAAATTTTGTTTCGGCTCAATATGGAAACGGATATAACAACGGCTATGGTAATGGCTATGGCGGAAGAGGCGGTGGAATGGGCATGGACAGAAGTATGATGCAGGGTCCGCAAAGCAGTCCGAGTAAACCAAAAGAAGTACCCGTTGAGGAAACAGCTGCTAAAATTGTAGAACAGATGAAACCTGAAGTAAATCTTGATGAATTGCAGGTTATTGCGATTACAAATGTTTTAGCTGACAGCATGAGAGAGCAAGGTGTTCTGTTAAAAAATGAAAGCAGCAGTCAGGATCAGAAAATTGAGCAGATAAATGCACTAAGAGAGGCTACTACAAAAAAAATAACCGCTTTTTTAAATCCAGCACAAGTAGAAAAGTACACCACTTTTATGAGTAATTTTAAAGAAATCAAAAAAACAAAATCAAAAAAGAAGAAAGACAAAAAGGAAGTAAAAGAAGATACTGAGGAAACAAAGCCTGCAGAATAAACTCTCTATACTTAACCATAAATGTAATTAAAACATGTTAAAAAAACATTTTTATTATCTGATTTCAACTATTATTATTACTTCCTGCGGAACAAAAAATCCATATAAAACTACTGAGAAAGTTTACGACCAAAAACTTAAAACTTTAGAAACTCAAATTACAAGTAAAGAAGTTCAGCCTATACCACCTGTTGTACCACCCGTAGTTATTGATACTACTTATGCTTCACAATTGGGAATAGTAAAAGATACACTTTCAAAAACTGGATCTACCGTTTTATTGAATGGTATTAACACAGAATGGGTAGGAACTGTCAATTTTAATTTAAGAAAACCAAGTTTTGTCATTATTCACCATACTGCACAAGATTCTTTGCAACAAACTATAAGTACATTTACAAAAACCAGAACACAGGTTAGTGCCCATTATATCATTTCTGAAAACGGAAAAGTTGTTCAGATGCTCAATGATTATTTGAGAGCCTGGCACGCCGGAGCCTCTAGCTGGGGTAAAAACACTGATTTAAATTCTTCTTCAATAGGCATCGAACTTGACAATAATGGTTTCAAACCTTTTACAGAAGCACAAATCAGTAGCTTAGTTGCTCTTTTGACCAAATTGAAAAAAGATTATAACATTCCGACGCAAAACATATTAGGCCATGCTGATATTGCCCCAGGCAGAAAACAAGACCCGAGTGCCTTATTTCCATGGAAAACATTAGCAGAAAAAGGCTTTGGAATATGGCCCGATGAGATTTTAGAAGAAGCTCCTTTTGATTTTAAAATCGAACCTGCCCTGCGAATTATTGGTTACAACACCAAAAATCTTTCAGCAGCGATTCAGGCTTTTAAATTGCATTACATCCAAACTGACACAAGTTCTGTTTTAGACCGTAAAACTATTGATACTATCTATTCGATTTATAAAAAGCAAGTTCAATAGCAAATAAATAAACTTTAAAAAATGCGTTTTTGATCATTCAGAACGCATTTTTTTTATTGAAAACTAATCCGAGCCTTTTTAGTAATTATTACTTATTTAATTCATAATTAAAGGCACAATTTATCTAATGTTTTAAACATATTTATACATCTAAACGTAAGAATACAAAATTTGCTATTTACAGGAACTAAAACTAGCTCATATACACGTTTTATACTTTTCTTTATAGTTATAATAATTTGAGTGAGTTAAAAAAATAAACTATAAAATCTTTCATGAATCACATTTCGATTCGGAATAACGTCTCTTACATATTTGCTATTTAATCTAAATTTAGAAGACATATTAAGCAAAAAACACAACTCTTAGAACAATATCGAAGTAAGATTATACTATTAACCAACATAGCTTGATTTGAAACAAATCATTTCGAATAGCACCAATAAAAAAAGCTGCCAAAAATTTATAATTTTTGACAGCTTCCAAAAAAAAAAAAAAATATCAATCTTTATCTCTTTTCAGAAAGAGTATGTTTTAATGTTAAATATTAGAATCCGTAAACTAAAGCTATAAGTACCTGAGAAGCCGATTTTGCAGGAGCTAAATCAGAATCCACAAACATAACTTCATCTGAATTAGAATCAAGTCTAAATTCAGGAATAATAGTCAAACCGTTTATCTTGTAATTTCCTGATAAAGTAAAAGCTGTAACATCTGTATCTAAAGAACCTTCTTTGGATTTAAAGTATTCTGCACGCACTCCTAAAGCAAAAGCATCACTAATTGCATAAGATGGATATAAAGCTCCTCCTGTATAACCAACATCACCTTCGTTTGAAAAATCAGCTGCATTTAAACCTAATTTAAATTTATCCGTTAATTGAAATGTGGCAGTCAAATCGACAATAGTACCACTTACAGATCCATCCATAAAGTTCAAATAAGCACTTGCTTTATCAGTTACGTAAGATAATTGACCCCCTACGGCATTTAATCCTTTTTGCGAATCGGCTTTGTAGGTATTCCAGGAGTCATTAAATACACCTAACATTGCACCAAATTTCTCAGTTATAGCATAATTTGCTTTAACACCTGCATTTTGAAATGGTCCATTAGTGAATAAATAAGAAGTAGAGTAGTGAAAGTTACCTACAGGTGATATCACCTCGTATCCAATAAATGTCCCCATATAACCTGCAGTCAGACTAAGTTTATCAGTAACTGCATAGCTTGCATACAAGTTTTGGATGTGGAACGAATTGTCCGCATTTGAAGTACTTCCATCACCATTTGGCAAAGATTGGTATTGACCTCTTGGCCCAAAAGAAATTTCACCAACAAAAGAAATATTTTTTATTTTTTTCTTCAAAGCAATATCTAGCATTCCTAAAGAAACTGAATTCTGATCTGTTGCGAAACTTGTTGGGATATTAGGCACTTTAGCAAAATCATATTTGTAATATATATCCCCTGAACCTGTAATTTCTAAAGGAGTAGTTTCTGAGGTTTCATCTTGAGCGAATGCAAAACTTGTTGTTAAGGCTAATGATAAAATACATAATAATTTTTTCATGTGTAAATTGGTTTTAGTTATTAAATTGATTCTGGTTAGTTAAATTTTTATCTCTTGTTGTATAATTAGGATTTCACTTTTTTAAATTTCAATTCTCCCTAAATCATCATCATTTTCTTCAGCGAATTTATTAACTTTTGTATGAGTAGAATAATCCAAATCTACTTTTTTGATATTTTGAAAGCAGAATTACGGATTACAAAAATTAAATTGAAAATAATCATTTTTTGATATTTATAAGGATGGCTTTTTAAAAATTCGACAACACATTTTTCAATATTTATCCTAAAAAAACAGGGTTTATAAATTTTAAAATACTAAAATAGCTACTTTTTCAGTCTATTTTTTAAAATAAAAAACAACACACCCTAAAAAAAACAGGGGTAAAGTAAAAAATAAAACAAAAACAAATAATTCCTACCAAAGATTGATACTAAATAACAACTAAAAAGCATTCAGATAAAATTCCTACAAAAAAACACATGAGATCAGCTTAGAAGATTACCAGTCAAAAACCTTTTAAAATAGAGAAAGCCTGTTCAAATGAACAGGCTTTCTTAAATCTAAAAATAACTGATACTACTTCTGACCATTGTATTTTATTAAAAACTCGCGAACTTTAATTCCTGACTCTTTCAGATCAGTATCCTTCCATTTTCCTTCCGATTTTGCAGATTTTTTCAATATTGAACAGGTTTCATCTTTATCAGAAACCGACCAGGTAATCCAGCTTAACTTTCGGGATTCCATCCAATCGATATATTCCTGCCAAGCATTCATATTTAAAGGTCCGTCTCCAGTAGCCTCCATACCGGCTGATTCTGAAATAAAAATCGGAAGTCCGTTTTTGATTGCTTCATCTGTCCTGTCCCTTAATTCTTTTCCATGCGTTGCAGCGTAAAAATGCATCGTATACATTATATTAGTGTATCCTAAAATAGGATCCGCTGCCGGAAGATGAACATCCTGATCCCAGTGAGGAGATCCAACCAGAATAATATTTTTAGAATCATTACTTCTTATTACCTTAATAACTTCTTCAGCATACGCCTTAATTTGTGGCCAGGTTTCATCATCCGGTTCATTGAAAACCTCATAAATAATATTTGGATACTTCGAATACTTTTTAGACATCTCAGCAAAAAAGGCTTTTGCTTCTTCTAAATTTATATTATGACTGTGCCAGTCTATAATTACATAAATGTCAGATTTTATAGCTCCTTTTATAACCGTTTCTATTTTGTCTATTGAAAATTGAGGTTCTTTCATATAAGACATCTGACCTAATTCAATTCCCATAGCCACCCGAACAACATTGCACTTAAAATCCTTTTTAAGCCAGGAAACCGCTTTTTCATTGTAAAATCTTGGCCACATGCTGTGCCAGCCAAAACTCATCCCACGCAGAACTACCGGATTATTACTTTGATCAACCAATTGAGTTCCCTGAACGCTTAACTGACCGTGTTTTTTTACGAATTGAGCTTTAGTAATTGAAAATATCAATAACAGAGAAAGCACAAAAAATACATTTACCTTCATAACATTTTTTTTATGGGATTAATCGTAATGTGATAACATCATGAGAAGCAAGATCGGCCACGAAACTCTTTTTAGTATTTCCGGCTTCTTTATTTTTCCAAAGATCTTTCAGTTTGTAAACTGTTTTTTCAAAATTTGCTTCATACCCAAAATCCAGATCTTTTATTAAATGCTTTTTCCAGTCAAAGTTGATTTTTTTGGCAACATCACTTCTGTTTAAAAAAGTAACAGCCCAATTCCCGTCAGATAATGGTTTTACCCAAACTTCCAATCCGTCCTCTGCCAGATATTTAAACCCCTGAATACCTAATTTGTCCTGATTTACAGAAATCAATTCCTTATTGGTTAAAATTGTTAATGTTTCTTTTGACATCTTTCTGTAATCATTTCCACTGAACAACGGTGACGCGAGCATGCACCATAAACTAAAATGCGCCTTATCTTCGGTGTCATTCATTTCATTCCCTACTTCCATCATATCAAAATCATTCCAGTGATCAGGTCCGGAATATTTACGGATATCTTTACGCATGTCTGCAATTTTCATAAATCCCCAGGATGACCAATTTTCCGGGTGCTTAAATTCGCAATCAAAACACGGATAAATATCTCCTGAAATTCTCCAAAGATTTCCTACTGGTTTTCCCCACTCCCAAGGCTGATTATCCCCCCATTCGCAGAGGCTAAACATTATAGGTCTCCCGGCAGTTTTTAATGCATTACTCATTGTTGTATAGGCCTCAGGAGCAGTAATCCCTTTTGTATTGCACCAGTCGTATTTCAGGAAATCAATTCCCAATTTCGCATAAAATCGGGCATCCTGATACTCATAACCGCGAGTTCCCGGATATCCGGCACAAGTTTGCGTTCCTGCACAATTGTATAACCCAAATTTCAGGCCTTTGCTATGCACATAGTCTATTACAGCTTTCATTCCGTTAGGAAATTTAACTGGATCCGGCACTAAATCTCCATTTACATCCCGTTCTTTCGCCATCCATCCATCATCTAATACAATATAGTTGTAACCAGCAGCTGCCAAGCCTGAAGAAACCATAATATCTGCTGTTTCTTTTACCAGTTTTTCATCAATATTGGTTGCAAAAGTATTCCATGAGTTCCAGCCCATGGGCGGAGTAATTGCCAGTCCTTCAAATTTTCCGGCAGATTGTGTATGGGTATTTCCCTGGCTGAATACACCAATTGAAAAACTCAAAGCCAATACTAAAATTATCTTTTTCATTTTTTTTAATTTAAAACACTTTATAAAAAATGTTCCCTAATTTTTCAATCAGGGAACATTTTAGACTAACTCAAAATCAAACAAATTATCTATTTCAAAACAAAGCCTAAATCATCAAATATCACGTTATTACCGGCACCTGTAGCCTCTTGTAACGTTAAAATTGAAAAATTAGCAGGATTTCCTAAATCACTTAATGCAATTTCTCTATAAACCCATTCCGTTGTGATTGGAAGAGCATAAGTTGAACCACCTATGCTAAGATTAACCGTTCCAATTTTTGTTCCTTTAACTGCTATTCTAAATGCTTTATATGGTGTGAGATCGATACTATTAAAGCCCCAATTTCCACCTTGGTATCCAGGACCAAAAACCCATTGCCAGGATTTTTCACCCTGATAAGTATCAACTGTATAATCAAAATTAACTCCAGTACCAGCCCATGGTCCTCCCCACTGCATACCATATAATTTTTCATCATATACAGCTGTTCCTATTGCCTCAGCAGATACAGCACTACCACCGATAGTTGTAACTGCTAAATTTCTAAAGTTAGCATTAGCCGGAATTTTTACAACAACTTGTTCTAAAGTTGAAGAAACAACAGTAAGAGGAACTGCAGGCAGGGTTTCTGTTTTTGCCAATGAAACCGACGGATTTAAGAAAAATTTCCCTTTAATCGTAACCTCATCACCTTCTACAGAATTAATCAAATTAAATGAATAAATAGTTGGTGGTGGTGGCGCAACAAATATCTCATAAACCACCGTTCCTGAATTTGTTACTACTTTTAACTCATTAGCAACATTTACAAAAGGCGTGTTTTCATCAATCAATATCACAATATCAGTATCAGTAACAAATGTTTTTTTAAAGTAAGTATCATAATCATTAAAATAAACTTTCTGAGTTGAAAGCAATCCTTTTCCATGAATAACGTAATAACTTTTTGGACTTACTATTGAAACTGGATCTAATGGGAAAACTTTACCGTCTTCATCATACCCAGATCTCATTATGGACTCTATAACCGGAACACCAGAACCAGAATCAGAATCATCATTTGAGCATGAACTAAAAAGCATTAAAGATAACATCAATGCAATACATGCTGTTAACGTAACAGTTTTTATATTTTTCATATTTATATTTTTGAAATTATTTAAAAGTATACGGGGCTACTTCTGTCAATTTTGGATTTTTAATCAAATCATCTGAAGGATAAGGCAATAAAAGACTTGTAGCAGTAATTGCAATATGCTTAGCTGTATATCTATCCCCTCTATCCTGAGCTTCTAATATTGCTTTAGCTTTAGCAAACGGCAAACGCCCTAAATCAAAATAATAATCTCCTTCAACTGCTAATTCTGCACGTCTTTCTTTAAAAATATCATCAAAAGATATTGAAGCTTTCTCAGGTAAACCTGCTCTTTTACGAACTGCATTGAAAGACTTAAGAGCCATCGGATCGGTAGTACTCCCAGTTTGGGACGCTAATATAGCTTCGGCATGAATTAACAACAACTCGGCATAACGCATTTGATAAGTATTCATACTACTTTCTCCATTAAATGGTTTGTTAAATTTGCCTGTAATTGGTAAATTTTCTTTTCCAATTACATATTTTTTTACTCCTGAACCAGAATTTTGAGTTTCATTTGCAATATCAAAAGTATAACCTAATATGTAAGGAGCTCCTACCGTTGTTTCAGCATAGGTTAAATTTGGATAAAAATCCCCTGGAAGCATAAATGTCTCTATTCTTCTTTTATCATTTACTTCATATGCATTTTTAATTAAATCCTGGGATGGAGCGATACCCTGGCTATAAGTAGTTTCTACCAATCTATTTTCAGGAGCAAAAGTTGTATTAGAGAAGTTACCTTCAAAATAAGTTCCATTACCTGTCCATTGCCATGAAAAAATTGACTCTTCATTATTATTGTTTTTTTGTAAAAATAAATCAGCAAAGGACATCGTAGGCAACTCCTCACCTCCTAACAATTTAAACTCACCACTATTAATAACTTCCTGAGCCATAGCCCTGGCTAAATCATATTTTTTCTGATACAAATATACTTTGGCCAGGAATGCCTTTGCAGACCCACTTGACACATGAGCATTGGCTGCATAATTTGACCCTCTAACTTTTGTTCTTAAATTGGCTGCAGCAAATTTTAAATCATTTTCGATAAATTTATAAACATCTTCAACCGGGTTACTTGGTATAACAAAATTCTTAGAATAATCTGCGTTATTTTCAATAATAGGCACATTACCCCACAATCTAACTAAGAAAAAATAGGAAAAAGCTCTGATGAAATGGGCTTCACCTAAAGCATTATTCAATGCCTCTTTACTAACTTTAGGTCCAACACTAATAGGTAAACTATTAATATAAGCATTAGAATTTGCTATCGCCCCAAAACATGATCTCCAGGAATCAGAGATATAGGAAGCCGTATTTGTAAAGCTCAAATCTGTAAACTTAGCAAAATTATCATTATACTTTGAGACCAGATTACCCGATATAACATCTGTAATCGCATAATAACCTTCTTTATTCATATTAAACCACACAATACCATAAAGTCCATTAGTTGCATTGTCAAGTTTAACATCTGAGTCATAATAATTACCCATCGTTGGAGTTCCTTCGGCAGGCACATCTATAAAATCCTGAGAGCAGGAAGATGAAACCAATAAAATTACAGTTAAAGCAATAGCACTGCTCTTTTTTATTATATTTTTCATATTAGTAATATTAAAATTCAACATTTAAACCTAAAGATATTTGTCTAGGCGTAGGGTAACGTCCATTATCAACACCTGACAACAGCGCATCCTGATTATAAGATCCTACCTCAGGATCATACCCCTTATATTTTGTAAATGTGTATAAGTTTTGCGCAGTTGCATACAATCTCAAGCGGGATAATTTAATTTTTGAAATAATATCCGAAGGCAAAGAATAACCTAAAGTTACATTTTGAATTCTTAGATAAGATCCATCTTCAATAAAACGTGATGATATTGCATTATTTATATGGGAATAAACTGAAGGAGTTGGCAAAGAACCATCTAAATTATCAGCTGAATAAAAATCTGCCGCTTCAGTTAAATAGTTTGTCCCAACATTACTATTCATTACACCTGAGGCTCTGGTTAAATTCATAATTTTATTCCCTGTAGTTCCCTGAAGCATAACAGATAAATCTACATTTTTATATTTGAAATTATTAGTAAACCCAAAAGTTAATTTTGGATTTGGATTTCCAATTGGAACTAAATCATTTACATCAATAATACCATCGTTATTCTGATCTTTATAAATCACATCTCCTTTTTGAAAATTTGGCAACAAAGAGTTTGTCCCATTTTTCAAAGGCACCCTTGTACCTCCATTATCATACCCATAAGTTAACAAATCTTCATCAGTTCTGTAAATACCCGTAGCCTGATAACCTACAAAAGAACCTATTGGCAGACCTTCGGTAGTTCTTGAAACAGTTATAGGATGATAAGCAAGTGTATTCATTGACCTGACAATATTCAATCCTGCCATATCCGTAACCTGATTAACATATTTCGATAAGTTCAAACTACTATTCCATGAAAAATTTTCAGTAAAATTATGAGTATACCCAAGTGTAACCTCAACACCCCTATTTTCCATGCTTCCAAGATTAAAGTAAGGTGGATTAACTCCTCCTTCATAGTCTCCCCCACCAGAAAGGAAGTTTGGTAAAGGAACCTGATATAGGAAATTCTTATTAACTTTTCTGTAAAGCTCTACTGTAGCAGTAAATTTAGAATCAAACAATGTAAAATCTAAACCTAAATTAGTTTGCTCCTGAGTTTCCCATTTCAAATCCTTGTTAGGAGTATTTGATGGCAGATAAGAATTCCCCATTGAACTATTAACTATATGCAAATTAGCATCATATAAATTATTACCAATTTGATTGTTCCCTGTCTGCCCCCAACCAAATCTCAATTTTATCCCATCAATATATTTTTTTGTTCCCTCCATGAAAGCCTCATTGGAAAGTTTCCAGGAAGCACCAAATGAACTGAAAACCCCCCATTTGTTACCTACTGTAAATTTCGAAGATCCATCCGCCCTCACAGCTGCTGTAACACCATATTTATCTCCATAATCATATACTACCCTTCCCAAATAAGAAGACAGTGTTTGCGTACCCTGATACGGACTACTTATAATTGCTTTTGATAAATCAGAAGCTGCTAGGGAATGATCACTGTTATCTTTAAAACCAGTAGCATTAACAGAATGTCCTTCCCAATGCGATCTATTAGACTCCTGCACTGCCAAAACTGTAAAATTATGCTTATCAATCGTGTTCTTGTAAGTCAGCATATTTTTAATGTTCCAGGAATTACCCGAAGAAGGGTTATAGTATAGGTTAGCATAATCTTTAACTGCATTTCCTAAGGCATACATTGGATCATATTGCTGACCTAAATTATCATACATATAACCTCCAAATTCAAAGCGATATTCTAATCCTTTAAATAAATCAATTTGAGTATAAAAATTACCAGAATAGTTTTTTCTAACTAAAGTATTAGAACCCAACAAAGAAGTTGCAACAGGATTAATAAAAGAAGTTAAACCTCCTGCAGGCGGACCAGCAAAAGTCCCTGACAACTCTCTAACAGGAATATCCGGAGTAGACAATAATGAAGTAGCTACTACCCCATTAAACTGACCGTTCAAAGTCAATTTTTCATCTGTTAATGCAGCACTAACATTCAAACCTACTTTTATAAATTTATTAATTCTAGCATCAATATTGGATCTGACATTATATCTTTTAAAACCAGATTCTATTACGATACCATCCTGATCAAGTACCCCTCCGGAAATATAATAACTTATTCCATCTTTACCGCCTGAAAAAGACAGCTGATGTGAAGTCATAATCCCTGTCTGATAGATTTCATCCTGCCAGTCTGTACCTGTCCCTAAAAGTTCAGGATGGGCAAATTCAGCACGAATAGCTGTATCATCGCCAGGGCGTAAAATAGGAGCTAAAGCATTTTGATGAGTTGCAAATTGTCGCAAATTCATCGAATGTAATTTTTTAGGTAAATTGCTAAAAGAATAAGAACTTTCATAAGCTAATTTCCCCATCCCTTTTTTACCTGATTTTGTTGTTACAATAATAACACCATTTGCTCCCCGAGAACCATAAATAGCAGTAGCAGAAGCATCCTTAAGAATATCAATAGATTCTATATCACTTGGGTTTATTAATGACAATGGACTGTATGTAATATTACCCGCATTTGAAAAGTTAGAATTACCGGCTGCATTTCTCCCAGAGGTAGATGAGTTTCTTGCATCTCCCGAAATTGGCACTCCATCAATCACATATAAAGGTTCATTAGTACCTGTCAAGGAAGAAGCACCTCTGATTTTAACAGAAACATTACCTCCCGGTTCACCTGAATTATTATTCACGACTACACCTGCAGCCTTACCCTGCATCATCTGATCAAAAGATGCAACCTTTAAATTTTCAATATCTTTAGAACTAATACTTGAGATAGCACTGTTAACATCCTTTCTTTTTACAGTTCCGTATCCAATTACCACAACTTCTTTAAGATCTTCCGACGTTGGTTTAAGAGAGACATTGATAGCCGTTTTTCCATTAATCGCTACTTTTTGAGAATCAAAACCTATAAAAGAGAATAACAAAGTTCCATTGGCAGGAACATCAATAGTATATTTCCCATCAAAATCAGTTGCAACTGAAACATTTGATCCTACAACAGAAATGTTAGCACCCGGTATCGAGAGCCCTTTATCATCAGACACAACTCCTGATACTTTTACCTGAGCTGTAATAAAGTTACTCAGCAACAGAAATAAAATCAATGGAATAGCTCTGTGGTTAGCATTCCAATGAATAAAATTAGTCATTAATTTTTTCATAATAAATGTTTGGTTAGTTTAAGTTTGAATACTTCTATAAATACAGCAAAATCAGATATGATTTTTTAGCGGTTTTATTTTAACAAATCTATAACAGAAGCATACATGAAGTTAATAGTATTATATCATTTGATGATAATATTTTTGCTTTAATAATTTAAAAAAACACATAGTGAAATAAAATTGCTGTTTTTTTGAATTATTCACAATTAACCAGTATATAAACCCAACAAATAATAAACAATAATTAACTAATCTTCAAAAATTAAAACGATTTCGTTAAAAATAATACTTATTAATGAAAAAAAAGTATCACTATAAAATTCGTTTTAACCCAGAAAAATCTTCCCTATACTGACTGGGCGTACAGTTTTTAATAGCTTTAAAACTACGATTGAAATTGGCAATATTATTAAACCCGGATTTAAAAGCCACTTCTGAAACACTCATATCTTTTTCAACCAGCCAGCGGGCAGCATATCCAATCCGGATATCATTAATATAGTTTACAAAAGTTTTTCCGGTACGTTTTTTAATAAACCGGTTAAACGAAATTATAGACATACTCGCTATATTAGCAGCGTCTTCTAAAGTGATTTTATCAGCAAAATGTTTTTGTACATATTCATACACCAGTTTCATTTTATCGTAGTCATCAAAAGTATCGTAATCTACCGTATAAGTAGAAAGCAGTCTTTGATTTCTGGAATTTGCCAAATCATACAACAACGAAGTGATTTCTAAAAAATAATCCATACCATCTAATTTAGAAAGCTTTATCAATCTTGGAGTCAATTCTTCAGCAACTTTTTTAGAAAACAAAATACCATGGATCGAACGATTAAACATATCCCGAATTGGATTCATAATACGTCTTGAAAGCAAAGATTCATGAAATAAATCATTATGAAACTGTATCGTAATTTCATGTATTTTTTTACTTGTACACTTATTTAATTCCCAACCGTGATATAAATTCGGCCCAATAAGAACCAATTCAACACTGTCAATTTCTTCAATATTATCTCCCACTACACGTTTAACTCCTTTTCCGTTTAATATAAAATTAATTTCAAATTCAGGATGATAATGCACCGGAAAATCAAAACTATCTTTAATCCTGTCGAAGACCAAAAAACTATCTCCACTAGACAGTGGAGCAATCTCTCTATAAAAATTTTTAGCAGTACTCATCTTACAATATGTTTTTAAGGATTTAAAACAATAAATTTAACTGCAATAATATGATATATAATTGATAAAATAATATTAATTCTACTATAAACATCCGATTATCTTTGAAAAATAAAATTATCATTTCCTTTAAATCTACATTAATAGTAAGCGTTAATCATTTTTAACCTAATATTTTTTTATAGTTTTAATAATTTTAAAGAAAATATAGTATTGAATTCTTATTTTAAAAAAAACTAACGAAAATTACAATACAACATTGAAGTAGCAATGATTACTACATGATAAAAAATAAATATTCTAAATGAAAAAAAACATATTAACTCTTATAATATCAGCATTTACTGGGATTTCATGTTCTTCACAAGCGGTTTCAGATAATACTAATTTGTCACTTTCAGATAAAAAAGCGACACCTGAAACTGTATCTCTTTATAAAAAACTGAATGCATTAGCCCCAAAAGGATATCTTTTTGGGCATCAGGATGACTTGGCTTATGGCGCAAACTGGAAGTATCAAAATGGAAGAAGTGATGTAAAAGAGGTTTGTGGCGATTATCCTGCAGTTTACGGATGGGATATCGCGGGCCTGGAAAAGGACGACAATAATAATATTGACGGGGTTCCTTTTGACAAAATGAAACAATACATAAAAGAAGCAAATGAACGAGGCGGTATCTCAACAATTAGCTGGCATTTTGACAATCCGTCGACTGGAAAAAATGCCTGGGATAACACTCCAAATTCACTAAAAACCATCTTACCGGGTGAAAAAAATCATGCAAAATTCACATTATGGCTCGATAAGGCTGCCAGTTTCTTTTTGTCATTAAAAGATAAAAAAGGGAAAAGCATTCCAATTCTTTTGAGACCTTACCATGAATTAACCGGAGGCTGGTTCTGGTGGGGAAAAGGAAATTGTACCGCTGAAGAATTTAAAACAATCTGGAAATTTACTTTTGAATACCTGCAAAAAAAGGGAGTACATAATTTAATTTATATCTACAACACAAGCAGTTTCAGTTCTAAAGAAACTTTTTTAGAGAATTATCCGGGTGATGATTATGTGGATATTTTGAGTTTTGATGCATATCAAAATGGCGAAGATAAAAGCGGCGAAAAATTTATTACTGAAGTTCAGAGTCAGCTTAAAATCATAAACGAAATTGGCATTGAAAAACATAAATTAACGGCTGTGGCAGAAGCCGGATACGAAGCCGTTCCGGATGCCAAATGGTGGACTGGCACTTTTTCAAAAGCAATTGGAGATTATAAAATATCTTATGTCTTACTCTGGAGAAATCATGGCTGGCAGGAAAAAGAACAAAAAATGCATTATTATGTCCCTTATTCAGGTCAGATAAGCGAAAAAGATTTTGTTGATTTTTATAATCTTGAGAAAACATTATTTGAAAAAGACATTAAAAAAGCATTAAAATAACTAACTATACTACAACCTTTAAAAAAAGAATCTAAATGCACGACAAAATCAGTTTGAAAGAAAAAATAGGCTACGGACTTGGAGACGCAGCATCTTCTATGTTCTGGAAAATCTTCAGTATGTATCTCCTGTTTTTCTATACCGATGTTTTCGGACTGGCACCTGCAGTAGTCGGAACCATGTTTTTAATTACCCGAATATGGGATTCCTGCTTTGATCCAATTGTTGGAATTATTGCTGACCGTACCAAATCTAAATGGGGAAAATTCAGGCCTTATTTACTATGGGTTGCAATTCCTTTTGCCGTAATTGGCGTTTTGACTTTTTACACACCTGATTTTAACGAAAAAGGAAAAATAATCTATGCCTACGTAACATACTCTTTAATGATGATGATTTATTCTTTAATCAATGTTCCGTATGCTTCACTTTTGGGTGTAATGTCTTCCGACCGAAAAGAAAGAAACACTCTATCTTCTTACCGAATGGTTTTTGCCTTTGGAGGAAGTCTTCTGGCACTTTGGCTAATTGAACCTTTAGTGAATTATTTCGGAGGAAATCTTAATTCAAAAACAGGCTGGCTGGCTACCATTGCCGTATTCGGAATTATAACTACAACATTTTTCTGGGCTTGTTTTTTCTGGACAAAAGAAAGAATAAGACCAATTGAAAATGAAGAAAATAATTTAAAAGAAGATTTAAAAGATTTAGTAAAGAACAGACCATGGTGGATTTTACTCGGAGCCGGAATTGGCGCATTAGTATTCAATTCTATACGTGACGGGGCAGCGGTTTATTATTTTAAATATTATGTAAGCAGCAGTGTAAATTTTGATTTCTCTCTTTTTGGAACAGAATTTCACATGACACCGACTTCTATTTATTTAGTATTAGGACAAGCCGCAAACATCATCGGAGTTATCGCCGCAACACCGCTTGCTAATAAATTCGGAAAAAAGAAAACTTTTTTTGGCGCAATGGCTTTAGCTGCAATCCTGAGTTTGATTTTCTACTTCTTCGGAAAAGAAGATGTCTTCCTGATTATGAGTTTTCAGGTATTAATTAGTATTTGTGCAGGCTGTATTTTTCCATTAATCTGGTCCATGTATGCTGACAGCGCTGATTATTCAGAATGGAAACAAGGACGCAGGGCTACAGGACTGGTATTCTCAGCATCTTCAATGTCTCAAAAATTCGGATGGACTATTGGTGGTGCCGGAGCAGGATGGCTTTTGGGTTACTACGGTTTTCAGGCAAATGTTGAACAGACAGCCACTGCTCAAAACGGAATACAATTAATGCTAAGTATACTTCCGGCGATTGCTGCAGCAATATCAGTGGTTTTTATAGCATTCTATCCTTTATCTGAAGAAAAACTGCAAACCATAGAACAAGATTTAAACGAAAAAAGAGACCGAAAAAATTAAAAATACAGATTTAGAAATCAATTTATATGACAACAATAGCGACCGCTACATTTCAGGATAGAAAAGTAGCATTAGAAAGGGAACATCAGACACTCATTGAACAAAAAAATGAGCCTCTAAATATAATAGGAAACGGTATTTATCAGCGATATAAAAATCCGGTAGTGACAGCTGCTCACGTACCGTTGAACTGGCGTTTCGATTTCAATGAAGAAACAAATCCTTTTTTACAGGAGCGTATCGGAATGAATGCTGCGTTTAATGCCGGGGCAATCAAATGGAATGGCAAATATTTACTGGCAGTTCGTGTAGAAGGAATTGACAGAAAATCATTTTTTGCCATTGCAGAAAGCCAAAACGGAATCGATAACTTCAAATTCTGGGAAAAACCATGCGTGATTCCTCAAACCGAAGAACCTGACACCAACGTGTATGATATGCGTTTGGTTAACCATGAAGATGGATGGGTCTACGGTATTTTTTGTACCGAAAGAAAAGATCCAAAAGCTCCAAAAGGCGATACCAGTTCGGCTGTAGCCAATGCAGGAATTGTACGTTCAAAAGATTTAGTAAATTGGGAAAGGCTTCCTGATTTAATTTCGAATACCGGACAGCAGCGAAATGTGGTTTTACACCCAGAATTTGTAAACGGAAAATACGCCTTATACACACGTCCTCAGGATGGATTTATTGATGTTGGAGCCGGTGGCGGAATTGGTTTAGGATATGTTGATGATATGGCAAATCCTGTTGTAAAAGAAGAAAAAATCATTTTCGGAAAGCATTATCACACTATTTACGAGTTGAAAAATGGTCTTGGCCCTGCTCCTATTAAAACAGAGAAAGGCTGGCTGCACCTTGCACATGGTGTTCGTAACACCGCTGCAGGTTTGCGATATACACTTTATATGTTCATGACAGATTTAAATGATATTTCAAAAGTAACCCACGTTCCTGCAGGTCATTTTATGGGTCCTGAAGGTATTGAAAGGGTTGGAGATGTATCGAATGTATTATTTTCTAACGGATGGATTGAAGATGAAGACGGAACTGTTTATGTATATTATGCTTCGTCAGATACCAGAATGCATGTTGCTGTATCTTCTGTAGAAAAATTAGTGGATTATGTTACCAATACTCCTGCTGACAGCTTTATTTCTGCTGGTTCTGTCGAAACCATTATCAGCCAGATCGAAAAAAACAATGCAATATAATTTATCGTGTCATTAAAATTACAGCAACTTAAAACCGAATTATCAGCCGAACTGGATGCTATTTTAGAGTATTGGTCAAAAAACACAATTGATGATCCTAATGGTGGTTTCATTGGTCAGATAGATTTTAACGAAAAAATAATTTCAGATGCTGACAAAGGTTCCGTTTTAAATGCCCGGATTTTATGGTCATTTTCTGCGAGTTATCGAACAACAAAAAATGAATCGCATAAAGAAATTGCAAAAAGAGCTTTCGAATTTCTTTCGGAATATTTTTATGATCCTGAATTTGGCGGTTTGTTTTGGAGTATCAATGCAGATACAACTCCAAAAGACACCAAAAACCAAATCTATGCTTTAGCTTTTGCTATTTATGGATTGGCAGAATATTATGTTATTTCAAAAGATGAAAAAGCGTTAGCCATTGCTATCAATCTATATTTAAGAATACAAAAACACAGTTACGACCCTGTCAATAAAGGATATTTAGAAGCTTTTACACGTGATTGGCAGCCTATTGAAGATTTGCGTTTAAGCAGTAAAGATGCCAATGAAAAGAAAACAATGAATACGCATTTGCATATTATTGAAGCCTACGCAAATTTGTTTAAGGTTTGGAAAGACCCAAAACTTCAAAGTGACATTATCGAATTATTACAAACCATCGAAGAACATTTTATCAATACCAAAACGGGTCATTTGCATTTGTTTTTTGATGAAAACTGGGTTGAAAAACCAGATGTTATTTCGTATGGTCATGATATTGAAGCAGCATGGCTTTTATTGCAATGTGCCGAAATTTCAGAAGACGAAAACCTGATTGCCAATTACAAAAGGCATGCAATTCAAATAGCAGAAGTCACTAAGGAAGGTTTAGACAATGATGGCGGTTTGTGGTATGAATTTGACCCCAGGAAGAACGAACTGATTGCAGAGAAACACTGGTGGGTACAGGCCGAAGCCTTAATTGGTTTTTACAATGCGTATCAATTAACTCGTGACGAAAGTTTTTTAGACATTGTTCTGAAAAACTGGGAATTTATAAAAAAACACATTTTAGACCAACAACACAGAGAATGGTTTTGGGGAGTTTATAAAGATTATAGTATTATTAAAAAAGATAAAGCCGGTTTCTGGAAATGCCCTTATCATAACAGTCGTGCATGTCTGGAACTTATGCAAAGAATAAAATATTAGATAATTCAATTTTATAAAATTAATTATTGCATTAAAAAACAGTACATGCAATTCCCATTATCAACAAATTTGTCCTGTCAAACATATATAAATAAAAAGACAATACCATTATTATGACAGCTAAAAAATAAATCGTACATCTATGAAACAACTCTTTTTCTTTAGTTTATTATTTTTTAGTGCAATAACCTATGCACAAACCAATCTGATCAAAAATGGCGGATTTGAATCTGAAACATTAAACTGGAATGGTGATGCCGCTACCCTTTCTCCTTATGACAAAAAAACGGGTAAAAACAGCGCTGTTATCAATCAGTTTACCGGTGCAGAATGGAAAGCAATAGATCAAATTATAAATATTCCAAAAAACACTTATGCAGTAGAATTTAGCGTTTGGGTAAAAGCCGATCAGATCGAAGGTGGCAAAGAATCGTATAATGCAGGCTTAATGATTGCCGAATTTACAAACAGTGGCGGAAAGAAAATAATTTCAGAAAACATAGCGCAGGTAAAAGGATCTGTAACCTGGAGCAATTATAAGAAAACGGTTTTGGTTCCTGAAAAGGCACAAAAAATCAGAATAATGCTGGCATTGGCACAAACAAATGGCTCTCTGTTCTTTGATGATGTAAATGCAACTGCCCTTTCTGAGGAAGAATATTTTAAACTAAATCCAATAATTACAATTCCCGAAGGCCAGAAAACAATTTCGACTCCAAAACAATTTTCTAACGGAAATTTTGAAGACAATCTAAATTCATGGAATGGGAACGGAACAATTTCTACTACAGATAAAAAAGAAGGAACTGCAGCCGTAGAAGTCACTTCAAAAACTGCAGAATGGAAAGCAATTGATCAGGTATCCGATATTAATGCAGGTGACAAAACTCTGGAAATTTCAGGTTGGCTAAAGGCTAAAGATATTCAACAAGGAAAAGATCCCTGGAATAATGGCATGTTTATTATTGAATTTAAAAAAGACGAAAATACCAAAGCTTCAGAAGATCAGGTTATTGGAACTGTAACCGGAAATAGTGACTGGACCCCTTTTAAAAAGTCTTTTCAGATTCCGGAAGGAGCAAAAAAATACCGAATTATGATCGCGATGAGCGTTTGTACAGGAACCTTATTAGCTGACAATATTGAAGTTAAGCTTTCAAAATAAATGTAAAATGAAAAATACATTTTTAAAAACAGTTTTTTTGAGTTTGGCTTTCTTGGCGATTGGAAGCTGTTCTTCTGATAAAGAATCAGATAACGAGGTTATAGTTCATCCGCCAACTCAAGAAGACCCTTTGACTACACAAAATGCACCCAGTTATATGGTCGATCCAAATGCAACTAAAGAGACTGTAGCCTTATTCTATAATTTAAAAAAATTAGCTAAAACAAAGTTTGCAATTGGCCAGCAGGATGCTTTTAACAGTTTTTATCAGGATGCCGGCGGTGATTCGGATATCAAAAAAAATACGGGTTTTGATCCTGCTATCCTGGGCTCAGATTTTATGTTTATTACAGATAAAAACAACAATAATCAGTCCAATAACTGGTTTTACCAGCAAGAGCAAAAGATTATCAGCGATACAAAAGCAGCTTATGCAAAAGGAATTATCAATACATTTAGCTGGCATTTGAGAGAACCTAATAATGAAGATACTTTTTATGCTTATGAAATGACGGCAGAGCAAAACACTACTGCTTTTAAAAGTATTTTGCCAGGTGGTGCAAATCACGAATGGTACAAGAAAAAACTGGACAAAGTCGCCAGCGTATTCCTAAATTTAAAAGGTGCAAAAGGCGAACTGATTCCGGTAATTTTCAGACCTTTTCATGAATTTGACGGAAGCTGGTTTTGGTGGGGTGCTAATTTTTGCACTCCTGCAGAATATAAAACAGCTTACAAATTTACCGTTGAATACCTAAAAGATACTAAAGGGGTTCATAATATTTTATATGCTTTTTCTCCTGACAATTCAAACACTACAGAAACCGGTTATTTAAGCCGCTATCCCGGAGATAAATATGTTGATATTCTCGGAATGGATAATTACGGAGATTTTAACAATCAAGGACAGACTGGTGCTGATAAAGCAAACGCTAAACTTAAAATTATTTCGGATTATGCTAAAGCTAAAGTGAAAATTGCAGCCTTAACTGAAACAGGATATCGTGTTACGAGTTCAACTGCACCAATTGATAATTGGTTTTCAACCTATTTATACAGTGCTTTAACATCAAATAGTATCGAAGTAAGTTATGTACTATTTTGGAATAATGATAAAAATAGTTACTATGTCCCGAATTCAAGTGTTTCAAATGCGGCAGATTTTAAAACATTCATTTCAAAACCCAAATCGGCTTTAGTCAATTCATTACCGAAAATGTATGAAATGCCAAAATAATTTCTTTATAAACGTAAAGCCCTAGCCCTGATAGAAGCGGTATCCTTTTGTTTTTTTCTTTAAAAAATAAAAGATATAGCGGATAGCAGGAATAGCTCCTAAAAATATAATTATGAAAAACAGACTTTTAAAAACACTTGGTTTAGCCTTAATCTTTTCAACAATGTCGTGTCAGGCACAGGAAAGGATTACCGTAAAAGAAACCCAATTTTATAAAGGTGATAAGCCTTACTCCTACATTGGAACGAACTATTGGTACGGAAGTATGCTGGCTTCGAAAAAAATCGGTGACCGAAAAAGACTGCTTCGGGAACTGGATTTTATGAAGAAAAACGGAATCGACAACCTAAGAATTTTAGTGGGTGCAGATGGCGGAAAATACGATTTTACGGTTCGTCCGGCGTTGCAGTACGAACAGGGAAAATATGATGCCGATTTACTTGACGGACTGGATTTTCTAATGAATGAAATGAGAAAACGTAATATGTATGCAGTTTTGTACCTGACCAACAACTGGGAATGGTCGGGCGGAATGTCGCAATACCTCGAGTGGAATGGCAAAGGTGCGATCCCGGTTCCGAATATCGCTCCGAATACATGGCCTCAGTTTATGTCGTATACAGAACAGTTTCATAGTTGTGAACCTTGTATGGAAGGCCTGAACAATCATGTAAAGTTTATTATGGGAAGAACAAACGCATATTCTAAAAAGAAATATACCGAGGATAATACCATAATGGCATGGCAGGTTGGAAATGAGCCACGCACTTTTACACCTGAAAACGAAGCAAAATTCACAGTTTGGCTAAATAACATCGTCGATTTGATGGATAGTCTTGACAAAAACCACTTAATTTCGACAGGTTCTGAAGGCAAAAACAGTTCTAATGACAGCATGGAAATGTTTGAACGCACACATCAGAATCCGAACATAGATTACCTGACGATGCATATTTGGCCAAAAAACTGGAACTGGTTTAAAGCAGATAATGCCGAAGCAACGATTCCTGCTACTATTGAAAATGCAGGCAAATACATTGACGATCATATTAAAGTTGCCAATAATTTGAAACGTCCGATTATTATAGAGGAATTTGGATTACCCAGGGAAAACGAAAATCTAAATGCAGGAGCTTCATCAATCTACCGCGATCAATTTTATAATTATATCTTTGGAAGAGTTGCAGAAAGTATTGCCAGTAAAGGTCCGTTGCAGGCCGCCAATTTCTGGGGATACGGCGGTGAAGGAAAAGCGGTTAATGCAACAGGAAAATGGAATCCGGGAGAACCATTAACCACTGATCCTCCGCAGGAACCTCAGGGTTTAAACTCGGTTTTTAATGGTGACAAATCGACATTGGAAATTGTAAAAAGATACAATTTGGAATTCAATAAAAAATAATTTCCTTAACCATATAAGTGATTATAAGTACATTTGACTGAACTTGTAATCACTTCTTTGTTTAATACATCTATCATGAAAAAAATATTCCCTGCATTATTCATTTTTCTTTATAATATCTGTTTATCACAACAGCCACAGGATTTTACTTTAGCTTCTCCAAACGGAAAAATTAAAGTCAGTATTATAATTAATAACAAAATAACCTGGTCTGTTTTGCATGAAAAAGATTTGATTCTGGCCCCGTCATCGGTTTCGATGACACTTGATCAGAATGAAGTTTTAGGTAAAAATGCATTCCTTTTGAATTCAAAAAGAGAAAAAGTAAACCAGACATTTGAATCTCCATTTTACAAAAAGAGGAGTGTAAAAAACCAATACAATCTTCTGGTTCTGAATTTTAAAAATGATTTCAGTATCGAATATCGTGCTTTTGATGATGGTGTGGCTTACCGATTTATTACTAAAAAGAAAAAAGACATTGTTGTAAAAGCTGAAGAAGTTTCTTTGAATTTTGACCAGGATTACAACACTTTAATGCCGTATGTTCGCGATTTAAGAAACCCGAAAGATCCTTATATTTCTTCTTTTGAGGCACAATACGAAAACAAAAAAATTAGTGAGTTTGCGAAAGATACTTTAGCCTTTTTACCGTTTTTAATCGATTTTAAAAATAATAAAAAAGCAGTTTTTCTGGAAGCTGGTCTGGAAGACTATCCGGGATTGTTTGTTACGAATAACAAATCGAAATCCGGTTTTGAAAGTCGGTTTTCCAATTATCCGTTGGAAGAAACAAACGG
The DNA here is from genome assembly GCF_010645075.1 of Flavobacterium limi. Taxonomy (GTDB): domain Bacteria; phylum Bacteroidota; class Bacteroidia; order Flavobacteriales; family Flavobacteriaceae; genus Flavobacterium; species Flavobacterium limi. Next base: position 292,991 of record NZ_JAADZV010000004.1, read on the forward strand.
AGGTTTTAACAACATCAATCGCCTGATTACTAAAAGAGCAGATTATTTGGTAAAGACAAAAGGAACACGAACTTTTCCGTGGAGAATTTTAGTAATTTCCAAAAATGATGCTGAATTAGTCAATAACGATATGGTCCAGAAATTGTCTGAACCAACCAAAATAAAAGATCTTTCATGGATCAAACCCGGAAAAGTAGCCTGGGACTGGTGGAACGACTGGAACATTTACAACATCGATTTTAAAGCAGGAATCAACACGCAGACGTATAAATATTACATTGATTTTGCTTCAAGAAATAAAGTCGAATATGTGGTTCTGGATGAAGGCTGGAGTATGGAAGACGATATCATGAAACACAATCCGAATGTTGATTTGGAAGCTCTGATTACGTACGGAAAAGAACGCAATGTAGGTCTAATTTTGTGGAGCTCCTGGATGGCTTTGACTAAAAATATAGCCGGAATTTTTAAGAATTATGCCGATTTAGGAATCAAAGGTTTTAAAGTAGATTTTCTGGATCGTGACGATGCTAAAATGGTAAATTCAGTTTATGATATTGCGCAAAAGGCTGCCGATCATAAATTGCTCTTAGACTTTCACGGGATGTACAAACCAACCGGAATTCAGCGTACTTTTCCAAACATTCTAAACTTTGAAGGTGTAAAAGGACTGGAAAACAATAAATGGACACCAAACGATGATGTTCCGCTATATGATTGTTCGATTCCGTTTATCAGAATGATCGCAGGACCAATGGATTATACACCTGGCGCGATGCGAAATACAACTAAAAGCGAGTTTAAACCCAGCCATTCCAATCCGGTGAGTCAGGGAACAAGATCTCATCAATTAGCATTATACACGATTTTTGAAGCACCCCTGCAAATGATGGCCGACAGTCCGACTGCTTATATGAAAGAGCAGGAAAGCACTGATTTCATTGCTAAGATTCCAACCGTTTTTGATGAAACTGTAGCTTTAAATGGCGAAATAGGCAAATTCGTTTCAATTGCCCGTAAAAAAGCGAATGTTTGGTATTTGGGTGCCATTACCAACTGGGATTCCAGAGAAACAACCATTGATTTTTCTTTTCTTGAAAAAGGCAAAAAATTTGAAGCCGAAATTTTCTCTGATGGTCTGAATGCTGATAAGGCTGCGAATGATTACAAAAGAGAAATTGTAACTATTGATTCGACAACCAAATTGACTTATAGATTAGCCAGCGGCGGTGGATTAGCGATGATTATTCAGCCGAAATAACAAATGTAGTTTTGTTTAAATATTAAACCCGACAAGTTTTAGAACCTGTCGGGTTTATGTTTTTCATTTTTACATCTAACAATATACATTTTACAATACACCTGCTAGAATATACATTTTACGCTAAGATCTTCTCAATCGCATTCAGTTCATCATGAGTAAAATCCAGATTCTGCAGACACTCAATATTATTATTTAATTGTCTTACTGAACTTGCCCCAATCAATACCGAAGTAATTCTTTTATCTTTCTGCAGCCAGGCCAGTGCCATTTGTGCCAAAGACTGATTGCGGTTTTGAGCTATTTCGTTTAATTGAATTAATTTCTGAATTCTTTCAGGAGTAACTTCATCTTCCTTTAAATGTCCGTTTGGATTATGAGCACGGGAATTTTCCGGAATTCCGTTTAAGTATTTATCGGTCAGAAGTCCTTGGGCCAAAGGCGAAAATGCAATACAGCCTACTCCCTTTTCTTCCAGAACATCCAATAAACCTTCTTCAACCCAGCGTACCAGCATGGAGTACTTAGCCTGATGAATCAAGCATGGTGTTCCTAATTGTTTTAAAACATCAACAGCAACCCGGGTCTGATCTGCAGAGTAATTACTGATTCCAACATATAAAGCTTTACCGCTTCGAACAGCGTAATCAAGTGCCATCATAGTTTCTTCAATCGGGGTTTCAGGATCCGGACGGTGCGAGTAAAAAATATCTACATAATCAATCTTCATTCTTTTCAAACTCTGGTCTAAACTGGATAAAAGATATTTACGGGAACCCCAGTCACCATAAGGTCCATCCCACATTGTATACCCTGCTTTTGTGGAAATAATAATTTCATCACGCAGATTTCCGTGAAAATTATGCCACAATATTTTTCCGAAATTGGTTTCTGCAGAACCTGGAACCGGACCATAGTTGTTGGCTAAATCAAAATGCGTAATTCCTTTATCAAAAGCTTCTACAGCTATACTTTCAGCATTTTCAAAATTATCTACCGATCCGAAATTATGCCATAATCCTAAAGAAATTTCAGGTAATAGCAACCCACTTTTTCCACATCTGTTGTATTTCATTGTTTTTTGTTAAAGTTTTAATAGGTTTTAAAGATAAAAAACAAACCTGATTATTTTAAAACCAAGTAGTATTTAAATTTTGTAAATTTGTTTAAATAATAAAATTATGGGAAATAACTGGCAAAATTTGATTTCGATAAATCCTGATATTCGGTTTGGAAAACCTATTATCACTGGTACGCGAATTTGTATTTCAGATATTCTTTCGTGGTTAGCAACAGGAATGTCTTTTGAAGAAATTATTGAAGATTTTCCCGAATTAAAAAAGGAGCATATTTTAGCGGCTTTAGCTTTTGCTGCTAATAGAGAGAATATTACAAAGATAATTGCAGCTTAATGAAATTACTTCTATGCTAATATTTCGTGGAGAATCATTAAATTGATAGAATATGATTTTCCGGAGTGTCTGCATTCTAAAGACATTGCAGTAAATCAGCCAGCGAAAGATATTGAAATCTGGGAATTTGCCAAACAAAACAACTACACCATTCTTACTCACGATGACGACTTTGAAAAATTATTACTTTTAAAAGGTGTTCCTCCGAAAGTAATTAATCCTTAAGACTTTCAATAAAAACACGAAACAGATTTGTGAACTTTGATTTCAAAAAAAGAAATTATCGAATCATTCATTTTAAATGATGATTTAATGATTTTAGAAATTTACTAATCTTTTGTTTTCCATATAAAAATACGCAGATTTTGCAGATTTAGGAGGATAAAAAATCTTCCTGATCTGCAAAATCTGCGAGAGAAAATGCTCTTTTTCTTAATCTTAAACTATTCCTTTATCTCAAAACCACTTTCCAAACCTTTATCAGAGCTCCCTCCAACTTTAAGTTTAAAAGTTCCCGGTTCTACCAAATAGTTTCCGCTATTATCATAAAAGCCAAGTTCTTTATCTGTTAAAGTAAAAGTTACAGTCTTGGTTTCTCCCTTTTTCAAATTCACTAATTCAAATCCTTTTAATTCTTCAACCGGTCTGGCGATGCTGGCAAAATCATCATGAATGTACAACTGAACCACTTCTTTTCCATCATAATTACCTGAATTGGTCACCTCAACACTTACCTGAACCGGCTCTCCTTTTGCAAAAGCGGTTTTATTTATTTTCAGGTTTTTATAATCGAATTTAGTATAACTCAATCCGAATCCGAAAGGAAACTGGGGCGTTTTCTCAACATCTGAGAAATGCGACCAAAACACATTTTTATCAGCGTTTACAGGCCTTCCCGTACTGTAATTATTGTAATAAATTGGCACCTGACCAACGTTTCTTGGGAAAGAAATAGGCAGTTTTCCGCTTGGGTTATAATCCCCGTATAAAACCTGCGCTACTGCATTTCCGGTTTGGGTTCCTAAATGCCAGGCTTCAACAATTGCCGGAATATGTTCTGCCGCCCACGGAATAGTCAACGGGCGTCCATTATTTAAAACTAAAACAATGTTTGGATTCACTTTATAAATTTCTTCTAACAGTTCCTGCTGTAATCCCGGCAAATCAAGGTTTGTTCTGCTGCGTCCTTCCCCACTCTGAAAACCATGCTCTCCTAAAACCATTACCACAACATCTGCATTTTTAGCTGTTGTTTTCGCTGCTTCAAATCCGCTTTTGTCTGTTGTGTTAAAAACAACCTCATCAAGGAAAGTTGCTTTTCCTACAATCAGATCAGCTCCTTTTTCAAAAACCAGCTGGTTATTTTTGTATTGCTGCATTCCTTCTAAAACTGAAACCGCTGTATTATCTTCCGCAGCAATTCTCCAGCTTCCCAACGGACTGTTTTTATCATTGGCCAAAGCTCCGATTAAGGCGATTTTTTGTCCGGACTTCTTTAGCGGAAGCAAATTTTTATCATTCTTCAATAAAACAATTGACTTTTTCGCCATGTCCAGAACACCATCGTTGTTGGCTTTATTTCCTATAGTTGCCTTTTCACGTTTTTCATCACAATATTTATACGGATCGTCAAATAATCCCAGTTCAAATTTCACACGTAGAATCCTTCTCACCGCATCATCCACCAAAGCTTCTTTTACTTTTCCGGATTCCACTAATTTTACTAACTCTGCAACATATAAATGTGATTCCATATCCATGTCAGAACCCGCCGTAACGGCTTTTAATGCCGCATCTTCACCATCTTTTGCATAACCATGCGGAATCATTTCACGAACCGAAGCCCAGTCCGAAACCACGAACCCATCAAACTTCCATTTGCCTTTTAAAATGTCTCTTTGCAGAAAAACATTCCCCGTTGCCGGAATGCCGTTTACCAGATTAAACGAGTTCATAAACGTTCTCACACCTGCTTGTGTCGCAGCTTCAAACGGAGGCAAAACCGTATTGAACAATTTAGAATTACTGATATCGACCAGATTATAATCACGACCTGATTCTACATAACCATAAGCAGCAAAGTGTTTCGCACAGGCTGCAATGGTGTTTACTTTTGCGAGATCAGCAATAGTTTCTCCCTGAAAACCTTTCACCCTCGCAACGGCAATTTTACTTCCCAAATACGGATCTTCTCCTGCACCTTCCATCACACGCCCCCATCTCGCATCGTTTGTGATATCTACATTTGGCCCAAAAGTCCAGTTAATTCCGGATGCCGAAGCTTCATCTGCCGCAATCGCTGCCGATTTTTTAATTGCCTCCAAATCCCAGCTCGCTGCTTCTGCCAACGGAATCGGGCTTAGCGTTTTGTAACCATGGATTACATCAAAACCAATAATCAGCGGAATCCCCAAACGGGTTTCTTCAACAGCAATTTTCTGAACAGCACGAACTTCTTTCACCCCACGAACGGTCAGCATACTTCCTACCCATCCTTTTCTCAGGTGCTCGTATTTCAACTCGGCATTTCCGCCTTTTGGAGCCGGTCCCGTTACATCCCAAAAACCGTTATACTGATTCATCTGACCTACTTTTTCTTCCAAAGTCATTAACGGCAGCAGTAAGTCTATACGTTGTTCGATTGTTTTGTTTTTATCCAGATATGGTTTCTTCTGTGCATTCATATTTCCAGCAGTAAACAGGGCAAAAACCCCAATAATTAGTATTTTTTTATTTTTCATAGTGGTTAAATAGTATCATATTTTGGGCGTGTCCCTCCGGGTCGGGCTATCCGTTTCAAGTCCTCGCACTTCCTTCGTCAGGCTGTGGGCTTTTCTCTTCTATCCCTCACGCAGTTTAGGGTAATGAGAGCTTTTTCGTTTTTTTTTCACAATCTTGTCATTTCGACGAAGGAGAAATCACATTACACCATACAGTTCGTTGCTCTCTGGATGAGATTTCTCCTTCGCCGAAATGACACAAAAACGCGCAATCCTTTACTCAGAAATAAAGCACGAAGCCGGTAAATTAACTTTATTAAACAAATCTGACTGAATCGTATTTCCCCATGCAAATCTTACTTTTGCAGGATTCGTTACTTTTTTACTCGTTAGAATTACCTGATTATTTTTTATCAAAGCTTCTGCAGGATAAAAAGTTCCATCAGCTCCGGCAACTTCAAACTGTTTCGTGGTTTTATTTTTAAAATATAATCCTTCAGCGAAATCAAAAGAAACAATAGCTTTGTTTTTATCTGTTTTTAAATCTTTGAAAAGTGGACCATTTACCAAATTAGAATTGGTTTTATAAGTATTCGCCAATGCTAAATTTGCCAGACGAATTCCGACTGATTTTTTATCTTTTGGGTGAATATCAATCGTATCTGAAACGTCACTAATGACAACCATTCCGGTGTTGTTGACTTCTTTCAATAACTTTCTTTGGGAATCCCTTACAATAACATTAGAGAAATTATTGCTGCCGTTTTTAAAAGGTGCAATCTGTACAAAATAAAACGGAAAATCATCCTGCCAGGCTTTTCGCCACGAAGTAATTAAGGCTGCTAATGTTTTATCATAAACTTCTGACCCCACATTGGATTCACCCTGATACCAGATTGTTCCGGCGATTTTAAAACCTACAAAAGGAGAAATCATCGCATTGTAAGCGCGTCCGGGCTGTCTTGGGCCGTATTCCTGTTCGTTCAGCCTTTTGGCATTTTCTAATAAAACAGGATCGTTTTTCACCACTTCTTCCGGCATCCAGATTTCAGCGGGAGTTCCGCCCCAGTTGGAAGAAATCAATCCGATAGGTACATTTTTTAAATCTTCTCTTAAGCGTTTGGCAAAGAAGTACCCCACCGCACTAAAGTATTTCATGGTTTCCGGTGTCGATTCGGTCCAGTTTCCGAGTAAGTTGTTTTGAGGTGTCGTTGCGGTTAATTTTGGAACGGTAAAAAAACGAATGTTAGGATTTGCTGCATTTTTAGCTTCTTCCTCACCATTATCGATTCCCCAGCTTACCGACATTTCCATATTGGATTGTCCGGAACAAACCCAGACTTCGCCAATCAAAATGTTTTTCAGGATTACTTCATTATACCCTTTTATGGAAATCGTATAAGGACCACCGGCTTCAGGCGTTTTGATTTTGAGTTCCCATTGCGCCTGATTGTTTGCTGTAACTTTATATTCCTGATTGTTCCAGCCGGAAACAAGTTTGATTTCCTCTTTTGGATTCGCCCATCCCCAGATTTTGACTTCGGAATTGCGCTGCAATACCATATTATCGCCAAAAATATTCGGAAGTGAAACGTTTGCCATCATAGTGCCGGAAATCAGAAAGAAAGCAAACTTAATTATATTATTTCTCATTTAGCAACTTTTTTAAAAATGGACCATATTCAGCAGCCATAATTTTGTGTTCTTCAATATTTGGATGACCTGAACAACCGCTTGGTGTCATCGGTTTAAATTTGAAAATCAAAATTGGTCTGTGTGATTTATCGGTATCAAATTCGGCTTTTATTTTATTCAGACAATTTTCAAAAATCACTGCTTTTTCTCCATTTACCATTGGACTATTTGTCAAAACCAATTGCGCATTCGGATTATGTTTATAAAGCATTTTTATAAAATTGACATAATTCGAAACATACTTTTCAGGATTAAAAGGCAGGCGCTCTTTTGTACCGTCGCCATTCGAAAAATCATTCGTTCCTATGGCGATACTAATAATGTCCGGCTGAAAAGCAAAATCATATTTAGGTTTGGAATTGTCTTTTGTCAGATATAAATTTTCGTAAACTGCAGGCATAATGGGCACTTCAGGCCCTTCATCGTTCCAGTTGCGGTAAATTCCGATTCCGGAAACAGAACTCAATAAATAATCGGCATCAATATTTCTGGACAATATGGGCCCGTAAGCAAAAAATCCATTGTGATGGTCAAAATATTCGCCCTGATCACACGGAATTGTGGATGGATCATTTGCTGCTCCACTGGTGATTGAATCTCCGATAAACTCGATTTTCTTTTTCTTTTTGGATGTTATGGAAGTTAATTTAGCAGTGGTTCCTACAAATAAAACATTACCCATTGTAGCTTCTGTTCCTTTATAAATCTTCAGATTATGTACTTTTTTATTCGAAGTAACTTTCACCGGAAAAGATTGTGGAGCACCTTTCTGAACGGTATATTTTCCAGCGTATCTCCCGTCCAGTTCTAAAACAACATAATTATGATGTTCCCATGAATCTATACTTTGTAAAGAAATTGTACATTCATTTCCTGTAAAATTAAAAGATATAGAAGAAGCAGTCCCAATTAACACAGCCTTATTGTCCTGCAAAATATCTACTCTTCCGGCATATAAAAAGGTTTTTTCTGTTGTCTGCGAAATCGACATTGCCGAAATCAGTAAAAACAAAATTAAAAGTGGTATTTTTTTGATAAACATAATTTATTCGTTAAAATATAAATACATTTCACAAATATATCCGAATTACATTTTACAGAAAGATACTAAAATGTCAAAAAGCAATAAAAAAACACCAAAAAACGTTTACCTAATTTGGCTTTTCTTTGATTATCAAAACTGAAGAGCTTACCTTTATAAATTAATACCCTTACCTACTTTAAAATGAAAACTACCACTATTATCTTGCTTTTTCTAACCGTAATTTTATGCTCCTCTTTTTGCTCCAAAAAAGAAAATAAAACTGTACAACAACCTATTACGGAAATCCAGACTTCAATTGAGCGGGATTCTATCATTTCTTATGCGAAACAATATTTGGGAACACGGTATTTATATGCCAGCAGCAATCCTGACAAAGGATTTGACTGTTCGGGTTTTGTGCATTATGTTTTTAACAATTTTGGCTTAACCTTACCCAGAAGTTCAGGTGGTTATAAAAATGTAGGCAAGACCTTAAAACCTGAGGAATTTAAGGTGGGAGATATTTTAGTCTTCTATGGTTACAAAGACAGAAGTGTTATAGGACACGTTGGTATTATCTGCGAAGCCAACGGAATGCAGTCGAAATTTATTCACGCTTCATCCGGAAAAGCACAAAAAGTCACCATCACAGGACTTGATGAAGAACATTACACTAAGCGATTTTATAAATGCGTTGATGTTTTATCTGAATAAAATCTTGTTCTAAGTTCAATTTTGGAATTTGGAATTTATTGAAATTGGAATTTATAAAGTTTTATTCTTCCGTCAATAATTTTATAAGGCTTTCATCTCTCTGGTAAACATCTTTATAAAAATTCAACCGCCCTTCGCGATCTACCCATGCTGTAAAATAACCAATATAAACCGGAACTTTTTTCTTCAGTGTGTACCAATTCTCTTTTCCTGCATGCATGGCTTTGTCAATTCTTTCCGGAGTCCATTTCGGATCATCTTTCAATAATTCGATTGCCAGTTCACGTGGTTTTGCTACACGAACGCAGCCATGACTAAAAGCCCTGCTTTCCCTTTCGAACAAACTTTTTGCAGGCGAATCATGCAGATATATATTATTGGAATTGGGGAATAAAAACTTAACCAGTCCTAATGAATTATTTTTTCCCGGAAGCTGTCTTACCGCTCCGTTGTTCCATTCCAGATTTTTCTTTGCCAGATAGTTTTTGTCTTTGGCCATTCCCGGTTTGATTTCACTTTTAATTATACTTGGCGGAACATTCCAGTACGGACTAAAAACAATATTATTCATCATTCCGCTGAAAACAACTGTTTTGGTCATGGCTTTACCCACAACAACCGGCGATATAAATGTAATTTTACCATCTTCAACTATATACAATCTAAATTCAGGAATATTGACTTCGATATATTTTTTACCTTTTTCAAGTTCAGGATCAATCCATCGGCAACGTTCCATATTGGCAATAATAGTTTTGATCCGGTCTGAAACAGGAATATTCAAATCATTGATATGTTCTAATAAAATCGTATTTTTTGGCACATAACCATGACGCAATTCGTAATTTTTAACGGCTTTCATTAAAACAGTATCACAAACAGCACTTTTATTATCCTCCTTAATATCTCCGGTTACAAAAAGCCTTTCCCTGATTTGTGAAATTATTGCCGAAGAATCTCCTAATTTTAGGCCTTTGTAATCTTCATCAACTTCAATTGTTTTCCAGCCTCCGTTTTTTTCAATATCTCTGTATTGATGAAGTGCATCGCGAAGTTTGTAATACTGACTGAACATTTTGCTCTTCTTATCATCACTAATAGTCGATTTTTCAAAAAGAGAATCGGTTAAAACATGATAATTAAGTTTCTTTCTAGGAAGCAGCCATTCTAATGAAATAGATGTTTTTTCGTCAAAACCTCTATATACTTTTTCTGCATAATAGAAATACAAATTGGTAATCATCAAATCGGTATTGACTTTTGAAAGTTTGTTGACTGAATTGTTTTCAAAAACTGAATTGATTTCTTTGTACGGAAAATTAGCTTTCAAACCTTCATTTTCTAAACCTTTATATTTATCGTACAACGTATTTCCAAACTCAACAACACCTTTATTATCGAGCCATAACTGTGTAGATTGTTTTTTTGCGTATAAAGCATCAACCTCATCCTGAAAATTTTTCAATTTTGGATACGTTTCATAAAATCCGGCGATTGCCAAACTGTCAATGGTAAGTTTTAATTCAGGGATAACAACTTCTGCTTCCTTTGAATTTTCTTCTTTTTTATCTCCTTTTGAATTACAGGAAACAACAATAAAAAGAAGCATAATAACAGCAAAGCGGAACCAAATTTTCATAATGATTTTTTTAATAAAATTAGAAAAGTTTTGGTAAAAACAAATTCAATCCCAAAATAATTTTGAGCATAAAAAAACTCCTGACACATCACATGTCCGGAGTTTTCCACCTTTATATAATCAACTTTATTTTAGATAACAGTTCCTTTTAAAGTAAGGATTTTTGGAGTCGTTTCGGCACTTGTCGTAACCGTAACTGTTTTAGTAAAACCTCCTTTATTTGCAGCATTATATGTTGCCGTAACTTTTGCAGATTTTCCAGGAAGCACAGGTTCTTTTGTATAATCAGTAGCTGTACAACCGCATGATCCCTGCACATTGGTAATTACTACAGCTGTTTTTCCAGTGTTTTTAAATTCGTAAACAATTGCTTTTGGCGTTCCCTGCGGAATTTGTCCAACATCAATTGTTTCTGCTTTCCATACAATTGTACCTTCAGCTGCCGCTTCAACTGATTTTGAAATCAATGATTTAACCGGAGCGATTGCTGAGAATGACATTAATCCTAAAGCTAAGATCAGCATCGAAATTCTAATAATTTTCATAGTCTGTTTATTTAAATTGGTGATATGGTTTAATTTTATATTTCAAAAGTACTTTACAAAAAAACAATTCGCTGTTAACCGGTTTCAAATGTTTGTTAATGACATGTTAACTGCTGTTTTTAATTCAAATTTTGATTAATATTACACTCTCTAAAAGCAGATTCCCTTGAAAATAAACAGACTAAACAGCATCATAATCTTAGGATTAATAGCCATTATCGGCATATTGATCGCACAATTGCTGTGGACAAAAGAGGCTTTTACATTAGAACAGAAAAAGCTAAGTCAGAAAACTCATATCGCACTTCTGGAAGTAGTCAAAAAACTGCATGAAGGCACAAATCATGAATTACCGGCTCAGAATCCTATCCAAAAAATAGCCAATGATTATTATATCGTAAATATTGATAATGATTTTGAACCAGATATTCTTGAATTTTATTTGAAATCGGAATTCAAAAAAATGAATATTACAACAGATTTTGAGTATGCCATGTACAATTGTCAGAGTGATGAAATGGTTTATGGGAACTACATTTCATTATCAGATAAAGGAAGAGCCAAACAATCTGTACATTTTCCCAAACACAAAAATCTGGTGTATTATTTTGCTGTTCGTTTTCCGCATGAAACTACTTATCTTTTTAGTTCCATGCGTTTTTGGTTTGTATTGTCTATCGTTTTGATTTTTATTTTACTGATATATGTCTATTCGATTTTGACACTTTTGCAGCAAAAAAAATACTCAGAGTTACAGCGTGACTTCATCAATAATATGACACACGAATTTAAAACGCCTCTGTCTTCGATTTTAATTGCTTCTAAATATTTAATTGGTCAGGACAAAATTAAAGAAGACAAAAAACTGCACACTTATACCGATATCATTATCAGCCAGAGCAACAAACTAAACAGTCATATTGAGCAGATTTTAAACATCGCCAAATCTGATTATGCTCCGTTGGAATTGAAGAAGGAATATTTATTAATCATTCCTGTTATTGAGGAAATAATTGAAAATATTCGTTTAAAATATCCGGAAGCTTCTATTAAAATTAAAACAGATTCAAACCATTACCAACTTGAAACTGATACATTTCATTTTACGAATCTGGTCTATAATTTACTGGATAATGCTGTAAAATACTGCAATGAAAAACCTGAAATTACCGTTGGAATTTTTACAGAAAATAAACTTTTAAAACTGTCCTTTGAAGATAACGGAATCGGAATCTCTTCTAAAAACATTTCGTTTATTTTTGATAAATTTTACCGCATTCAGAATGAAAAAAGTAATGAAGTAAACGGTTTTGGATTAGGTTTGTATTATGTGAAAAAGATTTGCGACCTTCAAAACTGGAAAATTTCTGCGATCCAAAACACCAAAAAAGGTATTACTATAACTTTGTCAATCCCATATAAAAATGAGTAACTTTAAAATCCTTTATACAGAAGATGATGAAACATTAGCTTTTTTGACCAAAGACAATCTGGAACAGAACAGCTATAACGTAACGCATTGTCCCGACGGAAAATCAGGCCTGGAAAGTTTTAAAAATGAGGATTTCGACATTTGCATTTTTGATATCATGATGCCAAAAATGGATGGTTTCGAATTAGCAGCAGAAATTAGAAAACTAAATACTGATATTCCGATTATTTTTCTCTCTGCTAAAACTTTAAAAGAGGACCGAATCAAAGGATTGCGTTTAGGCGCAGATGATTACCTCGTAAAACCTTTCAGCATTGAGGAATTAATACTGAAAATTGAAGTCTTTTTAAAGCGTTCACAAAAAAATAATAAACCTGAAAAATCGATTTATGAAATAGGCAAATATCAGTTTGATACTAAAAATTTTATTCTTTTTAATGCTGATAAAAAAATTGGTCTTACACAACGTGAAGCCGAATTGCTGAAATTATTTCTCGATAATAAAAATTCTGTTTTAAAAAGAGAACAGATTTTAACTGCACTTTGGGGCACTGATGATTATTTTATGGGACGAAGCCTGGATGTTTTTATTTCGCGACTGCGTAAAATTTTAGCAAATGAAAAAGGTATTTCTATCGAAAACCTGCATGGAATTGGGTTTCGGTTTGTGATTGAATAGCTTAGGCATGTTGTTTTGTCGAGCCAAGAATTCAAATAATAATTGCAACAAACCTTCCTGAAATTCATCTTTTAAATAACAATTCAATTAAAAATAAAGAATATTCTGTAAATATAATTTAAAAAATCCTTTGTATTTTTAAGTTCTAATTTTGTCAGATTATGAAACTGCATCATTTACGAAATGCCACTTTAGTTATTGAAACAGAAAAACATGTCCTTTTAATTGACCCCATGTTAGGAAAAAGGAAGACTATAGCACCTTTTACCCTTTTTCGTTACCAGCCAAAAAGAAATCCGCTGACCGCACTTCCAAAAAACAGCAGGGAAATCCTGAGTAAGGTGACACATTGTCTGATAACACATTTACATCCTGACCATCTGGACAAGGCAGGTGAAGTCTTTCTAAAAAGAAAATCAATTCCTGTGATTTGCAGTATAAAAGACGAAAAAAAGATAACACAGCGAGGTTTAACTGTCATGCAAACTTTAGATTACTGGAAACCTCAAAATTTTCTGGACGGAAAAATAACAGGAATTCCTGCCGTTCACGGATATGGCTTTATCGCCAAATTAATGGGAAATGTAATGGGCTTTTTTATAGAACTTCTGAACGAAAAAACCATTTACATCAGTTCTGATACTATTTTTACAAAAGACACCGAAAAAGTCCTGACTGAACTGAAACCTGACATTGCAACTGTTGCCTGCGGAACTGCACGATTAGATTTTGGGCAGCCATTATTAATGCGAATCAATGATATTCTTAAATTTACAGCCCTTGCACCCGGAAAAGTTTTTGCCAATCATCTGGAAGCTTTAAACCATTGTCCAACTAAAAGAGAAGAATTAAAAAAGACATTAGCCGAAAATGATCTTTTATCCAAAACTGCTGTTCCTAATGATGGTGAATGTGTGGAGTATTAATTATAAAACCAGTAAACCAAATTCCCGTAACGTGTTAATTGGTTTTGAATACCAGAACAATTCAAAATCCTCAAATTTCGTTTCAAAATCATTTTTGATTTCCTGAAAAGTATAATTCTTAGGGTTTGAAACTGTAATTTTCTTTAGAATTTCGACCAGCCACTCGCCTTCATCTTTACTTGTTTGAATAGTAAAACTTTCTTTTTTATCGTGAAAAGTCAGTGCCTTCATTTCCCAGGTTCTTCCTTTTTTAGATTTTGTAAAATGTTCTGCAAAAGGCTTACCTCCCAACCAGACTACTTTTGCGTTTGGTTTTGTATTAAAATCATTTTGTTCTTCGAGAGCATTAAAAATAAAATCGGGATGGATTTTGGTTTTCGGAATTTTAAAATCAAACCAATCTTGTAATTCGTAATCAAAACAGATTCCGTGCATGAAATTAAAAAGTGATTTTTTTAAACCGAAACTAAATTTATCGTGATCGATTCCAGTTGCATCACTGTATTCAATATCGTTGTTTGCGAAAGTTCCAATAGTTTCTGTTTTCTTCGTTACGCCAAATTGCTCCGGATACAATCCAACGGGACTATGGGCAGTAAGTGCAAACTGATGCCAGAATCCCGACTGTAAAACCCCGGCTTCAAATAACTGGCGTACCATTTCGAGGCTGTCAACAGTTTCCTGAACCGTTTGTGTCGGATATCCATACATCAAATAAGCGTGAACCATGATTCCGGCTTCTGTAAAATTTCGGGTTACTTTTGCAACCTGCTCAACTGTAACGCCTTTATCTATTAACTTTAATAATCGGTCTGAAGCTACTTCTAAACCTCCGGAAACAGCAATACAGCCAGAAGCTTTTAGTAATAAACATAAATCTTTTGAAAAGCTTTTTTCGAATCGGATATTCGTCCACCAGGTTACGGCCAATTTTCGTTTCAGTATTTCGAGCGCCAGAGCACGCATCAAAGCCGGAGGTGCAGCTTCATCTACAAAATGGAATCCGTTTTGCCCTGTTTTTTCAATTAATTCTTCTATTCGGTCACAAAGTAAACTTGCCGCAACAGGTTCATACACTTTTATATAATCTAATGAAATATCGCAAAAAGTACATTTTCCCCAATAACAGCCGTGCGCCATGGTGAGTTTGTTCCAGCGACCATCACTCCACATTCTGTGCATCGGATTTACGATTTCGATAACCGAAATATATTTATCCAAAGGCAAATCTGAATAATCCGGAGTTCCCACCTGAGATTGTTTATAATCGTGTTTTAAAGAATTGTTTTTATAGACAACTTCTCCATTTTCTAACAGAAAAGTTCTTTTGTATAAATTGTAATCCGGGTTTTCTAAATTGAAAATTAACTCTTCAATTGGCACTTCTCCATCATCCAAAGTAATAAAATCGAAAAACTCAAAAACACGTGCGTCAGAAAGTGAGCGCAATTCGGTATTCGGGAAACCACCTCCCATTGAAACCTTAATTTCGGGGTGATTTTGTTTTACCCATTGCGCACATCTGAAAGCACTGTATAAATTCCCCGGAAAGGGTACAGAAATTAAAAATAAAGTGGGTTTTACAGTTTCGATTTTAGCTTTTAAAAGTGAAATTAAAATTGAATCAATATAAGTTGGCTTTTGCTGTAAAGCTTCGTATAATTCATCAAAAGAATTTGCACTGCGACCCAAACGTTCGGCATACCGGCTAAAGCCAAAGTTTTCATCAACACATTCTACAATAAAATCAGAAATGTCTTCAAGATATAAAGTCGCCAAATGTTTCGCCTTATCCTGAGTTCCCATAGTACCGAAAGCCCAGTCGAGTTCTTCCAATTGTGCAAAACGGGAAGCTTCGGGCAGAAAATCTTCCTGACAGATCTGCAGTGCCAAAGTTGGATTTTTCCCCTGCAAAAACTGGATTACAGGGTCAATGGTTTTGATGTATTCATCTTGTAAGGCAAAGATTCTTTTACAGTTGTCGGTTGTTGGTTCTTGGTTGTTGGATTGGAATAAATCCTGTAATCCTTTTTTCGAAAACAATTCCAAAATCACATCAATACCCAAATCGGCCTGAACCGATTCTATATTTTTGGTATTCAGAAAACCTTTTATATATGCCGTTGCCGGATACGGAGTATTCAGTTGGGTAAAGGGTGGTGTGATTACAAAAAGTTTCGTTTTCAAAAGGAAATATTTTCTGCAAAAATACGGGATATTTATTTTGTTTTTGCGAAAAGATTCAACTGCTTGGGTTTGTTCAAATTTGTAGATATTTAATTACATTTGCGGGGATTCAATTTATTTATATGAAACATCCTTTACTTGTTGTGTTTTTATTTATTTCTCTATTTTGCTATTCCCAAGAAAACTGTAATAATGGAACTGATGATGATAATGATGGAAAAATAGACTTGAATGATTCGGATTGCATTTGCAATATTCCTACAAAACCATCTTTACTGCAAAATCATTCTTTTGAAGAAAAAACAGGATGTCCACAAGGTTATGATGACACTCCTACAGCTAGTAATTGGACAAAAGGAACAATACCATCTCCAGACTATTTAAATAAAGACTGCTATCTTTTTAATACTATTTACAGCAAAAATCTTCAGGATTTCCCTGATGGCAAAGGAATTATCAGAGCAGTATATAAAAACAATAAAAAAGAATATATTGCCAATAAATTGTCAGCTCCATTACTTACCGGAGTAAACTATCAGCTAACACTGAATATTGCTACATTAATGAGTATTGAAAGATCTAACTTAAGTAAAAATTTCGATTTTAATTTTTTACAGCCAACTTATGTAACACTTTATGGTTGTAATAACAAAAATAATTTACCATTATATACCACTTCAGATCCAAATTCATTTGATCCATCTTGGATTGAAATTGGAAAAGTTTTGTACCAGCCACAGACTGCTTGGGGAGAAATTACAATTAGTTTCACTACAAATACTGATATTAACGCAATAATGCTTGGACCTGAGAAAATCCTCTCTTCATCATTTAACACTGATTATGAACCCTCTTTTTTATATGATAATTTAAGATTAAATACTGCTGAGAATTTTGGTGTTACTATCGTTCAAAGTGGCAGTTTCTGTAATAATGATTTAATGTTGACTGCTAACCTGACTAAAACCATAAATTTAGCAACAACTTTTCAATGGTACAGAAATGGTATAGCAATAAATGGAGCAACCAATAAATCTTATTCAATTCCTTCAGATAAAACAAATCTGGGAGAATATACTGTAAAAGTTACAGATGGAAGTGATTGTTTCATAAGTTCAAAATTAACTATAAACAATTCAATTCCTAATCCTTCGGTGACAATAATTCAGCCTACTTGTCAGGATCCTAATGGTTATATTAACGTTAACGACCCAGGAATAGAATATAGTTTTTATAAAAGTTTGCCTTTATTTTCGGATGACTATTATGTTTCAAAAGATTTAGTATGGCAAACAGATGGTAACTTTGCCACAACAGAATATGGCAAATATTATGTTCAAACAAGAACTACTTCGGGATGCGTTTCTACACCTACGATTGTAACACTTGATCCTCCAACATTACTTGACCGGCCCACATATTCAATTATCCAGCCAGTTTGCAATTCTGGTGGAACTATTACTATAACAACGCCAGGATCACAATTTAGTTTTGATGATGGTTTGACTTGGGATAACGGCCCTACGAAAACAAATTTACCTGCTGGAAATTATTTACTTAAAATAAAAAACAGCAGCGGATGCGAATCCTATTCACAAAATGTATTGCTTTTTCCTCCTTACATTGATTCTCCAGCCTATACTTTAACCCAGCCAATCTGTAATCAGGGAGGCAGCATTACTATTACCAGCCCCGCATCCGAATATAGTTTTGATAATGGAGTGACATGGACAACAAATCCAACAGCTACTAATTTACCTGCTGGTCATTATAATGTTAGAATAAAAAACGAATTCGGATGTGAATCGAAACCTTATATATATCAAATTTATTTGAATCCATTTTCTAAATCACCCCCTGATTTTGTAGTTAACCAACCTAATACGTGTAGTAATACCGGGAGTATTGTCTTTTTAAATTCTACATATAAATATAGTATTGACAACGGAGAAACATGGCAGGAAACATCTGTCTTCAATAATTTACAACCTGGTAACTACCTATTAAAAACACAAAACGAACTAGGTTGTGAATCACAAGTCAGTCAGGTTAAAATAAATTTTTATTTATCCAATCCGACTTATACCATAATAAATCCAACATGCACATCAAAGGGCAGTATTACTATTACTAGTCCCGCATCCGAATATAGTTTTGATAATGGAGAAACATGGAGTACAAATCCAACGGCAACTAATTTACCTCCTGGTTATTATTACATTAGAATTAAAAATGAAATTGGATGTGAATCAGATATTGAATATGCCTATTTACCAGTTTTTCATCTGGATGAGCCTACATTCAAAATAACAAACCCTAATTGTGAAACGGAATCAAAATGGAGTATTTCAATTACAACTCCAGCTGCATCTTATAGTTTTGACGGAGGGCTAACATGGGGTTCAAGCCCTAATATTTCTAATTTAGATTATGGATTTCACTTCCTGAAAATAAAAAATTCTTTAGGTTGTGAATCAAATTATGCGGTTGCCAATATAGGCAATGCCTATTATTTAGAAGCTCCTGAATTTTTAACTATACAACCTACTTGTACAACTCCGGCAAGTGTTACCATAACCACTCCTGCTGCATTTTATAGTTTTGATGATGGAGGGACATGGAGTACAAATCCAAATCTTACCAAATATCCTAATGGTGGCGCAAGTGGCTCTCTTAGAATTAAAAATAAATCAGGTTGTGTAAGTGAAGCTGCCTGGTTTAATCTTAACGATAATTACCTACATACTCTTGCTTACACAATAGTACAACCAACAACTTGTGACACTAATGCTAACGGAAGTATTACCATTACAACACCAGCTGACTTTTATAGTTTTGATGGTGGTTTAAACTGGAGCACTAACCCTACAGCTTCAAATCTTCCGGCAGGCTTTAAATATCATTTAAAAATTAAGAATAAAGAAGGATGTGAGTCAGGAAACCATACAATTGAATTAACTAAGGTTCAAATAAAAGCGGCCGAGTATAAGGCTATTTATCCAACTTGTGGTAAAGGAGGCACTATTACAATTACTACACCGGCACCTTTTTACAGTTTCGATGGTGGTGAAACCTGGGGTATAAATCCAACGGCTACAAATTTACCCGCGGGTTTTTATTATCCTAAAATTAAAAATGAATTAGGGTGTGAATCTCAATTTGGTTATTCTATTAACTTTAATGTTTTAAACACTGTACCTCAATTAGGCATACAAGTAACTCAACCAACTTGTGAATCCAAAAACAAAGGAAGTATTACAATAAACACAGTTGCTGAACAATATAGTTTTGATGGTGGCAGTACCTGGAGTCAACACAACACAGCAATAAATTTATCACCTGGAAATTATTCTATCCTTACCAAAAACAATTTGGGATGCGGAACTGGAGTTGGACATGTTCAACTTTATCCTTTCTATTTACCTCGTCCTGATTACACAACAACAGCCCCTACTTGTCAAACAACAGGAAGTATTACTGTAACTACTCCCGCAGCAGCATATAGTTTTGATTATGGAAAAACATGGGGTTCAAATCCAACAAAATCGAATTTGCCCCAAGGAAGTTATAACATTATAATTAAAAATGAATTAGGGTGCGAATCAGAACCTTACTCATTTTATCTTTACAATACAAACCCTCCTGCTCAGAGACCTACTATTTCTATCCAACAGCCAAGTAGCTGCACTAGTTCTACAGGAAAAATAACCGTAACTACGAATGCTAATTTATATAGTTTTGACGATGGTCTTACATGGTCACCTAATCCTGTTGTAACCCATTTAACAACAGGTGATTACTTTATCAGAATCAAAAACAGCCTAAATGGTTGTCCATCTCCATCTGTTAAAGTGACTATAAATCCTCCCCTTGATGCAATAATAACACCAAATTATACGATTTCTCAACCAATAAGTTGTACAAATCCTTTTGGAATAATTAATATTACAACAGTTGCTTATGCTTATAGTTTTGATGATGGATTGAGTTGGACTACAACATCAAATTCCGGTAATTTACCCGTTGGTCAATACAAAATCAGAATTAAAAATTCGGCTGGTTGCGAATCTGAAACAGTAACAATTCAAATAAATGCTCCGACAGATTATCCAGCCAATCCTGAATTTACAACTATTCAGCCCGATTGTAATAATCTGAAAGGCAGTATTACAATTACCAGCGCTGCAGCAGAATATAGTTTCGATGATGGTACTAGCTGGACTACAAATGCAACTCAATCCAGTCTTGACCCAAAAACCTATTTTATTAAAGTAAAAAACAACAAAGTATGCATTTCAAATGCGACCACTGCTGTTATAACCCCTTTTACAAATTTCACTCCAAAACCTGCTCTAATAAGCCCTCAGGCTTTCTGTTTTCAGCTAAATGCGACTTTAAATTCAATTAGCATCACAGGCCAAAACATAAAATGGTATGATTCCCAAACCACAGGGAGATTGTTGGCAAATACAACTTTGCTTCAAAACAACACAGTCTATTATGCAACTCAAACCATAAACGGTTGTGAAAGCGAAAGAGCTCCGGTAACTATCAATATTCAAAATACCCCAGCACCTACAGGCAGTGGAAATCAATCGTTTTGTACCAGTCAAAATCCAACAATTGCTACTATTCAGATTAACGGAGCCTTAGTAAAATGGTACGATGCCTTAGCAAATGGTAATTTATTAGCAGAAACAACAAATCTTCAAAATGGCAAAGCCTATTATGCCTCGCAAACTGTAAATGGCTGTGAAAGCGAAAGATTCAGAGTTACAGTTTCGATTGTAAATACACCTTCTGATCCAACAGGGAATTCAAATCAATTCTTTTGTAAAAATGAAAATGCAACGCTAAGCAACATTCAAATATCAGGACAAAATATAAAATGGTATGATACCAATACTGCAACTGCTGCCTTACCTAATACAACTTTACTGGAAAACAACAGAACCTATTACGCTTCGCAAACTGTTGGTTGCGAAAGCGACAGAACAGCTATTATGGTTAAAGTTTACGACACAGCATTACCAACCGGAAATCGTAACCAGCAATTTTGTATGGATCAAAATGCAGCTATTGCTAATCTTACTATTTCTGGAACAGCACTAAAATGGTACGATTCTACAATGAATGGAACTATTTTAGCGCCAACAACTTTACTTCAAAATGGTGTATATTATGTTACCCAGACATTAAACAACTGCGAAAGCGAAAGACTCGCTGTCAATGTAAAAATTCAGGATACCCAAGCTCCAATTGCTGATTCTCCACAAGCATTCTGCATCCAGAAAAACGCAAAAATTAGCAATATTAAAATAGAAGGCCAAAACATACAATGGTTTGAAAGTGCTTCATCTACTGTCCCTTTATCGGAATCAGTTTTACTTGAAAACGGAATTACCTATTACGCTTCCCAAACAGTAAGTAATTGCGAAGGTGAAAGAATTCCTGTAGCCATTACTATCATAGAAGCGACAATGGGCGACTGCATTAATTATGTTGAAGAACTTCCCTTCCCGAAATTTTTCACCCCTAATAATGATGGCTCTAATGACTTCTGGACAATTGATTTTACTTATTTAAAACCTAACACCGGAATACGAATTTTTGACCGATATGGCAAATTCATTAAAGAATTAACTCCCAATACAGCCTGGGACGGAACTTATATGGGGCAAAACTTACCGGCTTCAGATTATTGGTTTGTTGTAACCCGATTTAATGGTACTGAATTCAGAGGGCATTTTAGCCTTAAACGATAAAATTTAAAAGCAGGAAAGGATGTCAAACTGAGACATCCTTTCTTTTTTACTTGTTTTTCTTTTTCTTCTTGGCCGGCTTGTCTTTTTTCGAATCACCATTCAATTTTTTGTTCAGCCTTTTTTCAGATTCTTCAATTGTATAATCATAGCAAGTATTTATTATGGTAAGTTTTACCTTTTTAATCATTTTCAATGCTTTCTTAAATTCTTGCTGACGCTCTAAAAGTATGATTTTCTTCAAAAGAATTTCTGTTTTATTCATTCCCTTGACAGTCAATGCGAAATCAATCAGTTTCATTGCTTCTTCGTAATCTTCATTCAAAATCAAAGTATGAATATAAAAAGGATACACCTCCAAAGCATAAATATTAATCGAAAGCGCCTTTTGAAAATACTCTTTAGCTTCTTCATATTTCAATAATTGATCTGCGAAAACCTGACCGTATAAACACAATGCCATGGTGTTTTTATCATCATAAGACAACGCATAATCCAACGATTCAATCGTTCCTTCCAACCAATACGGATAATTGTCTAATGCCTGAAAAAGATATTTATCTACTGTTTTCATAATTTTTCTATTTGGAATGCAAGAATCAAATCTCATTCACGATCGAAATAATCTTCCCGTTTTAATCTTTGCCGTTCCTGTTTGTAATTTTTAACTTGTTTTTGTTTTTTAAAATCTGAACCCTGAAAAACCCGAATCGGATTTCCACGCTGAATTTGCAATTGATTCATCCATTGTGTCTGAAATTCGGCTTTGAATTGTTTTACGGTTTCGTCCTTAAATTTCTGAAGCAATCTTTCGGTTGCCAGTTTTTTATTCTGATGCTGCGATCTTGAATCCATCGCCACTACACTAATTCCTGTTGAAACGTGAGTTGCCCGTACTGCTGAACTTACCTTATTTACATGTTGTCCTCCCGCACCGGAACTGCGCATCGCCTGATACTGAATATCTTTTTCTGAAATTTCGGTCGTAGTCGTTTTATCAACTTCAAAAATTCCGATAAACCAATTTTTACGTTTATGAAATTTCCTAAACTGGCTCTGCCCAATCCATTGAATAGTTCCAACCCATGAGTTTATAAAATCATTTAGAGTATCACTTTCGAGTAAAATTGTAGCTGTTTCTACGGTTCCGTTTTCGATTCCTTTTTCCCGCTGAAGCAAAGTTGTTTTTATTTTATTATCATTTGCTTCTTCCAAAAAAGTTTTCAGCACCTGAGCCACAACCCAGCTGCATTCAGCCGGACCGCGCCCTGATGTTATTTGAATTATTTTTTCCATAATTTCTGTATTTTCTAGCGATCCATTCGAACGATTTTTGGAGTGAATGTACCGAGTACATCTACCAATTCGTTTTGGTTTGCCATTACTTTATTAATGTCTTTGTACGCCATTGGCGCTTCGTCAATATTACCGCCAATCAAAGTCACACCATTTGTTTTGAGCACTTTTTTAATTTCACTTTGCGTAAAAGTTTCTTTGCATTTCTTTCTCGAAAACAATCTTCCTGCACCGTGAGAAGCCGAATTTAAGCTTTCGGGATTTCCTTTTCCCTGAACGATAAAGCCCGGAGCAGTCATCGAACCCGGAATAATACCCAATTCACCAACGTTTGCAGGAGTAGCTCCTTTTCGATGCACAATTGCTTCTTTGCCATTTACGATTTCTTTCCATGCAAAGTTGTGATGGTTTTCAATGGTTACAACCACTCGCTTTCCTATCGCTTTTGCAATTCGGCGATGAATATCGTCATGACAGGCTTTGGCATAATCACCTGCTAAATTCATAGCCAGCCAGTATTCCTGTCCGTCGTGTGTATTCAAATCCAGCCACGCCAGATGCTGAACATTTTTAGGCAACGGACATTGTTTGGTTGCCAGATACGTGTAATGTTTTGCAATATTAGCACCAAGCCCACGGGAACCACTATGCGAAAGCACTGCAAAATATTCACCAACTCCAATCTTCCATTCGTTGAGAGGATTAGTGATTTTTGCAATTCCGAATTCAACAAAGTGATTTCCTCCACCGGATGTTCCCAATTGCTTGTAAGCTTTACCCAAAAGATTTTTCAAAAGTGGAATATCCTGAAATTCACTTCGGCTAAACACTTCGTGATCTGGGCGAATGGTGTGGGTTTCATACATCCCAAATTTGGTATTATCTTTTAAAATAGCCTCTAGCTGATGTTCTTTTCCTTTGAAAAAAGAAGCCGGAATATCAAAAATTGATAAGCTCATTCGGCAGCCGATATCTACTCCAACTCCATAAGGAATTACAGCATTATCTGTCGCAAGAACTCCGCCAATTGGCAATCCGTAACCGGAATGTGCGTCTGGCATTAAAGCTCCTGCTACGGAAATTGGTAGTTTTAAGGCATCATACAACTGATACTTTGCCTGTTCATCAATTTCATTTTCTCCGAAAATAGAGAAAGGTGCTCTGGTGTTGTTAAGCTGATGCATTCTGACTTGTACCGGATTTACTAATCCTTCAGCAACTTTACCCCAGGTACCGTGTCCGGTAAATTTTTCCGGAAACAGTAAAACTTCTTTGGCTTCGGTTAATATACTTTCTTTTTTTTCTCGTTTTCTGTATCGGTTGATTTGCCCCAGGGCAATATTGATACTATTATTTTTTGGAAAGCCTATTTTAATCAGGTCTTTTCCGGATAATTTATTTCCCATTTGTTTTTTACTATTGAAATTCTTCCAAAATCAATATTGCCTGTTTCTTTTTACAAAATGAAATGCTTTACATCAAACTATTTAAGGCGTAAGAATATAGCGCAAAACATTATGCAAAATCCGGGCAAGAGATTTTGATCAACATTTTATCTGCTAACAGATAAATTCAGTTCGGATATTCGGGAATTTTTGAAGTGTCTAGAATAAAAAAAGCCCGAAAGTTATTTTCCTTCGGGCTTGTTCATATATCTAAAATTGATTTGCTATGATTGAGAAAAGCCACGAAGACACATGCCAACAGAATCTGATCCTGATGCGATGTTTTGTGAGGTAAGGTTTAATACAAACATTGTCTTCGTTTATTAATAGTTAATTACTTATTTTCTGATGCAAATTTTGTGAATTATTTTTCTAATAAACAAATTAAATGATAAAATTTTCTTAAAATAATTTCAAAATACTGAATAACAATAAATTAAAATACAAATAAATATTTCAGAAAGTGTATAAAATACAAGAATCTTTAAGATTATTCCAAAAAAAGAGGTAATGAATGACTCATTACCTCCATATAAATTAATTTTCAGGAATATTAAAACTGATGTACTTTTTTAGAAATCACTAAAAAGGAAACTAAAGAAACAAAAGCCGCAATTGTGAGATAAAAACCAACATAATTCAAACCATACGTACTTGCCAGCCAAATGGCAATCATCGGTGCAAAAGCGGCACCTAAAATCCCTGCCAGATTAAACGTCAAGGAAGCACCGGAATAACGAACAGTCGTAGGAAACAACTCTGATAAAAATGTTCCTAGTGGTCCATAAGTAAAGCCCATCAAAGACATTCCGATACATACAAAAGCTGTTACCAAAAACGGACTTCCGGAATTAAGAAACAACGAAAAGAAAAATCCGAAAATGGCAATAGTAATTGTTGTAAAAATTAATATTTTTCTGCGTCCAATTTTATCTGCAACCAAAGCTGAAATCGGAATAAAAATAGCAAAAAACAGTACCGAAAACAGTTGGATCAATAAAGCATCTCTTTTGACATAACCTAAATCTGAAGTAACCCAGCTCAAAGTAAATACTGTCATAAGATAAAATACCAAAAATGTAGTTACTGCTGCCAATGTTCCAAAAATCAATTGATTTTTATAAGATTTAATCAAAGTTAAAAATGGTACTTTGACTTCTTCGTGCGCGTTTTTAGAATTTTCAAAGGATGGCGTTTCTGAGATTTTAGTCCGGATATAAAAACCAACTATAACCAATAGCGAACTAGCGATAAAAGGAATTCTCCAGCCATAATTCATGAAATCTTCATTGCTCATTGAATCCGTCAGCAACAAGAAAGTCCCTCCTGAAAGCAGTAATCCAATTGGCGCTCCCAATTGCGGAAACATTCCGTACCAGGCACGTTTATGTGGTGGTGCATTTTCAATGGCTAATAAAACAGCTCCTCCCCACTCTCCTCCTAAACCAACACCTTGTCCGAATCTACAAAGCATCAATAATAGTGGTGCGGCAACTCCAATACTGGCATAACCAGGCAAAAATCCTATTGTAACGGTAGAAATGCCCATAGTTAATAAGGCTGCAACTAAGGTAAATTTTCGACCGATTTTATCTCCATAATGTCCAAAAAAAGCAGAACCTAACGGACGTGATAAAAAGGCTATTGAAAAAGTAGCTAATGATTCTAAAGTTGCCATGGTAGCATCTGAACCGGGAAAAAATAATTGAGGAAAAACCAATACTGCTGCATTGGCATAAATATAAAAATCAAAAAATTCAATTGTGGTACCAATAAGGCTTCCAAACAGAACATGTTTTAAGGAGTTCTTTTGATTGGGGTTACTTTTCATATGACTGTAATATAACTTTTTTACCTGCAAAAATAAAGTTTCATTGTCAATAATTCAGTTTTAGAAAAATTAGTTTCACAACACTCGCATTTTTTAACAAATTTTATAAATTTTCAATGTTACACAACTTCTCAAAAACTAAAAACCTGATTACAAAGTTTTTAAACCAAAAAATAAAAATCAAATCATAAGCAATCGTTAAAACCATTTTTAACTGTATATTTTCATTAAATTTACAGCTGTCAAAAATAAATTCAAAATTATGCCAACCGACTGTATCAGCTATCAAAACTCAGGGTATTTCTCTAAATTGATGCAAGACTATTTAGATCAGAAACCAGAATTAAAATCGCTGTACAATCACTTTCCGTCACTTGAAAATTTCGAAAAACAAATCATTGAAAAGCAATCAAATTTTAATAATGTCAACCGGGTTCCTTTAGTTAAAACCTTGAAAAAACAATATCAGAATATTGAAATTTCTGATTTGACCAGACAAAATCTTGAACTTTTAGCACTCGAAAATACATTTACAATTACCACCGGACATCAATTAAATTTATTCAGCGGTCCATTATATTTCCTTTATAAAATTATTTCAGCCATTAATCTTACCAAAGAATTAAAATCGAAATATCCATCGAATAATTTTGTTCCGATTTACTGGATGGCCACGGAAGATCATGATTTTGAAGAGATCAATTATTTTAATTTTAAAGGAAAAAAATTTCGTTGGAACAAAGAAAGTACAGGTCCTGTTGGAAGACTTTCAACGGAAGGTTTAGCCGAATTTCTGGAAATTTATGCTTTGGAATTAGGATCAAGCACCAACGCAAATACACTAAAAAAACTTTTTGAAGATGCTTACCTAAAACATGATAATCTTGCTAATGCGACACGTTTTTTAGCCAATAGTCTATTTGCTTCTCAAGGCTTGGTTATCATTGATGCAGATGATGCCGACCTGAAACAAGCTTTTATTCCGTATGCAAAAGAAGAATTAGTAAAGCAGACTTCGTTTAAAACGGTACAGGAAACAATCGAAAAACTGACCGATTATAGTGTTCAGGTAAATCCGCGTGAGATTAATTTGTTTTATATTGAAGACAACTTGCGTGAGAGAATCATATTTGAGAAAGAACGATACTTTATAAACAATACGAAAATTTCATTTTCTAAAGAAGAAATTTTCTCTGAACTGGAAAACAATCCTGAAAAATTCAGTCCAAATGTAATTATGCGTCCGTTGTATCAGGAAATTATCTTACCTAATTTATGCTACATTGGCGGAGGCGGAGAAATTGCGTACTGGCTGGAATTGAAATCATTTTTTGATGCCGTAAATATAACTTTCCCAATACTTTTAGTTCGTAATTCGGTACTTCTGGCAACCGAAAAGCAGGTTAAAAAAGCAGATCAGCTGCATTTAAACTGGAAAGACCTATTTACAAAACAGGAAGATTTATTAAACACTGTAACACATAAAATCTCAGCTTTTCCGATTGATTTATCGGCTCAAAAAGAAATTCTGAAAACCCAGTTCCAATATATCTATGAATTAGCAGATCAAACCGATAAATCTTTTTCAGGTGCAGTAAAAGCACAAGAAATTAAACAGACAAAAGGTCTTGAAAACCTTGAAAAACGCCTGCTTAAAGCACAAAAAAGAAAACTGCAGGATCAATTAGAAAGAGTTACTGATTTGCAGTGTGAATTGTTTCCAAATAACAGTTTGCAGGAACGTCAGGCAAATTTCTCTGAATTTTATTTAGAAAAAGGCGAACAATTAATTCCATTATTAACTCAAAAATTAAGACCTTTAGAAACTAATTTTTCAATTATTACAATATAATTACGTACGAAATACAACAATAATTCAGAATAAAATAACCACTCCGTTCTCGATTATTGTTTTCAAACCAAATAGCGATTTTTAAAATAATTAATTAACCAATTTACCCAAAACAAATGGTAAAAGAACGCTTAATTTCGCTAGATGTCTTTCGTGGACTCACTATTTTATTAATGACTATTGTCAACAATCCCGGAGACTGGGGCAACGTTTATCCATCACTACTGCACGCCGACTGGCACGGATGCACACCAACCGATTTGGTATTTCCTTTTTTTGTTTTTATTATGGGAGTTGCAGTTCCGCTTGCAATGCCTGAGAAATTTTATGACGGAACAACGTTCAATAAAATTTTAGTCCGCTCGCTTCGAATGTTATGTCTGGGAATTTTCTTCAATTTTTTTAGCAAAATTCAATTATTTGGGCTCGACGGGATTCCGCTTCTTATTGGAAGATTAGCCATTACAATTGCTGTTGGCTATGCTTTAATGGGAAGTTTTAGTTCTAAAGTCAAAAACATTTTAGCTTTTTCGATTCTGTTCATTTATCTGGTTCTGGCTTACAGTGGTATCGAAGCATATCATGATGTAAGGCTTCCTGGAGTTTTACAACGAATTGCCATTGTATATTTCGTAGTCTCACTTTTATATTTAAAAACGACTCAAAAAACGCAAATTATAACCGGAGCAGTTTTACTATTAGGATATTGGGGGATAATGACACTGATTCCCGTTCCAGGCATAGGAGAAGCAAATCTTGAAAAAGGAACCAATCTGGCTTCCTGGCTTGACAGTATTTTGCTAAAAGATCATATGTACAGCGGAACTGTCACATGGGATCCGGAAGGAATTTTAAGCACTATTCCATCTATCGTAAACGGAATTATCGGATTGTTAATCGGCCAGTTTTTACAAAGTGACAACCCTAAAACAAAAAAAGGGCTAAAAATGGGCCAGATTGGCGCTTTATTAATCGTTTCAGGATTAATTTGGGATTTGGTTTTTCCAATCAACAAATCGCTTTGGACAAGCAGTTATGTTCTATTTACAACAGGATTAGCAACCGTATTTTTCACCATCTTATATTATCTGATTGATATTGCAGGTTATAAAAAAGGGTTTAAACCCTTCCTGATCTGGGGAGTAAACCCAATGATTGTATTTTTCAGCTCTCAGATTATCCCGCAGGCTTTAGTAATGATTCAGTTTCAAAATCCAAAAAATCCCGAAGAGCAGACCAACCTTTTAGACTTTTTATATCGTTTTTGGATTGCGCCGTTTTTCAACGACCCTAAAGCAGCTTCATTGGGAGGTGCATTAGTGTACGTTTGTATCTGGACATTTATTTTGTGGATATTCTACAGAAATAAATTAATATTTAAAGTTTAAAAATTTCTACGTATTTATAGAGACGCACTATTGTGCGTCTCTTTTTTTGCATCAACAATCATGATTTATATTTTCATTATTCAAAACACCATTCTAACCTATTTTAATTATGAATTTATTAAAATCAATTCGCAAAAAAGTTCTATTTTTGCACCAAATTTAAAAAACACAAAAAATGGCTACAAATAGAACTTTTACCATGATTAAGCCTGATGCAGTTGCAAACGGACATATCGGAAATATCCTGGCAATGATTACAAACGGGGGTTTCAAAATCGTTTCATTAAAATTAACTCAACTGACTGTAGCTGATGCAAAAGCATTTTATGCAGTTCACGCAGAAAGACCTTTCTACGGAGAATTGGTAGAATTCATGTCACGCGGACCAATCGTTGCTGCTATTTTAGAAAAAGACAACGCTGTAGAAGATTTCAGAACATTAATTGGAGCTACAAACCCTGCTGAAGCTGCTGAAGGAACTATCCGTAAAGCATACGCAACTTCTATCGGAGAAAATGCAGTTCACGGATCTGACAGTGACGAAAACGCTGCAATCGAAGGTGCGTTTCACTTTGCAGGAAGAGAGCAGTTTTAATTTTAGACAACTTAGATTATTGGATTTTCAGACATGTTTAGATTCCTTAAAATCTTACAAAAGGAAACCCACTTCAATGAAGTGGGTTTCCTTTTTTTAACCACTATTTTTTCAATCCAATAATCTAAGTTGTCTAAAATTCCAAGAAGTCTATCGTAAAACTACATCCTTCACCACCTCACGTCCCAACTCTTCATTAATCATTTTAACGATTTTAGACTTTCCATGGCTCAATTCTTCACGTAAAACAGCTGATCCCAGTTCAACGTACAGTGTACTGCCTTTTAAAACAACATTCTTAGTGTACGTATTCACACCGCTTCCCATTAATTCTTTCCAGGCATCACGAACATCAATCTGATCCATTCCGGGCTGTAACTTATTCACCTGAATGATCTGTTGTAAAACAGCCCCAATCGTACTTTCGCTATTTAACCTCTTTGCCATCTTTTAATAAATTTACTGGTCCTGATTTTTTATAATGATACTCTTTATCCTGATTATTTTTCACGACAAAAGTCTCTTCCGAAAGCGAAATCAATTCCTCACTCCACTTTGCATAATCCGTTTTATAGTCCAGAAACGTTCCTTTGTCTGTAATTCGAACCGAAACATTTTCAAAAGTATCAGTTGTTAAAAAAGTACCGTCCAGCTGCGCCATTACTTTTGTCCGGGTACCTTTTAAGCCTTTAAACTGAAAATAATCAAAATTCTCATTCATTCCGTAAGCCTTTTCTTCTCCTTTATCAAAAACCACTTTTTCAATTTCCCAATAACCATTCAGTTTTGCAATATCTGCCGGTTTTATTTCCTGTTTGCAGCTCACAAAAAAAAGCGATAAAACCAAAATCATAAAGGTGTTTTTCATATTGTATTATTTATAAGAAGCTGTTTCCTGCTGTACGCTGTATCTTTTATGGCAAACCCTGCCATAAAAGGATGCCGCTTCCATCAGGGCTAGGACTTCGGTATTCAAAAGAAATTTTATTGGCTACAAAGATAATCTTATAAGATGAAAAAGAAATTAAAATCAGGAAAACACATTAAACTATTTTACATATTTTTGGTCAAATCCCAAACCAAAAACATAAACCATGACCAAAACAATTTTCAAAATCCTGATTCTGCTATCCTTCGTTAGTTGCAGTAAAGAAGACAACAATTCTCAGACCACTCCAACACAAACCATGTACTTTCCTCCCATAACCGGAAATACCTGGGAGACAACATCAATTTCAGACCTAAAATGGAATCAGAATGCTGTTCAGCCTCTTTTAGATTATTTAGAACTCAAAAATTCTAAATCATTCATCATATTAGTAAATGGCCGGATCGCTTTAGAAAATTACTTCGGCGACCATTCTGCAACTAAGCCCTGGTATTGGGCAAGTGCAGGAAAAACGCTAACTGCTACCGTTACTGGAATTGCTCAGCAGGAAGGCTTACTCAGCATCAATGACAAAGTTTCTAAATATCTTGGTACCAACTGGACAAGCGAAACACTTGCCAAAGAGAATTTAATTACCTGCAAACATCTGCTAACAATGACATCAGGTCTTGATGACAGCACAGACGATGTTGATCCGGCCGATCTAATTTACAAAGCCGATGCAGGTACACGCTGGGCGTATCATAATGTATATGTAAAACTGCAGGATGTTGTTGCAGCCGCTAGCGGACAAAACTGGTCAACCTATTTCAATACAAAATTAAGAGATAAAATCGGAATGACTGGCACCTGGGTTCAGATAGACGTAAACAGCGTTTATACAAGCAACACCAGAAGCATGGCACGCTTTGGCCTATTGATGTTAAACAAAGGAAAATGGGAAAATACTACAATTTTGAATGAAACTTATTTCAATGAAGCAACTACAACATCTCAAAACATTAATTTGGGATATGGGTATCTATGGTGGCTAAACGGAAAAGCAAATTATCATTTACCTCAATCACAGCTTATCTTTCAGGGAAGTATAATTCCAACAGCGCCAAACGATATGTTTATGGCCTTAGGAAAGAACGATCAAAAAATATATGTAATTCCAAGCAAAAAAATGGTTGTCATCAGAATGGGAGATGCGGCAGATAATGTAAATCTGGCCTTATCTGATTTTGACAAGGTTTTGTGGGAGAAGATCAGTGCCTTGTATCAATAAACACAGAAAAGCAATTTATAGTAATTGCCAGCCTTTACTTTTCAAAAAGCTTTTGCAATCTCTGCAGAAGCTTTTTTCCTGATCAATAGGATTACCACCCTCAGCATCACGCATCAGACAAGTTTTGATTTTACAATGAGGCAGACCTGCAGTATGTCCTAATTCATGCAAAACTAATTTATAAAATTGTTCGTTTTTATTTTTACGGGATAATCTAAAATCAGAAACTACACAAGCTTTTCCGGGTTTATAGCCTAACCCCATTACACCCCAGTCTTTAATTCCGTTTTTGGTTGTACTGATATCAGCATGTGACAATCCCACAATTACAGAATCTACTCCGATATTATTTTTAAGATTTTTAATAATGCTATCAGCACGATATCTGTTTCTGGGTTTGTAAAAAGAATTTTCAGGAAAAGAAATATTTTGTCTTAAAACCACATTAGAATTGATAGCTTTGATTTGTTTAAAAACTTTTTCTGCCTGATTTAGTTTAAAATTACCCAAAGGCTGAATAACAATTACCTTTTGATGATCTGTTCGAAATTCTTTATCATCTCTATCGTTTTTCTTGTTTGTACAGGAAAGCAGAATAAACAGCAAGATGACACCATAATATTTCATAAAAATATAGAGAAAAGTAACTAAAAAAGAGGCTATCTTTTTGTCCGGATTCTTTTTAACATACCTGCGAAAAAGAAAGCAAGTCCCAACACTAACAGAACATAATAAAAAGACAAACTTTTATCTTTTGAAACATTTGCAAAAACAAAACACAGAACACTTGCAAAATAAAATGCAATAGGAGGTATATTTTTCATTTTACATTTAAGAAATTATTTAAAGAAACTGTCTACAAATTCATATTTATTAAAGACTTGCAAATCTTCAATTCCTTCGCCGACACCAATGTATTTTACCGGAATTTGAAACTGATCTGAAATACCAATTACAACACCGCCTTTTGCAGTTCCGTCTAGTTTCGTAACAGCCAGAGAAGTTACTTCAGTCGCTGCTGTAAACTGTTTTGCCTGTTCAAAAGCATTTTGACCTGTAGAACCATCTAAAACCAAAAGTACATCATGAGGAGCATCAGTAACAACTTTTTGCATTACACGTTTCACTTTTGAAAGCTCGTTCATCAGATTGATTTTATTATGCAGACGTCCTGCAGTGTCAATAATAACTACATCAGCATCCTGGGCAACTGCAGACTGCAAAGTATCGAACGCTACAGAAGCAGGATCACTTCCCATATTTTGTCTCACAATTGGAACATCAACACGGTCTGCCCAAACCTGCAGTTGATCGATTGCTGCGGCACGAAACGTATCTGCAGCTCCCAGAACTACTTTATGTCCGGCTTTTTTAAATTGATAGGCAAGCTTACCAATCGTAGTTGTTTTACCAACTCCGTTTACCCCGACAACCATTAGAACATAAGGTTTTTTATCTCTCGGTATCTCGAATTCTGTTGCTTCACCTGTATTGGTTTCAGACAATAAAGCCCCGATTTCATCACGAAGAATCTGGTTTAATTCGTCTGTACCCAGATATTTATCTTCGGCAACACGTTTCTCGATTCTTTCAATGATTTTCAAAGTGGTATTTACTCCAACATCAGAAGCAACAAGAATTTCTTCCAGATTATCTAATACATCATCATCAACTTTGGATTTTCCGGCTACAGCCTTGCTTAATTTCGAGAAAAAAGATGTTTTAGATTTTTCAAGACCTTTGTCTAAAGTCTCTTTTTTATCGGTAGAGAATAATTTTTTAAAAAAACTCATTTGTTTTGTAGGTTTTAAGATGTTAGGATATCTGATTTTTAGATGATCTGAAATCCAAATCTTTAAAGAAGACCAATTGATTGTATTTAGCCCCGACAGAAACGGTATCCTTTATCTGCCTTCTTTAGGCGGGTAAAGATATAGTGAATGGCGGGAAACCATAATTAAAACAAAGATAAATGTTTGGCTTCTGTAAAAATTCACACAAATATAAAAAATAAAAAAGCTACTTCCCGAATGAAAGTAGCTTTTCTATATAATGTAGTTGTAATTATTTCTTTTTCAAGAATTCATCAACTTCTTCAGGAGCCATAATAGATTCTACGAATGTATATGCACCAGTTTTAGGAGATTTTACCATTTTGATGGCTTTTGACAATCTCTTAGAAGCTGTTTGTAACGATGCTACGGTTTTCTTTGCCATGATTCAAATGTTATTTGAAATTCAATAAATCATCAAACGAATTCATTTGAGATTTAAAAAAATCTCTAATTATTATTTAATTTCTTTATGAACAGTTACTCTTTTCAGGATTGGATTAAATTTTTTAATCTCTAATCTGTCCGGAGTATTTTTTTTGTTCTTTGTTGTGATATATCTTGAAGTCCCTGCAACACCAGAAGTTTTGTGTTCAGTACATTCTAAAATTACCTGGATTCTATTACCTTTCTTTGCCATCTTGCTATATATTTATTTAGGAAAAGATTATTTGATAAATCCTTCTGACTGTGCTTTTTTCAAAACAGCAGAAATTCCATTTTTATTAATTGTTTTTATCGTAGATGCTGCTACTCTAAGAGTAATCCATCTATCTTCTTCTGGAAGATAAAAACGCTTTTTAACTAAGTTTACAGAAAACTTTCTCTTAGTTTTGTTCATAGCGTGAGAAACGTTATTTCCTACCATCGCTCTTTTACCTGTAAGGTCACAAACTCTTGACATTATACTTATCTTTTATCGTTATTCAAAATCAGGGTGCAAAGAAAAGAAAAATAAACGATTGTAGCAAAAAAATATTACACATTTTTTAAAATTTCTTTCTGCAATATCTCCAGACTCTTAATGGTGCCTCTATCTATCACTTTTTCACGAGGTTGCCCAAAGTTAAATTCTTCTGTAATGACTCCATTTGGCGTTGCTAATGCTATAAAAACAGTGCCAATTTCAGCATCTGAATCACCTTTGGAAGGGCCTGCATTTCCGGTTGTAGCAATGGCGTAGTCAGTTTTAAGTATCTCTTTTACATTCAAAGCCATAGCCGATGCCACCTCTGCACTGACTACCGAAAATTGATCCACTAAACCCTGAGACACCCCAAGAACATTAACTTTCGCTTCTGTTGCATATGAAACAACACTGCCTTTAAAGTAACTAGACGCTCCCGGAACAGCAGATAATAATGAAGCTATTTTCCCCCCAGTAAAACTTTCAGCAGTCGAAATAGTTTTATTTTGCTGAACCAACAATTTTCCTACAGCAACTTCGATAGTTTCATTGTCATCAAAACCTACTATAATATCATGAATTATAGCATCTAACGATTTTACATTTTCTTCTATTGCCGTCTCTAAAACCTCTTTATCCGTACCTCTTGCAGTCAGCCTTAAACGAACGCGACCTGGATTTGGAAGATATGCCAGTTTAATAAAATCAGGTAAATTATTCTCCCAATGTTCAATACGTTCCGCAACTAAACTCTCGCCTTGCCCATATGTTAAAATCGTTTTATGAATAATGTAAGGACGTTTATATTCACGGACAATTTTTGGAATTATTTCTTCTTCAACCAGATATTTCATTTCATATGGCACGCCAGGAAGCGAAATAAAAACAGTATTTTCCTTTTTCATCCACATTCCGGGTGCGGTACCAACTTTATTATGAAGTATTGTACAGCCAGAAGGAACCAGAGCCTGATCTTTATTCATTTGCGTAATTGGACGTTTAAAATAACCTTCGATCAGCTGCGTTACATGCGCCAGAACTTCCTTATTTACAACTAATTCATCATCAAAATACTCACAAAATGTTTTTTTCGTAACATCATCTTTTGTCGGCCCTAATCCTCCGGTTACAATCACGACATCTACTTTATTCTGAAGTTGCGAAAAAGTATTTAAAATATGCTTTTTATCATCACTTATAGAAATCATCTCACTAACCTCTACTCCAATTCGATCTAATGCTTTGGCAATAAATCCCGAATTAGTATCAATAATCTGACCTATTAAAATTTCGTCACCAATAGTAATGATAGTAGCTTTCATTTTGATTTTTTCTATTCAACTTTATGAGTTGCTTATGGAAACAGGATTATAAATAAACGAATTGAGCGAGACCAGGAAACAGTATCCTTTTGATATTAAAAAATGACTCGTTAAATAAAATTTCCGAAACAAAAGATATATAACCTGACCTGATTTCAACTCTCCTCTTTTAAAGGACCGAAATCAGTTCACACAACAATTTAGATATCGAAGTCTTTTTTAATTTCTTTAATAGCATCATTGACCTGTTTTTTGATACTTTTAAAAGTCTCTATAATTTCTTTCTTTTTACCTTCAGCCTTAGTCCAGGCCTCAACCTGCAAAATTTCTTCAAAAGCCACATTCAAACCCATTAAATCCAGAGTCGGTTTTATTTTATGAGCATAAGAATAAGCATGTTTATGATCTTTCTTCTTAATACCCTCTTTTATCTGCTTTAAATCTTCCGGTACTTCAGTAACAAATAGCCTTAGAATCTCGTTTACAAATTCCGAATCATTGTCTGAAAGCGCATATACTTTTGATAAATTATATTTTAATGCCATTATTTTACTTGTATTCTGAATAATTTTTTATCTTCTAAAAATCCTTCTAAAACATCATTTGGCTTAACTGCCGCAACTCCCGCAGGCGTTCCAGTAAATATAACATCACCAATTTTTAGCGTGAAATACCGGGACACATACGAAATAAGCTCATCTATTTTCCACAACATGAGACTTGTATTGCCTTTTTGAACTGTTTCATTATTATTTGTGAGTTCAAAATTAATATTTTCAACAGAATTAAAAAGTGTCTTTGACAAAAAATCCCCAATTACTGCAGATCCGTCAAAAGCTTTAGCTTTTTCCCACGGCAACCCCTTCTCTTTTAGCTTTGCCTGTAAATCACGGGCTGTAAAATCAATACCTACACTTATGTCATCGTAATATTTATGTGCAAATTTAGGTTCAATATATTTTCCGACCTTATTAATTTTCACAACAATCTCGATTTCATGATGAACATCTTCTGAAAATTCAGGAATTACAAACGGATGCTGCTTTAATAAGACCGCCGAGTCCGGCTTCATAAAGACAACAGGCTCAGCAGGTCTTTCATTTTTTAATTCTTCTATATGATTGGTATAATTTCTACCGATGCAGATTATTTTCATTTCTTTTAAGTACTTGAGCCCCTAATTACTGATTCTCTTAGAAATTGAGCACAAAAATTACAGCTCCTTTGATATCGTAATCCTATTTCGTATTTAACTTTCTTAATTTTATTGCTGTCAATACCTTTTTCGTGTATAAAGGAAAGTCCGCATTTTGAATCCAGCTGAAATATCCTGGCTCAGCTTCCAAAACTTTTTCAACTTTAGCTCCTTTATGTTTTCCGAAGGTAAAAATTTCTTCATTGTCTTTATCAAAAGCAATCATTCCAGCAAAGTCAGCAATTTTTTTCCGTGTTGTAAACTCCGACAATGCTTTAATGTCGTTTTCCAATTCGGGATAACGGTCTAACTGTGCTTTTAAAATCTCATAAGTTGCTGTTGTATCCGCTTCTGCAGAATGGGCATTTTCCAGATTTTTCCCACAATAAAATTTTAATGCAGCACTTAAGGTACGCTCTTCCATTTTATGAAAAATCGTCTGAACATCTACTGATACTTTATTTTTCATATCAAAATCCACACCCGCCCGAAGCAATTCTTCCGCCAATAAAGGAATATCAAAACGATCCGAATTAAAACCTCCCAAATCACTGTCTTTAATCATATTATAGATTTGTGGCGCCAATTCATTAAACGTTGGCTCATCTGCGACTTTTTCATCTGTGATACCATGCACCTCCGTCGTATGAGGAGGAATTGGGATTGTTGGATTCACTAACCAGGTTTTACTTTCTTTATTTCCGTTTGGAAAAACTTTCAATATTGAAATTTCTACGATCCTGTCTTTTCCGATATCAATTCCAGTCGTTTCTAAATCGAAAAAGCAGATTGGTCTGCTGAGTTTGAGTTCCATTTTTTTGTTTTTGAATGTTACAAAAGTAATTTTTAAAGCCGAATTATCACTAATTTATTACTGTAAACAACTGTTAAAATTATTTTTAAAAAATTGACGTTTATAAAAATAAAAAATCCGGCAAAATTCGAAATTCTGCCGGATTAATATTTTAATATATTATTTTAGAAATCCCTATCGACATCAAAAGCTTCTAAATACTCAGCCACGCGTTTTACAAAACTGCCTCCTAACGCTCCGTCTACCACTCTGTGGTCATAAGAATGAGATAAAAACATCTTTTGACGGATTCCGATAAAATCACCTTCCGGGGTTTCTATAACGGCAGGCACTTTTCGAATAGCCCCTAAGGCCAGAATCCCAACCTGCGGCTGATTGATAATTGGAGTTCCAAAAACACTACCAAAACTCCCCACATTAGTGACAGTGTATGTTCCTCCCTGAGTATCATCAGGTTTTAGCTTTCCGGTTTTAGCACGGTTTGCCAAATCATTTACCGCTTTTGCCATTCCAACAAGATTTAACTGATCTGCATTTTTAATAACAGGTACAATCAGATTTCCGTTTGACAAAGCAGCTGCCATTCCTAAATTTATATTCTTTTTCCTGATGATGTAATCTCCCTCAACTGAGATATTGATTCCCGGAAAATCTTTTATTGCTTTCGCAACAGCTTCCATAAAAATTGGTGTATAGGTTAGCTTCTCACCTTCCCTTTTTTCAAAAGCTGCTTTAACCTTGTCTCTCCATTTTACAATATTCGTTACATCTACCTCAATGAAAGACTGAACATGTGCAGAAGTTTGAAGTGAAGCTACCATATAACCAGAAATCAACTTACGCATTCTGTCCATCTCAACAATTTCGTCATCTCCATTTACAGAAACCGGAACTGCTTGTTGAATTTTTTGAGGTGCCAATTCTTCTGTTTTTGGAGAAAGCACAACTTCTTTTACTTCTTCAACATCAGATTTACGGTTTTCAATATATTTT
Organism: Flavobacterium limi; assembly: GCF_010645075.1. Classification (GTDB taxonomy): domain Bacteria; phylum Bacteroidota; class Bacteroidia; order Flavobacteriales; family Flavobacteriaceae; genus Flavobacterium; species Flavobacterium limi. Next base: position 332,616 of record NZ_JAADZV010000004.1, read on the forward strand.
AAAATATCTTCTTTTGTAACCCTTCCTTCTTTTCCTGAACCTGTGATGTTTTCTAACTCAGAAAGAGAAACCCCTTCTTCTTTGGCAATATTTTTCACTAATGGAGAAAAGAATTTATCTGAACCCGAAAAATCCTGAGGAACAGAAACAGCTTCTCTGGCAACTTCGATTGTTTTTTCAATTTCAATTGCTTCTACAGGAACTTCAGTTTCTTCAATCGATTTTACCTCTGCCGCACTATTCCCTTCTATTTCAATAATCGCTATAACTTGCCCAACCTGAACCAAATCATCTTTGCCAAATAACTGTTCAACTAAAATTCCTGATACTTCACTTGGCACTTCACTATCAACCTTGTCAGTCGCAATTTCCAGTACCGCTTCGTCAGCTTCAATTTTGTCTCCCACTTCTTTCAACCAGCTTGTAATAGTTGCTTCAGCGACACTTTCTCCCATTTTCGGAAGTCTCAATTCAAATCTTGCCATATTATTAACCTAAAAGGTGATTTTGATTTTCAGATTGCGAAATTACTAAATATTTTAAATATAAATTATACAAAATATAATTTTTACTCAATTTTCATCATTTCACCCCGTTCATTTTTAGAATTACTTCCAATAATAAAATTAGCCTTTTTGGGTAAAATTTTAAAAGTAATACTCTTATGCTTCAGAGTTTCTAAGATTTCAATACATTTTTTAAAAGAAACGTATTGATTATCCAAAATAACTTCAATTCTTTTACCCTTTGAAACGAGGCACGAATTTACCATTTTTTCCTTTTTGAAATCTAAAAAAACAACTTTATTTTTTAAAACCGAAGACAGTCGACCGCACAAAATTTCATTTGAAGAAAAGAAAACATAGCTTTCCGGCAATGGATTTAACTTAGGCTTTCCCAAAAACATTTTTACAAATGAAAAAAGAAAAATTCCAACTTTGATAAAAACCGAAAAAAACAAAGATCTTCTAAAATGCTTTCGGTAGAAAAACTCCATTGCTTCCTGAAATCTTCTCATATATTTTTCGTCTTTTACAGTACTTTCCCCTTTGTAATGTATGACAGATGTTTCATGAAAATAGTAATTTTTTCTTTGTTTTTGCAAAACAGAATACGACAAATCTATATCATCGGCATACATGAAGCAATCTTCATCAAATCCTCCCGTTTCCAAATATAATTCCCGTTCCATTACCATAAAAGCCCCTACTAAAATATCAACATTTCCTGTTTCATTTTCTGACAAATGCTGTGCATAATACTGATTAAAAAGCTTTTGATTTGAAAAAATTTTATACAATCCGAAAATCTTGGTAAAAGCTACCCAGGGAGTTGGAGTTCCACGTTTGCTTTCAGGCAGAAAATTTCCTGTTCCGTCAATTAATTTACACCCAATAATTCCGAGGTCTTTTTTTTCTTCGGCGAAAGCCAAAATTTTCACAAATGTGTCTTCAGCTACTACTGTGTCGGGATTTAGAATACAAATATATTTTCCTTTAGCTTTTGCTACTCCAATATTATTTCCTTTTGGAAATCCTGAATTTTCCTTGTTTTCAATTAATAATACATCCGGAAATCTGCTTTTCATCATTAAACAGCTCCCATCATCAGAATCATTATCAACTACAATGATTTCCCCATCGATTGCAGAAAGGGCTTCCTGAACACTCAGCACACACAGTTCCAGAAAATAGCGCACATTATAATTAAGAATAATAACCGATAACTCCATCAAAATATTTATTTGAAAAATTGAGGTAAGTTAAAAATTTTCAACCAAATCCAAATGCAAAGAACAGTCGTTTTTTACTAATACCGTAATACAATATCATATTACTGTTGCTTTTTTTATTACATTTAACACGCTAACGGATTCTAATGGCTGAATTCCATCGATAAACTTACAAGTTTCAATCTTTGAAAATAACTAAATAATTACCATCAAAAAAATGGTTGTTTCTAAACTCATATTGTTTATAATATGGATAATTAATCTTTTCTAATTTAATCTTTATTTCTTTCAATTTTTCTATTTTTGTCTTTATGTTATCATTCTTCAAACAAAAACACTACTTAAAAGACCTTTTATCAGGTGATTATATTGATATCCATTCGCATTTATTGCCAGGCATAGACGATGGGGCTAAAACAATTTCTGATACTGAGAGATTAATTAAATCATTCCAAAATATTGGGGTTTCGCAATTCATAACAACGCCCCATATTAGTCACTATATCTGGAATAATTCCCCTCAGGCCATTCAGGATAATCATGCAGAAACAAGCAAACTATTAACCGAAACTTATAATATTTCCAAACCTTTTCTTGCTGCAGCAGAATACTTTATGGATGACTGGTTTGAAAGGCATTTTCAAAATGAAAAGCTTCTTGCTTTAAAAGATAATTATGTATTGGTAGAAATGTCATATATAAATGCTCCAATACAGCTATATAAAATTTTATTTGATTTACAGGTTGCAGGATACATACCTGTTTTAGCACATCCGGAACGATATTTATTTTATCATAAAAATTTTATCGAATACGAAAGACTAAAAAAAGCAGGCTGTTTGTTTCAATTGAATTTACTGGCGGTAGTAGGTTATTACGGTGAAGAAATTACAAAAATTGCTGAACAATTGCTGAAGAACGGAATGTATGACTTTGCAGGTACAGATGTACATCATAACAATCATATAGCTGCATTTGAACAAAGAATAAAAATAAATTCAATCGATGGATTAAAAGAAATCATATCTAATAATCAGTTTTTTAAATTCTAATACTTATTTTCTACAAATAATAATTTCACAAAAAAGGTCCAAATAAATTTGGACCTTCTTTTATATAAAACTCATTAATTAGCTTATATCTTTTTTGAATTTATTAAACCATGATTTTTTCTCAGCTTTTACGCCATAACCATATCCGTATCCATATCCTTTAGTAGAATCAGTGTCATTAAGTACTATACACATATTTGGCAATTTCTTTTCTCTGTAAAAAGTATTTGCAATAGACAACATCCTTTTTTCTAAAACATTCGCACGCATTACATATACGAAAGTATCTGCATTTTTTGCTATTAATAAAGTATCCGCTACCAAACTTACAGGTGCTGTGTCTACTATAATATAATCGTATTCTTTCTTTAATATTTCAAAAAGCTTATCCACGTTTTTACCCATCAACAACTCTGCAGGGTTAGGAGGAATTACCCCAGAAGGCAGTATGTAGAAATTGTCATAATCATTATGCTTAATAATATATTTGTTTATATCTGCATCATTTGAGGATAAATAATTTGTTAATCCAAAATTTGGCATTGCAAAATAATCCATAAATTTAGGATTTCTAATATCCATTCCGACAAGTAAAACTTTTCTTCCCGATAATGCAAATGTAGCGGCAAGATTCACTGAAACGAGAGTTTTACCCTCTGCAGGAAAAGTAGAGGTTACAAAAATAGTTTTTGCCAAACCTTCAGGAACATTTGTCAGCATAAATTCAAGATTCGTTCTGACAATCCTTATAGCTTCCGCTGAACTTGTTCTGCTCTCGGTTTTAATCAACTCATTAGCATCTTCAGAAGTCGGAATATCACCAATAAAAGGAATTTGTGTTTTTCCCTCCAAATCCAATCTGCTTTTAATTTTGGTATCCAATAAATCATGTCCGTATATTATCCCAAAAGGGATTAAAAGACCTATTAACAATCCGGCGAGATAAATAACATTTTTTTTAGGACTTACCGGAATTTTATTCGATTTTGCAGCGTCTATTACCCTCGCATTTGGTTCGGTAGCGGCTAATGAAATAGCTGTTTCTTCACGCTTTTGTAATAAATACAAATATAACTCTTCCTTTACTTTTTGCTGTCGTGCAATTACTCTGAATTGACGTTCCTGCACTGGTATTTTACCAATTTTATTATTTAAAATATTCTCCTGGCTTTTTAAATCACGATTTTGTATTTGTAAATTAGACTGCATTCTTCTTAAACTTGTCGCTACATTAGATTTTAAAGATGTAATTTGCTGGTCTAATTTAATTACAGATGGATTTTCAGTTGTAGCCGATTTTAAAATCCTGTTACGATCTAAAACCAATTGATTATAAGATGCAATCAACCCTCCTGTATCTCCATTATCCGTTATAATATTGGTTGGCAGTAAATCTTCATTGGTACTTTTTTTTATAAAATCCAACAATGAAGACACTACATTTAATTGAATTTCAGTTTCTACACCTTTCTTATCATATTCACTTGATCCTTCAATAAATAGTTTGGCTTCAGATTCTATATCTGTCAATCTGTTTGACTTCTTAAAGCTTTCGACATCCTGCTCTACTCCATCTAATTCCTGAGTAATTAATGCCAGACGCTCAGAAATAAATTTAGATGTATTTTCTGAAATAAAATTTTTATCCTGCGCCGCATCTTCATTATATATTTGAATCATACTATTTAGAAAATCCTCAGCTTTTTTTTGTACAGGATCAGTTACAGATACATTAACAACACTACTTGTTTTGCTTATTGGTTCTACTTTTAGTCTATTTTTAAAACTTGCTGTTACATTATCCAATGGACTAACTATAATTCGAATCGATTTATCTTTTCCAATGTTACTTAGTTTATAGAATGCTGTTTTCCCAATTATCAATGTTCCTATTTTTGTGGGTATTTTTTCTCCAAACTCAAATTGCTTTTTTTTAGATAAAATTACCTTCACAGCGGGTTGATTAACTATTGTATTTTCTAAAGAAAAACTATTATTAGACAATAAATCTAATTTTAAAACTACATTAGCCTCATCAAATGATTCTGTTTTATTAATAAAATAAACATTTACAGGGGCTTCACCATAAATATCACGATCTACAACATTTCCCTCCACAAATAAACTTACATTAAGATCAAGTTCTTTGATAGTACTCTCAACTAATGTTCTCGATTTTAAAATTTCAATCTCATTATCAACATTACTTTTTAAACTTCCACTCAACCCTCCTAAATCTGTAAAGGCAGATAATTCCGAAAGCATCCCCCCTTTTTTCTCATCCTTTACCAATATAGAAGTAGTTGCTTCGTAGCTAGGCGTTGTATATCTTAGATACAAAAACGCCAAAACCAAACAAAGGAAGGCACTTAATATAAACCATTTCCAGTGAATTAAATATTTATCCAGTTGTTCACGAAGATTCACTTCATTGATTTCATCTTCTACACCTTCATTATAAAAATCTTGCATTGTTTTTTGTTTATTCAGTTTTATTTAAAAAGTAGAACAGAGAGCGATATTAAAATAGAAATTGCCGATATGATAACAGAAGTATTAGGGCCAACTGCTGCTGCATTAATCTTAGTATTATTAGGCTCAACATACACCACGTCATTCTGTGCCAGATAATAAAAAGGTGAATTGATAAAATCTGCTTTCGTAATATCAACTCTGTTATATGATTTTACACCATTAATTTCACGTATAATTAAAATATTATTTCTTTTGCCATAAATAGTTAAATCTTTTGCCATGCTTAAAGCTTCAATTAGGGTAACCCTTTCTGAGTTTATAGAATAAGTTCCGGGTAAAGTTACCTCTCCTTGTAATGAAATTTTAAAATTAACTATTCTGAGGTTAATGATTGGATTTTTAATATAAACCGCAATTTTATCTTTTAAAGATTGTAACACTTCTGTTCTGGTTAAGCCTCCAACCTGCAATTTCCCTATAACAGGAAACTCAATATTACCATTTCGATCTACTAAATAAGACTGGACAGTTTGTTGATTTGTAGCAAGCTGTATATTATTTGGATTTGGTATTGATACTACTGCTAAATTAAATGGACTCGCTATTTCTGGATCCTCAGCAGATACGATGATCATTAATAAATCGTCTGGCTGGATTTTAACTTCATAAGAAACAGTATTTTGTGACACATTTGCTCCATCGATGTTTTGATAGTAAACAATATCTTTTTTAGAGGCGCAGGAAAAAAATAAGAATAAAAGCAAAAAAAATATACTTTTATTGAAAAGATTGGAAAGATTGAAATTCATTAGAATTGTGGATTTATGTAACAAATATAAGGCAATAGCTTTAATTTTTATTTATTAATTGATTTAGATTAGAAAAGTAATCTAACTTTAATTATTTGTAACATTAAATTACTACTTTAAAATGATATTACAAACTAAAAACAAACTTAATAAGCATTTTCTTCACCTTTAAATACATTGATAACAGTTTTAATAATGATTTTGATATCTAATAAAATACTCCAGTTTTCAATATACCATATATCATATTCTACTCTGTTTTCCATATCTATCAATTCTTTAGTCTCACCACGATAGCCATTTACCTGAGCCCAGCCTGTAATGCCTGGCTTTGTATATTGACGTACCAGATAATTACCAATTAAATCAGTATATTGTTTTGTATGGTTAACCATATGTGGACGTGGACCTACCACGGACATATCACCTAAAAAAACATTAAAAAACTGAGGCAATTCATCTATGCTTGTTTTACGCATAAATGCCCCAAATTTAGTAATACGTGCATCTCCTTTTCCAGCTTGTAATTTATCAGCTTGTTTGTTAACTCTCATACTTCTAAACTTCCAGCAAAAAAATGATTCATTATCACGCCCAGACCTCTCTTGTCTAAAAAAAACTGGCCCCGGCGATTCCATTTTGATCAAAATCATTACTATCGGAAAAAGCCACGGAAAAATCAATAGTATTACTGCCAGAGAAAAAACGATATCAAATGCTTTCTTCAATAATCTGTTGACAGTATACTCTAAAGGCTCTGTCCTAAACATCAATACAGGTGTATTATCATAAAATGAAATTTCAACCTTGCTTGATTTAGTATACAATTGAAAGTCCGGAATAAACTTAATACGTACCATGTGATGTTCACAGATTTTTATCAATTTGCTTATTACATCTACATTATCAATATGCAATGCTACATACATCTCATCCACCTGATTAGTAATTATATACTTCTCAACATCATCAAATCCGCCTAATACCGGTGAGGAAATAAAAGCAAAAGGATCTACTTTTTCATCAAAAAAACCTAAAAAACGATAACCGTAAGTTAAATCTCTTGACAATGTTTTACGAATTCGTTCTCCTGCGTCGTTAGCTCCTATTATAATTATATTCTTAAAATTGTACCCTTTTGCACGAATAAATTTTAAAAGCTCCATCGATAAAAATCTGGAAAGCATTAAAAGACAAAAGAAAAAGGCGTAAAAATAAAGTAGCCGAAGCCTGGAAATCTGTGTATACTTTAAAAAAAGTACAAAAAATGCAATAATTGCAATATGGAATATAAATTTTTTAGTCGTTCTTTTTAAAATAGATTCCAAAGGCTCGATTCGTACAATACGATAGGAATCATTACGCAACAATAAAGCTATCCAGATTAAATTGGATAAAAAAGACACCGTTTGTACCTCCTTGAGAAAGAGTTTATCTAAATTCCCAAAACGTGCCCATGCAGACAATACAATAGCTGTATTTAGCAATATTACGTCCCAAATTACAAACAAAAGCTTAAAGTAACGAGAAAAACGAAAATTAGAAAGTTTTTGTAAAATTTCCATATTTTAATTAGTATTAACTTTTATCTCTATTATATCTCTAAAATGATTTGCATACTGATCTATAATAAGTTCCCAGTCGTAAATATTGGTAATTTTTTTTCTATTTTCACTTAACATCATTTGAAAAGACTCATCCACGTAATTTACATTTTTCAGGTGATCTGCAACATCATTCTGATCCTTAAAATATAAAGCATCTGTGCCTAAAATATAGCGGTTAAAATCATTATCATTCGCACAGATTAAACTATTTGAAGCCATTGCTTCTAACAAGGATGGATTAGTCCCCCCAACCGTGTGTCCGTGAAAGTATAAGTTTGAGTAAAACCGTAAATTATTCAACACTTCAATATTATATATTCCTCCAATAAACTGAATTTGGGAAGATGAAGAAAATTTATTTTTTAAATAATCCCCATAAGAAGTTTTATGATTGCCAATTACTAAAAAAGGACGTGAAAGATTTGCCTTTGCTACTCCGTCCAAAATAATTTCAATACTATTTTCTGGTTCTAATCTTGCAATTAACATGTCATATTTATAGGCTGATAAATTATAGTCATTAAGGACCTTATCATCATTATTTTCAAAAAGAGTTGCCCCATATGCTATATAAGTAGAATCCGCCTTATATGTTTCTTTTAAATAATTTTGAATTCCAATAGAATCTGAAATAAGAAAATCACTGTATTTTACTCCCAAAGATTCTGCCCATTTCAAAAATTTCTTGACTTTTTCAGAATACTTGGTTCTTCTCCATTCCAAACCATCCATATTGGTTGTTACTATTGCTTTCTTAGGCATTAGCCATCCCCAAATGGAACTGCTGGTATATCCCAATTGCAGAATTATATCGCAATTTTGTTTCCTGACATCTAAAATACAGTTCAAATCATAAATGAATTGTCCTGCCGTTCCTAGTTTATATTCAGGATCGTAGCAGTGTATAATCTGAATACCATTCCATACTTTTTCCTGATAAGGATGATTATGAGAGTTGTAAACAATGACTTCAAAGCCTCTTTTTACCAAACCAACAGCCAAATACTCAGCACATTGTTCAAAACCTCCATAATAATTAGGAATTCCCCTTGTTCCTAGTATTGCAATTTTCATAGACTAATTATAACTTTTGATGTAAAAAAACACTTTCACTTTTCGAATTAAAGCTTTGACAGGCGCAAATAAAGCTGTCCCAATCATTATATAATACATGAATGCAGAATAATGGATTTGGATGCTTTCTTTTATATTATTTTTCTCAAAATTATCCATCCTTACAATTACTGTTTTAAAATATCTTACAGACAGATAATCTAAAAGCAGATCTTTTTTTATCTTGTTAAATGTTTCCTTTGAAATTTCTTCCCTGTTATGCACTTTTTCAATTAATGAAACGTAATCAACAGAAAAAACCTTAAATATGTTGTACCCTCCTTTTTTAGGAATATCCTGATTATCAAAAATCGGTATATCATTTATAATATAATTTGATTTCTGGGTTTGACTTACTAATAAAGAAGTCTGTGGAAAATAGTTATTAACTTCAATTGTATCACATACATTTTCGAAATCCTTTTTCCAAATGCCAAATCCTGAACTCCATGATGATAAATATGACAATCCATACATAAATGAATTATACGAATCAAATCTTTTGATACCGCCAAATTGATTTAATCCATTGGTATAAAAAATAACAGGTCTGTCTATCGAATTTTCTTTTATTTCATTAATCATTTGCTTCAAAGAACCCTTTCTAAACATAGTATAATTATTATGCAATTTCAGGAACATACCATTACCCAGCTTTAGCACATCAAAAGAATTTAGAAAACCAATGCTTTTGGAAGCATGATAATGCAAATTTTTAAAATTGAATTTATCAATAAGTTCTTTAGTCGAGTGATTGGGCTGATTATCAGATATTACGACTTCAAAATCTTCTATATCAACATCATTTAAATCAGCATAAATACTATCCAAAGTATTGGCCAGGATTTCTAAACGATTATAAGTTGGAATACAAATAGATAAATAAGGCTTACTGTCCATTAAATTTTTAAAATTAATTTGACATCATTGTAGAACATTCTTATGCCATCCTCTAACGGCGTATTTTTGATTTCTATAAACGATTCAAGTTTTGAAATATCTAATATAACGCTTGTTACGTCAACTGAACGAGATGTCTCGTATTTAACCATTAACTTGTCTCCTGCTATATTTCTTAAATGCAACAAAATATCATTTATTGAATGACCAATACCACTTCCGATATTTATTATTTCATTTTCGACATTTTTATTAATAAGTTCATACATTATACGTACAAGATCATCTATATAGATATAATCTCTAATACTGCTTCCATCTCCCCATATAGTTATAGGTTCGTTTGCCATGATTTTGCCTATAGCCACAGCAATTAAACCCTGCACTCCATTTAACGATTGCCCCGGTCCAAAAGGATTTGATGGTCTGACAATTAAGTATCTGAGATTAGCTCTTCTATGCTCAAACAAAATACTGTCTTCAATTATTTGCTTGGAAAGTCCGTAGTAAGAAATTGGCTCTCTAAGATCTGTCTCTAAAAACTTTCCTTGTGAATTATTGCCGTAAATGGTTCCCCCAGAAGAGAAATATATAAACTTAATATTCTTTTCAGCACATAATCCCATTAAACGAACAGTCGGAAAAATTATATTTTCGAATTCTCTTTTGTAATCATCATAAGAGCTTCCCGGAACTAATGTAGAAACTAAATGAATTACAACATTAATATTATGATCTAATATAATGGATTGCAGCAAATCATAATCTGCCAATACTCCCTTAAAAATTGTAATTTCTTTTTCTAAATGCTGCAGTTTGGAAATATTTGCAAATGGAGTTTCCAAAACAAACATATTATATGCATCATTATCAATAAAAGCGTTCAATAAATTTGTCCCTATAAAACCTGCACCACCGATTAGTAATATGTTCCTCTTTTTAGTCATTTTTATTTTAATATAATTTCTGTTATTATGTAGATAATATTTAATAAGACTTACGCAGATATAAATTTAAGCCAATTTTTCGAAAAGATTTTTTAATTTTAAATTTACAATATATGATAGCAATATTAATAAATGCCAAATATTTGGGCTGTTTTCCTGTGGAAACAACTGCTTTATATTGTTCTTTAATTGATTTCACACTGTCGCTGGCACCACCTTCGCTCATAATCACGCTTACCTTGTCCAGATATAAAGTTTTTAAAGAATCTTTTCCCCTAAGAAGTAATTCGTAGTCACCAACAATTTTGTAATTGATATCATAATTACCATATTTTTCAAAAAGCTTTTTTGCATGTAAAGCTCCCGGATGCGCAATTGTCATTTCTTTTAAAAACATTGGCCATAAAAAAGGCCAGCCTTTGATTCTAATGGTTTTGCCATTTTCATCAATCATTTGAACTTTCGATGATATTAAATCGATATCATTTGCGCCTCCATTATTATAAATAAACTGGCGGTAACTCTCTAAGGCATCAGGCACTAATTGATCATCGGCCCCAATAAACATAACCCAGTTTCCTGATGCTTTTTCAATTCCCTTATTCCATGCATCGTAAATACCTTTATCTGGTTCTGAAACAAAATGTGAAATATGGTTTTGATACTTTTTTATAATATCAATAGTATTATCTTTTGACCCTCCATCTATAATAATTAATTCCACTTCATTATTTAATTGAGGAATAATGCTGTTTAAACATTTTTCTAAATATTTACCTGCATTATAAGTTGCAGTTACGATAGTTATCACATTATTATTCATGAATCAATAATCTATTTTTAATGAATTATTTAAAATATTTTTTTTCTTTTTCTGAACGATTATAATTGATGCGAGCACAAAAAAGAAGAAAAAACCTGTACGGGAAATTGGTTCAGATAAAAGTGTCAGTATAATAATAGTAATAAATATATTTCTCAGTTTATTATTCGTAAACAAGTTAAAATTATACGTTTTCCATAGTAAATACCCGCCTACAATTAATCCGAAATCTAATAAAAAAATAAAAAATCCATTTACCATTTCTGCATCCAAATATCCCGTTTTATCTCCCTGTAATGAATCATCCCAATTTTGTTCTCTTACTTTTAGGATCATTTGATCAGAAGAATTCAGTGTACTTTTAGGATCTTCACCTATTATAGGGCTTCTTTCAAGCATTTTTAGTCCCAAGCTGAAATCTCCTAACCTTACCATAGACGAAGTAGCTCCGCTTCCTTGAAATTTATCTGTAACATTACTAATTATTAGAGTTGATAAACTTAATAGTATTAGTATTGGAATAATTATAGCCTTTACATTTTTTACTGATTTAATATATAGGAAATATGAAAGCACAACAAATAACATCAGAAGTATTCCAGTCGTTGAGAACGTAAATATAATTGCAAGTATTGACAAAAGAATTTCAACTAACCTTTTTTTCCAATAAAACATGAGCAAAAGATTCATATTTAAATACATTTGCCAAATACCCGGCTCCCAAGCTAATCCGCACAATCTGTAATTATTTAAAAAAGATGGCCCCCCAGAATCAATATACCATAAAACATAACCTATTTGACGATAATAAGAATTAACATAAGTTGGTTGAAACAATGATTGCCCAATAAATAAAAATACAACATGTACTAAAGTCCAGTACATATAAAATCTAAGAAGCAGTGTAATATCACTTATGAATTTATTTTGAAAATTAGCTGTACGATAATTTAGTAAAATAATATACGAAGAAACTATAGCAACAAAGATAAAATAGGGTATTTCATTACTTTTAAAAGAATAAAATATAAACAGAATAGAACATATGATTATTATAGCCAATAAATCATGCAACAAAACCTTACGTAAATTTTTAAAATTTAAAAGCAACAAAATCAATAGCCAGATTATAAGACCACCGCTCATCTGGAGAATATTAAATCCTGTTCCTGAAAAAAAAAGGATTCCTAATGACAAGCATCTTTTAAATTGGACGTTATTTATTTTAAAAAACATTTACTTTCTTTAAAAATATTTTTTTTTCGTTAATCACCTGAACTAATGATTTAAAAAACAAAATCAAACTATATCTATTTTTAATAACTATGTATGAAGGCAAAATTAAATCTTTTACATCTACTTTAAACCGGTATCCAAACCACAAACTTGGCATAATAACTTTTTTATTATTGTTATTATTCAAATATGCTCCCCACCAGCTAAAAGAACTGTTACTAAGGATATTGTTATCGCAAAACGATTGAATATACAAATCTATAATAGGAGACGTGTTCTCTACATATATAACATTTCTTAATTTTATATTATTTTTACACCACCCGATATCATCGCTTACCACAATAAAATTCTCTTTTTTTCCTATTAGGTTAATTGCCTTTAAATAATAATTTATTCCACAAAATGGATGTTTGTACAATACTTTAAGATAATCCCCTCTTCTTACATGAATACTTGTATATCCTCCATTTAAGATTTCTGGATAATTTTGCTGAATAAACTCAAAGGTAGATTTGTCAACGGCATACTGATCCAACACTTTATCTCTATTTAAGTACTTATAAGACTGAAAATATCCTTTAATAATCAAATCATTACCCGCAGAATAAGGTATCTCACTATAATGATAAAAAGGTTCTTCATAGATATCAATACCATTAGGAATATAATCTAAAATGGGAAATCCCTTGAAAAAAGTATCCTTATATTTAAGAGTTAATTGATATTCGTTTTCTAAAGGTACACATATTGTAATTTCAGAACTTAGAGACAATGCTGCTCCTAACTGAAAAAGATTATTACCAAGTCTATCGCAAAAAACTACGTATATCATCCTATAACTTCATTAATTCGTCTTATCACTTTTGCTGGATTTCCTGCAGCAATACAGTCTTCGGGTATATCATGCAAAACAATACTTCCACTTCCAACTATTGAGCGCGCTCCAATTGTTACCCCCTTAAGAATTATACATCTGGTTCCTATAAGCACATCATCACCGATTATAATAGCCTTACTTACTTTGTTCTTTTGATCCAATTCGTCAACACGTCTATCAAGAAATGACAAAGAATGCGCATCTGAATCAAGAATAATAGTATCAGCCCCAATGTTCACATTATTGCCTATCCATATAGATTTATGTGACCATAAGCAAACTGAGCTGAATCCACAATGATCGCCGATAACTAATGACGCACCATCTTCAATATGAATGGAAGTCCTTATATTTCTACTTAAGGGGTTGAGTCCTCTTCCACTTTTAAAGAAGCAATTATCTCCTATCTCTGCTTTAAAATTAACTCCTGTTTTTAGGTATAAATCACCTTGGACTATGAGGTTTTTTCCATATGTAATACCATACGACTTCATTTTAAAGCGCCCCCAACGCCAATTAAAGGAGTTAATTATGTTATTAAGAAACTTACTACCTATTCTATGAATTTTGACTATCATAAAGTATTTTGTATATAGAAATTAAATTCATTACAATTTCATCACGATTATGCCTTTTATTTGCCGCCTTTACGGCTTCTGTAGAAATTTTTTCTGCAATAGCGTCCTTTGTACATATTTCTTTAATGCTATAAGCCATTGTATACGGGTCATTAGCCGGCACAACAACTCCAGTTACATTATTTTTAATCAATGTTGACATACCACCTACATTACAAGCGACTACAGGTACTCCACAAATTTGAGCCTCACATACACTATTAGGGGAGTTGTCAATATAAGAAGGATGAACAAAAACATTTGCTGTTTGCAATGCTAAACGTATTTGTTCTGAAGTTCCCATTCCTTTTAAAACCAAATTTACATCAGAGGTATTAATCCCTATTAATTTTTCCTGAACTTGGAGATTATCGATTCCGTAAACTTCCCATTCAAAATCTAAATCTAATTCTTTCTTCAATAAATTCGCAACTTTCAACAATAAATCACCTCCTTTATACAAGGGACCAGATATTGTTGTCACAATTTTAGCTTTATTGGATTTTTGCGGTTTCCATTTTAAAGCTGTATAAAATTCATCTCTTAATGCTTCTTCACAATGAAAATAAGTCGCATCTTTCGAATAAATTTCAGTTAAAATCCTATCCCAATCTGTGCGGCCCATAAAATATTTACAGTTCCTGAATATTTTTTTTTCTCTATCTGCAATATATTTCCAGCCATTATATTCTTTTCTGTTTTTACTGATAGAAAATGGATTTAAACCATCTTTAATAATAAAATCTTTAAGAGAAATGTTTGGTGGAAAAAAAGCATTCAAATAAGGATTAATTATTCCTTGTAAATGAATAATTACAGGAATCTTAGTGTGTTCACATATTAAACCAAAATTTTTTTCAGTTCCCCAGATATGAATAACGGAAGGTTTAAAATCGTTAATCACATCCACAAATTTCTTCACATATTGCTCATCCGAATTCCTGAAACGTTTATTTAAATTATTTCCATATTTAAGTTTAGAAATAACTTTATCTAAAATGCCTGATTGGTGAGAAACAGGATAGTATGTCGTACCATTAATTTTTTTTTTAAATTCAGTATCTTCAAGCAAAAACGAAATCCCTAATTCGATATCTTTTTCTTTGTCTAAGACGTTCTTTAATGAAGTCATCCAGCCACCACCATTATAGCCAGTTATATGCTCTTGGTAATCGACCGACGAATTTGTAAACCAAAGAACCCTCATACCCGCTTAATTTTATGATAGAGCTTAACTAAAAGCATATTAATTCTAAAAGGTAATACTTTAACTGCTAAAAGAAGCATCAAACTTGTTTTTTTGGACTTTAATACCTTAAAAAAATTTGTCAATGGTATCTCTGGTGTTATAAATGCCGATTTGCAGAGTTTTATTTTATCCTGATATGGAATACTTACACTTTTATAAGAATTTCTGACCGTCGAAATATAACTAAAAACAAAAGCATCAAGATTGCTACAATTAGTTATTAAGTCATTTTTACCCATATTTGATGAATATATAAAATCACGAATATCCAAAAAATTATTCGCTGTAGCTATTGACACATCTTTATACATAACCGCATTAGTTATTGACGAACTGCGTATAAGATAGTTAAGTGTAATTTCAGGCAATAGAACAATTTTATTATTATTTTTAATGACTGAAAAAGAAAATGCAGCATCATCAATAATATTATGAATACATCTAATATTATTTTCTTTCAAAAAAGAAGATTTATAGAGTTTGTTCCAGGCATATACTGAATAATAACCATTTTCAACATAAATATAATGCCTCAGCATCACATTATCAAATATTCTTTTGCGGTCATATTGAAATAAAGTGATTATGTTTCCATTTTCATCTACACTCCTGTGTGAGGCTCCAACTACATCTGCGTCATTTGCAATCGCTTCTTTAACTAATAAACTAATTGTAAGTGGTTCTATATAATCATCACAATCTAGAAAGAAAAGATAATCCCCTTGAAAATTATCAATAATAATATTTCTAGCCTTACCAAGACCTTTATCTTCTTCTTTTTTTTCAATTATTCTATAAGGGAAGGTACTGTTTTTTAAGACATCAATAGTTGTCTGCAAACTATTATCACTACTAATGTCATATGTAATCAAGATTTCTATATTATTATAGTCTTGATTAAAAACAGAATTTAAACATTTAGCCACATAAGGTTCTGTATTGTAAACAGGGATGGCAACTGTGACCTTTGGATTAGAATGCATAATTTTTATATTAGTAGTAAATCGAAATTAATCATATTGCAGTTTATTTCCATTCATACATTTGATTAGTATTTTTAAACACAACATTGCTTAATTTAACTAAACTATCCTGGAAAATAGTTAAAAATTAAAGTTTACTCAACAACTTAGAGTAATAATTTTCATCGAAATAAGGATCCAACTTATAAGTTGTTTCTGAGGACAATACATGCGTCGCAAATTCGTATGCTTGATCAAGATTTCGGGCAAAAAACACATGCTTATTAAAAGTTTCTGGAAACCATTTAACACCACTACTCAACTTATGATCAGAAGAGTCTAAAACAATTACTGGTGTAGAAGTAATTAAAGAGAAAATAGTCCCGTGATATCTATCTGTTATAATCACCTTAAAATGAGAAAATTTATCCAGCATATCGTTTAGTAGCTTTTCTCTATTTTTTTTCATCTCATAGTTAGATAAGTTAATTGAGGTATCCATTATTTCAGTTTTTGAAACTCCATTAAAACGATTTCTCAATTCCATAATTTGATCCGAACTGTAAAACTTTTCAAGATCATCACGCAAAACAAAGAGAATTCCATCTCTTTTATTTGAATAAACTCTCTTACCAATCAAAGAGGTGACAATATCCGGATATAGAAGTAACTTACAATTAGGAAAATCTTTTTTTGCATTTTCATAAGAAATTTCATCTCTGCAAAGAAGTGTTATATTTGGATGTCCATTTAAAGATTTAATAGTTTTTTGTAAAATTACATTATCCTGTATATTTATTGTCTGAGGCATAATAACAAATTTATAATCTGGAAATAAATCTGCTACTTCACGATAAACTCTTAGCTCAAGATGATGATCATAAAAAAAATACCCACTATGTCCAAAAAGCAAATCATCTTTTCCAATTTTTTTTCTTAGTAATTTATAAGAAAGAGAATATGAAGTTTTCCAATTAAATGTAAAAACCTTATAATCAGGATAATTCTGATTTAACCATTTTAAAGTACAATAAGCCTGAGCCTGATCACCCATATTTGCATGGATTGGAAATCCAAAAAGAAATATAGTTTTTCCATTTACCTGCATTAACTCAAATAATATTTTAGTTTTTGCTAAAAATGAATCTAGCCTTAGAGACAATCTATGAATTTTGTGTGTTATATAGTTCATTAATTTGTTTTATTAAAATTTGTTTTATGTACTTTATATAATTATTAAGCATTCTATTGGTCAATGGATCTTT
Organism: Flavobacterium limi; assembly: GCF_010645075.1. Lineage (GTDB taxonomy): Bacteria > Bacteroidota > Bacteroidia > Flavobacteriales > Flavobacteriaceae > Flavobacterium > Flavobacterium limi. Next base: position 350,283 of record NZ_JAADZV010000004.1, read on the forward strand.
CTACACTACAGAATATAAATGCGGTTTTTCAACAAGAAGATCAATATTACTACTACTTTCGAGGCTATCATCCCAAAAAATTAATGCAATTCCTCCATCGTTTAAAAGCCTTGCTGTGTCTTCAATTGTCATAACTACTTTGTCATTGACGATAAAACTGTAGAAATAATTTTTTACTAAAAGTTTTATATTATAACTTTTTCCTAATTCAAAACTAAATGGAACACTATGAATTTCATTCAAAAAATAGCCACCATGAATTGTCTCGAATACTAACTTTTGATTATCTATAACTCTAAATCTATATCGCTCTGCTATAGATGTATGTTTAAAAGCTATTTGAAATTCTGTGAATTTAGTATTAATTAACGAATTAAACTCCAACACAAAATTGCCCTCAATAGATTTATTTAAATAATAATATATCCAATCATCTCTTAATCCTTTTGATTTGAAAGCTAATTTATTTTCGGATAATTTTTCTACTTTATAATCAGCACAAATGTTATCAGTTAGTTTAATATTAATTCCAATTGATCTATACATAAACATACGATGGATATTCATTATATAGTTCCAATTTTCGTCTTTATAAATTAAATTTTTAATTAATTCATCAGACGACAAAATTTCACTATCTCGCCTAAATGAGATTTCTTGTGTACTAAAATTATATAGTTTAAAATATTTATTCTTATAAAATTTATATTTTAAATTACTCAAAGATGCTATTAAACCTAATTTTTCTTCTATTTTTTTTAACATGGTTATAATTGTTCTGTTTTTAACAGAATTACATTTAATTCATATCTTAAATATACTATTTTATCGACTTAACTTATTTCTGATTTTAAACTTGTAAAATATAACTTAGAATCCTAAATTTTATTTTTTACTTTTAATCTTATATCGTATCCAACCGTCAATTTGAATTTTCTCATTTTTATCTATTCCGAAATTATAGAGTGAAATAATAAATACTACTGCAGAAAAAAAACTTAACGCAATTAATCTTAAAAATCCTTGTTCTAAGAAATAGTATGGAACAAATGATCCCAAAATTGTTATTGTTAGCACTATGATAATTTTAACAATTACACTATTAATATATTCTACAACTGAAAGACCTGCTTTTAAATGTAAGAAAAATATTCTGAAACTCCCAGCTATTAGTTCGATTATAATTAATGAAATTAATATTGAATAAGGTGGATTTCCGAACTTAAGTAATAACCAGCCAACAGGAAGATTTAGTAACAAAAGACTTCCCATCACAGTTTGGTATAATTTTATATTACCTACGGATTGTATTGCAGTCTGCAAACCGACAGTAATCATGTTTGCCATAGTAGCGAGAAGTACCAGCCTACAAAAAATAATGGTATTATTTGGTACTTTATTTAGCCACAACTTTATAACAAAAGGCATTTCAAAAATAAGTGGTATCGCAAAAAATGCTAAAAGATAAAACCCATATTTACTAGCTAACATTGACAAATGTAGCATTCCTTTTCTGTCTCCACTTCCTTCGCTTTTCATAATTTGAGGTCCAAGTGCTTTTAACATATTTGCTGCAAAAGCATAAAGCTGTCCATTCACCTGATTTGCAATGGCATATGCCGCATTAATCAAAGTACCAAAGAAAAAGTTTAAAATAATGGCTATTCCCTGACTAGTCCCAATATTACATAAAGCCCCAAAGAGATTCCAACCAGCAAAAGAAAACATTTCCTTTAACAAATTTGGGTCAAAGGGTCTTTTTAAAAAAAGTTTGCATTCTTCATAGTTTGCAGAACAATATAGACTTTTAATTACTCGAATTGTAATCGTAAGGATTACCATTAAGAGACCATAAAGAATTAATTTATCAAAACCACTATATAGTAATGAAAATGCAATTCCTAATTTCAGAAATGATTCTAAAATTCCAGTTAATGCATCAAAAAGCATATTTTCATGTGCATTAATTACAGCATCATATGGTACAGCATTAATTGTAAAAAATGTACTAGCTACCATAAAATGGTAAATTGTTTTTGCTGTATCTAATCTATCTAAAGGGATTTTAAGAAAACCCTCAAATAAAAAAACACTAGCTATTTCCAACAATATAACCACTAAAAGTCCAATTACAAAATGCAGTAAAAAGCTTGATCTAAAAATCTCATTTAATTTACCACCATCCCCTGCACCTAAATAAAAAGACATAAATCTTTGCGTAGATGTCGTCATAGCTAAATTAAGAAAAGACAACATGGCTATAACACCTCCTATAAGATTGAAAATACCAAAATCAGCAACACCAAGTGCCGTTAAAACTATACGAGTGGAATATAAAGCTATAAATATTGAAATCACCATTTTCCCATACAGGAACCCGGTATTTAGTATAACTTTTTTTGCATTTTGCATTTATTGTAGATAGCTTTTGAATGTTATGACCAATTCACTTAGGGCGATAAATTTCAACATTCTAATTATTTAATTATTTAAGTAAAGAACCGTATACATCTGATTTTTTGAAATAAAATTATTCTTAACTTCTTAATGAATCAGTAATTAATTAAAATAGATAAAGATGTAAAAAAGTTTTTTCACATCTTTATTATAACCACATCTTCTAATAATAATTGTAGTTAATACAACTTCAAATCACTTTCCACCATCTCTTTAACCAAAGCTGCTAAATCATATTGTGGTTTCCAGCCTAGTTTAGTTTTAGATTTTGTAGGGTCACCAATTAGAAGATCTACCTCTGTAGGGCGATAATATTCAGGATCAACACGTACCACTACTTTTCCTGTTTCTAATTGATATAAAGGGTTATTGCAAGAGGCTACTTTAGCTACTTCATTTTCATTTTCTCCTTCAAAAGTTAATGTAACTCCGACCTCTGCAAAAGCCATAATAACAAAATCTCTAATATAGGTAGTCACACCTGTAGCTATTACATAATCTTCAGGAGTATCTTGCTGTAAAATTCTCCACATTGCTTCCACATAATCTTTCGCATGTCCCCAATCTCTTTGTGAATTTAGATTCCCAAGATAAAGACATTCTTGTTTTCCTTTTGCAATAGCAGCAGTAGCCATAGTAATTTTACGGGTTACAAAAGTTTCACCACGTCTTGGAGACTCATGATTAAACAAAATACCATTACATGCAAACATATTATACGCCTCACGATAATTTTTTGTTATCCAAAAACCGTAAATCTTGGCTGCACCATACGGAGAACGCGGATAAAATGGTGAGTTTTCATCATAAAAACCTCGTTCATTTTTATTTTCTGCCATACCGCCGTAAAGTTCAGAAGTAGAAGCCTGATAAATTCTGGTTTTGTCGCATAATCCCAAAATCCTTACTGCTTCTAATATTCTTAAAGTTCCTATTCCGTCCACATTAGCCACATACTCCGGAGAATCAAAAGATACTTTTACATGGGACATTGCGCCTAGATTATAAATTTCATCTGGTTGAACTTCCTGAATTATTCTAATAATATTAGTTGAATCAGTTAAATCTCCATAATGTAATTTAAAGTTAACATGTACCTCATGCTGATCCTGATAAATATGATCAATTCGCTGTGTGTTAAAAGAAGATGCCCGTCTTTTAACTCCATGTACCTGATATCCTTTTTCTAATAATAATTCGGCTAAATACGATCCGTCCTGACCTGTGATTCCTGTTATAAGGGCTACTTTTTGTGTACTCATTGATTTTTTTTTAGTTTACATTTCATGTTCAAGTTAAGATATTACATTATTAATTCCTAACTTTTATTAACCTGAAACTATATTTTTACTTGTTTAAAAACATCTTTATTTTCCAGAAACCAATTATATGTCTTTTGAATTCCTTCTTCAAGTTCTATTTTATGTTTCCAGCCCAAATCATGCATTTTGGTAACATCCATTAATTTTCTTGGAGTGCCATCCGGCTTAGTAGAATCCCAAATAATTTCTCCCTGATGTCCTGTAATTTTCTGAATGGTTTCTGCCAGATGTTTAATGGTTAAATCTTCACCAGTTCCTACGTTATATAAGTAATCTGGCAATTTATTTTCTAAAGCAAAGACCACCGCCTCAGCCATATCATCCACAAATAAAAATTCTCTCATTGGCGTTCCACTGCCCCATAGTATTACAGGAGCATTATTATTTTCTTTCGCTTCATGAAATTTCCGTATCATCGCCGGTAAGACGTGTGATGTATTTAAATCAAAATTATCATGTGTCCCATATAAGTTTGTTGGCATCAGGCTCACATAATCCTTACCGAATTGTTTTCTAATGGCCTGACAAGTTTTTACTCCGGTAATTTTGGCAATTGCATACCATTCATTCGTAGGCTCTAAAGTATCAGTCAACAGATAATCTTCTTTTAATGGCTGTGGAGCTAATTTTGGATAAATACATGAGCTTCCTAAAAATATAAATTTTTCTATGCTGTTCTGTAAAGCTGCATCAATCAGATTATTCTGAATCTGCATATTCTCCATAATAAACTGATACGGATAATCGTTGTTGGCCAATATTCCACCAACTCTTGCAGCAGCATCAATAATAACTTCAGGTTTTTCTTCTGCTATGAAATCACGAACGGCTTGTTGATTTCGAAGATCAAGTTCTTTACTCGAAGCTCCAATTAAATTTGAAAATCCTTTATTAGAAAGTGTCCTCCAAATAGCGCTACCAACCATTCCTTTATGACCTGCAATGTAAATTTTTGTATTATTTTTCATTTTACTTAAATTATCTTTAATGCTTCTTTTTCTGCTACTACTTTCCTTAAACCGCTGCTTGAAAAACGATGATCTCTGGTATTAAAATAGAGTTCTATCCCTTTAGATTCACAATATTCACGTCCTGTAAAGTTTTTATCCCGGTATTCATCTCCAATAATACGTACATCAATTTTAAACGAACGCAAAATATCTTCCAGATCCTGCTCAGTAGCGTATGGTACAATCTCATCTACGAACTTACAGCCTTTCAATTGAATATAACGTTCTACAACAGTTTGTGTAGGCCTGTTTTTCTCAGGCCGATCTAATGTTGGATCCGTTTGTAATGCACAAATTAAATAATCACATTGACGTTTTGCCTCCTCTAACATAGTAATATGTCCTGCATGAAGCAAATCAAAGGCACTAAAAGTAATTCCTATTTTCATGATTAATTTAATTATGGGAAATTGGCATTAATAAAATATTCGTTTAATATGCTGAATCTGCGTGGAAACGATTTTGTCCTAAAGCCACAATAATCCCAAACGTAAGTGCTAATTGACTACTTGACAAAGCATTCGAAGACGAATATGGCGTTTTCAATCCGTTATAATATACATTCTGCTCTACGATTGCTTTATAACTAAGATCTGCGAAAAAAGAAACTTTCTCATTTATTGCAATGTAAGGTTTAGCACCAACTATAAAAGCTCCTACAAGATCACTATAATCATCATCACTTGACATTTGACCAATACCTCCACCTGCATGAACAAGCAACCCAAATTGCCCTCCTGAACTTCTGGATAAATCAATAGCATTACCTAAATTATAACAAAGTTCTAAGGTGGCTAATTTCTGCTCACTTTGCCTTTCAAGTTTGTTAGAAAACTGATCGAAACTTAAAGACCCTAATAACCCAACATTTTCAGAAAGCATATAACGTAAAGACCCCTGAGCATGTGTTATTGATAATGAATTACCTTCGCCTTCAGGTGAAATATTAGACAAAGGAACAGCAAGGCCTACTCCTGCTTCTATAAAAAGCTTATCATATCTAAATCTATATTGTGCTTGAGAAACTGTAGAAATTAGCAATAAAGCAAAAAACATTTTTTTCATAAATAGGTATTTTTGGGATTGTTATATATTTATATTAATTTAAATAATTTGTAATAGTATTTTTCTTGTAAATTTTTCTAATCTCTAGTAACAAAACACAGCTACGCGTTTCTAACTCCCATTTTTGGATAAAATTAGAATAAAATAAAATTTGCGCAAATGTATTGACAATTTTTATATTATATACTTAAAAAGATTACATGAGCAATAATAAAAGTTAAGTAAAAATACATCAATCTCATTATCAAACACATATGTTTAAGGCAAATTATTATAACTTTTGTATTTTTAACAAAAAAATAATTTTAATTAAATTTAACAGTGTTAAAAAAACCATAATCGTTTTTTTAGTGTTAAATTTCTGACTTAAAAAACATTTTCACAAAGCTTTTTTACATTGTTATTTATTTCTGCAACTACAATTTTCAATAAATGTCTAAACATAACTTTTAAAATTTTAGTTTATTGTTTCTAATTATGAAAGAATATTTATTTATTTTCTTTTTTTCCATTACTGTCACTTACAGCCAAATTTCAGGATGTACTGATCCCTTATCAAAAAATTACAATTCGAAGGCCACTATGAATGATGGAAACTGCCAGTATCAAACATTTAAAATCAAACCTGAATATTCAAAGCCTTTAAATGACTCTATTAAAGAAACATCAGGGCTCATTTCTTTCGACAATTTATTATGGACACATAATGATGACCATGATAGAACCATTTACGGATTAGACTCTTTGGGTAAAATCAAAAAAAAAATAACTCTGAAAAATACTGTTAATCATGACTGGGAAGAAATTTCACAAGACAGTTCCCATTTATATATAGGTGATTTTGGAAATAACTATGCCGGAAACAGAACTGATTTAAGAATCTTAAAAATCGGAAAAGAAACATTCTTAAAAGAAAAACCAATTATTGAGACTATTTCTTTCACTTATTCCGATCAAAACGATTTTTCTCAAAACAGAACAAATACAACCAATTTTGATTGTGAAGCTTTCATTGTTACAAAAGACAGTATTTATCTCTTTACAAAAAAATGGAAATCATTGCATACCAGTATTTATAGTTTACCAAACAAACCTGGAAACTATATTGCTCAATTAAAAAACACTCTTGACACAAAAGGCCTGGTTACGGGTGCTATTTATTTAGAGTCTAAAAAATTAATTGCTATTTGTGGCTATTCAACAAAAGGAAAACCTTTCATATATCTTTTATATGATTTTAAAAATTACGATTTCCTATCAGGGAACAAACGAAAAATCAACCTCAAACTTCCTTTCCATCAAATCGAAGGGATTACAACCGAAGATGGCCTGCATTATTATTTGACTAATGAGGCTTTGATCAGGAAACCTATTCTAAATGTCCGACAGCAAATACATTATTTTGACCTAAGTTCAATCTTGAATTCCTATCTTCACAAATAATTCGCAAATCGTAATATAATAGTTTACTTTTGCAACAGTTATGTTTTAGCAAACAATTCATAACTTATTAATTTATAACTCATAATTTACAAAGTGAATTACCTTTCTGTAGAAAACATATCTAAGTCATTTGGTGAAAGAACCTTATTTGACAACATCTCATTCGGAATCAACAAAGATCAAAAAATTGCTTTTATTGCTAAAAATGGCTCCGGAAAAACAACCATAATGAGCATTATTAATGGTTTGGATGAGCCTGATACAGGGCAAGTTGTTTTAAGAAAAGGTATCAGAATGGCATTTCTTTCTCAGGATAATAATCTTCAGGACGAACTCACTATTGAAGAAAGTATTTTTGCTTCTGACAATGAAACGCTTAAAATAATTGAGGCTTACGAAAAAGCACTTGAAAATCCGGAAGATGAAGAAGCTTACCAGAAAGCTTTTGACGGAATGGACCAGCATAATGCCTGGGATTTTGAAACGCAATACAAACAAATTTTATTCAAATTAAAACTGGAAGATTTCAAACTTAAAGTAAAAAATCTTTCAGGAGGGCAAAAAAAACGCCTTTCATTAGCCATCATATTGATCAATCGCCCGGATCTATTGATTTTAGATGAGCCAACCAACCACTTAGACCTGGAAATGATCGAATGGCTTGAAAGTTATTTTGCCAAAGAAAACATTACGTTATTTATGGTAACTCACGACCGTTTCTTTTTAGAGCGTGTCTGCAACGAGATTTTAGAACTAGATAACGGAAAATTATATCAGTATAAAGGAAATTATTCTTATTATTTAGAAAAAAAAGAAGAACGCATCACTTCTGAAAATGCCAGTATTGACAAAGCAAAAAACTTATTTGTAAAAGAGTTAGAATGGATGCGCCGCCAGCCAAAAGCAAGAACAACCAAATCGAAATCACGTCAGGATGATTTCTATATTATCAAAGAAAAAGCCCAAAGCCGACGAAAAGAAAACAAAGTCGAGCTTGAAATCAATATGGAAAGAATGGGAAGTAAAATTATTGAGCTCCATAAACTTTCTAAAAAATTCAAGGACAAAACTATTCTGGATAATTTTAGTTTTGATTTTCAGCGTGGTGAGAGAATCGGGATTATCGGTAAAAATGGAACAGGGAAATCTACATTTTTAAATCTTCTTACAGGAACAATTCCGCCGGACAGCGGGCGTGTAGTAAAAGGTGACACCATAAAAGTTGGATATTACACGCAATCGGGAATTAATCCAAAACCCGGACAGCGTGTTATTGATATTATAAAAGAATACGGAGAATATATTCCTCTTGCCAAAGGCAGAATGATTTCGGCTTCACAATTATTAGAACGTTTTCTTTTTGATGCTAAAAAGCAGTACGACTATGTTGAAAAATTAAGCGGCGGCGAATTAAAACGTCTGTATTTATGTACTGTTTTGATTCAGAATCCAAACTTTTTAATTTTGGATGAACCTACAAATGACCTTGACATTGTTACGCTAAATGTGCTGGAAAGCTTTCTTTTAGACTATCCCGGATGTTTACTGGTAGTTTCACACGACCGTTATTTCATGGACAAAATTGTCGATCATTTATTTGTTTTCAGAGGAAACGGTGAAATCGAAAATTTCCCAGGAAACTATTCCGATTTCAGGGCTTACGAAGACAGTGCAGATGTAGCCCAAAAAGAAGAGAACAAAGCCGAAAAGAAAGACTGGAAACAAAATAATCCAACCGGAAATTTAACTTTCAACGAGCAAAAAGAATATCAAAAAATCGAAAGGGAAATCAAAGATTTAGAGATGGAGAAAACTAAAATCGAAGAATTATTCTCCGACGGTAAAGTTGCTGATACTGATATAGAGAAAAAAGCAAACGAATTACAAAATATCATTAACAAAATAGCTCAGAAAGAAGAACGTTGGTTTGAACTTTCGGCTAAAATTGAAGGATGATTCAGTAATCATCCTTCAAAGCAAAATTGTAACATTAATAAACACATATCAAATGAAAAAACTTTTATCTACCCTATTGGTTTTCACACTTTTTTCATGCCTAAGCCCTGAAAATGAACCATACACACCACCCAAAGACTTTACAGCAGAAAACGATAAAGAAATTACTGAGTATATTGCCAAAAATAATTTAACAGCTCAAAAAACCAGTTCAGGTTTGTATTATGTTATCAACCAGCCTGGCGAAGGAACGCAACCAACAGCTTCTTCTAATGTTACAGTAATTTACAAAGGATATTACACTAACGGAACTGTCTTCGATCCGGGAAAACCTGAAGGAGTTTCTTTTGGATTAAACCAGGTTATAAAAGGCTGGACAGAAGGCATTCCTTATTTTAAAGCAGGAGGAAGCGGTATTCTTTTGATTCCATCACATTTAGCATACGGACCTTATGATTACAGAGGGATCCCAGGAGGATCTGTACTTGTTTTTGATGTAAAATTAATTTCAGTAAATAACTAAATTATCAAATCAATATTGACTCTATTACGATGGGGTCAATATTGAAAATTTAAAATGCTCTTTCAAATAAAATCATATTTAAAATTCCTTTGGAACTCCAAGAACGAACACGGAGTTCATTCTCCATTTGTATTTAATTTACTAACGAAATGCTTTTACGATAAAAAATCAAAACCTGAATATTTGATTCTTAATAACTATAGGAAATCACTTTTAGAAAACAAAAACTTTATTGAGGTAACGGATTTTGGAGCAGGTTCAAAAGTCTTCAAATCCAACAAAAGACAGATAGCAAAAATTGCAAAAACTGCAGGAATTTCTAAAAAACATGCTGAATTATTATTTCGTTTAACACATTATTTTCAGCCAGAAAACATTTTAGAAATAGGAACTTCATTAGGATTAGCTACCTCTGCCCTTGCTTTAGGTAATCCTAAAGCAAAAATCACTACTTTAGAAGGATGTCCGGAAACAAGTTCAATTGCAAAAACTCAATTTCAAAAATTCAATTTCGATACTATTGAAAGTATAGTTTCAGAATTTCAGGAGTATTTTAAGAACCTGAAGGTGGAAACTGTAACCTTTCAACTTATTTACTTTGACGGCAATCATTCTAAAAAAGCTACTTTAGATTATTTCGAACATTTATTATCTACAATTGATAACGATTCTGTTTGGATTTTTGATGACATCCATTGGTCTTCAGATATGGAAGAAGCCTGGGAAACTATAAAAAAACACCCAAAAGTAAAAGTAACAATTGATACCTTTCAATGGGGATTCGTATTTTTCAGGCGCGAGCAGGAAAAAGAACATTTTATTCTTAGGGCATAAAAAAATGACAATCATTTCTGATTGTCATTCTCAAAACTAAATAAACCTAACTAACCTATTTTTTTGCTGCTGCGTTTTCTTCAGATTTTGCTCCCATTCTGTTTACAGTATACATAGGTGCAAATTTGATTTTCAAACCTGCAATTTTTCTGTTATCTTCTGCGGTAAGCCCTTCTTTTTCAACTGTATTTTTACGGCTGTCCAGTGCTTCATACAATAATTTTATTTCATCCCAATCTTCTCTTGAGTAACTGTCTTTGTTATTTTCTACAGTATGCACAAATTGTTGGTATACATTATGAATGTTTTGTGCATTTACCCAGGCAAAACTCATATCATCACCAATTTTTCCTTCTCCAAATAATGCATTACGTAATTTTTGTTTCGGAGTTACCTCAGGCGCAAGCTTAGCGGCCATTTGATTTTTAAACTCTTCGTATTTAATTTTACTTTCATTGATTTTTTCAGTTTCAGCAGTATTATCCTTAAGATCAGCAAGAGCTGCTTGTGCATTTTCTGCTCTTCTTTCATATTCAGCTTCAACATCTTTCCAGTCAGCTTTCAAATCCTCTTCTGCTACATTTTTTACTGAATCAACATATGCTACATAAGAATCAATTTTCTTTTTTGCCTGTTCTTGTTTTTCGTCTTTGCATGATGTAAAACCTAATGCAATTAATACAATACCTGATAAAAGTTGTATGTTTTTCATAATATTTGATTATTTAATTATTAGATATCCAAATTTACTCCACATTAAATCAAAATAAATTACATTATTATCATGTTTTTAAAATTAAATATCTTTTAAAAATATAAAACATCAGAAATAATGATAATTATATAAAATTTATTAAAAAATCTGTAATAATATTAAATCTAATAATTAGCTTATTAATACAGATGTTTTGTAACAAAATGCGATTATAACCTACTTATACTTTTTATTAAAAAAGTGTTTTGTACTTTTAAATCCAAATTATAAAACGAATGGCAAATCCATTAATTAAAATAACTGACATTAAGCGAAATTTTGTTCTTGGAAATGAAATTGTATATGTCTTAAAAGGCGTTAATTTAGAAATTAATAAAGGAGAATATGTAGCTTTAATGGGGCCGTCAGGGTCAGGTAAATCTACTTTAATGAACTTACTGGGTTGCTTAGATACACCAACTTCAGGACGCTATATATTGAATGGAAAAGACGTTAGCCAGATGCGTGATGATGAATTGGCCGGAATTAGAAACAAAGAAATCGGATTCGTTTTTCAAACTTTTAACCTTTTGCCACGAACTACAGCATTAGATAATGTTGCTTTGCCAATGATATATGCCGGATATCCTAAATCGGAACGGGTTGTACGCGCAACAGAAGTTTTGAAACAAGTAAATCTTGCAGACAGAATGGACCATCAGCCCAATCAGCTTTCAGGAGGACAACGCCAGCGTGTTGCTATTGCCCGTGCATTAGTAAACAAACCTTCTATCATCCTAGCCGATGAACCAACCGGAAACTTAGACAGTAAAACTTCTGTAGAAATCATGAAACTTTTTGGAGATATTCATGCGCAGGGAAATACTGTAATCCTTGTCACACACGAAGAAGATATTGCGGCTTACGCACATCGGATTATTCGTTTACGTGATGGCTTGATTGAAAGTGACACGAATAAAGAACTTCAGGAAAAAGCCTAGTCCCTTTTTAACTTAGAATCTTAGTATCTTAAAAAATGAAAGTATATACTAAAACCGGAGATAAGGGAACAACAGCACTCTTTGGAGGTACCCGTGTCCCGAAAGATCATATTAGAATTGACAGTTACGGAACTATTGATGAACTAAACTCGTATATCGGTTTAATCCGCGATCAGGAAATTGATTCACATTACAAAACTATTTTAATCGAAATTCAGGACCGTCTTTTTACAGTTGGCGCCATTTTGGCAACTCCACAGGAAAAAGAAGTTTTAAAAAACGGCAAACTCAGATTAGAAAATCTTGGAATAATTGATTCTGACATTGAATTACTGGAAAATGAAATAGATAACATGGAGAAAAGTCTCTCTCCAATGACTCATTTTGTTTTACCGGGTGGCCATCCCACCGTGTCACATTGTCATATTGCCCGCTGTATATGTCGTCGTGCAGAGCGTTTAGCAGTACATTTAAGCCATAATGAACACGTCCCGGAAATTACAATTCAATACTTAAACCGACTTTCTGACTATCTTTTTGTCTTGGCACGGAAGTTGTCGTCTGACCTTAAAGCGGAGGAAATAAAATGGATTCCAAGGAAATAAATTCTAAAAATTACAATTTATAAAATCCCAAATTCCTGAATTGAAACCCTGGCAAAAATCGCGTTTTTAGTTCCTTTTTGGAATTCGGAAATTAGTTTTTGGAATTTTAACAGGATACGTTCTTAAATTTTATTAAAATAAATCAAATTTTACTTGTCTTTTTCAGTAAAAAATTTATTTTTGCACAAACTAAATCGACAAAAGATGTATTGGACATTAGAATTAGCATCCTATTTAAGTGATGCACCGTGGCCTGCTAACAAAGACGAACTTATTGACTACGCTATTAGAGCAGGAGCTCCTTTGGAAGTAGTAGAAAACCTACAGTCGATTGAAGACGAAGGGGAGATATATGAATCAATGGAAGAAATTTGGCCTGATTATCCAACAGACGAAGATTATCTTTGGAATGAGGATGAATATTAAAAAATAAACCAAATGAAAAAGTCTCATCACAGAGGCTTTTTTTTTGGTTCAAATACACATTTACATAAAATAGAAATACAATAAATCATGAGTTTCATAAACAGTATTATTAAAGTCTTTGTAGGTGATAAATCACAGAAAGATGTTAAAGCTTTACAACCTTACTTAAACAAAATTAAAGCATTTGAAGCTCCTTTAATGAGTCTTTCAAACGACGAATTAAGAGGCAGAACCGTTTACTTTAAGGATAAAATTAAAGAAGCAAGAGCTGAAAAAGATGCTAAAATTGCTTCGCTTAAAGCAGAAGTAGAAAAGATTGAAGACATCGATAAAAGAGAAGATATTTATGATGCAATAGATGCTCTTGAAAAAGAAGCTTATGAAATCTCGGAGAAAACTTTATTGGAATTACTTCCTGAAGCATTTTCTGTTGTAAAAGAAACAGCTCGTCGTTTCAAAGAAAACGCTCATATTGAAGTTACTGCAACTGCAAAAGATCGTGAATTCTCAGCTGCAAAACCCTATATTACTATTGAAGGAGACAAAGCAGTTTGGGCTAACAAATGGAATGCGGCCGGAAAAGATATCACCTGGGACATGATTCATTACGATGTTCAGCTGATTGGTGGGATGGTATTGCACGAAGGTAAAGTTGCCGAAATGCAAACGGGAGAAGGTAAAACTTTGGTAGCTACACTTCCTCTTTACTTAAACGCTTTGACAGGAAACGGAGTTCACTTAGTAACGGTGAATGACTACCTGGCGAAACGTGACAGCACATGGAAAGCTCCTTTATTCGAATTCCACGGTTTATCTGTAGACTGTATCGATAACCATCAGCCAAGTACCGAAGCCAGAAAAAAAGCATACGATGCCGATATCACTTACGGAACCAACAACGAGTTTGGTTTTGACTACTTAAGAGACAACATGGCACACTCGCCTAGCGATTTAGTGCAAAGAAAACATAATTATGCCATTGTCGACGAGGTTGACTCTGTTTTAATTGATGACGCGAGAACGCCGCTTATTATTTCAGGACCGGTTCCCCAGGGAGACCGTCATGAATTTAATGAATTGAAACCAAAAATCGAAAACTTAGTTGCACAACAACGTCAGCTAGCGAATGGTTTCTTAGCTGAGGCTAAAAAATTAATCAAAGAAGGAAATACTAAAGAAGGTGGTTTCTTACTATTAAGAGCATACAGAAGTTTACCTAAAAATAAAGCATTAATTAAATTTTTAAGTGAAGAAGGAATTAAACAATTACTTCAAAAAACTGAAAATCAATACATGCAGGATAACAATCGTGAGATGCACAAAGTAGATGAAGCTTTGTATTTCGTGATTGAAGAAAAAAACAATCAGGTAGAATTGACAGATAATGGTATTAAATACCTTTCTGGCGATACTGATGCAGATTTCTTCGTCTTACCAGACATTGGAACCGAAATCGCCGCTATCGAAAAACAAAAATTAGACAAAGATGCAGAAGCTGAAGCAAGAGAAAGATTATTTCAGGATTTTGGTGTAAAAAGCGAACGTATTCACACTCTTACTCAACTTTTAAAAGCATATGCTTTATTCGAAAAAGATGTAGAATATGTTATCATGGACAATAAAATTATGATTGTCGATGAACAAACAGGTCGTATCATGGACGGACGTCGTTACTCTGACGGTCTTCACCAGGCGATCGAAGCCAAAGAAAACGTAAAAATCGAAGCTGCAACTCAAACTTTTGCAACCGTTACATTACAGAATTATTTCAGAATGTACAGTAAATTAGGCGGTATGACGGGTACTGCTGTAACTGAAGCGGGTGAATTATGGCAGATATACAAACTGGATGTCGTTGAAATTCCAACCAACCGTCCAATTGCAAGACAAGACAAAGAAGACTATATCTACAAAACGACACGTGAGAAATTCAATGCTGTAATTGAAGACGTTACCGAATTATCAAAAGCAGGGAGACCGGTATTGATTGGAACAACTTCTGTAGAGATTTCAGAGTTATTAAGCCGTATGCTTAAAATGAGAGGAATCACACACAATGTATTGAATGCTAAAATGCACAAGCAGGAGGCGCAAATCGTTGAAGAAGCCGGTAAAGCCGGAGTTGTAACTATTGCAACAAACATGGCGGGTCGTGGTACCGATATTAAATTATCTCCAGAGGTGAAAGCTGCAGGAGGTTTGGCAATCGTAGGTACAGAGCGTCATGATTCACGTCGTGTAGACAGACAGTTACGCGGTCGTTCCGGTCGCCAGGGAGATCCGGGAAGCTCGCAATTCTACGTTTCTCTTGAAGATAACCTAATGCGTTTATTTGGTTCTGAAAGAGTTGCAAAAGTAATGGACAGAATGGGATTAAAGGAAGGTGAAGTTATTCAGCATTCTATGATGACCAAATCAATCGAACGCGCTCAGAAAAAAGTAGAAGAAAACAACTTTGGTGTCCGTAAACGTTTATTAGAATATGATGACGTAATGAACTCGCAGCGTGAGGTAGTTTACAAACGTCGTCGCCACGCATTATTCGGAGAGCGTTTGAAGCTGGATATCGCCAATATGCTTTATGATACCTGCGAATTAATTGTGGACCAAAACAAAGTAACTAACGATTTCAAAAATTTTGAATTTGATTTGATTCGTTACTTCGGAATCACATCTCCTATTGCTGAAGCTGATTTCTCTAAATTGTCTGAAATCGAAATCACCGGAAAAGTGTACAAAGAAGCTTTGGCTTTCTATACAGAAAAAACAGAAAGAAGTGCCAGAGAAGCTTTTCCGATTATCAAAGGAGTTTTTGAAGAGCCAAACAATCATTTTGAAAGAATTGTAGTTCCATTCACAGACGGAATCAAAACTTTGAATGTTGTTACAGATTTAAAGAAAGCTTACGAAACTGAAGGTGCTCAGTTGATTGCAGATTTCGAGAAAAACATCACACTTTCTATTGTGGATGAAGCCTGGAAAAAACATTTACGCAAAATGGACGAATTGAAACAATCTGTTCAATTAGCTGTTCACGAACAAAAAGACCCATTACTTATTTACAAACTTGAAGCTTTCAATTTGTTTAGAGGAATGCTGGACAACGTAAACAAAGAGGTAATTTCATTCTTATTCAAAGGTGATTTACCGGCTCAAAACGTTCCTGAAATTCACGAGGCAAGAGAAGTTCGTCAAAAAGAAAACTTACAATTAAGTAAAGACGAAATTCCAAACAGCGAAAGCATCAACCGTGAAGCAGGTGAAACTCAACAGCGTCAGGTTACGGAAACTATCGTTAGAGATATGCCAAAAATCAACCGAAATGATACTGTAACAGTTCAGGAAGTTGCTACAGGAAAAACGGAAACAATGAAATTCAAAAAAGCGGAAACCCTAATTGCTAATGGCACATGGGTTCTTGTGAAATAACAATTTTCTAAGTAATACATTCTAAATCCCCAATCACAAAGTAGTTGGGGATTTTTTATGTAAAAAAATTAATATTTGTTCTTTGTAAAACGAATAAAATGTATTTTTGCATTCGAAAACAAAGAAACAACTTTTGAAAAAGTTATTGATCATATTTCTTTCCTGCATGCTATTAGTTCCTTCTTTTGGCAGTTTCTTTGTTTATACCTCATTCAAATTAAATCAGGAAGAAATTTCAAAAACGATCTGTGTTCAGCGAAAAATGATCTTTAATTCGTGTAACGGCCGATGTGAACTTCAAAAAAGTCTAAAGAAATATGCCGACAACGAAAAAAAGATGCAAAACAACCTGAAAGAAAAAGTTGAAGTCGTTTACATCCAAAATTCACCAACAGCTAATTTCAAATTAGTTACACCTATTGAATCAGCAGCAAAACTTTTTGCTTCTTTTGATGCGAAACCTATTTCGGTTTCCAATAGTACTTTTCATCCTCCATCCTATTTTATATAAATTTTGATGGCATTTTGCCAAAACTGAAAACCTTTTTTGGACCTCATCCAAACAAATTGGTTATTCTTTAAAATTTATATAATCCAAAATGAAAAAAATATACTTTACCCTATTAATCATAGGGCAATGTGTCTTTGCACAAAACAAAACGGAGCAGGACACAACGAAATTTCAGGAACTTGAAAACGTTTTTATAACAGCAAATCGTACCGCAACTTTAAGAAAAGAAACTCCAGTTACCATCAGCAAATTGACTGCTAAAACTATTAACGAAGCTAAAGCAACTGCTGTCTATGAAATTATAAATAAAACACCAGGAGTTTTAATGGTCAACTTAGGAAATGAACAGCATATGATGTCGATTCGCCAGCCGATGACTACTAATGCTTATTATTTGTATTTAGAAGATGGCCTGCCGATTCGACCAATGGGAATCTTCAATCACAATGCTTTATTAGAAATCAATCAGTTTAATCTTCAAAGTATTGAAGTGGTAAAAGGCCCGGTTTCTTCTTTATATGGGCCCGAAGCTGTAGGTGGAACTATCAATCTAATTTCGATAAAACCACCTGTTGATCCTGAATTTAAATTTGGAGTTCAGGCTGATAATTATGGCTACAGAAGATTTCAGGCTGCGGGTGGTGCTACAATCGGAAAAGTTGGTTTTCATGTTGCCGGAATATCCAGTTTACAGGAAAATGGCTGGATGACCTATTCTGATTATAATAAAGACAATCTAAACGCCAGAATAGATTACAACATCTCTCCTTCTACCCGATTGATCAGCAATACGATGTACGGAAAATATTATTCTGACATGAGCGGAAGTGTGAATGAAGAAGCCTTTAACAACAGAACTTATAAAAGTACAACCGATTTTACATATCGAAAATCAGACGCTTTAAGAACACGTTTAACTCTTGAACATGACTGGAACAGTAATTCGAGTAGTTATATTACGGGTTATTTACGTGACAACAAATTAGGTCAAAATCCTTCCTACGGAATAAAATGGAGTCCGACAGTAAATCCTACAACTGCAAAAGGCGAAGTAAATTCAAACAACTTTAAGAGTTATGGTGCCATCGGACAGCACACGCAGCAATTTAATTTCTTAAATACCAAACTTGTCTCAGGTGCTTTATATGATTACTCTCCTGTAACCTACTGGTCGTATGTAATTGATTTGAAAGCCAATCTAAATCCGGGAGAAGCAGGAAAACAAACCGTAAATTCGTATGAAATTATTGCAGAACGTCCGGAATCAAAATTAGCAGATTATTCGGCAGATATTTACAATTATGCTGAGTATGCTCAATTGAGTTTTAGTCTTTTTGAAAATTTAGTTTTGACATTTGGCAGTAGATATGACAATATGAAAGTCAATTATGAAAATGCATTAGATAAATCTACCGGAAGTAAAGTCTATGATAAAATAACTCATAAAGCAGGGGCAAATTACAATCCTTTTGAATTTGCAGGATTTTATGGCAACTATTCTCAGGGCTTTGCGCCTCCGGGAATTACTTCAATTTTCAGGGCTAAACCGGGAACTGGCGGTTCAACAGGTGTTCCTGCCGAATTTTATTATAACCTGAAACCGGCAGATTTCGACAACTATGAGATTGGCGGATGGGTTTCCTTCTTTCAAAATAAATTAAACTTTGACTACGCTTTATATTATATGGAAGGCAAAAACGAACTTTTAAGTATTAAACTTGCTGATAATTCAACCGATTATCGTTCTGCCGGAGAAACCCGTCATAAAGGAATTGAGTTTGGTGCTTCCTACCGACCTTCTAAACAATTGAATATTCGTCTTGGCGGAACTTACGCACAGCACACTTATATCGATTTTAAACTTTCAGACAAACCATCAGATCCGGTTCAGAATTTAAACGGAAAAGAAATGCCGGCTGCTCCACGATGGTCCGGAAATTCAGAGGTAAGTTATTACCCAGAGTGGCTTCCAAACCTAAGAACTTCAATCGAATGGCAGCTGGTTGGCAGTTACTATCAGGATCAGATTAATACCGTAAAATATGATGGTTATAATTTGTTCAATGCGAGAATTGGCTACCAATGGAGAAAAATTGAGATTTACGGAAATGTCATGAACTTAACAGATAAATTATATGCTTATAATGTTTCAAGAACGAATGTGACAAACGCACAGCCCACTTATACGGCAGCAGCGCCAAGAACTTTTGTATTCGGAATACAATATAATTTTTCATTAAAAAATAAGTATTAGAAGCTAATCCCGCTTTCGCCTTTATCTTTTTATGGCAGAAAAAGCCATAAAAAGGATATCGGCTCTATCGGGGCTAAAAAAACTAACAATGAGTAAAGAAATAACAGCCAAAAAATCCAAAAAGAAGGATTCTAAAATCGTAAAGAAAATCAAACAGCATATGTACAAATGGCATCGTGCTATTGGTTTAATTACAATTATTCCGGTAATTTTCTGGACATTATCAGGTTTGATGCATCCGTTTATGGCGCATTTTTTTAAACCTGAAATTGCTCATGAAAAACTGGAGCAGCAAACTATTGATCAAAATCAATTGCAATTTTCGATTCAGGAAGTACTGAAACAAAACTTTATCAATGATTTTAAAAACTTTCGGATAGTTCAATTCAACGACAGAACTTATTATCAGGTAAAAATGATTCCCGGGGATTTATTGTATTTTGACACATCGAATGCAAAAAAACTCGAAAACGGTGACCAGAAATATGCCGAATGGCTTTCAAGATATTTTCTGGACGATCAAAAAAGCACTGTCAAAAAAAGTGAAATCGTAACCGAATTCACTTCTCAGTACAAATACGTAAACCGATATTTACCTGTTTACAAATTGAGTTTTGACCGACCTGACACAATGGAAGTGTACGTAGAAACCTCATCAGGCAAACTTGCCACTTTTAATCCGGCTTCCAGACAATGGTTCATCTGGTTTTTTGATGTATTTCATAACTGGTCGTTTATAGATGCGATTTCAAACAACAGCATTCGTATTATTACAATGATTTTCCTGTTATCAATCATTGGATTATCTGCCCTAAGCGGAATCTTAATATACGGTTTACTTTGGAAACAATTCAAAAAGACGGATAGTTTACAACCCAAAAAAGGACTTCGAAAATACCATCGCCAAATTGGGATCTGGGTTTCGCTTTTTACATTAACTTTTGCTTTTAGCGGTGCCTATCACGCTACCACAAAATGGGAGCCATACACCTTATCGCAAATGGTTTACGAACCCACTTTTGAAACTAAAGAAATTCCCGGAGCCAATAATAAGCTCAATTTAGATTGGAATCGTTTTCAAAACATGAGCATTATTACACTAAACGACACAACTTATTATCGTTGTCAGTTGGCTGAAAAAGAAACAAAAAGATTCAAAAAACCAAAATCAGATTCTAAATGGAACAAAAAAGATGATAAAAAATCTGAAGTCGTTTACATCAATGCAACTACAAATAAAATTGCGCCAAACCTGGATTTAGAATATGCCGAATTTCTAGCTTATTATTTTACCGATGGGGCACCAAAAGCTTCGTGCTGCGAAATGATTGATACGTCAGAAGATGATTCTCAGCCTTCATTTGAAAATATAAAATTACTTGAATCAAAAGTTCTGAATGACTTTGAAAGCAGAGAATACGGCTTTGTCAATAAAAGACTTCCGGTCGTAAAATTAGCGTATGACACGCCCGAAAGAACAACTTACTTTATCGAAACTTCAACATCACGACTAGCCGCGGTTATCAATAACTCAGACCGGGTTGAAGGTTATTCTTTTGCCATCCTGCACAAATTTTTATTTATGGACTGGGCAGGAAAAAACATCCGTGACCTGACGATGGTTTTGGCTGCATTGACGATTTTGATTGTGAGTATTCTTGGGGTTATTTTGTTTTTGAAGAAGTAACACAAAACACTGAGATTATCAGTACTAAAGTTTATACTTTACGCATAATAAATTTAAAAATATGATACTAAAGTAACACCTGCAATTTTCAAATAAATTGCGGGTGTTTGTGTTTTTAATATTGGATTATCAACATTAAAAAAACATCAATAAAAATTAAAATGTATGAAAAAAGAACTTTTTAAGTATCTTTATTAAAATAATTCACATGAAAAAAACAGTACTTCTTCTATTAATTATCTCTGCCTTTAGCTCTTGTTTACGTCCTACGAATGATGATTGGGAAGAAAAACAATACAAACCTGTATTACTTCAAAGGAGTGTTTTTGAAAAATCAATTGTGTTAGAGAATCCTCAGCCTATCCTCAAGTCTGGAAAGATTTACATAAAAGGTGATTTGATGTTTATTAATGATATCAACAAAGGCTTTCATGTTTACGATTATTCAGATCCTAAAAATCCTATTCTTTTGCAATTTATAAAAGCGCCGGGAGCAACAGATTTGGCTATAATTGATGACATTATTTACATCAATCAGGCTGTAGATCTGGTCACAATAACATACAATTCTGCTACAAAAAAAATGGACATTACCAACAGGAACAAAAATGTTTTTCCGCAAAAAAGATCCCCAAATGGTTTTTATGGTAATCCCAAGGAAAATGAAATCATAATTGACTGGAAAGAAAACAAATAACACACTTCCAACTTTATTCAACACTATTCCTAGAATTTTAAATAACTGATTTTTTAAACTGACTCTAAAATGAGAAAAATTATATCTTTATTAATTGTTTTATTTTTAATTGGATGCTCTGATTCGGATTCATCTGGAAGTGGTGAAATTGGTCAGGGCGGTTCACTTGCCGTTTTTGCTATAAAAGGCAATTATCTTTATAGTGTGGATGAAATGAAACTAAACGTTTTTTCTTTAATTGACAAAGAGAAACCAGTAAAGGTTAATGAAATCCAGATTGGATTTAACATTGAGACCTTGTTCTCTTATGGAGAAAATCTATATATTGGATCGAGAAACGGAATGTTTATTTATTCTGTTAAAAATCCTGAAAATCCCACTAAATTATCAGCAGTACAACATTTTACGGCATGTGATCCTGTAATTGCCAATGATACCCATTCTTTTGTAACCCTAAATTCAAATACTTTTTGTGGAAATAATATTAATGTCTTACAAGTTTATGACTCAAAAGACCTTAAAAATCCAAAATTAATACATAGCAGAACACTAACAGCTCCCAAAGGAATTGGCTTTTTTAGCACCAATTATCTATTGGTTTGTGATGATGTAATAAAAATATTTGATATTCAGAATCCTATTGAACCCGTATTAGTTCATTCAATAGATAAAAAGTGTTTTGATGTAATCGTTAGAGATAATACTTTATTTGCAATTGGTGATAATGGAAT
The DNA here is from genome assembly GCF_010645075.1 of Flavobacterium limi. GTDB lineage: Bacteria > Bacteroidota > Bacteroidia > Flavobacteriales > Flavobacteriaceae > Flavobacterium > Flavobacterium limi. The sequence goes on from NZ_JAADZV010000004.1 coordinate 372,928, forward strand.
TTATAATTACGAGTTAAACCCGGGAAACATAAAAGATTCAAAATTACTAAGCCAGGTAAATTTCTAATGTTCCTGATAATATCGAGCTTCAATCCGTTTAATATCTTTGATTGAGTTTTTCGCCCAATCCAAACGTTTTACTAAAATTTCTTCATCAGATAATTGCCATTTTATATCAGATCTTCGTAGCCTGTTCGTCAGATTCTGAATGATAATTGCTGCCGAAACAGAAATATTTAAACTCTCCGTAAAACCAACCATTGGTATTTTCAGGAAACCATCGGCTTTGTCCATAATTTCTTTAGACAATCCTTCTTTTTCTGTTCCAAAAAATAATGCGCTCGGTTTTGAAATGTCAAAATCCTCCAGCATACAGTCTTGTTCGTGAGGTGTTGTCGCTATAATTTTGTAACCTTTGCTTTTTAAATCTGAAAGACACCCCGCAACCGAATCAAATCTATTAATATCTACCCATTTCTGAGCACCAAGTGCAATTTCTTTATCGATTCGTTTGCCAAAACGCTGTTCAATAACATTCAGTTCCTGAATTCCGAAAACCTCACAACTGCGCATTACCGCACTTGTATTATGCATTTGGTAGACATCTTCTACTGCAACAGTAAAATGTTTGGTACGATTTTCCAAAACATGCAAAAATCTTTCTTTGCGATTGTCAGTCAGTATATTTTCAAGAAAAGCGAGGTAATCTAAATCAATCATTTTGGTTTTGTTTGCGGCAAAAATAATAATATTTTATCATATCGAAACAAAATGACCAAAACCCAAAAAAAGCTTTCCAATCTAAAACTGGTATGTTTTGATCCGTACTATTTCTAAAAACATTTATTTTTACTGATTACTAACCACCTCAAAACAGCCTTAATGAATAACCTTTTTTGCAAAAGCCTTCTGTGTGCTTTATCCCTGACTTTTTTTGCCTGTGCAACAAAAATTCCCAAAGAAATTCCCGTTGGATATGGCTGGAGCAATAATTCAGTTAATACAGTTAAATTCAGAAAAAATGCGGTAACTACTTTTAAAGACCTTCAGTTTACTGCATATTATGATGAAAATGGAACAGTAGTCTTAGGCAAAAGAAAACTAAATTCTGCTAACTGGGAAATCGTAAAAACACCCTACGCTGGTAATTCAAAAGATGCTCATAACAGCATTAGCATAGGTATAGACGGAGACGGATATGTTCATGTAAGCTGGGATCATCACGACACCAAACTTCGATATGCAAAAAGCAAATCACCTTTAAGTTTAGATTTGGATAAAGAAGAATCGATGACCGGAATTGCCGAACAAAAAGTAACCTATCCTGAATTTTATAATCTGCCGAACGGAAATTTACTATTCTTTTATCGTTCAGGTTCTTCGGGAAGAGGTAATATGATTATAAATTCCTATTCTGTAAAAGATAAAAAATGGTCACAAATTCAAAGTAATCTATTAAACGGTGAAGACAAAAGAAGTGCTTACTGGCAAGCCAAAGTAGATAAAAAAGGCACCATACATATTTCATGGGTCTGGAGAGAAAGCTGGGATGTTTCTACTAATCATGATATTTGTTATGCCCGCTCTTTTGATGGTGGTTTAAGTTGGGAAAAATCAAACGGAGAAAAATACAATTTGCCCATAACGGTCACATCGGCAGAAATTGCGTGGAGAATTCCGGAAAAATCGAGTCTGATTAACCAAACTTCGATGACGGCTGATGAAAACGGAAACCCTTATATCGCTAATTATTGGAACGAAAATGATATTCCGCAATTTCAAATTGTTTATTTAGAAAATGGTAGCTGGAAAAAATCAAATACCGGTTTTCGAACAACTTCTTTTTCTCTGGGCGGCGGCGGTACCAAAAAAATCCCGATTTCCAGACCTGATTTATTAATTAAAGAAGAAGGAAAAAATCGCTATTTGTACCTTCTTTTTAGGGACAGCGAAAGAGAAAACAAAGTCTCAATGACTTACAAGAATTTAAGTATAAACAGCAATTGGAAAGTAACCGACTTAACCTCAACCGCAATAGGAGAATGGGAACCGAATTATGATATTTCACTTTGGGAAAAGCAAAAAAAACTTCATATCTTTCTTCAAAATGTAAATCAGGTTGACGGAGAAGGTCTGGCAAAGTCAGAACCGACAATGGTACGAATATTAGAAGTGAATCAATTACCAAAATAAGTGCAATACAAAAAATGAAAAAGAAATTAGTCGTGCTGACAGGAGCCGGAATAAGTGCCGAAAGCGGTATTAAAACATTTCGCGACAGCGACGGATTATGGGAAGGTCATGACGTGATGGAAGTGGCAACACCGGAAGGCTGGCAGAAAAATCAGGAATTGGTTTTGGATTTTTACAATAAAAGACGCCAGCAGCTAAAAGAAGTCGAGCCTAATTTAGGACATATTATTTTAGCCGAATTAGAAAAAGATTTTGATGTTTACATCATCACTCAAAATGTAGATGATTTACATGAAAGAGCCGGAAGTTCTAAAGTTCTACATTTACATGGTGAATTGCTAAAAGTCAGAAGTACCAAAAATCGGGATTTGATTTTAGACTGGACTGATGATTTAATCACAGGAGATTTAGATGAAAACGGACACCAGCTGCGCCCTCATATTGTTTGGTTTGGCGAAGATGTTCCGGCACTTGAAGAAGCCATTGCCATAACGGAAACCGCTGATTATTTTGCCGTAATCGGAACTTCTCTGCAGGTTTATCCTGCTGCAGGGTTAATCGGTTACACCTATAGTATTACGCCCGTTTTTTATATTGATCCGAAGCCTATTGCCATTCCGAATATTAGAAACAAAGTTGAAACAATTGCAAAATTTGCTTCAGAAGGTGTAGCTGAGTTGAGAGATAAACTATTGAATTTAGAAAAGGCAAAATGATTTTTGAAAGCTGGCTGCAGCAATTAGCGGAATTCAATCTGGCTTATCTGGCTGTTTTCTCTCTGGTTGAAAACTTAGTTTTAATCTATATTTCAGTTTTAATCGGACGAATAATCGAACCTGAGAATACCATTTTAAAAAGTCTGACTTCAAATGGGTCTTTTCAACCCTGATTTGCAATACATTTATAACCGTATTGGGGTTTGAATTGTACAGCTTGGGAATCCTGAAAATAGATTTTTCAGCATCAATTATGCCTTTGTTATTTGATACTTTACTGTTGATTATTTTAATGGACTTTTTCATGTTCTGCTTTCATTTTCTGGCGCATCGCTTAAAATGGTTCAATCCTATTCATCAGCTACATCATACCCATGTTGAAACTAATGTTTACAGCCTGTACGTACTTCATCCTATAGAAACTTTAGGTTTTGGTTTTATATGGCTTTTTTTAATTACAATTTTAAAGTTCAACTTTTTAAGCATCATTATTTACCTAATTTTAAACTTATCGTACGGCATATTTGGTCATCTTCAAAAAGATATATTTCCGGCTTTCTGGTACCGAAATAATTTCACAAAATGGGTTTCGACTACAAAATTCCATAACGATCATCATAAAAATGAATCCCGTAATTATGGCTTTTACTTTACGATTTGGGATAAAATTTTCAAAACCATCATTTAAGACCATAATATAGCTTCCGTAATTTTCAGAAGTTTTAACAATACCTTATATTTGCACCTTTCGAAAAAACAACATAACGATGACTACTCTAAACGAATTGAATGCTATATCCCCAATTGACGGAAGATATAGAAATAAAACCCAAAATTTAGCACCTTTTTTCTCTGAAGAAGCTTTAATAAAATATCGCGTATTAGTTGAAGTGGAATACTTTATTGCTTTATGCGAAATTCCATTGCAACAATTACAGGGCATAGATTCAGATTTATTTGAAAGCCTTCGTAATATCTACAAGAATTTCTCTACGGAAGATGCGCTTTGGATTAAAGAAACTGAAAAAGTAACCAACCACGATGTAAAAGCAGTGGAATACTTCATCAAGGATGCTTTTGAAAAATTAGGTTTATCTCAATACAAAGAATTCATTCACTTCGGATTAACATCACAGGATATCAACAATACTGCAATTCCGCTTTCTACAAAAGAAGCTTTTGAGCAGGTTTATATGCCAACGTTAGTTTCTTTAATTGCAAAATTAAAAGAATTAAGCGTTGAATGGAATGACATTCCGATGTTAGCACGTACTCACGGACAGCCAGCCTCCCCTACCCGTTTAGGAAAAGAAATTCTGGTTTTTGTAGAACGTCTTGAAGAACAGATGCGTTTGTTATTCAATATTCCGTTTGCTGGTAAATTTGGCGGTGCAACAGGAAATTTCAATGCACATCACGTAGCTTATCCACAAATTGACTGGAAACAATTCGGAACTAAATTTGTCGAGACCAGTTTAGGTTTACAGCATTCATTTCCAACAACACAAATTGAGCATTACGATCATTTTGCAGCCTTTTTTGATGCTTTAAAAAGAATCAACAATATCATTATCGATTTAGACCGTGATATCTGGACGTATGTTTCGATGGATTATTTTAAGCAAAAAATCAAAGCCGGAGAAATTGGATCCTCAGCAATGCCACATAAAGTAAACCCGATTGATTTTGAAAACTCGGAAGGAAATTTAGGAATCGCAAATGCTATTTTCGAACATTTAGCGGCTAAATTACCAATCTCAAGATTACAGCGTGATTTAACTGATAGTACTGTTTTAAGAAATGTTGGAGTTCCTGTTGGACACACGATTATTGCTTTTGAAGCTACTTTGAAAGGATTGAATAAATTACTTTTAAACGAAAGTAAGTTTGCAGAAGACTTAGAGAAAAACTGGGCAGTAGTGGCAGAAGCTATTCAAACGATTTTACGTCGTGAAGCGTATCCGAATCCTTATGAGGCTTTGAAAGGCTTAACAAGAACCAATGAAGCGATTGATAAAAATGCAATTCATAATTTTATCGCTACTTTAGAAGTTTCTGATGCCATAAGAGCCGAATTAATGGCGATAACCCCTAGTAATTACACTGGAATTTAAAGAAACCCTAAAATATTTTGTCAAAAAAAGCTATCTTTATCGGGATAGCTTTTTTATTGAATTTATTAGAAGTAGCCAGGATTACTTCACTTAACTTTTATTTTAATAGGAGTTCAGTGAATTTCATTCAGAATGAAAAACCTTTTGTAAAAAAACTATATTTTTTTTGCAGGTACAGAGCGACCAGCGGTAGCTCCTGAAACTGCTTTAAAAATATGTTGTTTGCACAAAAGCTTGAAATGGAAAGCCGGAATAGCTTCTGAACAAAGAAACATTTATGATTGCCTTAACCGCCGCAGCCGAAAGCACACACCACTTACAACCTTTAATCAGTGATCTGGGATTAATCCTGATGACTGCAGGAATCGCCGTTCTGCTATTTAAAAAAATGAAACAGCCTTTGGTTTTGGGGTATCTGATTGCAGGATTTCTAGCCGGAAACCATTTTGATTTTTTCCCTTCAATAACCGACATGAAAAGTGTTGAAGTCTGGGCCGAAATTGGGGTGATATTTTTACTTTTTAGTTTAGGACTCGAATTCAGTTTTAAAAAGCTGATGAAAGTGGGTGGAACTTCATCTATAACTGCTATAACCCAAATTTTATTTATGGTTCTCATTGGTTATTGTGTAGGCCAATGGATGGGATGGGGAAAAATGGATAGTATTTTTCTTGGTGCAACACTTTCAATATCTTCTACAACAATTATTATCAGGGCTTTTGATGAACTGGGCGTCAAAGGAAAAAAGTTCGTTGGAATTGTATTTGGAGCTTTGATTGTTGAAGATATTGTTGCGATTTTAATGCTCGTTTTACTTTCTACTATTGCTGTAAGCGATCAGGTTTCCGGGACAGAATTGCTGCAATCTGTTTTAAAATTGATTTTCTTTTTGATCATTTGGTTCCTGGGAGGGATTTTTATTATTCCGACCATACTCAAAAAAGCAAAACATCTTCTGACAGATGAAATGCTGCTGATTATTTCATTAGCTATGTGCTTAATGATGGTTATTTTTGCCGCAAATGTTGGTTTTTCTCCTGCTTTAGGCGCTTTTATAATGGGTTCTATTATTGCAGAAACTACACAGGCTGAAAAAATAGAGCATTTAATTCAGCCCGTAAAAGATTTATTCGGAGCTGTATTTTTTGTATCTGTGGGAATGTTAATTAATCCGGATACCTTGATTACATATGCATTACCTGTAGCTATTATTACATTACTGACTATTTTTGGAAAAGCATTGAGTTCTTCGTTTGGCGCACTTTTATCCGGACAGCCTCTTAAACAATCTGTACAAACCGGAATGAGTCTGGCGCAAATTGGAGAGTTCTCTTTTATTATTGCAACATTAGGAATGACATTGAAGGTTACAAGTGATTTCCTATATCCAATAATTGTTGCTGTATCTGCCATTACAACTTTTACAACACCTTTTTTAATTAAGTATTCAGAATCGTTCGCTCATGCTTTAGAACAAAAGATGCCGAAAAAATGGGTCAAAAACATCAATCGTTACAGTGTAAATGCTCAGGCAATTAAATCGGTCAGTACCTGGCAAATTGTACTGCGCTCTTCGATAACACAAATTATCCTTCACACGATAATTATTACCGCAATCATTTTATTGTCATCTAAATTTGTGGCGCCTTCAGTAGCTGATACCAGATTTGGAAATACATTAGCAGCTTTATTGACTTTAGTTATAATTGCTCCGTTTTTATGGGCACTTTCGCTGCGTCGTGTCAAAGTGGACGAAGTTGAAAGATTATGGGAAGAACGTAAATATCGCGGGGCTCTCCTGATGCTAATCTTAATCAGAATGAGTATTGGATTATTTTTTGTTGGATTTTTATTAAATATTTTCTTTTCCCCAACGGTTGCTTTTGTTGCCCTGATTATTGCAATTGTAGCTTATCAAATATTCCCAAAAAAATTAAACGAGCAATATCACAAAATCGAGAATCACTTTTTAAAGAATTTAAATGACCGTGAAAACAAAAAACTTGACAGAAGATATGCCAATCTAATGCCCTGGGACGGACACATGTCTATATTCGAAATTGGAAAAGAATCGAACCTGGCCGGAAAAACATTAGAAGAACTGCATATCCGCGAACAAATGGGAATTAATATTGCGTATATAAGACGTGGTGAAATCACAATTCCAATTCCAACTAAAACTGAGCGTTTATTTCCCGGTGATGAAATTTGTGTAATTGGTACCGATGCCCAAATTACTGAGTTTAATAAATATTTAACCCAAAATGAGATTGAGGCCCCTAAAAATGTAGAAGAATCTGAAGTTGTACTGCGTCAGCTGGAAATTTCGAATGAAGACTTTATGGAAAAAAGCATTGGACAATTTAGGGGAAAAACCGGTGGAATGGTAGTTGGGATTGAGAGAAACGGAAACCGAATCCTAAACCCTGAGTCCAGTTTGATTTTACAGCAAAATGATATTATCTGGGTCGTTGGGGATAAGAAAAAAATGGCTGAGTTGATGAAGAAAGCTTAAAAAAGGTTCTGAGTTGCTAAGGCACTCAGGCACTAAGCTTTTTTCTTAAATGAAATTCTAAAACAAAAATAGCTAAGTTTCTATAAAGATAAAAAACCTTAGAAACTTAGCTACTCAGAAGCTTAGAAGCTAAAAAAAAACTTATTTATTTGGCTGTGGCGTCAAACGCAAATAGGGTTTGATTGGTGTATGTCCTTTTGGGAATTTTGCCGGGATATCACTATCCGGAATTGCCGGTGCAATTACCACATCCTGACCATCTTTCCAGTTTGCCGGAGTTGCTACACTATAATTTGCTGTTAACTGTAAACTGTCAATAACACGAAGCAACTCGTCAAAATTTCTTCCTGTCGAAGCAGGATAGGTCAAAGTCAGTTTTATTTTTTTATCAGGTCCAATTACAAAAACAGAACGTACTGTAAACTTATCGCTTGCATTAGGATGCAGCATATCATACAAATTTGCTACTTTTTTATCCTCATCAGCTATGATTGGGAAATTAACTTCTGTATTTTGAGTTTCATTGATATCTTTTATCCACTCCTTATGAGAATCTAAACCATCAACGCTTAAAGCAATGACCTTTGTATTTCTTTTAGTAAATTCAGGAACGTAATTGGCTACAGTTCCTAATTCAGTTGTACAAACCGGAGTAAAATCTGCAGGGTGCGAAAATAATACACCCCATGAATCTCCTAGCCATTCATGAAATTTAATTGTTCCTTGTGTGGTTTCAGCCTGAAAATCCGGAGCTATATCGCCTAATCGTAATGTTGACATAATTATATTTTTTTAGTTCCTCTAAAATTAACTAAAAAATGTGTTCGGAAAACAATCAAAATTTAAAAATTAGTTAAAATTCTATTTCCCCTATATAATTAATTCACAATTAAATAAAACTCACAATAAAGTACCATATTGCGAGGGTTAGAAAGGAAATCGGAATTCCAAAACCCACCATCATACTGCTTAATTTTGGTTTTAAGCCATAAGTAGAAGCTAAAATTGCGCCCGTAATCATGGGTGCCATAGCGGTTTCCATAATCGTAATTTTTATAGGTTCTGAATGCTGGTTGAAAATAAAGACGTATAAAACCAAAATGACAACCGGAACTAAAACAAGTTTAAATAAAAGTCCAAGCCGTAAAAATTTCAAATGCCTGCTTTTCCGGTCAAAACTTAACTGCAATCCGACTGATAACAATGCCAACGGTGTTACCAAACTTCCTATTTTTAATAAAATAAATTCAAGATCTAAATTCAATTCATAATCATAAACATTCATTAAGCAAGCCAGAACAAACATTATAAAAGGAGGAAATAATATTATTTTCTTTATGATACCAAAAGTATCTGGAGTACCTTTAGAATAAAAGGCGGCAACAAAAACCCCTAAAGTTGAAACTACCACAAAGGTTCCGGGCTGATCAACCAAAATTGCAGTTTCTAAACCCTTTTTTCCAAATAATGCTTCAATTATCGGATAACCAAGGAAAGACGAATTGCTTAACCCAGCTGTTAAAATCAAACAGCCAATCAATTTATTAGACCATCCTAATCTTTTTCCTAAAAAATGAAAAAATGCTAACGCCAGAATAAAAGTAATCCATCCTGCCCCTATCGGAAACAATAATTCATTACTCCATTTTATTTTCGGAATATGACATAAAGTAATCGCCGGAAGACATACATAAACGACAATTTTGTTCAGGATTTTATAAAAACCAACTGGAAAACCTTTTACTTTTTGCAAAAGCAGTCCTAAAAATAAAAAGAAGAATATTATAATAAAGTTATTCATATTGCCAGTTCATGGCAAAAATAGTCATTTATTACTTAGTGATCAGTGAAAAGTGAATAGTAATTAGCTAATTTAATCCACTATCTTCTTTACATTGAATTACTTTTTAATAATTAGCATCCAATAAAAAAAGTTAAAATTAGGTTTGATATTATAAAACATCTTACATTTGTAACATAATTTATTACAGTATGCTTTCAGGTAAATTTGCCATAACGATTCACATTCTTACTTTGCTCACTAAATTCCCGAATGACTTTTTGTCTTCAGAATTTATTGCGGGAAGTATCAATTTGAATCCCGTTTTGGTTCGAAAAGAAATTGCCAATTTAAAAGCACACCATATTGTTGAAAGTAAAGAAGGGAAAAACGGAGGTACAAAATTAGCCAAAAATCCCACCGACATTACCCTGAAAGAAATATTTCAAATGACTTTTGACACGATTAATTTGGGCTATGCCAAAAATCAACCCCATCCGGATTGCCCTGTTGGAAAGAAAATCAATGAAAATTTATCGGTATTGTATGCCGATTTGAACGAAAAAGTAAGTTTAGAACTGAAAAACATAACATTAGAAGATTTTTCAAATCATTTTTAAGCTATTTTTTACCCAAAACTGTAACATTTTTTATTACTAAATAAATTTATATATTATGAAAATCGCAATTATTGGAGCAACAGGATTTGTTGGCTCAGCCCTTGTAAATGAATTCGCAAACAGAAAACATGAAGTTACAGCAATAGCCAGAACCCCTAAGGATACTGCAAATGCAAAATGGGTATCTGCAGATGTCTTTAACGTTGATGCATTAGCTGAAATTTTAAAAGGACATGACGCTGTTATTAACGCATTTAATCCGGGATGGTCAAACCCAAATATTTACGAAGATTCAATTAAAGGATCAAAAGCGATTCAGGAAGCTGTTAAAATATCGGGCGTGAAACGCTTTATCACTATTGGAGGTGCAGGAAGTTTGTTTGTAGCACCTGGTTTACAAGCTATTGACACACCCGATTTTCCAAAAGAAATTTACGATGGTGCCAATGCTGCCAGACATTACTTAGATATTATTAAGGAAGAAAAAGAACTGGATTGGGCATTTTTTAGTCCTGCTTTTGAAATGCATGCCGGAACAAAAACAGGAAGAACCGGAAAATACCGTTTAGGCTTAGAAAACCCAGTTTTTAATAATGAACAAAGAAGCATTTTATCTGTAGAAGATTTAGCAGTTGTTATTGCTGACGAAATCGAAACTCCAAAACACCATCAGGTTCGGTTTACCGCCGGATATTAATCAGACACAAATTTTACAAATTAGCACAGATTTAAAAAGTGGAATAATTAATTCGTGTTTTCACAAAAAACAGTTTCCAGGGCAATTTTCTGCTTTTGAAACTGTTTTTGTTTTCAGTACTTTTACAACTCTAAAAAATGCGTTTTGTCAAATTTCAATAAACAAACCGGAAGTTCAACTGAGAAAGCTGGAATTTCATCTCCCGAAATCACCAATGCATCGGCTATCAGCCAAATTAAAAACAAACGCAGACAACAGCCATCTGTTGAGGAATTAATTTCAGGAATACTATCCGAAAACCGAACAGCCTTAAGCCGTGCAATCACCTTAGTAGAAAGCACAAATCCGGAACATGCTGAAAAAGCAAATGAGGTCATTAAAGGATGTTTGCCTGAAGCTAACAAATCGATTAGAATAGGTGTTACAGGTGTTCCCGGAGTTGGAAAAAGCACTTTTATTGAAGCTTTTGGAAAACATCTAACCACATTTGGGAAAAAAGTGGCAGTATTAGCAGTTGATCCAAGCAGTTCACTTTCTCACGGCAGTATTTTAGGTGATAAAACCCGAATGGAAGAATTAGTAAAAGATGAAAATGCTTTTATCAGGCCGAGTGCTTCCGGTGAAACTTTAGGTGGAGTGGCCAGAAAAACCCGAGAATCTATTATTCTTTGTGAAGCTGCAGGTTTTGATACTATTATCATTGAAACCGTTGGTGTAGGTCAAAGCGAAACGGCCGTTCATAATATGGTTGACTTTTTTTTATTACTCAAAATTTCAGGCGCCGGTGATGAACTTCAGGGTATCAAACGCGGTATTATGGAAATGGCAGATGCGATTGTAATCAACAAAGCCGACGGAGACAATATCAAAAAAGCAAACTTAGCCAAAGCTGAATTTAATAGGGCATTGCATTTATTTCCTTCCAAAAAATCAAGCTGGCAGCCAAAAGTTACGACTTGCAGTGCCATAACCAAAGATGGTATTTCAGAAGTTTGGAAAACAATTTCGCAATATTTTGAAATGACTCATGAAAATGGCTTCTTTAAGACAAAAAGAAAAGAACAAAATCAATTCTGGATGATGGAAACCATTGAAGAAAAATTGAAATCAGACTTTTACAGCCAGCCTGAAATTATTGCAGAACTGGAAAAAATCAAAAAAGCGGTGCAAAATAATGAAATATCACCTTTTGCAGCCGCTCATTTATTATTGGATAAGTATAAAAAAATATAACCCTTTCTATTTTTAGCACAGAAAATTTTATTCTTTCAACGAATATTCCCTATTGAATTTTTAACAGTATCATGTTTCGTTTTCAAGCGTTTTTTATCTAATGCAAGAACAGTTGGAGCCTGTATTTCTAATGCAGTTTTCAACTCTGATGCCGAAGTAGTTTTAGCTGTTTTTTCTTTTACATTTTTACTATCCTGAGCTTTTACGTTTGCTAAGCAACATAATGCAAGTGCTGTTGTGAAAATTGCTGTTTTAAAATTTTTCATGTTGGTTGAGTTTAAATATTTATAATAGATAAACAAACAGTATTTTTTGTTACCCAGGTGTAAAACAAAAAAGATACTAAAAAAAGGCATTTCCTCTTTAGCATCTTTTATTATCAAATGAGTTCCAAATTATTTTTTCACATCTCTCAGCTTATATTTATTCTCCTTATACAAATTTCCCGCTGTTATAACATGTGCCAAGGCATCCTTTGCTAATTCTTCGTTTAATTTTACAGGAATCAAAGTCGTATCATTTTTTATTTCGAACTGAAGGGGTTTCAAATTCGGCTGCATGATCACAACCTGATTTTCGACTCTGAATGCATTGATATCATTAAATTGCATAATAGATCTTCCCTGAGTTTTTGTATCTAATTGATTTAGATTTCGGCCAACCATTGGTGTTTCAAATGATAATCCCAAATAACTTAATAATGTTGGCGGAATATCAATCTGACTTGCTAATTTACTATACGAAACTCCTTTTGGAACTCCGGGGCCCATGATTAAGGCCGGAATATGGAATTTATTAATTGGCACTAAATTCTTTCCGTAGGTTCTCGTATTATGGTCTGCGATTACGATGAAAATCGTATTTTTGAAATAAGCCTCTTTTTTAGCTATTTCAAAAAATTTTCCAATTGAAAAATCGGCATATTTCATCGCATTATTTACTGTCGCAGGCTTTTTGTCATATGGTTGTATTCTTCCTGCCGGATATTCAAAAGGCTCATGATTGGAAGTCGAAAACATTAATGAAAAGAAAGGTTTATCTCCTTTCGATTTAAAATAATTATTCGCTTTGGTTACTAAATCTTCATCAGAATATCCCCAGGTACCTTTAAAAGCATATTTATTTCCGTCCGACTCAAAATCTTCCTGATCTACAATATCCTGAAATCCATTTCCGTTAAAAAACGAAGCCATATTATCAAAATTCGCCATTCCACCATATATGAAGCTTGTGTCGTAACCCTTATGCTTTAAGGCATCCGCCAAAGTAAAAAAACCTTGCTGCGAATTCCCCAGTTTCACTACACTTTCTGATGGCGAAGGTAAAAATCCTGTTACCACTGCTTCTATTCCACGAACACTTCGGGTTCCTGTACAATACAGATTTGTAAACAATAACCCTTCTTTCGATAATTTATCAAATTCAGGTGTCAAAGGTTTTCCTCCAAGGATTCCAACATATTCTGCTCCTAAACTTTCCTGGAGAAAAATGACCAGGTTATAAGGTTTTTTCAAAACAGAATCAGGCTGCTGTACATGCAGAAACGGAATCTCCGCATCTGTAAAATCATTAGGCCCGGCAATCATGTATTTCTTCACACGGGCAATCGCTTCAGATTCCTCCATTTTACCATACATATTGGTATTTCCTTCGTTTTTAATTGAATAAGCAGCGAAAGCAACCGTATAAAATGAATTTAAGCCCAACGTATTAGTAAGCTGATCTGTAGAAAAAACAGCATTACTGGCATTAATTGGACGTTTTGAAGTCAGGCTCGAACGTGCTCCAAAAAACAAGACAAAAGCAACTAACGGAAAAACCATTAGCCTGAATTTATATTCAGTACTTGTTGTTTGAAAATATTTCTTCCCTTTTTTGAAAGCCAGATAAATTACTACTCCCAAAATCAGAAAAGTAACAATAATAGAGGTCAGATAACTTTTCAGAAGCATTCCGACAACTTCCTTTGGATAAATCAGGTAATCTAAGAAAATCTTATTCGGACGTGTATCATATTGTTTTACAAAATCCGGCGAAGCCAATTCTACAAAAAGAATCAGAAACAAAAACAAAAAACTATAAATTACCAAAAATGAGTTGGTAAACTTTATCCATTTATTGGGTAAAAAAGTAATTAAAACCGCAGGCAGAAAAGACAAATAACAAAGTAAAATTAAATCCATTCGAAGACCGATTGGAAAAATATACCAGAAATTGGGTGTTTCTACTACCCTGTCTTTAAAAATAAAAAATAAAAATATCCTGCTTAAAGTAGTGATCAGCAACCCGATTAAAATAAAATTTAAAACGGGTCTTAAAAAACGTAGTTTTTTCATTAGCAAATTTTTGAATATGGGGTATAAACTGCAATCCGTCCCTACTCTTCGTAACGATTTATTTCGCGGTCGTAAAAATCATTTGCTTTTTCGATTAAACCTTCCATTTCAGCATTTAATTCGGCTTCATCCAGATCCTCTGCCTCTTCCAGAAATTCTACCTCATCATCTTTCAGGTTGATAATAAATCTTGGATAATCAAGGTGGATGATAAAAATATCGTCGGGAAAATCAGTATTGTCTCCAAGTAAAAATTTTGGTAATTCCATAATAATTTATTTTTTAAAGCTTCAAATGTAGTTATTTGAAAGTTAATTTTTGATTAATTTTTTGGTTAAGTAATTAAAGCGAATGTAGAGAAAAAATGCAGCTGAAGTTAGTCCTGCCAAAAGTCCGATCCATACGCCTGCTGCTTTCATAGTAGTATATTCTGCTAAATAATATGAAACAGGAAAACCAATGATCCAATACGCCACAAATGTAATGTACATAGGGATTTTTACATCCTGCAATCCGCGTAATGCCCCCAACACTACTACCTGAATCCCATCGGAAATCTGAAAAACGGCTGCAATTAATAATAGTTTAGAAGCAATTGTAATAACTTCAGTATTATCAGTAAGCTGTATCGTGTTTTCCATATTCAGAAAAATATGTGGCAGGAATTGATGGAAAGCCACAAACAAAACGGCAAAAACACTTTCGATAATAATTGCCAGTAAAAAAATTGAGCGTGCCACAATTACTAATTTTTTATAATCCTGCAATCCTCTCTGATTACTCACCCGAATCATGGAAGTAACACTTAAACCCATTGCAAACATAAAAGTCATGGAAGCCAGACTCAGCGCGATTTGATTAGCCGCCTGGCTGGTTCTGCCAATATTTCCGCATAGCCAGATTGAAGCCGTAAACAATACCACTTCAAAAAGCATCTGCATAGCTGAGGGAAATCCAATGCTTATTATTTTTTTGATCGTTTCTTTTTTTATTTCTTCAAAACTGAAATTGCTAAAAAAGCGTTTCAAATCATTTCTTCTTGACAGCATAATGTGCATGAACATCACCAGAAATATTCTGGAAATCACAGTTCCTATAGCCGCTCCAATAATTCCCATTTTCGGAAAAATCCAGATTCCATAAATCAAAACATAATTCATTCCTACGTGAAGCACATTTGCCATTACCATGGCATACATAGAATATTTGGTCAACGACAATCCGTCTGCAAATTGTTTGTAGCCCTGATACATAATTAACGGAATCAGGGAAAAAGCCACCCAGTCCAGATAAGGTTTGGCAAGCGCAATAACTTCTTCAGGCTGGTGCAGCATTTCCATTATTGGTTTCGCCAGAACAATTAGCCCAAATAACATTAATCCTAAAATAGTACACAAAAAAAGACCATGATGAAACGCAGAACGAATTTTATGATCATTCTTCTCTGCATCCCCTTCGGCAACTATAGGTGTAATAGCTGTAGAAAATCCAATTCCCAAAGACATTGCAATAAAAATCATACTATTACCTAAAGAAACTGCCGCCAGCTCGGTACTTCCTAATTTGCCTACCATTATATTATCAACCATCCCTATCAGGTTGTGCCCCACCATACCTAAAATTACAGGATAAGCCAGTCTCAAATTATAGGAAAACTCTTTTGTGTATTGCTTTAAATTCACTTTTATTCTTTTTAGCCTGCAAAGATAACCAGATGCTTTGGATTCTGTTGAAATATTCAATTTTAATGAATTCTACCTTGATTAAAAGCAAAAAAATACTTACATCATTTTAACATCTTAAGCAAATATTAAGAATAAAATGAATCAGATAAAATTTAGCGAAAAAATCAAAAACATCAGTAAAATCAAGAGTTAACAGCAATTTACAAGGTGCTAAAATTTTAACAATATTCACATTATGTAACGATTTTTAAAAATTATATAACTACTTACTATTACCTCAAAACTAATTTTACACCATAGTAATTAAAAAAATACAAGCATGAAAAATTTACAAAACATCCGAATTTTATTTATTGCAGCTATTGCAATGTTTTACACGACAACTTCTTCTGCTCAGAGCAATGAAATAGAAAATTATGATCAGAAATTCAAATTAGGATTTGGTGTAAGTGGGGGAATCCCGACGGACGGGGACGATTATGACTGGGCGCTTGGAGGAGATGTAAGACTTCAGTATGATTTATCAAAAAGAACTTCTTTAACGCTAACTACTGGTTTTACTAATTTATTTGTTGGAGATGATGTTCCTGATTTAGGGTTTATTCCTGCAAAAGCCGGATTCAAAGCTTTCTTCTGGGAAGATCAATTTTATGTTATGGGAGAAGTAGGTGCCGGTTTTGCAGTAACTAATGGGTATAATGAAACTTCACTTTTATGGGCTCCAAGTATTGGATATGCTGGTAAACACATTGATGTGAGTGTAAGATATGAAGACTATGACAAGTTTAATACTAATCAAGTCGCATTACGCGTAGCGTATGGATTCGAATTGTAAAATAAATTAGAGTTATTTTTATTTTTTTTGGTAAAACCCGGCTTACTTTTATTAGTTTGCCGGGTTTAGCTTTATATATTTAAACAAGATAATCAATGTCAAATTATAATATTTTACGCATGTTTAATTCCTGCTCAGTTCCTTCTTATACATTTCAAGATTTGCTTTAATTTTATCGTCAAGTTCAGGTTCTTTGATGTCTGTATACTTTTGCATTTCTTCCCAAATAATTTTTGCTACAATATAGCGTGCCATTTCTTTGTCATCGGCAGGAATTATGTACCATGGAGCATAATCTGTCGAAGTTTTATTTATCGCTTCTTCATAATATTTTTGGTATTCATCCCAATGTTCCCGCTCTTTCAGATCGCCCGGAGAAAATTTCCAATGGTGTTTCTCTTCTTCCAGACGACGTAACAAGCGCTCTCCCTGCTCCTCTTTACTCAAATGCATGAAAAATTTCATCACAATCGTTCCGTTTTCAGTAATATGCTTCTCAAAATTATTGATTTGCTTAATTCTCTTTTTCCAGAATTTCGGTGTAATATCTTCAACAGAATTAATTTCGGGTAAATTCTCTGCCAAAACATACTCAGGATGTACTCGCGTTACCAAAACATTCTCATAATGTGTTCGGTTAAAAATAGCAAACTTGCCTTTTTCTGGTAAAGCAATATAATGGCGCCATAAATAATCATGTTCCAATTCGGTCGAATTAGGTGTTTTAAAACTATGCACCACCACTCCACGTGGATTAAATTCTTTAAAAACCTCCCGAATCAAACTGTCTTTTCCTGAAGTGTCCATACCTTGAAGACAAATCAAAACACCGTATTTATTGTGCGAATACATCACATCCTGCAAATCACTCAGTTTTGCCTGCACTTTATCCAGTTTCTCTTCTTTTTCGTCATCGCTCGCTTCAATATTAAGTAAAGTCGGAATCTTTGCTAACTTTATTTTATCTGTAACTTTAAAATCTTTCGGGTCTATCGATTTCATATTTTCAAATTTTATAATATAAATATACTATTTTTACGAAGCATATTCCTGCTATTCATTGCAATACTTTTTCGATAAATTGCTTTTTCCCAAAGCCATAACAAGAGCTTCCGCCGGTCGCTTTGTTCTGTCAGGAAAAAATGCAATTTCTTCTCAAAGTATTTTCATTGCAAACGAAGTTCACTGAACTCCGATTAAATAGAATTAAGTGAAGTAATCAGGGCTAGGCATTGGTTTTCAAACAAAAATTTCATGGAAAAATTCACATTAGAAATATTATTTCAAATCATCGGAATCGGTTCTGCATCAGGATTGTTTTTCCAAAATAATTCACTCTACATCATTGGTGACAACAGCGGATTTCTATACGAATACAACATGCAGAATCAGCAGTTAAACCAACATGCTTTAATTGACAATCCTACTCAGAATATTCCTAAAAACATAAAACCGGATTTTGAATCGTTAACGAATCACAACGATACTTTATATGTTTTCAGTTCAGGTTCCACTGAAAACCGAAATAAAATGATTGAATTCGACCTAAAATCCAAAACGGTTTTACAAAAAAATAATCTGGTCGATTTGTATGCCTTAATGCAAAATTTCGGCGAAATAAAACCCGAAGACTTCAACCTTGAAGGTGCTATTTTCGATGGCGAAAACTGGTATTTATTCAATCGTGGCAACGGAATTTCAAATAAAAACACGATTTTTACGATTCACGCCAAAAATCTTAGGGAAGAATTTGCCCTGATTTCTGTCAATTACAAACTGCCAAAAATAAAAGGTGTCCGTTCCAGTTTTACCGATGCTGTTTTGGTCGAAGATAAAATTTATTTCCTCTCAACAGCCGAAGACACGAAATCAACTTATGATGATGGTGCCGTTTTAGGCAGTTTCATTGGAAGAATCGACCTCAGGACCATGAAAATTGATTTTACTCAAAAAATAACTTCAACCAATAAATTTGAAGGAATTACTTTTTACAAAAAGGAAAATAGCAAAATTGAGTTTTTGCTTTGCGAAGATAATGATACAGAGCTTTTAGAAACAAAAATTTATAAATTAATTCTACCAATCAAATAAATGCTCAACATTACCTATTCAAAAAAAACAGTTCTTATTTGTGGTATCATACTTTCAACATTGCTCCCTATTCTGGCAATTTATTCTTCTCTATTATTCAAAGATTTAGGTTTTAGTAAGGAAACTCAATTCTATATTTCGAGATTTACAATTTGGATCTCATTACTTCTTTTATTCCTATATTCATTTAAAATAGAAAAACAGCCTTTTCTGCTTTGGAAAGAAACTGAATATCCTTTTTCCTCATTTGTGAAAATCTTATTTATAACTTTCTTAAAATTATTCGTCGCTGTTTATATCGTTGGCCTTTTAATAATATTATTCAAGATAACAGGAGAAAGTGCTGCATTAAATAAAATTTTAACACTTTTTAAAAAGAATTATGTTTTGCTTTTTTTCACTTGTCTTACTGCAGGTATTACCGAAGAATTAATTTTTAGAGGCTATCTTTTACCAAGGTTAGAAGCAATTTTAAAAAATAAAAATCTGGCTATCATACTTTCCAGTATCGTGTTTGGATTTCTTCACATTGGCTACGGAACCTTATTGAATGTTATTGGTCCAATTGTAATCGGGTTTGTATTTGCAATTCAATATGAAAAATATCGAAACATAAAAATTCTTATTATTTGTCACTTTTTATGGGATCTTTTTCTTTTGATTGCTAAAACATAAATTTAATCTCTAAATAAAACCCATTAAAACAAACGCTTACAAAAATATTTTACATTTATCTTCATTTTCGTCCCAACCTTTTTATCTTTTTCGCTCTCTTTATAATTAAAGACCAAAATTGTGATAACCGAAACACTAATTTCTAACTGCAAAAAAATGAACCGCGATGCACAGCGTCAGGTTTATGAGCACATGGCTCCAAAATTGTATGGTGTTTGCAAACGATACCTCAGGAAAGAAGAAGAAATAGAAGAAGCAATGGCCGATGCCTTCTACACTATCTTCACAAAACTGGACCAGCTTAAGGAAGAAAAAGCCTTCGAAGCCTGGGCCAGAAAAATTACGGTGAATCACTGCCTGGCAACGATTAAAAAGAACACCAATTTTAATATGTATCTTGATGATGTAAAAGTTTTATCACAGCCTTTTACAGATGAGATCAACACATTAGAAGAAGAAGATTTACTCAATTTATTAAACCATATCCCCGAAGGCTGCAAAACTGTTTTCAACCTTTTTGTTATAGAAGGTTTTGGACACAAGGAAATAGCCGAAATGCTGAAAATCTCGGAAGGCACATCAAAATCACAACTGAATGCGGCCAAAACCAAGCTAAAAGAACTGGTAATTAAATTGTATTATCAAAAAGCAAAATAGTCATGGACAATCAGGATAAAATATTCGATAAATTTAAAGAAGCTGCGCACAACTCGGAACAAAAAGATTTTCCGGGAATGGAAAAAATCTGGTCGCGGGTTGAAGATAAACTGGACAAAAAAGAAGCTAAAAAAAGTCTTTCGTTATGGAAAAAAATTGCAGCTGCAGCTTCCTTTCTGTTATTAATTTCTCTGGGATTTCAATTTTTAAAAACTAACAAAGCTGCTGTAAATGAGATTCCAAAAGTGGTTATTCAGGAGAATAAAAAATCTCAAAAAGCTAATTCAGACGCAAATTACGAATCAATTTCTAAAGAAGAAGCGGTTGAAATTTTGGAAAATCAGAAAAAAAACAAGGAAAATGTGGCTTTTCAGGAAACCACAGGAACTGCATCAAATACTCAATTTGCCGAACCAGTTGTTGTTTCAGCTATGGCGCCTGAGGCTATTGTAGCAGCGCCTGCTAAAGAAGAATATTCCGAAGAAGACAATAACATAATTTCTAATAAAGAAAACAATGAGAAAATAGGTTATTCTTCAAAATTTAAAGAAAGAGAATCTGCAAAAGTTGCCTTTGCCGATAAACAAGAGGAAAAGGCTAAAAAAGCAGCCCCTTTAATCGTACTGAACGGAAATGCAATTTCTCACAGCAATGACGCAAAAAGAGATAAAATGATGCAGGATGAATTGCCAAATATGAGTCCGGAAAATGTAGAATCACTGGTTATTTTAGATGAACCGTTATACATTATTGACGGAATCTATTATTCGGAAAATGATCTATTTAGCACAAACCCAACAAGTCCTTATGCCCCTTTAAACAAACAGGAAATTAAAACCATTACCATTCTTCAGGATCTGGAAGCCACTTCAAAGTATGGCGAAAAAGGCAAAAAAGGAGTTGTTATTATTACTACTAAAACCGGAAAACCGGCTCTGAAGAAATAACCAAAAACTCTTTCTAAATTTTAAATTTACTTGCATGAAAAACGTAAAACTTATTTCATTAGCCCTTTCTATGCTTATTTCTTTCGTATTAAAAGCACAGGAAAAAACCGTTACCGGGAAAGAAAACAGTTCTGAAGAAAAAGAAATGGCACCTGTAACTTTTGCCAAACCAAAGGACACAATTCCGAATGTAAAAGTTTCATCAAATTTTGCCCAGGCAACAGTCCGGGCTCCTCTAATTAGAAGCTGTGCATCTTCCATCTCTGCAACCAAAGAACCTATTTATATTTTAGATGGCGAAATCATCAACTCCAGTCAATTTTCTAAACTAAATCCAAGTGATATTAAAGGAGTAAAAGTGTTAAAAGGTCAAGATGCAACTTCAATTTACGGAAACAAGGCTATCAACGGAGTTGTAATTATAACTATTAAAGGATAGTTGTAAGGAACAAAAAACACCTATGACAAAATATTAATCATTAAAATTTCATCATATGAAAACACTTTTAACACTTTTTATGCTTCTTTCAATCCATTCATTTTCCCAAAGCAATAATTCGATTGACAAACTTTTTATTGAAACTTCCGGCAAGGCAGACACGTTGATAATACCAAATAAAATATGGATAAATGTACTTTTGATGGAAAAAGATTTTAAAGGCAAAAAATCTGTAGAAGAAATGGAAAAAGAAATGATTCAGAAGTTAGAATCAATTGGCATCAATACAGAAAAAAATCTTAGTCTCAATTATATGTCCAGTAATTTTAAGAATTATATTCTGAAACAAACTGATATTTTCAAATCAAAATCATATTCTATTTTGGTTAGTGATACTAATACAACCGCAAAAGTTTTTATAGGATTAGAAGAAATTGGAATTTCAAATGTTCGAATTGAAAAAGTAGAAAATACAGAAGAAGAGAAGATTAAGCTTTTAATAAACGGCAAGGCAATATTAAATGCAAAACAGACTGCTCAAAGTTTTGTAAAACCTTTAAATCAAAAAATTGGAAATGCTATTCAAATAAGTAACTTTGAAATCATGCCAAATCAATTTACCGGACAATTAAATGAAGTTGTAGTAAGAGGGTACTCTTCAAAAATATATGGGAATAGGAGCCCAAATTATGAGAGCAACATTGAATTTGAAAAAATCAAGGTTTCAAGTTCAGTTCAGGTTAAATTTTTATTAGAATAATTAAAAAACATACAAATTAATTTCAAACAATTTCATGAACCCAATTTTAAATCAGAATTTATTCCTTGTAAAAGAACATATCGGAATGTTTAAAGCGTCAAACAATTATGATATTTATAATCCGGAAAACAACCAGATCATTATGAATTGTCGTGAAAACAATCTGGGCTTTTTTACTAAAATATTGCGCTTTACAGATTATAAGCGAATGACGCCATTTAATGTAGAAATCACAACCGCATCTGGTGAAAAATTAATTTCAGTAAAACGCGGCATTGCAATTTTTCGTTCTACTGTTGAAGTTTTTGACGAAAAAGATCGTTTGGTTGGGACTTTCAAACAAAAGTTCTTTTCGTTTGGAGGAAGATTTGAAATACTGGATAAAAATGAAAAACCGGTTTGTACCTTACAAGGAAAATGGACAGGCTGGGATTTTAAATTCACATATGAAAACAAACAGCTTGCACAGGTAAGTAAAAAATGGGCCGGAATGGGTAAAGAGTTTTTTACCAGCGCTGATAATTATATATTGCAAATTGAAGAAACAGTAGCTGCTGATTCTCCGCTCAGACAATTAATTCTGGCAGCCGTAATGTGTATTGACATGGTTTTGAAAGAATAAACAAAAGCTGTTAAACTTAGATTAAGAAAATAAAAAAGCATCTTTTTGGTAAGCAAAAACTGTATTTTTGTAGTACTGAACAGATGCTTCTGCATTTCTAAAAACGACACTCATGACAAACTTAAAAAATAAAAATGCCCTGATCACAGGAGCCGGTAAAGGAATTGGAAAAGCGATTGCAATTGCCCTTGCAAAAGAAGGTGTAAACGTAATCCTAATTTCAAGAACCCAGTTAGACGTTGAACAATTAGCCGTAAAAATTGAAAATTTCGGGGTTAAGTCATTAGCATTAACCGCAGATGTTGCAGACATTAATTCCGTAAACAAAGCAGTAGAAAAAGCTTTGGCCGAATTTAAAACTATTGATATTTTAATCAACAATGCCGGAATTGCTTCTTTTGGAAATTTTTTGGAATTAGAACCTGCCGAGTGGGAAAAAATTATTCAGGTAAACCTAATGGGTACCTATTATACTACCCGCGCTGTTTTGCCCAATATGATTGAAAGACAAACCGGTGACATCATCAATATTTCATCAACAGCCGGATTAAACGGAAATGCCTTAACGAGTGCCTATAGTGCCTCAAAATTTGCTGTTCTGGGTTTAACGGATTCTCTGATGCAGGAACTCAGAAAGCACAATATTCGTGTTACAGCCTTAACACCAAGTACTGTCGCAACCGACCTGGCAATCGATTTAAAATTAACAGATGGCAATCCTGAAAAAGTTATGCAGTCAGAAGATCTTGCTGAACTGATAATTGCACAGCTGAAACTAAACCGCAGGGTGTTTATAAAAAACAGCAGTATCTGGTCTACTAATCCTTAAACATTAAATCTCAAAAATTAAATTCCAAATTCCAGATGATGTAAAAAATTGAGATTTGGAGTTTTAGTATGGGAATTTTTAAAAACAATATGATGGAACAATATTTAAGACAATTGGTTTCAATTGCATTTACAGATAAAAAAGAAATCTTTACTGGTTTTTTAATTGATTATTCAGATGACTGGATTTTACTTAAAAACAATCCAATCGATTTTATACTTGATGGTTTTGTAATTTTAAAAAACAAAAACATAGAGGCAATCGAAAGAGATGAAGAACTGGCATTCAACGAAAAGGTGATTCGCCTGAAAGGTTTAAAAACAAATGCCGAAGATATTATTCCAATTAAGGATTTAGGTACAATCTTAAATTATATCAGTAACAAATACGGTATTTTTCAGATTGTAAAAAAATCACCCAAATCAGTTTATTTAGGAAAACTCATTGAAGTAAATGAAGAAATCTTAACCATTGACTTCTTAGACATTCGAGGTGCTTTTGGCGGCGAACTGAGTTTTAATCCTGATAAAATAAGAGTAATCGAATTTGATTCAGATTATATCAATTCTTTGAAATTGGTTTCAGAAGAAAACAAGCAATAATAACTCCTAAAAAAACAACAAGCCCTTCAATTTCTTTTGAAGGGCTTGTTGTTTTTTTGTCAATATTGTAGACTATCTTTAAAATTATGCTTCTGCCAGTTTGTTTAAAAACTCCAGACGAACACTTCCGTCTTCATCAATTTTAGTCAGATTGATTTCTTGTAAAGTATTCACCAATTCCGGATTCCACGGTGTTTTCACTTTTACATAGTTTTCTGTAAAGCCATGAATGTAGCCTTCTTTGTTTTCACTTTCGAATAAAACTGTTCTTTTAGATCCTAACTGGCTTTCATAAAAAGCACGGCGTTTTTTAACCGATAATCCACGCAGCATTTTACTTCGTTTCGCTCTTACATTAGCAGGAACAGCGCCCGGCATATCAGCAGCTTCGGTATTATCTCTTTCAGAATAAGTAAAAACGTGTAAGTACGAAATATCCATTTCATTCAGAAAATGATATGTTTCTAAGAAATGCTCATCTGTTTCACCTGGAAAACCAACAATTACATCAACACCAATACAGGCATGCGGCATCACTTCACGAATTTTGTTTACACGGTCTGTATATACCTCACGCAAATAACGGCGTTTCATTAATTTTAAAATATCATTACTTCCGGACTGTAGGGGAATATGAAAATGCGGTACAAAAGTGCGGCTTTTTGAAACGAATTCGATGGTTTCATTTTTCAATAAATTAGGCTCGATTGATGAAATTCGTAAACGTTCGATTCCTTCCACTTTATCTAAAGCCTGCACTAAATCTAAGAAAGTATGCTCATGTTTTTTATTTCCGAACTCTCCCTTTCCGTAATCACCAATATTAACTCCGGTCAAAACAATTTCTTTAATGTCCTGAGCAGAAATTTCTTTTGCATTCTGCAATACATTCTCTAAAGCGTCACTTCTTGAAATTCCGCGGGCTAAAGGAATCGTACAATAGGTACATTTATAATCACAACCATCCTGGACCTTCAAAAAAGCGCGGGTTCTGTCACCAATTGAATAACTTCCAACATAAAAATCGGCTTCAGCAATCTCGCATGAATGAACCTCACCCATGTCGTTTTTGCTCAAGTCATGAATATAATCGGTAATTTTAAATTTTTCAGTAGCACCCAAAACTAAATCGACACCATCTACTGCTGCTAATTCCTCCGGCTTCAATTGGGCATAACAGCCTACAGCAGCAACAAAGGCCTTATCATTAAGTTTCATTGCCTTTTTTACCACCTGCTTAAATTGCTTATCGGCATTTTCTGTTACAGAACATGTGTTAATAACATATATATCTGCAACTTCTTCAAAATCTACCCGGTCAAAACCTTCATCATTAAAATTTCTGGCAATTGTAGATGTTTCTGAAAAATTCAGTTTACATCCAAGCGTATAAAAAGCAACTTTTTTTCTATTTTCCATAGGAATACACTACGTTTTAAGTAGTAAGATTATTATATTTACATCTTCAATTGAAGAGTTTGCAAATTTACACACAAATTTCTTTAAAAGAAAATCAATAATAGATTATAAATCAACATATTGAATCGAACAGCTATTTATTTATTAAATTAAGAGATAGAATAAAAATTAGTTAGCGTTCAAATTAACGTTATTTTTTGAAGTGAGGTTTTAAGCTGAAGAAATTAAAATTGAAAGAAAAAATCGACAAAAAGCAAATAAATCCGACTAAATACACAAAATTAGTTATAAATTTATTTTTTTCTTACATTTTTCTTTGCTGACATTAATATTAAACCTAAATTCACAAAGCGAAATTTGATAAAAAAAATTTGATAAAAAAATTTAAATCTGAACATAAGATTATTCGATTTACGACGTTTTAAAATTTTCAAACAGACAATGGGAAAGCCGAAAACCAAATTAGAGTAGGCAAATTTTTAAACTTATAAAACTATATGAAAGCATTTTTCCCCACAATCTGCTTAATGTTCTTAACTATTTTTAGTGTACAGGCACAAACAAATGCTCCTGCTGCAAATTCAAATCCGTTTCCAACAATCAGCACACTTACGACGTGGGCCAGTTTTAACTCTCAACAAAAATTTGACATTGCTATTCGTGCTGTCGGATTTAAATTTGAAGTAAAAGAACCGGGAGATGGATCTACTGCTTATACTTATATAAGAAAGGTAGTTGTTAATGAAGTTAATTATACTGACAGAATCGTTTACAGAATTACTAATACTAATTCTGCAAGTATTATTTCTCTTGTTACCGCTTCTACTGATTTGGTAAGTTTATACACTCCGCAATTAGCAACATTTAAAAATAACAACTGTAAAACCGAAATGTCTAAAGACAAAAACACAACATGTAGCTGTTATGAAAGTGATAATTTTGCAATCGATCTTTGCGATGAACGCGTAAAATTAACTATGGGTGATGGAAATAAGTATTTTGTTTCTGTAGCTAAAAAATAATACTTCTAAAGAATTCTAAAAATATAAATCCCAATTTTAAATTTAAAATTGGGATTTTTTATTACTTAAAAGTTATAATTTAGATCAATATATAACGCTGAACAACCTCAGCAACACCATCATCATTATTCGATGCTACAATTACATTTGCCCGGTCACGCAATTCTGGCGTTACATTATCAACCCAAACTCCCAGACCGGCATATTCGATCATTGTAAGGTCATTTCCTGCATTCCCAACAGCAATAATTTCGCTTTGATGAATATTCAATTTCTCTGCCAATATTTTTATGCTTGCTGCTTTATCAATTCCGTATTGGGCTGTTTCCAGAAAAAATGGTTTTGACATGGCAACACTCAGATGTGGCATTGCAGCCTTTAAGTCGTGCTCAACTTCTTTCAAATACGAAGGCTCTTCGAGCAAGATACATTTTACCGCTGGCTTCGTAACTGCTGCTTTGAAATCAGAAACTTTATTATGTGGCAATCCAGTAATCTCTTTTTCAATTTCGATATATTCAGAATCGGTTTCACTTATAATCTCACCATCCAGATATGTTATGATATGCGTCTTCATTTTTACACTGTAATCGTATAAATCATGAATTTGTTCCGGTGTTAAACATTGCTCAAATAAGACAAGATCGTCTTTTACTGTACTGATTACAGCACCATTAAACGAGATAATGTATGAATCGTTCAAGTCCAGCTCCAATTCTTTAGCGAAAGCTGTCATCGCAGATGTTGGACGGCCAGAAGCCAAAACCACATAAACGCCTTTTGCCTGAGCTTCAAGAAGTACTTTTTTATTTAATTCCGAAATTTTATGATCATCTGTCAACAAGGTATCATCCATGTCGAGCACTAACATTTTATATTGCATTTTTTCTTAGTTTTAGTCCCTGGTACTTAGTCCCCAGTCTTATTTTGCACTTAGTTGGTAAGTACTAAGTACCAGGGACTAAAAAACAATTTAAATACTCATTCTAAATTCCTCAATAACCGGATTTGCTTTTGCAAAATCTGTTTCCTGAATAAAAATTTCAACAGCCAGATCTGCTCCTCCAAAACCACCCAAACGCGCTGATTGAATATTGTCTTTTTTTACCGTTTCTACACCAGCTGCTTCTAATCTTTCCTGCAAAGCAATGGCTAACACTTCACTTCCTGAAAACGCTTTCATTAATCCCATGACATTTATTTTATTATTATTTTTCTTTATTGCAAAATTATTTTTAGCTGATTTTGAAAATCATCATTCTCATTTACACCCACATGTCCCTGATTTTCCAAAGGATAAAAATTGGCTTTGGATTTTAAAAGGTTCTTTAGCCGAAAAGAATTATCAAAAGAAATCAATTGATCGTCAGTTCCGTGAAAAATATAAACCGGCGCTTTTACTTTTGGTAAATATCTAAAAGTTTCTAAGTGAAACTTTTTCATGAAATTAGGAAAAAACGGAACTCTGCTGCTTGATAATTCTGTAAAACTATAATAAGGAGATTGCAGAATTAAGGCTTTTGATTTGTTTTCTGAAGCCAAAATTGCAGCTAAGCCTGAGCCTATGGAATAACCTGCAATGACAATTTTATCTTCTGAATATCTTTGTTGCATTGCTTTATAAACCGTTGCGACATCCTTATTTAATTGATCTTCATTTTGTATCTCGCCCTGGCTTTTTCCAAAACTTCGATAATCCAAAATAAAAATATCATATCCTAATGAAGTATAAATTTTAGAAATACTGCCCCAGGTTTCAAGCGTCCCGGCATTTCCATGAAGATAAAAAACCAAACCTTTAGAATGTTCTGCTTTAAATAAAAGTCCATGAAGATTTACACCGTCAAACGACTTAATATTTAACTCTTCAAATTCGCTCTGATATTCAAACTGATACTCTTTCGGAAGAGCTGCATTTTGGAAAATCATTCCAGTCTGATTAAAATATATGTAAGAAACAATAATCAAATAAATCACAACGAAAAACGCCAAAAGTACAATCATTAAAAATTTAATTGTTTTTATTATTTCCACAGCTATCGTAAAACTATTCTTCTTCTATTTGATCCTCTTCCTCATCTAAATCCTCCTCATTCTCTTCATCCATATCGAAGAAATAAGGCTCCAACAGCATTTTTTCTGCCAAGATTTCAATGCGCTCCGTAAGGGTTTCTGCAAAAATAAGGCGTTGTGTTTTAGCAATACTATTTGATATACGCATTATTTTGGGTTCATGACGCAATTTCAAAATCGGATCAGCATCATCAAGAATAAACATTTTAAGACGATTTACATTGTAACCGGCGGTACTAAACATATCATTCAGTTTTGTTGGAGTTCCTATTAAAACATCAATTCCGGTAGACACATAGTTTTTATCGTAATCCATGTCGCCTTTATCATGAACTCCGTAAACTTCAAGATTGGTATATTTTCCATATTTCTCAAAAAGTTCTTCCATTGCCAAAACTTTTTCTTTGTCTTCAACAATGATTAAAGCACGTGGAGATTCTTCATTCTTACCTGCCAACTGCTGAATTACATTTAATACAATGGTTGTCGATTTTCCGGTTCCTGCTGGAGAAATAATCATACAATCAGCACCGCTTTTAATTGTCGAAAAAGTTTCCAATTGCAATATATTTGCTTGTTTTAAACCATTTTCAATTAAGGCATCTTGTAATTTCTCGTTTATTTTTTTTAGTTTCATTCTTAATGATTAAAAGATTGAAAAATTAAAAGATGACAAATTTTCAGTTTAAACTAAACCATTGAATCTTTCAATTTTCAAATCATTAAATTATTTTATTTGCTTGCAAACATTTTTACGTCAGTTTCAGAAATTTCACTTCCTCCCAGAATAATCAATCTTTCAACTACATTTCGAAGTTCACGAATATTGCCTGTCCAGTCGTATTCCTGTAATAATTTTATCGCTGATACCGAAAATACTTTCAGGGCGTTTCCTTGTTCTGACGCAATCTTTTCTGTAAAGTGCTTAATCAAGGCTGGAATATCTTCACGTCTGTCATTTAATGCAGGTACTTTAATTAAAATCACTGCCAGACGATGGTATAAATCTTCACGAAAACGGCCTTCTGCAATTTCTGTTTTTAAGTCTTTATTAGTTGCCGCAACGACACGAACATCAACTTTGATGTCTTTATCAGCACCCACCCTGGTAATCATGCTCTCTTGTAGTGCACGCAAAACTTTGGCCTGAGCCGAAAGACTCATGTCACCAATTTCATCCAGAAAAATAGTTCCTTTGTCAGCTGCTTCAAACTTTCCGGCACGATCTTTCACTGCCGATGTAAAAGCACCTTTTACGTGACCAAACAATTCACTTTCGATCAACTCACTTGGAATAGCTGCACAGTTTACTTCAATTAAAGGAAAACCAGAGCGCTCACTTTTTTCATGTAGCTGATGCGCGACTAATTCTTTCCCCGTTCCGTTTGGTCCGGTAATTAAAACTCTTGCTTCTGTTGGAGCCACTTTATCAATCATCACTTTGATGTGATTGATTGATTCACTTTCACCTATCATTTCGTAGTTTTTACTGACTTTTTTCTTTAGTATTTTATTTTCAACTACTAATTGTTTTTTATCCAGAGCATTACGAACCGTATTCAGCAAACGATTCAAGTCCGGCGGTTTTGAAATATAATCAAAAGCCCCTAAGCGCATCGTTTGGATTGCCGTTTCCATATCGCCGTGACCGGAAATCATGACCATCGGAATTTCTGGTTTTACCTTTTTTACTTCTTCCAAAACCTCAACGCCATCCATTTTTGGCATTTTGATATCACACAAAACCAAATCGTAGTCGTTGTTTTTTATTTTTTCAAGTCCGGCAACACCATCCTCAGCTTCATCCACCTGATACGAATCATTTTCTTCTGATAAAATTTTTACCAAAACTCTTCTGATTGCTGCTTCGTCTTCTATAATTAGTATTTTACTCATTCTTTTTTAAGGGTCAAAGTAACAGAGGGTCAAAGTAACATAGAAAACTTTGTGTCTTTGTTACTTTGAAACTTTGTAACTATAAAGTTAATATTTAAGCCATTTATACAATTCTTTCCAGGTTGGTTTTTTACCATACATTAAAATACCTACACGGTAGATTTTTGCAGCGAACCACACAACAAGGAAAAATGTAGCAAACAATAATGATACCGAAATTACGATTTGCCACCAGGGCACACCAAAAGGAAGTCTCATTAACATTACAATTGGCGACGTAAGCGGAATCATTGAAAAAATTACCGCAACACTTCCGTGCGGATCATTTACAACTGTAAAAAACCCAATGTAAACGCTTAGGATTAATGGCATTATGATTGGCAACAAAAATTGCTGTGAATCAGTCTGATTATCAACGGCTGCACCAATAGCTGCGTAAAATGAACTGTATAAAAAATAGCCTCCAATAAAATAAATTATAAAACCAATTAAAATACTGGCAATTGGCAGATTCCAGGCTTCACTTAATCCTATCTGCATCATTTCTGAAAAATTATGCCCCATCGATTGCATCAAAACAGGTGGAAGCGTAGAACCCGACCCTACATTTACGCCAAAAAATACGGAAGCTGCGAACATTAATCCTAAACCAATGATAGCCCAAATTACAAATTGTAAAATTCCAGCCAGTGAAGTTCCTACAATTTTACCGATCATCAATTGAAATGGCTTTACCGAAGAAATAATAATTTCTATAATTCGGTTTGTCTTCTCTTCGATTACACTTCGCATTACCATGTTCCCATAAATGATAATGAACATCATAATCAGATAACCGAATGCCCCCCCTATTCCAATTTTTATCTCGTTTAATCCTTTTCTGCTTTCTTCTCCAGAAGCTTTAATTAAATGAATATTGACATTTGACTGTGCTTTCTTAATGGCCAAAGTGTCCAGTTCGGCTTCTTCTAGATTTAGTTTTGTGATTTTTGAAGCAATAATATCCTGTGTATTTTCTACAAAAGAAATACTTGGACTGTTATTCGAGATAAATTCAATTTTACTTTCTAAATCTTTGCTATGTTTTGTTTTAGGGATAACTATTAAGCCACTAAAATTTTCTTTTGTAATACTGTCTTTTAAAGCTTTTAGATCAATTTCAGATAAATTGAGATATCTAAATTCTGTCCCTTTTTTATTTTCTTTTAAAAAATCAGCAGCAAAAATCCCGGTTTCGTCATGAATTGCAATTCGTTTGGTTTCAGCTTTCATTGAACTCAGATAGCCAATAAAAACTGCTATGGCTACAAATAAAAGCGGACTTAAAAAAGTCATAACAACAAAAGACTTATTACGGACTTTAGCAATAAATTCTCTTTTTATGATTAATGAAATTATACTCATTTATTTTAGATTGTTAGATTTTTAGACTTTCTTAGACTTCTTAGATTATAATATATTTGACTCTTAAATTCAGTCTAAAATCTAAGTTGTCTAATGACTTAAATATCTAAGAGGTTACCGTCTGGATAAAAATATCGTTTACACTCGGAATATTTTCTACAAAGTGTGTCACCTGACCTCTTTGTGTCAGTAGATGTAATAATTCGTTTGGCATGGCATTCCCGATTTGAATATTTAATTTCAAATCATCATTTAAAGATTTAAAATTAGCAGGCGACACAGTAAACTTCTGAGTGATATCATACACCAAACCTTCCACATTATTGGTCAGGATTCCAACTTCAAAACTATTGGTTTTAAACTCTCGTTTTACATCACTTACCTTTCCTTCTATTAATTTATTCGATTTATGAATTAAGGCAATATGATCACACAGTTCCTCAACGCTTTCCATTCGGTGTGTCGAAAATATAATGGTTGAACCCTGCTCTTTCAATGCCAGAATTTCATCTTTAATTATATTGGCATTTACCGGATCAAAACCTGAAAATGGCTCATCAAAAATCAACAATTTAGGTTTATGCAGCACACATACCACAAACTGAATTTTCTGCGCCATTCCTTTAGAAAGCTCCTGAATCTTCTTGTTCCACCAACCCTGAATTCCCAAACGATCAAACCAAAAATCCAGCTGCTTTTTAGCTTCGGCTTTAGAAAGTCCTTTCATTTGTGCGAGATACAAACACTGCTCGCCAACTTTCATTGAACTGTATAAGCCTCTTTCTTCCGGAAGATAGCCTATCGTCTGCACATGTTTTGGCTGCAGTTTTTCTCCATCCAGGGTAACTTCACCGCTATCGGGCAACGTAATTTGATTTATGATTCGAATAAGGGAAGTTTTTCCGGCTCCATTTGGACCTAATAATCCATAGATACTACCTTTCGGTACATTTAATGAAACTTCGTTAAGTGCGACATAGTTACCGTATCGTTTTACGACTTTATGGACTTCTAGTAAGTTGCTCATGCGATTTTTTAAATTTTCTGCGTCAATTTGACTATTGTGGCTTTGCGCCTGTAAAAGTAAATAATTTGGGCTGAACCTGCGAACTATTAATCAAAAAACCCATTCCGCTTTTTACGAAATGGGTTTAAATATCAAACATTTTATAAAGTTCAGATTATGAAAACATATCTTTTACTTTCTCAAAAAATGATTTTTCAGATTTTTCAGGATTAGGAACAAAATGTTCACTGTTTAAAGCATTTTCAAAGAATTGCTTTTGCTCCTTGTTCAGAGTTTTCGGCGTCCATACATTTACATGAACTAATAAATCTCCGTTTCCGTATCCGTTTAAGCTTGGAATACCTTTTCCTTTCAATCTTAAGATTTTTCCGGATTGGATTCCTTCTTCCAGTTTGATACGCACTTTTCCATTAATTGCTTCTATATCTTTAGAAACTCCTAAAACTGCTTCAGGGAAACTGATGTATAAATCGTAGTGTACATTTTCACCTTCACGTTTTAAGAATTCGTGCTCAATCTCTTCGATGGCAACAATTAAATCTCCAGGGATGCTATTTCCAGGAGCATCGTTTCCTTTGTTAGAAACTTTCAACTGCATTCCGTCGGTCACCCCTGCAGGAATTTTGATTGATACTGTCTCGTCTTCCTGAACCATCCCCTGAGCATCAGCCTCAGAAGGTCTTTTATCAAGAATTTGCCCAGAACCACCACATGTAGGACAGGTAGAGGCCGATTGCATTCTTCCTAAAATAGTGTTAGTTACACGCATTACCTGACCTTGTCCATTACAGGTTGAACAGGTTTTATAGGTAACACCTTTGGCCTGAACTTTACGTTTTACTTTTACTTTTTTCTCAACTCCATTTGCAATTTCTTCCAAAGTCAGTTTTACCTTGATTCGAAGATTACTTCCTTTGGCACGACGAGGCCCCCCGCCTCCGCCTCCGAAACCGCCAAATCCACCACCAAAAATATCACCAAACTGGCTGAAAATGTCATCCATATTCATACCACCATGACCACCGCCAAATCCGCCTGAACCATCAAAAGCCTGATGTCCGTACTGATCATACTTCGCTTTTTTCTGTGGGTCACTCAAAACTTCATAAGCTTCTGCTGCCAATTTAAAGTTTTCTTCCGCCTCTTTGTCTCCCGGATTTTTATCGGGGTGATATTTCAATGCACTTTTTCTATATGCTTTTTTAATTTCGGCAGCATCAGCATTTTTTGAAATGCCTAGTATTTCGTAAAAATCTTTTTTCATAATTAGGTTAAGTTCCAATCCCGGTAATTATGCGGGATAAATTCCAAATTCCAATACTTAAAAATTGAGTTTCAGAACATTATCTGTTTTAGTTTCCAACAACAACTTTAGGAAAGCGAATAATTTTGTCTCCTAATTTGTATCCTTTTTCAATCACATCAACAATTTTTCCTTTTAATTTATCAGATGGCGCCGGAATTTGAGTAATCGCCTCAGCAACATCTGCATTAAAAGCATCTCCAGCCTGAATTTCAACCTGCTCTAAACCTTTTCCAACTAAAGTACTTTTTAGTTTTTCATGAATCAATTCAACACCTTTTTTCAGATTTTCATCTTCAGATTTGTTGATTTCTACAGCTGCTCTGTCAAAATCGTCCAAAACAGGCAGCATGGCCAGCAAAACTTCCTGGTTAGCAGTTTTGAATAAATCAATACGTTCTTTTGAAGTTCTTTTTTTGTAATTTTCAAATTCGGCAAACAATCTCAAAAATTTGTCCTTTTCTTTAGCCAAATCTTGAGTCAATTGCTCCTCAACACTTAATTCCTCAACAATTAATTGCTCTCCATTAGCGTTAGTCTCTATCGTTGCATCATCTAATTCCTGATCGAATTCTGTATTTTCCGTAGTCATATTACTTTTATTTTTAAAAATATTTTTAAACTTCATTTTTATTCTTTCTGTTGGATTGCAAAAGTACTGCCAAATCTTTTAAAATGTCAAATTGTCACTTTTAAAATTTTCATATTATTCTAAGCTGTAATTTCTTAAAGAAAAATTTAGTATAATTTTAAGACTATTACGTTATAGTTTATTTTATATTTGAGCCTGAAAACCAAATCAGTATTATTAACCTATCAAAGTTGAATTTAAGGTTTTAGCCTCGGCTTTATAAATAATTATTAATTCAAGTTTACCTTATATTAAAAAAAGCTTCGTCTGAAATAGGCGAAGCTTTTTTTTATTCTTTTATCTTTAACTTTTCAGAACAAATCTCACTAATAATTTATAACTATTTGCCGTTGATATATTCTTATCGCACGGGCGGAGGGATTCGAACCCCCATCAACGGTTTTGGAGACCGCTATTCTACCCTTGAACTACGCCCGTAACTTGAGGTCGCAAATTAAACAGTTTTTTTCTTTTCCTGCAATTATTTCATGCAGATTTCATCTGATAAAAACTGATCTGACTAGAAATCAAAACCATAGAGAAAATATTTTTTCACTCTTAAAGCAAAGAATTCTTCAATCCTTCAAAATCTACAGAAACCTGCTCCCCTGTCACCAGATTTTTCAACGCATAAGAATTTGAAGTAATTTCCTGATCTCCAACCAATACGGCAAACGGAATCAAACGTTTATCTGCATATTGAAATTGTTTTCCAACTTTTACATTATCCGGATATAGTTCTACTTTTATATTTTCTCGTCTCAATTTCTGAATTGCCTGAGAAGCATACAAAGCTTCTTTATCTCCATAATTTACAAACAGCGCTTTTGATGTCGCAGCAACTGTTTCAGGAAATAATTGCAGTTCTTCTAAAACCAGATAGATTCTGTCCAGTCCAAAAGAAATCCCAACGCCACTCATGTTTTTCAGACCGAAAATTCCGGTCAAATCGTCATATCTTCCGCCACCTCCGATAGAACCTATTGAAACCGTTTTTGGCGCTGCAACTTCAAAAATAGCTCCTGTATAATAATTTAGTCCACGTGCCAAAGTTACATCAAGGTCTAATGTCGCAGTCGACAAACCTAAAGTTGCCACATTGTCACAAATAAACTTTAACTCTTCAACTCCTTTCATACCTTCTTCTGATTCAGCTAATAAATTAGAAAGCTTATTTATTTTGTCAGCAAAAGTTCCTGAGAAACTAAAAAGCGGTTGTACTTTTACCAAGGCATTTTCAGAAATACCTTTTTCGATCATTTCCTTTTTTACTCCGTCTTCGCCGATTTTATCTAATTTATCTAAAGCTACTGTAAAATCGATCAATTTATCAGATGCCCCAATTACTTCTGCAATTCCGGACAATATTTTTCGGTTATTGATTTTGATGGTCACACCTTCCAATCCTAAAGAAGTAAAAACAGTATCATACAATTGCACCAATTCTACTTCCTGCCATAATGATTTTGAACCTACCACATCGGCATCACATTGAAAAAACTCTCTAAAACGGCCTTTTTGTGGACGATCTGCCCTCCAGACCGGCTGAATCTGGTATCTTTTAAAAGGAAATTCAATTTCATTTTGGTGCTGTACAACGTATCTTGCAAAAGGAACAGTCAGATCATAACGCAATGCTTTTTCTGAAATTTTTCCTGTAAATTTATTAAGCTCAATTCTTTGATCAAGATTGATTGTCTCTGCCGAATTAGTCTGAAGTATTTCTAAAGATTCCGGTAATTCAATTTTATTTTTATTAAAGAAAAAATTACCTGAATTCAATATTTTAAAAATCAAACGATCACCCTCTTCACCATATTTCCCCATTAAAGTGTCTGAATTTTCAAATGAAGGAGTTTCTATCGGCTGAAAACCAAATTTTTCGAAATTAGCTTTTATGGTTTGAATGATATATTGACGTTTTGACACCTCTGCCGGTGAAAAATCCCTTGTTCCTTGTGGTATACTTGGTTTTGAAGCCATTTTTTTTATTTTAGATTTAGATTTTAGATTTTAGATTTCTTTGAAACTAAAATACAAAACCTTTAAGATTGATTTTATTTCTAGATTTTTTGATTGTTGATTTTGACATTTCGCCTTTAAGACTTTATGACTTTCCAACTTTCGACTTAATTCTAAATCGCCTGCAAATATCTCACTTTTTAAAATAAATAATACAGCTTCGAAAACAAACTTGTAACAAAAAACGTATTTTCGTGACAAATTGGTCATGATGCTAAAACTATTTAAAGAAAATATCAGAATTGCTTTTGGTTCTATCAAAACGCAATTGCTCCGAACCATTCTTACCGTATTGATTATTGCTATCGGAATTACAGCTTTGGTTGGAATTTTAACCGTAGTAACAGCACTGGAAAATACCGTTTCTACCAATTTTGCATCAATGGGTGCCAATACTTTCAATATTAATCAATACGAAAATACCGTTAGAAACCGTGGCGGAAATGAACGTGAGGTCATCAATCCTATTATTTCATATCCAGAAGCTGTCGCTTTCAAAAACAAATATAAATATCCTTTTACAGAAACTTCCCTTTCATTTACAGCAACTTCAAAGGCCGAAGTTAAATATTTAGATCAAAAAACAGATCCGGAAATTACTATAGTAGGCGTTGATGAACATTTTATCGGCAACTCCGGCTTAGAAATCAATTCAGGCCGAAGCTTTAATCAGTTTGATATTGACAACAATACGTATTCCTGCGTTGTAGGTTCTGATTTTGAAAAAGGTTTATTGAAAGACGTTAATCCAATCGACAAAATCATTTCGATTCGCGGTGCCCGCTTTAAAGTTATTGGCGTTTTAAAAGAAAAAGGTTCTACTTTTGGAAATAGTCAGGACTTAAGAGTTTTAATCCCGATTCAGGTGGCGCGTTCCTTGTTTACAGCTCCAAACATCAATTATACGATGAGTGTAATGGTTTCTAAAAAAGAACTTTTAGATGAAGCTGTTGATAATGCAACAAGCACAATGCGCCGGGTACGTAAACTTAACCCTGTTCGTGACAATAATTTTGGTATTGGCCGAAGCGATGATTTAATTAACAGAATTCTTGGTATTACAAAATATCTGGGCTGGGCTTCCTGGATTATCAGTATTATCACCATTTTAGGATCATCAATCGCTTTAATGAACATTATGATTGTTTCCGTTACCGAACGTACTCGCGAAATTGGTGTGCGCAAAGCTTTGGGCGCCACAAAAATTACTATTTCAGTTCAGTTTTTTATCGAAACTTTATTGATTGGACAAATTGGCGGTTTAGTCGGAATCGTTTTAGGAATTTTAATTGGTTTTGCGTTTGCAGCTGCAATGAGTTTTGCGTTTGTAATTCCCTGGATGGCTATTTTTGCAGCTTTTGGAACCAGTTTTATGGTTGCCATTGTTTCTGGATTGTACCCTGCAATCAAAGCTTCTAAACTGGATCCTATTGAGGCGTTGCGTTATGAGTAGTTTTATTTGAAGCAGAAGTCACTCGTTTCAAAACACCTTTTGTCCCGCTATCCGTTACAATCTTTTGTACCAAACTCTGGCACAAAAGGATTTCCACTTCTATCGGGGCTAGATTAGAAATTTATGTTACAAATCTCTTTTCATCCCCTTCATCATACGATCATTATCATAAATATCTTTTCGTAATTCAATATTTCTAAAATCCATTTTTTCCAGTAATTCAGTCATTTCCTTTCCCAAATACTGATTGATTTCAAAGTACAATTGTCCTTTTTCTAAGAGATTTTTTTGAGCTAATTCAGCAATTTTCCTATAAAAAATCAATGCATCATTATCATCCACAAAAAGTGCCAGATGTGGTTCGTAATCCAGGACATTCTTTTTGATTTCCTGCTTCTCTAAATGGCGGACATAGGGCGGATTTGAAACAATAATATCAAAATTAGATTTCAGGATTTCTAAGTCTAAAACACTCTTAAGTATAAAAGTTATTTTTACATTATTATTTCTCGCATTTCTTTTTGCCGTTTCAATAGCTTTCTTCGAAACATCCATAGCATAAACTTCTGCATTTGAGAGATTTTTCGCCAGTGAAATTGCAATACAGCCGCTTCCGGTTCCTATATCCAGAATTTTTAACTTTTTAGTTTTATCAGTAATCTTATTTTCATTAATAATCCATTCAACCAACTCTTCGGTTTCTGGTCTCGGAATCAAAACGTTTTCGTCTACTTCAAAATCTAAACCGTAAAAACTTGTTTTTCCCAGTAAATACTGAATCGGAATTTCTTTCTTCAATTCATTTAAAAAAGCATCCCAAATTGCTAAATCAGCATCTGAAAAAGCCAATTCATGGTTCAGTGCCAAATCTATCTGCCTGAGATTATGTTTATTTTCTAATATCAAATAAAAAAAACTTTCTGCTTCGTATGCATCATACAATGAAGAGAGTTCCTTTATAAATTGAGTTCTGTATTGTTTGATTTTCATTTTGGTTTTTGAGCATTTTTAGCAATATTCAATTGCATTTTGTAAGTATTGCTAAATAAATTATCACAATGTGATTTTACAATTCTTTCAACATCCAGACAGGGCAGGAATTATGACCGGTACATCCTAACGGAGCATCTAAATACTCAAATCCTGACTTCCTATATAATTTTTGGGCAGCATGCATAAAAGGCATTGTTTCTAAATAACATTTTTCGAAACCAAAGTTTTTAGCATGCTCTAAACATTTTGCTATCATTTTGCTTCCAATTCCCAATCCGCGGGTTTTGGGCAAAAAATACATTTTTTGTAATTCGCAAATCTTCGGACCGCCAGTCTCCAAAGGTGCGATTCCACAACACCCTGTAATCTCACCTTCACTTTCAACAACAAAATAAATGGCCTGAGGCTTATTATATTCTTCAAACATCAAATCCAAATACGAATCTTCATAAGCTGTTCCTGTTTTGGGAATTTCCATTTCATCAAAAACCGATCTTATTAATTGGGCAACTGCCTGATTGTCTTCTTTTTTAATTTCTCTGATAATCCAATTTTTCATTTTCAAAATTCATTCTGTCTTCACAAAAATAAACATACTTTTCGTATTGTTTCACAACTCTCCTGTTAACATTATGCTTAAACTCAAAAATGACTACTTTTGTACTGTGAATATACATGAGAAATACATAAAACGCTGCATTGAACTGGCCCAAAATGGCTTTGGAACCACTTATCCAAATCCCATGGTAGGAAGTGTAATTGTTTACGAGAATAAAATTATTGGCGAAGGCTGGCATAAAAAAGCCGGACAACCTCACGCTGAAGTCAATGCGATTCGTTCTGTAAAAGACAAATCGCTATTAAAAAACGCTACTATTTATGTGAGTTTAGAACCTTGCAGCCATTTTGGAAAAACGCCGCCCTGCAGTGATTTAATTATCGAACATAAAATACCGAATGTTGTAATAGGGACTGTTGATCCAAACGAAAAAGTTGCCGGAAAGGGAATCAAAAAAATAATCGAGTCCGGTTCTAATGTAATTGTTGGTGTTTTAGAAAATGAATGCTACGAACTCAACAAGCGATTTTTTACTTTTCACAACAAAAAGCGGCCTTATATTATATTAAAGTGGGCTGAAAGTCAGGACGGTTTTTTAGCTCCTGAAAAAGAAATCAATCAGGAACGCAAACCTGTTTGGATTACCAGCCAATATTCAAGACAATTGGTTCATAAATGGAGAAGTGAAGAACAGGCTATTTTAGTAGGCACACAAACTGTTATTGATGATAATCCAAAATTAAATGTTAGGGATTGGTCTGCAAATAATCCGGTAAGAGTTGTTTTAGATCAAAATAATCGTATTTCAAAAGACAGTTTTGTTTTTGACGACAGCGTTAAAACTATCCTATTTACGAAATCTGAAATAAGCTTTCCAACAGAAAACACTACCTTTGAAGTAATTGATTTCAAACAAAATATAATTCCGCAGATTTTGGCTGTTTTATTTGAAAATCAGATTCAATCAATCATCATTGAAGGCGGTTTACAAACTTTACAGTCTTTTATAGATGAAAATATTTGGGATGAAGCGCGCATTTTTACTGGAAAAAGTTCTTTTCAAAAAGGCACAAAAGCTCCAGTTCTTTCAAAGAAAAACATAACAAAAACCTACATCCAGAACGACGAATTAATATATGTTATAAATCATGATTGATACAATAATTTTTGACTTTGGAGATATTTTCATCAATTTAGATAAAGAAGCTACTATTTCCGGACTGAAGAAATTAGGCATGACCGAATGGAATTCAGAATTTGACCGATTGAATCTATTGTTTGAAACGGGCGATATTTCGCATGATGATTTTTTGGCAGGTTTTCAGGAACAGCTTCCTAATGCTTCAATTGAAGAAATTCTGAAAGCCTGGAACGCTGTGCTTGCAGATTTCCCATTATACCGATTAGAGTTCCTGCAATTACTTTCTAAAAAATACCGTTTATTTTTATTGAGCAATACCGATTCTATTCATATTGAAACATTTGAAAACAAAAGCGGAGTCACATTTTACAGTGATTTTTACCAATGTTTTGAAAAGGTATATTTTTCATTTGAAATTGGAAAACGAAAACCAAATCCGGAAGCCTATCAATATATTATCAACAAACACGAATTATCGCCAAAAAGAACTTTGTTTGTTGATGACAAAAAGGAAAATACCGATGCAGCTGCAGCTTTAGGGCTTCATGTATGGAATTTACAAGTTGGCAAGGAAGATGTTGTGGATTTATTTGAGAAAAAAATATTATAGCTATAAAATCTTTTTTTTAAGATTTAGATGATTCCAGGCAGATTTAATTTTAATCTGCACAAATCAGCTAAAATCTATTTAAATCTGCGTGAACTTATACTTAATAGTTTTAATTTTAGAATTTACTTTTGGAATATAACGACACTTACCAAACTATTGCCTTTGAATCCGAAGAAGTACTTTTTAAGGAAAAAGGAAGCAAATTTTTCGGCTATGCTTTTCCGATACAGAATGAAGACGAAGTAAAACCTATTATTGAAAGCTTAAAAAAGCAGCACCCGAACGCTGTGCATTATTGTTATGCCTACCAGATTGGCACCGCTCCAAAAATTTCTTATCGGGCAAATGATGACGGAGAACCAGGAAATACTGCAGGAACTCCAATTTATGGACAAATCCAGTCTTTTGGTTTAACCAACGTATTAGTAGTCGTTGTTAGATTTTTTGGGGGAATAAAATTGGGAGTGGGCGGATTAATTGCTGCTTACAAAACTACCGCACAAATGGCACTTGAGATTTGTGAAATTATCGAAAAAACAATTGATGTCAATTTTTTAATATCTTTTGATTATAAAAACATGAACAGGGTAATGCGGGTAATCAAAGAGAAAAAGCTCGAAATAACTTCTCAGGAAATGGAAATTGATGAAGATTCCGGTCTGCCAATTGGTAAAATAATGACCAAAACCCGAAAAAAAAATGCTGAATCTATATTCAGCACTTTTGATTTAATGTTTGAAATCAATATTAAAATTATCTAAATTACCATAAAAAGACATTTCATTTTAACAATTATTCAAGCGTTTTAAATAATTCCAAAATATAATCCGGAGGAGCAGTCGGCCGACCTGTTTTTAACGAAATAAATACCAAAATAAACACTGCCGTTGTTAATAACTCATTTGCTTCATTATAGATTTCGCAGTCAAATTCAATCTTGACAGAAGACTGACTTTTGAAAGTCGTATGAATTGTCAAAAGCTCATCATAGCGTGCCGATTTTTTATAATTTATCTGCATCGAAACAATGGGCAATCCGATTCCGCTTTCTTCCATACTTTTATACGAAATCCCTTTATTTCTAAGCCATTCCACGCGTCCTATCTCAAAATACGGCACGTAATTTCCATGATACACGACTCCCATTTGATCAGTTTCAGAGTAACGAACACGTACCTGGGTTTGATGATTTTTCATTATTTATATATTAAAAAAAATTAATTTCCAAAAGCCTCCTTACAACATTATTTTATAAAATTAGAGATCAAAATATTTTTTTTTACAGAAATTTGTTCACATATTTGTTATCCCGAAATACGGAATAAAATTACACCCTTTTATTAGGAGAATCTTTATCAATAATAAAAAAAATTTATCTGAATTTATGACTAAAACTGCTCAATCGGTATGGGAAAACTGTTTGTCCTTTATAAAAGACAATATTCAAGATCAGGCCTACAAAACCTGGTTTGAACCAATCAAATCAGTTGAGCTGACCGACAACGCGTTATACATTCAGGTTCCAAGTAAATTTTTCTACGAATGGCTCGAAGAGCATTACGTCAAATTATTGAAAGTTGCACTTACCAAAGAACTGGGAAAAAATGCAAAGTTACTCTATAAAATTAAAATGGAAAACACTTATGGTAATAAACAGCCGTTTACCGAACAGCTGCCAAGTGCCAATAGAGTGCCAATGAAACCACAAGAGGTTGATGCTCCTTTTAAAAACTTAAATCCGGAACTTAAAAATCCTTTTGTAATTCCCGGAATCAGAAATTTAAAAATAGAATC
Source organism: Flavobacterium limi (assembly GCF_010645075.1). Lineage (GTDB taxonomy): Bacteria > Bacteroidota > Bacteroidia > Flavobacteriales > Flavobacteriaceae > Flavobacterium > Flavobacterium limi. The sequence goes on from NZ_JAADZV010000004.1 coordinate 416,621, forward strand.
TCAATTAAATGCAAATTACAGTTTTGACAATTTCTTAGAAGGAGATTCAAACCGTTTAGCCCGTTCGGCAGGTATGGCCGTTGCCAACAAACCGGGAGGAACTTCATTCAATCCATTGCTAATTTTCGGAGGAGTTGGTCTAGGCAAAACACACTTGGCACATGCTATTGGTGTTGAAGTAAAAGATAAATATCCGGAAAAGACCGTTTTATATATTTCAGCAGAAATTTTCACGCAGCAGTATATTGATTCGGTAAAAAAGAATAATCGCAATGATTTTATTCATTTTTACCAGTTAATTGACGTCTTAATTATTGATGACGTTCAGTTTTTATCAGGAAAATCAGGTACTCAGGATGTATTTTTCCATATCTTCAATTATCTGCACCAAAACGGAAAACAGGTAATTTTAACATCTGACAAAGCTCCTGTTGACATGCAGGATATCGAGCAGCGTTTATTGTCCCGTTTCAAATGGGGATTATCTGCTGAATTGCATCAGCCGGATTACGAAACCCGTATTTCAATTTTAAAAAATATTCTTTACCGTGATGGTGTTGATATGCCGGAAGACATTCTTGAATATGTTGCCCGTAACATCAAAACCAATGTCAGAGAACTTGAAGGCGCAATTATTTCATTAATTGCACAATCTTCTTTCAACAAAAAAGAAGTAACAATTGAGTTAGCTAAAAGCGTTGTAGAGAAATTTGTTAAAAATGTAAAGAGAGAAATCTCTATTGATTATATTCAAAAAATCGTATCTGATTATTTTCAGTTGGATATTGAAACCCTTCAATCAAAAACAAGAAAAAGACACGTGGTTCAGGCGAGACAATTGGCTATGTTTTTTGCAAAGAAATTCACAAAAGCTTCATTGGCAAACATTGGCTCTCAAATTGGAGATCGCGATCATGCTACCGTATTACACGCTTGTAAAACAGTTGACAACTTAGTCTCTACAGACAAACAATTCAAAAAATTTGTCGAAGATATCAACAAAAAATTAACGCTATAAACGCGCATCATGCCAGTAAAAATTTTAATGGTTTGTTTGGGAAACATTTGCAGATCACCTTTAGCTGAAGGCATTTTAGCATCCAAATTACCAAAAGAAAATTTTATAGTTGATTCAGCAGGAACCGGTTCGTGGCACGTAGGCCATTCACCCGATAAGCGATCCATTGCTGTTGCTCAAAAAAACGGCTTATGTATTGACCAGCAAAAAGGAAGACAATTCAAAACTACAGATTTTGACGAATTTGATTATATCTATGTAATGGATAATTCAAATTACCGTGACATCCTTCACCTCGCCAAAACACCTGAACATAAAAACAAGGTTAGCCTTATTCTAAATGAATTATTTCCGGATGAAAATGTAGACGTTCCAGATCCATACTACGGAGCCGTTAACGGATTTGACAACGTTTATCAAATGCTGGATGAAGTTGCCGAAATAATTGCAAAAAAACTTATCGAAAAACATTCTTAACTTAATTTTTCAATTATTTATAATTATCTAATTGAAAAAGTTTTTCATTTTATAATCTATTAAAGATATGAAACTGCTGGGAAAATTATATTTAATTCCAACAACTATGGGCGAAAGTGATCCGATGGATGTTTTACCGCAAACAGTAAAAAGAACTATCGAACTAATAGATTACTATATTGTTGAAAATGACAAAACCGCCAGAAAATCCATAAAAGCAGTTTATCCCGAAAAAAAACAATCCGAATTAGTTCTTTTTACGCTTAACAAGCGTACTGAAACAAGCGAACACTTACACTTTATAAAACCTTTGTTAGAAGGAAAAAATATGGGCTTAATGAGTGAAGCTGGCTGTCCCGGAGTTGCAGATCCCGGAGCAGTTATTGTAAAATTAGCTCATGAAAAAGGGATTCAGGTTGTGCCTTTGGTTGGTCCTTCTTCTATCCTGTTAGCCATGATGGCGTCTGGAATGAACGGACAGAGTTTTACTTTCAATGGTTATCTGCCAATTGACAAAGATGAAAAAAAATCAGCGATTCGTCATTTTGAGAAATTATCTTATGACAAAAATCAATCACAGTTATTTATAGAAACGCCTTATAGAAACAATAAATTAATTGAAGATCTTTTGCAGATTTTAAGTCCTTCAACGCATCTTTGTATTGCAGCAGACATTACGTTACCAACAGAATTTATCAAAACAATGAAAGTTGCTGACTGGAAAAAATTAAAAGTTGATTTACATAATAGACCGACTATTTTTATTATTCATAAAATGTAAATTAACTCAAGAATCATCATTATGAAAAAGATTCTAATTTTATTTTTGGTTTGTTTTACACAAAATATATTTTCTCAGAAAAAAACCAGAATAGTTTGTAAAACTCCTAAAGCTCAAAATATAGTTGTATCTAATGATGAAAATGCAATTTTCAATCTTATTGACATAGATATTAAACCCGAATTCCCCGGTGGCAGAGTTAAATTTAATCACTTTTTAGATGATAATTATAAAAAATCAAACAAAAGACCAACTATTCAAGGAAAGCTATTTGCTACTTTTATTATAGAGAGAGATGGCTCATTAAATGATATAAAAGTTCTCCATGATATTGGACACGGGACTAGAGAAGAACTGATAAGAGTTTTAAAATTGTCTCCTAAATGGAAACCTGGAAAACTAAAAGGTAAAAAAGTCAGAACCATATACTCACTTGTTTTTCCTGTGCAAATGTAGACCAACTATTATCGACTTCATTAATCTAATCTTATGAGTAAACTCCCAAATGTAACTACAAGCATTTTCACGGTAATGTCAAAAATGGCAGCCGAGTACAATGCTATAAATCTTTCGCAGGGATTTCCAAATTTCCCAGTCGATGAAAGACTAACTGATATTGTTACTAGATTAGCGAAAGAAAACGTTCATCAATACACACCAATGGCAGGTTACCCTCCATTAATGAATAAGATTGCGAAATTAGTTCTGAATTCTTATAACAGAATTATAAATCCAGACACAGAACTTCTGGTTACAACTGGTGCAACTCAGGGAATTTTTACAACCATTTTAGCTTTAGTAAAAGAAAAAGATGAAGTCATTATTCTGGATCCAAGCTACGACTCTTATGAATCTCCTGTTTTACTTTGCAAAGCTAAGCCAGTCCGCGTAGCATTAAATGACGACTATACGCCAAATTGGGAAACGATAGAAAAAGCCTGTTCTGCAAAAAGCAGGATGATGATTATCAACAATCCGCATAATCCAACGGGAAAAATCCTGACAGAATCAGATTTTGTACAGCTAAAAAATCTTCTTGAAAAATATCCCGATATTATTGTTTTATCTGATGAAGTTTATGAATACATTACTTTCGAAGAAAAACATATTTCAGCACATACCAAAAGTTTCCTTTTAGACCGTTGTATAATGGTTTCTTCTTTCGGAAAATCATTTCATATTACCGGATGGAAAATTGGATATACCATTGCTCCTGAATATCTGATGAAAGAAATCAAAAAAGTCCATCAGTTTTTGGTTTTTAGCGTTAACAGTATTTCACAAGTTGCCATAAGCGAATATCTGGATGTAGTTGATGTAAATTTACTTGGGAAATTCTATCAAAAAAAACGGGATTATTTTCAACAACTGCTTCAAAACAGCCGATTTGAGTTAAAACCCTGTGAAGGAACTTATTTTCAGGTTGCTTCCTATGCTTCAATTTCAAACGCCGATGATGTTACCTTTTGCAAAAAACTCATCACAGATCATGGTGTTGCCGCAATTCCAATCTCAACATTCTATTCGGATCATAGAGACCATAAATTAATACGTTTTTGTTTCGCCAAAGACAACTTCACACTCGAATCAGCAGCAAAAAAAATATGCTTAATATAAAGTTTTTTAAAAATTTATAACAATATTATGCATGCATCCTATTTAAATTAATTAATTTTGTAAAATAAAAAAGTATGAGCTATACAGATAAAATGTTAAGAGACGATGCTTTAAAAGGTAAAGTCATTGTAGTTACAGGCGGCGGAAGTGGTTTAGGCAAAGCAATGACCAAATATTTTTTAGAATTGGGAGCTCAGGTAGCGATTACTTCAAGAGATTTAGAAAAGCTAAAAACAACAGCAAATGAGCTTGAAACCGAAACTGGAGGAAAGTGCCTGCCTCTTCAATGTGATGTCCGTCATTATGAAGAAGTTGAAAACATGCTTCAGGAAGTTCTAAAAGCTTTTGGAAAAGTAGATGTTCTTTTAAATAACGCAGCCGGAAATTTTATTTCCCCAACAGAGCGTTTGTCTGCCAATGCATTTGACACAGTTATCGATATTGTATTAAAAGGCACAAAAAACTGTACACTGGCTTTTGGAAAACACTGGATCGACACCAAACAATCTGCAACGATTTTAAATATTGTTACAACTTATGCCTGGACAGGATCCGCTTATGTTGTTCCAAGTGCTACAGCAAAAGCAGGAGTTTTGGCCATGACCAGAAGTCTGGCTGTAGAATGGGCAAAATACGGAATCCGTTCTAATGCGATTGCTCCGGGACCTTTCCCTACTAAAGGCGCCTGGGACAGATTATTACCGGGTGATTTGGCAGAGAAATTTGACATGGCCAAAAAAGTACCTTTAAAACGTGTTGGCGACCATCAGGAACTGGCAAATCTGGCAGCATATCTGGTATCTGACTTTTCAGCTTATATAAACGGAGATGTTATTACAATTGATGGAGGCGAATGGCTGAAAGGTGCAGGACAATTCAACTTATTAGAAGCAATTCCTGAAGAACTTTGGGACCAGCTTGAAATGATGATAAAAGCAAAGAAGAATAAATAATTACAAGTGCTTACTAAATTCAGAATATTTTATAAAAACTATACTGATTGCACCAAATCCCGAAGGTTTTACTTTCGGGATTTTTTTTATCTTTTTAAATTATAAGTAATATAAATTCAATGAAGTAAAAAATTGTTTGAATAATCTATTGCATATATTTACGAATATTACCAATATGGTTTAAATGATTAATGCATATAGTCAATTCACATAAATTATTATTTTTGTCTAACAAACATACAACACCAAATTATGCTTATTATTGGAATTGCAGGGGGAACAGGAAGTGGAAAAACAACAGTAGTACACCAAATCATGAACGAATTACCAGATACCGAAGTCGGTGTAATTTCTCAGGATTCATACTATAAAGAAACCCATAATTTATCATTTGATGAAAGAGCCCTTATCAATTTTGATCATCCAAGATCGATTGATTTTGAGTTATTAGAAAAACATCTTAAAGCTTTAAAAGCAGGCCAAACAATTGATCAGCCCGTATATTCTTTTATTCAGCACAACAGGACTGACGACACCGTTACAACACATCCAAGAAAAGTAATGATTGTTGAAGGTATCCTGATTTTAACAAATCCCGAATTACGAGAGCTTTTTGATATTAAAATTTACGTTCATGCCGATTCTGATGAAAGATTAGTTCGCCGTTTAAAACGTGATATCTCAGAACGCGGACGTGATATAGACGAAGTTTTGACACGTTATCAAAACACCTTAAAACCTATGCATGAGCAATTTATTGAACCATCAAAAGCTTTTGCCGACATTATAATCCCGAACGACAAATACAATACTGTCGCAATTGATGTAGTTCGTGCCGTAATTAATCAAAGAATTTTATAATTTTTATTGTAAATTTATTCCATAAAAATAAGGAGCTGTTTGTTTCGCCAGTTCGCTACGCTCGTGTCCCGCTCTCGCCTTTATCTTTTTATGGCAGAAAAAACCATAAAAAGGATACCGGTTCCATCGGGCTAAAAAATAAAACTAAAATGAAAAATCCGTATAAAGACAAAAAATGGTTTAAATTCCTAAGCAATAAATACGTTTGGGTTTTGCTCTTTTTTATTGTATGGATGCTGTTTTTAGATAATTATTCCTATTTCGACCACCGGTTTTTAAACAATCAGATTCATGAGCTTGAAGACAATAAAACCTATTATCAGGAAGAAATAAAAAAAGATCAGGAACAAATCAAACAACTCAAAAATCCTGAACAAATCGAGAAATATGCACGCGAAAAGTACTTCATGAAAAAAGACAGCGAAGACATATACATTATCAAATTTGAAGGCGATACGATTCAGGAAAAAGAATAATTATAAAAACACCCAATGGCTACTACCCTATTCGACGATTTTAGTCCGATTTCCTCCAAACAGTGGAAACAAAAAATTCAGTTTGAACTGGATGGCGCCGATTACAACAAAACCGTAATCTGGAATTCTCCTGAAGATATACAGGTAAAACCATTTTATCATTACGACGAAGATTTCAAAACCGCTCCTGTAAAAACGCAGACTTCTGATTTTAAAATCTGCCAAAACATCTTCGTTTACGATGTTGAAAAATCGATTCAAAGAGCTATAAATACCCTTGAAAGAGGTGCAGAAAGTTTACGTTTTACCATTCAAAACGAAAAGATCGATATTCAAAAATTATTAGAAAATCTTCCTTTAGAAAACCGAATCGTTTACTTTAATTTGAATTTCATTTCAATCGATTTCGTAAAAACCCTGGATACTATTTCTATTCAAAAAAGAGCTGTTTTTTATTGCAATTTTGATCCAATCGGACATTTAGCCAGAGAAGGAAACTGGTTTGTGACATCTGACAAAAATAACTTTGAAACTCTTGATAAACTTTCGAAAACAACAAGTATTTCTTTACTAAGTGTTGATTTAGGACTATACCAAAATGCAGGAGCCAATATAACACAGCAAATTGCATACAGTCTTGCACATACAAACGAATATTTGAATCGTTTTCCAGAACTAACAAAACCAATTGTTTTTCAGGTATCCGTAGGAACAAATTATTTCTTTGAAATAGCAAAAATCCGTGCCCTGCGAATGCTTTTCAACTTAATTGCTTCTGAATACAATCCTGATTTGGAGTGTCATTTATTGGTTACGCCAACGAAACGCAATAAAACCATATACGATTATAATGTCAACATGCTTCGTACCACAACAGAATGCATGTCGGCAATATTAGGCGGCGCTGATGCTGTTGCCAATTTGCCTTATGATTCCTTGTATCATAAAGACAATGAATTTGGTGACCGTCTTGCCAGAAATCAATTACTGATTTTAAAACACGAAAGTTACTTTGACAAAGTGGACAACCCTGCAGATGGCAGTTATTATATTGAAAGCTTAACCATTCAGCTTGCCGAAAAAAGTCTTGCTTTATTTAAAGAAATTGAAGCAAATGGCGGTTTTTTTAAACTTTTGAATGATGGGACAATCAAAAAGAAAATTCAGGAAAGCGCCAATAAAGAACAGGAATTATTCGATGCTCAAAAAGAAGTCTTATTAGGCACGAATAAATACCCAAACCCGGAAGACAAAATGAAACATGATTTAGAACTGTTCCCTTTTGTAAAAATAAAACCCAGAAAAACATTAATTACACCGATAATTGAAAAAAGATTAGCAGAAAAACTGGAACAAGAGAGGTTAGAACTCGAATAATTTTTTCAAAGTAATTAATAACCTGCTCAAAAGAGTATTTCAATGATAAGAAAAGACTTTAAACATATTAAGTTAGAAGTTAAAAGTGAAGAATCAGATGACCAATCACATGATTCAGAATCTATAGTGGATAACTTTACTACAGCAGAAGGAATTAAAATCAAAAAAAAATATTCTGAAAAAGATATTGAGGAATTAGACTTTTTAGATTTTGGAGCAGGTTTTGCACCAAACCTGCGTGGCCCCTATGCAACCATGTATGTACAAAAACCATGGACTATTAGACAATATGCAGGATTTTCAACTGCAGAAGAAAGTAATGCTTTTTACAGACGAAATTTAGCAGCCGGTCAAAAAGGCCTATCTATCGCATTTGATTTGCCAACACACCGAGGCTATGACTCTGATCATGAAAGAGTTGTGGGAGATGTTGGAAAAGCAGGTGTTGCAATTGATTCTGTTGAAGACATGAAAGTACTTTTTGATCAGATACCATTAGATGAAATGTCGGTATCCATGACCATGAATGGCGCTGTTTTGCCTATTATGGCTTTTTATATCGTTGCTGCGGAAGAACAGGGAGTGGCAACTGAAAAACTTTCCGGCACCATACAAAACGACATTTTAAAAGAGTTTATGGTTCGCAATACCTACATCTATCCGCCCAAACCTTCGATGAAAATCATTGCCGATATTTTTGAATTCACAAGCAAAAAAATGCCAAAATTCAATTCTATCTCAATTTCAGGATATCACATGCAGGAAGCGGGAGCAACGGCTCATATCGAACTGGCTTATACACTCGCAGATGGTTTAGAATACATCAGAACCGGACTATCAACAGGCATGACCATTGATGAATTTGCACCGAGATTATCATTTTTCTGGGCAATTGGTATGAACCATTTTATGGAAATTGCCAAAATGAGAGCCGGAAGGATGATTTGGGCAAAATTGGTAAAACAATTTAATCCCAAAAGTGACAAATCATTAATTTTAAGAACACATTGTCAGACGAGCGGTTGGAGTTTAACGGAACAGGATCCTTTTAATAATGTAACCCGAACTTGTATCGAAGCGGCAGCCGCTGCTTTTGGAGGAACCCAATCATTACATACTAATGCACTGGATGAAGCAATTGCTTTACCAACGGACTTTTCTGCAAGGATTGCGCGCAACACTCAGATTTTTTTACAGGAAGAAACTAAAATTACCAAAACAGTAGATCCATGGGCAGGAAGCTATTATGTGGAAAGCCTTACCAATGAAATGGTTGAAAAAACATGGACCCTTATTGAAGAAGTAGAAGAGTTAGGCGGGATGACGAAGGCCATTGAAACCGGAATTCCCAAACTTAGAATTGAAGAGGCTGCTGCAAAAAAACAAGCAAGAATTGACAGCGGACAGGATATCATTGTAGGCGTAAATAAATTTAGGTTAGAAAAAGAAGATCCTTTATATATTTTAGATATAGACAATCAAGCTGTCCGAAGGCAGCAAATTGAAAGGCTTGAAAAAATAAAAACAACCCGAAATACGGAAAAAGTAAACCAATCTCTCGAAAAATTAATTTATTGTGCTAAAACCGGAAAGGGAAATTTACTGGAAATTGCTATTGAAGCTGCAAGAAACAGAGCAACTTTAGGCGAAATCAGTGACGCCCTCGAAAGTATTTTTGGAAGGTTCAAAGCACAAATTAAATCTGTAAATGGTGTGTATAGTGCAGCAATTAAAAACGACGAAAATTTTGAAAAAGCGAAGCTGCTTGCTGAAGCTTTTGCAAAACAAGAAGGAAGACGTCCGAGAATCATGATTGCCAAAATGGGACAGGACGGACATGACCGGGGTGCAAAAGTAGTGGCAACAGGTTATGCTGATGTAGGCTTTGACGTTGATATTGGTCCATTATTTCAAACTCCGGCAGAAGCCGCAAAACAGGCTGTTGAAAATGACGTTCATATTTTAGGTATTTCGTCATTGGCTGCAGGTCATAAAACATTAGTTCCACAAGTTATCGAAGAGTTAAAAAAACATGGCCGTGAAGATATTATGGTTATTGTTGGTGGGGTAATTCCTTCGCAGGACTATCAATATTTATTCGATGCCGGGGCAATAGCAATTTTTGGACCGGGTACAAGAATTAGCGAGGCTGCTGTAAAAGTCTTAGAGATATTAATAGATTAAAAACTAGATTAAATAAAAAATCCCGAATTAATCGGGATTTTTATTTTTTAATTCTTAGTCGTTAATTGTTGCGTTACTATCTGCCTCAATATAAGAGAGATCATAACCGCCAAAGGCTTTCATGTAACTTCTCAAAGACGTTCCATAAGCATCTCTAAAATGCCTGTTCCCTTTGTTTTTAAAGAAGTTTTTTACTGAACCTGCACCACCTAAATGCGCTGCTGCTAAAATTCCTGACTCGGTAATTTCAATTCCATTAATGATTTTTCCTTCATACTTTTCAATCTCCCTGCGTAAAATCCATTTGTTTTTAGATAACAAAGCAATAAACGCTTTTTCCTGTAAGGCTGGATTCTTTAAAAAATCTTTGTCACTGTGAACACCTACAGTTCTTAGAGTTTTAGAACCAAACTGGTATTTTCCCATATAGCCAATTGAATTTACTTTTCGGTATTTTCCCTGAGATTCTTTAAACGCAATTGCTTCTTTAAAGCCAATTAGCCGATTTCCGGTGAATGGTGCATTTAATTTTGTTTGTGATGGATAATCATCTTTGTCAAGAGATGGAAATAAGTATTCCGATCCATCTGTTTTCTCTGTATAAAACCAAGGTTTGGTTTCCAGATTAAAGGGTTTGAAACCCAAAGTTAAAAATGTAATAATAACGATTAAACTAGTGTAATAATACCATTTCTTTATCATAAATTGTTTTTCTTCAAAACGCTGTCACCTTTTTGAAATTTCTACAGCGCAAAGATAATAAAACAAAAATAATACTGAAAATCAGCAATTTACGGTTTTTAAAAATAAATCAGATGCCCTTTGAGCCCTTTATTGGCGGTATATTTAAGAGTTGGAGCAGGAATTTTTATTGTGTTAAAAACAGAAAAAATAGTTTTCAAAAAATGCGATTTTGTGTTAATTTTAGCTAAATCGACATCAAAAGAAAGATAAATCTTACGTAAATTTTCAGGATTTTGGCTAAAAACTAGATTTTCATTTTTATTATTTCCGGATAACATTCCCTCAGCTCCATATCCAAAAGCGACATTTAACCATTTCGGAATTTTTGATTCTTTAGAAAAAGAATGCACGTTTACAGAAAGCCAATAAGTCTGTCCATTATAATCTTTTAAAATCTGTTCATTAAGTGAACTACCGAGTTTTTCAGGATTTTGATTTGCATATTGGGTAGTATGGAAAGAGAATTTAGGCGTAATTCTTTGTTCTTTCCAAAGTAATTCCTGGGAAACATATAAAGCAGTTCCGGCTGCATTGGCAATTATATCGCCTGAAGATGCACCCCATTCTGCGGAATATCCATCTAAAACTTCAACAGCAGTAAGAAAAGCGAAACCAATACCAGCGCCGTAAATTAATTGATTTTTAGAACTTGCACCACTCCAATTCAGGGCTTCAGCACCAAATCTTCCTAAATGATAAGCCGAATAAAAGTGTCCAACTTTATCCATTTGGAGCCATTCATCATTATCATTTATAAAATGAAAATCGGATTTGGCATAATCGGCATACCAAATCTGATTCAAACTAACTAATGTTGCAGAAGCCAAGGCAGCTTCAGTTATGATAACTGTATTTTGCCTTTTTACATTTAAAGTATCAGAAGGCTTAAAAAAATTATCGATTTTATTCTGAGCTTCAACAGACTGAAGACCCAAAACGAATAAAATCGATAAAAATAAGGAAATTCTAAAATTCAAAACTATCTTGTTACGCCCTGACTGGCAATCCAGTCTGAATATTTTTTTGCATTAATGGTGTGCTGCTCATAACTTGAAGCAAATTCATGATATCCAAAACGGTCTGTACTCGCACAGAAATAAATATAATCGTGCTTTTCAGGATTTAAAACAGCTTCAACAGCAGTAATATCAGGCATTGCAATTGGTCCCGGAGGCAATCCGATATTTACATAAGTATTATAAGGAGATCTCATAATCAAGTCATTATAAAAAACTCTTTTAATAACCTGATCGAAATTATTGTCACGCAATTTTAAAGCATAAATCACTGTTGGATCAGCTTGTAAAGGCATTTCTAAACGTAAACGATTTAAATAAACTCCCGCAATACGAGGTCTTTCATCTTTTTTTACTGATTCTTTGTGTACAATAGAAGCCAAAATAGTAGCCTGAACTGGTGTTAACCCTTGTTTTTTGGCTTTTTCAATTCTTTCTGCAGTCCAGAAATTGTGATATTCCTTAATCATTTTATCACGGAATTTCACTGCAGAGGTATTCCAATACACTTCATAAGTATTTGGAATAAACATGGCAAAAACATTCTTTTCATTAAAACCATTTTCTTTTAAGAAAGTAGAATCTTTAATTGCTTTCAGTAATGATAAACTATCTGCTTCTATTTGAGAACCTATTCTTCCTGCAAAATTCTCTAAACGTTCCTGATTATTAAAAGCCAGTTTAACCGGAACATTGGAACGCATTGCACGAACTAAATCAATATTGTTCATGTCTTTTTTAAGTAAAAAACGACCTGACTTCACATTTTCAGGATAGCTTCGCTTATTGGCAACCATTTCAAAATTATCGAAATTCTTAATATAGGGTTCTAATATTTTTTTCACATCTGCATAAGTAGCATCTGTAGGAACATATACGTAAAGTTCTTTTTCTTCAAATTTAGTATTGGCACTAAAAATTCTGCTAATTAAAATAAATCCGTAAATCATTAAAACTGAAATAACAGCTACGGCAACTATGGTGATAATCTTTTTTAATTTCAAAGTCTAAAATTTAAATTTGTTTATTAATTAACTGAAAAATTGCCTCGTCCTCATAGCGTCCATTTAGCAAAATCCAATCTTTTTTTATTCCTGTTTGCTCAAAGCCAAATTTAGTAAAAAGAGCTATACTTGCTACATTTCCTACACTAATATTTGCATATAATTGATGCAGATTTAAATTGTAAAAAGAATATTTTATTAATAACTCTAAAGCCTCAGAACCAATATTTTGATTTCTGTTTTCCTTATTTTGAATTACAATACCAACTCCTGCCCTGTTATTTTTAGGATCAAAATCAAATAAATCAATCAGTCCAATCGCCGGAAAATCTTCATCCTGGCAGATCGCTAATCGTAATTGTTTGGCTTCATAAATGTCTTGCCGGGCATTTTCCAGATATTGTCGGATTAAATAACGGCTATAAGGTGTGTTTGTATTGCTGACCTCCCAAATATTCTGGTCATTTTCCATAGCATACACAAACTCTAAGTCATTAGGTTCTAATGCACGCAGGTAAATATTTTTGCCATTTAGGGTTATCATTATTGAAGTAATTTCCTGAAGTTAAATCTCTATACTTCCTTTAAAAACAAATTTTGCAGGACCAATTAAAAAAACGTTCGTAAAATGTTCCCCTAATTTATCAAAAGAAACAGCAAGTTTTCCTCCTTCAACATTTATATCAATAGAAGTTTTATCAGTTTGTCCAGTTGCATTCATGGCAATTGCAACAGCCGTTGCACCAGTTCCGCAAGCTAAAGTTTCATCTTCCACGCCTCTCTCATAAGTTCGAAGTGAAAATTCAGAATCATTTATTTTTTTCACAAAGTTGATGTTGCTTCCTTTTTGCCCGTACAATTCTCCGTAACGAATGGCAGCTCCGTTTTCTTTTACATTATAATGTTCTAAATCATCTACAATTTGGACATGATGAGGCGACCCTGTGTTTAAAAAAGTATATGAATCTTTCTTTTGAACTTCATCAACATCAATCATCTGTAATGAAACAATTGAATCGTTATTTACTGTTGCGTGATGTAAACCATCTGTAGCAATAAAAGTGGTTTTATCCTTGATTACACCCAATTGATTGGCAAAAGCTACAAGGCAGCGACCTCCGTTTCCACACATTGAACTTTCGTTTCCGTCTGAGTTATAGTATACCATTTTGAAATCGGTTTCAGCATCATTTTCTAATAAAATAAGGCCATCAGCACCAATTCCAAAACGTCTGTCGCATAAGCGTTCAACAAGTTTTACATCTTCTTTTGGAAAGAATTCTGAACGGTTATCAATCATTACAAAATCGTTTCCGGTACCCTGATATTTATAAAATTCTATTTGCATTTTTTAGTTGTTAGAACTACAAAAGTACGAACTATTAATTAATGAAATGTTAATCAATGTTAAAGAGCGTTAAACCGTTTTTCAAAATAAATTTTTGATTTAATTTTACGTTAGTAACTTAAACATAAATCCTAATTATGAAAAGATTTTCAAGCTTATTTTTAGTATCATTATTGAGTGGTGCTACTACTCTTGGGGCCTATAAATTATTATTCGACGGCAACAATTCTTTATTGGGAAGAGAAAATTCTGTTGTTACTCTTGCCCCTGATTCATTTGGCAGAAATGTTGGTCTTGCTGCTGAGGCAGTAGATTTTACTGAAGCTGCTGATAAAACAATTCATACTGTTGTTCACGTTAAAAATGTTTCGCGCAGAACAGTTAGTAACCCTATGCTGGAATTTTTCTATGGCTATGGAGGACAGCAACAGCAGGAACAGGTTGGAACCGGTTCAGGTGTTATTATTTCTGAAGACGGTTACATCGTAACCAACAATCACGTTATCAAGGATGCAACAGAAATTGAAATTACATTAAACAATAAAAAATCATATAAAGCAAAATTAATTGGAACAGACTCCAAAATGGATATCGCTTTATTGAAAATTGATGCAGACGAAAAATTGCCATACACTGCCTTTGCAAATTCTGACAGTGTAAAAGTTGGAGAATGGGTTTTGGCGGTTGGAAATCCTTATAACTTAACTTCAACTGTTACAGCCGGGATTGTTTCGGCGAAAGCCAGAAATTTAGATACCAGCGGAATCCAGTCCTTCATTCAAACTGATGCTGCCGTAAACCCTGGAAATAGTGGTGGAGCATTAGTAAATACACGTGGCGAATTAATTGGTATTAACACCATGATTTCATCCATGACAGGATCTTATGTTGGATATTCTTTTGCAGTTCCATCCAACAATGCCCGTAAAATTGTCGAAGACATTATGGAATTTGGAAATGTTCAAAGAGGTATCTTAGGTGTGGAAGGTGGAGAATTAAACAGCAATGCCTCTAAAGAATTAGGTATTTCTGAAACCCAGGGCTTTTACATCAATAAAGTTACTCCAAAATCCGGAGCACAAAAAGCAGGACTTACAAAAGGAGATATTATTGTGAAATTAGACAGTCAAAACATCTCTACATTTGCTGATCTTTCAGGCTATATCAACACCAAAAGACCAAATGATGTAGTACAGGTAACTTATATTCGAGAAGGAAAATCTAAAACGGCATCAGTAACATTAAGCAAAAATGAATTTTTCAGTACCGAATTTAAAGGAATAGAACTCGAAAACATTGATACTGTTGACAAAAAGAAATTCAAAATTGACTATGGTGTAAAAATCAAAAACATCACCAATGAAAATCTGATGCAGTATCAAAATGAACTACAAGGCAATATTATTTTAAGTATTGATAATATTAAAGCAACGAATGTGGAAACTGTTTCAAAACTTCTAAATAAAAAAGATGAAGGTCAAAGTGTCCGAATTGAAATGATCAATAAAAACGGAGAAATCTTTCGAATTATCATTTAAAAAATTTCATTTTAAAATTTTCAAACTCAAAACTAAATACTTTAAAGCCATCTTAAATTCAAGGTGGCTTTTTTTGCACCTAAATAGGCAAAACCGTTGTGCTTTTTACTTCTGAAATTACAAATACAGTATTAATCAAGGAAACCTCCGGTAAAACTGATAATTTCTTTTGATGAAAATGATGGTAGCTTTCCATATCTGGAATGATAATCTTAAGCATATAATCAAAATTTCCTGAAACATAATTGCATTCTACAACTTCAGGCATATTTAAAATTGACTGGTTAAAACCTTCAGAGGTATCATATGTCTGTTTTGTTAAGGTTACCTGACAATAAACCGTCAGATTATTACCTAGTTTTTTTTTATTTAAAATTGAAACATATTTCTCTATAACACCTTCTTTTTCAAGACGTTTAACTCTATCATGAACAGGTGTTAATGACAAATTTATTTTATTTGCAATGTCTTTTAACGTATAATGAGCATTTTCCTGTAAAAGACGTAAGATTTTCTTATCAATTTCATCCAGAGCCATAATAAAAAGGTTTAGTCTATTTAATTAAAATCAGTCATTTTTTCTTTTTGAAGAAACAAAAAAGAATTTAAACAGAATATTTTACTGTAAAAATATGAAATAAAATAATATTTTCTTATTTAAAACCTAACTGCCAATAATATATTCTCTATTGATAAATTTGTAACATAAACTCAATAGAAAACATAAAATATAACAAAAATGATAATAGGTGTTCCAAAAGAAATTAAAAATAATGAAAACCGTGTAGCTTTAACTCCTGCCGGTGTTTCTGAAATGAAAAAACACGGACATACAGTTTATGTTCAATCTACAGCTGGTTTAGGGAGTGGTTTTGCTGATGCAGAATATGCTGAAGCTGGCGCAGTTGTTTTACCAACTATTGAAGAAGTTTATGCAATTGCAGAAATGATCATCAAAGTAAAAGAACCAATTGCTTCTGAATATCCTTTGATTAAAAAAGATCAATTATTGTTCACATATTTCCACTTTGCCTCTTCTGAAGAATTGACGCATGCAATGTTAGAAAAAGGAGCTGTTTGTTTAGCTTACGAAACTGTAGAAAAAACAGACAGAAGCTTACCATTATTAGTTCCAATGTCTGAAGTTGCTGGTCGTATGGCGATTCAACAAGGAGCAAAATACCTTGAAAAACCATTAAAAGGAAGAGGAATTCTTTTAGGAGGTGTTCCGGGTGTGCCACCTGCAAAAGTATTAGTTTTAGGAGGCGGAATCGTTGGAACACAAGCAGCAAAAATGGCTGCAGGTTTAGGTGCACAGGTAACTATTATGGATTTAAGCTTACCACGTCTGCGTCAATTAGATGATATTATGCCGGCAAATGTGAATACAGAAATGTCTAATCACTATAATATCACAAAAGCAATTAAAGATGCCGACTTAATTGTTGGTGCAGTTTTAATTCCGGGAGCAAAAGCACCACACTTAATTACAAGAGACATGCTTAAATTAATGCGTCCGGGAACTGTTGTAGTTGACGTTGCTGTAGATCAGGGAGGCTGTATTGAAACCTGCACACCTACTACTCACGAAAATCCAACTTTTATTATTGATGATATAGTTCACTATTGTGTGGCTAATATGCCGGGAGCTGTTCCTTATACTTCAACTTTAGCTTTAACCAATGCTACTTTACCATACGCAGTACAATTGGCGAACAAAGGATGGGAAAAAGCTTGTAACGAAAATGAAGAATTAAGAAAGGGATTAAATATTGCCAATGGAAAAATCCTTTACAAAGGAGTTGCCGAAGCATGGAATCTCCCTTTCAATGAAGAAGTAGTATTAACAAACGCATAGTTATTACTAATAGTGCTTACTAACTCACTAGTAAAATGCTTTTCAGTTGCTGAAAAGCATTTTTTTTTACATAAAAAAACTTGCCTAAAAAGACAGGTTCAAACTTATAAACCTAAAATATTACTTCTCATCCAGCACTTCCTGCATTACTTTAGCTTCTGTTCCATTAGGAAAAGTAACTTTTATTTTTTGAGCAATGGTTGGTGCAATTTCAGTAATCGCTTTTTTATCATAGGATTCACCTTTTTTAATATGCCATCCATAAAAAATTGCTGGTACGTGAGTATCATAGGTATAAGCTGTTCCGTGTGAAGTACCTGTTGGCAAATATTCAATAACACCTGGTTTACCAATCAGAACTATATCACCATTCTGTGTTGCATCATATCCTTTTGCAACAAAATTCAAATAATAATCGTTCCCTGAATTAGCCAAAATTTCTTCTTCAGTGTACACTTTTTTAACCTGTGGCAACGTAATTAAAAATTCTTTAAACAATTGTTTTACTTTTACAAAGTCCAAACCTTTGTCTTTAATGATTGGTTTATTAAAAAAGATATTAAAATTAGAATAATTCAACACTAAGTCTACTCCAAATGTTTTTACGGAGAACTCTTGTAAACTCTTTCTAAAATCTTTTGATGGATAATTATCAACATCATATTTGCGATCTTTCAAATAAATAACATTTTCCGCGCCAGCATGGTCCGCTGTCAGAAAGAGCAAATAATTATTTTTTCCTACTGTTTTATCCAGATAAGTTAAAAAATCTGCTATAGTCTGATCTAATCTCAAATAAGTATCCTGAAGCTCCACTGAGCGTGGTCCTAATAAATGCCCTACATAATCAGTAGAAGAAAAACTCACTGTTAGGAAATCAGTGATATTATCTTTTCCTAACTCTTCCTTTTCAATGGCTTTTTTGGCAAAATCAGCTAATAAATCATTTCCAAAAGGAGTAGATCTTAATATTCCAGCATCATTTTTTTCATACATAGTTTTTAAATCATATGGAAAAACAGGTGCTGAACTGCCATATAATTTCCCTTCATAAGCATTATCGTCCGGAAGACTTTCATTATACGTTGAAGCAGGCTTATACAAATCCCAGCCTTTATTAATGTATTTCAGGTAATTTTTTTCATTATTGAATTCTGACACCCATTCTGGTAGTTTATTCCCATAAAAAGTGCTTGAAATAAAAGACCCTGTTTTACTGTACCAAAAAGCCCAATTCGCAAAATGTCCTGCTGGCAAAATTGCACCTCGATCTTTAAGGCTCATTCCAATCACTTTCCCTTGAAAATTTGTCGCCATTCTAACTTCATCAGTAATGGTCGTACTTTGCAGATTTTTTGGAGACATTTCACCTTCATCTGCAGTTCCATCACCAACAGTTTTTACCGAAGCGTCATCTGTACAATACATTTGCTTCCCAAGGGCTCTGCTAAACCACTCATTCCCCACAATCCCGTGAGTTGCTGGTGTGGTTCCTGTATAAATCGATGCATGTCCCGGAGCTGTGTAAGTAGGCACATAATTGTAATGCATATTTTGAAAAGTATATCCATTATTCATTAGTCTCTTAAATCCATTTGGAGAAAAATCCTCTGAAAAACGATATAAATATTCCATTTTCATCTGATCAATCACAATTCCTACAATTAGCTTGGGACGTTGTTGAGCTGTTAGGTTTGAAATAACAAACAGCATTAACAATACAACACTTTTTTTCATAGTTAAGCTTATAAATATTTAAAAACAAAAATACAGATTCGAACACAAAAAGGCTAACCAGCATTAGATTTAAAACTAGAATTGACCTTAATTTAACAAATAGTAATAATACTTATAGCATTTCCCTGTGGGCCGGGCTGTCCGCTGTATCTTTTGTTCATGCAGGTTTGGGGTATGAT
>NZ_JAADZV010000005.1 GCF_010645075.1 Flavobacterium limi
TGCAGTTTTGTGGGAGAGTATGTCGTCGCCTTTCTTTAAGAACCCTATTCTGGATAAGAATAGGGTTTTTTGTTTTATAAAAGTTTCTGATTTTGAGTTAGAAATACATAATTAAATGAATTGAATGTTTACTTTTGTTATAAATTTCAAATTTGTATTAATGAAAAGTTATATTATTACTTTTATCTTCCTATTTATAGTTTTTACTTCAAATGCACAAGGACTTCTTAATAAGTTAGAAAAAACGTTTACCCATCAGGATACTTTGAGAGGAAGTATAACAAAAGAAAGGGCGTGGTGGGATTTAAAATATTATCATTTGGATATAAAAGTAAATCCGGTTGATAAAACTATTTCAGGGTCAAATAAAATTCGGTATACAGTTTTAAGCAAGTATAGTAAAATACAAATTGATTTGCAGGAACCAATGCAGATATACAAAGTCACCCAGGATGGAAAAGAGTTGAAATTTGAAAGAAATGGAAATGCTTTTTTTATTGAGCTGGTTGCGGATCAAAAAGCAGGAGAAGTTAAAGAAATTATTGTTTCATTTGGGGGAAAACCAAAAGAGGCTGTTAATCCGCCATGGGATGGCGGAATTACCTGGCAAAAAGACAAAAATGGGAAAGATTTTATAGCTTCGTCCTGTCAGGGATTGGGTGCTAGTGTTTGGTGGCCATGTAAAGATCATATGTATGACGAAGTAGAAAATATGTTGATAAGTGTAAATATCCCTGGAGATTTGACAGATGTTTCAAATGGAAGATTGCAGAGTGTCAAAAAACAAAAAGATGGTACAAAAACATTTAATTGGTACGTTTCTAATCCTATTAATAATTATGGCGTAAATATAAATATTGGTGATTATGTAAGTTTTTCTGAGAAATATAAAGGAGAAAAAGGTAATTTAGACTGCAGTTATTATGTTTTGAGTTATAATTTAACTTTGGCTAAAGAACAATTTAAAGATGTTCCAAAAATGTTGAAGGCTTTTGAAAATTGGTTTGGACCATATCCTTTTTATGAAGATAGTTACAAACTTGTTGAAGCACCTTATTTAGGAATGGAACATCAAAGTAGTGTGACTTATGGGAACCAATACAAAAATGGATATTTAGGACGTGATTTGAGCGGAACTGGGTGGGGATTAAAATTCGATTTTATCATTATTCATGAATCAGGGCATGAGTGGTTTGCAAATAATATTACCTATAAGGATATTGCAGATATGTGGATTCATGAGAGTTTTACTAATTATTCGGAAAGTCTTTTTCTGGAATATTATTATGGCAAAGATGTTGGAGCGGAATATGTTATAGGATGCAGAAAAAATATTGAAAATGATATTCCAATTATAGGGAATTATGATGTAAATGATGAAGGATCAGGTGATATGTATCCAAAAGGGGCAAACATGCTACATATGATTCGTCAGGTAATTAATGATGATACGAAATGGAAATCTATTTTAAGAGGTCTGAACAGTACGTTTTATCATCAGACTGTTACATCGAAGCAGATTCAAGATTATATTAATAACCAGTCTGGAATTAATTTCAACAGAGTATTTGTACAATATTTGACGACGACTAAAATTCCGGTTTTAGAATATATTTTTAAAGACGGATTTTTTGGCTATCATTGGTCTAATTGTGTAGCTAAATTTGATATGCCGGTAAAGGTAAAATTAAATGGGATTGATATTTGGTTAAAACCAACAACGGAATGGCAATCTGAAAAAACTAAAGGCGATCAAAAAACAATTGAAGTAAGTAAAGATTTTTATGTGACTACATCTAATATTACGGAATAATAAAAAAACCGATAAATTAAGTTATCGGTTTTTTTTATTTTATGTAATAATTAAATAGCTGTTACAATAGCAAGAAAATCCTCTGCTTTTAAAGCTGCTCCTCCAATTAGTCCACCATCAACATCAGGTTTAGAGAAAATTTCTTTTGCATTTTCCGGTTTTACTGAACCACCGTATAATATAGAAACAACATCAGCGATATCATTTCCAAAAGCTTTACGGATTGTTTCTCTGATAAATTCGTGCATTTCCTGTGCCTGCTCTGGAGAAGCTGTTTCACCTGTACCAATAGCCCAAACTGGTTCATAAGCCAAAACTACCTTTGACCATGATTCTTTTGAAATATGGAATAATCCATCACGTAATTGATTTTCAACAATATTAAAATGATTGTCTGATTGACGGTCTTTTAATTCTTCTCCAAAACAAAAAATAACAGTCATTTCATGTTTTAAAGCTGTATCAACTTTATTAGCGATTAGAGCGTCAGTTTCGTTAAAGATAGCTCTGCGCTCAGAGTGTCCTAATATTACAGTATTTACTCCAACACTTTTAAGCATGTCAGCAGAAATTTCTCCTGTAAAAGCGCCACCTTCTGCCTGATGTACGTTTTGTGCGGAAACTCCAATTGGCGTATTTTTTAATTTATTAGCTGCAGCAGCTAAATTTATAAAGGTTGGTGCAACAATAACCTGTGCGTTTGTTTTTGCAGGAATTTTTGAAATTAATTCATTTAGTAACTCTTCTGTTTGACTAGCATTTTTATGCATTTTCCAGTTTCCTGCAACAATTTGTTTTCTCATTTTGGATAGGTATTAATTTTTGTTTTTTATGAATTTTAAAGGTTGTTTTAAATTGAAATTTATTTAAGACTTTTTAGTGTCTCATTGATTTTATCAAAGTCGGTTTCTATGGCACGATACAAAACTATTTTGCCGGTTTTGTCAACAATAATGTATCTTGGAATCCAGTCTAAATCTATTGCTTTTCCAAAAATACCTTTCATTCCATCATTCATCATATAATGATCTCCTTTCAACTGGTGTTTTTCAATTCCGATTTTCCATTTGTCAGCGGTTTTATCAGCTGAAATGAATAAATAAGATACATTGGTATTGTTGGCTTGAAGTTCTTTTACCTTCGGCATTGCTTTTACACAGTCACCACACCAGGAAGCCCATACTTCAATTACTAAAGTTTTTCCTTTGTATTTATTTAATATGTTTTTAAATGCAATCTGACTTTCATCTGTAGATAATAATTTTTCAGATAGTGCTACTTCTGAAAAAGTGTTCTTTTGAGCATTTGTACATGAAAATGTAGCAAAAGCAATAAGTAATATAACTAATTGTTTCATTTTTATATGTTTCGAACAAAGTTAAACAAACAAATTGAAACATATATACCCAATATAAAAATTCAGAAAACGCTCAATTTTATATTCAAAAAGAGAAAAATTGCTTATTAAAGAAAAAATGAAATCGTAATAGTTATATCTTAAATTTTAATTTTTTGATAATTCTATAAATCAATCTAATAATAAAAGATTATTTATTCGCTTTTTTATCTATAAAAACAGAAAACAAATGTCAAAAAGGCTTCTTTGAGGTAATTAAAATGTCGGTTTTTAAAGAATATGATTGTGTAATATAATTGTCATCCAGATTTTTCAAAATTAGCTATATTTGTATGTAATTTAAACTTAAAGTATGACGAGGATAATTACACTTTTCTGTGTTCTGATAGTACAATTTAATTTTTCTCAATCTGCTGAGAATTATTTAGAAAAAATTAGAAACAATGAAGCAGCCCTAACTGCTTTTTTTCAGCAAATGCCAAAAGGAGGCGATTTACACCATCATTTTTCAGGGTCTATTTATGCAGAACCTCTTTTAGAAAGAGTTATTGCAGAAAATTTTTATCTGAATTTAGAAACGATGGAAGTTTCCAAAACAAAACAGGCAAAAGGATACTGGGAAAATTTTTCTTCTTTAAGAAATACAGGAAAACTTCCTTTTTATAAACAGCAGATAATGCAAACCTGGTCTGCCAAAGACTTTAATGGTGTGTCTGTACCTTCTGATGATTTGTTTTTTGATTCTTTTGAAAAGTTTTCTCCTGCGATTGAAGGTCATTTTGCAGAAGGCTTGACAGAACTAAAAAAACGTGCACTTTCTGAGAATGTAAGTTATATTGAAACACAATTGTCTACAATCCCGTGTGATATGAAAGTAGATGATTTAAATGATTTTAACTTTAAACTTCGTCAGACAGCCAGTCAAAAAGATGAAAAAGCGGTTTTAAAACTTCTTGATGATTTGTATAAAAACATCCAACAAAGAAATGCTAAAAAATATGCCGAAGATTTTAATAGCAATTTTATAGCAAAGCTTCACAAAGATTTAAAAATTGATGATGACCGATTTACAATGCGTTATCAAAATTTCGTATTGCGTTTTATGGAACCTGTTGATTTGTTTAAAAACCTAAGTATTGCTTTTATTTCTGCAAATGAAAGTAAACTGGTTGCTGGCGTAAATATTGTTTCTCCTGAAGATGGAGAAACTTCGATGAAAGATTATTGGCTCCATATGGTGATGTTTAAATATTGTCATTCGCGTTTTCCTGATGTAAAATATACACTTCATGCAGGTGAATTGACACTGGGACTGGTACAGCCGGAAGATTTAACCTGGCATATTAATTCAGCGATTTATGTTGCTGGGGCTAATAGAATTGGTCACGGAGTTGATATTGCTTATGAAGCAAATTCGTATGATTTATTACGTTATATGTCAAAAAATAATATTCCTATTGAGATTAATTTGGCAAGTAATGAATTTATTTTGAAAGTAAAAGAAGGCAGGCATCCTTTTACACTTTATAAAGAGTTTAATGTGCCAATTTTAATAAGTACAGATGATGCGGGAATTTTAAGAACTAATATGACAGAGCAATATGTTTTATTGGCAAAAAGATATCCTGATGTTTCATACCAAGCTATAAAACAGTATGTTTATAACAGTATTAAGTATAGTTTTATTCAGGATATATCTGTAAAAGAGCAATTACTTAAAGATTTGAATGAGAGGTTTAAAACTTTTGAAAATCAATTTTCTAAAAAATAAAATTTAAATTTCTAAGATGAATATCAAACTCATAGCCATCGGTAAAACCGATAATAAATCACTTCAAACCTTAATTGACGATTATACTAAACGTTTGTCATTTTATATCAAATTTGATTTGGAAATTATTCCGGATATTAAAAACGTAAAGAATTTATCTGAAAGCCAGCAAAAAGAAAAAGAAGGAGAGTTGATTTTATCTAAATTAACGCCAACAGACCAACTCGTTTTATTGGATGAAAACGGGAAAAATTTCTCTAGTGTTGGTTTTTCTGAAGAGTTGCAGAAGAAGATGAATTCCGGAATTAAAACGCTGGTTTTTGTAATTGGCGGTCCATATGGTTTCTCAGAGACAGTTTATAAAAAGGCGCAAGGCAAGATTTCGCTTTCGCTGATGACTTTTTCACATCAGATGGTGCGTTTATTTTTTATTGAACAATTATATCGCGGTTTTACTATTTTAAGGAACGAGCCTTATCATCATCAATAAAACAAATCATTGATTATTTATTAATGAAGATTCAGTGATGTTTATAAGAAAAAATAAATAAATTAGCCGTCAAAACCTAAACCATGACAAACTTACCAAAAGGGAGTAAAAAATTATTGAACGCCTGGGCCTTTTACGATTGGGCAAATTCAGTTTATACTCTTACAATTGCATCTGCTGTATTTCCTATTTTTTATGAAGCCTTATTTTCTGAGCAAGGACATTATATAGAAGTTTTTGGATTGGAATTGAAAAATTCAGCCCTGATTAGTTTTGTAACTGCATTTGCCTTTGTATTTGTAGCCGTTTTTTCTCCATTATTATCCGGTATTGCAGATTATGTTGGGAATAAAAAATCATTCATGAAATTTTTCTGCTATGTGGGAGCATTATCCTGCATGGGTTTGTATTGGTTTGATCTTGAAAATATTTACATCGGATTATTGTTTTACTTTCTGGGGCTTATTGGTTATTGGGGAAGTTTAGTTTTTTATAATTCTTATTTGCCGGATATTGCTTTTCCTGAGCAGCAGGATAAAATCAGTGCCAAAGGATATTCTTTAGGATATGTTGGAAGCGTAATTTTGTTGATTATCAATCTGGCAATGATTATGAAGCCAAGGATATTTGGAATAACAGGTACAGATGGTGAAGCAGCTATGAAAGCCATGAGATATTCTTTTGTTATGGTGGGTGTTTGGTGGATTCTGTTTAGTCAGTATACTTATTTTTATTTGCCAAAGGGAAGTAAGGAAACCAATCAAAAACTAACGAAGTCAGTTGTTTTTAATGGATTTAAAGAGTTAAAGAAGGTCTGGGCAATATTGAAACAGAATATTCCTTTAAAAAGATATTTAGGCGGATTTTTTGTATCCAGTATGGCAGTTCAGACTGTAATGCTGGTTGCTACTTATTTTGGTGCACAGGAAATTCAATGGGCGTCTAAAGAAGAAAGTACCATCGGTTTGATTATTTGTATTTTGATCATACAGTTAGTTGCTGTAATAGGTGCTGTTTTAACATCCAGAGCTTCTGAGAAGTTTGGTAATATTCCAACTTTAATTGTAATCAATGCGATTTGGGCAGTCTTTTGTGTACTTGCTTTTTTTATTACGTTGCCTATACATTTTTATGTTATGGCTACAGTAGCCGGGTTTGTAATGGGTGGAATTCAGGCTTTGTCACGCTCAACGTATTCAAAATTATTGCCTGAAACAGAAGATACAGCCTCTTTTTTCAGCTTTTATGATGTTGCAGAAAAAATAGGAATTGTTATCGGAATGTGTCTTTACGGAATAATCGATCAGATTACCGGAAGTCCTCGTTTGGCGATTGTATTTTTAGGGCTCTTTTTTGTGACGGCTATTTTTCTTTTAAAAAGAGTGCATAAAAAATAATTAGTAAAAAAAATAATCTTAATCTAAACGCAATTATCATACATTTGATTCTTGCGTTTTTATTTTAAATTATATAAGAATTAATCTTTAATGACTAGTCAATATTTTCTTGATAAAGAATATAATAACATCATTTATGATAGGGATGGAGCTAATTTCAAGGAATTTGAGTGCTGTGTTTTTAATAATTGCAATTTTTCAGCCTGTACTTTTTTAGCCGTTACATTTATTGACTGCGTTTTTAATGACTGTACTTTTTCTGAAGCAAAAATCAATTATGTGGCTTTTAGAACAGCAACTTTTAATCGGTGTGAAATCAAAGATGTGAATTTTGCCATGTGTGACAAACTCATTTTTGAAATTCATTTTAATGATTGCGTATTAGATTTTTCGAAATTTTATACCCTAAAAATAAAAGGAACTACATTTACAAACTGCAGTTTAATTGCTGTTGATTTTATGGCTGCCGACCTTTCAAATGTATTTTTTGATAATTGTGATTTGTATCGGTCGGAATTTGACAAAGCAATTGCCAACAAAGCCGATTTCAAAACGAGTTATAATTATACTATTGATCCATCTAAAACGAAACTTAAAAAAGCTGTTTTTGCTTTAAGTGAAGTAAAAGGATTATTATTTAAGCATGACGTAATGGTAAGCTGATTACAATTTTTTCTCCATCACATAATCCTCCATTAGATAGCCATTTCCAATGTCAATATTAACTTCTCCTATGATTTGAAATCCTATTTTTTTATAAAAACTTAATGCCGAATTGAATCGGTTTACGTTTAAGGATAAGCTGGTTGAATGATTTTCTAAAGCCAGTTTTTGAATCTCTTCAATTACTTTTTTGCCAATACCTTTTCCTTGTGTTTCCGGCAAAAGATATATTTTATGAATTCGGGTTACTGTTTCATTTTTATAATGGTGTTCAATTCCGATAAAACCCAAATTTATTTCATCTTCTGAAATCAGATAAAATAATTGTTCTTTTTTCTCAATTTGACTTGATAAAGCTTCATCTGAATAAATTAAATCCAGCATATAATCTAATTGTTTCTTTGATAGAATTTTGCTATAGGTTATTGGCCAGGTTTTATATGTTATTTCCTGAATGATTTTGATGTCTTTGGTTGTTGCTTCTAAAATTGTAATCATTTTTTTAATTG
Source organism: Flavobacterium limi (assembly GCF_010645075.1). Taxonomy (GTDB): domain Bacteria; phylum Bacteroidota; class Bacteroidia; order Flavobacteriales; family Flavobacteriaceae; genus Flavobacterium; species Flavobacterium limi. The sequence continues at coordinate 8,001 of NZ_JAADZV010000005.1, forward strand.
AAAAATATTTTTTTTTTTAAATCTTTGAAAAGTTACTTAGAAAAAATCTGATTCTCCTGTTCACTCACTCTTATAAATGTCGTTCGTTTTGTCAATTCTTTTAGCCGGGAAGCACCCACGTACGTGCATGTACTGCGTAAACCGCCTAAAATATCCAAAACCGTGTTGATTACGTTGCCTTTAAAAGGAACCTGAACTGTTTTTCCTTCACTGGCTCTATATTCAGCAACTCCCCCCGCATGTTTGTCCATTGCAGTTGCAGAGCTCATTCCGTAAAACTGTTTGAATTTTTCGCCCTTTATTTCGATCAGTTCACCACCGCTTTCTGTATGTCCGGCCAGCATTCCGCCAAGCATTACAAAATCTGAGCCAGCGCCAAAAGCTTTTGCAATATCACCCGGAGTTGTACAGCCTCCATCGCTAATAATATGTCCGCCCAGGCCATGAGCAGCGTCAGCGCATTCAATTATAGCCGAAAGCTGAGGATAACCTACGCCGGTTTTAACACGTGTTGTGCAGACAGATCCTGGTCCAATTCCAACTTTAACAATATCAGCTCCGGCTAATAATAATTCTTCTGTCATTTCGCCGGTTACTACATTTCCGGCTATAATTACTTTTTCAGGATATTGTTGGCGTGTTTGTTTTAAAAACTGTACAAAATGTTCAGAATATCCATTAGCAACATCAATACAAATAAACTTTAATGATGGGTTTTCTTTAATGATTTCAGTAATTTTCATTGCATCTTCTTTTCCTGTTCCGGTGCTAATGGCAATATAATTATAGAAATCAGGTTCTGCGTTTTGTAAAAAATCATTCCATTCCTGAAGAGAATAATGTTTATGAATAGCTGTAAAAAGCTTTTCTTTCGCTAAAATAATAGCCATTTCAAATGTACCTACAGTATCCATATTTGCAGCCATAATTGGAATTCCTGTCCATGCTGCGGAACTGTGCAAAAATTTAAAATTTCTTTCTAAAGATACTTCAGCTCTGCTTTTTAAAGTAGATCTTTTGGGCCTGATCATAACATCTTTAAAGCCTAATTTAAGATCGGTTTCTATTCTCATGATTTTCTAAATTTTTGTTACTTTCAAATATATTAATTTTGAAAACGTCAAACTTTATAAGAATTTAAAAACTATTCTTAGTTATCAACATTTCAGCATGCCGATAAAATTTAATTTAGAATGCAAAAATCCTTTTTGACTTTTAAATGTCTTTATAGTTAATTACTTATATTTGCTGACTTAAAAATTACCAGCATAGTGAATCATATTAATAAGTTAAAAATATTCAATGACCCGATTTATGGCTTTATTTCTATCCCCAATGAGCTTATTTATGATTTAATTCAGCATCCGTATTTTCAGCGTTTGCGACGTATTTCTCAAATGGGATTGTCGTATTTGGTTTACCCAGGGGCTAACCATACACGTTTTCATCATGCTTTGGGCTGTATGCATTTGATGCAAAAAGCAGTGGAGACACTTCGTTTTAAAGGGGTTGCTATTTCAAATGATGAAGAATGTGCCTTATTAATAGCTATTTTACTGCATGACATTGGCCATGGACCTTTTTCGCACGCAATGGAGAAAAGTATTGTAGAAGATGTTAACCATGAATCCATTTCATTATTGTTTATGAATCAGCTAAACAATGAATTTGATGGAAAGTTGAGTTTGGCAATTCAGGTTTTTAAAGGAGAATACCACAGAAAATTCATGCTGCAATTGATCTCGAGCCAGCTGGATATGGACAGAATGGATTATTTGAAACGGGATAGTTTTTACACCGGAGTTGCAGAGGGAAATGTAAATTCTGAGCGACTGATCCAGATGATGAATGTGGAAAACGATGTTTTAGTTATAGAAGAAAAGGGAATATATTCAGTTGAAAAATTTCTTTTATCAAGAAGATTAATGTACTGGCAGGCTTATTTGCATAAAACAAGTCTGGTAGCTGAATTAATTTTGATGAAAGTGCTTAAACGGGCGAAGGAATTAACATTAAAAGGAGTTAAATTACCTTGTAGTGAACCTCTTTCCTATTTTATGCATAATAAAATTTCACTTGAAAATTTTGATGCAGAAAAATTAGACTTGTTTTCTCATTTAGACGATTTCGATATCATAAGTGCCCTTAAAGCCTGGCAAAAGCATAATGATTTTATACTTTCAACTTTAAGCAAAATGATCATTAACAGGGATTTATTGAAGATTAAAATGAGTGCTGATAAAATTTCGATGGAAGAATCCCAGGCAATGAAAGAAGAATTTGCAGAGGAACATAATATTTCTCAGCTGGAGGCAGGATACTTTATTTTTAGAGGGAAAATTAAAAATCAGGCATACAGTAAAGAAGCAGAACCCATACGGATTTTGAAAAAAGATAAAACAATTGAAGATGTTGTAGAGGCATCTGACCAGTTGAATTTGAAATCGTTATCTAAATTGGTGACAAAATATTACATCTGTTTTCCAAAACAACTTATTTAAAATTAACATTTAAAACCTATTTTTTATATTTTTGTCGGGATGAAACGAACTTATACATTTTTTTTGAATACAAGTAGAACGTTATGTAGTGAGTTCCATCTTATTCGTATAAAAAATAGAATCAAATAAGATGAAATTTACAGCAGAACAAATAGCAGGAATTTTAGAAGGAGAAGTTGTTGGTGATCCCAATGCAGAAGTTTCCCGGCTTTCTAAAATAGAAGAAGGAGAGGAAGGTTCTCTTACTTTCTTGGCAAACCCAAAATATATCAACCACATTTATACGACAAAAGCATCCATTACAATTGTTAATGATTCTTTTGTTCCGGAATCTGAAATTACTACGACTTTAATCAAAGTTGAAGATGCATATGCCTCTTTTTCAAAGCTTTTAGAATTTTATAATCAGGTTAAATTAAATAAAAGCGGAATCGAGCCTCAGGCTTTTATAACTGAAGGGACAAAATATGGTGAAAATCTGTATTTGGGAAGTTTTAGTTATGTAGGTCAAAACGTGAGTCTGGGGAATGATGTAAAAATATATCCAAACAGTTTTATTGGTGATAATGTTGTTATTGGCGATAATGTATATATTTTTGCAGGCGCTAAAATTTATTCTGAAACTATAATTGGTAATAATTGTACAATTCATTCAGGAACCATTATAGGAGCTGATGGTTTTGGTTTTGCCCCAAATGAAGATGGGGAATATAACAAGGTACCACAAATTGGCAATGTTATTATTGAAGACAATGTAGATATTGGAGCTAATACTACAATAGATAGGGCAACACTTGGATCTACAATTATTAGAAAGGGTGTTAAATTAGACAATCAAATCCAAATTGCTCATAATGTAGAGATTGGTAAAAATACTGTAATTGCAGCTCAAACAGGAGTTGCGGGCTCTACAAAAATTGGAGAAAATTGTATGATTGGGGGTCAGGTTGGTATAGCAGGACACTTAGTAATTGGAAATAATGTCCGTGTTCAGGCTCAGTCAGGAATTGGGAGAAATATTAAAGATGATGAAGTTTTGCAGGGAAGTCCAACTTTTGGTTATACTGATTTCAGTAAATCCTATGTGCACTTCAAGAATTTACCTAAGATTGTTGCCGAATTAGAAGAATTAAAAAAACAAATAATAAACCCAAAAAATGGAAATAATGGTTAAACAGAAAACCATCAAGAATGAAATTTCACTAACTGGAGTTGGATTACACACAGGAAAAGAAGTTACAATGACTTTTAAGCCAGCTCCTATTAATAATGGTTTCACTTTTGTTAGAATTGACTTGCAGGGCCAACCGGTAATTGAGGCTGATGCGAATTATGTAGTTAATACACAAAGAGGTACCAATTTAGAAAAATTAGGTGTAAAAATTCAAACTCCTGAACATGTTTTAGCAGCCTTAGTAGGGTGTGATCTGGATAACGTTATTATAGAATTAAATGCTTCAGAGCTTCCAATTATGGATGGTTCTTCAAAATATTTTGTTGAGGCTATTGAAAAAGCCGGAATCGAAGAACAAGACGCAAAGCGTAATGTTTATGTGGTAAAAGAAGTAATTTCATTTACTGATGAGGCTACAGGTAGCGAGATTTTAGTTATGCCAAGCGATGATTATCAGGTTACTGCAATGGTAGATTTTGGTACTAAAGTTTTAGGTACCCAAAATGCTACTTTAAAAAGCATTGCCGATTTTAAAGAGGAAATTTCAAATTCAAGAACCTTCAGTTTTTTACATGAATTGGAGTCGTTATTAGAAAACGGATTGATAAAAGGCGGTGATTTAAATAATGCTATTGTTTACGTAGATAAGGAAATTTCCGATTCTACAATGGAAAGTCTTAAAAAGGCTTTCGGAAAAGAGGAAATTTCGGTTAAGCCAAATGGTGTGCTTGATAATTTAACGTTGCATTATCCAAACGAAGCGGCAAGACATAAACTTTTGGATGTTATTGGTGATTTATCTTTAATTGGAGTTAGAATCCAGGGTAAAATCATTGCGAATAAACCGGGCCACTATGTGAATACGCAATTTGCCAAAAAATTAGCAAAAATTATAAAAATAGAGCAAAGAAACCATATTCCTGTTTATGATTTAAATCAGGAGCCTTTGATGGATATTCATAAAATTATGGCTGTTTTGCCTCACAGGCCTCCATTTTTATTGATTGACAGAATTATTGAAATGTCCTCAAGCCATGTAGTTGGATTGAAAAATGTAACAATGAACGAAAATTTCTTTGTTGGACATTTTCCTGATGCTCCGGTAATGCCGGGTGTGTTAATTGTTGAAGCAATGGCACAAACAGGCGGAATTTTAGTACTAAGTACAGTTCCGGATCCGGAAAATTATTTGACTTATTTTATGAAAATAGATAATGTTAAATTTAAACATAAAGTTCTACCGGGGGATACCCTAATTTTTAAATGTGATTTGATTTCTCCTATCAGAAGAGGAATTTGTCATATGCAGGCGAATGCTTATGCTAATGGTAAATTAGTGGCGGAAGCAGAATTGATGGCTCAAATTGCAAAGAAACAATAATAATTAATCAAATTTATTGTTTAGGTTTGTTGCCAAAATAGATTTTAATTAAAATATAAAAAATACAGATGAATCAACCATTAGCATATGTTCATCCTGGCGCGAAAATCGCTAAAAATGTTGTAATAGAGCCTTTTACAACAATTCACAATAATGTTGTTATTGGTGATGGTACTTGGATAGGTTCAAATGTAACCATTATGGAAGGTGCGAGAATTGGTAAAAATTGCAATATTTTTCCTGGAGCAGTAATTTCAGCAGTTCCTCAGGATTTAAAATTTGGTGGCGAAGATTCATTAGCAATTATTGGAGATAACTGTACAATTAGAGAATGTGTAACCATTAATAGAGGAACAATTGCTTCAGGTCAGACAGTTCTTGGAAATAATTGCCTTGTAATGGCTTATGCCCATATTGCACATGACTGTGTAATCGGAAATAATGCAATTATTGTAAACGGAGTAGCGTTAGCAGGACACGTAGTGGTTGGAAACCATGCAGTAATTGGTGGTTTGGCTGCGATTCATCAATTTATTCATATTGGTGACCACGCTATGATTTCAGGAGGTTCTTTGGTGAGAAAAGATGTTCCGCCTTATACAAAAGCAGCAAAAGAGCCATTGTCTTACGTTGGAATTAATTCTGTAGGTTTAAGAAGAAGAGGTTTTTCTACCGAAAAAATTAGGGAAATTCAGGAAATCTATAGAATTTTATACCAAAAGAATTACAATACAACCCAGGCTTTAAGTATAATCGAAGCCGAAATGGAAGCAACTCCTGAAAGAGATGAAATTTTAGATTTTATCAGAAATTCATCAAGAGGAATTATGAAGGGATATTCAGGAAATTATTAAAATAAATTTATTCGTTAATTTGATATTCGTTTACTAATCAAGTTAGAATAAATAAAAAAACATTAAATAAAAACAAAAAACAAAATGGCATCTACATCAGATATTAGAAACGGATTGTGTATTAAATTTAATCACGATATTTATAAAATCATTGAATTCCTTCATGTAAAACCTGGAAAAGGCCCGGCCTTTGTAAGAACTAAATTAAAAAGTTTGACTTCAGGGAAGGTATTGGATAATACTTTTTCAGCAGGTCATAAAATTGATGTTATTCGAGTTGAGACACATACTTTCCAGTATTTATATCCTGAAGGTGATGAATTTCATTTCATGAATGCTGAAACATTTGAGCAGATTTCTTTAAACAAAAACATCCTTGATGCTCCGGATTTATTGAAAGAAGGAACAAATGTAATGGTTCAGATTAATACTGAAACAGATTTACCATTATCAGTAGATATGCCGGCATCTGTAATTCTTGAAGTAACTTACGCAGAGCCAGGAGTAAAAGGAAATACAGCTACAAACGCAACAAAAAATGCTACAGTAGAAACTGGCGCTAATATTAACGTTCCGTTGTTCATCAATGAGGGCGATAAAATAAAAATAGATACAGCTTCAGGTTCTTACATGGAGCGTGTGAAAGAGTAATTTTTGATTAAGGTAATTTGATAATGAGTCAATTAGGTGATTTTTGAATAAGCATAATTTTGTATATTCACATTCTAATTGGCTCATTTTATGATTGATACATTTTTTAATTATAAAATATGAAATTTTCAAAGGTTCACTCTTTAGAAGAAATTGCAGATTTGCTTAACTGCGAATTTATTGGTGACCAAAACTTTCCGGTTTTAGGTATGAATGAGATACATATAGTTGAACCAGGAGATATCGTTTTTGTTGACCATCCGAAATATTATGATAAAGCTTTACAATCGGCTGCAACTATTGTCTTAATCAATAAGAAAGTAGATTGTCCGGAAGGTAAAGCTCTTTTGATTTCTGATGACCCTTTCAGGGACTTTAATATCCTTACCAGGCATTTTAAGCCTTTTCAGTTTGCTAATGTTGCTATTGCTTCATCGGCAAAAATTGGAGAAGGAACCGTTATTCAGCCAAATTCTTTTGTTGGAAATCACGTTACAATTGGTAAAAACTGCCTCATCCATTCTAATGTTTCTATTTACGATCATACAGTAATTGGAGATAATGTGATTATTCATGCCGGAACTATTTTAGGAGCTGATGCATTTTATTATAAAAAACGTCCTGAAGGTTTTGACCAGTTAATATCAGGTGGAAGAGTTGTTATTGAAAATAATGTTGGTATTGGTGCTCTTTGTACTATTGACAAAGGTGTAACAGGAGACACGACTATTGGAGAAGGAACAAAAATCGATAATCAGGTTCATGTTGGACATGATTCTGTAATCGGAAAAAAATGTTTAATTGCTTCTCAAACAGGTATTGCAGGCTGCGTAATTATTGAAGACGAAGTAACACTTTGGGGACAGGTTGGAACTACCAGCGGAATTACAATTGGTGCAAAAGCTGTAGTTATGGGGCAAACAGGTGTAACTAAATCAGTAGAAGGGGGAAAATCTTATTTTGGTACTCCAATAGAAGAATCAAGAGAAAAATTGAAACAGTTAGCCAATATCAAAAAAATTCCTGAAATTTTAAGTAAATTGAAATAACTATGTCTATTAAAGAATTTGTACAAAAATTTTATAAATCGGATGCTCTGATTGATAGTGAAATTTTTAAAACCTATCTGCATCCTGAAGTTACAATAGAGTGGAATAGCAGCAGAGGGTTGATCCACATGGATTACGATTCGATAATAAACATGGCTAATGAATTAAATCGTGCTTATGTTCGTTCAAAAGTCAGAATAAGTCATATAATCGCTGAAGATGATTTAGTTTCAGTACGTTATTCTCATTATGTAAAAACTATTGAAAATCCTCGGGAAGAAATGTTGTTGGCCCATTTTTTTACAATTTGGCAGATAAAAGACGGTAAATTGTATCGTGGTTATCAAATGAGTCAATTTTCGTGATATTTTTTGCCGATAAAAAAGGTGAAAATAAGTTACAAAACCTTACTTTTGCATCACAATTTTAAAAACTACATAAAATATATATCATGAGTGTTTTAGTTAATAAAGATTCCAAAATAATTGTTCAGGGATTTACAGGAAGCGAAGGTACTTTCCACGCTTCTCAAATGATTGAGTACGGTACTAATGTTGTTGGTGGTGTAACTCCGGGAAAAGGAGGGACTAGCCATTTAGACCGCCCGGTTTTTAATACAGTTAAAGATGCTGTAGATCAGGCTGGAGCTGATACATCTATCATTTTTGTTCCGCCGGCTTTTGCTGCTGATGCAATTATGGAAGCTGCTGATGCCGGAATTAAAGTAATTATTGCTATTACTGAAGGAATTCCTGTTGCAGACATGATTAAGGCTAATAATTATGTTAAAGAAAGAAATTCAAGATTAATCGGTCCAAACTGTCCAGGTATTATTACTCCGGGTGAAGCTAAAGTTGGTATTATGCCAGGTTTCGTTTTCAAAAAAGGATCAGTTGGTATCGTTTCTAAATCAGGAACTTTAACTTACGAAGCTGCTGATCAGGTTGTTAAACAAGGTTTAGGAATTACTACAGCTATTGGAATTGGTGGAGATCCAATTATTGGAACAACAACTAAAGAAGCTGTAGAATTATTAATGAATGACCCTGAAACTGAAATTATCATCATGATTGGTGAAATTGGAGGTCAGTTAGAAGCTGATGCTGCTAAATGGGTAAAAGCTGATGGTAACCGTAAACCAGTTGTTGGTTTTATAGCCGGAGAAACTGCTCCAGCAGGTAGAACAATGGGGCACGCTGGTGCTATTGTTGGTGGTTCTGATGATACCGCTGCTGCTAAAAAACAAATCATGAGAGACAACGGAATCCATGTTGTTGATTCGCCAGCTGAAATTGGTAAAAAAGTAAAAGAAGTATTAGGATAATCTCCGAATATTCAAAATAACAAATTCTAAAAAGTCTCAATATTTGTTGAGACTTTTTTCCATTTTAAAAAGGATAAAAACAAAAAAACTTAGCTCCTTAGGTTCTTAGATACTTAGCAGCTTGAAAGAAAAAAATATGTACAAAGAATTAAAAAAGTTTAAAGTAAGCAATAGTTTTACTTTTACTGTTGAAGATAGTTTAGAACAAGCTTGTAATGCTCCGGAATCTGGCTCCGGAATTTTTGTTGTTTATGCTGTTGAGGATAATGAAAAAGAATTAATAATGGTAGGTTCTACCGGAACTGTTCAGAATGACGGAACGTTAAAAAGCAAAAATGGTGGTTTGTATGATAAAATCGTAAACGGTCATCAATTCGCAAAAACAGGAAGAAAGTATTCCTGGCCAGCGCAGATGAAATTAGAAAATATATCAGAGCTTGAAGTGGCTTGGTATGAAACTTTTAATGCAGATGCCAAAGCTATTCCAACTGCAGTTGAAGGACAGGTTTTGCAGAATTTTTTAGATGAGAATGGAAAATTACCTAGATGGAATGTCGCTTTTTAAAAGCAATTAATAAATTCATAAAAAAAAACCTTGCTAAATAATAGTAAGGTTTTTTTTTTGCGGATGGAATAAGAAAATCTAAAAAGTTTAAATAAAACTTTACTTTTTTGTAAAAAAATTGGATTTGAATTTTAGGCTCCCTATATTTATAAAACAAAAACCAAATATAATGTTAAATAATTATTTTGTTTTTGTAATTATTTACTTTCATCCTCATATGCGATTATATTTTAGGCTTAATAATTTACTTTTTAAATAATTAATAAACTAAAAAATGCTGAATTTTTAGAAACTCATTTGGATGACATTCTAATATAAACCGAAAATATTATGAAGACCCAAATCTTAACATTAAAAAGCTACGACGATCATAAACTTTGGAGCAAACTTAAAGCCGGGGATGAAAGATCATTTTCATTACTTTTTGAAAAGTATTATGGAGATTTAATTCATTATGGAAATTCATTTTCCCCTTTTGCAGAAAAGGTTCAGGATTGTGTTCAGGATGTATTTGCAGATATCTGGCTGTATCGTGAATCATTACAGGAACCTGATTTAATAAAAGCTTATCTGCTGTCAAGTGTCCGAAAAAGAATTGCGCGGCTGTATGAACGTGACCATATTTTTAAAAAAATCAGTACCACAGATTCAATTGAATTTCTTTTTGATTTTTCTGTGGAACACGAACTTATTGATGATGAAGCTACAGCAGAAAGTGTTCTATATCTCAATAAATTACTAAATGAATTGCCTTCACGCCAAAAAGAAGCCTTGTTTTTAAGATATAATCAGGGATTGTCAGTTGAGCAGATTTCAGAAATGTTAAATGTAAATTATCAATCGGCAAATAATCTTTTACACCGCGGCTTACTTAAGCTTCGTAAAGAATGGAAGGGAAGTTTTCCTGTTTTGGTGTTACTGTCTTCAGGTATTTTGTAAATTTATCTTAAAAAAAAATAAAAAAAATCATAAATAAGTGAGTATATAATAAGAAAACTGTCCTCTATGTTTTTGTAACCTTATTTCATAGATGCAAAAACGTAATTATTATATCGAAATTGAAGATTTTTTAGCCGATTCATCATTTCAATTGTGGATTCTGTTCAAAATTGATGAGCAAGGCTGGGAAGAATGGACTTTAGAAAATCAGCAACGGGCAAAATTGGTTGAAGATGCCCGGCTTTTATTGTTAGCAATGAAAGTACCAGCCAATAAAATTTCTTCTTCAGAACTTACTGCCGCAATGCAAGCAACGTGGATTAAGATTGAAGAAAAAGAAAATGGCAATAAAACTATTAAACATAATCCGGTCAGATATTTAAAACAGTACTGGCCTGGTGTTGCCGCTACTTTATTTTTTGCTTTTTTATCTCTTTGGTCTTACCATAATCAATTAGATAGGGATAATTCTATTATAACTTATAAAGAGCTTATTGAAGATAATAAAGAAGGACTGGTTGAACAGACAAACAATTCAGATAAGCCACAAATAATTACCTTATCGGATGGTAGTTCTGTTTTATTACAGCCAGACAGTAAATTAAGCTATCCTAAAATTTTTACCGGAAATGAAAGAAAAGTGTATTTATGCGGAGAAGCTTTCTTTGAAATTAGTAAAAATACCCAAAAACCTTTTTTTGTTTATGCAAACGAAATTATTACAAAAGTGGTAGGTACGAGTTTTCGGGTAAAAGCTTATTCAGATCAGCCAAATGTAGAAGTACTTGTTCGTACAGGTAAAGTTAAGGTGAGTTCAAATGAATTGACAGGAACTTCAAAAAATGAGATTGTTTTATTACCTAATGAAGCCTTGCGTTTTTTAAGAAAAGATTTAAGTTTTAATAAAATAACTAATATAACTGAAGATAAGGCATTAGTTAGTAGTGTTGGCAATATTGAGCAATTGAGTTTTGAGTTTACCGATATTCCGGTTGAGCAAATCTTTAAAACAATCGAACAGGCCTATCTGGTCGAAATTGATTTCCCCAAAGATAAATTAAAAGATTGTCATTTAACCACATCATTAAGTGACCAGCCTTTATCAGAAAAGCTCAAAATTATCTGTAAAAGCATAGGTAATGATACCAATTTTGAAATGAATGGAAATCAAATTGTAATAACATCACAAGGCTGTAACTAAGTTTTTGAAAATGAAATGTATAATAATAAATAAAATCAAATTATTGCCTATGTAAAAAAAACACAAAAAGTGCCGAAATGCTGTAACATATTCGACACTTATAAAAATTAAATGACTCTCTGTAAAGAGTTATTTATTCGTTTCTAAAATACACTTGAACAGTATTAATCAAAACAAACCAAAATTATGAAAAAACCAGTTGTGAAACAACGATTACTCCATCGAATCATGAAAATAACGCTATTTCAGTTCGTCTTAGCACTTGTGTTTTCAAGTGTTACCATGGCAAACAGTGTGAGTGGACAAAGAAAATTAGATACGAAAGTTACTATTGCAATAGAAAATTTAAGTTTAGACAATACGCTCTCAAAACTTGAAAAATCTGCCCGTGTAAAATTTTCATATAATTCAAGATTGCCTCAGCTAAATCAAAAAGTTAGTATTGAAGCTAATCAGGAAACTTTAGAAAGTATCCTTAGCAGAATTTTAAAACCATTCAATATTACATATGCAGAAATAAGTAATCAGATTATTTTGCAGAAAAGCACAAAATTAGATGGTTTTAACAATGATGAATCTCATAATCCTTTATTCGAAATTTTATCTGCAGGGCCAATTATTAGAGGGAAAGTAACAGATTTGAGCGGGAGCCCATTACCTGGAGCTACAGTGCTTGCAAAAGGAACGAAAGTAGCTGTGCTAACGGATTTTGATGGTAATTTTTCTATAGAAATGCCAGCAAACAGTGACAGATTATTGATTTCTTATGTAGGTTTTGAAACTAAAGAAATTGGAATAGAAAATACTTCTCCAACAGTTTTATTAACAGAAGAGGGACAAAACCTGAAAGAAGTAATAGTAACTACTGGTTATGAAAAAACATCTAAGAGAACTTTTACAGGTGCAATCAGTAAAATATCAGGATCTGAATTGAAAGTAGATGGTGTGGTAGATATTAGCAGAATGATTGAAGGTAAGGCAGCAGGGGTAACTGTTCAGAACATTACAGGTACTTTTGGTACAGCACCAAAAATCACAGTACGTGGATCGTCTTCTATTTTTGGAGATACAAAGCCATTATGGGTTATTGATGGTGTTGTACAGGAAGATATTATTAATATATCTTTTGCAGATCTTGCTTCAGGAAATTCCGAAACATTACTGAGTTCTTCTGTGGCAGGATTAAATTCAAATGATATTCAAAGTATTGAAATTCTTAAAGATGCATCAGCAACTTCTATTTACGGATCAAGATCTTTAAATGGTGTTGTTGTTGTTACTACTAAACAAGGGCGTAGAGATGCTCCTTTAAAAGTCACGTATTCAGTCGAAAATACTGTTAGAACAGTTCCAAGTTACACACAATACGATATTTTAAACTCTCAGGAATCGATGAGTATTTTTCAGGAAATGAGAGAAAAAGGTTATCTTGATATGCCTTCATCCTTTCAGGGCAGATCTGGTGGTGTATATAATATTCTTGCAAAACAAATTGATCTTTACGACAGATCAGGAGGAGAATTTGGAGTTAGGAATGGTCAGCCTGATATAAATTACTTTTTAAGGAAATATGAGTTGGCAAATACTGATTGGTTTAGTGTTTTATTTAGGCCTTCTATTACCCAAAATCACTCTTTGAGTTTTTCTGGAGGAGGAAAAAACAATACATTTTATGCATCATTAGGATATTATACAGATCCGGGATGGACAATTGCTGATAATGTAAAACAATTGTCATCAAATTTAAAAGGAACATTCTTTATAAATGACAGATTAAACATTACTTTATCGACATTGTCTTCTATTCGTAAACAAGAAGCTCCCGGAAGTTATGATAGTAAAAAAGATGAAGTTTTTGGTAAAGTAACCAGAGATTTTGATATTAACCCTTTCAATTATGTTTTAAGTACAAGCAGGACTCTGAGGCCTTATGACGATGAAGGTAATTTAGAATATAGCAGAAATAATTGGGCACCTTTTAATATTATTAATGAATTAGAAAATAACGTTTTAGAGATTGATGTAAAAGATATTCGTTTCCAAATGGATTTAGAATATAAGATAAACAAGAATTTAACTTATAATTTTACAGGTTCAGCACGTTATGCCAATACTACCCGTGAACATAAAATCTATGAGAATTCTAATGTTGCAGAGGCATATAAAGCAGGAACAGAATATGGGGTAGATGGTGAAAATGACATTGTAAGGGAAGCAAACGTATTTTTATATAAAGATCCTGAAGACTTAACAGCATTGCCAATTTCGGTATTGCCTAATGGTGGATTCTTAAGAAAATTTACAAATGAACTTACATCTTACAATGTTAGAAACAGTGTAAATTACCGAAATACTTTTAGCGAGAAACATGAAGTTGAAGGATTCTTTGGAACTGAATTACGTTCTTTAGACAGAAATAGTGATAATTTTACTGCAGCAGGATTGCAATATGACAGAGGGCTTACACCTTTCACAGATCCTAGAATAATTGAAAAGATTATAAATGAAGGAAATTCTTATTTTGCTTTTAATGAAGAAAGAGAAAGAACTGTCGGATTTTTTGGAAAAGTAGGATATACCTATGATCGTCGTTATACCGGCTCTATAACAGGTCGTTATGATGGTTCGAACCGACAAGGAAATAGCGGTTCTTCCAGATGGCTTCCAACTTATACTTTCAGCGGTAAATGGAATGCTACAGAAGAAAAATTCATGCAAAACGTTAAATCAATAAACAATTTAGCTTTAAGAGCTTCTTATGGACTTACTGCCACTGCTGGCCCTGCAACAAATTCATTGGCTATTTATAAAAGTTATATTACCGATCGCTTAGGTATTTCTGATAGAGAAACCGGTATTAGTATAGATGAATTGCAAAATTCTGATTTGACTTGGGAAAAGCAGTTTGAAACTAATATTGGTTTGGATTTAGGAATGTTCAACAACCGAATACAATTCGTAACAGATGTTTATAGTCGTAAAGCATTTGATTTAGTAGATTATGTTGTGACATCAGGTATTGGTGGCCAAAGAATAAAACAAGGCAACAATGCCAATATGGAAACAAAAGGTATAGAGGTTGGTTTTACTACTCAAAATATAGTAACTGATAATTTTAAATGGTCAACAACATTGAATTTTTCTGTATTTGATCAAAAGATCACCAAGTTGGAGAATCAGCCTACTGCTTTTGATCTGATAGACGGAAACGGAGGAAATACAATAGGGCATCCAAGAAATTCATTATATTCCTATCAGTTTACCGGATTAAATAATCAGGGACTTCCAACTTTTATCTTACAGGATGGAGAAGAAGATAATGTTGCAGGTGCTAATTTTCAGGATAATGAAAATGTTACTGATTATTTAAAGTATGAAGGTTCTATTGAGCCAAATAAATCAATAGGACTAGCCAATACATTTACCTATAAAAACTGGTCATTATATGTGTTTGTTGTAGGTTCCGGAGGAAATAAAGTTCGTTTGAACCCTGCTTTTGATAGTCAGTATGATGATTTAACAGTATTTACAAAAGACTTTACAAATCGATGGATTAATCCTGGAGATGAACAATTTACCAATGTGCCTGTTATTGCTGATAAGAGATTGGTTCAGAACTACGGAACTCAGGATCAATTATCAATAGCTTACAATACCTATAATTATTCAGACGTACGAGTTGCCGATGGTGATTTTGTAAGGCTAAAAAATGTATCCTTAAGTTGGGAGTTCCCTAAAGATTTTAAAAGAAAATTAGGCCTGAGCACATTTACACTTAAAGGTTCTACTGTAAATCCTTGGTTAATCTACTCAGATAAGGCATTAAATGGGCAAGATCCTGAATTTCGAAACACAGGGGGAGTAGCTTTTCCGGTTACAACACAGTACAGTTTTACAATAAATCTTTCATTTTAATATAATTGATTATGAAAAATATAAAAATAGCCATATTACTATTAGTTCTTATAAGCATTAGTAGTTGCGATGATTTCCTTTCTGAAGTGCCGGATAACAGAACACAAATAGATACACCGGAAAAAATTTCAGAATTATTAGTTTATTCGATTCCGGAAGCATCTTATATGGATATAGCGGAAACTATGTCTGATAATGTTGGAGATGGCGAATTAAGCAACATAGCCCGTAAAAACGAACAAAGTTATAATTGGGAAATGCACGACCAAACGGATATAGATACAGAGGCAAATTATTGGGATGCCTGCTATAAAGCTATTGCGCATGCTAATCAGGCGTTAAGATCAATTGAAGAATTAGGAAGTCCTGCAAATTTAAATCCTCAAAAAGGTGAAGCATTACTGGCCAGAGCTTATTCTCATTTTATGTTAGTTTCCCTTTGGTCAAATCGTTATAATCCTGCAACTGCTGCAACTGATTTGGGAGTTCCTTATGTAACTGAACCGGAAACCGTATTGTTGAAGCAATATAAAAGAAATAGTGTTAAGGAGGTTTTTGATTTTATTCAGAGAGACATTGAAGAGGGGCTGCCTTATGTCACAAATGATTATGCAGAACCTAAGTTTCATTTTAATAAGGAGGCTGCAAAAGCATTTGCAAGCCGGTTCTATCTAATAAAAGGAGACTGGGACAAAGTACTCGAAGTTTCAGACGGATTAGGTTCTAAACCGGACAAGAAGTTAAAAGATTATGCTACTCTCTCTACTCTGGCTCCGGATATACAGTTTGTAGAGTATGGTAAGTCGTCTTATACTTCGAATTTGTTAATAGCTTCTCCCAACACTCTTATTGGAAGATCTGCGAGTTCAAGTAATTTCTATCTTAACAATGACAAACAAAATGAAATTTTTGACTCAAGTAATCCATTTGGAAAAACATGGTATTTTGATTTTTATTCTTACAACAGCAGTAGAACGCTCTTTACCCCTAAGTTTGAAGAATATTTTAAATATACCAATATAAGTGCCGGAATCGGTGAGCCTTATTGCGGAATTGTGCTGCTTTCTAACGATGAGTTTTATTTGAATCGTATAGAGGCACTTGTAATGAAAGGCAGGATTGCAGAGGCCAATACCGAATTAGTTTTCTTTTTAGGAACAAGAACAATAGGATATAATGAAGCCACAGATGTATTAACTACAGAAGACTTTATGTTTCTTTATCCTGAAATTGAAAACGAGCTAACACCATTTTATGACATGACATCAGAACAAACCTCTTATGTTAAAGCCATTCTGGAAGCGAGAAGAAGAGATTTTGTACACGAAGGCTTAAGATGGTTTGATGTAAAACGTTTTAATATTGTTGTAGAACATGAAACTTTCGGAAAACCGACTAATACCCTTGTAAAAGATGATAAACGCAGGGCTTTACAAATACCAATCAGCGCATCAAATTACGGTATTGAGAAAAACCCAAGATAAGTTGAATCAAAATTAAAATATTATGAAAATAGTAGAAAAATACAGAATAATAGTTTTGCTTGCAGGTGTTTTGTTTTTTGGTGCCTGCGCACAGGAAGAACCATTGACAGAGAGTCAGCTAGATTACACAGTTCCGGAAAAAACTGCATTAGATAATTGGATAGAAGCAAATTATTTAGATCCTTATAATATTAATGCACAATATAAATGGAATCAAAATACTGTAGACAATACCAGATTTTTGTTTCCGCCAATGGTTGATAAAGTCCAGCCGGCTTTAGATGTTGTGAAGCAAATATGGTTAGATAGCTATAGTGCAGTTGGCGGTAGTGATTTTGTAAAAATAATTGCTCCCAGAGAAATAGTTCTTGTGGGAGGAGTGAATTCAAATTCGAACGGAACAAGAACGTTAGGTATTGCAGATTCCGGACAAAGAATAACGCTGTTTGAAGTCGATTATTTAAATACAAAAAATCGCGCGAATGTAACAGAATTTATTCATACCATTCAACATGAATATGTCCATATTTTAAACCAAAATAAGTCTTTTGACAAGCAGACATGGCAAAAAATATCGCCTGGAGATTACACAGGGACCTGGCATTTAGAAAATCTTACCGTTTCAAGAAATCTGGGCTTTGTAACAAATTATGCCAGGAATAATATTACAGAAGATTTTGCAGAAACAGCTTCTATAATATTAACCAGTTCAAAAGCTGAGTACGAAGCTCTTCTTGCAAGTATTACTGATCCTAACGGAAAAGCAAAACTTAAACAAAAAGAAGCTATAGTAGTGCAGTACTACAAAGATGCCTTTAATATAGATTTTTATGCTTTGAGAGATGCAGCCGAGATAAACACAAATAAGGTTATTAATAATTAATTATCGCCAACGTATAATTTAATATAAATATTATGAAACTAAAAAATATATTCAGGTATTTAATGATGGCCATGCTTATGGTTAATCTAAGTGCTTGTAACAGCGATACAGATGCGGAACAGAAATTTGATGTAACCCCAACGGAACGATTAAATGCCCAGAAAAAAGAACTGAACGACTTGCTGCTCTCATCAGAACAGGGTTGGAAA
Source organism: Flavobacterium limi (assembly GCF_010645075.1). Lineage (GTDB taxonomy): Bacteria > Bacteroidota > Bacteroidia > Flavobacteriales > Flavobacteriaceae > Flavobacterium > Flavobacterium limi. Next base: position 26,131 of record NZ_JAADZV010000005.1, read on the forward strand.
GCGGTGTATTTTACAGATGATACCCAATTAGGCGGTTTTACCCACTTGTTTAAATTTTTACCTGGTAAAAAGGTTGAAATGGCATCAGATTTTGATGCTGATACAGAAAAGCATACCAGTGATTATGATGTAGTTTTGGGTAGTACTGTGAGTGTATTATTTAACACATTCAATAGAATTCATCTTTTGTCAGATTCAGGTAATTCCCCTACTACTGCTTTAAGAGGAAAAGGATATTTAGGAGATTTTCAGTTTTTGTACTATGGTCAGGAAAATGGTGATATCATTTTTAAAAGCAACAGATTAGTACGTGAAGTTCGTTTTGTTAAAGCCACAGCACAGGATTGGGTAGATTTAGAACAAAATTTAGTGATGGAACAAAATGTAATCGGAGGAGACACACGACCACTTTTTAGATTTTTAGAAACAAATGACGGAACAACAGCTAAAAAATATGATTTTTCTTTTTCATCTGTTACCAGATTTTCAAATTCAGAAGCCATCGATAATTCAGGAGAAGTGATTAGCATGGGTGTTGGCTATACACCAACAGGAATTGTGGTTAGTCCTGCAGTAGAAGTTAAAGGTCAGAAACTGACTAATTTCATATATAATGATGCTGATGGAAGTTTTACAGCTACAGGAACGTCAGGCGTAACAGCCTCTATTAAATACAGCAATGCGCCATTGGTATTAACTGATGATTATAAATTGCTGTTACCAGGAAGCGGGAATAATGTGTATGCTTATATCTATAATACAACAAAACCAGAACCTGCTAATTCAGCTTTATTCCTATCCTTGTTAGCAAATGCAGAGGCGGCTGCAGGGACAGGTTTATTGATTCAGAGAATACAGCCATGGTTTAACAATGCTGATGGATCAGGTTATATCGAGTATAGATTTGCTGCTGTTGCAAATCCAGCCGTAACAATTGCGAGAAGATATCATTATTTTACTGTAAGCGCAGATGCAGTAAACAAAACAGTAACTTTAATTCCGGGTGTTTGGAAATCAACTGCTACAGCAGCTTCTCCGGCAATAGCAACACCGTCTTTCCTGAAAGCGCTTGATGATCAGTTTATGAACCCTCAGGGATTGTATTTTGCAGAAATATCTGGTTTAGGTTATAAAGCTTATACTTTCACAAGTACAACAACACCTTTCAGAATGGTTGCGTACTCATTCCAATAGTAAACGATTAGTTTTAATTTTTTATTTTGAAGTAAGAGCAGTTCACTTTTTGGACTGCTTTTCGTTTATAACCAGGTTTGGCAGTTTTTTATTATATTAAAAGGTTATTGCAATTGTTATTTTTTTAAAAAAAGGAATTGTTCTATATTTGACAAGTCGTTTTTTAGCCCTGATAGAAGCGGTATCCTTTTTATCTGATTTTTTTGCAGATAAAAAGATATAGCGGATAGCAGGAATAGCTACAAATAAATATTAAAATTAATTTTAAATATGAAATTACTAGAAGGAAAAGTAGCCATCGTTACAGGTGCGAGCCGTGGAATTGGTAAAGGAATTGCCGAAGTTTTTGCTAAACATGGTGCCAATGTGGCCTTTACATACAGTTCGTCTGTAGAATCAGCTCAGGCTCTGGAAGCAGAATTGAACAGTTTGGGAGTTAAAGCAAAAGGATACCAGTCGAATGCAGCGGATTTTAATGAAGCGCAGACTTTTGTTGATGCTGTTTTAGCAGATTTTGGAACAGTTGATATTTTGATTAACAATGCCGGTATTACAAAAGACAACCTATTAATGCGTATGTCTGAAGCTGATTTTGATCAGGTTATCGATGTAAACTTGAAATCGGTATTCAATATGACTAAAGCGATTCAGAAAACTTTTTTAAAGCAACGTGCAGGTTCTATCGTGAATATTAGTTCTGTGGTTGGAGTTTCAGGAAATGCGGGACAAACGAACTATGCAGCTTCAAAAGCGGGAGCAATTGGTTTTACAAAATCAGTAGCTTTAGAGTTGGGTTCACGTAATATTCGCTGCAACGCAATCGCACCGGGATTCATTGAAACTGAAATGACGGCAAAATTACCTGAAGATGTAGTAAAAGGATGGAGAGACGGAATTCCGTTGAAACGTGGTGGAACAACTGAAGATGTAGCCAATGCATGTCTTTATCTGGCTTCAGATTTGAGTGCTTATGTTACAGGACAAGTGCTTAATGTTTGCGGAGGAATGCTTACTTAATATGTAATAGTTTTATGGTTTGTTGTTTATCGTTCACAGCCAAAAACTATAAACTAACAACTATAAAATAAAATAATATATGACTACAAACACGATTCTATTATTACTACTTTCTTTAGTAATAGCTGGTGGATTGTCGTATTTTCAATATTTTTATAAAGCCAAAAGTTATTCGAATGTGAATATACTTTTGGCTTTTTTACGTTTTTTAGTCATTTTCGGATTATTGGTTTTACTGATTAATCCTGTTATGACGAAAAATTCGCTTCAGGTTACCAAAACGCCCTTGGCAATTGCGGTTGACAATTCGAGTTCTATAACAGCTTTAAAATCTGATAAAAAAGTTACTGAATTATATCAGAAACTGATTTCAAATCCTGCTCTTAAGGACAAATTTGAAATCCAGTCGTATCAGTTTGATGCCGATTTTAAACCTTCGGACAAGTTTGATTTTAAAGGAAAACAGACTAATCTTGATGAAGTAGCAAAGAATTTAAAAAGCATCAATAAAAACCTGATTTTTCCAACGGTTATTATCACGGATGGAAATCAGACTACAGGAAACGATTATGTATATCGTTTTGATCCTGTTAATAAAGTTTATCCTTTGGTTGTGGGAGATACAGCCACTTTTTTTGATTTAAAAATCAATCAGTTAAACGTAAACAAATACGCTTTTCATAAAAATAAATTCCCGGTTGAGATTTTTCTGCAATATGCGGGCACTAAAGCGGTAAATGCAGATTTTACAATTTCGCAGGGAAATTCAGTCTTAACCAGAGAGAAAGTTTCTTTTTCTCCTTCTAAAAAAACAGCTTCTTTAAATGTATTGCTCCCTGCTGATAAAGTTGGGCTTCAGATTTTCAGGGCAAATGTTTCTTCTAACGTAAAAGAGAAAAACAGTTACAACAACATCAAGAACTTTGCAGTTGAAGTAATCGATCAAAAATCAACCATTGCAATCGTTTCCACAATAAATCATCCGGATATCGGGGCTTTAAAACGTTCGATTGAAACCAATGCACAGCGCAAAGTAATATTGGCTAAACCTAATGAAATCGATAAATTAAACGATGTGTCTGTTTTGGTGCTGTATCAGCCAAATGGAGCCTTTAAGCCGATTTTTGATAATAATAAGTTAGCCGGAACAAATACTTTTATCATTACTGGGAATAATACAGATTTTAATTACTTAAACCAAAAACAAAATAATCTGGTTTTTAAAATGAGCGGTCAAAGAGAAGATTATTTAACCGAATTTCAATCGCAGTTCAATTTATTTGCCATTGAAAATATTGGTTTCGAAAATTTTCCGCCGCTTCAGAATTTATTCGGAAATATTACCACTAACGGAAATGTATCGGTTTTGCTTTCGTCAAAAATCAGGAACGTTTCTACAAATGCACCTTTGTTGGCTTTCGCCGAAAATCAAAACAAACGTACTGCTTTTCTGTTAGGAGAAAACAGCTGGAAATGGCGTTTACAAAGTCATATTGACAATCAGTCGTTTGAAAAATACGATGTTTTTACAGATAAGATAATTCAGTTTCTGGCTTCCTCGGCTTCCAGAAAATCATTGGTTGTAACACACGAAAATTTTTATAATTCAGGAGAAGCTATTGTGATTAATGCACAATATTTCAACAAAAACTATGAGTTTGACGAAAAAGCCAGACTGACAATTACAGTTACAAATACTGAAACGAAGCAAAGCAAAAACTACGATTTATTAAAAGGAAATAACTCTTTTTCAGCCAATTTGGATGGTCTGTCTGCAGGAAAATATACTTTTACGGTAAAAGAATTAAACAGCAATACGGTTTATTCCAGCCGTTTTGAGATTTTAGATTTTGATATCGAAAAACAGTTTGTAAATCCGGATGTTCAAAAACTGAAACAACTGGCTTTGCAAACCAATGGAAAAGCCTTTTTCGAAAACCAGGCAGATGATTTGATTCAAACTCTTCTGGAAAATAAAGAATACAAATCGATAGAGAAGAATATTTCAACCAAGACCCCTATAATTGACTGGGTTTGGTTATTGGTTTTAATTGCTGCTTTATTGACTACGGAATGGTTTGTCAGGAAGTATAATGGGCTTTTGTAAATCTTTTAAATAGTATGAAATTAAATTTTGCTAATGACGAATTTTTCCAAAAAGAATAATCAAAAAGAAGATCTTGTTTTTAATAAATTTAAAAACAAACTGGAAATCAAAGGTTTAATTATTGAGTCTGTTGATGAAGATAGATTTATTTATATAAATATAGGAGAATCTGATTTGAAAATTAGCTTAGAAAATGTTAGGCGTAATTATGAAAGAGATTCTGATGAAAGTCATATTGATGAATTAGTTGATGTAATTGTGGCACATTCATTAAAAAATGAGGATTGGGAAAGTATAAAGGATAAAATCTACATTCAATTTATTCCAAATGATTTTGATTTTGAAAACATAGTAAATGAAAAAGTCACTAATGAATTTAGTAAAGTTTTTGTCCTTAATATAAATAATGGTTTTTCATTTATAACTAAAGAAGACTTATTTGATTGGAAAAAAGATTTAAGCGAATTAGAAAAACAAGCTGATTATAATTTAGAAAGGTTATTAGATAAAGTAAAAATAGAGTTTGAAGATGTTGATAATCATAAGCTTGGAATGATTAATATTGAAGAGGTTTCACTTAAGAGTTCTTGTCTATTTTATTCAAAAATAAAGAGTTTAGTTCAGGATAATATTGGTTTTCCATTTTATGCTGTCATTCCTGTAAGAGATTTTTGTTATATTTTTGCCGAAGAAGATTTAGAATATTTCTCTCAACGCCTTGGCTCGGTTGTTCTTGATGAATACAATAATTCGGGATATCCAATTACAACAGAAATATTAAGATTTTCTGAAACTGGTGTTGATGCAATAGGAAAATATTAATAAAATATGGATTTCCGCCTAAAAGTTTTCTATACCGTTGCGCTTCGCCTTAATTTTACTAAAGCGGCAACAGAATTGTATATCTCGCAGCCGGCAGTTTCAAAACACATTCAGGAACTTGAAGAAACCTATAAAATCAAGCTTTTTGAACGAAACGGATCCAAAATAGCCTTAACTCCGGCAGGAGAAATTCTGCTGAAGCATACTAAAAACATCTTCGAAATTTATCGCGAAATCGACTTTGATATGAGTTCGTTTCGCAATGAGCGTCAGGGATTACTACGATTGGGTTCAAGCACCACCATTTCACAGTATATTATTTCGCCTGTTTTGGCGCGATTTCATCAGAAACAACAGGATATTAAAGTTAATTTACTCAATGGAAATACGGAACAGATTGAAAATGCCTTAATCAATAAGGAAATCGAAATCGGAATCGTAGAAGGACAATCTAAAAATCAGTTGATTAAATATGTCCCGTTTATAAAAGATGAGCTAGTTTTGGTCTGCAGTGCTCAAAATCCTTTGGCAAAGCAAAACGAAATTTCACTTGAAGATTTAAAAGCAATAAAATTCATTACAAGAGAGCGCGGTTCCGGAACACTTGAAGTTATAGAATATGCTTTGAAACAAGTTGGTGTAAAATTATCCGATCTGCAAATCGAAATGCAGTTAGGAAATACAGAAAGTATCAAATCTTATTTGTTGAATTCAGATTGTTTTGCTTTTATGTCAATACATGCAGTAGGAAAGGAACTTAAAAATAATGAACTGATAGTTTTAGATGTAGAGAATTTAACAATTGAAAGATACTTTTACATCATTACATTATTAGGAAAATCAGATGCTTTGTCTGAACTGTTTATTCAAAATATTTTGGCTTACTATAACCTGAAGTTATAGCCGATTGTATTTTACAATTGGCGAATTACCTATAAACGGAAGACCTTTGTAAGGAAATATCAAAATTCCTTATTTTTGAAAACGAATCAGCATACCGTCGCCCATTTATTTGAAGTCAATCCTTTTCTTCAACAGCTTATTTTTGGAGCAGTAATCGTATTGTGTTTATTTTCAGTTATTTCACCACCAGTTGCTTTATTATTGGGAGTCCTGATTGTAAATGTATTCGGAAACCCATTTGTAGCCTTCAATCATAAAGCCATCACATTTCTATTGCAATTTTCGGTAGTAGGTTTAGGTTTCGGAATGAATGCTTCATCAGCCATTTCTGCAGGGCAAGAAGGATTTTTATTGACTGTTCTTTCAATTTTCAGCACACTTATCTTCGGAACACTTTTAGGGAAATGGCTGAAAACAGAGAAAAAAACATCACACTTGATTTCGTGTGGTACCGCAATCTGTGGTGGAAGTGCCATCGCAGCCATTTCGCCAACAATCAAATCGAATGAAAATCAGACTTCAATCGCATTGGGGGTTATTTTCATTTTAAACGCTATTGCCTTATTTGTTTTTCCGTTCGTCGGTCATCAATTGGATTTATCGCAGAGAGAGTTTGGTTTATGGTGTGCCATTGCGATTCATGACACGAGTTCAGTTGTTGGAGCGGCCAATAAATATGGGGCAGAAGCTTTACAAGTAGCTACAACCGTAAAACTCGCAAGAGCTTTATGGATTATTCCGATTTCAATTCTAACCGCAATTATTTTTAAAAATAAAAATTCAAAAACCAAGATTCCGTATTTTATTGGATTGTTTATTTTGGCCATGATATTAAATACTTATGTACCACAAATCGCTATTCTGACGCCGGGTATTGTAGGAATAGCTAAGATTGGTTTAACAATAACACTGTTTTTAATTGGGGCAACCTTAAATAATGAAACTTTAAAATCAGTAGGGGTAAAGCCTTTACTGCAAGGCGTTTTTCTTTGGATCTTTATTGCGGGTTTTGGTCTGCTGTCAATTTTTTATCTGAAATGATTTATTTAATATTTGAGAATTTTACAGCAGGTTTACCAACAACTGTATACCATTTTCCATCAAATGAAAATCGCCTTTCAATAACAAAATTAAATTGCTTTTTCGTCTTTACCATTTCGCTTAACTCTTTTGGCATATCAATTTCAAAGTCATCTTCTGTTCCTTTGGCTTTTTTATAGAATCCGGTAGTAGTAATGGCAAAATCCCTAAAAAACTTTTTCTTACCATCATTTACAACTTTGTATGTACTGGACCATTCCGTACTGCCTTCTGCATTATTAGAAAGTCTGTAATCTGGTACTTCCATTAAAGTCTGGTATTTTCCGTTGAAACCTGCAATAAGGTAGAGGAAAGCATTATAGGGCCCGCCCGCACCTCCATTAGCATGTATGAGCGAAAAAGCAAATTGATCTTCGCCTATTTCTGCCAGTTTCAAAACTGGAACTCTTGAAAAAGCTCCAAAAGCAGCAACTGCCGGCTGAAACGATTTCATCTCCCAGATATTCCCGGTTTTTGAAAATTTTGCTAATCCTAATAGCCCTCCACTAAAACGACCTGTTTGCAAGCCATCGGCATCATAAACGGAGTGATTGAAAACCAGCATTTTGAATTCATTTCCCTTAGAGTCTTTGTAGCTTATTGTATTTTCAAGCCTTGTTGCCACACCTTCAGCATAAGGAAATAATGGGTCTTCTTCAACTCCATTCACATCTTTGTAATATTCAGGACTACAGCTCGTGCATTTCCAGCTCATAAAAATATTATCATCCGAAAGGTTATAAAAATTTCCGGGAAATAGTTGCTGCATGGTTTTTATTCCATTTAGAGGATCAGGAACTGTTAAAATTCTCTTTGTATTCAGAATCGTATCACTCACATTTTTTAATTGTACAATATCGTCCTGTGCGGAACAAATCGAAATAGCAAGAAACAGAATACCTGAATAAATTTGGCGCATATACATTTATTTTTTTAAGTAAAAATAGTACAAACTTTTGAAAAACGTTATAAAAACAACTTTAATGCAAACTTGTTGATAAACCAGGGTTGGATTTGATTAAAATTAAATTAGCGTAATATTAATCAGCACTATTTTGAATTATCTCTAAAATAAATAAATTTGCAGTTCAAATAAACTTCAAATGAAAAACTTTAAAATTAAACCCAAACTAATTGCATTTTTCGCCATTGGAATTGGATTTATGACCCTGTCATGGGGAATTGTCGGCCACGAACGGATCAATAAAGCAGCAGTAATGGCACTTCCAAAACAATTACAAGTCTTTTTTTACAATCATATCGATTTTATAACGCAGGAAGCTTCTGTTCCGGATATTCGAAAGTATGCTTTAAAGTACAAAGATGAAAACCCGAGGCATTATATCGATTTGGAAAATTTCAGTACTTCAATTGATAGCCTGCCTAAGACTTTAGAAGAAGCAACTAAAAAATATGACACAAAATTCCTGAACGATAACGGAATTTTACCCTGGTATATTGAAGAAATGATGGTAAAATTGACAAAAGCTTTCAAAGAAAAAAATAGGGCAGAAATTTTATTTCTGGCTGCAGATTTAGGGCATTACATTGGCGATGCGCATATGCCACTGCACACTTCTGCTAACCATGATGGACAGTTGAGCAATCAAAAAGGAATTCACTCTCTTTGGGAAAGCAGACTGCCTGAGTTGTTTGTTAAAAATTATAAATTAAATGTACCGGAAGCTCAATATTATGAGGATGTTCATAAAGCAACATGGGACATGATCAGAGATACCCACAGTCTGGTTCAGACACTATTGGCAGTGGACAAAAAACTAAGAACTTCAACTCCTGAAAATCAGGTTTTCTTAGTGAATGCTGAAGGTAAAATCGTGAAAAGCAAATATAATTCGGCCAGATTTTCAGATGAATATGCTGCAAAATTGCACACTGAATTAAACGGAATGGTCGAAAAACAAATGAAAAAAGCCATTACAGCAACAGCGAGTTTTTGGTACACAGCCTGGGTAAATGCCGGAAAGCCTGATTTAAGTGATTTAGATTCGAAGGAACTTACAAAACGTAACAGCAAAGCTTTAAAAGAAGATTTGAAATTATTCCAAAAAGGAAATCTTTTCGGAATGCAGAATCAAAATGATTAAGAATATTTATTAAGAAAACAAAGGCAGCTCTATAAAAGCTGCCTTTGTTTTAGTATTTAATGATAGTTTAATATAGTCTTGTAAATAATCCTTTTTTATTTCCTGATCCTCCACTGCCGGTAATTGTAATATGTCCGGTGTTTCCATTACCATCATAACCCCATGCTAAATTATTTGTTGCAGTATTATTTGTTACTGTATGCGCTACCTTTTGTCCGGCACTTCCTAATTTAAAGCCATTTCCATCTCCATTACTTCCAAAACCATTGTTACTGGCTGTGCAGTTTTTAATTGTAACAGTATATGGCTGGCCATATAAATCCCATCCGTCATCAGAATTATGATTGGCAGAGCATTTTTCAAATACATTGTTTTTGCCTGCAGATAATTTACATGCATAACCATCAGCATTTTCTCCGGCATTAGCGGCATCGTAATTATCGTTTGATTTACAGGAAAGAATATAGTTATCATGTCCGCCATTGTAAATTTGCAAACCTGAATCACCATTTGATAATGTAGATACATTATAAACATAATTATATCCGCCATTTTGAAAAACTATGCCACAGTCAGGAGCATTTCTAATCGTCATATTGGTGATGTTCCAATAGCTGCCATTTACTTTTACACCCCAGCTGCCAGAAGGTAGTCCGGAACAATTCAGGGTACCACCTGTAAGACTGATTTTTGAACTTGAGCTTCCGCTTTTGGCTAATTCTAAAGTCTTTGTAAGGTTTATTGTTCCGCTAATTGTAATAACGTCCCCTGCAACAGCAGCAGCAACAGCAGATCGTAATGCATTTTCATTTGTAACGGTACTGTTTTTTGCTGTCAGAGACTTATTTTCTGTTGTTGTTTCCTGAGATTCTGTAGCCATTTCGTTTTCTTTTACAGGAGTATCATTTGTTTCACAAGAAGCGAACAAAATAATGGAACACATGATAAATAACTTAAAATTTGTTTTCATAATAATTTGGTTTGGTTAAAATGAGGTTGTAAAACTGAAATTTCAAATACGTTAAATTGTTGATTTTCAATAATTATTCATTTTGTAAACTTAAATAAAATTTTAATACAAAATTAAATTATATTTAAAAAAAATACTAAAAAATTATCAATAATAAATTTATTTTAAAAAAACATTGAACTAATTCAATATTTTTTTAATTTTTTAGATATTTTTATCTGAGATTTTTATTCTGTATTTATGTTTTACAAGAAATATATAAAACATGTAATTGTGTTTTGAATTTGTAAGCATGAAAAAAAAATATCAAAGCGGATATTTAGTTTATCATAAATAACGGAATCTGAAGAAGATTGACAAAGAGGCCGAAAAATTTAATAAAAAGCAGAAATAAGAATTGGTTAATTAAGACTTGGCGATCCTGGAATTTTAATATTTCTTTTATGTTTTTTTATAATGAGCAAATAAAAAGTAATTCCGCCCAAAACAACAAGTAAAGCAATTTCAAGTTGTCCCAGCGTATTATTACCGCTATGCATAGCATTGGCACTGGCTAATTTTACTTTTCCTTCCTTTACCTGAATTTCAGAAAGCTGATTCAGTGTGTTTAAAGCTTTGTCGCATAGGGGATCAATATGACTCCAGTTTTTATTCTGCACATCTTTGTTAATCGCAGAACAGGAAGCCAGAAAACTGTCAAAATGAATTTTTTCCTTAGGAGTCAGCACCGTTTTAAAATACAAATCATCAATGGTATGTATAATTTTCAAGGCGTTTTTAATTTCGTCATTTTTCGTAATATCATTCAGATTTTCTTTCTGTGCTTCCGCCTTTATATAATGAAGCTCATTTGCATATTGAAAAATATAATAAGCAACTACAAGCCTGTCATTATAAATAGTGTTAATATTTTCGTTGACATTTTTGGAATTCCGTAGTGTATTAAAGTTGTTTAGTAAAATGATTAGCATTACAATCAGTAATATAAAAGCGGCTTTTGTTTTGTTGCTGTATTTTTTTAAAACGTTTCTCATTATAAAAAAGCTCTTTCTCTCAAAGGTAAGAATTTGTATCAAATATAAGGTTTTGATATGTAGTAATTTAGGGTTTTATTAGGAGCATTTTCCTGCTGTCCGCTATATCTTTACTGCCGAACCCCGGCAGCAAAGGATGTCGCTTCCATCAGGGCTAGAGTTTAGGTTTCATAACACCAAAAGTCTTATTATTTTTGGTATGCTTTTCGTTTCAATATATCTGAAACAGTCTGATAGAATGAAATAGTTTCATTTACTAAATCGGTTCTTTCTGGGTTTAATGGCTTTTCTTCGTAATGAATTTGATATTCAGGTGAAATTCCTTTTGTCAGAACCAAATTAAGCTGATATTGTCTGACCTGGTGTTTTGGAGATAAAATAGTCAGTATGTTGTCCCTTATCATTCCCAAATCCTGATAAGTAGCAATAAATGCCCTGGGCTTATAATCTGATTTAAAAACATCCTGCCCGTAAAACTTGCTTTCATAGTCAAAATGCAATAATCCAAAAAGTGTAGGCATTAAATCTATTTGCGACATCAGTTTATTGTACTTTTCTGCCTTAATTCCCGGACTGTAAATAAAAGCCGGAATTCGGTATTTTTCTAATGGAAGCTGGGTTTTTCCCGCACTCGAAGCACAATGATCAGCAACTATCACAAATACAGTGTTTTGAAACCAGGACTGTTTGCGTGCCATTGCAAAAAATCTTCGCATTGCATAATCTGTATATTTTACACCTCCGTTGCGTGATTTTGAATCTCCCGGAATATCAATTTTACCGTTAGGATAAGTAAAAGGCCTGTGATTGCTCACTGTCATGATATGATTAAAGAAAGGTCTGTTTTCTTTTGCTTCAATATTCATGAGCTTTATTGCTTTATTGTACATATCTTCATCACAAACGCCCCAAACATTCGAAAACGAAATTTCTTCGGGAGCAAAGTTTGATTTGTCAACGATTTCATATCCGTTACCTGAATAGAAATCTTTCATATTATCAAAAAAAGCATCGCCTCCATACATGAATTTTACAGTATATCCTTTTTGTTTAAAAATGTTTCCGGTAGAAAATTTGTTTTTATTGTCTTCGCGTTTTACAATACTTTCTCCTGCAGAAGGAGGCAAACATAAAGTTACGGCTTCGAGACCACGAACAGTGCGGTTTCCTGCAGCATACAAATTGGTAAATTGCAAGCTCTTTCGTTCCAGACTGTCTAAAAAAGGGGTGATATTATGAGTGTTTCCGTATGATTTCAGAAATTCGGCGCTATAACTTTCAATTGTAATCAGGACTACGTTTTTATGGTTCTCACGAGAATCGCTTTTAATATTTTGATTTGTGTTTTGTCCTGAAATAGCGGGCAACTGCTGTTTTAGAATTACATATGCCTTTTTATTTGGCAGCGTTTTGTAAAATTTAAAATAATCCAGTTTATTATTCTTAAAAGCCAGATAAAATTTATAGATACCATTAGATTGCAGTTCATTAACAAAGACATTTTTTGAATTTTCTGTTTTGGCTAAAGCTGGAATTGCAGCTAAGGAAACTAAAAACAATACAATATAAATCCCTGAAATCGTAAGTTTCGTTTTAAAATCCGGAATTTCATCAATATAGATACCTGATTTTTTTACAATAAAATAAGTAATGATTGTTGTCGCTAAAAACAGCGTGGAGAATATAGGAATAACAGGATAAGACTGCATGATGTTTCCGATAACTTCAGTGGTGTAAATCAGATAATTTACAGCAATAAAGTTGTATTTGACCCCAAATTCATTCCAGAAGAAAAATTCACTTATTCCATTTTGCAGAATCAATAGAACATAAAGAAAAATAACAAACGTAAATAACCAGAATCTGATTTTTCCTTTCAGTTTCGGAATAAACAAAAAGACTGCAAAAAACACCGTTTTGATTCCGATAAAAAGCAGAACAATTTCTGGTAATACACCACCGTATTCATCTATAATACTTTTTCCTGAGGCTGCATATAAGAATAATAGAGTTAGAAAACTCAAAATAATATAACCTGAAGGCTTATTGTATTTAGAATCTGAAATAAAAATTAAATAAAGCCATAAAAAAAAACTCAGAACCACAAACACAAAAAAGTCACTCAACAGACCCAGACTAAAGATTTTAATGCTGTCTGATAAAGAAAAATTACTTTGTGTTATAGGATGAAACAAAAGCACAATCCGCAATAGAAGACTGATAACAAAATAAAATAGGCCAAGGTTGTAAAAAGGCGAAAATTTCTTGTAGAAAGTCATAGGTTTTTTTTACAAAATTAATTCCGGTTGATTAATTGGTGATTAAGATAAAACTTAACCTTACTTAGTGTGAACTTAATATTTACTTAAGATAATGGCTTTTTTTTTCTATTGTGATGATTTTAAGTTTTCCCGAATACAAAACATTTATCTTTGACAAAAAATAAACTTAAATCCGAAAATTAATCTTAATTAAAAGTAGCGATGCATATTTTAATAGTTGAAGATGAGTTAGGAATTGTTCAGTTCCTGCAACAGGGACTACAGGAAGAAGGCTATCAGATAACAACTGCAAATGATGGTTTAAAAGGTTTTGAATTGACTCAAAACGAACAATTTGATTTGATTTTACTGGACTGGATGCTGCCCAAAATTAGTGGAATAGATCTGTGCAAAGCCATAAGGATTAAAAATCAGACAACCCCCATTATTTTTTTGACGGCAAAAGACACTGTAAAAGAAACGATTGAAGGTTTAAAAGCAGGGGCCAATGATTATATCAAAAAGCCATTTAGTTTTGAAGAACTGGCTGAACGCATCAAAGTACATTTCAGATATCAAAAAGGTTCGGAAACATTGTCGTTAGGGGGAATTAAAATTGATTTGTCGAAATATATCGTTTTAAAAAATAATGAAGAAATCCCACTCACACAAAGAGAGTTTGAATTGTTGGTTTATTTAATTAAAAATAAAGGAAAAGTATGTACGCGTGACCAGATTTTAAAAGATGTCTGGAATATCAATTTTGAATATGATACAGGTGTAATTGACGTTTTTATTAACGCTATCAGAAAAAAACTGAATTTAAAAATTGAGGAAGATTATATAAAAACAATACGCGGTGTTGGTTACATCGCCAATGATTAAGTAATGATACAGCTCTCTTTTAAAAACAGAATTGCCTTAAATTATATCCTTATAACTGCTTTGTTAATTCTGGTGGTTTTCTCCGCTATTTATTCAACAGTAAAATTTACTGTTTATAAACATCTTGATGAAAACTTAATGATCGAGATTGAGGATCACTTAAAGGAAATCAGAATTGAGAACAATGTGGTAATTTTAATGGATGCTGAAGAATGGGAAGAACGAGAACATAATTCGGTAGACGTAAATCCGGTTTTCGTCCAGTTTTTAAATGTGAACAAAAAAATAATCGAGAAATCACCTAATTTAAAAAATGAAATACTGATATTCCATGAGGACGCTGGGTTTTATAAGACATTTGACACCAAGTTATTAAACAGTACAGTCAGACAAATTCAGGTTCCACTTCATATAAAATCAAAAAAAATCGGTTATTTGATAATTGCAATGCCCCTGACCGATTCAGCTAAAGTTTTACATAATCTTTTTGAGACGCTGTTAATTGCATTTCCTGTAATTTTAGTGATATTGTTTTTAATTGCACGTTTTTTCGCTGGACGAAGCATTAAACCAATCAATGCAATTACAAGTATTTCCGGGATGATTACAAAGGACAATCTAAAAACCAGGATTCCTTTGCCTAAACAGCGTGATGAATTATATACACTTTCAGAAACCATAAATAATTTGTTAAACCGTATTGAGGATGCGGTGGAGCGCGAAAAACAATTCACATCAGATGCTTCCCATGAACTCAGAACACCTTTGACCGTGATTAAAGGAACGCTGGAAGTATTGGTTAGAAAGCCCAGGGACAATAAAGAATATCAAGAAAAAATAAATTATTGTATCAATGAAGTCGATCATTTGAATACACTAGTTGATCAGCTTCTTATGCTGGCAAGGTTTGAGAATCAAAAACAAAATATTTTGCATGAGTCAATTTATCTCAACGCTGTAATTTTGGATGTTATAACTTTAAATTCTGGCAAAATAAACAGCAAGAAAATCAATGTAAAATTTGATGCTCAAAAAGATTATTACATCAATTCAGATAATTATCTTGTTGCAACTATTTTAAGGAATATCATTTCAAACGCTGTCAAATATACAAATGAAGGCGGGGAAGTATCTGTTTCTGTTTATAAAAATGATAATAAAATAATTTGTAAAATCTCAGACAACGGAATCGGGATTGAACAAAGAGATTTAGAAGCCATTTTCAGTCCCTTTTTCAGGTCAAATTCATCAGTACATCCGGAAATTAAGGGAACAGGGCTGGGATTGTCTATCGTAAAACGTTTTACAGAACTGCTCGATATTAAATTTCAGATAGAAAGCAGAATTAATGAAGGCACAACAGTAGTTTTAGAATTTAACGAAGAAGCAAACAGTTTTCTTTTGTAAATGGTGAGATAAGAGGTGTAATCTTTTTTTTAACAATAAACTGTTGTTAAGTTAAAATAAAAATTGCTTTTTTATGAAATTAACCTGTATATTTGCAACCGAATCAAAGAATAAAATAACAACCAACAATGTTTATAAACCAATTGCATCATCATCATTTTCATAATTGCTCTCAGGCGATGTGTTAATGTATGGATGTAAATCATCATATTTTAAAACCCGTTTGAGTACATCAAACGGGTTTTTTATTCCCTATTCTTTGTACTCAAACTATTAATCAAACAAAAAAAGAAAAATGAGTACTTTAAAAATTGCAATTCAGAAATCAGGTCGTTTAAACGAAGACAGCATCCAAATCCTAAAAGACTGTGGTATTTCAATCAACAACGGCATCGATCAGTTAAAAGCCGAAGCTTCGAATTTTCCTCTTGAAGTTTTATATTTAAGAAATTCAGATATTCCACAATATTTAATTGACGGAGTAGTAGATTTGGCAATTGTTGGTGACAATCTTTTGGTTGAAAAGGGAAAAGGAATCGAAGTGGTTCAGAAGTTGGGATTTTCAAAATGTAAAGTTTCTGTTGCGGTTCCTAAAACTTTTGAATACAATTCGGTTCAGGATCTGGCGGGTTTAAGAATTGCAACTTCGTATCCAAATACGGTGAATGAATATTTTGGTTCATTTGGATTAACGGTTGATATTCATCAGATTTCAGGATCGGTAGAAATTGCACCTAATATTGGTCTTGCCGATGCGATTGTTGATATTGTTTCAAGCGGAAGTACTTTGTTTAAAAACAATCTGAAAGAAGTTGAGGTAATTCTGAAAAGTGAAGCCGTTTTAGCGGTTTCTCCAAAAGTTTCTCCGGAAATTCAAAAACACATTGATACCTTAAAGTTCAGAATCCAGTCCGTATTAAGAGCCCGTAATTCAAAATACATTTTAATGAACGTTCCAAACGATAAGATTGATGAAATTGGCAGAATTTTACCCGTTTTAAGAAGCCTTACCGTTCTTCCATTGGCAGAAGAAGGATGGAGCAGCGTTCACTCAGTAATTGATAAAGATACTTTTTGGGATGTAATCGATCAGTTGAAAGAAGCCGGAGCTGAAGGAATTTTAGTTTGCCCAATCGAAAAAATGGTACTTTAAAAAGAATTTACAAATTTTTAAATTGTTTCGCTGTTCGCTATCGCTCGAGTCCAAATTCCAAACTTTGTGGACTTTGCAATCATACAGAATTGGGATTTTGAATTTAAAATTTGGAATTTAATATTGAAAATATTATGAATAAAATAAATAATCCAAAACCGGATACATGGTCCCAAATATTAAAAAGACCTACGAAAACAATCGATGATATTGAAGTTACGGTTAAAGAAATATTTAAAGAAGTACAGAAAAAAGGAGATGAAGCGGTTGCTAAATACACTTCTGTCTTCGACGGAATTGCTTTAGACAATTACGAAGTAACCCCGGCAGAAATTCAAGAAGCAATTACTTTAGTTTCAACAGAATTGAAAGAAGCAATCCAACTGGCAAAAAACAATATTTATAAATTCCATTATGCACAAAAAGCAGAAAGAATTTCGATTGAAACGATTGAAGGTGTTAACTGCTGGCAGGAAAAAAGACCAATCCAAAAAATTGGTTTATATATCCCGGGTGGAACTGCTCCTTTGTTTTCAACGGTTTTAATGCTGGCTGTTCCTGCTGAAATTGCAGGTGCTAAAGAAGTTGTTTTATGTTCGCCTCCTGATAAAACCGGAAAAATTAATCCTGCGATTTTATATGCTGCGAATTTATGCGGTGTAACTAAAATATTAAAAGTTGGCGGAATCCAGGCTATTGCCGGAATGACGTTTGGAACAAAGTCAATTCCGAAAGTGTATAAAATTTTCGGTCCCGGAAATCAGTTCGTAACGGTGGCCAAACAATTGGCAACTCAATTTGGTGTTGCAATCGATATGCCTGCAGGCCCATCAGAATTATTAGTGGTAGCTGATGATACAGCTGTTCCTGCCTTTGTAGCTTCAGATTTATTATCACAGGCAGAACATGGAGCTGACAGTCAGGTAATTTTAGTTTCGACTTCGAAAAAACTTATTGCTGCAGTTGAAAAAGAAATTGAGATTCAACTGGAAGAACTTCCAAGAAAAGAAATTGCTAAAAAAGCAATCGCCAATTCTAAATTGATTTTCGTTGAAAATGACAAAATTGCTTTGGAGCTTATCAATGAATACGGTCCGGAGCACTTTATTATCTGTTCTGAGTACGATGATTTTTACTGTAATGGTGTTGTAAATGCAGGTTCTGTTTTCATTGGAAATTATACTCCGGAAAGTGCCGGTGATTATGCTTCGGGAACCAATCATACGCTGCCTACAAACGGTTATGCCAAAAATTACAGTGGTGTGAATCTGGACAGTTTCATGAAATCAATGACATTTCAGAAAATTTCAGAAAAAGGAATCCGGAATATCGGACCGGCTATTGAACGCATGGCTGAAGCAGAAGGTTTACAGGCGCATAAGAATGCTGTGACCTTGAGATTAAAGAATTTAGAGTAAAAAGAGAAAAGAAGCAAGAAAAAAGAAAATGAGCAAGATGAAAGTCTTTCTTCTACATTTCTAAAAAAAATAAAACAATGAGTACCTTCGATATAAATACAATCACACGTGAAAACGTAAAATCTTTAAAACCCTATTCGTCCGCACGCGATGAATTTGAAGATTTTGATACAGCTGAAATGATTTTTCTGGACGCGAATGAAAATCCGTTTCAAAATGGAGTAAACCGTTATCCGGATCCACAACAAAATTCGGTTAAGGCAATTTTAGCTAAGAATAAGAATGTAAAACAAAGCCAGATTCTACTAGGAAACGGGAGTGATGAGGTTTTGGACTTGCTTTTCAGGGCTTTTTGCGAACCGAAAATTGATAATATTATTTCGTTGCCGCCAACATACGGAATGTACAGCGTTCTGGCGAATATCAATGCCGTAGAAAACAGGGAAGTTTTGCTTTCGACAGATTTTCAGCCTCAGGTTGAGAAAATTTTAGAAGCAGTAGATGACAATACAAAAATCATCTTTTTATGTTCGCCAAACAATCCAACCGGAAACTCATTTTCAGATGAAAGTGTAGTGAAATTGCTTCAGAACTTTAAAGGTTTAGTGGTAATTGATGAAGCTTACATAGATTTTTCGGATAAAGAAAGCTGGCTGATTGAAATTGATGAATATCCAAATCTGGTCATCACACAGACACTTTCAAAAGCGTACGGTCTGGCGGGAATTCGTTTGGGCGTTTGTTATGGTTCAGAAGCTGTTATTTCAATTTTAAATAAAATCAAGCCTCCGTATAATGTAAACGAACTGACGCAGCAAAGAGCAATTGAACGTTTGAAGGATGGTGAAAAAATAAAACAGGAAATAGCTTCTATCATTGAACAACGGTCAGCATTGCTTAAAGTTTTGGCAGATGTCTCTTTTGTTGAAAAAGTATATCCAACAGAAGCTAATTTTGTGTTGGTAAAAGTGGATGATGCGAATAAACGATACGATCAGTTAATTGAAAAAGGAATTGTGATCAGGAACAGAACTACGCAGCCTTTGTGCGAAAACTGCCTTCGTTTTACCATTGGTATTCCTGAAGAAAATGCTGTTTTGATTAAGGAATTGAAGTCGTTGAAATAGATTTTTGAAATTATAAATATCTCGAAACCGTTTTGCGTGAGGGATAGAGGCGGCATCCTTTTGTGAAGAGAAAACGGAACAAAAGATATAGCCGAAAGCCCGACCCGGAGGGACACGCCCAAAATAATATAATATGAAAAAAGTACTTTTTATCGATCGTGACGGAACGATTGTTTTAGAACCTGAAGGATATCAATTGGATAGCTTGGATAAATTAGAGTTTTATCCGAAAGCGTTTCAATATCTGGCTAAAATCGCCAATGAACTGGATTACGAACTGGCAATGGTAACCAATCAGGACGGGTTGGGAACTGATAGTTTTCCGGAAGATACGTTTTGGCCAACACAGAATTTTATTTTAAGAGCCTTTGAAAACGAAGGTGTTTTGTTTGATGATATTTTTGTAGACCGCTCATTTCCTCAGGATAATGCACCAACACGCAAACCCAGAACCGGAATGTTGACGAAATATATAGACAATCCAAACTATGATCTGGCTAATTCTTTTGTTTTGGGAGATCGTTTAACTGATGTTGAACTGGCTAAAAACCTGGGAGCAAAAGCCATTTTCATGAACCTGACTGAGGGGGCGGGAAGTACTGAAATTGCATCGAAACGTGAAGAGTTAGATGAAACGATTATTTTGCAGACAACCGACTGGAAAACGATTTATGAGTTTTTGAAATTAGAGTCTCGTTCTGCTTCGATTACCCGTAAAACACATGAAACGGATATTTACATTAATCTGAATCTTGACGGAACAGGAAAAAGTAAAATCGATACCGGAATTGCTTTCTTTGATCATATGTTAGATCAAATCTCCCGTCATGGCCAAATGGATTTGGAAATTCTTGTTAAAGGAGATTTAGAGGTTGATGAACATCATACAATCGAAGATACAGCAATTGCGCTTGGAGAGGTTTTTGCAAAAGCGTTAGGAAATAAATTAGGAATTGAACGTTACGGTTTCTGTTTGCCAATGGATGATTGTTTAGCGCAGGTTGCCATTGATTTTGGAGGAAGAAACTGGCTGATTTGGGAAACCGAGTTTAAACGTGAAATGGTAGGCAAAATGCCAACTGAGATGTTTTTCCACTTCTTTAAATCGTTCTCTGACGGCGCAAAAGCTAATATCAACATCAAAGCGGAAGGCGATAACGAACACCATAAAATTGAAGCTATTTTTAAAGCTTTCGCAAAAGCCATAAAAGTAGCGGTAAAAAGAGATACAGAGAAAATGATTTTGCCTTCAACGAAAGGGATGCTGTAAAAAAAATTGTTTCAGGTTTAAAGTTTCAGGTTCTGTTGAATAACGTGTAACTTTAAACCTGAAACCTGAAACAAAAAAGAAATGGAACCGAAAAAGTTTGCCAAAGTATGGATTGAATCCTGGAATTCGCATGATTTAGAAGATATCATGAAGCATTATGCTGATGATATTCAAATTACAACGCCAATGTTAAAATTGGCTGCAGGAATAGAAAGTGGCTCAATCCAGGGAAAAGAAGAAGTGAGGGCATACTGGGAAAAAGCGTTAACCAAAATTCCTGATTTGCATTTTGAATTGATAGAAGTTACATCCGGTATTGATTCGGTTGCACTTTATTATAAATCGGTTATGAATAAAATGGCAGTTGAAGTTATGTTTTTTAATGAAAACGGATTGGTGAATAAAATGATCGCTCATTATACTGATTTGTAACAGAGTTAAAAATTGTTTTTAAGTTTAAAGTTTCACGTTCTGTAAAGCAGCTGAAACATGAACCTGAAACAAAACAAACAAAAAATTAAATGAAAATAGTTATCATAAATTACGGAGCAGGAAATATTCAGAGCATTATGTTTGCTATTGAAAGACTTGGTTTTAAAGCAGTTTTGAGCAATAATCCCGAAGAAATTCAGTCGGCAGATAAAGTGATTTTTCCGGGTGTGGGCGAGGCGAGTTATGCTATGAAAAAACTGAAAGAAAGCGGTTTGGATAGTTTGATTCCAACATTAAAACAGCCTGTTTTCGGGATCTGTCTCGGAATGCAATTAATGTGCAATTCAACGGAAGAAGGAAACACAAAAGGTTTAGGGATTTTTGATGTTGATGTGGTTAAATTTACTTCTAAAGTTAAAGTGCCACAAATGGGGTGGAATCAGATTTACAATTTAAAGACCGATTTGTTTAAAGGTGTTTCTGAAAATGAATTTATGTATCTGGTACATAGTTTTTACGCTCCAAAATGCGCTGAAGCCATAGCTACAACAAATTATGATGTAGAATATGCATCAGCTTTGCAAAAGGATAATTTTTACGGAACACAATTTCACCCTGAAAAGAGTGGGGATGTGGGGGAGAAAATATTGAGGAACTTCTTAAAAATTTAATCAATATCAAGTTCAAAAATCAATTACAATATCAATTTAGAAAATCTGAAATCAAAAATCGTTAATCGACAATCAAAAATTAAGACTTTACGACTTTAGACTTTCAACTTTAAGACTTAAATAAATGAGAATAATACCAGCCATAGATATCATTGACGGAAAATGCGTTCGTTTGTCCAAAGGTGATTACGATACCAAAATAATTTATAATGAAAATCCACTTGAAGTAGCGAAATCATTTGAAGCGCACGGAATTGAATATCTGCATTTGGTAGATCTTGACGGTGCAAAATCGAGTAAAATTGTCAATTATAAAATATTGGAGCAAATTGCAACACAAACTAGTTTAAAAATTGATTTTGGAGGCGGATTAAAAGCTGATTCCGATTTGAAAATTGCTTTTGAAAGTGGTGCCAATCAAATTACAGGTGGAAGTATTGCTGTAAAAAACAGAACAATCTTCGAAAAGTGGATTGCAGAATATGGTTCTGATAAAATTATTTTAGGTGCTGATGCGAAAGATGAAAAAGTAGCTGTTTCAGGATGGCTGGAAGATTCAGATGAGGATTTGGTTCCGTTTATTCAGGGTTACCAAAACAAAGGAATTCAGTATGTAATTTGTACTGATATCGCAAAAGACGGCATGCTGGAAGGACCAAGTTTTGATTTGTACGGCAAAATTTTAGCTGAAGCGAAAGGAATAAAATTAATCGCTTCGGGTGGAATTTCAACTTTCGATGAACTCCCAAAATTAGCCGAATTAGGCTGTGAAGGAACGATAATCGGAAAAGCGATTTATGAAGGAAGAATTACGTTGAAACAACTAGAGAATTATATTATTGGTAAAGTGTAAAAGGTGAAATGTAAAATGTAGTGTGAAATTTGATATTTTACAAAATAACATTTCACATCTACATTTATCAATTAACAAAAAAGAAAATGTTAGCAAAAAGAATCATACCCTGCTTAGATATAAAAAACGGAAGAACCGTAAAAGGCGTAAATTTTGTAGATTTGCGTGATGCGGGCGATCCGGTTGAACTGGCTGAAATTTATTCGGCTGAAGGTGCGGATGAATTGGTTTTTCTGGATATTTCAGCAACGGAAGAACGTAGAAAAACGTTAGTTAATATGGTACGAAGTGTGGCGGAGAAAATCAATATTCCGTTTACTGTTGGTGGCGGAATTTCGTCTGTTGAAGATGTTGAAATCCTATTGAATAATGGTGCTGATAAAGTTTCAATCAATTCATCGGCAGTGAAAAATCCACAATTGATCAACGATCTGGCTCAAAAATTTGGAAGCCAATGCGTTGTAGTTGCAATTGATGCTAAACAAATTGACGGACAATGGATCGTACATTTGGTAGGAGGGAAAGTACCAACAGAATTAAATTTATTCGATTGGGCTGTAGAAGTTGCTGAACGCGGTGCAGGAGAAATATTATTTACTTCTATGGACAATGACGGAACTAAAAAAGGTTTTGCAAACGAAGCTTTGGCTAAATTGTCAGGATTAATTAATATTCCGATCATTGCTTCGGGAGGAGCGGGGAATATTCAGCATTTTGTTGATTCGTTTAAAGAAGGAAAAGCAGATGCGGCTTTGGCTGCGAGTGTTTTTCATTTTAAAGAGATTGAAATCAAAGCCTTAAAACAAGAACTTAAAAATAATAAAATAGAAGTTCGAATATAGTTTTATCTTTAAGACTTTCGACTTTCCAACTTAAGACTAAAAAAAATATGAACATAGATATCAAAAGCTCTCACGGACTGATTCCGGCAATTATTCAGGATTCAGAGACCAAAAATGTCCTAATGATGGGCTATATGAATGAAGAATCAATTCAAAAAACAATAGAAACGCAAAAAGTGACTTTTTTCAGCCGATCCAAACAAAGGCTTTGGACAAAAGGGGAGGAAAGCGGTAATTTTTTGAATCTGGTAAGTATTAAAAATGACTGCGATGGTGATACGCTTTTGATTCAGGCAAAACCTGTTGGGCCAACTTGTCACACGGGTGCAGATACCTGCTGGCAAGAGCCAAATGATGCTAATTATGGCTTTATTTCCCAGTTAGAAAATACAATCAAAACCCGCAGGGAGAATGCTGATTCTGAGAAAAGTTATGTCGCTTCTTTATTCGAAAAAGGAATTAATAAAATTGCTCAAAAAGTAGGAGAAGAAGCTGTAGAAGTAGTTATTGAAGCCAAAGATGATAACGATGATTTATTCTTAAGCGAAAGCGCCGATTTGCTTTTTCATTACCTGATTTTATTGCAGGCAAAAGGATATCAGTTAAATGATGTTATTGAAGTTTTGAAGAAACGTCAGAAGTAGTTTCTGCAATATGTATCAAAAGCCTGTCTGGAATTTAAATTTCTTCTAACAGGCTTTTTTATTTTCTTCAGATAAGAACCTTCTAATTAAGCGTCAAAGCCCCCAAAATTTCTTCATACATAAAAGGACCTCCCGGATATTTGGCGGTATAATCAAGATTCATCCAGACCTGACCGCGTTCATCAATATGGTAATGAATTATTTTTCCTTTACTTTCTTTTACAAAAAGTACATTTTTAATCAGATAATTGACTTTTTCCAGATCAATTAAGGATCCTATCAGTATTTCGGGATAAATGTGTCCTTTGGTATGAATTAATCTAGGTGTTCCGCCAATAGAGCGAACTGCTGCTGCCATCAAAATCGAATGATCATCACAATCTCCTGAAAAATATTCTAAGGATTCAGTAGCTGTAGCAATGTAATCGCCTTCTTTTGGGTCATTAACATAATTCCATCGGTGATTAATTTCTTTGAAAACCGCAAAACACTGAATGATGGTTCTGTAATCTGAATAACCTTTTATGCCTTTGAAATGTTTTGTAGTTGCCATAATCGCAAAATTCCGAACCTTAGGATTCTGATATTCTATGGCATTTATAATTTTGGTTTTATTAGGAAACGGAAGCAATTTTGCCACAATGATATCCTGAGGGAAAGGATTGTCAGACATGGTATAAATCATCGAATTGTAGTCTTCAGATATCTCGGTAAAACCATAATTTCCGATGACTGTTCCGTAAAATAAAACTAGTAAATATAAAGCAATACAAATTAATATAATAGTTCTTAACAGCATCAGGAGAAAGTAAATAACTGCAAAAACAAAAACAAAAATAAAAATACGGTCTAAATTAAAAGACCATTTTAAGTCAATCAGGTTTTGGTGCAATATGATAAAGACCGGAATGGTAATCAAAAGACTTAATAGCATAATAATAATCCTATCCCAGGGAGATTTCACCTGTAATTTGGATTTTAATTGTGGAAAGTCAATTTTTGGAAATTTTATCATAGCATTAAAAAGCAGTGTTTATTACATTGCTTTTACGGTTTCAACAAAAGTACTTTTTTTATCAATAATACCCAGATCAAATAACTGATTTTGAATCTTAATAAACGCTTTTTCGGTTAGATTTTTTTGCGACCATTGTGTCAGTTTGAGCCATTCCTGAATATCCTCGAGTTTTTGATTGAAAATATCAGCTAAGGTCTGATCAATATCCGGAATTTGTGTAAAATTGTGGGTTGTAGTATTTATGATTTCAAGGATCTTCTGCACTATTTTTGGATTTTTTTTCAAAAATTCATCCCGAACTGTAATTACAAATGAAGGCCATGGACTTGGACAATCTCCCACACGTCTGAAAATTCCCTGATCTACAAGAGGTTTGGTCATAAAACGTTCCCACATAAAGTAATCAGCATTGCCGTTTGTCAGGGCTTCAACAGCACCATCTATTGTATTGATGATTTCAAACTGTAAATTATCTGTTTCCCAACCCTGTTCATGTGCGTTTACATAAGCCATTAACTGCGATCCGGAACCTAATCGTGATATGGCTACTTTTTTATTCTCCAGATCTTTTATGGTATGAAAATCAGATTTTGCAGCAACATGAATACCCCAAATCAAAGGAGACTGAACATAAATCTGAACAATTTTACTTGGATTTCCGGCAATAATATCTTTTATAATTCCTTCAGTTAAAATTACAGCAATATCAGCTCCACCATCACGCAGCATCTGGCACATTTTACCAGTACCTTCGGGAATATTTTTCCATTGTAAATCAATATTTTCAGCTTCAAATTCGCCATTTTCAATGCAAATCTGCCATGGCAAATTGAAGTGCTCGGGAACACCTACAATTTTTACTGTTTTCATTATAGTTTTAAGTTTAAGTTAAGTTGTTTGATATGTTTTTAAGCTGTTTAGGTTTTAGATTGTTTAATTCTCAGATTTAAAAATATCTCATTATCAAATTGCCACATTCTCTAATTTTTTAATAAATCTGTTCTGTGTTTTTCTGAAAGGCACGGCTCGGCAAATTCTATAATTTCCTGCAACTCGTATTGGCTTAAAAGATTTTTTACAATTGAATAATCGGTATCGTATAAAACTTCTACTGCAAATAAGGTTTCGTTGAGACCTTCAGACTCACAATTAATAGATTTTAATTCTTCTCTGATTATTTCCTTATCAAAACCTTTTTCTAAAATGACTACCTGAAGAATTGAATTTCCAAAACTTTCTATTGTTTTTCTGTAAACGAGCGTTTCTTCGTCTTCGTCATATTCAGCGTAGAAAATATCATCTGTGGCAATTAAAGGTCCGAAAAAAGGAATATTATCTAATTTGAAGATTCCTTTTTCCAAATCAATAATTTCCGCCCACATCGTTTCAACGACTGTATCTTCCAATAAATCGCTATAGTATCTGAATAATATTTTTTTATGTGTTTCCTGTTCCATTATTTAATTCAATTTGCTGCTTTTAAAGGAGATATTATAATGCGATAACCATCCGGATCTAAAAACATTTTGCCGTTTTCATTCCAATACGGATTTACAGCTTCTATTATTGGAATATTGTTTTTTAAAATAGTATTAATTAGTGTGTCGTGTTCTGAAATCGTATCCGGATAGAGTACTATGATATCATCTTCATCAAAAATATGATTCGCTTTCGTTTCAGATTCTGTAAATTCAAAATGCCAGCCCAAATCAGGTTTTCCAATAAAAACACCATCGTAATTATTGTGATTCTGAAATCCTCCCAAAAGTTCAAAACCTAAGATCTTGATATAAAAATTTTCAATTTCCTTGAGATTGTTAGTATGTCTGGCAACTCTTAAAATCATGATTTAGAATAATTATCTAATTTTCAAATTGACTAATTCTCTAATTTAAGAACCAGCTAATTTATTCAACGTATAAGCAATAAGTTCATCAACCGCTTTATACGGATCTTCACTAAAAGTTCCCGAAGCGCGATTGGCAATAATGGCGTTTAAAGATAACGCATTATGACCTAAAAGCGCCGAAAGCCCATAAATGGCAGCGGTTTCCATTTCTAAATTGGTAATTCGTTCACCATTGAAATCAAAATTATCCATTTTGTTGTTTAATTCTTCATCCTGAATATTCAAACGCAAAATACGTCCCTGAGGGCCATAAAAGCCACCGGCTGTAGCAGTAATTCCTTTAAAAATCCGGTCGCTTTCAATAATTTTTTCCAGTTTTTCAGAACAGGTAATCGCGTAAGGCTTTCCTTTTCGGATATCCCAGTTGGTGTGCATGATAAAAGCATCTTCTATGGCAACATGAGAAACCTTATCAATGAGATAGGAGCGAAGCATATTGTCTAATCCTAACCCGAATTTAGACATTACAAAACTGTCTACAGGAATGTCTGCCTGCAAAGAACCAGAAGTTCCAATTCGGATGATGTTTAATGAAGTCAGTTCTTTTTTTGGCCGACGGGTTTTCAAATCAATATTAACTAAAGCGTCCAATTCGTTTAGAACAATATCAATATTGTCAGGTCCAATTCCGGTTGACATTACTGTAATTCTTTTGCCTTTATAAATTCCGGTTTGGGTTTTAAATTCTCTTTTTTGTGTTGAATATTCAATTGAGTCAAAAAACTGAGTGATTTTTTCCACACGGTTTTGATCTCCCACAAAAATTATATCGTGTGCAATATGTTCAGGACGAAGGTTCAAGTGATAAACACTTCCGTCGGGGTTAAGTATTAATTCTGATGCCTGGATCATTTTTTTGAATTGCTAAAGTTCGAAGTTGATGAGATTATAATAAATGATTGGAATTTAAAACCTTTTAACCACCAACACGTTTTGTTTTAAAGCCTTTTTCTTTTAAAATTGCCATAATTTTATCACGGTAATCACCCTGAATGATAATTGAATCATCTTTAAAAGTTCCGCCAACGCTTAGTTTGGTTTTAATTTCCTTCGCCAGAATTTTAAAGTCTTCGTCACTTCCTTCGTAACCTTCGATAATCGTTGTTGCTTTTCCCTTTCGTTTTTCGAATTTGCAGATCATTGGCTCTTTTTGAACATATAATACATGTTCTTGTTCCTGAACTTCTTCAGGTTCATGAGACTCAATATGATCGGGAAATAAATTTTTAAGTTGGTCTTTAAAGTCCATAAATTTTGTTTTAAAAAATAAATTCCAATAAATGTAATTTATAAAAATTAAATTCCAAACCCCGGATTAAATTGGGATTTGGAATTTTAATATTGGAATTCAATAAGTTTATTTTTTTATTAAACCTAAATCTACTAAGCGTTCGTATAGATAATCTCCAGCCGTAATATCTTCAAATTTCTTAGGATTTTCGGCATCAATACAGTTTTCTAAGCAATCCAGACGCATATCGCTTACAGGATGCATAAAAAACGGAATAGAATAACGGGAAGTTCCCCATAATTCCCTTGGCGGATTTACAACCTGATGAATAGTTGATTTTAGTTTATTGTTAGTATGTCTTGACAACATATCTCCTACATTAATTACTAATTCATCATCTTCAGCAATAGCGTCAATCCATTCGCCGTCATGATTTTGAACCTGAAGTCCTTTTCCCTGAGCGCCCATCAATAAAGTGATTAAATTAATATCGCCGTGAGCAGCTGCACGAATTGCGTTTTCAGGCTCAGTAGTAATTGGTGGGTAATGAATTGGTCTTAAAATAGAGTTTCCTTCTTTTGCATATTCATCAAAATAAAACTCATCCAGACCAAGATGTAAAGCCAAAGCTCTTAAAACATAAACGCCTGTTTTTTCAAGCATTTGATAGGCTTCTTTTCCAACTTCATTAAAACGCGGTAATTCTTTAACCTCAACGTTGTCAGGATATTCAGAAGCCCATTTCGAATCCTTGTCAACGTACTGGCCAAAATGCCAGAATTCTTTCAAATCTCCCTCTTTGCGTCCTTTGGCATGTTCTTTTCCAAAAGAAACATAACCTCTTTGTCCGCCAATTCCGGGAATTTCATAATTATGCTTGGTTTCTAATGGCAAGGCGAAAAATTTTCGAATTTCGCCATAAAGTTCGTTTACCAGTTTGTCATCTAAGAAATGACCTTTTAAGGCAACGAAGCCAATGTTTTCAAATGCACTGCCGATTTCATTTACAAATTTTTGTTTACGTTCCGGGTCGTCCGAAAGGAAATCACGTAAGTCTACACTAGGAATGTTTTGCATACTTTACATTTTTATTTAAGAAAAAGGTTTCAACCTTCTATAACAAAGGTAGAGAATATTTTAGTTTGGAATTTTAAAATTTATTATAAAAATGCGTTTTTCATGCGATAATTTAACATTAAAACAGTATGCCGTAATTTGATTAAACTTTAATTTCAAGGTTATTTTACTTTAAAAACATGTTAATAATTCTGAAAATCACCAGTTTTTAAATAGAAAATTCTATTTTTATAAAAAAGAGCATTATGAAAGTAGGACTAATCGGATTTGGAAAAACAGGAAAAGCAGTCGCTTCGGTATTATTGCAAAACAAAAATTTTACGCTTAAATGGGTAATGAAAAGAAGCTCTACTTTGGAGAATCGTACCACTGCAGAATATCTTGGAATTGATTCTGATGAAACAGGAAAAATATATTCAAGTGAAAACACTCCGATAGCAGAACTGTTGGATAAACAGCCTGTTGATGCAATAATTGATTTTTCTTCAGCTTCGGGAATTTATAGTTATGGAGAAGAAGCCAGTATTCGAAAGATAAAAATCATCTCTGCAATTTCTCATTATTCAAACAAAGAAAAAACATTTTTAAAATCTCTTTCTAAACTTACAACTGTATTTTGGAGCCCAAATATTACACTTGGTGTCAATTATTTATTATTTGCCTCTAAATTTTTGAAGAAGATAGCTCCCTGGGTTGATATCGAAATAATTGAAGAACATTTTAAAGGAAAAGACGGGGTTTCAGGGACAGCCCTCAAGATTGCAGAAACGCTGGATTTAGAAGAAAATGATATAAATTCAGTTCGGGCCGGCGGAATTGTAGGCAAACATGAAGTTGTTTTTGGATTTCCTTTTCAAACAGTAAGGTTGATTCACGAAAGTATTTCCCGTGAAGCTTTTGGCAGCGGAGTTGTATTTGTAGCCGAAAATTTAAAAGATAAAGAAGAAGGATTATATAATTTTGAAGATATATTGTCTCCTTATTTTGTTGCTTAAATAAATTTTATGCTGAAAATTACTTATCCTCATTTGTATTTCTCGTTTTAGTAAAACCTACCTAATTTGTTTAAAAATGTATTTATTTAACTTTTGGTTTTGAATTGTTAAAATTTAATATATTTGGAAGACTAAAAACAGAACCCAATGATCTTTTACAGACAAGACCTAACCGATGCTCAACTATTAGATTTATATAAAAAAATTCTGAAACCCCGTTTAATCGAAGAAAAGATGCTCATCCTGATTCGACAGGGAAAAGTATCCAAATGGTTCTCCGGAATTGGTCAGGAAGCAATCGCGGTTGGTGTTACAGCTGTTTTAGATGAATCGGAATATGTATTGCCAATGCACCGAAATCTGGGTGTTTTTACTTCAAGAAATATTCCGCTGCACCGATTGTTTTCGCAATGGCAGGGAAAAGCAAATGGGTTTACAAAAGGAAGAGACCGCAGTTTTCATTTTGGAACTCAGGAATATAAAATTATCGGAATGATTTCGCATCTGGGGCCTCAACTCGGAATTGCTGATGGCATAGCCTTAGCGAATAAACTTCAGAATAATAAAAAAATCACAGCCGTTTTTACCGGAGAAGGCGCAACCAGCGAAGGTGATTTTCATGAGGCTTTAAATATAGCAGCAGTTTGGAAATTGCCAGTGATGTTTATCATCGAAAATAATGGTTATGGACTTTCAACACCAACAAACGAACAATATTGCTGTGAAAATTTAGCAGACAAAGGTGTTGGTTATGGTATGGAAAGCCATATTATTGACGGAAATAATATTCTCGAAGTTTACAACAAACTCTCAAAACTGAAAGCGCAGATGCAGGAAAATCCGCATCCCGTTTTATTAGAGTTTAAAACTTTTAGAATGCGTGGTCATGAAGAGGCGAGCGGTATAAAATATGTTCCCCAGGAATTGAGGGATGAATGGAGTGAAAAAGATCCGGTTAC
This sequence comes from Flavobacterium limi, assembly GCF_010645075.1. Classification (GTDB taxonomy): domain Bacteria; phylum Bacteroidota; class Bacteroidia; order Flavobacteriales; family Flavobacteriaceae; genus Flavobacterium; species Flavobacterium limi. Next base: position 57,515 of record NZ_JAADZV010000005.1, read on the forward strand.
AAATTATCGAAAATTCCTGATAGAAACCGGAGTTTTAACCGCAGAATTTGATGATCAGCTTCACAATGAAATTAAGCAGGAAATTGAGGATAATTTTGCCATAGCTAATGCAGAACCTGAAATTGTACCAACTTATGAAGGAGAATTAGACGACGTTTATAAGCCTTATCAATATCATGAATTCAGTCATTCATCAGAATCTCAAAATATTCGTTTTATTGATGCTATTAGGAAAAGTTTAGAACAATCTATGAAGAAGCATGATAACCTTGTTATTATGGGGCAGGATATTGCAGAATATGGCGGAGCTTTTAAAATAACAGATGGTTTTGTTGAGTTTTTCGGAAAAGCCCGCGTTCGAAATACTCCAATCTGTGAAAGTGCAGTGGTTTCAACCGGAATGGGATTGTCAATTAACGGCTATAAAGCGATTGTTGAAATGCAGTTTGCCGATTTTGTTTCAACCGGTTTTAATCCGATTGTGAATTTATTAGCCAAATCACATTACCGCTGGGGTGAAAAAGCCGATGTCGTAATACGTATGCCTTGCGGTGGCGGAACTCAGGCAGGACCTTTTCATTCGCAGACAAATGAAGCCTGGTTTACCAAAACCCCGGGATTAAAAGTGGTTTACCCGGCCTTTCCTTATGATGCGAAAGGATTATTAAATACCTCAATAAATGATCCGAATCCGGTTTTATTTTTTGAACATAAACTGTTGTACAGAAGCGTTTACCAGGATGTTCCAAATGATTATTATACCATCCCGTTAGGAAAAGCAGCTCTCATAAAAGAAGGAAAAAAGATAACGATTATTGCTTTTGGAGCTACGGTTCACTGGGCTTTAGAAACTTTGGAAAAGAATCCTGAAATAGAAGCAGATTTGATTGATTTAAGAACTTTGCAGCCTTTGGATACCGAAACTATTTTTGCATCGGTTAAAAAAACAGGAAAAGTAATTATTTATCAGGAAGATACTTTGTTCGGTGGAATTGCAAGCGATATTTCGGCTTTAATTATGGAGCAATGTTTTGAATATCTGGACGGTCCTGTAAAAAGAGTTGCGAGTTTAGATTCTCCGATTCCGTTTACAAAAGCTTTGGAAGATCAGTTTTTACCAAAGAACCGATTTGAAAATGAGCTTATGGATCTACTGGCCTATTAACAAAAAAGGCATTTTAAATTATTTAAACTTTCATTTAAAATTTTGAATATGAAAAAAAGATTCGTTTTAGTCATTACGTTTTCTATTCTTTTTTCCTGCAATAAGAGTAATAAATCCAATGATAATAATGCTTTGGATGAAAAATTCAATAAATACAAGGATGGTTTTGTTATCGCTTTATGGGAAATTAATCCGGGTTGGGCTTCATCAGTCGGTTATCACAAATTAGATAGCATTTTGGTGATTCCGGATGCTGCTGCAGATAAAAAACAACTCGATTTTGCTAATGCACAGTTAGATTCTTTAAAACAATATGATATTGAAGATTTATCGGATAATAATAAAACGGATTATCACATGATAAAAAATCAGTTGCAATCAACTATTTTCAATGTTAAAGAATTGAAATCATCACAATGGGATCCATCCGGGTATAATGTTTGTGGGGCTTTCGCTGAAATTTTAAATGGTAATTACGACAGTTTAGAAATTCGTTTGCATGCTTTTAATGCTAAAATGAATAATATTCCGGCATATTATGAGACGGCTAAAAAGAATATCAAAAATCCTACTGTAGAACATACTGAATTAGCGATTGGTCAAAACTTAGGTGGTTCGTCTGTTTTTGATGCTGATTTAAATACTGCTTTGGAAAAAAGTAAATTGACTTCTGCGGAGAAAAAACAAATTCAGGACAAAGCAAAAGTTTCTGTAAAAGCAATTAACGATTATGCGAACTGGCTGAAAAATCTGTCAAACAAAACACCCCGTTCTTTTAGATTAGGAGCTGATTTATATGCTAAAAAATTCAATTTTGATATTCAGTCCGGTTATTCAACTGATGAAATTTATAAAATTGCTCTTGATCATAAAAAAGACCTTCATGATAAAATGTTTGCTCTCGCCAATAAACTTTGGGCAAAATACAAAGGAAATACTCCTAAACCGACAGATAAACTGGATGTAATCAAACAGGTAATTGATCAGATTTCGTTAAAACACACTACTCCGGAGAAATTTCAGTCTGAAATCGAAAAACAAATTCCTGAACTGACAGCTTACGTAAAGAAGAAAGATTTATTATACATAGATCCGTCAAAACCTTTGGTTGTTCGTAAAGAACCTGCTTATATGGCGGGAGTTGCCGGCGCTTCTATATCTGCTCCCGGACCTTACGATAAAAATGCAAATACATATTATAATGTAGGAAGCATGTCTGGCTGGACGGCTGAAAATTCAGAAAGTTACTTACGAGAATACAATGATTACATTTTGCAGATTTTAAATATTCATGAAGCCATTCCCGGACATTATACGCAATTGGTTTACAGTAACCAGTCCCCAAGTATAATCAAATCTATTTTTGGAAATGGCGCCATGGTTGAAGGCTGGGCCGTTTATGCAGAAAAGATGATGCTGGAAAGCGGTTATAAAAACTCTGATGAAATGTGGCTGATGTATTATAAATGGAATTTAAGAGCAACCTGCAATACGATTTTAGATATTAGTGTTCACACAAAAAATATGTCTAAAGAGGCTGCTTTGGATTTGCTTATCAAAGAAGCTTTTCAGCAGCAGGCAGAAGCAGAAGGAAAATGGAAGCGCGTAACGTTGTCACAAGTTCAATTATGTTCTTATTTTACAGGATATACAGAAATTTATAATTTGAGGGAAGAGTTTAAAAAGAAAGAAGGACAGAATTTTGACCTAAAAAAATTCCATGAGAAATTCTTAAGCTTTGGAAGTGCCCCAGTTAAATATATTAGGGAGTTAATGCTTACTAAAGATTAAAAAATAATAAAAAAAAAGCACATTAATTTTTTTTAATGTGCTTTTTTTATTGCCATAAATAAGGTCAATTATATTCTATTTCGATTCCAATTCAAACAACTGCACCTGACTTTTCAATCGGTCAATCAATAAATTCATCATGCGTTTATTTAAGTCGGAAGAATTTTTAATATAAGTTTCATATTCTTCAACGGTAAAAAGTGCCATCACAATTCCTTTTAATGAATTTCTGAATTTAATATCTTTTTGAATGGAGTTTTCAATAGTCTGCAGTTTCTTTTCGACTGTATAAGAATAAAAATCAGCTTTGTTTTTATTCACATAATTGATAAAAACAGCGATGAATAAATCATTCTGAAGTTTTAAAATGGGTCTAATGGTTTGATTTTGAAACAACTCGTCTGCTGATGACTGAGCGCTTACGGTTCCTAAAGTTTCGCCTCTGAATTCTTTTAAAAAAGTGTCTCTGTCGCTCATGGTTTTTATTTAAAGTTATAAAAATATCTTCTATAAAAATATTTTCCCCGGATTTAGTTACTGACAAATTCTGCAAAAAATAAGTTCATAAATTAAAACATTTCGTTGAGTTTAATTTTTGGAGTTATAAAAATGATTTTTGAAATAATTCAGCAGCAAATTTTCGAATTATTGAAATCGTAAGGATTAATAAAAAAACATAATTCGATTATGAGAGTAAAAAACTATTTTTACCCTTATAAAATAAAAAATATGAGATTCCATACCAGAAAATGGGTTAAGCCCCAGGATTTAAATCCGAACGGAACTTTATTTGGCGGACAGCTTTTAGCCTGGATTGATGAAGAGCTGGCTTTGTATTCGATTGTACAATTAGAAAATCCGAAAGTAGTAACCAAACATATGTCTGAAATCAATTTTAAAAGTTCTGCCAGACAAGGTGATATCGTAGAAATTGGGATTGATGTAGTGAAATTCGGAACAACTTCTCTGGTACTTAAATGCGCTGTAAGAAACATGATGACCCGCGAAATTATTATTACTATTGATCATACAACAATGGTTAATTTAGGTGAAGACGGAAAACCAAAACCACACGGTAAAACTAAGATTGAATTTGTGAAAGACCGTTTGTAAAATAAACTTTCACCATATAAGTGATATAAGTAAATGTAACGGAAATTTACATGAAGATATATCAATTATAAGGTAAAAAAACTTTTAAAACATGCTGAAAAAAAAAAATGCGATTGTTTCTTTGTCGCTTGCTTTTTTAATATCCTGCAATTCCAAAGAAGAAAAGGATAAATACAATCATGTTGTCTACAGGGCTGTAAACAATAAAGACACAGCGATTATAGCACTTAATATAAGTGATAAACGTTTTTATGGGCGGTATGAAATAGCATATTATAAAATCGGTAAAGATTCAGGTGATGTTAGGGGAGATTTGAGAGGAGACACTTTAAGAGGCGACTTTCATTATATTTCAAACGGCGGGGGCTGGAAAAGAATCCCGATTGCTTTATTGAAAAAAGATAACAAATTGCTTTTAGGAAACGGAGTAACAGGAACGTATATGAGTCTTCCGTGTTTTCTACCCGGAACTCTTAATTACAAAGACCCGAAGTTTATTTTTGAAGAAGTAAAATCCATTGAAAAATAAATAGCCATATAAGTAACATAAGTAAAACTTAAATGAACTTATATCACTTATATGGTTTGAAAAGTTTAATCCAAAGGGCTTTTATTTGAAGGTAATTCGAATATTTGTAAATCAAAATAAATTACCGAGGCCATAATGTGGTCAAAAATATCCGCCATTATATACTCATAATTCGCCCAGCGTTTATCACTTGAAAAAGCATAAATTTCCAAAGGAACGCCATACTCTGTAGATTGCAGCTGACGGCAAACCATATGCATGTCTTTGTTTAACCCCGGATGGTTGACCAGATATTGAATAATGTATTTTCTAAATAATCCAAGGTTAGTCATATTCCTGCCATTTAAAGAAAAAGTTTTATCGATACCGCGCAAATCATTGTATTTGTCAATTTCAGCTTGTCTGGATTCAATATATGAACTGATTAATTGGATCTTTTTCATTTGTTCCAGATCTTCATTGTTCAGAAAACGAATACTGCTGCTTTTGATTAAAATATGTCTTTTGATGCGTCTTCCTTCAGATTTTTGCATTCCTCTCCAGTTCTGAAATGAATCCGAACTCAAAGAGTACGTTGGAATAGTAGTGATGGTATTGTCAAAGTTCCGGACTTTTACAGTTGTCAGATTGATTTCGATTACATCACCATCGGCTCCAAATTTATCCATGGTAATCCAGTCACCAATACGAACCATATCATTAATGGCTACCTGAACACTCGAAACAAATCCTAAGATTGTATCTCTGAATATAAGGATAATGATAGCCGAAAGTGTTCCTAGAATAGTCAGCAATTCACCTCTTTTCATACCAAACAATGTTGATACTATAAGTGCGATACCAAAAATCCAAAGCACAATCATAATAACCTGAACAAAGCTGTCTATAGGTTTGTCGCTGTATTCAGGTTTGCTTTTTAAATAATCACGCAAGGCATTAAAAATGGTTCTGATAATCCATAAACTAATCAGAACAATATAAACGCCGACTATTTTTCCGAACATCAGTTCCCAATATTCATATCTGTCCAAAATAACGGGAACAGCTTTGTAAATAAAGAAAAACGGGATTAAATAGGCGGTGTATTTTGTTGTTTTATTGTGAATTAAATAATCGTCAAACTTGGTTTTGGTACGCTGTGCAAAAATGGCTGTCAACGTTACCAAAACAAACTTGGCTACATAATAAATAGCATAAGCCAAGGCCAGCATGATGGCAATATTAAAGATCAGACTGATGTAGGACGCAAAGTTGCGGCTCATTCCCCAATCTCTAAAAAGTGGATATAAAAAGTTGAATATTTTATCCAAAAGCTTATGCATTATTTTTCAGATACTTTCTTTCAACATAAAATGTTCCAAATGGTATAAGTGAGGCAAGAAGAATGATTCCGAAGGTTTTTAAATCCCAGTTTTGAGATTTTTTTAATAAAGCAGCCAGTACAATGTAAGCTATAAAGAGTAGTCCGTGTCCCATTCCAAACGGCTGTAATAGAGTGTGGTAAAGTTCAGGATTATTAGTTTTGATAAAAAGCATATTTGCGAACAATACTAAATATGAGATTCCTTCTAAAATAGCTGTAACTTTAAAAATCTTGAGCATGTGTTTCTTTTTTTTAATTTATAAACCGCAAAATTAAGTATTATCCCCCATTATTAGAGTATGTATAATAAAAGTAATTTACTTTTGTAATCCTAAACTTTGAGTATGAGCAAGCGTGATTTAAAAAAATATTTAGCAGAACTGGATAAAGAACAGCTCGAAGAACAGATTATTGAGCTGTATGAGAAATTTAGTGCTGTAAAGGTCTTTTATGACTTTGTTTTTAATCCAAAAGAAGACAAGCTTTTGCAGGAAAGCAAAACTAAAATTTCTCATGAATATTTTCCTGTAAAAAAGCCGGGGGCTAAATGGCGTCCAAAAGCAAAAATGCGCCGTTCTGTAGCTCAAAAAATCATTAAGCATTTTATTCTTTTGGGAGTTGACCCATTTGTAATTGCAGATATTATGCTCTATAATATTGAAATAGCCCAAACATATTCATCCGGAAACTTCATAAAACAGGAATTGTTTTATAAAAGCATTCTCAATTCTTTTGAGCAGGCTGTAAATTTTGTGATTTCTAATGGCGTTTTAAGCGAATTTAAAGCAAGAATTATTGCAATTCAACAAGAAACTATTCAGCAAAAATGGAAAAACAAATATGAATTTGAAGCTATTTTAGACAAAATAGACGTATAAATGCGTTTCTTATAAAAAAATCTTATTTAAAAAAAACATTTATTTTAGGTTAAAATAAGATGAAAAACTGTTTTTTAGGTGTATTTTTGCAAAAATCCAAAAATCACAATGTCCCATAACACTTTAGAAATAGAAAGAGAAGAGAAAAAAGAACTTTACGCATACCAAAAAGGCGATATTGATGCCATTTTTGACCGTTTAGACAATGCTCCTGCTCAACATCATTTATTATATCAATTACCTACGGGTGGTGGAAAAACAGTGATTTTTTCCGAAATAGTTCGTCGTTATTTAGCCAATAATGATAAAAAAGTAGTGGTTCTTACACACCGTATCGAACTTTGTAAGCAGACTTCAAAAATGCTGAAGGGCTTTGGTGTTTCCAATAAAATCATTAACAGTAAGGTAAAGGAACTGCCGGATCAAAACGATTATTCATGTTTTGTGGCAATGGTTGAGACTTTAAAAAACCGTATTAACGATGAGAAATTACATCTTGATAATATTGGTTTGGTAATTATCGATGAGGCGCATTACAATTCATTTAGAAAACTATTAAACTCATTCAAAAAAGCTTTTATTCTTGGAGTAACCGCAACGCCTTTGAGTTCGAATATAAAATTACCGATGCACCAGAGTTATGATGAACTTATTGTGGGTGATACCATTAGTTCATTAATTGACAAAGGATTCCTTGCAAGGGCTACAACATATAGTTATGATGTTGGTTTGACTTCTTTAAAGGTAGGTATCAACGGAGATTATACTGTAAAATCTTCTGATGATTTATATACCAATACCATGATGCAGGAAAAATTACTGCATGCGTACACTGAGCGTTCTTTAGGTAAAAAGACTTTAATTTTTAATAACGGTATTCATACTTCATTATACGTATATGATACCTTTAGAGAAGCAGGTTACGACATCAGGCATCTTGATAATACAAGCAGTTCAGAAGAACGCAAAGAGATTTTGGCATGGTTCAAAAAAACTCCGGATGCTATTTTGACTTCTGTAGGAATCTTAACTACAGGATTTGATGAGCCTACTGTTGAAACAATTATTTTAAACAGAGCCACAAAGTCATTAACATTGTATTACCAGATGATTGGGCGCGGATCCCGAAAGTTGCCTGGTAAGGATGAATTTACAGTTATTGATTTAGGTAACAATGCAGCCCGTTTTGGTTTATGGAGCGAGCCGGTAAACTGGCAGCACATCTTTAAATCTCCTGAATTTTATTTGGAGAACTTACGTGATGATACTGAAATCGAAATGTTTTTCAAATACAGCATGCCACCTGAATTGCGTGCCAAATTCAGTAAAACTGCTGATGTTACGTTTGATGTTGATGAAGAACACAAACTCGCGATTAAGCAAAATTTGCGTTCCAAAATTGTATTAGATAAATCGTTAGACCAGCATGCTGCAATGTGTGTCGACAATACAGAAACACTGCAGGAAGCAAAAGCATTAGCAAAGGAGCTTGATGATGATATTGAATGTCGTATCAAGCGTTATGCAAAATGCCTGAGTCAGTGTAGTAAAAACTACCGTGAATGGCTGGTTGATGATTATAAGAAAAACATGACCCTGTTAATTGGTAAAAAGTATCGTGAAAAAATCATGAACGAGCCTGATTGATAAATGTTACTTTCAGGCTGTTTTTCAGGCTAAAATAAATTCAGGCTTTTTATTAGAGATTTAACATTTAAACTGAAATTAATTTTGGCATTGAAATTGTTTTTTAGAAGCTATTTCCTGCTGTACACTGTATCTTTTGTGGCGAACCCCGCCACAAAAGGATGCCGTTTCCATCAGGGCTAAAACATATTAAATCATAAAAGATGAATTTGAAGAAGATTTTAGTTTTGTTTTTAATTAGTTCTTTTTATAATGTTACCGCCCAAAAAGATGGATATTGGGATAAAGAGCGCGCGACTACAAAGGAAATAATAGTATCTGCTGGCGACAGGATAACTGTAAAAACAGAAGATTTACCTGTCGGAACCACCGAAGTAGTTTACCGGGTGACGCTTCTTGATGAAAATCAGCAAATGACAAACAGTCTTGTTTCGGTACTAAAAGCAATTCCGGATCCTTACGGGATAGGACAGGGATCGGCAGGAGCAGTATTACTGATGTCGAAAATTTCAGGTGATGACAAATGCACTTATGCACTTTTTACTTCAGATTCAAATGCTAAAAAATATATTGATAACGGAAAAGTCAGCGATGCCTGTCATGCCCAGACAGAACCTGTAAGTAAAGATGCCAAACGTTTATCACTTGATAAATCTTCCTGCCTTAATTCAAATACTACTACAATCTGGTTTGGCTTCGAAAGCAAAAACTGGTTACTGAAACAAAAAATAGTGTTAGAAGTAGTGCCGTGGGTTGATACGAAATTAAACCGTGGCTGGAATGTCGATAATAAGAATGAAATCGTCAGTTTGTGCAAAACTTCTACAATGGCACAAAAAATGGCAAATTCAGATGATTTTTGTGTTTGTATTTTAGATAAAATCATGAAACAATACCGTTATGGTGAATTCCAAAAATTGCTGGCGATAGAAAAAACAAAGGTTTATAAAGATTTTGGAAATACCTGTTATAATGATGCCTCTATTTCTAAAAACGTTTACAATGATTTGCGTACTCAGGCAAATACTTTAATTAGACTTCAAAAATATAACGAAGCAATTCCGAAGCTAAATACAATTATAGCAGCAGGAAAAGCTACAGCTTTTGATTACAGTTCTATTGGATATAGTTATATTTTGACCAAACAATATGCAAAAGCCATTAAGTTTTTAAAAGAAGGCGAAAAACTGGACGATACCGAATTATTAGTAAAATTAAATTTGGCTCATGCATATTTAGTTAGCGATGATTACGGTCAGGCAAAAGCAATTTATAAAAAATACCAGTCTCAAAACGTTACTGATAGTCTAAGCTGGATAGAAAAAACAAAACAGGATTTTGCTCTTTTCAAAAAAGCAGGCCTTCCTTCATCCGACTTCGATCGCATTTTGAAGCTTTATAATTAAAATATTTTCAATATATAAGTGATTATAGGTTTATTTAAATTTGCCCGCAAAGCTGACTTAAATTTTCTTATAATCACTTTATTGTTTAAAAAACATACACACTATATGAAAGCTACTTACCACAAATACATGCTCGAATTTAAGCGTCCTTCGGGAACGTCAAGAGGTATTATGACCGAAAAAGAAACCTGGTTTATTGTACTGGAAGAAAACGGTAAAAAAGGAATAGGAGAGTGTGGTATTTTAAGAGGACTGAGCGCTGATGACAGAGAAGATTATGAAGAGAAATTAAATTGGGTTTGCCAGAATATTCATTTAGGAGAAACTGTTCTTTGGGAAAAATTACTTGAATTTCCTTCTATTCAATTCGGTATTGAGATGGCTTTTTTGTCTCTGAAAAATGAAAATCCATATGTGTTATTTCCTTCAGATTTTACCAATAATTCTAAATCAATTGTTATAAATGGTTTAGTCTGGATGGGAGAAGAAGCTTTTATGAAAGAACAAATTGAGGAAAAACTTGAACAGGGATTTACGTGTATAAAACTCAAGATTGGGGCAATAGATTTTCAAAAAGAACTCGATTTATTACGCTTTATCCGTACTCATTTTACTGCTGAACAAATAGAAATAAGGGTAGATGCGAATGGTGCTTTTTCTTCAAATGAAGCTTTAGATAAATTAAATCAATTGTCTGGTTTTGAATTGCATAGTATAGAACAACCTATTAAAAAAAACAATACTGACAGTATGGCAGAGTTGTGCAAAAACACTCCTTTTCCTATTGCTTTGGATGAAGAGCTGATTGGAGTATTTTCATTTGAAGAAAAAGAAGCACTTTTGCAAAAAATCAAACCACAATACATTATTTTGAAGCCAAGTTTTGTAGGCGGCTTCAGAGGAACTCATGAGTGGATTGCGCTCGCTGAAAAATACAATATCGGCTGGTGGATTACCTCGGCACTGGAAAGCAACATTGGTTTAAATGCAATTGCGCAATGGACATTTCTGCAAAATTCTGATATGCCTCAGGGATTAGGTACCGGAGCGCTTTATACTAATAACATTGATTGCCCGCTGGAAGTTTTAAACGGACAATTGTGGTACAGTAAAACTAAAAACTGGGATTCCGCTTTTTTTGAAAAGGCCTGATAAAATCACTTTTTTGTCTTCTCAAAATCCGAATAAACGAATTCAGTTTAGCGCTAAATTAAGTAACTTGCATAAAATTTAATTAGCAGAACTAATGGTTGAGATTGAAAGAAAGTTTCTTGTGAAATCTGACGAATTCAAAGCACAGGCTTTCGTCCAAAATAAAATAGCGCAGGGGTATTTAAGCTCACTTCCTGAAAGAACAGTGCGTATTCGTATCAAAGGTGAAAAAGGATTCATTACAATAAAAGGAATTGGCCATCATGGCGGAATGAGGCGTTTTGAATGGGAGAATGAAATTCCGCTGGACGAAGCACAGGAATTGCTTAAATTATGTGAAAAGGGGAAGATTGAAAAAACACGTTTTGAGATAAAATCAGGTAATCATGTGTTTGAAGTCGATGAATTTTATGGAGAAAATGAAGGCTTGGTAATGGCAGAAATCGAACTGGAATCTGAAACGGAATCTTTTGAAAAACCGGACTGGCTAGGAGATGAAGTTACAAATGATAAGCGCTACTACAATGCTTATTTGAGCAAAAATCCTTTTAAAGACTGGGAAAAATAACAATTTATGACACATTCATACGATCTGATTATTGTGGGAGGAGGTCCAATTGGGCTTGCCTGCGCAATTGAAGCTCAAAAGAAAAACCTGAATTATCTGATTATCGAAAAAGGGGCAATTGTGAACAGTATTTTCAATTATCCTTTGTATATGACCTTTTTTTCAACGGCGGAAAGACTCGAAATAGGTAATATTCCATTTAATTGTCTGGCTCCCAAGCCGGGTCGTCAGGAAGCTTTGGAATACTACAGAAATATTCATCGTTATTTTAATTTCAATATGAATCTGTTTGAAAATGTAAATCAGGTTCAAAAACTTGAAAATTCACTTTTCAAAGTAATAACCGATAAAAGTATTTACGAAGCTAAAAATGTAATTATAGCAACAGGTTTCTATGATATTCCGATTGAAATGAATGTAAAAGGTGAAGAGCTGCCAAAAGTTCGCCATTATTACAAAGAAGCTCACGAATATGCTTTTAGAGATGTTTTAGTTGTTGGAGCGAATAACTCATCAGTAGATGCAGCTTTGGAATGTTGGAGAAAAGGAGCAAATGTAACGATGGTAATTCGTAAAACCGAAATCAATAACCGGGTAAAATATTGGGTAAAACCGGATATTGAAAACAGAATCGCCGAAGAAAGCATAAAAGCTTATTTTGAATCGAATATTACTGAAATTCGGGAGAATGAAGTAGAAATAGAAACTCCGGAAGGCAAAATAACAATCAAAAATGATTTTGTCCTGGCGCTAACGGGCTACAAACCTGATTTGTCTTTCCTTGAAAAAATGGGGATTGATTTGTCAGATGATGAATTAAAAATTCCAACTTATAATGCTGAAACGATGGAAACGAATGTGGAAGGATTGTTTTTAGCAGGAGTAGTTTGTGGAGGTATGCAGACACACAAATGGTTTATTGAAAACTCACGTATTCATGCTAATATGATTATGGATTATATTACTTTGAAATAGAATTGTAATTACGATTGTCACATCGAGCGGAGTCGAGAACATTTTGTTGTTAAAGCATCTCGACTCCGCTCGATGTTATATTAAAGGTTTTTAAATAGGTGTGTTTTATTTATTTGTTTTTTCTATTTCGAATATTTCAATGAATTTTTGTTCCAAGTTTTTCTTTTTCCTTTTTATGTCCCATCTCGAAAATAATATTATAAATACTATAAATGAATTAAAAATTATACTTATTTCATTTGGTATGTTTTTTAAATTAAAAAAGAAAAAGCAATTAAAACCAATCAGAGCTACAAAAGGAAAGTATTTTATCCAAATAAGCCCAATTCTACTTATAGGTTCAATAATATAATTTAGTTTTAGTTTGTGGTCAATGTTTTGATATTTGCCTTTGAGGATATAAAATCCTGAAGTGAAATTATAATTTATTGTGAGTCGAAAAGTTGAATCATCAAAATTTCCATAAAAATTTTTTGAACTTAGAAAAAAAATCGAAAATACTCCTAGAGATAATTGTGTATCAGGTCTGCCAATTTTTGTATTATCTTTTAATCTATTTCTAAATTCAGTGATATTAAGTTTTGACTTCATTAAAATTGCTTTACATTCTTTTAATTCTCTATTTCTGTGATGATATTGACTCAATTATGAACTACAAGAAAGCATAGAACAGCCCACTTTTGAACGTGCCCAATCCGGTCTTTTGGCAAACCATTTTTCAGATTCAGGCTGTTCGTCGTAAGGTTTTTTTAATAGTTCATATAATTCAATTACCAAAGAATAATCCTCCTTGTCTGCCGCATCAATAGCCAATTGCGCCATATAGTTTCGCAATACATATTTTGGATTAACTGAATTTTGAAGTTTAATTCTTTCTTCATCAGACGTATTTTCCTGATTCAGTCGCTCTAAATAATCGGTAAACCATAATAACCAGTTGTCTTTAATCGTGTCTTTGATTTCTTCAGGTTTGTAAAAAGCATCTTCAATAGCTTGTAATGCTTTTTCTGCCGAATCGCTTTTTCTAATTTTGTTCAGATTGCGATAGAAAATAGTCATATCGGTTTCTGATAATTGCAGATTTGATTCTAAATAGGTTATAAATTCAGCATCATTTTCCGCCGAAGTACATAATCCTAGTTTGGATAAAATCATTTTTGTGTAATCTGAATTGAAATCAGTAATGAATGATTCTAATATTTTCTCTAAAGGCTCCGCTTCATTGATTAAAGGATAAAGCGAATTAGCTAATTGAAACAAATTCCATTGTGCAACCTGAGGCTGGTTTCCAAAACGATATCTTCTGTTTTGACTGTCGGTTGTATTTGGAGTCCAGTTTGGATCATAATTTTCCAGCCAGCCATAAGGTCCATAATCAATCGTGATTCCGTGTACCGACATATTATCGGTATTCATAACGCCATGAACAAAGCCTACACGCTGCCAGTGCAGAATCATTTCACGTGTTTTGTCGGCTACAGTTTTAAAAAACTGTAAATATTTTTCTTTTGGTTCGCCTTTGATTTCAGGAAAATAATGTTTGATATTATATTCAACAAACTGTTTCAGGTTTTTAAGTTCGTTTCGGGCAGTCAGCATTTCAAAACTTCCAAAACGGATAAAAGAAGGAGCGACGCGGCATACAATAGCTCCTTTTTCGTAAGCAGGGTTTCCATTATATAAAATATCCCGAAGCACCTGATCACCTGACAATATTAATGAAAGAGATCGTGTAGTGGGAACGCCCAGATAATACATAGCTTCTGCACACAAATATTCACGTATTGAAGAACGTAAAACCGCTAATCCATCAGCAGTTCTGGAATAAGGCGTTTTACCGGCACCCTTTAATTGTAAAGTAAAATATTGATTATTATGTTCAACTTCCGTTAAATTAATCGCACGGCCATCACCTAATTGCCCAGCCCAGTTGCCAAATTGATGTCCGGCGTAGCACATGGCGTAAGGTTTTGTTTCCGGCAGGATTTCTTTTCCCGAAAAAACATTTACAAATTCTTCTGACTTAATTTCATCTGCTGAAATTCCAACTAATTCAGCGACTTCTTTGGAGGCATGAATTAATTTCGGATCAGACGGTGTTGTTGGTTTTACGTAAGAGAAAAGCGTATTAAGAACCTGACGGGTTTCATTAGTTTCGTTAGGATCTGCAGGTAATTCGGTTGTAAAACGATTATGTATTTTTAAGTGTTTCATTTTTAATTTTCAGTCTTTTAATTTATCAGCATACATTTTTTTCAATTTATATACTTTCGGATCAATCACCATTCGGCAATAACCGGCTTCGGAATTGTCATTGTAATAATTCTGATGTTCTTGTTCGGCTTCGTAAAATATCTGAAATGGTTTTAGCTGTGTTACGATTGGATCCGGAAATACAGATTTGAGTTCGTTAAAAACCTCTTCAGCAATTGTTTTTTGTGTTTCATCATGATACAAAATGATTGAGCGGTATTGTGTTCCGCTGTCAGCACCCTGGCGGTTTAGAGTTGTCGGATCATGGCTTGTCATGAAAATGGTAATTAAGTCATGATATGAAATTATGTCAGGATTAAAAACAACCTGAATTACTTCTGCGTGTCCTGTACGGCCTGTACATACTTCCCTGTAGGCCGGATTTTTAATTTGTCCGTCAGAATACCCGGATTTCACGGTTTCGATTCCGTTTAAACGCTGAATTACAGCTTCTACACACCAAAAACAGCCACCGCCAAAGGTTGCTACTGATAGATTTTTCATTTGATATTATTTTAGTTTACCGATTTCCCCTATTAGTTATGTAGGATATTGTGATAAATTGTTTGTAAAAAGACTATTTGATTAAAGATAATAAAAAGTAATTTTAAAATTTAAGTTTCTAATTGATAATTCTGCAATTTTATTTAAAAATAATATATTTGCCGTCAAACAGAAGTGCATCTATGAATAGCAAAAATAATACCACGGGTTTAGAAGCTTATTTTAATGATTTTAGGCAGAATATTGTTGGAATTGATCAGGAGTTTGATTCTCCTTATGGCAAAAAGAAAATCATTTATACAGACTGGACAGCAAGTGGAAGACTGTATCGCCCAATCGAAGAAAAGCTTTTAAATGAATTTGGTCCTTTTGTTGCTAATACCCATACTGAAACCACAGTTTCGGGTACTGCCATGACCAAAGCGTATCATCATGCCCGTCATATTATTAAGCGTCATACAAATGCTAATTCTGATGATGTTTTAATTACAGATGGAACCGGAATGACAGGTGTAATTAATAAATTTCAGCGAATTTTAGGTTTGAAAATACCTGAAAATCTAAAAGCTTTTACCACTATTCCGACTGAGAAAAAACCGGTCGTTTTTATTTCACATATGGAACATCATTCCAATCAGACTTCCTGGCTCGAAACGATTGCAGATGTTGAAATTATTCCGTGTTCTGAAACGGAAAAAGGGCTTTTTAGTCTGGATAATTTAAAAGAGTTATTAGAGAAATATAAAGACAGAACGATAAAAATTGCTTCAATAACAGCTTGTTCAAACGTAACAGGCTTGAAAACACCTTATCATGAAATTGCAAAAGTAATGCATCAGCATAATGGGGTTTGTTTTGTTGATTTTGCCTGTTCAGGACCTTATGTGCAAATCGATATGCATCCCGAAGATCCGGAAGCGTATCTGGATGCGATTTTCTTTTCACCACATAAATTTTTAGGAGGTCCCGGAACGTCTGGAGTATTGATTTTTAATAAAAAGTTATACAACAACATGATTCCGGATTGTCCGGGTGGAGGAACTGTTAGCTGGACAAATCCGTGGGGGGAACATAAATACATTGATAATATCGAAGACCGCGAAGATGGCGGAACTCCGGGGTTTTTACAAGTTATCAAAACCGCTCTTGCCATTGAGCTGAAAGAAGAAATGGGTATTGAAAATATCCTGCAGCGGGAGCATGAAATTGTAGAATATGTTTTTAGAGAACTGAATCCGGTTTCGAATATTAAAATCCTGGCGGGACATCATCAGGAAAGGTTAGGAGTGATTTCGTTTTTTATAGAAGATCTGCATTTTAACTTAGGAGTAAAACTGCTGAATGACAGATTTGGAATCCAAACTCGTGGCGGCTGCAGCTGTGCGGGAACATACGGGCATTTTTTACTGCATGTAGATCAGGAAACTTCAAATAAATTGGTAAGTGAAATTACGATTGGCGATTTGATTAAAAAACCGGGATGGATCAGAATGTCTATTCATCCTACGACTACAAATGAAGAAATTGCTTTTGTTTGTGAGAGTATAAAAGATTTGGCTGAAAGCCATGAAAGCTGGAAACTGGATTATGAGTATGATAAGAATACTAATGAGTTTATTCATAAAAAGGCTAATTCGTTTGAGGATGAGTTGGTGGCTGGGTGGTTTAATTCTTAAATTCTGAAAATAAAAAAGTATTAGAACCCGACAAATTTTGAAAGTTTGCCGGGTTTGCTGTTCTTATGAATGATAAACTTCTAATCTAGCCCCGATAGAGCGGTTATCCTTTTATGGCAGGGTTTGCCATAAAAGATAAGAGCGAAAGCGGGACTTTTGGTCTTGAAAACACGAAAAAGGCCTGCTTCTAAGCAAATAACTGATAATCATGTGTGTTTTTGTTGGCTATTACAAATAAATGTATTAATTTTGCAGACCTTTTGGCAAAGAAGAGTTTCCATTAGGTATCAACCATTTATGTAAAACAACTTCTGTTTTTTCTACTGCTTTATGAAACTCGAGGAAAACAGAATACAAATTTTTTTATCAGCATGTCTGAACAATTAAAATCACAAGAAGAGTTTTTAGCAAATTTTAACTGGCATAACTTCCAAGAAGGAATCGACGCAGTAGATGAGAAAAACTTACAAGAGTTTGAAGAACTAGTATCAAAAACTTTCATCGCTACAGATCAGGAAGAAGTAGTTGAAGGTGTTGTTGTTAGAATTACAGATAGAGACGTTATCGTTGATATCAATGCTAAATCTGAAGGTGTTATTTCTTTAAACGAATTCCGTTACAACCCAAACTTAAAAGTAGGTGACAAAGTAGAAGTATTAATCGACATCCGTGAGGACAAAACAGGTCAGTTAGTATTATCTCACAGAAAAGCACGTACTATCAAATCTTGGGATAGAGTTATTGCGGCTAATGAAACTGGAGAAATCGTTAACGGTTTTGTTAAATGCAGAACTAAAGGAGGTATGATCGTTGACGTATTCGGTATCGAGGCGTTCTTACCAGGATCTCAAATTGACGTTAAGCCAATTAGAGACTACGATGTATATGTAAACAAAATGATGGAATTCAAAGTGGTAAAAATCAACCACGAATTCAAAAACGTTGTTGTATCTCACAAAGCTCTTATCGAGGCTGATATTGAAGTACAGAAAAAAGAGATCATCGGTCAATTACAAAAGGGACAAGTATTAGAAGGTGTTGTTAAAAACATTACTTCTTATGGTGTGTTCATTGACTTAGGTGGTGTTGACGGATTAATTCACATTACTGACCTTTCTTGGAGCAGAATCAACCACCCAAGTGAAGTTCTTGAATTAGACCAAAAATTAAACGTTGTAATCCTTGATTTCGATGATGAGAAAACAAGAATTCAATTAGGATTGAAACAATTAAACGCTCACCCATGGGATGCTTTAGATGCTAATTTAACAATTGGTGATAAAGTAAAAGGTAAAGTAGTTGTAATCGCTGATTACGGTGCATTTATCGAAGTTGCAGAAGGTGTTGAAGGTTTAATCCACGTTTCTGAAATGTCATGGTCAACTCACTTACGTTCTGCTCAGGACTTCGTGAAAGTTGGAGATGTTGTTGAGGCTGTTATCTTAACTCTTGACAGAGATGATCGTAAGATGTCATTAGGTATCAAACAATTGACTCAGGATCCATGGACTGACATTACTGCTAAATACCCAGTAGGTTCTAAACATACAGGTATCGTTAGAAACTTTACAAACTTTGGTATTTTCGTAGAATTAGAAGAAGGAATTGATGGATTAATTTACATTTCTGACCTTTCCTGGACTAAGAAAATTAAACACCCATCTGAGTTTGTAAACGTTGGTGAAAAACTTGATGTTGTTGTATTAGAATTAGATGTTGAAGGACGTAAATTATCTTTAGGTCACAAACAAACTACTGCTAATCCTTGGGATCAATACGAAGATTCTTTCGCTGTAGGAACTATCCACAACGGTGAGATTTCTGAAATCGTTGACAAAGGAGCTACTGTAGAATTCGGAGATGATATCGTTGCTTTCATTCCAACTCGTCACCTTGAAAAAGAAGACGGAAAGAAATTGAAAAAAGGTGATTCAGCTGATTTCAAAGTAATTGAATTCAATAAAGAATTCAAAAGAGTAGTTGCTTCTCACACTGCTATCTTCAGAGAAGAAGAAGAGAAAAACGTGAAAGCTGCTGCTGAAACTACTGCATCTGCATCTACAAACGCACCAGCTGCGACTTTAGGTGACAACAATGATGTATTAGCTGCTTTAAAAGCTAAAATGGAAAAAACTGAGAAAAAATAATTCTTAGATTTTTTATAAATAGAAAGTCCCACAGGAATGTGGGACTTTTTTTGTTTCATAATTTTTTTTTAACAAATAAAGTTGTGTTATAGTTATGAAAAGTTACTTTTGTATGAAAATTTATATATATGAAGAAAATCTACTTTTTATTCCTTTTACTATGTTTTGGAAATGCTGTAACAGGTCAAAAAATAACTTTTGGAAGTGCTACTTTTAAAAAACGTCTCCTTGCAACTAATGTAGAAAATGGTTTTGCAAAAGATAAAAATGGTAATAATATTAAAATCGACAGTAACGGGGATAAAGAAGTTGATGCTTCTGAAGCACTTGAAGTTTATTATTTAGATGTTAGCAGTGTCATGGGCAATACTGATCCTGAGATGTATAATATAATTGGGATTGAATATTTTACAAATTTAAGAACCTTAAAATATCGTTCAAATAGAGTATCTGGAGCAGATTTAAGACCTTTAATTCATTTAGAAGATTTAGATTGTAGTTATAATTCAGATTTTCCAATAGGTATTAATCTTGAAGGACTTGATCTAAAAAGACTTGATGCATCGGGTACTGGTTTGATGAAACCTTATTTAACAGGAGAAGGAAATGTTGGACTTTCACAGTTTCCTAACTTAGAAACTTTAATTTGTAATGGTACTACTATAAAATCTATGAATTTCTCAGGTTTGAAAAAACTTAAAACTTTAAATATTAGTCATAATATGTTGGAAACCATAAATTTGACTGATTTAATTAGTTTAGAAAAATTAGATTGTGTTAGTAATGTATTGATTGAATTAGATTTATCAGCTTGTAAAAAACTAATTAGTGTAGATGCTTCGCAAAACAAAATCTCTAATTTAACAATAAAAGATATGCCCAAATTAGAGAATATTGTTATGTATGAAAACAAGCTTCTTAAGGAAGCAAATCTGGAAAATATCCCTTATTTGAAAAATCTGACTATAAATAATTGTATTTTAAATGGGTTAAAACTTTCAGGCCTTGGTGCATTACAATCCTTAAATTGCAGTAATAATAAATTATTAAATTTAGATTTAAAAAAATGCTCAGGTTTAAAAAATGTAAGTTGTAATTTAAATTCTTTATTAACTTCTCTGGATGTTTCGGGATCAGAAAATTTAGAGACATTAAATTGTTCAAATACTTCATTATCAGCTTTAGATTTAAAAAAGAACCTGCATTTAGAGATTCTAACCGCTTCTACAACTAAAGTTGAATTTTTAGATTTGTCGCCATTGAAAAAATTACTTGATGTAAGCTTGACAGGTAATAATTCATTGCTTTATTTGTTGCTGAAAAATGGAAGAACATACAAAAATTATTTTTTAAGTGCACCAAAACTAAAGTATTTATGTGTAGATGAGGAGAATATTAATTATTACAAAGGGGTATTAGCCCAAAGTGGGATTAACAATTGCGAAATAAATACCTATTGCAATTTTTTTCCAGGTAATGCGTATTATGTTATTAGTGGAGTAAATAAATATGATTTTGATAATAAAGGATGCAAAGCAAACAATTCAATATTTCCGAATTTAAAATATACAATTACCAATGGAGTTAATTCGGGCATTTTTTATTCTGCAAATAATTCTTCGTATGCAATTCCAGTTGAGGCAGGCGTGATTTCTATTAGTCCATTTGTAGAAAATCCTAATTACTTTACAGTTTCGCCAGCATCTGTAACTGTAAATTTCCCAACTCAGGCAAGTCCTTATACACAAGATTTTTGTATTTCATCCAATGAAAATCAGCCAGATTTAGAAGTCGTTTTAATTCCTACAGAAGCCGCACGTCCGGGTTTTGATGTGAAATATAAATTAGTATATAGAAACAAAGGAAATATTACACAGTCAGGTAGTGTTAATTTAACTTTTAATGATGTTGTTTTACATTTAAAAACTTCAAATCCTGTATTAGATAATCAAACAGGCAATACTTTTTCATGGAATTTTTCAAATTTAGAGCCATTTGAAACTAAAGAAATAACTTTAACTTTTAAATTAAATAGACCGACAGATATTCCTGCTGTTAATAATGGTGACATATTGAAATATAAATCGACTATTACTTCGCAATATACAGACAAATCGCCCCTTGATAATACTTTTGACTTAAATCAAACCGTTGTAGGTTCTTACGATCCAAATGATAAAACCTGCTTAGAAGGTTCTGTTATCACCCCAAATTTAATTGGTGAATATGTACATTACATGATCCGTTTTGAAAATACAGGAACGTATGCGGCTCAAAATATCGTAGTAAAAGATATGATAGATTTATCAAAATTTGATATTTCGACTTTAATCCCGACCAGTTCAAGTCATTCTTTTGTAACTAAAATTTCAGAAGGCAATAAAGTAGAATTTATATTCGAAAATATCAATCTTCCGTTTGATGATGCTAATAATGATGGGTATGTTGCTTTTAAAATCAAAACAAAACCAACATTAAAAGTTGGAGATTCGTTTACAAACGAGGCTAATATTTATTTTGATTATAATTTCCCGATACTTACCAATAAAGCCACGTCAAAATTCCAAAATACTTTAGCGAATCCTGATTTTGAGTTTTCGAATTATTTTACGCTATATCCAAATCCTGCGAACAATGTTTTAAATATTAATAATAAGCAGGCTATTGAAATAGAATCACTGGCAATTTATGATATTTTAGGGCAATTGGTTATTGCTGTTCCAAATGCAAAATCAATTTCTACTATTGATGTTTCAAAACTTAGAACTGGTACTTACTTTTTAAAGGTAAAATCAGATAAAGGAAGTTCAGGTGTGAAGTTTATTAAAAACTAAATATCATTAAAATAGAAAGTCCCGCATTGCTGTGGGACTTTTTATTTTATTGTTGTTCGTAATCTATTATTTAGAAGCCAGTAATTTAGTTTCTTCAGGAGTATAATAATCTACAATTGCATAAGAATTGATTCCTGTAATGTTCATTTCGTCAAGTATATCTATCAGATTACCATAGTTGGATTTTTTGCTTGGTTTAATGATTACTATTATACCTTTTCTGTAATCACCTGTATATTCCTGAACTTGTTGATTTTTATCTAATAAATCTTTTCGAATTTCCTGACCATATTTTATTTTTTTCGGTACATCATCAGGAAATTCCAATAAGCCTGAGTAAGTTATAATTTTATCATTGTCACCAAGTAATATAGTAGTAACACGATGATAATTGATACAGCAAATAATATCATGCCGCCCCTCACCATAACATTTGTCTGGTAAACCTAAATCCATCATTTTAGGTTTTCTCAATTCACCTGCCACCATAAAAAATATAATCAGTAAAAAAGAAATACTGACCATTGCGGTTAAATCGACTCTTGTGTTTCGTTTTCTGCTTCTGACTTTTTTATTGATTTCCAAAGCTTTGAAAATTTAGTTAGCTGCTAATAGTTTTGATTCTTCAGAAGAGAAATCATTTACAATAACGTAAGTGTCAATTTTTGAAATTGCCATTTCATCTAAAATATCGACCAAATTTTTAAAGTTACATTTTTTACTTGGTTTTATTATTACAATTGCTCCTTTGTCGGTATTTCCTGTATATTTCTGAACGTTCTTTTTCTTGTTTAAGAGCACCTTACGAATACCCTTAGCTCCATATTCAACCTTTTTAGGTAATTTGTCTGAATATCCAAGTAATCCTGAATAGGTAATAATCTTATTATTATCATCAAGCAAAACTGTCATAACACGATAATCTATACCGGCACCACAGTTAATAACCCCATCCCAGATAGGATCTTTATCTGGTAGACCTAAAGCCATAATTTTTGGTTTAGCTAATTCAATCGTTACCATAAAAAATATAATCAGCAAAAAAGAAATACTGACCATGGCGGTTAAATCGACTCTTGTATTTAGTTTTCTGCTTCTGACTTTTTCAGGTAAGTTTTTCATAGCGGCATATTTATTTTTAAAGTTAACGATAAAATAAATATAAAATGCTATATGTTTTAAAAATTAAGAAAAAAGAAGAATATTTCTTAATAGATTTTTTGGAGTTTTAGAAAAGTACTAAAAATTTTGGCTACAGAAAAGAAAGCCACCGTTTTTTAGCCTGTAAAATCTAAAAAACGGTGGCCCCTTAAAAACTTATATTTTCTTAACGTATTGCGTAATAATAACAATTTGCTGACCATCAACCTTTCCTTCAATATATTCAGCGTTTTCATGGTCCAGACGGATATTACGAACAGCAGTTCCTTGTTTGGCAACCATGCTTGATCCTTTTACTTTTAAGTTTTTGATCAAAACTACCGAATCTCCGTGCTGTAAAACAACGCCATTGCTATCACGGTGAACCAGTTTGTTTTCATCATCTTCGCCTTCACCAGTAGCTTGTGCCCATGCAAGCGTATCTTCGTCTAAATACATCATATCTAGTAATTCCTGAGGCCAGCCGGCAGCACTCATACGGCTCAACATTCTCCATGCAACTACCTGCACAGCAACGTTTTCATTCCACATGCTGTCGTTCAGGCATCTCCAGTGATTTAAATCTACATTGTCCGGGTTTTCAATTTGGTCAATGCAGGTAGGGCAGGCCAGAATGCTTTCATCAAGACCACCTTTTTGAGTGGGTAAAACGGTATATACTTTTAGGTTTTCTTCAGCGCCGCAAAGTTCACATTTAGATCCGCTGCGTTTATTTAATTCTCTTTCGATACTCATGGTTTGGTGATTATTTGAGGAGGCGAAATTAGTTTTAATTTGATTCGCTTACAAATTTATATTTGGGTTTATAAATCCTGAAAATTGAAAATGCTTTTATTTGTTTTTTGAAGCAGAAATTCCATTATTTCAAGACCACTTGTCCCGCTATCCGCTTATATCTTTTACTGGCTAAAGGAGCCAGAAAAAGGATACCGCTTCTATTGGGGCTAAATTAGAAATTTTGACTTTCATAAGGTATTGAGATGCTATAAATCTTTCTTCACCCTCACTGCATCCGGAACCAGCATTTCATATTCACCTCCGTGACGTAATACATCACGAACAATACTCGAACTGATAAATGAAGTACCTGCTGCAGTTAGTAAAAACACAGTTTCAATTTTAGAAAGCTTTCTGTTGGTATGTGCGATGGCTTTTTCGAATTCAAAATCGGCAGGATTGCGTAAACCTCTTAGAATAAAATTGGCTTTTAGTTTTTTTGCCAGATCTATCGTTAAACCTTCGTAAGTAATAACGGAAACTTTGGGTTCGTCTTTGAAAGTTTCTTCAATAAAACGCTTTCTTTCTTCCAGTGAAAACATGTATTTTTTTTCAGCATTGACACCAATGGCAATTACGATTTCATCAAAAAGCGGAACTCCTCTTTTGATAATATCTTCATGTCCAAGTGTAATCGGGTCAAATGATCCCGGAAATATGGCTTTTCGCATTTTTTTTAAGTTTCTAAGGTTTGTAAATTCAAAATTACTAATGAACTAAGCTTTTACCATTTTTTATTATTTTATTTTGAAATTAAAATTGACATTGCAATTGCCATTGATTTTTGAAATTGACATTGTCATTGATTTTTAAAATTGAATCAGGTTATCCTTTTTGTATTTATTGACTCAACCCATTCGTCTTTCTGACAAACCTTGCATTTTGCAGTTCCTGCTTTTTGCTTTTCGGTATGGCCACAGAAGCTGCAGGAATAGGTTCCGTCAGTTGGAATAATTTTACTTTTTTCAATAAACAGAGCAGGTAGAATCGGCAATCCGTATCCGACTTCTTCATCTGGATAGTAAAAAACGCTTACTTCACCACTCGGTTCAATAAAAGCATGTTTCACCTGACCTAAGTGCTCGATAGATTTTACACGAAGCTCTGAGAAAAATTCATCCTGTGCTAAAGTTTCCTTTTTAAATGATGATAAAGAAAATTTTCCGTCCTGAATTAGGCATTCGGTTTTGCCTTCAATAAATTCTTCAAATTTTTTGCTTTTTCCGGTCAGCCAGGTGACAGTCCGGTACAAAATCATAATAACGGCAAAAACGATAATAGCTGGTACAATCCCTACATCTTCATAAAACATAGGATCTCCGGCGGCAGATCCCAGTGCAATGATTATTACAGTTTCGAAAATCGATAATTGTTTTACACCTCTTTTTCCTGCCAGTTTTAAAGTAAGAAGTAAAATAATAAACATTACCGTAGAACGGAAAATTACTTCCAGAAGAAAAACTTCCGGTAATTCGTTAAATAACAATCTGTCCCATTCAAATATTTCTTTCATTTTTTTAGAGTTGCTAAGATTATGAGGAACTAAGTTACTGAGTTTTTATTGGATATTTGAACTATTATTTTCTACTTATTTTTATTATTTCATCTTCCTGATAAAGTTTTAAAAGATCTTTCCTGGAATAATGAACTTTTTGATTTGAAAAATTTTCGGATTTATCCAAATCATCAACTTCGTATGGCATATAGGCGTCAAAATCGTTATGGGTAGTATAGACACTGTCTCTGGTTACTTTGTCAATTCTCATGTTCGAATAATAACCGTTTGAAAACTTTAAATTATAAACATCTCCCTCAATTGGATTTTTTATAAGAATACCGGTTTCATCCTTTTCTTCAAAATAATTACTGATTGAAAAAATAATAAATCCAGCTAAAATAATTGAACCTAAAAACATCCAGGGTGTAGCATCTAATTTTTTATTTCTTAGTTTTAGTTGAATACTTTCAGATAAATCTTCGTAATCAAAATTTTCATCGCAATGATTGCAATTAATAAAAACCGTCTTACCAACCGGAAACAAAGGAACTAAAGTAAGATGGGTATATCTTCTGTAAATGCTAAAATGCAATGTGTTTTCTTCGTTACATTTTGGACATTTTTCATTTAAAATTATTCCGTTTTTTATGTTTGAATCACGGGTTCCAACTAAAACCATCATAGATTAATGTGTGCATTATATTAAAAAAATAAGGTGCTGAAATCTTAGAATTTCAGCACCTTAGTATCTTTAGTTATTTATGCTAAAGCCAGCTCAATAGCATTTGTAAATAAATCTTCAAGAGTTATTCCGGCTGCTTTGGCTTGTTGCGGAATCAGACTTTCTGTGGTTAATCCCGGGATGGTGTTCATTTCGAGCATGTGCGGTTCGTTGTTTACGATAATGAATTCGCTTCTTGAGAATCCTTTCATTTTCAATACTTCGTAAGCACGTTTGGCTGTTTCGCCAATTTTATGTGTCAGTTCGTCTGAAATTCTCGCAGGTGTAATTTCCTGTGATTTTCCTTCATATTTGGCTTCATAATCGAAGAAATCATTGTCTGATACAATTTCGGTGATCGGTAAAACGATGATTTCGCCTTTGTAATTGATAACACCAACAGAAACTTCTGTTCCGTCAAGGAAACTTTCGATGATGATTTCGTTGTCTTCTTTGTAGGCTACTTCAATAGCGATTGGTAATTCGGCTTCGGTTTTTACTTTTGAGATTCCGAAACTTGAACCGGCTTTGTTTGGTTTTACGAAACATGGCAACCCTACTTTTTTAACGATTTCGGCAGTATTAATTTCGTCTCCTTTGTTCAGGTAATAAGAAATCGCAGTTTTGATTCCGTATGGTTTTAAAACTGATAACAAATCACGTTTGTTGAAGGTTACGGCAGCCTGATAATAATCGCATGAAGTCTGCGGGATTCCCAGTAATTCAAAATACGCCTGCATCAGTCCATCTTCGCCCGGTGATCCGTGAATGGCATTGAAAACACAGTCAAATTTGATTTTCTCACCGTTTACGGTTACAGAAAAATCGTTTCTGTCAATCGGGAATTCAGCATCATTTTCGTCAACGTAAACCCATTTTTCTTTGAAAATATGAATTCGGAATCCGTTGTATTTTGTTTTGTCAAGGTATTGTTTTACTACGTTTCCGCTGATTAGAGAGATTTTATATTCGCTTGAATATCCGCCCATGATGATGGCTATGTTTTTCATTTTGTGTTGGTTATGTGTTTAATCGTTATTTGTTAATCGGAATTTTATTTTGAAAGCGAGTGCCCTAGCCCCGATAGAGCCGGTATCTCCCGATTTAGAAAAACAAGGCTTTTTAGCCGTAGTTTTTGTTAAACGGGAATATAGGCGAAAGCGGGAAAAAGCTCCTAATTATTCGCTTTACTGTTTTAAACAAAATTATCATTTTTTTTGAAACGAAATAGCTTTATCTTTGCGTTCATCTAAAAATAAATTTATGAGTTTACGTAAGTATTTAACGAGCCGTGTGTTTTTTTTACAAGTGTTGGGTGCAGCTGCTATTATTGCTGTTATAGGCTATTTGTTTATGCACTGGCTGACGTTTACAACAGATCACGGACACGAAATTGCGGTTCCGGATTTATCGAAACTGACTGAAGAACAGGTAGAAGAAAAACTGGATGAACTGGATTTGGATTATGTGCTTTTGGATAGTGTTGATTACAGAAGCGAATATCCTAAATTTAGTGTGGTAGAGCAGGATCCGCTGCCGGGAACAAAGGTAAAAGTTGGAAGAAAAATATATATTAAAATTAATGCATCAGGATTTTCGTCTGTTCGAATTCCGGATTTAATTGAAAAAACGTATCGTGAAGCGGTTCCAACGCTGAAAGCTTTAGGACTTCAGGAAGGAACGATTACCTATATTCCGAATCTTGGAAAAGACATGGTTTTGGAGATGCGTTACAAAGGAAGAAACCTGAAGGTAGGTGACCGTGTGCTGAAAGCGTCTAAAATCGACCTGGTTTTAGGAGACGGAAAAGCAAGTTATGTAGATGAAAGTGAGGCTGTAGACAGTACTGCTGCGCCAATTGAAGAAACCCCGGCTGATGAACAATAATAGTGAAGAAAATTTAGATCTGGAAGACGAGTTATTCGAACATTACAGATTTGAAGTCCCAAAAGGTCAGGCATTTTTGCGTATTGACAAATATTTGATGTATTTGATTCCGAACGCCACACGAAATAAAATTCAGAATGCGGCAACTAACGGAAACATTTTTGTGAATGATATTCCGGTTAAGTCAAATTACAAAGTAAAACCTTTTGATGTGATTACAGTAATGTTGTCGCATCCGCCATTTGAGAACAGAGTAGATCCGGAAGATATTCCACTGGATATCGTTTATGAAGATGAGGCGCTTTTACTGATCAATAAACCACCCGGATTGGTAGTGCATCCGGGACATGGTAATTATACCGGAACTTTGGTGAATGCCCTGGCTTTTCATTTTGAAAATCTGCCAATGAACAGCAGCGAACGTCCAGGTTTGGTTCACAGAATCGATAAGGATACGTCCGGACTTTTGATCATAGCCAAAACGGAAGCTGCAATGACGCATTTAGCAAAACAATTTGAGGCTAAAACCACAGAGCGTGAGTATGTCGCTCTTGTCTGGGGAAATGTCACTGCAGACAGCGGTACCATCGAAGGAAATCTTGCAAGACACTTAAAAGACCGTATGCAAATGGCTGTTTTTGCGGATCCTGAAATCGGGAAACCTGCTATTACGCATTATAAAGTTCTGGAACGTTTTGGTTATGTGACTTTGATTTCATGCAGACTGGAAACAGGAAGGACACACCAGATTCGGGCACATATGAAACATATTGGTCATCCGTTGTTTAATGATGAACGTTACGGAGGTCATTTGATTTTAAAAGGAACGACTTTTACTAAATACAAACAGTTTATTGAAAATTGTTTTAAAGCTTTGCCACGTCAGGCACTGCATGCTAAAACACTTGGTTTTGTGCATCCGAATTCGGGTGAAATGATGCGTTTTGATACCGAATTGCCTCAGGATTTCCAGGACTGTATTGAAAAATGGCGTAATTATTCGAAATCACATCATGTTGAGGATGAAGAGAATTAATTAGATAATGTGGCAATTTGTCAATTAGATAATTCTACTAAATATTTTTAAAGCTCCTGATGGAGCTTTTCTTTTTATAATTGTGGGAATTTTGAAATTCAAAAATTAGCGAAGTATAAAAATCTAATTTCCTAAATGAGTAAGTTTGTAAGATAGTAAAGACTGCTTATGAAATATATTTTACCTGTATGAAAAACAATTTCGATCTTAGAACGGTAAATGTTACGCGTTATATCACGCCTTTGCGCGAGGGAGGATCTTTACCCGCTTTGGCAGAAGCCGATGACGATTTTAAATATGTCCTGAAATTTAGAGGTGCCGGACACGGCGTAAAAGCTTTGATTGCCGAATTGGTAGGCGGACAGATTGCAAAAGCCCTAAAATTACAACTTCCGGAATTGGTTTTCGCTAATCTCGATGAAGCTTTTGGCCGTACGGAAGCCGATGAGGAAATTCAGGATTTACTACAGGGAAGTCAGGGACTCAATTTGGCGCTTCATTTTTTATCAGGCGCTATTACGTTTGATCCCGTTGTAACAACCGTTGACGATAAACAAGCTTCGCAGATTGTCTGGCTGGACGCTTATATTACCAATGTTGACCGAACTTTTAAAAACACCAATATGCTGATCTGGCATAAGGAATTATGGCTGATTGATCACGGTGCGTGTTTATATTTTCACCATTCCTGGAACAACTGGGAGGAGCATGCCAAAAGTCCGTTTGCTTTGATTAAAGATCACGTTTTACTGCCTCAGGCTTCATTGTTGAAAGAAGTCGATGCTGAGTTTAGATCGATTTTGACTCCTGAAATATTAGAAGAAATTGTCAATACGATTCCGCTGGAATGGCTGCAATGGGAAGATACAGATGAAACCCCTGAAGCCTTGCGAAACGTGTATTTGAAGTTTTTACAGACCCGATTAAACCATTCCGAAATTTTCGTAAATCAGGCTCAAAATGCAAGATAATCACTTATATGAGTACGCCGTAATTCGTGTGGTGCCAAGGGTAGAGCGCGAAGAATTTCTGAATATCGGAATCATTTTGTTTTGCAAAAAAGCCAAATTTATAAAAGTATTGTCGCATATCGATGATGCCAAAATACAAGCCCTTTCCAATGATTTTGATATCGAGCAGCTGCATTGCAATATAACCGCACTCAAGAAAATTGCAAGTGGCGACAAAGATGGCGGGCCAATCGGAGAAATGGATATCCCTTCCCGTTTTCGATGGCTAACAGCGATTAGGAGTTCTGCCATTCAGACTTCAAGACCTCATCCGGGTTTGTGCGCGGATTTGGAAGAGACAATTCAGAGGTTGTTTGAAGAACTTGTCTTGTAACCTTTTTTTACCATATAAGTTATATAAGATAATTTAAGTTTTGTTTTAATGAATCTCGCAAAGACCAGAAGGCTCAAAGTTTTTTGTTTCACGCCGATTCTGCAGATTATAAACAGATAATCTTGCGTGCATCTGCTTAAATCTTTTTAAATCTGCGTGAAAACTTTGCGAATCTCTGTATTGCCTTTAGTGCATCTCTGTGGTACTACACTTAAGCTTTTCTTTAAAATAGCAGAAGTGTTTTATCGTCTTAAAACCGCACATTTTTCATAATTTATTTATTTGGGTTAATTCTTGTTTTTTTGAGTTAATATTTTGTGTTGAAATACTATAACTTGTATCAAAACAATAATCCAAATTTAGATTACAGAATGCGCTCAAAATACCTATTGATTTTTATTATTTTATTTTCTATTACAGTAAATTCTCAAATTTTAGAACCTATTATAGAATCTAAAAAAGATTTCCGGGCTGCAGATTCACTGTTGAAAGAACCTAGTTTTTCGGTTCACAGGGATAATTATTTTTTGACAGGAATACCAATCAATAAGCATGTCACCAGTGATAATGCAGATGTTAAATATCAGGTGAGTTTTAAGCTGAGATTGAATTCAGAGCCATTATGGGGAGGTTTTTTTCCGTATTTGATGTACACCCAAAAAGCTTTTTGGGATATTTATGCAAGTTCTAAGCCATTTGAAGAAATTAATTTTAATCCGGGTGTAGCTATTGTTCGTCCGTTTTATTTAAAAGGAGGAAGACTTACCTATGGGGCAATATCACTAGAGCATGAATCAAATGGCAGGGATTCCATTTATTCACGAACCTGGAACATGCTGGCTTTCTCTTTAAAATCACAGATTTCACCACGCTGGATAGTGGGTTTGAGAGGATGGTTTCCTCTTGTGGATAAGGACGATAATCCCGGACTAACCAAATACGTAGGTTATGGCGAAGCGAGTGCCACTTATCAGATACAACCCGGACGATGGAGTGCAGATATTCTTTTCAGAAAGGGAAGCGGCCTTATTAATTATGGGTCTTTGCAGACACAGTTAAACTGGAGGCCATACAAAAACGAAAATTATTATCTCACGCTTCAATGGTTTGTAGGCTACACAGAAAGTTTAATATACTATCAGGAGCATAGAAGCATGATACGTTTGGGATTTACAATTAAACCTGAGAATATGGGGATTTTCTAAGGTTAAAAGCCATTTTTTTTATAAAAGGATATTTTCTAAATTGACTTTGCGTCTTCGCGACTTTGCGAGATTGAAAGAAAATGTTACGAATCTCTGTATAACCCGTAACGAATTGAAAATAGCTATTTAAGGATTAAAAAAAAATTTCACGCAGATTCTAAAGATTTGAGCAGATTTAAAAATGATAATCTGCGTATATCTGCTTAAATCTTTTTAAAATCTGCGTGAAAGACTTTGCGAAGTAAAAAAACTTAGTGAATCTCTGCGTAACACTTTGCGAATCTTCGGCAAAACTCTAAAGTTTCTTCTCCAAATAAATAAACTCCAAAGGCTCATCAGAAACCGTAACATGAATACCACTCTCAGGAAAAGCCTCACGCTCGCCTGTATCCACATAACCATGACGTTTATACCACGCAATAAGTTCCTCACGAACCGAAATAACCGTCATAATTATACTAGACAATCCCAAAGCTTTCGCCTGATTTTCTGCTTCAGCCAACAGCTTTTTCCCGATGCCCCTGTTTTGAAGTTCAGGCGAAACCGTCAGCATTCCGAGATACAATTGATTTCCTTTTTCAACTAATAAAACCGAACCAGTAATTTCCTCATTTTCAGTAAATTTAAGAATCGTGTTTTTTGGATCCATAAAGATTTCGGTCATTTCTTGTTCGTCGGTTCTTTTACCTTCGAGTAAATGCGCTTCGGTTGTCCAGCCTTTTTTGGAGGATTCTCCTCTGTAAGCGGAGTTGATTAATTTTGCTAATGCGGGAATATCCTCTAAAGTTGCTTTTGTAATCATGTGTTGTAACTTTAATCCAAATTAATATTTTGGAGTATTCTGTTTTACCTTTTGAATTAATTCATTTTCTTTTTCAATCATTTTTACAAAAGGGTCATTTTTAGGCAAATGTTCTTTTTGATATTTTTCAATAAGAGGAAGAGTTAATACGATTTTCAGTGTATTATGATAATCGTATATACTGTTTCGCTTTTGGTTAATAGTTTTTATTAAGACTTTCAAATCAGTTTTTTCAGAAACATATTTTTCTTCACTTTTTTTAATCAGATTTAGAATCTTTTGCTTCATTATACTATCAGTAATTAAATCTGCCTGATTTCTTGCAGAAAGGTAGTAATCATTTGATTTCTGATCATAGCCATAGTAGCTATTTAAAGTATCTTGAGGATTAAATTCATTTAATTCACTTTCTAAAGCTTTTAATTTGGGAGATTTATTCACAAGCTCTGAATACAAATCATTTACTAAATCATTAGGAGATCGAAATCTTCCAAAATCAATACTTTTTCCCTGTAATGCTTTTGGTTCTTCATTACTTCTGTTAACGGTTTCATTTTCCTTACAGGATGTCAAAAGTATTAATGATAATAACGCGCAAATTCGGATCATAGTTCTATTGTTTGTTTGAGTGAAAACGAAGCTACAAAAAAAGTGTTCATTTCTTATTTAAAATTGTACGGAAATATCTGAAAAAATATTGAAATTTGTATAAAACCCAAATCAGTAAAGTATGAGCAGAAAACACTTATTCGAATTTGAAGATCAGCAATGGCTTCCGGAGTTTATTAGAAATTACATGACTGACTTTCTACAGTTTCTTTCTAATAAAACTGCGATGTACAAAGGCATAGTTCCGATAATCGAAAAAGGACTAAAACAAAGTCAGACCAATCAGATTATTGATCTCGCCTCTGGCGGCGGCGGCGGACTCATCTGGCTCAACACCGAATTGAGGAAACACAATCCCGATTTAAAAATCCTGCTCACGGATTATTTTCCCAATATTCCCGCATTCGAACACACACAAAAACAAGCCGATAATTTCGATTTTGTAAAAACTCAGGTTGATGCCAGAAATGTTCCTGAAAACTTAAAAGGACTTCGAACGCAATTTTTGTCCTTTCATCATTTTAAACCCAAAGACGCACAGCAGATTCTGCAGAATGCGATTGACAGCAACAGTTCAATCGCCATTTTTGAAGGGCAGGAAAGAAGTTTTCAGAGTATTATGGCAATGATTTTTTCTCCGTTTAGCGTTTTGGTGACAGCACCGTTTATAAGACCATTTCATATTGGTCGAATCATTTTTACTTATCTGATTCCGATTGTGCCGCTTTTAATAGTATGGGATGGCGTAGTTTCTTCTTTACGAACGTATTCTGTTGAAGAAATGGACGAATTGGTTTCTAAATTAGATAATAAAGAAAATTTCAATTGGGAAGTTGGAAGGGTAAAATCCGGACCGACTAAAATTTTGTATTTATTAGGAACGAGGAAATAAAATTTACAATTACGTCTTAAGGGTAATCTCTGCAAGCATTTTCGCCATCAAAATCCTCAATCTTTTTCGACTTCGAACGGAGATTGTTTCTCCAATTCACTTAGTTGGCGTTCTCCTTCTCCTTTGTCGGGATAGCAATAGTCAGTGTAGGTCTGTAATTCACCTAAAACTTCTTGAAAGCCATTTTATATTACTTTACGTAAAGGCTGCTGAATTCAATTCAGGTTTTTGTACACATGAGCGTGATTCCGCGCTGACAGGGAGAATTTAATTTAAATTTTTTTATTACGTACTTGCGCGGTTAATTTGTTGAGAATAGAAATGAAGTACTTAAGTATAAATACTTATTTTTTTTCAAAAAACTGCGTTTTGGCAGTTTTTATTCCAAGTTAAGCTTTTAATTTTGCTGTACAAATAAGTAAAATACTTAGACGTAAGTTGGATACTTATAAAAATAAACAGTACTAAACGATTAAATTTTTTTGATATGAGTTCAATTTCAACAAATCAACCGCTTTCAAGTTTAAATATTTTTAGTGGCAAGGGAGTTCAGATGCGTACCTTCCATATTACATGGTTAACATTTTTCTTTTGCTTTTTTGCATGGTTTGGTATGGCATCACTTATGCCAATCGCCAAAGAGCAATTGCACCTGACAAAAGACCAATTGGGTAACATTCAGATTGCGTCGGTATCGGCAACCATTATCGCCAGATTATTAATAGGCCGATTGGTTGATAAATTTGGGCCAAGAATTATTTATACCTGGTTATTAGTGATTTGCTCCGTACCGGTCTTACTGATTGGTATTTCACAATCGTATGAAAGTTTCCTGTTTTTTAGATTGGCTATCGGAGTTATTGGTGCTTCTTTTGTAATCACACAGTTTCATACTTCAGTAATGTTTGCCCCATCCATTAAAGGAACTGCCAATGCTACAGCAGGAGGATTTGGTAATGCAGGTGCCGGTCTGGCTAATATTACCATGCCTCTTATTGCAGCCGGATTTGTGGGATTAGGAGTGTGTACTAAGGAAGACAGCTGGAGATATGCCATGATTGTTCCCGGAGTACTATTATTGGTTTTTGCTTTTTTATATTTACGATTTACCAAAGATTTGCCAAATGGTAACTATAAAGAACTTGGAATAGAAACAGCCAATAAAGAAAACACCTTTATGCTGGCTGTAAAAGACTACCGTACCTGGGTTTTGACCATTGCTTATGCAGCTTGTTTTGGTGTTGAGATCACTATTGATAATTTTGCTCCGATTTATTTTACAGATACTTTTGGTGCCAGTTTGAAAACGGCAGGAATCTGCGCAGGTATTTTTGGATTAATCAATCTTTTTGCAAGACCATTAGGCGGAATCGTTGCCGACAAAGTAGGTAAGAGATATGGTTTTTCCGGAAAAAATTTATTGCTTGCCTTACTGCTTCTTATAGAAGGTGTAGGTGTTATCTTCTTTGGTATGACAAATCAATTAGGGCTTGCTATCTTTTTAATGTTCTTGTTTGGAATGAGTTTAAAAATGGCAAATGGAGCAACTTATAGTCTTGTGCCTTTCGTGAATCCAAAAGCGGTAGGCAGTGTTGCCGGAATTGTAGGAGCAGGCGGAAATATAGGAGCGATGCTGATTGCTTTTCTGTTCAAAGCTAAAGCGGTTAAATTTACGAAAGACGTGATTGACGAAAGCGGCGTATCACAAACCAAGGATTTGATTGATTACACAAGTGCTTTTTATGTATTGGGAATCATTATTTTGGTAACAGGATTTGTAGTTTTGGCTATAAAACTTTTAGTTAAAGATAAAGAAGAAGAGAAATTACCTGCAGCTGTGAATTTAGCGTACCAAACAATAAAATCTTAAATTTACAAAAACGAAATAGTATCTGTTTTTTGTTTAAAAAGAAAGGCTTTCCGGATAAAGAGAGCCTTTCTTTTTTGGAATATTTTGTAGTAAGTTCAATTAGATTACTTTGCGTCACGAGCGGGATGCTTGCGCCAGCCTTGGGAATTTTGTATTTAAAGTTTGTCTTTCTTTGTGTTCACGAGCGGGACGCTCGTGCTAGCCTTTGGGAAAATGTCTTTGATTTTGGAACAAATTTATTAAATCATACAAATCAGATAAGGCTCTTTATAGATTGTTTATTTAGGCAATTTTAGTTAGTTTTATAAAAAACTTCCTTATGAAAAAAGCAATTGCAATTATTTCAGTCATATTATCTTTTTTGGGATTGATGAGTGTTTTTCTGTATTCATTCGAATACCGTGAATTAATACCATTTTTTTCTGTTCTTCCGTTTAGTAAATCGGAATTATTAAGAGAATATTTTCATGATTTTGGAATCGTAGACTTGTTTTTTTACGTGATTTTTATAGTTGGTATAATTGTTTATTTAGTTTCAAAATATAAGGAAACAAGGCTTTTACGATTTATATATTCAGTGATTTTAATTTCAAAATTTGTATTTGTTCCTATTTGGATTTACAACTTTTATCTTTCTGCTAAATTAAGAACATTACATCCTGAGTTAGATACCAATTTTAGTTGGATTTATTCGATTCTATATTATATATTTCATATTTTGATAATTGTTATTTCTTTTAGAATTATTAAATATTTAAATTCCCAGCGAGAGTTGGATTTTTCTGAAAAAGTTTATGGAGAACATATTTCAAAAGTATATACTGTTGCAACAAAAGGACAACGATTTTTTAATTATTTGATTGATAGTTTTGTATGGTTAATTATTTATTCATCAATATTTAGTGTTGTCAAAAATTTGGTATATATGTATTCACAAATAGATAGTGCTGCATTTAATAATACTTCAATAGAACATCGATTTGAAAGTGATTCATCTAAAGATTTTATTGTTTTTTTGTATTTGTTATCATTCCGATTTGTTTATTATTTATTTTTTGAATTAGTTTTTAAAGCAAGTCCAGCGAAGTTTTTAACCGAGACAAAAGTGATGGATTATGAAGGGAAACCAACTAATTTTAAAGGGATTTTTCTAAGAAATTTTTGCCGTAATATTCCTCTTAATCCTATTACCTTTTTGTTTGGTTATAATTTACAT
Organism: Flavobacterium limi; assembly: GCF_010645075.1. Lineage (GTDB taxonomy): Bacteria > Bacteroidota > Bacteroidia > Flavobacteriales > Flavobacteriaceae > Flavobacterium > Flavobacterium limi. The sequence continues at coordinate 94,534 of NZ_JAADZV010000005.1, forward strand.
GATAACTGGTCAGCTACTGAGGTATTTCAGGAGAAAAGAATTGGAGTTTCGGGAAATAAATATCTACGCTGTCTTTTTACAATAATAGGTGTCTTGGTTGTACTATGTTTAGGACAAACTTTTTATAGCAAGCATCAAAAAGAAAGCTATCAACGGCAAGTTTATGAGCAAAAAATAATACATAATAAGCTCGCTGTTTCAAATCTTGTAATTGGGGATATTATAATAATTCATCATTATGGTTCTAACGATTATGGACAGTATATATTAAAAGTTATTAAAATAATAGGAGATAAGATATATTTTAATAAGATTGATTCTAATGATTATAATTATCCAGATGACGAATCAATTATTAGAAATAAAGAAAAGTACTTTTTCAATGAATTGGACAGTTTTTCGGTAAATAAAAAAGATTTATCGAAAGCAATAATTTCAGCAGAAGAATGGTTGAAAATTGAAAATCATGAAGTTAATAATCCTGATGGATTCGGTTTTAAATTATTAAAAGATAATAAAAATTATTTTATATTAAATGTAATTGCATTAGGGAAACCTATCCTTAAAATTGAAAAAGGAGTATCATCAGAGCTGAATTACAAAGTTACGGAATTGAATCTTAGAATTAGTAATTTAGGAATTTCATCAAAATTAATTGCAGTAAAAAGTAATCAGGATGATGTTTCGTGGACTGTTGATAACACAATAATTCCAGTACAAATCCCTGTTTTTAGAGGCAATTATTCGAATGATTCCGTATTGAATTTAAAAGGAAAAGGGGATAATATTAAGAATTCCGATTTTACTATTTCGGTGCAAGATTCTTTAGGGAAAAAATATAAGTATCAAATATTATCTAATAATGGTGATTCCGATGTTATTATTAAGCCATTATGATTTTTGTAATTTAAATTAAATAAAAAAACCGCAGCACAAATTATAAAATCTGTGAATCTGCGGTTTAATTTTTAAATGGATTTATTTTACACCAAGAAATTCTTCAACTCCTCATAACTAGAAATCTTCACACTCACTTTCTCCTCATTAATAACACTCTCAATCTGTGTTGGAATCGGAAGCGTAATTCCTAATGCAGGTTCAACCACATCAAGGAATTTAATTGGATGCGCCGTTTCTAAGAAAATACCAATGGCGTTAGGATATTTTTCAAGTTCTTTTTTCAAACCTAAATAACCAACAGCACCGTGTGGTTCTGCGATATAGCCGTCTGTGTTATAAATTTTCTTTAGAGCTTCAAGAGTTTGTTCATCAGTATAGCTATAAGAAGAGAAGTCTTTTTCGAAAGCTTTTAAGTCATTATTGTACAATTCCTGAATCCTGATAAAGTTACTTGGGTTTCCAACGTCCATGGCGTTAGAAATTGTTGCTTTAGAAGGTTTCGGGTCGTAATTTCCGTTTTCTAAGAATCTTGGCACCGTGTCGTTTACGTTGGTAGAAGCTACGAAATGTTCAATTGGCAAACCTAATTTTTTTGCCATAATTCCTGCACAGATATTCCCGAAATTTCCGCTTGGGCAGGAGAAAACCAATGGTTTGTTTTGGCTCTTTAACGCTTTGTAAGCAAAGAAGAAATAAAACATCTGTGGTAACCAGCGCGCAATATTAATAGAATTCGCCGAAGTCAGGTTTTTATGCGCTAAAGTTTCGTCTAAAAATGCTTTTTTCACCATATCCTGACAATCGTCAAAAACACCGTCAACTTCCAAAGCCTTGATATTCTGTCCTAAAGTCGTCAATTGTTTTTCCTGAATATCGCTCACTTTTCCGGATGGGTATAAAATCACAACATCTACACCATCAACACCAAGGAATCCGCTCGCCACAGCTCCGCCTGTATCTCCCGAAGTTGCTACTAAAACAGTGTTTTTAGAATCTTTTTTGTCTTTATTGAAATAACCCAGACAACGTGACATAAATCGTGCTCCAACGTCTTTAAACGCCATTGTAGGTCCGTGGAATAACTCTAATGAATAGATTCCGTCTTCAACTTTCACTACCGGAAAATCAAAAACAAGTGTTTCAGCAATGATTTCTTTTAGTTTTGCTTCTGGTATTTCGTCGCCTACGAATTGTTTAATCGCTTCAAAAGCAATTTCTTCGTGGCTTAAACTTTCGATTGTATCAAAAAAAGAAGGATCTAAAGGCGTGATGTTCTCAGGGAAATATAATCCTTTGTCACTCGCTAATCCTTGTATTACCGCTTCCTGAAACGAAACTTTTGGGGCATTATGGTTTAAACTGTAGTATTTCATTTTATTTTAGATTTTTGAAAATGCAAATTCCAATATTTTGAAAATGCAAATTCCAACAATTATATTCGGTTTTCTTGTCATTTCGACGGAGGAGAAATCACACCAGAAACTCGACAACAGTAGGTTGCTCTCCCTCAGTGATTTCTCCTTACGTCGAAATGACAAACTGTGTGTATTTACGTTGTGTCTTTACTTTTCGGGGCTTCGACTTCGCTCAGCCTGACAAACTTTGTCTTAATTCTTCGTACTTAATACATTTTACAATTCACATTTCACATTTTACAAAATCCTAACTCCATCCGGATTAATCTTCGAAACGTGAATTTCATACGGCAAATTCATTTTTTCGTAAACCTCGCTCATGGCTTTTGCGATTTGGTCTGCAGTGTTTTTTCCTCGGCTTAAAGCGAAAATAGATGGGCCAGAACCTGAAATTCCCGAACCTAAAGCACCATTTTCATAAGCCGTTTGTTTGATTAGATCAAATCCCGGAATCAAAACGCTTCTTAATGGTTCCACGATTTCATCATGAAGTGAACGTCCGATCAATTCGTAATCTTTGGTATATAATCCTGCGACTAATCCGCCTACATTTCCCCATTGCATAATGGCGCTTTTTAGGGAAACGGTTTGTTTCAATACCGAACGAGCGTCAGAAGTTTTCAATTCGATCTGCGGATGAACCACCGTTGCGAATAATTCTTCCGGACTGTCGATTCTGATGATATCAAGCGGTGCGTAGCTTCTTACCAAAGTAAATCCGCCTAAAAGGGCAGGAGCAACGTTGTCAGCGTGCGCGTTTCCGCTGGCTAATTTCTCACCCTGCATCGCAAACTGAACCAAATCTTTTCTGGAATAGGGTTTGCCAAGCAATTCATTGATTCCGAAAACCGCTCCGGCAGAACTGGCAGCACTGCTTCCGATTCCGCTTCCGGCTTTGATGTTTTTATAAATTTCAATTTCGAAACCAAAATCCAGTTCGTCTAAAGTTGCTAACATTGCCAATGCTGCCACACCCGAAACATTTTTTTCTGTTTCCAAAGGCAGATCAGCCCCCACAATTTTAGTAATCCGAACGCCTTTCTGATCTGATTTTCGAACGATCATTTCGTCACCCGCATTGTCTAAGCAAAGTCCAAGCACGTCAAATCCGCACGAAAGATTCGCAATTGTAGCCGGGCAAAAAAGTTTAATCTGAGTCATAAAGTTTTAAAGTCTTAAAGTCGAAAGTCTTGTTGAATGTCATAAAAGTCTTTTTCTTTCCGACTTTATGACATTCGACTTTCAGACTAAATTATACGTTTCCAATTCTAATAACATCCGCAAAAATTCCAGAAGCCGTAACAGCTGCACCGGCTCCGGCACCTTTGATCAATAAAGGCTGATCTACGTAACGATCGGTGTAGAACAAAACGATATTGTCTTTTCCTTCCAGATTATAAAAAGGATGATCTTTTGGAATGAATTGCAACCCTACGCTTGCTTTTCCGTTTTCGAATTGTGCTACATATTTCAATCTTGAATCTTTCGCTAAAGCTTCTTCGTAAATTCCGTTAAAATGAGCAGCATGTTTGATTAACGAAGCAAAAAAGTCTTCATTATTGGTTGTCGCTAAACATTCGGCAGGTAAAAACGATTCGTTGGCGATGGCGTCAATATCCATTTCGTAACCGCTTTCGCGAATTAAGATTAAGATTTTACGGGCAACGTCGATTCCGCTTAAATCAATTTTTGGATCCGGTTCTGTGAATCCCTGAACTCCGGCTTCTTTTACCACATCGTGAAAAGAATTGTTTTTATCGAAATTGTTGAAAATGAAATTCAGACTTCCGGATAAAACCGCCTGAATTTTATGCACTTTATCGCCTGAAGCAATTAGATTTTTCACCGTATCGATAATTGGCAATCCCGCACCTACATTCGTTTCAAATAAAAACGGAGCGTTGTACTGGCGAGATAAGCTTTTTAGTTTTTTATAATTGTTATAAGCAGAAGAACACGCAATTTTGTTGCAGGTTACAACAGCAATACTTTCTTTTAAGAATTTCTCATACATTTCAGAAACGCTTGCATTTGCTGTAATGTCTACAAAAATGCTGTTACGCAGGTTCAATTCTCTTGCTCTTGCGATGAATTCTGTTGCAATAGCAGGTTCGCCTTTGTCTAAAGTCGACTGCCAGTCTTTAAGGGAAATTCCATCTTCGTCAAAAATCATTTTTCTGGAGTTTGACAAAGCAATCACGCGAACATTGATTTTTAAAACATCTTTTAAGAATTTCTTCTGGCTGTGAATCTGCTCGATGAATTTCTCACCTACATTTCCAACACCCATTACAAATAAATTCAGCTGTTTGGTGTTTTCCTCAAAGAAGTTTTCGTGTAAAGTATTCAGTGCTTTTTTGACATCTCTTTCGTTGATTACAGCAGAGATATTTCTTTCTGAAGCTCCCTGTGCAATGGCACGGATATTCACATTGTTTTTTCCTAAAGTACTAAACATTCTTCCGCTCAGCCCCTGATGGTTTTTCATGTTTTCACCTACCAAAGCTATAATGCAAAGGTCTTTTTCTACGATACACGGATCGATTTTATTTTGTAAAATCTCAACGTCAAACGCTTTGTTGATCGCTTCTTCTGCATTATCAGCATCCGAATTCAGGATTCCGATACAAATAGAATGCTCAGAAGACGCCTGAGTGATGAAAATAACATTGATTTTTTCGTGAGACAATACTTCAAACAAACGTTTTGATGAACCAGAAACCCCAATCATTCCCGGGCCTTCAAGTGTTAGTAATGAAATATGTTCGATATGGCTGATTCCTTTTACAGGAGTTGTCTGTTCTGAAATTTTGTTTGAAATCAAAGTACCTTCCGCTTCCGGCTCAAAAGTATTTTTGATAAGAATTGGAATGTTTTTTCTCAAAACCGGCTGGATAGTTGGCGGATACAACACTTTTGCACCAAAATGCGATAATTCCATTGCTTCCTGATACGAAATAGTCGCAATTGGCTGAGCCTGTTTTACAATTTTTGGATTAGCAGTAAACATTCCGTTTACGTCAGTCCAGATTTCCAGCTGTTCTGCATCAAGTGCTCCTGCGATAATAGCAGCCGTATAATCAGAACCTCCACGGCCTAAAGTAGAAGTGATTCCGTCAAGGGTCTGGGCAATGAATCCTGGTAAAATAGTAATTTTTGAATCATTTTCTGTGAAATATTCCTGAATCAAAACATTTGAAATTTCAAAATTCACAACCGCTTTACCAAAATCAGCATTTGTTTTAATCAATTCGCGGCTGTCTTTATAAACAGCATTTTTATCAATTTGCTGATATGCCTGCGCAATGATGAAAGAAGAAAGCAATTCGCCGAAACTCAAAACAGTATCAGCCGTTCTTGGTGATAATTCCCCCAATAAAAAGCATCCGTCCAATAAGGTTTCCAGATGGTTGATGATTCTTTTGATATGGCTTAACAAACTGCTTTGCTCGCTAACCGGAATTAATTCTTTTAACGTGTCAAGGTGTTTTTTCTCGATTTCAGCAACGACTTCACGGAAACTTTCGTCATTTTCAGCTGCTTTTGCTGCTGCTAACTGAAGCATATCGGTTACTTTGCTTAGGGCAGAAACCACAACAACCAGTTTGCCATCTTTAGCTTTTTGATTAACAATTTCGAGAACGAGTTTTATATTTTGCGCATTGGCTACAGAAGTTCCGCCAAATTTTAATACTTTCATTTTGATGTTTTTTTCTTTTATGCAAATATTTTTATGTATCCAAAGTCTTTCTTCTTTCAGAAAAAAGTATAGATAAACAGGATTATATGTGAAAATGTATACCCCTAAGGGGTTGTAGTTGTTGTAGTAGAAATAATGGTAGCAGCAATTGCAACTTCTGATAGAGTTGTCATTGTAGAGTGATATTTTACGCTGTTACTTTTCATTTTTGATTTTTCAAAAGTACAGTTTTTTGTAAAAGTTAAAAAGTTAAAATGCCTTTTTGCGAATATTTTAATAATTCAGATGATATAAAATCAATATTGAGTATTTGTTAAAATTAGATATGTTAAGTTGTGGTTTTGATATATTTCAATTGGTTTTAAAGGGTTGTTTACTTTATAGCTGAATTTGTTTTTAATTGGAAAATAAGCCCCAAATCATTATTGTTGGTCTCAATTTATTATTATGAAATAAATAATTTTCAAAAAATGCTTCTCTTTAAATTTTAATTATTGTGATAAAAAATTGCTTTTTAATGTTGATTTGTTGAATTTTGATGTTTTAATTTGAAATCACCATGAGGGAAATCCATTATATTAGTACTGAAACCATAACTTTAGAGACTTTACAGGAAATTTTAAGTCACGACAAGGCATTAGAATTGTCTGAAGAAGCAAAAGTAAATGTTCAGAAGTGCAGGGATTATCTGGATAAAAAAATGGCTTCACATCCTGAGCCTATTTATGGTATCAATACAGGTTTTGGATCGCTTTACAGTGTAAAAATTTCAGATGAAAACTTATCTAAACTTCAGGAAAATCTAGTGAAGTCCCATGCCTGCGGAACTGGCGACGAAGTTCCTGCCGAAATTGTAAAATTGATGCTGCTTCTTAAAATTCAGTCTTTAAGTTACGGACATTCGGGAATACAGTTACCGACATTAAACCGTCTGGTTGATTTTTATAATAATGATATTCTTCCTGTAATATTTACTCAGGGTTCGCTTGGAGCTTCAGGGGATTTAGCGCCTTTGGCACATTTATCTTTGCCATTATTAGGAGAAGGCGAAGTGTATCTTGAAGGAGAAAGAAAAGATGCTGCAGAAGTTTTAAAGCATTTTAACTGGGAACCAATTGTTTTGCAGTCAAAAGAAGGACTGGCATTGCTGAACGGAACACAGTTTATGGGCGCTTACGGTGTTCATATTTTGATGAAAGCTTACAAATATTCGTATCTGGCAGATTTGATTGGAACCATTTCATTGGAAGCTTTTGATGGCAGAATTGAACCTTTTAACGAATTGATACATTTTATACGTCCTCACAAAGGTCAGATTATAACGGCTCAAAGAATTAATGAGTTTCTGGAAGGAAGTGAAATCATTACGCAGCAAAAAAAACATGTTCAGGATCCGTATTCTTTCCGCTGTATGCCTCAGGTTCATGGTGCTTCAAAAGATGCGATTGATTATGTTAGAAAGGTATTCAAGACCGAAATCAATTCGGTTACCGATAATCCTAATATATTTATCGAATCCGATCACATTATTTCAGGAGGGAATTTCCATGGACAGCCATTGGCTTTAGCGTTGGATTTTATGGCAATTGCACTCGCCGAATTAGGAAGTATTTCTGAAAGGAGAACGTATCAGTTAATTTCAGGATTGCGAAATCTTCCGGCGTTTTTGGTTGATAATCCGGGACTAAATTCAGGATTTATGATTCCGCAATATACAGCTGCCAGTATTGCCAGTCAGAACAAACAACTGGCAACACCGTCAAGTGTAGATAGCATTGTTTCGAGTAACGGGCAGGAAGATCACGTAAGTATGGGGGCAAACGGAGCAACAAAAGCCTTGAAGGTTATGGATAACTTAGAGCGTATCCTGGCAATCGAATTATTAAATGCTTCACAGGCAATTGCATACAGAGAGCCTTTAAAATCAAGTGATTTCATCGAAATGTTTTTGAGTAGTTACAGAGAAATTGTGCCTTTGGTCAAAGAAGACAGAATTTTACATTATGATATTGAGAAGACTATTTTGTTTCTCAATAGTTTCCAAATTGAAAACGATTTGTTAACAATGGCTTAACATTGTAAAATATTATTGAAGTAATTTTGCACTATCAAAAATATAAAAATGTCAATAAACAGTATTTTCCAATTTTTAGTGCCGAAAGACAAGAAATTCTTTCCACTTTTTGAAGAAGCTTCAAGCAATTTAATTGAATTAGCTTCTAACTTACACGAAGCTGTAAATCTTCCATTAAAAGAAAGAGAAGTTCTTTTTCAGAAAATTGATGAATTAGAGCAAAAAGGAGAAGACATTACACGTCAAACCAATCTGGAGCTGAGCAGAAACTTTATCACTCCTTTTGACAGAGAAGATATTCATACCTTGATTACTTCAATTGATAACGTTGCCGATTACCTGCACGGAGCATCAAGCAGAATGAAATTGTATCAGGTTGATAAGATTACAAAATCAATCAGAAAAATGACCGAGATCAATCTTGAGGCCTGTCAAAACATTGACAGTGCAGTAAAAGAATTGAGAAATTTAAAGAATTTCAAAGTTATCAAAGATGCCTGTACCAGAATCAACAAACTGGAAAACAAATCTGATAACGTTTATAACAAAGCAGTTTTTGAAATTTTTGAAAACGAAACAGACGCTAAAAATATTATTAAATATAAAGAGGTGTTGTCTGTTTTAGAATCAGCAACTGACAAATGTAAGAGTGTTGCCAACATACTGGAATCTATTTCTGTAAAACATTCTTAATTCAATTTATTTCAATTCTGAAGTTATAATTTTATGACTATACTTATAATTATTATAGTATTAGCTTTAATTTTTGATTACATCAATGGTTTTCATGATGCGGCAAATGCTATAGCTACTGTTGTTGCTACAAAGGTACTGACACCTTTTCAGGCTGTAGTCTGGGCAGCATTTTTTAACTTTCTGGCTTATTGGGTTTTCGGATTTGGTGTTGCAGATACTGTTGCTAAAACTGCAGATACTATGCAAATAGATTTGGTGGTAATTTTAGCTGGAGTAATAGCTGCAATCTGTTGGAATTTACTGACCTGGTGGTTAGGAATCCCTTCTAGTTCTTCACACACATTAATTGGAGGTTTTGCCGGTGCTGCTGTGGCACATGCCATTGCGGTTCATGGTTTTTCTGGTTATGTTGGCGAAGATGGGACCACACATTACTGGTACGAAATTGTAAGCTGGTACAAAGCTGGTAAAGATGGAGGAATGCCCTCTGGGGTCATTATTATTATTGCTTTTATAGTACTGGCACCGTTAGTAGGGGCTTTGGCATCATACTTAATTTCTATTTGGCTTTTAAATGCTTCAAGAAAAAATATCTGGCCAAAAATATTTACAGTTCTTTTAATGATTGCAACTATTTGGTTTGTTTATACGCAAATGGTTCCTTATGAGGAAATTATAAAAGACGGACATAAGCCTCGTTTTGAATCTTCTGTTTTTTGGAGTGTTGCTTTTGAACCGCATAATATTAAATGGCTTTTAGTAGCGTTTATAGTATTGACTGTGAGTGCTTTTTGTTTGATATTTAGTAGTCTGAATCTTCATCAGGCAGATGGAGCATTAAAGAAAATGCAGTTATTGTCTTCTGCAGCTTTCAGTTTAGGTCACGGAGGAAATGATTCCCAAAAAGTAATGGGAATAATTGCAGCGGCAGTTGTAGTTTATATTAATACAAATCCTGGTGTTCATATGGATCCTTGGCTGGATGTTGCTCTTCCTTCAGAAGATGGTGCTTTTAGAATGCCGCCCTGGATTCCTCTGGCATGTTATTCTGCAATTGCTGCGGGAACTTTGAGCGGAGGATGGAAAATTGTAAAAACAATGGGTTCCAAAATCACAAAAGTAAGTTCGTTTGAAGGTGTTGCTGCCGAAACTGCAGGTGCTTTGACGCTTTATTTTACAGAGCATTTAAAAATTCCGGTAAGTACAACGCATACCATTACAGGATCTATCATCGGGGTTGGATTAACGAAACGTGTATCTGCTGTTAGATGGGGGGTAACCGTAAGTTTGATCTGGGCTTGGGTATTGACGATTCCTATTTCAGCTTTATTAGCAGGATTGGTTTACTTTGTATTGAGTGTATTTATCTAAGTGTGAAATGGTTTTTGTGAAATGTGAGTTGTAAATATCACATTGATATATCATAATAAAAAGCTGGTTTCTTAATTTGAAACCAGCTTTTTTTTGTTTTTTCTATTGTTTCCAGTTTAACTGCAATGCAAAACAGGTTTTTTCTCCTTTTGTAATGCTGAATCTGGAGTTTTCTTTATCATCGTTTTCGTGAATTTCAACCGTGTCTTTTAAAGACAGTTCTTTCATGAAATTCATTTCAAAACTTTGTACTTGTTGTTTCAGGATTTTTTTAGGTTCAACATGATCTAAACACCATTCGAGGTATTTGACATTATTAACGTGATTGACAATATCCAGATCCGATAAATAGACGGTTTTTTCAAACACAAATTCTTTTTCGTGGTTGATGTTTATTTTTGAAAAACCTTCTGTTGTGGCTCTTTTATCCGGAAATAGCTCAAAATGTTCAAACGGTAAGGCCAAAGCTTCAGGACGGCGTAATTGGGTGTTAAAAACAGCCCAATATGTTTCTGATCCTACTATTTTTTTTCCGTTGACATGCATTTCCAAAGCACGTACTGAGCGTGAATTTTCCAGACTGTTGATCCAGGTAGTTACCGTTACAATATCTCCTGATTTTGGCAAAGCGTCGACTTCTACACGCATTCGGCTTAAAACCCATGCCTGGTGAAATTCCTGCATATCATAAAAGCTGATACCGCCAATTTCAGAATGTGCTGCAGCTGTCAATTGTAAAATATTACAGAGATCTGTATATTTTAGGTAACCGCTAGGGGTACATTGTGTAAAATTGATTTCCCAGTCTTTGCTTAGAATGGATGTGAAGTTTGGTGATATTGGCATTTTGATTAAGACTTCTTAGATTGTTAGAATTTTAGATTTTTTGAAAATAGAATAAAGAGTAAAGAAGAAAGATTTTATTTTACAATTTTGTCAATATAGTTTATGATTTCTTTTCTATCTTTTGCGTAATCAAACCATTTGGTGTTTTCGTTTCGTTTGAACCATGTTAATTGCCTTTTCGAAAAACGTCTGGTATTTTTTTTGATTTCCTCTATAGCGAAAGGCACAGTGAATTCTCCATCAAAATAACTGAATAATTCTCTATAACCAACCGTTTGAAGCGCATTTAACGCTTTATTAGGATATAAGGCTTTGGCTTCTTCCAACAGACCTTCGTTTATCATAATATCGACTCTCTGGTTGATTCGGTTGTAAATTACTTCCCTGTCGGCTTCTAAACCAATTAAAATCGGTGTGAAGTTTCGGTTGTTTTTCTTCTGGTTTAAAAAGGATGAATAGGGCTTTCCTGTTCCGATGCAAACTTCTGTAAAGCGCATCATTCTCTGTGGATTTTGCAACGTCTGCGGATTTTCTAAAGTGATTTTCTGAAAGTATTCAGGGTCTAAAGTTTGTAATTGCTCCTGTAAATATTCGATTCCGAGTTTTTCGTAATTTGAATTCACTTCTATACGTACTTTGGGGTCAATTTCAGGAAACTCATCGAAGCCTTTTAAAACGGCATCAACATACAATCCGGAACCACCAATCAGAATTACAAAGTCATTATTTTGAAATAATTCTTCGATTTTTGCCAAAGCTTCTTTTTCGTAATCGCCAACGGTGTAATTTTCAAAAATGGATTTATTCTGGATGAAATGGTGTGTTGCAGCTGCGAGTTCTTTCTGACTCGGAACAGCTGTGCCAATGGTCATTTCTTTAAAAAACTGACGGCTGTCACACGATATTATTTCGCATTTGAAATGTTGTGCCAAAGCAATACTGAGGGCTGTTTTGCCAATAGCTGTTGGTCCGACGATGGTAATTAAGTATTTCATATTTTTTAGCCCGGATGGAAATGAAAACCCCGGACTTATATTTGTTAGTTTTTGTGGCATAAAAAAGCGACTTTAGAAGCTGCTTTTATGACTTAAAAAAACAACAAAGATAAGGAGGAGTTGTAATGTACAGCCGGAATAGCTTCTAAAAATTAATGATGTAATTCACTTCCGCATTCGTGACAGAATTTAGCATTGTCAAAATGAAGCTGTGAACCGCATATCTGACAGGAGTTTTTTGTGCTGACAGTATTACCTCTAAGGCTTTTCTTAGCAAATTCGGCTGTTACGATTCCGGTTGGAACTGCAATAATGCCGTAACCCAAAATCATGACCAGTGCGGCAATAAACTGTCCTAAAGGAGTTTGCGGGGAAATATCTCCGTAACCAACCGTTGTGAGCGTTACAATTGTCCAGTAAATTCCCATTGGGATGCTTGTAAATCCGGACTCTTTGCCTTCGACGAGATACATTACAGAGCCAATGATTACAGTACTAATAAGTACAAAATAGATAAAAACCAGGATTTTTTCTTTACTGGCATCAATAGCTTCTTTTAGCTGAAATGATTGATGAGAAATCTGTGGCAGCTGAAGAATTTTGAATAATCGAAGGAAACGCAATGCCCTTACAATGGATAAAATGCTGGCTCCCGGAAAAAATATCGATAAATACATGGGTAAAACGGCTAATAAGTCGATAATACCGTAGAAACTGAAAATGTATCTCACTGGTTTTTGGATGGAAATAATTCTTAAGACATATTCAATGGTGAAAAAGATGGTGATTACCCATTCGCAGATCCATAGCTGGTAATGATATTTAGAACTGATGCCCTGAACGGTGTCGAGCATTATTAATAAAACGCTCAGTAAAATCAGGCCTAAAAGAACCAAATCGAACATTCGCCCTAGCATGGTATTGGTGCCGTAAAGAACGATTTTGACTTTCTCCCTGAAGATTTCGTATTGTGATTTTTTCTTTTTCATATCCTTAAAGATAATGAAAGTTTTGTTTTACTAAAAATGAAGAATTTTTAAAGACTTGCTTTTTCGGATGTATTGCTGAATAATGTTTTTTACGTCGCGATTGTGCTGCATAGGAATCAGGATTTTTTTCAGGATTTCGATATTGGTAATCTGATAGTTTAAGTCATAATAAGCATATCCTTTGTAGATTCCGTTTTCGATTAAAATAGCGCTTCTTTCGTTTACGTTTCGGCCTCTGTCGAGCAGAATCATACTTTTATTTTCGAAACTGTTTTCAGATATAAACTGCTGTACTCTTAAATTGTAAATTTCAGGAGTGATTTCGCCAATGCAGGCGCCATCACATTCCTTAATTTTATATTGAAAACATTCTTTTTTGGACTGATATAAACCGGTTAGTTTCTGGCATAAATGATACTTTGCCGTGAATTTGAAAAGCGCATTTTTGCCTTCCTGCAAAGAAACAAATGACGTAATTTCTTTTTTGCGTCCATCAGCTTTTCCGAGGTTTACATTCAGATAACCGTTTGAATCTTTTTCCACATAAATGGCGAATGGAAAAACACTCTTTTTTTGTGAGCGGTTATATCTCGGGCGGTTTATTTTTACTTCCTGACTTTCTTTTAGTAAAGCAATTAATTCGCTTCCTGTTTCTTCATAGGTGATGGTAAAAACTTCTGCCTGTATTCTTTTGCTTTTGGTCGTAATTCCGGTAAAATGCTGATTGACCCTTTTTCGGATATTTTGGCTTTTGCCAATGTAAATTAAATTCCCACCTTCGTTATGAATATAATAAACACCGGTTTTTGAAGGCATTTGATTGACAAGGTCCTGAAGTTTTGGCGAAATTCCTTTTTCGATTTCGAATTTTACAAAATCTTTGACGATGGTTTTTTCAAGATCTTTTTCGAGTAATATTTTGAATAGTTTAGTTGTAGCGATAGCATCTCCGCTTGCGCGATGTCTGTCGGCTATTGGAATCCCGAGGGAACGGACTAATTTTCCTAAGCTGTATGAAGGCTGTTCCGGAATTAATTTTTGAGCCAATTCAACGGTACACAATGTTTTAGATTCGAAATTATAGCCCAAACGTCTGAATTCGGTACGCAGGATTCTATAGTCAAATGAAGCATTGTGTGCTACAATAATACAATCTGAAGTGATTTCGATAATTCGTTTGGCAACTTCATAAAACTTAGGAGCAGAGCTTAGCATAGCATTATTGATTCCGGTTAATTTAGCCACAAAAGGCTGAATCGGAATTTCAGGATTGACAAGACTTATGAATTGGTCCACTACTTCATGGCCATCAAATTTATAGATGGCGATTTCGGTAATTCCTTCTTCGTTGAATTGTCCTCCGGTGGTTTCTATGTCTAATATTGCGTACATGTTCAAATTCAAAAATCAATGTCAATGGCAAAAAATCAATTTCAAAAATCAAACTCAATATCAAAAATCAATGTTTTAAAATTGAAATTTAGGTATTGTGATTGTCATTGTAATTACCATTGAATCACTTTTTGTTTATTATCATTTTTGATGATATTGCTATTAATTGTTCTACTTCTGTCAGGAGCAATTTTCTTTTTTCTTCGTCTCCCTCTTTTATGTAATCCAGAATTTTTAATGAATTTCTGGATTCTTTCAATTCCTTTACTACAAGAGAAAGCTTAAATATAAAATCTCTATCACTTATTGTTCCCTGGGCTTCACCAAAATTTAAAGAAGCACTTCCAGATGACCGGATTAATTGGTTTTTATAATATTCATTTTCAAAAATCCTTTCTAATTGTCTTGTAAAGAAAATACATTCTCATGCAAAACGAATCAGCCGATCATCAAAATTGAATATTTTCTCCATTTATAGTTTAAATTTTAAAATTGCCATTGATTTTTGCCATTGCCATTGTCATTGATTTTTGATATTGCTATTGAATCATCGTCCTCCAAAAATACTGCTTCCAATTCTAACCATGGTGCTGCCGCATTCAATGGCAAGCTGATAATCGCCGGACATTCCCATTGAAATCGTAGAAAAATGTGCTGCTGTAGAAATACATGGTTGTGTATCCCGGCATTGTGCATCTTTGTTTTGGAGCGAATCAAAAATAGATTTCAAATGCAGAAACTCTTTTTTAATCTGCTTTTCGTTTTCTGTAAAAGTTGCCATTCCCATCAATCCTAAGATACGAATGTTTTTCATCTCTTTAAATTCGGAAGATGATAATAACTGAGTCAGCTCTTTTTCATCCAGGCCAAATTTTGTTTCTTCTTCGGCAATGTATATCTGAAGCAGGCAATCAATAACGCGATTGTTCTTTAAAGCCTGTTTGTTGATTTCCTGTAATAATTTCAAACTGTCAACACCATGAATCAAATTCACAAACGGTGCCATAAATTTCACCTTATTCGACTGAACATGACCAATCATGTGCCATTGAATGTCCTTTGGCATTTGCTCATATTTATCGGCCATTTCCTGAATTTTATTTTCTCCAAAAATACGCTGACCGGCTTCGTAAGCCTGCATCAGATCTGAAACCGGTTTTGTTTTTGAAACAGCAACTAATGTTACGTGTTCAGGCAAACTTTCTTTGATTGTATTTAGATTTGATGCTATTGACATTGTTAACTTTTTTATGCTGAAAGAAATTGTTTAGAAATTTTATCAGCCTTTTTACTTTCGCTATAATCATAAAAACCTTCTCCGGATTTTACACCTAGTTTTCCAGCTCTAACCATATTAACCAATAACGGGCAAGGAGCATATTTAGGATTTTTAAAGCCTTCGTACATTACATTCAGAATCGCAAGACAAACATCAAGCCCAATGAAATCAGCTAATTGAAGTGGACCCATTGGGTGTCCCATTCCTAATTTCATTACCGTATCGATTTCGTAAACTCCCGCAACTTTGTTATATAACGTTTCAATTGCTTCGTTTAGCATAGGCATCAAAATTCTGTTGGCCACAAAACCAGGATAATCGTTTACTTCAACTGGTGTTTTGCCTAGTTTTTCAGATAGGTTCATTATTATTTTGGTGACTTCATCGCTGGTATTGTATCCGCGAATGATTTCGACCAATTTCATAATCGGAACCGGATTCATAAAATGCATTCCGATAACGCGTTCGGGATGTGCGACTACAGCTCCAATTTGTGTAATTGAAATAGAAGATGTATTCGTTGCTAAGATTGTATTGTGTGAGCAGGATTCGTTTAATTGTTTGAAGATATTCAGCTTTAGTTCAACGTTTTCAGTTGCAGCTTCTACTACTAAATCTACTCCTACAACCCCGTCTTTAATATCAGTATAGGTAATGATATTGGTGATTGTTCTTGCAACTTCTTCCTGCGTAATTGTTCCTTTAGCCAGCATTCTGTCAAGGTTTGAGGCAATTGTTGCCATTCCTTTGTCCAATGATTTTTCAGAAACATCAATCAGTTTTACAATAAAACCGCTTTGCGCAAAAGTATGGGCAATTCCGTTTCCCATTGTTCCTGCACCAATTACAGCTATAGTTTTCATTTAATTTAGTATTTATATTTTAAAAGTTAAGGTTTAAAGTTACTTTTCAGTAAGCTTTAAACCTTAAAAATACGATTAATATTTTGTCTTATTTTTTAAAACAGTCAATTATTTGGTATGCTACACGTAAAGCGTCAGTTGCCTGTTCTAATGTTACAACCGGAGTTGTATTATTATTGATGGCATCAGCAAATGAATTTAATTCGTCTAAAATAGCGTTGTTCTGTTCTACCTCCGGATTGGTAAAATAGATTTGTTTTTTTACGCCTTCAGCATTTTGCAGTATCATATCAAAATCTCCGGGAACTTCAGGAGCATCTTTCATACGGACGACTTCACATTTTTTCTCTAAGAAGTCAACCGAAATGTAGGCATCTTTTTGGAAAAAACGAGTTTTACGCATGTTTTTCATCGAAATTCGGCTTGCAGTTAAATTTGCTACGCATCCATTTTCAAATTCGATTCGGGCATTGGCAATATCTGGTGTTTCGCTGATTACTGAAACACCGCTTGCATTGATATTTTTTACTTTTGAATTTACAACGCTTAAAATCGCATCAATATCATGAATCATTAAATCAAGAACCACAGGAACATCAGTACCGCGAGGATTAAACTCTGCCAGACGATGTGTTTCTATAAACATTGGATTTTCGATCATGTTTTTGGTAGCGATAAAAGCAGGATTAAAACGTTCTACATGACCGACCTGACCTTTTACATTGTACTCTTTTGCCAAAGCAATTATTTCTTCGGCCTCTTCAACAGTGTTGGCAATTGGTTTTTCTATGAAGATGTGTTTTCCTGATTTGATGGCTACTTTCGCGCATTTGTAGTGCGAAAGGGTTGGGGTTACAATATCGATTACATCCACAGCGTGGATTAATTTTGCAATTGTGTTGAAGTTTTTATAGCCGAACTCTTTTGAAATCCTTTCGGCATTTTCCTGATTTTCGTCGTAAAATCCAACTAATTCGTATTTGTCAGATTGTTGTAATAAGCGTAAATGTATTTTACCTAAGTGCCCGGCACCTAAAACTCCTACTTTTAACATTTGAATGTATTTTAAACAAAAATAGAATTTATTTGTCGAAAGTGAAAATGAATTTAGCTAATTATGAGTAATGGCTTTCGACTTTTGACTTTTGACCTTCAACTTTATTAATTTAATAATTAAAAATCAATATTTGATTTACTGTTTTGTTTCTTATTTTTGCGAAAATAAAACCTACCCATTTTGAAAGATACTGCCAAACATCAAGGACTTCGTAATCAGTTAGTAAGCACTTTAGAACAAAAAGGTATTACTGATAAAGCAGTTTTAGATGCGATAAAAAAAATCCCGAGACACCTTTTTTTAAATTCGAGTTTTGAAGATTACGCTTATCAGGACAAGGCTTTTCCTATAGGAGCAGGACAGACTATTTCGCAGCCTTATACAGTTGCTTTTCAATCACAGTTATTGGAAGTTAAAAAAGATCATAAAATTCTTGAAATTGGAACGGGTTCGGGCTATCAAACCGCAGTTTTGTTTATGCTTGGTGCAAAAGTGTACAGTGTTGAAAGGCAGAAAGAGTTGTTTAAAACGACTTCTAATTTATTTCCAAAATTAAACATCAGGCCTAAACATCTTTCGTTTGGTGATGGGTATAAAGGACTTCCGAATTATGCTCCGTTCGACAGCATTATTGTTACGGCTGGTGCTCCTTTTATTCCACAGCCCTTAATGGCACAGTTAAAAATAGGAGGAAGGCTTGTTATTCCGCTAGGGGAAGATGTTCAGATTATGACTTTATTAATCCGAAAAAACGAAACTCAATTTGAAAAACATGAGTTTGGAGAGTTTCGGTTTGTTCCTTTACTCGAAGATAAAAACTAAAAAATGCCCCATAAATAATTTAATATTTATGGGGCATTAATGATTTTAAGAGCTGGATTCTAATCAGAACAGTTGTCAGGCTGAGAGGAGTTGAAGCCCTTTTACCTGAACAAGCCTTCGACTCCGCTCAGGATGACATTTCTTTTCAATAGTAAGAAAAAAATGTTATTTAATTTTACCAATCGACCCCGTTTCTGAAGGAATAAGTTCAAAAATTGATGTAGGTGCAAGACCTTGTTCGATTCTGTGTGAAACATACAAAATCGAAACATTCGTTTCCTGCTTGATTGTATTGATCAGCTGAATTACCAAATCGACATTCTCATCGTCCAGACCTTCAACAGGTTCATCCAAAATCAATAAAGGCGGATGTTTTAAAACCGCACGAACAATCAGCGCGACCCTTTGCTGACCGATTGAAAGGTCGATAAAACGTTTTTTGCGTAATGAAGTCATTTCAATTACTTCCAGCCATTGCGAAACAATCTGTTTTTGTAAAGTTGTGGGTTCAATATATAATCCGATAGAATCGAAAAAACCGGATAAAATCATTTCTTCAAGCGTATGGCTTTTCTGAAACAGGTCCATCATAGCGGTAGTGTAAATTCCGATTTGTTTTTTAATTTCCCAGACACTTTCGCCGCTTCCTTTTTTTCTTCCGAATAAAAATAGATCCTGACCGTATCCTTTTGGGTTATCGCCTGTAATTAAGGACAAAATAGTGCTTTTTCCAGAACCGTTTGGACCAATTAACTGCCAGAATTCGCCTTGTTTGATTGTCCATGAAATGTTATTCAGAATTTTTCGGTCTTCATAACTTACCGAAACATCATTCATTCTTATTAATTCACTTTCGTTAAAAATAACCGGTTCATGAGCCTTTGGAATTGCAGCCGTATTCAAGGTTTTAAAATGACTTACCTCTTTTGAAATAGGGTATAATGTAAAAGTATTATCCTTAATTAGAACTTTATTCAAAACAAAATCCATTAAATCAACTGTTCGGTTTACAAGCTGGATAATAGATATTGTATCTGTAAGTTTTTCTAAAGAAAGAGCCAAAGCCAGACGCGAAGCCTGATCTAAATGATCGAAAGGATTATCGAAAATGATAAAATCCGGATTTTGGCTGATACAGTATTTTAAGAACTCTTTTTTGCGTTCGCCTGAAGAAAAAGTCCGCAATTGCCTGTGGGATTCCGGAGAAGCTTCAACAGATTCGTATTGATATTCTCTTTCAATAAATTTTTCAATTGAAATATCAGAGAATAAAATTCCTTTTTGGTTGTTAAAAACGGCTAATTCTTCTTTTGCTTCGCCGGAAAGCAGGTTGTCTATGAACTTTTTTTTATTGACCTGATTGGTTAAAAGAATGTCCCAATGTTGTTTTTGATGCATTATGTATTTCTTGAAAGGATATTATTGTCTAGTGTTCATTGGTAAATTATTTCGGGACCATTCGCTCCAGGAACCTATATAAAGTTGTGGAATTTCAATACCAGCATAATCCATTGCTAATAGAGTGTGGCAGGCAGTAACACCGGAACCGCAATGAACGATTACATTCTCCGGTTTTATGGTTCCTAAAATATCAGCATATTTTTGCGCGAGTTTTTCAGCAGAAAGATAAAACCCGTTTTCGTCTAAATTTTCACTAAACGGAACATTAATAGTCCCGGGAATATGTCCTGCAATTAAATCAAGCGGCTCTGTAAGACCGTCAAAACGATTTTTGTCTCTTACATCAATGACGATATTTTCAGGGTTTTTGCGGGCTTTATCTACCTCTTTAATGTTCGCTAAAAGAAGCTGCCAGTCTGAAACCGGATATTTTTCAGTTTTATCAAAATTTTCTGTTCCGGAACTTAAAGGGAAACCTTCATGAATTGCTGCCTGATAGCCTCCATTTAAAACCTGTACTTTTTCGTGGCCAACAGCTTTTAGCATCCACCAAAATCTGGAAGCAGCATTCGAGCCGTTTTTATCATCATAAACAATAACATGATTTTGTGATGTAATGCCAAGTTTAGACAGAACTTCTGAAAATTTTTCTAAAGAAGGCAAAGGGTGTCTTCCTCCGTTTGCAGGATTGCAGTCCGCGGTAGCTAAATCACGGTTTAAATCTACATAACGGGCACCTTGTAAATGTACTTTTTTATAATTTTCCTCCATATTGAGCCCGGCTCTCGCATCAACCAAAATAATATTACCTGAATTTTGTAATTCAAGTAATTCTTCGGGATTAATTATTGGAGACCAGTTTTGCGACATGTCAATTTGTTGTGAAATGATTAACCCGGAATTTTTTCGATCAAAATTTCGTTGCCTGATTTGTCAAAATACGTACAGGTCATTTCCATAATATCAACACGCCATTTCGCAATCCCGCATTGTCCCGAATGATTGCAAAAAGTAATGTAATCCGTCTGTCCATCCTGATGTGCTACTAAAAATTCTATAAAACGCTCTTTGTTTGCAACGTCTTCAACTTTTATTTCAGGATATTTCTCTTCTGAAATAACAGAATAATTATTTACACCATAATATTCAACATGACCATCATTTACAAAGGTATCGTAACCTTTTACACCCAAAATAATTAAATCCTGTATATAATTTGGAAAATCGGCACCGCTTTTTACTTTGGCATGCGCTTCTTTTATTTGTTCGATTGTAAACATAAAATAGGGTTTAAGGTTAATTTTATTGCTTCAAAAATACGATTAATGGTTTTATAAATTGATCAAAAGATTCAATATGCGGCAAATGTCCGGTATTTGGAATTTCTACAAGTTTAGAATTCGGAATTGCTTTTTGCGTTTTTTTGCCCAATCCGGCATAATTTCCCAATGTTTTTTTTACTTCTTCAGAAACTAATTGTTTTCCTAAAGCCGTTTTATCACGGGTTCCTATGATTAGAAGTGTCGGGCTTTTAATATTTTTAAATTCATACAAAACCGGCTGGGTAAATATCATATCGTACATCAAAGCCGAATTCCATGCAACAATTTTATAATAGGGATCAGTAGTCCATCCCGCACCAAGTTCAGCCCATTTTTGGAAATCTGCATTCCATTTCCCGTCATAATAATTCGTTATTTGGTATTTTTTGATGGCTTCGTAGTTTTGTTTTAGTTCGCTTTCGTACCACCAATCCACAGGTTTGTATGGCACGACTAATTTCCAGTCTTCCAATCCAATTGGGTTTTCAAGTATTAATTTCTCAGCAGTTTCAGGATACATCAGGGTAAATCTTGTCGCTAACATTCCGCCCATAGAATGTCCTAAAACAGCTGTTTTTTCAATTCCCAAATCCGTTAACAGTTTTTTGGTATTCTCAGCAAACTGCTGAAATGTATATTGAAAGTTATCCGGTTTTGATGATTTTCCAAAACCAATCTGATCCGGTACAATGACCCTGAAACCTTCTTTTAAGAGAGCTTTAACTGTAGTTTCCCAATAGGCTCCATTAAAGTTTTTACCATGAAACAAGACGATATTTTTATTATTATAATTATCCGGTTTGATATCCATATACGCCATTTTTAAAAGCTGGCGCTGAATGTTTATTTCGAAAAACTTAACCGGAAAAGGATATTCGTAGTTGGTTAAATTAATATCGAGGGCTTTTATTTTTTCCTGCTGCGAGAAGCAAAGAAAAGGGAGCAGAAGTATAATTAGTTTTATTTTTTTCATTTCAGAATGGTGTTGGTTTGCTATACTCATAAAATTAAAGCTTACCATTTTAAAAGCAAAACATAAAATCTTAAAGTTATCAGAAAATTAATTGTAAGAAAGGTTTTTCTTTTTAAACGAAAATGTGATAAGTAGTGAGCAGTTAAGCAGTATACAGGATGGAACAGGACAGACTCTCAGTAGCTTCTAACTAAATTAGGTATAACTATTTAACCAATTTTAACCAATTATGAAAAAAATTACTTTAACGTTTAAGCGTGTGCTTAAAGTTTTTATGGTCTGCGGATTAATTACCACCGTCACTGATTTAAAAGCTCAGACGCTGGCATTTCCTGAAGCTACAGGTTTTGGACGATTTACAACAGGAGCAAGGGGTGTTGCTAATCCGCAAATTTATTTAGTAACCAATTTAAATGATAGCGGACCGGGTTCATTTCGTGATGCAGTAAGTCAGGAAGGAAGGTTTGTTATATTCAAAGTAGGCGGAATCGTTAATTTACAATCACAAATTGTTGTAGCAGCTAATACTACCATTGCCGGACAGACAGCACCGGGCGAAGGAATTGTGTTTTTAGGGCCAAGAGTTACATTTACAGGTTCTAATAATACCATTGCCAGATATCTTCGAATTCGTTATGGCGGGACTGCTCAAAATCAGGATGCATCAGGACTGGCTAACGGTGCTAATATGATTTTTGATCATATGACTTTTACCTGGGGTACAGATGAAGTGTTTTCGATTAACTCTGATGGTAAAGGGGTTAGTCCTGATAATATTACAATTCAGAATTGTATTATTGGTCAGGCGCTACACCGCCATAATCACTCTGCAGGAGGTTTAATTCAGCCTCCGGCCGGTGGGAAAGTAAGTTTGATAGGTAATTTATACATCTGTAATAAAACCCGTAACAATAAAATTAAAGGGATCAATGAGTTCGTAAACAATGTTGTTTACAATTGGGGTAATTACGGAAATACGTACGGTCACACCGAATCAGGAGAAGCTTACATTATGGGAGGTGATTCTGCCGGAAGTTCTGATGTAAATATCATCAATAATTATTTTATAGGAGGTCCAAATACGGGTAGTTCAACAACTACGCCTTTTAACAGAGGAAATGCTAATTTCAATTTGTACGGTTCAGGGAACTATTTTGATAATAATAAAAACGGTATTTTGGACGGTAACCTGGTTCCTGCAGATTTAACAGGATATCCTACAGGTGACGCAGCAACTATTCTGTCAACGCCTTATGATTATCCAATGAAAAACACAGCATTGTCTGCTGAGGATGCTTATAACAAAATTATATCAAGTGTGGGAGCTTCATACCCAAGACGCGATCAGGTAGAAAATTTAATGATTTCAGATTTGATGTCCAAAGGAACAACAGCAACTTATGTATATGTTCAAAGTGATTTAACAAGTAAATTTGGTTTTATCAACGGAGGAGCAGGGCATGTTTACGGTGCTCCGGCTCCTTTGGATACTGATAATGACGGTATGCCTGATACATGGGAAGATGCTAACGGATTAGATAAAAATACGGCTGATGCATTGGCAGTAAGCACAACAAATGCACCTTATCTGAATATTGAAGTGTATATTAACGGGTTGACAAATACAACACCTTCAGATTTTGTTATTCCACCATCTAATGTGAATTTTACCAATGTAGCTTCTACTGAGGTTCCGCCATCAAGTTCATTGACCATTAACTGGATTGATGGAGCTACCAATGAAGTTAATTATATTGTAGAGCGCTCAGAGAATGGTACTGATTATAATGTAATTGCTACTCTTGGAGCAAATGTTACAAGTTATAACGATTCAGGTTTGCTTCCAAATACGCAATATTATTATCGTATTAAAGCAAAAAACAGCACAGAATCATCGGTATATGAAACAGCATCAGTAACTACACCGCCAATTCCGTCAGCTCCTGTTAAAGCATCTGCACCAAATCCGGGAACAGGACTTGCTAATATTCAGCTTTCAGGTGGCAACTTAACGTTGAAATGGAGTGGCAGCACAAACACAACAACTTATGCTGTGTATTTTGGTACAGATCCTTTAAACTTAACTAAGCAGGCAGATCTTGCTTATGTTGCCGCTCCATCTTATCAGCTTACAGGATTAAGTCCGGCAATAACTTATTATTGGAGAATTGATGCTTCTAATGCTAAAGGAACAATAGCCGGCGATGTATGGAATTTCCGTGCCCTGACACCAGAACTTGTGGGCCATTGGCCGTTTAAGGAATCTGCCGGAGACGGTCAGCAGATTGAGGATGTTTCAGGTTATGCAAATAATGGACAATTGGATGCAGC
This sequence comes from Flavobacterium limi, assembly GCF_010645075.1. Lineage (GTDB taxonomy): Bacteria > Bacteroidota > Bacteroidia > Flavobacteriales > Flavobacteriaceae > Flavobacterium > Flavobacterium limi. The sequence goes on from NZ_JAADZV010000005.1 coordinate 118,960, forward strand.
TTATGATAATGCTTCAGTCAGAGTAGCAGGAAAAACTGATAAAGCGATAGATTTTGCAACTTTATTACCTAACAAGCTGATGGTAAGTATTCCAAATGATGATCAGATATTGTTTGATAAAAATTCATTTACGGTTTCATTCTGGATGAAAGCAGATGCCAGTTTAATTCCTGCCGGTTCAACATTGAGTTCTTATATTTTGTGTAAAGGCTCGATGACAAAAAATACAACGACAGGGGCAACAGGAAGAAGATTTAATTTAGAAGTTAAAAGCAATCAATTGCGATTTGCTATAGATGATGATAAGAACAAAACAGAAATTAATACAGGAACAAATTCAGCACCTAACTATTTTAATGGAAGCTGGGTCAATGTGGTTATCATGAGAGACCTTTCCACTTCAAAATTGAGGATATATACCAATGGTGTTCTTACTAAGGAGGGAGCTGACGGAACAGGAACATCGGTGGGGATTGGCGAGCCAACTGATTTAGTAATCGGCAACATTGGAGCACTTGAACTGTTTGCTAACACTACTCCGGCACCTTATAAAGGATTGTTTGATGAACTTAAAATGTTTAATTACGCCTTAACAGCATCAGAAATAACACAGTTGTACAATCAGGCATTATTAAGTAATGATAAGTTTACCCAAAATAAAGTTAGCGGTACTGTTTATCCTAATCCGGCTAAAGAACAGATTTTTATCAGTATTCCAAATTATAACGGATCTTATGTTACAGCAACTTTAAGCGATGTTACCGGGAAAATTATTCTTAAAGAAAAAGTTTCATCTGATGGTAATGGCGTCTTTAATTTAAACATTGCAAATAAAAAAGTATCAGGGCTTTATATCTTAAATGTTTCCGGAGAAAATTTAAACAGCAATTATAAAATTGTAACAGAGTAAAAACAAATATTCATCATAAAAAAAACCGTTACAGTATTGTAACGGTTTTTTAATTTTTAAAAAATCCAGTTATTTATAACCCGACAAAATCATCACTTTTTGGAAAAATGCTCAATGCCTCGACAGCAATTTCAGGTGTTGGAGAAGCCAGTTTTCGAAGTTTGGTATCCATCCATGCGCCATCAACAGTAATGGTAGCACAAAGTGTATCGTCTTCTCTGCGGAATTCGTGAATGATAGACCAACGCGAAGCATCTGCTTTCATTTTGGATGTTTTTGTATGAATGAAAATCTTATCAGAAAGTTTTAATTCTTTTCTAAAAACACATTCTTCCCTAAATAAAACCGGTCCAAAACTCTGTTCCTGCATTACTCTTAAAGTCAAACCAAGTTCATTGAGGATTTCGATACGATGCTGCGCACCAAAATCGTAATAAGCACTGTGACGGACATGAAAATTGGGATCAAGATCTGACCAGCGGAAAGATATTTCTTTTATAAATGAAGCCATTTTTGTTTATAGTTTTAAATAATTTTAAAAATCGAAATTACGAATAAAAATAAAGGCTCGTGCAGATTTTTGGAAAGTAAGTTTAATTGTGTATTCATAAATCAGTTTCTGGTTTTATTACTTTCCAATCAGTACATTATATTCTGCTGGGGTTTTTACACCCTGAAAATGATTTGTTAATCCAAAAAAGATTAATAATGTCAAACAAAATCCGAAAACTATAATGATTTTTGATTGCTGAGCCGGAGTCAGATTCAAAACCGTATGTTTCATTTTTTTGTTGTGAATGCCTGCAATATGAACAAAGAAGGAAACGATCGCAAGTCCGTAATAAGGTATAAAAAACAAACTGAGCGGAAATGTATTTAACCCGGCTACTCCAAAATAAAAATTAGTATCCAGATGTAAATAAAACCGACCACTTAAAACCGCGCTTACATGAATAATTAAAAAAATCGCGAGGTAAATTCCTGTCCAGATGTGCAGTTTATCGAAAGCTGAAATTGCTGTTTTTCTGCTCGTTTTCAAAAGTTTCAATCCGGAAATAATTTGCACAAAAACAGCTGCTAATAAAATAGTTTCAATGAAGAAATTACGATAAAAAATTCGCAAGGTGTTCATTATTGAAATATGTGTTTCGGCACCGAAAATACTGCAGATATGGTTGAACAAATGGAGGATTATAAAAATTGTAATTGTTAATCCTGAAATATAATGGATTTTCTTAGTTGTCATGCTTTCGTCTAAAATAGAATCTTTTTTCTTTTTCTAACAGTATTAAAGATTTTTATACTCAGTTTATAAACTTTCCTGATTGTCCCATTCGTATTCTATTTTATTCAGTTTTAAATAATATGGAATTAATAATGCAAGTTCCAGCCTAATATCAAAATTAGAATTTTCAGAGATAAATGGAATGGCAAACATCGCAGTTATGCAAATTACAATCCCTAAAATAGCATCTATTTTGGCTATTGTTATGGCATTATTTTTTTCAAACCAAAGAGAATAAGCCGTAAACGCTTTGTATATCATAATTGTAATGATAAAGACTCCTGTGGCCGAATAGGCTGTGTTGCTTGTAAAACCGTAGATTGATAAATTAACATTTTCAGTAAAAGCGCTTCCAATGATAGTACCGGCTCCACAAACTCCTAGAATCATAAAAATCCAGCAGAAAGTTTTAATCCACCATGGTAAAAGTTTTCTTCTGATAATTAATGGTTTATCGAACTCGTCAAATTGATTTTCTAGTGATTGATTCATGATTTTGTTTTTGACGAATATACTATTTTAACACATATGTACAGTGCTATTTTTATTACGGATTAGCTTCATTAAGTTGTTTTTCTAAATTCTCAATTTCAGAAGGACCACTAAGTCTTTTTTTAATAATAGCTCCATTTTCATCAGTCAGAAAATGCCACGGAATTCCCATGGATTGATTCCCGTATAATGTTCTTAAATCTGCATCTAATTTTTCATTGGCTCTGATATGATATCCTTCTAAATTGTAAAACTGGGCCATTTCTTTCCATTGTTTGTCCCTGTTTTCTTTGTCGATAGAAATATAAACCATCGTAATGCCTTTTGATTTTAGGAGTTCATATAATTTGGTATTGTGTTTAAATTCTTCTTTGCACGGGCCACACCAGGTTGCCCATATATCAACGTAATATTGTTTTCCATTCAGGTCTTTCATAACATCTTTAACCAAATTAGCAGAGTCAGTTTTGTCTATGAATTTAATTTTTTCGTTTAAAGGCTCTTCTTTCTTTTTATGGAAAGCAATAATCGGTATAATTACAGGTTCCAGAAAATGAGTGTAAGAACTGTTAGGATATTCTTTTTTAAATTGTTCAAAGAGCGTAATCAATTCTTTTTCGTAGTTTTTATTGATGGATTCATAATACAGGTAAGCTGCATAATAATATTCTAATTGCAGACCAGCTAAGTGTTTTTTGGCATTGTTGATATTATGAGTATGAATCAGTCCTTGTTTATGATACTCTGAGATTGCTGTCGAAGTAGTTCCTTCGATAATTAATTCCTGATAGCGCAGATAATTTTCTGTGTAATAATAAAACCATGGAGAAGTTAATAAGTCAGGGCTATTAACGGGATTGGACTGGAAAATTTCTTTCCACAGTTCTTTATATTGTTCCGGTGAAAGTGTGTTTTTATTTTGTGCCGATAGTAAAAAGTTTATAAAGGCAAGGCTTCCCTGTGCACCTTTGTAAAAATAATTACGGTCTGACTGAACCAGATTATAAAAGTTTTTAGAAATGTTTTTGTCTTTTAATAATTTTTGAAATTCAGCAATTTCCGTTTCTTTTTTCTGTTCTAATTTTTGTTTTATTTGAGAAACAACGCTGTCTTTCATTAAGGTTTTAGTTTCTATTTCAAAGTGTCCGCCCACAATCATATTTCTGTTTGGAATTTGATTGTATAAGGCCTGACCTTCCCGGTTTTTAGATTCAACTTTGAATTTACCTTCTTTTGCTTCTGTATTGATAGCTACTTTATACGTCATTCCAGGTTCTGCAATTATGACTCCATAGGAATGAAAGTTGGTCAATAAATCTATAAAGCAGGTTTTGTCTGAAGAAATTTTTATTTGAAAGTTTCCGGCAGCATCTGTTTGTGCTGAATTTGTAAATCCAAAATAATCAATCCCGTTTATGGGTAAAGTATATTCGATTGTTTCCGGAATTTTCCCGGTGATTGTTCCGGAAATGATTATTTCGCTTTTTTTTCCCTGGCAGACTGCAAAAAAGGGAAGGAGTATTATCAAAATGAATTGAGATAGTCTCATGATTTTTGGTTTAGTAAATGATGTTTGATTATTTCAAATATATAGTATTTATATGGTTAACAGAAAGCATGATGAAAAAAATATTGTTTTTAATTTGAAAGTTTTGTTTTTGAAAATGAGTGTTTTAGCCCTGATAGAAGCGGCATCCTTTTATGGCGGGGTTCGCCATAAAAGATACAGCGGATAGCAGGAATTAGCTCCTGATAATGACATTTATAGTTATTATGCCATTGCTGTCAGGTGTGAAAAATGTCATGTTGGCAGACTTTTTTTAGCATACCAATACCAAACTGACAATTTATATTGGTTTTTTATCTTGGCACAAAGATTGACTTATGCCACATGAGTTTAAAATTAAATCAAAAATTAAATATATAAAAAATGGGTAAAATAATCGGAATTGACTTAGGTACGACGAACTCTTGTGTTTCTGTAATGGAAGGTAACGAAGCAGTTGTTATCCCTAACGCAGAAGGAAAAAGAACTACTCCTTCTATCATCGCTTTTGTTGAAGGTGGAGAAATTAAAGTAGGGGATCCTGCAAAAAGACAAGCAGTAACGAATCCTACAAAAACGATTGCTTCTATTAAACGTTTTATGGGACATACTTTTGCTGAAACAGCTGAAGAAGCAAAAAGAGTTCCTTACAGTGTTGTAAAAGGTGACAACAATACGCCACGTGTGGATATTGACGGTCGTTTATACACTGCTCAGGAGTTGTCTGCAATGACACTTCAAAAAATGAAAAAAACTGCTGAAGACTATTTAGGTCAAACAGTAACTGAGGCAGTTATTACAGTTCCTGCTTACTTTAACGATGCTCAGCGTCAGGCTACAAAAGAAGCTGGTGAAATCGCTGGTCTTAAAGTTATGCGTATCATCAACGAGCCAACTGCTGCTGCACTTGCTTACGGATTAGATAAAAAAGGAAATGATCAAAAAATTGCTGTTTACGATTTAGGTGGAGGTACTTTTGATATCTCTGTTCTTGAATTAGGAGACGGTGTATTCGAAGTATTGTCTACAAATGGTGATACTCACTTAGGTGGTGATGATTTTGACCAGGTTATTATTGACTGGTTAGCTGACGAATTCAAATCTGAAGAAGGTATTGACTTACGTTTAGATCCAATGTCATTACAGCGTTTGAAAGAAGCTGCTGAGAAAGCTAAGATTGAATTATCTTCTTCTGCTGAAACTGAAATCAACTTACCTTACGTAACGGCTACTGCTTCAGGACCAAAACACTTAGTGAAAAAATTATCAAGAGCTAAATTTGAGCAATTATCTGATACTTTAGTAAAACGTTCTATGGAACCAGTTGCTAAAGCATTAAAAGATGCAGGTTTATCTACATCTGATATCGACGAAGTAATCCTTGTTGGAGGTTCTACCCGTATGCCAAGAATCGCTGACGAAGTGGAGAAATTCTTCGGTAAAAAAGCATCTAAAGGTGTTAACCCTGATGAGGTTGTTGCTATTGGAGCTGCTATTCAAGGTGGAGTTTTATCCGGAGATGTAAAAGATGTATTGTTACTTGACGTAACACCTCTTTCTTTAGGTATCGAAACTATGGGTGGTGTATTGACTAAATTAATCGAGTCTAACACAACTATCCCAACTAAAAAATCTCAGGTATTCTCTACTGCTGCTGATTCTCAACCATCTGTTGAAATCCACGTATTACAAGGAGAAAGAGCAATGGCTGCTGATAACAAAACTATCGGTCGTTTCCACTTAGATGGTATTCCACCTGCACCAAGAGGAGTTCCTCAAATCGAAGTAACTTTCGATATTGATGCTAACGGTATCATCAAAGTTTCTGCAACTGACAAAGGAACTGGAAAATCTCACGATATCCGTATCGAAGCTTCTTCTGGATTAACAGCTGAAGAAATCGAAAAAATGAAAAAAGACGCTGAAGCTAACGCTGATGCTGACAGAATTGCAAAAGAAAGAGCTGAGAAATTGAACGAAGCTGATAGTACTATCTTCCAAACTGAATCTCAATTGAAAGAGTTAGGAGATAAATTAACAGACGATCAAAAAACAGCGATCGAATATGCTTTAACAGAATTGAGAATGGCTCACCAATCTCAAGACCTTGATGCTATCCAAAAAGGATTAGACAATGTAAATGCAGCCTGGAAAACAGCTACAGAAGCAATGTACGCTCAAGGTGGTGAAGGACAGCAAGCTGCTCCACAACAAGAGCAGTCTTCTGGAGACAATGTTGAAGACGTTGAATTCGAAGAAGTCAAATAATTACTGATTAACATCAGTTAATAATAAGTATTAAACCGCTGTAAACGAAATGTTTACAGCGGTTTTTCTTTTTTATTCTTTTTTGTTTCTGCTGTTTTTTAATCATTTTTTGTCATATATTTGTACCATATTTGTACCGGCACTTAAAAGGCGATAATGTGGCACTTATGTATACTTATGGCACTTAAATTGGGGATAAAGGCGATGAAAAGAATAAATAAACAATGTCTTGTCTGTGGGGAAGTGTTTCTGCCCAAGACCGTAACTTCTGTCTACTGCTCACAAAAATGCAGTAAAAAAGCATACAAGCAGAAGATGAAGCAGCTTAAAAATGAAGCAGAAATCAAAGCGGTGATAGAGAAAATACCGCAGGACAGGGCCTTTCTTTCCGTCTCTGAGGCTGGCATGCTTTTTGGCATTGCCAAAAGAACCCTCTATAGGCTTGTCGGCCAGGGAAAAGTTCCGTCAGTTAATCTTGGAACCCGCCTTGTAAGGATAGACCGCAGCGTCATGGAAGGGATGTTCGGCCCTGAGCGCAGCCTGCCGCAGGCTGAGAGTATACCGAAGAAAAAATTATACAGCCTTGAAAAAGAAGACTGCTATTCCATCGGTGAAATAGCTCAGAGATTTCAGATATCAGAAGGTTCTGTCTACAGCCATATTAGGAAATATTCAATCCCAACCAGACAGATCGGAAAGCATGTATATGCCCCCAAAACGGAAATTGATAATTTGTATAACGGAAATGATTTTATATGAAGCAATTAGCAAAAACCAAGGTGACTGTGCGTCTTCGAAAGGCAGAAGACCGAAAGGAATGGTATGTTTACATAGAAAGCTATCCTGTAGAGGTTTCCGGAAAGAAAGCGCCCCAGAGAATCCGTGAATATTTAAACAGATCCGTAACAACAGTGGAGTGGGACAAGAAAAGAACTGCCCGCACAGATGCAGAGGGTATAAAATCCTATAAACCCAGACGCAGCGATAACGGAATAATAATCTGCAGCAGCGAAAGCGACCGTGAGATAATGCTATATGCGGACGCAGTGCGTAATATCCGGCAGAAAGAATACGATAAAACAGATCTGTACAGTGATGCTGAGAACCTATTGGTTGAACATAAAGAAAAAGCAAAAGAGGATTTTATTAAATACATTGCTGCGGTGGCGGCTAAAAGGCACGCCCGAGGTTCAAAATCCATTCAGATCACTTGGGAGCGCACCAAAGAATTTTTAAAAAGCTATTCATCTGGCAGCCTAATGTTTTCCCAAATTGACAGCAGAATGGCGGAAGATTTTAAACTTTTTTTATTATCAGCTCCGCGCGGAGGAGGTAAAAAAGGAATCCTTTCCCGCAACACTGCGGGAACGTATTTTTCGATATTTAAAGCCGCTTTGAAACAGGCTTTTATTGATGGATATTTAACCGTTGATTTATCTTCAAAAATAAAAGGCATCCCTGAGCAGGAGTCAAGACGTGAATATCTCACTATTGAAGAATTGAATGCATTGGCCCAAACGCCCTGCGAAAAAGACGTCCTTAAAAGAGCGGCGCTTTTCTCAGTGCTTACAGGTTTGAGGCATTCCGACATTCAGAAGCTCCGCTGGAAAGAGATAAGTCTGGAAGACGGCAGAGCCAAACTGCATTTTACGCAGAAAAAGACAAAGGGTGTCGAATACATGCCTATTTCTGAGCAGGCTTTAGATCTCTGCGGAGAACCGAGGCTTCCCGGACAGCTTGTCTTTGAGGATCTGCCCGACCCGTCGTGGATTTCACGCCCTCTGAAAAAATGGATTGAATCTGCAGGCATTAAAAAAAATATTACCTTCCACTGCTTCCGCCATACATTTGCAACACTACAGCTATCAAGCGGCACAGACATTTATACGGTCAGTAAAATGCTAGGGCATACCAATGTAAAAACTACTGAAATCTATGCCAAAGTAATAGATGAGAAGAAAAACAGTGCTTCGCAGGCAATACAATTGGAATCTTTAAAGAAATAAGCGCAATGAAAATTAAATACTTTGAATATATCACAGTTTACCTGTCTGTTTTTCTAGTCTGTGTCTTTGTGGGCATAATCGGGAGACTGGTGCTGCTGGAAAAAGGTGCGGATGAATATACGGCCGGCGTTTTCTTTTGGATCAGCACTGGATTTGGTGTTTTAATGTTTGCAATTCTAAGTTTATTTCTAAACGATTTGGCTGAGAGATTACTGAATCGTTTTTTGAGGGCAAAAAAAAATGAATCTCCTGAAAGCGGCATTCCAGGTGAAGACCTTGAAAAAATAGAAGAGGTGCGGCAGGATGTTTTAATTAAAACCGAATTATCTGCGAATAAAAATGCAGCCAGAGATATTGAACAGATAAGGGAGGAGCGGCAAAATGCAGTCAAAAATCAAAAACAGGCCAGAATTGATGCTGCCATCCGTTATTCACAGCAGGAGTTCGCGCTTTATGCGTCGGATGATGATCTGAAACAATTAGGCAAGAATATAATCATATATGCTGAAGAAATAAATTTCGAGAAGATTAGACCGGTAAAAGTAAAGGATCTGTCCAATCTCGATCTGTATCATTTCGGCTGGAATATCTGGAATTGTTTTAAAGTCAGCAGACAGGACAGAGCCGCACAGTTTTTAAAACTGACTTTTGCTGACGCTTTAAAAGATGTTGAAGTCAAGAGTATTAAAACGCATTTGAAAGATGATGAACAGAAAGGGCTTATAAAGATAATAGAAGATTTTACAGATTTTTAATTGCCAATACTCATAAAGCACTGTGTTTTTCAAGTGTTTTTGTTGTGAAGAAGGACACAGCAGAAACACTTTTTTCATTTGCACCATAACTATTAAAAACGATGGCTATGGATATAAATGAAATCTCTTTTGAAAACCTGCCCAAAGCAGTAGCACACTTAGTGAAAGAAATTGCCGAGATTAAACTTATGATTCAGAATGTGCAGGTATTTGAGTCTAAAGAAAAAAGTATTCCTATTGGAATTGAAGAAGCCAGCCGGTTAATAGGGAAAGCAAAGCCTACAATTTACGCTCTTGTAAGGCAAAGAAAAATTCCGTGCTATAAATATGGTAAAAAGCTGTACTTTTTTGAAGAAGAACTTTTAGAATGGATCTCTAAAGGGAAAAAGAAAACAATTCAGGAAATCGAATCAGAAGCATTGAAATATAATCATAATAAGTAGATGGATAATTTCCTGCAAGAATACAAGGGGCCTAGGTTCGAATCCTTCTGGAATCACTTAAACTGATTTTTATAAAATTTTCAATTGAATATTTACTTTACTTAATTAATATGCTTTCCTTAGCATTTGCGCTAAATCATTAGGAAGGATACTCTCTTCTATAGCTTGTGCAGCTTTTTCAATATCATAGTCCACTCTTACGAATTCTACCCCTATACCTTCTTTTTTACAAAACTTGCTGCTTTGGCTAATCGTTATCACAGCATAGCAGCATTTTGGATTTCCGTCTTTAGGTTTCCCTACTGATCCGGCATTAATGGCATGGAAATAATTTCCTTTTTTAGTCGGATTTTCTAAAACTCTGTGATATGGCTTGTGGGAGTGTCCGCAGATAAGAATATCCGCATTGCAATCAAGAAAAATATCCGTGAAATCTTTTTCTATTTTATCTTCAAGCAAATATTCCTTATTGCTATATGGACTACCGTGTACCATTAAGATCCTGATTAATTTATCAGCTGTTTGGAATTCCAATTTAATATGGGCAGGAAGAGAAGAAAGGTATTTAATCTGCTCTTTACCCACAATTTGATAGGCATAACTCTCAGAGTCGTTAGAACCTTCATTATGTATTTGTACAGCTTTAACATCATGATTTCCTGCCAGGGTAGGAATATGTCTTTTACGAATTTCGTTTATCACGGCGTTAGGACATACATTGTAGCCTACCAAATCTCCCAAGCAGTAAACAGCATCAATATTCTGCTGTTCAATACTTTTTAAGGTTTGTTCCAGTGCTGGGAAATTAGCATGTATATCCGACAGTATTGCAATTCTCATTTTCAGGAAATTAGTATAGAAAACTATACTGTTTTTAAATAATACGTCTTTCTGAACCAGAACGCAACATTAACCAGTGCTATAAGCGCCGGTACTTCTACCAAAGGCCCTATAACTCCTGCAAATGCCTGACCGCTGTTTATGCCAAACACACCAATTGCCACTGCAATTGCAAGTTCGAAATTGTTTCCTGTGGCCGTAAAAGCTATTGCCGTTGCTTTTGAATAGTCAGCACCAAAATATTTTCCAACAAAAAAGCTAATCAGAAACATGATGGTAAAGTATATTACAAGTGGAACTGCAATACGAACAACATCCATAGGGATCTGAACAATTAGTTCGCCTTTAAGGCTGAACATCACTATAATGGTAAAAAGCAGTGATATAAGTGTAATGGGAGAAATAAAAGGTACATATTTAGTTTCAAACCATTCTGAACCTTTTAGTGCAATAAGCGTGTAACGGCTTATGATTCCAAGTGCAAAAGGAATTCCCAAATATATCCCTACACTCTCGGCGATCTGCCCGATACTGATGTTAACTTCAAATCCGTTGTAACCAAAGTAGGGAGGAAGAACAGTTATGAAGATATAAGCATACACGCTGTAAAGTAATACCTGAAAAATACTGTTAAGTGCAATAAGGCCCGCAGCATATTCCCTGTTCCCATCTGCCAGGTCATTCCAAACTACAACCATGGCAATACAACGTGCCAAACCAATCAAAATGACACCGATCATATATTCTGGATAGTCGCTTAAAAAAAGCAGGGCCAGTAAAAACATTAAAATTGGACCGACAATCCAGTTCAGGAATAGGGAAGCACCAAGAATTTTAGTGTTTCTAAAAACCTGCCCCATCTGTTCGTATTTCACTTTTGCCAAAGGCGGATACATCATCAGAATCAGCCCAATTGCCAAAGGGATATTGGTTGTCCCGCTGGAAAAAGAGTTGATAAAATTTCCGCTGGAAGGAATGAAATATCCTATCGCAACCCCAAGGGCCATTGCAAGGAAAATCCAAAGGGTTAAAAATCTATCAAGGAAACCTAATTGTTTGCGTCCCTCGGCAGGCGCACAGTTATTTGCTGACATTTTTATTGTTTGATTTGTGAGAATGCATAAAACATTTCAGTTCCAATTTGAAGGCTTCGCTCCAGATATATTTCTTTTTGCTGCGGTGTGCCGTCTGATACCTTTGGATCTTCAAAGGTTATTGGAATACGTTTTTCGGCGCCGGCAATAAAAGGACAGCCACCATCTGCCTGTGAGCAGGTCATGATCGCGACAAATTCACTTTCAGGATTGAAATCATCATCATAAGTTTTAGAAAAACCGATAACGGGAAGTTCATTAGCCCCAAATTTTATGGAATAAACAGGGTTTTGCCCTTCTGAAATAGTTTTTATTTTAAACCCGGAATTTTGCAGGGTTTCGGCCACCTTTGGGAATAGGGCAGTAGCTTCAGTGCCTCCCGAATAACAGGAAACATTCTGTACACTAAAATGTGTAGCAGCAGTCTGCGCCCAAATCTGAGACAAATGGCTTCTTCTGGAATTATGTGTACAGATCATATTAAGCCGAATCGGCAGTTTGCTGTCAACTTTATTTTGAATATAATCCACTAATGGCTGCAGGATAGTTTTACGCTCCTCTGAAATCTGGTTAAAATCAAATGAACTAATGGTGTTTTTTATTTCAGTAAATAACATAGTTTTTGTCTGGTATGATAGTAAATTTTTAATAGTTATTTTGAAATTAACAACAGCCTGAGCCGGGAGCACATGAATTTGTACTTTCGCCATTGAGCTGTGATAATTTTACTTTCGATTTATCTGAAGGGATTCCGCACTGGTCCTGAGCCAGACAGGCAGTTTGTTTATTTAATAACACAAAATTTTTGCCATTAAAATCAAGATCATACTTACCAATTGTAGTATCCTGATATTCAACTTCAATTTCATGATCTTCAATACCCAGAACCTTTTCTGAAAGTTCGATAATATGAACCAGTTTTTGTGGTTTTAGCCTATGCTCATAATCATTGGCATCCCAAAGCTGAAAATTTACAACTGTTTCTTTTCTTACTGTTCCGCCACAGTCGATGAAGTTTTTTGTGATCAGGCCCACTTCTGTTACATGGAAATATTCCGGAACAAAATTTCCGTTTGGCAATTCAAAATTTACAGCCTCTACGGTTTTTAATACCTCTTTAATTTGTGAAAGTTTCATAATGTATGTTTTTAAAGTTTATAATTTTATTTGAAAGAAATAACTATGATTAAATTAATCTCTTTTGATGCACTTCTAATACTATTTATTTGATCAGTGCACTTCTTCTTTCTAGAAGAACGGTGTCTCTCCAAAGGCCATTTTGCTTCCCAATTTTTTCGCGGACACCTAAAATCCTGAATCCGGCTTTTTCATGAATACGCAGGCTAGCAATGTTTTCCGGAAATATACCGGCCTGAAGTGTCCATATACCTTCAGCTTCGCTTAAATGAACAAGCTCATTTAAAAGCGCAAGACCAATTCCTTTGCCGGAATGCTCCGGGTCAACATAAACACTTACTTCTGCTACGCCCGCATAAACGCACCGTGAGGAAATAGGTGTAAGGGCTGCCCAGCCTATGATCTGGTCATTACTTTGGGCAACAATCCTGCAGGAAGCGAGATGCGATTCATTCCATTCTTCCCATGAAGGGGCGCTTGTCTGAAAAGTAGCGTTTCCGGTTTTAATGCCTTTCTCGTAAATTACTTGAACCTGCGGCCAATCTGTATCCAATAGTTTTCTGATTTCCATAGTACTTAATTTAGCAACACTCGTTTCTCTTTTTTTCTAAATGAGCACTAATGTGTTCAAAAAATCCTTTTATTTTTTCCAGTCCAGGCTCATTAATACAGTAACAAATAGAGTTGCCATCAATGCTGCCTTTTATGAGACCCGCATTTTTAAGTTCCTTAAGATGCTGCGATACTGTAGGCTGTGATAGCGGTAGTTCGTTAACTATATCTCCGCAGATACAGGTATCTACTTTTAGCAGGTATTCCATAATTGCAATTCGGGCAGGATGCCCTAATGCTTTAGCCAAAATCGCAAGCTGGTTTTGATTGTCTGTAAAATGATCTGTTTTTGTAGCTCCCATTGCTTTATGTTTATATTGCAATATTACGATATAAAATTTATTATAAAAAGATTTTTACTATTTTTTTAGATAATTAAATAGATAAGCCTTTAAACATCAATGTTTAAAGGCCTATGAAACTTTTGTGGCAGGAGCCAGGCGGAACTATTTAAGTTTATAAAAGCAGCAAACAGCTTAATATCGTCTGGCAAATAGTATTATTTCAGTTTTAATATTTTAAAAGCGCCTCTGCCTACTATCGCAAAAACACAAATGCCAATTAACAGGTCAGGTATCATGGAGTTGGTATAGTGAACCAAAATACCGGCAATTACTACCCCGATATTAATGATAACATCGTTGGAAGTAAAAATCATGCTTGCTTCCATATGTGCCTCCTTGCTTTTTGATTTTTGGAGTAAATAAAGGCAAAGTGAATTACCCAACAGCGCAAACACGGAGACTATGATCATGGTTTGGAAATTTGGGATATTTTCCTGATGTAGATATCTTCGAATCACTTCAATAAGGCCTAAAATCGCCAAAACAATTTGAAAGTATCCACTTATCTGTGCAACGCTCACTTTCCTTGACACGGTGCTTCCAACTGCTAATAGTGCCAAACCATAAACGATGCTATCAGCCAGCATATCCAGGCTATCGGCCACTAATCCCATAGAATTGGAAATAAATCCGGTGATAATTTCTATAAGAAAGAATGAGAGATTTATAATCAAAACCTGCCATAACAATTTTCTTTGCCCGGAATCATCTGTTGGAGTTAAAATATCCAGTGTTTCTTCAGAGGTCAATAAAGTGCTGTCAAAATTAAGACTGTCAATAGCACTAGTGATACTATTGGCGTCATCTGAATGATAAATGCTTAATTTTCTGTTTGGAATATCAAAATCCAGACGTTCTATTTGATTTATACTGCTAAGCTTCATTCTGATAAGCTGCTCTTCACTAGGGCAATCCATCTTTTTAATGTTATAGGTGCTTTTTTTCATAACACTATAGCTTAATTTTTAAACCAGCATTTATTACAAATCCATCAAGGGGGGCATAAATATCCTTAAAGACAGGATTTGAAATTGGGCCGGTATAAATACTTCCAAATTTCGTTTGTCTGGTGTCGGTAAAGTTTTCAAAATTAGCAAAAACAGAAAAATTCTCCCATAATTTTTCGACCATAAAACCAAAAATCCAGTATTCTCTTCCAGTTGTCCCATCATTTAATTTTTGAGGACTGTAATAATAAGCCTCCAAACCAGCTTTCCATTTATCTTCTACTTCATACATCAAAACATTGTTCAATCGATGTTTGGCTGTTAAAGGATTTTCAGATTTAATACCATTGTCATCTATCGATGCATCAGTATAGGTATACCCTAGAAATAGCTTGAAATCTTTATAGCCTAATTTTAGATTTGTTTCAGTGCCCTTCGTATCTAAATAACCATCTACATTTACAAACTGATAAATATTGTCAGGAAGCGAAGTTAGGATCAGGGGATTATCTACATTGGTATAAAAGAATAACTGATTGATCGACAAAGATATATCTTCAGTAATATTAGTTTTGTAATTTACATCAAAATTAACGCCATAGCTTTTTTCAAGTTTGTTAAAATCACTATTGATTGGCAATACATTCTGGTACTGAATACGCTCGCTTTCCTCGGTAAATATAGTCGGTGTTTTATAACCCAATCCACCGCCAAGTCTTGAGGTAAGTTTAGGAGTGATTTTAAACAAAGCGGAAATTCTTGGCAATAGTGAAAACCCGTAATCAATAACATAATCACCTCTAAGACCGGTTTCAATATCCAGCCATTCCTTCGCTTTTAAGGTATTTTGAACAAAAGCCCCATATGTTATCTGATTATAATCTCTTAAAGGAAAAGCAGTAGTACTATTTTCTGTAAATTTATCAGTATATAAATTGGCTCCCGCAGCCCATTCGGATTTTTCGCCATTAAACGAATAGGTAATTTCAGAAAAAGTACTATTCTGAAGACCGTCAAAAGTATAATCAGGAATCGTGATGACACGGCTAAAATTATTAAAACTATTTTTGAATGTCAGTAATTCCTTTTCACTTAACCTATGTGTAAGTGTAAATTGAGTGCTGATACGCTTTGTTTTATTTTTTTCAAAATAACTGTCTGGGAAATTGCTCTGGTCTTTTATGTAATCTATGTTTCCGCCAATACGATTTTCGAAAACGGTATTTATGCCAAAATTAAGCTTAGTATTTTCATTAAAATAAACAAATAATTTCGGGTTGAAATTAAAGCGCTCAAACTTTGGAATAGCCGTAAGCTGGATATCGGCAGGATCATAAGGTGCATTTCGATCATGTGAGGCAAAAACGGTCAATCCAATTTTACTAAATCGCTGTGAATAAAACCCATTGACATTCAAACCAAGGGCAGAAGTTCCATTTAATAAAAATCGAAGTTCTCTTTCCTCGGTCGGTGTTTTGGAAATTAGGTTAACCAAACCTGCAATTGCGCCACCCCCATAAAGTGTAGAGGCGGATCCTTTGATTATCTCTACCTGCTTTAAGTCCAATGGAGGTGTCTGAAGTAATCCCAGGCCACTTGAAGCTCCGGAATAAACAGGGAAACCATCTTTTAATATTTGTGTATATCTTCCGTCTAATCCCTGAATTCTGATAGAGGAGTTTCCGGAAGTTGCGGAGGTCTGCTGGGTTTGGATACCGGTACTTTCATTAAGCATCATTCTGATATCCCCGGGTTTCATATTGGCTTTTTCCTCAAGTTCCTCTCCGGCAATAAGTTCAACGCGGGTTGGAATATTGCTTATAGTTCGTGTACCCCTGGTAGAAGTGACTATAATTTCATCCATCTCTTCAGCCTCGCTCTCTAATGAAATTTCTAAGAATTCATTTTTAAAGGGTACTGTAACCGGTACAATTTGCGATTTATAACCTTCCATGGAAAATGAAACATTATAAACTCCTTGCTGCAGATTTTCAAAAATAACCAGTCCTTCCGCGTTTGAAACAGATGATAGATTAGTTTGCCCAATACTGGCAGTTACACCGGGCATTGCCTCACTTGTTTCAGCATTTTTAAGGAGGAATTTAACTGTATTTTGTGCATGCGCTGTGCCAATAGTTACTATTGCCAAAGTCAATATAATATATTTAAACATTTATTATTTCTTAATATTAATACATAAATAGATTCATTATCTAGAATCATGAAGTTAGAACTATTTAAAATATTAAGATATTTTAGGCGGCTGCCAAATTTTGCAAGTGAATGAGGAATCAACAAACTTATTGTAAAAGATAGGCTGAGGTATCTCATTTGTTATAAATTCAAGCTTTTCAGAAATTTTGATTATAGAAGTATGTGTAATTGTAAAACCTGTACAGCTTCCACAGGAATAAAAAGGAGAACAGCTTCCGTTGCAGTTGTTTCCACAATTATGCGACTCATTTTTGCAATTTTTCTCTGTATCACATTTTGAATGCTTAGAGAATGCGGAACAGGGTACTGTTGAAAGAATCAGTACAATTATTGATAAGAATGTTAGAAAGAATTTCACATCCCAAATTTAGATATATTTTGACAATTATTTAAACTTATTAATAATTTCTTGTGTGAAGCTTCATTGATTTCAAATAATTATTTTAAGCAGATTGGTCATTAGACATCATACATCTGTAAAATTTAGCCCCAATCTCTCGAAAGGGGCTTGTGGATGATTTGAAGTCAATTTTTAGAATTTTAAAAATTATTGAACTATAATGAAGTTTTAATATTGTGAAAAAAAGGAAAGAAATCCCATTATGCCGGTAAGTACTATCACACATTTCCAGCAGTTTAGCCTGTTATTCATATTGAATTATTTTAGTGTTAAGATTGAATCTAAGACAATTTTCATGCCACGTTTAATGTATAGGCTATCTAAATGCAGGAGTACTTAAAATATTAGAAATAGGTTGAAATCCCTAAATTAAAGCCATCAGTAACAGACGGAGGATTGGAAAAAATATCCCTTTGTTTTAAATAACGGTAGTTCAGACGAATTACTGTTTGAGAACTGGGCCTAAAACTAATAGCAGGCATAATGCTCCATAGGTCTTCCCCAATATTGGTACCTGTCTCTTTGAATTTCCCAACATTCCAGTCCACGTACTCCAATCTGCAGGCGACATTTAGGGTTGCTTTTTCCCATCCCAGAATTGATCTTCTCAGGATTGGCTGGACAATATCTATGAAGCCTCCTTTTTGTTTATTGCCGAACTGCTGGGAATAGGTTTCAGGAACATCAACATAAATCCAGGCAAATTCTGTAGTGATAAAGGTTTTTATTTTTGGAAGCGTAGTGTTAAAATCCAAAGCAAATACGGCGACGTGTCTTTTTTTGTCAATTATAATTCCGTCATCCTGAAATTTGTTATATATCCCACCCATATATGAAATTCCCAGTTCACCAATTTTGTTATTTCTAAGGGCTATTTTTCCTGTAAATAAAGGTTCACCGCTATTTATTTCTTCAAATCGTTCAGGGTTATTTTTCGCAGCGGGCAGAAAAGTTTTATTTTCTGTGTTCTCAATTATAGAGTTGTCAAAACTGCCCGACAAATAAGCTTCATACCCAAACATCCAGTTTTTTGTATATTTTTTTCCAAAAAGCCCTGCACCGGCATTGCTAAATGTAGCGGGCAGCATTTGAGTTGAAGAAATTGGACGATCGGTAAATTCCCATTTGGGTCCGTCATGATTTTGATTGAAAGAGCCTATTGGGTTTAGAATTATTCCGGCCCTCAGGTTAATCAAAGGGTCAAATTCAATATCTACCGATGCAAATTCAATTGCAATTTCTTTTCCTCCGTCTTCAAATTCAATTTCGCTTAAAAACTTCACTCTTTTACTAATAGCTGATGACATGAATATGGAGAGCCTTCGCGCCTGAAATTGATGGCCTTCCGATACTCCGTCTGTAGTCAGTTTTTGCCAGTTCATTTCAAGGTAACCGCCTATGGATATTGGGGTCTTGCTGATGTTTAATGCTGGTCTGTTGTAAAGAGCATCCATATTCAGGATGTTTTGCACAGTATCTTTAGGCAGCCTTTTTAACAGCGTGGGGTCAATTTGTGCACAGCAATTTGCATAAGAGAAAAAAGCGATCGCCAGAAATGAAAGTAGTTTTAATCTCATTTTAAAGATATTTTTAGCATGTTGTTTTCTATTGCCACTGGAAACCTTCTAAGGTCTTCATTGGCGGGACCGTTTTCTAAAATTCCGCGGCTACTGAATTCACTTCCGTGCGCCGGGCACTGCAGCTTATCTCCAAAAACCTGTAATTCCGCGCCCTGATGGGTACATAACATAAACATGGCGCAATAATCATTTGCATTAAAGCGATACACACAAATTGGCGCTTTTAATATTTCATTTTGGATGATTATGTATTTTTTAAATGCTGTTTCTGTTCCTTTTTTTAAAATAAAATCAGAAACAGGAACTAAAAGATCCGTGTCTTTAATTTCCCTTGAAAGAATTTGTGAAGAAGTACAGCTTTGTAATAAAGTAGCCCCGGCTACTGCTGCCAAACATCCAAAACCACATGTTTTTAAAAATTGTTTTCTATCCATTATTATAATGATTTTATAAATTTCAGTAAAGCTTCTTTATCTTCTTTAGAAAGTTTTTCAAATGCATTTCTGCTTTGTTGGGCCTCGCCGCCATGTAATGTTATGGCTTGTTCAATAGTTTTTGCACGACCGTCATGCATCAAAAATAAGGTTCCTCCTTGTGAATTTTCTGAAAGACCTATCCCCCAAAGCGCAGCAGTTCTCCATTCATAGGTTTTGGCACTTCCCTCGGTATAGCCATCATCTAATGCACTTCCCATATCATGTAGAAGCAAATCAGTATATGGGGCAAAAGTTTTATAAGAAAGTGCATTTATGGGAGAATAACTTGTTGTAAGGTTACTTTTATGACAAGCCACACAATTAATTTGAGTAAATATATTTTTACCGCGAATAACATCGGCATCATTTTGATTTCGTTGAATTGGAGCTTTTAAGGTGCTTAAGTAAAAAATAACATCATTGACTTTAGCAGTTGAGATTTCAGGGTTAATTTCTAAATTAGAATAATGATCAATTGGATTAAATACAGATGTAATTCCGATATCCTGATTGTAGGCATTAACGGTTTGATGCAATAAATCAAAAGCAGATGCTTTTTTGCCATATCGTCCAATATGTTTGCTGTTTTGGGATACTGCATTGGAAGTTGGAATTGAATAACCAGGAATAATAATCCAGTTTACAGTACCTGAGATACCATCACCATTACTATCGTCGGGATCGGCCATTTGGATTAGATCAGCATCGGAAACATATTGTAAAAAGCCCAGGCCTGTAAATGCTGGCGGTGTAAATTTAGAGAATGTTGCCCCGGCTGGGATTTGTTCGGGCAAGTAACCTGGTAAAGCTCTGTTTTGAAGTTGTGGGCCTCCTTGATTTAAAAATTGATTTCCTGCCTGATCAATTTGTCCAAAACGGGTAAGTGTTGTAAATAAATGCCCTTTTCCGTCTCCCACGTGGCAATTGATGCAGCTCGTCCCAACAAATGTTGGTCCCAGACCTGTTTCTCTGGTAAAAACTTCATTTACTGCTGCATCACCTCTTAGGAATTGTGCAGATTCAGAATTCGACAAACCGTCAACCGGACCGTCCAGTAGTTCATTATCGGCTGGTATTTCAACATAACTTGTATCACATGACAATAGTGTAAAACAATAGAGCAGCAGCAAGAAAGGTAGTCTTAAAAAAATATTTAAATGATACATGATTTTATTTTTAGACAAATCTAAATATTTTTTTAAATACTTCTTAATTTTTTATTTTGTTTTTTAGTGCAAAACGTTACAGATATACTTTAAAATTAGATCACGTGGCAAAATTATTGATCCAGCAAACAGTTTTATGCAATAGGCCTCTATGTAAGGCCCTATTTTCTACATCAGATATGTATCATTTCCATTACATGAAAGTGATTTTTGTTATGGTTCTGCATTTACAATTGCGATGGAATTCAGGTACTGAGCTATTCCTGCAAATAGTATTGCACAGAAGATCAGCTCAATTTTAAATGAATACTATATTTAAAGGGTTTATTTACAAGCGTAGGTAAGAAAAGGTGCATTCATAATCAGTGATTTATTTAATGGTATATATCCGGAAATTTTAAACTTCCAGAGAAATAACAGCTATCCGCATCCATAGTGCTACTAATTTTATCAGGTATAAATTCGTATTGGTATATGTTAAAATGATTTTACAAATGTGATTCTAAACTGTCTTCCGTCGTACGATGGGACCAGAAAAGAAGTAGGATCGCCTTCTTTGTTTCCAAATATTTTTCTGGTCATATAGGGATTGAGCCAATATGCTGCTTTGGTACTTAATATTCCAATTCCGGTTCCAGCTGCTACATCGGTAAGCCAGTGCCTGTTGTTGTACATTCTAAATAATCCTGTTCCTGTAGCAATGGCATAGCCAGCCACTCCATACCATACGGATTGATCTTTATATTCCTGATAAAGGAACTCAGCTCCTGCAAAAGCTATAGCGGCGTGACCAGAAGGAAAAGAATTATTAGTGGTTCCATCCGGACGTTCAATATTGGTTATGGATTTTAATGCCATAACACTTCCTATAGTAAAAATAGTGGAAGTGGCTAAAATCACCGATCGGTCTCTGATATTATTTTTTCCTTTCACACCAAATGCATTAAGCGCATAAACTGAAACAGCGGGAACGTACCGTGAAAAATCGTCAAGGGTTACTTTTTTGTCTATGTTTTCTGTAATTTTATTGCGAATCTGAAAATTAAAACTTTTAATCTGTCCGCTATCAATTCCCCAGAATCCATATCCTACCAGTACACCTGGAATTATAAGCTGTTTATAATTGAATTGTATATTTTTAACCGAATCTGTAAAAATGCTGTCTCTTGCT
The DNA here is from genome assembly GCF_010645075.1 of Flavobacterium limi. Lineage (GTDB taxonomy): Bacteria > Bacteroidota > Bacteroidia > Flavobacteriales > Flavobacteriaceae > Flavobacterium > Flavobacterium limi. The sequence goes on from NZ_JAADZV010000005.1 coordinate 140,646, forward strand.
TTGAATCCTTGGGCGAAGGCTGTAAAAGATATTAGCAAAAGCAATGAAATGATACTTCTTCTCATATATAAATTATTGAAATATATTTTAGATATAAAGCGATCCAGTTAGATCAGCAAAATGCTTTATTTTGAGACTCTTAAATAAAGATATTAATTTTTCTCCAGGCAGAATTTTTTCTACAATCTGAAATCTTGTACAACCACCAAAGGTTGAAAATTAATCAGGTATAAATTCTTAATATTTTGTTATTCATTTAATCTTAAGTAAATCCTAAGAATTCACCTGAGTGATTAAAGTAATTTAGTATAAACATATCGCTGAGCAATCATTAAGATTGCTCAAAACAGGTTATTAAGATTATTAATTAAAAATTATTTATTATGAGCACAAAGGAAAAAGAGGGACATGACCACCCTGAACACGACAAGCATAAGGAGCATCATACACATCCTGAGCACCACGAAGGGGAAGCAGGAAAAAATCATCCTGAGCATCATGATGAGCAGGAGCATCACACAGAGAAAGAGCACCATCTAGAAGGTGAACACCACAAAAAAAACAAATAATCCCAAAGATGTTTTAACGCTCCCTTAGTCTATTGATAAGGGGGCGTTTTTTATTGTTATAGCGGTTTTATTATCAATAAAAACACTTTTTCAATCGCTATGCTCTCTGGAAAAATTGGTATTAAATAATATTTACTTTTCAATCTGTCTGTTTTTTTTGTAGATTTACACTGATGAGCTGTCAAAGATCCATTTTTGTAATTTTACTGGCAATACGTCTACTGACATTGCTGTTGATTCCATGTGGGGATATGGAGCTTCCCTCTACTGTTGAGAAGGATAGTATTTCTCTTCAAAAAAGCAGCGATAATCATGACCACAAAGCTGTTTGCTGCTCGTTTTGCCAGTGTGCAAGCTGTAAAGGAGCTGTTGCTCTTACTGAGGTAAATCAACTTTCTTTTTATTTTACTTTTCAGTTTAAGACAGGTACTTCCAGGCTGTACGAATCCTTTCCTTCCCATTATCTTAGTTGCATATGGCAGCCTCCCCAGATAGGTTACGCCCAAGCATAGCCAAAATTTCCTTTCATTTTTTCGCAGGTGCCTCAGAAGGCATTTGTCAAATTTCAGTATGGTTTAAATGCTGCAATCCATATTGACCTAAGGCAGGGGAAATTTTATTTTCTGCATTGCGTCTGTAAGTATTATATCAGTAATTAAAATGAATTTCTAATTAAAAAGGCTGGGCTTAGTTTTAGATCTGCAGACTAATTGCATATGCATTGAGACTGCCTTTCGAAATAAATCTTACAATTTAGGATTGTAATCAAATCTCTAACCATTAATTACCTAGTTGAAAATGAATATTCTTATAATTGATGACCAGCCAAAAAGTGTAGATTTCCTGCGCCTTGGGCTGGAGGACGAGGGACACTTTGTCCATACTGCCGAAGATGGACAGGAGGGAGTCCTGCGGGCAACAACACGAAACTATGACCTTATACTGGTAAGCTGGATACTGCCATCAGCATCAGGCATGGAAGTATGCCAGGCGATAAGAGTGTATGATATCCATACTCCTATAATTTTTCTCACAGTTAAGGATTACCTCGAAGATACCATTATAGGGTTGGAGTGCGGTGCTAACGATTACATAAAAAAGCCATTTGGTCGAGCCGAGCTGCTATCAAGGATCATGGTGTATGAAAAAAAAGGACAGAACAAGTCAGAACGTGAATATAGACTCTCGGATATTATTATAAAAATGAGCAGTTACAAAGTATTTAAAGCCGACAGGGAGGTGGTGCTGACCCGCAAAGAATTTCTTCTGCTGGCTTACCTGGTGCGGCATAAAGGAGAGGTCTGTTCACGAGTGGATATTATACGGGAAGTCTGGGGAATAGATTATGAATATGACGCAAGTATCATCGATGTTTTTATGAGTAACATACGAAAAAAACTCCGTATCAATGCCGATGATAAAAGACTGCGAACCATAAGGGGTATTGGCTTTATGGCAGACGAAATCTGAAAAGCCCACATCTGAATTCTAATCATGACGATTTACAGAATATAGTCATAAACAGAATCAGATGTAGCTATTAACCGTATGATATAGTACTGTTTCTTTTAAGTCAGTAAATTTAACATGATGCAGTGGTAGAAATTTTTGGCTTTAAAAAGCGATCACGCAAAGTATTTCAACGTAAATTATAAATTATAAAATAGTAAGTTTTGAAGTTAAGAAAGAACTGGATTACCAAAATTGACAGCCACATAAGGCTGTATATTGCAATAGGCACTGGAATTGGCACTTTTTTTATTTTGGGAGATCTTCAAAAAGCCTCTATTCACTGGATGGCCTCCTGGCTGGCGTTCTCAGGGATGTTTCTTTTTTTATCCTGGATGTCCATTTTTACATGTCATCCCAAAGAGCTTCACAAAATAGCTGAAAAGCAGGATTCGGGAAGATCACTAATTATGATTTTAATCTTACTGGCCTCGCTGATCAGCATGATTGGCATAGTTTTATTTTACAAAACTTCAGAAGAAATGAAAGGCGCAGAACTCACTACCCATATTTTATTGACAATCTTCTCAGCCATATTTGCGTGGTGGCTGGTACATACCACCTTTACTTTTAAATATGCTCATCTATACTATGCCGTTGGGAAGCAGAAAGAAGGCAGACAGGTATACGGAGGTCTTGATTTTCCTGATGAAAATACTCCTGACTATCTGGATTTTTGTTATTTTTCATTTGTGCTTGGAACTACCTTTCAGGTATCAGATGTTAATATTACAGCCCGGCACATACGAAGGATAGCGCTGCTGCATGGACTGCTTTCTTTCTTCTTTAATACCATTATTTTGGCTCTTAGCATTAACATAATTGCTGGACTGATTCAAAAATAACTTCGGCCTAGATCTAAAAGGCATAACGCAAATCACAAAAGCCTGATAAGGAGGTATGCTGCCTAATAAAGCATTTCAGCTGATCCTCCGGTATCACCTGGAGCACAGGATCTTTTCGAGCTGCTGTGCAGCTAAACGCAGCGGCTTAACAAACAGTTTAACTCATCAGCTGGGAGAAACTGCCCTGCCGGGTATGTCTTTATTTACCTATGATCCTCTTTTTAATTGAAATGAAATAAGCAATCTTATGTGAATTAAAGCGAGTATAGAAAAGCTTTAAATATTTCAATATTCCAACTGGAAAAGGATGTCGCAGCCGGTATACATTTTTTATGCCAATAAAATCTGGAATTTTTCTATCGGCTGTAGTATGAAATACAAAAAAAAAACAAGGGAGCGATCGAATGACGATTGCTCCCTTGTTCTATAATATAGATGCTACTTCTATAGATATAATGATAACTTTCCGGCACTTTAATTATGCAAAATATTGGTTTTGTGCTGCCGGTGCTATTGTTACATTTTTAATCTCTGGATCCTTACAGCGTTTAAGATAGCTAAAAGGGATACCCCGACATCAGCGATTACCGCTTCCCAAAGTGTGGCCACACCTCCGGCTCCCAATGCCAGAACTATTACCTTCACGACCATTGCAAGGATTATATTCTGCCATACGATTTTCTTTGTCAGTTTTCCAATTTTTATGGCTGTAACAATTTTAGAAGGCTGATCATTTTGTATCACGATATCCGCTGTTTCAATTGTAGCGTCGCTGCCAAGTCCTCCCATAGCGATACCTGCATCTGCCAGCGCTACGACAGGTGCATCATTGACACCGTCGCCGACAAAGGCAATTTTCTTACCGTCGTTTTTCAGTGCCGTTACTTTTTCCACTTTTCCTTCCGGGAGTAAATCCCCGTAAGCGTTGTCGATTCCCAGACTTTTGGAAACTTCATCCACAACGGTCTGCTTGTCTCCCGAGAGCATCACAGTTTTTATTTTTAAATCATGCAGATCTTTGATCGCTTTTGGCGCATCCTCTTTTATTTTATCAGCAATTGTAATGTGTCCCTTATATTGTTTGTCAATAGCAAGAACTACAATAGTATATACTATAGTATCAACTTCAGCTGGATATTCGATGTTGAATTTTTTCATCAGCTTGGTATTTCCTGCAAGAACTTCTTTTCCGTCGATAATTCCTTTAAGACCATGTCCGGAAATTTCCTCTACATTGGAAATTGCAATGCTCTTAATACTGTCCTTACCTGCATGTTCGACCACTGCAAGCCCGATCGGATGGGTGGACTGGCTTTCAATAGCCGCAGCATATTTAAGGAGTTCCTCCTTTTCTATATCTTTTGAATTGATTTCCTGTACTTTAAAAATGCCTTCGGTCAGTGTTCCGGTTTTGTCCATTACCACTACATTGATTTCAGTCATTACATCAAGAAAATTCGATCCTTTAAATAAAATACCATTTCGGGAGGCAAGTCCTATTCCGCCAAAATAACCCAGAGGGATTGAAACCACAAGGGCACAAGGACAGCTGATCACAAGAAATACCAAAGCCCTGTAGAACCATACATTAAACTCGTAAGGGTCTACAAAGAAGTAAGGAGCGAAGCAGACTGCAACAGCCAGGGCAAAAACAATAGGGGTGTATATTTTTGCAAATCTGCTTATAAAGAGCTGTGTCTGTGATTTACGGGAGGTGGCATCCTGAACCATCTCAAGAATCTTACTGAGCTTGCTGTCCTGAAAAAGCGAAGTTACTTTTATTTCGGCAACCGTATTTAGATTAATCATTCCGGCATAAATCTGTTCTCCCTTGTTTTTTGTATCGGGCTTGCTTTCTCCTGTCAGGGCTGCTGTATTGAAGGACGCTTTTTCAGAAATCAGTTCACCATCCAAGGCTACTTTCTCTCCAGGCTTTATTTGGATGATTTCACCGGGTTTTACTTCTTTCGGGTCTACAACTACAAAGCCGCCGTCCCTCTGCACCGCGACCTGATCGGGTCTAATGTCTAAAAGTGCCTTAATGCTTCTTTTCGCACGGTTGACAGCTGCGTCCTGAAACCATTCCCCTATTGAATAAAATGCCATCACGGCAACACCTTCACTGTAGGAACCAATGGCAAAGGCGCCAATTGTGGCAACGCTCATTAGGAAAAATTCATTAAAGAAGTCAAATCTTATGGCCTTTCTGTAAGCCATGTATAAGACATTGTATCCGGCAAGGAGATAGGCTGCCGTAAATATTATAAGGTCAGCTGGAAACGGCGGTACAAATTTAAAACCAAATTCAAGCACCAGCATGATCACAAGTATGACTATGGCTAGCAGAAGCTGCCAGTGACTTTTCCATCCCGAATCAGTATCTTCAGCCCCGTGGTCGTGTCCGTCACTGTCCGAGTGCTGCTCTTCTTGCTGGACAGTTGTTACTTTGTTGTTTTCTTCTAGATCTCCAACAGGAGTTCTATTTGGAGTATCCGTATTTTGGGTGTTTTCACTCATAATGTAGTTTTTTAAGGCGGTATTGGAAAATACCGCAAGGTTATTATATAACTAGTTAATGTAATAGTAAGAGTCTGTTTGAATCGCCGGTATGACTGTATCGCTGCAAATTTCCTTTATGTTGTTTTCTATAACAGTGCAGAGTGCAGTCATGGGTATATCGGTGGGACTGTTCTCAAAAGGGTCCTGCATAATGATGGCGGTTTTTTCCACTGCTATAAACGTAGAGGATATAACAATGGTCAAAACAATTTCAATTGCCGGAAAACTGTCTTCAAGTCCAAAGGGAAGGATAGAGGTAAGAAGATAAATCAGAAAGTGGATCAGTAAGCTGTAGGATTTTGGAAATACGGTGTTTTTAATTCTTTCGCATTTTCCCATAGCGTCGTTCAGCCGGGCAATAGTAGTATCGATCTGCACCTGTTTATTGTCATTTAGTCCGAATTTTTTTGTTACAAGTGCCAGCTGATCCGCATGTCTGTTCAAAAGCTCTGCGGGAACATTATTTGCCTTTATATAGTGCTGCTCAAGATAAGATCCGACCCGCTTGGAGAATGGAATCTTTCTCAGGCTTTCCGATAGAGCAAAACACCAGATAACCTGTCTCTGGGCAAATTCTTTTAATTCAGAATCTGAATCAGGCAGGAACTGTTTGGTCTGCCTGATTAATGTTCTGGAATCATTGACAATTTCTCCCCACACTTTTCTTGCCTCCCACCAGCGGTCATAGGACTGTGCGGTACGAAAAGCAAGAAGCAATCCTACTATTGTCCCCATTATACTGGTAATGGGAAGAGGTATTGCAATTTCACGCAATATGGTATTATGGTCAAGGGTACCGATTACCAAAGCATAGGTTATGATAGCTGCGATATCAACCCAGATCGATTTAATGAAAAACACTATGGAACTTTTGTTGTTTTTAACTAGCATGGTAGTCGCTTTTAGGGTTTTTATAAAATTAATTATTAGGAAAGCCAGATCACTAATCCCCAATAATTTATAGTTCCTTATGACTTGAATGGTCATATTTTATCTTTTTTTTCCACCTGATATACCATTTCTGGTGATGTAGGGAAAGTAAAAAATACAATGCACCAGCACTTGCCACGGCAATTATATACATGTTCAGACCAACGGCTACCCCGACGGCCGATGTGCACCAGATTGTAGCAGCAGTTGTAAGGCCATGTGAAGATTCCCCGTGATTGTTTCGGTAAATAATGCCTGCCCCAAGAAAACCTACTCCTGTTATAATATTGGCTATTACCCTTGATGCAGCACCTGGGTCTGCTGCGAGATGAACTGTAATGGAGGTAAACAGTGTTGCACCTATAGATACAGCTGCGTATGTCCGTACCCCGGCATCATGGCCGTGTCGTTCCCTGTCCAAGCCTATGAAGAATCCTAAAATTAAGGAAACCAGCAGTTTTAGAAGTATAAACAGCTCTGTATTAATATCCATATCTATGTAAATTACGAATTTATTGCCAAACATGGCTTTTTTAATCTTTAAAACCAGGCCATTATATGCCGTACCTGGTGTCTTAGATTTATTCCAGCACTGGTTCATCAATTTTAGGTCCCTAAAACCTAATGCTCATGACCTTGATGGTTTTTTGGATCATGCTTATGTCCCTGATGGTTTTCCTGGTTCACTTTGATAAGTTTCATTTGGCATACCGGACATTTCCCTTTCGTTTTATATACTTTTCCTTTTTCACAATTCGTTGGGCATTCATAAGCCAGTGTGTGCAGGTCTGAATCCTTATGCTCATGTTTTTGGTCATCGTGGGCAGAAATTTTTCGGTCATTGTTCCTGCAGGATAAAGCTGTTAATGCGCTTAGTATCAAAATAATAAATATAATTTTGGTTTTCATAATGAAGGTCTTTATGATCTTATTAGTGGTCATGACCTCCGCCGCCTTCACTTTTTAATAAATGACTTTGGATATAATACGCGCCTTTGGTCACTATTTTGGAGCCGGCATCGATTTTCTGAAGAAGGGTAGCTTGTATGAATCCCAGTTGTGAGGTTCCTGTTTTTACTTCAATACGCTGGAAATGATAGGTTTTGCCTTCATTCTCTTCGTGTTTGTCTCCATCGTCGTGAGCGTGCCCCTGCTTTTCATCGTGGGCTTCTTCTTCTTTATGACCCTCTTCCAGAACAAATATAAATTCGCGGCCGTCAGCTTTAACTATAGCTTCCACAGGAAGAGCGCTCACAGATTTTATGCCGATGTCGATAAGGGCATTGATATACATTCCAGGAATTAACTGTTGCTTGTCATTGATGATATCCGCGTGCACGGCAACTGATTTGGTCTCATTTTCAAATGATTTGCCCACACTGAAAATTTTTCCTTTAATTTCCGTATTATCCTGATTGGTCAAAATAAACCGTACATCTTGGCCCGGTTTTACCTTGCGAAGGTCTTTTTCGTAAACCAGCAGATCGACATGCAATTTTGAATTATCTACAATGCCAAGCAGTGGTTTTCCGGCTTCAACGTTGCTCCCCAATTTGATATTAATTTCAGTTATAAATCCTGCAATAGGCGCCTTTACGGCTACAGTGGAGGTTGCAGGACCATTTGGGTTAATATTTAACGTTGATAGCTGCTTTTGAAGAGAATTGAATCTTGCCTTTTCAGTTTCATAATTGGATTTTGTCTGCTGGAATACTTTTTTAGAGTTAACTTCCTCAGCGCTCAGAATTTTTTGTCTTTCAAATTCAAGTTTAAGGTACTCTAAATTGCTTTTGGAGGTAAGGTAAGCTTCCTGCATTTTAGAGAATTCAGGACTTTCGATAGTGGCAACGACTTGTCCTTTATTCACATGCTGGCCCTCGATAACAGAAATGCTTTTGACGATTCCTGTAGTAAACACTGATACATCTGCCTGATTCTGTGGAGGCAGTTTTGTATAACCATTAGCGTTGATAACATCGCTTAAGTTTTTCTGGGAAAAGCCACCAAGCTCTATTTGTGAACCTTTAAACTGAGCTTCATTGAGTTCCACTTCCTTGATTCCGGCCAGCTTTTCTTCGGTTTTATCTGCTTCTTTTGGAATTTCCGCATCATCCTTGCCAAGTATGAAATAAAGAATTATTGCAATTACTACAGCAGCTGCTATTGAATATATTATGTTTGATTTTCTCATTATAACTTAAATTATTGATTTATTAAATATTGAATTGCAATCACTGTCTGATTGTATTTGCTGATAGCATCATTATAGTTTAATTGTATCGTTGAGGCTGTTTCAATACTTTGAACATATTCTACATAGGAAATATCACCGTTTTGATATCCCTTTGTTGCATTTCGAATTATTGAATTAGCATTTTCAATTGCAGTATTCTGATAAAAGTCAATCAGCGACTGATACGTCTGCAATTGTTTGGCTAATTGTTCAAATTGAGTTTTTACCTGAGCATAAAGATACTCCGAATTCTTTTTTTCTACCTCTATGGTAGTTTTGGCTGCTTTTGCTTTGGCAGCGCCGCTTCCGGCAAAAACAGGTAGGGAAACTCCCACTGAGAAACCTTGGAACTGCAATGAATTGTCTGCTATGGCAGTGCTGTAAGGGTCCTGGCTTCCACTAATGGATTGTATGAAATATCCGGCTGAAAAATCGGGAAGCAATACTGACTTTTGAACTTTATAATTGGCTTGTGCGACTCTTACCTGATTCTCCGAAAGCTGAAGTCCGGGATTTTGTTTCACAAGGGTAGTGTCTGCCGAAATAGCAAAAGGTATGGGAACAAAAGTGGTATCGGAGACTGTAAAATCACCGTCAAGGTTCATCAGCGTTTTTAAATTGGAGATTTCAACCTGCAGCTGTGTGCTGTTTTCCTTTATACGCTGCTCGAGTTCCTGCTGCTTGGCAATGGCAATAGATTTTTCAAGCGAGTTAGTTTCCCCGGTCTGGAATTTCAGAGCTGCGGATTTTACGAACTTCTGCAGAATCACATTCTGCTTTTCAAGAATACGGTTTTGCTTTTGAAAATACAGCATGGTGTTCCAGGATTGGCGAATGCTGTATTTTACTTCCTGTTTGGTGATGCCCAATCTTGTCTGGCTTGCCTTGCTGTATTCGGTCAGCAATCTTTTGCGGGCAGCAATTTGAAAAGGGCTTATGCCTTGGGTTATTGTAATATTTTTGTCGTTTGCCTGTGAGTTAATTTTTCCAAAAGTTCCCAGGAACTCGGTTTTTGGAAGATCCCACGCGGACCCCAGCAATTGCGATTGTGCTTGTGTATCTAGCTGGGACGCCTGTATGCTTTTGTTGTTTTTCAAACCCAGGTCAAGGGCTGTACCTAAAGTAATAGGCTGTACAGGTCCCTGTGCATTTGCTGCTATAGAAAACAAACCTACAACTGCAATAGTAAGGGCAGTTTTTCCAGGACCTTTGATCTTACCTATGCCTTTTTCAAAGTACAGATAAAGGATCGGCAGTACGATCAATGTAAGCAATGTTGCAGTGAGAAGTCCGCCAATAACAACAGTCGCAAGTGGTTTCTGAACTTCTGCCCCGGCATTGGTGCTAATGGCCATTGGAAGGAATCCCAGTGACGCTACTGCCGCTGTCATAATCACAGGACGCAGTCTGACTTTGGTTCCCTCTCTAATTCTATCATGTATATCCTGCATTCCTTCTGCTTTTAATTGGTTAAAATATCCTATAAGTACAATACCGTTAAGTACTGCTACACCGAATAGCGCTATAAATCCTACACCGGCAGATATACTAAAGGGCATATCGCGGATCCATAGGGCAAAAATGCCACCAATAGCCGATAAGGGAATGGCTGTAAAAATTAGCAGGGACTGCTTAATAGAATTGAAGGTAAAGTAAAGCAAAATTAAAATTAGTCCCAGAGCGATCGGAACTGCTATGGAAAGACGCTTGCTTGCATCGATAAGGTTCTCAAAAGACCCTCCGTAGGTAGTGTAATAGCCGTCCGGCAGTTTTAATTTAGTATCCAGTTTGGCCTGAATTTCCTTTACAATACTTTCCACATCACCTCCGCGCACATTAAAACCGACAACAATTCTTCTCTTGCCGTTTTCACGTGAGATCTGCATTGGACCATCTTCATAATTTACATCGGCAATCTGCTCTAAGGGAATCTGGCTTCCAGAAGGCAGTGTAATAAATAGCGTTCTTAAGTTTTCAATATCCTTGCGGCTTTCATTGTCGAGTCTCACAACCATGTCAAAACGCTTTTCGCCTTCATAGACAACACCTGCAGCTTCACCTGCGAATCCCATGCGAACAACCCTATTGAGGTCGCCTATTTTTAAGCCATAAAGGGCTAATTTATCTTTATTATAACGGATTGTAATTTGTGGCAGACCTGCAACACGTTCTGCTTTTGCATCTGCAACACCTTTCACGCCTTTTATAAGCTGTACAACTTCTTCACCTTTGCTTACCAGCATATCGATATCTTCACCAAATATTTTAATGGCAACATCGCTTCTTACTCCGGTCATCAGCTCATTGAAACGCATTTGAATCGGTTGCGAAAACTCGGTTGAAGCGCCTGGAATCTCCTCAAGGGCCTCTTCCATTTTTTCCATTAGTTCCTCTTTGGTTTCAGCAGAAGTCCATTCACTCTTATCTTTAAGGGTAATGATCATATCACCCGCTTCAATCGGCATAGGATCTGTTGGTATCTCGGCACTACCGATCTTGGTAACGATCATTTTGATTTCAGGAAATTTAGCCTTTAGTATTTTTTCTGCCTTTGTGGTCGCTTCTATTTCCTGTGTAAGTGAACTTCCTGATGCTATAATAAGATGTGTTGCGATGTCTCCTTCATCAAGTTGTGGTATAAATTCACCTCCCAGTGAATTAAAAACAAACAGGGCAACTACAAAAAGAGCCAGCGCAACGCCTATAACGGCTGCTTTTACTTTCAGGGCTTTTTCCAACAAAGGGCTGTAGAAGCGGTAAATGGAATCGATTATTTTGTCACTGATGTTTTTCTTATGTCCGGTTTCTTTTTTAAGAGCAAGGGCAGACATCATCGGAACATAGGTCAGTGAGAGTATGAAAGCACCCAATATCGCAAAAGAAACGGTTTGGGCCATTGGTCCAAACATTTTTCCCTCAATTCCTACAAGGGCAAGAATTGGCAGATAAACAATAAGAATTATGATTTCTCCAAAGGCGGCGCTGCTTCTGATTTTAGAAGAGGCCTGATACACTTCTTCGTTCATTTCTGCTGTATTGAGCTTGCCTTTATTGCTGACCTGAAGTCGATGTATAATAGCTTCTACGATGATAACCGCACCATCTACAATAAGACCAAAATCTATAGCTCCAAGGCTCATCAGGTTACCGCTAACACCAAATAGTTTCATCATCGTGATGGCAAATAACAATGCCAGAGGAATAACAGAAGCTACTACAAGTCCGGCCCTCCAGTTGCCAAGCAATAGCACAAGAATGAATATTACAATAAGGGCGCCTTCAATCAGATTTTTTTCAACAGTTGAAATGGCTTTATTAACCAGAACAGTTCTGTCCATGAACGGCTCAATTTCTACGCCTTCAGGGAGTGATTTTTTGATCTGTTCCATTTTTTCTTTTACGATCTTTACGATCTCACCGCTGTTTTCACCCTTAAGCATCATTACCATCCCTGAAACCTCTTCGCCTTTGCCATCCTTGGTAACAGCTCCGTAACGAATTCCTGCCCCAATTTGCACCTTTGCTACATCGCGGATAAGGATAGGGATTCCATTTTGGTTTTTGACTACGATTTTATTAATGTCATCGATATTATTAACCATACCAATACCTCTGATGAAGTAGGCGTAAGGCTTTTTATCGATATAAGCACCGCCGGTATTTTCGTTGTTGTTCTCCAGTGCATCGAAAATTTCCGTTATGGTGGTATTCATGCTTTTGAGCTTATCCGGCTGAACAGCTATTTCGTACTGTTTAAGTATACCGCCCAGCGTGTTTACCTCGGCAACTCCTTTTGTTCCGATAAGCTGGGGCTTGATAATCCAATCCTGAATTGTTTTTAATTCCGTAGCATTGAATTTGTTTTCATACCCTTTTTTGGGGAATACCACATATTGGTAAATTTCTCCCAACCCAGTACTAAGGGGAGCCATTTCGGGAACTCCTACGCCTTTTGGTATTGTGTTTTCTGCTTCTTTTATTCTTTCGGCAATTTGGGCGCGTGCCCAGTAGATATCAACGTTTTCCTCAAAAACCACTGTTACGACACTCAGTCCGAAACGGCTGATTGAACGAAGTTCAACCATCCTGGGAATTGATTTTACAGACTGTTCTATAGGATAGGTGATGAATTGTTCTACCTCCTGAGTGGCAAGTGTAGGGGAGCTGGTGATAATCTGCACCTGATTGTTGGTTATGTCCGGTAAGGCGTCGATAGGGAGCGTGTAAAGCGAATAGCTTCCTACAGCTATAAGTACCAAGGTGAATAATCCAATAATAAACTTATTATTGATACTAAAATGAATTATTTTATCTAACATTATCTTATTGTAAATTAAATGTATAAAAGCGGTTTTGATGATCTCTCCCTGTTTGATCTGCATTATTGATGGCATGCCAAATGAGGGGCACTGCTAAAAAAAATGGAAATGGAGGTGACTGCGATCTAAGTACAGTATACTGATCAATTTGCCTGTTCTTCTAAGGACGGTGTACAGTGAAAAAGTGATAAATTCTTGCACCGACTCCCAATAGCAGTAATAGGCAAATCAGAACTGTGATAATTGTTCGCAGAACAGCATAGGGTTTTTTAGGCTGTACAGCCTTTTTTTTTGATTTTATCATTTTGGCATAATTAATTGATACTATTATGAGACGACAATACAACACAATTGTGAAGCTGCCTGGGTCGCTATAATATTATGAATTGATCTGAGGGGGCTGCCAAATGCTTCCAGTGAAGCTTGATATTAAAGTAGATTGGTATTGTGATACCTTAGGAGAAATTTCCTGAATGGTAACGGGGAAATCAAAGGAAACAGTATTCACATTATTGACCACCTGAATTCCACAGCAGGCGCAGCTGCAAAAAGGGGAACATAAGTCTCTTTCTCCTTTGTGTGAATTACTGTCATTATGATGGGATTGTGATATCTCGGCAGCTTTTAATACAGCACTATACGCTTCGGTATCAGCGCAGGTAATCCCTGAGAGGCTTAGCAGATAGATAGTTAGTATAAAGCTTAGTATTTTCACGCAATAAAAGTAAATAATTATTTTTAACCTTCCAATAAAATTATGGAAAATTTATATTTCATGCTTTACAATATCGTATAGTGCAGTATTCAGAAGCCATACTATTATCTTTTTCAATAGTGCTGTTTTACAGTATGTTAGTTTGATATCTTACAATAGCATATGTACGCTTATTTATGTCGGGACATGCTATATTTAAGGTATTGGTATTTTTTACGTAGATAAATACAAATAATATTTGCAAGTATATCTTATCTTTGCGGTAATGAGCTGTAATGTAGGATTTTTTAAAGCAGCTTAGTGATAGTATGAAAATTTTATTAGTCGAGGATGAGCACTTTTTGTCCGAAAGCATCAAAGATTATCTCTCGGGCAATGGAATTTTGTGCCAATGCGTAGACAAAGTAGCCTCTGCACTTGAAAAAATTGCGGACTATCAGTACGATTGTGTTGTGCTTGATCTGGGGCTTCCTGATGGCAACGGGTTAGAGCTTCTTTTGACACTCAGAGAACAGAATAGAAATGAGGGCGTGATTATTATTACCGCTAACGGTATCACACTTGAAAATAAGATCGAAGGATTTAACAGCGGAGCCGATGACTATCTTACCAAACCTTTTGAACTGGCAGAATTAATGGTTCGTATCAAAGCGCTGGTACGCAGAAAGCAGTTTAACGGCAATAACATTGTCCTTTACAATGAAATCGCCATAGACATGCTTGCCAGAACAGTTAAAGTTGGAAACATCTTTATAGACATTACCAAAACGGAAATAGATTTGCTGCTTTATCTGGTTGCCAATGAAAATAAGGTACTCTCCAAGAGTACGATCGCTGAGCATATTTCAGGCGACATGGCAGATATGCTGGATAACCATCATTTCGTATATGCCCATATAAAAAACCTAAAGAAGAAGCTTGTTGATGCAGGTTATGATGATTACATCAAGACCATGTATGGGATGGGCTATAAATGGACGATGAAAAATGAGTAAAAAGCTGCTGGCCAAGACCCTTAAATACTATATGGTATTTTCAATTACAATGCTAATTATTGCGGGCATCGCTTTTTACTTTTTCGGGACTTTGCTGTATGTCAATAATGCAGACCGCGAACTTTTAATTCTCAAAAAAGAATTTGTCAGTCTTTCTCTCCCTGCGCTCAAGCCAGATAAAATTGCTGCCTGGAATGAATTTAACCGTGATCTTAAGATTAGGGACAACGATAAGCAGCTTGCCGGGGATATTTTTTTTTACCACAGTTATTACAACTGCCTGAGCGAAACATACGAACGCTACAGGGTGTTGCATTCTCCTGTAAGTATCCAAGGTAAAAATTATATTTTTTCAGCCAAGATCAATCTGATTAAAGATGAAGCTTTGATAATAGGAATAGTCCGTCTCTTTGCTATTATCGGCTTTTTGCTGCTGACGGGTTTATTTCTGATCACCAGATTTCTCTCGATCCGTTTATGGAAGCCCTTTTACACCACACTCCAGCAAATGGAGCGTTTCGAAATTGATAAAGTAATCAAGCCTGAACTCCCCAATGTGGATATAGAAGAATTCGAAAGGCTTAATGCGGCAATTTCCAGGCTGATGGACAAAAATACAAGTATCTATGCAAGTCAAAGTGAATTTATTGAAAATGCTTCACACGAACTCCAGACCCCTCTTGCCATATTTAAGGGAATGCTTCAGACACTGCAGCAGCGTGATGATATAACCAAGGGTCAGTTTGAAATTCTGGAAAATATAAATGTAGCGGCTTGCAGGCTCGGTAAAATCAATAAGAACCTTTTGCTTCTTTCAAGGCTTGAGAGCAGGCAGTTCGATATAACCCAAGGTATGACAGTCAATGCTGTTGTGGAACACCAGCTGCCTTTTTTTACAGAACAGGCCCAGGCCAGAAACCTGGTGATACGATATACTTCCCAGGCAGTCCTATATGTTTCAGCCAATGGCGTTTTGCTTGAAATTGTAATCAACAATCTCTTTAACAATGCTATTAGGCATAATAATAGGGAGGGGGAAATCAATATAGTAGTCAAAGAAGACTCATTGTGCTTCAGTAATTCAAGTGGATCAGGACCACTGGATGAGGTGCGTCTTTTTAATCGTTTTACCAAAGCGAGCACCAGCTCTCAGGGAAGCGGACTAGGCCTGGCTATCATCAGCAGGATCGCTACCCTTAATGGATGGAGGTTCTCCTACAGATTCGAAGAAAAACAGCATTTTTTCCGCGTGGATTTCTAATCTTCTAAATATCTTCTAAATTGATACTGAAGTTTGTTGAAAATTTCAGTATCTATGTTTACAAGTTTCAAATCCGCAGGCAGGTTTGACCTGTTGCTTCATTTTACGCTTTGGTTTATTCTCAGTTCTCTGTTGCTTCGTATTGTTTTTATTCTCCTTCAATTTCAAGAGGTATCCATCGGATTCTCTGACTTGCTTCAAACACTGCTTACAGGACTGTTCTATGATTTGGGGACGGTAAGTTTTATTATTCTGCCTGCATCTTTTTATTATCTGATTATGCCCTCCCGATGGGTGGGAAGTTTAGCTGACACGACAATCATACTTTTTTTTACTGCACTTTCTATATTCATTCTGGTGCTTACCTTTTTTGCAGAGATTATATTCTGGGACGAGTTCAAATCTAAATTCAATTTTATAGCCGTGGATTACCTGATTTATACACATGAGGTAGTGGCCAATATCCAGGAATCTTATCCGCTGCCCATATTAATTGGAAGCATGCTTTTGATCACAGGACTTTTTATTTTTATTTTCTTCAAAAGGGGTGCCGTCATAAATACGCTTTTGGTCACTGCTTCAACGTTATCCCGTCTTGTTGTGTTTTTATTAGTACTTTCAATATCTGTAACATATACCTGTTTTGTCCGCAATGACATGGCTGAATGGTCTGCCAACCGCTATAATTCTGAGATTTCCAAGTCAGGGATTTATTCTTTTTTTGCTGCCTTTCGTAATAACCAGATGGAATTTAAGCAATTTTACAGCTCCATTGATGACGATAAGGCATTTGCTCTGGTAAGAAGCAGGCTTCAGGGAAGCGGAAATACCGGTGGAAAAACCCTGCGCACTGTCCGCCGTAAAATTATTGACAGTTGCGGGCTGCAAGAACAGCGAAAGAATGTTGTTTTTATACTGGTAGAGAGTTTTAGCGCAGGATTTATGAAAGAATTCGGCAATAAGGAAAACATTACACCTTTTTTGGACAGTCTGGCCCAGCAAAGTATTTTTTTCAGTGATATGTACGCTACTGGAACGCGCACGGTAAGGGGAATGGAGGCTGTTACGCTCTGTATCCCTCCAACACCGGGCCAGAGCATTGTTAAACGGCCGGAAAACAGTGACCTTTTTACTATTGGATCAGTATTCAGAAAAAAGAAATACGCTACAGATTTCTTTTATGGAGGGGACGGATACTTTGATAATATGAATGCCTTTTTTGGAGGGAACGGCTTTACCATTTATGACCGTGGCCGGGGAAGTGTGCTGAGTGATAAGATTAAAACAGTCAGAAACAACATTCAGGACAAAGAAGTAACCTTTGAAAATGCATGGGGCATATGTGATGGCGATATCTATGCCAAGATGCTTACAACGGCTGATTCGCATTACAGTAAAAAAGAGCTTTTTTTTAATTTTGTCATGACCACTTCCAATCACAGGCCCTATACCTATCCTGATAATGCCATTGATATACCTTCTGGAACAGGGAGAAACGGGGCGGTGAAATACACCGATTATGCATTGGGTGAATTTTTCCGAAAGGCCAAGGAGAAACTATGGTTCAAAAACACCGTTTTTGTAGTGATCGCTGACCATTGTGCAAGCAGTGCGGGTAAGGATGAAATTGATATAGCCAACTATCATATTCCGGCGTTTATTGTCAATATGCCTCACGATCAAAACCGAAAAGTGCTGAAACAGTGCTCACAGATTGATTTTTTTCCCACTTTTTTTTCCCTTATGCATTGGAGTTACAACTCCAATTTTTTTGGGAATGATATATTAAATTCCAATTATGAACAGCGTGCCCTTGTGGGTACCTACAGAAAACTGACCTTAATGAAGAAAAACAGGGTAATGATCCTCTCTGACCAGAAAAAGCAGTCTGCTTATTTATGGAATAAGAAAGACAACAGCCTTTCGCCAGTAGCTATTGACCCAAATATGCTGGAAGAAACTATTGCCTGGTACCAGACCGCGGATTATCTATTTACCAATAAATTATTACATTAAAATCATGGCTTCACACTATATTCATTTTATCGTCAATCCAATTTCGGGCGGCGGTACCCATAATATAAATGCTCAGATGATCAGAAATTTTTTCCCCAGCTATGTTGTGGTAGTCGAATATACTCAGTATAAGGGGCACGCCATGGCTCTGGCCACCGCAGCTATGGAAAATGACCCGTACTGTATTGTGGCCTGCGGCGGAGACGGCACAGTAAATGAGGTTGCCTCGTGTCTGGTGAAATCTAAAATCATTCTGGGGATTATCCCGGTGGGTTCAGGCAACGGACTGGCTTCGCACCTGAAGATTCCCAAGCAGATTGATAGGGCTATGGACATTATTTCCAAAGGCAGGACCATACGAATTGATGCAGGAAAGGCCAATAATTATTATTTTTTCAGCAATATGGGTATTGCCATTGACGGTATGATTATAAAAAAATATGAAAAGGCAAAAAGAAAAAAGCTGATGGCTTATGCATGGGCATCTTTTGTTGCTGCCTTTGAATACCGTACCGCAGAAACTCTCTTGAATATCAACGGGCAGAACATGTGGATCGAACCAATGCTACTGTTCATTTCCAATTCCAATGAAATGGGCTACGGTATGAGCCTTACTCCTAGGGCCAGTCTTACCGATGGAAAACTGGATATTTTTATGGTTCCAAAAATTAATTTTTTTGAAAAACTGCAGCTTGCTTTCAGCATTCTTAAAGGAACTACAGAAAGTTTTAAGAAAGCTAGAATGATAAAATGTGATACAATGAATATTGTTGTGCCAAAGAAAATATTCATTGATGCGCAGATTGACGGTGAATACCACTACTTGAAAACCAATAAGGTTTATGTAACTATACTAAAAGAGAGTCTTAGTGTTGCATTCTAATAAAGTTCCGGTCCCATAATTTACGTTATATAAATATTATTCTCTTTGGCAGCAATTTTTTTGAAAATGCGATTTGGATTGGCGGGGTTTTGCAGGTTATCTAACCATTGCCGATACAATAAAAGAAGATGCGCAGTTGACTGTTTACAAACTAAAATCCATTGGAGTTAAGACAACAATGCTGAGCGGCGATAAAACAAATGTTGTTCAATTTGTAGCCGATAAGCTTGGGATTGCGAGTGCTTTTGGAGATTTATTGCCGGAAGACAAAGTAAATAAGGAAAACGAAATCAAGGACAGGAATGAAACAGTTGCTTTTGTCGGTGACGGGGTCAATGATGCGCCGGTTGTGGCTTTGAGTACTGTCTGAATAGCGATGGGAGGCTTGGGAAGTGATGCCACAATTGAAACAGCCGATGTAGTGATCCAGGATGACAGGCCAAGCAAAATTTCGATGGCAATTAACATAGGCAAACAGACCCAAAAAATCGTGTGGCAAAATATTACATTGGCTTTCGTTGTTAAGGGAATTGTTCTGATTTTGGGAGCAGCCGGTCTTGCAACAATGTGGGAAGCTGTCTTTGCAGATGTCGGGGTTGCATTATTGGCAATTTTAAATGCGCTCAGAATTACTAAGCATTATACTATGCAATAAATAAACTGATAGAGTCCATTGTTTCGTGCAAATGTGATTTTTGTAAGTTAGCCTTTCAGAAGTTTACTTATAATTATGAATTTCTGCTATTTTTACTTCTTTATGACCTAAAGTATTAATATAATGCTAATTCGAAAATTCACCAAAGATACACAGGTTTTATCCCTCAAAGATATTCTGAAAAGTAAGTTCTTTTTGCTTATCTGCGATTTTCAATGAGCCACTGAGCCAACTCGATGATTTCCTTTGTTTGGAGGTCAACCATCATTTTTGCCATTGTGTTTAATTCCACATTGCTACCGTGATGTATGTATGCCGAAGCATTATCCAGAGCAGCCTGATGATGAACTATCATCATTGTAGCAAAATCGTTGTCAATATCCCCTGTAATTAATTGGGTATCGGCATCAGTACCCATCTTTTTCATCGACATCATCAACTCGGTGGAAAAATTTGCATCGGTGTTATCTAATATCAGACCTGAAAGAATGGATTGCAGCTGCTGTATCTCCTTTTGCTGCGCATCAATAATAGTTTTTGCTTTGGCTTTCATTTCTGTATTGGTGCCTTCCTGCAGCTCAAGGTTTGCCATATCAATTGCTCCCTGATGGTGCATGATCATCATCGTGGCAAAATCGATATCCGGATCGTCTTTCATTGTCATGCCATCCATTTCTGTCATCATGGTGTGCATTTTTTGCATCATTTTATTGCTGTCATGAGACTGCAGCTGGATCGCCTTGTTATCGTCATCATTGGAGCATGAACAAAGCCCAACAATGGTCATTGCCAGCAGTACAATAGTCTTTTTCATAATATTATATATTTAAATTAATTCATCATTGCCAAACAAGCTTCAGCGCATTTTCTGCACGCTACAGCGCATTTACGGCAATGTTCCATACCCATCTCTGCATGTTTATCGCACTCATTAGCACATTGATTGCATGCATCGGCACACAGTCTGCATAGTTCTGCACTTCGGATACTTCCCAGGCTCATAATAGAGGCGGCTGCACGGCAAAATGCTGCACATTCTAAATCAGTTTGGATGCATTTCGCTAAATGGTTTACATCCTTTTCTTTTAAACATTCTGTTGCACAGTGGTCGCAAGCTATGGCACAATCGAGGCATTCCTCGATACACTGTTGGTATACTTGGTGTGACATAATATTCTGATCTTAAAATTATTGATTTGCTGACAGCCATTTTTCCAGGTCTTCTATTTCCTTTTTCTGGTCAGCTATCATTTTCATTGTCATCGTTTTAAACTCTGCGCTTTTTGAATACTGAAGAATGTGTTCACCCATCTTTATCCCATCCTTATGATGCTTGATCATCATTGTTGCAAAATCCTTATCCACTGTACCTGTAGCTTCTGGTAGTCGCATCATTTCCTGCATGTTGTCCATAATAGCCTTGCCTAATCCGTTATCGGTTTTCGAAGGGTCGTAATTACTTGTCTGGCCATTGAATTTTGAAATCATTTTGTCAAGACTCGTTATTTCCTTTTGCTGGGCCTCTTTCATTTTGCCGGCCATCGCTTTTAGCTTTTCATCAGTTCCAGAATTGAGCTCTGCAGTTGCCATATCGATAGCTCCTTTATGATGCTCTTTCATGTTCATGGCCAAGTCGTAATCTATATTTCCTTTTTTTTGCATCTGGTGCATCCTGTCCATCATGCTCTTCATTGCCTCCATTATTGTGTTATTTGCTACGCCTGCACTTGCACTTTCAACTGAAGTGTCGTTAGAATCGGATGCCGGCATTTCAGTTTTAGTTGTTTGGGTAGCTGTTTCTTTTTTGCATCCTGCCAATGAAAAAAGGATGACAAATGCGATTATTGCATATTTTTTCATAATTGTTATTTATAAGTTAATATTATTGTAATTTTTTATGACAATGTACAAGTATATTAGACTTTTTAGTTACAAAATTTCCATTTGGATTTTCAAAATTTTAAGAACTAGATGAACCCTCATGCTAATAGTAACTGCCACACCCCATAATGGCTGGACAGCGGACTGTCATATCATTGTAAGGCTGCACCTGAATTAAAAATTTTAACGGCCAGCCAAAATTTAGTAATTGAGAATAAATCCGGCACCAAAGCCCATATCGCTATCGTAATGAGAGGAAAGGGAACCCCATCGGGTTATTATATAGCGTAGACCGGCCATATATTCCTTGTCTGTATTCCACATCAAATTCATTCTAAGCCTCTTAGAGACCGGGATGTCCTTGCGTTCAAACTGTAATCTGACTTTACCATCCGTGAAAACTTCGGCTTGTGCTACTATTAACATAGGAAGGGTATAGTTGACCCCTAGACTCGCCACTGCACGTTTATCTTTAGTATTTTTTTGTCCAAAGAGATTTCTTTCCTGTTCATCTTCTCCCATTTTTCTATATCTCCAGTCAAATCCTATAAATGGCATTAGCCATTGCATTTTTCCAATATAGCGTCCAATATGTGTTTCAGTTTCATAGCCATGCATATCATTGTAGCCTAATCTCCATTCGGTCCCTATACTCCAGCGTGTCCCCTGATACATTGCTTCGCCATCGTTTCCATTAGTAGCAAAATCGTTTTCAGCCATGAAATGGAATTCTCTATCATCAGCAAACAATTTTCGCTGAGCCAGTTTAGGGTCTGGTATTTCTGGATTTGGAGGTGAATCTTCATAAGAAAAAATTCTGCCCATACCAGCCATCATATGGTAGAGAATGTGACAGTGGAAAAACCAGTCGCCACCATCTTCGCTTGCGGCGAATTCAATAATATCTGTTTCCATTGGCATGATGTCGATGATGTTTTTCAATGGCGCAAAATCACCTTGCCCATTGATTACCCTGAAATCATGTCCATGCAAATGCATTGGATGCCGCATCATTGAATTATTATGCAGAATAATACGTAAAATTTCTCCCTTCTTGATCAGGATTTTATCAGCTTCGGAAACAACTTTGTTATCCAGGCTCCACACATAGCGGTTCATATTTCCCGTAAGCTCGAATTTGAGTTCCCTTACGGGCGCATCTTTTGACAATGCCGTGCTTGTAGGAGATTTTAGCATCGCATAATTTAATGTCACAATATCGGCAAGGGCATTGGCATTGTACTTATTTTCCATATTGTGCATGTCATGCATTTTATCAGGGGCATCCAATTTGGTTTCTTCTTTGTCCATATCCATTGGCATATCATTACTTCCTTTTGTTTGTGGGCCTGTAATTTCAGGATACATTACCGAGTTCATATCCATCTGATTCAGCGACATCTTCATCCCCATATCATTTAGGTCTCCATTCATTTTCATCATATCGTTCATCATTTGCATCCCTTCAAAGTATTTCAGTTTGGGTAAAGGGGAGGTGAGCTGTCTGATGCCATTTCCAATGTATAGTGATGCTGATTTTGTCCGGTCTTCCGGTGTGGCTAAAAACTCATAAGAGGTGTTTTCCGCCGGAATGGTTAAAACAAGGTCATAAGTTTCGGAAACTGCGATAAGCAAACGATCTACCTCAACCGGCTCAACATCATTGCCATCACTGGCCACTACTGTAATTTTGCCTCCGGCATACGTAAGCCAAAAATTACTGGATGCACCGCCATTAGAGACGCGTAATCTTACCTTATCACCGGTTTTGAACTGCGAAAGCTGGCTTTCGTTTTTCCCATTAATTAAAAATTTCTCATAATAGACATCGCTTACATCCATAGCGTTCATACGCTTCCACTCATTGCGGACCTTGGTTTTTAAATAGCCTTGTTTTATAGCTTCGCCATAACTTTGGGTCGTGCCTTTTTTTATCGCAAACCAATCCGAGGCATTATGGAGCATTCTATGAACGTTCTCCGGGTTGATATCGGTCCATTCGCTCAGCACAATCGGAATTGTGGGAAGATTGTCTATTCCCTGGCGAAAATTCGGATCGGAGTTTCGTTTGTTCATCACAAAAGATCCATACATTCCTATTTGTTCCTGCAATCCCGAGTGGCTATGATACCAATGGGTCCCATGCTGCCTGATGGGAAAAGAATATTTGTAGGTACTGTGCGCTTTTATAGGCATTTGGGTAAGGTTAGGCACTCCATCTTCTTTATTGGGTAGAAACAAACCATGCCAGTGTAATGAGGTTTCTTCGTCAAGTTCATTATGGACATAAATTTCTGCGGTATCACCTTCTGTAAAGGTTAATGTAGGCATTGGTATCTGGCCATTTACCGCTATTGCTCTTTTTGATTTCCCTGAAAAATTTACCACCGTATCGCGAACATATAAATCGTACCTTACAACTTTAGGTGGCTCATCATTTACCATCATTTTTTTTACTGGGGGATCTACTGTTTTCTTTTCCATGTTTGTCATATCATGCGCCTGGTGCATATCGATGTTATCCGCAGAGGAAGATTTAGCCTTTTTAGGCATTTCCTCTTTAACAGGAGTTGCAGCTTTAGGTTTTGCACCTGCCTTCGGCTTAGTGGTTTTAGACTTTTCTTTCACTAATGCCATGCCGCACTTTGGGCATTTTCCCGGTTTGGATTCATGGATATCGGGATGCATGGGACAAGTATAGGTAGTGGGATTCGACTCTTCTTTGA
This sequence comes from Flavobacterium limi, assembly GCF_010645075.1. Lineage (GTDB taxonomy): Bacteria > Bacteroidota > Bacteroidia > Flavobacteriales > Flavobacteriaceae > Flavobacterium > Flavobacterium limi. The sequence continues at coordinate 164,742 of NZ_JAADZV010000005.1, forward strand.
CAGGCTTTTTATCTATTGCCATTTTCATATCCTGCGCCTGAATTAGGACAGGAAGCATAATAAATACGAGTATTGTCAGTATATTTTTCATATTGCTTTTTTAAAGAATAGTGTTCTATTATTTTTTTTTCATCTCTTTCAACTTTGCTTTCATTTGAGCAATTTCAGTTTGTTGTGCTTTTATAATGTCTTGGGCAAGTTGACTTATTTCCGGATCGTGAAGGGAAGCCTCTTTAGCCATTAGTATTGCTGCTGCATGATGTGGTATCATCGATTTTAAAAATTGTTTATCTCCAACAGCTGCTTGCTCTCTTATGCAGGAAAAAAAAATGATTGCGGCAAGGCTGCCTGTGGTAAGCAATACTATGTTCCATTTTTTATTCATGTACATACTATCCATTACTGTAATCTCAATAATCAGCATTGGCATAGTCATTAGTCCTGCCATGTAAAATTGGTTTACATTGGGAATGACATTAGCAAAAATATCGACCATCGAATACATTAGTATGTACATAGAAATAAATGATAATACTATCATAATGGCTAATTTTTTGTACATTTTGGAGTCTATCTCTTTTGAATGCTGCTGTGTTACGTGTTCCATTTTCATATTTTTAGCTTTAAAAGTTATTTATATTAATCGATTTCCCAAACCACAAGTCTAATGTTACTTTAACACAGCATTACCTTAAATGGCCGGGATTTTTTCCGTGATTGTATTTTTCAATGTGGTATTGTAATAACTTATTATTTATTTGCTTTTAAGTAATAATTGTAACTCTTCAATCTGGTTTTTTAATTTTTCTGTAACCTTCATTTTTTTTTGTTCTGCAATCACAAGAGCTTTTTTTGCAGCTTCAACAGCACCCCGGTAGTCCTTGAGTCCTATCGATAGTTTTTGTCTTAAGCTGGGGTAATAAAAATTTTGCGGATCTAAGTTTTCGGCTTCACGCAGCCAGGCTATGGCCTGATTACTATCTCGATTAGTAGAGGAATAATAATTTGCAGCCTGAAACAATAAATTAGCATCTTGGCTTTTCTCTTTGATGATATATTTGTCAATTAGGGTTAAAATTTCTCTGTCTGCTTTGCTTTTTATTGGTATTTTAACCATGGTATTTTCCCATTCTATTTTAAGGAAACCTTCCCCTTTATTATTGATGTCGTTTAATTCCATGGTAAAAGTTTCGTAGAAATTAGTCGTTTGTTCTGTGGGAACGCTAAAGCGCATAACGTCTTTTTTCTCATCATAACCAGTTTCACCATGTAAAGTGACATCACTATTTATAATGATAGTCCACTCATTTTCTGAGGGAATTGAAAAGATAGAGTAGGTACCAGTTTTTAAAACACTATTTCCAAAGGTGATATCCTCATTAGTACTGATGGTCGTACAGTCACTGGCACCTGTTCGCCAGAGTTTGCCAAAGGGCACCAATTCGCCAAATATTTTTCGTCCTCTTGCCAAGGGTCTGCTATAGGCTATTTTTATTGTTGAGCTTCCAATTTCTTGTTGAAACGAGGCTGAAGGGCTTGCAGGAGTAAGCTTAATTTGAACTTTTTCCTGTGCAGAAATTGATAACGATTGTATAATAATGAAGCTCAGTAGAATTATTTTTTTCATAATTTTTAATTTTAAATTGATTTTGATATTTTTTCCATAATAGAATGGTCGGTTCCAAACTTGCAAATCGCATCACAATTATCTCTTAGTTCAGAAAACAGGATATATTTTATATTCATTTTCGAGTTTTTTATAACGGGCCTATTTAGCTGAAGCACTACATCCTTTTCCCTGTTATTGGGAATAATAATATAAAAAACTTCCTGTCCGATTGAAATACTAAAGTATAGGTCAGACAAACGCAGTATGCCCGAATAGATACTAGTGCTCTTTTCTACTTCAAAGGCACCTACAATTTTGTTTGTGCCTTTTTCCAACCAGAGCACATCAATTAGCTTGATGGTATTTTGAGTGTCCTTGTCGGTAGGCAAATCAGGGAATTTTAGCATTGATATAAATGAGAAATTTTGTCCATTAAATGATTTGTTTTTATCATTGCTTGCCGGGGTAACATCGAAACCGAGAGAAATACCTATTTTTAGCAGATGGTATTGCATCTCACTATGCAGATTTTGCTCCAGTTTTTCTTCGAGTATTTCTTTTTGACGCTTGTGTACGTTTTTTTCGAATCTTGAGCGTTCTGCCTCGCTTAAATATTCATCGTTACCGATTAGCATTTTCTGAGTTCCAATTTCAAAACACAATCCTGCAATGGCACCCAAATCATTTGACAGCTGAGATTTATGCAAAGTGTTGGTTTCCATCAAGGTTTCTCTTATTTTAAGATATTCTGTCCAGCTTCCCAATTTTTTTTTGTCTTTAAAAAGAAAATTAAAACCATTGAGAATAGCAGTGTTGAATGGCGGGAACCAGGTTGGGTGTATGAAATATAAAATACTGGCAACCGCAGGTCCTAATCCTTTAATTTTTAATTCATCGAGTTTTATGATTTCTTTTACAACCTGTTCTTCAGACTTGGCATTGATACAATTTTCAAGGAATTGACCGAAAGCCAATTTATTGTTTTGATTTTCATAGATATCGGGAATGCGCAATTTGGGTTTCCAATAAAACGGATGGGAAACCCCTGCAAAGACTTGTTTTTGTTCAGCAATGCAACTCAGAACAAATTCTAAGCTGCTTTCTTTAAAATCATTAGGAAAGGTTTTCTTTTTAATATCCTCAATGACTTGTAAAACACCGCGTCTTATAGTCCGAAATGCCTTTAACCGCTGGTTGTTATCTATAAACCAGGTATTGTAGACACTTTCGTTATCGTTTTTATACTGCAGGATAATTTGTCCTAGATTGGTCATTTGTTTTTATAATAAATTATTATTCTTTAGAGTTTTAAGCTTCTCAATCGCAATGCATTGACAATAACAGATACCGAGCTAAAACTCATTGCCAGGGCAGCAATCATAGGAGAAAGTAATATTCCGAAAAACGGATATAAAACTCCCGCAGCAACTGGTACACCTAAGACATTATATATAAAAGCAAAGAATAGGTTTTGCTTGATATTGCTCATTACAGCGTGGCTCAGATTTTTTGCCTTTACAATTCCTTGCAAATCTCCTTTTACCAAAGTAATCTTGGCGCTTTCTATCGCAACATCTGTTCCTGTTCCCATCGCAATGCCAATGTCCGATTGTGCCAAAGCTGGCGCATCGTTTATACCATCTCCTGCCATAGCAACAACTTTTCCTTCAGCTTGTAATTTCTCTATTACTTTCAATTTGTCTTCCGGTAAACAACCTGCTTGGAAAGAGGATAAATGTAACTCCTCGGCAACCGCTTTGGCAGTATTTACATTATCTCCCGTAAGCATAATTACTTCAACTCCCTGACGCATTAATTCTTTTATAGCAGCAGCACTGGTTTGTTTTATAGCATCGGTTATCGTTACAAATCCCACTACGTTCTTATCTACAGCGATATAAGAAACTGTTTTTCCTAATTTTTGTTCGGCAATAATTTTCTCTTCGATTGTGGAAGAAATAGCTGCGCTTATTTGCTCCATTAATTTTTTATTCCCTAATGCGATCTTTTTATCAATAGCAGTTCCAATAACTCCCTTTCCTGCAATATTTTCAAAATCATCGACTTTCGTTAAAGAGACATTTTTAGCTTTTGCAAATTTTACTACTGCTTGCGCCAAAGGATGTTCGCTATACTGATTTAAGGACGCAATGTATTGCAGCAGTTCATCTTCTGAATATTGTAGTGCAACAATTTTTTCTACAGAAGGTTTCCCTTCTGTAATTGTCCCTGTTTTATCAGTAATCAGAACATTTACTTTGTCCATTTTTTCTAAAGCTTCTGCATTTTTTATCAGAATTCCCGATTGAGCGCCTTTTCCAACTCCTACCATCACAGACATGGGTGTTGCCAATCCTAAAGCACAAGGACAGGCAATAATTAATACCGCAATGGCATTTATGAACCCATAGACCAATGCCGGTTCGGGACCAAATTTTGCCCAAATGAAAAAGGTAACAATGGAAATTACAACAACAATTGGTACAAAATATTTAGCAATGCTATCGGCTAGTTTTTGAATTGGTGCTCTGGAGCGACTTGCATTGTTAACCATTTGTATAATTTGCGAAAGCAAGGTTTCCGAACCAACTTTTTCGGCAATCATTATAAATGATTTGTTTCCGTTTATAGTTCCTGAAGACACCATATCGCCTATTTTTTTATCGACAGGAATTGGTTCACCGCTAATCATCGATTCGTCTATTGTACTTTCACCATCGGTTATTTTCCCATCCACAGGAATTTTATCTCCGGGTTTTACCCGTAATAAATCACTTTTTTTTATATCATGGATTGAGATTACTTTATCACCGCCATCAATTACCAAAGTAGCTTCGGTAGGAGCCAATTTTAATAATTCCTTTATAGCACCACTGGTTTGACTGTGCGCCCTGGCTTCAAGCAATTGTCCTAACAAAACCAAAGTCAGGATAACTGTTGTGGCCTCGAAGTATAATAGTACTGTTCCGTGTTCGGTCTTAAATTCACTTGGAAAAATGTCTGGAAAAAACATTCCAACTAAACTAAATAAAAATGCCACTCCTGTACCAATTCCGATAAGGGTAAACATGTTTAAATTCCATGTGATTATTGATTTCCATGCTCGCACAAAAAATACCCAGCAGGCATAAAAGACAACAGGAAGTGATAAAATAAGCTGTACCCAATTCCATTTAGCCGCATCCATTAGTTGAAGTAGAGGATTGTTGTGTGCCATTTCTATCATGGCAATGGCGAAAATAGGAACTGTAAATACAACCGCTATTTTCATTTTCTTAACCAAGCCCTTATAAATCCTTTGGTCTTCGTTTTGGTTTGGTTCCATTGGTACCAGATCCATTCCGCAAATTGGGCATGAACCCGGCGCATTGGTTATAACTTCCGGATGCATTGGGCATGTGTATTGCTGAATCTGAGCAGCAGCTGGTTCTTGTACCAAATGCATTCCGCATACGGGACAATCTCCGGGTTTATCATACATTTTATCGCCTTCACAATGCATCGGGCAGTAGTATTTTCCACCCGCATCATTATGAGGCACAGCTGCCTTTTTATGATCGTGTTTGTGGTTATGATCGTCAACTGTACTACAGCATGATTTTTCAGCTTTTTTTTCGTTAGAATCAGTAGTGCGAGTCATTTCAATGGTGTACTTTCCAACCGCAGTCAATGCTTCTTGCAGCTGCTCAGTTGCGATATGCTTTTCCATTGTAATGGTTGCCAATGGAGGATCTAAGGTGACATTTGCCTTTATTCCCTCTACCGCATTTAATGTTTTTTCTACTTTGGTACGACATCCATCGCAAGTCATTCCTGATATTGTATAGGTGTGTGTCATGAGGTTGTTTTTTTTACAGTTTAGATGTGTTATTTGCTTTATATATAGAAAGTTAGCTTTTTTTTTAGTAAACCAGTAATTTTAATTAACTTAAAATGACTTGTTGTTCATCAGCTGTTACAGCTTATTGTTTAACACTGAAAATAATTACAAAAAGTAATTAAAGTTAGATTCTAATTATTTTATAATTTCTTTCACCTCACCACACTTGAGCATCTTTGCTCCAAAATAAGGATTACGCACTTCTTTGGTAGAACTAATCCATAGAGCCCCTTTATTGTCAAAAGCCATTGGACAATTTTCCACGTACAGCTCAGCCTCGGCCATTCCTGCTTTTTTTAGCAAGCCAACCATTTCATTACTCAGTTTAGAATAAGCAGCTCGCTGCTTTTCAATATCAGGAGCTGAAACGATTGCAGCAGCTCTTGCTGCAAGATTGCTGTTGTAGCTGATTTCCCGTGCCCCCACTTCAATAGCATTGGCCGCCAATTTTGCTTCCGTGACATTATCTTTGGTAAGGGCTACTGTTAAATGGGCATACTGGCTGTATATTGCATTTAAAATATCATCATTTATCCTGATTACCTTATCCTTTGGAATTGGGGCAGAAGTTTCACTATTCTGAGGATTCTCTTGCTTTTTGTTTTCATTATTACCGCAGGCAATAAGTAAGGAGATTGATAGTATTGGGATTCCATTTTTGATTATTTTTTTCATAGTCTGTTGTGAGATTGATCATTGTATTTTCATTCCTGACATTGGGTTTTTCCCTTTCTTTAATATAAATTCACTGTACAGCAGATAGGCGCCAGACGCAACAACTATGTCCCCTTTTTCAAGGCCATTGGTAATTTCGACCTCATCGAAGGTTTCCGAACCAATAGTCACCATTCTGGGCTGATATTTGCCTTTTCCAATTTCAATCCAGACATGTGTACCGTTACCGTCTCTTATGACAGCGTCCACAGGTATGGTCAATTTCATTTTCTGTTCTGATAAAGGCAGTAAAACAATTACCTGCTGACCTGCCTGCCATTGATTGTTTGGATTGGTTATAGTACCACGCAGCTGTATGATCTGCTTGCTTGTCTGCAGGGCAGGGTTTATAAAATCTACGGTCATTGTCTGGGGCTGGTCTTCATAACCCGTGACGATAACTTTTACTTTTTGGCCGGTTTTAATTTTACCGGCATCCGCAGGATAGACATCAGCTTCCACCCACAAACGATTGTAATCTTCAAGCTTCATAATAGATCCTCCTTCTGTTACATATTGGCCTTCTGTTATGGAAAGTTCAGCAACTGTCCCTGAATTTGGGGCATAATAAACAACATATGGTGATGCTTTTTGCTTTTTTATTAGTTCGGCAAGCTGGGCTTCTGACTGCCCATACAACAGTAGTTTTTGTTTTGCGGCATTTTTTATTTGGGCAAAGCGTTTATCCTCGGCAAAGCTTGCGGCCTGCGCTGTGGCAAGAAGATACTCCTGCTGCAGGGCTGAAAGCTGCTCTGAATATATTCTGTATAAGGCCTGGCCTTTAGCAATGCGAACACCAGTTTCTTTTACATACAATTCTTCAATCCTTCCTGCCACGCGGCTTGCAATATAAACAGTTTGTTCAGGGTCAGTAACCAAACGCCCGTTGAGACGCGAAGAATTTGAAAATTCATTTTCCCCGGCAGTTATAGTTGTCAAATTGGCCAGTGCCTGCTGGCTTGGTCCCAAGGTTAGAAAGTCCTGTGCATTGTTTTTTTCGAAGGGTACTAAATCCATCCCACAGATTGGGCAGGAGCCAGGACCATCTTTTACAATTTGCGGATGCATCGGACAGGTATAGGTCTGAGCTTTTTCCTGACTGGCTTTTTTTTCTTCTTTTCGGGCACATGCTGTAAATAGAAGTGGAAAAATCATTACAATGAGCAAAATAGCACGAATTATTGATTTATTGTTCATGGCTTAATTTTTTAATTTATTTTCGCGGGCTATCTTGATAAAACTCTCACTGTCTATCATATAGGACGCATTGCTGGCAATATCCCAATCACTGATGTCTTGATCTATAAGGACCATACCCTCTGCATTGTTTTTCGTTTTAACTTCTCTGGGAACAAATACGTCCTTTTCTCTTTTGAAAACTATGGATTTATTTCCTAGATTGAGAACGGCACTTTGCGGAAGCCACCAGCCTTTACTGACAATAGGAATGGTTGCGGTTACTAATTTTCCAGTCTGAAATTTAGTATCCTGCAAATAGATCCTTGCTATAGTAAAGTTTGTCCCCTCTTTAAAGACGGGCTGAATGAGTCCGATAATACCAGTAAATACGGTTTGCTTATCTGATGGTTCATAAAACAAGAGTTTTTGTCCTTTTTTAATCTGGGGTGATACTGACGGATCAAAAGCAAACTCAGCAATAAGGTTTTTATTGGTGTAGATTGTAAAGAGTGATTGTCCCGCGCCAACATATTGCCCTTCTCTTAGCATAACAGCAGATGCAGCAGCAGTAGATGCCCTACTATTTGATGCTGCATTGCCACTTGAACCCATCGCGCCCATGCCATCATCCGATACTGCGCTTTGAGGTGAAGCCGCAGGAGCTGCTGTAGAAGTATTTCCTACTGCAGTCTTGTCTAAGATGTATCCGTTGGCATTACTGTAAACAGGAATGCGGTAAGAAATTTTACCTGTTTTTAATACCTGCTGGATTTGAGCCTGCTGCATCCCCAAAAGGGAGAGTCTCTCCTTTGCTTTTTGCAGCATAGGATCGTTTTTATCGGACTGGTAGATAAACAACAATTCTCTTTGTGCGGCAGCCAGGTCAGGGGAATAAATTTCCATAATTAGCTGCCCTTTTTTGACCGGCTGGTAATTGTACTTAACCAGCAGATGTTCGATCCTTCCGCTTATCCTGCTGGAAATGCTGGTCTGCTCACGGGTATCGTAGGTAATAACTCCTTGCACCTGTATGGAGAATATTTTAGTGCCACGCTCAGGTTTTATAACAGAGATATTAGAAATGACCTGCTGGTTGACGGGTTTTAAAAGGTGCTTCAGCCCGCTGTCTATGGCTGTTTCCGTGCCTGGGGTATGTTTTGGCACCAATTCCATCCCGCATATTGGACAGCTGCCGGGCTTATCCTTTACAACCTCGGGATGCATTGGGCAAGTATATTGCTGGCCTGCACCATGCTGATCTTCAGGTGTATGGTTGGGCTTGGTTGTCTTGTTGCAGGCATTCAGTAATAATATCGAAACGAATAACAATGCGAGTAACTTAGCGATAGAGTTCTTTTTCATAATCGACAATCATTTGATATAGTTTTAATTTTTCATCCAATAAGTCATTCTGCAGCATATTTAAAGCTTCCCAGGAGTCAATTACTACAGGAATCTGCAGTTTGTTTTCCTGATAGTTCAGAAAGTTTACATCCAGGGACTTTTGCATAGAAGGGATTATTTTTGTTTCGAGTCCCTGAATCCTTTTTTGCATGGTCAGTATTTCGTATTGCATACCATATAACATACCTTGGGTTTCCTGCAGCATGGCGGATTTCTCTTTCTTCATAGCCTGTACATTGTATTGCATTGCTTTGACATCTGATTTATACATTTTTGAAGACCAGGGTGCAATGGGAATAGACATCATGGCCATTACCGAATAGGCTTTGGGCATCATTTTATCAAAAGAATTCATATGATCAAACTGGATTTTAAAAGAGGGATTTTTCTCTGCTTTCATGGCCTCAATACTAAGCTGCATCGATTCAATTCCAGCATCCATCTTCTTGATATCTCCACGTACCCCTGCAAGGCTTGTGGTGTCGTGCCAAGCAGGGTTAAACACGGGGATAATACTCGTGTCTATGGCAAAATCAGCATTGCCGGGCTGGTTCATCAAGCTGTTGAGCCATGCTCTTGCTTTTGCAATTTCACCTTCCTGCATGCGGACCATATTTTTGTTTTCTTCAATCCTTGCGTCGATCTTGTATACATTACCCAATTGCGACTGGTTGTAGGGATAGCGCACTTCCTCAATCTTTTTCATGGTCAGCATTATCTTTTCGTTCTGATCCAAAACTTTCATTCGCTGTTCGGCCACCATCCAGCTGTAGTAGAGCTGTTTGGCCTTCGATTTATAGTCGTTAAGGGTAACGGCACGGGTAGCGTTCTCAATGTTTCCTTGGGACTGGATGAATTTTTTCTTCTTGTTTAGCTTTCCTACATTGGGGATGTCCTGTTCAATTCTGAACATTAAAGATCCTTTGTCGCGGTCATCCATAACTTCCTGAAAAGGATAAGGGGTCATAAAGGTTCCCACACCCACCATTGGTGCCATCCATGCTGTTGCGGCATCAGCACTGTATTTGTATCCTTCTGCCTTTAAACTATAGCTTTGCAGGAGCACATTTTTTTTATCAATCCTTTGAAGGATTGTATCGAGAGACAAGACCTGTTTGGTCTGGCTCCATAGCTGTATGGGCAGTAAAAGCAATAGTACTGCCAGTATTTTAATGTTTGACATCATGTACTTCGAGTTTGCCATATTTTCTTAGTTCATATTCTTTGGACATTAGGAAAATAAGCGGGGTTACTAATAAGATATGTACGGCAGAGGTAAATACTCCGCCAATCATAGGCAGTACAATTGGTTTCATTACATCCATTCCAACACCATTGGACCACAGGACAGGCACTAAGCCAAATAATGAGACGCAAACGGTCATTAGTTTTGGGCGCAATCGTTTTGCGGCGCCGTGTACCACATATTCCCTTAGATCCTCTTTAGTAATGGTTTCTCTTGAGTTTCCTTTGGCCTTGATAAGCTGCTCCATGGCATCATTGAGATAGATAACCATCACAATTCCGGTTTCCACGGCAATTCCAAAAAGGGCAATAAAACCTACTGCTACCGCCACCGATAGATTGACATCCCAGAAAAAAATTATATAGGCACCTCCAATTAAAGCAAAAGGAACTGTTATAAGACTTAAAAAGGCTTCCCTAAGGGAATTAAAGGCAAAATAGAGGGCGAAGAAAATAATAAGCAATACTAGCGGCGCAATGACTTTAAGGGTCTTTTCTCCGCTGATCAGGTTCTCATATTGTCCGCTCCATTCTATAAAGTACCCTTCAGGAAGTATGTTTTTGGCACTTTCTAATTTTTTCATGGCTTCCTGTACGGTTCCTCCCATATCACGATCACGTATATTGAACATGACTGCTCCGCGAAGGAGTGCATTTTCAGAACTGATCATTGGCGGTCCGTCTACGAATTTAATATCAGCAACGGCAGATAATGGCACTTCTCCAAAGGCAGGAGACTGTAAGGGAATGCGTTTAATGCGTTCCACGCTATTTCTATAATCCTGTGCCATACGCACACTTATTGAAAAACGTCTTCGTCCTTCAACAGTATTGCCAATGGATGCACCGCCTAAAGCAAATTCCACGGTTTGGTTTACATCATCTACTGTTAATCCATATCGGGCCAATTCCTGGCGATTAACATCAACATCAAGGTACTTGCCCCCGGTAATAGGATCCACAAATAAATCAGATACTCCCGGAGTTCCTTCCAGGGCCATTTTCACCCTTTCAGATACACGAGCGATGGTGTCGAGATTTTGTCCGTAGACTTTAATTCCTACATCGGTACGAATTCCTGTTGCCAGCATATTGATTCGGTTGATAATGGGCTGTGTCCAGCCGTTTACTACACCAGGGATCTGGAGTTTGGTATCGAGTTCCTTAATAATATCTTTTTTATCTATTCCTTCACGCCACTGTGATTTTGGTTTTAGCATGATAATGGTCTCAATCATGCTCATAGGGGAGTTATCGGTGGCAGTGCTGGCTCGCCCTGCCTTTCCCAAAACACTTTCCACTTCAGGAACCGATTTGATTATTTTATCCTGGACCTGCAAAATGCGTTTGATTTCTCCGTTAGATACATCAGGGAGGGTAACAGGCATAAATAAAATACTCTGCTCATCGAGCGGCGGCATGAATTCTGTTCCGAGCCGCATCAATAATGGAATGGAAATCAATAATGCCAAAATATTAACCGCAAGGGTTGTTTTTCTCCATTTCAGAACCCAGCGTATAATGGGCTCATAACCTCTTTCCAAAAAGCGATTTACCGGATGTGAATCGGTTGGACGGAATTTTCCTTTCATAAAAAAAGAAATCAGTACCGGAGCTAATGTAAGCACCAACAGGGCATCCACAATCAATATGAATGTTTTTGTATAGGCCAAAGGATGGAATAGTTTTCCTTCCTGTCCGGTAAGCATAAAGACGGGCAGGAAAGAAGTAATTATAATTACAGTGGCAAAGAATACGCCACGAGAAACCTGCTTGCTGCTTTTCTCAATTATTTTGAGCCTTTCCTCTTCGGATATCCACTGTGGTTTTTTGCGAAATATATTTTTAATTCTTTTCATCAGAGTTTGTTTCATTTTTTTGTTCAGATTCCCATTGTGCATACCGTTGTGAGAGATGCTGGTAGGCATTTTCACTCATAATAATACCGTTGTCAACTATTACCCCAATGGCAAGCGCTATACCAGTAAGGGACATGATATTGGAGGAGATGCCAAAGGCATTGAGCAGTATGAAACTTGCTGCAATTGTAATGGGTATCTGAATGATAATACTCAGTGCACTACGCCAGTGAAAAAGAAAAATAATAACGATAAGCGACACTACAAGCATTTCTTCAATTAAGGTACGCTTAACCGAATCAATAGATTCTTTAATCAGATGCCCCCGGTCATATACAATATTGAATTTTACCCCCTTAGGAAGCCCTTTGGCAACTTCCTTCATTTTTTCTTTCACATTATCAATTACAGCATCTGCGTTTTCACCATAACGCATCACTACTATACCTCCAACGACTTCGCCAGTCCCATTATGATCAAAGATTCCCAATCGGGTTTCCCCGCTCATCTGGACAGTTCCTATATCGCTGACTTTTATAGGAATGCCATTTTGGTTTTTCAGCGGAATATCCTCAATCTCTTTGATGGATTTCAGATAACCGGAGGTCTTAATGATATAGCCAATATCGCTCATGTCAAATTTTCTTCCGCCGCTTTCATTATTATTGGCACGTACAGCACTTATAACCTCTGGAACAGACAGTTTATAATAGAGCAGTTTGTTTGGATCGATAGTAACCTGATATTCTTTTTGAAATCCCCCAAAAGAGGCAATTTCACTCACTCCGGGAACATTTTGCAGCGCAAACTTGACATACCAGTCCTGCAGGGCCCTTTGTTCGCCAAGATCAATACCGGGCGCATCCAAAGTATACCACAGTATATGGCCAACCCCGGTTCCATCAGGCCCCAATTGCGGGGCAACTCCTTTGGGCAAAGTGCTGCTAATGGTACTGAGCCTTTCCAGCACTCGTGATCTGGCCCAGTATACATCAACATCATCTTCAAAAATGACATAGATAAAACTCATGCCAAACATCGATGCGGCCCGTACATATTTAATTTTGGGCAATCCCTGAAGGTTGGTAACCAAGGGATAGGTGATCTGATTTTCAACAAGCTGTGGGGCTCGTCCCATCCATTCTGTAAAAACGATTACCTGATTTTCAGATAAATCGGGAATAGCGTCAATAGGATTTTTCTCGATCGAGAGGATACCCCATATAAATATTGCTGCCGATAATAGTAAAACAATGAATCGGTTACGCAGGGACCATTCTATTAATTTGTGTACCATAGATTTAATTTATTTGTGCAGGACTATCGCTTACCTTTTCAATCCAATTTGTAAGCTGTTCTTTTTGAACTGCCGTCAATACTGCATCTTTATGGATCAAGGTGTAAGAAGACAATGGCATTTCGTTAGCTTTTATTTCCTTGAGAATCCGGTCTAATTTATTCTCTTGTTTTCTTTTGGAATAACTTCCCCACTGGCTGAAATTCAAATTTTCTTTTCCTTCCCTGATATGCCCCTCCATAAAGCTGCGCGCCGGCTGTATGTAGGAATACCATGGATATTGCGTGTTGTTGCTGTGACAATCATAACAAGAAGTCTGAAGAATCGTTTGTACATTCTTGGGAATGGAATATACCTTAGAGATATGAATTGGTAATACCTGCCCGTAATCGGAATTGCGGGCAGGCTGATACAATTGCATCAGTAGAAAAATAATTAACCCAATAAAAAGAATCTTTCTGATGAATCGTTTCATTTTACAACTGTTTTTTCATTGAACCGCAGCTTAGCATTTTTGAACCGTAATATGGGTTTTTAATCTCTTTTGTTTCACTGATCCAGATAGCCCCTTTCCCTGCATCATACATAGGGCAGAAATCCTGATACAATTTTTGTTCTGACTTGAAAGATTTTATCAAATCATTCATGTCTTTACTGAGCATGGCGAAATGCTCTCTTTGGTGTTCAATATTTCCATCATTAGCTCCAATATGTTGGGTATGTTCTTTAGCATCATCAGCAATATCAAGATATTCGGCTCTTAATTTGGAATCAATTGAATTGGGATTTACACTATTAAAAACGGTGAACAATGTATTTGCGGCATTCGCAGCTCCTTTTGTATCATCTTTGGTTAATGCATTTTTTAGAGACAGGTAATTATTAACGATTTCGTTAATAGAAAATGTTGCCTGAGCAGCCTGGGTTGTTTTTACTTCTGCGTTTTTTTCAGTAGTAGTTTGCTTTACTGGCTCGGTTAATTCCATTGCGCACTTGGAGCATTTGTCTCCTTTTTTTCCTGTAACTTCAGGATGCATGGAACAGGCATACAATTGTGATGCTGTTTCTGTTGCTTCAGAGGTAGTTGTTGCCGCTTCGGTGTTTTTTTGGTTACAGGAAACCATTACTAATGCCATTGCTATAGTGGAAAGAATTACATTTTTCATTTTTATTGTTTTTATTTTTTTTTGATTGATTATTTGATTGTTTCTATAGTTGATCCACAGCTTAACATCTGGGAGCCGTAATACGGATTCTTGATACCGCTTTCTTTGCTGAGCCAATTCGCATCAACCATTGGGCAATGGTTATAATAAACCGGTTGTGGCTGATTGGCAGTTTTTATAAGATCGTAAGTGCTTTTCGATAAGTTTTTGAAGGATTCTCTTTGTTTTTTAATATCCTGGGTCTCAGAAATATTTTTTGCATCCGTAGCTAAGCTTTTCATTACATTCATCCATGTAGTATGCTCTTTGGGCTTTAGCTTGTCCATTTCAACAGCATTGATCGCATTAAGAAGCTCTTTGGATTTCATTTTGGCAGTTGTAGCATCTGTTTTCACCAAAGCATCTTTTAGCTCAAAGTAGTTGTCGAAAATGGCTTTAAAGGGACTGTCTTGTTGTGCATCTGGAAGAACTGCGGTTGTATGCTGGGAATGATCCATTTTCTCCATATCCATTTTTGATTCTTTCATTGGGACAGCCATCTTATTTGTTCTTTCATATTGGCAGCATTTTGGAAGTTTTGCATAAGCATCACCAGGAGATAAGAATTGCTCGCTGTCGTATCCCGCTAAGGCGATTCGTTTTAGGATCTCATCTTGATTTGTTTTCTTCTGGTCGTAGGTAATTGCCGCAATTTTGGTGTTTTCATCCCAGTTTACCGATGCGATGTTTTTGATGTTTCCTGCTTTTTCAATAGCAGTTTTGCACATTAGACAATTACCATAAATTTTTGTGGTTACGGTTTTTGCATTTTTTATAGGTGCACCAAAACTTATGGCTGATAACAATATAGTAATTGCCATCAATGCTTTTTTGATTGTTTTCATTTTAAAATATTTGAAGTGGATAAAGCCTTTGAGAATTAAGCGTATAGGCGAAGTGCATAGACTACATTCTATAAAAGCAAAAAATAAAAAGTAATGAAGCGCAAAGGGCTTCCTTTTTTGACACACTTATGGCTGTCAAAAATGGTGTTTTAGCTTATTTTAGGAATAAGCCAGATGGAATAGAAACCCGATAAAGGTGAGGTTTGGGAATCGGAAAATTTTTGTTTTTGAGAAAAAACACTTATGACATTGTTTTTGAATTCCAGCTCGCTTGTAAAACAGATGCCTCCATTACAAACCGAAGCACAGCTGCACATCGAATGTCCGCATTTTCCACCGCAGCCATCATGTTCTTTGCTGCCTGAATGATTTGTTTTGGAACAGCAATTATCATTATCAGCATTAGGGCCTTTTTTGGTACAGGAATGATTTACCACAATTTTTTCACATGCAAAAGTCACTGCCGGCTTTAAAAATAAGCCCAGCATAACAATTAATATGAGGTGAAATCTGTTCATGTAAAAAATTTAATGAAAACAAAAATACTTATATTATCTTATATTTTAACAAAAAAAATGTTAAAAAGCGCAGTTCTGCAGCGGCAAAATTATACTGGATCGGTTAACCTGTTGTACTGCTCATACTCTTGCTAAGGCAATAAGAGGCGCTTTGCTATTTGGGTTAGGGTAAAGGCAATACGTTCAATGAATCTTTTATTGACTTATATGCCCCATATAAATATTATCCGTTTATTTTCTCCTTATGATATTCCTCGAGCCATTTTTCCATTTTTTGCAATAGCTGGATTTCTTTAGGGTTGCCAGCCGGATCTAAAAGGCCCGTTATGGTCCTTTTGTAATTGAATTTCTTGTCCTCAAAAAGGCAGGTGAACTTAGGGAATTCATTGTGGGAGACAAGCCATTTGTTCTGATCGGTATTTGTAATTGTAAATTTTTTCATTTCTAATAATCTCCCCAAAGCTGCCTGCAGGCAAGATTGCTTTTTTTTTAGGTTTTTGCTGCTGGATATAAGCGTAAAATTAGCGTATTTATTGCAGTGGTTCAAGTATCTGTTTCAGATCGGGATATTTTTTCATGCCCTTTAGTATTCGTTGATGCAGCCTGATTAATATTAAAGACGGCAGACTAATGTTAGGCCTTATGTTGCAAGTAGCATTTACTTGATAAGCCTATGGGTTTCATAAGAGTTAATTCACCCGGGTGCTTACTGCTTTTCTTCAGGGCTATCTTTATCCATACTATCCCAATTGCTTCCCTTTTCTTTTTACCCGAGACCCGGTATGCTTTTGTTTTATTTCAGGAGCAAAGGTAGTCCGTGTCCATAAGCCAAAGCAAGGCCGGGCCTTTCAGGTCTTACTGAAAAATCTCCACCCGTCCGGGTTGTATTTTTCAGCAGAGCCTTGCTTTTGCCGGACACTCACCTTTTTACGCTCATGAAACAAAACATAGCATACTCCGGCTCTTTAGACGAATAAAAAAAAATGTCAGAAATGAAAATTGAAATATTGAAAACAGCAATGATGAAACAAAACAGCGCCTCCTCTCATTGCCGAATAAATTTCAAAAAAAATTAAAAAAAAGCAACAGGTAAAAAGTAAAAGGCGGGCGGAAAAAAAAGGCAGGCGAAAAAAAAATAGTAAAAATTTTTAAAATTAGAAATCATGAACATTACAGCAAGAGTGACAAAAGATGCGCAGGTTCGCACATTGTCAGACAACAGACAGGTAGTCAATTTTTCAGTAGCCATCAACGACAGCTACAAAAACAGACAGGGCGACAAGGTAGAGCAGACCACCTTTTTTGAGTGCGCCTACTGGATCAGTCCCAAGGTAGCAACCATACTGACCAGAGGCACGGTGGTGGAACTCACAGGAAGGGTAAGCGCAAGGGCATGGACGGGAAATGACGGGGAACCCCGTGCAGGGCTTAATTTCAACGCATCGAACATCAAACTGCACGGGGGCGGGAAGAAATCCGAAGGCGCGCAGGTTGTAAAAACTGGGCAGACTTCCGAGCAGGGAGAAAATAAAAAGGTCACTGCAAAAGAGCCCGAGGACGACATGCCATTTTAGAGGCAAAACCCACGATAACTAAAAAGCTTTATCCAATCATATTATAAATTTTAAAATCAAATATCATGGCACATAATATCAATTACAACAGTCAAACAGGAAATTATTCTTTTTTCAGCGTGAAAGAGAAAGCATGGCACGGGCTTGGGCAGATCGTGGAGCAGTACCCGACAAGTGCCGAAGCCATAGCGCACGCTGGGCTTGATTACGAGGTGGCTAAAAGCCCGCTTTACACCAAGGCTTCGGGCATTGTCCCGCCTGCGGGCGGTATCGTACCGGAAAACAGCGAACTGGCAGTCCCTGACTGTTTTGCCACCGTGCGCACCGATAATAATGCGGTACTGGGCGTTGTAGGGAAAGACTACCATATCGTACAAAACCGTGAAGCGTTCCGTTTCTTTGATGCCATTGTAGGCGGTGGCGACGGCATACTGTATGAAACCGCGGGGGCGCTCGGGCAGGGAGAGCGCATTTTCATCACAGCCAAACTCCCTGACTATATCCGTGTGGGCAAAGGGGATGACGTGACCGAAAAATATATTTTTCTGACCACCTCCCACGACGGGAGCGGAAGCATCACAGCAGCTTTTACGCCCATCCGCATCGTATGCCAAAATACGCTGAACGCATCGCTTCGCTCCATGAGCAACGTGGTGCGCATCCGCCACACCTCAGGGGCAAAACAGCGCCTTGATGATGCCCACAAAGTCATGGGACTGGCGGACACGCTGACCACGCAGTTGGAAGGCATTTTCAATGAGTGGGCAAAAGTAAGGGTAAGCGATAGCGAGGTTAAAAAGCTTATCCAACTGGCACTATGCCCGAATAAGGAAACTTTGGATTTAATCAAAAAAGGGGCCGAGCAGGACGTTTCAACCGTCTTTAAAAATACCGTAGAGGATGCTTTTGCCTACGCAATGGCAAGCGAATCACAGCAGATGGAGACTACAAAAGGCACGCTTTTCGGGGCTTACAATGCCGTGACGGGCTACTATCAGAATGTACGAAAATATAAAGATGAGCAGGCCAAACTGCAGTCCATTGTCATGGGGGGCACAGCCCAGGAAAAAGCCCAAAAGGCATTTGATTTATGTACGGCTTTTGAAAAAAGCGGAACGGAAATCCTTAACCTTAACTAGAACCTTTCAGGCGGTCGCCTTACGGGGCGACTGCTTTAAAAACGACAGGGATATAAGCGCATTTATAGCCCTGCATATAGAAAGGATGCAACAAAAAACATTTTAACATTTACAGCAATGAACACCAATTTTTTTAATCAGGTAGCGCAGTTGCAGGTCACAGGTGATTTGCACATAACAATAGCTAAGGGCGCAGAAAACAGGCTTATCGTACTGGTCATGCTTCAAAACGAGAATTGCACCGACAGCGCCAAGCACAGCATACCGCCCCTGAACCTTACAGGAACAGCGGAAGAGCTTGACCACGGTTTTTTTGAAAATATAACCATTCCCATGCAGACCGCCTCAGGACTGATGGTTGATATGGAAGGCTATATGAAAAAGTTGGAAGCCACCAAAAAACAGTCGGCAATGCAGAAGGAAAAAGCCGACAGCCAAAAAAAGGAAACCGATGCCAAAGACAAAAAGTATACGGATGCCATGGCAAAAGCCGACGAACTGGAAAAAGACGGCAAATTCCGTGAGGCATGGATAAAAGTGCCTGAAATACACGAGTTCCCCTTTAAGGCGGAGGAGATACGCAGACGCAAATCCGAACTTTCGGCACAGTTTGCGCCCGACCTTTTCGGCAGTACAGCGCAGAAGTCCGCACCCGAACCGCCCCGAGAGGCACTTTTTCCACACTATCCCGATGAGGTCGAAGACCCCGAAACAGAAGGGGAAGAAACAGAATACTGGGAGGACGACCCCGAAGAGCAGGGATATTAATCTAAAAAACGGAAATCATGTTATTAGCGACACAATTACAGCGGGTATTTATACTCAAAGACAAGGGGCAGGAAATCAGGCTTTCAGACCCTGAACCGAGATGGAGTACCGAGGCGGTACTGCACTTTTATGCACCGACCTATCCGATTTTGACTACCGCCAAAGTCTCAGCCCCTGCCATCAGGGACGATGCGGTCGAATACCGATTTGAAACGATAATGGGGACAAAAGGCTAATCAAAATTTAAATGCCATGAATCATGCAAACGACAATTATTTCAGGGACAGTAAAACTGCCCGCGCAAAAAAGACAAAAACAGCTTCATGCACAGCTCAGCGGGTTTATGCATTGGATGCAAAGACCCAAAGACTTGGGAGAGGTGCAGAAAGACAAATGCCTCTCAGTTCCTGCGCAGATGCTACCGATGGTTTTCTAAAGGTTTCTTTCCTGCCTAAACTCTATCAGGGCGAAACGGCACGGGCTTGTCAGGAGTCTGTAAAAATGCAGTCTGATTTTTATGCCTCCCTTGACCGTCTTACGGCACATTATGGTGTTCCGCCAATGCCGACCCGTCATTTGGAATATCCCTATAATATGGCACTCGCTGTATGGGATTTGGAGCAGAAGCTGAAAAACAACTTTATTAACTTTCAGGAAATAAAGGTATTTCAGGACGACTTTAAAACGTATTTGGTCAGCGAGGAAAAATTCAATACAGGCACAACCCTGTATTATATCCCGACCCATCCGATTTATCAGATGCTCAAAGACCCTGAGCGCAAAAAAAATGCGCAACTGCTTCTCTCGGTCTGCTCTTATCTGTACCATATTGCAGGGATTCCATACTACAGGGAGCAGGGCAGTTACCTGTATTGGCTCTATGAAATGCACAGGGAATGGACGGAAGAGGAACAGGAAAGGGAAGAAAACGAGAGGTATATTCGGGAGTTTGACAAGGAGGAATTTATCGGGGACTGTATGGGAGGCAAGATTTTCAGCTCCATGAACCTGCATTTTTTTGAAAGACGTCTGAACGGTTTTAAAAGCCGTGATGCCTTTGATAAGCAGTGTTTGGATATTGCCAAAAAAGCTTCTGCTTTATACAGCGACTACCCGAACGAAAGCATTTTTCGGAATGCACTCATGTACGAAGAGGATGAGGATGAAGATACGGAAACCGAGAGCATTGGCATGGAAAAGTACATTTCCTTTATTTCCGATACCAAAGGATGGCTCTATGAAAGTATTGAAGAGAGCATCAACAATGAATTTAACGAGTACGGTTCTATGGATGAGCCAACAATTGTAAAAACCTTTGACGGGCAGGAACTGACCCAAAGCAGTCTTGATTTTGAAAGCCGGCTGTTTGCCCTTTTGGATGATCTCTGCGAATTATTGTATCACTACACACCACTGCAAGATGAACACTTTAACTGATATAACCCAAGTTTTCGGGACACTCTACCACCCGAAATCCGCCCTTGTTTTTTATGAATCACAAGGAGCGCAGAAAGATATTTACGTCGAGCATTTCGATATGGACAAAAACGGCACGCCCATCAATGCGCACCCGCTCACAGAGCGTGAAGCCGAAGCGCTTGCAAAGGCGCTTGTAACGGAAAAGCAAAAGCAGACCGCCTTTTTAAAATCGGGCGGGATTCTGCCGACAAAAATCCTGCACATCAATCCAAGCAGGGACAAAGGTGCCGTGATATGGTACACCAAATCCCAAAAAAGACCGCTTTATTTTATAGAATCTCTTGGCATTCCGTGCCGAGCAGCGTATGTTCCGCCCATGGTCTGGCAGGCTACCAAAAACAGCCTTAAGGTCTTTGCGCTTTCGGGCAATAAAAGACCCACCGAAAAAACACCGCTTTACTGCGCCCCGTTTTTCAATATCTACGAGGACGGCAGGGTCTGTATGGGTTCGGTCAATATCAGCATTGCCGAATCTGCCTGCGTGGAAGACTTCACAAAGGCGTGGGAAGATTATTTTTTCAACAGTTATTTCAGCCATTTAATGGGCGAGGTAAGTCCCGTAAAAGGAAACTGCGTGAGCCTTTGGAAAGACCTTGTTCTCTCAGTCAGACCCTTTCCGACAGCCCTTTTGAAAGCCAATAACAAAACACTTAAAAACCTATTGTCATGAAAACCGAAAAAAACAAAGTCCATTTTACAGACCCGTATCTGATTAGCCCTACCAATCCCATTACGGTCAACCTCATAGGGGCAGGCGGTACAGGCTCAAAAGTGCTGACCGCCCTGATGGAGATGAACCACAGCCTTGTATCGCTGGGGCATGCAGGGCTGTGTGTCCGCCTTTGGGATGATGATATTGTGACAAATGCCAACCTTGGCAGACAGCGTTTTGCGCTGAGTGAAGTTGGGCTTTACAAATCCGTGGCACTTGTCAACCGAGCCAACCGTTTTATTGGAACAAACTGGAAAGCGGAAACGGTAAAATTTGAAAAGGATAATTTGGGAAAACTGCCCGCCAATGCGAGGGCAGCGATTTATATCACCTGCACGGACAGCGCAGGCTCGCGTTTTGAGATTGCCGATATTTTAAAATACAGCAATCAGAGGCATCACAGGGACGACCCCAAATACTGGATGGATTTTGGCAATAGTCAATATACGGGTCAGGTCGTCTTGTCCACTATTGGCGATATTCTACAACCCAAGTCTGAGATTTTTGAAACGGTGGAGCGCCTGCCATTTGTGACAGATGAATTTGACGAATTGCTAAAGCAGTCGGAAGCGGTAGACGACACCCCAAGCTGTTCGCTTGCCGAGGCGCTTGACAAACAGGACTTGTACATTAATTCTGCCTTGGCGCAGTTGGGGTGCTCGCTTTTATGGAATTTGTTCCGTGAGGGGATGACAGCCAACAGGGGATTTTTCCTGAACTTGAAAGATTTCCGAACACAGCCCATTGCGGTTGGATAAGCCCGAAATCGGGCGGCAAAAAGACACTCCCTTCCTTCGGGCGGGACAGTCTTTTTGCATTTAAAACGGTGGAGCGGCTTTGCCAAAATGCAGTGCCCGCTATTTTACCAAACCCGTTGCGGTTTTTTTAAGGAATGTCCGGCATCCCTTTTTTCGTTTGGACGGGCTTCTTTTCTTTCTGCATTAGCGGCCAAAGAAAAGAAGCAAAAGAAGACCGCCGGAACGGGTCATATTCACAGTTTTTATTTTGGCAGTTTATCGGCAGGATCATTTTTTTTGCTGTTGTAATTTTGCAATTTCCTTATTAAACCACCTTGTAAATCGTCCGCTTTTATTTTCCCCGGCTACAAATTTCCCATTGGGCAGCATCCCGCACTGGCAATTATCAGTAAGCAGTTTTAATTTACCGCCTTCAACAAATACGAGCTCTGTACTTTTAAGTTTTTCTAAAAAGTCATTCAGGGATTTGTATGCACCATTACGTGTTACAAAAAACTCAAGCTGCTGATCCGCTTCAAGATCAATTTCTTGTCCCATGCATAATTCTCCAATAATGGCATGCTGTATGATATCCAGTTCTGCAGGCTCCCAGCTTAGTGCTTCTGTATGCTGTTTTAAAGAACTCTTACTCAATTCAAAGTAACTATACTGCCATCCATAATTTCCTTCAATTCCCTGTAGCCTGCAGTCCAGAAACCGGTTTACGGGTTCCATTGTAAGGTCTTCCCCAAATATTTTCATGGGAAGGTGTTCGAACTTATAGGATAATCTTGTCCAGATTGTTTCAAGAAAAAGTTTTGTTGTATTATAGGAGGTTGAACTATAAAACGGCCACCAGTTTTCGTCTTTTATTGTACTTCCAAACGGCATCCCATTGTGCTTTATCATGGAGTACTGTCCGCTGAAAATTAGACTCGGGAAATTATGGGGGCCAAATCCGGGAATGATATTGTTCAGGTCCGTTGTGACATTTGCCTCTAAGTATGTAGAAAATGATTCCCTAAAGCTAAATTCGTTTGCGAATCCGTTATATCCCCAAATTATTCTAACTGGCAGTACTGCTTCAATTTTCAAAGTAGTAAAAACTGAATGTTCATGTTTTGTAAGTTCACCTGCTTCATATGATGTGATATCTTTCCTGCAGACCGTTTTAAAGGCATCCCTAAACAGCCTTCCAATAAAATTTTCTGAAGTTACGGGGTCATAATTATCTACAAGAAATTGTAAATTGCTGAAACCTTCTTTTATATCTTTTGAATATAAATTTTTTTTAACCTGAATAACTGCAATAACCTGTTCAGGCCTGTATATATAACGCTCGGTATAGGGGATTCGCTCACCATCGCCTTCAACCAGCATCACATCAAATTGCGTTGCACAGCCCGTGATAAAGCTGTTTTTGATTACTCTTAGATTCAGTCCCTCAAAAAGTGATCTTTTCAGTACCGTTTCTGTGAGTCCTTCATACATTGCACCTATGGTAGTGGGGTGTTTAATATCCTGCTTATTGAGAATTTCTCTTTCAGCTGAAACAAATTCATCAAGGAGATCTGCAATTGTACTTATATCCATAGTGTTGATGTTTTTCTATGTTAACTGGATCTGAATGTAAAGGATAATGAAGTTAAATTAAATATTTAAAGTACTAAAAAAAACATTGTAAAAAAATGACCTGCTAATTATTAGCAGGTCATTACATATACACTGGTAGTCTTTAGGCACTAATCAGAGCTGTTAAACTCAAAACTCAGTTGTTTTTCGTTCCCGAAATTATCAGAAATCCACACGTCAAATGACTGCGAGACGGCAGACTGTGAGGTGTAATAAAGTCTGAACTCTCTTGATTTCAGCGGGTATAGGTCATTGGGAAGGTAATGCGGCTGGTCGTAATACTGCAGTGTTCCGTTCCCGTCGAACTGAAAGAAACGGATAAAATAGCCGGCTCCCGTATAGCTGTTATTTTGCGCTATTCTGATCCTCATCTCTACCGTACTGCCCCTGGCAATTTCTTTGGGCACCGGCATGACCTCTACTTCGAAAGGAAAGTCCTGCTGTATTTCCAGTTTATCCTGATCGCAGGACACCAAGGTAAATGAGCACATCAGCACTGCCAATACCGCTCTTTTGCTTCTTTTAAAAATTGCTTTCATCTTGTCGTTTTTAAAAATTAAACCTTAATCCCAGCCCAGCTGACGGACGGAATTGCTGCAGATCAGTGCCCCACACTGCTTTGATGCGTCCCTGCAGCAGCAGGACAAAATGGTCGGACAGGTAGGTTTCAAGGGACAGCCGTCCACCAGCCCCATAAAGGAAATTGTCCTCACTTATTATTTTTGCCCCGTCCTGAAGCAGTGCTTCACCACGGTTGATGCTCTCATAACCCAGAACGGCAGCAAGTGATCCATTCAGGGCAAAGTTCCTGCGGGCATCACCAAGCAGGAAAAAACTGTAACCGCCTTCCGCTGTAAAGGTTTCCAGTGGCAGTCGAAGGGCCTTGTACTTCGAATACTGGTGGCTGTATTCCAGTGCCCATAACTGGTAATTGCCGTTTTTTCCATTTAGAGTCATGCCCAGGTTCAGGTAGTAATTACGCCATGGCATATCGCCGGACAGGGTTCCGGTAGTAACTTCGAATCCTTTTTGTCCCGGGATCATGCGCTGTGCGTAGGTCATAATAATACCGGTCATTACCAGCATCACTGCATAGATATATTTTTTCATTTCTCTACTTTTAGATTGTTACAATTTCAGGTGCATGTCATTGATCAGCCTTGCTTTTACCAGATCTGCATTTTCCAGCTCCAGTGTCTGGTGCCTTCCTCCGTTTTTCTCGAAAATCTCAACAAGCAGCAGCTTGTCATCCGCGATGGTAAACTGGTCCAATAGGAACACATTCTGGTCTGTGCTCTTTCCCGGAATCTCCGTAAGGGGCTTGAACATGCGAAGCGGTACCAGCGTTACCAGTTGTGCGGCAGTGCGTCTGGCTGTTTTTTTGTCTATCACCTTGAAGCTAATAAAATCAATGCCGAAAGAAACATTGGTTCGGTTTTCAAGCTGCGTATGAAAATAATACCTGCCGTTGTGGATGTAGATTCCCTTTAAGCTGAATTGTACGCCGAAACTCTCCGACGCAATGTGCTTTACGATTCGTTTGTTGTTTTTGTAAATGGTTTGCAGAATTAGTGCTGCCAGTGAGGGCGGGGTTTTCCCGAGCTCGTCAAAGAGTACATCGTTTCCTCTTGCTTTGTCCATTGACTTCTGTAGGTTGACAAGGTCATAGCTGAGGGTGGGCGGGCTGGAGTTGTACTGCACAGTAAAACTATAAAAACGGCCGTCATCGGTAATTACTGAAAAGTTCGTTTCTTCTTCAAAATTCTTGACCGATGACTTGACGCGCAATACGTTTTCCGCATCCTCGGCCTTTGAGGCAATCAGGTGTTCGCTTCCCAGATCCACATATCGGATAGCCGAGGGGAAAATAAGATGCGAAGTTTTGTCATAGGTAACTTGCATATTGTAGGGTTCTATCTTTCCGAAATCAAGGTTTTCAGTTTGGTTTTCCTGCGCCGATGAGGGCAGTGAAAAGGCTATTAAAAGGGCTGTTGCCCAAAATGTTTTGAAATGATTTTTCATAATAATTTATTTAGGATTGCTGTTATTTTTTAGACACCAGAAATACCTGATGTCCCGCTTTCAGGGTCACTTTGGGTGTCCTTACTTTTTTGGAGAAATATCCCGAGACGCCCTGGACAACGCCCCGGCTCAAATCAGCGGCCATCTGCTGTCCCGCTGACTGCGTCATCATAAGGCTCGTGCCAGACTGCTGGCTCATATTGCCCGCCATTTCTGTAAGGGCATTCCTTTCAGCTGAATAGGGAACAGCTACTCCCTGCTGCCCGTCCAGGTCATAAATGGTGATATCAACCGGTATAATAATACCGTCCAGTTCGATTGAGGTGGCTTTGAGCTGCAGGCGTCCTGCCCGTATCTTGGCATTCGCCGTAACAATTGTACCTGTTGCCAGGGTCAGACCTGAAATCCGGGCAGGTTCCAGTAAACGAAGGGAAACGCCCGCTTCCCCGATAATGGTCTGGGTCTGGTGTATGCAAGCCTTCACGCTGTTTTTTGGCTGTTGCAGCTCTTCTGATTTACCTGCGGTATAAAATCCATGGTTTCCCTTTTTATCCCAGTCCGCCAGAAAAGCGCTGTCGGACGCTTGGCGGTACAATGAGGACACCCTGTTTTTTTTTGCGGGAATCAAAGCTTCAAAAGTCTCGTTCTGTAATTCAGGAGTGGGAGTAGCAATATTTTTGCCTGCAGGCTCTATGGGGCTGGCCCCTGAGGGAAGATATTTGGCGGCCATCTGATAGGATTTTTCCATTAGCGCCAGCTGATCATCAACCGTAGCAGGGGCGGGAACCTCCTTTTGCGCGAGTTCCTCTTTGAGCTCCTCGAGCTGCCTGCGGAGTTCTTTTGTTTCGCCGTTGTCTTGCTGATAAAAAGATCCGAGCGTACTTCGGGCACTACGGTAGCTGTTCAGCGCCGGATTGTTTGGCTCTTCCGCCTGATCAGGCAAGGCTTCTTTCTGCTTGTCGTTGTCCTCATTCCAGTAATCGGACAGCGTTGTTAAGGCGTTCTTTTTTTGCTCTTCTTTGTCTTCGAGCATTTCCTGCTCATACGCTTTCTCCTTATCTGCCTGCAGTACCGATTCGCTTGCCTGCGGCACGCTGTCGTTTAGCCCGCGGTTTTCGATCCGCTTTTTATCCGTCGACGGCTTAAAGATCAGGTACATACAGCCGATGCATACAATGCCCATCAGGGTGAAAATCAGCGGCTTTTTAAAACGCTCTACTTCCGTCTTTTTTTCATCAGGCAAAAACGAGGTACTGCTCTGGCCAGTCCCCTCTGAGAGAAGGCTGACCTTTTTCTTAGTGTCTTTCATAATCTTATTGTTTTAAAATAGGCTTTAGGGAATCCTGCAAAGGCGCCGGCCTTTGTTTTCCTGACCGGGCGGGGTTTTCGATATGGTCTACAGCCATGCTATTTCGGGCAGCTGCAGTATCACGGCAGACATTGAAAATGACAACTCCGGTAAGCAACACGTACGCTGCAAAAAAGTACCGTATCACCAGGTGCTGCCTTTTTACAGGCATACCTTCCCAGTCCTTGTCAAGCTTTTCCAGCCACTGGTCTATTTTTGTTCTTAAATTTTTCATAACGTTATTATTTCTTTTTTCATAGCTTGAAACGTTTAGCGGACTTATCTGCTTTTTGCTCGTGTTCTTCACTTACCAAAGCGACTGCCTGAGCTGCACTCGGCGCCGATAGCACAGACAGGCCTTTCAGTTCCGATTTTTTCAGCAGCTGTCCAAATTGGTCTTTCCTTGCAACCTCCATTGCGCTTAGGGAAAATTTGCCTTCAAGGTATTTTACCAGCATAATGCATCGTACATTGGGCTTGTCCGCGCCAGACCATTGCAGGTAGCCTGTCAGCAGCAAGTCTTCTTTGGGTAAACAGTCTGTTTCTTTTCGGCAGCTTTCAAGGTATTCCCCGATGCTGTCTTTGAGCTTTCCGGCGTGCGCACCCTGCGTATGGAAATAGCCGTTATATCCTTTTTCATTCAGGATTCTCGCAAATGCGTCTAAATCTAATAATGCTTCCATGAGACTTTTTTTTTAGCGTTCAATGACTTCTATGTCCCTGTTTTCAACCAC
This sequence comes from Flavobacterium limi, assembly GCF_010645075.1. Classification (GTDB taxonomy): domain Bacteria; phylum Bacteroidota; class Bacteroidia; order Flavobacteriales; family Flavobacteriaceae; genus Flavobacterium; species Flavobacterium limi. Next base: position 192,642 of record NZ_JAADZV010000005.1, read on the forward strand.
CGCAAACTTTTCAATAGTAAAGCCCTGCGGGTTATTGTCCGAGCGCACCGAGTTGACCAGTAGGCAGGATGTAACCAGACTGCGCCTGGTTACATTGCTCGAGCGTATGATAATCTGCCTTGCATAGCTCCGCACCGCATACGGGTATGTCTCGAAATTGCAGACCACACTGTCCATCTCGATACGCTGCTGTACATTGCCCGATATGATACGGCTGTAATAGCCTTTCTCCAAAAGGTCCTTGTAATAGTCAAAGGCGCTTTTATCGGCAAGGTTAAATGCCCTTTTCATGTTGCTTTCAATGGCGTTTTTGTCAGGTGCCAGGGTAAAGAACAGCTCGTGAAAGCGCCTTACGTGCTCGCGGGCTTCAACCGGACGGTTGATCGAGGCGTCCTGGGCAAGTGCCAGCATGAGCGATTTGCCATTGTCCAGTACATAGATTTTCTGGCGCTGTAGCTCGGCAAAACCGTACGATTTCCAGAGGGCGTATCCGGTCACCGCTGCACAGAGCCCGGCAAACACGATGGCGTAGAGCCTGATCTGCCGGAAACTGTTTTCTATATTTCTCAGTGTTTTAAATTCCATTTTATCGAATATTTATAGTTATTTATTGATCAGCCTTCCGGCAATGTTGCCTGCGGCCGAACCTGCTCCGGCGCCTGCGATATTTCCGGACTTCATGGCAGTCTGGTGGATGTTTCGTGAAAAGTTTCCTGCGCCTCCTGCCTGTATAATCCAGCCTGTCACCGTCGGGATGGTAAAATAGCCCACGATACCGATGATCATAAAAATGATGTGCACCGTGTTTGACGTGTCAGGAATGAAAGAAGGATCGGCAAGCATTTCAATGTCCTTTTCAATGATCAGTGACTGGATCCTGGCCAGCATTGAGCTGAAGAGGTCCGCTACGGGAAGCCAGAGATAAACGCTGACGTACCGGGTAATCCACTGGGTGAGTGTTGACTCAAAGCCGTCCCAGACTGATATGGCAAATGCAATAGGGCCAAGGATCGAGAGAACGATCAGAAAGAAAGTCCGTATGGTATCGATCACAAGCGCCGCAGCCTGAAACAGTATTTCAAGCAGGTTGCGAAACCATTCTTTTATTATTTTCTCTATCTGATAGGTCTGCCTGTCCATATACATTCCGGCCATAGTCCCGATATCCGAAGGAGACCAGCCCAGCTCGTCGAGTTTTTTGTCGAACTCCGCGTCCGATACCATATAGGCTGTCTCGGGATTGCGGATCATCGCTTCATGCTCCAGCTGGTCTTTTTTTGCCTGCAGATCGTTCAGGTCCAATACCTGATCTTCCAGAATGCTGTGCGTTCCCTGGACTATCGGGCTTAATACGGCATTGATCGTGCCCAGTACGATGCTCGGGAAAAACATGATGCAGAGCCCAAGTGCAAAAGGGCGCAGCAGCGGGTAGACATCAATAGGTTCTGCCCGGCTGAGCGCCTGCCAGACTTTCATTGCCACAAAAAACAGTGCCCCGAGCCCTGCCAGTCCTTTGGCCACCGCCGCCATATCGGCGGAGAGTGGCAGCATCTCATCATAAAGTGAGCGGAGGACCTGGTGAAGATTATTAAATTCCATATCACCAGTATTTTTGGTCAGGAGTGCCGTAAAGCTCAAGCACCCTTTTGGTGCTGTTCTGCTTTTTAGCGCGCAGGATACTGACCGATATATTCTTGTTGGTATAGTAGCGCACCAAGCTGTGGTATTCTTTAACCTCCTTGTATACGCGGTCAACAATGTCCATGCGTTCCTTATCACTGAGCGACAAGCTTGATGAGGTTACAATCTGCTTGAGTTCTTTTAAAAGCTCGGTACTCTCTCCCAGCAGCGCCGAATACCCCTTGGCAATAGCGGTTAGTTCCCTTGCCGAAAAGTTAGGGTCACTGAGCATCCTGCCGAAATTCTGTACATACATCTCCGATACATCCCCCACCAAGAGTACTGTCTGCTGTACCTTGCGGGCGTCTTTTACCAGATTATTGATGGCCTGCAGCTTGTCATAATATTCCTTGCCCTGCTTGTACACCTTTTCGACTTCCTTGAAATTTTTAACAACATTGCTGACTGTTGAAGAAGTCTGTATGATCTCGTTTGCGCTGTTGAGAATCCCTGAGGCCAGGTTGGCCGGGTCGGTAACCACGAACTGCGCTTTTGCTGATGGTGCAGCGGCAAGCATAATTGCCGCAGACACCATAAATAATATTTTTTTCATTTTTATAGATTTAGAATTATTAGTAGTTATGGATTTTCCTGCTCGCGCCTCCTTATGGCTATCTGTTTGATGGCGAGCTCTACATTTCCCCCAAGTTCCGAGGCAAGCTGCATCACTTCCAGTTTTTCGGTTTCTTCGGTTGTGTAGGCATAATATTCTTCTAGGCTGACTTCTGTGGCATAAACCGCGGAGTGCGTTCCTCCAAGTCCGATCCATACTTCCTTGTAAAGCCGTGATGCATCATTGTTCATATTAATGGAAAGCACCTGCGCCTTTTCCTTATCGGTCAGCCCCAACATGGCCTGGATGTCATCAAACTTGTTCATGTATTTGCGCTGGTCAAGCAGGATCTTGCAGTCCGAATTGTTGATGATGCTTTCCTTGACAATAGGGGACTTAATAATATCATCCACTTCCTGGGTGACCACAATGGCCTCTCCAAAGAATTTGCGGACAGTCTTGAAAAGATACTTGAGGTATTCGGCCATTCCTTCCTTGGCAATGGCTTTCCATGCCTCTTCAATAAGGATCAGTTTACGGATGCCCTTGAGCCTGCGCATCTTATTGATGAAAACCTCCATGATGATTATCGTCACAATGGGAAAAAGGATTTTGTGGTCCTTGATCGCATCAATTTCAAACACTATAAAACGTTTGGACAGCAGGTCGAGCTGTTTATCGGAATTCAGCAGGTAATCGTATTCGCCTCCTTGGTAATAAGGCTCCAGCACATTTAGGAAATTGGCGAGGTCAAAGTCTTTTTCCCTTACCTGCTTTGCTTCCAATACCTGACGGAAATCCTCCTTTACGTAACGGTAAAAACCATTAAAAGAAGGAAATGCATCAAGTTGTCTGATCCTTTCAATATAGCCGCTCACCGCATTGGAGAGAGCCACTTCCTCGGAGCGCGTAGGCGGCTCGTCATCACGTTTCCATAAGGTCAGTATGAGGGTTTTGATGCTTTCCCTCTTTTCAATATCGAAAACCCCGTCATCGGTATAAAAAGGATTAAAGGCAATGGGATTGTCCTCGGTATAGGTAAAATATACCCCGTCTTCGCCTTTTGTCTTCGCTTTGATAAGTTCGCACAAACCCTGATACGAGTTGCCGGTATCCACAAGCAATACATGGGACCCTTGTTCATAATACTGCCGCACCATATGGTTGGTGAAAAATGACTTGCCGCTTCCCGAGGGGCCGAGTATGAACTTGTTGCGGTTGGTAATAATACCGCGTTTCATCGGCAGGTCCGAAATGTCCAGATGGATCGGTTTCCCTGTAAGCCTGTCCGCCATCTTGATGCCGAAGGGAGATGGTGAATTATGGTAATTGGTTTCCTCTGTGAAGAAACACAAAGCAGGCTCGATAAAAGTGTAAAAGCTTTCCTCGCTAGGGAAATCTCCCGCATTTCCTGGCATTCCCGCCCAATACAGTGTAGCGGTATCAGTCGTGTTATGCCTTGGCTTGCATTCCATAAGGGCCAGTGCGCTCCCGCAGTCGTTCTTCAGCTGTTTGAGCTCGGATGGGTCGTCCGACCATGCCATGATATTGAAATGCGCGCGGATGGAAGACAGCCCAAAAGAATGTGCCTCATTGAGATAGCGTTCGATCCATTCTTTGTTGATCTGGTTCGCGCGGCTGTAGCGTGCCAGCGAGTGCATGTTTCGGGCTGACTTTTCAAACTTCAGCAGGTTCTCCTCGCTGTTGTCCAGAAACAGGTACTGGTTGTAAATGTGGTTGCAGTTCAGCAGCAGTCCCACAGGCGCGGCAAAAGAAAGACGGCAGTCACTGCGGTCGGTGGAAAGTTTTTCATATCGCGTATCAGCTGATACAAATGAGGGCAGGTTGTCGGTGTCAGAAAGCGTATGCAGGCACAGCCTTTTATTTCCCACACGGACCTCTTCGCTGCCCAGCGCAATATCCTGCAGCGGGCTTCCGGTTTCCCTTGAAAGGGTCAGGTACTGTTCCAGCAGTCCCTGTCTGTCTTCAGATCCAATAATGTCTTCTTCGCTCATCCGGCTGATTTTGACAAATCCGCAGTCGTTTATAATGCGCTCAAACTGCGATACGGCTTCCATAAAACGATGTATGGCTTCTTTATCCCTGATTTCTTTTGGTATCAATGCACCTTTGCACAGCGAGGAGAAATTGCTCTGCATCCTCATGCGCTCTTTGGTGGTCTTGGTCAGAAACAGGTAGCAGTAATGGTTCAGGAACGGACGCTCATTAAAGTGCCGCTGATAAGACCTGGCCAGAAAACTGTGGTCATCCTTATCTAATTCAGGATCATAATTTTCCCTGATGTACCAGTCCTGTTTATGGACGACCGTGAAATCAGGCAGGGTCTTAATGGCCTTATGCCAGGCAGAATGAATAGCCTCATACTCGGCGGAGGCCACCGTAAAAAGCTCCGGCAGCCTGACTTCAAAGCAGGCAGTAATATCGGCATCCTTGGAAAGGATGCAGTTGTTCTCTACTGCCAGCAGTGGAAACCTGCTTTCCAGTGTTGTGGTCTTGGCTGTATTTCTCATACCGTAGTGGGTTTAGAAGTTGACCTTAAGCAGCGACGTACCGGTTTGCGGCAGATGATGTAACGGGGATGCCTTTTTTTTGCTCCGATTTTCATCAGTCCGTGTTCACCGTACTTTCTGTTGAGCGAGAAGGTCTGCCACACAATCAGCGAAGCACCGCCTGCCCCAAGAAAAAGACAGATATAGGAACTGGTTCCGGCCATATACAGGATCATGACCAGGATAAGTATTCCCAGCAGCCCGCCTGCGAAAATGAAAAGGTACTGTGCCTTCAGCCCCCTGAATTCAACTGTCCTTCCAATACCTTTGTTGATGTTGTACGTATCCATAGTGCAGGGTTAAAGGAAGAAGGAGCGTAGTATTGTAGCCGCCACAATAAGAAAGATACAGGCTCCGAACCAGCTTGCCGCGGTTTTTGAGGTGTCGGGATCACCGCTGCTGAATTTGTTATACACTTTAACCCCGCCAATTAACCCTACTACTGCGCCTATCGCATAGATAAGCTGAGTGGCCGGGTCAAAATAGGAGGTGACCATCTGGGTGGCTTCCGTAATACCTGCCGTACCATTTCCCTGCGCAGATAACTGAAAGGATGACAGCACAACGATTGCTGCCTGCAGGATTTTTTTTCTTTGTTTTTTCATCATTAAACACTTTAGATTGTTACTGTATTCCCGCACTATGCGGGTTCTGACGACAAAAGTGTGATGAAAATTAAGTGCGTGATGTAAAGTGGCTTTCTGTGGAACTAATTGGCAGCCAGATGTAGGGAATCTAATTTTCAGGCCAAAAAAACGTCGAAACGCGGTAGTTTCGACGTTTAAATTTTTTCATTAAAAGCAAGTGATAAGCTAGGATTTGTGTTCTTTAGTACTTAATTCCCCTAATAAATCAATCATTAAATAATAAAGGGGATTTTGTCCTCAGACAAAATCCCCAATATCAAAATCATTGAAATCATTTTTCCGCAGATAAGAAGAACCGGAATCCTTTTCAGAGGAAAGGCTGCCGTCCAGCAGCTCTGCTATTTTTCGGGAAGCACTTTCCATGGAATTTTCCAGCAGGCTGAATAATTCGGTTCCTTGTATTTTTTGAACTAATGCAATGGCTGTTTCCTTTTGGGATGGCTCTAGCTTGTCCTTTGTTAGCAGCATCCCTACAGCGCTTAATTCCTCGAAGGTAACCCCTTGGGCAAAACCGTCATTCCATGCCGACATTCCATAGCCGATCCATTCTTCTTCTTCTTCTTCTTCCAAATCGGGCTGATTTCTGAAAACATCGTCCAGTTCTTCCTGCGGAATTTCTATATCAAAATCTTCTTTGTCGATTTCAATATCAAAATTAACGGTTTGTTGTTTCTTATTGCTGCGTGGGCGCTCAGCGGCACTCTTTGGCGTCGAAAGGCGTTGTACCATTTTAGGCTGTCCCATAACATTGGGCAGTTTATGACTGGGCTCCCCCCGAACAGGCTTCTCCTTTTTCCGTATCTGAATACTAATTTTATCATGCAGAAGCAAGGCTATTACAACCAAAAGGCATATCAAAATCAACGTTTCCATAATTAAAATATAGGTTTATACTTATCATTAAAACTTGAGATAATCTGCTCACCAAACTCCTGAAAATGATATTCGAGCAGATTGTCCAGATACGCGTAAATGCTGACCTTATCCTCTCCAATAACCTGTACGATACGGGTGAGCTTCTCATGAAAATCCGGCCGGATATATACTGTTTTTCCTTCACGGGCGTTGGTTCCGGACTTTTTGAAAAATAGGCTTTCGTAATTTTCTTCGCCCAGTTTTTTGATTTTGCTGCGCTCTTTCGGAAAATATTTGTCCTTAGATTTTTTTATAACGTCTTTAGGTTGCTCGGAAGGAAGCTGTAAACCTTCTTTTTTTACCCCCTCTACCATCAGGTTCATCATCATCTCTTCGTTAATTTCAGGAATGGCTTTTTTGTTATTGTATTTTTCCATGATCCTATAATTGGGTGATTCGTAAAAATTCTGTCATAAACTGGTCAAGACGGCACGTGCTCATCAGCCGCTCATCAGGAGGCATCAGGGTGGAACGAAAAACAGTTCTGGCATCTGCTTCGCTTTCTTTGCGAAAACGGGTGCTGTTCATGATCTGGCAATCCATTAGGCTTAGGCCTAGCTCATCAATAAGTTTGTTATAGAGCTTGTACAGAGGGGAGCGTTCACGGCCGTCCACCTGATTCCAAAACAGGTTGATTGTTTTTATTGACGTATCTCCCTTTTTCATAATAACATCCTTCATTAGCTGGGTAAATATAAGGGTGCTTTCCATCACAACGCGATCCGCTGTGATCGGCGTAAAAATGTGATGCATACCAGCAAGGGCTTTCAAAATGCCCGGCGTGTTTACTGTTCCCGGAAGATCAAAAAAGATATAATCAACAGGAGTAGACAGAGAATCTAAAAAGTCATGTGCCGCCTGAAGCACTCCTTCGGCTTTATGCTGAAAGATCGGATACGCTTTCTTGTTGATTGCTGTAAACTGCCTGAAGGCAGCCTTTTTTAAAAACTCATTTTCCATGACCATTGATAAATCCCGGTCTTTCATTTTCATGAGACTGTGTTGCGGGAAGTCGGCATCGAATACCGCCACATTGTAACCAAGGCGGTAATGCAGGGTACTGGCGGCAAGCGCAGTAAAGGTGCTTTTGCCCACACCCCCCTTTTGGGAGGAAAAGGCAACGAATACGGGTTGATTTTCTGTTTTCATTTTTATGTTATTTAATATTTACTTATATCTGTACGCGCAGTTGTAAGTATCCAGGTGGACCTTTCAGTGTGCACTTATGCACTTGACCATATACTTACATGATGTGGTATTGATGTATTTACAAGAGTAGATGCATTTTTATCGGGTTATATGCATTGATATGTATTTGTGATCCTATTTATATACAAACCCAAATCTGTAAATCTGGCCCTGTACAGGTGTATGCATAATTGATAAATTACGTCCCAACATACTTACATCCCTGCGCCTTTTTGCACACACAAAGAAATGCAGGTATATATGTGCTTCATTTTAGCTGGCATTAATTGGCGTTCAAAGACTTTTTTTGGTACTCTTCTGACTTATAGTACTTTGATAGAGAGTGCTTTCTTTTGTACTGTGATATTTACTAACGGACTTATGCAAAAACAAATAAACATTTCTGGCAATAAAGAGGACAGCTTAAGGCTATCTTTCCTTCTATATTTAATCCGTCCCGAAGGGCGGATTTTTGTGTTCGCCAGAACACGGCAAGTTGTGTTTTGAGGCACTCGAAACGGAGTTCGTGCCCCAAAACAACTTGCCCTACCGGGGGCTGGAAAAACCTTCCGAAGTCAGGTTTTATTGCAGAAGTTATAATCGATTTAAGATGAAAGAAGAAAATAAAAGAAGAGGCGGCAAAGGGGGCAGGAATCCGAAAATTGATCCCAGCATACACAGACATGTTTTTCGTTTGACTGAAAAGGAAAATGCGAAACTGTTATCGCTATATGAATCGTCAGGAATGCACAATAAGGCAAAATTTATCATATCCCTTTTATTTGGAAAAGAAGTGAAGACAGTTAGAATAGACAAGGGAACAGTTGATTTTTATATGCGGCTGACCACATTGCACAGTCAGTTCCGGTCAGTAGGAGTAAATTATAATCAGGTCGTGAAACTTTTGTACCGTAATTTTTCGGAGAAAAAGGCGGCAGCATACTTGTACAAGCTGGAAAAACAGACTGCCGAATTTGCCGCATTGTGCCAAAAAATTATCCTGATTGTACAGGAATTTGAGGAAAAACATTTTAAAAACGATAAATTAATTTAAAAAGCGTTCAATTTCAAATCTGTAGAAGTCATTAACTGAGTTTTTATACGCTTCAAATTCTGGACGTGAACGCAGATTATTGTATTCGTCAAAATATAAATATTGCAGCTGGCTGTCATTCTCAAGTCTGGAAATCAGACTGACACTAAGGCCTATTTTTGATAGATCGATTTTAGTCTGGTCCGTTGTACCGTAGATATAGGTATTGTAGTCATCCACGGAAATAAGTTTATAGTCATATAACATGATTATAAATTTGTTCAGTTTGAAACTAATAAAATCATCCTCCATCTTCAGTTTTATAATGGCTAAATTAATCAGTTCCACATCCGTTTTTGTCCCTAGGTTAATGTAAAGTTTTGCTTCTTGCTGGCTTTCGGTCCTGCCGACTTCGCCGTACGTTTTCCCAAAAAAGGTCAGGGGATTCCTTTCAGCAATACGTGTCTTAAAATAGGTAAACATACTGTTGACGTTTTCCTTGAGCGCCTTTTTCTGACTGATTGTAATATGATAATCATAGTATCTGCGTGCCTGCGGATATTGAAGCCGCTTAAATTCCGCATCTTTGACATCGGCATTATTTATGAATATGTAGTTGATCTTGCCCATCATGTCAAGCAGTGTCCAGCCCGGGCTGCTTCTAACCATTCCCAGAAGCTGGTCGAGCCTTCGGCAAATAGTATCAAGATCATCGTAAAAATTAGAAATTCCGGACTCTATGAGATACTGCTTAACGCTTTCAAAAGAGTTCTCAGGCGTTTTTGTAAGGAATGTTTCATCCTCCTGCACCTGGACGAAATGATCTTTTTTCCGGTCTCTTTCGCTTTTGGTCAGTTTGTCCAAATTAAAGGTATCAAGAGTTGGGTTGTGTACAGCATCCTTGAAAATACGGCTGCGAAGCAGTCCGATTTTTGCAGCCATCTTTCCGTCTTTCCTGTTGAAAAGCGTACTGTTAACAAAGTGAACCGTTGGAAGCAGCTTTGTAAGGTCATTGGAAGCGGATGAAAAAATAGTATTTAAACGATTGACCCTGCCGATTAGGTTTGTCAGTTCCTTTCCTCCAAGTGAATAGGTGTTTAATATATAAAGATTGTCGATCGGCAGGTTCATTCCTTCCAGGATCACAGAGTTTGCAATGATGTATTTAATTTCCGGGAGATCTTTAAACTTGCTTTCCAAATATTCTTTGATAAGGTCCGGCAGCTTGCCGTGAAGGTAAATAATCCCGTGCTGCAGATGGTTTACCGCGTAGAATTTTTCATGAACCTCCTGCTTTAGGATTTTTATAAGTTCGTACACAGGCCCCGAGCTGTCAATTACCGGAAGGTGGCGCGTCAGTTCTTTGGCAGCCAGTTCTATGCTAACGGGCCGATAATTATACAGGAAATTTTTCTTGGTAGAAGTGGCGCTGATGTAGGCAAACATATCTTTAAAATGTCCCACGCCGTACTGTTCATTAACGAACCTGTTATATACCGTTACATTTCCATTCACGTTAAATTCATATATCTCAGGCTCTTTTATGTTGAAAGGAATTTTATGCTGGCTGATACTTTGCTCCTGTGCAACCTTAAGGCTGTGCGCATCCTCAATCAGCGGGGAAAGGTAGACCACATTCTGATCGGGGTTTAGTGCGCGGTTTTTTGCCAGCAGCCGTGAAAGTAGAATACTGCGAGGGTCATCCTTTAAAATATTATGTGCCTCATCAATAAATAGCACATTAAAAAAGATGGCATTTTTGCTTAATAGGCGTAATGCACGCTCTTGGGTAAAGACTGCGATAAAAGAATCCTGGCCCTGGAACATTTCATCATGAATGATAATTTTTTTACCAAGACCTGCATTTCGGACCATCTTATAGGTCTGCATAAGAAGTGACTTGGTAGGTACAATGATGGCGATCCTGCTTTTTACTGATGCATATTTTTTGATATAATCTACAATAACGGAACTTTTACCGAATGAAGTTGGGGCTACATAGCTGACTTCTAAAGTTTTGTCGGAAAGCAGCTTTCGCTTACTGTTGTATTGATGTACGGTTTCTATATATTCCTCGTGCCTGTAACGCTCCAGTTCAATGCCGATGCAGTGGTCTTCCAGAGATTCCTGTTCCAGCAGTCCGTCGTTCAAAATTGCTTTGGCAACCGGATAATAGCCGAAGTTGGCTGAGAAATCATAAAGAGGGGCGTAGTCCTTGTAGCGGGTACTGTACTTTAGTATGATATAGTAGGCGAACTCCGCATAGCTTGTTAACCTGTTGTCGAGTTCGTAATTTTTCAGAAATATGATAGCGCAGCCTAAAATATATACAATTTCCTGATGGGTCAATTCAGCACCAATGGTCAGTTTTTCCATTGTTGTCCTGAATGATTCAATTTTATTTATATCCGTAAGTGCTGCTTTTTCTGTCTGGTTCATAAATAATTAAGGTGTTGTCAAGTACTGCCAAAAAAGCTGCAAGGATTTTTTAGTCACGCAGACAATCTTGATTTTTTTAAAGTCAAATTTTGAAATCGTATTCTCAATCTCAGTTTCTAATGCGGCAGTATCAGTTGCGGTCCATGTGCCGTTTAGAAAAATTGTCGAGCCCGGAATTATGTTGAAGTCGTTAATCTTATGATATACTTTGGTGTCAAACTCTACAGTAAATTTTTTGATGTTTGCCCTTACATTTGAATTAGCCCCCACATCAATATGAGATGCATGGTTATAAGCCTCCCGCCAGGGATTATTCGGGGTATTTCCGGCTAATTTCTCCTTTAGGTCATTGTATGATTCTTTTACTTTTGAACCATGTGAAACTCCTGCGGTGGTACTCATACCGGATTTGCTTTCCAAAATCCACTCTTCCTTATCATGAAAATAATAACCGTCAAAGCCCTTTTTAATAGAATTTTCCTCCAGATTAAAAAATAGAAATTGTGGTTCAAAACCTTCTTCATTTAAATACAGGTGTATAAAAAATTCAGCTATTGCTCCCATTTCTAAAGTCCTGCCTTTCTTTGGCGTAAGGTAATTTACAACGCGCTGCTTGACTCCGTTTAAATCGACAGTTACATTTCCCTCACAAATTTTAATGAATTTATTATCCAGCGAAGTTTTTAGCGCCGTATCGATATTTTCAATGTCTATAATACATAAATCATTGCCACACTTCAATTTTTTAATAGTTGCATTCAATGTTTTTCAAAATTAGACATGTTAGATAATCGGATAGTTGGTAGGTAAAAATATTAATAAATTATAAGATTATCCTTTAAGTTTTAATAAAAGAAATATGAACATCGTTTTTTATTAGCAAATATGCTGGAGATTATCCACGATATGTGCTGGGGCTTTCTGGTTTATAGTTATGATGAAGTGAATGCTTTTCAGTATAAGACGCAGACAACTGAAGCCATTGGCGACCACTGTTAAAACTTGAAACTCCTTGGGCTTACATTTGAGATAACGCCGGAAGTGCCGGGATCTCACTATTTGAATTGTTTAGTTAAAAATGCTGGATCGCCATCAGCGGTTCTTTATAAATAGAAATGGAATGATAGCGAAAATAGGAAGAGGAAGCAATTTGTATGGTACGCTGGAATATAACCTGCTCAAAGTCCAAAAAGATGAAGCGTCTGTTGTCTTTACAAGTAAAATAATTGAGACAGTAACCGGTCAGTATTCCGCGGCCCAGCTGGCCAGATCGTTTCAGACTTTGCTGGCATTAAACCGAAATACTGAAAAACCTGTAATACACATTTCACTCAATCCAGATCCAAAGGATATCGTAGACGATGACAGATTCAGGGAAATGGCAGCAGAATATATGGTAAAAATGGGATACGGGCAGCAACCTTTTGCAGTATTCAAACACACCGATATTGAGCGTGAACATATCCATATAGTAACAATCTGCGTAGATGAAGAAGGCAAGAAGATTTCGGATAAGTTTGAGAAGAGAAGATCTATGGCCGTTTGTCGCGAACTGGAAAGAAAGTATGGACTGATTTCCGCGCAGGACAAAGCTCATGGGCAGCAGGGCAAAATATTCAATCCGGTGGATTACAGGGCAGCAGATGTTAAAAGTCAGATAGCAGCGGTAATTAGGTATCTTCCCAAATACTATCAATTTCAGACTTTGGGCGAATACAATGCCCTTCTTTCGCTGTTTAATATTACTACGGAAAAAGTGGAAAGCCACTTACACGGAAAAATTAGGCAGGGCTTACTATATCTTTCATTAAACGAAAATGGAGAGCGGGCAGGACATCCGCTGAAAGCTTCTTTATTTGGAAAGAATCTAGGACTTCCCGCTTTAGATATCCATTTTGGCAGTTGCAAAAAAGCTTTAAAAGAAAATTCAGGCACAATAAAACTTAAAGATACAATAAGGGTTGCATTACACTCAACTGATAACGAAATGGATTTTAAAAATAAGCTACTCCATCAGGATATAAATACAGTGGTTCGCAGAAACGAAACGGGGCGTATTTATGGTATCACTTTTATAGACCATAATTTCAAGACAGTATGGAACGGTTCGCGTTTAGGGGCTGAATTTTCAGCCAATATTTTTAATAAGCAGTGGAGTAACGACATAATACAGAATACAAAAGAATCGCTGGCCGTCAATTCAAAAATAGTCATACATAATTTAGATGATCTTCCGGATGATAATCCACACGAACTTTTTAAGTTTTTAAATAATGAAAATGGTGCTATAAGCCAGGAAAACAATTTTTCATTAGGAGCTTTTGGAGGACTGCTGCCTGAAGCGAACGGGGAAGATTATGCGGAGGATGCTTTTGCTGCTAAAATGAAGAAGAAAAGAAAACATAATAGGGATAAATAAATTTTAAGGTAATAGTAACCATGCAACTATAAAGAGACTCTCAATCCCAAAGCATAACTCCAATACAGGATCCTCGGCGCGGCATGTGTCTTAAACTGGTATATGCCGTACATGTATAAGGAGCAAAGTATAAATGCTCCCCAGGTAAGCCCAAAGTAAAAAGCACCCTGCTGTTCTCCATAATCAAACATTGATGATACAACTGCTTTTACTACTATTGCGGGAATAATACAGCATATCATTACACAGAATGCCCAAGGCAATATCCAAAGCTTCCTGCTCTTTGCGCGCAGGCCTATGACAGTTCCTTTAAAGAAATAAATGATGCAGAAAATGACGTAGGTAAATAATAGAGCCAAACCCAAAATTCTAGTTTGGCGGGTTTCTTCCCCTAACAGATTTTGGGACAATATAAATCCGGCATAAAAGTAAATGCCGAATATAGCGCACATTTTTAATGCAAAAAAAAGTAAGGAAGCTATCCCAAACATTAATCCCATGGCAGCTTGGCTTTCTTCCATTTTCCGATTTTCATAATCTGTTTCGCTTTCGCCTGGAAAAGCATCAGGATAATTAGCATACATATTATTTTATGAATTGGCGATGATTATTTAAATTATTGTAAGTTGCTGATTTTTAGTTGTATAAAATTAATAAAAAAAACAATAAGTATTCTCGATTTCATTTTACAGCATAAAGCCAAAAACTGTCAAGCAACTCCAATATGTGCCTCAATAATAATGCGGCACGGTCCAGGATGTAAATTCACGCCGAACGTTAAACATTTTTAAAAATGCAGGGTGATGATGATTTAAGAGGGCTTGCCAAGATAATGGCATTTATGAGAGCAGTAAGTATCCTGATAGTACTGATGCATTTATACTGGTACTGTTATGGCTTTTTTATGGAAAGGGGATGGACAATGGAAACCATTAATAAGATTTTAGGCAGTTTCGACCGTAAAGCAGCTTTGTTTGCTAACGCACTTTATACGAAAATTTTTGCCGTATTGTTATTGGCTTTAAGCTGTCTGGGAACAAAGGGAGTAAAGAATTCGAAAATTACATGGCTGAAGATCTTTAGTGCTTTTAGCATTGGCTTTGTCTTTTTCTTTTTTAATAACTCGTTATTAAGGTTGCCAAAGGAAATAGCATTTTTCTTTTATATCCTGACCACGGGATTGGGCTACGTAGCTTTAATGCTGGCCGGAGTCTGGAGCAGTCGTCTTTTAAAAACGAATTTAATGGATGATGTTTTCAATAACGAGAACGAGAGTTTTCAGCAGGAGACCCAACTCATGCAAAATGAATTTTCGGTCAATCTTCCTACAAGATTTTATTATAAAAACAAATGGAATGACGGCTGGATTAATATCGTAAATCCATTTAGGGCAACAATTGTCCTGGGTACGCCGGGATCTGGTAAATCATATGCAATAATTAACAATTATATCAAGCAGCAGATTGAAAAAGGCTTTTCAATGTATATTTATGACTTCAAGTTTGATGATCTTTCCACAATTGCCTACAATCATTTATTAAAGCATCATCACAAGTACAAGGTCAAACCGACATTCTATATAATTAACTTTGATGATCCAAGAAAAAGCCATCGCTGCAATCCGCTTAATCCTGATTTCATGACCGATATTTCGGATGCCTATGAGGCGGCATATACCATAATGCTGAACCTGAACAGGAGCTGGATACAGAAACAGGGTGATTTCTTTGTGGAAAGCCCGATTATACTTTTGGCCGCCATTATATGGTTCCTTAAAATCTATGCAAATGGAAGGTATTGCACATTTCCGCACGCTATTGAATTATTGAATAAGAGATATGCGGACGTGTTTACAATCCTTACGTCCTATTCGGAGCTGGAGAACTATTTATCACCGTTTATGGACGCCTGGCAGGGAGGTGCACAGGACCAGCTGCAGGGACAGATTGCATCGGCTAAAATACCATTGTCCCGTATGATTTCACCAAGTCTTTATTGGGTTATGACGGGAGATGATTTTTCATTGGATATCAATAATCCAAAAGAGCCAAAGATATTATGCGTGGGTAATAATCCCGACCGTCAGAACATCTACTCAGCTGCGCTGGGCCTGTACAATTCACGCATCGTAAAACTTATCAATAAAAAAGGACAATTAAAAAGTTCGGTTATTATAGACGAGCTGCCAACTATTTATTTTCGCGGGCTCGATAATCTTATTGCTACTGCCCGTAGTAATAAAGTTGCTGTCTGTTTAGGATTTCAGGATTTTTCACAATTGAACAGGGATTACGGGGACAAGGAAAGCAAGGTTATCCAAAATACGGTAGGCAACATTTTCAGCGGTCAGGTGGTAGGTGAGACAGCAAAGAGCCTTTCGGAACGTTTCGGGAAAGTATTGCAGAAAAGACAAAGCATGAGCATCAATCGAAGTGATACATCTACCTCTATATCTACTCAGTTAGACAGCCTTATACCGGCCTCTAAAATTTCTACATTAACACAAGGGTTCTTTGTCGGGGCTGTGTCGGACAATTTTGACCAGCGAATTGAGCAGAAAATTTTCCATGCTGAAATTGTTGTAGATAATGCACTAATTGCCAATGAATCCAAATCCTGTCAAGAGATACCACAGATTTTATCCTTTATCGATGAAACTGGGGCAGATAATATGAAAAAAGAAATTGATGCCAATTATAAGCATATAAAACGAGATATAATCATGATTATTGAAATTGAACTGCAACGTATTAAAAATGACCCCGACTTGCAGCATTTAGTGCAAAAGGAGCAAAAAAAATGACCATCAATAATTTGATGGTCATTCCTGCGTACATACTTTTATAATTGAAAATCATTATAAATCTTTTTATTTACTAAAATCAAAAAAGCTTCCCGCTTGTTCATTTAATGCGATGCAGGCATTGAATTTCTTTCCGGCTTTGCTTTTCATTTCCTTTATTAAAGATGTTTTGCCTTTTGTGACAAGATTGTCAATTTCCGATAAAGGTAAATAAAAACCACAAATATTTCTGAACTGTATCCAGTTGCATACTTCATCTCGGCATTTAACAAACTTATCACTAATAATAAGTTGGTGGATTTTGCATTTTGGACAGATAAGTTGAGGGACGGTGCTCTCCGCAATCGAAGTTTGCAGTAATTCAGAAGTGATTAATGCCGTGTATGTTTCGATATCATTTTGAAAAGCTGCTGCATCATTCTGGTTATTCTCAATTTTCTCTAAGGCAGCTTCCCATTCTACAGTCATTCCTACATCGGCAATTTTCTTGTCTTTTACCAGTTCATAAACTTTTAGTCCTTTCGGAGTAGGTACCAGTGATTTTCCTTCCCTTTGTATGTAATTACGAGAAAAGAGTGTCTCTATAATGCCAGATCTCGTTGCCGCCGTACCAATACCCATATTTTGTAAGGCACTGTATTGTTCCTTGTTCTCGACTTCTTTTCCGGCAGTTTCCATTACAGATAAAACTCCCGCCTCAGTATAGAGAACCGGAGGTGTCGTTTGCTTTTCCACAACATTCACACTTTTAATTTTAATTTCATCACCGATTTTCAATGCGGGAAGTTCCTGCGGTGGATCATTGTCATAAAAACTGCCCCTGATCGCACGCCATCCTGACTCTATTATTTTGCTTTCTCTCAGGCTGTAATCATAATGTAAAACCTGTAATGCAATATGGGTCACTTCCCTGATGCATGGCTGCGAAATTGCTTCCAGAAGTCTAAAAGCAATCATTTTATAAACTGCGTTTTCCTTTGCTGGCAGGGCAGAAGGTATTCTCTCGGTAATCAGCAGTCCATGATGATCGGTTACACGCAGGTCATTCACTATGCGTTTGTTGAATTGGCCCCATTTAATTTTGGACACTGCCTGCCTGAATGCATCGCAATCCTGCAAAACTCTGATTAGTCCGGGAACTTCTGTCCACATATCTTCAGGAAGGAATCTGCTTCCGGTGCGTGGGTAGGTAATAAATTTCTTTTCATAGAGGCTTTGTGCAATACTTAGCGTTTCCTCAGCCGAAAGATTCAGTTTTGTATTGGCTTCTTTTTGCAGGCCAGTCAAATCAAAAAGTAATGGTGGATGTTCAGCCATGTTTTTGGTTTCTGCAGCTGTGACAAAAGCGGTATTTCCACTCCTTGTAATTGATTTTAACACGTTGTCTGCCGATTTTTTATC
Source organism: Flavobacterium limi (assembly GCF_010645075.1). Taxonomy (GTDB): domain Bacteria; phylum Bacteroidota; class Bacteroidia; order Flavobacteriales; family Flavobacteriaceae; genus Flavobacterium; species Flavobacterium limi. The sequence goes on from NZ_JAADZV010000005.1 coordinate 210,290, forward strand.
TTCCCATTTGTTTTGTGACAGGCTTTTAAAGTCAGTGAATTCTTTGGAATGTAATAATTCTAACTGCCAGTATTTCTTTATTGAGAAGTTTTTATTTTCAAGATAACGCCTGCATATCAAACCGAGTACAGGAGTCTGTACCCTTCCAAGTGAATAGATTCCATCACCTGCGGCAATACTCAATGCCTGCGACGCATTGATCCCTAATAGCCAGTCAGCCTGGCTTCTCACTTGTGCACATTTATACAGCGCGTCAAAATCACTGCCAGGCTTTAGATTGTCAAATCCCCGCTTAAGAGCTTTTTCAGTAAGTGAGCTAATCCATAGTCGCTCAAATGGCTTACTGCATTTGAGGAACTCGTAGATGTTTCGGAATATTAATTCACCCTCACGTCCGGCATCAGTTGCGGCAATAATCTTTTCACTCAGGCCAATAACACGTTCTATTATTCTTAACTGCTTTTCCGCTCCTGGATCAACAGTATGGCCTTTGTCATTTTTTATTTTACGGATCGTCAACAAAAAAGGGTTTGGCATTATGGGGAGTGCGGATTTCTTAAATCCTGAAATTCCGTAATCTTTCGGCATACCCAGTTCTAATAAATGTCCGAATGCCCATGTAACAAAATAGCCGTTACCGGTCAGGTAGCCATCTTTTTTTTCGGTGGCTCCGAGCAGTACGGCTATTTCCCTTGCTACACTAGGCTTTTCTGCAATAATTGTTATCATATGTTATTACATTTTACGCCCTTTTGATTTAGCAGGTGCATCGGACTCTTCTTGATGTTCCTGCTGTTTTTTTTCATCAGGAACTGTTTGCCCTGATTTTAAAGGTTCCTTGATGTTCTTAGTTGCTTCGTTCGTTTTGCCTTCGGAATTGACTGCGGTTTGTGTTTTATGCGCTTCCGAAGGTTTTATCTGTTCTTTGATTTTATCTGGATTTTGGAATGAAAATTCTGTTTTATTGGTTTCTTTGTTGTAAGTGATATATCCATTGTATTCCTTGCCTTTTTTATCCACGAGGCCGCTGATATAAACCGTGTGACCCTCTTTGAGCTTTTGATATTGTTCATTATCGAGTTCTTTGTCCCTAAAGTTTTTTGGTGCTCCCTCTATTTGGTTCTGCTGGTTGTTAGGAGTATTTCTGTCAAAGAGAAATTCTACAAAGCGTTTATCTGCATTGAACTGAACCGATGCATCAAACGTTTTTCCTTTATTGGAGACCATACCTTCTATTGGAAGCGGTTTCCCTTCCAGCAATGTTTGCTTTTGCTCTTCGTTAAGCTTTACTCCTTTAATTTCATCAGGGATTTTAATGAAATCCGTGCGCAGGGCCACCACCTCATTGGTTAGTCTGTCTATACTGATAATGGAGGGGCTGATTTCATTGTTTTTCGGATTGGTGAGATTTACTATTCGTCCCATATTGCCAGTTTGCAGTAGATTGTCTTTATCTTCCTTGCTGAACTCGTGACCGAAAAAAGGAAAATTCAGATTGGGTGATTTTCGGATGCCGTGAATGGCCAGCACGACCTGTCCTTCGTCGTTTTGTTTAAGGGATAGGCGTGCATCCATTCGGGTTATGGCAGTACCCAGGTTAAGGCTTACCGGTACAAGCTCATTTGTTTTGTATCCCTTTAGTAAAGGATCAAGCAAATTTAGTTTTTCAAGTTTCTCTTTGCTTAAGCCAAGATTGTTTAATGTCTCCCAGTCGATCTGTTCCGGTTTATATTTATATTCACTGGTTTCCGGATTTGTCTGTGTTGTTTCCATATTGTTTTTATTTTCTTGTTTATATTTCTTTTTTACTTCGTACTGTTTCATTAATTGTTCACCTTCAGGTGTGGGATGATCTAAGTGTTTCTGCATATCTTTTGAAGTATCAACAGCCAGCAGCGCCGGGATTTTGAAAAACGAAAAATTAGTTGGGTTTTTCAGCTGGCTAAAAAAATTCGAAAAGAAATTCGAAAACAAATCACCCTGTTTATCAACCCGCATAAACTGATTCTCATTTTTCCGGGTAGGGTCAACGGTTTCCAGATTGCCATTTTGATCAATGCCTTTTACGGCCAGGATTTTCTTTTTCTCCTTATCAAATACCAGCAGTATATCCGATAATTCTTCCTGAGTGTTAAGTATCTCTTTAATTTGTTCGCTCATAATTTTAAATTTTAAATTCATTTGCGAAATTAAAGAGTGAAAAAGTGCTGACTAGAAGCTGGAATCTTTTGGCATTATTTTTCACTCCCTGTCGTATGCTTTCGGCATTCGGACATTAAAACTTTCTCTGATGAACTGGTGTACATCAGATAGCTTATAATATATTTTACCGCTGATCGTATAATAGGGGAGCCTTCCAGAAGATCGGTAACGCTGCAATGATCGGGAACTAATCTTAAGCATCTGCAATATATCCTGGTTGTCCAAAAGCTCTTCGCCGTCAACACTTCCGCGCTTTTTTTCAAGTTCACTGATATGTGAGCTCATAAGATCGAATCGTTCTATGATTCGTTCCATCCAGGAAATGAATTCCATTCTGTCTATATTCATGGCCGTGTGTTTTGCATTATTGAAGCAAAGTTGCTACGTGCAAAATTTTTTCATTGCCAATGCCAGCCAATGTAAAATGCTGTTTTGTGAAAATTTTAACGGTTACACTAATTATACAACTATGTTGATTTTGTTAGGACAGATGAACATGCCGAAGCGATTATATATTATTGGCCACTCAATGCCAATTGCATCACATTGGTGGAGGATTGCAAGTTTCAAAATGCGCTAAAGCTCTTTTTCCATGTGCTGTTTAAGCGATGATTTGAGCTGATCCAGAAAAATGCTTTTGCTGTCGGTCCTGTCTTTCATCCTATGGAAGGCATGATGGACATCACCGAGCTGTATCCTGAATAGCAACTGAAAGACCATACTAATTTTACGAATTCCCGCTTTTCCGTGAGAAATGCTGCCCGATGCATGAAGTGCATAAATTAATTCAATCAGAGCATTCTTTGAATCTGTCCAGAAAAAATCTCTGTTAGCTGTGTTTCCATCTGAAAAAAAACTGGTTTGCTGCGTGTCAGGCTCAATTTTGGAGATCAGGTAGCTGTAGAGAAGTTCGTTGGCAATTATTCGCGCTACCTTATAATCGTAATAGGTAGAAAATTGAGTGTCAATTTCAAACACAAAACTATTAACTCCTTCATGAAGGTCTATCTTGCCCAGACAAAAAAAATGATGGTCCCATTCCGTTCTTCCTGAACGATAGTATCGATAGAAGTCTGTGGTATAAAAGTGGTCTTTATATTCTTGTTTTAGCAAATTAAGCTCGTTTGAAAAATATTTGTGATGCATTTTGCCGCTTACAACAGGACAGGATGCTTCAATGCGGAAGACTTTATTATAGAATATGAGTTTTCCGAGTATTTGGGGTTTAATACTTTTAAAAAAATTAATCTCTTCACTTTCATCAGAGAATCCTTTTTCTAAAACATTTTTTTTTACCGTACTAAGCAAGTTTCGAAGTACGGTAGTCATATGGTAGGATTTTTCAATTATATGTTCAGGATCTAAGCTGAATTGCTGTTCTGCTTTTCGAATAACCTGAAGTGCGTTCTCACATGTAGATCTTATCATGACAACAGAATTTAGATTTATTTGAACAAGGAAAAGCTGGGGCATTGCTGCCCGGAAATTTATGAAGTCACTTTTCGCTGGAATTATAATTTAGCTGGATAAGCGCGGAATATTGGTTTCATTCTGCAGTGTCTGCATAAGTTCCATAGCGTAGTTATCCCTGGCTTGCACGTAAGCCACTTTAGGTTTTATAGAAGCACCAAGTTTTTTCTTCTCAAAGTTTGCAGATATGCCAAAATCGATTCGCGGAATTTGAAGCTCTCGTGCTCTTTTGATCGTTTGGTATAAAAGCTGTCTGTACAAGTTGAAGCCCTCGCCAGCATTGTAGTCCATACCGATAAGTTCAGGAACATACACAATTCCTGAATTTTTATAGCAGAACATTATCCCGATGAAATCTTTTTCAGCTGAATTGTTTAGGGTCAAAATGATGAACTCCCAGTTTGGACAGCTGTTCATATTTTCAAATACTTCCCTGCTGTACGAAAAGGTATTTATGGCCAGGTTGCGGTCCTTTACATTGCAATATAACTCGTAAGCCCTTTCTAGCTCTGCTTGATTGAGGCAATCTTTTATTTGCACATCGTAGAATTTTTCATACGGTACTATTTCCCTATTGAAATGCTGACGGGAACGGGTTGAAAGCAGGGAACCGTAATTGTCAATTGATGGCCAGTTTTTATTTTCAATAACACATGATTCTGGCATATCAATTCTAAAATACCCTTGGTTTCTTATCATTTCATCCCAGTGGAATCCGGGCTCAAAATCACGCAGAATGAGCATATCCGCCCCTAAAGAGTTGTATGATTCTTCCAGCTTATTCAGTAGCAATCTCAGTGATTGCTCTGCCAGTGAATGACTCTCGTCAATGTAGCAGTGCTGCCCCTCGGTAAATAGCGATCCTATACTTAGTACTTTGGAAGTCATGTGCATAGCATCGGTTTTCCGAATTTCTTCAAGGTGTCTAGATACCGATTCAGTGGACAGCATATCATCTTTCCAGATTCCGAATGTGCAGAAAGTCATTAGGACAACCTGCATTTTTTGGTCACGGATTATATAATAAAAGAAATCCCATTTATTGGTCTGATCCTGGCTATTGGAGAACGTTTTCTCTAGATACAGCATTCCCCCCCAATCAAGGATATTATGAGTTCCCAAATGCTTGTTCCACTCCTGTTTATTGATGTTCTTAATACTTGTTTGCTTTTCAATATTGAGCAGTTCTGATTGCTGTTTTTTAGATGTACGTTTTGTACTGATATCCATTCTAAATGCCTGGCGTATTTTTTCATTACTGCTTCCTGTTTCTTCCACTGCTTTTTGGAAGTGGTAATCCATCGCACGGGCAAGTTCTGTTATATCTTTAATTTGATTATGTGCCGATATCGTGATACGGATTCCCGTATTTTTTATAGGCACAGCGGGATAAATACCAAGGTTAAGATAAAAGCCCTCCGAAAAAAGACGCTTGGTAAAATTATAAGCAGTAGCTGGAGTACCCATTCCTAGAAAGAAAACGGGGGAATCGTTTTCAGAGACTAAGGGCAGGCTGCTGTTTGAAAGAAGGGTACTGAAATGTGCTGTTTTTTTTGCAAGTTCAGCCTGGTGCTCATATATTTCCTCCGATAGATGTATGTCACAGGATGCGATTGCAGCGGCAACTGATGCCGGTTCAAGCTGCGCAGAGAAGGTTAGGGGGCCGCCAAAAGTCTTAATTTTTTCACGTAATTTACGATCGCTGCAGAAAAATGTAGCGCCGCTTGCACCAAAAGTCTTACTCAGCGTACTGACAACGACAATGTTTTCTTCCAGTGTTCCAATAGCATCAAAGATGAAACCAGTACCATTTTTACCCTTCCAGCTCATGCCATGAACATCATCAAAATAGAGGTGGAACTGCGGATACTTTCGGGAAAGGTTCAAAAGATCCTGTACTGGTGCATAGTCTCCGTACATGGAATAAACGCCATCGGCCATGTACCAGATTTTGCCGGATTTGCCACTGAGCATGCGAATTTTGTCTTCAAGCATTTCGAGATTATTATGGCGTATCATTTCTACCGGTATTCCTCTAAGCTTAAGGATCTGACAGGCATTTTGCACACTCCAGTGCGCCTGATGGTCTAGAATTACTGCATCTTCATCCCGTATCAGGGTAGGTATGATCGCCATATGGCCCAGGGTACTGTTCTTAGTTATGATTGGCTGTATATTATACATCAATTCAATCTTGCTTTCAAGTTCTGCATACAATGGATGTGAAAGATAAGTTTTAGATAGCGGAAACTGTGTTCCATAATTATTGATAGCGTTTATTGCAGCTTCTTTTAGCCTTTTATCCTGTTCAAGACCCAGATATCCGGTAGTGCCGAAATGGAGCATTTCGCTTCCTTTAATTTTTATGGTTCGCCCATTTAGATATGTACCTTCTGCATGAAGATGTAACAGGCCTTGATCCTTGGCACTGGAAAAAACAGTATCTACTGTGTCGATAAAATTGTTGTGTTTTATTTTTGCCATTTCTATAAATTTTTTGGTTTAGATTTGTGTTTTTGTAAATGTCTGAAAATTAGATATCTAAAATTCATTATAAAAATTGAAAGCGCTTTTACTTACAGATATTTTATTCCCAATTTGGCAAGGGTAATTCCCGATTTGACAACAAATCACGATGTTTTGCAAGAAATAATCCACATTTGACAATGATAATGTTTCTAAATCTTTATATTTTTGTTAAATTTCAAGTTTAAATAAAACAGGTCATGATCGCCTCACATGAATCTTTTGAAAATCAAAATGCACGTTTTTGGATTGAAAGGGGAATCCTCTTTTTCGAATATAAAGCTAATACAGCAATAGATTTACAAGTCGCCGTGCGTGTAGTTGCAGACAGGATTGCATTTCAAAATGAAAGGCAATTTCCTGTATTTTGTGATACAAGGGGAATAACCTCAATTGACAAGGCAGCCAGGGACTATCTGGCTAAATCAGGTTCATTGCTTGCAAAAGCAGTCGCTCTCATTGGTAGTGAAAACGTTTCTATGACTATGAGCACTTTTTATCTGGAAATCAGCAAGCCATCCGTGCCTACACGAATTTTTACCGTTGAGCAGGAGGCTTTGGATTATCTGACGGATTTCGTTTAGTAATAGCACTAACAGTTTACACAGCATTATATAATAATTTGTAAAAATGAAAAGCCCTCACAACCGCCAGAGGATGGTATCGATGCACAAGATGTTATTTGAAATGGCAAGGGGCAATTTCAATAACCAAATCCCTTTGAGTAGCTATGACGACGAAATTGAAACCTTGGTAGTGCTAGTCAATATGGTAGCTGAAGAACTTAAAGAGTCCGCTTTTCATTCAGGTTTTGTCAACCCCTATATTACCCATAGAATGATTACACCTGCAACTTTTATCCTAGATGAGAACCATTCCATAAAAGATGTAAATCAAGGTGCGTTGAAAATTTTGGGTTATGATTCGATAGAAATGCTCAGCAGGCCAATACAGGAATTCTTGTTGGATGATTTCTCCGATATGTCAGATCGTGAGAGAAAAGAGTTGGAGGAAATACTTCTATCAGGTGAAATCATTACGCTAAATTTCATAACATATAAAAAGCTGATAGTAAGCGCCGAATGCTCGGTTTCAAGATTGTCAGAAGGTAAGTTTACAGTACTAAGCTTCATAGCTCCCTTTCTCCAGCTTGATGACGCTGTTCCGGAATCATACGAAACAAAAGAACAAAAGCAGCATAATTTTAGAAAAGCCGATGCGCGGTTGATGCAGGGTGTCTATGATTACGTACTCGCGAATTTGGCAGAGCCATTACCGTCAATAAAGGAATTGGCAAGACTTTTTGGAACAAATGATTTTAAGCTCAAAGATGGATTCCGGTATTTTTTTCATACAAGTATTTATCAGTTTTATACAGAAGAGAGACTCAAAAGAGCATATCTTATGATAGAGCAGACAGATATTCCATTGAAAAATATTTCTTTTATGAACGGCTTCAATAGTTATCCTAATTTTTCTAAATCATTTAAGAAGCGATTTGGCTTTTCTCCAAAAGAACTCGGTCGGAATAAAACAGGTGGCTTTTTTTCAGCGATTGATTTTAATCCTTCTTAATTAATTATCGCTCCCGATTGTATAAGTGTTATTGATTTGTAATTCAGAATTTTACATTGTTGAATTCAAATCGACTAGTTATGAAACTGAATATGAATACGGGATTTAAAAAGTATGTAGTAGAGGTAATTTGCCTGCTGTATATACTGCTGTTTGTGTATGCGGCTGTAAGTAAACTTTTTGATTTTGAAAGATTTCAAGTGCAGTTAGGGCAGTCTCCCCTATTGAGCGTATATGCAGATTGGGTATCTTGGAGTGTTATTGCTGCTGAACTATTAACAGCATCATTTCTTGCCATTCCGAGATATAGAACAACAGCTTTACTAGCCTCGCTGGGCATTATGACAATGTTTTCGGTCTATATATTTATTATTTTAAATTTCAGTTCTTTTGTTCCCTGCAGCTGCGGAGGAATATTAGAGAAAATGAGTTGGAATGTCCATCTTATTTTTAATCTCTTTTTTATAGCTCTCGCTGCTCTAGGCGCATTTGTAAATATTCAGCTAAAGTGTTACGTGCAGTATCACATTACAATACCTCAAATAATCTTGCTGCAGGCAGGTATTATAACGATGAGTAGTTTAGTTGTTTTGGGACTGTATCTTACATCGGAGAGTATGATACATGAAAACAATCCCTTTTTAAGAAGATATCCGCAGCATCCTGTGGAATTTGTTAATTCGATGGATTTAAAATACACTTCACAGTACATTGCAGGCATCTCAAAAGATAAAATATATATAGGTAATTACGAATATCCAACCTATATCCTTTCAATAAACAAAAATTTAAGTCACAAAAAATTAGAGAAAATACACTTTGATGTGGCTAAATTCCCTTTTCAAATGATTACAGTAACAGTACAGGAACCTTACTTTTACCTGTCTGACGGCGTAGTTCCGGTACTGCTTAGAGGTGATGTAAAAAGCTGGAAAGTTACAAAAGAATTGCTGGGAGTTCCGCATTTTACAAGAATAGTTCCCATTGACAGTACAAAAGCAGTCTTTAGGTCCAATAATTCAAAAAATCTGGCCAATGTATTAGGTGTTTATAAGTCAGATTCCGTCACTAAAATAGTGTACAGAAGAGAACTACTGCAGACTCAAAGCGACGGTATTTTTGATACAGACGGAATACTTTTATACAGCAGAGAAACTGGAAAAATAATTTACCTCTATTATTACCGCAACGAATTTTTAACTGCGGATAAAAACGGATACTTGCTCAACAGAAGCCATACGATAGATACTATCAGTACTGTGAAATTTAAAATTTCAAAATTAGATAAAGGCAGACAATATTTAGTTTCTTCTCCGACTCTTGTTGTAAATGCTAATGCAGCTGTTTATAAAAATCTGCTATTTGTTCATTCCACAGTTAAAGGAAGATACGAAAATGAAAAATTATGGGAGAAGTCTTTTATAATTGATGTTTATGACTTAAATACAAATACATATCGTTTAAGTTTTCCTGTTTATCGCACCACAAGTAATGAGCTTACTAATTTTAGAGTAGACGGTGGAAATTTGTATGTGGTTATGAGGAACAATCTTGCAGTTTATAAGCTGAATACTATTCTAAAGAAAGAGTTTAAATAAAATTATTTTAAACCTAAAAATATACCGGCCGGTTTCAGGAAGCAGATCGAACACCTGTAGAAAAAAGTAGATCAGATTATTATTTAAATTTAATTATTATGAAAACCTTATTTGTTAAAAACGTGATGCCTGCTGCTGTTGCAGTTCTGGCAATTGCAGGAGCTTTTGCAACCACATCGATGCAGAGCACGGCAAAGAATAAAACTGTCGCCATACAACAGGGATATTATCCTGATGCTTCCAACAAATGTACCCAGGGTCCTGTAAATTGTTCGGATATTGAAAAAGAGCAGTTGTGTCGCCTCAATGTTACTTCGGGACCAACTGTATTTGAAACGGATGATCAGAATAATTGTGTTCAGCCATTATACCGTATAGTGAATGGACAGTAAGTTCTTTTTAAAAGCAGGACAATGCAGTTCCAGTGATGGAACTGCATTTTTATGTTAATTTTTTACATGAAATTAATTTGTACTCTCCGTTATCCAGCTGGGCGAGTGATCGTCTTTTAAATAATAATTAAACCATTCCATAGTTCTGACAGTAATGTCTTTTTGATTTTCAGGATTTAGCAGTAAATGACCTTCATCGGGATAGAGAATCATATTGCTTCTTTTCTTTAGTCTTCGCAATGCGAGGTAAAATTCCAAACTCTGGCGATGATCAACTTGTTTGTCATTTTTACCAGACCAGATGAGTACAGGTTTTTTAATTTTTGATACATGCCTGATTGGGGAATTTGCATCATATCGGTCAGGATAGTCAGAAGGAGAACCTCCCATATTTGTCTGTTCTTTTTCAAACCTCCACATTTCCGGCTTACCTTCTCTGCCGACAGAATAATATCGACTAACTAGATCAATAGGAGCACCACTAGCAACAGAAGCTGCAAAAAGTGCAGTCTGTGTAACTATAAAGGCAGATTCATAACCTCCATATGAATGGCCAATAAGCCCAACTTTCTCTGGAAGAATAAGATTTTTACTAATTACTTTTGCTACTGCAGCTGTTACGCAGTCTAAGGCCGATATCCCAGCATTGTGATCCTTTGATATGATATCAGGAAGAAGCACAAAGTAGCCGTTCAAAGTCATTAATGTAGCATTAAATCCTGCGGCATTATAGAAAGTCGGATTCTCATATATGTGTAGTTCATATGCTTTTTCCTGATATATATTTACAATCATTGGGTATTTTTTTTCTGGATCGTAATTGGCTGGATACAACAGCACTCCCTTCAGTGTATCGCCCTTGGAGTTCTGAAATTCTAACAGCTCTGATCTTCCCCAAAAGTATTTTTCTTGTTGGGGATTGCTTTTAAAAAAAACAGTTTGAGCAGATGAGGAGACATCTATGGATAGAAGTCTTGGTGACTGGTCAAAGTTTTGTTCCCTGAATATAATACTTTTTTTATTTTCTGTAAACTGAAACTGGTCTGTACTTCTGTCCGTAAAGTAAAGCTGATTCTCGCCGACGTTTTTTTTCCATAAAAAGCATCCTGTTTTTCCGTCGTGGCCTTTTGCAAGTAGGAATAAAGTTTTAGTAAGATCAATGGTTTCGAGAAGCGGACCATTATAGATCACTTTTTGATGTCTGCTGTCAGGATTTATAATGCGGTAGATGATTTTTTTCTCTCTACCTTTTGTTAATCTTTTTGCTTTTTTTCCGTCTGGATTTATGATCCAGATGTCATATTGGTCATACAGTATAATTTCTTTATCTCCGTTTGTCCATCCTGGATTTCCGTAAACAGATTCAGGGACAAGCTCCTGCTTTTTTCCTTTGAATTTGACACCAAGTCCCGATGTGATATTGGTGTGCGTATCACTGGAGGGGCTATATAACCACCAGTTATCGTCTTTAAAATACGCAAAGTATTTGCCGGCCGGCGATGGGTTCAGTGCCTCAGAATCCCATGCATGTTTTTTTAAGAATATTTTCTTCTCAAAAGTCTTTAAATTTAACGTATAGAAATCTCTGGGACCTTCATACTCGAACTGTGGCTCGTATGCTTTTCGGTTTGAAAGGTATGAATACTTCATCGCGCCGTCCATCATAATGGCAGGCAGTTCGTCTGAAGTAATTACATTTGTCTTTCCGGAAACAGGATTCCATACTGCCGACTTTGAAGTGCCTTGAAAGACCTGTTGTGATTTTTCATAAGGATAGATCCATTTATCATTTGTACTCCACACTTCTGCCTTTATTTTTTTCTGTTCTATTACACCAGCTGTATTTTTTTTAACGGCAAAAAAAATGCTTTGTAGATCGTCGGATATCATAATTTTCAGCTGTCGACTAACTGTGACACTCCAGTTTTTGAAAAATAAAGAATCAGTTTTTGGGCCAAGCTCATATATTTTATTGTTTTTAATGTTATAGAAGTAAAGAATATTCCTGCCCGGATCACTATATTCTTTTATAAATGCAACAGCCTGACCATGTTTTTGCCAGACGGGAGAGGTAAATTTTTCTGGAGATTTCTTTTGAATCCAGTTAATCAGAGCAGGGTTTTTAAGGCTGATGACTGCAGTACTGTAGCCGTCTGTCCGTGAAGCAGTAAACCAAAGTTTTTGCTGTGTCGGACTAAGCAGATAATCACTAACATCAGGAATCTTTTTAATCCTTCCAGTCTTAAGTGAAAAAATTTCAAGGAAGCTATTTTGAGATGCTGTATCAATCTGATAAATCAGCTGCGACTCTTTATCACTGAAGGAATAAGATTTTACTTCTTTAATAATTTTCTCTTCTAGTCTTTTTAAGTCAAGGATATGAAGTTCTTTATTGATCATGCATACAAAGATATCCTGCATGAATCTACCATTTTCACCATGTGGAAAAGCAAATGAAGTCTTTTTAAAAATATTTCGCACAAATAGGGTATCTGCGCCTTTTTCATATTCAATTTTATAAGATGCCCATTTTTCATCTGGGCTTATTTTTTGCAATACAGTTTCTCCCCATTTGTGATACTCTTCGGGAGTAAGTATTTTTTTTTGCACTGCCTGTCCCCACAAAGGACAGGCTACTAATGGCAAAATAAATAAAAAAAATGGACATTGCATCCTGCGGAACTGAATGGTTCTGCGGTGCTTCTTTATTATATTCAATAACATAATTTAAAATTTTAATAGCCTGGATTCTGAGGCATAAGATTTTTATTCAGAGTAAGTTCACTTTGGGGGATTGGCATTAAATTATCAGTTGAATTCCAACCTGATTTACTATCTCCAAGCACACTGTCGAGCATCCCGGTACGTTTGAGATCAAAAAAACGGTGTCCCTGTTCGGTAAATAATTCATGTCTTCTTTCTATGATTAAAGCAGTAATGATTTCCTGTTGCGTTACAGCTGAAGTATCATTAAGCCCTGCACGGTTTCTGACTTTATTCAGATCTTCTTTGGCACCTATCAGATCACCTTGATAGACCCTTGCTTCTGCCCGAATTAAATACTGTTCTGCCGTTCTGAAAATTATTGAGTATTCCTTTGATACAGTGGTGGCGTTATTTTCTTTGTATTTAAAAGGATGATAAAAGACTGCGGTATTTTTTGAGACTGTTTTTATCCAGCCGGATCGGCGTAGATCTCCAGGCTCAAATGAGTTTACAAGACTTCCTGTAAGAGATACCTGCGGAGGTGGAACGGTAGTAAAAGTAAAATAAGTGGCTTCTGCTGTATTTCTTCCAGCTACTCCCGCTTGAAGCTGCCAGATGGTTTCTCGGGATGTAACAAGGAAAACTTTGTCTGTAGTTTCAAGCGTGTAGATCTCTTGCTGATTTAAAACCGAAGATGCCATGTTCGATGCAGATTCATATAATTTGGCATATAGGTAGATTCTGGACAGAAGAGCTTTAGCGGTAATAGAATTTGGGCGCACACGGTTCTGATCAAGATACTGTAAAGGAAGGAGTTCTGAGGCATTTTTCAGATCAGAGCTTATTTTTTCATACAGAACGGCAACGGAAGTTTTTGAGACCGAGCTGTTTTTCTTGTAATCAGTATCCGTAATATAAGGAATATCTCCAAACAGTTGTGCAAGATAGAAATGGAGTAGTGATCTAATAAAGAGGGCTTCACCTTGAAGCTGTTTTTTCTGTTCTAACGTAAGATTCTGAGACTTCTCTGTACCTTCAATGATTGCATTTGCAGCATAAATCTGATTGTAAGATGCATTCCAAAACCCGTTGACAGTTGTGTTTGATGGAAGCAGAGAATTTTTGTAAAAATTCACGCTGAAATTATTAGGTGTCTCACTACTGACCAGTTCGTCAGTATAATTGCCTAGAGTATTTGAGATTCCCTGACCTGTACCTGTTAAAATGCCTTTATCCCTAATATTAGAATAAATATTAAGAAGTGCTGCTTCAGCAGTGTTATAATCCTCAAATACTGCTGATGAGGCAAGCTGTGATTTTGGAAGATCCACTTCCAGAAAAGACTCACATGACGAAATGATAACAGTCGTTGTAAGGAACAATGCATACAATGTTATTCTATAAAATGCCTTCATAATAATTTGTTTAAAAAATTAGCTGTATGCCTGCGGTGATTACTTTAAGAGGCGGCAGAAATCCGTAACTAAGGAATTCAGGATCACCGTCAGGGTACTTAGTAAATGTTAAAAGATTTTGACCCTGAATCATAATTTTAAGCTGTGTTTCATTATGTTTCAAAGGGACATTATAGGATAGAGAAATATTCTTAAGCCTGATAAAAGAAGCATCAGTAATTGAAGCTGTACTTTCGTCCAGTAAATAATTTCCCGTGAGCGCATCATCGTTGTAGCCTGTAGTGTAGATTTGGTAAGGAGTAGAGTTTCCAGGCTGATTCCAGCTATTTACAATTCTTTGTTGCTGGTTGGACATCATTCCAGCAGGACCCATTGGATAAGTTTTGTTTTTCTGTTTTACAAACTGAAATAGAAAATCTAATGAAAGACGTTTATATATTAGCTGATTTTGAATTCCTCCGTAGTATTTTGGACTAAAATCCGCAACTGTCTGTTTGTCTTCAGGAAAAGTTATTAAACCGTCTCCATTTTTATCTTCAAATTCGTAAATGCCGTTCTGCTGATTTACGCCTTTGAAATTGTACTGCAGTTCAATATTAATTGGACTTCCTATTCTGTATTTTTCGCTATATGGCGATGTTTCAAGATCTGGAAAAGAAACCAGCTTGTTTTTTGCAAAGGTCAGATTTATGTTAGTGGTCCAGGAAAAATTTTTAAGTGCAAAATTTGCAGTTCGTAGGGTAAGTTCAAGCCCGCTGTTTTCAACCACTGCATTTAGATTTGCCTGTATGGAATTAAAACCTGTTGTTCCAGGCAACGGCAATCCTACAAGCTGATTTGATGATCTGTTCTGATACCATGCTATCGTTGTAAAAATGCGATCTTGATGAAAACCCAGTTCAGCCGCGACTTCAAATTTTTTATTTATCTCCCATCTAAAATCTGCATTATACAAACGGGAAGGGGCAAGCCCTGTAATGCCATTATAAATTGCGCTCGAAGTAGTATAGGTGTCCAGAAACTGGTAATCGCCAATCTGGTCGCTACCAGTCGTACCGTAACTTGTTCTGATTTTTCCGAAACTAAGCCATTTACTATTCTTAAAAAAACTTTCTTTAGAAAAGAGCCATGCAAAACCTCCTGCACCAAAATTGGCATACTGGTTTCTTGGCCCGAAACGGCTTGATCCGTCTCTTCTCGCCGTTAGATTCAAAATGTAACGTTGGTAAAGATTATAATTTATGCGTCCAAAGAAAGCCTGGTATTTATATAAAGTTTCATCATTGCTAAGTACACGGATAACCCTTGCAGCAGCCATATTGTACATTAGGCTATTTGAATTAAAGCCCGTTCCTGACTGTACATTTCTGTTGTTTCTCTGGCTCTGAAAAGTTGAACCAACCAGAATATCCAGACTACTTGATTCAAAGTCCTTTTTCCAGTTTATCTGCGGCTCTACAATCCATGAGGACCTCCCTGTATTATTAACAAACAGGATTGAACTTGCACTGGTTACGTTGAGCGAAGGATTATAAATCGTGGATGGCACAACACGTGTTTCATCATTAAAAAGGCTAGTGTACCCTAGATTGGTCTTAAATGATAACGCGCTGGAAATTTCATAAGAGATAATTGTATTTGCTGTGAGATCATTTGTTTTGGACTTAAATTCTGTATTAAGATTTGCAAGCGGATTAATCCATGTTCCATTTTCCCAATTTAATTCTCCGCCAGGATTGAATAGTGCAGGTGCATTTGGAGGGAGCGATCTGGCATCATATGTTAGATCAAATGACGGCTGATTATTTGACTGAATATTATATCCAGTTGAAAAAGAGAATTTAAATTTGGAATCATTGGACTGATGATTAATACTTATTTGTCCGCTTCCTTTGCTGTAAAGAAAGTCGCCCGGGAAAACAGTGCTCTGTGTATGATAAGAGCCTCCTGCCAGAAACTGAGTATTTTCAGAACCCCCGGATATTGTAGCATTAAGATCAGTAATTTGTGCTGTTCCTCCCAGGAATTCTTTCTGCCAGTTTGTGTAACGGTTTTGGTCCCATGTTCCATTGACATCATAATCAAGGGGACTATATTCAGCTAGTCCGTCATTTATAAAGGCCTGCTTTCGCATTTTTAGGTATTGTTCTGTATTCATCAGTTTGAGAAAATGTGTTACCCTTCCTGCTCCTGTGGAGGTGTTGATGCTAAATTTTGTCCGGCCTTGTTTTCCTTTTTTGGTAGTAATTAACACTACCCCATTTGCTCCCCTGGAACCGTATATAGACGTTGCGTCTGCATCTTTTAAGATTTCAATGCTTTCAATTGTGTCTGGATTAATTCCGTTGAGCGGACTGGTGCGAGTTGGAAAAGATGTGCTAGTCTGTGCGGATCCTATAGATTCAGAAGAAAAAGGTACACCGTCAATGATATAAAGCGGAGTATTTCCTTCTGAACGAAGACTGTTCTGTCCTCTGATTTTTATATCAAAGCCTCCGCCAGGAACTCCTGTGGTCTGTGTAATGGAAACACCGGCCATACGTCCCTGCATGGTAGCTAGAACATTTGTTACAGGCTGTGTCTCAATATCTTTAGAAGTAATACGAGCAATACTTCCAGTTCGTTCACTTTCTTTTACAGAATAGTATCCTGCGTTAACTCGAACTTCCTGCAGAGTGGTTGTATCATATATCAGTTGGACATCGACTTTTGTACGACCTTTTACAAGTATTAGTGCGGTTTTAAAACCAATAAATGATACTATTAAAGTATCCTGTGGGGAGGCTGAAAGGCTGTATTGACCATTATAATCTGAAATAGCTGTAGAATTAGTTTTATTCTTTACAGTAATAGTAACTCCGGGCAATGGATTGCTGCCATCGCTTATAGTTCCTTGAATTTGATGCTGTTGAATAAAGAAGAAATTATTCCGATAAAAATTTTTGGCGCAAACGGACGAAAAAGACAAGAGCATACCCATAAAAATTAGGCAATAAAGAGCTTTCCCATCCTTGTAGAATGAATAATTATTCATAATATTGGAATTGGTTAGTTAAACGAAGATTTGATTAGCTATGGTCCTCTGCGCTAGTTTGGTCGCTGCAGCAGAGGGCCATTTTTTATGCATTAAGTAAACGGCTTAATGATCATAAGGAGTATAAATTTATTTCACAGACAAAGCGTTTAGTTCGACTTCATAATGCGAATCTTAAAACAAAAACAGGAGAAATATCGCCAAGAATAACAGTGAGTTTTGAGCATAAAAAAGCGTGGTACTCATCTTAAACGTCTCTGGTACTTGGCATGACCTCCCACGAATAAGCGAGCCCACGCCAATAGACGTGAGCATCTTACTTATCATCTCGTGGATTAAACTGCCAAGTTTTGAGCCGAGATTCTAAGCGAATGCTTCAATTTTTTTTACTTGAAGAATCGCAAAAATACATTTTCTGTATGTATTTGAAATACAAATATATAAAATTATTCAAAACATGGTCGAATTCGACCATAAAATTTTTCTTAAAAAAAATCAAATTAGTACAAAAATTATATAATGGATAGTAAGGAGGTTAATTTACAACTACGTAAAAAAGTTGGAGACAAAATACAACTTATCAGAAAGGATGAGTCATATGAAAAAATCGCTTCACGATGTAATTTAGATGCAAGTAAAATCAGCAAAATTGAAAAAGGACGGGTAGATTTTAGAATTAATACAATATTTGAAATCGCAAAAGGTCTCAGAGTTCATCCAAAGGAATTGCTAGATATAGAATTTAGCTTTGAAGATTACTACAAAGAAATTGATCATACATATAGAAGTACTTAACAATTATTAAGTTCAAATTGATTACTAATAAAATTGGAATTTTGAATGATTATTCGTATTGCTAATTATAATAATAGAATTATTCTTTATAATAATAGTCTAAAAATAAGTAAAAAATCTAATATCAATATTTCTGAAGTAATAAATAATACTAAAAAAAATTGAGTTTAAAAAAAATAGAATTTCCAGTTACTTTAAAAATTTCTTCGTCTGGAGATATGATACCATTACAATTTTTTGGTGAGGTTATTCCTTTGTCTAAGAGGATCCAATTTAAGTTAGGTTATTTTAGTTCATCTTCAATAAGCACTTTGTCTTATGGTTTTGCTCAATTTATTTATAATGGGGGTAAAATAGATTTTCTAATAAATCATTTTGTTTCTGAAAATGATTATAAATTAATTAATAATGAATTTGTTTTGGAACCTGATTTTTATAATTCAATTCAGCAAAATATCCTTAATGATATTGAGCGCCTTAACGATGTTCTAACAAAAAAACAGATTAAACATTTTTATAATTGTTTGCGATATTTGATTGACCATGATAGAATAAATATTATTCCAGTAACTACAAAAAACGGCGAAATTTCGCACTACAAAGAAGCTTTATTTTGGGATGATGAAGACAACCTAATTAATATTGTTGGTAGTTGTAATTTTACTTATAAAGGTATAGTTTGTAATGGGGAAAGCTTTGTAATTAATCGTTCGTGGGGAGAAGCTTCTGAAAGAGCCAATATTAAAAATGAAATCAAGGATTATGAAAAAATATTTAAAAAAGAATCAAAGGATTTTATTTATTTAAACCCTGAGAACCTTATCAATGTAATAAAACAAAAATCTATTTCACTTGATGAAAAGCAACTTTTAGATGAAGAGCTAAATCTTGTTGAATTGAATAGTGAAGTACATACAGAAGAAGAGCATAAAATTAAAAAAGTTACAGATGCTCTAAGAGAGAAATTTAACAAAACCGTTTTTAAAATTGTCAATGAACCACGATTTCCACCTCCTTATAAGCCTAGAGATTATCAAATGAATGCGTATAATAATTGGGTTGATAATCATTTCACTGGTGTTTTTGGTATGGCAACGGGAACTGGAAAAACAAAAACTTCACTCAATTGTGTGTTAAATGAATATAAAAAAACAAATACATATTTCACTATTATTTTAGTGCCTTCAATAGCGCTTCTTAATCAATGGGAAGAAGAAGTTTTATCTTTCAATTTTCTGAATATTATTAAAATTGGTGGAGGGAATAACTGGGAGAAGGAATTCTCAAATTACGTCAGTAATTTTTGCGGTGGTATCAAAAAGAACTTAGTGATTATATCTACCTATGCCAGTTTCACAACTTCCAGATTTCAAAAATATTTTAAAAAAATTGAAGAGGAATTTCTTTTAATTGCTGACGAAGCACATAATATGGGGGCGAATGATATCAAAAAATCCATAGCAAGTTCAAAAATTAAAAAAAAGATTGGTCTTTCAGCAACACCAAAACGAGTTTATGATCCTGAAGGAACTGAATTTATTGATCAATTCTTTAATGATAAAGAACCTTATACTTACAGTTTTTCTATGAGAGAAGCAATGTCTGAAGGGTTTTTAACAGATTACAAATACTATCCCATGATTGTTGAATTAAATGAGGATGAGCTTGAAGAATATATTGAAATTTCTAAAAAACTACTTCGTTATTTTGATTTTGAAAAAGGAGAATTCAAGAAAGACCCGATGGTTGAACGCCTTCTGCTAAAACGAAAAAACATTATTCATAAAGCAAATAATAAAATAGAAAGCTTTAAAAATATTCTTCTAGAACTTAAACATTTAAACAAAGTAAAATATATTTTCACCTATATTCCTGAAGGCTACATTTATGAAGAGGATGGTACTGCAGAAAGAATGCTTGATAAATTTCTAATTGCTGGTAATGAAGTAATTACGACGCTAAAGATGAATTCGTACATTGCCGATGGGCAAAACTTAAATGACATATTAAAAGGCTTTTCAGAAGGTAGGATTGATATGCTTTTTGCAATGAAAATGCTTGATGAGGGAGTTGACGTTCCGAGGGCTGAAATCGGTATTTTTGCAAGTTCTACCGGAAATCCTAGACAATTTATTCAAAGAAGAGGTCGCCTTTTAAGAACACATAAAGATAAAGCATATGCAACCATTTTCGACATGGTTGTTATTCCAAAGCTCAACGATAATAATGCAGAGCTTTATACTATGGAAAGAAATTTAGTAAAGAATGAATTGAGAAGGGTTGGTTATTTTGCAAGTTTAGCAATGAACTTTTACGACTCTAAAACTGCATTAGAAAATGTATGTTTTAAATACGATTTGGATTTGGACACAATAATTAACGAACTGTAAAAATGGATAGGAATCAAGTTTTAAGGGAGATATTGTCGGATGAGGAGCTTTGCAAAAAGTATAATATTAAAGATGTTGAAAAACTTACAACAAATGCGCCCTACTTTAATAAAACTATTGAGGTGTTGTCTGTTATTATTAATGAAAATGACAATAATTTAAGTGACTCTCAGATTTATAAGAAAATTAAAAACATTCATAACATAGGGTAAGATGGCATCAATTATAAATAGCATATCGTTTAAGAATTTTTTTAATTATTATGGTGACTATTATGACACGCGTTATGAATTTGAAGAGGGCGTAAATATTGTAGTCGCAGATAATGGCGCTGGAAAATCAAAATTTTTTAATGCTTTTCTCTGGCTATTTTATGACCAAGTTTTGGATTCAGATGATAAAATCAAAAAAGGGATCAAAGATATCGCTGTAAAAATCATTTCTGATAAAGCAAAAAGTGAAACTGCAATTGGAGATAATGTTGAAACCGGTATTCAAATTGAATATTCGACAGGCCGTTTTAAATACCAAATTACAAAATCATTTACTGCAACAAGATTGAGTAAAAAGATTACCAATTTCGATAGTTGGCAAATTACTGTTAATGATGTAGAGGTTAATCGAACTGATCATGTTCTTCCAAAATACACGCCTGTTTATGATGCTGATGAAAAAGCTAATATAATTAAGCAACTTATTCTTCCAACCTTACGTCAATATTCCTTTTTTCAAGGAGAAGAAGTTGACAGTATAATCGATTTTGGAAAGAAGTCGAGTATTGAAGAAGCAGTTCGTACATTGACAGATATTAGTAAGTATGAAGAGTTGGTTTTCTTAACTAAAGAGTTCAAAGACAAGGCTGAAAAAGATCTTAATAAACAAACTAAGGCAAATTCTGATCATAACGAAAGATTAGATAAAGCTATTCAAGTTAAACAGGATTTAGAAAATGCTTTATCCAATCAAGAAATTAAGCTTGCCGAATATGAAAAATTATATGATGATGCTGAGCAGGAAAAAAATGAGTTGGAGCAAAATTTTTCCAACGCAGAAAAACGAAATGATCTTGATAATAAAATAAAAGAAAAAAATAAAAGAACCAACGAAGTTGCAGAAGAGTATACAAACTTCCTGGAAACTATTAATAATCGGTTTTTTGATGGTAATTTTTCATGGATATCATTAGGTTTTGACAATGTGGTAGAGGATTTTCAATCGAAAATTCAACAATTTCGAGAATTTCATTTTGAAAAAAAGACATTAAAAAACATCAATGATCCAAATAAGCATTTCCATTTTTTGCCAATTGATTCGCCTGATACGGTTTCTTTAAAAAATATGATTGATCATGAACACTGTTATATATGCAATCGCCCTGCATTGATAGGATCCGAAGAGCATAACCATATCATAAAATTAAAGAATCGTCCGATTGAGGCAAAGAACGATATTGATTTTGTAAAAAATAATTTCAATAATTTCTTTGGTGATTTACAAATTAACGCCCAGCCATTTTACAATAAAATCTCTTCTATTGAGGATAGTATCTTAAAAACGCGTGAAAAGGAAATTGCACTCAATGAAAGGCTTACCAAATTAAAAAAGGAATTAAAATCATTAAAAGACCAGAGAAAAGACATTCTAATTGCGGGGAATGATAGTGAAGATTCTATGACGATTATTAATCGTTATAAAGGAGCAATAAGACGTATAGCAGATTCTTCATTTCAAATTGAAAAACTACAGGATAGTATAAAAAAATTAAAATCAAGCATTTTAAATACTGAAAGAGAGATTCAAGCCTTACGTCCAAGCAATATCCCTGAAGGATATTTACTTAATTATGAAATAAGCACCGACTTAGCATTAGCAACTGAAAATGCTAAAAATAGAGTCTTTGATAACATGGTGAATTTGTTGGAGAAATATGCCAATGAGCATTTTCAAAGTCTTATTAAGTATAATGATTTAGCCGGAGGTATATTGAAATTTGAAAAGTCACCATCAGGCTCTATCCTCTTTAACTATATAGATAGCACCGGTAACATTGTTCATGGAAGTTCTGAAGGATTTCAGCGTATGAAGAAGTTTTCTGTGGTTATGGCAGTAATCTCTGCAAATACAACTAAATATAATTATCCGCTATTGGCAGACGCACCACTTTCTGCGTTTGGCTCTGCTTTTACAGAGGGCTTTTTTGAGGCGGTTGGCGAAGTTTTTCCACAAAGTATTATTCTGGTCAATGACCTTTATGAAAATGATGACGAAATGAAGTTGAATGAGCTTGGCAAAAAAATTATTAGGAAGGATTTTATAAAAAGGGTTTACATCAACCAAATTGATAAAAACAAGGAGCAAATTGATCGGACAACTGATAAAATTAAATTGAAATAATGACAAGTCAAGAATTTAAATCACATATTCTAATTAAGCGTCCGCGTTATGCCAATTCTAGAATACCAGTTATTGAGGTTTTGGCAAATAAAGGAAGTAGAAGATCTGAATACAGCCAGTTTGGACCTATCTATGAATTGTATATGTACGCTTTCCTGCTTGGATTAAAGAAGGAAAGAAGACTGCCATTGCCACCACGAGATTTAACTTCCGATTTTGGTTTAGAAATCGGGAGATGGAAAAGAGAATCTAATCTTACGGATTTCCTACTTATGATTATTTTCACAAGAAATGAGGAAATAGGTTTTGATTGGAATGATTTGGAAGATATGGACGAAGCTGAAATAACTGCTGTCGTGTCAAAGATTATTACTTTTATGGAAGAGTATGCAAATGGCGGATTAGAGTATTTGCATGAGTTGTTAGATAAAGGACAGTTAACAAATTCTCATTATATGTTTATTGATATGTATAAGTAAAATATTATATAAATATGGACACAAAAAGTTTTCTGACTGCGTAATATTATAAATGACTAACTATGGCGAAAATAAATATTAAAACTTCAAAACCTGATAATCATTCTAGAGAATATCATTGTATTCATTCAATTCAAAAACTAAATTCTGAGTTCGATACAAATGTGTTAACGACAAATATTCCTGTATCACAATTACTAAAAAATAGAGATATACTTTTGGTTGATGATTTAAAAGGTGATGCAAGATGGGGAATGAATAAAATTATTCAACGTAATATTTCCTCTAAAAGAGTTGAGGAAATAAAAAGTGAATATTTGGAAGCGAGTAATAGAGCTATTAAATTTTTTCCGGCTATTACAGTAGTGTTATTGCCAAAATCTAACGGTGAACCAATTCAATACTTTACACATTCCGATTCCGATTTCGACAATATAGAAGGAATTAATGTCAATAAATCATATGAATCTGAAGAATATCTTCCTGATTTCCCTGTAATGCTAAAATGGGATAAAGACAATATTTCAGCATTGGTTATTGACGGACAGCATAGAGTTAGTGCAATCCGTAATTTTTACGAAGGTAAAAATGAAAGTTCCTATAATGGAATAAGTATTCCGGTCACCTTTGTGATTTTCAAAAATGAATCTAAAATTGATTTAATTCAAGCTACTAGGGCTTTATTTATTGATGTAAATAATACACCTAGATTGGTTTCAGAGGAGAAATTAATTTTTATTGATGATAGAAATATTCACAGAAGAATTACTGCAAAATCTTTTGGAGCAAATGATCCAGGAGATGATAATGAGGATTTCTATCAAAGAATGTTGCATGAAGAGGATTATTTACTTAGTGAAAACTGCTTCATTAATAGATACTTGATAGAGGAATCAGGTAAAGATGATGAAGAAAGTCGTGGTTTTCTATCAAATCATAAAACGCTTTTTCCATGGGAAATTTCTAATATAATGACAATACATAGAAATATTATTGGAAATATTTTACTAAAGCATAAAGATGTTGATAAAACAAGAGATATAAGAAGTATTTGTAATCAACTTAACTCAGTGATATTAGCAGAAATTGATAGTGCCGAATCACTTGAAGAAATTTCAAACACAAAGCTTAGGAACCTTATTGAAAGACTATCTAATGGTGGCTTAATTGATTCAGAGATAGAAATTTTTAACAATCTAATAAGAATAAAGACAAAAAATCTAGAAGAAATACAGCAAGCCCAAGGTGAATTTTTTATTGGTTCAATAGCCACAGATGAAGAAGAAAAAGACAGAGCTGATTTTGTTAACTTACTTCAAAATATTTACAATCAAGATTGTTCTAAAGATTCAGCTTTTGAGTTAAGCGCAAACAAGATAACTGAAATACTTCAAGAAAAATGCACTATTTATACGGAACTAATTACTACAACCTTAAATGAATTATGGTTTACCAAACAAATTAAAGATTCAATTTTAGAGTATAAGGATGAGAACAGGAAACTGATTTTTAATTTTATATTAAATGCCCATGAGTCCCTGAAAGTAGAGAATAATATTAGAAGAAGAAGTGATAAAGTCCAAAAGCAAATTAATCTTTTCTTAGAAGATATTACTGAAGATGTTGCTCAAAGAAAAAGAACGTTACAGGAATGGGTTTCAAAACTAGAAGGGATTCAAAATGGAAATCTACTTAGAACTGTTGTTGGTCAGGAGATGTTATTCCTCTACCTAACAGATCAAAACTCAAAGTTCAACTTAATAAAAATTAGTGAAGAAATTGAATTTATCAATTCTTTAGGTGCTATTTCTTTCTTTGATAGCACTTACAAATTGGAGATGAATTTCCTTGCCAAAGAAGAATTCAAAGTCACCGAATTTAATCAATGGTCGGAAATAATAATGAACGGTGATAATATGAAACCAGGAATAACAAATGCTACCAAAGGATCAAATTTAATTTCTGCAATAAAAAATGGAATAACAAATAGGACTACTGCAGGTAATAATTTACGTTTGTTGGATAGATTGCAAAAAGCATATGGTCAAGATATTATAAGTAGAATAACTAATGGAGAAAATAACAAATTGTTCTCAGTTTATTCATTTGCAAAGGGAAGTACTAATCTCACTAATTACTTAACACAAAATGATATTGAAACTATTAAGGAAGACTTCCCAACTGCAGAAAGTGTAACATTAAAAGCTAGAAACGTATTAATCAAACTCTTTGGAGGCATTGCACTAGAGCAAGTTGTTAATCATTTTAAATCAAAACTATGATACTCTATAAGTTCAGAAATTATACCGAAGCAACTAAAAAGAGAACCTTGGAAATTATAAATAAACAAGAACTTTTCTTTGCTGGAATAGAATCCTTTAATGATCCATTTGACGGAAGAGTACACTTACAATTTTATGGAAAAATTAACGAAATAAAAGCTGCTCAAATTCGCGCTCAGTATACCATGAATTTGAAAAAGGAAGACAAATTTGAGGGAATAACATTTGAGGCTGCTCAAAAGTTAGTTACTGAAAAAATAACTGATGAGTACATAATAAATCAAGAAGAAATTGGTGCTCGAATAAGTCGAATTCAAAAAGCACATAATTCGAAAGGTGTTTTAGCTCTTAGTTCTAAAAATGACAATATCTTGATGTGGTCACATTATACTTTTAATCACAAAGGAGTATGTTTTGGTTTTGAATTTAATTGTGATACTTTACCCAAAGCTAAAAAGGTAAAATATCAAACACACTACGATGATATTTGGGGATGGCTTTATACTGACGAAGAAATCGTAGATCGAATTTTATATTCTAAATCAATTGATTGGGTATACGAAGACGAGCATCGAATGGTAAGAGATACCATAGGAGTTGAAACTTTTTCCTTAGATTCATTAAAAGAAATTGTATTTGGTTCTATGATGAGTAGAGAAGATAAATTGGAAATAATCGATGAGTGTAAAAAAAATGGTCTAAATCCAATATTTAAACAAGCTATTCTGGATGTCAAACTTTTTAAAATAAATATTGAAGATTTCAAATAAATAAAATAAAATTTCTTTCTAGATCAATTTATATTTCAAAATCAAACTTAAGTTGATCTGGATCTTCAAAGTAAATCTCTTCATTTAATTCTTCGTCTATTTCCGCTTTAATCCTAAGATTATTTAGTAAGTTTAAAAGATCCTGACCAATTTTTGAATCTGCATAAGTAGATATTATAGGAAATACCAATGGTTTAAGTTTTACATATTCATGTTTTGCTTCTTCATCTCCGTTTTCCAAATAATAATACAAACCTTTACACATCGAATATCCATAATATGTATCGCCTAAGCTATACATGACACGCTCGCAAGCTGACTCTAATATGCTTTTATAGTCACTATCATTGTTAAAAATATTTTTTTTATAATCCTCATATTTTTCCATAAAACTGTAAGCAGAAGCATATGCAAGATATAGAGCTGCCTTACTAGCAACTTCATCATCTTTATGCAATAATAACCTTTCAAACAAGCCAATGTCTAAGAAGGAATTATCATAACTTTCGTATCCTTCTATTTCTCCATCAAAGATTTGAGCCATATAGGATTCTTCTGCTCCTAAATCTTCTAAACTATTATCGTATTTTAAAAGTACACCGATCCAAAATTCAAAATCAAGACTATTTTGAGTAATATCAATACTTTCAACATAAGCATAGATTAATTCACTAATCTCTGATTTTTCCATTGGCTTATTTTGATCAATCCCTATAAATTCAGTAAGATATATCTCTAGCCATTCAAAATCTAGCTTATTATTTAATTTAACCTGGTTCAAAATGGGCTGTTTTGTAAAACTCAGTAAACCTTTGTTTGAATCTTTAGATAGAATAGAAAATACAATTTTTAGATGCTCAAAATAATCAGGACAGCTAAGAAACCATTCAAGAGCACTTCTTCCAACTCTGGTTTGAATAGCTTCTTCTATCTCTTCAATTATTTTATAAAAATTTGTAGGCACTTTAAATATATTGTGCCATTCTTTGTGTAAAACAGCAATGGAATAATCTAGATCGTGGGTATAGTAAAAGGCAATTTCAGTAAAAGTTTCGCTTTTCAATTCTTGAAGAATTGCTGCCTCACACCATTTCCCCAAATTGATTGAATTAAATGATTCAGGAAGTGAAATAATCTTAGTCGGAGAGTCATGCTTATACAAAACTTCAGCCAAAGAGACCAATCCTCTTTGTAATTCCAACTCTTCAATTCGTGATCGATTACTTTTAGAAAGCAAACTCTTATGGATAAGCGATGTTCTATTGGCAAAGGCTGGTACAATTCCATTTGCATATTGTTCTGAAGCTAATCTTAAATAGTAAGGATCTTTTGGTAAATTTCCTCCTTCTTCAAACCGAACGTTAAACGCTTTTTCATATTTCAACTTCGCTTCGGCTATTTCTTCAGGATTAAACTTATCGATTTGTATTACTCCCAAATCCTTCGTACTTTTCAAGGGCTTTGAACATAACTTTCTAATTTGTTCTCTAGTGAGTTCTACTGAACTACAAACAAATTCGGGATTACCAGCGCCATCATAAAGTATTCTTTCCAAGGATGCACTTGTTGAACTGATGACAACTTTAATTCTTCCAGAATTTAACCGTCTACATTCTTCGTTTAAACGCAAAGGAGTATCAAACATTTCATTCCATCCGTCAATAACAATGACGAGATATTGATTAGATTTTTCTAAAATCGAATTCAGTCGTTGAGCTATTTGTACTATTGAAAAATTGCTGTTAAACGTCCACTGAAAATCGTCAATCAAAGCATTTAGTAAACCTTCTTTTAGAGAAATTGCAGGATAGAATACACAGGGTATATTTATACTCAGATAAGTATCAATTACGTTACAAACAAATGATGTTTTCCCATGTTGTGGAGGTCCTGTAATCAAAAGAACATCTCGCGTTTTTTTTCCGGTAAAGAGTTTCTCATCCAATTCATTTTTTGGACCAAGTCTGTCAACATATGTTTGCGGGATATATTTCTTTCCAGAAAACAAATCATCACTCTTCAGTAAAGACATCCTAAATTCAGCTTGACCTTTGCAAAATTCCAACAAGTTGTCTTCAGACAACGAGATAAGATAATTCAATGCCTCAGAATAAGCACCTATAACATCTCCAGTAACTTTGAATTGGTTTTCAACATATCTGTGAGTCGATGGAACCACTTTACCTGAAATTTCTTCTCCAGAAATTGTATCAAATATTAAAGTATGATTTCCATTAGTAAGAATGGTGAAAGGAGCTATTCCTCCTTCAGCTAAAGCCCTTGCATAAGATAATGCTTGAAATTTGTCATCTTGACGTAGATTGTGAGATGGTTTCTTGACTTCTATAATCAATAAATTGTCACCTCGATAATTTCTGACTAAAACATCAGATCTTGAATTAATGAAACGTGTTCCTCTTCCTAACCTAATTTTGATAGTAAATTCTATAAAGATTTCATCTGAAGTAATTGGGCAATCTTTTAGCCATTCATATACAACCTTGGTTCTTATATCGTCTTCAGACATATGCATTTCTTATAAATATAAATTCAAAATTTGAAGATTATTATTTATTTTCTCACTTAAAAAATCAAATCCATCAATATTAGAACGCTCATTTACTTCTTGATTTAAAAGTTTTAAACCATCATCTACGTGCATTTTTATATATCGGCCAATATCTTTATCAGTTTTGTATAAACCATAATGTACACAAAGTAAGCCAAGATACATGTCATAATAGTCACCGAAAAGAACTGATTTAGAGTATTCTTTACCACTAGAATCTTTGATGTAGTTTAAGTCTAATTTTTTATTTTGAGACAAAGAATAAGTATAAGCAATTCTGGCAATTACATTTTCAGCACCTAATCCTAGCTTGCGAGTTAACAAGGCTACAACCTCTTTATTTTCCTTACTTGTTTTAATTTGCGTAAACATCTTGCTCTTGTTTTAAGTGTATAAATAATTGGTCAACAGCATAGGGTTTAAAACTAGAACCATTGTTGTGGTTTTCGATAACAAAAACCTTATTTACATTTGGTTTTAAATAGTCATATTCCAATTCGGATAATTCTTTCTCTAATAAAGGGAATAATACAACTTGCTCTGAAATAGCCGGATAGAATTCTTTTATAATATTTTTGGAGTGGTATTTATCAAACTTCTGTAATGGACTATCTATAAATACGGGGAATTTAATTCCGGATTCATCCACTAAGGCTTTTAGTAAAGCTGTAGCGTATAATTGTTGTTCTCCCTTAGACAAAGAATCTTTGTCAATTATTTCATCATTTTTGTCTAATAAATCAATATCCATAACATCATCAACAACATTTACCCGAACATTGTAAATAAAGTCGTTTTTGTGCATGATTTTTTTAAGACCAAGCATGATGGATTTTTGCAACGAATATTTTTTGTCTTCTTTAATTTTTTGGATAATGGTATTAATCTTTATTAGTAGTTTTTCTGTTACCTCAAATTTCTTTTTATCAGTTTCGACTAATTTAAAATTTTTCTCGTATTCTGATAATACTTTTTTTGTTGAAGATAATCTGGTATTTAAACTATCATATTCTTCCATCAATTTTCCCTTGTCAAGAGTTAAGATAGTTATTCTATCTTCAGTTTCCGTTTTTTGTTCACGTAACTTTTTCGCCAAAGGATTGTCTTTTCTAGCCTCTGCTTGCTTGATTTGCTGAAGAATTTTAGAAAGGTAAATTCTATTATTTTTCTCTTCCTGTACAACCGAACTAAACTGGCTTGAAAAAGTACCTTTTATATTATTGAAAACAGCCTCAAAGTTTCTAAATTGTTCTGTTGTGTAATCTAAAAGTACTTTACCAGTATTAGGCTGTTTAATTCTTTCTTTTTCTGAAATAGTTTGTTTAAGTGCTTCCTCGACTTTAGATTTAGCTTTGCTATCTAAGTTTAAATCTTCTAATTTTTTTAATAAAATAGTCGAAAATGAGTTCAATTCTTCAACTAAAACCGCTTTATCTAAAGAATTATTGTTGGCATTTTGTTCAAAATCTAATTGCTCTTTAAGCTGTACTAATTTCTTACCTGCTATCACTAGAGGAGCAATATCCATTAGTTTTTTCAGTTTGTTTTTAATCTCGGTTGATTCTTCTTTAAAAATATCTCTTTCAGACTTCATTTTTTGAAGTTCTTCCAGAGTAATTCCATTTCCTTCACGAATTAACTTTTCCTGAATATTATCACTATTTAATCTGTGATTTGCAATTTCAAGGTCAATACTACTTCTCTTTTCCTGATTGAAATCAATTAATTTAGTTAATTCAGCTTCTGTATCAGTAAGCTCAAATAGTTTCGTTTGTTCTACCTGTGAAGCACCATTTCTACGAAGTTTAGTTAGCAAAGTCTCCAGATTCTTTTTTAAATCTTCATATTTTTTAATCCCTAATACTTCAGAATATGCCTTACTTAAATTTTTTAATTCGGCTTTGGATTTTGCTTCGGCTAATGATACTATTTTCTCAGCATCAAAAAAGAAGAATTTGGCAATTTCACGAGGTAATATAAAATCATTAATAAAAACTTCAAAACCAACTTCTTTAGTTAATTCATTTTCTAAACCATCAATTTTAATAGTTAAGTCTTCAATGTCAGTTTTAAGATTATATGATCTTTTAATTACGACTGATTTACAAGGGATAGAAGGTATTAAAATATCCTTCAATTCAATCTCAACAGAAAATACAGGATTAACTTTTCCGTTGTTCTCATAATCTGTTTTAATTTCTCTATTTAAAAGTAATTTGATAAACTTCTCATAACCACCTGCATTTTTTATATCTTTCTTGTATTTATCTTCAACCTCGCTCATCATTTTTCCATAAAAAACCCAGATAAGAGAAGTCAAAAAAGTGGTTTTACCAAAACCATTTTTACCAGCAATAATACTAATATTTTTCGAAGCATTTGGAGCAAAAAGTATTTCATTCTCCCCTTTGTAAATTCTGAAGTTTTGGAATTTTATTTTATTTATTTTCATAATCCATTCTCCTTTACAAAGCTTTCAATTCTTTTTTCGACATCATTATGAAGGCCATATTTACTAATCATTAATGTTTTGGTTTCTTGCAGAGCAATTAAGTTATCAATTAAATGATAATATCCAGGCTCTTCTTCACATACTTCGCGCAAGATTCTGCGTTCGGTATCATCAAGTGATTTGATATTATTTGTGCTTATTTCTTTATTGTAAATTTCTTTATATAAATCACCTACAGTATGATCAAAATATCCATCTCTATTCCAGGTTACTTGTATAGCAATAAGCTCCTGGTTGTTTATTAATGTTACATGCGGTCTTTCTATTTGAATTCCTTTTTGAACTAACAATAAGTCTTTTAAAATTTGGTATCTATACTCCCAAGTATATGTCCCATTATTTGTTCCATCATCACGAACAGCAACTTGATTGTTTCTTCTTACATCCATTCTGTTTTCAGAAATGTTCCTGCCTTCAACTAATCTATTTCTAAAAGCGAGTAAAGGCTTCATCCAGTTTTGACCGTTATCAACCAATGCAGTCATTGATTTATCATTTTTAACTACTGTACAGGTCCAACATCCAAATCTACTTTGACCACATGAACTATGTTCTCTATTAACAACTACAGTTGGGCATTCATAATCATCGGCACTAGCATCAGCATAAATCTTAAATAAAATGGAGTTATCAAATCCCCATGGAGATTTGACTGCATTTATTATATACCATATTTCTTCCAGCATCAAATCTCTAATCGGAGGATAAACGTAGGTATTGGCGGTGCTATTATGTTTAGATAATCTATTTCCTGTTACTTCATGTTTTTTCATTGAGCGTTCCCGGGCAGCACTTTCTTCATACCGTGTTCCAAGCAGAACTATTGCTTCTCCTTTTTCATCTATTTGTTCTAATAAAAAACTTGATGTAGGTCTTATCTTAAGTTTATCTGTACACCACCTAAAGGCATTATTTGGAACAGGATATCCTTTGCCTATAACATTTATCCAGAAAGTTTCTTCTAACTTTGGTACTGTTTTCTTTACAAATATTGGCAGGTTTTGATTTCTGGCTTCTTCGCTAATTTTTGAAAGAACATCGTCAACATAATTAGAGATGATTGGATTTTCCACCATCGTGTCGTTGCAAACAACATAAACAGGTCTTTTTAACTGAAATGGAAAAGGAAGATTTTCTCGGATTCTTAGTAATGCAATCCACACAAGCGTAAGTAGTACTGTTGAATCTTTTCCTCCGCTAAACCCAATAATCCAAGGTCTATCCGATTGATCAGCATATGCATATTGATCAATTATTTCATCTATTACAGCCTCAATTCTTTTACTTTTTATAGGAGTCATCGTTATTATCTAATTGTCTTTAAATTTAAAAAAAAAATAAAGTATTACTGCGCAAATTTAGACTTAATATAAACAAATTTACACTATTGTTTTATTTTTATTTAGATCCACCAATCACTACAATTCCTAGTATTTTCTAACTTTCTATATTTCTGAATGTTAAAAACTCACTTAATGAAAATAAAGTTTCACAGTTTAAGCTCTTGTTATAAGTAGTATTCTAGGCTTTGAATTTTAAACCTGAAAACAAGTAATTTTACTTATAGCAATTAATTTTAAAAGGACTAATTTGCCCTTTTTAATTTACAATTATGGAAAACCGTAAAATAATATAAAACCGTTTTTATATGTTTGGCTACAGAGCTATCTAGGAGAGATCAAAACTATGAAGCAATTAAATATTTTGCAAATTATTAATATCTAACAATCAAATTATTTTTTTTAAGATTTATGAATAAAAACAATGACACCTTCAAACCATCCAATGACCGAATAGTCTGGATATTTCTAATTATTGCTCTCTTATTAGTTTTATTTTCATTTTTTGCCCCTTGGTTGTTTGTAGCAGAAGCAAAGAATAAGGATTTAAATTTTACCGCTACAGGAAATATAGGAGATACTATTGGAGGTTTAATGAATCCATTTGTAGCTATAGCCGGGATTTTAGTGACTTTCCTTGCTTTCTATATTCAGTTTTCTTTCAACAAATTTCAAATTAATTTATTTAAGCATCAATGGGATGATACTCAAGAGAAATATGAAAAAGATAAATTTGAAAATCAGTTCTATGAAATGCTCAGATTACATAAAGAAAATGTCAACGACCTTACATTAACTACAAAAAAAATTATAGTTCACTCACAGGATAATACAGAAATTGTAGAAAATACTTTTTCCGGTCGGAGAGTCTTTGAATATATAATAAATGAAATGGAGCTTATTCTTATTGTAGCAATAGCTAGTTTCAAAGATGAAGGATTAAGTGATAAAAAATTAATTAATGAGGCATATGGAGTATTGTTTCATGGTCTGCATAGTTTTGATTTAGGAAAGCATAAGTTTTTTGAAAATTTAAAGATCTTACAGATAAATATTGATACACTGAATTATGAGAACTTTAATAAATCATTAAGTGAGATATCTGGAGAAAAAGTATCTATTGCACATAAAATAGATTATCCAATTTTTAAGGGATATTCATCTCAATTAGGACATTACTACAGACATCTATACCAAACAGTAAAATTTGTAGTTTCACAATCTGAGGACAGAGTGACGTATGAAGAAAAAAGGAATTTATTAAGAATTTTACGTGCTCAGATGTCTGATATTGAGCAAGCTTTATTGTTTTACAACTGGTATTCCGGATTTGGAAAACAATGGGAGGATGAAACTAATAAGTACTTTACTGATTATAGAATGATACATAACTTGTATGATGATTTACTCCACTTAGGAATTAAGTTAGAGGATATTTTCAATTTCACTTCAGGCTATAGAAAAGAAAAGGACAGGGAAAATGACTCTTTATTTCAATCTCAGGATTGGTAAGGGTACTATGATTGATATCGGATATTTCTAAATTTTTCTGGTTATTGAATACGAACTTTTTTTAGGATAAAATATTGGCTATAATAATTTGCAAAACATAAAAGGTTTAGAGTTGTAATTACATGGCTTTAAAAATAGAACATAAATGGATACCAGCAATGTACGTAAATTACTCTCCCTAAATAATTCCTACCAAAACTGGATTATTGAGGATGCGAAAATAAAGTTTTCAAAATCAAAAGTATTATTAGAGAACTTTTATAATATTTACAAAAAAGAAATCGATAAACTGCCCTATAGGTTAAATTTACTTGATGATTTATCTACTAATGAAAATGCACATAGCAAGTTTTTAATTCGGCTTTTGCAATACCAGCCTGCACTTATAGATTTTTTACAATTTATCAATAGCAATAATAAGCATCTCTTTTCTTTTAATATTGATGATATTAAAAAACCGATATTAACTTATGAAAAAATGAGAATTGATGGACTAATTAGAGAAAATAGTAAGTATGCAATTATTATAGAAAATAAAATACATAATGCAGTTGAGCAAAAACATCAGATTGGCAGGTATATTGAAAAATGTAAGACTTTAGGATTTAAAATTGAACAAATATTTGTCCTCTATTTAACAAGAACTGAAGGAGATCATCATTCTGAACAAACTTGGGGGGACAAGTATGAATTAGTAGATTTTCAGACAAGATATTCTAAAATATCATATAAATCAAATATACTTCCCTGGCTAGAAAGTTATTCAGAAGTTTTGTCACCAAAGGAAGAATTAATAAAAAGTGCTGTTGTACAGTATATAGACCATCTAAAACATTTTTTCAATAAAAAAGAAATATATAAAAATATGAACTTAGAACTTCAAAATTTTTTAGCTACAGAATTAGGTTTTAGTATCGATAATGCGGAAAACATTGAAATAGTTGACCAGAAAATTAATGAAATTAATAAATTAAAAGAACAACTGGAAGAGTTGGAAAAGGATTCAAAGATTAAGTTGTTTAAAGAATGGGAAAGCAATTTAGCTGTACGTTTTGATTTTGAAGAAAAACAAATATTTAATCAGTCTAAAGATTCATTCATAAAAACAGGCGTGAATTTGTTTTATAATGGGCGGCCTTTTTCCGTTTTAATAGAACATAATTTTAATTCTACATATTTTGGATTTGGAAGACATTTTGCAAGTCAGGCTCTAGACCCTGAAATACATGATTTTTTAGAATCTATAATAAAAAAAGAATCATTGCAAGCAGAAGTGCCATGGTGGTATGGTTGGAAGCATACAACATTTAATGATGGATATTTGGAGTTAGAAAATTTATTAAAATTAGTATTGGAAAAAATTAATTTAATAAAATGAATCTAACGGATTTTATCTTGCCATAATAAAATTTGGCATGTTGATTTATAGTATAGTAACAAAATCAATATGAATTTCTATATTAATAAATATTTTGAAAATGTTTTATAGAAAGTATAAACTAATTAAATTAGAATGACACCATCAGAAAAATATGTAGCTGAATTATGCGAAAAATCTTTTTTGCCATTTTGGAGCTTCGCTAATCCAATTGGAAAAAAAGGCAAGGAACTCTGTGATGTTTTAGTTGTTTGTGGAAATATTATAGTTATAATTTCCGTTAAGGATATTAGGGTCTCTGAAAATAACGATGCATTAGTTCAATATGAAAGATGGGTGAAAAAGGCAATACATGATTCTATTGACCAAATACATGGAGCAGAACGGTATCTAAATGGAGTAGACGAAGTATTACTCAAAAATAAAAGAACTAATGTGAAACTTCCGGATAAAAAAAATAGAGAAATACATAGAATCGCTATTGCATTTGGAAGTCCAGCAAACTTTCCCTTACCAACTGGCGAATTTGACAAAGGCTATGTTCATGTATTTGATGAGACATCAACTTCAACAATCATAACTGAATTAGATACCATTGTAGATTTTACCAATTATTTGACTGCAAAGAGAAAATTTGTTGCGAATAAAACTTTGTTAATGGCAAATGAAGTCGATTTTTTAGCATATTATATTCAGACAGGCTTAGAGGATGATATCCCTTCAAATGCAGTAATTTCAGGAGAAAATCTTTGGGACGATTACATTAATAGTAATGAATATGCTAAGTGGCAGGATGATGTTAGAGTGAGCTATATCTGGGATGATATGATACATCATGTTCATAATTATCATATAGCAGATTCTACCTCTAACGAAAAGAGAGATGAAATAGAAGAAGCTATTAGGGCAATTAATTTTGAGCCACGAATAAATAGAATTGAACTCGGAAGTGTTTTAAATAATGCAATTGAAAGAAAGCTAAAAGCTAGAATACTTAAACCTATTAATAATGCGGAACATGCTTATGTCTTTATGCCATTAACGGATAAGAATTGGAAAGAAAAGCAAGCAGAATTAGAATTAAGATGTACAGTTGCTAGATATGAAAACCCAACAGCGAAGAAAATTATTGGAATTTCCATTGGAAGCAATTCTGATGGCGATAGCTGTTTTGATATTTGTTCTCTTTATATCCCCGAGATAGATGAAGATTTTATACGCGAAGTGATGGAAATAAAAAAAGAACTAGGTTATTTTACTAATACAATTGTTTCCAATAGCGTGGATTTTCGTAAATAAAATATATTGCATCATTATGTTTCGCTCTGATAGAGCATAATGAATATAACAGTAAGATTTTAGAAGATAAAGAATAGGGGTACAGTTTCCTTTTTAATGATCAGGGAGAATTTCTTTCTAATTAAAAAAAACTTAGTTTATTCAGAAACTAAGCCTGTCTAATAAAGTTTAAATGATTGACTTTTAGAAAGTAAATATGTTGTTTTGTGAAATAAAATAGATGCTTTGTTCCATATTTGTACCATTGCGATGTAATTTATTGATAATCAGGTATTGTTATTTTTGAAGAAGTAAAATAAGTATTAAAGTTTTTAGTACTAACTATTAAGAGAACCGGATCAGAAATGATCCGGTTTTTTTGTTGCAATAATTAAAGAAAGGTTTCTTGTGTCAATTCTTTTAATTTTTATATTTATAAGAAATTACTTTTTTTTTGATAATTCTAAAGTTTAATAAAGATTTAAAATACATATGATATGAAAATCACTGAGATTAATGCCACAGCTAAAGCTAAAAACAAAATAAAAAATATAGCTAAAAATCATAATCTTAATTATGATTTAGTTTATTTTATTTTTTGCTTTCAATGGAATTATGATGGAGTTGAAGGAAGATGGGTTGATGAGGTTGATGAGGATGAAGAATATAAAAACCGATACAAATTTATTTATGAGAGTTTAAAATTAA
Source organism: Flavobacterium limi (assembly GCF_010645075.1). Lineage (GTDB taxonomy): Bacteria > Bacteroidota > Bacteroidia > Flavobacteriales > Flavobacteriaceae > Flavobacterium > Flavobacterium limi. The sequence goes on from NZ_JAADZV010000005.1 coordinate 247,615, forward strand.
CTGAGGAAAACCTTGATAAAAAACAAGTTGTAGATCAAATTTACAATCAGCTAAAAAAAATAGATCATGCAGTACTAAATAAAAACTTTAGATTCGGGGCAACGCATAGTAATTATTGCTTGGTTTCTGAATATGCTTCATTCTACTATTTGTCGAATGCAACAAAAGCAAATTTAGATACTTTGGAATGGAGATCAGAAGAGCTAAAAAAAGAAGATATAGTTATGCAGTTGTTTCTAAAGATATTTAGAGGAGGTTCGGTCGATAGGTACAGTCTGGAATATTTATATGCAGATTTGGTGATAAATTTGCCTTACGAGAATCAAATAATAAAAGGTGATGACTGGATAGATCATTTTGTGAAATCAGTAAGTGAAAACAGAGAAAAAACAACGCTTACCGGATTAATCAATATAATAAAAGGTTTCTGTAAAGGAAATAAATATTTTTTAAAGACTGTTCTTGAAGCGTTATCTTATTCTAATAAACTAAAGGTTGAAAATCATGCTGTAAATGATATTTTTTTACCGGATTTTAGAAATAAATTATCTCCTCATTTTAATTCTAATGAATGGACGTATCCTTTGCGATTTTGGAATCTATCAAATAAATAAAAATATCATTCAATGTTCTATAAAAACCGGGTCATAAATGATCCGGTTTTTTTTGAATTACTAACAATATCTTCATATCAAAACTGATAATTGTCATTTCCTATCCCGATTCTTTTTCGTAATATTACTATTGTAAATTTTTTTGAATGAGAAAGATCAAATACAAAGAAGGACGTAAACTGCAGCCTACTAGTTTAGAATATACAGGATCCCACAAAGACCATGAAACAGAAATGCAGCTTTTTGTATATGATGATGGTGATGTTGTTGAATATGAGAAATTTACGGTTTTAGCTTTGAATTCCTGTTTTGATTATACCAGAAACAACTGGCTCAATATTCACGGATTAAATGATATTGGCTTAATTAAAACCATCGGGCAATATTTTAAGGTTGACGATTTTTTGCTTGCCGATATTTTAAACACCACTAAAAGAACGAAACTTGAAGAGCAAAAAGATGTTTTATTTTTTAACATAAAATCGCTATTGCCTTCAGAATATTCAGATGGACTTAAAGTAGAACAGCTTAGTTTTATTCTCAAAGACGGAATCCTGATTTCGTTTCAGGAAAAACGAAGCGATTTCTTTACTCATATTCGCGAGCGTCTGCGTACACATGCCGGAATCGTGCGAACTAAAAAGGTAGATTATCTCCTTTATTTATTATTAGACGCTGTAATGGAAAATTTTTATATTACAATAGAAGATGAAGAAAATAATATTGAAGAATTAATCGATTTAACCAAAAAAGGCGCTGATCCGGTTATTTTAGAGAAAATTGAAAATCATCGCGATAATTTTAATTTCTTAAAGCGTTCTATCGTTCCGCTTCGGGATTCTTTGTATTATCTTAAAACAATTAAAGATGATGATGAGGCAAACGGTCTTATTCAAAAAGAAACATTTAATTTCTTTGTCAGACTGCACCAAAAAAGCTTAGAGCTTTTAGAGCAGATTGAGTCGGATATGAGTTCATTGGAAAGCGCTTCAAATTTCTATTTTTCTGAACAGAGCAGGAAAATGAACGAAATTATGAAAACACTGACCATCATTTCGGCCATCTTTATTCCGCTTACTTTTATTGTTGGAGTCTACGGGATGAATTTTGAAAACATGCCCGAACTTAAAACAGAAAATGGCTATTTTATAGTCATGGGAACCATGTTTTTGTTAGTCATTGCTTTGATTATCTATTTCAAAAAAAGACGTTGGTTTTAGCCTTTACATTAAAAATTACAATCCAATATATTTAGATTCAAAATATTAAATTATGAGTAAAGCGATTTACATAGCCACCAGCGATCAGAACAGCGGAAAATCAATTATTACCCTTGGCTTAATGAGTATCCTGATTGGTAAGACAGCTAAAGTTGGTTATTTCAGGCCTATTATTGAAGATTTTGTCGATGGAGAACAGGACAATCACATCGAAACTGTTCTTTCACATTTTAATCTTGATATACAATTTGAAGATGCTTATGCAATTACGAAGAGCAAACTAATTAAGAAAAAAAACAAAGGAAAAATTGGTGAAGTCCTGGATCTGATTATTGAAAAATATAAAAAACTCGAAGAACGTTTTGACTTTGTTTTGGTTGAAGGAACAAGTTTTACAGGAGAAGGAACATCAATTGAACTGGACTTGAATGTATTGATCGCTAAAAACCTCGGAATTCCTACCATTATAATTGGTTCAGGAGTGGGTAAAACTTTAGAAGAACTTCTGGATAGTTTATATCTGGTTTACGATTCTTTTAAAGTAAAAGAAGTAGAAGTTTTATCGGTTTTTGCCAATAAAGTCCAGCCTGAAAATATTGAACTCGTTACTAAAAGTCTCCAGAAAACGTTACCATCTAATGTTCTTGTTAATACGATTCCGTTGATTTCTACTTTGAACAATCCAACGATGCAGGAAATCGTTAACGAACTGGATGCTAAAGTTTTATTTGGGGAGAATTACCTCAATAATGAAATTGGGCATTTTAGTGTTGGGGCTATGCAATTGCATAATTATTTGGTACATCTGCACGATAATGCTCTTGTAATTACGCCGGGCGATCGTTCAGATATTATTCTGGGAGCTTTACAGGCTAATGAATCGGCAAATTACCCAACGATTTCAGGAATTATCCTTACCGGAAATATTCTTCCTGAAAACAGTATTTTAAAACTGATTGAAGGTCTTTCGGCTATAGTTCCGATTATTGCTGTAGATGGAGGAACGTATCATATTACCAATAAAATTGGTGCTATCAATTCTGAAATTTATGCTAATAACACCCATAAAATTGAAACTTCAATCAGTACTTTTGAAAAATATGTGCAGATTGATGATTTGTCAGAACGCCTGATTACTTTTGAAGCTGAAGGCATGACGCCAAAAATGTTTCAGTACAATATGGTCAAACGCGCCAAACAGCACCGCAAACACATTGTTCTGCCGGAAGGTAACGATGATCGCATCATTACGGCTGCTTCCAGATTATTAGCAATGGATGTAGTTGATATTTCGATCATCGGAGATAAAAAGCAAATTGAAAATAAAGTAACTGAACTAGGTTTAACGTTTGATTTTTCAAAAGTAAAGATCATTAATCCAATCGAATCTGAGTTTTATGAAGAATATGCAAATACCTATTATGAACTTCGAAAAACAAAAAATGTAAGTATAACCATGGCCAGGGATTTAATGGAAGATGTTTCGTATTTTGGAACTATGATGGTCTACAAAGGCCATGCAGACGGGATGGTTTCCGGAGCAGCACACACGACTCAGCATACGATTTTACCCGCATTGCAGTTCATTAAAACAAAACCAAACTCGTCTGTAGTTTCCTCAGTGTTTTTTATGTGTCTTGAAGACAGGGTTTCTGTTTTTGGCGATTGTGCTATTAATCCAAATCCAACTGCGGAACAACTGGCAGAAATAGCAATTTCATCAGCCGAATCCAGTTCTGCTTTCGGAATCGAGCCCAAAATAGCAATGCTTTCTTATTCTTCCGGTTCATCAGGAAAAGGGGATGAGGTAGAAAAGGTACGTACTGCAACAGAAATCGTAAAACAAAAACGGCCTGACTTAAAAATAGAAGGACCAATTCAATACGACGCGGCAGTAGATCGCGCGGTAGGAAAAAGCAAAATGCCGGATTCTGAAGTTGCAGGGCAGGCGAGTGTACTTATTTTTCCCGATTTAAATACCGGAAATAACACTTATAAAGCCGTTCAGAGAGAAACCGGAGCTTTGGCCATTGGACCGATGCTGCAGGGATTAAACAAACCGGTAAACGATTTAAGTCGTGGCTGTACTGTTGATGATATTATAAATACAGTGGTAATTACAGCCATTCAGGCGCAGGGGTTGTAATTTTAAGTAAAAAGTCAGAAGTAAAATGTTATACGTTTTTGACGTTTAGCAATAAATAGATATAGAATCAAAAACAATGAAAATATTAATAATTAACTCAGGAAGTTCATCAATAAAATATCAATTAATGGTTATGCCGGAAAACGAAGTGATTTGTACCGGAATGATTGACAGAATTGGTTTGGAAAGCTCTAATGTTACTTTTAAGGCTTCATCAAATTCGTATGAAGAAACTATACCAATTGCAACTCATAAAATAGGTTTGCAAAAAGTTGCCAATATGCTGCTGGACGACCAAAAAGGAGTTATTAAATCAACTTCTGAGATTGATGCCGTAGGTCATCGCGTAGTTCACGGAGGAAGCACTTTTACCGAAACCGTAAAAATAGACGAAAAAGTAAAATCAAAAATCAAACAGCTTTTTGACCTGGCTCCGCTGCATAATCCGGCTAATTTGGAGGGTATTAATGTCGCTGAAGAAATTTTTAATTCGGCAGAACAGATTGCTGTTTTTGATACGGCTTTTCACCAAACAATGCCCGAAGTGGCCTATAAATTTGCAATTCCGAATAAATTATTGACTGAAAACAGAATTCGTGTTTATGGTTTTCATGGAACAAGTCATAAATATGTATCTGAACAGGCAATTGAATTTTTAAAAGAAAATAAACAGCCATTTCAAAATATTATTACAATTCATTTAGGGAACGGCTGCAGCATGACTGCTGTTAAAGATGGTAAAAGTATAGACCACTCTTTTGGTTTTGGTCCTACAAATGGTTTGATAATGGGAACAAGGGCTGGTGATGTCGATCAGTCGGTTATTTTTTATATGCAGAATTCATTAGGATATTCTTTAGAGGAAATAAACAATATTCTGCAAAAGCAAAGCGGAATGTTGGGACTTACCGGCTATAGCGATTTGCGTGATATAGAAGCAAAAGCCGACAAAGGAAACAAAGAATGTGAACTGGCTTTGTTTATGAATGCGTATCGTATTAAAAAGTTTATTGGTTCCTATACGGCGGCTCTAAATGGCCTGGATGCAATTGTTTTTACAGCCGGAATAGGTGAAAACTCATCTTATATGCGAAAACTGGTTTGTACTGATATGAATTATTTTGGGATTCAGCTGGATGAAGATAAAAACCAAATGCGTTCTAAAGAAAACAGGGCTATAAACAATCCGGATTCTAAAGTCAAAATTTTGGTAGTTCCAACTGATGAGGAATTTGAAATCGCCAATCAGGTGTATCATTTATTGCAGAATTAATTATGACCTCAAAATGACAAATTTTATAGTAATAGTACTGTTCACAATATTTTTGTTTCTTTCATCGATTCATTTTTATTGGGCTTTTGGAGGCAAATGGGGATCTAAAGGTGTTTTTCCTTCTAATCCGGATGGAAGCCCGATGAGACCTCCTAGTGTTTTGGCAACTCTCATAGTTGCAGCCGGATTATTAGCTTTCAGTCTTTTTTATTTGATAAAAGGAGGATATTTTTCAGTGGGACTTCCTTTATGGATCAATAAAAATGGGCTTTGGGTATTAACAGGTATATTTATCTTAAGAGCAGTGGGAGATTTTAAATATCTTGGATTTTTCAAAAAAATAAAAAACTCCAAATTTGCTGTTAACGATACAAAATTATATTCGCCTTTATGTTTAGCAATCGGAATATTGACTTTAGTTTTGGCACTAAATATATAAAAGTCAGTAAAAATTAATATCATTAAAGCTCCCCGACAGGGAGCTTTTTTATGCTCAAAATTTAAATATTTGTCATTATATTTGAGTTTAAATCTGAATATTTTGAAATCGATACTTCTAAAATTATTTTTCTTCTTTTTCATTACCTCTCAAATTCAATCACAGGAATTACTTCCCTTTGTCGAAAATTACAGCAAATCAAATTATCAGGGTGACAATCAGATCTGGAATGTCGTTCAGGGAAAAGACAATGCCATGTATTTTGCCAATAACCATTATTTACTGAGGTACGATGGTGTGATATGGGAGAAATATACTTTACCCAACAAAACAATCATTCGTTCAATTATGATTGAAGGGGATAAAATCTATTCAGGTTCTTACAAGGAATTTGGCTATTGGTACAGAAAAGAAGGTAAAATGCATTATGTTTCGATTACCAAAAATCTACGCTTATTTGACGAAAAAGATAATGAAGAAATCTGGAAAATTTTCAAATTTAACGGTTCAATATATTTTCAGTCGTTCAACGATGTTTTTATTTATAATGGGAAACAGATCAGAAAAATTCGATTTCCTTTCCTGATTTCTTACTGTTTTGTAGTAGATAAGAATCTCTATGTGGCTTCGGTAGAAAAAGGTGTTTTTAAAATGAACGACAGCAGAATTGCCAATCCGAAAGGGTGGGATGCTCTTAAAAATTGTGTTGTTCATGCTATGGAAAAATATCAGAACAAGACGTATATTTTTTCCCAGAAAAAAGGCATTTTCATTGTTGAAAACGGAATTTTAAAGCCTTGGAATAATCCATTAAATGAAACTTTAAAATCGGCTACAATTAATGTGGCAAAGTTTATTAAAAACAATAAACTTGTAATAGGTACAGGAAACAGAGGTGTTTTTATTTATGATTTCAAAACCGATACACATAAGAATATTGATAGGAACAATGTGTTGATGAATAATTCAATTTTAAGCATTGGACTGGATAAAGAAAATGATTTATGGCTTGGTTTAGATAATGGAATAGCTCATGTTGAAGTAAATTCTCCGATATCTATATTTTATGATAATTCCGGAATTTTAGGTTCTGTATATTCCGTGGCAACAACCAGTAAAGGATATTTAATAGCCTCCAATCATGGTGTTTTTGAATTTGATTCTGGTAAATTTAAAATGATGCCAAACACTCAGGGACAGGCGTGGAATATCACCAAAACGGATAATAAATATATTATTGGTCATAACGATGGGACCTTTTGCTACGAAAATGGTTCATTAGTTAAAACAAACAATGTAAGCGGTGGTTGGAATTTTTCAAAAAGCAGTATCAATAATACCTGTTTTCAGTCGACTTACAGTGGAATTTTGTTATATGAGGATATTTCAAAATTAACCGAATATAAAAAAGTTGAGGACATTTCGAAACCGATTAAATATGTAGCCCAAAATAAAAAAAATGAAATTTTTGCTGCAGATAATTATCGCGGTTTGTACCGAGTTTTGTATGATGACGATTTTAAGACTAAAAAGGTTGAAAATATTACACAACAGAGTAACATTGAAAACGATTTTGGGGTTAAAATTTTTGAGTTTAGAAACGAAATACTGTTTTTAATAAATAATGCATGGTATACCTATAATTCAATTACCAATAAATTGGAAGAAGATGAATTGTTCAATACCAATTTTAAAAACATTGCAGATGTTGTAGCAATTGATGAAAATCATTTTATGGTGCTCCAGAACGGGATTTTATATCATATTTATGCTTCCGGAAATAAATTTGTGTGGAATATCATTCAGGAAAAATATTATAAGGGAAGGCTGATCAATGACAATTTGAGAATTTTTAAGACTCAAAACCACTACTTGTTAAACCTTGATGACGGATTTATTTCCCTTCAGTTGAAATATCTGAACAATCAAAATACGAATGTCAAAATTGAAGCTTTTAATGAAGGAGTCCTGCTTCCAAAGGATTCTAAAATTAAATACAATACCGAATTGAAAATTAATGTTATATCAGGGATTTATGGGGCCAGCAAACCCAATTTGTTTTATAAAATAAATAGCAGCAAAGATTTTATGCCTATTTCTGACGGGCTTATTTTACTGAATAACCTGAGCAGCGGGTATCATTCTGTTGCCATTTATAAACATGATGGTGCTAACTATGACAAGGTTTGCAATTTTGATTTTAAAGTAGCTCAGCCATGGTATTTTTCTGTCTGGATGATTCTGTTGTATTTATTATTAGTCAGTGCAATATTGTTTTTGTATTATAAATGGAATAAGCTCCGTTACATTCAAAAATTAAAATTACAGGCAGAAGAACTAAAACACCAGCGTGAAATTCTTGAAATGGAATTAAAAGCTGAAAACGAATTGAATATTCAGGAATACGAAAAGCATATTCTGGAACTTGAACTTCAGACCAAATCGTCTGAAGTTGCGGGAAAATCATTATCCATAGCCAAACAAAGCGAAATGATTGAAAATATTCAGAATATTCTTGAATCTGAAAAAGATTTTAACAAACTCAAGAGCGAAATTAAAAAAGCGATTAAGATAAATGAAGTCAATAAACACGAATGGGAAACCTTTGAAACCAATCTGAATCAGATTCATAATGAATTTATTATAAGTCTATCAAAGAAATTTCCAAATCTGACTCCAAAAGACATTAAGCTTTGTATATATCTTAAAATGAATCTTTCGTCAAAAGAAATTGCCCCGTTAATGAATATTTCATTCAGAGGTGTTGAACTGCACAGATATCGCTTAAGAAAAAAATTAAATCTCACTCAGGAGGAGAATCTTTCTAAGTTTTTACTAAATATATAATTTGTCTTACTAAATTTTATTGTTTTTTTATTTTTTCATCATCTTTTTTATCTAATTCCAATACATCTTTACTACATCATAAGGTTATGTTAATAAAAGTTAATTTAATATTAAGTATTTGATTTTTAGAGAATTGAAGTTGTTTTTTGATGTAATGATGTAGCTGTGTAGTAGTGTCGGTTGATGTACTACAACGTTGTAATTGTTTAATTTGGCTCTACTAACTTAAACGATTAAAACTGTATGAAAAATTTTATTTTTAGCTTTCTGGCCTTATTGCTTTTACCGGCCTATATGTCCGGTCAGGCAATAAAAGGAAAAGTAGTAGATAGTAGTGGAATGGGGATTCCCGGGGCAATTATTAGTGCTTCTGAGTCCAAAACTTCTGCCGATGCTGATTTCGATGGAAATTTTAGCATAAATGCTAAGGCGGGTGAAATTTTAAAGGTTTCCATGCTGGGTTTTGATGCAGTGTCTGTTGCAGCAACCACAGATTCTATGACAATTACCTTAAATGAGTCAAGCGATACTGCTTTAAAAGAAGTGGTGGTTATTGGATATGGAACTGCTAAAAAGCGTGATTTGACAGGGTCAATTGTTAAGGTTGACGGTAAACAGGTTGCAGATAAACCAAATTCAAATCCGGTTTCCTCCATACAGGGTAAAGTTGCGGGTTTGTCTGTTGTAAACACTGGTAAACCGGGTGAAGAACCGGATGTTAGAATCAGGGGAACAGTCAGCAGATATCAAACCAAGCCACTATATGTTGTTGACGGAATTTTAAATGATAACATCAATTTTATAAATCCGAATGACATTGAGTCTATGGAAGTCTTGAAAGATCCTTCGTCACTTGCCATTTTTGGTGTTCGTGGAGCAAATGGTGTAATCATTATTTCTACAAAAAGAGCAAAGAATGGTGCCACAACCATCAATTACAATACTTCGGTTGGTATAAAAACAATTGTAAACAAACCTTCACTTACAAACGCTTCACAATTTAAAATGCTCTACGATGAGCAAAGGGTAAATGAAGGAGCAGCACCTTATTCTTACTATGATAAATTTACAGGCGATACGAATTGGATTAATACCATTGAAAACAGTAGTGCCACTCAGGTGATACATAATATTAGCCTGTCTAATGGTACTGAAAAAAACAAATTTTATTTTGGTGCAGGCTATTTTGCTGACGAAGGTTTAATCGAAAATGAAAAATACAGAAAATTCACTTTCAACATTAATAATGAGCTGCAAGTATCAGATGCTATTAAAGTAGGGGTTGGATTTAACGGATATGATGCCAGATTACCTCAATTGCACGACTTCATTTCTTCTTTAAATGCTACGCCAATTGTAAATGCATACAATACAGAACAGGGAATGTATAACCAGCTTCCAATTGAAATTGGCGGTGCCCAGATTGGAAATCCGCTTGCAAATGTTGAAGGAAAAAAATACACACAATTAAATAGCGAAACTCGATTTGTTGGAAATGTTTTTGCTGAACTTAAAATTTTGGAAGGCTTAAAATTCAGGGCTGCATATTTAGCAGATTTAGGATATAGCAAAGGAAGGGGGTATACGCCGGTTTTTGATATTTACGTAACCGAAACGGATGAAACTACTGTATATGGTGGAAATACTTTAACAAATGTCAATCAATTTAAGAATGACTCCCAAAAAAAACAACAGGACTATTTGCTGACTTATGAGAAATCCTTTGGAAAACATAATTTAACTGCCTTGGCAGGATATACAAGATATTATGAGGGCTTTGAAGGTGTTAGCGGTACAGTAAAGCAAAATATAAACGGAGATCCTATTCCTTATGATAAAAGATGGTGGTATTTAAATGTTTATCCATACGGAGATCCTACCACAAGATTATCAAATTCTGATCAATGGGACAGAAGTACCGTTTCTTATCTGGGAAGAGTTCTGTATAATTTCGATGGAAAATATATTTTCAATGCTTCTTTTAGACGTGACGGTTCATCAGAAATTAGTGAAGCAAACAGATTTCAGAATTTCTGGTCTGCAGGAGCAGCATGGGATGTAGTCAAAGAAAGTTTTATGGAGGGACAAAAGATTTTCGATCAGTTAAAAATCAAAGGATCATATGGTGTTTTAGGGAACCAATATTCTGGTATTCATTATCCCTCATATCCAAATTATACTACAGGTTCTTCTGCGGTTTTTGGAGAATCACTGGTTCCTGCCTACGTATTGGCTTACAGAAACAATCCAGGTTTAGAGTGGGAAACGGTTACTTCTTATGAAGGAGGGATTGAATTAGCTACCTTAAATAACAGATTAAAATTTGAGGCTGCCTACTACAATAAAATAACAGATAACTTATTGACTTTTGTCGAATTAGGCAGCGAAAAATTTTATACAAATGCAGGAGAAATTGAAAATAAAGGATTTGAATTTACTGCCTCATGGAACGATAAGATCAACGATGACTTTACCTATTCGATAAGTGGAAATTTGACTACACTTAAAAATGAAGTAAAATCAGTATATGTTGATGGATTTCAGGTTTTCGACGGACCTTCAATCTTGACCGCAGGAGCTCCGATCGGTTCATTTTATGGATATGAAGTAGAAGGGGTTTATCAGTCGTATGCCGATATTCTAAATTCTGCGCCAAGCGCAATTGGGGATTATGCCCCGGGGGATTTAAAGTATAAAGATGTAAATGGCGACGGTAAAATTACTACAGATGACAGGACTATTATCGGTAATCCAAGTCCAGATATTATGTATGGTTTTTCAGGAAATGTTACTTATAAAAATTTTACTTTTTCTGTTGATTTTCAAGGAGTTTATGGGAATGAAATTTACAGGGACTGGGGTAATGGCTCAACATTCGCACAGTTTAATTACAGAACAGACAGACTTAACAGATGGACCGGTGCAGGAACATCAAACTGGGAACCAAGACTTAATGACGGTTCAGGTTATAACAAACAGGCTTCGAGTTATATGATCGAAGACGGAAGTTATTTAAGATTAAGAAACATACAGCTGGGTTATAATTTTGATAATGAATTCTTAAAAAGACTGAGCATTCAGGGATTAAGAGTATATGTAAATGCACAGAATCTGATAACATGGTCTAATAATTCGGGTTTTACTCCCGAAGCCGGAGGAACTCCTATTTCTTTTGGTAAGGATACTGGAGGATATCCATTGCCTGCGATTACTTCTTTAGGTCTGAATGTTACTTTCTAATATTAAAAATGAGAATCATGAAAAATTATAAATATATCATCAAATTATTACTTATTGCATTATTAGCAATGCCAGTTCTCAATTCATGCAGTGATGATGATTTCTTAGACAGAAAACCTTTAGGCAACGCTACTGAAGGAGACTTAACTGCTGGAGGTTTTGAAGAAAAAGCTTTTGGATTATACGGAAAAATCAGAACACAAGACGGAGTCACAAACTGGATCAGATATTGGTTTCAAAATATCAGGTCAGATGATGCCCAAAAGGGAAGTACTCCTACAGATGCTTCAACGTTAGGAAATATCATGGATAACTTTCAATATTCTGCAACACAAGCAGAATTTGCATTAAACTGGAATGGGCACTACAGTCTGATATTTGCCTGCAATGATTTGATTACAGAAATAGAAACTTCGGGATTAACAGATCAGGGAACTATTATTAACGAAGCCGAAGCCAAAGCAATTCGGGGTTTTGCTTATTTTGATTTATACCGTGATTATGGAGAAGTGCCAATTATACTAAATAAAGTGGTAATTCCAAGTGATGGTGTGAAGGCAAAATCTACTGTAGCAGAACTGGAAACTCAAATCATAGCTGATTTAGAGTATGCTGCTTCTAATTTACCAGACGCCTGGCCAGCTTATCCGGGAAGAGCAACAAAAGGGTTTGCCAATGCATTATTAGCAAAATTATACTTATACCAGCGTAATTGGGCTAAATCTTTGGAAAAAAGTGAATTGGTTATAACTTCAGGGCAATATGTTTTGGATAATTCTTATGTAACCTTGTTTTCAGAAGCAGGAGATAACACCAAGGAATCTATTTTCGAAGTACAGTTTTTAAGAGAAGCAGGGGTAAATTATTCAAGTAATTATTGGGAATCTCAAGGAGTTCGCGGTTCCAGTACCTGGGATTTAGGATGGGGTTTTAACGTACCAACCTCAAACCTTGTTAATGCTTATGAAACAGGAGACCCACGCAAAGACGCAACCATTCTTTTTTCAGGTCAGAATGATGGTTTTGGATTGACAGTTCCTGCAAGTCCTCCTTTAGCTCAGCCATACTGGAACAAAAAAGCATACACAACGCCAAGCATAAGACAAAGCTATGGTGAAAATAAAAATCACTGGAAAAACATTAAAATTTTAAGATATGCTGATGTTATATTAATGGCCGCAGAAGCAGCTAATGAGTCGGGCGATTTTTCTAAAGCTGCAGAATATCTTGAAATGATTCGTAGCAGAGCAAGAGGTGTAAGTGCTGTATTGCCTGAAATAGCAGATTTAAACCAGGCAGTGTTAAAAGCAGCAATTAAACACGAACGCAGAATTGAACTTGCCATGGAAGGTGAAAGGTTTTATGATCTGGTAAGATGGGGAGATGCCCCTGCTGTATTGGGTGGATTAGGATATCAGGATAAACATAAATATTATCCAATTCCTCAAACTGCTATAGACCAGTCAGGGGGTGTATTAGTTCAAAATCCAAACTATTAATAACAATCCGGAAATATCATGAAAATCAATATATCAATTATTAAAAAGGCTTTTGGAATCGCATGTATTTCATTAGCAATCGGATGCCAGAATATGGACAGCCCTGAATTAGGGGATTATCCAAAAGACGCAAATGCTCCTGGTGGCCCTTTAAAATTTTATGTAGCTTTTGACGGAACTACTTCTGATCCTCTTATGAATGCTGTTGACAGTATTCGGGCTAAATTCCCTACAGATAATCCCTTGACTTCGATTGATGGAATCAACGGTAAAGGAATCAAGGGAGATGTTCCTAAAAAGTTTATAAGTTATGCTAAACCAAATGACTGGGTGGTAAAATCAGAAAGCTTTACAATTGCATTCTGGGAAAGACACGGGGCACCAACACAGACTGAGTTTCCATTTAGTCTTGTAAGTGATAACTGGGCAAAAGCAAATATGTTTTGTCTGATGGAAGGAACTGTTGATAAACCTGTTATTAAACTTTTTGTAGACGAACAGCCTGGAGATAAGTGGTTTGAGTGGGTAAATACCGAAAGCGTTCCCGGAATATTTGACGGACAATGGCATCATTTAGCATTTGTTTATGATTCCACAACTTCCGGAATGACACTTTATAAAGATGGAGTTGCCTATGCTACTAAAGTTTGGGACAACCATGGACCTATAAAACTAAAAGATGCCAAAGTTTCAGGATTCAGGATAGGAGGTTCGGGTAATCCTGACGAAGGCTGGATGAATTCATGGACAGGTGATCTGGATCAGTTCAGAATGTACGCTACAGCTTTGACTTCAGCTGAAATCAATGACTTATACTCAAATAAAAAATAATTTATATACATCTGGGAATTCATATTTCCAGATGTATTATTTGTCCATTAATACCACATTTTTTAAATGAAAACCAATTTATTCATATTGATTTTTCTAAGTGTTTTTCACTCATGTTCAGCTTCTAATCCGGAAGAACCAACAAATCCGGTAATCCCTACGAAGCCATTAACAGATGCTGAGGCGATGGATCAGGTTCAGAAAGACGCCATCAAATATTTTTGGGAATATGCCGATCCTAATTCAAAATTGGCCCGTGAAAGATATATTACAGAAGATCCAAATTTTGAATCGAATATTATTACCACAGGCGGTTCAGGTTTTGGATTAATGACCATTGTTGTAGGTGTGGAAAGAGGTTTTTTGCCAAGAGCCGAAGCTGTTTCCAGACTTTCAACTGCGTTGGCTTTCTTAGAAAAAGCAGATCGTTTTCACGGCGCATGGCCACACTGGATGGATAATACATCAGGAAAAGTAATTACGTTCGGTACAAAAGATAATGGCGGAGATTTAGTTGAAACATCATTCGTATGCCAGGCATTAATCACTATCAGGGAGTATTTTAAAAACGGAAGTACTGCTGAAAAAGAATTAGCTGCCAAAGCCGATGAACTCTGGAAAGGGGTTGAATGGGACTGGTATACCAAAGACGAAGACGCTCTATACTGGCATTGGTCACCCAATTACGGCTGGGAAATGAATTTTAAATTAGAAGGGTATAATGAATGTCTGATTACCTATATCATGGCAGCAGCGTCTCCAACACATCCTATTTCTGCGGAAGCTTATCACAAAGCCTGGGCAAGAAACGGTGGTATTGTGCACGGAGGTTCGCAATACGGAATCCCGGTTGTTTTGAATTATAACGGGGCAACAGGAAATGTAGGTCCAATGTTTTGGTCACATTATTCGTATTTAGGTTTAGATCCCAATAATTTAAAAGATAAATATGCTGATTATGGTGTTTTGACGCAGAATCATGCTAAAATTATGATACAGCACAGTGTTGTGAACCCAAAAGGCTGGAAAGGCTACTCTGATAAATGCTGGGGACTTACTGCAAGTTATACCAGAAATCCGGACGGAACAACAGGTTATACAGCGCATCAGCCTAATAATGATACCGGAGTGATTTCACCAACGGCAGCTTTGTCTTCTTTTCCTTTTGCACCTGTCGAAGCGATGAAGTTTTTGCATTATTTATATGATGAAAATAAAACTCAATATGTTGGGATAGCAGGCCCTTACGATGCTTTTTCTCCTCAGTATAATTGGGTAACCAAAAGATATTTAGCCATCGATCAGGGAACGATTGCACCTATGATTGAGAATTATCGTTCAGGGTTGTTGTGGAAATTATTCATGAACGCATCTGATACAAAACAGGGATTAACAAAACTTGGATTCAAATCAACGAAATACGGATTTTAGGCATTGAGCCAGAAACAATAGGAACGTTTAAATACCACTGAATGAAAAATTGCCATTGTTCGAATCAAAAACCGGAAGAAAACAATGGCGATTTACATAAAAACAAAATTATTTAAAATGAAAAAGAAATTAATCATGCTTTTTTTAGGATGCGCTGTTTTGGGTCATGCCCAAAAGAAGGATGCTAAAAATGCTGTAAAAATCAAACCAAAAGCTGAATTTGTTGCCGAATTACTTTCCAAAATGACTTTGGAAGAAAAAATCGGTCAGTTAAACTTACCGACATCAGGAGATATTACAACCGGGCAGGCAAATAGTTCAAACATCGCCAAAAATATCGCTGAAGGTAAAGTAGGCGGTTTGTTCAATATAAAATCGGTTCAAAAAATCAAAGAAGTGCAGAAAATTGCGGTTGAAAAAAGCCGTTTAAAAATCCCGCTGCTTTTTGGTATGGATGTGATTCATGGCTACGAAACAACATTTCCGATTCCGCTTGGATTATCTTGTACCTGGGATATGAAGCTAATCGAGAGAAGTGCGCAGATTGCTGCGCAGGAAGCAAGTGCTGATGGTATCAATTGGACATTTTCTCCTATGGTAGACATTTCGAGGGATCCTCGTTGGGGAAGGATTTCCGAAGGTTCAGGAGAAGATCCGTATTTAGGAAGCCAGATTGCAAAAGCAATGGTGAACGGATACCAGCAGCACGATCTTTCTAAAAATAATTCCATTTTAGCCTGTGTCAAACATTTTGCTTTATATGGCGCTCCGGAAGCAGGACGTGATTACAACACAGTAGATATGAGCCATATCCGAATGTTCAATGATTATTTTCCACCTTACAAAGCGGCCGTTGATGCCGGAGTAGGTTCGGTGATGGCGTCTTTCAATGAAGTAGATGGAATTCCTGCAACGGGAAGCAAATGGCTAATGACAGATGTTTTAAGAAAGCAATGGGGCTTTAAGGGGTTTGTGGTAACCGATTATACCGGTATACCGGAAATGATTGATCACGGAATGGGTGATTTGCAGCAGGTTTCAGCGTTAGCATTGAATGCAGGTGTTGAAATGGATATGGTGGGTGAAGGATTCTTGAAGACATTGAAGAAATCTTTAGACCAAGGAAAAGTAAAAATTGAAACGATTGATAATGCTGTTAAACTGATTTTAGAAGCAAAATACGATTTAGGATTATTCCACGATCCGTATAAATATTGTGATCCAAAAAGAGCAAAAACAGAGATTTTTACCACAGCAAGCCGAAAAGAAGCACGTGAAATTTCAGCACAATCTTTGGTTTTGCTAAAAAATCAAAATCAGGTATTACCCCTTAAAAAATCAGGAACTATCGCACTTATTGGTCCATTGGCAGATGCAAAAAATAATATGTCAGGAACGTGGAGTGTAGCAACAGTTGGTGAGAAATGTATTTCGTTATTACAGGGAATCCAGGATGTAGCCGGAAAATCTGTAAAAGTGCTTTACGCAAAAGGAAGCAATTTAGATTATGATGAAACTTTTGAAACCAATGCCACGATGTTTGGCAAAACCTTAAACCGTGATTCCCGCCCAAAAGAAGAATTAATTGCAGAGGCTTTAAAAGTAGCTGAACAATCAGATGTAATTGTTGCTGCTCTTGGTGAATCTGCAGAAATGAGCGGTGAATCCAGCAGCCGTACCAATTTAGAAATTCCGCAGGCTCAAAAAGATTTATTGAATGCATTGCTAAAAACAGGGAAACCGGTCGTATTGGTTTTATTTGACGGCCGTCCTTTAGTTTTAAATGATGAAAACGCGACTGTTCCAGCCATTTTAAACGTTTGGTTTGCCGGAAGTGAAGCAGGTCACGCTATTGCGGATGTTTTATTTGGAGATGTAAACCCTTCCGGAAAACTGACTACGACTTTTCCAAGAAGTGTTGGTCAGGTACCAATTTATTACGCACACAAAAACACAGGAAGACCGCTTTCTAATACAGAAGGAAAGTTCGAAAAATTCAGATCAAATTATATCGATGAAAGAAATGAACCCTTATTCCCATTCGGATTCGGTCTAAGTTACACCACTTTCGAGTACTCAAACCTGAAAATTTCTACTGATAAAATGAATTTCGGCGGAAAATTAAAAGTTACAGTTGATGTAACCAACACAGGAAATTTTGACGGAAAAGAAACAGTTCAGTTATACATCAGGGATTTAGTGGGTTCTGTAACAAGACCGGTTAAAGAACTGAAAGGTTTTCAAAAAATAACACTTAAAAAAGGTGAAAAACAAACCGTAAATTTTGATATTACGGCTGAGGATTTAAAATTTTATAACTCTGATTTACAATTTGTAGCAGAGCCCGGACAGTTTGATGTTTTCGTAGGAGGAAATTCAGCTGCCGATAAGAAAGTTAGTTTTGAGTTAACTAAGTAATTGGTTTGTTATTAGTAATTGCCCTTCGTACTGGTTATACGGAGGGCTTTTTTTATAATCAATTATAAATTCTAACCTTAAAAACGTCAGTTCGAGTGTTTTTTGAGCAGTGAAAACGGAACAAAAAATGTATCGAGAACCTTTTTTAATTCTTTAAATGAGTAATTCTAATTTTATAAAGATGGAAGCCATTAAAATATTTAGAGTATTTCTTTTCATGCTGATAATCGTGCTTTTTTCTTCCTGTAATGTGAAGAAAAATGAAATTGTAGCACATCGCGGCGCCTGGAAGAAAAACAATTTTCCTGAAAATTCCATAGCAGCATTAAGACACGCAATCGACCTGAAATTACCGGGATCAGA
The DNA here is from genome assembly GCF_010645075.1 of Flavobacterium limi. Classification (GTDB taxonomy): domain Bacteria; phylum Bacteroidota; class Bacteroidia; order Flavobacteriales; family Flavobacteriaceae; genus Flavobacterium; species Flavobacterium limi. Next base: position 265,936 of record NZ_JAADZV010000005.1, read on the forward strand.
ATTCGACGTTTGGAGAACCGCTGATGATTCGCTTGTCATCAATCACGATGCGCATTATAATAAATTACTTATCGAAGAAACCGATTATGCAGATTTGACAAAGTTCAAACTTTCAAACGGAGAAAAGCTGCCAACCTTGTATCAATATATTTCAGAAGGAAAGCGAAACAATAAAAAAACGCTTTTTGTCTGCGAAATAAAACCTTCGGAAATCAGCAAGGAAAGAGGAAAAAAGACTGCTGTGCTAGCGGTAGAAATCATCAAAAAGTTAAAAGCAAATAAAAACACCTGCTACATCAGTTTTGATTATGACATCCTAAAACAAATCAGATCAATTGATTCAAAGGCTTCCCTGCAATATCTGGAAGGAAATAAATCTCCGAAAGAGGTAAAAGCAGATCATATCAATGGTATCGATTATCATTATTCGGTTTTTAAAAAACATCCGGAATGGATTCAGGAAGCCAAAGACAATCAGGTTATACTGAATGTCTGGACCGTAAATGAAGCTGCAGATATGGATTGGATTATCGCTAATAAATTCAATTACATTACGACAAATGAACCGGAACTACTAATCGAGAGGTTAAAGAAGTAAGAAGTAAGAAGTAAGAAGTAAGAAGTAAGAAGTAAGAAGTAAGAAGTAAGAAGTAAGAAGTAAGAAGTAAGAAGTAAAGAGTTATAGAACAAGGAATAACTTATACCCAATAAAAAGATTTAAAATATAAAAATAAAGAAAATGTGTAAATTGTCTTCAATATCGCTTTTGCTGTTTTTGATAGGCTTTAATAGTAATATCAGCGCACAAAAAACAGAATGGTTTGATCCTGCCAGAACTGCGACAACGTATTGCAATCCAATTAATATCGGTTATAATTATACGACACATAATCATAACGGAATTCCGGAATCCCGTCGATCAAGTGCAGATCCCGTAATTATTACGTATAAAGGCGATTATTATCTGTTTGCAACCAATCAGGCAGGTTTCTTTTGGAGTAAAGATATGTCCGACTGGAATTTTGTTTACGGAAGTTTCCAAAGACAGCCGGGCGATGATGATCAATGCGCACCGGCTGCGTGGGTGGTCAATGATACTTTGTTTTATGTAGGTTCGACCTGGAAAAGAGATCATCCCATCTGGAAAACAGCAGATCCAAAATCAGGAAGATGGTCACGCCATGTAAACACCGCAATGCTTCCTACATGGGATCCGGCCATTTTTCAGGACGATGATAAAAAAGTCTATATGTATTACGGTTCAAGCGGAAAACTGCCTCTCGTAGGCGTTGAGGTTGATTATAAAACCTGGCTACCAAATGGAAATCAGGCTGATTATGCTACATTGTACAAAGCGACAGAGGTTGAAGATATTCAAAAGCCTTACGGACAAATCAAAGAAGTAGCTATTCTCGATCCTGCAAAACATGGCTGGGAACGTTTTGGTCCAAACAATGATATGGAACCTGCTCCCTGGGGAAATTTTATTGAAGGGGCTTGGATGACCAAACACAACGGAAAATATTACATGCAGTACGGCGCACCGGCAACCGAATTTAAAGGCTATGCAAACGGCGTTCATGTAGGAGATAATCCGTTAGGACCTTTTACGTATCAAAAGCATAATCCAATGTCATATAAACCTGGCGGATTTGTAATTGGTGCGGGACACGGAAATACTTTTGCAGATAACTACGGAAATTACTGGAACACCGGAACCTGTAAAATATCCATTAAAGATCGCTTTGAACGTAGAATCGATATGTTTCCAGCTGGATTTGATAAAGATGATGTAATGTATTCGATAACTGCTTACGGTGATTTTCCAATTGTACTTCCAACAAGTCAGCGGGATCAGACAAAAGACGCTTCATCAGGATGGATGCTGCTTTCGTACAAAAAGCCTGTAACGGTTTCTTCATCTGAAGAATGTATGGAAGTCGAAACACACCGAATGGACAATGGCGGAAAAAAAGTCTATGAAAAATTTTGCTACGGTCCTGAAAACTTGACTGATGAAAATATTCAGTCGTATTGGTCTGCCAAAACCGGAAATCCCGGCGAATGGCTTCAAATGGATTTAGGTCGACAGATGGAAATCAACGCCCTGCAAATCAACTACGCAGATCACAAAGCGACTCAGTACAACAAAGCGATGGATATTTATTACCAATATAAAATCTTAATGTCTGATGATACTGTAAACTGGAAATTGGTTGTAGATAAATCTAAAAATGATAAAGATGCTCCACATGATTATGTAGAACTCTCAAAATCGATTAAAGCACGGTATATCAAAATGGAGAATATTCATAATGCCTCGGGTTTATTTGCTATTTCAGATTTCAGGGTTTTCGGAAACGGATTGTCAGCCAAACCAAAAGCCGTTACTTCTTTCAAAGTCGACAGAAATAAAACAGATTCAAGAAATGCTCTAATTTCATGGAAAAAACAAATTGACGCAACGGGTTATCACATTTATTACGGAATTGCCCCTGATAAATTGTACAACAGCATTATGGTTTACGGAGACAATTCGTATGATTTTAGAGGTCTGGATAAAGGCACAAAATATTACTTTACTATTGAAGCCTTTAACGAAAACGGAATAGGTACAAAAAATAAAATTCTCGAAGTAAGATAATTTTTAGCTGAGAAATTTTATAAGCCCTGATTGCAAAGCAAATAATTTGTAATCAGGGCTTTTTTTGTAAAATGACTGAGGAAAAAATCTGACAGTTTTGAAGAATTTTTGTTTCTTTGTTGAAGAAGTCAGAGACTATTAAGTCAATGATTGTATTCGTCACTTCGAGTGATTTTTAATAAGAATGCGATAGCTTTATGATTAAAAATTGTATCGAGAAACTTTTTTAGTACTAAGGTTCTCGATACATTTTGTTTAAAAAAACTATCGCATTTTTAAACAAAACACTCGAACTGACGGTGTAATGTCCGATAACCCCAAAACCTACAAAAAACCATGAAAAAAACAATTCTTTTGACCGTTTCAATTTTAAGCGGATTGTTATCTTTTGCCCAATCAAACGAAGAAAAAAACATCAAACTGTTCTATAAAAAAGCTTTAACCGATTCGAAATGTTATACGTGGTTAGAGTATTTGTCTAATGATATTGGAGCGCGTTTATCGGGATCTCAAAATGCCCAATTGGCAATTAATTATACAAAAACACAATTAGAAGGTTTAGGATTGGATAAAGTATATCTTCAGGAAGTAATGGTGCCGCATTGGGTACGTGGAGAAAAAGAAACTGCTTTTATTCTGGATGGAAAAGTAAAAACAACGGTGCCAATTTGTGCCTTAGGAGGCTCAATTGCAACACCAAAAGCCGGACTTACGGCTGAGGTCATCGAAGTACTGGGTATAGAAGAATTAAAAACGTTAGGAGATAAAGTAAAAGGAAAAATCGTGTTTTTTAACAGACCAATGAATCCTGAAAACATAGAGACTTTTAAATCCTACGGAGCTTGTGTAGACCAAAGATTTGCAGGAGCAAAAGAAGCGGCCAAACTCGGAGCAGTTGGAACAATTGTCCGTTCGATGAATTTGCGTTTAGATGATTTTCCGCACACCGGAGCCCAGAGTTATGGCGATTTGCCAAAAGAGCAATATATTCCAACTGCTGCCATCAGTACTAATGGAGCCGAATTATTAAGCGCCACTTTAAAGATTAATCCTGCATTACGATTTTATTTCAAACAGTCCTGCGAGACATTGCCGGATGTTCTTTCATACAACGTAATCGGAGAAATAAAAGGAACCGTAACTCCTGAAAATATTATGGTTGTGGGTGGTCATTTGGATTCCTGGGATCTGGCAGACGGTTCTCATGATGACGGGGCAGGAGTGGTGCAGAGTATGGAAGTGGTTCGTATTCTTAAAAATTTAAATTATAAGCCAAAAAATACAATTCGTGTCGTTTTATTTATGAACGAAGAAAACGGCGGGAAAGGCGGTGCAAAATACGAAGAGGTTTCAAAACAAAAGAACGAGAACCACATTTTTGCTTTAGAAAGCGATTCGGGCGGATTTACACCAAGAGGATTTTCAATAGAAGCAGATGATGCCAATTTAAAGAAAATACAAGGCTTTAAGGATTATTTCGAACCTTATTTAGTGCATAGTTTCACCATTGGTCATGCAGGTTCAGATATTGGTCACTTGACCTCAAAAGCGATTGTTAAGGCAGGTTTAAAACCGGATTCACAACGTTATTTTGATTACCATCATGCTGCAAATGATAAATTTGATGCCATTAACAAAAGAGAATTGGAACTTGGTGCGGCTACTATGACTACGCTGCTTTATTTGATTGATCAGGGCGGGATTGTGCTTCCTGCGGCTAATTGATTTTTATAAAATTAGCATAAGCGATTAGTTAACAAAATATTCAAAACCACGATGAACGGATCTGCAAAATTGAAAATTTCATTAGCATTAGTGATAATACTTTTTATTTCATGTGAAAAACGAAATAATAATCTTTCAAGAACTTTACTTTTAGAACAATCAGAAAAACTTATCACTGCCAATCAAAGAGACCTAAATGGGTTGTTATCACAAATAGCAAAAGAGAATCTTGACCAGAAAAAAGGAACTTCTGTAGAGTATCAGAAAATTTCAAAACTATATAATGAATTAGAAAAGATAGAATTTGATATTAAAAAATCTAATCGCAAACAGTTCGAAGAGATTGTTAGTCAACAAAATATTAAATTTAAAGATGATTACGCTTTTAAATCTAAATTTCTTACTCCAATTAAGGTAGAAGATTTGCAGCAATTAGACGATGAAGTTTTCAAATTTTATGTAGTGTCAAAAATATCAGAATTTTACTTGTATTCAGCAGGAGATATTTTTGTACAACGTGATCATGTAAATCAGGCAGAGCTTTGAATGTTATTTAATAGACGTTAAGTATAATTACTTATTTTTGAAATTTACGGACTTTTGCATAAGCCTTTTGTTTCTCCGAAAGAGCTCAGTTTCAATTTTTCGTAAGTATAATTAACGGCGAACGTCGCTTTTACAGCTTTTTCGCATTTCAATAATCACCCTTTCATAGCAATCACATAATACAAAACCGCAATAGGAATATTACTCAACAACAGTAAAATCTTAACCGCAATATCTTTTCGTTCCTCATAAAATTTTACAAAACGACCTGTCAGATGCAACAACATAATTCCATTTAAAAGCAAAGCTGAAACAACAAACGGAAAAGCAAATACCAAAACATTAGAATTTTTATTGCTGAACATATAAACGGTAAATAAAACAGTACTAATTATAAAAGTCCCAATTACAATTCAGTAGACTGTGTTTCCTCTGAAAGTTTTTTATTGATAGTTGTCATAATTTTAAATATTAAAAATGTGTTGAATAGTTTTAACGGGTACCAAAAGCATGTTAGAAAAATTCAGATAATAAAATGAATGCGCTTTTTTGCCACGTTTGTATTGTTTAATAAAATATCCAATTTGTTTTGGATAAAAAGGTGTGCCAGAAAGAATAACCAAAAATAAGTACAGACTTCTTTTTCCGTTTCCTAAAAGATAATACTGCATCCCGATTTCATCAGTTACAGAAATCCCGGTATTGGTTAATACATGAATGACATCATGATCTTCTAATTTAGGTTGTATATCAAAATGATTAGTATGAAGAAAGTTGCCTAAACTGTTTCCTAAAGTTCCTTCCGGATAGTTCAGGAGCGTTGCTTTGTCAACTTCCCAGGGTGTATTTCGTTTAAAATACTTTTGATAAGGTTTTTTGGTGCATTCGTATAATTTCTCAATAATGTAATCTTTCATTGTTTTTATATGTTTTAAAAGTTCTTTGAATTTCAAAGTATTTAGATGAAAAAATAATTTAAATTAGAATGTATTCATAGTTTTGTTAGTTTTTAAAAGTACTTTGAATAACAAAGTAAATGATAAAAAAAATAGCTGCCAAATAAATCGACAGCTATTTTAGAAATATAATAAAAGTGGTTTTCAAAATTAAAATTCTCCCGACTATGATAATTTGCGAAAGAAGAATGCAATCAGGATTAACTGCCAGTTAATTCTTTGACCAATTGGTCAAGCTTGGCGCCATGAATATTTTTTGCTACAATAATTCCGTTTTTGTCAAGCAATAAATTATGAGGTAAAGCCTGTACCATATAATCTGCAACAGTAGGAGAGCTCCAGTATTTTAAATCGCTCACCTGTGTCCATGGCAGTTTCAGTTTTGCAATTGTTCCTGTCCAGACAGGCTTTTTTGTATCAAGAGATACTCCGTAAATAGAAAGTTTTTCAGAATAAGTATTGTATAGTTTTAATAATTCCGGCTGTTCTTTGATGCATGGACCGCACCAGGAAGCCCAAAAGTCAACCAATACTATTGTACCTCTTAGAGAGGAAAGTGCGACTTTTTCTCCTTTTGTATCGGGTAAATCAATCTCCGGGGCAATATCTCCAATTTCCAGGCCTACAACCTGTGCTTTGGTACTGATGCAAAATGTCAATAAGGCAATAAATAATATTTTTTTCATATTCAGTTATTTGGGGAATGAACTGTGCAAATATAAATAACACGATTTAAATTTTCTCCATAAAAATGAAGTGTTTCCACATAATTTTGTGTCAGCAGCAATTTATTTATTTTGATTTTCACGGATATATTTTGCCACATCCACCATTGTCGCAACCCAAATATCTTTTTTTCTTTTCTTTAAATATTCCAGTAATTTTCGGTGTTCTTCCAGATCTATATTCAAAGGATGTTCACCACCCACACCGTGAAACAGAAAAACGATAAAAGAACTTTTTTTCTCCGCTTCTTCAACCTGAGCAATCATTTGTTCTGCCGTGCTTCCGTTTTGGAAAAAAGAATTTACATTAGAAAAATCTACTCCTTTCATACTTAAATAACCTGGAGAAACTCCCCGGGCAGCAGCAAAATCATTTTTTAAGTAATTATAATACAACGTATCATTAGTGGTAAAATCCCCACACGGATAAGCAAACGTACGCTCGGTTTTACCGTCAATCGCTTTTAGTAGACTGTTTGTAATCCGGGTTTCCTTAACCGCTCTCGCAACAGTATATTTCGACAAATCAGTTTCCGATGTTACAAATTCCCTCCCTGGCAAATTTCCATTACAAGGATGATTTAAGGTATGATTACCCAGTTCATGTCCTGTCTTAGCAGCGGCTCTCCATTCAGGAATTCTCTCAGATACAACAGGCGACGAGCCTATGAGATAAAAAGTTCCTTTAAACTGATACGAATCAAGCATTGGAATGACCTTGTCAAGATGAATGTTTAAAGCATCGTCATACGTTAGTACAACGGCACATTTTTTACCATTCCAGTTTCTGCTTTCAGTCTGTGCATAAGCTGGGGCAGAAAACAGATAAACAATTACCGCAGTTAGTATGTTTTTGAGGTTTCTGTTTGACAGTTTATAAAGTGATTTGGTCATGTTAGTCTGTTTTATTTTAATGCTTTTCAATTATTCAGGCCGGAAATATAGGAAAAAAACTTCAGGCAAAAAGACAATGGTATTGTTTTAGTTCTTCGGTTTCTGGAAGATTACTTCAAATAGAAAATAGCTATCTTTACACTCATTATATTATTTATTTCATGGAAGAAAATAAACACGTAACAATATATGATATTGCTAAAAAGCTGAATTTAGCAACTTCAACGATTTCCAGGGCTTTACAGGATCATCACACGATTAGTGATAAAACCATAAAAAAAGTAAAAAAAACTGCTGAAGAAATGGGTTTTGTACCTAATACTCTGGCCGCAGGTTTACGTGGAAATAAGACCAAAACCATAGGTGTTTTGATTCCGACGGTTACACAGCCTTTCTTGTCTTCGTTGATTAGTGGCATCGAGATTGCAGCTCAAAAATCCGGTTATACGGTAATTATTATGCAGTCACATGACTCGTCAGAAGAAGAGGTGAATATGGCTAAATCCTTGTATAGTAATCGTGTGAGCGGTGTTATTTGCTCATTGGCTATGGAAACCAGGGATACATCACATTTTTTACAATTTTCAAACAATAATATTCCGCTTGTTTTTGTCGACAGGGTACCAAAAGATTTTAATACTTTCAGGGTTGTCATTGATAACTATTCAGCAGGCTATAAAGCAACCAAACACCTTATAGAACAGGGTTGTCTCCGAATAGCACATTTAACAGCAGGATCTGAGTTTGGTAATTTATATAATGAAAGAAGAAGAGGTTACATCGAAGCCTTAAAAGATCATAATTTGCCTGTAGATGAAGAACTTATTGTGAATTTAAAATCAGTTACGTATGAAGATGGAGTAAAGGCTAGCAATAAATTGTTTGATTTAAAGCCAGTTCCGGATGGTATATTTGCAGCTGGTGATATTATTGCCGTAAGTGCTGTTCAGACCGCAAAGAAAAGAGGAATAAAAGTTCCCGATGATGTTGCTGTTATTGGCTTTAATAATGACCCAATTTCTCAAATTATTGATCCGACTTTATCAACTATAACACATCCTGCAGAAAAAATGGGTAAGGCGGCTGCAGAAATCATTATTAAAAATCTAAAATCTTCTAAAAATGATGAGGTTAAAGAAATTACTTTTTTAAATACGGAGGTTTTGACAAGGGAGTCTTCGAATAGGAGGTAGTTATACAAGATTCCAAAAAAATCACGACAATTTGAAAAGTTACCATTTTTTGGTAACTTAGCTAAAAAAAATTATGGGACGAAATACTTCTATATCGCTTGGTGATCATTTCGAGAGTTTTATTGAAAATAGTGTTAATGATGGAAGATTCAATAACGCAAGTGAAGTTGTCAGAGCGGGCCTTCGTCTTTTAGAAGATGAAGAAAATAAGATAATTGCTTTAAGAAAAGCAATAAATGAAGGAATTGATAGTGGACGTGCAGTAGATTTTGATGCTAAAAAGTATCTTGAAGTTCTAAAAGCAAGAAAAAAATCAAATGGCTAAATATTATTTAACCAACAAAGCTGTTGATGATTTATCTGAAATTTGGGATTATACAATTGAAACCTGGTCTGAAATGCAAGCTGAAAAGTATTATGGTTTGATTTTATCAACATGTGACGATTTGGCAAATAATCCAGAACTTGGAAGAAACTATGATATAATTACTAAAGGAATATTGGGTTTTAAATCAGGCGAGCATATTATCTTTTACACAATTATATCAAAGACGAAATAGAAGTCGAAAGAATTCTTCACGGAATGATGGATTTGAAAGGCAAACTATAAATAACCTATAAAAGCGGTTAAATAGAATCAAAATTTAGCTTTAAACTTAGAAATCTTAAAATTCTTAGACTTAATTACCTTTCCATTATCAGTAATCATGACAGAACTGTATTCCGGAAATTTTTGCAGTAAAAGCAAACCTTCTTCTTTACCTAAAACCATAATAGAAGTGCTTAATCCATTTGCAGTTTCGGCATTTGGACCAAAAACAGTCACGCTGCACAAACCTGTAGCAGGATAACCGGTTGCCGGATTTATAATGTGAGAATATCGTTTACCGCTAAAAACAACATATTTTTCATAATTGCCTGATGTGGTAACAGCACCCTGATTCAACGGAACAACTGCCAGCAATTTTTCAGGCTTAAACGGATTCGTCATTCCGATTTTCCAGTCTTCTCCATTAGGTTGTTTTCCCCAGGTACTCATATCGCCGGATCCGTTTATGATTCCGGCTTTTATGCCTTTTGCGAGCATCATGGTTCTGCATTTATCGGTTGCGTATCCTTCGCCTAATGCACCAAAACCAATCTTCATTCCTTTTAACTTTAAGAAAATTGTCGATTGAACGCTGTCTAAAACAATATTTTTATAACCTACTTTCTCAACCGATTTTTTTATGGCTTCCGCCGAAGGCATTTCGGTCATCGAACCGTCAAATTTCCAAACCCGGTCTAAAGCAGCAAAACTAATGTCAAAACCACCGTTTGTAATTTCAGAGAACCGAATGGCTCTTTGTGTCAATTCAAAAACCTCACGATCTACTTTTATAGGCTTGATTCCTGCATTCTGATTCACTTCAGAAACCTGTGAATCCGGTTTCCAGTCTGAAATAAGACTTTCGATACGGCTGATTTCTGCAATTACCTCGTTTATATTTTGTTCAGCCGTTAGCGAATCCTGAGCTACAATGCTAATATCAAAACGACCTCCCATAAGCAAAGTAGTTCTTTTTCGCAATACCTGCGAATGCCCGGAAAAGCTCCAGAAAAGTATAAAAAGAAATAAAATTTTACAATAAGAGAATTTCATTCGACATAAAATTATTAATAGCAATCAGTTAATAATTGTCCATTTTTCTTATAATCATAAAGATTTTTAATACTGTTTACCAGACATAATTCGTTCAGAATTGTTTCAACATCTTTTTGCATGGCAAGCGAACCGCAAATCATAATAATACCGCCTTGTTGTAATAAATCAATAAAAAAAGCTGTATCACGTTTTATTAAATCCATCACGTAAATATGTTCGGCTTCACGCGAAAGAGCCAGATGAAAACTTGTAAGCTTTTGTTTCTGAATCATTTCGTGTGAAAACTTTTTATAACCGATAACGGTTTCAGTTTCCATTCTAAAACCACAGTACAAATGGGTTTCTGTTTTTTTCTTGTTTTGCTCAATCATGCCAAGAAAAGGAGCAATTCCGGTTCCGTTTGAAATCATAACCACTTTTGAGGCTTTGGAAGGAAAATGAAAATCCTTGTTGTTTATGATTCGGGCTTTAATAGTATTTCCGGCTTCAAGATTATTTAAAAATCCCGAACCCAATCCGTGAGGATGCAGTTTTACAACCAATTGAATGTTACCGGAATGATTTCCGATAGAGTAGAGGCGTTCGCGGGAATCGTTAGCCGGATAAATCGCAAGCAAATCTCCCGAACTGAATTTAGCCCTCATGTTGGCACGTAGGGTCAGGATAAAAGTATGTTCAGCTTCAGAAATCGCTGTTTTGTCTAAAACCATCAGTTTTTGAAGTCCTTTTGGAACGTGATTATATAAAGATGGGGTAGTGGCTAAAGGAATTCCGGTTTTTTTGCTCCACAATTTCACCCAGTTTACAAACTCAACTGCCGATTTATCATTTACGGTCTGCAGTTCCAGAAAACGTTCTGTCCAGTTTTGATGTTCTAACAGTTGATCAATTTCAACTGCAAACCGGCAAAAATCAGGATACGATTCTGAACCAAAACCAACTACCGAAAAGCTGATTTTCTGTTGTTGATTCTGCTTATGTAAAAGCGATTTAAATTGCGTTCCGTTTGAAGGTGCATCTCCCAAACCGTGTGTCGAAGAAAAGACAATAATATGTTCTGCTTTTGGGTAAACAGTAAAGCTGTTTAATTCAGTTATAAAAGTTTTGTGTCCCTGATTAATTAACTGTTTTAAAATTGCATTGGCAAATCTTAAAGAACTTCCGTTTTCAGAACCTACTAACAGAATAATACTGCTTTCATTGGCTTTAAACTTGTTTTTTATTCGGCTGGATCGTCTTTTTAAGGTAATCGCAAAACCCGAATAAATAAAGAAAAGGATATTGATACAGGCTAAAGCCAAAATAATAGCCCAGACTGCATTAATTCTTCCTGTATGAAGATCAAGACTTAACGCAGATAACTGAACAGTGAAAGGAGAGTTTTTTTGTGAAATAACTGTACCATTCACCTGATTGACTTCAATCTCGCGGTCTTTTAATTCAATAATGTAATATTCTTCAGGATCATCTGTAAAAGGGAATTCGATTTTTTTTACGTCAGAAAGGAGTGTACTTTTAAAGATGGAATTTTTTTTAGCTTCTGCCGAAAGTTCTGTTTTTACAGGTTTAGCTTTTTCATCACCCATAAAAAAGTTGAATCTTTCGAGCGATAAATACGTTCCGGTAAGCGCAATAATCAAAATCGGAATTAAAGCCAGACGTCCTAAAACAACATGGTAATATTGGGCAAAATATTCCTTGATGACTTTAGAAAAGAAATTTCGGATTCCGCATTGTCTTTTTAAGACAAGCACGAAACCCGAAATTGCTATTAGTACTAAACAAAAAGAGATTACGCCCACAAAAAATCGTCCTGCATCATGAAGAAACAAAGAGCGGTGAAAACCCGTAATCCATTGAATAAATTCGTTTTTTTTAACTGGTGTTCCTAAAGTTTTACCGGTTTTAGGATCAATATAGGCATTGATGTCATTTCCGTCTTCATCAATTGCCTGTAAGGTTACAAACTGATTATAATCGACACTTAATTCTGTAATTTCTGGATACGCCTTTTTTAATATTGGCAGTGTTTCGCCTAAAGTTATCTGATCAAAATTGGCTGTTTTGTACGGCAAAGTTTTTTCCTGTGCCGCATCGACTGCCAGAATTATTCCGGTTACCGAAGCCAAAATTAAAAATACTGAAGAAAATAAGGCCAAAGCCAGATGCGCGTAACGCCAGAAAGAAAGAGTCATTGAGTGGTATTCTAAAATGTAATCGTATTATATTTTGTTAAGTCTTACGTATCTGATGTATCCTTTGCCATCTGTTTTTGCGGCAAGCCCTTCAGTTGTAAGCGGAATTTCAAGATCGTTTACATAATATTTCTGATCTTCAACAGCCGATTCAAAACGTAATTTGTATCCTTTATTTATTTTAGCATTATCAATTTCAATTGTAGTGATACTGCGGTCTCCACCTGTGACAGATGCTCCGGTTTTGGCGCTGATATCTTCTGTTTTTTTAGCGTAAAATTTGTTCCATTCTTTTAAAGAACTGTACCATTTTTTGTCGTCGCCCATCACATAAAGTGTTTTTTCATATTCTCCTTTAGCATTGATAAGTGATACTACCACATAAGCACCTTCTCCCATGTAGTTTGACATTTGCAGCATACATTTGTATTTGCTTGATTGTGCATTTATATTAAAAGAAACAAGGCATATAAGGGCGGCCGTTAGAGCAGTTTTAAGAATAGATTTCATTTGAAATTGATTTGTTTTATTGGAATTGAAATTTAAAAAATTGAAATTGTATGATGGTTTACTTTAAAAAATCAACAGAAACATTGCTTTTAGTAAGCGATTCGTTTTCTTTGGCTAAAGCATAAGCACTTTCATCGAATTCAGTTGTTACTTCTTTTTTGGCACCAACAGAAATAAGGTATTTTAAGATAGTATCATCTTTGGCAACCATTGCTGCTTTATGCAAAGTTGTTAAACCATCTTTGTTTTTGGCGTTGATGTCAATATTTAAATCTGCAATTTTTTTCAGTAAAGCTAAATCGTTTTTAATAACAGCTATATGATATAATGTATTTCCGTCTTTTTGTGGAGTTGCCAGATTTAATCCTTTATCCTGTACTAATTTTATTTTGGCAGCAAACGGATCTTGTTTTGCATTAGCGTTATCGCCGCCTCGTCCCATCATTTGAGGGCGATAAGATTGTACGAGATAAACACCTAAATTGTTACCGTCTTTGTCTTTTACATTTATATCGGCACCTTTAGCTAAAAGCAAACTTACTGCTTCCGGAGATCCTGATCTCACTGCATTTGTCAATGCAGATTCGCCTTTTAAATTTTGAGCATTTACATTTTTTGAAGTAGGAAGCAAAAATTCTAAAACAGAAGTTTCTCTGGCAGCTGAGGCTACCATTAATGGCGTATTTCCTTCTTTATCAGCTTTATTTGCATCTACGCCTTTGATTATAAAATATTTGATGATTTCTGTTTGGTTTGGTTTACCTGCCAAAATGTGCAGTACATTTTGTCCCGATTTGTTAAGTGCAGTTGGTTTAATTTTAACTTCTTCAATCAGATATTTATAGGTTTCTATTGTATTACTTTCTCTGCGGCTCCCTTGTGCAGCAGTAAAAAGTGCATTGTCGTTTGGTTTAACTCCTTTTTCAATAAGTTTTTTCAAAAGCGGAATATTTCCGGATCTTGCTGCGTATGTAAAAGCGGTATTTCCGTCATTGTCTACATCTTTTAAAGACATTCCTTTTGTAGTAAAATAATCGGCAGCTTTTAATTCTTTATCCGATGAAATGGCTAATAACAATAAGTTGGCACCGTTTTGGTATTTTTTCTTAGGATCTATTCCAGCTTTGAAAAAAGCTTCATAGATTTCGGAGTTGTTCTGACCACTGCTGGCTGCTGCCGTAATAGGAAAACTTCCATGGCTGTCTTCTAAATTTATATCTGAACCTTTTGCAATCAGGTATTTTACAATTTCAGCATTTCCTTTTCCTGCAGCCCAATGAAGGTAAATTCGGTTATCGTGTGTTGGTTTGTTTACCTCATTGCCCGGTTGTTCCAATAAGAATTTTATCGTTTCTGTTGGAGCATCATTATTAATTGCCATTACAACAACATCAAAAGCATTTGCTGTAGCTGCTGAAGGATTATTGCCCTTTGCTATTTCAGCTTTAATAGTTTCGACATTAGGAGCTGTTTTCCAGAAAGACTGGTCTAATAAAGTATTTTTTTGCTGGGCATTAACAAATAATGAGATAGTTAAAGCAAAAGAAACAAGTAAATTATTTTTCATAAAAATGTTAAATAAGTTTTTGGCAAAAGTATCAAATGATTATTTGATACCTTAAAATCCAAAAGGTTTAAAATTGGCTTATTTTTTTAATTATTTAGAATAAATAAAAATAACGCAAATATAAAAATAAATGTTAGAATACCAATGTTTATTTGATTTTAAGAAAGTTTTTAGTGTAAGTCAAGTGATAGGTAGATATTACAATTTTAATTAAATGAACTAACAAAAGATAGTTTTTGTAAAATAGAAAGCCATCTCTTTTAGAAATGGCTTTTTTTTTAATGTCAAGATGTTAAAAATGCCTGAAATAAAGAAGAGAATGTCTGTGGAATTAGGCAAGTGCTTAAATAATTGTACCCTGTTTTTTCTCCATCTGGCAGCTAAGTTGAGATCCGTAGTATGGAATGTATATATGAACATAAATAAATTTTTCCATACATATTTTGGATTTAAATCCAACTCTGATTGTTTACATTTTCTGTAATTTATATGGAAGGCTTATTATCCCCAGCCATCATACCTTTCTGTAGGCAGCATAAGTACTCCCGGAGGATTAAATACCAGTAGTTTTTCTCTAAGCCATTCATCAATAATGATAAGAGTTGGAGCCTCTGCAAGCCTGAAAAGTCGTTGTCCCATAGTTTTTGCCGGGTCTATTTTGAAAGAGTACAGATTAGCACCCCAGCCACCATACCGTGGCTTCATTACACTTTCCTTTTCGTTTACAGCTTTTATCAGTCCTATAATATTAATCAATGAGTAAGCAATCTCAATTTCTCCTTCAGGATTTGTAAGTTCAACCGGGAAACTCTGGAAGTTATCGACTCCGAGCCGGATAAGTTCAGTAATAAAATATTTGTGAAATAAGGTTACTATTCCATCAATAATGCAACCTCGGTAATCACTGCTTCGAGGTGATAGTGAAAGACAAATAGGGGTATTGGGTACAGGTAATTTTTTTCCGCCAACAAGAGCTATAGGATCAATATTTTCAGGACAACTTAAAAGTGAGGGTTGTTCTATTATCCTTGGATCCTGCTGAAGTATGTAATAGTTCATTTTAATTATTCTTTATATTATTATGTGCTTAGCGTTTCAATTAAGCTTGGTATTTGCAACGATTTTAATAGCGTTTCATGAAAAAACAGAAAAGTTTTTTTTTTCAAATATAGAACTGCCGGATTTTTAGAACATCATTATTTGTAATGATTTTTAAAATCAAATGTTACCTTAAATTGCGCCGAATTATATAAGCCAGAAAGCGAATTATATAATTTTTTCTGGATATTATTTTTGATTTTTGAAGAGAAATAACTTAAACAAACTATTTTATTACAATAAATAATATATTTTTAAATTTTTAAATCCCAAATACAATGAAAAGCACAAATTACATTCTAATTCTTTCGACTGCATTATTATTTCTATTTAGTTGTTCGAATGATAAAGATCCTAATAACGATCCGGGAACGCCAACAGATCCTGTAGAAAATAATCCGCCCAATACAAAATATACAGCTGCATTTGAAGGCCAGACCCGTATAGGTGGTCTACAGACTAATACTGAATATGAAGCAAAGATTATTACTTCGGGCCTGACAAGTCCATGGGGTGTAAAAATGCTTCCTGATGGAAAGCTTTTAGTTACACAAAAGGGAGGAAATCTGCGCATTGTTAAAGCAACGGGAGAGGTTAGTGCTGCTATTACTGGTATTCCTGCTGTGAATGCTTCTGGTCAGGGAGGACTTTTAGGTTTGTGTATTGACCCTGATTTTACCACAAATCGAATGATTTATTGGGTATTTTCAGAAGCAGTAGCCGGTGGAAATATTACTGCTGTTGCAAAAGGAAAATTATCAAATGATGAAAAAACAATAGAAAATGCAGTGGTAATTTATCGTACTACTCCGGCTAATCCTAGTGATGATCATTATGGAGGCCGTATCCTTTTCGACAAAACAGGAAATCTTATAATTAGTACAGGTGAACGATCTGTTCTTGCAACCAGACCATTAGCGCAATCTTTGACGGCAAGTCTGGGAAAAGTAGTCAGAATTACAAAAGATGGACAGCCTGCCTCTGGTAACCCTGTTTTGGGTCAGACTGGAGCCCTGGCTGAATTATATACGTATGGACATAGAAATCCACAAGGTCTGGCACTTCATCCGGTTTCGGGTGAGATCTGGCTTAGTGAGCACGGACCACGCGGAGGAGATGAGATTAACAGATTAGAGGCAGGCAGTAATTACGGATGGCCGGTTATCACCTATGGAATTGAATATGGGGGAGCAAAAATAGGTGCCGGAATTCAGCAACAGGAAGGTATGAAGCAACCAGTCTATTATTGGGATCCTGTTGTATCGCCAAGTGGTATGACCTTTTATACCGGAAGTCGCGTTCCTGAATGGGAAAATAACTTATTTATAGGTGCATTGAGTGGGAAACACGTAGTACGTCTTGCGATTGAAAACAACCGTGTTATTGGTGAAGAAAGACTTCTTGCTGGCGAGGGTCAGCGATTTAGAGATATTACTCAGGGACATGACGGAGCTTTGTATGCTGTAACCGATGGGGGAAGACTCTATAAAATTGATAAGAAATAGTAAAATTTCGAATGACGCTTACCAGAAATATTGATAGCCGGAATAAAAATATTCCGGCTATTTTTTTAAATCTTGTTAAGAAAAAAATAACAGAACAGAAGACAATTCTAATGTTATTTTAATGTTGGCCATAAAATTTCGTCCTAACTTGCGCCCGTTTAAGAACAGGAATATGTTGAGCAGTATTAAAAATAGTATCTTATGTAAATGCCTTCAGGCATTGCTAATCGGGTACTTTCTGATTAGCAGTATTAATGTATCAAATAGTTTTGGGCGTATTATAGCTGATAATGCCGAAACAAATACAATGACAGGAATTACCTGTAACTTTCTAAAAAAAATATTCAGTTGTGACGGAATTCCGGAAGAGCTGGACGACTACGAAACAAAAGAAACGAAAACCACTAAGCTTGCAAAAGGAGTTCCTTCTTTAGACTATTTGGTGCCTTTACACACTTCAATGCCTGTTTTGTACTTTCAAATTAGTGCAAAAAGAAAAAGCTATATAGATAATCAAATATTCTCATTTGGTTTTCATGGTAAAATTCATTTACCGCCTCCCGAATTTATAGCATAAATACTTGTTTTTTAAAGAGGTTTAGAATAAATTCTAATACCTTAATGCGGTTTTTGCCGTATATTAGTATCTATCTGTTAATTTTGTATTTATAATATAAATTCATGACACCATTAAAACGTTTTTACAATTTACTTCATCTTGACAAACGCGATGTATATCAAATCATTTTTTATGCTGCTTTTGCCGGATTGGTAAATCTTTCACTGCCTTTAGGTATTCAGGCAATTATTAATTTTATTCAGAGCGGACAGCTAAGTGTTTCCTGGATTGTACTTGTCATTTTGGTTACAATTGGAGTAGGTTTCGGTGGAATCCTGACTATTTTACAGCTTAGAATAGTAGAAAATCTGCAGCAACGAATCTTTGTGCGTTCCTCATTTGAATTTGCTTACAGAATGCCGTTAATCAAATTCAAGGAAATGTACTCTGAATATGCCCCGGAAAAAGCGAACCGTTTTTTTGATACTCTGACAGTACAGAAAGGGACGGCAAAACTTTTACTGGATTTTTGTACCGCTTTTTTACAGGTGGGTCTTGGGATTATATTATTGGTTTTATATCATTCTTTCTTTACCGTAATTGGTCTTTTGTTTATCGTAATTTTATATGTAATTTTTAAGTTTTCATATAAAGATGGACTGGAAACAAGTCTTAACGAATCCAAATTTAAGTATAAAGTAGCGGCCTGGCTTCAGGAAATTGCCCGTAATCGCGACAGTTTTCGTAAAAAAGGAGGTTTCGAATATGCATTGGAAAGAAATGATGGGTATGTAAGTAAATACGTAAATTATCGTGAAAAGCATTTTCAGGTAATGAAAAAGCAATACATTCAGCTTACTATTTTTAAAGTTATTGTTACAGCTGCCTTATTGTCTATTGGTGGTTTCCTGGTAATTCACCATCAAATGAACATTGGGCAGTTTGTAGCAGCTGAAATTGTAATTGTATTGCTAATTAATTCGGTTGAAAAAATCATTTTCGGACTGGAGTCTTTCTATGATGTACTGACTTCTTTGGAGAAAATCGGACAAGTAACGGATATGGAAATTTCATGTATCCCGGAAACATCTGCTATAACTGAAACCGGAATTAATATAGAAACAGAAAGTGTAGGATACAATTATCCGGATCACAATAAAAAATCGCTTAAAAATATCAATCTGAAAATAAATCAGGGTGAAAAGATAATTTTAAGAGGAACAAATGGTGCAGGAAAAAGTACTTTATTGCGTTTATTGTCAGGGTTGCTTGAACCCGAAAGTGGAGCGATGTATGTAACCGATAATTATATGAACCGTCTTAGCGAAGATACCTACAGAGCGCAGGCCGGAACATTTTTGCAGGGAGATACACTTTTTGCCGGGACCATTAGAGAAAATATCCTTTTCGGAAATGATACACTCAATAATGATGATCTCAAATGGGCTCTTGATAATGTTGGTCTGACGCCTGATATTAAAACATTTCCGAATGGTCTGGAACATCAGGTACATCCTGGAGGGAATGAGCTTTCTGCTTCAGATATCCAGAAGATTCTTCTGGCACGAAGTATTGTTCACAAACCTAATATATTATTTCTGGAAGATCCTGTTGATAAAATGGACGAACTGACTTCAGGTAAAATTATTGATTTTTTACTTTCTGAAGAAAATGACTGGACGGTAATTGTAACTTCTAAAAATGATATCTGGAAGAACAAATGTGACCGTATGATAACGATCGATGACGGAAAAATTATTAATGACATAAAGCTTTAATCATGCTCAATATATCTAAAGATAATAATGTACTGATAACTCCGGGCAAATACAAATCTATTACCAGTGTTGCCCGCAGACCACATTATAAAATATTAAACAGGGTAATCATCGGATTTTTGATCTTTTGCGTAGCCTGTCTTTTTCTTCCGTGGACACAAAATATCTCCGGAAGCGGTTCAGTTACGACCTTAAAACCGGATCAGAGACCACAAACAGTACATAATGCCATTGCCGGAAGAATCGAAAAATGGTACGTTCAGGAAGGTGATTATGTAAAAAAAGGAGATACGATTGTTTTTATTTCGGAGGTAAAAGAAGACTATCTGGATCCAAATCTTGTTGGAAACACAAAACAACAGGTGGATGCCAAAAAAATGGCGGTTGAATCATACGGAGATAAAGTAAATTCACTTGAAGTTCAGGCGCAATCGCTTAATACCGAAAGAGAATTAAAATTGCAGCAGGCCCAGAATAAAATCAGGCAGGCCCAATTGAAAATCAAGAGCGACAGTATGGATCTTGAAGCGATAAAAACGCAGTTAAGAATCGCCAAAACCCAATTTGACCGTTCGACAGCACTTAATAAAGAAGGTTTGAAGCCACTTACAGATGTCGAACAAAAAAGACTGAAACTTCAGGAATCTGAAGCTTATATAGTGACACAGCAAAACAAGCTTTTGAGCAGTAAAAATGAGTTGATAAATGCCAAAGTAGAAATTAATCGAATTACAGCTGAATACACCGAAAAAATCTCGAAATCAAAAAGTGATAAATTCACAGCTTTAAGTACACAATATGATACAGAAGCTCAGGTGAATAAATTGCAGAATCAATATGTTAATTACAGTCTTAGAAACGGGTTGTATTACATTACAGCGCCTCAAAGCGGCTATGTAAACCGTGCCTTACTGGCAGGTTTGGGAGAAACAATCAAAGAAGGAACACCAATTGTCAGCATTATGCCGTCAAGTTATGATATTGCGGTAGAAACTTATGTAGATCCTATCGATCTTCCATTGGTCCATCGTGGCGCAAAAGTTCGTGTTTGGTTTGACGGATGGCCGAGAATCGTGTTTTCAGGATGGCCGGGATTGTCGTACGGAACTTATGGCGGAAGAATTGTGGCAATCGAAAATTTTATCAGTTCCAATGGAAAATACAGAGTACTTGTTTCACCTGATGGCCCGGATAATAAATGGCCAAAAGAACTGAGCATTGGAGCGGGAGCACAGAGTATTGCTCTGCTTGAAACAGTGTCAGTATGGTATGAAATATGGCGAAACCTGAATGGTTTCCCCCCAAATTATTATAAAGCAGAGGAAAAAGAAGCGAAGGATGGTAAAGACAAAAAATAAATTGAAATATGCTGTAATGCTCGTTTCTTTCTTATTTTTATTCGGCTTATCTAATTTGTACAGTCAGGATTTTAATAAAGAAGAATTAAGTTACAGTGAGTTTTTAGGATATGTAAAAAAGTATCACCCGCTGGTAAAACAGGCCAATCTTGAGATTAGTACTGCTCAGGCTGCACTCATGGTTGCCCGTGGAGGTTTTGATCCTAAAATTGAAGTTGATTACAATAAAAAAGAATTTAAAGGCACCGAATATTATTCACTTTTAAACAGCAGTTTTAAAATCCCAACCTGGTACGGAATCGAAATCAAAGCAGGTTTTGACCAGACAGACGGCCAATATTATAATCCGCAAAATCGTACTCCTGATGCAGGTCTGACTTCTTTGGGAATCAATGTTGCCTTAGGTCAGGGAATGTTTATCAACCAGCGAATGGCCGATGTAAGGGAAGGGAAACTGCAGGTGAAACTGAGTGATGCACAGCGAAAACTAAGGGCTATTGAGGTTTTGTACAAAGCCAGCGAGGCCTATTTTGAATGGAGAAAGAGTTATAACGAAGCTGAATTGTATAAAAGATATCTTGGCTTTGCAAGTACTCGTTTTCAGGGAGTAAAAAAACTGATTGAATTGGGCGATGCTCCTTCGATTGACAGTGTAGAAGCCGGAATTACTGTTCGAAACCGTGAATTAAATGTAGAAAACGGAAATTTGAAATTAGCAAAAGCGAAATTATATCTGTCGAATTATTTATGGATCGAAAATGTTCCTGTAGAACTCGATGATACCGTTAGACCGGAAGAAAATTTAATTAAAACCCTGGAAGAAACACTCAGGACAGACGCCATGATGGTGGATGTCGAAGGATTGGATTCTCATCCGAAAATTCAGGCTCTGGAAACCAAAATGTCAATACTGGAAGTTGGAAGGCAATTAAAAGCGAATTCGTTGCTTCCAAAGTTGAATGTGGGATACAATTATATTTCTGAACCTTCTTATTTTGATTCTTTTAATACCGATGACTATAAATTTAACGTCGATTTTAGTATTCCAATATTTCTAAGAAAAGAACGCGGAAGCTTAAAACTGGCGAAGCTTAAAATTCAGGATTTAAAGTATGACATTGACCAGCAGCGTCTGGAACTTAAAAATAAAATCAAGGCACAGCAGACTGAAATTGCTTCTTTAAAAAGGCAGAAAGGCGTAATTGATAATCTGGTAAAAGATTACAACACCATGCTGAATTCGGAAGAAAAGCTGTTTTCTTTTGGCGAAAGCTCCATATTCCTGATCAATTCAAGGGAAAATAATCTGGTGAGTGCCAAACTTTCGCAAATTAGCATCGAAAATCAGTTCTATATTGCAAATGCCGAATTGTTTAAAATATTAGCAAATCCTGATTGATATTTTTTTTCTTTTTCAAGCCACTTATTTATTCAGGTAAAATAAGTGGTTTTTTATTTATTGGATATTAGTTCAGTATTTCTGAAGTTCCAATTCTGATGCAATGTTCACTTCCTAGATAAAGGGGATTTCCGTGTTTTTCAGACCAAAAACCTTCCAAAATATCTTTTGTAATGCATCGGTAAACGGCTACTCCTTTGTATGTCTTTTTATCTTCTCCTTTATAATTAAAATTAATTACAAGAATGTTATCCTTAAAAAATCCAGAACCTTTTTGTTCATGATTATTGATAATCCATTTGGCTTTAATCCGGTTGTTATCATCGAGAGAAAGGGTAAGTGTACCTTTATAAGTCATTTCGTCTGAACCGTCCTGATTGCTTCCTGAAACGGAATAGCTGCCAATTAAATCTTGTATTGTCATTGTTTTATTGATGATTAAAAAAGAGGGCAAATATATCAAAAAGAATATAATCAAAAACACCAGACAACTCCAATCAGAGGTGCCTGGTGTTTTCTAAATATAAAATGAATTACTTTTTATCTTCAGATATTATAAGTGTTGACCGTATGTTTGGAAGCCATGGGCTTTTTGTATCGACCAGATATTTCCAGCTGTCAATCGATATCAGCATCAGGTTTTGTTCTTCCAGAAAATCCTTTTCTACAACTCTTTCTGTTTTTAATGAAAGCTGATTTGGTGCTGCCTGTTCCATAAGCCTGATTTTTTCTTTGGTGTCCAAATCGGTCATAATTTTTCCTTCAACATCCAAAATTGTAATTCGGGCATTTATATTCTGAATAAACTTCTGGACATAATTCTGAATCAAATTCCAGTCTTTTGTATCAAAAAGCGGAATGAAAACAGTAGAAATATCAGTCAAATCCTTGTCAATCAATATTCCGACAGGAACCTGGGATCTGGATATAATTTGTTTTGTTCCGTCATCAAAAGGAGCAGATTCTAAGATGTTTTCCTTACCGGTAACCGTATTGATTAATTTTTCCGGATTAATGATACGCGTGGTAAATCCGAGTACTTTTCCGAGTAAACTACCTTCATAAATAGAATGTCCAAGTCCTATTAATAATAAATCGTGCTTGCTTTTATTGGCAACATTTACAATTTCACTATCGATATCTGCGGATGCCTTAAACATAGTAGTGATATTTCTGTTTAAAGCGACAGATTCTTCAATAACATCTTTAAAACGGTCTGCCTCATAAGTGTCTGTATTGTAATGGTGTAATTCTTCAGTTGGAAGAAAATGCATTGCGGTTATTTCAGAACTTTCAGGCCTTTTATTGGTAAGCCCGTCAGCAACTTTTAATAATGCCCTTCCGGATTCAGGTCTGTCAAAGGATAACAGGATTCGGTATTTGTTTTTTAGAATATTATTTTCTTCGGTTTCTTCTTTATTAGATTTAAAAATCCAGTTAATGAAATCCAATGTTGGTCCGGTCATAAATGTTGTGGCAAGTGCCATGATTACAAACATAGAGAACAATTGAGGACTTAAAACGCCTAAATCGTAGCCAATATTAAGCGCCACTAATTCTGTTAACCCTCTGGTGTTCATTAATGCGCCTATCGATAAACTGTCTTTCCAGTTTTGTCCAACGAATTTAGCAGCCAGTGCACTGCTCACAAATTTACCAATTACAGCTACGGCAAAAATTAATCCGGCGATTTTCCATAAATAAGGTTCGTTCAATAATCCAATTTGTGTTCTTAATCCTGTAAATACAAAGAATAATGGCAATAAGAGAACTAAAGCAACGTCTTCGACTTTTTCGATAAAAAGATTTCTGAATCGGATATTTTCAGGCATAATTGCACCGGCGATAAAAGCACCAAACAAAGCGTGGATTCCGATAATCTCTGTTAAGTAGGATGAAACTACAAGCGTTAGGAAAAAGATAGCTACAATAGGCTTGCTTAGTTTTTCGCTCGTTGCATACAAGTCTCCAATTCTTTTAAGAAAAGGACGAACCACTTTTATCATCAGGAATACATAACCTAGCGCTAAAAAAACGGTGTAAATGGCACTTCCAAAAGAACCGGCTTTTACAATAGCGATAACAACAGCCAGAATACACCAGGCCGTAATGTCATCTGCAGCAGCACAGGTTATTACAATAGTACCCAGCCTGGTTTTATGAATACCGCGTTCCTGTACGATTCTGGCCAGCACAGGAAAAGCTGTAATGCTCATTGCGATTCCGGCAAACAAACCAAAAGATGTAAATTGGACATCTGCAGGAGCAAATTCGTCATATATAAAATAAGCTAGCCCCATTCCTAAAACAAACGGAATTATAATACTGGCATGACTAATTACAACTGCATCATGGGCTTTGTTTCTCAGAATTTTCATGTCAATTTCCATTCCTACGATATACATGAACAGAATCAAACCAATCTGGCTTAAAAACTGAAGATTTCCAAGTGACTCTGTTGGGAATAATACAGATGAAAATTCCGGTAGATACATTCCAATCAGGGATGGTCCCATTACAATTCCGGCAATCATTTCTCCAATAACGGCAGGCTGTTTTATCTTGATACAAATCCAGCCAAAAATTCGGGCAACTAAGATTATCGTAACGATTTGCGCCAATAAAAGTGCTAAGGGATGATGTAAGTTTTTGATAAGGGAGTCAAGAAATTCGTTCCACTGGCTTTTGTCTGATGTTGGAATTTTAAGGTTTCTTCCGGTTTCTAGTTTTACTCCCATTAAGATAATCCAGTACATTAAAACGGAGAACCCTCCAATTATACCAACGTAAAAAATACTGTTTCTAAATTTTTTCATATGTTTTTTAAATTTAATATTCTCATTAAAACAGATCTTTTTCAAAATAAAAAATCATAAAAAAAGACTCTGTTTAGAGATATAAGTCAATAAAATCAGCGCAATTTTAAAACAAAATGAATTCATGCCCAATAGGGGTACTTCAAATTTGTAATGACATAGAAAAACTTTGTAATGAAACTTGTAAAAGATGCTGGTTGTAGTCAAATTCACGTCCGTTGGATGGTATCAATCTCAGTTTATATCCATTCTCCCGAAGCATTATAATCATTAGGTAAATAGGTAAGGTATTGAACCATTCTTGGGGTTTTTCCTTTGTTTGGTGTTGCACAATGAGGCAAAGTATTGTTCCAGATTATAAAATCGCCTGCATTGCCGGTTATGGGTTTTGGCTCTAAGGTTTTAATAGCTTTTTCTCTTGGGTTTTCATTAGGACCAAGATCATTTAACCATTGAACAATTTGATTGTGAAAACCCGGAACACAATGAAATGCGCCATCATCCGGACCGCAGTCAGTTAAATAAAGCAGTCCCTGAATTCCAAATGTAAGTGGTTGTTTTAGACTAATATCCCAATGAAGCGGGCTTCCCAAAAAGACAAAATTTTCATTTTTAGGGGGATTAAAACTTACTTTGTCGATGGTTTTATAGATATTGGTGGTTTTGTATAGCTGTTCGTAGGCTTTTTTTATTTTTGGAGAAAACCGGTTTTTATTCAGGGTTTCATGATCGGAAAAATTGAGCATTAAACCTTTTTGATCCTCGTGCCTTATATACCAGGTTTCTTTTTTTCTGGGATCCATCTGTAAATATTCCCAAATCGCCTGTTGTGTAGCTTCACAGTCTTCTTTTGAAATGGTATTTTTTATAACCACATAACCATTCTTGTCCCAAAATTCAAGATCTTTTTCAGAAAGGACGTTTTCTGTCAAATTTTCGGTTTCTGTATGGATATCTTTTTTTCGGTCATTAATCCATATCTTAAAAGTTTCAAAATCTGGTTTTTTAAAATATAAAAATTGCAAAGTATCTTCCATACTGATGCCTAACTGAAATAAGGTTTTTATTTCGTTATCCCAGGTTTCTGTATTTTCTGTAGAATTATCGACAGGGTTTGCAGATCTTTTCCATAAATTTTCAAGAATATTCCATGGCATAGCTTAGATATTTTTTTAGTTTGCTTTTTAATTATAATCTAAAAAAAGACTTTACTAAAATTATCAAATTAATTCTTTCTTTTAGCGAAATTAAACTTATTAAATAATAGATAGTAAATTACGATTTTGTTTGTTTTTTGTTGTGATTTTTTAAATTATTGATAATTTTAGTGCTCAGTTTTGCTTTTCAATTTAAAACTAACAAACTTTGAAGAATTTTTTTATAACTCTGATTTTATTCATGGGATTTTACGTACCGGTTTCTGCACAGGAAACCCAGGTGAAATTTCTTGATATATCAAATGGGTTATCCAATAATTCGGTTGTAACCATATTTCAGGATAATGATGGTTATATGTGGTTTGGAACCTATGATGGATTAAACCGCTACGACGGATATAATTTTAAAGTATTCAGAAACCGTATTAATGATAAAAAGTCATTGCCTTTTAATACAATTTATAATATTGAAGGCGATTCAAGAAATAATATCTGGATTGGCGGAGCTAATGGTGTCTGCATTTACAACAAAACCAGTGCTGCCTTTCATCCTGTGAGATATATTTCCCTGAATAAAAAGTCTGAAATTGTTAAAGATATTATCCATCAGGTAAAGGCTGTTTCTGAAAACAGGGTTTTAGTTGCCTCACAAAACCTGGGCTTGCTTATTTTTGAAAATGGTTCTTTTACAGGAAGGAGAGTTCCGCTTCTGATGTCCGGAAACAGAAATGTTATTCATGACTATGATGCAGTTGCTATTCAAAAGGATATAAAAAATAATCGCTGCTGGGTATATGTTCGAAATGTAGGGCTTTGTACTTTTAATGATGGTTCAAAAAGGCTGAAAGTTGTTTTTCCGTTTGCTGCAGAAGTAAAAATGATGGAACTGGCTTTAGATGGAAATCTTTGGTTTGGTACAGATGAAGGTCTTTTTCTTTTCAACATAAAATCAGGTTCTTTCTCTGAGAATTATTTCTCCAGCAGATGTACAGTTGCCGACATTCTTATCGATAAGAAGAAAGAGATGTGGGTGACCACAGATGGTAATGGGATTTACAAAGTTATCGGAAAAGAAAAAAAAGCGGTTCCGTACAGCTCTGTAAAAGAAAACAAACTGCTAAAAAGCAATTCGGTTTGGAGTTTATACGAAGATAAAGCAGGTAATAAATGGATTGGAACTTTGCGTGGTGGAATCAGTATGCTGAGCAATACAGCCAGATATTTTAAAACAGTCCGATACAATGCCAATGATCCTGCTGAAAATTTTATCCTGTCTTTCTGTGAAGACGAAAAAAACAATTTATGGGTAGGTACAGATGGAGCAGGGCTGAAATACTGGAATCGTAAGAGCAACACTTATATTAATTACGGCAATACACTTTCGAGTAAATTTATAACCGGTATTGTAAGGGATGATAATAACGAAATCTGGCTTTCTACCTGGGCCGGAGGGGTCAACAAAATTAATCCGAAAAACAATTCGGTTACCCAGTTTTCATGTTATAATCCTGTTACAAAGCAAGTCGAGAAAAATGTTTGGTTTGTTTATAAAGATTCAAAATCAAACATTTGGGCAAGCACAACAAATGAGGGTTCATTATATCTTTTTGACCGCACTAAAAATAGTTTTATACTTTTTGACAAATCGATTAATAATCTGCAATGCATGACTGAAACCTCAGACGGAAAACTGTGGGGCGGAAATTATTCTGTACTGTATGCTATAGAAAAAGAAAGCCAAAAGATAAGTAAAGTAACCATTGGCAACCCTGTTCGCTGCATTCATGAAGACAAAGACAAAAAACTTTGGCTCGGAACGCAGGAGGGTGGATTGCTGTTGTTTGACCGAAGAACGAATACTTTCAAAAGACTCACAACGGATGATGGACTTCCTTCGAACACTATTCTGAGATTGCTTGAAGACAAAGAAGGAAATCTGTGGATGAGTACTTACAACGGTATTTGCAGGTTTGACAAGAAAAGAAAAACCTTTAGAAATTTCTCAGTAAATGACGGACTTCAGAGCAATCAGTTTAGTTTTAATGCCGGAATTCAATTATCTACAGGAGAGTTCTTGTTTGGCGGTATAAATGGCTTTAACAGCTTTTTTCCGGGAGCTATTAAAAGTTTTAATCAGGAAAACAATTTATTGCTCACAGATTTTTACGTAAACAATCAGCCGATTGAAGAAAGCAAGGCGGAGATTGATACTGGTTCAGATAAAATAAAAGAAGTCAGTTTAGATTATGATCAGA
The DNA here is from genome assembly GCF_010645075.1 of Flavobacterium limi. Taxonomy (GTDB): domain Bacteria; phylum Bacteroidota; class Bacteroidia; order Flavobacteriales; family Flavobacteriaceae; genus Flavobacterium; species Flavobacterium limi. The sequence goes on from NZ_JAADZV010000005.1 coordinate 294,461, forward strand.
CGACACTATCGCTCGAATTCGTTGCTTTGGATTATAATAATGCCGACAAGATCAATTATGCATATTTGTTAGATGGCTGGGACGATCAATGGAATTATGTAGGGCAAGCTAGAAAAGCGAATTATTCGAGATTACCTGAAGGAAAATATACTTTTAAAGTCAAAACCACCAATTTTAAAGGAGGCTGGAACAAAGAAGTCAGTCTAATTTCTATACAGGTTTTACCACCATGGTACAGAACCTGGTGGGCTTACAGCTTGTATGTTTTGGCTGTAGCAGGAATTCTTTTTGTATATCTTGATTATCAGAAGAACAAGGAAAAGCTAAAATATAAGGTGAAAATCGCCGAACTGGAAAGCAAAAAAGAAAAAGAAATTGCTGAGAAACAGTCGTCTATGTTTACTTATATTTCACATGAATTCAGGACACCGCTTTCGCTGATTATAAATCCGTTAAAAAAAGCAGTTCAGAAAGAAAGTGTTCAAAACGGATCTTCGGGAAGTGATTTGGCAATTGCACATCGAAACGCACGCAGGCTTTTGAGTCTGGTCGATCAGCTTTTGCTTTTTAGAAAAGCCGAAAATGATGCTGATTCCCTTCGACTATCTCCAATAAATGTAAATAATCTTTGTAATGAAGTATATCAGTGTTTTGTAAATCAGGCAAAAGATAAAAATATTCAATACAATTTTAATATTCCGGATCATGAAATTGTGATTATCGGTGACTATGAAAAAATTGAAATTTCACTGTTTAACCTGATGTCGAATGCATTTAAATACACATCAATTGGCGGGCAGATTGATCTTAAACTGACCGAGACAGATGATGAGGTTCAGCTTGAAATTACAGATAACGGCGACGGAATTGAGAAAAAAGATATTGAGTTAATTTTTGAAAAATTCAAACAAATCAATTCTAAAGTTTCCATTGGAACTGGTTTTGGAATCGGGCTTTATATTGTAAAATATTTTACAGACAAGCACAAAGGGACTGTAAGCTGTAGCAGTGAACCAGGTAAAGGAAGTACATTTAAATTGACTTTTCTGAAAGGCGATGGTCATTTTGAAAATGCTGAAATTACGAATGATGTCCAGAAAAGAAGCCAGCTGTTCGATGAATTGATTATTGATGATACTGAAGAAAATGCAGATGTAAATACTATTTCTGAAACTGATTTGCAAAAAATAATGCTTACGGAGAAAAGAACAGTTTTGATTGTAGATGACAATGCTGAAATCCGAAGCTATTTAATCAAATTATTTTCTGAAAATCACATAGTCTATAGTGCTGAAAATGGTGAAGAAGGTTTAAAACTGACCAAAAAACATATGCCGGATCTGGTTATCAGTGATATTACGATGGAAGAAATGGACGGTCTTGAGCTTTGCCGAAAAATTAAAGAAAGCAACGATTTATCTCATATTCCGGTCATTTTACTAACAGCGACTAAAAATCCTGAAACGCATCTTCAGGGAATCAATGAGGGAGCAGATGATTATATAACAAAACCATTTGATGATGATATTTTGGTGGCGCGTGTTGAGTCTTTATTGAAAAACCGAAGCAATCTGCGAACCTATTTCTTAAACAGTATTACTTTAAAAGAAAATACACAGAAAGTCCCGGTTGAATATCAGGAAATTTTGAAAAAGTGTATTGACATTGTCGAGGCTAATATTCATAAAAGGGATTTTACGATTAAAACTTTTGCGCTGGAAATGGGGATGAGCCACAGAACGCTTTATACTAAAATCAAAATTATTTCGGGACAGACTTTAAATGCTTTTATTCGTTCACTTCGAATCCGAAGAGCTGCAATGCTGATGCTTACTGAAGACATTAATATTGCACAGGCTAGTGCCGAGGTTGGTTTTGAAGATCCTAAATATTTCAGACAGCAATTTGTGAAGTTATTCGGAATGACACCTTCTGAATACATTAAAAAGTATAAAAGTTCTTTTAATTCAGATTTGAATGTTATAAAGTAGTTCAGTGGTCAGGCTTAGCGGAGTTAAAATCATTTTGATAACTCAAATAACGATTAAACAGGAGCTTTGTATCTAAGCCGATATTCCCTTGGGGATATTTCCATAACCAGTCTGAATGACTTTGAAAAGTGAAACGGGTCATAATAACCCAGCTCATATGCGATTTCTTTTATTTTTAGGTTGCTAAACTGTAAAAGGGAACACGATTTCTGAATTTTTAACTGATTGTAATATTCCATTGGGGTAAAGGACGTTTTCTCTAAAAATAAAGCGCCAAAATAAGAACTGGAATAGCCAATATACTGAGCAATATCATGAAGTGTAATTTTGGTTGTCAGGTTATTTTTCATGAAAATAATGCTCATCGGAATCACATCTAAAACTTCGGTATCGGCTGTTTTTATTTTTAGAAACTGATCGGTGTATTTGATGCTGGCCAAAAAATGCTGCAGACAAATACTCGAATATTCAAGATTATCAGGATTAAAACCCATTTCCAGGTTCTGGTAAATTTCTTCAAACAAATTCAGCCTGTCAGACGACCTGCTGTCGTTCAGGTTTAAAATTTTTCCGGAAACCGAAGTGTGTAAGGAGTTTGCTGTTCCTTTAAAATGGAGCCAGTAAATACTCCAGGGTTTAGAGATTTCGGCCTCATAACTATGTGCTTTGTGCGCCGGAATGATAAAAGCCTGATCTTTCGTAAGCGAAAACTGTTCATTTTCCAGAGTTATAAAACCTTTTCCGTTCTCACAATAAATAAGTATATGCTCCAGTGCGCCTTTTGATCTTTTCCTGAAATGATATTTTGCATTGGGATAGTAGCCGATGTGCGTTATGAACAGGCTTTTTGTCAGTTCATTTTCAGACTGAAAATTGCGAACGCTGTAAGGAACTACGATTGCTCTTTCTCCTTTAAAACCATCTGCTATCTGATCCATAATTAAGGTTGTGGGTGTTTTTTAAATGAAAATATCGAAAGACAAATATAAATATATAAAATCAGGGTAATTTACATATTCTGAAATAATAGTGCTATAAAACGAAGAAATAGTTACTGGAAAATATTTTTAGTAAGATATTATATCGGTTATTAGGTATGAAATCATCAAAATTTCATTCGGATAAATACATTTACTATAAAAATAGGATGAATTATTTTTATAATAGTAAATTAGTTGTGAAAATCGATGTTTTATACATGTTTTATATAAATATTACATTTCTGGAGGAATGGCATGTAACGATATTTGTAAACGATAAATAAATTTAAAAATTAAAATATATGAATAAGTATAATTCTTCCTACCTGCTTTTCATAGCGCTGGTTTCAGCCATGGGCGGTTTATTATTTGGTTATGACTGGGTTGTAATTGGAGGTGCAAAACCTTTTTATGAAGTTTTTTTTAATATTACCAATTCGCCTTCTATGCAGGGCTGGGTTATGGGAAGCGCTATTTTAGGATGTTTACTGGGTGTAATGATTTCCGGAAGTTTATCCGATAAATACGGAAGAAAACCGCTGATGATAGTAGCTTCGATATTTTTTACGCTGGCGGCTGTTGGTACCGGAATAGTAGATACAATTGAATGGTTCATTATCTGGAGAGTTGTTGGAGGTATAGGTATCGGAATCGCTTCGAATCTTTCGCCAATGTACATAGCCGAAATTGCCCCAAGTGAATCCCGCGGAAAATTTGTTTCGATAAACCAATTGACAGTTGTAATAGGTATTCTGGCGGCTCAAATTGTAAATTGGTTAATTGCAGACCCAATTATAGAAGGAGAGAATATTCTGAACTCATGGAACGGACAATGGGGGTGGAGATACATGTTTTGGGCAGGAGCCATTCCGTCTGTAGCTTTTTTTATTTTGATACTGATTATACCAGAAAGTCCAAGATGGCTGGCAAGTCAGCGTAAATATAATAAAGCCGAATCTGTTTTTTCTAAAATTGGCGGATTAGCCTTTGCAAAAGAACAAATTGAACAGCTCAAATCAGGTTTTGGTGATGTCAAAGAAGAAGCCAGTTATAAAATGCTTTTTGAAGGTAAAATGCCAAAGATTCTGGTACTAGGAATTGTAATTGCCGCTTTCCAGCAATGGTGCGGTATCAACGTGATCTTCAATTACGCTCAGGAAATCTTTTCAGCTGCGGGTTATGGCGTTTCTGATATCTTATTCAATATCGTCATTACAGGCTTAACCAATGTAATTTTCACATTTGTCGGAATGTATTTTGTAGACCGATGGGGAAGAAGAACTTTAATGCTGATTGGTTCAATTGGGCTGTTCTTCATCTATGCTATATTAGGTGCCTGCTATTATTTTGAAATCACCGGTCTTGCCGTTTTAGCCCTTGTTATAGCAGCAATTTCCTGCTACGCGATGACACTGGCACCGATTACCTGGGTCGTTTTATCTGAAATATTCCCGACAAAAATACGTGCCATGGCAATGGCAGTTTCAACTTTTGCCCTTTGGACAGCCTGTTTCGTACTTACGTATACTTTCCCGATACTAAATAACAGCCTTGGTTCTTACGGAACATTCTGGCTTTATGGAATTATCTGCTTAGCCGGATATTTCTTCCTTCGCATTTCATTGCCGGAAACCAAAGGAAAGTCTTTAGAGGAAATTGAAAATGAATTGACAAAATAACAGCATATCATAAATGGAAAATACAATTGCAGATAATTTGCATACAAAAGAATCAGGTCAGGACGAAAAAATCACGGCTTATTTAATTCAGTCAACAGTTAACGAAAATGGTGTAGTTCGTGTTTGGGAAGAGGATATTTTATTGCCAACCTATCAAATAGGGGAAGAAGAAAAGAATCCAATTTTTCTTGAAAAACGAGTATATCAGGGAAGTTCAGGAGCTGTTTATCCGTATCCTGTGGTCGAGAAATTATCAGATGAAAAGGTTGATAAATCGTATCACGCTATTTTTTTAGAAAACAAATACATCAAAATCATGATTCTTCCGGAATTGGGAGGGCGCGTTCATATGGCGTATGATAAAGTGAAACAGCGTCATTTTGTATATTACAATCAGGTAATCAAACCCGCTCTTGTGGGACTTACAGGACCGTGGATTTCCGGCGGAATTGAGTTCAACTGGCCTCAGCACCATCGTCCAAGTACGTTTTTGCCTACTGATTTCAGTATCGAAGAAAATGAAGATGGTAGTAAAACCATTTGGTGTAATGAGGTAGAGAGAATGTTTAGGACCAAAGGGATGCAGGGATTCACATTGCATCCTGACAAAGCCTATATCGAGATTAAAGTAAAAATCTACAATCGGACTGCTTTTCCGCAAACGTTCCTTTGGTGGGCAAATCCTGCTGTAGTAGTAAATGATGGCTATAAATCAGTTTTTCCTCCCGATGTGAATGCCGTATTTGATCACGGAAAAAGAGATGTTTCTAAATTCCCGATTGCAACAGGAGAATATTACAAACAGGATTATTCGGCAGGTGTCGATATTTCAAAATATAAAAACATTCCGGTACCAACTTCGTATATGGCAGTGCAGTCCAAATATAATTTTGTGGGGGGGTACGAAGACGATGTGCAGGCAGGATTACTCCATGTTGCCAATCACCATGTATCTCCGGGAAAAAAGCAATGGACATGGGGGAACGGAGATTTTGGTTTGGCATGGGACAGAAATTTAACCGATAAGGACGGTCCGTATATCGAATTAATGACGGGCGTTTTTACAGACAATCAGCCTGATTTCTCATGGCTTCAGGCTTATGAAGAAAAATCATGGACACAGTATTTTATGCCGTATGCCGAAGTGGGGTATGTAAAAAATGCCACAAAAGATGCGATCATTAATATTGAAGTTGAAGGAAACGAAGCTGATCTGATTTTGTACACCACAGGTCTTTATGAGAACTTAAAAATTGAATTAAAGGACAATAAAAACGAGATATTGTTTCAGGATGTAATTACGATTTCACCTGTAAATCCGTATAAAAAACGAGTTTCAACTGGTGAAACACCCTCTGAAGATTTGATTTTTACGGTTTATACTTCGAATGGTAAAATTCTGGTGCAGTATCAGGAAGAAAAAGCAGAAATAAAACCAGTTCCGGATCCTGCAAAGGCAGCTTTAGATCCAAAAGATATTGCTTCGATGGAGCAATTGTATTTAACGGGACTTCATCTGGAACAATACAGACACGCGACTTATAATCCGTTGGATTATTATTTTGAAGCGTTAAGCAGAGATTCAAGAGATGTGAGATGCAACAATGCTGTTGGACTTTTAATGCTAAGAAGAGGGCAATTTGAAAAAGCTGAAACGTATTTCAGAACGGCAGTTGAAGTGCTGACAGAACGCAATCCAAATCCGATTGATGGTGAACCTTTATACAATCTGGGTTATTGCCTGAAATTACAGGGAAAATTTGATGATGCTTATAATTCTCTTTTCAAAGCGACGTGGAACGCAGCGTGGCAGGATGCCGGATTTTATGCTTTGGCACAAATTGACAGTATAAAGAAAGAATGGTCGGAAGCGTTGGAACGAGTAGAATCATCCTTGATTCGCAACTGGCACAATCACAAAGCACGCCAGCTGAAAGCGTCTATTTTGAGGAAGTTAAACAGAAATCAGGAAGCTTTGACATGGATTGAAGAATCCATCAAAATCGACCAATTCAATATGGGCTGCCGTTTTGAGAAATATCTGCTGACAAATGAACAAGCGGTATTGGACGAAATGAATGCTATTATGCGTCAATGGTCACACGGTTATATCGAATATGCATTGGATTTTGCAGGAGCGGGATTGTATGAGGAAGCTTCTCAATTATTGCAGGAATCGATTAGTGATACTGAAGATGTTTATCCAATGGTGTATTATGCTTTGGGGCATTTTGCTTCTATGAACGGAAATAAAGGCGAAGCAATAGAATGGTACAAAAAGGCGGCTTTACAGTCACCTGAAAAGTGTTTTCCAAATCGAATAGAAGAAGTAAATATACTGCAGGATGCCATTCTTTTAAATCCGCAAGATGCAAAAGCGCCTTATTATTTAGGGAACTTTTGGTATGCTTTCCGTCAGTATGATGAGGCTGTAAAATGCTGGGAGCTCTCTTATAGCATCGATGACAAATTTCCAACTTTATTACGAAATCTTGCCCTGGCTTATTTTAATAAAACGAATCATAAAGTAAAAGCTCAGGAAATGCTGGAAAAAGCATTTGCATTGGATACAACAGATTCAAGAATTTTTATGGAATTGGATCAGTTATATAAGAAAATTGGAAAATCTCCGGAATACAGATTAGAAATTTTAAATCGATATAAAAACTTGGTTGAAGAGCGCGATGATTTGTGTATTGAACGCATTACACTTTACAATCAGACAGGGAAATATACTGTTGCAAAAGAATTGATTGCACAGCGAAAATTCCACCCTTGGGAAGGCGGTGAAGGAAAAGTGACAGGTCAGTACACTTTATGCAGAGTAGAATTAGCCAAAATCGCAATTGCAGAAAACCGATTTGCTGATGCGTTACAATTACTGCAAGAAACCGAAGTCTATCCGCATGATTTAGGTGAAGGGAAACTGAAAAATGCTGAAGAAAATGAGGTGTTTTATTATAAAGGCTTAGCTTACAAAGGTCTTGGAGATTTAGAAAATGCCACTGCAAATTTTATTGAAGCAACTTTAGGATCATCAGAACCTGTTCAGGCATTTTTCTATAACGATCAGCAGCCGGATAAGATTTTCTATCAGGGACTGGCATGGCGAGAATTAGGTGATGAAGACAAAGCCCGAAGCCGTTTCAATAAACTGCTCGCCCATGGAGAAAAATATTTATTCGAAAAATCACGAATCGATTATTTCGCCGTTTCGCTTCCGGATCTTGCCATTTGGGATGATGATCTGAATGTTAGAAATCAGGTACACTGCTATTATGTAATGGCTTTAGGTCACAGTGGATTAGGAAATGAAATTGAGTCTGAGAAATATTATCAGAAAGTGAAAGAATTAGATATCAATAAACAGACTTTTCGTAAATAGAAAATTGTTGTTTACGATTTATAAAATTAATAAAATGAAAATTAAACATATTATAACATCGGTTCTGCTTTTAGTTTTTCTTTCTTCATGGGATTCGAAAGAGAAGCTGATACTGAATATAGCCGGTGACTGGACTGTTCAGTTAGACAGCACGGATATTGGATTGAAAAACGGCTGGCAGAACATGAGTTTTAAGCAGCTGATGAAATTACCTGGAACCACCGATTATGCCGGTCTTGGAGTTCCGAATAAGCTAAAACCAGCTTTAGAGAAACTCCAAATGAGCCATTTAACCCGTAAAAACAGTTATTTAGGAGCTGCCTGGTATACGCGTGAGATTACGATCCCAAAAAATTGGAAAAAGAAAGAATTTATACTGAAACTGGAGCGCGTAATATGGAAAACCAATGTCTGGATTGACGGAAAAGAAGTTTCAGGAGAACAAAACAGTCTGATCGCACCGCATTATTTTGACCTTACCAAATATCTTGTTGCCGGTAAAACACATCGGATAACGATTCGTGTGGATAACCGAAAACTGTTTGATATTAGTGTCGATAATATGGCGCACGCTTATACCAATCAAACGCAGATTATCTGGAACGGTATTATTGGTAAAATGGAAATTGAAGCTTTTGATGCTGTTCGAATTGCAAATCTTCAGGTAAAACCGGAAATCAGTACCGGAATTGCAAAAGTGAAAGTGGTTTTAAACAATAACATCAAAAACACAAAAGGAATTTTAAGCATAACTGCAGTCAATAAAAAGACTACCATTTCGGCAGCAACGCTTCAAAAGGAAATCCAGATAAGAACCGGCGAATCATTCATTGAGGCAGATTATAATCTGGGTAAAGATATAAAACTCTGGAGTGAATTTTCGCCTGAGTTATACGAATTGAAAGCCGAATTGAAAGCCGGGAAAAACAATTCGAATGCTTCAGTTGATTTTGGAATGAGAAGTTTTTCCAGAAAAGGTTCTGTATTAACGATTAATGACCAGCCTGTATTTTTAAGAGGAACTTTAGAATGCAATATTTTTCCGCTTACAGGGCATCCGCCAATGGATAAGGAAGCATGGAGAAAAGTTTTCGGAACAGCAAAAGAGTGGGGACTGAATCACCTGCGTTTTCACTCCTGGTGTCCTCCTCAGGCAGCGTTTGAAGTGGCTGACGAAATGGGGTTTTACCTGCAGGTTGAATTGCCGGTATGGGTTTTAAAAATTGGACAGGATCAAAAAACAACTGATTTTTTATACGCCGAAGCACAACGTATGATTGATGAATATGGAAACCATCCATCATTCTGTATGTGGTCGATGGGGAATGAACTTCAGGGCGATATGACTGTTTTGACGAAATTAATGAACAGCTTAAAAGCTAAAGACAGCAGGCATTTGTACACCACAACCTCGTTTACTTTCGAAAAAGGAAATGGCGACTGGCCGGAACCGGAAGATGATTTCTTTATTACCCAATGGACAAAGAAAGGCTGGGTTCGGGGACAAGGGCTTTTTAATAGTGAATCGCCAACGTTTAATAAAGATTATGTTGCTTCTGTTGAAGGAATGACGGTGCCTTTGGTGACCCACGAAATTGGTCAGTATGCGGTTTATCCTAAAATAGATGAAATTTCGAAATACACAGGAGTTTTGGAACCTATTAATTTTAAATCGGTTAAAGAAGATCTGGAACGCAAGGGATTAATAAACAAAGCTGCTGATTACACTAAAGCTTCGGGTAAATTGGCAGTGATTCTGTACAAAGAAGAAATCGAAAGAGCATTAAAAACAGCAGGCATCAGCGGTTTTCAGTTGTTGGATTTACATGATTTTCCAGGGCAGGGCACGGCTTTAGTTGGACTTTTGGATGCTTTTTGGGATAGTAAAGGTTTGATTTCAGCAGAAGAATTCAGGCAGTTTTCAGCTCCGGTTGTACCGCTTCTGCGTTTTCCAAAAGCAACTTACACAAATAATGAATCTTTTACAGCTTGTTTGGATATCAGTAATTTTTCGGATGCAGCTTTAAAAGATCAGGAAATTGAATGGAGTATTAACGAGGCACAAACGGTAATAGCTTCGGGTAGAACGAAGACAGCAGTATCAATTGGATACAATCATAAAATTTTGGATATAAATGAAAGCCTTCAGGAAATTGCAAAGGCAACTCAATTGACAGTAAAAGTAAATCTGAAAGGAACGAATTATAAAAACCAATGGCATATCTGGGTGTATCCGCAAAAGCAAACCATTGATTACGGGCAGGTAGTGTATACCCGAAATCTGGATGAAGCCTACAAATTGCTAAATGCAGGCAAAAAAGTATTATTAAATCCGGAATGGAAAAAGATTAAAGGCATTGAAGGAAAATTTGTGCCTGTATTCTGGAGTCCGGTGCATTTTCCTAAACAGGCAGGTACGATGGGCGTATTATGTAACCCTTCGCACAAAGCTTTGGCTGATTTTCCAACAGATATAAATACCGACTGGCAGTGGTGGGATTTAAATGTAAATTCTACTACTCTTATCATGGACGGAATGGAAGGAGGAAATCCGATTGTAGAAATGGTTGACAACTTTGCGAACAACCGCAGACTGGCTTCTCTTTTTGAAGGAAGCGTAAAATCCGGAAAACTGGTAATTGCTTCTTTTGATTTAGCAGCCGATTTAGACAAACGTCCCGTAGCAAAACAAATGCTTGTTTCGATATTGAAGTATATGAACAGCGACTCCTTTAGTCCTGAAATAATCAAAAATCCTGAAATTTTGAAATCCATTCTTGCAAGCCAAAAAGAAAAGAGTAAAGAAGGAGCGACAAGTATCTATTAATAAAAAAGCAAAAACAAATCAGACTATTGGAAGCACCTCTTTTTAGGTCTGATTTGTTTTAGATTAATCAATAATGCTAAAAAGCATTTAATTCATCATTACTAAATTGAATTGCGTGAGTACTCAGGAAAAGTACTTGTAATTGTGTTATGTGTAAAAAAAAGATTCTATTTTTTTGTACTTTATAATTTTTACGTCCAAATAAGCTGTTATTGCGAATTTGACCTCCTTTTTTTTCCATTTTACCCCTTATCAAAAGTCTGAATTACCTATTCCTTTGCAGGTATAGTAACATTTTAAGTTGTGTTATTGTGTATGTTATAAGTGTTAGTTTTTAAGATAAGTTTTTGTCTGTTTAAAGAACTGAGCCTTCTTTAAATAACATGGGGAAATGTGGTTTTTTATCCTATGTACTTATCCACCCGCAGAAAAAGACTGCGGGTTTAAAACAAAAGTTGATACCTGTTTCAGGGTTTATAAATAAAAAAGTATTGATAACTATTAACCAAACCAAATAATATGAGAATAATCCATTAGTAAGTTACATTTCTGCTGCCCCAAAACAGAGACGAAAAATTACCTGCATCAATAAACAAAACCTTTAAGAATAAAAAAAAACAACTAACCTAACCTTAAAATTAAAGAAATGAAAAAAAATGTATTTTTATTTTTTCTTGCTTCTTTTGCACTTCTGTTTACAGGATGTCAAAATAATGAAGCCGATTTTCCCAGCTCAGACGACCCTACTATTGTGGTTGCGACAAAGGAAATTTATGGTGCACCAACACGGAAATTTGAAATCAAAGCCGCTTTGGCAGATGATTTAGGATTAAAAAGTGTAGAAATTCAGATTCCGGAATTATCTCTTGATAAAGTAATTACGTTTGCAACAGATCCTCTGCTCGAAACATACGATTTAAGTTATTTCTTCGAAGTTCCTGCAGACAGAGGCACTTCTGAAGCTTTTAAAATCAAATTAAAAATCACAGACGTTTCCGGTAATTCAATTGATGAGGAAATCAATCTGCGTCTGGACGGCGAATTTGCTGCACCTGCAATAAGTATGATTACTCCAAAAGAAGGAGCTGTTATTTTGTTGTCTACCAGTAATTTGATGCCGGTTAACTTTGTGGTTAATGACGATTCAGGAATTGATTATGTTCAGGTTCAGTGTACTGCTCTTGGGATCGATGATAAAGTTCAGTTATCCGGATCGCCGCAAACCTATACTTTTAATAAAACTTATACATTGCCTGTAACTGCAGCTAATTATGTATTAACAATTACAGCTAAAGATAAATTTGCAATTCCAAATACAGGAACTTTGAACATCAATGTTGTAGCTACGAATGAATATCCTGCCCTTTATTTATGTGATCAGCCAAAAGGAACCAACCTGACTACTGATGCTGTTGGTGTACCAATGTATTTCCACGAAAAAAGCGGACAGGATTTTGAATTTAAATACTATGCCGACAAAGACAATAAAGAAATTTATTTCTTAGGACAGGAATCTGACTTTGCCCCACACTGTTTTGGATTAGATGCTTCAGGAAATGTTATTGATGATGTTGCTTCTGCACCAATTGTTTTACCTACAAAAGGATATTACGTTATTAAAGTAAATCCAAACACATTAAAATACACTGCTACTAAATATACACCATCAAGCAAAGTATGGGCAGATATAGCCAACGGATTATGGCATGATGTAGAAGCACAAAGAAAACCTTTCGTGAGTGTTTGTGGTGGTGGAATTCAGGGCGCTACCTGGGATACCTGGGATGCCTGGATGCAAAAAGGACTGCATTTGGCAAACAACCCAAACAATCCTTATCAGTTAGTTGGAGAGTATACTTTGACTGGAACAATGGAAGCTACTTTTACCGGTCAATGGTGGAGCCCTTCATGGAGACTTATTAAAAACGGTATTGCAACAATGTCACCGGGAGAAAATGGAAATGCTAAATATCCTGCAGCTCCGGGAGTATATAAAGTAGTTGTGGATACTGAATTAGAAAGAGCTTTTATAACAAAAAAATAATTTGTTATCTCATTAATAAACAAAATAGCGAAATATGAAATTTAAATATATATGGTTTTTTATTGCCGTATTGTGCAGTGCTGCATCATTTGGGCAAACAACAATCAAAGGAACTGTAAAGGATAAAGCCAATGTGCCGATTCCGGGGGTGAATGTAATTGTAAAAGGAACTTCTAACTCAACAGCAACAGATTTTGATGGTAAATATTCGATTTCTGTTCCTAATGCAAACACTCAGATTGAATTTTCTTTCATCGGTTTTACAACGAAAGTCGTAGCTGCCGGAGATAAAACTACTCTTGATATTACCTTAGATGAGTCTAGTCAGGTTTTGGATGAGATTGTAGTAGTGGGTTATGCTTCTGTAAAAAAGAGCGATGTAACGAGTTCTATTTCTTCAGTAAAAGGAAAAGAACTTCAAACCATGACGGTTGGTAATGTTACCGAATCTTTGCAGGGAAAAGTTGCCGGTGTTCAGATTACCGGGCAAGGTGGTCCGGGAGCACAGCCAAGGGTATTGATTCGAGGTATTTCAACTATCAATCTTGGTACAGATCCGCTTTATGTGGTTGATGGTATTCCGATGGGAACCAGTATCAACTTTTTGAGTAATAACGAAATTGAGTCGATGGAAGTCTTAAAAGATGCTTCTGCAAGTGCTATTTACGGTTCTAGAGCTTCTAACGGGGTTATCCTTATTACTACGAAAAAAGGTAAAACGGGAAAAACAAGATTTACTTTTGACCTGAGTTCAGGTATGCAGATGATGGAGAATCCGTACGACATGGCAAATGCTGAAGGATACGCTAACATAATGAATACTGCTTATAATAATTCAGGCTATTCAGATTATTTGCCTAACGCTTCTCAATACAGAGGAAAAACGACAGACTGGTGGGGTGCCGGAATCAGAAAAAGTACTCCGGTAACAAATGCTTCGTTAGGGGCTTCAGGAGGTTCAGACAAACATACTTACGCGGTTAGTTTAAACTATTACAATTCCGAATCAATGTATGAAATAGGAGGATGGGAAAGAATCACAATGAGAATCAATAATGATTTTAAATTCTCGGATAAATTCTCTGCAGGAATCACTTTAAACCCTCGATATGAAAGCTGGGGAGGTCCTGGAAACTGGGCTGATTTTGTTAAAATTGATCCAATTACGCCAATTTACAAGCCGGCAGACCAGTTAACCGGATTAGAAAATGAATACAGTATTTATGCACGTTCTCCTTCGTATGTCTGGAATCCGGTTGCAGCTGTAAAAAGATATGATGATTATTCAGACCAGTATAATTTAAATACCAACGGATATTTGCAATATGCGCCAATCAAAGGTTTGGTAATCCGCACACAGGCATCTGTAGAAGTTGGTGATAGAGTGAGAAGCAGATTTAGACCGGATTTCATAATCGATGCAGCGCACGAAAAAGAGGAGATTAATAAGGTCGAAAGATGGAATACAACTAATGTAGATTGGACATGGCAGACTACTGCAACGTATTCAAGAACATTGGCAGAGAAACACAATGCTTCGCTAATGATAGGTAGTACCATGGAAGAGTATAATCGTAATGAAGTCTGGGGGTATGGAGAAGGAGTGCCTAACAATTCAGATTCGATGAGAGAAGTTAGTGCAGCTACTAAAAATCGTGACAGCGAAGGGAATAGCTTTTCCAGTTCTATAATGTCATACATCTCTCGTCTTTCTTACAACTATGACAGTAAATATTATTTTACAGGAACTTTTAGACGTGATGGTTCTTCAAAGTTTATGGCAAATAATAAATGGGCCAATTTCCCTTCTGCTTCTGCTTCATGGAGAATTTCGAATGAAGGTTTTATGGAAAACACTAAAGAAGTCATAAGTGATCTTAGATTAAGGGCAGGTTGGGGTAAAGTTGGTAATCAGGGGTTACCGGACTCAGTTTATCAATCGAATATTGGACAAGGTTACTATGTGATTGGAGGTGAGATGGTGGATACTTCTTATCCGTCAACAATGGCAAACAAAGATATTAAATGGGAAACTGTTGAGGATATCAATTTTGGAATTGATTTCGCATTATGGAAAAATAAATTTTCCGGGTCATTAGAATACTACCAAAAGAAAACAAACGATATGTTGTTCAAGAAGCAATTTCCAACATATAGTGGTTTTCCGGGCTATTCAACAATCTGGACAAATGTAGGTGCTATGCAATCCAGCGGTATCGATTTATTGCTTTCGTATAAAGATAAAAAAGGGGATTTCTCGTATGGTGTAGACCTGACTTTCACAACCGTAAATGTAGAGATGGTTTCATTATCAGCTGAAGGAGAAAGACTTTACGGAGCAGGAAACAGAACTTTGACTGCTAAAGGTGAAGAACCTGGATATTTCTATGGATATGTAGCAGATGGATTATTCCAGAATCAAACTGAACTAAATTCGCATACTGACGAACACGGAACTAAATTACAGCCTTATGCAAAAGCGGGTGATATTCGTTTCAAAGATTTGAATGGTGACGGAAAATTAGATGATAAGGACAGAACAAAAATTGGTTCACCATGGGCAGATTACAATGTGGGTTTAAATTTAAATTTTGCCTACAAACAGTTTGATCTGGTAGCTAATTTCTATTCCAGTATCGGAAATGACATTGTGAACCAGAATATTTCAGATTTATATAACGGTGCAAGCTTAACAAACAAAGTAAGCGGACTGGATCAGATGGCATGGCATGGAGAAGGAACTTCAAATTATGTTCCTCGTTTGTCTAAAGATGACAACAATGAAAACTTCACTAAATTTTCTTCTTTTTATGTAGAAGACGGATCATTTGTACGTATGAAGAATATTCAGTTAGGATATACTTTTCAGAATAAATTTGGCTTAGACAAATTGAGACTATCAATATCAGGACAGAATTTATGGACATGGACAAACTATTCAGGTGTTGATCCTGAAGTTGCAGGGGGAGATCCTGATAAAGATGACAGAGTTAAAGGATCAGGTTTTGGAGGATGGAATTATCCGGTTCAGCCAACCATTTTAATGGGTCTTAATGTAGCATTTTAATAATAGAAAGACATGAAAAAAATAATTTTATCTATACTAGCTTTTTCAATGCTTGCAGTTTCCTGTGAAGATTTCATTGAAAAAGAACAAAGAGGAACGCAGACGCTGGACAATTACTTTCAGACAGCGCAGGAATGCGAAAACTATACCAATGAATTAACGCAGAGATTGTTGCTTTCTAAAGACTGGTATACATTGCTCGCTCCAAGATTGGTGAACGAAACAGCTACTGATGATGCCTGGATGGGAAACACAGGGCAGGACAATGGGGCATTCAGACCAGGAGCGCAGTATGTTATTACTCCGGACAATATGGGCGCATTAAACAGTCTTTATACAGCTCATTATTATACTATTCAATCCGCAAATATTGGTTTGGAAAAAATGGCTGTTTCACCAATTACTGATACTCAGAAAAACCAATATATGGGGGAATCTCTGTTTGTTCGCGCCTATTGTTATTATGAGTTGGTAAACTTTTTCGGAGCAGTACCTTTGTACACGAAATCTTTGGGGACCGGCGATTTAAAATTACAGCGTAGCCCTGCAACAGAAGTTTATGCACAAATTGAAGCCGACTTAAAAGAATCTGCTGCAAAACTCGAAGGAATTCCGGTAGCAAGAAACGGCAGAATAAACAAATGGGCTGCTTATGCTTTGTTGGCTCGTGTTTCTTTATTTCAGGAAAAATGGGCTGAAGCAAAACAATATTCCAATAAGGTAATTACAGAAGGGCCATATTCATTGGAAGAAAATTTTCTAAACATTTGGAATGTCAACAATCATAACGGAAAAGAATCGATTTTAGAGGCTCAGTCATCTTCAGTTCAAAACGAAGCTTTAGGCTCTATGTTGCCAACTTTTTCAGGAGCCAGAGGTGAAGACAAGAAAAATTTCCCAAGTAATGATGCCAAAGATGTTATTGACGGATGGGGATGGTGCATGCCAACCAGTGACTTAGAGAATGCCTATCTTTCTGAAAATGATGAAATCCGCCGCAGAAGTACTATTACCAAATGGGGAGAAGCTGCTTACGGAGATGAGGTTTTAAATCCAACTCACAAATTCAGTTTAAATGATAATAAATCAGGACGTATTTGCCGCAAATATTACATTCCAATTGCTACACGTCGTGCTTTGGATAAAAAAGACGGACACCTGCCATTAAATGTTCCGTTGATTCGTCTGGCCGAAATGTACCTGACAAGAGCAGAAGCAAGCTATCATACTAGCGGAGATGCTTTGGCAGATATCAATATCATCAGGGATCGTGTGGATTTAGATCCTAAAACAGGAATTTCCGGTCCAACGCTTTTAAAACAAATTTATAAAGAGCGTCGTCTGGAACTGGCTTTTGAAGGATTGCGTTTGTTCGATATCCGTCGTGAAAAAGATCCGACAACAGGAAAAAGAGTAATTGAAACTTTGATGGGACCAAACGGAACTTTTGTGAAATACAATTTAAGTTCTACTGATCCTTACGAAACAACAAATACGAAAGAATCACAGGATAAAGGAATCAATTTTGATCCTTCAAAACATTTACTTTGGCCAATACCACAAATCGAGAGAGATTTAAGTGATGGTGTAATTACTCAAAACCCTAATTATTAAGATGATATTATATAAAAATAATAGAGTAAGTCTGCTGTGTGCAGGCTTACTTTTCGCAAGCTCTTTTTTAATAAGCTGTGATTCTGATAAAAACGAAAATTCTGATTCTGATAATGCTGTTGCAGAATTAAAAGTGAATCTGGATACCAATCTTCAGACCATGGAAAGCTTTGGTGCTTCTGATGCCTGGCAGTGTAATTTTATTGGAAAAAACTGGCCTTCGGATAAAAAAAATAAAATGGCCGATTTGCTTTTCAGCAAAGAGTTTGATGCTGAAGGAAATCCAAAAGGAATCGGTTTGTCATTATGGCGTTTTAACCTGGGGGCAGGAAGTACAGAGCAGGGAGATGCCAGCGATATTACTGACGAATGGAGACGTTCTGAATGTTTTACCACAGATGGAGTTAACTATGATATGACCAAACAAGCCGGTCAGGTTTGGTTTATGAAAGCGGCAAGAGAACGTGGGGTAGATAAATTATTGGCTTTTACAAACAGCGCTCCGGTTTACTTAACTCAAAACGGAAAAGCGCATGCGAGTATCAAAGAATATTACAACCTGAAAGAAGGAAAAATGCCTGAACTGGCTGATTTTTGGGTAACATCTTTAGATAAATTAAAATCAGAGCACGGATTGACAATTGATTATGTGAGTCCGTTCAACGAACCGCAATACGAGTGGGATGGTTCAGGTCAGGAAGGTTCTCCGGCTACGAATGGAAATATTTACAGTTTTGTGAATGTTTTATCTCCAAAATTACAATCAAAAGGGCTAAGTTCTCAGATTGTAGTGGGAGAAGGAGGATCTTATGAGCCTTTGTATAAAACGATTGCAGGAAAAGAAAGCAGATCGAACCAGATTGATTATTTCTTTGCTTCAAATTCATCTAAGAATATTGCAGGTTTAAGTAATGTCAAAAAAACGATCTCTGCACACAGTTACTGGCAGGCATGGCCTTTAAGAGAGTTAGTAAATTCAAGGGAATTAGCTGCTGTAAGAGCACAATCTATTGGAGGTTTAAGTCTTTGGTCTACAGAATACTGCGTTTTGGAAAGCCCGGGAACAGCTGAGCTTCCGGGTGGTGCAGGTCCTGGAAGAGATTTAGGAATTTCTCTGGCACTTTGGACAGCCCGTATCATCAGTACCGATATTGCGGTTGGAGGGGTAACTTCATGGCAGTGGTGGACAGCTATCAGCCGTGGCGACTACAAAGACGGATTAATTCACGTAGATAATGGTTCAAGCAATGGTGCAGGTGATGCTAACTATTGTAAAAACGACGGATTTATCAGGGATTCCAAAACACTTTGGGCTTTAGGAAACTTCTCTTTCTTTGTAAAACCGGGAATGGTAAGGGTTCAAATTCCAAGTATTGACAGTGCAAAAGCGGTAAATGATGTTATGGTGACGGCTTATAAAGATGTTGCATCCAAAAAATTGGTAATCGTTGCAGTAAACATCAGCAAAGCAGCAAAAACATACAAGTTTAACCTTAGTGGAGGAGCTTTAACAGACAATAAACTAACACCTTATACAACTTCTGAAACGTTAAGTCTGAAAAAAGGTGCAGCTGTCGATGCTACGAATTTAGAAATACCGGCAAGATCAGTTGTAACGTATGTAGGAACATATAAGTAAGGTTTCAAAGGTTTAACGACAATATTGTCATTTCGACGTAAGGAGAAATCACACTCGTTAATCGACAAAGATTGGCGACATACTTTGCGGAATTTCTAGTGAGATTCCTCGTTCCTCGGAATGACAAACAAGACGATAATAAAATTTACGTCAATATGAAAAATAAAAATTAATGAGAAAAGTATATATCTCGCTTTTATTGGTAATGGGTTCGCTGTCGTATGGGCAGCGAACCATAACCATTAGCACAGATAATGTAGTTCAGACCATGGATGGTTTTGGAGGCTCGGATGCATGGAGAACACAATTTGTGGGTAAAAATTGGCCGGAACACAAAAAAAATGCCATCGCGGATTTATTATTTAGTAAAGAAATTGATGCAGATGGAAATCCAAAAGGAATCGGACTTTCGATCTGGCGTTTTAATCTTGGGGCAGGAAGCACAGAACAAGGAGAAAACAGTAAGGTATCTGATGAGTGGAGAAGAAGCGAATGCATTTTGAATGCTGACGGAACTTATGATTTTTCGAAGCAGGAAGGGCAAAGATGGTTTTTGCAGGCAGCCAAAAAGCGAGGAGTTGAAAAATTCCTGATTTTTACAAACAGTCCGCCGGTTCATATGACGCATAACGGATTATCTTTTTCTTCCCGAAAAAATAAACTGAATCTAAAAGATGGTGCAATTCCAAAATTTGCCGATTTTTTAGTTCAAAGTATTCAGGGACTGGAGAAAAAAGAAGGAATAAAATTCGATTATGTAAGTCCGTTAAACGAACCGCAATGGGAATGGATGCCAAAAAGCGGTGACACCAACAGTCAGGAAGGCACCCCGGCTACAAATCAGGAAATATACGAGGTAACCAAAGCACTTTCTGAAAAGCTTAAAGCCAAAAAAATGAGTA
This sequence comes from Flavobacterium limi, assembly GCF_010645075.1. GTDB lineage: Bacteria > Bacteroidota > Bacteroidia > Flavobacteriales > Flavobacteriaceae > Flavobacterium > Flavobacterium limi. Next base: position 314,589 of record NZ_JAADZV010000005.1, read on the forward strand.
CAGAAATTGTAGTTGCCGAAGCAGCACAAATCGATTATTTGTATGAAAATGTAAATGCAGAAAATCGAGATAATCAGATTGATTATTTCTTTGGAAAAACAAAAACAAATATTTCTAAATTACCGAATGTTAAAAATGTTATTTTAGGCCACAGTTATTTTACGACCTGGCCGGTTGAAAAACAGGTCTTAAGCCGAAAATTAATTGCTGCAGAAGTAAAACAGAAACCGGGATTGAAATATTGGCAGTCGGAATACTGTATTCTGGAAAATCCGGGAGAAGATGAAATTCCGGGTGGTTCAGGCGGAGGCAGGGATTTAGGAATGCAGACCGCTTTGTTTGTAGCAAGATTAATTCATAATGATATTGCTGTTGCAAATGCAGCTTCATGGCAGTGGTGGACATCTATTACGCGTGCTGATTATAAAGACGGTCTGATCTATCTGGATGATGGTAAAAGTAACGGCTCAACAGCACCGGATTATGTTCGAAACGATGGAGAGTTTCGTGATTCAAAACTGCTTTGGGCTTTAGGAAATTATTCACTTTTTGTACGTCCGGGAATGTATAGAATTGATGTTCCAAACCAGAATGAACTGGATGCCGCAAATGATGTAATGCTGACAGCTTACAAAGATGTTCAAAACAAAAAGCTGATTGTAGTAGCAGTAAATTGCGGAAAATCAGCTCAGCAATACAAATTTGATTTGTCAAAAGGCACTGTAAAAAACAATGAATTTACACCTTATACAACTTCTGAAACTTCTAATTTAAAAAGAGGAACGGTTCAGAAAACAGATAATCTGGAAATTCCGGTAAGATCTGTAGTGACGTTTGTGGGGGAATTACAATATTGAAAATAAAATAAGTTTCAGGTTCCAGATTTGAAACTAACTTGAAACCTGAAACCTGAACAAAAATCAACTAAAAACATGTTTACAAAAAAGATCCTATTACCCGCATTACTCTTTTCGTGTCTGTCAGCGAGCAGTCAGATTTCGTTTGGAGATTCTAAAAAAATTAATGACAACTGGAAATTCAATCTTCAGGAAATTCCGGAAGCAAAAAATACAGCTTTTGACGACAGTAAATGGCAAAAAATAAATGTGCCTCATGACTGGAGTGTAAAAGGCCAGTTGAGTCCAACTCTGGCAAGCTGTACCGGTTATCTGCCGGGAGGAATTGCATGGTACAGAAAATCAATTAATATTCCGCAGAGTAAATCGGGCGAAAAAGTGTATTTGTACTTTGAAGGCGTTTACAACCGAAGCGAAGTATTCCTTAACGGACATTCATTAGGAAAACGTCCAAACGGTTATATTTCTTTTGCATTTGATGCTACACAATTTGTAAAATTTGGTGGAGAAAATATCATTTCAGTTCGCGTAGACCACAGCCAGAGCGCCGATTCGAGATGGTATACCGGTTCCGGAATTTACAGAGATGTGTGGGTTGTATATGCAAACCCGGTTCATATTGCACAATGGGGTGTGTATGCATATCCTGAAGTAAAAAAAGGAGCAGGAACTTTGAATGTTGAGGTTGAAGTTGAAAACGGTTCTAAGGCAAAATCAAGTCTTACAGTTGTGAATGAATTGATTTCAAAAGACGGAAAATCAGTGGCTAAATCTTCTTCTAAAGTAGACGTTGCGGCCAACCAGAACGGAAAGATTTCGACGAAATTAAACATCAAAAATCCACAATTGTGGGATTTAGAGAATCCGAATTTATATCAGCTTAAAACCACTGTTTTAAAAGATGGAAAACAAATTGATGAAACGGTAACCAAAACTGGTTTCAGAAAATTTACTTTCGATCCTAATAATGGTTTTGCACTGAATGATAAATGGATGAAAATGAAAGGGGTTTGTCTGCATCACGATGCCGGAGTTCTGGGTTCAGCAGTGCCTCGTGAAGTCTGGAAAACCAGATTACAGACCCTGAAGGAAATTGGTGTAAACGCCATTCGTACGAGTCATAATCCGCAGGCACCTGATTTTTATGAGCTTTGCGATGAATTAGGATTATTGGTATTGAACGAAGCATATGACGAATGGGAATTCCCAAAACGCAAATGGATGACAGGATGGAATGTTGGTACTCCTGAATTTCAGGGTCATGCTGATGTTTTTGCGGAATGGGCTGAAAAAGATTTAGAAGATTTTGTCCGAAGAGATCGCAATCATCTTTCTGTATTTGCATGGAGTATTGGGAATGAAGTAGATTATCCAAATGATCCGTATTCGCATCCGGTTTTGGATAAAGGGAAAGACGGTTTCGGACAAGCAGCTTACGGAGGTTACAAAAAAGATGCACCGGACGCTATGCGCCTTGGAGCAATTGCAAAACATCTGGTTGCAGCGGTTAAAAAATACGACAAATCACGCCCAACAACGGCAGGTTTGGCGGGTGTTGCGATGTCTAACGAAACAGAATATCCGGGCGCTTTAGATATTACAGGATACAATTACACCGAAAGTAAATACCAGTCGGATCATGAAAAATACCCAAACAGAGTCATTTTCGGAAGTGAGAATGTACACGATATGGAACCTTGGTTAGCGGTAAAAAACAACAAGTATATTTTCGGACAGTTTTTATGGACAGGAATCGATTATCTGGGTGAATCAGGAAGTTGGCCTTCAAGAGGATTCTACTCCGGATTAGTTGATTTTGCAGGAGTTATCAAGCCAAGAGGCTATTTCCGTCAGTCATTATGGTCAGATAAACCGATGACGTATTTAGGAACATATCCATTGAAAAACGAAAAAGACATTTCGAAAGATGCGTGGGCTATCTGGAATTATGAAGCAGCTCAGAAAATCCGTGTAGTTTGCTATACCAATGCTGCAAAAGCACGTTTGGAATTAAATGGAAAAGTAGTAGGAGAAACCAAAACGTATGACGAAAAAAACGGAATTATCTATTGGGATATTCCTTTTGCCTCAGGAAAATTAGAAGCGGTTGGATTGGATAAAAACGATAAAGAAGTAAGCCGTTACGCAATCAATTCTACCCAGCAGCCTGTAGAGTTAACCATTGCTGAAAAAGACATCACAATCAGTAAAGACAGAGGTGTTGCAAAAATAATGGTTCAGGTTAAAGATCAAAATGGTCTTCCGGTGATGCTTTCAGATAATGAAGTGACTTGTACCATTACTGGTCCAGGAGTTTTATTAGGTCTTGAAGCAGGAAACAATAGCGATATGACAGATTATACAGATAATGTTCAGCGAGTTTATCACGGACACATTGCTGCATACATTGAAGCAACAGGAGAAGCACAACCAATCAAAGTTACTTTTACGAGCCAGTGGCTGAAACCAGTCGAAGTTACTGTGAATGTGAAATAGATTCGTAAGTTTTTTCTAAACTTTTTAATTAACCTGCTTGCTTTTTTTGTTAAGTAAGCAGGTTAATTGTTGTAATGAAGAAAAGTTTATTATATTTGAAGTGTACTATCAACACTTATTTTTTTTAATAATATGAAAATAAAAAGCATAATTATATTCGGTATAGGAATTTTTTTAACGCCATTTTTTTCAAATGCTCAAAAAGCAGTTTTTAAGGATGGCGAATTTAAACAATGGGCGCAAACTCCTCCAATGGGATGGAACAGCTGGGATTGTTACGGACCAACCGTCGAAGAGCACGAAGTAAAAGCCAATGCAGATTATATGGCAAAAAACCTGAAGAAATTTGGATGGGAGTTTGTAGTGGTCGATATCAGGTGGTTTGTAGAAAATGATAAAGCAGGCGGATACAACCAAAAAGACCCACGTTACGTAATTGACCAATACGGACGATACCAGCCGGCAGTTAACCGTTTTCCTTCTGCAAAAGACGGACAGGGTTTCAAACCATTAGCAGATTATATCCACAAAAAAGGATTAAAATTCGGTATCCACATCATGCGTGGAATCCCTAAAAAAGCCGTTGAAGAAAAAATGCCAGTCAAAGGTGCAAACGGCGTTACCGCTGACCAGATTTATACCACTGCTTTGCAATGTGAATGGCTAAAAGACAATTATACCATATTGGCGGATAAACCGGGAGCACAGGAATATTATGATTCTATTTTCGAATTATACGCACAATGGGGCGTAGATTTCATTAAAATTGATGATTTGTCGCGACCGTATCATGAAGGTGAAATTAACTTAATCAGAAATGCAATCGACAAATGCGGACGTAAAATCGTATTGAGTACTTCACCTGGAGAAACACCAATTTCGGCAGCTGCACACGTAAAAGAGCATGCTAATATGTGGCGTATGGTCGATGACGTTTGGGATACATGGCCGCACATTACCCATTTAATGGATGTTGCGCAACAATGGTATCCTCATATTGCACCCGGAACATGGCCGGATTGCGATATGATTCCTTTGGGACGTATTTCAGTTAGAGGGGAAAGAGGAGAAGACAGAATGACCCGTTTGACAAAAGACGAACAGTATACTTTGATTACATTCTTTAATATCTTTAAATCTCCTTTGTTCTTTGGTGGGGATTTGCCAAGTAATGACGCATTTACTTTATCATTATTGACAAATAAGGAAGTCGTAAAAATGCACAATGAAAGCACAAATGTAAAACAGCTTTTCCATAAAGACGGAAAAATTGCCGTGACTTCAGAAAATCCTAAAGACGGAAGTGTGTATTTAGCCTTATTTAATATTTCAGATTCTGCTGAAGAAAAGATTTCTGTAAGTCTTTCAGATCTTGGTATTGCTGGTCATGTGGATTGTAAAAACATATGGACAGGTGAAAAATTAAACATTCATTCCAAAGAAGTTTCAGCAACTTTAAAGCCTCACAGTTCTGTTCTTTATAAATTGCAAAGCAAAAAATAATGAAGAAGTTAAAGCATCATTTTTTAGTTCTAACAATACTTTTTACAAGTGCCTTTTTATTTTCAGGTTTTGGTTTTAAATATAAAGTAGAAAAGCCGGAGAAAGTATTTCTTTTTGCTTATTCGACCTTAAAAAACAACGGTAAAAACGGGCTTCATTTTGCGTGGAGCACAGATCAGAAAAACTGGTTTGGGATTGGCCCTGAACACAGTTTTTTAAAATCAGATTACGGAAGCTGGGGACCAACAGGCAAAAGCATGTCTGAAGCTTTTTTGATAAAAGATGACAACGGAATTTTTCATTGTTTATGGAGCGTAAAAGACGATGTTATCGCTCACGCATCCAGTAAAGATCTGGTTAACTGGAAAAGCCAGCGTTATGTTCCGGTCATGAAAGATATAACTAAAAACGGCGATGAAACACCGGTTATTCAAAATATAACAGTAGTTAAAAAAGACGGTAAATATAGTATTCATTGGATTTCAAATAATGTTAAGTATTGCAATACCACTCAGGATTTCAAAAATTATACAGAAACAAAAACGGATACAGATGGAGCGCCTAAATTAACTGAAATCACAGTACAAGGCGATATTCAAAAAGGGACAATCACCGAAGTAAACTGGAGTCTGGTCGAAATGCTCACCAAAACGATGGAAGCTGTAAAATTTAAGGATAAACAGAATAATACTTCCCCAAAATCCGACAGTTTGTTATTTGCTGGTTTAAAACCTGTAAAAGCCCAAATTACGATCAATGGACAGCAGTCAAAAAAAATCAGTAACATGCTTACTGGTGTTTTCTTCGAAGATATCAATTATGCAGCCGATGGCGGTTTGTATGGAGAATTGATCCAAAACCGTGACTTTGAATATGCCGTGAGTGATAAAAAAGGCAGGGACGAAAAATGGAATGCAACCATGGCATGGAGTGGTAATTTCAAAATTTCGAAAGAAAATCCAATTCATCAAAACAATCCAAATTATGCAGTAGTTACAAAAGGCACAATCAGCAACACAGGATTTGACGGAATTGCTTTGAAAGCTAATGAAAAGTATGATTTTAGCGTTTTCGCAAAAGGAACCAAATTTACGGTAAAGCTAAAAAGTTCCGGCGGAGAAACTTTGGCGGAAGCCACCATAAGTCCGAATGCTTCCTGGAAAAAAATGAATGCTGTTCTAAAATCATCAAAAACGGTAACGGATGCACATTTAGAAATCAGTACAACTGGTGAAACGGCGGTTGATATAGTGTCGCTTTTCCCTCAGAAAACATTTAAAAACCGTAAAAATGGCCTTCGTTCAGATTTAGCTGAAGCCATTGCAAATATGCACCCAAAGTTTGTGCGTTTCCCTGGTGGCTGTGTAGCGCACGGTGATGGAATCCATAATATTTACAAATGGAAGAATACGATTGGAACATTGGAAAGCCGTATTCCGTCAAGAAATATCTGGAATTACCACCAGTCAATGGGATTGGGTTATTTCGAATATTTTCAGTTTTGCGAAGATTTAGGAGCAGAGCCGGTTCCGGTTTTGGCAGCGGGAGTTCCGTGCCAGAATTCATCTGATGGAGGTGCAGGGCAGCAATTCGGAATCCCAATTGAAGATATGGACGAATACGTTCAGGATGTTTTGGATCTGATAGAATATGCGAATGGAAGCGTAAAAACAACTTGGGGTAAAAAACGTGCTGAAGCTGGTCATCCAAAACCTTTCAATTTAAAATATGTCGGAATTGGGAACGAAGATTTAATCAGCGATGTTTTTGAAGAACGTTACCGAATGATTGTAAAAGCCGTACAGCAAAAATACCCTGAAATCATTGTAATTGGTACCGTAGGACCATTCAATGAAGGAACAGATTATAACGAAGGCTGGGCCATTGCAGATGACCTGAAACTGCCAATTGTAGACGAACATTATTACCAAAGTCCGGGCTGGTTCATCAATAATCAGGATTTTTACGACAGTTACGACCGCACGAAATCCAAAGTATACCTGGGAGAATATGCTTCCCGTGGCAATAAATTTTATAACGCCATGGCTGAAGCTTTATACCTTACCGGAATAGAGCGAAATGGAGATATTGTTACAATGGCTTCGTATGCGCCTTTGCTGGCAAGAGAAAAACATACGCAGTGGAATCCCGATCTGATTTATTTTAACGGACACGAAATAAAACCAACAGTAAATTATTTTGTACAGCAGTTGTACGGACAAAATCCGGGTGACTTCTACCTTCAAAACACGGTAAAATTATCTGATGCAAATAATGAAGTAAATAAGCGTATTGCAGTATCAGCAGTTCATGATAAAGCAACAGGCGATTTGATTATAAAACTGGTAAATGCGCTTCCGGTTGCCGTAACGCCTTCAATAGCAGTTACCGGTTTAGGTACAGCAGAAAACGCCAGTTATACAATATTGTCCGGAACTCCCGAAAATACGACTGCCAGGCCGGTGGTTCAAAAAATGAATGCTAAAGAAGCATTTTCAAAAGAACTGCCTCCGTATTCATTTGCCGTAATCCGTGTCAAAGCAACTGAAAAAGAACTTTTAAATGAAACGTTTTAAATTTTGATTTAAAACAGTGCAATTAAACTCAACAGAATAATGAAAAAAATAAAGTTTAGCCTTGTATTATTTTTAGCGATTTTAAATCTGCTGCAGGCTCAGAATACTCCGGCAGGAGCGCCACCGGTTATTCCCGGCAAAGATTTGACAGCTTATTTATTTGTGTATTTCACAGGAAATAGGGTAGAAGAAGAAGCCGTTCACTACGCCGTAAGTACCGATGGGTATCACTATCATGCCCTTTACAACGATAAAGCCGTTATCGACAGCAAAGTAATCAGTTCAACGGGAGGAGTTCGTGACCCGCATATTTTGAGAGGCGATGATGGCAAAACATTCTACATGGTTTTGACCGATATGACCTCTTCAAAAGGATGGGACAGCAACCGTGCCATGGTTTTGCTAAAAAGCACCGATCTTGTAAACTGGAAAAGCAGTATTGTAAATATTCAGACCGCATTTCCCGGAAATGAAAACCTGAAACGTGTTTGGGCACCACAGACTATTTACGATGCAAAAGCCGGAAAATATCTGATTTATTTCAGCATGCAGCATGGTAGTGAAGCTGACAAAATTTACTATGCGTATGCCAATAAAGAGTTCACAGCTCTGGAAGGCGCACCAAAATTATTGTTTGTACCAAAATCCGGGAAAGCCTGTATAGACGGAGATATCATTGAAAAAGACGGTGTTTACCATCTTTTTTATAAAACCGAAACCGAAAGTCCGGGAATTAAAGTGGCTACAACAACCGATCTGACTTCTGGAAAATGGACAGAAAACGATAATTACCTGCAGCAAACTAAGGAATCTGTTGAAGGATCGAGTATTTTCAAACTGAACAACTCAGATGATTATATTTTGATGTATGATGTGTACAAAAAAGGGAAATATCAGTTTACAAGAAGTACCGATTTAGAAAATTTCAAAGCCATTGACGATGAAATTGCAATGGATTTCAAACCGCGTCACGGAACTATTTTGCCTATCACACGATCAGAATTAAAAAGACTGGTTGCAAAATGGGGAATGCCTGCCAAATTTCCAAAAATAAACAACAATCCTGTTTTAGAAGGTTATTATGCCGATCCGGATATTTTATATTCAAACAAAACCAAAAAATATTACATCTATCCAACCAGCGATGGTTTTAACGACTGGTCCGGAAATTATTTTAAAACCTTCTCTTCAGAAAACTTAATTGACTGGAAAGACGAAGGCGTAATTTTAGATCTTCCAAAAGACGTGAGCTGGGCTAATAGAAACGCCTGGGCGCCTTGTATTGTGGAAAAAAAGGTAAAAGGGAAATACAAATATTTCTATTATTTCACAGCTGCACAAAAAATTGGTGTTGCCGTTTCAGACAGTCCGACAGGCCCATTCAAAGACAGCGGAAAAGCTTTGGTTGCAACTAAGCCCGAAGGCGCAAAAGGCGGTCAGGAAATCGATCCGGACGTTTTTACTGATCCTAAAACCGGTAAAAGTTATCTGTACTGGGGCAACGGCTATATGGCTGTAGCCGAACTGAATGATGATATGATTTCCTTTAAAAGCGACATCAAATTAATTAAGGTTGACAAGACTTTCCGCGAAGGAACCTACGTGATTTACAGAAAAGGAACCTACTATTTCATGTGGAGCGAAGACGACACCCGAAGCCCAAATTACAAAGTGCGCTACGGAACTTCAAAATCGCCCCTGGGGCCAATTGAAATTCCGGAAAACAACATCGTAATCCAGGGAATACCTGATCAGGGAATCTATGCAACGGGTCATAATTCGGTTTTACAGATTCCAGACAAAGATGAATGGTACATCACCTATCACCGCTTTTCATACCCAACCGGAATCAAGATGGGCAGGGCAGGAGGTTTTCATCGTGAAGTCTGCATCGACAAATTAGAATTCAATCCGGACGGAACCATTAAAGAGGCAATCCCAACACATACAGGAATACAAGCAATTAAGTAATGTAAATTATTTAGTTGTAAAAAGCTGCTCTATTTTGCCCCGGAGCAGCTTTTTTTGTTTCATAGAATTTTGAGTTTAATTAGGAGCTCGTTCCTGCCATTCGCTGTATCTTCTGTGTTCCCGATAGCTATCGGGACGCCACAAAAGGATGCCGCTTCTGTCAGGGCTAGGGCTTTTAGGTTTTATAAAAATGGTATTGGAAAAAAAAATATTTTAGAATTTTATGTGATGAATTTTCGTTATAAATAAATTATATTTGAAAAAATAGTACGAACCAAAACATGCGCATAACATACCAACTAGGAATAAAATTAGCTGAATTTATGCGTATATAAAAGAGTTAGTGGCTATTTTACCCCAACAGAAGTAAAAATGAAAAATAAGATTGAAAAATATATAGGAAACAAAAATGTTTTTGCAATTAGATACCAACCAATTGCAAATGAAAAAAATTACGCATTTTGTCATTTAGTGTTAGGCGGAGAAATAATTGGTAACGTAAATGAACCTTGCTATTTAAGTGTATGGAAAAGTTCTATTAAAAATATAAAAGTAAAATTAGAAAACGATACTGAATCATTATTTGACGATGAGTTTAATAACAGAACTGACAGAGAAATATTTGAGCTTATATGGAAAGCTAATGAAGCAAAAGAAGAGCATAAAACTGAATTTAAATATTTACCCGTTTTAGACAATAAAATTTGGTCCAATTGTGGATTCTCAATAGACGAAACAACTGATGCCTATTTGATAACTATGACTAAAAATAAAGACGAAATAAAGTTTATTTGGGAAGGATGGAGAGAACCTTGTTCAATTGACAAAATAGGTAAATTATACTCTGTAAGTTTAGAAAAAAAGCTCGTTTTAGAAACTTTAGAAAAATGTTTAATTGAAATAGAAAACAATACTTAAAAAAAACAGCCACTAACACTTGCTACAAGAGATTTGGGCATTTGCCTTAATTTAAAAATGGTCTTGTATTTGGGATGTTTAGGCAAATCCGAAAATAAGACTTAATTTAACCCCAAACCTTTTGTAGCAAGGGGACGTTGGTGGCTATTTTGCCGAGAAAGAACCTAAAAATCATAAAAAGTTGAATATGAGAAAAATATTTTTAATTGCTTTCCTAATTTGTGCATTAAATTCATTCTCACAAAATATAATTGAATATAATGGAGAAAAAATAAACGCACTTGATGAAAACAATAATCAAACTGGAATCTGGAAATTGTTTGATGAAGAAAAAAAAATTTTAATAGCTTGTGAATTTAAAAATGGAGAATATATTTCAAACACAAATTTTTATAAAGATTCAAAATTAATTGCTTCATATAATAATCTGGACAAACTAGAAATATACAAAGATTTAAAAACAATAATTTGTAACTTCCATAGAAATGAAGATAACAGTACAACTCTAATTGATAAAAATGGAAATGAAATTGATTCAGAAATAAAAAAATATTATTTTTTAGAAGCTGGTCAAGTTATGCCAATGTTTTATGGTGGAGCAAACAAGCTTTATGAATTTATTGGAAATAATTTTAACAGCAATGGAAATAAAGGAAAAGTAAAAGTTAAATTCAAAATTGATTCAAAAGGGTTTGCAACGGAAATCGAAATAGAAAGTTCTACAAATGAAAAATTAAATGAAGAAGCGATAAGAATAATAAGCATAATGCCAAGATGTCAACCCGCATATCAACGTGGTAGATTCGTAAAATATCCATATGTAGTTCCAATAAATATAAACTAAAAAAAACAGCCACCAACCGTCGTTTGGCAATATGGCGGGATTAGGTTTAATTTGGAGATGGTTTTGTACTTGGAAAATTAGTCATTAACCGAAATAATAAGGCTTCCTTAATTCGCCACATCGCCAAGCGACCAAACGTTGGCGGTAAGTTTAGTGCAGACAGGAGAATAAAAAAGAAATAAATATTAAAAAATGGCAGAATATACATTACCACATTTCGGAAAATTACCAACAGAAAATTTGGAAGACTATTATGATGTTGACATTGAATTCAACGGAAGCGAAATCCAGATAGACCTAAATTTTGAAGACATAACCATTGACACTTCAACAATGGATAAAGTAAAAAACTTTATAGAAAATATTTATAAATTTGACAGACTAAACAAGACATATATTCATAATGACTACAGTGACGAAGATGGTGACACGGTAAAATTTTACTTAGAACATCATCTTGAAGAAATTAGTAAAGACGAAATTTCAGTACTTATAAACTTTGACGACATATCAACAGAACCTGAACTGCAACTTTTGACAAAATTGAAATTAGTAAGAGTTGGGATTTATCCTCACGATGAAGATAATTTTGCAATATTTGATTATACAATTGGACGTGAATTGACTGACTATTTAGTTGTAATAAAGACTGATGATAACGGACAATTAGACTATATGACAATGGAAAGCTGAAAAAACCTACCGCCAACACTTGCTACAAGAGACTTGGGCATTAGGCTTAATTTAAAAATAGTCTTGTATTTGGGATGTTTAGGCAAATCCGAAAATAAGGCTTAATTTAACCCCAAATCTCTTGTAGCAAGGGAACTTTAGCAGTAATATTACCAAACAAGATGAAAAAAATCACTTTATATTTTTTAGTATTAATTTTATTATCATTTACAATTCAACAGTTTTCTGAAACGAATCTATCTGGAAAGTGGAAAATAATTAAAGTTAAAAACAATACTGGTTCTGAAATTAGTGCTTCTGCTTTCAGCGGGGAGACGTTTACTTATAAAAAAAACAATAGTATTGTCCATTTCAATCCTCAACATCCATTATATAAAGAACAAACTGGAAAATGGGAATTAGTAGAAAACATGATATATCATTACGATAATGAGCAAGAAAAGAATTTGTTTGGAAAAATCATTAAACTAAATGATAAAGAATTGATCGTTGAACAAACTAATGACAAAATTGTAACAACAATCTTTTACAAAAAAATAAAATAGAAATACTACTGCTGACAGGCGTTTTTCATATAGTGGGATTTTAGTGGAATTAGCGTATCGCACAGGTTTTCATTAAACAGAAAATACGCGGTTACTATATTCGCACCATCACAAAGTGTCAGAAAGTTACTGGCTAGTTATTGGCTAGTTATGCCAAAATTACGAAGATAAAATCAATCACAAAATAATCATTTCTTTCCACAGGAAGTTTACAAAGCGAAAACGTGAAAGTTGGATTTTGTAAACTGAAGCGTGAAAAGTTTGAAGTTTAATTATAATTTCGACAAAATAAAACCAGCCAGTAACACACGCTACAAGCAAGCTGGACATTTGGCTGAATTTAAAGATGGTTTTGTATTTTTGGGAAGTTTTGGCAAATCCGAAAATAGGGCTTAATTTAGTCCCAGCCTGCCTGTAGCGCAAGAACGTTGTAAACCTACACAGCAAAACAACTGAAATGAATAAGATAGAAGATAGCAGTTTTAAAAGACTTGTTGGTGTTTGGAAAACCACAGGTGATATAAAATCAGGGCAAGAAAACCTGAAATTAATCGGTATTGACACTTATGAGCTGATACTTGACGGAAATTACATTTTACACAAGGCAGATGTAAAAATGGGAGACGAAAGGAGCGGAACTTTTGAAATCATTAAGTTAGACAATTCATTTAACAAAGCAATAATGCAATACTTCAATACCAAAGGCGAAGACGGCATAATGCGAAGTTCTATAATCAACAATGAGTTCAGAATTGAAGGAAATGGTTTGAAATTTAATGGAACAATCAATGAAGAAAACACAAAAATCAATGGCAAATGGTCTATTCAAACAGAAAATGAAGAATGGACAGACTTTATTGATTTAAATCTTGACAAACAATTATAACTGGGACACGGCCGTAATCTAAAAACAATACATATTGAGCAAAGTATAGCTCTTGTTCCTGTATGGCCATTTTGGGCTTCATGCAGATGAGCTTTCATATTTGGCTTATGATCTACAGTTTCTACCAGTTGAGTATAAACAAAATATAAAGAACAGAGACTAGTTTGAAAAGGAATATCCATCAACCAGAGTTTATTATATTTTGAACTGTTTTTCCTCTTTAACAAAATTTTTATTCTGAAACAGACATTAATTACTATTTTCGTTCAACAGAAATACTCGTTTCACAACAGAAAAATTAGTACTTACAATAAACAATATACAATGAATAGTGGTAACTCAAAATTCACAAAAGATGAAGACAACAACAATGTATGGTTGTCTAAGGAAAGCCAACATGAATTTAATTTTACAGATTACGGCATAATACCTACTGTACTTGACAGTGAAGCTGAGGTTGGCAAGGCAATGTTAAATGAGCTTTACAGCACAGCAGCATCAAAAGAGGGAGATATTAATATTGCACTTTTGGGTGGGAGAGGAGCTCAGGAGTTACATCGTTTGCTTGGTGATTTAGCTAAATCTACAGAACAGGATGACCTGCTCGCCAGACTGAATGTGTTTACTCAGGATGCACTTGCTCCTTTAAGTATGAATAATGGTTTTAGTTTTGTCAGGGATTTTGAGCGTATTTTAGGTGATGCTTTTTTTAAAAAAATAAAGAGCTTTACACCAATGCAAACAGATACAAAAGATTTAGAATCAGCACTTATAGGGTATTTGACTAAATTGGAAGAGTTAGGTGGTTTGGATATATTTTTTATAGGTCATGGACCGGAAGAAAATCAGGCATCACACCTTGCTTATATTAAACCTTTCTCAGGAGCGAAGCCTCATCATATTGCAGGGATAATCCCAATATCCAGTAGTATTTTGGAGCATCACATTAGCAAGTTTAAAGCGGGAGGAAGCCTTGTAAATGAAAGTGATGAAAAGGAATGCCGATCTGCAGAGTATATTCTCACTTTAGGACCGGCTGCGATATTACAAGCCAGAAAGATCGTCCAGTCTGTAGTAGATGCTGGTTCTGCTCCTGCTAAAATTCAAACGTATTCTAAGGTGCTTAATACAGCCCTGAGTTCAGATAAAAATGAAGCGTTATTGCAATTAAATACAAATCCGGGGTTATGGATAAGATTACATCCTAATACTAAATCTTTTGTACTGCCTAATTTAGGGTTGTAATATTAGAAGAAATTTCATAGCCATTTAGAGCAGGTTCACTATCATTCCAGTGGTAATCCGAATTATTAGTTTAATTTAATTTATCCCAAACCTGCTGTAATGGCTGTAAATTACTAGAATTTTAAAAAATTACAGATGAGAACATTCTTTTTAATAATTACATTATTTTGTTTGCAAAAAATATTTGCTGACCAACCCAGAATGACATATTCTTTTAAAAGTCCAAATTTAAGATTTGAGTTAAAACCTTGTGATACTATATTTTCAGATAAAAAAGTCTACACTGATTCAATTTATGATTCTAAAACAAAAACTTATTATGTATCGTCGTATTCATATCCTGACAGATATTATTGGGGGTTATATGATTTACAAACTAAACAAAAACTTTATACAATAAAAAATGACAGTTTGTTTATAGAAATGAAAACCGCTGTGATTTCTGATGATGGGCAAAATGTTGTTTTTATTGATGATTATTCGGGCGGTTTTGCCTTTAAAGGAATAGAAATTATGACCTTTTATGAAAAAGACAACCTAATAAAAAGCCTTAAACTGGGTGAGTTAATTCAGAACCTGTGTGCTGTAACTTATTCTGTAAGTCACATGACATGGTGTTCAAGTAATTTTGAATTCAATGACAAAAAGGAAATAACACTAGAGACTTTTGAATTTTATAAATATACATTTAATAAAAATGGAGAATTAATTGAGAAGCAAAGTGATGAATTATTTCAAACTGATAATACATTAGCCGTTGGAGAAATAAAAAGAAAAGGCAGAAATAAATATAGTGTGAAAGTTAACTTTTGTATAAGAGGAAAACTAAAACCGGATGAGATTTTAGAAATAGAATGTAACGACCGTGAAATGAAAAAGCTTTACGGAAAATTATATGGTTTTTTGAAATCGAAAAATAAAGCAATGACGAAAGAATTCACGCGAACATTTTTAATAAAAGACTCAAAAATTCAAAAAGCAAATTTTCCGATTCCCAACTACAACTCCAGAAACTACTGTAATGCTTTAAATTCACAAGAATAAGAAAAAAGCATGCAGCAGATTAAAAATCGGGGGGTACGGACAAGCCACTCTGAAACTAACTATATTTTGCGAGGGATTAAAACATTATATAGTTAATTATGTAATTTTCAAATGCTAAATTGCATTCTAATAGAATTTTTTGGAGCGAAAGATTTCTTAAGAAATAATTTCAAGCTTATATCCTTTGCTTCGAATATTAACAATTTTAACCTTCGGATCAATTTCCAGTTTTTTTCTAAGTTTTGATATGAACATATCCAGACTACGCCCGACAATAATGCCCTCATCTTCCCAGATCTCTTTTTGCAGCCGGCTTCTCTCTATGGTCTCGTTGGGAGATAATGCAAAAATGAGCAATACACGGGTTTCTGTAACGGTTAAGTCTATTATGTTATCATCTATAATGAGCTTCTTGTTTTTGGCATCAAATATTATCGAACCCAAAGTCAGCATATCATTATTTTGATTACCGGGCACTGATTTTCCGGGTTTAAATGTTCTAAAAAAAATAAAGCCCACAAGCGCTAAAAAAGGAAGACTCCCCAAAAGATATTTGTTTTTAATTGTTTTTATACCTGTCGTTTTAAATTTAATGTTGATCATATAACATGCTCTGGGCTGCTTTCTGCCAATACACGTTACGATATCATCTTTTTTATTTTTGGATATAGCGTATCCATACGCTACACTAGAGTTATCACAGTTCAGGACATTAACAACATAATCATCTACAAGCGGGTCTTTCGCCAGTAAACGTCGGGTAGTATTTACAAGGAAGTCCGGTTGAAAAGTTAGCTCATTCTCAAACCTGATCTGATACTCATTTTCAGCAATCTTTTTTAAAGGAAGTACTCTGGATGTACTGTCACCCGACTTTAGAAGTAGTTCATGTCCGATCCTTCGGAGCAAAACCTCCCTTCTGGAGATAACAAAATCCCTCTTGTCCTCCATATTGAAGGCCACACAGATTACACATACAAAAAAGAGTAATAGTAATCCAAACATATATTTGTGTTTTCCAAAGAGAAGGTTTTGACTAATATGCATATTGTCAGGTTTTTATTTACAAAGTTTACATTTTTATTTACAATCCAAATCCCTTCAGTTGAAAAATATCAAATTAATTTTGCTTCACAAACTTTAAAAAGTGAGATAAAACTATGTTATTAATTAAACTTTCAAAATTATGAAAAAAATAATTTATGTACTGATCTTACCTCTGGTTGTGGTAAGCGGATTGGTATTTAGCTTGGATTTGTTCGCCAAAAGCCCTGGTGCCAATCATGAAATTAAAAATCAAACTTCTAAAAATTCAATCCCAAAGCCCCTCTCTACTGCTGAAAAGAAAGCTGGATTGAAAAAATGGGAGGCTACCCCTGATGGTATAATGTTTAAAAAATGGGAAGCGTCTCCTGCAGGTAAAAAAGTGTATGCAGCTGAAGCTAAAATAAGAAAGTCTATTAAGGAGTATTCTGATATTGAGGCGGTTATTACTTCTCTTTCCCTTCCGCCAGATTCACGATTAGGTTTTGGAGTGATGGTCAGAATTAATAATGAAGATTATATTCTTGCTTTTGGACCGAAAAAGTCTGGTGAAAATAATGAATTTGAGAAATTATATAGCCTGAAAGTCAACGACAAAATAATTATAAAAAGCCATAGTGTATCGCACGCGCCCAAGTATTCATATCCAATTGTATCGGGCGACTACGTAGAACGAAATAATAAAACAATTTATAAACGTACACCTCGCAAAGGAGGCTGCTAAGTAAAAAATTGCGAGATGCATTAAAAGGCGAAGCATTTTTAGATTCGCCTTTTTAGTTGACTCTAACTACTTTAAAATAAGGTATAGCCCAAGATTATAGAAGTTGTTTTATAATCTGAATTCCAAAAAGGATACTCTTTTAAAACATTTCTGCTTGAGTTATACCTCGCTTCTATACTATATTTGTCAAATAATTTGTAGCCAATTCCAAAACTGAAATTACCATCAGTATCAAAATCTCTGGTAAACACACCTGGGCGATCCTTCATTGAAAATTCGACTCTTGATTTTAGAGTCAATTCATATATATAAGAGGCATTAATAAAAATTTTTGAATTCTTATTAAGAAAAAAATAATGCCTGATTCCCATAGGGATTTCGATTGATGAATATTTAGCTTCTGCAATTAATTCTCCGCCAATTCTAACATCATATTCATTTGTCATTTTAACATTAAAATTTTGATAAGTAGGTTCGATTATAACAGCCCATTTGTTTTTATTGAAGGGTAAAATAAATTCTGTTTCAATCCCCAAACCAAAACTCATTTTTTTTCCAAAATCAGTGTTTTCATAATTTGCTGTCTGACTTTCTATAGTTAAAGAAGAATTATTTATCCGTGGTCTTAAGTTTAAATTGAATACGTTTCTTTTTGATCGTTGTTTTGTTACATAATCGATAAAATCAGCATTACTACATTTATTGTATTCACCGAATAATTTAATTAAACTGTTTTTTTGATAATTTAATTTTGAAAGAGCATCCATAGTAATGTCTTGACATTTTAAATTTTGCCATAATTGAATTCGAAATTGATTATCAGTATTTTTGTAGCTTTTGAATATGAGCTGTTCAATATTGGTATTATTAACATTGTAAAAAAACTTTTTGAAGTTTCCGCCCTCATACAAATTAGCTTTTCCTTCTACCAAAACTTTTAAAAAAATCTGCACCATATTAAACTCGGGGTTTTTATCTGAACTTAATTCATTAAGATTTTCACTTGAGATATCAATCTGAACTATTGCCCTGATGTATTTTATGGTATTATATATTCCGAATTCTTTTACAGATTGGATGCCAATTGTTTTTATTTCTTTATTATCTGATAATTTATATTTTAAATCAGTTGGATTACTGCTCCAATCATTGTTTTTAATGTAACATTCAGTTTTTTGTCCTGAATTATCAATATAATAGCCTTTTTCAAAGGAGATTTGGGAATAACAATTAATAGTTAAAATTACTGCAAAAAAAAGTAATAGTTTCTTCATTGGGGTTTAAACGTTAGTTAATAGTTTTATATAAGAGTAAATAATATAAGTAATAATGCGAAGCCTTAAATGTTTATCATAGCCAAATATAGAAAAGTTTGCCATGAATTACGCTTGTAAAGCGCAACTTCTACATTAAGTTTAATTACATTTTTTATTTACTTTTTATTTAGAATGCTTAAAAATAATTTGGTAGCATTGGCATTATTACATAATTTCGCGCCTGTAAATTAAAAAAATCAGATATGAATTATGTTTTTGTTTGCAAGTTAATGAAATTCAACTTTTTAAGTTATTTTTTGTTATTTGCTACTTTGTCAACATCTATTAGCTATTCACAAACAGCTAAAGGAACCATCACTGGAATTGTAAAAGATACAACAGGAAAACCAATCGAATATACTTTAGTTGCTCTTAAAAAAGGAAATAAAAGCAACTATACAGATGAGAATGGTAAATTTATTTTAAAAAATGTCCCAGTTGGGAATATTGTGATCGTAATTCAGGGATTAGGATATATTGCTACAGAAATGACTGTTGAAGTAAAATCAGGAGAAACTACAACAATTTCAGATATTGTACTGACAGAAGATGTGAATCAGCTGGAGGAGGTAAATATCATTAACAGTAAAAATAAATTTGCTAAAAAAGAAACACAATCTGTTGCCCGTTTACCGATTAAAAATCTCGAAAATCCTCAGGTTTATAATGTTGTAGGTAAAGATTTGATGATGGAACAGGTAGTTTTAGAACGTACTGATGTATACAGAAATGTTCCGGGAGGAGTGCCAAACTATTCTGCAGGTGGATCTCAGGGTTTAACTATGAGAGGTTTTTCTAATACAAGCGGAATGCTCAATGGTTTGAATACAAGTGCTGTATATCCTATGAATACTGCCATTTTAGAACGTATAGAGTTTATTAAAGGACCGTCTGGGACTTTGTTTGGAGGTAACAGAAATACTTCTTTTGGAGGGGTTTACAATTATGTAACCAAGAAACCGTATCAAAATTTTGGTGGTGAAATAGGGTATGTAGGAGGAAGTTTTAATTTTTCCAGAATTGCTGCAGATGTGAATACACCATTAAATAAAGAAAAAACAGCTTTATTGCGATTAAATGTTGCAGGACAGTCAGAAGGTTCTTTTCAGGACCAGGGTTTTGCTAAAAACTATGTTTTTGCACCTTCCTTTTCATATCAGGTAACAGATCGCTTAAAATTTTCGGTTGACATAGATATTACCAGAAGTAATTATACGATGACAACTATAGCGATTCCTGCTTCTTCCTTTTCAGCAATTACAGCAAGGAATTTCAAAGACCTGAAATTAGATTATGAGCGTTCTTACGCAAATAACGATGTGGATGCTGAAATTGGAGTTAATAACATAGGAGTACAAATCGATTATAAAATATCAGATCAGTGGAAATCTGAAACGAAGTTTTTGAGCTCAGTTGGTTATTACAAACATTTGCTTTGGCTGACTTTAAATCTGTTAACAGATGAAACAGCAAACAGGGTTATTCGAAACCAGACACCTGAAACATTTGGAAATACCGAGATACAGCAGAATTTTACCGGGGATTTTAAAATAGGATCAATTAGAAACAGAATGCTGATTGGAGTGGATTATAATAAAAATTACAACGAACTGAATCGTGTAGTTAATTTGATTTACGATAA
Source organism: Flavobacterium limi (assembly GCF_010645075.1). Lineage (GTDB taxonomy): Bacteria > Bacteroidota > Bacteroidia > Flavobacteriales > Flavobacteriaceae > Flavobacterium > Flavobacterium limi. The sequence goes on from NZ_JAADZV010000005.1 coordinate 334,893, forward strand.
AATTGACATAAATCAGCCGTTAAATGATTTTAACAAGGAAAAAATTAAAGATCTTTCATACCAAAAAGGTTTTGCTGCTACTACTACTGAAACAGAAACTTACAGTTTGTATATTTCGGATGTAATTAATTTTACTCCTTCTTTAATGGCGATGCTAAGCTTGCGTGTTGACAGATTCTCTACGAAAGGAACATATTACCCGGCGACAGGAATTTATGGAGAAAATGAAGCATATAATCAGACTTCATTAGCTCCTAAATTTGGATTGGTATACCAGCCAGTTATAGATAAGGTTTCCATATTTGCCAATTATATGAACGGGTTTGTCAATTTAGCCCCACAGGAAGTAAGTGATAAAGTCTTTTCAAAAATGGATCCTCAATACGGTACCCAATGGGAAGGTGGAGTTAAGCTGGATGTCATAAAAAATAAATTAAATGCAACTTTGAGCTATTATGATATTAAGGTAACAAATTCAACATATAAAAATGCCGCAGGTTTTACAGTTCAGGATGGAACCCAAAACAGTAAAGGTGTGGATATTGAACTTATAGCGAATCCTGTTCCCGGATTAAATATTGTTGCCGGATATGCTTATAACGAAAACAGATATACAAACGCTTCAATTGCTTTAGAAGGAAAATCTCTTGCAGCCAGCCCTAAAAACGTAGCCAATATCTGGGCGAGTTACACGCTTACAGGAGGAAAAAGCAAAGGTCTTGGTTTTGGTGTTGGAGGAAATTATGTAGGTGATTCATGGTTTGAACAGACAAATACGTTTGTCCTGCCTTCTTATACGCTGTTAAACGCTGCATTATTCTATGATCAGCCAAAATACAGAATTTCTTTAAAAGGGAATAACCTGTTAGATGAACAATATTGGAATGCAACAGGAATGCCACAAAAGCCTGTAAATGTATTGGCAGGTATTACTTTTAAATTTTAATCTTAAATTCGAGCAGAATTTATAATAAATAATAAAAAAACGGTAGCAGATTCAATTTGCTACCGTTTTTTATTTGTATATGTTTTTTAAACCAATTCCTTTTTCAAAAATTTGGCTGTATAGCTTTTTTTGTTTTGGGCGACTTCTTCAGGAGTTCCTTTGGCAACCAATTGTCCGCCGCCTTTTCCACCTTCCGGTCCAATGTCTATGATGTAATCGGCAAGTTTGATTACATCCATGTTGTGTTCAATAACCAGAATGGTGTTTCCTTTGTCAACCAGTTTATTGATTACTTCCATCAAAACACGAATGTCTTCAAAATGCAGTCCAGTTGTTGGTTCATCCAGAATATAAAAAGTATTTCCGGTATCTTTTTTAGATAATTCTCCTGCCAGTTTAATACGCTGTGCTTCACCGCCGGAAAGTGTTGTGCTTTGTTGGCCAAGGGTAATATAGCCTAAACCAACATCCTGAATTGTTTTTACTTTTCTGTAGATTTTTGGAATATTTTCAAAAAACGGAACCGCTTCGTCAACAGTCATATCCAGAACGTCAGAAATTGACTTTCCTTTGTATCTGATTTCTAAGGTTTCTCTGTTGAAACGTTTTCCCTGGCAAGTTTCACATTCTACATAAACGTCAGGTAAAAAGTTCATTTCAATTGTTCTGACACCAGAGCCTTCACAGGTTTCACAGCGTCCGCCTTTTACATTAAAACTAAAACGTCCGGCTTTGTAACCACGAATCATACTTTCAGAAGTCATTGTAAAAAGGTTTCTGATTTCTGTAAAAACTTCTGTATAAGTTGCAGGATTCGAACGTGGTGTACGGCCAATCGGACTCTGATCAATATCAATCACTTTGTCTATATGTTCTAAGCCTTCAATCTTTTTATAAGGCTGAGGTTTTTTTACTCCATTGAAATAATAAGCATTCAAAACTGGGTAGAGCGTCTCATTGATTAAGGTCGATTTACCGCTTCCTGAAACTCCGGTTACGCAAATTAACTGACCTAAAGGGATCTCAATCGAAACGTTCTTGAGATTATTTCCCGTTGCTCCGGTTAGTTTTAAGAATTTTCCATTTCCTTTTCTTCTTTCTTTTGGGATTTCCAGCTTCATTTTACCATTCAGATATTGAGCAGTAATTGTATTTGAAGCCAATGTTTCTTTTGGCGTCCCGGTACTGATGATTTGTCCTCCGTATTTTCCTGCTTTAGGACCAATATCAATAACATAATCAGCAGTTTCAATCATGTCTTTGTCATGTTCCACCACGATAACCGAATTTCCAATATCACGCAATTGCTCAAGGGATTGAATCAGTTTTTCGTTGTCTCTTTGGTGAAGACCAATACTAGGCTCATCCAAAATATATAAAACACCAACCAATTGCGAACCAATTTGCGTTGCCAGACGAATACGCTGTGCTTCACCACCCGAAAGTGATTTTGAACTTCGGCTTAAAGCCAGATAATTCAAACCTACATTCATTAAAAAGTTCAAACGGTCTTTGATTTCTTTTACAACTTCAGAAGCAATTAAAAGCTGTTTGTCAGTCAAATGATTTTCTAAATCCAGAAACCAGGAAGTTAAATCAGAAATGTCCATATCACATAATTCGGTGATATTTTTCTCATTTACCCTGAAAAATAAAGCTTCTTTTTTAAGACGTGACCCATCGCAGACAGGGCAGTCAATTTCGTCCATAAAATCTTTTGCCCAGCGTTTTATGCTTGTAGTAGCGCTTTCGTCATATTGATTTTTAATGAAATTAGAAATACCTTCAAAATCAATTTTATATTCTCTCGTAACACCAAGATCTTTTGAGTTGATGGTAAATTTGTCTTTTCCTCCATGAAGAATCATATTTAAGGCTTCTTCAGGTATTTTTTCAATCGAATCCGTGATTTTAAATCCGAATTTTTCTCCAATGGTTTCCAATTGCTTGAAAATCCATGAAGATTTGTATTCACCAAGAGGAGCAAAACCGCCACTTTTAATTGATAATTTAGGATTCGGGATAATCTTTTTAACGTTGATTTCGTGTACGGTTCCCAATCCGTTACAATGCGGACACGCACCTTTTGGTGAGTTAAACGAAAATAAATTTGGTTCCGGATTTTGATAGGATATTCCGGTTGTAGGGCACATTAAATTTCGGCTGAAATAACGGACTTCATTTGAATCCTGATCTAAAATCATCAATACATCTTCACCATGGTGCATTGCGGTATTAATGCTTTCTGATAGTCTTTTTTGAGTGTCAGGATTATCTTCAATTACCATTCGATCGACAACAATTTCTATATCATGAGTCTTGTAACGATCCAGTTTCATTCCGGCAACCAAATCCTGAATTTCACTATTTACACGAACTTTTAAAAATCCCTGTTTGGTGATTTGCTGAAAAAGTTCAGCATAATGTCCTTTTCGGGCTTTAATAACCGGAGCCAGAATATTGATTCTTTTTCCGTTATAATCCTGAATAATTAAGTCCTTAATTTGTTCATCAGAATAGGAAACCATCTTCTCACCGGTGTTGTAACTGTATGCATCAGCACCACGTGCGTATAAAAGTCTAAGGAAGTCATATATTTCAGTAATCGTTCCAACTGTTGAACGCGGACTTTTACTGGTTGTTTTTTGTTCAATTGCAATAACTGGTGAAAGGCCGTCAATTTTATCCACATCAGGGCGTTCCAAACCACCAAGAAACTGTCTTGCATAAGCTGAAAAAGTTTCAACATAACGACGCTGGCCTTCAGCATAAATGGTATCAAATGCCAAAGAAGATTTCCCTGAGCCCGAAAGTCCTGTAATCACTACAAGTTTTTCTCTGGGAATTGAAATGTCTATATTCTTAAGATTATGAACTCTTGCACCAAGAACTTCAATAGTATTGTCTTTATCTAGCATAAATTTGAGCAAAACGCAAAGTTACCACTTTGATTTGTTCTTTTTGGGCTATGTGGCAGAAGTTTATGTTAAAAATTGTAACAAAAATGCTAAACTGAATTATGTTTATTTTAAATATTAAAATTATTCAATAGTCATAGAGCGCAGTTTCATTCGGTAGGCTTCAAGTGCTATAGATTTCGAAATAAAACCATAATATTTATCATTTCGGATAACGGGAAGAAAAGCTGATTTCGATCTTTCAAACTTCCTCATTACAGTTTCCATGCTGTCAAACGAATAAATGGTTGCCGGAGGTTCCTTCATGACGTCTTTAATCTGAGTATATTTTACCCGGTAAGCATTAAAAATGATTTCCCGGATATCATTAAAATGTACAATACCCAACAAATCTTTTTCGTTATTTACAACTGCAAATACGACCTGGTTTGAATGTGAAATAAGATCTACTAATTTGCTTAAATTTTCATCCGGGTGAACAGTTAAGTAATCGGATTGAATGATCGTATCAATATCTAAGGTTGACAGGATATTAGAATCTTTATTGCTGGTAAAGGCATGACCTTTTATAGCCAAATTTTTAACATCAAGCGAATATCTTTCAAAACGCTTCGAAATAGCAAAACTTATTGAAGATACAATCATCAGCGGAATCATTAAGCTGTAACCGCCTGTAATCTCTGCAATTAAGAATATAGCGGTTAGCGGTGCATGAAATAGGCCGCTCAAAATACCTGCCATTCCAACCATTGTAAAATTTGTAATTGGTAATTTTGATAAGCCAATCAGAGTTATAAATTTTGAAAAGAAATAACCTAAGTAAGAACCTAAGAACAGGGAAGGTGCGAAATTCCCTCCGTTTCCACCGCTCCCAATGGTAAGTCCGGAAGCAAAAACTTTTATCATCATTGTACATCCAATAAAAAGCAGTAAAATCCATTGACTATTTCTAAAGTCCTCAAATAAGGTGTTTTCTAACAGTTTTCCCGGATCAGTTTCAGATAAAGTCCTGATACTTTCATAGCCCTCACCAAAAAGAGTAGGGAAAATTAAAATAAGCAAAGCCAGGAGTGATGATCCCAAAAAGGCTTTTTTGTATGGATCCATTTTCAATTTCGAAAAATAATGCTCTACTCTTTGAAAATTCCTGGCGTAATAAACCGCCATGAATCCTGTTAATATTCCTAGAAGCACATAAAAAGGGATGTTATGATAATTAAAAGCTTCCTGTTTTTTGAAGGATAAAAGGATGGATTCATCTAATACAATTGCAGAGACTAAAGCTCCTGTGGCTGCTGAAATCATAATAGGAGTGAAGGCTGAAATACTTACATCTACTAATAGGACTTCAATAGCAAAAAGAACTCCTGCAATGGGTGCGTTAAAAGCTGCTGCAATTCCCGCTGCTACACCACAGCCAATAAGAAGTGTTCTGTCTTTGTATGCTAATTTATAATTTTGTGCAAAGTTTGATCCAAATGCTGCCCCCGTAATCACAATTGGACTTTCAAGACCTGCGGAACCTCCTAAACCTACAGTTAATGAACTTGTTATAATTTGTGCATACATTTGTTTTTTTGGAATAATTCCCGCTTTTTTGGCAACTGCATATAATATTTGCGAAGTTCCTTTTTCAATACTTCCGTTCAGTATTCTATTTACAACAAAAACGGTTAATACTATCCCAATAATTGGCAGAATACTGGAAATAAAGCTCCATTTTAGAATTCCTGTGATATAATTTGCGAATGAAAAAACGCTATGTGCAAAAGTTTTTAATACAATTACTGCCAAGGAGCATGAGATGCCAATCAGAACACTTGATAAAAAAATAAACTGCTTTGGTGTCATCAAAGACTGGGCTAAAGCAATAATACTTTCTAATTTTCTAAAATATTTTTTAAGCATTCTGTCTGTGAAAAATTAACGATGTTACAAATTTAACTCTTAACATTTAAATCTGTATAAAATTTAAGTGCAAATCTTTATAAAAATTAAAAAGAAAACTGTCGTTGGGATTTTGGTGTGCAGTTATACGTAAAAATTAGATACCAGATATTGTAATTGTGTCTATAACAGACAAATATTGGCTTATAAAATTTTTATTTCATTTATAATGAAAGTAATTTTTGTTTGGAGTGGTATTGAATTTCTTCAAAGAAAGTAGTAAACTCTTCTTCAAAATCTTTATAATATTGTTTTAATTCTTCAGTAGCAAATTGCATTCTGGACATGTTTTTCGACCTTTTGTCCATTTGAGTTAGAATCTGATGAATTCCCTCTACTGTCTGGTAACTCAAAAGCCAGTTTCTTTCGATCATATAAGGCATTAAGTCCTGAGTTTTTTCAGTTAGTATAGAATAATTATCATGTAATGAATTGTAAAAACGATTGATGAAATCTTCTAATTTTTCATCTGAATATTTTGTCCAGTTTTTGGCTAAAAAATGATCGTATACTATATCTACAATCACTCCGGCATAATGATGGTATTTTTCGTGTAATCGTTTGGTACTTTGCCTGAAACTATCATGCGAATCAGTATAGGTATCTATAAAACGATGTAAAATAATTCCTTTTTGAACATCATCAGGAAAATGCTCAAATTGTTTTCCACGAATACCATCCGCCATGAAATTACCTATTTTGATTAAATCGTTTTCGCCTGAAAGATATATATGTGCAAGGAAATTCATTGTTTTGTGGTATTATTAATTTTAGTGAATTCACACAACTATGATTACATGTGTAAATGTATAAAAAACTTTTTAAATGATTTTTGTTAAAAAATGACAGAGGTGCATCATAAATATTCAACGATTATTTTAAAATCTTATTACTTCATTATCTCAGTAACTCAGCAACTTTTTTATATTTGTAATAAATAACCATAACTCACAAAAATGACTTTAATAAAATCGATTTCAGGAATAAGAGGGACAATCGGTGGGAAAGTAGGAGATAACCTGACTCCGGTTGATGCTGTAAAATTTGCATCGGCTTACGGAACTTTCCTTAAAAATAATACTCAAAAAGAAAAATTAACGATTGTAATTGGCCGTGATGCCAGAATTTCAGGGCCAATGATCCATAATCTGGTTGTAAATACGTTGATAGGTTTAGGAATTAATGTAATTGACCTTGGACTTTCTACAACACCAACTGTAGAGATTGCTGTACCATTGGAAAAAGCAGACGGAGGAATTATTCTTACAGCTTCTCATAATCCGAAGCAGTGGAATGCATTGAAGTTGTTGAATCAAAAAGGTGAGTTTTTAAGCGGAGCTGAGGGTGCAAAAATTCTTGAAATTGCAGAAGCTGAAGCTTTCGATTTCTCAGATGTAGATAATTTAGGAGAAATTACAGTAAATGATGCTTATATGGATATTCATATTGATGAAGTTTTAAACTTGCCATTGGTGGATGTTCAGGCAGTAAAAGATGCGAAATTTAAAGTAGTTGTCGATGGTGTAAATTCTTCTGGCGGAGTTGTTATTCCAAAACTTTTAGAACAAATGGGTGTTGAAGTTGTAAAGTTATACTGTGAACCAAACGGACACTTTCCTCATAATCCTGAACCATTAAAAGAGCATTTAACAGATATTTCGGAATTAGTTGTAAAAGAAAATGCTCATTTAGGGATTGTTGTAGATCCGGATGTTGACCGCTTAGCATTTATTAGTGAAGATGGAGAAATGTTTGGAGAAGAATATACATTAGTGGCTTGTGCAGATTATGTTTTAAGTAAAACGCCGGGAAATACAGTTTCTAATATGTCATCGTCGAGAGCATTGCGCGATGTAACAAAAGCACATAATGGAAATTATGAAGCAAGTGCAGTAGGTGAGGTGAATGTAGTGGAATTAATGAAGAAAAATAATGCCATAATAGGAGGAGAAGGTAATGGTGGAATTATATATCCGGAATCACACTACGGACGAGATAGTTTGGTTGGTGTGGCGTTATTTTTAACGCATCTGGCAAATAAAAAGATGTCGGTTTCTGCATTACGTGCTTCATATCCTGAATATTATATGAGCAAAAATAAAATTGAACTCACCCCGCAAATAGATGTTGATGCGATTTTAGTTGCTATGACTGATAAATATAAAAACGAAGATATTGCAACAATTGATGGTGTTAAAATTGATTTTGCAGAGGAATGGGTTCATTTAAGGAAATCAAATACAGAGCCTATTATACGTATTTATACGGAAGCTTCTTCACAACAAAAAGCAGATGTTTTGGCACTTCGTATAATTGATGAAATAAAAATTATTGCAGGTATTTAAGTTTTGCAATATGAATTCAATAAAAAAAGGTTTAATGAAATTATTGTTTTCATCAAACCTTTTTTTATTTTATAATTGAATTTTTTAATACTTTTTAACCTTGGTTAAGGCCGTTTTGTAATTTTCATTGACCTTTTCCCAATTGATTAATTTGTAAAAAGCATCTATATAGCTTCCTTTTCTGTTTTGATAATCCAGATAATAAGCGTGTTCCCATAAATCTATTGCTAAAATTGGGGTTCCAGGAATCAATGCATTTTTCATTAAAGGGTTATCCTGATTTTCGGTAGTTGTAATTTGTAATTTCCCTGCTCTGTCTACTACGAGCCAGACCCATCCTGAACCAAATTGCTTAGTTGCCTCATTTTTAAATTGAGTTGTAAGATTATTAAAAGAGCCAAACTCTTTATTTACAGAACCAGCTAAAGTGTCTTTAGGGATTTGCTCTTTTGGTGTCAAAATATCAAAATAAAGAGTATGATTGTAATAACCGCCTGCATTTTGACGAAGTTTAGCGTTGTTCATATCCATTTTTTTCAGGATATCTTCTATAGAGGCATTTTCAAATTCTGTTGAAGCAATTTCTTTATTTAAATTATTAGTATAGGATAAATAATGTTTAGAATAATGGGTTTCTAAAGTCAGAGATCTTATTGCTGGAGCTAGAGCATCATAACCAAAAGGTAATTTTGTTAAAGCAAATGAACCATCGTCAGCTTTTACATCAGCTGGATTGCCAATCGTGATTTTTTCTTCTTTTGTTGGTAAAGGTACTTCAACAACTTCAGTTAACTTATTATTATCATTACAGGAAAATAACATCAGTAATGAAGCTGTGAAAGTAAAACTGACAATGTTTTTTTTCATAATTTAATTATTTTGATGTTAGGGAGTTGATTATTTCAATGTAATTCTCTTTTGCTTCCTCAATAGATATATGGCTGATTTGCATCCATGCATTTGTTTTGAATGCATCACGCAAACCAAAATTTTCAGATTGATTATATACTGCCGTACCAAACGTAGCCTGTTTATAATAGGCATAAAGTCTTAACTGCACATCTTGCGGCAGTGAAGCCTGTGTCATTTTCATAGCGGTTTCTACAGCCTCCGAAAAACGAATATCTAAATCTTTTTTACTCATTAAGCTTTTGTAGCGATGATAGTTTTGCCTCCAATTGCTTTTTGCCCTAAAACTACATCTATTGGTGTACCTAAAGGTAAAAATAAATCTACTCTTGAACCAAATTTAATGAAACCAGCATCTGTTCCCTGAATAACCTGAGTTCCTTCCTTAGCATAATTTACAATCCTGCGTGCCAACGCACCGGCAATTTGTCTGTAAAGTATTTGTCCAAACGTTTCGTTTTCAATTACAACAGTAGTCTTTTCGTTTTCTTCACTTGCTTTTGGATGCCATGCTACTAAAAATTTACCAGGGTGATATTTACTAAATTTTATAATACCATCCATTGCATAACGAGTTACGTGTACGTTAATAGGCGACATAAAAATAGAAACCTGCAAACGTTTATCTTTAAAAAACTCACCTTCATAAACTTCTTCAATAACCACAACTTTTCCATCGACCGGAGCGAGAATGTGATCACTGTTTCTGATCGCAATTCTTTTCGGGTTTCTGAAAAACTGTAAGATAATAATCAAAATTATTACGCCAAAAATCTGCACAAGCATTCTTAGCCATGTAATATCAATGAATTTGTCAGCAATTAAAAGTACGGCAACTGCAAACACAGTACCTAATAAAATCGATGGGCCTCCTTCTTTATGAAACATAATATAAAATTTGATAAAATAAAAATATAACTGGTGCTACAAATATAACACTATCTAATCGATCTAAAATACCTCCATGTCCCGGCATTATGGCTCCACTGTCTTTTACGCCTGCAATTCTCTTAAATTTAGATTCGATTAAATCACCAATTGTTCCAAAAATGCTGGCAATTAAAGCAATAATCGTCCAGATTAGAATGGATTTGTTGCTGAAGTCAGGATTGGGCTGAATGTATAATTTTGAAATCAAAAAACCTGCAAAAGCAGCAAAAATAACGCCGCCAAGAAAACCTTCAACAGTTTTTTTTGGGGAAATTCGTTCAAATAATTTATGTTTTCCAATTGATTTTCCAACTAAATAAGCAAATGTATCATTAGTCCAGATCAAAATAAATAGTCCGATGATAATTTTTGGATTATAGTCATTGGTGCCAAAAGAAATTTTAATGATAAAAATAAAAGGTAAAGTAATATATCCTAGTAAATAAAGATACTTTGATGAAATACTTACTTTCTGAGCACTGTCGTAAAATAAAAATAAAATACATTTTATTGAGATGACGATAGTGACGGCTAGTAGTATTAGATCTAACTGTTGGATATTAGTACTCAAATTCAATTTTGAATTAAATAAACCTTCCAAAAATAAAGTAGTCTGTTTGTTATAGTGACTTAGCAGTGTAATTCCGGAGTATAATAAAATGCCAAAAAGAATTGAAAATACTTTATTAAGATTAACTAAATTGGAAAATTCATAAATGGTAATAATTAGAAAAATGCCAAAAAGAATAATAAAGCTTTCGGTAGAAAACAAAATAGAAGTTAATAGTAAAGCAATATAAACAGCACCAGAAATGGTTCTCTTGAGTGTTTCATTCATCTTAAAGGTCCTCTAAGAGCAATAAGTATAAATTTTTTGCAACACTTCCGTATTGAGTAAAATCTTCTTCTTTTGCTTTTTCGAAATATTTTATTGTGGTAATATTCGTAGGGTAATCTCTTTCATATTTTCTTTTAATAGCACTTAGACCATCACTTTTCATAGGCAGTATCTGGCTGGTAGTTGCTATTATGACAATATTAGTTGGTAACTCATTTGGTTTGTCTTGTCTGATTTGTTTTGACGAAAATAAAATAGATCCTTCATCAGCAATAAGATTTTCACAGGATGCCAATAAAAATTTTGGGGTTCTAGGAGAAATGTATAGTAATTTGTTTTCTTCTAATAAATGAAAAAGAGCAGGTTCATAGCATAAAACCTCATTTTCAAACCAGTCATTTTCTTCTAAAATATTTTCAAATTGTTCTTCAACTTCCTGTTTGTTTTCGCAATACAAAAATTTACCTCCATTCTTTTTAAAATTAAAAATGAATTGTTCATCTATGGATAAATGACTGTTTGGAGCAGGATTGTTTCCGTATTCACTTTCATTTTCTTCGTCAGATGAAGTATTGGCAGAACCAAATATTTTTTTGAAAAAACTCATTTTATATGAAATACTTTACATGTTAATTGAAAACGTTCAAAGATAAAAAAATCTTAATTCAAAAGAGGCTTTTGAATTAAGATTTTAAAAAATATTAAATATTTCGTTGAAAATTTATGAAACTACTTCCCCCAAATTTTTGTCAAAAGTGCGTTTTCCAAATATTGTTTCTAAATCATCTTTAAAAATAACTTCTTTTTCAATCAATATATCAGCAAGCTGATTTAATTTGTCTTTGTTCTCTTCTAAAATTTGAATAGCTCTTTGATATTGTCCTTCAATTAATTCTGAGATTTCGGCATCAATAATTTTTGCCGTTTCATCAGAATATGGTTTAGAGAAATTATATTCACTTTGTCCTGTTGAATCGTAATAAGTCACGTTTCCAATTTTATCATTCAAGCCATAAATTGTTACCATGGCACGAGCCTGACGTGTAACTTTTTCCAAATCGCTTAGTGCACCGGTTGAAATCCTGTTAAAAGTTACTTTTTCAGCAGCTCTTCCCCCCATTGTAGCACACATTTCATCTAACATTTGATCTGTTCTTACGATTTGTCTTTCTTCGGGTAAATACCATGCAGCTCCTAAACTTTGGCCACGAGGGACAATGGTTACTTTAATTAATGGAGCAGCATGCTCTAGCATCCAGCTGACAGTAGCATGCCCGGCTTCATGTATAGCAATTGCTCTTTTCTCATCTGGAGTAATAATTTTGTTTTTCTTTTCAAGACCACCGATGATTCTGTCAACTGCATCTAAGAAATCTTGTCTGTCAACCGCAGCCTTGTTGTTACGTGCGGCAATTAAAGCAGCTTCATTACAAACATTTGCAATATCAGCACCTGAGAATCCCGGAGTTTGTTTTGCAAGGAAATCTAAATCAAGACCCTCGACTTTTTTAATAGGTTTTAAGTGTACCTGAAAAATTTCAGCTCTTTCACGAATGTCCGGTAAGTCAACAAAAATTTGTCTGTCAAAACGCCCTGCACGCATTAAAGCTTTATCAAGAACATCAGCTCTGTTGGTTGCGGCTAGAACAATTACGTTAGAGTTTGTACCAAAACCATCCATTTCTGTCAGTAATTGGTTCAAGGTATTTTCTCTTTCGTCATTTCCGCCAGACATATTGCTTTTTCCTCTTGCTCTACCAACAGCATCAATTTCATCTATGAAAATGATGGCTGGAGATTTTTCTTTTGCCTGTTTGAATAAGTCACGTACACGTGATGCACCAACTCCTACGAACATCTCAACAAAATCAGAGCCTGATAATGAAAAGAAAGGTACTTGTGCTTCACCGGCAACAGCTTTTGCAAGCAATGTTTTACCTGTTCCCGGAGGTCCTACAAGTAAAGCTCCTTTCGGAATTTTTCCTCCCAGATTTGTATATTTTTCAGGGTTTTTCAGGAATTCTACAATTTCCTGAATTTCTTCTTTAGCACCTTCTAAACCTGCAACATCTTTGAAGGTTGTTTTAATATCTGTTTTTTCATCAAAAAGTTTAGCTTTAGATTTTCCGATGTTGAAAATTTGTCCGCCTCCACCAGCGCCTCCGCCAGACATTTTACGCATTATGAAAATCCATACACCAATGATGATGATGATTGGCAATAGACTAACTAAAATATCACTCCAGTTGCTTGCTTCTTTGAAATCATAATCAACTAATTTTTTTTCAGCTTTAGCCTTGTCAAGTTTTTCCTGAAAAGATTTTAAATCACCAAATTTAGTTGTGTAATGAGGACCTTTATTTGGTCTGTCAAACATGTCTTTAGCTACTTTTTTATTCGCAGGATCTTTTAATGCTGTATCAGAAAGATAAATTTCAGCATCTTTATTGTTGAAAATTATGACATTTTTAATTTGCCCTTTTGCTAACATATTGTCAATGTCAGACGATTTTAACTGAGCCGGTTCACTCAAATTAGAGCCTCCTGTTGCAAAACTTATAAACAAAAAAACAAGAAGTATAGCGGTGTATATTAACCAGGGACTTATCTTAAATTTACCTGGATTTGGATTATTATCTTTAGCCATTAGTTGAGAAAGTTTCTTTTAGTATTTGTTTTCGATTGTAGTTATTTTGGCGTCACCCCAAAGGCTTTCAATATTGTAGTATTCACGAATGTGCTTTTGAAAAACATGTACCACGATGTGCACGTAATCCATAAGGACCCATTCTGCATTATCGGTTCCTTCTACGTGCCAGGGTTTATCTTTTAAGTCTTTAGATACTGTTTTTTGAATTGAGTTTACAATGGCGTTAACCTGGGTATTTGAGCTTCCGTTGCAAATTACAAAATAGTCACAAACTGCCGTGTCTATTTCTCTTAAGTCAAGAATATCGATATCATTTCCTTTTACTTCTTCAATTCCTTTGATTATGTTCGCCAATAGAACGTCATTATTAATAGTCTTTTTCGCCATGAATTATTTTATATGAATTTGTAAAGTTACCAAAATTTGTGATTATTTTTGAACCTTAACAAAATATTAAATGAAGTTATTTAAATTACTTAAATGAAACTAATCAAACTCGATGCCATAGATTCAACAAACGATTTTCTTAAGGCATTATCAAGTCAGGATGAACTGAATAATTTTACAATGGTAACGGCTGAAAATCAGACTAAAGGGAAAGGACAGATGGGGGCTAAATGGGAGTCGGAGTCAGGTAAAAACTTAATTATGAGTGTTTTGGTTAAGGATTTTTTGTGTGATATTGAGAAAGTTTTTAATATGAGTGTTGTGGTTTCTTTGGCTGTACTTGAAGCACTAAAATCATTATCCGTTCCCAATTTAAGTATAAAATGGCCAAACGACATTATGTCATATAATAAAAAAATTGGTGGCATACTTATCGAAAATACGATTAAAAGTGATGGCAGAATAATGTCAGTAGTTGGATTAGGTCTGAATGTTAATCAGGAAAATTTCGAACATTTGCCTCATGCTTCTTCATTAAAAGTAATTTGTAACAGGGAATTTGATAAAGATTCACTGCCTTTTTTAATTATTGAAAAAATGAAGGAAAGAATTGAAGTCTGGGAAACTAATTCTGCTTTCTTTTGGGAAGAATATTTCAATTCCTTATTTCGAAAGGGAGTTCCAATGCCATTTAATAATCTTCACGATAAAAATTTCATGGGAATTATTAAGGGGGTTTCTCCGGTTGGAAAACTTCAGGTTTTGCTTGAAGATGATTCTGTTGCTGAATTTGAAATAAAGGAAATTCAAATGCTTTATTAGTTATAAATCTTAAGTTTTAATCTACTGTTTGTAAACAGAATCGAAATGACAGATTGATGCATGAAATATTATTATAAACAAAAAGTCCAATCTGAATGATTGGACTTTTTGTTTATAATGGACAATTAAAACTTATTATTATTAAAGTTTGTTCATGTTGTTGGCTAAAGTTTCAATAAATTTACTAATTGGTCCTTTGACCATCATTGCCATCATTGCATTAAATTCGCCTTCAAAAAATAACTGAACATTGCTTTCTGAATTCGAAAGGCTGTCAATATTTGAAATTAATGTAAAAGGAAGTTTATCACTTGCAGCACCCAAAACAATTTTGCTGGGAGTGATTTTGTCTTTTATTTTAAGTTTTATTTCAGGCATCCCTTTTAGTCCAAAAATAAAAGCATCTTCGCCAGTTACTTCAAATTTAGCAATATTATCCGGCATTAATTTTTCAAAATTCTTTACATCAGACAGTAAATCAAATAATTCCTGTGCTGACTTCTGAACGGTAACTTTTGGACTTTCTAAATTCATGTTTTTATTTTGTTTTTATAGTAAAATTATTCTTGTCCCCATGTAGACGGACTTTTACTCCAGTCCTGTAAAGCTGTTTGCTGATCTTCACTAATGTATTGTTTCTGTACAGCTAAACCCAATAGGTTTTCATAATTGCTTAGCGTGAACAAATCAATATTTGCATTTTTGAAATTTTCTTCAGCAATGCTAAAACCGTAAGTAAAAATCGCTGCCATACCTTTAATATTGGCACCTTCATTACGTAAGGCTTCAACGGCCATAAGGCTGCTGTTTCCAGTGCTGATTAAATCTTCAACAACAACAACATTTTGACCTTTTTGTAAAAAACCTTCCACCTGGTTTTGTCTTCCGTGCTTTTTTGGCTCAGGGCGTACATATACAAAAGGTAATCCAAGACTTTCAGCAACAAGAATACCTATTCCAATGGCTCCTGTGGCAACTCCGGCAATTACATCTGGTTTACCAAATTGTTTTTCTATATTTTTCGCAAATTCATCTCGAACATAATTTCGGATGGCGGGAAATGAAAGAATTAACCTATTATCACAATAAATAGGTGATTTCCATCCTGAAGCCCATGTAAAAGGATTTTCTGGATTCAATTTAATTGCATTTATTTGCAAAAGCAATTCTGCTGTTTTTTCGGCGGTATCTTTATTAAAAATCATAGTACAAATGTATAAAGTTTTTGTGAACGACAAACCACTTTTTTTGACAAATGAAATCTCAAAAGAGACTAATTTTCAATTATTCTTATTGGAAAGTATTGATATAGAGCAGCTTATTGTTAAAATATTTCAAAATAAAATTCAAAAGGCATATCTATATCATCCTGATGAAAAGGAAATAATGAAAACTTTAAAAGCTAAAATTCCGG
Source organism: Flavobacterium limi (assembly GCF_010645075.1). GTDB lineage: Bacteria > Bacteroidota > Bacteroidia > Flavobacteriales > Flavobacteriaceae > Flavobacterium > Flavobacterium limi. The sequence continues at coordinate 350,999 of NZ_JAADZV010000005.1, forward strand.
TTAATAAAGCTGGAGGAGGATTAGTTTATAATAAAAAAGGAGAAGTTTTATTTATTTTCAGAAATGGGAAGTGGGATTTGCCTAAAGGAGGAACTGAAAAAGGGGAAGAAATTGAACAAACTGCCATGCGTGAGGTAGAAGAAGAGACTGGAGTTGGAAAACTTAGTATTACCAATAAACTTCAAAAAACATACCATGTTTTTAAACGTAACGGAAAGTATAAACTTAAGATTACGCATTGGTTTGAAATGCATTCAGATTTTGAAGGAACTCCACATGGACAAATAGAAGAAGGTATTGAAAAAGTATCATGGTTAAACCCTGAACAAATCAAGGAAGCTCTTACGAATTCTTATGAAAACATAAAATTATTGTTTGAAGAAGATAAAATAGATATCAAAAGTCAGTAATTATATCATTTTGATGAAGCTGAGCTCCCTATAAAACAAATAAGCTCTCTAATTACAATTTCAGGCTGATCTTCCTGAACGTATGTTTTTGAATTTGGAATTACAATTAATTTGGAATTCCTGAAAATACCTTTTAATTGTTGTCCTAATTTTATCGGAAATAGTTTTTTATCATCTTCTCCCCATAGAATAAGAACAGAGTTTTCGAAAGCTTTTAATTTGTCTGCAGCTTCAATGGTGTATTTTGGCGACCAGTTTTTTACGTTTGAAACAAAATTTTCACGAACAATTTTGTCACTAATAAAAGATTTTAAATAAAGTTCATAAAATTCCTCATTGGTTGTACTATGCGATAATAATCCCATCATCATATCAGAAGTAAGCAGACTTTTTTATTTTAAAAGCATTTCCTAAAAGAAAAGTAAAGCCGGGAATTTTTACAGCTTTAATTAAATATTTAAATTTTGATGGAGGAAAAACTTCTTGGACTTCACAATTTGAAAAAATTAATTTGTCAATACTTTCAGGATAGAGTGAAGCAAAAATCTGTGTATAAGCTCCTCCGGTATCATTAGATACAATTATGATTTTATCTATGGTTAAATAGTCTAAAAAATCTTTGATAATATTTGCTATCCCGTTAGGCGATAAATCTACTTTATTTTCTAAAGGTATGGAATGTCCTCCAAGTGGCAAATCAATAGCAATACATCTGTATCTGGAACTTAATTCAGGGATGATTTTTCTCCATGTATTGGAGTTAGACAGTGTTCCGTGAATAAACAAAATTGGAATTCCTTTTCCCTCATCTACATATTCAATTTCTCCGCTTTTTGTTTTTGCCAGACAGCGATTTAGAATTATCGGAATGTTGTTTTTAACTTTAGTCGGATTTGTATTTACAATTCTTTGCATGAATATATGTTTACATTTATACAAAGAAATTAATTATCGATTTCAAAAAAATAGACAATTGTCCTAAAATCAATTCGTTTTTCGTAATCGGCTTAAATGCCTTGATGTTATTCCTAAATAAGAGGAAAGATATTTTAAAGGGATATACTTCAGGTATTTTGAATGATTGTTTATAAGTGTGTTGTATCTTTCCTGAGCACTTTGTTTTTGAAATGAAACGGTCCTGTTTTCTAGTTGTATATATTCTAATTCAGTTAATAAGCGTCCAAGTTTTTGCCATTCCTGACTGTTTTCATATAAGTTGTGTAAATCCTTTCTGTTCAATACAATTACTTCGGTAGTGCAGATTGCCTGAATGTTTTCAAAAGTAGGCTGTTGCGTTATAAAACTGGAGTATGCAGAAGCAAGTTCATTTTCAAAAGCAATACATTTAGTTATTTCGTTGCCTTCGCTATTTCTGTGAAATGAGCGAAGTATACCTGTTTTTATTAATACAATTTCATTACAAATATTTCCTTCCTGAATTAAATAGTCGTTTTTTTTGAGGATTTTATTTTTTGTTATGCCACTTAATTTCTCAAGTTCTGAGTCAGAAATGATTTGTAATGATCTTAAAAACTGTATCATTTATGAATAAGCTTTGTATATTTTAGGTTAACTTAAATTATAAATTTACTCGCGTAAAATCTTTTCCATCGACTTTCCTTTAGCCAGTTCATCAACCAGTTTGTCTAAATAGCGAATTTTCTGCATGAGTTTGTCTTCTATTTCTTCTATCCGATATCCACAAATTACGCCGGTTATTTTTGAAACATTTGGATTTAGTTGCGGTGCTTCAGCGAAAAAAGCCTCAAAATCTTTTTTGTTTTCTATAATTTTTTTCAATTCCTGGTGTGTATAACCAGTTAACCAAAGAATTATTTCGTCTACCTCTGTTTTTGTACGGCCTTTTCTTTCTGCCTTATTGATATAATGTGGATATACACTTGCAAATGATGTGGTGAATATTCTGTGTTTTTCCATAGTCCTTGATTTTGATTAAGAGCAGTATTTATTGCCGTGACTCAAAAATAATTAAAACAGACTAAGTATGAAACACGATTTGTAAAAGAGATTATAAAAATACTTGTAATTAATTGTTCAAATTAAAAAAGACAGCATCCCAAATTAATTTCGCTATTTTTGCAAAATGAACAAGAATCACCATTCCAACAATATACTTTCGAATTTAGGGATTAAAAACCTGAACGAAATGCAAGAGGCAGCTCAGGATGCTATTTTAAATGATAATAATGTTTTATTGCTTTCGCCAACAGGCTCCGGAAAGACATTAGCTTTTTTATTACCGGTTTTAGAACTATTACAACCCGAAATTCTTTCGGTTCAATGTTTGATTCTGGTTCCTTCACGTGAATTAGGCTTGCAAATTGAACAGGTTTGGAAAAAGATGGGAACTTCATACAAAGTAAATATTTGCTATGGAGGTCACTCAATTGATACTGAAATTAAAAATTTAAGTAATCCACCGGCAGTTTTAATTGGAACTCCGGGCCGAATTGCAGATCATATTGACAGAGGAACTTTTAGAACAGATAAGATTCAGACTTTGATTCTGGATGAATTTGATAAGTCTCTTCAATTGGGTTTTCATGAGCAAATGTCATATATCATTGGAAAACTTACAAAATTGAACAAACGTATTCTGGTTTCTGCAACTTCAGATATTGAAATTCCGAAATATACCAGAGTAGTAAATCCAACAGTTTTAGATTTTATTCCGGAAGAAGAAGAAAAAACAAATCTTTCGGTAAAAATGGTGGTTTCGCCTGTTAAAGATAAATTAGGAACTTTATTCAATTTGATTTGTTCCTTAAAATCGCAGTCGGCTATTATATTCTGTAATCATCGTGATGCAGCCGAACGTATCAGTGATACTTTAAATGAAAAAGGAATTTATTCAGTTTATTATCACGGTGGTATGGATCAGGATGAACGTGAGCGTGCTTTAATTCAGTTTAGAAACGGAAGTACGAGTTATTTAATTACAACCGATTTAGCAGCTCGTGGACTGGATATTCCGGAAATGAAACACGTCATTCATTATCATTTACCCTTAAAGGAAGATGAATTTACACATCGTAATGGTCGTACAGCGCGTATGCAGGCTTCGGGAACAGCTTATATCATTATTCATGAAAGTGAAAAACAATTAGATTATATTGATTATGGTATAGAAATCTTACATGTCGAAAATGCTACTGTTTTACCAAAACCACCAGAATTTCAAACTGTTTATATCAGTGGAGGAAAAAAAACAAAACTCAATAAGTTTGATATTGTTGGGTTCTTTTCGCAAAAAGGAAAACTGGGAAAAGATGATTTAGGTTTGATTGAGGTCAAAGATTTTGTTTCGTTTGCAGCTGTAAAATATAATAAAGTCAAAGATTTGCTTAAAAATGTAAAAGATGAGAAGATGAAAGGAAAGAGATTTAAAATTGAAGTTGCGAGAAAAGTAGTAAAAAAAGAAGAAGGCAGATAAAAAATTTTTGTGCTTTTTGAACCAAAATAAAAAAAATGTTTTAAATATTGATTTCAATTAAGGCTTTAATTTGCTGATTATTAATATTTTGTATATTTTTTGTTTTTGCAGTGGAAAAATTTATATAAAATTCACAATTTAATGTTAACCAAAGCGTAATTTTAGAAGTAATTTTTCATAATTTCGGCGATTATTAATAGTATAAAAATTAACCCCAAATTCATTATGAAAAAGATTATTACCCTTGCCGTTTTACTTTTTAGTTTTGTTTCATTTGCACAGATTAAAGTACTTGAAACTGTACCTGTTGAAAAATTAGGAAAAGTAAACAACAATTATATTCAAAAAATTGGAGATGAATATACTGTTTATTATACTAGTATTGTGAGTGATGATGACGATTCTTCAAGCTTAAGAAAGTTTTCTTTTAAAAACGTTAACAACGATTATGCAAGTCTTTACAGCATCATTATGAATGGTTTTAATGCGACTCCTTTATATGATATTAAATTAGAATTGCCTAACAATTATATTTGGTTACATTACACAGGAAATACTCTTCCTGAGAAATCTACGGTTCAGTTTATGGTTTCAAGTAAAGACGCTTCTTCAGGTTCAAGCAATGTTTCTGAGCCTTTCGTAAAAGATCAGATCAATAAATTATTTCAAAAATAATTTGCTTTAAAATAAAGTTTTTAGAATAGGCTATTCAGTTTTGAATAGCCTATTTTAGTTATAAAGATTTGTGAAAACATTATTTTCTAAAATTCTTATGATTGTGTTTTCGTTTATAATGAGTTTGTTTTAAATGCTTTGTGTCTTCAGAAATGACACTAATTGTACCGTCAATTTCAAGCATACAAAGTTTGACGTCTGTAAAATGCTCTAATCCATGTTCTCGCATTGCTTCTTTTAGTTCATTGTTAGAGATATCTAATTTACTTAAGGTTTTGAAATCAAGTTTTCCATCATGAATCAGGACTTCAGGTTTATCCAGAAGTAAATCGTTAAGAAGTTTATATTTGTATGTTAATTTTTTAATTGTAAAATTAATGACAAACAAAACCAAAGCAGCTACCAAACCTCCCCAAAGACTTGTATCAGGACCCACCATTGCATTTTGAACCGAATTACTAATTAATAAAATCAGAATAATGTCGGCAGTGTTTAATTGGGATAACTCTTTTTTGCCGAATATTCGTAAGGCAATTGTCATAAAAAAATAGACCGCAGCACTTCTTGCAATGATTTCTAAATAGGAGAATAGCATATTTTTTTATTTAAAGTTAATAAAAAAAGCTTTGTCAAAGTTTAACCTTGACAAAGCTGAAATATAGGAGTGTTTTAAGTTAAATCCTTAAATCAATTTAAAATTCTTTTCGATTGCTTTAATCATTTCCCCTGCAACGTCTTTATTGGTCGCACCTTCAATTCCTTCAAGACCTGGAGAAGAATTTACTTCAAGTAACAAAGGTCCTTTAGATGAGCGAATTATGTCAACACCGGCTACTTTCAAATCCATTGCTTTTGCGGCTTTAATGGCGATCTTTTTTTCTTCAGAAGTTACTTTTATTACTGATGCAGTTCCGCCAAGGTGAATATTAGCCCTGAATTCACCCGGCATGGCTTCACGCTGGATTGCGGCAACAACCTTTCCATCAATAACAAAACAACGAATATCTTTTCCGTTTGCTTCTTTAATAAATTCCTGAACTAAGATATTTGCATTCAGGCTTTTAAAAGCATTGATGACACTTTCTGCTGCTTTTTTTGTTTCAGCCAATACAACGCCTTTTCCTTGTGTTCCTTCTAATAATTTTACAATTAAAGGTGAACCTCCAACCATTTTAATTAAATTGTCAGTGTCTAACGGAGAATTTGCAAAACCGGTTGTTGGAATATCAATACCGCTGTTTAAAAGTAATTGTAGTGAGTATAATTTATCGCGCGATTGTGTTATGGCTGTTGCAGAATTTAAGACAAAAACTTTTAAAGCTTCAAATTGACGTGTTAGAGCACAGCCATAAAAAGTAATACTTGGTCTGATTCGTGGAATTATAGCATCAAATTGATTTAATATTTTTCCACCACGATAATGAATTTCCGGTGTTTTGGCATCGAGTTTCATATAGCATTCTTTAATGTTTAAAAAATGCATTTCATGGCCGCGCATTTCTCCTGCTTCCATGATTCTTTTATTGCTGTATAATTCAGGGTTACTGGCTAAAAGCCCAATTCGTAATCCGGAAGTTGCCTTTTCTGAGTTTTGGTATAATTCTTTTAATGTTTCAGTAGAAGGTTGTCCTAACATGTATTTTTCTTCAGGATCTACCAATACACGTCCGCTCATAGCTTCGCGACCTAATAACATACGAAAACCCATTGAATCACGATTTGTTAGTGTCATTTCAATCGGCCATTTAACTTCGCCTAATTTAATACTTGTCTGGATTACATAACGATGTTCCCTGAAACCGCTTGAACTTTTTACAATTCTTTTATCAACCAAAGGAGCTTCACAATGAATCACGGTTTTAATATTATTCTGAATTGGATTAATGTCGAATTTTACCCAATTAGCATCATTTTTTATAAAAGGCGCTATGTTTATAGCGTGCATTGCCGAAGTTTTTGCACCTGAATCCACACGAGCTTTTATTGTTGGGATTCCGAGATCAGGAAATGCGCACCATTCTTCACTGCCTAAAATGACTTTGTTTTGAAGCATATATTGTTTTTTATTGTAGAAATTTAATAATCAAAAATAGCTATTTGCTTTTATTAAAGATAGTGATTTATCCAAAAAAAACACCCGTTATGTTATGAAAACGTAACGGGCGTGTTATTTCTGTTATAAATTTAAACTAATTTATTGATTAGTCGGCTCTTCTGCTTTGTGTATTTCTACTGAAAGTTCTTCAGAATTATCTTTTAAATCCATTAAGATTTCATCACCAGAATGTATTTTTGACGTGATGATTTCTTCGGCTAACAAATCTTCAACATATTTTTGAATGGCTCTTTTTAGAGGTCTTGCTCCAAATTGCCTGTCAAAGCCTTTTTCTGCAATAAATGCTTTTGCTTTATCTGTAAGTTTTAAATTATAACCTAATTCAGCAATACGGATGTAAAGCTTTTTAAGCTCAATTTCTATAATCAAATCAATGTCTGCTTTTTCTAATGCATTAAATACTATTACATCGTCAATTCTGTTTAAGAATTCAGGAGCAAAAGTTTTTTTCAATGCATTTTCAATAATGCTTTTTGAATTTTCATCAGCCTGAGCCACTTTCGCAGCAGTTCCAAATCCAACACCTTGTCCAAAATCTTTCAATTGACGTGCGCCAACGTTGGATGTCATGATAATAATAGTGTTTTTGAAATCGATTTTTCGGCCTAAACTATCAGTCAGATATCCATCATCTAAAACCTGAAGCATCATGTTGAATACATCCGGGTGTGCTTTTTCGATCTCATCAAGAAGTACTACACAATAAGGTTTTCTGCGAACTTTTTCAGTTAACTGACCACCTTCCTCGTAACCCACGTATCCCGGAGGCGCTCCAACTAAACGGGAGATTGCAAATTTCTCCATGTATTCGCTCATGTCAATACGAACTAACGCGTCTTCAGAATCGAATAGTTCTTTAGCTAAAACTTTTGCTAATTGTGTTTTACCCACTCCGGTCTGACCTAAGAAAATAAATGAACCAATTGGTTTATTTGGATCTTTTAGTCCTGCTCTGTTACGCTGAATAGAACGTGCAATTTTTAAAACGGCATCATTTTGTCCAATTACCTTATTCTGAATTAATTCCGGTAATTTGGCCAGTTTGTTGCTTTCTGTCTGTGCAATTCTGTTTACAGGAATTCCGGTCATCATAGAAACAACATCAGCTACATTATCTTCAGTAACTTCAATACGGTTGCTTTTAGAATCTTCTTCCCATTGTTCCTGAGCTAGAGCTAAATCTTTTTCAATACGTTTTTCATCATCACGAAGTTTAGCAGCTTCTTCATATTTTTGTTTTTTGACTACCATGTTTTTGTTTTCACGCACTTCTTCTAATTGACGTTCTAAATCCAGAATTTGTTTTGGAACGTCAATATTAGTAATGTGTACACGAGATCCTGCCTCATCCATGGCATCAATAGCTTTGTCCGGTAAAAAACGCTCAGACATATATCTGTTGGTTAATTTAACGCAAGCTTCAATTGCTTCCGGCGTATAGGTTACATTGTGGTGATCCTCGTATTTATCTTTCACGTTGTTCAAAATAGCGATTGTTTCTTCAACAGAAGTTGGTTCTACAATAACTTTTTGGAAACGTCTTTCAAGTGCGCCGTCTTTCTCAATATATTGTCTGTACTCATCAAGAGTAGTTGCACCAATACATTGGATTTCGCCTCTTGCTAATGCAGGTTTGAACATATTTGAAGCATCAAGTGAACCTGTTGCTCCTCCGGCACCTACAATAGTATGGATCTCATCAATAAAAAGAATAATATCATCATTTTTCTCAAGCTCGTTCATCACGGCTTTCATCCTTTCTTCAAATTGTCCTCTGTATTTTGTTCCGGCAACTAAGCTGGCTAAGTCAAGAGTAACAACACGTTTGTGAAAAAGGATACGTGATACTTTCTTCTGGATAATTCGTAAAGCAAGTCCTTCTGCAATAGCAGATTTACCAACTCCCGGCTCTCCAATAAGAAGCGGATTGTTCTTTTTTCTACGGCTTAGAATTTGAGAAACACGCTCAATTTCTTTTTCGCGTCCTACAACAGGATCCAGTTTTCCTTCTTCTGCCATTTCTGTTAAATCTCTCCCAAAATTATCCAATACCGGAGTCTTGGATTTTTTGTTTGACTTATTGGCTGGATTGTTAAAACTGCTTTCTTTAAGACTGTCATCTTGTCCTGAATCATCGTTATACGATTCGTTTTTTGGCAAGTTTTCTAAGAATTCTTCTTCGTTTGGAGTCATATTTAAATACTGTTCTTTAGCTATATCATAATCTATTTTTAGCTTATTCAATAGCTTGGTTGTTGGATCATTTTCGTTTCGTAAGATGCATAAAAGCAGGTGTGCCGTACTAATCGACGAGCTTTGAAATACTTTAGCCTCAAGAAAAGTGGTCTTCAGGGCTCTTTCGGCCTGTCGGGTAAGGTGAAGATTTTTCTTTTCGGTATTTACTTCAACGCTGTGATTTGCCGGACTCAGTATTTCTACTTTCCTGCGTAAATGGTCTAAATCGACTGCCAGGTTATTAAGTATATGAATAGCTTTTCCGTTACCATCTCTTAAAATGCCCAGCATTAGATGTTCAGTACCAATAAAGTCGTGCCCTAAACGAAGAGCTTCTTCTTTACTGTATGTAATAACATCTTTTACTCTTGGTGAAAAATTATCATCCATAATATATAATTGGTATTGTAAATTTAATGAATTAGTGATTGAAAAACAAAAACCATACCTTTCAGAAACACCTGTCAGCTAATAGACAAAAAAAATAGTAATAAAACAGTTAAAAAAGGCTTAATTTATTAACTAAAAGGTAAAAAAAAGTTGTTAATAAATCATTGAAATATCTGTAAGTAAATAGCTGAAAAAATTTCAAAAAAACGTATCTTGGCACGCTTTGAAAATTAATATAATTATTTAATATAACAATTTATGTCTGAAGGAGAAAAGTTAATTCCTATTAACATCGAAGAAGAAATGAAATCAGCTTACATCGATTATTCGATGTCAGTAATCGTATCAAGGGCACTTCCGGATGTTAGAGATGGCTTGAAACCGGTACATCGAAGAGTTCTTTACGGAATGTATGACTTAGGAGTAACATCAAGATCAGCCCACAAAAAATCTGCGAGAATTGTAGGAGAGGTTTTGGGTAAGTATCATCCGCACGGTGATACATCTGTTTATGATGCCATGGTTCGTATGGCTCAGGAATGGAGTATGCGTTATCTTTTAGTTGATGGTCAGGGTAACTTTGGTTCTGTAGATGGGGATAGCCCTGCTGCAATGCGTTATACGGAGGCCAGAATGAAAAGGATTTCGGAAGAAATTATGGCAGATATCGAAAAAGAAACGGTTGATTTTCAATTGAACTTTGACGATACATTATATGAACCAAAAGTAATGCCTACAAGAGTTCCTACTTTATTAGTGAACGGAGCAACGGGTATTGCGGTTGGTATGGCTACAAATATGCCTCCACACAATTTAACTGAAGTTATCAATGGTACTTTAGCATACCTTGATAATAACGATATTGAAGTTGACGAATTAATGACACATATTAAAGCTCCGGATTTTCCAACCGGTGGTATAATATATGGTTATGAAGGCGTTCGCGAAGCATTTAAAACCGGTAGAGGACGTATTGTAATGCGTGCTAAGGTTGGTTTTGAAGAAGTTGACGGAAGAGAATCAATTATTGTTACTGAAATTCCGTATCAGGTTAATAAAGCTGATATGATTAAGCGTACAGCAGATCTTGTTAACGAAAAGAAAATTGAAGGTATTGCGAATATCCGTGATGAGTCTGACAGAAATGGTATGCGTATCGTTTATATTTTAAAACGAGATGCAACTCCAAATGTAGTCTTAAATACCTTATATAAATTTACACAACTGCAGTCTTCTTTTAGTGTAAATAATATTGCATTAGTAAAAGGTCGTCCTCAAATGCTGAATCTGAAAGACATGATTCATTATTTTATTGAACACCGTCATGATGTAGTAGTAAGAAGAACTCAATTTGAATTACGCAAAGCTGAAGAAAGAGCTCATATTTTAGAAGGTTTAATTATTGCTTCTGATAATATTGATGAAGTAATTGCAATTATCAGAGGTTCTAAAAATACGGAAGAAGCACGTGAGAAATTAATTGAAAGATTCAGTTTATCTGATATTCAGGCCCGTGCAATTGTTGAAATGCGTTTACGTCAGTTAACTGGTCTTGAGCAGGATAAATTGAGAGCTGAGTTTGAAGAATTAATGAAATTAATTGAGCATTTAAAAGCATTACTAGCAGATGTCAATTTAAGAACCGACTTAATTAAGGAAGAACTTGTTGAAATTCGTGATAAATATGGTGACGAGCGTCGTTCTCAAATTGAATATTCGGGAGGGGATGTAAGTATTGAAGATTTAATTGCCGATGAAAATGTTGTAATTACAATTTCTCACGCGGGTTATATCAAACGTACCAACTTAACAGAATACAAAACTCAAAACAGAGGCGGAGTTGGTCAAAAAAGTGCGGGAACAAGAGATCAGGATTTCCTTGAACATATGTTTGTTGCGACGAATCACCAATATATGATGTTCTTTACGCAGAAAGGAAAATGTTTCTGGATGCGTGTTTATGAAATTCCTGAAGGAAGTAAAACGGCAAAAGGAAGAGCAATTCAAAACCTTGTAAATATTGAAAGCGATGATAAAGTAAAAGCTTTCATTTGTACACAAGATTTAAAAGATAAAGATTATATCAACAGCCATAATTTGGTTATGGTTACGAAACAAGGTCAGGTTAAAAAAACATCTTTAGAGAAATATTCTAAGCCTAGAGTAAATGGTGTAGCAGCTATTACTATTAAAGAAGGTGATGAATTGATGGGGGCACAGTTAACAAATGGTGAAAGCCAGATTATCTTAGCTGTAAAATCCGGAAAACTGGTTCGTTTTGAAGAAACTAAAACGCGCCCAATGGGAAGAACAGCTTCTGGAGTTCGTGGTATTACTTTAAAAGATGATGCTGACGAAGTAATTGGTATGGTTACTGTTGATAAAAATGACATCAATGATTCGCAAATTCTGGTTGTTACTGAAAATGGTTATGGTAAACGTACTAAATTGGTTGATGACGATGGTGAAGATGTTTACCGAATCACAAACCGTGGAGGTAAAGGGGTTAAGACACTAAATATTACTGAAAAAACAGGAAAATTAATCTCTATTAATGCTGTAACGGATTCTGATGATTTGATGATTATCAATAAATCAGGATTAACAATCAGAATGGCAATTGAAGATCTTCGTGTAATGGGACGTGCTACTCAGGGAGTTAGATTAATTAATCTAAAGGGTAAAGATTCTATTGCGGCAGTTACCAAAGTAATGAAAGACGAAGCTGAGGAGGTTGTTGTAGATGAAGATGGAAATGTTATCGAATCAGGAATTGAAAGAGTTAAGCCAGACTTAGAAGTTCTTGAAGATGATGGTGCTGTAGAAGAGGAGGATGAAGATGATGATTCAGAAGAAGAAGTTGAAGACGATGACGATTCTGAAGATGAAGAATCTGAAGAGTAAAATTGAACCACACAAATTAAAATTAAATATACAAATTGAATATTATGAAAAGTAAATATGTAATACTTGCATCAGCATTATTGATTTCATTAGCTACTTTTGCTCAAAAAGATCAAATAAAAAGTGCTGAAAAAGCATTAAAAGGAGGTGATGCACAAGGTGCAATCGCGCAATTAAAAGATGCGGAGAATCTTATTGTAAATGCAAAAGATACCGAGCAGGCACAATACTATTTCATTCAGGGAAATGCCTATTTGGATTTAGCAAACAAAAAGGTAGAAGAAAGTAAAAATCTACTATTAGCTGCTGAGAGTTACAAAAAATTGATAGAGATTGAAAAAACTTCTGGAAAGCAAAAATATTCCACTCAGGCTGTAACTTCAATTACTCAAATTAAAGGATTGTTGATTAATTCGGCTATAGCTGATACTCAGTCAAACAAAAGTGCTGAAGGAGCAAAAAAATTGTATGAAGCATATGCATTAGATAAAAAAGATACTATCAATTTATATTATGCCGCTTCTACATATGTAAACGCTCAGGATTATGATGCTGCACTTCCAATGTATGAAGAATTAAAAAAATTAAACTATTCAGGAAAAGGGACAAGTTTTACAGCAGTAAATAAGGCTTCTGGTAGTGAAGATGGTTTTAATAATGCAAAAGACAGGGATTTGGCTGTGAAATTAGGAACACATGATAATCCGAAAACTGAAAATATCCCTTCTAAAAGAGGTGAGATTTACAAGAATTATGCTTTAATTTTAGTTCAGAAAGGAAGAACTGAAGATGCTAAAAAAGCTTTAGCTGATGCAAGAAAAGCAAACCCGGAAGATTCTTCTTTAATCCTTTCTGAAGCTAACTTATATTTAGAAACTAAAGATTACGATACTTATAAAAAATTAGTTGGAGAAGCTTTGCAAAAAGATCCAAATAACAAAGAATTAATTTTTAACCTTGGAGTATTAAGTGCAAATGCTAAAAATGCTGCTGATGCTGAGAAATATTATTTAAAAGTTATTGAAATAGATCCTAATTATGCAAATGCTTATCTTAATCTTGCAGCATTAAAATTAGAGGCAGAAAAACCTATTATTGATGAAATGAATAAATTAGGGACGTCTGATAAAGATATGAAGCGTTATGATGTCTTAAAAAAACAAAGAGAAAGCGTTTTCAAAAGTGTGATTCCATATCTTAAAAAAGCAAATGAATTAGATCCAAAGAACCAGGATGTATCTAAAACATTGTTAGGTGTTTACAAAGCACTTGAAATGACTGCTGAAGCTAAAGCATTAAAAGCTACAATGTAGTCTTAAACAATAAATATATAAATAGAACCGTCAATTATTTGACGGTTTTTTTATGCCTAAAATGAGATAATTATTTGAATCAAAATCTTTTTCATATGATGGAGTTGTATTCTGAAATTTAATTGTTTACTATTTATTGTTTGTTATTTTGAATCTAATCTAAGAAAACGGATGGTTTAATGGTTGTCATAAAAAAAGAGAGATCATCAAATACTATTGATGGTCTCTCTTTTAAAGATGATATTTTTCTCTTTACTCCAGAAGAAACAATAATTTATTTCAATTTGTTTTCAGTATCGATATAATTACCTGTAATGGCTACTCCGCTATTTTTGGTTACTTTTCCATAAATTGTTATAGAAGAATTTCCAATAAAATTAATTTTAGCACCACTGTTAAGTCTAAGGTCTCCCCAAATTACTACAGATCCTTCAATTTGTAATATAGCATTACTGTTAATCACAAGTTCTGTTGGATTAGTTTGTTGGTATTTCCCTTGAGCTAAACTTCCTCTCATGTTAAAAGTACCACCACTATTAAGCGTTAAACCATTTTGAATTGATATGGATCCACAGTGCGTTAATACAGCACCTGAGTTTATTATAGCAGAATTAATAGCAGTAGATCCGGCATATGATTTATTGTCATTCGAATTTAAAATTAAATCCTTATTTTGATTGTAAGCTCCGTATTGTGAACAGCTGGCAAATGTTGTATTTGGTTTCTCCATCTTAATGATTTTTAAACCACCTTTACCACTGGCAACGTAAATGTAATTGCCACTTGATTTTACATAGTTTGACGATCCTGAAATTCCTAAGGTGCCTAATAAACTTAGTTGAGATCCTGTCTGATATACATTAAGTCCAGCTCTGCCATTTGCAACAAAAGCATAACCTTCATTTAGAGATACGGCGTTTGTAACATTGTCTCCTCCTGCATTAGTTATGCTTACCGTTTGTAATTTTGCCCCACTGTTTATATCATAAATACTCAGACCATTATACCCTTCAGAAACGAAAAGTTTTGTTCCATCAACTTCCATTGTCCTTTTAGCACCGCTTACATCAGAGGTTGTGGTAAAGTTTTTTTGAAGTGCCAAAGTAGATTGATTGTAAATATTTATTCCTTTTGTACCGCTTAAGGTTATAACTTTATCGCTGCTTAGTGCTACAGAACGTAAATCCTCTATGGTTACTTTTCCTGCGATTGCTTTAGTTAAACTATTTAATTTAAAAAGACTTCCATTATCACCTGTTACAGCGAAATAGGATGAAGTGTTTGCAGCGACATCTGTTGTAACTCTGCTGTCTAAGTAGTTGATTTTATATTTATCTGTAAGTAATCCTGAACTCAATTCCATATTAATTACTATGGAAGGATTTACTAATAAAGGATCAGAATCTACATTTTTTGCTGCTCCAATAATTAAATTTCCATTTGCATAAGTAAGGGATGTAATATCAGTATTGGGTATTAAAGCCGAAGTAACTAATTTTGGTTTATAAGGATCAGAAACATTGATAACATCAATTGCGCCTGAGTAATCATTACCAATCATTGTGTAACCAACATAAGCGTAATTTCCATTTACGGCAACATGACTTGCCTGTAATGTTCTTCCGTTACTATCAACAGGTGGATTTATTTCTGCAATCTGCACTAAAGGAAGAGTTGTAATACCTGTAGTGCTGGAAATTTTTCCTGTTGCATTCTTATTTTCAATTGAAATTACTCCAGAGTTGGTGTAATCTAATCTTTTATTTAATGAACTATCATCTGTGATAATTGTAATTTTATCTTTTGACTGATTATTATTTGTGTTATCATCATTATTATCACAGCCTATTAACAGTGACACAGCTAAAAATGAAAATAAATAGACATTTTTTTTCATAAAATTTGTTCTTGGATTTTAAAATTCGGTGCAAATGTAGGTTGTTTTTTATAACATAAAGCACCTGATAACGTTAAATTTTTCAATCAAAGTTATTGTTTTACAATAATTTAGCGCTAAGTGTATTTGGTCGGATTTTTCCAGCATTTAGTCGTTAAAAAAACGAGAGTTTCAATTTTTTGAAACTCTCGTTTGATGAAATTAACATAATGGTTATCTTCTTCCATGACCACGATCATCGTGTCTGTCATGTCTATCGTCTCTATCATAATGTTTACCATGATGTTTGTCATGATGCTTATAGCTTTTATGGTGGTGATCATGGCGGCGGTCATTATAGCTGTATGTAGGACGGGGTTTGTAACATCTTTGAGGTGCACCGTGGTATCCTTTATAATATTTGGCTTTATGTCTGTTAAAGTATTTATAAGGAGTTCTTCCATGATAGTCATTTAAAACTACTTTATAGCCTCCATACAAGTCGTAATTTCTGTAAGCTCTCGGAAGATAAGTAGCTCTAACCCATCTTCCTCCGCCAAAATAAATAAATTGCGAGGCTCGTACATCATAATAAGCTTCAATATCCGGAAGATAATAATATTCCATTTCTGTATATCCAACCGGTCCCCAGGCAGGAGGAGTTCCTATATTAACATTAATAGATACCTGTGCTTGTGTCGTATTTGCAACTATTAGAAATAACCCAACGATTGCTAATTTTATAGTTTTCATCTTTAATAAAATTTTAATTGTTAATCTATGTATACAAATATTCATATACTGTGCCAAAATAATATTTTAAAATGAATTTAGTCTGCGAAAAGAATATTTTTAAAAATAAATATTATATTGAAAATGGTTAATATTGCTGATATTTAATGTGTTGTGCTTTTTTTGATATAAATAAAATTTTTATAAAAAATGCAATTATTTATATTCAACAATAGTTGGTTTTCCTAATTCAAAAGACTGAAGACCGATATCCTGAGTTTCAACCGTGTTTGTTTTAAAAATACTTTCTCCCTGGAATGGAATAGCGGGATAATATGATATAGATAGCTGGAATGCACTAAAAACAAGGTAATCATTGCTTATTAAAAGTCCCAGACTGAATTTTGAGTAATATTTATTCTGAAGTAAACCTGAATTACTATTTCCTAATACAGCAATAGAATAATTAAAATATGGATTTAACCTAAAACCTAAAACTTCATCAGGTGCATAGGTCTGGGTCTGTAATGTGAGTACCATTTTGCTTTTACCATAGTGTGCTGCATTAAATCCCTGAAGTCCGTAATTTTCGTTTATTGTGAGCTGATCCCCTATAGAATTTTCCCTGTTAATACCTATAATAATTTCTGGTTTAACAAATTGTCTTAGTTTCCAGTTTCCAATTGTCAGAAGATTTGTAAAATAATTGGCTCCTAATGCAATTGAAGTCTGATACGTTTTTGCCTGACGGAAAAATGTTCCAATTTCTAAATTAGTACTTAGAAATCCCCATTTATAATAATCCCCAAAGGAAGCCTGCGCCCCGAGATAAGGTCGCCATATGTTATTTTTATATTGGTACCCGGCTGTAATTCCATATATTCTTCCAATAGGAACGTCCTCTGTATATCCATTTCTAAAAATATAGTTGTCTTTAACGAATTCCCGTGTATTAATTCCGAAACCCATTAAAAACTGTTTTTCGTCTGAAAAAAAATTAATTGTATCAAATGCAACATTAGGTTTTTCTGTATAATCAATATTTAAGAAACGTCCGGAAACAATAAGATTAGTAGTCCTTTCCTTTTTTTTAGGATTTACACCAGTAATATTAAATGCTTTAGCACCCCAAAAGTCATGAGAATTATATTTGAAAGGCTGGTGTTCATATTTTAGGTTTGCATCTTGTAAAGTATCACGTCTAAATTGCTGACCTAAAGTAATACCACCCGCCCATTTGGCTAATGGAGAATAAAAAGGCCTTTCCATAGAAATACTTTTAATATAGTTGTCGTTTAAATCATTATAGTATTTAAATTTAGTTGATATAAAAGTATTTTTAATATTAGGAATAGTATATAAGGCATCATGTCCGTTATGTCCGTCAGAAAACCGATTCGTAAATCTATATTCCAGTTGTTGGCCTGTGCCAAATATGTTGCGATCGTTAAATCCTACACCAACTCTTGAACTCGATATTGAGAATTTGGGAAGCAGACTCCACGCATCTAAAACACGAATTGTAACATCAATAGAATCTTTACCTGTGCCGGCTAATTCTTCGGATATATTTACTTTACTCACAAATCTTTGAGATCGGATAATACGTTCTGTCTCTTTTATTTTGTAGCTGTCGTAGGCTGAATTCTTTCTAAAAAGCAGTAAGTTTTGAATAGCAAATTTTTTAGTCTTGAGGTGTAGTTTATTACCTGTTCTTTCACCCCAATTATTTGGGACCATAGTAGAATCAGTATCAGAATTACCAAAAGGATCCAAAGTAATGATTCTAATTTTTCTAATAATTTTGCCATCTACATTAGGCAGGTGTTTTTTTTCAACTAATGTTTTGTTCTTCTTTTTGATCTTCGAAGGTTTGAAAATTATCTTCCTTAAAAAATTAGTAAACTTTCTTTTTTCTGAAAGTTTTTTAATTTTCTCATATGTTTCAACGCTATCTTTTTTAGTTTGTCTTTCCTGTGAAAAAGCACTTTGGGAAAAATTCCAAAGAAAAAGAAAAACGAAAACTATTTTTATAAAGTTTTGAAACATGCTAATTAAGTTAGCTTAAAATATATGATGATTTTGTAATTATGAAATGAATCCTTGCTAATCTACTTTTGGATTTACGGTTTTTAATTTCCTAATTCTCCAGGTAAATTTCTTGGGCATATGATTGCCCATAACGTAGCCCCAAGGTTCTAAATAGTCAATTCTGTCAAAAATAATTTTTAAAATTGCTAATAACGGAATTGCTAAAAACATTCCTGAGATTCCTGCAACTGCTCCTCCAATAATAATTCCAATTATTGAAAAAAGAGCGTTAATTTCAACTTTTGAATTAATGATTAAAGGGACAAGAATATTATTGTCTATTAATTGTACAATGACATTTACTATAAAGATACTTAATATTATGGATACATCAGGAGTACCGGTAAGTGATGATAAAACGGTTAAAATACCTGCTATCATAATACCTATATATGGGATTAAATTTAAAATTCCGGTTAGAAGCCCTAATAAAATAAAATATTTTGCTCCAATAATCCATAATCCCAAAGCCGTTAGAATAGAAACAACAAACATCTCAAAAATAAGGCCCAGAATATAATTATTTATTGAAATTTTAATTTGGGTTATAATTTCCTTTAATTTCGGATGATCACCCTTATTGAATAATTTTGCTAAGAACAGGATAAAATGCGTTTTGTATAAAAGAAATAAAAATGTAAAAACGACAACAAACATACAGTTAGCTAATACATCGGTTAATGATCCAATAGCAGTTCCTAATGTTCCGGTACCATTTTGCACTGAATCTGTTGTTACCTTGTTGATGTATTTTTTTTGTTCCCAAATACTTATTTGAAATTTTTCATGAATATATGACTGGACATTATTGAAAAAAGAGATGGCATTTTTTTTAATGATATCAAAATCATTTGCAATATCTGTTACCTGATAAGAGATGAATGCTAAAATAGCAGCAATACACAATACAAAGATCAATACAGTTATAAAAGAAGAAAGATATACAGGCAGCCGTAATTTGTTATTTAAGAATGTGTGAAGAGGTAATAACAAAACTGTGAACAAAAATGCAAGCAGTACAGGTGTGATTATATTACTCCCAATATATGTAATAAAACCAATGCAGACTAAACTTAAGAGTATTAATGAAAATTTAGCATAAAAGGGAAGTGTTATAGGTTCGTTCATTTTTTGGATTTTTAAACTAATAATTAGGCTAAACAAATATTAAACTTAATTTATTTAATATTGTTTTAGCTTTCAAAACAGAGTTTATAAAATTCCCATTAGATTTTAGTCAAAAAACTCCTTCTCATCATATACAGGCGGCATAATCGAAATTCCTTTTTGTAATAAAAGGTTGTTGGGGTAGATGATTTTTTCTCCTTCTTTAGTCTTTAAATTTACATGAAAAGCATTAATGTCTTCAATTTCTGCTTCAATTGGGAAATCCTTATCATGAATTTTAATGGTATCACCAATTCTGAAAGGAAATGAAAAAAACAAAATCATTCCGGAAGTAATATTGCTCAAAATCGACCATTGTGCAAACATGGCAACTCCAATTACAGTGGCAATTGAAGAAACAGTTATAAAAATATCTTTAGTATCAACCCCCCAAATAATAATCAAACCTATCGTTACTAAAATATTCATTAAAATGTGAATATATTTAATAACCAGATTAGTACGGTGTTCTAATAAGTGGCTTGTACTCGCATATCTTCGTACTAATTGCGCAATAATAACACGCAGGGCAGCTAATGCTATAAGGAGAATTATAGTAGTTAAAATTTCCTGGCTATATTCTTTAAATGAAAACATAAATAAAATTTTACTCTAATATACTCAAATATTCGTAAACCTTCGCAGTTGGAAGTCCCATAACATTTGTATATGAACCTTCGACTTTTGCAACAGCCATAAAGCCAAACCATTCCTGAATGCCATAAGCACCGGCTTTATCATAAGGTTTATAATTTTCTATATAGTACAAAATGGCTTCATCAGATAAAGGGTTGAAAGTCACTTTTGTAATATCGTTTAAAAGAGTAGAAGCAGAGTTAGTTTTAAAACAGACCGATGTAATCACTTCATGTGTTTTTCCAGACATTGATTTTATCATACTAAAAGCTTCTTCAGCACTTTTAGGTTTGCCTAATGCTTTATTTTCGTGCCAGACTATAGTATCACTAGTGACTAAGATTTCATTTTTTTGTAATTCTCCTTCAAAAGCATTTGCTTTTAATAGTGCTAAAAAGTCTGTAATTTCTACTGCTTTTAATTCCGGAGGGTATATTTCTTCAACCTCTTTTAATCTAATTTCAAAGTCTAAATCCAGGTCTTTAAAAAACTGCTGCCTTCTCGGAGAACCTGAAGCTAATATTAATGTGTATTTTTTTAATTTCTCTTTAAGCATTATAATTAATATTTAAAGTAATAACGACAATAGATAAAATCCCGAAAAGTAAAATTAGTTTTAGAACAGTACTTAAATGGTGGAACTCTTTTTGTGATTTAGCAGTGAATACTTTAACTATAAAGTAAAGAAGCGGAGCCAAAACTAACGCAAATGCATATAAAGTTGCTATAAAAAGACCATTTTCAACAAAGTAATTTTTAATGTAAAGCAATAATAAAATAAAAGGGATAATAGAAAGGGCAGAAGCAATCTTAGCAGTCCGGCTAATACCAAGTGCAATGGGCAAGGTATTCATTCCCTGATTGTAATCTCCGTTAACATCTTCAATATCTTTGACTATTTCCCGAATAAAATTGATCATAAAAGCAAATAAGGCATAATCAGTTAAAATAGAAAACAAACTGGTCATTTGTGCTTTGTTTTCAGCTATTGTTGCCGGAAAAATATCGAAAACACCAATAATCAGAACGCTTATTGCTAATAATAATGCGACAACAAAGTTTCCTAAAACCATAATTTGCTTTAATGTTGTAGAGTAAAAATAAAGCATTGAAGCAATTAATATAAAAAGAGTTGCAAATCCGGGTCTTTGTATTACATTTGATAAATAAAAACCAATTGCAACACCGGCAATATTTAATGCAATATAGATATTGTAACCAACAGCTTCTGAAATTCCTTTGTCAATAATGACATCTTTAGGTTTATTTATTGAATCTGTTTCTACATCAAAAATATTATTGATTACATATCCTGCTGCGGCTATCAAAACCGTACTCAAAACCAACAATCCATACTGCCAGTCCGATAAAGCCAAAGGAATATTTTGTTGTTTTAAAAAACAGTAACGGAATAAAACCTGCATAATAGCAAGCATTAACAGGTTTTGGTAACGAATAAGTTTGAGATATTTCATTTAAGTTCGAAGATTGGGATTAACAATTAATAATTAGCAATTGGTAATTATTAGTCGTGTTTTCCATTAAAATATTCCATCCATTTTCCCTGTACTTTCATAACCTGTTCGATTACATCACGTACAGCACCTTTACCTCCTTTAACATGTGAAATATAACGACATATATTCTTAATTTCAGGACTTGCATCTTGTGGACAGGTTGGTAAACCTGCCAGTTTCATTACGTGAAAATCTGGTATATCATCACCCATATACAACACATTTTCAGGTTTTATATTGTGATGATCGGTGTATGCTTTAAAAGTTTCTACTTTATCCGGAATTCCTAAATATATATCTGTTAAGCCTAAATTACGTAATCGTACACGAACACCTTCATTGCTCCCGCCTGAAATAATGCATACGTTAAAACCACTTTCTACAGCCGCTTTCATAGCATAACCATCCCGAATGTTCATGGTACGAAGCATTTCACCTTCATTTGTCACCAAAACCGAACTGTCTGTAAGTACACCGTCAACATCAAAAATAAACGTTGTGATGTCATTCATTATTTCTTTAAAATGTTTTGCCATTATTCTGTATAGATTGTGTTAGGAGTTTATAAATGTTTTTTTGATTTTCATCAGTTAAATAATTCAAATGTGCTTCTGTGGTTAAAGAATCATGGCGTTTTGCCGGACCTGTTTGTGCATCAGCAGGAGTAAGTACTTTTATTTTATCCGCAGTTTCCTGAATTAGTGGTTTTAAAATTTCAAAAGGAACCTGATGTTCTTCGCAGATTTCCTGTCCAATCTGATACAAATGATTAGTAAAATTATTCACGAAAACAGCCGAAATGTGGATTGCTTTTCTTTGGTTTGAACTGATTGAAAAAACGGCTTTAGAAATACTTCCTGCAACGGTATCAAGAATATTATAGTCTTCCTGATTTTCTGCTTCCAGACAAATCGGGATAAGGGAGAAATCTACAGCTTTATCCTTAGAAAAAGTTTGTAAAGGGTAAAAAACGCCTTTTCTGTTTTTTGAGTTTAAAACGTCAATTGAAGTGGTGCCGGATGTGTGAACAACCAATTGATTTTTAAAAGACAATTGTTCTGAAACCTCAGAAATAGCATTATCCGAAACAGAAATGATATACAAATCAGCTTCCTTTAAATCTGAAAAATCAGTTGCAATTTTATCTGAATCAATTAGATGTGTCAGGGATCCTTTTTTTCTTGAAAAAACTTGTACAATCTCTGTTCCTTCACTTTTAGTAAAGGCTTTTATCAAATGTTGTGCTACATTGCCGGAACCAATTATTGTTATTTTAATCATGACGCAAAATTAGCATTTTTTTAAAGATATAGAAGTGTCAAAGTTTTGAATTCCGATTTATAAAATTACAAGTCGGAATAATATGTTAAGTCTTTAAAATTGAATTGTAATACAAAACCTGTTTAATTGAGAATGCTTCGATTTTATAGTGTTCTTTTTGGTTTTAATTAACAAAAGACAAATATTACTACTCAACATTTTTAAGTACTTTTGTGCCACTTTTATACACAGTAATTCCTTTAAAAATGGATAAAAAAATATTCTCTTTTTTGTTTTCTACACGATTAATGGCCGTTCTTTTTTTAACATTTGCAATCGCAATGGGTGTTGGAACTTTTATCGAAAGTAAATACAATACTGATACCGCACGAATTTTAATTTATAATACCTGGTGGTTCGAGGCGATAATGGTATTTTTTATGATTAATTTCTTTGGCAACATTAAGCGTTATCAATTATTAAAAAAAGAAAAATGGGCCACCTTATTACTGCACGTCGCATTTATTTTTATTCTTTTAGGAGCGTTTATTACACGATATATCAGTTATGAAGGCATGATGCCAATTCGCGAAGGAGCTGCTGAAAACCAAATTTATTCAGATAAAACATTTTTAACTGTTTTTGCAGATGGAGAATATAAAGGTGAAATGAAACGCAGGACTTTTGAGAAAAGTCTTTTGTTTTCACCAGTTACCAACAATGATTTTACTTTGTCAGGTCAATTTGACGAAACACCTTTTGAAATTAGTTATGTTAATTACATCATGGGAGCGAAGGAAACCATAAAACCGGACCCAAAAGGGACTTTATACATTAAATTAGTTGAAGCAGGAGCTGGTGGACGTGAAGAACATTACTTAAAAGAAGGAGAAGTTCAAAACATCCATAATGTTTTATTTGCTTTGAATAAACCCACTGACGGTGCCATAAATATTAATACAACTGGTAAAGAGTATACTATTCAGACTCCTTTTGAAGGTGATTTTATGCGAATGGCTGATCAGTTTAAAGGAAAAGTGACCAAAGATAATGTACAGCCTTTAATGATGCGTTCTTTGTACAGTATTGGCGATATCCGAATTGTATTTCCTGATCCAGCTATAAGAGGAATTGTGGATTATGAATCAAATAATGATTATAAAGCGAAATCCCATACAGATGCTTTAATCGTAAAAGTTAAAGCAGACGGTCAGGAAAAAGAAGTACGCCTTATGGGGTCTAAAGGAAGTGTAGGGGAGCCTCAAACCGTTAAAATTGGAAAAATTGAATACAGTTTATTCTACGGAAGTAAAGCATACATTCTGCCTTTTAAAGTGAAATTAAATGATTTTATTGCAACAAAATATCCTGGAACAGAGAAAAGTTATTCAGCATTTGAAAGTAAGGTTACCGTTCAGGATTCAGCGGAAACTTTTGACGCTGATATTTATATGAATCACGTTTTAGATCATAAAGGATATCGTTTTTTTCAGTCTTCTTTTGACCCTGACGAAAAAGGAACGGTGTTGTCTGTAAATCATGATTGGTGGGGAACATCAATTACTTATTTAGGATATTTTATGTTGTTTTTTGGCCTGATGGCGATTATGTTTACCAAAGGTTCCCGTTTTACAGATTTAAAACGTAAACTTGAGAAAGTAAAAGAGAAAAAAGTAAAATTAGTTACAATTTTACTTTTGATGCTAAGTTTTAACGGTTTTGCCCAGGAACCACATGTCCATACTCCGGGACATAATCACACACACACTCATAACGATGACCCTAACGATCATGCCAATCATGTAACTCGTCCGCCAAGCCAGAAGCAAATAGATTCATTACTCAATATTTACAAAGCGCCGGAAGCTCACGCGGCTAAATTTGGTCGTTTAATTATTCAGGACGCTGGAGGGAGAATGAAGCCTATCAATACTTTTTCCTCAGAATTATTGAGAAAAGTAAGTCACAGTGATACATACAACGGAATGAATTCTGATCAGGTATTTTTGTCGATGACACAATATGGCCAGGTTTGGATTCAGGTGCCGATTATTCATTTAAGATCAGGAAACGATAGTATCCGAAAAATTATCGGGGTAGATAAAGATGCAAAAAATGCACCTTTTGTGAAATTTTTTGATCAGAATGGTAATTACAAATTATCTCCTTATTTAGATGCAGCTTATAAAGCAGCAAACCCAAATCAGTTTGAGAAAGATTTTATTGAAACCGATAAAAAAGTCAATCTGATGGAGTCTGCTTTGATGGGAAGTATTTTGAAAATTTTTCCGGTTCCAAATCATCCGGGCGATAAATGGGTTTCATATATGGAATTAGGTCACGCAGGCTTAAAAGGAATGGAAGCAACTTATGCCAAGCAGATCTTACCTCTTTATTTCAATGCCCTAAATAATGGTTCTATTTCTAAAGATTTTAAAACTGCCGATGATTTGGTAGAAAGTATTAACGGTTTCCAAAAGAAATTTGGAGCTAAAGTACGCCCAAGCGAAGAAAAAATTGATGCGGAGATTGCATACAATAAATACGATGTTTTCAAAAAACTGCCTTTTTGGTATCTTGGAGTATCGATTTTGATGTTGATTTTTACGATTGTAAATATCTTTTTCGAGAAAAAATGGCTTCGTATTACTATAAATGGTTTTCATATCATTATCGGAATTTTATTTGGATTGCATACTTTAGGGTTGATTGCGCGTTGGTATATTTCAGGACATGCTCCCTGGAGTAATGCTTACGAATCAATTGTCTACGTAGCCTGGGCCACGATGTTCTTCGGATTGGCATTCGACAGGAAATCAAAACTTACTGTATCATCTTCTGCGTTTGTGACAGCTATGATTTTATCGGCAGCTTATATGAACTGGATTGATCCTGAAATTGCAAATCTGCAGCCGGTTCTTAATTCATACTGGTTGATGATTCACGTAGCAGTAATTGTAGCGAGTTACGGGCCGTTTGCATTAGGCTTTATACTTGGTTTTGTATCATTAGTATTGATTTTCTTTACAAACAAAAACAATAAGGCCAAAATGGACCTGAATATTAAGGAAATCACATATATCAACGAAATGGCATTGACAATTGGTTTAATCATGTTAACGATAGGAAACTTCCTTGGAGGTCAATGGGCCAATGAAAGCTGGGGGCGTTACTGGGGCTGGGACCCAAAAGAAACCTGGGCTCTGATTTCGATCATGGTTTATGCTTTTGTAATTCATGCTCGTTTTGTACCTGCATTGAGAGGAAAATGGACATTTAACTTAATGAGTATGTTTGCTTTTATATCCATTTTGTTTACCTATTATGGTGTGAATTTCCACTTGGTTGGTCTGCATTCCTACGCGAGTGGAGAAGCAAAATCTTTGGACTGGATATATTATTCGTTGGCCGCAATTTCAGTAATAGGAGCCATAACTTATCCTAAATACCGAAAATATTATAAGAAGCAAGTTAAAAAATAATTTATAGAAAGGTTCAGCTGAAAAGTTGGACCTTTTTTGATTGAACTAATTTTTGAATAAAATAAAGTAGTTTGAACAGAAGGAGCTTTTTCCTGCTGTCCACTATATCTTTTGTGGCAAACCCTGCCACAAAAGGATTTCGTTTCCATCAGGGCTAGTGCTTATGGCTTTTATAGTTACCATTAGAAAAATTAAAAATAAATATTAGTATGAGTTCATTCAGCTTACTTATGATAATATTCGAAGTTATTTTTGAATGGCAACATAATCGATCTAGACATAAAAAAAGGATAGTATTTCGCTATCCTTATTCTCTGCTTTTTGTAAAATTTATTTTTTTATGATTTCTTCTAAAACTGCTTTGTTCTCGTAGTTGGTCACTTTAAGAATAATCTCTTGGTTTTTAATAGTTTTTCCTTCTATTATGTATAATTTCCCTTTGTTGAACGGAACATTGCTTTGGTCAAAATCTACATCACCAAATTGAAGTGTGTTCTTAATATCAGCAGTATCTACCCATTTTTCGTTTAGTGTTTGAATTGCTTTTTCAGAATACTGAAAAGGTTTGGTTCTTAAGTTATTCAAAACCCTGGCATTTGGAAAGTAATTGCAGCGAGTATCTTTACCACTAAAAACGAGAGCCACGAAAAAGCATCCCATAACTAAACCAACCAAATAATAAGCAAAACGATGTACGAACTTCATGAATTTTTTTTTTGCAAAGGTAAGCTAAACTTGATTTAGAAAACAAGTAAATTGATGTCGTTATCAGGTAAATCAAACCATTCTCCTATAGCTTTGTTTGTCAGGATTCCGTGATACATATAAATTCCGTTTTTTAAACCTTTGTTGCATCTGATAGCACTCTCCAGACCACCATCTTCGGCTATCTGCAATAAATAAGGAGTAATGATATTGCTTATCGAAAGTGAGGCAGTTTTAGAATATCTGGAAGGAATATTAGGAACACAATAATGCAGTACATTGCTTTTTATAAAAGTTGGTTTTTCATGGGTCGTTACTTCAGAGGTTTCGAAACAACCTCCCATATCAATACTAACATCAACAATTACAGCTCCTTTTTTCATGTGTTCTACCATAGTTTCAGTTACTATAATCGGACATCGTTCTTTTCCACGCATAGCGCCAATGGCAACATCACAGCGTCTTAAAGCTTTTAAAAGTGCCTTTTGCTGAACTGTAGAAGTAAAAATGCGTTGGTTTAAATTGTTTTGCAAACGACGTAATTTGGTAATAGAATTGTCAAAAACTTTTACGTTAGCCCCTAAGCCAATAGCGGTTTTTGCAGCAAATTCACCAACAGTTCCGGCACCTAAAATAACAACATCAGTAGGAGGTACGCCAGTGATATTTCCAAATAAAAGCCCTTTTCCAAATTCGTCGGTAATCATTAGTTCAGCTGCGATAAGTATGGAAGCTGTTCCGGCAATTTCACTCAATGATTTTACAGCAGGATAGGAGCCGTCTTCGTCTTTAATATATTCAAAAGCAAGTGCAGTAATTTTTTTTTGAGCCAAAGCTTCAAAATAAGCTTTCTTTTTTGTTTTTAACTGAATAGCAGATATGATTGTCGTTTCAGGATTAATCATTTTGATTTCTGCTAAAGTAGGCGGTTCAACTTTCAGTAATAACGGACAGCCAAAAACTTTTTTAGTGTCATTAGTAACTTCTGCTCCTGCATCACTATACTCTTTGTCTGAATAACTCGAACTTTCTCCTGCTCCTGATTCTATCATGACACGATGCCCTTCATAAGTCAAAGAATTCACTGCGTCCGGAGTCAGGCAAATACGACGCTCCTGATAACTCGTTTCTTTTGGAATACCTATAAAAAGTTCTCTTTTATGACGGCCAATTTCAAGCTTTTCTTCTTGTGGCAACAATTGCTGTTTCGTAAATGGGGTTAAGGTTATTGACATGGGTTGTGCAAAAATTAAGAGTACAAATTACGTAAAAAGTTTTAAAATCAATTAAAAATTTTGCTAATACTATTTACCGTTTAAGATATTATTTTCTGCATTTTTATATTGGCTCTTTCATAAAGTCCTTTTTCAAGTGGAATTTCAGTAAATCCGAATTTTTCATACAAATGAATTGCAGGGAGTAGAATTCGGTTGGAATATAAAATAAGTTTCTTGATACCTTTTTCTTCAGCAATAGTAATTGAATGTTTCAAAAGTTTGTTTCCTATTCCTAAACCTTGTGCTTTATCAGAAACAGCCATTTTGCTCAATTCAAAAGTTGTATCATCAACTTTTATTAAAGAAACTGTTCCCAGGATCTCATTATTGTGTTTTGCATAAAAAATCATTCCGCCTTTATCAATAATTTCTTCTTGTGGATTTGAAAGTGTTAATTCATCTTTTTCCTCAATTCTGAAATATTTTGTAAGCCAGGCAATGTTTAAAATTTTGATATGATCTTTTAGATTAGGGGAAAAGGGAATTATTTCTACGGTATCTTTCATTTAAAATATTTTTATACCAATTCTAAACTTCTTTTTCCGTCATTCTGTAACTCAATATTAACAACAGAATGTTCCTCAGGAATTAAATTTGCAATTTTTTCTGACCACTCGATAAAACACCAGTTTCCGGAATATAAATAATCATCCACACCCATATCCAGTGCTTCAGTTTCTTTATTTAAGCGGTAAAAATCAAAATGATAAACGATTTGATTATTCGAAGTATAATACTCATTGACTAAAGAAAAAGTAGGACTGCTTGTAGCGTCTTCAACCCCTAAAGTTTTGCATAATTGTTTAATTAAAGTAGTTTTTCCAACACCCATTTCCCCATTAAAAAGAATAATTTTTTTTGGATTTTGAGCAATAATTTTTTTAGCTACTTCCTGAATCTGATCTAATGAAAAAACGATATTCATTGGTTTTGTATTTCTTTAATTTAAATCAGTCCCGGAATTAAAAAACCGGGACTGAAATTCTTTTTATTTTGGATTAAATACCAAAAACGGAATAATCATTTCTTCAAGCGAAATTCCGCCATGCTGGTAGGTGTTTTTATAATAACTTACATAATGATTGTAGTTGTTCACGTAGGCTAAAAACAGATCATTTTTTGCAAAAATAAATGAGCTGCTCATGTTTATAGCTGGTAAACCGATAGTTTTAGGTTCTTTTACTACATAAACGTCTTTTTGTTCGTACGTCAAACTACGGCCTGTTTTATAACGTAAATTTAGGCTTGTATTCTTGTCACCAACTACTTTCGATGGGTTTTTTACATTTATCGTCCCATGATCTGTAGTCAGTATTAATTTGAAACCCAGGAGTTGTGCCTGCTGAATAATTTCCAGTAAAGGTGAATTTTTAAACCAGCTTAAAGTCAGCGAACGGTAAGCCTTGTCGTCAGAAGCCAGTTCTTTTACAACTTCCATTTCGGTTTTGGCATGAGACAACATATCTACAAAATTATAAACGACAGTTACCAGGTCATTGCCTTTTAAAGCTTTGAAGTTTTCTGCCAGTTTTTTACCGCCGGAATAATTGGTGATTTTAAAATAATCTTCTTTGATGTTTAGTCCTAAGCGTTTAAGTTGCGCGCTAAGGAACTCGGCTTCATAAAGGTTTTTTCCGCCGTCTTCTACATCATTTTTCCAATATTCCGGAAATTGTTTTTCCATTTCAACTGGCAGTAGACCAGAGAAAATAGCGTTTCGTGCATATTGTGTAGCTGTTGGAAGTATGGAGAAATAAGGAACTTCTTTTTCTAGCTTGTAATAATTGGATATTACAGTTTCAAAAGATTTCCACTGGTCATAACGCAGATTGTCAATAACAACAAATAACACAGGTTTGTCTTTCTTTTTAAGTTCCGGAACAACCAGTTCTTTGAATAAATTGTGAGACTGAATTGGTTTGTCAGCTTTTGGAGCAAACCAGTCTTCGTAATTTCGTTCAATATATTTTCCAAACTGCGAATTAGCTTCAACTTTTTGCGATTCCAGGATTTCGATCATTGCCTGATCGTTGATGTTTTCAAGCTCTAATTCCCAGAATAAAAGTTTTTTATATAATTCAACCCAGTCTTCATAAGAGTTTACCATAGCTAATTCCATGGAAATTTTTCTAAACTCCTTCTGATAATCTAAAGTTGTTTTTTCGGAAATCAATCTGGAGTGATCCAGGTTTTTCTTTAAGCTTAGAAGAATCTGATTCGGATTTACCGGTTTTATCAGGTAGTCTGCAATTTTAGACCCAATTGCTTCTTCCATGATGTATTCTTCCTCACTTTTGGTAATCATAATCATAGGAGTAGCGGATTTTTTTTCTTTCATTTCAGAAAGTGTTTCCAGACCGCTCATTCCGGGCATATTTTCATCTAAAAAAACAATGTCGAAATTTTCTTCTTCAAAAAGGCCAATTGCATCCAAACCATTGTTGCATGTGGTAACTGAATAGTTTTTTTTCTCCAGAAATAATATATGAGGTTTTAAAAGATCGATTTCATCATCGACCCAAAGTATTTTTATCTTATCCATAATCATAATTGACTTTAATTTTACTGCAATTTAAAAGTCTATAACTTAAAAAGTATTAAAAATAGTATAAAATTAAATGATCAGTTCTAATTATTTATTTTAGAAAAAACAGAAGAAAAATAAAATTATCCGTGAATCGTTTCGCCTTTACCGTAATTTGTAATAATTGATTCTTCAAAGGCCAGCCATTCTCTCCAGCGTTTTTCAACATCAATTCCAGTTCCGTATTTACGCGCGTATGTGATAAAAGTAGTGTAGTGTCCCGCCTCGCTTTCCATTAATTTCCTGTAAAAAACGGCAAGTTCTTCATCCTGAATATTTTCAGAAAGCACTTTAAAACGTTCACAGCTTCTGGCTTCAATCATTGCTGAAAATAATAATCTTTCAACAAGACCTGAAACACGGCTTCCGTCTCCGCTTTTTTTCATATACAGGTATAATTCATTCACATAATCATCTTTACGTTCGCGTCCTAGTTTTAATCCTCTTTTTATGATGATATTATGGACTTGTTCGAAATGATCGATTTCTTCTTTGGCTAAAGCTAATAGATCTTTTACCAGATCCTGATGTTCAGGATTATTGGTGATAATTGTAATTGCATTTGTAGCTGCTTTTTGCTCACACCATGCGTGATCGGTCAGGATTTCCTCTATGTTTTTCTCAACAATATTTACCCATCTTGGGTCGGTTGGCAATTGTAATCTAAGTACGCCCATTTTTTAAAGTCTTAAAGTTTAAAAGTCATAAGTTACAAAGTCATTAAAACAAAAGTCGAAGGTCAAAACTAAAACAGAAATTTACATTCTGTTAAAGGCTTTTGACTTTCGACTTTAAAACTTTATGACTAATTTTTAGTAAACGAAAATTGGTCTTTCGCTCATCATTTCATTTACTTCGTTGGCTACTTCTTCTATAAGTGCTTCATTTGTATGGTCAACAAGTACTTTATCGATTAAAGCTACGATAGTTTCCATATCTTTTTCTACTAAACCACGAGTAGTGATTGCAGCTGTTCCAACACGTATTCCTGAAGTTACAAATGGTGATTTATCATCAAAAGGAACCATATTTTTGTTTACCGTGATTTCTGCTTTTACCAATGCATTTTCAGCCTCTTTTCCGGAAATGTTTTTATTTCTTAAGTCGATTAGCATCATGTGGTTATCAGTTCCGCCAGAGATAATGTTATATCCTCTTTTTACGAAAGCATCTGCCATAGCATTAGCATTTTTTTGCAATTGCATCGCATAAGTAAAGAACTCATCTTTTAAAGCTTCGCCAAAAGCAACCGCTTTAGCAGCGATAATGTGCATTAATGGTCCACCCTGATTTCCTGGGAAAACAGCAAGATCCAATAAAGCAGACATCATTCTGATTTCACCTTTTGGCGTTTTTAATCCCCAAGGGTTTTCAAAATCTTTACCCATTAAAATTAAACCACCTCTTGGTCCACGCAATGTTTTGTGGGTTGTAGTAGTTACAATATGGCAATGTGGAATTGGGTCATTTAATAATCCCTTTGCGATTAAACCAGCAGGATGAGAAATATCTGCCATTAAAATTGCACCAACGCTGTCAGCAATTGCTCTGAAACGCTCAAAATCCATATCACGCGAATAAGCCGAAGCTCCTGCGATGATTAATTTTGGCTGCTCTTTAGTAGCAATTTCCTGAATTTTATCATAATCCAATCTACCGGTTTCTTTATCAACTCCATAAAAAACAGGGTTGTAAACACGTCCTGAAAAGTTTACTGGAGAACCGTGTGTGAGGTGACCACCGTGTGATAAATCAAATCCTAAAATTGTATCACCCGGCTGTAAGCATGCATGAAAAACAGAAGCATTTGCCTGAGAACCAGAGTGAGGCTGTACGTTTGCATATTCAGCACCAAATAATTCTTTAGCTCTGTCAATTGCAATCTGCTCAATAACGTCAACTACTTCGCAACCGCCATAGTATCTTTTGCCAGGATATCCTTCAGCATATTTATTTGTTAAAACTGAACCAGCAGCTTCAATTACTTCATCACTTACGAAGTTTTCTGAAGCAATAAGTTCTAATCCGTGAATTTGTCTGTCTTGTTCCTCTAATATAAGGTCAAAAATTTGTTCGTCGCGTTGCATTTTTTCGTTTTTCGTTAATTTCCTGCAAAAATACAAAAAAACGTTTGTGAAACTGTTAGATTATGATATATTTGACATAGAATTTTTCAACAAATAATTAACATTCACATGCCAATAACCGCCAACGATACCAAAAGAAAATCATGGCTGGATGTATCAGAGAACAGCGATTTTCCTATCCAGAATATTCCTTTCGGCGTATTTCTTACCAAAGAAAATGTCGTTACAGTAGGAACCAGAATTGGAGATTACGCTATAGATTTAGGAGCTTTACAGCAATTGAACTATTTTGAAGGGATAGATTTAACAGATGATATGTTCATGCAGGATACACTGAATGATTTTATTTCTGACGGAAAAAAAACATGGCGATTGGTTCGAAACCGTATTGCAGATATTTTTGATGCGGAAAATCCAC
Source organism: Flavobacterium limi (assembly GCF_010645075.1). Classification (GTDB taxonomy): domain Bacteria; phylum Bacteroidota; class Bacteroidia; order Flavobacteriales; family Flavobacteriaceae; genus Flavobacterium; species Flavobacterium limi. Next base: position 384,328 of record NZ_JAADZV010000005.1, read on the forward strand.
AGCTTAGAGATTCGGAAAAAGATCGTGATATTGTAATTTTTGCAATAGATGATGTCGAGATGCAATTGCCGGTTTTAATTGGTGATTATACTGATTTCTATTCAAGCAGGGAACATGCTACAAATGTAGGTAAAATGTTCCGTGACCCTGAAAATGCATTGTTGCCCAACTGGCTGCATATTCCGGTAGGTTATCACGGAAGAAGTTCTACTATTGTACCATCCGGAATTCCGGTACACAGACCGATGGGACAAATTTTGCCGGCTGGTGAAAAATACCCTGTTTTTGGACCGTCCCGTCTGGTAGATTTTGAATTAGAAACCGCTTTTATTACTACTGATGTGAATGTAATGGGTGAAAATATTTCAACTTACGAAGCAGAAGATTATATTTTCGGAATGGTTTTACTGAACGACTGGAGCGCTCGTGATATCCAAAAATGGGAATATGTTCCATTAGGACCTTTTCTTGCAAAAAGTTTTGCAACATCAATTTCTCCCTGGATTGTAACAATGGATGCTTTAGAACCTTTCAGGACAAAGGGACCAAAACAGGACCCGACACCACTTCCGTATTTACAGACAAAAGGGAAAAAAGCTTTTGATATTCATCTTGAAGTAGCGCTTAAACCTGAAGATCAGGAAGAAACTGTTGTTTCTAAATCCAATTTTAAATATTTATACTGGTCTATGAGTCAACAGCTGGCGCATCATACTTCAAACGGATGCCGTGTCAATTCTGGTGATATGATGGGGTCAGGAACTATTTCAGGCCCAACTCCTGATAGTTTTGGTTCTATGTTAGAATTAACATGGGGTGGAAAAAATCCGCTTACATTAAACGATGGAAGTGAACGTAAATTTATTGAAGATAATGATACTGTAATTATTCGTGGTTTCTGTGAAAATGCTGAAGTTCGAATTGGTTTTGGAGAAGTAGCAAGTCAATTGTTACCGCCTTTTATCAGACAATGAAGAGAAGATAGTATTTTTTAATCAGTATTATGATTTTGTTATAAAAGAAAAGCTTGTTAGTTAATTCTAACAAGCTTTTCTTTTTTTATACCACACAGCTTAAAAGGTTAAAATGATTCTCTAATCGGTCAAAATTATTACTAAGCAGGAATCTGCTGGCTTAAACAATGAAGTGTTCCGAATCCCCAAATGAAATCAATACAGCTAATACCGATCACTTCTCTGTCGGGAAAGCATTCTGATAATATATTTAATGCAACTCTGTCATTACTATCATTAAATGTTGGTACTAAAACACATTTGTTTAATATTAAAAAATTAGCATAACTTGCCGGTAACCTCAAATCTTCGAAATCAACACGTTTTGGCATTGGTAAAGCTACTATTACAGGAGATTTGCCATTTTCTAATTTTGCATTTTGTAAACGTTTCAAGTTATCCTGTAAAGGTTTATAATTAGAATCGTTTTTATCAGTTTCTACAATTGTTACAATTGTATCTTCGTTTACAAATCTGCAAAGGTCGTCAATATGCCCGTGGGTGTCATCCCCCTCAATTCCGTCACCTAACCAAATTACATTAGTTATTCCAAGATACTCTTTAAAAACTGCTTCGTAATCTTCTTTGGTAAAACCGGGATTTCGGACCTGAATTGTAGGGTGCATTAAGCATTCTTCAGAAGTTAATAAAGTTCCTTTTCCGTTTACATCAATTGCGCCACCTTCAACAATTACTGGTTTTCCTTTGTAAATAACCTGAGTTAACGGAATATTAATAAAATCAGCTATTTTAACCGGGACAAATTTATCTAGCTGATAATTTTTGTATTTTGCCCAACCGTTAAAATTGAAATTTAAAGCTTCTCTTTCAGAACCATTTTTCACTATAATTGGCCCCGAATCACGCATCCAGCTTCTGTTTGTTTTATGAATGATAAAAGATACGTTTACAATATTGACACGGGCTCTTTCCAGCATTTCGAACACTTTTTCTTTTAATTTCTCATCGGCTACTACTAAAAAGACAGTTTCAAAAGTGGCTACCTTTTTAATAAATTCAATAAATGCCCATTGAACCGCCTCATATTTTCCTGGCCAATCATTCCCGTTATGAGGAAAACACAATATAATTCCCTGTTGTTTCTCCCATTCTGCAGGAAATCGTCTATTATTTACTGTCATAAAAGTTTTCTAATTATAAGAGTACAAAGATAAGCATTCATTAGGATTATGAAACAATATAAACTTTTGAAGAGAATTATATCTAAGATTCTGAAATTCAGTAAATAATTCAAAAAAAGCACTCTAAAACAAAAATCTTTGCAAATAATAATTGGTTTTTACTTTTTTACTAATATTTCATTAAGATAAAAATGAAATATTTTATAATAAAAAATTTATTTCTAAAAAAAAACATTAATTTTACCCTGAATAATATGATTAATTTAAATTGAAGTTTAATAGTTTTTTATGTTAAAGTTTCATTGAGATAAATATCCATTTATAAAATCATTGGATTTTTCATGATTTCAATAAGTTTATGAAATCTAAATTTAAATTTAAAGTTGTTATTTGAAATATCGCCCCAAGTTGTTTTAAAAAAGCTAAAATTCATTTGTCCCCATTAAAAACCTACTGTATGGGAATTATGTAAAAAATCAAATGATGAATGGAACGCTTTTTTTTAGTCATTAACATAAGTTTGTTGTGAGTTTTAAACGATCTCACAATAAATTATTACAGATGTTAAAACTTAAAATGTAAATTTAAAACACTTAGATATTATGAAAAAAAAATTAGCTTCCTTAACATTTTTAATGCTGTCATTTATAGCGAGTGCTCAAAATGGGACAACAGCAACTTCAACTGAACCCTCTATTGATAAAACCGAATATAATCAATGGTCTATTGAATTAAACGGCGGTGTAAATAAACCAACAAGAGCAATGACACCGGGCTATTATACAGCAGGTATTAATCCGTTTCATGCAGACTTAGGAGTAAGATATATGTTTAATCCAAAGTTTGGTTTGAAGCTGGATTTTGGATACGATCAATTCAAAGAAAAAAATGACTCACCAGAATTCGAAAGCAGATACTTAAGAACCAGTTTGCAAGGTGTTATAAATCTTAGCAGAGCCTTAAATTTTGAAACATGGACAAACACAGTAGGATTATTGCTTCATGGTGGACTTGGTGCTTCTCAAATTAGTGGAAAAGATGGTTTAGATGGTGAAGATTACATGGCAAATGGAATTCTTGGTTTGACAGGACAAATAAAATTAAGCAATCGTGTGGCATTGACAGGTGATCTTACCGGTATTATTAATGCTCAACAGGACTTTAATTTTGATGGAATGGGTACTGTAACAGGCGGAGGAGCTTTTGATGGGGTTTTGATTAATGCTTCTGTAGGATTGACTGTTTATTTGGGTAAAAATCAAAAACATGCTGACTGGGTTGGTGAAGAAGACAGATATGATGATTTAGAAAAAAGAGTTGCATTGGTTGAGACAGGTCTTTTAGATACTGATAAAGACGGTGTAGCTGATTTATATGATTTAGAACCAAATTCTATTACAGGTGTCGCAGTAAATACAAAAGGGCAATCAATTGATAATAACCAAAATGGAGTTCCTGATGAATTAGAAAGTTACTTAGAAAAAACATATGGTCAAAAAAGTGATGGTATTGCAACAAATACAACTGTAGAGCAATTAATTAATGACGGATACGTTAATGTGTACTTTGATTTTAATTCTTCTAAACCAACTACTGCATCTTTATCCGGTATTGACTTCTTAGTTAAATACTTGAAAAACAATCCAAATAAAACTGCAGATGTAGTAGGTTATGCAGATGAAATTGGAAGTACAAGTTACAATGTTGAATTATCAAGAAAAAGAGCAGAGGCTGTGAAACAAGTAGCGGTAAATGCAGGAATTGATGCTTCAAGATTAAACGTAATTGCGAACGGAGAAGATACTTCTGTAAATAAAAAATCAAAAGAAGCGCGTCAAATCGTTAGAAGAGTTTCTTTCCAGGTAAAATAAAACAAATTAAATAATATTTAAAAAAGGCTGTTTCAAATATTTGAAACAGCCTTTTTATTTTATAAATAATCCAATTGAATTAATCAATAGCTCTTTTCGTAATATCCCCAAAAGCATCAATTCGCCTGTCTCTGAAAAATGGCCAGTTCTGACGTACATTTTCCTGTAAGTCCAAATCCACTTCTGCAATTAGGATTTCTTCCTGATCATGAGATGCCTGTGCTAAAATTTCACCCTGAGGACCGGCAATAAATGAAGCTCCCCAAAACTGAATTCCGTCAGTTCCATCAATATATTGTTCTAAACCAATTCGGTTGGCAGCGGCAACGAAGACACCATTCGCGACAGCATGCCCTTTCATAACATTCATCCAGGCACCATATTGGTTTTCTCCGTATTGCTCTTTTTCTTTTGGATGCCATCCAATTGCAGTAGGATAAAACAATACTTCGGCACCTTTTAAGGCTGTAATACGAGCTGCTTCAGGATACCATTGATCCCAGCAAATTAATGTACCAACAGTTCCTTTTTTAGTTTCAATTGCCTGAAAACCTAAATCGCCAGGAGTAAAATAAAATTTTTCATAAAAATGTGGATCATCCGGAATATGCATTTTGCGGTATAAACCTGCTTCAGTTCCGTCAGTATCAATAATGTAAGCACTATTGTGGTAAATGCCCGCCATTCTTTTTTCGAAGAAAGGAACAATAATTACAACTCCCAGTTCTTTTGCTAATTCGCTAAAAGCAATAAATGAAGTGCTGTAAAGTGGTTCTGCTAATGCAAAATTATCTACATCCTCGCTCTGGCAAAAATAATGACTGCTATATAATTCAGGCAGCAGGATAACTTCGGCACCTTTATTGGCAGCATCTTTCACCCAGCGGATGCATTTTTTAAGATTATTTTCGGCAACGTCGTTAAGGTTTAACTGAACGACGGCTATTTTATATTTTCTTTTCGACATGACATAAAATTTAGAGTGCAAAAATAGTAATTTTTGAAGGAACGACAAAAGCTATGCTAGTTCGTGTAAAAACTAAAACTTCTGTATTGATTTATTAATAAAAAAACACCGGTAATGATACAGGTGTTTTAATGATTGAAAAACTGTTCTAAGTATGTTATTGTTTTTTGATTAAGCTAACATTTCCGTAATTCGAACTGACGGTAACTCTATTTTGACCTTTTTTCTTATAATAGCCACTAATTTTTTTTGAAGTTGATTTGTTTTCGGTTAGCGAAATATCTAAAGAATTGTCCTTTTTGATGTTTCCGTATTTGGTGTTTATATCAAAATCAAATGTATAATTGGTATCATAACCCAGATAAACATCAGAATAACCGGAATTGATATTGACATTATTAGCTTTTTCTGTAATAATTCCAATATTTATTTTACTGTAATTAGCGTCAATGTTTATAGTATTTGAAATTTCAGCAACGTTGATTGTAAGGTAATTGCCAGATCCTGAAAGTGAATTTATTTTTTGAAATTTAAAATTTCCGTAATTACAATCGTATTTAACGGTTTGACCATCAGAAATTACTAAATCGGTGTAATTTGTGTCTAAGATTAAATTACCGGAATCATTAATCTTTAAACCCGAATAACGTGCTTCGATTGTTCCGTTTTTGATATAATCAATAGCAGAATTTTGACAATATTCGATTTGAACACGATTGTTTGATCCGTTTAGTTTTCCGAGTGTAATTTTACCATATTTACAATTAATATCAGTTGTCGATTCTAAATCAAGAGTGGTAATATTACCGTATTTATTGTTCAGTTTTACGATTCCGTTTTTTGGTATTTTAATGATATAATTAATTTCAAAGCTGTTGCTGCTTCCTTTGCTTTTTAAGGATGAATTTCCAATTTTGGTAATTGCTGTAACCATCGACTTAAGAGCCGTAATGTCTACATCAATACCATTTAGTTTTTCGTTTACCCAGTTTTCATTCGGACCGTTTACTTTTATCGTAATATCAAGGTCAATTTTATCTTCATTCCAGGTAGATACTGTGATGCTCCCATATTTATTATCAATATCAATTCCTGCGTTTGAATTTACTACGTAGGTTTTTTTGATACTTTTTTGTTTTGAAATAAAAGTATCATCATTTGAAAATCCTAAGAAAGGAATTAAGATAAATAAAATCAGTGATTTATAATGTTTTTTCATAAGTAGTAATTTTTAAATTTTCGTTTTCTTCAATTCGTTGTAAAACCGTTTGTAAAAAAGATATTCGGGTTTGTAGGTTGCTGATCATAGCGTAAATAATTTGTTTATTCTCACCGTTTTTTTGAACTTCTTTTAATATTTTTTGATAATCAGCATCAAAAACGTTCATTTGTTTTAAGGCATCGTTTATTATTTGTTCGTTTTCCGGTGAACTTTTTTCTTTTAGTTTAACCAGTTCATTTTCAATTAAAATACTGAAAATAGAATCTGTTTGTTTGGTTTCTTTTGATGCAAATTTGAATTCTTTAGGCTTTTCAGTACTATTGTAAAAAATTGATATTCCTAATAGTAGTACAATTGAAGCAGCAATGGCCCAAACCGAATAATTATTTCTTTTAGGTTGTTTTTTGTTCAGTTTATTTAAAAAATCCATTTGATGACCAGAATTCATTTCCTGTATATCCCACTGATTTTCAAATTTTTTAAATAATTTGTCTAATTCTTCGTTTTCCTTTTTCATAGCATCCAAATTTTATTTTTTGCAGGTGTCACATGGTGCCGCCTTTTTTGTGTTGTAACTAGTGGCGATTTCATATTTCCTCTAATTTTTTTCGCAAATTTTCTTTAGCTCTGCTTAATGTAGTTCTGCAATTGGCATAGCTAATATTTAAGATCTCGCTAATCTCTTCCTGATCGTAACCTTCAATGTAAAAGAGTGTCAAAACCATACGATAGTTATCTTTTAATCCTGAAATTATATCCAAAACCTGTTTTACTTTAAGTGAATTAAAATCAATGTTTTCAGATAAAATGCCATCATTTTCTTCAATTTTATAAAGCGTCTTATTCAAATCGTCCATTTGAAAAGCATTATTTTTTTTGTAAAAATCAATACTATAATTAATAATGATTTTTTTTAGCCAGGCTCCAAATGCAACTTCCTCTTTATAATCATTAATCTTGGTAAAAGCTCTCAAAAAACCTTCCTGCATGACGTCCTGTGCAAAATGCTCATCTTTTACAATCCTAAAAGCTATATTGTACATTGCCTTACAGTAACGATTGTAAATTTCGAATTGTGCTTTCTGATTTTTCTCTTTACAAAGCCTGATTAATTCTTCGATATTTTGATTGGTTATATTCAAGTAATGATTGCTGATTTTTTATAATGACCGTAATTTTTTTGGTTTGTTACACTTTTGATAAAATTAATTGTAAATTTTTATAATTGCCCGTCAATATTGCATGAAATAGTTTTTGAAATAATATTTCAAATCAAATGTCTTTGTTTTTGGCATAATGATTGTCTATTTTTATGACCTGATTTTCAAAGGCAATTTTTAGCATGTTTTTACTTAAAATACTGCTTTCTTAGCTTATGTTTGGGATCAGGATAAATCTTTTAATGACAAAACGACTTATATATTATTATGTCAAATCATAAAATACTTACTATTGACAATCTGTCACTTCAGGAATTTGACTCAGAGGCAGAATTAATTCCATTATTAACTCCTGAAGACGAAGAGGAAATGAACAATGAAGAACTTCCTGTTTCGCTTCCAATTTTACCTTTAAGAAATACCGTTTTATTTCCTGGTGTTGTTATTCCAATTTCTGCAGGAAGGGATAAATCAATAAAATTGATTAATGATGCTAATGCCGATGGGAAAATTATTGGGGTAGTATCTCAGATTAATGAAGAAGACGAAGATCCGTCAAAGGATGATATTCATAAAATAGGTACTGTAGCCAGAATTCTTCGTGTTTTAAAAATGCCTGATGGAAATGTTACTGTTATTTTACAGGGAAAAAAACGTTTCGAGATTGATGAGGTTGTTTCAGAAGAGCCTTATTTAACTGCAACCATCAAAGAAGTTTCAGAAGAACGTCCTGATGATAATGATACCGAATTTACAGCTATTTTAGATTCTGTAAAAGAATTAGCGATTCAGATTATAAAAGAAAGTCCAAATATCCCATCTGAAGCTACATTTGCAATTAAAAATATTGAAAGCCAGTCGTTTTTAATTAATTTTGTTTCTTCAAACATGAATTTAACGGTAAAAGAAAAACAAGGTCTTTTATCAATAAACGGATTGAAAGAACGTGCTTTAGAAACATTACGCTATATGAATATTGAACTTCAGAAATTAGAATTGAAGAATGATATTCAGTCAAAAGTTCGTTTTGATTTAGACCAGCAACAGCGTGAATATTTCCTTCATCAGCAAATGAAAACCATTCAGGAAGAACTGGGTGGCGTTTCACAGGAAGAAGAAATGGACGAAATGGGGCAGAAAGCGAAAACCAAAAAGTGGGACGAAAAAACGCAGAAACATTTCGAGAAAGAATTATCTAAAATGCGCAGAATGAACCCACAATCGCCTGACTTTGGAATTCAGCGTAACTACTTGGAATTGTTTTTAGAATTGCCATGGGGTGAATATTCTAAAGATAAATTCGATTTAAAATTTGCTCAGAAGATATTAGACAAAGATCATTTCGGACTTGATGAAGTTAAGAAAAGAATGATTGAACATTTAGCAGTTTTAAAATTGCGAAATGATATGAAGTCGCCAATTATATGTTTAACAGGACCTCCAGGAGTTGGTAAAACGTCAATTGGGCGTTCTGTTGCGGAGGCTCTTGGGCGTGAATATGTACGTATATCTTTAGGAGGTTTGCGTGACGAAGCAGAAATCCGCGGACACAGAAAAACCTATATCGGAGCAATGCCAGGCCGAATTATTCAAAGTTTGAAAAAAGCCGGAACTTCAAATCCTGTTTTTATTTTAGATGAAATCGATAAACTTTCAAGCGGAAATAGTGGTGATCCATCTTCAGCTTTATTAGAAGTTTTAGATCCGGAACAAAATAATGCTTTTTATGACAACTTCCTTGAAATGGGGTACGATTTATCTAAAGTAATGTTTATTGCAACTTCAAATAATATGGCAGCTATTCAGCCGGCATTACGCGACAGAATGGAAGTGATAAAAATGTCAGGTTACACCATCGAAGAAAAAGTAGAAATTGCAAAAAGACATCTGTTCCCAAAACAATTAGAGGCACACGGATTAACAGCCAAAGATTTGACTATTGGTAAAAAACAATTAGAGAAAATCGTTGAAGGTTATACACGTGAATCAGGTGTTCGTAATCTGGAAACTAAAATTGCTCAGGTCATTCGTAATGCGGCAAAAGCAGTTGCAATGGAAGAGGAGTATAACAAAAAAGTTACGGACGAAGATATTATTAAGGTTCTAGGCGTACCAAGACTGGAGCGTGATAAATATGAAAACAATGATGTTGCCGGAGTGGTAACAGGCCTTGCGTGGACAAGTGTAGGTGGAGATATTTTGTTTATAGAATCTTTGATTTCTGAAGGAAAAGGTTCTTTAAGCATTACAGGAAATTTAGGAACTGTAATGAAAGAATCGGCTACAATTGCTTTAGAATACATTAAAGCGAATGCTAAAAAGTTAGGACTTGATATTTCATTGTTTCAAAAATATAATATTCATTTACACGTACCTGAAGGCGCTACGCCAAAAGACGGACCAAGTGCAGGTATAGCAATGTTGACTTCGCTAGTTTCTTTATTAACTCAAAAGAAAGTAAAGAAAAGTTTAGCCATGACAGGAGAAATTACCCTTCGAGGAAAAGTTTTACCAGTTGGCGGAATTAAAGAAAAAATCTTAGCTGCAAAAAGAGCTGGTATTAAAGAAATTATCTTGTGTCACGAAAATAAATCTGATATTGACGAAATCAAAGCAGAATATCTGGAAGGTCTGAGCTTTCATTATGTGAAAGAAATGAGCGAGGTTTTGACTTTGGCTTTGACAGATCAGAATGTGAAAAATGCCAAAACATTGAAATAAACTTTAAGTTAAATTCTAATAATTATAAATTCCAAATTCCAAACTGAACATCAGGCTGGAGTTTGGAATTTTAACTTTTAAGAACATGAAAGTAGTTCCTCAGCTTTTATATCAGCATAAAAATGTTAGAAAAATAATGGTAGATGGTCTGTCTTGTATTGTTCATAAAACAATGGACACGATAGATCTTAATACAGATCATTATGTATCATCTCATGTTTTGTCTGTTGTTTTAAAAGGAAAACTAAATATTGAAACTTATTACGAAGAAGAAAGATTTTCTGTCGGTCAGAATCAATTGGTTTTTATACCAAAAGGCAGATATATGATTTCGGATGTTCTGCCTGAAAATGACGAATTTGAAGCTGTTTTTTACTTTTTTGAAGAAAAAATCATTCATGAATTTTTAGCTGGTATTAAATCAATCGATACTCCGGTTTCAAATCCTTCTTTGTTACTGGATTATTCAGAAAACATTCGGATTTTTACCGAATCAATACTGAAAGTATATACTGAAAATGCAAATAAAGAAGTTACAAAACTGAAACTTTTAGAGTTATTGTATTTAATTTATAATTCATTACAGCAGGATCATTTAATTCAGATTTTACTTTCCATAAATGAAAAAAAGAAAAGAAATCTGGAAGAATTAATGTTGGAAAACTTTGATAAACCTTTGTCTGTTGAAGATTATGCCTTTTTAGCAGGAAGAAGTATTTCTTCTTTCAACAGAGACTTTCAACGAAAATTTGAAATGCCTCCTAAAAAATGGATTATTAAAAAACGTCTTGAAAAAGCTGTTGAACTTTTAACCTCCACAGATTTAAATATTGAACAAATTTCGGTAGAAGCGGGTTATGAAAATGTTTCGTATTTTATTGCTTTGTTCGGAAAGCAATTTGGTATTTCCCCAAAACAATTTCTTATTAAAAAAAGAACAGATAAACTTTTGAACTAATATTGATACTTTCGATAAGAACCTAAATTTTGTTCTTTTTCACAATTATACTTTTACCCAAAATAAAAAATTGTAAAAATGAGTAAAATAAAAGTTAGTCAAATATCAGAAGTGATAGTAAATCTTGATGCTGAAAAAGTCTGGAAGAAATTAGTCGGTTTTGGAGGAACGGAGAAATTTGTACCCGATCTTATTGAAAAAGTAATTGTAGAAGGAAATGGAATAGGTGCTGTCAGAACAATTTATATAAAAGGCGGAGCTGAGATTAAAGAAGAACTGACGTATATTGATGAAAGCATATTAGTTATGAAATTCATTATTTTATCAACACCAATGCCAGTCTATAATTATGAAGGTATTTTTGAAATTAGTCCTAAAGAAGATGATAAATGTAATGTGAAATTTGAATCAATATATGATGTTGAAATTCAGCAAGCAGAAGAAATGAATGTTACAATTAAAAACTTTCAGGAAACTTTTTTATCGAATTTGGATAAATAGGTTTTGATAAAAAATCCAAATTCTGAACTGTAGATTACAGTAGCGGAATTTGGATTTTAGTTTTTATCGCTTCTTTTTTTCCAGCACAGCAAGACCGAACCTGATTTTATCATATCCCATTTTTTCTTCAAAATGGTCGTAATAAGATTTTAAAGCATTTGGATTTTCGAGTTCAGCCTGTGCTTTTTCTAATTGTGTAACTTCTTCATTAGAAATAAATTGACTTACATCAATATCAACTCCGTCTAAATATAATTTTGCTAAATGTGAAATGACGGTTGAAATTCCTAATTTTCTTGTTTCAGCGATTTCTTCAACAGAAACTCCTTTTTCAAACATTTCTAAAGTGGTTTTATAAGTAGCACTTTCTTTTTTTACTTTAGTATTTGAAGTTTTACTTTTTTGAAATTCAACAATAGCATTTATAAATTCAGAACCGTATTTTTCGAGTTTTGTTTTTCCAACACCGTCAATTGCCAGAAATTCTTCATCACTCATCGGTCGTAAAGTTTCCATTTGTCTCAAAGCGGCATCACTGAAAATGACATAAGCAGGAACTTCATCTTCTTTCGCAATTTCATAACGCAATTTTCGAAGTGTTTCAAAAAGAGAGTTTGCCGCAGGTTTTGATTTTACTTTAGATTCTTTGATTTCGTTTTTGTCAATTATTTTCTTAACAACAGTTGTTAATTTTACTTTTTCATCTTCAAACAAAACTTTTTTTGCAAAGGGAGTTAGTAAAATTTTATTGTGTTGATGAAAGGCAATTTCGCAATAGCCTAAATTAATTAGCTGAATTAGATACTGATTCCAGTCGTACCAGGAAATATCAGCGCCAATTCCGTATGTTTTTAATTCCTGATAGTTTTTTTCGTAGATATAAGCATTTTTTGAACCTCTTAAAAAATCTACAATTACTGCTAAAGGCTCAGATTCCTTTAAACGGGTAATAGCTGATAACGCTTTTTGCGCCAAAATTGTACCGTCGAAAAAAGTTGGAGGATTTTTGCAGATATCACAGTTGCCGCAGTTTTCTGTAACTAATTCCCCAAAGTAAGAAAGCAGAATTTTTCTTCTGCAGCTTAAAGCATCTGCATACTGTTTCATTCGGTCTAATTTGGCTAGCTGTACGTCTGAATTTAAACCTTCTGAAGCAAATTTCTGAAGCTGAATTACATCTGCATAACTTTCAAACAAAACTGTTTCTGCTGGTAATCCGTCACGGCCGGCACGACCAATTTCCTGATAATAACCTTCAATGTTTTTTGGTAAATTATAATGAATGACCCATCGGACATTTGATTTGTCAATTCCCATACCGAAGGCAATTGTTGCACAAACTACCTGACAATCATCATTTATAAATTCATCCTGAGTTTTAGCCCGGACAGTATTATCCAGTCCGGCATGGTAGGCTTTTGCAGTAATGCCATTTTTTTTTAGTTTTTCAGCTAATTCTTCAGTAGTTTTTCTGCTCAGACAATAAATAATACCGGACTCATTCGGTTTGTTTTCTATAAAATCTATGATTTGTTTCACACGATCCAGTGCCGGGCGAACTTCAAGGCTTAAATTTTTTCTGTCGAAAGAAGCAATAAAGGTTTTTGAATTTTTTAAGTTCAGTTGCTTTGTAATATCGGTACGTGTTGCTTTATCTGCCGTAGCTGTTAAAGCCAAAATTGGAGTAGAAGGGAAGCGGTTTTTTAAGTATCCCAAATTCGTATAAGCTGGACGAAAATCGTGTCCCCAAGACGAAATACAATGTGCTTCATCAATTGCAATCAGGCTGATTGTTAGTTGGTTAAACACTACATCCAAATAAGATAAGCTTTCCGGAGCAATATAAACAAGCTTAAAGTGATTTGATTTTAAATTGTCAATATAAAATTGCTGTTCTTCACTGGATTGGCTGCTATTAATGTAACAAGCTGAAATTCCGTTAGTTTTTAGACTGTCAACCTGATCTTTCATTAGTGCAATTAAAGGAGAAATAACAATAGTAATTCCGGGAAGAATTAAAGCAGGCAGCTGAAAACATATTGATTTCCCTCCTCCTGTTGGCATAATAGCCAACGTATCCTGACCTGAAAGAATAGTATTGATTATATTCTCCTGATTGGGTCTGAATTTTTCAAAACCAAAATTTTCTTTTAGTTTGGCATGTAGTATTTCTGAATTCATTAGGCTTATATTTTTTCCAAAGATATAATAAAATATAATATTTTTCTTATTTTTTAAATTATTGAAGTTTAGGTTATAAAAAAAAAGGAACCCTGATTTAGAGTTCCTTTAATTTATTTAGTATGTGTCTTGTCCTGAAATAGCGATACACAAAAAGTATCCTTATGGAAAAGATTCAAGAGTTGCGCTATATAAAGCGCAC
>NZ_JAADZV010000006.1 GCF_010645075.1 Flavobacterium limi
ATTAAGGATCCTGTAACAGGTTGTGAAAGTTCAGTTCGTTTAGCAGTAACAATTACTATAAAGGATCCGGGTACACCGACTACAACAGATACTACACAAGATTTCTGCTTGGTAAATGCACCAACCGTTGCCAATATTCAGGTAAACGAATCCAATGTGGTTTGGTACAATTCATTAACCAGTACCACAGCGATTGCATCTACAACCGCTTTGGCAAACGGAATTTATTATGGAGCTATTTTAGACCCTGTTACAAATTGTCAAAGTGCTGTAAGATTACAAGTAACTATTACGGTAACCAATCCAGCGACACCGACAACTACAGATACTACACAAGATTTCTGTATAGTAAATTCACCAACCGTTGCCAATATTCAGGTAAATGAAACGAATGTAGTTTGGTATGGTACGCTAACAAGTACAACAGCACTTGCGCCAACAACAGCTTTAGTAAACGGAATTTATTATGGAACAATTTTGAATCCAATGACAGGTTGCGAAAGCAGTACAAGATTACAGGTAAGTGTAACAATTAATAATCCAACTGCAACACCAACTACCAATTCTGCTACTCAAAATTTCTGTTCATCTAATGCACCAACGGTTGCTAATATTCAGGTAAATGAAGCGAACGTAGTTTGGTACAGTAATCCAAATGGTGGAACTGCATTACCGGCAATAACACCTTTGACTACAGGTTTATATTATGGTGCTATTTCAAGTTTAATAGGCTGTGAAAATCCTGTACGATTGATAGTTACAGTAAATGTAAATACTCCTGGTGTAGTTACTACAACAAGTACAACACAAAGATTTTGCCTGTCAAAAGCTCCAACTGTTGCTAATATTCAGGTAAATGAAACGAATGTAATTTGGTACAGTACACAGACTGGAGGAACACCTTTAGCAGCTAATACACCGCTTACAGCTACGACTTATTACGCTACGTTACTTAGTAATATAACGAATGGCTGTGCAAATGCAACACGCTTAGCAGTAGCGGTTAGTTTTGAAAATGATGCTTTGTACCCAATTACTTCAACAGATGACACACCATGTGTTTTCCAAGGGGTAACATATTCTGTGGCAAACGGAAAATCAAATTATGTTTGGTCTGTTACTAATGGGACAATAACTTCCGGAGGAGGAACTACTAATGGATCTGCAACAATTTCATGGTCTGATGTTGGACCGGGAACAGTTACAGTAACATACATCAATACATGTGATGAAACCACTACAAAGACATTAAATGTAACAGTAGCAACATGTTCAGATCTTACCATAACGAATACAGTTAGTAATCCTACTCCTAATTTTGGTGAAGAAATTGTCTTTACCATAACAGTAAATAATGTTGGTCAGGGCACTATTCTTAATACGCTGGTTAGTGATTTGCTTCCAAGCGGATATGAATTCGTATCAGCTTCAACATCAGCAGGTGTGTATGATGCTTCTCAGATTTGGACAATTCCAACTTTAAATGCTGGAGAAAGTGAAACACTTGAAATAAGAGTGATTGTGCTGCCAAATGGTAATTACCTAAACGTAGCCACTATCGAAATTTCAACTCCTTTAGATGTAGATCCAACAAACAATACAGCTTCAGCTACTATAGAACCAATTTGTTTAACGGTTTACAATGAGTTTACGCCAAATAGTGACGGAGCAAATGACTTTTTCAGAATTGACTGTATTGAATCATATCCAAATAATGAATTAAAAGTATTTAACAGATATGGTGCTTTAGTTTACAGTAAAAGAGGTTATCAAAATGACTGGGACGGAACAGCTAATGTATCCGGAGTTATAAATAGAGGAGATATGCTGCCAACCGGTACTTATTTTTATGTGATAGACATTGGAGACGGAAAAGTTAAAAAAGGATGGTTATCTATAATGAGATAAGTATCATAATCGTCTAATTAATTAAACTAAATAAGTATCGTTATGAAACTATATATAAAATCATTAGAAACATATTTCATTTTAATATGTTCTATCATCACATTTAGTGCAAGAGCACAGCAAGATCCAGAATATACACAATATATGTATAACACGATGGCAGTAAATCCGGCTTATGCCGGGTCTACTGGGGTGTTAGAGGCTACACTTTTACATCGTTCGCAATGGGTCGGGATTTCTGGAGCGCCTCAAACACAATCATTTTCTATTCATGCACCGCTCCGAAACGAAAAGATTGGTTTAGGATTAAGTGTTGTAAACGACAAAATTGGTCCCTCAAGTGAATTGTATCTTGACGGAAACTTCTCTTATTCATTGGCTTTGGGTTATGAAAAAAGACTTGCCTTTGGTCTAAAAGCAGGTATGAGAATGTTAAATATCGACTGGACTAAAGGAAGATATTACGATCCTAATGATGTGCTTTTAAATCAGAATATTGACAATCAGATGAAACTGGCAGTCGGTGCAGGAGTTTATTACTACACTGATAAATGGTATGTAGGAGTTGCTGTTCCGAGCTTTATCAAAAATGATTATTATGATGATGTTCAGGAATCAATAAGCTACGATCGTCTGCATTATTATTTTATGGGAGGATATGTGTTTGATTTAAATCCGAATTTAAAATTCAAACCTGCATTTTTAATAAAAGCTGTGAGTGGTGCTCCGCTTACCGCTGATGTTTCGGCAAACTTCATGTTATATGAAAAATTTGTTATCGGAGCAGCTTATCGTACAGATGATTCGGTAAGTGTTCTGGCAGGTTTTCAAATATCAAGAAATTTTTACCTCGGATATGCTTTTGATTACACGGTAAGTGAATTGAATAAGTATAATGACGGTTCGCATGAAATCATTCTGAAATATCAGTTTAACAAAAATGAAAGTAAAATCAAATCACCTCGATTCTTCTAAAAAATAATCTTATGAAAAAAATATATATCCTAAGTTTAGTTTTGAGTTTTACGGTTTGTTTTGCTCAGACTAATTTAAAAAAGGCCGATGCGCTGTTTAAAAATTATTCTTATGCCGATGCTTCAAAAGCATATGAAGAAATTTTACAAAATATAAAAAAGCCTTCAACACAAACGATAAAAAATGCAGCTGATTCGTATTATTTTATTTCAGATTCCAGAAATGCTTTAAAATGGTACAGAAAATTATACGAAGTACAGGGCAATAATTTAACGGATATTTACTATTTACGCTACATCCAGTCTATGAAAGCAGTTATGGATTACGATGAAGCAAATAGAGTAACAAAAGAATATCTGGATAAAAAAGGCGATAAAAATGAAATCAACAGATATCTGGCTCAAAAAAAGCACATGGACAGTTTATCCAAAGCAAAATCGCTCTATGAAATAAAAGATCTGGATATAAACACCAGTAAATCTGATTTTGGAGCTACATTTTTTCAGGATAAAATTGTTTTTACCTCTGCCAGGGATACCACTAAGTTTAGCGAAAAACTATACACCTGGAATAATCAGCCTTTTTTGAATTTATATGTTGCCGAAAGAAATCAGGCAGATGGGAGTTTGTTTAATGAAACAGTGTTTTTACCAAATGTAATGACTAAGTACCACGAAGCAACGGCTACTTTTGGTGCAGATGGTAAAACAATTTATTATACGACAAACATTGTTAAAAAGAATAAATTGGTTGTTGATGAAACAAAGACCAACAATTTTCAAATTATTAAAGGTGATATAGTCGACAATAAGTTAGAAAATCCAAAAAAAGTGTTTTTCAATAGTGACGATTATTCTGTTGGCCATCCTTCATTAAGTGAGGATGGGCAATGGCTTTTCTTCGCATCAGACATGCCGGGAGGTTACGGTGAAACCGATTTGTACTATGTAAAAATAGCTGCTGATGGAACCATGAGTTCTCCTGTAAATTTAGGACCAAAAATCAATACTATCGGTAACGATCTTTTTCCGTTTTTCAGAAATGGAGTTCTTTATTTTTCTTCAGACGGTCATTATGGCTGGGGAGATCTGGATATTTACGAAAGTAAATTTTTATCTAATGGAGACTTTTCTGATCCACGAAATTTGGGAGCTCCTATAAATAGCAATAAGGATGATTTTGCTTTTATAATTGACAAAACAGGTCGATTTGGTTACATATCTTCAAACAGAGAAGGAGGAAAAGGAGATGATGATATTTATTCTTTTACCAAAGGAACTCCGGTTTGCAATCAGACTATTTCGGGAATCGCAGTAGATCGTAAAACAAAGCAGCCTCTTACAGATGTTGTGATAATGGGATACAGTTCTTTCAGTGATATTCTTGGTGAAACAAAAACAAATTTTGAAGGTAAATATGCTTTGGTTGTTCCGTGTGGAAAGACTGTGAAAATGATTGCAGCAAAACCCAATTACAGCAGTGATGAAAAGTCAGTAGAAACTACGTTAGAAAACGAAGGAGAAATTCCAAATGTCAATTTTGAACTTAGCAATTATGACGATTTGGTGGTAAAGAAAAAAGGTGTTGAAAAAGTAGATGTAAAACCCATTTATTTTGATTATGACAAATATGAAATAACACCTTTGGCTATAGAAGAATTGACTAAAGTGGTTTTTATTATGCAAAAATTCCCTAACATCCGCATTAAAATTGAATCACATACGGACTCGAGGGGAAAAGATTCTTATAACCTGAAACTTTCTGATAACAGGGCAAAATCAACACGCGATTACATTATTTCGCAAAATATTGATGCTTCAAGGATAGAAAGTGCTATTGGTTACGGAGAAACGCGATTAATTAATAAATGTAAAAATGGTGTAAAATGTACAGAAGAGGAGCATTTATTAAACAGACGTTCGGATTTTATTATTATTCATAAATAAATTAGTGTTTTTTATTTAGGTTGTTGATTATCACTTTTAAAAGTGCAGAAAGTAAAACCATTTGGAAGCTGGTTTTTTTTAATTCTTTTTTAAGAATAATGGACAAGAAGAAAATCAAGTTGCAAATTTTGCAACTTGATTTTTGATTTTTTAAAACTTTTTGGTTTTAATATTTTACAATAAAAAATAATCCTAATTTTGAGACTCTGTTTTTATAAATTATAATCAGCATTATTTTTAATATTTTATGAGTATTCAAGACACAATTCAGACTTTACGAAACGAACTTAATCAACACAATTACAATTATTATGTACTTGATGACGCTACAATTTCTGATTATGATTTTGATATTAAATTAAAAGAACTTCAGGATTTAGAAAGTAAATATCCTGAATTTTTTGATGAGCATTCTCCAACTCAAAGAGTGGGCGGAATGGTGACTAAAAATTTTAAAACTATAACGCACCAGTTCAGAATGTACTCTTTGGATAACTCTTATTCGAAAGAAGATTTATTAGATTGGGAAAGCCGAATCCAGAGAGTATTGGGAAATGTAAACTTACAGTATACTTGTGAATTAAAATATGATGGTGCTTCGATAAGCATTACATATGAAAACGGAAAACTGGTCCAGGCTTTGACACGTGGAGATGGTTTTCAGGGGGATGAGGTTACAAATAATATTAAAACTATTAGATCAATCCCGTTGAAATTAAAAGGTAATTATCCTGATAAATTCGATATTCGCGGTGAAATTATCCTGCCTTTAAAAGGTTTCGAAAAAATGAATCAGAATTTGATTGAAATTGGTGAAACACCCTATTCAAATCCAAGAAATACTGCTTCAGGAAGTTTAAAACTACAGGATAGTGCTGAGGTAGCTAAGCGCCCTTTAGAATGTTTATTATATTCGGTAACAAGTAATAATTTACCTTTTTCTTCTCAAATAGAAGGGTTACAATCAGCAAGAGACTGGGGATTTAAAGTGCCAAGTGAAGCAAAATTAGCCAATACGATGCAGGAAGTTTTTGATTTTATTGATTATTGGGATACTCATCGTCACAAATTGCCTTACGAAACAGATGGCGTGGTTGTAAAAGTAAATAGTTTCCGCCATCAGGAAGAACTGGGGTATACAGCAAAATCGCCTCGTTGGGCTATAGCATATAAATTTAAAGCAGAACAGGTTTCGACCAAATTAAAAACAATTTCGTATCAGGTTGGCCGTACAGGGGCTATTACTCCGGTAGCAAATTTAGAACCTGTACAGCTGGCTGGGACGATTGTAAAAAGGGCTTCTTTGCATAATGCAGATCAAATCGAAAAATTAGACATTCGAATTAATGATACTGTTTTTGTTGAAAAAGGCGGCGAAATCATTCCAAAAATTATCGCTGTTGATTTAGAACAGCGTGCGGAAGATTCACAAAAAACACATTATATCACTCATTGCCCGGAATGTGAAACTGAATTGGTTCGTACAGAAGGCGAGGCAAACCATTATTGCCCGAATTTCTACGGCTGCCCTCCACAGATTATTGGCAGAATCCAGCATTATATTTCAAGAAAAGCAATGGATATTGAAGGACTTGGAGGGGAAACGGTTGCTTTGCTTTTCAAAAATAATCTGGTTCATAATTACGCCGATTTATATGAATTGAAAGTAGAAGACATTTTGCACCTCGAAAGAATGGCGCAAAAATCTGCTGAAAATCTGGTAAATGGTGTTCAGAAATCAAAAGAAATTCCATTTGAAAGTGTTCTTTTTGCATTAGGGATTCGTTTCGTAGGAGAAACGGTGGCAAAAAAACTAGCCAAACATTACAAAAATATTGATGCACTAAGTCAGGCTTCACTGATGGAATTGATTTTAGTAGATGAAATTGGAGAACGAATTGCAAAAAGCGTTATTGAATTTTTCGAAAATGAAGAAAACAGAAAAATAATTGAACGATTAAAAAAATATGGCGTTCAGTTTGAAATCGTTGAAAAAATAAACCCGAATGCTACTGAAAAATTCCTTGGAAAAACATTTGTGGTTTCAGGTGTTTTTGCTGAATTTTCAAGAGATGAATTAAAGAAAACCATAGAAGATAACGGCGGTAAAGTTGGAAGTTCCATTTCTGCAAAAACAGATTTTGTAGTAGCTGGAGATAATATGGGGCCTGCAAAATTAGAAAAAGCAAATAAACTAAATATTCCAATATTATCTGAACAGGAATTTATAACCAAACTGAATGAAAGCGAGTAGACCTTCATTGATTTTATATTCGATTGCATTTTTTTTTACAATCGTGTTTGATATTCTTCAATATGATTATCTTACAGTTTGCATGAAATCGATTGTAATTCCTTCGGTTTTCTTTTATTTTTATTCTTCAAATAATTTTAAAATTGATAAAACGCAAATTCTAATTTTCTCTTTGTGTTTTGTTGGGGAAGTTTTTCATCTCATGGATGTAGAAATCTCTACTCTTGGATCTTTAATATGCTTTTTGTTTGTTTACTCTATATTAATCAAAAAGATTATTGTTGACAGGATAAAATTTAAAAGAGCCGACATATTACCCATTACTTTGGTGATCTTAATCATTATATATTTGTTGTTTTCAGTTTTAAGTTTACAGTTTGATAAAATCAACGACTTTCACTTATTATACGGAATTTATGGTATTACATTAAGTATTTTAGGGGTTATATGTTATGCGAATTATATAACAAGAGGAACTTACGTTACTTTACTATTGACAGTAATGATTACTTGTTTTATAATTTCTGATATGTTTTTTATTTTCAATGAATACTTTTCGTATTCTTTAGTACTAATTTTGATTAGGGATGTTGCACAAATACTGGCGTACTTTTTTTTGGCGAAATACTTTATAGTATCAAATAAAAAGAGGGTTAAACAATAATAGATTTCCCCTGATTAGTATGGGATTTATTCCTGTTGAAATAAAAATCGATTCTGCCTAAATTTATTCCGTAGCATCCCACCTGATTTACCAGAACATCTTCTCCCGCTTTGTTTTTTACAATAGTAGGTTTGTCTAAAAAGGTATGTGTATGACCGCCAATGATCAAGTCAATATCCTGAGTTAATTCGGCTAATTTCAAATCGCAAATTCTTGTAGCATCATCTTTGTATT
This sequence comes from Flavobacterium limi, assembly GCF_010645075.1. Lineage (GTDB taxonomy): Bacteria > Bacteroidota > Bacteroidia > Flavobacteriales > Flavobacteriaceae > Flavobacterium > Flavobacterium limi. The sequence goes on from NZ_JAADZV010000006.1 coordinate 7,982, forward strand.
TGTAACCCAAATGCGAAAGACAAATAACAAGGTCGCATTTTTCTTCTTTTTTTAGCAACTGCGTCATGTCCTGCGCAATTTCTACAGGATTATTGTAAACAGTTTCTTTGTACATTTTTTTATCAACGAGTCCGTCAAGCTCTATTCCTAAACCAAAAACACCAACTTTAATTCCATTTTTATTGAAAATTTTGTATGGTTTTACAAGTCCGTTCATGATGGTGTTTTTAAAATCATAATTCGAACAGATGAAATCAAAACTGGCATGTGGCATTTGTGCATACAATCCGTCAAGACCATTATCAAAATCGTGGTTTCCAATGGTTGAAGCATCATATTTCATCATGCTCATTAGCTTGAATTCAAGTTCGCCTCCATAATAATTAAAATAAGGTGTTCCCTGAAAAATATCGCCTGCATCCAGTAAAAGCACATTTGGATTTTCTTTTCGAATGGTTTCAATAAGAGCTGCCCTGCGTGATACACCACCTTTGTTGGGATTTCGCGGATCATCAGCCGGAAAAGGATCGATATGACTGTGAACATCATTCGTATGAAGAACAGTTAAATGCTTTATATCGTTTGTTTCAAAACTGCTCAATGACAAGCCTAGACTTAATAAAGCAGTACCTGCAGCCGTTTTTTCGATAAATTCTCTTCTTTTCATTGTGTATGTTTTTTGCGAAAATCCTGTATTTATATTTGATTCTAATCTGATTATTCTTCTGTGATTCGGATGTCTTTTGGAACCGGAATCGTATCAACTTCTTTAAAATAATCAATCAGTACGTTCCGAAGTTTATAATTCAGGTCATATTTTTGGATAGATTTGAGGAAAAAGTTCATACTATCACCGCCATTTGCCAGATAATCATTTGTGGCAATATAATATGTTCGGCTCGTATCAAGAGGCTTTCCCTGAATTTGAATGTTTTTAGCAGTGTTATCTTTTGAAATAGTGAAAGTCATTCCGGACAAAGGATGAGGTTTCTTTTCTTTAATTATATAAGAAGTCATTTCAAGAATCTGATCACCTTTTAAAGCAAGCACCACCAAATTATTTTCAAAAGGCATAATTTCAAATGCGGTTCTTGTAGTTACATTTCCTTTTGGTAATATAGCTCTGATTCCACCATGATTCAAAAGGCATAAGTCAATCTCCTTTTTTTCACGGGCCTTGAAAATATGATTACCTTTTTGTAGACAAATATCAGCCATTAGGTTACCAATGCTGGTTTGCCATTTCCCGGTGCTTTTATCAAGTGTTTCCGGACAATATGCTAATATGTTATCTAAGTCTTCATTAATGTGATCGCGATAAGGTTTGATGAAATTTTCAATCTCACGTGTCTGGTTATCTTTTTCGGTAACCGGAAGCTGTTTTCCTTCTATCTTAGTTAAGTTGTAATTCTTCTGGCTGCATGAGAATACAAAAAAGAGTGTTAAGAATATAACAAAAAGTTTTAAAAATCCGTTATACTTTTTTAGTTTTACCATCTTAAATGCGACTTAAATAATTAATTTTGTAATCTGGTAAAATTACTATGTTTTTAAATTATCTGAAGGATTTTTTTATAAAAAAAACATTAAAAAATAATTTGCTTAATGTAAAAAAAGAAGTCTTTACCAGTAATGTACAAACGATAGGGTTATTGATTGATGAAAGTGATTTTAGTTACTCAAAGTTAATTATTGACGAACTGATTTTAAATGGAATTACTCCAGGAAATATCAAAGTTGTTGTGTACCGGAATAAATTTAGGGATAAGGAAGAATACGAATTTCCAACTTTTACAAAAAAGCATATAGACTGGAACGGAGAAATTAAATTACCATTTTTAACTGAATTTATTGAAACAGAATTTGATCTTTTGATTAGTTATTATGATGTTCAGAAACCTACTTTGAAACTGATTACAAATCAATCAAAAGCTAAATTTAAAGTTGGATTTGCATCAATAGATAAAAATATAAATCGTTGGATGATAAATACTTCTTTAAGTAATTATAAACTTTTCGTTTTCGAATTGTTTAAGTATTTAAAAAATATAAAATAAAAATATAATTTAGAATATGCAATCATTAATAGGAACAGGTGTTGCTCTTGTCACTCCATTTAAAAAAGACTTTTCAATTGATATCGAAGCTTTACAGCGAATCGTTAATTTTTCGATAGACGGAGGGGTTGAATATCTTGTGGTTATGGGAACAACTGCTGAAAATGCAACTTTGACCACGTCTGAAAAAGAGCTAGTTATTAGTACTGTGATTGAAGTTAATAACGGAAGACTGCCTTTGGTTCTTGGGGTTGGGGGTAATAATACCATGCAGATTGTTGAAGAATTAAAAACAAGGGATTTCTCTGCATTTGAGGCTATTCTTTCAGTTTCTCCTTACTATAATAAACCTACACAAGAAGGAATTTATCAACATTTTAAAGCCATTGCAGAAGTTTCTCCGGTTCCGGTAATTTTATATAATGTTCCGGGAAGAACATCAAGTAATATGGCGCCTTCAACAGTTATTCGCCTTGCTAATGATTTTGAAAATGTTGTAGCAATAAAAGAAGCTGCCGGAGACATGGCTCAGGCTTTGCAATTGATTAAAGATGCACCAAAAGATTTTCTCGTAATTTCAGGAGACGATATGATTGCCTTACCAATGGTTTTGGCTGGTGGGGCAGGAGTTATCTCTGTTATTGGTCAGGGATTTCCAAAAGAATTTTCAGAAATGATTCGTTTAGGTCTGAACCGAAAAGTAAATGAAGCTTTTAAAACACAATACTTTTTGTCTGATTGTATTGATATGATTTTTGAACAGGGAAATCCTGCCGGAATCAAACATGTATTCCAGTCTTTAGGAATTGCTGATAATACTGTTCGTTTACCATTAGTTTCGGTTGATGAATCACTGGCAGGCCGATTAGATAAATTTGTAAAAGCAGCATTAAAATAAAATAAAAATTCCCTGTATTTTATTGTATCAAAAAATATTTTGTAGTAGCTAAATTAATAACTAAATTTGCCACCGAAACTTCGGTGTGATTTTGCTTTGGCATAACTGTCTGAGAAATCATAATAAAAGTAAGAAAATGAAAAAAATAGTATCGCTGTTAATTGTTATTGCCCTTTTTTGCTCTTGTAGTGATTATCAAAAGGCATTGAAAAATGAAGATGTTGCGGCAAAGTTTGAAATTGCAACAAAGATGTATGAGGCAGGGAAGTATAATAAAGCAATTAGACTTTTTGAGCAATTAGCGCCTACATACAGAGGAAAACCTCAGGCAGAAAAGCTATTTTATATGTTTTCTCAGTCTTATTATAAAACAAAACAGTATTATTTAGCTGGTTATCAGTTTGAAAGTTTTGTTTCAGGATATCCACGAAGCGAAAAAGTTCAGGAAGCTGCTTTTTTAGGAGCTTACAGTTATTCTAAATTAGCTCCTGTTTATAGTTTAGATCAGACAGATACAGTGAAAGCGTTGGATAAATTACAGGCTTTTATTGATAATTATCCAAACTCTGAATATATTGCTCAGGCTAATGAAGCTGTTAAGGTACTAAGCGGAAAGCTGGAAAAAAAGGCATATGAAAATGCTAAAGGATATAACACTATTTCAGATTATAAATCGGCATTAATTGCCTTTGATAATTTTATTGCAGATTATCCGGGAACTCCATTTAAAGAGGACGCATTGTTTTATAAATATGACTCTGCATATCAATTGGCTATAAACAGTATTCCTCAAAAAATGGAAGAGCGTTTAAATGTTGCAAAAGTGGCTTATAATAACTTGTTGAAGTTTAAAAGCGACACAAAATATAAAAAACAGGCAGACGAAATGAATGCCAGAGTTGAAACAGATTTACAAAAATTTACTAAATAAATAAAGTCATGGATTTAAAAAAGACGAATGCTCCTGTAAATACAATAACTTACAATAAAACAGTTATTGAAGAGCCAACAGGAAATGTGTATGAGGCAATCACTATTATGGCTAAAAGAGCAAACCAGATCAATTCTGAAATTAAAAAAGAATTGACTGAGAAATTAGAAGAGTTTGCTACTTACAATGACAGTCTTGAAGAAGTTTTTGAAAATAAAGAACAAATTGAAGTTTCTAAATTTTACGAAAAATTACCAAAACCACACGCTTTAGCTGTTCAGGAATGGTTAGACGGTAAAACATACCACAGAAGCTCAAACAAATAATACAGTACAATGTCAGTTTTAAACGGGAAGAAAATTTTACTGGGGGTTTCCGGTGGAATAGCAGCCTATAAAACAGCCTCATTAGTACGACTCTTTATAAAAGCAGGTGCACATGTCCAGGTGATCATGACACCTGCTTCTAAGGATTTTGTAACTCCGCTTACGTTATCTACGTTATCAAAAAATCCTGTACATTCCAGTTTTTTTAATGAAGACGACCAGGATGCTGTCTGGAATAATCATGTTGATTTGGCGCTTTGGGCTGATCTAATGCTGATTGCTCCTGCAACAGCAAATACGTTATCAAAAATGGTGACGGGAAACAGCGATAATCTTTTAATTGCTACTTATTTATCTGCTAAATGTCCTGTTTATTTTGCTCCGGCTATGGATCTGGATATGTATAAACATCCTTCTACTTTATCCAGTTTTAATGCTTTAAAACAATTTGGAAATATTATGATTCCGGCTGAAAACGGAGAATTAGCAAGTGGTTTGTCAGGTGAAGGAAGAATGGCGGAACCTGAAAATATAGTTGCTTTTTTAGAAGATGATTTAGAAAGTAAACTGCCTTTAAAAGGGAAAAAAATTCTAATTACAGCAGGTCCAACATACGAAGCAATAGATCCAGTACGTTTTATTGGGAATCATTCTTCAGGAAAAATGGGATTCGATATTGCAAAAGCTGCGGCTAATCTGGGTGCGTCTGTTATATTGGTTACAGGGCCTACGCACTTAAAAGTTGAAAATTCATTGATTGAGGTTGTTAATGTTTTCTCAGCCCAGGAAATGTACGATGCCTGTCATTTGCATTTTAATGATACTGATGTGGCTATTGCTGCCGCAGCAGTAGCAGATTACAAACCAAAAGTAATAGCCCTTCAGAAAATTAAGAAAGCTGCAGATGAATTTTCGATTGAACTCGAAAAAACAAAAGATATTTTGTCCTCATTAGGAAAAATTAAAAAAAAACAGTTTTTAATTGGTTTTGCTTTGGAAACCGAAAATGAAATTGAAAATGCTAAGTTGAAAATCCAGAAAAAAAACTTAGATTTGATTGTTTTAAATTCGTTGCAGGATAAAGGAGCAGGTTTTCAACAGCCAACTAATAAAGTTACTTTTATAGATAAGGAATTTAAAATTGAGCCAATGGATTTAAAATCTAAAGAGTCTGTTGCAGTTGATATTTTAAACAAAGTTATAGAACATTTTTATGTATAAATTAGTTACTTTTTTAGCGTTTTTGTTTTTTAGTTTTGGACAGGCACAACAGTTAAATTGTACGGTTACTATAAATACGGAAAGATTGCCAAATCCAAATCTTCAGGTCTATAAAACGCTTCAGGCTTCTTTGTCAGAATTTGTGAATAAAACGGATTGGATGGGAGCTGTTTTAAAACAAAATGAGCGTATTAATTGTTCAATGTACATTACGCTTTTTTCTCATAATTCTGATCAGTTTTCAGGAACTATACAAGTACAATCTTCAAGGTTAATCTATAATTCTACTTATTCTTCCCCTGTTTTTAATTTTAACGATAAAGATTTTAATTTCAGGTATACTGAGTTTGAACCTTTATTGTATAATCCAACTACATTTGAGTCTAATTTAGTATCAGTAATATCCTTTTATAGTTATATGATTTTAGGAATGGATGGGGATACATTTCAGTTTGCTGGCGGGAATCCTTATTTTGAAACTGCTCAAAACATCGCCAACGTTGCGCAGCAGGGGGGGGCTAAAGGATGGACTCAGGCAGATGGGCTCCAAAATCGTTTTTTTCTGATAAATGACATGGCTGCTCCGGTTTATTCTGATTTGAGACAAACTACTTTTTTGTATTATTCAGGATTAGATATAATGAATCAGGATTTGAAAGAGGCAAAAGAGAAAATAAAATCTTCATTAATGTTAATAGGTAAATTAAATTCGGTTAAACCAAATGCCTTTTTGACAAGAGTATTTTTTGATGCAAAATCAGATGAGATAGTATCTGTTTTTTCAGGAGGACCAAGTATTACAATTACAGATTTAGTAGAAAACTTAAACCGGGTTTCACCCCTGAATTCTACAAAATGGTCTCAAATTAAATACTAACTGAATTTACTTCAATAATTTTACTTTTAAAAGCTATATGATTACTTCGCTGTCAATTAAAAATTATGCATTAATTGAAAAACTTTCTATAGATTTTTCGAAAGGTTTTTCTATAATAACCGGAGAAACCGGAGCTGGAAAATCAATTATTTTAGGAGCGTTAGGATTAGTTTTGGGAAAGAGAGCTGATTTGACTTCTCTTAAAAACAAAGAAGAAAAATGTGTTATCGAAGCGCAGTTTGAAATTTCTAAATATAATTTGAAAGATTTTTTTGAATTGAATGATCTTGATTATGAAGATGAAACAATTATAAGACGTGAAATTCTTCCTTCTGGTAAATCACGTGCATTTATTAATGATAGTCCTGTAAATCTTCAGGAATTGCAAGACCTTAGTCTGTTTTTGATTGATATTCATTCGCAACAGCAAACCCAGGAACTTTCAGATGAAGGTGTACAGTTTAAAATAATTGACGCAATTGCTCAAAATTTAGAAATTATAGATTCGTATCAAAAATTACTAAAAGTATACAAGTCTGATAAATCGAAATTAAATGCTTTGCTTAAAAAACAAAGTGATGCAGGAAAGGAGCAGGAGTACAATACTTTTTTATTGAATGAACTGGTTGCTGCAAAATTAAAATCAGGAGAACAGGAAGAACTGGAGGCTGATTTTGAGAAACTGAATAATGTTGAAATAATTAAAGAGTCAATTGATAAATCACTTGCAATTGCAAATGAAGAGCAATTTGGTGTTTTTCATAATTTGAATGAAATTAAGACTTCATTGCAGAAAATCGCAGCTTTTTCATCAGAATATCAAAATTTATTTGACAGAATCACAAGTGTAGCAATTGAATTTGACGATGTTTCAAAAGAATTGCAAAATGCCGCAGATAAATTGTTAAATGATCCCGAGAAATTAGAATTGACCAATCAGAAATTACAGTTGATTCATAATTTACAGAAAAAACATCAGGTTACTACGGTGGATGAATTGTTGCAAATACAGTCAAACTTAGAAAGTTCTGTGTTGGAATTAGGTAATATTGAAGAAGAAATAGCAATTCTGGCGGCATCAATCAAACAAAAAACAGAAGAGTTAGATTTGCTTTCAGCTAAAATTCATCAAAATAGAAAAGAAGCAATTCCGGTTTTATCGACTCAGTTAATTTCGATATTAGAAACGTTAGGAATGCCAAATGTTAGGTTTAGAATGGAGCTAACAGCATCGGATACTTATTTTCAAAATGGAAAAGATGAATTACAATTTTTGTTTTCTGCTAATAAAGGAACTGACTTCGGTTTACTGAAAAAAGTTGCTTCTGGAGGAGAAATGTCCCGTATAATGCTGGCGGTAAAGGCAATATTGGCACAATATTCTAAATTGCCAACTTTGATTTTTGACGAAATAGATACAGGTGTTTCCGGAGAAATCGCTGTTAGGATGGGTGAGATCATGAAAGAGATGAGTGCTAAAATGCAAATATTTGCCATTACTCATTTACCTCAGATTGCTGCAAAGGGAGACTCTCACTTTAAAGTGTTCAAGTCTACAACTAACGATGACACGCAGTCAGAATTAAAGCTTTTGCCTCAGGACGAAAGAGTTATAGAAATTGCTCAAATGTTGTCAGGAGCTAATATCTCTGATTCTGCACTGAATCATGCAAAACAATTGTTAAGTTAAAATAAGAAAATGGAAAGTTTGAGTTATTACGAAAATCAATTTATAAAAGCAGATTCCCTGATCTCTGACGGAAACATTGCTGAGGGAAAAGAATTACTGGAAGAAATATTGTCTCAATACCCGGATTTTGGTAAAGCGCATAATCATTTAGGCTGGATTTATTATAATAAGCTCAGTAATTATGATAAAGGAATTTACCATTATAAACTGGCTATGAAGTTTGAACCTAAATATCCTGCGGCTTATTTAAACTATACTTATCTCCTTATCGATATTGGTAGGTATGAAGAAGCGAAAGAACACATTAGCTTTACTATGAAGACTTTGGAGAATTTCGATTCATCATCTTTTAATAGTGAATTGGGAAGGATGGCAGAGTATGAGAATCAATATTTAGCTGCTTATAATTACTATAAGTTAGCCAAAACGAATGCTTTAAATCCTAATTTTATAGACAATATGAATGTAAACATGAAAAGGGTTAAGGATAAAATGTCTATTTTTGAAAAATTAAAATTGAAATTGAATTAATACAATAAATAATTACAAGATGATCATAGAACCTAGAATGAGAGGATTTATTTGTTTGACATCACACCCAAAAGGATGCGAGCAAAATGTTAAAAATCAAATTGAATATATCAAATCAAAAGGACCTATCGAAGGGGCTAAAAAAGTATTAGTAATTGGTGCTTCAACAGGTTTTGGATTAGCTTCAAGAATTACAAGTGCTTTTGGATCTGATGCAGCAACTATTGGTGTGTTTTTTGAAAAACCATCAGCTGAAGGTAAAACTGCTACTCCGGGATGGTACAATTCAGCAGCTTTTGAATCAGAAGCTCATAAAGCTGGATTATATGCAAAAAGTATCAATGGAGATGCTTTTTCAAATGAAGTTAAAAGAGAAACTTTAGATTTGATAAAAGCAGATTTAGGACAAGTTGATCTTGTAATTTATAGTTTGGCTTCTCCGGTACGTACAAATCCTAAAACAGGGGTTACACATCGTTCAGTTTTAAAGCCGATAGGACAGACATATACTAATAAAACGGTTGATTTTCATACTGGAAAAGTTTCTGAGGTTTCAATAGCTCCTGCTAACGAGGAAGATATTGTTAACACAGTTGAAGTTATGGGAGGAGATGACTGGGCAATGTGGATTGAGGCTTTAAAAAACGAAAATTTATTAGCAGATGGCGCTACAACAATTGCTTATTCGTATATCGGGCCTGAATTAACAGAAGCCGTTTATCGTAAAGGAACTATAGGTCGTGCAAAAGATGATTTAGAAGCTACAGCATTTACTATTACTGATAGTTTAAAGTCTATAGGAGGAAGAGCTTATGTGTCTGTAAATAAAGCATTAGTAACGCAGTCTAGTTCGGCCATTCCGGTTGTTCCTTTGTATATTTCTCTTTTGTATAAAGTAATGAAAGAAAAAGGAATTCATGAAGGCTGTATTGAGCAGATTCATCGTTTGTTTAAAGACAGATTGTATGCAGAAACAATTCTTACTGATGAAAAAGGAAGAATCAGGATTGATGATTGGGAAATGCGTGAAGATGTTCAGGCAGAAGTGGCTAAACTTTGGTTAGAAACGACTACAGAAACATTGCCCGCTATTGGAGATTTAGAAGGGTACAGAAATGATTTCCTAAATCTGTTTGGGTTTGAATTAGGAGGAATAGATTATAAAGCTGAGGCAAATGAAATGGTTCAGGTAGAAAGTATCAAGTAATTTATTTAAATCATTATAAATGAAAACCATCAACTCAAAGTTGATGGTTTTTTTATGAATAAAACTTATCTTTGCGCAAAATTTGAAATTTATAAAAGGTACCTAATTCCACATATTCTATTATGGTTTTTTCTTTAATTATACCTGTGTATAATCGTCCGGATGAAGTAGATGAGCTTTTGGAAAGTTTGTCGAAATCTGATTATAATGAAGCATTTGAAATTGTTCTTGTTGAGGACGGATCTTCAAATCCCTGCAAAAGTGTTGTTATGAATTATCAGGGAAAGCTTAATATTTCGTATTACTTTAAACAGAATTCCGGACCGGGTGATTCAAGAAATTTCGGAATGCAAAAAGCATTAGGCGATTATTTTATTATTTTCGATTCTGATTGTATAATTCCTTCAAACTATTTAACAGAAGTTCGTAAAGAATTGGATAGAGAATATGTAGATTGTTTTGGAGGCCCAGATAAGGCTTTGGATAGCTTTTCAGACATACAAAAGGCAATTAATTTTGCCATGACTTCTTTTTTAACTACCGGTGGAATTCGCGGTGGCTCTGAGAAAATTGGTAAGTTCCAGCCAAGAAGTTTTAATATGGGGATTTCAAAAAAAGCTTTTGAAGCATCAAAAGGCTTTGGGAATATTCATCCTGGTGAAGATCCGGATTTATCTATAAGATTATGGAATTTAGGTTTTGAAACGAGATTGTTTCCTAGTGCATTTGTTTATCACAAAAGAAGAATAGACTGGGAAAAATTTTCTATACAAGTGAATAAATTTGGAAAAGCAAGACCAATATTAAACAGCTGGTATCCGGAGCATAACAAATTGACTTTTTTCTTTCCTACCTTTTTTATGACAGGATTATTATTAGCTTTTTTATTGTTAATTTTTAATTTTGATCTTTTATTACAAATATATTTTGTATATTTCGTTATAATTTTTCTTACATCTGGTGTCAGTAATAAGAGTGTTAAAATTGGATATCTTTCTGTAATTGCTGTTTGGAAGCAATTTTACGGTTACGGAACAGGCTTTTTAGAATCTTTTATAAAAGTTATTATTTTAAAGAGAAAACCTCAGAAAGCTTTTCCTTATATGTTTTTCAAATTATAATATGACAAAGATTATTGGTTTGACTGGTGGAATAGGAAGCGGAAAGACAACCATTGCAAATTATTTTCAAGAAATGGGAGTGCCTGTTTATATTGCTGATGACGAGGCAAAAAAAATAATGCAGTCACAATCTATAGTTGAAGAGATTAAAACTATATTTGGTGAAGTTGTATTTGAAAATGAGGTTCTCAATAGGGCAAAATTAGCAGAAATCGTTTTTAAAGATAGTAATAAACTTAATCAGTTAAATGCTATTATACACCCGGCTGTTAAAAAAGATTTTGAATTATGGTTTCAAAAAAATAAAAATTATAACTACATAATTTACGAAGCTGCAATTTTGTTTGAAAGCGGAAGATATAAAGATTGTGATATTATTATAACGGTTACAGCGCCTGAAGAAGTAAGAATTGAAAGAGTTATAAAACGTGACGAAACAACAAGAGAAAAGGTCTTAGACAGAATGAAAATGCAATGGAAAGACGAAGAACGTGTTCTTAAAAGTAATTTTGTTATAACTAATGATAATCTTAAAAATGCAAAAGAAGAAGTTGTTAAAATTCTTAAAATTTTAAATATTAAACAAAATCATTCTTAAATGTTAATATTTGGTTAATGTATTATTTAGTATATTGTTAAAATATTAATTTTGTTTCGATGAATAAATTATTTTTTAGAATACTTGTTTTGCTAATGAGTTTGTCCTTAATAGGGATAATTCTGGTTCAGGTATATTGGTTTAATTCGTCATTTGAAAATAATGATGAACAATTTAAATACCACGTTACTCAGGTAATCAGTAACGTTTCTGATAAACTTGAACAACAAGAAGAGTACAGTTTTTATGATAAAATCAATCATATAAAAGACAGTACCGGGAAAATCCCTCAAAAAGAAGATTTGTTAGAAATTTTGTTTGTGCAAAGAAATACTAAAACAAACAAAACTATTGTTTATAAAAATAGTATATCTTCTGAAAAATATGATATTAATGGATCGATATTTAATAAAAAATTCGGTTCTGACGGATTTAAAAGTTTTAGTTCCAAGAGGCTAACAGAAGTTTACAATAATAATAGTATTATTGATAATTCAGTTTTAAATCAAAGTACAATTCCGGATTTAAGAGATGAAAAAGAAGGAAACTTAGATATTTTAAATAAAGCTCAATTACAAATTTCATATAAGGATTATGCTTCTGCATTGCCTATAGACGAAAGAATTACAAAAGAGAAGTTACGCGGCATTTTAAAAAAGGAGCTAGCCGAACATGGAGTTAAGACAAAATTTGAATTTGGAATATATAGTAATGGAAGTCCTACCAAAATAAAATCAGAAGGTTTTCATTTCGATAAAGATGCTACTTATAATATCCCTGTTTTTGCAGATAATGAAGGGAATAGTAAATATGAATTGTCAGTTACTTTTCCTAACAAAAAGAAATTTTTATTGTCGCAGCTGGTAAGTATTACGATACTGTCTATAATTTTTACATTAATTATCATAATTGCTTATACCAGTGCATTAAATCAACTAATTCGTCAAAAGCAAATATCTGAGATCAAAACAGATTTTATAAATAACATGACGCATGAGTTTAAAACTCCAATTGCTACTATCAATTTAGCTCTTGATGCAATACGTAACCCCAAAATCATAGAAGATAAAGAGAAGGTGTATCGTTATCTTCAAATGATCAGGGATGAAAATAAAAGGATGCATGCTCAGGTTGAAAATGTACTGCGAATTTCTAAACTGGAGAAAAAAGAACTCGATATTAGTAAAGAACCTAATGTTATACATGATATCATTGAAGATGCAATTGAACATGTTAATTTAATTTTAGAGGATAAACAAGGTACAATTGTAAGACATTATAATGCAGCAAGGACGACATGTCTGGTTAATGAAGTGCATTTTACAAATGTATTGGTTAATATATTAGAAAATGCTATAAAATATTCTCCAGATGTTCCTGAGATAGAGGTTTTTACGGAGAATGTTAAAGACATGATTCTGATAAAAGTAAAGGATAATGGATTAGGAATGAGTAAAGTTGCTCAAAAAAGAGTTTTTGAGAAATTTTACAGGGAACATACAGGTGATTTGCATAATGTAAAAGGTCATGGTTTAGGTCTTGCTTATGTAAAAAGAATCGTTGAGGATCACAATGGTCAGGTTTATGTAGAAAGTGAAAAGGGAAAAGGTAGTACCTTCATAATAAAAATACCACTAATAAATTAAAATATGGAAAATATTAATAAAAGAATACTTTTAGTAGAAGATGACCTTAATTTTGGTGCAGTTCTTAAAGATTATTTAATGCTAAATGACTTTGAAGTTACTTTAGCAAAAAATGGTATGGAAGGTTTCGAAAAATTCAAAAAGGATGTTTATGATTTATGCATTCTTGATGTAATGATGCCTTATAAGGATGGATATACTTTAGCAAAAGAAATTAGGGAAAAAAACAGCGAAGTGCCGATTATTTTTTTAACTGCAAAATCAATGAAGGAGGATGTTTTAAAAGGATATAAAGCAGGGGCTGATGATTATCTTAACAAGCCTTTTGATTCGGAAGTTTTATTGATGAAAATTAAAGCTATTATTCAGAGAAAATCATCTGATACGAAAGCAGAACAAGTTCAGTTTGAGTTCAATATTGGCAAGTTTCATTTGAACTCTAAGTTAAGATTTTTAACATTTCAGGATGAAGAACCAATAAAACTATCTCCGAAAGAGAATGAATTACTAAAAATGCTGATTCTGCATGAAAATGATTTAATGCCAAGGGAATTAGCTTTGACTAAAATTTGGAGAGATGACAATTATTTTACTTCAAGGAGCATGGACGTTTATATCGCCAAGCTTAGAAAATATCTAAAATCAGATGAGGATGTTGAAATTTTGAACATTCATGGTGAAGGTTTTAGGCTGGTAGTTAAAAGCAAAGCAGTATCTGAATAAAAAAAATAGAATGATAAAAAAAAAGCTCTGGAGTTAATCAGAGCTTTTTTTATGGGTAAAACTAAGTTAAGGGTTTTAAATTAAATTAATTCCTAATGTAATTTCAGTCTTTAATAATTTTGAAATAGGGCAGATTTCTTTCGCTTTGGTTGCAATTTCTGCAAATTTTTCAGCTGTTATAGATGGTACTTTTCCTTTTAGTTCCAAGTGAATTAAAGTTATAGAACCATCTTCGAAGGTAACTGTTGCTTCAGTAGATAAATCGTCTGCAACGAATCCTTCTTCGTTTAATAAAAAGCTTAATTGCATTGTAAAGCAGCCAGAATGAGCTGCAGCAATAAGTTCTTCAGGATTGGTTCCTACTCCTTCTGCAAACCTTGTTTTAAAAGATAATTGAGTATTATTTAAGGTTGTGCTTTGTGTGGTTATGGCTCCGGTTCCTTCCATGCCTGTCCCTTTCCAGTTTGCGTTTGCTTTTCTTGTAAATTTCATTTTCGAAGTTATTAGAATTAATAAATTATAAGTGCATAAAATGCTGATTGTTGTTATAAGTGACTAATTCAAATATAATCAATATTTTACAGTTTTGTTTTATTAATATGTTACTGAAAAGTAAATATCATTAAAAAGGGTGTAATGAATCTCATTACACCCTTTTTAAATTTAGAATTCTTAATGTTTTATTCCTGATTTAAATTACGCAATTGTTTTAGTTTGTCTTTCCATACTTCCAGACTTTCCTTATGAATAGCAATGTTTTTACGGACTTCAAGAACTATAGAATTTTCTTTCTTTGCATTTTTCGTATTTGTAAAAAATTGAATGTTGTTCTCTAACTGGAATATTTCATTTTGAACTTCTTCAATTTTGCGCATAATGAAAATCTTTTCATTATCTAACTTGCGTGTATCATTACTTTCTGATAAAGAATCAATTCTGTTGGAAAAACGCATCATTTCTGTATCTTTTTTACTAAGACTTAATTTTTCAAAAAGAGCATCCAGAATTTTATTGAATTTGCCTTCGATATGACGTCTTGAAAAAGGAACTTTTCCAAATCCTTTCCATGTTTCAATATGTAATTTAATGGCATCTAAATCTGTTTTATGATCACCTGTAAGTTCAAATGCCCTTAAAGTGTCTAAATATGCTTTCTTATTGTCAAATGCAGCAACTTCTTCTCCATTTTCTTCAGATTTGTGTTCTTTTAATTTGTCGAAATAATGGTTGCAGGCATCTTTAAATTCTTTCCAGATTTTGTCAGAGTATTTTTTAGGAACATGACCAATTTGTTTCCACTCTTCCTGAATTTGTTTCATGATTGGAGTAGTCGCATTAAAATCTGTACTTTCTTGTAATTCTTTGGCCTTTGTAACTAGGGCCATTTTTTTGTTTAAATTGTCGTTTTGGTCTTTTTTGATGTCTTTATAAAACGAGTTTTTAAAAGAATTAAAGTTTCTTACGGCAGTTTTAAATGCAGCCCAAGTCTGTTCATTCACCTCGCTTGGTACTTTTCCGGCAGCAAAAAACTCATTTCTAAGTGCTTCAACTTTTTGTATTTGTACCAGCCATTGCGAATGAGAACCTACTTTTTCAGTAGCCAAAACTTCGATTGTAGCAATAATTTCTTTTTTAATCTCAAGATTTTTCTGCTCGTTTTCTCTTTGGCTTTCAAACAAAAGTTCTCTTTTGTCATGGATTTTTTTAGTTAGCTCGCTAAATTTATTCCAAATCGTATCACGATGTTCTTTCGATACAGGGCCAATATCTTCTTTCCAGATTCTGTGTAAATCCTGTAATTCACGAAATGCTTTATTAATGTCAGGTTCGTTTGCTAACTCTTCAACACGAGTAATTATTTTTTGTTTTTGTTCCAGATTGTATTTGAAATCTAAGTCTCTTGCTTCACGGTCTAAATGAAGATAATCATAGAAATTTTCAACATGAAAGTGATAATTATTCCATACGTGATTGTATTTGTCTTTTGGAATTGCTCCGGCATTTTTCCATCTCTCTCTTAATTCATTGAAATGTTTAAGAGTGTCTTTGATGTTTTCCTGTGGATTTATAAGTTCTTTTAGTTCCTCTACTATAGCAAGTCGGGTTTCTAAATTTGATTTTAAATTGCTCTGTAAATTTTTAAAGTGAGCATTTCTTTTTTCCCGAAATATATTGTAATATTCGTCGAACTTTGATTTCAAAGGAGAATGGTATTGAAAATCTTCATTTGGATCCTCATTTGAAGCATTAAATTCTTCTTTTTTCTCTTCAATAAAATGATTGAATTGAAGTAAAAATGATTTTTTAATTTCTTCAATATGTTCTTTTACAGACATCACTTTATCTGTATTTACAAGTTTTTTTAATTCATCAACAAGTTTATCTAACGAAAATGTGTCATAATCCTGCATAGGAATATCATGGCGTTCTTTTAATGTTTCGTCTTCGCTTTCTTCAGCATTAGAATTTGTTATAGCGTCTAATACTTCCTGATGATTTGTTTCTTCAACTTCAATACTTTCAATCGCTGAAATTTCATTTTCTTTTGTTGTTTCAGAAATTGATGTTTCTGTTACATCATTTAGTGAAGAATCATTCAGGCTGATTTCTGGTTTTCCATCTGCTTCCTGCAGGTTATCATTCTTTTCTTCTAACATTTTTAAATGTATAAGGTTATATTTTAAACATTGCGAAAGATAGTAAAGGTGTTTCTAACTACAAAATAAATCATTTGTTTATGTGTTTTTTGATTTAAAAATCCTACTTATTTGTGTGTGAGAAGTAATTTATGACGGAGAAATTTAATTTTTTAAATACATTCTTAGCATTAAGTTTTAAGAATTAAATAAAAAACAAAAGGCTACATTTATGTAGCCTTAAATTATTAATTGTTTTTATTTGGATTATTTGTTCCAGATTTTCCACGCTTTTTCTGCCTGCAAAATAAGCATATCAAGACCATTTTTTATTACAGCCCCTCTTTCTTTGGCATTCTTTAAGAATTGTGTCTCGGCAGGATTATAAATCAAATCATAAGCGATATGTTTATCCGTAAAAAACTCATAAGGAAGATCTGGACAAGCTTCAATATTTGGGCTTGTTCCAACGGGAGTACAATTGATTATGATTTGAAAATTGTCAAAAGTTGTCGCATTAATTAAATTGTAATCAATGATGTTCTCTTTCGCTTCTCTTGAAACAAAAGTATAAGGAATGTCAAGTTCATCAAGTGCAAAGGCTACCCCTTTTGATGCACCTCCAGTCCCCAGAATAAGTGCCTTTTTGTGATGTGATTCAAGTAATGGTTTTAATGATTTTTTGAAACCATAATAATCTGTATTGTATCCTTTTAATTTTCCATTTTTGGTAAATTTTATAGTATTTACAGCTCCAATTAAAGCTGCTTTTTTTGAAAGTTTATCCAGATAAGGAATAACCTGTTCTTTGTACGGGATCGTAACGTTTAAACCTTTTAAATCGGGATTGTTTTTAAGTAATCCTGCAAAATGATTGATTTCAGAAATGTCAAAATTTTCGTAGCTGTTGCCTTTAAATATTTCATCGCTGAATTTTTCTGTAAAATATCCTTTTGAAAAGGAGTAACTAATATTACGGCCTAATAAACCAAAACGTCTTTTTAAAATATCAATCATTATTCTTTTCTATGTTTTTCAATATAATTTTTTACCATTTTTTTTGACCAGACAACAGGGAACAAATCTTCGATTAAAATGTAATTGTCAAAGTTCAAACGCAAACCATTGCTTAAATGAAATTTAGCTTTTGTATTGTCCTGAATCATAAAATACAATCCGGCCAAACGGTATTCTATTTCGTTTTCTTCCGGAAAATATTCAGAGGCTTGCAGTAATGTTTGTATGGCGCTCTCAAATTCACCTAAAAACTGAAGAATATCTACCCAGAATAACCAGGTATCCAATGCATAATCTCCAAATTCTACTGCTTTTCTATAACCAAACTCAGCTTCTTCAAAAAAGTTCATTTGTTTGTTTATAGTGGCATAACGTTTCCAGTACAAACGATTTTGATTGTCGATGGCTAATGCCTTGTTGACAAAAAATAATGCTTTTTGAAAGTTTTTCTGGCGAACGTAAAAATCAGTAATAGCAATCCATCCTTTGTCGAGAAGAGGGTCTTCATGAACAGTTTGGTTGTAATATTTCAATGCCAGAATATTATTTCCCAGCTTTTCGTAGCATTTACCAATTCGCAATAAGGCATAAGAGGTTGCATCATCTAATTCGATGGTTCGGTTATAACTTTCTATTGCCTGAGCGTATTTTTTAAGTCGTTCGTAAGCTTTTGCTTTCTCCATGAATGCCCCCAGAAATTCTTCGTCAATCAGGGTTGCGTAATCAAAAGCGCGAATTGCATTCTCGTATTCTTTTATTCCATAGTGCAATCGACCAAGCTGATGCCAGGCAATTTCACTGTACGGATTTTTGTTGATGTATTCGTTAAGATAAACAATAGCTTCCTGGTTTTGGTCTAAAAATTCAAAGCAGTACACTACGTTATATAATGCAGACTGGTCTTCTAAGTCTTCTTCAAGACATTTGATGAAACTGTCTTTTGCCATTTCGAGATTATCCATAAAAAGATATTCCATTCCGATTAAGTTGTAAACATCAGCAAAGTCGTCTGTATATTGCAGGGCAATTTTAAGCAATTCTACTGCTTTTTCATGCTGATCTCTTTTGGAACAAATATTGGCTTTCTGGATGTAAATTTCCTCGTTGTTAGGTTCAATTGCATATAACTCGTTTAAAAGTTTTTCGGCGATGTCCAGTTTATCGTCGTAAACCAGCATTTCTACTTGTACTAATTTTAAGCCTGTAGATTTCGGGTGTTGGTCTAATGCAAGTTTTAAGGCCTTTTTTGCTAAATTAGCCTTACCTATGTCTAAATAATGAAGAATAATTTCTTCGAATTCTTCAGAATCAAAAAAGAGTACTTTGTTGGTTTTTAACATCGACTCAAATTTAGATAGGGATAGGTTATAATCTTCTTCTTCGTTGCTTAATTGCATACTTTGTATTTTTGAAATTAGCCTGTTATAAATTTAGGCAACCATATTATTTTGTGAGGAAAGGAAATTTATTGTTTTGAACAATTTAATTAACAATATGGACAGAACTTGTGTTCTGTTTTTAGTTTTAATCTTTTGATTTATAAAAGATTAATTTAATTATTATTCTGATTTTTGTTTTTAACGTGAAGCCATAGCCCAGATAGAAGTGGAAATCCTTTTTTGAAGCATTTTTCAGCTTCAAAAAAGATTGCAACGTATAGCTGGAAATAGCTCCTAATTAAGCTTTTCGTTATTATTCAAAATTTCATCCATAACTTCGAGAATTATGGCACATCCTTCTTTTATTTCTTCTTCAGAAATGGTTAATGGCGGTGTTATTCTGATAGCACATCCTTCAAATAATAACCAGAATAAAATGAGTCCTTTTTCCTGGCAGTTTAAAATTACCTGATTGGTTATTTCTGCACTTTCAGTCATTGGGGCAAGCATTAATCCTTTTCCTCTAATTTCTTTTATCAAAGGGTGTACCAAAAGTGATCTGAAGAGTTTTTCCTTTTCTAAAGTTTCCTGCATCAGATTAGTCTCAGTTAATTCCTGCAAAGTCGCTAAACAGGCTGACGCAATGACAGGGTGGCCTCCAAAAGTTGTAATGTGTCCTAGTTTTGGATTCTCGGTTAAAAGATCCATTTTTTCTGCAGAGGCTGTAAAAGCGCCTACCGGCATTCCGCTTCCCATTCCTTTTCCCATGACTAAAATATCCGGAACGACATCGTAGTTCTGAAAGCCGAATAATTTTCCGGTGCGTCCGAAGCCGGGCTGAATTTCGTCTACAATCATCATGGCACCTACTTCGTCACAGCGCTTACGTACTTTTTGCAGAAAGTTGTCTTTAGGTTCAATAAAACCGGCTCCTCCCTGAATCGTTTCAAGTAAAATTGCGGCGGTTCGTGTGGTTATTTTTTGTAAATCTTCTTCGTTATTAAAAGTGATAAAATCAACATCCGGAAGCAAGGGGCGAAACGCTTGTTTGCGCTCTTCGAATCCCATAACACTCATCGATCCCATGGTGTTTCCGTGGTATGCATTGTGACATGATATCAGCTGACTGCGGCCTGTAGAACGTTTGGCTAATTTAAGAGCGCCTTCAATTGCTTCAGTGCCTGAATTTACTAAATAAGTTTTGTTTAATGATTCCGGCAGGAGTGAAGCCATTAATTTGCAGTACTGAACGGCCGGGCTTTGTGAATATTCCCCGTAAACCATTACATGTGAATACTTGTCCAATTGGTCTTTTATAGCCTGATTGACTCTTGGATGCTGATGACCAAGTGTACAGGCTGAAACTCCGGCAACAAAATCTAAATATTTTTTATCGCTGGTGTCGTAAATGTAAGAGCCAATAGCATGTGAAACTTCCATTCCGAGTGGATATGGAGAAGTTTGTGCCTGATATTTTATAAAATCGGGATTCATTTTTGAACTTCTAAGGAACTGAGATTTTAAATTTACTTAAATATCGCTACTTTCACTAAAATTATTTTTTAGCTTTTGTTTTAGTCGTCGTAGTATTAGTTTTTGCTGCGGGTTTCTTTTTGTCGTAATTTAATGTTTCCTTCCTGACTTTCATCGGGACATTAGGCTTGGCATCTTCTGCTTTTCCTTCTTTAACTAATTTATCATTGAGTTCGTTTTCTTCCGGAGGAAAAATATCATCTTTTGTCCTTATTCTTTCATCTCCACGCCAGATAAAACCTTTCAATTTACGGTCTTGCTCAGGTAATTCTTCTTCAGGATAACTATCACTTTGGACGTTTTTAAAAAGAGTAAGAGTGTTAACTGCATTGTTCTCTAAAATCAGATTAATTTTGCTGCTGACACTTTTGTCTATCGAAACGAGCTCGTTTTCTTTATTTCGGGCGTAATAAATAACTTCGGTATTTTTTATTACATCAATTTCGTGTAGTTTTCCATCCCTGAATTTTCCAAATAGATTAAGACCCTTGACCTGATTGTAACCTGTGCCCAGCGTGTCCTTGGAAATAATAAAGGTATTACCAAGAACTTTAAGTGAGTCTATTTTTCGGGTGTTATTATCGCCAATTAAGTGCATGATAGTACCTGTTATTTGACTTTCTGCATTCCATAAAATTGGATTTCCTATTAGTTTTGTCAATGCAATTTTACTATTGGAATGAAGTGAATCACATTTTCCGCTCATATCAATTTTGTAAAAGCGAACGTTATTAAATGCTCGGATGATTCTTTCGCCTTCTTTTCCGGTTACCAATAATTTTTTGCCATGGATATAAACTGAATCTTTTTCAACCAGGTTTATAGCAACGGCCCTTTTGGTTACAAACATGGAATCTTTTAGTTTGTATAATTCGGCATAATGGCCTTTTACGATTCCTTTATTTATAGAATCTGTAATTTTTACATTTCGTGTTGCCGAAGCAAATTCGGTATTTCGATTGTAGAATAGGCTGTCTCCTTCTATACGCCGGTCATCGTACTTTATGTACGATTTTCGGAGAAAGTGTGCCATATTTTTCTTAGTGTCATAAAAACCATTTTCGGTGTAGATATAATTTGTTTTGCTTGTAATGGTAGATGGGCCAAATAAGTAAGAGTGCCCGGAGTTGCTGTAATAATCTAAGTGATTAGATTTCATAACATATTTCGGGTTTGTAAGTACTACTTCTGTTAAAAACTGAAATTTTTTCTGCGCTACGTAGTACCTTCCTGATTTACTAACTAAGGTATTGTCTTTGTTAACAATTGTGCCTTTAGTGTTGTAAAAAACCTCCTGTACATTTCGATCAAAATTAATAGTATCAGTTTGTAAAGTTGCATCAGGTGAGGTCATAATAGCATTTCCTGTTGCGAAAGCTTTTTTTACATTACCGCTGTATTCAGCATATTTACTATTTAAGAATAATGTATCTCCCTGAACAAGCTGTACGTTTCCAAAAGCTTTAATATAATTCTCTTTTTGAAAGAAATAGGCTTTATTACAAGTAAGGACTACACCATCATGATTTATTTTTACATTTCCGGTAAGCAAAAGCGCACCTGGGATTTCTACTTCGTTGACATCTGAAAAGTCTGAGTTTTCAACTATTATTTTTTTAGGAGCTTGTGCTAATACACCTTGAAAACTTCCTATAAGCAAACAAAAAGATATGAAAAAGAGTAATTTCTTCAATTGATTTAATTTTTGTCAAATTTATGAAAAAGCTATAAACGATAATAGATATTATGATTTATTTATAATGGTAAATAAATGCAATTAGTGTAGATAAAAAAGGCAGAGACGTAAAGCTCTGCCCTCTGAATTGTAATTTATATCAAGAAAACTAAATCTTATTTTTTAATACTGCAGCATCAATATCGCTGTGTGAAACATCATAAACAGCTTTGCCATTCTTGATTAAAATTAATTGTGGGGATTCATGATATACATTAAATCTTCTCGCAATTTCATTTGAAATGCCACGATATGTAATTAAATCAAGAAAATAGGCGTCAACAATATCATTCAAATCGTATTCCCGTTCAAATTGCTTCAAAGCCATTCGGCTGATGCTGCATCTTGTGCTGTGTTTAAATATTACGACCGGTTTTTCATTTGATATGGCTTCGACTTCCAATAACTGTAATTCGTTAGTTAATTCGGTCCAGTTTACATTGTTTTTACGAGAATCTGTGTTCTCTGAATTTCCGAAGATTGAATTGAAAAAACTCATACTTTGTCTTGTTTTATGACTTTTTGACGCTTCAGAATCGTTGAAAAACTATTGAAAATGTCATTTTGTCTGTAATTTTAATGTGGAATATATTTTGAATATTTCAGCAAAGTTATATCATTTAAGTTAAATAAGAAATTCAATAAAACTTAATTTTAATGGTATCGATTATTTTAAATTTAAAAACAAACCTAAATCGTATAAAAAAATGAATATAAATAAATTTACAACTAAATCTCAGGATGCCATTCAGTTGTCTCAGCAGCTGGCACAAAGATATGGACAACAACAAATAGAAAACGAACACATTTTTAAGGCAATTTTTGAGGTTGATGAAAATGTGGCGCCATTTATTTTGAAAAAACTCAATGTAAATGTGCCGTTGTTTTTGCAAATTCTGGACAGTACAATTCAGAGTTTTCCAAAAGTTTCAGGTGGCGACATTCTCCTTTCCAGAGATGCTAATAAAGCTTTGAATGAAGCAGAAATTATTGCTCACAAAATGAACGACGAATATGTTTCAATTGAACATTTAATTTTAGCCATTTTTGATTCAAAAAGCAAAGTTGCTCAAATTTTAAAAGATCAGGGTGTTACCGGTAAAGCCTTGAAAGCAACAATTGAGGAACTTCGAAAAGGAGAAAGAGTAACATCTGCTTCAGCAGAAGAAAATTACAATTCATTAAATAAATATGCTAAAAACTTAAATGAATTAGCACGAACAGGGAAATTGGATCCCGTGATTGGCCGTGATGAAGAAATTCGTCGTGTATTACAGATTTTAACACGAAGAACAAAAAACAATCCAATGCTTGTTGGGGAACCAGGAGTTGGTAAGACCGCTATTGCAGAAGGTTTAGCACACAGAATTGTGGATGGCGATGTACCTGAAAACTTAAAAGACAAAATTGTTTTTTCTCTGGATATGGGGGCTTTAATTGCCGGTGCAAAATATAAAGGAGAATTTGAGGAGCGTCTAAAATCAGTTGTTAAAGAAGTTACGGCTGCCGAAGGTGATATTGTTTTATTTATTGATGAGATCCACACGTTAGTAGGTGCAGGTGGGGGTGAAGGTGCTATGGATGCGGCGAATATCCTTAAACCGGCTTTGGCCCGTGGCGAATTGAGAGCTATTGGAGCAACGACTTTAGATGAATATCAAAAATATTTTGAAAAAGATAAAGCTCTGGAACGTCGTTTTCAAAAAGTTTTAGTGGACGAACCTGATACTGAAAGTGCGATTTCAATTTTACGCGGAATCAAAGAAAAATACGAAACACACCATAAAGTTCAGATAAAAGATGAGGCAATTATTGCGGCAGTCGAACTATCACAGCGCTATATTACAAATCGTTTTTTACCCGATAAGGCTATCGACCTAATGGATGAAGCTGCTTCTAAACTGCGTATGGAAATCAATTCAAAACCGGAAGAACTGGATGTTTTGGATCGTAAAATTATGCAGTTGGAAATTGAAATTGAAGCGATTAAGCGTGAAAAAGAAGAATCCAAGCTTAAAATCCTGCGTATGGATCTGGCTAATCTGAAAGAAGAGCGTAACGTAATCTTCACCAAATGGAAAACTGAAAAAGATGTTGTAGACGGTGTCCAGGCTGTAAAATTAGAAATAGAAGATTTTAAGCATGAAGCAGAACGTGCAGAACGAGAAGGTGATTACGGAAAAGTAGCTGAAATTCGTTATGGAAAGATAAAGGAAGCTCAGGAACGCCTTGACGTTTTGCAGAAGCAATTACAGGAATATCAGTCAGGTACTTCATTGATTAAAGAAGAAGTAACGCGTGAAGATATTGCAGAAGTTGTTGCAAAATGGACTGGAATTCCGGTAATGAAAATGCTTCAGACCGAAAGAGAAAAATTACTGCATCTTGAAGAAGAATTGCACAGAAGAGTAGTGGGGCAGGAAGAAGCAATTGAAGCAGTGAGTGACGCTGTACGAAGAAGCCGTGCAGGATTACAGGATATGAAAAAACCGGTTGGAACATTCTTGTTCTTAGGAACAACCGGAGTGGGTAAAACCGAATTAGCAAAAGCATTGGCCGAATATCTTTTTGACGATGAAAATGCCATGACCCGTATCGATATGAGTGAATATCAGGAGCGTCACAGTGTAAGTCGTTTAGTTGGAGCGCCTCCCGGATATGTAGGGTATGATGAAGGTGGTCAATTGACAGAAGCTGTTCGTAGAAAACCCTATTCTGTAATTTTGTTAGACGAGATCGAAAAAGCACATCCGGATACTTTTAATATTTTATTGCAGGTTCTTGATGAAGGACGTTTGACAGACAATAAAGGACGTCTTGCTGATTTTAAAAATACTATTATAATTATGACTTCTAATATGGGAAGTCATATTATACAGGAAAAGTTTGAAAATCTAAAAGGCAGCGTTGAAGCAGCAACCGAAGCAGCAAAAACTGACGTTTTAGGTTTGCTGAAACAAACTGTCCGCCCCGAATTTATAAATCGTATCGATGAAATCGTGATGTTTACACCTTTAACAGTAGATAATATTTCAAGAATTGTGAGTTTGCAGCTTAAAAGTGTTAGTAAAATGCTGGCATTGCAAGGTATTACGATGGATGCGACTCCTGAAGGAATCAAATATCTTTCAGGAAAAGGTTATGATCCTGAGTTTGGTGCAAGACCGGTAAAACGAGTTATTCAGCGAGAAGTGTTGAACCAGTTATCTAAAGAAATCCTGGCAGGTAACATTACAACAGAAAGTATTATTTTGATTGATGCTTTTGATGGTAAATTGGTTTTCAGAAATCAAACGCAAGCTGTAGAGTAAATTTAATAATTTATAGAGATGCATCGCAGTGCATCTCTCTTATGATGCATAAAAAAACACTGGCATATTGCTGGTGTTTTTTTTTAAATCCGTGAATAATGAAAGATTTTTAAAAAGTATTATAAAAATAACAATACATTATTTTCCAAATTTACAGAAACATTAAAATTAATTGTTATGAACAATATATTTAGAGGATTGCTTGCCGGATATGGAGCAAAAAAATTAGGTGGAGGCTGTTTTGGTACTATAATCGTTTTTATAATTCTTTGGTTTTTATTAGGTCAGTGCAGTTAAAATTAAATCCTGCTTTCTTTAAAAAGATTTAGATAAAAGTAGTAGATTCGCACCACTAACATTTAAAAAAAGTAAAAATATAATGGCATCAGGTTTTTTCGTACTATTAGATGATATTGCAGCAATTATGGATGATGTTGCAGTAATGAGTAAGGTCGCAGCAAAAAAAACTGCCGGTATTTTAGGTGATGATTTGGCTGTAAATGCTGAAAAAGCTTCCGGATTTGCTTCTTCAAGAGAACTTCCTGTGCTGTGGGCCATTAGTAAAGGTTCATTACTTAATAAAGTTATTATTCTGCCTATTGCCTTTTTATTGAGTGCTTTTTTTCCTGTGGCAATTATTGTGATTCTGGTTCTTGGAGGTTTGTTTCTTGCTTACGAAGGAGCTGAAAAAATTTATGAATTTATATTTCCTCATAAACATGACGAGTCAGAGGGAATAACGGAGGAGACTTATACTGAAGAAGAAATTCTGGCTATGGAAAAAGGGAAAATAAAATCAGCTATTATAACTGATTTTATATTATCTGTAGAAATTGTAATTATAGCTTTGAGTACTGTAGTTGAAGAGCCTTTAATGCAGCAAATTGCTGTAACTTCAATAATTGCATTAATTGCGACTATTGGTGTTTATGGCATTGTTGCTTTAATTGTGAGAATGGATGAAGCAGGTTATAAGCTTATTAAATTTAGCAAAAGAGAAAAAAGCATATCAAAATTTATTGGCAATATTTTGGTAAAAGCCCTTCCATTGATTATAAAAAGTCTGACTGTAATTGGTACAATTGCTTTACTCTTAGTTGCCGGAGGTATCTTTGTACATTATATTCCATTTTTCCATCATTTATCTGAAGGTATTAAACTTCCTTCAATACTAAAAGAATTTGTGACCGGACTTGTTTTAGGATGTGTTGTTTTGGTAATTGTAAATCTGTTTAAAAAGATTTTCAAAAAGAAATAATAAAAAACAAATATAAAAAAAACACCAGTAAATAGCTGGTGTTTTTTTATGGAATTATCTTAAACTTGCTCCCAGCTCTGTTTCAAAAGTTTGTTGAAGTTTAGACATGATTTTGTCAATCTGATTATCGGTTAATGTTTTTGTATTGTCCTGAATAGTAAAGCTCAGGGCATACGATTTTTTGCCTGCCGGAAGGTTTTTGCCCTCATAAACATCAAACAGGTTAACATCTTTTAAAAGCCCCTTTTCTGTCTGTTTTGCCAGCGTATAGATACTTTCATAAGTGGTGCTTTGGTCAATTAATAATGCCAAATCTCTACGGACTTCAGGATATTTAGGAATGTCAGTATATTTGATTTTTCCTGTAATGATTTTTAGAACTAAATCCCAGTTGAAATCAGCATAATAAACTTCCTGTTTGATTCCAAAATGTTTTAAAATAGATTTTTTAACCACTCCAATCTCAACTAAAACCTCATTGTTGTAAACTTTTGCAGTTCCTTCAGAGAAGACATCTGACTTTGACGGAACATTTGAAATTTTATCTATTCCTAAGCGATTTAAAATACCGGTTACATATCCTTTCAGTAAAAAGAAATCAGTAGTTTTTTGTGGATTTGTCCAGCTTTCCTTATTTCTGTTACCGGAAATTAATAAACTTAAATGTTTGTGTTCTTCATAACCATTAAGATATTTATGATATGTTTTTCCGAATTCGAATAATTTCAAATCAGAATTTCTTCTGTTGATGTTGTATGAAATTGCTTCCAGACCTGAAAACAAAAGCGACTGACGCATCGTAGATAAATCGCTGCTTAACGGATTGAGCATGGTAACATTATGCTCTTCTTTTAAATCAGCAGATAATTTTGCGTAAGCAGCTGTAGTTAATGAATTAGCCATCATCTCATGAAAACCTTGTGAGTTTAACTGTGATGCAATTAGATTTTGTACTTTGTAGTCTTCGGTTCTTGGCGAATTGGCTACTGTAGCATTGAATTTCTTAGAAAAATCAATATTATTATATCCGTAAACTCTTAAAATCTCTTCAATAACATCTATTTCACGCTGAACATCAACACGGTAAGCAGGAATTGTTAATCCTAAACCGGAATCAGAAACGCTGTTTACTTTAATATCTAATGAAACTAAGATTTTTTTGATAGTATCCTTCGGAATTTCCTGTCCAATGATTTTAGATACGTGGCTGAAGTTTAAGAAAACAGAAAAATCTTCTACTTTTTTAGGGTATACTTCTATTACATCAGACGTAATTTTTCCTCCTGCAACTTCCTGGATCAAAAGTGCAGCACGTTTTAATGCATATTCAGTAATAGTTGGATCAATTCCTCTTTCAAATCTAAAAGAAGCGTCGGTATTTAACTGATGTCTTTTAGCTGTTTTACGGACACTTACGGCATCAAAATAAGCACTTTCTAAGAATATAGAAGTAGTTCCTTCTGAAACTCCTGATTTTTTTCCGCCAAAAACACCCGCAATGCAAAGTGGTCCTTTTTCATCGCAAATCATTAAATCTTCTTTGTGCAATGTTCTTTCTAAATCGTCCAGGGTAGTAAATTTTGTACCTTCCGGAAGCGTTTTTACGATTACTTTTCCGTTGATTTTTGCAGCATCAAAAGCATGTAAAGGCTGTCCTAATTCGTGCAAAACGTAATTGGTAACGTCTACAATGTTGTTTTTTGGCGTTAATCCTATAGCTTTTAAACGATCTTTCAGCCACGCCGGAGAATCTTCTACAGTAATACCTGAAATTGTTACACCGCAATATCTTGGTGCTAAGGTTGGTTCTTCAACGCTTACATCAATTTTTAAAGTACGCATATCAACTCTGAAATTGCTTACAGAAGGCGTAATCAATTCCACATTTACCCCGCGTTGCAGCATTCCGGCTCTTAAATCGCGTGCCGTTCCAAAATGGCTCATAGCATCTGCACGGTTTGGAGTTAACCCAATTTCAAAAACTTCGTCATTTGCAATTTTAAAGACTTCTGAAGCCGGGGTTCCCGGAATTAATTTTTCATCCAGGACCATAATTCCATCATGACCTGTTCCAAGACCTAACTCATCTTCGGCACAAATCATCCCGTGACTTTCCTGGCCGCGAATTTTGCCTTTTTTAATAGTAAATTCTCCGCCTTCTTTATCGTATAAAACTGTTCCAATAGTCGCTACAGGCACTTTTTGACCTGCCGCAACATTTGAAGCACCGCAAACTACCTGAATAGGATTTTCTAAGCCAATATCTAAGGTTGTCACTTTTAATCGGTCTGCATCAGGATGTTTTTCGCAAGTAAGTACATGTCCTACAACAACTCCTTCTAAGCCTCCTTTTACGGATTGGTATTTTTCGACTACTTCGACTTCAAGACCTAAATCTGTAAGTAATTCTGAAGTTTGTTCTGATGTCCAGTCTGTTTTAATGAATTGTTTTAACCAGTTGTAAGATATTTTCATGTTGATTCCAGTATTCTTGAATAAGACTACAAATATAAGGATTGATTGCTTGAGTTGGAAACTATTTTTTTGTTTTTTATAGTATCGAATTCTTTGAAGAATACAGTTTTCTGTTTAAATTAAATGGATTAATGAAAATTTTAAAAACAAATAAATGTAATTTCTAAATCAATTCTTCAACATGTTTTTTGATGTTTTCGGATATTTTTTTGATAGGTAAATCGTTTTCATCATCTCCAAACGGATCTTCGATTTCTTCAGCAATTAATTCTAAGCTTGCCAGAACATAAAATACAAAAACAACGACTGGAGCTACAAAGTAACCCAGGCTTACAGAATATCCAAAAGGAAGCGTCATCGTATAAAAAAAGATGAATTTTTTTATAAAGGCACTGTAAGAGTATGGAATAGGGGTGTTTTTTATTCGCTCACAAGCACCGCAGATATCTGTAAAAGATCTTAATTCTTCGTTTAAAACAATTAACTGGTCTCCGGTGATTTTTTTTGCTTCATACAAATCATTAATTTTTTGATATATGATTTTTTTTAATTGATTTGGTTTATGCTTGTGGTGATCGATTTCTAAATCGACGTCTTCAAAAAGCTGTTTGCTTGTATCATCATCTTTTAAATGAATCTGGAGGACATGGGCATACATCGGAATATATTTTCTGAAAAAGTTTCTGTCTGTTTCGTCTTTTAAAATTGCAGATAGTTTAATGGCCAGATTTCGGCTGTTATTGACAAGGCTGCCCCATAATTTTCTTCCTTCCCACCAACGGTCATAAGCAGTATTTGTCCTGAAAACAAGTAATAAAGAGATGACAAAACCGAGCATACCATGCATGATATTGATATTATGGATGTAGTCGTTTTTTCCAATGTTAAAATACTGAACTTCCAGATAACCAACGGCTGCACTGTAAATTCCAATGACAATCATTACAGAAAACAATTTTCGTATGGTGTCAGATTTGTGAAAGCGAAAAATAAAAGTTACCCAGTCCTTTGTATTGTATGAAATCATTTAATTTTTTTTGCCAAAATTAAACTAAAAACTAATATTTCCAGCTAATTCTTTTAATGCAATTTCAGATAATTTTGCCTGATATTGTGCATTGCTGTAACGGACTTTTGCATTCACATAATTCAATTGAGCCGTTCTGAATTCTAATGTTGTAATTGTTCCAATTCTGAATTTATCCAGCGTGATTGAAAGATTTTGTTTTGCTATTTCTTCATTATCATCTTCCAGTTCAATAAGTTCAATATTGGTTAAATAGGTTTGAAAGGCTGTACTTAATTGTGTGTTCAGGATCATATTTTGCTGTTCAATAGCAATTTGAGAATTTTCGATTTGCAATTTGGCTACTTTTTCATTTCGATGCTGATTAAAACCATCGAATATGTTAAGCGAAGCATTAAAACCATAATTTAATCCTCTGGAAGAAGCTTCACTTGTAAAACCCAAACTGGACTGGCTTTCTGCAAAATTATATCCGGTAGTTAAGTTAATAACAGGATATCGGTCTGCTTTTACCTGTTTCAATTCCAATTCTGCAATTCGTTTATTGATTATCTGAGCTTCTAATGCAGGGTTTTGTTTTTGTGCCAAATCCAACAAATCAGCAAAAATTAATTTATCATCAACGGAGAGCTGATCGGTGACTTTAAAATCAATTTTTGGATCACGTGCTAAATATTGGTTGAGTAAAATTTTTGAATTAATATACGATTCTTTTTGGCGTAACAAAGCTACCTGGTCTGAATTCAAATCAACCTGTGCATTCAAAACTTCCAATTTCGATGCTTTACCAATCGTAAAACGGTTTTTTGCCAGCTCTAATCTTTGGTTTGAAATGACAATAGTGGTATCTAAAGCAGCTAGTTGCTGCTGCTGCTGTACCAGGTCATAATAGGCTGAATTAACCTGAGCAATTTTTAATAAAATTGTTCTTTTTAACTCTGCATCGCCCAATTTTTGAAGTTCCTTTAATTGATCTAACCTGGCGAACATTTTCATTCCGTCAAAAACCGTCCAGCCTAAGCTTACACCGTAATTTAAACTATTGTTTTTAGCATTATCCAATGAAGTTGTTGTTCCGTCCTGACGTGTTTGAGAAGAGTTGGTGATACTGTTGTTGTCTGTTACAGATGCTGTAGCAACAGGCAGCATACCTGCGTTTCCAATAGTTACATTGGTTTCTGATATTTTTGAATTGTTTTTGGCAATTTTAATTTCAAAATTATTTTCTAAAGCTATTTTCATGGCCTCTTCAATAGTCAGTACTTCCTGAGCATTGATTTTTGCAATGCAAAAGAAGAAAATCAGTAAAACGCTGTATAAATTTTTGATATTCATATTTTATTTTCTTTTGCTAAAAATCATGAATCCTAATTTAAATTCATGATTTTCAACGCTATTTTATACTTTCTTTTTCATATTCGTCAATATGATCAAATTCCGGATAATGTTTTCTGGCTTTTGACCACATCAGATAAATAGCCGGAATCACAAAAAGGGTTAATGCCAAAGAGAAAATCGTTCCTCCGACAATTACAACTCCCATACCGATTCGGCTGGTAGAGGCTGCTCCCAGTGACATTGCGATTGGTAAAGCTCCTAATGCAATAGCTAAACTCGTCATTAAAATAGGACGCAAACGTGCTTCTGAAGCTTCAAGAATCGCTTCTAATTTTGGTTTCCCCTGCTCACGCAGCTGATTGGCAAATTCTACAATTAAAATACCATTTTTAGTTACCAGCCCAATAAGCATTACTGTTCCAATCTGGCTGAAAATATTCCAGCTTTGATTAAACAGCCATAGCGAGAATAAAGCTCCCGCAACTGCCATTGGTACAGTTAAAATGATAATTAACGGATCTATAAAACTTTCAAACTGAGCAGCCAAAATGAGGAAAATCAACAACAATGCTAAACCAAATGCGAATGAGGTATTGGAACTACTTTCAACAAAATCACGTGATTCTCCACTTAAATCAGTAGTGAAACTCTGGTCCAAAACTTTTGCTTTAATCCGGTCCATTTCTTCAATACCATCGCTGATACTTTTTCCGGGCGCCAGACCAGCAGAAACCGTTGCCGACATGTATCGGTTGTTATGGTACAATTGAGGCGGATTACTCTGCTCTTCAATTTTCACAACGTTATCCATCTGAATAAGTTCCCCGTTTTTGTTTTTTACAAAGATAGAGGTTAAATCAAGAGGTTTCGAACGGTCTTCCTGATCAAACTGACCAATAACCTGATATTGTTTTCCGTTTTTAATAAAATATCCAAAGCGCTGCCCACTTAAAGAAAGCTGTAAAGTCTGCGCAATATCCATTATAGAAATCCCTAAACTTTCTGCTTTTTCACGATCGATACTTACGTTGATTTCAGGTTTGTTGAATTTTAAATTCACATCGCTAATGGAGAAAACATCGCTTTTACCCACTTCTTCCATGAAAACCGGAATTTTTTCTCTTAGTTTTTCAAAAGTTGGCGCCTGAACAATGTATTGGATCGGCAATCCACCACGTCTGTTAACCGCAATAGTAGGCTGCTGAATTACAGATGTTTTAGCGTCAGGGTATTGCTTGGTCCATTTCGTTAATTTGTCGGCGATATCTTTTTGTGAACGTTCTCTCTGATCCGGTTCTTTTAGTGAAAGCCTGATAAAACCACTGTTTACTGATGAAGAACCAAATCCAGGAGAAGTAATTACCAGACTGACTTTTTTCTCCGGAATAGAATCGTCTACCAGTTTTGAAATCTCCTGCATAAAACGATCGGTATATTCATAAGAAGATCCTTCAGGTGTTGTCATACGCATAACGACAGAACTACGGTCATCTAAGGGGGCTGTTTCTTTTGGAAGTATGGTAAAAAAGAGATAAATGATTCCAAAACAGGCAATCAGAATCGGGAAACTGATCCATTTTCGATCCATAAATTTAGAAAGACTTTCGGCGTAAGTGCTGTTCATTTTTTCGAAGAATGGCTCGGTCTTAATATAGAATTTGGATTTTTTCTGTTCGCCGCCTTTCATCAGATAAGCATTCAGCATTGGCGTTAAAGTCAGGGATACAAAAGCAGAAATCAATACTGCCGAGCCGATGACAACCCCAAATTCCCTAAAAAGACGACCTACGAAACCTTCCAGAAAAATTACCGGTAAAAATACGGCGGCCAGTGTTACAGATATCGAAATTACAGCGTAGAAAATTTCGTTAGAACCTTTAATTGCTGCTTCAATAGGAGACATTCCTTCTTCGACTTTTTTAAAGATATTTTCGGTAACCACAATCCCGTCATCTACAACTAGTCCTGTAGCCAAAACAATAGCAAGAAGGGTTAATACATTTATAGAAAAACCAAGCATCCACATAATGAAAAATGTAGCAATCAACGATACCGGAATATCAATTAAAGGTCTGAAAGCGATTGCCCAGTCTCTGAAAAACAGGTAAATAATGATGATTACCAGTATGATGGAAATCCCTAAAGTCTCGGCAACTTCCAGTACCGATTTCTTTACAAACTGTGTATTATCCAGTGCAATATTAAGTTTGATATCTTTAGGTAAGTCCTTTTTCAGGGCTTCGTATTTTTTATAAAATTCGGATGAGATATCTAAATAATTGGCTCCCGGCATTGGAACAATAGCCAGACCAATCATTGGAAGTCCGGAAGATGTTAATTGTGTCTCGATATTTTCTGGCCCTAATTCAGCGCCTCCTACATCGCTAAAACGGATAATTTTGTCACCCTCTGTGCGAATGATGATGTTGTTGAATTCTTCCGGTTTAGAAAGATTTCCAATTGTTTTTACAGTAAGCTCAGTATTGTTTCCTGTTAGTTTTCCTGAAGGTAACTCAACATTTTGTGCATTTAAAGCATTACGAACATCAGCAACGGTACATTTGTAGGCAGTCAGTTTTACAGGATCAATCCATAAACGCATGGCGTAACGCTTTTGTCCCCAAATCTGAACACCACTTACCCCCGGAATAGTTTCTAAACGCTGCGAAATCACATTTTCGGCATAATCACTTAATTCTAATGAGTTTCTGGTATCACTCTGAAGCGTCATAGAGATAATAGATTCGCTGTCTGCGTCTGCTTTTGATACAACAGGCGGCGCATCAATATCCTGCGGCAAATTCCGAACAGCCTGAGAAACCTTGTCACGAACATCATTTGCCGCTTCTTCAAGGTTTTTATCTAAATTAAATTCGATAGTAATATTACTGCTTCCCTGATTACTGGATGACGTAATATTTCGGATTCCGTCGATAGCATTTACAGCTTTTTCAAGAGGCTCTGTAATTTGTGATTCAATAATATCCGAATTAGCTCCTGTATAATTGGTGCGGATGGAAACCTGCGCAGGATCGATCGAAGGGAATTCACGGACACCCAAAAAGGTATAACCAATAAAACCGAATAAAATAATTAAAAGATTCAGTACAATGGTTAAAACAGGTCTCTTTATACTTGTAGTTGATAAACTCATTTTGTTTATGATTTTAAGTCTCTAAAATTAAATTTCAAAACTTTAGACTTTAAGACTTTATACTTTAAGACTTATTTTACTTTAACTTTTATAGGAGCATCATCTTTTAAAGACATCACGCCACTTGTTATCAAAGTGTCACCTGCTTTTAATCCTGATAAAATTAAAACAGAAGTATCAGTTCTGGTAGCTGCTTCTACCTTAATCTCTTTTGCTTTACCCATATTGGCTATGTACACTTTTTTGCCGTCCTGTATCGGAACAATAGCTTCCGAAGGCACCGTGATTGCATCTTTAATGATGTTCAAAGGTAATTTTACATCAGCAAAAGTTCCCGGGAAAAGCTTTCCGTCGGTGTTTTCTGCAATGGCACGGATTTTTAAAGTGCGTGTTGCCACTTCTACTTCCGGTTCGATAGCGTAAATTTTTGCCTTATAGGTTTTGTCAGATCCTGAAACAGAAAAGTCGATAACAGAACCTGAGCTTACCTGAGCAGCATATTTCTCAGGAATGGAGAAAGTAATTTTTAATTTACCTGTATTTACGAGTTTAGCCACCAAAATGGTTGGTGTAATATAAGTTCCCGGTGAGATAGATCGTAAACCAATTTTTCCTGAAAAAGGTGCTTTTACAGAAGTTTTGGCAATCTGGGCGTTTATTAACTGAGTCTGCGCTTTCGCGGAAGCGTAATCTGCGTTGGCGACATCAAATTCTTCCTGACTTATGGCTTCTTTTTGCAATAATAGTTTAGCTCTTCTTTGATTTTCGCCGGCCAGCCCTTCTTTTGTCTGAGCCTGTCTCAGCTGAGCTCTTAATTCAATATCATTAACCTTAAAAAGCACCTGGCCTTTTTTTACCTGACTTCCTTCGCTAAAGTAAATCCCTTCCACAATTCCCGAAATTTCACTGTGAATCTCTACCTGTTCATTGGCTTCAATAGATCCTGATAACGATAAATTATTGTCAAAAGTCGAAGTTTTAATTACAATTCCGCTTACACTTGTAGGTCTGTCCTTATCGCCGAATTTTTTAGATTCTTCGTTTTTCTTTTTGTTGGATATCACACGGTATGTGATAAATCCTCCGAGAACTATAATGATAAGGGCGTAAATTAGGTGTTTTACTTTCATAAAATTAAGGTAAAATATGTTTTAGGTATTGAATTAGTAACTGCACAAAATTAGTTTTTTGGTGCGAATACAAAAGGACTTAATAGTTATTTAACACTTGTATGTACAACTGTTTTTAAGCCTGACAAGCTTAGACAGCTGTTTGAAAAAAAGGTTTAATTGAAATATGCTTTTTTTGAAAATAATTTTCGGGAGCTAATCCTGCTCTCCACTATATCTGTTGCTGCGAACCCCGCAACAACAGGATGCCGTTGCGATCAGGGCTAGTGCTTTTGAGGTTAAAAGAGATTTTGTTTTCTTGACAGCTTTTCAATTATTATGATATTTGCTTTGTATAACTGCAAAAAAAAATGCAATAAAACGTTTCGTCTTATTGCATTTAAAATATTGATCTTCAAAACTTGTTATGAATTGCTAAATTGCAAGTTGCTCAGGTTTTTATAAATACCGTTTTCAAGGTTTATCAATTCCTGATGTGTTCCTTCTTCGGTGATTTTTCCGTTATCCAGAACTAAAATTTTATCAGCATTTCTAATGGTCGAAAGACGGTGTGCAATGATAATGCTTGTTCTTCCTTCCATTAAAACTTCTAAGGCTTCCTGAACCAGTTTTTCGCTTTCGCTGTCTAAAGAAGATGTAGCTTCATCCAGAATTAAAATACTCGGATTTTTTAATAACGCTCTTGCAATAGCAATTCTTTGGCGTTGCCCTCCGGATAGTTTTACGCCACGTTCCCCAACCAGCGTTTCAAATTTTTCCGGGAAACTTTCCACAAAATTCAATGCATTTGCCTGTTTCGCAGCCAGCATTATTTCTTCATCTGAAGCATCAGGTTTTCCGTAGGCTATATTTTCCCTGATGGTTCCGCCAAATAAAATCACATCCTGAGGAACAATACTCATATTGCCGCGAAGGTTTTCCAGATCGTAATCGTAAATGCTTTTTCCATCAACAAGAATTTCTCCTGAAGTAATTTCGTAAAAGCGCAATAATAACGAAGAAATTGTCGATTTTCCGGCACCACTCGGACCAACGAGTGCAATCTTCTGACCAAAATCGGCATTGAAATTGACATCTTTAAGTACCTGAACCTCTTTTCTTGAAGGATAACTGAAAGCCACATTTCTGAAAGCTACATTTCCTTTTATTTTTTCTATAGCTGAAGCTTTCGGATTTGCATTGATGGCTTCCGGAGCTTCTTCCAGTAATTCAAAAACACGTTCTGTAGCTCCGACTGCTTTTTGAATCTGAGCGTACATTTCGGCTATTCCTCCAAAAGAAGCACCAATAAAAGTGGTGTAAAGTACAAACGAAATCAAATCACCAACACCTTCAACCTCACCTTTTATCGTTAAAGTGATTCCATACCATACAACAGCTACCACACATCCGAAAAGGCATAAAATAATGAAGGAAGCGAAATAACCTCTGTACTGACCGCCTTTGATTGCGATTTTTACAATTTCTTTGATTTTGTTTTTATAACGCTGAATTTCGTACCATTCGTTGGCAAAGGCTTTTACATTGCTGATTCCCTGTAGCGTTTCTTCGACAATTACCTGACTTTCGGCTACTTTATCCTGCGTTTTTTTTCCGTATTTACGAATAAATCTTCCAAAGATAACAGCAGCAACGGCGACAACCGGAACGATAGCAAGCATCATCAAAGTTAATTTTGGACTAATATTTCCTAAAATAATGAACCCTCCAACAATTAAAATAAACTGACGTAAAAACTCGGCGATTGTTGTCGTAAATGTATCCTGCAACTGCGAAATATCAGCACTGATTCGGCTGTTCAGTTCACCAACACGCTTTTGGGAATAAAACGACATTGGAAGTTTAATCAAATTCTCATACAAGGCAAAACGAATGTTCGACAATGAATTTTCCGTAAAATTTACGAAAAGTGAAATTCTGAAAAAAGAGAAGATGGCTTGTAAAAATAGAATTCCCATAAGAGCGATTGCTATTTCGTTTGCTTTGTCAAGGTCTTTATTGGTAACGCAGTCTACCAGCATTCCCATTAATTTAGGAAAGGCGAGGGCAGTGGCACTGGTTAAGAGTAAAAAAACTAAACCCAGGAAGAATTTCCATTTGTGGTTTTTAGCATATTTAAAAATTCGGATTGCTTTTTGAAGGGAGTTAGAGTCTAATTTAGCTTTCGGTAAATCATTTTCCTGATATCTTGCCATTTTAATATACAATTAAGGTATGCAAATGTATGACTATAGCGAGTGAATACAAAAGGAATAATTAAAATTAGGTTTCAGGATTTTATTTTTTAACTAAACGCTAAGAAAATACCCTTTTTTATTTGTTTTTAAGAAGCTGAAAAATAGCTTTCTAAAAGGAATTAGAAATTTTCTTTTATATTTTTTACCAAAAAGGCTTGCAAATCCAAATTCTAGGTGTATATTTGCACTCGCAATCACAAAATGATAGCAGCCTGGTAAAATAGGGCGATTAGCTCAGCTGGTTCAGAGCACCTCGTTTACACCGAGGGGGTCGGGGGTTCGAACCCCTCATCGCCCACAGATTTAAAACTCCATTAGAAATAATGGAGTTTTTTTTTGGTCTAAGATTAGTGTTTAAAAGGATGAATCCTATTTTAATTTGTTAGTTTTCTGATTAAATAGCTTGGGATGAATTTTAAGAGTTACTTTAAAACTGATATTATTTCCATGTGATTTATATGTTAATAATTCTGGGCCAAATGATAAATCCACATTAATCAAATCAAAACCGATATGAGGGTAAAATAAAAAATAAGAATCATTATTTTCATTTTTTGAACGGAAACCCGCTTCTATTCCCGCTTCTACAAATAGTAAAGTGTATTGTAGGTTTGCTGACAAGCCAAATGATTCATATTCAGGGATATACTCGAAGTAGTAATTATGAGCTGGTCTTGACCAGCCCCAATCGTCTTTGAATTTTAAAAAATTATATCCGACTCCAAGAGAATACTTTTCCAGTCTGCTGTATCCAAACTTCACAGAAGGTCCATGCACATTATTTTGACTTATAGCTTTTGATTGGAATAAGATTAGAAAGTATAGAATAAAGCTTAAGTTTTTCATGTTTTATAATAAAAATATAGTTTGCGGTTCACATCTTCTTCCTGATCGACAGCTATACTGATACTATTTTTATCCCGTATTTTATTTATTGCATTGCAGATGTCTGTAAAAAATAAATTACCACGCTGAATATTAACTATTTCTGAAGTCCAACGACCTCTAATAGATACTGAATCCTCAGGAAGATCCATATTTTTAGTGTGGGTATTTTTCATTTTAAAACTTTTAAAATGAGTACTTTTTTTTGGAATCGAAGCTGTACCTGTATAAAAAACATAATATTCATTTTTGCCGGGTTCGACAAGAATGGCTGTATCAGGATTATGAATAACTTCGTTCAAAATGAACTCAATCTTAAGTACATCGGTAGTATATATAGCGGCTTCATACTGAGCAACTACATTTAAATTTTTATGTTTCATAATTGTTTGATTAATGTTTTTAATTTTTTATGGGAGATTATCTATTTCTGGTTTCCATTTTAAATCATAAAATAAGAATACGTTTTTTTATTATTACTGGTTTAGCATTTACATTTTTGTACGTTACCATAAAAGGAGCAAATTTTAAAGGTTACAGGCTGGCTGGGTGTTACAAAAAAACATCCAAATGTTTTCCAGGCTCCAGGTTCTAAAGTAAAGGGAACATGCTCTAAAACCTGTCTTCCTTCATACAACCAGCTTTTTGTGACGCATCCCGTAATTACACTGGTTCCATGCATATTTGTAAGTCTGTAATAACTATACCCATGCATTACGCATGAAAACTGATCTACATAATAATTATCTGCTCTTAAATGGTTTATAGATCCATCTGAGGATTGTTCAGTATTTATTTGTACAAGATTTAAGTCGTTAAGTTGCGAAGTACCGGTTATTCCGCTTTTACTCATGTGATATGAGACGAATTTCTTTATAGGAGTTCCGTTAATTTCCGTTAATTCATTACTCCATACTAATTGATATAATTTTTTTAAATCTTCAATGTCGCTGTTTTCTAACTTACTTTTGTCACCGTAATTCATAATAGAGAAAGGAGTATCTGTTCCAAATAATTCGCTTTTCCATCTCGTTTCACTAATGTTGGCGAAAAAATGTCGTAGCCCAAAAATGTGTCCCATTTCGTGTTGAATCGTTTCTATCTGTTCCTGATAAGATTGTTTGAACATGGTTGGATATATGTAGAATGTGTTTTGGCCTGCTCCGGGAAAAAATGCTGATGCCAATACACAGCCTGATTGATCACAATCTTCTGTGTGCATTTTTATTTCAAAATCCCAGCCGTCTTTCACTTCATGAAATTTAACAGGACATGCATCCTTCCACCCTAATGCTGCGTGCAGAAAAAGATCTCTGACACCATTTTTTGCAGCCTCCGGATTTTTAAAATAACTATCAAATGATTTACTGAATCGCCAGTTCAGGATTACTCCTAAATCCCACAGGGGAATAAATCCATCTCCAGTACCTACCCTTATTTTATTCGGGCTGCTATTATCCGGCTCAGGATAACCTTTAGAATCTGTAACGCAGATTACTTTACTGTTGTAAACATGTCTATATTCTTCAGCTGGTAAAAATGTTGATGTATTTAAATCAAAAGCTGATTCTGTTATAGTTTTTTTATTTGTTTCCATTTTTATTTTAATTACTAAATTAGTTGTCACATTCCTGTAAAAATTACTGAGATAAATCAATACAAAAATAAATTACCTACACTTCTTTGGTTTTTCGACTTACCCCAATTTTATTTTGATTTATTCAGATTATTTTTTATCTATTATAAATTGTATCTTAAATTATTTATCTACCGGATTGAAGCTTTTGATTGCTACTTTAAAAACAATTCCAATAGAAATCTGTTTGGTGAAATTAATCGCTTCCTCTCTGTTTTTGTTAAATAAATCATCTGCCTGAATAAATAGACCACCGGCAATAGAACCGTTTTCTTTATTAAAGGAATACAAACCGAGTCCTATAGAGGTATTAGGTTTTAAAGTTTCAGAATTGCTGTAAAAATTATGTCTTACGTAGGGATTGATGCTTAGCAATAGCTTACTTTTTTTTATTTCTTCGGCAGAGGCATTGCTGTCATGAAAAGGAATTAACCGTGCATAATCAAAACTAAGCCCATATTTGAAAAAGGTATCAAAAGGTCCGGACAATGCTTTGAACTCGGTTCCTGTCGTGATGTTGGGTGTTACAGAAGTATCTGTTGTTTCAAATTTATAAGTTGTGCTTGTTAAATCATCTGCATTAGAAGTCCTGTTCATGGCCAGATTGAGCCCAAGAAAATTATAGCGCTTAAACTGTCTTGTGTATCCTAATTCAAGCCTGTATCCCTGAAAATTTTTACTTTCAAAGCGATCTGCAATTGCGGTACTGCTGTTTGCTAAATCATATTTAAATGAACTGCCTAAAAATCCGGCTTTAAAATACATTAAATTTCTCTGAATAGTATATGTGTTTCCTTTAGCAATTTGTAAGTCTGCAAACATATCCGTGTTATTATTTTCTAAAAAAGATTTATATGCTTCATACGCCTTCATAATAGACTCTTTTGAATAAGTTCTTCCTTTTTCTTTAATTTCAGA
Organism: Flavobacterium limi; assembly: GCF_010645075.1. Lineage (GTDB taxonomy): Bacteria > Bacteroidota > Bacteroidia > Flavobacteriales > Flavobacteriaceae > Flavobacterium > Flavobacterium limi. Next base: position 49,477 of record NZ_JAADZV010000006.1, read on the forward strand.
TAATTCAGATAAATTATACATACTAGCTTTAAGTGCATCCTCGATTGTGGTTTTAGCATTTGCCCATGTTGCAGCAGATTCTAAATCTTTAAAATCTTCATATTCGATTTTCAGATTTAAAGGTTTAATATGTTCACTTTTTAAGTAAGCATCAAAAAGGTCAATATTTGTACGTAATTCTTTAGAATCAACTTTATTTTGTTGATTTAAAATGTCGTTTATATTTACTGTAGCATTATATTTAGTGATAGCGGCTTGTATAACCGGAATCTGAGCTAACATTTTTTTTAAGGTTTCAATTCGTTCTTCAATAGCATATATTTCTTTAGCCTGATCCATAAAGCCGCTCTGTGTTTTTATGGAAGAGATTTTGTTATTAAGACTCTCTATTTTATCTTCTTTAGATTTCATGCCCATAAAATGTAGTAAATCGTCTTTCTTGCCTTTGTCTATAATTTTTGCTTCTAATAAATGGTTTATGACTTTTTCTATATCAGCAATGAGATCTAGTTCTTTCTTTGAGTTTTGACCTGTGTAATTGTAACTTTTGGTTACATATTCATCCAGTTTTTTACCTTCAATATATGATCTTTTGTGCCATCTTAAACCAATTAATCCGGAAATGGAAGAACTAGTAAGTAATTGTTCATTGCTAATCAGTTGTGTTAGACCATCAGAAGACCTTCCTTTTAAATCAACACCATAAATAAATCCACGTTTTTTAAAAATTGATTCTTGTGTTTTCCAGGAATCTATTAACATTGACTTGTATTGCTCTATGTTTTCACTTTTTAAACGGTTCAATTCATCACTATTGTAAGGAATCTGAATAGCATTTGGATCCTCTTTTTTGAAATGCTCCTGATAAAAATTCAGAGTTACGACCTTATCTGTGAAATCTAAATTAAAAGAAGCGGAAGGCTGTACAATAGAACTAAAGCCCTCCTTATCCTGCCCTAAAACCTGGGCATACAAGCTGCCATAAAAAAGCACAGAAAAAATAAGTAATATATGTGTTTTCATAATATTATAAGTTTTCAAGTTGAACATATGCACTATCCCTGTCGCTTACCAATTGGCCGCCACTTTGCTTTCTTTTTTTGCCATTTGAATCTATAATTCTGGAAATTTTAAAAGTCCATTCAACAAATTCACTCTCCTTTTCAACATCAATAGAAAAAATATTATCATACAACGGAACCCCGCTGCAAGATCCTGTTGACGATGATTTGGTTTTTCCGTTTATTGTTATCGAGTTAATTTTATCAGCAGGACTAATTTCATAATCAAAACTTACGGTTGTAAAGCTATCAGATGTATATAGACTTCTGGCAAGACTAACCAGATAATCGTCTCCTGCATTATTTTGGATTGCACTACCAGTAACGAAAGCTCCTCTTAAGTTTTCAGAGAAATCCTCAGTTGTTGCTGTATTTCGGGAAAGAATAGCAGTGCTTAGCTTTACACCTTTAATTTTTTCTTCCTCTGCTGTTTTTTTAGCATTGTCAGCTTCTTTTTTGGCTTTATCGGTTTCCTTTTTTGCCTGATCTGCATTTTCCTCTGCTTTTTCTGCTCGTATCCTGTGTATGTCTTTTCCAAAAACATAGCCTAATGCAGCAAAAACAATGGCTTCGATTCCAGAGAATAAGTACAGCATTCTGTTCCAGTTTGTTTCTTGCGTCACACCTGAATTATAAAGCATAAAAGCAATAAAAATGAGATAAACTATTAGAATTATAACAGCTAAGATAAATTTTTGTGATTCTGATGTATTGCTTTTTGCAATTACTAATGAATCAGTTTCCTGATTGTCTTGTTGGTTGTTTTCTGTAGTTTTCATAATTTATTTGTTTAGGTTAATTTCATTTCAAAACTACTTCAGCCTGTAATTTCGCTGCTTAGGTAAACACCTAAAATGGATATAGTTTTATGCCTAATGGATTGTATTTTAGTTGGATGTGAATTATTTTGGAGGAAAATCGCTATTTTAGCCGATATGTTAATTGATAGGGTAAAAATCTAATAAAATAGGGTTTTACCCAACTATATGAAATTGGGTAATTGTAAAATTTGAAGTATAAATTATTAACCCCTTAAATAACTTTAATTATGAAAAAATGTACCCTAATTTTAATGACTGTTTTAACCATTGTGGCGTGTAAAAAAAGAGAAATAGTGAGTTCAGCTACTGAAAATAATGTAGATAAACAAGCACCTTTATCTTATTGTTTAACTTTAGAGGGCTATTATAAGTCAGCAGATATTGAAGAGAAAGCAGAATGGTTAAGGCAGCACGGTGATAGTGTTTGTGAATGCACACTAGAAGAAGCAGTACTGCAAGATCATAGAGCAAAAGGTACTGTAAGTAATCAAAAAGAAAAATATGTAATCAGCTGGGGGGAACTTAAAAAAATAATAGGCTCTCATGGATACGATGCCTATCTAAATGTGATAGCTGATAAATCTAATGATGGAAAAATTGATAAACTGATAATGGCAGAGAAATATGGAGTTGAAGGATATTATTTTTCCACAGCATTAATAAAAAGTCTTGCAAAAAAATATGCTAAAGATGATAATTCGGAATTTCAATTTAGTTTTGCTACGCTTGAGGAAAAACCTAAAAATATACAGTCAGTAGTTGTTATTCAGGTAAATGGAAACCCGGGTGAAGGAAATAGAATCAATGCAAACCCATATTATGATTATTCCACGGACCCTCATAGCGTTCCAATTCCTAACATACCCTTGTAAATAAACACGATTGAATATATTAGATATCATAAATCCGATAAAAGCATGCGTTTTAATAACGCTGCTTTTTGCTTTATGGAATCTTCGCTGGAAAATTAAAATGCACCGCTATTTACTGTATATTCTTTTTGTGGTTTTTTTTACGGAATTGATAAATTCTATTCTTGTGTATAATAATTTGCCAATTCGGATACCGTTTAATATCAGTATTATTTTCCATGATGTTTGTTGGATGCTGGCTTTTAAAGAAACCTTAAACAGAAAAAAAATATCAAATATTATACTGTCCATTTTTATTCTTTTTTCTGTTATCAATTTTATAGTTATAGAAATAACAGACGAATATAATTACTACACCTTTGTTTTTGGTGCTCTTTTATATGTCTCACTTTTCATTTATGAAAGTTGTAAGCAGTTAAAAGAAGAGAATTTAATGTACTTTTTATCAAATAATTATCTGCTTTTGTTTGCACCTGTTTATTTCTTTTTTGGTATGGGATTATTACTGGGATTCAAACCTCTGGGAGTTACAAAAATACTTTTATTTGGTCAGGTTACATTATATGTCTTCATTGTTAACATAGTTTGTATCGCCTATTATACTTTAATTAATATTTATATCTACAGAGAAAAAAATAATTACAAATGAATCAAGTCGTAATAGGAATAATAATAGCCTTTATTTTTATTGGTTTAATACTATTTTTTTGTGTTATTCTGATTCGTCTTTATTTTAATAAGATAAAAAAATACACAGAACTTCTGCATCAGAAAGATCTCGATTTTCAAAAAGGAATTACTCAAACTGTAATTGAAACGCAGGAGCAGGTACTCAATAATATTTCTCAGGATCTTCATGATGATGCCGGACAGCAATTGACCTATATTAATTTTCAGATAGAAAACATTAAACTGGATTCTCCTGAGCTGCAAAAAACATTAGAACCATTGTCACAATCCGTTACTAATTTATCAAAATCAATAAGAAGTATTAGTCATGCCTTAAATGGTCAATTGTTATTGCAGCAAGATGTGATAAAAGCTATAGCTGCTGAAATAAAGCGATTGCAAAAAAACACCAAAATTGACATTATATACTCTTTTGAAGAAATCGAGATTAAGAAATTTGATGATAATGAAAAGATAATCATCTACCGTATCTTTCAGGAATGTATCAATAATATTTTTAAGCACGCCAAAGCGTCTAAAATGAGTATTTCGATAACAACCAGCCCTGATTTTAAAATGATGATTGCAGATAATGGTAAAGGATTTGATTTTACAGATAAAAAAAGCAAATTGTCTTTAGGATTGCTAAACATGATTAACAGAGCCAATAGCATAGACTATATTTTAGCTGTAGAAAGCCAAATAGGATCTGGAACTAAAATTACCCTTTCTGAAAATAAAAGAATCTAAAGTATGGAACAGACTACTATTTGTATAATTGATGATCACTCTATTGTGAGACAAGGTTTAAAAGAATTGCTGTATAAAATGGGTAACTACAAAGTAATACAAGAGTTTGATAATGGTGATGATTTCCTGCAGGCATTACCCATAAATCCATCTCCACATATCTACATTCTGGATTACTCCATGCCTCACATGAACGGTATTGAAGTATTGCAGGCACTGGAAGAAAAAGAAGAAGAGTTCAAAGTGTTATTGTTGACTCAGCATCTTGACGAACAAATAATCGATGCTGCTTATCATCATGGTGCCAGAGGGTTTCTACATAAAAACTGTACAGCTCACGATTTGAAATTTGCCATTGATAACATTATTAAAATAGGGTATAACAACGTTTCTGAAATTCTTAAGCGCGTGCGCAATTATGATAACAATGACAAAAAAAATGAAAATATTGTTTTAACGCAGCGTGAATTCGATTTTTTGAGATTGGTTTGTGATGAAAGGGAATTAACCTATGAACAAATGGCCGAAATTATGAATCTGTCAATAAAATCCATAGAAGTTTACAGGGCTGCTTTATTTGAAAAATTCAATATCAAATCAAAAGTAGGACTTGTGTTATTTTCTTTTAAATACCGGTTAACGGAACCTTTTTTATAATCGTGACAACTTTTATTAAAAATAATTACCTTGTTTCTCCTGTCCATTAATAAATTATTCCGTTAAAATTTTACCGGGTTTCGTTCTTTAGAAATATAATAGAGATTTGATGTTTGTATTAAGACTGTTAACGTAAGCCAGATTAAGCAAAAAAAAACTCATTTAAGTTCTCAAAAAACGTCACAACTGGTATTAAGTGTTCGATTGCAAACCCAGAGAGCCTAACAAGGAATTCCTTAAGAAATTGAAGGAATTTTTTTACGGATTGCATTTTCCTGAAACCATACTGGTTTTATTCAGCCTATTTTTGTTTAAACTATCGACAAAACTTGTAAACACTTAAAAAATCGCTATAATAGTTTTTTACTATATTTGGCATAGTTATGGTTTTGTTTGGCAAGTTTATTGTTAAAAAAACAAATTATAAACCCAAATCTTAAAAATGAAAAATCTAATAAGTCTTCTACTTGTATTTACTGCTATAAATGTATTTGGACAAGTTCCGGCTACTTCAAAGCCTACTGAAACTGTTGATCCCGCAAATATAGTTTCAGCTGCTGATGTTTTTACTAACAAGACGATAAGACAGGTAAAAAAGATTCCGTTAGATGAAGCTTTAATTCTGATTTATGATTATGATGGCACCCTTTTTACATTCGATTTAGAATCTGAAACAATTGCATGGACTGTAAAAGCTACAGATTCTTTTACCGAAATGTGTGCAAACGGAGTAACACTTCTCGATGGGGTTTTGTATGTTCCTTTTATTAACGGCGAAATTTTCGCGATTGATAATCAAACCGGTGAAATTTTTTGGAAATCTAGGTTTGGCAATAGTACAGATCAAATTGTACTAAAACATCAAACTCCGGTCATAAATAATGGGAAGCTTTTTATAACAGCTCAAAGTCCAAATAATAGCATTTATGCTCTAAATGTAAAAGATGGAAGTTTAGCATGGAGCTACAAATTGGATGCTACAAATAACGATATGCCGGTTCTGTTTTTTGACAACAAAGTTTTTACCCAAAGCGGATCAAATGTCTATAGTTTTGATGCAAATACAGGAAAGCTTTTGAGCCAGAAAAGTTTTGACTGGGGCATTTCCGGAAAGCCTGCAACTGATGGAGAAACTATATTTATAGCCAATGAAAAAAATGCAGTTTATGCTTTAAGCCCTGATAAATTAGATGTTTTGTGGGAATTTAAATTCGATGAAAATCAAAATAATGTAAGGGAACATATAGTTGGTAAAGACAAAAAAGTATATTTTGCAGCACAAGGCCCGGAAGTTTCTTCTATATACGCTGTGGATTCAAAAACAGGTACTCAGCTATGGAAAACGGATTTTAAAGAGGACAATATCGCGTACATGATTGAAGAAAGTGATAACATTTGGGGATATACACGTAAAGGAAAACTTTTTCAGATAGACTTAACAAATGGCGAAATAGCATCAGAAGTTAAATTAACCACCAGACCAATTTCAAATTTTGAATTTGCCAGTGATGATGAATCATTGTTTTATTTTTCTGATGCGGCCTTAATTCAGTTTGAATTTAAAACAAAAGACGAAAACGAAGTTTACCTGCGGACTTCTATTAAAGACGACGCCTACAGCGCATATGTGAAATTGATACGATAACAACAAAGCTGTCCAGGAGACAGCTTTATTTTTTTGAGAATTCCATTAATTAGCTTGATTTAATAAGACTGATTGATTTTTGTGACGTTTGAGATTTACAGCATTGAAAGAATAAGAAATCATTAAATAACTCCAAAAAGCCGTCTTATTTTCGTCGTGTATTTTCGGAAGGTATTTCATAGAATTTGTTGACTGATAAAAAGAAAACGCATAATTAATTTCCAATGCTTTGACAGGAATGTATTTTAATGAAATGTCATTTTCAAATCCCAGGAACTTTTCCACATTCTCATCCAGTTCGTTTTTTAGATGGAATTGCGTATAGAAAAGATGAAAATCTGTTCGAACTGATAACTTTGGATGTAAAGGAATCGTGGTAAACAGATAAGGATTAATTAAACCTTTCCCGCCGACATCTGTTGGGAAACGTGTAAAGATATTCATGTTTCCGTTGAATTTCCAGGTCACACCATACAATACATCAAAATCACCGGAATTGCCAGGTGCTAATTGTGAATTACTTCCACTAATAATTTCAGCCCCCAGTCGCCAATTCGATTTTTGAAGGGATAATTTAATTTCCGGCTGAATATAGTAAGCAAATAATTGGTTCCCTTTTGGATTTCGTCCAAATTGCAGATAGCTATTAAGTGTGTAATTCCATTGTTTGGTTTTAAAATCAATTCGTCCGCCTGTCGTGGCACGGGTATAGAGATATTCTGAACCTGCACTTTCTAAAAAATCCACAGCACTTACAGAATTAAAAGAAAATGCTCTTTTCGAATTATAACTGAAACTATTTACCAGCATGTATTTGTATCGGTTTGCGGCTACTGGAGAATAAGCCGGTTCAAATTCAGTGTTGTAGTTTCGGGTAAACAAAAAGAAAAAATCATTAGAGAAACGTTCAGAGTATTTCATAACCCGTATTCCTTCGTGTGCCCTTCCTTGCTGTGCCCAGGGAGCGTCAGAGAACAATCTGCCATTGTCTAATAAAATGCTTTGTCTTCCTAATCGGACATTGACAGATTTAAATTTAGTCTCCAAAAATAACTGGTAAAAATTGACACTTCCAACTTTTGATGCTTCATTTTGCTTATCCCAAAAATGGATTTCCTGCACATCAGATCTGATGAGCCATTTTTCCTTTTCATACTGCATCAAAATTCTGTTTCGCTGTGTGATGTAAAAATAAGGATCGACTGTGGTATTAGGAGGGAGGGTGTAGTTTGATGTGCATTCTGCTCTTGGTCTTATTTCGATATTCATTAAAAACTGCCGGGCTAAGCTGTCTTTTTCTTGTGCCTGACTTCTAAATATGGCTAAAATAAATAGTATAAAGAATATTTTGAAAACGTTTTTTAGCATAATATTTATTTACTCTATAGAATTAATATAGAATTGCAATGATACTAAAATTATCCGATTAGCACAATTTAAGATTTACAGTTGACTTAAATTTTTTAAACATATTTCTTTGTCAGGAAAATTATCAGTTTAAAATTCAAGCAGGAAGAGGTTGCATAATATTCGTGGAAAAGAGAATCAATCTCCCCTTGATTTTAATTCCGTATGATTTATAAAAAAAACTAAAGGTTTCTTAAATTGGTTTGAATGTGTTTTTACTTATTGTAAATTAGTGAATATGAAAACTTTAATACAATAATTATGAAAATGAAAATAATAACAGTCGCATTATTACTTGGTTTTGTAATATCGACGAACGCTCAGAAGAAAATTGAACTTACTGAATTACCAAAGCCGGCACAGGAATTTTTAAAAAAGTATTTCAGTAATACAACAGTAGAAACTGTCAAAAAAGATGCTGAGCATGGAGAAAAAGGATACGAAGTAAAACTGAAAGACGGCACTGAAGTAGAATTCTGGAAAGACGGTGCTTATCGGGAAGTTGATGGGGGAGATAAACCTATCCCGACTGAATTTATTCCGATAAATATAAAAGAATATGTGTCAAAACATTATCCAAATGAAAAAATTACCCATATCGATTATGGGCACAAAGACCTTGATGTAGATTTAACGAACAAAATTGATCTTGAATTTACGAAGGAAGGTAAATTTATTAGAGGAGAAAAAAAGTAACATATCAATTTTACAATTTTTCTGAATGGTATAAAAAAACAAAACTCCATTAGAAATAATGGAGTTTTGTTTTATAAATTATATCGAAAATTTTTATTGCTGCTTGGCAGAGGTTTCAATCTCAAAAATCAAAGTTGCATTTGGTGGAATTACTCCTCCGGCACCTTTTTCTCCATAAGCTAAATTTGAAGGAAGGAAAAAGATTGCTTTATCTCCGTCTGTCATCATATCAAGCGCTTCAATAAATCCTGGAATCATTCCGTCTTTTTTTCCTACAGTGAAAGGAAAAGATTTATAACCTCCCTGTGCATCTCTGTTAGGATTGTATTTTCCGTAAGCTTTTTCAACATTAGCCATACTACTGTCAAAAAGGTTTCCGTCTTCAAAATATCCTGCATAGTGAAAATAAATAGTAGATCCTTCGGCACCTTTTGTGCCAGTTCCTTTTTGTGTAATCACATATTTCAACCCAGACGCAGTTGTGGTAGCTTTTGCTTTGGTGGCTGCAAAATAAGCCGCTTTGTCTTTAACTACTTTTTGAGCTTCAGATTTTTTTGCTTCCTCTTTTTTAGCATCGTCAGAGATAACTTTTAATGCATCAAATTTTTTAGCAGCAGCACCTTTTCGGGTAATAGTAATTTTTGTCATGATATCATCCTGAACAATTTTGTTTACATTGTCCATTCCTGAAACCACATGGCCAAAAATAGTATGTTTTCCGTTTAACCACGGAGTTTCTTTGTGTGTGATAAAAAACTGACTTCCATTTGTAGCAGGGCCTGAATTAGCCATTGCTAAAATACCGCCTTTGTCAAATATTAGTTCTTTTACGAATTCGTCTTTGAAAGAATACCCTGGTCCACCCGAGCCATTTCCATCGGGATCACCACCCTGAATCATAAAGTCATTGATTACTCTGTGAAATTTTAATCCGTCATAAAATGGTTTGCCTTTCAGTTTTTCTACTTTAACATTTGGATTTTTACCTTCAGCTAAAGAAATAAAATTTGCAACCGTTACAGGTGCTTTTACATATTCTAAAGTCAAAACAATATCGCCTTTTGTAGTTGAAATAGTAGCAAAAATACCTTCAGCAGGATTATTTGTCTTAGCTGTTGTTTTTGACGCTGGTTTTGTTGTTGTGGCTTTTGGTTTCGCTGCAGGTTTTTTAGTAGTTTGCGCTTGAATATTAAGTATTGCCAGGCAAAAAAGAAATAAAAATTTATATTTCATTATATTTCAAATTATGTGTTTTTAAAATGTATTATGGCTTTTCTAATAATTGAATTTCGAAAATAATGTTAGCGTTTGGAGGAATAACTCCACCAGCTCCGGTTTCTCCATAAGCTAAATGAGATGGAATAAAAAGTACGGCCTTATCACCAAAAGAAAGCTTTTCAACCCCTTCAATAAATCCGGGAATTAAGCCTTGTTTGCTCCCTGCTGTAAAAGGAATTGCCTGATACTGATTTGCATCCGCTTTTGCCTGAATAAACTTTCCAAATGTTTTTGAGATATCCGCAGAGCTTGAATCAAATAAAGTTCCGTCTTCTAGGAAACCTGAGTAGCTAATGTATACCTGTTTACCTGTTGTGGGTTTTTTACCTGATCCCTTTTCAGTAATTACATATTGCAAACCACTATTTGTTTTTGTAGCTTTTCCTTTTAAGGCAGTCAAAGAAGCTGCTTTTTCTTTCTGAACACCGGCATATTTACTTTGCTCTTTTGCGATCTCTGAAAAATAATCATGAAATACTTTTACGGCATCGAACTTTTTAGCCTCTTCACCATTTCTGATAATAGTTACAGCAACAACAGTATCATCCTGAAGTATTTTGTTCACTACTTCCTGATCTTTTGCTTCAACAACATGTCCAAAAATAGTATGCTTATCGTTTAACCATGGAGTTTCTACATGTGTAATGAAGAATTGGCTGCTGTTTGTCCCCGGACCATTATTTGCCATTGCCAGAACACCTGGTTTGTCAAATTTTAGATCTGAGAATTCATCTTTAAATTTATATCCGGTATCTCCAGAGCCTGTTCCTTCCGGATCTCCGGTCTGAATCATGAAATTTTCAATAACCCTGTGAAATTTCAATCCGTCGAAAAAAGGCTTTTTTTTCAGGTAATCTTTAGTTACAAATTCATTCTTTCCTTCTGCTAAGGTTACAAAATTAGCAACAGTTACAGGTGCTTTTTTATAATCTAATGCAACTATAATATGTCCTTTGTTGGTTTCAATATCAGCATATAAACCATCAGGTAAATTGCTATGCTCGTTTTTACAGGAGTAAAATGAAGTAACGGCTAATAGTAATAGTAAAATACTCTTTTTCATTTTTAAAATGTTGTTTTTATGGGTTTATTGTATCTTTTTTAGCTACAACCACTGGTTTTGCTGCTGTAGGTTTTGGAGTTTGTTTCGTTGCCGTTTGTCCGGCTGTAGTTTGTTTTGTAGAGTCAGCAGCTGGCGCTCCTGTGGCTGTAGGATCCGGAACGAAATTGCGTAAAGTAACTGTGCATATTAACGATTGATTGGTTCCGATTTTTTTGTTGTCTCCATGATATCCATACGCAATATGGGATGGAAATAAGAAAGTTACGGTTTCATTTTTACGCATTAACTTTATTCCGTCTCTCAATCCCATCATGATATCTTGTTTGTCTACATAATACGTTTGTGGACCAAGTTCAGCTTCAGAATAGATGATTTTGCCTTCAATGTCTTTTATCTCTAAATTGAAATACGCTATATCTCCTTTTTTAGGGGTTTGTGTATCGGTTAGATTTTTTTCGTCATAATAAAGCCAATAGCCTTTTCTGGTGGCGTAGTATTTTACTTTTGGATTGTTTTTGATAATTTTTTTTATCACATCCTCTTCACTTGCAACCAGTTTTTTGTTTCTGTCGGCTGATTTCTTCATAAAAGTACCGGAAGCCTGAGAAATGGGTCTTCTGGCTTCTTCGTGATGTTTACAACTAATAAATAAAACAGTAAAGAGCAAGGTATAAATGCTTCGTTTTAAGTAGTTCATATTGGGTTATATTTTTAGTTTAGTTACTAAATCTTCAAACTTTTTCAGGGTTTCTTCCATTGAAACTTCTGATCTTCCTCCGGCAGCATTGATATGTCCGCCACCATTAAAATGATCTCTTGCAAACTGATTTACATCGAATCCGCCTTGTGAACGAAAGGATATTTTAATAATGTTTTCTTCTTTGTTTTCGATAAAAATAGCTGTGAAAATAATATCTTTTATACTTAGTCCGTAATTCACTATTCCTTCTGTATCGCCTTTTACATAATTAAAGGAATCAAGTTCCTCCTGAGTTAGGGATGTATAAGAAGTTTTATATGCCGATAAAATTTTCATATTCTGCAAGGCTCGTCCCAGCAGTTGTAGACGGCTGTATGAACTATTATCAAACAATAAAACGGGTATTTCTGTATTATCTGCACCGAAATCAATCAATTCTGCTACTATACGATGGGTATTTCCTGTTGTTTTAGGAAAGCGAAAGGAACCTGAATCAGTTAATATTCCGGTATAAATGCAGGTTGCAATAGTTTTATCTATGTCTTCTTTTTTGTTTAAAAACAAAATGAAATTATAAATCATTTCGCAGGTAGAACCAAAAGAAGTATCAGAATACGTATAAGCTGCATAATCATGTGGTTTTTCATGATGGTCGATCATGATAAATGGAGCGGTTAGTCTGGCTAAAGTATGTTCCATTTCACCTGTACGATGAAAAGCATTAAAATCAAGAGTAAAAATCAACTCAGCTTCTTCTAATATTCTGGTGCAGTTTTGAGTGTCTTTCTCAAATATTTTTACAGTTTCAGAACCCGGAAGCCAGGCTAAAAAATCAGGAAAATCATTTGGAGCAATCACAGTTGGCTGATGATTGTTTTTTAATAAAAAATGGTATAGTGCCAACGTAGAGCCCATAGCGTCGCCATCTGGTCCTCTGTGCGGAATTATTACAATTTTCTTTGGGGCAGCAAGCAACAACTGTATTGCCTGAATATCTTGTATTTTCATAGTGTGCGAATTTACATTTTTTTAATGTAATGCTGAAATCATTTTAGAGATTAACACACTTTTATAGATTGAAAGTGATTAGTTAAGAGTTTTAAGTTTTCGTGAAGTGACTTATTTTGCAATAATGATTGATGTGTTGAATATATTGTAGATTCTGAAATTTAAAATCAAAGGTTTTCCAGCTCTTTTCTTTGTAATTTCTGATACAATTTATATTTGGCGCCCTTTACAATTTGAGACTTATAAATCCCAACAGGACCCGAAGAGAAATAAGCTATTGTACAGGCAATCACAATAAAAATTCCTGGCTGAATCCCAAATAATTCTATTCCCATGATAGTGCAGGCAATGGGGGTGTGGGTAGCGCCTGAAAATACAGCTACAAATCCCAGACCAGCCAAAAGTGCAATTGGCATCGGAATAATAAGAGATAAAGCACTTCCTAAAGTAGCGCCCACAAAAAATAAAGGTGTTACTTCGCCGCCTTTAAAGCCGGCACCCAAAGTAAATCCGGTAAATAAAATTTTAAGCAAAAAGTCATACCATGGATTAGAATTTGAAAAAGAATCTACAATTACCGGAACGCCTAACCCAGAAAATTTTGTGAGTCCGAAACCTGCAAAGGCAATGGCTAAAATGGTTCCGCCAATAAAAGGTCTTAATGGTGGAAATTTTATATTTTTTGAAAAAAAAGAATTCCAAAAATGAGCATTTCTTGAAAAAAGTAAAGCAGCCAAACCAGATAGGATTCCAATGATAATTGTGTATAATAAGGTAGAAAAATTGAATTCCGGAACAACCGGAATATTATAATGGGTATGTTTCACCTGCCAAAACTCAACAGTAAAATAAGCGACATATGCCACTAAAAATGACAAAACAATGCTTTTAAAATTGATTTTACTGAAATATAAAACTTCAAGCGCAAAGATAGCACCTGCCAATGGAGTTCCGAAAACGGATGCAAAACCTGCGCTGATTCCAAGAATAATCAGAATTTTTCTTTCGGAATTATCTAATTTGAAAAGTTTTGTGAATTGATCAGCGATAGCACCGCCCATTTGTACAGCAGTTCCTTCACGTCCTGCAGATCCGCCAAATAAGTGGGTAAGTAAGGTTCCTAAAAGTACTAAAGGAGCCATTTTAAGCGGAATTACTTTCTGAGGATTTTCATATTCCTCTAATAGCAAGTTATTGCCTTTTACAACAGATTCTCCCCAATAGTAATAACTGAATCCAACTAATAGCCCGCCTAGAGGTAACAGCCAGATAATCCACTGGTGTTGGATTCTAAATTGTGTAACAAATTCCAGTGAAACTAAGAAAAAAGCTGATGCAGATCCTGAAAAGAAGCCAATTAAAACACAAATGAAAATCCATTTGAAAATTGTCAGAAGTATTTCTTTTAATTTTTGAAGATTCATTTAAAGAAGTTTTGCCACGAATTTCATCAATTAAAACGAATTTTAAAAGTTCCTGATGAAATTCGTGGCAAAAAAATTATTCCTGTACTACAGCGGTAAACTCAATTTCGACTAAATATTCAGGAGCAACAAGTTTGCTGATTTCATAAAAACCGGTAGTTGGCTTTACATCCTTGAAAAAAACTGCATGTGCCTTTGCTACATCTTCGAAAGTAGAGATATCTGTAGTGAAAATTCGTGTTCTGATGACATCTTTCATTCCAACATTCAAATCTTCTAATACTTTTTCAATGCGTTCCAGAATATTGTAAGTTTGTGCATAAGCATCATCGGCTTTTACTTTTTCGCCATCAACAATAGCCACAGTGCCCGAAACCTCAATAATATTGCCAATTCTTACGGCACGACAATATCCCATTTTGTCTTCCCACGGTGATCCTGTTAAGATGTTTTCTCTTTTCATTTTTTTATAATTTTTCAAAATACTTTAAAGTATTTTGTAGTTAGATTAATGGCTTGCAATTTAAAAAAATAGAATTACAATATCATTAATTCTATACTAATCCTTTATCAAGAAATAACTTCTTTTTGTTATAATTTAGAATGATTTGGGCATGTCCCGCAAAAAAAAGCGGGCCGGGCTTTCCGCTAAATCTTTTATTCCGTTTCTCTCCATAAAAGGATATCGCTCCAATCCCTCATGCACTTCATAATTGATATTTGAATAGCATCAAATAAATGGCAGGTTTTTTGCTTCCAAAAATTAGCCTAATATATTGTTATAAAATTCTTAAACCGACAGTCAGTAATTAAATTATGTTATTTTTGCGAGACCTGAATATTGATTTTTATAAAATTTTAAAAGCCGATTCGATAATACCTTTTCAATGAAGCATATTTTATTATTCATATTATTTTTTACTTTCCTGACTGCTTCTGCTCAGAGAGAATTTAATTCTGGTTTTAAATCTATTCCAGCACCAAAGTTTGATGCTAAGCCTAAAAATATACCTGCTCCTGAAGTTAAAAATCCACAGACACAAAATTCAGATATTCCAAGTATTAAAACCCCGAATGTTTTTGATAATACGAGTATAACTCCAAAGTCCAGATTTCAGATTGGTGAAGAAAAAAACACCTTTTCTATGACCCCTAAAAATGATTTTGCTAACCCGGGAGACCGATATGTTCCTAAAATGGAAAAAGATCTTGATAAAGCTTTAAAAGAAGCCGGATTAAAAGAGGGCAGGGGAGAATTGGTCAAGAAAAATATTTCTTTGGGCGAAATAAGAACGAAGTCAGCTTATTTTATTGTTAAATTAAGAGATTTTGGTGCTATCGACGGTGATTTGGTTAAAATTTCTTCTAATGATCAGGTTATTCAAAATCAATTGTTTTTGGATAGTAATTATAAACAAGTAAAAATCATACTTGTTAATGGTTTTAATAAATTGGATTTTGAGGCATTAAATATAGGTTCTTTAGGAGGCAATACAGCTGAAATCCAGGTTTATGATGATAAAGGTACTCTGGTAACCAATGATTACTGGAATAATCTTGCGGCTGGTTTTAAAGCTACTATTATTGCAACGAAAGAGTAATTCCTTAAAAATTGTTTATATAAACTTTTTTGATTGAAAACTTCGTGTTTTTGGATTAAAAAGGATCCGCAGTTACCTTAAACTTCATATTTGCTTTTATCGTTACATCTTTAGTTAAGGTTTCTTTTAATGTAACTTTTGTTCTGATTTTATAGCTCTCGGCTTTGATATACTGATCTAATCTTTTATCCGTACATATTAAATCTATCATATTTGCTGTTGTACTAATATTGTCAAGATAAGCCAGTTCTATTTCGTTAGAACCGGTAGTAGAAATATAAAGATGTACTGATTTTAAAAACGTAAACGTTTTATCTGAAGGATCCGAAATGGATAGTTTTAAAGATCTTATTTTTACATCTTTAACCATACTGGCTTTAGTTTTGTTGTTTTCAAATTCGGAAGAAGAATTTGTAGTGACTTCTGGCGTAATAATTTCAGAAGGCAAATTGATTGGAGAGGTACTTTTAATTTTAATAGAAGCTTCATTTGAAATATTGAAGGTCAATAAATCATCAATAGCATCACAGGAACTCAAAAATAATGTAGATAAAAATGCGAAGAAAACAAGTTTTGATTTCATAGTTAATATAATAGGTTATCTCTGCAGATACGAAATTGTTTAAAGTTTGGATTTGTCTTTTTTTAAGAAACAGGATTTTTTATTGTTTCTAAAATTTATATTTCAGATTTACAGATGTTTAACGTCTTGGTGTTCAAAAAGAAAAAAAATCAAAAATCAATTTTTCATTTTCGAATATAAAAAGTATTTTTGCGCATGCAACACAACGTACTTATTTTAGATTTCGGATCGCAATATACACAGCTTATTGCGCGTAGAGTTCGCGAATTAAATATATTCTGCGAAATTTTTCCTTACAATCACATTCCAAGTGATTTATCAAGTTATAAAGCCGTAATTTTAGGAGGAAGTCCTTTCTCTGTTAGAGGAGAAGATGCACCACATCCTGATTTATCGCAAATTAGAGGCAAAATGCCTTTGCTTGCTGTTTGTTATGGAGCTCAGTATTTGGCTCATTTCAGCGGAGGTGAAGTAGCAGCTTCAAATACAAGAGAATACGGAAGAGCCAACTTGTCTTATATTAAAGAAAATGAAACTTTTTTTGAAGGAGTTTCAGAAAACAGCCAGGTTTGGATGAGCCATAGTGATAGTATTAAAGCGCTTCCGGCAAATGCTGTAAAATTAGCAAGTACACATGATGTGGAATTTGCTGCTTACAAAATTGAAGGAGAAACTACTTATGCTATTCAATACCATCCGGAAGTTTACCATTCAACAGATGGAAAAAAGATGTTGGAGAATTTCTTAGTGAAAATTGCTGAAGTTCCTCAAAACTTTACTCCAAATGCTTTCGTTGATGAAATGGTAGCAGAATTAAAAGAAAAACTAGGAAACGACAAAGTTGTTCTTGGTTTATCAGGAGGAGTGGATTCTACAGTAGCGGCAGTTTTATTAAACAAAGCAATTGGACAAAACTTATATTGCATTTTTGTAAACAACGGTTTACTTCGTAAAAATGAATTCCAAAGTGTGTTAGATCAATACAAAGGAATGGGACTAAATGTAAAAGGAGTAGATGCCGGAGATCGTTTTCTTGGCGAATTAGCAGGAATCAGTGATCCTGAAACCAAACGTAAAACAATTGGTCGTGTATTTATCGAAGTTTTTGATGATGAATCACATTTATTAGAAGACGTAAAATGGCTGGCACAAGGAACAATTTATCCTGATGTTATTGAGTCTGTTTCTGTAAAAGGACCTTCTGCAACTATTAAATCACACCACAATGTTGGTGGATTGCCGGATTATATGAAATTAAAAATTGTAGAACCGCTTAGAATGCTTTTTAAAGACGAAGTAAGAAGAGTAGGAGCTACTTTAGGAATAGATCCTGAATTATTAGGAAGACACCCTTTCCCTGGACCTGGATTGTCAATTAGAATTTTAGGTGATATTACTCAGGAGAAAGTTAGGATTTTACAAGATGTAGATTCTGTTTTTATCGAAGGATTAAAATCCTGGGGATTATACGATAAGGTTTGGCAGGCAGGAGCAATTTTGCTTCCGGTGAATTCTGTTGGAGTAATGGGCGATGAGCGTACATACGAAAAAGTAGTTGCGTTGAGAGCTGTTGAATCAACAGATGGTATGACGGCTGACTGGGTTCATTTACCTTACGATTTCCTGATGAAAGTGTCAAATGACATTATCAACAAGGTAAAAGGCGTGAATCGTGTAGTTTACGACATAAGTTCAAAACCACCTGCAACAATTGAGTGGGAATAGTATTATTTTTAAAATTAAGGTCTTACATTTGTAAGGCCTTAATTTTTTATAACCTACTATTTATGAGAGAACTTTTAACGATTTCTCTTGTGTTTATTTTGTCTTTTAACAAAATAACGGCACAAGATTCAATTATTGAGCACAAAATTCAAAAGGGAGAAACTGCTTATTTTATAGCTCAAAAATATAAGGTTTCTGTAGATGAAATCTATAAACTCAATCCCGAATCGCAAAACGGAATCAAGGACAATCAGATTATTAAGGTTCCGGTTCATTCTCCAGAAAAACCAAAATCAGACAAACGGATTACCCATATTGTTGGAGAAAAGGAAACACTTTACGGTTTATCAAAAAAATACAAAGTTTCTCAGGAGACGATTTCAGAAGCCAATAAAGAAATCCTTGTCAACGGACTTCAGGCTGGTCAGGAATTGGTAATTCCACAAAACATTTTGAATCCTCCAAAAACTGAAATTTCTGTTTCTTCTAAGTTTAAACATCAGGTTGTGGCTAAAGAATCTTTGTTTAGTATTGCCAGGCAATATAATGTTTCGGTTCAGGATCTTGAAAATTTGAATAAAGATTTACTCCAAAACGGATTGCAAATTGGTCAAACAATTGTTATTCCGAATAAAAGAAAAACGCTCGATGGAAGACTTCGTGTAATCAACCCGGAAACTTTCTTTCACGTGGTTGAGGCTAAGGAAACAAAATTTTCAATTTCCAAAAAATATGGTATTACAATCGATCAGTTAGAGTCACAAAATCCCGAAATTGTAAATGGATTAGTCGTTGGAAATAAATTAGCTATCAATACTACAGCCATTAAACCTGCAAATGAAAATGAAGAGCTAATGCTGGCTTTGGCCGAAAAACAAGTGGTGGTTGAAAAGACAAAAGCCAAAACAGTTGAAATAGATGATTTGAAAGACAGATTGGTTATTCAGAAAGAAATGAATCAGAAGATTATAAAAATCAATGATTTGAAAATGAACCTGAATGATCTTAATGGCTCTAAAGAAAATTCTGTTGAAAAATTGCGGTTGGTTTTAGAAGCGAATAAAAATGTACAGGATATTTTAATGACAAAATTAGATTCTTTAGTCAATACGATGAACAATGATTTGGACGAATTGAAACGTATGGATGTTATGAATATCAACGAATCAAAACGTTTGGAGAAACAATCTTATGAAAGTATTGGCCAAACAAGTGAATTGTCTTCTCAGTTAAAAAAAGAACTGGCTGAAAACCGAAAGGCATATGCTGGTTTAATGAATAAAGTTGAAAAGATTGCCGTAGAAGAGAATCAGGAATACAAGAAAAAAATACGCGAAAACGAAAAAAAGAACAATACCACATCAATCCAGCAAAGGCTTTCTTTAGAAGAAATTAAACGCTACAAGATTGAGCAGGAACAGGTTGATGTACAAAACCAGCTTTTAATTGCAAAAATTGATTCTTTAGATGTCCAGAAAAAAATTGAGGTGAAACGGCATATCAGCAAAGCTTCTTATTATAGCATGGAAGCCAGGAAATTTGATGATAAACTCGCTTTGGTGAAACTAAAAAAATATCAGGATGAGGCCATTAAAAATCAAAACAAATCAGGTTTAACTGAAAATTCGAAAACTGTTTCACTGGAAGAAATGAAAAAGGAGCTCAAAGAAAATCCGTTTAAAAATGAAAAAAACATAAAAATTGAAGTTTTTGATAATCTTAAAGAAGTTCCAAATGGATATTATTTGGTTTTAGGTACATTTACAGATGCTGCTCCACGGGATTCATTCATTATGAAGCTCATTGATTCAGGAGATTTTAATGCAAGTTTCTTTTTTAATATTAACAGTCTTTCTTATTATGTATATTCGGATAGATATAATAATATGGAGGAAGTTTTATACCAATGCAAGAAAAAGGAAGAAAATGAGTTATATAAAGACATTATTATTGCTAAGGCAGAAATTGATCTTAGACAATAATTAGTAAAGAATTAACTTTCGGACTGATTTTTGTTTTAAGCAGAAATTAGTATCTTGTTCGCATTAAAGAATAATTGTTTTTAATATCTATTATGAAATATTTTTTCACATTTTTTTCTATTGTTTTTTTTATGACGTGTTCTGCTTTTTCTCAGGGAAAAGTGGTTAAATATACTGTGTCAGCAGGAGAAACTATCAATCAGATTGCTCAAAAATTTAAGGTTACGCCTTATGATATTTACCAGTTAAATCCGGATGCAAGAACTTCTTTGAAGCCGAACACAGTTTTGTTGATTCCAAATAGCAGCGGTAAGTCTGTATTGGCTAAAAAAGATGAAACTTCACCTAAAAAAGGGAATACCAAAGAAGTTATTCATGAAGTACAGCCAAAAGAAACCTTTTACAGTATCGAAAAAAAATATGATATTTCAGATGAGGATTTAAAGGCTGCAAATCCATTTTTGGAAAAAAATGGCGTTCAGATTGGTCAGAAATTGGTAATTCCGGCAAAGGGTTCTGCTGCAAAAAATGTTGCTACAAATAAAAAAACAAAGGATAAAGTATCTGAAAAGTATGTTTATCACGATGTTGTGGCAAAGGAAACCAAGTTTTCTATTGCGAAAAAATATAATACAACTATTGAAGATTTAGAAAAACGTAATCCTGAAATTGTTTCGAGTTTACCTGTTGGATATCGATTAACAATAAAAGGAACGGCTCCAAAAACAGAAGCTGCAGCTTCTGTTGCAAATACTGTAAAACCCTCTGAGGCTAAAAAGTCTGCTGATAATTCAAAAAAAGTGACTACTTATATGGAGTATCAGGTAAAACCAAAAGAAACTTTTTATAGTTTAGGAAGAACATTTCACCTTACTCAGGAAGAATTGACAGATTTAAATCCCACTCTTTCTGAAGGTGTAAAAGAAGGAATGGTTTTGAAAGTTCCGTCAGGATATGTTGCTCCTGTACCAATTATTGTAAAAGAAGAACCAAGGCAAACTGAAAAACCCGCAGAAAATAAAGGCGGGATTCAAATTCTTGAAAAAGTAAAATCAGAAACTGTTTCTGCTGATCCGGAAGTAGTTGAATTAAGCAAAAAGAGAGGTCAGAATGAACGTAAAAAGCTCGTTTTGTTGTTGCCTTTTAATATTGCTAAAATTCAGAATGACACAGTAGGTTTTGCGAGTCGTGTAAAGACGGATAAGTTTTTAAATATGACGCTGGATTTTTATTCAGGAGCAATGATGGCAATTGATTCGGCAAAAACTTTAAAACTGCCAATTGATATTTCAATTTATGATTCACAGGAGACAAAAAACACTTCAAATATTCCGAGTTTAATTACGCAGAATAAATTGCAGGATGCTAATGCGATAATAGGTCCGTTTTATCAGACTAATGCTGAAACAACGGCTAATACATTACGTTTGCATAATGTTCCTGTAATTTCGCCATTGTCCAAGGATTCTGCAAATCCAATTGATAATTTGTATCAGTCAATACCAACCAATGATGTGGTCAGAAATACTGTTTTTGATTATATGCGTTCTAAAAACGGTAATATTGTTGCAGTAGTAGATAAGAAAAAGGAATCTGTCATCAGTTACATCAAACAAAACCAAAGAGGAGTTGTTTTTGCTTCTTTAACCGAAACAGGAGGTTTGGATGTTGCGAATTTGAAAAGTTTGTTGTTTCCTGGAAAAATGAATTATGTAGTAATGGAAACAGGTAATACAGCAATGATTAAAGCAACTATAAAAGCGTTAATAGATGCTCAGAAAACTTGTCAGATACAATTGGTAATACTGGAGCCAAACAGTACATTGGATACAGATGAAATTAATTTTGAAAATCTGGTAAAATTAAAATTGATGTATCCTTCAGTTACCCGTGAAAGTGACGAAGCTAAAGTGTTGATTTTTGAAAAAGAATACAAACTGAAAAATAAAGTGAATCCAAATACTTATGCAACCCGTGGTTTTGATGTTACTTTTGATACCATGATGCGTTTGGTGCAGGGGAAAACATATCAGGAAACGGCAGATTTAATAACAACGGAGCAGGTTGATAATAAATTTCAATATTATAAAAAAGAAGATGGGGGACACGCTAATAAAGGTGTTTACATTTTATATTATGATTCAGACTTAACTTTAAAAGTAGCAAATTAATGACATCAAAAGTAACCTATTTAGGCGATTTAAGAACAAAATCAATTCATGTGCAGTCAGGAAGCGAAATCGTTTCAGATGCGCCATTAGATAATAACGGAAAAGGAGAAGCATTTTCTCCAACAGATACGGTGGCAAATGCTTTGGCAAGTTGCATGTTTACAATTATGGGAATCAAAGCCCGGGATTTAAATGTAGATTTAGTAGATTCGACAGCTGAAGTAACTAAAATAATGAATGCTGAGCCAAGAAGAATTGGTGCAATTGAAGTCGTTTTTGAACTGATAAGTAATGCTGACGAAAAAAGCAGAACAATTCTGGAGCGTGCTGCAATGACTTGTCCGGTATTTTTGAGTTTAAATTCTGATATAGAAAAAAGAATTACTTTCAACTGGAAATAAGAATACAATTATAGCATTTAAAGAAGCGGGAAAAAGAATCAATCTATATTCTTTTTCTTGCTTCTTTTTTATTTTAAAAAATGGAACAGGAAAAAAAGCAACTCATAAAACTGGCTCATACTAAAATGCCCTTCGGGAAATATGAAGGACGTTTTTTAATTGATTTGCCGGAATATTATGTGGTTTGGTATCATAATAAAGGCTTTCCAAAAGGCGAATTAGGGCAACAGCTTCAGCTTGTTTATGAACTAAAATTAAATGGTTTAGAGGAATTAATCAGAAATATCAAAAAACAATACCCCAAGCCTTAAAAGAATTGGATCATGAGGAATTAGAAAATTAGATAAATGTTTAGAGAGATAACTTTAGAATATGACTTTAAAATGAATTTAATTCATTGTTTTCTAATTATCACTTGTCTATTTCTTAAATTTTCCAATTGACACATTTTCTAAATTTCTAATTAGCAAATTGTCTAATTAAATTGTACTTTTGCCAAGTTTTTTACACAACTACAATACAAACTAAACAGAATGAATCAAACAAAATATATTTTTGTTACAGGCGGTGTGACTTCTTCTTTAGGAAAAGGGATTATTGCAGCATCTTTGGCAAAATTGTTACAAGGAAGAGGATATCGTACTACTATTCAGAAATTTGACCCGTATATCAATGTCGATCCGGGAACTTTGAATCCGTACGAACATGGTGAATGTTATGTAACAGATGACGGTGCAGAAACGGATTTAGACTTAGGTCATTATGAGCGTTTTTTAAATGTTCCTACTTCTCAGGCTAATAACGTAACTACAGGAAGGGTTTATCTTTCGGTTATTGAAAAAGAAAGAAGAGGGGAATTTCTAGGAAAAACAGTTCAGGTTGTTCCTCATATTACAAACGAGATAAAAGACAGAATGCAAATTCTGGGCAAATCCGGGGATTATGATATCGTAATTACTGAGATTGGCGGAACTGTGGGGGACATTGAGTCATTACCTTATATAGAATCTGTCCGTCAGTTAGTTTGGGAGCTTGGAGAAAACAATGGAATCGTTATTCATTTGACTTTAGTACCATTTTTAGCTGCTGCCGGCGAATTGAAAACAAAACCAACACAGCACTCTGTAAAAACTTTGATGGAGAGTGGAATCAAAGCTGATATTCTAGTATGCAGAACTGAGCATGAATTGTCTCAGGAATTGCGTAGCAAACTAGCTCTGTTTTGTAATGTTAAAAAAGAAGCGGTTATTCAGTCTATTGATGCTTCAACAATATATGAAGTTCCAAATTTGATGCTTGAAGAAGGATTGGATGTTGTGGCTTTAAAGAAATTAGATTTACCTAAAAAAGCTGCTCCGGATCTAAAGACATGGAATACTTTTTTAAGAAGATTAAAAACGCCTAAACATACTGTAAATATTGGTTTGATTGGTAAATATGTGGAAATGCAGGATTGTTACAAATCTATTTTGGAGGCGTTTATTCATGCTGGAGCCGCCAATGAAACTAAAGTAAATGTAATTTCAATTCACTCAGAACATATTAATATTGATAATGTTGCAGAAAAACTAGGAGTTCTTGACGGAGTTTTAGTTGCACCTGGTTTTGGTGAAAGAGGTATTGAAGGTAAAATAGAGGCTGTTCGTTATGCTCGTGAAAATAATATTCCGTTCTTCGGAATTTGTTTAGGAATGCAAATGTCAGTTATTGAATATTCAAGAAATATTTTAGGATATGCTGAAGCAAATTCTACAGAGATGAACGAGAAAACAAAACATCCTGTAGTAAATTTGATGGAAGAGCAAAAAACAATTACTGACAAAGGTGGAACTATGCGTCTTGGGGCTTGGAAATGCGATATTAAACCAAACACTTTAGCGCATAAAATTTACGGTGAAAAAACTATTTCAGAGCGTCACCGTCACCGTTATGAGTACAATAACAAGTATAAGGATGAATTGCAAAAAGCAGGTTTGATTGCTTCAGGAGTTAATCCTGACACAGGTTTGGTTGAAATTGTTGAGCTTGAAAACCACCCGTTTTTCATTGGTGTACAATATCATCCGGAATACAAAAGTACGGTCGCAAATCCACATCCTATTTTCGTAAACTTTGTGGCTGCAGCGGTTAATTCTCATAAAAAATAATAATTAATATTCTTAGGTGTAACTTCTGAGTATAACTCACAACTAATTGCCTGTAATGAATAACTTTTTTAAATTATAATGGAAGAAAAAAAATTAGACCTTAATTCAATCATTGGCTTTGTATTGATATTTGGAATTTTGCTTTGGATTATGTACCAAAATCAACCTTCTGATAAGGAAATTGCTGCAGAAAGAGCCAAGAAAGAATTAGTAGCTAAACAGGAAGCCCAGGCTAAGGCAGATAAAGCTAAAACTGCTGCTTCACCAGCGGCAGCTGTAACTCCGGGAGATACTGTTCAATTGGCAAAATTGCAAAAAACATTAGGTGGTTTTGCTTATTCAGCGACTCTTCCTTCTGCAAAAGATTCTTTTACTACAATCGAAAACGAAAAAATTAAACTTAAAATCGCTAATAAAGGCGGTTATATTGTCGAAGCAACTTTAAAAGAGTTCGAAAAATTCCATAAAGGTTCAAATCAGTTAGTTGAATTGATTAAAAACAATAATTCGAACCTAAATATTCAGTTATTAACAACAGATAACAGAACTTTAAATTCTAAAGATTTGTTTTTTGAGCCTACACTGGCTAAAGCTGGTGCCGATCAGGTTTTAACGATGCGCTTAAAAGCAGGGGCTAACGAATTTCTAGAATACAAATATGTATTAAAACCAAATGATTATTTAGTTGGCTTTGATATTCGTTCACAAGGTCTGAATAAAGTTCTGAATTCTGCTAAACCATTGGATTTGCAATGGGATCTGAAAACGTATAGAAATGAGAAAAGCATTTCTTATGAAAATCGTTATGCAGAAATTTATTATAATTACGAAGATGGAAAAGAAAGTTATGTAGGTCAGGGCGATCATAAAGAAGAAACGCCTGAAAAAGTGGATTATATTGCATTTAAACAGCATTTCTTCACTACTATTCTGCAAACAAATACTTCTTTTGAAAAATCGCAATTAGTTTCGGAGAATTTAGTTAAAGATGAAAAAATAGATACAGTCTTTACTAAGCAATTTAAAGCAACGGTTCCCCTGGCTTTCACAAGCGGTGAAATTGATTATAAAATGAGCTGGTATTTTGGACCTGCAGACTATAAAGTTTTAAAATCATATGATAAAAGCTTTGAAAAAATTATTCCTTTAGGATGGGGGATTTTTGGCTGGATTAACAAATGGATTTTTATTCCATTATTTGGTTTCTTAAGCTCAACAATTGGATTGTCATTAGGAATTGCAATTATCATCTTCACGATTATAATTAAATTGGCAATGTCGCCAATTACATATAAATCATTCTTGTCACAGGCAAAAATGAAAGTTTTAAGACCTGATATTACTGAATTGGGAGAAAAATACAAAAAAGATCCAATGAAGAAACAGCAGGAGACAATGAAATTATACAATAAAGCAGGAGTAAATCCAATGGCAGGTTGTATTCCGGCATTGATTCAGCTTCCTTTTATGTATGCATCATTTCAGTTCTTTCCTTCTGCTTTTGAATTAAGACAAAAAGGTTTCCTTTGGGCTGATGATTTGTCCTCTTTTGACTCTGTTCTAAAACTACCATTTCATATTCCATTGTACGGGGATCATATCAGTTTGTTTCCAATTTTGGCAGCAATTGCGATTTTCTTCTACATGAAAATGACTTCAGGAGATCAACAAATGGCTGCTCCACAGCAGGAAGGTATGCCGGATATGGCTAAAATGATGAAAATCATGATTTATGTTTCGCCATTAATGATGTTAATTTTCTTTAACAGCTATGGAGCTGGATTGAGTTTGTACAACTTTATTTCGAATTTAATCACAATCGGAATTATGTTTGTAATTAAGAATTATATTGTTGACAGTGATAAAATTCATGCTCAGATTCAGGAAAACAAACAAAGAGAGCCTAAAAAGCCTAGTAAGTTTCAACAGCGTCTTCAGGAAGTAATGGAGCAGCAGGAAGCTGCTAAAAAAGCTCAGAATAATAAAAAGAAATAAATATTTCTTTAAATAAAAAAGGTCGAAATTAATTTTAATTTCGACCTTTTTTATAATTCAAATTGTGTTTTGTTAAGTCCACTGAGCTAAGTCTTTTCGATACGTTTTTCTTTGGCAGTGAATTATCGGATCAAAATTTTTCCATAGTAAATGAATGGCGTTGTTCTCAAGTAACTCAGGGGTTCTAATACAGTTCCGAATACCTTTTTCAGAGAAAGTTTTATAATATTCGTCAAAAATAATTGCTGTAACACCTTTGTTCTGATATTCAGGGTGAATGCCTATAAGATAAAAAACAACATCCTTACTGTGTTTTTTTGCTCTTAATAAATGAAGGAAACCAAATGGAAAAAGTTTTCCTTTTATTTTTTGTAAAGCTTCAGTAAAACTAGGCATTACAATACTGAAAGCGATTAATTTATCATCTTTATCGACCACAAACTTAATATATTCAGGATTTATAAAACTGATATATTTTTTTTTGAAATATTCTTTCTGAATATCAG
Organism: Flavobacterium limi; assembly: GCF_010645075.1. Taxonomy (GTDB): domain Bacteria; phylum Bacteroidota; class Bacteroidia; order Flavobacteriales; family Flavobacteriaceae; genus Flavobacterium; species Flavobacterium limi. Next base: position 76,639 of record NZ_JAADZV010000006.1, read on the forward strand.
ATATGGCAACAAACGAAGCTAGTTTTTCGTACGATTCATTGAACAGATCAAACATTTTGTCAACATGTGGCATAATGTCTTTTGTTTTTGTAAAAGTTAGCGATTTTAAGCCATATCTCTTTTTGATAAGTTCCTGTGCTTTCTGGAAAAATTCTGGTTTTACGTTTGAAAACGGGAAAATACTTTCGATATATTGTTTTTCTACCTGAAAGCCTAATTGTTCAAAATGTCTTACATAGTATTCGTTGTTGTACCATGTAATCATAGTTCCCACCTGGTCAAAACCTTCTGTAAGAACTCCAACCTTGTCAAGATTTGAGAAACCCATTGGGCCTTCCATGTGTTCCAGTTTGTGCTGTTTTCCTAATTCATACACTTTTTCCAGTAAAGCTTTCGTTACTTCAATATCGTCGATGACATCAAACCAGCCAAAACGAACTTTTCTTTTATGCTGATTATTTACTTCAGACCAGTTTATAATCGCGGTAATCCTTCCAACAACTTTATCGTTTTTATAGGCCATGTAAAAATAAGCCTCAGCATTTTCAAAAGCCGGATTTTTTGTTTTATCAAATGATTCTAATTCATCTGAGATAATAGGGGGGACCCAATACGGATTATCCTTGTATAAGGAAAAAGGGAATTTGATATATTCTGTTAGTTCCTTTTTTGTTTTGGCTTCTTTAATTGTAATCATTAATGTATTTTATTTAAATTCTTAGAGTAAAGAAATTCATTTTTGGAGAGTTAAAACTTATTCATATTTAGCTTTTCTTTCACGCTCTTTCTGCTGATAGTCTATTATTTCTTCTTCTGTTGGCTCCTCTACTTTGTTCTTGTCTTTCTTGTCTTTTGTCTTTTTTACCTTTTTTGCTTTGCCGTAATTCACAAGTTTGTTTTTATGTTTGTCATCATAACGGATAGAAAAACCAATTCCTCCATATAATAATGATGGTGAATTTTTTAAATTTTTGCTAACTGAAGCATCAACTTGTACATTTCTCGATAATAAATAAGCTGCACCTCCTCTTACAATAGCATCGCTGTACAAGTCGCTTTTGTAGCCCTGATTCTCAAGAAAACCGGACCATTTGCTATTGAATCCTCTTGTCAGTGTTAGGACATATCCATAACCTGGATTGTCGGATGATATGTAATCTGCAATAAGATTTGTTACCAGTACCCATCTTCCGTCACCAAAATGGTTTTGTGTGATTAACATTAGCTTAGGACTGACATTGAATTTGTTTGAATAATAATTGAGTGTATTTGTATTATAAGCATATGGGTTGTCCCTGAGTACAAAATTAGCACCTGCAAAGATTGAAATTGCAGGTATTAATTGACGCCAGCTGAATTTTTTGTTTGCATTATAACTGTAAATATTGATGTCTTTATTGTAACGTTTAAAAGGGTCATAAATTAAGTATTTTGCGCCGAAAACGGTTTGTCTGAAGTTGCTTTTTCTAAAAGTGGTGGCTGGAGTTGTGAACTTTTCGTTTTGATATTGAATATCTCCTATAAATTCAAGCTGCTCGTGAAAAAGCCCCCAACGAATGGTAAAATCAGTACCAAAACCTGTAGCTTCATAATCTTGTAGAGAGTGTTTTTCATGTATACCATATAGACCAACCTCACCTTGTATTACCGACTTTCCGACTGAGAAGGCAGACATAGTTTCACCTGGACGATTTGAATTTATAACATCTGTATGTTGAGAAAAAAAGTATTGTGGGAGTAAAAATAGACAAGCTATCAAAAAGTTTTTAATTTTTAACATATATGTATTTTTTGATTAAAAAGTAATAACGTTTTCAAATGTACTATATTTTATTATTTATTTAAGATTGATATTTTAATTTTGAAGGATGGTTTTATTAATTTTGAAAAAAATTATACAATTATGCAAGAAGCATCATTTTCAGGGTTCCTTAAAACCATAATGTGGGTAATAGCTTTTTATTATATTTTTAAATTTTTAGCTAAAATATTTTTGCCTGTACTGGTTAAAAAAGCGGTAGAAAAAGCCGGAGAAAATTTTCAGAGGCAACAACAATATAGTCAGGATAATTCATGGCAAAGCACCAGGAGCAATAATAATGATGAGATAATCATCAATACTGCTCATGCAAAAAAGCCCCGCGAAACCAAAAAGGTTGGCGATTATGTTGATTACGAAGAAATAGATTAAGTTTGTATTCTGAAACAATCAGGATTCATCATTTAACCAAACCACCCAAAATTGAAAATAGTAAATAAGTTCTATCCGCATGCCCTTGTAATTCTGGGCTTTATTCTTGTATCATTAATTTATTTTTACCCTGTATTGCAGGGGAAACAAATTTTCCAGTCTGATATTGCTCAATATACCGGAATGGCAAAAGAGCAAAATGATTTCAGAGCGGCCGAAAATACAGAGCCATACTGGACGAATTCTGCTTTTGGAGGGATGCCCACTTATCAATTAGGAGCAAATTATCCAAATGATTTTGTAGGTAAAGTAGATGATGTTTTACGTTTTCTACCTCGTCCTGCAGATTATTTATTTCTATATTTCTTAGGTTTTTATGGTTTGCTTCTGGTTTTAAAAACGGATCCTTTAAAAGCATTTATTGGTGCAATTGCGTTTGGTTTTTCTACTTATTTAATTATAATTCTTGGAGTTGGGCATAACGCAAAAGCTCATGCAATTGCATATATGCCGTTGGTAATTGCGGGTTTTATACTGGTTTTTCAAAAAAAATACATTTGGGGGGGGCTCCTTACGATGTTTTCGGTTGCACTTGAAGTAAATGCGAACCACTTTCAGATGACTTATTACCTATTGATTTTCCTATTGATCCTTTCTGGATATTTTGCTTTTAATTTTATTAAAGAAAAACAGTTTAAAGAACTTGGGATTGCAGTTGGAGTTTTAGCAATTGCCGGAATTTTTGCTATTGGAGCAAATGCTACCAATTTAATGGCAACAAGCGAATATGCAAAATTCAGCACACGAAGCAACAGCGAACTGACTTTCAACCCGGATGGGTCTAAAAAGACTAATGAAAATGCCTTAAGCCGCGAATATATTACAGAATATAGTTACGGAATAGCTGAAAGCTTTAATCTTATTGCGCCTAGGCTTTTTGGCGGGTCAAACCATGAAAATATAGGTAAAGACAGTCGAATGTATTCTTTTATGATAGAACATGGAGTACCTTATGATCAGGCAGAAGATTTTGTTTCGGGAATGCCAACTTATTGGGGAGACCAGCCTATTGTTGCCGCGCCTGCATATATTGGTATTGTAGTATTCTTTCTTGGAGTTTTGGCGTTGTTTATTGATGATCGAAAAATAAAATATGTGTTTTTGGGTGGAGCATTATTTTCTTTAGTCCTTTCTTGGGGAAAAAACTTTTCGTTGCTAACGGATTTCTTTATTGATTACGTTCCGATGTACGATAAGTTCAGGGCAGTTTCTTCCATTCAGGTTATTTTAGAATTATGTTTTCCTGTCTTGGCTGTAATGGGAATTCAATCTTTTTTTAAGTTAAATGGAGATCCTAAACTGCAACAAAAAGCTTTGGTACAAACAACGGTTTTTGGATTAGGAACTTTATTGATTTTATTGCTTGCTAAAAATATGTTTCATTTTAGCGGAAGTAGTGATAATTATTTCTTAGAAAGTTACGGGCCAGATTTTGTTGACGCATTAAAAGAAGATAGAATGAGTCTGTATTTAGCGGATTTATTGCGTTCTGCTTTTTTTGTTATTTTATCTTTTGGATTTTTATTTTGTCACTTGAAATATAAAAATGTAATAATAACATTAGGATATATTCTATTGTTCGCATTAGCATTATTAGGCGTTTTTTATCTATTTATCGTAATAAATGAAAAATCATTATTAACGATTAAATCTTTTGTTCCTTTAATTTCATTTTTATTTACTTACGTAGTCTGGAGAGTAGTTTCTAAAAAAGATTATAACAAGCTTATAATTGTTTTAATTGGTTTACTTATGGTTTCAGATTTGTTCCTTATTGATAAAAAATACGTTTCTGCCAAAGATTTTGTAAGTCCGGTAGAAATTGCTGCTCCATTTCAGGAAACCCCATCTGATGCTCAGATTTTAAAAGATACTACTCATTACAGAGTTTTTGAGGTAAGCGGAAATATGTCCAGCGCCCGTGCTTCGTATTTCCATAACTCATTAGGAGGTTATCATGCCGCAAAACCAAGAAGGATTCAGCAATTATTTGATTATCAGATTGCAAAGAATAATATGGAAGTTTTGGACATGTTAAATGTAAAATACATCATCCAGACTGATAAAGAAGGAAAAGAGTTCCCAACCATAAACCCGAATACAAATGGAAATGCCTGGTTTGTAAGTGCTGTAAAATTGGTTAACAAACCGGATGATGTGATGAAAGCGTTAGATCATATTGATACCAAAAGAGTCGCGGTTTTCAATGTTCATGAGCATGAAGCTAAATTTAAAAATGCCAGATTAAAAAAACAATGGGATACGACAGGAACAATTAAAGTTGTACAATACAAACCAAATTATATCAAATATCAATCCGATAACGGAAAAGACGGTTTGGCTGTTTTTTCAGAGATGTATTATAAAAATGGCTGGAATGCATATGTCGATGGTCAATTAACAGATCATTTTCCTGTTGATTATGTCTTAAGGGCAATGGAAGTACCAGGAGGAAAACACACTATCGAATTTAAATTCGAACCTCAGGTTGTTAAAACAGGAAGCATCATTACTCTGGCGAGCTCTATCGGAATGTTGTTGCTTCTGATTGGAGGAATTTATTTTAAAAAATTCTTTCGCAAAGATTCACAAAGGAATCAGGAAGAAACAAAAAAATAATTTAAAATCCTTGTGATCCTTAGTAATTACTTTGTGAATCTCTGTGGAATTGAATATGGAAAAAAAAAAGCTCTTAATAATTACCTATTACTTCCCGCCAGCAGGAGGGCCTGGTGTACAACGCTGGCTAAAATTTGTTAAATACCTGCCGGAGTTTGATGTACAGCCAATCGTTTACATTCCTGAAAATCCAACTTATCCAATTGTTGATGAAGGTTTGGTGAGTGAGATTTCAGATAAGGTAATTGTTTTAAAGAATAAGATATGGGAGCCTTATCAATTGGCTTCTGTTTTTTCAAAAAATAAAACCAAGAAGATTGCTTCTGGAATTATGCCCAATAAGAAGAAACAAAGCTTTCTTGATAAACTTTTTCTTTGGGTACGCGGTAATCTTTTTATACCGGATGCCCGTGTTTTTTGGGTTAAACCTTCTGTAGCTTATCTAGAAAAATATATTAAAGAGAATAATATTGATACGATTGTTACTTCCGGTCCACCACACAGTCTGCACTTGATTGGTCTTGAACTAAAACAGAAACTAAATGTGAAGTGGTTTGCCGATTTTCGTGATCCATGGACAACCATTGGTTATCATAAAGCTCTTCGATTATCTTCTTATGCTGAAAGAAAGCATAAAAAATTAGAACATAAAGTTCTCAATTTTGCAGATATGGTTATTGTAACCAGTAAAACGACTAAAACGGAATTTCAGGCAATAACAGATAAGCCGATTTCGGTTATTACAAATGGTTACGATGTTGAAAATGTTGAGAAACAGGTTTTGGATACTAAATTTACTCTTGCTCATATCGGTTCTTTTTTATCAGATCGAAATCCAAAGTTTTTATGGGAATGTCTGGTTGAATTATTAAATGAAATCCCCGATTTTAAATCGCATTTAGAAATTAAGCTGATTGGTGCGGTAAGTCAGGAAGTACTTGATTCAATTACTGAATTTAATCTGAATTCAAATCTAAACCTTTTGGGATACGTTTCGCATCATGAAGCAATTGCCCATCAAAAAAAATCACAGGTTTTACTTTTAATTGAAATTAATTCTGAAGATACCAAAAGTATTATCCCGGGGAAGCTATTCGAATATATGGTTTCAAACCGCCCAATAATCGCGATTGGACCTGAAGGCTCAGATTTTGCAGATATTATAAAAGAAACAAACACAGGGACATTTTTTAATTATTCTGAGAAAGCGAAATTAAAAAGTGTAATTTTGGACTTTTATAATCAATTTTTGGAAGGAAGTTTGCAGGCACATGGTGTTGGTTTACAACAATATTCAAGAAAAAATCTGACCAGACAATTAGCACAATTGATAAAAGAATAAACCAAAATACAATAATCTAAACGCTACAATCAAACTCAAAAATGGGTATTGTTTTAAATCAGTCTTTTAAAAATACTATAATTACTTATATAGGTTTCGGCATCGGAGCTATTAATACGCTTTATTTGTATCCAATTTATTTAGGGGCAACATATTATGCCTTAACAAATTACATTCTTTCTGCGGCAAATGTTATCATGCCTTTATTTGCTATCGGAATGCAAAATACATTAGTCAAATTTTATTCGCAATATGATACTGAAGAGGAGAGAGAACAATTTTTGTCTTTTACAGCATTGTTCCCAATATTGATGTGTATTCCTTTAGGTCTTATCGGAATTTTTTTCTTTGATGATATTACTGATTTTGTTTCCAAAGAAAATCCTGTTGTCAGGGAGTTTATGCTGTTAATTCCGTTTATTGGAATCTGTATGGCTTATTTCGAAATTTTTTATGCATGGGCAAGGGTACATATGCATTCGGTTTTCGGGAATTTTATCAAAGAGGTGGGATTAAGGTTGTTTTCCAGTTTTGCGTTAATCGGATTGTACTTTAACTGGATTTCGCTGGTACAATTTGTTTACCTGACAGCAATCATTTATTTCGTAGCTTTTTTGATCACAATGTTTTATGCATTTTATATTAAAAGGCCGAATTTTCAGATTACAATTCCTCATAATGTAAAAAGTGTTATGGAGTATACTTTCTACATTATCTTGTCAGGTAGTGTTGCTAATCTGCTGTTAGACGGAGATAAACTGATGTTAAATCAATATATGGAAATTAAGAATATTGCTTATTATTCTGTAGCAACTTATATTGCTTTGGTCATCTCAGTTCCAAGTCGTGCCATGCATCAGATCGTATATCCGATTACTGCTAAATTAATGCATGAAAACAAGCATGATGAACTGAATATTTTGTATAAAAAAACATCAATAAATCTGCAAATTGTGGGCGGTTTTGTGATGTTGTGTATATTTGTTAATATCAATCAGTTGTATGAGATAGTTCCTGACGAATACAGGGGAGGAATTCCTGTAGTTTTTATGATTGGCTTATCTAAATATTTTGATCTGATTTTAGGAAATAATAATGCTATCATTTTTAATACTAAATATTATAAAACTGTATTATTTCTTGGTTTAGGTTTGGTAGTATTGACATTTATTTTAAACGTAATTTTTATACCGCTTTATGGTATTATGGGTTCAGCATTTGCGACTTTATTATCCATTACTTTTTATAGTTTAGCCAAATTGCTTTTTGTTGTAAAGAAACTTCATTTATACCCCTTTACAAAACAGAATTTATATTCTTTAGCTGTTACAACAGTTTTGTTTTTAGCTTTTTATTTTTGGAATTTTCCTGTTTATCCTTTGGTAGGTATTGCTTTAAAATCCATACTTGTCACGATCTTATATCTTTATCTGAATTATAAATTCAATATTTCGCCGGATATAAATAAGGTTATGAATGGTTTTTTAAGAAAAGTTGGAATTAAAATTTAATTTGTTTTTTGCTCTTTGATTCTTTAGTGTATTACAGTATTTATTTCTTTAAAAATACTCAATGTCTTGATTGGATAGCTAATATTTCTAAAAATTAACAGTTGTGCATTTTGTATTTTATAAGATAAAAACTAACTTTATGTTCCTAAATTAATAACATTTCTTCTTTTACATTGAAATATTGCTTGTAAATCACTAAAAGTGGGTATTGTTAGAGGTGTTGAGTTTATTTATTTTTGTTAAAAATTAAGCGAAGATTTTTAAGTTAGTTATTATGAAAAACAATCAATTGAACCCGGAAGAAAGTTTGCAAGTATTTTCTAATATGATTTCAAAAAAGGTTCATAATGGATTTGTACTTGAAGAGCGTAATGACAAAATGCTTTTTGCTGTACTTTCAAAAGGAGGAAAAGCTGTAGATCATGGATTCAATTTTATAATTTTTTGTTTGACATTAGGATTATGGTCGGTTGCCTGGTTATATCTAACCATAGAAGCATCTAAACAAAAAAAGATTTTAGTTGCTATAGATGAAGATGGTGTTCCTTTTGAAGAAAGATGTTTGGTTGCTTAGTTAAGCAATTTATTAAAAAATTAGCCACGAATTATTTCCATATTACAATTAGTAAAAAGAAATAATTCGTGGCTAATTTATTTAGTTTAGTTTTTCCTTTAAATAAATTCCTGTAACAGATTCTTTAACTTTTACGATGTCCTCAGGAGTTCCTGCAGCTAATAAATGTCCTCCGTTTTCACCTCCTTCAGGTCCTAAATCAATAATCCAGTCGGCACATTTTATAAGATCAAGATTGTGTTCAATTACAATAATCGAATGTCCCTTTTCTATCAGCGCATCAAAAGATGCCAGTAATTTTTTGATATCATGAAAGTGTAATCCTGTTGTTGGTTCATCAAAAACGAATAAAGCCTTGTCTTTTGTAGCGCCTTTTACTAAAAAAGAGGCTAGTTTAATACGTTGTGCTTCTCCACCGGAAAGAGTAGAAGAAGATTGTCCCAGTTGTACATATCCTAGACCAACATCCTGTAGTGGCTGCAGTTTTTGAGTGATTTTGGTTTGTTTGTTTTTTTCAAAAAAGGCAATAGCATCATCGATAGTCATCGTTAGAATGTCGTTGATATTTTTATCGTCAAAATTAATTTCGAGAATTTCTTTTTTGAATCGTTTTCCACCACAAGTTTCACAAGGTAAAGAAACATCAGCCATAAATACCATTTCTACGTTTATAGAACCCTCTCCCTTGCAGGTTTCGCATCGTCCGCCATCAACATTAAAAGAGAAGTGTTTCGCCTGATATCCTCTTATTTTAGACAGTTTTTCTTTAGCATACAAATCCCGGATATCATCATAAGCTTTTATATAAGTAACCGGATTTGATCTCGAACTTCTTCCAATAGGATTTTGATCCACATATTCAATATGCTTAATTTGCGAAAATGATCCTGTTATGTCGGTAAACTGACCTGCTTTTTCAGCAGCACTTTCCAGCTTTTTTTGCATCGCCGGAAATAATATTTTTTTTATTAAGGTACTTTTTCCACTTCCTGAAACACCTGTAATTACAGTTAAAACATCCAGGGGAAAAGTAACATTTATATTCTTTAAATTATTTTCTCTTGCTCCAATGATATCAATGTGATTTTTGAATTTTCGCCTTTTTTTAGGAACAGAAATCTCTAAGTCGCCATTTAAATATTTCGCCGTTAAAGATTCTGATTTTAGAATTTCATCATAGGTTCCCTGAGCTACCAGATTCCCTCCAAAAGTTCCTGCTTCGGGACCAATATCGATAATCATATCAGCAGCTTTCATAATATCTTCATCGTGTTCAACCACAATTACCGTGTTGCCTAAATCACGAAGCGAGAGTAAAACTTTTATCAATCGTTCAGAGTCTTTAGGATGCAAACCAATACTTGGCTCATCCAGAATATACATTGATCCAACTAAACTGCTTCCCAGCGAGGTGGCAAGATTGATTCTCTGGGATTCACCTCCTGATAGTGTTGCGGAGTTTCTGTTTAAAGTCAGATAATCTAAACCAACTTCAGTCAAAAAGGATAGACGATTGTTGATTTCCACCATTAACCGTTTGGCAATTTGCTGTTCGTAAACATTCAAATCGATGTCTTTGAAAAAAGTCACCAGATGTTTTATTGGCAGATCAACCAAATCAGAAACTGTTTTGCCGTTTATTTTTACATATGAAGCTTCTTCACGTAAACGTTTTCCGCGACATGCGTGACATTTTGTTTTTCCGCGATAACGCGACAACATGACGCGATTTTGTATTTTATAATTTTTCTCTTCTAACTCTTTGAAGAAACTGTTTAATCCCTGAAAATACTGATTTCCTTTCCAGATTAGATCTTTTTGATCTTCTGTAAGTTCGAAATATGGTTTGTGAATTGGAAAATCGAATTTATAAGCATGTTTTACAAATTCATCTTTATACCAGCTCATGCTTTCGCCTCTCCATGGATAAATAGCGCTTTCAAAAACAGATAATGCTGTATTTGGCACGACCAAATCAGCATCAATACCAATAATGTTTCCGTAACCTTCACAAACAGGACATGCTCCATAAGGATTATTGAAACTGAATAAATGAACATTGGGCTCTAAAAATGTAATACCATCTAATTCAAAATTATTGGAATAAGAAAATCTTTTATCTGTACCTAACTCCTGAAGAAAACAAATTCCCTTTCCTTCAAAAAAAGCGGTTTGTACAGCATCTGCAAGACGATTGTAAAATTCTTCTTCCTCCTTAACAACGATTCTGTCAATAACCAGTAAAATGTCTTTATTGTCTAATTTGTGAATATCCGTGGGTGTAAATTCATCTAAACGAACCATTTCGTTATCGACTAAAATACGGGCAAATCCTTGCTGTAGAAGGACTTTAAGTTTGTCTTCAAGCTCACGGCCTTCTTCAAGATGTATAGGAGCCAGCAATAACCATTTGCTGTCTGGTTCAAAACTTTTTACATCTGAAACAACATCGGTTACTGTATTTTTTTTTACTTCTCTACCGGAAATGGGAGAATAAGTACGTCCAATTCTGGCGTATAAGAGTTTGATATAATCGTAAATTTCAGTCGAAGTTCCTACAGTCGAACGTGCATTAGTGGTATTTACTTTTTGTTCAATTGCAATTGCGGGAGCAATTCCTTTGATATATTCAACTTTAGGTTTATCTAAACGGCCTAAAAACTGACGAGCATATGATGACAAGCTTTCCACGTAACGGCGCTGCCCTTCGGCATATAAAGTGTCAAATGCCAAACTTGATTTTCCAGATCCTGAAAGTCCTGTAATCACTACAAGTTTATTTCGCGGAATAGCAACATCTACATTTTTTAAATTATGTACCTGAGCGCCTTTAATGATGATATTATGTTTTGGGTCTAATGTCGAAAGATCAATCTGCATAAAAAGTCAATTTCTACAAAAGTAATCAATTTTGAACTTAGTTTTGTTAAGGTAATTGTTCCAAATTTTAACAGAATCCGGGAGAAAGGGCAGGTTTTTTTATTGATATATTTTTATATTAAAATTTGTTGGTTTGATTGAAAATAACCTATTTTAGAACTGTTTTATAAAAAATTAAACCATTGTAAATTTGAAAACTAAACTTTCCTTTCTTTGTTTTTTGATGTGTTTAAGCCTGTTTTCTCAGGAATTACCGCCAATTATAAAATACCCTTCAACCATTTATGGTGCTGGGAACCAGAGTTGGATGATTGCGCAGGACGAACAAAATATAATGTATTTTGCCAATAATGAGGGACTTTTGGAATATAATGGAACGAATTGGGAGTTATATCCAACCCCAAACGAAACCATAATGCGATCTGTGAAAGTAATCGATAATAAGATGTATACAGGTTGCTACATGAATTTTGGTTACTGGACAAGACAATCAAATGGAAAATTAAAATACACTTCGCTTAGCGACAAAATCAAAAATAAAATTCTGGACGATGAGCAGTTCTGGAATATTTTAAAATATGATCAATGGATTTTATTTCAGTCTTTGAACCGAATTTATATCTATAATACCAAAACCAAAAGATTTAAAATTATTGCACCTGAAAATGGTGTTGTAAAATCATTTTGTACTAAAAATTCGATTTATTACCAAACTACAAATGAAGGTCTCTTCGAAATCGAAGAAGGAAAAGGGAAATTGATTTCAAACCATCCTGTTATTAAAAAAAATACAATTGTAAATGTCTTTGCTGTTGATGACGGCTTGCTGATTCAGACGCAATTAGAAGGATTTTATAAACTAGTAGGGACAGTTTTAACTCCTTTTAAAACAGAAGTAGATTCACAAATAAAATCAGGATTTGTGTATAGCAGTCAAAAGCTTCATAATGGTAGTTATGCTTTAGGTACCGTTTCTGATGGAATTTTTATTTTATCGGATTCAGGAAAATTAAATTATCATATTTCGCAAAGTAAAGGATTAAGCAATAATACTGTTTTGTCTTTGTTTGAAGATAAGGATCAGAATGTTTGGATTGGTCTCGATAACGGAATTAATTGTATCAATTTGCAAACCCCTGTGCATAGTTTTACAGACGATACGGGTGTATTAGGAACTGTCTATGCTTCAATAACACATAATGGAATGCTGTATGTGGGAACAAATCAGGGATTATTTTGTAAAAGGTACCAAAGCAATGGCGATTTTCAGTTTATTGATGGAACAAAAGGTCAAGTCTGGTCATTATTTGAATATGATAATACTCTTTTTTGCGGTCACGATTCAGGTACTTTTATTGTAGAAAATACTTCGGCAAAAAATATTTTTAGAAATTCAGGAACATGGAAATTTGAGCCAGTTCCGAATTATAAAAATGTTCTGTTTCAGGGAAATTATTACGGAATTTCGGTTTTAGAGAAAATTAATAAACAATGGCGATTTAAAAATAAAATTGAAGGTTTTAATTATTCATCACGTTATTTTGAAATTGCTCCAAACCAGGAAATTTATGTGAGTCATGAATACAAGGGAGTTTTTAGGTTTAAAACTGATTATTCTTTTTCAAAAGCAAAGGATTTTTATGCGTATTCTTCACCTAAAAAAGGAAAAAATGCAAGTCTTACAAAATTCAATAATACGATATATTATGCTTACAAAGACGGGATATTCAAATTAATTTCAGTTACAAAACAGTTTGAAAAAGATAAATTACTGAGTTCTATTTTTGAAAAGGATGAATATACTTCGGGTAAATTGATTGTTGACAAATCGAATAAAATCTGGTTATTTTCTAAAAACTATATCCATTATTTTTCTGTCAGTAAGTTAAGTCATCAACTAAAACAAAATGTGATTCCAATTCCTTCATCTTTAACGAATTCGATGCAGGGTTTTGAAAATATTACACAAATTTCAAAGGCAGCTTATTTAATCGGGACTACCGATGGTTATTATATGCTTAATATTGATGATTTAAGTTTTAAAAACTATACGGTTTCGATTTCAGAAATTTCTATTAATGAGCAAAATCAAGCTTTAAAAAATGTTGTTCTAAATACCGAAGGCAACTTTAAATCAAATGAAAACAACATTACTTTTAATTATACCGTTCCGGAATATAATAAATACATTAATTCAGAATACCAGTATTTATTGGAAGGTTTTCAGAATGAATGGAGTGAGTGGAGTACAAAATCTTCTGTGAATTTTAAAAATTTATCTCCGGGAAAATATACATTTCGAGTCCGTGCAAAATATGCCAATACACTTTTACAAAATACGGCTACTTATACTTTTATAGTTTTAAAACCTTGGTATTTAACGAATCTGGCTTGTTTTATTTATTTATTGCTGCTTATTGTGATTGGCTATTTTATCAATAAAGCTTATCGAAACTTTTATCAAAAGCAAAAAGAGAAACTAATTGAGGAAAACAATCTTTTATTAGAGATCAAGGAGCTTGAAAATGAGCAGCAATTGATGAAACTAAGAAACGAACAGTTGTCACAGGATGTGGATAATAAAAACAGGGAGTTAGCAGTTTCAACCATGAGTCTGAACAGCAAAAATGAACTTTTAGCTTTTATTAAAGAAGATTTAAAGAAAACGGCTCAGGATGATAATAGAAACATCAAATCCGTTATTAGAACTATAAATGACAATATTACTGAAGAAGACTCCTGGAAAGTTTTTAAAGAAGCTTTTGATAATGCAGACAAAGACTTTTTAAAAAGAATAAAACAGATACATCCCTTACTTACTCCTAACGATTTAAGGCTTTGTGCTTATTTGCGTTTGAACCTTTCTTCAAAAGAAATCGCTCCTTTATTTAATATTTCGGTCCGGAGTGTTGAAATAAAACGATATCGTTTACGCAAAAAAATGGATTTGCAGCATGAAATCGGTTTAGTAGAATATATTTTGTCTGTATAGTACATTCACAGTACGCTATAAATACCTATACATTACCTCAACATTTGCGTTTTATTGTGAATTATACACTTATTTGTTAAAAAAATTAACATTTGTAATTTATGATTGTATAAAGGTGATTTTTGATATATGTGTATTTTATATCTGCTTTTTTTGCGATGTATGTTTTTTGTTGAGGTTATTTTTATCTTATTGTTAAAGAGATACGATACATTTATCATTCAATAAAAAACTAACTAAATATGAAACCAAAATTATTATTAATGGTATTGTTACTATTTACCTCTTTTGCATTTTCGCAGACTTTTGATGTAAATGGGACAGTGCTGGATGCTTCAGGAATGTCACTGCCTGGAGTGAATGTAAAAGTTAAAAGTTCTTCACAAAGTACAACCACAGATTTTGACGGTTCTTTTAAATTATCAGGTCTCTCAAAAGGAACGATAATCGTTTTAAGTTACATCGGTTTTCGCACGCAGGAGGTTTCTGTATCGGGTAGCAAAATAACTGTTAAAATGAGTGATGATGCAAAGTCATTGGAAGAAGTTGTTGTGATTGGTTATGGAAGCCAAAAGAAGAGGGAAGTAACAGGTGCAGTTTCTGTTTTAGACAGTAAAACACTCGATGTGTTAAAGCCTGCAAGAATTGAGCAGGCGCTGCAAGGAACCATTGCAGGTGTAAATGTTACTACTCAGTCAGGAGCTCCAGGTGCACCTTTGGATATTCGTATTCGTGGGGTAGCTACAAATGGTGAAAGCAGACCAACAGTAATTATAGATGGTTATGTTGGAGATTTAGGATTACTAAATCCAAATGATATTGAAACAATTACAGTTTTAAAAGATGCCCAGGCAGCTATTTATGGAACTATTGGAGCTAATGGAATTATCCTGGTTACTACCAAAATGGGGAAAAAGAATTCAAAAACGAGAATTTCCTTTAACAGCTATTCAGGATTTCAGGAGACTTCAAGAAAATTACCAACTTTAAATGCTACAGAATATGCACTTTTATTAAATGAAAGTTATTCTAATGGAGGTCAGCCAATTCCTTACACAAATGTTAGCGGTTTAGGAAAAGGTACAGACTGGCAGGATCAGGTTTTTAAGAAAGGTGTCCCTATTATTAATAATGATTTGACAATTTCCGGAGGATCAGAAAAAATAACTTATTCTGTAAGTGGATCACACCTTGATCAGGAAGGTATTGTAGGCGGAGATAAATCAGGCTATTTGAGAAATACGGCAAGATTGGCATTAGGAGTTGATTTGAGCGATAAATTCAAATTAAAAACAAATGTAATTTATACTTATTTTACAAGAAATACATTAAATGAAAATGGTCTTGGATCTGTATTATTTAATGCATTAAACGTTCCGGCAACGCTTAGCCCTTACACTTCAACTGGCGAACTTGCTTTGGTACCAAGTACTACAGGTTTGGGAACAGAAATTATAAATCCATTGGCTCAGATTGAAAATACTTATAACGATTATAACTATAAGAAATTAAACGGGAACTTTGGATTAGATTATAAAATCTTCAAAGGATTTACACTTTCAAGTTCAATTGGTTTCAATACATCAAATAGCGAATCAAAAACATTTGCGAAAAAAATCAGTTATGGTGGAAAAGTATTCGATGTACAAAGAAGTTCTGTAACTCAGGGATCTGTAAATGATAATAATTATTCATTTGACCTTTTTGGAACTTATACTACAAAAGTTTTAGAGAATCACAGTATTACAGGAACTCTGGGAACAACAATTTTTAAACAATGGGGTAATGGATTAACTGCAACAGGTTTTGATGTTCCTAATAATTTATGGGAATTTGCTGATATTTCTTTAACAAAAGGAATTTCTGAAACACTTACTAATACTTCTTATGTATACGACCAACGAAGACTTTCTTATTTTGGAAGACTGCAATATGATTATAAAGGGAAGTATTTGTTTTCTGCCATGATCAGACGTGATGCTTCTACTAAATTTGGTCCAACTAATACGATAGGTTATTTTCCTTCATTTACAGGAGGTTGGGTAATTTCTGATGAAGACTTTTTTGGACAGCCAAAATTCTTAAATTTCTTGAAGTTAAGAGCAAGTTACGGTACTTTAGGAAATGACCAAATTCCTAATTTTGGTTATTTAGGAATTCTTAACGGAGAAGCAACGTATGTGTTTGACGGAACTTTAAATAACGGTACGGCAATGGGACAAACACCGAACCCTGATTTAAAATGGGAAGAGGCAAGAAAATTTGACGTTGGCTTAGATTTTAGATTTCTTAATGATAAAATATCTGTAGTAGCAGATTATTTTATAGATACCAGAAAAGATTTATTGATCCCAAATATTCCGGTTTCAGGTATTATCGGTACAGGTGCTCCGGGAGCTAGTTCTCCAACATTAAATGCCGGTACAGTTAGAAATGCGGGATTTGAATTTGCAATAGATTATAAAGAAAAATTCTCAGATGCATTTTCAATGAGTGTGGGTTATAATGTAACTTTCATTAAAAATGAAGTTTTAGAAGTGAATAATGGTACAGGGTTTATTGAAGGAGGAGCATTTGGAGTAGGTCAGCCTGCGCCATCTCGTATGGAAGTTGGAAAGCCAATGGGATATTTTTACGGATATAAAACAGATGGGATTTTTCAGAATCAGGCAGAAATTGATGCACATCCATCTCAGTTAGCATTAGGAGCAAACCCTGCGCCTGGTGATATTCGTTATGTTGACGTAAATGGAGATGGAGTATTGGATGCAAAAGATAAGACTAACATAGGTGATCCGGTTCCGGAAGCGACGATGGGATTCAATTTACAAATGAATTACAAAAATCTTGATTTCGTAGTTTTCACATTTGCTTCTGTTGGAAATGATATGGTTCGCAATTACGAAAGAACACTTTCTGATGCTAATCGTTTAAATTATGTATTAGACAGATGGACAGGAGAGGGAACAAGTAATTCAACTCCAAGAGTTACGACTAGTGCAACTTCAAACAACGTTTTTTCTTCATACTTTGTTGAAGATGCTTCTTATTTAAGAATACAAAACGTTCAATTAGGTTATACTTTAAGTCCTGATGTGACCCAAAAAGCAGGAATTACAAAATTAAGACTTTATGCTGGTGTAAACAATTTATACACATTTACAAAATATAAAGGATTTGATCCGGGAGCTTCTTTTGGACCTGGAAACAGAGACAATGTATCTCAATCTCCAATTGGAGCTGGAATCGATTATGGATTTTACCCAGTACCAAGAACCTATTTATTGGGCTTAAACATTAATTTTTAATTTCAATTAAAATGAAAAAATATATTTTTACAACTTTAGCAGCGATAACATTGCTTTCTATCGTAACAACTTCCTGTTCGGATGAATTTGTTAACCCCGCTCCCGAATATTCTATTGATTCAGAGAATTATTTTAATTCAAAAGAAGAATATGATAATGCCTTAATTGCCGCTTACGATTTACTGCAATCTACATATGTTAATGTTTTATTAGGAGAAATTGCATCAGATAATACATTGGCGGGAGGAGAAAGCCCAACAGACGTTATTGGTTTTCAGCAAATTGACGATATGATCCATACTCAGACAAACAGTAATCTTAGAGATATCTGGAACTGGATGTTTGCCGGAGTTCAGAGAGCAAATTATATTCTTGAGTTTCAAAATAAAACTGATTTTGAAGGAAAAACGCAATTAATAGCTGAAACACGTTTTCTTAGAGCATACTACCAATTTGAATTAGTAAAATGGTTTGGTGGTATCCCTATGAAACCAGATGCGAGGTTTGTACTTGGAGATGAACTTAAAATTCCGCGTTCATCAGTTGCAGAAGTTTATGCTTCTATCGAAGCTGATTTAACTTTCGCAGCAGCTAATTTATCTCCAACTGCTTCTCAAAAAGGAAGAGCTACGAAAGGTGCTGCATTTGCATTACTTGGAAAAGCATATTTATATCAGGATAAATTTACTCAGGCTGCTACTGCTTTACAAAGTGTAATTGACTTAGGTACTTATTCATTAAAAACAGGCAATGATTATACTAATTTGTTTGAGTTATCTGGAGAAAACGGTACAGAGTCTGTTTTTGAAGTACAATATACAGATGTTGAAGGAGCAGGTTTTCCTTGTTTGCAATGTAGTGAAGGAAATGTTGCTGTAGGTTTCAGTGGAGTAAGAGGTTATAGTGGTCCATTCTTTAGCGCAGGTTTCAGTTTTAATATTCCAACAGCAGAAAGTGCAAATGCTTTTGAGTCTGGAGATAAACGTAAAGATGTATCAATTCTGGATATTAATGCCTGGGCAGAAGCTAATGCTAATTATGATAATGGAAACGGGATTAAGTTTGGAAAAGGAAACGAAGACACTGGATTCTTCAACAGAAAATACCTTCCAAGAACGAGAAGCAAAGAAGCAGCAGGAGATTTGAACTTAACAAATCCAAATAATTACAGAGCAATACGTTATGCAGATGTATTATTAATGGCTGCAGAAGCTTACAACAGAGGAGGTATAAATGATGTAAAAGCAAGAGAGTATTTAAATCAGGTTAGAAGACGTGCTTTTGGAGATAATACTCATGATATATTTGTTTCTGGGGCTGCATTGACTGATTTGATACTGAAAGAAAGAAGACTTGAATTATTTGGTGAAGGGCATCGTTTCTTTGACTTAGTAAGGACTGGAAATGCAGAAGGAACAATACCTGGATTTACAGCAGATAAAAACGAATTATTTCCACTTCCGATTGAAGAAATTCAATTTGCTAATGGAAATTGGGCACAAAACCCTGGATATTAAAAAACATCAATTATGAAAAAAATATTTTTAATTATAAATCTTTTCGTTTTAGCGACAATTTTAAGTTGTGCAAGCGATGAACTGGATGTGAATTTAGACGGCATAACAGCGCCTACAAATGTTTCGACTCTTACAACTGTCACTCAGGATAACACAGGAAAGGTTACTTTTTTACCAAAAGGGGAAGGAGTAACGCAATTCAAAGTCAATTTTGGTGACGGAAGTCCTGAATCTGATTACGTTCAGGCTGGTGTAACTTTAGTGCATACTTATAAAGAGGGTGTATACAAATCTAAAATAATTGCAATGAGCATTAATGGAAAAACAACCGAAGTTGAACATGAGGTAGTAGTTTCATTTAGAGCTCCAGAAAATTTAGAGGTAATCATTACCAATGATCAGTCAGTTTCTAAAAAAGTAACTGTAAAAGCAACTGCAGATTTTGCATTGTTTTATGATGTTTATTTTGGCGAAGCAGGTAAACCAGATCCTGTTTCGGCAAATAATGGAGAATCAGTTTCATATACATATCAGCAACCTGGTGTATATACTATTCGTGTAGTGTCAAAAAGTGCTGCTGTAGAAACTACTGAATATACTGAAGATTTTGAAGCAATACTTATTCTAAATCCTACTTCATCTGCTCCAATACCACCAAACAGAAAGGCCGGAGATGTAATTTCTATTTACGGTTCAAAATATACAAATGTAACCGGGACAAATTATTTCCCTAATTGGGATCAGGGTAATCAAGGAAGCAGTTGGGCAGAGTTTGATCTGAATGGAGATAAAATGCTAAATTATATCAAATTAAGCTATCAGGGAATTGCATTGGCAGACAATGTTACCATTGATGTTTCTGGTATGGATTTCATCCACATGGATGTTTGGACAGCTGATTTGCAAAAAATTGAAACTTCTTTGATCAGCAAAACAAATGGTGAAAAACCGGTAGTAAGAGATCTTACAGCTAATCAATGGACAAGTATAGATATTCCAATTTCAGCGTTTACAAGCCAGGGATTAGGTGTTGCAGATATTTTCCAATTGAAATTTGTTGGAACACCTTGGGCAGCTGGTAGCGTTTATATTGATAATATTTATTTCTATAAAGAAGCTGCAACAATTCCGGCAGCTCCAACTCCGACAAAAGCGGCTACAGATGTTTTATCGTTATTTAGTAATGCTTACACAAATGTTGGTATCGCAACATGGAGAACTTCATGGTCTGATGCTGCGTTAGAAGAAACTGCAATTGCAGGGAATGCTGTAAAAAAATACTCAAACTTAAATTTTGTAGGTATTGAACCAAATTCGCCGATTGATGCATCTGGAATGACCCATTTTCACGTAGATGTATATTCCACTGATTTTACAGAATTCAGAATAAAATTAGTCGATTTTGGAGCCAATGGAGTGTATGAAGTAGGAGGTGATAATGTCGAGCATGAAATCAAAGTTACTGCGCCTGCACAAGGAACCTGGGTAAGTTTAGATATTCCGCTTAGTGATTTTACAGGGCTAACAACACGTGCGCATATTGCACAGATGATCTACTCAGGAAATCCTTCTGGAAGTCATACTGTGTATATTGATAACGTTTATTTTCACAAATAGAAAATAGGACATTATTAGTCAATTAAAATGAATTTACATTTTATAAAAACAATTGAAATGAAAAAATATAATAAATACTTTGTCTTCCTTTTTGTATTACTCTTTGCAGTAAGTTGCCAAAAAGATGATTATACTTTTGGAGATATAACCACGCCAACAAATCTGAAGGTTACGGCTGAGATTGTTGGTAAAACAGCTGACACTCCATATGGCGATGGTTCAGGATTAGTAAAGTTTGTTGGAACGGCAGATCATACTATTTCATACAAATATGTTTATCCTGACGGGACATCAGATAATTCTCCAAATGGGAAAATGACAAAACGGTTTACTAAAACGGGAGTTAACAAATACACAGTAACTCTTGTAGCATCAGGAACAGGTGGAGTGGTAAGTACTACAACTATAGATGTTGAGGTAAAAAGTGATTTTAGTGATGAAGAAGCTGTAAAATTATTAACAGGCGGAACTTCTAAAAAATGGTATTGGGCAGCGGCAGAACCTGGACATCTTGGTGTAGGTCAAAATGATGGTGATGCTACCAAAAACTTTTATGGAAACTATTATCAGGCAGGACCTTTTGAGAAAGCAGCTTCTCCGACAAGTAGTTGTTTATACGAAAACGAATTAACTTTCTCTTTAGATGGAGATCAGTTGAAACTTGAATTAAATAATGGTGGTTCTACATTCTTCAATGCTGCTTTTGCAAGTGTAGCAGGAGGAAGTTCGCCAGACGATGCTTGTTTGTCTTATAGTACTGCTGGTGCTAAAAATGTTTCATTAAGCCCTTCCGAGTCTGTTGTAATGGCAAATCCAAAACATGCAGAACAGACCAGAGGTACAATGATAAATATTGCAGACGGAGGGTTTATGGGGTATTATATTGGACAGAGTTCTTACGAGATTTTATCAATTACAGCCAATAGAATGGTTGTAAGAGCAGTTATGGGAGGAAATCCGGCTTTAGCATGGTATCATGTCTTTACTACCACCAAACCCACCCAGGTTCCTGATACAGATGTAGATTATACCAATTTAGTCTGGTCAGATGAGTTTAATACTGATGGTGCTCCTGATGCTGCAAAATGGGGGTATAATTTAGGTACAGGAGATAATGGATGGGGAAATAATGAAAAACAAAATTATACTAATTCTGCCACGAATGTAATCGTTCAGGGTGGAAGCCTTAAGATTACAGCCAAAAAAGAGGCTTCAGGAGGCCAGGCTTATTCCTCTGCAAGATTGGTAAGTGACAGCAAATTCAAATTTACTTACGGAAAAATAGAAATAAGGGCTAAACTTCCTACAGGTGCCGGAACCTGGCCGGCAATCTGGATGTTAGGGCAAAATTATGCAACAAAGCCATGGCCAGCCTGTGGAGAAATTGATATAATGGAGCATGTAGGGAACAATCAAAATGTTGTACTTGGGACATTTCATTATCCTGGACGTTCGGGAGGAAATGCCGACTCAGGTAGTAAAACAATTGCAAATGTGTCTACTGAATTTCATGTATATAAAGCCGTTTGGAGCCCTGCATCTATAAAAATCTATGCAGATGAAATACTAATACATTCAATTACAAATACGGCGGCACTACCGTTTAACAGCGACTTCTTTTTAATATTAAACGTTGCAATGGGTGGAAATCTGGGTGGAAATATTGATCCTGCTTTTACACAATCTTCTATGGAGATTGATTATGTAAGGGTTTATCAATAAATGATTAATTAGTAAGAACAGAATTGAAAGGTCAGTTTTTGCTGGCCTTCAATTCTTAATTTAAAAAATATTAGCATGAAAAAAGTAATGTTGCTTTTTGTAATTAGTAGCTTCTGCATGGCTCAGCAAGCTAAAAGAAAACTGATTTGGGAAGAAAATTTTAATAAGAAGATAAATGAATCTGTCTGGAATTTTGAAGTCGGTGACGGATGTCCAAATCTTTGTGGATGGGGAAACAATGAAAGGCAAATTTATACCAAAACGAACCACGAAATAAAAGAGGGAAATTTAATTATTGAAGCCAGAAAAGAAGGAGAAAAATATACTTCGACAAAAATCACAACTAAAGGGAAAAAAGAGTTTTTGTATGGCCGAATTGAAGCAAGGGCCAAGCTGCCTGTTGGTCATGGCTTATGGCCTGCATTTTGGATGTTAGGTGCAAATATTGATGAGGTAAAATGGCCTAAAACAGGAGAAATTGATATTTTAGAATATATAGGGAGAGATCCGCATATGGTTTATACGACCCTGCATACTCAGGACAGTCACGGAAATACAATCAATACTAAAAGAACCGAATTTCCAAACATAGAAGAAGGATATCATGTTTATTCAATTGAGTGGAATAAGAATAAAATTGATTTTTTCGTTGACGAAATTTTGGTTTACACTTTTAATCCTGTAGATAAGAACGAAAATACATGGCCTTTTAATAAACCATTTTATATCATTATTAATTTAGCAATAGGAGGTAATTTTGGCGGACCTGCTGTTGATGATACAATTTTACCTCAAAAATTCTATGTTGATTATGTTCGTGCTTATGAATAATATAAAATAATTATTATTAAAAAAGGAAGTGTAAGTTGTTTAAAATAAATATTTTAGATAAATATACGCTTCCTTTTCAACTGTTAAAACATTCCGGTTATTGAAGATTTAGAACAACTTTATATACAAAATTTGAAATTAATTAATATTATTTCGAATTTTACTATTAATTATTCTGCAGATCGTTTGCTTTTTAAAATAAAAATTTGTTAAATTTGGACTGATTATTAACAAACAAAAAAAACACAAGCCTATATAATAAAATTACTTTTTAGAAAATTACTCCAAATTTTAAACAAAACTAAAAAAGTAGTATTATGGCTGATCTGCATATTCCTGACGCTCTATTGGTTAAAAATTATGTTGAAGGCAATGAAAATGCTTTAGCAACATTAATAAAAAGGCATGAGTCCAAAATATATGGATTTATATATTCTAAGATTGCTGATAGAGATATTTCAAACGATATTTTTCAGGACACTTTTATTAAGGTTATTAAAACTTTAAAATCCAATTCATATAACGAAGAAGGTAAATTTTTGCCTTGGGTTATGCGTATTTCTCACAATTTAATTGTAGATCACTTTCGCAAAACAAAAAAAATGCCAATGTACAGAGAAACAGAAGAGTTTTCGATTTTTTCGATTATGTCTGATGATTCATTAACTATTGAAGGTAAAATGATTGTTGATCAGGTAGAAGTTGACCTTAAAAAACTGATTCAGGAACTTCCTGAAGATCAGAAAGAAGTATTAATGATGCGAATGTATCAGGATATGAGTTTCAAGGAAATCTCCGAACTGACAGGTGTTAGTATTAATACTGCGCTGGGAAGAATGCGTTATGCGTTAATGAATCTGAGAAAAATTATAGATAAACATCAAATTATTTTAACCAACTAATACTATTTTGAGTAATAGCCCGTTATACTAGTATAAAACATTTTCATAGTATGGCGAAAATTTACTCTAAGAAAGCATTAGCTTCTAAAGACTTAAAACCAAAGAAAGAAGTAGTTTCTTTTTTATTAAGTTATTCACAAGCTTTAAAAGTTGTGAAAATCGAAGATAAAAGTTTTGAGATCATAGCTAATTAAACAGCCCACTACTTTTGTCGGATGTTTATTCGAAAGAAAACCAAATGGTCGTTTTGGTTGAAAGCTCACTATTCGTATTTAAATACAAATAGTGAGTTTTTTTTTTACTCATTTATGTTGTTGGAATATTGCAAATATTTGTAATACAGAATGTTGTAAAGCAATAAATTTTGTAAGTAAATTATTTGTTTTCATGGGACATATGAAAAATAGTTTATATTTTATTTGTGTATTCGTTTTTTAATTATATTTTAGATAAAAAATAGAGTTGTATGCAAAAAAAGATATCAAAAAAAGCATTTATTGTTTTAATAAGGTTAAAAAATGATTTTTTTTGCAACTTGTAAGAAATGTCTAACCTTGTAAAATAGCTAGTATGATAAAAAACTACCCTAATCGTTTTATTTAAGTTTGATAAGCTTTTAAATCAGTCAGATTTAGAGCTATAAGTTTAATTTGATAATGTTCCCAAAATCTAGTTTAACAATCAAACTAATCTAAACATGAAATTAAAATTTATAATATTATCAATAGCATTGATAAATGTTGGAGTATATTCACAAAAGTCTCAAATAAAAGATGCGCAGTCTTTGTTTGAAAAAGGAAAGGCGGAAGAGGCTATTGTGATTTTAAAAAAAACAGAATACCTTATTTTGAATGCTCCCGATGAAGAAAAATCAGAGTTTTATTTTCTAAAAGGAAACGTATTAAAAGATTTAGCTGGCAAAAATATTGATGCAGCTAATAACTTTTCTGATGCATCACAGTCCTATCAAGATGTAATTTTGTACGAAAATGAATCTGGAAAATATAAATTTTCAGTAAAAGCCAATTTAGCCTTAAAGGACATGAAATCAAAGTTGGTGAATGGTGCTGCAGCCGATTTCAAAGCAGGTAATTTCAAAGAAAGTGCTGAAAAGAGTTATAAAGTATATTTGTTTGATAAAAAAGATACATTGAACTTGTATAATGCTGCTGCAGCCTACTTAAATGCAAAGGAATACAATCTGGCAATCCAGCATTATGAGCAGTTAAAAAAAATTAATTTTTCAGGAAATGGAATTATTTATTATGCCACTAACAAAAAAACAAAAGAAGAAGATGCTTTTATATCTCCTAAAGCACGTGAATCCTATATACAGGAAGGACTTTACGAAAAGCCGAGAAACGAAGCTGTTCTTTCCAGAAAATTTGATGTTTATAAGAGCTTAGCGTATGCTTACCTGGAGAGAAAAGATTTTATAAAAGCAGAAGCCGCTTACAATTATCTTATAGAGCTAAATCCTAATTTTATTGATTCTTATATTAATCTTGCGTATTTAAAATTACAATCCAAAAAAGAATTAGTGGATAAGATAGATGCTTTAGGAAACTCAAAAAAAGAAATGCTGGAGTATGATAAATTAACGGCTAAAAAAGATGATATAACCAGAAGTGCAATTCCGTTTCTTCAAAAAGCGTTGTCTATTGAACCAAAAAATCCGGATGTAACAAAAACACTGTTGGGAATTTACAGATCTCTTGATATGACAAAAGAATATAATGCTCTAAAAGCAACAAGTAATTAATGACAATTAGTTTTATTAGGTGTTAATTGTTTAAACAGCTTTGGATTTTATATTTTAAACCTCAAGGTTTGGCTTAATCAGGATTTTTATTTCGAAAAGAAAAACCAAATAGCTGCTTTATTGAAAGCTCACTATTCTTATAAAAATAAGAATAGTGAGCTTTTTTACTTAATAATTTTATTTTTTTTGATAAAAATGGATGATCAATCTTAAATTCGCGGTGCAGTAAATAACAGGATTTGCGGTTTAAATTTTTAATTAATTAAAGGAATTGTACTTTAATTATGATTTTTATTGTTACCGTGTTAAAGTTTAGTGCTTTGTTAGGTTGCCTGATTTTTATCTGTGGTTTATTGAAAAAAAGCTTTTATTTTGTGCAAATCAATACATTTAAATTTGTCGGATTGGAAATGATTCAGAAAAAAGAAATAAAAGTAAAATAAAAAATTAAACCATCAATTTTAGTATCTATGAAGAAAAACTACAATAATTTATTTTGTTTTGTTTGCGTCTTTTAATGTATATAACATCAATTATCAATTTATTTAACAATCAAACTAAACAAAAAAATGAAAAATAATATTAAAATACTATCCTTTCTGTTATTGATTAATGTTGGTGTATTTGCCCAAAAAGATCAAATAAAAGAAGCCCAGTCTTTTTATGACAAAGGAAAAATTGAGGAGTCAATAACAATTTTAAAAAAAATAGAATACCTTATTGTAAACGCTCCAGATGTAACTAAATCTGATTTTTTTTATTTAAAAGGAAATAACTACAAAGATTTAGCCTCTAAGAATATAGATCCGAAAAATAATTTTACGATAGCTTCAGGTGCCTATCAGGATGTGCTTTTGTATGAAAATGATTCACGTCATTACAAATATGCTTTTAAGGCAGATTTAGCTTTAAAAGATATTAAATCAAAACTTGTTAAGGGTGCAATTAGCGATTTCAAAGAAGGGAAATACAAAGAAAGTGCTGATAAGAGTTATGAAGTTTATTTATTTGATAAAAAAGATACCTTAAACTTATACAATGCAGCAGCAGCTTCCCTAACAGGTAAAGATTATGTATCATCTATCAAATATTACGAAGAACTAAAAAAAAGGAACTATACAGGAACAGGAACTATTTTTTATGCAACTCATAAAAAGACAAAATTAGAAGATGCTTTCGTTTCTTTAGGTGCGCGTGATTTAGCCGTTAGTGAAGGAGTATACGAGAAACCCAGAAATTTTTCGCCTCCTTCAAAAAGAGAAGAAGTTTTAACTAATCTGGCTTTTTCATATTTAGAGAGAAATGATTTTGCTAATGCAGAAAAAAATTATCAGGATGCTTTACATGTAAATCCTAATTGTATTAATTGTTGCATTAATCTTGTTTTTGTCAAAATGGAATTGAAAAAGGCATTGTTAGATCAGATGAATGCACTGGGAAATACTCCAAAAGAAGTAAAACAATATGATGAATTAAATACTAAAAAAGATGAGATTGTAAAAAGTGCAATACCGTTTCTTAAAAAGGCTTTAATTATCGAACCAGGCAATGAAGAAGCAAAAAAATCACTTTTAGGTATCTACAGAGCTCTGGAAATGACTAATGAATATAATGCTTTGAAAAACAGTAAATAATTTATAAGGAAGCTGCTAAACTTTTTTTTTGGCAGCTTCTTCTATTATTGATTTTTTTCCAATAGTTCTCGTAATAATATCTTTTTCCAGACTCCAGCCCCTTGCAGGAGAATATTCACGTCCGTACCAGATAATCTGCAAGTGTAAATCATTCCATAAATCTCTTGGAAATAATCTTTTAGCATCTTTTTCTGTCTGGACTACATTTTTTCCGTTCGAAAGATTCCATCGGTACATTAGTCTGTGAATATGTGTATCAACAGGAAAAGCCGGAACCCCAAATGCCTGCGACATCACCACACTGGCCGTTTTGTGCCCAACAGCTGGCAAAGCTTCGAGTGCTTCAAAACTCTGCGGAACTTCCCCGTTATGTTTTTCAATTAAAATTTCTGATAATCCGTAAATTCCTTTTGACTTCATTGGCGATAAACCACATGGACGTATAATTTCCTTAATTTCTTCAACCGACATTTTAATCATATCATATGGGTTATCAGCCTTTGCAAATAATAAGGGAGTGATCTGATTTACACGGACATCTGTGCATTGTGCAGAAAGTAAAACGGCGATTAATAACGTGTAAGGATCTTTATGGTTAAGCGGGACAGGTATTGTAGGGTAGAGTTCTTTTAACGTATTTATAACAAATTGTACGCGAGCTTCTTTATTCATTTCTGTATTTTTAATCCCGTAAAAATAGCATAATTTTGATGATGTGCCTAATCCGGCTTTACGTTTCAACTCCTCATTGTCAAAGTAACATTTTTAAGCATTAACAAGAGCTTCCGCTGGTCGCTTTCTTAATGCAAAAAATGTAAACTTTTACAATTCGGGGGTTTTCACTATAATCCGGGGCAGAAAAAACAAGTAACAATTCATAATTAACAATTATAAAACATGACGACATTACAAAAAGGAGATAAAGCTCCCAATTTTTCAGGAACAGATCAGGACGGAAAAACACATACACTGGCAGATTATAAAGGAAAAAAGCTGGTAGTTTTCTTTTATCCCAAAGCAAGCACACCGGGTTGTACGGCAGAGGCCTGTGATTTAAGAGATAATTACGAACGCTTTAAAGCTAAAAATTATGAACTTTTGGGTGTAAGCGCTGATAGTCAGAAGGCGCAATTGAAATTCAAAGACAAATACGAATTTCCTTTTCCGCTTTTGGCAGATGAAGGCAAATCAGTTATAAATGCTTTCGGTGTTTGGGGACCAAAGAAATTCATGGGAAGAGAATATGACGGAATCCACAGAACCACTTTCGTAATTGACGAAAAGGGAATAATCGATGAGGTTATTTTACAGGTTAAAACAAAAGAGCATGCAGCTCAAATTTTGAAATAACAGTAAAGTACAATAAAAAATGCCCTTTTCGAAAAGGGCATTTTTGTAATATCTATATTGAAAATACTATTCCAAAACCAAACCAATCTGACCGTCGTCATCTAATTCGGTTTCTACTGAATCATCTTCTGAGATTTCAGGCCTTTCCGGAATTTCTTCAACAGGTTCTTCGTAAGGCAGCGGTTCTAATAAATTGACTTGTCTTAACTTCTCTGTAGTTAATTGATTTCCTAAGGCTTTAAAACCTTTTACGGCTATAAAGTCTTCTACGTCAATATGTAAATCTTCTTTTTGAACTCCTTTTACTTTCGCAAAAACCAATTGCGCCACTGGACGATAATCTGTAGATACAATTTCTAACTGCGAATTTGGGTGATCAGTAATGAAACTTTCTTCCTTTCCTTCATTTTCCACAAGGAAACGTTTTAAGAAGTAGCGCTCTTTTTCACCATCATAATAAATCGCAGAAATCGGTTTTTTCGGTTTCCATTTTTCCAGCACAATCATATCTTCTTCAAAGTGAGTTGATAACTCCGGAATAATTACTTTTAGTTTACCGGATTGACTGATGACCAAAATTTTATCCGTTGGTTTGAATTCTCCTAATAATTCTCCTCTGCCGTCAACGTTTAAACGTTTTACAGTATCATCAAACCATACTTTTCTTGGTAGTAAAGTCGAAATTCCTTTTTCTTTTAATTCGATTTTTTTGATTGGATATTTGGTAACCAGATTTCCTTTAGAGCTACGTCCTTTGATTGCTAATTTTGCAAAATCAATATCGAATTTTAGTTTTTTGATCGTTCCAATCTGACGCAGCAGTATGGTAACCACTTCGGCTTCACCGTTTGGATTATGTGAGAAATAAACAACCTGAGAACCTTTTGTTCCATTCGTTAAATCATATGCTTTGTCTCTGGTAATTCCGGTAACGTTAAAACGTTTAATGTAAGACGGACCGGATTTTCCATCACGATAAATCATATTGTAAATGGTTCGTTTATCACTCTTATCAAAAACGGCAACATGTATAATATCTTTACCTACAAATGTTTTAGCATCCACTTTTGTAATCATCATTGTACCATCGCGCAAAAAAACAATGACATCGTCAATATCAGAACAATCACCAACGTATTCGTCTTTCTTTAAGCTGGTTCCAACGAAACCTTCTTCGCGGTTTACGTATAATTTTGTGTTTCGTAAAACAACTTTTGTAGCTTCAACATTATCAAAAACACGAAGTTCAGTCTGGCGTTCGCGCCCTTTTCCGTATTTCTCTTTTAACTTAGTGAAATAAGCAATGGCAAAATCGGTAAGATGCTCCAGATTGTATTCGACCTCTTTCATTTCCTCTTCTAACCTTGAAATCAATTCATCGGCTTTATCGGAGTCAAAACGGGTAATACGAATCATCGGAATTTGAGTCAGTCTTTGCAGATCCTCATCTGTGATTTCTCTTACGAATGATTTTTTGAAAGGCTCAAACCGGTCATACAAGTATTTGTATAAGGATTCCCTGTCGCCGTATAATTTGAAGTCAATGTACATTTCTTCACGAATGAAGATTTTCTCCAGAGTAGAAAAATGCCATTTATTTTTTAATTCTTCTAACTGAATTTCTAATTCCTGACGAAGCAAATCAACGGTTCTTTCTGTCGAAATTTTCAACATTTGAGAAACACCTATAAACAGCGGTTTGTTGTCTTCAATGACACATCCTAGGGGCGCTACAGAGGTTTCGCAAGCCGTAAATGCAAATAAAGCATCAATGGTTTTATCTGGAGAAACCCCTGGAAACAAGTGAATTAAAATCTCAACATCAGCAGCGGTATTGTCTTCAATTTTCTTGATTTTAATTTTGCCTTTTTCGTTCGCTTTCAAAATACTGTCAATCAAAGTCGAAGTATTGGTTGAAAACGGAATCTGCGTAATTACCAGTGTATTTTTGTCTAACTGTGAAATCTTCGCACGTACACGTACACGACCGCCACGCATTCCGTCGTTATAATTCGAAACGTCGGCGATACCAGCCGTCATAAAATCCGGATAAAGCGTAAACGGTTTTCCTTTTAAGATTTTAATCGAAGCGTCAATTAATTCATTGAAATTATGAGGCAGAACTTTTGTGGAAAGTCCTACTGCAATACCTTCTGCTCCCTGCGCTAAAAGTAATGGGAATTTTACCGGAAGATTGTTTGGTTCAGCACGACGACCATCATAAGATACGCCCCAATCGGTGATTTTTGGAGAGTATAAAACCTCCAAAGCAAATTTAGACAAACGTGCTTCGATGTAACGCGAAGCTGCCGCACCGTCCCCAGTTAAAATATTTCCCCAGTTTCCCTGGCAGTCAATCAATAAATCTTTTTGGCCAATCTGTACCATTGCATCACCAATACTCGCATCTCCGTGTGGGTGATACTGCATGGTGTGTCCAACTACATTAGCAACTTTATTATAACGGCCGTCATCCAGCTCTTTTAGCGAGTGCATGATACGACGTTGAACCGGCTTAAAACCGTCCTCAATTGCTGGTACGGCACGTTCCAGAATTACGTACGAAGCATAATCCAAAAACCAGTCTTTGTACATTCCGGTTACTTTGGTAATCACGTCTTCGCCTTCTTCTTCCTGATTTTCGTAAAAATGCTGCCCTTCAAAATGCTTGGCATCTACATCAATAATCTCGTCATCTCCATTTTGATTGTCATCAATCTGGTTTTCTTCTTGATTATTCTCGTCGTCGTTAGGAATTATGTTATCGTCTTCTTCGTCTTTCATTTATTTGATTCCGATATTTATTTTATTTAATCTGAACATTTTCAATTGTATGCTGACTCTTTTTATAATTTTTAATTAAAACATACGTGATTGCAAAACTTACAATAAACACAAGTGCTGCATAAATTAATTTTTTCTTTTCCATTTTTTATATTTCTTCCAGTTCATCAATTTCAACTTTCAGATTCTTAATAATAAAATCCTGTCTGTCCGGAGTGTTTTTTCCCATATAGAAAGATAAGAGCTGCTCAATAGAAGTATGTTTGTCCATCATAACAGGATCAAGTCGGATGGTGTCTCCAATAAAGTTTTTAAACTCATCAGGAGAAATCTCTCCCAAACCTTTAAATCGTGTGATTTCCGGTTTTGGCTTTAGTTTCTCGATCGCGTCTTTTCTTTCTTCTTCAGAGTAACAGTAAATCGTTTCTTTTTTGTTACGAACCCTGAAAAGTGGTGTCTGCAAAATATACAAATGCCCTTCTTTGATTAATTCCGGGAAAAATTGCAAAAAGAAAGTAATCAAAAGCAAACGAATATGCATTCCGTCGACATCGGCATCGGTTGCGATTACGATGTTGTTGTAACGCAGTTTTTCTAATCCGTCTTCGATATCAAGTGCCGCTTGAAGCAAATTAAATTCTTCGTTTTCATACACAATTTTTTTCGTCATTCCGTATGAATTCAAAGGCTTACCACGCAAACTGAAAACAGCCTGTGTATTAACGTCACGCGACTTGGTGATCGACCCAGAAGCCGAATCTCCCTCGGTGATAAAAAGCGTACTTTCTAAGTTTCTTGGGTTTTTGGTGTCCGGAAGATGTGCTCGGCAGTCTCTTAATTTTTTATTGTGAAGATTGGCCTTTTTAGCACGGTCCGTTGCCAGTTTTCTAATTCCGGATAATTCTTTACGCTCGCGTTCTGCCTGCAATATTTTACGTAATAAAGCTTCTGCTGTTGCCGGATTTTTATGCAGGTAATTATCAAGTTTTGTTTTGATGAAATCATTAACAAACGTACGAACTGAAACTGCGGGTGTTCCGTCATCAGAACCCATATCTGTCGAACCTAATTTGGTCTTGGTCTGGGACTCAAAAACCGGTTCCATCACTTTAATACTAATGGCACTTACAATCGATTTACGAACGTCTGACGCTTCGAAATTCTTATTGTAAAACTCACGAATTGTTTTTACAACAGCCTCACGGTAAGCTGCCAAGTGCGTTCCTCCCTGAGTGGTGTTCTGACCGTTTACGAAAGAGTGATATTCCTCGCTATATTGCGTTTTACTGTGTGTAAGCGCAACTTCGATATCATGCTCTTTTAAGTGAATAATCGGATATTCTAAGTCTTCTTCATTTATTGTTTCTTCTAATAAATCACGAAGTCCGTTTTCTGAATAATATTTTTCTCCATTGAAAATAATCGTCAGTCCATTGTTCAGATAACAATAGTTTTTGACCATTTTTATGACATATTCTAAACGGAATTTATAGTTTTTGAAAATCGTTTCGTCTGGCGTAAAAATTACTTTTGTTCCTTTACGTTTTGTGGTATCTACAACATCTTCTTCCTGAACCAGGTTTCCCGCAGAAAATTCTGCTGCTTTTTGTTTGTCATCACGAACTGATTCTACGCGGAAATAATTCGAAAGCGCATTTACGGCCTTCGTTCCGACACCATTCAGACCAACTGACTTTTGGAAAGCTTTAGAATCGTACTTTCCTCCAGTATTCATTTTCGAAACTACATCGACCACTTTACCCAATGGAATTCCACGTCCGTAATCACGAACAGAAACTGTTTTGTCTTTAATGCTTACTTCGATAGTTTTTCCGGCACCCATAACGAATTCATCGATACAGTTGTCTAAAACCTCTTTTAAAAGAATATAAATACCATCATCAGGCGATGATCCGTCCCCTAATTTCCCGATGTACATACCCGGACGCATACGGATATGTTCCTTCCAATCGAGTGAACGAATATTATCTTCGTTGTATTGATTTTGCTCTAGCATAAATGAATTTAGGATTTTTGGCTAATGTACCATTTATCGGTAAAAAATAAAAGTGTATTCCTTATTTGTTATGAATAATAACAGTTTAAAACCTATTTAAATTGACTTGTAAATAATAACTCCAATAAAATTATGAAAAAACTGATTTTTTAGCAAAAAATACTATTTGATTCCGAGTACTTGTTTGGCTAAATCAATCATTTCGGGTGTTCCCGTGTTTTTGTTTTTTTCGTCAGAAAGTTTGACAACACCTTGCCAATGTGCGTGGTCAGGTCTTGTTTCCGTTAATTTAATGACCATATTCATAGATGGTAAACCTACATCATTTGTAAAATTAGTCCCGATTCCAAAAGACATTCTGATTTTATCCCTGCAGAAATCAGCTATGGTTTTTACTTTATCAAAATTAAGGGAATCCGAGAAAACAATTGCTTTAGATTTTGGGTCTATGCCCATTTTAGTGTAATGTGAAATTACTTTTTGTGCAAACTCGACCGCGTCGCCGCTATCATGTCGTACACCATCAAAAAGTTTGGAATATTTTTTATCGAATTGATTAAAAAATATATTTGTTGTATAAGTATCTGTAAGTGCAATTCCGAGGTCGCCTCCGTAAACTTGTGTCCAGTGTTCCAGACTGATCGAATTAGCCATTTTGAATCCGTACTGTGCAGCATGAAACATAAACCATTCGTGTGCGTGTGTTCCTAAAGGCCTGCGATTGTTAAGCATTGCAAAATGCACGTTGCTGGTCCCCAGAAAGCTTTCTGAACCATAAGTTCTCAGTGTTTCATTTACTAAATGATGTACTTCGTAAGAATGACGGCGTCTGGTCCCAAATTCTAAAACAGAAACTCTAAGTTTATTGTAATTGTCAATTTTGTTTTTGGTCAGTTCTTTTATAGCGTCATCATTTAAACGGATTAAAAGATTCGATTTATAAAAGAGTTCAGAAATCAAAGCCATCAATGGGACTTCCCATAAAATAGTACGATACCAATACCCTTCGATTGTAACTTTGATTTCTGAGCCTTCCTGGATAATATGGACTTCTGACGGATCGTAGCTGTAACCTTGCAGAAAATCCAGATAAGTAGGGTCGAGATACGGACAATAGTGTGATAAATAATTTTTTTCGTCTTTTGTTAATCTCAGGTCTGCCATCGCGTCTACAGATTTTCGAAGCAAATCGGAAAAACCAGGCGGAAAAACATGTTTGCCACGATTGATAAAGCCGTAACGGACTCTGGCTTTTGGGAAAAGCCTGATTACAGCATGCTGCATCGTAAATTTATAGAAATCATTATCTAAGATCGATTTCAAAAATGTTGTTTCCATAATTCAGTCCGTTAATGTTTTTTTTTTTTATCACTAACTGCTAAGTTACGCCAATTCAGTAAAATAAGAAAGAAATCTGGTTAGCGATAATTATTTTTGAATTACTTTAAAAGAAGCAATACTGTTGGTGTCCAGATAAAATGTGATGTGATTTCCGATCGTATTATCAAAAGTAACCTGAAATTCTAAACTGCCTCTTTTTTCTTTTGAGTTTACTATTCTAACGGGCTGGTTTTTTTTATTCAGGTAATAAAACGTATCTGACTTTGATATGTTTTTAATAGCAAAAGTTATTTTATCGCCATTATTGACTTCGATTATTCCCGATTCCGGGGTTATAATCTTATAGTCTCCCGTAATTGTTTTGTTGTAGATTAAAGGTCCGTTTAGAAACTCGTCCTTATTTAATTTGCGATTAAGAAAAGAACCTGAATCAGGGAAATGTTTAGCAAAAAAGTAATCGGGTTCAGTATCAAAATAGACCGGATCAAAATCTTTTACCATTCTGCCCTTATTGCCGTCATAATAACCTTGCCCCCAGGTTACATCAATTAAACGCCATTTTCCATCAATTAAAGCAATGTTCCAGGCATGATTTGAAGAAGTACTTTTTCGGCCAATATCAGCCAGTCTTGTTTTGGAATCTCCTCTGATGATTTCTGATTTGATTTCAACCAATGCAGTCAAATGTTGAAATAAAAGGGTAAAACCTTCGCAGACTGCTTTTTTAGATCTGAAAGCCTTTTGAAGTATTTGGTTATTAAACTCTTGTATCTTTTTTTGTTTTTCAGCTTCATTTCGATAAGAAAAACGCATTGCTTGGGGCGGATTTAAAAATGCGGCATAATCATATTTTATGTTAAATGCGATCCAGCTGTAAATAGCCCTTGCTTTGTCATAATCGGAGTTGAAATCCTTGTCGATTTTTTCGGCTAATTCTTCAGTATTGTCAAAGTTTTTAGGGTATTTCAGTACAATCGCATCAACAGCATTCAGTTTTTGAGAGTAGGTGAGGTGAAGGCTGATGGCATTAAAAAAAATGAATGCAAAAACGAATTGTATAAATTTCATTAATTAAAACTGTTTTTTACAATTGTTTTTAGTTCGTTATCAAATTCGGGATTTGAGATTTCATTTTTCTCCAAATCAAAATTAGAATTGAAAGAAGGCAGCGAAAAAAGTCCTTTTACCTGAGCGCCATATCTTGGAAAAGCAGTTTTTGCAATTTCTAAAACCGAAGCGCCGCCTCTTGCACCAGGAGAAGTTGCCATCAAAAGCATTGGTTTTTGCTGAAAAATATCTTTGACAATTCTGGAACTCCAGTCAAATACATTTTTAAAAGCAGTTGAGTAATTACCATTGTTTTCAGCCAAAGAAACCACCAGAATGTCGGCACTTTCTATTTTTTTCAGAAATGATTTTGCGATTTCGTGCTGTCCAATTTCTTTTTCCAGATCAACGCTGAATAAAGGCATTGCAAAATCATTCAGATCTAAAACTTCTATTTCTGCATTTTCAAATTGATTTGCGGC
Organism: Flavobacterium limi; assembly: GCF_010645075.1. Taxonomy (GTDB): domain Bacteria; phylum Bacteroidota; class Bacteroidia; order Flavobacteriales; family Flavobacteriaceae; genus Flavobacterium; species Flavobacterium limi. The sequence continues at coordinate 113,122 of NZ_JAADZV010000006.1, forward strand.
ATAAGCAGCTAAATGTTTATTGATAGATTGTTGGCTGTTGCTTCCTGCAAAGGCTATAATTTTCATGGTTTATTTTTTAATTAAAAATACTAAATTTAAATTACAATTAAAACGCAGCAAATTGAAATAAATTTCACTAAAAAAAGAGTCCAAAAATGAATGATTCTTTTTTGGACTTTTATGATTTTGAATAAAGTGAATTTAATTCTGTTCTAATTGTTTTTCCGGATGATAACCAAAAAGATGATGTTCTTTTATAATTTCGGCAACTCCGGATGGAAGCATTGGTTCCCAGCCAGGTTTTCCCTGACCAATCATTTTTAATACTTCACGAGAGAATACATTTAAAATATCAGGATTGTAGTCAACAATATCAACCACTTTTCCGTTGAATTTAAAGAATTTATATAATTCTTTCATTCTTGGATGTACTTTAAGGTTTTCAGAAGTAATAATTTCTCCATCTTCACCCAGCATTGGATATAAGAAGACTTTCATATCGCGATAGAATAATTTTCCAAAAGCTTCAAGGATTCCTCCACTTAAATGGCGGTAATATTTTTCATCAAAAATATCGACTAAATTATTTACCCCCATTGCAAGTCCCATACGGGCTTTGGTATAATTAGAGAAATATTCAACAACTTTATAATATTCCTGGAAATTCGAAATCATAACGGTTTGGCCTAATGAACAAAGTAATTCAGCTCTGTCCATAAAATCGCGTTCATCGATTTCTCCGTCTGAACGTAGATTTGAAAGCGTAATTTCAAAAACGACTAACGTATTTTCTTTCTCAACCTTATTTTCCTCCAGGAACATTTTTAAAGATTTCCTGTACATGTCCACATTTACATTGGTTACAGGACGGAAACTTCCTCTAAAAGCAAGAAGGTTTTTCTTGTATAAAATGGCTGCCGGTAAAATATTTTTTCCTTCCGGATTGAACATTACGGCATCAGTCATACCGTTTTTAACCAGTTGTAAACTCATCAGACGATTATCGACATCTGCAAAACGTGGTCCTGAGAAGTTAATTGTATCAATTTCTAACTGATCTTTGTCTAAGTGATCGTATAGATAACGAAGTAATCGTTTTGGGTCATTATATTTGTAGAAAGCACCATAAATCAGGTTAACACCTAAAATTCCTAATGTTTCCTGCTGTAATCGTGCATCGGTTTCTTTGAAACGAATGTGAAGAATAATTTCGTTATACGCTTCGTCCGGTTCAATCTGGTATCGGATTCCAACCCAGCCGTGTCCTTTAAATTGTTTAGCAAAATCTATAGTGGCAACAGTATTGGCGTAACTGAAAAAAAGTTTGTTTGGGTGCTTTTCCCTGCTCAAACGTTCTTCAATTAGTTCTCCTTCAAAGGTTAACATTTTTTTGAGTCGGTTTTCAGTAACATATCGTCCATCACTTTCTGTGCCATAAACCGCGTCACTAAAATCTTTATCATAGGCAGACATTGCTTTTGCAATTGTTCCGGATGAACCTCCGGATCTGAAAAAATGTCTGACAGTTTCCTGTCCGGCACCAATTTCTGCAAAAGTTCCGTAAATATTTTCGTTTAAATTAATGCGTAATGCTTTGTCTTTTATAGAAGGAATCTGAGCGATGACCTTGTCACCTTTGAGTTTTATTTCTGTGCCCATTTTATTTTGAATAGATTTGTTACAAAGTTAGTAAATTAGCGTTCTAATGAAAGAGAAATAATCCCTATTTTTGTAAAAAAAACAAGTTCAATTGAAGATTTATTTTTTAGGTACCGGTACTTCTCAAGGTATTCCCATTATTGGGATTGATCACCCTGTTTGCAAGAGTTCAGATGCTAAGGATAAAAGGCTCCGTGTGTCGATTTGGATCACATGGGACGAACATTCTTATGTTGTAGATTGCGGACCTGATTTCAGGCAGCAGATGCTTTCCTGCGGCTGTCGAAAACTCGATGCAATTTTATTCACACATGAGCATGCTGATCATACTGCTGGTTTAGATGATATTCGCCCTTATAATTTCAGGCAGGGCGAAATTCCGGTTTATGCACATCAGAGGGTTATTGATAATTTAAAAAGGCGTTTTGATTATGTTTTTGAAACGGTAAATAAATATCCGGGCGCACCAAGTGTAAAAACGATTGAAGTAATCAACAATAAGCCTTTTGCTATTGGAGATAAAATGGCTGTCCCGATAAATGTTATGCATGGTGACTTGCAGGTTTTTGGATATAGAATTGATGATTTTGCGTATTTAACAGATGTAAAAACCATTGACGAAACTGAAACTGAAAAATTAAAAAACTTAAAAGTCTTGGTTGTAAATGCTTTACGCGTAGAACCTCATGATACCCATTTTAATTTGCAGGAAGCACTTGATTTTATCAATTTAGTAAAACCCGAAAAAGCTTATTTGACACACATCAGCCATGTCTTGGGATTTCATGAAGAAGTTCAGAAACAGCTTCCTGAAAATGTTTTCCTGGCTTATGATAATTTAGAAATTACAATTTAATTATACCTACAAAATGAAGAAATCCTTAATGCTTTATCTTTTTTTATTAGCAATTCTAATGAATATTTTTACTTATATGTTTTACAGCAGAGAAGTAAAATTTGAAAAAGAACGATATGATAATACGACTAAAAAGCTTAGAGACAGCATCAATCTGGTTTCGATAAAACTCGCTGAATCAAACTATTTTTCGTTGGAAAACAATGAAAATGCACAAAATTACTTTGATAACAGTGCTTCTGGCGGAAAAGTAATTTTATATGAAAAGCTGATTCCTGCGGTGACTGAAAAATTATTGGATTTAAATGCTAATCCAAAGGGAAATCCTTTCACAGGTCAGGATAAAATTGGGCCCAATAAATTTATTATAAATAAAGTAAAAATATTAAATCACAGATGGATAATTGCTGATTACAGTAATGGCGAATTATGGGGAGAAGTATTGTTGAAATACTTTGTTGATGATAAAGAAAACATAACTTTTGAAGTAAATCAAACCTGGTTATATCAAAAATAAATTGAAAAGGTTTTTCTGGAAACAAAAAAATCGAATTCTAAAATTTATAAAATTCAAAAAGTAAAAAAGTGAGATGTAAAATGGTAAAACCAAATTGCATCTCACTTTTCTTTACAAATATATTTTATCTACTCAGCCAGCCAATTTTTAAAATCAAAAAAATTCTGCGGAGCTACACCATGACCAACCGGATATTCCTTATAAGTAACAGGAATATTTAATTTTTCTAAAACAGCAGGCGTTTTTCTGGCCCATTCAATTGGAATAACCTGATCTACAGTTCCGTGAGAAGCGAATATTTTCAGGTTTTTGAAATCGTTTTTATCAAAGCCTTCTTCTATTATTTCTTCATTAAAATAACCGCTCATAGCCACAACCCGCTGAATTTTTTCCGGATATGAAAGAGCAACAGAATAACTTAAAATAGAACCCTGGCTAAAACCAATCAATGTTACATTGTTAGCGTCAATAGGATAATTTGCAATCAATTCATCAATAAAACCGGCGATTATATCACGGGAAGTTTTAGCCTGCTCATTGTCTGAAAATTTATTTTGGTCTGCGTCAAAATTAATAGCATACCAGGCATAAGCTCCGTATTGTAAATCATAAGGAGCTCTTGCTGAAATCACATAATAGTTATCAGGAAGTTCTGTTGCAAACGAAAATAAATCAGCTTCGTTGCTGCCGTATCCGTGTAACAAAAGCAATAACGGATTTTTGTCTAAAATTACTTTTGGTACTTGTATTTTATATTCTAAAGATAGATTCATTTCTAATTGTGAATTGTAAGTTGTGAATTGTAAAATTTATGCTGTTTTATAAAAATTAAACTTTTACAAAGTTATTGGAATTTCTTTTAGCCTATTGATTTAAACCATTTCTGATATAAACCGCCAACTAAAGGCATGGGTCTTGTCTGTCCTTGTATGGCGCTAAAAATTCCGTAAGTCCATAAAACAGACATACAAATCCACATTGGAAACGTAATCAGAAAACTGTCAAAAGGGCTAATAATTAAGGCAAGGGAAATGAAAGTAATGGATAAACCTAAAGCCTGACGGATATGAAAAGAAGCAAAGCTGTTTTTATTTTCCGAATTCATACTCATTGCAATCAAAACACCGATAATCAGAATATAACTGGTAATAGCAATTGATTTTCCTTCTTCTACTGAATTATTCATTTTATTATTTTGTGATGACAAGTTGGTTTTGATTTAAGATTCCGTATACTAAACCTTTGATTTCGGTTCCTAAAAAAGCAGAATTTTTAGATTTTGAAAGGATATTTTCTTTTGTAAAAGTTGACTTTCCTTCCGGAGTAAAGAAGGTGAAATTGGCTTTTGAGCCTTCAGCAATTACATTATTTTCTATTCCGAAAACTGTTTTTCCTAAAGTTAATTTCTCGATTACTGTTTCTAGAGGCAAAACGGTAAGCAAAGCACCAAAAGCACTTTCTAAACCAATAGTTCCGTTTTTGGCTGTATCAAATTCCATTTTTTTGAATTCAATATCAATCGGGTTATGATCTGAAGTAATTAGATCGATAGTTCCGTCGGTGATTCCGTTTAGCAAAGCTTGTCTGTCGGCTTCTGTTCTTAATGGAGGGGTAACTTTAAAGCGGGTATCAAAACCTTCCAGTTTTTCATCTGTCAAAACTAAATGATGTACAGAAACACTGCAGGTAATTTGTAATCCTTTTGCTTTTGCTTCTCTGATTAATTGAACTGATTTTGCGGTAGAAATCGTCGGAATATGAAGTTTTCCGCCAGTGTATTCCAATAAAAATAAGTTTCGGGCAATTTGTAATTCTTCGGCTAAATTCGGAATCCCTTTTAGGCCTAGTCTTGTCGAAACGATTCCTTCATTTGCGACTCCATTTCCTTTTATATTGGCATCCTGCGAATACGCAATTACCAGACCATCAAAATCCTGAACGTATTGCAACGCGATTTTTAATAGATTGGCGTTATCAAGACTTTTATTATAATCTCCAAAAGCTATGGCTCCGGATTTTTTCATATCAAACAATTCGGCCATGTCTTTTCCTTCGCTGGCTTTGGTTAACGCGCCAATAGGAAATAATTCTGTAGCAAAACCATTTGCTTTGTTTTTTACAAAATTTACCTGTGATTGATTATCGATAATCGGGTAGGAGTTGGGTTGCAAAGCAATCGCTGTAAATCCGCTTTTTGCTGCAGTATTCAAACCGTTTGCAATTGTTTCCCTGTCTTCGTAACCTGGTTCTCCAAAAGAAACACTGCTGTCAAACCAGCCTTGGGAAACATGGAGATTGTCAAACTTCACTTCGGTTGTATCGTCAATGTCAAGAATTGAAACGCCTATTTTTTCTATAATACCATCTGCAATTAAAAAATCAACAGTCTGGTTGTGAAACGGACTTTTTGAATCGATAATTTTGGCGCTTCTGATGATTATTTTCATATGTAGATTTTTTTTGTCGTAAAATGATTTTTGTAAAAAGTAAGATGTTTAAAATTATTGTGAAATCTATTTTACAAATTTGATAATTGCCATTTCTAATGCTAAAAATAACAGGGCAAAGATAACAAACCATTTCCAAATTTGACTGTCAGTTCGTTCAGTTTGTAACGTATTAAATATCGTTGAAATCGTATCTGCAGTTTTAAAATCTGAAACTACGTTTGTATTTACCTGATCCAAATTGCTTTCGCTTCGTTTGTAATTGAAACTCAGGTTTTCGACTGATTCTTTTTTATCAAAAACACTGTAATTTCCGGCTGTATCCGGGAAATCATTAAACGTTAATTTGACCTTATTGTTTAAAATCTGCTGAATTGGAATAAACGAATCTTCAGTTCCTTTGACTTCTAAAATCGCATCTTTGCTCAATAAAACATCCACAAAATAAGGCTGATTATTGCCAATTGTCAAAGCGTTTATACCTGTTTTTTGATTGTTTTGCCCCATTTTATAGAATAGGGGGACAATTAAAGGAGATTGCTGAAAATTCGAATTGGTGCTATTTATTGCTGCAGAAAAAACAGTAATTCCTGCAACGGGATTCTGAATCATGGTTACAAAAGTACTTTGGTCTTCATAAGATAAAACTGCCGGATACGGACTTGAAATGTCAAAGGATGAATTCGTTTTAGGATATTGAAAATTTGTGATTTTATTCTCAAAAACTTCGGAAAACAAAGGATGATCAAAGTTGATTTTAGTAATTAACTTGCTATTGTTTTCAAGGTTTTTAAACTGAATTTTTCCAAAATTTCCTAAAAAAGTATTTAGATTAGAAAGGGAACTTTTTTCAGAAGGAATCACAACCAGATTTCCGCCTTTAGAAACAAACGCCTTCAAAGTGGTTTGTAATGCCTGCGGAACTTCAATTAATTCATTCAGAATAATAGTATTTTGTTTTTCTAAACTATTATAATCTAAACTGCTGAGCGAATAATTATTATAATTGAATTCTGATGAAGTATAAATTCGGGATAAGAAATTGCTTTTTTCCGGTTCTCCGATACTGATAACATTTGTTTTTTTAGCTTTTGAAATACTGAAAAAAAGTTTATTGTCATAAGCCAAACCGTTATCCTCAATGACTACATAACCATTAAAAGCTTCTTTTGGAATAGTAAAATTGATTTTCTTTTTCTTTAAATCAAAATTAATGATCGTTTTGGCAATTAGCTTTTTCTGATTGTACAATGCCATCGAAACGGGTTTGAAATCTTCGCCGTATGCTGATAAATTAATTCCGATTTCGTAAAAATTTTCTAGAGTCTGATTAATAAAAACGCTATCAATAGAAATATTGTTTTTCTGTTCAGCTTCGGGAATTATAAAGTAAGGTTTTTCTTCAGGATCGATATTTTTCACATCTTTTTCGGCTAAACCAACAGCATCCGTAATAATAACAATATCTTTCTTATGTGCCGATTTATGTGCTTTTATCTTTGCCATTATTGCAGAAAGCTCAAATGGGGTTGCACTGTATTTTAAATTTTGAAGCGAACTTTTAGAAGATTTGATATCAGTATTCCACAAATTTTCGGTATTGGTCAATAACGAAAATTGAGCTGTTTCCGGCGTATTTTCTAACAGTTCCTGAACAGAACGTTTTAATAATTCGCCTTTTTTTCCTTTGGCCTGCATACTGAATGAATTGTCCAGTACAATGTACATTTCGTTTGAGGCATTTTTATGGTCTTTCGCTTCAAAAAAAGGCTGGGCAAAGGCGATAATTACAGATGTAAGAAGCAATAAACGGGTTACCAGCAATAATCTTTTTTTGATTTTTGAACTTTTACGGGTTTGAACCACAAGCTCTTTTAAAAAGCGAACGTTTGTGAAATAAGAGGTTTTAAAACGTCGTAATTGGAATAAATGAACCAAAATTGGAACAATCAATAAGAACAGAAAGTATAGAATTTCGGGGTGTTTAAAATGCATTCAGGCTTTGATTTATTTCACTACGTTGTATTTTCGCGAATGTGCCTGCCAAAAATACAAATTTGTTGAGAGTTAAAAGCTTTCAAAGCAGGATTTTTATTTTAAAAGATATTTGAATCATATAACTTTTCAAAAGTCATTTATAAGTGAAAAATCTGCAGTAAAAGATATTATTACCTATTTTAGCTAATTCAAAAAACCACCTTAAAATATGAAAAGAATGTATCTGATACTATTTTCGGCTTTAGCAGTAACCACTTCAAGAGCTCAAAATAAGTTTAATTTATTGGTAGGAACCTATACCAATACCTGCGAAAGCAAAGGAATTTACGTGTATGAATTTGATGCTACTTCAGGAGATTTTAAATTAAAAAAATCTTCAGAGAATGTTGTAAGTCCGAGTTACTTGTCGGTTTCAGCAGATAATAAATTTGTTTATGCCGTAAATGAAAATGGAAAACAAAGTACAGTAAGCGCTTTTAGTTATGATTCAAAATCAGGAACAATTAAGCTAATAAATAAAAATGATGCGTTAGGTGCAGATCCATGCCATTTGATTAATGACAGCAAAAATGTAATTACGGCCAATTATTCAGGTGGAAATATTACTGTTTTCAAAAAAAATGCCGACGGAAGTATTACAGAAGGTCAGCAGCTAATTCAGCACGAGGGAAAAGGACCAAATGAAGCGCGTCAGGAAAAAGCGCATATGCATATGGTTGATTTTTCTCCCGATAAAAAGTTTGTTTTAGCCAGTGATTTAGGTTTAGATAAAGTTTTCATCTATAAATACAATCCAGGTGCGGCACATGAAGTTTTAAAATTAAAAGGAAGTGTCGATGTAAAAGCAGGAAGCGGACCAAGACATTTCACTTTTAGCAAAGATGGTAAGTTTGTCTATTTAATTCAGGAATTAGATGCAACACTGACGACTTTTAGCTATGATAAAAGCGGAAGTTTAAAAAAGATTGCCGAATCCAGCATTCTTGCTAAAGATTTTAAAGGAGGTACAGGAGCTGCAGCAATTAAAATTTCACCTGATGGAAAATTTTTATATGTAACAGATCGTGTCGATGCAAACAATATTTCAGTTTATAAAATCATTAAAAACGGAAGTATTGTATTAGTAGAACAGGTAAGTACATTGGGAAAAGGGCCAAGGGATTTTGCTATCGATCCAACTGGTAATTATCTATTGGTTGGACATCAGCATACCAATGAAATTATTATTTTTAAAAGAGATAAAGCAACCGGAAAGCTCACAAATAAAGGAAAGAAGATTGAATTGTGTTCGCCTGTTGGGCTGGTTTTTACGAAAATATAAAAATTAAATAAATCACAAAAATTAAAATTCCAAATTCCAATTTTAGTTGGTATTTGGAATTTTTTTATTGAAATTTTTATTTATTGTCTTTTCTTTTCTTGTCTCTCGTTTTTAGCATATTTCTATTAACAGAACCATGGGTTTTCTTTTTGGTTTTTGAAGGTCCGCCCAGATTGACTTTTTGGTTCTTTTTAGATTTTTCATGAAAAGCACCGTCACCTTCCAGTTTTGGTTTTTTCATTAAAAATTTCCTTGGTAATCTGTCTTTCTCGGGTTCTATTAATTTCTCCGAAATTTCAACTTCTTCAGGGAAATCAGTAATTTCAAGTTCCTGATTCATTAAAAGTTCGGTTTCGATTTTGTATTCTTCTTCTCTTGGGGAAACAAAACTAATTGCTGTTCCCGTTGCATCTGCACGGCCTGTACGACCAATTCGGTGCATGTACAATTCAGGTTCTTCCGGAAGTTCAAAGTTGATAACGTGCGTGATGTTAGAAATATCCAGACCTCTTGCCATAACATCGGTTGTGATTAAGCCGCGAAGATTTCCTTCCTGAAATTCAGCCATCGTACTCAAACGATAATTTTGAGATTTGTTGGAGTGAATTACACCAAATTGTCCTTCAAAAAGCTCATCAATACGATTAAAAAGCATATCCGAAATTTTTTTGTTGTTTACGAAAACCAAAATACGGCTCATACTTTCGTCAGTCTCCAATAAATGTTTGAGCAGATTTACTTTTGTATTGAAATTAGGTACATTATAAGTAATCTGTGTAATTTTTTCAAGTGGAGTTCCTGAAGCAGCAAGAGTTACTTCTTCCGGAAAATCAAAATAATCATTTAAGATATCATCAACTTCATCTGTCATCGTTGCAGAGAACAAAATATTCTGACGTTTGGTTTTCATCATGGCCAAAAGCGAAGTAAGCTGTGGTCTGAAGCCCAAATTCAGCATTTCATCAAATTCGTCGATAACCAGCTTTTGGGTTTCATCAAAGCGAACTACCGCATCAAGCGCTAAATCCATGGTACGCCCCGGAGTTCCTACCAAAATGTCAACACCTTCGTAAACTGCTTTTTTTTGTGTATTGATGTTTACGCCTCCATAAATTCCTAAAGTTTTAACCGACATATAAGCGGTTAACTTTTCAACTTCTTCCACAACCTGCACTACCAATTCGCGGGTTGGTACCAGAATTACGATTTTTGGCGTATTGGTATTGGTGAATTTATATAATTTTAGAAGAGGCAGTAAATAAGCAAATGTTTTACCGGTTCCGGTTTGTGCAATTCCCATCATATCTCGGCCGGACATAATTACAGAAAAAGATTTTTCCTGAATAGGAGTAGGTGTAACAAATCCTAATTCGTCAACAGCTTTTTGTAATGATTTTGGAAGATTGAATTTTTCGAAAGTACTCATTTGCATTAATTTTTTGCAAAGATAGCATTAAATCCCCTTTGTAAGAGAGAAATACGAAAAACATCGTTCGTCAATTATGCCTTTTGTGGTAAAATGTTACTTTAAATATCTTTTTACCCGCAATAATAATTCGTTAGGGCTAAAAGGTTTTGCAATGAAATCGTCAACGCCTAATTTAAAAGCATCCAAAACCGTAGCTTCTTCTTCACCCAGTGAAGATAAAGCAATAACAGGGGTTTTACTGAAATTGTCTTTGATGAATTTTATAATTTCAAGACCGGATTTCATAGGCAGTAAAATATCTGTCATGACCAAATCGGGCTTTTCTTCCGGAATTCTTTCGATCGCATCTAATCCGTCTTTTGAAATTATAATTTCGTACCCTTCCTTAGAAAATATATACTTTAGTATCTGTATGGTCATGTTATCATCTTCAATAATAAATATCCTTTTTGGCATGGGGCTAATTTTTAGGGCTATTACTTGAGTATTATTTCATCGATCATCAGCATGGGTTTTTTATTTTTTCTTTCGCGCCACGCAGGTAATTTTCGTTCTGGAACTAAAATGACCTTGATTTTATCAAAATTACGGAAACTAATGTTGCTAAAATTGTATTTTTTTATAGTAAAGTCATAATTTTCAGTTAAATATGGTTCTCTTTCCTCCTTTAAAGTTTTCCATTTCTGATTTTTGAATCCTTTAATGATGATTTTTGAGGGTAGAAAAATCCAGTGACGCTGATCTTCCAGACATTGAAATTCTAACGAGTCAAAATCTGCATTATTGCCGTAAATGATTATTTCTGCGTTTTGGCCATACCAACCTGTCCAGTTTACATTAAAGTCTTTATATCCTTTTATCCCGTCTTGTAGTCCATTTTCTTTTTTTAGGTTAAATTCAGGTTCGGGTTTTGTTGCAAATTCATATTTCAGACTTTCTCCTATATGATCTACAACATTATTCTGAGCAATGTAGTTCCATTGAGTACTATACTCTTTAGGACTTAAGCCTTCTTCACTAAGTTCGTAAATTCCGAAATCATTACAATTTTTTTCAAAATTCTGAACCCTCTTTACGAGATGATCTTTTACGGAAAATGAATCTCCGTTTTTTTCAAACATTCCGTGTTGCTCTTTTCCATAGAATTTTGCCTGTTCAAAATAGACATATTCTAATGCTAATCTCAGTTTTAAAATCCTCTTTGCGATTACAGGATTATTTTTAGAAATTATTTCAGCCTGACTTATCAACTGATCGTATTGATTCATTGCTGCTGGGGAGAGAAATGTGTTCCGGCTTTCTATCGGGCTGGTATAAATATCAAGATAGCGGTCACCTTTTTCCTGATTTTGAATAAGTAAATCAATATACTTTTTAACTAAGGGAGCAGCATTGCCATAAAATCCATTTAGGAAATCATTCGTTACGGCTTCAGCATCAGTATTGGTGTCCCAAATTATTTTGGCTAAAAGATACTGTCGTAATTCATATAAATCTCCGACAATATCAGCATAACCCTGAACAAATAACCCTTTGACTTTATTTTTTTGGTATAATTGATAGTTTTTCGAAAAAGTATGAAAGTTCGGAAAAGGAGAGAGATAATTGGTGAATTCAATTGTGTAATCCCATAAATACAAATGTTCTGTAACGGTATTCCATTCGTTGAAAGTATTTAAAAAGACCTTGTTGTCTTCTGTTTCTTCGATAGCTTTACCTCGATTCATTTCTATTGGACAAAAAATAGTATAAATGTTAGGCTTAATTTTAATGTTTTTGGGAGCCCGATACGTGTGTAAATACGCTAAAGTTGTGATTTTAGTTTTTGGGAATTGTACAGCAATTTTGTTTAGGAAATAATATAATGATCCTTGCGGGCCTCCGTGTTTTTCATTTAAAACTTTACATTTATCGCATTCGCAATAAACAACATCGTCATTTTGGCTTATTGAAAAGAAACGTGCATTAGGATTTTGGCTTATAATGTCAGCCATTTTTTTTGAAACAATTTTTACAACATTATCATTGCTCATGCATAATGATTCGCTGTTTCTCTTGCCTTCGTAAAGGGCAAAAAAGTCCGGGTTAGTTTTAAAATATTCTTTGGCACTTACTAATTTATAAAACGAGTGTCCCCAAATGCCAAAATCATCGAGATGCCAATCCAGTTTGTGCCAGTCCCTAAAATTTTCATCGTAGCAATCAGGATAAAATAAGGCCCTATATTCAAAAGAAGGTTTGTAAGTTTTATTGAAATTTTTTGGAAAAGTTACTTCTGTAAGCTTCGGAATAAAACTGTCTTTTGCAGTATATTTTCTAAAGCCCCATGTCTCCAGTAAAGTATAAATGGCGTATCGTAACGTCTTTTCATTCGAACCAATGAGATAGATGTTTGTTTTGTCGCTTTTGATGATAAACGAATCGTTTTTACCGATGCTTTCGTTATTAACTTCAAGAATAATTTTGGGGCTCTCAGCGTTTTCTGATTTATTATTTTGAATTAAAAATGGATTCTCGAAAGCCTGATCTAAGTAGGTTTTTAAAACAACACATGCTTTTTGAGCATTTTCATCAGAAGAAACAATAATCACTTCCTGTCCTTTCGTATTTGCTAAATGTAAGGAGTCTTGAGCCATAATTTTGCAGTTTAGAAAAGATAGGAAAACAACAATGTAAAAAATAATGTGTTGTTTGATTTGCATTTTTTAGAATTGATATTGAAGCTCCAGATGAGCCTTGATTTCTCTTTTTTATTACAAAATTGACTTCAAACGATTTAAGTATAAATGATTCACTTTTAATTTTCAAATGCTATTACCTGAAGCGGATTTCCCAGGACAGGGCAAGGGTAGAAATCCAGAAATAATTTCCCTGGTCAAAAGGAATTTCCTGATGAATGATTCCAAGTTGTGCTCCCCAGGCATTTTGTTTATTATGGGTAGAAAAATAATAAGCCACATTCAGTTTTTGCGATTGCAGGTTTACGATTCGGTCATCATTTTCAAAAAAGTAATTCTGATTGAGTTCAGGCGAAATTCCGGCTCCAATATTGATGCCAAAATAATTGTCAGCATCGCTTCTGTATTTTCGGTATGTTAAGGTACCTGAAGAACTTAATCCATTGTCCCCCGGTGTAAAATAAGGACGGAAAGACCAGTAATTATTTCCATTGTACCAGGTTACTGAACCGGTGTAAATCATGGTTGTTGTATCGTATTGCAAGCCTCTGAGCCCTGCAGAAACCTCAAAACTTCTTGGCAGCGATTTAAAAATTTCTGCACCGTATCTGTAATCCGGGAATAATGAAGAACCTGATACACCAAAGTTCAGATATGCATAAGTTCCTTTGGCAATTTTTGGATATAAATCGACTTCATACTGAGTTCCGTACTCACCAAGTCTTCTATCGATATTTACCCTCCCAATAATACTTCCGTATTTTGTTTGACGGGCATATTTTACGGCATTGTAAAACATAGGGTCAAAGACATCAGAGTAAATATTAACTTCTGAAGTGACACCAATTGTATTGTTGAGTACTTTTTTTCTTAAAGCAGAATCTGATTCTCCTGTTGTAGAATCCTTTGGGATTTCGCTTGATATTGTTTGAACTGCACCTCCTGTAGCTGTTGGAATCATCGAGCTTTCCTGAGCTCTTTTCTGCAAGTCTAATAATTCGGTGTCATTTGGGAATTTTTTCAATGCTTTTTTGGATAATTTTAAAGCAAGAAAAGGGAATTCTGCCCAGATTTCATTTTTGATAGCTGCTACCCATGTGGTTTTCCGGTGCTGGTCCTTGCTTAAAATTTTCTGAAATTCGGCCCTTGATTTTTTATAATCCCCATCCCAGGCATAAGTCGAAGCTAAAAATTCACGAACATCATGATAATTAGGATATTTAGTCAGAATGTACAATAAAGTATCTTGTGCCTGCTTTCTGTTATTGTTAAAAGCCATGTCTCGGGCCTTTGTAAATGAAACATCGGGATCTCCACTATATATTTTTTCTTGTCCAGTCATCTCAAACGACGCAGAAAATAAAGTTATAATGAGAAAAATATAGATTTGAAAAATTCTATGTCCATTTTTTATTAGAGTACCCATTACTTATTTTGTATTTGAATTGTTTATTGTTTTTTTTTAGATCTTTCGATCTTTATATTTATTTCCGGATTTTTCACACCGTTTGACAGTGCTAATTTACCCGTTTCTATCGCTTTTTTATTCTGATCAGACCACCAATATACATCCATCAATGCCAGATAGGCATCATCATATAAAGGCATTCTTTTGATAACAATCAGTAACTCATGTTCTGCTTTTTTATATTCACCGTCCCAGCCAAATATTCGGCCTTTTAAAGTTCGTACATCTGAATAATTGGGTAATTCATTTAATATAAAATCGCATAGCAAAATTGCTGTTTTGTGCTTTTTATTGAAAGCTAACTCCCTTGCTTTGAAAAACATCTGGTCGGGATTTAGTCCTTTGGTTAGTTTATCGATCTCGATTTGCTCTTCTTTAGTAAAATGAACTCCCTGCTCTTTATTTAAACTCAATGATTTTGGAATGATTTTGTCTTTTTGTGTCAAATACGCATTCAGCTGTTTAAAGGCATTAAATTCGCCGGTAATCTTATCTAAGATATCATCGTCACTGATTCTTTCTAAATCAAAATTGTCTTTTATTTTGTACAATTCACCACTCGAATAAAAATATTCTTTATACACATAATCATCAATAGTTCCTTTGTTTCGTGTCAGTGGAATGCCTTGTGTGTTCCTGAATTCTTTTGCAGTATCAAGACCTTTCCCCATCCACGCCGTTTGATCAAGTCTGTTGAATTTGTAATTGTTGAACAAAAAAGAAACCAAACTTGGTGTCACATCCCAGTGCGAAGAAACTGATTTAAACGATTCAGCTCTTTTCAACATGGGACTAAAAATATACAAAGGTACATGAAAGCGGCATAATTTGTCTTTTTGTGCAATAGGAATCAAACGGTGATCACCTGTAATTATGAAGATGGTATTTTTGTAATCAGGTCTTTTTGCGTACGCTTCCATATAATTTTTGATGGAATTATCAGTGTAATTCAAACAGGCAAAAATATCCTTATAAGAGCCAATATTTCCTTTTTGCGATTTTAGATTTTCATGGGAATTAATGATACCATCAATTTTTTTCAAATATGCATTTTTTTCAGGAAAATCAAAAGGTTCATGATTGGTAAGGGTTTGTATAATATCCAGTCGGGGAAGCTTCATTTTGTTGGTTTCTATTAGTGCTTTCCTGAAAATTTCAGCGTCAGGATATCCCCAGGAAAAGCCTCCCGAATTGGCTTTTGTCTGAGTATATTCGGAACCATAATTATTTTTGTCTATCACATTATCAATACCATTCTGATCCAGAAAATTAATTTTTCTATCAAAATTAGCATTATCACCGGAATAGAAAGATGTTGTGTACCCATTAGCTTTTAGCACATTTATCAGGGAAAGATGTCTCGGAGACGGATTTAATTCCAAAAAACCTTTTTCTCCATAGGTTAATGAGCCTAATAATGAAGAAAGTACGGCAAAAGTTCTTCCTCCATTACTCAAAAAATTCTCCCAATACAATGATTTTGGAATCATCGAATCTAGGTAAGGTGTAAAACCTGCATATTCATTTTTACCCATAAATTCGGATCCTAAACCTTCAACCACGATAACAACAATATTAGGTTTTTCATTCGTGATATTAAAATAAGGCGATAAAACGTCCGGGGTCTCTTTAAAAGGTTTTAGTATTGGATATTCCGATTTGAATTTGATGTTTTGAACGCTTTCAGCTATGTTTTTATCTCTTTCAAAACGAATAATATCTTTGGTTAAAAACGCCAGTTTGTTTTCGTACTTTGAGTCGGATAGGCCGGAAACAAATAGTTTCATTCCACCGGCAATAATAAATAGTGCCAATGTTGTTGCTAAAACTATTTTTCCTTTGTCTAGTTTTCTAAAACCAAAATTGATTCCCAAATATAACAAAGGAATTATAAGGAACGGTAAAAAGAACATAAAGGAAAGCGATTCGGATGCCGTGACAGTTGTGTACATGTCTGAGAAAGAATAGCCCAGCAAATCGGCTCCTAGATTAACAAGTGTTGTAGCGCTATATTTTACCAATGCAAACTGTATAAGTCCGAAGAGGATAAAAAGTACTGTCATAAATCGTATAGCAAATGTTTTATTTATATACCCAAAGATTATAAATAAAGGCAAAAGTACCAGACTCACGACTATAGCTGATAAAATGTCATTAACTAATTTATAGGCAATCTCCAGACCAATATTTGGAATTGTAATACCGTTTGCTATTTTTAAATATGTCTCCGAAAAACTTGATAGCAAAAAGATTAGTACCAAAGATAGGGTGAGATATAAATATTTTAGGTTGTGTGTTAGCATTTGTTTTATTTTATATTGTAAAAAGTTTTCCTTTTCTTTTATGGTTACAGGATTATCAAAACCTTGCCGCTGCATATTTCCCCAGCTTTGCTCTTTTAGGCTAAAAAAATTGTAATATCCTTTTAGTGATGCATAAACACAAATAGGATGGTAGCAAAAAGGCTCAATAATGGCCATGAGTACCAAAATAATAATTTCTTTGGCATTTGCATAATTTTTATAAATAACATCATCCAGAAGGATGGATATAAAAGTTACGATGATGTAAAAGAAATAAACAGTTAACGTAAGATAAAGGAAATTAACATAATCTTCATGAAAAAAAACGAAGCAAAGAATTAATACCACAGCTCCGATTACTTCCAGAATAGGAATTAAAAATTCAAAAAAGAGAAAATAAGGAAATATTAGAAATGCCGTTCTTTGGTATTTTGGATTAAAAAACATGTTTTTATGCAGAAACAATGTCTCGACTAATCCTCGTGACCATCGTACACGCTGGCGTATAAAGACTTCTCTGGTAGCGGGAACCTCAGTCCAGCAGAGTGATTCAGGAATGTATTGTATTGAGAAAGGCAATTTATTATCATACATATATTTTCTCATTCGGGTTACCAGTTCCATGTCTTCTCCTAATGATTTATGGAAATACCCTCCGGCTGCGATAGCAATTTCTTTATCAAACATTCCTAAAGCGCCTGAAACCAGTAGAAGTCCATTAACTTTGCTCCAGGCCATTCTGCCAAAAAGAAAGGCTCTGACATACTCCAGTTCCTGAAATCGGGGCAGCCAGCCTTTGGGGAAATGAATTTTAACCAAGAAACCATTTTTTACCTGGCAGGAGTTGGATATCCTGATGCCTGCTCCGGTTGCTATGACTCTTTTTTTCGATTCTATGAACGGTTTTGCTAATTTTATAATCGTATCACTTTTTAAAATACAATCGACATCGGTACAGATAAATAATGGATATTGGGTAGAATTTATTCCAACATTAACTGCATCAGCTTTGCTTTTTGCATTTTCTTTATCCACTACTAAGAGTTTATGATAAAGCGGATTTGTAGATTTATAGTGGCCTCTGACAGTATGAGTTTTAATTTGCTCCTGATAATAGAAATCAACTTTTACCAGATCAAATTCTTTTATTAATTTCTTTAAGGTACCATCTGAACTCCCGTCATTTACTAATACTATTTCAAATTTGGGATAATTTAATGATAGTAAAGATTTAACATTATTTACTACAGTAGCTCCTTCATTGAATGCTGGCGCCACTATCGAAACCCCGGGGATATAATTGGATTTTATGATAACATTGTCAGGGATGAAATGTTTCGTATTAAGGCTTTTTTTGATTGCATAATAGGACAAACCTGCCAAAATACAATAGAGGATGATATAAGTGATTGAAAATGCACCTATGAAATTCGTATAGAAAGATAAAATATCGTCTATCATTTCCTGATGGCTTTAACATGTTCAACCATTTTTTGCACGTCTTCATTATCTAAAAAATGACTATCAAAATAATTTCGGTTTATTTTATGCAGACAATAAACAGCATCCAGTTTGATGCCTTCATCAGTCCTGGCCTCTAATAACTGTGCGATAAAATTTTCTGATTCTGTTGTTCCTATTTTGGCGAGTGTATTAAATATTTCCAGTTTATTTTCGGTGTCCTCATGACTGAAGCGTTTTATCAATTCCGTTTCAGCTTCAACAATGAATAAGGAATTAATTGCCAAAATCACTTCATGACGAACCTCTTTGTCATCGTGCTTCAGTAATTCTACTATATTTTTATTTTCATTATTATAATTGTAAAATATCATCAGTTTAATACCCAATTTTACAATTGTTGCATTGTCAGAAGCGATCCAGTCTTTTAAGTTTGCCGGCATTTTTGTTTTTTTATGATGCAGGATATCCATGATATTAATTTCTTCTGCAATTGTAATATCATGAGTAAAATCAATCAGTGATTCCAGTTTATTAGGCCTTAATGAAATCAATGCTAAAAAAGCCCTGGATTTTATATCTCTGTTTTTGTGATTTAGTAAAGGAGTGATGTAGTTTCTGCCTTTTTTATAGTCTAATGATTCAAGTTGAAATAATCCCAGACATTTTAAATAAAAACGACGGCTTTTTAGTAGTTTTTGTGTGTATCTAAATAAATCAAATTGCTCGTAGATATAGTGAAATTTATTAGTGACTTCTCCTTTTAAGTTTAATTTCAAAAAAATAATCTCGTTGAGTAATAATTTTTTGCACCAGTTTTTTTCAAAAGGGATTGCTTTTTTAAATTGCTCTATTTCAGTATGATGATGTGTTTCGTCAAAAGGAGAAAAAATCAGATTAGTCAGAAAGATATCAATTTCATCTTTCGCCTTATGAAATTTGGGACGAAAGGAGTCGTAACGGTATCTGTTGATGATTAATACTAAAATTAACAGAATACACCCGATGATTAATATGGGTAATATGATTCGGATAAAGTAATGAATAAACACTTCCATTTTAACAAAAAGTAGTTTGGTGTTATTATTAGACTTAACGAATAATTTATTCCTTATTATCGGAGTTTACATAAAGATAAAGAATATTTTAAAGGTATAAAATAAAGGAAACGCTCTTTTTTGGAATAAGAGTCAAATTATAAGGAAGAATTTCAGTAAAGTAGTAACGTTTGGAAGTTGAAAATGGATTTTTTTGTAAATAATATATTTTAGAATCCTTCAAAAACTCCTAATCCGAATAGTGCGAAGTCATATTTGACAGGATCATTTGGGTCCAGTTTACGTAACTTTTGATCTAATTCGGCAAGTGCTTTACCGTCATTTTGCCTGCGTGAAAGTAATCCTAACTTTCGGGCTACATTGCCGGAATGAACATCAAGAGGGCAGGAGAGGGCAGCGGGTGAAATATTTTTCCAGATACCTAAATCGACTCCTTTTGTGTCCTGACGTACCATCCATCTGAGGTACATGTTGATACGTTTTGCAGCTGAATTATTTAGAGGATCCGAAATATGTTTTTGGGTACGGGGCAAGTGATCAATTTCAAAAAACAGTTTTTTAAATTCGTGAATGCTTTTTTGCAGGCTGTCTTTTTCCTGATGTTTAGCAAAGACCGTTTCTAAGCCATTATGATTTTTATAAATATGCTGTAAGCCCTTTATAAACCCGGCAAAATCTTTTCCGTTAAAAGTTCGGTGAACAAAATTTTCGAGTCGCTCTAAATCATTATCAGAATGTGACATGACAAAATCGTAAGGAGTATTGCCCATCAATTCCATCATTTGATGTGAATTTTTAATAATCATTTTGCGGTTTCCCCAGGCAATCGTTGCACTTAGAAATCCTGCAATTTCAACATCTTCTTTTTGACTGAAAAGATGTGGAATTTGTACAGGGTCACTTTCTATAAAATCGAGGTTGTTATATTGAATAACTTTTTCGTCAAGGAATTCTTTGAGTTCTTTTTGGGTCATGTTTAAATCGAATGTTCTTGTTATTGTGATGCCTAGCCCGGATGGAAGCGGCATCCTTTTATGGCAGGGTTTGCCAGAAAAGATATAGTGGACAGCCGGAAATTGCTTCTAATTACTAACCTGACCATCGACCATGACCAATTTTCTATCTGCCATATTTGCAAGGTCTTCATTATGTGTTACAATGACAAAAGTCTGACCGAATTCATCCCTTAGCTGAAAGAATAACTGATGTAAATTTTCTGCAGAATGAGTGTCAAGATTTCCTGAAGGTTCATCGGCAAAAATCACATCGGGTTTATTTATTAAAGCCCTTGCGACGGCCACACGCTGTTGTTCGCCACCCGAAAGTTCGTTTGGCTTATGGTTTATTCTGTGTCCTAATCCTAAATATTTCAGTAATTTTTTTGCCTCAATTTCAGTTTCAGAGGGCTTTTTTCCAGCAATGTAAGCCGGAATACATACATTTTCAAGAGCAGTGAACTCAGGTAAAAGCTGATGGAACTGAAAAATAAAACCTAAATTTAAGTTTCTGAATTTAGACAAAGCTTTGTCATTCATTCCTAAAATATTTTCTCCGTTTATGGTAAGGGAAGTTTCTTTACCTGATTTTTCGGGTTTGTCTAAAGTTCCTAAAATGTGTAATAAAGTAGTTTTTCCGGCACCGGATGCACCCACAATTGAAACAATTTCACCTTTTTGAATGTGCAGATCAACTCCTTTTAAAACTTCAAGCTGATCATAGAATTTATGTATGTTTTTTGCGTGTATCATTTAGAAACTGTTTCTACAAAGAAACGAAGATTCTGCCGATATTAAAATGGTTTATAACAGATTTTTATTAACCTGTAGAGTAAGCGGGATGTTTATTAGTATGGGAATTTAGAAATTAATTTGCTTAATGTAATAATCTGTTATTTAAATAATTTTTTACTTTTGAAAGCAACTTAAATCATCATATCATGCAGGATTTGAAAGTTGTGGAAGATAACAGAATGCAGAAATTACTAATTGGTTTGCTTTTAGATGGTATTGGGATGATTTCTTTCTCAATTCCGTTTTTAGGAGAGTTTTCAGATGTGATTTGGGCACCAATTGCGGCTATAATAATGGCCAGAATGTATAAAGGAAGAGTGGGAAAGGTGGCCGGTATTTTGACTTTTGTTGAAGAAATAATTCCGTTTACCGATGTGATTCCGTCTTTTACGATTACCTGGATTTATACTTATTTTTTTCAGAAACCAAAAGAAAAAAAATAAAAATGGCAGCCTGAAAAGCTGCCATTTTAACTAAAAAAACAAACTAAACTTAAACTTATTGTACAATAATTTTTTTGATATGTAAAACTGCTTTGGTTGCAGGATCAGAAACTTTTAGAATGAACACACCTTTTGATTTTAAATTGATGCTTTCTGCTGCTTTTCCGTTGATGTTTCTTTTTATTACTTCTTTTCCTGAAATGTCAAACACTTTAAGTTCTGCATTGCTGCCATCATTTTCAATCAGAACAGAAAAAGAACCGTTATTTGGTACAGGCCAGACTTTAAAAGCGCTATCTTCTTTAACTGGTTTTTCTATTGATAATGTAGAACTGTAACCACTCACAATATTTACTTTACGGGTCATACTTGCTCCTTCATTGTCTGTAACGGTAAATTCAAAAGAACATAAGCCGGTTGCACTTGGTGTGAATGCTACAATGTTCCCATTAAGTGTTGCATTTCCGTTTACAACATTTGAAAGGGAATAATTTACACCGTTTGTAAAACCTCTTGAAAGTTTCTGTATATCAATGTCGACTTTATTTCCAGTTGGAGAATCATAATGTGGCAGAGACATCCATTGTAAGTATAAGTCTAAATTGGTGTATCCGTCTAAGTCAGTATCAGCATTTGAGTCTGAGAAATCGCCTGTTCCTGAATTTAAATTGGTTCCGATAATAGTTTCCCACCAGTTTGGTAATCCGTCCTGATCCGTATCCCAATTTGCATCTCTGATAATTTCAGGATATGTTTCGTACCCGCCAACATCAGATTCATTATCAGGAAATCCAGGTTTATTAGTAACACTTCCTCTGTACGTATAAGTGCCATTTAATGTTTCTGTAATCATTCGTTGGTCATGCTGATCAAATTCAGGCTGGATGCAACCAACATCTGATAATACAATTTTATAGGCAGTTTTTGCAGATTGTGTGGTTACGTATGAAGGGAAAAATGGAGTATTGACAAAATTATCGTAAGTATTAGTAGCACCATTTCTATAGGTAGATCTTCTTCCAATAGTTTGATTGCTTTCGTCAAAATAACCCGGCATTACATTTCCATTAAAATAACATTTTTGCGTGCCCGTTCCAACATTTTCGTTATCTGCAGAAAACGCAACAAATATTTTTGAACCTGCTCCCGGTTTATAATAATTATTTACAAAATTAACTTCTTTGGTTCCGCCATCAGTAGTTCTGCCTCCCCAATTATATACTACATTGTTGGTGATATCCATTCTGCCTGCATAAGCTCCACTACCATCTAATGCACCTCCAAGACTCCAATTGCGTCCATAATTGTGAGCTAATAAATTGTGATGAAAACTTCCTATATCCCCACTTATTGTTCCGGCATAGCCATGTTCCGTTCCGGCAGGATAATTTTTATGCCCTGCTGCATTTAAAGCTTCGGAAATTAATGTTCTTTGCAGAGTTATATTTTTTCCTGAACGAGAACTAAACGCTTCATCTATTGTCCAGCTGACCGAGCAATGATCGACAATACTGTTATCGGCTCCGGTTAATCCCATTCCGTCTGCAGTTTCGCCTGCACCTAATCTAACTCTTACATTTTGAACAATAGCATCGTTTCCTGTAATTCCAAAAGGAGCAGTACGGATACAGATCCCTTTTCCAGGAGCTGTTTGTCCGGCAACGGTTACATAAGGCTGACTCAATACTAAACGGGAAGAAAGCTGTATAATTCCGGATGTGTTAAAAACAATAGTTCTAGGACCAATATCGTTTGTAACAGCTTCACGTAAACTTCCCGGTCCGCTGTCATTCAGGTTGGTTACTGCTACTACTTTTCCACCTCTTCCTCCACGGGCAAAACGTCCATAACCTTCAGCACCAGGGAAAGCAAGCTGGGCAGGGCGAAAACGCCATGTATTTCCTTTTTCAATTTGATTATTATTTAAAACTTCGTCTACTCTCCAATAATAGGTTTCTCCAGTATATAGTCCATTTAGAGCATAGCTGGCATTTGTTGCAGTTTGATTTCCTTTATATTCTGGAGAAGATGTAGTTGCTGATTCTAAGGCTGCTAAATTTGTTCCAAAATAAATATTATGTGATACAGCATTAATAGCAGGAGTCCAGCTCAACACAGTATTTCCAGAGTTCAATTCCACATGTTCATTGTTGTCTTTAGGACTTGGATTGACTGCCTGGTTAAAAATATTAGGAGTATTCAATTCGAATCCGTTTAACATTACATTTTTATAAGTTTCAGTGCCTGATCTTTCTGCTGCAAAAAGGATAATCACATCCGTTCCGGTTGTTGCCTGAAAAGTTAAATAAACTGATTTTGCATCTGCTGTTTTATGAGCTCTGACAGTCGGAACTACATTGTCAAGGATTAGATTTCCATCTATAGAAATATCAATTGGACTATAAGTATATACAGGACTATCTACAACATTTAAAAAAGCCATTAAGGTATGTGTGCCTGTTGCTAGTCCGCTGATTTTTAATTCTATTTGAGCTCCTTGAGCTGCAAGTCCATTTACAGGTGGTTCTGCACTTTTTACAGTAAGTCCGTCACATACTAATTTTGCATAGTATGGAGCTTGTACTCCTACTTTTTCCCAGTTGGTGGCCAAAAAGTCTCCTTTGTTTCCAACTCTGGTTACTGTAAAAGAAACTCCGTTTATTATTTTGGTTTCTGTATTTAAAGCAGTACCAATTACCCAAGGGGTATAGCCCGGTTCGCTTACTTCAGCAGTATTTCTTCCTGACTGGTCAAAATCAATTTTTACGACCGGATTTTGAGCAAAAATCTTTGTCGTTGACATTGTAAGGCAGATTGTCGCCATTACAAACGATAATTTTAAGGTATTGTTGAACATGTGGTTGGTTGGGTTTTGTTAGTAAAGTATTAATCTTTAAACGTAAAGTTTTAAAATATCAAAAATAAAACTGTCCTGTTCCATCCTGTTCTGGTTGTTTATTTTAGTGAGTTTCGATGTTATTTTTTCATGTAATGCATATTTAGTCTTAAATAATTATTGATATTGCTGATATTTGTTGAAAATAGTAAAAGAGATCTTTTTTTTAAGCAAAAAAACAAACCGTTCTGCATGTAAAGACAGAATAGTATTACATAAAGAAATGGGCTTTTGTAGTAGTTATAAAAAAGAAAAGAATCAATCTTTAAATAGAAATCCAAATCCCATACTTTTAAGCATTTTTTTTTCAAAGTTCCAAAAAAACCGAAACTGACCGAATATAGTCCCGATTGCAACGAGGAGGATTTGATAAATTGGGAAAATAACCAGTAATCTGATTAAGGTGAACCAGCCGCCAAAGTCTTCTTTAGTTATGTTTAATAATTCACAAAAAGGTCTTGACAGCCACGCAGATGCCGATCCGGTGATGGCAAATACGATAAATATAATAACAAGCTGAAAATTTGAGGTAATTCCCCAACGTTGTTTTAATCTGTTCATTATTTGTTTGTAGTGATTACAAATATAGTAACATTATCTGGAAGGTAAGTAACCTCCTAACCTTTGTTTGTAAGTATTTTGAAAATAAATCATATAATTATAAATCAAGTAGTTTACTTCATAGCCATACTTAATATGCGGCTGATAATCTATCGTCATTTCATACAAATTAGGATTGTAGCGCTGAGGCTGTAAAACACGATTATTCCATTCTGTTACATAAATCTGATTTTTATTTTCCAGATAGGGTAGTGAATAATAATTTCTTGGTAATGCGGTTGAAGCCAGCCAGAAACTAAATCCATTGTCTATAATAATGACTTCATATTCTAAAGAATCATTTGCAATTCGAATCGTATCGTTTACAGCTGCTTTTGTTTGAGGATCAGCTGCTGCAATTGTGTTTTTAGAAGATGTGGAACACGCAATAATCGTAAATAGAATTCCTAATATGTAAACGAAATTTTTCATGGCTCAAATTTGAACTTTAAATTTACAAAAAAAGGAGTGATGACTTTTATTATTTAACATTTGCCATTAAAGCGATATTGATTTTTAAATCTAATAAAAAAATTGTCTACATTCCGATAAACAGCTTTTTCAGTATTTTTTAAAAATTATAATCGTATTATTTGCGTCTAAATAATTTGCCTATAAATCCCGCTATTCCACCGCTGCTTTTAGTAACAACAAGAACATCTGCTACGTCAACCTTGCCATCTGCATTTTGATCCAGGCCAAATTGCATTCCATATTTTGAGATCGTATCCATTATTCCAGAAGCCTGACTGCTGTTTCCTGTGACTGCATTTATAATATCCGAAATTTGAAAACTTCCATCATTAGGGTCTTTAGCTTTGTTGACCAAAGAATTTAAAATCTGCGGAATCATGCTTCCTGCAACATTCGACGAAGTATCATTGCTTAATCCAAATTTTTCGCCAAGATTGCCGGACAACTGCTGGCTTAACTGTTGTACAACCGGATTCGAACTATCAATTGATTTTCCCTGAAACAAGGAAGCCAATTGCTCCCCACAGCCTTCTGAAGCAATTTTTTGCAGCCCTGAAAATATAGAATTACTGGTTTCATTGATTACGCCTTCATTATGCTCATTAGGTATAGCATCATTTTTTACGACAGCATCTCCCCCGAATTGCTGTACTAACTGGGTTAATTGATCTAGCATGGTTTTTTGATGTTTAGATTAGAACTCAAATTTAAACAAAAAAGAAAAGGGGATTTATTAAACAGCGTTAATAAATCCCCTCAAATTATTTAGTTATAATGAATTAACTCAATAAAGTAATGATTTGTGAAGCTAATTCAGTACCAATTCTGTCTTGAGCTTCTCCTGTTGCAGCTCCGATATGAGGGGTCAATGAAATTTTAGAATGCATTAAAATTGCCATTTCAGGTTTTGGTTCGTTTTCAAAAACGTCCAATCCTGCAAATGCTACTTTTCCAGAGTCTAAAGCTTTTACTAAAGCTACTTCGTCAATAACGCCTCCACGGGCGCAGTTTACGATTCCAACACCATTTTTCATGATTTCAAATTCTTTCTCACCAATGATGTAGCCATCCTGAGCTGGAACATGCAAAGTGATGAAATCAGATTCTTTTAATAAAGACTCTAAAGACTGAGGAACGATTGTAGTCGTAATAGACTGACCATCAAAAAACTCCACCTTTACATCTACAGACGGAATAAATCCATCGGCAGCAATAACTTTCATACCTAAACCAAGAGCCATTTTTGCAGTTGCCTGACCAATACGGCCAATACCAACAATACCTAATGTTTTTCCTCTTAACTCAGTACCATTTGCATAAGCTTTTTTCAAACCGTCAAAGTTTGAATCACCTTCCAAAGGCATATTTCTGTTTGAATCATGTAAAAAACGAACACCAGATAGTAAGTGTCCAAATACTAATTCAGCCACTGATTCTGATGAAGAAGCAGGCGTATTAATTACGTGAATCCCTTTGCTTTTAGCATAATCAACATCGATATTGTCCATACCAACACCACCACGTCCGATGATTTTGATACCAGGACAAGCGTCGATAATATCTTTACGCACTTTAGTTGCACTGCGCACTAAAATTACTTCTACATTATTTTCATTAATAAAGTTAGCAACTTGTTCCTGAGCTACTTTTGTAGTGATAACTTCAAAACCACCTTTTTCTAAAGCTAGAATTCCACTTTTTGAAATTCCGTCATTGGCTAATACTTTCATTTTAGTTTATTTCTTTGCGAGGAAGGAAGCAATCTCATCCTCAATATTAATTTTTCTTTTTAATTTAGAAGCTAATCCCGCTATACATTACAAACGAAGTTCACTGAACTCCAATTTAAATAATATTTTAGTGAAGTAATCTTTTTATTTTTTAAAGAAAAAAATAAAAGGATTTTCATTTCTATCGGGGCTAGGACTCTGGTATTTAATTGACCTTTTTCCTGAAATTAAACTTTAGTTTCCAAAGCTTTCATTACATCTACTAAAACCTGAACACTTTCGATAGGCATAGCATTATAAATTGAAGCTCTGTAACCACCAACAGAACGGTGTCCTGGCAATCCTGAAATTCCGGCTTCTTTCCACAATTTATCAAACGTTTCTGTATGATCAGCGTTTGTTAGCAAGAAAGTAACATTCATGTTAGAACGGTCTTCAACATTTGCAGCACCTTTAAATAATGGGTTTCTGTCAATTTCATTATAAAGCAATTCTGCTTTTGCGTTATTTAATTTTTCAACAGCAGCTACACCGCCTTTTTCTTTAATCCATTGTAATGTTAATAAAGAAACATATACAGCAAATACAGAAGGAGTGTTGTACATACTCTCTGCTTTGATATGTTTGCTGTAATCAAGCATACTAGGAATCGTTCTTCCGTTTTTACCTAAGATTTCTTCTTTAACTACAACTAATGTAGCTCCTGCAGGGCCCATGTTTTTTTGAGCCCCGGCATAAATTAAATCAAATTTAGAAAAGTCTAATTCGCGTGAAAAAATATCAGAACTCATGTCACATACAACCGGTACATTGGTTGAAGGGAATTCTTTCATTTGGGTTCCAAAAATAGTATTGTTGCTTGTACAGTGAAAATAGTCTGCATCAGCCGGTATTTCATACCCTTTTGGAACGTATGTATAATTGTCGTCTTTTGAAGAGCCTACGATAACGGTCTCTCCAAACAGTTTAGCTTCTTTGATGGCTGCTGTCGCCCATGTTCCAGAATCTAAATAAGCTGCCTTTCCGTTTTCTTTCATCAGATTGTATGGAGCCATTAAAAATGCTGTACTTGCTCCGCCCTGTAAAAACAATGCCTGATATCCTTTGCCTGTAAGGCCTAATAAGTCTAAAGCCAATGCACGGGCTTCATCCATAACTGCAACGAAATCTTTGCTTCGGTGTGAAATTTCAAGAATTGATAATCCTGAATTATTAAAATCTAAAACTGCTTTTGATGCTTTTTCAAAAACTTCCTGAGGTAAAATACTTGGTCCTGCGCTGTAGTTGTGTTTTTTCATGGTATAGTTAAAAGTCCAAATTTTAAAAACGCAAATTTCGGGAATACAAGCCGAAAAACCGTTAAATTATTCGCAATAATTATAAATTTTTATCCGATGTTATTAACAAAAACGATATAGTATCAACATTGTCTGCGTAATCCCATAATTGCGGAGTCTGTGTTTTACCGAAAGAAATACTGTTTTTAATCAGATTATTGCTTACAATGCATTGAATTTGCTCAGATTCTGCTTCAAGGCGATTTTTAAGATCGTCTATGTTTTCATAAAACTCATAAAAAACGCTTGAAATAGGAGAAGCATAACTCGAATCTTCTTTGATTGTCAAAAATCCATTGTCGAGTAATTTGAAATTGCTCATTAAAAAAACAGCTTTATTGTAGTCATAGTTATTAGCATATTTTTCGTAATGAATAACGTCCTGGTATTTAAAAATAGCTTCAAAAAAAGCATCAAATTTATAATCTTTCGGAACAAAAAGTTTAGATACACTGCGGCATCCTAAACCAAAATATCTAAAAATATCTTCGCCTAAAGCTTCTAAATCTTCTTTTGTTTCCTGTCCGTTCAATACCGCAACAGAATTTCTGTTTTTACGGATAATCGAAGGTTTATCTTTAAAATAATATTCAAAATAACGTGCAGTATTATTGCTGCCGGTTGCAATTACAGCGTCAAAATTTTCTAATTTTCCGTCAACGAAAGTGATTCTGTCTTTTAAACTTTCATCAATATGGATTAAATATTTTGCTAAAAACGGTAATAAATGCTGATCATTTGAAGAAGTTTTAACCAAAGCTTTATTTCCGGTAATTAAAACCGATAAAAAATCATGAAACCCTACCAGCGGAATATTTCCGGCCAAAATTAAGGCTACCGTTTTTTCTTTTTTATTGTTTTGAGAAAATTCAGATTCATACTTTGAAAGCCATTTGTCGATATTTTCTTCAGTCAAAGCATCTGCCCATGATTTTATGGCAAAATATACTTGCTCAGGGGTATACCATCCGTTATGTGATTGTGAGAGTTCAATGAGGTTTATAAAATCATCAAAAAACAAATCGTTACCTAAAACAGATTCGTTTTGAGTGTTTTTTTCTTCTGAAAACTGACTCAAAAACCGACCAAGTGCTATAAAAGATTGTTTTTTTTCGTTTTGTAACATAAGTAATTTGTTTATGAAAGGTTTTGATTGTAATTTTGCACAAAAATAAGCTATATTAAGTTATAAGGCAAAGCAGAATAAAATGTTTGGCATTTTTTGTAAAGTCTTGTAATTTTTAACCCGTAACCAAGAATAAAAATGGCAATAATTATAACCGACGAATGCATCAATTGTGGGGCTTGCGAACCAGAATGCCCTAATACAGCAATTTATGAAGGAGCTGATGATTGGAGATACAAAGACGGAACAAGTCTTTCAGGAACAGTAATTTTACCGGACGGAACTGAAGTTGATGCAGATGACGCTCAAACACCAATTTCCGATGAAGTATATTATATTGTACCTGGAAAATGTACAGAGTGTAAAGGTTTTCATGATGAACCTCAATGTGCAGCTGTATGCCCTGTTGATTGTTGCGTGCCAGACGATAACCACGTAGAAGATGAAGAAACCTTGTTGAACAGACAGGCGTTCTTACATGGAGAATAACGTAAAAAAATAATATATTTTCGGAAATCCCAGGCATAACGCTTGGGATTTTTGTTTTTAGAAATATACTTATTTATAGTGATTTTAATTTGCTTCTTAGAAGCTAGTTTTGTCTTGTTTTTTAAATATCAATTTAAAGCTAAATAAATCATTATGGAATTTAATTTAAGGAGATTTATATTTTTTATTACAGGTTTATTATTATTGTCGTGTAATAATGATGACGATATTGATCCATTAAAAACTTCGGATTTAGGCATCTCTATTGAAGCAGGCTCAGCTACTCCGGCTATCGGAACCAGATTAGTCTTTATATTAACAGCAACAAATAATGGACCACTGGATGCTACAGAAGTTGTGGTAAAAAACAAAATCCCTTCCGGATATAGTTTTGAAAGTTTTGATGCCGCTTCTGGAGATTATGATAGTACAACCGGTATCTGGACTATAGGGGAATTAAAAAATCAGGAAAGTACAACGCTTAATATTATTGTAATTGTAAATCCAACAGGCGATTATAACAGTACAGCAAGAATTTCTGGAGGACAAGCAGATCTGGTTAAGACAAATAGTAATGCAAGTATTGTTTTTTCACCAATTATTCTGACTGAGGACATGTTATTTACTTATAAAATATCAGAGGGGAATGATAAATTTGTGACAATTACTGGTTTGTCGCAATTGTGGCAGGATTTGAATGCTGCCGACAAATTGAAGATTGTAGTACCTAATAAAATTCAGGGCCACTCTGTTACACAAATTGGAGATAAAGCTTTCGAAAATCAAAATGAAACTAGTAGTATTACTTTGCCTAATAGTATAACTAAGATAGGAAACAGGTCTTTTAGCGGATGTTCAGGTTTAAAAAATATTACGATTCCTGAACAGGTAACTTTTATAGGTTCGTATGCTTTTTCGAATTGTACCAATTTGACAAATATAACTATCTCTAATGGTGTTCTTTC
The DNA here is from genome assembly GCF_010645075.1 of Flavobacterium limi. Taxonomy (GTDB): domain Bacteria; phylum Bacteroidota; class Bacteroidia; order Flavobacteriales; family Flavobacteriaceae; genus Flavobacterium; species Flavobacterium limi. Next base: position 144,167 of record NZ_JAADZV010000006.1, read on the forward strand.
TATTGGGGAGGGGGCATTTGAATATTGTTCGGCTTTAACAGATATTATTATTCCGGAAAGTGTTGCCAGTATTGAGGATTATTTATTTGCTTATTGTACAAATATTAAATCTGTGAAGCTACCCGCTAATGCTGAAAGAATTGGTTATAGGGTTTTTTATGATTGTTCTAATCTGATAAATGTTAATCTGCCTGCTACTCTTAAAGTTATTGAATCATCTGTTTTTTATGGCTGTACTAAGTTAGCAGAGATAATAATTCCAGAGACAGTTGAAGAGATTCGTGACTATGCTTTTATTGGTTGTGAGAAAGTTACAAATATTAAAATTCCCAATAATGTAAAAAAAATTGGTATTGAAGTTTTTAATGGCTGTAGTGATTTAACATCCTTTACAATTGATGCTAATGCTCATTTTAGTGTGATAGATGGGGTTTTGTATGATAAAGAGGCAAAAACATTAAGGTCTTGCCCAATGGGAAAAACAGGTTCTTTGGTAATACCTAACAGTGTTACCGAAATTGGCCACTCCGCATTTGTATATTGTAAAAAACTAACCAGTATAACCGCTCCAAATAGTATTGTTGTTATAAAACCTAATGCATTTAGATTTTGTTCGGGTTTAATAAGTATAACCATTCCGAAAAGTGTAACATCTATTGGTTTTTATGCTTTTAGCGATAATACGAGTCTAAAAAGTGTAACAATTAATTCAATAGTGCCACCCTCACTCAATATAGATTTACTCCCTTTTTCTAACTGTGATAATCTCAATGGTCACGGGGCAATAAAAGTTCCTGCCGTGAGTGTAGAAGCTTACAAAAATGCAGCTGGATGGTCTAAATATAAAGACATCATTTCTGCACAATAAATTCAAAAAAAATCCAGAATTTATACTTCAGGATTTTTTGAATTTTATGACTGGTAAATGTTATTCGTTTGATTTTGAATTATTTGTTATGAAACGTTAATTTATTCATCGAAATTTAATACTTTCGTAGAAAATTTAATAAATCTATGAGAGGATTAATACTTTTATTCGTCTTTTTCTTTAATTTAAATATTTATGCACAAAGCACTGAATACTCAATTGTTATAAAAGACATAGAAACATTGTTGCCTGTAGAAAATGCAACTGTTTTTATCATGAAAACAAAGCAGACTCTGATAAGTAATAAAGATGGTAAAGTAACTTTTGAATTGAATGGAGCTTCTAATGTCCAGGTGTCTGAAACAAATTATGAAAAATTAACGCTTCGCTGGGCAGTACTAAAAGACGATCAATTTGTAGTTTATCTTAAAAGCAGCCATAACAAATTAGATGAAATAGTAGTTTCACATGAAAATCCACAAAAAATTCTGCAAAAAATTGTTACTAATTCAAGACAAAAATTAGCTGCTTCTTACCGCTTAAAAGTATATGTGAGAGAGTTTTTTTTGTTAGACCACAAATACTCTTATTATAATGACGGACTTGTAAATTTTCAGTTTTCAGTCAGTCAGAAAAAAGCAACTACAACATTACTTGTAGAGCAAAACAGGTCTTATGGTTTATTAGAAGCGGATATAAGTGCAGATTTAAAGGGATATAATCTGAATAATATCATGGAAAATTATTGCAATTTAAATTATTTCGATCCTCTTTTAGATTCAAAAACAAAAAAAGAATACAATTTTACAACCAAGGGACATCCTAATAATAAAAGCTATTATATAATGTCTGTGGTGCCTTTAGATGATTCAAAAACGGCTCTGGATACTTATGAAATAGTTTATGACCCGGAAAAAAAGCTTATTGTAGAATTTAGTGTTATTATAGTACCCGCTAACCTTGCTCAGATTCAGGAAAACGAACAAATTGGTTCTAAAAACATTACAAAATCGTCTGTAAAGGTTAATTACAGAATAGATGGTCTGGACTATTATCTATTGACTGCAAATGAAGAGATAGGCTATGATTTAGTTTTGAAAGAGGAGATAAAAAACATTCAGGTTCGTAATAGTTTTATAACAACGAATTTCAACAGACAAAATTTTACTTATAAAGAAAGTGATGTTTTTAAAGAAAAATCACTTTTTAATAAAAAGAACAAAGTCCTGACCAAATATTGGGATATTTCGGGATTCACCGCTACCGATGAAGAGAAAAAAATTATAGATGAATTAGAATTTAAACTATAAACAAAAATCCTGAGTTTATCGCTCAGGATTTTTGTTTTATGAATAAATGATTTTCAGCCTTAAAAATTAAACCCAAGTCTGGCATAGTAATAAGCGCCACTGAATCCCATTTGTACAGCGTCCCAGTAACCGCCTGCTTCAACCCAGTCATCTTGCTGGTCAGGGTAAATATTTAAAAGGTTATTGGCTCCAATACTTAATTTGGTCGATTTAGAAAGTTTAAATCCTAAAGTCAAATCGGTTACAATTTTGGCACCGTAAGTATCTGTAGCAGCTCTTTTTTGGTTCGCAAATACCTGTTCATCAGTTTCAGACGGATCAGTTCTGTAATCCTCAGGATCTTCATCCATTTGATAATCTAATAATTTTACTTCGCTGAATCTGGTAAATGCCAGTCCTGCATCAAACCACTTTCTGCCGTAATTAAGGTTTAGACCAAATTTATTTGGTGGGGCAGAAGCAAGTAAAAAAGCTTTATCACGTTCCCCAAAAAATGTTTTTTCTTCTAAATCACCATTTTTAACTTTATCGATTTTCATGTCATTGATGTTCCCAACTAAAGTGGCACCAAATCTGTTTTCATTAATTGTTTTTTTCCAGGACAGAACTACATCAAGTCCCATTGTTTTGGTATCTACACCATTTACGAAAAACTGTGCCTTATCAACACCCAGATTATATTGCGTGGCATCAAAATATCCGGTTAACACGATTCTGTCCTTCACATTAATTAAATATCCATCAACAGTTGCGGTGAAATCTCCAAAATTTGCTGTTAACCCTAAAGAACCATTTACTGCTTTTTCTTCGTTCAGGTCATCAATACCAAAAGCTTTTGTTACCGGACTGTTATTTGGAGAAAGTAAGACCTCTGTTGCACCACCGGAACTAAAGTTGGTAAAACGTAAGTTATAATAAATTTGAGCTAATGATGGAGCGCGGAAGCCTGTGCTAACTGACCCCCTTAAATTGAGATTATCAGTAAGTTTTAGTCTTGAAGCTAATTTTCCGTTTATAGTACTACCAAAATCGCTGTAATTTTCAAAACGTACAGCGCCACTTAACATAAAGGCTTCAGTGACATCCAATTCTGCATCCGTATACAACGAAAGGTTGGAACGGTTTTTATCAATAACATTTTTTGGACTATAGCCTGGAAAGCCCTGCGAACCTCCAGGTCTGGATATTGTTGGTGAAGATTCCGGGTCAGATGGATCATAATCAGGATTTGGTATAGTAGGGGCACTTTGATTTGAAGGATCCGTAATTGGTCTTCCTTCAGTGTCATAAGTAGCATATGAACCTTCTTCTCCAGAAAAAATATTAAATTTCTCAGTTCTGTATTCAGCTCCGAAAGCCAGATTCAATCCATCAAGAACACTTTCATAATTTTTTGAGATGTCAAAATTAGTTGTGTTTTGAGTCAGACTATGGCCACCGGCATCAAATTCAGTTGGCGAAGCTTCCAGTAAAGAAGCATTGATTGTTCCTTTTACATAATAATGGAATGAATTTTTTCCATATGTATTGCTAAAGTCGATTTTCCATCCACTGGCAGTTTGAGATCTTATTCCGGCGGCAAATGAATTGTCTATGATATTAGAAGTAATCCTTGGGGTATAACCGCCCGGATAGACTTCTTCTACAACTCTTTCTCCATCATTTCTGGTAAAGGCATAAGCATCTGTATTTCTGTAATTTCTTCCTCCAAAAGCATAAAATTCCGTTTTCTCTGAAATTGGAATGGCTAAATTACCAAATAGGTTAAAACTCTGAATCTCTGCCTCACCAAAACCTTTTCTAAAATCAAAACCCGGACGCAAAGTTTTGTTCTTATTCAGGAATTCAGTAGTAAAATTTGCATAACCTCCTTTGTCGCCAACAGCAACACCATAATTAGCAGCCACTTTAACAGATCCTCCGTCAAAAGCCTGATCTTTTCCAAATGTATTGCCATTGCCATTTTGATCTAAGCGGTATCCATCAGTGTTTGCAGTACCTGCAGGGAAATCTCCTTTTGCATTAGTATTGTAAGCGCCATAAGTTACTGAGCCGGTAAGTTCATTAATATTATCGTTCATTACAATATTAATTACCCCAGCAATGGCATCAGAACCGTATTGCGCAGCAGCACCATCACGTAAAATTTCAATTCTTTTAATCGAAGCCGCCGGGATTGTATTTAAATCGGTTCCTGTGTTACCACGTCCGCGTGTTCCGAATAAATTAATAAGAGAGGATTGATGCCTTCTTTTTCCGTTAATCAAAACCAAAGTCTGGTCAGGACCCATTCCTCTTAAAGAAGCCGGGTCAACGTGATCTGCACCATCAGAACCTGATTGTTTGTTGGCATTAAACGATGGGGCAACATATTGCAACAGTTCATTAATTTCTATTTTTCCGCTTTGTGTCGTAACCTCTTTAACATTAATAACATCAATTGGAACAGCCGAGTTTACTACGGTTCTTTTTGTATTTCGCGAGCCTACAACTACAACATCATTCAGAATCTGGCCACCGCTTTCATCTAAAACAATATTGAGATTATTGCCTGAAACTATTTTTTCTACAGTCGAGAAACCGACATAACTAAAAGTTAAAGTCGCACCTTCATTTACTTTAATAACAAAATTACCTTCGAAATCGGTAGAGACACCGTTTGAAGTTCCTTTTTCAACAACATTTACACCGGGCAGAGGTGCGCCTGACTTATCTTTAACGTTGCCCGAGACTTCTTTTTGTGCAAAAAGAAAAGTCGAATTTATCAGAAATAAAAATAATGCAATCTTTTTCATGGTTGTTTGATTTTTTGGTTTGTTTTTGTTTGTAGTTCATATAAAATTAATATTTTTTAACAAAATATTGGTAAAAAGTTTAAAAATTTTAAAAGACACTGTGGAAAATACATTAATGCACATTTTTACTTCACTCCGGAGTTATTAAATCTTATATTTGCAAAATTTTACAGCCAAAAAATATCACTTTGGCAGAAAACCAAAAAACAATTAATTCATAAGACATTAAATTACAAAGATTAATGTTGGGCCTAAACAGAAAAGGCTGAACAAAATAAATAGAAACAAACAGATGAAAGCAGGAATTGTAGGATTACCAAATGTTGGAAAATCAACATTATTTAATTGTTTATCTAATGCAAAAGCGCAGAGTGCGAACTTCCCTTTTTGTACAATCGAGCCAAATATTGGTGTTGTAAACGTTCCGGATCCCAGGATCAATAAATTAGAGGAATTGGTAAAACCAGAACGTGTACAAATGGCAACTGTAGATATTGTTGATATTGCAGGTTTGGTAAAAGGGGCAAGTAAAGGTGAAGGCCTTGGAAACCAGTTTTTAGGAAACATTAGAGAGTGTAATGCTATCATTCACGTTTTGCGTTGTTTTGATAATGATAATATCGTACATGTTGATGGAAACGTAAATCCAATTCGTGATAAAGAAACCATCGATATTGAATTGCAGTTAAAAGATTTGGAAACAATCGAAAAACGTTTAGAAAAAGTAAAACGTGCTGCAAAAACCGGAAATAAAGAAGCTCAGACTGAAGAAGCTTTATTGAACAGAATAAGAGAAGCTTTGTTACAGGCAAAATCTGCAAGAACAATTGTTGCACAAAATAATGACGAAGAAGTTTTATTAGAAAGCTTCCAACTGATTACTGCAAAACCGGTTTTATACGTTTGTAATGTTGACGAAAGCTCAGCAGTAAACGGGAATAAATATGTAGACCAGGTTCGAGAATTGGTAAAAGATGAAGATGCTGAAGTTATCATCCTTTCAGTAGGAGCAGAGGCTGATATTACAGAATTAGAAAGCTATGAAGAGCGTCAGGTTTTCCTTGAAGATATGGGGTTAGAGGAGCCGGGAGCTTCTGTTTTAATTCGTGCAGCTTACAAACTTTTAAAACAACAAACTTACTTTACAGCTGGTGTAAAAGAAGTTCGTGCCTGGACCATCAATATTGGAGCAACTGCGCCACAGGCAGCAGGAGTTATCCACACTGATTTCGAAAAAGGATTCATTCGTGCAGAGGTAATTTCATACGATGATTACGTTCAGTACGGTTCTGAGGCAAAAGCTAAAGAAGCCGGAAAATTCAGGGTAGAAGGAAAAGAATACGTGGTGAAAGATGGTGATGTAATGCATTTCCGTTTTAACGTTTAATCTTTTAGATAAAAGAATCAAGAAGAAAGATTTGACCGCTGGAGAAATTCAGCGGTTTTTTTATGTTTTAATTTGAAGAAGAGAGAGATCAGTTTTAATTTGCAAAATCTGGGAGGGAATAAAAATGATAAGTATCTATTTCCAGCTTTCCATTTCAAGCTGGGGTAGTCAGAAAATAGAGGGCTTTTTGTTTTAAAATAAAGAAATGAAAACAAAATTTGAAAACTTAAAAAAATTGGCTTAAAAATTGGTTACAGAAAATCAACCATAACTAAATCTAAAACCAATCAAAATGCTAAAAAAATCTTTCAAATTTCTGGGCTGGACACTTTTCGGAATTTTCACTTTTCTTGCCTTGTACATTTCATCCGTTCTTCTAATTTCAAAAATTACGGTCAATTCTGATATCGCTGAGGTTGAAGAACAAAATGCAATTCCAATTTACATTCTCTCCAACGGTGTTCATACCGATATTGTAGTTCCCATTAAAAACGAAATCAAAGACTGGCGAAATGAAATTCAGTTTAATCAGACACAATCAAAAGATTCTTTAGTGAATTTTATAGCCTTTGGCTGGGGTGACAAAGGGTTTTATCTGAACACTCCGGAATGGTCCGACCTGAAAGCCAGTACTGCCTTAAAAGCTGCATTTGGAGTGAGTTCATCAGCCATGCATACTACGTTTTTCAAGCAATTAAAAGAAGGAGACGACTGCAAACGCATCCTGATTTCAAAAGAAGATTACCAAAATCTGGTAACTTATATTTCAGAGAGCTTTAGCGATTCTCTTCATCCGCAATGGATTGAAGGGCACAGTTACGGAAAAAAAGATGCTTTTTATGAAGCAAAAGGAAGTTACAGCCTTTTTTACACCTGCAATACCTGGGCAAACAATGCATTAAAAGCAGCAAACCAAAAAGCTAGTTTGTGGACAGTTTATGATAAAGGGATTTTTTGTCATTATAAATAATTAGATTATGAAAAAGATTCTATTAGTTTTAATTATAACTACTTTTTTAGTTTCGTGTAAAAAGGTTAGAATGCGCCCATGTCCGGATTGCTTTTTTTTCTATTTTGAGAGTCCGCAACCTCATAATAGTGTAGAATTAGATCATTTTCCTCATAGATTTAGAGGATTATATAAAAATGAAGATTCTACTTTTTTAAGGATTGAAGAAGATCGGATAATAGCTAAATATTTTGGAAACTATACTATTCATAAACTAGAATTTGATTCAATTAAAGAAGAATATGTTATTCAAGGCAATCAGGTTACAGAAAAGGCTTCAAATAGAAAGTTATATATTCGAACTAAAGGAGACTCAATAGAATTTACAGAAACATTTATAGATACTATTTTTAGATTATCTTATTATAATAAGCTCAAGCGTATTGATGGTCAATTAATTTTAAGTACAAAAGATTCTATTTTTTGGAAACCGCAGTTTTTAACTTTAAAAGATAAATCTCTTAAAATTAAAGAAATTTATTTGCCAAATGACTTAAAAAAGCTGGATTCTGTAACGACAATTAAAGGAAAAAAAATAGATTCAATGTCCTATTTGATTAGACCAACAAGAAGCGAATTGAAAAAGATTTTAAAAATTAAAAATTTAGGATTTGATCAGGAGTATAAAAAGATTTCCAAATAGGCTACATGGTAAAAATGTAAATTTCGATTAAAAATCAGGAATTAGGGATTTTTGATTATTGCTTAAATTTGAGAGTATATCAAAAAATCAGCAAATGAAAAATCATAATATTCTCTCTAAATCCTGGTATCTGCTAAAAAGAACTTTTTTAGAATTTATAGATGATGATGCTATTAAATTGAGTGCAGCCTTATCGTATTACACTATTTTTGCATTACCGCCATTATTGATTATTATTATCACCATTTGTGGTTTCTTTTTTGGGGAAGAAGCCGTAACCGGGCAGTTGTACGGACAGATAAATGAGCTGGTTGGAAACGAGGCAGCCAAACAAATTCAGGAGGCTATCAAAAATGTTCAGCTTTCAGACAGTAATGTTTTTGTAACTGTTTTTGGTGTGATTATGCTGCTTATTGGTGCTTCGGGAGTTTTTGCTGAGATTCAGAGCTCTATTAATTATATTTGGGGATTACGTGCGAAACCCAATAAAGGCCTTAAAAAATTTATTCAAAACAGGCTAATGTCATTTTCAATGATTGTTTCTGTAGGTTTTTTAATGTTAGTCAGTTTGATGCTGAATGCAACTTTAGATATCTTAAATGCCAGATTGAAGATTTATTTTCCGGAAAGTACAGTATATCTGTTTTATGTCATCAATATTATTATTGTTTTAGGAAGTATTGCGCTTCTTTTTGCAATCATTTTCAGAACATTGCCTGATGGGAATATTAAGTGGAAAGACGCTTTTATTGGTGCCGGATTTACATCCGTTTTATTTATGATCGGTAAGTTTGCTATTGGGTTTTACTTAGGAAGTTCTACTATTGCAAGTGTTTATGGTGCTGCCGGATCAGTAGTTATTATATTAGTCTGGGTGTATTATTCGGCTATAATCCTTTATTTTGGAGCTGAATTTACCAAAGTATATGCCAAGACTTTTGGAGGAAATATTTCTCCGAACGATTATTCAGTTGAAATTAAGAAGGAAATTTTTGAAATACCAAAATAAATGTATCGGGTGTCTTGTATTGGCACCCGATACATTTTTTAATCAACGGTATTTTTTATCCGTTAGTGTTTTCATGAAGGCAACTAAGGCAGCCTCTTCTTTTTTATTCAGTTTCAGTTCGTCAAACGGGAGCGTTTGATTATCTACTTCGTAACCTAAACCTTTTCCGCCTCCTTTATTGTAAAAATCCACCACTTCTTCTAATGTTGTAAATACGCCATTGTGCATGTATGGAGCAGTTTTGGCTGCGTTTCGGATAGAAGGTGTCTTAAATGCATTCTTAAGCTGATCCATTTTAAACTGATTGTATTTTCCTAAATCCGGACTTATTTCTTTTGCAGTTTTGTTTTTTGGAGTTCCTATTACTTCCTGCTCGGTTTTGCTGTAATTAGGAGGGACTGTTCCGTTAAACAGAGGAATAAAATGACAGGTTGCACACTTTGCTTTACCTGCAAAAAGATTAAATCCGAGTTTTTCTTCATCACTCAAATTCGATTCACCTCTCATATACAAATCAAATCTGGAATCGAAATCATTTAATGAACGAATATAAGAAGCTATAGCATTCTGTAACTGCCATTCTTCTATTTTATTTTTTTTCGGAAACGCTTTTTCAAACAAGGCTTTATACTTCTTATCCTTGTTGATTAACGGTATAATCTGACTAAACGAGCCATGCATTTCCTGTTCATTTTGCACAACATCTACGCTTTGTTTTTCTAAATCAATTTGTCTTAAATCCCAAAATAATGCATTTTGTAAACCTGCATAAGTAAGAGTAGGCGTATTTCTCGGAAGATCGAAACCGTCCAGGGAAAGGTTTGTTTTTCGTCCATCTGTAAAAGCTTTTTCAGGAATATGACAAGTTGCACAACTTCTTTTTTGGTCTTTTGAAATAGTAGTATCATAAAATAACTGATTTCCTAAAGCAACTTTATCTTCTGAATACGCATATTCTGCAGAAGGAATAAAAGCATTAACACTGAAAGCATTTTTTTCAAAAAGGGTAGCAGCATTTGGATTGATTGCACTGTTTTTATTCACATTTGCAATATTATTTTGTTTTTGCAAATCGAAAATAATTTTTGAAATCACGTTTAGGTAATTTTTAATAAACGTGGCTCTGTCAAAAGTGTTAAAAACGTTGTTTTTAGAGCAATACGAAATACTGTTTGAAATTGTATTTTTAAATTCTGCCTTTAAATCAATGGATTCCTTAGAATTATTTTTGCAGGTTTTTAAAACAAGATTTTCAATCGAAACCAAAGCAGGAGCAACTTCATTTATTGATTCCTGAGCTATGGGCGAATCAAAACCTGTGATTCCCAATGCCAAAATTCGGTAAACCTCAAAGCGGGCAGCATCGATGATATGTTTTTCTTCAATGCTTATTGCATCTAAGTGTTGTTTTACCTGTGCAATATTTGCCCGCATAATTGCTATTTCACGAACCAGATCGGTTTTGTTTTTTATTTCATATTCAGGAAAAACAAATTCTTCAATGACCTGGAAACCATTTGGTGGCAGAAATTTGTTTTCTTCGACTTCAAGTTCATCCAAAGCAGGACCATTAATAAATCTGGCTGTTTCAGGAACAAAATACTCAACTGCCCATTCTGTTTTTTTGTATAAAACTCTCGTTTCCTTAAAATAATCCTGAATTTTTTTGGAATCTTTTTCGTTTTCAGCGAGCTTTTTGAAAAGCACTATTTTGTTTTCAAGTTTTTCCAGATCAATCAAAAGATCCTGTTTAACAGAAGTTTCAGTTTTTTCTTTTGTACAGCTTGTAAAAAAAGTCAGAAAAGAGAAAAGAATAGGAAAAAATATGTTTTTGATAAAATCAATTTTCATTGTAGGATACTTTAATAAATAGCAAAAACAACCCAATAAAAAATTGGATTGTTTTGTTGTATTTGTGGTAAAATTATCTTTGTACGTTACGAATAATTACGGTTTGGCCTCCTTCTAACTGGCTTTGTGCAGAACCAGTAGCTCCCATATTAATTCCGCTTCCATCAGCATCTTTAAATGCATCTTTTCTCCATGTGTGAGGGTGAATATTCACAATAAAGGTATTTGGAACACCAATAACATCTGATATATCCTCCATGGCGCCATATTCCCAGCTTCCAAATCTCATTTCACCGGATTGGTTGTATGCTGTATTCCAGGTAGCATCAGTACGTTTATGGTTCATGGTTAACCACGGTTTATTTGTTTTAGAAGCAATGTTATATTGCCAAATATAAGAGTCATGTTTGGCAGCAGGATAAAAACTGTCACCATCTTCCTGGATGTAAACATAATTTTCAGTTACACAAAGGTTATCAGGGTTGATAACGCCTGTGCCTGGTGTAGAATCACCTTCAACTGCTAATTCAAGTTTTCCTTTTAACGGATCTTTTTCATCCAAAACTAATTTATATACTCTTCCCCACATGGTATATCCTTCAACAGGGTTTACTTTATCTGTAGATTGCCCTGTAGCGGTAAAATAAACTTCTCTGTTATTTTTGGCAGATCCTTTTCTGTAGTCTATATCTTCTACTCTTGAAAAACGGATTGCTTTTAAATTGTTTACTGCAGTATTGATTTCTGCTCCAGTTATATTTTTGGCATTCGGAATTTCAACAAATGATACATCGAAAGAATTTCCAACAGTCATTGTCGTTTCTACCTGAACGTTATCATTTCTTTTTAAAGCATATAACTTTCCGTTATTTAAATCACCAACTGTAGAAACGTACATAATGACCTGACCAGCGCTTGCATGCGAAGTTTCATACAACTGGTCTTCACCCATGATAATGACACTCTTACCCGGATATGCCTCTTTTGTCAACGGAACAGCATTTTCCATACTCGCTTTTCCTAAAGCAGGTAAAACCCTGTCTTTTCTGTTTTTATCGGTTGCCATCGAAAGTGGATTGATACCATGAACCATACTTTCTTGTCCGCTTTCTCCTGCGGTTAAAAATATAGGACCAAAACCGTGGATTTCAGGTGTAGCCAAAGTTGCAGAGCAAAGTCTTGTTTGTCCTCCAACAGCATCAACAATATAATCTCCTTTTAAAGGTTTTAAAGTTTTGTCAAAATAAACTCTTGAAACAGACTGTATAATTTCATGGTTGGTAATCATGATATAACCATCACCGTTCGGATTTTTCATAAATCCTGCACCATCAGGCTGACCAGCATAAATGAAAGAAGGACTTTCCGGTAATATATCAGTGGTAGAGATTAAAGTTGAAATTTGCAGATTTTCGAAGCCAGGCTGAGCTAATACAAATGCAGGAACTTTTGATTTTGTTGTAAAATCAATGTTTTTGTTTGTTTTGTCCCCCTCATCGTCATTTTGACAACTAATTACAGAAATACTTGTAATTCCAAGTAAGGCAATAGATTTTAAAAAATTAAATTTCATAACTGTTTTTTGTTTTTTTTGATTGAAGCAAAGCTATCGCTGAAAAACAGAATGTATGTTATGTTAATTTTTTCTTATTGCTAATAAATAGAAAGTAAAATATTACTTAAACATGAATGTATTATTTAATTGTAAATTTAACCGTCATTTAAAAGATAATTTCCAAATTTATATTATGATTTCCATTTCAGCTAATTGTCGTTAAAAAGCCAAAAGTTGATGGACTGATATATAGTTATTAAAAAACACTTACTTTGTAAATGCTAATTTAGTATAGGAATAATTGATAGCTGTTTTTGAGATAATTGTAAAAATAAAACGCCATAAAATTTAAATTCATGACGTTTTATGAAAAAATAACTTTTAGCAGTTTTAAATATTTATTTTAATCATTTTGAAATCCGAAATTTACTGTATCAAAAATATTTGGATTGCTGATTGAAGATAATTTTATTTTATACTGTCCAGGACCGGGAGTGTAAAGTAAATAATAACCATTATTTGGTATATTAGAAGAAATAACTAAATTTTCTTCAACGAAAACATCAATTTGAATTTGATTGTCTGGCGTAAATGTAGGACGCCATGATATATCAAGATATGCTCCAGAATTAACAACGTAATCTCCTTCTATTGGATAAAGAATTGTATCGTTAATTGAATTTAATTCTGGGTAAAGAAATCTCGCAGCAAATAAATCATATGAAGAAAAAATAAATGAATAAGGCCAACCTGAGTTCATAACAGAATTTGGATCCTGATCAGTGCCATATCCGCTAGGAGTATTCTGGATCCAATTAAATAATGCTGTCTGCTCTCCTTTTGATGGACCATCAGTATGGTAGAATCCAATTGTATGACCAAGTTCGTGTTTAATAATGTGTTCTTTTTCTTGTTCTGAAAAGACTCTATTATTTGCAGCATCCAAATTTATAGCAATCTGAGAACCTGGCTTTCCATTTGAGGGAAGGAATGCAGCAGCAGGATTATTGTTTGGTAGTATATTGCCGTCAGATCCAATTAGTATGTCAGCAGTTGTATTTGTTGTAATTGTAAAATTTACTCTGCAATCTATTATGTTGTTCCAATCATTTATTGCAGAAGCTATTGCTGTTCTCCAGTTATCGGTTCCAGAAGTAGGAATGGAAGTGTCAATTCTTATCGTAATATTATTAACATTTGCCATGGTAACTAATGAATTAGAGTAAACTTGGTTACTTTTACCCGTTAAAGAATGTTTATTATCCTTTAAAAATAATATATCATCTTCTAAAAGAAAAAAAGAATTATATTCTTTAATATCTTTTATGTTGAATCCCATATCAATTAATTTGATGACAATTGGATCTTTATCATTTAAATTCAGACTATTATTTTTAACTGTAGAATTATCATTAATTGCTTCTACATTTGAGTCATCATCCTGACAACTCATGACACATAAAGTTGCAAAGCCTACAAAAAGTGAAGATTTTAAAAAATTAAATTTCATAACTGTTTTTTTATTTTTGATTTAAGCAAAGCTACCTTCAAAAAATAAAATGGATGTTATGTGATTTTTTTCTTATCGCTATTAAATAATAGGATATATATTACGAAATTGTAAAACTGTATTCAAAATGTAAATTTAAGCTTCATAAAATATTCTTAAATCATTTAAAAAGCTGATTTAGATTAACTTCTTTTTTTTCTCTCAGTTTTTTTATAATTTTCAAAAATGCAATAGCAGTTATATAAGCATCACCCAATGCCGTATGCCGGTCTTTTTTTGAAATATCAAATTTGTCTGCCAAATCATCTAAAGAATAATGATCCTTTCGTTCAAAGAGATGAGATTTTATCAAAGTTCTCTTGTACAAAACTCCGGTATCAAGTGCTTTGTTTTTTAATTCAGGCAAACCATTTCTTTCCAGAGCTTTGTTAATCATTGTGATATCAAAATACGCATGATGTGCAATAATTATGGCATCACCCAAATAGTCTGAAAACTGTTTTATTGCTTCAGCTTCTGAAGGGCGTTTTACAACAAAATCTTTCAAAATTCCATGGATCTGTGCGGTTGATTCGTCGTAATGATCCTGCTCTATATAAACTTCAAAACTGTCCTGAACAGAAATGGTTCCGTTTTGCAATACAAGTGCACCGATGCATAAAATTCGGTCATTTGTAAAATCAAATCCTGTGGTTTCTGTGTCCAGAACGACAAAACGTGTTTCTTCAATGGTGATGTTTTCATCGAAAAATTTTTCTTCTTCTTTTTGCCAAAAATTAAATAAACTCATCTTATACAATATTAGAAACGTTAAAACGTACCGAAATCAATTCCTGAAGTTCCTTAATGGTTTTAAAAGTTCTTTTTAGTTTTATTTTTTCCATTTTTGAAAGCGATTCCAAAGCAATAAACTGCCCGGAATCATGGTGTAAAAGACCTTGTTTGGTCCTGAATTTCAATAAGGCTTTAAACGAATAAGAACAAGATAAGTAAAGTTCGCTATTATGAGGTTCGAGTTCGGCCAATTTTTCAAAACGTTCCGCCGTATTACTGATTGACTTAACAGAGTGTGACAGAATCAAAACCCTTGCAGCATCTGTAAGTGGCATTAAGGCTCTTCTTTTAATATCAAACTGGTCTTTGTTGGCACCATCCTGTTCTACTAAAAATTGCCTAAAGAAACCGGTTGGAGAAGGACTTTGCAAAGCTCCGCTCACCAGGTGAACATAAAAAATAGGATTGGCTTTTACATTTTCAAATATTGAATCTGATAACTGATCTACAAGCTCACGATTACCATATTTTACGCTGTAATCAAAAAAGATAAACGATAATAAAACCTCATTTTTTCCCGGATTTTTAATCCAGTAAGCCACCTGGTTTTTCCATTCATCCAGGCTCATGCACCATTTTGGGTTTGATGCCATCATTTCGGCAGGGCAATATTCATAGCCAATAGTAAAAAGCCCTTTGTTGATGTGAGTTGCTAATTTTAAAAAGTAGGCTTTGGTTTCATCTTTAAAAACTTCCGAAACATTTTCATACACAATCGCATTATCCTGATCGGTATGCAGCATCTGCTCGTCACGCCCCTGACTTCCCAGAGCCAGCCAGGTGAATTTTACAGGTGGAGGTGTATTCATTTTTTCTAATGAAATGTCAATCACACGGGTCACACAGGCATCATTTAACTCAGTTATAATTTTTGTAATCAGTGTCATTGGAATATTTTGATCTAAATATCCCTGAAGCAATTGCATAATTCGGGCTCTGATGGGCTTGATTTCCTTAACTTTTGTGGTTCTTTTCAAAGCCTTAATCAAAACAGCCGGATTATTTCCCAGCGAAACCATAAGGTCGTGTTTAGATAAGATACCAACAGCCTTTGTGTTAACGGTTCCGTCCTTGGTAAGACACAAATAGCTGATATTGCTCTTAATCATCGCCATTTGTGCCTCAGTAACCGTCATTTTTTTAGAATACGTAATAACGGGCGATGTCATAATAGCCTCGGCAGGTGTGGTAATAGGGTAGTCACCTGAAACGATTTTGTTGCGCAAATCTTTATCTGTAATAATTCCAATCGGAAGCATTTCGTCAACAATCAAAATGGCACCAACCTTTTTCTTGGTTAAAATTTTTGCGATTTCTTTTGCAGTGGTTGAAGGTCCGCAGGTAACAATCTTTTTAGAAAATTTTACAGGCTGTAAATCAAATACTTCTTTGTCGTTATTCAGCTCATGCTGCGCAATAACTTCGCCGTACAAATTATTTTTATGGACTTCAGAATAAGGATTTTTAGTATTCGAAGCATAACTTTCGATCAGGAAATTACCAATCGCTTTATTTTCTAAGGCATAAGGTTTAAAAATAGCAATAGGTATAGCGTATAAGATACTTTCTTCATAAGTACTTGCTTCCATAACGTAATTTTCCTGTGCCAGAAGCGGACGAAGCCCAAAAATATCCCCTTCATCACACATATCAAGAGTTTTTTGATTCTTTTTAAGGGCAATTGCTCCCTTGTGTACCACATAAAAAGAGTCATGTGTCTTTTCGTTCTCAGAAAAAATAACCGAGTCTTTTTCTTTATAAATGATAGAAATCTGCTCAGACAATTTTTCAAGATCTTTTTGATGCAAAAGGTTAAAAGGAGGGAAGTGCTTCAAAAAATCGGCAACTCTATGTGAAATGGTATTTTTCATATGGGATTAAGTTCTGAATTTAGAATTGGAAAACAGTTTTGTAAAAGAAATAAATTTCAGTTGCTATTCAAACTATATTTTATAAAATATCAGGTTTATTTGTTAAACAAAAAAGTTCCGCGTGGGAACTTTTAAATTTAGACTTATGATTTTTTCTTTCGGATTCGCATATTGATGAATTCTACAGCAAGCGAAAAGGTAATTGCAAAATACAAATAGCCTTTCGGAATGGCGCCAATGTGTTCGCCAATCAACTCGGCATTTGATAAATGCATACTTTCGGTAATCAGCATAAACCCGATCAGGATTAGAAAAGAAAGACCCAATATTTGGATCGAAGGGTTTTTATTAACGAAGTTCCCAACCGGAACAGCAAATAGCATCATAACAATTACAGAAATAATAACTGCGGTAATCATGATAGTCAGCGCACCTTCAACGCCATTGGTCATACCAACAGCGGTTAGAATGGAGTCAACAGAAAAAATTAAATCGATTAAAAGAATTTGTAAAATAACATTCGAAAATGATTTCTTTGCAGCTGTGTTCAGGGTTTTTTCCTCGTCGCCTTTATGGTCAACTTTTTCGCTGATTTCCTTAGTACTTTTATAAATCAGGAACAAACCTCCAAAAAATAAAATTAGTGCCTGACCTGTAAAATCAGCTTCCAGCCAGCCCCAGTGAATACTGAATACTGTGGCTTTCATTGCAATTAAATATGAAATTCCCAACAACAGGGCAATTCGCATAAACATCGCCAGAAACAAACCAATTCGTGTAGCTTTTTTGCGCTCTTCTTCAGGCAGCTTTCCTGTAACGATCGAAATAAAAATGATATTGTCAATTCCCAGAACAATTTCCAGAAATGTTAGTGTCAGTAATGCAATCCAGGCATCAGGGTTTAAAAATACTTCCATGTAAATCTTAATTTACACTCAAATTACTATTTTTTATTCGATTTTAAAAACTTTTCCTTGCTGTTTTTCCTCAGAACCCACCATACCGAATTCAAAAGTATAAGAATCTTTTGAAGTCGTTAAAATTTTCATATTAATGGCTTTTTCCTCCGCCATGTTTTTTGGATGTTTTTTCTGCAAAACATATTCGCAGTCGCTTACCCAGCGTATGGTTGCGGTATCTGTTTTCCCCTCAAAAGTTTCAATTTCAATACTGTCTTTACGTTCAAAAATCGTTGTTTTTTTTACACCGTTTACTTCAAACTCAAATTTAAATTTTCCGTTTTTGAAATCTCTACAATTGTGTTCTGCATTATAACAGGATACTAAAGCTAATAAGGGAAGTAAGAATATAATTTTTTTCATTTTAATAAGTTGTTTTATAAGAAGCTAATCCTGCTGTCCGCTATATCTTTTGCGGCGAACCCCGCCACAAAAGGATGACGCTTCCATCAGGGCTAGGGCAATCGTTTTCATCAGAAAATTAAAGAGATTTGACTATTTCATTCTGTTTAATTCATCATCCGTAAAGTTCTTTATTTCTTTTTCTTTGGCAAACTTTTCAGCGTTGTAATTCCCTGATTTGTTTTTTGGAATTGATAAACTGTTCCACGCGCTATTTTTTAGTTGTTTGGAATAAAAAACAATCTGCCCTATATGATAAGGATAATGAGCCAATTGCCTATTAATGGCTTCAATAGCCGTATGACCTTCATTTCGAATATAAATGATATCCGAAAGCTGTTCCGGTTTTAAATTGTTTAAAGCGTCAAAAAACACTTTCCAGCCCTTATTCCAGGTTTCCAGAACTTCTTCTTTTGACTGTAAATCATTTTCGAATTCGGCATCACGGTTGCGCCATTCTTTTTCTCCGTCAGATGTTAAGAAGTCTGTCCATCGTGAAAGCATGTTACCCGAAATATGTTTGATTATGGTTGCAATACTGTTGGTATCTTCGTTTAAAGCAATAAAAAGCTGTTCAGGCTCTAATTGATCGATTGACTTTTCGCCCAGCATTTTATAATACAAAAACTGCTTTTTAACGCTTTCCAGATAAGATTCGTTTGTTTCCATACCTACACTATTTTAATATCGTATTTATCTAAAAGACCTGCGATTCCCTGATTCGAAAATTGTGCTTTTCGCATTGGGTTGAATTCGGGATCAATTTTATAGTTGTAAGCCGTTCTAAAATCAACAGCAGCCAATTGGGTTTCATTGAAAATAGCGCCGTCCAGATTACAATTTTCAAAAACAGAACTGGTTAAGTTGGTGCCTATAAAAGTTACATCTCGCAAAGAAGAATTGATAAACTTGGTTTTCGGCATTTTTTTGTTTGAAAAGATAGCGTAGTCCAACGTACTTTCTTCAAAATAAACCTGGAATAAAAAATCGTCGCATTCGTTAAAAGCGATTCCAAGAAGTTTACAATTTTTAAAAGTCACATTTTTTAAACTCGTTCCGGCCAAGCTGGTCATCGACAAATTGCAGTCAATAAACTCACAGTCTAAAAAAGTATTGTAGGCAAAATTACTGTTAGAAAAATCACAGTTTTTAAACAGACAATCTTCAAACTCCCGATTATTAATTTTTTTGTCAATGTAAATGACTTTCTCAAAAGTTTTCTGAATGTGAATTAGGCTTTCCATTTTGATTAAATAAAGGGATTAAAAGAATATTATATGATTTGCTCCGACAGTTAAGTATTAGTCATTAAACAAACCTTTCATGATGATTTTCAATCCCAAAAAAATCAAAACCATAGAACTCAGGCAGGCTACAATGCCAATTCCTAAAACCAGATAGTGCCAGGCGGTATGCTGGTTCATGAATGCATTATATATGAGTGTAGGCCCAATAAACATTAATGGAAGTGCTCCGGTTAAATATTTAATTCCTTTTCCTAATAATTGTTTATTTGTTGCCATTTAATTTTGTTTCAAGTTTCAGGTTTTGCATGCCTTGCTAATTTTACGGTTAATCACATCTAACCTTTTACGGCAAGCATCTTACTTATTATAATTGTCAACAGCATTTCTCACACTGCCGTATTTCTTTAATAATTCAGAGGCTTCTTCATACGAAACCGGAATTTCTCCCATTATCATTTTTACGCCCCGGTCAACCAGTTTGATATTACTCAATTGCATGTCGACCATTTTGTTCCCTTTTACTTTTCCAAGCTGAATCATTGATGCAGTCGAAATCATGTTTAGAACCAGTTTCTGTGCAGTTCCGGCTTTCATTCTAGAACTTCCGGTTACAAATTCGGGTCCTACAACCACTACTACAGGAAATTTTGCTGTCAGTGCTAATGGGCTTCCTTCATTACAGGTGATACAGCCCGTTGCAATATTGTTTTTGTTGCAGGTTTCTAAACCACCAATAACGTAAGGTGTAGTTCCGGAAGCCGCTATACCAATGACGATATCGTTCTGATTGATATTATGTGCCTGTAAATCAATCCAGGCCTGTGTTGCGTTATCTTCGGCATTTTCTACAGCTCGGCGAATGGCTGTGTCACCTCCGGCAATGATTCCGTTTACTAAATCAAAAGGAACTCCAAAAGTAGGAGGACATTCTGAAGCATCTACAACCCCCAAACGTCCTGATGTTCCGGCTCCGATGTAAAAAATACGTCCGCCCAGTTTTAAATTGACAACTGTCTGTTGCACCAAAGCTTCAATTTGCGGTAAGGCTTTTTCAACGGCAAGAGGTACGGTTTTATCTTCGTTATTAATATTAGTCAGCAGTTCGTTGACTGACATTTTCTCTAAATGCTCGTATTTTGAAGATTGTTCGGTTGTTTTTGTAAACGTCATTGTGTTTTTAGTGTCAAAGTTGTAAAGTCTCAAAGTTACAAAGATTTTTACTTCTTCAGGAAATGATTTTTCTCGTTTTACGGTTGCGTGAGGGATAACAGGAAGCTACCGAAGTAGCCCGGATAGCCCGACCGAATTTGCGAAAGGCGCATATAAGCGGTTTGTTAAATAGCGCCTTTTGTAAATTTGGGCACGCCCAGATTATAGAAAGAATGCTAGTAAGATCCCAAGAACAATCATCGAAACTTTGGCCACATTAAATTTATGTCCTTCGCTGCTTTCGAAAATAATAGTCGATGAAATATGAAATAAAATACCAATTACGATTGCGGTTATTTCGGTGTAATATTCATTTAAAATTGGTAAGAAATCAGAAGCTACAGTTCCCAGTGGTGTCATGATTGCGAAAGTTAACATGAAAGCAAAAATGGCTTTTTTGTTTAAATCTGCATTGATGAAAAACGTAGTTAAAATCACGGCAATTGGTAAATGATGAATGGCAATTCCGATAGCCAGACCATGATGATGGCTTACCGGGAAACCTTCTAGAAAGGCATGGATACAAAGGCTGATAAATAAAAGCCACGGAATCTGGGACATTTTTGCATGGCCGTGAACGTGTCCGTGTTCAGCTCCTTTTGAGAAAAATTCGAGAATGATCTGGAACAAAATTCCGACCATGATAAATAAACCAATGTTGTGATTATGAGATTCGTAAACTTCAGGTAAAAGATGCATTACGGTTAGCGATAATAGAAAAGAACCGCTGAATGCCAGCAATAATTTTAGATTGGTTTTGTTTTTTGGTTTTATGAACAAAGCCACCGCATAACCTAAAAGGACAGAAAATAAGGGTAATAGATAATTCATTTGCTGAGTTACCAAATTATTTAAAAATCATGATTAATCGTTCGCTTTCGGTTTTATGGAATTTTTTGAGTTTATAATCGCCAAAAATATCTAAGAGATAAATACCGGCTTCATCCATTAAATCCTGAAAATCCTGTAGTGTGAGTGCTTTTACTTTTTCGGTAAAATGGTATTTTTTACCTTGATCTTCAAAATCAATTTCTTTAAATATATGTCCGTCTTCGACATATCTTTTTATTTTGAAATCGATTCCGTCAACTGTTTTTACTTCTTCGGGGACCAAAGTTTCAATAACATGGTTTACGTTCATAAAATCAATTACTGCAAAGCCATATTCGGATAAACTTTCTTTGATCGCTTTTAAGGTAGTTAAGTTATCATCGTCATTTTCGAAATAACCAAAACTTGTAAAAAGATTAAAGATGGCATCGAATTTTTCATCAAACGGTTCACGCATATCATGAACTTTGAAATGCAGGGTTTCGTTGCTGTTTTTGCTTGCTTCGGCAATACTGTTTTCAGATAAGTCGGCTCCTAAAACATTAAAACCTAACTGATTTAAATATATAGAATGGCGCCCTTTTCCACAGGCTAAATCCAATACGTTTGCTTTTTCGGGCAAGTTTAGATAATGCGTGAGATTGTCCATGAAAATCTGAGCTTCCCTGTAATTTCTATCCTTATACAGAATATGATAGTACGGAGTATCAAACCAGGATGTAAACCAGTTTTCGGTATTACGGTCCTGATTAGGTGTTGATGGGTTAGGCGCTTCAGACATTTATTCTATTTCAATTAATTTAAAGTCCGGCAAATTTAGTGTATTTTTGCCGAAAAATAACTATTTCGCAATGATACCTATTGTAGTTGCGCAATTTAGAATGTTTTTATTGCAGATTTGGATTTTGATTAAAAATCTGTTTTAATTCAAATATAAAGATGGAAGAAAATTTTAGAATGATTGCCAAATGTTTTTTTGGTTTTGAAGAGATATTAGAAAAAGAATTACGCGATCTTGGTGCTCAGGAGGTTGAAAAGGGCGTAAGAATGGTAAGTTTTAAAGGTGATAAAGGCTTTATGTACAAAGCTAATTTGTCTTTGCGTACTGCACTTAAAGTTTTAAAACCAATTTATTCGTTCAGAGCCAATAACGAACAAGCGCTGTACAAAGGGATTTCGGGTGTGAACTGGTCTAAATTACTGAATGCAAATCAGACTTTTGTTATTGATGCAACTGTTCATTCTACTTATTTTAATCATTCCGAGTTTGTATCTCAAAAATGTAAAGACGCCATTGTAGATCAGTTTAGAGAAAGAACGGGGCAACGACCTAGTATTGACAAAGCTTTTCCTGATTTAAGGATTAACGTTCATATAGATAAAGATCAGGTTTCAGTTGCTTTGGATACTTCCGGAAATTCATTGCATCAGCGTGGCTACAGAACGGCTACAAATATTGCACCTATTAACGAAGTTTTAGCTGCGGGAATCCTGTTATTGTCAGGCTGGGAGGGACAAAGCCATTTTTTGGATCCAATGTGCGGATCCGGAACTTTTTTGGCAGAAGCTGCTATGATTGCCTGTAATATTCCGGCCAATATTAATCGCAAAGAATTTGCTTTTGAAAAATGGAAAGACTGGGACAATGATTTATTCGATAAAATCGTTGACAGTCTAATGAAAAAAACAAAAGAGTTTCATTACACTATTAAAGGCTATGACAAGGCCCCAAGTGCTGTAAACAAAGCCAAAGACAACATCAGAAATGCGAATCTTGAAGATTATGTAACAATTTCAGAAGGCAACTTTTTTGACAAAGAAAAAGCAGTTGAAGGAAAGCTTCACATTGTTTTCAATCCGCCTTATGATGAGCGTCTCGATATTCACATGGAAAAATTCTACAGCAATATCGGTGATACCTTAAAGAAAAATTATCCGGGAACAAATGCCTGGTTTATAACGGCAAATCTGGAAGCCTTGAAATTCGTTGGATTAAAACCTTCCAGAAAAATTAAACTTTTTAATGGAAGTCTTGAAGCCCGTTTGGTAAAATACGAAATGTACGAAGGAAGTAAGAGAACGAAGTTCCAGGTTTCTGAATAGTATAAGAGGTAAAATTTAAAAAATAAAAAATGACAAAACTACAAGTAAGAGCATTTCTATTTCAATTAGGATGTTTCGCAATTTTATTCATTCTGGCAAGATTTATAATTGCAGAATACTCAGGCCTAACCGGAATCTGGATTCCTTTGACTGCTTTTATTGTGGCTACTTTGATAGCTCCTCAGTTTAAAGCATTAAAAACCCAGAATGGTGAAAAACTTTTTATGAAATGGATTTTCATAAAAGGAATTAAAGAAATAGGATAGTTTTAAAAATCTTAGTATGAGGAAAATTGGACTTATTGGTGGGGATAAGCTGGGTTTCGACTTCTGATTATTACAAACTTATTAATCTTGGAATAAACGAAAGGCTCGGAGGTCTGAACTTTTCAGAATGTTTGGTCTATTCTTTTAATTATGCTGATATAAAAAACAATAACGATAATAATGATTGGGATTCAACTTTTAATATGCTTTTTGAAGGATGCAAGTTCTTAAAATCTGGAGGAGCAGAAGCAATTGTTTTGTGTGCGAATACCATGCATTTTATTGCTGATAAGCTCGAAGGAGCCATTGGTCTGCCAATCATTCATATTGCAAGTGAGACCGCAGCTGTAATTCAGAAACAAAAAATTAAAAAAGCAGGTTTGTTGGGAACGAAGTTTACTATGGAACTTAATTTTTTTAAAGATAAACTAACAGCAAAAGGTATAGAAATAATTATTCCCAAGAATCAGGAAGACAGAGACTTTATCCATACTACAATTTTCGAAGAATTAGGAAGAGGAATTGTTTCTAAGGAAACCAAAAAGCGTTATTTAGAAATAACGAATCAATTAATAGAAGAGGGAGCAGAAGGTGTTATTCTGGGGTGTACCGAAATTCCACTTGTGATTAAACCCGAAGATGTTTCGATCCCGGTTTTTGATACTACTCTGATACATTCGAAAGCCGCAATAGATTTTCAATTGTCATAAAATCATAAAATATAAAGCCACGAATTCACAAATAAATTATGAATTCGTGGCTTTATATTTTTAGATATTTTATTTTTTAGGAGCCTTTTTTTCTGCTTCCGGAATTATTACCTGCTTTTTATAAAGCGGAATAAAATAGGAAACGGTATAATTAAATCCAACTCCGAAACTTCCATCATAAGTTCTGTTAAATCCTGGAATATAAAGGTTTTCAAAACCATCAGGATCTTTATTGGCTAAGAGTAATTTTAACTGGACTCCGAATCCCACAAAAACGTTATTAAAAACTTTTGCTTTCATTCCTACAGCCACTTCTGCCCATGCAGCTGTTAAACCAGTGTATTTTGCACCATCAGTATTTACTGGGATTTCTCCCCAATATTGATCAGGATTATAAATTTTATAGCTGTTCAATTCCTGGCTAAACGTACTAAAACCTCCTCTTAAACCTACAGTTATAAGATTTTCCATATCCAGCCAGTTATTGTACATATTGTAGTCAAAACCTCCTTTTATGTAAGTTCCTGTTGCTGTTGAGTTTAATCGGTCGTCATCGGTGGTTTTATCTTCTATGCCAAGTTCAGCGGCGATGTAATATTTTTTGGTTAATCGAAAATCACCCACAAACTCTATACCTTTATAGTCTTTATCGTAAAATCCGCGGGTAAGTTTATACAAATCAACTCCCACACGTAAGCCGTAGCGGTCTTTTTTTACAGGAACACTGTCTGTTATGGTTTCAGCAGTCTGAACTGTTGTTTTAGGTTTTGTCTTCCTGATTTCTTTTTTTACCGTATCAGTAGCTATTTCCTGAGCCTGAATAAGAAATACTGTAAACAATAAACAAATACTAAAAATATATTTTGACATGTGTCTCATTTTCAAATTCAATGTTAGGATTATTTACTCGAACATCCTGCATCCAGATACCATCAGTACCGGAATCTGTTTTTACAAACGGAATCTGCGTGTTTAATTTATAAATTGTTTTAAAACCACAAGCTCTTGAAACATATACATTTTGTCTGGAATAATTAAATGTTATCTCATCAGTATTTGCCAGTTGAGGATTAGGATTGTCAGAATTTAAAATGAAAGAGAAAGTAGTACTGTCTTCATTTGTCTTCAAAGGTATAGCGATTGAATCACCGCTTGTGAGATATTTGGTTACATCAGTACCTCCTTCATTGAAAATAATTCCTTCAGGCTGATCTTTACCCACTACTTTCAAACGTGTTACATTCTGCTTTACAGAAGGAGTTTTAATATCATAAAAGGAAATAATAAGGCGAGGTGTGGTTGCTGTATTTGCATCACAAATATCATCTTTTTCACAACTGGATAATCCAAATGTAAAAACCAATAAAAAATACAGTGTTTTTTTCATTTATAATTTTGTATTATCGAAGTTCTAAAAGTACAACATTTTCGACATGATGTGTCTGTGGAAACATATCTACCGGGCGTACACGTGTTACTGTGTATTTCTCGTCCATTAAAGCCAGATCCCTTGCCTGGGTTGCAGAGTTACAGCTTACATAAACTACTTTTTTAGGTGCAATTTTTAAAATTTGTTCTATAACATCCTTATGCATTCCATCCCGCGGAGGATCCGTAATGATAACATCCGGTTTGCCATGCTGTGCGATAAAAGCTTCGTTGAAAACAACTTTCATGTCTCCAACAAAAAACTCACAATTTGTAATATTATTGCGTTCGGCATTTGCTTTAGCATCTAAAATAGCCTCAGGTACACTTTCTACACCAATTACTTTTTTTGCTTTTTTCGATACAAATTGTGCAATGGTTCCGGTTCCGGTATACAAATCATACACGGTTTCATTACCTGAAAGTCCTGCGAAATCACGTGTTATCTTGTATAGTTCGTATGCCTGATCTGAGTTGGTCTGGTAAAATGATTTGGCATTAATGCTAAATTTCAAACCTTCCATTTCTTCCAGTATATAATCCCTTCCTTTATATAATTTTATATCCTGATCGTAAATGGTATCATTTGGTTTTGAATTGACCACATATTGCAAAGATGTAATTTGTGGAAATTTTTCGTAAAGATGGTCCAGAATGAGCTCACGGCCAGCTTTATCATTTTCGAAAAACTGGATTAAAACCATGATTTCACCGGTTGAGGCAGTACGTATCATAAACGTTCTCAATAAACCCGAATGTTCTCTTGGATTAAAGAAAGCTAAATTATTTTCGTTTGCAAAAGCCCTGATTTCATTTCGGATAGCGTTTGAAGGATCTTCCTGTAAATGGCATTTGGTAATGTCCAGAATCTTGTCCCACATTTTTGGAATGTGAAAGCCTAACGCATTTCTGTTTCCTAAATCTTCAGTACTTCCAATCTCTTTTTCGGTTAACCAGCGGCTGTTAGAAAAAGAAAACTCCATTTTGTTTCTGTAAAAAAACTGTTTATCAGAGCCTAAAATATCCTCAAATTCCGGTAATTCAATTTTGCCAATTCTTTGCAGATGGTTTTTTACTTCATTTTGTTTGTAATACAGCTGTTGGCTATATTTCATATTTTGCCACTTACATCCGCCGCAAACACCAAAATGTTCGCAAATCGGATCTATACGGTGTTCTGATAATTCATGAAATTTAACGGCTTTTCCTTCGTAATAAGCCTTACGTTTTTTAAAAGTCTGCACATCAACTACATCGCCCGGAACTACATTCGGAATAAAGATTACTTTTCCGTCAGGAGCTTTTGCAACTGATACGCCTTTTGCGCCTGCATCAAGAACTTGTATTTGATGAAAGACGACTTTATCTGTGTTTTTTCTTCCCATAGCGCAAAAATAAGGGTTTGTAAACTTTTATAAATTTAATTTTTAAAATATTTTATGAAATTCTATAATTTGCATCTCTAAATCAGCTTTTAAAACTAACTTTGTTGCATCAAATGCTTCGATAGCCCCAATTTAAGTCCAAGTAATTGTTATTTCATATGAAGTTGTATCATCATCTTTCGAAAATTGGCTTTTTAAAAAAAAGTTATGCTTTCAAATTCCTCTTTGTTGCTTTTATAGGTATTCATATTCCTTTGATCGGAATTTTGTTTTTTGTTTTGTATTTCGACAATACTATTCCGGCCACATCAGTTTTGATTTTTTCACTAATTATGACTTTGTTGGCAACAGCAATCACGCTTCTGGTTTTAAATCAGCTGATTAAACCAATTGTTATAGCTTCAAAATCATTGGATGAATACAGAAATCAAAGAAAATTATCGGTTTTGCCTACAGAATATCATGACGAAGCTGGTTTATTGATGAGCAATATTCAGGAATCCATTTTTGAGGCCGAAAGTTTTATAAATGAAAAGCAGGATTTAATTTATATGCTTTCGCATGATTTGAAAAACTTTGCAGGAAATCCTCAGGGACTTGCGAAACTCATTATTGAGGAAAAACCATCAGAGTCAATTAAGGATTTGGCTGAGTTGATTTGTGAATCAACAAATTTACAGTTTAGATATATTGAAAATTTTATTAAACTGCTGGATGAACAGGATCAGTTTATAAAAATAAATCCACAGCCAAGAAAAATATTTTTTCCGGAGGTATTGGATTTTGTCAATGAACAGGTAGAACAGCGCCTTATTGATAAAAATATTAGTCTGAACGTAAGTATAGAAACTGAAGAAACTATGCTTAAAATTGATGAGGGCTTATTAATTCAGGTATTAGTAAATTTAATCAGCAATGCTGTTAAGTTCTCTTATTTTGACAGCGAAATTATACTGAGGATTTTTACTGAAAATAATTCTTTGGTTATAACAGTCTCTGATAGGGGAATAGGTTTCAGTCAACATCAGATTGAGGAACTATTCAAAAAATTCACGAAAATGAGCCGACTTGGAACCGCCAACGAATCTTCAACAGGAATTGGTTTATATTTGTGTAAAAAAATTATTGAAAGAAATAAGGGAATACTAACAGCTTCCAGCGATGGTGCAAATAAAGGTGCCGAATTTAAAATAGTATTTGAAAACTGCTAATATTTTCTTTTGATAAATTCATAATTGACAATTGTGAAAAAATAGAAACACAAATCGGCTGAAATTTTTCCAAAAATAATTCCGAAGAAATAGTTTCCGAAAAGTATTGGCATCCAGTACATGCAAAAAGGGCGAATGATTAAAAAATCTAATATTGCTGGATATCCAAACTCTAAAATTAAGTTTTTTAAAAGTTTAAGGATTTCTAAAGAAGAAGTTCTTTGTCCTAAAAGTTTATTCTGTTTTACTGTTTTTTTATAAGAAGAGAATATAATCACACTGTAAAAAGCCAGGTATTCTGCAAACGTAATCAAATAAGCTGTTGTTAATCCGCCATAAATTTTGCTAAAAAGCGAGCTAATAAGTGCGGCACTAGTGCTTGCTAGTTCAGCATATTTGTATCGATTGAACCATTCTTTAAAATTTGATTTGGTAAACATTATTTTAAGTTGTGATATAAGATCCTAAGGTACTAAACTTTATTTTAGGATTTAAAATTTTAGGAAGTAGTACCTTAGAATTTAAAACTCAATCTTAATTATGGAAGAGAATAGGTCAAAACAGGTTTTCCCTCAGAACATTTGATGCCTGTTGGTTCTACTACTAACATAGCACAATCAGAGATAGCTCCCCATTTTTTATTGTATTCTTTTTGAGCATCTGAATATTTTTTTATTTTTTCTAAAAACTTCTCGGTATCAATTTTTTTAGAATATACAACATATGTTGCATAGCCTCCACAAGCTTTCGCACCCGTGGCAACATAACTCCATTCCTGAGGATTTGTACATGGTTCAGAGTTAGCCAGAGAAGCTGCAACAATCTCGTCGTACATTTTGTCTAATTTTTGAGAATCTTCTTCCTGGGAATTTTCATCATTACTGCAAGAAACAGCTATAAAAGAGACAATAAAAACAATAAAACTTAATTTTTTCATGGTTAGTGATTTAAGGTTGATTATTGTTAAGATGAGTTGATTGTAAAAGGGTTGCTTAAATCATGAGAAAAATTTATAAGATTTTACTTTTAAAATATTAGAAACTTAAATGTTTAATGTTTTACATCCTTTAAAAAACAATTACCACAACTGATGTACAGAGGGTTTTATGTATTCATTGTAAATTTTATTCATGTCTTCAATCTTTTCCGAGGATAATTTAGGCAGATTATAAACTGATAAATTAGAAAGTACATGATTTTCTTTTGAAGCACCCGGAATGATACAACTGATATCTTCAAAACTCAAAATCCATTGTAAAGCATAAGGAGCTAAATTTGTAGCATCAGGAAATAGTGCTTTTAATTCCTCAACAGTTTTAAGCCCTAATTCATAATCAATGCCTGAGAAAGTCTCCCCTTTGTCAAAGGCATCTCCGTTTCTGTTGAAATTTCTGTGATCTTGCGGTTCGAAAGTTGTTTTTGCATCAAATTTGCCGGTTAAGAGACCACTTGCTAATGGAACCCGGGCAATGATCCCGATATCTTTTTTCCTTGCTTCGGAGAAAAATAATTGTGAAGGACGCTGACGAAATAAATTAAAAATAATCTGTACAGTTGTAACGTTTGAATATTCTATTGCTTTCAAAGCTTCTTCTACTTTTTCAACGCTAACACCAAGATTTAAAATTTTTCCCTGCTCTTTCAGACGATCAAACAGTTCAAAAATTTCAGGCCGATAAAAAACATCAGTAGGAGGGCAGTGGAGTTGAATTAAGTCAAGAACTTCTACTCCCAGTCTTTTTAAGCTGTCTTCAATGTATTTTTGAAGTACTTTTGGCTGGTATCCTTCACTAACATGGGGATTAATATGTCGTCCACATTTTGTAGCTACATAAATACGCTCAGATCTCGAACGAACGACTCTTCCAACAGCGGTTTCACTTAAGCCGTTTTCATAAACATCTGCTGTGTCAATAAAGTTAACTCCATTATCAATTGCTGTATTTAAAAGCTCATCTGCAGTTTTGTTATCAAAAGCTGATCCCCATTTCCCTCCAACCTGCCAGGTGCCAAGTGAAATTTCGGATATATTAAAATTGGTCTTGCCTAATTTTCTGTAGTTCATTTTATTTCTTTTAAGGTTCTAAGTTGCTAAGGTTCTGAGTTGCTGAGATTTTATAAACTAAGTGAAAAAAAACTTAGAATTTTAGTGACTCAGAACCTTAGAATCTCTATTTAATCAAATAAATCAGAAGATAAATAACGATCACCGCGATCGCAGATAATAGCTACAATAACGCCTGATTCTAGCTGTTCTGCAATTTTAAGGGCTACAGCAACAGAACCACCACTGCTCATTCCTGCAAAAACTCCTTCTTCTAATGCTAGCCTTTTAGTCATTTCTCTTGCTTCCTTTTCACTTACATCCACAACGGTATCCACTTTTGAGGCATCAAAAATCTTTGGTAAATATTCCTGAGGCCATTTACGAATTCCAGGAATCTGGGATCCGTCGCTCGGCTGTGCCCCGATGATCTGAACATTTGGATTTTTCTCCTTCAAATAAGATGAGGTGCCAATAATGGTTCCGGTCGTCCCCATTGCTGACACAAAATGAGTTACAGTCCCTTCAGTATCTTCCCATATTTCGGGTCCTGTTGTTTTGTAATGTGCTTTCCAGTTGTCGTCATTCGCGAACTGATTTAACATTACGTAACCTCCTTCAGCTACTTTTTTGTCAGCGTAGTCACGTGAACCGATAATTCCTTCACTGGCAGGTGTCAAAATAACCGTTGCACCATAAGCGCGCATGGTTTGTGTACGTTCTTTTGTGGAATCTTCAGGTAACACTAATTCTATTTCAACCTGAAATAACTGAGCAATCATCGCTAGTGCAATTCCGGTGTTACCACTTGTAGCTTCAATTAATTTATCTCCTTTTTTGATATCACCTCTTTCCAGAGCCGATGCAATCATGTTATAAGCGGCCCTGTCTTTTACACTTCCGCCCGGGTTGTTGCCTTCGAGTTTTAATAAAAGTTTTACGTTTTTATTTTTGACCAGATTGACAGTTTCCATTAGTGGAGTATTACCAATCAGGTTGATTAATTTCTGTGGTTTCATTCTATTTTTTTTCTTTTATTTTAACTTCGGTTGTAGTGGTATTCAATACTATTGAATCTGCAGGGATTGATTTGGTTACCCAGGCGTTTCCTCCCACAATGCTATTTTTGCCTATAATGGTTTCGCCTCCCAAAATGGTTGCATTGGCATAAATACAAACATTTTTTTCAACAGTTGGATGGCGTTTGGCATTTTTCATGTCTTTACTCACGCTCAGGGCACCCAAGGTAACTCCCTGATAAATTTTTACGTGTTTTTCTATTACAGTTGTTTCCCCTATAACAATTCCGGTGGCATGATCAATAAAAAACGGTGAAGCAATGTTCGCTCCGGCGTGAATATCAGTTCCTGTAATTCGATGCGCATATTCGCTCATTAATCGTGAAAATAGTAACAAATCGAGTTTGTATAATTCATGGCTTAACCTGTAAATTGCAATTGCATAGAAGCCGGGATATCCCAGATAAACTTCGTCTATGCTGTTTGAGGCAGGATCATTTTCTAAAATATATTCGGCATCCTGATTCAGTTTCTCTAAAACTTCAGGTAGTTTTTCCAGAAAAAGGTCCCACATAGATCCACATAATCTTTCCGGTTTTTTGCATGCCATGACAGCAATTTCTTTAAAACGAAATTCCAGCTCGTCAATGCTTTCATCTAAAACAGCGTTTGAATCAAAAAGAGTATAAAAAAGCTTTTCTGTAAACTCTTCGGTTTTAGTTTTAATGCCGTAATTTATGTTAGAATGGCTTTTTAAAGCTTTGATATTTTGTATGATAAGATCTTTTGACACAATTGTAAAATTGAATGGATAATTTGAAACGTTAAAAGTAAGGTGTTTTTTGTAAATAAAAGCATGAATTCCCTAAAGAAATTTTATATTGAAAATTCAATTTGTGATAAATAAAATAAATTTTGAGAACAGTAATTTATAAGATTGTTAAGAACTTAAATGTGTAAATTAGCAAGTAAAACAGAGTAAAATGAAAAAAGATTCTACTTTTAAGAGTGCTATTTCTAATCTTTCATTTCCAGAAACTGAGAAAGTTTCAGGGAAATCAATACATGATCCTGTTTTAGGGCTTATTGTTAAAGACCATCCTTCCTTTTGCGATAGTGATTTTATCTCTTTTCAGGAATTAAATAAGTATCGGCAGAAATATATTTCGGATTATTTAACTAATGAAATCGGTGCGCTTTCTGATCTTGAGAAAAGTGTTATTTCTTCTTTAAATGAAGATAAATCGATTGTGAGTATTGTAGAAGATGAAGATGAAAAGAGGAATTTCGGGCAAAAAATCGCTGACAAAGTAGCTGATTTTGGCGGAAGCTGGACTTTTATCATTTCGTTTATAATTTTTATTGTGATTTGGATTGGGTCTAATGTTTATGTTTTAATGAACAAAGGTTTCGATCCATACCCATTTATTTTACTGAACCTTATTTTATCATGCATCGCAGCTTTGCAGGCACCGGTAATTATGATGAGCCAGAATCGTCAGGAAGAAAAAGACCGTACCCGTGCCAAAAAAGATTATATGATTAACCTGAAATCTGAATTAGAAATCAGGATGATTCATGATAAAATTGATCATTTGATTATGCACCAGCAACAAGAGTTAATCGAAATCCAAAAAGTCCAGATCGAGATGATGAATGATATTTTAAATCAAATAAAAAAATAATCCGGATCAAAAAAGTTAAAGATAGAAATGTTTATAATAGTATCCTCCAATCATAAATACAGCATTTATAATTCCCGAAGCCCAAAGTAATTTATTGTAATTTTTGGCTTTGTCTAAAAAATGCAAAGCTACTATCCCTAAAAAAATAAGCGAAGTGTAGATTGCAGGATACATCTTAAAAGCGGCTAAAAAATCACCCTGAAAAAGTAAAAACAAGGCACGTTGGAATCCGCAGCCGAAACATTCAATTCCGAATAAGGTTTTACTGAAACAAGGCAGCATATATTTTTCTAAATCCAACGGTTTTGTTTTTACAATTTTACAAAAATAGATATAAGATTTAAATTAGGACAGAGGTACTACTTTAAAGTTTCTTATTTTTGAGGTCTTATATTAAAAATATGAAAGCTTTTAAAATTCTAATAATGGTTCTTGCAATTTCGGTTGCATTGTACCAACAGGTTTCTGAAGATAAAAATATCTATATAACAGTAATTGCAATTGCAGTATTTATGTTTGGCATGATGCAGTTAAGCGCAAAGACACCAAGTAAAAATCAGGAAAAAGAAGAAGAGGATGCTGAATAAAGGAGATAAGGTTTCTGTTCTGGACGAAGCCATTAACGGAACGGTAGTTTCTGTTAAAAATAACGAAGTTTTGATCGAATCTGAAGATGGGTTTATGATGACGTTTCTTGTCAATGAATTAATCAAGGTACAAGATTCAAGTAACTTAATGAATTCAATTAAAAGAATTGATTTGGATTCTGTATCAAAACAAAAAGAAGAGCCAAAACCACGAAGTTTTGTGAAAGAGAAGAGAGATAAGCGCGAAATTTCGGCTCCGGAATTTGATTTACACATCGAAAAATTAGTTCCGAACAAACGCGGAATGTCGAATTATGATATTTTGACACTGCAGACTGAAACTGCAAAGAGACATATTGAATTTGCAATTAAAAACCGTATTCCGAAGATTGTTTTTATACACGGGGTTGGTGAAGGGATTCTGAAAGCCGAACTTGATTTTTTGTTAGGCCGGTATGACGGTATCGATTTTCAGGATGCAAATTATCAAAAATATGGTCTTGGAGCTACAGAAGTTTATTTTAAGCAAAACAAATAACCGATTCGCTTTTAGAAAATTATTTTATAAGGGTTAAAAAAAGCGTCCTTTTTTAATTCATACTTCTTAATAAAGTAAGACTAAAAAAGGACGTTTAATTTACAAGAAAAAAGAGTTTTTTTAAATCTGTTTTAAAGCTTAATTAGATGTTGTGAATAGCTCACCTAGTAAGAAACTATTTCCTAATTTAAAGTTTACGTTTCCATTATCTAAAATTACATCTCTTAATATGATGACATGTTTAAAAACTCCCGGTCCTACACTGGTGGTGGTTACTTCAATAATGCCGGTTTGTCCCGCTACGCCGTCCAGTCCGGTCCAGGTTTGGGTAATGGCAGGACTTGACGGAATTGGAGTTTTACAGAAATAATCAGTTGGAATAAACCCATTATAAACATTGTATACGACCCTGTTTTGAGTTGGACTAATTAAGCCAGTTCTTGGAGTTCCAGAAGGTGTAGTTTCATTGGCAATCAGAGCAGGGTCAATATTGTTTATCATTAAGGATGTTACGTCATCAAAATTGTATACTACTTTTCCGTTAGTCGTAGAAGTGCATAAATCAGCACTTTCATCAAATGTTAAGTCTAAGCCATCAACAGTTGTATCAATATCCCCAAAAACAAAATCAGGTCCTACCTGTTTTCCGGCAGGTTTGGAATAAGTAAGGTTTTTAAATGAAATACTATGTGTATATCCAACTATTCGGGTACTGTTTTCGGTCGTGTTTGGTGGGCCGTATTTAGCTTTTGTTACAATTACAATTGTACCGTTTTTAGCATACCATTCATCAGTTACATTTGGTAATGATGGTCTAATAGCATCACAAATATTAGTTTTTGCTACAGTTCCGTCATATGTTCTGTATACCAGTCTGTAATTGATGTTGTCAATATCAAAAGTTTGTTCACCTGCCACATTTTCTAGTTTGTCTTCAGGCATTTGTAATAATAAACTTTCCTGGTTTTTTAGTTTATAAAGAAGTTCGTAAGTATCTGTACAATTTTCGATTTTAATATCCGGGTTGTCAAAATCAAAAGTTTCTACAGTTAAATCCCCATCGTCACATCCGTTTAACAAAAGGGCGAATAAAAGCAGGCATGCGTATTTTTTCATCGTAATTTTATTTGCATCAAAAATAGTGAAAAATTTCGCAAATGATATTTAAGAATTGACAATTGATATTTCATAACTTTGCCTTAATGAAAAAAGTATACCTTGATAACGCTTCTACTACTGCCATGCGACCTGAAGTTGTTCAGGAAATGACAAGAATTATGATGGATGATTATGGAAATCCGTCTTCTACACACAGTTTTGGGAGAAATACAAAAACAATTATTGAGCTTTCCAGAAAAAATATCTCAAAATATCTCAATTGTTCGGCTCAGGAAATAATTTTTACTTCAGGTGGTACCGAAGCAAATAACTGGATCCTTCGCTCTGTTGTAGAAGATCTGAAAGTGCAGCGAATTGTCACCTCTAAAATTGAGCATCATGCTGTTTTATATACAGCTCTGGCCTTGCAGTCTGATTATAATATTCAGGTCGATTATGTGAATATAAATCCTGACGGGAGTGTCGATTTAACGCATTTGTCTAATTTATTATCTCAAGAAATAAAGACAATTGTAAGCTTGATGCATGTTAATAATGAAACAGGGACTATTTTAGATATGGAAAGAGTTAGTGTGATCTGCAAACAATATAATGCGCTGTTTCATTCTGATACTGTACAGTCTGTTGGAAAAACCAAAATTGATTTACAAAAATGTTCCGTAGATTTTATCGTGGCGAGTGCTCATAAATTTCATGGACCAAAAGGTGCTGGTTTTGCTTTTGTTCGAAAAAATTCAGGGTTACAGCCTTTACTTTTTGGCGGAGAGCAGGAAAAAGGATTGCGTGCCGGAACAGAGGCTGTTCATCAAATTGCCGGAATGGCAACAGCTTTAGCAATTTCATATGAAAACCTTGAAACCGAGCGTGAATATATTTTTGGTTTGAAAATGTATTTGATAACTCAGTTTGAAATTCATTTTCCGGATTTCCGGATTGTGGGTAAAAAAGACGATTTTTATAATATTATAAATATTGTTTTACCTTTTTCACAAGATAAAACTGCAATGTTGCTATTTAGTCTGGATATGAAAGGAATAGCGGTTTCGAGAGGAAGCGCCTGCCAGTCCGGAAGTGTAAAGCCTTCACATGTTTTAAAAGAAATACTTTCGGAGACCGATTTAAAATTACCTAATCTCCGGGTTTCATTCAGTCATTACAATACCAAAGAGGATATTGATTTGTTGATTGAGGGGCTTAAAATAATGTAGTTGTCGATTATTTACGGATTACTTTTACCTGCGAATCATTTGTTAATTTAATGATTGTTGAAGGTTTTCCAGCAACTTTATCACGATATAAATTCACGACATAATCAACTCCTTTGATAATTTCAGGATTAATATCTTTAAATGCAATTGGTGTTGGCTGTCCTGAAATATTAGCAGAAGTAGACACTAATGGCTTTTTCATTCTCTCTAATAATTTAAAACAAAAAGGTTCTTTTACCAATCGAATTCCAAGTGAATTGTCAACAGCAATGATGTTTGGAGCAACATTTCGCGGTTCGTCTAAAATTAAAGTTGTTGGTTTTTCAGATAAATCAAGAATTTGCCAGGCTACTTCGGGAATATTTTTAAAAACATTGTACATCATTTTTTCGCCATTCATTAATACAATCATGCTTTGAGTTTCTGCACGTTTTTTAAGCTTATATATTTTGGCAACTGCATCAGGGTTTGTAGCATCACAGCCAATTCCCCAAACAGTATCAGTTGGATAAAGAATGATACCGCCTTCTTTTATTATTTCGAAAGCTTTATGTATTTCTTCATTAAGATTTTCCATTTTTATATTTAGAATTGAATATTAATAATTACCCATGCAAAGAAACGAATAAAAAGTTCAAATTACCAGATCGTTTTACTCACAGATTGTATAGACAAATGTTAAAAAATATTTGCAGTAAAAATAATTTGTCAAATATCAATATATATTAAAGCAGTCTTTTTTCAGTTTTTTTTAATAATAATAATAGTTTTAGGTTTATTGTTCTATTATATTATATTTGCATTCAAAAGTGCTTATTTTCTTGTTTAAAGACTGTTAAAATTCAATAAGATTGTTAAAGTGGGATTTTTCTGCTGTTAAGTATAGGCTGAAATATAAGCACTCCAATTATATACTATATTGTAAAAAATAATTACGTTTAATGATTTTAGTTTAAGAAAGAGATGAGGTTAATACAGGTTACTGTTTCAAGAGGTTGGCGAGGACACGAACAAAAGATCATATACTTATATGAGGCATTTAAGGAATTTGGATATGTAGATGAGCAATGGATTATATGTCCGGATGATTCTGAAACTTTTAAAATTGCAACTCAGAAAGGCATGAATGTTATTCCACTAAATAATAAATCAGAATATGATTTAAAGTACGCTAAAAGGTTTTCAAAAATAGCAAAGGAGCTTAATGCAGATTTAGTGTTTATACACAATAGTCATTCTCATACACTGATGGTACTGTCAAAGCTGTTTTTTAGCCTCAGACAGCCTTTGGTTTTGTGCAGAACTTTAATAAAAAGAGTTGATACAAACTTTTTTAGAAAATGGAAGTATGATTATAGCGGCATAAAAAAAATTATATGTGTTTCATATCCGGTAGTTGATATTTTAAAACCAGTTGTAAAAGATCATAGTAAATTATGTGTAGTAGGCTGTGTAACTGATGTACATAAATTTACCAAAACAGAGAAAACCGGTGTTTTGCATAAACAGTTTAATATCCCTTCAGATTATAAAATTATTGGTAATATAGCTGCTTTTGTTGATTTCAAGGATCATGTTACCTGGGTAAATACAGTCGCAGAACTGGTAAAAAGAGGAGTTAAAGCCAAATATATTTTAATTGGTAAAGGTCCTTTAGAAATGAAAATAAGAAAACAAATTTCGGAATTAGGTTTAGAAAACGAAATTATTTTAGCAGGTTTTAGAACAGATATACCGGAAGTGCTGCCTGAGTTTGATTTATTATTATTTACTTCAAACTGCGAACCGTTAGGAGGTGTAGTTTTGGAATCCTATGCTTGCAGAGTACCTGTTGTTGCAGCAAACGCAGGAGGAGTTCCGGAAGTTGTTATAGATAATCAAACAGGGTTGCTGGCTGAGGTTGGAAATGCATTGTCGTTTGCTGATAAGGTAGAGCAGATGTTAAATGATACAGTGCTCCAAAAGAATTGTACTGTAAATGGGCGGAAATTTCTAATGGAAAATTGTACAAAAGAAGTTGTTTCAAAAAAGATGATTAAAGAACTAAAAGAAGTTTTACAGAAAAATAATAATTAAAAAGTTGGAATTTAAATTAAACAATTTTCTACGTAGAAAGTACAATCAAACAAGAGCTATTTTATTAAATAAATATTCCAACGACGATGCAGAAGTAACAAAAGCAAAATATTTTTGTAAAAACAAAAAAATATTGAATTTAGATGATCCTAAAGAATTTATGGAAAAAATTCAATGGCTGAAGTTGCATCACTATAAAGAGGAGTATGGTAAATATGTAGATAAATTTGCTGTACGCTCTTTTGTTGAATCGAAAGTAGGTGGACAATATCTAAATGAAGTAATTGGAATATATGATAACGTTGAGCAAATTGATTTCGAAAGTTTACCTAAACAATACGCTATAAGAGGAACTCATGGTTCAGGATATAATGTGGTTGTAAAGAATGCTTCCTCAATTAATCATATTGACCAGAAAAATAAACTAAAATCCTTTCTAAAAAGTAATTATTATAATAAATATAGAGAAACTATCTATAGAGATGTTAAGCCCAGACTTTTAATTGAAAAATATATTTCAAATTGTGAAGACGGTTTAGTTGATTACAAATTCTACTGTTTTCATGGACAGCCCAAATATATTCTTGTAAAGAAGGCTGAACACGGGAAGGAAAAAAAATGTTTCTACGATTTGAACTGGAAAAAGATTGTTTCCAGTGAAGACGATGCAAACTGGCTGAAATCAGAAATAGAGAAGCCGGCAAATTTTAATGAAATGCTAAAAGTTGCCAGCAAATTATCTGATCAGTTTATTTTTGTGAGGGTAGATTTATATTCTATAGAAGACAGGGTTTTGTTTGGTGAACTTACTTTTTTTCCAACAGGAGGGCATAAAAGGTTACCTGTAGATTATTTAAATCTCGAAATGGGAAATTTAATTAAGCTTCCTGTTTGATTTTTTCCTTGAGAAATAAATTTTAAAATACCCTTTCATCCTGTTAACAACCGGGATTCTAAATCCCATTTGTTTTTTTATTACATTTATGCAGGGAGTGCATTTGCCACAAGCCTTATTTTTTCGAGGCTTATGACAAAACCAGGTTAAGTACATGATATTTTCCCACTTGTTTTTTATCGCAATATCCAGCATATCCCTTTTAGACAGCATAGTGACCGGGAAAGAAAAATGCTTAAATACGGGAGCAATTTTATTGTATTTCTCCTGATTTAACGTGTTTGTAAGATCTGCATTTATAAAATTTGTCATTAAAAAATAAGTAAGTGAATCTGTTCTTAGGTTTTTATCATTACTGATCTCTATATTACTTAAATTATGATTATGACAAAATTGAGCAAGCCAGCTGTATTGAGGGCCTAATCTTACAAGTGAATTGATATATTTTGAACTTTCTTCTATTTCTTTATTAATAGTAAGATCTTCCTCAGCATACCAGACAGGAAGGATACGCTGATAAGCTTCAGGATATAATTCTTTGATTTTTTCCTGGATTTTTTTAATTCCCTCCATCTCAACCTTGAGTGATCTTCGGGTTTTGTCAATGACATATATGGGCTGAACATTTTCTTTTTCGACTAATATTATTTGTAAAAGTCTAAAAGTAGAATCCCATCCACTTGTCCACAATAAATTACGAGTAGGCATTTCTTATATAGTAATGTTTATGATACGAATAAAAATTTAAGTTGTAAATGTAATATTTACAATCTGAAATTAAATCCTTAAAAATAATGATTTGGATAATATTTGTTTTTTTAATATAGTCTTTTTTTTTCTTGTTAATAGAATTTTAATCTTAAAAATGAGTTGTTTAAATAGATCACTTTTTTAGGATGAAAGGCGAAAAAGCATTATTTTTACTACTTAATTACAGGTTCTGGTTTTAATGGTTAACATTAAGCCATGACTTAAATTACTAAATAAGCCGATATTTAATGGAAGTTATATTTCATTATTAAAACGAAATTTTATAAAATGTATAAAGCCATTAAATTATATTTCAGATTACAAAAACTAGCCCGTAAATTAAAAAAAGAAGGAAAGAAGATTGATTTTTTAAGCGAATTAAAATATGATTCATATGTTTTAATTGTTGATGTTAAAATACCTGAGTTTAATAAAGATTCGGGTTCCAGAAGGTTAACAGAGATTATAAAAATTCTTCTGAAGAATAAAGTCGGTGTCTTTTTATTGGCTGATTTTAAAGAATATCGTTATAAATCAGATTATATCGAAATTTTTAAAGAAATGGGTGTTGTTGTTTATGAACCGGCTGTTGACAATAAAGGAAAACTGATTACAAAAAATGAGTTTCTAAAAATAATACTGCCAAAAGTACATTTTGCATGGCTCCATCGTCCTGAAATTTTTGAGAAATATTTTCCTATAGTAAAAATTACGAAACCAGATATGAAAGTGTTTTTTGATATGGTCGATTTTCATTATCTAAGATTTAAAAGAGAATCTGAATTATTGAAAGACCCCAAAATAATGGAAGTTGCTAATAAGTACCTGAATTTAGAGTTGGATAACTGTAAAAAAGCAGATAAGATTATTGTAATCTCTGATTTAGAAGGAAAAACTTTAAAAGACTATTATAACGAAGAATCTAAGATAATAACGATTGGAAATATTCATCAGTTTATAAAAAATGAAAATCCTGTTTCGTTTGAAGACAGAAAAGATTTATTATTTATAGGTGGTTTTGATCATAAACCAAACGTTGATGCAGTAGAATATCTTTACGAAGAAATCATGCCTTCATTGTGGAAATCTCAACCTGAAATTTCGATTTCAATTATTGGGAGCAATCCTCCGGATTCAATATTGAAACTGCATTCTGATAAATTTAAAATTATTGGTTACGTAAAAGA
Source organism: Flavobacterium limi (assembly GCF_010645075.1). GTDB lineage: Bacteria > Bacteroidota > Bacteroidia > Flavobacteriales > Flavobacteriaceae > Flavobacterium > Flavobacterium limi. Next base: position 185,668 of record NZ_JAADZV010000006.1, read on the forward strand.
CGTATCTCCTTATTTTTTAAATTCGAAGATTTTTGTAGCGCCACTGCGTTACGGAGCCGGAATAAAAGGAAAAATAGGACAAAGTATTGAATTTGGCCTTCCGCTGGTTACCACAAATATTGGTGCCGAAGGATTTGATTTTGGAGAAAATACGCAATATATTGTAGGAAATACAAGTCAGGAAATTGTAATGAACATCCTTTTATTGTATCAAAATCAGGAAATTTGGAATAAGATAAGCTCTGAATCTGAAAAAGTGATTGAACCTTTTTCTTCTCAGACAATCGAGCAGAAAATTCTATGCCTGGTAAAATAATTTACGATAGTTTAAATACTGTATTCACCCAGTTTTCGATTGTATATTTATAGTAAATTTTTTCGTCTAAAGGCTCATACGGTTTAGTGAGAAATTCAGGACTTATGTTTATTTCTGTATTTTCATCCAATACTAAAATATTATTCGGATTATAAAAATCATAGTCCTTTATTGATGCATTTGTAGTGATGATTTTTCGCTGCATGGCTAATGCTTCAAAAATCCGGAAGCTTAATCCATTATGGTCTTTTCGGATCAGATCAAGAAATATTTTTGAGTTTTCAAAGTCCTCATTTAAATCTTCAGGCAGTAGTGTTCTTCTGGAGTAGATAATATTTTGATTGCAGTTTTGAGGAGCTTTTTTACCAACAGCGATAAATTTAAAAGGTACGCTGTGATTAGAAAGATAATCAGCCATTTTATTCAGAAAATCAAAACGCTCATCTATTGAAATTACAATAAAAATGTTACCATTTGTATTGTCAATTACCCTTTCTTTTTTCTCAAGGTAGATATAATTAGGGATAAAAGTGAAATTATATTTTTGAACATCAATTAAATCAAATGAAAATATTTCATCAAATGTACCATAAGGTAAATGGTCTATTGGAAACCTTCTGCAGCTGTCATAAATATAAGTCAGATATTTATCGGTCTGTTTTTTTATTTCTAAATGGGCTTTTTTGCTTATTTTATCAGGGCGTATAAACAAAATGACATCCTGATGCCCTAATTTTTTTATCTGCTGTACAATGAATTCTTCCTGCGCCTGATGTTTTCTGTTTTTTTTTAAAACTAATTTATCAAAAGTATTTCCAAGCCGGTCAAAAACCGATTTGTATTTATACTTAAATTTAGAAGCATCGATATGATGGGTTTCGATACTTCTTTTTTGTAATTCAATAACAATATTGTGGTCAAAAAAGGTTGAATCAAAACTAATCAGACAGATTTTCATAAATGTAGTGGCTTTAATTATGCTTTATCAAAAAGTTTTTGGGTGCTTTCAATCATTGAATTTTTCTCGTTCAGTACAAAAGTCCTGAAATCTAAAAACTCTGAAAAAGCTTCATCATAATTGTTCATTAAGTGATTAATGAGTGCGATAACCTTTTCAGGCTGCATTTCGTTTTCGTGAAGCTTATATTTTTCCGGTATTCCTAAATCTTCTTTAAAACCAGAAGTTCCGTCGCGGCCGGTTAACAGGCAGACTCCTGAAACAAGAGCTTCCCTGGGAATTTTATCACGGCCTGGAAAGTAACCAAAATCGATATGAAGTTTTGCTTTTCTCAAAGTATCTCTCATTTCTTCTCTGGACATTCCTGATAAGGGTTTCCATGTATATTGAGGGAGAAGTGTCATATATTTTTCAATCTTATCAAGCCCTTTTTTGGGATTATAAGTAATGATGTCCTCTTTTGTAAAAGCTTCCGGAAGGTTATCAAAAAATAGCTCCGTAACATAATCGCATAAATAAGCAATTTCATTATCGAGCTTTTTTGTGAGCAAAAATTCTTTAGTTCTTTGTGACTGGTACCAATGTGAAACAGTTGGGTTAGGTTCAAAACGATATTCTGTATGTTTAAAAGGTACAATGAGTTGTCTAATCCAGTTTTTTTTCTTTTCACGGCTATTCATCAGCATTTCATAAAAATCAAGACTCAGCCACCACACTTTTTTTTGCGACAAAGGATATTTGGCAATCAGATTGGTCATTGATTCCGGTATGATTATGACATTATCGATACTGTCTTTTACTCTTGTAACATAGGGCACATTATAATTTTTATAAAAAGGATGTACGGGATCTTTTTTATATTTGGAGTATAACATTCTGGCATTATATCCTAATGTGTTTAAAATATAACCTAATTGATGTAATGCTTCTGGTCCCCCGGTAGCTTTTTTGGGAGGACAAATGATATATATGTTTTTCGGCATAATTATTTAAAGGCACTATAAACTACATTGTTGATCCAGCCATCCAGGGTGTATTTATTAAAAATGGCATCAGGTATTTTTACATATTCTTTCTCGAAAAATGAAACAGGAATATCGGGATTTTTTTCGTCAATAATTAAAATATTGTTCGGATTATAAAAATCATAATTTTTGATATCTGAATTTGTAGTAATTAGTTTTTTATTCAGACCAAGGCTTTCAAATACTCTAAAAGTTAATCCGTTTTGGTTTTTTCGGTTGATGTCAAGTAAAACCTGAGAACCGTTTATGTGTTTATTGATCTCAGATAGTGGGATTGGTTTTGTAATATATTCCATAGATGCTATTCGCTTTTTGATTTTCTTATTGTATACGAATAATTTATGACTGATTTTTTTTGATTCCAGATCAGTGGCAATTTTAGACAGGACAGAAATTCTCTTGTCTTCAGAAATAATATTAAAAACTTTCTGCTCAATGGGATTTTCTGGCTTGTCAGGTGTCAGGTTGTAAATCCAATTTGTTGCAAATTTTAGATGATATTTTTCGCAGTCTTCTTTTTCAAAAGAAAAAACTTCATCAAAATAGGGAATAACTTTAATTATTTTAGGGCACCGAATCGTATTATCATTAAAGTACGCAAATGTTTTTTTAGCATATTTTTTTAATTCTAAAATGCTTTTAGGATCAATAAAATCACCTTTAATTACTAATATGATATCTTGTTGGGTGTCATTCATTTTTAATGTTTCGATTATCCTTTTACCAAAATGTATTCTTTTTAGATTTTTTTTCAAGAATGTTTTTAGAAAAAAGTTATAAACTTTGTACAGGATATTAGGGTATTTATATGTGAATTCATTAAAGTTAATATGTTGGACATCGTGTCCTTTTTCTTCAAGGGCATTTACAAGGTGTTTGTTAAACCCCCAATTGTCAAGGCTTATTATTGTAATACGCATATAATGTTTTTTTAAAATCCATATTGCATAATAAATTGAACATTTAAAATTACAATTTATTGTACTGGATTCTTTGATTTGTAAGTTTTCTTATAAAAATTACTTTGGATAATATTTTCGAAATTATTTCTAAGCTATACTTCATAGATGTGGGGAAATCAGAATAGTTGCGTTTATAAATAGTTAAATTGTAATTAGTTTTTGATGCAAATGATGTGAAAACAAAAAAAAGCCAACTCATAAGAGCTGGCTTTTTTGTTGAGAATCAGAGATGTATTTCTTAGTCTGTAAGTTTCTATTTTATTTTATAGAGTCCAATTGATTTTTTTATTTGTTTACTAAAGAAAACCATTTTTACATAAAGCATGTTTTTTAAACTTAGAAAAAACCAGTCTTTATAAGGAATAATTTCCTGCGATATCAGATTACTTAATTCTCCTGAAACAATAAATTCATTCTTTAAGTCCTGCCATTTTACATTATCATAACCATCAAATTCATTGACTTTGTTTTTTTCATGTATGATAGACATCCAGAGCCTTTTATCAGTTACCTGAATAATTCGGCTTTCTTTTTTCCATTGGGTATGGTCATTAAACCAGACAGTTTTTGGATTTTCATTCTTTTCAATCAGACTGATAAAAGGATTAAAAACATGTTCTTTTTTTCCTAAAATGTATATTGGTTTTATTTGTAGCGAGTATCCTTTTATAACATCAATGGCAAGGAAATCCTGAGAAGCAAATTTTTTCTGAACTTCATCAATAAAATACTTGCTGATTACATCATCATTATCGATTCTTGTGGTAATCAGATAAGGCTTTTCGCTGGTTGTAGCTTTTTGAATTTCAGGATAGAATTCATTCATTCCGTTAATAAAAAACAGTTTGATATTCTCTGTTGCGGATGTTAAATCCGTTATTTTTGTTTTGTATTTTTCTGCAGTTGTAGTATCTAAATAAAGCAGCCAGGTAAAATTTTTATTGGATTGTGCTTTAACAGATGGGAGGCAAAAGTTTTCAAAGAGCCACATTCTGTCTTCCATCCACTCATCAGTCAGAAGTTCTTCATTGTTTTTAGTAACATCCCAATTTGGGTTTTTAAGGTTAAATCGGGTAATTAGATAGTGTTCGAACATCTGTTTTGTTGTTAAATAGCGAATAAACTTTTGCGTAAAATTAAATTAATTATTTGAAGAGTAAAATCCAAATCGTTACTTTTGTAAAAAACGTAAAACTGAATTAAATGCATGGAGTTTATCATCCAGATTTTCTAAGCAAAAAGGAAGAAATAAGAGATGCTGTAGAAAATTATGAAACAAAAGGAACGCTGTTTGTTGATGGAAAGAGGAATAAAATTAAAACTTTTGATTTAGGAGAAGTAACACTTAATGTAAAATCGTTTAAAGTTCCAAATTTTGTAAATAAAGTTGTCTACGCTTTTTTCAGACCTTCAAAAGCGCGTCGTTCTTATGAATTTGCTACTATTTTGGTTGAAAAAGAAATAGGTACCCCAACACCAATCGCTTATTTCGAAAATTTTAAGGGAGTCCTTTTGGATAGTTATTATGTTTGTGAGCAAATTTATCCGGAGCTGACTTTTAGAGAATTAACCAATGATTTTGATTATCCTGATCATGAAATAATTTTGAGGCAGTTTACAAAGTTTACGTTTAACCTGCATCAAAATGGAATTGAGTTTTTAGACCACACTCCGGGAAATACTCTGATTAAAAAAAATCCTGCGGGTTCTTACTCGTTTTTTTTAGTGGACTTAAACAGAATGAAATTTCATAAAGAAATGAGTCTGAACAAGCGGATTCTGAACTTTTCAAAATTAACTCCAAACAGAAAGATTCTTGAAGTGATGAGTGACGAATATGCCAAGCTTTATGGCGCTTCCTATAATGAAGTCTTAAAAGTAATGATTGCTGGCGCAGAAGCTTTCAGAGATAAATTTCATCGAAAAAAACGATTAAAAAAGACATTAAAGTTTTGGAAAAAATAATGGCCGATACCCCTAAAAATATGAAAGCATCTGTAATAATGAGTACCTATAATGCCGAAGAATGGCTTGAAAAGGTCATTTGGGGATTAAGTATTCAAACCGAAACCAATTTTGAAATTATTATTGCTGATGATGGTTCCAGGCCAAAAACGAAAGAATTATTAGATAACCTGAGAACTCAGATCTCTATGCCTTTAATACATGTTTGGCAGGAGGATAATGGTTTTCAGAAATCTCAGATTTTAAATAAAGCAATAATGGCTTCCAGTTCGGATTATCTCATTTTTACCGATGGAGACTGCATTCCGAGAAAAGACTTTGTAGCAACGCATCTGAATTACAGAGAAAAAGGCTATTTCCTTTCAGGAGGTTATTTTATGCTGCCTATGGATATCTCTAAAGCTATTACCAAAAATGATATTTTATCACAGAATTGTTTTGATGTAAAATGGCTTATCCAGAATGGCTTAAAAAAATCATTCAAAAATTCTAAATTGACAGCTTCAGGGCTTTTGGCTAAATTTTTAAATGCTGTAACTCCTACAAAAGCTACCTGGAACGGACATAATGCATCAGGCTGGAAAGAAGACCTGGTTTTTATAAACGGTTTTAACCAGGAAATGCAATACGGAGGGCAGGATAGAGAGTTAGGAGAGAGGCTTTTTAATAAAGGACTTAAATCCAAACAAATCCGCTATAGTGCTATTGTGGTACATTTAGACCATGCCAGAGGGTATGTAAACGAAGCAACCTGGAAGAAAAACTTCGCAATCAGAGAAAATACAAAAAAGAATAAAGTTGTAAAAACTACAATAGGGATCGATTCTAATTAGCTTTTAGATATTCTTCTAAAACAGGAATGATTAAATCTGGTGTAAAAACCTGATATAAATCCATAGCCTGATTCTTCATTTCTTTAGCCGACTTTTCGCCGTATAATTCAGGTTTCAGGTCTTTTAAGTGTACTGAAACGTTTTTTATTCCGTCGTCAAAACTATTCCAGGCTTCTTTTTTAATCCAGGTTGAAAAAATAGTAAATGTTGGTTTGTTTAGTGCTTTCGCCATATTTACGGCTCCGCCTTCGTTGCCAATTAAGGCATCACAATGGTATGTAATTGATAAAAATTCTCGGATGGATTTGGGAACAATATCAATTTTGATGTTTTTTTGTGTCTCAGGCTGACATAAATCAAAGATTTCCTGTGCTTCTTGTAATTGTGACGGAATATAATTGAATAATAATGTAGCATTTGTATCCGAAACAATTTTATCCAGAAGTTCAGCCATATATTTGCCAGGATAGGTTTTCGTTTTTCCGCTTCCTAAAACCCCAATCATGTATGTTTTTTTAGAAAAATCAATTTGGTTCTGAATCAGAATTTGTTTTCCGTTTTCAATCTCAGAGTCTTTCAGAAAGATTTCCGGCTTAACTTTTAACGCCTTTTTCAGGTCAAACGATTGTAGTAGAAGCATTCTGTTTTCAAGAGCCAGTCCTGCTGTTGTTTTGGGTACAGAAAGTTCTTTAACAGTATGGGTATAAATTAAGTTAGTGTAAGATTTGTAAAAACCGATTTTGGTTTTCGCTCCGGAGAAAGCAGTAATCATATTGCTTTCCAGTTTTCCATATGCATCAATAATAATATCGTATTTTGATTTTCTGATCTTAAGACAAAACTTTAAAAGTTGAATTTTACTTTTTTTGGACTCATCCGTAAAAAGTATAAGATTATCAATATTTGGATTGTTTTCAACAACCGGACTTGTAAAGGGATAAATTAAGTAATCTATTTGTGCTGTTGGATATTCATTTTTCAAAGTATTGCAAATTGTTGAACTCGCGAGCACATCGCCAATCATTTTTTGTTGAATTACAAGTATCTTCATATAGAAATCGAATCTTTTAAGAGAGTACAAATTGAAGTAAAAAAAATCAATTAAGATTAGTTTTAAAATAAAAATTCCAAATTCCAGTCATAATTTGGAATTTGGAATTTAAAATATTGACATTTAAAATTATACTGCTACGTCATATTCGCGTAACGCATTATTTAATGAAGTTTTTAAATCTGTAGATGGTTTACGGGTACCTATAATCAAAGCACATGGAACCTGATATTCACCTGCTGCGAATTTTTTAGTATAACTTCCAGGGATTACAACAGAACGTGCTGGTACAAAACCTTTCATTTCAACTGGTTCGTCTCCTGTAACGTCAATGATTTTTGTTGAAGCAGTCAAACATACATTTGCTCCCAGAACAGCTTCTTTACCAACATGAACGCCTTCTACCACAATACAGCGTGAACCGACAAAAACGCCATCTTCTATAATAACCGGAGCTGCTTGTAATGGTTCTAAAACGCCTCCAATACCAACACCGCCGCTTAAGTGAACGTCTTTTCCAATTTGAGCACAGCTACCAACAGTTGCCCATGTATCCACCATTGTTCCGGCATCAACATAAGCACCAATATTCACATAACTCGGCATCATAATTACACCGCTTGAAATGTAAGAACCGTAACGGGCAGAAGCTCCCGGAACTACACGAACTCCCTTTTCAGCATAATCTCTTTTTAACAACATTTTGTCATTGTATTCGAAGATTCCGGCTTCTAATGTTTCCATTTTTTGAATCGGGAAATACATCACAACAGCTTTTTTTACCCATTCGTTAACCTGCCATCCGTCTCCTTTTGGTTCAGCAACACGAAGTTTTCCTGAATCTAATAATTCGATAACTTCTCTAATTGCATTAGTAGTTGTTTCTTCTTGTAATAAAGCTCTGTTTTCCCAAGCTTGTTCAATTATAGTTTGTAAAGAACTCATATGTTTAAATTTTTGGCAAAGATAGTTTATTTGAGTAGAATCAAAAAAGCAAATCAATTTGAAAATGTTACAAATTTAACTTTTTGTTTTTAATTTGATCAGATATTTGTGTTTCTGGAAATATTTCTAAAATGGAATTTATTTAATCGTTTTACATGATAAAAATCAGATTTCATGATTTTTGTTCTATTTAGTTTTGTCTCATAATTCCTGAGAAAGAATAGGAATTAAAGATAAATTTTAAATTAATATCAAATCAATATGAATCAGGAAAACCATTTACAAAACTGTGTTGCAGTTATAGATAAGGAAGTCACGTGGGACAAGACACAAGTAATTATGAGTAAAACAAATGCTTTTGGTATTATAGAATATGCCAACGAAGTTTTTGTAGATGTTTCAGGTTATGAAGATTATGAATTAATGGGACAGCCACATAATATTATTCGTCATCCGGATATGCCAAAAGTTATTTTTAAAGTGCTTTGGGAGAATCTGAAACAAGGAAAAAATTTTCATGCTATTGTAAAAAACTTAGCCAAGTCAGGAAGGTATTACTGGGTAATTACCGATTTTGAAATTTCTAAAGATGAAAACGGTGTAATTGTGAATTATTTTGGAAGAAGACAAGCTGTACCTCAGGAAGTTATTTCGCTCCATATTGAACCTCTGTATAAAAAATTACTGCAAATTGAAGCTGCCAGCGGAGTTGAGTTTAGCGAAAAATATCTGATTGGGTTTCTGGAAGAAAAAAAGAGAAGCTATGTTGAATATATTAAAGAACTGATTTATGAGCATGAAAAGGCTCAGTCAAAATTTGCCAATTACGAAATGAAAGCAGAAGACGAAGAAGAGGAAAGAGGCTTTTTTAGCAGACTATTCGGCAGATAATACTGCTTTATAATAATTTTTTTAGTTGTTTTAAATTTGGTTAAAATCCGTTTTGAATTTTTCAGGGCGGATTTTTTGCAGTTTCTATAATTCTGGAAATATGATTAAAAAGGGTTACCTTTAGGATAGCATATAAAAAAGCACTATGAAAGATAATTTTTCAAAACAGGCAGCTGATTATTCTAAATTTCGTCCCCAATACCCGGAAGAAATGATTCAGTATATAATTTCATTTGTAGATGATAAATCAACGGCATTGGATCTGGCTACAGGAAACGGTCAGGTAGCCCATAAACTTTCTGCTCACTTTAAAAATGTATTTGCAACAGATATTAGTCAGAAGCAGCTGGATAATGCGATTCAGGCAGAAAATATAATTTATCACAAAGAATCTGCCGAGAAAACTTCTTTTGCAAACCATCAATTTGATCTGATTGTTGTGGCGCAGGCTGTACACTGGTTTAAATTTGAAGAGTTTTATAAAGAAATTTACAGAATTTTAAAACCTGAAGGTATATTTGCGGTATTAGGCTATGGATTATTTTTTACCAATCCGGATTCAGATAAAATTTTACGACATTTTTATTATGATATAGTAGGGGCTTACTGGGATGCTGAACGAAAGTATCTGGATGAAAATTATGAAACGATTCCGTTTCCGTTTGATGAAATTGCCACAGAGAAATTTCAAAATCAATTCATCTGGACATTTGAGGAGCTTGTCGGATATCTTCAGACCTGGTCTTCAGTACAACATTATATTTCAAAAAATAATCAAAATCCAATTGATTTGATTTATGAGGACTTGAAACTTTCATGGGAAAGTAATGATAAGAAAGTTACATTTCCGCTGTTGCTTAGAATCGGAAAATTAAAATAGTTATCTTTGAAAAAAATAATGAAATGCCCAGAATTCTCTCCATAGACTACGGACAAAAGCGTACCGGAATTGCTGTCACCGATGAAATGCAAATTATAGCTTCGGGTTTAACAACGATTCCAACCCATACTTTAATTGATTTTCTGAAGGATTATTTTGCCAAAGAAAAAGTTGAAGCGGTTTTAATTGGTGAGCCGAAACAAATGAACGGAGAGCCCTCAGAAAGTGCATCTGTCATAAAAGGTTTTGTCACCCATTTTTCAAATATTTTTCCGGATATGAAAGTTGTCCGGGTAGATGAGCGCTTTACTTCAAAAATGGCTTTTCAGACAATGATCGACAGCGGACTAAGCAAAAAGCAGCGACAGAACAAAGGACTGATTGATGAAATTTCCGCAACGATTATGCTTCAGGACTATCTTTCTTCTAATCGTTTTTAAGTTTTAGGCTTATAAATTTCACTTTATTTAGAAAAAAATGTAATTATCTAACTATTATCTTCCTAAAATTAGTTTTTTTTTGGGATTATAAAAAGTAACTTTGCACTTTAAAATAAAATACTGTTATGCCTGACAATACGATACGTTCCAATAGTGAAGTAGTGCTTATTGGAGCTGGAATTATGAGTGCTACACTCGGAGTAATTTTGAAAGAATTACAACCTGATATAAAGATTGAAATTTACGAAAGATTAGATGTTGCTGCAGCTGAAAGTTCAGATGCATGGAATAATGCAGGGACAGGACATTCTGCCTTTTGTGAATTAAATTACACTCCTGAAAAAGCCGATGGCTCTGTAGACCCTAAAAAAGCCATCAGTATTGCTGAAGCTTTTGAGGTTTCACGCCAGTTTTGGTCTTATTTAGTACAGCAAAACAAGGTGCCTTCGCCTGAAAATTTTATCAAAAGCGTGCCTCACATGAGTTTCGTATGGGGAGAAAAAAATGTTAAATACCTTAAAACCCGTTTTGAGGCTTTACAAAAAAATCCATTATTTGCTGAAATGCTTTTTAGCACTGACTTTGAGCAATTGAAACAATGGATGCCTCTAGTGATGGAAGGAAGAGAGCCTGGTGAAAAACTGGCTGCCACTACAATGGCAATTGGTACCGATGTGAATTTTGGTGCTTTGACCAGAAGTATGTTTAACTATCTGGAAAAATTAGACGGTGTGAGTCTATATTTTAACCATGAGGTTAAAAAATTAAAACAGCGCGATGACAAATCATGGAGAATTAAAATAACAGATCTGGGGTCTGGCCAAAAAAGAAAGGCCTATACTAAATTTGTATTTATTGGTGCCGGAGGAGGTTCATTGCCATTATTAGAAAAAGCAAATGTACCTGAAGGTCATGGTTATGGAGGTTTCCCGGTAAGTGGTCAGTGGTTAAAATGTACAAATCCCGAAGTTATTGCAAAACATCAGGCAAAAGTTTACGGAAAAGCAAGTGTTGGAGCGCCTCCAATGTCTGTTCCACATATTGATACCCGTGTAATTGATGGTGAAAAAGCATTACTTTTCGGACCTTTTGCAGGATTTTCAACTCGTTTCTTAAAAAATGGATCATATTTGGATTTACCATTATCTATAAAAGCAAACAACCTGATTCCAATGTTATCTGCAGGATATAACAATATACCGCTAACAAAATATTTAATAGAGCAGGTTCGCCAGTCTCCAAAAGACAGAATAAAAGCTTTACGTGAATATTTGCCAACTGCAAGATCTAAAGACTGGGTTTTAGAAAAAGCAGGTCAGCGTGTTCAGGTAATTAAAAAAGGTGAAAATGGTGGTGGTGTTTTAGAATTTGGAACTGAAGTAATCAATACACAAGACGGAACGCTGGCTGTTTTATTAGGAGCATCTCCGGGAGCTTCTACAGCAGTTTCAATTATGGTTGATTTAATAGGAAGATGTTTTAAAGATCAGATCAATACACCTGAATGGGAAGCTAAACTTAAAAATATGATTCCTTCTTACAAACAGACTTTAAATGACAAGCCGGAGCTTTTAGAAGAACTTAGAAAGCACACAGCTGAAGTTTTAAAGCTGAACAGAAATTAATATAGAAAATATAATCTTTTATTATAAACAACAAATCCGGATGTATTAATCCGGATTTGTTGCTTTTAAATCTTTTGTAATTTTTAATATTTTTTCAGCTAAATTACTCATCCAGATCAATTGCTCAATTACCATTTGAGCTTCCTGCATTTTAGCCTGCCTGGTTTCCTTATCCAATTCTTCATCTGTTGCAAGACGAGTAAAGTTTTTACGTTTCATTTCTTCAAATTGCAAAGTCACGTCTTCTTTGTCAAAAAAAGTATCGGTTATGATAGTTTCATTTCTTAAAATTGAAATCGAATGATCTAAATTTAATAAGATAGTTTTAATGATATAATTAAATGATTCTGATGCTGATGTAGTCTGATGTGCCTGGATATAAGTTGATAATGAGGCCAAAGCAGAAAGCAAAGAATGATTTAGAACCACTAATTTATTTACAAGTGGCAGCGTTTTTTGCTTTGATTTTGGTTCCTGCATCATACGCTGAAAGGAGGTCATGAGATTCCCAATTTCTATAAAAACATTTTTTCTGGCAAGTCGGTAAGAAGTGGGAACTTCTCCTTTTTTATTATAAAAGTCTGCAATTTCCCTGAGGTAAGTCCTATTGGCACGAATAGAGTTTTCAATATGGATAGGTGTATTTATAAATTCCCAGGCTGGCCATAAAAACTGATTGGCGAGGAAAGCTAAAATTGCCCCGACAAGTGAATCAAGAATCCTGAACTGAATTACTTCAACAACATTTGGCACTAAAATCCCATAAATAAAAACGACATACATGGTTACAAAAGTTGCACTGATTTTATAATTGGTCTGGGCGAAAGAAATTCCAAGGAGCATACAGATGATTGAAAAAATACTTAAAACCACATGATTTTGCACAACAGAAACAATTCCGAATGCCAATAAACCTCCTAAAAGTGTACCGAAAATACGATTGTAAGACCGTTCTTTTGTTAAGCCATATCCAGGACGCATAATAACAACAATGGTTAACAAAATCCAGTATACGTTTTGAAAAGGAAGAAACTTCCCAACTATAAATCCAATTAAAATGGTTATCGTCAATCGGACAGAATGCCTGAAAATAGAAGAAGAAAAACTAAGGTTTTCAATCAGTGTACGTAATGGGTAATATTGTGGTGTCAGGAATTTTTCGAGTTCCTTGTCTTTTTCTTTAAGTTTATAAGATTGCATTGCCAATGAAAATGCCCTTTGTATGATCTTGATTTTTCCTACCTGATTTTTAGCATATTTCAGCATGTTGGTTAGCATCAGAACCCCTTCTGCGGCTTCTTCTTTTCCTAATGTTTTTTCGTAGTCAAAAATGGCAAATTCAAGAGCATCAAGTTCATTTTTTAAATCATTTTTATCTACGTAAACCGCAATATGATGCACGTTTTTAGAAAGTTTTTTTAAGGTTGAAGCCAACTTGTATGCAACATTCTGATATGTTCTTAAGACATCCGGATGTTTGTCAAATTTTTCATGAATTTTACTGTGATCGAAAGACGTATATAATGCCAGTTCCTGAATTTCAAGCAGAGTAATAAAAACCAGCAACATTTTTCGGTTCTGACTCGTAGCAGAGCTGCTTTGGTTTCCAATAAGCACTTTTCGTAAATCCTCATGAATCTCATTTAACTCTACCTGAATGCTTAGTTGTTTTTCGATAATTGTTTTTCGGTTCGCTTCCGGACTCCACAAATCTCCTCTTAGTTTTAAATACTTTGCGGTTAATCTGATTCCACGGGCAATTTCAAGTTCGATATATTTATAAGGCTGTATGAAATGAAAAGCAAGAGAAACAATTAGATATAAAATTCCTCCGGTAAAAATATAGCCTGAGTAAGCAAAGGCTTCCCAGCCTTTATGTATATGTCCAAATGATAAAGAGATTGATATTAAAGCAGAAAACGAAACCAAAGTGGCTCTTTGACCATAGACAGAAATCATAGAGCATAAAAAAAGTAAAAATCCTAAAAAAGGGTAGAATAAATAAGGATATGGATAAGCAAGATTTACTAGTAAATTTACCCCGGAAACAATAAAAGAAGCTACAATCAATCCTTTTATTTTGTGACTTAATGTGCTTGGAATATCACTGGGATAAGTATAAAAAGCACCTAATGCAATCGTAAAACCAATTTCAAAATGTCCTAAAAGATTAAAAATTAATACAGGAATAACAGAGGCTATCGTGACTTTTGTGGCATTTAAAAACGAAGTGCTGTTGGTGAATTTTGCAATACGATCAAACATATAAATTAGTTTAAAACAAAGGTAAGATAATTTGGCATAATTATGGCTCAGATTTTAATAACAGTCAAAATGAGATTTAATATACTATTTTCAAATGGTCATTGACTATTTTTTACTATTTTTGACTGCTAAATTTGAAGGATTAGATTAATTTTTCATTTAATAAAAATAAATAATACAATATAGATGATTTTACCAATTGTAGGATATGGGGATCCTGTTTTAAGAAAAGTTGGTGAGGTAATTACGCCGGATTATCCAAACTTAAAAGAAACAATAGCAAACATGTACGAAACCATGTATAATGCTTATGGCGTGGGACTTGCTGCACCACAAGTAGGCTTGGCAATTCGTTTGTTTGTAATTGATACAGCACCTTTTAGTGATGATGAAGAACTAAAGGAAGACGAGCAAAAAAACTTAAAAGGTTTCAAAAGAACTTTTATCAATCCTAAAATTATTAAAGAAGAAGGAGAGGAGTGGAGTTTTAACGAGGGATGCTTAAGTATCCCTGATGTCCGTGAAGATGTATATAGAAAACCTACGGTAACACTTGAATATTGTGAGGAAGATTTTGTAACAAAAACGGAAGTTTTTGAAGGATTGATTGCAAGAGTTATTCAACATGAATATGATCATATTGAGGGAATATTGTTTACAGATAAAATATCATCTTTAAAAAAACGTCTGATCCAGAAGAAACTGAAAAATATTACAGAGGGTAAAACTTTTCAGGAATACAGAATGAAATTTGCATCCGCTAAAAAAGGAAGATAATAGATAATACCAAAAATTCTTAATACTAATTTAATAAACATGAATTTAGACAAAATTTTAGCCATTTCAGGAAAGCCTGGTTTATATGTATTGAAAGTGCAAACGCGTACAGGTTTTGTGGCAGAATCATTATTAGACGGAAAAAAAATTACTGTAAACTTAAAAAGTAACGTAAGTTTATTGTCTGAAATTTCAATCTATACTTATGAAGGGGAGAAACCTTTGACGGAAGTAATGCAGCGTATTGCCGTTAAAGAAAACAAGGAACAGGCTATTTCACATAAAGAAGACAATGCAAAATTAACAGCTTATTTCAAAGAGATTTTGCCGGAATATGACGAAGAAAGAGTATATCCATCTGATATTAAAAAAGTATTAAACTGGTATAACATGCTTCAGGCAAAAGGGTTAGTTACTGATGAAGCTCCGGCTGCAACTTCAACATCTGAAGAAATTGCTGTTGAAGAACCGGTAAAAAAAGCTCCTGCCAAAAAAGCAAAAGCTAAAAAAGAAGAATAGTAGTTCTATATTCAAATATACAATCCTGTTAAGATGTTTTCTTAACAGGATTTTTTACTTTTACAGGATTAGGTTACAACAAAAAATCATAAAATGAGCAAAGAACTTCAGCTTAAAGCTTTCGAAAGATTATTAATTATTATGGATGAACTCCGTGAGCAATGCCCCTGGGATAAAAAGCAGACTTTACAAACATTAAGGCACCTCACCATAGAAGAAACTTACGAACTAGGAGATGCTATTTTAGATAATGATTTGAATGAAGTTAAAAAAGAACTGGGAGATTTATTACTTCATATTGTATTTTATGCTAAAATAGGTTCTGAAACGAATGATTTTGATATAGCCGATGTCTGCAATGAAATTTGTGATAAACTGATTCATCGCCACCCCCATATTTATAGTGATACTATAGTGAAAGACGAAGACGAAGTCAAACAAAACTGGGAAAAACTAAAACTAAAAGAAGGGAAAAAATCTGTTTTGGAAGGTGTTCCGAGAAGTTTGCCTGCCTTGGTAAAAGCCAGCCGAATACAGGATAAAGTAAAAGGGGTTGGTTTTGACTGGGAAGCACCGCATCAGGTTTGGGATAAAGTACAGGAAGAACTGCAGGAATTGCAAGTTGAAGTTAAATCCGGAAACCAGGATAAAATTGAAGCTGAATTTGGGGATGTTCTATTTTCTATGATCAATTATGCCAGATTTTTAAATGTAAACCCCGAAGATGCCCTGGAACGAACCAATAAAAAATTTATCAAACGTTTTCAGTATTTAGAAAGTAAAGCAGAGCAATTAGGAAAACCGTTGATGGAAATGACTCTGGCGGAAATGGATGTGTTTTGGAACGAAGCTAAAAAGTTATAATTGTTCTGAAAGCCTTTTTAAGGCTTTTATATCTTTCAATACAATTTTTTTACCCACTAATTCTATCAATTCCAGTTTGTTAAAATCAGACAGTAATCGAATACAGCTTTCTGTGGCAGTACCAATCATACCTGCAAGTTCTTCACGGGTGAGCTGAACTTTCAATGTCTTATCTGCATTTTCTCCAAAAGCATCATGTAAATGTAATAAGGTTTCGGCTAAACGTTGTTTTACTGTTTTTTGAACTAAGGCAATTTTATCGTTTTCAGATTCTTTCAAATCTTCACAAACGGATTGCATCAGGTTCAATGAAAACTGATTGTTATTATTAAAGAAATGTATAATTTCAGATTTTGGAATAAAGCAAACCTCCATGTCTGCAATGGCTTTTGCAGATAAATTTGCAGGTTCATTGCTAATCATGGAACGTTGTCCTAAAAGCTCTCCGGATTTTACCAGTTTTATAATCTGATCTTTTCCGTTGGCACTTAATTTGGAAAGTTTTCCAACTCCATCTTTTACACAAAAAACACCATTGGTTACTTCGCCTTCCTCAAAAATGGCTTCTCCTTTTTTTATTTTGTGAGTAGTTTTACTATTTGCTAATTTTATAACTTCTTCTTTATTAAGAGCTTTTAATGAAGAAAGCTGGCGTACGATACATTGGTCACATTTATTCATAGCAAAAATATTTACTGCAAAATTAACCAATAATCGCTTTCATAGGTGAAATTATTTTTGAAAATCCATTAAAGAAAACCATTCTTAATAATCTTTTATTTATTTTTTAATTGAAGAATTGTATTCATTCTAACATGATAAATGTCATAGTTATAGTTCCTTCTTATTCTGAATCTTTGCCTTATTAAAAAGAAACAAATATGAGTGAGCAGGGTTGTTTTCATTGTGGGCTTAGCATTCCTAAAAATGAAGTAATCAATTTTGATGAGAAAAAGTTTTGTTGTACTGGCTGTAAAACAGTCTATGAAATTTTTAGTCTTAATGATTTGACTTCGTATTATGACTTTGAAAAATCACCGGGGGCTACTCCTCAGGACATTCAGGGAAAATATGATTTTTTAGAAAATGAAATGATTCTTTCTAAAGTTTTGGAATTTCAGGAAGGATATACTTCAATTGTTTCTTTAAATATTCCACATATTCATTGCAGTTCCTGTATCTGGCTTCTTGAAAATCTTAATCGGCTTCAGCCCGGTATTAGCATGTCTCAGGTTAATTTTCCGGAAAAGAAAGTCCGAATCACATTTAATTCAGAAACAGTTTCGCTTAAATCAATCGTTTATCTGTTAAGTTCCATTGGTTATGAACCTTATATTAGTCTGGAAAATTATGAAACAGGAAAAACAAAAGTAGACCGGACGCTGACTTATAAATTAGGTGTTGCGTTTTTTTGTTTTGGAAACATTATGCTGCTTTCATTTCCGGAATATTTCGAGATGAAAGAATTTTGGCTGGACAATTATAAACCGTTTTTCAGAGGATTAATTTTTGTGTTGGCATTACCAAGTTTTCTGTATTCAGCTAGCGGCTATTACGTTTCGGCTTATCATAGTATCAAAACCAAAATGCTAAACATCGATATTCCAATCGCTTTAGGAATTATTGTAATGTTTATCCGAAGTTCTTATGATATGCTGATGGATCACGGACCTGGTTTTTTTGACAGCTTAGTCAGTTTGGTCTTTTTCATGCTGCTAGGAAAAATGTTCCAGACAAAAACCTATAGTTTTTTGAGTTTCGAAAGAGATTTTAAATCGTATTTCCCAATTGCCGTTACCCGAATCAATTCGAATTCATCTGAGGAAAGTGTGCCAATTTATGATGTCCTAAAAGGCGACAGATTATTGATCAGAAATCAGGAATTGATTCCCGTTGACGGAATTTTAATGAGTGAAAAAGCCGAAATAGATTATAGCTTCGTTACTGGAGAGGCTATACCAATCAATAAAAAATCGGGAGATAAATTGTTTGCCGGTGGGAAACAAATTGGAAAAGTTATCGAAATGGAAGTTTTACATTCGGTTTCACAAAGTTATCTGACGCAATTGTGGAGCAATGAAATTTTTCAGAAAAGAGTCGATCAAAAGCACAAAACCATAACAGATGCAATAAGCCGGTATTTCACCCCAATCTTACTTCTTATTGCATTTGCCGGTTTTGGATATTGGATATTCATTGATGCCAATACAGCTTTTAATGTTTTTACTGCAGTTTTAATTGTCGCCTGTCCCTGCGCATTGGCACTCACTGCACCGTTTACGTTCGGTAACATTCTCCGAATTATGGGGAAACAAAAAATGTACCTTAAAAATGCTTTGGTTATAGAGCAGCTGGCAAAAGTAGATACCATTGTTTTTGATAAAACCGGAACCATAACGACAAATAAAAAATCAAATATTGTATACGAAGGCAAGGCACTTTCTGATGAAAATTATATGTTGATTAAAAATGTACTTCGAGGATCAAATCATCCTTTAAGCCGAATGCTTTATGATTTTTTACCGGAATATAAAAGAATTAAAGTTGATGAATTTCAGGAAATTACCGGAAAAGGAATTTTAGGGGTTATTGATGGCAAAGAAATAAAAATCGGTTCAGCAATATTCGTTGAAAGTCCGAATTCAGATCTGTCAGAAATAGAAAGGACATCGCTCCACATCAGAATCGATACATTTTATTTTGGAAAATTCAATTTTCAAAATCAATACAGAGATGGTCTTGAAACGTTATTTTCAACTTTAAGTGAAAGCTATCAGATAAAAGTGCTTTCGGGTGATAATGATGGTGAAAGAACCAATTTAGAATCTATTCTGCCAAAAGGCACGGAACTTATTTTTAATCAAAAACCTGAACAAAAGCTGGAGTTTATTAAAAACCTGCAGGAAACAGGTAGGAATGTAATGATGGTGGGAGATGGCTTAAATGATGCCGGAGCTTTGGCACAAAGTAACGTTGGGATTTCGATATCTGAAAATGTCAATGTGTTTTCTCCCGCTTGTGATGCTATTCTGGATGCGAATGAATTTTCGCGATTGGATTACTTTTTAAAATTATCCCATAAATCAATCAGGATCATCAAAATGAGTTTTGTTTTATCACTGCTTTATAATGTCGTTGGGCTCACATTTGCCGTTACCGGGAACTTACTTCCACTAGTAGCCGCGATCATCATGCCGTTAAGTACTATTACGATTGTGAGTTTTGTAACGCTGATGAGCAATTTTTATGCGAATAAAAAATAACGGGCTTTTAATGAGCTTTGGGCTGTTTTTTGAGATTCTTTTAAGTTTTCTCACCATGATAATTATCATATTTTATCAGTCACCAACGCTCTAATTTTGTTACTATAAATTTAAAGATATGAGTGTTATTTATCTATTAATCTCAGTAAGTATTTTTGTTGCAATCTGTTTCTTTATTGCCTTTATAGCAGCTGTCAAATCAGGGCAGTATGATGATGATTACACGCCCTCGGTCAGGATCCTCTTTGATGACGAAACCAAAATCACCTCTCAAAATAATAATTCACCAATAGAAGAAAAACAAGTTTAATTATGGAAATGGAACAATTTTACTACGACAACAAAATCGTAAAAAAATTCATTTACGCCACCATTCTTTTCGGGGTAGTGGGTATGTTAGTGGGACTTACCCTTGCGGTTATGTACCTTTTTCCCAATCTTACCGATGGGATCTCATGGCTTAGTTATGGGCGTTTAAGACCTTTGCATACCAATGCGGTAATTTTTGCCTTTGTAGGGAATGCCTTTTTTGCAGGGATGTATTATTCACTGCAAAGATTACTAAAAGCCAGGATGTTCAGTGACTTTTTAAGCAATCTGCATTTCTGGGGCTGGCAGTTAATAATTGTCGCTGCGGCAATTACCTTACCATTAGGATATACTTCTTCAAAAGAATATGCTGAATTAGAATGGCCAATAGATATTGCGATAGCTGTAATTTGGGTAGTAATGGGAATCAATATGATTGGTACCATGTTACGCAGAAGAGAGCGACATTTGTACGTAGCCATTTGGTTTTATCTGGCCACATTTGTGACTGTAGCCGTTTTGCATATTTTTAATAACCTCGAAATCCCGGTTTCAGGATTAAAAAGTTATTCTGTCTATGCAGGTGTTCAGGATGCATTGGTACAGTGGTGGTACGGACATAATGCGGTGGCATTTTTCCTGACAACTCCATTTTTAGGATTGATGTACTATTTTATTCCAAAGGTAGCTAACCGACCAGTTTATTCTTATCGATTATCGATTATTCACTTTTGGTCTTTAATATTCATTTATATCTGGGCTGGACCGCACCATTTATTATATTCTGCTTTGCCAAACTGGGCTCAGAATTTAGGTGTAGCATTTTCTGTAATGTTGCTTGCTCCTTCATGGGGAGGTATGATAAACGGTCTTTTGACTTTAAGAGGTGCATGGGATAAAGTTCGAGTTGAACCGGTGCTAAAATTCTTTGTCGTAGCGATTACAGGTTACGGAATGGCAACTTTTGAAGGGCCAATGCTTTCTTTTAAAAATGTAAATGCTATTGCACACTATACAGACTGGATCGTAGCACACGTACACGTTGGAGCTTTAGCCTGGAACGGATTCATGTCTTTCGGTATCATCTACTGGCTGATTCCGCGAATGACCAAAAGTCAGCTGTTCTCTACTAAACTTGCTAATTTCCACTTCTGGATTGGAACTTTAGGAATCATATTGTATGCTTTACCAATGTATGTTGCAGGTTTTCAACAAGCCTCTATGTGGAAACAGTTTAACCCTGACGGTACTTTAACTTATGGGAATTTCCTTGAAACCGTTACAGCGATTATGCCTTTGTACTGGATGAGAGCTATAGGTGGTAGTTTATATCTTATCGGAATGCTGACACTGGTTTATAATATCATCATGACGGTTAGAGCTGGGCAACCTGTTGAAGATGAATTGGCTCAGGCTCCTGCATTACAGACTATTAAAAGCGGCAGAATCAGTGGTGAAAAATTCCACTCATGGTTAGAAAGAAAACCAATTCAACTGACCATTTTGGCAACCATTGCTATTTTAATTGGAGGAATTATTCAGATTGTTCCAACGATTATGGTAAAATCGAATATTCCAACGATTTCAAGTGTAAAACCATACACACCTTTAGAACTGGAAGGTCGTGATTTATACATTCGTGAAGGCTGTGTTGGCTGTCATTCTCAATCGGTTCGTCCGTTCAGAAGCGAGGTAGAACGTTACGGTCCTCAGGCAAAAGCAGGAGAATTTGTGTACGATCATCCATTCCTGTGGGGATCAAAACGTACAGGTCCCGATTTGCAAAGAGTAGGAGGAAAGTATAATGATAACTGGCATTTTAATCACATGTGGAATCCTCAAAGTACCTCTGCAGGATCGATCATGCCGGGCTATAAATGGCTGTTTGATAATAAACCATTGGATATTTCATTACTCGAAAAGAAAATGAAGGCAATGCAGACATTAGGAGTTCCTTATTCAGAAGCAGAAGTTGCTGATGCGCAGAAAACATTGAGAACTCAGGCTCTTGCAATTGAAAAAAGCTTAGAAAATGATCCTGACTATGTAAAAAGTTATGAAGATAGCAGAAAAAAGGCTGCCGCAAAAGGCGAAAAATTTGTTCCGATGAATGAAAGGGAAATCGTGGCTTTGATTGCTTACATACAAAGGCTTGGGACTGATATTAAAGTAAAAGAAACTTCAAAATAACAGCATTATGTTTGAACAAATAAAACACAATATGGAGACAATCGCGGGTATCGAAATTTACCCGATTCTCTCCCTCATGATTTTCTTCCTGTTTTTTGTCGGTTTAGGTTTTTGGGTATTCTCCTATACTAAAGATAAAATTCAGCAAATGAGTGAAATACCTTTAGATGATAGTATAATTTCAAAAGATATTTAAGATGAAAAAGTTTTTTCCAGTATATGTAAGATTGCCCATTATTTTTTTCATCGTATTTGGTTTGATGGAATATTTTATAGACTCGGGTGACAGGGCTGCTTTTATAAAATATCCAATGGTTGCTGTCTTTTTGTTTGTCTTTTTGTTTATTCTGATTGCTATCGAAATTACACTCAGTGCTGTAAACCGCGTGATGTATCAATTGATGTCTCCCGAAGAAAAAGCAAAATTGGCACACGAAGAAAGTCTTAGTTTTCAGGAGAGTACCTGGTTTAAGAACCTGATGCACAAGCTTACGAAAACAGAACCAATTGAAAAAGAAGGGGACTTGTTGATGGATCATGATTATGACGGAATCAAAGAATTAGATAATAATTTGCCGCCATGGTGGGTGTATTTGTTCTATATCTGTATTGTTTTTGGAGTTGCTTATGTTTTTTACTTTGATGTTTTTGGAGGAGACAATCAGGAAATGGAATTGAAGAAAGAAATGGCTCAGGCAAAAATTGAAGTAGAAGAATATCTTAAAACTGCTCCGGATCTGATGGATGAAAAAACAGTCGTACTGCTTACGGATGAAGCAAGTTTGGCAGAAGGAAAAGAAATATTCACAATGAATTGTGCTGCCTGCCACAGAGCCGATGCGGGAGGGCAAATTGGTCCAAACTTAACAGATGACCGTTGGATTTTAGGAGGCGGAATTAAAGAAGTATTTCATACAATCTCCAATGGTGGTCGTGACGGAAAAGGAATGGTTTCCTGGAAAACAAACGGAATGAAACCAAAAGAAATTCAGAAAGTAGCAAGTTACATTTTGTCTCTACAGGGAAGTAATCCAAAAGATGCCAAAGAAGCTGAAGGTGAAGTTTGGGTAGACGAAAGTGCCGAAAAAACCGATGCTCCGGAAAAATAATACAATGATAATACAAGCAGTTAAAAAATAATTACCATGTCAAATTTACCAGACGAAGCTTTTAGAGATACCATCGGAACTATTGATGAAGGCGGAAAACGAAAGTTCATTTTCCCTAAAAAACCGTCTGGTAAATTTTATGAGTATCGCAAAATTGTCAGTTATGTTTTATTAGGGATCTTGATTGCAAATCCGTTTATAAAAATTAACGGAAACCAGTTTATGATGTTCAATATTGTAGAACGTCGTTTCAATATTTTCGGATTTCCTTTCTGGCCACAGGATTTTTATCTTTTTGTGATTTCAATGCTCGTTGGAGTTGTTTTTATAATTCTGTTCACCGTAGTTTTCGGAAGGATATTTTGCGGATGGATCTGTCCACAGACGATTTTTCTGGAGATGGTTTTTCGAAGAATCGAATATTGGATTGACGGAGACCGCGGCGCACAATCACGTTTGGCAAGACAGGAATGGAACGCGGAGAAAATCCGAAAAAGGCTCACGAAATGGTTTGTTTTCTTCCTGATTTCTTTCGGGATTGCCAATGTTTTTCTGGCGTATTTAGTGGGCAGTAATACCTTATTTCTAATGATAGAGCAGGGGCCAGTTCAACAAGCGGGTAATTTTACTGCACTGCTAATTTTTACCGGCGTTTTCTATTTTGTTTTTGTATGGTTCCGGGAGCAGGTTTGTATTATTGCCTGTCCGTATGGAAGGCTACAAGGAGTTCTTCTGGACAATAAGTCTATAAATGTAGCTTATGATTTTGTTCGTGGCGAAAAAGAAGAAGGCCGAGCCAAATTCAGTAAAAAAGAAAACAGGGCATTAACCGGAAAAGGAGATTGCATCGATTGCCATCAATGTGTACATGTTTGCCCAATGGGAATCGACATTCGAAACGGAACCCAGTTAGAATGCACCAATTGTACCGCCTGCATCGATGAATGCGATTCGATTATGGACTCGGTTGGTTTACCGAAAGGACTGATTCGTTACGCTTCTGAAGATGAAATAGAGAAAAAAGAGCCTTTTAAATTCACAACCAGAATGAAAGGGTATACAGCAGTATTATTTATTCTGTTGAGTGTTTTTGTCGGAATGTTGTTTTTAAGAACCAATGTCGAAGCGATTATTTTACGTTTGCCAGGACAATTGTTTCAGCACAAAGGCGATAAAATCAGTAATGTTTACACTTATAAAATCGTAAACAAGACGATGAAAGATTACAGTGATATCCATTTTGAGTTAATCGATCAGAAAGGTGAAATCAGCAAAGTTGGAGAACAGCATTTTAAAATAGCTAAAGAAGGCATTTCACAAGGAACCTTATTTATAGAAATTGATGAGCTATTGCTGGAAAGTGATAAAACCAAAGTGAAAATTGGTGTGTACGACGGTAAGGAATTACTGGAAACCACCACTACAAATTTCTTAGGACCAAGAAGTTTTAATTAAAGTATAAACCTGTTGGAGGTATAATTTAAAAAAAAAAAAAATATATTAACACATAGAAACATAGATTAAAATTTAAATAAAAAAAATTTAGAAAAAACTAGTTTTCACACATAGCTATGTGTTTTGAAGCAAGTGAAACGCCTTTTCTAGTCTATGAAAACTATGATTCTATGTGTTGTAATTATACTCAATACATTAAATAACAATATCATGAAAATCAATTGGGGAACAGGAATTGTCATTGCATTCGGATTGTTTATGACGTTTATTTTATATTTTGTTTTTGAAGTACAATCGAATAGTAAATACGACAATGATTTAGTTGTTGAAGAATATTACAAACACGATTCGCATTTTCAGGATGAAATGGCGCGGATTCAGAATGCACATGATTTGCAACACAAGCCTTCAATTCAGTATGTGGAAGATGGAGTAAAAATCACTTTTCCGGAAACTTTTGAAAGCAATAAATTAAAAGGAAACGTTTTGCTGTACCGTCCTTCAAACAAAAAGTTTGATTTCAATACTCAGATTGCCCTGACCAACTCATCTTTGCTTATTCCGCAAAAGAAACTGGTAAAAGGACGCTGGGATGTCAATATGGAATGGCAGTATGAAGGGAAAAAATATTTGACGAAAGAGGTTATTTACGTAAATTAATCATAACAAAATGCTTTATTCAGCTTTCATATTAGGTCTTATCAGCAGTCTGCATTGCGTTGGAATGTGCGGTCCAATTGCGATGATGCTTCCCGTTGATCATCAAAATGAAGCTAAAAAAGTAACGCAGATCATAACCTACCATTTAGGCAGATTAACCGCCTACACTACAATCGGATTGATTTTCGGATTATTGGGAAGAGGTTTTTTCCTGGCCGGATTACAGCAAAAAATGTCTATTTTTATAGGTCTGGCGATGATTGCTGCAGTTCTGATTCCGGAAAGAATCTTTTCAAAATATAATTTTTCTAAACCGGTTTATAAAGTGATTTCAAATATAAAATCTACTTTAGGCAAACAGTTTAAAAACAAAAGCTACAAATCTCTTTTTACGATTGGTTTACTAAACGGCTTCCTGCCTTGCGGAATGGTATATGTAGCTTTATTTGGAGCTATAGCCATGCAAAGTGCAGGTTTAGGTGTTTTGTACATGCTCTTGTTCGGATTAGGAACCGTACCATTGATGAGCATTGTAGTTTACATGCATTCTTTACTCAAATTACCTTTTCGAAATAAAATTCAAAAAGCAATTCCGTATGTAGCGGTTGTAATTGGAGTCTTATTTATTCTCAGAGGTTTAGGATTGGGAATTCCTTATGTTTCTCCCTCTAATATGAGTTTGTTTGTACAGGGGAATCCTGATTGTCATTAAGGGAAGAAATTTTTAGAAATGGATTATTTCTCTTAGTTTTCTGGTTTGTATGGCATCGAGGGAGTAGGTAACGATTTGAGCCTTTGCGATGGGTGGGGAAATCGACGCGAAAAACTTCAATTTTGCACAAATGTTGAACCGAAGCACAACTATTGAACATTACAATTTCGCCCTACTATTGCAAACCTCTTGTTAGCTGTCATTTTTTTATTCTTTAAATTGTATTATTCCAAAATTTGTCGCAATCCAAAGTGTGTTTTCACTATCAATACTTATGTCCAAGATAGTGTTTTTATAAATTCCATCTCTAAAAAGTATTGATGTTAATTCTCCATTTTTAGTGAATTTTATTAAACCGTTATTTGTTGCCATCCAGGCTGTATTGCTTTTGTCAACCTCAATATCTCTAACCATATGGTCTGAAATTTTTGAATTTGATTTATTGTAATGTTTCCAATGTTCATTTTCTTTAACTGAAAAACCACCATTTCCAAAACCACCACCACCATAGCCAATAATCAATTTTGTTGGAGTTATGAATTTTACTGCTCTAACAACTGACAATTGAAGTTTATTAGTTTCTTCTTCGTAGAATTGCCATTTTTCTTCACTACCAATTATCAAACCTTCGTTATGCCCAATAGCAATTTCATTTGTTGGGCTAATGTCTAATGCTCTAATTGTAATAGGTTTTGATGGTAATTTTATCTTGGTCCAATTTTTTCCATCAAATTTCACTAAACCATTTCCTCCAAAGTATAAATTTCCATTTTTATCTTCGGCTATAGCTATAATTCCATTTATCTCTTTAAGTATTTTACTTTCAATTTTATTAATTTTATGATCTGTTTTTATAATATAAAGTTCTTCTGGATTTGAAGTTGTTATCCACAGATTTCCAATTTTGTCTTGATAAATAGGACCAATATATTCTCCTTTTATTTCCTTTAAAGTTTCAAATTTCGAGTTATCAAAAATTGACAATCCAAGCTTTGATGTTCCAATATATTTTTTGTTTGATTTAGTTTCAACTAAAATACTTTTAATATCATTTTCAGGAAGTTCTGAATTTTCAGATGAATAAAGTTTTAAAGAGGTTTGTGCATTTGTGTTTAAAGTAATAAAACCAAAAACTAAAATAAAAATTTGTTTCATATACGTTCTTTTGTGGTAAAATTACAACTAACGTTCCCTTGCTACAATAGGTTTGGGGTTAAAAATGCGTAATCTTTCGGATTTGCCTAAATTTCCCAAATACAAGACCATTTTTAAATTAAGCCAATTGCCCAAATCGCTTGTAGCAAGTGTTGTATGCAGGTTTATTCTTCAAGTTTTCGGTACCAAGTATTATAAGTTTTATTGCCCCAAAATCCTTTAATTTTTTCTGTTTGCAATTTTCCATTAGTTTTTACAATAATTAATTTGTTCTTTTTAAGAAAAAAAAGAGTATTTGGTAAAACTCTGTTTTGTCCACCAGAAGATAATGATTTGATTGTATTTTGAGTTTCGTTTATTCGTTTAGGAATTTCATCTTCCGCCAAAACCAAACTATCTTTATAAGTATTATTTTTCTTGTCAAATATTTTTAAAGTATCATTGATTTTTACGACTTCAAGTTTTAAAGTGTCGTTCGATATTAACCAGTTTCCATTAGTCCAGCTTGCTGATAAATCAAATTGCCAAGTATGTCTAAATTTATTATTTGCTAATAACTCAATTTTATTTCCAAAGGAATCTTTATATATTCCCAAATATTTGCTTTGAGAAAAACACATTGAAGAAAAGCAAAGAATTAAATATTTCAATTTCATTTTAGATTCGGTTTTTCAAAACTTGCATACAACTTGTTTACATGCGAAATAAATATTCGCATATCTACCCAAATTTAGGTGTATATGCGAAGATTTGTTTCGTTTTATATTTTTCCAAATATAATATTTTTCGCTATAAATTAACTTTTTACCTCAATTATCTATAATAAAGAATATTTATTCAAAGTAATAATAAAATCACTGTACCTTTTAAACCGTCATAGAAAACAAATTCGTTTCCGGAGATTTTCTTTTTAAATGCAAATCAAAAGCCATGCAGATATTGCGTACAAAGGGTTTTCCGGCTTCCGTAATGCTGATTTTATTTTCTTTAATTACTAGTAACTGATCTTTTTCCATTTCTTTTAAATCCAGTAAAACAAAAGGAAGTTCTTCAAAATAAAGAGCTTCATTATTCCAGGAAGTTTCAAGTGTACAGGTTAAATTCAGGATGTGTTTTCGTATTATTAAATCTTCGTCATTTAAGATATGGCCTTTCACAACCGGGAGCTGGTCTGCATCTATCAATTGATAATATTCTTCGAGGTTTTTATGGTTTTGGGCAAAACTGTACCAGCTGTCGCTAATAGACGAAACACCCAAACCAATCATCAATTGGGTTTTGGAGGCGCTGTAACCCATAAAATTTCTATGCAGCGTTTTATGCTGTGCCGCTTTGTACAAACTGTCAGGGGCTAAAGCAAAATGGTCCATGCCAATTTCATGATACCCATATTTAGAAAGCATTTTTTTTCCAATTTCGTACAGCTTTCTTTTTTCGGCATCTTTGGGCAGGTCTTCGTCGTTAAATCCGCGCTGTCCGTTTCCTTTAATCCACGGCACGTGTGCGTAGCTGTAAAAAGCCAGTCGATCCGGTTTTAGGGAATTTGTTTTTTCAATAGTATCAATTACATCTTCAATTTTCTGAAAAGGCAATCCGAAAATAATATCATGCCCGATAGAAGTATAACCAATTTCTTTTGCCCAAAAAGTTACTTTGGCTACATTATGAAACGGCTGAATGCGGTGAATCGCTTTCTGCACTTTTTCGGAATAATCCTGAACTCCAAAACTTACCCGGCGAAAGCCTAAATCATACAGTTTTTTGAGCTGTTCGTAAGTTGTATTGTTAGGATGACCTTCAAAACTGAATTCATAATTTCCGGCTTTATCAGCTAAATCAAAAATACCGTTTATAAGATTTTCTAAATTATTTACGGAGAAAAAAGTAGGGGTTCCACCGCCCAGATGGATTTCTTTTATAATGGGCCTTTCAGAAAGTAAATTGCAATATAAGCTCCATTCTTTTAAAACGGCCTGAATATATTTTTCTTCGACTGAGTGGTTTTTTGTAATTCGTTTGTTGCAGCCACAAAAGGTACACATGCTTTCGCAAAAAGGCAGATGAATATACAAACTTATTCCGTTTTGTGAATTGCTTTCTGCAAATGATTTTTGAAGAGATTCAACCCATTTTTGTTGGGTAAAGTTGTTTTCATTCCAGTAAGGAACTGTAGGATAACTGGTATATCTTGGTCCCGGAACATTATATTTTTGAATCAGTGAAATTTCCATAAAAATTCATTTTAGAGATTCAAAATTACTTTGTCAGTTAAAAAATTAAAATGATAAATATCATGTAGCCACAAAAAAAAGAGACTCATTACGAGCCTCTTTTTCTGAATTAAATAACTAACGTGAAATAGAATCCTGGATGATTTTAAGCCATTTTTTTGCAAACATATGATCCTGATAAACGCTGATCTGTTTGATGCGGTCATCATCAAAATCATAGAAAGGTATTGTGATTTTTCTGGAAGTTTCTTTCTCCTGAAATTCGAAATCGATCTTGACAATTGTGTCCTGATTTCCTTCTGTAGTCAGGACCAATTTACAGGAAGAAACACTTTTTAGATCTACATAAGTTGATTCCTGCTGATTAGGATTGAAATTCATCAGGATAAACTTTCTGTGTTTTTGGTCTATAGTAAGCGTTTTATTGCTTTGGGATTCAGTTAAATCAAAATCCTGCGGATGCGTTGGATTGAATTTCTTTTTGATATTCAGGATTTTTGATTTGTTTGCAGCGCTCGATCGTGCTGAAAAATAAATTGGTATTGCGACTATGATGGCAATCACAATACCAATTATGGTTACACTTGTTTCCATGTTTTTAAAATTTTGGTAAATGATGAAATGATAAACAGTTTTATAGACAAACGGTTTATTTAATTTTGAAGAACTTTCTTCGGACTAAAATTTCATGTATTACTACCAGAAAAAATGGAAAGGGTAGAGCATCAGTAAGACCTTTTTACTCTGTGTATAAGATTGATTTGCAAAGTTTGAAGCTGATTCTAAAACCGTATGCTGAGGTATAACAGCTATTAAAGAATCAAACCATTTGATTACAGCGGGATATTCAGTTTTTATGTTTGCAGCAAACTGATAACTGGTCTGTGGCTGTATAAAAGCTTGTGAGTCCGTAAAATCTTTAGAGAAATTGGTGTCCGTTTTTTGACTTTCGATTTGTTGCACAGAAATTTGGTTTGCCTGAGCGGCAAAAAATCCCATGATCAAAAGTGATACAAAAATAACGGTTTCACGAATCCAATTCATGGAGGCGAATTTAGTTCATAAAACACAATTAAAGAAATTTTAAGTGCTAATTACTTCTTAAAAGTTATCCTCAACTTTTTGTGAGTTGAGGATAATGTATGTTATTGCTGCATTTTGAAGTAATAATCAGCTGAATGTTTTCCTCCGCCATAGAACAGGAAGAATATACAAAGTAGCAATACTATTATTGCTAAAATCAGACTTTCGGAGTGCATGCGTCCCATAAAATTTACAAGTACGGCACCAAATAATACAGGTAACTGAGCTGCAATTGCCCAACGGGTCAGCAGCCCAAAAACAATCATTATCCCTCCAATCATGTGGGCTGGTGCGATATAATGCAAAAGAAACATTCCGCCACCATACTGATCAACAGGAGAAATTAAATCATGCAGGTACTGAGCATTCGTGACAAATGAAACGCCTTTCATAAATAAAAAAACACCCAATACAATACGTACTAAATCCAATGGTAAATAAGTATGCGCATTTGCCCACTTATTCAAACTTTTTACATTTTCCATGATGATACGGGATTAAAGATTATATACACTAAAGTTACTAATTTTTAATCGTATATTTATTTTCAACCCCTTGAAAATAAGTTTTTTACTTTTTATTTAACGTATTATTGAGAAATCCTGAAACGTTATACCTGAATCACACCTAAATTAAATGGTTTTTGGATAGGAGCGTGGTTTGCAGCCTCGATTCCCATAGAAATCCAGGTACGGGTTTCTAACGGATCAATGATAGCGTCTGTCCATAATCTGGAAGCGGCATAATAGGGTGAAGTTTGTTCGTCGTAACGTGCTTTTATTTTGTTGAATAATTCTGTTTCTTTGGCTTCATCGATGATTTCTCCTTTCGCTTTAAGCGAAGAAGCTTCAATTTGTGCTAATACTTTTGCAGCCTGAGTCCCTCCCATAACGGCAAGTTCTGCACTTGGCCAGGCAAAAATTAATCTCGGATCATAAGCTTTTCCACACATGGCATAATTACCTGCTCCGTAGGAGTTTCCAACAATTACAGTAAATTTAGGTACAACTGAATTGCTGACAGCATTGACCATTTTGGCTCCGTCTTTTATAATGCCGCCATGCTCAGATTTTGACCCAACCATAAAACCTGTAACATCCTGCAAAAACACTAATGGAATTTTCTTTTGATTGCAGTTGGCAATAAAACGGGTAGCTTTGTCCGCGCTATCTGAGTAAATAACGCCTCCAAACTGCATTTCACCTTTTTTAGTTTTAACTACTTTTCTTTGGTTGGCAACAATTCCAACAGCCCAGCCGTCAATTCTGGCATAACCTGTAATTAGAGATTGTCCATAACCTTCTTTATAAGCTTCAAATTCAGAGTTATCAACCAAACGATTGATGATTTCCATCATATCATATTGCTCGTTTCGGGCTTTTGGTAAAATTCCGTAGATTTCATTTGGTTCTAAAGCTGGTTTTTCGGCTTTGATTCGGTTATAGCCAGCTTTATCATAATCGCCAATTTTATCTACAATGTTTTTTATTTTGTCTAAAGCGTCTTTGTCATCTTTCGCTTTGTAGTCGGTAACACCTGAAATTTCACAATGTGTAGTGGCTCCGCCTAAAGTTTCATTGTCTATCGTTTCTCCAATAGCGGCTTTTACCAAATAACTTCCGGCAAGGAAAATACTTCCTGTTTTATCAACAATCAAAGCTTCATCACTCATAATCGGTAAGTAAGCTCCTCCTGCAACACAACTGCCCATTACAGCTGCGATTTGGGTAATTCCCATGCTGCTCATTTGTGCATTATTTCTAAAGATGCGGCCGAAATGTTCTTTATCGGGAAAAATCTCGTCCTGCATTGGCAGATAAACCCCCGCGCTGTCTACAAGGTAAATGATTGGCAGTCTGTTTTCTATAGCAATTTCCTGCGCACGCAAATTTTTCTTCCCTGTAATAGGAAACCATGCACCGGCTTTCACTGTTGCATCATTGGCAACAACAATACACTGTTTACCTTTAATATATCCTATTTTGATTACAACTCCTCCAGATGGACAGCCACCGTGTTCGGCATACATTCCTTCTCCTGCGAAACCTCCAATTTCAATACTTTTAGAATTTTCATCCAATAAATAAGCGATTCTTTCACGGGCTGTCATTTTGCCTTCAGCATGTAATTTCTCGATTCTTTTTTCGCCTCCGCCTAATTTTACTTTGGCAAATTTTTGTTTTAATTCTGAAAGAAGCAGTTTATTGTGATCTTCGTTTTTATTGAAGTTTAAATCCATGATGTAGTATTGCTTTTATAAAAATAGTGTTGGCTAATTTACAAAATAGAAGTTAATTCCGAACGATTATAAATAGTAGTAAACAAAAAAAAACAGAAGCTAACTTCTGTTTTTAATATATTTTTAAATGATGAATTATTTTTTTGAATCACAGACAAGTCTCTTTAAAATAGCCCATTGTTTTAAGGCATCACGAGCTTCAACAGCAGGATATCCAAGCATTGTTTTACCTGCAGGAATATCTCCTGTAACACCAGATCCGGCACCAACAACAGCGCCGTCACCAATTGTAGTGTGGTCTTTTATGGAAGCGCTTCCGCCAATGATAACCCCGTTTCCTAAAGTTACTGAACCGGCTAAACCACTATTTCCGGCCATTATACAAAATTTACCTAATTTGCTGTTATGTCCAATCTGGACTAAATTGTCGATTTTACAGCCATCACCCAAAATAGTAGAACTGAATTTTCCACGGTCAACACATGAATTCGCTCCAATTTCAACTCCGTTTCCGATAATTACGTTTCCAATTTGTGGAATTTTCACCAAGCCTTTTTCTTTACAAGGACGAAATCCAAATCCATCAGCCCCAATTGTTGCGTTTGGATGAATAATACAGTCATTGCCAATGTGGCAGCGTTCGCGAACCACAGCTCCGGACCAGATTACAGTATTTTTACCAATAGTACATTCGTCAAGAATAGTAACATTTGGATAAATGGTGACATTTGCAGCAATTTCTACTTTTGGACCAATATAAGATCCTGCTCCAACTTTACTTCCTTCACCAATAATCGCTGTCTCGTCTATAACTGCTGTTCTGTGAATTTCATTATGAAATACAGGACTGGGCGGGGCAAAAAGTGTCAGAATCTGAGACATGGCCAAATCAGCATTTTTTACTTTAATAAAAGCGCGATTATTTCCTGGTTCAATAGAAATGTCTTCATTAACAACTGCTACTGAGGCTTTTGAAGCCTCCCACAATTTTTCGTATTTTTTATTTCCTATAAAAGAAATTTCAGAAGTCGTAGCTTTTTCTAATTGTTCTGTAGCAGTTATACATTGAGAAGTATTGCCATAAATTTCACCATTTATGACTTCGTTAATTTCTTGAATTGAATAGGATTTCATCTAATGAATTAAATTTTATTGGGGATTAATTTTCGCCAAATAAAATAAATTAGATTTGAATTACCTAATCTGGCTTTTAAGTTTTTTAAATAAATTTTAGAATAAGAACTTTTAAAGTATTTTTTTAACATTTAAAATAACGAATCAGTAATTGTTTTTAAAATTCCTGATTATCTTTTAGTGTGTGTTTTGTTGATGAAAAATTGACAAAAAACTTGTTTTGATTTTTTTTAAAAATATTTATTGATTGTAATATGTTGTTAATTAATGTTTTATGTCTGTTTGTTTAGTCCGGAAAAGTTCTGTGATAAGATTCCCAAATTTTTTAATAAAAGTAGAAGTTTCAATTTATTTTGAAGTTTTTACAAAATTTTCTTGATTAGAATAAATTAGTAAATATCTTTTTATCATTTTTAAAGATTAACAATCTGTAAATGAAACATTAATAAGAGAAAGTTTAATTTTTTTTTTTGTTAAAGTGATTTTGATGCTATTTTAAATGTTTTAAAAAGTAATTTAAAGAAAAAGCGATTCATTTTTTTTCAGAATGAATCGCTTTTAATATTTATCAATTTTTAATGTTACTCTTTTATTTTGGCGAGAGAAAGAGCATTTATGCAATATCGTAAACCACTTGGCTGAGGGCCATCGGGAAAAACATGCCCCAAATGCGCATCGCAGGTATTGCAGACTACTTCAACACGAATCATTCCGTATGATTTGTCGGCATGATATGCTATTGCATTTTCTTTGATTGGCTGAGTAAAAGAAGGCCATCCTGTTCCTGATTCAAATTTCTCAGAAGCATCAAAAAGCAAAGTACCACAGCATTTACATTCGTAAATTCCAGGTTCAAATAAACTACACATTTCAGAACTAAATGATCTTTCGGTTCCTTTTAAACGTGTTACCTGAAATTCTTCAGAAGACAGGAGCTGTTTCCATTCTTCTTCTGTTTTTTCCACTCGTTTTTCAGGAATTGGATTTCCTTTATTTGTAAAGTGAATTACATCTGCCCATTTTATCATAACTATTTTCTTTTTAGTTTGAAGTTTACTGCGACCTTAAATCGTAATCGAAAAACTCTTTATTCTTCTTCTTTTTGTCCCATCATCATTAAATATGCTTTAAGGAATGGGTCGAGATTTCCGTTCATAACGCCATCGACATCACTGGTTTCATAACCTGTACGAACGTCTTTTACCAATTTATAAGGTTGCATTACGTAATTACGTATTTGTGAGCCCCATTCGATTTTCATTTTTCCGGCTTCAATATCAGCACGTTGTGCCTGCTGTTTCTTTAACTCGATTTCATACAATTGCGAACGAAGCATCTGCATGGCACGCTGTCTGTTATCCTGCTGAGATCGCGTTTCAGAACACTGAATCTGGATTCCGGTTGGTTTGTGGACCAGCTGAACTTTTGTTTCAACTTTATTTACATTCTGTCCTCCGGCACCACTCGAGCGGGATGTTGTAATCTCGATATCAGCAGGATTAATGTCAATTTCGATACTGTCATCAACAAGTGGATAAACATAAACAGATACAAATGATGTATGACGTTTGGCATTACTGTCAAAAGGTGAAATTCTAACCAGACGATGTACGCCATTTTCACCTTTTAGGTAACCAAAAGAATAGTCGCCTTCAAATTCTAAAGTTACGGTTTTAATACCGGCAACATCACCTTCCTGAAAGTTAAGTTCCTTTATTTTATACCCATAACTTTCTCCCCACATCATGTACATTCGCATTAGCATTCCGGCCCAGTCACAACTTTCTGTTCCACCGGCTCCGGCTGTAATTTGTACCACTGCGCTTAAACTGTCGCCTTCGTCAGAAAGCATGTTTTTGAATTCGATGTTCTCAATGTGCAGCTGTGTTGCGTTGTAATTTTCATCCAGTTCTTCAACAGAAAGCTCTCCTTCTTTATAAAAATCATAAGCTAGCTGGAGTTCATCCGTAAGTTCCACAGCTTTGTTATAATCTTCAATCCATTTTTTCTTGTTTCGAAGATTTTTCACAATCGTTTCTGCTTCTTTTGGTTTGTTCCAAAAATCAGGAGCAAAAGTTTTTTCTTCTTCGTTTGCAATTTCGATTAGCTTGGCATCAACGTCAAAGATACCTCCTCAACGCACCAAGGCGCTCCACAATACCTTTTACTTGTTCGGCTGTTGTCATAAATTAATAATAGTTTTATATGTTTTTTACAAATATTACGTTTAATTTGGTACAAGTTAAAATTTATTAAAACTCGCAGTTAATAACTAACAGTAATACGTAATTTTGCTTTACAAAAATAAGATATAGTTTTTAGAATATGGAAATAAATTTAATCAGCGATACCATTACTAAGCCTAGTTACGAAATGTTACAATATATGTTCAACGCTCATGTTGGCGATGATGTATACAGACAAGATCCGACGGTTATCGAATTAGAAACCAGAGTAGCTGAGTTTTTTGGTATGGAAGCTGGACTTTTTTTTCCGTCTGGAACTATGGCAAATCAAACCGCAATTAAACTGCATACACAGCCCGGAGAACAATTAATTGCCGATAAATATGCACATATTTATAACTATGAAGGTGGCGGTGTCTCTTTTAACAGTGGGGTTTCATGCTGTTTATTAGACGGGGACCGGGGTATGATAAACGCCGCTCAGGTTGCCGCAGCAATAAATGATCCGGAGTTTTATCACAGTCCGTTAACGACTTTGGTTTGTGTAGAAAATACGACTAATAAAGGAGGTGGGGCCTGTTATGAATTAGAAGATTTAAGAGAAATAAAAAAAGTTTGCGATGCTAACAATTTGAAGTTTCATTTGGATGGGGCCAGAATTTGGAATGCATTGGTAGCAAAAAGGCAAAATCCGAAAGAATTTGGAGCTATTTTCGATACCATTTCTGTTTGTTTATCAAAAGGTTTAGGGGCTCCAATAGGTTCTATTTTGCTAGGAACTAAAGCAGATATTCACAGGGCGTTAAGAATCAGGAAGATATTGGGGGGCGGAATGCGTCAGGTTGGCTATTTAGCTGCTGGGGGCTTATATGCTTTGGCGCATAATATTGAACGAATGACTGAAGACCACAGAAGAGCGAAGGAAATTGCAGCAGTTTTAAAAACAAAACCATGGGTAGCAGCTATTGAACCTGTAGAAACTAATATTTTAATTTTTTCATTGGCAGAGGGGTATAGTGATCAGCTTTTAATCGAAAAATTAAAACAGAAGAATATTTTAATAAGTTCAATGGGAAACAACAAACTTAGGATAGTTACGCATTTGGATTATAAAGAAGTTATGCATACTTATGTGATTGAAACACTTCAGAAGTTTTAATTTTTGATTTTTTATATTTTCAAAAGGACTAAAAAAAGCAGGATTATTTAAACCCTGCTTTTTTTTTAGTTGTTTACTCTATCAATAATCGTAAGCTGATTAATTATTGATTTATCTGATTTCAGTTTTGAATATTTGTATTTTTTTGTTAAGATATTGTATCTTAACATGATATAGTCATCATCTTTCTGTAAATAGCATACATATTCTGAGGTTAATTGATCTATAAAACCTTTACCACTTGGGATTCCTCCAATTCTTAAAGTTTCATTTTCTAAAAAGTCTTCGTAAGAGTTATCTGCTAAATTGATTTTTGTGATTGTTGCAGTTCCGTTTTGGCTATTACTTTTTAAGCAAAAAATAATATCTTTATTATAAGAAGCAGCTTTGTAAAAAGGCGTATTTAAATTGTTGAATAATGATACCTTTTTTGCCGTATTATCATCTGTATTGATCTCAAATGTATCACCAGTCCCGTGAGTGGTATAAAGTTTATTTTCATTTAAAAAACTTGAACTTGATGCAATTTGGTCAAAATTTAAGCCTAAGTAAAAAACTTCAGAAGTGTTAGGGTCAATTTTTACAAAATATGAATTGTTTTTTGCATTACTGTACATATTGCCTGCCACGATACCGAAAAGTGTTTTTTTTGAATTATCCCATGTAAGGGAAATTAGAACGGGCTCATCGCTAGCTATTTCATTTGGATAAACTAATTTTTTTGAAGTAGTTTTTCGGGTTATTCTGTCAAAAATAAAAAGATTTTCATTGGGTGCTGGATAATGTTCAGCCAGAAATATTTTATCTGAATTTGAAGCAACGGTGTTCAAATTAATAGCATTGGTTTTTATACCGTCGAATTGATCATAAGCTGTTATTTTTCCGCTGTTATTTCCAATTTTATTTATTTCTCCCCATTCATTTACAGTTAAAAAACTATAATCATCTTTAACAGATTCATCCTTTGAGTCTAATGGATCACACGAAAATAAAAATAAACTGGCAAAACTAATTGCCAGAGTTTTGTATGTTAGTTTCATAAATAAATCGAATTATTTAAATAAATTATCCATTCCTGGAATAGATGGCATATCCATTCTTGCGACAGCATCTAATTCTCTTTCGTTAACGCTGGTTGCTTTTTCGATAGCTTTATTCAGGGTCACGATTAAATAATCTTCCAGTTGTTCTTTGTCTTCCAGTAAAGAATCATCAATTGAAATTGTTTTGATTTTTCTGCTTGCAGTAATTGTTATCTTTAATAATCCATCAGCACTTTGTTCGTCAATTAAAACAGTGTCTAAACGTTTTTTGGTATCTTCAATTTTTTGCTGGGTTTCTTTAAGTTTGCCCATCATTCCCATTAAATCCATTTTTTGTTTGATTTTTAAATTATTTCATACAAAATTAGTATATTGCTATATGAAAACAATGGATTTTTTTATGAAAAATTTAATTTTCGTTCTGTTGTGATTGTACTATTTTTGCTTCTCGTATTTAAAAACTAATGCTTAATTAAATCAATGCAAAACGATATAGTAGCTCCAAAAGCAAAAGAAATTCCAAAATCATTAAGAAAACATAAAGAAATCCGAACAGATAACTATTTCTGGTTAAATGACAGAAAAAATCCGGAGGTTATTGATTATCTGAATAAGGAAAATGATTATTATCAAAAAATGACTGTACATACAAAAGATTTACAGGAATCTTTGTATGAAGAAATGAAAGGAAGAATTAAAGAAGATGATTCATCTGTTCCTTACTATTATAATGGATATTACTATATTACCCGTTTTGAGACAGGACAGGATTATCCAATTTTTTCGAGAAAAAAAGGAAGTCTTTCTGCTGCTGAAGAAATCATGTTTAATTGTAATGAATTAGCAAAAGGACATGCGTATTTTAAATTAGGAGGGCTAAGTGTTAGTCCTGACAATAGATTTGCCAGCTTCAGTGTTGATATTATAGGAAGAAGAATTTACACCATTCAGGTTAAAAATTTAGAAACAGGGGAAATTCTTCCGGAAAAAATAGAAAATGTAACCGGGGAATCAGTTTGGGCAAATGATAATAATACTATTTTTTATGTTAGACAAGATGAAGTTACCTTACGATCAGATAAAGTATTCAGACATAAATTAAATTCAGATTCTGCAGCTGATGTTTTGGTTTTTAATGAAACCGATGATACTTTTAATGTTTCTGTAAGTAAAGAAAAATCCAGAAAATATATTGTTATTGGCTCAGGAAGTACTTTGACAACTGAATACAGAATTTTGAATTCGGATAATCCTGATGGAGAATTTGAAATATTTCAGACGCGTGTACGAGGTTTAGAATACAGTATTTCTCATTACGAAGACTCATTTTATATTTTGACGAATAAAGATAAGGCAACCAACTTTAAGTTAATGAAAACGCCTGAAAACAGAACTGAAAAAAAATTCTGGAAAGATCTTATTCCGCATCGTGAAGATGTTTTGCTGGAAGATATTGAAATATTCAAAAATTATCTGGTGGTTGAGGAGCGATCAAACGGTTTAAATCATATTCGAATCATACCATGGAATGACGAACCGGACTATTATTTGCCTTTTGGGAGTGAAACTTATAATGCTTATACAACAACTAATATTGATTTTGATACCGATGTTTTGCGTTACAGCTATCAATCACTGGCAACACCATCATCTGTGATTGATTTTAATATGAAAACCAAAACCAAAGAAATCTTAAAAGAACAAGAGGTTTTAGGTGGGAAATTTGATAAAAACAATTACGTTGAAGAGAGAGTTTGGGTAACAGCAAGAGATGGCGTAAAAGTGCCAATTTCGATGGTCTACCATAAAGATTTAGAAAAAAATGGTAAAAATCCTTTATTGCTATATGCCTATGGTTCTTATGGGATAACTATGGAAACTTATTTTTCTTCTACACGACTTTCCCTGTTAGACCGCGGATTTATTTACGCTATTGCTCATATTAGGGGCGGTGAAGATTTGGGGAGAAAATGGTATGAAGATGGAAAACTGTTAAAAAAGAAAAATACCTTTACAGATTTCATTGATTGCTCTAAATTTGTAATAAACGAGAAATATACTTCTGCAAAACATTTGTATGCAGAGGGAGGATCGGCCGGAGGACTTTTGATGGGAGTTATCGTAAATGAAGCCCCGGAATTGTATAATGGAGTTATTGCTCAGGTTCCTTTTGTAGACGTTATTACAACAATGCTGGATGATAGTATCCCGCTGACAACAGGAGAGTATGATGAGTGGGGCAACCCGAATAATAAAAAATATTATGATTATATGTTATCGTATTCGCCATATGATAATGTAAAAGAGCAAAAATATCCTAATATGTATGTTTCTACCGGCCTGCACGATTCGCAGGTTCAATATTGGGAACCTGCCAAATGGGTGGCTAAACTCCGGAGTTTAAAAACAAATGATACAGTGCTGTTTTTGGACACTAATATGGATGCGGGTCATGGCGGGGCTTCGGGGCGTTTTCAGGCTTTAAAAGACTTAGCAAAGGAATTTAGTTTTTTATTAGATTTAGAGAAAATTCAAAGCTAATTAGAAATTTTTTGTTAAATTTGCAACCTATCGGGCTTATTAAAAAAGGTCTTGATTAACTATTTTTTTATGAAAGAAGAAATAAATGCTTATAATAATGTTTTAGAATTAATAGGTAATACTCCACTTATTAAGCTAAATAAAGTCACCGAAGGGCTAGAAGGAAATTTCTACGCAAAGGTAGAAGCTTTTAATCCGGGACATTCGTCGAAAGATAGAATAGCATTATATATCATTGAAGAAGCAGAGAAAAGAGGGATTTTATCTCCAGGTGATACCATAATTGAAACAACATCCGGAAATACAGGTTTTAGTTTGGCTATGGTAAGCATCATAAAAGGCTACAACTGCATATTGGCAGTAAGTTCAAAATCATCCAAAGATAAAATTGACATGTTGAGAAGTTTAGGGGCGAAAGTTTATGTTTGTCCGGCACACGTTTCAGCAGATGATGAAAGATCGTATTATAACGTTGCAAAACGTTTACATGAAGAAACTAAAGGGTCCGTTTATATTAATCAATATTTTAACCAGTTAAATATTGATGCACACTACAATACTACCGGTCCAGAAATATGGCAGCAAACCAAAGGTCAGATCACACACCTTGTTGCTTGCAGCGGAACAGGAGGAACAATCTCCGGAACTGCAAAATTTTTGAAAGAGCAAAATCCAAATATTAAGATTTTAGGTGTTGATGCCTTCGGATCAGTATTGAAAAAATACCACGAGACAAGAGAATTCGATACTAAAGAAATTTATCCTTACAGAATTGAAGGTTTGGGTAAAAATTTAATTCCGTCTGCAACTGATTTCGATATGATTGATAAATTCATGAAAGTAACAGATGAAGAAAGTGCTCATTCTGCCAGAGAGATTACACGTAAAGAAGGTTTGTTTGTAGGATATACTTCTGGTGCTGTAATGCAGGCAATTAAACAATACGCTGAAGAAGGGGAATTTACTGAGGATAGTAATATTATTGCAATTTTCCCTGATCATGGCTCTCGATATATGAGTAAAGTATTCAGTGATGAATGGATGAACGAACAAGGATTCTTTGATAGTGTGAATGAAGAAGAAGTTCAAAAGATTGAATTTGTAAAGTAATTTATTAAAATTACTTTTAATTATAAAACAAAAAACTCCAGATGAAAATCTGGAGTTTTTTGTTGGGTTTATTTGGCTAAAAGCTCTAAAATTTTTGCTCTTAATTCAGGGCCTCTTAAGTCCTGTGCAACGACTTTTCCTGATGAATCAAGTATAAAGGTTGCAGGGATAGATTCTACGCCATATTGTTTTGCAATTGGTTCATCCCAGAACTTTAAGTTGGAAACGTGTGTCCAGTTTAAATTGTCTTTTGCTATGGCTTCTTTCCAGGCTGATGCTTCCTTATCCAGTGAAACACCAATTATGTTTAATCCTTTTGAGTGCAGTTCTTTATAAATTGCTACAACATTAGGGTTTTCTTTTCTGCATGGCCCACACCATGAGGCCCAAAAATCTACAATTGTTACTTTTCCTAAACTTTCTTTAAGCGATACTGTTTTACCTTCCGGATTAGGAGCTGAAAAATCTGATCTTCATTTAGCGCTGCCAACCGGAGGAGCTGATGCACCAACTGCAGGCAATTTCATTTGACCAATTTTTTCTTTAATCGCTTTTCCTGGTTTTGTATTTTTCAATGACTCATCTAGAGAGTTGTATAAGCCTTCTGTTTTTTTGAAATCAGAGCTTGGGTCATTAATCAGACTTTGAACAATTAAAACTGAAATAAATGATTTTGGATGTGTTTCAGCGTAAGCAGTATATTTCTTTTTAGATTCAGCCTGAACATCAGTTTGAATAGCCATATATTCTTTCATTAAACCATTGATAACTGCTGTGTCTTGTTTTTGCTGAGCAGTCTGCATAGTTTGAGTGTTTTTTTTCTGAAAATCGATTAATCTCTTCTGAACTTTAGTAAGATCCTCGTTGAATTTCACATACTCATCATTGCTGTAAGTTCCTGAAATTTTTGATTTATGAATACTATCTTTATCAACTTCAATTTTAATTTCACCAGTTTCTAAGATAAACGGAACCGGACCTTGTAAATCCTGAACAATTAAAGTGTGAAAAGCAGGTTCAGTAACTTTTCCTTTTATTTCAAATTTTCCATTTTCAACTTTTACAGTATCAAGTGCTAAAACAGCCATTGTTGTTGGATCCTGACCCTGAAGAATAATTGTTTTTCCGTTCTCGATTCCTTTTGCAGTTCCGGTAATAAGGAATTCTCCGTCTTTAACTTTGCTGCAAGAAATTATCGCTGCAGAAGCGGTAAGTAAAAAAAATATTTTTTTCATTATAAAAAATTAATTAGTTAATTGATTTGTGCAACAAAAGTATTTAAAATTATAAAACATCAACAATTTTACTGCCTAAAATTTTGTTATAGTTTTTTATGGGTTAAATAATTGAAAAACAAAGTTTTATTTGTTTTTTGATCGTTATAAAACAGCTAAAAATTTTATTATTCAGAATTAAACAGATGATTGAGATAATTTTTAGCATAAAAAAAGGCGTTCTGACACCAGAACGCCTTTGGAAATATTATTAGAGAAATCTATTCCTGATTTGTTTTCTTTCTCCAGGTGAAAGAGTTTAAAATATGTCTTTTTGCAAATCTTGCAGGAGAATCAGCGTTTACCATTTTTACATAAGTAGCTTTAGGAACACTAATGTACTCATAAACACTGCCGTTAGAAAAATCGATAATCAAACGACCTTCAACAAATTTATAATCTGTAATTGAACAAGTCGAAATTGTTTCAGTATATTCAGGTAAATTAGCTTTAATCGTTTCAGGATTAATACTTACCAAAAAGTGGTATGCCTCAATGATAGCCTTACTTTTTTCTTCTGCAGCTTTTAAACCGGCGTCATCTCCCTGAAATTTATCAGGATGAGCTTCTTTCATCGCATTACGATAAATGGTTTTTAAATCTTTTAATTCTGCAGTTTTGTCTACGTTTAGTAACTTTCTGTATTCAACTATTTTTTTCATAAATAAAGGTAACTACTTGTCTATTAGTTTGAAATTGATGTTAATTGTTCAAAAAGACAAATTTTTTGCAAAGGTACACTTTTTTTTAACTTTTTACTTTTGATAGAAAAAATATTTGATTTTGTATCAGGTTTGAAGTTACGAAGTTAGTAACCTCAAAGAGCGCAAAGATTTTTAGGAAGTCTGGTGTTTAAAAAAAACAATGCCCGCAAAGCTTTGTGGGCATTGTGTATATTTTTGTTTGCTTTGCAGTAAAACAAGCTGAAACAAAAAATTATTCAGGCTTATGATTAGCTTTATCGAAGTTTTTTGATTTCTTCGGATATTTGTCATAACTGATATCACTTGGGTTTTCAATGACTGATTTGATTGTAACCCAATCTCCAATAGTGAAGTTTGAATGCGCAATTTTGTAATCTAAAAGATATTCCCCACAAAAATAATTGTTGTTTTCATCTTTTTCGATGATGCCGGTGTAAATTCCTTTTTGGGGCATTTTTTCTTGTGAATCTTTAGACATAGTTTG
Organism: Flavobacterium limi; assembly: GCF_010645075.1. Taxonomy (GTDB): domain Bacteria; phylum Bacteroidota; class Bacteroidia; order Flavobacteriales; family Flavobacteriaceae; genus Flavobacterium; species Flavobacterium limi. The sequence goes on from NZ_JAADZV010000006.1 coordinate 230,025, forward strand.
TGTTTTAAATTAAAGCTGTAAAGTTAATCAATTTTCGTTTGTTTTAGGGAGTTCGTGACAATCTGAGTATATTTGCACATGCAAAAAAACTTTAAGCCACATCCTAATTCCTTTAAAAATACATTTTGTGTTTTTAATGAAGTATTGCCGGAAGCTATTGAGGGATTGAAAATTCAGTTTGCAAGTAAAGCAGGCAGTACCTATTATTATACTGAAGCCGGGATGTATCGCGTTTCAAATCATTGGGGAAGATTAGCCAACAGCAAATGGAGATTAGTTGCAAGGGAGCCGGAAACTCCTTTGAAAACAAAAATAGGTTTTGCAGCCTGGAGTGAGTTTTATCCTGATAATTCGGAAGAAAAATTATACTATATAGAAGCGAATTATGATAAAAACACCGTAACTTATCAGCATAAAAATAATCCGGAATATAATAAAAAAGCAATTCTGAGAACAAGTTTTGAAACCACAAAACGGATAAAACAAATCAGGAATTTGCAACAGCTGACTTCTTGGGCAAAGTATTTTAACTACGATGATATTACTGGCTTAAGAAAACAAATCATTGAGGAATTGATTTACACAGAGAAGACTTTAGACGAAATTAAAAGAGAAATATAATGGGACGCAACAACGAAAGGAATATAAAGAAGCACAATGATAAATTGCACAAAGCCCAAAATAAAGCTAAACAGGCTGAGATTGCTCGAAAGGAAAAGCTAAAAGAAATTATTAAAAAGTTTAATCAAAAAGATCAGGAATAGATAAAAGTTCTGTTTTTTGCGTGAGCGGCAGAGGTCATATCCTCGTAATGATAAAGAGATAAAGCCGAAAACGCGACCGCTTTTTTTGCGGGTCACACCCAAATTTTGATAACGAAAATACAAATATTAAGATGAATACTAAATTTGAAAGTTTAAAAGCGAGCGTACAGGAAATCATTGATTTGATTGCTGCAGAAGACAACAGAGAAGCAAATAATAAATTGCTTGAAGTGAGTGATGTATTAGACGAAATGATTGACTTTGCGGAAGAAGATGAAGAAGTGAGAGAAATAAGCCGATATCAGGTTTTATTGAATCAGCTTCATGTAAAAATTAATGGAGAAGAACCGGTTGATGGAGAATAAGAAATGCTTTTGTGATACAGGTCTGCTGTTTGAAAATTGCTGTGGATTGTATCTTCAAAATAATCAAAAGGCTCCAACAGCATTGGCTTTAATGCGTTCCAGATATTCGGCTTATGCAACTCATAATGCCGATTATCTTTTGGAAACAACTTATGTTTCAGAAAGGCAATATTATACAAAAGCTGAAATTCTAAAATGGGCGACGAGTAATAAATGGCGACAACTGGAAATTTTATATTATACAGAAGATAAGGTGGAGTTTAATGCCTATTTTTTTGATGAAAATCAGAAACCGCAAATCCATCATGAATTTTCATCTTTTAAATTCGAAAATGGTGCATGGTATTATGTTGACGGAAGCTTTGAATAATTGTCAGTATTATCGCTAATTTTGATTCGTTTTATTGAAATACTTTAACTAAAAATTAATAAACGTTTCGTTTTTCACAGTTCTAAAAAAGAGTAATTTTAGAACTATGAAAAACGAATTTAAAAAAGGTTTTTATTTTAAGACTTACGAAGCACCTTTTCAGTCTCCGTTTGAAAAACTTTTTGGAATTTTCAAAGAGCTTATTACCCATACTTCGGGTGATTTTGACGAAGCTATTGACTGGCTTCGGGAGTTGGATAAGGAATATAAGCTAACTGACGAAAACTACACAATTGATGATTTTATCGAGGATCTCAAGAAAAAAGGATATATAAAGGACGAAGTTAAAAATGACGGAACTCCCGGTTTTGGAATTACAGCCAAAACAGAAAGGGCGATACGTCAGCAGGCCTTAGATCAGATTTTCGGGAATTTAAAACGTGCCGGAAACGGAAATCACAAAACCAAACATGCCGGAAACGGTGATGAACATACAGGCGAATTCCGTGAGTTTAATTTCGGAGATGGTCTGGAACGTATTTCGTTGACAGAAAGTTTGCGAAACGCCCAAATCAATAATGGTGTTGAAAGTTTCATGCTGACCGAAAATGATTTGGTTGTGGAGGAAACCCAATTCAAAGCCCAAATGAGTACCGTCCTTATGATAGACATCAGCCACAGTATGATTTTGTATGGCGAAGACCGAATTACCCCTGCTAAAAAAGTGGCCATGGCTTTGGCAGAATTAATTACAACGCGTTATCCAAAAGATACTTTAGATATTCTGGTTTTTGGGAACGATGCCTGGACAATTCCTATTAAAGATTTACCGTACTTACAGGTAGGACCGTATCATACCAATACTGTTGCAGGTTTGCAGTTGGCAATGGATATTTTGCGAAGAAAGCGAAATACCAACAAGCAAATTTTTATGATTACAGACGGCAAACCAAGCTGTGTACGTGAGCGAGATGGTTCATATTATATGAACAGCAACGGTCTCGATGAATACATTGTTGATAAATGTTACACACAGGCACAACAGGCCAGAAAACTTCATATTCCAATTACTACCTTTATGATAGCACGAGATCCTTATTTACAACGTTTTGTGAATCAGTTTACAGAAGCAAATCAGGGAAAAGCTTTTTATACCGGATTAAAAGGTTTAGGAGAAATGATTTTTGAGGATTATGAAACGAATAGGAAGAAAAGGGTTAAATAAGTTTCAAAGATTTTCATGTAGAGAGGTATAGCAGTGCGTCTAATACAATTTTAACATAATTCAATAACAAATTGATATTTCAATAAAAAATGGAAATAAACAACATAACATTAGGTCAATTAAAAGCCTCAGGATATAAAACAAAATCTGTCAAAGACGAATTGCGTAATAACCTTCGGGATAAAATTAAATCAGGACAAGCAGTTTTTGAAGGTGTCCACGGATTCGAAAACACCGTAATTCCTGAGCTTGAAAGAGCAATTTTATCTCGTCATAATATTAATTTATTAGGACTTCGCGGGCAGGCAAAAACGCGTTTGGCACGTAAAATGATCGAATTATTAGATGAGTATATTCCGTTTGTGACAGGTTCTGAAATTAATGATGATCCGCTGAATGCAATTTCGCGTTTTGCAAAAGATTTAATCGAAGAAAAAGGAGATGAAACCCCTATTTCATGGTTACACAGAAGTGAACGTTTTTTTGAAAAATTAGCAACTCCGGACGTTACGGTTGCCGATTTGATCGGAGATGTTGACCCTATAAAAGCGGCAAACTTAAAATTGTCATATGCAGACGATCGTGTGATTCATTTCGGAATGATTCCGAGGGCAAATCGCTGTATTTTTGTAATTAACGAATTACCGGATTTACAAGCCAGAATTCAGGTAGCACTTTTTAATATTTTACAGGAAGGAGACATTCAGATAAGAGGTTTTAAATTGCGGATGCCTCTTGATATGCAGTTTGTTTTTACAGCAAATCCGGAAGATTATACGAACAGAGGAAGTATTGTAACTCCTTTGAAAGACAGAATTGGTTCTCAAATCCTGACACATTATCCTGAAAGTGTGGCTATTGCCAGAACAATTACTGAACAGGAGTCTAAATTAGACCAAAATCAAACTGATATTGTTCATGTTCCAAGTCTGGCTAGGGATATTTTAGAGCAAATTAGCTTCGAAGCCCGTGACAGTGAATACATCGATAATAAAAGTGGCGTAAGTGCCAGAATGAGTATTACCGCTTTTGAGAATTTAATAAGCACCGCTGAGCGTCGTGCCTTAAAAGCAGGAACTGATAAAACTGTTTTACGTTTGTCAGATTTTATAGGTATCATTCCCGCAATTACCGGAAAAGTTGAGTTGGTTTACGAAGGTGAGCAGGAGGGAGCTGCTTCTGTAGCGCAGAGTTTAATTGGTTCGGCAATTCGAACTTTATTTTCTGATTTCTTTCCGAAGATCGAAAAATTAGAAAAACCCGGTGAAAAGACACCTTATTCTGATTTGACAGAATGGTTTTTTGCAGAAAACGGTTTCGAATTATTAGATGAAGCTTCGGATGCTGAATATCAAACTATTTTAGATGAAGTTACGCCTTTGGATATTTTGGTTAAAAAATATCAGCCACAATTAGACAAAAAGGATCTTTATTTTATGAAGGAATTTATTTTATGGGCCTTGGTAGAATATAAAAAACTAAGCAAGGACCGTTTTGCTCAAGGGCACCAGTTTAAAGATATGTATGGAAGTTATATTAGTAAATTGTAATTTAAAATAGGCTATCATTAAACCTGACAGTTTTAACTCGTCGGGTTTTTTATTTTTAACCTTTTTTTGTTTTAGGAGAATCATATGCATTTCAATCCTTATTTTTGTAAACGATATAGCAAATAATTATGAAATTACTCATAGTCGAAGACGAACCAAATCTGCTTTCTATTTTACGTAAAGGTTTCGCTGAAAACAATAAAGATGTCAGCGTGGCACTTGACGGTACAACAGCATTGGAAATGATTCATAATTATACTTTTGACGTAGTAGTTCTGGATGTAATGCTGCCGGACATTAACGGGATCGAAATTTGCAGAAGATTACGGGCAGCCAAAAATTTTGTACCAATTTTGCTTTTAACAGCGCTTGGCACTTCAGAAAATATTGTAACCGGACTCAATGCCGGTGCTGATGATTATTTGGTGAAACCTTTCAAATTCGGAGAACTTGATGCAAGGGTGAATGCATTAAATCGCAGGGCTAATCTCGAAACAGAAAAGGCAGATTCTATTATCATTGGCGACTTAGAAATAAACACTAATGCCAAAACAGTAAAACGCGAAGGAGAACCGATCATTTTAACAGCAAAGGAGTTCAAGTTATTATATTATTTGGCTAAAAATACGGGAAGAATTGTTTCCAGAGATCAGATTTTAGATAATGTCTGGGATATTAATTTTGATATGAATACTAATGTGGTAGATGTTTACATCAATTACTTAAGAAAAAAGATAGACAAACCTTTTACAACCAAACTTATTCATACCATGAAAGGTCTGGGGTACGTTATACAGCCATAAAATGGATATAAGAAAAAAAATTACTTTTACTTATGTTGCCCTTTCTACCTTTAGTACGCTGCTATTGTGTGTAATTGTTTTTGTATTGTTTCAGGAAAATAACAGATATCATTTTCTAAAACGATTAGAAGACAGGGCAAAAATTGTGGCTTCAATTCATTTTCAGAATGATCCTGAAAAAAGCAAGTATTACAGCAATCTTAAAAAGAACGGACTGGAAGAACTTATTGAAGAAGAAGAATATGTTCTTAAAATAAATAGTGCAAACAGCTTTGATTATAATACGAAGCTTAATTTACCTAATAAGTTTTATTCTAATATTTTAAGTACCGGAAAAGATTACTTCGAAGTTAACAGCAAATATTATCTGGGTCAGATTTTTACCGAAAACGATCAAAAATACATTGTGATAGTAGGAGCAAGAGACCGAAGAGGGAAAACAACGACAGTTTATATAGCGAAAATATTGATTTTTGGAGGTATTGGCTTCATAATTCTGGCCTTCCTTTTTGGGAGAATATTAGCCATTAGGGTAATTAATCCAGTAGCCAGAATTACAAAAGAGGTAAATAGAATCAGTGCTTCTAATTTGCATAACAGATTACCGGAAGTCAAAAACTCAGATGAGATTTCAGATCTTACGCATACTTTCAATGATATGTTAGATCGTCTGGAAACTTCTTTCGAAATTCAGGCTAACTTTATCAATAATGCTTCACACGAATTAAAAACTCCAATAACCACTATTATTGCTGAGTCCGAAATTATGCTTCTGAAGGAAAGAACTATTTCTGAATATATTCAGTCATTAGAAAATATCTACAGTCAGGCTTCAAAATTAGGAAATTTAACCGAAAGCTTATTAAAGCTTACACAGACAGGTTACGACGGAAAAAAACAGGTACAGGATATTGCCAGAATCGATGAGTTACTAATGGATGTGAAATCCGATCTTGATAAAATTTATCCTGATAACCGTGTGAGCGTTAAACTTAATTTTGCCCCTAAAGATTCAAATTTGTTATTAATTCCATGTAATAAGCCATTGTTAGAGTTAGCTATTAATAATATTATCACAAACGGAGTGAAATACTCAGACAATAATGAGGTTTTTGTAACACTCTCGGCTAATAACGAATGGATTAAAATTGCTATAAATGATATTGGAATCGGGATTCCGCCTGAAGATATCCCGCATTTGTATGAGCCTTTTTTCAGGGGTAAAATTGCAGCTAAATATATAGGTTATGGTTTAGGACTTCCGTTAGCTTCAAAAATTATCAGGATGCATGATGGTGAAATACAAGTACAGTCCGAGCAAAACAAAGGAACAATTGTGACCATTATTTTCAAAAAAGAGAGCTCTAAAAGAGCTAGTATTAAAAATTCTAATATTGAATCTTAGGAAATTCTAATTTTGGATTAAGCAGTATCTAATTTTTGTAATCTTATTTTGTATGTATAAACTAAAACTTATACATATGAAAAATTTCCTTATACCCACTACTTTAGAACTTGATACTATTAACGCTGTAAAATCAGCAATTAATCAGGCGAAAAATACAAATTGTGAAATTATTTTAATGATGGTTTCCGATACTCCGGATGCTTTTTCTTCTGTGCAGTTTTTACGGGAAATGAGAACTGCGCTTACACCAAGCCAGGAAGAAGTTCTTGAAACTTGTCGTTATATTATAGAACATACTGCCAATTGCAAATTAAAAGTTCACAATCAATACGGAATTTCTGCATCTATTCTAAAAGGAATTATTGAAGCCTTTGCTGTTAAGCTGGTTATTCTGACTCCATCTTATAAACAAGAAACCAAGAAGGTTCATCAATATCTGGTAAAACTGGCCGGGAATCAAAAATGTCCAATTTTACATTTGGGTACTGAAGTAAATAAAGAAGATTTTAATAAAGCGCTTTATATAGAAAATGGCAGTGCCAATATGCATGTTAAAGATGTTCAGCAATTTTTAAGCGCTAATTTTTCATTTGAAATTGTAAGCCAAACAGGCAATTTTGATAATGATTATGAACAATTTGCTCCTTATTTGTCTGAGGCTATTTCAAAATATGACATTGATTTATTGGTAGAGACACGCAAAAGCGAAAAAATTAAATTTAAGAAAGTAAAAAAACACAGTATTAATGAAAAATCAGGGCTTCCAGTACTTTCATTATATGAGGAAATTGCTTAGTTAATTCTTAGTGATTAGCCCCAAGTCCTTAGTAATTAGCTCTTTTTTAGCGAAAAACTAAGGACTAATCACTAAGTACTAAGTAACTAGTAAAATTAATTTAAAACCGAAAATATGTTATTAAAGAAAAGAATACCAATGAAGTACGTTCTCGGGAAAATTAAAGTAGAAATTGTTCTCGTATTGGCTTACACGATATTATTTGAAATTTTTCATCATTATTTCATCAATCTTCCTGTAGATATTCCAATTGCGATTCCAACTATGATTGGGACGATTATTTCCTTATTATTGGCCTTTAAATCAAATCAGGCTTATGACAGATGGTGGGAAGCCCGAATTGTCTGGGGAGCAGTTGTAAACGATTCCAGGACATTGATTCGTCAGGTTTTGACATTTTACAAAGACCCGGATTTTTCTGTTGAAGCAAGCGAATTCAAAGAAAATTTTGCCAAACGACAAATTGCATGGTGCTATAGTTTAGGTCAGGCACTTCGAAACAAAGATGCTATAAAACCACTGGCAGGTTTGATGAGTGAAGAGGAAATAAAATACATCAAAAATCATCAAAACGTACCAAATGCTATTTTGATGCTGCATGCGCGTGATCTCAGGAATGCTAAAAATGAGAAGCGCATCAACATGTATCAGCAGGTAGAAATTGACAATACGCTTTCGAGATTATGTGATGAAATGGGAAAATGTGAACGAATTAAAAACACCATTTTTCCAACAACTTACAGCTTGTATATTAGATTGACACTGTGTTTGTTTATTTTACTGCTTCCTTTTGGGCTTACAAGTGTTTTAAGCTGGTTTGCTATTCCTTTGATTACTGCTATTGCCGGAGCTTTCTTTTTGATCGAAAGAATGGCGATTCATTTACAGGACCCTTTTGAAAACAGACCTACAGATACACCTGTTACGACTATTGCAAATACAATCGAAAAAAATATTAAGCAAATGCTGAATGAATATCAAAGCGAATTTGATATTCTTAAAGAGTTTGATTTAGAAAACGATCCCAAAAAAGTGGACAGCAATGCTTATTTTGTTTTGTAAATTAAATTAATTCTTGGTCTTAATTGTTGACCGGACAGTAAGTAGTTGTACTGTCCGGTTTTTTATGTTTAAAATCAATATACTTATAAAATTTGTTGTGTTGCTAATTTTCCTAAAATTTGTATGGATTCACGCAATTCATTTGTCCATGGCAAGCCAAAACTAAGCCGCATGCAATTTGAAAATTGATCCTGAAAAGAAAAAATACGTCCGGGAGCAATGCTGATATTGTGTTTCATAGCCAGATGATAAAATTCGGCAGTGTCTATTTTTTTATCTAGTTCTATCCAAAGAAAAAAACCGCCCTGTGGCTGACTTACTTTGGTCCCTTTTGGAAAAGATTCTAAAATCGTATTGATATAGTTATTACAATTATGATTCAATATCTGGCGAATTTTCCGAAGATGATTTTCATATCTTCCGTTTTTAAGAAAATCACCCACAACTTCATGTGTTATAGTAGGAGAGGAGATCGTATGATAGAGTTTTGTCCGTAAAATTTCTTTTTTAAATTTTCCCGGAATAACCCAGCCCACCCGATATCCCGGAGCCAAAGTTTTAGAAACTGAGCTGCAGCACATCACAATTCCGCTTTCATCATAAGTTTTGCAGTTTGTTGGCCGGCCGGAACCAAAATACAAATCACCGTGGATATCATCTTCAATAAGCGGAATATTATGTAATTCCATTAAGCGAACGGTTTCTTTCTTATGTTCATTAGGCATCATACTTCCTGATGGATTGCTGAAATTACTCATCAGCACACAGGCTTTTATTTTTTTGGTAGTGATGGCTTTTTTTAAAGCTTCCAATTCAATTCCGGTAGTTATATTGGTAGGCAATTCCATAACATATAAGCCTAATGATTTTGCTAATTGTAATACACCAAAATACACCGGACTTTCTGTAATAATTGTATCTCCCGGTTTAGTTACAGCCATCAGGCAATTTGAGATAGCATTTACACAGCCCGGAGTGGTTATGATATCATCTTCAGTTAAAGTTCCTCCCCAGGCAAATGACCAACGGGCAACTTCTTTTCTAAGATTAACATTGCCCTGCATTTCTTCATAACTGGTTCCACTATTTGGCAGTTGCCGCATAGCCTGAACCATTCCTTTATTGAGTTTGGCAATTGGAAGAAGTTCGTTTGAAGGAAAGCCTAATGAAAGCATGGTAACATTTTTATTTGTCATGTTTCCGTAAACCAGGTCAATTAAATCCTCCCTTTCAATATTTGTAGTGGTTAAAATTGGACTGCTGGCAGAGGGTTCAGGAATTGTCCGGGCAGAAATATTGCTTACATAATAACCTGACTGAGGTCTGGACTCGATTAGTGACCGGCTTTCAATTTCGTAATATGCTTTGCTGACAGTGCTCATGCTGTAGCCCGTTTCTGCACAGACTTCCCTAATCGAAGGCAGTTTGTCTCCAACATTTAAAAGGCCTGATTTTATTTGTTTTTCGATAACATCGGCAAACTGTAAATAGAGGTAATTTGAATTTTTCATAAAAAAAAAACTGTTCTGCTGCAATTTACAAAAACTGTATCTGTATTGCTGTTTTATTTTTAAGAAATTTGCTTTATCAAAATATCAAACAAAAAATCCCATGAAAACTACAAAATATTACATAGCAGCCATCACAGCTTATACCGTTTGGGGATTTTTTAGCCTTGTGCTAAAACCAATTCATGAATATGCTTCGATGGATATTTTATTTTATCGGGTTTTTAGCTGTAGTATTTTAATGCTCCTGATTTCTTTTTTGTTTAAACGAAAAAAAATAAATGAAACAATTGAAGTTTTCAGGGCTTTGCCTGTCCCTAAAAAAAGAAATACGATTTTGTTGAATATTGGCGGAAGCTTTTTTCTAATGGCCAATTGGTTTACATTTATTTATGTTATGAACCATGTGACTGTAAAAGCGACTTCGCTGGCCTATTTGGTCTGTCCTATTTTGACAACTTTGCTGGCTTATTTTATCCTTCATGAAAAACTGGCCAAATCACAGTGGCTGGCAGTTGGATTAAGTATTTCAGGCTGTTTATTACTATCGTACGCCGATATTATGGATATGTTTTTTAGTATCATTATCGGATTTACCTATGCGTGTTATTTAGTAAGTCAGCGTATCAATAAAGGTTTTGACAAGTTTATCATTCTGACATTCCATATATCGCTGGCTGCCTTAGTATTATTGCCGTTTTATCCGGCTTATAGTGGTCCGGTACCGACAGAATTTACGTTTTATTTTTGTATCGAAACCATTGCTATATTTTTTACCATTATACCATTATTTTTAAATTTATATGCATTGGGCGGAATCAATTCTTCAACAGTGGGCATGTTACTGAATATTAATCCAATGATTGCTTTTGGATTGGCTTGTTTTGTTTATAAAGAGAAAATTACGCCGCTGCAGATCCTGGCATACAGTATTATTTTTATTGCCGTATTGGTTTTTAACTCGCATCATATTTTTGCTAAGAAACAAAAAGGCATATTAGCAGCCAAAAACTAAATGTATAAATATTAAATATCTGTCCGGAAGATTTTTCAGTCTGTCCGGGCTTTTTTGAATGATTTTAAACCCTATTTTTACACTAAAAATAATAATATGTTGTTTCTGATTTTAAGTATTATCTGCAGTGTAACAGTAGGTGTCATTTTTAAAATTACACGTAATTATAATTGCAATCCGGTTCAGATAATTACTTTTAACTATGTATTTGCCATCCTGTTTTGTTATTTTGTTTTTAATCCAGATTTAGCTGAGGTAAACACAAATGCTCCTTGGACTATTTATTTGGCCGTAGGTATTTTACTGCCTGTCGTTTTCTTGTTTTTAGCTGCTTCTATAAAATATATGGGAATTGTAAAAACAGATGCAGCTCAACGATTATCGCTTTTTATCCCGATACTGGCTGCGTGGTTTATTTTTAAGGAAGAATTTAATCTTTATAAAATAATTGGGCTTGCGATTGGTTTTCTGGCACTTTTATTCATTTTGAGAAAACCATCTCAAAACGAACATAATAAGTGGATTTATCCTGCCATTGTTTTATTAGGTTTTGGAGTAATCGATATTCTTTTTAAGCAGATTGCACTTTATAAAAGTTTACCCTATTCAACTTCTCTATTTATAGTTTTTGATATTGCTTTAGCCGTTTCTTTATTTGTAGTGACTTATAATTCTGTTATTAATAAAGTAAGATTGCAACTTAAAAATATCCTTTTTGGAGCATTGGTTGGACTTTTTAATTTTGGTAACATATTGTTTTATCTTAAGGCGCACAAAGTATTTTCTGAAAATCCTTCTACAGTTTTTGCCGGAATGAATATGGGAGTAATAGTTTTAGGAAGTCTTGTAGGCGTACTTTTCTTTAAAGAGAAATTATCCAAAATAAACTTTTTGGGTATTGTTTTAGCGTTAATTGCGATTATTTTCATTGTTTTCTCTCAAATCAAGTAAAATTTATCTTTTGTTAATGGCTTAATTTACAAGTGATTTATAATTTTTTTTCCTTTTTTTAAAAAATAACTCTACCAATTCTATAGAATTTATAAAATATATTTATAAATTTGCCATAACAATGAAAAACTATAATCGAAATATGATGTCTTTCAGATGCAGCTTAGCGATGTGCTGCATGTTGAATCATGTCTTGAAATGGCGTTAATAGAGAAAGTACTTGTTAGTTATTTTTTTTTTTTTTAGCCTTTCATACCCATGAAAGGCTTTTTTTAGAATTTATTTAAAACCATCAATATGAGATCAAATAAATATACCATTACGCAGATGCAATGCATTCTTACTAAGATTCCATGTTGCAGCTGCAGCAATCACGTCAGGAAAATATGATACACTCTTTTGTAATGTGCAGAAGAATCTAAAATATAAAATTTCAACATCAATTGAATAAAAATCTTAAACCAAAAAATTATGAGCCTAGAAATAATTAAACAGAATCCTTTTCAGTCTATGATTGACCGTTTTAATATCGCAGCCGATATTTTAAACCTTGATGAATCAATCAGACAGAAATTGCAAAAACCGGAAAAGCAAATTGTGGTCAATTTTTCGATTACGCTTGATAACGGAACAACTAAAAACTTTGAAGGATATCGTGTTATTCACAACACAGCCTTAGGACCATCAAAAGGAGGAATTCGCTATGACACAGCCGTAAACCTTGATGAGGTAAAAGCACTGGCTGCCTGGATGACCTGGAAATCTGCCGTAACGGGAATTCCGTTTGGAGGAGCAAAAGGCGGTATTATTTGCGATCCGAGAGAACATTCAAAAACAGAATTGGAGAAAATTACCAGAGCCTATACAAAATCATTATCTGATATTTTTGGTCCTGAAAAAGATGTTCCTGCACCCGACATGGGAACCGGACCTGACGAAATGGGCTGGCTGATGGATGAATTTTCTTTGGTTCACGGGAAAACAATTCACGCTGTAGTAACCGGAAAACACCTGCATTCCGGAGGATCTTTGGGAAGAGTAGAGGCAACAGGAAGAGGGGTAAGCATTATTACACTTCTGGCTCTTCAAAAACTGAAACTGAGACCGGCAAGATCTTCAGTTGCAATTCAGGGATTTGGAAATGTTGGACTGCATTCGGCATTGTTTTTATATGAAAAAGGATTAAAAGTTGTTGCTGTAAGCGATGTTTCAGAAGCATTCTACAATCCTGACGGACTTAACATTCCGGAATTGATTTTGTATTATAATCTTAATAATAAGAGCATTAAAGGTTATCCAAATTCAGTTGCTATTAAACATGAAGAATTACTGCTTTTGGATGTTGATGTATTGATTCCGGCGGCGAAAGAAGATGTGATTACGCAAAATAATGCAGCCGACATCAAAGCAAAAATAATTATTGAAGGTGCAAATGGCCCAATTTCTTCTGATGCTGATGCAATTTTACATGGTAATAATGTTTTGGTTGTTCCGGATATTCTGGCAAACGCCGGGGGGGTTACAGTTTCCTATTTCGAATGGCTTCAGAACTCACTTTTGGAATCCTGGAGAATCCATCAGATAAACAAGAAACTGGAAGATATTTTAGAAAAAGGTTTTGAGACTGTTTTCAGAATTGCTTCAAAACACAATGTGACGCCTCGTATTGCTGCTTATGTTATCGCTTTGCAAAAAGTAGCCGATACACAAGCTGTAAAAGAGGTAGCATTAGAAGCTGAAAAATTCAAACAGAATTAAATATAACTTAACCCATTGGGTGTGATTATTAAAAAACGTCAGCTCGAGTTTTTTTTGTGTAGAAAAACGGAAATTAAAAATGTATAGGGAACAGTTTTTAGTGATATTTTTTCTGTTCCCGATACCATTTTCTATCGAAAATTACTCTAACTGACGAAAATCATCATCAAAACGAATTACACCTAATGTGTTAATATATTAAGTTGTTTATAGTCAAAAAAATGATTTTTAAAAATGGAACATATTAATTTTCTTGCTTTCGCAATGCCTGCGTTTTTCATTTTTTTATTTTTGGAATATAAGCTGATGCAGCGCAGAAATAAACCGGAGATTTTTAATTACGAAAGTTCTGTTTCGAACATTAGTGTTGGTATTGCAGAAAGACTAATCAATCTTTTTATTGCTGCAAGTTTTTATCAGTTGTATTATTTTATTTATAACAACTACAGGCTTTTCGATATTCCCAGCAATGCTTTTATCTGGTTTGCCTTAATACTGGCGACCGATTTTGTCTGGTATTGGTACCACAGGCTTGGGCATGAAGTTAATTTTTTCTGGGCGGCACATATTGTACATCACCATAGCGAAGAATTTAATTTTACCGCTGCAGCCCGAATCACGACATTTCAGGCTATTATACGAACTGGTTTTTGGTGTGTTCTTCCGTTTGTTGGGTTTCATCCTGCAATGGTGATTACGATGCTGATTGTTCATGGTGCTTATTCGTTTTTTACGCACACACAGCTTATAGGAAAAATAAAATGGGTGGAATATATTTTTGTAACGCCATCCATTCATGGAGTACATCACGCATCTGACGAGAAATATTTAGATAAAAATTACGGAGATATGTTTACTTTTTGGGACCGCATTTTTGGCACTTTTCAGGAGGAAGAAGAGAAACCAAAATACGGTTTAACCCATCCGTTAAAAAGCTACAGTTTTATGTGGCAGCATACGCATTATTACTTTGAGATTTATGAATTATGGAAACGTTCTAAAGGTTTTAAAGCCAAATGGAAAGCCGTTTTTGGAAGTCCTGCTGATATGGATCAGGATATCAGGCCAATATTAGAAAAACGATTTTTACAGGATAAAAGCAACCCGCATCAAAGGCTCAGATTCCGAAATTATCTTTATATCCAATTAGGAATCTGTACTTTATTTTTAACTGTTTTTACGTATTATTTCGAGCTTTTAAATCTTTTGGATAAAGTTTTTGTTTTGTCTTTTATCCTGATTACACTGGTAAATTGTGGTGCTTTATTAGAACAGAGAAAATGGATGTATTATCTCGAATATGGCCGAATATTTATCATAACCACCTATTTTTTATACGAAGAAGATTTAATCACATTTTTGTTTGTTCCACTTGCGATTATGATTTTTGCAGAACAAATGTTTTCACTAAGTAAACATTATCAGAATGTGGTGCTTCAGTTGGAAACTTCTGAATAAATAATAAAGAATTAAGAAGCGATCAAATAAAGTGTCGGTGTAAGTACAATTATTCTAAAACTTTTTTTAATTTAAATAACCAAACCCGATATCGCCTGAATATCGGGTTCGCTTATTTTAAGATCTGTGATAAAAGTCTTTTTATACCCGATTATAATCCCCTTTCCAATGTTTAATTTTCTGTTTTATAGCATCACCAGAGAGATTTTCTTTAAGTGCTTGTTCTATTAACGTTAAAAATTCAGAGTCCGGAGCAAATCGCAGTGAAAACAGTTGGTCGTCAGTAAATTTGTATTCAATGGTTTCAAACCTGGTTCCGGTTAATACAAAATAACGATACCGGAGTTCCAGTTTTACAATTCTGTTTTGTAAAATCAGTGCATAATGCTGACGCAGCATAAAAGCGAGGCAAAAAAGAAATATAAAAATTACAGTTATGAAACCCCATAAGAGTTTGTCTGCAGTGGTAAACATAAAGTAAATTGAAGCAGACATAAATGCTATCAAAACCGGATAATATATAAAATGATGTGGCGGATAAAACCGCACATGATTGTTGTAAGATTGTGCTTTCATAATCATTGTTTAATAAAATCTAAAAAAGCTACCCTAAAACAGAGTAGCTTTTTACCTAAATAAAACCTAAGTAACCAATTTTATTTTTTATCTAAACTTTCCTTAAGCTGTTTTGCATGCTGAAGATGAGCCGTTAAAGTACTAACATTTTTCGAAGCCCATGTTTTAATTTCTGCATCATTTGCTGTTTCTGCTGCTTTGGTAAATTTATCTATAGCTTTCTCATGACCATCTACCATCATATCGGCGAATTTTTTATCAAAATCAACACCGCTTTTCTCGTTTAGCTTATCATATTCATCTTTTCCTTCTTCTGTAAGTGCAGTTGGTAATGAAATATTTTTGCTGCCAGCAATGGTTTTTACTTCTGCAGCTGATTTTGTATGTTCATCAACCAGCATTTTACCAAACTTTTTAACTTCGGCATTGGTACTTTTTGTCTGAGCAAGTTTTCCAATTTCAATTTCAGCCAAATCGATTTCCGCTGCATCAACTAAAAATTCAGAATCATCTTCTTTAGTATCAATGCTGTCAAATTTTGCTTCATTTTGATCTTCGGCTACTTCTTTAGGATCTTCCTGTTTTGTTTCATTTTTACAAGAATTTAAACTCAATAACAGAACTCCTGCTCCTAAAACTACTTTGCTTATTAAAAGTATCTTTTTCATGATTTTGTATGTTAAAATTTATAATGATAAAATTATTTAAACATAATGAAGAAGTTTTATACTTTGTTTTGATAATGTTATATCATTCAAACTTTAGAAACTGCCTGATAATTTTCCATTCACTGAGTTTTGATTCCAAGGTCTTACTTGCATTGGCAGGACTTGTTGAAGGCAAAGTAATGAGTTGGTACTTATTATCTATTGTAACGTATTTTTTAAAAAAGGAAGCGGCTTTTTGTCCGTTAAAAAAAATGGTTTTAATATTAGAATGATTTTTTAAAAATAGTTCAAAATCATTTGTGATTTCATTTTTAATGGCGCTGTCAAGACTTCCAACTCTTTCGCAAAATTGCAGTACGTCCCATAAGGCGATATTGTTTTTGATTAAAAGACTTTTTCTCGTTTGATATTCTTTTGAAAAATCTTCATTTAAAATTTCAAACATAAAGCGCCAGAAATTGTTTTGTGGATGCCCGTAATATTGTTGCAGTTCAAGGGACTTTGTGCCTGGCATTGTCCCTAAAATTAAGATAGTTGCATCAGTTGAAGCAATTGGGGCAAAAGAATAACTTTTCATATTTAAGGATTTAAAAAAGAATAATGTAGGAGTAATTATAAAACAATTCTGAAAAATTATATAACACATTTCATGGTGTTTTCGACGAATTTTGGAATTCACATTTGGTAGAAATAATTATACCTGTTCTTAAGATATAAAGATAGTTTTTTAGAATTTAAATCCGAGCAAAATGAAAATAGTAACTATACACAACGATAAAATTAAAAACATATTCGAAGAACTAACTCAAAGTTTAGGAGGGAAAATAATTTTTGACTCAGATGAATATGCTTTAGAAGTCAGCAATAATTTTGCCAAAGGAACCATTGTAGGCTCTTCCTTTAGTGATGCTGTTTCCTGTTTACAATTTGATATGGTTTTTTCTGAAGATGTCAGAATCTGTATTGGAAACCCGAATATTTCACCGGTTTATTTTGCTTATTGTTCAAAAGGAAGCTTATCCCATAGTTTTGGAATGTCAGGTGTTGAAAGAAAATTAAAAAAGTTTCAGACCGCTATAGTTTCATCCACACAAAATGAAGATAATATTTTATTTTTTGAAAAGAATACCAATACAAAAGTTACTTTGATTGTGGTAGGAACTCAAAATGCTCATTCTGTCGAAAATAATTTTTTCAATGATAAAGTAAAAGAAACTTTTTTCGAAAAGAACCTTTCAGGAAATTTTTTCTATGTAGGTTCTTATAATTTAAAAATAGCGGAAAAAATCGAGGAATTAAATGCTGTTACTGAAAGCGGAATTGTTCGTAATTTGTTGAAAGAAGGTATATTGAAAATTATTCTGGCAATGGAAATTCAACAGCATTCTGATGATATGAATAACTGTCTGAAAGAAACAAACTGCCTTACGTTGAAAGAAATGGAAGAAATAAAAAAACTTTCAGACCTTATCAAAGAAACTCCGGAAGAACCGTTTACCATAAAATCGTTAAGTAAACTATCAGGGCTGTCACCTAATAAACTTCAGGAAGGTTTTAAAATGATCCATGACAGAACGGTAAATGACTTTATCACGCATATGCGAATTTTAAAAGCCGAAATTTTAATAAAAAACTCAGATTTAAATATCTCCGAAATAGTGTATTGTATCGGTTTTACCAGCAGAAGCTATTTCTCTAAAATCTTCAAGCAGAAATTCAACTGCAGTCCAAAAGAATATAAATTTAGTCAAAATCAGTTGGCTATTACAGCATAATTTAAGAACTCTGAGATGCTAAGGTTTATTATTGATTATTTAGTACTTTTTTGATAACAGACTATTTTTGGTCTAAAAACCTTAGTTTCTCAGTAGTTTATTTTTGGTTTTTTGAATTTCAGGAAGTTTATATAAAAGGCACACGAGATGATTCGTGCGGAGCAGCTGTGTTGGCTTATGATTAAATATCATTTTTCGTACACTTTAATTAGTTCCTTAATTTCATCAGGAGTTTTGTCCAGCCAGGATATATTTGTCTCATGAGTAGTTTCTTTTGTTTTGATGTTTAAAAAATAGCCTTTCTCGTCAACATAAGTTACTGACAAGCCTTCTATTTCTTTTGTTTTAATTGTAACAGGAAAATTAGTGTTTAAGATTATTGAATCAGTATCAAAGATAATTATAGCTTGATTATTCATTAACTTTCTTACTGGAGAATACATAAAACAGCAAAAAAGTACAACACCAATAAAGAAACTAATTTTTGTAGTAGTATTTTCTTTATATTTTTCTGAGAAGAAAACTCCGAAGCCTGTTACTACTATAATAACTGTTGTAATTAATAAAAAAAGCAGCAAAATTTTTTTTCTTTGCCTGATTTCAATTTTATTCATTTGAAATAATATTTTGCTAATGTTGATGTATAAGAAATTTTATTTTTAGACCACACGATAGGATTCCTATGGGGTTGGTGTTTGTGTCAGTAGTGGTATTTAACCATAATTGAAAAAAATAGTTTTCGAACCATTTTTCAATCCAAAATTAAGAAGACTATAAAGGTTCCTAAGGTCCTGACCTAAATTGTTGTCAATATATCCATCACCAGGATTATTATTAAAATTTGAAAAATATTTTTTAATTCCTAAAGTATCATAATTTGTTTTGTCCAGCTTTTGTTCTAAATTTTCAATCTGTCCAAGTTTTTCGATTAACAATGATAGTTTAAGTTTTACCTCTTCAATATTATTTTCAACTTCTGTATTTTTTTTCAGCATTGATTGTTTTAGACGTTTTTTCTCATCTTCGTCATCTTCAAATTCAAGCATTTCGTCAATTTCCCATTCCTCTGTATATTCTTGCATATTATAAAGAAAAGTGATGTCAGCTCCGGTTAATTCACCAATCTGGTCAAGTTCAGGTCTACAATCTTCAACTACTTCTCTTCTGCACATGAAATTGCAAAATGTCCTGCTTAAATTTACTTCTTCCTGAATTTTTTCAAACTCATCAAGCAAGTAAAGATTTTCCTGATTATCAAAATTTATCGAAATGTCTAAGCCCATGATGTGTATTTATATTTAGTTGTTAGGGGTTTCTGGTTTCAAAAAGCTACACCAAAGGATCGTGCAGGAGCAGGGGTATAGCCTTAAATTTATAAATAAAAATCTTTTTCTATTTCCCAGGTAAAAGGTATAAAAGTTTTAAATGTTTTCAGCTTATCATATTTGAATGGTCTTAATAGTGTTTTCTCTTTACTGCCTGAATTGTCATCAGTTGAGATTTTTACTTTTTTTGTTGAAAAATTATAACTACGATTCTCAGTTTCACCAGAACCTCTATGGAGATAATTGTAATCTGCTCCGATAAGTTTAAATTCATTTTGCTGATATCTAAAAACATATGAATTATTGGACATACTCCAACTTCCTGCATTCATAAATATTTGAAAGTCGATTCTTAAAATTCCTTTTTTTATCTCAATATTTTGAAATGGTTCACTCATATTTGGATCATCATGATTAAGTATAAAAGAGTTGCTCTGTTCTATTACTTCATACTTTTTTTGAATAGGATTAAAAAAAGCTAAAATTAAAATTCTTGGTTGGGTTACAACTGTTTCTTTTTCGTCAAATTCTATTTTTTCTATTGATACACTATCTTTATATTGAATGATAAAGGCTATATCATCATTTTTATCATTATTCAAATCACCTTTAGCGGAAGCTAACAGTTTCCAGTCAATTGGAATAAAATCAGATATAGACTGTCCTTCCATTTTGATTTTTGGATATGAGAATTTTTGTTGCCCAAATGAAAGACAATAGATTAAAAAGCGATAATAATGTAAGAAGTTTTTTCATAAGATCTGCAGTTTGTATTATTATAGATATGGTTGCTTTGTTGCAGGCGGTTTGGTTTAAATTAGTATTTATTTTCGAGTTGAGAAACCATATCAAAAAAAGTAATTTTCATTGCCCTAATCTGTTGTAAGTAGTTGTTAAATGCAGATTTAATAGTCAAGCATTTCATAATATTCTTCCAATTCAACTGCTCTTGCTTTTACAATTTCTTTTTTCTTATCCTCAGCAACTGCATACCACATTGTACCTTCTTTAATTTCATAATAAAACTTTGAGATAAAAGCGTATTCTTTATCACGGTAACTGATCCATTGCTTTTGTGATTCTTTCAGAATTTCAAATGCTTCTTTCGGAATTTTAACTTTTAAAAGACTATAATATTTATTTAATTCCTTATCCCAGGATTCTCTTGCTGTTATTGTACAGTTACACATTTCAGCGTTTGAAATGTCATCCTTATCAAGACATTTAGATTCTAAAATATCTATTGGATTTTCGATTTCCTTTTTTGTTTGCGAAAAACCAATTAAAGAACAAAGAATTATAATAGAAAGAAGTGATTTTTTCATTGATTTGTACTTAAAACCTGTATTTAACTCATTCATATTGTAAGATAAAATAGCTCCAATATACCAAATTCAGGTAAATTGGAGCTGCTCCATACTAAATATGAGTTCCTCAAAGATATTTATTTTTTCTTACAAACAATCAAACGCTATTTGGATTGTCCAATATGAAAGAATTAAGTTTTAAACGAATAGAAAATTTACCTTCCAAACCGGTAATAATCTAAATCAGGATTTTCTTTGTCATTAATAGAATCCATAATCGAATTCATTGCCATAACACTGAAAGTAATTCCGTTACCGCCAAAACCTAAAATATAATGTTCATTAATGTCAGGATTTGGTTTTCCAAAGTAAGGAAGGCCATCTTTGGTTTCACCAAAAGTACCTGCCCAGGAATAATCTATTTTGAAATCGAGTTTCGGAAACTTTTTCCCAAATTTATGCAGAAGTGACTGCTCTTTTCTGGGCAGCATTTTATCCCGTTTTACCGGGTCTTTAAAATCTTCATCACCACCGCCCATAATAATTCGGTTGTCTGGTGTTGTTCTAAAATATAGATAGGGTTTAGAAGTATCCCACAAAATAACTTTTTTAAAAGCCTCTGGTAAATTAGGAATGCTTTCTGACGCAATAACGTAGGTACTTTTAAGATTCACCACTTTTTCCTTCAGTGTTTCGGTACTTTCATACCCACTGCAATGTATAATATGATCTGCAGTAATTTTGAATTTGTTTTCTGTACAGGCAATCATTTTTCCTTTTTGATTTTCTGTCGAAATAATATTGGTACGGTCAAAAATCTGCATTCCTTTTTTTTCACAATGAACGTACAAATCATGTGCAAGCCTGTAAGGGTCCACCACAGCAGCTGTTTTGGACTCTATAGCCGCAATGGCGTTTAATCCAAATTTTTCCAGATCCCATCTTTCCAGCCAGTTTACATCAAAACCATTGACTTTTCGTGCATGATATTCATTTTTTAAGAAGGTAATATCCTTCTTTAATGAGCAGAAGTAAATACTTTTTTTGAATTCAAACCCGCAGTCGCTTTTTATATCGTCAACAATTTTTCGCAAATCAAAAATGGCTTTTTTTCCATTTCTATAACTGTTAACAGCACATTCCGGACCTCTTAACTTTATTAACTCGTGTAAAGAAACATCAATTTCGTATTGCAGCAGGGCAGTACTCGCAGCTGTACTTCCGTTACCAATATCACGCCGGTCAGTCAATACGACTTTTTTCCCTTCATTAATAAGCTGATAGGCTATAAGAGCACCTGTAATTCCGCCTCCAATGATTAAAATTTCGGTATCAATATCAGAATTTATTGATGGGTAACTAGTGTCCATCGCATGTTTTAGGGGCCAGAAACTTTCTGTTGAGCGTAATTTCATTTTTTTAGTGGTTTGGCTACAATTTTTATATTTTTGTTCTATATGATAACTCATTTGACAATAAATATGCTCTTAGCAAGTATTTATTGAATTATTTTGTTTTAACTTTTTCTTTCCTGACTACCTTATTGTTTTTTTCGTTATAAACAGCATCCAGTATTTCTTTTCCTGTTTTACTGAATATTTTTATTTTCGGATCTTCATGTGTGCCTGTAATAGTAATTGGAAAACCAACAATTCCAAACGGAGGAAGTCCTAACCGCATTCTTAAATCCAGTAATCCGTCAAAACTGGTAGTTCCTTTTACAGTCGGTTTAAATGTGGCGACACTGAAGGTAAATGGCTTAATACGAATCAGGTTATTGTCAATTTCAGATTTGATTTCGATACCTTCCATATCAGGATTGTTTAGACCATCCTGACCTGTTTTGGAGCTTATTCCGTCAAATAATTTAAGACCTTTAATTTTTACATCACGCAGATTGAGGGTACCGCCACCTTCAAACGATTCGTAAATCGGACTCATATTGCCATCCAGATCGCCTTTTATTTTGTAATCTACAGAGATAATTCCATGTGCCTTTTCAGCGGCAGTTACCATGTCATGAAACATCGGGATTTCTTTATAGGCTCTTTGTACACTGAAATCTTTTGCACGAAAGTGCGCATCAAAACGAGCCGAAGTAGGAGATTCATCTGTGTACGATGCATCTATAACCAACGCACAATCGATAATATTGAACACGGCATTTTGCAAATAAAAATTACCTTTAGAAATACCCGTTTTACCTTTAAGCTCATTAAAAATAAGACCGTTATATTCTACTTTATCTGCATTTGCAGTAAGGCTTACATCCAGGTTTTTAGGGATAATAACAACTCCGGTCATTTTAGGATTATCTTCTTTGGCGTATTCCACTTCTAATTTACGGTCTGTATTTTCGCCTTTTTCCAAAGCCATAAATTCATCCACATTGATCAGTTTGGATTTTAAATTGAAATTACCGCTTAAGGTTCCGCGTGATTCAAGGAAATAATTGATTGTATTTAGCAGATATCCGTTAATATCAAAATCAGATTTTCCATAAGAAGCATAAAATTTCTCGAACCACATTTTTTCATTTTGAAACCTGAAGTTCCCCTGCTTTATAAAAAAGGCTTTTGGAAAAAGTTCTGATGTCGTTTTGATATTTTTTAATATGATAGTCCCTTTATTATTCAGTTTATCATATTGTCCGGTGGTGGCATAGCTTTGTTTTCCCTGAAGAAAGAGATTTGCTTTGGCATAACCTGAAACATCCATTCCTTTTTTTGAGAATACTTTGTAAATATTTCCAACATTCAGTTCTCCTTTTACTTTTGCGTTGTAAGCCAGATCACTAAAATCTGAAAGTGCTGCATTTACATACACCGGATTTCCTTCAAATACAAAAGAAGCGGGAGCGACACCAATGATTAAATCCTTATAAGTACCGGCTTTGTTAAGTACATTGGCTATAAAAGTTATATTAGTAATTGGGTTGGGATAAGAATCGGTTTTTAGCCAGCCATTGCGTAATGCAATTCCGCCTCTGGTTTTTGGGAACAATTTTTTAGAAGTACTAAAAATCCCTTTTGCCTGGATATCAGTTCTTAGGGTTCCTTTTAAATCAAGGCTGTACAATCCTATAGCGGCATCAAGCGTAGCTAAATCCAGTGCTCCTTTTACGCTTGCATCCACATCCATTTCGGTAAAACCTTTGCTTCGTAAATAAGCGTTGAAATAGTCTTTTTCGCCCACCTTAAATTTGAAAGTTTTTAAATTGATTAAAAGTTTCTCCATATCAAGAGAAGGCATAATAGCGTTTACATTCATTTGAAAATCGGTTAATGGGGCAGGAGCATTCTGATAATCAATAGCGCCTTCATTAACTTTTAAGTTGAAAGCCAGGTCAGGTTTTTGTTTTTTGGAAACATTGTAATTACCTTTAAACGTAAAAAGCAAATCACTTTTACCTGAAATTTCGGTTTCTTCAAGCCATGTTAAATATTCCGGAGGCATTACAGACAATAAATCTTTTACAGTCGTGTTTTCTGATGCTGCCTTAATATTGATTTTGTATCCGTCTCTTAGAATGGTAAACAAACCGGTAAATTTTAAAGGCAGTTTATTAATTTTTAATTCATTTTTCTGAAGTATGAATGAAAGTGCATTTGTATTAATTCTTGTGATTAAATCGGCACGCAGTTCTTTTTTTCTCAGGTAAGCTGTCCGGTCATAATAAAAATCGACATTATCAATTTTGGCGTCGGTATTCAGGTCGAAGATATCGTCACTTAAATTTCCTTTTCCAACATAATTAAAACCTTTTGCATCAACGAGAATTTTAGCTGACCGATCGTTATATTTGATGTGGCAGTCTTCAAAATCAATGCGCTCCAGACGGATTGCGGTTCCTTCTTCAGGGGCATTCTTGTCTTTTTTTACATCTTTCGGGGCTATATAAATATTATAATTAGCTTCTCCTTTTTGGTTAACCATTACGTTTATATCTGCTTTTGAAACATATAATTCATTAATTTTTACTTCGTTGTCAAATAATAATCTTTTAATATTTATACCAAAGGCAACCTGTTCTGCTTTTAACAACGTATCGTTTTTGAATGGCGCAGAACCTGTCAGAGATAAATTATCTAAAGAAACCGTCAGTGAAGGAAAATGTGTAAAGAACGAAAAGCTGGATTTCGAAAATTCCATTTTACTGTCTAATCTTTTATTGGCAATTTTTTTGACTTCAGCAGCAACAGTTCCCGGAAAAAGCAGCGGAATTAAAAAAAGTAAAAGCAAAACAGATACTATGACTATTCCTGAAATTTTAGCAATTTTAAGGCTTATATGTTTGAATTTACTATGCATATAGAATATTTTAATTTCCCTCTTAAATGATTTGTATAACGGAATCAGAAATATTATTTTTTATCTTTTTTAGCCTCTTCTGCTTTTTTAGCTTCCTCTTCCGCTTTTTTCTTTTCCTCTTTTAATTTTTGCTCTTTTTCTTTTTCAGCTTTTTCCCGCTGTTCTTCCTTTTTTTCTTTGGCTTCTTCTAATTTTTCTTCTTTTTCTTTTTCTTTTTTCTTGAAATAACCTCTTAGGAGAAAATTACTTTTGGCGGCTTCCATATTTTCACTAAAGCCTTTTGTTCCTTTTTCAAGATTGCTTAGTGTTTTATCCATAGCGTTTGCCATGCCCGGATCACGCATTAGTTTTGCCAGGGCTCCGTTACCATTATTCATACTATGGCTGAAAATGGCAAGCTCTTCTGAAATGACACTTACATTATCCATGCTTTTTTTGACTGTTTTCATGATGTCACTCATTTCAATACCGCTAATTGAGGCAATCTGTCCATTATTTTCAATTATTGTCTGCGACTTTACGCCAGGGGTTATGGTAAGTACTTTGTCTCCCATCAAACCGTCTGATCCAATACTTGCCCTTGCATCCGTTTTAATAAATTCGCGGACATCATCTTTAATCACCATTCCTACCACCACAGTAGAATCATTAACGAGCTGAATTTCATCAATAGTACCAATGTTGATTCCGGAAAACCGTACATTATTGCCAATTTCTAAGCCGCTGACAGTTTTAAAACTAGATGTAATTCTGAACGTGGATCCAAAAAGGTTTTTTTGTTTCCCGATAAAGTAAACCGCCAGTATAAAAAGCAGTAAACCAATTGTTACAAACATTCCTAATTTCCAGGTATATCCAGATTGCTTCTTCATGATCTTTGTTTTTGATTTATTTTTTATTCAAAGAATGAGCGTACCCATTCGTCTTCACTTTTTTCTAATTCTTCGTAGGTTCCTTCGGCCTGTATCGTTCCTTCTTTTAATACGATAATGCGGTCAGCGGTTAATTTTGCACAAGCCATATCATGTGTAATAATGATTGCAGTGGTTTTTTGTTTTTGCTTGATATCCAATATCAATTCGCTGATTTCTCTAGAAGTTATTGTATCTAATCCTGTGGTCGGCTCATCGTATAAAATAATTTCAGGTTTTAAAATTAAAGTACGTGCCAGACCAATTCTCTTGCGCATTCCTCCTGATAATTCAGATGGCATTTTATCAACTGCTTCTGTCAGCCCTACATTGTCCAGAGCTTCCATAACTTCATTCTCAATTTCATCCGCGCTTAAATCCCGTTTGTGTTTTCTGAGGGTAAAAGCGAGGTTTTCTCTTACTGACATTGAGTCATATAGTGCACCGCTTTGGAAAAGAAACCCAATTCGGACTCTTATTTCATTAAGTTCCTTTTTTGTAAGTTCCAGTACATTTTCATCAAAAACCTTTATTTCGCCTTTATCAGGTGTTATAAGTCCCACAATGCATTTTATGGTTACCGATTTTCCGGAACCTGAGCGCCCTAAAATCACTAAATCTTCGCCTTTATTTACGGTAAAATTCACACCTTTTAAAACCTGATTATTCTTACCAAAAGTTTTATGTAGATTTTTGATTTCAATTATCGGAGCCTTTGTACCCGCATTTGCTGTAGTTTCTGTATTTTCTTTTTCCTTAATCATCTTAAAAAAATAAATCGGTTATCTGAACGGCGAGCATATCAATAATGAAAATCGAAAGAGACGCTGTTACAACAGCAGAATTCGCGGCCTTTCCGACACTTTCGGTTCCATTGGAAGCATTAAATCCTTTGTAACATCCAATCATTCCAATAAAAAATCCAAAGAAAAAAGTCTTTATAGTAGCCGGAATTAAATCCAGAAATTCCAGGGACTGAAAAATTTTGGTTATATATCGGTAAAAACTCACGTCGCCGTGAATATTAATTCCCACATATCCGCCGAAAATTCCAATTGCATCAGCAAAAAACACTAGTATTGGAACCATTAAAGTGGTGGCAAGAATTCGGGTAACAACTAAATAGTTATAAGGATTAATAGCCGAAACCTCCATAGCATCAATTTGTTCGGTTACTTTCATTGAACCTAATTCAGCCCCAATTCCGGAAGATACTTTTCCGGCACAAATTAAAGCGGTAATCACCGGAGCAATTTCACGAATTAAAGAGAGAGCGACCATGCCCGGTAACCAGGATTCGGCTCCAAATTTTACTAAAGTAGGCCTTGATTGCAAAGTAAGTACCAGGCCCATAATAAAACCTGTTATCGCTACCAATGGCAAAGATTTATAACCGATGACATAACATTGTTTCAGGAATTGTCTGGTTTCATAAGGCGGAACAAACAGCTCTTTAAAAAACCGGATTGCAAACACTGTTGCATTTCCTACATCTTCGAACGTATTTTTTAAGGTGAGAATCAAAATGTTTAGTTTTAGAGTTATGTGTTTTGAAAATCAGTTTTTTAACAGTTTTAGGCTGCTTTTTAATTATAGATGAAAGTTACCTCTATACTTGTTAAAATTCTTTACACAACTTTTTTGCAACCTTATATAATTTTCATTCTGTTATACTAATTGTGAAAAAATGACGTTATTAGAACTCCAAATAAAAAAATCCCTTTCGTTAGAAAGGGATTTGGATTTTAAAATATGTAAGCACTTAAGAATTAATAATTAAATCTGCTTTTGTTTTGATGAGGTCGATTACCTTGCACTCAGCTTCTTTAAAGTTTTCCATAATTAATCTGGCTGTCAGATAACAAACCGTTGATTCTGCACCCTGATTGAGGTTTATGTTGTCTTTTTCAAGGCCGTCATATCCGCCTCCACTAACCGGATTGTACATGATCTGATTTAAATGGTTTTTACCTAAGAACCAGTTAAAAGCGGTTTTCATGTACTCTTTGTATAAAGGGTTTTTGAATTCATTGTAAAAACCGTTCAAAGTCTGAATAATGTATGAAACATCAATTGGCTGTTCTCCATATTCTTTAGGTTCTGCACCTTTATGATACCACCCGTTATTTGAAATTACCCTAAAGCCATTTTTCGTGAACATCTTTGAGAGAAGGAAATCAAGGGATTCTAATGCTATTTTTTTGTAAATAGGTTTGTTGGTTACCAGATAAGCATAAAGCATAGATTCCGGAAGAATACCATTTCCGTAAGTCAGATAATTTTCAAACCATTTCCAGTCTTTCGTAGCATGAATTTCATAATTTGATACCAGTTTAGCGTTCAGCTTGTTGATAATTGCCGAAACATATAAGTTTGGTATTACCGAGTTATACAGATAAAGCCCTTTTGTAGCAAAGCCTATTGAACGAGGTGATTGAATCGTTTCGGCCCATGGCAGGCTTTTCAGAAAACATTCTGAAGCTGTATGTACAATATTTTCAGGCAGAATATCTTTCATAGCAATCACGCTTCCTAAAGCCCAGATTCCTCTTGCATTTGAATCTTCCAGATTTACCTCTGCATTTTGTTCTATATGTTCCCTGTTGTGTTCATCTACATAATTAATGAAGCTTCCGTCTGGTTTTTGGCAACGATGAATAAAATCAAGATAAATCAGCATATAAGGCAAATCATTTTTGTCTCCTGTTAATTTGTAATGCATTCCAACAGCTACCAGGGCTCTGGCGTTATCGTCTAAAGTATAACCCGACGATAAATCCGGAATAGAAATGTTACTGAATTGAATCATGCCTAATTCTGTTGTCAGTTTTTTGACATGTGTCAATTGAATTTCAGGATAATCAAAATCAATTATTGTGTCATTTTCAATTAGATCCGTGTATCTGTTCATGTGAATGATGGCCACGTTTTCCCAGGAAGATGCTCTCATTTTACGGAAAGCATTTTTACCCATTTCTTCTCTTAAATTATCATCAGAAAGCAATTTTAGGGTAGCCTCAGCGAACTGATCAACGTTTCCTATATCGACTAAAACGCCGCAATCTGAACTTAGAACCTCTAAAGTATGAGGAATTTTAGACGCCACAAGAGGGCACGCACAACTCATTGCATATGCAAAGGTACCGCTCACAGCCTGATTTGGATCTTTTGAAGTAAACAAATAGATGTCAGTTGCTTTCAGGTAATCCAAAAGTTCATTAGTATCTAAATATTGATTGATGAAACAAACGTTGTTATGTAAATTTAATTCGTCAACAAGCGCTTCTAATTTATCACGGTAAACATCAACACCATCCAAAATCAAATTAGGGTGTGTTCTTCCAATAATCAGATAAAGAACATTTGGCTCTTTTTCTACAATTTTAGACAAAGCCTGTAACCCTGTTTCAATATTTTTTCCTTCACCCAGAAGTCCGAAAGTAGAAAGTACTTTTTTACCTTCCATATTAAATTTTTGTTTTGCCTGTTCAGGGGTTTCATAAACCACAACATGGGTACCGTGTGGTACGCAGGTAATAATCTCTTGGTGAATGTCATAATCTCTCATCAGGATTTCCTGTGATTGATTAGTCATTACAAAAACAGAGTTACTGTAACTTAAAAGTAGTTTGACAAAAGTTTTTAATTCCTTATTTGGATTTTGAATTACACTATGAAAAGTAAAAGTTACAGGTTTTTTTATGGCATTTAAAAACTCTAATAAATAATCTCCATAATTACCGGCAAATAAACCAAATTCATGCTGAATGTGTACCAGTTTTACCAAATCATCGTTATTGATTTCTTCGGCAACTCTTATATAATCTTCCTTGTCATTCGTATTTAGTGTAAAAGCCTGTGTTGGATTTTCTTTGGGAGATTTTACCAGTTCACAAATTTCACAGCTGATTGAATTTCCATATACGTCCATAATCCCTTTGATGGTGTCCTGAGTATAAGTGGCAATACCACATTGAGTTGGCGGATAAGTAGACATGAAAATAATTTTCGATTTAATAGTTTGTAGCGTTTTCATTGGGATCATTTTTATTTCGTTTAATAAATCATTCGGTTTATATCAGAAAGCAAAGGATTTTTAATAGTTTTTGTAACCAATTTCTTTACTTAATTTATTTTGATATAAAATTATTTTAGAAGCAAGCCTATATTTAATCCAATCAGCTAAAAAATTAACTCAAAAGGTTTTAGATGGGAATTATGTAAAACCAGAGAACTTTGAGAAAGTGTTTTAAAGTTAAAAAAAAAATCAATAGGATTAATACTATATTTTTTATTATAGGATATTTATATTTAGTTTAAAAAACTGCAAATCAGTTGTTTGGTTTTTGGATATAACTAAAAAATAAGCCCTAATTATTACACAAATATGAATGCAACTACAAAGTCCAACGATAAATTAATGACCCTTTTAATCACAAAACCCGAAAAGGCTATAGAAAAATTAGATCTGGTGTACGTAAGTGATAAATCAATGCCAATAGAAAGATGTAAAGAAGGAGATACTTTTGTCTATAAAAAAAATGGAAGATATATTAAACAAAAGAGTGAATTAAAACGCATTTACAGTCTGGTACTCCCTCCGGCATGGGAGAATGTAAGAATTTCGGATTTATCTAATGGTCATCTTCAGGCAGTGGGATTAGATCAGAAAAACAGAAAACAATATAGATACCATCCAAAATGGAATTTAATCCGAAATCAGACTAAATTTTATAAAATAGTCGATTTTGGAAGAATGCTCCCTTTGATAAGAAAACAGGTCGATGCTGATTTAGAGGAGAAAGAATGGTCAAAAAATAAGGTGGTAGCACTTGTAATACGTTTAATGGAAGAAACCCATATCCGGATAGGCAATGAAAAATATGCCAAAGACAATAAATCATACGGGCTTTCTACTTTGCGAAAAAGACACATCAATATTAATAAAGATGCTATAAAATTTGAATTCATCGGAAAAAAAGGAAAGCAGCACACGATTACAATCCGAAATAAAAAGCTGATTAAATTAGTCAGCAAATGCGAAGAAATACCGGGCTGGGAGGTTTTTAAATACTACGATGAAAATGGTGAAAAAAGAATTCTTGACAGCCACATGGTCAATGTATATCTGCATGAAATCTCAGGTGAATATTTTAGTGCCAAAGATTTCCGGACATGGTCAGCCTCTGTTATTTTCTTTGAAACATTAATGGAATTAGGGATTGCAGAAAATGAAAAGGAAATCAAGAAAAATATTTTGACTGCTTTTGATGTTACTGCAGAAGCTTTAGGAAATACCCGAAACGTTTGTAAAAATTATTATGTGCATCCTTTATTGATTTCAACATATGAAGACGGATCTATCCAGGAATATTTTGAGAAGTTAAAAAAAAGCCGCAGTAACAGACAATATTTCTCGCGTACAGAAACAGTTTTCTTAGAAATGATACAGCATTATCAGCCGTTATCTGTTTAAAGCTTGCGGATTATTTTTTAATGAAGTATAGATGTTTTTTAATTGATATGTATGTCGTTGTGTGTGAATGAGTGCAAAATTTATCCATTCTAAAATCGTAAATTTTTCAAAACCCGGAAGTTCAAAATCAAAGCAGGTGAGGGTTACATCATGACTTTCGGCAGCTAGTAATAAATCAGATTCAATATTCAGAAGAGTCAGTGTTAAAGAATTTTTACTGTAATTTGTAATTTCAGGTTTTAGAAATTCAGGAGAATCCATTTTGGTATTAAAATCCAGAAAAATTGATTCCAATTCATTAATATTTTTATCTGGTTTTCTGGTAGTCTTTTCGGTTCTCCCCTTAAATAATTTCGGATAACCGGAACAGGCAAGAATAATATGCTGAACAGTTTGTCCGGCTGTCCAGCCGCCTTGAGAAGGTGTAGTATTAAACTCTGTTTCAGAAAACTTATAAAGAATTTCATTTAAATTTTTGAATGTTTCGATAATATTGGCCTGAAGTTCTGCTTTCATCATTTCTAATTTAAGTGTGGATTATTTACAGAGGTGATCCACCAGACATTTCCAAAAGGATCGGTTACACCGCAGGTTCTTCCATAATCCTGATTGCTTAATTCCATTAAGGAAACTGCTCCATTTTGTATTGCTTTTTGATAGGTTTCATCTGCATTATGAACATATACAAATAAGTTTGCTGTTTGTTTTACCCAGTCAGGAGTTTCATCCGTTACCATTATCGTACTGCCATTTAGGGTAATTTCAGCATGCATGACAGTTCCGTCTTCACGAAGGGATTTTGTCGTAGTTTCAGCAGCGCCAAAAACATTTTTTGTAAAATCGATAAATTTTGAGGCGCCCTGCAAAATCAAATAAGGCATTATAGTCTGATGTGCTGCCGGTATATTCATTTGTTCTGTTTTAAAAGTTGTATCTTAAAATTACGATTTTTATTTTATTGTTTTGCTAATCAGTAAATTGCTATTTTATAAAAGCACTTCACAATGAAAACCATGCGAGTTTAGAAGTTCGATTATTTTGTGATTCGAAATTTCAGTGGAATGAATTCGTAGAATTTTATCGCAGTCTTCCAAATCAAAATTGATGACGCTGTCCGGAAAATGCTCAAGAAGCCTCCCGACAATCATTTCTGATTGCGCTGCTTCCTGAACATTTGTTTTAAAAACTTCTATCATCGCAATTTGATTTATATCGAACTGTTTTTAGAACGTTCTATTTTATGGTGATAGATATAAGAAGTTATTAAAATTGCCAGAATGATTAAAGGAAAGAATCCCTGAAAATCAACTCCGTCAACTGCAAAATGACTTATCGATGCAAATATGAAGTCGAAAGCAAAACCCGCATACGCCCATTCTTTAATACGATTGGGTACTTGTGGAATAACTAAAGCGAATACGCCCAGAATTTTGAAAACGACTAAAGCATTCCCAAAATATTCCGGATACCCTAAATGCCTGATTCCTTCTTTTGCCAGTTCAGTCTGCGAAGTCAGGGCTGGCATAACGCCTTCAAATAAAAAAATAAGAATGGTTGTAGTCCAGAAGATAATTTTTGCTTTTTTCATTGGTTTGTTTTAAAATAGTTATTAGTTAATTATGCTATACAAATCTAACTATTACTATTTTTTAATGAAATAGTTATTTCTGACTATTTTAGGGGCATTTAAGACATATTGTGGTTTTTGATTTTTTTAGATTGGAAGATGAAAGATGGAAGATGATAGAGAATAGAGTAAAGAGAATAGAGATCTGTTTAAAACTGAATAATCTATCGGAATTTTTGACAAAGAAATCGCAATCTTGTCATTTCGACCTTTTGGGAGAAATCACACTAGTAACTCGACAGCAGTGCGCTCTCCCTCGGTGATTTCTCCTTTGATCGAAATGTAAAAAAATCCCGTTTTATTCGCGTTTCGCTTAGCGAATCCGTATTATCCGTGTACAATTACTCGTTTTTTAAAACATAATTTCTAATGACAAACAAATCCTCAAAACCCAATCGGGTATAAATGTCTTTTCCCATTACGGATGCCTGCAGCTGTGCATATTCAAGATTAGAGTCTATTGCCAAGTTAATTGCAAATTTCATGATTTCTTCGGCAAAGCCTTTTCTTCGCATTTCAGGAATCACACCAACTCCATGAATTCCGATCGTATTTCCGGTTTGATATAACATGAATGTTCCAATTGGTTCTTGTTGGAAAGAAACTAAATAAAAAGAAGCGTTTTCATAATCCTGAACCAGTATTTCTTTACTGATCACGTAACCAAAAGCTTTCGGATATAATTCTGACCATATTTTAGCCTCTTCTTCGTTTGAAACTTTTTTGTAAGTCAGCTTGTTTTGAAGCTCAAATTTTTGATCGAGTTTTAAAAACATTCCCACTTGTTCGGATTTGATTTCAAATCCGTTTTGTTCCAGAAATTCATTAGAATTACTTTCGAAAATGTTCCAATACGGAATTACTAAATCTGAGTTGCTTTGTACAGTTTCAATAATTTCAACAAGGGTTTCTGCTGTGAAATCTTCTCTAAACCATAATTTATTAGGCCAGCCCGAATGATTGATTTTGCAATATTCGAAAGCATCTTTTTTATGATAGGAGAGGAAAGGAATGCCTGCAGTTTTCCAGAAGCCTGTTAGATTATCGATATTATCTTTGATAAGTTTTACTTTTTCCATGATTATGAATTTAGAGAGACAGCAAAGATAAAATTAGCTTTTCCGGAAAGCCTTTACATATGTTGATTTACAAATCTTTTTCCAGACTTTTTCTGATGCGGCTCAATTGTGTGGGAGTGATTCCTAAATGTGATGCGATATGATGCAGTGCGATTCTGTCTGAAATATCCGGATGTTCGGATAATAACTGAAGGTATCTTTGGGTTGCATTTTCCATTACGATCGAAATTTCCCTTTGTTCTTTTTCAATCACCCAATGTTTTTCCAGATAAGCAATGTAGAAGTTTTTTAAATCTTCATTTTGGAAAATCAGTTCTCTGTATTTTTGATAATTGATACTAATCAGAATCGAATTTTCTAAGGCTTCAATCGAAAATTCGGATGGTATTTGTTGTATTGATGAAGCTGTTGAGCCTGCAAAATCACCTTCCAGAAAAATATTTTTGTTATAGGTATTTCCGGCTACATCAATTATAAAAGCTCTTACAGCCCCTTTGCAGATAAAATAAATCTCCTTAGCAACTTCACCGTTTCTTAAAAGTAATTCTCCTTTTTTTATGGATTGAAATTCAATGATATTCTCAATTATTTTCCATGAAGTTTCTGAAACAGGAGCGTAGCTTTCGAATTTTGATTTTAAGGTTTGGAGAAATTCTTGATTGAGATTCATCTTATTATATAAATTACAGATTTATCAGCGAGTAAATATATACATTATAAAGTCAACAAACTTCTTATAAAAACAGATGTCATACCCTCATAACAGTGAAAATCATTTTATGCCGGGGTTCGACACAAAATATTATAAAGTATAGCAGGAAACAGCCTAACAAAAAACGCTGCAAAACCTAAGTCTCACAGCGCTTTCAGAAATAAATAATTAAAA
The DNA here is from genome assembly GCF_010645075.1 of Flavobacterium limi. Taxonomy (GTDB): domain Bacteria; phylum Bacteroidota; class Bacteroidia; order Flavobacteriales; family Flavobacteriaceae; genus Flavobacterium; species Flavobacterium limi. The sequence continues at coordinate 264,999 of NZ_JAADZV010000006.1, forward strand.
ACGGGTATTATTTCCAGCCTCCCCCCAATGCACGATACAAATCGGTATTGGCAGATAACTGCTGTCTTTTTATGTCGGCAAGTTCCAGTTCACTTTGTAATAAATTAGACTGAGCTGTAATTACTTCGAGATATTCAGCCATACCATTTTTAAATAATAAATTGGCATTTTTGATAGCAGTCTGCAATGTCTTAACACGTTCCTGCAAAAGGGTTTCCTGTTGTTGTAATTTTTCTACTTTAACAATAGCATCAGCCACTTCGCTTACAGCAACCAAAACCTGTTGTCTGAAGCTTAAAACTGCTTTTTCTCTTTCGGCAACTGCAATATTATATTGAGTTCTCACTCTTTTATTGTTTAATAAAGGCTGTGTTAAACCTCCCGCAACAGTTCCGAATAAGGAAGCTGGAATATTAAACCAATTGCTCGTTTCGAAAGAGTTTAAACCGCCCTGAGCTGTAATTTTTAAAGAAGGATATAAATCTGCTTTAGTAATACCGACATTTGCGTTAGCAGCTTTTAAGGCTAATTCGGCACTTTTTACATCCGGTCTTCTGCTTACTAATGAAGACGGAATTCCGATTGCTGTATTGTTTTTAATCGTAATACCTGTCAAAAGTGTGTTTCTTTCTTTTGCACCCGGAAAAGAACCTGTCAATACGCTTAGCGCATTTTCCTGAATGGCAATATTCTGCTCCAATAACGGAATCAATTGTGAAGCCGTTAATTTTTGTGCTTCAGATTGTTGAACAGCCAATGAAGTTACCTGTCCTGCATCATATTTTAATTTGATGATATTGGTTGTACTGTCATTCAACTGCACATTTTTCTTCGCAATTTCAAGTTGTGCATCCAGCATCAGAAGATTGTAATATCCTTTAGAAACATTGGCCACAATAGTAGTCTGCAATGCTTTTTTTACTTCTTCTGATTGAAGATAATTCGCAAAAGCCCCTTTTTTCTGATTTCTGATTTTTCCCCAGATATCAGCCTCCCATGAAAGTGAAGCTCCGGCAGAATAATCGTCAATATGTTTGGCACCAATGGCCTGATTTAAATTCAGTCCCGTAAAACTATTGTCAGAAGGATTGCTGGTGCTGGCGTTTACAAATAAATTCACCTGAGGCACATTTCCCCACTTTGATTGTGTAAATCGGTATTGTGCAATTTCGATGTTTTTAGTGGCAATTTGCAAATCGTTGTTCCTTGCCACCGCACTGTCGATAAGTTCGATAATATCTTGCTCTGCAAAGAAGTTTTTCCACTCCAGATCTCCGATACTAGTTGTATCGCCTGAAACCGATGCACTCCTGAAATTTTCGGGAAATGCATCTTTTGGAGTTTCAATATCCTTCGAAACTTTACAGGATATTAGTGTGGTGATCAAAATAGCGACCATCACGATTTTGGTTATATAATTTTTCATTTTACTTTGGCGTAATTAAATTTCTGGACATTTATCTTTTTTGCTTTCGAGGTCTTTCGAAATTCTATAAGAGATGTATGCTAGGCATCCGATGATTGTCATCAGAATTGTCGTTATATAGTTTTCCATATTTTATTTTTCTTCGTTATGAATTACGGCTATCGGTTTTCCCGAAACCTTTTCTTGTAAATGCTGGAATACGATGAATAAAACCGGGATGATCAGCAACCCGAGAATTACTCCCGAAACCATTCCTCCGGCGGCACCAATACTGATAGAGTGGTTACCCTGAGCCGATGGTCCTTTGGCACTCATCATCGGAATTAATCCTACTACGAAAGCCAGCGACGTCATGATAATTGGACGTAAACGTAATTTGGCAGCATCGAGAGAAGCTTTTACTAATGCCTGTCCGGATTTTCGTTTCTGGACGGCAAACTCTACAATCAGAATTGCGTTTTTGGCGAGCAGTCCAATAAGCATTACCAAGGCAACCTGTACATAAATGTTGTTTTCAATTCCGGTTAAACCAATGGCTGCGAATACTCCAAAAATTCCTGCAGGTATGGATAAGATTACAGCTAAAGGCAAAATATAACTTTCGTACTGTGCAGCAAGTAAGAAATAGACGAATATCAAACACAATAAGAATATCGTTGCCGATTGCCCTCCGGAAGAAATCTCTTCACGGGTTTGTCCTGAGAATTCGTAACTGTAGCCTGCAGGTAATTGTTGCGCTGCTACTTCTTCGATTGCTTTAATGGCATCTCCGGAACTAAATCCTGGTTTCGGAATCGCATTAATTGCAATCGAGTTAAACAAGTTGTATCTCGAAGCGGTTTCAGAACCATAAATACGGCTTAATTTTACAAGGGTATTTATTGGAACCATTTCGCCATTTTTATTTTTTACAAAAACCCTGTCAATTGATGACGGATCAGCTCTGTCTGCAATATCAGCCTGAACAACTACACGGTAATATTTACCAAATCGGTTAAAGTCGGAAGCCTGTGCACTACCAAAATAAGCCTGCATGGTCTGCAGAATATCTTTGACTCTAACGCCTAACTGATCTGCTTTTTCGTCGTTGATATCCAATTGTAATTGCGGATAATCAGCTTTGAAACTTGTAAAAGCTACCGCAATTTCAGGACGTTTCATTAATTCCCCAATGAACTGCTGTGAAATACCACTAAACTTATCCAGTTTACCACCGGTTTTATCCTGTAGCACCATATCTAAAGCTTCAACGTTACTAAATCCGGGAACAGTAGGGAAGCTGAATACGAAGAAACTTCCGCCTGAAATCGCACCTAATTTCCCACGAACCTGATTCATGATTTCTTCGATGTTTTTAACCTCGCCACGCTCTTCATTTGGCTTAAGCAATACAAAAACAACAGCAGATGAAGGACTTGTTGAATTTGTCAGTAAGTTGAATCCTGAAATTGCTGTTACAAATCGGGATGCATCTAAAGCTTTTAATGTATTTTCAGCCTCAGTCATTACTTTTTGAGTTCCGTCAAGAGATGTTCCTGATGGCGTATTTACTGCAATCGCGATAAAACCCTGATCTTCTGTTGGGATAAACCCTGCAGGGGTTGTTTTAACCATTACAACAGTAGCAAAAGTAATTAGCGCTAATCCGCCTAAACTAACCCACTTGTTACGAATTAAGAATTTTAATCCGCCCACATAGCGGCTGGTCAATGCTTCAAAGCTATTGTTGAATCCGATAAAGAATTTCTCTTTAAAGCCTTGTTTCGCATATGGCGTATTTCCATCATGCGCTGCGTGATTATCCTTTAAGAATAAAGCGGCAAGGGCAGGACTTAAAGTCAAAGCGTTAACAGCCGAAATTACAATTGCAATTGCCATCGTAAAGGCAAACTGACGATAGAAAACCCCTGTTGAGCCTTCCATAAAACCAACCGGCAGGAATACAGCAGCCATTACCAGCGTAATCGAGATAATAGCACCCGTTATTTCGTGCATTGCTTCATGTGTGGCTACTTTTGGAGACAGATGTTTGTGCTCCATTTTCGCATGCACGGCCTCGACGACTACAATCGCGTCATCGACTACAATACCAATCGCCAGAATTAATGCGAAAAGCGTAAGCAGGTTTATCGAGAATCCGAATAACTGCATGAAGAAGAACGTTCCTAAAATTGCTACAGGTACAGCAATAGCCGGGATTAATGTTGATCTGAAATCTTGCAGGAAGATAAATACCACAATGAAAACTAATATGAAAGCTTCCAGTAAGGTATGTTCAACCTGTTCGATAGATTGGTCTAAGGATACTTTTGTACTATAGAAAATATTGTGTTTTATGCCTGATGGGAAATCTTTAGAAGCTTTTTCCATCATTTTATTAATCGCAATCTGAATATCATTTGAGTTAGATCCGGCTAACTGAATAACTCCGATTACAATTCCTTTTTTACCATTTAAACGGGTTAAACTGTTATAAGAATACGCACCCAATTCAACTCTGGCAACATCTTTTAAACGCAGAACAGAACCGTCAGCATTAGAACGAATGGCAATATTTTGATAATCTTCAGGTTTGGTTAGTTTTCCTTTGTATTTAATTACATATTCAAAAACCTCTTTACTTCTTTCTCCAAATTTACCCGGAGCAGCTTCTAAACTTTTGTCCTGAATTGCGCCCATAACTTCATTTGGCGTAACATTATGTGTTGCCATTTGTGTCGGGTTTAACCAAACACGCATGGAGTAATCTTTTACACCACCAAAAATACTGGCAGAACCCACACCCGGAATACGTTTTAGTTCCGGAATAATATTAATCTGGGCATAGTTGGCAACAAACGTCTGATCGTATTTTGACTCATCATCAGTATACATACCGATTGCCATAATAAAACTGTTTTGCTGTTTTGCCGTAATTACACCTTGTTGAACAACCTCTGCAGGCAGCTGGCTTGTCGCTTGTGCCACACGGTTCTGAACGTTTACCGCAGCCTGATCGGCATCTGTTCCTAATTTAAAGAAAACTGTAATCGCTAAAGTACCATCGTTACTGGCAGTAGAGCTCATATAAGTCATATTCTCAACACCATTTATAGATTCTTCCAGAGATGGTGCTACCGAACGTAAAACCGTTTCGGCATTCGCTCCCGGATATACCGCCGTTACCAAAACCGATGGTGGCGCAATATCAGGAAACTGTTGTAAAGGCAATTTCGTAAGTCCAAGTACTCCCAGAATCACCAACAAAATGGAGATTACGGTTGCCAGTACAGGTCTTTGTATAAATATTTTGAACATTTTCGTAAAAATTATTTTTTGTTAGTTATTTGAGCAACCTTAGTGGAAGCTTTCTCAGGCTGTATTACCTGTCCTTCCTGAAGTTTGTCAATACCACTTAATACAATCTGGTCACCGGATTTTACACCCTCTTTAATCAAATAGTTAGTACCGCTTTTTCCAACTACAGTAATAGGCATTTTGGTAACTTTGTTGTCTTTGCTTACTGTAAAGACAAATACTTTATCCTGCATTTCAATTGTAGCCGATTGAGGAACCAGTATAGCATCGTCATGCTGTAATCCTAAACGGATTCTTCCTGTATTTCCTGAGCGTAAAGTGCCGTTTGCGTTAGGAAAAGTAGCTCTCAACGTAATCGCACCTGTATTTTTATCAAACTGACCGTCTACCATATCAATTTTTCCTTTTTGCGGATAAGCATTGTTATCCGCTAAAATCAAAGAAACCGGAGGCAATTTTTTGATTTTGTCACCAATGCTGTTTCCTGCATATTGTGATTTAAAGTTGATGAAATCGGTTTCTCCCAAAGAGAAATAAGCAAATACTTCATGAACATCAGAAAGTGTAGTTAACGGTTCGATATCAGTGGCTGAAACCAGACTTCCTTGTTTTTTAGGCAGCCTTCCAATGTAACCACTTACCGGAGCCGTAACATTGGTATATCCTAAATTAATTTTGGCAGAAGCCACCATTGCCTTTGCCTGCTCGATATTAGCAGCAGCAATTTTTTGCGATGCTTTGGCCGTTTTTAACTGATAATCAGAAACTACTTTGTTTTGCACTAAAGGAGTTAATTTATCTACTTCTAACTGCGCGTTGATCAAAGCAGCTTCTGCAGCATGAAGACTGGCTAAAGCATTATTCAACTGCTCACGGAAAGGACGTTCGTTTATTTTGAATAAAGTCTGGCCTTTGCTTACATATGCCCCTTCATCTACTAAAACACGGTCAAGGTTTCCGCTTACCTGAGGACGAATTTCCACATCTACAGTTCCTTGTATCGAAGCCGGATATTCATTGTCGGTAGTAGTATTCTCGCTTGTTATCGCTGCAACTGGTAAAACCGGAGGAGGTGGGGCAGGAGCCTGTGATTTATCTGCACAACTGCTTAGTACAAGTGCCAAAATAAAGCTGGTTATAATTACATTTTTCATTTTCATATTGGTTTTAATTTGTTGGACATTCTCGTTTTTAAAATTTTTATTTCTGATATGCTGTAGATTCATTTTTAAGTCTATTAAATTTTCTAACGTTGTTAAGTAAGTTGATGCAAAAATTCAAATAATAGGGTATTCCAGTTCTGCTTTATAAATCGGTATTAAATTATTTATCGGTGTTAAGTAATAAGCTAAAGAAACCTGTTCTTATGTTAATTAAATTATTTATCACTGTTAAGTAAAAGAGTAAAAAAAAGGATTTGCTAAATTACTATTAAATCATTTACCGCTGTTAAGTTAAAATGAAATTTTTTTATTGTATTGATTTTATGATACCGCCAATTGCATCTTTAAGAATCTGTCCGTTAATAGTGTCCAGCGAAATGCTTTTGTTAATGATATTAATCGCAATCAGACCATGAATGACCGAAAAAAAGGTAAAGTACTTTTGTTTGATGACTTCTTCAGTAGGGTTGCTTTTTTTCATGATTTCTGCAATGACCGAAGTAAATAATTTATAAGGTGTTTTTGCAGCATCACATTGCTCAGAACAACAGTTCATTTGCACCCCAAACATTACCTGATACATTTCGGTATCTGTAAAGGCAAAATCCCAGTACGCCATCCACATAGCTTCAATCTGGTCTTCCGGCTTTTCAAATTTAGCTTTCGCATCTTCCAGCTCTTTGCCTAATTTAAGGAAACCTTTACCTGTTAACTCTCTTAATATGGCATCCTTATTTGAGAAGTACTCATATATAATTGGAGCAGTATATTCGATTCTGTCGGCAATTTTACGCATACTCAAACCAGTCCAGCCTTCTTCTTTCACGATATCATAAGCAGCGCCAAGAATATTATTTCTTGTCTCTTCTTTTTGTCTTAAAATACGATCTTTACTAGCCATTTGAATAAGTATTAAATTGTTTAACACTGTTAGGCAAATGTATGGCTGTTTTTCGAATTACGCCATAATTTTATCATAAAATTTTCTTATCGTACAATAACCAAGTATGAAATAACTCTGTGAACCCTTGATTTATTTACGATTTTATGATTTTTATTTTTTTGAAGCAGAGAGATTTTTATGTTTTTAAGACATTTTGTCCCGCTCTCTACTATATCTTTTATGGCGAACCCCGCCATAAAAGGATACCGTTTCGATCGGGGCTAGACAAGAAAGTATCATTTTTATAATCTTCTAAAATAAACTTCATAAAATCTAAAATAGATAGCGGGTTATTTTATAGGATATTTTTCTGGATTTTGTGATGTATGAAAAACAGCATTTAGAAAAACAGTTTTTGTTAATTCATCAACAACAAAAAACGCGATATATGGAAATTTTTTAAAAGGAAGATAACAATAATTATTATCATGAAATTGATGAAGTGGATTTATCTGTAAAGCTTTGTAAACCTTTTTATAAACATTAAGAAAGTTTAACGCAACTTTCTTACCAGCTTTTAATACAATAGCTTTTTCAATATTTTTTAAAGCAATTGGAGAAACAATAACCTTATAATTCATACTTTTTCTTTAAGTCAGTATAAATGGATTCGGCATCGGTGTAAAGTTTTTTATCTGTAGCTACTTGTTCATTTAAAATATGCTGCTGCTCTTCCGACAATTCGTAAGGTTTCACATTTGCAATTTCAAATTTTATCTTTAATGCTTTCATAAAAGCTTTTACAGCTTCAATTTGAGAATCATCTTCTGTGTACGCTGTGATATTAATTGCTTGCATGATTTTTAAAGTTTACTAAAGTTGGTAAACAAAGTTAAGACAAAAGTATAATTTTCATGTTGATCATTTAATTATTTTTACGAAGCTCAATTTTTCGTAACATTACATAAAAAAATAAAAATGAAAGCATCCATTATAAAGATTGCGATTGTTACCTTAATTATACAGTCCATGCAAGCTCAGGAAACAAAAAAAGAAACTGTTTCAACAGAGCCAAAATATACAATTGAAAACTGCGTAAACCACTTCGAATTAGAAAAAGCCACAAAAACAAAAGTAGGATACCAATATTGGTTTGGCGATAAAAACTTCACTCACGAAAACACCTTAAAAATGAGTATCGTCGAACCCGGAAAATCCACTCACGCTCCGCACCATCACCCGGAAGAAGAATTCTTTTATATCCTGGAAGGCACTGCCCAATTCTTTCTTGACGGAAAAACAGTTGTCGCTGGTCCAAACACCAGTTTTTATTGCCCGCCAAATGCGGAACATGGAATCAGTAATGTTGGGAAAACAGATTTGAAATATTTGGTGATTAAGAAGGATTTGAAGTAAAATTTTTTAATAAAAGTATTTATTGAAAAGACATAATATCTTTTGCAACTTCAGATAAGCCGTTATCAAATTGATGTCCGCCGGTTTTTAATTCATGAAAAATTGAATTTGGTAATTTTTGTTTGTATTGGGTAAGATGAGTAAAAGGAACCTCTTCATCATCTTTTGTATGATAGAAGAAAAGTGGAATATGATCAGGTAATTTATGCTCAAAATTTTCTCTTAGTCTTAAGCCTTGTTTCCAATCTTCATGGCCACTCCAGAATGGTGTGGCAGCCAGGAAAATTGCCTTGATGTTTTATTGACCGTTTTCTCAGTAAGATACTTTAATATCATCGAGGCACCTAAGGAATGACCTGCAAGAAAAAAAGAACCTTTCATTTCGGCAATTTGTTTGCTAATCTGTTCAGTCCATCCAAAATCAGGTAAGGATTCATCTGATTCTAATTCAGGATATTGTATGTTGTAATCTGTACCAATTTCTTTTTTTAATGATGCAACTAAGGATTTATCAGTCTCATAACCATTCTTGCCTCCACCTTGTATAAATAATATTTGTTTTTTCATCTTCATAATTTTTAAGTTAATTATAAAAAGTGTTTTCTTTTTCAGGGCATTTGATGTAAAACTTTCGGATGATAAGGATGATTTACGTCAAACAGCAGATTGCTCTGCTTTATACCGAAATAACGCTAAAGCCCTTTGAATTCTTGGTCGATTGTAACGCTGCAGAAGAATTGGATAGACGTTGAAAATTATATTTAAAATTATTAACCACACAGATTCAACAAAAGTGAATCTTAAGGCAACATAAATCTTGAAACCCAAAACAATAAAAAACACTATTAGGTGTCCTAATTCTGATTGTTTGGTACGATATTCCAAATGAAGTAAACTTTCTAAATCATTTTTAACCGGATTTGCTTTTTTATTTAGTTTTTCCCAACCCACTAAAACCAATAGTTTTCTGAACAGATTTATCCCAAACTTCTCATATAATTTTCCTTTGTTTTCCCAATCTTTGGTTTTATAATAACCTGAATTAAATTTAGATTTTAAAGTTTCGGTAAACGTCAATACGCACATCATCAGTGTAAAATTTAGAATCCATGCGAATAAAAAACCTAAAACTCCTATAAATAGTACAAGTCCGTAAGTTAATATTATGGTAACGAGAATTATGAAACCAAGAAGCATTATTTTTCTCATAATCTTTTAAATTTTGCAATTATGATACAATATAACGTATTTTCTTTTTATTTAAAGTGTTCTAAAATTTGTATTAATTGATTCTCCTGTCAGCAGGTCTGAAATGCCAGGATAAAAAGGTAAGTACTAAAAGCAATGTTGGTCCAAAATATTCCATAGCGCTGTCACCAACCGCAAAATGCGAGAAAATTGCTCCCGTCATCACAAAGAAAAAGCCTGCGTAAGCCCACTCTTTTAGCAAACCCAATTTTGGAAGAAGGACTGCAATTGAACCTAGTAATTTCCAGATTCCAATAATAGTCAAAAAGTAAGCCGGGTAGCCTAAGTGTAAACTCGTTTTATCCACTTCCTCTTTCAGCTTAATAAGCTGTACGATTCCTGTTGAAACCATTCCTAATGCTAACCAAATGGTTGCGATCCAATAAATAATTTTGTTTCTTTTTGTCATTGTAATATTATTTTAGTGATGATACAATTTCCTGAAGTCGGTTATGTGCCATATTGATTCCCTGTGCAAACGGCATTTTAAGCAGCTGGTCCCTAAACTCGATGGATTTAAATACAATTTTCATGGTAAGTTTGCTGGTAGTGTCGGTAAGCTTTTCAAATTCAAGGTATTCCAGCTGAACAGGAAACGGCGTGTTTTCCATTTCAAAGGTTCTTGTGATTTTTTCGTTTTCAACAAATTCATGAATTACGCCATTTGCCCTGAATACCACATTTCCGTCATATGAAGTTTCAAAGGCATAACTGCCGTGTTTTTTACTTTCTAGTTTGAGCACTTTTGTTCCCATCCATTGTTCAAAAAGATGAGTTTCTGAATACGCTTTAAAAACCAATTCAACCGGAAGGTCAAATTTTCTGGTTATGGTTAATTCCTGTTTGCCGTCTTCGGCATGTACTTTTGTTTTTTCTTCCATGTTATTCTTTTTTATAATTTTTCATGACTTCTTCCAGTTTGTTAAACTTGGTATCCCACATTTTGCGGAACGGTTCAATAAACTCGGCTATTTCTTTCATTTTATTTGGATTAAAATGATAATAAATTTCCCTGCCTTGCTGCTCTTGCCTCAATAATTCACATTCAGTTAAAATTTGTAAATGTTTAGAAACAGTGGGTCTTGCAGTATCAAAGTTAGAAGCAATAGCTCCGGCTGTCATGGACTGCGTCGTGAGCAGCAGCAGGATCGACCTTCTTGTCGGGTCGGCAATGGCTTGAAATACGTCTCGTCTTAAATTCATTATGAAGTTATTTGACTACAAATATATGTGTAGTTATTTGACTACGCAAATTTTCACAGCTTTTTTTTTATGTAATTTTTGGGTAAGTTCAATAATTACAGCTGCTTAAAGATAAAATCTATTTGAGGTTTGGAAGTTGAGGAAAGTTGTTTTAAAAACTATATATGCGTCAGGAATGCTTTATTGCCTATTATTTCATTCCTTTAATATTCATCTCTAGTGTATAAATACTTTTACCCGCAGTAATAAATAAGGTTCTAAACTTTTTTCCTCCAAAACATGCATTTGCTGTCCATGGTTCGTTTATATCAATGTGAGCAATTTTTTCTCCCTTTGGATTAAAAACTGAGACGCCTTTTCCGGTTAAGTAAATATTTCCTGATGCATCAATGGTAATTCCGTCTGAACCCGATTCGGTAAAAAGTGTTTTTTTACCTAAAGAACCATCGTTATTGATTTTATAGGAATAGGTTTTGTTTGCTTCAATATCCGCAACGAATAACGTTTTCCCATCCGAAGTGCCAATAATGCCATTCGGTTTTATCAGGTCGCTGGCAACATTTGTAATTTTAGTTTTATCAGGAGATAAATAATAAACACATTCTTTTTCTATCTCTTTGGAAGTATGTTTCCAGTAATCTCGTTTGTAAAAAGGATCAGTAAAGTAAATACCGCCTTTTGGATCAACCCAAAGATCATTAGGACCGTTAAGTCTTTTGCCTTCAAAATCATTTACTAATACCGTAACGTTTTTGTCGGGATCAATTTTCCAGATTTCATTTTTCTCATCGGCGCAGGCCAAAAGGTTTCCTTCGCGATCAAAATACAAACCGTTGGATCTTCCTGCATTTTCCATATAAACAGAAAGCACACCATCAACCGACCATTTTATAATTCGGTTATTAGGCTGATCGGTAAAATAAATATTGCCATTTTTGTCTGCAGCAGGTCCTTCTGTAAAGCTGTATTGATCGGATAGTTTTGTAAGAATAGCACCCTTTGCAATTAAGTTGTGATTTTGATTTTTTGACATTTGCGAATAGATGAAATTTGTATAGGAAAAAACGATGACGAAGAAGAGAAGTGTTGTTATTTTATATTGATTCATATTGAAGTTTTTAAACATTAATTAAATGTGCTTTAATAAATAATAGTTTAAACGTAAATAGCTTTGCCTTTTATCAAAAGTAATTTTTTTATTTCGATTTCAGTTTTTCGGATATAGAAAATCTAAGGTTTATAAAAAACAATACCCTGCTCTTAATTCATAGCAGGGTATCGATTTATAAGTAACTAAGTATTTATTCCCAGGTTACATCTAACTTAACTGTGGTAGTCAGAGTACTTAATGTTGTGCGGGTTACCGTGATAGTTGTAGGGTACGCATTCGGTCCAGACGTATAATCAGAAACCACAAAGTAAACGGGCCCCATTAAATCACTGTATAATCCGTCATTATCCATCAATTCTACGAAAAACATTGATGAAAAAGGCAGTACCAATGGCGTTATATTTTCCCAAACCAAAGGCATTTGAGCAGGACTTACATCATTATGAACTGAAGGTCCTTTTAAAGATTTTAAATCATAAGCATCACGTATACGAATTTCAACGTCCGGACCGTTAGTTTCATCCCACGCTGCTCCGTAAGAATCTTTGAAAGACATTTGAGTAACAGTGACTTTATTAATTTTAATTGAAGTTTTTAATGTAGGAGTTTCTTCATCTGGATTTTTTTCTGAATCTTCAGAAGAACATCCTAAAAACGTCAAAAATAGAAGGGTAATAAAGGATTGTGTAAAAAGTTTTTTCATAGATTTAAATTATTAATTTTCTTACCAAAAATTCATGCTAATTTTCTTCAGGCAAGTTTCTTAAATTAGTTTTATCAAAAATTGTAAATTAGCAATCAAGAGATCAGGATAAAAGGCTTGTTTTACTAGTAATATTCTATTTCCCTCACCCATTTGTAAAGATCTACACCATTAACGGTTTTTATCATTTCAACCCAATTTTTATTATCATCATATTTGTAGGTATATAAAATTTTGTGATGAATAATCGTTTGACTATTGAAGGATTGTTCCGTATAATTTAATTTGACGATTTTATCATTGTTGTAAAAGTATTTCTTAATTAATTTCGCTTTGGATATATCTTCATCACAACAGTATTCTTCAATTAATTTACTGTTTTTTTCATATTTGTAATTGACATAACTTAAAGCTTTAAAGTTTTTGGAACTTTCTATTTTAGTTATTAAATTATCGCCTTGATACTTAAAGATCGTTTGTCTGGTTTCTACAGGATTTTTATAATTTTCATCAGAAAATAAATCAAATGATTGTGTTTTAATAAGTTTGTTGTTACTGTCATATTCATTAATCAAACTTTTGTAAGTTACACCTACAGAATCCTTTATTCCGTATGTCCAGCCATTTCCTGATTTTTCCCAATTATTAGGGTTTTTATATATTACATATGATAATTTTCCTTTATCATTATAATGGTTTACATATTCATCTGCTGATCCATTATAATGAAACTTTTTTGTAATTGTGATTTTTCCGTTTTTATATTTTTTGTAATTGTGAATAAATAAATTTAATCTTAAATTCTCATAAATAATATTTTCATCGACATTGTCCCCATATTCATCAAAGTAATGATTTTCATTAGTCACAGAATGTTTTAAAGAATCAATTTTACTTATTAACCGCCCTTTTTTGTCATATAAATACCTATATGATTCAATAAAATTATTTTTTTTTCCAAACCAAATATCCTTAATAATCTTCCTTTTAATATCGAAATGACGTTCGTGATTTAAATAATAGCAAAAGTTTGTAGAGTACCAGGTGCTATAGAACCTGGCGATTGTTGGTTCAGGTCCTCTAAATCCAGAATGGCCATAATCATCATCATTATGAAATAATTTTGGATTTTCTTGTTGGGTTAAAAAAAGTACTTTTTCTTTTATTTTTTTAATATTCCCATAAATAGAATCTTTAGGTAAATTTTGTGAGAGAGCAAAAGACCAAATGGAGAATACTAGTAGTATTAAAAATGTATTTTTATTTTTCATTTGCTTATATCAAATTATCAAATTCTGTTACTTTTTTAGCATTACGCTAACTTATTTTGATATCCTTACAGCACTCAAAATAATGCCGACTTATGGCATAAATGTTTTTTTTATGCTGTGCTAAAATAAACTTTTTTAATTCATGGGATGCTTTTATTTGCCTGATTTCTGCATTATTTGTCAAAATGTAGTTTGCTGTTTAAAATGAAAAATGAAGAAAATCTTGTTTGGCTAAAGGATCTTCAAATCTATACTATTTAACATATTCCACTCAAATCCAAAAAATTAAAATTCAAAATAGCAACCCATAATTAATTGAAAGTAATATTTTTACGAAACAAATACAAAAACCACACACATGCAAGTAGGAATAATAGGACTTGGAAAAATGGGATTCAATCTCGCATTAAATTTAAAGCGTAATCACTATCAGGTTGTAGCACAGGATGTCAACACCGATTTTGTTTCAAAAATAGGGCAGGAGGGAATTGAAACTGCTTACAATGTTGAAGAACTTTGCCAAAAACTAACAGGCAGAAGAGTCATCTGGCTTATGGTTCCGGCTGGCGAAATCGTAGATGCTGTTATTGTTTCCCTACTGCCGTATTTGTCCAAAAGCGATATTATCATTGATGGTGGAAATTCGAATTACAACGATTCAAAACGCCGTTATGCCCAGCTAAAAGAACATGGAATTGATTTTCTTGACTGCGGGACTTCAGGCGGAACTTCGGGGGCTTTAAATGGAGCTTGCACCATGATTGGCGGAGATGCTGATGTATTCGATTATGTTGCCCAGGTTTTCAAAGATATTTCGGTTGAAAACGGATTTCTCTACACCGGAGCTGCCGGAAGCGGGCATTTTACCAAAATGGTCCATAACGGAATCGAATACGGAATGATGCAGTCTATTGCTGAAGGATTTGAAGTTTTTGAGCATTCTGAATTTGATATCGATTTTCAAAAAACCGCCAAACTGTTCAATCACGGTTCTGTGGTACGCAGCTGGCTGATGGAACTCACAGAAAATGCGTTTTCAAAAGATGCGAGACTGGACGGAATAAAAGGAATAATGCATTCTTCGGGCGAAGGAAAATGGACACTCGAAACCGCTTTGGATTTAGGCGTTCCAACTCCGGTAATTGCGCTTTCGATCATGATGCGTTACCGTTCTCAAATGTCGGATACGTTTTCAGGAAAAGTGGTGGCGGCTCTTCGCAACGAGTTTGGAGGGCATGCCGTTGAAAAAAACGAATGATAGTTTGCTTTCAAGGTTATCGTTTGATTTTCTTAGTTTAATTATCATCCTAATTTGAAACTATGTCATTACTGATTCTGATTGCCAGTATTATTTTACTACTAATCCTGATTTCCGGGGTGAAACTCAATGCTTTTATAGCCTTGGTTATTTCCGCATTTTTTGTGGGAATCGCAAAAGAAATGCCTTTTACGGATTTGATTAATTCCATCCAGCAGGGAGTCGGAAGCACGTTGGGTTCTTTGATTTTGATAATTGCTTTTGGTGTTGTATTAGGAAATCTGCTTTCAGACAGTGGGGCTGCTCAGCGAATAAGTGCTGTTATGATTCGCTCTTTTGGGGTCAGACATATCAAATGGGCGATGGTGATTACCGGTTTCTCTGTTGGAATCTCGATGTTTTACAATGCCGGTTTCATCATTTTGATTCCGATGGTTTTTGCTGTTGCGAAAAGTACTAAACAGCCGATTATTTATCTCGGTATTGCGATGGCTTCGGCACTTTCGATCACCCATGGCTTTTTACCTCCGCATCCGGGACCGACAGCCATTGCAGTTATTTTTAAAGCAAATATTGGCAAAACTCTTTTATACGGACTTTTGGTTGCACTGCCTGCGCTTTTTGCTGCCGGAATTGTGTTTCCGGAGTTCATTAAAAAGATCAATGCTTTTCCGCCAAAAGGTTTATTCGAAAGCAAAACGTTCACAGAAGCTGAGATGCCTTCGTTCGGAATTAGTATTGTAACAGCATTGGTTCCGGTGTTTTTAATGGGAATGGCAACCTTCAGCGAGTTGGCTTTGCCGGAAGAGAATGCATTGCGTTCTGTTTTGCTTTTTATAGGAAACCCAACGACTTCGATGCTTATTGCGGTACTTTTTGCGGTATTTTCATTAGGTATTTTTCGCGGAAGAAAAATGCAGGATATCATGGACAAGTCGGGTAGTGCCATGAGTTCAGCCACGATGATCATTTTGATTATTGGAGCAGGAGGCGCTTTTAAACAAGTCCTGATCGACAGCGGAATGGGAACAGATTTGAGTCAGTTTTTCGAAAAGTCATCGCTTTCTCCACTGGTCTTAGGCTGGCTGATTGCAACAATAATCAGGATTGCCTTAGGATCTGCCACGGTTGCCGGGTTAACAGCAGCAGGAATTGTACAGCCTTTGGTAGTCACTTCGGGTGTAAGTCCGGAATTGATGGTGCTTTCCATTGGAGCCGGAAGTTTGATGTGCTCGCATGTCAACGATACCGGATTCTGGATGTTCAAGGAATATTTCGGGATTAGTGTTTCAGATACTTTTAAAACCTGGACCGTAATGGAAACAATTATAGGCGTGATTGGACTAATAGGCGTATTGCTGCTGAATTTATGGATTAAATAAAAGAAATGAAAGCACTTTATATAGGAATCGACATTGGTACCACGGCCACAAAAGCAATCTGTTTTGACGTACACGGAAATGTAATCAGACAGGTTTCAGAATCTTATGAAATGTACCATCCAAAACCGAATTGGAGTGTACAGCATCCACAGGAGATTTTGGAAACGGTTTTAAATTGTATCAGCGAAATTACAAAAGGAATTCAGCCTGAGTTTATCAGTTTCAGTTCGGCGATGCAGAGTATTATTGCAGTTGATGAAACCGGAAAACCCTTGACTGAAGCTATTTTATGGGCAGATAACAGAGCTATTGAAATTGCTGAGGAGTTGAAAAATTCAGAAAGAGGTAAGCGATTTTACCAGAAAACCGGAATTCCAATTCATCCTTTTTCACCCATGACTAAAATAGCCTGGTTGAAGGAATTTGATGCGGAAGTTTTTTCCAAAGCCTATAAATTCATTAGCATTAAAGAATATGTCTGGCATCATCTGACAGGGGAATATTGTACAGATACTTCCATGGCTTCGGGAACCGGATTATTAAATATTCATACTTTACAATGGGATGATGAAGTGCTTGATTTTTTAAACATAAAAACCGAACAATTATCTGCCGTTTGTGAGGTAACGCATCAATGCAAAGGTATCTCAGATGATTTTTTGTATATCATTGGAGGAGGAGACGGCGCTTTGGCCAATTTGGGAACCGGAGCTATGAATAAGAATTGTATGGCGCTAACCATTGGTACAAGCGGAGCAGTGCGGTTGCCAATTGAAAAACCGTATCTGGATGAACTGATGCGTACGCAGTGTTATCATTTGATGGACGATCAATACCTTACTTTAGGTGCAGTAAACAACGGTGCTGTCATTTTGCAATGGCTGAGAGAATCGTTGTTAAAAACTGACCAGTCTTTTGAAGTTCTTTTTGAAAAAGCAGAAAAAATTCCTGCCGGCTCCGGAGGCTTGCTTTTTGTACCGTATTTGTTAGGTGAAAGAGCACCCATCTGGGATGCTTCTGCTCAAGGGGCAATTTTAGGAATGCAGATTACACATACCCAAGCACATTTGGTAAAGGCAACTCTGGAAGGTATTTTGTTTGGATTGTTCCAGATTACAGAAATTCTGCTTCCCGATCACGAAAAAAGAAAGCAAACGAAAGTCATGGCAAGCGGCGGATTCGGAAAGAGCGAACTGTGGCTTCAAATGGTCGCTGATATTTTTCAAATGACAGTTGAAACCTCACAAACTATTGAAGGATCTGCCTGGGGTGCAGTTTTGATAGGTATTAAATCTTTAGGAATTGAGATAAGTAACGAAAACAAAATAGGAAAAACTTTTTTCCCTAATACTGCAAATAAAAAGGTGTATGAAGAGTCTTTTAGTAAATTTAAGAGGGTTTATTCTTTATTGAAGGATTTGTAGTTTCTATTTTAGGTTGTTTGTCATGCTGACGAAGGAAGCATGTCCACAAGAAACTCAGATTTAGATTGTGGAGTTAATAACCCGAGATCACCCTCTGTCTGGATTGACAAATAAAAAGCAGAAGATTTTTAGAGAAAAATAATCTTCTAAGTTTAATAAGTATCAATCACAGTTACCAATAAATCAGAATCTACCAGATTAGATGGAGAAACTGCTTCTTCGTCCAGTGGAATATTATCGCCATATCTTTCTTTCAATATTTTTTGAACTCTTTGATCGGTAAGATTAAAGTCTTTCAAATGCTGGAGTTTCGATAATTCAATGTTAGCCCCGTTTTTATAGATTTTCCAGATTAATTCTGAACAGTAAACTCGGGTATCGGTCCATTCAAAAAAAGCATCATACTCTTTACCCATGAATTGCTGGCTGTAATCTTTCATTTTCTGAAGCGTATTTTCATTCAATACCTCAGAAGCATTTTTCAATCTTTTTACAACATAACTTTTATCTCTCCCATGCGCAATCCAATCATTCAAAGCAGTGAGTTTTACAGGCTGAACGGCTTCAAAAACAAATAGGTCTCCATTAATTTTATAAATGATCCCGCAATGCGAAAACTTAGAATTGGTTGCAATTCGTACCGCCTCACACTGAGGAGATTCCGAAGTTTGAAAGATAATGTCACCATCCAGAAATTTTTCCGTCAAAACTGTTTTTCCTTTTGCTGAGGATGCCACAAACGGATTCTGATTCTTTGGAAAAACCTGCATCGTTACATACAGGGCACAACAAAAACTAAGCACAAAGGTAATTCCGGGTATGAGGTATTTTGTCTTTTTCATCTTCAATTTTAAAGCCTTAAAAGTATTATTTATTTTTTATAGACTAAAATCTGTTGGATGCAATTATTAAAGAGTAAGTTCGAATGTTTTTTATGTAGAAAAGCACATTTCCTATCGAAAGTTACCCGAACTGAAGAAAAATAAGATTTTATAACACAAAGAAGCCAACCTTTTTGGGTTGGCTTTTAAATTTCAGGAATTTTCTGCTTAGTAACTTTTATGCCTTAGTAGGCTGTACTTTTTCTGTTTTTTCTTCTTCTTCTTCCTCATCTTTCCCAGGAATAATACCGTAAATGATAAGTCCAATCACTAAAAGCAAAATTACTTTGCCACCATACCTCGTGTAAAGTCCTAATTGCAGGAGACTTTCTTTATCTAGTTTATTCTCTTTTATAATTTCGGCAAGCTCTTGATCTGTAAGTTCATAGTATTCATCAGAATCTTTTTTGGATAATACTAATTTTGGTTCTTTTGTAACCCACGCCGGAATTATCCAGGCTATATTATATTCCTGATGTAGGGTTGCTAAATCAAGATATTCTTTTGAGCCTTCGGAAACAGCATATTTGTCTGTATTGGGTAAATCTGCTACGATTTCAATTTTATCAACTTTACCAAACGGAATCCTCACTTTTGCAGATACCATAATCGAAGCGCAGAACGTAAACATTGTAATTAAGAATGCTTTCTTTGTCATATTTGTCATTTTTTGTGTTCTTAAATATTTTAAAAATTTATATTAAGATTTGTTTTACAAATATAAAATTAAAAATGTTTAAGATTTGTCATCATATTTAGTGATTTTTTACAATCAGTTTTTAAAAAATATAATGATTAAAAATGAATTCAGTTGAAAATGAATACAATAAAAAGTTGCTGTAAAAATATAAGTTCTACACCGTTTTAAATCAATGAAATAAAGATTGAAACCTCTTACAGGAATATTTGATTTTATATTACTGCATACTCTGTCCAAAAGTAAGCAGGTTATTGTCAGGATCAAGCAATGCAAACTCTTTTTGTCCCCATGGCTTAATTTGTAAATGCCCGTTTGGATGAATATCTGTTTTATTGTCTAAAAGGGATTGATAAAACGTATCAATGTCATCAGTTCTGATATAAACCTGCCCATAATTCTCTTTTGGGTCAAGTTCGCGAAACTCAAAAAAATGTATTTGAATGTGATCCTTTTGCAGCATTAGATAATGATCAAAATCAGTATTTCCAAATTCCTGAAACCCCAGCTTATTGATGTAATATTCCCTGGTGGCACTTTTATCACGCATGGGTAATTTTGGACTAATATCTGTAAGCATAGCTAATTATTTTTTATTTGTTTAATAATTTATTTTTGCCAACTGGGCCATTGCTTTACCTGAAATGTACCGACACCTTTAATTTTTGGCGAAATTGCACTAAAAGTAAAATTGTCCTCCGGCAGTAAAAAGTCGAAAATCCAGGCCTATTGTGCTCCATACGTTAGTAAAATACAGCTCAAATCAAATTTTACTCTTTTTTCCATGTATAGAAATTAATCTGTTCCTTGCCCGAAGCGCTTAGTATTGAAGTTATTTTATTCTGTTACTTTTAGGGTATAAGCGAACTTTGGCGTCTGCGCTGAAGAGTTGGTAAAAATTCAAAAGGTTCTATATAATAAGGATTTTTGTAGATTTTTCCATTCATAATAACATGCGAATGGGTAGCGAGTACATCTGTAAGTACGCGACCACTAAAGCGATTAATATCATACATGCATATTAACGAGCAGGAATGCTTTGGAACTAATAAGTTTAACCTTGCTTCATATTCAATCAGTTCATCTGTTCCTTGCACATTCTTTAATGCCCATTCCATTTCGCCACATGCCCTTACATGATGATATCCTTCATTATTTGCTTCGATCAATGCATCTTCAAGAAGCTGTAACATTTTTTCAGCTTCAAAAAAACCGCCTTTAAGATAGGTGTCCTCTGAAGCCAGAACATTTAACTGTTTTGTTCTTGATTTTTCCTCAACCGGAATTCCTGAATCCGATAAACGTTTACAATGTTCATGATGGCAAGAACTTTCAAGGATATTGATAACTTTATCGTTTTTATCTAATCCTTCCTGTATGTACGGCAAGATTACATTATATCGTTCTTCATGTGAATCAAAGAATGCACAAATGTGGATTGGTGTCTCAAGAGTTTCGCCACACAAATTATGAATTTGTTGTTGTTTTTTCATTTCATAAATTTATTGAAATAAATGGATTCTAACTAATCATAAACTATGTTTCTTCTCTTGTTACGAAATGTTTTTTTAATGTTTGGATATATTTTAATAATTTGTTGATTTGTAGACTTAATATGGTGTTTTCAGAATTTATGTTTGTGATAAATGTATTTCTAAAGCTGTCTCATTTTCTGAAACATTTCTTCATACTTTTCTTTAAACATTCCTTCTGCTTTTTCAGGAAACGCGAATCCGTCAGGACCAACATAAATCTGAATGGTATTTTTATCCTCATTGACTTTTCTTATAGTATGGTATTTAATCAGCCAGGCATCGTAATGCTCAATCAGTTTTGATGCTTCTCCCAAGAGTTCCGGAGGCAAATGATGTCCGTTTTCTAAAAGGAAGTCACGAATTTTTTTATTGGAAACATACATTATTTCATCTTCAAAGTTCGAGTCATATTTTTTTAGCTTCGAATAAGTATTTTCAAATGCAAGTCTGGTTCTGTTTAAATGTGTGTAAACTTGACCCAGTAATTCTGTAGTTTGTTTTCTCCATTCAAAGTCGGTATTGTGTATCTGTGCAATTCTATTAAATTCATGCCTAATCACAGCATTGTTTCTTTCTGTTTTTTTATGAAAATAATAGACAATAGCACTGGTTAAAAGTGTTGTTACTATTGAGCTTCCAAATATTGTTTTTACTAAGTCTTCCATTGTTATACCTAATTTTATTATCGTACATTCAAGCAACTTCTCATAATAAAGCATATATAAAAGCATGCTCAAAAAAGAAACTAAGTTATGAAATAGAAGTGTTAATTTTCAGATATACAGTGATTTAGCGTCAGACATTTTTCATCGAAGCCTCAATTCTGTCAATTTGGTTTAAATGCCTGATCATATGATTGACGTAAAACTGAAAAGTATCACCCAGTTTTAATTTAATCAATCTTGAAATTGAAATTTGAATTTTTACCTTGTTCAGACTCACTTTTCCGGATTGGTTAAGTAAGTCTAATAATTTAATTTGCTGATTAATGAATTTGCTGATAACTGCTTTATCAAGGTTGGTATTTAAAGGATTTTTGTCTTTAAATGTTTTCATTTTATTCAGCTTTTCTTTTGGAAGCATTGTTTTCGCAAAATAATTTCCTAATAGTCCGCTTTTAAACTCAAAATCGGCTTTAGTGTCTGAATTTTGTATTTTATTTTCTATTTGCGGAAGATAAAAGTCTCCATATAGATTCAAATGTTCGAGGCATTCCAAAATGTTCCAGGATGTTTCATTTTCTCTCCAAGTCAGTATTGGCAAATCATACGTTTTTAGCTTTTCAGTCTGATTTATAATTTGCTTTGTCTGCTCTGAAAGCGTTTGAATTAAGATTTTTGATTGCATAATTTTAAATTTTACTGCAAAATTCAGGAAAGCATTTTTTATAAACCTTGATTAAAATCAATACTTTTTTAATCTTGATAGAGTTTCTGGACTCATCCGTAAATAATTGGCAATATGCCGGTTTGGAATTTGCTGAAAAAGCTGTGGACTCCTTTTTAAAACCCTTTCGTATCTTTCTTTAGCTGAGCTTGTCAGGATGTCAATTTCACGTTCCATTTGTTGAATTACAAGGTTTTCTAAAATTTTTGTCCACAAATTTCGGTTAGCTTCAGTTTGTAAAAATTTTTCAATTTGGGGTTTGGTGATTACTCTTAAAACTGTTTTTTTAATGGCCTGAATAAACAAATCGGATGGTTTTTCTGTTAAAAAAGAATCCAGTGAAACAATTAGATTCTCTTTATAACCAAACCGAAGCGTCTGTTCTTCATCATTATCTAAAACAAAAATCCTCAAACTTCCGCTCTCTACATAATATAGATTGGTATCAATACTGCCTTTTACTTTCAGAAATTCGTTTCTGTCGATAGTGATGGTTTGGCTAGAGAGTTCAACAATTTCTGTCATTGTCTGGTAGGTCTGTGATTTACAATTTTTGCAAAAATATTTTGATGCTTAGGTTACGCTGTAATAGCAATATCATACTCCATTCTTTTTGCTGTGGCTTCGGCAATTTCAAGTCCGTGTAGCTTTTTAATAATATGAAAAGACATATTGATGCCAGATGAAATTCCTCCTGAAGTGATGATTTTATCTTCATCAACAAACTTCGTATCTTTGACTATACTAACATTAGGATATTCTTTTTCCAGTCTTGGAATGTCCATCCAGTGCGTGGTAGCTTTTTTGTGGTCAAGTAATCCAGACTCGGCTAGGAGAAAAGCGCCGGTACAGACAGAAGCCAGAATTTGAACTTTCTGATTCTGAGTTTTAATCCAGTCAATAACTTTTTTGTTTTTAATTTCAATTTCTTCCGCACCATATCCTCCTGGTATAATCAAAATATCCAAATCAGGAGTCTGATCAAAACTTGCATCAGGCAGTATTTTTAATCCGTTTCTCGCAGCAGTCATTTCTCCGTTTTCACTTATTATGATGACTTTAAATAATTTTTCATTTCCTTTTTCGGCTATTGAAAAAACTTCAAATGGACCTGCAAAGTCAAGTACTTCAACTTCATTAAAAATAAATATTCCGACGGTTGATGGATTTGGCATACTTTTTTTTATTATTTTTAAGACAGGTATTTTGGTTATTATTTTGAGGCTTTACAAAGCCTGAATAAAGTGGCGCAGTATCAAAAAAATATAAATTTTTTCTAAAGATAGTCAAAATTACAAATGCTGATTATATTTTAATTCATACAGTTACTTCTTGTACTGATAATCAAAAAAGCCAGAGAATTATTTTTCTCTGGCTTTTTTTTGTAAACATTTTTTCTACTGTTGCAATAATTCAACTTCTGTGTGAAGTACGCAGACCAAATTATCATTTTCTCTAGTCCAGGTAGAAGTACAGGCGCATTTCATAGGCTCTTTTTGATTATCGCCTGCTATTCCTAATTCTATTTGGTATGCAATTACGGCGGCATCTTCACCAATTAACTGCGTTTGGACATCAGAGAAATTTAATACTTTTATTTTATCGCCATTACCTGACTCAAACATTTTTTTAAAAGTATCTTCATCAATACTCTGTACACCATCTTTACCGGCTACTATACACGGAAAATGAGTAAGACTCTTTACAGTTTCATAATCGTGATTTTCCATTCCCTGCCAATACTTTTTTTCTAATTCTATTATTTGCGTTTTCATATCTCATTCATTTTTGATTAAACAGTTTTACAAAGTTCAGGTAATAATAAGGAGATAAGTTCAACTTTAACATAGATTTAGTTGATGATTGTGAGTGTAATTATTTGAAAATGAGAATATTTTGAAGAAGTGGGAGGTCATTCCACAAGTTTTGCCAGTTTTTCGAGTGACGATTTTGTCCCTTCTTCATTATCCTTAGGATCAATCCCTTTGGGAATATTTTTGAATGTAAAGGTTACCGAAGTACCAGTTTCTAGTTTTTCTAAATCAATTTGCATAAGCATTTCTCCAGCAAAGTCTTTATCATTAGTTTCAAATGTTACGCTTTCTACAATTTTTTTGTTGTTTATGATCTCCAGAAACTTCGAAGTAAATCTGTCTTCGTTGCTTTCTGTTTTTCCTACACCTTCGTTTGCAGGATAATAAAGTGACATCGAATAGCCTCCGCCAACCCTGAAGTCAAAGAAGTGAATTTTTCCTGTCATTTCTCCGGGAACCTGCCATTTTACTATAAAATCAGGGTTTGATAATGCGTGAAAAACTTTCGATAAATCAGCTTTAATAATTCTGGTATTTAAAGTTTCCTGTTTCATGGCTAAAAGTTTTAAATTAAATGCAGGATATTTTACAGTCAGGACTTTTAGTTTTTTCTTCCTGAAACAACTGTTGCTTTGTAGTGTCTCATTTCCTGAATATTTTCAAAATATGGTTTTATTTTGGTAAAAAATAAAGGAAAAAGTTCACTTTTTCTAAATCCCTGAAGATGTTCATCAGTTGATGTCCATTCAATTCTTAAAATAAACTGTCCCGCTTCTTCTTCACATTCTGTAAGTTCGTATGCAAGACAAAAATCAGAAGCATCTAATTCTTTCGAAGCGTCTTTGTAATCATCAATAAATTCTTGTCTTTTTTCTTCTTTAACTTTGTATCGAATATATTCAATTATCATAATTCATAAATTTAATTTATATATGGTCCTCCTGTTTCACCCCAGCCCCATTTAGGCATAGGTTCGTTTGAATCTGTAGGATTTTCTGATAACTGTGAATTTATAACAGCAAGACGTGTGCCCCATTCAATATAACCAACGAAAGCTGAACGGAATTCAGGGTCACTTTTTAAACCAATTTCATCTGAAGTTTGCAAAAGTAAATGAACCCAGCGCTGCCTCATTTCTTCTGTCAGCATTTTACCAATATGTTTCCCAATCATTTTCGCATGGCTGCCATTGTCATTGGAAGTATATAATTTTTCACCGCCAAAAACCTCTGCAACAAAATGTGCGACATGTTCAACGTGATCAGGCGACATATTTTTGAAGACTTCGCCCAATATTTCGTCGTTCAGTACTTTTTCGTAAAATTTAGAAAATAAAGTTTCAAAAGTATCCATATCGCCAGCCCATTCATACAAAGTTGGTATATTTTTCATTCTTTAATATATATTGTAATGATTGACTAAATAATTAAAAAAAAAAAACAGAAATGAAAATCATTTGATTTTCAGTATTTTATTTTAATCTCAAAAATATAAAAATTTAATTACAAATAAAATATGGATTAAAAGGATATGGATCAGGCTAGCGTACTGATTTAATAATTTACATAACATTTTTTGCCGAATCTTTAATTTTCAATCCAACTATAGAATTTGGTGTTATTCCAACCGTAAATAGAAATACTGACACCAGCATTTTTTTCAATATTTGTAGCAGAGTAATTATTTAACATACTCGCCAGTTTGTTGAATTCCTTAACATCTTTATATTTAAAAAATTTGGAAGGATGATTGACCCAATTTCCGTTAGTAGTTTCAGGGTAAGGTATTCTTCCTTCGCCTTCGAACGCAAATTCTGTAAAATCTGGATTTTGCTTTATCAGCCCATAAAAATCATTATAAATTTGCGTATTATTTTTATTCGTTCCGCACACGTAGGCAAATGAATTTGCAGGAATTCTAAAAGTTTTGCTATATAAGGATGTTGTGAAGTGCTTTTCAATGAGTTTGATAGCTATTTTTTGGTCATTAATGTCTATAGAATACTGATCAATTTTATCCCCGTTTATAAACGTAATTTTCTCTGTGTTTTCCGGTAAGTCTATGTAGGAGATTGCTGGCCCGATTGCAGTAAAACAGCCTCCGGGTTCTGCTATTTTGTCAAATCTCACAATTAGTTCGTTTCCTTTTGAAAACTGGGTAGTGCTTATACCATAATTAATACACGGAAATTCCTCTTCAGTAATTAGTTTTAATTTTAAAACAGGCGATTGTAATTCATTTGTACCCGGATATACTTCCTCAGGCATAAAATTTATAGCTGAGACAATAGAATTTTTAGTAATATATTCAGGATAGTCAGAGCTATTGACCTTGTTGTCATCTGAACTGCAGGCATTCATCATAAATCCAGTCAGGATTAGGAGTATTGTTTTTTTCATAATAAGTTGTTTACCTATATAGATGACTTATTTACAAAAGGTTGCGTGAAATGGTTAAGGTGTGATGTATAAAATTGAATATAGTTTTTTGTAGCTATTGTTTTTATAATTTGTACATGATATATTACTGGAACGTCAGGCAAGTTCTTCCTCAACAATTACAGTTTCTTGCCCGTTTTCATTTATTAGTCTGATTTCGATGAAATCAAGCCATTTCGTACTAAAAGATCAGCAGAAACTATTTCTCCGGATACTAATTCTACTTCGCCGTTTTCGTTTAGAAATTCTTCTAATTCTTCGTCGTAATCGATATTGAAATAAATTGATACAATGACTTCAAAAGTATCAGAACCAAAATTATCAGCAAACATTTTGGTTAAAGGCCTGTTAGTAATCTGTTCATCCGTAAATGTGTCGCATAACATAGAATTGTAGCCGTGCTTTGCCCCGTCAAATAGTAAAATTTCTTCACCGGTTTCTACATCAACTGCAAAAATTAAAGATGGCGCAAAATCTGTCCAGACGATGTAATTGTAGTCTTCAAGCATATCACCGTAATATTTGATCTTAAATTTTCTGTTATTTGCTGAAGATTTGATTTGGCCACGCCATTCAATATCTTTAATTTCTTTAAAATATTTTTCATTGTCATATACAACGAAATTCTCAAAATAAGTTGGTGGTAAATAATTTGATTTCATAACTCTTTTTGTTGTAAGTTTCTTAAAAATAACGATCTGCACTATTTTTATCATTGTGCAGATTTGCAAATATGAGGTATATTTTTTATTAAAAACTAAAAAAATGATACTTATAAATAGTGATTTTTTGTAATCCAGATTGTGATTATTCGAATTTAATCAGCACCGAAAGATCAGCATCTTTTTTAGAAGCAGGAAAGGAGCCTCTTAATGACCTTTAGTCCCGCTGTCCTTCCAATCTTTTATTTTTTAAAGAAAAAATAAAAGGATTTTCCCTCCCATCGGGGCTACATTAGAAATTTAGATTTTTTTATCACGTCTTTTGTGTTACTTATTATTCCTGAAGGGTAAAGCTCTGTGTGATAAAATAGTAAAGAAATTAAATCCGATCTTACATAATTTTAATTTATTTTTTAATAATTAATTGTAATTCAATTAATTAACTTTTATTAAACAAAGGTTTAACATCATGTCTTTTCCCTTGCTGTATGAAATAAGTAATTTTAAAATAAATCAAATTAATAACGTTTAATATTTAAAATTATGAAAAAGAATATAGCAATATTAGCCACAAACGGTTTTGAAGAATCAGAATTAGCATCGCCTAAGGCCTATCTGGAAGAGCAGGGGTGGAATGCAGATATCATCAGTTTGAAACCAGGAACAATCAAATCCTGGAAAGACGGTAATTGGGGCAACGAATACAATGTTGATGTAGTACTAGATGAGGCAAATGAAGCAGATTACGACGCTTTGGTTCTGCCTGGAGGAGTAATAAATCCGGATTTGTTGAGAAGAGAAGAAGCTGCAGTAAATTTTGTACGTTCTTTTTTTGAAAATAAAAAACCAATAGCGGCTATTTGTCATGGTCCACAGATTCTGGTAGATGCGGATGTTTTAGAAGGCCGAAAAGTAACTTCGTTTTTCTCTGTTAAAAACGATTTAAAAAATGCCGGGGCACAATGGGAAGACTCAGAAGTAGTCGTAGACAATGGATTGGTTACAAGCCGAAACCCTAATGATCTGCCTGCCTTTAATAAAAAAATGGTAGAAGAAATTAAAGAAGGAAAACACGAACGTCAGACAGTGTAAAGCTATTTTAATTAGATTTACCAAATATAATAATAAATGCAAGGCCAGAATTGGTCTTGCATTTTTTTTTGTAATTACAAGTTCAAATATACTTTGTGATCGGGTTTAGGAATTCTATCTTTCAGGATTTTATATGGAAAATCACTTAAAATTTTAAATAAGCAAGTGGAGTAAACATTAAAAATACTCATTTATAATGATGTAGGAAAAATGTGAAAATTTTAATTTCGTCTTACATATTTCTAAAATTATTTAAATTATGAAACGATTAGTATTATTATTTATATTTTTTGTAAGTGCCGCTCGAGGGTTAGCACAGGATTTTTTAATAGAAAATGCGCAATATACCATTACAAGTGAAACAACTGTAACTTTTTCAAAGATGAATGGTTTTCCCAGAGAGTTTGTTATGCCTTCAACTGTTACATACAACGCAAAACAATACACTGTCACAGCGATTGGAGACAGTGCATTTGAGAATTCTGCCCTTTTAAAAAGTATATCGATTCCTAATACCATCACTACAATTGGAGTTAAGGCTTTTAATGCCTGTAGGGATTTAACTGAAATAATTATTCCGAACTCGGTTGTTACTATTGGTGAATCAGCTTTTGAAACTTGTTCAAGTTTAGTTTCAGTGACAATTCCGAGTTCTGTAACTTCCATTGGAAAAAGGTTTTTAATGGCTTGTTATCAATTAAAATCAGTAGAATTCTTAAATTCTATGGCTGCAATACCTGAGATGTCTTTTCTTCACTGTTCAAACTTAGAGTCCGTAGTATTTCCTAAATCTCTTACTACTATTGAGGCTTATGCTTTTAATGCTACAAAGTTAGCGAAAATTGATTTTCCTAAGTCAATTTCAACAATAGGTGAAAAGGCGTTTGGATCTTGTTTTGCATTAAAAAGTGTCACTATACCCTCTTCTCTCACTTCCTTTTCAAATGATATTTTTAGCAATAGCAGCTTAACATTAGTTGTGTGTGATTCTCCGGTTCCGTTACCTATCACATCAAACTTTTTTAATGGCGTTTCACTATACTTTTGTACATTACAAGTTCCTGCATCGAGTGTAGCAGCTTATCAGGCACATGAGGAATGGGGTAAATTTAAATCTATAGTAGCAAAAGGAACGTTAGCACAAACAGATTTTAGTTCTCAAAAAGAAGTCGTGGTGTATCCTAATCCTTTCTCGGATGTAATTACATTGGAGCTGAAGGAAAAAAATACTGTACAAATAGAAATGATCGACTGCACTGGAAAAGTTCTTTTGAGTCAGACTTTAAATCCAGAGGGAAGAATTGAAACACATCATCTAACCTCCGGCTTATATTTTCTAAAAGTATCGTCTGAAAATGGCTCTACAATCAAAAAAATGATTAAACAATAATTTTTTAGATTGCAAAAGTTGTGATATTAATTGAAAAGAGCTGTCTCAAATTAACAGCCCAAAAAATTATACTTTTTAATTTGATTGTAAGTTCATGAAAATATTCTGTCTTTGAATTACTTATGCCTGAATGGAATAAATTTTTTTATGAATTAAAAAAACATAATGATTTAGAATTCTGTAAATGATAATAAAAAAAATACTCCAAGGTAAAGATTTAGACAAAATTGGTTTAGAAAAACATGACATTGCTTTCTTAGTTGAGAATGGACTTACTGTTGGAAGTTTCGGACATATTGATATCATTTCGGAATTTGAATTTCTTCAAAATGCAATTATATTAGGGTATGACAGCAACATTCCAATATGTTGCGATGGGGAGTATAAAGGAGTGTTTGCAATGGAACCGCAGTTTAAAAGATTTGTAAATTCTTCAGTTGAAACATTTCAGAGGACTATATTAAGATATTCAAAATATTGTACTGATATTCAGGGGGCAGTTGATGAAGATCTTGCCATCATCATGGTGAATGAAGCAATAATTGATTTTAAAAATATCGATCCTGATGTCTGGTCAAAAAAGGAAAACTATTGGCCAATAATAGCACAGCAAATGCTTGACGGAAATTTGTAAATCCATATTCAGGAAATTAATAAAGCCTGCTCTTAAAAGTATTTTTGCAAGTTTCCCCACGCTCCCGCACGAATCCTTTCGTGTGGCTTTTGAGTTTCATTATTTTTAGAAGCAGAAAATGGGTACTCATAATAGCTTTTAGTCCCGCTGTCCTTCCAATCTTTTATTTTTTAAAGAAAAAAATAAAAGGATTTTCCCTCCCATCGGGGCTAGATAAGAAATTTAGTTTTTTTTATCGCCTTTATGCTATTGATAAATCAGGACATTTAGGTCTGATGGATGATACAGTTTAGAATGTTTTTTAGATATAAGAAATTTTGATTTATAAGCCCACAGGAAAGGGTTCGTGCGGGAGCGGGGAACGCTCACGTTAGTAGTGAGAACTTAACTTTTTAATTTGAAGCTTTTTAAAGCGTTAGTGATTGTATTCTTAAACTCAGTTATGTAATAATCAGAAACTTTAGAATTTATTAGTTTTTTACTGTCTAAGTCATAAACAGGATTTTCAAATTTTTCCAGTTGAAGCGTATTAAGATTTACTTTATTATTTGTAGGAGGGATTATTAATTCTTTAGTTAAGTTATTGAAATGATAAATTCTAAAATTTGAAAAGAAAAATGCTTTATTTGCACTATATGAATTTATTGTAAAAATTGAAAAATTATGCTCAGTATAGAAAAATAAATCTGTTGCATAAAAAGGATCGTAATGGGTTAGCTTTCTAAAGATTATTAAATCTTGTATAGAATTATTTGTGCAAAAATTTGAAAGTGTATCTATAATACTTTTATCAATTCTTCTTAAATCATTTAATTTTTCAATATTAGCAAAATCATATTCTAAAAATTTATGATTAATCTGTTCTGCAGTTAAAAGTTTTTCGGTTAAATCCTTTATATTAAAATCTAAGGAGTATTCTATATTAGCTTTTATCTTACTTAATTTGTCAGAATTAAAATATCCCATGCTTTCATTGATGTTGCTGATGATTCCAACTTGGCAATAAAAAAATTGAGAGCATAAAATTAATATTGCGGATAAATGTAATTTACTATTCATTTTAATTTCTTTACTTGTTTATAATTGTGCAGAACAATTCTGTGTTATCGTTACTTACTATCTGCGTGATTGGTTTTTTGGTTTTCATTTATCGAATTCACGAGAGGAACGCTTACGCTAGCGAGGAAAAGGATTTGTGTGGGAGTGGGGTAGGTTTCGTTTCTTTATGTTAATTTACTCCTTTTTATGTCTTCAATTATCTCGTCAGTAATCGAAGTTAATTTTCCTTCAATCTCTTTTGATAGCTTATCCAGGTCGTTAAAGGTTGGTTTCTCTATTAGCACAGTTTCCAGAATTGAATATTGAGGTCGGGTCGTTTTGTCTTCATTCCACTTAGTCGATTTAAAGTATTCCCAATATTTTTCTTGAATAGGAATTGTCTGTCCGAGCAGCCAAATTTCAAACTGCATTTTTGAATGGTTCAACACAAGTCCCATTTTCAGTTTTCTTTTTTTTAGGAAGTCGTTTGAGTAGTAGAAATATGTATAGTCCATATACCCCTGAAAAAGACTTCCGAATGAATAGTGTCCTGAAAGGTTTTTTGACAAAGTTGTCCCAAGTCTTGTTACATACTTAACAAGGCCAACATAAGCTTCCTGAATATCACCCTTTTTAAGCTGTTCTTTATAAATATCAACGTAGTAATTAAAATCTTTCATTTTAAGTTTTTTATAAATATAACGTTTTTGCGATTATTGCTGTTTAAGAAATTTTTGTAAAAAGTCGGGAGACTTTTGAGAGGTTTAGAGTTTATAAGTGGGTTAAAAAAATTGCGCAAAGTCATAGACATTTGCGCAGCTTTTCATGAGAACACTTCGGAGAGCGGGGGCGGGGTTTTAAAATTGGCTGTAATTTATTTTACAAAGCGGTAAGATTTTTGTCGCAGTATGAAATGTTATTCTGTAAGTTTTTAGATTTTATCATTTCATCAATCTTCACATAAAACTGTTCGATTAGCTCCGCAATTAAGTCATTCTTTATTTTCTCAATGCTTGTATTTGCTTTACTTTCAATTTTATAATCTACATAGCCATATAATGAAAGTAAGGTATTCGGAAAATCAAAATATGTATGTACTTTGTCTTTTTTGTTAAGAGTTAATATATCTCTTGCCCTAGCTCCTTTTAGTTTTAAATTTATTTCAGTTAGTTCGTATTTTTTGTGAATTAAATCTGCTTTAACTCTATCGACATTTTCAGAAGTTAGTTCGTCAAAATGAGACGGGCGATAAATACACAATTTCGGATTTTTTGTGCCATTTTCTTTTAATTGCGTAATAACTGGAGCAATAAAATTGTTTATATATCCTACTGCAAGTGCATAGGCTGGGGAATACTCTGCATCTTTAAGCAAATTTCTTAAAATTTGATTTATTACAACTAGTAATCCTGTTGTTACTGCAAATAAAGCTTCTAAATCAATTATAAATTCTATTTCAAGATTTTCTTCTATAATTGATTCAAAAAGCCATAATAATACAATAAGAATTGATACGGTGTTTAAGATATAACTACTCCATTTTATTATCCAAATGTTTGTAGAAATCCATTTTGTTAATTTTGTCATTTTTAGCTGTATCATATTTATTTAACCAATTAGTAAATTTTGATTTGATAAATCAGCTAAAATTGAATCAATTTCTTGACGCAAAAACTCTAATTCTTCAAGTTTTTTATTACAGTTAACTTCAAAAATACTTTCTGTACCATCTACTGACATTATTTTATCTCTATATGCTTTATCATTTAGAATATGTGTAATTTCATCGTTTAGAACCGAAACTAAATCCAAATAATGCTCATATTGATATCTATTTACATTGACGTTGTAACATATTGCATTAATATGAAAACTTCTTATGCTTCCCTTATTATCTATGTTTTCACAATCGTATTTCACATTTTTTAGAAATCGAATCATGTTTTTTAGACGTCCACTAGTAAGTATACTTCTTTCATTAATTCTTTGGATACTCCAAAAAGGATAATCAACTTCTCCTATGCTATCAGTTTTTTTATTGTAAATCTGTATACCTCTTCTGTAGTCTCGATTAGTTTTCATGTAATCAATCCCCTTGTAATAAGTAGCAGTTACCACATCTACATCTCGTTTAGGAGAAGAGACTTTCACATAAATGCAATTATCCTTAGTAATGTCTACTTCTTTATAAGTTGAGGTAAGAATTTCTTCTGATTTTTTTCTTAATAGACCTAAATCTGATAATTGATTTCCTTCATATGCACGAAAATCATCAGAGTGTTTTTTTAGATTTGTTATTTCTACACTAGTTAATTGGGAAGGATTTTCTAAAGCTTTTTTTAATCTATGATGATCAATTTTACTTGATTTATTAGTTATTTGGACTAAATCAACATCATTATCTTTTAGAATATGAGTGTTAGTCATTACTGAACCTTGTCGTTCAAAATGAACTTCTTTCCCATGACTTTTTTTAAGATGAGCTTCTATTTGGTCAGCAGCCAATTTACTATTTTTTGTGTATTCAGGAGCAACGCCTTGCATTGCTTGTTTTACATATTTTGTCACATCAGAATAATCTATACTTAGAGCTTTGAAAAGTTTAGATCCCAATTTATTTTCAGAAAACATAACTTTTCTGGGATAAAAATCAGGATTGCTTCTTAAATTTATTCTATTTATTAATTCAGCATAATCTTTTGCCATTTTTCTTTTTTTTGGTTAGTTAAACTTAATTTTTGAGTTGATTGGCACAAATAAAAAATTATATATACTCCTTTGGTACTAGGATTTATTTTTTAAGTTGCTTTTTTACTTGTACATAATTGATTACTTACTTTAATTTTAAATGAAGGAGGCATTAACCTTCTTCATTGATTTTGTTGGTGTTATTTTTCTTTGGTAACGCCTTTAAAAGGAGTAGGACTTGAGGTTTTTACATCCATAAACTGCCCTGTTTCAGAGTCTCTTTTAGTCCACAATCCGGTTTTGGGATTTAAAACTTGAGTTCTATCTTTTACAGCTCCTTTTCTTGAATTGTCTTTAGGTGGATTTGTTGCCATCTTTTTTCAATTTACAGTTAAACAATATTCCTTTAACTTCACGACATAAAGAATTTGACGGTTGATATAGTATATTAATGTTGCTAATCATACTTAATTTTCAAGGTTTAAAAGTGTTTTTTATCGGCTTAATTCGTGTGTTTGTCGATAATTTATATGTTTCGATATCATTATTGTGTTAAAATTTGTTGATATTTGAGATAATGTCGTACAAATGTATAAAAAATGTTTTATTTTAAAAAATATTTTTTGTTATTTTTCACGTATATCTCTCATGTTTTTATATTTTTGTACTATAAACATATATTTATATATAAAAAATGCTCGTAAAATTCTCTGTATGTAATTTTTTGTCTTTTAAAGAAAATACATCAATAAACTTATCTGCTACCTCATTAACAGAGTATAGAAATGATAATATTTTTCAGTCTCCCATAAATGATTTAAGTCTTTTAAAAAGCTTAGTTGTTTATGGTGCAAATTCCAGTGGAAAAAGTAATCTATTTAGAGCTATCTCTTTTATGAAGTGGCTTATTTTGACCTCATCAAAAGACTCGACATCTGGAGATGAGATTACGGTAGAAAGATTTAAATTATCTACTGAAACAATTGATAAACCAAGTTTTTTTGAAATAGAATTTATAGTCGATAATAAAAAATATAGATATGGTTTTGAAGTAGATACTCAAAAAGTTCATTCAGAATATTTATATTATCAAAGTAAGACTAAAGAATATGTATTGTTTAAAAGGACACTACAAGAAATCGAACTTGGTAAAAAGTTTGATATTGAGACTCAAAAATTATTTACAATTACAAGGGAAAACGCACTTTTTTTATCTGTCTGTGCACAATTCAATGATACTTTATCAACTATGTTGACTAAAGAAATAAGGGATATTACTTTTATTTCTGGAGTTAATGATTTTAGTTCTCGGGAATATACTGGAAAGATGCTTAATGATAGTAAGTTTAATCTTATGATGAATAATCTTTTACGAAGTGCAAAGCTTGGATTTAACGAAGTAAAAGTTGAAAAAGTCTCAAATCAAGACTTACTGAGTAAATCAGAATTACCAAAGGATTTTGTTAAAATGTTATTGAAGAAAAGTCCCGAAAACAATATTGTAAGTACAAAACATTATGTCTACAATGAGAATAAAGATATTGAAGGTGTAGAGTTTTTTGATTTAAATTCTGAAGAATCTTTGGGTACTAGGAAATTTTTTGCTTTATCAGGTCCAATAATTGAAGCTTTAACTAAAGGTACAGTGCTAATCATTGATGAATTTGATTCTAGACTTCATCCAGAATTATGTAAAGCCATAATTAAACTTTTTAATTCTTTAGAGAATAATCCTTATAATGCTCAATTAATTATAGCATCACATAATTCCACTTTTATAAATTCAACAAATAAACTTTTTAGAAGAGATCAAGTTATCATCGCTGGTAAAGATAAGTATGGAATAACAAGATTAGAAAGTTTATTTGAAAAGAAAATAAGAAAAGATGCTTCCTTTGAAAAAGATTATCTATCTGGTAAATATGATGGTATCTCAATTGATTTAAAGGTAAGCAATCAATTAGATTTGAATTTAGAAGAATAAAACTAATTTCTTATATTCAATATGTTTTTAGCCTTGATAGAAGTGAAAATCCTTTTGTGCCGGCGTTCGGCACAAAAGATTACTTCACTTGAATTCATTTTAATCGGAGTTCAGTGAACTTCGTTTGTAACGAATAGCAGGAACAAGCTCCAAACAAAAAAATGCTGCAAAACCCTAAAGTTTCACAGCATTTTCAAACAAATCAATAATTAAGCGTACAGCTTATTCCTTTATAACATCACCTTCTTTAGTTTCTTCACTGGCGATTTTTACCAGTTTATCTTTTGGGTTCAGGTCTCCGAATATTTCAATTTTATCGTCGATTTCCCTTCCTTTTTTGACATCTACTCTTGTGGCTTTGTGATTGACCACTTTGATGACAAACATACCTTCGGCAGCATTTACCAAAGCCGATTTTGGTACTACAAACGTGCTGTCTTTGGCGTTAAGTGGTAGTAAAACTTCGGCAACCATTCCGGGTAATAAGTTTCCTTTGGTGTTGTGAACGTCCATTTCTACACGCTCAGAACGTAATTTTAAATCCAAAGCGCCTGACATTCGGGTAATCGTGGCTTTAAAAGTATCCGGCAATGATTTTACATTAAAACTCATTTCGTCGCCGTTGTGTAAATATCCGGTGTACAATTCCGGGACCGAAACCGCCAGACGCAGTTTGTTTTGCTGCTGAATCGTCAATAATGGGGAACTTGAGGAAGGACCAACAAAAGTTCCTAAATTCACGTTTCTTGCTGCCACAACACCATCAAAAGGAGCACGGATTTCCAGATAACCTCTCATGATTTTTACTTCTTTATGAGCAGCAATCGCTGCCTGATATTGGGCGTAGTCAGAGTTTTTCTTTCCGCTTGCCATTTCAAGGTCGTTTTTAGAAATCGTTCCTTCGACCTTGCTTGTTTCGTACAAGCGGTTGTAGGTGCTTTTGCTGGTGGCGTAAATGGCTTCCATTGACTTCAGTCTTGATTCGGCAGCAGCCAGCTGTGAACTGATTTCAGGTGCTTCCAGAACAATCAAAAGCTGTCCTTTGGTTACTTTCGAACCAATATCAACTTTTAATGTTTTCACGAAACTGCTCACTTTGGCATACAAATCGACTTGCTGGAAACCGGTCAGTTCGGCCGGTAAACGCAATTCGGTGGTCAGTTTTTCTTTGGCTAACAGAAACGTTTCTGTTTTCGGTTCTATTTCTGCCGTAACTGTTTCTTCTTTTTTAGAATTACAGCTGTTCAGGAAAAATAGTGCTGCAAAAAACAGCGCGATTGGTTGTAGTATTTTAGTTTTCATTTTATGATTTTATATAAAATATGATATAATGTATTATTTAAGTCTAAAGTTTGAAAGTCCTAAAGTCAAAAGAAAAAATGTCGTGAATAACTATTGAGAATAAGTGTTTTATATCTTTTTAAATATGACATTATGCTATGTTGGTTACTTAAATAGGCGGAAAGATAAAAGTGGGTCGATTACTTGCAGCACCAATTGGCTTTCGACTTTGGACTTTGAACTACCAACTTTATTACTTTCAACTTTATGACTTTCCAACTTTCGACTTACTTATTGATGAAATATAATGAATGCTTTCTTCGTCTTCGGGATCTAAAGAAACAGATTGTGTCGTTGTTTTTTCCTGTGCCCAGGCAAATATCTGAGGCAGGATCAATAATACGGCAAAGGTCGAAAATAATAATCCGCCAATAACCGCTCTTCCTAACGGGGAAACCTGATCGCCTCCTTCGCCATGACCAATTGCCATTGGCAGCATTCCGGCAATCATCGCTACCGAAGTCATGATAATCGGACGAAGACGCAGCGCTGCAGCTTCACGAGCCGACTCTAAGGCGTTTCCGTTTATTTTACGCAGTTGTTCGGCATTAGTGACCAGTAAAACAGCATTCGCAATCGAAACTCCAACGGACATGATAATTCCCATATACGATTGTAAATTAAGCGTTGAGCCTGTGATAGTCAGCATTAACAACGCTCCCAAAACTACCGCCGGCACTGTGGTTAAAATCACCAAAGAAACCTTGAACGACTGGAAATTAGCGGCCAACATTAAGAAGATTACAAAGACCGCAACCAATAAACCGGTTTGTAAACTGCTTAATGTTTCGCTCAATACTTTACTCAGTCCAATTGGCGTGACAAACAAGCCACGTGGTAATTCGCCTAATGAACTGATCGCCGCATCTACATCTTTCGCTGCCGTCCCCAAATCGGTCTGATTGATGTTTGCTGTCACTGTAATGTATGGCATTGCCCCTAAATTGTCATTTTCACCGCTCACATAGCCGGGTGTAATTTTTGCTACGTCACTCAAAACAGGACGAAGCGAGTTTTTCAATACCGGAATTTCGCCGATATCGGTTTTACTTTTCATTTGGTTCAACGGAACCTGAACCTGAACGTTTACAGATAAACCGGTTCGCTCGTCAATCCACGTATTTTTTTCGGTATATCGGGATGATGAGGTCGAAGCAATCAGCGAACGCGAAATATCATTCATATCCACGCCAAGCTCTGCAGCACGTGTTCTGTCAATATCAATATTCATCGCCGGATAGTGAATCGGCTGACCAATTTGTACGTCCCTGAAATAATTTATTTTCTGTAATTTTTCAACGATTTGATTCGCATACGTTTCATTTCGTTTTTTGTCTTTTCCTGCAATTCGGATTTCAATTGGAGTAGGAGAGCCCTGACTCAAAACTTTGTCCGTTAATTCGATAGGCTCAAAAGTCATTTTTACATCAGGCAGCACTTTTTTGATTCTTGCCCTGAATTCGTCTTTAAACTCATCCATATCAGCATGATAATCCTTTAAACTCACCTGAAAAACCGCTTCATGTGAACCTGCCATAAACAGGTAAATCGGGTTGATGGAAAATAAAGACGGGTGCTGACCCACATAAATCGATGAAATTCCGATATGCTCATTGCCTACCATTTTCTTTAGTTCTTTCAAAACTACAATGGCTTTTTCTTCGGTACGTTCCAGACGGGTTCCGTCGGGAGCACGCATTCTCAGCTGAAACTGACTCGAATTTACTTTCGGGAAAACATCTTTTCCAATAAAACTTATCAAAACTATCGCTAACACTGTTGCAGAAACCAGATAAGCAATACTCGTTGCTTTTTTATGAACAAATAAGCGGTCTAAAGTTCTCATAAAACGGTTTCTGAACCGCTCAAAAGCGCCCAGTTTTCCGTCATTATTAAAATCTTCTCTTTCGACCATTACTTTCTTTTGCGAAATCAGGTCTTTTTCAGATTCAGGTGTTAATCCGCAGGCGTTAAATTCGGCTTCATCGTCTGTAATTTCAGGTGTATGCTCGTGTTTTGGATGTGCTTTCATCAGCCAGTTTGCCATTACAGGTACGAAAGTTTGAGAAAGTAAAAACGAAATCACCATAGAGAATCCAATTGCCAAAGCCAATGGCAAGAATAACGCTCCGGGAATACCAACCATTGTAAACGCAGGTGCAAATACCGCCAGAATACAAAGCAGGATCAGTAATTTAGGTAAAGCAATTTCCTGACAGGCATCCCAAATGGCGAGTGCTTTTGGCTTGCCCATATCGAGATGCTGATGGATATTTTCTATCGTAACGGTACTTTCATCTACCAGAATTCCAATCGCCAATGCGAGTCCGCTCAGTGACATTAAGTTGATGGTCTGTCCGAATAATTTCAGAAATAAAACGCCCGAAATAATCGAAATCGGAATGGTTAAAATCACAATTAACGCTGCACGCCTGTCACCTAAGAATAATAAAACCATTAATCCGGTTAAAACCGCTCCGATAATTCCTTCGGTGATCAAACTTTTAACCGAATTGATTACATAAACCGACTGGTCAAATTCGTATGATAAAGTAACATCTTCAGGAAGCGTGCTCTGAATCTTAGGCAATTCGGATTTTAATTTCTGAACCACATCCCAGGTCGAAGCGTCTCCGGCTTTTGCAATACTGATATAAACCGAACGTTTTCCGTTTACCAAAGCATATCCATTCGTAACATCGGCACCGTCTTTTACGGTTGCCACATCACCTAATTTCAGGTTTTGAACCCCGCCTTTAAACAACGGAATCTGCTCAAAATCCTTAATTTCCTTAATCGTATTATTGGTTGGCGAAATATAGTTGATATCGCCAATTCTCACGTTTCCGGATGGCGCTGTCTGGTTGTTGATGCGAATCGCTTCTACAATCTGATCGGGCGTCATATTGTGTGAACGCAGCAAATCCGGATCCACGTTAACTTCTACGGTTCTTGGGCTTCCGCCAAAGGGAGCCGGAGACAATAAACCGGGAATAGCAGTAAACGAAGCACGAACATAAACGTTGGCCAAATCCTGTAATTCATTGTTGGAACGGATTTTACTGCTCAGAACCAATTGTCCGATTGGCAGGGAAGAAGCGTCAAAACGAATGATAAACGGAGGCTGTGTTCCGGGTGGAAATGCCGCCTGAATACGGTTCGAAAGAGCTCCTAATTCGGCAGCAGCCTGCGCCATATTGGTGTTTTCATAATAGGTTAATTTCATAATCATCAACCCCTGAATATTCTTGGTTTCTACCGATTTTATACCATTGGCAAAAGGAAGAATGTTCACATAATTTTTGGCGAAATAAGCCTCCATCTGATCCGGTGTATAACCACCAAAGGGATGTGCAATATAAATTACAGGCAGGTTCATTTTCGGAAGAATATCTACCTTGATATCCTTGATGGCACCAATTCCGAAGAAAAATAAACCGGCCACCAATACCAGTATAGAGATGGGTTTGCGGAGTGCAAAACGTATTAAATTCATTAGGCGCTATAATTAAAATTCATTTATAAATAAGTCAAAATTGCCTGTTGCGGCTACTTTTAGCAAATACGACTGCCATACATTATTGTTGACAATATCGCGGTCGATTTCAGCACGGTTTAAAACATACATTGTCTGCGTTAAATCGGTTAAATCGGTCAGTCCGTTTTTGTATAAAGTTGATTTCTGCAGATAAGCTCTTTGTGCGGCGTTGACCTGAATCGGCGCTTCGGCGTAGTTTTCCAGAGTGATTTTTATTTTATCTTCGGCAAAATTCAGTTGCGATTTTAGTTCTCTGTCGGCTTGGTTGTATTCTTCCTGCAAGGCCTGAGAAACAAATTTTTGTGCACTGACCTGTTTGTTTGAGCGGAATGGAGTGGTTAAATTCCACGTAATTCCAACCCCGATTAAATAATTCGTACGATCCGGATTCACGCCATCCCAGTAATTTCGGTTAAAAGCAGTCTGATCAGTCGCATAAGACGAATCAAATCCTGAAGCTCTGGTCTGTAAAACCCCAAAAGCACTCATGGTTGGATAATAAAAACGTTTATACAATTTAACCTGTTGATTGCTGTAATCGATTTTGGTTTTATAGAATTTCAACAAAGGATGCAGACTGTCTGTTGAAGCATCACTTTTGATAAGTTCTTTCGGAATCTGGGTTACAAAAAGAGTATCGGCTACAAAATCCTGTGGTGCAACGCCCATTAAATCGACCAGTTTATTGTTTTGTTCCTTGACGAAATTTTTAGCCAGATTCAAAGCCATTTTAGCTTTCGAAACTTCGGCTGTAGCCAAAGTAGAATCGACTCCGGCGAGTAATCCGTTTTTTACCCTTGCAGCTGCCGTTCTTTTAAAAACTTCTGCACGATTTAAATTCTTTTGCTGCGAAATAAGTAATCGCTGACTTGCCAGTAAATTCAAATAAGCGGCAGAGATTTTAATTTCGAGTTGGAATTTCTCCTGATTCAGATCGTTTTCTTTCGCCTGAATATCAACTTTCGCTAAATTGATTTTTTCTTTTGCTTTTCCGAAAGTAAAAAAATCCCAGTTCATATTCACCAGATAAAGAGCACCAAAAGCCGAATTCCAGTTTTGTTCCGGAAGCGGTAATCCGGAAGATGCAACGCCCAGACCTCCAAAACCATAGAGAGGCCCGTTTTGTCCGTTTACGGTTCCGTAATCCTGCTGTGCTGATAAATTCAGGTTAGGCAGGTAGTCACGGCGGGATTGTTTAAGGCTTTCCCGTGAAGCATTCGTATAATTGTTTTTTGCTTTTACTGAACCGTAATTTTCAAGCCCGGTTTTTATGGCATCTTTTAAAGACAAGGTTTGAGAATGACTGTTTAGGGCAAAAATCAGGAAAAATAAAAAGGTAATTTTTTTGAAATACATAAACCCAAGTGTGAAATTATGCACCAAATTTATTTCTGAAATCAGAATAAAAACCTTTATAAATGATGTACGCCACTAATAAATGACGAATTGAATTTGTCATTTTTTGGAAAAAATAATTAAATATTTGTTCGTACTTTGTAAACTATTTAAGTGCAGAAGATGAATAAAAAGTTGAGTAACATGATGGAAAACAAATGGTGGCAGGAAATTGCCGTTGTTCTTTTTTCATTCACGGTTTATACCCTGAAAAATGACTGGATGCTGTTTAGTTCTTTCGTATCTATTTTGATGGGAATTTTTTTCTACTGTATTTTATACATGCATGCTCAGTTCAACCGATTTTTTATACTTCCGGTTTTATTCAAAAACAAAAGACCTGTAACATATGTTTTTCTAACACTTTTAGGGGTATTTCTTTTCTCACTCGTTTTATATCAGATTACTTCTTTAAGCATGTTTGCGAACTGTCGCTTATACCAGAATTCACACCAGCGCAGTTATATCTATCAATTGGCCAGTGTTTTGGGGACATTGGTTTGTATTTTGAGCCCGATTATTGTTTTTAAATTTTACAGGATCAATAAAAAACAAACAGACGAAACGCTGCTTTTCAACCAAATGCAGCTGAATTCATTAAAAGGGCAGCTGAATCCACATTTTTTATTCAACACCTTCAATACACTTTACGGAATCAGTTTAGAATTTCCCGAGCGAACTCCGGATTTGATTATGAAAGTATCACAGTTAATGCGTTACCAGCTCGAAAGCAATAACAAACAATGTGTTTCCCTTGAAGCAGAACTGGAGTTTATAAACAGTTATATTCAACTTGAAAAAGAACGTGTCGGGTATCGTTGCGACATTACCTACGATTGTAAAATTGACAACGAAAATGCCTATAAAGTGTCGCCAATGCTGTTGATTGCTTTTATAGAAAATGCTTTTAAACATGGAACCTGCGCAATCGAAAAATGTTTTGTACGCATTATAATTACAGTCGAAAACGGTTTATTGCATCTGCATGTAGTCAATTCTATTCCGAAGAAAACGGATGTAGTTTCTACTAAAATTGGTTTGAAAAATACAATCGAAAGACTGAACCTGATTTATGGTAAAGAATATAAATTAGACATTCAGGAGGATAAAAATACGTATATCGCAGATTTGAAAATACAACTGAAAAAGTTTGTATAATGAAGGAGACCAAAAAATGCATTATCGTTGATGATGAGCCGGCAGCGCATTATGTTCTGGCCAATTACATCAAACAAAACCCACAATTAGAGCTCGTTTTTCAGGGCTATAATGGGGTAGAAGCAATGGATTACCTTCGGGAAAACAAAGTTGACCTGATGTTTCTGGATATCAATATGCCCGAAATTTCAGGAATGGAACTGCTGAAAATAATTCCAACACATCCTAAAACGATTTTAACGACTGCTTATTCTGAATTTGCCCTTGAAAGTTATGATTACGGAGTGATTGATTACCTGCTGAAACCGATTTATTTTCCAAGGTTTTTAAAAGCAATTGACCGTTTTTTTGCTACAGAAAATGTAAAAAACAGGGAAGAAGAAGTCATCAACTCAGTTACTGTAAAAGTCGATGGTTATTTTATGGATATCGGATTAGACCAGCTTTTGTTTGCGCAGAGTTTTGGTAATTACGTAAAAATCCACACTTTAAAAAGAACATATTTAGCATCAATTACTACTGCCGAATTAGAAAAATGCCTGCCTGAAAAAAGCTTTATGCGTATTCATAAATCGTATATCGTAGCATTGGATAAAATTGAAGAAAGCGAAAAAGACTTTGTGGTGATAAAAAATGAAAAACTTCCAGTTGGTATTACCTACAGAAGAGAATTAACTGACCGACTAAAGAATAAAGACCATATATA
Source organism: Flavobacterium limi (assembly GCF_010645075.1). Taxonomy (GTDB): domain Bacteria; phylum Bacteroidota; class Bacteroidia; order Flavobacteriales; family Flavobacteriaceae; genus Flavobacterium; species Flavobacterium limi. The sequence goes on from NZ_JAADZV010000006.1 coordinate 309,161, forward strand.
AGAGTTCAGAAATAAGTGCTTACTAATTCAGTTATTTCAAAAAAGAAGCCTGCTAAGATTTATTTCTGCAGGCTTTTTTGATTCATTACACACAACAATTGAACAGTCTTATATTTTACTTAAGATTATAATATTTTTAGGAAACTTCATTCTTAATTCATTTATAAGTAGTAAATTTAGTACTGTTTTCGGAATTATTAATTCTTTAAATGATTGAAAAATGAGAAGAATATCTTTAATTTTCATTGTGTTCAGCTTCAGTTTTTTAACTGCACAGGAAGGAATAAATATGAAAAAAACAGTGACACCTCCGGAACTGGTAAGAGCAGCTTTTGAAAAAGAATATCCTGGGAAAACAGCTGTCTGGTCTGAAGAATATGTAGGCGATGATAATGATGAAATCCGTTATGAAGCGAAATACAATGTAAACCATACTACAAAAGCACTTGCGATTTATGACAATCTAGGAAATATGAAAGCGTATGAGCTGCAGATTCCTTTGAGTAAACTCCCTTCAAAAGCACAAACCTATCTTAAAAAAAATTATCCGGTAAAAACGATAAAAGAAATTGCAGTAGTGGCGGATGATAAAAACAAAACTACTTATGAAGTTGGAGTCGAAAAAGATTCAAAGTTTTACGATGTCATTTTTGATGCAAATGGAGGATTTAATGTCAGCATCGAAAAAAATTAAAAGAAGCTTACTTACTAATTCAGATATTTAAACGACAAACCCGACGAGTTTTTAGCTCATCGGGTTTTGTTTTTTTATTCTTCAGGAGATTATAAAAATATTCCTCCTGCAACCTCAATACGCTGTCCGTTAACCCAACGGGATTCTTCAGAACATAAAAAGGCAACTACACTGCCAATATCGTCAGGCAGACCAACTCTTCCTAAAGCGGTCATTGAAGCAATCTGTTGATTTAATTCATCATTATCCCGAACAGCTCCGCCTCCAAAATCAGTTTCAATTGCACCAGGGGCGACAATGTTAACCCTGATTTTCCTATCTCCCAGTTCTTTTGCCTGATATTTTGTCAAAGTTTCAATCGCGCCTTTCATCGCAGCATAGGCAGCATAACCCGGGAATGAAAATCTTGCCAGACCGCTGGATATATTTACAATTGCACCGCCATCGTTTAGTATTGGCAATGCTTTCTGAGTTAAAAAGAAAGGTCCTTTAAAATGAATATTAGTCAACAGGTCAAATTCTTCTTCAGTAGTTTCTGCAAATGAATTATGAATTCCGATTCCGGCATTGTTTACTAAAAAGTCTAATTTATCGGTTTTAAAAATATTCTTTAATGAAGAAGATACCTGTTCTAAAAAGGAATCAAAAGAACCGGACTCCGCAACATTTAACTGAATTGCAGATGCTCTCTGACCTAAGTTTTCAATTTCTTTTACCACTTCTTCAGCTTCGTCTTTTTTGCTGTTGTAGGTGATAATAACATCGGTTCCTTTTTTAGCAATTGCAATTGCCATATTTTTTCCTAAACCTCTGCTTCCGCCTGTAACTAAGGCGATTTTTGTATTTACTGCCATTTGATTTATCTTTTAAATTGATAAGTCAAAGGTAGGAGTGAAGCCTTGTTCGGAATTTGTAAATATCAAACCGATGTTTGCGAAATTCAAATAACAATAACAATGACAATAACAATGACAATAACAATGACAATAACAATGACAATAACAATACAATAACAATGACAATTTCAAAAATCAACTTCTAACTCGAACTTTAAACTTTAAACCTGAAACTTTCAAAATTAACTTCTAAAAGCTAATGGTGTCAAAGAGGTTTGTTTTTTAAAGAAATTCGAGAAATGTGCCAGTTCTTCAAAACCAAGCGAGTAGGCAATTTCAGAAATATTCCAGTTGGTTTGTCTTAAAAGAATTTTGGCTTCGCTGGTTAATCGGCTGCTGATTAACTCGGTTGTTGTTTTTCCACTGTTTTCTTTTAAAACTTTGTTTAAATGATTTACGTGAACCGATAATCTTTCTGCGAAATCTTTTGCAGTTCGCAGTTCTAGCCTCTGATGCGGTGATTCGATAGGGAACTGTCTTTCTAATAACTCAGCAAATAAAGAAGAAACCCTTGCGGCCGAATTGTGTTTGGAATACAAGGCTGTTACTGGCTGTAATTTCTGCCCGAAGTGAATTAATTCTGCTACATAATTTCGGATTAGATCGTATTTATAAGCATAATCAGAATTGATTTCATTTTGTATTTTGCTGAAAATGAATTCAACTTCTGTAATTTGTTCGTCCGAAAGCTGAAAGACAGGAAAACCGTCCGGAGCAAAAATGGGAAGTTCGTTTAAAACAATTCCGCTCTTATTTAGAAATTCATCTGTAAATACACAGAATTGTCCTGTCTGGTTGGCGTCCTGCGGAATGTAATTATAAGGGATTTTAGGTGTGGCAAATAAAAGGGCCTGTTTATCAATTTCAATTATTTTATCCGCATATTCGGCTCTGTTTCTGCCTTTAATAAGACTTATTTTGTAATAAGCTCTTCGGTTATAAGGCATAGTGCATTTTCCCAAAAGCTCTTTAATATTAAAAACATTGAACTGGCAGATCTCTTTTTGAATGCAGTTATCTAACAACGAATTGGATTCGTTATTGGTTAATTCTGCAATTTCTTTATAAAATGGTTCGAGGGAATTCATATTGTTTTGATTTGTAAAATTCAAATATACGAAACTAATTGTGAGTTGTGAGTTGTGAGTTGTAAAAGGTGAGATGTGAGATGTGAGATGTGAGATGTGAGATGTGAGATGTGAGATGTGAGATGTAAAATGTAAAACTAATTACTACTCACTTTCTAACCTCTAACATTTTACAAAATTAAAACAAACTTCCCTGAACAAACTCAGGCTGTGTATTTCCGTTAAATGTAAAAGTATCAATAACAAAAAACTGCTTTTTAGCAGGATCGAGTTCCCGTAAAACAATTTCTTTGCATAAAAAATCAATATCAATGGTAGTAAAAAGCTGTGAGGCTATTTTGAGGTTTTCAGCTGTAAGTTTCCTGCCAATCGAGAGGTGAGGGTCGTCGCTTTTTTTAAGTTTTAAAGATTTCAGGGTTTCCTGAATCTTTTTCATGACAGGTTTCAGCTTATTTTTCGAATCTTCATTTGGCGCAATAAAAAAGGCACCGCTGTTTTCATAAGAAGAAAAATGATCCAGATGAACAGAGAAAGGCGTAAAAGTATCACAGGTTTTAAAAAGTTTTTGCCTGAACGTATCGATTTGTGAATCGTCAATGGTGAATTCGCAGATCGTAATATGTGCTACAGAATTACAGCTGTTATACCAGTTTATTTTGCTTTTTAAATAATCCTTCATTGTTTTGACAGAATCAATAACATCCTGCGAAGGATAAATCGCAACCGAATACTTTTTCTCCATTTTTAAAGCTCTCCTCTCTTAAACAAGCGGTCATAAATTTCCGATTGCAATAATCCGCTTCCACCACCAAAATGCTCTATAATTTCGACTCCCGGATGGGCTTGTAAACAAAATGCGGCAAATTCCTTTTCAACATGGTCTTCGATTGCTGAACTTAACAAAACAAAATCGACTTTATGCTGTAAAAAGTAATCTTTGGCCAATTCTTCATCATTAAACCCAGCAGCAGTCCAATTCTCATTGGCATTGACCAGCCTTAGCAAAATTTCAAGGATAGGCTGATTTTTACCTAATATTAGAAAGTTATATTTTTTCATGATCTGTTTTTTTACATTACAAAAATAGTTTATATAAGTCAAAATCAACTTAATCCAGGTTAAGAATGAACTATTCGATTGAGATAATAAAATAATGTTTTGAGTTAATGGATTTCCTGTTAAAATTCGAAATTTGAGTAACAAACAAAATCAGTATTAACTAAAAAAATCAATATTATGTTACGTTGGACAGTCATTTTTATTATTCTAGCCATTGTGGCCGGAATATTTGGTTTCGGAGGTATAGCTGCCGGAGCAGCAAGTATAGCTAAGGTATTATTCTTTATATTTATAGTATTATTCCTGTTGTCTTTAATTGGCGGAAGAAGAAATATTTAATAAAGAATTTTGATTATAAAACTAACGACACATATATTTCGATAATGTGTCGTTTTATATTTAAAAGATATAGATTATGGGAACGAAAAGTGGTGCTTATCAGGATGTATACGTAAAAAGAGACGATGAGTTGGTAAGCCTGAAAAATGATGTAACAGATTTTTGTGAGAAGTATATAAAACCTGTTCATCCGGAAAATTGGGACTGGTCGGTTCGGGATTTTGAAAATCCGGAAAATGACCCGACAGTAGATGAAGCAAGAGTAATTGGCAGGCTTGTTTTTAAAGATTTAAATGATGAAAAAGAAACCGATGTTGATCTTTCGACCATGAACAATGTCGAATCAATAAAAGCATATTTAAATCCGGAGAGCAAACATGAAGCGTTTAACATGGAAGAATTTGCTTTTGCCTTAAAAGTAGAATTGGAGCATGGTAAAATCAAGGATGTAAACGTAACCAATAACCATCCTTTTTTAACGGCTATGATTGCGCTTGCACATATGACAGAAAGCCTTACTTATTATAAAAGATTGAAAGTGATGGAAGCCGAAGGTGAAATCTATGAAATCATGCGTAAAATAGAAAGTTCAGACAGTTTTGAAAAAGACAAATGGTACAAGGAGCTACTCAAGGCTGAAGAAGAACTGGCAGAAGCAAGATCCGGTTTAGCGGAACGCCTTGCAAAAATGGATGATATTCCAGCCCTGGAAAAAATTGGGGATTGATTCGTGTGAAAAAAGCCGTTAATTGAACGGCTTTTCTGCTGAATTGTATCAGTAGTGAGATCTGCAAAAATTGAATATTAACGCAGTTTATACCTAATAAACGAATAATTCATTACTGCCTTTTGGACGATGCAGATAAAGAGATATATAAGTTGTTGTCACCTCTTTTTTATTTTTTCTTTTAAATCCTCCCCAAAGTGCTGATTTTTTATTGTTTATTTTTTGTAAACATACAATTTTTCCATTAGCGTAGAATTTGACAGTAAATTTTTCAATAGGTTTTAAATCAAAAAAATCAAGATTCTGATCCGTTCTGAACTGATAGTCATTATCCCATCTGTCTTTTATTCCAGCAGATGATAAATAAATTTGTTGCGCAATTCTTTTTTCTTTATTATAATTCATATTAGCAAGTTCATCTTTAGAACCTGACATATAAATCTCTCTAATTTCATTATATTTAGTTGCTACTTCTTTTTCTAATTGTTTGAGTTTTTCTACATCTTTTGTGAAGATAATTTCAGAGTTTTCTAAAGTTTGTATTTCATAAGGAATCTCAGCAGTAAATGTGAAAGTATCTTCATAGGAGGTTCTGCCTGAAAATACTGAAATTAAAGTCTCATTTATTTTTTTTTGAGGAGTAGTGTAGGTTATAACTTCTTGTTCATCAGTCAATGCATTATTACTATCTAAAAATGATTTAACTATTTTTATTTGTATCGCTGAATTGTTTTCTAAAGTTTTATTAAATGTATTTGCATCCTGATTAAAACCCGGATACATTTTAATTGTTATATTTTGAATTCCGTTTTTTGAAATATTCCAATTTAATGGATAATATGAACCTTTTAGTGTTCCATTTGATGGCATAAAATGATTGACTACCGGCAAATCATTTAAAAGAATTTCAAATGAACAATTGTTAGTATAAACATAGGCTCCATAATGATACTCTTTTTCAAATCTGTTGATCTCTTTGTTTAAGGAATAAATGTCCTGACTATTTTTCATTATTTTTGATTTATTGGGTATAAATTCTGCATTAGTTAGATTGTTGATTTCTTTTTTATTTTTATTTTGACAACTCGTTATTTGCGACATTAGAGTTATCAGATAAAATATTTTTATAATTTTCATGAGATTATATTTAAGTTAAATAAAATTGTATTTTTTTTCCATTTGAATCTTCAAAACTACCTTCATATTCATGCATCAAAACTAAATTAAATTCCATTGATTCTTCGCCGGATGAATATTCACCTCCATCAGAATTTTCAGCGGCATATCCGGCTGCAACAGTAATTTGTAATTTTATACCATGAAAAGTTAAGAGAGGATCTAAATAAAATCCTTTATCATCTGCTTTAATAGCACCTGACAAAGTAAAACCTGTGACTATTTCAACTCCGGCTTCTACGTAGGCTGATATAGTTCCTAACAATACGGTATAGAATTTTTTAGAAGATTTAATATTTGCTTCCAGTTTCAAACCAAAAATACCATTTACGGTTAATGGGCTATCATCTTCAGCGTCACCTGCAAGTGATTGTTGATTTAAGTTGCTTGTCCCGCTTGCACTGTTGTATCGGAGCATGCCACTAATTTCTAACTGTCCACTGATCTCTAAATTAACATTTATTTCAGGTCCAACTCCTATCGCAGCTCCAACATCAATTAATGTAATAATGCCTCTTGCTATTGGGTGCGCTTTTTGTGCCAATGCTAAAAAATCCATTGTTACTGATGCTCCTATCAATGGCTTTGCTAAAATTTGAATCTCTCCAACAATTCCTATCTGACTTGTATTTATATCTTTTGGATTTTCGGCATACCATGAACCTAATATTGCTAATGAAGGCGGAGTGACATCAAAAGAAAACAAAGGTCTGCCTTTTAATGCGTCGCCAATTTTAGCCAATTGCTCGGATGCTTTTTCTTCATCAATTTCTTTTAATTTTTTGTCTAACTTCTTTTTTGATTTCTTTTTACCATCCAAAATTAATTCAATCATTTTGGTGATTTCAATTATTTGCTTTACCAGGCTGATATACCTCTTATAGCTTGCTGATATTTCAATTGTTTCACCTGGGCGGTCATACTCTACATTTAAGGATACCACCAGGTCTGACAATCCTGACTCAACATTATCTTTAAAACTGAACAGATCGGGTCTGTCTGACTTATGTTGTTTTTTTGCTTTAGCTTTGCCTTTATTGTATTTTTTTTGAATGTTTAATTGCTGTTTCTTTCTTTCATTTAGTTTCGAGATTAATTTTTTAAATTTTTCCTTATCCTTTTTTTTAGCTTCACTTAAACCCAGATTTGCATTTGCGATATCCTGGTCTATTTTGTTGATTTTTGAAGCAATTTCTTTTGGCTTTAATTTCTCATCTAATTTTTCAACTCTTACCAAATACTTTTCATATTCTTCATTTCTCATTTCCTGAAATTCTTCGGGATCACAGTCATATGAAAATTGTAATATCCATTTAATATCAGGATAAACAACAACATCTAATTGTTTTGTAAAACAACAAGTTTGCAAAATAATAGGATAATGCTGTAATGCACCCTGTCGTAAAGGCCAGATATACTTTAACAAACTAATAGCAGATTCATTTCCATAATCGAATCCAATATCTAAAATTACCTCTGTATCTGAATTAGGATATTTGCCCGTGGTTTTTTTATCTTTATATAATGTCGAATTTTCTGTTCTGGAAATGCCCAAAGGAGTTTTTAAACTGGAAGTACGACTTGTGTGAGAAGCACTTATTTCGTTATCGTCATTAGTGTCTTAATGTCCTTCTTCTTCCTTACTGAAATTTAATGATCCTATTTTAAAACTATTTTCGCTAAAAACCAGATGTTCATTAATTCTTGTACTGTCCGCTATAACAATACTGCCTTGTATTAAGGATAAATCTATAACTTTTCCTTTATGAGATTTAGTTTTGTCATTAATAAAAAGGCATTCATCAGTTTTTGAATCTAGTACAATTTTGACATCTCTACGCGCTTCTCTTACACCTGCTATTACAGGCATAATCAACTTTTGTTTTGAGGCTTCAGTTTTAGAATTGAAAATTTCAATTTCAATTGCCTCATTATTTTCTCTGTTCGCTTTTTTAGCATACGAACCTTTAATACTATCATATCTACAGGGTCTGAAACTGGCAATATTAGTTTCTACTTTCCCAACAAAGGCAGGATTATTAGTAGCTTCAATAACAGTTTCGTGCATTTTACCATTAGGGGCTACTTCCAAATAACAATCTTTTGGTACTTGTAAAAACTTGCCGGTTTCTTGCGATTTTACTGTTGGATAAATTTTTAATTTACTACCTGCTTTATCTTCCCACTTTTGATCCACTAAAACCTCAATCTTTATTTTTTGGACATGCGTTTCTGACTTTCCGTTTATTTTTATATTTCCGGAAATTCCTGTTTTGTTTATTTCGTTTGGAAGTAACTTATATATTAATGCTTCACATGTAAAATTATCTTTATTAGAAATTGGCAGTAAATCATCAGCATCTACAGTATCTTTGTCCCATAATCCAACTTCCAGATCTTGCCCGTAAAGATGTGTGGTATATATATTAAGTAAAACTTTTGAGCCAAATTTTACTGGATTAGTAATTGGTTTGCAATCAAAATCAGTCCATGCAACGCGAACAATTTTTGGTGTTTCTCCTGTAGCACGGACAAACAATCCGTTTGGTGTCTTTCCGGTGCCGGGATCATTTTTAGTAAAAGCTTCAACCCATACAAAGCCTCCTCCAACGAGCAGTTCAGGAAAATTAAATAACTGCTGTTGATTTTTGGGCATCCCTGTAGGATAATCGATGTGGTGTTTTATAAATTTAGGGTCAATTTTATTTCCTACTACTTGCCAGCACCAGCTTAATGTTGCGAGTTCCTGACTAATTTTATCATTAAAAGCTTTTTTTTCTTTTTCATATTCAGCTTCGTCAGCTTCTCTTTTTTTATGATCAGCAACATAACGTTTTCTGTCATCAATGTCAGGTATTTTGAATACCTCTTCCTGAGTCAGTTTTTTAAATGGCGGTAATTTTTTCGGGGCACCTTCGTGTAAACCTGCTTTAGGTATAATCTCAACTGTAAAAGATCCGGCTTTTGATAATGTTAAACATCCCATTGCCTTATCAAATTTTTGATCTTTATTGAGAGGCATTTTTGGGATAAGATGTAAATTTTTGCTCATGTTTTTCTTTTAATCTTTTTTTTCAATCATTAAAGCGGCTTCATCTAGATTTGCAAAATCAACACCAGGCAAGATTTCATTTAATATTTCTGCTTTGCTGTTTTCTACATTTTGCTTGCTTACTTCTGAAGTCTGACCGTGATCTTTAACTGTAATACAATCCGGTCCTCCTATAGGGCAGGTTGCTTTACTGTCTTCAAGTAATATTTTTCCCTGATTGGATAAAGTTACTTTTTCATAAAAATCATTCCATTTTATTATTGTGGCCTGGCACGGCAGATAGTCGCCACTTCCGTTTGGCTGCATCTTACATTTACCGAAGGTGTTTTTTTCTAATGTTTGCCCGATTTCTTTATCTGTTGCAATAAGTTTATCTCCTGCATCTTTGTCATTTGCATAATGCTTCGAATGAGTTTTTACTTTTAGCTTATCCGTTTTGGGTTCAACACTAAACTTGCATTGGCACGTTGCTCCCTGGACTACAAAATGTTTTTCAGACATAATAACTTATGTGTTAGTTTACTTATTTGGGGTAATCTTTAAAATAATCTGTTCCAAAAACCGGACTTTTTTTTCTTTGGTTCTTCTTCATTTATCCAGTAAGAGATGTTTTTTTGTTTTGGTTGGGATGAAGGCCTAAAGGAGCTGTTTTCAGGTAAATGATAGATTTCTATTTGAGTAGTTTTATACTTTTTCTGTGTAATTTTTGTTTTATAAGTTCCGATAACCGAAAAGATACTTTGGTCTTCCCCATATAATTTATATTGTATTTCCATTTCGGATTCTAAAGGCTGTGTTTTAATGCCGCTCATTTCAGACTTTGGATAACTGTATCCGTTTAGAAGTTCATTTACAGATCTCTTATCTATCGATTTACCTTTTATATTAATAAAAAGCTTATCTGTTGCAGAGTAGTATTCTTCTATGGTTTGCTGAACATCATAACTTATAATTTGATTGCCAAATACAGGTGATTCCCAAACAAAATTTAGTGATTTATTTTTTGTGTACGTATTATATATAGGTCTGAAATAAAGATGAAAAAACCAGGTTTTACAAATTGATTCTGACAATAGAGCCTTATCGCTGAAAGTGGTTTCTACTTTATTTAATATCTGAGTAATTATGTGTCCTTCATAATATTTTGACAACTTATCTTTTATTACCAGCCATCTTTTTTTAATATCATTATGATTTGTTATTTCTACAATTTTCCTATCCTCGCTAATTTTAATTTGGACAGGAAAAATAGCCTGGGCACAACTATCCGCTATTTGCTCTATTTTTAAATCAGGTGCAGTGTTATCGATATAGACTTGTTTTCTGTTGATTTCGTAAGAGAAGAAATTGTTCTCATAGCTATGAATACATAACATTTGTATTTCATAATGTATCGAACTGATTAAAGAATCGTTTTCAAAATTCTGACAAGTTAGACCATAGATTCTATTTTGACTAAAAGGATTGATTTGTAGCGTAGTAGTATCTTTCTCTAAAAATACGTTTTTAAAATCTGACATCATTTATTACAACTATTACAACACTTAATTTTACTTCTATCTATTAGATTTTTAGTATCATTTATTTACTAATATTAAGATAAAGAGAGTGCTAAGATATGTATTTTTCTTACTTTTTATCTAAAATACACAAAAAATGTAAGTTAATTTTTTCAAAAAACTAAACATTTGATTGTAATGGTTTATTTTTAAGGATATTATGCTTTGACGCAAAAAAGGGGTAGCTTAAAAAGCTACCCCTTTTCTAAAATCTATGTATTTACATACTTATCTAATCTAGAATTTTCTAGGATCATTTGCAGGATAATCCTCTTCAGAGTCTTCTTCCTGAATGTCATTTTCCTGATATTCATCATCGTCTTCTTCTTCAATCTCCTCCTCGTCCTGATCAATATCTTCTAAATCTTCTTCTGTTTCATTAAAAGTGTTTTCGAATGAATCAGAAGGATTGTCAAACTCGTCATTAACGACTCTTTCATCGCCATCCAGATCAATTTCTTCACCTAATTCATCTTCTTCATCCATATCATCTCCTTCAAGATCCCTGTCTGCATGAAAATCATCATTCAGATCGTCTAAATCGTCTTCATTATTTGTAATTCGTTCATCTGGATTTGGTTTGTTTGGATCGTGGCCATTTCGAACTGTAAATCCCTGTTCAGCGATTTCTCTATTAGTCTGTTTATGTTCGTTGCTTCCATACAGTTCCTCATTCATAAGGACATTTTTATCTGTACTATTTTGATCTATAGTGCTCATAATGGTAGTTTTTAGTTCTTAATAATTTTTAACTCATGAATTAGTCATTTCGTTGTTCTAACTCATCATAGTCTAAGTTCTCATCGTTTTGTATACCTTCTTCTGGCTGTTCAGTTTTTTCAGGTTTGTAGTAATTATCGTCTTCCTGATGTTTTTTAACATATTCTTCTTCGCTAATGCTTCCGTCATTTGGAATATTTTCATTTCGAAGGATGTTATCCTTTTTAAGAAGATTGTCAATTGCCTTTTCGATTAACACAGCTGCATCAGGATCTAAAAATCCTCCCTGAAATTTTTGCTGAAAGTAAAGCTGTGCATTTTCGTTATCGCTGTATCTGTTAGTGTGGTATATGATGTGAGTTTTCATGTTTTTTATTTTAGAATTGATATTACAAAGCTACCCACGATCCAGATGAATTCCATTACAGAATTTATCTGTCTCTTTTCATAATATACAGGTGTTTATCTTGAAACTTTGAAATCAAATCATATAATCAACCAGTTGGTAAACAGTCTAATTTTGAGGTAAACAGTCTAATTTTGAGAATATTAAATGATAAAATATACAATTATGAAAACTACAGATAGTAAAAAACAAAAGCCACCTAAACAGGAATCAAAAAAAAGTGCAGTAAAACCAAAGTCTGATGCCGCATCAGGATTAACAGAGTTGTTTGAAGAAAGTCTTAAAGATATATACTGGGCAGAGAAAGCATTAATTAAAGCGCTTCCAACAATGGCAAAAAATGCAACTTCAGCAGACTTAATAGAAGCATTAAATTCTCATCTTACCGAAACAGAGGAACATGTAATTCGTCTGGAAAAAGTTTTTGAACTAATTGGTAAAAAAGCCACGGCTAAAAAGTGTGATGCCATGGAAGGGCTGATAGAAGAAGGAAAAGGAATTCTTGAAGAAACAGAACCAGGAGTTGTGCGTGATGCCGGAATTATTGCAGCGAGTCAGAAAATTGAACACTACGAGATTGCCACGTATGGAACAATGAGGCAGTTTGCTGAAACTTTAGGGTTTGAAGAAGCAGCTGCCATATTAGAACTAACGCTTGACGAAGAAAAAGGAGCAGACAAAAAACTTACTGAAGTTGCTGTAAATGCCGTAAATCTTGAAGCTGCAGAATTAGAGTGATTTTTTTGAATACTTAAAAGCACAGTTTTCATACTGTGCTTTTATAGTTAATGAAACCATGATAGTATGCCAGAAGGTCCATCAATAGTGATATTAAAAGAAGAAGTACAGCAATTTACGGGTCAAAAAATCATTGATGTTTCCGGAACGAGCAGTATTGACATAGTAAGATTAAAAGACAAAACAATCCGTGAATTTAAAAGCTGGGGAAAACATTTTTTGATTTGTTTTGATGATTTCACCATCAAAATACACATGTTAATGTTTGGTACTTACCGGATTAATGAAAGAAAAGAAACAGTCCCAAGACTAAGTTTGGTTTTTGCGGATGGAGAAATCAATTTTTACACATGTTCTGTTAAACTTTTAGAAGGAGATATCAATCTTTATTATAATTGGAAAGAAGATGTAATGAATGAAAACTGGGATCCGGGAATAGCAAAACAAAGTCTGGATAAAATTCCAAAACAGATGATTTGTGATGCTTTGCTGGAGCAAAACATATTTTCGGGAGTAGGGAATATCATCAAAAATGAAGTCTTGTACCGATGCAAAATCCATCCGGAATCTTTGGTGGGCCAAATTCCGAAAAGGGATATCCAAACACTTATTGATGAAAGTGTTATCTATAGTTTTCAGTTTCTCGAATGGAAGAAAAATTATGAATTAAAAAAACACTGGCTTGCTCATACCAAAAAAACTTGTGTGCGCTGTAATCTTCCACTCTTAAAGAAATATACTGGTACTAAAAAAAGAAGAAGTTTCTTTTGCACCAACTGTCAAAAATTATATCAATGAAAGAGCAAGTTTTAATAGGCTGTTCAAGTTTTAATAACCGGTTTTGGAAAGGTATTTTTTATCCTGAAAATCTCCCAGCATCTAAATGGTTCGAATATTATTGTAAAAATTTCAATACATATGAATTCAATGGCAGTTTTTATAAATTCCCAACAATAAAGATATTCGATAATTGGTATAAAAAAGCGCCTGAAAACTTTATATTTTCTGTTAAAGCACCCAAAGAAATTACGCACATTAAAAAGTTCGATAATTGTAAAAACCTGATTGAAGATTTTTACAATATTTCTAAAAATGGCTTAAAAGATAAATTAGGCTGCATTTTGTTTCAGTTCCCTCCGGGGTATCACTATAGCAGGGAAAGGCTTAACAATACAATTGCCAATTTAAATCCGGAATTTAAAAATGTAATTGAATTTAGACATGAAAGCTGGTGGAATGAAGAAGTCTGGCAACTCTTTCTTGAAAATAATATAACCTTCTGCAGTGTCAGCTATCCAGGCCTACCGCAGACCATTTTTACAGAGTTTCCCTTAATTTATATAAGATTTCACGGTGATAGTGAACTTTTTTACTCAGGTTATTCTAAAGCTGAATTAAGTCAGATAAAGAATAAGCTGGAACACAAAAATGCCTTTGTGTATTTTAATAATACGGCAAGTACAGAAGGAATCTTAAATGCTTTGGAATTCAAAAAAATATAAAATGGCAATCCTTTAAAATTGCCATTTTTTTATAAGTTTTATAATTCGAGATTACCTTCAATCCCGTCATCCATAGTTTTTCCTGTAACAAAAGCTATTGTCATTTTTGCAATAGCTACCATTTTACCATGTTTGTTATTCCAGTAATAACCATCTTCCGGAATAACTTTTATAATGCTTAGGTTTGGGTCATCATCTCCACCAGTCATCCATACTTTAATGATTGGATTCCATAATTCTTTAATTTTTTTTCTGTCATAAGAAATAGAAGCATTTCCATGCAGAAAAAGAAATTTATCATGTGGCTGTGAAAAAATGAGTTCGACTTTTGAATTCTCCATAATTTCGGCATTTTTATTACTGTTCTTATCTGATAAGAAAAAAAGATTTCCATATTCATCTATTTCCTGAAATGACATTGGACGGGATTGTAATTTTCCGTTTTTGTAAGTGCATAACATGCAGGTTTTTATATCTTCAGCCAAATCTCTGATCTTTTCTGCGGCTGAAAAGCTTTTAAGGTCTTTGTGATCTCCCATGATTTTATTTTTTGAATTTTATTTAGATATATGTGAAATAAAGATTAGATGTAAGTCAAATAAAGATCATATATTTTGCTCTTTTATAGTTATATAATTCATTTTCAGTATTATGATATTTCTATTCTAAAAAGTTATTTAGAAATTAGGATTTTATTGGTAATTCTATTTTATTATATATCTTTGGATCATTTATTAATTTAGAAAGTCCCCATGAATGATATAACTATATTCTACACTGATGATGACGAGGATGATTTAAGTATTTTTGCTGATGCTGTAGAATCATTGGAAAAAAAAATCATACTTCAAACCTATACAGGAGGAGAGAAATTGTTAAATGCAATTTATAACCCGCCGCCAACGCCAAGTGTTGTTTTTTTAGACTTAAATATGCCCGGAAAAAACGGATTTGATGTTTTGGCAGAACTCCGGAATAATAATGCAAAAAAAGATATTCCTATAATTGTCTTTTCGACTTCTAATGAACCGGGGATTATTGAAAAATGTCGTACACTCGGAGCCAATTATTTTGTAACGAAGCCTGTTTTTATGAGTGATATTATAAAGATTATTAGTTTTACTTTAGAAATAGACTGGAAAAATTTTATTACAACCGATCAGAATTTTGTGTATAAAGCATAAACATTAAAAATCTCATACCAAGCAGCCAATTACTTTTACAATTGGCTGCTTTTTTTATTGGCTGTTTTCAAATCCCGATGTTGTTCAAAATTATCAGATAATGATACAAAATTCTTTATGTAATCAATAATACTGTTCATCACAATATCTTATGAGATAAAAAAAATATTTTTTGAGTCAAAAGCCTGATTCAGAATACATGAAATTTGTATTGATAAAGTTGGCTAATTTTATTCGGGCCTTCATAAAAACGACTGTCATGAAAAACGAACTTTCAAAACACGAATTAGAATATCTTGATGAATATCAAAAAAAAGGATATTGCTGTAATTTTTTATTTCAGGATGGAGCACTTGTTGAAACCGAATCGAAGTATTCTTATCAGCCTGAAGAAATTTTTATTGTTGCCCACCACCGATACGAAGGTATGAGCAATCCGGAAGATATGTCTATTCTATATATTATAGAAACAGGAGATAATAAAAAAGGGACCTATTTATTAGGATATGGCCCAACCGGAGATTTGGAAGCGGCCGAATTTTTTAAAGATATACCAGAAAAAAACTACTCAACAAATGCTGATATTCAAAAACTTACATAAGAGTTTAATTTAGATCATGGTTACATAGGTTTAGGATTTTTTTATTTTGCTGAAAAAACAGCTGTTTCAGACTATATATAGTTTAGAGCAGCTGTTTTTGTTTTCGTTTATTTTTTATAAAGTATTAATTATGAAAGTTGTACGAAAAATTATATAACAACAAAATTTCACAGTATAGCGAAATTTGAATTGTTCAAAAAAGATAGTTAAAGTTTAAAATTTTGAACTCTATTAATTATAATAACTCTTTTTAAAAGTGATCAGATGAAAAAACTTTACTTAAATACAGGCGGAATAAACACTATTTTTAATGACCTTAAAGATAGTCTTAACGGAACATTAACCTTAGAAAATAATCAATACAATTTATCGGTTAATTCTAAAAATGCAAATGGAGTTATAAGCGGTATTTCGCTGAACAAACAAATTTCGTATTTCCAGTTTAATATTTTTTTTAATCAAGATATTGAACTGAGTATTGAATCCTTTGTTAATTCGCCTATTTTATTTACATATTGTTTTCAAGGCAGTCTGACTCATAGTTTTGGAATTAATGGTGAAAGAAAAAAAATAAAGTCCAATCAGACAGGTATTATAAGAAATACGTCAAATATTAATAGTGTATTGCATTTTGAAGGTTATAAACATGTTGAGTTTTCGATAATTTGTGTCAATACTCACAATGCTGAAATGTCTGAGAATAGTAGATTATTTGTAGATATAAATAAAGTATTCAATAATAAGTCTGGTCATTATGCTTACGCAGGTCAGCAAAATTCAAAAATTGCTGATAAAATTAAAGAGTTTCATACAGTTCCACAAAAGGGAATTGTTAAAAATTTGCTGAAAAACAGGATTTTAGAAAGCGTTTTAGAGGTTGAACTGGATCAGCATACTTACGGATATGCGAAAGATATAAAGCCAATTGCAATACG
The DNA here is from genome assembly GCF_010645075.1 of Flavobacterium limi. GTDB lineage: Bacteria > Bacteroidota > Bacteroidia > Flavobacteriales > Flavobacteriaceae > Flavobacterium > Flavobacterium limi. Next base: position 325,837 of record NZ_JAADZV010000006.1, read on the forward strand.
AGCCAATAAACAAATAGAAGAACTGAAAAGAGTATCTAATTTGAACTTATTGGAGGTTTTTTCAGGAGTTGGCCAGGTAAGCCGAAGTTATTTGTCAAAAGTCATTAAAGAGAAGTACCATTTGGCGTTCAGTAAATTATACAATCAAAAATTAGTTAGCTAGCAAGCATCATATATTGAAAAAAAACAGCTTTTAAGGGCTGTTTTTTTTTGTTTAATGTTTATTCTTTTTCGTAATAAATAAGAAAATAAACCATTATTAAATTTAGGAATAACGAAATGCTATTGGTGATAATAATAGGAAAATCATTTTTTAGAATTCCGTAAATAACCCACATCGCAATTCCAAAAGTAAGTACGCTAAAAGTCAACAGCGAAATTTGTTTTACTTTTTTTGTCTTCCACACTTTTATTATTTGCGGAATAACCGAAACTGTAACACAAATTCCTGCAAAGAGACCAAGTATATTAATGAAATTCATGTTTTTTTAATTTTAATTATCCTCCAACAAGCTCTCCGCCGTTTATGTGAATAAATTGTCCGGTAATATAGCTGCTGTCTTCAGAAGCCAGAAAAACATAGGCAGGACCAACTTCTGATGGCTGGCCGGCTCTTCCCATTGGATTATCTTTACCAAAATCAGAAACTTTATCAAATGTTGCTACAATAAGCGGAGTCCAGATTGGTCCGGGTGCAACTCCGTTAACCCTGATTTGTTTTTTTGCCAGCATAGTTGATAATGACCTGGTAAAAGTTAAAATTGCACCTTTTGTACTGGAATAATCAAGAAGATGTTCACTTCCGCGGTAAGCAGTGACCGAACTCGTATTTATAATACTGTCACCTTTATTTAAAAAAGGCAAAGCAGCTTTGGTAATATAAAAATAAGGGTAAATGTTGGTTTCAAATGTTTTTTGAAGCTGTGCCGTTGTAATCTTTTCCAGCTCATTCTGAGGAAACTGAACTGCGGCGTTATTTACAATTATATTTATTTTGTTAAATGTCTTGACACAGCTTTTTATAGCATTTTTGCAAAAATTTTCATCTTTCAGATCACCGCTGACAAGCAGGCATTGCTGGCCTTCTTTCTCAACAAGCTCTTTTGTTTTTAGGGCATCTTTATCTTCTTTAAGATATACAATTGCTACATTGGCACCTTCTCTGGCAAAATGAACAGCAACACTTCGGCCAATTCCGCTGTCACCTCCGGTTATAAAAGCTACTTTACCCAGAAGTTTTCCGCTTCCGGTATAATTCTCTTTAATAATTTCTGGCTCAGGATTCATCAAATATTCGTTTCCGGGCAAATTTTGTTTTTGTTCAGGAAATGCTTTTGTATTCTTCATGACTCTCTTAATTTAATATTTATACTAAAAATACCCCGGATACATCGAAATCTTTAACTTAAAAGAATTTATCATTGTCGCAAAAACACCTAAAACAAAGGAGATGGGAATTATGTAATGAATATAATTTTAAATAAAAAAAGGGTTAATTTTTTTTTGGATATATTTGAGAGTTTATAACCTTTAATTTGAAAGTAAATTTTAAAACATTTACATTAACTATAACGCCTTAGACCACAAATAGATGATATTGATTGTAGACGATATAAGGGCAAATATAATAGCCTTAAAAAAAACTTTAGAGCTGCATAATATCGAAGTAGATACTGCGGAATCAGGCGAAGAAGCATTAAAGAAAATTTTACAAATCAACTACTGTCTTATTATTATGGATGTTCAGATGCCTGGTCTGGACGGTTTTGAAGTAGTAAAAATTCTTTCCGGGAATAAAAAAACAAAAGACATTCCTGTCATTTTTCTTTCAGCTCTTAACATAGAAAAAAAATACATTTTTAAGGGTTACGAAACGGGAGCCGTAGAATATATTACAAAACCTGTTGACACTGATTTGCTGATTTTAAAAGTAAAAACATTCCTGAAGATTTACGAGCAGCAGAATGAGTTAAAAGAAATGAAAGAACTGCTTTCAAAAGAAATTAAAATTCGAAAAGAAGCACAGGATAATCTGGAAGTAAAAATAACAGAAAGAACAAAAGAGCTAATCTTAAAAAATGAAGAACTGGAACTAAAAAATCATGAACTTCAGCAGTTTGCCTGGGTAGTTTCGCACGATTTGAATGAGCCTATCCGGAAGATTCAAATCTTTATCAAAATAATCAAAGATCTCTATCTTGCAAAAGACGACAAGGCGGTAGATTACGTAAACCGAACGATTAAATCAGCAGAAAGAATGCAGACTTTAATTACAGATTTGCTTGCCTATTCAAGACTATCATCAAAAGTACAGCCTGAAAAAACAGATTTAAATGAAGTCTTGCAGGAAGTGCTTTCTGACTTTGATTATCTGATCGAACGTAAAAACGCTACAATAAAAACAAATGTACTTCCAACTATTGACAGTATTCCGAGTCAGTTAAGGCAGGTTTTCCAAAATTTAATTGGGAACGCCCTTAAATTTTCAAACAATACTGAAAATCCTGTAATAGAGATTACATCAGAATTGATCGAAACCAAAGATTTTGATGCCAAACCTTCTCCCGACGGAAGTTATTGCCGTATCATTGTAAAGGATAACGGAATTGGTTTTGATGAAATTTACCTGGACAGGATTTTTATTATTTTCCAGAGTCTGAACGACCGTCAAAGCTATGAAGGAACAGGTATTGGACTTGCTATAGCAAAAAAAATAATCGAAAAACATAACGGATTAATTACTGCCAAAAGCCAGATTGGAAAGGGAGCAAGCTTTATTATGGTTTTACCTTTAGAATATCAGGAAATAAAATAATTTATATGAAATGAGCACTAGCGAATTGCATATGACAGATAAAAAAAGAAATATTGCCAGCATATGAAACAAAATAACTTTAAAAGAAATTTATTAATCAGTTCATTGGTTTCTCTATTGATATTAATGATAAGCTCTTTCGCCTCATTTTTAAGTATTAGAAGCCTGCTCAACAGCAACTACTGGGTAAACCATACCCAGGAAGTGATTTATAATCTCAACGAAGGTATATCTATAGTAACGGATGCGCAGACGAGTATGCGTGGTTATTTAATAACCGGAAATGAGCAATTTTTAGATCAGTATAACGATGCCGAAAAAAGATCAGATAAAGTTTTTGGGTTACTTGATGAACTTACACAGGATAATCCTTCCCAGCAAAAGAACCTGAAAGAAGTAAAATCACGAACCCACGTTTTTTATAAATATTTACATAATCAGGTAGTTAAAAAACGATTGGGTAAAAATACTGTTTCTTTTGACCTTAATGAAGGAAAAAAGATGATGGATGAACTGCGTACTTATTATAAAAATATCGAGAACAGTGAACAGATACTTTTAAAGGAACGTAATGCCAATTCACAGCGATATGGCAATTACAGTTTTATTTTAATCATTGCAGCCTTTATTATCGCTTTCATCATAACGATTGTATTCTTGCTGCGCATTTTAAAAGATTATAATGAACGCTCCTTTCTGCAGGAAGAATTGGAAAGAAAAGACAAGGAAACCGCAGAAAGAATTAAGGCAATAAGTACAATTGCAGGTAATATCTCAAGAGGAAATTATGATATAAGGGTCGATGATACCAAATCTGATGCACTGGGAAGTGTGGGAGAATCACTCAATAGCATGGGAGCTTCCTTAAAATCATCTTTTGATTTATTGTCACAAAAAGAGTGGCTGCAGACCGGAATCGCGCAGCTAAATAATGTGATGATCGGGGATAAGGAACTTGAAAGATTATCAAAAGATGTGATAGAGTTTATATGTCAATACACCAAAAGCAATGCAGGAGTAATCTATGCAATTGATGGAGATGAACTCTATGCGATTTCGGGTTACAGCTATCTTCCGAATAAAAACAGAGAGCATATCAAACAAGGAGAAGGATTGATTGGACAATGCGTGGTTTCAAGAAAAATACTTGAATTAAAATCATTTTCAGAAAGGGATGTTCAGATTACATATGCTTTGGGTGAAATAAAACCAAAACATATTGTTGCAGTACCTTTGATTGATACTAAAATTGAAGGGGCGTTTGAATTGGCAAGCGTAAAAGAATTTACAGAAATTGAATTGGAATTTTTACAGACAGTTTCCAATAATATCGCGATTGCGATAAAATCAACCCAAAACAGAAAACGAGTTTTAGAACTTCTCGAAGAAACCCAGGCGCAGTCAGAAGAATTAAGAATTCAGCATAGTGAACTGGAAGCAATGAATGCCGAGTTAGAAACGCAGACCGAAAAACTACAGGCTTCCGAAGAAGAGTTAAGAGTGCAGCAGGAAGAACTGGAACAAACCAATGAGGAACTTTCTGAACGCAGTGTTTTATTGGAAGAAAGAAATACCGAAATTCAGAAAAAGTCAGAAGCGCTGGAACTCACTACACGTTACAAATCAGAGTTTTTGGCAAATATGTCGCATGAATTAAGGACTCCTTTAAATTCTATTTTGCTCTTAAGCCGATTATTATCCGAGAACAACAACAAAAGTATGAATTCTGAAGAAATTGAGTTTGCAAAGGTGATTCAGAGTTCAGGTAATAGCTTATTGGGCCTGATAGACGAAATTCTGGATCTGTCTAAAATTGAAGCAGGTAAAATGGAACTCGAATTTTTAGATGTTTCAACCAAAGAAATCACAGACAATCTGTCTAATTTGTTTACGGTAGTTGCAAAAGAGAAAAAAATTGATTTTGAAATTATTTCAGAAAAGGCTCCGATAGTTATTAAAACAGATAAAATGCGTCTGGAGCAAATCCTTAAAAATCTAATTTCAAATGCTATAAAATTTACGGAAAAAGGATCAGTAAGTTTAGAAATTAAGATAAATGATGACGATAATAATATAATTTGTTTTATTGTAAAAGATACAGGAATCGGAATTCCATTAGATAAACAGCCTTTAATTTTTGAAGCTTTTCAGCAGGCAGACGGATCAACCAAAAGAAAATATGGCGGAACCGGTTTAGGTTTATCAATAAGTCGTGAACTGGCAAAATTGCTTAACGGAGAAATCATTCTGCATAGTAAAGAAAATGTGGGAAGCAGTTTTACTTTATGCCTGCCGGTATTTGGTTCATCGCAAAAAAAGAAAACAGCTTTAAAAACTCCACCTATTGAAATTGAGCAGCAAGATGATGAAATACAGGAAAATAACAGTAATAATAAATACATCAGTGCAGTAATTCCGGAAGAAGTTGAAGATGACAGAAACTCAATTTCAGAGCATGATAAAGTTATTCTGATTGTAGAAGACGATATTAATTTTGCAAAATCATTATTAACATTCAGCAGGAAAAAAGGATATAAGGGAGTAGTAGCAGTAAGAGGTGATTACGCCTTAAATTTTGCTTTGCTGTATAAACCAATTGGTGTTTTGTTAGATATTGAACTTCCTGTAAAAAGCGGTTGGGAAATTCTGGAAGAACTTAAAAACAATTCACAAACCAAACATATTCCGGTGCATATTATGTCATCACATAAACTGAAACAGGAGAGTTTGTTAAAAGGAGCCGTTGATTTTCTGGATAAACCCGTAGCATTTGATAAAATTCCGGAGGTTTTTGTACGAATAGAACACATCATTAATAAAGAAGCTCAAAAAGTCCTTATTATTGAGGATAATCCTAAGCATGCGAAAGCGCTGGCTTACTTTTTAGGAAGCTATAATATAAATTCTGAAATTAAAAGCGAAGTTTCTGAAGGATTAAAAGCACTCGATAAGAGTGATGTAGATTGTGTGATTTTAGATATGGGAATACCTGACAAACAGGCTTACGAAATTCTGGATGGCGTTAAGAAAAGCCCGGGCTTAGAAAATCTTCCTGTGATTGTATTTACGGGAAAAAGTTTGTCTCTTAAAGAAGAAATAAAAATTAAAAAATATGCAGATTCTATAATCGTAAAAACAGCACATTCGTACCAGAGAATGCTTGATGAAGTATCGCTTTTCCTGCATTTGGTTGAAGAAAACAAAAGTACAGCAGGTACAAAAGAAAACCATAAAAAACTGAATTTACTGAATAACATTTTATTTGATAAAACGGTTTTGATAGTAGATGATGACGTTCGTAATATTTATTCGCTGACAAAGGCCTTAGAAGTATTTAAAATGAATGTAATTACTGCATTTGATGGTAAAGAAGCTATTAAAATGCTTGAAGAAAATCCAAACACTGATATTGTTTTGCTGGATATGATGATGCCAAATATGGACGGTTATGAAACGGCAGAAAAAATACGAACTAATCCAAGACACTTAACATTACCGTTAATTGCTGTTACAGCAAAGGCCATGACAGGCGACCGTGAAAAATGCATCAGGGCAGGGGCTTCAGATTATATTACAAAGCCCGTTGATATTGATCAGCTCCTATCGTTGTTACGGGTGTGGCTGTATGATAAAGTTTAATCAAAAAGAAGTAAAAATGAATAAAAAACGACTCTTAATTATAGACGACGATTCCAGAAATATTTTTGCTCTTGAAAACACACTTCGTGCCAGATCATTTGATTGTTTATCATGTCTGAGTGCCGAGGAAGCTTTGAAAATATTACATTCAGATGAAAATATAGATGCAGTTTTAATCGATATGATGATGCCTGAAATGGATGGTTACGAGGCCATTCCGTTAATAAAGCAAATTCCGTCACATGAATCAACATTTATCATAGCGGTAACAGCTCAGGCAATGAAGGGGGATAAGGAAAAATGTTTGGAAGCTGGTGCGGATGATTATATTTCAAAACCGGTTGATGTGGATAAATTGCTTTTGTTACTGAGCAAAATTTGAAAGTGTTATGATTGAAGATATTGAATTAGAAACCCTTATAAATGAGGTATATGAATATTATGGTTTCGATTTTGGCAGTTATTCAAGAGCCTCTTTAAAAAGACGTGTAAACAGGATATATCAACTGGATGGATTTGCTTATTTTTATGAATTTTTATCAAAAATCAGGTACGATCCGGAATATTACAAACATGTTGTAGATGAAATTACAGTAAATGTTACTGAAATGTTTCGGGATCCTTCTTTTTATTCTGTAGTTCGAAATCAAATTCTTCCGTTATTAGGGACAAAACCTTTTATTCGCTTATGGCATGCTGGCTGTTCAACAGGTGAAGAAGTTTATTCAATGGCCATTTTATTGAAAGAAGCAGGATTACTGCATAAATCGTTAATTTATGCAACAGATATTAATGCTAAAGTCTTAGAAACGGCGAAAAAAGGGATTTTTCCTTTAAGGATGATGAAAGAGTATTCAGAAAATTACCGTGATTCTGGAGGAAAAGAAGATTTTTCGAATTATTATACTGCCAATTACGGCATTGCAAAATTTGATGAAGAGTTAGCTCAAAAAATGGTTTTTTCTCAGCATAACCTTGTATCAGATAACTCTTTTAATGAGTTTGATGTAATTTTTTGTCGTAATGTTTTGATTTATTTTGATAATGACCTGCAAAAAAGAGCCATTAATTTATTTGATGAAAGCTTGTCTGTTTTGGGTTTTTTAGCTTTAGGTACAAAGGAAACTATTAAATATTCAATAGCTCCTGGCAAATACAAACAATTGGATAGAGAAAAGATATGGAGAAAGATCAGATAATTCCGGATTTTAGGGTCGTAATTATAGGAGGCTCTGCAGGAAGTTTGAATGCGCTGATGCAGATTTTACCGCATTTGTGTGCAATTAAGTCCTTTGCAATTGTAATTGTATTGCACCGAAAAAGCACTGATGAACAAACTTTAGAAGAACTTATCGCTTTAAAAACCATTATAAATGTAAAGCCGGTAGAGGATAAAGTTCCTTTTTTACCCGGATTTATTTACATTGCGCCTTCGAATTACCATTTATTATTCGAAAAGAATAGCACTTTATCACTAGATACTTCTGAAAAAATAAACTATAGCAGGCCAAGTATTGATGTTTCTTTTGAATCGGCAGCAGAAATCTACAAAAATAATCTGACCGGTATTTTGCTGTCAGGATCAAATGCTGACGGAACAGAAGGACTAAAAGCAATCAAAAATGAAGGAGGGACTATTATTGTACAGGATCCGAAATCTGCCGACATGCCTTTTATGCCCAATAGTGCTATTCAAAATACAATACCTGATTATGTTTTAAATATTCAGGAAATACTTCAGTTTATTCTCTCAATAGATAATTAAGTTTCATTATTTTAGTAATTTATAAAATAACTATAAATAATATAGATTTAATGAATTCACCTGTTTATGTTCTCGGTACCGGACTTTCACACAATGGATCTGCGGTTTTACTGAAAAATGGTCGTGTATGCGTAGGCATTGAAAAAGAACGGTTAACCCGAATTAAACATGATGGTGGAAATGATAATCTCGCAATTCAGTATTGTCTGGATGCTGAAGGGATTCAGTTAAAAGATATTTCGCTTGTAGTACAATGTGCAAATTTCGATATTCCCGATCGAAGTCAATATAAAGGTAAAAGACTTTTTGCAGAAGTACCGGATTTAAAAATCATTGATATTTCACACCATCTGGCGCATGCCTACAGTGCTGTTGGAACTTCTTCATTTTCCGAATGTGCCGTAATGGTTATTGATGGCTGTGGAAGTCCGCTGGATCAGTTTCTTAAATTGCATTCTGAACAAAAACAATATGTAAGCCCTGAAATTCTGAATGAAACTCAGATGGTTTGCGAAAAAGACAGCTTTTACCATTTTGACGGCCAAAAATTAACGCCTTTGCTAAAAGATTTTAGTAAAATGGCTGAAAGGTCAGACAGTTTATTTTCACTTCCTACAACACAGCATTCTATTGGAGGTTTTTATGCTTCCGTTAGCCATTATGTTTTCGGGGATATGGATGATGTTGGGAAATTAATGGGACTTGCGCCTTTTGGAAATTCAGGGATTTATGATTTTGATGCTTTTGGATTTGAATCCGGCAATTTGTTTGTAAATGAAGACTGGAAAAATCAATTTGCCAATCCGTCAAAAGGATATGATTATTTCAAAAACAACTTTGAGTATTACGCCAATGTAGCAAAATGGGCTCAGGAGCAGGTCGAAAAAGCAGTTTTAAAATGCATTCATAACCGGTTGGAAAAATTTCCTCATAAAAATTTATGCTATTCCGGCGGAGTTGCACTTAATGCTGTGGCAAACGCCAAACTTCAGGATAGTAAAATAGCTGAAAATATTTATTTTGAACCCGCTGCTGCAGATAATGGTCTGGCGCTTGGCTGTGCATTTTATGGCTGGCTGGAATATTTGAACATGCCAAAAGTACCTCATGACGGCAGTACTTGTTTCGGAAAAACATACTCAAATGATGAAATTGAAACGACGCTGAACAAAGATGAAAACAAAAAATATAAACCTAGAAAATTTTCAGATGAAAATGAGTTAGTAAACTATTGTGCCGAAAAATTAAATCAGGGAAAAACAATTGCCTGGTTTCAGTCGGGAGCGGAATTTGGTCCTCGTTCTTTAGGCCGAAGAAGTATTTTGGCACATCCCGGAATTGAAGGGATGAAAGACCATATCAATCTGGATATTAAATTCAGGGAAGATTTTCGTCCTTTTGCGCCGGCAGTATTAAAAGAAAATGTGGGAGAATATTTTGTAAAAGGAAGAAATAGTCCTTATATGATTTTGGTAGATAAAACAAAACCTGAATATTTAGAAAAACTTAAAAATGTAACACATAGGGATGGTTCGGCACGTGTACAGACAGTAGAAGAAAGCTGGAATTCAAAGTTTGTAAAATTACTTACGGCATTTTATGAACAAAGTGGAATTGCAGTTTTACTCAATACAAGCCTGAACAAAAAAGGAATGCCCATTGTTGAAACTCCTGAAGAAGCACTTCATTTATTCGAAATTACAGCTTTGGATATTTTAGTTATGGAAAACTATATAATCGAAAAGTAATCAATATTCTAAATCTTTCAAAATAGCCTCTAAATTTGGTGGGTTCATACGTTTCAGTTCGGCAATTATAAGCTGTTTTTCTTTCTCGGAAGTTTCTGTGACAGGTCTGACAAATTCATTTTGACTGGCTTCTTTATAAAACAAATCATCTGTCCAGTCATTACGAAGCCCGTCAATAACCAGATGAATTCTGTCCTCCATCCCTCGATTTGCGACCGAATGGGTAAAATTAGCATCAATATACCAGCATTCGCCTTCGTTCATAATCAAACGGTTTCCGTCTAAAATAAATTCAACTTCACTATTTGTAATGATTGGAATATGAAGTCTAAAACAGCCGTCTTCATATCCCAGACAATTATCGGTATGTGGTTTAACTTCGGCGCCAACATCTAATTTCAGCAATCGGACTGCAGTTTTTGCGAACAGAAAGCTATCCAGAATTTCCTGAAAATAAGTACAGGATTCCATGATTTCGGTAGGGACCAGTTTTTCATCACCTTTTGGAAGTGCAAAAATAGAATCCGATTTTCCGTTTTGTGACATTAAGGCAATAGAAGTCCATTTCCCGGAATAATCATTTGTGTTGTAATGATTGGTCCATTTTTTATCGATGATTTTTTGGACATCCGTTTTAAGTTTTTCAGGATCAAAAAACATCGGAAATTTTATTGAGCGAACTAATTTATCCATAAGTTAATCTCTTAGCCATTTTAGCATTTTAGGGAAAGGTTCTTTTCCTTCTTTTGCGGCATTTACTTTTCCTAAGGCAAGTCCGGCCCATTCCAGAAAAGGCAATCCGATATAATTTCCACTAGCAAAATTTGAAATCAGCCATTCCGATTCATTTTTGTAACCATTGGGATGAAATACAAATTCGCTGTGTAATTCTAAATGTTTGGCAGCAGCAAAAGACCATAAGATCGCACCCATTTCTTCACCTTGCGAAGGCCAGTCAGAAGCCATTTTGTCAGTACCGGCAATTTTTCTTTCAGCTGAAGTTGTTACGGCAAGATGTCCTGCTTCATGAAGGATATCACCCGGGTACAATAATTTTTCAAAATCAATATAAAGACAATTCGGACCTAAATCCAGTCCCGGCAAAAAAGAAGTCTGGAGTTCTTTCTTAATTACGTTGATCCCAATTTCGTTTAAGAATGTCAGGACTTTTTCTAACTCAGATGATTGATTTTGGATACTCATTTTCAAATAAATTATTTCGGAATTAAATCAGTATACCAGAATCCATAATCAAATGCATCGGTTGCGTTTGTGTCGCAGGCTGTATTGGAAGAATCCTGATTTTTAGGCTTTTCATATTTGCGATAAACTGTTTCACCAATTTCGAAATTAATAGCTTTAGAGAAAATGGGTCCATCAAAAGTAAAAGTATGAAATTCACCGTTTTCGCCACAGACATCTACATTTTCAGGTAAATCATTTATAAAATCCTGATCAATAACCCGGCCCGTAAAACTTTTATCAAGATAACGTTCGTTTACACAAACTACAATGGTTTTGAAGCCTAAACGAATAAACTCCTGAATCAAATCAGGAGTAGGGATTTTCCAGATTGGAAAAATGCCTTTAAAACCCATATCAGCTAATTTGTTTTCACGGTATTTTCGTAAATCTTCCAAAAAAATATCCCCAAAAACAGAATGTGTAATACCTTCTTTTTTCAATCCGGATAAAGTTTCAGTCATGACATTTTCATACACTTCCATAGTGGGCATTTCCGGAATCTGCATTATTTTGAGAGGTAATTCAATACTTTTAGCCTGTGCTTCGAGTAATTCTGTACGCACCCCGTGCATTGAAATTCGCTGATATTGCTGATTGACGCTCGTAAGCAAATATTCAATTTTATATTCAGGATCCCGAAGGATTTTATATAAGGCCAAAGCAGAATCTTTTCCGCTGCTCCAGTTAAATAAGGCTTTTTTAGGTGTTGACACGTTCTCGTAATTTTCTAATGTAAACATACAAATTTCATTCGATTTGTTGATGAAACCTTTGTAACTTTGGATTTTGCCTTCAATTTTATTCCATGAAATACATTCTATTATTTTTCACCGCTTTCATTTTTGCACAACAAACCCAATTTGTCGATTTTAAATCGGTTTCAGGTCAATTAAAACTAAATACCAAGGAAAAATCGGTATCAGGTTTGGTTAATTATCAGTTTCAAGTTTTAAAACCGGTCGATACCATTAAGATTGATGCCAAAAACATGGAGTTTTCCAATGTAACAATGAATCAGAAAGAAGCTATTTTTATTAATACAGGCAAACAATTGCAAATCATAAATCATTTTCAGGAAGGCGAAAATCAATTAACATTCGAATATACTGTAAAACCAAAACAAGCTTTGTATTTTGTAGATATTGAAAATGCTGAGGTACAAATCTGGACACAGGGGCAGGGAAGATACACGAGCAACTGGTTTCCGAGTTTTGATGATGTAAATGAAAAACTGATTTTTAATTTAGAAATTACTTATGACAAAAACTATCAGGTTGTTTCGAACGGAATTTTTAAACAAAAAACGGAAGAAAACGATCAATTTCACTGGCGATACCAAATGGAAAAACCAATGAGTTCCTATTTATTGATGCTTACCATTGGAAACTTTGATAAAAAAGAATTCAAGTCAAAATCAGGAATTCCGCTTGAATATTATTTAGAACCTAAAGATGCAGATCGTTTTGAATCAACTTACCGTTATTCGAAACGTATTTTTGACTTTTTAGAAAAAGAAATAGGAGTTAAATATCCATGGAAAATCAACAGACAGATTCCGGTTCGGGATTTTCTTTATGCGGGAATGGAAAATACGACCACAACGCTTTTTGCGACCCGTTATGTGGTCGATTCAATTGGTTTTGAAGACCGAAATTATACGAATGTTGATGCACACGAACTGGCACATCATTGGTTTGGAGATTTAATTACGGCTGAAAGCAGTACACATCACTGGCTTCAGGAAGGTTTTGCAACGTATTATGCTTTATTGGCCGAAAAAGAAATTTATGGTGAAGATTATTTTTATTCAAAATTATACGATACGGCGCAACAGCTCAAGTTTGCTTCCAGAACCGATGCAATTCCGGTTTTAAATGCCAAAGCCAGTTCATTGACTTTTTATGAAAAAGGAGCCTGGGCATTATTTGTTCTGCATGAAGCAATTGGAGACAAGGCTTTTAAAAAAGCTATAAAAAGCTATTTAAAAAAGTATGCCTATCAAACGGTAAATACGCAGGATTTCTTTAACGAAATTAAAAAAGTATCTGATTTTGATCTGGATAAATTTCAGAAGACCTGGTTAGAAACAACAGCTTTTGATACACCAACTGCCAACGCCTTGTTGAGTAAAAATAAAGCAATTCAGGAACGTCTGGAAGTAGACAAACTGAAAAAAACACCTTTGGATGAAAAGCAGGATTATTTTTTAAAAGTTTTAAATTCAGATATTTATCATTCTGTTAAAATTGCAATTGTAGAGCAAATTGAAGCTGAAAAATACGAAGCTAAAAAAGTACTTTTAACAGCTGCTTTACAAACAAACAATATAAAAGTACGTCAGGCTGTGGCAGAAAATTTATCGAAAATTCCGGAAGATTTCAGAACCCAATATGAAACTTTGTTAGAAGATAAATCTTATCAGACACAGGAAATTGCCCTTTATTTTTTATGGAAGAATTTTCCTGAACGAAGAACAGAATATCTTGATAAAACGAAAAAATGGGTTGGTTTCAATGATTACAATATTCGTACGTTATGGCTTTCTTTAGCACTGTCTACAGAAAATTACAACAATGATCCGGAAGCATTAATTGCTGAATTAATTGCTTTTTCATCTATAAAGTATGAAACTACTACAAGACAAAATGCTTTAGAAAAATTAATTGCATTTAAAATTATTAACGATCAGGTGTTGAGTAATTTAGTTAATGCTACAACGCATCATATGTGGCAATTTTCAAAATTTGGGAGAGATACAATTCGATTGTTATTAAAAAATTCTGAAATGCGTGCTTCGTTTGAAAGAATTTTGACTAATTTGAGCCCTGATGAAAAGTTTCAGCTGAATCGCTTGTTGAAAGAGTAAAATAGTGAATGAAGCATAGATAGAGAAGGAGAAACAAAAAAGATATAAGAATACCAAAGTCTTTATTCTTGAATCTATTTTCTTTCTTCTAAAAATAAAACCTACAATTAATTTATGAGAGCATTGGTTATTTCCGGTGGAGGCAGTAAAGGCGCATTTGCCGGCGGTGTTGCACAATATTTATTAGAAGTAAAAAGGCATCAGTACGATTTATACCTCGGTACTTCAACCGGAAGTTTGTTAATTCCGCATCTGGCACTCGGAAATATTGAACAGATTCATTCGATTTATACCAATGTGAACATGTCAAAAATTTTTAATATTTGCCCGTTTGTAGTGAAAGTTAAAGACGGTGTGGACATTGTAACCATTAATCACTTCAATGTTATACGTCAGTTTTTTAAAGGAAAAAGGACGTTTGGGGAAAGTAAAGGACTGAAGAAATACATTAGAAGCAACTTTTCATTATCTGATTTTAATCAGTTAAAAAAGATGAAAAAAGACGTTGTCATTACAGTAACCAATTTTACAAAAAACGAAGCCGAATATAAATCAATAAAAGAATGTACTTACGAAGAATTTTGTGACTGGTCATGGATTTCGAGTAACTATGTGCCTTTTATGAGCCTTGTTGAAAAAAACAACTGCGAATATGGGGACGGAGGATTTTCAAGTCTGGTACCTATTCGTGAAGCAATCAACCGTGGAGCAACAGAAATTGACGTCATCATTCTGGAAACAGAGGTCAATATGGAGAAAACTGTTATTGGTAAAAACCCGTTTTCTTTGATGATTGATTTGTTTAGAATTGCCCTGGATCAGGTTGAAAAACACGACATTGCTATAGGAAAACTAATAGCAAACAATAAAAATGTAAAACTTAATTTATACTATACACCAACTAAACTGACAAATAACGCTTTGATTTTTAATAAAGAGGTAATGAAAACATGGTGGGAACAGGGATATGAATACGCTCAGAATAAGTCTGAGATTATGAGTGATAATAAGTTATAATCCATTATATATGATAATCTCTTTTGATTTAGATGATACTTTAATTGCTAAAAATAAATTTAGGTTAGAGAAAACGAATTTATTTCAGCAGCTTTTTGGGATTGAAAACATAAGAGAGGGAACAATTGATTTATTTAAACAAATAAAAAAGCGCAATTACAAAATATATGTTTATACAACTTCCCATAGAAGTGCAAGAAGAATTAAATGGACGTTTTGTTCTTATGGAATTCCGGTCGATTTTGTGATAAACCAACAGAAACATCAAAAGGAAATTAAAAAGCATAATATTAATTGCTCAAAATTTCCTCCGATGTACAATATTAATATTCATATTGATGATTCAGTTGGTGTTGAGATGGAAGGAGAAAAATATGGGTTTAAAACCATAATAATTTCTGAAAAAGACGAAGATTGGGTACAAACCATCCTTAACATTCTTTAATTGAGATTATATTAAAACAATTATTTACCAAAGATCAGCAACCTCATTTTTTATAAACCCTAAAGCAGCATTGCTTGGCGATTGTTTTTCTAATAAGTCATTCAAAATTACTTCACGTAATTTATCAGCATTTTCTACACGATCACTCATGGCAGCTTTTCGAATCATTTGTATGGTTGCGTTTTTGGCTGTAGTAATGATTGTCCAGCATTCATCAGACATGTAAATTTGCTGGGTTAAATTATGCTCAAATTCCTGTTCAATCTGATCGATGACGAAGTTTTCGTAATCGTGTTTTTGTTGTGAAATAGGAGCAATACGAATCAATAATTTCGTCAGGTTGATACGTTCCAAAAATAAGGTCATACGTTCATAAGCCTGCAAACGTATTGGTAAAGATTGCTTCTGATATTCTCTGCTTAGTAAAAAAGCACGTTTTTTATCATTGTTTTTAATATGTAGTTCAAAAAAACGGTAAGCCACAAATCCGGTAATAATGGCTGGTAAGGTATAACTCGCTAATTCTATAATTCGGGTAAAATCCATTTTAATATTTTTTAGCAAAAATATACTTTTTGAGGAGAAATACGATTTAAATTTTAGTAATAAAACAAAATCTAAACCCTACTTTTGCTGCTTGCTTTTTTAAGCTCTTCAAATACAATTTTTAATGGATTACTATATTATATTTTTTCTTTGTCTGGCAGCATTTGCAGCTGGATTTATTGATGCAATTGTTGGCGGAGGAGGTCTAATTCAAACTCCAATGGGATTGATTTTATTGCCAAATTTGCCTGTTTCGACCGTTATTGGAACATTGAAGATTCCTGCTTTTAGCGGAACAGCATTTGCAGCTTTTCAATATCTTAAAAATGTAATTATCCAGTGGAGATTACTTTTGATTATGATGAGTCTGGCAGTTCCATCGGCATTTTTGGGCTCAGCCATTTTAACTCTTGTAAGCAATGATTTTATGAAACCGCTTTTACTGGTGGTTTTATCTTTACTGTTTGTATATACGTATGCGAAGAAAAACTTCGGACAGCATGTAGCTAAAAATCATTCTGCAACGACTCAGATCATTTATGCTGTCATTATCAGTGTAATTATTGGTTTCTATGACGGGTTTATTGGCCCGGGAACAGGCAGCTTTTTTGTGGTTGCTTTTATAACTTTATTAGGGTTTGATTTTTTGCACGCTTCCGCGAATGCTAAAATGGTAAATCTTGCAACCAACTTTGGTTCGATTTGTTTGTTTATGATAAAAGGAAAAATCATCTGGAGCATTGCAATTCCGATGGCAATCAGCAATGGAATTGGAGGCTGGCTTGGTGCAAAACTGGCTATCAATAAGGGAAATGGTTTTATCCGGGTTTTCTTTTTGGTTGTTGTTGTGGGGACTTTAATCCGGTTTGCTTACGACGTTTTCTACAAGTAGCTTTTTAAAGAATGCCAATTGTTTGAACCCCGGCGTGATACTTCAATTAATCTTAGTTTTAGCTTCAGAAAAAACTTAGTGTTTCAGAACTTTAGCATCTTAGGAACTTTCTTTTTTAATTCTTATTTTTGCCTAAAAGGAGAACAATTTCATGCAGAATTATATTGACCAGCTCAACGAAGCACAACGACAGCCAGTTTTACAGAAAGACGGGCCAATGATTATTATAGCAGGTGCAGGTTCGGGAAAAACGCGTGTTTTAACAATTAGGATTGCTTATTTGATGCATCAGGGAATTGATGCTTTTAATATATTGTCACTTACATTTACAAATAAGGCTGCCCGCGAAATGAAGCACAGGATTTCTTCAATCGTGGGAGCAAGTGAAGCAAAAAACCTGTGGATGGGAACTTTTCACTCCATTTTTGCGCGTATTCTTCGTTCAGAATCAGAACATTTGGGTTACCCTTCCAATTTTACTATTTATGATTCTCAGGATTCGGCAAGGCTCATTTCTTCTATTATAAAAGAAATGCAGCTGGACCGTGATATTTATAAACCAAAACAAGTTTTAGGAAGAATTTCGACTTATAAAAATAGTTTGATAACGGTAAAAGCCTATTTCAATAATCCTGAACTGATGGAAGCGGATGCAATGTCGAAAAAACCTCGTTTAGGTGAAATTTATCAACAGTATGTAGAACGCTGTTTTAAAGCAGGAGCAATGGATTTTGATGATTTATTATTGAAAACCAATGAATTATTGACCCGTTTTCCTGAAGTTTTGGCTAAATATCAAAACCGTTTCCGATATATTCTGGTGGATGAGTACCAGGATACAAATCATTCTCAGTATTTAATTGTTAGGGCTTTATCAGATAAGTTTCAGAATATTTGTGTGGTTGGGGATGATGCGCAGAGTATTTACGCTTTCCGTGGGGCAAACATCAATAATATCCTGAATTTTCAAAAGGATTATGAGGGAGTGAAAATGTTTCGTTTAGAGCAAAATTACCGTTCGACCCGAAATATAGTTGAAGCAGCAAATACCGTGATGGAACATAATAAAACGAAACTGGATAAAGTAGTATGGACAGCAAATGAATTTGGACCGAAAGTAAAAGTACACAGAAGTTTGACGGATGCTGAAGAAGGACGTTTTGTTGCCAGCACAATTTTCGAACAAAAAATGCAGAATCAGCTGCATAATGGTTCTTTTGCAATTTTATACCGAACCAATGCACAATCGCGTGCAATGGAGGATGCCTTAAGAAAAAGAGATATACCATATCGAATTTATGGTGGACTTTCATTTTACCAGCGTAAAGAAATAAAAGATGTTTTGTGTTATTTACGTTTGGTCCTGAATCCGAAAGACGAAGAAGCCCTGATTCGTGTAATCAATTACCCGGCACGTGGAATTGGAGATACAACTGTTGAAAAACTGACCATTGCAGCTAATCATTACAAGCGCTCGATTTGGGAAGTAATGGTAAATATTGATAAAATTGATTTGAAACTCAATGCAGGGACAAAAAATAAACTGAAAGATTTTGTAACGATGATTCAGAGTTTTCAGGTTATCAATGAAAATCAGGATGCTTTTTATATAACCGATCATGTTGCCAAAAAAACAGGTCTTGTTCAGGAACTGAAAAAAGATGCTACACCTGAAGGAATGGCAAAAATTCAGAATATAGAAGAGCTTTTAAACGGTATTAAAGATTTTACTGAAGGGCAGAGAGAAATTGACGGTGCAAGAGGAGCTCTTTCTGAATTTATGGAAGATGTAGCTTTAGCGACCGATCTGGATAAGGATACATCTGATGAAGATCGTGTCGCTCTGATGACGATCCACCTTGCTAAAGGATTGGAATTTCCTCATGTTTTCGTTGTTGGTATGGAAGAAGATTTGTTTCCCAGCGCAATGAGTATGAGTACCAGAAGTGAACTGGAAGAAGAGCGCCGTTTGTTTTATGTGGCACTTACACGTGCAGAGCATCAGGCGTATTTAACTTATGCACAGTCACGTTATCGCTGGGGAAAACTCACAGATAGCGAGCCTTCTCGTTTTATTGAAGAAATAGACAGTCAATATTTAGAATATTTAACGCCTTCAGAAAGTAATTATCGCTACAAATCACCAATTGACGGCGATATTTTTGGGGATGTCGATAAATCTAAACTAAGACTTTCAAAACCCGTAGGAGGAACTCCTCCCAAACATGTTACAGACAATAGTCCAAAACCGGATTTAAATATCAGAAAGTTAAAACCAGTTACAGGAACTAATCCGAATGCAGGTACTCCAAATTTATTTGATAACAAACTGACCATAGGAAATGTAGTAATGCATGAGCGTTTTGGAAAAGGACAAGTTATAAATTTAGAGGGTGTTGGAGCTGATAAAAAAGCCGAAATAAAATTTGAAGTTGGCGGAATTAAGAAATTGTTGTTAAGATTTGCTAAACTTGATATTGTAGGATAAAATACTTTAAAAGTAGTTTCGTAACTTTAAGTGACATGAAACATGAAACTAGTAAACCTGAAACAAAAGAGAAATGGCCGAATTTATAAAAATATATCCTGACAAACCCAGTGAAGCTGCAATTGCAAAAGTCGTAAAAGTACTTCAGAATGGTGGTTTAGTAATTTATCCAACAGACACTGTTTACGGTTTAGGTTGTGATATAACCAATTCAAGAGCTTTAGAAAAAATTGCAAAAATTAAAGGCGTTAAATTAGAGAAAGCTAATTTCTCTTTCATCTGTCATGATTTAAGTAACTTATCTGACTATGTTAGACAAATTGATACTTCTACGTTTAAAATATTAAAGAGAGCATTACCGGGTCCCTATACCTTTATTTTACCCGGTAATAATAATTTGCCTAAAGAGTTTAAAAAGAAAACAACGGTAGGTATCCGTGTTCCTGATAACAATATTATTTTGGAAATTGTACGGCAATTGGGGAATCCTGTTGTGTCAACATCAATACGTGATGAAGATGACGTGATTGAATATACTACAGATCCTGAATTGATTTTCGAGAAATGGCAAAACCTTGTTGATATGGTCATTGATGGAGGATATGGTGATAATGTAGGATCTACAATTATTGATCTCTCTGAACACGAACCTGTAATTGTAAGAGAAGGAAAAGGAGATGTTGATATTTTGTAAAAAAAAACTTAATTTGAGTAACTATTGAAAAATATTGAGTAACTTTAAGGTTAGTTAAATTTAGTTAGTTAATTAAAATAGTGATGTCCTTTATTGGTTAGGATAAAAAAAAGCAGGTCATTTGACCTGCTTTTTTTGCATAATAAAATACAATGTAAATATTATTGCTGTTGTTTTTTCATTTCTTTTTCAATCATATCATAAAACTGATCGATTTTTGGCATAACAACAATACGCGTTCTTCTGTTTTTACCTTTATTCTCAGCTGTATCATTCGGTACCAACGGAATGTATGAGCTTCTGCCTGCAGCGATTAATTTTGCAGGATTAACACCTAAATCATTAGTTAATACACGAACGATTGATGTAGATCGTTTAACACTTAAATCCCAGTTGTCTAACAAAATTCCATTGCTTTTATAAGGAACATTATCTGTATGACCTTCAACCATACATTCAAAATCAGGTTTGTCGTTTACTACTTTCGCAACTTTTGCTAAAACACTTTTCGCTTTGTCAGTTACATCATAGCTGCCGCTTTTAAATAATAATTTATCAGCGATAGAGATAAATACAACTCCTTTTTCAACGTTGATTTCGATATCCGGATCATTGATTCCCACAGCTCCTTTCAAACTTGTAACTAATGCTAAAGTAACACTGTCTTTTTTAGTAAGAGCATCCTGAAGTCTGGATATTTTAAGATCTTTCTCTTTTAAACTTTCTAAAGATTTTTCAAGATTTTCAGCACCTTTAGTTGTTAATACTGTTAGGTCTTTAGAGCTGTTTATTAAATCTTGATTATGTTCTTTATAACTTGCAGCTGTAGCTGCTAAACCAGCTTTTTCTTCAAGACAAGTGTTTAATTTTACAGTAGTTGAATTTAATAAATCTTGTGTTTCTTTGTTTTTGGCTTCTAAGTCAGCATATTTCTTTTTAGAAACACACGATGTTAAGGCCATTAATACGGATAGTGCAATTACTATTTTTCTCATGAATGTTAAATTTAATTAGACGTTGTTTTACAAATTTAGTTTTTAATATTTTGATTAATGTTAAAGATTTCTTTAAAAAAAACCAATTTCTTTATATAATATATGAAAACGATACTTTTTATAGTGTAGTATTTTTGCATTTGAAAATCTTTTCTCTTTTTTAGGTAAACTAATGACATACAGTAAAATGAAAAATGAGCATGTAAAATAGCAAATGTATGTTTAAATTTTCCTTGCATTAAAAATCTTACTCCCGCTATGCCATCTAATATCATTCTGAAGAAAACAATAAAAAATAATCCTTTTTTCGGAAGGTTTTTAACCATCATCAGCAAAGAATTTCTAAAATTCAAATACGTTTTTTTAGGATTTCCTTGTTGCAAAGTTGCACCACCAACATGATAAACAACAGACTGGGAGTTATATTTAATAGTATGTCCTTCATTTAACGCACGCCAACATAAATCAATCTCTTCCTGATGTGCAAAAAAAGATTCATCAAATCCTTCTAATTCATCATAAACTTGTTTCCTAATAAAAAAACACGCCCCTGATGCCCAGAATATTTCACAATTATCATCGTATTGACTATTATCTTTTTCGATAGTATCAAAAATTCGGCCCCGACAAAACGGATATCCATATTTGTCAATAAAGCCGCCTGCGGCACCAGCATATTCAAAGTACTCTTTATTTTTAAAATCAAGAATTTTAGGCTGGATGATAGCCGTGTTTTTTTCGCTGTCGAAGGTTTCTATTATTGGTTTTAACCAATTTTCTGTTACTTCAATATCTGAATTAACTAAAGCATAAATCTCGGCATCGACTGCTTTTAAAGCATCGTTGTAGCCTTTGGCAAAACCATGGTTTCCGGTATTTTTTATAATTTTTACAGAAGGGAAATTATGCAGAACAAATTCAATTGAATCATCTGTAGAAGCATTATCCGCTACATATATAGTGGCTTCTTTTGAAAACTGAATTACTGATGGCAAAAATTGTTCTAATAATTTTATTCCATTCCAATTTAAAATGACAACTGCAATTTTATCCAAAAGTATTCTTTTTATAATTTAATAAATTTCTTTGTAATCAGGTAATGATTTTAAAAAGTCATATTTTTCATTTTCAAAATCCATCTGACAATAATAATGATTCAGACCGTTTGTGACTTTCAAAAACCGTGCCTGCATTGTCATATTATAACGGGCAATCTGATCAAAAGTTGCTTGTGATATCTTTACTTCAGGTGCTTTGCATTCTACCAATATATGTATCGAACCATCCGAATTAAAAACTACAACATCATAGCGTTTTCGTAAACCATTGACCGTTAAAACTTTTTCTACGTTTATGAGAGATCTTGGATATTTTTTCTCATTCATTAAATAATGAACAACATGCTGACGAACCCATTCTTCAGGGGTAAGAATTATAAATTTTTTTCTGATTTCATCAAAAATAGACACTTTATTTTCGTTATTTTTGAATCGAAAATTATAAATTGGAAAATTTAATCGCTGCATAAAGCAAAAATATTAAAATAGTTTCAGGTTTCAAGTTTTAAAGTTTCAAGTTGTGAAAACGAGCTTAAACTTGAAACCTGACCCGAGGCTGAAAGCCGATCAGTCGAAGCAAACAAAAACATTTGAATGGACGAAGTTGTAAAAATTGTTAATGATATAAAAGCAGGAAATATAAAGCCAATTTATTTTTTAATGGGTGAAGAACCTTATTATATTGATAAATTATCGGAATATATAGAGCAGAATGTTCTTTCAGAAGAGGAGAAAGGATTTAATCAGACGGTTTTATACGGAAGGGATGTTTCTGTAGAAGATATCGTTTCAACTGCAAAGCGTTATCCAATGATGGCAGACCGTCAGGTCGTTATCGTAAAAGAGGCTCAGGATTTATCAAGAACAATTGATAAAATTGAATCTTATGTCAATAATCCAATGGAAACAACAGTTTTGGTTTTTTGTTATAAATACAAAACACTTGATAAACGTAAAAAAGTAACAAAACTATTAGCTCAAAACGGAATCGTTTATGAAAGTAAAAAATTATACGAAAATCAGGTAGGAGACTGGATAAAACGCGTTTTGGCCGGAAAAAAATATACAATTGATCCGAAAGCAAATGCCATGTTGGTAGAGTTTTTAGGGACTGATTTGAGTAAAATTAATAATGAATTAGAAAAACTTCAGATTATTTTACCTCAGGGTACAATGATTACGCCTCTGCATATTGAAGAGAATATTGGTTTTAGCAAAGATTATAATGTTTTCGAGCTTAGAAAAGCTATTGGCGAACGCAATCAATTAAGAGCTTATAAAATTGCTGAGAATTTCGCCCATAATCCGAAAGAATATCCTCTGGTAATGACTACAGGATTAGTTTTCGGATTTTTTGTTCAGCTTTTAAAATATCATGGACTTAAAGATAAAAATCCAAAAAATGTAGCAGCAGCAATTGGTGTAAATCCTTATTTTTTGAAAGAATATGACTTAGCAGTCAAGAATTATCCCATGCGAAAAGTGAGCCAGATTGTAGGAGCTTTAAGAGATGTTGACATAAAAAGCAAAGGGGTTGGTGCCAATGCTTTATCGCAATCTGATCTGTTAAAAGAAATGCTTTATAAAATTTTTAATTAAGCAATTTAAATTCACGATATTTGCCTTTCTAAAAATTTTACTACTTAAAAATAATTACGCAATTATGGGAATGAATAAGAATACCGTTTTAGGATGGGCTACTTTTATAATGGTAATCATGGGATTGTTACTTATAGGTCTTGGGGCTTTTAGATACAGTGAAGTGTCTGGCTGGGGATTTGCCGCAACTGGAGTTGGGTTTTTAGCAAACGCCTGGGTTTTTAATGCCTTAAAAGGAAGAGTTTAACGGATTCAATTACAATTCAATAAATAATTTAAATAAAAAATAAAAAATGTCAGACGATAAGAAAGTAATTTAAAAATGGATTTTTCCTTTGATTTATAATACTTTATAGTTGTTTGATTTCTAAAGTGGGAATTTTTTTTGTAAAATGTGGGAATTTTTTAATTTCTTAAATTTTGCATAAATCTAATAGGTTTTAATCTGTCTTTAGTCGAAAAAATAGCAATCAGAAATTTCATTTTTTGATCGCCGGATTTAATATTGAGCTTAAAACATTTGTTGATATAAGGTTACAATGTGATTTTCTTAAGTAAAAAAATCAATTGGTATAATTTTCTTTTCAGGAACATTTAGTGGTTCGGTATGTAAATCAATCGGATTTTCGTCAAAAATATTAGTATATATTTTCTTTGTATTTCTTTTAACCGTGCCATCCACCTCATATTGAGTCGTAGTCTTTTTTGATGCAATTGTCTTCATGGGCTTTAAATTGTGGATAGTTAATAATTTAGGTTTGACCTTTCCCAGAATTTGTGTATAATCGAAAATTTTATATTCTGCAAAAAATGAAAATAGAAAATCTCTATCTTCTAAAAGATGTAGATCAAAACACTTCGGTAATTGTGAATCAACGAGTTTGAATTTGTTTTGCATATAAGGGGATAATTTCTTGTATTCCTTTTTTGGAATAGATATGAAAGGGTTACCAAGCTTTACATAACAATGTCTATGTGTTTCACGTCTTAATTTGCTAAAATTTATTGTTTGTTCAATTCTATAGATATCTTGATCAGTATTAAGTACATTTTCATATGATTCTATAATATATGTTTTATCGGTTTCACCTCTCAGGATTTTAACTTTAACTTCATTTGTTTTATTTTCGATCCGCATTTCTACAGCTTTCCCTTTCTTTTTTAATATAATAGTGTCATGTTTTTTATTTTTATTTAAAACACGATCTTTGCAATTTGAAACAATCATTTCGTAATAACCCTTTTTTATAGCAAGTTTTTCCATTTTGCTTTCTGTTTTGCAATAAGAATAAAATTTTTCAACCACATTAATATTTGTGTTTATTGGAAAAACCGGTCAATTTGACCACCTAATTCCGGAGTAAATTGACCACGCGTTCCGTAGCAAAGTGACCACCTGATTCCGGAGCAAATTGACCACCAAGTTTTGTAGTTAATTAACGATCAAAAACTATTGATTTTTTCATGTTGTTAGAACCATACATTCGTTAAAAATATACGGATTATGGCAAACAAAATAACAGACATGAGTAAAATTAGAAAAGTAATTAAATTCTATTGTAATGGAAAGAGTAAGTTATTTATAAGTAGCTACTTATCCCTTTCAAGAAATACG
>NZ_JAADZV010000007.1 GCF_010645075.1 Flavobacterium limi
GAAAATCTCTTCTCTCTCAATTCTTATCTCTTGTCAGTATTTCGATGAACGCCTTCGCTGTTGCGGGTGCAAAAGTACACAACAATTCCAGTTATGCAACACTTTTTTCAAACTATTTTTACCTTTTTTTTACCCTTTCTCTTAACTCACTGGTAACGCATTCTTTACAAAACAAAGTTTTTTTGATTCGAGTAGGGTTTTTCTTCTTTTGATCGGTTTTCCTCCAGTTTCTGCATCTATTGCACTGCTAATTTTATCGAGTTTTCATCCTGCTTAACTTTTTACAAGTGGTTTTTCTGCGCCATAATTCCGTGCTTCACCTCAAAATCCTCCTGAAAACAGCTCCAATAACCCCAATAGAAGCGCAAATCCTTTTGTTTTTTCTTTGAAAAGCAAAACATTGAAGCAAATAGCGGGAAATAGCTTCTGAATAAGGATAAAAAGGCTTCGTCTTCGCTCAACCGAACATTTATAGCATCATTTATTACTATATATATGTATATCAAAAATAAACCCGGCAGACTTTTAAATCCTGCCGGGTTAATATATAATATCCTATATTGAAATTAATCGAAACGAATCGCTTTGACTGGAGAAATCTTGGTTATGATATAGGACGGAATTAACAGAACTAAAAAGCAGATCGTGATAGTCAACAAATTTAACAAAGCAACATACACCCAATTTATATAAACCGGAGCCTGGTTCACATAATAATTTTCAGGATTCAACTGTACAATACCGAATTGTTGCTGAATAAGCAATATTGAAATTCCAATTAGGTTACCCCAAAAAAGCCCTCTCACGATAAGATAGAATGCATTGTACAAAAATATTTTTCGCACTGTCCAGTTATTACCACCTAACGCCTTTAAAATTCCTATCATTTGCGTTCGCTCTAATATAAGTACCAATAAAGCCACAACCATATTAATAGTTGCTACTAAAATCATAACTGCTAAAATGATGATGATGTTAAAATCGAAAAGCTGCAACCAATCGAAAATATAACTATATTTTTCAATTATCGTTTTTGTATCAAGGCTTGATGATGTTTGCTCGTAGATTTGATCCCCAGTTGTCTTGATGTTTTTGAAATCTTTCACAAAAACTTCAAAAGCCCCCACCTGATCCGGAGCCCATTTATTGATACGCTGAATATGACGAATATCTCCTATAATATAAGTAGCGTCAAAATTCTGAAAACCTGAATTAAAAATACCTGTAATTTTGAATCGACGACTATTTGGCAGCTTTCCCTGTTCTTCTTTAATAAAGAAAGTGTTAAAACTATCTCCTAATTTTAAATTTAACCGATTAGCCAGAAATCTGGAAATTATAACTTCTTCGTTTACAGATTTAGAAAAATTGGGTAATTTTCCTTCAACCAGGTATTCTTTAAGATTATTCCAATCATAATCAGTCCCTACTCCTTTAAAAATAATACCCTCGAAAGCATTTTCAGTTCTAATGATTCCGGCTTTTGTAGCAATTACTTGGATATGACTTACCTCTGAAACCGATTTAAAGTTTGGATAAAAATCCTGTTTTTTTGAAACCGGAATCAACGTTACTTCAGAATTATTATTGTCATAATTAGAAATAATAATCTGACCATTAAAAGCTGAAACTTTTTCACGTATTTTTTGCTGCAGGCCAATTCCGGTTGCGACAGAAACCAACATCATAATAATACCGATAGCAATAGCCGAAATAGCGATTTTTATGATAGGAGCAGAAATACTGCTTTTATAATCTTTTGCAGTAATAAGTCTTTTAGCTATGAAATATTCTAAATTCAATTTATAATTATCTTATTGATTTATTAAACATGTATAATATTCAAAAATACATTTAAAAAAACGAAAAAAATTGTTACTAAAAACAATTCGGATTATTTAAGTTTATTACAAAGGCATTTTCTTTTTCATTTCTTCCACTATATTATAAGCCGCAGGACAAATTGCGACATTCTTTAAAGTCAAGTCTGCAATTTGATAAAACTTTTTTCTATCAGTATGCGGAAATTCCCTGCATGCTTTAGGACGAACATCATAAATCATACAATAATTTTCAGCATCCAGAAAAGTGCAGGGAACACTTTTTAAAACATAATCCTTGTCTTCATCAATTCGAAGATACTGATCAATGAATTGCTGTGGTTTTTGCCTAAAAGATTTCGAAATTCTCTCAATATCGGCTAAGGTAAACAGTGGGCCTGTTGTTTTACAACAATTGGCACATTGCAGACAATCTGTTTTTTTAAATTCGGCATCATGCAAATCCTGCATCATGTAATCTAAATTTTTAGGCTGTTTCTTTTTCAGCTTATCAAAATACTTTTTGTTTTCGATATGCTTATCTTTGGCTAATTTATTTAAGCTATTTAAAATTTGTTTCAAGTTTAATTATTAAAATGATTCGCAAAATTAAACAACTTTAGACTTGAAACCTTACACTTTGAATTAAATTACCATGAAAGATCTTTTTGGAAAAGCCATGTTTGATTTTCAAACGAACAATTCACCTGAAGATATTATTACTGAAACTTCAATTTCCGAAGAAGATGAAATGAGTGCCGAATATTTATTTCGTTCCTATAATGAAATGCCAAAATTAGAGCAAAAAGCACTGCAATTGTCATTTGGAAAAACTTTGGACGTCGGCTGCGGAGCAGGAAGTCATAGTTTATCACTGCAAAACGATCGCAATTTAGATGTTACATCCATCGACATTTCAGAAAAAGCAATTGAAACCTGCAAGTTAAGAGGGGTAAAAAAAGCAAAAGTTCAAAACATATTGGATTTTGAAGAAGAAAAATTCGACACTATACTGCTATTAATGAATGGCACAGGAATCTTTGGAAAACTTAAAAATTGTAACAGCTATTTATCAAAATTAAAATCGCTATTAAATCCAGGAGGCCAGATATTAATAGATAGTTCTGACATTATATACATGTTTGACGAAGACGAAGATGGCGGAAAATGGATTCCATCTGATAAAAATTATTATGGAGAACTCGTTTTTACCATTTCCTATAAAGGAGAAAAAGAAGAACCTTTTGACTGGTTATATTTAGATTATAATACATTACAAAATGCAGCCGTTGCCAATGGATTAAAATGCGAACTTATTTTAGAAGGAGAGCATTATGATTATTTAGCCAAACTTACAATTTAATCCTAAAAAGTTTACACTTTACACAACTTGTAATAAAAACAAAAACTCTTCGGCATGAAGAGTTTTTGTTTTGTATATCCCATCCTATCTAGGGAATATTCAAATATTTATGTGTCTGTAAAGAAACTCTCCATTTTGGATTATTCATAACATAATCTACGATTAAAGGAGTCATTTCTTCCTTTTTGCTCCATTCCGGCTGTAGAAATAAAATTGCGCTGTTATTTACCAATTCCGCCTGTTCTTCAGCAAAAATAAAATCATGTTTATTATGAATAATTACTTTTAGCTCATCTGCATTCTCATAAACGGTTTGTGTTGGGAGCTTGTTTTTTTTAGGAGACAAACAAATCCAATCCCATGTACCTGATAAAGGGTAAGCACCAGATGTCTCTATATGTACTTTTAATTTTTTATCCTTCAATTTACCTGTAAGCATACTCATATCCCATGTTAAAGGTTCACCTCCTGTAATCACAACTGTATCAGCATAAGCTGATGCATTTTTTACAATTACATCAATATTTGTAGGCGGATGTAACTCTGCATTCCAGCTTTCTTTCACATCACACCAGTGGCAACCAACATCACATCCTCCAATTCTGATGAAGTAAGCAGCGGTACCAGTATGAAATCCTTCTCCCTGAATAGTATAAAACTCCTCCATCAAAGGTAACATGGCTCCTTTATTTACTTCTAATTGTATTTCTTTTGATAACATTATTTTATTTTAAAGTGCAAAGATAGTCAATTAAATACGGAACAAAAAAACCGACAGTTCATCAACGAACTGCCGGTCTAAATATTTAATTAAAAACTTTATATTATTTTAAAGCTTTTACAGATTGAGAAGCGTAGGTATTAGCTGGATCTAAAGCTAATGTTTTATTGAAATATTCAATAGCTTTAGCCTTATCTGTATTAGCATAAGCAGCTCCTATTGCGTTGTAAGACTCAATAATTTTCTTTGCAGTAGCCGGTTTTGCCATTTCTTCAGCACCTTTAGCCGTAATTTTAGTAACATACTCGGTGTAATTTTTGATAATCAAATCATCTTTATCCAACAAGCTGTTGATTCTGGCTTTATAAATATAAGCCTCATCATAAGTCGGAGAAGCTACTAAAATCTTATCAAAAGTAGCATCTGCATTTTGCAACGCAGCTACATCACGGGTTTCAGCAGTCTTACCAGCATTTCCATAATAAACAGAAATACCATAATAAACTGCATCATCTAAATAATTCTTAGATTCAGCATTATTAGCACCAAGCTGGAATATAGCAGCGGCCTGAGTATATTGTTTTTTGCTAAACAAAGCTTTTCCAAAATCAGCAAGTTCTTCTACAACTAAAGGTTCTAATTCAATTGCTTTTTTAATATCTGCAAAACCTGCATCAAAAGCAGCCTGATCTACAACACCTTCAGCATTTGTGCCCTTTTTGATTTTTGATAAGCCTAAATATAAATAATCTCTGCCAATTACTTTATTTGTCGGTACTTTCATAAAATCTTCAATAGACTTAATTGCAACATCAGGATTTCCGTTTTCATAAGCAGCATATCCTAAATATCTAAAAATTCTAGGATTTACTTTATTCTCTGCAATCATTTTATTCGCAACTTCTTCAAGTTTTTTATAATCTTTAACTAAGATTAAGAAATCAGCATGACGCATTTTAGAATCTAAAGAATAATCCGTCAGACTTAAATACTTTTCATAGTTTGTAATTGCGTTTTGCAAATTAACTTTTGCAGTAGAAGGTTTATTTCTTGCCCATTTGTAATATGTTTCAGCCAACTCTCTGTAAACAGGACCGTAATTTGCATTCAAAGCAATAACTTCATTAAATGATTTAATTGCCTCGTCGTAAGACTTAGCACCTTTTAATAAGACTCCTAATTGCATTTTTGCTCTTAAAAGTGTCGGATCAGCTGAAAATGCATCACGATATGCTTTATAAGCATCATTCTGATTATTTGCGCCGTAATAAGCATCACCAATTGCTAGAAGAGCCGTAGCATTTTGTGGTTCAATAGCCAAAGCACGCTGTAAAACAGTAATAGCATTAGTATAATCTGGATTTTCAGAATTTATATATGCTCTCCCGATGTAGATAAATTCTTCCACGTCTTTACGTTTCATATCTTTTGTTGCTAAACCGAAGTTTGCCTGAGCAGCAGCAGTATTTTTCTGATCCAGATCAAGCTGCCCCAATCCGATATAATTCAAATTCTTGTTATCTGATGCTTCTAATCCGTTTAGGTAATAAATTTTAGCTGAATCAACAACGCTTTCATTTAAGTATATATTCCCTAAAACAAAGTTAGCTTCACCATCCGAAGGTTTAGCTTTTATGATTGATTTCAGTAAAGACTTTGCCTTCTGAAATTGTTCTGCATCAATTGCTTTTTTAGCTTCTTTGATATCTTGCGCTTTTACAACAGAAGCTGAAGCAACTAAGGCAAGACTTAAAATTTTAAATTTGTTCATCTTTATTGTAATTAATTTATTCTTTATTATTTATTGTATTCCTGATCTGCAACTTTCTGCCAGGTGTTTTAACAGGCATTAAACCAGATTTTAAAACAATTCGCTGGCCTATGTCTCCGGCTATGAATGATGCAAATCCCATTCCTAAACCAGTGTATCCCTGACAATTGATGATATACAATTCACGTGCCAAAGGATATTTCTGTTCTGCGATGTCATTTTGTGTAGGACTAAAATACTCATTACTGTTTAGACCTTTAACACTCAAAACATTTAAATTATGAATTATATCCTGCATTTCCGGCGAAGGCTGTGACAGCCAATTAACTCCAACCACACCAATCATGCCGTCATTTTCAGCTACAAACTTAATTACTTCTTCATTTGTTTTGAATGAAAAAACACCATCAGCCGGTATGTCCTTAACTTTAGCTAAATCCTTCATGAATCGCACTGTACTTGAGTTTGGATTATCAAATACCAATCCTTTTATTCGGGGATTTGGTTCGCCTTTCATAAAATCAATTACAGTCTGTAACGCAATCAGGGTATCATTATTGCTTTTGTTGGAAATAAAAGCAATAGCATCTGTAGCAAATGGAGTAACTCTTGGATTAATCTTTAATTTTACAAACTTATCTTTTTCAGCCTGAGTTAAATCTCTTGCAGTAATCACAACTTTTGTTTTCTTATTCAATAAATCATTAATTAACTCCGCTTCTGACTTCGTTTTAATTGAAACTTTGGCATCATAATATGTACCTTCAAATACAGCGACCTGATCCTCAACAATTGGTTTTACAGTTTCATCAACAGTAACCTCAATCGATCCTTTTAAAATTGTTTCTTTATTTGAATCGCTTTTACTTTTTTGGTTACACATTGCAAACAACAAAATAAAAACGACTAAACCCAAACTTTTAACATTCTTTAACATGCTTACTCCGTATTAGAATTTATTAATCTTAAAAATCGTATCGCTGAGTACACTATTAATAATATACCAAAGGCATATCTATATACAGGATCCATGTTTAAGGATAATTTATCCCAAAACATAATTATCAAACCCAGTACAAGATAAATCAAAAAAAACAATATTCCTAAAACAAGAAGAAATCGCTGTTTGAGCGATTTCTTCTTAATATTATCAAGTATATTCTTCAACATTACTCTGCAGATTGAATTGTAATAGGCAGAGAGTAAAGTACTCTTACTTTTTTACCGTTTTGTTCGCCAGGAGTCCATTTCGGGCATTTTTTAAGAACCCTGATAGCTTCTGCTCCGGTTCCGTAACCGATATCTCTTAAAACTTTAATATCTGTTAATGAACCATCTTTTTCAACTACAAACGTAACATAAACTTTACCTTTTAAACCTTCTTCTTCCGGAGTTTTGTAATTGTTTCCTACGAATTTGTAGAATTTTTCCATACCACCAGGGAAATCAGGTTTTACTTCGATACCTGCTGTGTTATATACGTTGTTGTCTTCCTGTACGATTTCAGCAACCGGACCTTTACCTACTGGTTCATCTACAGTTAAAACTGCATCAGGGTCTCCTTTGATAGTTTCAGAACCGATTTTCTTTTCTTTAAGATCCACAATTTTTGGTGGCTCTTCCGTAATCTCTTCCGTTTTAGCCACTACAGGCTTCACAAACTTCACCTGATCCACTTTTGGTGGGGGAGGTGGCGGAGGTGGTAAATTAGGTTTTACCGGCTCCTTTGGCTTTGGAGGTAATTTTACCGTCGTAATTTTAATATCATTATCCACTACCTCTTCTTCAGAATTCGGCAAAAGACTCGCAATAAGAGGAGCTGCAACAGCTAAGCTAAAAACTATCGAACCAATGATAAGTGATCTTACCGTAGTTTTCGTATTTGATTTTCTTAACTCATATGCACCATATATCTTATTACGTCCTTCGAATACGATATCAAGCCATTGATTTTTTATAATATCTAATTTCATATTTCTTGATTATTAGGTTATTGACAAAATAAAATTGCTCTTATTTTTTCTCTAACAATTCTGTTTCCTTAGGTGTAAAATCATTAACAATTGCATAAGTCCCAACACCTGTAATAGCCATTTCATCTAAAATGTCTACTAAGTTTTTGTACTTAGATTTTTTACCTGGCTTGATGATTACGATAATTCCTTTATCTTTATTGCCAGTATACTCGATTACTGACTTTTTACGAGCCAATAATTCTTTACGAATACCACCCTTTCCATAATCGATATCTTTCGGGCCTGCAATAGGAGTTTCTAATAATCCCATGTAATAGACAAGTTTATTATTCTCACCCATCATAATAGTCATAGTACGTTTCTCATCAACTTTTATTCCATCGTCAGGTTTTTTTTCATCTTTATCTGGCAAACCTAAACTCATCGATTGAGGTTTTGACAACGTCGTGGTCAACATAAAGAATGTGATCAATAAGAATGCCAAATCCACCATTGCCGTTAAATCGACTTTAGAATTTTGCTTTTTACTTCTTACTTTGCCACCTTTCCCGCCGCCACCGTCGCCGGTATTTAATTCAGCCATTTTAGTGTATCTTTTTTAAATTAAAAATCTTTCCCTCTCATACCTGTAACTAAGTTAAAGGTATTGACTTTTTGATCTTGTAAGATATCCATAATCTTTTTGATTTGTGGATAATCTTCTTTCGCATCTCCTTTTATTGCAATCTGCAACTCCTTATCATCTAAATCAATAGCTGCTCGTCTTGAAACCAAAAGCCATTCTTTAAGCTGGTTGTTCAAAGAATCGATTGGAATACCCGGTTGATTTGCTTTGCTTCTGTCTGCAGCTTTCATATCAATGATTTGCTTCAAACTTGCCAATGGCACACCAAAATCGTCCATCAACGAAAATTTCGTTTTGTCCTCTTCTGAAAAAGCAACGCCTAATTTCGCACCCATTCCTTCAAGAGTTTTTTTACGTAACTCTCTTCCTTTTATATCAAAAAACACTTTGCTTTTCCCGTCTTTTCCTTTACCTATTGAAATAATAGCCAAATCAGAATCCGGCAATTTAGTTTGTACAGTAGATGAAGGTGTATCAACTGGAAGTGCTTCAGGCACTTTGGCAGTAGCGGTCAAAATAAAGAACGTAAGCAAAAGGAACGCAACATCACACATGGCAGTCATATCTGTCGATGTTGACTTTTTTTTCATTTTTATTTTAGCCATTCTCTTTTTATTTTATTTTGATAATTAATTCTAATTATTACTATCAAAAATTAATTATTGTCTTAAACTTCCTCTGAATTTTCTGTAAGTATTAACGATAGTAGTACCAGCCTCATCGATAGAGTAAGTTAAATCGTCAATTTTAGCAGTAAAGAAGTTGTAAGCAATGATCGCCAATACAGAAGTAGAGATACCTGTTGCAGTATTGATAAGAGCCTCAGAGATACCTGTTGCAAGAGCAGCCTGATCTGGAGTTCCAGCAGAAGCTAACGCACCAAACGCTTTAATCATACCTGATACAGTTCCTAATAATCCTCCTAAAGTTCCTAATGATACTAAAGTAGAGATGATAGTCATGTTTTTCTCTAACATTGGCATTTCTAATGAAGTTGCCTCTTCGATTTCTTTGTGGATTACTTCAGAAGCTTCTTCACTGTTGAAACCTTCTTTTTTAACGTCCTGATATTTAATTAAAGCTGATTTAATTGCATTTGCAACTGAACCTTGTTGTTTGTCACATGAAGCGATAGCAGCCTCAATGTTTCCTTCTTTAATGCTTCCTTGTACATTTTTCATAAAAGCATCCAGATTAGCTTTACCAGCAGCTTTTGAGATAACAAAAAATCTTTCAATAGAAAAAACAACAACCATTAAAAACATACCTAATAATATCGGTACAATGAAACCTCCTTTATATACCATCCCTAAAGTATTCAATGGATGACCTGTTTCTGCGTTTCCGCCTTCAAAGTTAGCAGGAGCTCCCATAACGAATTTCCAGATTAACCAACCAACAAAAACACATGCTACAATAATGATTCCTGAAACCATCCCTCCTCCATTTGAAGTGCTTTCTTTTTTAACTTTAACGTTTGCCATTTTTTTTAATTTTAATAGTTTTAAATAATTTTTATTTTTAGTTATATTTAACTTGTAGGGTAGCAAATTTATACGTTTAGTTTAAATAAAAAAACTTTTTTTAATTTAATTGAAGGAAATTTAACTTGATTTTAAAAAAGTTCTCATTAAATTGCTCACATCATTTTTTTAATAAAACAAAAAAAAGGTCAATTTGTGCAAAAATTACAACGTTTTAGTAAATATTCAAATATTCCTTTGTCATCTTCTTAAAATGTTGCGAAATTATTTTTTACATTATTTTCAGTAAAAAACACGCTTTTCCTGTTAAAAAAAACCAAGAAAAAGCATTATAAACCGAAGCAAAATTCTTATAATCACCTAAATTACAAACAAAAAATGAACAGAAAAGACAGTTTTATAGAGGATATAAACAAAGGATATTCCTTTAAGGGTGACAGCATTATTTTAGGTGGCGCAATTCTGGACGGAGAAGCAGTAGGCGAAACTCATGTAAAGGTACCCTTAAAAACCTTAAATCGTCACGGACTCATTGCAGGCGCTACCGGTACGGGTAAAACAAAAACTATTCAGGTTTTTTCAGAGCAGCTTTCAAATGCAGGAATTCCTGTCCTGATGATGGACATAAAAGGTGATTTTAGTGGTATTGCAAAAGAAGGAAAAGAAGAAGCTTTTATTACTGAACGCCATTCCAAAATAAATATACCTTATAATATATCTGCTTTTCCTGTAGAATTAATGTCACTATCCAAACAAAATGGTGTGCGACTACGTGCAACAGTTTCTGAATTTGGACCTGTACTGTTTTCAAGAATTTTAGACCTTAATGATACTCAGGCGGGTGTTGTAGCTGTGATCTTTAAATACTGTGATGACAAAAAAATGCCTTTGCTGGATTTAAAAGACATCAAAAAAGTCATCAACTACATTACTGAAGAAGGTAAAGAAGAAATTGAAGAAAGCTACGGCAAAATTTCTACTTCTACTACAGGAACTATTTTGAGAAAAATCATTGAACTGGAGCAGCAGGGAGGCGATTTGTTTTTTGGGGAATTGTCTTTTGAAATTGATGATTTAATGCGAATCGATGAAAACGGAAAAGGGTATGTAAACATCATCCGATTGATGGATATTCAGGATAAACCAAAGTTGTTTTCCACTTTCATGTTAAGCTTATTAGCCGAAATTTACCAGCAAATGCCCGAAAAAGGAGATGCTGACCAACCGGAATTGATTATTTTTATTGACGAAGCTCATTTAATTTTTAACGAAGCCAGCAAAGTATTGCTGGAACAAATTGAAACTATTGTAAAACTGATCCGCTCAAAGGGTATTGGCGTTTATTTCATCACTCAAAACCCAATGGATGTTCCGAGCGGTGTTTTGGCACAATTAGGATTAAAAATTCAGCACGCGCTCAGGGCTTTTACAGCAAACGACCGCCAGGCGATCAAAAAAACGGCTGATAATTACCCAACATCTGATTATTACAAAACTGATGAACTGCTTACCAGTTTAGGAATTGGAGAAGCCTTAGTTACGGCATTAAACGAAAAAGGTGTTCCAACGCCTCTTGTAGCCACTATGATGCGGGCACCTCAAAGCCGAATGGATATTTTGACTTCTGATGAAATTGAGGAAATAAACGGTAAATCCAAATTAGTTAAAAAATACAGTGAAGAAGTCGATCGTGAGAGTGCCTACGAAATTCTGAACAAAAAAATTGAAGAAGCAACTCAGGCAGCAGCCGAACAAGAAGAACAAACTCCGGCAAAATCATCAAAATCTGAACCGAGTACAACAGAAGTAGTAACAAAATCTGTTCTTAAAGTCGTTACAAGTGCTACTTTTATAAGAGGTGTTTTTGGAGTTCTGTCAAAATTCTTAAAAAAATAAATTTATCAATGCCAATATCAAAAATCAAACTCAATGTCAAAATTGAAATTGATTTTTGATATTGTAATTTGTTATTGCGATTATATATTCAGCAATTCCAATATTTTATTTTCAACTTCAGGAGTATTCCAGATATTTTCGATATTCTCCATTCGTAATACTTCTTCCATAATTCCGTTTTGAAAATCTCCGATTGCTAAAGCTTCTGCATACGGACGATCGCTAAAAGTTACCCTACTGTAAAGCGGAATCCATTTATCAGGATGTTTATCTGAAAATAGTTTTTCTATTTTCTTCTGCAGTAAAAATTTTTCATCGGCAGTTTTAGTGCTCATTTCCATGAAATTTCGGTATGAAAGTTCTGCAATTGCATCTGCATTTGGCTTACGCGAAATCTGATATTCTGAGAAAATTGTTTTCCAGTCATTTCCGTATTTTTCAATCATTTCGTTTAAAACCGTAATATCTTCAAAACCGGCATTCATTCCTTGTCCGTAAAACGGAACAATTGCGTGACAAGCATCACCAATCAAAGCAATTTTATTTTCATAAGTCCATGGAAAACATTTCATGGTAACCAAAGTACTTGTTGGATTTTTAAGGAAATCTTCTGCCAGCTTCGGAATTATCTCAATGGAATCCGGAAAGTTTTTCTCGAAGAAATCTTCCACCATTTTTCGGTCTTTTAATGAGTCAAACGAGTTTTCCCCTTCAAAAGGCATGAATAATGTACAGGTAAAACTTCCATCTAAATTAGGCAGCGCAATCAGCATATATTCACCTCTTGGCCAGATGTGAAAAGAATTCTTATCCAATTTATGCGAACCATCTGCATTTGCCGGAATATTCAGTTCCTTGTAACCCATATTCAAAAATTCCTGAGAATAATTGAACATGCTCTGACGCTGCATTCTGTGACGGATTCTCGAAAAAGCACCATCAGCACCAAAAACCATATCATATTTTTTCTCTTCCCACTCGCCTCTTTCCGTTTCTCCAATATGCAAAGTAGCATCACTTAAAGTTACATCCCATATTTTCTGGTCAAAAAGAAATTCAGCTCCAGCTTCTTCGGCAAGATCAATCATCTTTCGGTTTAAAGTTCCTCTGGAAATCGAATAAATCGACTCTCCTTCCTGCCCATAGTTCTGAAAATTGAGTTTATCGACCAAATGAATGGCGCGTTTGTCCATCGGAATAGCGATTTCACGAACCGAATCACCAACCCCAACTGCATCCAGCGCTTTCCAGCCCCGATTGGACATTGCCAGATTAATCGAACGCCCCGAAAAATTTATTTTGCGGATATCAGGACTACGATCATAAACATGAACAGTGTGACCTGCTTTTTTAAGATAAATTGCCAAAAGCGATCCGACCAATCCAGAACCTACAACGGCAATTTTTAGTGAAGTTTGCATCAAGGAAAATCTAAATATAAGTGCGTAAAAATAAGTAATAAATACACAAGACCTTACAAATAACCCAAATATTTATCTTTAAAAGTCTTTATTTATGTGGCATGACCCCGATATCCCGAAGTCTCGGGGTCGGGGTCGGGCTTTCGGCTATATCTTTTACTCCGTTTCTCTCCGTAAAAGGATACCGCCTCAATCCCTCATGCGCATTAGTTTTCATCACAGTATTTGGTTTGAACTTTGATGGAAAATATTTCGTCAAATGCAAATAAATCGTCGAACAATTTAATCACATTTTTGAATTCAATAAAAAACCGTAATTTTAAAATCAACTTACTGATTATCGATTCATTAAAAAATTCAATCAGCAATCAAAAAAACACATATCAAATTAAAAAATAAAAAAATGAAAGTCCATACTACAAATTATCAAAACACTTTTATTGAAGTTGCTGAAGACTGTCCTTCAACGACAGGAGAAATTCCGCCACTAAAAGGCAAAAATAAAACAATAGCCAATATTGAATTTGAAATGATCAGCAAAAGCCCTTACAAATACTCTTCAGACGATGTTTTGTTTCAGGTGTTTGCAGAAAAAAATGATTTGACAAAATCAGATTATAAGAACGCCAGGGAACAATTCTTCTCAAAAGGACAAGCATGCCTCAGAGCCTCACCCTTAACAAAACGTTACGGCTGGGGAATACATAATGATGAAAACGGAAAAATCGCGCTTTATGGCATGGAAACTCCGGAATATGAGAAACATTCTAAGGATGAAAATCTTAAAATCGTAAAAGCAATGCGAAGCTCAAAAAAGTAACTCCAAAACAAAGACATAACTATTGTATTGTTTATGCTACTCAATCTGACAGCACATTTTTTAATTTTGTACTGTCGGATTTTTTATTTCAAACTCATTATTCCAATTTAATTTTGCAACAAAAAAATACTATTTTAGCACGAACCGAATCAATCAAATTTGCAATTTAAATAACCTATGAAAAATTTTACAAAGCGCTCTCTTTTTATTTTATTGACACTTGTATTTATACCTTATATAGGTATTTCTCAAAAATATTCAACAGCGGTGCAAATGCCAACCCAGCAAAATGCAATTATCGTCAATGATATCATTGAAGCAGCCCATTATAAAACATATTTTGTTGATTATTGCCTAAATAAAATAAACGAAACAGCTAACAAGGAAAAATGGAATGAACAAAAAACACTGCAGATAACGGAAACCATTAACTTTAAAAACTTCAGGGATGCCGTTTATAATTTATTTGCCTTTCATGACGAGATAGAATTAGAAACACTTTTGAAAACATATAAAAAAGACAAAATATATCAGACGACGAATATTATGACTACCAATAAGGCGCTTAATATTAATCTTGATATTTATGCCAGGGATATTGTGATGGGGAAGTATATTTCAAAATAAAGCAACAAAGATAAAAAGAGACAAAGGTTCAAAGGCTTTAAAACCGTTGAACCTTTGTATTATAATCGAAACTAGTTGGCTTTTGGTTTAAAAACCAATTTTGTCGAAGTTTTTAGAATTTCATCCTTATTCAATTTCATTTTTCTGAATTTCCCGGCATTATACATTCCTGCCTGATCGTCGTAATGCTTACTGAACGGATTTCCGGATTGTCCTGTTGGAATAATACTCCAACTGTTTTCAATATCTGAAAAATCTATAATTCTCCGTGTTGACGGACCGCCT
The DNA here is from genome assembly GCF_010645075.1 of Flavobacterium limi. Lineage (GTDB taxonomy): Bacteria > Bacteroidota > Bacteroidia > Flavobacteriales > Flavobacteriaceae > Flavobacterium > Flavobacterium limi. The sequence goes on from NZ_JAADZV010000007.1 coordinate 14,810, forward strand.
TTTACATAATATCTGCCTTCATTGTTATATCCAAAAAACAAATTATTGATTACTTCATTTGATCCGGATGATGCAAAAGGCCCAACGTTAAATAAACCCCGAAGTGCTGCTACTTTCCCCAATGGATGTTCGTGCTCAACTGTGTGTACTTCACCCCATTTCCAGTCAGAAATTGTGATCCCTAGTTGTTCCTGAAGAGATGCAATAGTTTGATGAAATGATTTTGAAACAATATCTTTTCTGGTTTCTTTTACATTTTTCGTTTTGATGTTGTCCCACCAAACTGAATTCTCATTTTTAATCTGTCTGGCAATAACCTGCTTTCCAAGTGAAATTCCTGTAAACAAATTAAAGTTATCCTCACCCATTTCGTCTTCAAACGTATTTTTAAGATAAAGATAAATCCATTTGTTGTAAATCGTTGGTGCAACATCTTCAACATTGGTGGTTCCTTTCCATGATTTCAAAACTTTAATTGCTTCTTTTTCTTCTTTCAAAACATAATTCAAATCAATATTGGCAATTAAATGTTTAAGTACGTCAACAGCGACATCAGACGTATTATCGTTGATCATTTTACTCATCGATTCTTTATCCCAATCCGATTTAGGATTTATTAATTCTGAAATTCTTTTAGCACGGTCTTCCGGCAGGTAATATCCCGGATACAGATAACCGTCAACTGCTTCCGGCTGATTATTGGCAGAATACACATACCCCCATTTTGGATTTTCAGAAGACGGGTTTTTTGAAAAATCCAAATATTCTACAATATCATCTTTTCCTGTTGAACCGTCCAAAATCAAATGTGAATTCACTCCTTGATTATGCTTATAGAGCATTCCGGATGCCCACCAGGCGACATTTCCTTTGGCATCACCATACATTACATTTAATCCGGGAGAAGCTACTAATTGTACTGATTTTTTAAAATCATCTTTATTTTTTGCATGCGAAAGTCCATAAACAGCATCCAGAATCTGGATAGGTTGTTGTGTAAAAATCCATGACATCGCTATTGGATTTTTACTTTTCAAACGTTCCAGCAAACCATTCATAATAGGTCCATGACGGCTTGATTTGACTGTCAGGAGCACATGAGAGCTATCTTTTACTTTGATTGTTTTTTTTCTGGATTCATATTTCGCAAACCCTTTAGGTGTTTGATATTGAGTTATATCTCCTTCCCTATTTTTTTCCTGATAAAAATCAATATCATCATTCATAAACATTGTCAATCCATAAGCATATTCACGATTATGAGCAAGTAAAGGAAAAGGAGTGCCAGCCAGATAACAGCCATACAATTCATGAGTGGGAGTTATCAAATGTGCTTCATACCATGTCCCTGGCTGCGAAAAGCTAATATGCGGATCATTTGCAAAAATCACTTTCCCGTTTTTGGTTTTATTAGGACCAAGAACCCAACTATTGCTTCCTACAAATGGCGGAACCGGGGACTTATCTAACAAAAGGGCAACCGATTTAGCAATAGCTGTATACTCTTCAATATTTTCTTTTGAGCTTTTAATTTGCGTGGTATTGAATTCGCCTTCAATCCCTAAGTCTTTCAAATATTCAATACCATATTTATTCCGGATTTCTGTCAGCAATGGATCAGTCTTTTGCGCCATTGCAAAACTAAAAGCCATATATCCAAAAATATTATAAACGTCCTTAATGGTGAACTTTTCTTTTTTAACTCCAACTAAAGTAAATTCAATTGGCGTAACTCCATCTTCAAGATATTGATTTATGCCATCTAAATATGCTAATGTCAATTGATAACTTGGGCTGTTTTTATCCAATTTTGCGATGGCTCTTGCCGAAGCTTCTTCGATACCTATTCCGGAAAAAAACATATCATTTTTTAAAGCTACCGATCCGAAAATTTCTGACAACCTCCCCGGAGCAATCCTCCGCATCAATTCCATCTGCCACAATCTTTCCTGCGCATGAACGTAGCCCAAAGCAGTCATGGCATCTTTTTCTGAATTGGCATAAATATGAGGAACACCAAAATCATCAAAATATACAGTAGTTTCTTTTTGAAGATTCTTTAATTTGATTTCACCTTCATACTTGGGCTTCAAATGAAAAATATAGGCCCATAAAGCGATTCCCAAAAGAACAATCACTACTAATAAAACCAAAAGGATTTTTTTAATTCTTTTCATATTTAAAAAAGATCAACAAATAAATGATTTTACAATAATATAACTTAAAGTAATAATCATATAAGAAACATTATTTTTTAAAACCTAAATTTATGCATTTAAAACCAATACGATAAATGTCAATCTACAAAAAAATAGTTATCGGCTTAATTTCTGTGCTCCTTGTTGGAATATTTCTCAACATTGGTCTTAATTACTGGATTAAAAAGCAGCTTCCAATCATTATTCATGAGAAAAACAACACACCTTATAATATCAATTATGAAAAAATTGAAGTATCATTATGGACCAGAAATATTTATGCACAGACATTATTAGTAAATCCGAAAAACGCACCGAAAGACAGTAAAAACGGGATTTTTTCAAAAATTGAATCTATTACAATTAAACATTTTAATATTTGGGATTTAGCTTTTAATGATATCATTCAGGCCAAAAGTATCATTATTAATAAGCCCCGCGTTATTTTATACAAAAAAGGTGAAAAGCTTATCAATGACCGTAAAAACATTAACAAACAAATAATTGATCCATTCAGAAAGATAGTTTCGGTTTCGAATATTTATCTGAATGACGGAACGGTTGATGTTGTGTCTCTGGACACTGAAAAACCAATTTTCAGCATTAAAAAAATCATATTAAAACTCGAAGGAATTTTAATCACTGATGCCACACTGAAAGAAAAAATCCCAATTAAATATAAAACTTATGCATTGGTTATTGATAGCTTGTTTTACAGACCGAGTGCTTTTTATCATATTAATATTGGCAAAATAAGTACTGAAAAAAACTTCTTAAAAATCAATAATTTTTCTAATCTTCCTCAATTAAACCGACGTGATTTTACAAAGCAATTAGAAAAAGAAAAAGACATTTACACCTTGAAATTTGATTCGGCACAGGTGGCAAAAATGGACTGGGGATTTAAAAATGACCGCTTTTTCTTCAAGGCAAATTCGGTTGTAATCAATCATTTTGATGCCAATATTTATCGTGGTAAAATGCCTAAAGATGATTTAAGCAAAAAATATCTTTACAATCATTTATTACGAAACATTAAGTTTCCGCTTCAAATTGACACCTTACAGGTTTTAAAATCAAAATTGGTTTATGAAGAAGAAATTGATTTCTCTAAAGGTCCAGGGATTTTAAATTTCGATAAATTTAATTTACAGGCAACAAATCTGCGAAGTGGCTTTGGGTTAAAAAAAACAAACGATGTTAAGATTAAAGTGAATTGTATTTTTATGAAAACTTCGCCGTTAAATGTCGATTGGCGTTTTAATGTTCTGGACAAAAAAGACAGCTTTCATATTCAGGGCGTTATTTCAAATTTTGATGTAAGAGCGATGGGCAGATTCAGCAAGCCTTATATGAACGCTTCATTTACCGGAGTCTTTCATAAATATCGTTTTAATTTTTACGGAAATGATAATGTATCCAAAGGTAATGCTTCATTGGATTATGACGATCTTAAAGTAAAATTATACAAAAAGAAAAAGCCTGAAAAGGAAGCAAAACTAAAATCTGCAATAGCTAATTTGCTGGTTAAAAATGATTCTAAAGACAAAACCAAAACAACTGATGTCGAAGTCGAACGCATTCAGGAAAAATCATTCTACAACTTTTTGTGGCGAAATATAGCCGAATCCTTAAAGAAAATATTGATTTAGACTAATCAATTTCGAACCTGACAATTATCAGGTTTTTAAACAAAATATTTTTTTTCATTTGCCTTTATTTTAATTGAAAACAAATGAAAAAAACACCTTTACATACTTTCCATATTCCGGTTATGGGGCTCGCTTATACTATTGATAGCCCCATTCGTGTGGCGCAATATGGTATTTCTTCTGTGATTTCGATTGCCGATGATGATTTAATTGAGAAGATGCGTCATTTTTACAGTACTAAATTCAATCTTCCGTATGAAGAAATAACCCAGAAATTCCATGATTATCGTGCCAAAAGAATTACGTCTTACCTGAATCTGGTTGATAAAATTGTAAAACAAAAATTTGAAAGTTTTAAAACCGAAATAGCAGAAAGCAAAACAGTATTAGAGAATTTCATATCGATGCTGCCTAATACTTCAGACATCAAAAAAGGTTTTCAGAATCTGCTTGAAGACGGAATTTCATTCAAGGAAAATATTCAAAATTACATCGAGTCACATCTTTTTCCCGGAGAAATTGACGTTAATATCATGACCAAACTAGACAAAGATAATTTTGTCAAAAACGAACAGCTTCCAACAGAATTTAATGATGCTCATGCTGCTTTAAGAGGTTTTGCCAACAGCAATCTTGAATCTTCTGTGGTGCTTTCTGCCGGAATGAATCCCAGACTTTATAGTTATTTTGAGAATTTCAGTGATTTTTTTCCTGATGAAAATAATCAGCTTAGAAAAAAAATCATTTTGAAAGTAAGCGATTTTCGATCAGCTATGATTCAGGGGAACTTTTTAGCAAAAAAAGGACTATGGGTTTCAGAATACCGTATCGAATCCGGTTTAAATTGTGGCGGACATGCCTTTGCTACTGAGGGGCTTTTATTGGGTGTGATTTTAGAAGAATTCAAGCAGAAGAAAGAACAATTAGTCCAATCGGCTTATGACTTAATGATTAAAGCTTTACAGCTAAAGAACCTGCCTTTTCCTAAAAATCCTTTACCTCTGAAAATTACAGTCCAGGGCGGTGTTGGAACTGCAGAAGAACATGAATTTTTATTAGAAGAATACAATGTTGATTCGGTAGGCTGGGGTTCACCCTTTTTATTGGTTCCCGAAGCCACTTCTGTAGATCAGGCGACTCGAAATTTGCTGATCAATGCCAAAGAAAATGATTTTTACCTGAGTAATATTTCACCATTAGGAGTTCCTTTTAATACTTTGAGAGGAACAACCAATGAATTTTTAAAGCAAAAACGCATTCAGGAAAATAAAGCCGGAAGTTCCTGCCCAAAGAAGTTTTTAGCCTTGAGCAAAGAATACGATCCACACGGAATTTGTACAGCATCCAAAAAATATCAGGATATAAAACTGGAAGAATTAGAAAATATAAAAAATACTTTATCGATTCAGGAAATTGAAAAAAGTAAAATTAAAATAACTGAAAAATCATGTTTATGTGTTGGTTTAGCTAATGCTTCTTATCTTGAAAATGACATCCAAATAAAAGGACAGTCACAAGGAGTTGTTATTTGCCCCGGCCCTAATATGGCTTATTATGACCATGTAGTTTCTTTAAAAGAAATGATCCAGCATATTTACGGATATAAATCTATTTTACGAACTGCAGAACGTCCTTCTATTTTCATAAAGGAATTAAAGCTCTATATCGATTATTTTAGAAATGAGATTGAAAATATTTCTGAAATGACGGCTTCACAACTTAAAAAATGGAATGCTTTTAAAGCCAATCTTTTTGATGGAATAGCTTATTACCAGAATTTATTAGACTCAACACCCTATTTTAAAACACAGATGGACATAATAAAACAACAGCTTGAATTTTATAAAACAAGATTAACTGAAATTAAAATTTAAAAATCAAAACCCCGAACTCAATTTAATTCGGGGTTTTTACATTTTGCAAATTATATCAAAAATCTATTCTTTTTTCTTTTTACTGCCGTCAATAATAGCCCCTGTTCCGGCTCCTACTCCAGCTCCGGCCAAACCACCAATAATAGCACCTTCACCTTTTTTCTTACTCACTGCAGCTCCGGTTATTGCTCCAACTCCAGCACCAATAACAGCACCTTTTGCTGTTGAACTCCAGCCTTTCTTTTTAGCAGGAGCAGCTGTAGTTGTTCCGTCTTGCTGATGTACTACCACCACTTTTTGAGCTTCTGCTTTCTGAGCCTCTGCCTTTGCTTTTTCTTTTTCTTCTTCCAGATTAGCCATTTCAGTTTTCATTGAATCAATGACTCTTTGTTTATTAATTTCAACTTTCATTGAATCAATACTGGCTTGTTTGGCTTTATCTATAGCCTCCTTATTTTGATTTTGACAAGAAGCTAAAAGTATCGTTGCTAATAAAACATATAAGCCTTTCATGATTGTAGTTTTTGAATTATACTCTACAAAGTACCGAAGATCTTGCTTGATTGTTATTACAAGATTTTTTAAAAAGTTTATAAAATTAAAAGTTTGCCATTTTAAAATTTTTATTTTCCTAAAATGCCCTTTTTCAGAATTTGTCCGAAATCATACATATCTTCAAAAGAACAATATAGTGGAACAGGTGCTAAACGAATTACATTTGGTTCACGCCAGTCCGTAATCACTCCGCTTTTCATCAAATAATCAAATAAACTTCTTCCTTCTCCGTGTAAAAAAACAGACAATTGAGAAGCTCTTTCTTCAGGATTGGATGGTGTAATAATTTCGAAAGTACTATCAACTTCTTTGTCTATTTCGTGAAGAATAAATTCTAAATAAGAGGTAATTTTATCTCTTTTGGCGATTAAAGCGTCCATTCCGACTTCAGCAAACATTTCTACCGAAGCTAAATAAGGCGCTAAAGAAAGAACCGGAAGATTACTGATTTGCCAGCCGTCTGCGCCATGAACAGGATCAAATGTCGGTTCCATTTTAAAACGGCGTTCTTTGTTGTGTCCCCACCAGCCGGCAAACCTTGGCAAATCAGCATTGTGATGTTTTTCGTGAACAAAACAGCCAGAAGCATTTCCCGGCCCTGAATTCATGTACTTATAACTACACCAGGCGGCAAAATCAACATTCCAGTCGTGAAGTTCTAATTTGATGTTTCCTGCTGCGTGTGCTAAATCCCATCCTACTTTGGCACCTGCTTTTTGTCCGGCGGCAGTAATGGTTTTAATATCAAAAACCTGCCCGGTATAATAATTTACACCTCCAATTAAAACTAAAGCCAGTTCATCACCCACTTCTTCGATTTTAGCTAAAACATCTTCCAGACGAATATTGTGTTCGCCTTCGCGGCGTTTAATTTCTACAATAGCCTCTTCGGGTTTATATCCATGAAAATGAACCTGACTCTGAAACATATACTGATCAGAAGGGAAAGCTTTTTCTTCGCATATAATTTTATAACGGGTTGCTGTAGGCTGATAAAAAGACACCATCAATAAATGAAGATTTACTGTCAAAGTATTCATCACCGTAACTTCTGAAGGACGGGCACCAACAATTTTACTCAAAGGTTCAGGAAATCTCTCCTGATAATCCCACCATGGTTTTTCAGCATAGAAATGACCTTCTACCGCAAGATCTGCCCAGTCATTCATTATTTCATCAATATAAGCTTTGGTTCTTTTGGGCTGTAATCCTAAAGAATTTCCCGTAAAATAAATAACCCGTTTGTCATTTACTTTAGGAAAAATAAACTGATCTTTATAATGATTCAGTACGTCTTCTACATCGAGTTGTTTTGCGAATTCGCGTGTATTTTGAAAAGTCATTGTTTTTTGTTTTGATTGCTAAAATAACAAATTTTGTTTGTTTTGTTTCAAGTTCAGGTTTCAAGTTGCCGGCAGCACATGAAACCTGAAACTTGAAACATTTATAAAAACAAAAACCCGACAAGTCTTGAAACTTGTCGGGTCTTTTTATATGATAAATTCTAATTATAGAATCAACATTGCATCTCCGTAAGAATAGAATTTGTATCCTTCTTTAATTGCTTCATCGTAAGCTTTTTTCATTAAATCATGTCCGCAAAAAGCAGAAATCATCATTAATAATGTTGATTTTGGAGTATGGAAGTTTGTAATCATACAGTTAGCAATACTGAAATCGTGAGGAGGGAAAATGAATTTATTTGTCCAGCCTTCGTAAGGATTCAAAGTATTTGCAGAAGAAACAGAACTTTCAATTGCACGCATAGAAGTTGTTCCTACAGCACAAATACGTTTTTTCTTTGCTTTTCCTTCGTTTACAATATCACAAGCTTCCTGAGTTATGATTAATTCCTCAGAATCCATTTTATGTTTCGATAAATCTTCAACTTCAACCGGATTAAAAGTACCAAGACCAACGTGAAGTGTTACCTCAGCAAAATTTACTCCTTTGATTTCCAGTTTTTTCAAAAGGTGTTTTGAGAAGTGTAAACCTGCAGTTGGCGCTGCTACAGCTCCTTCTTCTTTTGCATAAATAGTCTGGTATCTGTCTGCATCTTCCGGAGTTACCTCGCGGTTGATATATTTAGGAATTGGAGTTTCTCCAAGCTCTGTCAGTTTATTTCTGAATTCTTCATAAGAACCATCATATAAAAAACGTAAAGTTCTTCCGCGGGAAGTTGTGTTATCAATTACCTCAGCAACTAATGAATCGTCATCACCAAAATATAGTTTGTTACCAATTCTGATTTTACGTGCCGGATCAACCAAAACGTCCCAAAGACGTTGTTCTGAATTTAACTCTCTCAACAAGAAAACTTCAATTCTTGCTCCGGTTTTTTCTTTATTCCCGTACAAACGTGCAGGGAAAACTTTTGTATTATTAAGAATTAAAACGTCTCCGTCATCAAAATAATTGATAACATCTTTAAACATTTTATGTTCGATAGTGTTCTTTTTACGGTCAATTACCATTAAACGAGATTCATCTCTGTTTTCTGCCGGGAATTCCGCTAAAAGTTCTTTTGGTAAGTTGAAATTGAAGTGTGATAATTTCATATTGGAATATAAGATTTTAAAATATCTATTTTAGATTTATGTACCTAAAAATTTAAATCGCCTGCAAATATACGATTGTGAGATAGGCGTTGTCAAGTGTTTTGACGTTTATTTTCAAAAGTCGCTGATTTAGTGAGATTTCTGCAACATTAAATAACGTTTTTTTTACCATATAAGTTCATTTAATTTGAATTCCTGAAAATTAGCGAGTGCTTTTATTTGGCTAAAGCCGAAAAACTAATCATAAAAAAAACCTCCGGTTAAAACTGGAGGCTATTGAATTATGCTCATTTCATTTAAATGAACTTATATCACTTATATGGTTAAAATTTTTTACAATTCTGATATTTCAAAGTTTAATTCTCTTAAATCATTCCAGAAATCCGGGTATGATTTTGAAACTACTTCGGCATCATCAATAATAATTGGTACTTTTAATGCTAAAGGTGCGAATGCCATTGCCATACGATGATCGTTATAAGTAGCAATTCTCACATTATGATTAATGTTTTGAGAAGTATTTAAAGTTAAACTATCATTGGTAACAGAAATATCTGCGCCCAATTTTGTCAATTCGATTTTTAAAGCTTCCAGGCGATCTGTTTCTTTAATTTTTAAGGTATGAAGCCCTGTTAAATGGCAACCAATTCCTAGGCCTAAACAAGTTACCACAATTGTTTGTGCGATATCAGGCGTATTATTCAGATCAAAATTTACTGTCTCTAATTTAAAATCAGGCTGTTTTACCAGCATCATTTTATTTCCTTCGTAAGTAGTTTTGACACCCATTTTTTCATAAATAGAAACCAAAGCAGAATCTCCCTGCAAACTATTTTCTTTATAACTGCTCAAAGTTATGGATGCAGCGTCTGCCAAAGCAACCAGACTAAAGAAGTAAGAAGCCGAACTCCAGTCAGATTCTACGACCATTTCTTTTGAAACAACAGCTTCTTTTGGATACACTTTAATTACGTTTCCTTCAAAACTGGTTTGAATATCCAGATCATTCAGCAAAGCCAAAGTCATTTTAATATATGGAATTGATGTAATTTCTCCCTCTAAAGTTAATTCTAAACCATTCTCTAATTTTGAGGCTACTAATAAAAGAGCAGAAATATACTGACTGCTAACATTTGCCGCCAGACTTACTTTTGAAGCTGTTACTTTTTTTCCTTTAATTCTTATCGGTGGGTATCCTTCTTCTTTTTCATATGAAATTTCAACACCTAACTGCGTCAAAGCTTCAACCAAAATTTTTATTGGGCGTTCCTGCATTCTGCCTGAACCTGTCATTACAACTTCGCGTCCTTCGTTTACAGCAAAATACGCTGTTAAAAAACGCATTGCTGTCCCCGCATGATGAATGTCTACAATCTCGTCATTACCGACAAGGGCTTTTTGCATTACTTCGCTATCATCAGAGTTGGAAGTATTAGCAAGGGTTATATTTGGAAAAAGCGCTTTTAAGAGCAATAAACGATTGGTTTCGCTTTTTGATCCTGTAACAGCAATCTGACCTTGTAAATTTTTATAATTGGTTTGAAGTAATAAATTCATTTTTATAATTATAAGTTGTAATTATGAATTATGAATGATTAAAAACGTAATTCAGACGCGCAATTTACCACTCCCTATTCATAATTCAAAATTCAAAACTCATAATTCAAAACTTATGAGTGATATTTCACAATTATTTCAGTTTATCATTGTTTTTGTGACGATCTTTATCCCTAACCGATTTTAAATCCATTTTTTTATCAAAAGCTGCCTGTAAATCGATACCTGTTTGATTGGCCAGACATAAAACCACAAAAACAACATCAGCAAGTTCTTCGCCCAAATCTTTGTTTTTATCACTTTCTTTTTCAGATTGTTCTCCGTATCTGCGGGCAATAATCCGGGCCACTTCACCTACTTCTTCTGTAAGCTGGGCCATATTGGTTAACTCATTAAAATAGCGTACACCATGCTCTTTTATCCAGGTGTCAACATCCAATTGTGCATTTTTCAAATCCATCGTTAAATTTTTTTAAGAACAATTTTCTCATTTTGACTGACGATTATCTTCTGAAAAAACTCTTTCAGCATCTCATAATCTTCTGCTGCAAAAATAGGTTTGTTTATTTCTTTTATAACCTGAATCATGATTTTATTTTCATTAGAAGCTGCATTCATCAAGAAGGATGCTTCTTTATTTTCAAGCGAAATTCTTTTAGGCTTAGGTAAAGATTCTACTACATAGCCTTCCGGCATTTCAAAAGAAATATTATATACATACTGATGTGGATAGCCAAAATAAATAGATGCTTGTCTTTGCTCCTGTACAAATGGGTTCGTAGTGTCTGTATAAAAAAGTAATGGTCTTAAATATATTTTACCATTTATGATATCATATGGACTATTTAATGTAAAACTAAAGTTTTCAATAACTGGTTTTGATAAATCCTCTTTTTTGTTTTCTATTGTATACTCTTCGACTTCACTTTTATTCAAATCATTTTCTAATTTCTCAAGGTAAGAATCTTCGCTTTTGCCTGAATTTATTTCCCGAAAATTAAAAGCGGAATAATCTGATCTCTTTATTCTCAACTGACCCTCAATTTTTTTTAAAGCAGGATTTATAACTGCAGTTAAGTTATAGTTGTCTTTGGATAGCACAGAAGTAATCATTTCGACTTCTTCTGATGAACCATCTTCTTTGATAAGTCTTCCTTTCCAGTTTAAAAGATTTAACGGCAACACATTTGGCGCTGTAAGCTTATTTGTTGCATCAAGTAATATTTTCTTTCCGCCAATTTCAGCCTCGGCAATGACATAATTAAAAACAGTTCGGTTTGGAAAAACAGGCGTACCATTTTCTAGTGTACTTACTAGAACCGGATCTGCATTGATCCCGGCATTTTTGAGCATTGCAATCAGAATGAAATTTATTTCAGCAACATTACCGGTTTTGGTTTCGTAAGCTTTTTTAACGCCTTTGTCCACATAATAGCCCTTTTCCTTGTTCCAGTTCATTTTATTCTGCACAAACTTAAAAATTACATTTAGGCGTTCTTCATGAGAATCTACATTTTGTAATAGCGCTTTTAAATCATTTAAAAAATAATCCTTTAGTTTGAGCTCCTCTCCGAAATCTTTATTTTTATAAATCGTAGTTGCAACACCTTCCCATGTGTTTGTATAGTCTACAACCGGCATATCAGGAAATCTTTTTCTTTCTAACTCGTTTTGTATCGAACCCCTGTAGTTTTCTATATTATCAACAAATTTTTCATTTCTGAGTGCAGGAATACCCTGAAAGGTATAAAGACTATTAATCTCTTTATAACCACTTGCATATACCTGCCTGCTGTCAACAAGTTCAGCACTAGTATGAATTTTTGTAGATCCTATCAGTAATGTCTTATAAAGAAAGAACTCCGGAATTTCAGTTTTGTATTCAAAAAAATTAACTGGTATATCATATTGAAAATCAAAATCAGGAAGCCTGACAATATTTTCTGACCTCAGGATATATTTAAACTCTATAACGGAGCCTGCTTTTACGTTCGGCAGCGTTATCGTTTCCTGATTCCAGTATTTGTTTATTTTATTCTTAAAATGTCCTTCGCTGTCTAATTTCGTTTTTATAATTGTTCCGTTTTCCAAATTATAGGTCACAGCGTTTGAAAATTTAACGCTGTCATCACCCAGGTTTTCATATCCTACATAATAGGAAACTTTTTGATTTGCCCAGCTTAAACCTTCAGTCTTGTAAATTTTTATTCTGAATTCATATACATTATTAGCCGTAAAACCTCTCTCGGACGAATAGGTAAAAAAAGTTTTTCCCCGTTTAAATAAAATTGCTGCTGCTGCAGCAGTATCTTTTGGATGTACCTTTTCTTCTAATTCAGCAACCGTTACTTTTCCTAACTCGTAATTTTGAGCTTTGACAGCAATAGAAGTAAGAATTACAACTATTGAAATAATTGTCGTCTGCAATTTCATTTTTTAAATTTTCTTTAAAACAATTTTCTCGCTTTCTTTCGCAATCATTGCTTTATAATAATCTTTGAGCATTTCGTATTGCTGTGTTGATACAATTGCTTCATTAATCTGATGTGAAATAACCATTTGAAGCGTATTTTCGTTAGCAGCAATATTAAATTTGAAAGATCCTAAGTTATCTTGCATGGTCATTGCAGCTGGGGCAGGGAGTGTTTCGACTGCATAGCCATCAGGGATTTTAATTGTGATATTATATTTGTCCATAAATGGAAATCCAAAATCAACCGGATATTCTCTTGTTTCCTGATTAAATGGATTCTTTTCATTCGAAAAGAACAACATTGGACTAACATATATTTTACCCCCTATTATTTCACATAAATTATTTCCCGTAAAAGAATAAGTTTCTATAATAGGTTTCAAAATTTCTTTTTCGTTTGTCTTTGAATAGTCGCTAATTTCTATTTTGTTATTTTGGTTTTCCAGTTTTTCCAGATATTCATCTTCTTTTGTACTAAAAATATTCTTTCTTGTGATCATGGCATTATAATCTGTACATTGTCTTCTTGCCTGTCCTGTAACTTTGCCTTCAGGATCAATATTATAAGTCAAAAAAACAATATCATTAGACGCCTTCTTAGGCATTAGGTCAATTTCTTCAGAAGTTCCGTCCTTTCTTATTAATCTCCCCTGCCAGTTTAAAGTTCTAAGCGGTAAAACATTTGGAATAGAAAATTTTTCCGATGCATCTAATAATATATAGCCGTTTTCAGTTTCAACAGCTGCAATTACATAGTTATAAGCTGTTCTGTTAGGGAATAATGCTACCCCGTTTGATCTTGTACTAACCAAAACCGGATTTGCAGTTAAACCTGAATGACGTAACATTGCTGTAAGCATTAAATTTATCTCGGCAATATTTCCTGATTTTTCCTGATAGGCTTTACGTACTCCTTTATCGCAGCTGTAACCATAGTATTCATTCCATTTTACATTTGATTTAACATGATTTAAAATAATTAACATTTTCTCTTCAGGGCTTGTTACTCCTGCAAGTAATGCTTTCAAATCATCTTCAAAATATCCTGTCTTATTCAATTCAGGGCCAAAATCATCGTATTCATAAATGGTCTTTGCTACTGAATTCCAATCTGTAGAAAAAGTTTTAATCTGGCTATTAGGAAACTTCACCATTGAGAGTTCCTGTTCCATGCTCGAGGTATAATTATTTATATTATTAACGAAAGACTCTTCTTTCATTCCAGGCAAATCTTCTGCAATATATATCGTTTGTGTTTCAAGATAATCAACATTATCAGTAGAATATGTTGTGTGAGTACTAAGCCCGCCGGATCTTTCTTTGTTTGTAAATAAAATTGACCTTGATTGCTTATTTACTGTTACCTTGGGAAAAATATACCCCTTTTGTCTTGATGAAAAAGTATAGTATTCCGGAATATAAGTTACATACTCCGAATAATTCACCGGAATACTGGTTTGAAAAGCCCAGTCGCGCATCATTGTGATGTTAGATGTCCTGATTGTATAACTGTATTCTAATACCGAACCTTCTTTTACGTTTGGCATTGTAATTTTTTTTCTTGCCCTGTACTTATTCACTTCTTCGTTAAAAATTCCATCACTTTTTAGTTTGGTTTTTTCAATTTTTCCGTTGACTAAATTAAAAGTACACACATCCGAAAAATCAACTTTTTCTCTCGAATCATTGCTTCCATTGTAATATGTCACACTTTGGTTTGCCCAGTCATAGCCTTCTTTTTTGTACACTTTGATACGTGCTTCAACATGAGTAATTAAAACAAATCCTTCTTGCTGATTATAATCTATTGTAGCTGATCCTTTTTTATATAATATCGCTGCCGCCGCAGATGAATCTTTTGGATGCTTTTTCTGTTCTAATTCTGCAACAGATACTTTTCCTAATTTAAATTCCTGTGCAGTTGTTTGGTTAAGAATAAAAAGCACAAGTAAGAAACTGAAAAATTTAATACATTTCATTTGGTTTGTTTTGAGGAATTTGGTTATTGATTAATTCTTGGTTAGTATAATTTTGGCATTATCGTTTCTTGATATCTGCTCCATGAAAAGACGATACTCATCGTATTCCTTATTCGAGTATTTCCCCTTATTTAAAAACATAGAGCGTTTGTAAGTAAGTTTATTATTTTCCTTTCTGATGATTTCAGTCTTATATTCTCCAAATTTTCCTTTTAATTCAAAGTCTGAAGGCAAAAATTCAATTGAGAAACCCACAGGAAGATTAATCTCAATTTCATCTGTATCTAAATAACCGCGTTGAATCTGAAATGGATTTTTACGACTTCGGATACGCTTCACATTGCTTTTGCTTTGATTAAATGCGTCTACCGGAAAAATCATTTTATTGGCTGAAATCACACCATAATTCGCAGCACTTACATACACATCTTCGGTAAAACGAATATTTTGCTTATCATTTGTAAAAGTTATTTTCCCTAATTTTAAGTTATTGATATTACTCCAATATTCTTTATAATGTGCTTCTTTTTCTGTAGGCTGTAAAGTTTCAGTCCTGGACTTTGAACTGTATTGGGAACCCTCAGACGCTATTGAAAGATGACCGGAAAGATTGCCATTTTCATCAATACTATAGTTTCCTTTATCTATTTGAGTATTTCCTTTGTCCTCATATATTTTAGTTCTGACAATTACGCCTCCTTCAGGTTTAACGACCAAAACATCCCTGTCGTCTGTAAAAGTTCCCTGATAACCAAATGGATCGTCCTGACTTGTACACTCTAAAAAGGTATATTTATCATCATGTGGAATTGCCAATATCATATGATTTCCCTGCATCGAAACAAAATCAGACTGAATATTAGACTTGTAACGATCACCATATAAAATGGTATTATACGAAGGAACATCAACTGCCTGCAAAAGTGCTTTAGTATAATTGGACAATGCTTTGCAGTCTCCATATCCCAAACGGTCAACATCACTTGCCAGCATAGGTTTCCATCCCCCAATACCTATAGCAATATTCACATATCTTGATTTTTTCTGTACATAATCATATATAATTTTTGCCTTTTCGACAGGGTCTTTTTCATTTCCGACAAGTGCTTTTATTTTAGTTTTAGTTTCTTCTGGCAACTCAGTAGTTCCTGTTAGGATTTTATCGCCATACCATTTGCCAAAATCTTCCCATGTTGTTGCTGTTCCGTCTACTCCTTCTAAGTGAAATTTTTCAAGGCCCATCATTATTCTTGGATAAAGATCACGTGAAGACGGACTAAGATCTTCAGTTTTTCGGGCTAAAATATTAAAAGCCTCGTAACTTAATCCGGTATCTGTATCAATCGTTTTTTTAATATTAAATCCTGAAAAATGAAACTCCTTCTTTTTAAACCCAAGGTTGTTAGGAAAAGTAACGTTCAATACACATTTTTCTACACTTAAATAATACCCTCCTAAAAAATACCATTGTGGTATAAATGCGGTATTTGACGTTTCAGTTTCACTGTTATAAACAATAGTAAAAGGATATCCAACTGGAGTATAATCTAAATACAGGACACGATTATCTGAGAAAAGAGTACTGCCGCTTACCGCACTTTGGTCTCTGAAATCTTTTCGTTTAATCTTTTTAATTTCGGTACCAAACGCATCATAAACAATAGCTTCGATATTTTTTATTGAGGTTGTTTTATCATAGTGCTGATAAGCATCAATATCGCTTAATCCTTTTTCATTAAAAACAGATATCACTCTTTGTATTTTGATATTCATGTTTTTTTGCGAAACAATAGCAATATCCATCTGATCTAATCGCACAACCGCATCTGCATTTTCTTTAAGACTGTCTTTAATTGCAGTAATTGGGTAAGTGTTTTTCTGAGCTGAAGAAACAAGAGTAAACAAAAAGAAAAGTAAGGCGAAACAAGGTATTTTCATTAGTAGGTATTTTCGTCAAATATATATTATTTTCCGAAACACCTTAACAAATGTTTAATAATTTTATTCTCTATTTTTACTATCCATTACAATCGTTACAGGACCATCATTTAACAAACTGACTTTCATATCTGCACCAAAAATTCCGGTTTGTATTTTTTTATGAAATTCCTTTTCTACAGACCTCACGAAATTTTCATACAACGGAATTGCAAAGTCTGGTTTTGAAGCTTTTATATAAGATGGCCGGTTCCCTTTTTTAGTAGAAGCGTGAAGTGTAAACTGACTTACCACAATGATATCACCATCAATATCCTGAACCGAGCAGTTCATGATATCATTTTCGTCTCCAAAAATTCTCATTTTAATTATTTTACCAGCAAGCCAGTCGATATCTTCCTGCGTATCTGCATCTTCGATTCCAACTAAAACCAATAATCCTTTTTGGATATCTGCAATTTTTGTTCCTTCAACGGTTACTGATGCTTGTGAAACTCTTTGAATAACTACTTTCATTAAAATTGTGTACTAGATTAGATGCACTGCTGTGCATCTCTACATTTGGAATTTGGATTTTTATCGACAAAAAATATTGGAATCTATTTCCTCGTTTCATCACTTGCTGCACGGTCTTCTCCATAATTATCAGTGCGGTAATGTTCTTCGTCGCCTTCGAGGATCTTAAGATAACTGTTGTAACGTGACCAGGCTATTTCATCTTTTTCCAAGGCTGCTTTGATTGCGCAATGCGGTTCCTCTTTGTGTAAACAGTTGTTAAACTTACACTGATCTTTCAATTTGAAAAATTCAGGAAAATAGCCGCTTATTTCTGTTGGTTCCATATCCACGATTCCGAAACCTTTAATTCCCGGTGTATCAATAATTCGGGCATTAAATGACAAATCATACATTTCTGCAAAAGTAGTCGTATGCTGGCCTTGTTTGCTTTGTTCTGAAATTACTGTAGTTTTAAGATGAAGACTTGGCTCCATTGCATTAACCAAAGTTGATTTACCAACTCCGGAATGTCCGGAAAACATACTCACTTTACCAACCATCATTTCTTTTAGTTTATCAACTCCTTTATTTTCTGTAGAAGAAATTCGGAGACATTTATATCCAATTTCAGAATAAATGTGCTGTAAGTAGAGCTGGTCATCTAAAGTCTGCTCATTTAAAGTATCGATTTTATTAAATATTAGAATAGCTTCGATTCCATAGGCCTCAGCCGTAACCAGAAAACGATCTATAAAACTTGTAGTGGTTGGCGGATTATCAATTGTAATCAAAAGAAAAACCTGATCGATATTCGACGCAATAATATGAATCTGTTTTGACAAATTTACCGACTTACGTACGATATAATTCTTTCTTTCATGAATAGTATGAATGGTTCCGGTTACAGCATCTGAAGTTTCTTCCAATTCATAATCGACAATATCGCCTACAGCAATAGGATTGGTACTTTTGATTCCTTTCATCCTGAACTTCCCTTTCATACGGCATTCGATAAAATCACCTTGTTCAGATTTTACGGTATACCAGCTTCCTGTAGATTTATATACGGTTCCTGTCATTCAACTTTTAGATTACTTTTTTAGATTTAGATTCCTCTTAAAACTAAAAATTTTAAAAGGCAAAATTACGTTTTTAGAATTGAACCACGCAACTTCACCTTTTAAATTTGAAATCTATCCTTTGAATTTGATATTCTTACCAAATAATTTCAGCTAACACATCATTCTCCTTTACTTTCCCAAGTTGAATTGTTTTTAAAACTTTAGTCGTTTTTCCGGCTTTAGTTGTATAAATTTCTACCATAATTGTCGCCGGACCATTTTCTGTTAATTGTGTCTCTCCAAAATAATTGGTTTTAATTTGGTATTTCCCTTTGATTGCATTTCGAATCAAATACTGCTCTGGTCCGTAACCCTGCGTAAAATCTTTTGAAAATCTGGCACCTGCCTCAGTGCTGGTATGACTGTAATAACATTCTTCTCCATTTGGTTCAATTACATGAAGATCTAAATCTACATCCATCTGATTCCAGTTCATGATGATTCTAATATCTATTGGCATTTTATCAAGATATTTTTTATCCAGTTTTCCGGTTTTCAAACCTGTATGTTCTGTAATCATTCTGTTTATATCCATCAGAATAATATCTTCAACCCCTTGATATTGCCCACTCATTTCTCCGTAATAATTTACTTCCAAAGCTTTAATTAATTCATCAAAAGCTTCCTGGTATTTTCCGGCGTCTTCCAAAGCCAGGGCATAATCCCTTAAACTCTGTGGTTCATGAGCTCTCCATTTTACCACTTGTTTGGCAGTAAATACAGCATCATCATAATCCTGCCATTGACGTAAAGTATAAGTCAAGGTTTTGTAAAGTTGATGATTTTCCAATCCTAAATCGCCAATATTACTGATCACATGCAATGCTTTTTTGACATCGCCCTGATTGTAAAAAAAGTGTGCTACATCAAAATAAAAACTCGGGTTTCTCTCCTGTGATTTTCTTAATTCCAAATACAAATCGTATTGTTTTTCTTTTGGTGCCGATGCCAAAGCTTTTAAGTATAATCTGTCTGGATTCCAATTAGTGGAATTATTTACAGTGTCCACTCGTGAGAAAGCATTTGTAATGTTCTCCCTACCATAATTCAATTCATTACCTGATAAATTCGCACTATTTGAAAGCTTCTCAGAAGAAATAGTATCTGATGCTCCAACCGTCATTTTTGCTTTCGTAAGATACCCTTCAACAACTTCACTACCAATTTTTTTATCTTTTAAATCTACATTTTTTGGTGCATCTTCAGTAACTTCTTCCGATTTCGCCACAACAGGTGCAATAAATTTAACCATATCAACTTGTGATGGTGGCGGAGTATTATATACATTATTATCTTCTTGTACTATCTCTCTCACTGGCCCTGAGCCAACAGGCTCATCAACAGTCAAAACTGCATCCGGATCACTTTTGATTGTTTCATAAGCTGCACGTTTCTCTTTCTTAGACTTTGATAAAACTTTTGGAGGCACATATTTTTTATCTTCTTTCCACCAGGAATTTAATGCTGCAAAATAACTGTCTACATTATACCAATTATTTTTTTGCTTTGCTAAAGCCCTGTCTTGCTCCTGTTTTTTTATTCTGTCAAATTCTGCACGTAATTCTGCCGGAGGAATGATATCATACGAAATATAATCCTGAAGATTTTCTAAAACAATCAGCGATGTATTCTTGGTAATGATTCCATATTTCTTCCCTAAAGTTTCAATTTCCTGAGCATTTTTGTCGTATTGCAATTCAAGATTCGCAATCTTTTTCTGAGCCCATAATTTTTCGATATTGACTTCATTTGTATTTTGAACATCAGCGTCTAAAGTTATCTTTCTTTCTAAAACAGCATCATCTCCATTACCAAATAATAATGTAATTTCATTTTTTGGATTTAGTGAAATTCCTGCAAAACTAAAACTACCCGAAACTGAAGTTCCTTCCATTGGAAACAAATCGGTAATTAAAAAGTTCTCTTTAATTCCCAAAAACTTTAGATTTGTATTCGTCAATTTATCCACAGCATTTTCGACACTCAATTGGTTTAAATTAATGAAATTACCGCCTGCTTGCGAAGCAGTATAATTTAAAAAAGCAAAGTCTGCAGATACACAGGATGAAATCGTAAAGACCGGTTTTTTAATTTTAGGAAATGAATTTTCACTCAAAGAAGATAAACCATCACTAGAAAACAGATATTGATCATGATTTACAAAATTTAACTGTGAGTAACGCGTTCCGCCATCGTATTTTGTATTTTCTAAAACCGTTTTTAATTCACTCCAATTTCCATTAGAAACAATAAACTCTCTTTGCTTTTCAAAAGTGTAATTCAAAAAGTACAAAGTCACTTTTGTATTTTTTATCTTTTGAAAATAAGAATCCAGCAAATCAAGTTCCTTTTTCAAATCCCGCGACTGACAGCTCAAAGAATTATCCCAGATTAAACCGATTGAAGAAGGAGTTTTTCTTGCTTTAGTAATTCCTTCAATAAAAGTATTTCCATAAAAATAATACTGACCGCCGGCATCCTGGGTTAAAACACTGGATGTATTATTTTGGATCGGAACTTCAAAAACTATCTTTTCTTCAGGCTGATAATTTTCTTTCTCGAAAGAAGCTTCAAAAGACTGATTCCATTTTGAAAAAGAAATTCTGGACGATCTTTCAGTAATTTTTGGCGAAGTCGAAACGCCAAGAACAGAAAATTTCACTGAAAATTTATCTAATTTCTTAGGATAACGGCTCACCAATTGATACGCCAGATTATTTTTATCAGAGGCCGAAAGTTCTTCTTCGTAACCAATAATTACTATTCTTTCACCGTTTGGCATTAGCGGATAAATTCGGGTTCTGAAATTATTCCCATCCACTTTTTCCAGCAGGCCCGGATCGACACGACGGTGTTCAATAGCTTCAAAAACCTGTTTTCCCTTATTTTTATTCACCGGAACAGCTTCACGCATTTTTCCGTTAATATCAATGGCATATCTGGAAACCGAAACGTTTTCCGGTAACGGAAAAATAAGTTCTGCTTCCATCTGACGATTTCCCGAATTAAAAAAATGCATTTCGGCTGTAGTGTAAGCAATATTTCCAACCACCTTAACATTAACAAGGAGCTGACTCATCCTGACTTTCTCAGCTTCTGCTCCTTTTACAGTCATTTCGGGACTTTGTGCAAAAGTGTTGATTCTGAAAAGGAGTAAAACATAAAATAATAATTTCAAACGGACTTGAAAATATACTGGCATAAACATTTTTGATTTCATGACTCGAAAGTTAAGATTGTATATTCATATAGAGAACAAAAAAATCAAAAAGGTTGGAAAGAAAAAATATTTTTATTTTATCTCTTTGATCCGAAAATTCTGGCGGGTGTTTTTCCCTTAGATTTTGCAGATTTATTTTCCATTTAAAAATCAGCCCAACCCGAGAAATTTTTTGGCAATCATTTATCAAAAAAAATCCCCATCACTTCTTTCAAAGCAATAGGGATTTTAAAAACAATTTAATTTTAAACTAGTGATATAATTAAAACTATTAAGAAAGCTTTTAAAAAACTTAAATTAACTTATATCACTATATAGTTTAAAGAAAATTATGCGTTGAAAATTTTCTCCTGGTGACCAATACTTTCCTGGTGAATAGCTTTGAACATTCTCAAAACAAACTCTTCAGTAAGACCTTTTTTCTCGCCTTCCAAAATCATTTTTCCTAAGATTTCGTTCCAACGGCTGTTTTGAAGAATTGCAACATTAGCATCTTTTTTCACCTGACCAATTTCGTCAGCCACTTTCATACGTTTTCCTAATAACTCTAATAAGTTAGCATCAAGTACATCGATGTTAGCTCTTAATTTAGTCATTTTTTGGCTGTACTCATCTGTAGTATCATCCGTTTTTCTGATAGTCAAATCTTTGATTATTTGTTTCAAAGTATCCGGAGTAACCTGTTGAGCAGCATCAGACCAGGCATTGTCCGGATCGATATGAGTTTCGATAATCATACCGTCGTAGTTCAGGTCTAAAGCCTCTTGCGTTACTTCAAAAATCATTTTACGATCTCCTGTAATGTGAGATGGATCGATGATTAATGGTAAATCAGGGAATTTGTTTTGCAATTCGATAGCAATCTGCCATTCCGGAATGTTTCTGTATTTTGTTTTTTCGTAAGTAGAGAAACCTCTGTGGATTACACCTAATTTCTCGATACCAGCCATATGTAAACGCTCAACACCACCTAACCATAAAGCTAAATCCGGGTTTACAGGGTTTTTCACCAAAACAATTTTATCAGTTCCTTTTAATGTATCAGCAATTTCCTGAACTGCGAAAGGGTTTGCTGTTGTACGTGCACCAACCCATAATACGTCGATATCATATTCTAAAGCTAGTTTACAATGCGCTGCAGTTGCAACTTCAGTTCCCATTAATAAACCAGTTTCAGCTTTTGCTTTTTGTAACCATTTTAATCCAATTTCTCCAATACCTTCAAACCCTCCCGGACGCGTTCTTGGTTTCCAGATTCCCGCTCTGAATACGCTTACTTTTGAATCTTTCAATTCGTGAGCGATTTTCAAAACCTGATCTTCCGTTTCTGCACTACAAGGTCCAGCTATCACAAGTGGGTGATCTAAATTGAAATCTTCTAACCACTTTCTCATTTCTTTCTTATTTTCCATCTTTATTATAGTTTACTTTTTAATTGTTAATCCGTTTAATATCTCTTTAATTTTATTTGTGCTTTCCATTTCGTTAAAAATGGCATTGTAATCTTCTTCTTTTAACAAATCCCTAAACCGGCTCAGGTTTGAAATATATTCTTCTAAGGTTTCCAGAACGTGTTCTTTATTCTGCTTAAAAATCGGTGTCCACATGGCCGGCGAACTTTTTGCCAGACGAACGGTACTTTCAAATCCACTTCCCGCCATGTCAAAAATATCCTGCTCGTCTTTTTCCTTATTCATGACCGTTTTCCCGAGCATAAACGAACTGATGTGCGATAAATGCGAAACGTAAGCTATGTGTTTGTCGTGCGAAACCGGATCCATATATCGAATTCTCATTCCAATTTCTGCAAAAAGTTTCAAAGCTTTTTCCTGCAGTTTAAAAGTGGTTTTTTCCACTTCGCAGATAATGTTTGTTTTTCCTTTAAACAAACCTTTTATTGCTGCGGATGGTCCGGAAAACTCTGTTCCTGCAATTGGATGTGTAGCTATAAAATTTCTTCTTTTCGGGTGACTGGCAACTGCATCGCAAATTGGTTTTTTAGTCGATCCTACTTCAAAAACAATCGTTTTGTCTCCAACCGCATCCAGCACTTTTGGCAAAACAATCAATGCAACATCTACCGGAACAGAAACAATTACAAAATCAGCTTCCGCCAAATCTTCAAAGTTCCCTGCCTGATCGATAACACCCAAATTAATTGCCTCCTGCAAATGATTTTCGTTCTTATCGATCCCAAAAATAGTCGCAGTCGGATGCTTTTCTTTGATGTCCAGCACCATCGAACCGCCTATTAATCCTATTCCTATTACGTATACTTTCATATTCTTTTTTATTAGAAGCTTATTCCTGCTATCCGCTGTATCTTTTATGACTAACCCCGCCATAAAAGGATGTCGCTACTATCAGGGCTAGGGCTTCTCGTTTTTTGAAGACCTTTGTCATTGCGAGGCACGAAGCAATGACACTATGTCAAAAATCTTAATTCTTGATTCTAAAATCTTAATACTAAAAACGATCAATCGCTTCCTGTATCTTTTCCTCCTTAACACATAATGAGAACCTGATATATCCTTCACCGTTGCTTCCAAAAATGGTTCCCGGCGTAATGAAAATATGTTTCTCATATAATATTTCGTCAATGAACTTCTCTGCTGATTCGATTCCTTCCGGAAGTTTTGCCCAAACAAATAAGCCAACTCCTTCTTTATACACTTTACACCCTAGTTTCTCAGCCAGTTTTTCGGTTAATTCTCTTCTTCGTCTGTAGATTTTATTATTGTCTTCAAACCATGACTTATCACATTTCAAAGCGGCAATCGCTCCTTTCTGAATCCCGTAGAACATTCCGCTGTCCATATTGCTTTTTACTTTTAGCACTGCATCGATAATTTCAGGATTTCCTAGAACCATTCCGACTCTCCAGCCTGCCATGTTGAAAGTTTTACTAAGTGAATTCAATTCTAAAGCCACCTCTTTCGCACCTTCAACCTGCAACAAACTCATCGGATTATCATTCAGAACAAAACTATACGGATTGTCGTTGATCAATAAAATGTTGTGTTTTTTAGCAAAAGCAACCAATTTTTCAAATAACGCTAAACTTCCTCTAGCTCCTGTTGGCATGTGCGGATAACCCAGCCACATAATTTTCACTTTCGAAAGATCCAGTTTTTCTAAAGCTTCAAAATCCGGTTCCCAGGAGTTTTCTTCTTTCAAATCATAATAAACCGGAACTGCTTCTACCAAATTAGTTACCGAAGTATAAGTCGGATACCCTGGATTCGGAATCAAAACGTGATCACCTGGATTTAAAAATGCCAACGAAATATGCATAATTCCTTCTTTCGAACCCATCAATGGTAAAATCTCATTATTCGGATTCACTGCAACACCAAACTGATCTTTATAAAAATCCGCCATCGCCTGTCTCATTTCCGGTAATCCCTGATAGCTTTGATAACCATGTCCGTTTTCATCCTGAATTGCCGCACCGACTGCTTCAATGACTGCTTTTGACGGACTCAAATCAGGGCTTCCAATTCCCATACTGATGATCGGTTTTCCTTCAGACATCAGCTGTCTCACTTCTCTCAGTTTTGAGGAGAAGTAGTATTCTTCAACTGGGCCTAATCGTTTTGCTGTTGTAATCATGATTCTTATAAATTCTCTTTTAGAGTTTTCTATTTTTAATCCCGAAGGATTTGGAATTTGTTTTTTTTTTAATTTGAAATTTCCTTTACAAAGGTTTTGTATTTCTATATTCTCCCAACACCTTAAAATATTCTGCCATTATATTCAATAGCGCTTTTGCTTTTGCATAATCTTCGTATTTCTCAAAAGTTACATCTACGAAAAACGAATATTTCCATGGCGTTTCAATTTTTGGAAGCGACTGAATTTTTGTTAAATTCAATTTGCAGTCACTCATTACATTTAGAACCGCTGCCAGACTTCCTCTTTTATGATCCAGTTCAAATTTGATGGAAGCTCTGTTGATTTCGCTTTCAGGCAAAAATGAATTTTGTTTTTTAATGATTACAAAACGGGTCATATTGTTTTTGATCGTCTGAATCTCCGGGGCAATAATTTCCAGATCGTACATTTCTGAAGCTACTTTACTTCCTATTGCTGCAATTCCGGTTAATTGTTTTTCCTGAATTCTTCTTGCCGTTTCGGCCGTATCTTTATCCTCAACCAATTTGATATTTGGATATTGTTTCAGGAAATCCATGCATTGCAAAAGTGCCATCGGGTGCGAATGAACTTCTTTTATATCTTCAATCTTCTGACCTTTTAAAGCCATTAAATTTTGGTGAATGCTCAAATAATGTTCTCCAATAATGTGCAAATTATTCTTGTCTATCAAAGCATAATTCGGAATAATCGGACCTGCAATCGAGTTTTCAATCGCCATAACGGCCTGATCTGTTTTTCCGGCAATAAGGCTGTCAATCAGTTCTTCAAAAGACAGGCATTCATCAATATCTACATTTTCAGCAAAATACTCTTTCACTACCTGATGATGAAAAGAACCTTTGATACCTTGTATTGCAATTTTAGTTGTCATATAGTCAAAAAAAAATCCTGATTTTCATCAGGATTGTATATTAGTTTTATTTGTCTTAAATTTTGTTTCAAATAACCATAGCACAATCCTAACTTCTACTAAAGAAGAAATAAAAGTTGTTGCTAAAATAAAAACGGTTAGTTGCCATTTTGTTTGTGTTATTTTTTAAATTCTGTGCGAATGTATAAATTATTTTAACCGCACCAAAAAAAATAATGCATTTTATGAAACAAAAAAGGATTTCTTAACAAAATTGACTTGTTTTGTATGATATTTTAATAAATCAGGCTTAAAATGAGATTTTTACAATTGGTTTTTTGGAAGTTTTATAATTCAATTTTAGAAGATTGTCATTTAGATGAAGTTAATTAACCAAAAGTATTTTCTTAGCCCCGATGGAAGTGGAAATCCTTTTGTGCCGGGGTTCGGCACAAAAGATTTGAACGTACAGCGGGAAATAGCTCCTAAAAATTTAAAACAATCCCGCAACCGGACTATTTTTAATTCCGATTTTTGAGTAATCAAAACTCATTTTTTGCTGTAACAGTGAAGCGTACACCGATCTAAAATCAATTTGGTGTTTTAAATCGCCGTTATCCAAATCGGCTAAATTTGGATTATTGCCTAAAATTGTTCCTTTATTATTTCCTCCAATAACGAACATTGGAGCCGCTGTTCCGTGATCGGTTCCGCTTCCGTTGTCTTTTACGCGTCTTCCAAATTCAGAAAAAACAACGATTGTAACATTTTGAAGCAATTGTGCCTGCTTAAGGTCCGTATAAAAACTAAATAGCGCATCATTCAATTCTGTCAATTTGCGTTCGTGAATAGAAAGCTGATTGTCATGCGTGTCGAATCCGCCAAGGGAAGTATAATACACTTTTGAATTCAGGTTTCCTTTTACCAGTCTTGCAATCCATTCCAGATTTTTTGACAATCCGGTTTTTGGATAACTAATTTCTGTTTTTGATTGTTTGAGAGCATTCTGAATATCATCTGAACCTTCTACAACCGAATTGGCAATTTTTCGAACAAAATCCAATTGCGGATTATCGGATAGTTTTTCATTTTCCTTATTTGATTTCACCTTAAAACGATCTGGGTCTTTTACTGTGATGGTGTTCGGTTCCATTCCTTTTAATGCCAGATTATCTATAGCATCAAGATTGATACCGGCTGTTGGCTGATGATCGTGACACTGTAAATCTAAATATCTGCCTAACCAGCCTTCATTAATGTATTTATTGGAATCTGCAGCTGTCTGCCAAATTTCCTGACTGCGAAAATGTGAACGAACCGGTTCAGGATATCCTACATTCTGAATTACGGTTAAATCTCCGTTTTGCTGCATCTGTGCAAAATCTTTTAATGCAGGATGAAACGCCATTCCTTTGTTTTTACCTACCACAACATCTTTGTTCAGGGCAATTTTGGTTCTAAAATCATAATACAAAGGATCTTCGTACGGAATAAAAGTATTCAGTCCGTCGTTTCCTCCGTTGAGCTGAACAAATACCAGACATTGCTCTCCAATTACCAAATTACTTTGTTCACCAAATGCATGCAAAAAACTTGGAAGCACCAGCATTCCGCCGGTAAATGTTCCTGTTAAGCTTAGAAAATTTCTTCTGTTCATAATGATAAACTTTAAATTAATTGGTACTCCGGTAATTTAGTGATATAATTAAATAAACGAACAACTGCATTATTGGCATTAGGATTTTTAGGATCAAAATCATATTTAAGCAGGGTTTCCATATCTTTTTGCATGGATTCATTCACATTAAACAATAACCTGTTGGATAGTTCGGCTATGATGTTTTTATTATTTCCGTTGGCGTCAAATTCAACTTTTACCTCTCTTTTCTCCAATTCCATTTTAGGCTTCGGATTTTCACTAGTCATTGAATTAATTACTTTTTTTGAAAGCTTCCGTCCGCCGCAAAGTAAGTCCGAAGTATTATTTCGCTGCAGATACACCTGTGAGGTAAGCCATGAATTTCCTCCATCCCAGCCTTTCACATTGACCTGATTGTACAAATCCATCCCCTGCTGTTTTAGAAAAGCAACAATCATCGCTTCATCATAATCCTTCAGCTGCAATTCATCAATAAGCTGAAAAACATACACCAAAGGATCTTTGATTTTATTGCCTGAAATATCTTTGGTATATTCTTCGGTAAATATTTTAGTCAGTAAGGGCTTCATTTCAAAATTTACTTTTTTGAAATAATCGCCATAATATTTTATCGATTCTTCTGACGGGGCATCATAAAGAAACCATTTCAGGATCTTACGTGTAATGAGATACGGAATACTTTTTTGTTCGAAAATGATATCCACCAGATCATCCGCTTTCCAGTTTCCTGTCCGTCCAAAATAGGTTTTATTGCTGTTGTCTTCTAAATTTTTTCTGTAAACCGCTTCTTCATCACCATAATTTAATCCTGCCAACGCCCGTGCACCGTTTTTAATATCTTCTTCGGTATAATTCCCGATTCCGATAGTGAATAATTCCAGTAATTCACGGCTTAGGTTTTCGTTGATTTTGCCTTTTTTATTATCGACATTATCCAGATATTTGACCATGGCGTTGGATTTTATGATCTTCTTGGTCAGTTCCTTGAAATTTCCAAAAGCATTTTCACGCAAAATCATATTGTGCTGGTAGATCCAGTAGTTGATTTTTACTTTTTGTGAAGTGGACACAAAATGATTGTGCCAGAAACAAACCATTTTTTCGCGTAACGGAAATTCATCCGTATCCATTTTTGCAATCCACCATTTTTTAAGTTCAGCTGTAGTCTGGGTTTCTTTTTTCTGGATTTTATTTTTTTCTTCGGGATCAAGATTCTTTACGGATTGACGTAATTCTTTGTATTCAGCAATTGTTTTAGGAGTATCCTGTAAAAAAGCAGGAAGTTGTGTATCAAACTTTGAATCGTATGATCGCTTTAAAAATTTTTCTAATCCAATTTTTTCGATTTTCGCAGCTTCTTTTCCTGAGAAGCCCAATCGTAACGACCAAAGATTGCTTTTTTTCATAACAAAGAGGTTAGTTTAAAAGTAAGACTTTGTTTGTGTAAAAAGGTTTAAAAGAAAGTTCTACCCGCTTAGATTCTAAAACGAAGACTTCTTATCAAATATTATCATTTCCTAGCCCCGATTGCAGTGGAAATCCTTTTTATTTTTCCTTTAAAAATAAAAAGATTACTTCACATTATATTATTTAATTGGAGTTCAGTGAACCTTGTTTGCAACGAAAAGCGGGAAATAGCTCCTAAAAAACAAAAGCAGCTATCATTACAATAACTGCTTTCATATAAATATATTTTAAAAATCTAAAATCTTAGATCTAAACTCTAAAATTAAGACCCACACATCTCACAATCCTCAGGACCTGCTGCTTGTGCTTTTAAAAGCATCGCTTTATAATCCTCAATATCGATTTCTTCTGTTTCTGCAACTAAGCTTGGCGACTCTTGTTTTTTATCGTTGTTTAATGTGAATTTAATCGCATCAACTGCTGCTTTTGTTCTCAGGTAATACATTCCGGTTTTCAAACCTGACTGCCATGCGTAGAAGTGCATTGACGTTAGTTTAGAATAGTTGGCATCCTGCATGAACAAGTTTAGTGACTGAGACTGATCGATAAAGTATCCTCTCTGGCGGGACATATCGATAATATCTTTCATTGACATTTCCCAAACTGTTTTGTACAATTCTTTCAGATCTTGAGGAATCACATCAATATTTTGAACAGACCCGTTATGACGCATGATTTCCTGTTTCAATGATTCATTCCATAAGCCTCTTTCAACCAAGTCATGAAGCAAATGTTTGTTTACTACGATGAATTCTCCGGACAATACACGACGTGTGTAAATATTTGATGTATACGGTTCGAAAGCTTCGTTGTTTCCAAGAATCTGAGAAGTAGAAGCAGTTGGCATTGGCGCAACCAATAATGAGTTACGAACACCGTGTTCCATAACTTCTTTTCTTAAAGAAGCCCAGTCCCAACGGCCTGATAATTCCTCATCTTTCATTCCCCACATATTGTGCTGGAATTCTCCCTGAGACATTGGCGAACCTTCGAAAGTTGAATATGGACCTTCTTCTTTTGCCATTTCCATAGAAGCGGTTACGGCTGCAAAGTATAACGTTTCGAAAATTTCCTGATTCAGTTTTTTAGCTTCATCGCTTGTAAACGGCATACGCAACATGATAAAAGCATCCGCCAGACCTTGTACACCCAATCCTACCGGGCGGTGACGGAAATTAGAATTTTCAGCTTCTTTTACCGGATAATAGTTTCTGTCGATTACTTTGTTCAGGTTGCGTGTTACACGTTTTGTAACATTGTAAAGTGCTTCGTGATCAAATTTTCCGTTTTCAATAAACATTGGTAATGAGATTGAAGCCAGGTTACAAACTGCAATTTCATCTTTCGATGTAAACTCCATAATCTCTGTACACAAATTAGAAGAACGGATGGTTCCTAAATTCTTGTGGTTTGACTTACGGTTTGCCGCGTCTTTGTACAACATATATGGTGTTCCAGTCTCTATTTGAGATTCAAGGATTTTCTCCCATAATTCACGTGCACGGATTGTTTTTCTTCCTTTTCCTCTAAATTCATAATCGAGGTATAATTTCTCAAATTCTTCTCCGTAAACATCATATAATCCAGGGCATTCGTTAGGACACATTAACGTCCAGGGACCATCTTCCTGAACACGTTTCATGAATAAATCGGATGTCCACATCGCGAAGAACAAATCTCTTGCACGCATTTCTTCTTTTCCGGTATTTTTCTTTAAATCCAAAAATTCGAAGATATCAGCATGCCATGTTTCGATGTAAATCGCAAAACTTCCTTTACGTTTTCCTCCGCCCTGATCTACATAACGGGCTGTATCGTTGAATACTCTCAACATCGGAACGATTCCGTTTGAAGTTCCGTTTGTACCGCGGATGTAAGACCCTGTAGCACGAACGTTATGAATAGAAAGACCAATTCCTCCCGCTGACTGTGAAATTTTAGCCGTTTGTTTTAAGGTATCGTAAATACCGTCAATACTGTCATCCTGCATTGCTAAAAGGAAACAAGAAGACATCTGAGGTTTTGGCGTTCCGGCATTGAACAACGTTGGTGTCGCGTGTGTGAAATATTTCTTAGACATTAAATCGTAGGTTTCAATTACCGATTTCAAATCGTCTAAGTGAATACCCACAGCAACACGCATTAACATATGTTGTGGACGTTCCACAATTTTTCCGTTTATTTTAAGCAAATAAGAACGTTCTAAAGTTTTAAATCCGAAGTAATCGTAATTAAAATCTCTTGTATAAATAATGTGTGAATCTAAGAAAGCTGAATTTTCCTGAATCACTTTGAATACCTCATCCGAAAGCAATGGTGCTTCCTGACCATTTCTTGGATTTACGTAGTGATACATATCTTTCATCGTTTCTGAGAACGATTTTTTAGTATTTGAATGCAGGTTTGAAATTGCCACACGAGCTGCCAATTGTGCATAATCAGGGTGTGCAATAGTCATAGATGCCGCTGTTTCTGCCGCAAGATTATCTAATTCAGATGTAGAAACTCCGTCATACAATCCTTCGATAACCCTCATGGCTACCTTAACAGGATCTACAAGCTCATTAAGCCCGTAACACAATTTTTTGATTCTTTCTGTAATCTTATCAAACATTACAGGCTCTTTATGGCCATCTCTTTTTACTACATACATAAGCTTACTTTTTTATAGTTATTGAAAAAATGAAAGGCACCGGAAAATGAATTCCGACACTAACATTGCGTGTTTTTAAATTATTTTTTTGAGAATTGTAAAATCCCCATAGTTATCCGTTCCTCAATCTAAAATTAGACGAAAAAAACCGTAAAAATGCAACCGGATCTTCGATTTGGGAATGAGATCCAATCTGAAAATTTTGTTTAGTATAGAAACTTTCGTTTCTTGATTTTATTGTGTTTTAGTGTTCGTGGCGGACACTAAAAATGCAGTTTTTTTATGTTTCTAAAAATCTGCGTCAAACGATATTTTCTGAGCATCACTATCTGTGTTCATCACACCTGATTTTTGATACTCTGCAACACGTTTTTCAAAGAAATTAGTTTTTCCCTGAAGAGAAATCATGTCCATGAAATCAAACGGATTCGCTGATCCATAAACACGTTCGCAGCCTAACTCAACTAATAATCTGTCAGCAACAAATTCTAAATATTGTGTCATTAAAGCAGCATTCATTCCAATCAAACTCACCGGAAGAGATTCTGTTACAAATTCTCTTTCGATATCCAAAGCATCAACGATGATTTCCTTAATTCTTTCTTTTGGCACTTTATTGATCAGGTGGTGGTTGTGCAAGTGTACTGCAAAGTCACAATGTACGCCTTCGTCACGTGAAATTAATTCGTTAGAAAAAGTCAAACCTGGCATCAAACCACGTTTTTTCAACCAATAAATAGAACAGAAAGCACCTGAAAAGAAAATACCTTCAACTGCAGCAAAAGCAATCAGCCTTTCAGCAAACGAATCAGATTCGATCCATTTTAAAGCCCATTCGCCTTTTTTTGCGATTGCCGGAAAAACTTCCAAAGCATTGAACAATTCTGCTTTTTCGGTTTCATCTTTAACGTAAGTATCGATTAATAAAGAATAGGTTTCACTATGAATATTTTCCATCATAATCTGAAATCCGTAGAAAAACTTAGCTTCCGCATATTGCACTTCGTTTACAAAGTTCTCAGCAAGATTTTCATTTACGATTCCGTCAGAAGCAGCAAAGAATGCTAAAATGTGTTTGATAAAATATCTTTCGTCGTCACTTAGTTTATTGTTCCAATCTGTCAAGTCCTGATGCAAATCGATTTCTTCGGCAGTCCAGAAGCTAGCTTCCATTTTCTTATACCATTCCCAAATATCATGATGTTTAATTGGAAAAATAACAAAGCGATTCTTATTTTCTTGTAAAATTGGTTCAACTTGTGACATTGTATTTTCGTTTAATTTTTATAATGAATTTCCCCTTATTCAGAACGATTACAAAGATTGTCATTTATCGCCAAAAATGAAAGTCAAACTTATTCACAATTCGATGTAGTTTTTAACAAAGTTAAAAAATGAAACTTTTTTCAGACAATATTCAATTTACTGTAAATGAAATACTTAACATTAGAGCTCACACCCTAAACCCCTGTAAAATATAGACTTTTTAGAATAACAAGCAAGGAATTTAAGATTGTTTTAAAAACTTTTTTTTGAGTTAAAAATTTTATTTTTTGAGCTAAAAAACATCAAAATAAAACCCTAAATAATGGTATGGATTTTACACTTTTTTGTACTCTTCTGCGACCTTTTCAAGTTCGATATACCAGTCTTCACCAAAACGGCGAATAAGTGCTTCTTTGACAAATTTATAAACCGGAACTTCTAATTCTTTACCCAAAGAACAGGCATCGTCGCAAATATCCCATTTGTCATAATTCACAGCTGCGAACTCCGTAAAATCTTTCACACGAATTGGGTACAAATGACAGGAAACAGGTTTTTTCCAGTCAACGATTCCCTGATTGTAGGCTTGTTCAATTCCGCAAAGCGCGGTTTTACCGTCAAAAATAACATACGCACAATCTTTATTGTCGATTAAAGGTGTTTCAAGATCGCCGTCGGTTCCTTTTACCCAGGTTCCCTGCGCTTCGATAGCTGCAATACCTTCTTTACGCAAAAAGGGTTTTACTTTAGGATATATATCTTCCAGGATTTTGGTTTCTGCTTCACTCAAAGGTGCACCGGCATCTCCGTCAACACAGCAGGCTCCTTTACAAGCTGACAAGTTGCACACAAATTCTTTTTCAAGAATATCCTCTGAAATAATAGTTTTCCCTAATTGAAACATGATAATAAAAATACTGAAATTTATAAAGTGCAAAGATAGTCAAAGAATAGACATAAAAAATGTACCATTGAGATTCCCAGGGAGTTTCACAGATATTCACAAAAAATTATTTAATTCCTTACCTTTTTACAATTTAAACTTTGCGAATCTTTGCGAAAAATCTTTGCGAAACTCTGCGGGAAAAACAATATATGTTATAAAAACAACAATTAAAACATATTTAATGAGTTTTTATAACAAAAATGTGTTGCTTAGAAAAAACACCTAACTTTATTATATACTTTTGCAACAGTTTTTAATCCCTTAAAATCAAAGTAATATGTTAGAAATCAGTTTAAAAGAAATCGTTACCGTAAGTATGGTGTTATTTGCAGTTATTGATATCGTGGGTTCTATACCTATTATTGTAAACTTAAGAGCAAAAGTTGGACATATCGAATCTGAAAAAGCTTCACTGGTTGCAGGCACAATTATGATCGTTTTTCTTTTTGTTGGTGAAGGCTTACTTAATCTTATAGGTATTGATGTACACTCATTTGCCGTTGCCGGTTCGTTTGTATTATTCTTTCTGGCTCTGGAAATGATCTTAGGGATTCGTATTTATCGTGATGAAGAACCTGGGTCGGCTTCAATTGTTCCATTGGCTTTTCCTTTAATTGCAGGAGCAGGAACCATGACCACCTTGCTTTCGTTACGATCTCAATTTCATACCATTAATATTATTATTGCAATTTTATTGAATATCATCTTAGTTTATATTGTTTTAAAATCATCCAAAAAAATTGAAACTTTGTTAGGAGAAAATGGGCTTGGCGTAGTCCGCAAGACATTTGGAGTAATTCTCTTAGCAATAGCTGTTAAATTATTTGCAGCTAATGTTAAAGGTTTGTTCGTCTAAAGGATATTTTTTTAAATTTGCTCCATAAAATTCTAAAATACAGCTCAAAAAGCTTTGCTTTATTATTTTAGACAAACAAATATCTTATGAAAATCTTTACTTCCATCTTAGTGGTTTTGGCATTAGCTTTAATCGTCTTTAATATTACACAGCTTGACTTTCAAAATCCATTTGAAGGAGACAGTGCTGTAGCTCTTATTGGAGTCGCTGCTTCATTCTGTGCCGTTTTAATTCTTTTGATTTTTAGAATTTCAAAAAAAATAGAAGAAAAAACAAACGGAAGATAATATGTTTGACGTTTTAATTGTTGGCGGAGGCGTTTCAGGCATTTCATGCGCACTGGTTTTAGGCTCTGCTAAAAACAAAGCTTTTGTAACCGATAAAAAAATCGGGATTTTTACACACCAGAAAAGTTCTTCCCTGCAGGAAGCCGTTTTCTACAATGCTTACGGAATAACACCAGGTAAATTAGGATCTGAATTACTGACAGAAAGTACTCAGGACCTAGCCATGACTTATCCTCACATTACTCAGATTGCAAATGAAAAAGTAATTAAAATTGAGGGCGCTTATCCAGAGTTCACAGTTACCACTAACAAAAACTCATACAAAACAAAAAATATCATTATTGGGATTGGTTCTGCCAATACTTTTGACATTGAAGGTTTGATGCAATATGTTGAACCGCATAAAAAAGCTTTACCAGAAAAACAGCGTATCCAGCTTAAAAACGAAGACCATAAAGTAACCAATGGGATTTATGTTATTGGAACTTTAGCAGGCTGGAGAAGCCAATTAGCCATTGCTGCCGGAAGCGGAGCCGCTGTTGCTACAGATATTCTTACGTTGTGGAATAATGGTGTGCAGACTCATGCGCATGATAGTATTCGATAAAATCTTATAAAATTATTAAAACCATATAAGTGATATAAGTACATATATGCTTTTTGCGCATAGATTAAATGTACTTATATCACTTATATGGTTCTTTTTTATAATTTTTGCTCCTTACTTAACAGAAACGATTTCAGTAACCTTGATATGTTTTTCATCTTCAGTTTTCCAGATTTCGCCTTTTACCGAAACTTCGTCACCAATTTTCAACTGTTTGTAATTTTCGAGTCCGCCAACATTTACGATGCTGATTGTTGCAAAATAAACCTCTTTTGCATCAGTAGTAATTTTAGCTGTATAACCATCTTTTCCAGTCTCTATTAAATCTACTTTCCCTGAAACGGTATTATTTTCTTTCATCGTTGCGCATGAAATTGCAAAAATCATTAAGACGAATAGGAAGATTGTTTTTATTAGATTTTTCATGTTTTGTTTTTATTATTTTATTGTAGAACAACACAGCTTCCCGCTATTACTTTTAAACTTTCATCGAATTGTTTCCAGACCCTGATATAACGAAAAGCACCACTTATCGGATTATTATCAAATGCCCCTTTTAAAGAAACAGTTAGAGCCACCACAGCAGTATCATCAATTATATTTATGATCTGATCTGAAGCTTCAAGTGAATCAACTTTCATTTTACCTGAACGATATGAATTTAAATCAAATTCTTTCGTAATCGTATTCCCGTCAGGTAAATTGAAGAGCAAATCATCATGCAGCAGCTTTTCTAAAACCGAAACATCAGCGTTTTTAATTGCAGTCAGAAGTTCAATTTCAGCATTAACGACAGTTTCTGTTTTCATTATAAAAAAATTAAAAGATTATTTCCTTTGATTCAGAACTTTTTTAATCATCGCATCTTCTTTTAAAATCACATCGTAATAATACAATTCGCCATATAATTGTCGGGCAAATTCTGCGCTGATATAACGATTGACCAGATCTTTGGTTTTATCTAATTTAAGATCAAGACCAGTCATAAAAATGTAGTTTTTGAATTTCTTAAAATAAGTGTCTGATTTTTTCATTTTAGCTAAGAATTCGTTAAAATGAAGTCCTGTAAAAGCATTTCTGTTTTTATCTAATTCTTCAAAGACAAAATGCCCTACCACTCCTGTTTGCAGCAAATAAGCTACATTTTCATTACCATGTTCAGCTTCCATTGGCACAAAAACATCAGGCACGATTCCGCCGCCTCCGTATACTATTTTCCCTTTTGCCGTTTTAAATTTCAGGGAGTCAGCCACTTTTATACTGTCTTTTGCATATAATTCGCCTGATTTTATTCTTGCTTCCGATTCTTTATAATACTCTTCGTTTCCTTTGGTATATGGTTTTTGAATTGATCTTCCGGTAGGCGTATAATATCTTGCGACCGTCAATCGAACAGCAGATCCGTCGTTGAAATCCATTTCGCGCTGTACGAGACCTTTTCCAAAAGAACGGCGTCCA
Source organism: Flavobacterium limi (assembly GCF_010645075.1). Taxonomy (GTDB): domain Bacteria; phylum Bacteroidota; class Bacteroidia; order Flavobacteriales; family Flavobacteriaceae; genus Flavobacterium; species Flavobacterium limi. Next base: position 52,140 of record NZ_JAADZV010000007.1, read on the forward strand.
ACAATAGTTCCGCGGTCATTATCCTGAATAGCACCAGCTAAGATTTCACTTGCCGAGGCACTGTTTTCATTAATCAAAACGGTTACTTTTCCCGTTTCAAAACTTCCGCTTTTTGTAGCATATGTTTTTTCAGTACTGCCGTTTTTGTTTTTAGTAAAAACAATCAGCTGTTTGTCTTTTAAAAACTCATCGGCAATACTCACAGCTTCTTCCATATAACCACCGCCATTATCACGAAGATCAATAACCAAAGACTGAATTCCTTTTTGTTTTAACCTTGTCAAGCCAACTTTGAATTCATCATAAGTTGTTTCTGCAAAACGATTTATCTTAATATAACCTGTTTTATTATCAAGCAACAAAGATGCATCTACACTTTTTAGCGGAATAACATCTCTTTTGATTTTGAACTTAAGTTTCTTTTGCTCTGATTTTCTAAAAATCGTCAATTCTATTTCAGATCCTTTTATTCCTTTTAATTTAGAGAACAAGCTATCAGAAGGCAGTTTTCTTCCATATAATTTTGTTTTTCCTGCATATAAAATTCGGTCACCTGATTTAATTCCTGCTTTCGCCGAAGGGCCGTTTTCAACAGGTTTTATAATCGCAACAGAATCTTTATACATGTAAAAATTAATTCCCACGCCTACAAAGTCACCTTTCATACTTTCAGCAACTTCTGCCTGTTCACTTGGCGGAATATAAACAGAATGCGGATCTAATTTGGACAAAATATTATCTACCGTCAAATTTACAATCGAATCGGTATTAACACTATCGACATACTCATTATTGATAAAATCAATCAGTTTATTCAGTTTCGTTTTTGAATAATTTTTAGCCAAAAAGGTATCCTCTGCCGGAGCATTCATAAGACCTCCGAGAACAGTTCCAAGAGCAAAAGCTGCTCCGATAACGATTGGCAAATATTTTGAATTGAATTTCATTATTCTTCTAAAACAGGAATATGTTCTACCTCAACACCCGCTTTTAATAAAAACTGGATTCCGGAATCATCACGATATCCATTTTGGTACACTACTCTTTTTATGCCTGACTGATGTATGAGCTTACTGCATTCCTTACATGGCGAAAGCGTAATGTATAAAGTCGCACCTTCACAGGATTGTGTTGATCTCGCTACTTTCAAAATCGCATTTGCCTCAGCATGCAAAACATCCCAACGTGTTAATCCGTTTTCATCTTCACAGCAATTTTCAAATCCGGTTGGTGTTCCATTGTATCCGTCAGAAATAATCATTCTGTCTTTTACAATTATAGCACCTACCTGTTTACGTTTACAATACGACAGCGAGCCCCATTCCCTGGCTATTCGCAAATAAGCTTTATCGTATTTGTTTAATTTTTTTATCTCCATTAATTTATCTGTTCCAAATAGGGCTTTCTACAATCATCGGAATCACAACTCCTATAACAAAAGCCGACATAACAAGCGCCCAATCGCGTTTTGAAAAACGAAATACAGTCTGCACTATATATGATATTACCAAAACCACAAAAACTACTATCAATTGCGCTGCTTCGATTCCGAGTGCAAATTCCAATAAAGGTACTAATTTTGAAGAAGCCGTGCCTCCTAAAATGGTTTTAAAATAATTTGAAAATCCTAGTCCGTGAATTATCCCAAAAAACAATGTCAGAAAGAATACCAGATTGACACTTTCATTTTTGGATGCTTTTCCGGCTGTAAAGAGATTAAAAAATGCCGTTATTAAAATGGTGACCGGAATTAAAAATTCTACCAGACTTGCTTTTACAGCTATAATTCCAAAAACAGAAAGTAAAAGGGCTAATGTATGACCAACTGTAAAAACTGTAACGAGCAACAAAATCCGTTTCCAGTCCTTAAAGGCATATGGTGTTGTTAAAGCGATTAAAAACAATACATGATCATAAGCATGAATGTCTAAAACATGCTTTAAACCTATCTGAAAATAAATCCAAAATTCTGACATGAGGCTACTTATATTAATTGATTTGGGGCTGTAAACTTACGATTTATTTTGAAAAATTAAATACAGCCCTTTATTAAAACAACGGATAAAAATAAGTTAAATTTTATGAGAACTTTAAAATTAATAATTTAAAATAAAATTTATCTTTGTTCAATAAAAACACTTTTAATTATGTCATTTTCAGAATTATTTGATAGCGAATTCAAACAAAGAAACAAAGGCCACTTTTCAGCTATTGTTCGTGTAGCATTAGCAGACGGAGTTGTATATCCTGAAGAAAAAAGCTTTTTGGACAAACTTGCTTCCCGTTTAGAAATAACAGAGTCCGAGTACGAAGAAATCCTTGAAGACCCATTGAAATATCCTATCAACCCACCTTATTCATATGTTCAGCGTTTAGAGCGTTTATATGATTTGACAAGAATGGTTCATGTTGATCATCATCTTGAGGACAAACAAGAAGTTTTATTAAAAAAGATAAGTATTGCTTTAGGTTTTACTCCAAGCAATGTAAATTATATCATTGCAAAAGCATTGTCATTAGTAGACAAAAAAGTCGATGGAGACACGTTTATTTATGAAATGCAGCATATGAATAAATAATATCTGTTTTCAGTTTATATTATACCTGAAATTAAATTATAAAACCCGACAATTTAAAACTTGTCGGGTTTTCTTTTATGATTTATTCAAAAGAATTCAGAAAATCTTAATTAGGTTCTGCCATAAACTCCTCTGCCTTTTCTACCATATTAATGCTTCCGCAGAAAAACGGAACTCGTTGATGCAGTTCTGTTGGCTGAATTTCCATTATCCTTCCAAAACCGTCTGATGCCTTTCCGCCAGCCTGTTCTGCAATGAATGCCATTGGATTGCATTCGTACATTAGGCGTAGTTTTCCTTTTGGTGCTTTCGAGCTTGTTGGATAGAGATAAATCCCTCCTTTAATCATATTTCGATGAAAATCAGAAACTAAACTTCCAATGTATCTTGAGGTGTAAGGTCTGTCCTCCTCTTCACGCTGACAATACTTAATATAATTTTTAACCCCTTGCGGAAAGTGAACATAATTCCCTTCATTTACCGAATAAATGTTTCCGTCTTTCGGAAACTGCATATTTGGATGTGACAGGTAAAATGTACCAATTGCAGGATTCAGAGTAAATCCGTTTACACCATGACCTGTTGTATAGACCAACATTGTTGAAGTTCCGTAAATTACATAACCTGCGGCAACCTGATTAATACCCGGCTGTAAAAAATCCTCGCTTGTAACCGGAGTCCCGATTGGTGTTACTCTTCTGAAAACAGAAAAAATAGTACCCAAAGAAACATTCACTTCAATGTTTGAAGATCCGTCAAGAGGGTCCATTAAGATCACGTACTTATTATTATTACTGTTGTCGCTCCCCTTGACAGTAATATATTCGTCGTTTTCTTCAGAAGCGATACCACAGACAATCTCACGGTTTATTAACGTCTGGATAAATACTTCGTTGGCATAGACATCTAATTTTTGCTGTTCTTCTCCCTGAATATTCTGCTCGCCTACTGCGCCAATTATATCCACTAATCCAGCTTTGTTTACTTTATAGTTCACGACCTTGGCCGCCAAACGTATAGAGTTGATAATCCGGGATAGCTCCCCTGATGAGTACTGAAATGCTTTTTGGTTCTCAATAATAAACTCTCCCAGTGTTTTATTGCGTTCTTCCATTTGCTATATCGTTGTAGTTTTTAGTTATAAGTCACAAATATCGCTTTTTTTGTGAGAATGATTCAAAAATTATTTCGTTAGTTTGCTACTATTGTATATTTGCTAATGAAACGCAAAAAGTTTCATTCAAAAAAATACTTAATTAGCGAATAACAGGTTAAAAATATGAATTATGAATATTAGAAAAGGAAAACCTGAAGACATGAAATCGGTTTTAGGACTGATTCAGGAGCTAGCAATATTCGAAAAAGAGCCTGGCGCCGTTTTAATAACTGATGAAGATTTGATACGTGACGGTTTTGGAGAAAATCCATTATTTCATGTTTTTGTTGCCGAAGTTGAAAAGGAAATTGTTGGCATCGCTTTATATTATTACCGATATTCTACCTGGAAAGGAAAAACAATACATCTTGAAGATTTAATTGTAAAAGAAAAAATGCGCGGTACCGGTTTAGGATCTGCTCTTTACTCTGAAATAATGAAACAAGGAAAAAAAGATAATGTTCGAAGAATCGAATGGAATGTTCTCAACTGGAATACACCTGCGGTAAATTTCTACGAAAACTCAGGCGCAAAAGTTATCGAGGAATGGCGAGTGGTACAAATGGATGAAGCAGGTATTAATTCGTACTTAGAAAAAATAAATTAATCAAACAAAAAGTGACAGGATAATTAAGGAGTGTCCCTGTCACAATATTAAACTTTAAAAAAACAGCATATACAAATTAAGATGAGAGTATTTAAATTTGGTGGTGCATCGGTAAAAGATGCAGCAGGAATTAAAAACGTGTACGACGTTTTACAAAAAGTGGGTTATGAGGATGTAATATTAGTCGTTTCGGCTATGGGGAAAACCACAAATGCATTAGAGGTTGTTATTAAAAACTATTTTGATAAATCGGAAGAACTTAATTCTTCTGTACAAGAGATAAAAAAATATCACAATCAAATATTATTAGATTTATTTGAAGACGAAAAACATGCGGTTTTTGCTGCTGTTAATGAGCAATTCTCAGAATTGGAATACTTTCTTGCACATAATAAATCCCCTAACTACAATTTCGTTTACGATCAGATTGTGAGTTTTGGTGAATTGATTTCTACTAACATCCTAAGTTATTTTATGAACTTCATGGGTATCCAGACACAATGGCTGGATGTTCGTAACTTCATTAAAACCAATGCTAATTACAGGGATGCTGAAGTTGACTGGGAAACAACAGAGCAAAACATCAGCAAAAATGTGCCTCGTAAAATATTAAACATTACACAGGGATTTTTAGGCGCTGATGAAAACAATTTCACTACTACTTTAGGTCGTGAAGGTTCTGATTATACTGCCGGAATTTTTGCTTATTGCTTAAATGCGGAAAGCGTAACGATCTGGAAGGACGTTCCGGGAGTTATGAATGCCGACCCGCGTTATTTTGAAAACGCGAGTTTATTAAACCAGATTTCATATCGTGAAGCCATTGAACTTGCTTTTTACGGGGCAACCGTTATCCACCCGAAAACTTTACAGCCATTACAGAAAAAAGAGATTCCGTTATACGTAAAATCATTTGTTAATCCGTTATTAAAAGGAACCTGTGTTTCTAAAGGAGTCGATTTAGAGCCTTATCTGCCTTGTTTTATTGTAAAAAGAGAGCAGCTTTTGATTTCGCTTTCTTCTATTGATTTCTCCTTTATCATGGAAGAAAATATCAGCGAAATTTTCGGATTATTCCATCAGTTTAAACTGAAAGTAAACTTAATTCAGAACTCAGCGATTAGTTTCTCTGTTTGTGTAGAAGATAAATTTGGAAACTTCAACGAACTCAATGCGATACTTTCTAAAAAATTCAAAGTTGATTATAACGAAAATGTAACATTGTATACGATTCGTCACTTTAACGAGCAGGCTGCAGAAACTGTTGTAGAAAACAAGGAAGTTTTACTTAGACAAGTAAGCCGTGAGACAATGCAGATTGTTACTAAAGAATTAAAACAATAGTTTCTAAACAGGTAATTATTCAATTCAGATTATATTAGAAAGGTTTCACTAAAAACGGTGAAACCTTTTTTTTATTTCCAGTAACTTTATTTATTCAAAAAAAACTAAATTTACTCTAAATCAAAACATTAACTCCTAATATTGAATTAATGCATTATAACGAACCTTCAGAAGAAACCAAAAACAGATGGCATAATGATCCTGACAATTGGGTTTGGGGCATGTTCTATTATAATACGGAAGACCCGAGATTATATCTGCCAAAAAAAATCAAAGAATTTGGATGGACGATAAACTTTGCAAATCCTAATTCAGCACTAGTAATATTAATACTAATTTCAGTGATATTAATGTTCGTACTGTCTGCTCATTAATCCTCATAAATTATACTTTTTAGCTGTCGAAACTAAAACATCACACACAACATTTCCCAATTATAAATACTACTTTTGGCTTTTTAGAGTTAAAGTATTTATGCTGAAAAAATTACTGTTTTTAATAGCTTTTATTTGTTATTCCGGGCTTCATGCTCAGGACGCAAATTTGCTTTATAAAACCAAAAAAGTAATTGTTACAAGAGATACCATTCACCTGGAAAATGTGAGTATCAACTCCGGATTTTTTGAGCTTTTAAATTCTAAAAATGAACCCATTGATTCAGCATTTTATAAAATCGATTTTCAAAAAGGAAAGCTTCTTCTAAATGAAAAATTCACTTCAGAATCAGACACCTTAATTGTCAATTATTTAAAATACCCTGATTTTTTAACCAAAGAATACAGCCTTTACAAATCAAGCCAGGTGGTAAGTAATGATGCAGGCTCTGATAAATTATACAAAATAGACAATTCTAATACTAAAAAAGCCACTCCGTTTGATGGGCTAAACACATCTGGAAGCATCACTCGTGGTGTTACTATAGGAAATAATCAAAATACGGTTTTAAATTCCAATTTAGACCTTCAGATTACTGGAAAATTATCAGACAAGGTAAGTCTACGGGCTTCGCTGCAGGACAATAATATTCCGCTGCAGGAAGGCGGTTATTCGCAAAAACTGGATCAGTTTGATAATATTTTTATGGAATTATTCAGCGATGACTGGAACATTCGCGCCGGAGATGTATTTTTAGAAAACAGGAAGACGCAATTTTTAAGTTTCAATAAAAAAGTTCAGGGATTGTCTGCCAGTTTTGATTTTGGAGAAGAGGATAATAAAACCAATGTTTTTGCATCTGTAGCTTTCGCAAAAGGACAATATGCAAAAAGTACTTTTATCGGACAGGAAGGAAACCAGGGACCATATAAGTTAAAAGGACAAAATGGCGAATTGTATGTTTTGGTCATTTCAGGATCTGAACGTGTGTATGTAAATGGTATTTTATTAAAAAGAGGTGAAAATAACGATTATGTAATTGATTATAATGCCGGCGAAATTGTCTTTACATCGCTTTTTACGATTACTTCTGAGATGCGAATTAACATTGAATACCAGTATTCAGAAAGAAGCTATAACCGAATAGTGACGTATGCTGGTGCCTCTCACGAAAACAAGAAATGGAGTTTTGCAGGTTATTTATATTCTGAAAATGATTTAAAAAACCAGCCTTTACAGCAAAATCTTTCTCCGGAACAAGTTCATATTTTAAGTGAGGCTGGAGATGATACAAATTTGATGAAAGCTCCCTCAGCTTATGAAGACACTTATTCCGACAAGAAAATTTTATATAAAAAAATAATTATAAATGGCATTGAAGTTTACGAGAATTCAACTAACCCGGATGATGTTTTGTACAATGTAAAATTCAGTCTTGTAGGTGCCAACTCCGGAAATTATGTAATCAAGAATGCAAATTCTGTTGAACGAGTTTATGAATATATTGCCCCCGCAAACGGAATTCCTCAGGGAAATTACGAACCTGTTGTGCAATTGGCAGCTCCTATGAAACTTCAGGCAGCGACTTTTTTAGGAAAGTATAATCCGAACGAAAAAACACTGGTTGATTTTGAAATTGGAATCAGTAATAACGACCAGAATTTATTTTCGGATATTGATGATAGTAACAACAACGGAATCGCCTTAAAACTAAACACCAAAAAACGTCTTTTTACGAAAGAATGGACATTAGATGTTTTTGCCAATTATCAATTTGTAGATGAAAATTTCAAATCGGTTGAACGTTTATATAATATTGAATTTAACCGTGACTGGAATTTAAACACGACACTTTTAGGCAATCAGAGTTTGTTGGTCGCGGGTTTAAATTTTGATTTGTTTTCGAAGAAAAAAACTTCTAATATTGGCTTAGTCAACTATCAATTTGAAAAATTAGATTTTAGTGAAAGTTATTCAGGAAGCAGACACACAGCAACTGCTTTCTTCAAATTAAAAAACTGGACTATCGAAAATCAGGGTAGTTTTCTGAACAGTGATGCAACAACTTCGACTTCAAAATTCATTAGAAACTTCGCCAGAACCAAGTATCATTTTGGAAAAAACTGGGTTGGTGGTAATTTTCAGATAGAAGATAACCAGGAAAAAGACAAAGCTACCAATCAATTTTCGGCAATTAGCCAGCGATTTTCAGAATATGGCGTTTTCGTGGGACGAGGCGACAGCACTAAGGTTTTTGTAGAACTGGGTTATTTGCGCAGAAAAAATGACAGTTTACAAAACGGATTATTACAGCATGTAAGCAATTCGCAAACCTATTTTTTAAAATCTAAGCTGATTCAGAACAAAAAAACAGATTTGGCCGTTTATGCCAGTTATCGAAATTTAGATTTCACAGCTTCTGACCGTGAAAGTGAACCATCGTTAAATTCGAGAGTTCTATACAATGATCGTTTTTTCAATCAGTTTCTTCAAATCGGAACTGTTTATGAAACGAGCTCAGGAACTATAGCACAACAAGAATACACTTATTTAGAAGTTCCTGCCGGTCAGGGCGTTTATGTGTGGAACGATTATAACGGTAATAATGTTCAGGAACTGGAAGAGTTTGAAGTAGCACCTTTTCCGGATCAGGCGAAATTCATCCGTATTTTTTTACCCAATCGAATTTATATCAAAACCAATCAGAATAAATTTTCACAATCGCTGACGATAAATCCTTTACAATGGCAAAATAAAAAAGGCTACAAAAAAATACTGTCTTATTTCTACAACCAAACCTCCTTTATACTAGATCGAAAAGTAATAAGTGATGGTGGCAATTTTGAACTGAATCCGTTTTACTCTTCGCAAGAAAATATACTTGGGCTGAACTCAAGTTTCAGAAACAGCTTGTTTTACAACCGCGGGAAACAAAAACATTCTGTAACCTATTCATTTTTGATTAACGATGGAAAAAATCTGCTTTCAATTGGATCTCAATCAGTTAAAAACAATTCGCATCAATTGCAATACACACATTTGCACCAAAAAAGCTGGCTGCTGAATTTGTTTACCAAAACAATTCAGACTTCCTTAACTTCAAAAGATTTTGAAGCAAAAAACTACGATTTAACCGGTTACCAGATTGCCCCTAAAATCAGTTATTTATTTTCGAAAAATACAAGCCTGGATTTCTTTTATGAATTACAAAAGAAGGAAAATCAGATTGGAAATTTTGAAACCCTAACCCAAAATCGGTTAGGAACTTCGTTTTCCTATGCCGGAGATAAAAAAGTGACTATAAACGGGGAGTTTTCTTTTTATGAAAACAAATTTGTTGGTGATGAATTTTCATCAGTAGGATTTCAGATGCTGGAAGGACTACAGGCGGGAGAAAATTTAGTCTGGAAACTGCTTTTGCAGAAAAACATAACCCAATTTTTGGATGTAAACTTAAATTATCAGGGACGTAAAAGCGAAACAGGGGTTACTGTACATACCGGTAATATTCAGTTAAGAGCTTATTTTTAGCACCTTATAAAATCGTAATCATAAATTGTTTACTTTTAATTGGAAATTTTAAACTCTACAGCTATGAAAAAATTATTATTGTTATGTTTTATGATTGTTTTATCAGGTAATTTTTATGCTCAGGAAACAGTAAAAACAACAAAGACAAAGACCGAAGCAGAAGCTAAAAAGAAAAAAGCAGCTGCAGATAAAGCTAAGACAGAAGCCCGCAAGGCAAAAGAAGCAGCTGCAAAAGCTAAAAATACAGCAGATAAAGAGGCTGTAAAAGCAAAAGGTGCCACTAATAAAGAGGCTGCTAATGCAAAAAGTACAGCAAACAAAGAAGCTGCAAAAGCTAAAGATGCAGCTGACAAGGCTAAGAAGTCTGCTTCAAAAACAAGCACTAAAACTTTAAAAGAAACAAATGAGAAGGCTCCAAAAGTAGCCGATAAAGTTACCGGAGAATACAATGGTAAAAAAGTCTATACCGGACCAAAAGGCGGAAGATATTACATTAACAAAAACGGTAATAAGACATATATCCAGGATTAAAAACTTTCTGTCTGACCAAAAAAGTCCGGATTTCTATTGAGAAGTCCGGACTTTTTTAGTTTATTCATTAAAAAGAAGTTATCTATATCCCAAAGGGCTTCGACTCCGCTCAGCCTGACATTCTTTATTCAATTACTGGCTAGAATTAATTTTTCATTGAATTTTGATTTGACATTTATTGCAGTTGAAGTTGACATTGATATGATATTGAAGTTAATTTTTGGAATCTGAATTTCAGAGTTAATAATTTAGTAATGTATCCGAAATAACAAAAAAAGAGTATTTTTTTATCTTCGTTTGAAAATCGCCAATATGAGCATTGAATATACTGCCAATAAAACAATTTTAATAACTCCTTTAAACTGGGGATTAGGTCATGCTACGAGATGCATCCCAATTATAAAAGCTTTACAGGATAATAATTATATCCCCATAATTGCTTCAGACGGAATTGCATTGGCATTACTGCAAAAAGAATTTCCATATATACAAACATTAGAACTTCCTTCTTACCATATTGAATATGCCAAAAACGGTAAAAATTTTAAATGGAAACTGATTAAAAGCTTACCTAAAATGATTACTGCTATTCTAGATGAAAAGAAAATAGTGAATTCATGGATAAGAAAGTATGATATTGACGGCATAATTTCTGACAACAGACTTGGCGTTTTCAGCAAAAAGGTACCTTCAGTATTTATCACACACCAATTGAATGTGATGACCGGAAATACTACAAAATTCACTAGTAAATGTCATCAGTATTTTATAAAAAAATACGATCAGTGCTGGATTCCTGATACAGATGGAGACCCAAATTTAACAGGTGATCTGGGGCATTTGAAAGACAATGATTTACCTCTGAAATACATAGGGCCTTTAAGCAGAATGCGCCAGAAAGAAACCCCGAAGCAATATGATTTAATGATAATACTTTCAGGACCTGAACCTCAACGAACTATGCTTGAAGAAAAACTGCAAAATGAGATCGTTCGATATACGGGCAATATTGTATTTGTAAAAGGTGTAGTCGAAAAAACACAAACCAAACAGCAAATCAAAAATGTGACATATTACAATTTTATGAATACCAAACAGCTGGAACAGACCTTTAACGAAAGTGATTTGGTTTTATGCCGATCAGGTTACACGACTGTGATGGATCTGGCAAAACTGGGTAAAAAAGCTTTTTTTATACCAACGCCTGGACAGTATGAACAGGAATATTTAGCGATAAAACTTCAGGATGAGCAATTGGTACCTTATGCAACACAAAACGACTTTACAATTGAAGATCTTTCAAAAGCAAAATCGTTTAAAGGTTTGTCCCAATTCAAAAACAATATCGACTGGGAATCTCTGTTTACTGTTTTTGAGAAGTAATTTAGAAATTGAACTGCGCCTGCAATCGCAATAAATTTCCTTGTTGTCTGTTAACAGGCAGAGCACTGTCTTCAAATGTTCTGTCGGCAATAACATACTCTGCGACTAATTCAAATGCTTTAATCGGCTGCCATTCCACACCAATTTGATAATCTCTTACAACGTAACTTCTCGCATCTTTTTCATATTTTTTACCTCCGTCATAATACTGAAATTTGGCAAAAGGATAAATATGCTGTTTTTTAATGTCCCATTTATAATTCAGTAAAACGTAACCTCCATTTAAATCTGTAACGTCAACGGAATTTGTTGTCGGATTGTAACGGGGACCAGTACCAATATTATACTCGGTCTGAATACCAAAAGGTTTTGGATATAAAACAAAAGTAGCCCCTATTCTTTCATCCTTTACATATTGTGGATCACTGTTAACTGTTACGCCCGAAGAAACTTCTCCGGTAAAAGCCCATTTTCCGGTATAGGCCTGAATTCCTGGCTCAATAATCTGGTTTCCAATAACAAACGGATAAGTCAGCCTTGCTACCACATTTAAATCTCTGTTTCCGTCTATTTTGTTGGCTATTTGTCCATTGTAGGCTCCCAGGGCAAAAACCCCAAAATCACCAGAACCTTTGAAACCGTCTTTTACCAGCATTTCAAAACGCTGCCTGATTTCTGCTGGTGCCCAATAAAAGAATAATCCTAAATCACGTTCGTTAGATATTGCACTATTTATACCATCTGCACGGTCTAAAGTCAGACGCTGCGAACTGGACTGCATGTTCTCGAATCCATACGGAATTTTGCTCTGTCCGATGCGTACCCGATATTCTCTTTTTTTATCAAAAGAAAGATCAAAATACAAATCGCGAATCTGAACAAAGTTATTAAGACCACTGCCTGGTGAGCTCGCAAAGTCAGGCTGAAAATAGAAAAACACATTTGGATGAACCTGTCCTGAAAATACTAAACGTGCACGTCGTATAAAAAGTCCGTTATTTGCTTTTGCATCAGGAGCAGTTGAAGTTGTTCCCCAGGATTTATCACACTGATCGCAGGAAACTTTGTCATTTGTAGAAAACAAACCGTTGTATCTTATTTGTGCATAACCTCTTAAAGAGATTCTGTCATACCAGTGTTCTTCAATCCCTCCACCGGATTTAGTATCAGGAAGTTTTGCCTTATTAATAGAATCTAAAATACGCATCACTTCGTTTTTTACATCCTGTTTATTCAATTCCTGCGCATTTGCACCGGTGAGAAGCAGTACTAAAGCTGCTATTAATGTCCTTTTTATCATTTTTTCTATTGCCCTTAATTTCAGGATGCAAAGATGTAACTACCTGTGTTAAGAAATCATTAACCAGATGTTATTATAATAAAAATTTAATGTTACGGGTCAAATTCTTGTGTTGATTTATTGTTAAAACCGTTGTTTTACAGCTTTTACAAAAAGTGAACTTACAATTATTTAACCTCAGCTTTTGCCGTTTTATTTGCTTTTTCAAGCGTAAAAGAGAATTCCGAACCAATACCGAACTCACTTTCTACATACACTTTCTCCTTATGCGCTTCAATTATATGTTTCACAATTGCCAAACCTAAACCGGAGCCACCTTCAGAGCGTGTTCCGCTTTTATCGACTCTGTAAAAGCGTTCGAAAAGACGTGAAATATTTTGTTTTTCAACCCCTTCGCCATTATCGCTAATACGAATTAAGACTTTTTTCTTAGTGAGATTTACTACACCAACTTCAGTCAAGCCTCCTTCTTTTCCGTATTTGATAGAGTTTACAATCAAATTTTCCAAAACCTGCTGAATTCTGTCTTTATCCCCTTTCACTATTAAGGATTGAACATTCTTGCTTTCGAATGCTAATTTGATTTTCTTTTTATCAGCTTTCATTTCCAATAAATCAAAAACATTGCGAATCAATTCGACGATATCAAATTCGATAATATTTAAATCCAGATCACCTGACTCTAATTTGGTAATCATATCAAGATCTTCAACGATGTAGATCAGGCGTTCTACTCCTTTTTCTGCACGCTTTAAATACTTTTTCCGAATGGTTTTGTCATCCATCGCACCGTCCAGCAAAGTCGAAACATATCCCTGAACCGTAAATAATGGTGTTTTAAGTTCGTGTGAAACGTTTCCTAAAAATTCTCTTCGGTATTGTTCCCTGATTTCGAGCATTTCAATTTCGAGTTTTTTATCGGTTGCAAATTTTTTCACCTCACGGGAAAGCGTTTCCATATCGGTAGTAATTGGCTGGTTGATAAGAGGCGTTGATTCAAGCAAGGAAACCTCATCGTAGATTTTCTTAACTCTTCTGTAAATAAAACGCTCAACGCGATATTGTAATACTAAAAATGAAAAGATGTAAACTGAGATTAAAAAGATTATTCCAAATCCTGCCTGATACTTTAACTGATTCTTATAAAACATATTCATGAGCAACAACACAAATCCCGTTGTAAACAAGCTTATGTACAATGCCGATTTGATAGCAAATCTGTAGGTTTTTTTGAAATTGATTTTCATTTAAATTAAATTAATTAACCATTAAGGGAAGAATTTCACCATATAAATAATATAAGTTCATTTAAAAAGCAAACTTGTTTTTTATGCCTTAAATGAATTGTAAAAAAGTCAATCTTCATCAAAGTATTAAATTTGACAAAGATTGACTTCGATTATGATAGTATAAATTTAATGAACTTATATTATTTATATGGTTCAAATTTATACTGAATATTTAAGCTTCAAATTTATAGCCTACTCCTTTTATGGTTTTAAAAAGATCTTCGCCAATTTTTTCGCGCAATTTTCGGATATGCACATCTATTGTTCTTCCGCCTACTACCACTTCATTGCCCCAAACCTTATCTAAGATTTCATCTCTTTTAAATACTTTTCCGGGTTTTGAAGCCAGTAAATAAAACAATTCAAATTCTTTTCTTGGCAGTGAAATCTCGATTTTATCTTTAATAATTTTGTATTCTTCACGATTGATTTCTATTCCGCCTACATTTAAGGTATCTGTAACTACTTCCTGTTCTTTTAACCTTCTTAACAAAGCCTTTACTTTACTTACTAGTACCTTTGGCTTAATAGGCTTTGTAATATAATCATCAGCACCCGCGTCAAAACCAGCCACTTGGGAGTAATCTTCACTTCTGGCAGTCAAAAATGTTATGATAACGTTATTTAATTCAGGGATTTTTCTGATGTTTTCGCAGGCTTCCATTCCGTCCATTTCGGCCATCATTACATCCATAATGATTAATTCCGGCAATTCTTTCTGAGCCTTTGCTATAGCTTCTTTTCCGTTTGAAGCCGTTACAATCTGATAGCCCTCCTGAGCAAGGTTATAGCCAACGATTTCTAAGATATCCGGTTCATCATCAACTAATAAAATCTTGGTTTGTGTTTTTTTCATAAATAACAAAAATTGAGTTTTTTACATCAAATTTCCTTTAATATATATTCGATGTTTTTTATTTCACAGCGTAAATATAGTAATAAAAGAACCGTATAAAATTGGAGTTAACGGTAATTTAATCTGGTAACAATTTGATAATCTTGACAACACAAAAACATAACAAGTGCCTAACATGAACTTTACAGTGCGTTTATTTCTTTGCACCAAAATAAATTAACACAACACTGAAAATGAAATTCAATTTAAAATTTCTAATTATTGCATTATTTATCTGTTCGATTTCTATCGCACAAAACAAAGGTACGATTTCCGGAGTATTAACCGACAAAGAAACGAATAATGAAGCACTTCCTTTTGCAAATATTTTAATTAAAGGAACAAACATTAGTACCAACACTGACATTGACGGAAAATATTCCTTATCTGTAAATCCGGGAGACTACACTGTTATTTTTAGTTTCGTTGGATATGAATCTGTAGAAAAAGCTGTTACTGTTAAAGCAAATGAAACTACCACTGTTAATCAGGTATTATCTTCAGGAGGCTATACACTGAAAGATGTTGTTGTAAAATCATCAACAGTGAACAGACAAAAAGAATCCGCTTTACTTCTGGAACAAAAAAATGCTGTAGATATAAAACAGACTATCGGTGCACAAGAACTTTCCAGAAAAGGAGTTAGTGATGTTGCGGCCGCTGTTGCAAAAACTACGGGTATCACAAAACAGGAAGGAACAGGAAATATATTCGTAAGAGGTTTAGGTGACCGTTACAATTCTACTACTATGAACGGATTACCAATGCCGTCAAATGATCCGGAAAAGAAAAACATCAATTTGGATATTTTTTCTACCGATATTGTGGAATATGTTTCTATTGACAAAGTTTATAACAGTAAATTATACGGAGATTTCGCCGGAGGAAATGTGGATATTATCTCTAAAGATTATAAAGGTGACGGATTCTTCAAAATTGAAATGGGTTCAAATGTAAACACAAATGCATTAGCCGAGGATAACTTCAAGCTACAAAAAGGCACTGGAAGTTTTGGATTTTCAAATCCATCAATTCCAAGCAATTCTCTTACCGAATATAATTACAACACCTTACAGATGGATGGTAAAGTTCCTTTTGCAGGATCAATTAACTTATCTGGCGGAAAATCTTTTAACGTTGGGGAAGATGGGAAATTAGGCTTTTTTGCTACAGCAAATTACAGCAATGAATATGCCTCTATTAAAGATGGTTCTGCTAAAGGAGGTGTAAACGGTGCTGGTGTTATAAACAAGGATTTCAATTCTTACACTGACATGAGTTATCAAACAAATGCGACCGGCTTATTGAATATTGGCTATAAAATTAATTCAGCTAATAAAATTAATTTCAATACAGCATACATCAATACATCCACACAGTCTAAAGAAGAATATTACGGATATATTGTTGATATAGCAGATGAAGGAAACGGATTGATTCGTCGTTTTAACTACGAAAAAAACAGTCTTTGGATCAATCAGTTATTGGGTGATCACAAATTATCAGACAGATCAAAATTATATTGGGGAACATCGTACAACCTTATTGACAGTTCAATGCCGGACAGGGTTCAGAACATTTTAAGAAATGAACCTAATGGTTATGTTATATCTACTGTTTCCCGACCTGATAACAACAGATATTTTCAAGAACTAAAAGAAGATGAATTAGCGGTAAATGCTGCGGTTGATTATAAATTTGGAAAATCTTCAGATGATGAATATAAAGGAAAAATTACTTTAGGAGCATCAGGAAGAATCAAAAGCAGAGATTTTGAAGCTACTCAATTCAACTTTCAGTCAAATAACGATTACAGAAACTTTATCGTTGATCCAAATAACTTAGATTTATTTTATAATAATACAAATCTACAAAACGGATACTTTGACATCTATACTTTTAGAGGAAATGCAGAAGTTCCAAATGCATTAGATCCACAAACATACAACGGTAAACAAACTATTTTTGGTGGATTTGCCAATACAGAATATAAATTCAACAAGTTAACTGCTGTATTAGGACTTCGTTTAGAATCTGTAGTTCAGGATGTAGAGTGGGATACGCAATTGGGTGATGTTGGAGACGACCAATTAAGTAAAATAGCATTTTTACCAAGTTTGGTAATGAAATACGAATTGAATGAAAAACAAAATTTACGTTTTGGTTTTAGTAAAACATACACATTGCCTCAATTTAAAGAAAGAGCTTTGTTTGTATACGAAGAAGTATTACAGGTAAAAGTAGGTAATCCATATCTGTACGAATCTGATGATTACAACTTAGATATCAAATGGGAAATGTTCCCTAAAAGCGATGAGTTAATCTCGCTTACTGCTTTTGGAAAATATATCCTCAACCCAATGAACGAAGTTACGATTGCCTCATCTTCTAATGACATTTCATACATCAACACTGGAGATTATGGATATGTCGCAGGAGCAGAAGTCGAATACCGTAAACAAATTCTCAGTATTGATGACAACAAAAAACTTACTGCTGGAATTAATGCATCATACCTATACAGCAATCAGGAATTAAATTCTGAAAAAGTAATTGAAGAAACAGATTATCAGGTTGATTTCACTAATTCAAAAAGTCAGTTTACAGGAGCTTCAGATTTACTATTAAACGCAGATCTTTCATACCTGACTCAATGGAGCAATAACGAAAAAAGTTTAAATACAACTGTTGCTTACTCTTACTTCTCTGACAGAATAAATGCTATTGGTACAAACGGAAGAGGAGATCTGGTAGACAAAGCATTTGGCTCATTAGATTTTATTGCAAAAACTAAATTGAATAAAAGCTTAGGATTAGATTTAGTTGTAAGAAACATTCTAAACCCTAAAATCAACAGAGTTCAGGAAAATGCTTCTGGTGATGTAAACATGTTATCATACAAAAAAGGTATGGGAATTAGTTTTAAACTAAACTATACTTTCTAAGATAAAAACATAAGTAGATAAGGGACTGGCATTTTTGTCAGTCCTTTCTTTTTTGCAGAATATTAATTTAACACCATAACATTCACTTAATACAAAAGTGTCTTTTTTTTAAACTAACAATTACACTCGCTTAACATCTAAAAAAGATTTCCGGTTCATCTTTGCAATAGAAAACAAACACAAATTATTAAAACAATTATGAAAAATTCAGTTGTAAAATTAATGGCAGTTGTTGCCTTATCTACTAGCTTATTTACAAGCTGTTCAAGTGATGATGATAATAACAAACCTTCATCTACATTTGTAGCCGACCCAGCAAACTTTACCGGAGAAATTAACGACGGAGAAGTTGTTCTTGATGCATCTAAAGTATACAAATTAACTGGAAAAATACAAGTAAATAGCGGAGCAACACTAACAATTCCTGCAGGAACAGTTATTGAAGGAATTGGTGGTACCAAATCTTACATTGCTGTTGCACAAGGAGGAAAAATCAATGTAAACGGTACTGCTGCCAAACCAGTAATTATGACTTCTGGTCTAACAACTAAAGCTCCTGGAAACTGGGGTGGTTTAGTACTTTGTGGTAAAGCTCCTATCAACCGTGTAAGTGGCGGTGCCAGTACGGCTCAGTCTGAAGTAGCTGACTTAACTTACGGCGGAACTATCTCTAACGATAACTCTGGCTCTATCAAATATTTAAGAATTGAATACGCTGGAGCTACTTTTAACGGTGATAAAGAATTTAATGCTCTTTCTTTCTTCGGAGTTGGATCAGGTACAACTGTTGAAAACGTACAGGCTTTTCACGGTTCTGATGACGGATTCGAATTCTTCGGAGGTTCTGTAAACACTTCAAACTTAGTTGCTATCGGAAACGAAGACGATCAATTTGACTGGACTGAAGGATGGAATGGAACAAACACTAACTGGTACGGAAAAATTGATTTCGGAAAAGGAAACAGAGGTATTGAAGCTGATAACTTTGAATTTGGATACGCTTACACTCCAATCGCTAACCCAACTATCACAAACATGACACTTATTGGACCTGGAAGTGCTGCAGATGCTTCTATCTACAAAGAGAACCAAGGTATCAAATTTAGAAGAGGTACTAAAGGATTGATCACAAATGTAGTATTAAGCGGCTGGTCAACAGGTGTTGATGTTGAAAACGACGAAACTATTGCTTTTGTTGGAACAGCCTTAAAAGTAACGGGTGTTAAATTCACTGACGTACCTGCACAAACTAAAGGAAAGAAAACAGACGGAACTTCTGCTAATGTTGCTGCAGTTGCTACAGAGTTAACTACTGCTACAGGAGCTGGAAACGGAACCGCTGCCCCATCTTGGGCTACTGGCTGGTCAGTTGGATTCTAATCAGTTCGAATAGAAAATGTTAAAAACATCCTAAATATTTAGGATGTTTTTTTTTGGTGTAATTTTTGAAAACTTTTTTTTGTATATTTACTTATCTAAAATAATGCGATGGCAAAAAATTACTTTTATATTACTTTCTTACTGGCTTTTTTCTTTACTGTTAGTGTTTCGGCACAAGACAGTAAACCAACGCCAAAAACTCAGGGAACTCCTATAGAGGGACTAAACTTGTACCCTAACCCTGTAGTAAATGGAAAAGTATATATTACTTCAAAAAATGATCTGGAAAAAGAAATTATAATTTTTGATGTATTAGGTAAAAAAGTACTTCAGGCACATTTGACTACAAAGGAATTAAACATAGGGGATTTAACACCGGGGGTTTACATCATAAAAATAAGCGAACAAGGGAATTCGGCAACAAGAAAACTGATTGTTCGATAAACATCAAAAAAACACTCATAAAGCTCCATAATTTGGAGCTTTTTTATTGCCTTTTGACTTACAATAATTTATACCTTTGCATAAAAAAGTTTTGATTACAGCCAGCGATATATTCACCATTTCGAGTCAGAAACAATTTGAAAAGATAGCACTTAAAGTGTTTCGTTTTCAACATCAGAACAACAAAGTATATCGTAATTTCTGTGATTTTTTAAACGTAAATCCACAAGAGGTAAAATCACTTGAAAAAATACCTTTTTTGCCTATTCAGTTTTTCAAAAGTCACGAAGTAGTTTCTAATTCCGATTTCCCACAGCTTACTTTTACCAGCAGCGGTACTACCGGAATGGTTACTAGCCGGCATTTGGTTACTGATGTTTCTCTTTATGAAGAAAGCTACCGAAAAGGCTTTTCACAATTTTACGGCAATATCGAAGATTACGTTGTTTTAGCCCTTTTGCCTTCATATCTTGAACGCGATGGCTCTTCGTTAATTTATATGGTCGAAGACTTAATAAAACTCTCCAATCAGCCTGATAGCGGGTTTTATCTGCACAATCACGACGATCTGATCAAAAAGCTGACTGCATTGGAGGAATCCGGACAGAATGTGATATTGATTGGCGTTACTTATGCTTTATTAGATTTGATCGAAAAACATCAGTTCAGTCTTCAAAATACCATCATCATGGAAACCGGAGGCATGAAAGGCAAACGCAAAGAAATGATCCGCGAAGAACTGCACGAACAGCTCTGCAAAGGCTTTGGCGTTTCTTCAATTCATTCAGAATATGGCATGACCGAACTTTTGGCTCAGGCATATTCTCTGGGAGACGGTGTTTTTGAATGTCCTTCGTGGATGAACATTCTGGTTCGTGATCCTGAAGATGCGCTCACTTACGTGAAAGACGGAAAAACCGGTGGAATAAACGTTATTGATCTGGCTAACATCAATTCCTGTTCTTTTATCGCTACGCAGGATCTGGGCAAAAAAAATCCCAACAACTCTTTCGAGGTATTGGGACGCTTTGATAATTCTGATATTCGTGGGTGTAATTTGATGGTGCTGTAATTATTCATAAATATCTTTTCGATGTCCTAAATCAATAACATCTATAACAAGTATGTCATCAAATATTTCATATATAATCCTATAATCACCAACTCTAATCCTATATCCAGGTCTTCCCTTAAGTTTTTTATAACCATTAGGTCGTGGATTTTCAGCCAAATCATAAATATTCTTTTTAATTGACGAGTAATATGGCTCATTAATTTTGATTAAAATCTTAAGGACTTTATTTCGAAATTCAATGTTATATGCCATTATTTTGCAGCTTTACGCTTTTCTTCAATAATTTTAAAAGCATCATCTATAGAAATTCTAAAGCCGTCATCATTTCTTTTGGCTTCATCGTACAATTTAATATCTTCTAAATCTTCCAATTTTTCCAGAAGCTCATTATATTGTTTAATTGGTAATAAAACAGCAGTTCTATTGCCTTTATCGTCTGTTATAAATTGTGTTTTCATAATTATTAAAATGCATTCAGGTAAAATTAAGAATTTATTTCACTCTAATCACAAAATAATTTTTCTTTCCGCTTTGTAACAACACAAACTGATTGTTAATCAAATCATCTGCAGTTAAAACAAAATCTTCTTTAATTTTTCCTCTGTTTACAGAAATTGAATTAGCAGTCAACGCTCTTCTCGCTTCTCCGTTTGATTTAAAAAAACCTGTTTTTTCGTTTAAAACAGTAATAATCTCCAATCCGTTTTCTAAATCCGCTTTTGCGATTTCTGCTTGCGGAACTCCGTCAAAAACTTCTAAAAAGGTTTTTTCATCCAGTTTCTTTAAATCATCCGCAGTTGAATTTCCGAACAAAATATTCGAAGCCTGAATCGCTTTTTCCAATTCTTCTTTACTGTGAACAAAAATCGTGATTTCTTCGGCTAATTTCTTTTGTAAAACTCTCAAATGCGGTGCCGTTTGATGTTCTGCAATCAAAGTTTCAATTGTATCTTTATCTAAAAAAGTAAAGATTTTAATATATTTCTCAGCATCAGCATCGGTTGCATTTACCCAAAACTGATAAAATTTATAAACCGAAGTTTTATCTGCATCCAGCCATACATTTCCTCCTTCAGACTTCCCGAATTTAGATCCGTCTGCTTTTGTAATTAAAGGTGTCGTTAACGCAAAAGCTTTAGCATTTTCACCGCCCATTCTGCGTACTAATTCTGTACCTGTGGTAATATTTCCCCACTGGTCAGAGCCTCCCATCTGCAAAAGGCAGTTGTTGTTTTTATATAAATGATAAAAATCGTATCCCTGAATTAACTGGTAGGTGAATTCAGTGAAAGACATTCCTTCGCCTTCTCCGTTAATTCTCTTTTTAACAGAATCCTTCGCCATCATGTAATTTACCGTAATACGTTTTCCAACTTCACGGGCAAAATCAATAAACGAGAATTCTTTCATCCAGTCATAGTTGTTTACCATGATTGGTCCGTTTGGTTCATTCGAATTAAAATCTAAAAAACGTGACAAAACACTTTTGATTCCGGCAACATTTTTAGCTAAAGTTTCTTCGTTCAGCAAATTTCTTTCATCAGATTTTCCGGATGGATCACCAATCATTCCGGTTGCACCTCCCACCAAAGCAACGGGCTGATGACCAAAATTCTTTAAATGAACCAGTAAAATAATCTGAACCATGCTGCCTATATGCAGCGAATCTGCCGTTGGATCAAAACCAATATAAGCCGATGTTACCTCTTTTAGCAATTGTTCTTCCGTTCCTGGCATGCTATCATGGTACAAACCGCGCCACTTTAATTCTTCAACTAGATTCTTCATTTTAAAATATTTTTGCGCAAATGTAATCAATATCAATTTCAATGGCAAAAAACAATGGCAATGGGAGTTTTAAAAAAGCAATCTTAATTGACAACCATTTATAAAATCTATAATCCATTTTTAAAATCACATATCTTGGAAGTATTCTATACTCCGTTTTTGAAGTTACAATATCACTTATATACGATTGCCTAAAAGTTCTCGTATCAAACAAATTTTTAGCCGATAAGGAAAATGACAACTTATTATTTGTAACTATGTAATTTGCTCTTAAATCGAGAAAATAATATTTACTATTCTGTCTTTCTAAATTTCCAAAATAGTACCTTTCAGTTTGAACTTCTGCATTCAAATTTTTATTAAAAACAAACAGCAAATCCAAAAAAGAAATATTGTCTGTGTTTTTGTTAATTACTGAAGTTTTAAATTCTGTAATTGTCCATTTAGAACCCAGATGGTAATTAAAAAAACCGTCAAAACTTGATTTCCATTCAGGACCTAAAATAAGCGTCTCCGATTTTACCTCTCTTAAATCACTATTGTTTACAATATTCTTATAATTTGATTTTGAATAATTTACATCTATTTTTATTATAGATGAAATTGAGCTTAATAAGTAACCAACATCTGCTTTTAAATCAAACATTGATCTGTTTTTAATAATGATTTTTTCTGTTTGGGAACAATCAGGCTGAATTAAAGTATTTGTAGAATAAAAATCATGGTTTTTATAATAATTAAAAGAGGTGTTTGATGAAAACTTACTATCCCAATCCCCAAACTTATAATTCAAAAAAAGGGAGTTAGATTGTAGTTGATTAAATTCTCCTGTACCTTTTTCAAAACTTCTGTAATTAGTTAAAACATAGCCATCAAATATGTCCAAGATTTTGGCATTTGTTGTATTATAAGAGTAAGATCCAATAATAGTATGTGTTTTATTAATTTCCCAAAGAGCTAGTATTGATGAATTTATAAAAAAAGGATTTTGACTTTGATTCTCTTCTCTTATTTCTAATTTCGTAAACAGCTGATGCAATTCTAAATTCGCTCCTATTGCAAATCTTCCAAAAGCATGATTATATTTAGTCTTAAAATAAGTATCGCCCGAATTATATTTAACCTTATTATTGTAACCTTCCGGGGCATTTATCACATTTTCATCATCTGCAAACTCTAACTTGGAATTTAAAACATCCAGCCGGTTTTGAATGCCAATCCTCATATCTAATAAATTCCCTTTTTCTTTTTTAGCCAGCAAATGAGCTTCAAAACCCGAAAACTGCATTTTATTTTCGCTTATTTGCCTAACATCGTTCGCTTTTACTCCTACTGGCAATAAATCCTGAAAAAGGAAAAAATTGTTATAATATTCCTGTGGTGTTTTTTCTGCAATAAATCTACCGGTAAAAATTAAAACTTTATTATTTTCAAATCGGTTTGAATAAACTGCTTTTTGATCAATTAGTTGATTATTTTCACGTAGTTTTTCGTTTGTATTTTCGTCATTAAATAGTAATGTTGTCTTGGTATTATCCTCCTGATGATTGAATTTAGCAACATACTCAAACATTTGATTTTTAGAAATATCATAATTAAAATCAAATTTACCAAAGCCAATAGTTTTCTTTTTATTTAATGTGTAGTCTTCAAAATTAGTAAAAGACACATCTCCGGAATTATAAGAATCAATTCCTTTTCTAAAAAAAGTATTATTATCGGAATTGAAGAATCCCATTATTTTAACTTTTATCTTCGGAGAAACTGTAAAAATAGAATTTAGAGAAAGTAGTTCGGCATTATTAAAATTGGTTCGATCATCTTTTAGATTTGGCCGAAACCCGTTTAGATTAATTAATTTATTAGCATTTTCAGTGTCTCCAATATTACTTATACCATCTGAATTAACTGGTCTGATGATATAATCTACATCTCCCACAGCATCAACTCCCAGATTATTAAAATTCCCAATTCCGTAATATTTCACTTTTTTTCTAAACGACATAAGATTGGTTCTTACCTCGTATCGGTTTTCGGACACTACACCATAACCCAAACTCATATTACCAAACCATTGTGTTTTAATGTCTTTTTTTAGTGTAAGGTTTAGGGCTACTTTATCACTATTCTCAATTCCTTTCAGCAAGCGGTTATTCGAATAACGTTTGTAAATTTCTACATTATCAACTGCAGATGCATTTAAATTTTTTGTCAATAATTTATAACCATGCTCAAAAAAATCATCTCCCTCAACCATGACTTTCTCTACTTCTTTATTCCCAACTTTAATAGTACCGTTTTTACTGATATTTAGACCCGGAATCCTTCTCAACAAATCCTCAACAACAGTTTCGTTGCCTTTTGCAAAAGCTTTTGCATCAAATATTATAGTATCTTTTTTTATTGTGACAGGTTTCTCTTTTTGAATAATTATTTCATCAAGAGTCATTGCTTCATCTGTTAGAACTACATTATGGATATATTTTTTATTTTCCTCAACCAAAATTATTAAACTAACAGCTTTGTAAGACATTGCAGCAAAAGTTATCTCTAAATGGCCTGTTTCAGATAATTCCAAAAAATACTTTCCATCATTATCAGTATGCGTAAAAGCCACAACAGACTGACTTCCTTTTGGTTTAACTAATACATTGCCAAAAGACACTCCATTACCCTTTCTATCAACCACACTCCCTGATAGTGTTACCTGAGCTTTTAAAAAATTAGATGGAAAAATCAGAAAAAATAAAATTGTAATGAGATTAATTTTCAAAATATTGATTTATTTTTTCTTGTCTGTTTCCCACTCATACTTTAGTTCAGGACCGCTTCTTTTGTCAAAATCACCAAAATCAACCACCGTACCTCTGGACACCGATTTTCGTACAGTTGCCATAAATGCTTTTGTTTTTTCATCTGTTTTTTCAACAAACTGCCTCAAAGTCAGTTGTTGCTTTACTTTTTGAGCATCTAAAACATTAAAATCAAACGATTCAGCAGACTGATTGTTTATTTTTGTTGCTGTCCAGTGATAATTATTATCTGTATCATAAACCTCCAGTATTAATCCAGGTAACCCATAAAATTTCCATGGACCAAACTGCGATGAGATATACGGAGTATACCAAGCTACATAATTACGCCCTCTGAAGCTTAAAGTAGCTTTATTGCAAACAAACTTATCTATTATTTTTGATTCTCCGTCTTTACTTAATTTCCAATTCATAACAGGCAAATCTTCTGTTACTTTATATTTCGAATTAAAAATACGATCAGTTGCAACAATTGTTTTATTATCTAAATTTATGGATTGATATAAATCCATTGGGGTTTCATATACAGTTGAGTTTTGTTCATCCCCATCCTTTGTCTCTGGTATTACATCGGCTAATGTTTTAGATATTGATTTATCCTTCAAATATTTCAAAATTACTTTACCATAGGAAGGATTTTGAAAAGTAACTATATAATTATATTCAACTACGACTGCAACTGTTTTTTTAGATTGTCCAACTACTAAAAAACTGAACAAGCTAAAAATTGAGATAATAAAAAATTTTCATAATTAGTATTTTAAACAGGACAGGACAAATCCCATCCTGTGCTTATCTTATAAGTATAAATTAATTTCGTTATTCTTTTTCAGCCAATGGCAACAAAATCTCTTCAGAATCTATCGCCGTATACTCTCTCAAAAGCATTTTTAATAATTCTACATCTTGCTTTAAAAATACTTGACAACAACTAGTACTGCTACAATCATCATGGTAGAATGATATCTTTTTAGATACCCCGTAATTTTTATACCATACCGTTGTAGTACAACCATAATACATTTCTTCTCCATTTTGTTGCTTTTCTTTCTCTTTTTCTTCCCTTGTACCTGCAAACATTCCTGATATAAACAGAGACAAACATAAAACTAATGCTAATTTCTTCATAATTACAGGTTTAAATTAATAAATTTTAATATACAATCGACTTTATTTATTTCAAAAGCGCTTTTGAGTCAAAATAAAATACGTCATATTTTCGCTCAAAGAAAATAAGTTTATTCCGATTAAAAAATGTCTCAATCACATTTTGAATGTGATTGAGACATAATATACTTACAAAAATAGCTCTACAAGTGAGTATATTTATAAAAAACTGCTATCTATAGATTACAACACTACTGCTCAACCAACATTTTCAGACATGAAGCTAAATCAAAAAGTAAAACTGATAAGAGAATCTAAAAAAATATCTCAAATTTATCTTGCACATGAGCTAGGATTAAATCAATCACAATATAGCAGAAGAGAGAAAGGTGAAATACAATTTAATTCTGATGAAATAATTAAGTTATCGAATTTATTAGAAACATCGATTTCTAGTCTTTTTGATGAACAACAAAATATAATTTCACATAAATGGGATTATAACAACATCAATTCAATTTCTTCTAAACTAATTGAGCAATATGAACATCGTCTAAAAGAAAAAGATGAAATGATAAAACTTCTACTTAAAACCAAGTAATCCTGTTATAATTTTTAATTTAATGAATCATTCAATATCTTTACAAAATGGTATTAGTAACAGGAGGAACTGGCTTAGTTGGCGCACATTTATTGCTTCATTTAGTTGAAAATGGAGAAAATGTCCGGGCTATTTACCGCAACTCAACCCATATTCAAAAAACAAAATCGGTTTTTGAACTATATAAAAAGGGTGATTTATTTGAAAAAATCGATTGGCTTGAAGCCGATATTCTTGACATTCCTTCATTAGAAATTGCCTTTATTGATATTGAATACGTCTACCATTGTGCTGCCTTGATTTCTTTTGATCCAAAAGATGAGGATGCACTTCGAAAAACCAATATCGAAGGAACTGCCAATATGGTTAATTTTTCTTTAGCCAAAGAAATAAAGAAATTCTGTTTTGTAAGCTCAATTGCCGCTTTGGGAGATTTGCAGCTACACGAAACTTACATTACCGAAGAAACCGACTGGAATCCGGAAAAACCACACAGCGACTATGCTATTTCAAAATACGGCGCCGAAATGGAAGTTTGGAGAGGCGTTCAGGAAGGCTTAGATGTAATTATTATAAATCCCGGCGTTATTTTAGCTCCCGTTGCTACAAAGTCAATTTTTGAACACGGAAGCAATGAACTGTATCTAAAAGTAAGTAAAGGGCTTTCATTCTACACCCTTGGAAAAAGCGGATTTATCACTATAAATGATGTTGTAAGAGTAGCTTTTGAACTCATGAAAGGCGATATAAAAAACGAACGTTTTACGCTAATCGCAGATAATATTGTTTTCAGGGACATCCTGAATACGATTGCAGAGGTTTTAAAAGCAAAAAAGCCAACAATTCACGCCACGCCGCTGTTCATGAATCTTCTTTGGATTGCAGATGGCATATTTTCAACTTTATTTTTTCAAAAAAGAAGTCTCACTAAAGCAACTGCAAAAGCATCATATTCTAAAAATCTGTATTCTAATGAAAAAATAAAAACCGCTCTGGGAACGGTTTTTTCAGATGTGCGACAATACATAAACGAATCGTCGAAATTATAGTCCTTTATGCTGAAGTCGTCTCATTCTTTTTACAGAATCGATATTTACTTTTTTTACAACTTTCTTTTTGACAGAATCTTTAGGAGTTTCTTTTAACTTTTTCTTTTTCGCTTCAGCTGCTTTTTTCGCATCGGCTGCCTTTTTGTTTTTGGCAGCTTTTTTTTCCTCAGCTTTCAGCTTTTTTTCTGTACTCTTTTTTTCTTTATCTAACCTTGCATTTATTTCATCAAACATTTCTTTGTAACTGTCATAATCAGCAGCATAGTACATATTGCTTTTGGCAAATTGCAGACTGTCAACTTTGTATTTTTTAAAAATAAATTTCGTAGGATTTGATTCAACTGAATCCAACGATAACGGCTGCTGGTATTTTATGGCTTCCAAAAGAGACAGATCATATATAATATCGATCATCTTTTCTTTCTCTATAAGCTTAGCAGGTTCTTTGACCAGCTCTTTTTTACAGCTTACAGAAAAAAATAGAATCAATATTATAAATACAAAATTCTTCATTGCAATTTATCTGTTAAATAATAATCGTTTTCCGGCACGGACATCTTTTACCTTAAAGTTGTTATATACCATTTCGCCATTCACAAAAGTATGGGTAATTCTCGATTTGAAAGTATAGTTTTCAAACGGAGACCAGCCACATTTATACAAAATGTTCTCTGGTTTTACACTCCATGGCAAACCTGGATTTACAATAACCAAATCTGCATAATATCCTGCTTTTATAAAACCTCTTTTTTCGATTTTAAAGATCTTAGCAGGATTATGGCACATTTTCTCTACGATTTTCTCTACCGTGATTTTTCCCTGATGGTACGCTTCAAACATCGCAACAACAGCATGCTGTACTAAAGGTCCTCCTGAAGGAGCTTTTAAGTAAGACTGTAATTTTTCTTCTTTCGTATGCGGTGCATGATCGGTTGCAATAACATCAATGCGGCCGTCGTTCAGGGCTTTCCAAAGTTCTTTTCTGTCATCAGCTGTTTTTACAGCCGGATTCCATTTGATGAAATTTCCTTTTGTTTTGTAATCTTCATCGGTAAACCAAAGATGATGCACACAAACCTCAGCCGTAATTTTTTTCTCTTCCAGCGGAATTTTATTCGTAAACAATTCCATTTCTTTCGCCGTTGAAAGATGGAAAATATGCAAACGGGCTCCGGTTTTTTTCGCCAAAGCAACTGCTTTTGAAGATGAAATGTAACAAGCCTCTGCACTTCTA
This sequence comes from Flavobacterium limi, assembly GCF_010645075.1. GTDB lineage: Bacteria > Bacteroidota > Bacteroidia > Flavobacteriales > Flavobacteriaceae > Flavobacterium > Flavobacterium limi. The sequence continues at coordinate 81,566 of NZ_JAADZV010000007.1, forward strand.
ATTAAGTTATGGGCTGTTACGGGAATATCATCTCCGTATTTTTCTTTGAATTCAGCCAAATTATTCTGAATCGTAGTTTCATCTTCGCAATGAACTGCAATCAGCATTGGTGTACTCGAAAATATTCTCTCTAAAGTCGCTTCGTTGTCAACCAGCATATTTCCTGTTGAAGAACCAAGGAAAATCTTGATTCCGGCAACATTTTTAGGATTTGTTTTTAAAACTTCTTCCAGATTATCATTGGTTGCCCCCATCATAAACGAATAATTCGCAAATGATTTCTGGGAAGCAATTTGATATTTATCTTCTAAAATTTCCTGCGTAACTGCATTCGGAACTGTATTAGGTTGTTCAATAAAAGAAGTGATTCCACCGGCAACAGCCGCTCTCGATTCAGATTCAATATCACCTTTATGTGTTAATCCCGGTTCTCTAAAATGCACCTGATCGTCAATGGCACCCGGAATCAGATAATTTCCTTCTGCATCTATGACTTTACAATCAGATGATTTTAGACTGATGCTGTCTGCAACTTCAACAATTAAGTCGTTTTCTATTAAAACATCACCTTCAAAAATCAATCCTTCGTTTACAATTTTGGCATTTTTTATTAAAATCCTGTTCATCGCCGTTCGTTTATAGTGTGTTGAATAATTTTTTTAATCGGAGAGAAATAACTCCAAGAATCGCTTCTTTAATAATAGCATTGCTCATTTTTGAGACTCCTTTTGTACGATCTGTAAAAATAATCGGAACTTCTGTTATTTCAAATTTACCACAATAAGTTCTATATTTCATTTCGATTTGAAAAGCATACCCAACAAATTTGATTTTATCAAGGTTTATCTTTTCCAGCACTTCTCTTTTATAACAAACAAAACCTGCTGTCGCGTCGTGAATTTTCATTCCGGTAATAAATTTCACATATACCGAAGCAAAATAAGACATCAATACCCGGCTTAGTGGCCAGTTCACCACATTTACGCCTGTAACATAACGGGAACCTATCGCTAAAGAAGCACCTCCAAAATGACAGGCATCATATAATTTTTCAAGATCGTTTGGATTGTGTGAAAAATCAGCATCCATTTCAAAAATGAAATCATATTTACGTTCCAGTGCCCATTTAAAACCATGAACATAAGCCGTCCCAAGACCGGATTTTTTAGCTCTTTTTTCAAGAAATAATCTTCCCGGAAATTCTTCCTGAAGCGCAATTACTTTATTAGCAGTGTGATCCGGCGAATTATCATCGATGATTAAAAGGTGAAAAGATTTATGTTGCGAAAGTACAGCACGTACTATACTTTCTATGTTCTCAATTTCGTTATAGGTAGGAATTATGACAATACTATCATTCATTTTTTCTGCGTAATTTCACCGCAAAAGTAAACTTTTTATAGCATTTGGTTCATAATAAATCCATAATAAAAGTATTGATACAAAAAATTACTAATTTTGCATCGTTATGATTGAACAGCTCCATCCCAGAATTATAGAAAACAAAGATTGGGCAACACTTTTATTTGTGTTGGCTTTTGCTGTTGTTGCTATCACTAAATCAGCTTACGAAAATAGATTTAGTGAATTTACAAAACTTATTTTCTCTGATAAATATGTTAAAATTTATCGTGACATTTCCCATTTAAAAAGCAGCTTTACAGTTGCCTTATTTTTTGTGCAGATTATATCGTATGCTTTTTTCATACAGCTGACCATGCATATTTTTGAATTTCCGGTAAAAACAGAAAAAACAGACTGGATGCTTTTTACCCAGATTGTCACTTTTTTGACGTACTTCATATTAGCAAAATATTTGATTGAAAAAATCGTAGGAACTTCTTTCAATATTGATGAATTTGTAGACCTTTTTAACTTACAAAAAGCAACATATAGAACATATATTGGGCTTTTTATTCTTCCTGTCAATGCGATTTTGTTTTATCGCGACGATGTGCCCAAAATCGTACCACTAGCAATAATAGGGGTTTCAGCATGTATAAGTATGTTTTCCTACTTTATTTCAATTAAAACTTATCAAAATACAATAATCAATAAATTATTTTATTTTATTTTATATCTTTGCGCTCTTGAAATAGCCCCTTATTATTTCCTTTATTACTGGATTACAAAGGCGGCTCAGTAAATGTCTATAATATGAAAGTGAAAACAATTTTGGTGTCACAGCCTGAACCTAAAGTGGAAAACTCCCCTTACTTTGAGCTCCAACAGAAACACAAAATAAAAATTGATTTCAGACCTTTTATTCATGTGGAGGGAGTTAGTGCAAAAGAAATCCGATTACAAAAAATCGATCTTAATCATTACACTGCAATTATTTTAACAAGCCGAAATGCGGTTGATCATTTTTTCAGGGTAGCTGAAGAAATGCGCTACAAAGTACCTGAAGGGCTGAAATATTTTTGTCAGTCTGAGGCTGTTGCTTTTTACCTGCAAAAATATGTAGTGTACAGAAAACGTAAAATTTACGTTGGAGCTAAAGATTTTGCAGATTTATCACCGCTTATCAAAAAATACAAGGACGAAAAATTCTTGTTGCCGGCTTCTGATCAGTTGAACGCTGATGCACCTGTAACTTTAAATGGTTTAAAAGTAGACTGGGCACAAGCTATTTTCTACAGAACGGTAATGAGCGACTTATCCGATTTAGCAGACGTTTATTATGACGTTTTAGCTTTTTTCAGTCCAACCGGAATAAAATCATTGTTTAAAAACTTTCCTGATTTTAAACAAAACAATACCAGAATCGCTGTATTTGGAAGCACAACTCAAAAAGAAGCCCTGGATCATGGTTTAAGAATTGATATCCTTGCCCCGACTCCTGAAACTCCTTCTATGACAATGGCTTTAGAAAAATATATCGCCGAAGCAAACAAAGGAAAATAAATCTTCACCAAGCCTAAAAACATTAAATTCCAAACTCCAACTTCCTGTTGGGATTTGGAATTTTTCTTTTTAAACCATTTTAAGTACATTTGATTTCTATTCCAAAGCCAAAACCGCAAGAATAGTTTCAAATTTTAAGTTATGAAAATTAATTCCCTCTTAATCGAAATTGACGGTATCGACAAAGAAATTCTTCGTTATCTTATGGATGATGCCCGCAAACCTATTCTTCAGATTGCCAATAAAATAGGCATTTCAGGAGCGGCGATTCATCAGCGATTGAAAAAACTGGAACAATCAGGTGTAATTTCGGGATCAAAATTCACTGTAAACCCAAAAGTTTTAGGCTACAATACCATGGCATTTATTGGTGTTTATCTCGACAAAGCTTCGGGAAATTCCGAAGCCGTAAAAGAACTGAGAAAAATCCCCGAGGTTTTAGAATGCCACTACACTACCGGAAACTGGTCGGTTTTGATTAAAATTATCTGTCGCGACAACGAACATTTGATGCAGCTTTTAAACACCAAAATTCAGGCTATTGAAGGTGTTTCGAGAACTGAAACGTTTATTTCTTTGGATCAGCAGATTGACAGGCAGATTCAGTTGTAAATTGGATAATTTGTCAATTTGATAATTATATAATTTAAATTCCAATTAAAAAACAAAACCCGACAAATTTTAAAATCTGTCGGGTTTTCTATAAATTATCTAATTGACTAGTTATCTCAATTATAAAATTAGTTCCTCCTGCTTCCTGAGTAAATCGAAATATAATACAATAAAGTAGCAATAGAACCAATTGCTGCTACCACATACGTTCTGGCAGCCCATTTCAAAGCATCTTTTGCACCAGCCTGCTCCTGCTGTGTCAGCATTCGTTTATTTTCTAACCACGCCAAGGCACGATTACTCGCATCGTATTCAACTGGCAAAGTAATGATAGTAAATAACGTCGTTGCAGCAAAAATAACAATACCCACCAGCAATAATTGCGGAAAAACTCTAATCATTAAAATTCCTGCCAGTAAAATCCATTGTACATAATTGGACGCCACACTAACAATAGGAACTAACGCAGAACGCATTGTAAGCCACTCATAACCTATTGCATGCTGAACAGCGTGACCACATTCGTGTGCTGCAACTGCCGCAGCAGCCGCGTTTCTGTGATTGTAAACCGCCTCGCTTAAATTAACTGTTTTATCTGCCGGATTGTAATGATCGGTTAATTGTCCCGGAGTTGAAATTACCCGAACATCATAAATGCCATTATCGGCCAGCATTTTTTCCGCAATTTCCCTTCCGCTCATTCCGTTTTGTAATTGCAGTTTTGAATATAATTCGAATTTACTTTTTAATCTTGAACTTACCAGCCAGCTGAATAACATAATAGCCCCGGCCAGTATTAAATATCCACTTCCCATGATTTTATATTTTTGATTGAATTTAAAGTTACAAAACAGCCTGCAAATTATGAACCATTTTAACAAAATGTCATTTTGACATTTTTATTCCTATTTTGTCTCAATTCAACATATTGTTCTTTAGCAGGAAAGCGATCAGTTCCGCTACATTCTTCATTTTATATTTTTGGAGAATATTACGGCGATGGGTCTGAACGGTTAAAAAACTTAGAAATAAATCGTCAGCAATTTCCTGAGTTGACTTTCCTTTCGAAAGCAGCAGGGCAATATCTCGTTCTCTTCTGCTTAAGCCGGGAATACTTTCAAAATCTTCAGACAATGGCTGACTGATTATCGTTTTTACTTCTTTGCTAAATACGATTTCTCCACCAATTGCTTTATAAATACATTCTTTAAATTCATCAAATGAGGCATTTTTTAGAATATAGCCATTTCCGCCATTTTGAATAAATTGCATTACCAGACTTCTTTCTGACTGGCTGCTCATTCCGATAATAACAATTTTAGGATTCTTTTGTTTGATTGTTTTGCACAAATCGACACCATTAATAGTCGGCAAAAAAATATCCGTTAATATCAAATCAATAGTATGATTTTCAATGTAATCCAGCAATGCAATTCCGGATTCAAATTTTTTTACTATTTCAATATCTTCCAAATCAGACAATAATCCTTCAATTCCTGAAATAACTATTGGGTGATCATCTACTATTACTGTTTTATAGCTCATAATTTATTTCGGATTATACTTTTAGTTCAATATAAGTCGATGTTCCTTTATCAAGAACTGAATCGATTTCTAATTTTCCGTTTAAGAAAGCAACACGGTTTTTAATATTTCTCAGCCCCATTCCTTCCCGCTTTTCTGCATTTTCAAGATTAAAACCTATTCCGTTATCTTCGACAGTAATAAAAAAAACATTCTTGTTTTGAGAACAGGAAACCAAAATCTGTGAAGCTTTTGCATATTTTAAAGCATTGTTTAAAAGTTCCTGAATAATCCTGAAAACCATGATTTTGAAATGCTGCTGCAAAGTATTTTTTTTTACCAGATATTGAAATTCAATTGTTGTTTCGGCATTGGAATGTGAGATACATAGATCCTTTAAGGCGTGTTCCAGTCCTAATTTCATTAAACTTTCCGGCATCAAATTTTGAGAAATATTCCGAAGTTCTTTAATTGAATCATTAAGCATCGCATTAACATTAGGATTGATTGCATTATTTTCTCTATCGGCAATAGTCAAATGCATTTTCAAACCGGAAAGCATACTTCCGAGTCCATCGTGTAAGTCCCTTGCAATCCTTTTCCTTTCCATTTCTTCACCTTCTATCAAGGCATTTGAAATCGATAATTTCTGCTGATTTTCGAGTGAAGCCAACTCTTGTATATGATTTACTTCTTTTTGAGTACTTAATTTTTTCTGATAATTATTCCAGCTCCACAAAAACAAAACCGTCAAAAACAACACAAACGAAAGCACCGCAAAAAGCATCATATTCAAACGGTTATTATTTACCTGCAGAACTGCTTTTTCGTTCTCTGACTGCAATAAACTAATTTTCTTTTCAGCCTCTGCTTTTTTATATTTTGCTTCTAGTTCTATAATTTCATTTTTCAGATTGGCATTGTTAAGACTATCGTTGATTATATTATATTTATTTGAATAAAAATAGGCTTTTGAATACTCCTTGGTTGCATTATAAACCTTGGACAACTCTTTAAAATAGTTCTTTTTATCTACAACAAAAGGTGTTTTTTCTATCAGATATTCAAGATTATCTTTGGCTTTATCGTAATTGTTCAGTTTAAAGAGCACTTCATATTCTGCAAATTTCAATCTGTTTAAAGCGACAAGATTATTGTGTTTTTTAGCAGATGTTATCCCTTTTTCAAAACTGATAAGGGCTTCTTTAAGCTTATTTTGTTTAGCATAATAAATTCCTTCCACATAATAATAGGAGTCGTTTAAGTTTGATTCCGGATAATTTTTTAAAATTGAAAAAGCTCTGTCCAAAATCACTTTTGCATCATAAAAATGTTTGAGCTCTATTAAATTTTCGGCATTGATAATATAGGTTTCCATTTTAGATTCTGCAAGTGTTGCCGATTTTCTGGTTGTATTTTCTATATATTTCTGTGCCTGAGCCAGATATTCAGCTGCTTTTTGACGCTCTTCATTATTCATTAAAATAATAGCAACCGCTTTGTTTAAGCCACTGATCAGTTCAAAATCGCCACTTTTCCTTGCAATCGGTATTGCTTCATTTACCAGCAGTTTCATATACAGCTTTTCATTATTCTTATGCTGCTGTACAATACCATAATTTTGAAGAATAACTGCCCGAAGTTTGTATGCTTCTTTATTTCGGTATTTCTTTAGTCTGGTATTGGCTTCAAGTAACGCTTTTTCATAACCTTCTAAATCTCCTTTTTCAATAAAGTGATAGGCATTATAATAAACAGAGGCATCCCTTAAAAACGGAAATTTCATTTTCAATCGGTTTGCCTGTTCCAGATATCCTTTAGATTTTTTGACATCCTGAACCATTAAAAACAATTTGGACAATCTGAAACTATTCAGACTTTTAATACTGTCTGACTTTACGTTTTTTGTAATCTTTACGATACTATCAATATAAACTGTGTCGTCATCTAAGGAAAGAATTACCTGTGAATTAGAAATTGCAGAAAAAAGTAAAAAAAACAATAAGGCGTAGATTCTCTTCATAAATGTGGCATTTACTCAAAGTTATTAAAGCTTACTGACTTTCAAAAAGAAATACCACTCTTTTACCTGATATCAGGTAGTGAAAAATACATTTTATCAGGTATTGCCGTCTCCTTAACAAGCTTTTAACTTTGATATAGAATGAATTTTAAATAATTAAAGAAATTAAACATGAAAACACATTTGAAACAAATTATGCTGATGCTTACTCTTGTATTTACATTTGCTTCCTGCAGCAGCGATGATAACGATAACGACTCTGTAAACAAATCAAGAGACGTTAAATATGAAGTAACAGGAAACTACACAGGACAACTTGATGTAACTTATATGGAAAAAAGCGGAGCGCCTCTAATTGAAGACATCACTTCACTGCCATGGACAAAAGAGTTTACTGCCGATGCAGATTCTGACGGAGCTTTAGTACACACTAGTGGTTACGGCGGGATTAAGGATCAGACTGTAACTGCAAAAGTTTATGTTGGAGGAAAAGTTGTTTCTGAATTAACGGGAAAAGCTGATTCTGAAGGAATTATTGTAGTACATCCTAAAACTTACGTCTTTCCAAGATAATTTATAAAATTTTAGAAATCAGTTTTAGAAAACACAAAAGCTTCGAAATTTACTCGAAGCTTTTTTTATGATTTGAATCAATGACTCTTTTTTTAATCTCAAGTACAAGAGTTTTTGTTCAAAAAGACATGAAGTCATTTTTTTTAGTCCACAAATTTCACGAATGACTCGAATTTATTTGTGGAAATTAGTGCAATTCGTGGCAAAAAACTACAGCCAAAAAAATCCCAAACCCCAATCGTAAAATTGGAATTTGGAATTTTCATATTTGGAATTTATTTGGTTATCCAACCAAATTGATGATTTTCCCAGGAACGATAATCACTTTATTTGGCGTTTTCCCGTCTAATTGCTTTTGAGTTCTTTCGTCTTTCATTACGATTTCTTCGATTTGTGCTGCAGTTAAATCCAAAGGTAATTTGATCGTGAAACGCATTTTTCCGTTGAAAGAAACCGGGTATTCTTTTTCAGATTCTACCAGATGTTTTTCTTCAAAAATCGGGAACGGAACTTCAGAAATTGAAGTGGTATTGCCTAACTGTGACCATAATTCTTCAGCGATATGTGGCGCGTATGGCGAAACCAAAATCGCTAGCGGCTCTAAAATCGCTCTTGAATGACAGTTTTGAGTTGACAATTCATTTACACAAATCATAAACTGGGAAACCGAAGTATTGAAAGAGAAATTCTCGATATCTTCTGCTACTTTTTTGATGGTTTTATGCAATGATTTTAAGTTGTCTTTTGTTGGTTCGTCGTTGTTTACGATTAAACCGTTATCATCAAAATACAATCTCCATAATTTTTTAAGGAAACCGAAAACTCCTGAAATACCAGCCGTATTCCAGGGTTTTGCCTGCTCCAACGGACCTAAGAACATTTCGTATAAACGTAAGGTGTCGGCTCCATATTCTGCACAAATATCATCTGGAGTTACCACATTGTAATATGATTTCGACATCTTTTCGACTTCACGGCTTACAATATATTTTCCGTTTTCATCATAAATAAATTCAGCATTATTAAAATCGCTTCTCCAATTTTTAAATCTTTCTATGTCTAATTCATCGGAAGAATTCACAAAATTTACATCTGTGCGAAGCTTAGTAGTACCAAATCCTAATCTAGAAACATCTACCAAATTAGCATCAATTTTTTCTACAAAATCCAGAATTGACTGTATTTTATTTTCAATTGCAAATTGCTTAATCGTAATTGAATCTTTTAATTTTGACTCCAAAAATTTTGTCGAACAAAATATCGTTGGAAAAGTAAGTCCCTCTAAATGTTTAATTGCTTCTGAAGAAAAAGAGAAATCAGCACTTTCAACATAATAATAGCCAACTCTACTCACATAAGCACTAGTCCCCAAAATCATTCCCTGATTGATCAGTTTTTTGAATGGCTCTTCAGTTGGAGCAAAACCTTTGTCTTTTAAGAATTTATTCCAAAAACGAGAATACAATAAGTGTCCGGTTGCGTGCTCGCTTCCTCCAATGTATAAATCTACACTTTCCCAGTAAGCCAAAGCCTCTTTAGAAGCAAATTCATTTTCATTGTGTGCATCCATATAACGCATCCAATACCAGGAACTTCCCGCCCAACCCGGCATTGTGTTTAATTCTAAAGGAAAAATTGAAACATTGTCAACCAAATCGGTATTGACCACTTTGTTTTGGTTCGTGTCCCAAGCCCAAACAGCTGCGTTTCCTAATGGTGGCAAACCGTCTTCGGTTGGTAAATATTTCTCTACTTCCGGCAAAATAATTGGCAAATGCTGTGCATCAATCATTTTCGGAAGTCCGTTTACATAATAAACCGGGAAAGGCTCTCCCCAATAACGCTGACGTGAAAATACGGCATCACGCAATCTATAATTCGTTTTTCCGGTTCCCTGGCCAATTTCTTCTAATTTTTCGATCGCTTTTTTAGTCGCGCCTTTATAGTTTAATCCGTTTAGGAAATCAGAATTGGCGATTTCAACGTTGTCTTTTGATCCATGCGCCGCTTCAGAAATATCAACGTTTGCGAAGATATTTTTAATTTCCTGCATTCCGTTTTGACCTTTAAAGAAATTAGCAAAAGCGTAATCTCTTTCGTCTCCGCAAGGAACCGCCATAACCGCTCCTGTTCCGTAACCTGCCAAAACATAATCACCGATCCAAACCGGAATTGGTTCTTTAGTAAATGGATGTTCTGCATAAGCTCCGGTAAAAACCCCAGAAATCGTTTTTACATCGGCCATACGCTCACGCTCAGAACGTTTTGATGTTTTTTCGATATACGCTTCAACTTCAGCTTTTTGTTCCGGAGTTGTAATTTTAGCAACCAAATCGTGTTCCGGTGCTAAAGTCATAAAAGTTACTCCGAAGATGGTATCAGGTCTTGTAGTGAAAACTTCGATGAAAAAGTCCTGAGTACTTAGTCCTGAGTCTAAGAGTGAAGGTTCACTTTGAACTAAGGACTCTGGACTAAGGACTTTAAACTTAACCATCGCCCCCACAGATTTCCCAATCCAGTTTCTTTGCGACTCTTTAATTGATTCGCTCCAGTCAATATCATTTAGCCCCTGAAGTAAGCGTTCGGCATAAGCAGAAATTCGCATACTCCATTGTGTCATTTTTTTTCTTATAACAGGAAAGCCTCCCCGCTCCGAAACTCCGTTTACGATTTCGTCATTTGCTAACACAGTTCCTAAGCCCGGACACCAGTTTACTTCGGTTTCTGCTAAATAGGTTAATCTGTATTGTAGCAAAATCTTCTCCTGTTGTTCTTTCGCGAAAGCATTCCATTCAATAGACGTAAATGCTTCTACTGCATCATCTGAAACAGCATTTACAGTTGCATTTCCTTCTTTTTCAAAAATAGAAACCAATGTTTCAATATCTTCGGCCTGATCTGAATTTTTATTGTACCATGAATTGAACAACTGAATAAAAATCCATTGTGTATGTTTGTAATAATCCGGATTTGAGGTACGCACTTCACGCGCCCAGTCAAATGAGAATCCGATTTTATCTAATTGTTTTCTGTATCCGGCAATTTGCTTTCCTTCTTTATCTACTCCACCATCAATATTGACACGTGTAGTATCTTCAGGACGCTGTCCAGTCTGAATCGCATATTGTTCTGCCGGCAATCCGAAACTGTCGTAACCCATCGGGTGCAAAACATTGAATCCCTGATGTCTTTTGAAACGAGAATAAACATCTGATGCAATATACCCAAGCGGATGCCCAACGTGTAATCCTGCTCCTGATGGATAAGGAAACATGTCAAGAACATAATGCTTCGGTTTTTCAGAGTTATTTTTTGCTGCAAAAGTTTGATTTTCTGCCCAATATTTTTGCCATTTGGCGTCAATTTCGTTTGGATTATACTTCATTGTAAGGTTCAAAGTTGCAAAGTGACAAAGGATCAAAGGCTTTCTCACAGTTATTATTAAGTCTGCAAATTTACATTTATTGCGCATTGTACCAAAGCTATTTAGCTGACAAACAAATAAAATAACAAAATACGTATTTTAATTAAGTAAAAATACTTATTATTGCGATCTAAAATACTTATTACACAAATCGATTAAACGCAAAAGTTTCTTTTAAAAAATAACATCGATGGGAGAAAACAAAAAGTACAATGTTGAAGTCCGCCTTTGGATTGAAGAAACTGAAGGACCATTTTTAGGAATTGGAAAAGTCTGGTTACTTGAAAATATACGAAAAACGGGTTCAATCACCAATGCTGCAAAAGAAATGAAAATGGCATATCGTCAGGCCTGGCAATTGGTCGAAGAAATGAATCAGCGTGCTGAAAGTCCGCTGGTAGTAAAATTGCTTGGCGGGAAAGGCGGCGGCGGTGCAAAACTTACCGAAGCCGGAGAAAAAGCTATTGTTGTTTTTTATGAAGTCGAAAAACGTATTAAGGATTTCGTTCAAAAAGAAACTCAAAACCTTAAATTTTAAAAACTTAAACGGCACTATTCCTTTTTAAGCATATTGAATTAAAAAAATCAAATAACCAAAAACCAATTTCAACAACCTTCAGTGTTCATTTTAAAACATACTGAAATTAATCCCCAATTATGAAGATACACTATTGCATAATCTTTCTTTTTATAAGCCTCACAGGTTTTTCTCAAACAGAAAATCCGAAAAATCAGGACAGCATCAAAAAAGAAGTGCTGAACGAAATTGTCATTACAGCTTCCCGCCGGTCTGAAAACTTAATGCGTTCCCCAATTAGTATTGAGCAATTAAAATCGGCGGAAGCTAAAATAATGGGAGCGCTAAGTATTTATGAAGCTTTGGAAAACGTAAAAGACGTGCAGATTATTACGCCAAGTTTAAGCTTTAAAGTCATTAACACCAGAGGGTTTGCGAATACTACCAATGTCAGGTTTGCGCAATTAGTAGACGGAATCGATAATCAGGCACCACATCTGGGAACTCCAATTGCCAATGCTCTTGGTGCAAATGATTTGGATATTGATAAAATCGAAATTATTCCGGGAACTGCAGCTGCTTTGTACGGAATGAATGCTATTAATGGTCTGGCCAATATTCAGACAAAAAATCCATTTGAGTATCAGGGAATCAGTATTCAGCAATTAACGGGTATAAATCATGTTGGTAATATCGATCGGTTTTCGCCAAAAGCATATTCACAGTTTAACTTAAGATATGCTCAGACATTCAGCGATAAAATAGCTGTAAAACTAAATGTTTCTACCACCGGCGGAACAGACTGGGTTGCGGACGACAGAACCGATTTGGCTCCCAATGCAAATGCTTCAACCAACTTATTCGGAACGAACAATCCCGCTTACGACGAAGTGAACGGTTACGGAAACGAATCCGCCAATCGAAAAACATTAAACTTAAACGGCAAAAATTATGTGGTTGCAAGAACCGGTTATCGCGAAACTGATATTTCTGATTATGAAATTAAAAATTACAAAGCCGATGTTGGTTTCTATTTTCGCCCAAAAACAGGACACGAATTATCGGTAACTTATAAAACCGCTTTAATCAATACCATTTATCAGCGCTCCAACCGATTTAGATTAGACAATTATACCTTAAATCAGTTTGCTGTTGACTACCACACGCCCGTTTTTCAGGTAAAAGGATATGCCACTACAGAAAATACCGGAGATTCGTATAATATGCGTTCGCTTGCTGAAAACATGGACCGCGCTTTCAAGTCAGACAATAATTGGTTTGCCGATTATACCTCAGCTTACAAGAATGCGATAACAAACGGATCAAGTGTTCCCGATGCCCATAAAATAGCCCGAACAACTTCTGATACCGGAAGATTTGAGCCGGGAACCGAAGCTTATGAAACAAAGAAAAAAGAATTAGTCAATATTAATAACTGGGATATTGGCGCTGCTTTGCGTGTAAAATCTACTTTGGTTCATGCCGAAGGATTAATCAATTGGGACAAAGCTTTTTCGTCTTCCTTTGAAAAAATCGGCACCAAATTATTAAGCGGTTTCGATTACAGAAATTATATTATTGTACCTGACGGAAATTATTTTATTAATCCGGAAAACGATTCTGAAAACTTGACGTATCAAAAAACGGGTGCCTTTACACAAGTGACAAAAGATTTATTTAACCAAAAATTACGTTTGGGAGCAACTTTAAGAATGGATAAATCCGATTATTTTGATACGAAATTCACTCCGCAGTTTACAGCGGTTTATTCCCCAAAAGAAAGTTTAAGTTTCAGGGCTTCGTACCAAAACGGATATCGTTTTCCAAGTATTTTCGAAGGTTTTTCAAATGTAAATTCCGGTGGTGTAAAACGTGTTGGTGGTTTGAGAATTATGTCTGATGGAATTTTTGAAAATTCATACACAAAAGCTTCTATCGATAAATTTCAGGCTCAGGTTAACAGCGATGTAAATACGCTCGGTTTAACTCAGGCACAGGCTATCGAAAAAAATAAAAACACGATTCAGAAAAATCCGTACACGTATCTGGAACCTGAATTTGTAAAATCATTTGAAGTTGGTTTCAGAGGAATGGCTTTAAACCAAAACCTTTTTATAGATGCCGATTTCTATTACAACTCTTATAAAAATTTCATTGCTCAGGTTGAAGCGAGTATTCCGAATACAACAGATCCGGCGTTAATTCCGACGTCCTTATATTCCAGAACAACGCAAAACCGTTACCGTTTGTGGACGAATTCGAAAAGTAAGATTTACAATTACGGAGGAAGCTTAGGCCTAAAATACCGACTTAACCAAATGTTTACTGCTTTAGGAAATGTAACCTACACCAAACTTGACCGTACAGATGACAAAGATGGTCTCGAAGACGGTTTCAATACACCGGAATTCAATGTAAACGGAACTTTGATCGCAGAAAACATCTGGAAAAAACTGGGTGCCAGTGCCAGTGCACGATACCAAAACAACTATGATTATATTTCTTTTTTAGTAAGCGGAAATGTTCCTGCATACTGGACTATGGATGCACAGGTAAATTACAATTTCAAAAAATCAGGCATTACCACTAAATTGGGAGGAACCAATATTTTAAACAAAGCCTATAGTTCTATTCTTGGCGGACCTTCAATTGGCGGACTTTATTATTTGTCATTAACCTGGGAAATTAAGAAAATCTAAAACTCATTCATTAAATAACCAACCAAACTCAATTCTTCAACCATCAGTATTCATTTCAAAACATACTGAAATTATGATCAAATTATGAAATTAAAAATTATTCCCATTTTATTATTTCCGTTACTGTGCTTCAGTCAGCAAAACAATTCAAAACAGATTGATTCAGTAAAAACGTCTAAAACTTTTATACTTGGAGAAGTTATTGTGACCAGCAACAAAAGCCATGACACACTCAATACCGTTACTTCAAAAACAATGGAATCCCAAAATAAAATGGATGTTTCCAGAGCCCTTAATTTATTGCCGGGTGTTACTTTGACGGCATCAGGACCAAGAAACGAATCGATGGTTTCGGTACGTGGTTTTGATTTAAGGCAGGTTCCGGTTTATATGGACGGAATCCCGGTTTACGTTCCGTATGACGGTTATGTAGATCTGGCTCGCTTTACCACTTTTGATTTGGCTAAAATTGATGTTTCAAAAGGGTTTTCATCTATAATTTACGGTCCCAATTCATTAGGTGGAGCAATTAATCTGGTTTCCAGAAAACCTGTAAAGAAATTTGAATTTGATGGTTCTTTAGGATTAATTGATACCGACGGACAAAAAAGCAATCTGAATATCGGTTCTGATTTCGGGAAATTTTATGTTCAGGGAAGCTTTTCGTATTTAGACAGAAAGTCGTATCAGATGTCTAAAGATTTTGTTTCGATGAAAAATGAAGACGGAAAAGAAAGAGACAATTCCTATCGAACAGATCAAAAAATCAGTTTTAAGATTGGCTGGACACCCACCAAAAAAAGTGAATATGCTTTAGGATACATCAACCAAAAAGGCGAAAAAGGAAATCCGGTATATGCAGGAAGTGACGCTAAAAACTCATTACTGGCAAAACCACGTTTCTGGCAATGGCCAAATTGGGATAAGGAAAGTATTTATTTTATTTCAAACACTAATCTGAATGATAAAAACAGCTTCAAAACCAGATATATTATGACAAATTTAAAAACTTACTGATCAGTTATGATGATGCTACTTACACGGCCATAACGAAACCATACGCCTTTAAAAGTTATTATGATGATTACACGTATGGAGGAAATCTGGAATATGAAACTCATTTTATTCCTAAAAACAACCTTAAGATTGCAGTACAATTTAAAGAAGATGTGCATCGCGAAAACAATCTGGGAGAACCGCTTCGTAAATTTGATGATCAGACTATTACAATTGGAATTGAAGATATTTATAACGTAACCGAAAAGTTTACCGTAATTCCGGGATTGAGCTATAACTCCAGAGAAGACAAAAAAGCAGAAGATTACAACAGTACTACAAAAGTAATTACAGATTATCCGGATGCCGGAAAAAGTGATGCGATCAATGCGCAGATTGGGTTGTTTTATCAGTTGAATGAAACACAAAAATTAGGCGCAACGGTTTCACAAAAAATGAGATTTGCCACTATCAAAGACCGTTATTCGTATCGAATGGGGACAGCAATCCCAAATCCGGATTTAAAACCTGAAACGGCTTTGAATTATGAATTGAATTACAATGTGGAATTTTTCAGCAAATTACATTTTCAGACCGCTCTTTTTTATAGTTCTCTAACAGATGCTATTTTAAGCGTAAGCAATGTAGAACCAGGAAAATCTCAAATGCAGAATTTTGGCGAAGCCCAATACAAAGGTATTGAAGCGCAGTTGACGTATATTCCAACAGAGAAATTAAACATTAGTGCAAATTACACGTATATCGAAAGAGAAAACATAACAAATCCGGATATTCATTTTACTGATGTTCCTAATACAAAAGTGATTGGAACTGTCGAATACAGCCCGCTTAAAATATTGAAATTAATCGCCAATACTGAATTTAATTCTTCCCGTTACAGCACAAGTTATGGTGCAGGTGTTCCTGATTACACACTTTTGAATGCTTTTGCTTCATGCAAAGTTTTAGAATATTTAAGTATTGATGCCGGAATTAAAAATATTTTCGACAGAAATTACAGTTTGGTTGAAGGTTATCCTGAAGAAGGACGTAACTTTTTTGTGACGCTTCGTTTTTTTAATTAAAACTAAAATCAATTTATATGAAAACTAAAAATTATATTCTAATTCTTCTGATTGCATTTTCATGTACAATGTGTAATTCTTCTAAAAAAGAGGATATTGTTTCAACAGAAGTTTCAAAACAAGACAATGACAAACATCCTGTTCTTTCCCCTGCAGATAGTTTAAAAATGGTGAATCATCAAATTGAAGTAAAAGGCGATGTTGAATTTCCGCTGCAATTGACTGTTGATTCCTTAAAAAAGATGAAGGTAGTTACAATCGATGATTTCAAAGTCGTTTGCCAAAGTGGCGAGGTTAAAAAAGACGATAAAATTTGTAAAGGCGTTTTATTAAAAGACATTTTAGAAAAAGCTAAAATCAGGCAAAACGGTCATAAAGACAGAAACTTCTATATTGTTGCCAGAGCATCTGATGATTATAAAGCAACCTTTTCATGGGCAGAAATCTTTAATAACCCAACCGGAGAAAACACATTCATTCTATTTGAAGAAAATGGAAAACCGGTTAAAAATGGTGAAATGATTGCGATTTGTAAAAATGATATCAAAACTGGCCCGAGACATGTGTATTGGCTGAAAAGCTTAGAGGTTTATAAGGTCAAATAACTTTAAATTTTAAACGCAAAGTACTATCCAAAGTTCTCAAAGCTTTATCCAAATAAAGCTTTGAGAACTTTGGATTTTTTACTAAACCATGTATAAAATTTGCGTGCTTTGCGGTTAAATCATTTTTTAGGCTTCGTATTTTCAATATCTAATTGTACATTTATAGTATAAAAGTTCGTTAATAACTTTAAATAAAGAAATTGTTTATTATTTTTACCACATAATTTAAGCATACTATGAGTTCTAACTTTGATAAATTTCAAAAGCGCAGGTTAATTTCCTCTTATTTTTCGGTTGTATTGAGTGTATTTCTGGTATTATTCCTTTTAGGAGTTCTGGGATTATTCATTATCAATTCAAAAAAACTGGCCAATGATTTTAAAGAAAAAATCGCCATGACGGTTTTCTTTAAAAACGAAGCTACAGACAGCGTTACCAAAGCATTTGATACCGAATTAAAAAAAGCCCGTTTTGCAAAATCGTATGTTTACGTTACCAAAGAAAAAGCAGCAAAAGAACACACCGATATCATTGGAGAAGACTTCCTGACCTTCTTAGGAGAAAACCCATTACTGAATTCTTACGATATTCATTTAAAAGCAGATTATGTTGAAAGAGACAGTATTGTAAAAATTGAAAGCAATCTCCGCAAAAACACCATGATTGAAGACATTGTTTACGACAAACAATTGGTAAACTTAGTAAATGATAACATCAAGAAAGTGAGTATGTGGATTTTAATTATCAGCGGTTTCCTTGCCGTAATTGCAGTTCTTTTAATCAATAGCTCTTTACGATTATCTATTCATTCCAACAGATTTATTATTAAAACCATGCAAATGGTTGGCGCTACAAAAGCATTCATTCGTAAGCCTTTTGTAATGCGCAGTGTAAAACTCGGAATGTTAGGTGCTGCATTGGCAATTTTTGCCTTAATCGCACTTTTACTTTATGTGGAAAGCAATTTTCCGGGATTAGGAATTTTAGAAGACAAAGCTTTAATTGGCTTAGTATTGCTGGCCGTATTCGGTTTAGGAGTTTTAATTACCTGGGTAAGTACACACTTTGCCACACAGCGTTTCCTTAATTTAAGAACCGACGATCTTTATTAATTTTAGATCATTAAACAAAAGCCCATCGACTCCGCTCAGGGTGACAAATTATAACGATGAAAAACAATAATAAAGAAATAGAACAACAAAAACAGGAATTCCTTTTTGACAGTATCAATTACAAAATCCTATTAATTGGAATTGGCGTTATCATATTAGGCTTTATTTTAATGTCTGGCGGAGGAAGTGACAATCCAAATGTTTTTAATGAGGATGTTTTTAGCTTTAGACGTATTCGTTTAGCTCCAACAACTGTTTTAATTGGTTTTGGAATCACGATTTATTCTATTTTCAAAAAATCCAAATAGACTTTCTTAGACTTCAGACATCTTAGATTTTAGACAAATCTTTTCTAAGAAGTCAAATCTAATGATCTAAAAATCTAATTTTAATGAATACATTACAAGCAATTCTTATTGCAATAGTCGAAGGATTAACAGAATACCTGCCTGTTTCTTCTACAGCACACATGATTTTTACAAGTTCATTTTTTGGAATACAGGAAGATGATTTTGTAAAATTATTCCAGGTTTCCATCCAGTTTGGCGCTATTTTGGCCGTTGTAGTTTTATATTGGAAGAAATTCTTTGATTTTAGTAAAATCAACTTCTATATCAAATTAGCCTGTGCTGTTATTCCGGCTTTGATTTTAGGAAAATTGTTTGATGATAAGATCGATGCTATTTTAGGGAATCCTATTCCGATTGCTGTTGTTTTAATACTGGGTGGAATCGTTTTGCTTTTTATAGACAATCAATTCAAAAATCCAACCGTAATCAAGGAAGAAGATATTACCATAAAAAAAGCCGTAACCATTGGTTTCTGGCAATGTTTGGCAATGATGCCCGGAACAAGCCGTTCTGCCGCTTCTATAATTGGCGGAATGCAGCAAGGATTGGACAGACAGACTGCTGCAGAATTTTCGTTTTTCTTAGCCGTTCCAACAATGCTGGCCGTTACAACATACTCTTTGTTATTAAAAACTTATGAAGTTTCCCAACTGAAAGGTTACGAATTATTGACACAATCACCAGACAATCTGAAATTGTTTTTGATTGGAAATGTAATTGCATTTGTAGTAGCCATTATTGCGATAAAATCGTTCATCGGAATCATAAAAAAATACGGCTTTAAACCATGGGGTTATTACAGAATTATTGCAGGAATACTTTTACTGGCTTATTTTTCATTAAATAAATAGATTTGAAAACTCCTCAGGAATATTTAGACGGACAAGTTTTACTGATAGACAAACCTTTAAAATGGAGTTCGTTTCAGGCAGTCAATAAATTAAAATACCTTTTAATTAATAAAGTCGGTTTACCAAAAAAGTTTAAAATTGGCCACGCCGGAACTTTAGATCCTCTGGCATCAGGATTATTATTAATCTGTACCGGAAAATTTACCAAACGAATTTCTGAGCTTCAGGGTCAGGCAAAAGAATATACGGGAACTTTTTATATTGGAGCGACTACTCCATCATATGATCTGGAAACAGAAATCGATCAGACTTTCCCAACAGATCATATTAACGAAGATTTAATCTATGAAACTGTAAAACAATTTTTAGGAGAAATCGACCAGAAGCCACCTATTTTTTCAGCCATCAAAAAAGATGGTGTTCGTTTGTACGAGCATGCCCGTGCAGGAGAAACCATTGAAATTGAAAGCAGAAAAACGACAATTCACGAATTTGAAATTACCAGAATTGCATTACCGGAAGTTGATTTCAGAGTCGTTTGCAGCAAAGGAACCTATATTCGCTCGCTGGCCTATGACTTTGGAAAAGCAATGAAATCCGGTTCACATTTAACTGTTTTACGCCGCACTAAGATTGGCGATTACAATGTAAAAGACGCAATTGATATCACGCTGTTTGAGGAAAACTTTAAAATAGAATAAAAATAAAAGCACATTACAAATGTGACGACAGTAATGTGCTTGTTCCAGCTTCCCGATTAAAAATAAAATTATTCCATACTTTGGGATTTAATAATGAGGGATGTTTTTTCCTCCAAATAAAAGTCTTGAAAAAAAATCGTAGAATTTTTCGAATAACGTTTTCATAATAGTGTATTTTTAAATTATTAAATATTAAATAAAACACCAATTAAAAAAGTAAATCAGAAAATAAATAGTAGAAATGGGATTATATTACTAAGTTACAACATTTAATCTTATAAAAAACATTTTTAACGTATTTTTTATTACTAAAAATCTTGTTTTCAGCAATTTACCTCTAAAGCAACACCTTTAAACGATTTTTCAGCAGAAAATTACAATCTGTTATATTTTATATTTTCCATAATTTCGACTAATTCTTCCTGAACCGAAATTCCCTTGTCTGCTAAATACCATAATTGCAAATCGGTTTTGATCTTTTCATCCACAACGCCAAAATCCCTTTTATAATTCGCCATCAATTCTATTGCTCCTTTTGGCCTTGGACCCCAGTCAGTACGCACAATTCCAGCTTCTTTACAAATCACAATAACTTTTGGGATTGCCCTTCCTCCATTAGTTAAATATTGATTCATTAGCTCTTCATTTTCATCTCTTAAAACAATCCTGAGATCAATTTTCTTATCTGATACCAAAGCCATCTTGTTTAATATTGGAAGTATTTGGGCAGCATCACCACACCATCCTTCAGAGATTACCAGCCATATATAATGATTGTCCAGATTTTGCAATTTCGAAATTACATCTTCAGAAATTTTGATAGTTTTCTCTAAACGATTCATTCTGGCCTCATTCAAACTGGTATAATGTGTCAAACTTTCAGATTGTTCATCACCGGTTGATTTTCCTTCTGACAATAAATCAGTAACTAATTTTCGATATTCACTATAAGAATGACTATTGAATAATGCTTTGGCTACAATACTTTTCATATTTCTTTCGTTTTGATTCCATAAAAATACACTTTTTAAAAACATTGCTGAATGACTTTTATCACATTTAAAAAAATTCAGAAATGCAGCAGAAATTTAATTCGAAAAGAACAATTAATTTTTTAAAACTCTATTTCAAAAAAACAGAATATGTCTATATTTGCACAAACAAAAGCAACACACATGAAATACAAAAGAATTCTTCTAAAATTAAGCGGCGAAGCCTTAATGGGAGACTTACAATACGGAATTGACCCTAAAAGATTAGCTGAATATGCCGATGAAATTAAGCAGATTCACGACAAAGGAGTAGAAATTGCTATTGTTATTGGAGGAGGAAATATTTTTAGAGGAGTTGCCGGAGCAAGTTCAGGTATGGACAGAGTACAGGGCGATTACATGGGAATGCTTGCTACTGTTATTAACGGAATGGCTTTGCAGGGTGCGCTTGAAGACAAAGGGATGAAAACCCGTTTGCAGACTGCTTTGAAAATGGAGTCTATCGCGGAACCTTACATTAAAAGAAGAGCAGACCGTCACCTTGAAAAAGGAAGAATTGTAATTTTTGGTGCCGGAACCGGAAACCCTTATTTCACTACAGATACAGCAGCAGTTTTAAGAGGAATCGAAATTAATGCTGATGTTATTTTAAAAGGGACCCGCGTAGATGGAGTTTATGATTGTGATCCTGAAAAAAATGCTTCAGCAGTCAAATTTGACTTTATTTCTTTTGACGATGTTATCAAGAAAGGATTAAACGTTATGGATACCACAGCTTTTACATTAAGCCAGGAAAATAAATTGCCAATTGTTGTTTTTGATATGAACAAAATTGGAAACTTATTAAAAATCTGTAAAGGAGAGAACATCGGAACTGTGGTAAATATTTAGACAAATTAGATTGTTAGATTTTACTCTATCATTCTGAATAACAATCTTAAAAAATAATTATATTAGTTAGTAAATTAAACTAAGACATTTTTAAATTTAAAAATACTTAGATTAAAAATCTAAAAATCTAAAAAAATGACTGAAGAAATAGATTTTATCTTAGAAAGTACTGAAGAATCAATGAATGGTACGATAGCGCATTTAGAAAAAGAATTTCTAAATATTCGTGCAGGTAAAGCTTCTCCGGCAATGCTTGGAGGTGTTTTTGTTGAATATTATGGCGCTGCAACACCCCTTTCTCAGGTATCTAAAATTAGTGTTCCGGATGCAAGAACTATTACATTGCAGCCTTTTGAAAAAAACATGTTATCAGCAATTGAAAAAGCAATTTTGGTTGCCAACATTGGTTTCAATCCAATGAACAATGGCGATGTTATTATCATTAGTGTTCCGCCTTTGACAGAAGAGCGTCGTAGAGATTTGGCAAAACAGGCAAAATCTGAAGCTGAAGATGCAAAAGTAGGAATACGTAACTCACGTAAAGATGCTAATACTGATATCAAAAAATTAGAAAAAGAAGGAACTTCTGAAGATATTTGTAAATCTGCCGAAGAAGAAGTTCAGAACCTAACAAATACTTACACCAAAAAAATAGATGAATTATTAGCTGCTAAAGAGGCTGAAATCATGAAAGTGTAACTTATTTGACATAAAATTAAGAATCCGTTTGGTTAAAATTATACCAGACGGATTTTTTTATTATTATTTTTGCATACCAAAAAACACATTCTTTCCGAAACCACAATACTCTGTATGAAGCTATTCTGTTTTTTCTCTTTGTTTTTTACGCTTACTTTACAAGCGCAATTTCAAATAAACGGAATTGTAAACGACTCAAAAAATAAACCTCTTCCGTTTGCAACCATTACAACTTCAGACAATGCCAATACAATTACAGATGTTGATGGAAAATTTATACTTTCCTCAAAAGTAAAAATCAATTCTTTTACGGTTTCTTATGTTGGCTTTCAAACTAAAATCATTACGGTTTCAGACCATAAAAAGTTTTATCAGGTTTCGCTAAAACAAAAAACTGATGATCTTAAAGAAGTGATTGTTTCAAATGAAAATCCTGCATTAGCAATCTTAAGAAAAGTTATTACCAATAAAAACAATAATAATCCACAAAAAAAATTAAACAGTTTTGAGTATAAAACATACAATAAACTGATCGTAACAGCTAATCCTGATTCCATTATGGGCAGAGTTGACTCTTCTGCAGCTTACAAAGATTTAAAGAAAAAAAGAATAAACATTGACTCTTCCGATTATAAGTTTAAGGAAGTCATAACGAAACAGCATTTGTTCCAAACTGAAAAAGTATCGCAATATCAATTCGGAAACAAAAAACTCAAAGAAACTATTCTGGGCACAAAGATGGCCGGTTTTAAACAGCCTGTTTACGAAATCATTGCCTTCAATTTACAGTCCATTTCTATTTATGATCCGAAGTACGAACTTTTTGAAACCAAATACAACAACCCTGTTTCTGACGATGCGCTAAAAGATTACAATTATAAATTACTGGATACTGTCGCCATTAAAGGCCGAAACACCTTTATGATTTATTTTAAAAATAAAGAAAGAAGAAAGGCAGCCGGCTTAGAGGGCGTTCTGTATATTGATCAGGAAAATTTTGCCATTGCAAAAGCTGTCATGCGAATAAAAGGGGTACTCGATATTAGCGGAATTCATGAATTTGAATATGTTCCTGAAGAAAAAATATGGTTTGCGGACAATACCACTTTCAAAATCGTAAAAGGAAAGAACGATGATGACATTAAAATTTTGGGTGAAACTATTCAGTTTGAAGGGGATGCGGAAGATGCTTTTACCACCCGAAAAAAAACGGCTTCGGATTTTACTTATGTGCTTTCAGAAAGTAATAATTTCGACATTCATTACAATACTGCTTCACCTATAAAAGATCCGTCCCATTATATTGAAATTAAAGATGATGCAAGCACAAAATCAGAAGATTTCTGGAATGAATACCGAAAAGAAAACCTTGATATTAAAAGCCAAAGAACATATCAGTTATTAGACAGTATTTCAATTAAAAAAAGAATTGAAAAACGTTTAGGACTTGGCCGAAAAATTATCAACGGCTACATCCCGCTTGGTCCGGTTGATCTGGATTTAAAAAAAGTAATCAGTTATAATAACTATGAAGGTTTTCGGTTAGGACTTGGCGGAATTACAAATGATCGTTTTTCTAAATACTTCAGAATAGAAGGTTATGGTGCTTATGGAACAAAAGACGGTAACTTCAAATACAATCTGGGTTCCGGGGTTTTACTGGATAAGAAAACCAATACCTGGCTAAACGGATCGTACACTGATGATGTAAGGGAGATTGCGAGTACTGTTTTTGCTGTTGATAAACGTGTTTTTAAAATTTACGATCCCCGTCCAATCAATATCAGCACTTTTTACCATTATATCAGCTGGAAAACCGGCCTGCAGACGAAAATTATTCCGAAGACAGAAGCTGTATTTGAATTAGCAAGAACATATGTCGAACCAAAATTTGACTATATTTTTAATTTAAATGGGCAATCGTATTCCAATTATGTCATGACAACTGCTATGGCTTCTGTTGTCTGGGCACCGTTTAGTGATTTTATGCAGACACCAACAGGCAGATCCGAAACCGAAAAACGTTTTCCAAGATTTACTTTTCAGTTCACTCAGTCTTTGCCAAATATTCTGGATAATGATTTTACATTTAGCAAAATAGATTTTAAAACAGAGTACGAAAAAAAATATTTAGACGGACAAAAAACCAGTCTCTTATTACAGGGAGGGTACGCCATGGGAGATGTGCCAATAACTCATTTGTACAATACGATGCCAAATAACCTTAACAAGGAAACCATAATTCAGCGTATTACTTTTTCAGGCAGAAACAGTTTTGAAACTATGTTTTTTAATGAATTTTTCTCCAGCGAATATCTTTTTTTCCAGATAAAACATGGATTTAACCGGGTAAAAATCCTCAAAAAAGTTCGCCCTTCCTTAGTTTTAGTTACCAGAATGGCCTGGGGAAATATGGAAAAGCCTGAACAGCATGCTGGCCCGGCTTATAAAACACTGAACAAAGGTTTTTTTGAATCCGGACTTGAGTTAAACAAAATTTACAAAGGTTTTGGTTTAGGAGGATTTTACCGTTACGGGCCAAATCAATTGCCGGAATTCGAAGATAATATTGCGGTTAAGATTTCTTATGTACTGGATTTAGGATTATAAAAAATTTAAATCTCAATTAAAAAATTCCAAATTCCAATTTTTATATGATTGGGATTTGGAATTTTTAAATTTTGGAATTTATCAGACTTATGGCTTCAAAATCAAAACCGATGGTGTATTGTTTAGCCAGATACTTTGAGATTCAATTAATTTTTTCCAGCTGTCTAAACTTATAATCATTAAATTCTGAGTTTCTAAAAAATCTTTTTTGATTGTTCTGTCGTGCATAATCATAATATGGTTTGGTGCAATCTGCTCGATAGAGCGAATATTTTCCTGCATGTTTCTTGTACTTTTTACTTCACCACTGGTATCCAGAACTGTAATTTGCGAGCCATTATTATTGATTAATTTTCTGGCATAATCAATTAAAAAAGAATCTTCCTCACTGAAAATCGGCATAAAAATCCGATCCACTTCATCTAGATCTTTGTCAATAAAAATACCAACGGGCATTTTTGTTTTGGAAATAATATGACGTGTTCTTTCATCAAAAGGAGAGTTCTCAAACAGACCTTCTTTTCCGGTAAACTTATCAATCAACCGATCGGGATTTACAATTCTGGAGGTAAAGCCAAGGATTTTTCCAAGCAGGGTTCCTTCAAAAATAGATTGTCCCAGACCTATCAGCAACAAATCATATTCTCCCTGATTTGCTGTATCTATAATATCTGTATCAATATCATTGGTTACTTTAAAAACACTTACCATATTCTGGTTCAAACGTTCTGATTCTTCTATAACCGGAACCAGCATTTTGCGTTCATGATCTTTAACATCAAAAGAGTGAATTTCAGTACTAAGCGATAAATGCATCGCCGTAACAATTGAATTGTCGGTTTGTTTTTTCACTAAACTATTAGCAATCTGCAAAAGTTTTTTACCTCTTTCCGGAGTCGCAAACGAAAGCAGGATTTTGTATTTGCTTTTATTTCCAATTTCCTGGGGAATTATTGTTGGTTTATCCTTAAAAATATACCCAATAAAATCCAGGGCCGGTCCTGTCATAAAAGTAGTAACCAGAGCCATAATGACCATCATCGTAAAAATCTCTGTCGACAAAACTCCCAGATCATAACCAATATTTAAGACAACCAGTTCCATTAATCCACGTGTATTCATTAAGGCTCCGATAGCCAAGCTGTCTTTCCAGTTTTGTCCCACAAATTTTGCAGCCAGTGCACTTCCAAAAAATTTTCCGGCAACTGCAACTGCTATAATTACTGCTGTAACTTTCCATAAATACGGATCGTTAAGTAAACCAATCTGTGTACGTAAACCTGTAAATACAAAAAACAAAGGCAGCAAAACGATAATAGAAACGTCTTCGACTTTTTCAATAAAAATATTTCTGAATTTATTATTCTCCGGCATAATGGCTCCTGCTAAAAAAGCGCCAAACAAAGCATGAATCCCGATTAATTCTGATGCATAAGAAGAAAACAAAAGTGTTATAAAGAAAATAGCAACCACAGGTTTGTTCAGACTCTCGCGGGTTGAATTTAGATCTCCAACACGCTTAAGAAACGGACGAACTATTTTCAACATTACGATTACGTATAAAATCGCTAATCCAATAACATATAATGAACTGGCAAGTGAACCGGCTTTTACAATTGCAATTACAACTGCCAAAATACACCAGGCCGTAATGTCATCAGCTGCGGCACAGGTGATGGCAATAGTTCCGAGTTTGGTTTTCTGCATTCCCCTTTCCTGAACGATTCTCGCTAAAACTGGAAAAGCAGTAATACTCATTGCTATTCCCATAAATAATCCGAAAGAAGAAAATGCTACTCCCTGCGGCGCAAAAGTTTCATAAACAAAATAAGCCAGGGTCAATCCTAAAGCAAACGGAATCACAATACTCGCATGACTGATTACCACAGATTCGTGTGCTTTATTTTTTAATACTTTCAAATCCAGCTCCATTCCGATAACAAACATAAAAAGTATCAAACCAATCTGACTTAGAAACTGCAGATTCCCTAAAGATGCAGCCGGAAATAAAGCAGCTGAAAATTCGGGAAAGTACATCCCCACCAAAGAAGGCCCCAAAACAATTCCTGCAATCATCTCTCCGATAACTGATGGCTGTCCAATTTTCCTGAAAATCCACCCAAATAAACGTGCTGCCAGGATAATGGTTACAATTTGAGCCAGCAAAATAGCCAGAGGATGCTGTAGATTTTCAATCATTGAATGCAAAAAGTCATTCCAGTGATTGCTTTCAATTTTTTTCTGGACGATTCCACGACCTGCTTCAAGCGAAGCCCCTTTTGAAATCATCCAGTATATCAGAGCAGTAAAACCACCAATGACTGTAACGTAGAATAAAGAATTTTTAATATTATTCATAACCCGTATTTTAAATTATGGGACAAATATCTGCACTGAAAAGCTAGTGAAAAAGCAAATTCAGAGCTAATTTTCAATCTATGTAACAAGTCTGAAAAACTTTGTAATAAGTTAGATTTTGACCTTTTTTAAAAAGTCGGAACGATAGGTTTCACTTAGCAAAAGCGTAGTATTTTTATTGTTTTCTTCTAAATGATGCAGCACAATTTCGTTGTGATTAAAGAATTTGATTGCTTTTACTGCAACAATTTCTTTTTTATTCACACGACAGAAATCAGTTTCCGGCAATTCTTTTAAAAGAGTATCAAATTTCACATTCTTTAAATTCAAAAAACTTCCGTCTGACAAAAGAACTGTTTTATCACGGCTATCGCTTACGGCTGTTTTAATATACTGAATCTGATTAAAATACAATAAGGTTTTTCCTTTATCTGTATTGAGCTGAATGAATTTTTTAGCTGTTTCGGGTTTGCTAATTCGCTCAAAAGCTTTTGAGATTGCTTTTTGCAGACGTTCCAGCTTTACAGGTTTTGTAATATAATCTACAGCATCAATATTAAAAGCTTCGGCGGCATAATCTTTATAAGCTGTACAAAAAATCACGAGTTTATTGTGAATCATTTCAGCCAGATGCAATCCGTCAATTCCTGGCATTTCGATATCTGAAATCAACAAATCAAATTCGAGATCCGGAATTTCGGTCAATAGTTTTTCAGGATTATTAAACGTCTTTACGATTTCAACTTCGGGAATTTGTTCGCAAAGCATTTTCAGGTACGTTAATCCCGGTAACTCATCGTCCAGAAGCAAGCATTTCAGTTTTGTATTCAAGTAAATCTATTTTTAGATGTGCAATATAAATATCATTTTCTGTAAACCTTTCTAGTTTGAAATTGTTTTTGTAAATAATTCTTAAACGGTGTTCCAATGTTGTATTTCCTAAACCGCTTCGTTCCTTTTTTAAAACTTTTTTATCCGAAATTTTATTCGAAACTGTCATAAAGAAAGCATTGTCCTTAAACTCAAACACAACCGAAATAAAGGCATCAGCGCTTTGCAGATCAGCATGTTTAAAAGCATTTTCAATTAAATCGATCGAAATTAAGGGTGCCAGTAAAGGCTGTTCATACAATTTATCTTCTTTATTGATGTTGGTTTTTATCTTTAACTCAAAAAGCGGACTGATTTTAATTTTATTGATTTCGATCAGGTTCAGTGCAAAATCAATTTCTTCCTTGGCAGTAACAAATTTCTTTTTGCTTTCGTACAAAATATAATCCAGCACATTGGCCAGTTTATCCAAAGCAAAATAAGTCTGATAGGCATGTGACTGAATCGAATTTAGAATATTCTTAAACAAATGCGGATTGAGTTTTGATTCTAAATTTTCTAATTGCAGGTCATTTACTTTTCTTTCAAGGGCATAAAAACTTTCCTCAGCATTTTCTTTTGCTTTTTTAGACTGCATTAATTGATACACCATAAAACCAATGATGACAATAAGCAATAAAACAATTGCTAAGAAGATAAAATTTATAGTATTGCTTTCCTGCATAAATTTTTATTTTTTGCCAGAGATTCACACATTAAAAATAATTAATTCTAATAATCTTTAGCTGATTTTTTAATGACTCGAAACAAACTTAAGACCAATAATCGAAGCAATCAAAGTAGAAAGAAAAAATATCCGCCAGAAAGTGGCAGGCTCTTTAAAAATCAAAATTCCAACTAAAACAGTTCCAACCGCACCAATTCCTGTCCAGACAGCATAAGCTGTACCAATTGGCAAAACCTGAGTTGCCTTGTAAAGCAAAATCATACTGATTGAAAGACAGACAAAAAAACCAGCCATCCAATAAGTTGATACAATTCCGGTTGTTTCTTTGGCTTTTCCCAAACAAGATGCAAAACCTACTTCAAAAAGGCCGGCTATGATTAATAGAATCCAGTTCATTTTATTCTTTTTAAAATTAAATACAAAGATGAGAAAAGCTGATGTAAATCACAGTCAATCTCTAAATTATCTAAACATTATGAATGTTAATTTATGTTAACAAATCTCAAAAACGCCCCTGATTATTAATCATTTTTAACACTTTTCACTACATTTGCATCCATTTTACAAATTTTATGAAAAACACTATACAAGTAGGTTTTTGGGAAAAACTAGCCCGAATCATACTTAAAAACAGAATTACAATTTTAGTTCTCCTTGCTGCTTTAACTATTTTCTTTGGTTTTCAATGGAGAAATCTCTCCATGACTTATACAGAAGCAAACCTACTTCCTAAAAATCATATTGCCAATAAAGAATATCAGAAATTCTTAGACAAATTTGGTGAAGAAGGAAATCTGGTGGTTATTGGTTTTCAGGATAAAAGATTTTTTACTCCAAAAAATTATGCCGCCTGGAATGAATTGATGACAGGCTTAAAAAAATCGAAAGAAGTTGATCTGGTCGTTTCTTTAAATGATTTGAAAAAACTGGAAAAAGATACTGTTAACGAAAAATTTGTCTTATCCCCATTTATCGACCAAAGTAAAGCTCTTGATCCAGCTTATTTAAAAAATGTTCAGCATGAATTGTTTAATAATTTACCTTTTTATGAAGGCCTTTTGTTTAACAAAGAAAGCGGAAGTGTACGTTCTGCAATTTATATGAACAAAAATCTTGTAAACACTGCAGGGAGAAAGACTTTTATTCTTGAAAATTTAGTTCCTAAAATCAACAAATTCGAAAAAACCACCGGTATTGACTTAAAAGTTTCCGGAATGCCATACATCAGAACAATCAATGCGGATGATATGAAGGGTGAAATCGGGTTGTTTATCGGAGCATCTTTATTGACCGTTTCGCTGATTTTCTTTTTCTTTTTCCGTTCATTCAGGGCTACATTTATTTCGATTGTTATTTTGATTGTAGGTGTAACGTGGTCATTTGGAACGCTTGGGTTGTTTGGCTATAAAATCACTATTTTAACAGCTATTATTCCACCGCTGATTATTGTAATCGGAATCACAAACTGCATTTTCCTGATTAATAAATACCAGCAGGAAATTAAATTGCACAACAATCAGGCAAAAGCGTTACAGCGTGTTATTTCCAAAATTGGGCATTCAACTTTTATGACCAATTTAACTGCGGCGATTGGTTTTGCAACTTTGATGATTACAGGAAACGAATTACTGTTTGAATTTGGTTTGGTAACTTCAATCAACGTACTTTCTGTTTATACTTTGACACTTTTTATCGTGCCGATTATTTACAGTTTCATGCCTTTGCCAAAAGCAAAACATTTATATCACTTAGACAAAACTTATATTTCGACGCTTTTAAACACAGTTACAACAATCGTTAAAGGCAAAAAAACAATCGTTTATTGCATTTACGCTGTCCTGTTTCTTGTGAGTTTAAATGGCGTTAGGCAAATGAAAGTTTCGGGCAGTTTGATTGGAGAAATGCCAAAAACAGCTTCTTTTTTTAAAGATATTTTATTTTACGAAAAAGAATTCAACGGAGTGATGCCTCTTGAAATTATGGTAGACACCAAAAAGAAAAAAGGAGTTATGAAGGCTTCGACAATTCGTAAAATGGATGAACTGCAAAATACAATTGCAGAAATTCCGGAATTGGCAAAACCGGTTTCTGTAGTAAATCTGGTAAAATATTCTAAACAGGCTTTTTATAACGGAAACCCGGAATATTACCAATTGCCAACTTCGCAGGAACAGACTTTTATTTTGAGTTATGCTAAAAATGCGACCAAAAACAGCAAGGAAAACCTAATGAAGGCTTACGTGGATTCGACTGGACAATATGCCCGAATTACTACTTTCATGAAAGACATCGGAACCGATGAAATGGCTGTTGTAGAACAAAAACTGCGTAAAAAAATCGATGAAATTTTCCCTAAAGAGCGTTATGAAGTTACGATAACCGGAAAAGCACTGGTTTTTCAGAAAGGAACAACTTATTTAGCACACAACCTAATCGAATCCTTGCTTTTTGCAATTGCGACGATTGCAATTTTAATGCTATACTTGTTTAGATCTTTCAAAATGGTAGCAGCTTCTTTGATTACGAATATTTTACCGCTGTGCATTACTTCCGGATTAATGGGTTATTTTGGAATTCCGCTTAAACCTTCTACTATTTTGGTATTTAGTATTGCTTTTGGAATCTCGGTTGACAATGCGATTCAGTTTATGGCGAAATACAAACATGATCTGATTCAAAACAAAGGAAAAGTAAAAAAATCGGTTTTCAGCGCTTTGAGAGAAACCGGAGTAAGTACATTCTATACTTCTGTAGTTTTGATTTTAGGTTTTGCAACTTTCACTTTATCAAGTTTCAGCGGAACAATCGCTTTAGGAGGATTGATTTCTTGTACTTTAGTTTTTGCGATGTTTGCTAATTTGGTTGTTCTGCCTTCATTGGTTTTGACTTTTGAAAAGAAGAAAACTAAGAAAGAAGAATTGGAGAATTTGGAGAAATAATTTTCCATTCTAAATAAGGGAATTCGCCACGAATTCACGAATTATTTGTTTTTTATTCGTGAATTCGTGGCTTATAAATTTATACGAATAATGAAAAAGTAAAACACAAAGAGCTTCTCTTTAAAACGAATCCTCTAGCCCTGATAGAAGCGGTATCCTTTTTCTTGCTCCTTTAGCAAGAAAAAGATATAGCAGATAGCAGGAAACAGCTTCAAAAATTAATTATTATCGTTTATATTTGCAATTCGATATAAAAACTGATTTTATATGAATGTAAAATCAGCAATCTAAAAATCTAAAATTAAAATGAAACACACAAAAGTTAGAGACTTATTAAACAGTACGACGACGTTACAGGAAGTGAATGCAAAAGGTTGGGTGAGAACTTTTAGAAATAATCAGTTCATCGCGCTTAATGACGGTTCTACGATTAATAATATTCAATGTGTAGTTGATTTTGAAAATACACCAGAAGAGACTTTAAAAAGAATCACAACCGGAGCTTCGGTTTCTGTTTTTGGAACTTTGGTAGAAAGTAAAGGTGCGGGTCAGAAATATGAAATTCAGGTTTCTAAACTAGAAATCCTTGGAGATTCTGATGCTGAGAAATTCCCAATGCAGCCAAAAAAACACTCTTTAGAATTTTTACGCGAAAACGCTCACCTGCGCGTACGTACAAATGCTTTTGGTGCAATTATGCGTGTGCGTTCGGTATTGTCTTATGCGGTTCACAAATACTTTCAGGATAAAGGTTTCGTGTATGTAAACACGCCAATTATTACCGGAGCTGATGCTGAAGGTGCAGGTGAAATGTTCCAGGTAACTTCTTTACCATTGGATAATCTTCCAAAAAATGAAGAAGGAAACATTGATTTCAAACAGGATTTCTTTGGAAAACATACCAACTTAACGGTTTCCGGACAGTTAGAAGGAGAAACTTTTGCAATGGCTTTGGGTCAGATTTATACTTTTGGACCAACGTTTAGAGCAGAAAACTCAAACACTTCCCGTCACCTGGCAGAATTCTGGATGATTGAGCCTGAAGTTGCGTTCAACGACTTGGACGACAATATGGATTTGGCTGAAGATTTTATTCAGTATGTTATTAAATATGCTTTAGACAACTGTAAAGACGATTTGAAATTCTTAGAAGGAAGACTTTTGGAAGAAGAAAAATCTAAACCACAGGCAGACAGAAGCGAAATGAGTTTGTTGGAAAAACTAAACTTTGTTTTAGAAAACAACTTCAAACGTGTTTCTTATACGGAAGCAATTGATATTTTAAGAGATTCAACTCCAAATAAAAAGAAGAAATTCAGTTACCTAATCAACGAATGGGGAGCAGATTTACAATCTGAGCACGAACGTTATTTAGTGGAGAAACACTTTAAATGCCCGGTAATTTTATACGATTATCCGGCAAACATTAAAGCGTTTTACATGCGTTTGAATGACAACACAGAACCAGGAAGAGAAACAGTTCGTGCCATGGACATCCTTTTCCCAGGAATTGGAGAAATCGTTGGTGGTTCTGAAAGAGAAGAGCGTTACGATGTTCTGGTTCAGAAAATGGAAGCACTTGGAATTGACAAAGAAGAATTATACTGGTATTTAGACACCAGAAGATTTGGTTCTGCAACACACGCAGGTTTCGGTTTAGGATTTGAGCGTTTGGTATTGTTTGTTACAGGAATGACAAACATTAGAGACGTAATTCCTTTCCCAAGAACTCCTGGAAGTGCTGAATTTTAAGAAATAAGTTTAATCGGTTAATCGTTCATTCGGTTAACCGATTTTCACGAAACGACGATTTAACGATTAAACAAATAAACGATTAACATTAATGCTAAAGCAATTTTTAAATTTAAAATTATCCCAGAAATTATCTCCTCAGCAAATCCAGCTGATGAAGTTAATTCAATTGCCTACGCAAGCTTTTGAACAGCGTTTATTAGAAGAAATGAACGAAAATCCGGCTTTAGAAGCAGGTCAGGAAGATGAATATGAAGCTGACGAATTTACTAATGAGGAATATGATGATTATGCGGAATCAGACAGAATCGAGGCAGACGATATTAACATTGATGAATACTTAAGCGACGACGACACGCCTGATTATAAAACACAAGTCAATAATTATAGTGAAGATGAAGAACGCGAAACGCCTTTTGCTTCGCCGATTAGTTTTCATCAGGATTTGATCAATCAGCTGAATACTTTTATTCTGAACGATGAAGAGCGCGAAATCGCTGAATTTCTTGTAGGAAGCATTGATGATATGGGCTATATCCGCAGAAGTATTCCGGATATTGTAGACGATATGGCTTTCACTCAGGGAATTTACACTGATGAAGCAATGGTTGAAAAAATGCTGCATGTAATTCACGAATTGGAGCCTTCGGGAGTTGGGGCGCGTGATTTACAGGAATGTCTTTTATTGCAATTAAAGCACAAAACACCAACCGAATATGTAGATTTAGCAATTGACATTATCGAAAATCAGTTTGATGCTTTTACAAAGAAACATTACGATAAACTTTTACAGAAATACAGTGTTTCGAACGAACAGCTTAAAAAGGCGATTCACGAAATCGAAAGACTGAACCCAAAACCGGGCGGATCTTTTACGGGAAATAATAAAATCACCGAAAATGTAGTTCCGGATTTTGCTATCCGAATTGTAGATGGCGAGTTAGAACTAACCTTAAACGGGCGTAATGCTCCTTCCCTGCACGTTTCTAAAGATTATCAGGAAATGATGCAGACTTATAAAGAATCCCGTGATAAATCGACTGCGCAAAAAGATGCCGTTCAGTTTATTAAACAAAAACTGGATTCGGCCAAATGGTTTATTGATGCGATCAGACAACGACAGGAAACTCTTTTTGTAACCATGAACGCCATTATGCATTATCAGGAAGAATTTTTCTTAGACGGCGATGAAACCAAACTAAAACCAATGATCTTAAAAGACATTGCAGACATGGTTGGTTTAGATATCTCGACAATTTCCCGAGTTGCGAACAGTAAATATGTCGAAACACCATACGGAACCAAACTGATTAAAGAATTCTTCTCTGAAGCTATGAAAAATGATCAGGGAGAAGATGTTTCAACTTTGGAAATCAAAAAAATCCTTAAAAATACTATTGAGGAAGAAGATAAAAGAAAACCACTTCCGGACGATCAGTTAGCTGAAATCTTAAAAGAAAAAGGGTATCCGATTGCCAGAAGAACTATTGCTAAATACCGTGAACAGCTTGATATTCCGGTTGCGAGAATGAGAAAGAAAATTTAGCTTTTTGATAAAATAGAAAACCCGACAAAATTAAACTTTATGTCGGGTTTTTATTTGTATTAAAATTATTTGTACTGATCCGGAAATATCTTCACATTAAACAAAAATGCTTTCTTTTTATCACTATAACTATACACCAATGTATAATCATTGTCAGTAAAAACCTGAAGTCCGGGATTTGCTTTCGCTGTACTAATCAGGCTTTTTTCAATTTCTGTTTTTATAACACCTATTTCTGCTGTTTCTTTTACAACGTTCAACAAAGTCAAATTGTACTGAACAGTTCTTTCTTCATGTAAACTTACACTGTCTAAACGAATTCCTTCCTGAATCTTTAATGGGCAATTTTTATTGTATTTCCCAACTAATTCAGTTACTTCAATCTTTACTTCTTCAGCATTTTCTTCAAGAAAAAAATAAAAATAACCTACTGCTCCCAACGCAATTATAATAATTGTTAAAAATAGAACATTCTGCTTTCTCATATTTGTTTTGTTGAGACTTATGATTAGGGATATATTATTTCTCCTGATTCTTTTTCATTGCATTAAAATACGCTCCTCGGCTAAGCGGTTCGTATTCTTCTGTCTCACCAAGCATCACCAGTTTATCATTATCGGTTTTTCTGAAACTGTAATTGGCAAGATTTCCTGTCCTGGTACAAACTGCATGAACCTTGGTTACATACTCTGCTGTAGCCATAAGTCCCGGCATTGGTCCGAATGGGTTTCCTTTAAAATCCATATCCAGACCGGCAACAATAACACGGATTCCCTGATTCGCAAGGTCATTACAGACAGTTATGATTTCATCATCAAAAAACTGGGCTTCATCAATTCCGATTACATCACATCCCTGAGCTAAAATCGCAATATTAGCAGCAGCGGGAACGGGTGTTGAGCGAATTTCGTTGGAATCATGAGATACCACCATTTCGTCATGATATCGGGTATCGATAGCAGGTTTAAAGATTTCAACTCTTTGTTTGGCAAACTGGGCGCGCTTGAGCCTGCGGATTAACTCCTCGGTTTTACCCGAAAACATTGATCCACAAATAACTTCAATCCATCCAAATTGTTCTTTGTGATTTACTGTATTTTCGAGAAACATTTTGTATTTTTCTACCTTTAAAAATGAATAGTTTTTATTACTTTGTACTGGTAATAAACTGATGTGAAAAATTGTTCTTTTACACTTTTTCAAAAGTAGAGAATTTTTATCAAATTGAAGATTCGCTCACGTTTATTAACAGAAAATAAATATCAGTCGAATTTCTTTCGCGAATCAAAAAAACATTCAAAATATACTAAAATACCCTATTCACTATAATTTCAATAGTTATGAAAAAAAAACTGGAAGCCGATTTAATCAGCATTGCACATCGAATTTTAAAACTTAAAAATAAATCCGATATCAATCAATTGTATCTGGAAACACAGAAATTATACGAAAAATTAGCGGTTTTAAAATTTGTAGACGAAAATTTTGACGATATAAAACCCACTATCGGATACAGCGAAATAGAATCTCAGATTGCAACTATTTTTGACAAAGATGAAAATCTTCCTGCAGAAATTAACGCTGAAGAAACAGTTCCGGCTGTTGTTGAAGAAACTGTAACTGAAGCAGAAGTTATTTCCGAACCTGAAATTATTGAAGCAACTCCGATTGAAGTCGTTGCTGAAGTTCCAAAAGTTACTGCGCAAAAAGAAACAATAGTCGATATTCCCGTAGAAGTGGTCGAGAAGATTGCTGCAAAAATTGAAGAACCTGTTGCTGAAAACAAAAAAGAAACAGAACCTGTTGAAGAATTCTCTTTTAAAACAGTAAGCGATTTAAAACCAATTCCGGATTTTAAACCTGCTTTTGAATTAGAAAAAGAAGAAATTAAAGCAGAAGAACCCAAAGTAGTAACTCCTGCAAAATCAGATGCTGTTTCTATTTCTCTTGAGGACATTTTAGGTGTTAATTATGCTGAAGCACAATTCGTAAAGCTAGATGATGTTAAAGATATTGCTTCTGCTCCTACAGCCTCAATAAGTGAATTTCAGGAGAAGCAGGCGCCTGTTCAGGCTGCAATTGCAGAACCTGTAAAACCTAAAACTGTTCCGTTAAACGAAAAACTGGCAAAAGGTTTCCATATTGATCTGAATGATCGTATAGCCTTTACCAAAAATCTTTTCGGAAACAGTACTGAAGATTACAGCCGCGTTTTAAATCAGCTATTGACATTCGACAATTTTAGTGAAGCAAAAGAATTCATTGATACCATGGTAAAACCAGATTATAATGACTGGCAGGGTAAAGAAGATTATGAAGAGCGTTTTCTGGGAATTATCGAGAAAAAATTCTCATAAGCTTTTTTCATTTCACATTTCACAAAGAAACTATGTCTAAATTATATATCGTTCCAACGCCAATCGGCAATCTTGAGGACATGACTTTCAGAGCCATCCGGATTCTGAAAGAAGTCGATCTGATTTTGGCCGAAGACACCAGAACGAGCGGTAAACTCCTGAAGCATTTTGAAATTGGCACGCACATGCACAGCCATCACATGCACAACGAGCATAAAACAACCGAAAATTTAATTGCCCGCCTGAAAGCCGGTGAGACCATCGCTTTAATTTCAGATGCAGGAACTCCGGCGATTTCAGATCCCGGATTTTTATTGACCCGTGCCTGTGTCGAAAATAAAATTGAGGTAGAATGTCTTCCAGGCGCAACGGCTTTTGTTCCCGCTTTAGTAAACAGCGGACTTCCAAACGACAAATTTGTTTTTGAAGGTTTCCTCCCGGAGAAAAAAGGACGTCAGACGCGATTTTTGGCTTTGGCCGAAGAAACCCGGACGATGATTTTGTATGTTTCACCACATAAACTGGTCAAAACTTTAAGTGAGTTTATTCAGTATTTTGGGGAAGACCGGCAAGTTTGCGTTTCTCGTGAATTATCAAAACTGCACGAGGAAAACGTACGCGGAACTGCCAAAGAAGTTTTAGCGCATTTTGAAAAAACAGCTCCGAGAGGAGAAATCGTTGTGGTTGTTGCTGGGAAAGTATTTGAAAAAGAAGCAAAGAAAAGTAAATATTCAAAAAACGAAGAGGAATAAATATTTTTAACCAAAAATTAGAAAAATTAAATAAAGAAGAGCCGCCACGACCCGAACTATAGCGCACAGGCGAAGTAATTTCACAAATTAGCACGAATTAATTAGTGAAATTCGTGGCAAAAAAACATCAAATAATATATCATGAGCATTCAAGCCTTTTTAGAAAAAGTAAAACAAACTCCAACACAAGTAACATTTCCTGAAACTATTGCAGTAATTGAAGAAAACTACAACTTTACTCCAACTGCTTTTCAAAACGGAACACAACATAATGCTGCAGGAGAAAATTCAGGTTCCTGTAAATTATTTTCTTTCGCAAAATTGCAGAATTTAAGTAAAGAAGAAACATTAGCCTGTTTTGGCGCTTTTTATTTTGAAGAAGTTTTAGGCGATCCAAACGGAACAAACCACCAAAACATTAGAAACTTCATCAACTTAGGCTGGGACGGCATTCAGTTTGAAGGAAATGCTTTAGAAGCAAAATAATTTTAGATTTTAGAATTCCACATTCTGAAATAATTAAAATTCTGAAAAAGCCAAACACAAAATATTCAACCACAAATTAAACGTTTTTAGTCCCGATAGCCATCGGGACTAAAATCTAAAATCAACAATCTACAATCAATAATGCGCTGGACCTTAAAACAAAAACCTTCTGAAGAAAAAATCAAACATTTGGCACAAGCCTTAAATGTAGAAGATTTTGTAGCCACGTTATTGATTCAGCGTGGAATTGAAACTTTTGAAGATGCTAAGAATTTCTTTCGCCCTTCATTAGAACATCTTCATGATCCGTTTCTAATGAAAGATATGGATAAAGCCGTTGCACGAATCGAATCGGCAATTGAAAATCAGGAAAACATTCTGGTTTTCGGTGATTATGATGTTGACGGAACAACTGCTGTTTCTTTGGTTTCTTCGTATTTAAAATCCCATTACCCAAATATTGCGACTTACATTCCGGACCGTTACGACGAAGGTTACGGAATCTCGTATAAAGGAATTGACTTTGCAGACGATAACGGATTTTCTTTAATTATTGCTTTAGACTGTGGAATAAAATCAATCGATCATATCGCCTACGCGAAAGCCAAAAACATCGATTTCATAGTTTGCGATCACCACCGTCCAGGCGAATTTCTCCCGGATGCCGTTGCCGTTTTAGATCCGAAAAGAGAAGACTGCTCTTACCCTTACGATGAATTGTGCGGCTGTGGCGTTGGTTTTAAACTGATTCAGGCCTTAGGCCAAAACCGAAATGAAACGATAGAAGATCTGGTTCCGTATCTGGATTTAGTTGCCACTGCAATTGCCGCAGATATCGTTCCGATTACGGGCGAAAACCGTGTTCTGGCTTATTTTGGTTTAAAGGTAATCAACAGCGAACCAAGACCCGGAATTAAAGCCCTCGTTCATCAGGTAAAAAAGAAAGTGCTTGATATTACCGATGTTGTTTTTATCATTTCGCCAAGAATTAATGCCGCAGGAAGAATCAAACACGGTAATCATGCTGTGGAATTGTTAACCGAATTTGATTTTGAACAGGCTCAGCAATTTGCATCCGAAATTGAGCAATACAACGCAGACCGAAAAGATTTAGATAAAAAAATCACCAAAGAAGCTTTTCAGCAAATTATAGAAAACAACGAAGAAGAAAGATTTTCAACGGTTGTTTTTCAGGAAGACTGGCACAAAGGCGTTATAGGAATTGTAGCTTCAAGATTAATTGAAACTTATTATCGCCCGACCTTGGTTTTCACTAAAAGCGGAGATAAATATGCTGCCTCGGCAAGATCTGTAAAAGGATTTGATGTCTATAATGCATTAGATAACTGTTCAGAGCATCTCGAGCAATTTGGAGGTCATATGTACGCAGCCGGAATGACTTTAAAGGCTGAAAATTATCTTGCTTTCAAAGCCGCTTTTGAGAAATGCGTCGAAGAAACTATTCATCCCGATATGCGGACTCCGGAAATCGAAATTGATGCCGAGATTAATTTCGCAGATATTACTCCAAAATTAATCCGGATTCTAAAACAATTTGAACCTTTTGGCCCACAAAATATGACACCTGTATTTATGACACGAAATGCAAAAGATACAGGATATGCCAAAACTCTTGGTTCAGAAGAAGAGCATTTAAGGCTTTTTGCAAAACAAAATAACTCTGATGGAATAGCCGCGATTGGTTTTGGACTCGGAAAAAAAATAAATATTGTACAAAATCAAAATCCGTTTCAACTGGCATACTGCATTGCTGAAAATGAATGGAACGGAAACATCTCAACTCAGCTGATGCTAAAAGATATTAGAACAAATGAAAAATAAGGAAAATAAAAACGACCCTTATCAGGCCCTGCGCTATAGAGAATTTAATGTGTTTTTACTATTACGTTTTGCCATGGTTTTTGCCTGGTCGATGCAATTTATTGTAATTGAATGGGAAGTGTACAGTTTGACAAAAGATCCACTCTCCTTAGGTTTTATTGGTTTGATGGAAATTATTCCTGCCGTTTCAATGGCTTTGTTTGCAGGCCATATTGTCGATCAGAGAGAAAAGAAAGGATTATTGGTAAAATGTATTTTAGGGTTTTCAGTAATTAGTTTTGGGCTTTTCTTATTAACCTGGCCAAAAGTTGTTGGAGATTGGTCTAAAGATTACATTTTATATTCCATTTATGCTCTTGTCTTCGTGGGCGGAATTGTTCGTTCTTTTATGGGACCAACTATTTTCTCTCTTTTATCATTGATTATTCCTAAAAAAGCATATCCAAATGCGGCAACCTGGAGCAGTACAGTTTGGCAGATTGGAGCCGTTATGGGCCCTGCATTGGCAGGGTTTTCAATTAACTGGATTGGCGTTCACTGGTCTATGTGTCTGGTATTCGGATTTTCTATTCTTTCCTTAATTGCCTTATCGCAAATCAGTCAAAAACCAATCTTAAATCCGAAAATTGGAGAATCTATAAAAGACAGTCTCACTGAAGGTTTGACTTTTGTATTCAAAAACCAGATTGTTTTAGGTGCGTTGTCGCTTGATATGATTGCGGTACTTTTTGGAGGAGCCGTGGCATTATTGCCTGTTTTTGCTCAGGATATTTTAAAAGTGGGTTCTGAAGGTTTTGGTATCTTAAGAGCCGCTCCTGCAGTAGGATCTTTCATTACAGTACTCGTTTCTGCTTATGTACCTTTAAATAAAAATGCAGGAAAGAAACTTTTAGCAGCCATATTTGTTTTTGGATTGTCAATCATTTTATTTGGCCTTTCAACTTATTTCTGGCTTTCTGTTTTCGCTTTATTTTTGAGTGGTCTTGCCGACGGAATTTCGGTTGTTATTCGTCAGACGATTTTACAGCTTAAAACGCCGGATCATATGCGTGGTCGTGTTGGTGCTGTAAATTCAATTTTTGTTGGATCTTCTAATGAATTGGGTGCTTTTGAAAGCGGCGCGACTGCCAAATTAATGGGAACGGTAACTTCAGTTGTTTTTGGTGGAAGTGTAACGCTTTTAACGGTTATTGTAACCGCACTTAAATCACCAACATTTAGAAATTTGGATCTAAACAGAGATATGGAAGATCATAATAAACTGTAGTAATCAAATTCATTTACATTACCTATTTAATTCACAATACAACAATTCCTACAAAAAGTTAAAAATTGGATAAAATAGAATTCAATTTTAATCTTATTTCATTTCTTTATTAAAAAAAGCAAATGAAATATCTTACAACCCTATTTTCCATTCTTTTTACATTTATCATATCTGCTCAAGAATCGATAATTTCAGGCAAACTAAAAAATGCTCAAAACAACGAAGAACTCGTTTATGTAAATATAGGAATCGTGAATAAAAATGCTGGAACAGTTTCAAACGAAAAAGGAATTTTCAAATTAAAACTCAATGAAAAAGTAGCCCCAAATGATACTGTTGTATTTTCTCATATTGGTTTTGAAACGAAAAAATTATTGGTTAGTCAACTGAAATCTGATCATAATACTATTGAGATGAAACCTTCTGAAAATACATTAAAAGAAGTTGTCGTAGTTTTTAAAAAACCTAAGCCCAAACAATTTGGCAGAAGTGCAAAAGGTCTAAGTCTTATGCATTTTAATTTTTTTACAGTTCATGACAAAACTGCCGATGATTATTTGAGTCGTGAAAGAGGAATGGAATTTCAAATCAAAAAAGATTGTAAAGTCAATGATTTCAATTTCAATATTACTTCTAACGAATTTAAATCGGTTAAATTCAGATTGAATTTTTATAAAATTGAAAATGGCCTGCCTTCTAAAATAGTAATAGAAAAAGACATTATTTTTGAAGTAAAGGACAAAAAAACCGGATTATTTTCAGTTGACCTAAAACCTTACGATATTTATCTGTATAAAGAAATGGGGGATATTGCGGTCACTATTCAATGGCTTCAAAGTATAAAAGCCAACGAAAAAAGCAAATTTTTCTCTATTTCTACCGCTAAGTCTCTCAGTGAAAATAGTTTTTACAGAGAAAGAAATATGGCCAATTGGAGCAAAACCGGACAAAGCCTGACATTCTACCTCAACACCATGTGCCAGTAAACTGAAAATTTTATTTTTTATTATTGTTTTTTATTTAGAACTAATATAAATAATATTTATATTTGTTGAAATAAAGGATTTTATAATGAAAGATATTGAACAGATATACTACAACAACTTTGGAGTATCTTTTTACTGGAAAAAGGAAAACAAAACAATTTTAGATAAAGTACAATTGGTTTTCAGGGAAACCGGATTTTATCTTTCTATTGCCGAATTGAATCAGTTTTGTGATTTGATTGAGGATAGCCTTATAGAAAATACTTGTTGCGAATCCTGCCAGCTAAAAAACAGCTGCCATAAATTTTTACTCAAAACACCTTTATCTCAAGTTGATTTAGCCGTTTCTATGAAGGAAATAAAATCAATAAAAGATTTGATTGAAGGAACATTATTCCGGTTGGATCTGGATGAATATGTTTATGGGGCTGGTAGAAATTAATTATTTCTCAAACTTTTTAAGTTCAAAACTTTCTCCATCAAAAACACCGTACGTAAAATAACCAATCCAGTCACCCAGATTTACATATTGTGAATCTTCTCCCACCGGAATAATCATTGGCAGGTGGCGATGTCCGAAAATGAAATAATTGTAATGTTTGGTTTCAAGTTTACGTTTAGCATACAAAACCAGCCATTCGTTTTCTTCGCCCAAAAATTTCACATCATCATCACCGGAAATCAGTTTATTCTTTACTGATAAGTATTGCGCTAAACTTACACCAACATCAGGATGAAGCCAGCGAAAAAGCCATTTTGAAAAAGGATTTGTAAACACCTTTTTCATTCTTTTATATCCTTTGTCTCCGGGACCTTTTCCGTCCCCGTGACCAATGAGAAATGTCTTTCCACTAAAGGTAAATTCTTTATTGTCATGATAAACCGGGATATTCAATTCGGTTTCAAAATAATCATGCATCCACAAATCATGGTTTCCGACAAAGAAAAAAATTGGGATTCCGCTATCTCGAAGTTCTGCAAGTTTTCCCAGAATACGAACAAAACCTTTTGGCACAACCGTTTTATATTCGAACCAAAAATCGAA
The DNA here is from genome assembly GCF_010645075.1 of Flavobacterium limi. Lineage (GTDB taxonomy): Bacteria > Bacteroidota > Bacteroidia > Flavobacteriales > Flavobacteriaceae > Flavobacterium > Flavobacterium limi. The sequence goes on from NZ_JAADZV010000007.1 coordinate 125,625, forward strand.
TAGATCACCTAATAAAAAAATGGCTTCGGCATCTTCTTTTACCTCGTCAAGCCATGCCACAAATTTCTTTTCACGAGGCAGACTCAATTCGGGAGTTGGAGCTCCAAAATGCTGATCAGAAGCAAAATATATTTTTTTCATTTATTGTGTATTGTGAAATATGATTGTGAGATGTAAAATGTAAATGTTTGCTTTATATTGCTTTTCACATTTTACTGAGAACATTTTACTTTTTTACAAATTATCAGACGCAAACCATTCTGCAAATGAAGAGTCGGTTTCCTGAAGTTTTAGTGAAAAAAGTGAAATTCCGGCAGGTAAGCGCGATATGATTCTTTTAGCAAAATCAATTACCATATTTTCGCTGGTTGGCTGGTAATCTACTAAAATTACGTGATGACCACGATTTTTCAGTTCGTTTGCCAATTCGATATGCGGGGTCGTTTCGTTAAATACAGTTGCATGGTCAAACTGGTCGACGATTTCTTCTTTTACAATTTTCTTTAGATCCGAAAAATCAATCACCATTCCGAATTTTACATTGGATCGGTCCGTAATTGGCGAACCAATAACCGTTACCGATAATTTGTAACTGTGTCCGTGAACGTTTTTGCATTTTCCGTCGTAGCCGTACAAAGCGTGTCCGGTTTCGAAACTAAATTGTTTTGTAATTCTGATATTACTCATCGGTTGTTTTTTTCTGCAAATTTAGGAAATAGATGTGAGAAATGGTCTTTTAATAGAAAAAGGTCTTGAATTACGGTTTGTAGCCCTAATCGCAGCGACATCCTTTTGTGGCGGGGTTCGCCACAAAAGATATAGCGGAGAGCAGGAATCAGCTCCTTAAAAAACTACTTCTTAAACTCTAATAAAGCTTTTTTAGTAAAATCAGACAAAACGAGTTTTCCTGTAATTTTAGCACGTTCAATAAGTATAGATTCCCATTGTTCTGTACCTTCCCATATAATTTTCTTCATTTCAAATAAAGCTTCGGGATTGTATGAACTGAGTTTTTGAGCAAAATTTTGAACCTCTGCATCAAGTAAATCTGCGTTGTGAAGTCCTGAATAAAGTCCGTTTTGCAAGGCCCATCTTGCGGATTTCCATTCGTGCGCTGCCAAAGTCATTTGGGTCATCGCCATTTTACCAATTTTACGCGAAACGGCAGGCTCGATTACAAACGGTCCGATACCGATAGCAAGTTCCGAAAGTTTTACAGCACTTTCCGGCGTTGCCAGAACATAATCACAGGCAGCAATAATACCTACGCCTCCTCCAACGGCTTTGCCTTGTACCCGTCCAACAATCAATTTAGTGCAATTACGCATGGCATTTAACAGATGAGCAAAACCGGAGAAAAATTCGGTTCCCTGTTCTTCATTTTGTACCGCCAGAAGCTCATCAAATGAAGCTCCGGAACAAAATACTTTTGACCCTTCGCTTTGCAAAATAATAACTGAAATACTTTCATTTCGGCTCAATAAATTGATTTCGGCTGTCAGTCGATCTAACAATTCGCGTGGAAAAGAATTACTTGCGGGGTGACCAAACTGAATAGTCGCCACTGTATTTTGAAAGGAAGTTTCTAAGCTTCCGTTTGAATTTTCAGAACTCATAAAATTAGTTTTAATAGTAAAGTTACGTTTTTGAAAAATATTTTACCAGAAAGTATCTTAAATTTGTTTTTTGTAAATTAATTGACTTTATTTGCTCTCGCTATGGGGGGATTAGCTCATTTGGCTAGAGCGCTACGCTGGCAGCGTAGAGGTGATCGGTTCGAATCCGATATTCTCCACAAACTACAAACCCTTGTAAAATCAAATTTGCAAGGGTTTATTTTTTACTTCTCATTAACTGTATCTTCAAAATCCGGTTCGTCTTCTTCAGATTTCTTAAAATCATTGTTTAGAAACTCCGTTAATTTCTTTTTCTCCTTTTGATTTTTTTTAATCATAACCAAAATCAACACAATTAGCACTATAGCCACAACTCCAATTACTATCCAATTGATTTCCATAACTTTAATTTTAACCTAAAAATAAAGCTTTTAAAATTTTAGCGCATTATCTAAAGGTTAAACCTCATCATTATGTTAAACTCCTCTGAGCTTCTTTTATATCCGGGCTATTATATTTAAATTGCTGTCAGGGAAAAATTCTCCGCTTATAATAAAATCAATCGTCATGGATTCTGATAAATTTATTTTCTGTCTGGAAGGTGTTTCAGATATAGAAAACGATACCGTTACCGAAGTAGTTAAAAGCTTAGAAAAATTAGCCTTTAATCAGGGAATTTCAAGTATTCATAAAACCTGTGACACGATTGAAGGACTCGAAGAAAGCCTCAATACTTTGCTCTATGACGATCATAATTTCAAGGATTACGAAATCATCTATCTGGTCATGAAAGGCGAAGCCAACAACATTTGCCTCAATAACTACTATTACAGCCTGGAAGAAATCGCCGAAATCTTTGAAGGAAAAATGAAAGGTAAAATTCTGCATTTTGCCAATTCAAAAATACTGGATCTCAACGAAGAGGAAGCGCAGTATTTCCTGGACATCACCGGTGCAAGAGCCATTTCAGGCTACGGAACTTTTTCGAATAAATTTACCAGTACCGGCTCTGTTGATAAGGCTTTTTTCAAATTATGCCAGAAAGAAGATGATCTCATTGAAATCGTAGAAACCCTCTACGAGAAGCATTATGACCTTTGTAAACTTCTTGATTTCAGGTTGTATTATTAGTTTTTTTTAGGGAGCAGATATTTTGTTTTCAAACAGAACTTTTGTCCCGCTATTCGTTTCAATCTTTTATGCCGAACTCCGGCACAAAAGGATTTTCACTGCTATCGGGGCTAGGTTAGAACTTTAATTTTTCAAGAAATTAAAAAGCCCTCAATTACGAGAGCTTTCCAATTATATTATTTCAAATTAAATTTACGCTTGATCATCAGTTGCTGCATCAGGGGCGTTAGTTTTTACAGAAGCTATTCCGTTGTCTCTTGCTGATGCACTTTCGTACATTTCACTTGCTCCAATACTTTGCCCATTTGATGCTTTCAAATTAAAATAAGGTTTCCCGTTTGAAGATTCTTTTTTATCATACTTAGAATCATCCTGAGAATTCGTTTTTACAGATTCTATTCCGTTCAAACAAGCTGCTTTGCTTGAGTATCCTTCGCTTGTCAAAATAGTCTGACCGTTGCCCGCCTTTAAATTAAATTGAAATTCTCCATTGGCTCTTTTGGTAATTACAAATTTTCCCATGATCTTTTGCGTTAAGTTAGAGGTTAGAAATCATTTTTTATACTGCGTCATATAAAATTACAAAACTTAGAAATACAATTTTATGGTTAACCGTAAATTATCTCTTTAATAAACTATTTCAGTAAGAATCCTAAACGAATCGAACCGTAAAAATATCCCGTATTGGTATTATTAACAGGATCTTTTAATTCTCTTCCTCGATACAGGAATGAATACGATATATTAAAATTATTGTAACGATATTTTAAACCCGCCTCCGCATTAAACCGCAGGGGTTCCAGATCAAAAGTCAGCGGACTTGTATCATTAAACATACTACCCTGAATCGTCGCATCATAAAACTGGTAATTCACGCTTGGCATTGCATAAAAGTAAAACTCCCGAATAATATACTGAGACTCTAAACTAACAGAGGCATCGTGCAGATTTGAATCGTAAACCGGCAGCAGCTTTTTAAAACCAAAACGGGCTAAAAAACCTGTAGAAACTCCTGTGAATATAGTTCCAAAATTTGCTTCCGACTGAAAATGGAAATCTGTAAAATCGTGATGCTTTTTGGGAAAAAGTTTTTTTGAGTACAAAACATGTGCCTGCAGTGCTAACGCATTATGCAGCTGATTTTCCCAGCCATACACTTTTTTATATCCAATTATTTTATGAAAACTTTCCTGCATTTCTTCACCAAAAGCATTAGGCCCCATGAAACCAATCTGAAAATCAGTTTTAAAAACCGATTCGCTTTGGTAGAAAAAACTGCGTCCTGCCTCTGCAAAAAGATAACCTGTAAACGGACGATCGTTTATCGTAACAGCTTCTTCGTTTATAAACCTCGGATTGTAAATATATTGTCCAACCCTGAATTCGGTAATTTTTTTATTAATTTTTGCATTGTTATTTTTTGACAAAAACCGGTAAAAAATTTCCAGTCCGTTGGTATAATACATGTCATTTTTAAATGAAGTATACAAATCATTATCAGTTATAAAACCTATTTCTTTAGATCTTCCCTGTCCAAAAGTCAATACAGAAATCAACAGAAACAATGCAAGAAAGATGTTTCTATTTTCCATCATAATTTATTTTACCAACAGCACGCATTTCACGAACGATTCTTTCTTTTCTTCTGTTGATATAACTTGAAGATCCTGTTGCTTTAAACTTACGTGGATTTGGTAAAATGGCTGCAATTCCGGCAGCCTGCATTGGCGTTAAACTAGAAGCATCACGTCTATACCAATACTCTGTTGCTGCATAAGCACCGTAAACGCCATCTCCCATTTCGATACTATTCAGGTAAACTTCCATGATACGTTCTTTACCCCAGATAATTTCGATCAGAACTGTAAAATAGGCTTCGAGACCTTTACGGAAATAACTTTTTCCCTGCCAGAGAAAAACGTTTTTGGCTGTTTGCTGCGAAATCGTACTTCCCCCACGGATCCTGCGCCCGCGTTCATTGCTTTTATATGCCTTTTGAAGCGCTTTAAAATCAAAACCGTTGTGATACAAGAAAGTTCCGTCTTCACTGGCAATAACCGCTTTTTGAAGATTTTTGGAAATCTTTTCTATAGGTTCCCAGTTATGGTCGAAATACACTTCTTTATCAGACATTTTATTCTCTATTACACGTATCACCATAAGTGGTGTAAAAAACACCGGAACGTATTTTAAAATTACAACCCATACAATAGAAATTCCGAAAAACCATAAAGCAGCTTTGATGAAAAACCATTTTATTTTTTGCCCCCAAGAACGGTTTGATTTCTTAGAAGCAGGTTTAGATTTACCTGCGGTTGGTTTCTTGGGTGTTGGTTTTTTGGCTGCCATTATGTTGAATACTATTTATTAATTGCACCATCGAAACTAGAGCTTACAATTATTTTTTTATCACTTTAAAAATTTCTTTCTTTTCTTCACTTTTTAAAACAATCAAATATAAACCAGCTGAAAATCGTTTAAAATCGACTGATATTTTTAAATCTGAATATTTATTCTCAAAAAGTAATTGTCCGTTTACATCATAAACTTCTAAATTCGAAATTATTGAATTACTTTCTATATTTAAAATATTTTCTAATGGATTTGGATAATATTTAAAATCTGTCATTTTATTTTCATCTATCGATAAACTTTCGACAGTTTTAGCAAAGCTAAGATTGTCTAAATATGCATTATCTCCTAAATAAGATTTTCCAATATGCTGTAACGAAATTCTAATTTCTGAACCTACATAAGCAGTTAAGTCAAACATATATTTTTCAAAATTGTCTCCAATGTTTTTTACAGGTTTTAGTATTGTACCTAAAACGTTTCCGTTTACAACAACCCTAAACATCGATTCCGTATTACTGTTAACAAAAGTCTGTTTCAAATCAAAACTCATAAATAAAGAAGTTGCGTTTTTGGCATCTACTTTTGCATTTACTTTTGTAATACTTCTTTGATTTAATTCCCAAACCGAATTTGAATTTTCTGTTATTTTTCCGGAAACAGAGTTATTAGAAGCAGTTACCCACTCATCAGAACCACTATTCCCTTTCATCACAACAATTTTATTATTGATGGATTGACTATCAGATTCAACACTAATATAAGAATCTCTAGTTTCTTCTAAAACAATATCATCTGAAACTTCATTTTGGAAATCATAAAAAGTTGATTTTTTACTTCCATCCACAGCCATTTTATACCCTTCTTTTAATTCAAATTTATCTGCTAATAAATTAGGAGAGCCCGAGTGTGAAAAATCCATTAAAAAGCTATAATCACCAGAAATCATAGGGGTAAAATAATAATAAAGATCGGTATAATTATATTCTGTAAGTCTTCCTGAACCCGATGGGGAAATATTTGTCTCCATATTGTAGTCATTCTGTCCTCTTCCAACAGACAGGCCAACTCCTTGTGTCCTGTACTCGTATCCATTTCTGGCTTTTAAACTAAACTTGTATGTTGTGCCGGCAGTCAGAAAAAACATTGGCGTCATCAATTCTGTGCGATGACTCCCTCTTATATACAGATAACTTGTATCATCATATCCGGTACGTATATAATCTGGACCAAAACGATAAAAATTATCTGAAACAGGAGTCTTTTCTAATATCAGATCTCCATACAAGAGCTTAAAGCAGTCTGGCAACACATTTGCCCCATAATTTTCTAAATTACTAAAGTTTTCCATCCACGGCAAAGATTTACCTTTGCAGGTAGTTTCAATTTTCTTTGGCCCCACGACAATCGAATTTCCAGAATCACAAACTGTTTTTAGATAAAACTGATAGGAAGTTCCTTCTTCTAAATGAGAAATCTTAATTTCATTTGTATTGGCAACAGCAATTTTACCTGTTCCCGGAACAAAACCTGTCAGTCCATATTCTATCTCGACCTTTTCTGAAGTTTGATTTTTAGACGTCCAGTTTATTTGCAGTGATTCACTATTTATATTTGAAAAGACAACATCTACAGGATCCTTGCATGACAAAGTGTGATCGTAATAAATATCGTCGATTAAAACTCGATTGGTTGCTTGAAATTCTAAATTCTCGGCAACAAATCTAAAAGCGATTTGTTTATTAGCTCCTTTGTATTCAGAAAAGTCAACATTTATTTCTTTTCCGTACACAGGAAGATTTCTCAATTCTTCTAATGAAATATATTGATAAGGTTCAAAAGTACTTATGTCAATTGGATTCTTAATAGTTCCAATAATCAAGTTACCAAATTTCAAATCGGCATTAGTTATTTGCTGATTAAGCCAAAATTTAATTTTTTTATTTTGATCAAAATCATCTAAATAGGGAGATACCAAAAGTGCAGTATCTTCATTGTTTTGGAGATAAAAGACATGTGGTGCACTGGTTATATTTGGTAAGTTATATTCGTAGATCTGAGTATCAATAAAACTATTTTTAGTCCAGCAAAAATCAGGAATTTCATTATAAGGCAGATATTGATCAAAATTCTCAATAAACGGTGCTTTTTCTGTACATCCAATTTTAAAGGTATAACGATCAGACCATTCACTTACAATTGTTTTTTCGCAATATGCACGCACACGATAGTCATAGATTCCTTGCGCTAAACCTGTCAAATTATAAGGGTTAGTATTCACATTGACAATAGTTCCCTGACCATCTGCAAAACCTTTTGGTCCATATTCTATATCCCAGCTTTCTGATATTTTTTTTGTATTATTATCTCTCCAATCCAAAGAAGCGCTATCAGAGCCTGATTGTCTGGCACCTAATAGCCCGGATTTTGGACATTCATTTTGAACATATTCAAAATCATCAATATAAAAGTAATCCAATCGCTGATTTTTGGAACTATGTTTGAAACCAACAAACTTATCTGTTCCGTAGTAATCTGAAAACTCTACTTCATATTTGATCCATTTATCATTATTTTCGACAGGAACAGTTAAAATTTTATAGGTCGTAAACGTATTATAATCTCTAGAATCAGCTAACGTACCGATAGTTACTTCTATTGGATTTTTTGAAATTCCTGCTCTGGTTTTTAACCAAAAAACAATTTTTTTATAGTGATCAAGATCTTTCAGCCTTGGAGAAACCAATACAACACGATCAGCATCTTCGCCTTTACCAGCCGGAAAAGGATCATCTGATTGGTTTGCTACACAAACAGATTTTGTACCACTGTGTGTTAAAGTCCCCGCATTTCCTATTATATCAGAAATGTAACGATTTTTATTATACCATCTTTGATTAAAGTACGGCACTATTCTTGTCCAGCATCCTGTCTTTTCAAAAGAAGAATTTTCAAAACCTTCAGTGTATCCAGCCGTGAAGCCTTCACAATTTGTTCTAAAGTATCCCCTATCTGACCATGGGCTGTAATTACTCCCACATTTAGAACGCACATAAAAGTCATAATCAGTTCCCCCTAATATCGATTCAGTAATCTTAAAAGGATAACTCACAGCAGTGACAATAGTTCCTTTTCCATGTTCAAAACCTTTTGGTCCATATTCGATCTGCCATTCTGAGGCTGTTTTGTAATTATCCCATTTTACTATTGCAAAATCATATCCAAAATCAACTGTCGCTGGGTTTAGTGGTTCATTACAAGAAGGTGCTTTCTCATATATAAAATCATCAATATTAAATTGTGATTTGCCTTCATTATTATACCTAATTGCAATGTAATGATGATTATTGCTTTTTATATAATTATCTAAATAAACGGTATGCTCTTTCCATTCTGAAGATTTGTTATCATTTTGAAGTTCATTCATTTCTGAAGGTAAAATCGACTTTAAAGCTACAAATGTTGAGGCATCTTTAGGGTCAGACATTGTCCCAATTGTAAGACTTGTACGATTATATGTTTCCTCACTACTATAAGTTATCAAACTAAATTTTATTCTTTTATCAGCGTCTAAGTCTCCAATATATGGCGTTATAAGATAAGCTTTGTCTACATTTAAAGTCCCTACAAAATTCGACATTCTAATACTTGCCTCACCTGTTTTCGCTATAAGTTTTGGTGTTTCTCCCAGATTTTCCATACTAGATCTTACTAAGCAATTATTTTCAATTGTACTCCAGCAAGGATCAACATATTTTGTACCTTCAAACGAGGTGCTGTAATATCCAGAAATTACAGTACAAGGGGTTTTAAAACTAATCGTTTTTGTCCAGTTAGAATATAAATCATCAATACAATGAGCCCTTACTTTAATTTCGTAGTCTGTATTCCCAATTAAATTTGTTAAAGTGTAAGGACTGCCCTGCATCTTTATAATTTCGGTCGTACGACGGACAACATTAGTTAAGCTAACTTCATAATCATTTTGGTTTTGAGAACCAAAATTTATCTGAACCGAATTCTGTTTTAAATTTGTAAGCGAAAAATTAGTCAGATCATAACAATTAGCAGCTGTTTCGTAGCTAAAATCATCAATATTTACATACTCATTGGCACTATAATATTTCTTTTTAAATAAAAATACAATATATTGGTCACCGCCCTTATAATTATTGAAGTATACCGTTTTCTGCTGCCAGCCATACCCTTGTGTATTTTCTACACTTGAAAGCAAATGAAAAGTACTTAAATCATTTGGGTTTGTCATTGTTCCGACGAGCAATTCACTATTAGGTCCATAGCCATAGGTCCAAAATTTTATTTTTCGATCGGTTGCCAAATCATTAAATTTGGGAGATACTAAAGCTATTTCAGAACCATCCGCATAATTATAATTTGTCATATTCATTGAAAATCCTGGTTTATTATTCTCACTATGATTGTTTTGGGTCTCATAGATCCCTGCAGTACTCGAAGAATTTTTATAAATTAACCCCCTCCATTCTAATTTTGTTTCACTTTGAGTATCAAAATTCGTAGTATATCCTACCGAAAAAACTTTATCACTTGTTGGGAAAATTGTTTTTGCCGAAGACCAGCCTGTCCACACAAGATTATTATTAGTCAAGTATCTTTGTCTAACTCTAAAATCATAACCAGACAAAGGGTTTACCTTAAATCGATAAAAGTGTATTCCTGAAACAGTTGTAAGGATACCTTGTCCGGATTTAAAGCCAATTGGACCATATTCAAATTGCCATTCATAAGTTGACATGTAATCATAATCATTAAATTTGACCTCGACATCTCCTGTGTAAGAAACGGTAACATTAAAATTAGATTCTTCAAATTTGTTTTCGGCAATTGTGTTTGCCCGTAAAAAAAGTAGGTTAAAAATCGAAAAAAGAACAACAAGTCTAGTTTTTTGCATGTTTTGGATTGTTTTTAGATTACTAGTCTGGTTAAATTGTTGCTATATTAAATCTGCTAATTCTGTTCCTATTAAACTTCCTATTGCTACTCCCATTCCGCCTAAACGCACTCCACAAAACACGTTATCAGACAGTTGCGACACAACAGGTTTTTTACTGTTTCCGACTCCCATAATACCGCTCCAGCGATGGGCGATCTGAAAATTCTGATTTGGTAAAATTACATTTTTCAGCAAATGTTCCAATTTATTTTGCACAATTTTGGTTTGACCGAATTCGGTAGTATTTTCTGTTTCAAAATCCAGGTTTCTTCCTCCGCCAAGCAAAATTCTGTCGCCAATATTCCTGAAATAATAATACCCGCGATCCAGATGAAAAGTTCCCCTAATATCTAACCCCGGAATAGGCTCCGTAATTACAACCTGAGCCCGGGCAGGCTGTACAGCACCATTGGTTAATGTACTTGAAAAACCGTTCGTTGCAAAAAGTAATTTTTTAGTATTAAAACTAAAATCATTCAACACTACTTCGACATGGCTGCCGGCATCACTAAAAGAAGTTACAATTTGCTGGTTCAGAATTAAAATATTGGCAGCAACAGCTTGTTTCAGTAATTCCTGCATCATATTTCCGGTATCAATCTGCGCTTCAAACGGATTAAAAATCAAATACTCCTGAATATTTTCAAACCCGAAACGGTCAATCTCTTTTGTAAAAACATCTGCTTTAAAAAGCGGTTTCAAAACTTCATTTATAAAAGGAATTTTAGAAATACATTCATTAAACCCAAATTCATCTTCTTTTAAAAACAATTCATAACCACCATGAGGCCTGAAATCTATGGCATTATCTCCTAGCCTTTTTCGAAGCAATTGTAATCCCTGCCAGCGTTTTTCTATTAGCTGAACTACATCTTCTTCTGTATGGGTTTTCAAGTCTTCCATTATTTCAGAAATACTTCCAAAACAGGCAAAACCCGCATTTTTGGTACTGGCTCCCTGAGGCAGTATTCCTTTTTCTAATACCAGAATTTTTGCATCCGGAAATCTTTCGCGCAGGCGTAATGCTGCATGAAGTCCTACAATCCCACTCCCAACTATGGTATTGTCTACATTTGTAAACCAGTTTTTTAGTTCCCAATAACTAAGCTCCATCTCTGCATTTTATTAAATTCCAATATCTTAAATTCCAAATCCCAATCTTGGGGTAAATTACAATTTTTTAAATTCCAAATTCCAATCTTTAGACAAAATTCCAAAAACTTAATCTCCAGAGTTTCGTATCACTAAGAGGAATTAAAACCTTCGACTATACTCTCGCAAAGAATTTGGAATTTGGAATTTTCAAAATTGGAGTTTAAAATTTAACTATCCCGGCTTTAAATGTTGTATTTTTAGCCCCACAAAAATCAGGATTTTTTATTATGAAAAAAGTATTATTTATAACCTTAATAATGATGAGTTTAAACGCTATCGGACAGAATGTAATGTCACAGGAATTGCTATGGAAATTAGGAAGACTAACACCACTTGGACTTTCAAAAGACGGCAAAAATGTTGTTTTTAAAGTTTCAACTCCTTCTGTTGAGGAAAACAAATCGAATTCTAAATTTTACATTTTGCCTGTAAAGGGAGGAGATGCAACTGAACTTAAAGATACTAAAGATGTTCTGACCGACAAGAATATCTCGCCTGACGGAAAATATTTGGTATACAATGAAGAAGTAAAACTGGAAAAGGTTTTAGGAAAAGATTTCTACCCGAATCTTGACAAATCAGAAGTTCAGATTTATGACGGTCTGGATTATCGCCATTGGGATACCTGGAACGAAGGTAAATTTAATCACGTTTTTTATAAGGAAAACAAAGATGGCGCAACAGGAATTGATATTTTAAAGGGGGAAAATTTTGACAGCCCTCAAAAACCTTTTGGCGGTGATGAAGATTACATCTGGTCACCGGATAGTAAAAGTATTATATATGTCTGCAAGAAAAAAGCCGGAACAGCTTATGCAATTTCTACTGACACCAATATTTATGAGTACAATTTAGAAAATCAAAAAACAGTAAACAGAACCGAAGGCAATTTGGGTTACGATACCGCTCCTCAATTTTCTCCAACAGGAAATTTATCATGGCTGCAAATGAAACACGACGGGTACGAGTCGGATAAAAACGATATTATTGTTGAGTTTAAAGGAACCAAACAAAACTTAACCGCAAACTGGAACGGAACTGTAGATAATTTTATCTGGAGCAAAGACGGGAAAACAGTATTTTTTGTAGCTCCAATTGACGGCACAAAACAGCTTTTTACGGTAAACTTTCCGGGAGTAACCAGAATTGCAATTACAGTTCGTCAATTGACAAATGGTGATTTTGATGTAAACGACTTAGTTGGTTTCTCCGGCGATGACATTATTGTAACGAGATCCGACATGAATCATGCTTCAGAAATTTATTCTTTTAATCTGAAGAAAAATACCTGGAAGCAATTATCGAATGTAAACACAGTAACATACAAAACTTTAACCCTGAGCAAAACACAAAAGCGTTACGTAACTACCACTGACGGCAAAAAAATGCTGGTTTGGGTAATTTTGCCTCCAAATTTCGACGCTTCAAAAAAATATCCTACTCTATTGTTCTGTCAGGGAGGGCCTCAGAGTCCGTTGACACAATCGTATTCTTTCCGTTGGAATTTCTCTTTAATGGCAGCAAAAGGGTATGTGGTTGTGGCGCCAAATCGTCGGGGAATGCCGGGCCATGGTGTAGAATGGAACGAGCAGATCAGTAAAGACTGGGGGGGTCAGGTTATGGACGATTACCTGTCTGCAATCGATGATATTGCCAAAGAAAACTATGTTGACAAAAACCGTTTAGGTTGCGTAGGTGCAAGTTATGGAGGATATTCGGTATTTTATCTGGCCGGAATTCACAAAAACCGTTTTAAAACTTTCATCGCCCACGATGGTGTTTTCAATACACAAAGTATGTTTGGAACCACTGAAGAAGTTTTCTTTAGCAACTGGGATTTTGGCGGTGCTTACTGGGAAAAAGACAATGTCGCTGCACAAAAAACATATACAACATTTAATCCTGCGACTTTAGTTGGAAACTGGAACAGACCTATCTTAATTATTCAGGGTGGAAAAGATTTTCGTGTACCAATCGGACAAAGCCAGGAGGCATTTCAGGCGGCGCAGTTAAGAGGTATCAAGAGCCGCTTTCTTTATTTCCCTGATGAAAATCACTGGGTTTTAAAACCTCAGAATGCACAGGTTTGGCAAAACGAATTTTTTAAATGGCTAAACGAAACCCTTTAATAAATAAACAAAAAATTTCTAGCCACAGATTTACAGTCTGTGGCTTTTTTTATAGAAAGTTTGGCTTTTTAAAACAGAAAATATTGAATAAATTGCAGTAATCATTTCAAAAAAAATAAATTCCTTAATCCTAATTTATGGAAAGCAAAAGAAGCTACATGCCCATTAAAGTCCTTTTCGGCTATCTTACTCTGGTCGGATTAGTAGTAGTTGTGGGGTGGTTTTTATATTCTGAAAATGTAGTTTACAATAAATTAGAAGATAAAATTGCCTTTGAAAAAACAAAAATATTAAGGGTCAGCAAGCTTTTTTCGAATGTGTATAAAACTGAAAGCTTAGCCCGAAAAACAATTCAGACCAACTCTGAAAAAGATTTTAAAAGCTACCTTATCGAAACAGACTCCCTAAAATCGAGATTAGATACACTGAAACAAATTGTTACTACAGATTATCAGAAGGTTTTATTAGACAGTGTTACTTATCTATTATCTGAAAAAACAGAAAACATCAGACAATTAAAAACTATAAAAAATAAAGCTGAGGATGAAGTTTCTGTTAATACTGCTATTGACGAAATCACCAAAATGGAGTTCAAACTCCGAAAACTGGAACTTCAGGATTTTACAAAAAACCCAAATGATTTAGGGAGTTACCAGCGAAATGTACTGCAAAAATATGTTGATTATCTCAATCAGAATATTCCCGATGACAGCACCAATACGCTTACCAAACAAGCTTCTGATTCTATTCTGGCCAATTCAAAAAAGCTTTTGAGTGATGTAAAACAAAAAGCAGAGAAGAAAAAGGAATCACTCAATTTTGAAGAAAACAAACTATTAAAAAATGAAATTGCCATCTCTGAACAGCTCCGAAAAGTACTTCGGATTATTGAGCGGGAAATTATTATCAATTCAATTAAGAACAATTCCCTCAAAGAAAAGTCACTTAAAAAAGTAAATGAAATCGTCACTGTTTCAGCTATTGTGGGTCTTTTACTTACTGTTGTTTTCTCTATCATAATTGTAAGTGATTATTCGAAATCGCAATTGTATAAAAAACAGCTGGAGATTGCCAATTTTAAAACTAAAAACCTTCTTAAAAGCCGGGAACAGCTCATCTCAACAGTAAGTCATGATTTAAAAACACCCTTGAGTACAATTGTGGGATACTCAGAACTTTTAGGCAATTCTGATGTCAACACCAAACAGTCCTATTTTATTAAGAACATTAAAAACTCTTCTGAATATATTACGCAGCTGGTACAGGATTTACTCGATTTTTCTCAAATAGAAGCCGGAAAAATCACGATTGAAAAAGTTCCTTTTTTATTACCTGAAATTATTGATGAAGTTGCTAAAAGTATTCAGACGGTTTACAAACAAAAAAATATTGATCTCATCATCAATGTTGATGAAAAGCTGAACACAAAAATCGTTGGCGATCCGTTTCGCCTGAAACAGATTTTAAGCAACATTATCGGAAATGCTTATAAATTTACTGAACAGGGTTTTATAAGAATCAGTGCTTATGTTGCTGAAGACAATAATTTTTTTGCCATTACCGTTGAAGATTCAGGTATTGGAATCGAAAAGAAGAACCAGAAACTGGTATTTGAAGAATTTGCCCAGGCGAATGAAAATATCGAAAAAAAATATGGCGGAACAGGTTTAGGACTTGCCATCTGCCAAAAAATTATTTCCATCTTAGGCGGAAAATTAAAGCTTGAAAGTACATTTGGAGAAGGAAGTACTTTTAAAATCAAACTGCCACTGTTGTTTGATACGAGTGTAAGCCTGTCAGATCCGGAATCAAAAGGAATTGTTCCGAACCCTGAAAAATATACTTTTATTGTTCTCGATGATGATATCAATTTGCTGAATTTAACCAGTACTGTTTTAAAACAGCAGGAACATCAGGTTTTATCATTTACGAGTGCAGCAGAAGCGTTGGAAGCTATTCAAGATACCGATTTTGATTTCATTATTACAGATATTCAAATGCCTGAAATTGACGGCTTCTTGTTTGTTAAAAAATTAAAAAGCAAAACGGGTTCCTTTTATAAAAACCAGCCCATTATTGCTATAACAGGGCGAACAGATTTAGATTTTTCTACTTATACGAATGCTGGTTTTTCGACAGTGATAAACAAACCCTATTCACCAAAAGTCTTACTTGAAACCATTCAGAAAGTTGTAGACAATACTATAAATTTTGATAATAAAATTGTAAAAACGGAAGAGGAAATTTCTTCAAAAACATATTCTTTACAAACCTTAAAAGAGTTTTTAGGAAATGATAATGAATCGGCAAAAGAGTTCATCAGATCATTTATAGAAAGTACAATGCGGAATTTAAAAGCTTTGGAATATGCCGTGCAGAAAAAAAACATAGCCGAAGTAAATGCAATCAGTCATAGAATGGCTCCTATGTTCAGGCAAATACATGCTCACGAAATTGGGGCAACCCTTAAAATATTAGAACAAAATACTTTGAAGAATTCAGATTTAGAATCTCTTTTGAATAATTTAAAAATTAAAATAGATTTCCTTTTTGATGGTTTAAAGAAAGAAGTTCTTTAATCAATATTATACTGCTTCAGTTTGTTGTAAAGTGTTTTTCGGGTTATTTTTAAAAGCTTTGCCGCTTCAGATTTATTATTTTGAGTTCTGGATAAAGCATGGATAATGGCTTCTTTTTCATTGTCTGACAAAGAAAAACTGCCTGAAGTACCTGATTTTTCTGTTTGAAAAAACTCAATCGGCAAAACATCACTTTCAATGAAATCTCCCTGAGACAAAAGCGTAGCGCGTTTAATACAATTTTGAAGTTCTCGTAAATTTCCGGGCCAGCTGTATTTTTGAAAAATGGCCACAACTTCCGGTGAAAATCCGATAATATCTTTATTTAACTGCTGATTTGCTTTTTCTAAAAAGTAATCTGCAAAGACCATCAAATCTTCTCCTCTGTCTGTTAGTGAAGGCGACTGAATAGAGAATTCATTAATTCTATGGTATAAATCTTCACGGAAATCCCCATTTTTAACAGCTTCACGCAAATCTTCGTTTGTTGCTGTAATAATCCGGATATCAACATTAATTTCCTTGTTGCTTCCAACCGGTTTAATTTTTCTTTCCTGAAGTGCCCTTAACAACTGAATTTGATTTTCATAAGAAAGATTTCCTATTTCGTCCAGAAAAATAGTTCCGCCATTCGCTGCTTCAAAATATCCTGTTTTATCACTGATTGCTCCCGTGAAAGATCCTTTTAAATGTCCGAAGAATTCGCTAGCTGCCAATTCTTTTGGAATCGCACCGCAGTCAACAGCTATAAAATTGTTGCTTTTTCTATGGCTTTGCTGATGGATACTTTTGGCTATAATTTCTTTTCCGGTTCCGCTTTCCCCTATAATTAAAACAGACATATCAGTAGGACTAACCAGTTTAATATGTTCTAATAATTTTTTGGAAGCAACAGAAATTCCTTTTACAAATTCATTTTCAACAGGGGCTTGTTTAGCCGGAACTCTTTTTTCTTTTACTGTCACTTTTTCAGCCGGATCAGACTGCAAAGCATTGGTAATAACCAATAAAACTTCATCAGGATTAAATGGTTTTGAAATATAATCAGATGCTCCGTTTTTTATTGCTTTTACAGCGGTATTTACATCAGAGTAGCCTGTCATGAGTATAACAGGGATTTGAGGATAAGCAGTTTTAAATTCAGACATTAAAACAATTCCGTCAGCATCAGGCAAACGAAGGTCTGTCAAAATCAAATCGAAAGATTCTTTTTTGATATAGGATCGGGCTTCTTCTGCGGAGAAAGCAATAGTTACATCAAATGCTTTTTTTACCAGAAACCTTTCCAATAATTTGCAAAATGAAATATCGTCTTCTATTAATAATATCTTCGGCATGTGCTTTTTGGGACTTTTTGCTAAAATACCACTATTAATACAGTATTTTCACAAAATTATGCAAAAAAAAAAGAGACTGCTGTAAGCAATCTCTTTTTCACCAAAAACATAAATCTAATTCACCTAATTATATTTTTAACCAGTTTCCATTGGCATCTGAGTAAACAGTAGCCTTTTGGTCTCCAACTGCTATATCTAATTTGTATTCGTTTTTGTCGTTTTTATACGCTTTTTCAAGCACGGCACCAGGATAAGCTGTTTCTAATGCAGTTTTCACAGCTGCCGGAACGTCATCTTTACTAATTTCAGTATATTCAGACTGAAAAACTACGGAAGTTTTTTGTGGTTGAGCATCAGTAATTGTTGATGCATAGATTGACAAACTTCCAAAAACAATCGCTGCGGATAAAATTAACTTTTTCATAATGATTTAAATTTTAGTTACTTTTTAATTATATTTCCTGATGCATCTGTAAAAACTGTATACTTTTTGTCGCCGTTTGAAATTTCCAGTTTATACTCGTTTTTTGCATTTTTATATACCTTCTCGAGTTTAGTGTTTGGAAAAGATTTCTCTGCTGTAGATTTTACAGCTGCCGGAACTGCATCTGAAGCAACTTCTGTGTATTCATCCTGAAAAATAAAAGAATTAACAGTTGAAATTTTTCTTTCAGAAACAGCTGCCTGAACTGATAAACCTCCCAAAATAATTGCTGCAGATAAAATTAATTTTTTCATAATGCCTCTTTTAACTATTTTTTAATGATATTTCCCTTCTCATCTGTGTAAACAGTAGATTTTTCACCTCTTACTGTTATTTCGATTTTGTATTCTTTTTTGCTGTTTACGAATGCTTTTTCAAGTTTTACACCTGGATAAGCATTATCTAAACCTGTTTTAATAGCTGCAGGGACAGCATCAACTTCTTTATAATCGTCCTGGAATATGGATTTAGTAATTACATTTGCAGGACTTGAAGCAAATGCATGAATTGACAAACTTCCTAAAACTATTGCTGCTGATAAGATTAACTTTTTCATAATAATATGTTTTAAAGATTATTGTGCTTATTTTTTGATCCATGTACCGTCTGCATTAGCAAAAAGATTACCTACTTTATCACCAACACTAACATCTAATTTATATTCTGATTTTGCATTTTTATATGCTTTTGTAAGTACAGCGTCAGGATATGCTTTTTTAAGTGCGTCCGTAATTGCCGCAGGCACTTCTTCTAATTTAACTTCGGTATATTCGTCCTGAACAGGGATAATTTTTACAATATTATTTGAAATTGGGGAAGTTGATGCAAATGAAGTTAAACCTCCTAAAACAATTGCGGCTGATAAAAATAAATTTTTCATAATGTGTATATTTTAATTAATATTTATAATCGTTTTACACATAAAGTAATGAAATTATTGTGCCGGAACTAAAACCCCACACATAAACACATGTAAATCCTTGTATTTAAGGAATTTAAACAAATATAAGCTTTTTTAAAATTAATAACAAGTGTGTAATTTGTAAAAAAAAGTGTGTAAAATATATACACAAAAGTGTTTCTGCTTTTATTATATTCTGATTTTGACATCTTAAAGGTGATAGATTATATGATAAATTGTAGTATACCATTTGTATAATAAAAATTCATATCTATTCTTTAAAAATACTTAATACGAAATAAAAGATTTTTGAATCCATTCAAAACCAAAAAGAATTCATAATAAACAGAATAGTAATACAAAAATTACGACCTTAAAAAAATTTTTAACATAATCGCAAACAATTCATAATAATTGTGTTAGGCCCATGCTTAAATGTTAAAAATTAAATTGTAATTTTGCAAAAATTTTAAAATTGGAATATAAAATGAAAAAAATTATACTATTACTTGTTTTACTTGTAACAGTTGTAACGACTAATGCTCAAACAAACACTGTCGAAAGTTTAACTGATGGAAATTACAACAAATGGTCTGTCGAACTTGCAGGTGGATTTAACAAGCCACAAAAACCAATGAAATATTTCACAGCACCTATAAACCCTTTTGTTGTTGATTTAGGAGTACGATATATGCTCAATAACAAATTTGGTTTGAAAGCTGATTTAGGTTACAACAGTTTCCAGGAAGACAAAAACTCACCTTCTTTTGACACTAGATATTATAGATTTGATGTTCAGGGTGTAGCTAATTTAGGAAGAATCATGAATTTTGAAACATGGACAAATACTATTGGTTTACTAGCACATACAGGTATTGGCGCGGCATACTTTGAAGACAAAAACTCTTCATTAGATGACAATATGCTGAATTTTATTATTGGTATAACTGGTCAGGTTAAACTTTCAAACAAATTGGTTTTGACTGGGGATTTTTCAACTATCATGAATGGTTTTCAAGGCTACACATACGATGCAGCCGGAATAAATCAGGACAAAGGTTTGAGCGGAGCTCTGCTTAATGGTACTATAGGTTTGACATTATACTTGGGTAAAAATGAAAAACATGCTGACTGGGTTACTCTTATTGACAATGATACATTTGCTCAAAGAGAAAGAATTGACAACCTTGAAAAAATGTTAATCGACAGTGATAAAGATGGCGTAGCTGATTATTTAGATTTAGAGCCTAATACAATTGCCGGACTTTTGGTAGATTCAAAAGGAAGAGCTGTGGATTTAAACAACAATGGTGTTCCTGACGAATTGGAAGGTTACTTAACTAGAACTTATGGAAATAAATCTGATGCTCCGGTAAGCGATAAAGAATCAATAACAAACTTAGTTAACGGAGGTTATGTTGCGGCTTATTTTGATTTCAACAAATCTACTCCAACCGATTCTTCAATGGATGGTATTAATTTTGTACTAAATTATTTAAGAAATAATCCTTCAGCTTCTGTTGATATTACTGGTTATGCTGATGAAATTGGTAATGCTTCATATAATGAAAAATTAGCTGTCGAAAGAGCTAACAATGTAAAAGATATTCTTCTTAAAGCAAAAATTGCTCCTGAAAGAATAAATGTAATTAGTGGCGGTGTAGATACTTCTGTGGATAAAGAATCTGCTACTGCAAGAAAATTAGTAAGAAGAGTTACTTTTAAACTAAAAGACTAATTAAGTTTAAAAAAATAAAAAAAGCTACATCATATCGATGTAGCTTTTTTTTGTCACTCCATAGACTAAATAAAATATATTAGTTTAATGCAATAGCGTTCCATAAAAAAACCTCATATCATGAGGTCTGATAATATTTATCTGCTAATTTGAATTATTACTTTAAAAATAAATAGCTGTATCAGGCATTAAGATTTTCAGGCCAGCAATAGTCTCTTTACTCATAGGATTACCAACCAAAACCAGAGTTTTGAGTTTTTTTAAATACCGAAGTTGTTCCGGCAGTTCTTTTAGTTTATTATTGGCCAAATTCATACTTACAACATTTTCAAGTCCCTTAATTTTTGGAGAAATCTGAGTTATAGCGTTATCACTTATATTTAGATACTCTATATTTTTAGATTGAAATATTGTTTCAGGAACTTTTACAATACGGTTTTTTTGTAATTCTAAATACTTTAAATATTTTGGCAATTTTAGCTCCCCTAAATCATTAATTTGATTGGCTGAGAGGTTCAGATATTTTAAGTTTTTTATCTTGTCTAAACGGTCTGAAACGTAACTTATCTGATTACTATGCAGGTTAATCTCCTCCAAAGAAGGTATACTTAACAATGCCTCAGGAAAGACACTTAAATTATTAGAATCAAAATGTACAATTTTCAAATTTTGAAGTTTTGAAATTTCTGAATTTATAACATTCAAATTATTAAGGTTCATCGATAATGTTTTTAGCTTTTTTAATTCGCCAATTTCATCCGGAATAAATTTAATACTGTTTTCATTTACATTTAAAATTTCGAGCTGCTTTAGAGAGAATATTACTTTATCCATTTTCTCTAAATGATTCGCCATTATATTTAGAAAAAACAATGAATCCATTCTCACAAGATCAGGGGGAAGATTGTATAATCCTTTATTTCTAAAACTCATACTGTAAACCGTCTTTTTACTTAATAGTGCCACATCAATATCGGTATAGGTAGGATATTTTAACGGATCAATCTGTGCTGCTGCATTTGAAACCGAAAAAACAATTGCAATAAATAAAAGTATATTTTTCATAAAATATAAAAGCTGCCGGCAGTGAAATGCCGGCAGCTAAAAGATAAAATTGGTACTTATTTTTTTAGAAGTTTTACAGTTTTTTGGAAACCATCTGCTTCAATATTTAAAATCAGCATATTGGAAAATTGAAATTGAGTTGTAAAATCCAATTCCAAAACAGCATTTGTTTCTGCAAAAGCTTTCTTATAAACAATCTGCCCCAACATGTTATAAGCGGTAACATTTAAATTTTTAAGATTGTCTGAGTTAACATTCACATTTACAATTCCGGAAGTTGGATTAGGAGACACGATAACGTCGTTTTGTATTGTATGATCGATAGTCCCTAAAGAAGCACTACCAAGATTTTGCTTGAGTGCAATAACTATTGTAGCCGATTTTCCTTTGTAATCAATCGTATTTCCTGTTGCATCAACGTCAGTAGCAATAGACGAGCTTGGATGCTGAATAGAGAAAAATCCAAATTTATGATCTGGTGTGAAAGTAAGACCTGTTGGTTCAGAACCAGCTGGCATAGAAGCGAAAAGCTTAACTTTAGGATTTGCCTGAGTATGGTCCGGAGCTATTACCCAAATATAATTCTTTCCACCATCCTGCAACACCCAAAGATTCCCTAATTCATCAAAAGTCAAATTATCATTACCATCTCCCCACGCTTCAGATTTAACTCCGTCTGCCGTATACAAATTATAAACAGTTGACCCGCCTCCAACGAAGACTTCTACTTCTGAAGCTGTTGTTCCGTTATCTTTTAAACGATATACTTTATCCAGTCCTTTTGCTGTAAAATATACTTTACCATCTAACGGACTTATTTCTACATCTTCTATTCCGTTGAATTTAGTTCCACCTAAAGATTCAGCCAAAGAAGTTGTATTGTTTTGATCCGCCTGTGTTTTATTTGGAACTTGAATCCAGGTTGCTGTAGTACCTACAGGATCTCCATTTACTAAACCCTGATCCAGTTTTAAAACATATAAGTTTCCAGACGAAAGGTCATTTGGAGTATCCATCGCATATTTGTATACCATGTGTGTTCCTCCATCTTCACCATAATAAGCTAAAGTTCCGGCATCATTAACCACAACATTTTCGTGATTCATGATTCCCATTTGCCAAAGTTTCCCTTTCGTTCCATTGGCATTTTTAGAAGAAACCTCTGCAGTAGCGGGATCAATTTCTACTAACCAGCCGTAATCTTTGTATCCATCACCATTTGTATCATTACCCGTTACAGATTCCTCGGCAGTAACGATAGTTCCCCAGGGTGTAACTCCTCCGGAACAGTTTCTGATAGTTTGTACTAAACTCGCTGATGAAAAATCTACAGCTCTTGATTTTGTAAGCTGCCAAAGTTTTGTTGCAGCATTGAAATTAATTTCGGCCATTGTAACACCACCCGGATTTGTTTCATGGTTTACAGAAAGATATCCATCTGTGCTGCTCGGCGTACCGCTTACTTTTTTAGCAACATAACCGGTAAAATCGTTTTGTCCGCCAACAAATCCTCCTCCTTCAGTATAAGGATCACCTTCCTTAAGAATCAATTGAAATTTATGCTGCGTCGGAATAATTAATTTTGAAGTCTGTGCTGTAGGTACAATTGATGTAAAACAGCTGATATGGTTCCCGTCATTACAAGAAGTATCCGGAGGGATAACTACTGGCGGGGCTGCATTTTTTAGATAAGCATCCATTCTTAAATCAGAGCTGCCTGCACCTCTATTGTGTAATTCAATCGAAATTCTGTTAGTTCCCTGCACAAAATTCGCTTTTGGAATAGAGAAAACATTGTAAACACTTTCATTGGCTCCATCTATTGTTGTACTCGATAGCGTGGCATAAGTAATTGCTCCTGCCGGCATATTATCTCTTACGACTTCTACTCCATTCAAAAAAACAAGTATACCATCATCTCTCATCACTCCAAGTTCCACTGTTTCGGTAAGATCAGCCAAATTAACGGTAAAATCTTTAGTAAAATAAGCAGCATTTAACGGTTTTGTGATGGTAGTAGTTACAGGATCACCATATCCTAAAGGCCCGTTTCCTGATTTCCATGCTGAAACATCAAATCCTGGATTTTTCCATTGTTCTGCCAATTCTACTCCTTTGTCATCATAACTCCATGATGAACCTTTATCAAAAATTGTGGTCTGTGCCTGAATAACTGAATTAGTCATCAATAAAAAAGCGGCAACTGAAAGTAATTTTCTTTTCACGGTATAGTCTGTTTTGTTATACCACGCGAAGTTATTCCCCTATGACGGACTTTGTATTAAGCGCATTTTAAATAAACATGGTACTAAATTAGCAAATCTTAAACTTAATGTTAACCTGTTAAGATTAAGTTAGTACTGTACTTTACTGATGTCGGTCAAAGAATTGATAAAAGCTACCAGCTGTTTTATTTCTTTTTGATCAAGGTTAAGTTTATCCGGTGCTAATGTCTGGTTTTTAATTTCCAGACCCATCCCTTCAGCACCGCCTTCATTATAAAAAGCTATAACTTCTTCCAGTGTTGAAAATGCACCATTATGAAAATAGGGTTTTGTAAGAGCAGCATTTCTTACAGACATTGTTTTAAAAGAATTTTCATAAATCCATGAACTTTCTTTTTTAACATTACTGTTTATTCTTCCTTTATCATCATCAACTTCAATAGGCAACATTTGTAACGGCTGTTTTGTTACACCCAAAACTTCAGATTCGTTTTCATTATAAAATGGAGGCACTAATCCTGAAAAATGCGGAGCAAAATGACAAGTCGCACAGGCAGCTTTTCCCATAAAAAGATTGTATCCTTTTTTAGCATCTTCAGAAATTTCTTTTTCGTTTCGCATGAATTTATCAAAATCACTATTGAAGGAATACAGCGAGGCTACATATGAACTTAAAGCTTTAGAGAAATTTTGTTTGGTGATATTCCCGTTTGTAAAGGCTTTTCTGAAAGCTTTTTTGTACTGCGAATTTGTTTTTAGTTTTTTAATGATGGTTTCATAACTGGTATTAAATTCCTGTTCATTATAAATCACATGTTCTACCTGCTGTTCAAGATAAAAAGCACGCAAATCATAGAAGAATCTTTTAGCAAAAACAGCATTATACAGAGAAGGAGAGTTTCTTAAAACCGTTTTTCCTTCTACGCTGCTTAAAGATTTCGCTTTTAAATCGGTAAAAGCATTTTCAGGCAAATGGCATGAGGCACAGCTCATTTTTTCATTATTGCTTAAACTTTCATCATAGAAAATTGCTTTGCCTAAAGATTTCAAATCCGCATTATCTTCAGATGATTTTAAAAGCGTATAAAAATAAGGGTCGAGAAAATCATCGTTGAAAAAGTTTTTATTATTAATATTCCAACCCGAAACCTCTTTCAAATCATCCGGAGAATTATCCCATTTGCCTAATTCTTCATACAAAGGCTGAAGATGAACTTTATAGAATTCTATTCGGTCAAAAGTATCAAAATCGGTGTTTTTAGAAAGATAATCAATACTGCCTGCTAATAAATTTTCGGCTTTTCGAGTGTCAAAATTTTTAAAATAATCGTCTTTTTTTATGTAGTTATCAATTCCTGTCATGGCATGAACAGCTTCTTCAAAAACATTCAGTGATCCGGGTGTGTCAAATCCTGTAATACCCATAGTATAAATTCTAATAAGCTCTATACGCAATGGCAGTGTTTTATTCTTCTCTTCTGAAAAGCCGTTTTTTAATACGCTCAGATAAAAATCATTATAGCTGTTATAAAGAAAATCTGTCATTTCAACGATCTTATTTTGCTGCATCCCGGCTTCATCTGAAAAAACAAGTTCATCTAACACTTGCAATCCTTCCGGAGGCAAAGTATTTGAAGCAGTTCCTGTACCTTCTATATGAAATAATGGTGCGGCATTAAGATGTGTTTTGGAAAATTCAGGATAATGATATGCAATATAAAATTCTATTTCCTTATATGAATTTCTGGTATTTTTTAACGATACTTGTAAGTCTTCTTTTGAAATCTTACCCTGCTGAAAAAGACGTACATCTGATTTTAAAACAGCTAACTTATTATTAAAAGTTTTTAATCCGTGATTAATTAAAGCGTTCGTAGTTACATATTCGTTATCTCCGGGATTAAATGACATTATTATAAAGCCTGCAAAAAGTGCAATACCGAAAAACAAAAAAGATTTCATATTTTTTGCTCGCAAAAATATTTCCTTTAGATCGTATTAATTTTAAATCTGGATTAAATAATATGCATTTTTCAGTTAAATCTTTGCATAAAAAAACCTCATTTTTCAATGAGGTTTAGTAATTATTCCGGACTATTCATTTTGAAAGTATCCATAAAAGCAGTTGTATAATCTCCTGCGATGTATTTTGGATCATCCATTAATTGTCTGTGAAAAGGTATAGTTGTTTTTACTCCTTCGATAACGAATTCGTCCAGAGCTCTTCTCATTTTACTGATCGCTTCTTCACGGGACTGCGCGGTTGTAATTAACTTCGCAATCATTGAATCGTAATTTGGCGGAATGCTATATCCTGAGTAAACGTGAGTGTCTAAACGAACTCCGTGTCCTCCTGGCATGTGAAGCGTTGTAATTTTTCCTGGTGAAGGACGGAAATCGTTATAAGGATCTTCCGCATTAATACGAACTTCTATAGCATGTAATTCAGGAAGATAGTTTTTACCAGAAATTGGAATTCCGGCTGCAACCATAATCTGCTCACGGATCAGATCATAATCAATTACCTGTTCAGTAATTGGATGCTCTACCTGAATACGTGTATTCATTTCCATGAAATAGAAATTTCTGTGTTTATCCACTAAAAACTCTACAGTTCCGGCTCCTTCGTATTTAATGAATTCAGCTGCTTTTACAGCCGCTTCTCCCATTCTTGTACGCAATTCATCTGTCATGAAAGGTGAAGGTGTCTCTTCAGTCAATTTTTGGTGACGACGCTGAACAGAACAGTCTCTTTCAGAAAGGTGACATGCTTTTCCGTAAGAATCTCCAACAACCTGAATTTCGATATGACGTGGTTCTTCGATAAGTTTCTCCATGTACATTCCGTCATTTCCAAATGCTGCAGCTGCTTCCTGACGTGCGCTTTCCCATGCTTTTAAAAGCTCATCTTCTTTCCAGATGGCACGCATTCCTTTTCCGCCACCACCGGCAGTAGCTTTCATCATAACCGGATAACCAATTTCTTTAGCCACTTTTTGGGCGTGCTCGAAAGATTCTAGCAATCCGTCTGAACCTGGCACACATGGAACTCCTGCTGCTTTCATAGTAGCTTTTGCAGAAGCTTTATCTCCCATTCGGTCGATCATTTCAGGAGCCGCACCAATAAATTTGATTCCGTGTTCCTGACAAATTTTAGAGAACTTAGCATTCTCTGAAAGAAATCCGTATCCCGGATGTATTGCATCTGCATTTGTAATTTCTGCAGCAGCAATAATGTTTGACATTTTTAAATACGATAAGTTACTTGGAGGAGGACCAATACAAACCGCTTCGTCTGCGAACTTAACATGTAAGCTTTCCGCATCGGCCGTAGAGTAAACTGCTACAGTCTTGATTCCCATTTCCTTGCATGTACGTATTACGCGTAGTGCAATTTCTCCTCTATTCGCAATTAATATTTTTTTAAACATCTTTTTAAAATTAGATAATTAGATAATTAGATAATTGGATAATTAGATTTCAGGCACTTCCGAAAAAGTCTAAAATCTAATGATCTAACGATCTAAGATTAAGATGGATCAACTAAGAACAAAGGCTGGTCAAATTCTACCGGAGACATATCGTCAACAAGAATTTTTACAATTTTACCTGAAACTTCTGATTCAATTTCGTTGAATAATTTCATTGCTTCAATTACACAAAGAACATCGCCTTTAGCAATTGTACTTCCTACTTCAGTGAAAACTGGTTTATCCGGAGACGGTTTTCTGTAGAATGTTCCGATAATTGGAGATTTTATAGTAACGAATTTAGAATTTTCAGCAGGAGCAGCCGCTTCACTACTTACGTTTACAACTACCGGTGCAGTTTGTTGTGGAGCAACTGCTTGTGGCAATGCAGCCTGAGCTGGTAATTGCTGTACATAAGTAGCTTCAGTTACATTTGTTTCTAAAGTTGTTCTGATAGTGATTTTTACATCATCCATTTCTAACTTAACCTCTGCAACTCCCGAATTTGCTACAAATTTGATTAGGTTTTGAATTTCTTTTAAATCCATAATGATTCGTTTTTAGTTTTAATTTATTTCTTATCGTAAGCCCATTTTAAGTAAATAGATCCCCAGGTGAATCCACCACCAAAAGCGGCAAAAATAACATTATCTCCTTTTTTAAACTTATTCTCAAAGTCAGCCAGCACTAATGGCAATGTTCCAGAAGTTGTATTACCATATCTTTCGATATTTACAAGTACTTTAGAATCTTCAAGATCTAATCTGCCGGCAGTAGCATCAATAATACGTCTGTTTGCCTGATGTGGTACTAACCAGCTCACATCTTCTTTTGTCAGATTATTTCTTTGTAAAATCAATTCACTAGCATCAGCCATATTGGTAACAGCATATTTAAATACTGTTTTACCATCCTGCATAATATTGTGCTGTCTGTTTTTAATGGTCTCTTCTGAGGCCGGGATCAAAGATCCTCCAGCAGGGATTTTAAGAAAATCGCGTCCAACACCATCACTTCGTAAGTACTCATCCTGTAATCCAAGACCTTCATAATTTGGTTCAAATAAAACCGCTCCGGCCCCATCCCCAAAAATAATACAGGTAGATCTGTCTGTATAATCTACAATTGATGACATTTTATCTGCACCAATTAATAATACTTTTTTATAACGTCCTGATTGCACATAAGCTGCTGCCGTAGACATTCCGTATAAAAAACTGGAACAAGCCGCTTGTAAATCGTAAGCAAATGCATTTGTGGCACCAATTTCTGTAGCAACATGTACACCTGTAGCTGCTACCATCATATCTGGTGTTGCAGTTGCCATTATTACCATATCAATTTCCAACGGATCAATATTGGCTTTTGCTATTAAATCTTGTGCTGCTTTTATAGCAAGATAGGAAGTTCCTTTATCAGCATCTTTAAGAATTCTTCTTTCTTTTATTCCGGTACGGGTAGTGATCCATTCATCATTGGTATCAACCATTGTTTCTAGTACTTTGTTAGAAAGTACAAAGTCAGGAACGTATCCTCCAACAGCGGTAATTGCGGCTGTGATTGTATTCATTATATTCTATTATTTCCTGTCAAATACAGTGTATTTGAAAAATTTTTAAAAGACTTGAAAATTACAAAAAAATTTCTAAACGTATTGTCGTAAATTTCCTTAAAAAAGAAAGTTGTATCCAACAAAAAAAACTCTCACATAGTGAGAGTTCTAATATCATTTACAAAAACGTATTAAGCAACCGCTTCAGATTTATCGATAACAACTTGCCCTCTGTAATACATTTTACCTTCATGCCAGTAAGCTCTGTGGTATAAATGCGCTTCCCCTGTAATAGGGCATGTAGCGATTTGAGCTACAGTAGCTTTATAATGTGTTCTTCTTTTATCTCTTCTTGTTTTCGAGGTTTTTCTCTTAGGATGTGCCATTTTACTATATTATTTATCCGTTAATAGTTTTTTTAATTTTTCCCAACGCGGGTCAATATCTTCTTCTTGTTTACTCTCTTCCTTTTGTTCCTTAACTTTTAACTCCTTTAGTTTTGTCAGGGCTTCTGTCTGCAACGTTCCGTCTTTTACACCCGGATGAATTCTCTTTTGCGGAATTGACAATGCAATCATTTCATAAATGTATTGTGCCACATCTATCTCAAATTCACCATGAGGGAGAATCAATAACTCTTCATTGTCATTGTTAAATTCTTCCCCAAAACGAACGATGAGTTTCATCTTTCCTTTTACAGGCAAATCAAAATCTTCACTGGTAAGATCACAAGGTACATTTACTGTTCCTTTATGCTTAAAATCCAGTTCCAGCATATTGCTTTTCTTATCTAAAACTAAAGTAACTTTGATATCCGAATTTTGAAACTCATCATAATCAAAGTCCTCAAAGAACTTGTTACTTATTTGATATTCAAAATGGTGTTTGCCTAGCTTTAATCCCACAAACGGAATTAAAAATTCTTTTGTTTTGCTCATTTCAACATCAATTTGTACAATTAGGCTCTAAAACTCAGATACCTGAATTGGGGTGCAAAGATATAAAATTATTATAAAACTAATAATCTTATTCACCTTTTTTTGTTTATAACTGTTTTTCTTTTATTTTAAGAGGTTTTGCACTAATCTCCTCATACTGACTGCGTGAACGAAAAACATCAATTGCAAGATAAACAGCCTCTTTAAATGAATTATAATCTGCCATATCTTTTCCTGCAATATCATAGGCAGTACCATGATCCGGCGAGGTTCTGATTCTGTTTAGTCCAGCAGAATAATTGACTCCTTTTCCGAATGATAATGTTTTAAATGGAATCAACCCCTGGTCGTGATATGTTGCCACGACAGCGTCATATTTTTCATACTGACCGCTTCCAAAAAAACCATCTGCAGGAAAAGGACCAAAAACCATAGTTCCGGCATCGAATATTTTCTTTAAGACAGGTTTTAACACCAAATCATCCTCTTTTCCTATCACACCTCCGTCACCTGCGTGCGGATTCAGGCTTAACACCGCAATTTTAGGCTTTACAATACTAAAATCCTGAATTAATGATTTTCTGATAGTTTCAATTTTCCTCGTAATTAATTCTTCAGTCACATGAGAAGAAACTTCATTTAAAGGAACATGGTCCGTCAGCAGCCCAACTCTCAGGTTATCGTGAACCATCATCATTAAAGCATTTCCTTCCAGTTCCTGATCCAGATAATCCGTGTGCCCCGGAAATTTAAAATCTTCTGACTGGATATTATATTTATTTATTGGAGCCGTTACCAAAACATCAATCTCTCCGTCTTTTAATGCTTTTGTAGCAGCCACAAACGATTTTATAGCGTATTCCCCTATTTTCTCATCGTTTGTACCTAGATTTATATCAACACTTTCTCTCCAAAGATTAAAAACATTCACTTTTCCCGGCAAAACCTGATCTAACTTATCAACTCCGTGAAACTGAACTGTAGATGTAAAACTTTTTTTAACAAAAGAAAGTATTTTGGCATTTGCAAAAATAACCGGCGTACACAATTCCAACATACGAGAATCTTCGAATGTTTTTAATATAACTTCGCTTCCAATACCGTTTAAATCTCCAATTGAAATCCCAACAATTATATTTTCTGCTTTTTTATTCATGAGCTCAAATTATTTATTACTAATTTTGATGTGCAAATTTAGTAAATAAAACCAACAATGTTCACAGGAATTATAGAAACCTTAGGAAGGGTTCACGAAATACAGAAAGACCAAAATAATCTTCATATAACAGTTGATTCATCGATCACAAACGAATTAAAAATTGACCAAAGTGTATCCCATAACGGAATCTGCCTTACAGTCGTTGCCATAAAAAACAGTTTCTATACCGTAACCGCAATTGAGGAAACTATTTTAAAAACGAACATTGGAACCTGGAAAACCGGGGATATCATTAATTTAGAAAGAGGAATGAAACTTGGTGACCGTCTTGACGGACATATTGTACAAGGACACGTTGATCAAACCGGAACCTGCATTAAAATTGAAGAAGCCAACGGCAGCTGGAATTACACTTTTGAATATGACAAAAACCTAAGTAATATTACAATCGAAAAAGGCTCAATAACGGTAAACGGAGTCAGCTTAACAGTAGTAAATTCTAAAACAGACGAATTTAGTGTTTCAATAATACCTTATACTTTTGAAAACACTAACTTCAAAACTTTCCAAGTTGGAACAAAGATAAACTTAGAATTTGATGTAGTAGGAAAATATATTACCAGACTTTATTCCATTAACCAATAAAACAAAACTTTTTTTACAAAACAAAAGCTTCAGTTTACACTAAAGCTTTTGTTTTTAATTTATGTTTATATATTACATATATTCCTAATAAAATAGCGGCCAATAACAATATCAGCAACCCAACACCATCAATTGGTGCAGGAGGTTCCGGCGGTCCAGGACCAGGACCAGGAGGCTGAGCAAAAATACTCAAACCACCTAATAGCACAAAAACAACGGTCGTAATTTTATTTATCATTTTCATAAAAAACGAAATAGTTTAAAATCTTAATTTCCTTAAATTTGATTTACAGACTTTTACAAAAGCGTGGCTCTTTCATAAAGTATGCTACAAATATATCGCTTTTTTATCCAAAAAAAACATGTAACAAAAAAAAAAGCTTCATAAAAATTTCATGAAGCTTTTTTTAAAGTGGTCCCACCTGGGCTCGAACCAGGGACCACCTGATTATGAGTCAGGTGCTCTAACCAGCTGAGCTATAGGACCGGTTAAGAGTTTGCAATATTACTACTATTTTTTATTCGTTCCAAATATTTTGCACTATCATTTGTACTTAATTTCAATATTAACAAATCTTATTAAAAATTAAATTGATTATCAAGTGATTATTAAAACAATAAAACTACCTGATTTCCTGACAAAGCTCGACTAAAACACCGTTTGTGCTTTTGGGATGTAAAAAAACAACCATTTTATTGTCGGCCCCCAGCTTTGGATTCTCATTTATCAGCACAAAACCTTCGTTTTTTAATCGGGCAATTTCTGCTCCTATATCATCCACATCAAAAGCGATATGATGAATTCCTTCTCCTTTTTTTTCTAAAAACTTTGCAATCGGACTTTCAGGATTTGTAGCCATCAAAAGTTCGATTTTATTGGTTCCGGTTTGAAAAAAAGAAGTTACTACATTTTCTGATTCTACTTTTTCCGTTTTATACGATGGAACACCTAATAATTTTTCAAATAAAATATTAGCATCATTTATATTATTTACCGCAATTCCTATATGTTCAATTCTATTTACCATATCATAAACAATTTATTGATTGACATACGTATTAAAATAACCGCATTCGGCAATTACATCCTGATAGTATTTTGTATCAGAATACTCTTTGTTCAATGTTTTGAACGCTTCCCATGCAATAAAATTGACTTTATCATCCTGTCTCTCCCACCAGCTTACATTTTTATATTTAGTATTGTAATAATCGTTTCGTTCACATTTTGCGATCATATAAATACATTTTGCTTTTTGCTCTTTTGTTGCTGCTGCATCAAATGCTTTTTTATAATACATCTTAGCAATGTCGCACGAATAAGTCCCGGCATCATTACTTGATATACTAATTTCATAGAAGGTTCTGCCGTTTCCAAAATAAGTAATATTATAAAATGCATTTCCTAACAACAAACTATTAGTATAAACATCTTCTTTTTGAGCAATTCTATCCTGCATCGCTTTTATGGTAGTCAAAAATTCTATTTGTGTATATTTCTTTTTTTGATAAGCAGCATGGTCACAATCGTGACAATCTTTTATGTTTCCGTTAAACGGATTTCCTAAAAAAGTATAGTACTGAACAGAATCTGCCTGCTGCATAAAGGCAATAGCCTCCGGAATTTTATTTTTGTAAGTGGCCTGAACGGCCTGAAAATTATTAATATCCTTTAATTTCAAATGATAAATTCCGGCGGCAATTTTTTCAATTTCAGTTTTATTGGATTTAGTCAAGAATGCTTTCATGTCTAATAAATCTTTTTCATTATCATAAAAAGTATTTCCTGAACTCCAATATCCATAATTCGAAGAACCAAAGAGTTCAGCCATCACCGGATTTGCTTTTGCTTTATACAATACTGCTAAATAATTTTTACTCCATTGTGCTGCATTTTCATAACGAAATTCCTGTCCTTTGTAAGTCTTCGGAAGTTCATTGTAAAGCCAATTCAAATCGGCCAGAATTGTTTTTTCATTTTTATCAGTAAGCTTGTCAATTTTACTCATATTATTTACAAACCGCAACAATCTTAACTGATAACCTGCCAGTTCTGTTTTCGGAAGTGTTTTTTCGGCTTTATCAAAATTTTTGTCTGCGTTTGCAAAATCCCCTTTCAATGTTTGCAGATATCCTAATGCAATATCCCATAGATAAGGTCTTTCTGTATTGCCAGCTCCTGAAATTTTAGCAATTAAATCAAAGGTATTTTTATCCAGTTTCGCATAATTTTCAGTTCTGTTTTCTGCGATTGATTGCTGCCTCATCGGAAGATTTTCCCCGGCATCCTGTTTAAAGGAATTGTTTATACCTTCCTCCTGTCTGTTTACTAATCGCGTCACCAGATAATTTAAATGTTCACTTTTGGGATCCAGTTCGTAAATCTTTTCAACAGCTTGTTTTTCATCTTTATGATAACCATGAATTGCCCAAAGGGCTGCTTTCTCTTTATTATTTTTGGCCATTGCCAATGATTTATTCCAATCGGTTTCGCTTTTTGGATTAAAACAATATGCTGTAACCACCCTCAATTCAGGACATTTATCAAATACCTGAGCATACTGATAATTTGAAACTGCATATTTTTTCTGTTTATAATTTATTCCTGCTACATATGAAAGTGCACGGTAATACAAAATGTTTTTAGGTACGGAATTCTCCGTTTTATTAAAAAACAAAATCGCTTTTTGCTTATCAGTACTGTAAAAACGAGCTTTCATTGTCAGAAACCAGTATCTGTTTTTCAGAAAAGGATCTGATGTTGTATTGTAAACATTCTCGATCGACTGAATCATTTTTAAGTCTTTAAATGTTTTTACCTCAACGGGATCATAACTCCAGTAATCTTCTCCAATTGACACTGTTTCTATTTTTTGAGCCAAATACAGAAATTCAATAAAACTCTTTATTTTATCATCTTTCAAACTGATTTTCTTCCCCCATTTTAAGGAAGCCTTATTTTCTTTTTTGGTTTTTAAGAAAACATGAAGCTGCTCTATTTCTGTTTTATTGGCAGCAGGTTTGTTTCGGTCATCATAAGAAACCGGTTTTTCGTCACCAATCAGAAAATAGTTGACAGAAGTAGTATCTGCTTTTCCTTTTAAATACGTTCCCCAATCTGATTTTATGTTTCCGTTGAAACGGGAATTATGACCATTATCAAAACCAATTCCGTAAAAAATACTGCCTGACAAAAAAAGCGGCGCGTATGATTTATCTGCAAAAGTCTCTGGCGTAAAATTCGAGTTATAGCCAAAAAAATCCCATTCATCACCTCCTCCGCAAGCCGTAATTATTCCATAAACAAAAAGTAAAGAGGCACTAGAAACAAGAAATAACTTGCTCAAAAATATTCTTTTCATAGTTTTTTAAATTGAATTCGTCTAAATCGTAAAATATAATTTCGTTTGGTTTTCGCACAGAATGATCATTTAAATCTTCTGCCATTTCAATTAAATCTTCTGATGAAATGGCTTCGATTTTCAACACATCATTTTCCTCATAAAATATGCCGTTTTTATAATTAGAATGTCTGACCTTAAAAAAAAAAGAACTGATTTGTTCAAAATTTTTATCTTTTTCAAGTTCAGAAACATTTAATTTTGATCGTAATCCAACCACCTTATGATTTCTGATATGAACTGCCCAGGAATAGATTGGCAAAGCAAAATCAAGATGCAGCGGATATTTTTTTAAACTTTTCAGATAACGTTCCGCAATTTTCCTGTCATAAACAGAGTTTGAAGAATCAGCAGCAATTTTTCCTATGTTATAATACATCAAAATTCCTGAATCGACATTGGGTATTTTGGTTTTTCTGAAATATTTTATTTGATGGAGTCGTATTGTTGCTGAAATTTTCTTTTGCGAAAGCTTTTTAAATATCTCAATAAATTTCAAATAATTGTCTTTGCTTGAGAGTGTCCAGTCGCAGTCAATTTGAATCTCCTTACTGTAAATTTTATTTTTAGAATTGATTTCGTTTATAAGTCCCAAGGTTTTCTTAGCTAAATCTTCAATATCTAGATTGGGTTTTAGCATTACCTTATTTTTGATATAAATTACCGAAACGACATCAAAAGGCTTCATTATTTCTTTAAAATGAATCGGACTTAAAGGAATCGGATTTGTATCTTTTGGATGTAAATCAATATCAAAATAGCGAATATAAATTTTACGGACATTATTTTCACGGAGCGTTTCCTTTTCTGTTTCAGATAATTTGAAAATGGTTTTCCAGTAATAAAAAGAAACAATCGGTTTAGGAGTATCTTTACACGAAATAAATAAAAAGAAAAGAAATATTAAAAAGAAAATCTTCTTCAAAACCTGTAAATTAAATTGAAATCAAATGTAAGAAATTATATCCCGTTTTTAAATTTACTTCTGCAACTTTTTATTAAATTTAAAAACAACTTTCACTAAAATTACAAAACCTAATAAAACGATAAAAAATTTCAATTAAAGCAAATATAATCGTTATTTTGTGCAATTAAATTACAAATCGTTATGTTGAAAAACAGTTTAAAATATTTTACTTTTTTATTGGTATTTTTAATGATGAGTTGCGCTAAGCGAGGCAGCATAACGGGCGGTTTAAAAGATACACTTGCCCCTGTTTTAAAATCAAGTTCACCTGAAAATTTCAGTACTAATTTTAAAGCAAAGGAAATTACTTTGACATTTGATGAATATGTAAAGCTTAAAAACACTAATAAACAGCTGATTATTTCACCACCACTGAAAAATCCGCCAATTATTACACCGTCAAATGCAAGTAAATTTATTAATATAAAAATTTCAGATACTTTACAGCCCAACACCACGTACAGTCTTAATTTCGGACAAAGTATTGCAGATAATAACGAGGGAAACCCGTACAATCAATTCAAGTATATTTTCTCCACAGGTACCTATATCGACTCTTTGGCACTTACCGGAAGAATTAAGGATTCTTATGAGAAAAATGCCGATAATTTTGTGACTGTAATGCTTTATGAAGTCAATGATAAATTCAAGGATTCTGTTGTTTACAAAGAAAATCCCCGCTACATTACTAATACGTTAGACAGTTTAACCGTTTTTAAATTAGAAAATCTAAAGGCGGGAAAATATCTTTTAGTAGCCTTAAAGGACAAAGGAAATAACAATAAATTTAATCCAAAGGACGATAAAATTGGCTTTATCAAACAACCCATAACGATTCCAAACGATACTGTTTACGAATTGGAGTTGTTTAAGGAACGACTTCCCATGAAGGCTTTTAAACCCATACAGACTTCAGGAAACCGACTATTGCTTCCATATGAAGGAAAACAGAATTTTAATAAAGATTCAAAACCTAAAATTGTATTGAAGAACAATACTGAAGTTCTGGAAACAATTATAACACGATTTCCAAAAAAGGACTCTTTGCAAGTTTGGTATAAACCGATAAAAGTGGATTCCTTATCAATGGAAGTCAGTAAAGATGATTATAATAAAAAGTTTAGTTTTAAAATCAAAAACCAGAAAAAAGATACGCTGAATATTACTGCGCTGCAAAACGGAATAATACATTTCAGAGACAGGTTTACCCTTGAAACTGCTACACCACTGGTTAAATTTGATAAATCTAAAATTAAGTTAGTCAATAAAGATTCTGCAGCAGTTGATTACACAACAGAATATGACGAGTTTGAGCAAAAACTATATATCGATTTTAAAAAAGACCCCGATCAAAAATATAATTTTACATTTTTACCCGGTGCGCTGACCGATTTTTATGAAAAATCAAATGATACCTTGGCATACAAACTGAACACACGTGAAATAGAAGAATATGGAAATCTTACACTGAATTTACAAAATGTAAAGCGTTTTCCTATTATCGTTGAATTAACCAATAAAAAAGGAGACGTTGTACTTACCAGCGATTATTCTGAAAGCAAAACTAATTTTGAATTTCAGCTTTTAGAACCTACTGTATATTCAGTCCGGGTTATTTATGACGACAACAAAAACAAGGTGTACGACCCAGGAAACTATTTAGAAAAAAGATACTCAGAAGAGGTATTTTATTATCAGGAAGAAATCGATCTGCATGCAAACTGGGATAAAGTCGAATCTATAGATTTAAGCATCCCATATAGTCCTGAATTGGCGAAAAAGAACGAACAGGCAAAGTTAAATGCAGAAAAAAAGAGAAAGAAAACCGCTTTTTAATCCTGAATTTCAAACACATCTTTATCACTTAGGAAATCCATTTTTTTTCGGGTTTCCAGCATGATGTTTTTATCTAATTCAACTATAAAAACACCCTCATTTTCCTGAGGTTCCAGAATTGGACTTCCAAGAAAATCGACAACCTGCGAATGACCATTGTAATGATGATTATTCGCATCAACACCTACTCTGTTCACGCCAATTGTATAACTAAGGTTTTCGACAGCGCGGGCTTTGAGCAGGATATCCCAGGCATTAATCCTTACTTGTGGCCAGTTGGCAACATATAAAACCAAATCATAATTTTCGACATTTCTGACAAAAACAGGAAAACGTAAATCATAACAAACCTGCAGGCAGATTTTCCAGCCTAAATATTCAACAACTTGTTTTTTACTTCCTGCTGTATATACTTTATCTTCTCCTGCCAGCGTAAATAAATGTCTTTTGTCATAAAACTGGATTTCCCCTGACGGAAAAACAAATAAGAAACGATTATAATATTCCTTATTCTCTGAAATAACTAAACTTCCTGCAATAGCACAATTTTTATTTTTAGCCAAAGCCTGCATCCAAAGAACAGTTTCTCCGTGCATGCTTTCTGCCACATCTTTAGCATTCATAGTAAATCCTGTAGAAAACATTTCAGGCAGCACTACCAAATCAACATCTGAATCGATCTGGTTAATTTTAGTTTGAAACTGATTTCTATTTTTAAAGGTTTCTTCCCAATAAAGATCAGACTGAATAAGCGCAATTTTCATTTTTTGAATTTTATGTAAAGATAAAAAAAGAAGACTGATTTCCATCCAAAGTTAATTTCAAATTAAATCTGCAATCATTATTTTGCAAAAAAAATGCAATTAATTGCAAAAAAAACGCTTACACTTGAAATAATTTATATATTTGAATTTCAAACACTTTCCAAACCAACCAAATGAGCATCATAATCCTTATACTGTGCATTGCTTTTTTAATCATTCAGATAGCCTGGTTTAAAATCAATGCTTTTGTTGCTTTTATTATAACTGCTCTTTTTGCAGGTTTCTTTTTAGGGATTCCATTAAATTCCCTTTCGCAAACAGTTCAAAAAGGATTAGGAGAAATGCTGGGTTCGATTACCTTAATAATTGTTTTTGGAACTTGTATTGGCAAGCTTACAGTTTCATCAGGTGCTGCCAATGTAGTTGCCAAAACAGTCATGGGATGGACAGGTGAAAAATATGTTCGACTGGGATTGATGATCACAGGATTTATAGTTGGGATTCCGCTTTTCTACAGTGTTGGATTTGTATTATTAGTTCCTTTAATATTTTCGGTCGCTCATCAATTCAAATTATCAAAAGTATATTTAGGAATTCCAATGCTCGCTTCGCTTTCTGTAGCGCATGGTTTTTTACCGCCACATCCATCACCAATGGCTCTGAGTAGTATTCTGAATGCTGATATTGGACTTGTCTTAATTTATGGGATTTTGATTGCTGTGCCCACCATTTTTATAGCCGGTTTATTATTCTCTAATTTACTAAAAAACATCAAAACCGAATCTGATAATGGAATATTGAATGTAGAAGAAGTTGCCAATACGGGTAAAGTTCCAGCTTTTTCAAACAGCTTATTCTCTGCCCTTTTCCCGGTATTCGGTTTAACGGTTACTTCAATGTTCACTTTAATTTCCACAAATGAAACTCTGAAAAACATTTGCAAAACAGTTGGAGATCCCAGCATCATCATGCTGATTTCTCTTACAATCTGCACCTATACTTTAGGATTACGAATGAACCGAAGCCTGCAATCTGTAATGGATGATTATACCTCAGCCATAAAAGATGTAGCATTGATTATCTTAATCATTGGCGGTGCGGGAAGTCTAAAAGAAGTGATGATGGTGAGTGGCGTTAACGAAACCATTGTTACAGCCTTAACTCAAATCAATATTCATCCGTATTTATTGGCCTGGATGATGGCTGCTATTATTCGCATTTGTGTCGGATCGGCAACTGCAGCAGGATTAATGACGGCCAGCGTTTTATTACCTTTATTACAAACTAATAACCTTGACCCTAACCTATTAGTTTTATCTGTAGGTGCCGGAAGTCTGATGTGCTCTCACGTAAACGATCCCGGCTTTTGGATGTTCAAGGAATATTTTAATATCAGCATGAAAGATACTTTTAAATCATGGACTGTCATGGAATCATTAGTCTCTGTTTTAGGAATTATTTTCGTTTTTATTTTAAACTCAATTATACATTAATAGCATGAATTTATTACCACAAGAAAAATTTGAATCATTAGGTTTATCCTTGCCTCCTGCACCACAGCCTCTTGGTATTTACAAACCTTATCTGATTGATGGAAAATATCTGTACCTTTCAGGTCATGGTCCGGTTCGTGATGACAAATCCCTTATTATTGGAAGAATCGGTGATGATATGGATATTGAAGAAGGAAAACTGGCCGCAAAACAAGTTGGACTGACCATGCTTTCAACAATCGTAACCAATTTCGGAAGCTTAGACAAAATCAAAAGAGTCATAAAAGTGCTGGGAATGGTCAATTGCAGTTCTGATTTTTTAAGGCATCCTTATGTTATTAATGGCTGCAGCGAATTATTTGCAGAAGTCTGGGGACAGGAAAACGGTATTGGTGTAAGAAGTGCTGTCGGAATGGGGTCACTGCCTGATAATATTCCTGTTGAAGTTGAAGCTATTTTTGAATTACATTAAAAACATTGGCTCTATTGAATTTCAAAAGCTAAACGTAAGTTATGAAAGAAAACTGGTGGGAAATCAATCCCGAAACTCCCATTGACACCCCTTTTTTGGCCGTTTACGAGGACCGTATCCGGTTCAATCTCGAATGGCTGATTCGGGCAGTAAACGGGGACACTCAAAAATTAAGACCCCATATCAAAACACATAAAATTGGCGAAATTCTGGAGTTGTTTAAAGTCTACAACATCAAGAAGGTTAAATGCGCTACAATTGCAGAAGCTGAACTTGCTGCGATACATGAAATCCCGGACGTTCTTCTGGCCTATCAGCCTGTTGGCGCAAAAGCAGACAGATGGATTTCACTGCTTCAAAAATATCCGAATATCCATTTTTCGACTATAGTTGATAATTTAGAATCGGCGAAAGCCTTAAATGAAATTGCTCAGAGAAATAAACTTACCTTGAATATTCATCTGGATTTAAATACCGGAATGAACAGAACCGGAATTTCTGTTTCAGACCAATGGTACGATTTGGCAAATACAATTATTTCATTTAAAAACATTCATTTTGAAGGGTTCCATATTTATGACGGCCATTTGAAAGGTAGTGTTGAAGAGCGCAAATCAGCAGCCTCAAGTTCATTTTCGATAATAAAAAAGGAACTTGAAAAATTGCAGCAAAGTGCAAATTATAAATTAAAAATTGTTGCCGGAGGTTCCAACACTTTTCCGTTTTATGCTACGCAGGAAAATGTAGAATGCAGTCCGGGAACTTTTGTTTTTTGGGATTCGAATTACCAGATTAATTTACCCGAACAAGAATTCAGACCTGCATTGGTTATTGTAGGAACTATTATTTCAAAACCTACAAACTCAACGTTTTGTATTGACATTGGATACAAATCGGTTTCTTCTGAAAATCCAATCGATAAAAGGTTAGTGATTTTAAATGATGAAAATTTAATTCCTGTTTCTCACTCTGAAGAACATTTGGTTATAGAAAACCGTGGCAAAAATCAATATTCAATTGGCGATACAATCTATGCACAGCCGTATCATGTTTGTCCGACTTGTGCACTCTACGATTCCGTCCAGGTGGTGAACAAGAAACATCAAATTTGCGATCAATGGCTTGTTGCTGCCCGATTGAGAAAAATTAATATATAAATCAAGCTGTGAATATGTTTATAATAGATGCGCATTTGGACCTTAGCATGAATGCGATGGAATGGAACCGGGATTTAAGAAACGACGTTTCCGTTTTACGCCATTTAGAAAAAGGAATGACCGACAAACCGGATCGTGAACGGGCTACGGTTTCGTTTCCTGATTTGCGCAAAGGCAATATCGGAATTGTTGTAGCCACTCAAATCGCCCGTTTTGTAAAACCGGATAGTAGTATTCCGGGCTGGAATTCGCCTGAACAGGCCTGGGCACAAACACAGGGACAGCTGGCGTGGTACAAAGCAATGGAGGAAGCAGGTGAAATAATTCAAATTACGGATAAAAAATCACTCCAAAAACAAATTGAAATATGGAATGACGGCACTCCCAATGATAAAAAACCAATTGGTTATATTTTGAGCCTGGAAGGTGCTGATTCCATTATAGATATTTCGTATTTAGAAAAGGCATATAATTACGGATTACGAGCCATTGGTCCCGCACATTATGGCCCCGGACGTTACGCCAACGGAACAGATGCAACGGGAAAAATGAATCAAAAGGGCCTTGATTTATTGACAGAAATGGAACGCCTGAATATTATTCTGGATGCAACACATTTATGTGATGATGCTTTTTGGCAGGCTTTAGATCATTATCAAGGACCAGTTTGGGCAAGTCACAATAATTGCCGGAGTCTGGTAAACCATAATCGTCAATACAGCGATGAAATGATTCAGGCTTTGATTTCAAGAGGAGCAGTTATTGGAGGGGCTTTAGATGCCTGGATGCTGGTTCCGAATTGGGAAAGAGGTGTTTCAACGCCAAAAGGAACCAATTGTAATCTTGAAACCGTTTACAAACACATGGATCACATTTGCCAGTTGGCCGGAAATGCCAATCATATTGGTATTGGTTCAGATTTGGACGGCGCTTTTGGTACAGAACAGTCTCCCTATGATTTAGATACCATTGCCGATTTGCAAAAATTGGTTTTGATTTTTAAAAACAATGGCTATTCTGATGCAGATCTAAATAAAATATTTCACCAAAACTGGATTGATTTTTTAATGAAAAACTGGGACTAAATAAAAACCAGATCTGGAACTGCCTTCTTATACGATTTTAGTTTTTCGTGATCGGCACCTACTTCGGTCACTACATAATTCACTTCGGATAAGTTGGCAATTTTCATTTTTAGAACGGTGTCCAGTTTTTCAGAAATAGTAAGAATGGCTGTTTTTTCAGAAGCCTGAATCATCGCTTTTTTCACCTGAACGGTTTCCCAGTCAGAATCTGAGAAGCCGCCTTCGATATCTAAAGCATTGGTTCCTAAAATTAATAAATCAGCCTTAATATTGGCCAGCTGATTATAGACATCGCCGCTCACACACATTTGGCTGTAAGATGAAATGCTGCCGCCAATCATGATAGTTTTAACGTTTGGTTTATCTAAAAGTTCAACTGCTGATAAAACCGTAACCGTAAAAATAGTCAGATTTAAATCGTTAGGAATTAAACGGATAAACTCTCTAATTGTCGTTCCGCCGCCAATTAACAAAACCATTCCGTCATGAAGAAGACCTAAAGTTTTTTGCGCAATAATTTGTTTTGCTTCGCCGGCATAAGTAGGATTAGAGGAGGAATGATGGTACGCCTTTGTCATCGCACCTCCTTTGACTTTAATCAATAACGATTCTGACTCAAGTTCATTAATATCGCGTCTGATAGTGTCTTCAGAAACAGACAATTTAGCTGAAAGTGTTTCAAAACTCACTCGGGTGTGCAGGTTAATCTCTTTTAAAATATGATTTTTACGTTCTTCCTTAGTAAGATTTACTAATTCATTATCATTCATTTCGAATCGTTTTAATATAGCAAATGTAAAAAATACCTGCAATACTATTGCGGATCAGATATTAAAACAATTTATTACCTTTAAAAATCTCATATTTATAAAGGACTCTGATGAAATTAATGTTGCATTTTTTTTGCAAAAATATAATTCCATATAATTTAAATAAGCCCTATGTACAAAAGTCTTTTATTCATTTTCGTGTTTTTATATTCTTTGGGAAACGCACAGAATTTCTCTCATAGCAGTTCAATTATCCCTGCACCTAATTTTTATAAAGCGACAGGCGACAGTATTCAACTGAACGGTCAGATAAAAGTTATTTTCGAAAACAATACATTTAGCCAAAAAGAACAAAAAACAGCGGCCATTTTTGAAGCTGTCGTAAACTCCAATAGATCAAATAAAAAAAGCAATATTGAAGTTTTGTTTATTACCAGAATTCCATCTTCAACTTTAAAAAAAGAGGGATATACAATCAATATTACTCCAAAAAAAATAACCGTAACCGGAAGTGAGGAAGGATTATTTTATGCCGTTCAGAGTTTATTG
This sequence comes from Flavobacterium limi, assembly GCF_010645075.1. Taxonomy (GTDB): domain Bacteria; phylum Bacteroidota; class Bacteroidia; order Flavobacteriales; family Flavobacteriaceae; genus Flavobacterium; species Flavobacterium limi. The sequence continues at coordinate 169,567 of NZ_JAADZV010000007.1, forward strand.
CAAATGCTGCCCAATAAACCATCGAAAAAAGAAATGAAATTACCGTGTATGACGCTACAAGACCAGCCCAGATACGGTTATCGTGGCTTGCACCTGGATGTTTGCCGTCACTTTTTCAGCGTTAATGTTATAAAAGATTTTATCGCACAGATGTCCAGTTATAAGCTAAATACTTTTCATTGGCACTTAACAGACGATCAGGGCTGGCGAATTGAGATTAAAAAGTATCCAAAACTAACTGAAATTGGTTCTCAAAGAGCACAGACTTTAGTAGGGAATAAATTCGAAAGATCTCCGTTTTTTTTCGATGGAAATCCATACGGAGGTTTTTATACTCAGGAAGAAATTAAAGACGTTGTTAAGTTTGCAGAAGCATATTACGTAAATGTAATTCCGGAAATCGAAATGCCCGGTCATGCGACTGCAGCAGTAACAGCTTATCCTAATTTATCCTGTTTTCCGGATCGTAAATACAAGGTTGTAGAATCGTGGGGTGTTTTTGAAGATGTATTCTGTGCCGGAAAAGAAGAAACTTTTACTTTTTTAGAAGATGTTTTAAAAGAAGTTATGATTTTATTTCCGAGTAAAAATATTCATATCGGTGGAGATGAATGCCCGAAAACAAGATGGAAAGTTTGTCCGAATTGTCAAAAGAGAATTAAAGATCTGGGTTTGAAAGACGAACATGAACTTCAAAGTTATTTCATCAAAAGAATTGAAAAGTTTCTCAATGCCCATGGAAGACAGATTTTGGGCTGGGATGAAATTCTGGAAGGCGGGATTGCTCCAAATGCAGCGGTGATGTCCTGGCGGGGAGAATCAGGAGGAATTCACGCAGCAAAACTCAAACATCCGGTCGTGATGACTCCGGAAAGCACAGTTTATTTTGACTACAATCAGGGTTATTCTCCTGAAGAGCCTCTTACCGTAGGACGATTGAGTACTTTAGAAAAAGTCTATAATTATAACCCAACACCCGTAGATAGTTTAACGATTGAAGAACAAAAATACATTATTGGTGTTCAGGCCAATCTATGGTCTGAATATCTGACAAGTGCGGCAAAACTCAATTATATGCTGTATCCCCGATTATTCGCTTTGGCAGAAATTGCGTGGACAGAACCACAACATAAAAATTACGACCATTTTATTCAGAATCAGCTTCCGTATCATTTAGAAAAATTAGAACAACAGAAAAGATTGTATAAAGTTCCAATGGCTTTTGGTTCAAAAAATAAAGCAGTGATTGCTTCAGAATATCTCTTAGATTTAAAACCAACAATTAAAAACGGAAAGATTTTTTACACCATTGACGGTTATGATCCGGATGAAACGGCTAATCTTTACCAATTGCCGGTAAACATAAACATTCCAAAAGGTGAATTTCGAATCATCAAAACAATTCAAATCAGCGAAAGCGGCAAAAGAAGTTCCATTAGTAAAATCATTGTACGAAACCCAGACTTAAAACCAGCTTTAAATCTTCAGCCGAAGAAAAATGGTTTAAAATATGAATATTTCACAGGAAAATTATTTCAGCACACACAGGATTTAGAATTAGCAAAACCCATCAATTCCGGAATTTTTGAAGGTAAAATCAGCGCAGAAAAATGGAAAACAAAATTAGAGCGTTACATCGGCTTAAAATTCAGCGGTTATATCTTTATTCCTGAAACCGGAAATTATTCATTTTCGACCGTTTCAGATGACGGATCAAAGCTTTTTATAGATGATGAACTTGTTGTAAATAACGATAGCATACATTGGCTTAATGAAGCTTTTGGAGCGGTTAAACTGGAAAAAGGTTTCCATAAAATAAACATCAGTTATTTTGATTTGACTGGAGGTACCACTTTAAACGTTTTTATTCAATTGGAAGGAAAAGAAAAACAGGAAATAAACGCTTCTCAGTTATTTTTATGAGTAAAGCTAAACAAAAGCTATTTCGATAAAATGCTTGAATCGCTTATTGGTTTCAAATTCTAAAATGCTACAAAAAAACGGAACAGTTTTTGAATTATGCATGTTCTATATAAAGTAGCAAAATCCGTAATTTTATAAGTATGCAAAAAACAAAAAACACATTCAAATTAATGAATGCGTTTTTTATTTTTGCATAAACCTAATTCAAATTTTGGTCTTACTTATTGGATTAGTAGTAATAATAATTCATCGTTGTTGTATTAGACGGAGTTGTACTTCCAGCATAATAATATTTCTCTACGGCTTTTATCAAATTTTTATTTTTATCATAAGTATTTTCAAATTGAATAGTTGCCGTGAGTTTATCAGAATAAGAATTGTATACATTTATAGTTTTCAAATTATTGACAGATACCTGACTTCCATAACAATATCTAAATGCATCCGGTTTTACACCTGATAAATAATTATTGCCTTGGTCATGTTCTATTTTATAATATTCATCAAAAAAACCGGACCCTGATTCATAACGAACTAAATTTCCATTAGAGTATTCAAAAAGCTCCTCAGTATCAACATCTGTGACATCAGAACATACTGTTTCTTCACCCCCGGTAATCTGAACATAATGTTTTATAGATGTCAGACTAGAATTCGAGTAAGTCTGACTAATTCTATCGGTTGAATTTGTTACATAACCCGATTGTTTTTTTATTCGGTCAATACACATATTCGTAATCAGTCCGTTTGTGTATTCCAGCGAATTCAATTGTTCTATTACATCAGAAGGATTCGATGTGTAATATTCTTTTAAATTCCAACTAATCATTTTATTAGTTGTGTCATAATTAAAAGTTGTTTGATAAGATTTTGAATCATCTTTTATAGTTAATTTAGAGATATTCCCTAAACTGTTATATTCATATTCACTTGTTTTAATTACAACACCGTTTTGAATTTCTTCAACCTTTTTTATTTTGTTAGAAGATGAGTTTTGAGAATCATCTGATTCTGAATCGCCCGAACAAGCAATTATAAAAGAAGTTAGTAACAATAGTAGTAGTTTTTTTTTCATATATTAATTGATTTCGCAATGCTTTTTACTAAATGGGAAAGCATTTTTTCTTCAAATATAAATAAAATATTAAGATTATTTATACTACAAAAAAAGTCCCGGAAATCGGGACTTTTTTTATTTATCATAGTCTGAAAAGACAAATTGAAATTATCCTTTTAAACTTGCTGCCAAATACTCACGGTTCATACGTGCGATATTTTCAAGAGAAATTCCTTTAGGGCATTCTACTTCACAAGCTCCTGTATTGGTACAGTTACCAAAACCTTCTAAATCCATTTGGTGAACCATGTTTAGTACACGCTCAGTAGCTTCAACTTTACCTTGTGGCAACAATGCATATTGAGAAACTTTTGCACCAACGAATAACATTGCAGATGAGTTTTTACAAGTTGCAACACAAGCTCCACAACCAATACAAGCTGCAGCATCAAATGATTTATCTGCATCGTCTTTTGGGACCGGGATTGTGTTAGCATCAATTGTATTTCCTGAAGTATTTACCGAAATAAATCCTCCTGCGTGCTGGATTCTGTCAAATGAACTTCTGTCAACAACTAAATCTTTAATTACCGGGAAAGCTTTTGCTCTAAATGGCTCGATAAAAATCGTATCACCATCTTTAAACATACGCATGTGTAATTGACAAGTAGTAACTCCTCTGTCTGGTCCGTGTGCTTCACCGTTGATGAATAAAGAACACATTCCGCAGATTCCTTCACGACAATCGTGGTCAAATGCAACTGGCTCTTCTCCCTTGTTGATTAGCCCTTCGTTAAGAACGTCAAGCATTTCAAGGAAAGACATATCCGGTTCGATTCCGTCGATTGGGTAATCAACGATTCCTCCTTTATCCTGGGCGTTTTTCTGACGCCATATTTTTAATGTAAGTTTCATCTTTTATAAGTTTAAAAGTCTTAAAGTCTAAAGTCATAAAGTCAAATTCTTAATGCTTTAAGACTTTTGACTTTCGTCTTTCGACTAAGTCCTATTTATAGCTACGCTGTACTAATTTAATGTTTTCGTAATTAAGAGGTTCCTTATGCAATACGGCATCACTTGGTTTTCCTTTGTACTCCCAGGCTGCAACGTATGCAAAGTTATCGTCATCACGAAGTGCTTCTCCTTCTTCTGTCTGGTATTCCTCACGGAAGTGACCTCCACAAGATTCGTTACGGTGTAAAGCATCTTTCGCGAACAATTCTCCTAATTCTAAGAAATCGGCAACACGTGTTGCTTTTTCTAATTCCTGATTAAATTCGTTAGCGCTTCCTGGAACTTTTACGTCTCTGTAAAACTCTTCACGTAACGCAGCGATTTCAACGATAGCTTCGTTTAATCCTTTTTCATTACGCGCCATACCTACTTTATCCCACATGATTTTTCCTAATTTTTTATGGAAATAATCTACAGAATGTGTTCCGTTATTATTGATAAATCTGTCTATTTGATCTTTAACTGCTTTTTCAGCTTCAACGAATTCAGGTAAATCTGTAGAGATTGGCCCCATTTTAATATCCGGAGCCAGGTAATCTCCAATTGTATATGGCAATACGAAATATCCATCGGCTAATCCCTGCATCAAAGCAGAAGCTCCCAATCTGTTTGCACCGTGGTCAGAGAAGTTAGATTCTCCGATTGAGAAACATCCCGGAATTGTAGTCATTAAGTTATAATCAACCCATGTTCCTCCCATTGTGTAGTGAACCGCAGGGTAAATCATCATTGGTGTTACATAAGGATCTTCGTCAACGATTTTCAAGTACATTTGAAATAAGTTTCCGTATTTACTTTTCACGATATCAGTTCCTAATTTAGTTACTAAAGCTTTATCATTAGCATCCAAACCTTTTACATAAGCCGCTTCTTTTCCGTAACGTTCGATAGCTGCAGCAAAATCAAGGTAAACTGCTTCACCTGTTTTGTTTACTCCAAAACCGGCATCACATCTTTCTTTAGCCGCACGAGATGCAACGTCACGAGGTACAAGGTTACCAAAAGCAGGGTATCTTCTTTCTAAGAAATAATCTCTTTCTGCTTCAGATAAATCAGTTGCTTTTTTCTTTCCTTCACGAATAGCCTGAGCATCTTCTAATTTTGCAGGAACCCAAATACGACCATCATTACGTAACGATTCAGACATCAAAGTCAGTTTTGACTGGTGATCTCCGGAAACCGGGATACATGTTGGGTGAATTTGTGTATAACAAGGATTTGCAAAAAATGCTCCTTTTTTATGAATTTTCCATGCTGCTGTTGCGTTAGAACCCATAGCATTTGTTGACAGGAAAAATACGTTTCCGTATCCACCTGAACCAATTACTACAGCGTGAGCAGAATGTCTTTCAATTTCTCCTGTGATTAAGTTACGAGCGATAATTCCTCTCGCTTTTCCGTCAACGATTACAATGTCCAGCATTTCGTGACGGTTGTACATTTTTACTTTTCCACGACCAATCTGACGGTTCATTGCAGAATAAGCTCCTAACAATAACTGTTGTCCGGTTTGTCCTTGTGCGTAGAATGTACGGGAAACCAAAGTTCCTCCAAAAGAACGGTTATCTAAAAGTCCGCCATATTCACGAGCCAATGGCACCCCCTGAGCTACACACTGGTCAATGATATTAGCAGAAACCTCAGCCAAACGGTGAACGTTTGCCTCACGCGCACGGTAATCTCCTCCTTTTACAGTATCGTAGAACAATCTGTAAACAGAGTCACCGTCACCTTTATAGTTTTTTGCAGCATTGATACCTCCTTGTGCAGCGATAGAGTGCGCACGACGAGGTGAATCCTGAAAACAAAATGCTTTTACGTTATACCCTAATTCAGCTAAAGTTGCCGCAGCAGAACCTCCAGCCAAACCTGTACCCACAATGATAATATCCAAATTACGTTTGTTAGCAGGGTTTACTAAATTAATATGATCTTTATAATTTGTCCATTTGTCCGCTATAGGACCATTTGGAATTTTTGAATCTAATGCCATTATAATTGATATTAATTATTGGTTGAAATGATGAAATAAGGCGATAATTACAAAAGCAGCCGGTACCACAACTGAGAACCAGTATCCTACTTTTGCTAAAAATCTTGAGTATTTATTGTGCATCCCTACAGACTGAAGAGAAGATGCAAATCCGTGCCATAAGTGAAATCCTAAAAGGATGAAAGAAATACAGTATAATCCTGTACGGATCGGGTCATGAAATTTATGAACCAATTCTCCGTAATATCTTGTAGCATCCGGCTCATTACCTGCAATATATTTATAGGCAACCTCTGGAAACCAAAAATCATAAAAATGCAATCCTAAGAAAGCCAGAATAACCAATCCTGAAATAATCATATTTCTGGAACTCCATGAAGCATTTGCAGCTCCGTTGTAATTTGCATAAGCAATTGGTCTTGCAGCTCTGTTTTGAATAGTCAGTACAAATCCCATTATGAAATGGAAAATTACTCCGATTGCCAAAACTGGTTGCATTACATATTGTATCAGCGGATTGTAACCCATAAAGTGAGAAGCCTCGTTAAAAACGTCTTCACTTAAAATAGAAATAAAATTTAAGGAAACATGCAGCGCTAAAAACGTGATTAAGAATATTCCCGAAAGTGCCATTGCCACTTTCTTTAAGATGGAAGCATTCAATAGTGCAGATTGTGCCATAATTGTTTAAGTAGTTTGTTTTAAAAAATTAAGCAAAAATAGCGCAAATAGACATCAACTACAACCATTTCGCTGTTATTTATAATGATTTTAAAATAGACTACGTATACGTACTTTTACGTATAAAAAAAATGAATTACTCATTTATTTATTATAAAAATTTTCAAATATATAATTAAGACCATTTATTTCAAAAAATATACAACCTCAAAAAAAATAACAAAAATTTACTAAATTATTATTTTAATCAAAGTTTTGGCTGTTTTTCTACAAAAGTACCTTTAAACAAGAATTTTATACTCTTAAAAAATTGGCTTTCCATTCTAATAACTTTACCTTTACCCGCTTCAAAAAAAATGAGAATGAAAACAGGAATTGATGCTATTTCTTTTGATGTAGCCAACATACATTTACCCATAAAAACTTTGGCTGTTGCCAGAAATATTGAACCAGAAAAACTGGAAAAAGGTCTCGGATTATTAAAAATGACTTTCCCGGACGTTCATCAGGACGCAGTAGTTTTTGGAGCGAATGCTTTAACCAAACTTATTATTGACAATAATATAAATCTTTCCGAAATCAGCCGAATTTATGTTGGTACTGAAAGCGGCATTGACAGCTCCAAACCAATCGCTTCTTACCTTATTAATTTAATGGAGCAGAAATTTGGTGAAGATACTCTTGCAGAATGTGATGTTGTTGATTTTACTTTTGCCTGTATCGGAGGCGTAGATGCGATGCAAAACTGTCTTGATTTTATAAAATTAAATCCAGCCAAAAAAGCAATTGTAGTAACCAGTGATTTTGCCAAATACGATTTAAACTCCGGAGGAGAATATACTCAGGGTGCAGGAGCCATTGCAATGCTTATTACTTCAAACCCAAAAATCATTGCTTTTGATGATAATTGGGCAACCAGTACAAAAGGTGTTTTTGACTTTTTCAAACCGTACAGAAGTCTTTCGAAAGAAGAAATCACTAAAAACAGCAACAACGAATCCTGGTTTGACAATTTAGAAGCCGAAATCGAAATCCATAAAGACCAGCCGGTTTTTGATGGACAATATTCGAATCAGTGCTATATGGACCGCACGCGAAATGCTTACTTTTCATTCAAGAAACTGAAAAACACGACCGAAACTTTATACAGTACCTGGAACAGCATCATCATGCACCTTCCCTATTCTTTTCAGGGACGACGAATGTTGTCTGAAATCTACGCTTTAGACCATGCTGATAAAATCATTTCCGACAATATTGAACCGGCAGATTATCAGAATAAAATCAAAGAAGTTGGAAAATCTGATGAGTACAGAAAATTTGTTACTGAGAAATTACAACCTGCAGAATTGGCTTCTTCATTAATAGGAAACCTTTACACAGGTTCTATTTTTATGGGATTATTATCAACTCTGGCTCATTTTTATGATACTAAAAAAGAAATCTCAGGAACTAAATTCGGTTTTTTAGCTTACGGAAGCGGATCGAAATCAAAAGTTTTTGAAGGAACTATTCAGCCGGAATGGCAATCGGCTTTGGTCAAAACCAACCTTTTTGAAAATCTGGAAAAAAGCACAGAAATCGGATTTGAAACTTACGAAAGCCTTCACAAAAAAGAATTAAAACAAAGCGTTCGAACACCTAAAAATGAATGGGTTTTAGACCGAATCGAAAAGGAAATTCCGACTTTGATTGGGGCACGTTATTATAAATGGGTGGAATAAATTCCAATAACCAAATTCCAAATTCCAAAAAAACCGAAGCAGAAAAAATTCTCTGTTTCGGTTTTTTATATCTAATTATTTCGTTGAAGTTCTTACCATGGACTTTCTTCTGTTTCATCTTCAATATCATTGCTAAAGAATTTACCGGTTGGTGCATTTTCATCAGTTAAAGTATGTTTAACAATAAAAGATGCTGCACTTTCTACTGTTAATGGTCCGCTATGGTGATTAAAATCGGTTGCCGTATAACCCGGATCGATTACATTTACTTTAAAAGACAGTTCTTTTAATTCATGAGCCAGCGCAATAGTGTAAGCATTTAACGCCGCTTTTGATGTTCCGTAACCGGCAGTTTTAATACCATAATATTTCCAGTCCGGAATGTTATGCAAGGTTAAGGAAGCAAGCCCCGATGTAATATTACTAATTCTTGGGCTCTTTGATTTTTTCAGCAATTCTAAAAAAACCTGCGTAACATTGATTACACCAAAGAAATTGGTGTCAAATATTTCTCTAATATTTTCAATTGGTGTGTTGGATGCCTGTTGAGGATTTGCTCCCAATATCCCTGCATTATTAATCAGGATATCTAATTTGCCCTGCTCCCTTTCAATAACTTGTTTCGCCGCTAAAATGGAATCATGGCTTGTAACATCAATTTCAATAGCCTGAATATTTTCAAAACCCTGTTCGTTTAATTCTTTTACTGCTGTTTTACCTTTTTCCAGATCACGGCTTCCCAAATAAACAAATAATCCTTTTTTTGAAATCTGCTTTACTGTTTCTAAACCAATACTTCTGTTGGCTCCTGTTATCAATACTGAATTCATTTTTTTATCATTTTAAATTAACTATACAAAGGTGGTTCGTTTAAAAATGAATTCATTTGCCATTTGGCAAAAAGCAATTTAACGGATGTTTTTTCTGATTCTGCTTAAAGAAGATTGTGTGATACCTAAATACGAAGCGACATACGAGAGCGGAATCCTGTTGATCACATTGGGATAAATTTTCAAGAACATCCGATATCGAGTAGTCGCATCTTCAGAAACCAGAGGACTTCTTCTTTCCACTTTCTGTATTAAGACTCTCGAAACAATTTTATTTACAATGGCCTGCCACGGAATAATAATATCCAACAATTCTTTCCAGTCTTTTTTAGAAAAAAACAAAAGTTTGCAATCCGTAACCGCCTGTACATAAGCGTTGGAACAAATATCATTGTTAAAACTCTCCAAATCGACTACCAGATTGTTTTCGTCAATAAAGTATTTGGTAATTTCTTCGCCTTTGTTGTTGTAATAACAAACCCGTATAACACCCTCCAAAACAAAACCGACTTGTTGTGCAATCTTGCCTGCTTCCGAAAAATATTCGTCTTTTGGAAGTGTCATTTCTTCCGCTTTTTTGGTAATTAAGTCAATTTGCTGCTGGTTTAAATCGCCAAACTGTAAAATGTAATCTATAAATGCTTTCATAGCGGCAAGTTAGTAAAAGTTGATTTTACATGATTTGTCATTTGGCAAAAAATCAAACCATTTTTGACAATTCAACTTCAAGCTTATCAAGTTCTCTTCGTTTTTATCGACTACAAACGGCTTTAATTTATTGCACTCTTCGGACGTATCAAAAATCATTTTGAAAACAATTTTTGTCGAGTTCCCTGAAACAGGTTCAAAAGATACCGCTACCTGAAAAAGTGGTTTTGAATAGCGCTTCCAGCTCAGAAAACTAGGCTTTTCAACTTTTAGAAATTCACATTCATTTGCGTAATTTCCTTTATCAGGTCCATGCATGATGAAACTCCATTTTCCTCCCGGACGCAAATCAAATTCATTAAACGTATTCGTAAATCCTTTTGGTCCCCACCAGTTTTTTAGATGCTCCGGTTCTGTCCATGCTGAATAAGCAAGTTCTATCGGGAACTGTACAATTCTTGTTGTCACAATTTCACATTCCGGATTTGATGAAATATTATCTAATGCCATATTTTTATTGTTTAAATTATCTTACCCTTTAAAGTAAATCAAGTCTCAGGCTGAGTCCATTCGACTTCGCTCAGGATAAACTTAATCGAAGCCCTTAAGGTCAAAAAGCCTTCGACTCCGCTCAGGATGACATTATTCTTTTATAAATAAAACCATTGCATTTAAAGTTTCTTTTTGCTGTTGCTCTCTGCTAATAGTTGCTTTATCATCTCCAAGCTGAAAACCATAATAACCAAACTGACAATGGTTTGCGCCCTCTATCTTTATGAATTTTGCAGTTTCAGGCAATTTTGACTTGTTTTTCATAATAGAGCCTTCATCTGCCACACCATCTTTTGAACCGTAAATTTTCAATATCGGAATTTCAGCATCTGCCAAAGAAATATCTCTTGGATGCGAAGTTCCAATTAATATAAGTTTATCGATCAATTTTGGATTTTCATAAACGAATTGTGCTGCCATTTTTCCGCCCTGCGAATGTCCCGAAAGAATATATTTTTTCGAATCGTCTTTGTAAAGATTTAAATCTTTTGGTTTATTGTAACCCTTGGAGGCGAGACGCCACGGCATTTTTATCAAATAGACTTTTATATTGTTTTCTGCCAGTTTTCTGCAAAGTGGGACATAAGCTTCTGTTTCAACCATAGCTCCAGGGTAGAAAACAAGAACGTTTTGGAATTCTTTTTTAGGTGTAAATAAAAAATAATCACCTGTATTTTCTACAGTAACAACATTGTTACTTTGAAAAAGAGCTTCATCTACATCTTTTGCATTATAAGAATAAAATAACCAAAGTGTAAATAATATTCCTGTTGAAACCCAGATTAATGTCAGAACTTTTTTGAGTGATGATTTTTTTGCCATATTCAATTTATATTAATTGAGTTATAATCTAAAAAATGTAAACATTCAAATTTAGCGTTTCTGTCTAGATTTCAGAAATTTAAATTTTAACTAATAAAAAAAACAAGTTCTCATTGCTTCGGTTTTACAGAATACTGGTAATAATCTGCAGATTTCGACTGATTGTTTAAAGTACCATCATCCACCGGCACGACTAAAGTGAGAAAGAGGAAGATCAGGGAATTTAAATGGTTTTTATCCGTTTATTGTTTCAATTCAGCTTTCATTTGCTGTGCTAAAGGCTTAATTTTTTCATGGCTCATTAAATCTGAATTTGCTTCTGCAAACCAACTATTAAAATTTTCAATATCTTTTTTGATATAATAAGCTTGTAAAATATTGTATGCATTTTCAGAATTATAGGTTTTGTCCTTGCATTCTTTAAAGACTTTGCGACAAACAATTTTAGCATCTTCCAGTTTATCAATTTTGGTTTCAGCATAAATTAATTCTTTATTCGTATAGGCGTGGAGCGGATCAGTTTTTAAAGCTAATTTTAAAACTTCAACTGCTTTTTCGTATTGTTTCAGACAATTATAAGAATAAGCCATCTCAACGCGAAGACCTTTATAATCAGGGTCAATTTTATTTGCTTTTTCAAGATACTCAAGTGCTTTTTGGCATTCATTCCATCCATTGTACATGAAGCCCCATTTGTAAAGACGCTCTATAGATCCCTCATCTTTTTTATATAATTCAAGCCAGTCGGGAACCTTATCTACATACAATTCCTTAAGTTTTGATTCGGGAATAAGTGCTACTAAGTTATTATTTGGCTGTAGTCGATATTTCATCGAACTTGTTTTTACTTTTTTATCCGTGATAAATTTGCCGGTTTTATCAATTTTAAAAAAACCTTCGTATTCTAATGTTAATCCTGCCTGAGCATCAATGTATATGAACCCGAAATTATAATTTCCAAGACTGTCAGCCGGAAAAGCTACCCATTTGTCTTCGCATTGCACATACTTTTTATCAAACTGAAGACTGTTTTGTGCTGAAAGACCGGATACTAAAAATAAAATTAGAAAAGTAAAAAGCTGCTTCATATTTGAAAAATTAAAATCTGATTCCAAATATATAGATTTCATTTCGCTTCATACTTTCATTCTTACAAAGCAAAACATATAATCATCTATAGTTCATTTGATATTTATATGCTATGTTGACACAGATTGAAATTCGAACTATTGGATTTTGTGTTACAATATTTGTTTATTAGTGTTAATTTTTACAAATTACCATAAACCACAATATAATGCGCATAACTTAACTTATCATCAAGCCATTCAATAAGTTCTCTCAGAAAACGGTTTTCTCCCAAATCGTTACTTTTTATTTCGGTTATTTTCCCGAGAATAAGTAGACCCGTTTTGTTGTCAAAAAAATTATTTCCAATTCTGTCAAATTGATCTTCGATTGTATTATTCCACGGACTTTGCATTGGAAAAACAGATTCAAAAATTTCTAAAACCAAATCAAAATCTTCTGTTGCAATAAAAGCATCGTTTCTTTTGGTTGTTTTATACAATTCTCCATTTTCATTTTCAGGCCATAAAATAAACCCGATTTTTGAATCTAAAAATTTGTCTGTTCCAATTCTAACAGGCTTTTGATTAATTTTTTCAACCGCTTTTATCAAATCATAATCATGAATCTGATATTCTTTTCTTGCCGTTTCTTCATCGCAATCAGTTATTTTACAAATCTCAATAATATTTTCATTGTGAAAATCCTTTTCAGAAAGTTCAACGTCGCCTTTATTCTTTTTAAGAAGCTCAATTGCCTTGTTTAAAGGAATTGAAATTTTACTTCTTAATGCTTTTATGCTTTCTGTATTCATTTAAGGAATTCAAAGTTTCATGTTTCTTATATACCTCCCCATAAGGGACCAGCCATTGAATTGAAACAAATTTTGAGCAGTCATTTTTCAGATCTGGAGACCAGTCAATTAAAATTGCTGTACCTCCATTTTTAATTTCATCTTTTACAAACTCATATGTTTTAGTAAAATAGACTGCTCCTTCTCCTCTCAAATCAAAAACTATATTTTTTGTTTTTGAAAAAACTGCAGTTAATGAAAGCCTTTTTTTCTCGCTTATTCCAAGATCTTTCACTTTATCTTTTTTAGTAAAAGTATCGATTTCAAAAATTTTCGAAACTATTGAACTCTTTAAATCAGCATTTTTCTTTAAATAACTACCTACAGTAATAGGATTAAATATTCTTTTAAAAAAAGATTCTCTTAAAGGATTTGATGCAAATGTTAAAGGTTCATATATCCTGACATTTTCGTGTTTCTCTTTTCCCGTAAAAACAGCTACTAATTGTGCTTTTAAACAATCAAAATGAGATCCACCATCCAAATAAATAATAATCAATTCTCCTTCTCTTAACTCAAAAGGCGGTATAAAATATTGATCGGTTCTTATTCCTTTACTTTCAATTAGCAGTTCTTTCATTTTATTAAATCAAAATCATGACAATATACAAAATTGAATTATTAAAAGTATTCTTGGAATATCAACAATAAACTTTCTTATGGAAACAAAAGCCGCGTAAGGGATAGAGGTGGTATCTCCCGTTTTAGCCGAAATCCCGACCATTGGGACATGCCACGATAAAATTCTGAACATTTTGAGAATAAGTTGCTGATATTTTCTCAATATTGTCATTTCGACGAAAGGAGAAATCACACAAATAACTCGACAAAGATTGACCATTTCTTTGCGGAATTCCTAGTGTGATTTCTCCTTTCGTCGAAATGACAGAACTTTGCGCTTATCAAGCTTTGTCGAGTTACTTTCGGGGACTCTTCGTTCCTCAGAATGACAAGATTGAGAACAAACTTCGCGACTTTGCGAGCAAAAAAAACTAGCGTCCTCTTGCGTAAGATTAGCGAACTTTGGGGTTAAAATTAAAACGAATCAAAATCTTCAACAAATAGGAAAACTTTAATAAATCAATTTTACGATGATTACTTAAAATATGTAATTTTGAAATTCGAAGTTCAAAAACGAAACAATTATGAAATATCATCAAATAAACAGTGCCCTTTTTATAAAAAACCGAAGAAAGTTCGCAGCAGAAATGAAACCTAATTCTGTTGCCATTTTCAATTCCAATGACATTTACCCTATTAGTGCCGACAGTACGATGCCGTTTGCACAACACCGTGATATTTTTTATCTAAGCGGTGTCGATCAGGAAGAAAGTATTCTGCTTTTGTTTCCGGATGCACCTTATGAAAACCAGAAAGAAATGCTTTTCCTGAAAGAAACCAGCGAACACATTGCGATTTGGGAAGGCGAAAAACTGACGAAAGAACGTGCTTTTCAGGTTTCGGGAATCAGGACTGTTTACTGGCTGCAGGATTTTCATAAAGTTTTGAACGAAATGATGACCTACGCCGATACGATGTACATCAACACCAACGAACATTACCGTGCTGCTGTTGAAACGGAGACACGCGAAGCCCGTTTTGTAAAATGGTGGAAAGAGAAATATCCGGCACATAATGTCGCAAAAAGCAATCCGATTTTACAGCGCATCCGTTCTGTAAAAGAAAGCGAGGAAATCGATTTGATTCAGAAAGCCTGTGATATTACCGAGAAAGGGTTCCGCAGACTGCTTCCATTCGTAAAACCAAATGTTACGGAATACGAAATCGAAGCCGAACTGATTCATGAATTCATCCGCAACCGTTCTAAAGGTTTTGCTTATACGCCAATCATCGCTTCGGGAAACAATGCGAATGTTTTGCATTATATCGAAAACAACCAGCAATGTAAAGCCGGAGATTTGATCTTACTGGACGTTGCGGCAGAATATGCAAATTATTCAAGCGATATGACCAGAACGATTCCGGTTTCAGGTAAATTTTCAGATCGTCAAAAAGCGGTTTACAATGCGGTTTTACATGTAAAAAATGAGGCTACCAAAATGCTGACGCCAGGAACGCTTTGGAAACAATATCATGTTGAAGTGGGTAAAATTATGACTTCAGAATTATTAGGTTTAGGATTAATTGACAAAGCCGATGTTCAGAACGAAAATCCTGACTGGCCGGCTTACAAAAAATATTTCATGCACGGAACTTCGCATCACATGGGACTGGACACGCACGATTACGGTTTGCTTCACGAACCTATGAAAGCAAATATGGTTTTTACGGTTGAACCGGGAATCTACATTCCGGCAGAAGGTTTCGGAATTCGTCTGGAAGACAACGTTGTGATTCAGGAAAAAGGAGAGCCTTTTAACCTGATGCGCAATATCCCGATTGAAGTGGATGAGATTGAAAGTCTGATGAACTCATAAAAAACAAAGCCCTTAATACTTTAAATATTAAGGGCTTTTTAATTTATAGAAACCGGTTTATTATCCGATTTTTGCTATTTGAACATCTAATTCAAATTTACCTGTAGCTTCATTTTCGTTGATTAGTTCGAAAAGCTCTAAAGCTCTTCTTGCATTTTTCTCTTCTTCTCTTTGCTCAGCTACATACCACATCATAAAATCTTCTGTAGCATAGTCATTTTCAGCTCTGCATTTTGCGATTACTTTATTTATTGCCTGAGTAACGGCAATTTCGTTTTGTAAAGCTATTTCGAATACTTCCCTGAAAGAAGCAAATTCCTGCTGTACTTCCGGAACAGATGGCGTAACTGCAATCCCTCCCATATCTGTAATGAATTTGAAAATTTTCAGAAAATGCTCTCTTTCTTCTTCAGCCTGCTTGTACAAATACGATGCTGTATTTGCAAAACCGTTTCTATCCAGCCATGCTGCCATAGCTAAATATTTGTTAGAAGCATCACTTTCTAATTTTGCCTGTAAATTCAATATATTTTCTACGCCTTCAGTTAATGACGTGCTTGTTCTTAGTAAATCTTTCATAACCTTTAATTTTTATACGTGTAAAATTACAAAAATTAAAGAAGACAGCCCTAAACGCCTAAAAATTTGGATTTAATCTAAGTAAGAATCTAAATAAGCTCAACATTCACAATGTTGCAAAGCATTGAGTGTAAACTGAGAGTGAATTTAGTTCCGTTTAATAATTCTCTCAGCTGTACTATTTCGCAGATGGTAAGATTTCTGGAGAAGTTTCTTTTAGTAGTTTCAATCAGCTGTGCATCAGCGTTATCAGACAAATCATAAAGCATATCTAAAATATCAACACTATTAACCTTTCTCTGAAAAATCAAAAAATCATGAATTTTATAACTTGATACTGTATCAGTAAAATTAATAATGATACTATTGGTCAAATCACATTGGTAACTGTATCCTTTTTCGGTTTCAAATAATACTTTGGTGGTCAAATCACTAACTAATGCCATTCTGATAAAATTATAACGGTGCAAAAATATATAATTTACATCAAAAAAACACATAATTAAGACTAATTTAAAATAACAAAAGCTGTTAATGTTTTTAAAATATCTTAAGAACATCCAAAAACTGTAACATTGTAAAGCATCAAACGTCTTATTTGAAAATAAAAACCTTAGAAATTATGCAGGCACACGAAATAGATTATCAGATTTTTGGAGAAGAAATGCAGTACGTTGAAATAGAACTGGATCCACAGGAAATTGTAATTGCCGAAGCCGGGAGCTTTATGATGATGGAAAACAATATCCAGATGGAAACCATTTTTGGCGACGGTTCACAACAACAGGGATCAGGTTTGTTTGGCAAACTTTTAAATGCCGGGAAAAGGGTTCTTACTGGCGAAAGTTTGTTTATGACAGCATTTTTAAATCAGGGGAATACCAAAAGAAAAGTTTCATTTGCATCACCTTATCCCGGAAAAATCCTTCCGATTGATTTAACCGAATTTCAGGGCAAATTTATTTGTCAAAAAAGTTCCTTTTTATGCGCAGCCAAAGGCGTTTCTGTTGGAATAGAATTCTCTCAGAAACTGGGCCGCGGCTTATTTGGCGGTGAAGGTTTTATCATGCAGAAAATTGAAGGTGACGGGATGGCATTCGTTCATTCGGGAGGAACAATGGCTAAAAAAGTATTAGCCCACGGCGAAATCCTGAAAGTCGATACGGGATGTATTATTGGTTTTACGAAAGACGTCGATTATGATATTGAGTTTATTGGCGGAATCAAGAACTCCATTTTTGGAGGCGAAGGCTTATTTTATGCTACTTTGAAAGGCCCGGGAACGGTTTATGTACAATCATTGCCTTTTTCAAGACTGGCAGACCGCATTATTGCATCAGCACCAAGATCCAGTGGAAACAGCCGTGATGAAGGAAGCCTGCTCGGTGGATTAGGAAATCTTTTGGATGGGGACAATCGATTCTGATTTATAAAAATGGCTTATTGCTGATGCATTATATCTGCCTTATCTGCCAAATCTGCGTGAAAAAAATTTACTCTCGCAGATTCTGCAGATTGAGCAGATTATTTTTTTATTTCTTTTCATTTAATTCAGAAATGGAATCCATTTTTCATAAAACCAAAGGCAGACCTTTCGACCTGCCTTTAACAAACAACCAACCAAAAATTATTTTTAATATCCGTTATTACCAAATTCTTTTGCATTTGAAATAGCATCCAAAAACGATCTTGGAATTGGTCTCACCTTATGTTTTTCTTCAACAAAATTTGTCCCTGCAATTGGATTTGTCTGATCCAGATAAGCTTTATTTAATTTTCCTGTACGTTTTAGGTCAATCCATCTGGTGTGTTCACCGGATAACTCTCTTGCTCTTTCTTTTAAAATAAAATCAATATTCATTTGAGCATCTGATACCAACATTTCGTTTTGTCTTGATGTTAAAGCTGCTCTTTTTCTTAAAGTATTTACATAACCTGCAGCCTTAGCCTGATTGTTGTCATTCAAAATTGCGGCTTCTGCTGCAATCAGATACACTTCTCCCAGGCGAATAATCGGAATATCACCTAACCAATACTGATTGCTCTGGCAATACAATGCTGCAGAAAATTTTCGCATAGCAGGAAAAATATTAATCAGATTTGGATCGTTTGGATACAGTGTCGGATCCTTATACCTGTTTGTACCCGGCTCAAAAAGATCACTTGGATCAGCAACAAGCACAGGCATTTTACTCTTAACAGCAGGATCAATATTCCAGTTAGGCGTAAAAACAGACAGACCTTCATCATTATTCATGTTGATTTGCTCCTCTATTTTTTGAGAATAAAAATTAACCGTTGGAGCTGCCTGTGCTAAAGTATTTTTGATAGTATAACCTACTACTGAAGCATCTTTTTTATAAGCAGTAGCCATTGTTTGTGTAATCGTTTTGTTGGTTACGGCATAAAACTTATAGGTAAATGTTTCTGCAAAACGAGTATCTGCAGGCGATTCTACCGGAGAAAATACTTCTGTGAGCAGGTATTTACTTGGCTTTAGTAAACGGCTGTTGGCCCTTCCGTACAAAATGCTGGTTGCTCCGGCACCCCATTCGGCACCTCTGGTTGCTAAATCAGGCAAATAATACTGTCTTGTTCTTCCTCTGTTAAAACCTTCCGGATTAAGACCCCCTGGATCAATTCCCTGAGTAAACAAAAATTCTGTATTTTTCTTGTTGTTATTACCCTCCCATAGCTTCTTAAATCCCGATTTTGTATTATCGCTCAAATACAAAGCAGTATTGTATTTTGAAGGATTATTAATTAATTCTTCAGCTGTTTCCAACGCTAATTTTGCATATTCCGAAACGTCTCCTAATCGTGTTCTTTGCAGATAAACTTTGGCCAGCAATCCATAAGCAGCTTTTTTGGCAACACGTCCTTGTAAAGTCTGCTGAACCGGAAGGTGTGTACAGGCAAATTTTAAATCCTCTATAATTAAATCGTAAAATGCTTCTTCAGAACTGCGTACAGGTGCATTGTCTGCTCCTTCAATAATGGATGATTTTGTTCTTAAAACGACACCTCCAAATTGTTCCACCAATATAAAATTGCAAAAGGCTCTTAAAAAATAAGCTTCCGCCAATTTAGCGTTCATTTCATCTGTCGTTGAATACCCATTCACATCTTTTGAATAATAAATCGCTGTATTGCAAAGATTTATGGTTGCATATGTTGTACCCCAGATTACTTTAATGTTTCCATCGTCAGGATTTAACTGGCTGGCATATTGTGCATAGCCAATTCCATTATTGCTTACATTTTCCCAGGAATCTGTTCCTGCTTCTGTAGGGGCTATGTAATCAACCTTTCCGTGTAAGAAATACAAATTCTCGTAACAACTGTTAATTAATCCTTCGAATCCTGGTCTTTCACTATAGGATTTATCCAGAGAAATCGTGGTAAGGTTTTTTTCGTCTAAACTGCAGGACTGAATTAATCCGGCCATACAAAACATTAAGACGGTTACTGATTTTAAGTTTATATATTTTTTCATACTTTTATAATGATACATTAAGACCGAAAACAACTTGTTTAAATAATGGGAATGAATCAGATCCTCCGTTTTCCGGATCTACATCCTTGAGTAAATGACTGCGGCTGAAAACAAAAGGGTTGTAAGATGTCAGATAAAGCCTTAGAGAATTCAGACCAGCCCTTTTAAGAAAATCCTCAGGCATAGAATATCCTAAAGTAATATTCTTGATTTTTATATAAGAGGCATCTACAAGCTCTAATCCCGACTGGAATTGTGTATTAAAGCTACCTCCCGGCCTTGGAAAATCATTGGTAGGATTATCCTGTGTCCAGTAATTATAGGTCTCAGGCTGTGCTTCTTTATTCCAGTAGCCAAGTACCTGAGCACGCATCATTCCGCCATACCTTCCGTTTACAAATACCGTAAAGTCAAAATTCTTATACCTGAATGTATTTTGCATCCCAAAGAAATAATCCGGAACATTGCTGCCCACAATCATTCTGTCTTTCGTAGAATAAACGTGTACTCCGTTATCAGACACTCCATTGGCATCAAACTGCTCTACTGTCTGCAGTTTAATATCTCCCGGTTTAGCTCCATACAAAGCAGCTTCCGCTTCCTGGCCCAATTGCCAGATTCCTATTTTTTTATAATCATAAAAAACCCCTTGTGAAGCCGGAGTTTCTCCTATAAACAGCCCTTCTGAAATTAATTGACTAACACTTAGATTCCCTAAATCAATATCTGTCAGTTTTTCTTCAGCTCTTGTATAGGTGAATGAAGTACTCCATTTGAAATTTTCATTGTCAATATTTTTAGTATTTATAGCAAGTTCAAATCCTCTGTTTTCAGAAGAAGCAATATTAGAAGTCTTTTTATAAGGTGTTTTTGCATCATAACCTCCTGAACTGGTAGGCAAACGGCGATCCCATAAAATACCATCGGTATTAGTCCAGTAATATTCGGCTACTAAGTCAATTCTGTTATTCAATACTGAAACATCCAAACCTAAGTTTGTATTTGTAGAACGTTCCCAGGTTAAATCCGGATTTGAAATATGCTCAGTAGGCACATACATAGGCAAGGCTGTACTGCCACCTAGGGAAAGACTGCTTGTTTTAGTTGAAGTACGGGTCAGACTGGAATACGGATCAATATTTGCCGATCCTGAAACACCATAACCCAGTCTTAGTTTTAAATTATTTAGCCACGAATTCGTTCCCTCCATAAAGCTTTCGTCACTAATACGCCAGGCTACTGAGGCAGATGGGAAAGAGGCCCATTTATTACCCTCAGCCAATGGAGAAACGCCATCCCAGCGATTGGTTAGCTGAAAAAGATACCTTCCTTTAAAACTATAATTGATACGTCCGGCAAATGACATTCTGTTAAACTGGCTGTACGTATTCATTCTGGTAGTAAGATTTTTTACAGATCCCATGTTATGATACTTGAAGTCATCATAATCTATACCGTTACCGCCTAAATAAGATCCTTCAGACCTGCTATCGGCCCATGAAGTAATACCTGTCACTGTAAAATCATGGTTTTCGGCTACTTTAAAATTATAATTTAATATGTTTTCCCATATGTAACTGTAATCCAGTTCTACATCATAAGTTGCTTCACTTGCTGTTCTTCCTTCAGACAACAAATTATATGAATTTTTGTTCTGGAAAGTACCCGCTTTGTTTCCTGAAAACTTAGTTCCTAAATTAGATCTTAACTTCAAATTTTTAGCAAATTCAACCTCCAGATAAGGGTTAAACTGTACATTATAAGCCATAGTTTCATCCACAAAAGCTCCCGGGTAATTATTTGCCAAAATACTAATGTAATTCGGATCTCCTTCTAATGGATAAAGGTTTACAGTACCATTCTCATCAAACGGCACACCCAAAGGATAAATACCATAAGCTTTATTAATTCTGCTGTTTGTTGTGGATCCTTTGCGATAATTTAAAATCAACTGGAAACCAGTTTTAAATTTATCGCTAAATTTAAGATCCACTCCTCCTCTGGAATTTATACTATTCACTTTATCGTTTTGATAAATTCCTTCTTCACCCATATATCCTAAAGAAAAATAACCCTGGACTTTTTCTGAACCGCCCCTCATAAAAAGATTGTGGTTTTGCTGTGTTCCTACCTGTAAAGTTTCATCAATCCAATTGATATATTGTCCTTTTTCAATTGCAGCTATAGCGGCAGCATTTAAACCTAAGTCGGTTAAATTAGCAGCTTCATAACCATTGTCCAGATAAAACCTGTCGCGCTTGTAATTTAACCATTTATCTCCTGTAAGCGGAGCAGGAAAAGAGGAGAAGCCATTTAATCCAAAATAGCTGTTTAAATCAATTTGAAGTTTTCCTGCTTTTGCTTTTTTGGTTGTAATGATAATAACTCCATTCGCTCCTGAAGAACCATATATTGCAGTAGATGAAGCATCTTTTAAAACATCAATAGTTTCAATATCATTTGTATTCAGATTATTAATGCTTGAAGGAATTCCATCCACAATATACAACGGATCCTGACTGGCTGTCAAAGACCTGTTTCCTCTCAATAAGACTTTTGGAGCTGTTCCTGCTTTTCCGGATCCGCGTTGAATATCAAGACCTGAAACCCTTCCCTGAAGCGCCTCCATAGGACTAGCGACAGGGTTCAGAACAATATCAGATGATTTTACTGTCGCCACCGCTCCTGTCAAATCTTTTTTCTTTACCGCACCATAACCGACAATCACCACTTCATTTAGTGCCGAATTTTGCTCATTTAAGATTACATTCAGAGACTTGCTTTGACCAATTGTTACCTCCTTGTTCTCAAATCCGATAAAAGAAAATACCAAAACACTGTTTGATCCGCTTACACGGATAGTAAACTTTCCGTCTAAATCAGTCGACACTCCATTATTAGTTCCTTTTTCTATAACATTTGCTCCTGGTATTGGCATATTTTTAGAGTCGGTTACTACTCCTGTAATTTCAATACCTTGTTCCATTACTAATTTCTGGACTGAGTTTTTTTCCAACAGATTTACCTGTTCTTTCTTCTTTACCAATATAATCTGACGATCATTTACACTATAAGAAATATTAGTATCCCTAAATACCTTTTCAAGTATCTCGTTTATTCCTTTTTTCTTAACATTGATGGTAACCTTTCTGTTTAGGTCAATTATACTGCTTTCAAAAATAAATCTGTATTCAGAAACAGACTCAATTTTGTTAAACAGCTTCTCTACAGAGGTATTATTGATATTTAATGTCAGCTTTGTATTTTGCGAATAGACACCTGCCTGGATTTTCATCAAAGAAAGCATCAATAGTAACGTGGTTAGTTTCATTTTCAGGCTAATTTTAGGCAAATATGGACCAGGCCAATTCCTCTTAATTATTTTTTTCATAATTTTGGATTGATTTTAAATGATTTAATTTCGAATACGTCGTTTAAGAACACATTTACTAAATCGGGAAATATTGGTAGTATTTTCCGGTTTTTCTTCTTGTATTTCTTAAAAAAAATTACATCCTCACTTCATAAATTAGTTTTTAATTGGTTAATAAATAGTTAGTATATTTTTATAAGCCTTCCTTCTTTCGTATAGGTAAAGCCCTGAATTTTGCTCATTGTTTCTAATACCTTTTCTATACTCTCAATATTCTTATTGAAACTGGCATTGAATTTTTTATCTAAAATATTCTTTCTGTTATTTTCAATAGTAACATCGTAAGTCCGTTCGAGTTTTATTATAATATCCCTAAAAGCTGTTTTCCTGAAAACAATTTCTCCGTTTATCCATTCGGTATAAAAACGGGTATCAACCGCTTCTACAGCTATCTCCGTATTTTTACTATTCCACGATCCCTTTTCACCCGGAACGAGCATGGCTTTTCTATTTGCAGCATCAGACAAGCTGACCGAACCTTCGACCAACACCGTATTGATATCTGCATCTTCTTTGTAAGAGCTCACATTAAACTTTGTTCCTAAAACTTTTACATGAACACCTCTTGTTTTTACAATAAAGGGATGGGCTTTATCTTTTGCAACATCAAAAAAAGCTTCACCTTCTAAAACAACTTCCCTTTTATGCCCTTTAATAAACTGAACCGGATATCTCAAAGAAGAACCTGCATTCATATTTACCTGTGTACCATCTGAGAGTGTTACTTTAAAAGTTTTTCCATATGGAATTTTAAGTTCGTTATAAACCAGTTTATCCATCGAATTTGCAGAACGATAATTAATTTCATTATTTTTTTGAGAAGCAACGACTTCTCCGTTTTTCTTGATGATTTGCTTTTCTCCATTAGGGCTTAAAACCTGAATATCTCCATTTTCCATAACCAGTTGGATGGCATCAGAAGGAATTTTTATTTCTGTCTGTTTACCCGTTTCGTATTGAAAAACATAAATCAAACCCAACACACACAAAAACACTGCTGCATACTGAAAAATATTTCTCCAGTTTATTACAACTGACTTTTTATTCACATTTATTTTGTCTTTGAATTCTTCCCAGTTTTTACCATCATCCATCGCTTCTACAAATGCCAATGCTTCTTCAAGCAAGCCATTACGCTGAAGCTCTTTTATCAATTCCTGCTCTTCTAAGGGTAATAATTCTATTTTAGAAGCATCAAAATCTCCTTTGTTTACTATTTCCCTTAGGATATTAATCAATTTTGGATCTGGATTCATTGTTTTATATAAATGTTATTTTTATATATGTTAGAAAAAAAGTTTTTCAGGGTGACAACTAATCAATAAATTTTGATTTTTTTTACACATTACAAAAAAAAACTAACTTTTTATTCTAAATTTGACACACGTAATCCGTTACAAAACAAATAAATGCCACTCTTAGATGTCACGTCAGAAAGATTTAAAAATATTTGAAACCTTGTACAAAGAGCATTTCGTCTTTTTCTGTTTAGTCTCTTTCAGTATAGTGAAGGACAGGGATGTAGCGAAAGATATTGTACAGGATTTTTTTATTTATCTCTGGGAAAAAGAAGACTCCCCAAACTTTACTGTTTCATTTAAGGCATATGGTACAAAAGCAGTAAAAAACTTAAGTCTGCAGTATTTAGAAAAAAACAAGACAATAAGCCTGCAGAACAACAAAATAGTACTTCCAAAATCTGAAGAGCAATTTGCTTTTGAAAATACAGAAGAAAATAAAAAATCCGGAATTCATACTTTAATTGAAAAGATCCCTCAGGCCAGAAGAGAAATTTTTATGCTGCACGTTGTTGAAGGTCTTAGTTATGCAGAAATTGCAGAAAACCACAATATCTCTATAAACACGGTAAAAACACAAATGAAAAGAGCTTATGCTTCTTTGAGAGAATCAAAAAATTCTTCACTTTTAAATTTTATCATGTATTTCATATGGCTTATTAAATAGTTATTTTTGCTATTTAAATTTTTTATTTTGAATCATATTCTCTACAAAAACACAAAAATATCCTATTCCGATACCGGAAAAGGAACCGCAATTGTCTTACTTCATGGGTTTCTGGAAAACAAAAAAATGTGGAAAGACTATGTTATTTTATTCTCTGAAAACTATCGCGTAATCACAATCGATTTATTGGGTCACGGTGAATCACACTGTTTGGGTTATGTTCATGAAATGGAAGAAAATGCTAATGCTGTTAATGAAGTTCTGAAATATTTAAACATTGAAAAAGCCATAATTCTGGGACATTCAATGGGCGGTTACGTTGGTCTGGCTTTCGCCGAATTATACCCGGAAAAAATACAAAAACTGGTTTTACTGAATTCAACTTCCAAAGAAGACAATACCGAAAAGAAACTAAACAGAACACGAGCTATTAAAGCGGTAAAACAAAACTATGTCAGCTTTGTTAGCTTGGCAATTGCCAATTTATTTAGTGAAAATAATCGTGAACGTCTTGCAAATGAAATTGAAAAAGTAAAAACAGAAGCGTTAAAAACACCTGTACAAGGGATTGTGGCCTCATTGGAAGGAATGAAAATCAGGAAAGACAGAGAAAGTCTTTTAAAACGAAATCTTTTTCCGGTCTTATTGATTTTAGGCAAAAAGGATCCTGTTTTAAATTATGATGAAAACATATCACAAATCGAGAATACAACGGCAGAACTTGTTTCTTTTGAAGACGGACACATGAGTCAAATTGAGAACAAGGAAGATTTGAAAAAAGTTCTCTCGGATTTTTTCAGGGATTAAGATTATTTAAAAACAGAAAAAAGACCGCTCATCAATGTGAAACGGCCTTTCTTCATTATCGGGGGCAAAATCTTAGTCGTTTTAATTTTGACATTTTATTGTCAGGTTTCTAAAAATAGTATTTTTTTAGACGCGACAAAGGTATTCCAATAAATATAACTTTTCAATGAATGACTGTTAAAAAAAGGCCTAAAATAAGCTTCTTCCATCACTTTTATTGATAACACATCAATTCGTTATTTTAAAAATAAACTGCACAAAAAATCTTAATAAATAATTCATATCTCATTAAAAAACAATCAGATAAATTAATGATATTTAATTCTTAATTTGAGAATTATGAAGATTTAAGCAATAAAGACTATACTATTACCTAAAAAAGGCTTTTTGAAGGCAATACTTCAATTTCTTATTGGAAAACAGTTGTGGACAAATAACCTTTCTCAACCAGATCTTCCTTTTCATGGACAGTATGTAGTTTACCCTCTTTAATCAAAACTAAACGGGTAGAAATTTTCAATACATTTTGATAATTATGATCCGTAATAATTATTCCTTTTCTCTTTGCATTTGTTTTGATCAATTCATTCACGACATCAATCATAAGTGGCGATAATCCATTATAAGGCTCGTCTAACAAAACAAATTTTGAAGAATTATAAAGTACTATTTTAATTTCTAAATAACGTAGTTCCCCACCAGACAAGTGTTTTACCTTTTTCTTTAAAAGAAACATAATGAATTCATCTTCATAAAAACTTTTAATCTCCTTAACATCAATTGACAATGAAATAGCTTTTTTAACAGACAAATAATTCGGAATAAACTGATCCTGATGCAAATAACTAATTTCATCAAACATGTTCGTTGCTTTGTTTTTTGAAATTCCATCAATTCGAATACATTTGTTGGGAGCCGGTACAAGTCCAACGATGATTTTCAACAGAGTAGATTTACCGGAACCGTTTCTGCCTAACAAACCCACAATTTCAGATGTTTCGCATTTCATGTAGATATCTGAAAGTATAACTCTTTCATCAAATCTTTTCTGAATTCCATCGACTTCTAAAATATGTTTTTTCAAAATAATTTCTTTATTAAAAAAATCATCAAACCCATTAAAACTACCGTGAGAAAAGTAAAAAAGTAACTGAATACCCAAAGCTGAATTTTAGAAATTCCATTATTGAAATAAAACAGATAATCGCTTTTTCGATAAAATTCTTTGAAACAAATACTCATTAAAAAACCAAAACTCAAAAACATTGCAAAAAAACAATCAAATCCTCCCAACAAAACAGCAATAGAACATACCGCCAAATTAATACCTAATGTGGTTTTAAAAAACTCGAATATGTTTAACAGTTTTCTGATAATTAATTAATTTTTTCTTCGAATGGAATATTAGCATCAAAAATCTCATTTAATAACAATACAATTTCATCCAGATAATTATTTAAAGTTTCTCTGGCAACAGTACTATCCAATTCTTTATCTTCTTTAAATCCGAACGGCAGAAAACCTGATTTTAAATTTTTAAACGAAATAATCCCTACTTCAATAGGAAACTCGCCCGCTTCTTTTTCAAACATAAAAGCATAGGCCAGCACCTGAATAATTTTATCGTTTTTAAGCTCCTGAGTCAATCCGTTCCATGATTTCAGAATCACATTGGCTTTTTCAACTTTTCCTGTCTTATAATCGATGATTCTTATCTTTCCGTTGCGTAGTTCAATTCTGTCGACATTTCCTTTAATCAAAACAGGAAAAGGAAGCTTTGAATTTATCAGTTCTCTCTCGAAAGTTTTTTCTAAAGCAATAATTTTAATTGCATCTCCATTTTTAATGGTTTCCAATTCCATTTTTAAAAAATTAGAAACATTTCGTTTTGCAACTTCAAAGGCCAAAAGATTACGACCTTTTTTAATTTCCCCTTCTTTATAAACCAACTTAAATTGCCTTAAAACTTCATCATCCAACAACTTAAAACAATTAGAAATATCTTCTTCAGAAATAAATTTTCCGATAAAAGGAGTATACAAAGCCTCCAATGTCCCATGAATAATAGTCCCCAAGGTATTTAAAGCAATATTTTCTTCTACTTCCTCTACCTCCCTAATACGAAGTATTTTTTGAAAATAAAAATCAATCGGATTCCGAATATAACTTGTCAAGGCCGAAGGAGAAAATCCCGTCGCAGCTATTTCTTTCAAACGTTCCATCACAGCATCTGACTTTGGGATTAGCATTGGTTTATATGCCGTTGTTGGCAAGACGGGATTGTAAATATCAAAGGTTAAATTGTGCTTAAGCTGTTTTTCTACTTCCAATTGTGTAATAAAGCGGCTACGCTCGCCGGCATCTAATCCGTCATTTTCAGTATTATAAATCAGATAAATATTTTTAGCTCTTTGAAGCAAATGATAAAAATGATAGGTATAAATTGCGTCTTTTTCTTTAAAAGTTGGGAGGCCAAGTTCTTTTTTGACATCATACGGAATAAAAGAATTTTGAGATTTTCCAGCCGGGAATTTCCCTTCATTCATCGAAGTTATAATTACTGTGTCAAAATCGAGAACACGGCTTTCCAAAACACCCATAATTTGCAAGCCATTTAGAGGCTCCCCTTCAAACGAAACTTCAGCTATATCTACCACCTGCTTATAAATGGCATACAGAGTCTGAATATTATCAATGTGTGTATGCTGAGAATAATAATTGACTAACTTATTGATAACTTTAAAAATAGAGAAAAGAAAAGTTTTTGCTATTTTATCTTCCTCATTGTCATTATTGAAATTTTCTTTTATCAAAAGCAAAAGTGCCAAAATACTTTCAAGGACTGCTAAAGATCCATTTTCCCATTTTTGAAACAGCAGACTAAATAGATCTGACTGATTTAAATTGAGTTCATTTAATCTGGAATAGGTAATAAAAGTATAATTATTTTCTTTTATAATTTTAACCAATTCATTGGTTTTAGCAAAAGGTTCAATCAAAGGATGAGTCAGAATATCAAGTACATCTTTATAATAAAAAACATAATTAGTTCCATTTCTGGAAATAGCGTTTGTATGCATTTTGAACAATTTCGCTATCAAAATTTGCGACGGATTGTTTTTACCTGAATATCCCATAGTAATATTGAGTGCACCTACAGAATTTGGCAAAGAATACAAAACAGGCATCAGCAAATTTTCTTCACCAAGTACAATTGCAACTTTATCAAGGGAAGATTCCGGGTTATCTCTCACTATATTTTGAATAATACTCCCAGCAAGTTTTGCCTGACCAATAGTTTTTGGTGTCCCTATAACCTGAATATTTTTTGATTGAGAAAAATCATCCGCAATCCACTCAAAAGGATTTGATTTATAGTGTTTCCAGTTTTCTTTAAACCGCCGTACAAAGAGGCCTGCATCATGATAGGGGTCATTCAGAAAAGCCTGATCAATATCCCAATAAATTTTTGCCTGATCAAGGGCTAAAAGATGCTGCACTATTTTTTCCTCGGCAGCATTTAAAGCATTAAAACCTGCAAAAATATAGGTCTTATTCGAAACCGTATTTGAAAAATTATTGAGATTTTTTACAGCTTCACGATAAATCAATCCCTGATAGCCAAAACCTTTATTTAGTAAGTGGCTATATAAGACTTCATAATAAACCGGCAGCAATTTCCAAAAATCAATATAATTTTCAAGGAGTTTTGTTTTGTTTTCGACTTCAATTCCCCACTTTTTAATATCTTCAATATCTTTAAGATAAGATAAAACATGTGCTGGTTCCAGAAGATAGCGGTCAATTTCATTAAAATCCTGAAGAAGCGTTTTTGCCCAATTAGCAAATAATTCAAATGATTGCTGATGTTGTTTTTCTGTAATGGAAAGATAAACTTCATAAAATTCAAACAACAGCTCAATTGGATCAACAGAACGAATAGCGGCAACTTCCTGCACAAAATCTTCAATGGAAACAATCTCAGGAGAAAGAATCGTTTTGACAGTTTGCTTCCTTAACGCTTCAATTAAAAAAACCTTAGCTCTTTTGTTAGGAAGTACAATAGTAATTTCAAACAACCTCTCAGCGTAATCCTGAAGTATGGTAGCTGCAATTTTTTCTAAAAAAGAAGTATTTATCATAGGATAAAAATAAAAAAAGCCATTCAATTAAGAATGGCTTTTTAAAATTATTTAGAAAGTAAATTATAGTTTACCTTCATATTTAGAACCAATGTGTCTGATTTCAGTTCTTCTGTTTTGTGCTTTTCCTGCAGCAGTTTTGTTACTTGCTACTGGCTGAGACTCACCAAAACCTTTAGACTCTAAGTTATCTGCACTTACACCTCTTTCGATTAAAGCATTTTTAACTGCAGCAGCTCTGTCTTCAGAAAGTTTTTGATTCAATTTATCAGAACCGTCACTATCTGTATGACCTTCAATGCTGAATTTAGCAGTTGGATAATTGATAAGAATTTGTTTGATAGCATCTAATCTTGCTAAAGTTTCTTTATCTCCAGTTTTGAAAGTAGCTTTACCTGAATTGAAGTAAACTGCTCTAGCCTGTACTTTAAGCTCATCTAAAACTTCAGTAGTTACTTCTGGACAACCTCTGTTACTAGCAGGACCAGCAACTGTAGGACAATCATCATCTTTATCTGCCACACCATCTTTGTCAGCATCTAAGAAAGGACAACCACCATTTTCTTTTGGACCAGCAACTGTAGGACATTTATCGTCTTTGTCAGCAACTCCGTCACCGTCAGTATCAGGACATCCTTTTAAAGCAGCTAAACCAGCAACATCTGGACAAGCATCATCTTTATCAGCAATTCCGTCACCGTCAGTATCAGGACAACCGTTTAATGCAGCCAAACCAAATACATCTGGACAAGCATCACTAGCATCAACAATTCCGTCACCGTCAGTATCAGGACAACCGTTGAATTGTTTCAAACCAGCAACATCCGGACAAGCATCATCTTTATCGTAAACACCATCTCCGTCAGTATCTTTACCTCCAAATTTGAAAACTAAACCTGCAGTATGCTGGAAGTGAGACGGAGCATCTGGCTCATCATTTGCATCTTCTCTATCACCTGCTACAGCCCATTTATATCTTGAAGCAAGTTCAAGACCAATAGCATCTGTAAACCAGAAAGTCACACCAATACCTGGATTTACAGTTCCAAAACTGCTATCTCCAAAGAATGTATAACCTCCACCAACAGATAACGAAGGATCTACAACTTTAGATTTAATTAATTCCTGGAAGCTGTATTTAATAGTAGCATCAATTCCGTAATACATTAAATCTCCAGGATTATCAACTACATTACCTCTTGAATCTGCATTCGCATTTAATGGATCAAAAATAACATATTTATCAATTTTGTTTACCGAACCTTGTAAACCAACAGAGAAACCATGTCCTACATATTTAGTTACACCGATGTAAGATAAAGATGGAAGAATATTCCAGTTGTCTTTAACAGCGAATGGCTGAGAAAAGTGTTGATCAAAAAAACCACTTCCTGAACCAGAACTAGTTCTGGTATCAACGGCATTCACTCCAAAAGAGATAGCCCATGGATTGTTACTGTCCTGTGCTTGAGCATTTAAACCCATAGCCATTAACACAGCAACAAAAAGTTTGTTAAGATGTTTCATACTTATTTTATTTAATTACAATTTAGTTAATTACAGACAAAAGTAACACCTAATTTTTTAAATACAAAATGTTATGTTAAAAAAAACCTACAAAAATTGCATTAAATGGTAATTATATAACTTTTAACATTTGTCCTGTTAACACAAAAGCATTGATTGCCTTGTCCAAATGTTCTTTTGAATGGGCAGCAGATAACTGCACCCTGATTCTTGCTTTCCCTTTAGGAACTACAGGAAAAAAGAACCCAATTACATAAATCCCGTGTTTCAAAAGTTCATTAGCCATTTTTTGAGATAATTTTGCATCATATAACATCACGGGCACGATTGCTGAATCCCCGTCTATAATATCAAAACCAGCTTTTTTCATTCCTTCTTTAAAATAATTAGTATTCCATTCCAATTTATCCCTTAAAACTGTATCTTTTTCCAAAAGCTCAAAAACCTTAATAGAAGCACCAACAATAGCTGGCGCTAAGGAATTTGAAAACAAATAAGGACGTGAACGCTGACGGAGTAATTCTATAATTTCTTTTTTAGCAGTAGTATATCCTCCCATTGCACCCCCCAAAGCTTTACCAAGTGTTCCTGTAATAATGTCAACCCTTCCCATAACTCCTTTCGCTTCAATGGTTCCTTTTCCTGTTGCCCCAATAAATCCAGCTGCATGGCATTCATCTACCATAACCATCGCATCATATTTATCTGCAAGGTCACAAATTTTATCTAATGGAGCTACAATGCCATCCATAGAAAAAACACCATCTGTTACAATTAATTTAAAACGGGCACCTGCTTCATTGGCCTTAATTAATTGTTGCTCCAAATCTTCGATGTTACTATTTTCATAACGATAACGTGCCGCTTTACACAACCGAACTCCATCGATAATAGACGCATGATTCAAACTATCTGAAATTATAGCGTCATTTTCACCTAATAAAGGCTCAAAAACCCCTCCGTTAGCATCAAATGCAGCAGCATAAAGAATCGTGTCTTCTGTACCATAAAAATCAGCAATCTTTTTTTCTAAAGTTTTATGGATATCCTGCGTTCCACAAATAAAACGAACCGATGACATTCCGAAACCATGTGTATCCATTGCGTCTTTTGCAGCCTGAATAACTTCAGGATGCGAAGAAAGCCCTAAATAATTATTAGCACAAAAATTCAAAACCTTTTCGCCTGTAGAAATCGAAATCTCAGCATCCTGGGCAGATGTTATAATACGTTCTTTTTTAAAAATCCCGTTTTCTTCAATTGCCTGCAGCTCACTTTGCAGATACTCTTTTATTTTTCCGTACATTTTTATGTTTTTAATATGTTAAAAATTAATACATTAGCAAAATTTAAGCTACGTATTTTCTTTAACATCTGATTAATTTTATCACAAATTTACCACATCAATTTCGGTACCTATATACACCAAAGCCCTTTTTAACACTTTGTACCCCAAATCCTCAACTGCATCTTGATATTCCTGAATTTGATGTACATATTTAGGATTTTTGGCTCCGGTTTTATAATCCAGTAAATAAGCCTCCATATTTCCGGTTAATACAATTCGGTCTGGTTTTAAAGTTTTTCCCTGTTTTTGAACAATTGTCTGTTCATTTAAAACATTATTTTCCCCGTTAAAACAAATACTAATTTCGGGGTGACTTACAATTTCCTGCAGTGTTTTAAAAACAATTTCTTTTTGATCATATGTTAATAATCCACCCTCTATTGCTTTTCTAATTGCCAAATCAATATCTGACCTGTCCTTTACGAAAGCCAAAATCTCATGTACAATATTTCCGTATGCAATTGCCTCCTGCTGATGCGTCCCCCACATTAAAGCTTCACGCTGTGCAATTTTAATATTTTTAGGATTTAAGACTTCCGAAACAACCGGAATTGTTTTTAAGAAGCCCAATGCTTTACCAGAAGCAGAAAGTTTCTTTGAATTCCCAAATTCATATTCCATTTTATCCGGATCGTGAATTCCTTTATGCACTAAAAATTTAATAAAAAAAGAGGCCATATTATTTGGCAACTCGCCATCTTTTCTTTCTTTTAGCGATTGAGATATAACATACAACTGCTCTTCGGCACGTGTTAACGCCACATACAGAACATTAATATTATCAAGCAATTCTTCCTGCTTTTTTAGATTAAAAATCGCTGAGGCGCTTTCTCCAAAACCTTCTACGGCACTGCTATTATCAATAAGAGCTTTGGGGACACCCAAGTCAGCCTCTACTGTATCCAGCCAGAGCTTATCCTTTGGTTTTCTGTTATAATCTTCTTCTGCAAAAGGCATAATTACAACCGGAAATTCCAAGCCTTTTGATTTATGAATCGTCATAATCCGAACTGCATTATTTCCTTCCGGAGACGGAATACTGAATTTTTCTGCGTTTTTATCCCAATAGTTTAAAAAATCAGCAAGTCCGGCCTGATTTCGAATATCACGCTCCAGAACAATATCAAGAAAATATTGCACATAAGCATTTCCTTCAGAAGGAAGAATAAATTTAGAGATGATAATTTCCACAGCCTCATAAAGTGATTTTTTTCGAATATTTTCAAAAGAAAGCGAAACATCAAAGCTCAAAAGCCATTTTTCAAAATCATTTTCAAGTTTCTGATTCATTCCTTCTGCAATAAAATCATGAATTGGCTCCCCAATCTCTTTCACATTTCCTAAAAAATGGAGAAAATTTGCTTTTGCTTCCAAATCAATACTATTATTGAGATATTTTAGCAAATGGATGATCAGCCTCACTTCAGTAGCGTTTTGAATCATCAATGTTTCTGATGATAAGAGCGGAATATTCTGTTCTGTGAGATAATTTGCAATAGCAATTCCCTGATCTCTTTTGCGGGTTAAAACCACTATATCTTTATATTCAAAACCTTCACTAATAACTTTCTGAATAGTATTTAAAGTTGCCAGCACATATAAATCTGACTTTTCAATCACTTCATCTTCATCTGTAAAATCATTTTTTTCTATTACTGGAAGAAAAGAAATATTGACATAACCTCCTTTTTTAGAATTTGCATTTTGAAAACTATGATTTTCGTATAAATTTTTATAATCTTCATTTGAGAATTCGGTCGAAATTAGCTTAAAAAAGGCATTATTGAAATCAATTACTTCACTGTAACTCCTGTAATTTGTATCTAAATGTTTAATAGATTTATCCGGATTATTAAAAGGGTTTAAATCTTTGCTCAACTCAATAAACTGTTCTGCTTTACCACCCCGCCAACGATAAATGGATTGTTTTGGGTCCCCTACAATCATCAAAGTTCCTTTGTTGCCAAAATCATCCTGTCCGGAAAGTGCATTGTCGATAAGCGGAATCAAATTTTGCCATTGCATTTCAGAAGTATCCTGAAATTCATCAATAAAAAAATGACGGTAACGTTCGCCCAACCGTTCATAAATAAATGGTGCAGGCTGGTTTTGGATTTCACGATGTATAATTGCATTGAATTCAGAAATTGACAAAACATTTTGTTCGGATTGAATTTTTGCCAATTCATTACTAACAGTATTCAGCAAAGAAAGCGGTGTTATATTTTTGAGGAACGCTTTATAAAAATCCCTTTTTTCAAAATTTTTATAGACTTTATCTAATATATTAAGCAACTGTGGAATAATATTTTCAATCAAAACCCTGTCACTTGCTGTTTTATTAATTGCTATATCATCAAATTCATGAAAGGTTTTATTTCGCGGATTAAATTTTCCGTCACGAATACTTTCTAAATGATTTGGAAATGTCCCGCGGGAAAAAGATTTTAAGTCGATTCCGTTTTTGTCGATTAAAGAAAGCGCCTCAATAGCAAATTGTTCATTTTCTGATTCTAACTCCTTACACAAGACCTGCATTTTCTTTTTGATAACAACAAATTCCTCGATTGTTTTATCATTAAAATGAATAATTTCATTTCGATTATTTTCATTCAAAACCAATCTTCCTGTTTCCAAGATTTCCCGCGAAACATCCCAGCTTTTATCATCATCGGTCTTTTCCATTGTAAAATCAATCAGCAATTTAGTCAGTGTTTCGTCCTGACCTGCCTGTGCAATAATGGCATCAACAGCTTCAATCAACAAATTTTCGGTATCCAGAGTCACCTCAAAAGTCATTGGAAGATTTAAATCATGTGCAAAAGCCCGAATTACTTTATGTGTAAATTTATCAATGGTAGAAATATCAAAAGCAGCATAATTATGAATAAGATGCTTAATAATATTTTGAGATTTTGTTTTGATTTTAAT
Source organism: Flavobacterium limi (assembly GCF_010645075.1). Classification (GTDB taxonomy): domain Bacteria; phylum Bacteroidota; class Bacteroidia; order Flavobacteriales; family Flavobacteriaceae; genus Flavobacterium; species Flavobacterium limi. Next base: position 205,398 of record NZ_JAADZV010000007.1, read on the forward strand.
TACAGAAAGTCCTGTTTCCCGGGACAAATCTTCCATTAAATCGATAGCTTTTGCTGAAGGCTCGTCTTTGGCAAATTCAGATAGACTTCCAACAATTCGGCCTTTCATTTCATGAACTGCCTTATTAGTAAAAGTTATCGCAAGGATATTCCGATAAGCATCATTTTTAGGTGAGGAAAGAATAATTTTAAGATATTCCTTAACCAAAGTATAGGTTTTTCCGGAACCTGCAGACGCATCGTAAATTGAGAAAGACGGGCTTTGCATAAGCTTGGTTTTAGTCTTGTAAAAATAGCACAATAATGTTAAATCCAAATAATGAAAAATTCCAAATTCCAATACCTAAGCACAGTGAACGCTTCAAAATATTGGAATTTGGAATTTTATTTATTTTTGGAATTATAATCCTTATTCGTGTTTTGGAAATGCTCTTTTATTAAAAACAAGCAAAATACCAACACCAGTAGAAATGGCTACGTCTGCAACGTTAAAAATAGCATTAAAAAATTCAAATCGCTTTCCTCCAAAAAAAGGAATCCATGAAGGCAGATCGCCTTTCCAGATAGGAAAGTAAAACATATCTACAACCAAACCATGAAACCATGTACCATAAGGTTCAGGAGAAAAAGGAGTCGCTAAATTGTTATAACTGCTGTCAAAAATAACACCGTAAAAAACAGAATCCAGAATGTTACCGGCAGCTCCTGCAAAAATAAGTGCAATGGCCACAACCAAATAAGAAGAAGCATTCTTTTTCACAGAATCATACAACCAATATCCAATCCCTAGAACGGCAAAAATCCTAAAAACAGTCAAAATTAATTTTCCATATTCGCCGGGGATTTTGGTTCCCCAGGCCATACCTTCATTTTCTATGAAATGAATTTTAAACCAATTGAAAACCGTAACCTCTTCACCCAAAATAAAGTTTGTTTTTACATATATTTTGGAAACCTGATCGATCAATAATATTATAAATATAAGGAGATACGCTTTTCTTAATGACATCTTGTGAATTTTAATGTTGGCAAAAATAACAATTAAATCAAAAAAAACGCCCCTGAAGGAGCGTTAATTCTTTTGTAATTTAAAGGTGATTATCGTTGCATGTTTTTAGCTTCAATACTCATGGTTGCATGAGGAACAATTTTAAGCCTTTCCTTGCCTATTAATTTACCTGTTACTTTGCAAATACCATATGTTTTATTTTCAACACGGAATAGAGCGTTTTTTAAGTCACGGATAAACTTCTCTTGTCTGATAGCCAGTTGAGAGTTTGCTTCCTTAGACATTGTTTCACTTCCTTCTTCAAATGCTTTGAAAGTTGGAGATGTATCGTCTGTTCCATTATTCAAATCGTTCATATAGGCACTTTTGATCAAATCAAGATCTTCTTGTGCTTTTTTAATTTTTGCCTGGATTATTTCTTTGAACTCCGCTAAGTCAGCGTCTGAGTATCTTGTAATTTCATCTATCATGGTATTTATACTTATTTTGAAATTAATATCATTGTTTTAATATCATCAAACTCAATTTCTGTGCCGCTTTCTAAAGTGTCAGCAAAAACCAGTTCATCTGTTAATGTTTCAGATTTAATATAATCTGCATTTTTCGAAACAGCTTCTTCTAAAATACCGTTTCTTTTTATTTGTACTTTGATCTTATCAGTAACTTCAAATCCTGAATCTTTACGGATATTCTGAATTCGGTTTACCAATTCTCTCGCGATACCTTCATTTTTTAAATCCTCAGAGATTGTGATATCAAGCGCAACTGTTATTCCGTTTGAATTTGCGACCAGCCATCCTTCAATATCCTGAGAGGTTATTTCGACGTCTTCTAAAGATAAAGTTACACTATTTCCAGCAATAACAATATCTAACGTTCCTTCCTTATCTAATTGATTGATCTGAACGGCCGAAAAAGATTGTATTTCTTTGGAAATCAATCCCATATCTTTTCCAAAACGTGGTCCCAATGCCTTAAAATTCGGTTTAATCTGTTTCACTAAAATACCTGAAGCATCATCTAAAAGTTCAATTTCTTTTACATTAACTTCCGCTTTTACCAAGTCAGAAATTGCTAAAATTTCTGCACGCTGACTCTCGTCAAGTACCGGAATCATTACCTTTTGCAAAGGCTGACGTACTTTAATCATCTCTTTTTTACGTAGTGATAAAACTAACGAAGAGATAGTCTGCGCCTTCTGCATTTTGCTTTCCAGCGTTTTATTAACAAAGTTTTCGACAAATTTTGGAAATTCTGCCAGGTGAACACTAGCAAAATCCTCAGTTCCCGTGGAAGCTGTTAAATCACGGTACAATTTGTCCATGAAAAATGGAGCTACCGGAGCGCTTAGTTTACTGATTGTAAGCAAACAAGTATAAAGCGTTTGGTAAGCTGCAATTTTATCTTTGGCATATTCTCCTTTCCAGAAACGGCGACGACATAAACGAACATACCAGTTACTTAAATTCTCCTGAACGAAGTCAGAAATCGCTCTTGTTGCTTTTGTAGGCTCGTAATCTTCGTAGCATTCGTCAACAAATTTTATTAACGTATGTAATTCAGAAATAATCCACTGATCGATTTCAGGTCTTTCGTTTAATGGAATTTCAGCTTCTTCGTATTTAAATCCGTCGATGTTCGCATATAACGAGAAGAACGAATACGTATTGTAAAGTGTCCCAAAGAACTTACGGCGAACCTCAGCAATTCCTTCGATATCAAATTTCAGGTTATCCCAGGGATTTGCATTTGAAATCATGTACCAACGTGTTGCATCCGGACCGTATTCTGCGATTGTTTCAAAAGGATCTGTTGCGTTACCCAAACGTTTAGACATTTTTTGTCCGTTTTTGTCTAACACCAAACCGTTTGAAACGACATTTTTGTAGGCTACTTTATCAAACACCAAAGTTCCGATCGCGTGTAACGTATAAAACCATCCACGAGTCTGATCTACTCCTTCTGCAATAAAATTAGCCGGAAAATCTTTATTCTCATCAATTTTGTCTTTGTTCTCAAAAGGATAATGCCATTGTGCATAAGGCATTGCTCCGGAATCAAACCAAACATCGATCAGATCACTTTCGCGCTTCATTGGTTTTCCGGAAGCAGAGACTAAAGTGATTTCATCCACAACATTTTTGTGCAAATCAATTAAATTATAATTTGATTCAGACATGTTTCCAATTTCAAAACCTTTAAAAGGATTTTCTTTTTGAAAACCAGCTTCGATAGATTTCTCAATCGCATTGTACAATTCTTCTACAGAACCAATCAGAACTTCTTCTTTTTTATCTTCAGTTCTCCAGATTGGCAATGGAATTCCCCAATATCTAGAACGAGATAAGTTCCAGTCGTTGGCATTTTTAAGCCAGTTTCCAAAACGTCCTTCACCAGTAGATTTAGGTTTCCAGTTGATAGTTTCGTTCAGGTCGAACATTCTATCTTTTACATCGGTTACTTTAATAAACCATGAATCCAGGGGATAATACAACAACGGCTCATCAGTTCTCCAACTGTGTGGATAACTATGTACGTATTTTTCAACCTTAAAGGCTTTATTTTCTTCTTTTAATCGAATAGCGATTTCAACATCTACAGATTTCTCCGGAGCTTGTCCTGCGTCGTAATATTCGTTTTTAACATATTTACCCGCTAAATCACCTAAATGCGAAGTGAATTTTCCTTGTAAATCTACTAAAGGAACTGCCGTTCCGTTTTCGTCCAAAACCAACATTGGCGGAACTTCCGGTTTTGCTTCTTTTGCCACTTTAGCATCATCTGCACCAAAAGTCGGAGCTGTATGCACGATTCCTGTTCCATCTTCTGTTGTTACGAAATCACCAGAAATTACTCTAAATGCATTTTCAGCATTTTCATAAGGCAATACGTAAGGCAATAATTGCTCGTAACGGATTTCTGTTAAATCGGCTCCTTTTGCTTCCGTTAAAATTTTATATGGCAATTTTTTGTCGCCGTTTTTCACATTGTCAAAATCAGCGTCGTCTTCACTTACGAAATATCCTTTTCCGAATTGTTTTCCAACTAAGTTTTTAGCCAAAATAACATTGATAGGCTCAAAAGTATATTGATTGAACGTTTTTACTAAAACATAATCGATTTTTGGCCCCACTGTCAAAGCGGTGTTTGAAGGCAATGTCCAGGGAGTTGTCGTCCAGGCTAAAATGTGGATATCTCCAAAGCCTTTCAAAAATGAAGGCAGAGTTTCTGGCAATGTTTTGAATTGCGCTACAATCGTAGTATCCGTAACATCACGGTAAGCTCCCGGCTGGTTTACTTCGTGAGAAGACAATCCCGTTCCTGCTTTTGGAGAATAGGGCTGAATTGTATAACCTTTGTATAACAAACCTTTATCGTAGATTTGTTTCAAAAGCCACCAAACCGACTCCATATATTTTGGTTTATAAGTTACATACGGATCTTCCATATCAACCCAATACCCCATTTTTTCGGTCAAATCATTCCATACGTCGGTATAACGCATTACGGTTTTTTTACACGCTTCGTTATATTCTTCGATAGAAATCGTTTTGCCAATATCTTCTTTTGTAATTCCTAATTCTTTTTCAGTTCCCAATTCTACAGGCAAACCGTGAGTATCCCATCCTGCTTTTCTTTTAACCTGAAAACCTTTTTGAGTTTTATATCTGCAAAAAATATCTTTAATCGCACGTGCCATTACGTGGTGAATTCCAGGCAATCCGTTTGCTGAAGGCGGACCTTCAAAAAACACGAAAGGCTCAGCACCTTCGTGAGTTGTTACACTCTTTTCAAATATATTTTCTTTCTTCCAAAAATCAAGAACTTCAGACGCTACAGTTGGTAAGTCAAGTCCTTTGTATTCAGTAAATTTTGTACTCATTTTATCCTTTTCTTAAACGAGGTGCGAAAGTAAGGAATTTTGAATTATTGTCCATCAATTTCTTGAAATTTCACACTTTTATAGAGAGATAGCACATCAAAAACAAAAGAATTGACTACTTTCTGGCACTAATCTCAAAAATAGTAGTCAATGAACCAAAAAGCAGTCAATTCTATGTTAATCTTTTTTAAAGAAATTAAAGGCTATTTAAATCCTCCGAAATATACTTCTTTCATAAAAATTCTGTTTCCAAAAACTGGATTCACTTCGATTTTTTCCCGTACCTCCTGATATAATGTTTCGCCATTAAAATCTTCAATTTCATAATTAATCTTATGCGGAATTTTTCCGGAATTCAATGTTGTAACCGGGCGATAATCTCCAAAAAGTTTTCTCTCGAAGAAACTCTTATTTCCATTATCAAATTCTGTTTTTTCTGTAGAAACAATGGTAAAATTTTCTTTATCTATAAAAACATGATAATCCGTTTTTGGAATTGTTCTGTTTCCTGTACTTAATGTTTTTTCAAAATAATTTAAATGATAACATAATCTTCCTTCATACATTTCATCTTCCAAAACTTCAAAATCATTCCACAAATCAAGCCTTAAATCGGTAAGAAAGTTTACTAAATCAGCATTTTTAGACAAATTATTATGATCGTAAGAGGTAAGTTTTGCCCATTTTGCATTTACTCCGTTTTCACGGTCATCATGGCTCCAGGCTTCAGCTCCATTCATTATTTCATAATAGCTTTCAGGCATTTTTTTTCTTAAAAGATAATTAGAATTTGTTGCCCATTTTTCTTCTGTCTGAGGCACTTTATTTCCTTCAATTGTAAGTTTAGAAAAAAGATGTGCTTTTTCAATTTTTTTCAAAGCATCACTTCCTCCCAGACTGGCAATTACTTTTGCTAACAATTTAGCATTAAGCTGATACGGAATAGAATCGAGCATATTATGCCTTTGGATTTTGGCTTTTTCCAGTTTTGCTTCACGGTTGGCTTTTTCAGTTTCCCATTCTGCTTCCTGCTGCTCTATTTTTTCAAAAAAAGCTAATCGTTTTTCTTCTTTTTCTTCTGCTATTTTGAGACCCAGTTTTTTAAGATCTGCAAAACGAGTCGTGTGGCTTCTTATTTTTTTATCGGCAAAATAGCCTTTATTTACCTTTTTTACAATTGAAGATCCTCTGGAATCCTGTTTATCATTCTCAATAAGCAAATTGGCATACACTAATGCTTTCTCTTTATTTTCAAGTAAAAAATAAGTTTCGGCTAAATTGTTGGTTACTATAAACCGGATGTTTTCGTTTGCAGGTGAAGGCGGATATTTCACTAATAAACTTTCCAGATATTGCAAATGCGGCAGTAAGGGTTTTTCGTCTAAACCTTTTTCAAGGGTTACTTTTTCCATCTGAGCCGTAATTTCATTTTCAAATGCCAGCATTTGATTGTATTCAGAGTGCCCTTTTGAAGTAACAAATTCAAATTTTATTTTAGATTCGCCTGTAGTATACCTTAATTTGTAATTAAGATAGTTTTGTATTGTGTGCACAGAACTGTAAATCATTGCGTCCAATCCTAATTCTTCAGCAGTGTAATTCCCATTTTTCTCTGCCTCGGCAACTTTTTTATTATTTGTAATTACTGCATCCCTCAATTTATCTTTTTGAGAACTAACACCAATTGTATAAGATTCTACAGTATTAAAATCCTCCGACAATAGAAGTTTATCAGCACATTTTGCTTCCACTTTTATCTTTACACTATAATTAGAAAATGCAAAAAATTCCCACGTATTCTTCTTTTTATCAAATGTACTATCGATTTTTGTTGCCTGATATTGTGGCAATTCAATAGTTAAATAAATCCTTAGCTTTCCATTTGCTGGATCTTTTATAAAACCTTCTATATTAAAATAATTTTTCTTCAAGATAGGCTCTTCCTGTATTAACCTCTTATCTACCTGATAAAAAGTGGTCTGAGTTAATGCATTATCAAGAACAGGGAACTCTGAATATTCAATTACAGGTATATAAAACTTCTTTTTTTTGGAGTTTATTTTTTCTTGTGCCTGAATTACACCAATTAGAAACAACGCGATTAAGAGTATTATTTTTTTCATAGGCAAAAAAAAGGCCATCAGAATTATCTTCTGATGGCCTTAAAGGTTTTCTGTTATTATTTTTTGTTAAAGATCTGAATAGACTTGTCAGAAACATAAAAGATATTTTGGGTTGCCGGATCAATTTCATAAACCGGTTTATTATTATTAAAAATAATTTTATCAACCTCTACTCCATCTGATTTGCTCACTTTAACCAAAACTTTTTCTCCTGTATCAGCTTTTGCAAAAATATAAGAGAAATCTCTGTTTTGTTTCATCGCATTGAAACGGGAATTAAACTTAGCTGCTACCAGACCAAGAGCAGCTGAACCAGCTGCATAAGCTTTTGCCTGATCCTGATTAGTCTTATCTTCCTTTTTTATAACTGTAGATCTCATGTTTCCTGAAGAATCACGGTATGTCATTGTTAATTCAGCACCTTTGATATCGCTTACTGCTGAACCTATACCCATACCAATGCTTCCCACAATAGCAGCACTTTTAATAAGACGTCTTGTTCCTTCACCTGGCTGTGTATAAGTATGATGGTATTTTATTGTACCGTCCATATTAACTCCCATTACCTCAACCGGACCCGAAAGCACTACTCCCCAAGGAAACTGCTCTATACTGTTTAATTCTTTTTCTTTTTTGATATTTACTTTTGCGAAAGGCTCCGGTTTATCACTAATACTTGGATCAAACTTGTATAATTTTTCGTCGTTATAAACTACATAAGAATTCGTAGCTTCATCATAAGCAGGTAATACCGGACGATTTTTATCAAAATTAATATTACGCTTCCAAAGTTTAATTCCTGATTTGTAATCAACCATATTTCCGTAAGTACCTGTAAGATACATTACTTTTTCACCTACTTTTCCTAAATAATAAATTGGATCTTCTTTGTCATCAGAAATTTCGATGAATTTTTTCCAAAGTTTTTCACCGTCTTTGTTGATTAGCATCATTTCGTTTTCAGCCACGTACAAGAAATCCTGATCGATTGGGATAACTCTTTTCAAACCATCACCGCGCGCATCCTTTTTCCAGATTTTTTCACCAGTACCCAAGTCATAAAAGTTAAAACCACTGAAGTGGGCAACTAGTATTTTTGTTCCCCAGTCTTCCAGATAAACCACTCTCTTTGTTTTGATTGATTCTTTCCAGATACTTTTTCCTGTATCAGTATTCAAGACATTCAAATATTGTTTACTAGAAAAAGTCCCTGCATTATTAACTACTACAATGTTTTTATTATTTTGAGTTAAAAAGAATTTTGAATAATCTTCTTCACCTTTCCAGTTTAATTTTCCTGAGTTTCTGTCAAAAGAATATAATTTTCCGTACAACAAATAGTAAATAACTGATCCGTGTACTGTAGCAATATTTGTGTTTGCAGATTCTTTGAAAGAAAAGCTAAATAATGATTTTGCTTTATCAACAGTAGTGTTCCATTTCAACTCCCCAGTTTTCATATCCAATAAAGCAATTGCCATGTCTCCGTCTTTTTTCAAAGTAAGCAGATATTCATCAGTTTCAGGAATAAAATCTGACTGCGTTACCCAGAACGATTCTTTAGATGAATTGTAAACTACTTTCCCACTATCGGTATTAATAATTAAATATTTACTATTGATATAAGCTTCAACGTATGGACTTCCCGGAACACTGGTTAAATCGCTTTTCTCCTTAAAAATTTTTCCAAAATCAGGATCTGTCAAAATATCTCCTGCTGAAGTAGTTCCAAAATCATCTTTAGTCAGGGTCCAGACAATTTTTTTTGTTTCCGGATCTAAACCTTTTATAGTTCCGCCTTCCTTAAACACAACAACACCGGTAATTTCGTTTTGTACCAAATCCTGTACGGCATTTTCTGTTGTAACAATTTCATCATATTTCCTTTGGGAAACTGCAGAAATCGAAACCGCCAGAAGTAAAATAATTGAAAAAGTAATTTTCTTCATAGTAGATTTTTAAAATTAATAATATAGAAATGTGGCAATTATATGATTAAAATAATTGTCTGCGAATATATAGAAATTAAATTTTAATTAAGAAAATATTTCTTTCAAAACCTCAAGTGAATTTGGTTTTTTGAAACCATCCAGATGAAGGCTGTAATAATCAATCAGAACTTTTAGAAGTATTTGTCTTTCTACCACGTGAAAGGTTTTCTGATCATTATCAAATTTTAAACCGAGTAGTTTTTTAAACAAATTTGTTTCGTGTTCTGTTAAAGAATTTGATCCGTTAAAAAGTGTAAAAACACCCTCATTCATTTCAAAATGTGGCAAGTCAAGCTCTGAAACATCCGGGTAAAAACCTAAGTATTTCGTAGTTTCCAACATTAAAATTAAATGAAAATTAGAAATCTCACTGTGATGATCCAGCCATTTCAGCGCAGTTTCCAAAAACACAAATAAAGATTCATTTTTTTCTTCTTCCTGAATTGAATAATGCAAAATTTCAGAAAGAAACATGACCATTGTACTTTTTACAAGATCTGTATGAATGCTTTGGAAAGGAACTGCTGTTTTGATTTCTTTGAAGTTTTCTAAAGTCCCTTTGTTTTTATGAACTGCCTCTATTTCCAGAATAGATAAAGGCTGGAAATATGCAATTTTCTGACTTGCTTTCCGGCTCGAAAAAGCATCACGGACAAAATAAGATTTTAGCCCATTCGAAAGCGTAAAACATTTAACTATCAGACTTTTTTCCTGAAATTTCAGAGATGAAATTACTATAGCTTTTGTTTTAACCTGCATAAAATTGAATTTTCTTCTGCTCACTTTTTTTGAATCTCTTTAGAAATCTTTTTTCAATACAAAACCAGGAAAGCACAGCAAAAAATATTGAGATTAAAATTACAGCAATAGCCATCAAAAAAGGATTGTTCTTTTCGAATAAATTATATTGCCTGAAAAGCTGAATTACCGGAAAATGATAAATATAGAGCCCATAAGTAAAATCCCCATATTTTCCGAAATTATTGAGAAAAGGAATATTGTAGGCCGTAATTATCAAAATGATTCCAAAGGCTGCAGGATAAAATAATTCCATTTGAAAACTCAAAAAATGATAACTTATAAAGACCATAACAGACAACCCTAAAAATATCTTTTTATTTCTCGTGACATAATCAAAACTCAAAAACATAAAAATACCTATTAAAAAATAAGACAAATAACCCGGTAATTGTTTTGCAAGCAAGGGCTTATTGAAATAAAAATTCAAGAGGAGCCAATACCCTACAGATAAAACATACAGACTTATGAGTACTAAAAATCTTTTTCGTGTTTTTTTAATTACATAAAAAATTAGCGGTAAAGCTATATAAAAACATATTTCTATTTTTAAAGTCCAAAGTGCCCCATTTACTGCGCAATACAGATTATTCTCAAAGAGTCCGGGAAGACAAGGATTCATGAAATTTAAAAAAAGTAAGTTCCAGCCCAAGTATTTAAAAACATTTATATTAGAAAAATATTCAATAAAATTATTGCTGCTAAAAACAGATAAGAATAGTGTAAAAAATAAAACTACAAATACGTAAGCTGGCAAAATTCTTCTGATTCTTTTAATAAAGTAGTCTTTTAAAGAAGGCGTTTCAATATAACTTTTAACTACCAAAAAACCGCTTATAACAAAGAATCCTCTAACTCCCATCACTGAATTAGAAATCTTAGATAAAAACAGTAAACTTTTACTTTGGGAAAGTTCTGAAAGGTGTGCCAATAAAATATTGGCAGCAAAGAAAAATCGTAAAAAATCAAAACAATTTTTACTATTCATAGTTGTATAAACTAACCTTAACGAATTATCATTACTTTTTTAACTTTTGTTTCTCCGCCATCCTGAGCAGAAATAAAAACCATATAAACACCCGATGCTACTTTATATCTTCCAAAGGCCGTAGTATCCCATTCTATTGTTCCTCCTTCTGAAATAGTTTCGTAAACAAGATTGCCTTCAATATCTGTAATCTTAACATTTGCCTTGTCAATTAACCCTGCAATTTTAACCGTTCCTGAATAACCAGGGCGAACAGGATTTGGATAAATATATACATTATTCAGGTTTTCATTAGCCACTGTAGCAGATCCTTTAAAAGAAATCATTCCTTTGCTTGTTGCTATAAAAACCTCACCCGTTTTATCATTGATTTTTATATCGTTTATAGCATTAGCGGGTAAAGGTGAATTGTTTATTGTAAAATGATATTTTGTTTCCTGGCCGTTTTGTGATACCATAAAAACACCAGAATCTGCTGTACCAATCCATTTGTTATTTGATCCGTCTACCGCTATTGCAGTTATAGATTGCTCATATAATAATTCCTGCGCTAAACCATCTTCCATAATAATTATTGGTCTTGTGTTCAATTGGTTTTCAGACTGAAAATTATTTACATTCGACAGAACCCTCAACCCTTTTGTTGTCCCAATCCATAATTGGTTTTTGGAATCTACCGCCAGAGCCGTGGCATTATTAATTGGTAAATTTCCCGCATCAGTGCCTGCATTAATTTTTTTAAATACATTTCCTTTTTCATTAAAACCTACAACCCCTTCTGTGTTCATTGAAATCCATTTAGTTCCGTTTTTATCAATGGTTAAATCGGTATAACTGGCATCTTGAGGCCTGACTAAAATAGTTTTCATAGAAACACTTTGCCACTGTCCATTTGTTTGCAATACTTTCAGTCCGTTATCAATCATACTATTTGTGAGCCAGAGATTTCCTGATTTGTCAAAAGCCGCCCCATTAATACGCACATCAATGTAATTAGGACCTACAAAAGTTAGTGTTTCCAGTCCACTATTTTTTTCATTATATAGAATAGACGGTTCATTATTTTCAATCTTTAATAATCCTGAAAAATTAGAACTCGCATAGACCTGATTTTCATCATTTGGATTCACTATAATATTTACTATTGATTTTGCGCCAAATACTTTTTCATAAGGTATATTTAACCAACCGCTTTCTTCTAATTTACTAATACCATAACTATCCAGAGGATATGGATTCATCCGGCCATCATAATCTCCATAAACTGACCAAAGAACACTTGGAGTTACATTAAGAGCGAAAATATTATTTCTCAAAGGTCCGCTTGGCATGCTATTTTCAAAAGGATTTGAAACAGAAAGTGAAGAACTAAACAAACCATTTTCTTTAGTTCCAACACTGATAATATCTCCTAACAATGTGGCACAGGTAAAACTCAGGTTTCCATCTAATACCTGAGTATTTAAAATCTGGCGACTCAGAATCATTTGATTGTTATAAACGTAAACTGCACCTGCGGTAGTAATAAACAAATTATGGTTTACTGCACGCAAATCTGTTGAGGGCTGTGGAAGCTGTAAAAATCCAATAAAAGAATTTGAATTGTATCGATGTACATATCCGCCTGAATTAATTGCAATGAGTTCACTATCAAAAGTTTCCACACTTGACCAATCTCCTGAATTTACAACTGACCATTGATTGTAATCGACTAAATTCGTATTAGCGCTATTTGCACGTCTTATGCTGCTTGAAGTGGCGGCATAAATAAAACCATTAAAAAAAGCAGTTTGCCTTACAGCAATTTCAGTTCCGGCATCACCAATAAAATAAGTATCTCCAAATTGTGAAGTAGTTAAATTAAACTGTACTATTCCAAAATCACATGAAACATAAATCAATCCATTGTGTTCCATAAAATGATTGATTCTTTTTATACCTGAAGGCAATTGTTTATTGATAATATCTACAACTTTCAGCATAGTGCCATCCTTTTCATTTATTACGATCATCAAGCCGTTTTCATACCCTACCAGCGTTTTTTTAGAAGCTTCACTATAATAGACTGATGATATTGTCTGTCCGGAAAGGCCATCAATAGTGGTAGTTGTTTTAACACTGTTTGTTGCTGAATTTTTAGAAAATAATGCATTTTCTGAAGCAGCAATAACTGATGTACCGGCTATGGAAACATCTTTAATTTCATTATACGAAAAATAGCCTTGCCATGATAAATTACTCTGTGAAAAGCTATTTTGAAAAATTAGTACAAGCAATATTGATAAAAACCCTTTTTTCATTATTTGGAAGATTCAGATTCACAAATATAATACAAACGGAAGTATTTGATTTTTGTTCTGTTTTAAATATTATTTTAAAAATACATCACGAATAACAGAAACCAAAAACGCCTTCGATTTCATCCTATTTAAGGATAAAACGAAGGCATTCTTTAAATTTAATATAAAAACTATACTACTCCCTGAGCAAGCATAGCATCAGCAACTTTAACAAAACCGGCAATATTAGCACCTTTTACGTAGTTCACATAACCATCTTTCTCTGCACCATATTTTTTACACTGATTGTGAATTCCAACCATGATATCCTTTAGTCTTAAATCTACTTCTTCACTTGTCCAGTTCAGGCGAATAGAGTTTTGCGTCATTTCTAATCCCGATGCAGCAACTCCGCCTGCATTAGCAGCTTTTCCGGGAGCAAACAAAACTTTATTATCTAAGAATAATTTAATTGCATCTAATGTAGAAGGCATATTTGCAGCCTCAGTTACGCATAGAACACCATTATTGATTAGCTTTTGGGCATCTTCCCCATTCAATTCGTTTTGAGTAGCACATGGAATTGCGATATCAACTTTTACTTCCCATGGACTTTTTCCTTTATGGAAAACAGCATTTGGATATTTCTCCAAATATCTTTCTGCCCTGTTATCTCCTGTTGCTCTCATTTCAAGCATGTGATCTATTTTTTCTCCGGAAATTCCTTCTTCATCATAAATATACCCATCAGGACCAGAAAGCGTAACTACTTTTCCACCAAGTTCATTTACTTTTAGAGCAACTCCCCAGGCAACATTTCCAAATCCTGAAATAGCAACCCTCTTACCTTTAATATCATGCCCGATAGTACGAAGCATCTGATCTGTAAAATATACAACACCATAACCTGTAGCCTCTGGCCTGATTAATGAACCTCCATAAGCCAGACCTTTTCCGGTTAAAACACCGGTAAATTCGTTTCTGATTCTTTTATACTGACCAAACAAATAACCAATTTCTCTTGCACCCACACCAATATCTCCGGCAGGTACATCAAGGTCCGGCCCGATATGACGGCATAGCTCGGTCATAAATGACTGGCAAAAACGCATAATTTCACCATCAGATTTTCCCTCCGGATCAAAATCAGAACCACCTTTTCCTCCACCCATTGGAAGTGTGGTCAGACTATTTTTAAAAACCTGTTCAAATGCTAAAAATTTCAGAACAGAAAGATTTACTGTATGGTGAAATCTAATCCCGCCCTTATAAGGACCAATTGCTGAATTCATCTGAATTCGAAATCCTCTGTTTACAATGATTTCTCCTTTATCATCTACCCAGGGAACCCTAAAAATTATAGATCTTTCGGGCTCTGCTATTCTAAGAAGTAAGTTTTTTCCATCGTATTTTTTTTGTTCAGCAATAAACGGAATTACCGTTTCTGCAAACTCTCTGACTGCCTGAAGAAATTCAGGTTCATTTGGGTTTTTCGACTCTACCAGAGCCATAAACTCATTTATTTTTTGTTTCATCATTTTGCAATAAGTTACGCTTACAAATTATTTTTGTACCAATTAAATAAGAAAACATCATTAAGAAAACGTTTTCGTTATTGATAACAAAGGTAAAGTAAAATCGGATTCAGAAATAAATTTTATAACAAATTCATAAGAATTGTATATTTTTCAAACAAATTTACAATTCATATTTACAACGATCATATTCCTGTCTAATTCCAATATTATGATTATACTTTTAAGTGTTTCATTACTTATTTTTTAATTGACTAATTAATTATTTTAAAGTGGGTTATGTTTTTTATATATTTGCCTATGATTTTGAAAGCCGAAAAACTCATGCTCAAGCAAATAGCCTTAACTCTTTTTACAATATTTGGTATTTCCACGGTATCAAATGCGCAATTAGCCTACGAAATTGGATTCATAGCAGGTCCGGTAGCTTTTCAGTCTGACTACGGACAGAGACACGATCAATCTACCAATATAGGAAATACCGGTTTTGGTATTGGTGCGGTTCATTGGATAAACTTTTCATCAGCTGCAAATGGCAACGAATATTTCAATGAGCATTTTAAAGTTCGCTCTGAGATTTCGTTTAGCAAAACAGATTTTCAGCATTTTGGGCGTTGGGTAGAGGGCAAACCTTCTGTAGGCAAAGAAAAACTTAAAGCCATGAGTGGAAAAACATATTTACTTAATGTGGGTGCTCAATTAAATTATTCCCCTTTCATGACAATTCACGAATTTGAAAAATATGTTGGCAGTTTCTATCCTTATCTAACTGTAGGAGTTATGGCGAGTTATTATAGTACCCAGGCTAATTCATCACTTGGACAATTGGGGATTCCTGCTACAACTCCTGACAAATATCTGGTGCCTTCAGAAGGTAATCAATATGGTTTTTCAACTGAAAGCGGTTTTACCATTTCAGCTCTTCTGGGTGTTGGTGTGCAATACAAATTAGACGAAATGAACGATTTGCTTTTTGAAATACGTTATCAGGGATTCAATTCAGATTGGATAGACGGTTTAAATCCTAACAGGGATCTTTATAAGGAAAACAAAGCCAAAGATTCTCAGGTCTGGTTCAATTTTGGTTATTCCCATTATTTAGAATTCTAAAAAAACAATATAAGAACAAACCCCAATTCTTTCGAGTTGGGGTTTTGCTTTTTTATGATAATGCTTGTTCTAAATCAGCTACCAGATCTTCGGCATCTTCAATACCTACACTGAGGCGCACCAAATCGTCTGTAATTCCAACCTCAGCTCTTTTATCTGCCGGGATGGAAGCATGGGTCATTAAAGCCGGATGATTCGCCAATGATTCTACTCCTCCTAAAGATTCAGCTAAAGTAAATACTTTAAGTTTCTCTAAAAAAGCAATTGAATCCTCTTTTTTGCCTGAAACAAAAGTAAAGGACACCATTCCGCCAAAAGCTTTCATTTGTTTTTTAGCAATTTTATGAAACGGATGACTTTCTAATCCGGGATAATAAACCGTTTTAATCTTTGGATGATTACTTAAAAATTCAACTACTTTTTCGCCGTTTTCACAATGTCTCTGAACTCTTAACGAAAGTGTTTTGATACCTCTTAAAACCAGAAAACTATCCATTGGTCCTAATGTTGCCCCGGTTGCAAATTGCTGAAAATGCAATTGTTCGCCCAAGACTTCATCTTTTACAATTAAGGTTCCGGCAATAACATCAGAGTGGCCTCCTAAATATTTTGTTGCCGAATGCATTACGATATCAGCACCTAAATCAAGTGGCTTCTGCAAATAAGGTGTTGCAAAAGTATTGTCTACCGCAAGCCAGATTTTATTTTCTTTGGTGATTTTCGCAATTTCTTCAATATCGGCCAGTTTCATCAAAGGATTTGTAGGTGTTTCAACCCAGATTAATTTGGTATTTTTATTAATCAAAGATTTCAGTTTTGTAATATCTGTCATATCAACAAAATGAAATTTAATACCTGAGTCTTTATAAATTCTCGAAAACATTCTATAAGTACCTCCATACAAATCATCCATGGCAATTACTTCATCACCTGACTTAAAAGATCTCAAAATACAATCTGTAGCAGCCAAACCCGATGAAAAAGCCAGTCCGCGAGTACCGTTTTCAATGCTCGCCAATGCATTTTCCAAAGCAGTTCTTGTTGGATTCGATGCACGACTATACTCATAATCTCCTAATGGCTTACCCGGACTTGTCTGGATATAAGTTGAAGTTTGATATACCGGAGGCATAACCGCTCCCGTAACCGGATCATGATGCTGACCTCCATGGATCACTTTTGTATTGAATTTCATATGTTGAGTTTTAATTTTATTCTATTAAGCTATATGTAATTTGCAAAGAGTATCGAAAATTACATTTTTTAAACACTTTTTACTTCATATAGCTGTAAATTTTAAATACTTAATACTTTCACAAATTTACTTTTAAATTTATTCAAATCCAGATACAAGTCCTTACCTTTAAGTATAATTAACACTTTTTAAGATGAAACATTATTCTCTTCTTGTCATGGTGCTTATATCACTAACCGGATGCACTAAAACATTAACTTTTGAAAACGAAGTTTTTGAAAAGGAATCTAAAATACCATGCAAAAAAGATTGTCCAAAAATTACAATCGAGGTACCAGTTGCAAAAAATATTCCTGTTGCAGCTGACAGTATCAACAAAAAGATATTAGGTGTTTTAAAAGAAATTGTTTATTTCGGAGAGAAACCATCAGATGCTAAAGATTACAACAGCCTGGTCGATTCTTTTATCGCTTCTTACGAAGAAATGCATAAAAAATTTCCAGGTGAAACATTTGCCTGGGAGGCTAAAGTGAAAGGAAATATCGAATATCAATCAGATCAGATAGTAAACATAAAACTGGATCATTATACATTTACAGGCGGGGCTCATGGCTATCAGGGTTTTCGTTCACTGCTATTCAATCCTGAGACAGGAAAAACCATTTTTTGTGATGAAATATTTAAAAACGAAAAAGAATTTAAAGCTTTTGCAGAAAAAGAATTTCGAAAAAAATATAAAATTTCGGACAATGCCAATATCAATTCAACCGGTTTAATGTTTGAAAATGACAAATTTCAACTACCACAGAATATATTTTACACTACTGAAGGCCTGCTTCTATATTACAACTCTTATGAAGCTGCCTCTTATGCCGATGGCCCAAAAGAGATTTTGTTTCCGTATGAACAAATAAATAAGTATTTGAAATTTAAATGACTAAGAATTATTTAGTAACAGAATTGCACATCTTTTACAGAATTATTGAATATCATATTTCATTTTACGCAATACCCGCAGTGCCTCCTTAAATGATAAATAGACTTGCCCAAACGGCTTTAAAAGCAATTTAGCATCAATCAGTTTTTGTTTAGCTTCGTCAAAACCGTTCAGGTAACAAATCATAAAAGTAGAAGGCAGGTTTTCCAAATCTTTAGATTCACGCTCTGACAAAGAAAAACCATTTTGCAGTTTTTGAAGCAATGCAATATTCGAATTATAAATATGAAACAGCATTCGCTTGTTGAATTCGGGAGGTTGAAAAAGCATTTGACGGTCAATTTTATAATAACCATTATCAAAAAAATGTATGGTTTGTTTTTCTAAAGGATAATAACTTGTTTTATCATTCAATCCCAGAGGAACATATTCAGTTATAGTAAAAGTATCATCATCAAAAACAATCGTAACCACATCCTGAGCAGAATAAAACAGCTTAATCTGTTCATTTATCAGTTCAATATCTACACGCGAAAGAAAAGTTTTGTCTCTGGATTTTTTTGGCACTCCGGCCCAGCAAATCACAAACAATTCTTTAAAAACACGATATTTGGGCGACATATCTTTATGCCTAAAATTCATAAAATCGAATACGCCGTCAAGTGTGTATTGAATACTGTTTCGGGAACTGTTTTCAATCCCGATAACAGTTTCGGTGTTTTGATAATTCTTTTCGATTTCACCTTCAACAGGTATCGAATTACTTCCGCGCCTGACAAAAATACTATTGGTAGGAATAGTGTGAATTCCTTTCTTGAAAAACGAAACCTGACTTTTGGGTTTAATGGTTACTAATCCTATTACTTTGTCTTTTGGAAGATTTGGAAAAGGTACATTTTCGTACTGAATCTTAGGCGGGTTTTCTAAAAAAGCATTAACCAGATTCTGAATCCTGCTGTCATCAAAAAAATCGTCACCCACAATTTCGTTATCATGATCTTCAACACCAACAACAATATAAGAATTATTGGTTGGGTTTGAATTTGACAAGGCACAAATATGCTTTAAAAACTTTCCTTTACCTTCGCGTGAATGCAAATTCAGCTGCCTTTTTTTATCATAAAAACTGCTCTCATCATTATGAGCAAGCAGGTTTTTTATTAAAAGGCGTTTATTGATCATAATTGATATTGATTATTTTTTATTTTATTTTCTATTCCTTTGACTCAGTCATATTTCGAACCTTTTTTATCTGAAGCTTTTAAATAATTTATAAACTTCGAAATTTGGTCAATTATACATTGAGCTTTTGAATTTAATTCTAAAAAAACTTTTTCATCAATATGCTTTCTATCAAAACATCTTTGCAATTGAGCTTTAGTTTCACAACAAGAACCTCTGGAATAACTTAAAAAAGTTATAAATTCTTTATTTCCTCCGCGGCCAAAACCTTCAGCAATATTATCCATTACAGAACCAGAAGATCCGTTAATTTGTTCTCTCAATTTATAATCCTGTCCCACAGAAGTATTCAAAATTAAACTCCAAACTTGATTGCTCTGTTCTCTTGCTAATTGATAAATCACCATTTCTTCGAAAGAACTATAATTTGCCATATTCAAAAAAAATAAAAAATAGAAATAAAAATAATTAATCTCTTTTAACTATTGTCGAAGATGCCTGCGCTGTACTCATCACGATTAAATCAGCGATATTAACATGATAAGGTCTTGAAACCACAAAGTGAATAATATCGGCTATATCTTCCGCTTTTAAAGGATCGAAACCTTTGTAAACATTTGAAGCTCTTTCAGTATCTCCTTTAAAACGCACTTCGCTAAATTCTGTTTCCACCAAACCGGGATGAATTCCGCTTATTTTTATTTTGTGAGGGTTCAAATCAATTCGCATTCCCTGTGTGATGGCATCCACAGCATGTTTTGATCCGCAATACACATTCCCGTTAGGATAAACCTCTTTTCCTGCTGTCGAACCAATATTGATAATATGTCCTGATTCTCTTTCAACCATTTGTGGAATAATAGCTTTCGAAACATACAAAAGCCCTTTTACATTGATATCAATCATCGCATCCCAGTCTTCGACATCACCATTCTGAATTGGATCTAATCCATGCGCATTTCCGGCATTATTAATTAAAACGTCAATTTGTGAAAAATATTCCGGTAAAGAATTTATGCTTTCAAAAACAGCATTTTTATCCCTCACATCAAAAGCTAAAGAATGCACTTCGGTATATTCTGAGAGTTCTTTTTCCAGTTCGGTCAGCCTCTCCTTTCTTCTTCCGCAAATAATCACTTTATAATGGTTACGGGCAAATATTTGTGCAGTTGCCTTCCCAATACCACTTGTTGCACCCGTGATTAAAATTGTTTTTTTCATTCTGATTAATTTTTTGAGCCACAGATTACGAATATTTTACAAATTAAAAACCTGATAATCTGTGGCAAATATCTTTTCGCTTAAAGCGGATTTAAAATTTCTTATGATTGTAAATTACTTTTTTTAAAGCAATTCTTCCCCCCTGCTTTCTGCCCAAATAGCAAACCAGTCTTCCTTATCCATTTCCAGTTCCACTGCCTTCATCAACGATTGGATTCTGGCAACATTTACAGTTCCTGCAACCGGAATTATTTTTGCCGGATGTTTTAAAATCCATGCTAATAAAAGTGTATCTGAGCCTAAATGATATTTTTCCACTAAAGTTGAAAGTAATTTTTTAAGGCGGCGGGTTTGTTTTGTATCTTCCCTAAAAACGGTTCCAAGCGGATTCCATGCCAATGGTCGGATTCCGTTTATTTGCGCATAATCAAAAATTCCGTTTGTCATTGGTTCAAAATTTGTAGCCGAGAATTGCACAGAATGATAACTGACTTCTGTTTTATGGCGTATTAATTCAACTTGAGAATTACTGAAATTCCCAACGCCGAAATCAATAATTTTACCTTCAGATTTTAGTTTTTCAACTGCTTCCGCAATTTCATCCGCCTGCATTAACGGACTTGGTCTTTGCAGCAGAAAAACATCAATATAATCTGTTCTTAATTTTTTTAGTGATTCTTCTGCAGACCAGATAATATACTCCTTAGAAAGTTCATAATGTCTGATTTTGTTTTTCCTGTTTTCAGTTACCAACTGGATGCCGCATTTGGTAATTAATTGCAGCTTTTCCCTAGAAATTTTACTGTTTTGAAGTGCCTTTCCAAAATCTGCTTCGGTAGTATAATCTCCATATATATCGGCGTGGTCAAAAGTAGTAATTTTGTTTTCGATACAGAGTTGTATCATGCTTTCCATTTCTTTCGGTGTGAGATTTTTATCCGAAGCACCCCAATTCCTAATACCTGAAATTACAGGCGATAATAAAGTTTTGCTCATGGTTTTGTTGTGTTGTTTTAGTAATAATGATGCTTATTTATAACATAATCATCAAAGTTCTTAAAAATATAAAAATAGATTCACAATTCGTCCTTAAAATTAGGGCTTTGGTCGAAGTTTTAACCATTTTTTAACATCTTACTTCTCAAAAAATATTCAATTTGCACTCTCAAAAATCAGGGATAAAAATCAAGAGTTTTAAAAGGTTTTTAAAAATATTTATATGGAAGAAAATACAACGACTTTAGACATTAGAGCGATAAATGAAAAAATTGAGAGAGAAAGTGCTTTTATAGACCTTCTTACAATGGAAATGAACAAAGTTATTGTGGGCCAGAAACACATGGTCGAGCGTTTATTAATCGGGCTTTTGGGACAAGGGCACATTTTGCTGGAAGGCGTTCCCGGTTTAGCAAAAACCTTAGCGATTAATACTTTATCCCAGGCGGTTCAGGGTTCTTTCAGCCGTATCCAGTTTACACCGGATTTATTGCCTGCCGATGTTATCGGAACAATGATTTATAACATTAAAGCAAACGAATTCTCTATTAAAAAAGGACCTATTTTTGCCAACTTCGTACTTGCCGATGAGATTAACCGTGCTCCTGCAAAAGTACAGTCTGCACTTTTGGAAGCGATGCAGGAAAAACAAGTTACAATTGGCGATACGACTTTCAAATTGGATCGTCCGTTTTTAGTATTAGCGACACAAAACCCTGTTGAGCAGGAAGGAACATATCAATTACCTGAAGCGCAAGTTGACCGTTTCATGTTGAAAACTGTAATTGATTATCCAAAAATTGACGAAGAGCGTTTTGTAATTCGCCAAAACCTAAAAGGAAGTTACGAAAAAGTAAATCCGGTAGTTTCTGTAGATCAGATTTTGCGTGCACAGGAAGCTGTTCGCGAAGTTTACATGGACGAAAAAATCGAAAAATACATCTTAGATATCATCTTTGCTACCCGTTATCCGGAGAAATACAAACTTGCGGACCTAAAACCACTTATCAGTTTTGGAGCATCACCACGTGGAAGTATCAATTTAGCAAATGCGGCAAAATGTTACGCCTTCATCAAACGTCGTGGATATGTGATCCCGGAAGACGTTCGTGCAGTTGTACATGATGTTCTGCGCCACAGAGTTGGGATTACGTACGAAGCTGAAGCTGAAAACATTACTTCTGTAGACATTATCAACAAAATCGTAAACGAGATTGAAGTACCATAATAGTAATTAGTACAGAGTGATTAGTAATTAGCTTACCGCTTTTTTACTATTCACTAACTACTATTCACTAATCACTAAAAAAATGGATACAAAAGAGCTTTTAAAAAAAGTACGGAAAATAGAGATTAAAACCAAAAGGCTGAGCAATCATATCTTTTCGGGAGAGTACCATTCTTCATTTAAAGGGCGCGGGATGACGTTTAGCGAGGTACGCCAATACCAATATGGCGATGATATTCGTAACATCGACTGGAATGTAACCGCACGCTATAATGAAGCCCACGTAAAAGTTTTTGAAGAAGAACGCGAACTGACCATGGTTTTAATGGTCGATATTTCAGGTTCAGAAGGTTTTGGATCCAAAAGTCAGTTTAAAAAAGACATCGTAACCGAAATTGCAGCTACAATGGCTTTCTCGGCTACACAAAATAACGACAAGATTGGCTTAATATTGTTCTCCGATAATGTAGAATTATACATTCCGCCAAAAAAAGGCCGTTCACACGTTTTAAGAATTATTCGTGAATTAATCGAATTTGAACCAAAAAGCCAGAAGACAGATATCGGCGAAGCTTTGAAATTTTTATCCGGAACACAGAAAAAGAAAGCAATTGTTTTTATGATTTCAGATTTCATGTCTGATAATTATGAACATACATTAAAAATTGCTTCTAAAAAACATGACATTACCGGCGTTCGTGTATATGATATGCGTGAAGAAAAAATCCCGAATTTAGGAATGGTTTCGATGCTTGATGCTGAAACCGGCAAAATTCAGCTGGTAGATACGGGTTCGAAAAAAGTTAGACTTAATTACGAAAAACATTATCAGGAACGATTGAATTATTTCAAGGAAACTTTTAGTAAATCAGGTTCCGGTGTTGTACATACAAGAGTAGACGAAAGCTATGTAACCAAATTACTGGGTTATTTTAAATCGAGATAATTAGATTATCAGACATCTTAGATTGTTAGAATATTAGATTAATTTGAAGAATAATCATAAAAAAATCGCTTAAGCTAAATCCGTTAAGCATTCATTTTAGACTAAAATCTGAAATCAAAAATCAAATGAAATTAAAATTTTACATATTTCTATTTTTACTTTCTTCAGCTGTTTTTGCACAAAACAAGCAGATTGAAACCAGTATTGACACTACAAAAAATAAAATTGGCGCCGAGTTTAAGCTAACACTTAAAACGATAGTAAGTTCAAAATCTAAAGTTGTATTTCCTGCCTTAAAAAATATTGGACCATTAGAAGTCATTCAATCGTACCCAATTGATACCGTTAAAAAAGACGGCACTTATGAGCTTGTCAAAAAATATGGTTTAACACAATTTGATTCCGGAAGATACGTTATTTCGCCTGTCAAGATTCTGATTGATAAAAAACCTCATTTAAGCGATCCCGTTTCTGTTGAAGTAGTCAATGTTAAACTGGATACTTTACAGCAAAAAATGTATGACATTAAAGATATTTCAACGGTTGAAAGTGGTATTGGAAACTGGTGGATTTATGTTTTGATTGTAATTTTAATTATTGCAATTGGTGTTTTCGTTTATTGGTACATGAAAAAACATCAAAAGAAAAAAATTGAAGAGGAAGTTTACAAAACACCAATCGAAAAAGCAACCAGCCTGTTAAACGTATTAGAGAAAAAAGAGCTTTGGCAAAAAGGTGAAATAAAAGAGTATTATAGCGAGTTGACAGATATTGCCCGAAATTACATTGAAGAAGCAATTCAGATACCGGCTATGGAAAGTACCACTTCTGAATTGATTCAGGGGCTTAAAACAGCTTCTGCCAAAAAGAAAATGAGCCTGACTCCTGAAACTGTCGAAAATCTGGAACGTGTTTTAAGGCAGGCCGATTTAGTTAAATTTGCAAAATCAAAACCATTAGAGTTTGAAATTACTGAAGACAGAAATAAGATTCAGAAAGCAATTTTAACGCTGGATAATGCTATACCGACAGAAGCTCCTGCTGAAGAAGCAGATCAGTTATTAAATGAAGCGCAAAAACAGAAACAAATCAAACTTCAGTTAAAGAAAAAAAGAAACAAACGCATCACAATTACTGTGGCAACAGTAGTTTTTTTACTTACAGCTACTACCACTTATTTTATTGTCACCAAAGGATTCAAGTTTGTAAAAGACAATGTAATCGGACATCCAACTAAAGAATTGCTGGAAGGAGAATGGGTAAAAAGCGAGTATGGTAATCCTGGTATTTTAATTGAAACACCAAAAGTTTTAAAACGACTTGATACTGAAAAAGTACTCCCAAAAGAAGCAATGGCACTTATTAAAGAAATGCAGCTTTTTGGTTATGGAAGTTTACTGGACAACTTTTATATTACAGTTTCTACTGCGAAATTTAAAAACCCTACAGATATTGATTTATCAAAAGCCCTTGAAGGTAATTTAAAAATTGTCGAAACTCAGGGAGCCAGAAATATGATTGTTAAACAGGAAGATTTTGAAACCAAAGAAGGAATTACAGGTATAAAAGGTTATGGGACTTTCACTCTCATTAACGAGACCCTGAAATCGAGTACTAAAATTTACTATGAAGTCCTGATGTTTAAACAAGATGGCGGATTACAGCAAATCGCTATATTCCATGAAGAAGGCGACACCTATGCTAATGATATTTCGGATAGAATTCTAAATTCTGTTGAACTTAAAAGAGCAAGCAACTAATGGAAAAAATAACTTTTTTAAATCCGGAATTTTTTTGGCTGTTTTTATTAATCCCGATTACAATAGGATGGTTTTTCTGGAAACGCAATCAGCAATCCGCTACCTTAAAAATGAGTTCAACTCAGGGTTTTAAAAATAGCGAATCACTATTAA
The DNA here is from genome assembly GCF_010645075.1 of Flavobacterium limi. GTDB lineage: Bacteria > Bacteroidota > Bacteroidia > Flavobacteriales > Flavobacteriaceae > Flavobacterium > Flavobacterium limi. Next base: position 230,731 of record NZ_JAADZV010000007.1, read on the forward strand.
CAAAATTAAAACCTCTTTTATATGTTTTCAGGATTGTCGCTTTGTGTTCCCTGATTGTTGCTCTGGCAAGGCCAAGAACAGTTGACATCAGCAATGAGACTAAAACAACAAAAGGAATCGATATCGTAATGGCAATTGACGTTTCAGGAAGTATGCTGGCAAAAGATTTAAAGCCAAACCGTATGGAAGCTTTAAAAAGAGTGGCGGCTGATTTCGTTAACGAAAGACCAAATGACAGAATCGGATTGGTTTTATATGCTTCTGAAGCTTACACTAAAACACCTGTTACCAGTGATAAAGCCATCATTTTAGAAGCTATTAAAGAAATCAAATACGACAATGTATTACAGGATGGTACGGGAATCGGAATGGGTCTGGCAACTGCTGTAAACCGGCTTAAGGACAGTAAAGCCAAAAGCAGGGTTATTATTTTGCTTACTGACGGTGTAAACAATGCCGGTTTTATTGAACCTGAAACAGCTTCAGACATTGCAAAACAATATGGAATAAAAGTATATACAATTGCTATCGGAACTAACGGAATGGCTGAATTCCCTTATGCATATGCCCCAAATGGCGGATTTTTGTTCAAAATGCAAAAAGTAGAAATTGACGAACAGTTACTGAGAAGTATCGCCAGAAAAACCGATGGGACTTATTTTAGAGCGACCAGTAATGATAAACTGGCCGAAATATACAATTCGATTAACAAATTAGAAACTACTGAAATTCAGGAGTTAAAATTTTATGATTACGATGAAAAATACAGGTTTTTTGTATTGTTAGCAGGGATTTTATTGTTATTAGAAATTGGTTTAAGAAATACAGTTTACAGAAGCTTTATTTAATTTTTCAAATCAAAAAATTTCAAATTTTAAATTCCAAATCCCAACTTGGAATTATGAATTTAAAATTTGAGAATTAATTTAGTAAAGCAAAATTTGGAATTTGGAATTTATCTCAAACAATTATTGAGATTGGAATTTTAAAAAATTTATGGAATTAGACGAAAAAAAATATTTATATCTATTATTTCTCATCCCGATTGTGGTATGCGTTTTTCTTTTTAATCTGTATTGGAAAAGAAAAAAACAGCGTGAATTTGGTGATTTGGAAATGGTAAAAAAATTAAGCCCCGAACGTTCTGTTTTTAAACCTGTTTTAAAATTAGTCCTGTTTCTTTTAGCATTAGCCTGTTTGGTTATAGGTTTGGTTAATCCAAAAATTGGGACTAAAATGGAAACTGTTAAACGTGAAGGAATTGATATTGTTTTTGCCGTTGACGTTTCAAAAAGTATGCTTGCCGAAGATGTGGCACCGAGCCGTTTAGAAAAAAGTAAACAATTGGTTTCTCAAATCATCAATAATTTAGGAAGTGACAGAATTGGAATTGTAGCCTATGCCGGAAGCGCATTTCCGGTTTTACCTATTACAACAGATTACAGTGTAGCCAAAATGTTTCTGCAAGGCATGAATCCTGGTATGGTATCCTCTCAGGGAACTTCACTTGACGAAGCCATCAAATTATCATCAACTTATTTTGATGAGAAAAGTAAAACCAGCAAACTGTTAATACTAATTTCTGACGGTGAAGATCATTCAGAAGGGGCTGAAATTGCTGCTGAAGAAGCCAATAAAATTGGAATGAAAATCATTACCATTGGTATTGGAACAGAAAAAGGAGCCACGATTCCATTGAAAGAGAATGGCGTAGTCAGAAGCTATCAGCAGGATAATAACGGAGAAACAGTTATTACAAAACTAAATCAGGAAGGTTTAAAAGCAATTGCAAAAGCAACCAAAGGCGGATATGTTTATGGCGGAAGTACTAAAGAAGTGCTGGAATATGTAAAAAATGCTTTGAATAATATTCAGAAAACTGAGTTTGAAGCTACGCAAATGGCCGAATTTCAGTCTCAATTTCAATGGTTTTTAGGATTTGCCTTCATACTGTTATTCCTGGATATCTTTCTGTTGGAAAGAAAAACAAACTGGATAAACGAGTTGAACTTATTTAACGAAAAGAAATAATTGTTCTGATAAATCCGGAGCAAAAAAATAAAATACAGAATGAAAAATTTACTTCTTTATATTTTACTAACCTTTTCTTTGGCAGTTACTGCCCAGGAAAAAGATCAAACATTGCCAAAGGCCAATGAAGAATATAAACAGAATAAATTTGTTGATGCAGAGGCAAATTACAGGATTTCTCAATCAAAATTCCCTAATAAGGCTACAGCTTCTTATAATTTAGGAAATACCATTTACAAACAAAATCAGGTATCAGAAGCGAAATATGCTTATGCAAAAGCTATCAAAAACGCCAAAACCAGACCTGAAAAACATAAAGCTTTTCATAATTTAGGTAACGTTTTTATGAAAGAGAAAGATTATACTCAGGCTGTTGAAGCTTATAAAAATGCTTTACGTAATGATCCTACAGATGATGAATCACGTTATAATTATGCTTTGGCTAAACAGAAATTAAAAGAAAACCCTCCTAAAAACGATAAAAAAGACAATAAGGATAAAAAGAACGACAAAAAAGACGATCAGAAAAAAGACGGAGATAATAAAGATAAAAAAGACGGTAAGGACGATCAAAAGAAAGACGACAAGGGCGATAAGGACAAAAACAAAAAAGATGGTAAAAACGACCCAAAAAAAGATGATCAATCTAACAATAAGGGAGAGCCAAAACCTATGCCCGGAGGCATTTCAAAAGATCGCGTTCAGAATTTATTAAATGCCGTTAATAATGAAGAAAAGAAAATCCAGGATAAAGTAAACGCCAAAAAAATAAAAGGAAATCCTAGAAAAACAGAAAAAGACTGGTAAAATAAGTTTATCGTTTATGGGTTCAATTCGCCATATAAAAAGATTAAACAGTTAATCAAAACAACTACTAAACAAGTAATGAAAAGATATTTAATTCTATTACTATTCACTTTTCAGGGACTTATGGCTCAGGTTCAGTTTGAAGCCAGAGTAAGCAAGAACACACTTGGAGTTAACGAAAGACTTCGTATTGACTTTATGATGAATGTTGATGGGGATAATTTTGAACAGCCTTCTTTTGACGGTTTCAGAATTGTAGCCGGACCAAGTCAGCAAATAAGTCAGTCATGGGTTAACGGACGAAGCTCATTTCAAAAAATATATTCCTACTATTTGCTGCCTATACAAAAAGGGACTTTCACCATAAAACAGGCTTCAATTGAATACAATGGACAGGTTTATAAAACATCTCCTGTCAAAATAACCGTTACTAATGCCGTAGCTCAGGAAAGAGATCCTAATTCGCAGCAACAGCACCAGCATCAGGGAGGCGGAAATGAGATTCTGAATCTGGTTGCAGAAATTTCCAAAACAAACCCTTATATAAATCAGCCTATTACGGTTGTTTACAAATTGTATTTTTATGGCATTAATGTAACAGGATTTAAAGAGCTTGCAAAACCGAAATACAAAGACTTCTGGAACCAGAACATTGATATTAAACAACTGCAGATTGAAGAAGGAATGTATAAAGGGGAACATTGTTACTTTGTTGTTCTTAAAAAAACGATTTTATACCCTCAAAAATCAGGCAACCTTACTATTGAACCACTTTCTTTAGACATAGGTATTCAGGTACCAAGAGGCCGTAATATGTTTGGTCAGATCGTTTTTGATGACGGAAACAAAACCGTTTCAGCAGGTGCCAAGACCATTAATGTAAGAGCGCTTCCTGAAGCAAATAAGCCTATTGGATTTACAGGAGCTGTTGGTAAATTTGATTTTAAAGTAACTCCTTCAAAAACAACCTTAAAAAGCGGAGAAAGCCTTGATTTGATTGTTAGTGCAGCCGGTACGGGAAACATGAAATTGTTTACATTGCCAAAACCTGTAGTGCCAAATGCATTAGAAATGTATGATCCTGTTCATGATGAAAAAGTAAGTACATCACTCGTGGGAATGTCAGGAAAAATTTCGGACAAGTATACCATCATACCTCAATTTAAAGGAAAGTATGCTATCAAACCAATGGAATTCTCTTATTTCGATTTGAATTCCGGAAGCTATAAAACCATAACTTCCCCTGAAATCATGATTGATGTTTTAGACGGACCAGTCCAGGCTGAAACAGCCGCATCCAATACATCGAAAAATGTGATTACAAAATCAGAGCAATTTAAATATATCAAACCAAAAACTGTTTTAATTTCAACTGCAAAAGATGATTTTTATGGGTCTGATTTATATTATGGCTTATTGTTATTCCCTTTTGTGATTTTACCGATTATTATAATTGCCAAGAAGAAAAAAGAAGCAATTGACAGCGATGTAACGGGCAACCGAATTAAAATGAACAATAAACTGGCAAAGAAATATTTGTCTGAAGCTAAAAAACAGCTTAACAATAAAGAGCCATTTTATATTGCCCTTGAAAAAGCCATGCACAATTTCCTGAAAGCTAAATTGCATATTGAAACTTCAGAAATGAGCAAAGACAATATCCGTGAACTGCTATCTTCAAGAAATGCAAATCCGGAAACTGTTCAGAGTTTTATTCATTTGACCGAGAACTGTGAGTTTGCGAGATATGCACCGGCATCCAGCGCATCTATTCAACAGGATTATGACAAAGCTGTTTTGATTATATCAGAATTAGAAAAACAAATTGTTTAGTTTTTAGTCACAACGTTCGCTAATAAATTGATTCACTTTTGGTTAAATTAAGTTCGCAAAGTTGAAATATTACAAATAGAAAATGAAAAACATACTATATCTTTTTTTATTAATCTCGCAGGTTTTCTTTGCTCAGGGCAGCTTTGAAAAGGGAAATGCCTTATATCAAAAAGGACAATATCAGCAGGCAGCCCAAACTTATGAAAGCATCATTAAGGAAGAGAAACAACACTCCGCGGAGTTGTATTTTAACTTAGGAAATTGTTATTATAAACTTAATAAAGTGGCACTCTCCATTTATAATTATGAAAAAGCACTGGTTTTAAAACCACATGATGCCGAAACTTTGAACAACCTAAAGTTTGCCAAAAAACTAACCATTGACGAAATTAAAGAAGTTCCAAAGGTTGGTTTTGCAAAACTCATTCAGAATTTTACCGGTATTTTCAATTATAATAACTGGGCCTGGATTTCGGTGGGAATTGCATTCGCTTTTTTAATGAGTTTTATTGGATATTATTTTTCACAGCTTACACTTTCAAAAAGAATTTATTTTATAGGAATGTTTGTTTTATTGTTTGCTTTAGTGTTAAGTGTATCTGCAGGAATAACTGAAAAAGACCACTATAATAATGATCGCCCTGCAATAGTTTTTGCCGAAATGACAGAAGTGCGAAGCGAACCTCAAAAAGCAGGATCAAGTATTTTCTTACTACATGAAGGAGCTAAAGTGTATGTAAAAGAAGCTCTGGAAAACTGGAAAAAAATCGAATTAACAGATGGTACAGAAGGCTGGATTGATGCTGCTGCTATTAAGGAAGTTAAGTAATAAAATTATCTTTATAAAAAAAGACCGTTTCTGATCTAGAAATGGTCTTTTTTTATGTGATTACATAATTTAATCTAAAGATTCTGTTAGCTTTTTAAAAACAGTTTTAGCATTTTTACCATCATACAATACAGCATAAACCGCATCAATAATAGGTGTTTTTGCTCCATAACCCTGATTTAATTTATAAGCACTTTTCGTAGCATAATAACCTTCAGCAACCATACTCATTTCCATCATGGCACTTTTTACGGTGTAGCCTTTTCCAATCATGTTTCCGAACATTCTGTTTCTTGAAAATACCGAATATCCTGTTACTAATAAATCTCCTAAATAAGCAGAGTCATTAATATTTCTTTTCATTCTGTGGACTTTCTTGATAAATTTACGCATCTCACGAATTGCATTACTCATCAATACAGACTGAAAATTATCACCATAACCCAAACCATGAGCAATTCCGGCTGCAATTGCATAAATATTTTTCAACATTGCCGCATACTCAGTTCCGATGATATCGTCTGAAATTTTAGCCTTTATATAATTACTGGATAAAGATTTTGCAACCGTACAGGCTTTCTCAGGATCACCACAGGCAATCGTTAAGTATGAAAGTCGTTCTAAAGCCACTTCCTCAGCATGACAAGGCCCTGTAATAACGCCAATATTGTAGTATGGAATATCGTATTGAATGTGAAAATGCTCCCCAACGATTAAGCTTGTTTCAGGAACAATTCCTTTAATAGCCGAAAAGATAATTTTATTTTCCAGAGAAACGGTTAACTGCTCTAATTCAGCACTTAAAAAAGCAGAAGGAATAGCAAAAATCAAGTAATCTGCATATTCAATTGCTTCATTTATATTGTTGGTTAACTTAAGTTTATTGGTATCAAACTCAACTGAACTTAAATAATTTGGATTATGTTTGTATTTTAAAAGGTGTTCTATCGCAGCATCATTTCGCATATACCACGAAATTTCAGAAAGATTAACACATAACATTTTTGCAATAGCTGTTGCCCAGCTCCCTCCTCCAATTACTGCAAATTTTAAATTTTCACTCATTATTCAAATAATTTAAAGCAAAAGTACTTAATAATGCAGTAATATCACAAAATGTAATTTAAGAATTTCAAAAACACACTTTAAACCATGCTTTTAGAAAACTTAAAAAAATAAAAAAATATTTTTTCTTTACACAATAAAAAAACAAACCCCTGCGTTGTAAACTATTATAAATTAGATTTTTAAATGAATTTAGTAAGACTTGAGTTAGTTAGTTTTGTTTTAGTATTTTAAAAAGGCGTTCCTAAAAATTTTAAGAACGCCTTTTTTTGTTGTAAAATTCCAATATTTAAATTACAAATGCCAATTTTAGCATATTGTTGGAATTTGGAATTTTAAAACTTGGGATTTATTTTTTTAATAACTAAGCTCCACAATAGATTTTACCTTATCTAAAGTCACCAGTTGCTTTTCTCCTAATCCTTTCCAGCCTCTTTCATCAAAACGATTTACAATAAAATCAGCTGTTTTATCGTAATCATTTGTGTATTGCGAAAGTTTAGTATCCATTCCCATAGTGTGGAAAAACTCTACGGTTTTATTTATAGCTTCTTTGGCAACTTCATCGTCTGAACCTGTTAAGTTAAAGATTCTTCTTCCATATTGCGCTAATTTTCCCTTTTTGGTTTCAAACATTACTTTATATAAACTAGGACCAATAATTGCCAACGTCCTCGCATGATCAATTCCGTATAAAGCGGTTAATTCATGACCAATCATGTGAGTTGCCCAATCACTTGGAACACCTTTTTGAATTAATCCGTTTAAAGCCATCGTACAGCTCCACATAAAATTCGAAGCCAAAGCATAATCAGTTGGATTTTCTACAACTCCCGGACCAATTTCAATTAATGTCTGCAGAATTGCCTCAGCAATTCTGTCCTGCAAAAAACCTTCATGCGGATACGTCAGATATTGTTCCATTACGTGCGTGTAGGCATCTACAACACCATTCTGAATTTGTCTTTTTGGTAAAGATTCAATTACAGTCGGATCACAGATAGAGAATTTCGGAAACATCGCACTACCGCCAAAAGCCAGTTTTTCCTGAGTTGATTTAATCGTAACAACAGAACCGGAATTCATTTCACTTCCTGTTGCCGGCAAAGTCAAAATGGTTCCAAAAGGCATTGCATTTTCTTTAATCAACAAGCGTTTTTGTAAAATATCAATCGGATTTCCATCAAAATTTACTGCAGCCGAAATAAATTTTACCCCATCAATAACAGATCCACCGCCAACAGCCAGAATAAAATCAATTTTTTCAGCTTTTATTACTTCTACGGCTTTCATTAAAGTTTCAAAATGCGGATTTGGTTCGATTCCGCCAAATTCTACGATTTCAAAACCTTTCAAATTTTGGATTACCTGATCGTAAATTCCGTTTTTAAAAATACTTCCGCCACCATACGCCAATAATATTTTAGCGTTTTTTGGAACTAAAGCAGAAAGTTTTTCTATTTGTCCTTTTCCGAAAATTAAATTTGTCGGATTGTATAATTCAAAGTTTAGCATTTTCTTTTTAAGTTTTTAAGGTGCTAAGTTTCTAACTGACTAAGCTTTTTCAACTTAGAATCTCAGAAACTCAGTTTCTTTATTATTTTTTTTAAGCTGTATTCCAAAGTTTAAGCCTAGTAGCTTAGCAACTCAGAACCTTAGCAGCTTTATTATTTTAACTCCTGTAATAACTTACCCGCTACTAATTTAGATGAAGCCGGATTTTGACCTGTAATCAAAAGTCCGTCAGCAACTGCATAAGGCTTCCAGTTTGGTCCTTTAGAAAAAATTCCTCCGTTTGATGACAAAACATCTTCCAGTAAAAACGGAACTACTTTTGTCAAACCAACAGCTTCTTCTTCTTCATTAGTGAAACCAGTTACCTTTTTCCCTTTTACTAAATATTCTCCTTTTACTTTTACGTTTTTCAAAACTGCCGGAGCATGGCATACAAAAGCTACTGGTTTGTTATTGGTGTAAAAAGATTCGATCAGGGCAATCGAACTTTTATCTTCTACCAAGTCCCAAAGCGGACCGTGACCGCCCGGATAAAATACTGCATCGTAATCTTTCTGATTGATAGTTGAAAGTTTATGGGTATTTTTTAATTTTTCCTGTAAAACTTTATCTGCATCAAAGCGTTTTGTGTCTTCAGTTGCAGATGCCGGATCAGCACTTTTTGGATCAATTGGCGGTTGTCCTCCCAACGGAGAAGCAATGATAATTTCTACTCCCTGATCTAACAATTCATAATAAGGTGCAGCAAATTCTTCAGACCAGAATCCGGTTTTTTCTCCTGTGTTGCCCAGTTTGTCATTGCTGGTTACAACAAATAATACTTTTTTCATGCCTTTTTTATTTGATTTTTGAGCCATTGCCGAAATACCGACAACAGAGAATGCGATTAGCGCAAGTACTCCTATTTTCTTCATAATTTTAAAATTTAATACAAATTTACGATTAAAGTGATATCAGTAAAAATAAAATAAACTATGTTTGTCATAAGTAAATTTATAGCTATGGTGAATTTAGAATGGTACAGAACATTTAAAGCGGTCTATAAAAACGGAAACTTTTCTATTGCCGCAAAAGAGCTTTTTATGAGTCAGCCTGCCGTAAGTCAGCAAATCTCTATGCTTGAAGCTCATGTGGGGAATAAACTTTTTATTCGAAAGTCTAAAGGCGTAGAACCAACAGAGTACGCTAAGTTACTGAATAACTTAATAATAGACGCCCTCGATCGCCTTGAAAATGTAGAAAATACCTTTAGGGCTAAAGCCGAAGATGCAACCCGATTAATTTCTGTGGGCATTTCAAAACATCTTTTTAGCAGTGTTGGCAATGCATTAATTGCAAAATTTGATTTAATCGATTTTACTTTTGCCGATGATGACACACTTTTTTCCTTAGTTGATTCTAAAAAACTGGACTTTGCAATTGTTTCCAAAAAATACGATACATTTGATACCATTCAGGAAACGGTAGCTAAGATTAAATTGGTATTAGTTGGACCAACAAATTTAGATATTACCGAATTTCGCCAGAAACTGAAATCAGATAATTTTACTGAAGCTGAACAATGGCTGAACGAACAAAAATGGTATTCGCATGATGCGAGAATTCCACACATAAAATTGTTCTGGCTGTATGCTTTCCATAAAAAGAGACCTTCAATGGTTCCCAATTATATCATTCCGTCAGAATATGAAATGCTGGAAATGCTTTCCAAAAATTCCGGTGTTGCCGTAACGTGGAATTGCAATGTGAGAAAATTTATTCAGCAAAACAAACTACAATTGGTATGGAACAGCTTTCACGTTCCGGAAGAATACGTTTATTTATTGGCGGCTAAAAACAACAATTTGAAAACCTTTTTTGATACCATTGCCAATGAAGTGAGAATCGCATTATCTACTTAAAAGATAAAATCCTTGACTTAAAATCATCAAAAATGATGAGTTGTACTATTCTATTGAACATTAAATTTGTCGTATACCTAAATTTGATTTTTGCTAACTTTTTCTGAGTTAAACTTTAATTAGCTCAGCGTAAGAAATATAAAATTTTATATTTGTGTAAATCTTACGCATTTTAATTATGACTGAAAATCAAAATATCAGAGTTGCTGTAGATGCCATTGTCTTTGGTTATCAAAACAGTCAGTTGTACGTTCTTTTAATCCAGCAGAAATTTGGAACTCAGGAATCGTACTGGGCATTACCGGGAGGTTTGGTTAAAAATGACGAATCACTTCAGGATGCTGTAAAAAGAGAACTGAAGGAAGAAACAAATGTTGAAGTCAATTATTTTGAACAGCTGTTTACTTTTGGAGATGACGTAAATCGTGATCCCAGGAACCGTGTAATTTCCATAGCCTACTATGCTCTGGTAGATCCTTCAAAACTAAAAGTCCAGGCTGATACAGATGCTGAACATGCACAATGGTTTAAGATTAATGAAATCCCTGCCCTCGCTTTTGATCATAATCAGATTCTAAAAAAGGGGTTAGAACGTTTAAAAGCGAAACTCACTTACGAGCCCATTGGTTTCGATTTACTTCCAAAAGAATTTCTTTTCTCAGAGCTGGAAAACCTTTATTGTACTATTTTAGAAAAGGAAATAGAACGCCGAAATTTCAGAAAAAAAATCCTGAGCTTCGGAATTGTAGAGGAAACAGAAAATTATTCCCCGGTAAAAACAGGTCGTCCGGCCAAATTATTCCGATTCAACCACAAGAAATACAATGATTTACATGAAGAAGGTTTTCACTTCGAAATAAAGTTTGCGTAATTTTTACACAAAATAAATTGTTTATTCAAAATTAAATTCTACATTTGCGTATAATTAACGCAAACTGCAACACTATGATACTAAATCTCGACCCAAAATTCACTCCGATACTAAACCAGGAACAAATCAATTTTCAAAGTTTTACCTTTTCTGGAGGAGAACCACACATCAAAATCGATCCAAATTTTAATACTAACGAAAAAGTAACCATCACACACCGTTTAAATTCATTCAATGATTTAGGTTTATTGTGTATCACAGTAGATGCTTTACGCAGAATGGATGTTAAAATAATCGATTTGTTTATTCCGTATTTTCCGGCCGCAAGACAAGATCGTGTGATGATTAAAGGAGAATCTTTATCTGTAAAAGTATATGCTGATATCATCAACGGATTACAGCTGAATAAAGTTTTCGTATTTGACGCACACTCTGAAGTTACACCCGCTTTAGTCAATAATTGCGAAGTAATTCCGAATCATACTTTTATTAAGGAAGTTTTAAAAGTAATCGGAGAAAATGTAAAATTGATTTCTCCCGATGGAGGCGCTCTTAAGAAAATCTACAAAGTTTCTGAATTCTTGGGCGGAATTGAGGTTGTAGAATGCAGTAAAAGCCGTGACGTAAAAACCGGAAGATTATCAGGTTTTAAAGTGTACGAAGATGATTTGCAGGGAATGGATTGTTTAATTGTAGACGACATTTGCGACGGAGGAGGAACTTTTGTTGGATTAGCTGAAGAATTAAAAAAGAAAAACGCCGGCAAATTGTACTTAGCAGTAAGCCACGGAATTTTCAATAAAGGTTTTGAAGTTTTAAACTGCTTTGATAAAATCTTTACCACCAATTCTTTTAAAGATTTTGAAGGCGATAATGTGAAGGTGATTGGAATTGATCAATTGATTTAAAAAATCTTAGTTTGGTTGGAATTAAACCATTACGAACTATCAACTAACAACTATTAACAATAAACCAAAAAGACAATGAGTGACGATTTAAAACCAAGATTTATTGAGTCTTTAAAAAGAAACAATGATCAGATTAGAGAAGACAGAGCCAAAGTAATTGGCGAGGATTCTGAATTAATTTACAGACGCAGAGTTGAAGATATTGAGCTAAAAATCAAAAGACTCGAAAGAGAACAGGAAGGATTGATCGACATCAGTCCATTGGATAAAAACAGTCTGACTTTTGCTGATTTCCAGCCCGAAGCCTTTGTTCAGAAAGATATGGAACTTTCGCTGACCATCAGAAATCTGAATATCCAGTTTGAAGTAACAAAAAAGAGATTTGAGTATTTATTCGGTAAAACATTTTAGTCATGGGAGGTACAAGATATGATTTCGGCGCTCGCGAAAGCAGAGCAAAAAAAGTAGGATATGCCAGTAAATCGGCTGCAGAAATATTTACACAAAACGCTTTACGAATGGCTCATGAATCTATGAACCCAAACGGAGTGATTTTTAGAGAAGCAAGGGATTCTGATGTTCATCCAAATTCAGTTCCGATTATTTTAGGACTGGATGTTACGGGAAGTATGGGGCATATTCCACATGAACTAATAAAAGAAGGATTGCCAAAATTAATGGGAGGCATTATTCAGGGAGGTGTTCCGGACCCGGCACTTTTGTTCTTAGGAATCGGAGATCATGAATGCGACAGATATCCGCTTCAGGTGGGACAATTCGAATCTGGAGATGAAGAACTGGATATGTGGTTAACGAGAACTTACATAGAATCTGGCGGTGGCGGAAACGCCGGTGAAAGTTATCTTTTAGCGTGGTATTTCGCAGCATTTCATACCAAAACAGATGCTTTCGAAAAAAGAGGACAAAAAGGATTATTATTTACCGTTGGTGATGAACCGGGTTTGAAAACGCTTCCCGCTTCTGCGATCAAAGAAATTATGGGTCAGGGACAGCAGACGTATACCCATCTTGAATTATTAGCGGAAGCTCAAAAAAGATACGACGTATATCACATTAGTGTTTTGCACTCAAATCAGGCGATCAATGCCGATGTAGAATGGAAAGAATTATTAGGCCAGAATTGTTTGTCTATTGAAGATCACAGAGAAATTCCAAACGTAATCAAAAAGATTATCTGCGACCGATACAAAAGTTCTGGTTTAGGAACCACGGTTTCAGGAACAGATGGTTTAGATAATATCGAAATGCTTTAGTTTTTTATAGATAGTTCTTTTGCCAGCTTAAGTATATGTTTTAATATTTTAATTTATGAAACCAGAAAGTTATCCAGAAATAATATACAAATACAGAAGTTGGGCTGACGAGTACCATAAGAACATTTTACTTAAGGGTGAAGTATACTTATCAGCACCAAAAAATTTCAATGATCCTTTTGATTTCAGAATTGGAAAAAATTTTATGTTGCTTGATAGTCAAGAAAAGATAGAACGCTATATTGATCAAGGGCTTGAGAAACATAAAGATTGGCTAATGAGAAAAGGAATAGATAGTAAGGAAGAAAGAATATTCCAATTAAAAAGACTTGAAAATCTTGAACTTTATCAGCAAGAATATGAAATGATCGAATCTGAAGCTACTGATAATCATTATGGAATACTTTCTCTTTCCAGTAGATGGGATTCTATTTTAATGTGGTCACACTACGGTAATTTTCATAAAGGATTTAATGTTGGATATAATGAGGAAAAAATGCGCCAATGTGGTCTTTTTGGAAAAGGTGGTCCAGTAGCATATTCAGATGATTTTCCTACAATAGATCCTTTCAGTGATCACGATATGCGAACATCATTTATGCAAACTCATTTTAAATCTAAAGAATGGGAATATGAACAAGAATATAGATTAGCTAAACTTTTTTATCCAGGAATTCCAACAGATAAGGATAGAACAATTGTCATTCCATTTGAATTTATTGATGAAATAAATCTTGGGATTAGCATCTCGGATAAGGATAAAATTGAAATTGTCGAATTTGCGAAAAACAAAAACATTAAAGTATTTCAGACAAAAAAAATATCATTTAAGTTTGGATTGACTAGGTTTGAGATATAAAAGTAAACAATAACAATAAAATGAAAACAGCAAAAATAGTTATAGGTTTAGGATTTGGTGATGAAGGAAAAGGCATCACAACCGATTTTCTGGCAAAGCAAAATCCTGAAGCTATAGTTATTCGGTTTTCGGGAGGACAACAGGCAGCGCATACGGTTATGATTGATGACAGAAAACATGTTCATTCGAGTTTTGCAAGTGGTGCGCTTCGGGGTTTACCTTCTTATTTTAGTGAACATTGTACGGTTCATCCTCTTTTTTTATATAATGAAAAAGCGGAGTTAGAAAAAAACGGAGGTAATACGGAACTTCACATTCATCCTTTAGCAAAAATAACCACGCCTTTTGATGTCTGGCAAAACAGAAATAATGTTCGAAATCTGGATCATGGAACCTGCGGAAAAGGAATTGGTGCAACCATGAAAAGAAACGAAGGTCCGTACAAATTGTTTGCGATAGATTTGATTGCGCCACGCGAAATGCTTTTAGAAAAGTTAAACCAAATCGCCTATTATTATGGTTTTCTAAACGAAAGTGAAATCGATCAGGAAGTCGAAAAATACCTCGAAGCCATTGGCCAAATAAAATGGAACATCAGTGATTACAGTTTTTTAGAAAATTATAATCAATTCATTTTTGAAGGAAGCCAGGGAATCCTGCTCGATATGGATCATGGTATTTTTCCGAATGTGACGTATGCGAATACAACTTCAAAAAATGCAATTGAAATTTGCAATAGATTAAAGATTGAAAATATTGAAGTGTTTTATGCAACCAGAAGTTATACCACAAGACATGGACACGGCTGGATGCCAAATGAAAGGGAATTAAAATTAAAAAACAACGAAGAAGAAACCTGTGTTTTCAACGAATATCAAAAAGAACTTCGCTTTGGTGATTTAGATTATGATTTACTGAATTACGCTTTAAAACTGGATGCAGCTTACAGCCTGAATGCGAAAAGAAATCTGGTGGTAACCTGTATGGATCAGCTGGAGAAAGAATATGAATTTGAAAAGCTTACCACGGATTTTAATGAAATATACGGATCATTTTCGCCCGATTCAAAAGATTTTAAAAACATTACTTCTTTGTTTCAATAAGTAAAAGATGAAATATACGATAGAAAATATAGCGCCGGAAAGTAAGTTTTTGTTTTTCTGGGGACATCAGCCAAACAAAGACGGTAAAATTACCAAAACCTGTTTCAGCCAATGGTGGTTAAGTTCTTTTAAAGTTGAAAAAGTTACTTATAAAACGGCCGAACACTGGATGATGGCAAAAAAAGCCGAATTATTTCAGGATCAGGAAATTTTAGAAAAAATCCTTGAAGCTGATTCTCCGGCAGAAGCCAAAAAATTAGGAAGAGAAGTTAGAAACTACGATGACAAAATCTGGCTGGAAAATCGTTTTGAGATTGTAAAAGAAGGAAATCTTCATAAATTCAGTCAAAACAAAGTTTTGAAGGAGTTTTTAATTAATACAAAAGAAAGAGTTTTGGCAGAAGCAAGTCCGGTTGATCTCATTTGGGGAATCGGAATGGCGAGTGATCATAAAGATGTAATGAATCCGGAGAAGTGGAAAGGTTTGAATCTTTTAGGTTTTGCTTTGATGGAAGTTAGGGATGAATTGAAATAAGTTATTATGGAAACAACAAAATTATATCGTCCGGTAGGTTTGAAGGAAATGGAATTAATTGCTGAATTAGGATACAATTCATTTCCGCCAAGATTGGATTGGCAACCCATTTTTTATCCGGTTACGAATCAACAATATGCAGAGCAAATTGCTTTTGAATGGAATACAGTTGATGAGTTTTCAGGATTTATTGGAATTGTAACAGCTTTTAAAGTCAAAACAGCTTTCCTGGAAAAGTATGAAATTCAAAATGTCGGCGATAAAAATCATAACGAACTTTGGATTCCTTCAGAAGATTTGAATGATTTTAATTCTAATATAGTCGATGGGATACAAATAGTTAATGTATTTTTCACAGACCTTTCTGTTGTAAGTTCCGATACAGAACTAACAAATAAATTAAACAGTTTTAGAAAATGATTTTAGAACTCATTAAAGCAGACATTACAGAAATCAATGTTGATGCAATTGTAAATGCAGCCAATACTTCATTACTTGGAGGCGGTGGCGTTGATGGAGCCATTCACAGAAAAGGAGGAAAAGCAATTTTAGATGAATGCATTCAAATTCGTAATAAACGAGGAGGCTGTAAAACTGGCGAAGCAGTAATTACAACAGCTGGAAATCTTCCTTCTAAATATGTTATTCATACTGTTGGACCTGTTTGGAATGGCAACAAAGAAGAGAAATCAAAACTTCTGGCAGATTGTTATCAGAACAGTTTAAAACTTGCTGTCGAAAACGGAATAAAAACAATTGCTTTTCCAAACATCAGTACAGGAATTTATCATTTCCCGAAAGATAAAGCAGCACAGATAGCAATCAAAACAGTAAAAGATTTTAGTGTAAGTATAGCAATAGACAAAGTAATTTTTGTTTGTTTTGATGATGAAAATTATCAGATTTATAAAGATATTCTAGAAATAGAAAACAAATAAAGAAATGAAAGCCATTCAATATATAAAAGGCGATGCTACATCCCCTGATGGATCAGAGAATAAAATAATCGTTCACGTTTGTAATGACATTGGCGGATGGGGAAAAGGATTTGTAATGGCGATTTCCAAAAAATGGAAAAAACCTGAAAATGAATATCGAAATTGGTTCAAATCAAAAGAAGGTTTTGAATTAGGAAAAGTGCAGTTTGTTCAGGTTGAAGAAGATTTATGGGTGGCGAATTTAATTGGTCAGCATAAAATCAATAAAGATGAAAACGGAGACGCTCCAATTCGGTACAATGCAATTGAAAAAGGATTAGAAGCAGTTTCAGATTTTGCAAAAACAAACAATGCATCGGTTCACATGCCAAGAATTGGTTGCGGATTGGCAGGAGGAAAATGGGAAATGATTGAACCTGTTATTCTTAAAACCCTGTCTAATCAGGATCTAAAAGTTGTGGTTTATGATTTTTAAATACACGGATTAATTTAAAAACAAACACAATCAGTGAATTGTGCTCTAATAAAATGAAAATAGAATTAAAAAATATATCGAGCAATTAACAGAATGTCCACAAACAAATGATGGATTAAATTAAAATCTCACTAATCCTGTCATTCTTTAATTTTCAAATGAGCAACAATATGAAATCCGAAAAAAACAATGAATTATGTTTTTCCAAAACCCATTTTGATAGTGTATATGACTTTATTTTAATGAAAACGCAGCAAAATAAAACAAAAGGATATATCCATGGCGATTGGGAGATTGTTGTATCCGATAGTTCAGAACTGTTTTTCAAAAAAAAGGGATATTCACTGTCAAAAGTTAATAGGGAATCAGGAATTTTTTCGTTCCCAAAATTGGATCCGGATAATGAACGAATTACGCTGAAAACGAATGAGTTATTTTGTGAACTCATTTTATTAGCTAAAAACCAAAATTATGAATAATAAAATTAAATCAAGTTTGTTTGGTTTAGCCATTGGTGATGCATTGGGCGTTCCGGTAGAATTTCAATCAAGGGCTTATTTAAAACAGAATCCTGTTTCGGATATGTTTGGTTTTGGAACCCATCATCAGCCTTCAGGAACCTGGAGCGATGACAGTTCACTTGCTTTTTGTTTAGCCGAAAGTTTGTGCAAAGGTTATGACTTAAATGATATCGCCAGAAATTTTGTAAAATGGTATAGTGCTGAATTATGGACACCTCACGAACAGGTGTTTGATATCGGAATAGCGACCAGACATGCCATTCTTAATATAGCAAAAGGTCACCAACCTGATTTATGCGGCGGTTTTAATGAAGAAGATAACGGAAACGGTTCCTTAATGCGTATTTTGCCTTTGGTTTTTTATCTTCAAAATGAAAATGATATTGAAGTGATTTATCAAAAAGTAAAAGAAGTTTCATCCATCACACACGCTCATTTCCGGTCTGTATTTGCCTGTTTTATTTATGTACTTTATGGTTTGGAAATTCTAAAAGATAAAGATAAATTCGAATCATATAAAGAAATGCAAAATACTGTTTTGGCGTTTTTGGAAGATAAAAATTTTAATCCGGCAGAAATTCAGTTATTTGACAGGATTCTAAAAAATGATATTTCGAAGTATAATGAAAGTGAAATTCATTCTTCGGGATATGTACTGCATAGTTTAGAAGCAAGTTTGTGGTGCTTCCTGAATTCGGATTCGTATGCCGAAACGGTTTTGAAAGCTGTTAATTTAGGAGAAGATACCGATACAACCGGAGCAATTGCCGGAGGGCTGGCAGGCATTTATTACGGAATTAAAAATATTCCGAAAAAATGGATTGACACATTAGTCAAATCCAATGATATAAAAAATTTAGCAGAACGATTATCAGATAATTTAAATAACAACATATGAACCCATTACTATTAACAGACGGTTACAAAGTTGACCACAGAAGACAATACCCGGACAAAACCACTTTAGTATATTCTAACTGGACACCAAGAAAATCAAGAATTGAAGGTCTTGAGGAAGTTGTGTTTTTCGGATTGCAGTATTTTATCAAAAAATACATTATTCATGATTTCGATACACATTTCTTCAAACAGCCAAAAGAAGAAGTCGTTAAAAAATATGCCCGAAGAATCAATAATTATTTGGGCGAAAATCAAGTGGGTACCAAACACATTGAAGATTTGCATGATTTAGGATACATTCCGATGGTTTTTAAAGCCTTGCCTGAAGGTGCCAGTGTACCATTGAGAGTGCCAATGTTTACCATGTACAATACGATTCCGGAGTTTTTCTGGCTGACGAATTATTTTGAGACCTTGCTTTCTGCGGTAATCTGGCTGCCTTGTAACTCAGCTACAATCGCAAGGGAATACAGAAAAGTACTGGACAAATACGCTGAAGAAACTTCATCTGTACCTGATTTTGTAAACTGGCAGGGACACGATTTCTCTATGAGAGGAATGGGCGGAATCGAAGCAGCTGTGACTTCAGCAGCAGGACACTTATTAAGTTTTACAGGATCTGATACGATTCCGGCAATTGATTTCTTCGAAGAATATTACAACGCCAATTCTGACACTGAATTAATCGCAGGATCTGTAGCCGCAACCGAGCATTCTGTAATGTGTATGGGAACAACCGAAGGTGAATGTGAAACTTTTAAAAGACTGATTACAGAAGTTTATCCAAAAGGAATTGTTTCTATCGTTTCTGACACCTGGGATTTATGGAAAGTTTTGACCGATTATCTTCCAAGACTAAAAGAAGAAATTATTTCAAGAGAAGGAAAAGTAGTAATTCGTCCTGACAGCGGTGATCCGGTGGATATTATCTGCGGAAACCCGAACGGAAAAACAGAACAGGAAAAGAAAGGTGTAATCGAGCTTTTATGGGACGTTTTTGGCGGAAGCATAAATGAGAAAGGTTTTAAAGAATTAGTACCGCAAATTGGCGCAATTTACGGCGACAGTATTACGGTTGCCAGAGCAATTCAAATTTGCGAGCGATTAAAAGCAAAAGGATTCGCTTCTACCAATGTGGTTTTGGGAATTGGCTCTTTTACTTATCAATACAATACGAGGGATACTTTTGGTTTTGCAATGAAAGCTACTTATGGAGAAGTTGATGGCGAAGGAAGAGCCATCTTCAAAGATCCGATTACAGATGACGGTACTAAAAAATCTGCAAAAGGCCTTATGAAAATTGATTTGGTTGACGGTGTTTATCATTTAACAGATAATGTTTCATGGGAAGAAGAAAAACAAGGCGAACTAAAAGAAGTGTTCAGAGATGGAAAACTTTTGGCAGATCAGTCTTTAAATGATATCAGAGCCCGTGTCAGCGCAGGCATAAGTGTTGAGGCATAAAAAATACCGGTTATAAACAGATTTTAATCCGAACTAAAATATAAAAATATGAAAATTACAGCTCTTATCATTTTAGCCGGCTGCTGTTTTATAACCGGCATTATCCATTCACAAGTAAACAAAAGAAAAAAGATGGAAAAAGACACCCAATATCCAAAAGCACTCGTTGATTACAATGATTTTAAAAATCTGGTAAGCGAATTAGAAAAACAAAGAGAAAAAAATCTGGTGAGTCTGGAGGTTTTTTTGAAAATGGCTAAGGAAGAAAATACGGTGATTTTAGATTCCCGTTCTGATTTTCGTTTCAACAGAAAACATCTGAAAGGAGCGATTCATCTGGATTTTACCGATTTTACTCAGGAAAACCTTTTAAAGTTAATTCCGGATGCCAATACCAGAATATTGATTTACTGTAATAATAATTTTGACGGAGATCCAATAGATTTTGCCTCGAAAATGGCGAAACCAAAAACGAAAATCGAAACCCAAATTCTGTCTAACAGAAAACCAATTATGCTGGCATTGAATATTCCAACGCATATTAATCTTTATGGATACGGTTACAAAAACATCTACGAACTCGATGAACTCGTAAATGTGAATGACCCGAGAATACAATTTGAAGGAACGGAAGTGAAATAAAAAGTTCTCTAAAAGCTAAAAAGCCTGAATCATAGTAATTCGGGCTTTTTTGTACTAGTTTGTCATTTCGACGGAGGAGACCCGAGCGATAGCGAACAGGCGAAGCAAATCACACCCAGAGAGCGACGTACTGTGTATCTCACTTTATGTGATTTCTCGTTCCTCGAAATGACAAAAATTACGTTTTACTTTTTATAAAAATTATTGTGATCAATATATTTCCAGACTTTTGAAGGCAAAAGCGGCTGGATATTTTTTCCGTTTTTAATATTATTCCGAATAAAAGTAGACGAAATTTCTACAACCGGTGCGTCAATGATATGCACTTTGGGATGTGATTTTAGTTCGCTATTTTCCGGTTCATCTGAAATACGCGGATAAACATAAATATCATGATTCTCCAAAAGTACTTCATAGTTTTTCCATTTGTGAAGTGTTTTCAGATTATCCTCCCCCATAATCAATGAAAATTCGTGGGTTGGGTATTTATCCTGCAAATGCGACAAAGTGTTCACAGTGTAATTCGGCTGGGTCAGTTTAAACTCAATATCCGAAGGTTTTATTTTTGGGAAATCCTCGGTTGCCAGATACACCATTTGCAGACGATGATGGTCATCGAGCAAAGTTGCTTTCTTTTTTAACGGATTATGAGGCGTAACAACCATCCAAACCTGATCTAAACCGGCAAATTCCGCCATGTGATTGGCAATAATCAAATGACCAATATGAATGGGATTGTATGTTCCGAAGTAGAGGCCTATTTTCATCTTTTGAGGTTTCACAGAGAATCGCTAAGATAGCACAAAGATTCGCAAAGTTTAAAAATACTTTGCGAATCTCGGTGTTTGTCTTTGTGTATCTCTGCGGAGTAATTACTTATTTACGAAGTCTTTCACCAAATCATGTGCTTCTTCCAAAGCAACAGCCAAATCATAGTTTTTAATAATCACGTCAAACTGAGGTGCAGTTGCCAGCTCAACTGAAGCTTTTGCAATTCGCATATTGATTTTGTCTTCGCTTTCTGTGGAGCGTTCTTTTAAGCGGCGTTTTAATTCGTCAACACTTGGCGGTTTTACGAAAACAGCTAAAGTCTGTTCCGGAAATTTGTGTTTGATACGCAATCCGCCGGCAACATCAATGTCGAAAATGACATTTTTACCCAAAGCCCAGATTCTTTCAATTTCCGATTTTAAAGTCCCGTAAAAGTTGTCTCGGTACACTTCTTCCCATTCCAGAAAATCTTCGGCTTTGATGTGTTTTTTGAATTCTTCCAGCGAAATAAAGTAATAATCTTTTCCGTTGACTTCTTCTCCGCGTGGGGCGCGGGAAGCTGCTGAGATTGAAAATTCTAAATTTAAATCTTCCTGTTTCAGTAAATGTTTTACTATCGTTGTTTTTCCCGATCCTGAAGGGGCAGAAAAAACAATTAATTTTCCTTTATTCATTTTTATTTATGTGAAATCAGTAATTCAAGAGATTAAGTTCTTTGTTTATTACTGATAATAATTCATTATATGAGATTAATTCATCAACCGCTGGATAATGCTTCAGATAGGTTTTAGGATTGTTAAACGAAAAGTTATTTTTGTTTTTTTCATTTCTGACAAAAACTTTATATGCATCCCCATCAGTAACAAGTATTTTCTTGTTTACGATTGCAGGTTCTCCTCTATCTGAATCAATGAAAGGAGTACCAAATTTATATCTGATACTTTCCATATCAGGAAGGAACTCAACATTTGTAATCAGAATCTTAAGCCAGATTAAATCAGCATTTTTAGGTTTTAATTTTCCAATATTTTCTTTGGGAAAACGTATCACATTAATTTTTGTTACATCCTTAAATTCTTTAGAATACCAATATCTGTAAACTACCCATTCTTTGTTTTGATCCTTAAACATTCTAAGAATTTCAAATTTATTCGCAATTGAATAATCTTTATAAATACGTATTTCCTGTTCGTATTCTAAACTATCCGGTATTTCCAAAACTTTATTTATTTCAGAAACTTCTTGTCCAAAGCAATTGGATAGTATTAAAAAGAAGAATAGGAAATAATGTTTCATATTACAGAACGTTTAGTACCTGTTCCTTAATCTTCTCCAGTTCATCTTTCATCATTACCACCAGTTTCTGCATTTGTGCATGATTTGATTTTGAACCCATCGTATTGATTTCTCTTCCCATTTCCTGAGTGATAAAACCAAGCTTACGGCCGTTTGCTTCGTTTCCGTTTAAAGTTTCTAGGAAATAATCCAAGTGATTGGTAAGGCGGACTTTTTCTTCCGTGATATCAAGCTTTTCTAAATAATAGATCAGTTCCTGCTCGAAGCGATTTTCATCAATATTAACCTGCAATTCAGAAATTGCTGTATGCAGACGGTCTTTTATAGCCTGAACTCTTTCCGGATCTAATGCCAGGGCATCCTCCATATATTGGCGGATATTTCCAATTCTAAGATTAAATTCTTTTTCAAGCGACTCTCCTTCGTCTTTTCTGAAACTTAATATATTTTGTAAAGCCTCATGAATGATAACCTGAATCTGATCCCAGTCGTTTTCGTCAATTTCCTCACGCTCCGTCTTTAGAACATCCGGCATACGAACAGCCATCTTCATTAGTTCTGTTTCATCTGCTTCCGGATAAACTTCTTTTAACTGGGCAATATAATTTTTCACAACCGGAACATTTACTTTGGTAGAAGTCTGCTCAGAAGTACTTTCAACATAAATCGCAAAATCGACTTTTCCTCTTTCCAGTCTGGTCGAAATCATGGTTCGCAAGCCCAATTCCATTTCGCGGTAAACCGAAGGCATCCTCACATTCAGGTCTAAACCTTTACTATTCAGAGATTTTACTTCTACAGTAATTTTTTTTGTTGGCAATTGCAAAGATGCTTTACCAAAACCCGTCATCGATTGTATCATATAATTGAGTATAAAGGCGCAAAGATACTAAAAAACTTTACAGGGTTAATTTCTAGTTACGCAAGGTCTAAGTTATAAATTATTTGGGCGTTGCCTAAAGGCCGGGCTATCCGCTATACCCGAGCGATAGCGAATTGACGAAGTAATCGTTTTTAGAGCCAAAAAGCTCCAAAAAAGGATTTCCGCTGCAAATGAAATTCACTGAACTCCGATTAAAAATAAAATCTTGTGAAGTAATCCCTAACGCAAATCCGGATCTAAAGAAATTTTAGGTTACTTTTCTTCTAAAGCTTTCATCACCTGCAGAATATTCTGCTGGCTGTTCCCGATGTAAATTTTACCATCGATAATAAAAACCGGACGGCTTAAAAAAGTATAATGTTCCAAAATGTATTTTTTGAAATCGGCTTCTGTCAGTGATTTGTTTTTAAGATCCATTGATTTGTACAATTGTGCTTTCTTGCTGAATAACGCTTCGTAGCTTCCGGACAATTGGTACATTTCTTCCAGTTCAGCTACCGTAATCGGGTCTTGTTTGATATCATGAAAAACCAGATTATGATTTTCAGGAAGGCTTTTGATAATTTTTCGGCACGTATCGCAAGAGGCTAAGTAGTATATTTTGTTCATAATTTTTAGTTTATTTCGGTACAAAGAAAATTAATTGATCCTTAAAATTGTCTAATTTTATTGAAAAAATAAATTTATGAATTCAGTTTTCGAAGTACAAAAAACAAGCAGGGAAATTTTGTTGAAAATTTTAGATAATCATTCATTAGAGCAATTAAATAAAATTCCTGAGGGTTTTAATAATAATTTGATCTGGAACATTGCGCATTGCATAGCAGCTCAACAGAGTTTAATCTACAAATTATCCGGACTTCCATCTATAGTTCCTGAAGATTTTATTGCCAGATACAGCAAAGGAACCAAACCCGAAGGCGATGTTTCGCAGGCAGAAGTGGACAAAATCAGAAGCTTACTTTCTGAAACACTGGATCAGGTCCAGAAAGATTATGCAGATAAAATTTTTGTAAATTATAGAGAATATACCACGAGTATGGGATTTACACTTCGAAACGTTGAAGATGCGTTATCATTCAATAATTACCATGAAGGCACACATACCGGAATTATAATGAGTATCCGAAAGTTGGTTTAGAACTTTCGGATTTTTTATTTTTCAATAGTTTCAATTGTCACATTCATGGCACCTGCTCCTTTGTTTTTAGCAATCTCCATAAAAGCTCTTTTAGATAAATCTATTTCTCTTGTTTTAACAAATGGACCTCTGTCTGTAATTTCAACAATTACAAATTTTCCATTGGCTTCATTGGTTACTTTTACTTTAGTTCCGAAAGGTAATTTTTTGTGAGCAGCTGTATATTTATTATTATTGAAACGTGCTCCGCTTGCTGTTTTTTTTCCGTTAAAACGATCGTGATAATAAGAAGCGTGAGCTGATTTTTTATAAACTTTTAATTTTAGGCCTTCAACACTAAAAACAGAATCGTTTAAAGGCGCCATTTTTAATTTATCTGTTTTTAAAGTATCCTGAGAAACCTTAGCTTCAACAGGTTTACTCTGACTCATAACGTAGGTAAAGCAACTTAATAAAGTCACTGAAAGAATAGAGAGCAAAATATTTTTTTTATTCTTCATAATTTATTTTTTTTCAGACCTGGGGGGAGTTTGTACAAATAATATGCCGAGATAAAAAAAGCCCTGTAGGAAGGGCTTATTTTGGTTTTACTGAAACCATAAGTTCCATGGAATTCTGCTTAAAATAAGCACTAACCCTAAACCGTAAAAAATAGCGAATGTTTTAAATTTTGCTTCACTATTTATTAGTTCTTTATGTTTTGACCATCCTATTGTGATTAAAGCAATAGCAATTAAATTGATTAATGGGTGTTCTAATGAAGTTAGTCGAAGTGCTGCATTTGACATCTGACCAAAAGCATCTTTTCCTAACGGAGATACAAAATAAAGAATCAAACCGATTAATAGTTGTGTATGTGTCCCTATTAAAGCGAAAAGGGCAATTTTTCGGTCTTTAGCAGTAAAATCTTTTTTTGAAGTGAATCCTAAAATGGCATTTACAACTGCAATTAATAAAAGTAATAATGCCAAATAAGCCCAGCCAGAGTGGAGCTTTTGAATAAAATGATACATAGATTAATATTTTGTTTAAAACAAATATAACAAAAAAGGGTATAAAAAAACGGCAATGACCTATAAAGTCAGTGCCGTTTTGATATTTATTCTGGTTCTAAATTTTAGAAGTTAAATCTCATACTAAAGTTCCATGTTCTTCCAAATCCAAAATACACCTGGTTTGCATTTGCAATGCCATCGTATGTTTTTCCTGAGGAAGCATAAGTAGGTCCTGAAGTTCCTGATACAAAATCATCTGCAAATATGTTTGTTTTTGATTCAGAAATATAAATTTCATCTAAGACGTTGTTTACATTCACTCTGAAGCTTAAAGAGCTTTTACCTGAAATTAACCATTTATATGAAACACCAGCATCCATTAATCCGTAAGAAGGTAATTCTAAAGTACCTTTATGATTTTCTGCAGAAAATCTTCCTGGCTCAATAGCAGCATAAAGGCGATCCGTATAACGGTAATTTGCATCAACACTAAAACGTTCCAAAATTTCATATGAAGCTCCTAAACTTGCTGTTGTCTGAGCTGCATCCCCAACTTTTACACCGTCAAGGTATAATGTCCCTGTTTCAAGCTGCACATTATTCTGATCAAACTTGGTATAACTTGCATCTCCTTCATATTTCCATTCTCCATATGAAAACATTGCATTTAAATTTAATTTTGGAGTTGGCCTTGCATTTAATTCAAGCTCGACACCAGTGTGAAGTTCGTTTACACCTAATGCGTCAAAATATCCGTTTCGGTTTGAAGAACTCGGGTCAGTTGATCTTTGGTATCTGTCTTCCCAAGAAGTATAGTACACATTTAAATTAGCATTAATGATTGAAGATCTGTAACCATACCCTCCTTCAATTCCCAAGACTTTTTCATTAGGAGTATCAAATGCAACAGATTGATTATTACGATAGACTGCATTAAAGAATGGCTGTTTAGAATAATATCCTGCATTTGCAAAAACATTATGGTGCTCATTAATATTGTAGTTAGCACCCCCTTTTACGTTACCTCCTAAAATATTTTCAGTATCCGTTTTATAAAGCGGGTCAGACTTTAGATAAAGAAAAGTATCCTGTCTTTGAAATCCCTGGTTAGAAATTGCACCCTGAACAAAAGCTGAAAGTTTTTCTCCTGAATATTCCAACTGCGTAAATGCTCCATACCAATTAACATATCCGTTATTGTCATATTCAATTTTTTCCTGATCTTTTACGTTTGTAAAAGGATTGAAACTTGGAGATGCCGAGTAGGTTTCATATAGATATCTACCATTTGGCTTAAAAGTAGCATTTTTATTATCAAAATAAACATCAGCACCTAATCTGTCACTTACATTTCTAAAGTGGTATCCTGTATATGTTCTTGCATCAATACCAAAATCAAGAGTCAATGTTTCTGTTAATTTTTGATTTAAATTAATTACAGCACCATACCAGTCATGTGAGTTAATGGAAGCTCTTCTTGTAAATCCTGTTGTGCTGTTAACAACATATTCACCATCAGCATTAGGAGTCAATGGAGCTCCAACAGTATTTGGCTGACCTGTATTAAACTTAACAAATTCATCAAAAGGGACTAAACCATCAGCAGTTTTGAAAGCGAAAGGACTTTTCCCAATACTTCCTGTTCCTCCTCCTCTACCCCATGAAGCGTATAATACTGAAGATAATTTGGTTCTCTCTGAAATTTTAAAGTCATAATTAAGAGAAGCTACAGGTTTACTATAGAAGTTTCTCGCCCATGAATATTCTTCCCCATTTTTATACCCCCAATCAGAGTTATATTTAATGTTTGGCTCGTTCTTAGCCGGATCTCCGTATTGAATATAAGATGCTAAAGTATTAGCAAAACTTCTTTGGTGGTGCCATTGTGGAGCACCTGTGAAAGTAAATTGAAAATCGTGCTTATTGTTTTTACTTGCATATCCAACCCCAACAAAGTAGTTTTGACCGGAGAATTTAGTACCATCAACATAACCATCCCCAATTGTATTACTTAATAATATAGAAAGTGACAGACCGTTATTCATTTTTCCTGTAGAATAGGAAACAAGACTCTTAAAATAATTATCATTACCTGTTGTAAAAGCAACTGTTCCGCCCTCTTTCATATCTGCAGATCTGGTCACAACATTTATAGTTCCCCCAACTGAAGATATAGCTAATTTAGAAGAACCTAAACCTCTTTGTACCTGCATAGCAGAAGTAACATCTGACAAACCTGCCCAGTTACTCCAGTAAACAGAGCTATTTTCCATATCATTAACGGGAACACCGTTAATCATTACAGCAATGTTTCTTTGGTCAAATCCTCTAATATTGATTCTTGAATCTCCAAATCCACCACCTCCTTTTGTTGCATATACCGAAGGAGTATTGGCAAGAATCTCAGGAAATTCCTGTGACCCTAATTTTGTCTGAATTTCTGCAGCTTTAATTGTAGAAACAGCAACAGGAGTTTTTCTGTCTTTAGCAATATCGACTACTGTACTTTTAACCACAATTTCTTGTAATTGATTAGAGTCGGACTCAAGGATTATAGATCCTAAATTTGTTGTTGAACCGTTTGAAACCGAAAATCTCAAAGTTTGGGTATTATAACCCAGGTAAGTAATTACCAGTTCGCCAGTATTCGTTTGGCTTTCAATAGTAAATTTACCATCAAAATCGGTAGAAGTTGCAATTTTAGATCCTTTGATAACTACATTAGCTCCTGGCAACGAACCTGTACCATCGGTAATAATACCTGTGATTTTACCCTGAGAAAATGCGGTTGAAACTATCATGAACAATAGTCCTGTAAGTAACCAATTTTTCATTGTCTTCATTTGTTATTTTTTTGTTTATTGTTTTTGGCAAAATTATAACAAATTAATCAGATAATGTTAGCAAAAAGTTAAGAATAACAAGTTTTGCGTATTGCATTGAACATTAATACGATTTTATCTTTAAATGATAAATAAAATATAATTTTTCAATTTAATGTTTATTTTTTTTATTAAAAAAATAATAATATTGGCAACCAAAACCTTGTAAAGAAGTAATAATCAATATTTTTTGTAAGAATCTTTAAAATTATATAACAAAAAACGCCGTAATTTAAAAAATTACGGCCTTCCTGTTTTTAATAAAATTAAAAGCTGTTATTTTTTGCTTAAGAAATGATTAAGCAAAAATGAAGTCGAACTATCATGCGTTTTTACCGTTTTAGAATTGATTTCATCTAAAATAGAATTTGCCAGTTGTTTTCCTAATTCTACCCCCCATTGATCAAAACTAAAAATATTCCAGATTACTCCCTGAACAAAAATCTTATGCTCGTATAAAGCAATCAATGAACCCAAGCTTTTTGGTGTAAGTTTATCGATCAGAATAGTATTGGTTGGTTTGTTTCCTGTAAAAACTTTAAATGGCAATAAGTAAGCTGCTTTTTCTGCAGAAAGTCCTTGTTTGTCAAACTCTGCCTGAACCTGTGCAGCCGTTTTTCCGTTTAGTAAAGCTTCTGTCTGAGCAAAAAAGTTAGACATCAATTTATCATGATGATCTTCGTTTCCGTATAATGGTTTTACGAATCCAATAAAGTCTGTCGGAATCAATTTTGTTCCCTGGTGGATTAGTTGAAAAAACGCGTGTTGTGAATTTGTTCCCGGCTCTCCCCAGATAATAGTTCCGGTTTGATAGTTAACCGGTTTTCCGTCGCGGCCAACACTTTTTCCGTTGCTTTCCATGGTTGCCTGCTGCAGGTATGGTGCTAACTTTTGCAAATACTGCGTGTATGGAATCAAAGCTTCACTCTCGGCACCATAAAAATTATTGTACCAAACACTCAACAAAGCTAAAATTACCGGAATATTTTGATCGAATTCTGCCGACTTGAAATGTTCATCCATTTCGTTGGCGCCTTTCAATAAATCATTGTAATTATCGAAACCAATTGCCAAAGCAATGCTCAGACCAACTGCGCTCCATAATGAAAATCTTCCTCCAACCCAGTCCCACATCGGGAAAACATTATCAGGATTAATCCCGAATTCCGTTACTTTTTGGATATTGGTAGAAACTGCCACAAAATGTTTGGCAATATCTTCCTGAGATGCTGATTTCAAAAACCATTCTTTGATAGTTTCTGAGTTTGATAATGTTTCCTGAGTTGTAAAAGTCTTAGAAACAATCAAAAATAATGTGGTTTCAGGATTCAATTTTTTGATTACTTCATTCACGTGATCACCATCTACATTCGAAACGAAATGTACATTTAAATGATTTTTGTAAAATTGTAAAGCTTCCACAGCCATTGCAGGACCAAGGTCAGAACCCCCAATTCCTATGTTTACGATATCCGTAAAAGCTTTTCCGGTATATCCTTTTCTTTCTCCCGAAATTACTTCGTTTGTGAAGTTTTTAATTTTATTTTTTACTTCGTAAACTTCCGAAATTACATTTTCTCCGTCTACTTTTATAACTGCAGACTCCGGTGCGCGCAAAGCAGTATGCAAAACCGCTCTGTTTTCTGTCTGATTGATGATTTCTCCTCCAAAATATTGAGCAATAGCACTTTTTAATTCAATTGAATTTGCTAATTTCAGCAAAAGCGAAATAGTTTCTTCGCTAATATTGTTTTTAGAATAATCAACTAAAAAGTCATTCCATTGCAAATTGAATTTTTCTACACGATTAACATCCTGCTGAAATAATTCCTGTATTGTAGTCTGCTGAATTGCGTTGAAGTGGTTTTGAAGATTTTTCCACGCATCAGTTCCTGTTGGATTTGTTGTGTTTAAAGCCATTTTTTTTTAATTGTAGTTTTTTTTAGAAACACAAAAATACTGAAATTAGTTTTTAATAACGGAACGCTTTGCAATTATATAACAATTAGTTACGAAAACGTTTTATGTTTTTACTCATCCTGAAAAATTCTACTTAATTCAATGATTTGGAAAATACATACGGCTATAACATTATTCTAAAATTTTTATCAGTAGCCAACAATACTAATGTAAGAACACACATTATTAAAGAGTTATAAAAATAAACATATTCTTTATGAGCCATATGAGTTGTAAATGCACCAACGGCAAATGGAAATAAAAATAATATTCCCGCATTTTTATATTGTGGCTTAAAAATTCCAATTATAAGGAGTATTACACCAAATAATTCTAAAATCCCAATTGAGATTGTCCAGATTTTATTAAACCCCAAAGATTTCATACTTTGCATCATCGATTTTTTTTGAAATACTTTAAAAAGCGATGCATAACCAAATACATAAAGATAATAAGCATAGCTTAGCCAGTGAAGAGTCATTTTAATTGTTTCCATTTTTTAAAATTTTAATTTTCACAAATATCATTATTAACGCTCAAAAAAAAGGATACATACCTAATTGTAAGGAACAAACAAAATAGTAAGTATGAAACTTAGAAAAGAAAACTCCACTAATAACATTAACGAAATTTACTGGAAAGAAAACTGCGGAATTGCTTTTACATTATCACTAATTGGAGGCAGATGGAAAATCAACATCCTGTCTTATCTGCTTGCTGAAAAAAAACTCAGATATAATGAATTAAAAAGCAGACTGACCGGGATTTCTGAACGCATTTTAGTTTTAAAACTTAAGGAATTAGAACAGGATGATTTGATAAAGAGAATTGTACACGCACAAGTTCCTCCAAAAGTAGAATATGAATTAACAGAGCTTGGGCAATCTTTTAAAGAGATATTGATTTTGATGGATCAATGGGGTGAAACAAATTTGAAGAAACTATTTTAATCTAAAAAAACAAAATTCTTCACTACCAAATCTTCCACCAGGGCTTTTTATTGATTTCAATTGTCTTTTTATCCTTGTTGATCTCAATCCTTTTTGATTCTTCAACTTTTATGGTTGTATCATCGAAAAACATTTCGCCGAGATCATTCATCCCAATTGGTGCTTTGGTCTTTTCCTTCCAGTTTTCTGTTTGCAATTCCGGAATTAAAGGAGCATTGATTTTGGAACTAAATTTTTGTCTGGCTTTCTCCGTTATTTCTTCTTCAATATTAGAAGTTGAATTTTTAAAAAGCGAAAGTGAATTATCCGGAATATGAAGCAGAAAAACCTGCGTTTTGTTTCCGATTTTTTGGATATCCAAAACTTTAAAAAATGTAATCTCATCCAAAAGAAAATGTCCGATTTTCGAAGATTCAGGATTGAATTTCGATAAATCTTTTGCATTGGCACTTGCAATTAAATATCTAAAATTACCTGAAAGTCCTCCACCCATAGAAGTCATATCGGTAAAGCCTTTCTCTTTGATTATTTGCCCAATTTTATAATTTGAAATTAGGTTTCCAGAAAGATTAGTGTCTCTGTAAAATAGTTTTAAATCTGAAAAAGTCTCATCAAGAGTTTCTTTAATGCGTTTGTTCTTCATGTTTTTCTAAGAAATACTAAAGATTACCAATACTATCCAGTTCTCTCTTTAAAGGTTCCATTTGTCTTAAGAAACGGGTTTTATCATTTCCGGTCAAAGATTCCCCTGTTGGTAAGTTAAGACGAAGTGCATCTACCTGAATGCCATTTTTCCAGAAACGATAGCAAACATGAGGCCCGGAAGCTAGTCCAGTACTTCCAACAAGTCCGATGGTTTGTCCTTGTGTTACACGCTGTCCGCGGCGGACCAGAATTTTAGACATATGCAAATACTGGGTCGAATAAGTCCCGTTGTGTTTTACTTTTACAAAATTTCCGTTTCCGGCAGTGTAACCTGTCTGTTCAACTATCCCCGAAGCTGTTGTAGAAATTGGGGTTCCTCTTGGAGCTGCATAATCAGTTCCTTTGTGGGCTTTCCATCTGTGCTGTACCGGATGAAACCTGTTCATGGTAAATCTTGAAGTAATACGGCTGAATTTAATTGGTGTTTTTAAGAAGAAGTTTTTAAGTGTTTTTCCTTCATCATCATAATATTCAATTTTCCGGGAGAGCGTATCTTTTTCAAATGGAAAAGCGTAGATGATTTTTCCTTTGTATTCAAAAAATGCTGCCTGTAAGTCTTCTACGCCGTCGTAGGTTTTACCATTAATGAAACGTTCTGTAAAAATTAAACCGTAGCGATCTCCTTTTTTAAGCTTGAAAAAATCGATAGACCAGGAAAACACCTTTGTAATTCGGCTGGCAAGAGCAGCCTCGACACTATTATTTCCTAAAGTTTCAGATAAAGAACTTTTTAAGACACCGCCAATTATTTTGCGCTTGAACGTAACCGGTTTTACCTTTTTGTAAGCTGATGCAATACTGTCCCTAAAATCTACCACATAATACGTAAGTGCATCAGGCTGATAAATAAAAACCTGCAGTTTATTGGTTTTGTTTTTTGACCGAAGAATAGTGTAAGGTTTATTATAACGAATGGTCCTTACATTAAAAGAATCCTTTACCTGCTCTACAATATTATAAACCTGTTTATCACCAATATTCTGACCTTGTATTATGGATCCAAAAGAATCTCCTTTTTGTACCGTATCGTGAACAACATTAAAATCATTGTAATTAAATCCAAATTCTACCTTTTTAGTTTTTGGCTTACTAATTTTAGTTTCAACTTTTTCTTCTGTTTTATTACATGAAATTATTGAAAATAAGAATGTTATAATTACGAATGCTTTTTTCAAACTTTTATTTTTTTCTGGAAAACTAAGCCGTCGGCTCATTCCCCCAATTGGACAATTCTTCTTCGGTCCACAATTTAGGAAAAAAGATGCGTCTTTGGTATTTTGGGTGCATATATTTTTGCCAGTCGCTTCCACCTGTAGCTTCTCCGTTTCCTTTTCCGCTTTCCAGAATATATTTTATAGCTGTATTTAAATGCTGCATTACCCAGGTAATATTTACCGTATAATCATAATGACGCATTGCCTTAATCAATTCGGTATTTTGCTGATCTTGAATTGGTAACTGAGTAAATTTTTGCCAGATATTTTTCGTTTTAAAATCTGACATTTGGCTCAGAAACTGCCCTTTATATTTTTTTTCGAATTCCTGAAGCAAATACGATTTCTCACCTGTCTGGTAATCTTTTCCTGCAGCCTGCCAGTACAAATATTCAAAAGAAGTTGCTACATCAGTGTTTTCATCAAAACTAGCTTTGTATCTTCTATCCGTTAGATTAATAACATCTGTTGAAGCAAACTCAATCATTCTGTATTGTGCACTTTGGAAACCACTTGCGGGAGTCAGGGTATTTCTGAATTTCATGTATTGGTCTACATCCATTCCGTTTTCCATAATACTGAACGAATTGGTCAGCATGTCAAAATAGCGGGTAATTCTGGAAAGTCTTTCACTAAAAAACTCTACCTGAATATTTTCAGTATCGGCAATCTGATCAATTTCCCACAAAATCATTTTAAAAATCAATTCGTTGACCTGATGATACATAATAAAAACCATTTCATCAGGAAGCGTAGTGCGTTGTATCTGAAGATTTAAAAGTGCATCCGTTTGGATATAATCCCAGTATGTAATTGGTTTAGACCAAAGCAATCCTTCAAGCTGAACATCTGTTTTTTGATTTATAGCTTTAAATTTAAGATCAATTTCTTTCAGGATTGATTCAGAATTATCTGTGGTATTCATTATTTTTTTACTTTAAATGGATATTTTAATCCTTTATATTGGTCAAGATCAGCCTTAAGTGACCCAACTGCTAAATCGGCCTTAATTCTAACCGGAACTTTATTATTATCATCTGTTATCCAAAGCGTTACACTCTCTTTTTCTTTAAAGACACGCCCAGTTTGCACTAATGGCTTAAAAACCATCGTAGAAACGGTGCCAAATTTAGTTGTAATATCCTGACGACCTATATATTTTAACTTAAATTTTGTGATCTCCTCATCAAAAAACATGTCAATTGTAATAGATTCACCCGATTTTAATTTGTCGATATTAGGATGGTTACGTAAGTAATAAAAAGCCGAAATAATGTCCTGTGCCTTATCTGTAACAATAATTGTTTTTTCGGTTTTACGCTTATAATCTTTTACCAAAACACGATTTTGTGACTGCATAAAAAAGCCTTCCTGATTTTTAGTGTAACCACCTTCGTTTATTTTTCGGATATAGCGATAAGGATCACCGTTTTCTTTATCGAAATAGCTTTCGTATAAATCTTCCACCTTAAAAAAAAATTTAGACATACCGGTGGTGTAGCCTTTACCCACTGCATGAAAAACTTTTTTATTATTTACAACAGCTTCTTTAACTTCGAGAGTAGCATATCCTGCATTTACAATTCCGTAATGAATTCTGAATCTGAAATACTCCCCCACATCAAAAGCATCTTCTTTATAGGTATCAAAACTTAGTGTGGCGAGTATAAATATGAATAGAGTTAGTTTTTTCATAATAAGACTTTTACTGTTTATGGGCGATAAAAGCAAATTTTATTCCAAATATACCAAAACAAAAAAACTCAGTCAACGAATGACTGAGTTTTTATGCTATTAACTAACCAAAAAACTATAAATTATGAAAATTTATATCAATTCGGAAGGAAACCACCCCTTCCTGATTTGCGAGTGCAAAGATAGACACAAAGTTTAGATAATAAATAGCAAAAAGCGAGTTTAACAAAACATTTGCATTAAAATCATCAATTTATAGGGGATTTTTTTACATAATGTAAAAAAAACATAATTTTACAAAGTTCCCCTTAACTCCTGCTCCCTTTCAATTGACTCAAAAAGGGCTTTGAAGTTACCTGCACCGAAGCCTTTTGCACCCATTCTTTGGATTATTTCGAAGAAAAGCGTTGGCCTGTCCTGAACCGGCTTTGTAAATATCTGCAATAAGTACCCGTCTTCGTCAGCATCAACCATGATAGCCAGTTTTTCAATTTCGTTTAAATCTTCTTTCATCATTTCCATATGAACACCTAATCTTTCCGGAATTGCTTGATAATAGGTATGAGGAGGAGCCGATAAAAATTCAACGCCCCGTGCTCTCAAAGCCGAAACGGTTTTGATAATATCATCTGTCGCAATGGCGATATGCTGAATTCCGGGTCCTCCATAAAAATCCAGGTACTCCTCAATTTGTGACTTTTTCTTCCCTTCAGCCGGTTCGTTGATTGGAAATTTAATTCTTCCGTTACCGTTTGACATTACCTTACTCATCAATGCTGAATATTCCGTCGTAATTTGCTTGTCATCAAAGGATAGAAAATTCACGAATCCCATAACATCTTCGTAGAATTTTACCCAGATATTCATCTCGTTCCAGCCTACATTACCAACCATGTGATCTATATATTTTAATCCCGTTGGTTCCGGATTGTAATCTGATTTCCATTCTTTGTAACCCGGTAAGAAAACGCCATTATAGTTTTTTCTTTCCACAAAAATGTGAACTGTTTCTCCGTACGTATAAATCCCGGAGCGAACCACCTGACCAAATTCATCTTGCTCAACGGTTGGTTCCATAAAAGAGCGTGCTCCACGCTTCATCGTTTCTTCGTAAGATTTCGTTGCATCTTCAACCCAAAGTGCCGCCACTTTTACACCGTCGCCGTGTTTTTTCAGATGTTCAGTTATTGGAGAATCTGCATTAAGAGGCGTAGTCAAAACAATCCTGATTTTGTCCTGCTTCAAAACATAGGAAGCTCTGTCTTTTACTCCGGTTTCTAATCCTGCATAAGCCAATGACTGATAACCGAAAGCCGTCTTATAATAGTGTGCCGATTGTTTGGCATTTCCAACGTAAAACTCTACATAATCTGTTCCTAACAACGGAAGGAAATCCTGTGCTCCTTCGAATATTTTTTCTAATCCGTATTCTACTGATTTAATTTCTTTTGACATGATGTTTATTTGTTTAATCGGTTAATCCTATATTTGATGAACCGAAATTGTTATTTTGATTTTCGCCCTGATAGGAATGGGAATACTTTTACTTTTTTTCTCTAAAAAATAAAAGATTGGAATGTATAGCAGGAATAGCTCCTTAAAACTATCTTGCTAGTGAGATTGCTTCGTTCCTCGCAATGAATTACTCAGTCCACGATTTATAATACCGACCATCATCAAGCCCCATTGCTTCTTCAGTAACCATAAGCGGACGAAACGTATCAACCATAACAGCTAATTCCTGCGTTTCTTTATGACCGATGCTGCGTTCCATTGCGCCTGGTGCAGGACCATGCGGAATTCCTTTCGGGTGTAACGTGATATGCCCCTGCTCGATATTATTACGGCTCATAAAATCGCCATCTACATAATATAATACTTCATCAGAATCGATATTGCTGTGATTATAAGGTGCCGGAATTGCTTTTGGATGATAATCATAAAGTCTTGGGCAAAAAGAGCAAACAACAAAAGCTGCCGTTTCAAAAGTTTGATGTACTGGCGGCGGCTGGTGGACGCGTCCCGTTATAGGTTCGAAATTGTGAATAGAGAAACCGTATGGAAAATTGTAGCCGTCCCAGCCCACGACATCAAAAGGATGAGTAGCATAAACCACTTCATGAATCATTCCCTCTTTTTTGATTTTAATTAAAAAGTCACCTTTTTGATCATATGTTTCTAATTCGTTTGGCAAAATAAAATCGCGTTCGCAAAATGGAGAATGCTCTAAATGCTGACCAGACTGGTTTTTATAACGCTTTGGAGTATAAAAAGGGGAATAAGATTCTACATAAAACAGACGATTATCTTCTGTATCGAAATCTATTTGATAAATGATCCCGCGTGGGATAATCAGATAATCACCATATTCAAAAGGAATATTCCCTAGCATTGTTCTTAATTTTCCTTTTCCTTTATGGATGAAAATCATTTCATCGGCATCGGCATTTTTATAGAAATAATTTCGAAGCGATTCTTTTGGGGCTGCCAAACCAATGATGCAATCTTTATTTAGAAGCATTGCTTTTCGGCTGTCTAAAAAGTCATTTTCAGGTTTTAATTCAAAACCTTTAAAAAGCAGTGATTTTATATTTTTTTCGATTGCAATTTTTGGTTCAACCGAATAAGAATTTAAAATTTCTTTGACCTGTGTTGGTCTGTGAATATGGTAAGACAATGATGAATGTCCATGAAAACCTTCAGTCCCAAACAATTGTTCATAGTAAAAACCACCGTCTGGTTTTTCAAACTGGGTGTGTCGCTTTTGCGGAAAGTTTCCGAGTTTATGGTATAATGGCATGGCTTTTCAATTAGATAATTTGTAAATTAGATAATTCGAAAATTGAATTGTGTGAACAGATAATCAGTTCAATTTTATAATTGACTAATCATCTCAATTCGGCCGTTTACTCAGGATTTCTCTTGATAAGGAATTGAAGATACTCTAATAAACCTGTCCATTTTGTTTTCATTACAACAAATATCGTAATTTTTATTGAGTTAAATTACAAATTAAAACAAAAATCCAATGTTGAACCAAGTATACCCTTTTGGATTTTCAGGAGACCATGAATATTTTACTTCTATTGGGCCAATAATAGTTTCCAATCCATATCCTACTGCATAACCGGAATATTTAGGCATATCGATCCAGTCTACTGTACTAAAAAGATCATCACCCAGATTAGCATAATTGGCAGAAAAATTAAGGTGATTTTTTCTAAATATTTCATAATCGAAAGTTATACCGGCTTTTATATAGCTGTCACCGGCAATGCTCAGGAAATCATATCCATAAAAATAATTGAAATTATTTACCTTATTATAACCATATCCTCCCAGAATGTAATCAAAAAAAGGTACGCTGTCATTTCCGAATGCAAATCCTGCATCAGACTGAAATTTTATAGTTGCCCTGTTAAAAACCGTTCTTGCAATCCCAATTTCAGCTTTTGCAGTGGAAAAAGGATTGAACTGATGTGTATAATTAGATGAAGCCAGATAAGTCTGAATATCTCCTGAAAAATACCAGCCTGATCTTGGAAAACTTTTATTATCAAAAGAATCGTATTTTAAATATCCGAAAACACTAAAATAATTGCTTTCGTCAATTACCGAGTTGGTGTCCAGTGTGGGTGATTTTATTTTTAAAAATTTATATTCAAGTCCACCGCCCATAAGAAATTTTTGCACGAAAATAGTTTGAAAATAGGCCTGATTCGAGATGTCCAAAAAATCAACATTGATCAGATTATCACTGGGATTACCACTCATTTGATTACTGATGCTCTCCGTTACATTGCGGTTGAACTGATTCAGCCTGGAGTTGAAACCAAAACTGATGTTAAAACCGTTTTCGACGTAATAATTAAAATCGTACCTGAAATTATCCCCCAGAATAATATCCAGTGAAGTATTATCGTTTTTTAAAAATGTTTTTCTGTGGGTCAGGTTTAACAAAACCGCGCTTTTGTAAAGGCCGTCATAATGAAGTCCCAGTTTCAAATAAGTGTGTGTTGGATTTTCTTTCAGAACCAGATTCAAATCATCTTTATTGCCGTTTGGCTCAAGCGAATAGGAAATAGCGCTAAAGTTGTGTGTGGCATCTATATTGTTTATTCCTACGCGAAGATCTTCATAAGTTATGGTACTGCCAGGCTTAAAACGGAGCTTGCTTGTTAAGTATTCTTTCGTATAATCCTTCAGCCTTGTATTGTTTATTTTTTTAATCTCCAGCGTATCCGAAGCAATTTTTAATTTGGGCTTCTTATAAAAATTTTGTCCGTCTGCCAGAGCTTTAATTTTTTCATAAACTTCAAATGTGGCATCTTCGCCTCTTCTGATAATTTGTCCGCCTTTATCAAATGAAATAACACCGAAATCACGAATATCCGGTTTGATATAAATATCGGTATCTGCCCTCTTGGCTTTCATTTTTTCAATCGACTGAAGATTCGTAATCTGAACCAGAATCCGTGTAGCATTTTTGAGGCCCTTTCTGGTCAGCAAATCATCCTGAACATCTACTCCAATGATAATATCTGCTCCTAAATCACGAACTTCCTTAATCGGGTAATTATTCACAACACCTCCGTCAACCAATAATTTTCCATCTACTTCAACAGGTGAAAATAAGGACGGAAAAGCGGCACTTGCCACCATCGCCTGAGCCAGATTACCCTTGTTAAGCAGTACTTCCTGACCTGTTTCGATATCAGTTCCAATACATAAAAAAGGGATTGGCAGTTTATTAAAATCCCGAACGTGCCGCACATTACGGGTGAGACTGCTCAACAAATTATAGTTGTACATCCCTTTTGAAAGTGCTTCCGGAATCCCAACCTTTAAATGGCTAAAAGGCAATACAATCGCATAAAGCTCGTCATTTCGTTTACCGTAGAAATTTTTGGAAGCCCTGGGGATATAGTCATTAATTAATTCATCAAAATTGGTTTGTTTGAAAATAGAGTCAATTTGTGAAGCATTATATCCTGTTGCATAAAGCCCCCCTATAACAGCCCCCATACTGGTTCCACCTATATAATCCACCCTGATTCCGGCTTCTTCTAAAACCTTTAAAACTCCAATATGCGCAAATCCTTTGGCCCCGCCACCGCTTAAAACCAGACCTATTTTTGGTCTTTTTTTTATGCTGTCTTGTTTTTTTTCCTGTGAAAAAGAATTTTGTGGAGTAAGTACTAAACATATAAAAAGCACCAATGCCCAGCCCCAGATGGAAATGGAAAACTGCGAGAGACAAAAAGCTATTTTTTCCTGTAAAAAAAGAGCGACCACAGAAGCTCCTTTTTTTGCAATTGAAAAAAAGCTTTTTGACCGAGTATTTGAAATGGACAGCTGGATTAGGCGCATAAAAAACGTGCTAATTGGTTTTGTAAAATTCGACAATTTTTTTGGCTTTTGATACACCTATTACATCAGAAATTTCTTTTTCTGTAGCCAATTTCAATCTTTTAACACTTTTGAAATGCTGAATTAACGTAAGCATTGTTTTTTCTCCAATTCCCGGAATACTTTCGACAGACGAATTAAGGGCGGCTTTGCTGCGTTTGTCACGGTGAAAAGTGATTCCGAACCTATGCGCTTCGTTTCGTAATTGCTGAATAACTTTAAGCGTTTCTGACTTTTTATCGAGATACAGCGGAATCGAATCACCGGGATAAAACAGTTCTTCAAGACGTTTCGCTATTCCGATAATGGCTATTTTACCACGTAAACCTAATTCATCAATACTTTTCAGGGCAGCTGACAACTGTCCTTTTCCTCCATCGATAATAATAAGCTGCGGAAGCGGTTCGTTTTCGTCCAGCAGTCTTTTATAACGGCGGTATACAATTTCGGTCATAGAAGCGAAATCATCAGGCCCCACAACAGTTTTTACATTAAAATGACGGTAATCTTTCTTGCTTGGTTTTCCGTCTTTAAAAACGACACAGGCTGCCACCGGATTTGTTCCCTGAATATTCGAGTTATCAAAACATTCAATATGTCGTGGCTCTGTTGGCAAACGCAGATCTTTCTGCATTTGCGCCATGATTCGGTTGACATGCCTGTCAGGATCCACGATCTGTAATTGTTTCAGTTGTTCAATTCGGTAGAATTTGGCATTCCGGATTGACAAATCAAGAATTTGCTTTTTATCACCCAATTGCGGAACGGTTATTTTTATGTTTTCACCTAAATCCAGTTCAAAAGGAACAATGATTTCTTTTGATAATAACTGAAATCGTTCACGCAGTTCTACAATGGCCAATTCTAATAATTCCTCATCACTTTCATCCAGCTTTTTCTTCATTTCTAAAGTATGCGAACGAATGATCGATCCGTGCGAAATCTGCAAAAAGTTAACATAAGCCGCACTTTCATCAGACACAATCGAAAAGACATCGATATTGGTAATCTTCGGATTGATGATGGTTGATCTGGATTGGTAATTTTCAAGAATTTCAATTTTTTCCTTTATTTTCTGTGCTTCCTCAAATTGTAAATTCTGCGCATAAGTGTTCATCAATTTCCTGAAATCCTTTAAACTTTCTTTAAAATTCCCTTTCAGGATTTCACGAATGGCATTGACTTGTCTTTGATATTCTTCCAAAGGTTCTAAGCCTTCACAAGGGCCTTTGCAATTTCCAATATGATATTCCAGACAAACCTTAAATTTTCCCGAATTGATATTCGATTCACTCAAATCATAATTGCATGTTCTTAACGGATACAATTCTTTGATTAAATCTAAAATTGTATATACCATTTTGAAATTGGTATACGGACCAAAATATTCGGATCCGTCCTTTATCATTCTTCGGGTCAGGAATATTCTCGAAAAAGGCTCTTTTTTGATACAGATCCAGGGATAGCTTTTGTCATCACGAAGCAGCACATTATAACGTGGCTGCAAAGTTTTGATCAGGTTGTTTTCTAATAAAAGCGCATCGGTTTCAGTAGGGACAACAATGTGTTTTATGGTAATAATTTTTTTTACCAGTACATTGGTCTTCCTTGTGTCATGAATTTTATTGAAATAGGAAGAAACCCTTTTCTTTAGGTTTTTGGCTTTTCCAACATACAATATCTTTCCGTCCTTATCATAATATTGAT
Source organism: Flavobacterium limi (assembly GCF_010645075.1). Taxonomy (GTDB): domain Bacteria; phylum Bacteroidota; class Bacteroidia; order Flavobacteriales; family Flavobacteriaceae; genus Flavobacterium; species Flavobacterium limi. Next base: position 272,809 of record NZ_JAADZV010000007.1, read on the forward strand.
ATACACCGGGATTGTCCGGCAGGGTTTGAATCTGAAGTTCTAAAGACGGTATTTGCATTGTATTCTTTTCTGAAGATATAATAGAGTTTTGTCAAAAATCATTCCGATTCGCATAGGAAAGCTTAACACTGAAATCTTTTCAAATTTACGAAATCAAAAGAATAATTTCTATATTTAGAGCCTGTTTAAAATCCGACATGAAAAACAATGCCCCAATGGTTCTTTTTGGCGAATCGATTTTGCCCGGAGAAAACAAAACGATCAATGTAGAAATCGCGAGATTGCATACTACAACCAAACTTAATATACCCATTATTGTTCGAAGATCTAAGATTGAAGGACCGGTAGTTTTATTTTCAGCCGGAATTCATGGTGATGAAATAAATGGTGTCGAAGTTGTACGTCAGATTATCAGTAAAAAAATAAACCGCCCCACAAGAGGAACTATTATCTGTATTCCGATTATTAATATTTACGGTTTTGTCAACAAATCAAGGGAATTTCCTGACGGACGCGACCTGAACCGTGTTTTCCCGGGAAGCAAAAAGGGATCACTGGCCAGTCGTTTCGCTTTTCATATTACCAATCAGATATTGCCTATTATTGATTATGCGGTCGATTTTCATGCCGGTGGCGCCAGTCGTTTTAATGCGCCTCAGATCAGAATTACAGAAAACAATCCCGAATTAAAACTTCTGGCAGATGTTTTTAATGCGCCGTTTACCTTATACTCGAAAAACATCAATGGTTCTTTTAGAAATACATCAGAAAAAGCCAATGTTAAAATGCTGCTTTTTGAGGGCGGAAAATCATTGGATATTAATGACCCGGTTGCCAATGAAGGCATAAAAGGCACCAAACGTCTGCTCGATTATTTAAACATGCTCGACCCGAAACATATTGTTGAAAAAGCCGATTTCCCTTCTATTTATATTAAAAATTCAGTCTGGCTAAGAGCAAAACAATCCGGGTTATTACACGATTACAATATGGTAAGCCGGTTTGTTACGAAAGGAACCATTTTAGCGATTATTACCGACCCATTTGGTAAATTTGAGCAAAAAGTAAAAGCACCACATGACGGTTTTGTTATCAATGCCAATCATTCGCCAATTGTTTATGAAGGCGATGCTATTTACCATATTTCTAAAAATGTAGACGACAATGCCGACGACTAAAAAAGAACTTCGATTACATTATAAAAACCTCCGAAAAGAACTTACTCAGGAAGATATTGAAGAAAAAAGTCTTGAAATAAGCAATCAATTAATCTCCTTACCAATTTGGGATAAAACCTATTACCATGTTTTTCTTCCTATTATGGAGCAAAAAGAAATCAACACTGAGTATATTTTGCACCTCCTTTCCGGAAAGGACAAAGAAATCGTGATTTCAAAAAGTGATTTTGAAACCCGGATCATGTCGCACTTTTTACTGACAGACAATACCAAAATCAAAAAAAACGAATACAATATTCCCGAACCTGTAAATGGTCTGTCTGTTACTTCTCAAACTATTGAAGTTGTTTTTGTGCCGCTTTTAGCTTTTGATGTCTTTGGAAACCGTATTGGCTACGGAAAAGGGTTTTATGATAAATTTTTAGCCGAATGCAATCCGGAAACCATCAAAATCGGGCTTTCTTTTTTTGAAGCAGTAGATCAGATTGATGATATTTTTGAATCGGATGTAAAACTGGATTATTGTGTGACACCTGAGAAGGTTTATAAGTTTTAAAACTGTATCCTATTGTATCAGTTCGAGCGGAGTCGAGAACCTACGAAACATCTCGACTCCGTTCGATCTGACAAAATATCTTAGATAAATTATTTTACCATAACCCCTTCAACAAACAAAATCGGCACTTCCTCAGTGTTGTTTTCGTTGATTAAGTTTGATTTGAAGATAAATTTCTTATCGTATAACGTGTTTCCAATAAAGAAAGTAACCATAAATTCATTGTTCAAAACCAAAAGGCTTTTTTCAATCATTTCAATCTTAACTACAGAAACTGCAGGAACCTCAACAAAGGCATGACGTAAGATAGACGTTTTTTTCATTTCGCCGTCTATGGTTCCAAAAGCTTTTGAAACTACCATTACGCTGTCTAAATTGAAGTCGCTGTCGTTTACTAAATAAGCATACCAGACTTTTTCCATAAAGTCATCACTCCATTCCTGAACGGCAGCTAAGAATACATTTTCAACTTCGGGAATAACAATATCTTTTTTCATTTTTCGTAAACTGTAAAATGTAAAAAGTGATTAGGAAGCAGAACTTCTAACTAATCACTTTTCACTTATAATTTTTATTTTAAATATTTGCTTTGAATTGCTCTAAGAAGCGAACATCATTTTCGTAAAACATACGGATATCTCCAATTTGGTACAGCAGCATCGCAATACGCTCTACTCCCATTCCGAAAGCAAAACCGTTGTATTCATCAGGGTTGATATCACAGTTTTTAAGAACGTTTGGATCTACCATTCCGCAGCCTCCAATTTCCAGCCAGCCTGTTCCTTTTGTGATACGGTAATCGGTCTCGGTTTTTAAGCCCCAGTAAATATCAATTTCTGCACTTGGTTCTGTAAACGGAAAGTATGAAGGGCGTAGACGAATCTTAGATTTCCCGAACATTTCTTTGGTGAAATACAGCAAAGTCTGTTTTAAATCGGCAAAAGAAACATCTTTGTCAATGTACAATCCTTCTACCTGATGGAAAATACAGTGTGAACGTGACGAAATGGCTTCATTACGAAAAACACGTCCCGGAGAAATCGTACGGATTGGCGGTTTGTGATTTTCCATGTAACGCACCTGAACAGATGATGTATGCGTACGCAACAGCACATCAGGATTAGTCTGAATAAAGAACGTATCCTGCATATCACGCGCCGGATGGTATTCCGGTAAGTTTAATGCCGTAAAATTATGCCAGTCGTCTTCGATTTCCGGACCTTCGGAAACATTGAAACCGATATTCGCAAAAATATCAATAATCTGATTTTTAACAATCGAAATAGGATGACGTGAACCAATAATTACGGGCTCAGGCGAACGTGTCAAATCTCCAAAAAAGCCTTTTACTTCTTCTTTGCTTTCCAATTCTTCCTGAATAGCTTTTACTCTTTCTTCAGCAACCGCTTTTAAGGTATTCATCACTTGACCAAAATCTTTTTTCTGATCATTCGGAATATTTCTGAACTCATTAAAAAGTTCTTTTACTAAACCTTTACTGCCTAAATATTTAATACGGAACTTCTCTAAAGATTCTTTATTTTTTTCATTAAAGGCTTTAGCTTCCTCTATATGTTCTTTTATCTTGTCTATCATTTCCATTCTACAATTGAGGGGACAAATTTAAGGAATTTGTTTCAAGTATAATGTCTTAAGCTTAAAGTTTCCCTTTAAAACTCTTTATCTATTTTATCAGACTGATTTTACTTTCAATTTCTTTTACTTTTTCCAGCCAATAATTAATTCCTTCCTGATTTCTAACAACTTCATTTTTATAATTTGAAGATACCTGATTCAATTCAAACCAATTCTTTTGATTTTCTTTTTCCTTTTCTTTCTTTGTTGAAGGTTCTCTTCTGTTTTGCCAAAAATTAAGATTTTTAAAATACGTATCTTTTATCTCTTCAAAATATTCAATTAATTTTGGTTTTGAATTTGGAATATAACCTGGTCCGCCACAACCACAGGAATGAAACGTAATTCCAACAGTATATAAGCTTTTAATATGCTCCCACTTTTTAATATCATCTTTTTTAGGCGATTCAAAATCAAGCCCCATGTTAGCCATTAATTCTGAACATTGCGGACATTTGGCTTCAAAAACAGATTCTTTTCGCTTTTTTATATCACTCATTAATCGTCTTTTAAATGTCTTTCGGCAATTAAAACAAGCGTAATGGGGTTTATATGAAGTTGCTGCGTATCTGCACATTTTCGTATTTTGATCTAATCCAAAATTAATCAATAACTTCTCTTTCTAAAAAATAATTTACAATCGCTTCTTTCATCAAGACCGATTGTTCTCCGGCTTTTAATGCAGGCAATTGTTCTTTTACTTTGTAATGCGGCCAGCCATCTGCGTCGAAATATTCGAACTCATAAAAACCGTATGGTTCCAACAATCTGCAGATTGCAATATGCATCAGGTTCAGTTTTTCATCTTTTTTAAATTCACGGTGAACTTTTCCGAGTTCCTGAACCCCGATAAGATAAATTATGGAATCCAAGTCTAAATCTTCGCCCTGCGAAAACTGATTGGATAATATATTGACGAGCTTTTCCCAGCGCTCTTTTAGTTGTGTATCCCTTGACATTTCTTAGTAATTATAAATTATGAATTGTGAATTATAAATCACAAAACCATAAAATTTAGCTTACAAAGATACGGAGTTGAAATTTGAGAACATATCCCTGATAAATTCTTTTATATTTGCGCCTCATTAAAACAAAGATAAAATATGAGTTTTTTCGATATAATTTTGGGAGCACTTTTGGCTTTTAGCCTGTATAAAGGCATCAGAAATGGTCTTTTTGTAGAAGTAGCATCTTTTATTTCTTTACTCTTAGGAATTTATATAGCCATTAAATTCTCGTCTTTTCTAAAAAACATCATTATAAAATATGTTTCCTGGAACCCGAACACCGTTCAGGTAACCGCTTTTATCCTCACATTTATTTTAGTCGTAATAGGGGTTTATTTCTTAGCTAAAATTTTAACCGGAATAGCTGATTTTGCTTATTTGGGATGGATAAACAAATTGGGGGGAGGGTTTTTCAGGGTCTTGAAAACCGTTTTGATCATAAGTATTTTTATAGCGCTGTTTGAAAAAATTAATTTCAATAACACTTTCGCTAAAAAAGAAACTTTAGACCATTATATTTTTTATAATCCGATTAAAAAAGTAGCCGCTTTTGTATATCCTTCGATTGAAAAAGGATATGAAAAACTTAAAAAAGCGAATGCTGAAAAATCAGCGGAAAAAGAATAATGAAGTATTTAGTCCTTTAGTGATTAGTGAAGAGTAATTAGTTTTGGCCGTTACTTACAAAGAGATTTAGCTAACGGCTCTAATTTGGTGCCTGAGGAAATAAATTTTTCAGAATAATCAGCATCATTCCGATTACGTTTACAGATGATGTTGTCAATAAAGTTATCAGTACATTTTCTGAAAGATTCAGTTCCAACAGATTATGATTAAAATATAAAATGGAGATTACAGCTGCCAGCCACAGGAAAATAATAAAAGAGAAAATATAAGTAAGATATCTTCTTAAGATAGTGTCTTCGATGAAACGTCCCAGTTTTGCATTTCCCAGCCTGTCTTCAAGGATTTGATTTTGTATACGGGCATTATCGATATCTACAGGACTAACTGCCGCACTATTTTCAATAGAAATCTGGCTTAAATTGAGTAATGACATCTTAGTTAGAAATTGGTTTTAACTTTTTATAATGCTCAAAAATATCGTCATCAGAAATAACAGCATTCAAATCTTTTCGATATACTTTTTGCCAGGGAGTTCCATCAATATGTGTTAAAGCACTTAAATACACTCCGTCAAATCTTCCGTATACCTCCCATATCTTGTCTAAAAACTGTTCATCTTCACTTGAGATTCTTTCATTTTTGATAACATTTGGAATCTTCTCAGTAATTTTTTCTTTTTTGTATTGTTTGATACTGTAATACAAAGAAGGAAAAACAGGGCCAAAATCCCAGGCAATCGGGTTTTCATCAATCAGTCTTTGTTGTTTATCTGTCAGGGCCAGGTACCAGCCATACGCAATATAAGTTAGCTTGATTATTTTCATAGGGGTAAGATTTCCTGTTTTGGAATATTTATCTATAAAATAATTCGCAACCGTTGTTGGATTGTAAGACATAATTATAAAATATATTTATCAAAGTTAGTAAAATTAGATTGTTCTGCAATTATCAACTCTACTGTTTTGTTAATCAGCTATTCTGTAGAATATTTTACTTTTTCAAAACTATTATTCTGCATAAATAAATTATATTGCTTCGTTTTAGGAATTGTTTAACTAAAAGCCTTGCGCAGGTATGTTTTATTTAACGGGAATTATAATTACCTTTTTTTTAGTTGTTATTTTAACCAGCAAAAAAAATAAAAGTGAAGCTGATAAAACCTTAGCGCTCTGGCTATTTTTTACAGGTTTTCACCTGATTTTATTTTACCTGCATTTTAATAATGAATATACAGAATTCCCTTTTTTACTTGGATTTGAAATTCCGATGCCATTGGTTCAGGGGCCTTTTTTATACTTGTACACTTCCGCTTTAACAAATCAGGATTACAATAAAAAGTATAATCTGTTTCATTTTGTTCCTTTTTTAATTGCTATACTACTGCTCCTTCCTTTTTTTGGTTTGTCTTCTGATGAAAAAATAGATATTTATAAAAATGAAGGCAAAGGTTATGAGTCATTACTTCTTGTTGTATACATTTCAGTCATTATTTCAGGAATTTTATATGCGCTGCTTTCTTTGCAAAAACTTTCCAAACATCGTAAAAACATTACCGAGCAATTTTCTTTTACCGAAAAAATTAACCTGAGATGGCTGAGTTATTTAATTTTAGGATCGGGTATTATTTGGGTAGTGGTTATTTTTTGCGATGATCCATATATATTTTCGACCGTTGTGATTTATTTGTTTTTTATTGGGTATTTTGGAATAAAACAGGTTGGAATTTTTACCAACAAACCCATTTCTGAAAACAGTGAAACTGAAGCTTTAGCTTTAGAAACTGTTTCTGCTGAAAATCAATCAGAGAAGATCAAATATGAAAAATCTGGTTTAAGCGATTCAGAACTTCAGTCCATTCACAAAAAACTGAATCAGTTAATGCAGGAAGAAAAACTGTATAAAAACTCTGAACTGACTTTAGCGGAATTGGCGCAAAAGTTAAACGTACACCCCAATATCCTTTCGCAGGTAATTAATTCTGCGGAGCAAAAAAACTTTTACGATTATATCAATTATCAGCGGGTTGAAGAATTCAAAAGAATCATAGCGTTTTCAGAAAATCAAAAATTCACTTTGCTTTCTTTGGCTTTCGAATGTGGCTTTAATTCTAAAACTGCTTTCAACCGTAATTTTAAAAAAGTAACAGGACGTTCTCCTTCAGAATATTTGAAATAAAAGAGAACCACCTTACAAGTTGGGGCGACCGGCACTCTGTCAGTGTCCATCTTTGCAGAAATTTTTAAAAAATTATGCAATGAAAAACAAAGTTCTCTCTGCGATAGCAATGGCTGTTTCTGTTTTCTTCTTTTTAGGATGTGAAGAAGAAAATTCTATCGATCAACCCGGAAACCTGGTTCCAAAAACAGTCGATCAGGATTCATCAATCCCCTCAATTTCTATTAATGGCACGCAGCTTCACGCTGAAACTTTTGGAAACCCGAACAATCCAATGGTCGTATTTCTACACGGTGGCCCAGGTTCTGACTATCGCAGTTCCCTAAATGCGAAAGACCTTGCGGACGACGGTTATTATGTAATTTTTTATGACCAGAGAGGTTCGGGTTTATCCAAAAGACACGACCAAAATAGTTATTCCATTCAATTGGTTCTGGACGACCTTACTGGGGTCATTGCGCATTACCGCACCTCTAATACTCAGAAAGTGTTTCTGTTCGGGCATTCGTGGGGAGCTATGCTTGCTACAGCTTATGTAAATACGTATCCGGCTCTTATCAACGGAGTCATTCTCGCTGAACCCGGCGGACTCAATAAAAAACTATTGGATGAATATGGGGAGTCAAGCCGAAAACTAAATTTATTTTCTGAAGCCACGAGTGACTTATTCTATATGGATCAGTTTTTAACCGGAAAAGAAAACGAACACGAAATCCTGGATTATAAAATGGGGATTTCTACCAGTTTTTCCTATGCGAAAGGAAACGATGAAGGAATTGAAGGACCATCTCCTTTCTGGAGAATGGGTACAGCAGTACTGAACGGTTTCATAGATATTGCCGAAAATGATGGTTTTGATTTTACTACCAATTTAACACAATATGATACAAAAGTTTTGTTTTTGTTCGGAGAAATGAACAAATCCTACGGTTACCATTTCGCCCGCAAAGAAGCCATGTATTTTAGAAATGCACAGATTGAAGAAGTAAAAGGAACCGGTCATGAAATGATTTATTTTAAATGGGAGAATGTACATCCGATAGTGTTGAATTATTTAAACGAACTAAAATAATTTGCCATGAAACCAATATTGATACTCATTACATTTCTCATTTCACTTTTTACATTCAACATTTTACACTCACAGACCATTAACTGGAAAAGTCTTCAAAACGAACAAAAACATATCTTAAATGCAAACACCGGCTGGGAATATGGTTTTGTTTACGGAATAGGATACGCTTATAGATTAGAAACCAAAATACCTATGGTTCTCGAAGGTTCTGTTTCTTTTGCTTCGGGTGAAGTTATTTTGGATGATTTTAAAACTAAAATAGGCGGGCAAATTAACCTGTACCAGATTGAAAATTTCAATTTCAACGCTGCTGTACACGGAATTTACAGACGCTACGGAAATCCGCTGGTCACTCTGCAGAATTTTGGTGCCGATGCAACAGCAATAATCGGTTATTACAAACCTAAATGGTTTGCAGCCGGCGAATTTGGTTTTGATAAAGCCATTGTAACACATTTTAAACATGCAGACATTTATACAGATGTTTATCCGGATGTAAAAAATGGCTGGTTTGAACCTGCAACCGGTGGGAACTTCAATTTTGGAATTCAGGGTGGCTATTCGTTTAACCGAAGTGATATTACCTTACGCGCTGGAAAAGTTATGACAGAGGACTTTAAGACTTCTCCTTTAGTTCCTTTTTATTTACAATTAGGGTATAATTACAAATTAGATTGATTTAGTTGATTAGGTTAATTAAAAGCAAACCCGACAGGTTTTTAAAACTTGTCGGGTTTAAAATATTAATTATTTTTTCTCTTTAATCCACAATTGAAGTATTTTCTTTTCTCCCTTTTTCAAGTCGATTTCTCGCTTATTTTCTCCATAAATGACTGAAGTTTTACCTCCATTTTTTGATGAAATAGTTAATGTCATAACCATTTTATTACTCCAGGTCATTTCAATTTCAAAACCACCACGGGCACAGATACCTTTTACTGAACCGCTTTCCCAGGCATCCGGTAAAGCAGGCAATAATCTGATTTCGTTTTCATCTGACTGAACCAGCATTTCGGCTACAGCAGCTGCGCCGCCAAAATTTCCATCAATTTGAAATGGCGGATGCGCGTCGAATAAATTCGGATAGGTTCCTCCTCCCCTTCTTGGCTTTTCGGTTTTTTTTCCGTCCGGATCTACGTAACGAAGTAATTCACGGTACATTTTATAGGCTCTGTTTCCATCCCAGAGTCTTGCCCAGAGATTAATTCGCCAGCCTTTTGACCAGCCTGTAGTTTCATCACCTTTTATTTCTAATATTTTTTTGGAAGCTTCAGCCAAATCCGGGGTTTTTAAAGGTGTAATATGATCCCCCGGAAACAGTCCGAATAATTGGGATTGGTGACGGTGTTTTGGATCTTTATCTTCCCAATCAAAATACCATTCCTGTAAATTGCCTTTTTTGCCAATTTGATACGGATGTAAATTCGCTAAATCAGCTTCCATCTTTTTTACAAATTCAGCATCAACATTTAAAATCTTAGCAGCTTTAATCGTTTTATCAAAACATTCACGAATCATTGCCAGGTCGGCTGTTCCACCGTACATTGTCGCTCCCACAAAACCATCAGCTAATTTATATTGATTTTCGGGAGAAGTTGATGGAGCTGTAATCAAATTTCCGTTTTTATCTTCTACCAACCAACCCATACAAAATTCGGCTGCGCCTTTCATCAACTGATAGCCTTCATTTTTTAAATAATCTTTATCCTGAGTAAAAATATAATGTTCCCAAATATGAGTACTCAGCCATGCTCCAGCCATTGGCCAGCATGCCCACATTGGATCTTCTTTTCCGAATTGTCCAACCGGATTCGTCATGGCCCAGATATCTGAATTATGCCCAGCTGCCCAGCCTTTATCAACTCCATAAAAAGTCTTAGCTGTAATTTTTCCGGTTACCGAAAGATTTTTTATAAAACTCAATAATGGCAGATGCATTTCTGAAAGATTGGTATTTTCTGCCAGCCAGTAATTTTCCTCAACATTAATGTTCATCGTGTAGTTACTGCTCCATGGCGGACTCAGATGCGGATTCCAAAGTCCCTGTAAATTAGCCGGAACGCCCTTTGTTCTGGAAGAACTGATGAGCAGATAACGCCCGTAATTGAAATAAAGGATCTCGAGGTTTTTATCTTCTTTACCTTCAGAATATCGTAATAAACGTTCATCTGTTGCCAAATCAGGAGCTGTTGTTTTTCCTAAATCCAAATGAACACGGTTGTAGAATTTCTTATAATCGGCAACGTGAGAGCTTTTCAATTTATCGAATGATTTTGCAAAAGCTTTTTTTAGGCTTTTGGATGCAATTGTTTTATCGTTTAGACCTTCTGTCGCAGGATTTTTGTCGAAACCATTGAAACTTGTGGCTATTGAAACATAAATTACAGCTTCAGTTGCGTTTTTCACGCCCAATGTTTTGTCTGAGGCAATAATTGCTCCATCTGTATTTTTGATTTTCATCAGGGTTGTAAATCGTGTTCCTCTTTCTTTTATTTCAAGATATTTTGGAAGAACGGTATAACCTACATGTTCATTTAGCGGCGCCTTTCCACTCAGTGACAAAACATTGTCTTTAACCTCAACATTTGATTTTAGTAAACTGCTCAAATTGATATCAAAATTTAAAGTTCCCTTTTGGCTGCTGGTCAATTTGATAATCATAATTTGATCCGGTGCTGAAACAAAATATTCTCTGGTAAATTTTACGCCGTCGATTTCGTAAGTCACTTTTGAAACTGCTTTTGAAATATCCAGTTCTCTATGATAATTAGTTGCTTTTCCTCTGTTGGGACTGGTAATTTCTATTGTCCCTAAAGGTGCATACTTCTCCGAGTTTTTTCCCTGGATTTTTTTGTTTAGCTCTTCGGCCAGTTTGTAGTTTTCGTTTTGAAGCGCTTCACGAATTGCAGGAAGATTTTTATATGCTTCGGGATTCATGTTTGCATTTACAGGTTCTCCCGACCAAAGTGTAATATCGTTCAGATAAATTTTGTCTGAATTCACTCCGCCAAAAACGGTTGCTCCCATTTTTCCGTTTCCTAAAACGAGGCTTTCTTCAAAATATTCCGCTGGCTGATTGTACCATAAAACATGGCTGGATTGCGCCGAAATGTTTGTGATATAAAATGTGAGAAGTAAGATGAAAAATGTTTTTTTTATAACGCCTGAATTCATTTGTAAAAATTTTTAGTTTGAATTATTCAAATGTATTGTCCGTTCAGAAAGATTGGATGCTGCAATATAATATGTTTCTACAGTATTTACTGTTCAATCCTACCAGTTACTGCGTGAGGGATGGGAGCAAACTACCGAAGTAGTGCGGACAGCCCGACCGCATCCCGATAAGTGGGTGAATATCCGCAAAGTAAGTTTGCCCACTTATCGGGATGCGGTCACGCCCAAATTATTCCGGTAAAGGTTTATATGTGAAATTACTAAACGTCACTGAACCTTCCCCAACAGAAGCAAGTCCTATACGAAGACTCATAAACCCACTTAGTGCATTATGATTGAAAGAACTTACCTCAGCAGAGTTTTCGATTTTCAGCCAATCCTTTCCGTTGATGCTGTAAAACATATTTACGACCTGTTGCTTTTTTTCAAGGCGTAAAAACAAGTGTTTTTTATTGACTCCTTTTACAGTAGGAAATTGCCACACTCTAAGAATTGCCATGATATTTTCTTTATCGAAAGCGATTCCGGTGAATATTTTGCTATCGTAAAAAAGAACTAAACCAGCCGATGCATTGCCTTCTATTTCAACTTCTACATCAGCTGTGTACGAATGATCAGAAGGTGTGCATAACAATGGCGAACTTTGACCGATACCCGTTCCTTTTCCTTTAATTTTTATTCCGTTAACAGAAAATGTGGCTCTTCGGGAATCGTATTCATCAAAAAACTGCCATTGCGGATTGAGCTTCTCTCCTGTAAAAGTATCAGAAAGTGTGAAATTATTTTTTATGGATTCACCTGCCGGTTTTTTAATTTGATCTTCGGTTTTAATACCTTCCTTCATTTTGTACCAGCCGTCTTTTGTCCATTCTACAGGCTGCAGCAATGTCTGGCGCCCCATGTTGTAATAACCGTTTTCATAGCCGTGAAAAACCATCCACCAGTTTCCTTTCACATCATCAATTAGTGTGGCATGGCCTTTTGACCACCATTTTTCGGAAGCGCTGTTTGTTCTTAAAATGGGATTGTAAGGCGAGTTTTCCCAAGGTCCTAAAGGCGATTTTGATCTTGCCGAAATTACCATATGGCTGGTTGCAGGACCGGCTGTACCTCCTTCGGCAGTAGTCAAATAATAGTAATCGCCTCTCTTGAAAACTTTTGGCCCTTCCATGCAAAAACATTCAATGGACCATTCTGACGGGATTTTCCATCCTTCATAAACCTGCTTACTTTCTCCCGAAACTGCCAAACCGTCTTTTGAAAGCGGAACATAACTTCCATTGCTGAAATATAAATATCGGTTTCCTTTTTCATCTGTAAAATGTCCCGGATCGATATTACCGATTTTTAAATCTATAGGATCGCTCCACGGACCATTGATATTATCTGCCCAAACGACATAATTGGTTTCGTTTGCCGGAAAATAGATGTAAAATTTATTGTTGAGTTTTACCAAATCAGGCGCCCATACTGAACCTACACTTTTTTTGAGTGCATGGGTAACGGGTTTCCAGTTGATCAGATCTTTTGATGTCCATATTAACAATCCGGGATAATAATTGAATGAAGAGTGAACAATATAATAATCCTCACCATCACGAATTATTGAAGGATCAGGATAATCCCCTGCAAATATCGGGTTTTGATAAAATCCGTCTTTTATGTTTTGTTGCTGCTGCTGTGCCTTAAGTGCCAGCGAAATGAAACTTATAAATATGAAAATTGCTTTTTTCATGAATCTATTTTATTTGCTTATGCTATACTTTTCATTGGCCGTAATCATTTCCCAATTGTCTGTTCTGAAAGGCGATGCCGGAAATTTTTCTTTATTGAAAAGATTGATTTCAGTATCATCGTCTGCCCATCCGTAACGAACTGCAACCGGATTTGGAACATTTTCGCTGGAAACAATAATTTTGTTGTCTTTGATTATCGCTTTCGCAGAATGAAAAATCTGGTCGGCACCGGCGATTTCGAATCCTTTTAATTCGGAATTATTCGGTGTTGATAATCCACTGCCAATGTTGTTGAAAGTCAGAATGATTTGGTTTCCTTTTATTTCCTGAGATTTATAAGTTGGTCCGCTGAAAATTTGTTTTTCGCCGTAAACGTTATTCAAAGCAATGGCTGCCAAACGAAGTCCCACATCTTGCTTATTGGTTGGATGAATGTCTTTTGCATTACCAATATCTGTTGTAACCGCCATTCCGGTATTAGGTACTTTTAAAGTTTCGGATTGTGCTTCGCGGAGTTCAGCCCAGCGGCTGCCTTTTTTACTGTTGCCTCCAAATTCATCAAAAGTGGACAACTGAACAAAGTAAAAAGGAAAACTGCCCTGATTAAATTTGGTTCTCCAGTCCTGAATCATTAAAGGAAATGCTTTTTTATACTGCTTAGCTCTCCACACATTTGCTTCACCCTGATACCATAAAACGCCCTGAATCGCATACGGAACCAGCGGATTTACCATAGCGTTATACAATAATGACGGATAACTGTTTGGTGAAACTGCAATTTTTACCTGAACGATATTAAATTTCCAAAGTCCTTCCAAAGGCAAATTAGAGTCCTTAAATTGAATTTTTAAATCGACAGGATCTCCATAAATTCCGCCACCTCCGGTATAATCGGCAATTCTGACAGCTATTACATTTTTGCCTTCTTTTAAAACACCAGCCGGAATTTTATACACTCTTAGTTTCTCCCAAATATTGTTAGTACCAACCTGAACTCCGTTGATGTACGTTATATCTTCATCATCAACTTTTGCCAAATGTAAAATGGCTTCTTTCCTGGCTTGTTCAGCAGTTAAACCAATTGTCTTTCGCATCCAGACAATTCCGTCCATATTACCAATTTGCTGATTTTCCCATAGTGAGGGTGCTTTTATTTCAGGCCAATTGTTATCATTAAATTCAAATGTTTTAAACTGATCTTCGTTAGCCAGTGTCACATCAAAACCCTGAATCTTCCTTATATTTCCTAAAAGTGATTTTTTATAATTTTCGAAAATTTCATCCATATTTACGGTTGGAACTTCGGCAATCATCGCTTTAAATTCATCACTATTCTGAAATGCTTCATGGCTTGTCCAGGTTTCTATACAGGTTCCGCCCCATGAGGTATTTATTATTCCGATTGGGATTTTTAATTCTGCATATATTTTTTTAGCAAAATAAAAACCTACCGCTGTAAAATTACCAACAGTTTCTTTACTTGAAACTTCCCATTTTCCGGCTTTCAAATCTTCTTTTGGAGTTCCGCTAAGATCCTGAGCTACTCCAAAATGACGAATCATCGGGTAATTTGAATCGTTAATTTGATCTTTGGCATTCATTGTCTTTGAAACCTGAAATTCCATGTTCGATTGTCCGCTGCAAATCCATACTTCGCCCACCAAAACATTTTTGATGACGATTTTGTTTTTTCCGGTAATGGCTAATTCAAAAGGCCCTCCGGCTTTTTCGGATGCTAATTTCACAATCCATTTTCCGTTATTATCTGCCTGAATAGTTTTGGTTTGCTTGTTAAAATGAATGGTTATTTTTTCATTTGCATCAGCCCAGCCCCAAACCGGAATTTCCTTATTTCGCTGCAGTACCATTCCGTCAGAAAACAGCAAAGGCATTCTGACATTAGCGTTTGCGAACAAAGAAAAAAACAATACAAAGGTTACTATCTTCTTTTTCATTCTATTTTTATAATTCAGATTTATTTTAGACCATCCATTAAGGCAGTCAGTGCTTTGGTATCAAAAACGGTATTATTTGTCCTATTGATGATTCCAAAACCATTGTTTGTCATACTGCCTTCGTCCCAGTAAAAAGGTACCAGACCGTTGGCTTTTGCCTGCTGTACTACATATTTTAAATAATAAGCTCGGGATGCCAAATGTTTCGTCAGATTATCGCCCGTTAATGAAGAACGTCTGATGGCGCCAAATTCTCCTAAAATTACCGGAATTCCTTTGTCTACGAATTGAGTTTTCATCAGTTTAAAATCGGCTTTTACTGCAGCTTCTTCACCCCAGGTCGCATTTCTGCCGGTATCTGTTGTTGATTTATAACCATTCCCCCAATAGTAAAACATTTTTCCCCAGCTTTCATCCTTAGTCAATCCGGCAAATTGCCAGGGTGCATAATAATGTACTTCTACCATCATGCGGCCTGCTAATTTATCTGTAGGTAGTGAGGTCATCAATTGGTTGGTTTTTAAAATATCTGTTCCCGGCCCCTGGATTATTAAATTCCTGTATGCATTTCTGCCTCCTGTAGAGCGAACCGCATCGATAAATGTCTGGTGATAGGATTTAAGTACTGCCATTTGTTCTGCATTTTCTACATTAGGTTCATTGGCACTTGCAAAAAGCAGCAATCCGTTAAATTCCCTAAGACTAGTTGCAATTTGTTCCCAAAACGCCTTTTGCTTTTCATTATTTTCAGCTTGTTTGGCTACGGTGATATTGTTTTCCAGCCATCCGCCATCCCAATGTACGTTTACAATACAATACATTCCGTTATCATTGCAGTATTTCACTACTTCTTTGACTCTGTTCATCCAGTCTGACTTTATTTGTGAAGTGGTCGAATTAGCCAGATATTGATTCCATGAACATGGGATACGTACCGCATTGAAACCTTTTGCTTTTACTAAATCTATTAATGCTTTGGTAACCTTCGGGTTTCCCCATGCTGTTTCACCTCCGGTAGCTTCTAAAGTGTTCCCAATATTCCAGCCTATCTTAATTTTTGAAGCAACGGTTTTTGCATCGCTCCCCATTCCTGAAGCATCAGCGGGCAATGGATTCGTATTATAATTAGGTAATTTTGATGTAGAGATCTGAGCAACTAAGTTTGTATCTGCTACGATTTTTTGTTCAGGTACATCATTACTGCAAGATAAATTTGCTAATAATAACAAACACAGTAAAACTGTAAATTGGCAATCTATAAATGCTTTTTTCATACTCTTTAGTTTTCTATTTAACATATAAATTAATAATCAAAACTTAATTGAACTGGAAACTACTATTTTTATTATTAAAAAAACCTTTTTAGATAGTAATAAAAAAATCTGCAGTTAATTTCACCTATCGAAAAACATTTTTATTTTGAAATTTCAATATATAAAACCACTGCAGATCTTAGAAAAATATTTTTAATTTAGTCCATCCTGTAAGCCTTTTAATGCCTGTGCATCATATACAGTATTATTACTTCTGTCAAATAAAGACATTGTATTTGTACCTAAATTTCCGGCATCCCAATAAAATGGCACCATACCATTTGCTCTCGATTGTTTTACAACATACTTTAAAAAGTCGGCTCTTGATTTTAGGTGTAATGTTAAGGCGTCACCGGTTAAATTACGTCTGATTGCACCAAACTCTCCTAAAATTACCGGAATTCCTTTGTCTACAAACTGCGTTTTCATGGAACGAAATTTCTCATCTATAAAAGATTCTTCTCCCCAGGTTGAATTACGTGAAGTATCTGTAGTTGAATGATTTCCTGCTCCCCAATAATAAAACATTTTACCCCAGTCTGCATCTTCTGTCATCAGTGTAAACTGATACGGATAAAAGTGAACTTCTGCCATCATACGGTTTGCAGTTGGATCTGTTGGTAATGAAGTCATCCAGTTGTTTGTTTTTTCAATATCTGTTGAAGGTCCCTGCACGATTAAGGTACGGTACGTATTTTTTCCTCCGGTTGCTCGAACAGCATCAATAAATGTTTGATGGTATGATGTTAAAACTGCCATTTCTGCTGCATCTTTAACATCCGGTTCATTGGCACTTGCAAATAGCAAATGTTCGTCAAATCCTCTTAAATACGTAGCTATTTGCTGCCAAAATGCTTTTTGTTTGGCATTAGTTTCAACTTTCTTAGCCTCTGTAATATTTTTTTCCAGCCATCCGCCGTCCCAATGAATATTTACAATTACATACATATCATTATCAACACAGTACTGAACAACTTCTTTAACACGGTTTAACCAATCTGTTTTGATTTTTGCTGTTGCAGCATTTTCCATATACTGATTCCATGAACATGGGATTCTAATCGCATTAAATCCATTCGCTTTAACCAAATCAATTAAGGCTTTTGTAACCTTTGGATTTCCCCAGGCAGTTTCACCACCTGATGCTTCAAGTGTGTTACCAATATTCCATCCTAATTTCATTTTAGCAGCCAGTTGTACTGCAGTACTGCTCATACCTGTGGCATCGGCAGCGATGGGATTTGTGTTATAGTCGGGAAATCCCTGAGAACCTGCAACTCCAGCCTGTGAAACTGTAATCTGTACCGTTTTAGCGTCATTTGAAGTTAATGTTATAATTGCTGTTCTGGTTTGAGTTGTTGTATTTGCTAAAGCTGTAACTGTAACTGTAGTACTCCCCGATGTACCTCCGGACTGACTAATTTTCAGCCAGCCTGCACCTGAGTTACTCAACAACCAGGCGGTTGCATCTGTTTCAATTTTAATCTCTTTAGTACTTTCGCTGCTTTCAAAATCAATTTTACTTGTGCTTGCAGTAAGACCTTTAATTGTCAAATCCTGCGCTGTTTCTTTATCAGCACTACAGGCAAATAGCCCGGCAAAAATTATGCAGGATAAAAAACTAAATACATAGCTGTTTATTATTCTTTTCATTTCAATTGGTTGATTAAGTTAATAAAGTGGTTGTTTTTAAATTTTTATTTGATGGTTATTACTATTTCTTTTTTGATATCTCTTGAAGAATTTCCGATTTTCAATATGTATTTTCCCGGTTCAACTGTCCATTTTTTAGCAGCTGCATCGTAATAAGCCAGTTCCTTAACCGGAACCTTAATTATTACTGTATTTGAATCTCCGGATTTTACTAATGTTTTTACGAAACCCTTTAATTCTTTTTCAGCACGTGCTACTTTTGAATTGGATTTTGAAGCATAAAGCTGAACTACTTCTTTACCATCAGTTTTTCCTGTATTCTTTACCTCTACAGAAACAGAAATAGTTTCATTTGAAGCATATGATTCTTTGTCTGCCTTTGCATTTTCGAAAGCAAAACTGGTGTATGACAATCCGTACCCGAAAGGATATAGAGGTTCAATTTTTTTAGTATCAAACCAACGGTATCCTACCAAAATTCCTTCGGCATACTTAACAGCTTTATCACCAGGAAAACTGTTTGTTGCATGCGCCGGAGAGTCCATGAGTTTTTTAGGCATTGTCCATGGTAATTTTCCGGATGGATTTATTTTTCCGAGCAGCACATCTGCTATGGCATTTCCTCCTTCTGAACCATTAAACCATGTCCATACTAAAGCCGAAGTTTTTTGACTGATGTCTTCTATTTCAAAAGGGGCTCCCGCAACAAAAACTACAATCGTTTTTGGATTAACCGCCTGCACCTTTTTAATCAGTTCTTCCTGTCCAAATGGCAATTTTAAATTTCTTCGGTCTGAAGCTTCTGTTTCATAATCACGGTTAGAACCGGCAAGAACAATAGCAACATCCGATTTTTTGGCTGCTTCAATTGCTTCCTGTAATTTGGCAGGATCTAACTGGTCTATTGTTACAGGGCCATTAGACGTTATATTACCTAAATTTCCTTTGTTTTTTTCTTCGTAACGTTCTAAATAGCCTTCGGCATAATTAATGGTAACAGATGATGGCAATCTGTTTTTTAAGCCTTCAAGAGGTGTGATTTCCCTTTTGGTTTTTACCCCTGCTCCAAATCCGCCCAAAGCATTTTTTTTGGTTGCATTGTTCCCGATTACTGCAATTGATTTTACTCCGTCCAGTTTCAACGGTAAGGCGTTGTTTTCATTTTTTAATAAAACCACAGCTTCTGCTGCAATTTTATAAGCATCCTGATAATGCGCTTCGGTGGAGATGCTTCCTTTAACACGGTCTTTGCCGCCCATTGCTTTTACCTGAAACAAGGTTCGCAAAATTCTTTTTACATGCTTGTCGATTTCTGCTTCTGAGATTTCTTTGTTCTTTGCGGCAGCGATTAATTTATCGGCAAGGAAAAACTCATTGAAAGGTTTTGGTGTTCCCATTTCGATGTCCAGTCCGTTCTGAAGCGATTTTACTGTAGAATGCACCGCAGCCCAGTCTGAAACCACAACTCCCTTAAAGCCCCATTCATCACGAAGGATTTTATTGAGCATATAATCATTCTCACACAAATATTCTCCTCTGAATTTGTTGTAAGCCCCCATAATACTATAGGCTTTTCCTTCTTTCACAGCAGCTTCAAAAGCCGGAAGATAGATTTCGCGCAATGTACGCTCATCAATCTGTACATCTACGAAATCACGATTCGTTTCCTGGTTATTGGCTGCAAAGTGTTTTACACAAGCCATAACATCATTATCCTGTAAACCCACCACCATAGGTACCGCCATTTTTTTGTTTAAAAACGGGTCTTCGGTCATGTACTCATAAGTTCTTCCGCCAAGTGGTGTTCTCACAATATTGATTGCCGGCGAAAGCAGCATGTCTTTATCTCTGGCACGCATTTCCTGGCCAACACTATTTCCAAAAGTATATGCCATTTCAGTATTCCATGTGGCTGCCAAAGCTCCGGCTGCCGGATAATAGGTGGCAAAATCATTGGTTAAACCTGCCGGAGCCCAGCTGTCTCTGGAAATTTCCTCACGAACTCCCAGTGGTCCGTCAGCCATTTTTAATTCGGGAATACCTAAACGTTTTACACCGCCGGAAGTAAACATACTATTGCCATGCAGCATGCCTATTTTTTCTTCAAGGGTCATTCTAGCAACCAGTTTATCAATTTCAGTGTCAAACTCTGAGCTTATTTCCTTACCTGTATATTCTTTTTGAACAGAATCAGCATCTAACCCTTGTGCATTGTTTTTACAGGAAGTAAAAACCACAAAAGCCATCAATGCCGAAAGTCGTAAAATTTTGTTTTTCATATCGTTTTGTTTTTTAGATTTAAAGATTTTGATCCTCACAAAAAACCTTTAAAAACTGGTGTTTAAATTTATTCCTGGTTTTATTTTACTGTTTTATCAAATTAAAAAGAACAACATCATTTTCATTTATTTTAAGTTCCTTGCTGAAAGTGCCTTTAGAATCGATAGTTATTTTTTCTGTGGCAACAGGAACTCCGTTATTTTTTGCTTTGATTGAATTTACCTGATCACGTGTCAGCTGACTTGGTTTGTTCATAGCCAGATAATCGGCATAAGCATCATTTGATTTATAACCCACTTTGTAGATTTCCAGAATATATTTTCCCTTTTGCAATCCGTCAATTTCAATTTTTACTTTTCCTTTTTCTTTTGAAGGCAAATCTTTGACGTAATAGGTCTGATTCCACATTTTTTCGCCCGGATGTGTATTGGTAAAATCCCAAAACAAAAGCTGAACATCCCCTTTTTTGTTTTTGGCAGCCCATGAAGAAGTGTCCTGATTCTGAAGTTCAGTTTCACCTAATTTATTTAGTAATGAATAAGAGAAGTAAGCTGGTTTTTTAATTCCCTGTGTATTCAACAATCCGAAACCTCCATGGAAAGGGGTAAATCTTGGACCTGCTTCCTCAAAAATGTCCGTGAAAACCCAATATGACATGGAGGTTGCGGCATTGCCAACCTGTTTTAATTTCTGTAAAATATACGCTGCTGAGTGATAGCTGTCATGAATTGGGTCTGCAGGAGTGTAGGATGAACTCCATTCTGTATAATGTAGTTCCAGATCTGGCTTAACCGAATTGGTAATCTGCTTACGCGAATTGATAACATCTCCGCTGATACTATTCTGATCAGGGCTCAAAACCGTACCCGAAGTTCCGAATTCGTCCAGATATCCCTGGTTTACTCCATAAGTATGTGTCGAAATAAAATCTAACGGAACATTATTTTTAGCCGCAAATTCAATGGTCTCCGGAACCCATCCGGCCCCTGCTGTTGCTGGTCCTCCTACTCTAAAGTCTTTATTTACTGCTTTTATGCCACGAGCTGCATAATCGTATAATTTGAAATATTCTGCCTGCGTTCCAGTCCAGAAACCTGGAGTTAGATTAGGCTCGTTCCATACTTCAAAATACCATGTTTTTACTTCTTCGGTTCCGTAACGCTCAGCGAAATGCTGTGTTAGGTTCCGAATCAGATCTTCCCATTTTTTATAATCTTTTGGCGGTGTGACATTTCCTTTCCACCAGAAAATGGTTTCTTTTCCGCTTGCCAGTGCATTGGGCATAAAACCTAATTCTACAAACGGTTTCATTTTCAGACTCAAAATAAAGTCAAACAAAACATCGACGTACTGATAATTATATTCCGGATTTCCTTTTGAATCTTCGCGGTAAACAGCCATATCGTCGGACAATAAACCATGAAATCGAATGTATTTAAAATCACATTCTTTTTTTACCATTGTCAACTGCTGCTGCCAGTCGGCTCGGAGTCCTTCATTTGCTCTTCCGGCACCTATGCATTCTTTGAACATGGTATTTAATTTTCCTGCCGATTTATTGTAATCTACTTTTATGGTTCGGTCTTGTGCAAACAAATTGACTGAACTAATAAGAACCGCTATTATGAGAAACTTTTTCATCTGAAAATATTTTAACTTTTGAATGATTAGACGCACTGCTGTGCTGCTCTACCGTATCTTTACAGCCCTGACTTTTTACATCTAACATTTAACTTCTAACTCAAATTATAATTTTTTAAATCTCACAGCTCCACCACCGGCACCACCTAAATTCAATTGTAATTTATCCGAAGATTTTACTGTTTTCTTAGAAATGGCTACCGCTTCCGGATTATTTTTTTGATTGGTTCCTTCAGCATCTACATAAATCTGAGCTTCGTAGGTTGTATTTGGATCTAAGAATGACAATGAAACCTCAACTTTTCTTGGGTTTTCATTAGTCAGAGTTCCTAAATACCAATCTGCACTGTTTCTGTCTTTTCTGGCTGTTGTGATGTATTCACCAATTTTTCCTTCTACAATTTTAGTGTCTTCCCAGTCTGTCGGAACATCTTTTAAGAATTGTAAAGCTGGTTTTCCTTCGTAGTTTTCAGGTAAGTCAGCCAGCATTTGAATTGGGGAATAAAGCACTACGTACAATGCCAACTGCTGCCCCACTGTTCCCTGAATTCTTTTTCCCGGATAACCTTGTTTGACCTCTACATCAAAAATACCAGGCGTAAAATCCATTGGTCCGGAAAGTAATCTTGTAAACGGAATAATACTCAAATGGTTTGGCGGGTTTCCTTCGCTCCATGCATTGTATTCCTGTCCGCGAGCTGCTTCTCTCGAAACCATGTTCGGAAAAGTTCTTCTTTCTCCTGTATCTTTTATGGATTCGTGGTATAAAACGGCTAAATCATACTGTGCTGCTTTTTCTAAAATGTATCTGAAATAATTCACTCCAAATTGTCCGAAGTGCATTTGTTTCATGTTTAGTTTAGAACCCACATGACCAATTTTTACCGTATGAATTCCAAGTTTTTTGTATAAAGCAAAACCCTCGTCAACTTCTTTTAAATAGTTAATTAAATTTGAACCTGTCTCGTGATATCCGATTAATTCGATGTTCTTTTTCTTTCCATATTCAACTACTTTTTCTAAGTCGAAATTGTCCGCATTTTTCGTGAAGCTGAACATGTGCATACGGTTTTCGTACCAACCCGGCGTCCAGCCTTTGTTCCAGCCTTCGATCAATAAATGGTTGAAACCTTCTTTTGCTGTAAAATCAATATATTCTTCGGCATGTTTGGTTGTTGCACCTTGTTTTTCGCTTTCCCAGAACGTATATTTTCCGATGTGCATTCCCCACCAGATTCCTAAATATTTATAGGGTTTGAAATAGCTGTTTGTATTTTTTAGCTTGTTTGGCTCGTTTAGGTTTAAAACCAAATAAGAAGTAATCAATTCTCCCGGATTTTCTCCAATTTGAATCGTTCTCCAGGATGAAGTAAATGTATCTTTTACACGAACTTTCACTCCGTCAGCCCAAGGCACCAAATCAGATTTTAGCTCTGTTCCTTTATTATTCACCAAAGTCATACTGGCAAAATCGATCAGGTTTGCTTCGTGGAAACTTAAAGCCAATCCGCTCTTGCTCTCGATTGTTAAAGGCGTCAAAACTGTATCTAATTTACTAACCGGCGCAGCTTCAAAAAGGTATTCGTCTCGGTTTTCTCTGTTTGCAGGAATCCACCATGCTTTTCCGTCATCTTTCAGGTTAAAAGTGGTTTTTTCATCCATGATGAAAATACTGTCTTTTACATTTTGTTTTGGATACACATATCTGAAAGCTACTCCGTCATCAAAAGCACGAAACTGAATCTGCAATTTTCTTTTGTTTCCGGTTTTTTGCTGCAAATCAACCACCAATTGATTATAGTGGTTTCTAATATTTTTCTTTTCTCCCCAAACCTGTTCCCAGGTTTCATCAAATTTGGACGTTTTAGCTCCTTTAATTTCGAAGTTTGTGCTTAAATCTTCGTTTCCTTTTAGCAAAAAACCCATATCTGATGGTGTAATCACTTCGGTTTTTCCGTGTGAAACTGCATACTTTGGAGCATTTTTTACTAATTCAAATTTGATTTTATTCTGACCGTTTGGTGAAGCCAGTTCGTAAGCATTTTTTGTTTTTTGACTGTGTCCCAAACTAATGGAAAGCACTACAGCGGGAAGTAAAAGATATTTTATCATGGTATTTTTTTAATTCTTTATAAATAAATCGGATGATCCGGTACCACCCGATTTATAAAACTAACTCTAACAAAACCTATTTTAGCCACTCGGTTTTAAAAGTGGTTTTTCCGTTTAAGGTAGTCGGTGTTACATCAAAAGTGTTTCCTTTTTTAGTAACTGTAATTTCCTGAACAGCATCTCCGTCTGGTAAAAATATTTTGGCTTTCGCCGAAGTAGTCTTGTCACTTGCAAATACTTTCAGGGTTAACTTACTCCAATCCATGTCTTTGGTAGACTGAGCCAGTGCAATATGCGGAATCGCAGCGCCATCCCTAACCAAAACTACAATTGGCACTTCGCCTGCTTTGATTTTATGCCAGCCTCCTTCGTAAACTTTTTTGGTCTGATAATCAATCCACGTTCCAGCCGGAAGGTAAACGTCTCTCTCTGTTACTTCTTCAAACAAAGGTGCTACCAACATACTGGATCCAAATAAATATTCATTATCCACTAACCAAGCTCCCGGATCATTTGGATATTCTACAAACAAGGCACGCATCATCGGTAAACCTTTTTGAGAACTTTCTTTTGCCTGAGCGTAGATATAGGGCATTAATTCGTAACGCATATTATCTGCTTTTCTAAATCCTTCCAGGAAATCTTTGCTGTACAGCCAAGGTTCGCGCGGCGGTTCTCCGTGACTTCTCACATGCGAGGTAAACATCCCGAAAGGTGCCCATCTTCTGTATAAATTCTCAGGTGATTTTGTTGCAAAACCTCCCACATCATGACTCCAGAAACTGAAACCGCTTAATCCTAATGAAAGTCCCCCTCTTAATTCTGCTGACATAGCTCCGTTTGTAGTTTCTGCATCTCCACCCCAATGCAATGGGTAACGCTGACTTCCTGCCCAGGTACTTCTTGCCCAGATTAAAGTGTATCCTTTTTCTTTCTGGGTAATTTCGGCAACAGCCTTATTATAACGAAGCGGATATAAATTGTGTTCATAAAAACCAGTGCGTCCTGAATGGTAAATACCGTCCGGCGGAGCAGCTTCTCCAAAATCCACTTTGAAGACAGAAACTCCTTCGTCAAATAACTTTTTCAATTTCCCCTGATACCAGGAAATGGTTTCCGGATTTGAAAAATCCAGAACCGCATCTTCATAAGGCAAGTTCCCTTTTCGGTCTTTTACCGCCAGATTTTTGTCCATAATTTCATTGAACAAAGTGTTTTTTGGAGTGAAATAAGGCAGCTGCCAAAGACACACATGGAAACCATCCTCTTTTAGATCTGACATCATTTTTGTGGCATCCGGGAAACGGGATTTTGCAAACTCATAGTTGTTTCTCCAGTCAACATCAAACCAGCCTGTATCAAAGTGAATAACATCTGTTGGAATTTTGTATTTACGCAAATCCCTGGCTACATCACGCCCTTCTTTTTCTGAGAAATAGGTAATACGGCTCATCCAGAAACCAAAAGACCAAAGCGGAGGCATAGCGGCTTTTCCGGTCAAATCTGTATACTGATCTAGAATGTCTTTCGGTTCTCCGATAAAGAAAAACAAATCGGCTTCGTCATCACCAATATACATTTCGTTGGCGCTGGCAAAATATCTCCCGAAGTCAACTGTAATTGGAGTTGAATGGTGCATGAAAACTCCGTAACCACGACTGCTCATATAAAA
The DNA here is from genome assembly GCF_010645075.1 of Flavobacterium limi. Taxonomy (GTDB): domain Bacteria; phylum Bacteroidota; class Bacteroidia; order Flavobacteriales; family Flavobacteriaceae; genus Flavobacterium; species Flavobacterium limi. The sequence continues at coordinate 298,598 of NZ_JAADZV010000007.1, forward strand.
CGGAATCGGTTTGTACATCGTTTCATTCTGAATTCCGTTGGCATCATCTGTCCATAAAACTACTTTTTGACCACGTTTGTTGAATTGTGTGAATGATTCTCCACAGCCAAATATTTTTTCGTCCGGTTCCAAACTGAAAGCAGCTCCCATACTTCTGGAGTAATCACTGTTTCTGCGAACATAGGAAAACGGAAGTGTTGGCGTATAGGTATTTTTAAAATCGGTATCATGAAGTGTGCTGGTTAGCAGTTTTCCTTTTTCATCAAAAATTTTTACGTGCCAGGGTTTTGTTAGAATTTCTACAGAACCGTGTTTGCTGGTGTATTTATGACCGCCTTCGATTTTGGAATATTTCCATAATTCAGGATGGTTTGGCGCAACACCATTAACCAGCATTAAAGATTCCTTTTGCGGATGAAACTGCGGTCCGGAAGTGGTTTTGATACGAATAGTTCTGTCTGAAACAAACTGAATTTCGAACGGCAATACCGGTGAAACCTCGTATTCTGTCGTTGGAAATTCATTTGGCTTTTCAATATCCGGCTTTACCATCATATTATTGAAAGCCTGACGCGTTTTATAATTGTATCTTAAATATTTTATAGTTCCTTTTGCCGTAGCAGGATCAAAAGAAGCCAATTCATCAGCGAAATAAAAAGTATTCAGATAATTCTGAAAATCTTTACTGATATCTATTGGAGCATTTAACACATCTGCGTTTTGAATCTGGGCGGATGCTTTTGGCGAAAGCAATAATCCAAAACCCATAAACAGCGACAAGGAAGCTATCTGTATTTTTTTCATTTTGTGGTTATTTAGTTTTTATAATTAGCGTTTTTTATTCTGTAGTAATTACAATTGTAGATTGTTTTAATCCATTCGCTTTAGCGGTCAATTCCAATCTTCCGGATTTATCTCCTGCCTGAACAATTACCAGACATTTTCCTGCCAGAGCAGTATGTTTTGTTCCTTTGTAAGGTTCGTGACTTACAGGATCTCCACTGCAAACGCCAACAATTTTTCCGTTTCCTTTTAATGAAAAATTGATTTCGTTATTCGCGTTTGGCGCTAAAGTTCCATTAGCATCCAAAATATCAACGGTTACAAATGACAAATCATTTTTATCTGCTTTGATGGTACTTCTGTCGGCCATTAATTTCAGTTGTGAAGGATTTCCGGCGGTTTTAATTTCTTTTTCTGAAACTGTTTTTCCATTTTTACGGGAAACTGCTTTTAAAGTTCCTGCTTCAAAAGGAATTCTCCACATTACGTGTAAACCATCACCTTTTTTACTTCTCTTTCCAACTGATTTTCCGTTAAGGAATAATTCAACCTCATCAGCTTTGTTATAGTATGCCCAAACATCAACAGTTTGACCTGCTTTCCAGTTCCAATGTGGAAAAATGTGAAGAACTGTTTTGTCCGTCCATTCGCTTTGATACATATAATACACATCTTTCGGGAAACCGGCTAAATCTACAATTCCGAAATAGGAGCTTACCGATGGCCATTCGTACGGAGTTGGCTCTCCAATATAATCGAAACCGGTCCAAACGTACATTCCGGCTAAGAAATCATGTTTTTTAATGATTTTCCAGGTTGCTTCATGGGTTGAACCCCAAGGCGTCTGTACCTGATCGTAAGCCGAAACAGTATTGTCCGGATTTCCTTCTGTGAATTTAAGATCCCACCTTACCGGCCATTTTTTTATGGTGTCTGAAACAGCATCGTAATAACCTCGTGTCTGTAAACCTGAAGTGGTTTCTGTTGCGATGAAAGGTGTGTTTGGGAAGTTTTTCAGATGATGTTCAAAAGTTTGATGTGCATAATTGTATCCGATTAAATCTAAAACACCAGATCCGGCAAGCGGATTAATCGAAACATTCTTTTTCTCGAATTGTAAAGTCACTTCATCAATATTCATGTTTACCGGCGGATTCATTCCGGCTGTTAGTGGTCGTGTTTTATCAATTAAACGTACTATTGCTGCCAGTTCTTTTGCAATCTCAATACCGGTTTCATTCCATTGTTCCGGAATTTCATTTCCGATGCTCCACATAAAAATACTTGGATGATTTCGATCACGACGCAATTGATCTGCTAAATCTTGTCTGTGCCATTTGTCCCAGTCATTTCCGTAATCGTATTTGGTTTTGGTTTGTTTCCACATATCAAAAGCTTCATCCATGACAATAAAACCCATTTTGTCGCAAAGATCCAGAAGTTCCGGAGCGGGAGGATTGTGTGAAGTTCTGATTCCGTTTACGCCCATTTCTTTAAGGATCTCTAACTGACGTTCGATTGCACGCGTATTGATTGCAGCACCCAACGGCCCTAAATCGTGGTGCATACAAACCCCTTTTATCTTGACTTGCTTTCCATTGAGAATAAAACCTTTATTTAAATCGAATTTAAAATCCCGGATTCCAAAAGTGGTTTTGTACTCATCAATGATTTTGTCATCAACTAAAAGTTCCGTGACTGCAGTGTATAATTCAGGATTTTCAATTGACCATAGAATTGGCGATTTAACTTCTGCTTCCACATTTAGCAATGTGCCGCTTTTTGGAGTAAGCGTTATATATTGAGTGGTTGATGTAACCTTGGTATCTTCTTTATAAATAGTAGTTAGTATTTTTATTTTTTTTGATTCTGAATGATCATTCTGAATTCTGGTTTCAATATTTACTTTAGCATTTTCGGCTGTAACTTTTGGTGTGGTAATATACGTTCCCCAATTTTCAACATGCAATTTATCAGTAGTCTCGATCCAGACATTTCTAAAAATCCCTGAACCCGAATACCAGCGTGAATTGGGTTGTTTTGAATTGTCAACCTTAACAATTATTTCGTTGTTTTTGTCTCCGTAATTTAAATATGGAGAAATTTCATATTGAAAACCAATATATCCGTTTGGACGTTTTCCTAAATAATGGCCGTTTACCCAGACTTCACTGTTTCTGTAAACGCCGTCAAAAGTGATTGACGTTATTTTTGTGGTGTCTTCAGCAGCCACTTTGAATGTTTTTTTGTACCAGCCTAAGCCTCCGTTTAAGGATCCGCCTCCATAACCTGCAGGACTTTTTTCATCAAATTTTTCTTCGATACTCCAATCGTGAGGAACATCCAGAGTTCTCCATTTTGTAGCAGGACTAATGGTATCTTTATCAACGAGACTGTCATTAAGATGGAAACTCCAACCTGAATTAAAAGAAATCTTTCTATTAATAAAAGCATCTTCTTTTTTATTACAGGAGCAGAACAGAATGATTCCGACTAATGTTAATAATGAAAATTTGCTGTTTAATTTTTTTCTTTTATTCATGGTATTCTTTTTTGTTTTTTATAGCAATAATTTAAGTCTCAGTTTAAAAGAACACTAAAAATGTCCTGAAAACTGAGACTCTGAAAATTAAATAATTACGGTTTCACAACCAAATGATAAATCAAATAATCACCATCTGCTCTAATAGCTATAAAAGCTAACGTTGTCTCGGTAAGTTCTACAATCTGAACATTAGTAAAAGAAAATCCGGAACTAAAATAGCTTGCACTGTTTGGATGCAACATTTCTGTTCCTCCGTTAAAACTAATTCTGTCATTTGTTGAACCTGTCGTAAGGTTAAAATTAAAAGTTCCTGTTTTTGTTGTTTTTACTGTGCTTCCGGCTGTTGGATCAGTTTGTTTTACTGTAACATTATAACCTCCGTTAAGGTCAAAAGTAACTTCTCCCCAATCTTTATTTTCTAAACCTGCCCATGAAATATCAGAAAGATTTGGCCACCATCCATGACCACTTACTGCTATATTTTGGTAAGATGCAGGTTTTCCAATAAATTCAAGAGGAGCAGTCATATATAAAACCCAGGTTTTACCATTCACCCCATTAGTTAAGAGATTCCATCTTTCATCACTAAAAAAGGTTTCATCATTTTGAGTAACATTCACAGTTACCGGAGCAGCATCTACTGCTCCTCCTTGTGTATAAGCGGTAAAATAAATAGTATATTTTCCTGCGAAAGGAAAAGTGACTTCATCTTCACCTTTATTGGAATGCCCTAATTCATTTCCATTTCCGTCAACATATTTCCAATAAGGAATTATGTCAGAAGTTAAATTTTTCAGTTTTATTTTATTCCCTCCCGGATTTGCCTGCAGATCCTGAGTAACTTCAATATTTATATCCGATTTATCTATCGTTTCTTCTAAAGAATATGTTTCAGGCGAACAAGATGGGACAAGTAAAAGTACCATTACCATCAAAAATGATGTAATTAATAATTTAGTCTTTTTCATTTTTTTAAATTTTTAGTTAAAATTACCAGCCTGCGTTTTGTTTTAAAACATTCCCTGACAAGGTGATCTGAGTATTAGGTATTTGCTGTAACCCCTTTGTTTCCTGAATCTTAGCAGCCGAAATTGTTTTTGCTCCAGAAACTCCACCGCTTAATAGGGTTGTAGATGATGCTGCAATAATTGAAGAAGCTTTATCAACTCCCTGACGTAATAAATCCCAATATCTGATTCCTTCAAGGGCAAATTCTAAATGCCTTTCTTTCATAATATCTTCCGGAGTAACCGCAAGAGGAGTAAAATTAGATTTATACGCCCTTTGTCTCACCTGATCAAAATAAGACTGGGCACTTCCGCTTCCTAATTCAGCCGCCATTAACAAAACATCAGCATATCTTAATACTACATAATCCTGAAACTGGCTGATATCCCAAAACTGGCTTCCCAAAACCATCGGCATATCAACACCTGCCTGATTTACCATTGGCGAATATTTTTTGTTATAGTAACCGGTATATTCTCTTTGATTGTTTATTTTGTCGAAAGGAATATCTTCTTCTTCAATTCCAATTACAGTTGCCACACGTCTTGTGTCATTAGCGTTATAAGCAGTCCATAATTTAGGGTTTACTGTAACTCCCCATCCACGTCCGTAAGGGTAATTAGAGAACTCTCTCATACCAAACATTACCATCCAGTGGTTACCATCAGTGTTCCCGTTGTAATCACTTGTATAAGTATATTTTATAGAAAACACAATTTCTTTGTTGCTTTCACCAGCATATTGATCTACTGAAGCTGCCGGCCATAAAGTAGAAAAATTATCAACCAATCCATGACCACTTTGGGCAATAACATCTTCCAGATGTGCTAAAGCCTGTGTTTTGGTTACAACTCCTGCTAAATCCGCTTTCCCATAATATCCGGTATAATACAAATAAACACGACCTAATAAAGACTTTGCTGCCCATTTAGTAATTCTTCCTCCAGGTACAGCATTATAAGCAGTTGAAGGCAAATTCTCTGAAGCAAAAACTAAATCTTCTGCTATGACTTTATAAACCTCTTCAGGAGCTGCCTGAGGAAGATTTTCGATTGAAGGAGCTGTTAATAGCGGTATATTTCCCCACAGACGCACCATTTCAAAATAAGTGTAGGCTCTGATAAATTTAGTTTCAGACTCGTAAGTGTTTCTTAAAGCAGTATCTCCTTTCCAGTCAATCTGATCCATTTTTGATAAAAAGACGTTACAACGATAAATTGCTTTATAATAATTTTTCCAGTTTAAATTAAGTAAATCTACATCTGAAGGAGAACGACTCTTATCAAATTCGTCTATTAATGCATAATTGTACCCATCAGAAGCACCAGTTCCGCCAAAACAATCATCAGACATAACTTCGCTTATTACAGGAACACCCAGTCCGGAAGCTCCCGTAGCTACCTGCAAACCATCATAACATCCTACTAATGCCGAATAGGCATCATCGGTAGTTTTGTAAAAATTTGTATCGTTTTGTTGTACCAAAGGTTCTGTTTCTAATTCACAAGAACCCAAAGACAATAAACTCAAACAGAAAATATATAAATATGTATTTTTCATTATCTTATTTATTAAAGTTTAACATTTAACCCCAACATGTATGTTCTTGGTCTAGGATAGTATCCTACATCTACACCTGAAGCAAATTTTTGATCATCATTATTAGATCCAAATCCAATTTCAGGATCCATACCGTCGTATTTCGTAAACGTGTGAAGGTTTAAGACAGAAAAGTAAATTCTGAACTGGCTTGCAAAAAATGATTTAGAATGTTTCATTTTAGCTAAATCAAATCCTAATGTAACCGTATTGATTCTTAAGAAATCGCCATCCTGAACATATAAGTCTGAGAACTGTGTGAAGTTTTTATTGTCTTCTGTTACCCTTGGCATTGAGTTCGATGTTCCTTCGCCATGCCAGCGGCTCAGTATTCTGGAAGTATAATTTCCAAAAGCTCCGGATTGGTTTCTGTAAGATTGTACAATTTGATTGCCTGCCACACCATTTGCCATCAATGAAAAGTCAAACGCTTTATAGTTGGCTGATAAAGAGAATCCATAAGTAAAATCAGGATTAGGATCTCCAATATTGGTTTTATCTAAATCATTAATTACGTTATCCCCATTTGTATTTGCATAGATAATATCTCCCGGAGACGCACCTGGCTGTAATACTACACCGTCTGCTGATTTATAATTGTTAATTTGTTCCTGATTCTGGAAAACACCTGCCGTTTTATAACCCCAGAAATAACCTAACGGAAATCCGTTTTCTGCTCTGTAGAATTCAAGTGCATTATCATATAATTCATTATTTAAACCATGAATTATACCATCGGTAGTAGGGATCTGACCAACCGTATTTTTATTATAAGCACCATTTGCGCTAACACTATAGTTAAAATCGCCAATTTTGTTTTGGTAATTCAGGCTCAGCTCGACTCCTTTATTAATTACATCACCACCATTTATGTATGGAGGTTCAGCACCGGCAGTTGCTAAAACCGGGGCCAGAATTAACCAGTCTTTATTCGTTTTCTTATACACATCAAAAGTAACACTTAATGCATTGTTGAGGAATCTCGCATCCAAACCAAGGTTAATCTGCTCTGAAGTTTCCCACTGCAAACCAGGATTTGATAATCTGTCAGGATAAGCTCCCGGTGTAAGAACTCCTTCGGTATTGTCAAAAATATAATTTGTGTTATTAGATTTTATCGTTGCTAAATATTGAAATGGCCTGATACTCTGATTACCAACCTGCCCCCAGCTTGCTCTCAATTTAAGAAAATTAATAGCTTGAGAATCTTTTAAAAATGATTCATTTGAAGCAACCCATCCTGCAGATACTGATGGGAAATAACCCCATTGATTGCCCGGAGCAAATTTTGATGAACCGTCTGCTCTCAATGTTGCATTGAACAAATAAGTGTCTTTAAAATTATAATTTAATCTTCCAAAATAAGACATCAGTATATTTTCTTCTTTTTTACCCTTAATGGTTATTTTAGTCCCGTCTTTATTAGTTGTATTGTCTATCCAGGCATGTTCTAAATCATTAAAAACAGAATCTGCATTATTTGCTTCTACAGAAGTTCCTGCATAATTAATATAAGATGTACCCGCCATAGCCTCAAAATGATGATCTTCGGCAACATTAAATTTATATCCTAGTAAATTATCCCAGGTGATGCTTCTGTTTTTACTCATGTTTTGATTCACTGTATCATAATTATTATTGGCATAAGTGGATAAGTGATATACCGGTTTGTATGAATGTCCCTCAGAAACGTAATAGTCAAGTCCTAAAGTTGTTTTAAACGTAAGGCCCTTTATAGGTTCAACCTGTAAATAAACATTCCCTAATAACTTTTGATTATTACTTTCATTTTGATTGTTGTAATCCATCATTGCGTATGGGTTTGCTACACCTGAAAGCCATAATTCACTATTATTTGTAGTGTCATAATAATTACCATCTGCATCATACATTGGTAATAATGGTGTGGTCTGGAATGCACTTCTTAAAGAGTTGTTATATTGATTTCCAACTCCAATACCATTTTTATCAACGTAAGCAAAGCTTAGATTCTGCCCTAAAGTCAAAACGTCCTTATAAAGTTTATGCTCTGAATTAAATCTGAAATTGTAACGTTGATAGTTCGATAAGTCTTTTCCTCCCACAACACCTTCCTGTCCTAAATAGGACAAAGAGGTAGAATAAACTGAAGTTTCAGAACCTCCTGAAGCACCAAACGAGAAGTTTTTAGTCGCTGCATTATCTGTCAGCATTTTATCCATCCAGTTCGTGCCATTCCCTAATGCAGCAATCTGGCTATTAGTAAAATAAGCCGGTTTACCTGAATTTACTGCTGCTTCATTTATAATAACCGCATATTCTCTCGCATCCAATAAATCAACTTTTCTGGCTACCGACTGAAGCCCGTAATATTGCTCAAAAGTAATCTGTCCCGGAGAACCTTTTCTTCCTTTTTTGGTTGTTACCAAAATAACCCCATTTGCAGCTTGTGATCCGTAAATGGCAGCTGAAGCAGCATCTTTTAGAACCGAAATAGATTCAATATCAGAGTTGTTCAGATAAGTAATATCACCAGTAAGAATACCGTCCACCACATAAAGCGGGTTGCTTCCTCCTGTAGTACCCAAACCTCTGATAACCACATTCATTCTTTCTCCGGGCTGCCCTGAAGTAGAAGTGATCTGAAGTCCGGCAGCCTGTCCCTGAAGTCCCTGAAGCGCGTTGATCGTATTGGTTTTAGCAAGGCTTTCTCCCGTTACCTGCGTGATTGCGCTGGTTACTGTTGTTCTTTTTTGTGTACCATACCCAATTACTACAACTTCTTTAAGATCTGCCGCTTCTGTTTGTAAAGTGACAGCAATTGTTTTTTGCGTTCCTACAGTTACACGCTGGGTTTTGAACCCCATAAAACTGATAGTTATTACATCACCAGTTTTTGCCTCTATCCTGAAATTTCCGTCAAAGTCTGTCGATGTTCCTCTTTTAGTTCCTTCAATTGCTACGGTAGCACCGGGAATTCCCATACCATCGTCTGCCGATTTTACATTTCCGCTTACAAATTGGGATTGCTCTTGTGCAAAACCCGACTGCATCGTAAATACGCTAAGCAACAACATCAGATAAAACTGAAGCATTGTTGGTTTAATACAATAATTGCCTTTCATAATCATTAATAATTTGGTTAAATTTGTTGTTAGTTGTTTTTAATCTAATTAATACGCATTCGAAATATTTGTTACATAATTTTTTGTTTGCCACTAGTGCTGAAGTTCTCCGCTTGCACGTATTAGCCAAATCTCTGTAAAGAATCTCTTCTGAAATTCTAACATCATTTTACTACGCCAAATGGTCCGTAAAGGTTTTGTACTTAATTCCTGGTCTGTTTTCAGATTTGAATTACATCAACATACTTTTGATAAAACTTTTAGATGAATCTCCAGTCTAAAAACGATTATCAGGTGCTTTCTGAGTCTATTCTTTGAAAAACATTTTTTGAGTTTTTCGGTACTCTGTTTTCTGCTTAAATTAACTTATAGTCAAAATACATTTATCTTATGGTTAATTTGACTACAAGTGTAGTGCAATTTTTCTATATTAACAAAAAATTAGGTTTATTTTTTTGTAATTAAAATAATATGAGACTTATTTTTATTGATTACCCAAATAAAATTATTTCAAACAATTAAAAATTATTAATAAATCATCATTTAATCAATTAAATTGACAATGATTTAAAACACTTATGTGAGTTAATCTGGATTATTTTCAAAATTTAGAATATTATTACAAGAATTTTAAAAATATGTCCCTTTTTAAGTATATAGTATTATTTTTATTTATTTAATTTGTCAAAATTTTAACAACATGGTCGACAATTTGAATAATGACATTATCGTAAAAAATGATTCATCAGTCATGAATGCCATTACGATTGACTGTGTAATATTTGGTTTTGATCAGGGAAGTCTGGAAGTTCTTCTAATTCAGCATGGAGAAGGAATCAGTAAAGGAAAATGGGGGCTTCCGGGAGGCTGGATTAATAAAAAAGAGAGTATCGATAATGCGGCTCACCGATTATTATATGAACTCACAGCATTAGATCATATCTATCTGGAACAATTAAAAGCATTTGGAAATCCGGATCGTTTTCCTCTCAGGCGCGTCATCACAATTGGTTATTATGCCCTGATTAAAAGAGAAGATTATAGTATTCAGCCGGGTTTTACAGCATCGGATGCAAAGTGGTATAAGATTAACCAGATTCCGGATCTGATTTACGATCATAGTGAAATACTGACCTATAGCCTGCAACATTTACGTGACAGGGTTCGTCAGGCACCAATTGGTTTTAACCTCCTTCCTGAAAAATTTACATTGTTGCAATTAATGCACTTGTATGAAGAAATATTAGGAATCGAAATGGACAAATCAAATTTCAGACGAAAAATTCTTCACATGAAATTGCTTGTTGTCTTAGATGAAAAACAACAGGATGTTTCGCACAGAGCGGCTAAACTATACAAATTTGACTCTGAAATTTATACAAAACTTACTGAAAAAGGATTTAATTTTGAATTTTAAACCAGCCTTATAAAAGCAAAATGGCATTTTTACACTCTAAAAAAACTTCCAAAACTTATGTTGGAGGACCTTCTGAAATTCAAAATCCTGTAATCGACGGAATCACGATCGACTGTGTCATATTTGGATTCAATAAGGGAAACCTCGAAGTACTTCTGGCACATCATGCCGAAGGAGAAAGTATTGGAAAATGGGGACTTCTTGGAGGCTGGCTTAAAAAAGAAGAAAGTTCTGATGATGCAGCACAAAGAATTCTATTTGAATTAACTAGTCTGGACAACATTTATCTGGAACAGCTAAAAGCATTTACAGATCCAAACCGTGTACCCGGAAGGAGAGTTGTAACCATTGGTTATTATACACTGGTAAACAGGGAAGATTATAATGTAAAAGCCGGACTTACCCTGATGGAAGCCACCTGGTACAAAATTAATGAACTGCCTGATCTGATTTTTGACCACAATGAAATCCTGCAATTCAGCTTAATGCAACTTCGTAACAGAGTGCGTCAGGCCCCAATCGGGTTCAATCTTTTGCCAGACAAATTCACTTTATTACAGTTAATGCATCTCTACGAAGAAATATTGGGAATCGAACTCGACAAATCCAATTTCCGAAGAAAAATTCTGCATATGAAATTGCTGGTTGCACTGGATGAAAAGCAACAGGATGTTTCGCACAGAGCGGCAAAACTCTACAAATTTGATTCAGAAATCTACGAAAAACTGACCGAAAAAGGGTTCAATTTTGAGTTTTAAGACTGAAATTGGTTTTCAAAAACTAACTATCCGGCAACTACATTCCAGAATCCAAAACTTTGCGCTATATTTGCGCCTTAATAACACGCTCTAAAGTATTTACAGCAGAGCAAATTCATACCCAAAAATTACTAAAAACTCGTTTAGAGAATTGAATATAAAATGAAGAAGATACGTAACTTTTGCATTATTGCACACATTGACCATGGTAAGAGTACACTTGCAGACCGATTACTGGGCGCTACACAAACCGTTACAGCCCGTGAAGAAAAAGCACAATTGCTTGACAACATGGACCTGGAACGTGAGCGTGGAATCACCATTAAAAGTCACGCCATCCAGATGGAGTACACTTACAAGGGAGAAGAATATATTTTAAATTTAATTGACACTCCCGGTCACGTTGACTTTTCATACGAAGTTTCCCGGTCGATTGCTGCCTGCGAAGGTGCGCTTTTGATCGTTGATGCTGCACAAAGTATTCAGGCACAAACGATTTCAAACTTATATTTAGCTTTAGAAAATGACCTGGAAATTATTCCGGTTTTAAATAAAGTAGATTTACCAAGTGCTAATCCTGAAGAAGTTAGTGATGATATTATCGATTTATTAGGATGTAAATTAGAAGATATTATTCATGCTTCGGGAAAAACAGGTTTTGGTGTTGAAAATATTCTTGCTGCCATTATCGAAAAGATTCCTGCTCCAAAAGGAAATCCGGAAGAGCCATTACAGGCCTTGATTTTTGACTCGCATTATAATCCATTTAGAGGAATTGAAGTAATCTTTAGAGTTGTAAACGGCGAAATCAGAAAAGGGCAAAAAATTAAGTTCATGGCTACAGGTAATGAGTATTTTGCCGATGAAGTAGGTACTTTGAAACTGAATCAGGTTCCGAAAAATGTGATTTCGACAGGAGATGTTGGGTATTTGATTTCCGGCATTAAAGAAGCAAAAGAGGTAAAAGTGGGTGATACGATAACGGATGCCAAAGCCCCAACCACCAATATGATTACTGGCTTTGAGGATGTAAAACCAATGGTTTTCGCCGGAATTTACCCTGTTGACACGGAAGATTTTGAAGATTTACGTGCCTCAATGGAAAAACTACAGTTAAATGATGCTTCGCTAGTATTTTCTGCAGAAAGTTCGGCCGCATTAGGTTTTGGTTTCCGTTGCGGTTTTTTAGGAATGTTACACATGGAAATTATCCAGGAACGTTTAGAGCGTGAGTTTAACATGACAGTAATTACTACTGTTCCAAACGTTTCATATTTGGCTTATACTAAAAAAGAACCAGATACTCCGATTATTGTAAACAACCCGAGTGACTTGCCTGAGGCTACAAAATTAGACCGGGTAGAAGAACCCTATATCAAAGCAACCATTATTACCAAAGCTGATTTCGTGGGTAATGTTATGAGTTTGTGTATTGAAAAACGTGGACAAATTACCAATCAAACGTATTTAACTACAGAACGTGTTGAATTGAATTTTGACATGCCACTGGCGGAGATTGTATTCGATTTCTACGATCGTTTAAAAACAGTTTCAAAAGGATATGCATCGTTTGATTATTCTCCAATTGGAATGAGAGAATCAAAATTGGTTAAAATGGATATTTTACTAAATGCCAATCAATTAGATGCACTTTCTGCCTTAATTCACGCTGATAACGCCTATACTATTGGTAAGAAAATGTGTGAAAAATTGCGTGAATTAATTCCGCGTCAGCAATTTGAAATTCCGATTCAGGCTTCAATTGGAGCGAAGATTATCGCTCGTGAAACTATTAAAGCACTTCGTAAAGACGTTACTGCAAAATGTTACGGTGGGGATATTTCGCGTAAGCGTAAACTTTTGGAGAAACAGAAAAAAGGTAAAAAACGTATGAGACAGGTTGGAAACGTTGAGATTCCGCAAGAGGCGTTTATGGCTGTTTTGAAGCTTAACGACTAATTTTTAGAGAATAAAGTAAAAAACAAAGAATATAACTAGACCCAATAACTTTTGCGTTATTGGGTTTTCTTTTTTACGAAATAAGCCCACCACAAATTCCTAATCCAATTAATAAATAAACCGCTCCCAAAATAAACAACACTTTTGCTGTTTTTGGATGGTTCTTTTTTACTGCAAACCCACCAATAGCTAATAAAATCGGAGGACCTACCATAATAGCAACAAAAAATGCAACTAATCCGCCTAAATTGCCTACTTCTAATGCTGTCATAATCTTAAATTTTACTTCTTAATTCTTCTAGTCTTTCTATTTTGTCGTCCCTATAAAACAAATTCATGGTTTCAAACGGAATTATTTTATTGTCTTTGTTGACAATATGTACACATGATTTTTTAATCGCCCTTACATCAAAATTATAGGCATCTATAAACTGCATGATAATAATTCTGAACAAGTTATCGTACCCTAACTCAGGAGCATCAATATTTGGCAGGCAGCAAAGGATGGACTTGAGATTTTCCTGAGCGACTTCTACTGAATTTCCTGTACTGAACAATTCGATCATTTTTCCGTGAAGCACTTCGTCCTGTTCGTAAATAATGGTGTTTTTGCTATTATCCAATAAATCATTCGGATTAATATATCGCGTTAACGGAAAAACCTCATCGCCCAGTTTTAAAGCATAACCCATTACCAAAGCATCCGGATTACAGGGAACCGGCAGCAAATCATCTGAATTGAAAATGGAAGTCTGTTCCAAAATTTTCCTTCTTACCTCGGTTAAGGTCATTCTGTCCTTTTCTGGATCAAAATTCTCCAGTCTTCCGGCAATTTGTGTGGGTTGAAAAGTAACGCCTCTTACACATTTCTGCTTTAGTGCAAATTCGACTATTTTACCAATTTCGTTATCATTCAATCCTTTTTGAAGCGTAACAACCAGTGTTGTTGACAAATTAAGCTCATTCAGGTTTTCTAATGCCTGTTTCCGTATTTCACTCAAATCGGCACCGCGGAGTTCCTGCAATACGCTATCTTCAAAAGAATCAAACTGCAGGTAAATTTCAAAATCGGGCGAATAGCTTTTTAGCCTTTGGGCAAATGCTTTGTCCTTCGCAATTTTAATTCCGTTAGTATTCAGCATTAAATGCCTGATCGGAAGTGATTTTGCATAATCCAGAATTTCAAAAAATTGCGGATGAATCGTCGGTTCACCTCCACTAATCTGCACGACATCGGGTTCTTTTTCATTTATAACGATGGTATCCAGCATGATCTTTATTTCTTCCAGCGTTCTGTGTCTTCCGTATGAAGGCGATGAACCGGCATAACAGGTCGGACAAGTCAAATTGCATCGGTCTGTAACCTCAACAACCGTCAGACAGGAATGCTGTTCATGATCCGGACAAAGCCCGCAATCATACGGACAGCCATAATGTGTTTTGGTGTTGAAAGTATAAGGTGTTTCAGAAGGTTTGTTGTAGTTTCGGATGTTTTTGTAATATTGGATATCATCAGCAATCAGCACTTTTGAATTTCCGTGTTCAGGACATCTTTTGAGCATGTAAACATTCTGGTCTTCAAAAACAATTTTAGCATCAATTCGCTTTAAGCATTCCGGACAAAGGCTTAAGGTAAAATCATAATAAGTGTATTTTCTAACTGGCATTTTTTACGAATAAATTTAAAATTGTTTTGTGATAATAGAGCAGACAAATTAAGCATAAAATCTGAATGGAACTCAGGCCTGCAACAAAGAAATGATTGGGTTTTATAAATTCTATACAAAAACGGAAGGCAAAATAAGCAATCATAAAATACTGAAATAACAAGCCGTTTTTGAGTTTTTTGCTTTGTATCTTTTTTAGCAAAATGAATAATAATACCAAAAAAAACAACTCATACAAGGTAATTGGATGGCGTTTTATATTGTCGCCCAGATTCATTCCCAGAAAAAAAGTGGTTGCTTTTCCATACGTAAATTCATTTGTTCCGGATAAAAAGCAGCCGATTCTCCCGATAAAAATTCCCAGAATAATAGGAAACGTAAACAAATCACCCGAGGATTCTTTTTCGCCAATGATCTTTTTGGCAATTTCAACTCCTAAAAGCCCGCCAAATAATCCCCCCATAATTGTCTTAGTCTTGAAAAGATGCAGAAAGGATTTAAGGTCAGAAATAACAACAGGATGCTCTAAGAAACCCACAATCCTGGAACCCAAAAAAGCACCGATTGCAGCGCCTAAAATGATTGATAACCGATTGATTGTTACAATGCTGTCTGTAGTCCTTTTTCTTAAAAAAATATAATACCTGTATCCCATGAAAAAGGCAAGATATTCTAAGACTAAATGAACATTAATTTCATAACCAAACAGGACTGGCTCAAATGGAAGTGTCATTAAATACAATTATGATTTTTAATTTAATAATACAATTCCGTAAAGATGCAAAAATTTATTGTTTTGCACTACTGCGTGTCTATACATTAAAACAGAAATATGAATTTAGAAAATCCTTAGTACCTTAGCAACTCAAAAACCTTAGAACCTTCAAAAAAATGCTCGACGAAACCCCAAAACGATTTGACCGGATAGTTGCCATCCTGATTCAGTTGCAATCTAAAAAAATTGTAAAGGCGCAGGAACTGGCGGATCGTTTTGAATGCAGTCTGAGAACGATTTATCGCGATATCAGGACGCTTGAGGCTTCGGGAGTTCCTATTTACAGTGAAGCCGGAGTGGGTTATGCTTTGATGGATGGCTACAGATTGCCACCTGTTATGTTTACCCGCGAAGAAGTAAGCAGTTTTATTGCAGCTGAAAAACTAATGCAGAAATTTACCGATCCTTCTTTAGGAACACATTATGCATCTGCAATGTATAAACTGAAGTCGGTTTTGCGAAGCAATGACAAAGATTATCTTTCCAATATCGAATCGAGGGTGGTTATGCAGACCGCTGAACCTCTTTTTAACGATAATTCGCCCAATACTTTAGCGGTTCTTTTTGAAGGAATTGCCGAGAAAAAGCAGATACTGCTGACTTATAAAACGTTTTCAAAGGAGGAAACTACGCAACGGAATTTAGAGCCCGTTGGCGTTTTTCACGATAATAATAACTGGTATTTTTTGGGATACTGCCATTTACGAAAAGATTACAGACAGTTTAGAACTGACAGGATTCAGGGCATTAAAAAAACAGAATTTGATTTCACCATTGAACACGATTCATTGGAAACCTATCTTACCAAAACAGAAACCTGTCCTACTACGAAAGTCCGAATTTTAGTGGATAAAAAGATAATCCATTATTTATCTACAGAACGAAAATACCATGGTTTCATTTCAGAAAAAGAAGTTGACGGACAAATTGAAATGACTTTTATGTGCCGTGATATCGATAACGGCTTCCCCCGATGGTTTTTGATGTTTGGAGATTACGCGACAATTCTCGAGCCTGAAAGTCTTAAAACAAGAGTTTTGGAACTATTAGAAATCAACAAACAAAGGCTTTTATAGAAAAAAAACTCCTAAAGAAACAAAGTTGCATTAGGAGTTTTTTTGATTTTAATGCTGCTGTTTTACAACATTATAAAAATTATAATCGGTATTTGAGGCATCTGTAATTCCGATGTTACGGGCCATTGTGACAATCTGGCCTCTGTGATAGGTGCCATGATTAATCACCTGAATCAAATAATCAGAAACGGGCAGTTCACATTCAAACCACGGATTAACGATTTTAACTTCTTTCACTAAATCTTCTTCCGACAATGAATTAATTAAATGTTTCAATTTTGTAGATGAATGGAGTAAGCCTGCAAAGATCTCTTCCTTTGACAATTCACTTTCGGGTTTCTTTTCTGATAAATCGGTTTCAGAAATCACATAAAACCAATATTCTTCTGTAGACCAGATATGATCAAGCGTTTTTACAATGGTTGAAAAACTGGAAGGTACTTCTGCATACAGCAATTCATCGGGCTTCGGCGAAAGCCAGTTTACGAATTGTTGATTTACCCATAAATTATAATCTGCATAATTGGACATTATTTTTTTTAAACTCATAGCCATTAATTTAAGATTTATTAAATAAAGTTACGATGAAAATTTCATCTGACTATCTTTCCCAAAAAAATGGCGGCTCAATATTTAAAGCTCTTAAATAAACGTAAGCCTGACCTCTGTGATGCACTTCATTATCTATAAAGTATAAGATATTCTGAATAATCGGAAATTCATACTGCCCGAAAAGCTTAAAAGTCTCGTTGAAATCTTCTACAGATAATTGCTCCCAGTATTTATTGATTTCTGCTGTAGCTTCATCCCATTTTTCAAGATATTGCGCTTTGAAAATCAGTTTCTCCTCTCCTTCAGTATAAGGCTCGCTGTCGCGGTTTACAATTGCTTTAAGTCCCGGAGCTGCAATTGCCAAAAGCTCATCGACTAATTTTGCAAAAGGACGCATTCCGCCAATTGAAAATTCGAAGAAATCTTTCTCTGGAAACAACTCGATTAAACGACGTGTAAGTGCTCTGTGACCCTGCCAGTGTTTCAATAAATCTTCTGAAGTAATTACTTGTGCTTCTAATGTTTTCATGATTTTAAAGTTTTAATTTGTTTAACACTTCAAAATTATTGAGGCCCGGTGACAACAGTTTGTCAGCAGTAAAAAATAAATTTATTTTTATTTTTATAAATTATTTATTTTTCAGCCATTCAAACAAACGATTGGCGTCTTCAAATTTAAACAATTGTGTTCCTTCGTTCATAGTTGCGGCTGATCCGCAGGCGACTCCCCAACGAATGACTTCTTTCAGAGGCTTGTTTTGTGATAACGCCCAAACTATTCCGCCTACCATGCTATCTCCTGCCCCAACGGTACTTTTTTTGGCAACATTGGGTGCCGGTACAAACTCATATTCGTCTTTGGTAACCAAAACTGCCCCTTGGGGACCAAGTGAAACGACAACAATTTCAGCTCCGCCGTGAGCAATTATTTTTTTAGCCGCTTCATTTACTTCATCTATTTCCAATCGTTCTGCACCAATTAATTTTGCCAGTTCTCCAACGTTTGGTTTTATAAGATAGGCACCGGTTTCTAATACTTTTTCTAATGCCTCTCCGGAAGTATCTACAATTAGTTTTGAATTTGATTCCTTAGCAATTTCAGCAATTTTCTGATAGAAATCAGATGATAAACCTTCATTCAAACTGCCGCTTGCTACCAAAAAATTTGGTTTTAACTTCGAAATGGTTTCCAAAAGCTTTTCAACTTCTGAATCTGATAAAGTATCTCCTGTAAACCCAAAGCGATATTGTGAATTGGTATTATCATCAACTGCAATGAAGTTTTCTCTTGTTGCTGTTTCAGTTTCAATTGTTTCAAAATCAACTTTTTCTTTAGCTACTAAATCTTTCAGCATTTCTCCAACCGGTCCGCCTGATGTAAAAACTGCCAGTGAACTTCCGCGAAGACGGGAAATTGCTTTTGAAACATTAATTCCACCCCCGCCAGCATCAAACTGAGGTTCTTTGCACCTTATTTTCTGTTCAGCAACCAAACCTGAAAAATGGGTGCTTTTATCTACTGAAGGATTAACTGTAAGAGTAACTATATCAAATGTTTTCATGTTTATAATATTTAGAATAAGTGGATAAATTAAAAACTTCTATGCAATTTAACAAAACTAAAAGCTTTAATCGTTTTTTCTAACAAGCAATTAACAAAATCATAAAATACTGACAATCATAATATTAAAAAGAAATAATTTCGTAACTTTAAGTAGCACAACTAATAAAATTATGAATTATGAGATCTGCTCTACTTCTCGTTTTATTATTTTATTCGGCTATATCTTCATCACAGGGAATTATCGTCGACACTACAACTTTGACTATACCTGAACTAGTTAGACAAGAGCTAATGCAAAATGCCTGTGCGAATGAGAGCAATTTCAAATTTTCATCACGTCTGGGAATTGGAAAATTCACCAATACAAATCCAAATTTCCCAATTACACACGGAATTATTATTCGGAATGGGATTGCCAAACATACTGAAGGTGCTTATACCGGTGCCAACGAAAGCAGTCGGTTAAATAGTAATAATGATCCTGATTTGCAGAATATAAGCAATGAGAACGGACAAATCGTTCCTATTACCGATGTGAGTTATCTTCAGTTTGATTTTACACCTTTATCCAGCAATTTTAGTTTTGATTTTCTTTTTGCCTCTAATGAATACGGAGAATTTCAGTGTGGTTTTAGTGATGTTTTTGCCTTTATCCTGACTGATTTAACAACCGGAATTTCAAAAAACCTTGCTGTCGTTCCGGGGACAACAACGCCTGTTTCGGTTAAAAATATTCGGGATCAGCAGTACAATTCTGCCTGTTTATCTGCCAATGCCAACTTATTTGACCGCTATAATGTAACCAATCCGGCGGGTTCTGCCATCAATATGAGAGGGGAGACCAAAGTTTTGAAAGCTTCTTCATCAGTAATTCCAAATCGGACATACAGCATAAAACTCGCCATTGGAGACTATAACGACAGTAATTATGATTCGGCAGTTTTTATAAAAGGAGGCAGTTTTATCACCACAATGGATTTGGGTCCGGACAGAATTATCTGCGAAGGAGAAAATGTTACACTTCAGTCGGGACTTGTGGGCAATTACGATTATGTCTGGACTCTGAACGGAGCTGTAATCCCCGGTGAAACCAGCAGCTCACTGACGCTTAACAGAGCCGGAACTTATGGACTTACAGCAACACTTTCAGGCTGCGTGATCAAAGACGAAGTAGTGATTAAAGATTTGGTCATTAAAACTCCCAAAGACCTCATCGCCTGTTACAACACTAATGGCAGCTATCAATATGACTTAACGCAGAATAATTTAGCTGCCTTAGGGATTGATCCTGCTAAATATTCCATTTATTATTTTGATTCGTTAGCATCAGCCAATGCAAACGGTCCGGCAATACCTCAAAATCAGTTAAATCCTTTTACAAGTTCAGGAAACCAGACTATCTATATAAAAGCCGTACCTATAAACAACAATAGCTTTTTCTGTAACAATTTAATCTCTTTCAATTTGCTTGTAACTCCTCCAATCAACATTGTAAAACCTTCTGACATTAACGTTTGTAATAACATTTCAGGAAGAGTTGTAGTGGATTTAACTACCCAGGAAAGCGCCATATTAAACGGGCAGAACCCTTCGGATTACAAAATCAGATATTACACCAGCCAGACAGGCGCAAACAGTGGTACGAATAATATAACAGATCCAAAGGTTTTCAACACTTCCACAGCCCAAACACCTCAGACTATCTGGGTTAGGGTTGAAAATGTTTCGAGTTCAAAATGCTTTGAGATAGTTAATTTTAATATAATTATTTACTCTCTTCCTGCAGTAGATGATATTCCGGATGTTGTTGCCTGCAACAGTTACACATTACCCCCAATTGCAAATGGCGAATATAATACGGGACCAAACGGAACAGGAACCAAACTCAATCCCGGCGATATCATTACCAAAAGTGGTGTTTACTATATTTTTAACAGGTCGGCTGCAAACAGTTGTACTAACGAGAACTTTTTTAATGTAATCCTGATATACGAGCTTAGTTTTAAAAAAGAAGCCTGTGGTCAATATACAATTCCGCGTGTAGCTGCAGGTAGTTTTTTTACTGCCACAGGAGGACAGGGAGATGTTATTCCGGCAGGGACCATTTTTACCACTAGCCAGACTGTTTATTATTATGCCAGAATCAACGGAGCCGTGTGTCGTGACGAAGCTTTATCTTTTGTAGTTCATCCATTGCCTTTAGTTGACAAACCGGCGAATGTGGTAACTTGCAACTCATATATTCTTCCTCCTTTGACAAGTGGAAATTATTATACAGCAACAGGGGGCAAGGGAACTCGTTTAAATGCCGGAACAAATATAACTTCAAGCCAGACGGTATTTGTTTTTGCAAATGACGGAAGATGTACAAACGAGCATTCCTTTAAAATTGACATTATAAATTCTGCTGCTTTTGTTCCGATTAGCAGATGCGGAAACTATGTTTTGCCACCTGTTGCAGTAGGCGGTTATTATACTGCTCCTGCCGGACAAGGACAAAACATTCCTGTAGGAACCAACATTACCACTTCACAGACCGTGTATTATTATGCCGTCACCTCAACTTCCCCAAATTGTACCGATAACTTAAAATATGAAATTACTATAAAAACACTGCCACCGGTAGACAAGCCCGCCAATAGACTGGAATGTGAGCGTTATGTCCTGCCTCCTTTGGTAAACGGAAAATATTATACCAAAACAAATGGCGGAGGAACTGCATTAAAAGCCGGGGATGTCATTACCTCAACCCAGACCATTTATATTTATGCAGTTGGCCCTGAGTGTACCAATGAACATAGTTTTGTGGTCGAGATCAGAAAACGTCCTTTGGTCGATAGTTTTACGGATGTGGTCACCTGTACCGCTTTTAAGCTTCCTGTATTGAAAAACGGAAAATACTACACTGCAACCGGAGGCCCGCATGGCCAGGGAACCCAAATCCCCGAAGGAACGCTCATAAACACGAATCAGACGATATACATCTACAATGAATGGGCGGATTTTACAAGCTGCAGTAATGAAACTTTTTTCAGGGTGAATTATAACGGAATAGATGTTGGTACCTTTGCTGATGTTAATGCCTGCGACAGCTATACCCTGCCACCGTTACAATTAGGAAATTATTACTCACAGCCCGGAGGAAAAGGCACTGCTATTCCGGCGGGAACCGTTCTGATAACATCCCAAAGAATATATGTTTACGCCATTTCGGGAAATCGTTTGACCTGCACAAGCGAAAAAAACTTTTTAGTCAACATTGCTGTAACTCCCGTATTAGTCAGTACCCCCGATGTTGCCATTTGCGGAAGCTATACATTACCGCCATTATCATTTGGAAATTATTACAGTGGGCCAAATGCAACAGGTACACGTTACTCAGCCGGGCAGCAAATAACCGCCAGCCAGCAAATGTATATCTACGCTGCAGCTCCTGCAAATCCGGCTTGTACTGCTCAGGATGATTTTAATATTACGGTTTATCCTTTAAAAAATCTGGTGTTACCAAACGAAATAATCTGCGTTGATTTTCAAACAGGAACTACGCTTCGTACGGCAGAATTAAGGTCAGGTCTTAATCCGTCTATTTATACTGTCGATTGGTATTTAACCGGCAATAAAGTAGGGACTGGTCCAAATTATACCGCTGCCAAAGATGGAACTTATACCCTGCAAATCACCAAAAACACGCCCGATGTTGGTAACGACTGTGGTTACAACCCTGCCACGATTATTGTCGAAAAATCAAGTCCGGCAGTGGCGAGCGTCAACATGACCGACTCATTTCGGGAAAATTCCGATGTTACCGTAAAGTTGCACAATGGTTTTGGCAGCTATGAATACCAGCTCGATGACGGCAGTTTTCAAACCAGTAACGTTTTTTATGATGTTGCTTCGGGAGAGCATGTTATCACAGTACGAGATGTCAAAGGAAACTGCGACGACCAGATTCTAATTATCAATGTACTCAAGTATCCTAAATTTTTCACCCCCAACAACGACGGCTACAATGATACTTGGAACATTCCCGATCTCGCTTTTCAGCCCGATGCCGTCATCAATATCTTTGACCGATACGGAAAAACCATCAAACAGATAAAACCTTCCGGAGCCGGCTGGGACGGTAAGTACAATGGCGATCTGCTTCCCTCTACCGACTACTGGTTTCAGGTTTTCTATACCTTAAACGAAACTCCTCAGGTATTCAGGGCTCATTTTAGCATGAAACGATAAACATTTGGGCGTGCCACCATCCCCATAAAAAGGGCAAACTCACATTACGGTTACTCGCCCTTTTATCGGCATGCTGTCAGGCTGTACGCGTTACTTCGGTAACCTGCTCCCATCCTTCACGCGGGTGCAAGAACATTTGTAAGTTTGAGATTATTATTTTTCTATATTTGAGAAATAATACGAAACAAACATTCGTATATACACCTAAATTTGAGGAGATATGCGAATGTTTGTGTCGCTTATAAATGAGTTAGTGAAAACCCTAGACAGAAACGAATGAAAATATCAGTTGACTTAACAAAAGAAAAATTTGAAGGCATGGACTCGGTGAGTTTCTATGACAGCAAAACAATTTTTTTTGATCCTACGACAATTTTGCCATCGACAGTTTCTTTTAAAGTTTGGGGTGCAGGACTTTTGCCTGAATTTGATTGGACTAAGTATATTGACCTAGACAAAATTCCACACATCAAGAAAATCAGACACCAGACACTAGGCAACGAAACTGCTATAAAAGGCTTTGGTTTATTGACATTTAATGAAGTTGTAGCAGGTAAAATTACCATTTCACCTTATGACAAAGGCACGTTTCTGAAACTCATTGACGGCAGACAAGTTGAATACAAGAGAGAATGGGCACTTGAAAGTATCAACAAAGACTCATATGAATATTGGCTAGACACCACTATCTATTTTCCCTACGGAGCTTGTGATTTAAAACTTTATGCAAAAGGTAGTGTTACCTTTGAGTTTGACACGGACGACTGTGTCAACTATTTGGACTACATTACGGACAAAGATCGACACACAACTTTTTGGGGTTATTTACAAGACAAGTCATTGACAACAAATTCATATAAGTATGAAGACTTGGACTCCAAACAATGAAGGGCAGCTACTAACACAGGTTTTGCGTTAGTGGGTGGACAGTGCAAATAGAAACATTTGAGCAATTGATAAAAGTTGATGCTGGCAGACAGTTTACGGTTTCAAAAGCCCACCAACGCAAAGCCCGAAACCGTTATGCTAATTACCAACCAAAATAAACAATAACAATGTCAACAGAAAACGAAGAAGAAATTTTAGACGAAGAAATAACTTATTCAGAGTTATTAGAAATGAATTTAGATAAATTTCTAGAAGAATTAACTGCTTTAGCAGATAACCTTCCTTTTCAATTAATGATGCTATCAATTAAGCATAAAAATCTTATTGAAAAGTTAGAAAAAATATCATTGAAAACTGAAGACGTAGATGATAAAGGCAAGGAAATTACTAAGTACCAAGTAACTTCAGAAAAAGCCGATGAATTCACTAAAATTCATAAACTGCTGAGAAAAACAGATATCGCCGAAAAGATTTTACCTAGGAATTACGTTGTTTCAATTATTAGTCAGTACGATGCATTTTTAGGAGAACTAGTAAAGGTCTTGTATGAAGTAAATCCAAACATTTTGCGTGCCAGTGAAAAAATAATTAATGCCGAAGAAATCTTTTCGTATGAGTCAATTGAAGACCTAAAAAACCATATGAT
Source organism: Flavobacterium limi (assembly GCF_010645075.1). Classification (GTDB taxonomy): domain Bacteria; phylum Bacteroidota; class Bacteroidia; order Flavobacteriales; family Flavobacteriaceae; genus Flavobacterium; species Flavobacterium limi. The sequence continues at coordinate 323,172 of NZ_JAADZV010000007.1, forward strand.
TGACAAAGAAGTAGAATCAATCTTGAGGGAAGAACATCTTGAACAATTAAAAGTTTTAGAGCGAAGAATTTCGAAGGTTACGGGAAGAGATTTTACACTAACTACTGATTTACCTATTTTACCATATTTCATAGAATTAACTCAAAGGCGCAATTTGTTTGTCCACACTAACGGACAAATTAACAGACAATATTTAGATGCTAAAACTAAATGGAAATTTGAATCAGAATGTACAGGCAAACTGAATGAGGAATTAAAAGCAGAAAATGATTATTGCAAAAAAGCATTTGAAGTTTTATTCGAAATTTCAGTAAAGCTAACGCATGTATTATGGCGAAAAATGCTTCCAGATGACCGGGATAAAGCTGATATGCATTTAAATCAAATAATCTATGACTTATTACTTGACAACAAATATACATTAGGAATAATTATTTCTGATTTTGCTACAGATGTAATTAAAAAGTTTTCTTCAGAACAAATCAGAAAGTTTATAATTATTAATAAAGCTATTGCTTATAAAATGTTAAACAATGAAAAGAAATGTAAACTAATAATTGAAAAAGAAGATTGGTCAATTGGAAACGAATTTAAACTTGCAAAGGCGATATTAGAAGACAATTTCGTTGAAGCACAAAAAATTATGATAAAAATTGGCGCAGATGATGAGCTCATAAATAAATTTGCTTATAAAAATTGGCCTTTATTTAAACGCTTTAGAAAGAAAGAAGAATTCCGTGTTACTTATAAAGAAATATTTAATGAAGATTTTCTATTAGAAGAAATACAAGATAAACCAATTGTAAAAAAGGAAAGTAAAGCAGAAACTAATGTAGAACAAGCCTCGGTAGAAGAAAACATAATTGTTGAGTAGTAAGTAACTATAGGCATAACTTCATAAACAAACCACAACTATCAAACAAAAAAACTATGGCACTTATCAATCCACACATTAATTTTAATGGCAATGCTCACGAAGCTTTTGAATTTTACAGAGCTGCATTTGGCGGGGAATTTTCAAAAGTGGTCCGTTTAAAGGATTTGGCAGGCCCTGATTTTCCGGTAGCTGAAAACGATGAAAACAAGATTTTGCATATTTCTCTACCTATCGGTAAAACAACAGACTGATGGAAATGTGTTTATTCAAATACGAAACTACTGAGGAAACATAATAAATTGCAGCTATAAAAACTGATCGGTAAATTAAATAATTGAAAACTAGTCGGTTCCAATTGCTCGTAAGCCAAAAAATTCTTACATTAGCATTAAATTTATAATTTGAAAATTCAATTCGTTTTAATTAAAGTCAAACTCTTATTCAAAGCTAAAAAACACAATGAAAAAATTCACAGCAGCAATATTATTTTTTCTACAACTTGTTTTTTTCACGGCACATTCACAAAATGCTCCAACGCCATTGGAAACTGTAAATAAAAGAATGACCTTTTACAATCAGCACAACTTTACTGAATTTATAAAATTATATTCTCCTGATGTTGAAATTTATACCTATCCGGATCAGTTATTAGCAACCGGTACTGATAACCTAACTTCTATTTTTAAACCCAAATTTACCGCCAAATCGGTCAAAGTTGAGATTATCAGTCAGATGTTTAACGGAAATTATGTAATCAATCACGAAATTGTTACAGAGAATGGAAATCAGACAAAGTATATTTCTATTTATGAAGTGAAAGATGGCTTAATAAAGAGCGTAAAATTTGTGAGAGACAAATAGAGTCTATCCCATATTGAAAATTATTAACTAGTATTCTTTCTGGCTTAATTAAAATTAAACTCCATTTTAGTTATTAATCCTCAACTTCGTACCTTTGCTGCCTTGGTAAAACCAAAAAGCAATTAGAAACAACATGATCGAAGATAAAAACCCACAACGTACCAGCATAGCGCAGTTAGGCGAGTTTGGTTTAATAGAACATTTAACCAGACATTTTGATGTAAAACAAGAATCCACTTTAAAAAGTATTGGCGATGATGCAGCTGTCCTTGATTTCAAGGATAAAAAAGTAGTGGTTTCGACCGATTTACTGATTGAAGGCGTGCATTTTGATCTGGCTTACATGCCATTGAAACACTTAGGATACAAATCTGTTGTAGTAAATGTGTCTGACATTTGTGCCATGAATGCCAAACCAACTCAAATAACAGTTTCTGTAGCCGTTTCTAACCGTTTCCCACTGGAAGCCTTAGAGGAATTATTTGAAGGGATTACACGCGCTGCGAATGAGTATAAAGTAGATGTTATTGGCGGTGACACGACCTCATCACAAAAAGGATTAATTATCAGCATCACGGCAATAGGTGAAGCAGATGCTGATGAAATTGTATACCGAAACGGTGCCAAACAAACCGACTTACTTGTCGTAACCGGAGACATTGGAGCCGCTTACATGGGATTACAGGTATTGGAACGCGAAAAACAGGTTTTTCAAGTCAATCCAAACAATCAGCCAGATTTAGATCCGTACACCTATTTGGTCGAAAGACAATTAAAACCTGAAGCCAGAAAAGATGTCCGAACACTTTTACATGCACTGGAAATTAAACCGACTTCGATGATTGATATTTCAGACGGATTGTCCTCTGAAATTATTCATTTGTGCAGGCAGTCAAAAGTGGGCTGTAATTTATACGAAGACAAACTGCCACTTGACCCACAGTTTATTTCGACCTGCGAAGAATTTAATATAGACAGCACAACAGTTGCCATTAATGGCGGTGAAGATTATGAATTACTGTTTACAATCGACATTAATGATTTTGATAAGATAAAAGGAAATCCAAACTTTTCTATCATCGGTCACATGGCCGATGAAAGTGAAGGAATTCATCTGGTAACCCGCGCCAATACCAAAATTGCCTTAAAAGCAAGAGGCTGGGATGCGCTGAGTGAATAAATTTTAAAAGTTAGAATAAAAAAATTCCAAATTCCAATATTGTATCGTTGGAGTTTGGAATTTTTATTTTGGATTTTATTTTAGAAAAGTCCCTTGCTTTTGGCTTCTTTTACCAAATCATCGTCTGAATCATTTTTTATCTTGAGCAGCTCTTTAAGTCCTTTTTTTCGTCTTCTGATTGCATTTATGGAAATAGGAATATAGTGCGGCATTTCTTCTTCAGAAGTCCCTTTGGACAAATGAAATAAAATCTGTTTGTCAAATTCATCTATTTCAATAGAGTTATGGGGAGACTGATTGAGCATTTTCTGAACCGACTGGCTGTAATATTTATCGCTTTTCATTACCTTATCAAAAGCAAAAAGCAATTCATCAAATGTCAGGTCATTTTTTATAATCAGACCGTTTGGCTGTATGGTACGGATAATGGTTTTAATTTTCAGCAATTCGGTATACATGGTCAGCAGAATAATTTTGCAGTTTGGCATGTATTCCAAAATTAGTTTTGCTATATCTTCTCCTGAAAAAATTTCTTTTTCATCATAAGCCGGCATACTGATATCTAAAAAAGCAATATCAAAAGGAACCGTTTCAGGGTTTGTAATAATTTCATAAGCAGATTTACAATCTTTAGCCTGCGAAATCAAAAACTCATGGCTTTCAGGATGATAACGTGTTATAGCATTTTTATAACCCTCAATAATAAACGGATGGTCGTCTACGATTAATATATTGCTTTTTTGCTTAAGCGATGGTGGTAAATCAGCTTTCATTATGAATCTTATTTATTTTTTGATCTATTGGTATCTTCACTAAAATGGTAGTTCCTTCACTCCTTGCCGAGTTTATTTCGACATTTCCGTTACATTCTGCCGTTCTGTAAACAATATTTTGCAGCCCGATTCCTTTTTTTGTTTTATGAATATTAAATCCTATTCCATCATCTGATATTAATAAAACTAAATAATTGATCTCACTTTTAAATTCGACAGTAATTGTTTTTGCCCTGGCATATTTATTACAATTCTGAAGCGCTTCCTGAATGATCCTGTATAAATTAATTTTTACAACATTGCTAACCAGGTCCCATTTGATATTGGAATCAATATTATAAGCCAGTTTTGTACTGAATGTATTGGTTTGATTTTGAAATAGCTTTTCTAAAATCGCAACAAAATTATTAATCAATCCGGATTTTTCTTTATTTAAATCATGCGAAATTTCCCGAATATCCTGCTCAATTTCTTTTAATTCCAGCAAATATTTCCTTCTCTTATCAGTAGCGGTTTCTTCGTCTAATTTATCAAGGCTGTCTAAACTAATCCTGACACCAAACATTCTTCCTAAAACACCATCATGCAGTTCCTGGGCAACTTTTTTCTTTTCCCTGATCCGCATTGTTTCGATTGCGTTTTGCTGTGAAATCATCAAATTATAAATATCCTCATTTGCAATTTGCTGTTGCTGCTTAAAAAGCAATTCCCTGTTTCTTGCCTGTTGTGTTTTGTATATATAAAAAAACAAACCAAGCAGCGAAAGAATACTAAAAACATACACCAAAGTCCTGTTCTGTATTTCTAAACTCGAATTTTCGCTTTTTATTTCATTGGTTTCATATTCTATTCGGGTAAATTTATCCCCCATTTTACGTTCGGCCTTTTGAAGGCTGTCATTTATGCGAATATAGTCTTCTGAAAATTTTGAAGCTTTTTTGGGATGAATTAAAGATAACTGCTTCAAAGCGACCAGTACATTACGAAAATTTTTAGTACGCTTTGAAACTATAAGTGCCTGATTTGAATAGTGCAGAGCTTTAGCTGTATCCTTTATCGAGGCAAAATACTCCGATAAATGCATTTTACTTGCCGTTATACCTGCTGTAAGCTGTAAGCTGTCCCTTATTTTAAGTGCTTTATAAAATAAACCCGGTAGGTCTTGGTTCTGATTTAATTTAAACTGGGAATACGCTAAATTATCCATCAAAATGGCATACAATTCAGGTTTTTGATTAAAGAGGTTTTTTTCTTTTAGTCCTTCCTGAAAATAAAAATTAGCTTTTTTGTAATCATTAAGATTTTGATAAACAAAACCTATATTATTTAATGAAGTTGCTTTTGACTGGAACTCTACAGGAATAATTTTATCATCTATGCTGGCAATGGCCTTATTATGGAATTCAATGGCTTTTTCATATTCCCCCAGTTCATTATATAAAATTCCGAGCAGGTTGTAAGCTTCATATAAAATATCATTATTGTTTTTTCCTTTAATAACTCTTAAAGCATTAAAAATAGCCTTTTCACTGCCGTAAAAATCTCCTTCGTTATACTGTAATAATGCTTTACTAAGTCTTGTTTTGGCTAAATTATAAAAATCATCAGTTGCCAAATATAGTTTTTCGGCTTTGTAATAAAATGCAAATGCACTGTCTGAAGAAGTTTGAGAACTGTAATAATCCCCTAAATAAATATAAGCTTTAGACATGGAGACCGAATCCTTTGCTTTTAGGGCCTTTTCTAAAACAATTTTAACCGTTTTATTATAATTGTTCCAATCTCTCATATTAAAATAACGATTGGCAACTTTAAAAAGATTTACCCTTTTGACTGAGTCATCGGGCTGGCTCATAATGACTTCAAAAGCTTTTTGATTGTATTTTTGCTTTATTGCAACGGGTAATTTGTATTCGTTGGCCAATGATAAATATAAATCCAGACTATCTCTCGATTGACTGGATACACGAGTGCTTTCATTTTGCTTCGTACAGCCAATAAAAAATATAAGTAATATCAGATAGTTTTTTTTCAATTTTGTCTTAAAAATTTACTCAAAAATACAAAACTATACATTAGACATAAAGAAAAAGACCGTCTAATTTTAGACGGCCTTCTCTATATTGAAATGAATTACAGTGAATTAATCCACTTTTCTGCTTTGTCCTGCTGACTGATTTCCGTCAATGCTTAATTTTTGATTTGACAAATCAGATCCCATCATATCCACTTTTCTGCTTTGTCCTGCTGACTGATTTCCGTCAATACCAATGGTTGTATTGTTTATTAAAGTATCATTACTAGTTTTTGCAGAAGTATTAAAAGAAGTTAATACCATTACTAAAGAGAATAATCCTGTTGTTAAAGCTAATTTTTTCATGATTGTTGTGTTTATATTGTTATACTTTTTTACTTTTTTTAATCCCGTTTCGTTCGGAATTCTTTGGTAAAACTAAACAGTAAAGCGCAACAATTACTTAAAAAAAAGGCGTTTATGGTCAATGCTACCCGTTCATGAGTGAATGGATACCAAATCAGGGCAGATGGTTTTATTTTAAGTTTCTATATAATTTTCATTGGCAAATTCACTAATTATGAAATCAACATTTGCTTTGTAAGACTTTGAAAAAGGAAGTTTTATAGTTGTTTTTTTAATATAACATAAAGAGTTACCTGTATGGATCCTCGAAATATAATTTCTGTTTACTATATAACTGTTATGTATTCTGATAAATGGATTTGACAAAACCGTTTCAAAATGCTTCAGTGTTTTAAAAGCTGTAATCATCTCACCGCTTTTCAGGTGAATGTCTGTTGAATTATTATCTGCCTGAAAATAACAGATTTCATTGGAATCTATATAACGATGATCTCCATATGATTTAACACATAAAATAAAGGATTTCCTGTTTTTATTAATCTGAATTCCTTCTTCCTGATTTTGTTTTTCTTTTGGCTTCAGTTTTTGCACCAGAAGCACTTCATCTTCATTATATAATTTATTTAATTTATGAATCAGTTTCACTAAATCAATTGCTTCAAGTGGTTTAAGAAAATAATCATTTACTTCATACTGAATGCAATCAAACGCTAAATCTTTACTTTTTGTTGTTACAATAATTTTTGGCAGCTCTTTCAAATACATCAATAAGCCATTAATTAAAGTTAAAGAAAGTCCGCTGGATTTGTCTTTAGGGTCAATTTCCAAAAAAACCAGATCAGGTGTATGTTTTAAAATCAGGTTCAGTCCATCGGTATAATTATTCGCAGCAGCTATAAAATTCAGCTCTGAAAACTCCTTTGCAATTGTCTTTATTTTTTCAACACTTTCCGGATCGTCATCTAAAATAATGTAGGTGTAATTCATTGTTGTGGATTAATTGGGGTTAATCTATTGTTTTTGGTTTTGGTATTTCTGTAAAAGAAAACATCTAAAGTTATAAAAAATATCTAAAACAATTCTTTCATTTAGATAAATTCAAAGAATTCCATAAAAAAATCCCAAATTCCTAATAGAATTTGGGATTTAATATTTTTGAAGTTTAATTACCTTACATTTTCATCAGCCAGTTTTTCATTGATACTTCATTCTCAATAATTGATTTCAAATCGCCTATAGCAACACGATCTTGTTTCATAGTATCTCTGTGACGAATTGTTACTGTCTGATCTTCTAATGTCTGATGATCCACAGTAATGCAAAAAGGTGTTCCTAAAGCATCTGCTCTTCTGTAACGACGGCCAACTGCATCTTTTTCATCATAAGCAACATTAAAGTCCCATTTTAAATCTTCGATGATTTTTTTTGCTACTTCCGGTAATCCGTCTTTTTTCACTAATGGTAAGACAGCAGCTTTTGTTGGAGCTAAAACTGCAGGCAATTTCAACACAGTTCTAGTCGATCCGTCCTCTAAAACCTCTTCCTGCAACGATGTTGCAAAAACAGCTAAAAACATACGATCCAGACCTACAGACGTCTCTACAACATATGGAACATAGTTTTCATTCAGTTCCGGATCAAAATATTGCAGTTTTCTTCCTGAATATTGTTCATGTGCTTTTAAATCAAAATCAGTACGGGAATGAATTCCTTCTAACTCTTTAAAACCGAATGGGAAGTTAAATTCAATATCTGCAGCAGCATTTGCATAATGCGCTAATTTTTCATGATCATGAAAACGGTAATTGTCTTTTCCTAATCCTAAAGACAAATGCCATTTTAAACGTGCTTCTTTCCAGTGATGGTACCATTGCATTTCTTCTCCAGGACGTACAAAAAACTGCATTTCCATTTGTTCAAATTCACGCATACGGAAAATAAATTGTCTTGCCACAATTTCGTTTCTAAAGGCTTTACCGGTTTGGGCAATTCCAAAAGGAACTTTCATACGGCCTGATTTCTGGACATTTAAAAAGTTCACGAAAATACCTTGCGCCGTTTCCGGACGTAAATATAAATCCATTGCAGATTCTGCAGAAGCCCCTAATTTAGTTCCGAACATTAAGTTGAATTGCTTCACATCTGTCCAGTTTTTAGAACCCGTTTCAGGATCAGCAATCTCTAATTCTTCGATTAAAGCTTTTACATCCTGAAGATCCTCACTCATACCCTTTGCAAGTCTTGCCAGAATCTCTTTTTTCTTTGCAAGATATTCAACAACACGTGCATTCGTTGTAATAAATTCCTCCTCATTAAAAGCATCTCCAAAACGGACTTTTGCTTTTTCGATTTCTTTTTGAGCTTTCTGATTTAACTTTTCAGCATAATCTTCGACCAAAACGTCAGCTCTATATCTTTTTTTCGAATCTTTATTGTCAATTAAAGGATCATTGAAGGCATCAACGTGCCCTGAAGCTTTCCAGGTTGTCGGATGCATCAATATTGCAGCATCAAGACCGACAATATTTTCATTCATCTGAACCATTGATTTCCACCAATACTCACGGATATTCTTTTTTAACTCGACGCCGTTTTGTGCATAATCATACACTGCACTCAGTCCATCGTATACTTCGCTTGACGGGAAAATAAATCCGTACTCTTTTGCGTGCGAAACCACATTCTTAAATATATCTTCTTGTTTTGCCATAGTGATGCAAAAATATAAAAAGTGAGTTTAAAAAAAAGAAAAATAGTGGAAGATTGCCCACTGATATTTAATTTTTTATAAATAAATCCGGATTTTTCTATATTATTTGGTGACTTTAAACGAATAAGTTGTAATAATTAAGCCTTTTTATTTTGGCTGTAAATATTTTTTAGAAAAAAAGCAATTAAACCCAATGTTTTTAATCGCTTTTATCTTACATTTATTCAATAAAAAGTTTCCTGAGATATGTTTGAATCTTTAATAAATCTTTTCTTTCCTAAAGTCTGTGCTGGCTGCAGTTCCCTTTTAATGACTAATGAAACTGTGTTTTGTACTAATTGCAGACATGAAATGCCTTTGACGCAATATTACCTGGATAATAAAAATGAAGCTGTTAAAAAGTTTTATGGCAAAATTGAAATTGAACATGCATCGGCATTTTTGTATTTCAATAAAAAAGGAATCGTACAGGAATTAATTCATAATTTGAAATACAAAGGATATGAAGAAATTGGAACAGTCCTGGGAGACTGGTATGTAGAAGATTTAAAAAGCATTCAGCCTAAAGTACCTTTTGATGCTGTAATTCCTGTACCGCTACATCGAAAGAAATTTAAGGAACGGGGCTATAATCAGGTAGCTACTTTTGGAAATGCATTGTCCAAAGGATTGGGTATCGACTATAATGAAACTATTTTGTTTCGGAAAAAATATTCTAAAACCCAATCCAAAAAGAATCTTTTGGGAAGATCAGAAGGAATAAAAAATGTATTTGATGTACATATTTCAGAAGAAAATCATAACAAACATTTTTTACTTGTTGACGATGTCCTCACAACCGGAGCAACATTAGAGGCATGCTCCAGGGCATTGCTCAAAATTCCCGGAACAAAAATCAGTATTGTTTGTATGGCAATGGCTAATTCTTAAATTTAGTTTACGAGTATCTTTTTGACAATTCTTTTATCACCGTTTGTTATTGTTACCAGATACAACCCGCCAATCGGATTTTGCATTTGAATATTCTGATAGAAATAAGGGGCCTTGTCAAACGTTTTGTCATACACTTTTTTACCGGATATGTCATGAATCGTTACTTCTACAACTTTAGTCGAATCCGAATCGAATTGAATTATGAAATTCCCCTGATTTGGATTTCGATACAACGCAAAATCTATTTCTTCAAATTGAGAATCATCTAATGTAAATGTTTGACTGCAAATATTTACTGAAGCAGAATTTATAGTTCCGAAACTTCCGGAAACTGCATCACGCACCCTGAACACCCAGGTTCCCTGAGGATTTTGTCCATTAAAAGCGTTTAAAAATTCTGCCGGAATAACAATCTGACTTGTTATCTTCGAACAATCTAATTCAACTCCCGAATCATCATATCCCAATATTAAAGTCGAATTAGTACTTGCACAGTTTTTATCAAACAATTTTACAATCGTCCCCTGTGGATTTTCTATTTGAATTTCTAAATCTGAAAACCTGCTATGAGTTACGTTTACAGTTACGTTTACATCAGAAACTATTCCTGTTGAAGCTGGAACGCTTACTGTTTTTGTTGTAAAAACAGACCCAAACGGTATGTTAAACGAGCTGCCAAAACTATAAGTGCTACAAGTCGTTGCCGAGTTGTATCCTATCGAAAAAGGATTTGAATTTAAGGCATAATAAATATTAGCACCCGGCTCAATCAACAGCCTGCAATTTGTAGCTGTTATATCTGAAGGAACTGTTATAGTCTCAGAGCCATCATTTGGTGTATTTGACGCGAGAATTACAGGAAAAGTCAAGCCTCCATCTGTAGATAACTTGATATTTACATTTGAAGAACCTGGTAATGTATTGGTACTATTAACATTCCATGTTATGTTCTGAAAAGAACCTTTTTGCCAACCAATATCATTTGTATTTTGTGAGGTTACTGCAAAAGGACCAACAGCGGCATTTACTGTAACAGTCATATTATCACTATTAGTCTGAGGAGTATCTAAAACAGCATTATCTCTTGCTGTCAGGGAAAAATGCAAATCTCTTCCTACTGATGAAACTGACTCCCAGGTTGTGGTTAATCTATTTTGAAGTACAGAACTAAAACTTGGCATATATCGAATAGCTGAGCTTGTTGGCGGCAGAGAACGAAATAATGGCCCATCTGGTTTTGAAGGTTTAGCAATACTATTATCTCCGGATGCTGTGGTGGCACTATCGTTTTGCTCCCAGCAATACGTAACAGTATCATTATCCGGGTCAGAACCAGTTCCGGTTAAAATAAATGGGGTATTAATCGGAATAATATAATCTGGACCCGCAATAACATTAGGAGGGTTATTATTTATTGGCGTACTAACCGGACATGATTTAGTAGCGAGATTATTCTGGATTTGTAAAATACTTGCATAGGCAAAATAATCATCAGAACTGTTTTGAATATCATAATCATCTGTTACTCCTGCGTACCCCATAATAGTCGAACCGCTGCCAGGCTCTACATTTGTCCCTGTGCCCTCAATTTCGTGAGAAAATGTATGGGTAGCACCTAATTGATGCCCCATTTCATGGGCTACATAATCGATATCAAATGTATCCCCCTGCGGAATTGAATTTGAAGGAGAAGTATAAGCACTCCCTTTGGCATTTTCATCAGTCAATGAAGCAGGATTCTGACATACACAGCCAATACATCCTGCGTCGCCTCCGCCTCCTGAACGCCCAAATAAATGCCCAATATCATAATTATTGCTTCCAATAACATTCGTCAATGTTCGTTGAACTTCAACATTCCAGGCTCCATTTGCACCTGCACTAGCATTAGAATAGGGATCTGTTGTCGCATCTGTATAAATAACATCTAAATTATTGGCTATTATAGTTAATTGCACAGCCAGTTCTTTATTAAAAACGCCATTTACTCTTGTCATCGTAGCATTCATCCCTGCTAACGCTCCTGCTTTTGTCCCGCCAAAAAATGCAGTATATTCACCTGTGCAGGATAATGCCAGTCGAAGTGTTTTTAAAGTTTTCGTATTAGATGCTGTTTTAGCTGTTTTAGCTGAAATCTTTAGGATATTCTCTTCTTTAGTTTTACAAATTAGAGATTTTGAAGTATCCTTATTTTTAGATGTAAACAATACATATTCTGATTTATTTTCGGGATTTTGCTCTATAAATTCAGATGCTCTGTCTGAACGAAGTACCATAGTCTGAACACCTATTGGCGCAACACTAAAATGAATTTTTGCTGTTTTATCATCTAATCCAGTACCAACATATGCCCTTATTTCGGGATACTGAGCCTGCAATTCCGGATCAAAATTAGAGGATTCCCATACCATAAATCGTTCTAAATCTCCATCAGCATTTGGAACAGTAATTTCTGAAACTGCACTTTTTGACGTTCTGCCCGAAGCTGTAATTTTCTGAATTAAAAGATTTTCATTCAGCTTATAATATAACTTATCCTGATCGATCCTATTTCCTGTTTTTTTAGCTGAAACCGAATTAACTTTCTCCCAAAGAACATTTGTTTGTGCATGAACATTAATACAACAAAAAATAAAGAGCAGGATTAGTAGCTGTTTTTTCATAATCAAGAGGTTATTAGAGAATCAAAATTAAATCAATTAAGTTAAATTCTTCTCAATTCTCGACAGATATTTATTGCGCATCGACGAATTACTTCTTTTTCACAAAAACTAAACGAATCAAATTAAAAAATCAATTCACGTTAGTATCAGATTTAAAATAGATAGTATAAATTTGCAGCATCTTAAATAATTTGTTTTGAAGCTCTTTCATTCTATTAACGATTTCCACTCTACCAAGAAAACAATTTTAACTCTTGGCACTTTTGATGGCGTCCACATTGGCCATAAAAAAATTCTGGAAAGAATTACTCAAAACACTGAAAACGGAAAATATGAAAGTCTGGTTCTTACCTTTTTTCCGCATCCAAGAATGGTCCTTCAGGAAAAATCAGAGATAAAACTCTTAAATACCATTCCCGAAAAATCTAAACTTCTGGAAGCAACCGGCATTGAAAACCTTGTTATTCATCCGTTTAACGAGAATTTTTCAAGATTAACCGCCGAAGAATTTGTACACTCCATTTTAGTTGAGCAGTTTCATATTCATAAAATAATTATTGGTCACGACCATCGCTTTGGAAGAAACAGAACAGCCAATATTGATAATTTAATCGCTTTTGGAGCTGAATACGGTTTTGAAGTGGAACAAATTTCAGCACAGGAAATTCAGGATGTTTCAGTAAGTTCCACCAAAATCAGAAAAGCTTTGCAGGACGGAAATATGACTCTGGCAAATGAATATCTGGGATATGCTTATTTTTTAACCGGTGAAGTTGTTAAAGGAAAACAATTAGGAAGAACTATTGGTTTTCCGACAGCGAATATACAGATTGAAGAAGATTACAAACTAATTCCTAAAAACGGTGTGTATGTTGTAAAGACTTTTATTAATGAAAAAGAAGTTTTCGGAATGATGAATATTGGTTTCAACCCCACTGTAGATGGTCAAAAACAGACTATTGAAGTAAATCTTTTTGATTTTGAGGCTGACATTTATGAACAGAAGCTTGAAATTTCCCTGCTCAAATACCTTCGCGAAGAACAAAAATTTGAATCAGTCGATTTGTTAAAAGAACAATTAAACCTGGACAAAAAAACTGCATTGGATTTTGTGAGTATACTTTAAAAACTCAATATATACTTTTCGTTATTTTTAAATCAACGTATTTATTTTTTTAGTAAATTTAATATACATTTTGCTGTTTATCAAATATTTACTATTAACCTCATTAAAAATAACCATCATGAAATTACCAAAAGAAATTGTCAACGGATCTCTAATATTCCTTGGCATAGGCATTTATTTTTTATTGATGAATGTATTAGGTCTAGCAGATTTATTCTATTTACGTACCCTGAATGTATTTTTTATCTTTTATGGCGTAAACAGAACCATGCAAATGAACCTTCACGAAGGAGAAACTAATTTTGTATCCAATGCTGTTTCTGCAATGGCTACTTCTGTAGTTGGAGTGTCGATGAGCGTTTTCGGACTATTAGTTTATAGTTATGCACGAGGTGGGGATGCATATGTTGCCTCACTATCTGAAGCTTTCATGTTTGGAGGAAACCCTTCAGTACCAACTTATTGCATCTGCTTATTATTTGAAGGGCTTGCATCTTCAGTTATTGTCACCTTAATGATGATGTTATACTGGAACAACAAATATATAGCCGATTAACTTTTTGAAAATAAAAACAATCATTTAAGCACTCTAACTCATAAAAAACTACAATTTTATGATTTTAGGGTGTTTCTTTTTTGAAAATAACTGCCAAATATTCATTTAGAGAAATCAGCATTGGTTGATTAGAACAATTTAACTACTTTTGAAGCTTCAAAAACAATGTATCAATGAGCATTACAAAACACAACTGGACAAAAGACGAAATAATCGCCATATATAATAAACCAATGATGGATTTGCTGTATGAAGCAGCAACAATTCACAGACAAAAACACGATCCGAATGTAGTTCAGGTATCTACTTTACTTTCTATTAAAACCGGAGGCTGTCCGGAAGATTGCGGTTACTGTCCACAGGCTGCACGTTACAACACAGGAGTTGAAGGAAATGATTTGATGAGCGTAAGCCAGGTAAAAGCTCAGGCATTGCGTGCCAAATCCAGCGGATCATCGCGTGTCTGCATGGGGGCTGCCTGGAGAAACGTAAAAGACGGTGAAGAATTCGATCAGGTTTTAGAAATGGTTCGTACCATCAACAAACTCGATATGGAAGTTTGCTGTACTTTGGGCATGATTACGGAAAATCAGGCACAACGTCTGGCAGAAGCTGGTTTATATGCTTACAACCATAACTTAGATACTTCGGAAGATTATTATAAAGATGTTATTTCAACACGTGCTTTTGAAGATCGTTTAGAAACTATCGAAAATGTCCGTAAAACCAATGTAACGGTTTGCAGCGGTGGAATTATCGGAATGGGGGAAAGTATTGAAGACAGAGCCGGAATGCTGGTTGCACTTTCTACTTTAAATCCACAGCCTGAATCTGTACCAATTAATGCATTGGTTGCTGTTGAAGGAACTCCGATGGAAGATGAAAAACCGGTTGAAATCTGGGAGATGATTCGTATGGTAGCCACAACCCGAATCGTAATGCCTGAAACGCAGGTACGTTTATCTGCAGGAAGAACCAATATGAGCCGTGAAGGTCAGGCAATGTGCTTCTTTGCAGGAGCCAATTCTATTTTTGCAGGAGATAAATTACTTACCACGCCAAATCCGGATGTAAACGAAGACATGAAAATGTTTGAAATGCTGGGATTGATTCCGCAAAAACCTTTTACAAAAGTATCTCAGCCACAAACTGTAGAAGCTGCAGACTCTCAATTTGCACCATTAGGCGAAAAACCAAAATGGTCAAGACCAGGACATACTATCGAAAGAAATGTTGAAGCTTCAGGAAAATTAAAAGTTTAACATTTAACTAAGCCTAAAAATATAAAATGCTTTTGACAAATTTGGAGTCAAAAGCATTTTTTTATTTTATTCATCTGAGATGGTTCTCTTAGTTTATTCTTAAATTCTCTAATAGCATTTTTCAAAATTGGTTTTAAATATGATATAGGAAATCCAAAACTGAATGAAAGAAACAGAGAGCAAACTGAAGAGCTGTAGCGACTTTAAGCAGGGAATTTTATTTTAGTTTAATAAATCATTAAATTTCGATTAAGTCAAAAATTTAAGCGATTGAGTTAATTGATACACTATACTATTTCTAAATTGCTGTCTGGCTAAATGTCAGACGCAATTTTTATAAAGACATGAATTTAAAGCAAATAGAAAGGGTAAAAAAGATCTCAAAAGCCGATTTTATTTCCCGATATGTAAAAAATCAGATTCCCGTTGTAATTGAAGAACTGACCGAAGACTGGCCAGCTTATCATAAATGGAAATTATCCTATATTAAAGAAATAGCGGGAGAGAAAACTGTGCCTTTATACGATGACAGGCCAGTAAACCACGAAGATGGATTTAACGAAGCTCATACTACAATGAAAATGAGTAATTATATCGATCTGCTTGAAGAAAAACCTACTAATTATCGCATTTTTCTTTACAACTTAATGAAAGATGTCCCTTCTCTGAAAAATGATTTCTTGTGGCCTGATATTGGCCTAAAATTAGTCAAACAAATGCCAATGCTTTTTTTTGGGGGAGAGAATTCCAAGGTATTTATGCACTTTGATATTGATTATTCGAATATCCTGCATTTTCATTTTCATGGAGAAAAACAATGTATGATTTTTCCACCCGATCAGTCAAAATATATGTATAAAGTTCCGCATGCCTTAATTTCAAGAGAAGACATTGATTTTGATAATCCTGATTACGAAAAATTCCCAGCGTTGAAGAATGCCGAAGGCTATATCACAAACCTCAAACATGGTGAAATGTTATATATGCCAGAAGGTTATTGGCATTATATGAAGTACTTGACACCTGGTTTTTCGATGAGTCTACGCTCTTTTCCCAAAAACATCGCAAACTTATCTAAAGCAGCTTATAATGTTTTTATTATGAGGCATTTTGATATTATGATGAGAAAATTCAAAGGTCAAAAATGGATTGATTATAAAAATGAAAAGGCAATACTAAATACACATGAAAATTTACTGAATGAGACTAAGGCTAATAGAGTATTTTCTTAGTTTCCAAAGCATTTTCCGTTTTAATTTTTAAAATCAGGACTTTGTTTTTTTGTTTTAGATTAGAAATTATTATTGAATTTTGATTGGTATTTTGCTCTAAAATCAATTTCCCAGCCATATCAAAAACCTGAACTTTTTGAATGGCTGAATCTTTCGATTCAATAACAAGATGTTCTTTCTTTTGATAAATGATAACTTCTTTTTTATTCTCCAAAAAATCATCAACAGTATGATGAAGCGTTTTATTATCATATTTTAAAACAAAACGATTATTGAAAGTTCCCTTTTCAGTTGAAAAAACATAAGACTCTTTTTTTAAATCATGTAAAATCATTTTGTCTCTATCTTCAAGATATATGGATTGACTTCTAAAACTTTCATCTAAATGGTCTATACTTATTGCAAAATTTCCATCGATTTCTGTTTTGTATCCCAGTAAAACTTCATCTGAGTCTTTAAAAGGAAATTCCCGGCCTTGTATGGCCCAGTTTTTTTCTTCGTTAAAACTATAAAAGTCAACATACTTATTTCCATTGAACGATTCGCCGTCAAAAGGTATATCGTAATCGTTTGTTGCTCCTTCAACATAACCAATTAAAAGCTGTTTAAATGCATTTTGTTCATTGGTAAGATTAAGCCATATTCTGTTTTTTTGTACTATCTTCTTTTTTTCTGTTGACTTGGACGGTTTAAAGAAAGACGAATTCTGTTCTATGATTCTCATACTATCATCAAACTTCACTTCTTCAGCAGTTAAACTCTGAACAAAAAAAGATTGTGCTGAAGCAATTTTTCCGTCTGGTAAACTTTTATTTTCACCAGAAGCCAGGGAAGCTCTTGTTCCTACACCTCCTAATAGTGTATAAACTGCATAATCTTCTGAAGTATACTTATTATATGCCAGTGGTGTATTGTGAGTCCAGAAATAAAGTGTCCCTTTAATAACACCCATATTATCTGTTAAAAAAACATCTGCATCAAGAGCTGAAGGATATGGATTGCCTATTAAATTGAAACTATCTGCACCGCCAATAGTAGTTTTTATTTTTCCGTTATTAGGGATTCCCTTAAAAACTGCCTCATATTTTTCAGGTATTGAAACTGAAAAATTCTGTGGTCCGCGAATGATGTACCCTTTTCCTAACCTCATGTTTGTAGATGAAATTTCCTCTTGCCAATAATTTACTTCGGGGTCAAAAGAAAAAAACTTGTCTGATAAAGTCGTTGGTGAAACATCTATCAGATTTTGATTTTCAACCGGAGATGACCAATAGGTATAATCGAATTTTCGAATAGGAGTAGTTTTGCGTTTAAGATGCATAATCCCTGTATTGACCATCTCATCATCTGATTGGTACAAAGACGCAGTGTCTTCTAAAATCAAAATTCCGGATCCTGAATAATTAAAACTCAATCCTAAAGTTTTTCCGCCTGAAATTGTTACTGTCTTCCCGGAGTTAATACTACAGTTACATGCATTCGCTGAAGCGGAAAACAAATAATCTTCTTCAAAAATTAATTCTTTTCCTTCTGACGGAAATCCATTTGACCAATTTGTACCGTCCCACTTTGAGCTATTAGTACATAATTTCAAACGTGCAATCCTGTGTTTGGCAACTCCTGAAACCGAGTTAAAATTACCACCAACAATCAGTTTATGGTCAACCGTAAATTCCATGGTGTACAAAGTACTGTTTAAACTTGTCGAAAATGAGGGATCAAAAATGCCATTTGAAGTCAAACGCAATAAACGTAAAGAAGCTGTACCATTATAATTTCCAGAAAATGCTCCTCCGACCAAAATCCTGTTATCGGCCTGCACCAAAATACTTCGAACATCGCCATTACTAAAACCAGTTCCGGAGTTAAAAGTCGTATCTAATGTCCCGTTTAAATTAAGTCGTAAAATTCGTTTTTTAGAAACTCCATTATAATTCAAAAAAGAGCCGCCCACAATGATTTTTCCGTCAGATTGTAAATCAAGTGCATATACGTTTTTATCAAACCCAATACCCACAGAAAAACTACTGTCTATAGTGCCGTCAGGATTTAAACGTATTAATCCGGAATATCCTAACCCGTTGAATGTATCAAATCGTCCGCCTAAGACGATTTTTCCATCTGGCTGAACTAGTATTGCATCAATTATTCCGTTGGCTCCTGTAGTAACATGAAAACCTCCATCAATTGTACCGTCAGGCATAAGTCTTACTACACGACCAAACGTAACACCATTATATTTCGTAAAATTACCCGCTGCCAGTATCTTTTGATCTGATTGAATGGCTATTGAAAAGACCTGGCCATTGAAACCGCTTCCGGAAACAAAACTGTAGTCTAATCCTCCATCAGGCAAAATACGGGCAACGCGATTACAAACTGCATTGTTATAAGTGGTAAAACTTCCACCAATAATCATTTTACCGTCTAATTGCTGTGCTGCCGTTTTTATAGTGTTATTTGCTCCTGTCTCAGCTGAATTAAAGGTACTATCCAAATCTCCATCAGGCAAAATACGGGCAATTTTTGAACATGAAACTCCGTTAAACTTTGAGAAATTACCAAAAACCATAGTTTTGTTATCAGACACGGGCAATACTTTGAAAACAGAATTATCAAACCCAACTCCTGCCGAGAGATAACTTATATCATGAACTCCATTCGGATCAATCTTAGCTAGTTTTCCCTGATTTAAGGAGTCGAAAACTGAAAATGAGCCACCAATATACCAGCCGCCATCAGCTGAATTTTCTAAACTATATACTGATGCAGAACCGGGACCTCCGCCCATATCAAAGTCTGTTTTTATTGTACCATCACCATTTAAAAGTATTAGCCTGTTTACATCAGCACCATTATACTGATCGGTAAATGAACCACCTGCCAGAATATTACCAAATGCATCTAATTTTATCACATATACAGTACCATTACTCAAACCTGTTCCTGATGAAAACCCCGAATCTCTTGTTCCATCTGAATTTAACCTAATAATCTTATTTGCGGCAATTCCATTATAATCTGTAAATTCACCACCTAATATTATTTTGCCGTCTGCCTGTAAAACCATTGCATGAATTTCTTCATTAAAAGCAGTCCCAATGTTAAAAGCCGTATCTAAACTTCCGTCAGGATTTAAACGAATTATTCGATTTACATCTACACCGTTAAATTTTATAAAACTACCGGCTACAACAATTTTTCCATCTGGTTGAATTTGAACACAATTTATATTTGAAGGAGCTCCGGAACCTGTCAAAAAACTGCTATCTAAATTTCCATCAGGCAAAATTCTGGCAATCCTGTTTACCGTATTACTATTATACTTTGTAAAACTTCCAACAATTATTACTTTCCCGTCTGATTGCTGCGCAATTTGATTAACTATCCCTGTACCTGCGGCTAATGAAGTATTGAAAGTAATATCATGTGAACCATCACTATTTATGCGAATCAGCCTCCCTGTGTCTACACCATTATAACTGGTAAAATTACCTCCAATAATAATCTTGCCGTCTGACTGAATATAAGAAGAATATATTTTTCCATTAAAACCCAAACCTATATCAAAATCTCCGTCTAGGGTTCCATCTGTTTTCAAGCGGGTCAAATATGAAAGTGGTTTTCCATTAAAACTTAAAAAATCTCCCCCAACAATTAAGTTACCGTCCGCTTGCATCGATAAAGTTCTAACTGCATTATTGAAACCATCACCATTATGACCATCATCATAAGTATTAAAGGTTGAATCTAATTTTCCCTGCTGGGCATTATTATGAAAGGTTAAAAAACAAAAAACAATTATGACGAAAGGTTGTAGTTTTGATTTCAAAATAAGAATTTAAGTTAAAGTTATTTTTGAATTACATTATTAATAAGAATTTACATGCAATTTATAATTATACTTAACCCGTTACAATACCCACATTTAGGGATTTTAAACAAAAAAATCCGATAACTTACGCTATCGGATTTTTAATCTTATTATTTCTGGTTTATTTAAAAATCACTTTTTTGG
>NZ_JAADZV010000008.1 GCF_010645075.1 Flavobacterium limi
CTGCAAAAAAAGTTCTTACAGGTGTTTAATTAAATATATTTGTCTAATAATCTGTATCAATTATTCAGGACTAGTCAATGAATTAATCTTCATCGTCTTCATCATCATCTTCGTCACCGATATCGTCTTTGTCATCATCATCGTCATCATCGTCATCTCCATCTCCACCATCCGCATCAGGTTTATCCTGATTGTCATCATCATCGTCATCATCACTATCGTCATCAAGATCAAGTCCTTTTACTGGTTCGATTGTGTCAACATCAAGATCCATATCATCGTCTTCATCATAATTTTCGATTCTGTCAGCAAGTTTAGTACTAATTTTTACTAAATAAATAGTGTCTTCAGTACGAACTTCAACAGCTTCGACTAATTCGTTTTTAGCATTTCTGAAACGAATAACATCCGAATCATCATAACCGTCAGGAAATTTCTCTACCAAAAGATTTAAAATTTCGTTGGTAAGTTTGGCGTAGTCTACTATAACTCTTTTCATAAATATCCTATAAATCTAATAAATAAGCAAAAATTAACGGAGCAACAATTGTAGCATCCGACTCAATAATAAATTTAGGGGTGTTGATGTCTAATTTACCCCAAGTAATTTTTTCGTTTGGAACTGCTCCTGAATACGATCCATAACTGGTTGTTGAATCAGAAATCTGACAGAAATAACTCCAAAACGGAACATCATGCATTTCCATGTCTTGGTAGAGCATTGGAACTACACAAATAGGGAAGTCTCCTGCGATACCACCACCGATTTGGAAGAAACCAATTCCGTTTTCACTGTTTTTGGTATACCAGTCAGCAAGGAATGTCATATATTCAATACCAGATTTCATCGTAGAGGCTTTCAAATCTCCTTTAATTACGTATGATGCAAAAATGTTACCCATTGTACTATCTTCCCATCCGGGAACGATAATAGGTAAATTTTTCTCAGCAGCAGCGTACATCCAGCTGTCCTTTAAATCAATTTCGTAGTATTCTTCCAAAACGCCGGATAGTAGCATTTTATACATGAATTCATGCGGAAAATAGCGTTCTCCTTTTTCATCTGCATCTTTCCAGATTTTATAAATGTGTTTTTGTAAACGACGGAAAGCTTCATGCTCAGGGATACAAGTGTCGGTGACACGATTTAATCCTCTTTCAAGTAAGGCCCATTCATCTTCCGGGGTTAAATCACGATAGTTTGGCACTCTTTCATAATGAGAGTGTGCTACTAAGTTCATGATGTCTTCTTCTAAGTTAGCTCCGGTACATGAAATAATCTGAACCTTGTCCTGTCTGATTATTTCGGCAAAAATTTTACCAATTTCTGCAGTACTCATTGCGCCAGCCATACTTACCAGCATTTTAGCTCCGTTTGCCAATTGCTGTTCGTAGGCTTTTGCAGCATCAACCAGGGCAGCAGAGTTAAAGTGTAAGTAATGTTTTTCAATAAACTGACTGATTGGTCCTTTCATTTTTTTGTTTTTTTTGTTTTTTGTTTTTTTTGAATTAAAAGTTTAACCTTTTTGGGGATACTGCAAATTAATAATTTTATAGCGATTAACTTTTAATTTGCAGATTTTTTTTATGCTTTTTTAGTGTATCCTAAAATTTTTAAAACATCATCAGAAGTTTGCTGTTCTGAGAAAACTTCAGTTGCTAAAATTCCGTTTTCGTCCCGATCAATCAAAATATGTTTAGGCTGTGGAATCAGACAGTGGTGTAAACCTCCGTATCCTCCAATGGTTTCCTGATACGCCCCTGTATTGAAGAAACCAATATATAATGGTTTTTCTTTATTATATTTAGGTAAATAAATGGCGTTCATATTCTGTTCTGAGTTGTAATAATCATCACTGTCACAAGTCAGACCACCTAATAAAACCCGTTCGTAAGTATCATTCCAACGGTTTACCGCGAGCATAATAAAACGTTTGTTTATAGCCCAGGTATCAGGTAATGTGGTAATGAAGGAAGAGTCAATCATGTTCCATTTTTCCCTGTCGTTTTGTTGTTTCTGATATAAAATCTGATAAATGGCACCACCGCTTTCGCCTACAGTGAATGATCCGAATTCTGTAAAAATATTAGGTACATCAACTTCAGCTTCGTCACAGGCAATTTTGATCTGATTGATAATTTCATCAATCATATATTGGTAATCGTATTCGAATGCAAGTGAGTTTTTAATAGGGAAACCGCCTCCGATGTTCAGGCCGTCAAGGGTAGGGCATTCTCTCTTAAGTGCAATGTATACTTTGATACATTTTACCAGCTCATTCCAATAGTATGCTGTATCGTTTATTCCGGTGTTAATAAAAAAGTGAAGCATTTTAAGCTCTAATTTATCATTTTCCTGAATTTGTTTTTTGTAAAAAGAAACGATGTTTTTATATCCGATACCTAATCTTGACGTATAAAACTCAAATTTTGGCTCTTCCTCAGCAGCAATACGAATTCCGATTTTGAATTTACCTTTTATTTCTCCCTGAAGTAAATCAAGTTCTTCGTAGTTATCAATAATAGGAATGGTATTTTTATGCCCATTATTGATCAGTCTTGCAATATTGGTAATGTATTCGTCTCTTTTGAATCCGTTGCAGATTACATAAGTACTTTTATTGATTTTACCATTTTCAAGTAAATTCTCTACAATGTTAATGTCAAAAGCAGATGAAGTTTCTACGTGAATATTGTTTTTGAATGCCTCATTCATAATGTATTCAAAATGAGAGCTTTTTGTGCAATAACAGTAGTAGTATTTTGCTTCGTATTTATTTTTCTCCATTGATTTTCTGAACCAGGCTTTTGCCTTGTTGATGTTTTCAGAAATCTGTGGGAGATAAGTGAATTTTAAAGGAGTACCATATTGTTCTACCAATTTCATCAAATCGATATTATGAAACAATAAGTTGTCTTTGTTCAGTTTGAACTCTTCCTGAGGAAAATAATAGGTTTGGTTGATTAAATCAGAATATTTTGTATTCATTTAGTCCAATATTTAGAATGTATTTTAATTTAGTAACGTCTCTAAATCTTAAATTCAAACCCTGATATTGGCAAATACAATTTCCAGTTTTTCGTGCTCTGCCTTTGAACATAAAAAAACGTCCAGACAAAACGGACTTCTGCTATTGTAAAAACGGTTCAACATCCTTAATAAAGAACTATTGAGGCGGTTTCTGTAAGAGCTGAAATGTCTTTGTCTGCTGTTTGTTTTCATTGTGGCAAATGTAAAAAATAATATATACCTAATGCAACGCTTTTCCTTAAAAAAACTTTAAGACTTATAATCCTGAAACGCATCCAGAATTAATTTATTTTCAACAGATTGATTAATTTTGATCTTCCCGATGCCTTCAATAAGTGCAAACTGAATTAAACCATACTCATTTTTTTTGTCATGAATAAGCAACTCTAATATAGGATCTATGTCTTCTTCCTCAAATTTTACATCATCATAAATGCCTTTAATTGCCGTTTTGATTTCTGTATATTCTTCAGCTGAAATAAGGTTTTTGTGTAAAGAAATATAACTTTCCAAAATCATACCGACAGCAATAGCTTCACCATGCAGCAATGTTGTTTTGTGTTCACTTTCTAAAAAATAACCCTCGATAGCATGTCCTAAAGTATGTCCGAAATTTAATGCTTTACGAATGTTTTTTTCTGTTGGATCCTGAATTACAATGTCATTTTTAATTTCAACAGAGCGGTAAATCAGTTCATCAAAATCTGCGTAATCTATTGATTGTAGATTTAAAAACTGTTTCCAGTATGCCTCGTCATAAATAAGACCATGTTTCAGCATTTCTGCAAGACCGGATCGCATTTCACTTTGTGGTAAAGTTTCGAGATACTGCGTGTCAATTAAAACCATTTGAGGTACATTAATTACGCCAATCTGATTTTTAAGATTTCCTAAATCAACTCCTGTTTTTCCTCCAACAGAAGCATCTACCATAGATAATAAAGTAGTTGGTATATTGATAAAATTTACCCCGCGTTTAAATGTAGAAGCGACAAAACCTCCTAAATCTGTTACAACACCTCCGCCAAGATTAATCACAAGCGATTTTCTGTCTGCACCTAATTCAGTAAGAACATTCCATACCTCAATACACGTTTCTATATTTTTATTGGCTTCGCCTGATTCAAATTCGATAATTTCGATTGTTAAATCGGTTTCTAATAAAGGTAAAAATTTAGGTAAACAATACTCATTTGTTTTGTCATCAACAATGACAAATATATTAGAGTATTTATTCTCTTTTAAATGGTTGTTTAAAGCTTCGTATGCATTTTGGTTAAAATGTACTAAATAATTATTTGCTTGAATAGACTGCATAATTCTTCGGTTAATTGAATCCGCAAAATAAGGCATTTTTAACTAAATAATATTCAAATACTGATTCTAATTTGTTTTAAAATGAGTTTTTATAATCTTTAAAAATTTACTTGATTAAGTTTTAAGAAATTTATTTACTCTTTAAGTTCTGAATTTTTCTTTTATTGTTTTAAACCAGAATCCATCAGTTAATTTTAACTAATATTATAGTGTTATGAATTTTTAAAAATATCTGGATTTTGTTAAATAATATTCAAAACACTCTTTATCTTTGCCTCAAAACTAAACTTAATGGAAAAAATATTCGACAATACTCAGGTTGCCTTTTCGTTAAAAAGTGATACAGAGCTTGACAGGGCTTACTTTCTTTTTAAAATGATTGACAGCGAACCTTTAGTGAGAATCGGAACTGCTGTTACTAATTTTGCTATTAAAGCACATCTTCCTGTCGAAGGTCTTATTCGCGCTACTGTATTCGATCATTTCTGCGGAGGTGTGAATGAGGATGATTGTCTTACTGTAGTAGACAAAATGTTTACAAAAGGCGTTTCATCTGTTTTGGATTATTCAGTTGAAGGAAAAGAAGAAGAAGAGCAGTTTGATGCCGCTTTAGAAATGACTTTAAGAACAATTGAATTTGCTAAAGAACGTCTTGCTATTCCTTTTGCGGTTTTTAAACCAACTGGTTTAGGGCGTTTTGAATTGTATGAGAAGTTAGGTGAAAAACAAGTTTTGACTTCTGTTGAGCAAGCAGAGTGGGACAGGGTTGTGGCTCGTTTTGATAAAGTTTGCAGTGAAGCACATAATAAAGATGTAGCGTTACTTATTGATGGAGAGGAAAGCTGGATGCAGGACGCGGCAGATGATTTGGTAACCGAAATGATGCGAAAATACAATAAAGAAAAAGCTATTGTTTTCAATACATTGCAAATGTACCGCTGGGATCGTTTGGATTATTTGAAAAAATTGCATGAGGTTGCCAAAAAAGAAGGCTTTTATATTGGAATGAAATTAGTGCGTGGTGCCTATATGGAAAAAGAAAATAAAAGGGCCGAAGAAAAAGGATATGTTTCGCCAATTTGTGTTTCTAAAGAAGCTACTGATGAGAATTATGATGCAGCTGTACTTTATATGTTAGAGCATCTTGATACAATGTCAATTTTTGCGGGAACTCATAACGAATTGAGTTCTTATAAACTGATGGAATTAATGCAGGGAAGAGGAATTTTAAAAAATGATAACAGAATCTGGTTCGGACAATTATATGGAATGAGCGATAACATCAGTTACAATCTTGCCGAAAATGGCTATAATGTTGCTAAGTATCTGCCATTTGGACCAGT
Organism: Flavobacterium limi; assembly: GCF_010645075.1. Lineage (GTDB taxonomy): Bacteria > Bacteroidota > Bacteroidia > Flavobacteriales > Flavobacteriaceae > Flavobacterium > Flavobacterium limi. The sequence continues at coordinate 5,692 of NZ_JAADZV010000008.1, forward strand.
AAAAGACGTGATGCCGTACTTAATTCGCCGTGCTGAAGAAAACACTTCTGTAGCTGGACAAACGAGTCGCGAATTATCAATGATTAAAGCAGAACGAAAAAGACGAAAAGGAAAATAAATTTTTCCTGATAATTATAGAAACCGCCTCATAATCTGAGGCGGTTTTTTTGTGCTTACTTGTTTCATAACATTCACTTAATTGATAAATACAAAGAGTTAATCATAAAGTAACCATTCCATTAAATTCAAAATTTTGCTGTTAAATAGATTTGTGTGAAATTAAAATTTACTAATATGATAAAATCTTTACTATTAAAATCAAACAATTTTTTAATCGCTTTTAAACCCGAATTATTTTATAATCTAAGAACAGGATTATTTTCGATTATGGCAATATTAGCGTTTAATCAAAATAGTATCGCTCAGACTATAGATCTTTCGACTTACGTTAGAGTGGGACGATACGATTTACCGGAGCCAACAAGGACAGCTCATCCAACAAATAATTTATTGGCTCAGGAAGCTTCCGGGGTTACATACAATTGGGATACCAATACACTTTTTATTGTGGGAGATGGAACTACTTCTGTTACTCAGGTTTCACTAACAGGACAATTTATCGATACGATGACTTTGGCTCAGGGAAGCAGTCCTCAGGGTACTGATTTCTATGATTCTGAAGGAATTACTTATATAGGTAATGGTCAGTTTGTAATGACAGAAGAACGCGACAGACAAGTCGTTTTATTTACTTATGCCGCCGGAACTACGCTTACGAGAAGCAATGCGAAAACCGTAAAATTAGGGACGTTTGTTAATAACACAGGAACAGAAGGCCTTTCATATGATCCGTTGACTAATGGCTATATTGTTTTAAAAGAGATATCTCCAATGGGGATTTTTCAGACCGGAATCGATTTTAATGCCGGGACTGCGACTAACGGTTCTGCTACAACAGATAATTCTGTAAATCTTTTCGATCCTGCTTTGTTAGGTTTTTCTGATGTTGCGGATGTTTTTGCTTTATCGAATTTACCGGCGCTAAATGGTCAGCCTTTGTATAATAATTTATTGGTTTTAAGCCAGGAAAATGCCAAAGTGGTAAATATAGACCCAAACGGTATAATTTCAAGTACTTTAACTATCGTATCAGATCCGGGGAATCCTTTAGATGCAGCTAATCAGCAGCATGAAGGAATGACTATGGACCGTAATGGTAATTTATATATCGTAAATGAAAATGGAGGTGGAGACATTGACCATCCGCAGCTTTGGGTTTATGCCCCTTCTGCTTTGCCAAATCAGGCGCCAACAGCTGTTGCTTTAGCTAACACAACAAATTCTGTTTTAGAGAATACCACCACTACACCAGCAGTTAAAATTTCAGATATTTTGGTTACCGATGACGGATTAGGAACAAATACCTTATCATTATCAGGTGCAGATGCAGGTTCTTTTCAAATCATTGGTGCAGGATTATATATTAAAGCAGGAACAGTATTGGATTATGAAACTAAAACGAGTTATGCTGTTACTGTAAATGTAGATGATACAACCGTAGGTTCTACTCCTGATGCTTCTGTTAACTTTACCTTATCAGTTACAGATGTGGCTAATGAAGTAGCACCAATTGCAACAGTTAGTATTACAGAAGTAGCGCCGTGGTCCAGCAGCAACGCTTCTGTTGGCGCTGATTGGTTTGAAATAACGAACAACGGAACAACTGATCTTGATATTACCGGATGGAAAGTAGACGACGATTCTAAAGCATTTTCTTCAGCTTTAGCTTTAAATGGTATCACCACCATTAAACCGGGAGAATCTGTAATTTTCTTAGAGACAACTGCTGTAAATAATGCTACTGTCATTGCTAATTTCAAATCAACCTGGTTTGGAAGCAATGTACCGGCAGGTTTACAGGTAGGAAGTTACACAGGAGGTTCAATAGGCTTAAGTTCAGGAGGCGATCAGGTAAATTTATTTGATGCGAGTGGAAATTTGAAAGCAAATGTTATTTTTGGAACATCAACTACCAATGTAACATTTAATAACGCAGCAAGTCTTAACAACGCTACGATTTCAACATTAAGTCAGGTTAGTGTTAATGATGCTTTTGCTGCCAAAAATGATGCTAATCAAATCGGTTCTCCGGGAACTACAGGGAAATTATTTATCTCTGAAGTAGCTCCCTGGTCAAGTGGTGACAGTCCTGTAGGAGCTGACTGGTTCGAAATTACGAATACTAAAGCTGTAGCAGTTGATATTACAGGATGGAAAGTAGATGATAATTCACAGTCGCCTGCAGCAGCTGTAGCATTAAACGGAATTACAAGTATTGCTCCGGGAGAATCTGTAATTTTTATTGAAACGAATGATTTAGCCGTAAAAACTACAGCTTTTTTAACGAACTGGTTTGGTGCTAATCCGCCAGCAGGTTTAAAAATCGGAAACTATACAGGATCTGGTATTGGTTTAAGTGGAAGTGGAGATCAGGTAAATTTATACAACGGAGTAAGCAGTACGCCAGTAGCTTCTGTATTGTTTGGGGCTTCATCAACTGGTACTTTCAAAACATTTGATAATACAGACGGACTTACAACCATAACTAAAGCGGTTACGCAATTGAGTGCAGCAGGTACTAACGGAGCATTTGTTGCAGCTAACAGCAGTACTGAAATTGGTTCTCCGGGTGTTTTTGTTAAAACAAGCCCTAGTTTAGGTGTTGAAAATCCTTCAGAAATAAATGTTTCGTTTAAAGTAGTAGCTTATCCGGTTCCTGTAAGTTCAACTTTTCAGTTAGATATAGCCTCAATAAGTACTGATAAAATTGAAATAAACGTTTATGATATGAATGGAAGGTTAGTTGATAGCTTTGAATTCAATGATATTTCTGAAGTTAGTAGTCAGACAATTGGAGGTAATTATGCAACCGGTGTGTACAATGTTATTGCAATTCAGGGAGGTAACAGAAAAACAATCCGTGTGATTAAGAGATAATATCAAAATATTTTCCAAAGAAAAAGCCGTTTCGTATTATTTGAAACGGCTTCTTTAATTTTATATGTCTTTGGTTTTAAGAAAAAACAACTGTTTTGTTGCTGTAAACCATTGTTTTGCGTTCAGCATGCAGTTTTATGGCTCGTGCCAGAACAATTCGCTCCAGATCACGTCCTTTCATAATAAAGTCTTCAACAGAATGGATATGAGAAACACGTGCAATATCCTGCTCAATAATCGGACCTTCGTCTAATTCTTCTGTTACGTAATGACTCGTGGCACCAATAATTTTTACTCCTCTTTTAAAAGCTGAGTGGTAAGGTTTCGCTCCAGGGAAAGCCGGTAAGAAGGAGTGGTGAATATTGATAATCTTATTTTCGTAAAGTGAAATTAAACCAGGGGTAATAATTTGCATGTAACGTGCCAGAACGATAAAATTAATCTGGTATTTCTTTAACAATTCAATTTGTTTGGCTTCACCTTCTTCCTTATTGTCTTTTGTAAAAGGAACACAATGAAACGGAATGTCAAAGCGTTCAGCAATAGAACGTAAATCATTGTGATTACTGATGATTACCGGAATTTCAACATTTAGTTCATCTGCACTGTAGCGGCCCAAAATATCAAACAAACAATGGTCATACTTAGAAACAAACAATGCCATTTTAGGTTTCTGTTCCTGATTATACAAATCCCATGACATATCAAAATCAGCAGCAATGGTTTGGCTAAAATCTTTTTTTATGGCCTCGATACTTATTTGATGATTTGTCAAATCACATTCCAATCGCATAAAAAACACATTTTGTTCCGTATCAACATGCTGATCGATGTAGGTAATATTTCCTTCTACTTTTGCAATAAAAGCTGTTACTGCAGCAATAATCCCTTTTTGATCCTTGCAATGAATCAGGATAGTTATTTTTTGCATTATAATTTTTTGGTTAATCGGTTAATGGCTTATTTGTTATCCTGCATAGCAAAAACACTTTTTAACAAAGGTGTTGTTCTTGCGCTAATGTTGTTGCGGATTTCTTTTTCTTCTACGGCAATCATTTTAAAAACGCCTGCTAAAGCCTGATTAGTTGTGTAATCAGTAAGATCAGGATTTACTTTTTTCACCAGCGGAATTGTATTGTATTTGTTGATAATTTTTGTCCAGATAACATCAGCTCCTACTTTTTCAAACGAACTTTTAATTACAGGATTAAATTTTCCGTACAAAGCTGTAGTTGTACTGCCTTGTAAATAAGTTGTTGCAGCACTGTCATTGCCTAATAAAATATTTTTGGCATCCGTAAAAGTCATGTTTTTAACAGCCGAAACAAATATAGGAGTAGCTTCTTTTACAGCGTCTTCAGCCGCACGGTTCAATACTTTAATTCCTTCATCTGCCAATGAACCAAGACCTATTTTTCGTAAAGTAGCATCTACTTTTTGTAATTCTGCCGGCATTAAAATTTTCACGGCTTCATTCTTATAGAAACCATCAACGGCGGTCAGTTTGCTTACTTGTTGCGTAATTCCTTTGTTTAAAGCTTCTTTCAAACCTGAAGCAATATCTACACCGCCAACTCCCGGAATCTGAGAGGATAATTGAGGTAATTGATTTAGTGTTTGTTGTACCTGAGCACAAGATGTAAGTGAAAATGTAATAGCTAATAATAAAATCTTTTTCATTGATGGGGTTTTATAAGTTTCAAAAATACTACTTTTCAAAAACAAAGCCACAATTTTATTCCAGGAGCACAAACATTTTGTTTCATAATTAACTTTTGTCCCGCTGTCCACTAAATTCCGCGCAAAAAAAGCGCGGGATATCGTTCCCATCGGGGCTATTTTAGAAAATTTTGGTTTTCAGAAGCGGCTTATTAGAACTAAAAAACAAAAAAAAGCTACCCAATTTGGATAGCTTTTCTTTAATAATTTTTTTTATACTTAGAAAGATCCGCAAATATTACCAGAAAATGTAGCTCCGGCATTAGCAGTAATATCGCTCTTAATAGCTGATGTAGAAAGCGGTACAACAGTGTACGGAGGTGTAAAAGCTGTATTTTTTCCTGCCTTGTTTCCGCTTGTGTTAGTGAAAACGTTTCCTGATGTAACTGTTACAGCAGTAAGGCCGGTCATTAAATCAATAGGGTTTTTAACGTTTTCAAAAACATTGTTTTCAACACGAATGTTTGCTTCAAATCCTGCTGCAATACATTTGTTGCTAACAGAACTATTGAAATAGCTGTTGATGATATGAACTTTTCCAAAACGTACTCTTGGCATTCTTTCTTTACATCCGCTAGCCCACCAGCAACGTGCAAATGTAATTCTTAATTTTCCACGATCTGCAGTAGCACCATCGCTTGAACCAATTAAGTTAGAATACCTGTGATCGTCAGATCCTCCTGAGCCTCCGGCTCTTGGAGCTTTAAGGTAAGTGAATTTCGTATACGAAACGGTTATGTAATCAGATTTGTTTTTGATGTCAAAATTTCCGTCAACACCATCTCTGAATTCACAGTGGTCCACCCATACATTCTGGCAGTCATCAAGAATCGCATTATCCCATCCGTCAGTATCGTATGCTCCCGGACCTTCGAAAACAAGATTTCTGATAATCAGGTTTTTACATCTTTTTACACTTAGAATACCGGAACCATCTTTTGTCTGGTTTGTTGAAACTAATTTTGCTCCACTGGTTCCGTAAATGGTTTTGCCAGTCTGGTCTTGTAGCGACAATCTTGCTGATACGGTAATCGTACCGGTAACTTTGATTACTTTTACCGAGCTATTTTCAATAGCTGACTTTAATTGAGAGTAATTAGTTACTGTGGTTTCAGAAGAGGTGCCTCCACCTGTTGTTCCTCCGTTTTGAGAAGCCCATCCCGGAACTTCAGAACAAACTCCTACTTTAGAAGTCGAAGGAGAAGCGGTCTGATTTTTACTTAAAGCATCAGTATTTTGCTCAGCAACGTCTTCAGTGTTACAGCTTGCAAAGCTTAAAACAATCGCAAATAGCGAAATAGTAAATTTGGTTTTAAATGTCATGATAGTTTTTGTTTGGTTATTATTACATTTTATAGTATTGCAAAGATGTTTATTAATTCTTACAGAAATATTGAACTTGTTCAATGATTTTGTAATTAAATTGAATATTTAATTTTTTTTACATATTTAATTTGAGTATAATATAATTTTTATATTTTTGCGTAATCGATTACATTATTTAAATTCACTCCCAAATTTTAGAAATTTAGAAATTTTAATTAAGAAATAATTAAAAGTATGTACGAAGAACTAAGGCAGAATATTGAAAGAAAAATCACTCTTACAGATGAAGAGTGGGGCTTGATACTTGAAAAAACAGAATTCATCAAATTAAAAAAGAATGAATTTCTGCAAATTCAGGATTCTAATAATGCTTACGAAGGTTTTATCCTGAAAGGGGGGTTTAAAACCTATATTTTGAATGAAAACGGAACAGAAAGTGTGATTTTCTTTTCTTTTGAGAACGAATGGATGTGCGATCTGGAAAGTTTCTATTACCAAAAATTGACAAAATACAATATCAAGGCAATAGAAGACAGTGAGATACTGGTCATCAATAAATCGAACAAAGCATTGTTGTTTAAACAGGTTCCAAAATTGATTCAGTTTCATATCCTCATGGTAGAAAGGGCTAATATTGCCATACAGGAAAGGCTTCTTGATGTGTTAAATAAAACCTCGAAACAGCGTTATATTGAGTTTGTGAAAAAATATCCCCAAAAGACCCAAAAAATAAATAATAAAAACCTGTCTTCTTATTTAGGGGTCACTCATGAATTTTTATCAAAAATAAAAAGGAGTTTTTAATCTTATAGCTCAGACGACCGGAATCCTTTTTACTTCACAAGTAAAGTAATTCATTTAAAATCAATGTTTTATTTTGTTTTCCTTAAATATATTTTTGGACGATAGTAATCTCTATGTTTCCAATACTAATATTTTTGACTGACATAAAATTATCGTTTCATTGAATTGATAAAATATTTTGTAAATTGCGCTATAAAATTATCATATTCATAAAATGGAACTTCAAAAAACATATATTCCTAAAAATAAAGTGCGAATTGTTACTGCCGCTTCATTATTTGACGGACACGATGCCGCTATTAATATTATGCGCCGAATTATTCAGTCAACGGGTGTTGAAGTAATTCATTTAGGTCATGATCGAAGTGTTGAAGAAGTAGTTAATACGGCTATTCAGGAAGATGTAAATGCTATTGCAATGACTTCCTATCAGGGAGGACACAATGAATACTTTAAATATATGTATGATCTGCTTCGCGAAAAAGGCGCAGGTCACATTAAAATCTTCGGAGGCGGAGGCGGAGTAATTCTTCCCAGCGAGATCGATGAATTACATGAATATGGTATTACAAGAATTTACTCCCCTGATGATGGCCGCTCTTTAGGTCTACAAGGAATGATTAATGACCTGGTTGAACGTGCCGATTTTCCCATTGGAGATAAACTGAACGGAGAAATTGACCATATCGAAAATAAAGTACCAACCGCAATTGCACGTTTAATTTCGGCTGCAGAAAATTTTCCGGAAATAGCAGAATCGGCTTTTGAAACAATTCACGAAATAAATGTTAATTCTAAAATCCCGGTTTTAGGAATTACAGGAACGGGTGGAGCAGGAAAATCGTCTTTGGTAGACGAATTGGTTCGCCGTTTTTTAATTGATTTCCCTGAAAAAACGATTGGATTAATTTCTGTGGACCCTTCCAAGAGAAAAACCGGTGGCGCACTTTTAGGAGACAGGATCCGTATGAATGCGATTAATAATCCGAGAGTTTATATGCGTTCGCTGGCAACACGTCAGTCTAATCTGGCTTTATCAAAATATGTTTCAGAGGCTATCGAGGTTTTAAAAGCGGCAAAATACGATTTGATTATTCTGGAAACTTCAGGAATCGGTCAGTCGGATACCGAAATTATGGATCATTCAGACGTTTCCTTATATGTAATGACACCCGAATTTGGTGCAGCAACACAACTCGAAAAAATCGATATGCTTGATTTTGCGGATTTAGTTGCGTTAAATAAATTTGATAAACGTGGCGCACTTGATGCTTTGCGTGACGTTAAAAAACAATATCAAAGAAATCATAATCTTTGGGATAAAAATCCTGATGAAATGCCTGTTTTTGGAACGATTGCTTCCCAGTTCAACGATCCGGGAATGAACACGCTGTATAAAGCGATTATGGATAAAGTGGCAGAAAAAACCGATTCTGACTTAAAATCGACTTTTGAAATCACCAAAGAAATGAGCGAAAAGATATTCGTGATACCGCCAGGAAGAACACGATATTTATCTGAAATTGCCGAGAATAACAGAAGTTATGATGAAACTGCAATTGCACAGCAAAAAGTCGCTCAAAAATTATACGGTATCTTTAAAACGATAGAATCTGTTTCTGGTAAAGTGCCTCAGATTACAAAAGCAGGAATAGAAGATTCGTCTGTTTTACCAGGCGGAATTGCAGAACACGACGAAAACCGAATTTTCTTAAATCTTTTACTCAATCAATTCGATAAAGTAAAAATGGATTTAGACCCGTACAATTGGGAAATTATTCTGAATTGGACAGATAAAATAACGAAATACAAAAATCCGGTTTACAGTTTCAAGGTTCGTGATAAAGAAATTAAAATCGCGACACATTCTGAAAGTTTATCGCATTTGCAAATTCCAAAAATTGCTTTGCCTAAATATGAAGGCTGGGGCGATATTCTACGTTGGAATTTACAGGAAAATGTTCCCGGAGAATTTCCTTTCGCTTCTGGATTATATCCGTTTAAACGTGAAGGCGAAGATCCTTCAAGAATGTTTGCCGGGGAGGGCGGACCCGAAAGAACCAACAAGCGTTTCCATTATGTAAGTGCGGGAATGCCTGCAAAACGTCTTTCTACGGCTTTTGACAGTGTGACTTTGTATGGAAACGATCCGGATTTGCGTCCTGATATTTATGGAAAAATTGGAAATGCGGGAGTTTCCATCTGCTGTCTGGACGATGCTAAAAAACTCTATTCAGGTTTCGATTTGGTTCATGCTTTGACTTCCGTAAGTATGACCATCAATGGGCCTGCGCCAATGTTATTAGGCTTTTTTATGAATGCTGCAATTGATCAGCAATGTGAATTATACATCAAAGACAATTATTTAGAAAAAGAAGTTGAAGCAAAAATCAACAAAATATATAAAGAAAAAGGAGTAGAGCACCCGCATTACCAGGGCGATTTACCAGAGGGGAACAACGGTTTGGGATTAATGCTTTTGGGTATTACGGGTGATCAGGTTTTGCCTTTGGATATTTATAACGAAATTAAAAGCAGGACCTTATCTCAGGTTCGGGGAACCGTTCAGGCAGATATTTTAAAAGAAGATCAGGCGCAGAACACCTGTATTTTCTCTACCGAATTTGCCCTGCGGTTAATGGGCGACGTTCAGGAATATTTTATCAATAAGAATGTTCGTAATTTCTATTCGGTTTCGATTTCCGGTTATCATATAGCAGAGGCAGGAGCAAATCCCATTACGCAATTGGCGTTTACGCTTTCAAATGGTTTTACTTACGTGGAATATTATTTGAGCCGCGGTATGAGCATCAACGATTTTGGACCCAATTTATCGTTCTTTTTCTCCAACGGAATAGATCCTGAATATTCGGTAATTGGTCGTGTAGCCCGTAAAATCTGGGCAAAAGCCATGAAACTGAAATACGGAGCCAACGAAAGAGCCCAAATGCTGAAATACCATATTCAGACTTCCGGACGTTCGCTGCACGCACAGGAAATTGATTTCAATGATATCAGAACAACTTTGCAGGCTTTGTATGCGATTTACGACAACTGTAATTCATTGCATACCAACGCTTACGACGAAGCGATTACCACGCCAACAGAAGAATCGGTGCGTAGAGCAATGGCGATTCAGCTGATTATTAATAAAGAATTAGGTTTAGCGAAAAACGAAAACCCAATTCAGGGATCCTTCATCATCGAAGAATTAACAGATTTAGTTGAAGAAGCTGTGTTGCAGGAGTTTGATCGAATAACAGAAAGAGGCGGTGTTTTAGGTGCAATGGAAACCATGTACCAGCGTTCTAAAATTCAGGAAGAAAGTTTGTATTACGAAACCTTAAAACACAGCGGAGATTTTCCAATTGTAGGTGTGAATACTTTCCTGAGTTCAAAAGGATCGCCAACAGTAATTCCGGCTGAGGTTATCCGTGCCACCGAAGAAGAAAAACAATACCAGATTACAATGCTGGACAATTTACATAAAGTTCACGAAGCAAAAGTAAATGAACATTTGCTCCAACTACAGGAAGCCGCCATTAAAAACGAAAATTTATTTGATTATTTGATGGAAGCTACAAAGGTTTGTTCGTTAGGACAGATTACTTCGGCCTTGTTTGAAGTTGGTGGGCAGTATAGAAGGAATATGTAGATTTTAAAGAAAACCTCAGATTTAGGAGGTTTTTCTTTTTTATAAAAAATCAAACCTTCTTCTTAACCAGTTTCAGCTTTTCAAGAACAGCATCAGCCTTTTCGTTTTCGCAAATAAACCGCAACGATTCAGCGTAACGATAATAATATTCTGGGGCTAAGTCTAAAGTCAGTGAAAAAAGTTTGCCATACCATTCGGCCGCTTTTTCCAGTTTGTAATGTGAAAAAGAGGAATCTCCTAATTTTTGAAATAAATCTACCGACTTATAGCCTTTTGCGGCAATTCTTTCATACGTTTTCATTACATCAACATAAGCATATGCGTCGCTTACTTTGTCCGTAATAAAGACTTTATCATTTTGGGCAGCAGCGCTGAATGAAAAAATAGTCCCTAATATTAAAATAACAAGTCTTTTTTGCATAAGCATCGGTTTAAGAGAATCGTTTGTGGTATTTTTTTTTGTTTTTGTTTTTGCAAATATATCTAAATCAGTGATATATGTGTTTTTTGGATGCTTTTTTTATGAATTTTAACTATTTATGGTGTGTTATCTAAAAGTTTCCAGACATTTTTAATGCAGAAAAATGTCTAATGAAAATTATATGGTATAAACTTTATAGATTAAACCAGCTTTATCATGACTATCCAGGAGTATTCGAATAAAATAAACAATTTGAGAGTAGAGGAAATTCCTCAGTTTTCTGATGATAATGATGTAGAGAATGTTGTTTTAAAACTTTTAAAGGATACGAACAAAAATTATTTTACTATTGAAACTCTTTTTAATCAATCAACTCCTGAAGCGGTTGTACTAAATAGTGAAATTATTAAATTATTTACAGATCATTTAGGTTTGCTACTTTCAAGCGAAAAAGAATCCGGAAATGTTTGTTTTGCCAACAGTAGTGAATTACGGCCGGAATTCAGGCAAACTTGCACAGCTATTGATATCTTAGATTATACGTATGCTTTTGTGCATTATTGCTTTTACAAAGAATTTCAAAAAATAGTGATTCCATCAGAAGTTAACCTTTTTTGGCAACTTGTAAAAATTGGATATGGGTTACGGAAAGGTAATAAATAAAAAAACAGCCCTTGGGGAGGAGCTGTTTTTATATTAGGGGGCAAAATATGATTAGCGACGAAAAGCAGGACTTTCGTTTACTGACTGGTCTAACGCAATTGTTTTTGATTTTTTTGTAGAAACGGTAATTTTATGGTTTACCACTTTGTTGTTTTCCAAAACTTTTAGGTAATAAGTTCCGGCAGGATACGTTTCAAGGCTTAAGGTTTTTGAAACTTCTAATTCATTAGCAGAAAATTCTCCTGTGTAAAGTAAATTTTGTTTTTCGTCAAGGATTGAAAAATTTGATTTTTCATCAGCATTTAATGTAAAGGTTACTACTTTTCCATTTCCGGTTTTTATATACAAAATATAATCTCCTTTTTCATTACCTGCATACGTACTTAGTGTTGTTAAAAATACAGCTACAACAAAGCTCAGTCTTAAAATTTGTTTCATCTCTTTTTTTTAATTTTTAATTTTAATTTTCTTTTCGTGGTATTGACAAAACTACAAATAGTTGTTTAATTTCAAAATTTTTATTCTTTTTTTTATTAACACTAAGTTGTTGAATTAAAAGTATTTGTGTGTTTTTGTTAATGCATATACGGTTTTAGTAAGAGTCTGGATTTATTTTTTTGAACAATTTTTAATATTTTAACATTCAACGATTTGTGTTTTTTAAGTAATATTTTGTTAAATATTTTTTGATTTTGACTTTTAATTTTTTTAAATGTGAGAATATATAACAAAAAAAAACAGCTCAAGAACCACCAGGAGCTGTTTTAAAAACCGTTAAGTTTTAAACTTTACTAACTATCTAACCTCATTTTATACTATGAAAAGTATAAACTTTTTAGCGTACTGCTACGCTTGTACTTTTAGCAGAAAATCCTGCTTTGTAAACTGATGAAATTGCTTTTGCTGATATAACTGTAATATCACCTTTTATTGTAATCTCATGTTTTGTTGTTTTTACGCTGTCTTCTACTTCTAAGAAATAAGTTCCTGATGGAAATTCCTCGAAGCTGAAAGTTTTTAAAATTCCGTTTTTGCCTGAGGCATTTTCAGAATAAATTAGGGTTCCTTCTTTATCATAGATTGATAATTTGGCTTTTGTAACATTGTTTAATCCAAAAGTTACTTTGCTGCCTTCTCCTTTAATTACATGAAGGGATGAATCTTCATTACCATCAATTGCATATGTACTGATTCCTGAAAAAAGTACTGCTGCTACTAAACTTAATTTTAACATCTTTTTCATGGCTTTATTTTTTTAATTGTTTGTTCTAATTCTATACTGCTAAATTACTTCAATAGTACAGCAAACTGCACAACTGTGTTTTCTGATATATATGCTATATTCTCATTTACGAAACCGTTATAGGTTAAAATTTGAATTATCTCTATCGTTAATGTTAATTTGATTATTATTTAACAAAGTATTCAAAAGAATTACAGGTAAGGTAATCGATAGGTTTATTTTATATTTTGCTGAAATTTGCCTTAAAATAAATTCATAAAAAAAACAGCTCAAGAACCACCAAGAGCTGTTTTAAAAACCGTTAGGTTTTAAACTTTACTAACTATCTAACCTCATTTTTATACTTTATGAAAGCATAAACTTTTTTAGCGTACTGCTACGCTTGTACTTTTTGCAGCATTCTCTGTTTTATAAACTGTTGAAATTGCTTTAGATGATAAAACTATTTTATTATAAGCAATAGTAATTTCATGTTTTGTTGTTTTTACTTTATCTTCTACTTTTAAGATATAAGATCCTTCAGGGAAATTTTCAAATCTGATTTTTTTTAGAATTCCGTCCTTACCTGTAGCAGTTTCAGAATAAATTACAGTGCCATCCTGGTCGTATATTTCTAATTTTGCTTCTGTTACCTTGTTTAATCCAAAAGTAACTTCGTTACCATTTTCTTTAATTACATGAAGGATATAATCTTCATTACCATCAATTGCATATGTATTGATTCCTGAAAAAAGTAATGCAACTACTAAACTTAATTTTAAGATATTTTTCATGATTATATTTTTTTAATTATTGTTCTAAATCTACACTGCTAAATTACTTCAGCAATATAGAAAATTGTACAACTATATTTTCTGATATATGTGCTATATTCTCATTTACGAAACCGTTATATGTTAAAATTTGAATTATTCTTGGTGTTTTTATGAATATGTATATAATTTTTCAATATTTCGACTTGAATTGCGAATCTATAATTCAATAAAATGTTTTAATTAGAATGTCGTAATTTATATGAGAAAAAAAAATGATAATAATAAATTTATACTATGAATGTGTTTAAAATGTTTTACTTTTTTAATTCTTAAACATAATTTTATTGATAAAATGAGTAAAATTGAGTAAACAGATTAAAATTTATTCCAGAAAATTATTCTTCTGGATTTTTAGTTCATGTGCTGAATTAACAAAAATTAAGTTATTTAAAATTAAGGACACATTACTTAGAATGAAAATTAAATAAGTTATAACCGGGGAAACAGTTTTGAAAAAAGTGAGCATAAAAAAAACAGCCCCTTTAACGACAAAGAGCTGTTCTTGAAAACATTGTGTTATAATTTTCTAACCCATTCTGACCATTTTATACAAATTTTGAAATTGTACTGTTTACTTAGCAGCAACATCTGCACTTTTGGCAAAATCTGTTTTGTAAACTGATGAAATTGCTTTAGATGATAAAACTGTTTTATTATTTGCAACAGTAATTTCATGTCTTACTTTTTTGATGCTGTCTTCAGCTTCTAAAAAGTAAGTTCCTTCCGGAAATTCTTCCAGGCTGAATGTTCTTAAAATTCCATCTTTACCTGAAGCATTTTCAGAATAAATTAATGTTCCATCCTGATCATAGATTGCTAATTTTGCTTTTGTAACTTTGTTTAGTGCAAAAGTGATTAGGTTTCCATTCGCTTTTAGTACATGAAGATTAAAGCCTTCATTACCGTCGATTGCATAAGTACTTGTTCCGAAAAGTACAGCAACTATTAAACTTAATTTTGAAATCTTTTTCATGATAATAGTTTTTTGATTAATAGTTCTAATTCTCTGATGCTAAATTACTTCAGAAATATATAATTTCTCACAACTGATTTTTCATATTTATATGCTAAATTCTCATTTACGAAACCGATATAGGTTAAAATGTGAAATTATTATTATTTATTTAGTTAATTTGGTAACTATTATTTAAAACTAAAATCTATTCTGAATCTTGTTTAATAACTGTTTTTTAATCTTTCTAATTATAATAATTTGAGTAGGATGCAATCTTGCGTCTAAAGAATATAAATAAAAAAAACAGCTCAAGAACCACCAAGAGCTGTTTCAAAAACCGTTAAGTTTTAAACTTTACTAACTATCTAACCTCATTTTTATACTATGAAAAGCATAAACTTTTTTAGCGTACTGCTACGCTTGTATTGTTTGCAGAAGAACCTGCTTTATAAATTGATGAAACTGCTTTTCTGGATATAACAGCAACATTGTTTTTTATTGTAATTTCATGTTTTGTAGTTTTTACACTGTCTTCTACTTGTAAGAAATAAGTTCCTGCCGGAAATTCTTCAAAACTGAAAGTTCTTAAGATACCTCTTTCTCCAGAAGCATTTTCAGAATAAATAAGTGTACCATCCTGATCATAGATTGATAAGTATGCTTTTTTTACATTATTTAATGCAAAAGTTACTTCACTACCGTTTCCTTTTATTACATGAAGAGCAAAATCTCCATTTCCGTCGATTGCGTAAGTACTTGTTCCAAAAAGTACTGCACATACTAAACTTAATTTTAACGTCTTTTTCATGATATATTTTTTAGATTATTTCTTCTAATTTGATATTGCTAAATTACTCTGATCCTACGATAAAGTGCACAACAGTATTTGCAGATATATGTGCTGTATTCTCATTTACGAAACCGTTATATGTTAAAATTTGAATTATTCTCAAAGTTTTTTTGAATTTGTTAATATTCTTTAAATAGAATGTTCTGTTGTGAATGTCTAAATCGTTTAAAAGATTTTATGAAGTATTCGTTATTTATGTCAGAAAAAAATTAATATTTATTAATCTTGTAGGAGCTGACTTATGATGTTATTTGTATATTTAATAAAAAAAGTATTTTAAAGCTATGTGTTAGATTTTACTTCAATATGTTTTTAATTTACTATTGAACAAACCAGATGATTAAAATTTTAAAACCTTTTAATAACCTTTTTTTTGAATTTAAGGTCTAATTTTGTCCTGTTAAAATATTTCAGTTTGTTGTTGATTTCTATGCGTTATTCTTAGTAGCGAAAGCGTTGTAGGTTAAAATTTGAATTATTTTAGGTATTTTTGTTAAATTTGCTCTTATTATTTAATCATTACGAAATGAAACCAATTGCCCCAGCTCTTGAAATAATATCAAACTCTTACGGAAGCTCGTTTACTTATACTAAACATGCTCAAAAAACGAACAGCAAATCGCATTTGATGCATTACCATCCTGAAATCGAAATTGTTTTTGTAAATGGCGGGGCAGGTAAGAGGCAAATAGGAAGTCATATTTCATATTATACAAACGGTTCTCTCATTCTCATAGGATCTAATTTGCCGCATTGCGGATTTACCAATGAAAAAACAGGTAATACTGATGAAACTGTAATTCATTTTAAACCTGACTTTTTAGGAAATGAGTTTTTTGGAATCCCCGAAATGAAAAAAATTCAACAGCTCCTTGAACAGGCCAAAGCAGGAATTGCGTTTGGTGGAGAAACAAAAAAAATAATCGGAACAAGGATGGAATTGATGGAGAACAAATCTCCGTTTGAGCGTTTCCTGACTCTTTTAAGTATTCTAAAAGATTTAGCCTCTTCTGAAGAATATACCGTTCTAAATGCAGATGGATTTTTACTGGAAATGCAAATGCCCGACAATGACCGGATAAATGTAGTGTTTAGTTATGTAAAAGATCATTTTCAGGAACCTATTTCAGTAGACGAAGTTTCTAAAATGGTAAGTATGACAACACCGTCTTTTTGTCGTTATTTTAAAAAAATATCCAATAAAACATTTACCGAATTCGTAAATGAATATCGTCTGGTTCATGCATCTAAACTTCTGGCCGAAAAACCTATTAGCATAAATGAAGTTTGTTATGAAAGCGGATTTAATAACTTTAGTCATTTCAGTAAGTCGTTTAAACAGTATACAGGCAAAAGCGCTTCAGAATACAGACAGGAGCACAGAACCTCAATAATGTAAGCTTTCAAAACTTTCTTAATTACCGGCTTGTTGTAAACTTGCCGGTTTTTTTATTTAATAATGAAAAGGTATATTTACATTATAACTATTCAAAACCACTTATGAGAAATTTAAAAATTTTAATGTTACTGTTAATCCTGTCATCTTCAGGAATGTCTTATGCAGCAAAAGTAGATACCTTAGAAGTCTCCAGTGCTGCCATGAATAAAACCTATAAAGCTGCCATTGTGTTGCCAAATTCGTATGCTAAAAGCAAAACGACATTTCCTGTAATGTATTTATTGCACGGAGCTTACGGACATTTTGGTGACTGGCTGAAGAATACGCCAAATAAAGAACTTGTAAAAAATCTGGCAGACCAATATAATTTGATTATTGTAATGCCTGAAGGTGAAACGTTTAGTTTTTATATCGACAGTCCTGTCAATACAGGAAGCCAGTTTGAAACTTTTGTAACTAAAGAAGTGATCCAGAAAGTAGATAAAACATACAGAACCATTGCGAATAAAAATGGGCGTGTCATAACGGGGCTTTCAATGGGAGGTCATGGTGCGTTGTACTTGTCTGCCAGAAATCCTGATTTATTTTGTGCTGCCGGAAGCATGAGTGGTGCTGTTGATATGAGTGGAATGCTAAATCGGGATTCTGCTGCTCAGGTTCTTAAATTGATTGAACCTGTTTTTGGGGATAAGAGTAATGATATAAAAATGTATGAGCAGCACGCGGTTTTAAATATGATAGATAAAATGAAAGCCAATAGACTGCCATTGATTATTGATTGTGGCGTTGATGATTTTTTAATTGAACCTAATAGAGAATTACACAGAAGATTGCTATATAATAAGGTAGAACACGATTATACTGAACGCCCCGGAGCGCACACCTGGGAATATTGGGAAAATTCGTTGCCTTATCATGTATTATTTTTTAGTAAAATATTGCTTAAAAATCAGGAAGTTGCAAAAAAATAATAGGTTTTTTAGCAGAGAAATGGCCAAAGTGTTTTTTTTGGTTTGATTTTTGGGCTACCTTTAATATATAAACTTTAAAAATAAAAAATTATGAAAAAGATATTGACCCTTTTCGCAGTTGTTGGATTATTTGCATTTTCTGGTTGTTCGGATGATGATAATGATGTTGACTATGATACTATTAGTGAAGTTTTTGAACTTCAAAATGTAAATTTCGGTTATAATGCAACAGATGGATATAATATATACGAAAAACTTGATCCTGTGCTTTTTGAAGATGATGTTATTTTGATATACAGATTGGCTGGAACTATTGATGCTAATACTCCAATTTGGCAATTAATTCCTAGAACACTTTATCCTTCTGCTACTAGAGAGCTTGATTACGATTTTGATTTTAGTAGAGAAGATTTTACTATTTATGCTCGAGGAAATTATGATTTATCATTAACTCCTTCATACTTAAATAATCAGACTTTTAGAATTGTAATTGTACCGGGATCCCCTACAGGGACAGCAAAATCGGCTAATAAACCAGATTATTCGGATTACAATGCAGTTATTAAAAAGTATAATATTGATGATAGCAACGTTAAAAAATTAAACTAATGATTAGTTTGAAAGCATAAAAAGGAAATCTTACGATTTCCTTTTTTTTTTATTCCATAGATTTGGCTTCCAAAATACTTCAGTTAAATAATTTCTATAATTTTATTATTTTGTATTTTAGGTTAAATTAATAAGATTTTTATATATTTTTAGCTTTTTTAATGCTCTAATAAAAATGTATATCTTAAAATGTTAAAATTTTTTACTCAGAAAAAAAAGTACAGGTTCGTTGATTTTTTATTGCTTATTGCTGTATGTAGCTGCTTACAGGCCCAAGACAACAAAACAATTCCTGAAATAGAAAAAATATATCTTCATACAGACAATTCCCGTTATTTTATTGGAGATGATTTGTATTATAAAGCCTACACTGTCCGTGCGTACAACAATTTGCTCTTTGATAACAGCAATATTTTATATGTAGAATTAATTTCGTCAGATGCTAAAATCATTGCCAGAAACAAGACCAATTTAGAAATGGGTTTAGGCAATGGCGATTTTCACTTATCTGATTCTTTAGGTGTAAAACCCGGGGTTTACCAGTTACGTGCTTATACCAATTGGAACAGAAACTTTGGTGAAGATTTGGTATTTAAAAAGAATATTGAAATCATAGATGTTTTTGAAGCACATTCCAAACCTAATAAAACTCAAAATAGTATTTCAGACGTAAAGATCACAGAAATCAGCAAACAAAATAATTTCAAAGTTGATTTCTTCCCTGAAGGCGGTTCGCTTTTACAAAATGTGGCAAGTGTAGTAGGTTTTAAGGCTGTTGATGCCAAAGGAAATCCAATAAATGTTACGGGAGAAATTTTTGATTCCAATAATGAATTGGTTACTTCTTTTTCAAGTACTCATGATGGCATGGGGAAATTTCAGATAATTCCCATTGCAGGAAAAAATTATTACGCCAAAACTAAGTTTCCCGACAGGCCAGAACTGAGAACAGAACTTCCACAAGTTACTAAGTCAGGCTATTTATTAAGTTACAGGGTGTTAAGGGGCAAAAGTATTATATCAATAATTACTAATGAAGAAACCTTGTTACAAAGTCCAAATACAGTGCTTGCAGTTGTTTGTAAAGCAAAAGGCATCACTTATTTTGAAAGCCCGCAAACAGTTATACAAACAGTTGTGTCTTTTGAACTCCCTAAAGATATTACTCCCGAAGGTATAAGTCACATAACTTTATACGACAGCAATTCAAAACCCCTTAGCGAGCGTTTAATTTATATTGAAAAAGATCAGGATTTAGACGTTCAGCTATTAACAGACAAAACAAGTTATCAGCCCAATGAAGAAGCTGCAATAAACGTAATTTCAAAATCTAAAGCAGGTGTCGCCAAATCTGCCAGTTTTTCATTAAGTGTAACCGATATGAATGGCGTGACAGAAGAGAAAGATTTCGGAACAAACATTAGTTCATATTTTTTGATGGAATCAGATATTAGGGGTAAGGTACACAATCCGGGATATTATTTTGATGCTGCCAATTTAAAACGACTTGATCATTTAGAGAATTTACTTTTAACGCAAGGCTGGCGTGATTTTGTATGGAAAACTACACCAAAATCCACTGATAATATTAAGTATACAGCCGAAAAAGGTTTTACAATAACCGGCAGGGTTAAGCAGCTTTTTGGCAGTAAGGCAAAAGTGAATCAAAGAATAGGAATGGTTTTGATGAATAAAAAACATATGAATAATTTTAAGACGTTTACTGATTCTACAGGAAGTTTTAAATTTGAAAATATCATGTTTTCCGGAAAAACGAAAATGTCATTAAATTCCAGAAATGAAAAAGGAAAGTATACAGGTGAAATAATAGTAGATTCTTTTGAGCGATCTCCTATGACTGTAGATTTTAAAAATGAACCCATTAACTGGGATGAACCAACAAAACTAATTGCTGAAAACGTCTTTAAAAAATATACAGCTTTTGGAGTAAAACCCGAAAATATTCTGGATGAAGTCAGTATTACAGGAAAAAAGAAATCCAGATCAATTTCTTATTTTGGAATTCCTGATGCGAGTTATACTGTAGATAAGGATATAAGTTTGTTTACCAATATTTATGAGCTTATTCAGCAAAAAATATCAGGGGTTGTGTCTTTTGATGATACTGTTCGTTTTACACGTTATGAAGCGCCGCCGCTTTTTATCATAAATGGAATGACTGCTTTTAAAGAAGAAGTAGATGCTATTTATCTGGCAGATATAGAAAAAATAGACGCTATAAAAGGAAGTCAGGCAAAACTGTATTTTGGAGATGAGAGCAGTAATGGTATTATTGCAATTTACACCAAACCAAGTTCAGGAAACAGGCTTAAAAATGAATATTCCCATTCTATACAACAAGAGGTAGACGGCTTTTATATGGCTCGTGTTTTCTATTCGCCAGATCTGGAAAAAATTTCTTCAGAGGATACTAAATCGGCTGTAAGAAATACGCTTTACTGGAATCCATATGTTCATCCTGATAAAGCAGGAAATGCTAATGTAAATTATTACAATACAAAAGTGGAAACCAAAATAAAAGTGGCTTTAGAGGGAATCACCGGATCAGGTATTCCAATTGTAAGGAATGCTTATTATAGTATTAAAAAATAAGGATTAAAATATTATAGTCGTTATCAGTATGAAAAAAGAAATCACATGATTTCTTTTTTCATACTACAATTTTTCATGACAAATTATTCTTCCTCTGAATCAGTTAGTACTTTTTCTTCTCCGAATTTTAATGAAACCAAAATTCCAACCAGTAGTGAAAGTGCAATAAATCCTAAAGAAGCCCATTCCGGAACGTGAATATAATCGTGCAGCAGCATTTTTAACCCAACAAAAGCTAAAATAGCGACCAGGCTATATTCCAGATAACTGAATTTGGCCAGCATATTGGCTAAAAAGAAATACATAGAACGCAATCCTAAAATGGCAAAAATATTAGAGCTGAATACTAAAAATGGGTCAGATGTAATGGCCAGAATAGCCGGAACGCTGTCAACAGCAAACAGAACATCCATAACTTCAATTACAATCAGGGCAACAAATAATGGGGTTGCGGCTTTCTTTGCAGTTTTAGTAGCAATAAAAAATTTCTCGCCATCTGTTTCTGAAGTTATTGGCATTATTTTTCCCAGTGTCTTGTAAATGAAGGAATCTTTCGGCTGGAAATCTTCGTCCTCACCGGAGAAAAGCATTTTTATAGCGGTAAAAATCAGGAAAATTCCAAATACATAAGTAGTCCAGCTAAATTTATTGATTAACATTACACCAAAGAAAATCATCAGACCACGGAAAACAATTGCGCCCAGGATTCCCCAGAATAAAACCCGATGCTGGTATTTTTGCGGAATTTTGAATGATGCAAAAACAATAGCAATTACAAAAATATTATCAATGCTAAGCGATAGTTCAATCAGATAACCTGTAATGAATTTCATTGCAGCCACTGCAGGTTCAAGTTTGTCAGGATTTGCAATATATTCTGTACTGTAAAGCCAGTAAATCACTCCTGAGAAAAGAAAGGATAGCGTAACCCAAACCAACGTCCATTTGCTTGCCTCTTTGGTACTGATAATATGAGGTGTTTTATTGAAGACTCCTAAATCTAAGGCAAGAATAAAAACTACGGCCAGTAAAAAAATGATCCAGACTATCATAATTTGTTATTTTTTTAAGGGTTTACACAAAGATAAGTCTTGAAATTTAACTTAAGAAAGGAATTAGGTTAAACTTAACTTCGGGAATTTTAACTAAAAGCCTTCATTTAATGGAGATTGTTAAAGCTTTTTTGTTTGTCAGCTATTGTAAATGATTATATTTTGCTTTAGAAAAAAAAAGTGCCATCAATTACGATGGCACTTTTAGAATATAAATTAAGCTTTGAATTATAGCGCTGAGTTAACAGTTTTGATAATTCTTGCAGCAATTTTGTATGGATCTCCGTTTGAAGCTGGTCTTCTGTCTTCCAACCATCCTTTCCATCCTTTTTGAACAGTCATCAAAGGAATTCTGATAGAACATCCTCTGTCTGAAACTCCGTAAGAGAAATCGTGGATAGAAGCAGTTTCGTGCTTACCAGTTAAACGTTGCTCGTTGTAAGCTCCGTAAACAGCGATATGTTCAGCAGTTACAGGACGGAAAGCTTCACAGATTCTTTCGTAAGTTGCCTGATCTCCACATGTTCTTAACACATTATTAGAGAAGTTAGCATGCATACCTGAACCGTTCCAGTCTGTATCTCCTAGTGGTTTTGGGTGGTACTCAATATAGTAACCGTATTTCTCAGTCAAACGATCTAATAAGTAACGTGCAACCCAGATTTCATCACCTGCTTTTTTAGCACCTTTAGCGAATAATTGGAATTCCCATTGTCCACAAGCAACCTCCTGGTTAATACCTTCAAAGTTGATTCCGGCAGCTATACATAAATCAGCATGCTCTTCTACTAATTTTCTTCCGTGAGTGTTTTTTCCACCTACAGAACAGTAGTACATACCTTGTGGCGCTGGGTAACCTCCAACAGGGAAACCTAATGGCAATAAAGTTTTAGTATCCATAATGAAATATTCTTGTTCGAAACCAAACCAGAAATCATCATTATCATCATCAATAGTAGCTCTACCGTTAGAAGGGTGTGGTGTTCCGTCAGCAAACATAACTTCACACATTACTAACCATCCGTTGATACGAGTTGGGTCAGGATAAATTGCAACAGGAACTAATAAACAGTCAGAAGATCCACCTTCAGCTTGTCTTGTTGATGAACCATCAAATGACCAGTTTCCAAGTTCTTCTAATGTTCCTTTGAAATTTTCGTGCTCTTCAACTTTAGTTTTACTTCTAAGATTTTGAGTTGGTTCATATCCATCTAACCAAATGTACTCTAACTTAATTTTAGCCATAATAATATAAATTAATTTTTTTTGTTTTTTTCGCTGGGTCAAATATAGATTTATTTTTTAAGCCATAAAAATTAGGGGGTGCATTTTGTTTCGATAGATATAATTTTTTACATAAGCGCAATTTTGTATGGGGTATATTTAAAAAATAGCAATTTTTTAATGTTTTAAAAATAAATTCGTAATAAACATATGGGTTTTTTGAATTAATTTCTACTTCAATTATGAAAAATTGTTTGTTTCTTTAGTATTATTCGTATGTTTTGTTATATTTTTTTAAATCCATTTCGGAATTCTTTACAAAATGTGTCTTTTATTGCTAAAATGCTTTTCAAAAATCTAAAAGTTATAGTTAAAAAAGGCTTTTTTATTCTTTATATTTGTTCCTCTTTATTTTAATCAAAATTATTACGAATTTTAAAATTATATACATGTCAACATTACGTTTTCAGGCCTTGCAGGAAGCTTCATCAAGAAAGCCTGTACATTTTGAGGAAATTGACAGAAAGTCAACTATTTTCGGGGCAAATGTTTTTAATGAGAAGGCAATGAAGCAGTATTTGACTTCAGATGCATTTAAAGGGGTAAGGGATGCCATTCAGCACGGAACTAAAATAGACCGAAAGCTGGCCGATTATATCGCCATGGGAATGAAAGAATGGGCTTTGGCAAAAGGTGTTACACATTATACACATTGGTTTCAGCCATTAACCGGAACGACAGCAGAAAAACACGATGCTTTTTTTGAAACTTCATATGACGGCAGTGATCCTGTAGAGAAATTTGGAGGAGCACAATTGGTACAGCAGGAACCGGATGCATCAAGTTTCCCGAATGGCGGAATCAGAAATACATTTGAAGCACGAGGATATACGGCATGGGACCCAACTTCTCCAGCTTTTATTTACGGAACGACTTTGTGTATTCCAACTGTATTTATTGCCTATACAGGTGAAGCTTTAGATAATAAAATTCCGTTACTAAGAGCTTTATCAGCTATTGATGAGGCTGCTACAGAAGTCTGCAGATATTTTGATAAAAATGTAAAAAAGGTAACGGCTACTTTAGGCTGGGAGCAGGAGTATTTTTTGATTGATAAAGCTCTGGCAAATTCACGTCCTGATTTAATGATGACGGGAAGAACTTTATTAGGGCATACTTCTGCAAAAGGACAACAATTAGATGACCATTATTTCGGTTCTATTCCAACCCGTGCTTTAACGTATATGAGAGACTTAGAGCAGGAGTGTATGTTGTTGGGAATTCCGGTAAAAACGCGTCATAACGAAGTAGCGCCGAATCAGTTTGAGCTGGCACCAATTTTTGAAGAAACCAATCTGGCTGTAGATCATAACTCTTTATTGATGGATGTAATGCAAAAAGTAGCGGAGCGTCATGACTTTAAAGTTTTATTTCATGAAAAACCTTTTAAAGGTGTAAACGGTTCAGGTAAACATAATAACTGGTCACTGGCGACTGATACCGGAGTTAACTTATTGAGTCCGAGTAAAACGCCAATGAGCAATTTACAGTTTTTGACGTTCTTTATTAATACTATAAAAGCAGTTAACGATTATGAGACTTTGTTGAGAGCATCTATCGCTACAGCAAGTAACGATCACAGATTAGGGGCAAACGAAGCACCGCCGGCTATTATTTCAGTATTTATTGGAGAGCAGTTAACGAAAGTTCTAACGGAACTGGAAAGTGTAACTACAGGAAAATTATCTCCTGAAGAAAAAACCGACTTAAAACTGAACGTTGTGGGTAAAATTCCGGATGTTCTCTTGGATAATACAGACAGAAACAGAACATCTCCTTTTGCTTTTACAGGAAATAAATTCGAATTCAGGGCAGTTGGTTCAAATTCAAATTGTTCGAATGCAATGACAACCTTGAATGCTATTGTAGCGAAACAATTAAAAGATTTTAAAATCGAAGTTGATGCTCTAATTGATACTAAAGGTTTGAAAAAAGACGAGGCTATTTTCAATGTTTTAAGAGAATATATCAAGCTGTCTAAAAAAATACTTTTTGAGGGGGACGGTTATAGCGATGCATGGGAAAAGGAAGCAGCTAAAAGAGGTTTAAGCAATTTTAAAACTACTCCGGAAGCAATTAAAGCTAAAGTTTCTAAGCAAGCTTTGGATTTATTTGCAGAATTAGGAATTTTAAATCACGTTGAAGCTGAAGCACGTTATGAAATCGAATTAGAAGAATACACTAAAAAAATTCAAATTGAAGGCAGGGTTTTAGGTGATATTGCCAGAAATCATGTGATTCCAACCGCAATTCGTTATCAAAATACCCTGATTGAAAACGTAAAAGGATTAAAAGAAATTTTTGGAAAAGAATTCGAAACTATTGCCAAAGAACAAATCATTCTGATTAAAGAAATATCAGGTCATATAGAAGGTATCAATTCAAAGGTTGAGGCGATGACGAATGAAAGAAAAACAGCAAATAATTTAACAGATGCCCAAAAAATGGCTGAAGCCTATTGCAATAAAGTAAAGCCTTATTTTGAAGATATCCGTAATCATTGTGATAAACTTGAATTATTGGTTGATGATGAAACGTGGACTTTAACTAAATACAGAGAATTACTGCTTACAAAATAGAAGATGTTTTTATAATATTCTAAATGCCTTTCCAGGTTTCTGGAGAGGCATTTTTTTATTTTGAATTTTGAGAGGTAACAATTGTAGGAGGAATTTGATATAAGTGTGTATATACAATTTTATTAACCTCAAAATATTTTTATTATGAAAACAATTGTACATCTAATTACGGGATTGTTCATTTTAATATCCGGGTCTGTTTTTGCACAAAAATATAAGGATACATTAATAACAGTCAGAAATGTTAAACTGGAATATGAATATGATCTAAGCTGGACCAAAGAAGTTAAAGCCAGAAATATTGAAGAATTTATTAAAAATCAATCTGAACCTTCGATCAAATCTTCTACACAGATTCAGTCTATTTTGCAAAATATAAAATTGTCTAAAGAGCCTTGTATTAATTCGGGATTTGAAAGCGGTTATAGCGGCTGGACGGGCTTGAGCCTGAAACACGGAATTACAACACTTCCAATTGAAAATGGCCTGACACTGAATCCGGGCGTTTCTGCATTGCCTCTTACGGGTACTGCATACGGGCAGAATTTCACTTCAATTGAAACAGCAGGTACAGATGCCCTTTTATTGGCTTCGTCCCCTTCTTTTTCAATGTCTAAGACAGCACCTGGTTCTTCCGGTACACAATCTATTCGTTTAGGAAATGATCAGGCAGGTTATGGGTCAGAAGGGATTGCCAAGCGTTTTGTGGTAACAGCAGCAAATGCAAAATATTATTTTCAATACGCTATGGTAATGGACAGAAGTCACTCAAATGCAGATGGGACTGTAAATGGTACTGAAGTCTTTTTTATTGCAGAAGCAGTTGATATGACCGGGGTAACTGTTGATAAAATGGTAGATATTGCCGCCCCGTCTAATCCTTTTATCAGTGCGACTAATTCTCCTTCTGCACGACCCCAGTATTATAGAGACTGGCGTTGTGCATATTTGGACCTGTCCAGCCATATTGGAAGAGAAGTGGTGGTCATGTTTATTAACGCTGATTGTTCTAAGAGTGCTCATAATGGATATACCTATATTGATGATACGTGTACCACCTGCAGAAGTACTGAAGGAGATATTAAATTAGATTTAAAAGGACACGATTGTATAAATCCGAAACAAACTTTTAATGGCACATTTACTGTTCCTGCTGCGGCAACCAATGTTCAGATTAGTTTTGAGATTTATCAAAACGGAACATTACTGAATACCATAGCTGCCAACACGGTTTTAGGCTCCAATTATACAGTTGATGTAGCGGCAACTGATTTCCCAAACCAGACACCGGGAACCTGTTATGATGTAGTAGCAAAACTCACTTTTAATTTAGTTGACTTAAACGGAAATGTACAAACAGTTGTCCAGTATTCTGCTAACCCTGTTTTAGGGGTTCAATATGGACAAAATTCAGGTTTTGATAATGATATCTGTTTTTGTATCAATAATTTAGGAGCCTATTGCTGTGATTCAGAAAATTTGGTTGTGAATGGTAATTTTGAAGCCGGAAATACAGGTTTCTCCAGTACTTACACTCTGGACGCAACTACTTATCCGGGACAATATAATGTAACGAATACTGCAGCAGCTTTTGGGGCAATAGTAACCGATCATTCGTTTTGTGCCGATCCTGTAACCTATGCTTCAAATGATAATTATTTGACAGTGAACGGAAAAACACAGCAAACGGGTTCTTCTGTAATTTGGGAACAAACCATAACAGGATTAAGAAGAGGAGAAAAATATCGTTTTTGTGCTAATTTCAAAAATATGAAACAATGTACTTTTGATATTTTTCCAAAAGTTAAAATAGAAGCGGGATCCACCAGTTCAGCCTTATTTACAATAAATGTGGCAACAACGAATGCTTGTGACTGGCAGAATGCAGATGTAGTTTTCACAGCAACAGGCACCAGTGAAACCGTTCGGATTTATCTTGATGAAACGGGTAATGGGGATGGAAATGACTTAGCGATTGATGATATTTATGTAGGGACTTTAGGCAATCCGGGGCTTGCAATCACAGTGCAGCACAATGGAACCAATAATGCGATTATTGCATCGGTTAATGGTATTACAACGTCAGACGACAGTATAAAAGGTAATTGCAGAAAGTACCATTGGTATATAGCCGAGGTGACTTCATATCCTTCTATCGTGATTAACTGGAGCACTTTTGCCCACGGAAACAATGCCGGAAGTAATCTGCCTCCTTTTGCAGGAACTTCATCGCCAACAACATGGGATCTGACTACGACTTTCCCTGGTTATACTTTTGCAAATAATAAATTGTATATCATTGGAATGTACACGCCGGAATGTGACTGTTATGACAGTGGTTTTACCTACCAATTGACCTTTAATACCACGTCTAAATCAGCTAATACTGCCGGTATTACTGAAGAGCAGAAAGCAGAAATTATTGATGCTATCCTAAATGGTTTAAAACCGGGAAAAACGGATGATACCTCAACAATTGATGATCCGGATGCAGAAATCAAAGATAATGTTCAGCTTTATCCTAATCCTGTCGCGAATGAATTGACTGTTTCTGCTTTGAATGAAGCAATTTCTGAGGTCATTATTTCAGATTCAACAGGAAAAGTAGTTAAAAAGCAATCTTTTGCATCTCAGAGCAGTATTGAAAAAATCAATGTGTCAGGTTTACCTCAGGGACTTTATTTTGTCAAAGTAAGAAGTGATAAAAATACCTATGTGTCAAAACTGATTAAGGATTAGAACGTTTAAGTTTTTATGCAAAAAGGGCTGTCTGAATAATTTTAGGCAGCTCTTTTTTGTAAGATATAAAATCATTATTTATAGTGATTCCTTTGGTTTGGGTAAAAATTAAATTTGCTTTCAGCTATAAAATAATGACTGAACCTTTAAGTCGGTTTGATTTATTATAAACTAATATAAGCCCTCTCCTAATTTTTACTTCATGAAAAATATTTTACTCACTTTTTTCCTTTGTTTTGGTCTTTCAAATTATGCGCAGTATACAAGTATTCCGGATCTTAATTTTGAAAAGAAACTTATTTCTTTAGGAATCGACAGCGGAAATCCTGATTCAAGGGTTTTAACTTCATCCATAACCGAAGTAACGTCTTTGTCAGTTGATAACAGTAATATTTCGGATTTAACCGGAATCCAGGGTTTTATTGCCCTTAAAGAGCTATATTGTTATTTTAATTCATTGCAAAACCTGGATCTTTCGAAAAATATTAATCTTACAACCTTGCAATGTTACAGCAACACTTTAACCAGTCTGAATGTTTCCAAAAATATAAGTTTAAGCTATTTAGATTGTTCCAGAAATAATTTAACTACACTAAATACAGCCGCAAATAATGAACTGAAAAAACTGCAATGTGTTTCTAATAAACTTACAAGCCTTTCATTGCCTCTCAACGGAGAATTGGAAGAATTGCTGTGTCATGGAAATTTATTGAGCGTTTTGGATGTATCAAAATCTGCAAAGCTTAAAATTTTATCCTGCTACAATAATAATTTATCCAGTTTAGATATTTCAGCGAATATTTTATTAAACAGGTTAGATTGTTCTAAAAATCAGTTAACTGCTTTAAATATTTCCAATAATCATCAGTTAAATTATTTAGTAACAGCTACAAATAAACTGAAAAACCTTGATGTTACGGGTTGCGAAGTATTAACTTATCTGGCCTGCGCAACGAATGAATTATCGGGTTTGGATATTTCGCATAATTTATTGCTGAAAAATTTGTCCTGTTCTTCTAATCAGCTCACTTCGCTTGATATTTCTAAAAATGGCAAACTGGAATCGTTGCTTTGCAATTTTAATAAATTAACTTCCTTAGATTTTAGAAAGAATAGTTCCTTAATGTATGTAATGCTGACCAACAATCAGGTTACAGCTTTGGATGTTTCAATGCTATCGGGACTGAATAGATTAGAATGCAGTGATAATCTATTGACCACCTTGGATCTTTCTCAAAATAAGGAGGTAGAGTTTTTAAAATGTGAGAATAATAAACTGACCAGTCTTAATTTAAAGAATACCAACAATGCAAAAATTGCATATTCCTATTCTAATTATCCTAATTTCAGGAACAATCCGGATTTGACCTGTATTTTAGTAGACAATCAAAATTATTCGAATACCAACTGGGGTTCTAAAAAAGATACATCTATGGGATATTCAGAAAGCTGTACGCTTGGAACAGTTGACTTACCTTTTGAAAAAACGGTTGTTTATCCAAATCCTTCTCACGGATTATTGAATATAAGAAATGCTGTTTTTGATAAAATTTCAGTTTACGATATGTTGGGGCAATTGCAAAAAACAGTTGTCATTTTAACTAATAATGAAGAACATGTAATCGATTTTTCCCAATTATCAAAAGGAACTTATTTTATTGTTCTGGAAAAAGATAACAAAGCAGCAACAAGAAAAATCATCATCAATTAGCATTGGTAAAGAAGTTAGACATATCAGTCAGGTCAATAAATTTAAAAAGAAAATTTAAGGATATCCACCATGCAGAAATTGCAGGAGTGAGTGCCTCAGGTGTTGATTATGCTGTGCTTTTAAACGTTTGGAAAACAGAAGAATATAAATCATTATCTCAGCAGATTATTGTTTTTAATAAATTAGAAATCAATAAGATATGTAAATTTTCAAAAAATTTGAAATGGAATTGTATCTATAACCTTGATAATGGCTTTTATCTGCTTGGAAGTAAATATTCGGGCTTGTATTCTTGTGCGGTATTAGCCTTATTTAAAGAGAACATCCTTATATATTCCAAACTATTAGATAAAGGATATTCGACAGAAATACATAGTATACAAAAAGACGAAGGCGATTCTTTTTTAATCAGCGGAAGCTGGTATCAATGTGTGCCATGCGGAAGTCATGATGATTATGTTCCGGTGCAATGGCAAAGTAAAATAATCATTGAAAGTTCGGGTTTGAGTGATGAGGATATAGATCAGTCCAATCCTAAAAAGATTGCGTTTCATATTCCGGATTCAGATTCAGAAAATTATTTCGTTACCGAGGATTATGGTATTTCTAAATATAATAACTATAACGAATTAATCTGGAATCAGGGTTTGGGACATTTTGGATCCGAAAATCTACAGCCCATCCATAAAATGGCTCCGTTTTTTAAAGCCCAAAATGGTAAAACTATTCAGGATGGTGTATGGTTTTCAGGATCAGACCAAACGAATTCAGGTACGGGTTTTTCAGAACCTTTGTTTGGAAGAGTAACTGCAGGCGGAACCATTTTGTCTTTTAAAAAGATTCTCCTGAATTTCTCTCAAATTTATAAAATTCACACACTCATTCCGGGTATTGATAACAACTGCCTGTTGATTGGAGAAACTCTGCTGGTGGGGAAGGGCACCGGCATTTTTATACTTTTTAATCACTTTTCGGAAGGAATCTGGCACCAAAGCATAAAGTATCTCAATTTTGATAAAGACGGTTTCGAATTAATGATTCAGGATACCCCGGAATTCCATAACCGCTACCTGCAAATCAAAGAAATTTTTCCTCAAAGTGAAAGACTTGAAGATTTAGAGGAAATCATCATTCTTGGAAACGCAGATTACTTTCGGGATCGAAATAACGGTTATATATGGTCTGTCAGAATAAACAATCCTTTTTAACATCCATTTCAAATGAACAATGTCATTTTACTCTTTTTGCTTTTTGGAAATATCATTATGAACGCTCAAATTAAAAATATGGAATACGAATACGATCAGGAAAAACTGAATAGCGTAGGAAAACGCGAGGGTGAATTAATTCATACTTCTTATAATGAAACAGTAGAATATAAGCATTTGTACAAAGAAGGAAATTTAATAGAAGCAACAAATTACCGCTATTTTGTAGATGGCAAAAAAGAATTGGCTGGAAAATATAAAGAAGGAAAACCTTTTGAGGGCTATTTTGTTTATAAAAATGAATTGGAAATTCCACAGATTGATTATTATGAAAATGGAACCTTAAAATTTCAGTTTACCTGTTCTCTTCTTGATTTAATAAATAACGAGGGACAGGAATTTAATATAAAATTTACCAAAACAATATATCAGGATGATAAGCCGCAAAACGGATTGCTTCACCGGGAAGAATTCCGTTTAGATGATGCGCATCTTTTGGCTTCGGAATATTATAAAGATGGAAAGATTACAAATGTAGATTTCTGGATCATGGCGATGCATTATGCCGAATTGATTAAACTTAAGTTTTTACCAAACGGTTATACTATTTATAAAGAAAGTATGCCAAATGTAGCGGATGAGGCAATAGACAATAAGTTTAGAAGTATCACAGTTGAATTTCAGGATTCTAAAAATGGAAATGTGTTTTATGAAGTCGAAAATAAACTCATCACAAAATATAGTTTCAGTTATGCTGATATTTCTCAGCCAATAAAGCCCCTGCCGGGTTTTATATCCTATTTTTTCTTCAATGATAACACTGTTTTGAGGTCTCAGAATCATAATTTGGAAACGAATAAAGAGCTGTATAATGAAGCTTACGGCCCTAATTCAAATTTAATCTCCAGAGTTTTTTTAATGATGAACAATCAGCCCATTCCATATTTTTCGAATCAGGACAGCAATGATTATTCACTTGTATTGGACCTGGATAAGCGCATCACTACCAATGCACTTCTATATCTGGATGAAAAAGGAAATCCGTTGAGAGGATTTTTGATCGAAAAAGAAAAACAAGAGCAATATAAATATACCCAATACGAAGATTCTAAAATGATTTGCCAAAAAGTCTTATTGAGTTTAGAAACTTTGAAAGAATTAATTTTAAAAGCACAACAGCAATAACATGAAAGATTTTGAAAAAATAATTACGCAGCAAATAGCGGAGTTTGCAAAAAATCATCCCAATGGATATAAATTGATAGTAGATAAAATAAGATCGTATTCTTATCGTGACTACACCGATGATTACTATTCTTTTGCATCCTATATCAGTCGGCTGATCGGGCATTACATCAATCAGGCCATCGGGGAATACAAAATTTCAGGAAGTAAAAAACTCCGGAATGAAATTATTGAAATAGCAGATTATGATGTTGACAGACGCTATGATGTTATGATCGCGCTGGATAATGAAGAAGCTTTTCAAAAAGTTTTAAACTATGGAACAGATTTTTTAAAGGGTGGAGATTTTTTGTTTTTTCAGCAGTTATATGTAAACAGCCAATCTCTTTTTGCATTGGTAGAAGCATATTATAATCCAAAGTTTAAAAATGCTGTTCTTTCCTTTTTTAAAACTGCTTTTGAATATGCTAAAACGTATGCAAAAGAAAAAATTGAATACGGACAAAAAGCAAATAAGGATCCAGATGCTGACACATTGTTAGAATTAGTTCAGGCAATTTCTTCATTTAAGCAAGCAGACAGAGAGCAGTTTGCTGATTTGGTTTTTGAAATTTACACTTTTAGTAGTAAACAGAAAAGAAGTTACGAAATGAAACAGGCTTCAGGTTTTATGGCAATGCAGCTAACATATTTTCAAACTGCATTTGATATCAGTGTCATAAATGATTTTATTATAAAGACCGGAGAGCATTATCAGGAAAATACATTTGTTAAACAAACTTTATATGCAAAATGGTTTTTCGAAAAAAATACAGCCGAAGCATTCAGTTATTTCCAAACGAACAGTAATCCAATGTTCGCTGTTTTTGTTTTAACAGATTTAGGTTTTAAACAGGCACTTCCATCATTTATTGAAAGACAAAAGGAGGAAAGGCATCCTGTGATGTGGGAGATTTATAAGGAAGCGATCCAAAGACTGGAGTCAGATTATATTCCTGTAAACCTTGAAGACAGAATAATTTGGCTCAACGGACACCTGACTCCGACACAGCGGGCACTTGGTGCTGAAAATGATAATGTTTTTGTAAAACGAGCCATGCAAAAACAGGCTGTTGAGGAAACTGTATATGAAACGGATGATGATAATTTATAAAAGATTATGGAAAGAATTAACTGCTGATAGATTTATCAAAAGAAAAATTTGATTTTTCAGAACTCACAGATCTTAATAAAATAACAGCAATCAGATTTTGGAAGGACACTGATTCTTAGAAGCTATTGAAGAGAAATAATGAAGTATAATTTGGCTAGAGAAGGTAAAAGAATCATAATTTTTATGATGAAAGCCGTTTTGGTTTTAAACACAGTTATTTGTTTGGCTCAGCCTTCTAAAAAATATACCATGGAGAATTTAAAAACAAAAAAGAAAGCAGAACTTCTTGAGATAGCTTTAGAAATTCTAAAAGAAAAACAGCCTTCAATAGTAATTGATTCTGATGATTTTGAAAGTTCAGCCTGGCAAAACAGTAAAGAAATAATAGTAAAATTTAGAAGATATATCCGGTTTATTCCATTAAATGCTGAACCATATCAATATTATGATATAACAGTAAATCTCATTAGCAGACAAGTTTTGCCATTTGATTCAGGATACAGCTATATTTTTTACATTCCTACGGAAACAGATAAAATGCAGCTGGATTTTATTAAAAAGAAGGCAGATTTTCCAAAACATTCAAATTCAGAAATTACCATCACTGAAAATGAAGACCATTACTGGGTAAGCAACAGCAGTAAAACTTCTTTCAGTAAGTTCTTTATAAATAAAAAAACAGGTTTTAAATCAGGTTTGATTGAAGGTACATATTCTGTTGCTCAGGTAAAACCTGTACTTGAATCTATTTATTATCGTGAAGAAAAGATAATTTTTTTTGAAGGAGATGAAACTTCAAAAAAAGAAATTATTGATATGGCTGTTGCCTTACTAAATAAAAGGCAGTCCTTATTAAAATTGGATTTTAATGATTATGAAACTGTAGTTTCGGCGGATACTAAAAACACATTGGTTGAATTTAAAAGAATTATACGATATATGCCATTTGGAACTGATCCTGAAAAACGTTTTTCATATGACATAACGGTGAATTTAAGTACTAATGAAATTTCGCCTTTTGATGACTTTTTTAAATCTGAATTTTATATCGAAACCAAAAATGACAAAAAGGCAATTGCTTTTGTAAAGAAAAATTTTGGAGTATTTTCGACTAGTTTTGAAAACACCATTTACGAGAGAAAAGAAGATTATTTTATTGATATCAGGAATCCATATTCTTTTGGTAAATACGCAGTGAATAAAACTACAGGATTAGTAAAGACTGAAATCCAGGCTTCTTATGAACCAATGCAAAAACCTAAATTTGAAAATCCGGAACATTATTCTGAAATCAAATAATTGAAAAAAATGAAAAAAAATTACAGTGCTTATAAAAAGACAGAGGAAGTATATTTTAGTCCGGAATTTGCTTTCCCTATAGCGGTGATTGTGATGGCTTCTCTTATTAGCTATGGATTGTTATACTTTTTTGGTATTGTCGTTACCGTTCTTTTTAATGTAATTATTTCATTTATTGGAAATTTTTATTTCTATTATTTTGGTAAATCATCCACAGCTATAACCTTAGATTTTTTAATTCGGGTTGCTCTTACTACAGGTTTCTTTTTATTTATTGATTATGGAGTTTATGCGATGGTTATTTATCAAAAAACAGACGTTTTTAATAAATTGTACTTTTATTTATGGCTTTCAATTGTTTTAGGCAGCCCCCTTTTATATTATATTTTTCAGTATAGCCGCTATTATATTAAGGAAACTTCAATGGCAGTAACCTATATAAAAGTATATCTAACGGTGCATCACGACAGGGAATTGCTTACCGTTATTGATACGATACAGTTTGTGAACACTGCAAATCGTACCATGTCGGATATCAAATTAGAAAAGCCTAACTGTTTTTATTCTGAAGCAGAACTTAAGAAAATGAATGAAAACAGCGTTCGGAACTATCTGGAAAAAGATGTTTTTGGTGGTTTAATACATCTGCCTTTTGATGCAGACGTACTTTTTATGTCCTGGTATTCTGTTATTGAAGATAAGTATTATGATATCGAATTGCCTTTTCCTTTTGAAAAACTTGTTATCGAACAGGAAAAATATCCCACAAATGTTTCGGAAGTTTTGAGAGGCAAAAAATCAAAACCGCTTAATCTTCACATTCATGCTAATGGCGGGATCCGCATTTTTAATGCTGATGAGGTTGTAATTGATCTAGCGGAAAGCATTCCGACTGCCATTTCAAAGGAGGAACGAAATAAAAAAATAGAATTCCATCGCGATTCACATGATTATTATCGTGACTCAAAAGCTTTTTCAGATTTAGTAGAAAAAATCAGAACTTCAGGAGGAGTCCAGGAACGTTTTCTAATAAAAAACAAACAGATGCTGTGGAGTATGACTGTTTCAGGGCTTAAAGGAAATAATTATCCGGATGTAAGAGACGTGTCATTTAGTAAATATAAAACTGAATTTGCAGAACTGGAAACAATAAAATTAAGGTTTCTGCCAAAAGAACTCGGAATTGTTTACAGAGGGAATTATTTATATGACTGGCTGGCATTATACATCAATACTCAGGAACTTTATCGTTTGATATTAGAGCTCACTGCCGGAAATGAAGAAATTCCTGTTTTGTTTGAACTTGTTTTTGAAGACTTGTCAGAAACAGGTTTGAAATTCACAATTAGAGTTGGAGACAAATTTATACTCTTTACTAATTGGAAAATTTATATTAAAAAAGACCGTAAACAAGATATGACAGATCATTTGCTTGATATTGATGAAGATCAGCAAAAAAGAGCGTTATATAGTGAAGCCTGGGATTTAGTCTGGAGCAAACAATATGATCGGGCACAGGAAAAATGCGACACAATTAAAGCAATTGATCCGAGATATGGTTTTGCTTATTTTTTGGAAGTAAGGTTGTTATGGTATAAAGAAGGATTTGAAGCCTGCTATGCCAAAAAAGATTTTTTTATTGCCAAAACCCAGCATGAACCGGCAGCTTTGGCACATATGTACAATAATTACGGCTGTTTATATGATCAGGAATCTAAGTATGATGATTCATTGGAATATTTTGAAAAAGCAATTCTCAGCAATCCAAAAGACGGAATGTATGTCTGCAATCTTGCCGAAATCTATTGTAAGCTAAACAATCCTAAAAAAGCATTTGAAGCAGCAGAAAAATCTAAAGAATTAGGGCATCAGTCTGCAACATTAAATGCTATTTTACAAAGTAAAGGACTACGTTATTCATAGAAAATCACTACAAATAGTGATGTTTGAGAAATTCAATAACAATACATTTGGCTTATTATGAATATCTCCTATGAAAAGATATAAATTATATAAAGAAGTAAAACCAGTCCATTGTAATTTTGAAGAATTGCTTGCCAATATTGTTTTGCCATTGGTAATAGCATCTTACATTTCTTATCCTGTCTTATATTTTTTAGGTACGGAAAGCGCAATAATTTTTAATGCTTTTGTTGCCTTAACCGCAAATTACTTTCATAAAGGTGTAAAAAAATATCTCCCGGCTTTTAATAATAATGATTCAGTATTTTTAAGCTCCGGCGTTTTCTGGTTTTGTTCGTTTATAATCATATTTATTGTTTTATTAATAGCTGATTTCGGATTCTATTTACTGATTTTATATCAAAAAAAGAATGAATTCAACATTTTTCATTTTTATAGCTGGCTAATGATTTTGTTTGGTGTCCCGCTGCTGTATTATATCTTAAAATTTGGGCAATATTATTTTGCAAAAAAATATCAGGATCTTGAATTTATAAATATCCTTCTGGCTGTTAATCATGATTTGGATTTTTTTTTAGCTGTAGATAATATTCAGTTTGTCAATACATTAAACAGAAAATCTTCTGATATAAAAATTACGAATAACATAAGGTCATATTCTCAAAAAGAATTTATGGCAATGAAAGCAAAATCCAGACATTATTATGCTAATAAAGAAGGATACAGAGAAATGGTTCAGATTCCTTTTCATGCAAATACTGTTCTATTATCATGGTTTTCCTATGTTGAGAATAAATATTATGCAGTAGAAATTCCTTTTCCTTTTGAAAAATTTATTGAGGAACAAAAAAAATGTTCGATAGATAAATTTAAAGTATTTAGGGGCAGGGAAACCAAACCTTTATACCTGCATCTTTATTTAAATGGAGGAGTC
Organism: Flavobacterium limi; assembly: GCF_010645075.1. Taxonomy (GTDB): domain Bacteria; phylum Bacteroidota; class Bacteroidia; order Flavobacteriales; family Flavobacteriaceae; genus Flavobacterium; species Flavobacterium limi. The sequence goes on from NZ_JAADZV010000008.1 coordinate 43,799, forward strand.
AAATTTTTTTATAAAGATGTAATACTTATCGACAGTCCTGAAAATAAACACAGTCCAATTAATGAAGAATATAAAAAAATCAAATTTGGAATAAAGCGTATACTATAAATGTTCATTTCGATGATCTGAAAAATAAACACTAAATAAATTCAAAATATGGACAATACAGCAGCAATAAGAATTTCAGAAAGAGAACAGGCCATAAAAAAATGGCTAAAAGAATTAATTGAAGAGAAAGGGGCAAAACTTCCTGTGATGCCGGAAACTGTTTATGACGCATTAGAAAACATTAACGTTTCGAATGCAATTAAAGAGTTTGCTCCCGACATTACAGATTTACAAAATTTTATAAATGAGAATAATGCTCAGGCATTGGTATATGAATGGTTTTATGACGGAGGAGAAGTAAATAATATTCATGCATATGAAGGATATGCCTATAGAGAGTGCATTTTTGATGGCAAACCGGGCAATACAGATCTGCTTTCAATAGATGGTCATGATGGTTTTGAAATGGAGCCGGAATTAAATGAGCAAATCAACGATAGCTTCGGAGGGTTTTGTCTGGATCCGGTAATGAATGTCTGGTACGAAAAATTAGCTGTAGAATTTTCAGGTAAATTCAATGAATATTACGATCTGAATTCAAAAGCAGATATTGAAGTGGACTTAGACACGGTAACAAGTGCGTATGATGAACTATTTCATCTGAAATTAATAACACTCATCAGACAAGCTCATCAAAAAGCTCTTGAGGCAAATCCGATTAAAATAGATACAGGAAAATCATTTCATCTTTTCATTAAGCGTCATGAAAGATGGCCGATGCATGTACTTAGTTTAAATGTGTAAATGTTTAATTTTTTAAAATGGAATCTACACAAAACCAATTTGGCCATAGCTTATAAACCAATTAAAAGTCGATCCTGAAACAGTTGTTCAAAAGATGTGCTTTTTATGTAAAAACATAATTAGCACGAACCAAAAAAATGAGTATAAAAAAACAAATATAGTAAGCAATACTAATGAATGAGACTCAACAACTATTTAATGAAACATTAAAAATGGCGCAAAAGCAGCTAACACTTCAATACTATGACACTAAAACAAAACACATATATAACTTAATCAACTATGCAAATTTTCCTGAGTTAAGGTCAGGAATAATTTCCTTTATTGAGAATAGTTTTGACACATTGAGAAAAGAAGCATACAATTTCAAAACTGAACAAGACAAAATATGGAACGATGGATACGAAAGTTCGGTAATGGTGAACAGTGTTGCATTTGGAGCATTGGTAAGAACAGCCGGAATGCTCGGTGAAAAAAGACTTGCGCCATTATTATATAAAGAATTTTTAGGTCTAGAAGAGGAATTTTATGAGCTTAATCTTGAAAGAGGAACATTATCCATTGCGCTTAGTATACTTAGTTATGAAGGAGATATAAAAGAAATTCAGGATATTTTAGATGATGCGGTATCGAATCAATATGATATTAATGAACGGGAGCATATTATGAAAATGTTTTATGCTTTTTGCATTCTTAAAAAGGATAAAACAAGAGCACTTGATTATTTGAGCAATTACAAACGAACCGAAAATCTGTCTTTTGTTGCTGCCGCGCTTGCAGATCTGGATGTAAAAAATGCACTCCCCATTTTAAGAGACAGGCTCAATCAGCTGGATTGTCCAATTACGAAAGAAGTTTTTCTTGAAGCTATTTACAGACTTGAAGTACAAACAGAAATTCCGGATACACAAAATCGCATGATATGGATGTTTGGAAAACGGAATGATACCGAACTAGCTCTTGGAAACGACACGGACAATATTTTTACTTTGAGGGCAATAGAGAAAACAGGTGATTCAGAATTAGGAATATTTTATGAATGATTATATAATTGGATACAAGACTAAAATGATTGAATTATTAAATTGGTATATATTAATTCCATTTTTATTGTTAGGATTGTTTTTTATAGTAACAAACAAAAAAATAGCAAAATACAAATACTTATTTCGTAATACGATCTTAAGCAGTTCCAAAAAATATGAACTAGCTCCTGTTCTTCGTGGACGGATCTATTATCCTCGTTATTTTTATATTCCGTCCTTAAAACAATACTTGGTTTATTCGGATGTTGATGAAACCGGAGATTTTAGAGAATATCAAAATGAAAATAAGTCCGATGGAAAAGCATATGCCTTACTGGATGAAACAGGAAACAATCTTACTGTTCTGCAAACGTCTTTGTCATTTTCTAACAGAAGTGGCTGTTTTTACGGGCCTGCTTCATATATTCCTTTATTAGAAACGGGGAGAACAAAAGAGCTTCCTTACGATCAGATATATAACGCAGCCTTAGATCTTGGACGCAGGGATTTTGAAAAACTTTTTATACAACTATACACTTCATCAGAATACATAGAATATATTAATCTTCGGCTTCTGGGGGATCAGATTCACGAAGCAGGCGTGATTTTCAAAAAAGGCGGAAAGGTTGAAATTCTGCTGTCAGGAGTCAGGGACAGTCGGATGATCCGCCGTTTTTACGAAGATAGGACGGTCAATGATTTTGATGATTACTATCTGCCGGATATTTCAAATAAAGAGACTTTTCCGCCATCTGAGCCGGAAATCGAAATGATCAGATTAGAAACCACTAATACCAATCCGTTTGTACATTGGAGAACAGGTTTCAATCGTGAATTTACTATTGTGAACTATAGAAAAGAGTTTTCTGAAGGATTACAGGGCGTTGCAAGATATGGCTGTATTCCAATTTATACACTGGGAGAGTCAGTGGGTACGGCTTATGTCCGATTTAGGGCAAGAGGAGAAACCTTCAGGATTAAAATCTTAGAAGTACCAAAAATAAGTTTTGTTCCGGCTTATAATTTAGGGCTTCGAACTTTTCAATTGCCAAAAAATATCAGAACCCAAAATTCCCTCGTATTTATGGAATCAGCTCAAAATGGTGGCAGTAACCGTTTGGGCGGAGGTGTTTTTGTAGTACGAAATTCTACAAATACTGATTCTTTCGCAGATCTTCCTCAGGGCATGACAGAGAAGTATTTTAATACATTGCCCCTCAATGTACAAAATGCTTTATTAAATGAGAAGAACGGAGAAAAATTACTTGAGAATATAAAAAAATACCCTGATCAAAAAAATAAATAAAATGTATATTATAAAAATTACAGAGGAAACACAGTCATGGCTTGTAGCAATCTGCCTTTATGAAGAACAATATTTAGCGTATATGGAGAGTTTGTCTGACGAAGTATACGCAAAAGCCTCTTTTTTTGAAATTGAAATGGAGACATTTCCTTTTGTCGTAATCGAAAATACAGACATCAGTCATCAATTAGATTCTTATTTTGGAATTTCTACTTTAGAAGCGCTACAGGATTGTATTGAAACGCTCCGCGATGAAAAAAATCCGGGTCAAAAAGAACCTTATTTTAAGTACTATTATATCGATGAGGATTATTTTCAGGTCAATCCCGATCAAAATTATATGCTTTTTCTGAGACATACCGAAGTAACAAATGATTTTCTGGAAAAGCCATATGTAATTTCTGTTTTTCATGAAGAAATAGATAAATATGTCACCAATTATGACGTCAACGGACTGGATAAATTATTTGAACAAACCAAAAGCACCCATTCTTCCAAATTAGAAAAAGAAGACCTGGCAATAAACGGATACGATAGTTTATTCTGGAAAATGTATTATGATTATAACAGCGACAAGCTAACTGAAAAAGGCATTCAGTGTTTGCTGCCAATGGTAGAAAAGATGGAAATTTTACATGACGAAAAAAGATGGAAAAACCGCAGCTATGCCTTGCATATAGTATTTGAAACCGCATGTATGAATAAATCAGAAACGGTATTTCCTTTATTCAGGGAAACTCTGGAAGCCTATGATAATTATTTGATTTCTCATCCGGAAGATAAACTCGAAATCCATCGTCTTGCATATCTGATTTATAGAATGATGATAGAAAGAGAACCCGAAAATGCTTTATTGTATTGGGAAAATTCGATTGTAGAAATTAAAAAAGCAATAGTTTTTAATCCGGAAAAAGCATCATGGGTATCGTTTTTGGAATTATTGTATTATCCTTTTGAAAAAGATGACATAAGCAGAATGCAAACCGAGGAATTAAACAGGTTCAATATCGAAATTAAGAAACTGGAAAAAGAAAGAGGAAGCGTTCTTGCTTATAAAATAGCTCTTGGTTATCAGGACATGAAAGAATTTATGCAATGGAAAAAAATTGAAAACGTTTTTCCGGAAAACGCTGCTTTTCAGTGGGCAGAAAAGGCTTTAGCATATATGCCGGAAGAAATTTCCCGTACAGGTTTATATGAATGTGCAGAGTTTTTCAGCAAAACCGGAACTAACATGAGTCGGGTTGACTTTTTAGAAAAGGCAATTTCTTTATATGAACAAGCATTAAAAACGGATGAAAATAATTTTCTGGAAATATTTTACATTGTTACTATTCTTAGGGAAATTGCCGGAATTTATCTGCAAAATAATCAGCAGTCACTGGCTGATGATGCTATTATACAGGCAAGATTAATGTTTGAAAATAATATTGAAAAAGTAAAATCTAATCCATCCTTAAACCTCAGGTATGCAGAATATTTAGAATTTTGTTACACTTATTCAGGTAATATAAACAAACCATCCCTGAGCGAACTCAAAAGTGTTGCTGAAGAGATAGAGGTTCAGTCTGAAGGTTTTTACAGTTATCCTTATGGAATGTTAACATGTATTGCATTATTGGAAGGTAATGAAGCAGAAGCAATCTTGCAGGCTACAAAAAGTCTGATTTTACATGAACTATGTGCTAAAGCTACTTTTCTGGATCTTTTTAAACAATTTAAAGATTCACAATACAATCAGCTGAAAGCATTTTTAGATGAAACTATTTTATTTATAGAAGAGGTGGAAGAAAATTATTACTATAATCCTGAATTAAGTTGGGAAAAACTAAATAAAATGTCAAATGAAGCGTTAACAGTTTATTGGGAAAAACGCAAGGAAGAAATTAGGAACAGACCACCATTTGATACGGAATAAACATGTACAATAAATTATACGCCAAAATACAGGAAGAATTTGATCATATTGCTGATACGTTTATAGAAAAAGAGATCGATGTACTAGCAGATGAAAATCTGATTACGATTCAGTCAAAATATAATTTGTTTGATATTCAGCCTTATTTTGCAGAGCTTACCAATGAAGTTTTAGCTCCTGATGCAAAACTGACAATTGAATCAGAAGAAGATTTTGATCCGGAAACGGACGATCTTTACGAATACAAAATCAATTTTGAAAACAGGAAAGCTTATCTTAAAAGAGAACATTATGGCGACGGGGTTTTTTATAGTACCCTTTATGTATACACAGAAGAGTATCACAAAAGTTTTTCGGTATATCAAAATAAAGAAACTGTAAAAGCAACCAATCTGAGTTATCTCTATTTAAAAAACGGAATGCCTCATCAGTTTATAGAGTGTACAGAGTATGGTATTTCGCTTAAAACTTATACCCTGGAAAACGAAATCATCAAAAAATATAAACTCGAATGGCCTGAACACAATCATCATTGCATCGGTGAATTGACTTTTGATACTCACCAAAATTTAGTAATGATTACAGAAACAGCTTCAGACGGAAGGGTTCGTATTTTGTTTGATACCACAGTTTCGACTAAAAATATTGAAGAAGTTTTAGAAAAATTAGAAGCATTTTTGGTAGAGAATATAGCAGACCAGATTCTTGAAAAAATAAAGATAGAAGAACCTGTTTATTGTATATTGTTTGAATATACTATGCAGGGGCCTTTTCCGCCAACAATTGCTTTTGGTGTAACTTCAGAAATAAAGGGCAATTTTGAGGATAATGAGTTGTATAAACTTTACAATGCACCCGATATGCAGTATTTCTCTGAGAATGATGAACCTAATCCGATTGATATTGATTTTTATCCAGTTGATATTCAGTCCAATTATCTGATTACAACTTCGTACGGAGAAAATATTCCGTGGCAGAATGAAGAAGCATGCGAATTATGGGAAAAACAGGTTTTTGATACTTATTTAAGAGTTTGCAAGCGATTGATGCATTTCGATTTTTCAAAATCATTTACCAAATCAGAAAACTTTTTGGTAATGGCACGTGATTTTGAAAAATGTAACGAAGAAGCTTTTTATAAAAAAATGAAGCTCTATATTTCAAACAATAAGTGATTAATGGTAGGTATCCCAGCATTGGATAGGTTTTATATAGCCAATATTACAGGTTTAGAAGATTGTATTGATTTTGAACATTCACAAATAGATGCGGATATAGTAGAGGATACAACTCCGGTTATTTATGCAATAGAAAACCTGGTGCTTAAAAAATGTTTTTATGATAAACCTATTTTTCGATTAAAACATTTTACCAGATTGATTTTAGTTAATCAGGATTTAAAAGAAAAATTAATACAGTCTGATATTAAAGGCATAAAACTTATTTCTCCGGAAAGATGGGATGGAGTGAATGGTGAAAAATAAGGTTTTCATTAATTTAATTAGAATGACAATTGATATTGATGACTGATTATTTTAACCAATACTCCACATATTCTTTTGGCATAAGCCTGTCCGGTAATTCTGCATCAGGATCTAATCCTACTATTCCTCCGGATTGTTTAACTAATTCATGGAAGACTTCATAATATTCTTTAAGTGACTCATAATGTTCCGCACTTCCTTCTAATGATGAACGATACTGAGCAGCAAGATCTGACAGTTTCATATGTAATTTGTCTGCATCTGTTTTATCTTTCATAAAATTTAGTTTACTATTTACTTTGAGTTTATGATATTTATTCATTTTCTGTGATAAAGATAAAAATCTAAATTATTAGAATTAAATAATTTACTATCATAAAACCAAATTTCACTATAAGTAATGAGGGTAAAAAAATATGCCGGAATTATATTTGTCTGTTTACATCAACTGGATTAATATAAAATCTTCACAATGACAGACCAGCAATTTTTAGGGGTAAATACAGTTTCGGACAAAACGGAAATAAAAAATGCCTTAATCAATAAAATATCCGATTTAGATTTTGAAATAGACATTGAAAAAATTTTCAACTACATACATTGTTCGCAGAGACTTATTAAAAATACCGATAGTATAGCTACAGACGATGAAATTGTAATTACTGATGAATACCGTGAAATAATCAAAGATTTCAATGCTGAAGATTATGGTACTCCCGAAGGATTAATCAGATATTTTGAAATACTGTATGATAATCCGGCGACACGCTTTAATAAATTCTTATGGAAAGCGGTATTAGATTCTTTAAAAGCATTCAGGGGCAACGAACTTGAAAATTATTTACAACCCGCTGCTGATTTTCTAAACGCAAAACCTTTTCTGAAATCTGATGTATTGTTTTTAATCGACGATACTTTTCCTTTCGGATTTTTTTTTCCTAAAACAAAAAATGAAGAAAATAAGGAATTCTGGCAGCAATACGGATTTGTGCATCATTTGTTGAGCGCGGGAAATTTAGAACTTGACTTGCATGCCGATGTCATCAATACAGGCCAGTTTTCTGGGTCACAGCTGGATGATATTTATAAACGGTTAATGAATTCCTCTAATTATTATCGTAATAATTTACTGCCTCAGGCTTTCAATGCGCTTTCTGACGGTTTGCCCGCAGAGATAAAACCATTATTGATATGGCAGCGGGAGCTGAACATTTTATACAAAGCCGTTTTTGTAGAAAAAGTAGAAAATATTACAGATATTTTTCAAAATACGCTTCATAGTGCCTTAACGGCTTTTCCAGATGATGAACAATTGCTTTACATTCGGGCAAAATTTTTTTCTCATTTTTACGAGCCGGAACAGTTTAAAGAAAAAATAATTGAGACTTTAAAATTAATACCAAATCATGCTAAATGCTTGTTTCTGTTAGGGAAATGTTATCTGCAGTTAGAAAGTCCAAGAGCTGCACTTATTATATTTGAAAACCTCAAAAAGATTAATCCGCTAAATATGCAATATGTTACCTCCGCAGCGATTGCTAGCCGAAAATATATTGATTTCTGTATTAGCGAGCATGATCCGAAAGATAATCACAAGCAGTATTACGTGAACATTATCAGTACGCTCATCGAAAAAGAAATGTTTGATGAGGTTCGTGTTTTTGCAGATGAAGCTCCAAAACAAGATGGCGACATAAGAGCATTATTGCTTTATTCAAATGATGTAGAAACATTTTTAGTAACAGGCGAAAAAAATAAAGAAGAACTTATTGAAGCCTTGTCACTAACGAAAGACAAAGAAATAATTCGAAAAATAAAGGAACATTATCTCCATGATTTGCTCTATTTCTCAGAAATTCAGTCAGAAAAGGATTTTATTTTTGAGTATTACAGAGAGAATCCTAATGACTCGATGGCTAACTACCAGATGGGAATGTTTTATTTTGCCGATAATAATCATGAAAAAGCATATGATTTTTTATTAAAGGCTAAAGAAATAAATCCTGACAAAATAAGCAATTACTATAACCTGGCAAGGGTGACATCAATACTAGGAATACATTCTGAAGCGCTAGAATACGCCAACATTTATTTACTTTACAATAAATACAATGTAATCGTCAATGAAATATACTGTGATTGTACTTATTCACTGCAGCAGTACAGAAACGCCCATAACGGAGCAAAATGGCTGTTGAGTATTTGCCGCAACAATGAATTTGATCCTAAATATTTCTTTTATTTTACAACCAGTTTATCTTATTACATGGATAAAATCGAAACTGAGCATCATAATGCGGCTTATGTAAATGATATGCTCGAATTATACGACAAGTATCCAAAACCGGATAGCTTCTGGACAAACGATAATGGTTCCAGATCGATGTATTGGGCTGCCAATTTATGTTATAAAACTGGGAATTACGATAAAGGATTAGACTATCTCCAGTGTATTTTGGAAAATGTAAAAGAGTACAACTGGCCGCTTCTGGAAAAATGTAAATTTCAATTATTACCGGAATGTTTGCATGGATTGCAGCAATATGAAAAGCTTATTCATTTACTGGAAATGCCTACGCTTGAAGTGCTGCAAAAACAGCCTGATGATCCTTCTGTACGTTTGTCCTGTTTTTATATTTCTTATGCATATAGTGTGCAGGGTAATGATGAGAAAAAAATGCAATGGGCATTAAGTTGTATCAAATGTTATCTGCAAATGGATAATCCGCCTGTTGACTGGCTGGCGAATAATCTGCTTGTAAATTTTCAGGCCTGTCTCGAAAAAAATATGAAATCATACCTAGTGGCTTTTGGAACTATTTACCTTGATTTTATTAAAACCCCACAACCAGGGCATGTCTGGCTTACACATCATTTTGCTAATTTTTATTTAGAAGAAGGAAATCAGTATGAAGCTCTGAAGTACCATAAGATGTGTATTGAATTTGGATGGATGTTCCCGGATGAATGGAAAGAATTAATAGATAATTCTCAGGATTTTATAAACGCTTTCAACCTTTCAGAAAATTTAAAATAACACGATGAGCACCATTACAACCTATTACAAATTCGAAAATCCTACAAATTTAAGCAAATCGCAATTATGGCTCATAGCTACTTCAGCTATGCTTACACAACTCAATAAAGAGTTTCATGACACCTTGCTGCCACATCATATTTATGGTACTGAGGCATTACTTGAGGATAGTAAACAATGTCTCTTACGCGATTGGGATACAAAAAATATTGCAGATTTGAGTGATACAATAAAATATCTGCACACAAAAAAAACTTTCGAACCAGTACAAAACAGCTGGGAATTTTTGAGTGAATCAGAATTTGATAAAACAAAGTATTTTGGAAATAATATGATGGAATTAAGAAACCTCACTGATATGACACGGAATTACCAATACGACTTAAACAACAGTGATTTTGCATGGCATTATGGGCGCTGTGCCTGGGTTATCAGACATGCTTTTTACAATGGATTTATTACTGAAGAAGAAACCTGGAATTTATTGAAAGAAAACGGTAATCTTATTAAAAAATCTTTTGATTCATGGGAAAGTTTTGGATTGTCTTATTTAGTTGGCGCACAATTCTGGAAAAGGGACAACTACAATGAAGTAACTATGAGGGAAACTAAAAATAACATCACTTTTTTGCTTAGTAATAAAAATTCACCATGGCTAAACGTTAGTTGGAATGACTATGAATGATGTAACAGAAATATTATCGTCACTTAATTATGTATACTGTCAATTGCTGTTTAATGGTATTTTGTTGACAGTAATAATGTTGATTTCCAGATTTTCAGAAACTGCAATAATCAAAGCCGGAATCTATTTGTTTGCTATATGCCTGCTAATAAACTTTCTATATTCATTTTTTTCAGAGGGCTATTGGTATTTCGTTTCGCATTGGTTTTTATCGTCTGCATGTTTCTTTATTTATTGGTATTTCTCAATTTATATTTGCGGGCGTTATGGCCGGCCTTATTCAGGAGATGGAGGTATGATAATGCTTTTACCTGTTTATTTTTTACCAGTTGCACTATTAGGTTCTATGATAATCAAAGGTATTACGGTACTGATACAGAGTTTTTAAAGTTGAAACAAGGGGATTAAATTATCAGAAGTTTATGTCTGCATCAAATATTGATTTTGAACAACAATCAGAGAAAGTATTGCACGAACAAAGGGAAATTTATGACAAAATGGATTTCCGTAGAGTTTTAGCTGATAAAAAAGCAACTATTCGCCATTTTATAGAAAGCGAAGATGTTGCTAAACAATATCACTTTCAGGGGAGGTTTTATTATATGGCACATTATGAAATTGCTAAAATCCTAAAAACCAAAATGAAAGGTTTTGATGAGAATGATATTATAAAAACTCTTTATCACACGCTTAGGTTAGGTAATTTATACAAAATAGATGAAATTAATTATCCATATCTCCAAAAAGCCATGACTCTGTTGTTGCCTGATTTAGAAGAATCAAAATATCAGGTTTGTGATATGAACAGACAAATAGCTTTTTTGTTATTTGAAGTTTTAAATGAAAATGATCAGGATTTTATATATAAATCCAGTTATAAGGATTATTCTGAAATTAGAGATTTTATTGGGAAAGCGAATTCTTACGTTGATCTTTTCAGCATGAGAAAAAACAAAGAAAAATTCATTGTTTTTCTTGAAAATAAATTGCTTTTAGAAAGAGTCAGAAAAGCAGTTTTGTTATTTACTGCTAATGAATTTCATCAAAATACAGGAGCTAATTTCTATTTTTTTGCTTGTGTATTATTACTGCTTTTGAGTGAGGAAAAAGAATCAAAAAAGACACTCTTAAAGCTTCATAAACAAGAAGAATTATCCGGTCATTTGGTTTGGGTTTTAGGAACTTTTTATAAAGATTTTCAAAATACCGAAGAAAATAAACAATTACTAATTAATCTTTATGAAACATTTCCAGATGACTGGATAGATGAATATCAGGAGAAGAAGTATGATTGGGAGAATAATTAAACACAAAAACTAAAAATATGAATGATGACGTTAAGGAATTGATAGGTATGTTGTTAATTTTAACCATTATTATTGCCGGTATACAATGGGTTTTAGTGCGTTTTGTACATTGGTCAGCCGCATTAGTAGCAACGGGCGTAATTGCTTTATTTGTTTCCTCCTTGTATGTTGCGCTGAAACATGCAACCCCGAATGGAGGGAGTAATGGTCCGAATGGTTCAGAATATATTATGCCGGCGTTTATAACTTTTGCATGCCTGTTGTGTGGTTTAGCTATAGTTTCTCATCTAACTCAAAATCGCCTGCCAAAATTAGCATTTATAATTCCGTTGGGATTTATGTTTTTGTTTGTTGTAGGAAGGTATGTATACAAAGATATTACTGGTGCGTCTTTTTATTACAATTATTTCAGCAGCTGTAAAATAGAATTAATAAATAAATCCGGCGGAGAACCAGTTATAGAAGAAATTAGTTTTAAAAATACGTCCAACGGTTTTACGACCGATATTCACACTAATTTGAATGAAGAAATTTATCCCAATATAACAAGATTTGCAGATAAAATTATTTTTAGGAATTATCCCTCCGGAAAAAATCCTTCATTTTATAAGGAGTTTCCATTAGATTATAGTTTGTTTAAAGAGAAAAAAGGCCCACGGATAGGATATATTTTCTGGCTTCGTCACAAAATTGTTTTACCAATGAAAATAGTCCTGTTACCGGGGAATAAAGTCGATTTGTATTTAGACAACCATTTGGTTCATCAATATGATTTGAATAATCAGGATTTTTTGAAATAAATATTTGAATCAGAATGAAGAAAATAATTATTAATGCTGTTTGTCATTGAGCTGTAATAGATAAATGATATTTGAAGTACTCATATAAACCTAGATATTCAAAGAATATTTTTTAATAAATTTTAAGTAGCTAATGAGAAAAATCATTATTTCTAATGACTGTTACTTAAAAACTCAGGATTAGATTTGCAGTATAAAATTTATAATTAACTAAAAAAATAACTCATGGGATTAGCAGAAAAACGTTTAGCAGAATCAATTAAAGTTGAAAAAATTCCAGCTTTTGAAGCAAAATTAAAGGATAAAGCAGGGTATGATATCAAAGTAGATATTGACTGGAATACTTTTACAGCTTTTAATCAATATCCATTAGAAAGGTTAGACATTGTTTTTGATGATTTGGAATCATTTGTGAAAAAAATATGTGCTGATGATATGGGGAAAGAAGCTTTAAAAGAGAAATTGACTACTATTCATTTGACCAATACAGAAAATAATGATGAGGTAAACATGGAATTAAGAGATAATACTTTGTATTTAACACATCAGCTTGTTCAGGCTTCATTTAGTTCACAAACAGATTCCCAGATTGCAGAATATGTAGAAAAGCAATTGTAAAATGATTGAATCTTATAAAAAGAATCTTTTCATAGAATTTAGCGGTTGGTTTATAAAACTCGCTGATTATGCAGAAAGAGCAGAGGATAAATTTAAACTACCTAAGTTAGAACTCATATTGCATACAGGAAATATAATTCGAGGCAGTATAATAGGTTATGACAGGAGCAGACAGGAAAAAATGTTGATGGTTTTGACAATTTCTGATTCCAATCCGAAATCTGAGATTACACTAATTCCTGGTGCCCAGATAGCTGCAATTACTTTTTTAGATGCAAATAAGACTCTTATGGTACTGGAAGATCGTTCAATAGTGAGCACTTTAGAACTAAAACGCACTAATAAACAAATCGAAGAAGATTTAGAAAAAATCACAGAGAATAAGATTCACGTATTATTAGATACTGATCATTATCCGGAAAATCAAAGAAAATATATTTTGGAAACTATAAAAATGTTACCATCTATTTTTGAATCTTTGATGGATGACGAGCTGGGAAAGAAGGCTATTGATGAGAATATTAAAAATATTAAAATTTTAATTTCTCAAAATAATAAGACAATTTTAGATGATAAAGAACTTCAAATCGAAATAACCCCGGATTACAAATTTCCTGAAAAGGAAAAACAAAGAATCAAAAAAGAAATTGAAAGTGTTTTGTGATTAATTTTTTTTCAATTTAATGTAGAGAGGCTGTCTAAAAAGTATAGACAGCCTCTTTTTTATTAGTGCATCCAACTAATGTTTTTGTATGTGTTTTATTTTAAGAAAAATATTTAAAACAACCGTTTTCTGGTTTTGGTAATGAGAAAATCATGCAATACAAAAATGATAAATCATTATTTATGATGATGTGTAAAATTTCTTCACGATATATTTTTACCAATAATAAGCAGGTATAAAAATTACGACCAAAATGAGAAATTTTACTATTGCATTAAAAGAAAATATCAAAATCCATATTATGGTTATTTTGTTTGCAGGATTATTCAATTCTTATGGGCAGAATAAAAATGTAGATATAACAAAGCCAAATTCAAAAGAAGCATCATATGGCAGAATTGACATTGGTAATAAGAATAACTTCATTAATAGTACAACAAAAACTATAATAAATACTAAAAAAAACTCATCAAAAACTTCCAAGACTGCTGCAGATACAGAAGCTCCGATTCTTATATGTCCGCCCAACCAACAACTTGCCTGCGGAAGTTTGGTTCCTAGTTATTTTCCTTTATTAACAGTTAGTGATAATATTGATACTTCTATTGATATAACCCAGTTTCCAGGACAGGGTTCGGATTTTTACGATGGAATGGAGATAAAATTTACTGCAACGGATGATGCAGGAAACAAAAGTGAATGTAGTATTATTGTTACTGCTTCATCTCCCGATGTTACTCCTCCAACATTTACATGTCCTACGGGACTAACTTTGAACTGTGGAGACGTAATTCCAAATTACGCAACCAGTCCAATAATGAATTTAGATGATGATTGCAGTATTAAATTGAGTTATAAGATGACCCCGGGTCCAGGCACGCCTTTTTATGATGGTATTCCAATTCAAATAGAATATTTTGATAAACCGGGAAACCAAGGTAACAGGTCAGTATGTAACTTTATTGTTAGAATGGCAACCCCTGATGTTACAAGTCCGGTATTTGTGTATTGTCCCGGAACACAAAGTTTACCCTGTGGTTCCGTTTTACCAGATTACAGAACTGTGATAACAGCGTCAGATAATTGTCTTGGAAGTTTAACAGTATCACAAAGTCCGGATGTTGGTACTGCCTTTACTCCGGGAATGACAGTTACTTTAACACTAAGGGATGCAGCAAATAATGCTTCGACCTGTAGTTTTGTAGTCAACGCTTCGGCAGATACCACCAAGCCAACGATAAGCTGCCCGGGGAACCAGAGCCTTGCCTGTGGAAGTGTTTTGCCGGATTACAAAAGTCTTGTTACAGCGGCCGATAATTGTACTGCAAGTCCAACCATCACACAGACACCGGCTGCCGGAAGTACCTTTACCAGCGGAATGACCGTAACAATGCGTGCTACCGATGCTTCAGGAAATTTTCAGACCTGTAGTTTTGTAGTGAACGCTTCTGCCGATACTACCAAGCCAACGATAAGCTGCCCGGGTAACCAGAGCCTTGCCTGCGGAAGTGTTTTGCCGGATTACAGAAGCCTGGTGACATCCACAGATAATTGTACTTCAAGTCCGACAGTTACACAGACACCGGCTGCCGGAAGTACCTTTACCAGCGGAATGACCGTTACGATGCGTGCTACCGATGCTTCAGGAAATTTTCAGACCTGCAGTTTTATAGTGGATGCTTCGGCAGATACAACTAAGCCAACGATAAGCTGCCCGGGTAACCAGAGTCTTGCCTGCGGAAGTGTTTTGCCTGATTACAAAAGTCTTGTTACAGCGGCCGATAATTGTACAGCAAGTCCAACCATCACACAGACACCGGCAGCTGGTAGCACTTTTACCAGCGGAATGACCGTAACAATGCGCGCTACCGATGCTTCAGGGAATTTTCAGACCTGCAGTTTTACAGTAAACGCTTCGGCTGATACCACCAAGCCAACGATAACTTGTCCGGGGAATCAGAGTCTTTCCTGCGGTTCGGTTTTGCCGGATTACAGAAGCCTGGTTACTGCAGCGGACAATTGTACAGCAAGTCCAACGATCACACAGACGCCTGCAGCCGGTAGCACTTTTACAAGCGGAATGACCGTTACGATGCGTGCTGCGGATGCTTCAGGGAATTTTCAGACCTGCAGTTTTATAGTGGATGCTTCGGCAGATACCACCAAGCCAACGATAACTTGTCCGGGGAATCAGAGTCTTTCCTGCGGTTCGGTTTTGCCGGATTACAGAAGCCTGGTTACTGCAGCGGACAATTGTACAGCAAGTCCAACGATCACACAGACGCCTGCAGCCGGTAGCACTTTTACAAGCGGAATGACCGTTACGATGCGTGCTGCGGATGCTTCAGGGAATTTTCAGACCTGCAGTTTTATAGTGGATGCTTCGGCAGATACCACCAAGCCAACGATAACTTGTCCGGGGAATCAGAGTCTTTCCTGTGGTTCAGTTTTGCCGGATTACAGAAGCCTGGTTACTGCAGCCGACAACTGTACAGCAAGCCCAACGATCACACAGACACCTGCAGCAGGAAGTACCTTTACCAGTGGAATGACCGTAACAATGCGTGCTACGGATGCTTCAGGGAATTTCCAGACCTGCAGTTTTACAGTAAACGCTTCAGCAGATACAACTAAGCCAACGATAACTTGTCCGGGGAACCAAAGTCTTTCGTGCGGTTCTGTCTTGCCGGATTACAGAAGCCTGGTTACGGCAGCGGACAATTGTACAGCAAGTCCAACGATCACACAGACACCTGCAGCAGGAAGTACCTTTACCAGTGGAATGACCGTAACAATGCGCGCTACCGATGCTTCAGGGAATTTTCAGACCTGCAGTTTTATAGTGGATGCTTCGGCAGATACCACCAAGCCAACGATAACTTGTCCGGGGAATCAGAGTCTTTCCTGTGGTTCAGTTTTGCCGGATTACAGAAGCCTGGTTACTGCAGCGGACAATTGTACAGCAAGCCCAACGATCACACAGACGCCTGCAGCCGGTAGCACTTTTACAAGCGGAATGACCGTTACGATGCGTGCTGCGGATGCTTCAGGGAATTTTCAGACCTGCAGTTTTATAGTGGATGCTTCGGCAGATACCACCAAGCCAACGATAACTTGTCCGGGGAATCAGAGTCTTTCCTGTGGTTCAGTTTTGCCGGATTACAGAAGCCTGGTTACTGCAGCCGACAACTGTACAGCAAGCCCAACGATCACACAGACGCCTGCAGCCGGTAGCACTTTTACCAGCGGAATGACCGTAACAATGCGCGCTGCGGATGCTTCAGGGAATTTTCAGACCTGCAGTTTTATAGTGGATGCTTCGGCAGATACCACCAAGCCAACGATAACCTGCCCGGGAAGCCAGACATTGGCACTGGGAAGTTTGCTGCCGGATTACAGAAATCTTGTTACAGCAACTGATGATTGTACTGTAAGTCCAACAATTACACAGACTCCTGCACCGGGAAATACATTTACTAGTGGAATAACGGTTACCATTCGCGCCACAGATGCTTCAGGAAATTTTTCGACCTGCACTTTTGCTGTTAATGCTACAGGAAGTGATTTGCCTCCAACAATAACGTGTCCTTCTAATATGGAATTATATGCTAATTCGACCTTACCTGATTATGTTTCATTTTTACCAACTGTGTCTGATGATTTTACAGATGGTTTTGATCTGATATTTACACAAACACCACCACAAGGTACTTTATTTACAGCTGATACCAATGTTACTATAACAGCTAAAGATGGTTCTGGAAATGTTTCTTCCTGCTCTTTCTTAGTCAAACTGAAAACCGCTGCGGCTTCTATCGATTGTAAAACAACTTCATTTAATGTATCTAATCTTAATGGAGTCAACGGATTTACTATATATGGAGAAAAGCTGACTCGTGAAGCCGGTTTTAGTGTAAATAACGCCGGAGATGTAAATGGTGATGGTATTACAGACCTAATAATTGGTGCTCCCGGAAACTATAATCATTCGTATGGTGTTAAAAAAGAATATAAAATAATCAAAGGTGCAGCGTATGTGGTATTCGGTAAATCTTCAGGCTTTACTCCGAATATTGATTTAGGACTGCTAAATGGCAGTAATGGTTTTGCTGTTCGAAATGATATTCCAAACACAAATTTTCCAGTGACAGGTTATGATGTAAGTAGTGCAGGGGATATAAATGGTGATGGGATTGGTGATTTTATGGTTAGTGATCCCTATCGATATTCTTCTTATGGATCTGAAGTGGGACATACTTATGTGATATTTGGAAAAAGTTCTGGTTTTTCTGCAGAATTTAATTTGTCTGCACTAAACGGAACTAATGGTTTTACACTAATTGGAACTACAAATTATGAAAATGAAGGTATAAGTATAGCGTCAGTAGAAGATATAAATGGCGACGGTTATCATGATATTGCAGCAATAACAGGTGGTTCAGGTGGAGGAAAAGGAAAGTGTTATATTATTTATGGAAAAAACAGCGGCTTCCCAGCTGTAATTAGAACGAATCAACTTAATGGCGCAAACGGATTTGTCATTGAGGGCGACAATGTTACAGGAGAAATTGGATTATCTGTCTCGGGTTTGGGAGATGTTAATGGAGACGGAATTTCAGATATGGCAATAGGAAGTACCAATAATTCAGGACAACATCGTAAATATGTGATTTTTGGGCGCTCCTCAAATTTCCCACCAAATTTTAGCGTTTCCTTGCTAAATGGAAGCAATGGTTTTATTGTAGAAAATTCAACTACTCAATTAAATTATGCAGGGATTAAAAAAGCAGGGGATCTCAATAATGACGGTTTAAATGATATGGCTATTTGCGGACTGCATATTTTGTTTGGCAAAACCGTTTTTCCAGCCGTAGTAGATGTAAACAATTTAGACGGTACAAATGGTTTCACAATTAACGCTTCTGGTAATAAATTTGGCTACGCAGGAGATTTTAACGCAGACGGTATCGATGATTATTTTTATCAGTCTTATTATACTACAGTTGTTTTATTTGGAAGAAAAAACTGGTCGGCAGTGGTTAATACTAGCACAAATGGAAAAATAGAAATCAACGCACCTTATAGTTCTAATAATAGTGCAAATTATGCTGGTGACGTTAATAATGACGGTATAACTGATTTAATTATTGGTTATGGTCCTGATTCCTACGGAAATAATCTGAAAGTAAATTTCAACCCGGGTATGTCATATGTTGTGTTTGGAAGAAAAACCGCTGATACCGAAAAACCAACTATTACGAATTGTCCTGCGGATAAAATTTTAACCAAATTTGATCCAATTCCGGATTATACGAAAGATATAACAGTAACTGATAATTGCGATACTAAACCAGTTATTACGCAATTGCCTTTGGCAGGAACTGTTTTTGATGGAACCTCTCAGGAAATTGTATTAACAGTTAAAGATGCTTCAGGGAATGAATCGGTTTGCAGCTTTAAGATTAATTCTTCAGGTGCTGATCTGCCTCCGAGTATTACATGTCCTTCAGATCAGCAGTTATTTGCTAACTCAGAGTTGCCCAATTATGTGCATTTTTTAGACAATGTAAGTGACGATATTACAAAACCTGATGAATTGATTTTTACTCAAACGCCAGTTGCGGGTACTTTATTTACTGCGGATACTAATGTAAATATTATAGTTGAAGATAAATCAGGTAACAAAAGTTCATGTTCATTTCTTGTCAAATTGAAAACAGGCGGGTTTGATATAGACTGTTCTACATCTGTTATCAATACAAATGAGCTTAATGGCAAAAACGGTTTTTCAATATATGGAGAAAAAGCTGGATCAAAAAGCGGAGATAATACGACTCCCATCGGAGACATTAATGGCGACGGAATAGCAGACTTTTTAGTCTCAGCACCAGGCTATCTAGGTATATCTGTAGGTGGTTATGTGATTTTTGGTAAAACGGGAGGGTTTCCTGCAAACATAAATTTGGCAAATCTAGACGGAACAAATGGATTTAAAATTATAGATGATGACATGTCCGTTCCCAGAGAGATTGGTGCTGATGTTAGTGGTACGGGTGATATTAACGGAGACGGGATAGATGATTTAATGATTAGTGATTCTGACAAAAGTAATGGAAGTACCTATTATACAGGAAGAGTTTTTTTTATTTACGGAAGAAACAGTAGTTTTCCGGAGACTTTCGCACTTTCTACTTTAGATGGTTCAAATGGTTTTAAAATTTTAGGAGAGACATACGACGAATTCCTGGGAATGTCTATAGCAAATATTGGTGATTTTAATAATGATACACATAGTGATATTGCAATAGTATCTGCTAATGAAGGTTCCGGAGGAATTAAAAAATGCTATGTTATTTTTGGACGTAGCACTAATTTTCCGGCCGTTGTTGGTATAGAAAGTTTAAATTCCTCTAATGCGTTTATCATTGAAGGTGATATAGGAAGAACCCTGACAGGATTAGGTGACACTAATGGAGACGGAATTTCTGATATTATTATTGCCGGAGAAGATAATAAATATCGTTATGTAGTATATGGATCCTCTACATTACCTGCAAAATTAAGTACAACTTCCATTAATGGAACCAATGGGTTTAAAATTGAAAACTCTGCTACACCATTAAAAGCATCTGAATATTTTGAGGTTAGAGGTTTAGGGGATGTTAATGGGGACAATTTTAATGATATTGGTATTAACAGTTATATCCTCTTCGGAAAAAGTTCAAATTCTGCAATAGTGGATTTGAAGGATCTGGATGGCACTAACGGTTTTAAAATAAATAATTTCGATTTTGAATATTTGCATAATTATAATTCTTATGGGGATTTTAACAATGATGGTTTCGATGACATTTTATTACCTTTAAATCAAGATATCTACATTCTTTATGGAAAAACAAATTGGTCCCCTTCTGTAACTTTAAATTTACTAACAGTGTCCGAAGCACTGAAAGTGAAGGTGAGATCTGCGTCTAACTATAGTTTAAGTTTTATTGGGGATGTAAATTCAGATTCTGTAGATGATATTATAATTGGAGCGTCAAAGAATACTTATACTTCTGATCCTAATGAAGATCCCGGTATTTCGTATGTTATATTTGGGAAAAAGATTGAAGATAAAGAAAAACCAACTATAAAAAAATGTCCTGTTAATCAGGTTCTGGCTGTGAATGATCCAATTCCGGATTATACCAAAATAGTTGAGATAAAAGATAATTGTGATGTTAGCCCAATTATTACCCAATCACCAGCTGCAGGAACTGTTTTTAACGGAACAACCCAAGAAGTAACCATTACTGCAACTGATGCAAGTGGTAATGTTGAAACTTGTAAATTCACTATTGCAACTACTGTTATTGTAGATAACGAGGCCCCTGTTTTAATTTGTCCTCTTGATCAACAATTAGCTTGCAACAGTACCGTACCGGATTATACGACACTGGTTACTGTTACCGATAATTCAGATCCGTCGCCTGTAGTAACACAAAATCCGATTACAGGAAGTGTTTTTACAGACGGAATGACAATCATCATTACTGCCAAAGACGCTTCCAACAATACATCAACCTGTAGTTTCAAAGTCAATGTTACTGCAGATGTTACAAAACCGGTAATCACCTGTATTGGTAATCAGACATTAGCAACGGGAAGCTTTTTGCCGGACTATTCACCCCTGATAAAGGTAACAGATAATTGTGACGCTTCACCTGTAATTACTCAAAATCCAATTGCAGGAAGTGTCTTTGTAAACGGAATGACCGTAACAATGACAGCAAAAGATGCTTCTGGAAATACAGGAACATGCTCATTTGTAATAAATGAAACAGCAGATACAGAAAGTCCTGCAATAACTTGTTTAGCGGATCAAAATGTGAATTGCACAACATCTTTAGTTCCGGATTATACAAAATTAGTAACTGTAACAGATAATCGTGACAGTAATCCGAAGATTACGCAAAATCCTTTATCCGGAAGTGCTTTCACAAATGGAATGACAGTTACGATTACTGCCAAAGACGCTTCAAATAATACATCAACTTGCAGTTTTAAAGTGAATGTTGCTGCAGATGTTACAAAACCGGTAATCACTTGTATTGGTAATCAGACATTAGCAACTGGAAGCAGCTTACCGGATTATTCACCCCTGATAAAGGTAACAGATAATTGTGACGCTTCACCTGTAATTACTCAAAATCCAATTGCAGGAAGTGCCTTTGTAAATGGAATGACCATAACAATGACAGTGAAAGATGCTTCTGGAAATACAGAAACATGCTCATTTATAGTGAATGAAAATGCAGATACAGAAAGTCCTGTAATAACTTGTTTAGTGGATCAAAATGTGATTTGTACAACATCTTTGGTTCCGGATTATACAAAATTAGTAACTGTAACAGATAATCGTGACAGTAATCCGACGATTACGCAAAATCCTTTATCAGGAAGTGCTTTCACAAATGGAATGACAGTTACGATTACTGCCAAAGACGCTTCCAACAATACATCAACCTGTAGTTTCAAAGTGAATGTTGCAGCAGATGTTATAAAACCTGTAATCACTTGTATCGGTAGTCAAAGTTTATCATGTAGTTCAATTTTACCAGATTATACCAAAATGATAACGGCTACCGACAACTGTGATTCTTCACCGGTAATTACGCAAGATCCTTTACCAGGCAGTGCTTTTACAGACGGAATGACAATTACAATTACTGCGAAGGACATATCAAATAATACTTCTGCTTGCAATTTTAAGGTAAATCTTTCTGCGGATGTAACGAAGCCTGTAATCACCTGTATTGGAAATCAAACTTTAGCTGCTGCAGCAATGCTTCCTGATTATACAGATAAGATCATAGTTGCAGATAATTGCGATTCGAATTTGACAGTTGTTCAAACTCCGTCAGCAGGGACATCGGTTACTAACGGTATGACGGTTCAGATGAAGGTAACAGATAAAAGCGGAAATGAATCCAGTTGTTCTTTTGTAATCACCACAATTCAGGATCCAGATACACAAGCTCCGGTAATTACCTGTTTATTAAATCAAAAAATAACCTGCAATGCAACTAAGGTTCCTGACTTTACCACAAAGGTTTTAGTAGTTGATAACAAGGATTCAAAACCCATTGTGAGACAAAGTCCGGCGGCAGGTAGCGCTTTTACAGATGGGATGACGATAATCATTACTGCTACTGATGCTTCTTCTAATAAATCAGAATGTTCGTTTAAGGTAAACTCAGATGTTGTTCTTGTTGATGCAGGAAGTGATGTTGAAATAAAACAAGGTGAAGTTGTGCAGTTAGAAGCTGTTGCAACTGAAGAGGGAACTTTTAGATGGAGTCCAACAAAAGGAGTGAGCAATGCATCCGTTTTTAATCCATTCTTTTCTCCGGATATAACGACCACTTATAAAGTTTTGTTTACCAATAAGGAAGGTTGCGAGGTGTATGACACTGTTATTATTTCGGTAGAGCCAAAAGAAAAAGACGAGACCAGATATGGTTTTTCTCCAAACAATGACGGTATAAATGATTTTTGGCTAATTGACGGCATTGCAAAATATCCAAAAAATGAAGTTTATATCTATAACAGCTGGGGTGATTTGATTTTCCAGACAACAGGTTATAACAACACAACAAATGTGTTCAGCGGACTTGCGAATAAAAAGAGAAACCTTGGTGCCGATGAACTTCCGGAGGGTACTTATTTTTTTGAAATCAAACCTAATTCAGCAACGCATCATTTCAAAAAATTAAAGGGATATCTTGTTTTAAAACGTTAATTAATGAAAAATAAAACTAAAATAATTTTTGCAATCTTAATTCTGACTGTATTCTTTAATACAGTTATTGCACAGCAAACACCTGTTTTCTCAAGTTATAATTACAATACAGTATTAATAAATCCTGCTCATGCCGGATATTATGAAAAAACAGATGCTGTCATGACAACAAACGGTTATTTCAATTCTGTTGATGGGAGTCCCAGAAATATTGATATTTCGGTAAATACTTTAACACGTTCAGAAAATGTAGGACTGGCAGCAGGTATAGCACATAATCAGATTGGTGTCACTTATACGACTAATTTTTTTGCTTCATATTCGTATAAAATTTTTTTTCATGAAGATTATAAATATGGAAAATGGTGGGCGTACGATCCTAATATCATCTCATTCGGAATTACAGCAGGAGCACAAATTTATGATGAGAATCTGACAAAACTCGGAATTGAAAATGATCCTGAATTTCAGGAAAACGTGCATAGTTTTACCCCAACGCTTGGAGTAGGTTTTTTATACAACAGAGACAGGATTTATTTTGGGTTATCTGCACCAAATTTACTGAGTGGTACATTTGATTCTCAAAATAATACCAGATTAAAAAATGTCTATTACAGCTACTTTGGTTACAGAATGTTTACCGACTTGTTTGAAGATATTTTAATAAACCCCAGTTTTTTGGCTAAATATGTTGAAGGTGCGCCAATGCAGGTAGATTTGAACGTGTTGGTAAATTACAAAAACAAATTTGAATTCGGAGGAGGTTATCGCTCTTCAAACACATTAAATTTCCTTGCCGGTTTTCACCTTTCCGCAAATTCAAGACTAATATTTACCTATAATAAATCAATCGATAATGTAGTACTACCTGATACTTATGGGGTAGTATTTAATTATCGTTTTGGAAAAGGTTTTGAATAACAAAAGAGAATAATATTATAAATTGAAAATCAACATGAAGAATATTATAACGGTCTTGTTTGCACTAATAACGATCACATCTGTTAGTTGCTCAAAAGATGAAGACACAAACTGACTTCTGAAATATATGTTATAAAAAAATATATTAAAACAAAAAATGAAAAAATCAATAACCTTATTTAGCAACAGTAATTTTTTCTTTTCCTTTTCAAATAATGATGAAAATGAATTAAATAATACTCGCCTAATTTTTTTTTAAAATAAACAAGAATAACCCCATCTGTTGATTTAAAATTTTTAGCCGTAAAAAATAGATAGTAAAGGTTAATCTACCAAACCATTTTCAACTGCATATTTTACAAGCCCTGCCGTATTTTTAGCATTTAGTTTAGATAATAAATTACGGCGATGCGTGTTAACTGTATTAAAACTGATAAATGTTTTTTCAGCTATTTCGGCCGTGTTGTATTCTTGTGCTATTAAAATCAGAATTTCTTTTTCGCGTGAACTTAACTCAGTTATATTAGAGATTTGCTTTTCAATTTTCAGGCTATTGTTTTGATGTTGTTCTTCTACTTCCTCAGAAAAATAATTTCTACCACTCGCAACACTATATATTGCTTGCAGTAATTCTGATTTTTCTGCATTTTTTAGCAAATAGCCGTTTACACCAATTCGGATTAATCTCGAAATTATTTTCGCATTGCTATGTGTACTGACAATTATAATTTTTATAAAAGGGTATTCTTTTTTTAATATTTTACTTAATTCAATTCCATCCATTTCCGGCATACTGATATCAAGAATTACCATGTCTGCACTTTGAATCTTTAAAATATTCAGAACTTCAATACCGTTTATAGCCTTGCCAATTATTTTTATTCCGGATTCATGTTCAATAAGTGAAACAATTCCTTGTAGAAACATTGTATGGTCATCCGCTATAATAAGTTTTAATTTTTCCATTAATTAAAGAGTTTGGGGTTAAAATTTGGTTAGATTATCAAGTTGTTTTTTTACGTTAATTCCTTTTGTTGTTTCATTTTCAGCATTTGATAATCGTAAAACAGGAATTTCTATATTTGCGATCGTGCCTCTTTTAAGCTTTGAATCCATCAGAAAAGAACCATTTAATTTGACTATTCGGTTTTCTAAATTCATAATGCCAATTCCGGGCCTGTAATTTTCCGGATTAAATCCAATTCCATTGTCCTCAAATAAAATATTCAGAACATTTTCAACAAGGTTAAGCTGCAAATCCATTTTTGAAGCTTTTGCATGTTTAATCGTATTGGTCAGAAGTTCCTGTATTATTTTAAAAATCTCAATCTGGATTTCTTCATGTAAAGCGTCTATTTCTCTTTTAGGATATGCAGTGAAATCCGTTTTAATATTACTGGCTTCACCAATATTATTAAAATAAGATTCTAAGACTTCACAAAATTTGTGATGCGTAAATTTCTTCGGAATCAATGTATGTGATAAGTTTCTAACCTGCTGGTAGGTTTCGTCTAATAAGGCAGTAAGGTTTTTAATTTTTGGTGAACTGGAAATTACCAAATGATTCAACTGAAGCTTTATAGCAGCCAAATTTCCACCAATGCTGTCATGTAACTCCTGAGAAATACGCTGTCTTTCTTTATCCTGACCGCTTATAGAGGCCTTGATTAGCTTTAACTCCTGATCTTTTAAAAGATTATTTATGTTCTGAGTGCTTATTTCAGCCTGCTGGATATTTAATAAACGTTGAGTTTTAAGTCGTTTATAATATTGGAGCAATAATCCGATAATAGGTATTAAAACTATCAGAAAACCAAAAATAGTTAGCAATTTAGTTTCTTTTTCCTGCTCTATTTGTAATGATTTTAGTTGTTGATCCTTTTTTAGCAAAGATATTTCACTTAGTTTTTTTTGTGATGAATTCTGAAAAAACAAGATCGTATTTTCGGTTATCTTTTGAGAAATTTCTTCCTGAAGATTCATATTTTCAATCGCTTCTTGCTGTTTTTCAAGTTCTAATTTCTTAGTAGTATTATCAAATTGCAACAACCTGATTTCTTTTTCTCTCTGAGCTGTTTTATATTTGATTTCAAGCTCGTTAATTTCTTTTATCTTCTGAATTTTATTTACTGAATCTTTTACCTTGGTTGATTTTGTCAGATAATTAAAGGCGCTTTTGTAA
The DNA here is from genome assembly GCF_010645075.1 of Flavobacterium limi. Taxonomy (GTDB): domain Bacteria; phylum Bacteroidota; class Bacteroidia; order Flavobacteriales; family Flavobacteriaceae; genus Flavobacterium; species Flavobacterium limi. Next base: position 70,382 of record NZ_JAADZV010000008.1, read on the forward strand.
TCTTCCTCTAAAACCGCAATTTTCTTAAGTTCGTCATAAAAATAAACCTGATTGTCTAAATAACCGAAATTTATAGCTTTTTGAAGTGCATCAGAAAAAATCACTTTTGCATCCTTGAAGTTTTTTAAATCGATATAAACGTCTCCAATATTACCACGTGCAATTAAAGCAATCTGGTTTAATTCGTTTTTATCAGCAATCGAAACTACTTCATCATATATTTTTAAGGCATCAGTCGTTTTTTGCTGTAACTGATAATTTGTTCCAATGCTCAGTGCAATTACTGCTCTTGCCTGTTGATTATTTGTTTTTTCACTCAGTTGTTTTCCCAGATTATAATAGTAATTGCCTTTTTCATAGTCTTTTGAGTCTGAATAAATATCACCCAGATTAATATAGCTTCCTAAGCGTATTTCATCATCTTTTTTGTATTCTAGACATTCTTTATATGATTTTAATGCATTAGTGTTATCTCCTAATGCCTTATAAATGCTGGCCAATCCATGTAAATGTGTATAATATAAATTGGTTTCTTTATGTTTTTGAGAAGTTACAAGACCTTTTAAATGCCATTTTTTACTAATCTCGAATAATCCTTTCTTTTTATAATTGATTCCCATTAAATTATATCCTAAAGAAAGAAGCCTGTTCTTTAAAGAATCATTAGTTATTTTTGTATTGAATTTTAAAGCTTGGTCTGTATAATAGATGGAGGAGTCTAATATGGCTCTTTTATTATAATAATAAGCTTGCAATAATGTAAGGCTGGCTTTATTAGCAGGATATTTCGCTTCTTTTAAAAAAGTTTTTACATTTTTTAGAGCTCTTTTTTCTTCACCAGTATTATATAAATTATAGAAAGATGTAACAGTTTTTTTTTCTTCAGCCTCATGGGATTTCTTTGCCGTCGACAATGTTTTTTTACTGTTTCCGTCAATTTGTCCAGACAAAGAGAGCGATAACATAAAGAAAACAATCAGTAAAGGACATTTAAAATTAGCTGGCATATCTTATGGTGTTGTAAATCTGTAAATTATGATTTTATTTTGACCATTTTAGAGAAGTTAAATTTAATATAAATAGATTTAAAACACTGTTTTTATCTAAAAAAAAAATACAAATTAGTTAAATAATTCTGCTATTAAATATGTTAAATTCTTGAAGTGTTTTTTAATAAAACAAATTAAAATTATACTAATTTTATAATGAATTTTATAAAATGATAAATGTAAAGTATCAATAATTTTATAAAAGTAAAATTAAAAACATAAGATCATGAAAAAATATCTATTTATAACAACTTTTGTAATACTTGTAGTTTACTCTTGTGCAACAAATCCTGTAACAGGAAAAAAAGACCTTAATTTTGTTTCTAATAGCGAGTTATTTCCATCTTCTTTTCAACAATACGATACATTTCTTAAAGAAAATAAAGTAATATCAGGAACTGCTGATGCTCAGAAAGTAAGCCTTGTAGGAGCAAAAATAAAAGCTGCTGCAGAGAAATATCTGACTTATTTAGGACAAACACAATATCTGAAAGACTATCGATGGGAATATAAGCTGGTTGATAATAAAGAGGTTAACGCATGGTGTTTACCCGGAGGTAAAATTGTAGTATATTCGGGTATTTTGCCAATAACTCAAAATGAATCAGGTCTTGCTACAGTTATGGGGCATGAAGTTTCACATGCATTGGCAAATCATGGTGCCCAAAGAATGAGTGCCTCTCAATTGCAGCAATTAGGGGCTGTAGGTGTGGCAGTTGCTACTGGAAGCCAAAGTGCAGAAAAACAGGCAATGTGGCAACAATATTATGGATTGGGATCTGAGGTAGGAGTGATGCTGCCTTTTAGCAGAAGTCATGAAAGTGAAGCTGATAAAATTGGACTAACTCTTATGGCAATTGCAGGATATAATCCTGATGATTCTATTGCATTCTGGACCAGAATGTCTGCTAAATCAGGCGGTTCAGGAACTCCTGAATTTTTGAGTACACACCCGTCTGATGCTACCAGAATTGCAAATCTGAAATCCTTGATACCGCAGGCTAGAGAAACCGCAGCAAAAGTTGGTATTATTAGAATTTAGTCTAAAATATAAACTCTTCATTTGTTAAACTATGATCATGAAATTTTAAGCTGCCAATTAATATTTTATTTTGGATATAATTTTCGAAAGTTATGTTTTTGTCAAATGAAAACATGAATTTATTAGGTTTATCACTCTCCAAACTATTTAAATAACTTTGTAAATTAGATTTTTCAACAGAAATTCCATTAACCAGTATTGAATTCGTTTTTGTAAAATAAATCTGAATACCAAATTTCGGCTTATTTGTTTTATAAAATACCTTCGTGAAAGGTAAAAAAGCTAAATTTTTACCAATAGAATCGGCGTAAGAATAATAATTCTGCGCCTTTTCATTTTTATGCGCACTATCAGTGCGCTTCTTTTCCTGTAGTTTCATAACTTCAGGGATTACTAATTTTAAAGGCAGGCGTTTGTCAATATTGAAAATCCAGTTGGTTGAAATAATGCTGTTTTTTCGGTTCACTTCAGCGATTGTATCTTTTCCATCGGTTTTAAAAAAGATATAGATTGGGGAATGATCCTGAACGTCTTTTAAAATTGAAATGCTGGCTTTTGGCAGCTGTACCTCTTTTTTTTCTTCACATGAAAAAAGAAGAAAAGAGAAAATTATAATAAAGTATTTCATAAAATATTAATTCAACTTATTAAACAAAGTAACACATTCCACCGCTTCCTTGACATCATGAACACGAAGAATTTTTGCACCTTTAGTTAAAGCAATTGTATTCAGAAATGTTGTTCCGTTTAAAGCATCCTGCGGTGTGATATTAAGAGTTTTATAAATCATAGATTTTCTTGAAATTCCTGCTAAAACAGGTAACTCCAACAAATTAAAAAGTTCCATTTTTTGTATGAGTTGATAATTTTGATCCGTTGTTTTGGCAAAACCAAATCCAGGGTCCAGAATAAGATCATTAATACCTAAACTTCTTGCTTTAGAAACTTTTTCAGAAAAATAAAACAAAATTTCTTTAGCAATATCATCATACTGTGTCATACTTTGCATAGTCTGCGGATTTCCACGCATGTGCATCATAATATAAGGAACGTTGTAATCTGCAATCACATCAAACATTTTATGGTCTAATTCTCCGGCAGCAATATCATTTATAATTGCCGCACCGCTTTCTATACTTGCTTTTGCAACTTCAGACCTAAAAGTATCAATTGATAATAGAGTATCAGGAAAATTTTTTAGTATTAATTCTATTGCAGGGATAATTCGTTCAATTTCTTCTTTTTCCGAAACGAATTCAGCACTTGGTTTACTTGAATAAGCTCCAATGTCAATAAAATCAGCTCCTTCAGTTAGCATTTTTTCCACTTGTGAAATAATGTCTGCACCATTTTTATATTTTCCTCCGTCGAAAAAAGAATTTGGAGTTACATTCAGAATTCCCATCACTTTCGGAATCGACAAGTCAATTAAACAGCCTTTACAGTTAATAAACATTTGGTTGAATTTTATTTTTTTTCAGTTTAAAGCTTCAGATTACGGAATTAACAACTTGTTTGGAAAAAACTTTAAACAAAGAAAACCTGAAACTTGAAACTATTTAATTTAATCCTTATTTTTGAACAAATTTTAGCAAATATACAGCAATAAATGAAGAATACTTCCCTTGAATTTGATAATGTGATTACGACATGCCGTACTTTATTTATCAATAAAATGAAAGATTACGGTAGTGCATGGCGTATTTTGAGACTGCCTTCATTAACAGATCAGATTTTTATAAAGGCACAAAGAATCAGAAGCTTACAGGAAAATGAAATTCGTAAAGTCGATGAAGATGAAAAGGGCGAATTTATCGGAATTATTAATTATTCGATTATGGCGCTGATCCAGTTAGAATTAGGTGTTGTTGAACAGCCAGATCTTGACGTTGAAAAAGCAACTCAGTTATATGACGCTAAGGTTAAATTGACCAAAGATTTAATGGAAGCCAAAAATCATGATTATGGTGAAGCCTGGCGTGAAATGCGCATCAGTTCATTGACTGATTTGATTTTGCAAAAGCTTCTCAGGGTAAAACAGATTGAAGATAATAAAGGAGCAACATTAGTTTCTGAAGGCATCGATGCCAATTATCAGGATATGATAAATTATGCTGTTTTTGCTTTAATCCTAAATCCCATAAACAAATAAAAATTTCAAAAATAAATTATAATTCCAATTTTGAGTAAAATTTTGGAATTCCGCATTTAGAAATTGAAACTTAAATATTCCCCCATGAAAAACATCATTACCCAATTCTCCCGAATATTTGTCGGCATCCTTTTTATTATTTCCGGATTAATTAAACTGAATGACCCGGTTGGTTTCTCTTATAAGTTAACTGAATATTTTAGCGAAGCCGTTTTTAACATGCCGTTTCTTGCTCCTTTTGCATTAGGATTGGCAATCTTTTTAGTGATTTTGGAAGTGGTTTTGGGTGTTGCGTTACTCGTAGGATATAAGACAAAACCAACAATCTGGAGCTTATTGGTCCTGATAGTTTTGTTCACTTTCCTTACATTTTATTCCGCTTATTTTGATGTGGTAAAAGATTGTGGCTGTTTTGGCGATGCGCTGCATTTGACACCTTGGGAATCATTTACAAAAGATGTTGTTTTATTATTCTTTATCCTGGTTTTATTTTTTAATCAGAAATTAATAAAACCATTATGTTCAACACCACAAACTAATTTTGCAGTTTATTTAAGTGTCGTTTTGTGCGCCTTTATGGCTGTCTGGGTTTTAAATCATAATCCAATTAAAGATTTTCGCCCTTACAAGGTAGGAACTAATATAGAAAAAGGAATGGAAATTCCGGAAGGAGCACCCAAGTCTGTAGTTGAAATGATTTTTATCTATAAAGTAAAAGGTGTTAATAAGGAATTTACTGAAAAAGATTTAATGAATATTCCTGAAGGCGCGACTTTTGTTGATCGTAAAGATAAAGTAATCACAGAAGGTTATGTACCGCCAATTCACGATTTCACAATGACCAAAGACGGTTCGGATTATAAAGAAGAATTGCTTAAAGAACCAAAATTATTAGTTTTTGTAACTTATGATTTGACTTTATCTAATCCTGATGGAATGAAAAAGTTAGAAAAACTGAATGCTGATGCCAAATCAAAAGGATATAAGGTAATTGGAATGACCGCTTCAGCTGACGAAATAATTGCAAAAGCTAAAAAACAATATGGTTTAAACATCGATTTTTATTTTTGTGATGCAATTGCTTTAAAAACAATTGAAAGATCTAATCCTGGTGTAGTGGTGATAGAAAATGGTACTATCACTCAAAAAGTGCATTACAATGATATTGATGATTTGAAATTATAACATTTCAAGTAAAATATATTTTAAGTACGCCAATAGTCTTTTTTAGATCTATTGGTGTTTTTTGGATAGATAATTAATCAAATAAGAAATATGAGCGCAAAATTGACTGCTAAGTTTTCTCAAAATCTTTACCTTTTTTTATTTATATTCTTTTTGATTCTGTATTTCATATGTGATTTTAATTTTTATGAAACTGAAGATGTACATTTGCTTCCCCTTCATATTCTGGCATTAATCTCAGGTATTATTTTTGAGAGCAAAAGGATTACAAAAACTTGGAAAACAGCTGTTTTAATATCAATTATTTCTTTTATTTCTACTTTTTCTTTAGGTCTTTATTTATATCACATCTCGCCTAATTCAAAATTTGATTTTACGCAAGTTTTAAATTTAAGTATTTTAGCTTGGCCTATTGTTTTCTTTATTTTATATGTTAGTTTTTCACTAATATTTAATGAGAGAAGAATTGTTCCCCAATTGACAGAAGGTATGACTTTAATGCTTTCGATATCTATGATTTATTGGGTTATAGATAATGGTTTAGTAATATTTGATAATATCATCTTACGAACATTTATCATTATTGTAATTTTACTTTCCTTATTTTCTTTTTATAATGCTTTTAGTAAAGTTTTTTTATCGGATAGTAAAAAACTAATCCTAAGCATCTGGAGTTCCATAATTATGATGTTTTTTGCTGTCGATAATTTATGTGGTATTTTTGCAAATGGAAATATCATAAGTACTAATGAATTAATACAAGGAACTTATATTGCAATGCAATATTTTCTTTTAGGTATTTCAAGTATTTACATGATTCAGAATTTTATGATGCTTATTGGTTTTCTGCCAAGTTGGAAAATATTCTTCTTTATAAAGTATTCTGACACAATAAGTGAACTCAAAAATGAACACATAGATAGATATTCTGATACACAGGTAAGCAAATCAGATTCTGTATTCTGTATTCTTTTTGTTAGTACTATTTTCTTTTTTAATTATTGTTTTGAAATATTTGCAAGACAATTTATTATCTGGTTAAGTTTTGTAACATTCCCCTTTTTTTTAATGACGTTTAATCATTTTCTAAAAACAAAAAATAAACTTATTTCCTAATTTCTTCAACTTGACAGTTTTAAAACTGTTTAAGAGCAAATCAAAAATAGTTGTTATTTAATACGTGTATTAAATGATATTCAGTATTAATTCTAAATAATTAATAAATCTCTGTTAAATTAATACAATCCGAACTTCAAATGTTATGTTGAAATTAACAATTTTGGCGGACGTATTTTCCATTTCATAAAATTTCTTTTTGTACTTTTGCGTTTAGAATGAGAAAAAATAATTTAATAGAAATTATATTTTAAAATTTAAATGTTTCAGAATTATAATTTTACCTTCATTTTTTCGTTCTAATACAGACTAGCTTAACATACATGTTGAAAAAAAATATTCTGTTTTTTTTGTTTATCAATTTTTCTGTGTCTTATGGGCAGATTGGCGGGCGATATGCCTACCAGTTTTTAAACCTGACAACTTCACCAAGACAGGCAGCGTTAGGAGGAAAATCGATTACAATTTACGACGAGGATGTTAATCAGGTAATGTTTAATCCCGCAACATTAAATGCAGATATGGACAATCATCTTGCAATGAATTACGGTAATTATTACGGTGAAGCTTCTTACGGAACTGCTTCTTATGCTTATACTTATGACAGGCATTTGCAGACATTTTATGCGGGAATAAGCTATATTAACTATGGGACTTTCGAAGGATATGATGAGAACGGTCAGGCTACTTCAGATTTTACAGGAAGTGAGGGGGCTCTTTCAGTAGGTTATGCATATAATATTCCATATACAGACATCCATATTGGTGTAAATGCTAAATTGATAACATCAACTTTAGAAAGCTACAACTCTGTTGGTGGTGCATTAGATTTAGGTTTCTTGTTCATTGACGAAAGAAATGATGTAAACTGGGCTTTAGCAATACGAAATGTAGGAACCCAGTTTACCACTTATTCAGGTATAAAAGAAAAATTACCATTGGAGATTATTGCAGGCGTCTCACAAGAATTGGATCACGTACCTATTAGATGGCATCTTTCTTTAGAAAATTTGCAGCAATGGAATATTTCTTTTTCTAATCCTGTACGTGGAGAAGGTAATATAGATGGTTCATCTGAAGAGGAAAAAGTATCTTTTTTTAATAACGCTTTACGACATGTAGTTTTTGGAGTAGAACTCTTCCCTAAAAAAGCATTCAATATTCGATTAGGGTATAATTTTAGAAGAGCTGAAGAATTAAGGATTGAAGAACAACGTAATTTTTCAGGTGTTTCATTAGGTTTTGGTTTAAAAATGAATCGATTAAAATTCAATTATTCGTATTCTAAATATACATTAGCAGCAAATACAAGTCTTTTTGGTTTAAATATTAATCTTCAATAATGATTTTTATATGAAAATATTTAATTTGATTTTAGTTGTAGTATTATCAGGCTTATTTATCAGTTCAAAGCCTTATTTCAAAGATGAACCGAATAGCCTGGAAATTGAAAGAATTAATAATCGAATTGACGAAATGAAGTCAATGCTCAATACTAATTCTAAATACAACTCTAAAATTGCTTTTTTTATTGATATGAGAATTCCTTCGGGAAAAAATCGTTTTTTTGTTTACGATTTACAAAATAATAAAATTTTAGATCAGGGATTAGTTGCTCATGGATGTGGTTCGGAAACCGGAATAAAAGGCGAATTAAAGTTTAGTAACATACCCAATTCAAATTCTACTTCTTTAGGAAGATATTCTATCGGAAATAATTATAGTGGAATTTTCGGAAAAGCATATCGATTATATGGTTTAGAAGAAACAAATAGTAATGCATTTAAAAGAGCTATCGTTTTGCATCATTATTCAGCAGTTCCATACGAAGAACAAGATCATTATATCAGTCGTAGTCATGGCTGCCCAATGGTTAATGAACAATTTTTTAAAAGAATTGAAAAAATCATTGATTCTTCAAAATCAAACATCCTTCTAGATATTTATTATTAATAAATAATAAAATTATTAAACCAAAATCACAACTTTGAGAAATATTACAATTGCTATTGACGGCTTTTCATCAACCGGAAAAAGCACTTTAGCAAAGCAATTGGCCAGAGAACTTGCTTATGTTTACGTTGACACGGGAGCAATGTATCGTGCGGTTGCTTATTTTGCCATGAAAAATAACTTCATTAAAGCCGATTTTTTTGACAAGAAGGCTTTAATCGATTCACTTCCTAAAATTCAATTAGAGTTTAAATACAATTCTGATTTAGGCTTTGCAGAAATGTACCTGAATGGAGAAAATGTTGAAAAACAAATCCGTACCATCGAAGTTTCCAGTTTTGTTAGCAAGGTTGCTGAAGTTTCTGAAGTTCGTTCAAAATTAGTTGAACAACAGCAGGAAATGGGAACCAATAAAGCAATTGTAATGGATGGAAGAGATATTGGAACAGTAGTTTTTCCAATGGCTGAACTCAAAATTTTTATGACAGCCAGTGCTGAAACCCGTGCACAAAGGCGATTTGATGAATTACAGCAAAAAGGCGATAATGTATCTTATGAAGAAGTCTTAAAAAATGTAGTCGAAAGAGATTATATAGATACCCATCGTGAAGATTCTCCTTTAGTAATTGCTGATGATGCTATAGAAATTGATAATTCCTATTTAAATAAAGAAGAACAATTTGCCGCTGTTTTAGAGTTGGTAAACGAGGTTGTTAAAACTCTGTAATTCTTTGTAGATTTCATTTTTAATGGTAGTTTTACGGCTTCATTAATTTAAAGACAAATACTATTATGAGTATAAAGCTACGACTAACAATCATGAATTTTTTTCAGTTTTTTGTTTGGGGAATATGGCTGATTTCATTAGGAGGATATATGGGACAGGTTTTTGGTCCTGTAGAAGGAAGTAGTATTGGTTTATCAATTGGAAGAACATATGGCTCAATGGGATGGGCTAGTTTATTTATGCCGGCTTTGCTTGGTATTATTGCAGATAAGTACCTAAGCGCGCAAAAAGTATTAGGAATTTCACACATTATTGCTGGCATTGCAATATATTTTGCTACCAGAGCAACTAACTCTACAGAAATGTACTGGATTATTTTTGCAACGAGCTGCTTTTATATGCCGACCATTGCATTAAATAATTCTGTAAGTTATGCGGTTCTGAATAAATTTAGTTTTGATGTTCAAAAAACGTTTACACCAATCCGGGTATGGGGAACGGTAGGTTTTATAATTGCCATGTGGGTAACGGATCTTACTGATTGGAAATCAAATACCCTTCAGTTTGTTTTTGCTTCCGTATCTATGATTATTACAGGACTTTTTTGTTTTACTTTGCCGGATGTCCCTGCTGAAAACAAAAACAGCAATCAGTCCCTGACAAGTAAATTTGGCTTAGATAGTTTTGTACTTTTTAAGCAAAAGAAAATGGCAATATTTTTTGTTTTTGCAATGCTATTGGGTGCAGCGCTACAAATTACAAATATGTTTGGCGACACCTTTATAAGGGATTTTGGTTCAAATCCGGAATATAAGGGTACTTTTGGAGTGGAACATTCTGTTTTTATTATTTCATTATCCCAAATTTCAGAAACTCTTTTTATCCTGACAATTCCATTTTTCTTAAAACGATTCGGAATTAAGCAAGTAATGATTTTTAGTATGGTTGCCTGGGTATTGCGTTTTGCCTTATTTGGAATAGGAAATCCCGGTTCAGGAGTAATTTTCCTCATATTATCAATGATAGTATACGGAATGGCGTTTGACTTTTTTAATATTTCAGGTTCGCTATTTGTTGAAAAACAAACAGACAGTAAAATCAGGTCAAGTGCGCAGGGGTTATTCATGTTGATGACAAATGGTATTGGTGCTATACTTGGTGGCGAGATGGCGGGTCGTACAGTAAGCTATTTTACTATTGGTAATAAAATTCAATGGCCAAGTGTCTGGTTTTCATTTGCAGCCTATGCATTTGTTATTGCGATAGCTTTTGCAATTTTGTTTAAATACAAACATGATCCAAAGGAGTTAGAAAATTTAAAGCATTAATTTAGAAAGGTATATGACAAATAACCCCACTTTTATAGTGGGGTTATTTGCTTATAATTGCAAAATTTTATTTAGGCTGTTGGAACTTTTTAAGTGATAACAGCGCTTGTTCTCTTATTTTGTTTTGAAAAAAACCCGTCCATCCTAATAAATAACCTGTAATTCCGAAAGCTTGTTTTGACCATTTCCAAACATCGAAATTATCGGTATGTTTGATGATTAGCCCATCCTGAAAAAGAAATTCTGCCGAAATTCTATTAATTACCTTCCTGTTTGTTTTGCTGAAATTATAGGTAGCAATCCAGCGGGCAGATCCTGAAGTTTCATCAGCTTGTATGTTCGAAAATTCGATTTTAATATCTCCTTTGCTTTTTAAAAGAAGCATTTCCCACATTTTAGAAACCTGTTCTCCTTTTAAAAGTCCAAAAGCAGGATCAATAAAATGAACCTTCGGATGATAACATTCGCTCATTGTTTTGGCGTCCGCATTTGCAAACGCAGTATAGAATTTAGCAATTAATTGTTCGTTAGAATTCATTTTAACAAAATTAGGCTATAAAAGTAAGATTATTTTTGGTTAAATAATCTTTATAGGAGACTAATTGCAGCAGCAGTATCAAAAGTTTTTTTGGATTTGTCAAAAGCAGTCGAAAAATAATTCTTTTGATTTATTGCGGTAAAGTAACCAGTTTGATTTCCAAATGCATTTGAATTACCGGTAATTATAAATCTAATTGCTTTTATGTCTGTCTTCTTTAATTTTAAAAATTCTGCTGGTGTAAAATAATAATAAGAGGCTGTTTTTCCTTCTTCACTCTCTTTGACATTTTTATCTGTGCATGCAATTACGTCAGCATTTACCAAATCAACATATACACCTCCCGAGATTCTGGCTTTATCATTTGCAGTAGCAATTGTTAATTTTAAGATTCCTCCTTTGTCAGTTTTTGCAATCTGTACATTAATTTCTCCGGTAAGAATATATTTTTCACAGATAAAAGTATAATTTTCAGTTGCTGGAAATGGTTTTGAACCTTTTACACTGATCGTTTGTTGGGCATTCGAAAGAAGTGAAATCAAAAGAAACGAAATCAAGGATAATTTTAACGTCATAAGTGTATTAATTTATTTAATTTTAGCATCAAACTTTTCATCCCAGTCCATTGATTTTATAGCAGAAATTAAATTATCTTCATTTACAAAAACGCGAAGTTCTTTATTGGCAACCTTTTTTGTATACAATGCATGATACCGGTAGATAGTTTCCTCTTTGGTTTTGTAAACGCCATCTAATTTCAAATCAATAAAGCTTCCATAATATTGTCTGAATCTTAAGCACGTTTTAGTTAAACGCTCCTCAGTTGTATTCTCCATTACTGATTTAGTTACTTCAGTTTCATTAAAAGGCTTAAACTTTGATGTATTGCATGTTTCAAGAACTCTTTTTCCTAATGAATAGGCTTTATTTTGCTGATTTGAATTTATTTCGGCTTCTAAAATTTTTTTAATTTTTAGATCTTCAGTACTTCTGCTTACTGATTTAGATTTACAGCCTATTAATAGCAACAAACATATAATCAATCCTGCTTTCTTCATAACTATTTATGTTATTTTTAATAATAAATTGGGATCGGGGCAGTTTTCTATGTAAAAATTTAAATCTTTTGTGTTGCAGACACCAGGATAATCACCCCAATAATCTTCTATGTTTTTAATGATTTGGAAATGCAAATGTGGTGCATAATCTCCGTTTACTTCTGAATTTCCGATGTTCGCCAGATGTTCTCCTTTTTTGAAAAAATCGCCAACACTAATCCCTTCTATACTTTCTAACGATAAATGACCGTATAAAGTATAAAATTTTTGATTTTGAATTTCGTGTTCCAAAATTATGGTTGGACCATAATCACCTAAACCAATATTGTTTTTAAAACTATGTACTTGTCCATCAAGAGCCGCTAAAACGGGTGTTCCTGCTTTTGTCCAAAAATCAAGACCAATATGGATATTGCGTTCTGGATTCAAATCATTTTTAAAAATGGAGCTTCGTTGGTACAAAGTCCTTCCTTCGATATAACCGCCAAATGCTACTTCGGCATTATGCTTTTTTAAATAATCGGTAATGTATTCCTCGAAATCAGCTGTATTTCCTGATTTTCTTCCTGTTAAATTCTGGTTATTTAGAGATAAATCTAAAGTTACATATTTTGAATAATCAATAGTAGAATCAATAATATTTGTTTGTGGTATTTTTTTTAATATAGAACAAAGAGGTTTCATATAACTAAGCAACTTTTTCAATAATAATTAACTCGTTATGCTGCTCAACGCGAGGCAGCATTTTAGTTGAATATAATTTAGGGTTAATTTCTGAAATGTATTTACGATTTCGGATATTATGTTTTTCGTCAAGAATCATAGTGTTAAAAAGAACAAAACCCTGACTTTTTAATATAGAAAAAACCCTTTCACTAAAAAAACGCTCAAATAAAAAGTTAGGCATATTTGTATCTTCAAAAACATCAATGATAATTAAATCGTACTGGCTTTTAGTTTTTAGAACAAATTCAAAGGCATCATCTATCACAATTTCCAATTGCTTAATTTGAGACAGATTAAAATATTCATTAGCGATCTGAATCATATCTGCATCAATTTCGACTCCTGTTATTTTACCTTTAAATTCAATTTCGTCGATTAGGGTTTTTATAACGCTTCCTCCGGCAACACCTAATACCAAAATATGATTCATTTTCTGAATAGTTTTAAAACCAATATTTTTTAAACCGTATCTTAATATTCGCTGTAAACTACCGTAAGAATAGTTTGTGTTTTCCGAGTCTAAAACTAATTCACCATTAGCCCAGGTTACTTCAATCATTTTACTACGAGCTGATCTCTTTTTGAATATTTTAATTGGTATTAAATAACTAAATATTTTTTGAATCATTTGTTGCACTTTTACCAAATTTAGTATTATTTTTTTTTATTTGTGCGAAATGTGAAATTTTAATGATATCACAATTGTACAAATTTCTTTTTCTAAGGCTAATGGGCTGGAAAATAGCCGGGATTGAAAATGCCGAAATAAAAAAATGTTCTGAAGGAATGCTGCATTCAAGTAATCGTGATTTTTATCTGGGAATTTACAAGAGATATATCAGGTTTAGAAATGAACTGCGGGAAGAAAGAGTTATTTAACTTCCGTTAGGTTATTATTTTATAAGTGTGGTAGGTGAGCCGCTTGATCGTTCAGGCGTTTTAAAGAAGTAGATGTGATTGCTTCTGTTTTTTGAAAAAGAGAGAGACTTTTCGTTTGGGAATAGCTCTTGAAGGAACCTGAAAAAAGGTTACAGAGATCAGAAAATTGTAAATTTTTCTTTGGAGGAATTGAATTTAATATATCTGTAATATTTATTGTCTTGAAATATTATGGAGTGAATGCTTTAAAAGTACCATTTTTATAAAAGAACACAATTTTTTCAATTTTACTATCATCTGTACTTAAATTAAAATTTTTAAAATCTGCATTATTTACGAACTCTGTTTTTTCATCGGCAATGTTAGTTTTTAAAAATAAGTTTTCATTTTCTGAAATTTCATCAGAATCAGGGGATAATATATTGGCATTTTCAGTACCACTTTTATTTAGATTTTCTTCGGTGTTTTTTGGGAAATTGCCTTTTCCAATCAATATCCAATACAAATCAATCTCCGGAAAAACCTCTGTAATTTTTAATACAAAATCCAAACTGGGTTTGTTTCTTCCCGAAAGGAGGTGAGACATACTTGAGCGCTGCACGCCAATTTTATCAGCAAAAGACGAAGCGCTTAAACTGTAATATTCCAATAAAATCTCAAGTCTTTTTACAAAATCATCTATGTTTACCATTGTGAATTATTATTAATGAAATCACTATTTACAAATGTAATAATAAAATCATATTACTATTTTCGTAGTTTTAAAATCAAGTGTGAATTGAATTTTAATTTGAATTAAAACTTTACTTAATTGTTTTTAAAAAACTGATAATTAAATTTTTAGTATTCAATATTTAAAAAAAATATCATTATTGCTGAAAAGCGGCTGAAAGATTAAAAATCGTTTACAATTATAAATTGTGATATATTGGAAATGTTTACAATTGTAAAAATAAAGATATTTACTTTTGTAAACTAATTGAAAAAACATGAATTTAGAAGAATTATTTAATCAAAACAAGGAAGAGTGTATTGAAGGTCGTTATCTAACCTTAGAACATATTAAGCCATTATTAGAAAGAATTAATATAAATAATCGGCTACATGTTTTAGGAGAATCAGTTTTAGGTAAGCCTATATATGGTTATGAAATTGGTTCTGGAAAAACACGTATTTATTTATGGTCACAAATGCACGGAAATGAGAGTACGACTACTAAAGCCTTGTTTGATTTCATTAACGTTTTGAATAATGGTTCTGAATTCGCTGAAAAAATGCTTTCAGCATTTACTTTTTACTGCATACCAATACTTAATCCTGATGGTGCAGCGCTCTATACACGTGCAAATGCAAATAATGTTGATCTTAACAGGGATTCTCAGGATTTAACTCAGCCCGAAAGCAGGGTTTTGAGGGAAGTTTTTGAAAATTTCAAACCAGACTTTTGTTTTAATTTACATGATCAGCGTACTATTTTTGGAGCAGGTGACACAGGTAAACCTGCTACTGTTTCATTTTTAGCTCCTTCTTATAATGAGGAACGGGATATAAATGAAAACAGACTTAAAGCTATTAATTTAATTGCAGCTTTGAATGATGAACTTCAAAAATACATTCCGGGTCAGATTGGGCGTTTTGATGATTCTTTTAATATTAACTGTATTGGAGATACTTTTCAGTATTTGGGAGTACCGACAATTTTGTTTGAAGCTGGTCATTTTCAAAATGATTATCCTCGGGAGATTACCAGAAAATATATATTCTTTTCACTGATTACAAGTTTTAAAGTACTTTTCGAAAACGATATAGTTAATAACAGGATTAATGATTATTTGAATATTTCACAAAATAAAGTGGTTTTTTATGATTTTATGTATAAAAATATCAAAATAAATTATGATGGTATCGAAATTATTACGAATTTTGTCGCTCAATACAAAGAAGAATTGATTGACAGCAAGATTCAATTTAATGCTTATATAGTTGAAGTAGGGGAGTTAGAAAATTATTTTGGACATTATGTCTACGATGCAAAAGGCGCTGCATACTCAGATGATTTTACCAATTTTCCGAAAAAAGATCAAAAAGCAGACTTTTATTTAAATGAAAACGTTAAATTTGTTAACGGACTGATAAAAAGTTAAATTTTATGTGAATTTGTTGTTTTTTATATATATTTTTATACTTTGTAATACAAATTAGTAATATTAATTAAAGAATTATGAGTAAATTTCGTTTAGATGAAGTAGATCACCAGATTTTAGATATGTTAATAGACAATACGAGAGTTCCGTTTACTGACATTGCAAAAAAATTGTTGATTTCGGCAGGAACTGTACATGTCAGAGTAAAAAAGATGGAAGATGCCGGAATAATAATGGGGTCATCATTAGCTTTAGATTATGATAAGCTAGGGTATTCATTTATTGCTTATGTAGGTGTGTTTCTTAATAATACATCTCAAACAAAATTTGTATTAGAGCGAATTAATCAAATTCCATTCGTAACAGTAGCTTCTGTAACTACTGGGAAATTTAATATTTTCTGTAAAATTAGAGCAAAGGATACTAAACACGCTAAAGAAGTTATCTTTATGATCGATGATATCGAAGGTGTTTACAGAACTGAAACAATGATTTCATTAGAAGAAAGTATTAATGATAAGAAGCGTTTGATGCATACTATTTTCAAAAATATGTAATATTTTCTTGAATGCTATATTAACAAATATAACCTCAAGTTTTCTTGGGGTTTTTTTATGACTAATTAACCAATTACAACTTATAAAAAGGATTATGTACACGTTGCCTAAAATTGAACGTTTTAATCAGGATGTTCTCTCTAAATATCATATTTATAATAGTGTTTTTATAACATTACCTTTTGATTCAATAGACAATACAGGGGTTTTGCTTCCTTTGTTTACGGAAACTTGTGAAACAGGGTTTAAAAAACAGGAGACTCCAAAAGAAATTTTTGACTTTTTTTCAAATAAATTTTTGAATAACGCTTCAGAAACAGAAAAAATTGATTTGATGTTTCGCTTTATCCAGTATATCGAACGTCAAATTGTATTATTTGATGCTATTGAAGATGCTGCTTTTCCGGTTGTGAATAACATGGAAGGTCGCGGTTCTCTTCGTGATATTAAAGAGAAGTCAGATGCGAAGGAAAAAGATGATGAGTTAATCGATTTTCTTGAAAATTTTAATGTCAGAACTGTTTTAACGGCGCATCCTACCCAGTTTTATCCCGGACCGGTATTGGGAATCATCAATGATTTAACTGAAGCGATCAGGCAGAATGATTTATTGAAAATCAAGCAATTGTTGGCGCAGTTAGGAAAAACTCCTTTTATTCAAAATGAAAAGCCAAATCCTTTTGATGAGGCGGTAAGTTTAATTTGGTATTTAGAAAATGTATTTTATGAGACTGCGGGGGAAATAGTTCATTATTTACAGAAAAATATTCTTGAAGGAGCTGCTATTCAGAATCAGTTAATCAAACTTGGTTTCTGGCCTGGAGGAGATCGTGATGGTAATCCGTTTGTTACAACAGATATAACATTGAAAGTCGCTGAACGCTTGCGTACTTCAATTTTGAAGTGTTATTATGTTGAAATGAGAAACCTAAAAAGAAAGTTAACTTTTTCAGGTGTAGATACTTTGGTTGCTGAACTTGAATATAAACTTTACAGGTCTGTGTTTTATTCTAAAGGTGAAATTTATATTACTTTAGAAGAATTACTTACTCAGTTAAATAAAATTAGAACTATAATTATTGAAAAGCATCAGTCTTTATATTTAGATGAATTAGAGGCTTTGTTAGTTAAAATTAATTTGTTTGGTTTTCATTTTGCTACTTTAGATATACGTCAGAACAGTAAAATTCACAATGCTGTTTTCCATGATGTGGTAAATTATTATCTAAATTCAGATTCAAAAATATTTCCTGAAAATTATTTCGACTTGTCTGAAGATGATAAATTACTTGTGCTATCAAAAGTAAAAGGGAATCTGAATCCGGCAGATTTTGATAATGAAATTACCAGACTGACTTTAGAATCAGTTCAGGCTATCAAAACTATTCAGCAAAATAATGGAGAATTTGGCGCAAATCGTTACATTATCAGTAACAATGAAAGTGCGTTGAATGTAATGGAAACTTTTGCGATGATTCGTTTAAACGACTGGGAAAATCCAACAGTTGATATTATTCCGCTTTTTGAATCAGTTGATGATTTACAAAATGCTCATTCAGTTATGGAGCAATTGTATACAAATCCTGAATATGCTGCACATTTGAAATCAAGAGGCAATAAGCAAACCATTATGCTTGGTTTCTCTGACGGAACAAAAGACGGCGGTTATTTGATGGCGAACTGGAGCATTTATCAGGCAAAAATTGAACTTACACAAATATCCAGAAAATATGGCATACAGGCTATTTTCTTTGACGGACGTGGCGGACCTCCTGCGCGTGGTGGTGGAAAAACACATAAATTCTATGCGTCTTTAGGGCCAAAAATTGAAAATAACGAAATTCAGGTTACTGTTCAAGGACAGACTATTAGTTCTAATTTCGGAACTTTGGATTCATGCCGTTACAACATCGAAAATTTATTAAGTGCCGGAGTAACCAATCAGGTTTTTAGTAAAGAGAAAAATGAATTAAGCGTTGAAGAAACAGCAATTTTGACTCAATTGGCAGGTTTAGGGTATGAGAAATATTTAAGTTTTAAAAATCATCCTAAATTTATTCCATATTTGGAAAAGATGAGTACGTTAAAATACTATTCTAAGACTAATATTGGAAGCCGTCCTTCAAAAAGAAGTAAATCTGAGCAATTGGATTTTGCCGATTTAAGAGCAATTCCTTTTGTGGGTTCATGGAGTCAGCTGAAACAAAATGTGCCAGGATTTTTTGGAGTAGGTTCTGCCTTAAAACATTTTGAAGATACCAATCAGTGGGAGAAAGTAAGCGATTTATATCACAATTCATTATTCTTTAAAACGCTTTTGGAAAATAGTATGATGTCATTGGCAAAATCATTTTTACCTCTCACTGCTTACATGCGAAAAGATCCTGAGTTTGGGGAATTTTGGCAAATCATCTATGATGAGTTTTTAGAAACAGAACGTCTTTTACTTAAAATTGCAGGTCATAAAACGCTGATGGAAAACTATCCTGATGGTAAAGCTTCGATTCAAATTAGAGAACGTATAGTGTTGCCATTGTTGACGATACAGCAATATGCATTATTGAGAATTAACGAATTGAATAAGGAAAAAGTGAAAAACGAGGATCTAATTAAAGTATATGAGAAAATTGTGACCCGCTCTTTATTTGGAAATACAAATGCGAGTAGAAACTCGGCTTAAATCTAATTTATTATGCTAGTTTCAGATTTATCAACAAACGAATATTCAGTTTTTAATGCAACTTATATTAATGCTACTGATAGTAATGTTGCATTATTAGATGGTTTAAAATATGGATTGCCTCAGTTGGTTAATTTTATAAAAAATATACCGGCTGAAAAATTAGAATATCGATATGCAGAAGGAAAATGGACAATAAAAGATATTGTTCTGCACATGGCAGATACTGAAAGAATTTTTGCCTATCGAGCTTTAAGAATCAGCAGAGGTGATCAAACGCCTTTGCCAGGTTTTGAAGAAAATGATTATGTGCCATTAGCATTTGCTAATTCCCGTTCGATTGAAAATTTATTAGCTGAATATGAAAATGCCAGAAAAGCGACAATTAGTTTTTTTGAAAGTCTGAATGAAGAACAGCTATTATTTATGGGGACAGCTTCAAATACAGCAATTTCTGTAAGAGCAATTGCTTTTATTATTACAGGGCACCAAAATCATCATTTAAGAGTAATTTCAGAAAGGTATCTGTAGTGTTTAATCTAAAGCACGAAGAGTAACAAAATAGCGATAACTAATAATAGCCATTTGCCATTTTTTTGCTTTTGCAATATCCAAACCTTGTTTGGTAAAACTAGGGAGAAGAAATTTATTTATTTTGGCTAAGATTTTATACATAATAAATTAATTTTTTTTCAAAGATATAAAAAAAGACTTTGCTTAAGGGCAAAGTCTTTTTGTGTTTTAAAAGACAAAGACAGATGGTTTAAGATTTCTGACTTTCTTTTTCCATTTTTTTCATTTCTTTTTCATGAAGTTTCATGTTTTTCTCGAATACTTTCATGTCTTTCTCGAATTGCTTCATATTTATTTCGTACTGTTTGGAATCTTTACCATATTTTATTTCAATCTGTTCAGTAAATTTCTCCATGTCAGCGTTGAACTTTTCCATAGCGACTTCATATTTTTCCATTTCTTTTTCGAAAATGGCTTCACGTTTAGACATGATTTCTTCGATTTGTTTCTCATAAGCGGACATGTCCGGCTCAAAAGATTCCATTTTTTTTTCAAATTCAGCCATTTCTTTCCCAAATTTACTCATAGCCACTTTATCTTTTGGATTGTTAGGCGGAACGGGTGGTTTTGGCATTTTTGACATATCTGGTGCAGGAGCCTGTGGCATCGGTCCTGTTGGAAATGCAGGGGGGGTAGGTGGAACAGGAGGTGTTATTGGTAAGGCTAAACAGACTTTGACAGGATTGCTTTTTTCATTTAAAATAAGATTATCTCCAACAACTAACGGTTTGTCCATTCCGCCATCTGTAATTACATTGATTTTTTTAGATCCGTTTTCTGATGTAATTACAATTCCACAGCTTTTAATTGGCTCGTTACCTTCAATCTCAATGGTTTGATCTTCACCTGTTCCTTTTTGAATATCAACTTTAATAGCAGTTAATTCATTTTTGGTATTTCTTTTAAGATTAGATATCACAACATCTACATTGTGATTTTGCTTTAAATTTTCAGTAAATTCTTTTAGCTCCTGATCAGTTGTGTTTTTTTTGATTTTGTAAACGTCAACAGCAGTTGGGTTTTTAGAGATTTCCTGAGCTTCTTTTTTCTCTTGTGCAACAGTTTTTATCTGAAATAAAAACACAAAAGCGACAAGTGCGGGAAGAATTGCATAGTATTTCCATGAATTCCTTTTTTTTGATTGATTTTTGTTTAACATGACAATTCGTTTTTTGATTAATGATTGATAAAAATGATTGGTGATGGCAACACAGCTTTCGTGTGTTGTTATTTTTAAAAGCGTATATTGATAGGCTTTTTTGTCGGATATTTTTTTGGCAGCCTCGCTGTCGGCAATAAATTCAAGGTTTTGCAAAATAGCTTTTTTATATAACCAGATGACAGGGTTGAACCAAAAAAGCACACAAAATACTCGTGAAATTAATACATCAATAGTATGATTTTGATTGCTGTGGACTTTTTCATGCTCAATAATATTTTCTAATTCTGCTTCTGTATACATTGATGAGTTGTATACGATGTAATCAAAATAAGAAAACGGAGCAATATTCTCAGATACGTCCACAAATTTAAAATCAGCTAGCTGTTGTATTTTTTTTCCTTTCAGAACTGAATTTAAGCTATAAAAATCAGCAGCAAATTTTATTATGAGCATCAAAAATCCAATACAGTAAATGGAAAGAAGAATATAATGCCAATTAATCTCAAACGATTCTTCTTGAATAGCTTCCTGCACAAAATTTTGTGGATAACTAACAGTTGAAACTGGAACAGGATTAATCCAGACAATTTTTGTGTAAACCACAAAAGGCAGAATTAATGAAGTTACTAAACCTGTTAACAAAAACCATCTGTTACTGTTAAAAAAAGTCTCTTTGCGCAATAGAAAGTAATAGGCAAAATAAAACAATACAACTAATCCGGATGATTTTGCGATATAAATAAAAATTGCTTCCATAAAGTAATTAATTTTCGTCTTCTTTTTTTGGCGCTTCAATCATAGCTAAGATTTCACGTAATTCTGCTGCAGAGATTTTTTCTTCTTTGGCAAAAAATGAAACCATATTTTTATAAGAACTGTTGAAATAATTATCAATTGCAGTTTTCATATACTTTTTGCTATAGGCTTCAAGGCTTATTACAGGGTAATATTGATGTGTATTTCCAAAGGCATTATGTCCGACAAATCCTTTTTCTTCGAGATTTCGTACAATTGTTGAAAGCGTGTTGTAATGAGGCTGATCTTCAGTGATTTCTGCCTGTATCTCTTTTACGAAAGCTTTTTTAAGCTTCCATAAAATGTGCATGATTTCTTCTTCTTTGTTTGTTAGTTTTTGCATGACCTGAGTATTGATTTTAAGTTTATTCGAAATTATTTTTTGGTAGTGATTAAAATTACACCATTTTTTCCTTTGTCCCCATATTTACTAGTAGCTGTAGGGTTTTTTAATACATCAATTTGTTGAATATTTTGTGGATCTAAATCATCAGCAGTTTTATCTGTAATTTTTCCATCTATTACGATTAATACTTTTTTAATGTCAACATTTTGGTTTTCTCCAACTATTGACAAAACATTTTCAGAATTTTTATGTCCTGATACTCTCCATTCACTATATTCTTTTCTTTCATGACCTTCTACAGCTTTTGGTGCTTGTAATTCTTCAAATTCATTGGCACCGATCTTTACTTTGGTAACAATTTCGATGACCGAATTATTACCTATATCGCCGTATTTTGCCTTTGCTTCCATGCCTTTCAAAACATTCATATAGCTTATTTTATTAGGATCAATAGAATTAATATTAAATTCCGGACTTGCAAGTTTTCCATTGATGACTATTATAGGTTTTGCATCAGTTTTAGTTACAATTCTTACGACATCTTCATTTGTTTTTACAACAGTATTTGTATTAACATTAGTACTAATGTTTGTATCAGTATCAGAATTACTTTTAACATCATTGTTGGTATTAGAAATTTGAGTATCCTTTATTTTTATTAAAACGTCTTTAGCTTCTGTTTTATGGTTAATTACAGTTGGCTGTGTATCAGCAAAATTAAATGAAATAGCTCCATTTTTCTCTTTAATAATAATGATTCCAATTTTTTCAATTCCTGTTGGTGTTGTTGATTTTTTAAATTTCTTAGCTCCTTTTTCATCCTTCAGATCAATATTAACAGAAGTAATTTCATTGTTGGAGTTTCTTTTTAATTTTGAAATAAAGGCAGAGATATTAAATTTTTCTTTTAATGTTTTTACTCTTTGCTGTATTTCAGCATCTGTAGTGTTTTTTTCTATTGTAAACACCTCTATTGCTTCAACTTCATCCGGATTTATTTTTTCGATAATATTAGAGGTTTTTTCTTGTGCGATAGTTTCAATCTGAAATAAAACTACAAAAGCTACAAGTGCTGGAAGAATTGCATAATATTTCCATGAATTCCTTTTTTTTGATTGATTTTTGTTTAACATGACGATTCGTTTTTTGATTAATGATTGATAAAAATGATTGGTGATTGCAACACAGTTTTCATGTGTTGTTATTTTTAAGAGAGTGTATTGATAGGATTTTTTGTCTGAAATTTTTTTTGCAGCTTCTTTATCGGCAATGAATTCAAGATTTTGAACAATCGCTTTTTTATAAAACCATATTATTGGATTGAACCAGAATACCATGCAGAAAAATCTGGAAATTAATACGTCAATAGTATGATTTTGATCGCTATGCACTTTTTCATGTTCAAGAATATTTTCTAATTCTGATACCGTGTACATTGATGAGTTGTATACGATATTCCGGAAATAAGAAAAAGGAGAAATGTTATCGTTGACATCGATAAATTTATAATCTGCCTGTTGCTGTATTTTTTTTCCTTTTAAAATGGCATGCAAGCTGTAAAAATCTATTGCAAATTTTAGAAGGAAAGCGATAAAACCAATACTGTATATAAGCAGAATAATATAATTCCAGTTTATTTCAAAAGATTCCTTTTCAGGTGTTTGAAGGATATTGAGATGAGACAGGTTTAAATTAGTAATTGGAGCAGGGTCTACCCATATAATTTTGGTGTAAACAAAAAAAGGCAGTGCTATTGAAGTAATTAATCCGACTAATAAAAACCAGCGGTTGCTATTGAAAAAAGTTTCTTTACGTAACAAAAAATGGTAAGCACAATAAAACAATATAACTAAGCCTGATGATTTTGCGATATAAATAAAAAGTGCTTCCATAAATAATTATTTTTTTTCTGTTGTTGATTCTATCATAGCTAAGATTTCACGTAATTCGGTTGCAGATATTTTTCTTCTTTAGCAAAAAATGAAACCATATTTTTATAGGAACTGTTAAAATAATTATCAATAGCAGTTTTTATATATTTTTTCCTGTAAGCTTCTAAACTTATTACAGGATAATATTGATAGGTATTTCCAAAAGCATTATGTGCAGCAAAACCTTTTTCTTCCAGATTACGAATAATTGTCGAAAGCGTATTATAATGAGGTTTGTCTTCGATAATTTCTGCCTGAACTTCTTTGACGAATGCTTTTTTCAGCTTCCATAAAATAGGCATAATTTCCTCTTCCTTGTTGGTTAATTTTTGCATGTACTTTAATTTTAAATCAAACCTACAACTATTTTTTTAGTTATACAACTATAAAAATAGTTAATTAACTAAAAAAGAAGTTTGTTTTTGGTTTAGAAGAAGAAATATTATTTTAAATTTAATGTAATAATCTGAAATAAAGTGTTTTATTATTTTTGTTTATGAAGTTTTTTCTAAAACAAGTGCATTCTTAATCCATAAGCAGCAAAATGTTGCTATCATACCAATGCTGGCCATGAAAAACCAGTTAACCTGATATCCAAATCGTGTAATAATTTCAAAACCCACTTTTGAACTGATGATATGGGCCAGACTAAAGCTCATGGTATAAAGAGCCATATATTGTCCTTCCTGACCTCGTGGGGCACGGCTTAAAGCAAAAGCATTTGAGAAAGGAAACGCAAGGATTTCTCCCAAAGAGATACAAATCATACTAATAACGAGTATTCCTGCCCAAACATTAATCAGTAACATAAAGAAGCTTAACGCCATGATGAAAGAACCCAGGATAATGATTTTTATTTTCGGAGAACCTTTTCTCTCCAAAAATCCTACAGTAGGCATTTCTAATGCAAAAATTAGTAAGCCATTTAAAGTCATTAAAAGCCCAGTCTGGAATTCTGTCAGATCAAATTTCTCGTTATGATATAAAGGCAAGGTGGTAAAAAGCTGAAAAAAGATTATAGCGGTTACAAAACTCACAAATAAGAAAACCCAAAATATCCGGTCTTTAAAAACCGACTTTTTCTCTGATGAATTTTCAGTTTTATCTTCAGATGTAACTTTTTTCTTTTCTTTTACGAGTAAAGCAAAAATTGAAATAGAAATGATACAGGAGAGTCCATCTACCCAAAAAAGTCCCTGATATCCTATTCCCATAATGATCAGACCACCTAAAGCCGGACCAGAAGCAAAACCTAAATTTACTGCTAAACGGACTAATGTTAAGGCACGTGTTCTGTTTTCTGGCTTCGCATATGCACCAAGTGAAACAAACATGGCTGGTCTGAACATATCTGCAATAGCCATTAAACAAAACATCCCTATACAAAGTCCGAAAAAGCTAGTAATATATTGAATCAAAAACATAGAAATTCCAGTTGTAAACAAACTAAAAATCATGATTTTATAAAATCCGATTTTATCGGATAATTTTCCTCCCAGCCAGGATCCCAGCATTGACCCTAATCCAAATGCAACCATAATCCACCCAACCTGATTGTAAGTGAAATGAAGATCTTCTTTTAAATATTTTGATAAAAAAGGCAACACCATTGTACCTGCACGATTAATAAAAGTAATAATAGCAAGTATCCATATTTCTCTTGTGAATCCTCTAAAATTGTTGATGTAATGGTGAAAAGCGTTTTTTAACATTATAAAAGAAGTTGTTTTTCAACAAAGTTAGAAAACTTTGTAACGTGTAGCGGTTGCTGCTTTATTTGTTTTAAACTATTTTTGTACAAAATTTTTATAATGAAAAATAGCGTCCTTATTTTATTATTGGTTTTTAATTGTACTTATAGTCAGGGTAAATTCAATAAAAATAATGCTGAAAAATTTCAGAAAACTATTAATGCGGAATATGCAGATGCTAAAACCAGCCCATTAATGGCTAATGATTTGAAAACGTTTAAATCACTTGATTTTTATCCAATAAGCAGTAAATATTTTGTGAATGCAAAATTAATAAAAGCTAAAAATGAAAAAGTATTTGAAATGAAAACATCGACTTCCCGAAAACCAAAATACATTAAATATGGTACCGTTTTCTTTACGATTGATGGGGTTGCATTACAGTTGAATGTTTATCAGGATGTGGAGCTTTCTAAATCAGATAAGTATAAAAAACATTTGTTTTTACCTTTTTCAGATTTAACCTGTGGCAAAGAGAGTTATATAGGAGGAAGGTATATTGATTTAGAAATTCCAAAGGGGAATACGATTGAAATCGATTTTAATCAATCTTATAATCCTTATTGTGCTTATAATCATCAATATTCATGTCCAATTGTTCCATTGGAGAATGATTTAAATATTGCCATTAAGGCTGGTGTAAAAACGTTTCATTAATGAAATTTTTCAATCTTCATACGCATCAGTTTACAAATACTCCTGATGTTTTAGAATTGGTTAATCAGTACCCTCAGGATTTTGATTCTTCTGTTCCGTTTTATTCGATTGGAATTCATCCATGGTATATTGTTGAAGACAGAATTGATGCCCATTTAAAAATTATTGAGGAAAAATTAAAAGAAGAGAATTGTCTGGCCATTGGTGAGTGCGGTCTGGATAAACGAATTGAAATTCCGTTTGAACAGCAGGTTAGTGTTTTTGAGCAACAGTTATTTTTAGCAGAAAAATATAAAAAGCCAGTAGTTATTCATTGTGTTGCAGCATATCAGGAAGTGATTTCAATAAAAAAGAAGTTGAATATTTCGGTTCCGATGATAATTCATGGTTTTTCAAAGAATAATCAGATTGCGAATCAGCTTATTAAGGAAGGGTTTTATCTTTCGTTTGGAAAATTTTTATTACGAAATCCGGATTTAAAAACAGTTTTTCAAAATATACCAATTGATCGCTTCTTTTTGGAAACAGATACAATTGAAGAAAATATTCAACAGGTTTATGAATTAGCTTCAAATTATAAAGAATTAAAAAATGAGGAATTACAATCTGTAATCTTAAATAATTATAAAAATGTGTTTCAGAACCAATTCTGAAACAAAAATTAAATAAACTAAAATAACAAACAAATATATGGCAGAGTGGACAGAAAGAGCTGAGCTTTTATTTACAAAAGAGGGATTAGATAACCTGCAAAATGCAAATGTTTTGGTTGTAGGTTTAGGAGGTGTGGGGTCGTTTGCAGCTGAATTTTTGGCAAGAGCTGGAGTAGGGAATATGACTATTGTTGACGGGGATGTTGTTGATATTACAAATATAAACAGACAATTGCCTGCTTTGCATTCAACTGTTGGGGAACCTAAAATTAAAATTGTAAGTGACCGACTGATGGATATTAATCCTAAACTAAAGTTAACCCGCGTACAGGAATTTTTATCACCGGAACGCGCTTTTGAAATCGTTTCCCCAGAATTTGATTATGTTTTGGACTGTATTGATAGTGTGACACCGAAGCTAAATCTGATTTTTGCGGCAAAACGTAAAAAAGTAAAAATTATAAGCAGTATGGGAGCTGGTGGAAAAATGCTGGCTTCAAAAGTAAAAGTTGGAGACATTTCAAAAACCTGTTATTGCCCGTTTGCAAAAACAATTAGACGCCGGTTAAAAGCAGAAAAAATTTATAAGTTAAAGGTTGTTTTTTCTCCTGAGATTCCGGATAAGAAGAGTTTAAGAATGACAGACGGTAAAAACTTTAAAAAGTCATTTTACGGAACCAATAGTTATATTCCTGCTTTATTTGGCTTACATGCCGCTGAAACCGTAATTCGTCACTTACTTAAAAAAGAGTAGTTTATGAGGTGCTAAGTTTCTAAGTGACTAAGTTTTAAAAACTTTGAATCTTAGTTTCCGAAAGCCTTTTAAAATCATATACGAACTTTCTCAAAAGTTTAAATTTTAATAAAGTTAGAACAAACAGAAAACCGAATAAAAAAACTTAGACCTTAGCCCTTAGTAACTTAAAAAAATGATTAAAACAGTAATTTTTGATATGGACGGCGTGATTGTAGATACAGAACCCGTTCATCGTTATGCTTATTACAAACAATTTTCAGAATTAAATATTGAAGTTTCTGAAGAAATGTATACTTCATTCACCGGATTTTCAACCCGAAATACCTTTCAGACTTTAAAAGCATTTTTTCCAACAATAGAACATGGCGTTGAGGAATTAATTCAAAGGAAAAGAAATATTTTTAATGATGCTTTTGATACCAAAGAAGATTTATATTTATTAGAAGGTGTTGAGAATTTAATAAAGGATTTATACGCTAACGGAATTCAGTTAATTTTAGCTTCATCTGCTTCAAAAGTAACTATTGATCGTGTTTTTACCCGATTTAATCTGCATCAGTATTTTTCTGCAATTGTGAGCGGTGAAGATTTTCCACAATCGAAACCTAATCCGGCAATCTTCGTACATGCTGCATCATTATCGGTTGCTCCGAAAGAGAATTGTATCATAATTGAAGACAGTACAAATGGTGTAAAAGCGGCTAAAGGGGCAGGGATTTTTTGTATAGGCTACCGAAGTGAGAATTCTAAAGGACAGGATTTATCAGAAGCAAATTTGATCATTAATCATTTTAATGAATTAGATGCTTTTAAAATATCACAATTAAGTGTTTGAATTAAGTAAAATTTAACTATTGTCTTTTTTTGAATTCGTAATTTTGAAAAAAAACTAACAGATTTATAAAATGAAAAAACTACTTATTGCATTGGCCATTGTTTTGGCACCTATTGTTGCAGAAGCACAAATAAGAACACCACAGGCTAGTCCAAAAGCGTATATCAAACAAACCGTTGGATTAACAGATGTAGAAGTTACCTATTCAAGACCAGGAGCCAGAGGCAGAGCGGTTTTTGGTAATCTGGTTCCGTTTGGAAAGTTATGGAGAACAGGAGCTAATGAAAACACAATAATCAATTTTGGAGATGACGTTGTTATTGATGGTAAAACATTAAAAAAAGGAAAATATGCCATTTATACAATTCCCAAAATAGAAAGCTGGGAAGTGATTTTTTATCTTTCTACAGACAACTGGGGATTACCGGAAAACTGGAGTGATGCATACGTGGCTTTGAGAACAACTGTAAAGGAAGATGCATTACCAACACCGGTTGAAACCTTTACTATAGGTATTAATAATCTGGATCAAAACTCTGGTTATTTAGAAATGGCCTGGGAAAACTCTCATATCGCTTTGAAATTTGAAGTTCCTACTGCCAAATTAGCTACAGCTAGTATTCAAAAAACTTTGGCTGGTCCAACATGGAATGATTATTATGCTGCGGCTCAATATTTATTTCAGTCAAATGGCAATATAATGCTTGCTAGAGATTATGTGGACAAAGCATTAGAACTGAGTTCAGAAAAACCTTTTTATGTTACCAGATTAAAATCCTTAATTCAGGCTAAACAAGGTGATAAGGCAGGGGCTGTAGAAACTGCTAAAATTTCTTTAACAGCTGCAGAAGCTGCTAATAATCAGGATTACGTAAAAATGAACAAGGATAGTATTTCAGAATGGAGTAGATAATCGGTATTCTTTTTATAAAACTAAAACCCATTTTGAAATGTTTCAAAATGGGTTTTTTATTGTTGCTTATTGAAAGACTTCTATGTCAAATAAAGTGTTGAAAGTTTGACTTGCTTCCAGAATCAGTATTCCTTCTTTTTTAAATAGATCTCCTGATTTTTCTAATGTGTCAGAATAACCAAACCAGGGCTCAATACATATAAAAGGAGCATTTTCCTTAGTCCAGATTCCTAAATTCGGAAAATCTTTATAATCAACTTTAATATAAGGCTTTGAATTTTCGAGTATAGTTAAATAATTTGATTCAAGTGTTTTAAAAACCAAAGCATCATTTTCAAATAATTTGTAATTTAATGAAACCGAATTATTGGAAGTTTCTAAAATTTTCGTTGTATTGGAAATTAAGCCATCTTCAAGAAGTGAATATTCCGGTTTCTCCTCTTTTTCAAATTCAATACTGTATTCTGAAAAATCTTTTGGTAATGCAAAGGCCGGATGAGCACCAATTGAAAATGGTAATTTAGTTTCTCCTTTATTTATTACTTTATAACCGATGCGTAATTTGTTTTCTTCAAGTTTATAAATAATCTGCAATTCGAATTTAAAGGGATATTTTTCAAGAGTTTCATTATTGTATAATAAAGAAAATATTGCAGACGATTCTGTTTTTTCAATTAATTGAAATTCCATATCACGGGCAAAACCATGTCTGGAGAGATTATATTCTTTTTTTTCAAATGTATAGCTTTCATTTTTTAAACTTCCCACAATAGGGAAAAGAACAGGAGAGTGCTTTGACCAGTAATCTGGATTACCGTTCCATATATAATCCTTATTTTGGTTGTCAACTAAAGAAAATAATTCAGCTCCATGATGTTTGATTGAAGCTTTTAATGTGGAATTTGATATGGTTGTATTCAAAATAGTATTTTTAAGTGAGATAAAATCCTTTTTAATTGTAAATATAATTTTTATAAATTTTAATTTTTAGAAAATGGCTTAAATTATTTTTTTAATAATTTTTTGCTAAAATTAAATATAAGCTTTAAGTTTTCTCTGTAAATAGTATTTTTTTTCATTAATTTGCTACATAAACAGCTATAAAATATGAAAAGAAAGTTCGCTAAAGCCTTGTTGACAATGGCTTTGTTTGTAGGAATTTTTTCTGTTTCGGCACAACAAGTACCGGCAACAGCAGGAAATCCAGTTAATAATTACAATTATCATGATGCTTTTGCACCACATTTTTACACAAAAAATGGAACTCCAACCCGTTCTGCAAGCGGACAGCCAGGCGTGGAATATTGGCAAAACAGAGCAGATTATCAGATTACGGCAAAGTTAAATGCTACTACAAACGAACTAATTGGTACCGATGAAATTACATATACCAATAATAGTCCGGATAAATTGTCTTTCTTATGGCTAAATTTAGATCAGAATTTATTCAAAAATGACTCACGTGGAAATGCAGTAGTGCCTTTAACAGGAAGCCGTAATGGAGCTCAGGGACAAATTTTTGACGGGGGAAATAAAATTAAATCGGTAAAAGTAATTTCCGGAGACAAGAAAAAAACTGAAACTGAAGCGAAATATGTAGTTACTGATACCAGAATGCAAATTTTTCTTCCACAGGAATTAGCCTCAAAAGGTGGCTCGGTAAAAATTAAAATTGAATTCTCATTTATTGCTCCTTTTGAAGGATCAGACAGAATGGGAGTATTGGAAACCAAAAACGGAAAAATATTCACAATGGCACAATGGTATCCGCGTATGTGCGTATATGATGATATCAGAGGTTGGAATACAGCACCGTATCTCGGAGCATCTGAGTTTTATCTGGAATACGGTAATTTTGATGTAAAACTTACTGTGCCGGCAAATCATTATGTAGTGAGTTCCGGAGAATTACTGAATGGTGCACAAGTATTATCTGCAGAGCAATTTAAACGTTACAAGGAAGCCGGACAAAGTGATAAAACAGTTACTATTCGTTCTGCTGAAGAAGTAAATGCAGGAGCAAATACAAATGCAGCTGCTGAAAAAACATGGCATTACCAAATTAAAAATGCCCGTGATTTTTCATGGGCTTCATCTTCTGCATTTATTTTAGACGGGGCAAAAATAAACCTGCCTAGTGGTAAAAAATCTTTAGCATTGTCAGCTTATCCTGTTGAAAGTGCCGGAAATGGCGCATGGGGCCGTTCTACGGAATATGTCAAAGCATCGATTGAACATTATTCAAAACAATGGTTTGAATATCCTTATCCGGCAGCAACAAATGTTGCAGGAAATGAAGGCGGAATGGAGTATCCAGGAATTGTATTCTGCAGCTGGGAATCGAAAGGTAAAGATTTGTGGGGGGTTACTGATCATGAATTTGGGCATATTTGGTTTCCAATGATTGTAGGTTCAAATGAGAGATTATTTGCCTGGATGGATGAAGGTTTTAATACTTTTATTAATTCATTAAGCACCACTGCATTTAACAATGGAGAGTATAAAGAACCAGCAACTGATTTACACGAAATGGCGGAACCCTTTACAAGACCGGATTTAGAAACGATAATGAGCTCTCCGGATAATATGAAAGAGGCAAATATTGGTATGTTGTGTTATTTTAAACCAAGTGCCGGTTTGATACTTTTAAGAGAGCAGGTTTTAGGAAAAGAACGTTTTGATACTGCCTTCAGGACTTACATTCAGCGATGGGCTTATAAACACCCGCAGCCAGATGACTTTTTCAGGTCAATGGAAAATGTAGCCGGTGAAGATTTAAGCTGGTTCTGGAGAAGCTGGTATGTAAATAACTGGAGGTTTGACCAGGGAATCAATTCAATTAAGTATGTTAAAAATAATCCTGCAAAAGGTGTTATTATTAACGTTGAAAATTTAGACAAAATGCCAATGCCCATTGTTTTGGATATAAAAACAAAAAGCGGTAAAGTAACAAGAGTTAATTTACCTGTAGAAATCTGGCAACGCAATAAGGACTGGTCTTTTAAACATAATTCTACTGAAGAGATTGAAAGTATAACTTTGGATCCGGATCATGTTTTTCCTGATTACAATGAAAGCAATAATGTCTGGACAGCAGGTAAAGGCAAAGTTGAAAAAGATATTATCCTGGATGGTTACTTAGGGATTTATTCGACAAAAAATGCTCCTCTAAAAATTGAGTTAACGGAGAAAAACAGTATTCTTAATGTGGAAATCACAAACTTTCCAAAGTTTACAGTTGAACCGGTGGTTGGTGAAAAAGATACTTTTGTATCTAATGCAGCAGGTTTGAAGTTCAAATTTAACGAAGCAAAAACAGCGTTTGATATGACTGTTTTAGGAAATGGGCAGGTAATTCCATTTACTAAAAACTAAAATAAAATTTTATAAATAATTAAGTCCGACAGGTTTATGAAATCTGTCGGACTTTTTTTGTTTGTCAAAAACAACATTACATTAAAAAAATGTTAGATTTTTTAAAATTAGTTTTATAAATAAAAAAATAGTGTACTTTTGCACCAATGAATAAAATAAGTTTACATATAACTTCTTTGTCACGGACAATCTCACCTGGTACTTCTCCCGAAGTACGGATGCTATCTATATAGTATTCAAAGAGTTTTTCGTCGTGTATTTATTTATATTCATTTTCTATTTTGAAATCACATAAATTGTCTGTCAGACAAGCATATACCCAAAGAATTTATTTAATTAAAACTGTTGTTAATCAAATTTTTGATTTTAAGGATAATGTTTCTGTTATGTCTGGTATTATCAGTTGGCTTTTTGGATTTCAATTTAATCAATACGTTTTAATATTTAACGCTAAACTTCAATTATTGAAATGAAGATCTCTATTGTTGTAACTCAGGAAGAACACTTCAAATTCGCACAGGAAATTTGCGATACGATAGAATCATCGGCCTTATTAAGAGGTACCGGTATTGCTAAAAGGACTCCTGAGTACATTCAGAAAAAAATGTCTAATGGCGATGCAATGATTGCTTTGGCAGATGGAAAATTTGCAGGTTTTTGTTATATCGAAAGTTGGGAGCATGGGAAATTTGTGGCTCATTCGGGTTTGATTGTGCATCCGGATTACAGAAACTTAGGCCTGGCTAAAAAGATAAAATCAAAAGTTTTTGATTATTCTTTAAAAAAATATCCTGAGGCAAAAATATTTGGTATCACGACTGGTCTGGCTGTAATGAAAATCAATTCTGAGTTAGGGTATAAACCTGTGCCTTTCTCAGAGCTAACAACTGATCCTAGTTTTTGGGCTGGCTGTAAAACCTGTACTAATTTCCCGATTTTACAGAGCAAAGAAAACAAAATGTGTCTTTGTACAGGAATGTTGTACGATCCAAAAGACAAGCCAAAAGATCCTCCAAGACATCCTTTTAACGAAGCTGTTTTAAGCAGACTAAAAAAAATCAAGCAGGCTTTATTTTTAAATAAATTTTTGTCTGTTTTATTTAGCTAAACAATTAATTAAAAAAGAAATATCAAACTGCTACATACGAAAGTATTAGCCTAAATTATAAAAAATGAAAAAAGTAGTATTAGCTTATAGCGGAGGATTAGATACCTCGTATTGTTTGAAATATTTAAAAAATGAAAAAGGATACGAAGTTCACACTGTTCTTGTTGACACAGGAGGATTCGACGCAGAAGAATTATCAGCAATTGAAAAAAGGGCTTACGAGTTAGGAAGTGCACAACACGCAAATTTGACTATCGTAGACAAATATTATGATAAAGCTATAAAATATTTGATTTTCGGAAACGTATTAAAAAACAATACTTACCCATTATCAGTAAGTGCAGAGCGTGTTTTCCAGGCAATTGAAGCTATAAAATATGCTAAAAAAGTAGGAGCAAGCGCAATCGCACACGGAAGTACAGGTGCAGGAAATGACCAAATTCGTTTCGATTTAATTTTCCAGACTATCGCTCCGGAAATCGAAATCATTACACCAATTAGAGATTTAAAACTTTCTAGACAAGAAGAAGTAGAATACCTTCAAAAAAATGGAGTAAGCTATTCTTGGGAAAAAGCGCAATATTCTATCAATAAAGGTCTTTGGGGAACAAGCGTTGGAGGAAAGGAAACTTTAACTTCTGCAAAACCATTACCGGGTGAAGCTTATCCTTCACAATTGCAAAAAGAAGGTGAAGAAAAAGTTACACTCCATTTTGAGCAAGGAGAATTAGTTGGTTTAAACGGAAAAACAGACAAACCTTCAAACAATATTGTAGCGCTTGAAAAATTGGCAAACGCTTACGCAATTGGAAGAGATATTCACGTTGGGGATACGATTATCGGAATTAAAGGAAGAGTTGGTTTTGAAGCCGCTGCACCATTAATTATCATTAAAGCGCACCATTTATTAGAGAAACATACTTTAGGAAAATGGCAGCAATACTGGAAAGAACAATTAGGAAACTGGTACGGAATGTTGTTTCACGAAGGTCAGTTTTTGGATCCAGTAATGAGAAATATTGAGACTTTCCTTCAGGATACTCAAAAAACTGTAAATGGAACAGTAACTGTTTCGCTTAAACCATATCATTTCTCACTTGACGGAATCGAATCTGAAAATGATTTGATGAATACTGGTTTCGGTCAGTATGGCGAAATGAACAATGCCTGGACATCTGAAGATGCAAAAGGATTTATTAAGATTTTAGGAAATGCTCAGAATATTTTCTCATCTGTAAACAAATTAGATCATGATTAATATCGGAATTATTGGTGGTTCGGGCTACACGGCTGGTGAACTTATCAGAATATTAATGTTTCACCCAAATGTTAACATTGATTTTGTTTACAGTACAACAAACGCCGGAAAACCACTCTCTGTGGCTCACCATGATTTGATGGGGGATATTGAGATGAATTTTACGGATAAAATCAATCCTGATGTGAATGTTGTTTTCTTGTGTTTAGGTCACGGAAAATCAATTTCATTTTTGAAAGAAAATCAGTTTGCAAGTCATACTAAAATCATTGATTTAGGAAATGATTTCAGGCTGAATAAAGATGCACATTTCGAAGGAAAAGATTTCGTTTACGGGTTGCCTGAAATCAATAAGGCTGAAATTAAAAAAGCAGATTATATTGCAAATCCAGGTTGTTTTGCAACAGCTATTCAGTTGGCTTTATTGCCTTTAGCAAAACACAATTTGTTGAATAATGATGTTCATATCAACGCAACAACAGGAAGTACAGGAGCAGGAGTAAGCCTTTCAGAAACTTCTCATTTCAGCTGGAGAAATAATAATTTCTCGCATTACAAAGCTTTCGAACACCAGCATTTGGGAGAAATTTCAGAAAGCCTGGTGCAGTTACAGGATGATTTTGACAGCGAATTACTTTTTATTCCAAACAGAGGAGATTTTCCAAGAGGAATTTTTGCAACGCTTTATACATTATGCGATGATAGTTTGGATCAATTAGTTGAAAAATACCAAGAGTTCTATAAAAATGAACCTTTTGTAACCGTTACAACAACTAACATCAACATGAAACAAGTGGTTCAAACGAACAAATGTATCATTAGTTTATTGAAAAAAGGAAACCGGGTTCTCATAACATCAATTATAGATAACTTAACCAAAGGTGCTTCAGGGCAAGCGATTCAGAATATGAATTTAATGTTCGGATTAGAAGAGACCACAGGTTTACATTTGAAACCAAGCGGATTTTAAAATTGTAAAATGTTGGAAGTGAGATGTAAAATGTATATCTCTTTGCGTATCAATATCTAACTTTTTACAAATAACATTTAACATAAAAAAATGAACTTATTCAACGTTTACCCATTATACGACATTACTCCGGTAAAAGCAATTGATTGTACAATCATAGACGATAAAGGAGTAGAATATTTAGATTTATACAGCGGACATGGCGTAATTTCCATCGGACATACACAGCCGGATTATGTGGCTAAATTGAAAAACCAAATTGACAACTTAGGATTTTATTCTAATGCGATTCAGAATCCTTTGCAGGTTGAATTGGCACAAAAATTAGGAAAACTTTCAGGATTAGAAGATTATGAATTGTTTTTATGCAGTTCCGGAGCTGAAGCGAATGAAAATGCTTTAAAATTAGCTTCTTTCCATAACGGAAAATCCAGAGTTGTAGCTTTTCATAATTCTTTTCACGGAAGAACTTCTGCAGCCGTTGCGGTTACAGACAATAAAAAAATCGTTGCGCCAATTAATGCACAACAAGAAGTAACATTTTTACCTTTAAACCAAATTGAATTGGTTGAAGCTGAATTAGCAAAAGGTGATGTTACAGCAGTAATTATTGAAGGAATTCAGGGAGTTGGTGGTTTAGATCAGGGAACAACGGAATTTTTTCAGGCTTTAGAAAAAGCATGTAAAAAACACGATGTCATTTTAATTTTAGACGAAGTACAGTCAGGATACGGAAGAAGCGGGAAATTTTTCGCTTTCCAACACCACGCAATCAACGCTGATATTATTTCAGTTGCAAAAGGAATGGGGAATGGTTTCCCTGTTGGAGCAATTTTGATTTCTCCAAAATTTGAAGCGAGTTTCGGATTATTAGGAACTACTTTCGGTGGAAGTCACTTGTCTTGCGCAGCAGGAATTGCAGTTTTAGATGTAATTGAAAAGCTTGATTTACAAAAGAATGTAAACGAAGTGTATGCATATTTCTTAGAAAAAATAAAAGAAGTTGAAGGGATCAAACAAGTAAAAGGAAAAGGCTTGATGCTTGGAGTGGAGTTTGATTTTGATGTTGCGGCTTTAAGAAAGAAATTAATTATCGAAAAACACATTTTTACAGGAAGCGCAAACAATAAAAATTTATTGAGAATTTTACCGCCTTTAACTGTGAAAAAAGGAGATATTGACACTTTTGTTGTCGCTTTAAAAGAAAGTTTAGAAGAATTAAAAAACTAATTCTCAATAGATAAACCCGACAGGTTTTCAAAGTTTGTCGGGTTTAAATAAAGTTTCTGAAAAAGAAACAACCAAAAAACAACCAACTATAAATTATGAATACAATACTTCCAATCGAAAAAAGGAATGCTGTTTTAACTACAATGGCGGGTTTATTAGAGCAGGAAAGAGAATCGTTAAAGAGTATCAATCAACAGGATTTAGCCAATTATTCTGGAGAAGATCTGGCAATGGAAAAGCGTTTGCTGGTAGATGATGCTAAAGTAAACGGCATGATTCTTTCTTTGCAGCAATTAGCCAGTCAGGAAGATCCTGTTGGGCAGGTTCGTTTTACTTTCACTCATGAAAACGGAATGAAAATCAGCAATAAAACGGCTGCTTTTGGAACTATTTTAATCATATACGAATCCCGTCCCGACGTTACAGTCGAGGCTGGAGGAATTGCTTTTAAATCCGGAAATAAAATCCTTTTGAAAGGAGGTAAAGAATCTTTGCTTTCGAATCAAAAGATTGTGAGTCTTTGGCATCAGGCTCTTGAAAAAAATGAAGTTTCAACTGATTGGGTTGAATACTTAAATTATGACAGAATACAGACACAGGAATTTCTCGAAAAACCAACGCAAAAAGTAGATTTAATTGTACCTCGTGGGGGTGAAAAACTAATTGAATTTACTAAGAAACACGCTACCTGCCCGGTAATTGTAAGCGGGCGTGGTAATAATTTCGTGTATGTAAATGCTGATGCCGATTTAGAAAAAGCAATGGCAATCATTATCAACGGAAAAACATCAAATATATCTGTTTGCAATGCTTTAGATAAAGTCTTAATTGATACGAATCTGCCAGATTGGGAAGTATTTGCTAAACAATTAGTGACTGAACTGGAGAAATTCAAAGTTATTGTTTTAGGAGATGATGATGTGGCAAAAGCAACTGGTGTGAAGGCAATTGAAAATGATTTAATCTGGTACGAAGAATTTTTAGATTATAAAATTGTAATTGGAACTATTAATTCAAACCAGGAAGCGATTGCTAAAATCAATAAATACTGTGGTGGTCATTCGGCTTCAATTATTACTAAAAATGAGTCTTTGGCACAAGAATTTATGGAAAATGTAGATGCATCTTCCGTATATCACAATGTGTCAACGAGATTTACTGACGGTGGACAATTTGGTTTAGGAGGAGAATTGGCAATCAGTACTGATAAACTCCACCAAAGAGGACCAATTGGTTTGCAGCATTTGGTTACAAATAAGTGGTACGTTTACGGGGACGGGCAAATTAGATAATTGAGATAATTTGACAATTAGATAATTAGAAAATTTTAGATTGTAGATTTCAGATTTTAGATTGAAAAAAAAACTTAAAATCTTAGAATCTCAGAACCTTAGCATCTTAGAAAATGACTAAAAAACGGATTTTATTAAAAATAGGAAGTAATACTTTAACCAAAGAAACCAATCATATTTCCAGAGGAAAAATTGAGGATATTGGGATGCAGATTGCAGCTTTACAGGATCAATATGAATTTATTATTGTGAGTTCAGGAGCGATTGCAGCAGCGAAACAATTTGTGAAATTGGACAATAATGATAAAGATGTTTTTGTAAAACAGGCTCTGGCCTCTATTGGTCAGCCACATTTGATGCGGATTTACCATGAAAATTTCAGTGATTTAGGATTACACATTTCGCAATGTCTGCTTTCTTATTCTGATTTTGAAAAACAACAATCTAAGGTCAATATTGTAAATACGATTAATGTATTAGTAAAAAACAATTATATTCCGATTATCAATGAAAATGATACTGTTGCGACAGATGAGATTAAATTTGGAGATAATGATAAATTAGCGGCATTAACCGCTGTTCTTTTAAATGTTGATATTCTGATAATTGCAACAAATACAAACGGAATCTATACGAAAGAGTCAATTCACAATAAAAATCCGGAAACAATTTCTTTAGTAAATGATTTGAAATTACTTGAAAAGGAAATAGGCGATTCAAAATCATCTCACGGAACAGGTGGAATGCAATCGAAAATTGATTCGTCAGCTATTGCTAAAGCTGCAAATATTGAAACATGGGTTGTTAATGGACTCGAAGATAATTTTATGCTGAAAGCATTGAACAATGAAATTCCTTTTACAAAAATAATATAATGAGTCAATTAGATAATTAGAGAATATTACAATTATCTAAATTATTGAATTATCACATTATCAAAATTAATTAAAAAATTATGAACTATATTTCAATACAAGATATCGACTCTTTATCAAAATGGGTAAAAAGTGCGATCAAAATCAAAAAAAATCCGCTTAAAAACAAGAAGCTTGGAAAGAACAAAACCTTAGTGATGTTGTTTTTCAACTCTAGTCTGAGAACTCGTTTGAGTACCCAAAAAGCTGCTATAAATTTAGGAATGAATGTTATGGTGATGAACTTTGGCAGTGAAGGATGGACCTTGGAATTTGAAGATGGAGCCGTAATGAATTCCGGTGCATCAGAACACATAAAGGAAGCAGCAGAAGTAGTTTCTCAATATGCAGATATAATCGCCATACGTGCTTTTGCAGGCTTAGTTGACAAGGAAAAAGACTATGCAGAAACTGTTATTTCAGGATTTTTAAAACACGCAACAGTTCCAATTGTTAATATGGAAAGTGCTGTACGTCATCCATTGCAGTCTTTAGCAGATGCTATCACAATGGAAGAATATAAAACAAAACATAAACCGAAGGTAGTACTTTCGTGGGCGCCCCATCCGAGGGCTTTGCCACAGGCAGTTGCGAATTCATTCGTAGAAATGATGCAGATGCAAAAAGACATGGATTTTGTTATTACGCATCCTGAAGGTTATGAATTAAGCCCAGAAATTACAAAAGACTGCAAAATAGAATACGATCAAAGTAAAGCTTTTGAAAACGCAGATTTTGTTTACGTAAAAAACTGGAGCAATTTCAATGATTACGGAAAAGTAACAAACAGTGATCCAAACTGGACGGTTACTGCCGAAAAAATGGCTTTAACTAATAAGGGAAAATTTATGCATTGTCTTCCGGTTCGTCGTAACGTAATTGTAAGTGATGAAGTAATTGACAGTGAAAATTCAATCGTAATCGAAC
Organism: Flavobacterium limi; assembly: GCF_010645075.1. Lineage (GTDB taxonomy): Bacteria > Bacteroidota > Bacteroidia > Flavobacteriales > Flavobacteriaceae > Flavobacterium > Flavobacterium limi. Next base: position 110,963 of record NZ_JAADZV010000008.1, read on the forward strand.
AGGCAAATAACAGAACTTATTCAGCTCAAATAGTTTTACAGAAGATTCTGAAAAAGCTGTAGTTTTCAAAGTTAAGATTCTGAGTTACTAAGCTGCTAAGTATTCAGAATCTAAAAACTTAGCAGCTTAGAATCTTAGCCCCTTAGAAGCTATGCAAAAAGTAACCGTAATAAAAATAGGTGGAAACATCATCGATAATCCTGTAGAATTAGAACAGTTTTTAACTGATTTTTCTAAAATTGAAGGATACAAAGTTTTAGTTCACGGCGGTGGAAAATCGGCTACCAAAATGGCACAAAGTATTGGTTTAGTTCCGCAAATGATTGAAGGACGACGAATCACAGATGCTCCCATGCTGGATGTTGTGGTAATGATTTACGCAGGTCAGATTAATAAGCATATTGTGGCGGAATTACAAGCAAAAGACAATAATGCAGTCGGTTTTTCCGGAGCTGATGGAAATTTAATTCAGTCAACAAAAAGAAATCATCCAACTATTGATTATGGTTTTGTAGGCGATGTAAAACAAGTCAATACAAAATTGCTGGCAACTTTGTTAAAAGCCGGAATTGTTCCGGTTTTCTGTGCGATTACGCACGATAAAAACGGACAGTTATTAAACACAAATGCTGATACCATTGCAAGCGAATTGTCAATTGCGTTATCTGAGGTTTTTGATGTGACACTTACGTATTGTTTTGAAAAACAGGGTGTTTTACAGGATTCAGAAGACGATTCCTCTGTAATTACAGAAATCAATGAAACATTATACAATCAACTAAAAGAAGAGAAAGTAATCCATTCCGGAATGATTCCAAAGCTGGACAACTGTTTCAATAGTTTATCAAGAGGTGTACAGAAAATCAAAATTGGGCATCACAGAATGCTTCAGAATTCAGATGTTCTGCATACAACGATTACTTTATAAAAGAAAAAGTTGCTAAGTTTCAAAGAAACCAAGACTTTTGCAGTCTTAGAATTTCAGAATTTTAGCATCTCAGTACCTAATTAAAATGAAAGATATAGAAACGCTTACCCGGGAGGCAATTGAATTATTAAGAAACCTGATTGAAACGCCTTCATTTTCAAGTGAAGAAGATCAAACAGCTCTTTTAATAGAAAATTGGTTTACTCAAAACGAGATTCCTTTCAAAAGAGAAAACAATAATGTGTGGGCTTTCAACAAATATTTTGACGAAAATAAACCAACACTTTTACTGAATTCACACCATGATACGGTAAGGCCTAATCAGGCTTACACCAATGATCCGTTTAAAGCTATCGAAAAAGATGGTAAATTATTCGGTTTAGGGAGCAACGACGCAGGAGGATGTCTTGTTTCGTTATTAGCAACGTTTGTACATTTTTACGAAAATCAAAATTTATCACATAACTTGGTAATCGTAGCTTCTGCAGAAGAAGAAAGCAGCGGAAAAAACGGTTTAAACAGTGTTTTAAAACATTTGCCGGAGCTGGATTGCGCCATTGTAGGCGAACCGACTTTAATGCAATTGGCTGTTGCTGAAAAAGGTCTTTTAGTTTTGGATGTCAAAGTAAAAGGAACTGCAAGCCACGCTGCACATCAAAATGATGATAATGCCTTATACAAATCAATTTCGGTAATGGAATGGTTTAAAAATTATAAATTCGACAAAATTTCTGAAGTATTAGGTCCGGTAAAAATGACCGTAACTCAAATAAACGCAGGAAAACAGCATAATGTAGTTCCTTCAGAATGTGATTTGGTAGTGGACATCCGTGTAAATGACTGCTATACCAATTCGGAAATTTTAGAAGTAGTTTCGGCCAATGTAAATGCCGAAGTAAAACCAAGATCCATGCATTTAAACGCATCGTCAATTCCAATTGCGCACGGTTTGGTACAAGCGGGAATTGCCTTAGGAAGAACAACCTATGGCTCTCCAACGCTTTCTGATCAATCAGTTTTAAGCTGTCAGTCATTAAAACTGGGACCTGGAGAAACCTTACGGTCACATTCAGCAGACGAATTTATATTTGTAAACGAAATAGAAGAAGGAGTCGGGTTATATATCAAAATACTAACCGGGTTCTTTAAATTATAATAGTAATTAGGAGCTAATCCCGCTATCCGTTCTAATCTTTTGTGCCGAACCCCGGCACAAAAGGATTTCCACTGCTATCGGGGCTAGAAACACCAGTATAAATCAAGACATTTAGAGATTCAGATTATCTGTAAATCTAAAATCTAAGAAGTCTAAAAATCTACAATATGAAACTTTGGGAAAAAGGAATACCAACCGATAAACAAATCGAACAATTCACAGTAGGAAACGATCGTGAACTGGATTTGGTTTTAGCAAAATACGATGCTTTAGGTTCAATCGCGCATGCCAAAATGTTGGGCCAGATTGGTTTGTTAACTGCAGACGAAACGACTTCTTTGGTTGATGCCTTAAACGATATCATTGCCGATATCGTGGTTGGAAATTTTGAAATCGAAGACAGTTTTGAAGATGTACATTCTAAAATAGAATATTTATTAACGGTAAAACTGGGCGATGCGGGAAAGAAAATCCACACAGCACGTTCCCGTAATGATCAGGTTCTGGTAGATGTTCATTTGTATTTAAAAGACGAATTAAAAGCCATAAAAGAACAGGTAAAAACACTTTTTGATTTGTTGATGGAATCTGCTGAGAAACATCAAAATGTATTATTGCCGGGTTACACGCACTTGCAAATCGCAATGCCATCGTCATTCGGAATGTGGTTTTCTGCTTATGCCGAAAGTTTAATCGATGATATTATAATGCTGAATGCCGCTTCAAAAATTGTTGACCAGAATCCGCTAGGTTCTGCGGCAGGTTACGGAAGTTCGTTTCCAATCAACAGAACATTTACAACTCAGGAATTAGGTTTCGAAACCTTAAAATACAACGCAGTAGCAGCACAAATGAGCCGTGGAAAAGCTGAGAAAACCGTTGCTTTTGCCATGACAAGCGTTGCAGGAACTTTGTCAAAATTTGCTATGGATGTTTGTTTGTATATGAGTCAAAACTTTGATTTTATTGGTCTTCCGGCACATCTTACGACAGGTTCCAGCATTATGCCTCACAAGAAAAACCCTGATGTTTTCGAATTGATCAGAGGAAAATGCAATAAGATTCAGGCGCTTCCTTACGAAATCACTTTAATTACAAATAATCTTCCTAGCGGTTATCACAGAGATTTGCAACTTTTAAAAGAAGGTTTGTTTCCTGCGATTCAAAATTTAAAAGCTTGTCTGGATATTGCTATCTTTTCTATAAAAGACATTACGGTAAAAGATCAGATTTTAGAAGATAAAAAATACGATTATTTGTTTACAGTTGATACTTTAAATGAAATGGTAGTTGACGGAATGCCGTTTAGAGATGCCTATAAGGCTGTCGCAGAACAATTAGAAGCAGGAACTTATAAATCTCCAAAAGAGACCAAACATACACACGAAGGAAGTATTAATAATTTGTGCTTAGAAAATATAAAAGAAAAAATGAAAGCCGCTTTTTAACTTCATTGAAAAAAAACTATGAAAACCGATTTGTATCAATTACAAATCGGTTTTTTTGTTCAAATTATATTAGTCATAAATTAACAAATTTCCACCTAATTATATACATTTGATTTATTAGTTAACCTAAATTTAAAATATGGCAGGATTTAAAGAGCAGTCAACTCAAAAGCTTTTTGAGAGAAAATTTATTACCGAAGAGCAATTGGCTCAGATAAAAAGTTATCGCAGTCTGGGCATTTTTTCTCTAAACACTGAATTAAAAATGTTTTTATATTTATCAGTTTTGCTTTTTACGTCCGGTATTGGAATTTTGATTTATCAAAACATTGATACTATTGGGCACGTCGCCATTTTGTCTTTTTTGTTGATTGTTACTGTAGTTTGTTTTTATTTCTGTTTTAAAAATTCAAAAGGTTTTCAAAAGACAGAAACTACTTTTGAAAGTCCTGTTTTGGAATATCTGGTTCTTCTGGCAAACATTCTGACCTGCATTTTTATTGGATATCTGCAATTTCAATATAAGCCTTTTGGAACGCATTATGGCTTGGCAACATTGGTACCTACAATTGTCAGTTTTATTTGTGCCTATTATTTTGACAACAAAAGTGTGTTAACTATTGCGATTACAGGCTTGGCTGCTTATGTAGGCTTTTCTGTGACGCCTCAGGATTTATTTCATAATGATTTCTATTCTCATCTTGAGTTAAGTTATTCTGCTATAATTCTGGGTGGGTTGTTGATTTTGTGGACAATTTACAGCTCCGGGATTTCTCTTAAAACCCATTTTAATTTAACTTATCTAACATTTGCCTTGCACATGATTAGTATTGCTTCAATCAGTAATATGGTTAATGAGTATGATGGTTTATGGCTTCTTTTCTCTGCAGTTCTTGCAGGATCATGTTTTTATTTTTATAAAGCCAGTTATGACCAGAAAGCTATTTCGTTATATGTTTTTATGATTTTGTACGTCTATATCGGAATAAATATTTTCCTTTTCAGAGTTTTTGAGAATATCGATTTTTCGGAAATTTGGATGTTATTTGTTCTATTGATTCCGGGATACTTTATTGGCTCCATAATCTTGTTTATAAAATTGATTAAAAACTTTAACAAAGAAACAGCAGAATGATAGTATTCGATAAAAATAAGTTAGAAAATTCTGTTTTAATTGAAGAAGCAGATTCGTTAAAAAATGCTGGTTTTATCGGCAAAGAACAACTGGATTTTATAAAAAAAGAACTTCCGACACTTAATAGTCATAAAAATATTCTGGTACGGATTGGTTTCTTTTTGTTAGGATCATTTTTATATTCTTCCATATGCAGTGCTGTATCCCTTCTGGCAATTTCAGGACTAGATTATTACTGGGAAATTTTTCCTTTTATTTTTGGTATAATTGGTATAATTGGGTCAGAATTTTTAGCTAAAAAAGATTATTACAATCATGGATTAGATGATGCCTTTATTTTAGGAACAATATTGACTTTTGGCTTTGCAGTCACATTTATTACAAAGTTAGAAAATGTTCTTCCGGTTTCAATTCTTGTAGCAATTATTTCATTGGGAATGTTTGTACGTTATATTCATATGCTATCGGTATTGGTTTTTTATTTGGCAATGACATTATCATTAGGATATTCGATATTTGAATATTTGGAAGCGGGACAGGCAATTTTGCCCTTTTTCATGATGTTTTTCGGTGCAGGCACTTATTTTTTATGCAGAAAATTGACTAAAGACCTGGCAGAACCGTATTATTACAATGGAATCCTTTTAATAAAAAGCATCAGTCTGATATTGTTTTATTCGTCAGGCAATTATTTAATAGTTAGAGAATTTTCGGCAAGTTTAATGGGAGGCTATTATGAGATAAGTCCGGAAATTCCGTTTGGATTTTTCTTTTGGGCTTTTACTTTTATTGTACCGGTTTTATATCTTGTTTATTCATTAAAAGGCAAAGACAGGATTATGCTCTGGATTAGTTTCCTTGCAATAGCATTTTCATTTTACAGCTTCCGGTTTTACAACTCGGTTTTGCCAATTGAAGTAGCATTAACATTAAGCGGATTAATCATGTTTGCAGTTTCTTTCTTTTTTATTAGAAAGCTTAGAACAAAAGAAAGCGGGCTTACATTCAAAACAGACAGAATCTCAAATTCAAATACATTTTTAAATACAGAAGCATTAGTAATCGCATCAGCATTCGGAATGAAACCAGAAGTCAAGCCATCTGAATCACCAATGGAGTTTGGCGGTGGTGGTTTTAGCGGAGGAGGATCAGAAGGAAATTTTTAATAGTTTGCTATTATAAATATTAAAAAAAACAGCAGTAAACTTAGTTTACTGCTGTTTCAATTGTATGATTATTTTGTTTAGAATTATCCTTTTAAAATCTTAAAAGTTTTAACTCTGTTTTCAATTTGGACTTTGCAGATATAAACTCCTCTTGTAATATTTGCGATATTCAATTCTAATTTCTCGTTACCGGTAACATTTTTAGAAGTGGTAAAAACTTTCGAGCCGTTTGGAGAGAAAATTTCTATCACTGCTTTACCATTCTCGATACTTGAAAATTCAATATTTAAAATGTTATCAATTAGGGTTGGATAATATTTAATGTCTAAGTTTTCTACATTATCATTTACTCCAAGAGTATTTGGACAATTTGTTGATATTACTCCAGTTGAACTAACCTGAAGTGTAGCTCCGGCACCACAGGATGCATTTGAAACGTAAGCTGCTACTTCGGCTACAGGAAGTACAGTGTAGGTATAAGAAGGTTTTGTAGGTGCTGTTCCATAATTCAGTCCGGTAACTGCTGTAGAACTTATTCCTCTTACACAATTATCAAATATTAATCCTGCTGTCCCTGTCCCTTCATTAACAGGACTTGATATAGTAGCTATTTGTTCAAAATTAGAATTTTCAACATAACATGTTGATCCTTGGTTACCAGCACCTAATCCAATAGCTCTTGCACTTGAAACAGATGTTTTGTAATAACAGTTTAATATATGCAGTTCCGCATTTCTTGCCCTTGGCATTCTTTCTTTACATCCTTCAGCCCAATAACAGTTCTTTAAGGTAACGCTAAATCTTCCATCTGTTGGGAAGTCAGTAATACCAGATCCTATTAAATCTGAAAACCGATGATCAGCAGATCCACCAGATCCACCCGCTATTGGGGCTTTTAGATAGGTGAATTTACACCATGAAACAGTTGTGTTGTCTGCACTGCCTTTAATATCAAAATTTCCGTCCATTCCATCCCGAAATTCACAGTGATCAATCCATACATTTGTTCCTTCGTTAGTAAGATTGTCCCGACCATCAACATCATACGCACCAGGTCCTTCAAAAATTAGATTTCTAATAATAACATTATTTGAACCTGATTTTATATATAAAATTCCTGAATTTGCTGCAGATGTTGTTGAATTTCCAACTGTAATTTGTAGATTTCTAAGTTTTGCTCCAGGCAAGCCAATAATTGTTTTATTGTTTAGTTGAACACTAAAATAATTACAATCTATCGTACCCGAAACTAAAATTACTGAATTAGCAGTTGTTTTTGAGCTAAGAGCTGTTGTTAATTCATTGTAAGTAGTAACCGTTACGGTATTAGAAGCGGTAGGAGTTCCGCCACCTGTGGCAGCAGCACCAAAACCTTCAGGTGAAGACATGTAATAGTTCTGTGCAAAAATACCAGAAAAGCTGAGCAGGAAAAAAAGTAGGGGTAATGTTTTTTTCATTTTTTAAAATCTAAGTTTATAATAGTTTTTAATTGTTACAAGTGGTTAATGTAATCGATTGCACAAATTTAACTTAATTAAATTCATAGAAAATATTTTTGTATAATATTTATGAATATATATTATATTTTTAAGGTTATGGGAGGTATAGGAGAGTATTAATAAGAATAAATTAATATTTACCTGTTTTTTATGAAAAAAAATAAAGTTTTCATAATTTAATAATAACACTTTTAATTTTTTGATTTATAGATGTAAGAAATTTACATCCTCATTTATTCAGGAGACTTTTTATAAAAAAAAAATCCCCAAATTGTGCATTTGGAGGATTAATAAAAGTTTTATTTTTTCTGAAATTAAACTTTTCCTAAAGTATATAATTGTTCCATAGTAGGAGATACGCTTCCACCTTCAGGTTCTAATGTGATTCCAAATGCTTCTGCATAGACTGTCTGATCTACTGCAAATATCTTTTGGCTATTTCCTTCAAAATTGCTCAATAAACCAATGCTGGTAGGAGTCAGGGTAGGACTTAATTTAAGTGCCCAAACCTGGTAAACTTTTCCTCTTGGAGGTTTTGGCAGACCGGCAGCATCAATATAGGTTGTTTTACTTTCTTTGTTCCAATACACTTTTGCAAATGATGTTGGTGAAACAGCCTGACCACCTAATGTAACACTTGTATTTTTAATATCCCTAACGATTGTAAGACTTTTTTCTGTTTCTTTATTTTGTATGTCCAGATAAGCAAAGTCTCTTTCAATTTTGTTTTTTTCGTTACCTATTATGGTAATAGCGTCTTTTGTTTTTGTCAGTTCTAAAGTCTGATAGCCCAAACCTAACAATAATAATATTGCTGCAGCCCAACCAATATATTGCGTTCGGTTTGATACAGACTTCATCTCGACTACTTTTCCGTGTTTCAGTTCTAAACGGGCTTTTATTGTTTCAAAATTTGCTACCGAATGAAAAGGGGAAAAACTGGATGACAAAGCAACAATAGCTTTTTCTATTGAAATAATTTCGCTCTCAACTTCGGGATTGTTTTTTGCCAATGTGGCTATTTCCAGATTTTCAGTTTCGGTCAATAAACCATAAACATAAAGTTCCAGAATTCCTGATTCTATATATTCTTGTGCTTCCATTAGATTTTTAGATAATTACGTAAATCATTAATGCAGTTTCTGTTTTGTGTTTTGATAGTTCCCAGTGGCATAGCCAGTTCTTCTGAAGCTTCTTGCTGTGTATATCCTTTAAAGAATAACAAATCAATAATCTCGATACATTTTGGTTTTAGTTTTTTTACAAATTCCTGAATTCCAATAACGTCTATTTTATTATTGATTTTGTTATTGTCATCTAACAGATGTACGAAATTATCTGAGGAAAGGTTTTTTTGACTGTTATTAAAATTTTTAGATCTTAATTTATCAATAGATGTATTTCGGGCAATATTGAGAATCCAGGTATAGAACCGGCCTTTACTTTCGTTATAAGTATCGATGTTCTTCCAGATTTTCACGAAAACTTCCTGTAAAACATCTTCGGATTCTTCGCGATTTTTTATTAAAATGTTGATGACCGAAAATAAACTTTTCGAATACATGTCATACAAGTGAGTAAAAGCCCTTTCGTCTTTCTTGTGGATTAAAGCTAATAATTCTTCCTGACTCATAAATTTAGATTTTAAAATTTTAACAAAGTTTAATTTACTTTTTACGGATTCATTATAAAGATAATTTATTTTTTCTTTTATTCTTCAATTTTTTCATTGCCTGAAAGTCTTGTAAAATATGAGGTTTTGAAAAAAAATGTATTTTTTTAACTTTTTTTAAAACCAAAGCTAAACCTTTTACGTAAATGCTATTATAACATAATTTAGTTAGCTTAATAGCAGACGAATTAAATTACACATAAATAGTATAAGAAAATTTAAATTGTCCAAATAAATATTCTGATTTTAAAACATTAAATAAAAATTAACTGAAGTATAGTTGATGTCTTCGGGCTTCCAATGAAAAGTTTATTATAATGAAAATAAAATATGTTTTGATAATTACGTATTTACAAATACCACTTATGTAAATAACCTGAATTCAAATGTCTTTATTATGATAACTTTTAACATCCGAAACATCAACTTTAAAAGAGAATCTTAAAAAATAAATTTTGGGGACGGGAGCAGAACAGTTTAGTTTGATGAGCAGGGCTGAACTGTTTAGTCTTCCGTACTTAATAATATTTAGTATGACAAAATATAAGGTTAATATAATTTCATGGTTTGATTTGTTTGTAAGTAGAAGCCTAACGCCTGATTAACGTTAGGCTTCACTTTTATCTAATATTCCCTTAGTTAAAAATAGGTCATGGATGTCTTTATAAGTTAGAAATTAATTAATTTTATAAAAAATATAAACGATGAAAAAAATATTATTTATAGCGTGTGGTGCTATCTTTTTATTTAGCTGCCAAAATCAGGCACAGACAAATAAATCAAAATTGGATAAAAAAGAGAATGTTATGGCTAAAGAAACTATATACCAGTACAAAGTAGAAGATTTGTCAGGTAATACTTTTGATTTTTCTTCTCTAAAAGGAAAAAAAATCATGATTGTAAACACTGCTTCAAAATGTGGATTAACTCCTCAATATAAAGACCTTGAAGCAATTTATAAGGAATATAAAGATAAAGGTTTCGTAATAGTAGGGTTTCCGGCAAACAATTTTGCATCACAGGAACCAGGTACAAATGAAGAAATTGGCGCTTTCTGCCAGCAAAATTATGGTGTGACTTTTCCAATGATGGACAAAGTTTCCGTAAAAGGGGATGATATGTGTGAAGTTTATAAATTTCTTACACAAAAATCTAAAAACGGCGTACAGGACTCTGAAGTAGAGTGGAATTTTCAAAAATATTTAATTAATGAAAAAGGCGAATTGGTAAAAGTTGTAAAACCACGAACATTGCCTACAGATCCTGAAGTTATAAATTGGATAAAAGGATAATATTTTAGAAAATAAATTATTTGAAATGAGATTTTAGGAAACTGAAATCTCATTTTTCGTTTTTAAAAATAGAGCAAACGGCAACTTCATAATTCCGAATGCTTTTTGCCTTTTTTATCTGTTTTAATATTTTTTGCGGATTTGAAAATGTTTCTGCAAAATATTCCCATAAATGATACATCTTCAATAAAATATGAGTCTGTCCGGATAAAGATTCGCTGTAAATAGCATATAGTGTATCATGAAATTCGCTGAATAATTTCATTTTGTTTTCAGGATATTCAAAAGTGTTATTTTTTATCATGCCGGGCAAAAACGGATCAGAAATCAGACCGCGTCCAATCATCCAGTGGTCTATGGTTGGGAAACGTTCCTGCATTTCATGAAATTTAGCCACCGAAGTAATGTCTCCGTTATAATACAATTTATGTTTGGTATTGTCAATACATTGCTGAAAGGCATCCAAATGCACACCGCCTTTGTATAATTGTTTCCCAATTCGGGCATGAATAGCGATATTTTTAAGAGGATAAGTATCTAAAATAGGTAAAACATCCAGAATTTCTTCAGTAGTATCATATCCTAAACGCATTTTCATGGATACAATAATATCAGTTTCAGAATGTGCTCTGTCCAGAATACGATTGATTTGATCGGTGTTTTTAATCAAACCGGAACCCATTCCGGACTTGGTAACCATTGGGTAAGGGCAGCCTAGATTCCAGTTTAATTCTTTATAGCCCAATTCGCGGACATATTTAGCCACAAATAGAAACTCATCTGCATCATTCGTTATTACCTGTGGAATTACTTCTAAACCAATATTATTTTCAGGAAGCAAATCTCGTTCATATGATGCTTTTATAACTAATTTTCCATTCAGACGAATGTATGGGGAATAAAAAGTGTCAATCCCTCCAAAAATTCTGTTTTGGGCATTTCTGAAACGAAAATCGGTAAATCCTTGTAATGGCGATGAGAGTAAGGTGAAATCCATAGTATTTGCAAAGTCACAAAGATACTATTTGTAAACCGGATTTCAGGATATGATTTTTATCTTCTAATTTATTTCGGTGTTTAAGTATTGAATTCTATATGAAATTATTTCAGAATCAATTGCATAAAAACCAGATCAAGCCAGTGACCGAATTTATACCCAACTTCCCGAATTGTTCCTGTGTTAACAAATCCAAATTTTTCATGAAAAGCGATACTTCCGGCATTATCAGCGTCGATTGCGCCAATCATAACGTGATAGCCTTGTTCTTTTGCTAAACGAATCAATTCTGTTAGTAATTTTGATCCAACGCCTTTTCCAATTACATCATCTACAACATAAACAGAATGTTCAACAGTATATTGATAGCCAATTTTCTCCCGGAATTGTCCATAAGTTCCATAACCGGCAACTTCGCCGTCCAAATCTGCGACAATGACAGGGATGTTTTTAGCTTTTTTATCTTCGAACCATTTTGTCTGGACTTCTAAATTTTGAATTTCATAGCTATAATTTGCTGTTGTATTCAAAATAGAATGATTTACGATTTCCAGTATTTTACCTAAATCGTTTGTTGTCGCGGGTCTAAGTGTTAAGCTCATAATAAAGGAGATAAATAAGATCTTCATTCTTATCGAAAATCAGTTTTGCAAATGTATTTCCTTTTTATAAAATACATTTAATATCTTGTTGTTTTAAGTAAAATCAGAAGTGAAGTTTGTAACTTTGTGTTCGCAAAAAGAAAATTTCAGTAATAGATTTTCTTAAAAAAATAATACGCCGTTTAGCATGATTTATCCCAAAATACCGCTTGCTCAAAGCATTATCGAAATTTGTTCAGCAAAAGGAATTCATAATATTATAATTTCTCCGGGATCCAGAAATGCGCCATTAACAATTGGTTTTGCCCAAAATTCTAATTTTAAATGTTACAGTATAGCAGATGAGCGCTGTGCTGCTTTTTTTGCTTTAGGAATTGCCCAGCAAACAAAAAAGCCAACGGCAATTGTCTGTACATCGGGGTCGGCATTATTAAATTATTATCCCGCTGTAGCCGAAGCATTTTACAGTCAGATTACATTAATTGTCATTTCGGCAGACCGTCCGCAAAATAAGATTGATATTGGCGACGGGCAAACGATTCGTCAGCAAAACGTTTTTCAGAATCATTCGGTTTTCAATGCTAATTTAACAGAAGAAGCTTCTGACGAAAATGATTTAAAAATAAATGAAGCTATAGAAACGGCAATTCTTCAAAAAGGGCCTGTTCATATCAATGCACCTTTTGAAGAGCCTTTGTACGAAACAACAGATGTTCTTTCTATTAAACCAGAAATCACAAATTCTGATGAAATCATCGGAACAAAATCAATCGAAAATGTAGCAGATTTTGTTTCAATTTGGAATTCAGCTAAACGAAAACTTGTTTTGGTTGGAGTAAATGAAGGTGATTCAATTGAACAAAAAACAATAGAAAATTTTGCTAATGATCCATCTATTGTAGTTCTTACAGAAACAACGTCTAATTTGCATCATCCTAATTTTATTAATAGTATCGATACATTAATCACACCTTTTGATGATGCTGATTTTAAGGAATTCGAGCCTGAAATCTTAGTGACTTTCGGTGGCATGGTCGTTTCAAAACGCATTAAGGGGTTTCTGCGAAAATACAAACCACAACATCATTGGCATATTGATACTCTACGTGCTTACGATACATTCAATGCATTGACAAAACATTTTGCGATGCAGCCAAATGATTTTTTCAATGATTTACTGACAAAAACAGCCTTTGCAGAAAGTGATTATTTTAAGCAGATCAATGAAGTTTACCAGTTGCGAAAAATTAAAAAGCAAAAGTACTTAGATAAAATTCCTTTTTCAGATTTTAAAGTATTTGAGAAAGTAATAGCATCGTTGCCCAAAAACAGTCAGTTGCAGATAAGTAACAGTTCACCCATTCGGTACGCGCAGCTAATTGATATTGATTCTTCGATAGAAGTTTTTTGCAACAGAGGTACAAGTGGAATCGACGGAAGTACATCCACTGCAATAGGTGCCGCAGTTGGAAGTCAAAAACAAACCGTTTTTATCACCGGTGATATTAGTTTTTTATATGACAGTAACGCTTTGTGGAATGCTTACATTCCTAAAGATTTCAAAATTATTTTGATTAATAATGGTGGAGGAGGAATTTTCAGAATCTTGCCAGGTCATGAGGAAAAACCTGTTTTTAATACTTATTTTGAAACTTCACATCATTTAACTGCAGAACACCTGGCAAAAATGTATCAAATGAATTATTTTACAGCAACTGATACAGATTCATTAGAGAAAAGTATCAGATTATTGTATGAAAAAAATGATGCTCCGAATATTTTAGAAATATTTACGCCAACTTCTGAAAATGATATTATATTAAAACAATATTTTAAAGAACTGATTTAATAATTAAGAGCGTCATTGAGACGTTTTTTTATAAACATATTTTTCGCTGTACTCATTTTCAAACTTCGTACATTTGCACTTTAAAACTTAGCTGACTTGGCTTAGAACTTCATAATATGATTGAAATAGGAAAATACAATACACTTACCATATTACGTGATACCAAAGTGGGTTTGTTTTTAGGAAATCCTGAAAAAGACCCGGAAGGAATTCACGATATTTTATTACCCAATAAATACGTTCCAAATGAATTTGAAATAGGCGAAGAACTTGTTGTTTTTGTTTATTTGGACCATGAACAGCGTCCGGTTGCGACTACACTTGAGCCTTATATATTGTTGAATGAATTTTCACTTTTAAGAGTAAATTATATCAATCAGGTTGGTGCATTTATGGATTGGGGAATGGAGAAAGATATCCTGGTTCCGTTTAAGGAACAGGCCCGTCCGATGGAAAAAGGAAAGCGTTATCTGGTTTATCTTTATATGGATGAAAAGACAAAACGTTTGGTGGCTTCAAGTAAGTTAAATCAATTTTTGAAAAACGATCACCTCACAGTAGAAAAAGGAGAAGAAGTTGATTTAATAGTTTCGCACATTACCGAATTAGGAATTAACGTTATCATCAATGAGCAGCACAAAGGATTGCTTTATAAAGATGAAGTATACGATGATTCGATAAGAACAGGAGACAGAATGCGTGGTTATATCAAAAACATTCGTCCTGATAATAAAATTGACGTTGCTTTGCAGATACAGGGATATCAGAGTATCGAACCGAATGCAGAGAAAATTTTAGATGAATTAAGAGCAAACCGCGGATTTTTGCGTTTAAATGACAATTCACATCCTGAAGACATTAAAACAGTATTAAAAATGAGTAAAAAAACCTTTAAAAAAGCAATTGGAGCTTTGTATAAAGAAAAACTAATCGAAATTAAAGAAGACGGAATTTATTTAGTAAAAGAATAAATCGAATCTCAAAAAAAAGCTCAAAAAGAAATTATTCCTTTTGAGCTTTTTTATTTTTTATGCTTCCATCTTTTGTGCGTCCATAAATAATATTCCGGTGCTTCATAAATTTGTTTTTCTACTTCTCTTATATACATTTCTGTAATTTTAAAATCTTCATAATCTTTTGGATTATCTGCAAGAGAAAGAAAAGTGGCTTCGTAATAACCTCTTTTTACTTTTTTTACTTTTACCATTATAACGCTTAAATCGTATTTTTTTGCAAGCATCTCAGCGCCGGTATGAACAGGAACTTCAATTCCCATAAAATCGTTTGAATGAAAAATACGGTCTAATTTTGGTGACTGATCACTTGCTAAGCCATATAAACTCAATTTCCCATCACGCTGGTTTTGCGCCATCATAGGAATTGCTTGTTTAGTTGGAATCAACTCTGTATTGTATTTTGAACGGATTTTTCGAATCAGTCTATCAAAATACGGATTAGCGAGTTTTTTATAAACAGCAACTCCCTGAAAACCCAGTTTTGGATTAATGGTTAAAAGCCATTCGTAACTTGCATAATGCGAGGCTACTAATATTACGCTTTTTCCTTTTTTTGCATAATCAAGTATCAGATCTATATTGGTAACATGAAATCTTTTTTCCATTTCCTCAGGCGAAATACTCATTGTTTTGATCATTTCCAAAAACATGTCGCACATATGCTGATAAAATTTCTTTTCAACTTTTTTTCTTTCAGCATCGTTCAAATGAGGTAATGCAAGTGTCAGATTTGCACGGACCACTTTTTTACGGTATCCAATAACATAATACACAAGTACATATACACAATTGGAAAACCAGTAAAATATTTTAAAGGGAAGTATAGAAATAAGCCAAAGTAAAGGGTAGGCCAAAATGTAAACAAGAAACTGCATTTAAATTTTTTTCACAAAGATAAAATAAAAAAAATGCCAGCTTTAAATTTTAGTAATTCTCTAACCTTTCTGGCAGATTGATTATATTTACAACTCACAATAATTATTATTTATGAATATCATTTTATTAGGGATTATCATTGCAAATGTTTTGATTAGTTACAAAGGCTTCAATGATCTTTATTTTTTCAGGAAATACGAATTTCATGTAGGAAGCATTCGCTCGGGGGAACAAATCAGGATGTTGTCATCGGGTTTTTTGCATGTCGATATGATGCATTTAGTATTTAATATGCTGACACTGTGGTTTTTTGCCCCGGTAGTCTTAAATTGGCTGGGTACTTTTTCTTTTGCTTTAGTTTATTTTGGGAGCTTAATTTTTGGAAGCCTCCTTACTATGATTTTTCATAAAAATGATTATAGCTACAGGGCAGTTGGAGCATCAGGCGCTGTAACGGGAGTTTTATATTCTGCTATTTTATTACAGCCTGATATGATGTTGGGAATCTTTTTTGTGATTCCGATTCCAGCCTATCTTTTCGGAATTTTATATTTACTATATTCTATTTATGGAATGAAAGCCAAGAATGACAATATTGGTCATACGGCGCATTTTGGAGGAGCTGTAGGAGGTTATTTGATTACTTTGATAAAAGAACCTTCATTGATGACAGATCATAGTTTGATGACCATTTTACTCGCGATTCCTATTTTGATACTTTTTGTTATGGCGAAATTGGGGAAATTGTAATGCTGGCACAACTTTTGAAATGCCCTTATCAATAATTTTAAATATAACAAAAATGAAAAAACTAGTATTATTTTTAACAATAGTGTTTATGACTATGTCTTACGGACAGGAAACCAAGCAAATTCCCCAAATCAATGTTAACGGAGAAGGAAAAGTAAAAATAGCCCCGGATCAGGTTTCAATATCTGCCACAGTTGAAACCAAAGGAAATAATGCTAAAGATGTCAAAAGACAAAATGATGAAAAGATTGATGCTGTTTTAAAATTCATCAAAAAACTGAATATTCCAACGGCTGATTTCAGAACAAAACAGGTTGCACTGAATCCGCAGTACGATTATGAAAAAAAGAAAACCAGTTATAATGCTGTCCAGACAGTAGAAATTCTGTTGAAAGATTTATCAAAATATGATGAATTAATGGAAGGATTAGTACAACAGGGAATTAATCGTATTGATAAAGTTTCTTTTGAATCGTCTAAATTAGCACAACATCAATCAGAGGCCAGAAAATTAGCTATGAAAGATGCTAAAGCAAAAGCAGAAGATTATGTTTCTGTTTTAGGACAAAAAGTAGGGAAGGCCTTTGTTATTTCTGACAATTCACAAATATACCATCCTCAGCCAATGTATGCTGCTATGCGAATGAAAGAATCTGCAGATGCAGGTCCATCTAATGAAACTATGGCAATAGGCGAAATTGAGATAATGGCTAATGTAAGCGTTAGTTTTATTCTGGAATAAATATTTACATTTTACTATTTATATAATCCAAATGCCAATCAACCTGGTGTTTGGATTTTTTTTTGCCAATTTCACTTGGTCACTATTTTTGAAGTGAAATAAAAAAGACAGTATTAAACTACATATTGATTGATTTCTTAGATTTGTATGAAGCATAATAAAAAAGTTGTATCATGCCAATAATTGAACAATCAGAATATAATTTACCTCCTGTTATTCATCGAAACAGACACATTTCTACTATTTATGCCGCTTTATTTAAAAGGTTTGAAGTTCCTGCATATACCAGGGAAAAACACGAACTGAATGATGGAGATTTTATCAATATTGATTTTATTATAAATGATCCTAAAAAAGCAGTTATTTTATGTCATGGTTTAGAAGGTGATTCGCGCAGGACGTACAATAATAGCTGTTCAGCTTATTTTCAACAAAAAGGTTTTTCAGTTTTCGCATGGAATAACCGTAGCTGTGGAGGGGAAATGAATCGCTTGCCTAGACTTTATCATCACGGTGCAGTTGACGATTTGGATACAGTGGTTCAGTTTGTTTTAAAGAAAGGATTCGAAGAAGTTTATCTGATTGGCTTTTCAATGGGAGGTGTTCAGCTTCTTAATTATTTTGGCTGGACAAAGATCGATGAACGCATAAAAGCGGCTGTATCAATTTCAGTACCAACCCATATAGCAACAAGTGCTGCTATTCTCAAACAAGGTTTTAACAGAGTTTATCTAAAGAATTTTACAATAGATATTAAAAGAAAACTCAAATATAAAGCAGCACAGTTTCCTGATTTTGTAAATCGTAACCAGATTGATAAAATTTCTTCTTTTGATGAAGTTGACCAATATTTTACAGCACCATTGCATGGATTTGCCAGCCGTGATGAATATTATGAGCGTGTTTCTCCGGAATTTTCCCTAAAAAATATTACCACTCCGGTTTTAATTATCAATTCGCTTGATGATCCTTTTTTAGGGGAAAGATGCTATCCCAGAAGTATAGCCCGGAACAGTAGCTATGTTTACCTGGAAACTCCAAAGTATGGTGGACACTGCGCTTTTCCTATGCGAAATTCAACCTATTCTTATGCAGAGAAAAGAGCTTTCGAGTTTTTTGAATCTATGCAAACTAGATAAATAAAGTTTTTTGAACAATTACAAGTATGCGATGAAGAAAAATTGTTATTTATTAAATAGGCAGCTTACAGAGTTTAGGGCTGAAGGCTGTAAATCATTAATCTATTTCGCGATAAATCCAGCTGTCATGGTAAGTACCATATAGTTCCTTGGCTTTAAGCTTTTACGGCTACCTGCTTCACAAAATTAGATTTCCAACATCAATCTTCACCGTTTTATTGTTTGGATTCAAATCGTTTTAGGATGTAGGACAGTTTTTTTAATAAATTGCATGAAACATTATTCTACCCTAAAATCACTTCGCACAGGTTTGTATATCAATATGATGGAAATGTAAATATTTTATAGAAAGGCAGCTTTTAAAATTTTACGCGGAGTTATTTCTTCATTTTAAGGATATATAGCTATTTGTACTCCCTTTTATTGTATTTTGTCCCCTTATTAAAGTCCGGCAAAATTTTATATTTGATTTAATTTACTAATCTAACCAACCAAATAATTTATGAACCAGAAAATTACATGCTTTTTTTTGAAAAAAGCAGCGCTTCTATGCCTGTTTTTCTTTGGAATAACGATTCAGATTAATGCCCAGCGAACTGTTGAAAAACTAAATCACGGTCTTATTGCCATACGTTTAAACACCAACCAGGTTTACGTGGGCTGGAGAATGCTGGGGACAGAGCCAACTGACGTAAGTTATAATTTGTATTGTGATAATGTTAAAATAGCTGAGAGTCCTTTTACAACTTCAACTAATTATACCCATAACACGGCAGCCAACGGAGTTTATTCAGTGCGTCCGATTATTAACGGTACCGAAGTGTCCGATTCTGAAACTGCCACAGTATGGGCCAATCAGTATTTGGATATTGCCATGCAGATACCACCAGGCGGAACTAATGTAGACGGATCTTATACCTATAACGTAAACGATTGCAGCGTGGGAGATGTAGATGGTGACGGTCAATATGAAATCTTCGTAAAATGGGATCCCTCCAATTCAAAAGACAATTCCCAACCGGGTTTTACAGGAAATGTTTATATTGATTGTTACCGTTTAGACGGGACACGTTTATGGAGAATTGATTTAGGTAAAAATATCCGTGCAGGTGCCCATTATACCCAATTTATGGTGTACGATCTGGATTCTGATGGTAAAGCCGAAATGGCTTGCAGAACAGCTGACGGAACCATAGACGGAACAGGAGTTGTTATTGGGGATGCATTAGCAGACTACAGAAACCCTAATGGAAGTAAAACTTCAACAAGTACATATGGTGCAGTTATTTCTGGTCCTGAATTTTTAACTGTTTTCAACGGACTTACAGGAAAAGCAATGGCTTCTACTAATTATTTGCCTGCGCGTGGAACTGTATCCTCATGGGGTGATAGTTATGGAGGCCGTTCGGAACGTTTTGTTGCTGCAGTCGCTTATCTTGACGGTTCAAAACCCAGTTTGGTAATGGGTCGCGGCTATTATACCAGATTAGTACGTGTGGCCTGGGACTGGAGAAACAACACCCTTTCCCAAAGGTGGATTTTTGATAGTGCCGCATCGGGAAATTCTGCTGTGGCAGGTATGGGAAATCATCAAATGACCGTAGGCGATGTAGATGGTGACGGCAAAGATGAAATATTCAATGGCTCCAGCGGTATTGACGATGATGGAACAAAATTATACGCCAACACACTGGGACATGGTGATGCTTTGCACATGACCGACATGGATCCTGATCGCCCTGGACTTGAAATATGGCAGTGCCTGGAAGAACCTGCTAAATACAAAACGAATGGCCTTGTTTTTTTAGATGCCCAAACTGGGACAACGTTATGGGGAATGCCGGCAAATACAGATGTAGGCCGCTGCAATGCAGCAGATATTGATCCACGTTATAAAGGATATGAATGTTTTGGCAGTGCAGGAATAAAAGATGCATCAGGTGTTACGACTACCACAAATTATTTAATGGACTGTAAAGGAAACCTTATCAGCAATAAAAAACCTTCACAGAATTTTTCAATTTGGTGGGATGCTGATTTGAATCGGGAGTTATTGGATTCAAATAAAATAGACAAATGGGATTATCTTAATGGTAAAACCAGTAATATGTTAACTGCAACCGGATATTCTTCAAACAATACCACTAAAGCGACCCCATGCCTGAGTGCTGACCTCTTCGGAGACTGGAGAGAAGAAGTTATTTTTCGAAAAGATGATAATTCTTCTATCAGGATTTACACTACCAAAATTCCTACTACCAATAGATTGTATACTTTGATGCACGATACTCAGTACAGAACGGCAATTGCATGGCAAAATTCGGCTTACAATCAGCCTCCGCATCCAGGTTATTATTTGGGGGTAGATATGGCTCCGCAAACGCAACCCAACATAATGACCACAGATGTAACTTTAGCAACCGATGATTTTTCAAATGCATCGTCTTCAGCCAATGCTGTTTTATATCCAAATCCTGCCAGTCAGACTTTTACAATTATGGCTTCGGGCAAATTTACCTATACGATTCACAACCTTACAGGTCAAAAAGTAGGATCCGGAGAAGGCGAAAACCAGACCGAGGTCGGATCAATAGCTCCATCAGCAGGAGTTTACATTATTACTGTGAAATCTGAAAAAGGAACTTCTACAATCAAACTGGTTAAGGAATAAAGTTTAAGTTCAGAATTTAAAATTCATTTTTATCATTACCCCCGGGAGCTTCTTTTCCGGGGTATTTTTTTGCTGTAAATTATAATTGAAAGGAAGGCGTTTTTGTGCGCGTTTTTTTTCTAATGTCAATAAAAACAGGTGTTTCGTGTTATTTGAACCCCCTATTATTGTATTTCGTCCCCTCTCTAAGATAAGCTGGATTTTATATTTGCTATCAATCAGATGACATCGAAGCTATCGTTTCAAATCAAAAAAAAGCTGATGAATTAGTGTGTTTTTTACTTCAGAAGAAAAAACAAAAACAAGTAGAGATGGAAAAAAAATACGATATGAAGAAAAAATTATGATATCAAAATGCAGGTTTTAGTATGGGAATACTATCTGTAAAAACAATGAATGTGAATTTTACTAACCAACCAAACCAACCAAAAAGTATGAAAAAAAGAATATCAAGGGAGAACTATGGCTCATTTGAAGGAATTAAAAAGAAAACCAAAGTAACACTCCTGATTTACTTACTGCTTTCTTTTTCGCTTACTGCGAAAGAAGAAAAGGCTATGAAAATTAACGAAGAGAATGTAGTTTTCAGGGACAAATCTAAAACTGTAACCATAAAAAAAACGTCTTCTTTTCAGGAAAAAGGAATAACCATTACAGGAAAAGTGACAGACGATAAAGGTCTTGGAATACCTGGAGTTACCATTGTGATAAAAGGTAAAAAGACAGGATCAGCAACTGATTTTGACGGAAATTTTAAAATTGAGGATGTACCTGCGAAATCTGTTTTAGTATTTTCTTACATAGGTCTGGTAACACAGGAAGTTGCTGTTGACGGTAAACTGACGCTAAACATCGTAATGAAAGAATCATCTACAGATTTGAATGAAGTTGTTGTAATCGGTTATGGAAGTACAAAACGAAAGGATTTAACAGGAGCTGTAGCCTCAGTGAGCATGGATGATTTAAAGGATATTCCGGCGACTTCAGTTCTGCAGGCAATCGCAGGAAGAATGGCTGGTGTAAACGTAACTATTGCAGATGGATCTCCGGATATGCCCATTAAAGTACGTGTAAGAGGAGGCGGTTCTATTACTCAGGATAACTCTCCTTTGTTTATTGTTGACGGTTTTCAGGTAAACAATATAAATGATATTGCACCAGGGGACATAGAGTCAATTGATACACTAAAAGATGCTGCTTCGACTGCTATTTATGGAGCCCAGGGAGCAAACGGGGTTATTCTAATAACGACTAAATCAGGAAAAGCTGGCAAGACAGAAATTAATATGAATGCCTATACAGGCATTAAGAATACTTACAATTTAACAGAAGTATTATCTCCGTATGATTATGTCTATTTTCAAAAAGAACTGGATCCGGGTGCAAATCCTAGTACTTCTTTTTATAGTATGTATGGAGCCTGGGATGATGTGGATATTTATAAATCTAAAAAAGGTACAGACTGGCAGGAAAAAATTTATGGCAACACCGGAGTTCAGAAACACTTTGATATTGGGCTTACAGGTGGTGATGCGAGTCTTAAATATAAGGTTAATTATGTTCATGATGACGAAGAGTACATTATGCTTAATTCGGCTTACAAAAGAGATTATCTGAGTTTTAACCTGAATAAAAAAATAAGTCCAAAACTAACATTAGATTTTAATCCGAGAATTTCAAATACGGTTATTACCGGACCCAGCGTTTCCTCCGGAAGCAAACTTAGGGACGGAATTAAATATGCTCCGGTTTACAGCTTAAACGGAGGTCCCGGAAATGCACTGGGAGGAGCAGATGATGTTACTTCAGCAGAGGCTTTAAGTTCACTGAATGATCCTGTTTACAATATTATTAACGAATATAAAGATCAGAACAGATTTAATGTTACCATCAACACGGGAATAAACTGGCAGCCAATAAAAGGATTGACGGTCTCTTCTAAAGGAAGTTATGCCGCAAACAGAGACTATACAGATAACATCTGGCTGAATAAAACAGGTGAGGCAAGTTCTAACGGAGGTCAGCCAGTAGCACGCCGTACAGACACAAAAGGCTACATATGGACGATACAAAATACAGTTTCGTATAATGTTCCTTTTGTAAATAATACGCATAAACTGGATTTAATGGTCGGGCAGGAAATGTATAATTCGCAGGAAGAAGAAATGCGCAACGATTCAAAGTTTTTCCCTGTAGATTTTACTGCAAAAGATGTTCTGGCGATGTGGAATTACGGTACTCCACAGCCTACATACACTACTATAAAAGAGCCTTCAAGGACATCTTCGTTTTTCGGGCGTGCTAATTATACTTTACGTGAACGATATATTTTCACGTTAACAGCCAGATCAGATTCAAAAAATGTATTTTCAGAAGAAAATCGTCAGGGATTCTTCCCCGGTGCTGCATTTGCATGGAGATTATCAGATGAATCATTTCTTAAAAATACAACGAAATGGCTGTCAAATGCCAAAATGCGTTTGAGTTATGGTGAAGTAGGAAATGCTAGAGTAGGATCATACTGGAGACAGGAATACGGATTTCAGTCTTCCAGCAGAAATTTATATTACATAAACGACCTGCCGCAAAGTGCCCTTGTTACTTCAAATGTATTGAAAAATGAAAATTTGACTTGGGAAACAACAGTATCTTCAAATATAGGACTCGATTTAGGCTTTTTTAATCAGCGCTTAAGAGTAACTATTGATGCTTATAAAAATGATACAAAAGACTTAATCCTGGGAGTGGCATTGCCTTCTAATTCAGGTTATGATACACAATACCAAAACATTGGAAGAACTTCAAACAAAGGATTGGAAATTACAGCATCAGGGGATATCGTTAAAAATGAAAATTTTATATTATCTGCTAATTTTAATATAGCTTTCAATAAAAATGTTGTAAAAGAATTAGACGGTTCCAGTGAAATGATCGCCGCTTCCAATTGGGCACCAGCCGTGGGAAGAGATGACTACAGAGCTATCGTAGGACAGCCTGTAGGATTAATGTACGGATATGTTTCAGACGGATATTATACGTTTGATGACTTTACTTATGATAATGTGCAAAAGAAATGGATTCTGAATCCGGGTGTGGCTGATGCTTCAAAAGTAATAACCACTTCAGGAAATTATTTCGGACCAGGGCACATCAAACTTAAAAAATTAAGCGGAGACGGAACGGTAATCACTCCGGATCAGGACAGAAAAGTAATCGGAAGGGCACAACCTAAACATACCGGAGGATTCTCTATAAGCACGGCTTATAAAGGATTTGATTTGTCAGCCATGTTCAACTGGTCTTACGGAAATGATATTTATAATGCCAATAAAATAGACAATACCACTTTTAGCGGTTCGAAAAGATACCAAAATATGAGTGCAGAGATGAGTATCCAAAACCGGTTTACAACAATTGACCCGGCAACAGGATACAATATCATGTTTGGTGAATATGCAAATCCTCAACTCTTACAGGAAATCAATCAGGGGAAAAGTTTATGGCATCCTCTTTCTAATTCAACCATTTTAACAGACTGGGCAATTGAAGATGGTTCATTTTTACGATTCGGAAGTTTAACAATAGGCTATACGTTGCCTGAAAGCATTACAAAAGAAGGATTTGTAAAAAATGTACGATGTTATTTTACAGGAAACAATTTAATGATCTGGACCAAATATTCAGGTCAGGATCCTGAGGTTGACGGTATTCGCAATACGCCATTAACGCCAGGAGTAGACTGGTCTGCTTATCCAAAAGCAAAAACATTCCTTTTTGGGGTTAATGTAACATTTTAATAAAAAAGACATGAAAAAACTATTATACTATTCGGGCCTTATTTTTTTACTGGTTTGTATTTCTTGTGATAAGGATTTTTTAGATACAACTTCACCTTCGAAGCTGAGTTCTGAGACTGTTTTTAAAACCCAGTCTATGGCAAAAGCTGCAGTCATGGGTGTATATGGAAAGATGACGGACAGTTATATCTACGGTCAGAAATTATCAGTTAACTGGCAGGGATTTTCGGATATTGAAACCAATCAGGGATTTACTTCTTCAGCTTATAATTCTACAACCAGTGATCAGGGAGCAGGAAACTTTTATGATGATCCTTATAATCAGACTACAAAATGGCAGGGATTGTTTCAATTGGCAGAATTAGCTTCATCGTCAGTAGATGGTATCAGAAATTCTCCCATTCTTGAAAGTAATGCTGCTAAAATGAAACCGTTATTAGGTGAAGCATTAGTGATGCGATCACTAGCTTATTTTGAACTGGTTCGTAACTGGGGCGATGTACCCTATAAAGAAGGAACTTCTAAATCTGATTTGTCAAATGTTTACATTGGAAAAGTAGACAGGGATCTTATTTATGCCAGTCTGGTTAAAGATCTGCAGGAAGCGGTAGATTATTTACCATGGTTGAAAACAGATGCTGAATATTCAAGCGTAGAACGTATCACAAAAGGTTTTGCAAAAGGACTTTTGGCAAGAGTAGCCCTTTTTGCGGGAGGCTGGTCTTTGCGTGATGGGAATGCATTTCCGGGGAAAGATCTGGAACACCATCCTTCAATTCCTGAGACTGGTAATTACTATGTTGGAAGAGTTAAAAACTGGAGAGATTATTATCAGATAGCTGCTCTGCAGACTGCCGAAATGCTTGGCAATACAGCAAATCCTCACCGTTTAGATCCTCAATATGAAAACATATGGAAAACGGTTTGTGGTTTACAGCAGAATGTGAACAATGAAAATTTGTTTGAAGTAGCGTTTGGTCTTGGAAATAATGGAGACATCGGTTCTTTGATGGGATACGAAGTGGCAAGTAACAGTAAGTACGGAAGCAGAGGCTTTGGTGGTACTTATGTGGGGTCTCAGGCCTACTATTTTTATTCTTTTACTCCGGAAGACAAACGTCGTGATGTGACGCTGAGCTGGCTGAATTATACAAAAGATAATGTTGAAGGTGTGAAAAATGATCCGTTGAGTGTAAATTTTGCCAAATGGAGAATTTACTGGATGTCAAGCTCTTATTTATCTCTGCATAAAACGGCTAATTCGCGTATTGCAACCGGTGTAAACTGGATTTTGATGCGCTATTCGGATATTTATTTGATGTTTGCTGAAGCTGAAAATGCTTTAAATGGAGCAGATGCTGTAAACACAGTTGCAGGAATGTCTCCAAGACAGGCATTAGAAAAGGTTCGTGAAAGAGCTTTTGGAACAGGATCTTCTAAAATTCAGGCTTATGATTCTGATTTCTTTGAAGCCATTGTCAACGAACGTGCCTGGGAGTTTGGGTGCGAAGGCATCCGCAAACAGGATCTGGTTCGTTGGGGTTTATTATCTGACAGAATGGAGACGATGAAAAAAACATTGTGTTTGATGCTTGATAATAAACAAACGGTAAAGATTTTTGATAAAACGTACCTGCCAACGGATTTTCCTAAAACAGTATATTACAAATTAAAGGACACTGAATACATCGATAAAAGTTCGCTTAATTATTACACAGAGCTTTCTTCAAGCCCGGGACCGGAGTATAAAAGTGTAAGCTGGTTTCCTAAAAATGCAGAGAAACCTCTTACTGGTACAAATAAAAATTATATAGACTGGCCGGTAAGGGTTTTATTGGCGGGTACCGGATTGAACAGCAGCTATGATTATTCAGGTTTTTTAAGCACGATGACTAATGGATCTGAAATTCAAACCAACCTTGCTCAGTTTTCTAAGGGAAATAACAGTTGTAATTACAGACACTTTTTCTCTATTTATTATGAAGACATTTTTGAGTCTAAGGGCAAAATAACCAACTCATACGGATTTTAAGTAATGATGCTAATTTAAACTCATTGTATGTAATTATTAAAAACGTCAGTTCGAGTGTTTTTTGTGCAGAGAAGCGAAAAAAAAATGTATCGAGAACCGTTTTAATAATTACATACAACACACTAATTTAATTTTAATTATATGAAAAATAAATTATTAATTTTTAAGGTTTTACTCCTTATTATAACCCTGTTCAGCTGTGAAAAAGATTACAATGACTGGGATGTAGATGCAGATCATGACAGGCTTTTTAAGTCAATTGTTTTTGAAACTTCAGCAATTGCACCAACTTTTGTAGAAATAAAATTTACAAAATCAATTTCGGCGACAAAATATGTTTTTGAGTTTAGTAAAGACAATCTGGAGTTTAAAGAAATTGTAAAAACAGTAGAGCTTTCCGCTAGTAGTTTAGTACCATTTGCAAATTCTTCGGATCAGGCTAAAATAGAATACCGCCAGGTATTTGACGAACTTGACGGTACGACAGGTTATTCTGTAAGGATGAAAAGTATTGATGAAGCAACAGGAAAAGAGTCTAAATACAATCAAATCTATTTTTCAACTCCGGCAGAACAGCTTTTTAAAGGATTTACTGCTGCCTCTACAAGTGTAAGTTTAAACTGGAATATACTGCCTGCAGTACCTAAGGTTACCAATGTAATTTTGTATAATGAAACTTCGGTAGTAGTTAAGGATATTGTTTTGACGGACTCACAGAAAAATTCAGGTAAAGTAACATTTGACAATCTGACAAATGGAACAAATTACATAGCCAAAATTTTTAACGGCACCAATGTTCGTGGAATTTTGAATGTTAAAACTACTGGTCTGGCCAATAGTACCATTTACAATGTACTGCTTACAGATACTGCAGCCAGTATTGGTACAACTTTGCAAGGTCTTGTTGCTGGCGGTGCTAAAGATATTACAGTAGAGTTTGCTCCGTCAACTGCTTATACTATTGGCGGTGATATTACTATACCGACAGGGGTAAATAATATTGCTTTTGTGGGTTCTGCAGACGAAAACGGCCATCTATCAATATTAAACAATACCAGATTTAAAGTTCAGGATAAAATCAATAACCTGATATTACAGAATTTAGTTACGAGTTCAGCAGGTAATTTCCTGATTGATTTGCCAGTAAAAATTGTCAATGATATACAGATAGAAGGATGCCATATTATAAACCTAAATTCTATTGTCAGAGTAAGCGGAGCCAGTGTTGTGAATAATATAAATATAAATGACTGCAACATTTCACAAACAGGAGGTTATGGTATGCTGAATGTAGGTGCAGGAGGAACTGTAAGTTCTATTAATGTTTCAAATTGTACGTTAAAGGAAATCAGTACCCGTTTTGCCGATGTAAGAGTTAAAACAAACATTAATTTTAAAAATATCACTTGTGTAAACATTACTATGGGAATGGGGCACCTGTGGAATTTTGATAATAATAATCCTGTACAGGTTTCTGTTCAAAATTGTATTATAGCAGGTCCTAATGGCGGAATGGCACTTAATAGTACGAATGGTACGTATAGCAATATCAGTATTTCATATGCAGGTAATTACAAAACCAAAGATTTAACCATCGGTATAAGACCTTTGACCAGTATTGTAGAAGTTCCTTTAAATATTGCCGATTTTTTTGTTGAGCACGCAATTGGAATTTTTCGTATCAAATCTGGAATTGGTTTCGCAGGTACCGGAGTTGCAGGAGATCCAAGATGGTTTTAAACCAATATCTTTTTATGACTGTCCGTTAGGCAATGTAATTTTTAACCGCAAATTAGTTAAGAATAATATTCTATTTGGTTATAAAATATTTAAGTTTGGTAATATCCGTGGAAAATAAAGATTTATAGTAAAATAGCGGATGGTCATATAAAAGAGTATCAGTTTATTGAGGTTTATAATTAAATAATATAATTTATGAAAAATACAATAATTTTAATTTGTTCGCTTTTTCTGTTTTCCTGTTCTTCAGATGATATCAAAAAACCGACTCAGGTAAAAACAATTGTCATCAGTGGAGACAATACGCTGAATGGTACACCTAAACAGCTAACAGTGGTTATACAGCCAAATGATGCCGTGAATAAAGAGGTAACCTGGAGTGTTTCTGATCCCGCAATTGCCGCAATTACAGAAACAGGTCTTTTGACAGGTATAAAAAACGGAACTGTAAAAGTTACTGCCACGGCAAAAGACGGCTCTGGTGTAACTGCCGAAAAAACCTATACCGTTTCCGGAATAACAGAACCAACAATATTTGTTGAGAGTGTTTCTATACCGGCAGCTACTATAACCAATGGTCAGCCCCTACAATTAACAGTTCAGGTAGCTCCTGCAAATGCAACCAATAAAACATTGACATGGAGTACTTCAAGTCAGGCAATGGCTACAATTAGTCAGGAGGGATTGTTAACTCCTAAACTCAATGGCACTGTTGTCGTAACGGCAACAACAACAGACGGAAGCGGAAAAAGCACCCAGATTGAAATTACGGTTTCCGGTGTTACGGCAGTTTACAATACAGCAGTCAGATCCGAAAGCATTCTGATTTGGCAAAGAAGCAATGGAGGATGGGGGAAAGCGGTTGCTGATTTAAATCTGTATAATACTGAACAGACGGCACAGCAAAAAGCTACAGCTCTGGCTTCAAAAAACAATACCGATACGACTATAGATAACGGGCATGTCGTAACAGAACTAAGATGGCTGTTAGCCGATTACAAAACAACAAACAATCCGAATTATTTACTGGCTGCAGAAAAAGCAATTGACTGGTTGTTTCTTGCTCAGTATGCCAATGGAGGCTGGCCTCAATATTACCCGGATAAAAGTGGTTACAGACATCAAATTACCTATAATGACGGAGCAATTGCAAATGTTATGAATGTAATGTGGGATATTATTAAAGGCAAAAATAATTTAGAACTCGTAAATCCGAAGTACAAAGACAAGGCGGTAACTTCATTCAATAAAGGGATTGATATCATTTTGCAGACTCAGATTACTTATAAAGGCAAAAAAACGGTTTGGTGTGCACAACACGATGAGGTTACTCTAAAGCCGGCATTAGCCAGAGCATACGAACTGCCTACTTTCAGTGGTTCTGAATCGGTGGGAATTGTACGTGTTCTCATGCTTGTAGAGCAGCCATCAGCAGATGTAAAACAAGCTGTAAAAGATGCTGTTGAATGGTTTAACGGCGCTAAACTTTTTGATATAGCGACCAAAAAAATAACCGATTCCTCTCAGCCTTCAGGTCAGGATGTTATCGTTGTTGCTTCTCCGGGAAGCGTACTTTGGGCAAGATTTTATGATTTGGAAAATAATCTTCCTTTATTCTGCGGAAGGGATGGAATTCCAAAAAAGACTTTAGCAGAAATTGAAAATGAAAGAAGAGTAGGATACTCCTGGTACGGCAACTGGCCAAATGGCTTAATAGGTTCAGAGTACAGCAATTGGAAAGCTAAACATGGTTTATAGAATAGTTATTTGATAGTTAACTATATTTGGTTATGTCAGGGGTTGAGATGTCTTTTTCAGACAGGTAAATTTCAGCCCTTGATTTTTTTAAGAATACGAATGATAAATAAATATAAAGAATGATTTTAAGTTTTTTAATGGCCTCTGTGTTTTTTATGAGCAGCTCATCACATGATAATCCAAAACCGATAGTAAGTAAAAATGATCCAATAGAAAAAGTCAAATCATATGATATTGTAGTGGCTGCAGATGGAACAGCCGATTTTAAAACGGTTCAGGAAGCCATTTCGTCAGTTGCTTCCTTAAAAAATAAAGAGACTAAAATTTTCATTAAAAACGGTACTTACAAAGAAAAGCTCGAAGTACCGAAAGATAAAAACCACATTACCTTAATTGGCGAAAGCAAAGAGAAAGTCATTCTTACTTATGATGATTATGCTTCTAAAAAAAATAGTGAAGGTAAGGATATCGGAACTTCAGGATCGGCCAGTTTTATTGTGACCGCAAATGACTTTAAAGCCAGAAATATTACTTTTGAAAACGCATCAGGTCCCGTGGGTCAGGCTGTAGCGGTCCGCATTGACGGTGACAGGGTGATTTTTGATAATTGTAAGTTTTTAGGTTTTCAGGATACGCTGTATCCTCGTGACACTGCCAGCAGGCAATATTATAAAAACTGTTACATAGAAGGAACAACCGATTTTATCTTTGGTGCATCAACTGCCGTTTTTGATGGATGTGAAATTTTTGCAAAAGCAGGAGGTTCTTACATTACAGCTGCGAGTACTCCCGAAACCAATCCTTATGGCTTGGTATTTCTGAATTGTAAACTGACAACCAATGCACCCAATAATTCTTATTATTTAGGAAGACCATGGAGAAACTATGCTAAAACAGTTTTTGTTAAATGCGAAATGGGACCACACATTAAAGCCGAGGGCTGGCATAACTGGGGAAAAAAAGAAGCTGAAGCAACTACTTTTTATGCAGAATATCTGTCGACTGGTATTGGTGCAAATACCAGTTCCCGTGTAGGCTGGTCTCATTTTCTGACTTCTGAACAATTTAAGAAAGATTATACACTTAAAGCCATTTTTAAAGACTGGACTCCGGTTTTGGAATTTAATAATTAATAACCACTTAAGCCGTAAATTATTGGTTTTCCAAAAGAATGGAGAAATCAACGGTTTTGTATTAAATAAAAAAGAATGAATTATTTCAGAATTATTACGTGCTCTGTATTGCTGTCAATCAGTATGTTTCATAGCAACGCCCAGCAAAAATTAAAATTACATTATGACAAACCGGCAACAAACTGGAACGAGGCCCTGCCAATTGGTAATGGCCGTTTGGGAGCCATGGTTTTCGGTAATCCGCAAAAAGAAGAGCTTCAGCTAAATGAAGAAACGGTCTGGGCAGGTGAACCTGGAAATAATGTGCCGAAAAATGTTTACCCAAATATTGAAGAAATCCGAAAACTGCTTTTTGAAGGAAAAAACAAAGAGGCTCAGGATCTGGCAAACAAAACTTTTCCGAGACAGGCTCCAAAAGATCTAAACTACGGAATGCCCTATCAGACGGTTGGAAGCTTATGGATCGAATTTCCGGGGCATGAAAATTATTCGGATTATAAGCGTGATCTGGATATAGAAAAAGCGGTTTCGTCAGTAAGTTATAAAGCAAACGGAGTAACTTATAAAAGAGAAGTTCTGGCTTCTTTTTCAGATGATGTCATTCTGCTAAAGCTAACTTCAGACAGAAAAAAAAGCATCAGTTTTACTCTGTCAGCAACCAGTCCGCAGTTGTTGAGGAATTTCAGGACTCAGGAAAATAAATTGTTTTTTGAAGGAACAACCGGAAGTGCCGATAACAAAACAGGCAAAATAAAATTTGTCGGACAGGCCGTCTGTACTCTAAAAGGAGGAAAGTTAACTGCTGAGCCCGATAAACTCACAATCAAAGAGGCTGATGAGGTGATCATTCGTATCGCTATTGCAACCAATTTTAAAAATTATAAAGATCTGTCGGCAAATCCGTCTGAGAAAAGCACTGCTGTTTTAGCTAAAGCTTCAAAGAAAAGTTATGCCGAATCTTTTAAAAACCATGTTTCAGCCTATCAAAAATATTTCAACAGGGTTTCTTTATATTTAGGTGATTCGCCTCAGTCCAATAAAACAACTGATATTAGAATTAAAGAATTTGCCACTTCTTATGATCCGCAACTGGTAGGGCTTTATTACCAATTCGGGAGGTATTTACTCATTTCAAGTTCACAGCCGGGCAATCAGCCTGCCAATCTTCAGGGCATCTGGAATCATAAATTAAATCCGGCCTGGGACAGTAAATACACCGTAAACATCAATACTGAAATGAATTACTGGCCTGCCGAAATAACGAACTTGAGCGAGATGCACCAGCCTTTATTCAGCATGCTGAAAGATTTGGCTGTAACCGGAAAAGAAAGTGCCTCAGAAATGTATCATGCCCGTGGCTGGAACGTGCATCATAACACAGATTTATGGCGTATGACAGGCGTTGTAGATGGAGGATTTTATGGTCTTTGGCCAATGGGAGGCGCGTGGCTTACCCAACATTTGTGGCAGCATTATCTTTACACAGGTGACCGCGAATTTTTAAAGGAATATTATCCCGTTCTAAAAGGTGCTGCACAGTTTTATCTTGATGTACTTCAGGAAGAACCGGAACATAAATGGCTTGTTGTAGCTCCTTCAATGTCTCCTGAAAATACGTATGAGAAAAGCGTTGGCGTTTCTGCCGGAACAACGATGGACAATCAGCTGGTTTTTGATACGTTTACTAATATTCTGAATGCTTCTAAGGTTTTAGAAACAGATAAATCCTTTGCAGATTCGGTTGCCGTTGCTTTAAAAAGGCTTCCTCCAATGCAGATTGGACAGCATACCCAATTGCAGGAATGGCTTCATGACTGGGATAAACTAAATGACCATCACAGGCATATTTCGCATTTGTACGGCTTGTTTCCATCAGGACAGATTTCACCGTTCAGAACCCCTCAGCTTATCGAAGCAGCAAAGAACACATTAGTATCCAGAGGCGATGTATCGACAGGCTGGTCTATGGGCTGGAAAGTAAACTGGTGGGCACGTTTATTAGACGGAAACAGGGCTTTTAAACTGATTAAAGACCAGTTAAGCCCTGCGCCATTAGAAAGTAAGGGACAATCAGGCGGAACTTATCCGAATCTTCTGGATGCTCATCCGCCATTTCAGATTGATGGGAATTTTGGCTGTACGGCCGGAATTACCGAAATGCTTTTGCAAAGTTACGATGGCTCAATCTACCTGCTTCCTGCCTTGCCGGATGATTTCAAAAATGGTAAAGTAAGCGGTCTGAAAGCCAGAGGAGGTTTTGAATTGGCTTTTAAATGGGAAAACGGAAAATTAAAAGAAGTAATCGTAAAATCAGCTTTGGGAGGGAATTGCAGGCTGCGTCTGGCCTCTGATATTCAACTGAATGGAGAAGTTATTTTAGCTGAAGCGAAAGAAGAAAATACCAATCCGTTTTATCAGGTGGAAACAATAAAAGAGCCTTTACTATCTGAAAAAGCAAGCTTAAAAGGCTATAAATCTCCTGATACCAAATTGTACGATTTCAATACCGTAAAAGGCAAAACGTATATCTTTAAAGCAAACTAATTAACAATCAAAATTGATGAAAAAAGATTCTAATATTCTGAAAATTAGAGCAGCAATTTTTCTTATTGCTTTAACGGTCATAAATTCATTTGCGCAGCAACAACGAATCGTACAGGATATCTCCAATAACGACTGGAAGCTCTGGCTGGATCCAATAGCACAATGGCAAAATGATGTTTTATTTGCACCTCCGGTTGATCTTAAAAAGTTACCTGTAAATATTCCGACAGGCGGCTGGCTGTCACTTCAAAAGGGTGAAAGCAAAACGGTACATCTTCCGGCGACGGTAGAAGAGTTTCATTGGGGATGGAATAAAAATGCTTTTGGGGTTTCGGGAAATTATTTGGGTATTTCCTGGTTTACAACACAGGTCAAAGTGCCTTCGTCAATGAAAGGGAAGCGAATTGTTTTGCATTTCGAAAGTGTCCGTTTCAGGGCTGAGGTTTTTGTAAACGAAAAACTGGCCGGTTACGATTTGATCAACGGAACTCCTTTTGACATAGATATTACCGATTATGTAACTGCAGGAAAATCGAATTTCATAGCGGTCCGAATTACAGATCCGAATGGAAATTTTGACTGGAGGGACAGTTCGAATTATATGTGGGGAGACTATCGTACCAATCCAACTCACGGTTTTGGTGGTATCACCGGAAAAGTAAGTCTTGTAGCTACAGACAATGTTTTTGTAAATGATGTTTTTATCAAAAACAAACCAGCATTAAACGAAATCGATGCTGAAATTTCGTTGACAAATAACACAGAAGCAACTTTTAAAGGAAGTGTTTTATTAGAAGTCAGCGAAAGAAAATCAGGAAAATTAGTTTGGAAAAAAGACTTTCCGATAGAAGCAGGGAAAGGAGAAAATATACCGCAGTCTTTTACAATTAAAGTAGATAATGCAAACCTTTGGGATGTTGATAATCCTACTTTATATGTATTGAAAGCTTCTCTCAAAAAAGACAAAGAATTAAAAGATGCTGTAGAGAAAAAATTTGGTTTCCGCTGGTTTGAAGTCAAAGAAGTTGACGGAGATAAACAGTTTTACCTGAATAACAAACGCATTGTAGTCAGAACAGCAATTTCATGGGGCTTCTGGCCAGTAAACGGAATAGCACCAAGTGATGAACTGGCAAAAAAACAAATTGCAGACGCCAAAGCTGTTGGTTTGAATATGTTGAATTTTCACCGTACTATCGGGCAGACCAACGTTTTGGATTATGCTGATGAAATGGGGCTTTTGTATTATCAGGAACCGGGTGGAAATCAGTTTCCGGCGAATCAGTTCAACCCTAAAAATGAACTGGAAAAAAAGCAGGCCGATTTTTATTTTGCTGCCCGTGACGAAAAGTTCTTCAGAATGATCAAACGCGACAGAAGCCATCCTTCGCTGGTCATTTACAACATGCACAACGAAAGAGGGGCAGAGCCACAAAAAAGAGACAGCCTACAGATGCTGGCAGGACACAAACTGGATCCAACCCGAATAAAGACGTATAATTCCAGTAACGGTCCAATAAAAGAGGGCAAAGATCCACGCTTTAAACTGCATTTGCTTCCATATAGTAATCAGTTTTACAATTTCGGCTGGTTTGATCAGCATCATGCCGGAGGACCCGGAGTGTATCATGATAATTTGTACAGCAATCCTAAAAAGTATGCAAAATTCACTGATAACAAACAGGAAATTGTGTATTACGGTGAAGAAGGTGCCATCGGGACCCCACCAAGATTACAGCTAATCCGGGAAGAAATCCTGAAAAAAGGAAAAGACATTGGCTGGGAAAGTGACGATTATTTGAAATGGTACGATGCTTATGATAATTTCCTGAAGAAAAATGATTTCCAGAAATCTTTTCCAAATGTGGACAGCCTGACCAGAAAAATGGGGAATGTAGCCTTTTATTATCAGGGAAGAACGATTGAAAACGTACGAATCAACAATACAATAGACGGCTATGCAGTAAACGGCTGGGAAAGCATGAAACTGGAAAACCATTCGGGTATTGTCGACAATTACCGAAATTTAAAAGGAGATGCCGATCTGATTGCGCGTTACAACAAACCTTTGTATGTGGCTGTAAAACTCACTAACAAAGTCTTATCGGTGAAAGATTCTACAATGATTGATTTTTTCATTGTTAACGAAAAAGACATCAGAGGCACATTTGATTTAAAAGTGAAAGCGACCAATGACAACAAACAAATGGTCTGGACCAAAACAATTCCTGTCACCGTAACCGGAGGTACTACCTATGGCGAATTATTGTCTGCTAAAAATACTTTTGCACCGCAAACAGAAGGATACACGAAAATTACAGCCGAATTAGTTTCGAAAGACAACTCGGTTATTACGACAGGAAGCGACGAATTATTTGCCGTAAAACTGAACAAAGAAAAAATCGCTTCCAATATTGTAGTGGCCGATACGACCGGAATTGTTGGGAAATATTTCGATTCGGAAAAGATACATTTCAAAAACTATAAAAGCGGAACACCATCCGGAAACTGCCTGGTAATAGGCGGTTTCAAACCACAGCAAACCGGTAATCCTTTGGTAACCGATTTATTAGAATGGGTAAACAACGGAAACACGATTGTTATTGTTAACGATATCGACACCTGGTCGACCTATTTTGCCAAAAAAGAAGCTGCTGATTACAGGGGATTCAAAACCTTAGGAACATCGTGGTACGGAGGAAACTATTTTGTTAAAGAAACCAAATGGTTCGAAGGCCTGCCGCAATCCTGCGTGTTCAACTGGGAATACCAGTGTTTTGCTACCTACAATAAAAACCGAATCGGACTCCGAATGTTCAATGGTGAAACGATTGTGGGCTGCGTTTCTGATCATAAGCAGGAAGTCTATTCTGCCTTAACAGTTATGCCGCACGGACGAGGAAAAATCATTTTTTGTGCACTGGACATTTTCAGCTGTATAAAAGAAAACGAAGTGCTTAAAAAAGCAGAAGGCGACGGTGAAAACGCTTCTATGAAAACATTCAATGTTTCGGCTAAAAACAAAGCCAATATCGTAGGACAGCAGCTTTTACTGAATCTGTTGAAATAACAGCATATCCATTTTTTTCAGGAGCAGGAATCTTGAGGCATTTTCAGCAGCATGGTTCCTGCTCTTCGTTTTATCTTTTCTTTTTTGGCAGCAAAAAAGAAAAGGATAACACTGCAATCAGGACTAAAAGCGAAGATTTTGCTCTTTTGGCTTCATGGGTAATCGAGTATCTGTAAAAGAAATTAACGGAATTTGTACAGATGAAAATAATTTTGTTTATGTTCGGGCAAAATTAATTAGAGGTGCAATATTTCCGTTATCCGCTTCTCGTATAGATTTAATATATGCTGCTCTTGTTTCGTTCGCTTTTACCATATTTGAATGATTCCAGGTAAAAATATCTTTTCCAAAAATTAGATCAATTATTATATCTGCCATAATTCTGGAATGTCTTCCGTTTCCATTTGGAAAACAATGAATATTAACCAGTCTGTGTTTAAATCTTATAGCTATTTCGTCAGGGGGATATGTATTGTTGTCAATCCAGTAAGTTGTATCATCCAGTAGCTGTCTGAGTTCAATACCTATCATAATCCATTGTACGCCTATATTTTTTTCCGATCTTCTAAATTCACCTGCCCAGTACCACACTTTGTTGAACATTCTCTTATGGAGATTTTTTATAAAATCTTCAGTTAATATTTGCTCTTTTTTTGTTTTTAACCGAATAGTCCATTCAATGGCTTTTTCAATATTTAGTTGCTCATGTTCATCCAGTTCTCCATGGGTAGTAATTGTTTTTATTAAAAGCCCTTCCTTTTCTTCTTCACTCAAAGGTGTCTGGCCGTCTTCATAAATAAGCTCTAATCCCATAGTGATCTGCGCATTTCCCTTTTAATTTCGTTGGCTAATTCTTTTATAGCTTTACTGATCTGTTCATCACTGTTCCCCTGATTTTCTAATTTCATATTGTTGCTTGTCCGGAGAACAATCTTTTTTGAAAGTTCGAGTGCTTTATAATCAACTAAGTTTTCGAGTGTTTGATCTTTGGGTACAAAACCGTATACAAATTTCATATTTAAAGCATTGCCTGCTTCTTTGAGGGACTTTAATGTTATTGCTCCTGTAGCTTCTCTTTCTTCAATTTTTTTGACGCCTTGTTTAGTCATATTTATTCTTGTGCCTAATTGCTCAAGAGTCATATTTAGTGCTGTCCTGATGCTGTAAATCCATCCTTTTTCCGGAATAATTACTTTTTCCGACTCTTTGAAGACTTGTAGCTTTCTATCGAGCTGCTCTAATAGTAATTTTTTCTGATTTCGCATTGATATTATTTTTAATAAATTTTATACAAAAGTAAATATATTTATTTAAAAATAATAGTTTAAGTAAACAAATATGTGTACAATACGCACTATTAGTCTATTAATATGTTTATTTAATTTTAATATTGTAAACATATATGGGTATAAATTATTTTAAAAGTATATTTAAATATTTACTTTTTTAGTTAGTTTTATGGAGTATCCAAAAATTAATATTAGTCTTAAAAGCATTAAACATGCTCTAAGAGGTCAGTGTAAAAGCATGTCAAATTTTTATTATATTCGCTGAATTAATATCTGTAATCTTATGACACAAGGGGGACTCAAAGTTTATGGATTGGAGCCATTTTATGGCTGGTATAAATGAGTTAGGCGCATGCTTTGAAATCACTGCTAATGAAAAACACGATTGAAAAACATTTTGATGGAATAAATATTCATTCAACTTTAAAAATCAACTCAAGTAAAATTGGAAAGATTGTACTCGCAATTTTTTTAATAATATTTCTTGGAGTTTTATCATTAGTTTTGTCAACCCTTGAGAAAGATGAAATTGCATCTGCAATAATTCCAGTATTAATAATCAGTGCGATTATAATTATCTTTCCACTAAGATATTTAATCTGGAATATTTATGGTAAAGAGGTTTTGATTGTCAACTCAAAATCGATTAGTTATTATTATGATTATGGTTTTTTCAAAACAAATTTCAAAACTATTCTTTTCACTAGACTTGGAACTCAAATCGAGTTTGTGAGAGAATATGATGGAATAGAAAATGGAAGATTAATTTTTTATAATTATCGTGAAATTGATGATTTGCCTGAAGAAATTCACAGGACATCAATATTGATAGATATAGTTACACTTGAAGTAATAAATTGTGAAATTACAGAATTATTTGAGAGTAATAATTTCCTTTTTTCTAACAATTAAGCCAGCTCCTAACAGCGGTAGCTGTTGCACAACTCCCAATATTTTAAAACCATTTCTAAAAAAGTAAAATTCCAACCTCTTTTAAAGCTATTTAAAGGATGGTTATTTTTTAGTCAAAATTCAAAGTTGCATTTTTTTTGATAGTTGAAAAAAGCTTTATCAAGTAAACTTGCCATTCATATAGGAGACGATAAAGGCAGTTGGAAAGGTTTTATAATTGCAGGTTTTTGTTTCGTTTTACCAGCCGTTTTTATAACAGTTTACTTGTAATGCTTTTATCTATTATAGTTTCAGCGAATCTATGCACATAATATGTCTGCTCCTCAGTAAGCCTTCCGATGCTATCATAAATATATTTATATACTTCTTCTACATATTCTTGCAAAACTTTGTTTTTTTACAATTGTTTCTTCTTTTTGAACTTTATTTGATTCAATTTTAGTAACAAATTGTGGTTTTTTACAGGATAATATTGTTTTAATGGTGATCTATAATTATTTTTAATTTCCCAATCGACGTCATCATAAATGTACTCTTCTGTAATGTTATAATCAATATCAGATACATATTCAAAACCTGGAATTTGATCTAAAAGTGTTTTAATCCTACCATGTCGATCTACTTCCATGTATGAGTCTCGTCGAATATCATTGCTAATAAGTGCAGTTTACAGAATCTTTTAAGTTTTCATTTGTATAACTGCTACGAATTTGTGATAATAAGCCATTATAGAATTGACTATTTTGACAATAAGCAGAAATCGTAGATGATGTTGTAACGAAAAAAAACAATAAAAAAACGTTTTCATAAACCCTCTATTTTTACCGAAAAATAATATAATTTTTTGATTTTGAACTAGTATTTTTTTTATACTCTAAAATTCTCCCGCTTAAACGCATGCATATCAATAATACAAAACTAAAACATCATTTATGCTGCTTCCTATATTCCATAGGTGTAACACCATATTTCTTTTTAAAAGATTTGTTGAAATATTTGATATCCGAAAACCCCGTCATATAGGCAATCTCCTTAATTAAAAGCTGGTTGGTGGTAATTAACTGAGCGGCACGTTTTATACGGATATCGCGTATAAATTCAACAGGGGAGTAGCCGGTAAGACTTTTGATTTTATAATAAAAAGTAGTTCTGTTCAGTCCGACAAACGATCCCAGGTCTTCAACGGAAAAATCGTTGTTATCAATGTTTTCTTCAATAATCTGAATTACTTTCAGCATAATTTCCTCATCCTGATCTGAAATCAAATGCGGCTTCGGATTGAACTCTTTAAATTCAGTTTCTTCAATAGCACCAAAAATTTCCTGTAACCGTTTTCTCTGGTTCAGAAGATTTTCGATTCGGGCTTTTAAGTACGAAACGCTGAAAGGCTTGGTAATATAATCATCTGCGCCATATGTCAAACCTTCAAGCTGACTCTCAATGGTGGTCTTTGCCGTCAGCAGAATGACAGGAACGTGACTGGTTTCGATATTGGTCCTGATTTTTTTCAGGAGTTCGATACCATTCATTTCAGGCATCATAATATCACTGATGATGAAATCAGGATTCTCATCCATAATCATTTGATAACCAATTTTTCCGTTTTCAGCTTCCAAAACCTGATAGTCGCTTTCGAGGATATTCGTTATAAATTTCCTTAATTTGACATCATCTTCGACAATTAAGATTTTAATTTTTTCGGAATTGTTTTTTGGAAGAGAAAGAACCGATATTTCTTCTGTATCAGGTATTTCCGGATTTTTTTCTTCCAAATCGAAAACAACATCTTCAGGAAAATGCTCTTTGCCAAGTTTGAGGTATACAGAAAAAGTACTTCCCTTATCCGGCTCGCTAATCAGATTTAAAGAACCGTTGTGTTTTTCGATAAGTTCCTTAACCAGCGATAAGCCAATGCCGGTACTTGGATTACTTCGTTTTTGGTTAAAAGAAACAAAGCGTGTAAAAAGCCTCCCTATTTTTTCCTGAGAAATTCCGATGCCTTCATCAATGATGTCGATAGCAATTTGATTTTCATCTTTTGTAATCCTGACTTTAATAGATTTCCCGTTTGGCGTATATTTAAAAGCATTCGACAGCAGGTTCATGATTATTTTTTCCAGGCCATTTTTATCTGCCCAGATTTTGGTGTTGCCAGCTTCTTCATGAAAAGTAAAATTGATTTGCTGCTCTTTAGCTATTTCGACAAAATCATTGAAGATGGCTTTTACAAATTCGGCTATATTGATTTCTGAAACCTCAAGGCTGACATCCTGAAATTTACGCAGATCGAGAATTTGGTTCACTAATCTCAGTAGGCGGTTCGAACTTTGTGAAACATACGAAAGCTGCTGCTTTACGGGTTCCGGTGTTCTGTTGTCATTGATAAGATATTCAATGGGGCCGGAAATTAATGTTAAGGGCGTGCGGATTTCGTGTGAGATATCAATGAAAAATTTTTGCTTCATATCTGACATCCGTTTTTCTACTTTTACGTTTGTCTTTAACCTGTATATGGTAATCAGGGTATAATTGATAAGAAACAGGATAGCGAGAATCAGAATTACATAAAAGATATAAAAAACAGTCGTGTTCCAGATAGAGGGTCTAACGATGATTGGGAGCTGCCTTTTGTTCTCAACCCAGATTCCCTGACTGTTGGTTGACTTTATTTTAAAGATATAATCTCCCTTTGGTACATTTGTATAGATAATACTGTTTTGATTTTGAACATAATTCCAGTTTTCATCAAAACCTTCTAATTTATAGGCGTATTTGATGTTAGATGAATTTGTATAATCCAGCGCAGCAAATTCAATTTTAAAGAAGTTTTGATTGTGTTTCAGAACAAGTTCTTTGCTGTTGTCAATTGAAGTATCAAAAAGAGGTTTATTGGCCGGTTCTTTTTGGTTCATGACTTTAAAATCGGTTAGTGCGAGATAAGGGGAGAAGCTATTTGACTTTATCTGATCCGGAAAAAAGTGCAAAATACCATTCGCATAGCCAAAAAGCAATTCGTTGTTTTGAAGGCGGAATTTTGTAGCTTCAGAAAAATTCTGTCCTTTTGTAATCAGTTTTATCTGAGGAAAAACTTCAAAAACCTCCCTGCCCGGATTAAAACGGGTCAGATTATAATCTGCAGCCACCCAGATTTCCCCATTAGCATCTTCCTGAAGCGAAATAATATTATCTGATGGCAAACCATCGCCTTGTTTGAAACTTTTAAAACGTAATGGAAAACTCAAAGCATCTTTTTGGATCACCTTGTCAATTCCACCGTCTGAGGTTGCTAAAAAAATGTCATTTTTTCGGGTTACACAAATATCGATAATGTCATTTCCACTAAGGCTTTTATCCGAATTAGGTTCAATTTCGTAATGATGTACCTTTCCATTTATTTTATTCGGATTAAAAACAAGCAGACCATCTGTAGTTCCGGCATAAATTAAATTTCCTGAATGGCTCATACAGCGAACCTTTTTGAAGTCAGTTTTAGGATAGGATTTCCAGTCGTTTTTATAATGAATAAATTTATTATTGCTCAGCAGATTTATTCCGTCAAGTGTACCTATCCAGATCTGATTTTTTTTATCCTGATAAACAGAATAGATATCATCATTCGATAAGCTGTACGGATTTGATTTTTCGTTTTTATAATGTGTCGCTTTATAGTTAAAAGCCTTTACAGGTACAAATTTATAAAGTCCGTCACCTCTGGTTCCAATCCAGATAGTAGCATTGGAATCTTCTGTGATGCTGTAGATTGTTTTGTTCCAGTTCGATTTTTCTGCCAGGCTGCCGGAAGGGGAGAGATGACCTATTTTATTTAAATTTTTATCCAGAAGGATGAGCTGGTTTCCTTTGGTACTGACCCAGACGTTGCCGTTCTTTTGCTGAAAGATACAGCGTACTTCAGAATCGAGCAACGGAAACGTTTTGAAATTATGATTGCTGAAGCTAATTTTTGTAAGTCCCGAAGCTTGTGAGCTGTACCATAAATTTCCTTGTTTGTCAAAATAGGCACAGTGGAAATTTTTTACCTGATTGTGAGAAGACTCAGGGGTCAGTGGAACCAGTTTTTCAGTAGCAGGGTCAAATCTTGAAAACTTTCCGCCATTGGGCTGAACCCAGATTTCGCCTTTCTTGTTTGAAAAAACAAAGGCATGTTCTGAAGTCGAACGATTTTTGGTTTCCTGAAAATCAGAAAGGAAATATTTTAATTTTTGGGTATTGAAATCAAATAAATAAATTCCTTTTTCATTATCCCTGACAAACCAGAACAAATGGTTTTGGACTATTGAAATAGGAACCAGATCAGCCGTTTTTAATTGCGGATACGATTTCGAATCATAAATCTGAACGTTATGGTTATGAATATCAACAGTTGCAAAACCTTTCTGATCGCTAATAGCCAGAATAGTCTGGTCATTTAGCTTTTCAAAACGGGTGATATTGGCATCTATTTCCAGTCTGCTGGTTCTGAAAGTGTGGTCTGTTTTGGAGTATTTTACTATTTTGCCATTAGAAGCACCAAACCAGATTTCGT
This sequence comes from Flavobacterium limi, assembly GCF_010645075.1. Taxonomy (GTDB): domain Bacteria; phylum Bacteroidota; class Bacteroidia; order Flavobacteriales; family Flavobacteriaceae; genus Flavobacterium; species Flavobacterium limi. The sequence continues at coordinate 154,719 of NZ_JAADZV010000008.1, forward strand.
CCTCAAGTTCAATTGCAGTATGAAATGCTTTTGCAACAGTGTTTTTATTTGAGAAATAATGAATCGGTTTTTCGAGCTTGCTTTTTTTGATGAGTGTAATTCCGTTGTCTGTCAGCAGCCAGGAATTTTGCTGTTTATCTTCATAAACAAACCGTACGCTGGCAGCAGGCAGATTGCCGGATTTTTGATTGTATACTTCGGTGTTAAATGCAGCATCTTTTACAAGAATACAACCTGAAGTTTCAGATATAAGCCAGACGTAACCGGATTTCTGGGAAATTATTTTAGTGAGCGGAAAATCCTGAACAGAAGGATTTTTGATAAGGGATGTACTCCAGAATGATTCGGTTTCAGGGTTAAAACAATAAGTATTTGACTGAGCCGAATTAGATCTGATCCAGATTCTGCCGTATTTGTCTTCAACAATTCGGTCAATCCTGTTTTTTTTCATAAAAACCTTATCAGAAGGTCTTGATTTGTAATTTTTAAAAGTATATCCGTCGTATTTGCTTAATCCATTATAAGTTGCCAGCCAGATAAAACCTTTTTTGTCCTGTAATATCTGATTGATTACATTATGCGGAAGTCCTTCTTCGACCAGATAGTTTTTAACAGCATAATTTTGCTGTGCCAAAAGACAGGAGGTAAAAAAAAGAGCTAAAAAAGAAAGTAAATATTTGGAGATGAGTTTTTTCATTAAAGCTACAGGACTCAATAACGGATTTTTGGATTATTATAATTTTCTTAAATGAAGGCAGGCATTATATGATAATAAGTACTATTATATTTTATGGTATTACTTGCGAATATAATTAATTATTCCCTCGATATTTCAGGAAATTAAATCTTCAGTTTAAGCCTTTTGCTAAGCTTCAATATTCAACATTAATATTGTGCATATTTTTAATCTCAGCCATTACAAAAGTGCTCTGGGTACTGCCAATACTTTCTACAGCCCCTAGTTTGTTAAAAACAAAATTCTGATAATGCTTCATATCTTTAGCAAATACTTTCAGGATAAAATCATAATCTCCTGAAATATTATAACATTCTACCACTTCATCAATTTTCATTATATCTTCAACAAAACTGTGTCCTATGTTACGGTCATGCTGTTTCAGTTTGATATTACAGAAAACAATAAAACCATGACTGAATTTTTCATGATCTATTAAAGCAATATATTTTTTGATGTACCCGTTACTTTCCAGTCTTTTGACACGCTGCAGTACAGGGGTTGGGGAAAGATTTACCTGTATAGCGAGCTCTTTGATGGTGTAATTCGAATTGTTTCCCAATATTTTTAATAAAAGCAGGTCTGTAGTATCCAGTTCTTCCATGGCGTAAAAATCTTTTTAAGTGTCAAAAATACATTTAAAAAAGTGAATTATGCTTATTTATAAGTATTAAATAGCTTAATTGTCTTATTTAATTGAATTTTATGGTTTTTTTTTGGTGTATAAATTATCTTTGCATAGAGAATTAAACTGAATTTGTATTCAGTTTTTCTTTCTCTTTTATCGATAGAATCAGGTTTTACTTAGCTGTAAATTTAAAAGGGAATCGTGTGAAAATCACGAACTGTCGCGCAACTGTAAGTAACTTAAAATTGTTACAAGTCAGATACCTGCCTAATTTGAATTGACGATGCTTTCGCGATAAGGAGCTTAGGTCAGATCAATATGTATTATAAGTCTTCCAAAAACCAATTGGCTTTCAGGTATTCTTTTGTATATATTCAGTTTTCTGCTTTCCTTATTTCCGTTTGCCCTAATTAGATCGTATAAAATATTTATTGTTGGATTGCTAAACATAACACCAGAATAATTTTATGAAATTTTTAGTTACCGGAGGAACAGGATTTATTGGCGCTCGTGTAGTAGCCAATTTGTGGGAGCGTAAAATCCCTGTAGTAGTAGCCGATTTGAATCTGAATATGGAATGGACCAAACAGATTGCTCTTTTAAAATATAAAAAAGATTCTGCAAAGATGTCTGAGATTCAGGAGCAGATAGATCAGACATCATTTATCAATCTTGATGTATCTAATAGGGAGCAGGTTAACAGTGTGTTTCTTAATTTTCCCGGCATTACTCATATAATTCATCTCGCATATCTAATGAGTGCAGAAGTAGAAGCTGATCACCATCGTGGTGCATCCGTTAATATGCTGGGAATGATTAATATGTTTGATATGGTTGCTGAGCACAAGCTTTCACGTCTTGTTTTTGCCAGCAGCGAAACTATTTATGGAGCAAACCATAGTGCCTATGGTGATGAGAATTATGCCGTGAAAGAAGAAAACTATTGTTCTCCTGACGATCATTTTTATACTTATGGGGTAATGAAAATGCTTAATGAGTTTACGGCCCAAAAATATATGAAAAACAAAGGAATTAGTATCGCTGCGATGCGTCCGCCAATTGTCTATGGCGATGGACGAATGAGAGGTTCAGTTCTCTGGGCCTGTGAGTTTGCTACAAATCCGGCATTAGGTAAAAAAGCCAAACTTCCTTTTTCGAAAGATTCGCGAGATTGCTGGATATATGTTGATGATGCAGCTGAGCAGTTTGTGAGGCTTGCCCTTAAACCAAAACTCAACCACTTTGCCTATAACAATGGAGGTCATTCTGTAACGGCAGAAGAGCTGATGCAGACTGTTAAAAGCATTATTCCGGATGCAGAATATGAGTTTGATGAAAGTGTTCCGCGTACATCATTAGTCGATCGTTGTGACAGCAGCCGTTTAGAAAAAGAGATTGGATTTATTCCGAGGTCTCTGGAGGAAGGGGTGAGAGCTCAGATCCAGGAAGCCCGTCAGAGGCAGCTGCAAAACAGTTATTAAAAATTTTATTGATACTTTAAATATATTATATGTCAGGATTTCGCAATACAGTCGTGGGGAGTTACCCTCGTCCGGAAAAATTAGAAGATACCATGAAACGCCCGGTTATGAATCAGCAGGAAGTTGATCATTACATTAAGTGGGCAGCAAAAGACCAGGCTGGCTTGGGACTTGATACAATTACTGATGGAGAAGGATATAGAGAGAATATGTACTATTTTTACCAAAAGCGTATCGATGGGATAAGTTTTGAGGATATGCCTAAGGTTACATTCGGTACAGCCGGTTTCGGAATCGAATGCCCAAGAGTAATCGGAGAACTTAAAAATTCACGTTTTGATACAGCCCGTAACTGGAAAATTGCACGTGATGCAGCGCCTGCTGATGTTGATGTAAAACTAACAGTAACCGGACCGCATGTACTTTATCGTTTCAGCGTTAATGAGAGAAAAGATCTTTACCCGGATGCACAGGCTTTATGCCGTGCATGGGCTAATGTTTTGAGGGATGAAATAGCAGAGGCCATAGAACTGGGATGCAGACATATACAGTTTGACGAACCCATGTGGACAGAATCTCCGGAAGAAAGTCTTTGGGCAGCTGAAATACTTGCTGAACTGATTGAATCCCTCCCTCAGAAAGTCCGTATTGGACTACATGTCTGCGGTGGAAATCCGAGAAGAAAGCGAGTTTACTTCACTAAATATACTGATCTTGTTGAAGCATTTAAAAGAGTTCCTGTTGATGAACTCATGCTGGAACATTGCACACTTGGATATAATATGCTGGAGCTGTTTGATATTTGGGATTATAAAGGGGATTTAGCTTTAGGAGTGATAGATCAGCGTAGTGATGAACTGGAATCTGTAGAAGAAATCCGTGAGAGAATAAGACCAGCCCTCGAATATTTCCCGGCTGAGCGTCTAATACTCACCAGTGAATGCGGATTTGGACATGTTCCTATTGATATTACACATTCAAAATTAAAGCGTCTTGTCGAGGCTTCTAAAATTTTATAAATTACACTTTAAGGTTCTGATGTGCTCAGGACCCAATTCATAGGAAAGCCAACTCTTCTACTTCTGCACAAACAAGTAGTAGAGCTGGCATTTTTACTTGGTTTGAATATGCTTCTTTACTTTCGAACCAGAAATCTGTAAATGGTCTGAGATTTGAAAGTTTCCTTCGGTCGTAAAACAGTATTTGGAAACGCAGGTGTATTAATTGAGTTTGGGTAATGCTGTGTTTCGAGACAAAATGCACCATTTTTGGTATAAGGTATTCCGTTGCGACCTTTTACTTTTTCACTCAGCCAGTTTCCGGAATAAAATACTATACCCGGCTCGGTGGTATATACTTCTAATTCCCTGCCGCTTAATGGTTCAAAAGCTTTTGCTGCTAAGGCTAATTTGCCAGTTTGGCTACGCAAAACAAAAGTGACATCGTACCCGTTAGTATATTGCTGTACTTTTTCTATTTCCTTTCCGATAGTTTTTGATGAAGTAAAATCAAATGGGGTTCCTTTCACATTTGAGATATTTCCGGTTGGCATACTGCCATCTCCGTATTCCAGAAACTGATCAGCGAAAACAGTTAATTCTGTATTTAATGCTTTCTTGTCTTTTCCGCCTGAAAGGTTGAAATAGGTATGATTGGTTAGCACGAGCGGAGTCGCTTTGTCTGTTGTAGCCTTATAATCAATAACCAGATCATTGTTGTTTTTGAGCGTAAAAGTTACACTGACCAATAGATTACCCGGGAAACCTTCCTCACCGTCTTTGCTTAAATAAGTCATTTCAACAGCTGGTTCATTCTTTTTTGATATTTCTCTGGCTTTCCAAATGCGTTTATCAAATCCGTTTACACCTCCGTGAATATCAGAAGAAAGCGGGTAATCTTTATCGTCAAGAGTGAATTTTTTGTTTGAAATACGATTGCAACCCGGCCAACAGTAGAGCCCATCAATGAATTATCATTCCCTGCATACTGCGAAAGTGAATCGAAGCCCAGTACCACACTGTTCATCTTGCCATACTTATCGGGTGTTATAATATTTGTAATTGCTGCTCCATAATTAATGAGCTCAACCTGCATACCGGTTTTACTTTGCAGGCTATATCGAAAAACATCTTCTCCCTGAACTTGTCCTATTTGCTCTTTGTGGATTGAAGATTTTTTAGCCGAACCCATATTTTGGGAAAATGCATCTAAACTGAGCAAAGATGTAAGAAATATAAATGACAGGCAAACCATTAATCGCAATTTATTCATGATGTTTGTTTTGGATATAACTAAATTATTTTTGTCTGGACAAATTGTAGTGTCCTTCAAGATGAGCAAATCGAGCCAGTATTTCCAGCATTCCGCCATGTTCTACCAAATTATAAACACCATCTTTTGCTTCAAATAATCCCTTTTTATTTTTGTCTTCCTTCAGGACATTGTCCAGACATTTTTTAAATCCTGAAATATATTTTAAATCTTTGTTGTATTTTAAAAGATGCTGATATCCGCGTAATAAGACAGCGTTAAACCAGTAGCCGTCTCTAAATTTGTCACCTGCGTAGAAATAGTCCAAAGAACTGTCTGCTATTTTAATAGCTCTTTCCAGATATTTTTTGTCACCTGTTATTTCATACAAATAAACATTAGACTGGAGCATTGTTCCTGAATTATAAGAGTAAATGGTTTTTGAAATGCTTTTATCTTTTACCTTAATATTATCATAGAATAAACCTGTAGGTGTCTGCAGATTTTCATTCGTCCAATTGTATATTTTCAATGCATTATCAAGATATACTTTTTCCTTTGTCGCTTTGTACATTTTAAGTGCCACAATAATACCAGGTCCGTTTGAACAGGTGTTTTTAGTTTCAAAATCGTTTTCCCTCCAGTATAATCCGCCTCCAAGTGCATTGTCTGAAGCTGTCATCATAAAATCATACATTGACTTTCCTAAATCAAAATAAGATTTCTTAGCGGTTCTTTCGTAGATATCTAAAGCTGTTATTCCAATCCATTGGTTATCATCGTAATAACGCTGTCCCTGACTCAGTTTTACAATATATTCACCATAGCCAGGCTTAGACGGCGCCGGATCGTAATAAGGCTGCATGCTTTTTAATATACCATCAGTTAAATTAGCATTTTTATTTATTTTTTCGATTTCATTAGTGGCTTCAAACATTGCACAAAGTGCCCATAACCAGCTGTATTCTCTTTTATGGCCAAATTTAGTTTCTCTTTTTGCAGGATCTAAATCCACGAAATAATACCCTGAAACTCTATCATGAAAATTACTTTCGACTGCAGTATGCAGCTGTTCCATCTCACTCTTATAGATATTTTTTTTAGAAGAACCTTTTTTTTGTGCTACTGCAAAACCCGAAAATAGTATTACCGTTACAATAAGTATTAAACTTTTTTTCCTTTTGTTCATAATCTTAAATATTTACAATTATTTTATTGTTTTATATTTCGAATGATAGCTGTCAAATTCAAAATCAATTCACAAACATACTAAATCGTTTTAGTATTTAAAATTAAAATGATGTATTTGCCATTAATTTTGTAGAATAATTACTAATTTAATTATTTAGCTTTTATTATTTAATAAAATAGGTAATTCCAAACATAGTATTACAATTTTCTCTAATCAATTTTAAATAAATAGAATAAAAACAAGCATTACTCAGGAAATATTAAGCTATTATCTGTTTAATTTAACTCTGGTTAAATGAATAATTCAATTTAGATTTTTACGTTCGTTTTGAAATTTTTGAAAAAACATGAATTTATTTTAATGTTCCTCAATTTCGTTCTTATTTAAATAATCAGGAAAACAGTTGACTCTTTGGCTTGAAAAAAACAGTTTATGTTGATATGTCCCTCCTAATTTATTGTATCGCCCCTCTTAGCCATATAGCGCGTTATATAAATTTGTGAACCTGCTTTTATTTCTGAATTAGTTTATTGAAATAAAATCTGAAGTACTAAATTTTAAACCTGATTTTATAGATGAAAAAAATTGTATTAGCACTTGCTTTATTTCTGAGCCTGCAAAATAATTACGCCCAGAATAATGAATGGGAAAATCCTCAGATAATTGATCGGGGAAAAGAAGCGGGCAGAAGTTCTTTTCTTTTATTCAGTAACGAAACCGAATTAAAAGCCAACAATCCTCAAAAATCAGAGCTGTATAAGAGTCTGAATGGAAGCTGGAAATTCAATATTGTTCAAAATCCGTCTCAAAGACCAACAGATTTTTATGCAACAAATCTGAATGATACAGACTGGAAAAACATTCAGGTTCCTTCGAACTGGGAACTGCAGGGCTATGACATTCCTATTTATACGAATATTACGTATCCCTTCCCTAAAAATCCTCCATTTATAGACGGTGATTATAATCCCGTAGCTACTTACAGACGTACTTTTACAGTCACAGATTCATGGAAAGAAAAAGAAATCATACTTCATTTTGGTTCAATTTCTGGTTATGCCAGAGTATTTCTGAACGGAAAAGAAGTCGGAATGACCAAAGCTTCCAAAACTCCGGCTGAGTTTAATATTACTTCTTTTTTAAAGAAAGGAGATAACTTAATTGCGGTTCAGGTATTCCGCTGGCATGACGGAAGTTATTTAGAAGATCAGGATTTCTGGAGGCTGAGCGGTATTGAACGTGACGTTTATTTGCAGGCAATGCCAAAAACGACTGTTTGGGATTATTTTGTAAAAAGCGACCTGGACAATCAATATAAAAACGGAATTTTCAATCTGGATGTCACTTTAAAATATTTCGAAAATAATAAAATCAAAAATCCTTCTGTAAAAGTAGAATTATTTGACAAAGAAGGAAAAAGAGTTTATTCTGAAAGCAAAAAGGTAAACGCTAAAGAAGAAAAAATCAGTTTTTCAGGCACGATTGAAAATGTAAAAAAATGGAATGCCGAAATGCCAAATCTGTACAGATATACCATTACATTACTGGATGATAAAGGAAAAACGCTTGAAATTGTTTCTAAAAGAACAGGCTTCAGAAAAGTAGAAATCAAAAATGCTCAATTGTTGGTTAACGGAAAAGCAGTAATGGTCAAAGGTGTCAATATTCATGAGCATGATGATGAAATCGGGCATGTTCCAAATGAAAAAACCTCCTTGAAAGATCTAAAGTTAATGAAAGAATTCAATATCAATGCCATCCGAATGAGTCATTATCCGCATGATACCCATTTATACGATTTGTGTGATGAGTATGGTTTTTATGTTGTGGACGAAGCTAATATCGAATCACATGCAATGGGTGCCGAATGGCAAAACTGGTTCGATCAGAAAAAACATCCTGCTTATTTACCGGAATGGGCACCAGCGCATCTGGATCGTATCAAAAGAATGTTTGCATTTGATAAAAACCATCCTTCGATTATCATTTGGTCTTTAGGAAATGAATGTGGAAACGGTCCTGTTTTCTATGATGCATACGATTGGTTAAAGCAAGTAGATGCAACACGTCCGGTTCAGTTTGAGCAGGCTGGGGAAAACAGAAATACCGATATTGTATGCCCGATGTATCCGGGAATTAAAAGCATGAAAAGTTATGCGGCTGCCGATAAAAAACGTCCGTACATTATGTGTGAATATGCACACGCAATGGGAAACAGCGGCGGAAATTTTCAGGAATACTGGGATATTATCAATAGCAGCAAACACATGCAGGGAGGATTTATCTGGGATTGGGTGGATCAGGGGATTAAAACCAAAAATGCAGAAGGAAAAACGTTTTGGGCTTACGGTGGTGATTTAGGGGCTGATAAACTTCAAAATGACGAAAATGGCTGTGCAGACGGCGTTATATTTTCAAACAGAACCCCTAAACCGGCTTTGTATGAAATTAAAAAGGTATATCAAAACATTCAATTTCAGTTCAGTAACGGGTCTGATTTAACGGTAACCAATCATTATAATTTTACCAATCTTTCTGATTATACTTTTAAATGGGAATTGATTAAAAATGGAGTAAAATCAAAATCAGGCGAATTTAATGTAGTAGCTGCCCCTCAAGAAAGTAAAAAGATGGTTTTGGATTTAGGAGCAATTGATGATAGTTCAGAATATTTTTTAAATGTTTACGCAGCTTCGAAATACGATGCGCCTTTGGTTGCCAAAGGGCATGAATTTGGCAGAGAACAGTTTGCAATAGGAAAAGGTTCCTGGTTTAAAAATATTGACGTTGCAAAAAGTACATCAAAACTGAAACATAGCGTTAAAGCAAATGTACTTTCTTTTGAAACAGAGAACATTACCGGAGAGTTTGATTTGATAAAAGGTGAAATCCTGAAATACAATCTGAAAAATGCTGATAATGCTATTTTTACCCATTTCCCAACACCTTATTTCTGGCGTGCCCCAACCGATAATGATTTTGGAAGCAATATGCAGGATAAATTAGTAATCTGGAAAGAAGCATCAAAAAATCCAACCGTTGTAAGTGTCAATTTGGAAAAAAATACTTCAGAAGGCTTACATGTAAAAGTGGCTTACAAATTAGCTGGCGTTGAAGTTCCTTACACTGTAAATTATCTGATTCAGAACGATGGTTCGATAAAAGTAACTGCTGCGATTGATATGAACGGAAAAGAATTGCCTGAAATCCCTCGTTTCGGAATGCGTTCAAAGTTAAATGGTTCTTATGATAATCTGAACTATTACGGAAGAGGACCATGGGAAAATTACTCTGACAGAAATTCCGCTTCGTTTATTGGTGAATATTCAGACAAAGTGATCAATCAATATACAAGCCATTATATACGTCCTCAGGAAGGTGGTTATAAAACAGATGTCCGCTGGCTGACTTTAAAAAATAACAAAGGTCAGGGTATAAAAATCGAAGGATTGCAGACTCTTGGGTTTAGTGCGCTGAATATTTCAACAGAAGATTTAGATCCGGGCAAAACGAAGGCTCAGCGCCATCCGTCTGATCTGGATTTAGATTCGAAAGAAGCAGTGTATCTGCACTTAGATTACAAACAAAGAGGCTTAGGCGGTGATGACAGCTGGGGACGTTTGCCTCATGATCCATACCGTTTACTGGATAAGCAATACAGTTATTCGTATGTAATTTCATTAATCAAATAATTTGACGTTTTTGTTTATGTTTGTGTGGAAAGAAAACCTATGATTTACTCATAGGTTTTTCTGATTTTTTAGTTTTATCAATACTATTTTATTGTTGAAGGTAATTTAAATCGGTGTCAGGCTGAGCGGAGACGAAGCCCTTCAAAGTTAAATAGCCTTCAAATAAGATTATCCTTAGAGAACACGAATGAACTCAGCATGTCATTCGTTATGTAAAAATGAGTTATATTTAGCTTTAAATACCCTAATGTTTTGAAAAATAAAACTCTTCTGTTTTTAATGATTTTAGTTTGCTTTATGGCTAATTCACAGGCTGTAAAAACTGCTATTCCAAAATACGGACAGGAAAAATATGATATTGGCTATATCGGAATCAAAAACGGGCTTGCTAATAATGCTGTAACTTCAGTCTACAAAGACAAACGGGGATTAATGTGGTTCGGAACTTACGACGGAATCAGCAGGTATGACGGTTATAATTTTTTGAGTTTCAGAAACGAACCTAATGATACCAATTCGTTAGTTAATAACAGGATTGTAAGTATTTGCGGCACTCAAAATGAAATCTGGATTGGCACTAAAGGAGGTATCAGTGTTTACGATTATCTGCGAAATAAGTTTACTACTAAAAGTTACATAAACGCTAAAAATTCTCAAATTGAAGTGATTGATTTTGTAGTCAACCAAATCAGGGATTTTAAATCCAAAATGTATATCGGGACTGCAGGAAAGGGGTTGCTTTATTATGGAGGAAATGAAGAAAAAATTATTCAGGTTCCGCTTTATGCAAAAGGAAAACTGCTCTGGGATTATCATGTGCAGGAAATGGATTTTGACCCATCCGGTAAATTGTGGTGCTCTGTTGCCGGTGTTGGACTTGTTACGATGGATGCATCCGCGAAAAAGCTATCAGTAGTTTTTCCGGTTACTTTAGGCAGTGGCTGTCTTTTATATGATAAATTTTCAAATATTTGGGTAGGGGCTGATCAGGGATTGCTAAAATACAATGTCAAAAATAAAACACATCAGCTTTATAAAAATCAGGAGATTCAGTATCCTGTTTCAGATTTGATGTGCAAGCCGGATGCAAAAGAATTGTGGATCGCTACAAATGGTAACGGTGTTGTAAAATACAATTATGCTACTGATACTTTTTCTTTGCTAAACTCAGATCTGAATGAAGAAAAACTCAATAGCAATGCAATTTCATCCTTATTCAGGGATAATACAAACCGCGTCTGGATTGGAACTTTACGTGGAGGAGTTAATATCATTGAACAAAGAAAAAGCCCTTTTACGACAGTTTCAAAAAATGAAGAAATAAAAAACACACTTCCAAGTGATTTTATCCTTTCATTATCAGAACAGGATAATGAAAATCTCTGGATTGGAACAGATGGTGGCGGCGTAAGTTTATGGAACAGAAGGAGTAATTCATTTACCAATTATTCTTATGATGCAAATAATCCAAATTCGTTATCGAATAATTTCGTTACAGCCATCCTAAAAGATACTAAAGGAACGTGGTTTGGAACTTACGGAGGAGGAGTTTGTCTGTTCAATTCCCAGACCCGAAACTTTAAAAAATACAATCTTTTTAATCCTAAACTGAATGGGAATCAAAAGAATATCTGGGTGCTTTATCGAAGTAAAAATAACATTTTATGGGCAGTTTCTCCGGATGAGGAAGGATTGTACCGATATAATGAAGCAGCTGATCATTTTGATTTTGTGGATGCAGGAATCAGAGGAATCATTTCGATGACAGAAGATAAAAATGGTAATCTTTGGATCGGGAATTTTTCAAAATTGTACCAGCTCAATCTAAAAACGATGAAACGCAAAGAGATTGATGTAAAATATCCGGTGCGTTCGATTATTTCACATTCTGATACAAAAATGCTCGTAGGTACTGAAGGCGGAGGCTTGATGCTTTTTAATCCAAAGACTTTTAAGAGCCAGTTTTTGACTCAGAGAAATAAACTTCCCAATAATTCTGTTTTAAATATTGTTCAGGATAATAAAGAAACCTATTGGTGCAGCACCTATAACGGATTGTTTGTATACAATGCAACGAGCGGAAAAATAACAAGTTATCATGATGCTGACGGACTTCAAAGTAACCAGTTTAATTATAATGCTGCACTGAAACTTTCTACTGGCGAAATTGTATTTGGCGGAATAAAAGGTTTTAATATTATCAATACCAAAATAACGAACCAGAATCACGACTTCCCAAAGCTTATTATAACTTCCATAAAAGTAAATAATAAGCTTTTTGATCAATCGGGTTTTTCTGCTTTCGGAATTGATAAATTAAAATTGCCTTATGACGAATCGATGCTCAATATCGAATTTGCGGCATTAGAATACAGTCTGCCTGAAAAAATATCCTATGCTTATTTTTTAGAAGGATGGGATTCGCAATGGCATTATGTGGATAATATTCGGAATGCAAATTATTCCAGAATAACAGAAGGTGATTATGTACTCAAAATTAAATCTACAAATGCAGAGGGAATCTGGAATACAAAATCCATTTCATTGCCCGTTACCATATTACCGCCATGGTACAGAAGCGGTTTTGCTTATTTCGTTTATTTTCTCCTCATCGGATTGATTATTTATGTAGTGGATAAATACCAACGCCAACAGGAAAAACTGAAATACGAAGTCAGGCTTTCTCAGGATCTGGCGAAGCAGGAAAAAGAACTGAATGAAAAGAAATTAACGTTTTTTACTAATATTTCGCATGAATTCAGGTCGCCTTTAACCATGATTATTAATCCGTTAAAGGAAATAATCTACGGTACAGACCAGCAGATAGATCCGGCTGCCATAGAAATGGTCTACAGCAATTCGAGAAGACTATTGAGTCTGGTGGATCAGCTGCTTCTTTTCAGAAAAACCGAAACCGAAACCGGAAAGCTCAAAATTGGTCAGATTGATATTGTAGAGCTTTGCAAAGAAGTTTTTAGCTGTTTTGTACAGCATGCCAAAACAAAAAAGATTGATTACAGTTTTAGTATTTCTGAAGAAAAAGTACTGGTTTATGTAGATCGGGAAAAGATTGAGATGGCGCTTTTTAATTTAATTTCGAATGCTTTAAAATTTACCGAAAAAGAAAATGGTGCCGTTACGATTAATTTACGATGTTCAGAAAATGAGGTTGTCATCAATGTTACCGATAATGGAGAAGGCGTTTCGGATGATGATAAGGAGAAAATTTTCAATCTGTTCTATCAGTCCAATAAAAACATCAGAAATAACCGAAAAGGATTCGGAATTGGTCTTTATCTGGTAAAACAATTTATCACGCAGCATCACGGAAGTGTAAGTTGTCGTGATAATGAAAATGGAGGATCTGTTTTTGAAATTAAATTATTACTCGGAAAACAGCATTTTGGAGATGTCGAAATTCGTGAAGATTTAAGTGACAGAACCTTATTTTTAGAAGAAGCTTTAGAAGATACCACAGTGCAGGAAAATGTACTGAAAACTGTTGAAGAGCCTGACAATGTGAAAGATTTAGTTAAAGATGCAAAAAGCATTTTGGTGGTTGATGACAATGTGCAGATAAGAAATTATTTAAAAAAGATTTTAAGTCTAAAATATCATATTACAGTCGCAGAAAATGCAGAAGCTGCTTTAGCCGTAATAAAAAAAGTAATGCCCGATTTGATTATTTCTGATGTGGTTATGGGAGAAATGAATGGGGTAGCTTTTTGCAAGCATATCAAGTCTGATGAGGAGCTAAAGCATATCCCCGTAATTTTACTCACAGGAGGAACTTCAGAAGATGTAAAGCTAAAAGGTGCCGAAGTAGGTGCAGATGATTACATTACAAAACCATTTGATAACGACTATTTATTAGCCCGAATCAGCGGAATATTTGCCAGACGTGACAGCGAACAGAACTACCTGCTTAATTCAGTAACAAAAAAATCGACAAGTTTAAAGCTGTCTGATGAGGACAAAAAACTAATCGATAAAATTGTAGATATCATTGATGCGAATCTGGATGTGGAGAATTTTAATGTAAATGATTTGTCAGAACATTTAGGAATGAGTTATTCTTTGGTTTATAAAAAAATCAAGAAAATTACTGGAAAATCAGTTTCTGAGTTCACCCGAAATGTCCGATTACGAAAAGTAGCCACATTATTAATTACCACAGATTTACAGATCAGTGAAGCGGCTTCCATTGCCGGTTTTGGTGATATTAAATATTTCAGGAAACATTTTCAGCAGTTTTATAATTTAAATCCTTCGGAATTTAAGAAGAAATATCAAAACGTAAAGGATAATAAATATATTTTAAATGAAAGTTTCTGGAAATCGACTTGATTTTAAATTTATTGTCAGGCTTAGCTGAAATGTCATTAAGTTTAGAAATTCGCATTCGTCACTTCGAGTGATTTTTAATCATAATGCGATAGCTTTAGGATTAAAAATTGTATCGAGAAGCTTTTTGATACTAAGGTTCTCGATATATTTTGTTAAAAAAAAACTATCGCATTTTTTTAACAAAACACTCGAACTGACGGAAAAAAGAATTGAGTATTTTCAAAAAAAGCGAAGAACTTTATATAATGAATTAAAACAATGGTTAATAAAATAAAAAGACATATGAATAATTATTTTAAAAGTACTGTTTTATCAGGATTGATCTATTTTACAGCAATAACGACTTCACAAGCACAATCAAAAAAGCTGGAAAAGGATTCGCCTAAAAAGGTTCGTGAATTTTTTGTGTCTTCATTGGTCAAAATTGGGGATCCTGTTTTAGAAGCATTAAGCAAAAATGAATTGAAAGTAAAAATGCCTGTTGAAAGATCACCCGGTGCCTGGGATGCGAGAACAAATGTAACGTATCTGGAAGCTTTTGGCCGACTGCTTTCCGGAATGGCTCCGTGGTTAGAGTTGGGTACTGACGAAACTCCCGAAGGTAAATTAAGAGCGAAATATATTGATTTGGCTCAAAAATCCATTCATAATGCGACAGATCCGAATAGTCTGGATTTTATGAATTTTGTCAATGATAAACAGCCTTTGGTAGATGCTGCCTTTTTTGCACAGGCATTGCTTCGGGCACCAAAACAGCTTTGGGAACCCTTGGATGCCATTACAAAAGAGAATGTAATCAAAGCATTAAAATCATCCCGAAAAATTGAACCGTATCAAAGCAACTGGCTGCTTTTTGCCGGAATGGTAGAAGCCGCTATCATTAAATTTGATAAAGACGAAGATCAGAAACGCCTCAGTTATGCTTTAGAACAACATAAAAAATGGTATCTGGGTGACGGAACTTACGGTGACGGTCCTGATTTTCACTGGGATTATTACAACAGTTTTGTAATTCATCCAATGCAGCTGGATATTTACAATGTATTGAAAGATAAAAATAACGACTACAAAACCGATTTCACAACAGAGCTAAAAAGAGCCAGACGTTATGCTGCCATTCAGGAAAGATTAATTTCTCCGGACGGAACCTATCCACCAATTGGCAGGTCATTAGCGTATCGTTTTGGTGCTTTTCAGCTGTTATCCCAAATTGCACTCTGGAAAGAACTTCCAAAAGAAGTTGCTCCGGCTCAGGTTCGTTCGGCGCTCTATGCTATGATTCATAACCAGATAAATGCAAAAGGAACTTTTGATAAAAATGGCTGGCTTCAGGTAGGATTATATGGTCATCAGAATAATATTGGCGAAGGATATATCTCTACAGGAAGTTTATATTTGTGTTCAGAAGCTTTTTTAGTTTTGGGTTTACCGGAAACAGATTCTTTTTGGAGTGATGCGTATAAGCCGTGGACACAAAAGAAAATATGGTCCGGTCAGGAAATCCCGATTGACCATGCTGAAAAATGATAAAATAATCAGATTGATGTAATTAAAACAGATGTCAGACTGAGCGGAGTCGAAGCCCCTTTAGGTTCAAAGCCTTCGACTTCGCTCAGGGTGACACTTGAGATATAATATTTAATACATAGAACATAGATTTAATTTAAAAAGAAATCTAAAAGAAACACATTCCATCACACCGCTTATGTGTTTAGAAAAACATTACTAACAGATTTTAAACCAAATTTTTATATAATGATAAATTTAAAAAACTCATTTTTTATTGCATTAACAACAGCTTCATTACTAAGTTGTAAAAGTACAGCCCAAAAAACAGCTGCAATAAAAGAATCAAAAAAAGAAGTGATTTCGATTATTGATAAAGTTAACAATCACTGGCAGGAAACACATCCTGAACCGGGCAATTCTTTTTGGCATGTTTCGGCCTATCATACCGGAAACATGGAAGCTTACAAAGTGACCAAAAACAAAAAATATCTGGATTACTCTCTGGCATGGGCTGAGAAAAATCAATGGATGGGAGCTAAATCAAATGATAAATCGGAATGGAAATACAATTACGGAGAAACCGACAAACACGTTTTGTTTGGTGACTGGCAGATTTGTTTTCAGACTTATATCGATCTGTACAACTTTACAGGAAAAAACGATCCCCGTAAAATTGCCCGGGCACGTGAAGTGATGGAGTACGAAATGAGTACTTCTGCTAATGATTACTGGTGGTGGGTTGACGGATTATATATGGTAATGCCGGTAATGACAAAGCTGTACAACGTTACCGGGAATGAAATGTATCTGGAAAAACTGCATTCTTATTTACAATATTCGGATAGTATTATGTATGACAACGAGGCAAAACTATACTACCGTGATGCAAAATACATTTATCCAAAACATAAAAGTGCGAACGGTAAAAAAGATTTTTGGGCGAGAGGAGACGGTTGGATTTTTGCCGGTTATGCCAAAATTATTCAGGATTTACCAAAATCAGCCAAACACAGGGCAGAATACATTACTCGTTTTAAGGACATGGCTAAAGCTTTGGCAGCAGCCCAGGAAAAAGAAGGCTACTGGACAAGAAGTATCCTGGATCCTCAACATGCGCCGGGTCCTGAAACCAGCGGAACAGCATTTTTTACCTACGGATTTCTATGGGGAATCAACAATGGAGTTTTAGACAAAAAAACATATCTGCCTGTGGTAGAAAAATCATGGAATTACCTAACCAAATTCGCACTTCAGGAAGATGGAACGGTAGGTTATGTTCAGCCGATTGGCGAAAAAGCGATTCCGGGTCAGGTAGTAGATAAAAATTCTACAGCAGATTTTGGTGTTGGTGCTTTTTTACTAGCAGCATCTGAAATGTCTCGTTTTGTAAAATAACTTATCATAAGTGTATGCAAAGGGCTGTCTTTATAGACAGCTTTTTGCATTTATATAAGTTTAGAATTTAATTTTTATGTCTTTTTAATAGCCATAAATTGGTATAATTCATATCGAAAATAATTTGTTTTTCATTTTCAAGAAATCTTTGGTGATTTTAAATGATTGTGTATTAAATATTTTTAATGCATTTTTTTTAGGATAGTCATAAAAATATCTGATTTAAATGATAATATGCTGATTTGCCCCTTTTATAATGCTGTAATTACCCCCCTTTGCTTGTAAGTGTTATGTTAGATTTGTCTTGTAAATCATTGGACTTATAATAAAATGCTGTATTTAAAAAAACAAATTTAAAAGCAATTGTATTGTTCATAATGGCCCTATAGATTTATAACTTAACTAAATCATTTAACCAAAATTACAACCAAAGATGACAAATTTTATTAGGAAGATTAAGGCTCCTGATTGCGTATCCGGATTTGATTTTAAAAAGAAACTCACATTAATGTGTGCATTGGTTTCTTTGACACAGGTACATGCGTACACTGCCCATTCAGGGGGTGTAGCGAAATTAGAAAAACTACAGCAGCAGAACAGTATAAGCGGACAGGTTAAAGATCAAAAAGGATTGCCTTTGCCCGGTGCCTCCGTCTTGATAAAAGGAACAAAAATAAGCACTATAACAGATTTCGACGGAAAATTTAGTTTAGCCGGTGATGAAAACTCAATATTGGTAGTTTCTTTTGTAGGTTATGTTACACAGGAAGTTTCCGCAAAAGGCAAATCTGATATTACGGTACAAATGAAAGAAGATGCTGCTTCTTTAGAGGAAGTAGTGGTAGTAGGATATGGTAAAATGAAGAAAAAAGATTTAACAGGATCAATTGTTCAGGTTAAACCGGAAGCTCTGGCAAATCAGAATCCGCAGACTGTCCAGGATTTATTGCGAGGTGTTCCTGGTTTAAAAGTCGGATATTCTGCGGATGCAAAAGGAGGAGGGTCTTTGCAGATTCGTGGACAGACTTCTGTTTACAATCCTGATGGTGCAAATCGTAATTCACCCCTTATTATTTTAGATGGAATGCAGTTTTATGGAGAGCTTTCAGAAATCAATCCTGATGATGTTGGTCAGATTGATGTTTTAAAAGATGCATCAGCAACAGCTATATTTGGTTCTAAAGCATCTGCAGGAGTTATTGTTATTTCGACAAAAAGAGGAAAAACAGGTAAGCCTGTCATAAACGTTACTACCAACACAACAATTGTCAATGAAAGTGCTTATCGTGATGTATATTCTCCTGAAGGGTATGTAAAATATCGTCAGGATTGGGAGACTGCTAAAACATATGGTCAAAATACAGCTACCGGAAATTATGAAGCATGGATAACAGGAACAGCTGCCGGCAAACCGGGATACTATACAAATCCAGGCCAATTAGACCAATATGGCATCACTGAAGCGCAATGGCTGGCTTATCAGCCTGTTGGACAAACACAAGGAAAGAGTCTGAATGAAGTGTGGGGACTCCGTTTAGGAATTACTGACCCCATGCTTTTGAAAAATTTTACAGAAGGGAAAACACACAATTGGTATGACAGTACTTTTAGAAGAGGAATTAATCATGATCATAATCTAAGTGTTTCCGGAGCAAGTGACAAAGTAAATTATTATATGTCTTTGGGATATTTAACGTCAGAAGGAGCCATTCAGGGTAATGACTATGAGGCAGTTCGTGCTAATATGAAAGTGGATGCGAAAATTACAAGCTGGCTGGAATTTGGAGCTAATGTTAATTTTCAGGACCGTACAGACGGAGACATTGCTGTTGGTACAGGCACTAATTACTGGGATGCCAATATGTTAAGAAACAGCCCTTTTTCTAACTTTAAAGATGTAAACGGTGCATATGAGAGACAGCCAATGGGACAAACTATAGGTGGGTATAATTATTACTACGATCGCCAGTTTATAGACCTTGAGAGGGGATATACGGTATTGAATACCATTTTCAATACCAAGGTAAGTTTACCTTATGGAATTAGTTATTCTTTTAATGTTGCACCACGTTATCAATTTTTTTACAATCGTTATTTTCAGTCATCAGGTCATAAAAGCTGGAATCCTGCAACCATAGGAGTAGACAGGGAAAACGGTAAAAATTTTACATGGAACCTGAATAACACCTTAACATGGGATTATACATTTGCTGAAAAACACCATATTATAGCCACTTTTGTTCAGGAAGCCGAAGAGCTCCGAACATGGTCAGATCGTATTGATGCCAATAATATTCTGCCTTCAGATGCATTAGGGTTTCATAATATTGCTAATGCAACACTTGCAAACAGTACGTTTACATCCAACGATACGCATCAGACAGCCGATGCATTAATGGCGAGACTTTTCTATTCGTTTGATGATCGTTATATGGTTACGGGAACGATACGCCGCGATGGATACTCAGCATTTGGATCTACAGATCCGTATGGAGTTTACCCTTCTGTTGCAGCGGCATGGACTTTTAATAAAGAAAGCTGGTTCAATTGGAATCCTATGAGTACAGGTAAATTACGTCTGTCCTGGGGTAAAAACGGAAACAGAACGCTTTCTGATCCCTACATAGCTTTAGCAAACTTAAGTTCTGGTACCGGTGCAACAATGGGTTATATTGATGCTTCAGGAAACATTGTTGATGTGAAGTATTTAGGAATCGATCGTATGGCAAATCCAAATTTGCAGTGGGAAAAAACAGAAGCTACAAATATTGGTCTTGACCTTGGGTTCTTAAACGACCGAATTACAAGTACAATTGATGTTTACAGATCAATTACTCATGACATGATAATGATTCAGCGTTTACCTGGTTTTACCGGATTTGGCTCAATTGCAACCAATCTTGGAGAAGTTGAAAACAGAGGCATTGAGATAGCTCTTAACACCATAAATATTAAAAATCCAAATTTTGAATGGACTACTATGGCTGCCTTTTCATACAACAAGAATATCATTAATGCACTATATGGTAATATGGAAGATATCAAGGATGCCAATGGTAATGTTATCGGACAAAAAGAGTCTGATGAAAAAACCAATGGATGGTTTATAGGAAGACCAATCTCTCAAATCTGGGATTATAAAGTAATCGGCATCTGGCAAAAAGAGGAGTGGGAAGAAGCTGCAAAATACGGACAGCGTCCTGGAGATCCAAAAGTTGAAAACAGCTACACAGCTGATGATGTAAATGGAAAACCTGTTTATAATGAAAAAGACAAGCAATTTTTGGGACAGACAGCTCCTCCAATTAACTGGTCGCTGCGTAATGAGTTTAAATTCTATAAAAACTGGAATCTGGCAATCAATATGTATTCTTACATGGGACACAAATCACTTGACGGACGCTACATGAATACTTATAATGATGGTAGTTTGTACACAAACAACTATAATCCGTTTGTAAATCCGTATTGGACAATTGACAATCCTACGAATGACTGGGCCCGTCTTGATGCAAGAGGACCTGCAGGAGCCGGAACAGCAAAATTATACGATCGCAGTTTTATTCGTTTAGATAATATTTCGCTGGCTTATACACTTCCTAAAGATCTTTTAGACCGCCTGCATGTTAGGAATTTCAAAATCTATGCTTCAGTTCAGAATGCTGCAACATGGTCTGCTTCCGGAGAATGGAAGTATTATGGAGACCCGGAAACAGGCGGACTGGCTACACGAATGTTTAATTTAGGTTTTAACGTTTCACTTTAATAATTATTCAACAATGAAAAAATATATAAAAAACAGCATCTCAACACTTTTGCCTTTAGTAGCTTCAGCACTGTTGGTTTCTTGTTCAGAGGATTTTCTGGAGCCTGATCCATTATCGTTTTACGAACCTGAAACTACATTTTCAACAGAATCTGGCTTGCAGGCAGTTTTAGCAAGTGCTGATAAACAATTGCGTAATAATTATATTCATTATAATAATGCCGGTAATAGTGTGCCTATTGGTACAGAATATGTTTTCTCTGATATGGCAAAATATGGAAAAACCGATAACACCAGTACTATTTCTGATTTTGCAAATACTATAGTGCCTACCGGAAGTTTTAAAACGGGAACAAATGATGATTTTTATCTTGGGTTTTACTGGGACGAAGCATATACCGGTATTAAACACGCCAATACTATATTGACTTACATTGATAAGGTGACCAGTTTAACTCAGGAAGTTAAGAACAAGTATATCGGTCAGGCTTACTTTCACAGGGCATACCGTTATCTTAATCTGGTATATCAGTTTGGAGATATACCTTTAATTACTAAAATTTTAGAAGTTCCAAAGCAAAGCTATTATTCTACTAAAAAAGAGGCTATTATTGAAATGATTACGGCAGATATGGAAAAGGCTGTAGAATGGGTTCCGGAACAGTCAAAACTACCTTATTTAGGTGTGGTGAATAAAGGAGCATGCCGTCAGTTATTGATTAAGTGTTATTTGGCTTCCGGAAAATTTGCAGAAGCAGAAGCACAGGCCAATATCCTGATTAATCAGTCAGGTTATTCTCTGATGCAAAGTAATTTTGGAACATTTGATCAGGGAGGAAATCCACAAACGTGGACTATTACCAGAAATGTTATCTGGGATTTGCACAGGCCTGAAAACAAGGTTATTGCTGCTAATAAAGAAGCTATTATGATAATGCCAAACGGAGGCGTACAATCATTTTTACCTTTTGCTTCCATGAGGATCTTTGGACCTAACTGGAATTCTGGTACACTAACGACACCAGATGGTAAACAGGCAGCTGCCCGTTTTGCCTCAAACAATGCCAATTATCAGGTTAAATATGATTATGCAAGAGCACTCGGGCGAGGTATTGCAACTATTAGTGCTTCCTATTATTCACAGCATCCTATGTGGGTTGTTAATGGAATTGAAGATAAACAGGATCTTAGACATAACAATACTGTTGGTAACTGGGTGAACATGGAAGATCTTAAATACAGTGATAAAACTTCTGCATATTATCAGCAAAATTTTAGAATGAAACATAATGGTGTTCTGCTATCAAGGGACACCCTTCGTGAATGGTTTGACTTTCCGCTGTATAAAATCTATCTGCATGATGTTGTAAATGAAACCAATCCAAATGCAACTGATTTTCAGGGAGCAAGTACAGGAAGTAAAGCGCATTGGTATTTATATCGTTTAGCAGAAACGTATTTATTAAGAGCTGAGGCGCGTTTTTATCAGGGAAATGCAGGTGGAGCAGCACAGGATGTAAATGCTGTGAGAGCAAGAGCCGGAGCTTCTCAAATGTATACTAATGTAACGATTGGGGATATTTGTGCAGAAAGAGGCAGGGAGCTTTATTTGGAGGAATGGAGAAATGTAGAATTAAAACGTATTTCCCATTGTTTAGCCATAAGCGGAAAACCGGATGAATGGGGTCAGACCTACAGCTTAAGCAATTGGGATAAACAATCTGGCACCGATGCATCCGGAGGAAGTTACTGGTACCAGCGTATTACACATTACACACTTTACAATAAATACCCAAGCGGAATCGTAGTGCCAAATGGTACTAAGTTTTATACCATGGACAAACGTAACAACTATTGGCCAATTCCAAATAGCGCTATAACGGCCAATACGAAAGGTAAATTAAGTCAGAACTTTGGTTATGACGGTTACGATCCTAACGTTAAGGTTTGGGATAAATGGCAGGATGCGGTTGCCGATGAAAGTGTATTATAATATGCTGAAATACCAATTTGAATGTGACAATACCACAAAGTTAGAAGCTCAAATTACCTAACATTTAAGCTTTAAAACGACAATACATTCATTTAAGAAAAAATAAGTTTTGCCCCTCAATTAATAGTTTTAAAATATCGACCACTAAGCATTATCTGTAAAAGGATAATGCTGGGGTCTTTATGAACCTGGATTTTAGGCTGAAAGATATTTTCTATTTCAGATCTGCTTCGATCCGGTTAAAATTCACATGAATCATACATTTTTACCGGTTAATAATCGCGGAAGCTTTTCGTTTCTGCACCAAATTAATTTGTCACTAACTAAAAGAGTAAAACAAAAATTTTAAAACAATTTTTAAATAGATTTCATATGAAAAAATTATACACCTTTTTATTTTTCGGGTTATCGGTCTTTCTGTTCCGGATACAGGCACAGGCTCCTAATCTTCCTGTTAAGGTAACTTTAGCAACAGCATTAAGCGGACCTAAAACATTTAGTAATAATGCGGCATCGGATGTAATATCTTTTCCTTTATCCAATCAAACCGAGTTTACCCTTGAGGTAAAAGCAAAAGTAAATGCTGCTCAGGGAAGAGGTTTGGATGTCGAGGTTAAAAACACGGCTGGACTCGGATTTCGGACTTCTTTGGATAAAACTACTTTCAGTCATTCTACAGAATTATCAGCAGTAGAAAATTTAAGCACTTCTGCTGATAATGCTCAGGAGCAGACATACAGGTATGCTGTAAAAAATGGTTTTGTGAATATTTATCAGGACGGTCATTTTTTAACTTCAAAAGCATTAGATTTTGTAATTGATAATTCTGTAACGCCAACGGTCTACGGGTCAGATAATCTGTTGGGAAGATGGGCAGGAGTGACAGGGAATAATTCTGGAAAACCAAATGATTATGGCTGGGCAAATACGTCTGCAAGTCTGCCATGGAATACGGCTAATTCTTCAAGCGGTGTCAGATATCTGGATGTAACTTCAGGACATACATTCGAATCCGATAATACCGCTTACAACGGAAGGATTATGTACATACGTTGGGATAATAGTGCGTATTCAACTTCAACCTACAGCTATCCTGTAAAATTAGAAAAAGACATTAAATATGAATTTTCGTGGATTTATGAATATGTATCGAATTCGGCTCCGGGAACTCCTATCAATGTAGCCATTTCAGCTGCTGCGAACGGAACAGGAGTTATAGCCTCTAAATCATTTGTAACAGGAAATGCAACTAAATTAAGAAAAGGAGATTTTTCTTTTATCGCCGCTGCTGATGGTACATTTTATATTACTATCACCGCTGGATCCGGGCTTATGGCGATTGCAGATTTAAAACTTAAATCTTCCAATTTAATCAATACCTGGGATGGTTTTGCGAATGATAATGCAGGGGTACCCGCTGTTTATGGCTGGACAAATTCTGTTTCTTCCTCAATTTTTAATACGGCAAACGCTGCCAGTGGAGTACGTTATATGGATGTAACTACGGGACATGCTTTAGAATCAGATAATACTAATTACGCAGGAAGGTTATTGTATATCCGTTGGGATGGCGCTCAGGAAAATTCGGTTTACTCGTTTCCGGTACAACTGGAAGCTTCAAAAGATTATCAGTTTTCATGGCTGTATGAGTACATTTCAAATTTAGCTCCGGGTTCTCAAATGAATGTTTCAGTTTCAACATTGGTTAACGGAGCAGGGACAATACTTTCAACTAAAAGTTTTGTAACGGGTGATGTCAATAAACTGAAAAAAGGCGATTTATCTTTTCAGTCTCAGGCAGCCGGTATGTATTACATCAATATTACAGGTGATAAAGCCCTTTTTGGAATAGCCGATTTAAAAATCCAGACGCAGCAAATGGCGAATATCGTAATTGGTAAAAATTATGCTGCCGGTGCAGTAGATATGGAAGTGAGCTCTGTAACTTTTGAAAATACGGCTTATGCTCCTGAAAAAGTAATCAGCCCTTCTGCTATAACCTCTGAAATTACGAATAGCCTAAATGTTGGTGCTTATGCAAAATCAAGCGTAGTTTTGAACGGATCCGCTTCTTTATATTTGAAAAATGCCTACAATCCGCTGATTAATGCAACGGTGAATTTAAATTCGGCAAATGCCCGATTATATTTTGAAAACAAAAAACCGAGCGAGGTTATTAGTTCTTATTTACAATACATTTCGTTAAATGGCGTTGCGGCGGATAATGGTTCAAATGTTCAGGTGACCAATTATGGCAGTGGGGCCGTAGTAGCTCCTTATTCGGTAAACGAAATGCCTCTGGAAGTTTTTACAGCAGAAAATTTTGGTGGAACTTCACAGCAATATGCTTCCGTAACACCTCATGATAATCTAAGTTCATTTGATAATACCATCAAATCCTTCAAACTGAAAAAAGGCTACATGGTGACTTTTGCTTCAAATTCAGACGGAAGCGGATATAGCAGGGTTTATATCGCAGAAAATCAGGATTTGGAAATTGCGGTTTTGCCTGTGAATTTAAATGGAACAATTTCATTCATCAGAACAATGAAATGGCACGAAGTCAATAAAAAAGGACTGGCTGGCGGAAGCACAGAGGCAATGGATGCAACCAATATCACCTGGTATTACAATTGGAATACCGGAATGAGTTCTACGCCAAATATTGAATATGTACCGATAAGACAGACTAATTTCTGGCCTTCATTTACGCCTGCTTACACAAAAGAAGGTTATACACATCTTCTCGGATTCAACGAACCAGATCGCCCGGATCAGGCAAATATGACGGTTGAAGCAGCTATAGCTTCCTGGCCGGCATTGATGAAATCGGGATTACGATTAGGTTCTCCGGCAACATCGGATCCGTTTAATCCGTGGATGGGGACTTTTATGGCTCAGGCTGAAGCCAATAATTACCGAATCGATTATGTTGCAATTCACTGTTACTGGTACAAAACGGCAGCTCAGTGGAAAAGTGATTTGCAGAATATCTATGACCGATACAAAAGACCACTTTGGATTACAGAATGGAATATAGGAGCCAACTGGACAGGCAATAATTTCCCTGACGGACCAACTTTATTAACAGATGCAAATGCCGTTAAGCATAAAAATGATCTGGCTGCCATATTAACGCTGCTTGAAACTACAGATTATGTAGAACGTTATTCAATATACAACTGGGTTCAGGATGCCAGGGCAATGTATGTCACTATAGATGATGCTTTTAAAACCAGAAATCCGAACTGGCAAAATTACGTTTGGCTTCAGACGGCTCCGGTAATTTCCAGTACCGCTACCAGTTATGTGGTTTTAACCCCGGCAGGTGAATATTATGCCAATAATGCTTCGGCAAAAGCTTTTAGTTCGAATAGAGAGTACATTCCTACCTGGAAAACAAAAGTAGAAACACTGAGCTATCAGCTGTCTTCAGATTATCAAAATATTACCGTAAACTGGACAGGCACCAATAATGATTTAGTAAATAAATATATTCTCGAAAGAAAATTAACTGGGGAAAATGACTTCTCTGTTTTTTATGAAACAACAGATTATAAAATCATTAAGCAGATTGATGTAGTTCATTCAAAAGCAGAATACCGAATTAAAGTTGTGAGTAAAGACAATACTGAATCAGCATACTCGGCGGTACTGGTTTTTGAGCAGTCTCCAATTGCCGCTACGCCTTCGGATATCGTTGGAAAGGCATTATCGAAATCCATCATTAATTTAAAATGGCCGGCTGTTGCAGGAGCCGAATCCTATACAATTAAAAGATCAGAAACGGTGAATGGAACGTACGAAGATGTAGCTGTATATTTAAAAGAAACAACTTTCGACGATACCAATTTACAGGAGAATAAAGACTATTTCTATAAACTGGCAGCTGTAAATACAGGCGGTGAAAGTACGTATTCTTCACCTTTACAGGTTAAGACAATGGCATTTGCAATTCCGCTTGCCGTTGAAAATGCAACTTTGGCATACGGTGATGCAAGGGTTAATCTCAAATGGGATTTTATGTATGATGCCGGTTTTTATGTAAAAAGAGCCACTTCGGCCTCAGGTCCTTTTACGGTTATCGCAACCGTTACTGCAAATGAATATCAGGATGTATCAGTTGTCAACGGTAATCCTTATTTCTATAAAATCTCTGCGTTCAATACCTTGGGAGAAGGCCCTGATTCAAATATTTTAAATGCTACACCGGCACTGGGTCAAAAAATCACGGGCAGTGTAATTGGTCATCAGGGATCTTATAATAATAGTGGTTTTACAATCGAAAAAGCTTTTGATGAGGATATTACCACTTTCGTGGATGGACCAACGGCAATTGGCTATTTAGGATATGATTTTGGAACGGATAAAAAAGCGAGTTTAACAGACATCAGATATGTTCCCCGAAACGGATTTGGTAATCGTATGCCCGGAAGCGAGATTCGTGGCTCAAATAGCGAGGACTATTTGAATGTTTACGATGTTTTGCACGTGATTACGCAAACGCCTGCCAATGATCTTTTTGCGACAGACAGTGGTTTGGCAACTCCAAAGTACAGATACATTTACTGGTACACACCGACTGGTTATGGCAATATAGCAGAACTTGAATTTTACGGAAGTATCGATACAACGTTATCAACAAACAAACCGAAGGCAGGATTGGCAGAAAATATTAGTGCTTTTCCAAATCCTACCTCAGGTCAATTTGATATTAGTTTTCTTGAAGCAGATAATGCGCAAAAAATTACAATTTACACCGTAGATGGCAAGGTAATTTCTGAATCGGATTATACGATTGAAAACGGTAAAATTCACCTGAATCTCGAGCGTAATAGTTCAGGATTATATTTTGTAAAGCTTCATTCTTACCCAGATAAAACGATCAGAATTATTAAGAAATAAAAATAAGTTAGTTTGGTTTCATAATGTGTTTTTGGACGATGGGGGATTTTGAGCGATCCCCCATTTTCTTAAGAAACAATAATACCGCCGAATTGTAAATGGATAATTAAATGAAATTTAAAATGAATCGTTTTTTGGTTTTGGGAAGTGCAGCAATGATGTATAGTTTCGTTTCATTTAAAGAGAAACCATATAAAGAAGAATATGAATTAGTCTGGAGTGATGAATTTACTAAAGACGGTATTCCCGACGAAAAAAACTGGAACTACGAAACCGGCTTTGTGAGAAATCAGGAAGCACAGTGGTACCAAAAAGAAAATGCTGTTTGCAAAGACGGATTTTTAATTATTGAAGCCAGAAAAGAAAAGCGGCTCAATCCGGATTTTGTATCTAAAACACATCGTGACTGGACTAAAAGCAGAGATTCTATAAAAGTTACGTCTTCCTGTTTGATTACACGTGGGAAACACTCCTTGCAATATGGCCGATTCGAAATGCGGGCTAAAATTCCAACAGGAAAAGGAATGTGGCCGGCCTTTTGGACTTTGGGTACAAAAGGGAACTGGCCTGCAAATGGTGAAATTGATATTATGGAATATTATACAGGAAAAATATTAGCGAATGCCTGCTGGAAATCAGATAAAAAGGAAACAGTCTGGGACAGTGAAACAAAAAACATAAGTGATTTTAATAAAGAGTGGGCAGACAAATTTCACATCTGGAGAATGGATTGGGATGCTCAATGGATCAGATTATATGTTGATGATCAGTTACTAAATGAAATTAGTGTCGATGAATCAATGAAATATAAAAATCAAAAGATAAAACCTTTCCAGCAGCTTCATTATCTATTGGTGAATCTGGCAGTAGGAGGAATGAATGGCGGTGAATTTACAACTGATGATTTACCGGCACAATACATAATAGACTATATCAGGGTTTATCAAAAAAAGAAATAAAATGAAATTAAAATATTCAATAATTATAAGTTTCCTGTGCTCGTTAATTTTCGGACAAAATAATTCTTTTGAACCGGGAAAATTGTGGAAAGATACCGATGGCGTACACATTAATGCTCATGGCGGTGGTGTTATTTTCGTTGATGGAATCTATTATTGGTACGGAGAATTTAAAACCGAAGGCAAGGGCGGAAATACAGCTCTAAAAGGAGTCAGCTGTTATTCGTCAAAAGATTTGTATAACTGGCATAACGAAGGAATTGTGCTAAAAGTAGAAGAGAATCTTAAATCTGAAATAACAAAAGGGTGCATTATGGAGCGTCCAAAAGTGGTTTTCAATAAAAAAACAGGCAAATACGTCATGTGGTTTCATTTGGAATTGAAAGGAAAAGGTTATGATGCCGCCAGAGCAGGAGTTGCCATGAGTGATTCGCCAAAAGGACCTTTTACGTATAAAAAATCATACCGCCCGAATAAAGGAGTCTGGCCAATTGGTTTTAAAGAGGAATGGAAATCAGCTTCAGCCGACCAGAAAAACCTGAAATCATGGACTCCCGAGTGGCTGACAGCAATAGAAAACGGAATGCTCGTTCGCAGGGATTTTGAAAAAGGACAGATGTCGAGAGATATGACAATTTACGTAGATGATGATGAAAAGGCCTATTTGATCCATTCATCAGAGGAAAATTTGACACTTCATATTTCAGAATTGACAGATGATTATCTGGATTTTACTGATAAATGGACAAGAATGTCACCTGCAGGACATAATGAAGCACCTGCAGTTTTTAAAAAAGACGGAATCTATTATATGATCACTTCCGGCTGTACGGGCTGGGATCCTAACGAAGCACGTTCCTTTAAATCGAAATCCATTTGGGGACCATGGGAATCTTTGGGAAATCCCTGCATTGGAAAAGATGCTGAACTGACTTTTCATTCACAAAGCACTTATATTTTTCCGGTTCTGGGCAAAAAAGACCAGTTCATTTTCATGGCCGACCGCTGGAAGCCGGATAATCCTATTGACGGCACTTACATTTGGCTGCCAATTAAAATTAATAAAGAAAAACCAATTTTGAATTGGCTGGATAAATGGAATTTAGCTTATTTTAGAGAAAACTAATAAGATTAAAAAATGAAAGCGCAGCAAAATTATTTTAAACAGAAATCAGGTCTTGTTTTTTCTATGTGTATATGTTTTTTTTATTTTTCAATAGTTCATGCTCAAAAAAAGAGACCCGTAAGAGAGGCTGTTCCTTTGGACTCGATTAGGTTAAGTGATCCGGCTATTTTAGCAGATAAGAAAACCGGTATGTATTACATGACCGGTACTGGCGGACTACTTTGGAAGAGCAAGGATTTAAAATTATGGAATGGCCCGTATGATGCTGCCAAAACAGACCCCAATTCCTGGATGGGACCAAACCCCATGATTTGGGCAGCCGAATTGCATCAGTTCAAAAACAAATATTACTATTTTGCCACTTTTACAAATAGGGATAAAATAATAGACACGGTTGGCGAAAATAAAATTGAACGCCGCGCTAGTCATATTTTGGTCAGCAATAAAGCTGAGGGGCCTTATGTGCCTATGAAAGATGATATCTATTTACCTGCGGATAAGCCAACACTTGATGGGACGTTCTGGATTGACAAAAATGGAAAACCTTATATGGTTTATTGTTACGAATGGCTTCAAAATGGAAACGGAACCATGGAAAAAATAGAACTAAAACCAGACTTAAGTGGCTCGGTTGGAGAAGGAAAATTGCTTTTTAAAGCCAGTGACTCACCCTGGAGCAGAGAAAAAGATGCTAATGGTAATGATAAGCCTAATAAAGTTACCGATGGTCCTTATTTGTTTAACACAGTATCAGGACGTTTAGGAATGATTTGGACGAGCTGGATTTATGATGTTTATACGCAGGGAGTAGCCTATTCTGAAAGCGGTACTCTGGATGGTCCGTGGATTCAGGAAAAAGAACCAATTACGCCACCAAATTTTGGTCACGGTATGTTGTTTCAAACATTTGAAGGCAAATGGTTGATGTCGGTCCATAGCCATAGAAAAATTCATGATAAAACGATTAGAATTCCGAAATTATTTGAGGTTGATTTGTCCGGAGATAAATTAGTGGTATTAAAACCTTATTAAATTACGAAAGTTCTATTTTAGAATAGAACTTTATAATTAATATTTATATATTTGAAAGTGTTGTTTTTACACTTGTTTTTTAAATATCTGAATAAATGATTACAATGAAAGAAAATATCAAAACGTTACTCTTAATTAGTCTATTTTTTATTGGAATTTCTAAAAGCTTAGCGCAAAATAAAGCTGTGGAGCGAAAACAGCGTTTTAATTCGGATTGGAAATTTGTTTTGGGAGATAACCCGGAAAACAGTACAATAAATCTTGATGATCACAATTGGAGAAAGTTAGATTTACCACACGACTGGAGTATTGAAGGAAAATCAGAAAAAAATAATCCAAGTGAGGGAGACGGAGGTTTTTATCCAATGGGAAAAGCATGGTACAGAAAAATATTTTCAGTTCCTGCTGAATGGTTTGGTAATAAAGTTTCTATTTATTTTGAAGGTGTTTATATGAATGCTGAAGTTTTTATCAATGGAAAATCAATAGGAACACAGCCTTATGGTTATACTTCTTTCGAATACGATCTTTCGCCTTATTTAAAGTTTGGAGAAAAAAATACAATTGCCGTCAGGGTTGATAATTCCCAACAAAAAAACTGCAGATGGTACAGCGGTTCCGGAATATATCGCAATGTATGGCTGAATGTGAAATCTCTTGTTCATGTAAAAACCTGGGGTGTTGCAGCGACTACTTTAGAAGTCAAAAACAATAAAGCAAAAATTCAGGTAAAAACGACTTTGAAAAACGATACAGCAGTTTTACAAAATTTTGTAGTCTCAACTTCAATCCTGCATGGTAAAGACAAAACAGCTTCTCCTTCTGAAAGCAAAATTACTTTAGAGTCAGGTGAAGAAAAAGAAATTACGCAGATCTTTACTGTAGAAAACCCAAAATTATGGTCACTTGAAACGCCGAATCTTTATAGTGTAAAATCAGTGGTCATAGCGGCTTCAAAAGCCGTAGACGCAGCAACAACAGATTTCGGAATCAGAACCATTGATTTTAGTGCTGAAAACGGATTTGCATTAAACGGAAAAAAAATAAAGCTAAACGGAGGCTGCGTGCATCATGACAATGGAGCGTTGGGAGCAGCAGCTTATGACCGTGCCGAAGAAAGAAAAGTAGAATTAATGAAAAAGGCCGGATTCAATGCCTTAAGAACTTCCCATAATCCGCCTTCGGAAGCCTTTCTCGACGCCTGTGACCGATTAGGAATGCTCGTAATTGATGAAGCTTTTGATGGTTGGAGAGAGAAAAAAAATACCTATGATTATGCCAGCATTTTTGATAAATGGTGGAAACATGATCTAGAATCCATGGTATTGAGAGACCGAAATCATCCTTCGATAATTATGTGGAGTATCGGAAATGAAATTATTGAAAGAACCAAACCTGAGGCGGTTGAAACTGCAAAGTTGTTGTCAAAAGCGATTAAAGATATTGACCCAGCCCGTCCGGTTACTTCTGCGATGACTACCTGGAATCAGGGTTGGGATATTTTTGATCCTCTAATGGCTGCTCATGATGTGGCAGGGTATAATTATCAGCTGCATCATGCCGAATCCGATCATGAAAGAGTACCATCCCGAATCATTGTACAAACCGAATCGTATCCAAAAGATGCTTTTGCCAATTGGGATCTGGTTCAAAAGCACAATTATATATTAGGAGATTTTGTCTGGACAGCAATGGATTATATTGGCGAGTCGGGTATCGGGCGCTACGTTTATCCGGGTGAGCCCGAAGGAGAACACTGGACTGGGAATTTACACCCTTGGCACGGCGCTTATTGTGGAGATGTGGATTTAATGGGCTGGAGAAAACCCATTTCGCACTATAGAAGCATGCTCTACAATGATACTGAAAAAATATACATGGCTGTTAAAGAACCAAATCCTGAAAGCGGTCCCATAAAACTAACTTCATGGGCAGTCTGGCCAACCTGGGAAAGTTGGACCTGGCCTAATCACGAAGGAAAAAATATTGAAGTTGAAGTATATTCGAAATATCCAAAAGTAAGATTGTATTTAAACGGAAAAAATATTGGCGAAAAAGAAACAATCCAAGCACAGGAGTTTAAAGCAACCTTTGTAATTCCGTATCTGGCTGGTGAATTAAAAGCAGTCGGTCTGGAAAATGGCAAACAAAAAGAATCGGTTGTATTAAAAACAGCTGGTCAGGCTTCAAAAATTAAAGTATCGGCAGATCGAAAAGTCATAAAAGCAGATGGTCAGGATTTAGTGTATGTAAGCATTGAAATCACAGATGAAAAAGGTGTTTTAAATCCAAACGCAGACAATCAGCTTACTTTTAATGTGACTGGTGCAGGAACCATTGTCGGAGTTGATAATGCCAATTTAAAAGATACTGATTTGTATGTCAGCAACACCCGAAAAGCATGGAATGGTCGTGCTTTGGTCATTATCAAAAGCAAAAATGAATCCGGTGCTATCAATCTCGAAGTGACTTCTCCGGGATTACAGAAAGCAGTAGTTAAGATACAATCGGCTAAAGAAAAGTAAAAGTTAAGAACTAAGAATTACAAAAATATTGGAAATGAATAAATTAAGAATGTTGTTTTTAGCAACTTTTTATAGTACAGCTTTGTTTGCACAGCATAAAGAAAATGCTGCAAATGTTTTTGAGATAAAAAATCCCGATTACAAAATCAGTCCATACACGGGAATGACCAAACAACATTGGCGTGATGCTGCACTCTATTTACTGGAAGGAGCATTTAGTTATATTCACACTCTGGATGATCCGATGAAGTTCCCTAAACAGGAAGGAAAAAGTTATCCGGGAAACGAAAGCCAGGTTCCTACAGAAAAATTGGAAGGGCTATGCAGGACGCTGTTTATAGCTTCGCCTTTGCTGAAAGAGAATCCGTCTTTAGTTATCAATAACATAAAAGTTG
The DNA here is from genome assembly GCF_010645075.1 of Flavobacterium limi. Taxonomy (GTDB): domain Bacteria; phylum Bacteroidota; class Bacteroidia; order Flavobacteriales; family Flavobacteriaceae; genus Flavobacterium; species Flavobacterium limi. The sequence goes on from NZ_JAADZV010000008.1 coordinate 188,650, forward strand.
CCGATTATTATCGATATCAAATAACAAAATTAATCGATCCGGCCAGTAAATCTTACATTAAGCCGCGTGCTAAAAATGGTGGTCCAAGTCAAAATTTAGTTGAATTTGGTGCCTTGGCACTTTCGCTGATTACCAATTCTGATGTTTTATGGAAACCGTTGCCACAAACTCAAAAAGACGAACTGGCTAAAACGATGCTTAGTTATGGTGATGGACCAACAGTGGATTCGAACTGGAAGTTTTTCAACATTTTTATACTGAGTTTTTTTAAAGAGCAGGGATATGATGTTAATGAAAAATTATTGGTCGAATATTTAGAAAAATCCTTAAAACATTATCGTGGCAATGGATGGTATAATGACAGTCCTGCTTATGACTATTACAGTATGTGGGCTTTTCAGATGTATGGAAATATCTGGTCAGAATTTTTCGGAAAGAAATACTATCCGGAAATTGCTTCTAAGTTTGGATCAAATTTTAGTGATTTAAAAGCGAATTATCCTTATTTGTTTAGCAAAGATGGCGAAATGATTATGTGGGGAAGAAGCATCAGTTACAGAACCGGAGCTGTAGTTCCTTTTCCGCTGACGGGATTTCAAAATGATTCCAATACCAATTACGGATGGATGCGCAGAATTTCATCCGGAGTAATAAAACAATTTTTCACACATCCGGATTTTATGAAAGACAATGTGCCTACGCTTGGTTTTTATGGCGAATTCGAGCCGGCTGTTCAAAATTACAGCTGTCGCGGAAGCGTGTACTGGATGGGTAAAATCTTTTTGGGTTTATTAGTTCCGGACAATAATTCATTTTGGACAGCCAAAGAAAACAATGGCGATTGGGATACGACATTCAAAAAAGATGAAGTTTACAATAAATTTCAGGGAGATTCACAAATTTTGATAACAGATTATCCGAATATCGGAGCTTCAGAAGTAAGAGCTTGGTGTCATGAAAAGGTAAAAGATGACTGGCAAAAATTCAGATCTACAGAAAACTATAACAGATTGTCTTATAACAGCGCTTTTCCTTGGCAAGCCGATGGAGAAAAGGGCGAAGTAGCAATGAATTATGTAATCAAAAACAAAAATAATCAATGGGAAGCTTTTAGGTTATTTACTTTCAAGAAGTTTGAAAACGGTATTTATTACCGAAATGTAATTTTGGAAACTGATGAAAATATAAAGTTCAGTTTAACAGATATTCCTTTGCCTAACGGAATTTTAAGAGTTGATAAAAATAACAGCGACAAACCTGTTTCGATGCGTATGGGACATTATGCTTTACCAAAATTGGACAAAGAAATAGTTACAACTAAAAAAAATGTGGCAGGACATGAAGTAACTATAATCGATAACGGAAAATACCAATTGGCTATGATTCCGCTTTTAGGATGGGATAAAACCGAAGTTGTTAATGCAAAAGGAGTACATCCTGAAAGTAATGAAAGCTCGGTTATAAATGTTTCAAGTGATTCCAACTCAAATAAATCAGCGGTTTATGCGACCCTGATGCTTTGGAAGAAATCAGGCGAAAATTGGAAAGACAAAGAATTAGTTCCCATAAAAACGATTGACCAGACTGGCAATAGTGTTACAATTCAATTTAATAATGGAACCAAAAAGATAATCGAGTTTAATTAAGTGTAATCACTTTATGTATTGAATTTATTAATTCATTATTAAGGCTTTTCAATAAGCAATTTCACATTTGTTAACCCCGAAGGTTCCAGTTGATCAGCAGGAGATACAATTTCAGGATAAGAATAGGTAACCCTTTCTTTTTCCGGAAGCTGTGAATCGTAAATCATTCTGTTCACCAAAGAATTTGCAACATAAATCTCTAAATTGTTTTCACCATTTTTAAGAAATGGCGTAATATCTAGCTGCCAGGGTGAACACCATACAAGGCCGGCATCTGAACCATTTACTTTTACCCTTGCAGCAAAATTTGGATTACCAAGATCAATAGTGATTTTTTTTGCTTTTGGATTTATCCGTACATTTTTTTTATAAATGGCAGTTCCCGAATAATATTTGATTTTCGGATTATCAAATTGTGTCCAGTCCTGAAGTTTCTGAAAAACAGTTTTACCGGTACCGCCCGTTTTTTCATCAAAGTAAACTTCCCAAGAGCCTTCGATGATTGTTGTTTCACCAGTTAATTTTGTATCTAATTGAGGCAGTTTTTCCGGCGTATCGCTTAATATAATGAAATAAGACTCATGGGGTGCAAAAGATAATTGCAGGGCTGGTTCATTATTATTGTTTTTTACAATTGGAAGCGCATAACGTTTTCCTGAAACGGGGTTCCAAAGCTGCGCATATTTGCCTTTTGCACCAAATGTAAAAAGGTTGTTTTCGACACCGTTCTTATGATTAGCAATAAAGTAAATTTCAGCATCTTCCAGCTGTCTGTGGGCAAAATATAATTTGGCAGTTTTGCAATCGGATTTTTCTAAAGCGATATCAGGTTTTATCTGAGCTGATTGAAGTGTATGTTCCAGAGTGCCTCCCCAATACACCTTACCTTTGCCAACGTAGTTAAATCCTTTCGTATCCGGGTTTTTCCCCCATAACTTATCAGTAATTTTTTGGTATTCCATTTCTTTACCGATATCTTTTGCTGATCCTGATCTTACTGGTTTTGAACCATAAACAACACCTCCGTTTTCAACAATTGATGCTATTTTGCGCAAAGCATCAAGAGTTATATCTCCATTTTCAGGCAATACCATTATTTTATATGAAACTCCATCAGGAAGTACAATTTTTCCTTTCACGCCATCCATTCTGGTAAGCAGGGCATCAGTAGAAAAAGCATCAAAATCAAAACCTCCCGGAATATCAGGAAGTCGATAAGTAAGAATTTTTACAGGAGCATTTTCTCCCAAATAAACACAAATATCAGCAACAGGCTTTCCTAATCGCATGAGGTAAGCACTTCTTGCCTGAAAATCCCAAAAAGAACGGCTGTAGTCCCACCAGGTGTTATTTCGGTTTATTGCATATTGACGGCCTCCTCCGGTACTTCCCGGCATTTTGTCCAGCCATGGCTGATATGCCGAAGCACAAATTACAAACTCATTTATTCCAAAAGCATAAGCATAATCTGCCAGTGATTTTAAATTTGCCAGGGAAGTGGAATATTTTGCATCGGTATAAGCTTCGGCTGAAGCAATTTGTTTGCCGTATAGATGTGCCGCAGAAGAACTTTCTTTAATATCATAGTTTCCATCCGGATGTATGACCCAAAATTCACCCTGTGGTTTTTCAACCTTGCTTTTGGCCTGAATAGGGTCTCCAACAATACAGAGAGCATTTCCGATGGCTTGTGCGGTAAAAATCAAATTCCGCTTTTTGGCTAAATTATTAAATGTTCCATAATAATTATCAGAAATCATATCCGCAATAGTACGTCTTACATCAAATAAAAAACCATCTGATTCCTTAATCCCATCCACAACATATCCCATCATCGAAGGAAGATTAACTGTGGGGTCATATCCTCTTCTGTTTTTGAATTCAGTTATGAAATTTTCTGTCCAGTTTTGGGTTCCTGCTTCATGACTGTCCATAGCAATGCCTGATAAATGACCAATATTAGACCTCTGAAGGGAATCAGCTATTACGGCTACATAATGGTTCCAGTGTATTGTAGCTGCTTCTGCCGAAAGTTTGTCACACTCCCTGCCAATGAGGTTTTCGCGGCCGTGTTTGGTAGACGCACCGGTAGGTTCGTAGGCAAAACGCATTATTACCCAGTTTCCTTTTGGGATGTCCCAATTGAGAACCCCATCTTTATCCATTTTATCCGTTATATTCAGGATTTTTGCTGAACGAATTGTTTCTTCACCCTTATATTGAGGAGTCTTGTCGGCTTCTATGTATTCTGAAAAAAGACCCGCTTTTTCTTCGTAGTGATCTAATTTCGCAGCAGAATTCAGAACAATTGAATTCAGAAGAAGTTCCTGGTTTTTTTCTGATTCTTCCCACCAATCGTGCAAATAAAGTCTGTAAAAGCGTGCTTTTACAGCATCAAATGAAATTGTTTTTTGTCTCCAGCTCTCATGTGCCTTGTAAATAGGCTTCAGGTCGCAAACCTTTTGGTAGTGTATACCATCCTGGGAAACTTCCAATTGTCCGAAATCAGGAAGAATTCGATAACCTGTGCCGGTAAACGTTTGAGATGGTGGCGCAGGGACATTTGTAGCACTGGATGTAGCTTTTCCTCTCGGCTGCATTTTGTAGGTTATGCTTCGGGCTTCAAAATCTTTAGAAAATTGCAGATTAATATAAACCCCTGAATCATTTCTCGGAATTTTAACCGGCGCAACAGAAGCAGGATCAAAAAGTTTTTTAATATCTATATTGTCATTACCTGATGTAATCTTTACATCTTCAGTGTAAGAAGTTTTTCCGGCTCCTTTTTGTGCTGGAAAAGCCAGAACAGCGACATCTTTATAAAAATTATATTTGTTTTGAGGTTCAGGCAGTTTTCCGTAAAATCGTGTGCCTCCCTTTACAAAATTTTCTACAGCTGTCAGGCGTTTCATGCTGGTTTCATTAGTAATCCATGGTCCCCCTGCAACATACCCATTAGACAAATGCAATTCGAATGTTAAACCCAGCCGTTTTGTTTCTGCTGCGGCAAATTTCAGCATTTCCCACCATGATTTAGAAAATGCTTTCGAGGCATTTAACGCTTTGCCGTGACTCTGGTCATAATAGACAACACCGCCAACACCCGCTTTTTTGAATGTATTTAAATCTGCGGTAATTCCTTCTCTGGTGGTTTCAGTTTCACCATGAAACCACCAGACTTTTGTACGTGTACTGTCCTGAGGGTTCTGAAAACCATACAGTGCGTGACTTAATGAGGATTTTTTTTGTCCAAAAATGGTGAAAATGGATATTATAAAAAAGCTGAAGCAGAATAAGCGGGTTTTATAAAACATATATGTAATTATAAATTAAGTCCAATCATGCTATATTATAAATTTAATATGAGTTAACTATCCTGCTATTTCTGGCTTAAAGTTTTTAATTCCCTGTATCTATTTAGTAAAATCAGAGTTTTTTTATAACTTCTATCAGTTTTATTCTTCCGGATTTTTAGAGAAATGCTTCGTCATAATTTCCTGCAGTATGACCGTATTTAGCGTTTTTTGCCTGTAATCTGCTATTTCTTTTATGGTATCCGCTTTAGCCTTGTCTGCCGGATTGAAAGAACTGGTAAGCATTATGATATTAATTTTTTTCTTCTGTTCATCCGGTATCAGATTTTTGTAGGCATTAATAAATTCCCAGCCATCCATAACCGGCATATTAATATCCAAAAAAATCAACTCCGGTTGTGGGTTTAAATTTTCCTCAGATTTAAATTTTCCTTTATTGCATAAGTAGTCAATCGCTTCTTTTCCGTTTAATGCTATTTGGATATGTGTTGTTATATTTGCTTTCTGGATGATTTTTTTATTAATAAAATTTGTAGCAAAGTCATCATCTATCAATAATACGCAGTTTAATTTCTTCTCCATCTTGTAAAAAACTAATTGTTCTAAAATCCGTTATATTTTAGTTAAAAGGCAGTGTCCATTTAAAAGTGCTTCCTACATTGTATTTTGATTCGACCCAAATCCTTCCATTATGATGCTCAATGATTTTTTTGCAATGAGACAGCCCAATACCTGTTCCCTGATATTCATTACGATTATGCAATCGTTTAAAAATTACAAAAACCTTTTCAAGGTCTTCTTTTTTGATTCCGATTCCATTATCCTCAACTGAAAACACCCATTTTTTTTCTTCCATTACAGCAGTTATTTTCACTACTGGATTACTTTCTTTTTTTCTGAATTTAATGGCATTACTGATCATATTTTGAAATAATTGCCTCATTTCGGTAGCATTAGCCTCAATTGTTGGCAGGTTCTCATATTCTATTATGGCATTGCATTCATCTATGCTGCTTTTCATATCCAAAATTACTTCTGATACAATAATATTGCAATCTATTATACTTTTTTTTCTTTCTTTTCCAATTCTGGAATAATCTAAAAGTCCTTTCACTAATAACTGCATACGGGAAGTTGAACTGCGAATAAAGGTCAAATAATGCTGCTGGTCTTCATCCAGTTTTCCTGCTAATTCCTCTTCCAGTAATTCCGAACAATGACTTACAGTTATTAAAGGCTCTTGTAAGTCATGGGATGCGATATAAGCAAATTGCTCTAACTCTGTATTTTGAAATTCGAGTTTCCTGTTTTTGGAGATCATTTCATCCTGCATCTGTCTTCGCTCGTTGATGTTTCTCATAGTCCCTTCTATGTTTATTGGGTTTCCTTCTTTGTCATAAAGAATATGGGCATTTATGGAGAAATATAAAGGATTACCTGACGGATCATATAGCTGTACATCAAAATCTGAAATATGTCCTTCTGTATGTAATTTGGTTAATAATAGCTCTTTGTTTTTTTTGTTGAAATAATAATCAAAAACCGGAGTACCCATTATTTCTGAACGAGGAAGCTGGAAAATCTTTTCAAATGAGGGACTCACATCCAGCAGGATACCGTCAATAGTCGTTTTCATGTATACATCCTGTATATTTTCGTAGATAGAACGAAATTTTTCCTCGCTGACTTTTAGGATTTCTTTTGCTTCAATCCTATCTGATATATCACGGATAGAGCCAACAATATATTCCGGTTCATTGTTTTCGTCATAAATAATCCTGGCGTTGACTGAAACAGTATATAATTTAGAACTAACGACTATTTGTACATGATAATTCTTAATTTCTCCTGCATTTTTTAATTCTTTCAGTATGTATTCCCTGTCTTCAGGGTTATAATAAAAATCAGCAAAGTCTTTACCTATAACTTCTTCCTGTTTAATATTGAAATAAGAACATGACGGGCTAATATCAATTATTTTTTGATCTTTTAATGATGCTTTAAAGAATACATCCCTGACACTTTCAAAAATAGTCCTGTATTTTTTTTCACTTTCCTTGATTTTTTCATTGGCTAATGCTATTTCCAGCTCGGTTTTTTTCCTTTCATTGATGTTACGCATAGTTCCTTCAACGTAGGAAGGTTCACCATTATCGTTATAACGTAACTTCGCATTTACTGAAAAAAATAGTATTTCTCCCTTAGCGTTTGCAAATCGTTCTTCAAAATCACTGACTTCTTTTTCCAGAATAAGGGTTTGATGTAACTTGTCAACATCCGTACGGTCATAATAGAAATCCCTAAAGTTTTTTCCGATTAGGGATTCCCTGTCTAAATCGAAATATTTTTCTACTGATGGGCTGACTTCAATAATGATTCCGTTTAAATCTTTTTTGAAATAGATATCTTCAAAACTTTCATAAATAGACCGGAATTTTTCTTCACTTAACTTAAGGTTTTCTTCAGCGAGTCTTCGCTCTGTTATATCTCTTATGGCACCAACTGCAAATTCCGGTTCACCATTTTCATCATAAATGATTGTGGCATTGATTGATACATAAAATATTTTGCCTTTTATTAGTATTTCATTGTTAAAATCAATAATTTTTCGATGCGTTGCTACTTCATTAAACATCAATAACATTTGGGTCTTGTTATTATATATGCTGGACATTCTTTGACCAATCAATTCTTCTCTGGTTACCCCATTGAAATACCTGCAAGAAGGGCTTACATCTAATATGGTTTTTGTTTTCAAATCTGTTTTAAAAAAGACATCATGAATGCTGTCAAAAATCAATCGATAGTTTTCTTCACTTATTTTCAAATTTTCTTCAGCAACCCTTCTTTCTGTAATGTTTCTTAAAGCACCTACTAGATATTGGGGTTTGCCTTCGCTGTCCCAAATCAATTTAGCGTTGATGGACACATAATAGTGTTGGTTTTTTATAATGATTTCATTGTTATAATCTCTGATTTCATGTTTTACAGCTATTATCTCTGACATTTGTTTTAATTGTTCAATATCTGGATAAATATTGTAGATCGATTGCCCGATAAGTTCTTCTCTTGTGATATTAAAATAGCTGCAAGATGGACTCACATCTAATATAGTATCCGTTTTTAGATCCGTTTTAAAAAAAACATCCTGTACATTTTCAAATAAGATCCGGAAGTCCTGCTCGCTTTTTTCAATTTTCTGATGCTGTTCCCTAATTAATAACTGGTTCTGTTTCCACTCATCTAAACTACGCACAGAACCTTCAAAATGTGATACATTTTCTTTTTCGTTAGAGATTAATTTTGCAGTCATGGCAAAGGAACTGGTCTGGCCATTTTTCTTCATCAATTCAATTTCATAATCTTTTACCTCTCCTTTTTCAATTAGTTCCTGCATGAGTTTTTTACGGTCATTTTGGTTTACATATAAATCACCCATATTTATAGAGAGCATTTCTTGTCGCGTATAACCTAAATAATTAAAGATTGACGGACTGACTTCATATAGATTGCCTTCCATAGTAGACATAAAATAGACATCCATAATGTTTTCGAAAAAGGACCGGAATTTTTCTTCACTTATTTTTAAATTTTCTTCTGCAACATGATTTTCAAATGATTTGGACAAAATATTAATTACGGCACCCAATAGATGATTTTCTTCCGGAAAACAGCTGTCTACATGCTCTTTTTCCATGCAGCTTCCAATTTCTAAAATGCCATATTCTTCCTTATTCAATGTTATTTTTTTACGGATATACCAAATTGTTTCTTTGTCTTTGGCAATGTATTCCTGCCCTTGTACAATGATTCTACAATTCGTCGTTTCAGATAATTGACATGCATCCGGAATTATTTTTACGCACTCGGCAATCATATCAGGCATTGAAAGGGAATTGTTGCTGGTGATTTCAAAAATGTTCTGCAAGCATGTTATTTCTTTTATACGTTGGTTTAGAATACTATTGTTTTTTTCTAATTCTATCTCGTTTAATTTTTGTCTGGTTGTATTTATAGAAATTGTACTTATTCCAATAATGATATTATTCTTGTCCATTATTGGAGAGATAAAGCTATTCCAGTAATTTCCTAAATGATTTGCTTCCTGATCTTCTTCAGTATGAATATTTCCGTTTAAAACATATTGGTAAATTTCCCTTGCATGTTGTTGTTCCTCGGGATTACTGACAAATTCAAATAAATTACCGCCCATTTCAATCTCACAGCCATACAGTTCTCTCATGTTGTTTTGATGAGTTGAATTGAAATTTATGTAATTAAAATGAGTATCTAAGGTAAATATGCTGATGCCATTCGGACTTTGTATGGTAGCTTCCAGAATGTTTTTTTCGATGTTTAGCTTATGTTCACTTTCACTTAATTTATCTGCTTTATTGCGTTTTTCTTCCAGAATACCATGCAGGAATATGATAGAAACCAAATTTACAAAAAGAAAAAGCTGCAACATGAAGTAGCTGTAAATCCATTGATTATTAACGGTTTGTAATGAATATCGGGAAGTGTAATATAAAGAAATAATCGTTACTAATAAAGCGATGAAGGTTATGATTTTTAAATTGAATCGATATGCTCCCCAAATGAGGAAAAAAAATATAACAGATTCATTATTACCTTCTGTAGTAAAAACGAAGACAGACGTAGCTACTGTAAGCAAGGCCAAAATTACAGCTTCAGCTATTTTACTGAATTTCCAGTTTGTATTTTGTTTTTTTGTGTATAACCACGAAAGAACAAATGGAGTAAAAAGTATAGCTCCCAAAACATTAGATATAAGAAGATTACTCCAGATCATTGTGAAATTATTCATGTTTATGTAAGGAGTAAAAGAAAGTAATATAACACCAAAAGAAACACTGATAAAACTTCCAATCAGACAGGAGAAAGAGAAATACAATACATTAACAGCCTTTTCAAAAGGATATTTGCTTTTAGTCCAAAGTTGTGTTAAATAGGATACTATAATAGCATTTAATCCAATAATAAAAGGCCTGAATATGCAAAAAGACAGAGGTTTTAGTAGCTGCTCAAAGTTTTCAGCATTTCGAAAGTAAGGTTCAAATAACCATAATGAGTATGTAAAACTTCCTAATAGCACTCCAAATATGGCATTTCTTCCAAAAATAATAATGGCAGCAATGCCAAAACCAACTGCAGGAAAGAAGGGAGCTATGTTTGTATCAGGAATAAATGCAAATCCGGATGCCTTGGCAATAATGACATATAAAATTGCCGTGACAATTGTGATTTTTATTTTCGAATTTAAAAAAGGTACTTTGTAATATCCTCCTTCATTTACTGGTATTTCCATCTTTGCTTTTTTTGGTAATCCGATTTGAAACGATATGCTTTAATTCATTTTATTTAGTGAATTTATTATCACCAAAATAAAAATGATCTGTTGCATTTTTGACGGTTAAATACGCATTTTTAACGATGCAAAATAAGTGTCTAATATTTATAATCCAATTTTAGAATATTATTTATAATAATACTACTTAACAATTTGATATACTCTAACATTTTTAATTGTAATAATAAACGGTCAACCGTAATTTTAAAATTCCGGAACAAAGACTTATTTAGTTTTATGGTTTTTAGATGTGTTAAATATAATTTTCAAGTATTTCAGAATGTTCCTTATTGTTAAGTTAAGGATATTATTTAAAAGTTTTTAATCTGGAAACGACAACTCTTTATTTAGTAAGATTAATTTATTCACAACTCATAATAAACATAATCTTCTCTTTATGTTTTACTAATATGACTTTTGAGATTCTAAAAAAAATTGAACAATAAATTGAATTTTTGCAGAGTCAACTGAAAAATAATTAAAGATGATAAAGCTTAAAGTTTGCAATTTTAATCTAATTCACGCTTATATCTTTATTATCAAAAGTTATATAATTAACACGATTTTAAATTACTTAAATTGAAATTTTACAAATTAAGAGATAAATCCTATAAGCTTTAATAATAAATTGAGTGTAGTTTAATACTTACTATACCAATTAACATTTATTAATTTTATATCTGGGCTCATGTCAACTAAACTTATTTTCAGGATTTTAAAATCATTCTTTCTCATATTTTTCCTTTCATTATTAATAACAGGCTGTACAACATGGAAAATCGGAGCTTCAGGACAAAAGAAAATTTCTGGTAAAACATATGTTATTATTGGCGCGTCAAGCGGAATGGGGCGTGGTGTAGCAGAACAGCTCGGAAAATATAAAGCAAACGTTGTTCTTGCCGCACGCAGAACCGATCTTTTAGAAGAAGTTGCTGCTATAATACGAAAATCAGGAGGTAATGCAGTTGTCGTTACGACGGATATCAGCAAACAGGAAGATCTACAAAGAGTGAGAAATGCAGCATTAAAAGAATTTTCTAAAATTGATGTATGGATTAATATGGCAGGTGTTACTGTAATGGGACGCTTTTGGGAGGTTCCTATGGAAGATCAGATGCGCGTAATAGATGTCAACTTAAAGGGATTTTTCTATGGAAGCAGAACAGCTGTAGAACAGTTTATCATACAGCGGAAAGGTATTTTGATTAATGTCGCATCTGCTATGAGTGAAATTCCGTTAGCGTATCAAACCAGTTATTCGGCCACCAAATCCGGAATCAGAAGTTTGGATCTCGCTCTGTCTCAGGAACTGCGTCTTAATGGTTATGATAAAATAAAAGTGGTGACCATTGAACCCTGGGCAGTTGATACTCCAATATGGCGTCATGCCGCTAACTACACTGGTGTTGAACCGAAAATGGCAATGATGGATGAGCCTGATAAGGTAGTAAATGCAGTTTTAAGAAAATCATTAAGACCTAAAAAAATAGTCCCGGTAGGAGCAAAGGCCCAGGCAGCATCTTTCAGTGCTAATGTATTTCCAAGGTTTTCGGAATGGTTTGGGGGGAATATGTCTCATAAATACCAAATTGAAACAGGACCTGAAGTTCCGGATACTCAGGGTTCACTATACGAACCAATTCCAGAAGGCAGGGGCATTGATGATGGTGCGAATGAAAGGATGAAGGAACATAAAATGAAGGAAAAAAAGCAAGGTAAAATTAAGTGACTCTATTGAGTATTTATTATTTTTTTAATGCTTCAAATTTGATCTAAGATTTCAGTTTTACAACGAATTACGTTCAATGTATAGAAATGGATTTTTAAATTTGTCTTTTCCTTTAGATAGAATGGCTTCTGCAGCTTTTTGTCCCATTGTTATAAAATCACTACTTAATACGGTAATATCTAACAAAACTTTTAGCGGAGTATCATTGTAAGATATAATTCCGATATCATCTCCTATTTTAAGTTTTTTTTCTTTGATTTGCTGTACCAGATTCACCAAATCATTGTCTTCAATAATAATATAGGCATCTTTTGATACAAATTCCAAACCGACAGGGATTTCTTCCATAATTCGGGATTCAAACTGATGCTCGGAGCAAAATTCTAAAAATCCTTCCAGAAGCCCAATAGGATAAGGAAAAACAGCTTTGGTAGGATACACCAAAATTATTTTTTCATATTTTTTTAATTTTTCTACACCCTCATTAAGAGCGTTAATGACATCTAATTTAAAATCCTGATAAACTACCGGAAAACTTCCCGAGATCTCTGAATGGGAATTATCCAATATTACTAATTTATCTTTCGGGATAGAATTAATAGCTTTAATTGTTATTGGTGTATAATTGATGTGGCTTTGTTTAACATCCCTGAAGTGAGGCATGATGACAAAGTAATTGTAATTATTTATATTTTTCTTTATGGCATTAATAAAAAGCTGTTCATCGCAATAGTACAGATACATATCTACCTGACCATTTTCTCCCAGGGCACTTACAAATGAATTATAAATTTCCATTTTATAGGTGCATGGCTTATTTATAAGAAAAAAAACATTAATATTAGAATCAGGATCTTTTGATTCTACAAAATTGCCAAGTCCTGTAACCGAATAAATCAAGCTGCGATCCCGTAATTCTTTAAATGCTTTTTCTGCTGTATCACGCGAAACAGAGTTTTTGTTACTTATAGTTCTTATTGAGGGAAGGCGTTCACCAATTACAAATTTTCCTTCCAGAATATCATCAGCGATGCTATTCGCAATCTGGATATATTTAGGTATACTTGAATTTATTTGCAAATCAATTGCGGCATTCTCTCTTTCTGCTTTCATTTTTTACTAATCTATTTGCCGAATATAATCATTTTTTAAATATTAGTGTAAAAAATACAATTATAATTTTTTTATACCATTCAAATCCATAAAAATATAGTCAGACATAACTAATATGAAAAATCCATTGAAAAAATTTACACATGATTATTAAAACCATTTTGAGAATGGAGTTTGCGAAGATTTAATATTGTTTTTATAGTAAAATAGGGCGTTCAAAGAATTATTGATTTTTTAAACTGACAATTTTTCACTTATCTTGTGAAAAATTGTCATAATAATCCGCTGGCATATTTTTTGTTTTTTTGAAAATGCACAGTTTGTGCAAGTTCTAAAATTTATTGTATAACAATTAAAAAATTACTGTTATGAATCTTATTAAAAGAAATGGAAACCGTTTACCGGCTTTCCCGAGTTTGTTTTTTGATGATGTTTTTGGCCGCGATCTTTTCAATTGGGAAAACAACAATTTTTCAACAACAAGCACTACGCTCCCATCAGTGAACATTAAGGAAACTGCAGACAATTACGAGGTAGAAGTTGCAGCGCCGGGCATGAACAAAGAAGACTTTAAAATTACCCTGGACAACAGTCAACTGGTTATTTCTTCAGTTAAAGAAAATGAGTCCGGCACCCACGAAGAAAATTATACACGCAGGGAGTTTAGCTACCAATCTTTTCAGCGTAGTTTCACATTGCCTAAAAACGTAGTCGATGAGGATAAGATAAGTGCCCGCTATGAAAACGGAATTTTATTATTATCAATTCCAAAAATGGAACAGGTCAGACAAAAGGCTCCAAGGCTGATCGATATTTTATAATTTGTTAATCTTAATCAGAAAGCCGCTGCTATACAGCGGCTTTCTTCATTAATAATGATTTTAAAAATTATTATTTCAACCGCATATTCCAGATCCTAAATTACAATTGATACAGGATAAGTTGTAAAAGATTGCAATCTTTATTACTTTTATTATACATGACAAAATGGTTCACTTTTTTTTAGGAGTTTAAAACAAGAGAAAGTGTATTTTGACAGATTAATTAAAATAATTTTAGAATGAATAACGGAAAAAAACTTAAAGCGGTGGCATACGGAGAGGTCCTGTGGGATATTTTTGGAAATGAGAAAAAGATTGGTGGTGCTCCATTAAATGTGGCTTTACGTATGAAAACATTCGGTTGTGAAGTGGCCATGATTAGCTGCGTAGGAAAAGATAAAGACGGAAGGGCAATTTTAGATCAGGTGAAAAGGTTAGGTCTTGATACCAATTGTATTATGGAAACCGAAGATTTTGCTACTGGAGTGGTAAATGTAACTTTAAACAAAAGTGGTTCTGCTGACTACGAAATAACCTACCCAGCCGCCTGGGACAAAATTATACTCAATGATGTGGCCAAAAAATTAGTAGCTGATGCAGATGTTTTAATTTATGGCAGTCTGGTTTGCAGAGACAAAATATCCAGAGAATCTTTGGAAGAATTGTTACACACGAAAGTCTATAAAGTTTTTGACGTGAATTTGCGAAAACCTCATTATTCATATGGAATCCTTGAAAAATTAATGTATTCAGCTGATTTTGTTAAGTTTAATGATGAAGAATTGTTCGAAATTACAGCAGCTATGGGATCATCATTTACGACCCTGGAAGAAAATATGAATTTCATAACGGAAAAAACTACAATAACTGCAATGTGCGTTACGAGAGGGAAGCATGGTGCATTATTAATGTGGGAAGGACAGCTGTACGAAAATTCAGGCTATCCAGTTCAGGTTGCTGATACAGTAGGAGCGGGAGATTCATTTTTGGCTGCTTTAATTACGTCGTTGCTTTCTGGTAAAGATCCGCAGCATGCTGTTGATTTTGCCTGCGCAGTAGGTGCATTAGTGGCTGAAGCTCCTGGTGCCAACCCTGAAATTTCATATTCCAGAATCGAAAATTTAATGATGTAAGCAAAATTATTTTGTCACTGAATCTAATAGGCTTGTTTTAATATGTAAATAATTAAAGGGTATTTTACCAGTTTATACGAACCATAGAGCCACCTGGAAAATCGAATTGTAAATCCTTATTTGGGTTTATCAGCTTATAAGAACCATTATTTTTGACCTCAACTTTAAGAGCAAGCACTTTAGCCTTTGAAAGTCTTGGAAAAAATAATTGTGCATTAAACTGAGGATCACCGCCTACTTGAAAAGACACTGTTTTCTTTCCAAATCGGAATTTCAAAGCCGGATAATTGATAAAAGCGAACGTATTGAGTTCTTTCAGCATAAAATATTGTCTCGGAATAACACCAAACGGCATTCCGGCTCCATATACTTCCTGACCTACACCGCCTGATTTTTCCCACCCGTCATGTATATCTTCAAGCGGAACCCATAATTCCTTTTGGATTTCACCTGTTTTTACATCCTCATTTATCATTTCGGCAGGTAGCAGAGGAGGGTAGTAGTAGGCAATTCTTCCAACAGCATATTTTATAAACTCGGGTATAAGAATTTTGAGTGACGGCAATATATCAAGACCTTCTGTTACTTCCATATAATGATGAAGCGCTGCAAATACTTCAAATTCTTCATAGGCGGCAGTATAAGGTGCATCGTTTAGCGGAAATACAGAAAAGAAGGTTGGAAAATTCTTTCCGTACCCATATCCGCATTCCCAAAGCTGTACATTTTTAAAGATTCCGGCCAGACAACTATAGCTAAGATCAAGATATTTCTGATCATTGGTTTCTCTGTATAATTCGGCAAGCGCACCGGCAGTAAAAGCCGTATTATTAGCCTGATAAAAAATATCAAAACCAAGATTTTCTAAGCTTTTAAGGGCCTTTATGGCTTCAGTTAAAAATCGCTTTTCCCCTGTAAATTTATAAGCCATAATCATGATATGAGCATATGATCCAGGTACATCTTTTTCACCGCCCTTACCCGGTGATGTCTCGGCTTTGATTACCTCCAGTGTTGTCATTTTGTAGAAAACAGGCCATTCGTAATTAAAATGGTGAGCTACCTTTATCACATAATCTACAGAGTCTAAAAAAAGTTTTTCTGCAACTTTATCTCCTCTGTGTGCCAAACGTGAAAGGTTCAGCATAGGGTGGTGCAGGTACCAGGAATCCATCACCATTTCCTGTTTTTGCTCTTCTGATTTATCCAGATTGTCTACACGATCGGGATGCCATCTGACTACAGTTTTAATCCTTTCATCATAAAAATCAGCAAGACCTTTGTTCAGAGTATCAAAGAGAGGATGTTTGGTACCAGACCATTCTAAATATTCATGAAGAGGAAGCAAAACGGCAAGCTGTACCATAATTTCTGCGGGCGTTTCATAATCACCGGCATAAGCTGTCAGAAAGGATGTACTTTTTACCATTGTCCAGCAGGCTTTATTCATATTAAGATCGTCAAGCACATTTTCTGCTATTGCCTGCCAGTCCTGATAAGTGGGAGTTGGCCTTGGTATATTTTTATATACTTCGGACAAACTATCAAGAAATCTTGATGTAACGGCCTCATCTTGTTCAATAATGTCTTCATATAATATAACATAGGCATCAGAAATTGTATATTCAATTCCCGCTGGTATTGGTTTGGTTTTATTTATTGGAAACTGAAATCCTATTTCCGGCCATTCACCCCCAACAGATTCTCTGACAGTTGTTTCTGAAGCCTCACAGTATGCAGACATTGCTGTGAGATTCTGAAAATAAAAAACCGAGCCATTTTTAGGTTTTGTCATGCTGAAAAATAAATTGCCGGATCTTGTCCCTACTTGTTTGGCATGTATAACTCCCGAAGTATTTTCAACTCTTCCGTCAAAAGTAAGCGGCACGATATCGCGAGGCCAGTAAGGTATCAGGAAGGAAAAGAGACACTTAAAAGTAGTAGTGTATCTAAATAAAGCCGGATTGCTATTGGGAAAAGATACTGTGATGGTGTAGCTGGCTAATCGTGTTGAGGCCTTAATCACGATGTTTTCTGGGTTTCTTTCTACAGAAGTTTTTTCAAAATCACTGTTCATACCGAAGGCAAGCCTAAAAGTTATTCGTCCGGCATCAGGCCATTCTGTTGTGAGCCAGATAGAGTCTCCGGTATTATGAATTTGTAATTTGTAACGGGATAATGTTGTTTCAAACAAAACTGTACCATTGACAATATCAGCCTGTACAGTTGCAGTCCAGGGTGTAACAGGATTTATCATAATAGAATAATAATTTATTGTTGATTCTTTTTATAAAACTATCCTTGAGTTTTTTTTTGATTTTATTTTCTAACTTATTGCATTAAAATTACCAGATTGTTTTCTGAGTCTTACAACTGAATTCAGTTTACCAATTAGTAAAAGAGTAATGTTTTAAACTGCCAGAAACTATTTTGCTTAGTTTAACAGCATTGAATTTTGTCTTTCTAATGCACTATAAATATCCTTTACATCTTGTGAGTTCTCTTTTTGTAAAATCAAATTTGCCGTATCCGTATAGACGAAAATAGTATTCTTTAGTCCCAGGAATGTAGTGTGTTTTTCGCAGCCAATAACCATATTGCCATATTCATCAACAGGATGATCTCCAGACAGCAAATACTCATAAACAGCTTCGAATGATCCCAAATCTGACCATGAAAAAGAGGCTGGTACTACCTTTATTTTTTTGCTGTGTTCCATAACGGCATAATCAATACTAATGGATGGAATTTCCATTGATAAATCAAAATTAAGGAAACCGTTATGGTTTGCTTCCCAGGCAGCTTTGGATTTTTCATAAACCTCAGGCTGAAAATTTTTAAGTTCATCTAAAAGGACACCTGCTTTAAAGCAAAACATTCCACTGTTCCATAAAAAATTCCCCCTTGCCATAAATTCTTTTGCAGTAGTTTCATTTGGCTTTTCGCGAAAGGAAACTACCTTATCACCCTGAGCTTCTATATATCCATAACCTGTTTCCGGTTTGGTTGGTATGATTCCAAAAGTTACAATAAAGCCGTCTTTTGCTTTCGATACAGCATTTTCGATTGCAATATTATAATCGATCATTCCGTTTATGATATGATCTGAAGGTGTAATAATCAAAATATCATCAGGTTTTGCTGCAAATGCTGCAAATGCAATCGCTGCGGCCGTATTTCTGGGTGTAGCTTCTACAATATTGAGATATTTAGTATTGGTTTTATTCATTACCTTTTCGCTCAAATGATGATTGTCAACATTCCCCACAACCATGACCTGATCTGCTAAATGGCTGTTACGGTTAACAGTCATCTCAAAAAGAGATTTTCCATCAAATATTTCTAAATATTGTTTTGGACGGCTTTTGCGTGACAAAGGCCATAGTCGGCTCCCCACGCCGCCTGTTAAGATTACATGTACTAATGAATTCGGTGTTTCCATTGTTTCTAAATAAAAGTATTTAAGAATTATAATATAACATTATCTGTTAGCCAAATTTAGAATTTCATTACAGTGCCTATTTACACAATTAGTAAAAATGCTTATATAATTTTGTTTTGCACCTTGTGCAATTGACTTAAATAATAATTAAGGTACGGGATATATTGTTTTTGCTATACTGGGAATTGTGTAAATTTTGAAGGAAATTTAATACTTCTTACTTCTATGTCATTTGTACATTTATTGTAAGTAAGTAAATGTTTATTTTAAAAAAAAAATAGTTATGGCAGAAATTAAAATAGAGAAAAAAAAGCCTGTATGGCCATGGATTGTAGCAATCCTGTTAATTTTTGGACTTGTTTATTATGTGTTTTTAAGAGATGATGAATCGCAAATTGATAATAGCAATAATGTAGAAATTGAAAATACAACAAGTACAGACACAGTGAACTGAAAACTCTTCCTGTAATAAAACTTTGAGGAAGAAATAATTTTTTAATATTAAATGAATATGGAAAAAGATAGAAATTTATACAGGCTGGACGAACTTTCTGATTATAAGATTGCTTCGGACTATTCTGATATCCGAGGGTGGAAAATAGTAGATGCCAACAACCGTACTATAGGTAAAATTGATAATCTTTGGGTCAATAAAGATATGCAGCGTGTTGTTTATCTGGATGTAAATGTTGACAAAGCATTAATAGAAGATAGTAAAAATGAGGTACACGATGCCATAGCTAATGACAATGGGAGGGAGTTTGTTTATAAGGATGGAGACAGTCACATTATAATACCAATTGGATCAGTTAGTATAAATAAGGACACGAAAATTGTAATGGCCAATAGTATAGACTACAATACATTTAGAAGAACAAGCAGGTATAACCAACATCATAATTTTGACAGAAACTATGAAAGGAGTGTACTAAGATCCTATTATCCTGATGATACTTCACGTTTTGAGTCTGATAGCGATGATGATACTTTTTACAGACGCAGAGAGTTTGACAGTTACTAATTCTGATATATAATATAAATAGAAAACCCTGAAAAGAAATTGTAATCATTTTTTTCAGGGTTATTTTTATAATCCTTGATTATTTTCAATTAATAGTCTTCCTCATCTTCATCGGCTTTTTCTTCATCTAAAGTTCTTCTGTTGGCATCATCATCATCATCATCATCATCATCACTTTTAAGATCTTCATCTAAATCTTGTGCAATTGGTGCATTTTTTTGAAAGAATGGATCAGAGGTATCATTTTCTTTTTTATTAGCTGATATATCATCGCTATCTTCATATTCTGGCATATGCTTGTGTCGATGTGACTCATCCTGATGCTGGTTAATTGCAGGATCTTTTTTTTCCATAATTTCTGAATTGATCGAATCGCTGGCAGAATGATCCGCTGCGTGATAACTAAGATCTTCCTGATCGTAGTTATCATAGTTTTCTCTTGACATAATATTTAATTTTAGTGTTTTAATAATTAAAGTTTAGAAAGTTTGGAAGGATCTGTTGCTTCTTCGATAGTTTTTCCTTCGCTGTTTTTTTTATTTTTATTACTCTTATTTTCCTTTGGGTCGTAATCTTTTAAACTTTTCTTTACAGATTGTTGTTTATCGTCTTTCATGATTATAATTTTTTGATTATTCTTCTCACTATGATTTTTTAAGAGCTCCCGTGCCTGTTTAAGTCCGGTTGCAATCGCAATTCCTTCTTCAGCGCCCTCCAGAAGCAGAGCGTTAGCTATTTCTACAGCTTTTTCTTTAATTTCTTCAGGCTGATTTTTATAAGATGGAGGATAATCTCCGTTATACCAAGGCATAATTGTAAGTTTTAAATTAGTTGTAAAATTTTCAGCTTAAAAATTTTCTCTCTTTTAAGGATTACCTTCTCCGCCACTTGAACCGTAAATCTGACCTGTTGCATAACTGGCATCTTCTGCTGCGAGCTGTACGTAAATGGATGCCAGCTCCACGGGCTGACCTGGTCTGCCCAAAGGAGTCTGAGAGCCAAATTGTTTTAGCTTTTCCATTGTAGCTCCACCGCTCACCTGGAGTGGTGTCCAGACTGGTCCGGGTGCAACGCCATTTACTCTTATTCCTTTTGGAGCCAGCTGTTTTGCAAGAGATTTTATATAATTGGTAGTAGCTGCTTTTGTCTGTGCATAATCGTATAAATCTTCTGTAGGGGCATACGCCTGAACAGAACTGGTTCCAATGATAGACGAACCGGGTTTGAGATGCGGAAGCGCTGCCTTTATAATCCAGAATGGAGCATAGATATTGGTTTTCATAGTGGCATCAAAATCTTCGGTCGAAATATCCAGAATCGATTCATGCGTCTGCTGTCTGGCTGCATTATTGATTACAATATCCAAACCTCCTAATGCTTTAACTGCCTGATCAACCAATGTTTTGCAAAAGTTTTCGTCTCGCAGGTCGCCTGGAATCGCAATTGCTTTTCTGCCTTCTGCTTTGATAAGCTGAATCACTTCCTTGGCATCTTCCTCTTCGGTAGGGTAATAGTTAATAGCCACATCTGCACCTTCTCTTGCATAAGCAATGGCGGCAGCCCTTCCCATACCTGAATCTCCTCCCGTTATTAATGCTTTACGGCCTTTAAGCCTGCCGGAGCCTTTATAACTTTTTTCACCGTGATCAGGACGAGGATCCATTTTACTTACTAAACCTGGCCAGGGCTGCTTTTGTTCTTTAAAAGGAGGACGCGGATATTTGGTTTTAGGATCTTCCGGAAGTGATGCATAAAGTCTCTCATCGATGACAGATTCAGAACCTAACACAGGCGTAAAAGCTGTAGTAAGACAAATAGCCCCCATTCCTGTAATTGCAGATCGTCGCGATATATTATTTTTATTATCCATAGTAATAATCTTTAGTTGTTCTTTATTAAGAATTTTTAATGATTATTAAAATTGATAAAAGAGATTGGAATAGTTTTATATAATTACTGTATGTCTTTATATAATTTGTCTAATTTTAAATGTAATTATTTGTTATTGAGTATTTTGTGTTTTCTGATAATTTGTTTCAGCAGCATTCATTTACCTGCATATGTTAAATACACATGAAAGAATGAGAAGATCTCAAATGAAGTAAATAAAAATACTTTCTCTTAATGCTATTAATTGTTTAGTTCAGTTCCTGACGCAATAAGCCTGAAAAGCGGCTCATATTTTTTAATCTGAAGCCTTAGATCTTCGTTTGCTTCAGCTGGGCCGATACTTCCCTGCAGGCAGTATAGTTTTGTATGTTGGACAAACATAAACTGTAACATTCTTATTTTCATCTTCTTTTTGTTATATTCTATTGATTCTTCGGCTTCTATCATTACAGAAGGTATGCCATCTATTGTTACATATTCAGTGCGAATAAGTTTAGTTTGAGGAGACAAAAGTGCAGGAATTGATTTTTCGCTAAGTTTAAAATCCTTAAGATCTGCCGGAAGATCATATGCGACAATTAATATTTTTTCATTGCCGTTTCCGTGATAACTGGTAAACTGCTGAATCGTTTCGGGCATTGAGGCTTCCTGAGCAAGCCAGCTTTTAGGTATTGGGATTTTTAGAAAAGCATTCTCTGCTTTAGGATGATTTTCAGTGCTAAAAAAAACGACATGTCCATCTGTAATCTCCTGATGTGGTTTGTCGTGATATTTGAAGGATAAAATACCTTTTGACAGCGATTCATTATTGATGTTTTCATTTGACCTCTCTTTTACCATCAAAAGGAATTCATGCGCATATTCCTCTTTTTGAATGGGATTGGAAAGCTGATGATTTGAAAGAGAATCAATATGATTATGTAATGAATCAAATTGGGTATCATTAAGTTCTTCACTTAAAAATTGTTTAAGGTTTTTTTCAGCCCGTCCGAATTCGGTATATAAGTTTTTTTCAGCGGCGCCAACCACAGGTTTAAGCCGGGGAAATTCCTCAGAAACTTTTTCAAGAGCCGCATTCTGTCCTTTTAAAAAAGCATAAGTTTCGACAGCAAATGAAACTTTAGGATCATAAATTGTCTGCGAAAAGGAAAGGACAGGAAAAATTATATAAAAAAAGAAAACAATTCGTATCATGTTTTTAAGACAATTTAGGGATTATCGAATTTGTTAAATAACCAATTTTGAATATTTACATTATTTTATAAAAGAGTTATATAATTTCCATTTTTTAATCCGGCAACATTTTTTTCAAGGAGACCAATGAACCTTTAATCCATATTGAAATAGTTTTTAATTATTAGTTAGAAATGTAATTGTACTGTTTTAATGCCAAATATGCTGATCCGATGGATAGCGATAGTTGTATTTTTCTTTCATGTTAAATGTAATAAAAAAGTTACGAATACGATTAAGCAATCGTAAAACCAGTATTTATAAGGCTTTAACAATCTGTTGTTTTGATGAAATTCAGGATTTTTCTGCCTTGCAGTACATCTCAGGATAGTCTGGAATTTCAGTACGTTAATTTTGAGTTATTATTAACTAACCGAAATTAACTACTTATGAAAAAACGTGTTCGATATTATGCTATCCGACTTTTACTGTTGATCATCTGCTTCTCACCAACACTTTCCTCGGCTCAGGGGAAATTGATTGACGGAACTATTGTGGATAAGGATGGACTGCCCATTGCCGGAGTAAATGTTCTTGTAAAAGGTTCCCAACGAAGCGCACAATCCGATTATACCGGAAAGTTTTCCATTGAAGCAAATCTGGGTGAGACCCTTGTAATTTCCTTTATCGGAATGGTGACACAGCAAATTATGGTAACACAGGCAGCATCCATTAATATTATTTTAAAAGATAATCCAAATGAGCTTCAGGAGGTTGTTCTTGTAGGTTACGGTTCTCAGAAAAAGGGAGATCTTACAGGAGCTGTTTCAAGAGCCAATCTGGAACCTTTCAGAGAGGCTCCAAATGTGAGTATTGCACAAACCCTTCAGGGAACAGTAGCAGGTTTAAATGTAGGACAGGTAAACAGTGCCGGGCAGAATCCGAGTATTTCAGTCAGAGGTCAGACTTCATTAGGAGGAAACAGTAATGTACTGGTAATAGTTGACGGCGTGAATTTTCCCGGAGGCATCAACAACATAAATCCTGACGATGTTGCGACTATTGATGTGCTGAAAGATGCCAGTTCTGCAGCAGTATATGGTGCTCAGGGTGCTAATGGGGTAATTTTGATTACGACCAAAAAGGGCGGAAAAAACAAAGCACCGCAAATCAGTTTCTCTACTTCGTATACAACACAGACACCAACAAGTAATATCAGGCCTCTGGGAAGACAAGCCTATCTTGATAAAGTAAAAAACCTGTATTGGGACAAAGCTTATCTGGCTCCAGAATATACACAGCCGGATCCCACTTTCAATTTAGCAGATTATTTATACACAACCGAAGTAGATTCAAACGGAAATATAATTGAAGGCGACTATGACTGGTGGGCAAACGGTACTAAAACGGGAGATATCAAAGATTATAAGGTAAGTATTGCAGGAGGAGGAAACAAAGTAAATTACTTATTGTCTGCTTCCTACACAGATCAGGCTGGTTATATAGTGAATGACCTTTTTAAAAGAACAACTGTAAGAGCAAATGTAGGTGTAGATGTAACCGATTGGTGGAATGTCTCTATGCAATCTTTTGCTACTTTCAGCGATTACAGCGGAGAAGAACCTACTTTAGCAAATATCATCCGAATGCCAAGTCTCTTTAGCCCTTATGATGATGAAGGGAATATTGTTTCAAATCCAACAGGAAATAATACTCTGGGCAATCCTTTTAAAACATTTGCCATTGACGATTATGATAAAAGCACGTATCTCTTTGCTAATTTTTCATCAGACATAAAAATACCTTTTGTTAAAGGATTGAGTTATAAGATCAATTTTGGAAATAATTACACGACAACCGGGCATTATAATTCCAATATCTATGGTGCCGGAGAAACTGGTTCAGCTTATAAAAATAATTCTACCAGATACGATTATACTTTTGACAACATTGTTACCTATAAAAAAACAATTGCAGACGATCATGACCTTGATGTAACATTACTGTATGGTGTAACACACAGGGAAAGTGAATCCACTTCAGCAACGGGTACTGGTTTTACCAATTTGAATCTGAGCTACAACAGTCTTGAACTGGCTGCTATTCAAAAAACCACTTCGGACGGGTGGGATGAAGCTTTGAATTACCAGATGGGAAGGGTAAATTACAAGTTTAGAAACAAATATATTGTAACGGGAACTATCAGAAGAGATGGATTTTCAGGCTTTGCAGAAAATAATAAATGGGGAGTCTTTCCGTCTGTTTCTCTGGGTTGGGTTATTAGTGAAGAAGGCTTTTTCAAAAATATTAATGCAGTGAATTCCCTGAAACTTCGTGGAGGTTACGGAACTATTGGAAATTTGACCACAAGATATTTTTCGCTTTCTACAATGAGCCTTTATGATGCCTATGTTTTTGGCGATGGAGGATCAACTTCTTTAGGACAGACATTAAACAGTCTGCAACAACCTGATTTGAAATGGGAAAAGACCGGAGGGATCAATTTAGGAGTAGATTTTTCATTATTTAAAAACAGAATTACCGGAAGCGTAGAATATTATAATACCAAAACTACAGACCAGTTATTCCCTCAGCCTATTCCGGCAATTTCAGGTGTAAATTCCATTAATGTAAACCTTGGAAACATAAGAAACAAAGGACTGGAATTCACCTTAACCTCGAAAAACATTGATACAAAAGATTTTAAATGGAGTACCACTGTAAATTATTCGCATAATTCCAACAAAATTCTATCCTTAAACGGTTTAGACGAAGATGGTGATGGAAAAGAAGATGATATTACAGCAAGTGATTTATTCATTGGACATTCAATAGGAAGCATATATGGTTATGAAGTTGGCGATATTTACCAGATTGGAGATGTGATTCCCACAGGATATTCGTTAGGAAACAGAAGAATTATTGATCAGGATGGTGATGGTACGATTACACAGGCTGACCGAAAAATATTAGGCAAAACCGATCCTGATTTCAGGGCAGGTCTTTTAAACACATTTACCTACAAAGATTTTTCGCTGAACATCTTTTTTAATACCGTCCAGGGAGGCAAAAATAGTTATTTAAGCGCAAATGAGCCAACGTACGGCGGAAGACGCGATGAGAATGCGCAGGTATTTAATTTCCTTAACAATACCGATTTCTGGTCGCCAATAAATCCGGATGGGGTAAATCCAAGTTATATTAACGCTCCGGCAGTATCCGCAAATAAACTGTATGCAAGGAATTTTGTACGTCTGCAGGATATTTCTTTTTCGTATAATTTGCCAAAAGAAATTCTTAAAAACTTAGGAGTAAGCTCCCTACAATTGTATTTAAGTGGTAAAAACCTTGCGACATGGACAAAATGGAGAGGCTGGGATCCTGAAACCGGTAACGGACTTGCAGATAACGGGCGTCCTGTTCTTAAGGGCTATTCACTTGGGTTGAACGTAACTTTTTAAAATTATTATTATGAAAATCAAACATATTTTTCCTTTTTTTCTGGCAATTTGCCTGCTTTCCTGTAGTGACGAATATTTGAAAGAAACTCCGGTAGATTTTTTTGCTGCTGACAATGCTTTTAATAACTATGATGACTTCAATCGTACGATCAGCGGACTTTACAGCAGGGTACGAAGTGAGTTCTACAGTAAGGACGCCAATTTTCCTTTTGACTATACCTACGGAACAGACCTGGTTTATGACGGACAGCCCGATGCCAGACGCTGGACACCTTACACCTCAGTAATGCAGCCATCCGGAGGAAATAAGGTTCCGGAAACGCATTGGACAGACCTTTACAAAATTGTTTCAGAAGCTAATCTGGCAATTTCAAGGCTTCAAAAAATAGAACTTACCAATGAGCAGGAAATTAAGATTGAAGCCCAAGCGAGATTTTTCAGGGCATTGGCCTACAGAACACTGGCTTATCTTTACGGAGGGGTGCCTTTAAGCTTAACAGAAATTACATCTTCAAAATTTGATTTTGTCAGAGCTACTAAAAAAGAAGTTTTGGATCAGTGTATTATCGATTTAAAATTTGCAGCAGAAAATTTAAAAGGCATTACAGAAGTAAAAGATGGGGAGTTGCACAAACTGGCCGCATCGCATTTATTATCAGAAGTTTATCTCGCCAATGACATGCCGGCACTTGCCGTAACTGAAGCAAGCAAAGTTATTGACGATCCCAATACCGATTTAATGCAGAATCGTTTCGGAACTTTTTCATCAGAAGCCGGTAAAGACGTATATTGGGATTTGTTCAGAAGAAATAATCAAAACAGGGCTTCAGGGAACAGGGAAGGGTTATGGGTTATTCAGTTCGAAACCGATGTTTTGGGAGGTGGAACCATTTCGTCAGATAAAATAGGATCATTTATGATGGAGCGCCACCATGCACCCAATATAGGGGCATTGACTGTAGGAGGAAAGAAACCTTTTCTGTATCCTGTAAGTGATTATACAGGAGGAAGAGGAATTGGCTGGGCCATTTCAACCAAATATTTCAGCAATACGATCTGGCAGAGTGATTTTAACAATGACATGAGGAATGCCAATCATAACTTCGTCAGGGTTTTTACTTATAATGACCCGGCACAGGCTGCTTTTTTTGGTAAAACCATTTCGACAGAAGCACCACCTGCAGGCGTTACAGTTCCTGGGAGAAATTTTTATGCTTATCAGTCTAAGGTTACTACACCGGGCGATCATCCAACAGGAATTTATGCCGATTTAGCCAAAAAAACACTAAAAGGTACAGCTGGTGCAACTTATACAGATCAATATATGTTCAGACTCGCGGAAACGTATTTGCTGAGAGCTGAAGCCTATTTAAAAGATGGTAAGCCAGATAAAGCCGCTGAAGATATTAATGTTGTCAGAAAGAGGGCAAATGCTTCACAAATAGATCCTTCAGCAGTAACCATAGATTATATTCTGGATGAAAGGATGAGAGAATTAGGGATGGAGGAAAAACGCAGGCTAACGCTTCAAAGGTTAGGTCTTTTATATGACAGGGTAACAAGATTTAATCCGTATTACACCGGAATAGAAACTTTCCATAACTTATGGCCGATACCTTTTGTGGAAATTGAACGAAATACCGGTGCTGTTTTAGAGCAGAATACAGGATACGTTAATTAACATAGATACTAAAAAAAGCAGGCAGTCTGTAACTGTCTGCTTTTTTATTTTATATTTTGGATTAAACTTACAAACTGATAAAGTTTATCTAATACTTGTATGTTGTTTCTAAAGTAGTGGAATTTCTAAGCTGAATTGTAGTGTCGAATAATATTGTTTCCGGCATCTGAATGCTATTTTGTGGTGAATTCAGTTTTTCGACCATTTTTTTTAAAGCCAATGCACCGATTTCTGTTGCAGGCTGGCGTACAGTAGATAAAGACGGATTCATAGAGGAAGCATTGTCAGTATTGCAAAACCCAATGACAGCGATTTGTTTAGGGACTTCAATCTTCATCGCTGCCAAGACCCCAAGAGTGCGGATAGTAATCGTATCAGTTGCTCCTAAAATAGCATCCGGCATCATATTTAAATGGTCTAATTCAGTCAAAGTCTGGGTGATTTTGGCATCCATCGCATCAGGATTTGCCAGGTCACAGGTTAGTATATAATTTTCATTAAACGGCACATCAAATTTCTGATAGGCACTTTTGTATCCTTTCAGTCTGGGATGTCTGTCTGTAAATTTATCTCCAGTTATAAATAATATATTATTTCTGCCAATACTGAAAAGGTGTTTGGTTGCTTCAAAAGTGCCTTTGATTTCCTGAACACCAATTTTAGTCACATTCAAATCTGATTGTATTCTGTCAAATAATATTACAGGGCATGTATTTTCATTGATATCCCTGATTCTGTCAATATTCGAAATCTCGCTTACCGGAGCCATTATAATGCCGTCAACACCACGGGAAACCAAAGCTTCCAGACAGTCTTTTTCGTTCTCAATATTTTCATGGCTCTGCATGATAATGATATCGTGAAAAGTATCTGCCAGAGCCTCATAAATTCCCTCTAATATTTGTGTAACGAACAAATTATTAATAGAACACACAATAACACCAATAGTATTTGAGTGCCCAAGTTTTAGTTTTTTGGCTATTGGATTAGGCTTAAAATTGTTTGCCCTTGCATAATCTATAATCCTTTTTTTGGTTTCTGAACTTATCTCGTAACTGTCATTAAGTGCTTTAGAAACAGTTGCAGCAGTCACTCCAAACACTTTTGCTATATCTTTTTGTGTAATACAACCCATATTCTAAAAATTTAAAGATTATAAACTGTAAAATTTATTATTAACACTAAATTTAATTGCCTTCTGTTATTACTTTCTCTAAATTCCTCATTGCAATTACTTTGTATTTATTTTCTTTTATAAACTGAAATAATTCCTTCATGGATGCTATGGTTGTCGAATAATCCGGATGAATCACATCAGGAGTACCATGAAATGTTAAAACAATAATGTCTCCTGCATGGAGATTTTTAAGTGCCATTGTTACCCGCTCCATATGTTTATCAGAAGATATTACAGTGTAACTGGGTATAGCAAGTATCGAATCTATTTGGGGATTGTATGTTTTGCTTGAGCCTGCTCTGGCATATTTATAGCCTCTTTGCTTTAAAATTCGCTGAGAAATACTGTCATAGCGATTTCCCGGATAAGCAAATGAAATTGGTTTCGGGATTTTAAATTCGGCACATTTTTCTTCGACATAATTAACTTCCTTCTCAATATCTTCGGGACTTAATTTGGTAACATTTTTATGATGACCGGTATGATTTCCAATTTCAAAACCCTTTTTATAAAGTTCCTGAATCTGGTTCCAGGTCATGTATTCCTTTTTCTCATCCGGATTTCGAGCAGGAAATTCGCATACAAAAAAAGTCGCATCATACCCATATTCAGACAATAAAGGAGCCACATTATTGTAATGGGTGATTTCTGCATCATCAAAAGTTAGAATTACAATAGGTTTTCTTTTTGAGGTTTTTTTCGAAGAATTTTGAAATAATTTTTTCATCGCAACAGCATAACGCCTGCCCAATTCCTGAGCCGAAGGTGTATCAAAATGTAATTGATCTCCTTTATCTGTCAACCCTTCTGAAGGAACTACAGCTGTATTCGTGACTTGATCAGGAAGTGAATTTATTATTTTGTTGATGTAATCTTCTTTGTTAAAACGTCCAATTTCTCCGGCAACAAATGGCAGGTCAGGGACATTTAAATCTTTTCTGAGATTAGCAACAAGTTCTTTTAAATTTTCTAAATAGATTTTCGATTTTTCAGCATCATTGTCTGATTCCCCCTGATGCCACAGAATTCCTTTTAGAGTTCCTTTTTGCATCGCAATTTTGGCACGCGCCACAGCCTCATCGTAGGGAAAATTATTAAAATACTTTGCTCCGTATTTCCAGACTTTGATAGGGGGGCCTCCCCATGCACAAGGGATCAAACCTATTGTTACATTTTTTTGATCTTCAAGCATTTTTTTTGAAAAACTTATTCCGGGACCTACACCGGCATAATCTCTGTCAAAATGCATCGGATCTTTGGCTGGTATCCAATTATTGGTTTTGTCAAGCATTAGGATATTCTCCGGAATAACTTCGTCTTTTGTTTCTACTTTTCCACGTCCCGACATATTGGATTGCCCAATGAGTAAATAAAGATCATACGGTTTTGAATTGGCAGTCTGACTGTAAGTATTAAGAATGACACCAAAAAAAATGAACAAGCATAATCTTAGTATATTTTTCATGATTATTTTCTATTTTAAATTCATCTTAAACTCATATTCACCAGAACCTAAACCAATCACTGTTTTATTGTCTTTTTGCGAAATGGATTGGATTCCATCTCCTTCTTTAGGAATATTTTTCATTGTATTCTGCACAATAAACTGAGCCATAGTATTAGCAGGAACACTAATATTATATTCTACCTGATTGCCTTTGATCTTCCAGTGGCTTTTTATCATTCCGTTGACTGAAGCATATTCTCCCTTAACCTCGGTAATTTGTTTTTGTCCCTGAGGAAATGTTTTGCGTAAATCTAGCTGTGGTTCAATAATAATATTTCTAAATCCTGCATCTTCTGTTTTAATTCCTGCCATATAAGCATACATCCATTCTACTATTACTCCATAAGCATAATGGTTAAAGGAATTCATGCTGGCATCGCCAAAACCATCTTTAATCGTATACGAATTCCATCGCTCCCAAATAGTGGTTGCGCCCTGATCTACACTGTACAGCCACGAAGGATTATTTCGTTGCAATAAAAGATTGTAAGCCATATCACTCTGTCCAATTTCGCTCAGGGTCTGATTTAAAATCGCTGTTCCTAAAAAACCGGTTGCCAGTTTGTAATTGTTAGCTTCCAGCAATTTCACTAAATGACTTGTAGCAATTTCTGTTTCTTCCTTTGAATTGAATAAATGCAGTTTTAATGCATATAAATAGGCTGTTTGGGTATTTTCGCTTAAAGTTCCTTTTGCAATTACATATCGTTTATTGAATTCTGCTTTAATATTTTGGTATAGCGTATCATATTTATCAGCATCAGATGTTTTTTGTAATGCCTTCGCTATTTTAGCCATTAACAAAGCATCATAAGCATAATAACACACACTGATAAAACGTTTATTAGTTTCTTTGTAGGCTAACCAGTCACCATATTTTGTTCCTCCGCCAACGTATTTAAATTCTGCTTCTGATTTGGTGGAAAGAAAATTCATATAACGGGTCATCGCCTGATAATTCTCTTCCAGAACAGATTGATTTCCACTCATAGTATACACGATCCATGGCACAATTACACCGGCATTTGCCCAGCCGGATTCCGCTTTGCCCACAGCTCCCCACGTTTGAGGAGCAATGCTTGGAAAAGCACCGTCTTCGTCTTGTCCGTCACGCACATCTCCCATCCATTTTTGGTAGAAAGAAACTAAATTCGTTTGATTGTACATTGCAGTATTAGCAAAAACCTGAGTGTCTCCCGTCCAGCCCATTCGCTCATTTCGCTGAGGGCAATCTAAAGGAACGCTTATAAAATTACCTCGTTGTCCCCAAAGCGTATTCTGGAAAAGCTGGTTTACATCAGGATGATTGGTGACAATAGCCGATTGTTCTTTGTCAACAGAGCTGATCACTTCTGCGTAAATATTTTTAATTTCGACATCTGCATCGGCAGTCATTTCAGCATACCGAAATCCGAACCAGGTCATCGATGGAGTATAACTTTCTGCCATTGTACTTCCTATAATGTAATTGACGGAAGCCCGCGCTTTACGTAAATTTTTAAGATACAAAGTCCCTTTTGGGCCATCATTTCCACGTTTCTTACTTCCCGAATCATTTAGCATTTCGGCATAACGGATTTTGATTTTGGTACCTGCTTGTCCCTTTAATGTCAAAGGTGTCCAGCCTACCAGATTTTGTCTGAAATCAAGAACGGCTGTTTCTCCTTTTTTTAATGTAAAGGAGGTGACTTTTTTTAATTGTTTTGTTGGGATAACGGATCCAAAATCACTTTCATTTTTCTGTATGTCCTTATAAATAGTAATATACTGTGGAATAGTTTTTAAATCTTTACGAACGCGGACAGGCAAACCGATGTAGGCAGTAGTTTGTGCTGAAACAGTATTGTTCTCAAGTACTGAATGCCAGTTGGCTGTATTGAAATTAGGTTTTGTCCAGTCATTAGTATAACGGGCATCATAATCTTCTCCAGCATAAATATCAGCCATGCGAATGGCTCCGTTAACGGAAGATTTCCAATTTTTAGTATTGGTTACAATAATCTTTTGGGAACCACCAACATATTCCACAATCAGTTTAGCTTTGTAACTTAGAGCAGGATTTTTATAACGATCATGAGCAATTACACCGCTGGACCAGCCACTGCTCACATAAGCGCCAACTGTGTTTTGTCCTTTTTTTAAATAAGGAGTAACATCATAAGTAAGATAAAAAACGGTATTGCGCACATCAGTCCAACCCGGTTTTAATTCATCATAAACCGTTTCTCCATTCCCGGCTTGATGTCCGACTCTTTTTCCATTTAAAAACAAATCGTGAATACCTATACTAGTCGTATATATTTTGGCTGATTTTACAGGTTTTTCAAGCTCAAACTCCGAACGAAACATCATCGCTTTATCCGTTTGTTTTTCTTTTTCAAAAGTGTCGTCTGCATTATCATACATAATCCAGGCTGCACCGCTCCATCCTGAATTTAGTAATCCAGTTTCAAAAAAGGCTTTTTCTGCAGATTTAATTTTTTCAGAATTATTGATTACAATTTCAACTTTCCATGTATAGGTTGTCGAAGATTGTAAATCATTGCCTGTGTATTTAATATTATTAGTCTCTGATGATTTTACAATTCCGGAATCCCAGATCACTTTAGCACCTTCATAAACAAAAATCTCATAAGAGGTTTGTAGAACAGCACGTTTTGAAGAACGTATTTCCCAACTGAATAAGGGCATTTTGTCCAACGCCACAGGATTGTGCATAAAATTTACCCGAAGATTGCTAATTTCAGTAGATTTTGCAAAACCCTGTATTGAAAAACACATTAAAAAGGTGAATACAAAAAAACGGAGTATCTTCTTCATTTTCCAATAATTATTTTAGCGTTTTAAAAACCACAACACCATGCTTAGGAATATGGAACGTTTTTGATTTCCCAAATTCACCTAAATTCTGATGCAGCCATAAATCTCTAATTAGAGTATCTTTTTTAATTCCTATAGTTTCCGGTTTTAAAGTGAATCTAATCTCTTTGTCAGTAGGATTATACAATACAATAGCTAATCCGTCGTGATTTTTACCCAATTTTTTCTCCCAGATTTCTAAACCACTTTCTTTAATTACTTTTAAACGTCGTCCCTGATAAAATCCTTTATCCTGATTCAAAGCAATAATTTCTTTATTGGTAAGGATTTCTATTGTTTCTGCAGACATTTTACGCAAATCATTTCCGGCGAGTAGGGGAGAATTCATCAGGCACCAGATCGTAAAGTGGGTTTTGTCTTCATCATAACTCATTCCACGACCTACCTGAAGCATATCCAAATCATTATAATGTCCCGGTGAACTGTATTTATAAGTATCGGCAGCTAAATCAATAATTTTTTTAATAGAACCAAAATTTTCTCTGATATCTCCTGAAATCCGCCAGGAGTCAGCTATTTTCTCTACCCATTTTCCCGGATATTCCCAACGACAAACGTTGATACGGGCATCTGGTTTTACTTTATGAATGCCGTTTATGATTTTAGTATATTCTGTTTCTTCATTTAGTTCAAGCCATTTTCCTCCGCACCAGTCAATTTTTATAAAATCAAAATTCCAGTCTGCAAAAAAAGTGGCAGCATCATTTTCTAAGTGATTGTACATCCCAACTCCAAATCCATGAGGGTCTTTGTCATATTTAGAACCGCAGGTGTTTTTTCCAGCATCCGAATAAATTCCGGGCGTTAAACCTTTGTTTCTTATGTAATCAGATAACAACCGCATGCCTGAAGGAAATTTTACAGGATGACAATAGAGTTTTGCAGTAATTGAATCTCTTCCTCCAAAAAAACCATCGTCTATATTGATAAATTGGTATCCCGCATCAATCATTCCGGTTGCTACCATAGCATCTGCCTGAGCCTTAATAATATTCTCATCAATATTAATATGAAAATGATTCCAGCTGCTCCAGCCCATAATAGGAGGCTTTTCATACTGACCGGACATAAAATTAACGACGAATAAAATAACAGTTATGATCTTGTATTTTTTCATGTTTTAAATGAGTAAAAAAACTATCAGGTAAGTATGAGTTACCTGATAGCAAACCAATTAAACCAAACAAACTTTATTTTTGAATATTTTTTTAAGTCCTAAACTTTATTTTTCAAGAGGCTCATAAAATTCTGCTTCTACGATTGGCAATTCACCGTTCTTTTTATCTCCTGATTTTAATCCGGCCTGATCGACCTTTCCTGTAATTTCAACCAGATTGATTTCGTTGCTGTCCTTAGTGGCGCCGGCCAGTTCAATTCGTACTTTTTTGCCTTTTGTTGGCTTGCATTCCAGCGTTACATATCCTAAACTGGTTGGCGTTGTACCGTTAAATACTTCTTTATTGTCTACAAAAATTCTAACAGGATATTTTTTGCTTCTCCATCCTGCAAATTTGATTACTGCCTGACTGATCACGGCTTCACGTTCTAATTCAAATTCAATTACCGGACTTCCGTCTTTACTGTTTGACCATTCTGTTAACTCATTGTCGTCATAACTTTTAGCAGCATCAGCCTGGTTCGAAGCCGTTTTAGCATCAATTATGGCAATTGGTTTTCTGGTCTTTTTAAACGAAGGTGTACTTGGTGATGGGCCTTTTTTAGTATAAGAAGGCAGTTTATGATCCGGCATAACTGTGGTGAGTTTTGCATTATCTAGAGCAATGGTTTTAATGACCAGATTAGCCGTTTTTAGATTTTCAGAAGAAGCTTTTATTTTAATTTCTCCTTGTTTTTCACCTGCTCTCACCATAATTCGATTAACCCCGCATTCAACAGGAAGGTTTTTCGAACCGATGTAATTATCCGGTCCCTGGGCAATTCCACCAATAAAAGTGCCCTGCCCCTGAACATCAAAATTGATCATATTGAGAGCAGTCGGACAGCGGTTTCCTTTTTCATCTACGACTTCAACTTCTACAATTGCGACATCGCTGCCATCAGCTAATGTTCCTCCCGGTCTTTGAATGGCAGTTAGTTTTACTGCAGCAGGTTTACCAGCGGTATTAATTTCCGTTTCGCAGATTTTTTTGCCTGTTTTGTCATACCCAACAGCGCGAATAGTTCCCGGTTCAAATTTTACATTTTCAAAACTGAATAAAAACTGATTAGACTGAATGCCTTTTCCTAAGCTTTTATCATTAAGAAACAATTCTACCGTATCAGCAGAGGATACCACAGAAACTTTTTTAGTAACTGCACTGTCGTAATTCCAGTGGCCGATAATATGAGCTGAAGGATTCTCAATATCTACCCATCCGTCCCACATTACTTTATGGGCATAAAAACCATCTTTGGGAAGTCTCATCGGATCGACTTCACCGCTTCTTCGGTAATTTTCGGCTCCTCTAAAGTGCGTATTACTGTCTGAAAAAATAATATTTACGCCTCCCGAGCTAACTCTTGTTCCGGTTCCCGGGCGCTCACGATAATAGTCATACCAACGTGCTACATTTTCTATGGCATGAGCGTCCTGATTGTGATTATAGGCGCTTGCATCTGCTACTTTTGTTCCGTTAACATTCGTATGGGTTGTGCCACCAGTTCCTTCTTTATGGAAAGGCGGGGTAAATTCATCCCAATATTTGCGAAGCCCTTCATCACGGCTGTATTCTGTAGCCCAGAAAGGAAGTCTTGCACTTTTGTTGATGTAGAGCATTTCTCCGCCATATTCAGCAGTTTTGCTGTCCAGCATTTCACGGCTGCCTATCGCACGGCCTCCATTAGGGTCGTATTTATCTCTAATGGCTTTCATCTCTGCCATATGTTCTTCAGAAATACTTTCATTTCCACATTCGTAGAACAAAATACTCGGATTATTTCGGTTGTAAATAATGGCATCACGCATTAACTCGGTACGCTGTTCCCATCTTCTGCCGGTAACATCTTTTTCAGAATCCCCAGCAGGCATTGCCTGAATCAAACCAACCCTGTCGCATGATTCTACATCCTGTTTCCATGGTGTAATGTGCATCCAGCGTACCAGATTACCGTTGCTTTCGATCATCTGGCTGTTGCTGTAATCGCTCATCCAAGCCGGAACGGACATTCCCAATGAAGGCCATTCGTTACTAGTTCGCTGTGCATAACCGTGCATCATAATGACACGATCGTTTAGCCAGATCATACCTTTTTCGAACTTGGTTTTTCGAAATCCGGTGCGAATAGTGGTTTGATCTACAACTTTATTGTTTACAACCAATTCGCTTTTGACATTGTATAAATAACCATATCCCCAGCTCCAGAAATTCAGGTCATTCAAAACTTTGGAGGCTTTTAAATCTTTTGTTTCATTAGGTTTTATTGAAGCAGTTTGTCCTAAAAAAGTAGCAACCACTTTTTCGTTCATATCTGTAACACTGATTTTTAATTGTGCATTAACTGCTGCTGTATGTTCATTTTTAACTTGTGACGACACATTGATTACTGCTTTCTTTTTTGCAATATCAATGTCAGATGCATAAACGTAAGTTCCAGTTGTACCTAAGCCTGAAAATAAGGGAAGGGTCTGGTATACATTTGATTTTATATGCAGATAAACATTCTTCGGAATTCCGCCATAATTGGCATTGAAGTTTTTGTCGTTCCACTGAAATCCGGAGTCTGTTGCTTTCTCCTTATATTTCCAGTCATTATCAGTTTTAACTGCAATTACATTTTCCTGAGGGAAAGGCTTTATTAAGGAAGTAATATCAAAACCAAAAGCCATAGCACCATTTTCATGTCTGCCAACAAAGTTTCCGTTTACATAAATTTCGCCCATCTGTCTTACACCTTCAAATTCGATAAAGACTTTTTGATCTTTGAATTTTGCCGGAAGCTGAAATGTTTTACGATACCACGCAATACCTGTAGGTAATCTTGTAATATCTACTTTGAATGCTTCTGATTGATTCCATGCATAAGGAAGATTTACTTTCGTCCAGTTTGTATCATTGTATGTTGCATTTTTTGCCTGATCATCATCACCTGCAAAAAGCCTCCAGTCATAGTTGAAATTATATTTAATTCCGTCGGAATTTTGTTTTTGAGCAAATGTAAAGTTTACAAACAGGAGCAATAAAGTGACAACAGGATAAAAAAACTTTCTATTCATTTTAGTTCTTAATAAATTAGTAATCTTTCAAAGCTTCTGCTAAAACCCGTGAGAAGCTTTAACAAATTTAGTTTTATACGCTGTTTTTCTGCTATCAAAGATTGCCAATTCATATCATATTCTGCCATGTCAGGTTATGATAAGAAACTGTATTTCATTATTTATCTATTTGATATTTAATATTATATAGGAGTTATTAGTATTGTTGTAGTTTATAAACTGTAAAAATGTAAAATGTAAGATGCAGTGCCTTACTGATAATTACTATTTACCATATTGTGATGGGCTGCAGCCAAAATGTTTCGAAAACGTTCTTGAAAAATTAGACGCTTCTGAAAAACCTACTTTATAAGCAATCTGTGAAATACTGAGATCTGAATTTTTCAGAAGATTTTCAGCATGATCCATTCTCACTTTTGTAATAAACTCATGAACCGTACAGCCGCTGACCGCTTTTATTTTTCTGTATAATTGTCTTTGGCTGATTTTTAATTCATTTGCCAGTGTTTCAGCAGTAAAATCGGTTTCTTCGATATGGGAACTGATCAGGTCAACTGTTTTAGAAATAAAAATCTTATCCAGATTCGGTGATTCCACCTGTAGCTGACTGATACTGTTGATGTGGGCTAATTTATTTTGCAGAATGAGCCTGTTGTCCAGCACGCTTTTAATCTGAGCTTTTAAAACTTCAACACTGAAAGGTTTCATTACATAAGCTTCGGCACCTAGTTCATAACCCTCAATCTGATTTTCATCAGATCCTTTTGCAGTTAATAAAATGATTGGAATGTGACAGGTATTTTCGTTCATTTTAAGTTCTTTGCACAATTCAGTCCCTTCCATTTCAGGCATCATAACGTCGGAAATAATAAGATCAGGAATTGTCTGTATGGCTGTTTCAAGACCTTTTTTTCCGTTGTATTCCTGAATTATGATATATTCATTTGATAATTCATTATTTAAATAAGCCTGAACATCGGGATTATCCTCAACCACAAGTACAGTAGGTTTATAAGTTTCATCCTGTAACGCTAAATCCTCAGGTGATTTGTCTTCTAATGTTTCAACTGATATTTCTTTATTATGGATAACAGGCGTTTCTGATGAAGCGTT
Source organism: Flavobacterium limi (assembly GCF_010645075.1). Lineage (GTDB taxonomy): Bacteria > Bacteroidota > Bacteroidia > Flavobacteriales > Flavobacteriaceae > Flavobacterium > Flavobacterium limi. Next base: position 227,335 of record NZ_JAADZV010000008.1, read on the forward strand.
AAAAGGCAATGAAATAGTCACAGTTGTTCCTTTATCTACAATACTTTCAATTGTAATTGTTCCGTTTAAAAATTCAACAAGACTTTTGGTTAATGATAAACCAATTCCGGAAGAATAACCGTGAAAAGGATTAGGCCCTGAATTATTAAAAGGTTCAAATATTTTTTCTAGTTCTTTTGATTCAATCCCTATACCATTATCCTGAACAGTGATTTCTAATTCAGTTCCTGTGTTATTCAAATGTGCTGAAAGTAAAACAGTACCTCCGTCAGGTGTATATTTTAAAGCATTAGATATTATATTGATTAAAATCTGATCTGTTTTTTCAAAATCTAAATAGCAATTTAGAGGCGTTTTTTCTGTCTCAAGTTTAAAATTGATACTGCGTTTATCTGCAATATATTTGAACGTATTATAGCATTCTTCGATGAATACATTAAAATTCTGTGTGCTGGTATTTAATTTTAATCTTCCAATTTCTGATTTCCTGAAATCTAAAATCTGCTGGATTAATCGGGTCAGATAATTTAAATTTCTATTGATGATTGAAAAATAAAGTGTCTTCTCGTTTATTGATAAATCTTTGTTTTCCAACTGTTTTATCGGATCTGCAATCAGTGTTAGCGGCGTTTTTAAATCATGTGAAATATTGGTAAAAAACTCTAATTTTTCACGATTTAATTCTTCCTGTTTCTCTGTATTCAGTTTTGCTAATTTGATTTCGTTTTTAAGACGGTCCCTGTACAAAATCTCTTTAAAAATCCAATAAACAGAACCTATTATTAGTAGTAAAAACAGCCCTTTAGCCAATAAGGTATCATACCATGGCGCACTAATATTTACTTCTAAAGTCTGGATTGGGGATTTAGTATCATTCAGTGAAATTATTCTGGCTTTAAAAACATAGCTGCCCGGCGGTATTTTGTTGTAAATTACTTTGCCTGAACTGGTTTTGATCCATTTATCGTCATAACCTTCGAACATATATTCGAAGATTTCTTTATTGGTTCTGTTGTAATTCAGCGAGGCAAATTCTATCGTAAAACTTCGGTTATCGTAATCGAGTTGGATTTCTTTGGTTTGCGAAAGGTCTTCTGACAGTACTTTTTGTCCGTTAATGAGCTTCATCGGACTCACTTTTTCATTGGCTAAATACAAAGATTTAAAAACAAGTTTGTTATTCGCTTCTACGGTTTTAATTTCATTTGGATTAAAAGCTACATATCCGTTTTTATCCCCGAAATATATTTTCTGACCTGAAGCATCCTTATAAAAAGCCCTTTCTGAAAATGTCCACAAGCCAAACCGGTCTTCTTTTTGATAATTTAAAATTTTATTCGAAGCAATATCAATCATCGAAATTCCCTGTTTATGGGAGATCCAAAGATTCCCCTTATTGTCATCGGTTATAGAGGATATGTAAGTGTTTGGCGTTTCCGAAAAAAGCTGTATTTTTTCAATCCGCATAGGATGGGTCGAAGGAGAGATCTTATTCAGACCTTCACTGGAACCGGCCCAGACATTTCCACGTTTATCCTTATGCAATGCAAATATGATATTATCTGAAGAATTGTATTTGGGATTTTTCTCAAATGAATTTAGTCGAATAGCATTTTTTACGATGCCTTTCCTGTCTATTGTAACACGAACAATGCCATTACCTTCAGTGGCCAGCCAAAGTTCATGATCATTAACATATAAAATATCCATTACACTGTGTTGATTAATCTCTTTTGACAGATTAAAATACTGAATGCTGTCATCGGCTAAATTAATTCTTGCTATTCCGTTATAAAGACCAGTCCACAAGTAATCAGAACCATTAGATTCTAAAGTAAAAATCGACCATGTTTCTAATTTTGGAGCCAATACTTTGTTTATTACAGCAGTACATCGGTTTGTTTTTGGATCATAACATTCAAGTCCGGTGATTCCTCCAATCCAGATTCGGCCTTTGTTGTCTCTAAGTAAACTGCGTACATTCTTAATACTGCTGCCGGACTTATAAAATGGATTGTTAGCATCTAACTCATTGTTTTTGTAAATCAGAATACCTTCATCAGTCCCCAGCCAGACTTTGTCCTCATATTTTGTTACCGCTCTTACCGTTGCCAATTTGGTATTGTCACTTCCTTTTCTAAAACTGTAATGCAGTTCAAAAGGATTGCGGTTTGGGTTTGCTTTATAAATATCTCCGCCTCTGGTTCCAAGCCAGATAATATTCTGATCGTCAATAAAAAAATCAGTTATATAATCATCCAGTAACTGTCCGGGGTGGTTGATATTGGCTGTATACTGATGTTCTTTTCCTGAGATCAGATCATGTGAAGTAAAGAGGTGAGAGGACAAAAAGTATCTTTTTCCGTCTATAATTTTATTTTTATTTAATGCATTGGAAGTACTGCCAAGATTCCTGATTACAGATTTTGGAACATGAACCGAGTCTATAATTTTAAAAGAATTTAGCTTGTAATTGAATTTTACATATTTTTTGTCAAAAGTTAAAAACCAAAGACCTGTTTTTTTATCCGAAAAGATATTGCGGATACGGTTATTAGGAAGCGATGTCTTATCATTTGGATTGTGATAATAAAAGTCAAATGTTTTGCCATCGTATCTGTAAGCTCCATTCCAGCTTCCGATCCAGATGTAACCCACAGAATCTTTAGCAATTCCATGTATTTGCGTCACAGGGTTTACTTCTCTTCCTGTAATTTTTTCAAAAAAAAGATTTTGCGCATTTAGATTTTTCAAGCACATCAAATAGCTAAGAATAAAAAAAATATAAATGTTTCTATGCCTCACTTTTTTCATAATAATTGTTTGAATTGTATTTTGTTTAGTAATGTAAATACATTTCTAATTTGTACCAAGTAAATTTAAAATATAATTATTTGATTGAGATCAAAATTTGAAATTAGAAATTTTCATGAATCAGTATGGTTAAATAAATGTATTAATATTAAACTTCTTTTCTTAAGTATATAAAAATTGTTTATAATTATTGTTTTTAAAATAATTATAAGTTAAAGCTATTAAATTTGGCTTTCATATCTTAAATTTAAGAGCGTTTTTTAAAATATGTATGTTCTAAGTCGTTTTCTGAATTTATTTCTCTTAATAACTCTTCAATTTGTTTTTCTTCTTTTTTAAGAAAATTAAAAGGATAAAAATAACTTTATAAATAAAATTTTAATTATAAACGCTAAATAAAGTACATCAAAATTTATTGATGAGAGATTCCGAAAAAATCACTTTCAAAAGTTTTAGCAATAGATATTTTTCAACTGACAGCTATTGCATAATTTTGTAACATATGAAGAAATTATCTTGTTACTATCATCTTATGAATAATACATTTTCTGGCTGCAGCCAAATTGCCACAGTATCCACTTTCTCCGAACTTGTGAATACCAATTTAACCGGAGAAATAAATGCGCTGTGCTGGTACAGAAATTTAGATGGGGATTTTAATGAGATTGTAACTCAGCTCTGTCTAAAAGAAGATATAACAGAAGTTTATCCTGAAGATTTAATAGCACTCCAACTCTCAGAAAAAGGTAATATTGCTCGGGAAACAATCTTAAAAGATTTACAGTTGTTAACAGATTTTGGCGCTTCGCCCTCACTTAATTTACTGAAGTGTTATGAGCGTGACGATGAATTTGATTTCATATCTACTGATGTGTATTCGTTTCATGTTGATCGTTCACCTGTTGCAACTGATACTTTTTTATGTACTTATCATGGAGTAGCAAGTGATATTATTTCTAATTCCGAAGCAGTGCAGAAAATTTTAATTCCGGAAATCCGGACAAAACTAAAAAACCTGCACAATGGACCAGAGGAAGAGTTCGAAAACTTTTTAACGGAAAATTACTTTGATTTGCATTATCAGGTAAATGAAGATGCAGAACCTGTTAATTTAGGGCTAATGCATCTTTGGCGTCTGGCTGTAGATCATCCAAAACAACAAGTGCAGCCTTGTATTCACAGAGCACCTATAGAAAATGAAGGTGAATATCGGTTGTTGTTGATTTGTTAAATGAAGATTGTTCAAATTTATATGTATTGTAGTTAAATAATAATCAATTTTTTAAGATGCAAAATTTTTATTCATTAGAAGTAATCAGATATTTTTTTGATGATTGCAATCTTTTTTGATTATTTTTGAGAAAGAACATAACGCTAATGAAAAATCTATTATTTTTCTTACTTTTTACCAGCTCATTGTGTTTTTCACAAAATCATCTCAATCCTGCCGATTTTCAAAGAGGGAGTAAAATTTTGAATGAGTATTATAAAAACCTTTTACCGCTTATACACACTGGTTTTAAAAATTCAATTGTTCAGTATACAAAAATTCCTTCCTTTTCGACTGAAACGGCTTTTTCGTGCCAGGCCGTAAATAACCAAAAAATTATTATCGCAAATACACTTACAAACAGTTTTTGGTATACTGATGATAAAAAGAATGTTCAATTAATAAGTAATTCTAAAATCATTGATGACGAATTGTTTGAGCTTATAAAATCTCTTTTTAATATAGTTTCCAGTCAAATCCGACCACCTGAAAAACAAGTCTTTGGAACTGACGGCGAAACATTTTATTTTGAGATATTTTCTAAGGATGGTAAATCAAATACAGGTAAGATTTGGTCTCCGGACAAAAATTCAGCCATGAAAAAACTCACAAATATTAGTGACGATTTATATCTGTTAGGAGCAGGAGCCAATATTAATAGCTATATAATTAAGAATAAAATAAAGACATTAATTATCGAGTTAAAAAAAATAAGCCGAACGTTGCCACAATTAAAGAAAATGACTGTATTAACAGAAAATCAAGTAACTGAACTTTGTATTTTTATAGAAAATCAAATTGAAAAGAATGGATGTGACCATTCGTTGAAAAATACTTTTGAATGGGCTGAAAGAAATGAAATTAATAAGGCTGACTTAATCGATGTTTTAGAATGTAATGGTGGATTTTGTGATTGTGAAGTAATAATGAATTTACCAGAAAATTGTAGTTTAGAAATAGAATCAGGAAATAATGAACCAGACTACAAAAATCCGTTCAAAACACCTCTGAATTTTCAACAAACAGAACATAAAGTTTATACGAAAGCATTATTTTCCAGTTCGGAGTACAATAATAATAATAGCTATACTAAAAATGGAGAATTATTAATTCCGGCACCTTTCGGATTTAAACCCAAAAAGAGGGTTCGGAAAAGTGTACATTTTTTTAACGGAACTGAATCTGAGTTGCCATCTGAAATTGGAATTGTAAAAGAGATAATACCTACTAACGGAAAAGAATTTGCGAAAAAAATTCGAGATTTTAAACTAGAGTCTTTATCAAAATTTTCGGAAAGAGATGCAGAATATTATTTATCGAGAATTGAAAAAATTGAAATTGGAAAACCAATGGGTACATATTTTATGGAAATAACAGGAATTGGCGGAACGAAAATTGATTTAAAAATACATAAGGTAATATTTAGGTAATGAAAAACTATAACTAACAGCAACTGAAATAGTAGGAACACTAAACGAAGAGGCCTAGGAATCCGGCATAAATTAGGGCTTCTCGCTCAAAATTTGTTCGATCGAATGATAAATATCGAGTATAGTTTCTCTATTAGTATTTTCATTGTGATATAATAAGGAAGAATATATTTTTGCAGAACCTGCAACATTTTCACTAACAATTATATTATCAATTTTGGTTACAGTATCTGTTAATTTACTCTCAGTGTACCATATATTAAATTTTCTAAATCTTACTTCAGCTCTCTCATCATCATCGTGACAAATATAAAGAATTGTATTTCTGGCGTTCTCAAAGAAAATTGATAAAATCTCACAAATTGTAGCTGATACATTACGATCGAGAGGTTCTTTAATCTCTGTAGTTTTTTCGATAATTACTTGATAAATATTATCAATTTCAATATTAGAAACTGCAGAGAATGTATAATTTAAAATAAAAGCAATCTTATATTCTATACCGTTATCTGTGGTAAAAACATAAGATTGCGTTATTTCGTCAAATTGATAATTATATGGGTTTGGCAAACTTAATCCCTTTTTGAGTCAAAGTTTCAATAGAAGTTTTGCCTTTCAAAAAGGAACGAACAGCAGACTTATCGGCAACCATTTTGGTTACTGAAGAAATCACAGCTTCTTTATTTATTACGATCTTTTTCATTACAGGTCTTATTACAATTCTACAAAGATAAAAATACAATTTAATTAAAGATAAAAAAAGAACTAAATTGCTTCTCCTGTAAGATACTACACCGAATTGAGCAATTGGCTTATGCCATGTCTTTTTTAGTTTGGGGGCAAATTTTTAATTCAGTTTAACTGTTTTTATTTTTTCTTTCCAGCCCAGGTATCCATTCGCCGGCAAGTCATTATTAAGGTCGGCTAAAACCTGTTCAGTTTGGTTTTTAACAAGATTCGAAAGTTGCTCGATACTGCTGTAAATATTACTTTTTAGCCCCGATAAATAAGCGGCACCTAAAGCAGAAACATCCGGATTTCGCTGCTTGTTCAGCGGAATTCCCAATAAATCAGCTAAATAATGAATGACAAATTGGTTTTGAGTCAAACCTCCGTTTACCGAAATAGATTTTAATGGCGCTTTCATATCTTTTGCCATAGCCTCAACCACATCTTTTATCTGGTAGGGAATACTTTCCAAAGCCGCTCTGACAATATGATTCTTAGTGGTTCCGAAAGTCATTCCTTCAATGGATGCTTTTCGGCTCATTTGCCAGTGTGGCGCGCCTAATCCGCTAAAAGCCGGAATCAGATAAACGCCTGCATTGTCAGCAATAGCTGTTGCCATAGTGGCTGTTTCTGCCACATTGGAGAATAATTGTAATTCGTTTTTCAGCCATTCTATAGTAGAACCACAGGAAACGATAGCCCCTTCAAGAGCATAATCTACCCGGTCTTTCGTACTCCAGCAAATGGTTGTCAGCATCCCGGAATTGGATAAAACAGCTTCATTTCCAATATTCATCATAATCGAACTTCCAGTTCCCAGTGTGACTTTGGCAGTGCCTTTTTCAAAACAGCCTTCTCCAAAAGTAGCTGCATGGGAGTCACCAATCAAAGCTGTGATCGGAATTGTAATGGTCGTAGTATCGTTCAGAATCTGTTTTAGATCAAACTTTCCAAAATCATGTGAAGAAGGGCAGGCGTGAGGCAGGTTTAATTTGCTCAATCCCCATTTTTCAAGAATTTCTGTATCCCATTTTAGGGTATGAATATTGAAAAGCAAGGTTCTGGAAGCGTTTGTATAATCGGTTTTGAAATGAGTTCCATTAGTAAGCTTGTATAAAAGCCAGCAATCTACGGTACCAAAATACACTTCTCCATTTTCGACTTTCTTTTTTAATTCGACATCATTTTGTACCAGCCAAAGTAATTTAGTTCCCGAAAAATAAGGGTCTAGAAGTAAACCGGTTTTTTGTTTGATAAAATCATTTTGCCCTTTTTTAATTAAATCGGAACAGATATTAATCGAACGTTTGCAAGCCCAGACTACTGCAGGGGCCAATGCTTTTCCGTCTTTGTCCCAAAGTACAAATGTTTCTCTTTGGTTACTGATTCCGCATGAAACAATATCGGCGAGCTGCAATCCCAGATTGATAAAATTATTCAGGCAAAGACGAACAGAATCCAGCACATTTTGATAAATATCTTCCGGATTTTGTTCTACAAAACCATTGTCAAAATAATTCGTTTTGAGATCTACACTGCCTTTGGCAACAGCAAGTCCTGATTCGTCAAAAAGGATAGTTTTAGTACTGCTGGTACCCTGGTCAATAGCAAGAATATATTTTTTCATTTATTTTTTACAGTAAAAAAAGTTTTTTAGTAAATTAAGTATAGACAGGAATTATTTGTTTTTTTGATTCATCTTATCAATAATTACTGCTAATAAAATAACGAATCCTTTTACGACCTGCTGCCAAAAAGGCGAGACATCCAGTAAAACCAATCCGTTATTCAGTACCCCGATAATTACGGCTCCGATTACAGTTCCGGTTACTGTACCAATACCGCCGGAGAGTGAAGTTCCGCCAATAACTACTGCTGCGATTGAGTCCAATTCGTAACTTGTACCGGCATTTGGCTGTGCTGAGTTTAGCCTTGAAGTTACTAAAACACCACCTACGGCAGCCATCATTCCGGCAATTCCATAAACTGCCAGTTTAATTTTATTGATATTGATTCCTGATAAAAATGCTGCCTTTTCATTTCCCCCGATAGCATAAATATATCTTCCGAAAGTTGTCTTTTTAGTTAAGAAAACCACAATCAGTACCATGAATATGGAAATCCATACCGGTACCGGAATTCCTAACATCCATCCTGAACCGATAAATTCGAATGCGGTCCCCAGATTAGAAATAGGAATTCCTTCTGTATAAAGCATTGTTAATCCACGGGCAATGGTTAACATCGCCAGCGTCGCTACAAAAGGAGGGATGGAGAATTTCGTAATTACCCAGCCGTTGAAGAGCCCTAAGACTAGGCCAATCAGTACAGATACTAAAATGGCGCCTAAAACGGTAAAGCCAACAAATAAATCCATTGACTCAAATGCAAGCCCGTTTTTTAATAATCCGGCACAGACGGCTGCGGTGAAACCTAATACAGAACCTACCGAAAGATCAATTCCAGCCATGAGAACAACTAAGGTCATTCCGACAGAAATACAAACGTTAACAGAGATTTGTCTTAATACATTCCAGAGATTGGCACTGGTCATGAATTTGTCAGACAACAAGCTGATAAATAGACATAAAAGAAAGAGTGCAATTAAAGATTGCGATTTTTTAATAAGAGGGTGGTTTAAGGAGATAGTCATAGTTATAGTGAGGATTATTCCGGTAAAGCCGATTTTAATAATTTATCTTCATTCGCTTCAGAGGCTAAATAGGAAGCTTTAATTTTTCCTTCAGCCATTACTAAAATCCGATCCGAAAGGGCTAGTATTTCGGGGATTTCAGAAGAAACTAATATGATACTCATGTGGTTAGCAGCGAGTTCTTTTATCAGGTTGTAAATTTCATTTTTAGCATTGATGTCAATTCCGCGTGTAGGCTCATCCATCATTAAGATTTGCGGATTGGTCGCGAGCCATTTTGCCAGAACTACTTTTTGTTGATTTCCACCACTTAAATTTTGGCACAACTGCATTTCAGATGGTGTTTTGATGCGCAACTTTTCAATATAATCTTTTGAAGCAGTTTTGTCTTTCGATGGTTTCAAAAGCCCAAAAGTGGGCAGGTTTGTCAAACTGATATTGGATGAAATATCCATTCCTAAAACCAGTCCTTCTGTTTTGCGGTCTTCGGTTACAAAAGCCAATCCGTTTTCAATAGCATCTTTTGGTTTTTTATGAAAGGTGTTTTTTTGATCAATTTCTAAATTATAAACGCTATTCGATGGATGCATACCGAATAAGGTTTCCAAAAGTTCAGTTCTGCCGGCCCCCATCAAACCAAATATGCCCAGAATTTCTCCTTTTTTCAATTCGAAAGAAATGTTATGAAGGAGTTTTCTTTTTTTGTCGTTTGGATTAACAAGGTGAAGGTTATCTACCTTTAAAATGGTATTTTGAAATTCAGTATTGGTGTTTTTTTTCTCAATCAAAACATCACGTCCTACCATTTTTCGAATTAATTCCTGCTCCGTAGTGTTTTTCATTTCTCCCTCATCTATGCTGTTTCCGTCTCTTAATACAGTATAGTTTTCGGCAATTTTGAATAATTCATCCATTTTATGAGAAATGTAAACAATGGTTTTGCCTTCTTTTTTAAGCTCATAAATAATACGGTGCAGGTTGTCTATTTCTTTGTCGCTTAGGGCAGAAGTAGGTTCGTCCATTAAAATAACATCGGCATTACATAACAATGCTTTTGCAATTTCGATCAATTGCTGTTCACCAACTTTTAGATGCTGTACCAGGGTTTTTGTCGAAACGTTCAATTGGATTTTTTCAAAAAGACGTTTTGCTTCCGTTTCCATTTTTGCAGCATCCAACAGTCCCAGTGAAGTTTTTAGTTCTCTTCCCAGAAATAAATTTTCGGTGACACTAAGTTCCGGAATCAGGTTCAATTCCTGATGGATAATGGCAATCCCGGCATTTTGTGCCTCTTTTATATTCGAAAAAGAAACTGTTTCTCCGTTTAACTGAATTTCACCATCGTATTGGGTATAAACGCCTGTCAGGATTTTTAGCAGGGTAGATTTTCCCGCTCCGTTTTCTCCCAATATGGCGTTGACTTTTCCAGGATAAAATTTAAAATTTACCTGATTAAGTGCTTTTACCCCCGGGAATTCTTTTGATATGTTTATTGCTTGTAACAATTTACTGAAGTTTAATTTGTGACGGAATAATTAAAAGGTCAGTAAACAAAGTCTGTTTTTTGTTTAATTTGATCGCACCTGAAAATGAAATGCTGTCACCAATTTTTACATTTTTGGTTTGTTTTGGGATTTCATTTCGAACGATCTCATTTAAGCTCTCAGATACTTTGTTAAATTGGGCATTGGTTTTAAAATCGGTTAGTTTAACTAAACCGGAAGCGTCTCTCAGATCATTTCCAAAAATATATTTGGTGTCAATGAAAACAACACCATTCTTTTCGTCAGCAATGGTGTAAATGCCATCTTTGATGTCGATGATTTTTCCGGTGCTTTTGATCATAAAATAAGCTGAATTTCCGATACCTAATCTGTTTCCATGTTTTGTAAAGGCAGCTTCCTGATTTGTTTTTATGGAAGTAATCAGGTCAGTTAAGGCAATTGTTTTTTTACTTTTTAAAATTCCTTTGTAATAAATCGAATCGGCGAAAGCTTTAAAGTCAAAAGATTCCTTTTGTGTTTTTTTTATATCACTCAGTTTTTTAAAATACACCGAATTGTACCCTAAAATGGCTATTATAAGGAAGGCTAAAATATAAATATACTTTTTTTTCATCTTTAATAGTCTTTTATGTTTGCTGCATTGATCAGTTCAACTTCTACCGGAACCCTTTGAGGGAATGTCTTTCTTCCTTTAAAATACTCATCTGCATATTGGGCTGCTGTCTGAGCCATTACTTTAGGAAACTGCATTCCTGTAGCCACAATTTTCTTTTCTCTGATTTTTTCTACTACATCACCGGCACCATCAAACCCAAAAATTTTGACTTTATATTCTTTACCAGCTGCTTGCAGGGCCTGAAAAGCGCCCATTGCCATAGCATCGTTCCCACAAAATACGGCATCAATATCAGGGTTTGCCTGCATAATTGTTTCTAAAACTTCCATAGCCTTAGTTCTGTCAAAATTGCCGCTTTGCTGTGCCACCATTTTCAGATTAGGAAAGTTATCTACAACAGAGTGGAATCCTCCTGATCTTGCCCAGGTGTTATTGTCGCCTACAAGTCCTAAGATTTCTACATACTTTCCTTTTTCTTTTAATTCTTTTACAAATTCGATTCCGATAGCAACACAACCTGAGTAGTTATCAGAAAGAATCTGACTTGTAGCTGCGTCATCCGCATTTACTTCTCTGTCCATGCAAAAAACAGGAATTCCAGCCGTTTTAGCTTTTAGGATACTCGAAATGGAACCGTCAGAATCTGTAGGGTTTAAAAGAATGGCATCATAACCCGAAGAAATAAGGTTTTCAAAATTATCCGATTCGATAGCAGGATTGTTCTGCGAATCAAATATTTTGGCTTCGTAACCCAATTTTCGTGCATTTTCAGCCGCTGATTCCGCCAGCATCACGAACCACGGGTTATTTAATGTGGAAACCACAACTGCAATTTTAGGTTTGTCGGCCTTTTCTTTTGAAGAGCAGCCTAAAACCAAAACCAGTATAATCAGCACTAAGGAAAGGTGTTTTATCTTCATAAGTTTAACAGGTTTATAGCAGTATTTCTTAGTCCTTCAGCAGATATGCCGTAATGATTGAAAATTTCGGTTTGCGAGCCTGATACAGTATGATCATCCGGCAATCCTATAATTTTGAATTTGTTGGAGCATCCGTTTTGGAATAATAATGAAGCTACGGCTTCGCCTAATCCGCCATTGATGGAATGCTCTTCAACTGTAATTATTGGTTTTTTATTTTCGGCTGCAGCCAATAATAATTCGGTATCCAAAGGTTTAATAGTATGAAGACTGATTATTTTACAGCTAATATTATATTCTTTTTTCAGAAGTTGAGCCGCTTCAACACAAGGAAGTACTGCTTCACCAGTGGCAATAAACGTTAAATCGCTTCCTTCCTGAATAATACGTCCTTTTCCAATTTTAAAATCTGCAGCATTTGAATTTAGGTTCGCAGGCATAGCTTTTTTGCCAAAACGCAAATATATTGGGCTTTGCATTTCAGCTGCTTGTTTGATGGCTTCCGCAGTTTCATAATTGTCAGCAGGTGCTACAATGGTAATGTTATTAATGGCTCTCAACACTGCATAATCATGTAAGCTATGGTGCGTGGTTCCTAAAGCCCCGTAACTAACTCCGGCACTGATCCCAATTAATTTTACCGCATTATCAGAATAAGCGACATCATTCTTAATTTGTTCCAAAGCCCGTGCCGTAAGAAAACAGGCAGGGGAGACGGCAAATGCTTTTTTACCCATGCTCGCTAATCCTGTGGCAACACCTACCAGATTTTGTTCGGCAATACCCACTTCAACAATTTGTTCAGGATATTTTTGTCCAAACGGCACTAGCTTTCCTGAGCCACGAGAATCACTTGTGACAACCGTAATATCTCTGTCTGTTGCTGCTAATGACTGAAGAACTTCAGAAAAGACTTCGAGATTAGCGGCGTCAGTTGTTTTTATTTCTTCCATTATTTTAAAACAGTTTCGAGTTCTTGTAATTCTTTGTCTAACTCTGCAATAGCCAGATCGTATTGTTCTTTTGAAGGAACGCCATGATGCCATTTTAATACGTTTTCCATATAGCTGACTCCTTTTCCTTTAGTCGTATGTGCGATGATAAAAGTAGGTTTTCCGCTTTCTAGTGGTAAGCTGTTAAGCGTTTGCGAAAGTTCTTCTAAATTATGACCATCAACATGAGCTACTGCCCAGCCAAAAGCTTCCAGTTTTTTGTCAATCGGCTCTAAGCCCATAACGTCAGCATTTGGAGCTGTAATTTGAAGTTTATTATAATCTAAAATAGCACAGAGGTTGTCTAATTTGTAATGAGAGGCAAACATCATGGCTTCCCAGTTTGAGCCTTCAGCCATTTCACCGTCACCTAAAATAGTAAACACTTTTACCGATGAATTATCTCTTTTTGCTGCCAAAGCCGCTCCTGCGCAAATCGGGAGACCGTGTCCTAATCCGCCGGTATTTTGTTCAATTCCGGGAATAGATTTAGTTGGATGTCCTATGTAAGGGGAATTGTACTTGCAAAGTGATAATAAATCTTCTTCAGGAAAAAAACCTTTGTCAGCTAAAACTACATACAAAGCTTCAACAGAGTGGCCTTTGCTCTGAATAAACATATCTCTGGTTTTAGAACTGAAATTCTCCGGAGAAACGTTCATAACATTATTGTATAATACATTCAGGATATCTACAATTGAGAGACTTCCTCCTGTATGACCAGCCTTTGCGTTGTAGATGTATTTGAGTATTTTTTTTCTACTCTCTATTGATTTTCGTTTTAATTCTGCAATGTGCATCTTAATTCATTTAGTGTTTGTAAACTTTGCAACCTAGTGTGATTACTTCAGATTAGTGTCTGTAAACTTCCCAACCCATATAATTACCTAAAGCTTCTTCTAAGATTGCGGCTGTTTTTGAGGCATTCATAACTACGTGGTGCTCAAATCCGTTTTTACAGATGTATTGCATTAGTCCTTGCAGGTCAGGTATTTGTGCTACAGCTCTGTTTCCGAAAGTATTTAGGGCATCATCCGTAAGTTCACCTTCACCAATATATACTTTAATGATTCCTTTTGGGTCATCAGTGCTGATTCTTCCGTAAGTAAGCGGCATTGCCGGTGTTCTTCCGTCTAAGGCACCATATGTGTTTTCAACTCCCACGGTAGTTCCTAAGATAGGAGCATTGCTTAACTGAATGTCTGGTAAAAATGATTTAGCCCAGTTGCCACAGTGGAATAAAACACATTTTTCAGGATCATCGGCATAGTTGTTATTCCAGTCTACCAATGCACTTGGAGAGCCTGAAGCCAATTGCATGGCATACATACTCAATGTTCCGGTTACATCGACCTCACAGGCACTCGGAAGCATATTTTCGCTCATGATACTCATGCTTGTACATACATTACAGCCATAATTTTGCTGTAGTGAAGTCCAGCATTGAATAGCAGTAGCATCTAAGGCATGTTCTTCCATGAAATCTTTCAAAACCACATCTAATTTTGCGATTTGAATCATGGCTTCATTAGGCGCTTTGCTGTTAGGAACGTAAGCATTTATAGATTCCAGATGTTTTTTAACCGAGTCGTCATCAGCAGTTAATTTATTTGCTTTTCCTAAGATTTCAGATAAATCAGCTGTCGTTACGGTAATACCATGTCTTTGTAATATCTTCTCGGAGTAACGAACCGTATTAAATGCTCCCGGTCTTGCTCCAATGGCACCGATACGAACGTTGCGCATTCCTTTTACAACCCGGCAAACGGCTGTGAAATCTAATAGGTCTTTATGAAAAACAGGATCAGACGGACTCATGACGTGCTGACTTGTAAGTGTGTATTTTATACCGTACTGGTATAAATTATTACAGACAGAAATTTTTCCACACCAGGAATCACGTCTGTTGACTACATTCATTTTGGTTAATTCATCAGGATAGGCCTGTATCAAAACAGGGACATTTAAATTAGCCAGTTTTAAGGTATCAGCCACTCCTTTTTCATCCCCGAAATTAGGGAGCAAAACAAGTACTCCCATAATTTCGTCCTGATGTTTTTTGAATAAGTCGGCACATTTTTGTGCTTCTTTATAGGTTTCTACTCCGCCAAGTTTGGTATCAGTACTGTCTAATAAAATAGGCTTTATATTTAATTGGGCAAAAACTTCGATAATTTCAAATCTGGCTTTTTCGACTAAACTATCTGGAAAAAAATCTCTGTTTCCAATTATTACTCCTAATGTTGATGTTGTCATTCTGTTTCTTTTTGTTTTTTATTTCTTTTTTTTGTTTTTTTTCTTCCTTTTAAGCTACTATTACTTCAATTTCATTTTCCCTGAAAACTTCTTTATGTTTTTCTTCGATCCCGTTATCTGTAATAATATAATCAATTAAGGATAAGGCCCCTAAACTGGCCAAAGCGCTTTTTCCAATTTTTGTACTGTCTGCTACCAGATAAGTGACTTCTGCAGCTTCAATCATAGCTTTTTTGACTACCAGATCACTAATGCTGGGATAGGTGAGTCCTGACTTTAAAGAGATTCCGGCTGTAGCTAAAAATAATTTTTGAACGTTCAGGCCTTTGAAAAAGTCAGCTGCTTTCTGCCCTGTTAATGATAATGTAGGAGGTTTAAATTCACCGCCTGTCATTATCACTTCAATATCCGGATCGGTTCCTAATAATAATGCGATATTTAATGCATTGGTAATCACTGTTAATTGTTTATGGCCTTTTAGTTTTTTAGCAATTTCAGTTGTTGTTGAACCTGAATCAAGGATAATTGTATCTCCATTTTCTATAAATTCTAAGCATTTCTGGGCAATAGCCGATTTTTGCTCTAAATTTTCCTGGCGTTGTAAGGAGAAGCTTCGTACCTGATCTTCTACGTTTTTTATGCTTGCGCCCCCGTGTTCCTTGAGTATAAGACCTTCCCCTTCCAGCTTTTCAAGGTCTTGGCGTATAGTTACCTCGGTAACTTTAAATAAACGGGCTAAATCGTTAACTTTTGCAAAACCATCCTCTTTTAAAAGGTCTAATATTTTTTCTCTTCTTTGATTTGGTAACATTTAATATTTTATTTGTAGGTGAAAAACAAATATAAACAAAAACAAATAAATATAAATTATTCAATAACAAATATAAAACAAAGTAAAAGAAAAACAAAAGAAAGTAAAAGAAAATAAAACAAAGTATTGCTATTTTTTAAAATGGAAAGATTTAAAATTTTTTAAGAATAAATATTAAATATGAAACTTAATAATTTACAATCTTTTTTTAGTTATTTTTGATATAAGTATAAAGTGAAATGATCATCTCATGTGTCAATATTTAGGTGGTTTGCGAAGGTTTGTAGTGATGATATGTAGTTAGCAGAATTGTAGAATTAAAATCTCAGAGTAAATGGAGCATAATAAAGACCAAAAAGATGTTTTATTTCTTAAATCAGGCGAGGGAAGAACTTATAGTTGTGGAACCATGACGGCTATATTTAAAGCTGATGAAAATGAAACTGGAAATAAATACAGTATTTCTGAATGGTGGCTTGAACCAAACTCAAAAGGTCCTGGTGCACATCAGCACGAAGACAATGACGAAGTATTTTATGGCATTGAAGGAAAAACTTCGATATTGGTTGGTGAAAAATGGATTGATATTGAGAAAGGTACTTTTTTGAGGATCCCTTCAAAAACCATTCATGATTTTGAAAACAGAACTGATCATAAATCGGGAGTTTTAAACTTTTTTATTCCTGGCGGATTCGAAAGAGACATGCCCTCTATCGTTGATTGGTTCAAAGAAAATCCATCAAAATAGAAACTATTTTTAATATATGTTTTTTTTTGCCGTCTTTAGGCTTAAGGGACATTGAGGTTAAATCTGTAGTAACATTTAACTGAAAAGATTCTCAGTTTCAATTTCTGAAACACAAGAGGATCAGTCTGTAAAAACACCAAACACAATATTTAAAACTCTTAAATTATTAATCTCTTCATTTTAAGAAAATGCAAGAACAAATAATTTCATACACAAGACAGTTTGTCGATAATTTACTTAGTAAATTGAAATGGTTGTGAAGGTTTAATTTACTCCCGCTTAATCGATCTTCTATTGTTTTTTTCTGTTTATATATAATACATTGATTTATAATTAATTATAGATATTGCTTTTAGACCCCTGTTTAATAGCAATATGTCTACTTTATTTGAAATTTGTTTTTTTAGCTTTGGTTTAACAAGAAAAATACTTGTGGTATTCTCAAGTATGAGAATGCGGTAACTTTTTAACTAATCTTAACCAAACCAAAAAGTATGAAAAAAAACATTTTACTAGTAATTTTTTTAGCTTTCTTAACGATTCAGCTGAAAGCACAAAGCTACGATATTGTAGTAGCCAAAGATGGATCTGGAAATTATTCCAGTGTGCAGGCTGCAGTGAACGCAGCTCCTTCTAATAGTTCAGCCAGAACTAAAATTTATATTAAAAATGGCACTTATTATGAAGTAATTACCGTTCCTTCAAATAAAACCAATCTGACATTAATAGGGCAAAGTTCAACAGGAACTATTTTGACCTACAATAATTATGCATCCAAAATTAATCCGGCTACTGGCACTGCTTACGGAACTTCAAATTCAGCCAGTACTTTCATCAATGGAGCAGGCTTTTATGCCTTGAATCTTACCTTTGCCAATTCTTCAGGCCCTGTCGGACAAGCTGTTGCAGTTCGCTCTACTGCGGATAAAGCTGTTTTCAAGAACTGCCGTTTTTTAGGAAATCAGGATACTTATTATCCTCACAGTGGTAGATCCTATCACGAAAACTGTTATTTTGAAGGGACTACAGACTTTATTTTTGGAGGAGCTATTGCTTATTTTCAAAACTGCCAGCTTTACACAAAAGGAGGGAGTTCTATAACTGCAGCTAATACAGCATCGCATCTGGCTTACGGTTTTGTATTCAATAACTGCCAGATTACAGGTTCAGGAAGCAATATTACTGATCTTGGCCGCCCATGGGGTGGATATGCATCTGTTACTTTTATGAATACAAGTATGACTAATGCAATTAAGGCAGCTGGCTGGAATGACTGGGGTAACGCTGCCAATCAGGCCACCGCACGTTTTGCGGAATACAATAATTCCGGAGCCGGAAATGTTCCTGCATCCAGAGTTTCCTGGTCAAAAAAATTAACCGCTGCTCAGGCCACATCTTATACAAAATTAAATGTTTTAAAAGCAAATAGTGCCAATCCTCAGGTTACTGACAACTGGAATCCGGATACTATTATTAACTCTGTTACAACTGGAGGAACTGCTTTCCAAACTATTCAGGCCGAAAATTATACCAGCCAATCGGGCACTCAGACAGAAACAAGTTCTGAAGGAACTGATAATGTTGGGTATATAAATAGTGGTGACTGGATTAAGTTTGAAAATATAGATTTTGGTTCAGGTGCAGGCAGTTTTCTGGCAAGAGCTTCAACAGCAGGAACAGGAGGCACCATTTCTATAAGATTAGGAGGGACGTCAGGTACAGTAATTGGAACGTGTACTGTAACACCAACTGGCGGATGGCAGGCCTATTCAAACTTTACATGCCCTGTAAGCCAGATTTCTGGAATACATGATGTATATCTTGTTTTTGAAGGCGGAAGCGGGTATCTGTATAATCTTAATTATATAAGCTTTTCTGCTCCTCAGGCAGCAGCTGTATTAATAAAACATGGAGCAGGAGGATCCAGTCAAACCGTAGCAATAAATACTGCTATTACAGGATTTTATTATAATTGGGAAAATGCTGCCACAGTAACTGTGTCAGGATTGCCATCCGGAATCACAGCAACGATCAATAATTCCGCTAAAAGCATAACTTTTAGCGGTAGCCCAACTGTCAGTGGTACTTTTAATTATACAATTAATACAGTAGGTGGCAATCCAAATGCAACAAAATCAGCAACTTTTACAGTAACTGCATCGACTCAAAAGATTGCTGCTGCTCAGGCGGTTACTTCGCCGGCATTTCCGGGTGCTGAGGGTTTTGGACGTTACACCAGTGGTGGTCGCGGTGGAAGAGTAATCTACGTTACCAACCTGAATGATTCAGGTGCCGGAAGTTTAAGGGAAGCAGTTGCAGCAACAGGAGCCAGGACAGTAATGTTCAAAGTATCGGGAATAATTGCCCTTAATTCAGATTTAAGAATTAATAATGGAGATATTACCATTGCAGGTCAGACAGCACCGGGGGATGGAATCTGTCTGAAAAATTATTCGGTAAATATTGATGCAGATAACGTAATCATCCGATATATTCGTTTTCGAATGGGGGATCAGGCACAACATGAAGGTGACGCTATAGGCGGACGGAACCATAAGAATATTATCATTGATCACTGCTCTATGAGCTGGAGTACTGACGAATGTGCTTCATTTTATGATAATGAGAACTTTACTATGCAGTGGTGCATGATGTCTGAAAGTTTACGTGTTTCAGTCCACGATAAGGGAACTCAC
Organism: Flavobacterium limi; assembly: GCF_010645075.1. Classification (GTDB taxonomy): domain Bacteria; phylum Bacteroidota; class Bacteroidia; order Flavobacteriales; family Flavobacteriaceae; genus Flavobacterium; species Flavobacterium limi. The sequence continues at coordinate 246,775 of NZ_JAADZV010000008.1, forward strand.
GGTTATGGGGGAATCTGGGGAGGAAAAAAAGCCTCATTTCATCATAATATGCTGGCACATCATGATAGTCGAAATGCCCGTTTTTGTGGAAGCAGATATTCAGCACTCCCTAATCTTGAAATGGTTGATTTTAGAAATAATGTTCTTTATAACTGGGGAGGCAACAGTGCTTATGCTGCCGAAGGAGGATCATACAATCTTACCAATAATTATTACAAAGCAGGTCCGGCAACAGGCTCAGGCGTAAACGACAGAATTATTTCTCCAAGTCCGGATAATGGAACGAACTCACAACCCGCAGGTGTCTGGGGAAGCTTTTATGTAAATGGAAATTATACAACTGCAAATTCAACAACTTCTGGTAATAACTGGAATGGGGTGGATCCTAATCCGTCCTCAAAAAACAAAGCTGAGCTGCGTGTAAATACGGAATATAATTTTGGTGAAATGACTACGCATTCTGCAGCAAATGCCTACAACAGGGTATTAGCATACGTAGGGGCAAGTCTTAAAAGGGATATTGTGGACAGCAGAATAGTATCAGAAGCTACTAATGGAACTTTTACTTATAACGGATCAAATGGAAGTACTAAGGGTTTGATAGATACGCAATCTGATGTTGGCGGATGGCCAGCTTACAATTCAGCAACAGCACCTACAGATACAGATAAGGATGGAATGCCGGATAACTGGGAAACTGCCAATGGTTTGAATAGTAATAATATTTCAGACGGAACCGCTTACACACTGAGCACTGTATATACTAATTTAGAAGTTTATATTAATGGATTAGTAGCAGCTATTACTACAAATCAAAATCAAAATGGAACTGCTAACTATACAGATCCTAATCCTGGTACAACTACTACAGAAATTTCTATTAATGAAAATGAAACGGGTTTCTGTTTTGTAGAAGGCACAATAGACAGCAATAACGCCGGATTTCAGGGAGCTGGTTTTGCCAATGCAAATAATGCTGTTGGTGCAGGAATTGAGTGGTCTGTGAATACTTCCTCTGGAAATTATATACTTCGATGGAGATATTCTAATGGTGGTACTACTCCAAGAGGAGCTAAGATAATTGTGGATGGTGTTAATATGACTACCGCGGCTTTTAATACCACAACTAATTGGACTACCTGGGCAGAAAATTCAAGCTCTTTAGTTACAGTAGCACTTTCTGCAGGTAATCACATTATCAGGTTAGAAGCAACTACATCATCAGGTTTGGCTAATATTGATAAAATAGAGGTGGAAGGAATTAATCCTGTGGCAGTTAGTTGCAGTAGTACATCGAAAAAAGCTTCTATTGAAACAATCGATGCTGATGAAGTGAAGACTGAAGTAAAAATATATCCTGTACCCTTCAAAAATGAATTTTATATCCATCTTGGTACTATTGGAAAGGCGAAACAGATTTTAATATTCAATATGCTTGGACAGCAAATCTATACAATAAACGAAATCACTGACCCAATTGTAAAAGTGAATATCAATGCACCTGCAGGTACATATGCAGTTAAAATAATGACTGATAATGGTGTTGTAAATAAAACCATTGTCAAAGAATAAGTTATATAGACTAAGTACTTTTTAATGTTAAACCCTACCAGGAATTTCAAATTTCTGATAGGGTTTTATTATTATGGATTAAAATGAAAGATCTGTAGTGTATTGAGCGTTTATAGTAAAACCATTTACGCTCAGAAATTCTTTTTTGTTTTCAAAATCAGGAATACTTTCAGGATAAGGCTGCAGATCGATAAGATAAGATGCATTTTTTTGCATCGGACGGAAATAAAACACCATTTCCTTTGGTTTGCCTGTAACGAATTTCCGCAGGCCAATCTGCCATGGAATGCCTTTGTAAAATTCATCAGTAACAAGTTCTCCATCCATAAACCCCATTGCTGTGTCGCCTGTATATTTTACTGTGAGGTAGGCATCATTTACATATTTTGGCAAAGAATTAGGGAGATTCAAAGCCCATTTTCTCTCACTTATCTGCTTACTTTCAACGCTTAGCATAGTTTGAGGAAGCGAAATTTTATAAGAAGAAAAAGTTTCTGCATGATCCAGTTTTTTTAAACTTCCAAAAGCTGTTTTGGGAATTATTGCAGTTTTAGGATAGATTTGTATATCAAAATTATGATTTCTGTCACTAAGTAACTGAATGTTTTTGTCGTTTTCTAAGACCACAGCATCAGAAAAAATAAAATGTCTTTTTCCGTTAATTTTTATCCTGTATATTTTTAACGCCATTTCTTTGCTTATAACAAGTATACGTATCACTTTTCCTGCAGCCTTTACTTTGAATTCATTTACAGCCTCATTACAGGAAACGATAGTGCTTTTCGAATTTTTATCAGTCGTGATTCCCTGAAGATTTTCGATTGTGGTATTGGAAGGGAATGAAAACTCGCTTTTGATACCTGATGGGCTAAAGAAAATATAGTAAGGCTCAGTTAGTTCGTCATCTTTTGCCAGAAGTTGCGCTGTTGCATAATTCAGCTGAAAACCATTAAGATCAAGGTTGTAAGGAAAAATAACGTTTTCACCACTGTCAAGATCAAACGAACGCGTTTCGGGGATCATAATAGTATTTTGCCCGGTTTTTATTTTTAAGCGTATATTTTTCTGCGCAACCATGGTGGTGTCATCCTGAAAATTATTTAGAAAAACAAATCCTGAATTGCCTTTTTTACGCACAGCATATCTCAGGGAAGATATGTTCTCTGGTTTAAGATTTGCAGCGTCCTGCGGTAGAACCGTTGTCATCGGGGCGAGCAGTTCCCCATAATCCTGCACGAAAAAATGCAGAAGTTTTAAGCGATGAAACCCCTCTCTTATTTGTCCGTATTCACCAATAGGAGCCTGAAAGTCATAAGAAATTTTAGGAAGTCCGTAGGCTTCATCACTCATGTAAGAAGATTTTCCTTTTGGAGTTGATCCTCCATGATACATATAGTAACCTATTCCGTTCGCTCCGCTTCCAAGGCAACGGTTAATCAGCGCATCAAAACTTTTATGCACCGCTATCGGACGACGCGTATAAACACTCATAATTCCTGAACCTAATTCTGCTGAAAATGCCGGATAATCGGTTGGGATATAACGTACGGGACTATAATCCGGAAAACGGTGCATATCCTTGTACAGAAAAAACGGTGAGTAGTCTCTTTTGGGTGTCCAGAAAGGATAAGCGTAGGCAGCTGTCACAGGGATGCTCTCGTCTGGAACAATAGCAGCATTTCCCCAGCCGGTAGCTGTATATAGCGGTACATCCATGCCTGCGGCCTGTGATAATGATTTGAGTATTTTCATGTGATCGTTTCCTAATTGGGAATAGGGATTAACAGTGTTGGCAATTCCCACTCCTTCCTGAGTAACATTCATATCTCTTTCTGAAGCTGTCATCTCAAGAGGCTGTCCCGGATAGGTAAGTCCCCAGGGAGCTGCCGAATGCTGGTATTCGTTCTCAATTTGTATTCCAATAACTGGTCCTCCATCTTTGTAATATAAACCTTTGAGTTGTTTTCCAATCTCATTGTAAAGTCTTTCTACATATTTTAAATAAACAGGATCATTAGAGCGTATGTTTAAAGGCCTGCCCAAAAGCCAGTCGGGTAGGCCGCCATTTCGTATTTCGCCATGACAGAATGGTCCGATACGCACTATTGCTTCAATATCATTCTTTCGGCATAATGCAAGGAAATAACGTAAATCTTTATCACCTTTCCAGTCAAATATATTTTCTTTTTCTTCATGGAGATTCCAGAAAACATAAGTTGCAATTACATTGACGCCTCCGGCTTTAATTTTACGGATACTTTCGTCCCAGTACTTTTTTGGATAACGTGAAAAATGAAACTCAGCTACAACCGGAATTACCGGTTTATTGTCAACGGACATATAATAATTGTTCACACTTATTTTTTGCTCTTTGGGATTTATACCTCCAAGTTTCAGTTTTTGATGTATTTCAACTTCAGGAACATTGGTGTCCAGTTCGTATACTTTCTGAGACTGCGCTGTGGAAGAAAATATAATGCTTATTGCAACAATTATATATTTTTTCATTGATTTGGTTATTGTATTGGTTCAGGTTAGTTAATCAAATATATACTTCTCAATGGAGAAAACTATCATGTTGTATCCTGAAACAGTGTTATTTGCATTCATTAAGTTTTGTTAAAATTATGATCAATCGTAATTCAGTATTTTTTAAAACTAAAACCGTTCTGTATGGGATTTGTTGTATATTTTTTTGTTTAACAATTTATACTGTAAATCAGGAAGATTTGGCAATCATAAGTGTTTTTTTATTAGATTTATAAAAATTAAGCCGGTAACCTTTTATAAAGAATAGGTTAATGAGTTGCATCCGACGAAATATGAATCACCAAATCTTTAGACGATGAGAATTAAACTTTCAATATTACTTTGTTTATTTACAATTAATTATATAAAAGCTCAGGGGAATTTAATAGTCAATAGTGAAAGCAGAAAATCGGTTTCTTTAAATGGAGCCTGGAATTATATTGTTGATCCCTATGAAACAGGAGCTTATGATTATCGTTTAAAAGAAAGAAAAGAAAATGATCCTGGCGCATATTGGAATGTACCCGTACTCGAAAAGAAAAGTGACTGGACTGAGCACGGTTACAGCGGATTGTACAGCATGCAGGTACCGGGTGACTGGAACTCACAAGTAGAAGCATTAAAGTTTTATGAAGGAACTGTATGGTACCATAAATCTTTTGATAAGCCCAGTATAAATGAAAATGAAGATGTGTATCTTTATTTTGGAGCTGTAAATTATAAATCGTCTATTTATCTTAATGGAAAGAAACTTGGCAGTCACAAAGGCGGATTTACTCCTTTTAATTTTAAGATACCGGCCGAATTATTAAAAAACACCAACAACCAGCTTGTGGTCATGATCAACAATAAACGCTTTATTGATGAAATCCCAACCACAAATACCGATTGGTGGAACTACGGTGGCATTACGAGAGATGTTAAACTGCTTTTGTTACCTAAACAGTTTATTCAGCAGTATCATATCCAGCTGGATGAGAAGACTGATGCCCTTTCAGCTAAAAAAAGCAATAATTGGCAGGTTAAGGGATGGATTAAACTTAATGAAGCTGTTACTGATGGAAAAATCCTTGTTGAAATTCCCGAATTAAAAGTAAATAAAGAGTTTAAAGTCAACGGCGATTCGGTGTCAGTCGCTTTTAACGCCAAAAATCTGAATTTATGGTCACCGAAAAATCCAAAGCTATATCCTATAAATCTAAGATATAAAGGAGTAGATTTAACAGATAAAATTGGTTTCCGAACCATACAAGTAGAAGGAGAAAAATTATTACTGAATGGTAAAGATCTTTTTTTACGGGGTATTTGCCTTCATGAAGAAGTAATTCCGGAAGTACGCCGCGCGCACAGTATGAAAGATGCTTCAAAAATGTTAAGTTATGTAAAAGAACTGCATAGCAATATGGTGCGTTTGTCACACTATCCACATAATGAAAATATGGTTCGCGCAGCTGATTCCCTCGGAATTCTGATCTGGGATGAGATTCCTGTATATTGGACAATTGATTTTGGAAATCCCGAAGTGCTGAAAAAAGCACAGCAGCAATTGAAAGAAATGATTGCACGTGATCGAAACAGGGCATCAGTATTTATTTGGTCCGTTGGAAATGAAACACCTGTAAGTGAAAACAGAAACCTTTTTATGAGTACTCTTGTTAAAAATGCAAAGTCATTAGATCCTACCAGGCTGGTTTCTGCGGCACTGGAGGTTAGATATAATTCAGGCGTAAATTATGTCGATGATCCATTGGGAGAGTTTACTGATATTGTTTCGTTAAATGAATATCTGGGCTGGTACGGTTCAACCCCGGATGGCTGTAGAACGGCAGAGTGGGGCAGTAAGTATAAAAAGCCTTTCTTTATTAGTGAAACCGGAGCAGAAGCAAAATTTGGTTTTAATGACGAAAAGGAAAGCCGTTTCAGCGAGGAATATCAGGAATGGTTTTATAAGGAGCAAATAGATATGTTTAAAAATAAATTTCCGAAAAACTATGTGGGTGTCAGCCCATGGATACTATTTGATTTTAAATCTCCAAAAAGAAATAATCCGGAATATCAAAACGGGTTTAACCGAAAAGGACTTATTGATGAGTATGGCAATAAAAAGAAAGCATTTTATATTTTGCAGGAATATTATAAAGAACAGGAAAAGAAAGACACAAACCATTAAAAGTTTACTAAAAAACTATTCTTTATAGTACGTAAAGTAAATAAGTTTCACAATATAAATAATGCATTTTCGGGCAACCAGATTATTGCTGATTTCGTATCTGATTTTTCTGAGCTTGAATTTAGGAAAACGAACCAAGAAATAGGTCCGAAAAACTAAGTGTAAATAACAGGCTTTAGCAAGATTAAAAGAGATGATGCCATATAACCTCTGCTATTAGTAATACAATAGTTCCAAATTCTATTTCATCAAATTTAAAGAACCATAAAGCTGTAAAGTGTAATTATACTGCAATAAATAATTATTATGAAAAAGTATTTAAATTTAAACTTGATCGTAATCCTGTTGATTACTCTATTACTATTGTCATGTAAAAACAATATAAGTGCAGGAGTTGGCAGTGACGGAAAAAGTCTTGACTCTACAGGAACAAACACCGACACGACTAGTGTACCACAAAAAAGTTCAAAAGTAATAGTTGAATAGAGATTATGTATGCCGATTACTTTAGCTACAAATATCCAGGTAAAAGAGAACAATATATCTGCGAAGTACATTTCTCTTCCCAGTAGTTGCTTGTAGAATTAAGTAAATCTAGTCTAAAATTTATTCTGCACATTTCTCCATAGTCAAACCTGAAAGGCCGTGAATATTCAAAACCTCATCTTTAATGGCTATTTTGTTTTTGATGTATTGCCGCGTGATTATGTAACAATACGGAAAAACTATATAAAGAGTTTTTCAACGCAAATATTATTTTAGAGGGAATAAAATTTCACTTATGACATCTATCCGCAATTATGTTCCTTTTAATGAAAATGTCGAAGTGCAGCAGCCATACGAGCAAGAAATCACTCAGAAAATTGTAGATTCTATGGCTAGGGTGAACAAACTCATGTATGAAAAATACCGTCATGCCATTCGTGATGCACATGCTAAAAGCCACGGAATTTTAAAAGGAGAACTTCAAATATATGATAAACTGCCTGAACATCTTTCGCAGGGAATATTTAGAAATCCAAAAACTTATCCGGTTATTGTGCGTTTCTCAACAGCACAGTCAGCAATTGTACCCGATAAAATGTCAGCATTTAGAGGAATGGCCATCAAAATAATTGGTGTTGAAGGTCAAAAGCTGCTCCCGGAATTAGCAGATGCAATGACTCAGGACTTTTTGTTAGTTAACTATCCGATTATTCCAACAGGAACTATAAAAGAATATTTAAAAATGCAGGAAGGACTCGAAAGCCAGGCGCAAAACGGAGAGTTTGTCCAGAAAATAGCACAGAAAGCGGCTGTTGGCGTACAAAATGTTCTGGCCGCTGTTGGATTGGCTGATGATACCAATCAATTGAGCGCACCGGGTCCGCATATTTTGGGAGATACCTATTTCAGCATGGCGGCTCTTCGTTACGGAAATTACGTAGCGAAAATTAATGTAAAGCCACTTTCGGAAAATATTAAAGAATTATCAGGAAAAAAAATAGATGAGAAAATTATTGATGCAGATGAAAATGCGTTTTTAACCAAAATTATTTCTGATTTCTTCGAGAAGGGAACGGCTGAGTATGAGATGGGCGTACAGCTTTGTACCAATCTTGAAACCATGCCGGTTGAAGACGGATCTGTACAATGGCCAGAAGATGAAAGTCCTTATCAGCCTGTTGCAAAACTAATTTTTAGACCGCAGCTGTCTTATAGTCCTGAACGTCGTGTTTATGCAGATGATGTTTTGAGTTTTAATCCGTTTCATTGCCTGCCCGAGCACCGGCCATTAGGAAATATAATGCGTGTCCGAAAGCTGGCGTATGAAACCTCAAGCCTTTACAGACATCATATGAATGTGCAGCCGTTAATTGAACCCAAAACTATAGAAGAACTACCGGATTAAATAGCAGATAATTTTACAGATATAAAAATAGTATTTATGAAAAAATATAAAGTTGGAATAATAGGATATGGCGGATTTGGTAAATTTTTGCACCACTGGTGGTCTAAAATTGATAATGTGGAGGTTACAGCTGTGGCAGATCACGGAACGCATATTCAGGATGCGAAAAAACTAGAACGATACTCAAACTGGGAAGATCTTATAGAAGACTCTGAAATCGATATTGTGAGTATTGTTACACCGCCAGGTCTTCATGCCGAAATGGCTTGTGCAGCCATGAAAGCGGGAAAACATGTACTGCTCGAAAAACCTATAGCCATAACAGAAGAGCAAGCCAGACAGATTCTTGAGGTTCAAAAAGAGACAGGCAGAGTGATTACGGTTGATCATATGATTCGTTACAATCCTATCATACAGGCTATTAAAGAATTATCAAACAAAGGAGTTTTTGGTAAAATCCGTCATGCTGTTGTTAACAATTATGCACAGGATGAAGCATTACCTCCAGAACACTGGTTTTGGAACAAGGAAGTTTCCGGAGGTATTATGGTAGAACACGGCGTGCATTTTTTTGATATCATAAATGCATTGGGAGGACAAAAGCGTAAAAAAGTATGCGGTGTTTGGCACGATCGCAATGAGCAGCAACGCGACCGTGTTTCGGCATTAGTTCAGTATGATGAAGGATTGACAGCCTCTTATTATCATGCCTTCTCAGGTCCTGGATTTTTCGAACAGACTACCATTCAATTGGCTTATGATCTCGCTCGTATTGAAATTGAAGGCTGGATGCCGATGAAAGGCAAGATCAAAATTCTGGGCAATGCAGATACAAGAATGCTTCTTAAAAATATTCCCGGCTGGGCTGAAACTCATTTTGAAAAATTTGGAGAAATGAGCGATGAGTCCAGACCCGAGGGCTGGGGTTCTGTTACAGATGGAGAAGAAAAAAAACAAGGAATCTTTGCAGGCGGCATACACTACGAAACTGACCAGATGCTTTCCGGAACATTTGAAATACAGCAAACAAAAGGAGAAGTTTATGGTAACTGTGTACAGCTTATTCTTTCGGATATGATTCGTAAAATAGAGAATAAGAATCATACATTGACAATTACAATTGAAGATGCGTTTGAAGCCTTAAAAACAGCTTTGCTTGCCTCCAGTTAGTTTTTTATTTTTCCTTTAATTATATAATGGAATTATTTTAAAATATAAATTTCCCATAAGGCTTACAGTGTAATTTTGCATCATAAATTAATAGTTATGAAATTTTTAGAAACAAAATTCCACGGTTATATAGACTACTTAATAGGCCTGTTGCTGCTTTTTGTCCCATCGTTATTTGGCTTAGAAGCGCATTCAGTACAAAGTCTTATTTTTTATATATTTGGTATTTTCACAATCTTTTTAAGTCTGCAGACAGATTACGAAGCCGGAATATATAAGCTCCTTCCGATGGAGGCTCATATTTTTATTGAGATTCTGTCCGGTATATTTTTTGCGCTTTCGCCATGGATATTCGGTTTTGCAGGAAAGGTGTTCCTTCCTCATTTACTTGGTGGCAGCATTGTTGTTTTTTTAGCTTTGGCCACAAAAACACATAACAGCACTTTGCATAGATTATTCTGATATGCTAAATATTTAGAAAAGAAAAAGAAGATGGTTTAGATTTAAGTTTTGCCTTATGCTTGATTTTTGCGGTAAAGCACTGTTTGGTTTTGGTGGAGTTTGCATTCAGTCAAAACAGCAACAGTCTTGTACATAATATGAGATTGTAAAACATGTTGCTGTATTATTGAAAGAACTGCTGATGACAGCAGTTCTTTTTGTTTGAGTCAAAATCTCTATACATTAAAATTTTTTGCTGCCGGACCGGTCATTATTTTTGTGGTCATCGTTAAGTTCATCGTTTTTAATCTCTTCATTGCTGAGCTCGCCAATCTCAAACTCTTTGTTCACCGGGTTATCCTGATCCAGTTCAATGGTTTCAAATTCACTGCTCACCGAACTGTTAACTTCTGTTTCAAATCCTTCTGATGGATCATTATTTAAAAGATCCTTTTCAATGTCTTGTTCGGTTATGTCTTTTGAGTCGCTGTCTGACTCATTGTCGAGATTTTCAGAATCATAAGGATTGCTGTTCAGGTCTGTGCCCTTTCTGTCTGAATTCAATATCTTGCCATCTGCCTGATGAAAAAGTTTTCCTGTGTTGATTTTATCGTCCATGATAGTAAATTTTTAATTTTGCCTCAAATTAGAAAATAAGCTCACACTTACATTACAAAATAACTGTCAGGATTTACAGCATTACGACCGATGACTATCTGACATTACCTTCTGTCTCATAAAGAAACAGTTAGAATGCCTGCTCAAAAATTACAACAAGCTTTTTTTTTGAATGTTAAAAAAAAATCTTTTAACTATCCTTATTCACCGGTTTTTTGCTGTTCTTTAATCATTTCCGCATTTAAACTGTCTGATAAGATATTGCAATCCATGTCAACAAGATTAATTATTTCAATAAAATTATTTGTTTTTCACATTATACAATCGTTGGATTGAAAAAATATTAGAATTAATTTATCTTAACCAAATGGGCTTCAATCGCAGCTCTGTCAGATTCATATTGAGAAGGAAGTTTTAAGTTTTTACCTAATTCTTCTAAGCTCTCATCTACTGTAAATCCAGGATTGTCGGTAGCGATTTCAAATAAAACGCCGCCTGGTTCCCTGAAATACAGAGAGTGGAAATAATTTCTGTCAATTTGCGGCGTAATAGACAATCCGTGAGCTTCGATTTTTTCACGGAAGTGCATTAAAACTTCATCATTTTTTACTCTAAAAGCAACGTGATGGACAGTTCCGTTTGCATTAAGACCACGTTTTTCATCAGCCAATTCAACCAAGTCTACAATTGCTGCATTATCTACTGTATCAGTTGCGTAGCGATAACGGTTAACATCCTGATCGATTAATTTATAACCAAATATTTCAGTTAAAATAGCTGCAGTTGGTTTGATATTATTTAAAGTCAAAGTAATGTTATGAAAACCTCTAGTAGCCACATCTGCTTTTACTTCTTCAGTTTCCCAGGGCTTTCTGTTATCGTGTGTTTTAGATTCGATTAACTCTAATTTTAAACCGTCCGGATCTAAGAAAGTCAAGTATTTTTCTCCAAATTTTTCTGCCGGTTTGTTGTAAATCACATTGTATTGCTCAAAACGTTTCTGCCAGAAATCTAAACTGCCTTTTGGAACAGAATACCCAATTTCTGTTGCCATTCCGGAACCTTTTTTTCCTTGCTGGATACCTTCTCCCCATGGGAAAAAAGTCAAAATTGTTCCAGCGCTTCCCACTTCGTCACCAAAGTAAAAATGGTACGTTCCGGGATCATCAAAATTTACTGTTTTTTTGATAAATCTTAATCCTAATATATTAGAGTAAAAGTTAAAGTTACGTTTGGCATCACCTGCAATAGCAGTAATATGGTGTAAACCTAAAATTTTATTTTCCATGATATTTGTGTATTAAATTGTTGTTGATTTTTCTATTACAAATTTACATCCGTTATGGCTGTTGATCGATTAACCTAGATTAAGAAATAAAAGCCACTCTTTTTTTGCTGTCTGCTTATTGCCAAATTCTATTCCTTTTTAATTAATGCCTTGTAAAACAAAGGTTTTACGTTGTTAGTTTATTTTTAATTCTTCGATATATCGTAAATTTATGTGCGTAAAATGTTTTTATTTAGAGAATCAGCAGTATTTTAACAAAGGCTATTTCTTAAATTTACGGTTTAAGCACAAAAAGACTACACAGTTACCAGTTATGAATAAGCCGACAAATCAAACCGAAATTATGCTCAACAGATTGCAGGAAAGAGAAAGAGAACAATTGCTCGTTTTATCGATTTGTAAATCACTTTCTGAAGTTTTGAACAAAGAATCATTTCATCAAATAGTAAGTAGTGTATTGAAAGAACATTTTTTGTTTGATGATTTTATTTTCGCTTTCGCGGAAGAGAATCAGAGCACTTATACCATTTTCTATCAATTTTCAGATCAAAAAAGGTTAGTAAGTAAAAGCTATTTAACAAGTGATGGTTTTTTTGAAACTGCTACAGATTCTGCCGAAGCGGTGATTTTCGACTTAAAAACATTCACAGAAAGTAAACTTCCGGATTATCTTCATTCATTAAATAATAAAAACATCAAAAACGGAATCGGAATTGGGTTTCCGTCTTTAAAAGGAAACCGGAGCGTTCTTTTTCTTTTCTACAAAAATCCAGCTGTTTTCGACAGAGAATCCAATCGAATTCTTCGTGGTATTGCAACACAGCTTTCAATTACGGTTAACAATATTAGACTGGCATCAGAATACGAAAATAATCTGGCCGAATTAAAGCTTTTAAAAAATAATTTTGGTGAAAGAAAAGCAGCAGCAATCCATACAGAAACAGATCATTTTTACGGAATTGTTGGCAGGAGTGATGTCATGCAAAACGTCTATGAATTAATCAGCCGGGTAGCAGGATCCGATTCTACGGTTTTGATTTCTGGCGAAACGGGAACAGGTAAAGAACTAATTGCATGTGCCATACATCAATTGTCTTTGGTTTCTAATAAAAATATGGTCAAAGTGAATTGCGCTTCAATCCCGGAAAACTTAATCGAAAGTGAATTATTCGGACATGAAAAAGGTGCATTCACAGGAGCAACCGATTTGAAAATTGGAAAATTTGAACAAGCCGAAAACAGCACCATTTTCCTGGATGAAATAGGAGAGATGCCTTTAGAGCTTCAGGGAAAACTACTTCGGGTTTTACAGGAAAAAGAAATAGAAAGGGTAGGTGGGAATAAAAACATCAAATTAAACACCAGAGTAATTGCCGCAACCAACAAATCACTTGAAAAAGAAGTGGCAGAAGGCCGTTTTAGAAATGATTTATTTTATCGTTTAAATGTATATCCGATTCAATTGCCTGCTTTACGGGAACGTAAAGAAGATATCGAATTACTCGGAAACTTCTTTTTAGAAAAGCATTCGCAGAAAATTGGGAAAAAAATTAAAGGTTTTTCTAAAAAAGTAGTCAAAGGCATGATGGCAAATGTCTGGCCCGGAAATGTCCGTGAACTGGAAAATATAGTCGAACGCAGTGTTTTGTTTGCCAAAGACGACAGCATTAAAGAAATGGATTTTCCGAAAGTTTTTGCTGCAGAAACTCATGCCGTCGAAAATGATTTTTATACTAAAACCTTACAGGAAGTAGAGAAGGAGCATATTTTGAAAACCTTAAAAAAATGTGACGGCAGAATCTCCGGACCTCGGGGCGCCGCCGTTTTGCTAAATCTGCCAGGCACAACACTAATTTCTAAAATGAAGAAATTAGGCATTAAAAAAGAACATTTTTTAAGCTGAATTAATAAAAATATTTTATCCATTTTCTAGTTTTACAAATATTGATTTTCGAAGCTTCGGTTCTATATTTTTTGTTTTGTGTCCTTTGCCGGTTGTGTCTTCAACTAATAATATAGAACCCGTTTCAAAAGTTCTTTTTTCTCCCAGTGAAGTTTCGATTTCTACGCCTCCGTCTAATAAAACAATATATTGACGGTCTGGTGCATTATGGAAATCATAATCATAAGAGCGTTTTACTTCTCTAAAAACGATCGATTTACAGGTTCATCTTCAGACAAAAAGCCGATATCGCCGTTATTTTTCAACGGAACTTCAAAATCTTCAAAATGACTTTCGCCATTTTCGTCGCTGTAAACTCTCGTAATCTGAATCATTATTTCTTAGAAAAAATAAGCTGATTTACTAAATCAATTTCGTCCTGACTGATAGTGTGTCCCATATTATTATAGATTTTTTTGGTCACATTCGCCCCCATTTTTTTTAAAAGTTCTTCAGATTCATTTACTCTTTCTACAGGAACATGAAAATCAGGATCACTTGTTCCGATGAAAATTGGTGTATTTTCAAAGTTTCCGTGATAATGTTGTTCATACACTTTATCGCCGATAAGTCCGCCAGTAAAAGCCACAACACCGCCATATTTTGCCGCGTTTCTCGCTGTAAATTCTAAGGCTAGACAAGCGCCCTGCGAAAATCCCAGGAAATAAATATTTTCTTTTTCTATTCCGTTTTGCTGTACTGCAATTAAAACTTGCGAAAGTTCGTGAAGCGAATTTGAAAAAGAAGGCTCGTTTTCTTTAATAGGAACTAAAAACGAATATGGATACCAGGTTCTGTTTTCTGCCTGCGGTGCTACCAAAGCAAATTTTTTAACATCAAGGTGTTTTGCTATCGATAAAATATCATGTGGTGTTGCTCCGCGTCCATGAAGCATAATTAAGGCTTTTTTTGCCTCATTTAAAGGCACGCCAGCTGTAATTGTATCAAAATTCATAGCTTATGTTTTAAATTATTTTTTCCAAATATCCTGATATTCATCGGGATGTCTCGTGAACTGTGCGTGTACGTACGGGCAAAGGGCTTTAACCATCATTTTATGTTTGTGTGCATAGGAAACCATTTCTTCAAGAAGTTTCTTGGCGTATCCTTTTCCTTCGGCTTCCGGTTCAACTCCTGTGTGGTAAACGGTTAATAAATCGTCTTTTAGGCTTACGGTCATTTCGCCTTGTTTTTTTCCATCAGCGTACAGATTGAAATTGCCGTGTTTCTTTTCGTCCAATTCTAGTTTAATTGTTTCCATAATTTTTTGATTTTTAACCGCAAAGAGCGCAAAGATTTATGCAAAGTCCGCAATTTTTTTGTTTTTATGTGTTGGTTTTATAATTACAAAGTTCGTGAAGCTTAGAGTTAAGTACACTTAATGTAGATTAATTATATCCCTGTTTTATCCCTAATTTTTTGATTTTTGAATACAAAGTTTGTGCGGACATTTGCAAAAGTTCTGCTGCACCACCTGGGCCAGAAACTTTACCACTGCAATTTTGCAGTGCGGTCAAAATATGTTCTTTTTCCATTTCTTCCATAGTTTTTATTTTACCCGAACTTTCTTGTACCGGACTGTAAACAGATTGCGGTAAATCAAATTTTTCTATTTCATTTGTTTTTGAAAGCAGGATATTTCTTTCTATCAAATGTTCGAGTTCGCGGACATTTCCAGGCCAATCATAATCCATTAATTGTTCTAAAGCTGAAGGACTTATACCTGAAACATTCTTTCTGGAACTGGCGGCATATTTTTTTAAGAAATAATGGGCCAAAGCCTCGATATCTTCTTTGCGTTCTTTTAAAGCTGGAAGCTGAATCGGAAAAACATTTAATCGATAATATAAATCAAGTCTGAAACGTCCTTCTGCCACTTCTTTTTCCAACGATCTGTTGGTTGCGGCCACAATGCGAACATTAATTTTTATCGTTGAATTTCCGCCTAAACGCTGAATTTCTTTTTCCTGTAAAACGCGCAATAACTTTACCTGAGAGTCGAGTGGAAGTTCACCAATTTCATCCAGAAAAATAGTTCCGTTATGTGCCTGCTCAAACTTCCCGATTCGTAATGAATTTGCACCTGTAAAAGCACCTTTTTCATGTCCAAAAAGTTCTGATTCTATTAGTGAATGTGGCAACGCAGCACAATTTACAACCACAATTGAACTTGATTTATGAGCAGAAAGATCATGTATAGCATGCGCGACTTTTTCTTTTCCCGTACCACTTTCGCCAAGAATTAAGACAGAAGTTTGCGCCGGCGCTACAATGTTTATTTTCTCGATTGCTTCCTGCAGTAATTGGCTGTTTCCAATAATTCCGTTAATTTCCTGTGCTTTTTCTTTGGTATGAATGTCTGACAGCGTTCCTTTTTCCTGATTAAATCGGTATTTTGCAATATCCAGCATTACAATAAGATCACGTTCTCTAAAAGGTTTTACCATAAAACCATACGGATTTGTTGCCTTCACTGCTTCTAAGGTTGACTGATTGGTATTGGCAGAAATATACAGAAACGGCAATTGCATCTCGCGCAGCTCCCACGCCAGATCAATCCCAGTTAAATCACCTTTTAGCATAATATCCAGTAAAACCCAGTCAGGTCTTTTTTCTTCGATGGATTTACGTGCCTGAATCACAGAAGAAACAATCGCCGTTATCTGATAACCAGCTTTCAGCAGCATGATTTTTAAATCGTTTGCTACTATAAATTCATCTTCAACAATTAGAATTTTCTCCTTCATTCTGTAAATTTAGACAATTTCAGAATTATCAGACGGTTCTTCAAATTCTGTATTTTTAGTAAAGGTAAGTTTGATTTGCAATCCGTCATCATTTATGATAGCTAAAGTTCCGTCAATTTGGTTGCTCAACCCTATTATTAAATTCATCCCTAGTGAATTTCTTTCAAGACCATCAAAATTTTCGGTAATACCAACACCGTTGTCTGCTATAATCAGTTTGTAATTATCTTCTTCGGTATTTTTGAGCAGCAAATGTATAGTGCCTTTACTTTCAAAAGGGAATGCATACTTTATGGAATTATTTATGGCTTCATTAATTATTAATCCCAACGGAACAGCTTGCGAAACATCAAGATATACTTTTTCTATGTCTAAAATAAAATTGATCCGGTCATCGATATCAAAACAGTCTTTGATATAATTTATCAATTCAAAAATATACCAATCCATGTCTATATTGGCCAGATTGTCTGATTGATATAATTTTTGATGAATGATAGACATTACCTGCATTCTGTGTTTACTGTTCTGTATTGCGATCAAGGCATCTTCATTATCAAGATAAGCCGATTGCGTATTTAGTAAACTAATGACAATTTGCAGGTTATTCTTTACCCGATGATGAATTTCTTTTAAAAGCCATTCTTTCTCGAGAAACATTTTTTTAGTAAGTTCGTTTTGCTTAGTGATTTCCTGATTTTTTATTTCCAGTTGTTCCTTAATTATCTTTTTTAATCTAAAACAATTGTAAAATAATATCATAAAAAGTACTAAAACAACCAAACTTACTATAAAAACATACAGATTGACAACGTCATTGCGGGTTTGAATTTTTTGAAGTTTGTCGTGTGCGAAGAACAAAAAAAGATTTTTATCTGTTTTTGATAAAATGAAATTTTGTTTTGTTTGGGAAATTACTTCAAGATTTGCTATTAAAAACATCAAAATACTGCCTAAAGCAGACACATTTTTTTTGACAGAAAAGAAGGATGTATTATTCATTTTTAGAGATAATAAATTATCATAAATCTGCAAATTCATGTGTTTAAAGTTTAGCTGTTTCTATGATACCAGTAACAAATTATCATGGCTGCTCCGGGTAAAATTAAAGTTCCTAAGCCAAAGAATTTTCCGGCAACGGCACCAAGAAAACATCCAATTAAAAAACCGAAAATAGTAACCATCTGTTTCTTAAAACTTAAAAACGAATCGGCATCATTTGTCCCGTTTTTAATTAAATTGCCTAAATCTAATGATGCCTGTGTTACATTTCCGGTCATCATAGTTGTTGGCCCATGAGTTTCTTTAGCAAACAATTTTCCGAAAGCATTCTGAAGTCCCATCGCAAATACAGTTGACATAGCTACAGCGTACATCGTCCATTCTGAAAAATTTTCTAAGTAACCAAACACGTAAGAAGCGATTCCTGATAAAACTAATATTACGCCTTCCCAAAATAAAATAGTATATCGGTTTACACTTTTTAAAGCGATTCTTCCGCCCACAATTACGGCTAATATGAAGATTGGAAAAGTCAATAATTTTATCCACGCATGCACATCGGAACCTTTGATGATCTGATAAGCGAAGACAATAAAGTTGCCCGTAACGTGCGCCGAAAATATCGAATCTGCGGCAACAAAAGTTACGGTATCACAATACCCTGCAATCATAGTGAGCAGCAGGGTTACATACCAAATGTTTTTTTGAATTTCCATAGAATTAATTTAAGTGTGCACGAAGCATCCACGCCATTTTTTCGTGATCTTCAACAAGACCTGTTATAAAATCGCTGGTTCCGGCATCTTGTAGTTCATTAGCAATACTATTGATGTTTTCACGCAGGAAAATAATGATGCTTTCGTGATCCAGAAGTAATTCTTTGATAAAGCCACTGCTATCATTTTTTTCTTTTAATTCTTCTGAAAGATGCGTCAATTCTAAAAAATCTTTTAGAGTTGCAGGCGTATAATGGCCTAAAGCTCTTACTCTTTCTGCAACAGTATCCATAATTTCGTCTAGTTCTTCATATTGTTTTTCGAAGAAAAGATGTTTATTGTAAAAGTCGGGTCCTTCAATATTCCAGTGCGCTCTTCTGGTCTTGGTGTACAATACAAATTCATCTGCAAGAACTTTAATTAATACATCAACTACTTTGTTAATGTTTTCTTGTTTAATTCCGATGTTTGCTTTCATTTTAAATTAGGTTTAGTAAATAATAATCAAGTGAATATTTTCCTGCTCCAAGAGCAAGAATTAGTAATAAGGATAAAGTGTACATAAAAGGAACGTCGCGCACTTCTAGTGAATCTTTTCGGTGAACCACAAAATAACCGACAGCTGTTACGCCAATTGTTGGCAAAACGGCTAAGCGTGTTCCGAGTCCGAGAATCATAAAAAACGGAACTACAGTATCTGAGAAAGTTGCTACTAATCCGTTTAGTTTTTCAGGCAGATGAAGCGGATTAGGAACGTGTTCTTTTTGTCCGTTTTCGACTCTGAATTTTTTCATTCCGTGTACTCTGAAAAGTTCGACAGCCAATAGAATTCTAAAAACCAGAATTGCAGCATTGTTGAATGAACTTCCTAGATCTGAGTTCAGGATTTGTCTTATAAGGTCTATCATTACGTTTATTTTTAAAAAGCAAAACAAGAACAGCCTAAAGCGCCCCAAAATGCATTATAATTATTAACAGGAACGTTGCTCAATCTTGCAGCGTCATGATTGTGTAAGTGCACATCGCAGCTGCCACTACAACTGTGTATTTGTGATGTTAAACCTGGTTTTGCATGAGTATGTGCATTTTTCTCAATTGTACTTTGAAAACTGCTTCGTGCCGGATATCCATTGTAAATATTTGTCGGCGACCAATCGGGCAGAATCGGAATATGTGGTGGCGAGAATGAAGAGAAATCGCCATTTGCATAGACAATTTTTCCGTCAACAATCGTTAAATCGGCTTCGATTTTTTTGATGTCTTCATCGTCAATGCTGAAATAATCACGATCTAAAACCACTAAATCGGCAAACATTCCGGTTTTAATATCGCCTTTTTTAGTTTGTTCCTGAGAAAACCAGGCACTTCCTCTTGTGTATAATTCTAAAGCAGTTTTTCTGTTCAATCTAGTTTCATTGTATAATTGTAAACCTCCAACGGTTTTTCCAACTGTCATCCAATACATAGAAACCCACGGATTGTAGCTGCTCACGCGTGTAGCATCTGAACCCGCTCCAACAGGAACTTCCATTTCAATCATTTTTTTGATTGGCGGTGTGTTTTCGGCAGCTTTTGCTCCGTAACGATCGGTAAAATATTCGCCTTGATAGGCCATTCTGCTTTGTACCGCGATTCCGCCACCAAGCGCTTTTACACGTTCGATATTTCTTTCGTCAATAGTTTCAGCGTGGTCAAAAATCCAAGGTAATCCGTTGAACGGAACGTCACGATTTATTTTTTCGAAGACATTCAAAAATCTGGTAATGCTTTCGTTGTAAGTGGCATGAAGTCTAAACGGCCAGCGGTTTTCTACCAAAAGGCGAACTACTTTTTCCAGTTCTGCTTCCATATTTTCTGGTAAATCAGGTCTTGGCTGTAAAAAATCTTCAAAATCGGCAGCTGAGAAAACCAGCATTTCACCTGCACCGTTATGACGGTACATATCGTTTCCCTGATATAATTTTACGGTATCAATCCAATCAGAGAAATCTTCAAATTCGTGTTTTGGTTTTTGTGTGAATAAATTATAAGCGATTCTTACTGTCAATTGATTCTTTTCGTTCAATTCATTCACCACTTTATAATCGTCCGGAAAATTCTGAAAACCGCCGCCGGCATCGATCACGCTTGTGATTCCGAAACGATTTAATTCTTTCATGAAATGACGCGTCGAATTGATTTGATGTTCATACGAAAGAGTAGGACCTTTTGCCAAAGTCGAATACAAAATCATGGCATTAGGTGTCGCGATAATTAATCCAGTCGGTTCTCCGTTTGCGTCTCTTTCGATATGACCGCCCGGAGGAGCTGGCGTATTTTTGTTGTAACCAACCGCTTTTAAAGCTGCTCTATTCATAATGGCTCTGTCGTACAAATGCAGGATAAAAACAGGTGTTTCCGGAGCAATTGCATTGATTTCTTCTAATGTCGGCATTCTGCGTTCGGCAAACTGAAACTCTGACCAGCCGCCCACGACACGAACCCATTGCGGATTTGGAGTGCGGTCTACTTGTTCTTTCAGCATTCGAAGCGCATCAGCAAGCGAAGGAACACCATCCCAACGCAATTCCAAATTATAATTCAATCCGCCACGGATTAAGTGAATATGCGAATCGTTGATTCCCGGAACAACTCTTCGGTTTAAAAGATCTATGATTTTCGTTTCTTCTGATGCAAAACTCATGATTTCGCTGTCATTTCCAACTGCAATAAATTTTCCGTCTTTTATGGCTACAGCGGTTACATTTGGCGTTTCGTGATTGAAACTATGAATTTTTCCGTTGAATAAAATTAAATCTGCTTTCATAATTAGAATTTAGTGTATTGTTAAAATTTGAATCCGAGTCGGGCATTCCAGAAAATACCGTCTTTAGAATTTGGAATGATATCATCTATAAAAGCCCCAGTTTTAAAATACTGAATCCCGCTTACGAACGAGATATATTTGTTGAGGCTATAAGTGAAATTGGCCAAATAAGCGGTTCCGATATAGCGTTCGTCTGATGTGCTTCCCTGAAGATTTAGCATTCCGGTTGGTCTGTAAACTCCGTCTTGTGTTGAGAATCGCCAGTTAAAAACCACATCGACCTGCATCTTCAGCGCCGGAAATAAATCCATTGTGGCATACGGATGAATATCGATAAGGTTCACTGGCCCAACTTGCGGGCTAAAGCCAAAATAACCTCCTTTTGGATACAGCGGATTAAATGTCTGTAGGTTCTGATTGTCTTTGTTTTGATCTCCTGAGATATAATCGTTTCGAAGGTTTATGGTCGGTTTAAATTTGATGTTTTCAAAAGAATACCCCAAATCTGCCGATGCTGTCCAGGCGTTTATATTTCCAGAACCAAAACTTCCGAATTGATAAGCGGCTTCGAGATTATAAATAAAACCGCCTCCGTATTTCCAGAATCTTGTACCCACGGTATGTCGTTTTTCGGGAGCAATTCCTTGTTCAAAAAGCGATTCATTTCTTTTGATTCCGAGGTAATATAAGTCCAGATTTCCTGCTTTTGAGAAAATTATTTTCGAATAAGCACCCCAAAGATTCAGTTTTTTTGACATTTTGTTATCAAAAACACCTGTGTAAATCGTATCGGCCATCATGGCAAAAACGTCAATCGAGAATCGGGTAGAGGAGTACATGATCTTTCCGCCTGTAAAATACAATCTTGCATTTGGTCCTTCTCGAACCGAAATCAATCTTCCTGAACCGTAATCGAGTTCCTGTCTTCCGGCGCGAACAATCAGTTTTTTATGTTTCTGCTGCCAAAGAGTGATATCTACAAACAGATTCTGAATGTTTAATTGATCTTCGTCTATTCCTCTTGCTCCATTTACTCTGCCATCTTCCAATGCACTTCTTAATTGCCCAAATATTCTAAAATTTTTTCCTAAATGAATGTTGGTATGAATATCGTAACGCTGTAAAAGGAAATTGTTATGTCCAATATTTAATCTTCCCCAATCTTCATTATTGAAATCAACATATTCATATCTCGCTTCGCCTCCAAAAGACAGGTAAAATTTTTTCTCTTGATGTAAAGGGACAAATTTTAAAGTCTCATAAAAGTTTCTTGTAGAATCTTTCAGCGATTCGTAATTTTCGTCATAACGCAAAAGCTTAAAATTTTGAGCCAATGCCATATTTCCCAAAAAGAGAAAAAGAAAAAGTAATTTGACGTTGTTTGATATGGATTTTGTTGATTCCAAAAATAATGAAGCGTAAGAGATTTGTTTGTTTTGTTTGCTCCGCCAATTCGGCTAAAGCCTCGTGTCAGGTTTCAAGTTTGAATTTTCAATTTTCAAGTTTCAAGTTTGATATTACTATTGAATTTTGAAATTGTCATTGCCATTGAACTTTGAAATTGATTTAGTGTTTCAACATGTTGTGAGCATAGTGAATTCCTAATCCGTAAGAACCACCGTATTTTTTCATTAAATCAGTTACCGGAACATAGGTTTCCTGACGTCCCCAATCTCTTTGAAGTTCCAATAAATATTGAATAGAAGTAATTGGCTGAGCACCTGCCTGGATCATTCTTTGTACGGAACGTTCGTGAGCTTCGTTGCTTACATCTCCACAAGCATCAGTAATGATATATACTTCGTAACCTTCTTCAAGAGCTGATAATGCAGGTCCAACAATGCAGACACTTGTCCATAATCCTGCAAGAACTATTTTTTTCTTGTTTTTAGCTACAATCGCTTTGTATGCATGTTCGTCTTCCCAGGTATTCATTGTCGTACGATCGATATATCCTGAAGTTGCGATTGGATAAAACTCTTCCACTTCCGGAAAAACAGGACCCGAAAAACTTTCTTCGGCAACTGTTGTTACTACTGTTGCTACGTTAAATATTTTGGATGCACCAGCGATAATGGCAACATTTGTACGCAATTCGCTTAATGAGATATTGCTTGTAGCGAATGCCATTTGACCTTCAAAGTCAATTAATACTAATGCGTGATTATCTGGCGATAATAAGTTTGCAGATGGTTTCATGATATTTATTTTAAAAAATTATTAATTAGTTTATTATGTGAAATGTTAGAGGTAAAATGTTTATGAATTAAAAAAAGTTCTTTTTGTTTTTATAAACACAATTTGCACATTAATGCGTAGAAAGTTTTCTAATCATTTCTACAGAAACAGCATCGGCGTAAATACCGAAAGCGCTTGTGAGAACCCCTTTTATATTGTAGACTTCAGATATAATTCCGTAGACAATATCTTCGTCACCGGGATTTGTATCACCTTCAAAACGAAAAATATATTCAATCTTAAATTCGTCAGGAGACATAGACTGCGAATTATTATTGTAACGAATACAGTTTACATCAAGATTAAAGTTTTGTGTAAAACCTTGAAGATTCAGCCATTGAAGCGCTTCTGTAACCGTGTCAAATGGGGGGTGTTGAAATAAACTCATAAGAAGATTTTTTTAACTGCCTGTAAAAAAGGAATTTTTATCAGGCAGTCTGGTTGATTAAAGACTGTCAGATTACGCTTTAATAAATGCTAAAATATCTTTATTGATAGTTTCAGCCTCCGTTGTCGGCATACCGTGAGGAAAACCTGGGTAGGCGATTAATTTTCCATTTTTCAAAAGTGCCGCAGCTCTTGGAGCCTGAGCATATGGAACGATTTGATCATCTTCTCCATGCAAAACTAAAACCGGAATCTCTAAACTTTTAAGATCATCTGTAAAATCAGATTCAGAGAAAGCTTTAATTCCGTCGTGATGAGCCAAAACAGAACCCATCATTCCCTGACGCCACCAGTTGTGTTTGATGCCTTCCTGAACTGTTTGTCCTTCTCGGTTCCATCCGTAAAAAGGAATAGGGAAATCGTAAAAATATTGTGCTCTGTTAGATGCTGTCCCTTGTCTGATTTCGTCAAAAACAGATAATGGCACACCTTCTGGATTTGATTCTTTTTGAATCATAACAGGTGTTACAGCGCTGATGATTACCGCTTTTGCAATGCGTCCCTTTCCGTATTTTGCTGCGTAACGAATTACTTCACCGCCTCCGGTTGAATGTCCTACGTGAATTGCATCTTTTAAATCTAATGCTTCTGTCAAAGCCGCTACGTCTGCTGCATAAGTATCCATGTTGTTTCCTTCAGAACTTTGTCCGGAACGTCCGTGTCCACGGCGATCGTGAGCAATAACTCTGAAACCTTGTTTTAGGAAAAACATCATTTGTGCATCCCAGTCATCACCAGATAATGGCCATCCGTGGTGGAAAACGATTGGTTGTCCTGTTCCCCAGTCTTTGTAGTAAATCTGTGTTCCGTCTTTTACTGTAATTGTGCTCATTTTGCTATGGTTTTTAATTATTGATTTAAATTTTTAATATGTTATAATTGTATGGTTTGTGTTATTGATACTGCAAATCTATTGTGGAGTAGAAAGAGTGTCGATTAATCTAGATTAAGAAGGCTTTTTTTGCTGTTAGTTCTTAATCTGGATTAATCTTCCAGGCTTTTGTCCAATACAATGATTTTGATTGTTTATTTGAATTATTTGAACGACGCACAATAATAGCCAAATAACATGCCTTTCTATTGATATCTTTGTTTATAAGGATTTTGTAGATTTTGGCTGTGTTTTTTTGTTACGATATATCGTAAAATTATTAATGCAGTAATGAGAATTAAGGAAATTTAGAGCGCTTTATATGCCGCAAAAAAAAGTCTGATAAGATTTTTTAAACCTTATCAGACTTTTTTTTTAAATGAAAAATTACTTCCTGTCCTTCATGAACTAAAGAGAAAATGCGGGAGTAATATTAAAAATCGGCTTTTACTTTTGTGATATATTATTTTTTATAAATTGAATTTCAACCACAGCGCCATTATCATTAAAAAACGAAACTTCGCCATCCAGCTGATGTGCCAAACCGCTGATTAAATTAATGCCTAAAGTCTCAGAAACATCAAAATCTTTAGGGAAACCAATTCCGTTATCTTTAATTTGAAGTTGAACTTTAAAGTTTTCAAGAGACTTCATACTTATTGAAATAGTTCCTTTTTGATTCTCCGGAAATCCGTATTTTATGGCATTTGTAATACTTTCATTCAAAATCAGGCCAACAGAAACCGCCTGAGCTTCATCAAGAAACAATGAATCAATAGCTGCTTCGAAAATAATCTGCTGCATATCAAAAGTATCGCGGAAGTTGTGCAGCAGATCATTAATGTAATTTTCCATTTCAATTTCCCTTACAATATCTGTTCGGTATAGCTTTTTGTGCAAAAGAGAAATGGCGTACAATCTGTGCTGGCTTTTCTGAATGGCATCAAAAGCTTCTTTGTTTTTTAGAGTAGAAGACTGAGAGTTTAAAAGACTCATTACAATCTGCAGGTTGTTCTTAACACGATGATGAATCTCCTGCATCAGCGATTCTTTCTCTTTTACCAGATTTTGAAGCGTCTCATTTTTTTGATCGATTTCATTTTTCTGACTAATCAAAAGTTCATTGTTTTTCTTCTTAGAACGATAACTGATCCAAAACAAAAGTATACTGACTAAAAGAAACACCATAATACAAATTCCTAATTTTATGGTGTTTTGGGCTTTAAGCGTTTTCTCTTTTTCGGCATTCATATTTAATTTTAAAGCGGAAAACTCTTTTTCTTTCTTTTCGAGACCATACAAAATTTGAAGTTCTTCGATCTGTTTGTTCTTTTTTTCATTGAAAATAGAATCATTCAAATCTTTGTATTTCTGAAAATATTTTATTGCCGTAATATAATTTCCTTTTGCGGAATCAATTTTAAACAAATACAGATTTGCCTCTTTGACCTGAGAAAGTTCTACAATTCCAGCTGAAAAATTAAGTGATTTTTGAAAATTAAACTTAGCTTTATCATAGTTTTTATGTTCTTCGTAGAATTTTCCAAATTCAAAATAAGCTTTAGATATATCAATGATATACATAGGAGAGTTGCTCTTTTCATATAAGTTTATTGTTTCTGTAAACTTAGCTTCGGCTAATTTAGTCTTGTTATTTTTGTTGTAACAATAGGCCAGAGAACCATAAATTATCGCTTTATCAGTGTTTTTTTGAGGAGGATATTCTTTTATAGTATTTTGTACCTGCTTTAAAGCTTCTTTTGTTTTTTTTACCTCAATTAATTCTTTGCTTAATATGTCAGTAAAGGCATATAAATTGGTATAATCTAATTCTTCTTTAGATTTTAAAATTGAAATTGCCTTTCTTAGTAATTCAATGCTTAAATCATGTTTGTGCAGATCTTTATAAGCAATTGCCAGCTGTTCGTAAAAATCAGGTGCATTGACAAAATCCTTGGTCTTTTCCATGTATTTTATACAGGCAAGAGAATAATAAAGACTTTTTCCTAAATCGCCTTTAAGTCTGTATACATCGGCCAACAAATCGTAAGTAAATTGCAGTTTTTTATAACCTGTTTTTTTATAGATTGTCAAAACCACAAACAGTTCTTTTTCAGCCAAATCCAATCGTCCCTGATTTAAATGCGCATCTGCTTTGTATTTTAGAATGTAAGCAAAATCCTCTAGTTTGTTTAGATTTTTGTAAAGCAGGGCTGCTTTATCAAAACAAACTGTAGCTTCTTCAAAGGTTTTAAAATTGCGCGACGGCCGCCAGAATAGCCTTTTACCGAGCATGCTCCATAAATCGGCTTCTTTTTTGTATTGTCTTGTTTTTTTATAATAGGCAATAACGTGTTGGCAATTTTCAATTGCTTTTGGATAATTATTTTCTTCAAACAAAAGCTCTGCAAAGTTTACAAGACATTTGTTTTGGAGGTTCTGGTCTTTGATTTTGTTGCTTAATGCAAAAGCACGATTAAAATTAGCTCGTGCACTATCCATATCTATTTTTAAACTTTCTGGTTTGTATAAAAATTCGGCGCCATGATCAAGAAGCTTGTTGATTTTTTGTGAAATTAAAGAATGCTTTTTTTGAGTTATATCTACATTAGAAACCGCTTGGGGATTTACAGGATAGAAATTCCCGATAAGTATAAAAAAGAAAGCAAACCACAACTTTGCAATGCAGCATCTACTCATATTATAATATAGAATAACTTTAGAAAATTAATTTTTGAAATTGTTTCTGATAAGAATTTTAGTAACAGCTAATATATTTCTTATTACTGTTAATTAAAAAGACATTTGTATTAGATGGCATTTATCTGATTTCAATCTGCTAACTTTTCAGTTTTAACGAACTTTAATTATAGTTTGCAAACATACAAAAAGTAATAATAGCAGATTGAATTAAGAATTACTAATATCTTCATGATGTCAAAATGTAAAAAAACGCAGTTTTAATGCTTTTACAACCAACAAAAACTATCAAAATTTTGATGGATTTTACTTAGAGACCTTGACAGGATTCGAACCTAAGTATTGAAACTTGCATATTTTCTGGATTTTTATTAAAAGCAAAACTGCAACGATTCTTCCATAGAATTTTTGTGCAGTTTTATAAAATCTGAAAAGTGCAGTAAAACAAAAAGGCCTGCGAATCTTAAGATTTGCAGGCTTTATCACATTTTTTCAGGGTTTTTGCGATATACAGAAACGATAAAATTTAGTAAATCCGAATGGGTGTGGATTTCATTATAAATGTGCTCAACAATCCCGCAAAGAAATAAAACCTTATATCAAAGTACTACAATTGTTTATCCTAAGATTAGGGCTAATTTCAAATTCTATTTTTGGATTTATGCGTTTGTAAAAAAAACGGATATTCCTTTTTAGAATATCCGTAAGTTCAGTATTAAAAAAATTAACTGAAGGTCAGTCGTTAGTTTTTTTTAACTTTTTGCTATAATTTTATTTATATTTAATATTCAGGCTGATGATATCAGAAGTCAGATTGTTGGACCTGTTGTAATGTCCGTATCTAATTTCAAGTGTGTTCCAGTGTTTTAGGCCAAAGATACCATCAGGAGGAGTCAATTTCATCCCCATTCCAAAAAAGCTGCTGTCAAACTTAGACAGATCATAGTTGCTGGTGTAAAATTCATCAGCAGCGGTATGAGCTCCATAAGGTTTGAAGTACTTTGCTGCACTCTGTGTATAATATCGATAAAAAGGACTTAGCGAGAATGCCTGGGTCAGCTTTACCGGTATTTCAAGATCAGCCGTATGGGCTTTTAAATTCCAGTCGTCAGTATAATACCTGTAGTACGTTCTTATGATAATATTATCGCCTAAAAAATAACTGGCTCTTATTCCCAAAGGGATTTTAAGTCTGGTATCAGGCATTTTTTCCTGATGAACGGTATTGTCAGCAAAATAAACCCTGTGAAAAGGAAGGCTTAAGTAGCCGTTCTGACTGATAATGTCCCCAACCAGCATAATCTGAAGCCTTTGGTTGATGATTTGAGAATAACTTAGTGTTCCGGCAAAAGTGTTTCGGTTTGCGCTTCCGTAACTTTCACCAGAAGTGCGTAGTTCAATAGGCTCAATAAGTTTTAACTGGTCGATAAACGTTTGGAATTTAGCTGTAAACTCACCATTCTTATTTTTTGTTTTTTGTGAAAAGCTGATATTTCCTCCAAAAGACTGATAATCAAATTCAGTAGAGGATGAAACACCTATTCCAAAAGTTCTTCCTTTTTCTTCATTCTCCCTAAGATAGCTTAAAGAAGGATAGAAGCGGTTATCCGAAGAAGAAGCTGAAGAATTAGCGCTTAGGTCAATCATATCTGAAGAAGCTGATGTGTAGTGGTCAATGCCTGCTTCAATATCAAAGGTATGTTTGATTCCTGTTTCACCGTATTTAACCAGTTTGACATCAATAGTATTCGCTATATCGGTCAGATGCTGTGATCCGATTCCTCCTCCGACAGCTGAATTATTACCATCTTGTTTATAATAACTCGATACTAAATTGACTTCTTCCAGTTTTAATTTTTTGCTTTTGTAAGCCGTAGAATCAGAAGGTATGTTTTGCGCTTTTAATTGGAATAAGGCCAGTAAAGCAAATCCTGTTATGAATATTCTTTTCATCTGTTTATGATATCAAAAAAATTAATTGCAGCCGCAGCCTCCGCCGCTTTTACCTGCATTTGCTCCCGAAGCTCCCTCGCGGTAGGATTGAAAACTAAGTTCTGTTTTTTCAATTTTCCTGTTTGCAAGTACCATTTCAGAATCGTTGATTTTTCCTTTCTGATATTCTTTTACAGAAGTACAGGATGATGTGAGAATGCCTGCTAAAGCAATACTGCACAAGAGTACGAGATTTTGTTGCTTTTGATTTTTCATTTTAGGCGAATGTTTTTTGAAGTGTAAATTTTATTGTTGTCATCTATTATTATGCAATGCAAATCAGGAATCTGATCTATTAAAAACAAACCAGCCTTGATGCCCATAACCGCTATTGGAGTAGCCATTGCATCTGCAAATTCAGCATTTGATGCAATAATGGTAACGCTTTTTATTCCCGTTATAGGAAGGCCTGTTTTTGGATCGATGGTATGCGAATATTTTTTGCCGTTAATGGTTACAAATTTTTCATAATTTCCGGATGTTGCTACCGCTTTATTAGATATCTCCATATAAGAGAAAGCGGCATTTGGAGCATCAGGATCAGCCACTCCAATAGTCCATTTGCTGGCGTCTGGCTGTAATCCCCATGCGCATAAATCTCCGCTGGCATTAATGATTCCGCTCTTTACATCGCGTTTCAGCAGGACTTGTTTTGCCATTTCGGCTGCATAACCTTTTCCGATTCCTCCAAAGCCAATACGCATTCCTTTTTCTTTCAAAAAAACACTTGTATTTTCTTTATCCAGAATTATATTTTTGTAATCAATAAGATGTACCATTTTCAAAGCTGTTTCGCTATCAGGAAGCGAGGTCATTGAACGATCAAAATTCCAAAGTGTTTTATCAATACTTCCGTATGAAATATCAAAAGCTCCCTGTGTAATACGAGATATGCCAACAGATCTTTCAATAAGATTATAAACTTCGGTATCAACTTTTACAGGATGAATACCGGCAGCAGTATTAATCTGATTGGTCTGACTGTCATCTTTATACGTAGTAAGGAGTTTTTCAACACGTTTAATCTCTTCAATTGCAACGCTAATATGTTCGTCAGCAGTAGCCTGATCACCTGCTGTAACAGTAATGGTGAACATATTTCCCATCAGCTTCAGGGACTGGGAATATTTTTGATAGACGGACATCTTATTTTTGCTTATCACATAAAACTTTTATCTCAGCTGTCCACTGTTCTGGAGTTCCTTGTGGCTTTCCATGCCAGGTTTTGAGTACTTTTCCTTCTGAGTCGAGTAAAAGCGTTAGAGGAAAACTTCCTTCTTTATTGTATATTTCAGCAAGTGCTTCATTTCGTTTCACCTGTTCAGAGGTACCGATGTTTTTATTTTTTCTTGGAAAATCGGCATTTACCAATACTAAATTTTGGTCTGCTAATTCGGTAAATGATGAGTTTTGAAAATAGTCTCTGTGCATCACAATGCACGGACCGCACCAGTCTGAACCTGAAAAATTAAGAAGTATGAGTTCGTTTTTTTCCTTTGCAATCTTTTTTGCACTATCAAAGTCAGCTTCCCATTTTATACTTCCGGGAAGAATACCCAATAAAAGGAACATTGTAATTAGTTTCATATTGATGATATGTTTTTATGTTATACTAATTAACGAAATGTGTGCTTTGTTAGTTTTTAGACTGACTTAAGATTTGATTAAATTTTGATTGTATAAAAAGCTAAACATTCTGAACGCCAAAAAGATGCCCTACAAGTGCTGAAGCAGTTACCTCAAAGGCAGATATGCAGCATGGCTTTTAAAGTATGCGATCCGCCTGCTTTAGCTGCCAGTATTCCTGAGGATGCTAAAAAAGTATTGAAAAGCAGTACTGATATAGAACCATTTTTTGTACTGGTGCAAAAACTGGTGTCACCAGTGGCAGGAGCCAACCATCACAAAGGATATAGCTGAAGCGAAAGCAGCCATAAAAGGATTAGCCTGTTTAATTTCATTAATGCCAAGCTCATCTCTTGCGTGTGTTTCAAGTGCGTTGTGAGCAGTTAACTCTTCTGCAGTTTTACGGGCGAGTTCTTCGTTTAATCCTCTTTGCATATAAATATTGGTAAGCTCTTCGAGTTCAGCCCGACAGAGTTTTTTAATAAAAATAGAAATACATCCAATTAGACTAAAGTATTGTTGTTTTAATGATGTACAAGCGGTATTTAATTTTGCTCTTTCAATAATGTTTACATTCATCAAATATAATTCAGCAGAGGTTGATTTTGCTGAGTTTTCAGTTTTTAAAAAATCATTGCAAGCAATTGTGCTAAAAAAATTAAAACTTCCCTAGCTTTTTGTGGTAAAAAAGGTATCACCTCCAAAGCAAAACTGCCACGATTCTGCCATAGAAATTTTGTGCAGTTTTAAAAAAATATGAAAAGTGCAGAAAAACAAAAAAGCCTGCGAATCTTACGATTTGCAGGCTTTACCACGTTTTTTGAGGGTTTTTGAAAAGATTGAAAAACTTTCGTTTTCGCTTCTTTTACCCTTTTGGTGGGGAGAGCAGGATTCGAACCTGAGGCTGAAAACCCGCATATTTCCTGCATTTTTAATTTTAAAAAACTGGAGTGCCACGATTTTGCACTAAAACTCAAAACGTAAAAAATATTTGAGTTATTAAGATACTTGCTTGAAATGTAAAAGTAAGAAAAAAAAGAAACATATTGTAATATGAGGTAAGGTATATTTATTAATGCATCACCTGTCTGCGATCAACCTCCCTCCATTTTACGCTGAAAAGGAGTGTACTATATTGATTTACTTTCATAAAAACATAAATTTTTAGTTGGAAAAGTATGCTTTGTTATCTTTTGCCCATTCTTCAAGAGAAGTCATCTTTACAGGCAATTTTTCAAGCACCTTATTCATTTCCGGGTTAAATTTTGGAGGATATACCGTAGCTGTTTTCAAGCTTTCATAGTATGAGGCAACAGCTGATGCTCCGGCTTCTCCTACGTAAGGCGCTAAAATATCTTTGAATTCTTTTGGAGGCTGCGCGTAATAAACAATGTGGTCGCCAAATCCTTTTGAGAATCTATCTGCGAGATCGTTCCCTTTTAAATTCTCAAGACCGCTTATCTGAAAATTATCCGCTTTTAGGTCAGCATTGTAAATGGCTTCAACTACAAAGGCACTTACATCTTTAGATGCAATCCATCCGATAGGCATTGCTTCAGGGGTAGGGTAAGCTAATTTTTTCTCACTTTTAATAAATGGCGCGCAGAAACCACCCATCATATTTTCCATATAAATAGTAGGTTCA
Organism: Flavobacterium limi; assembly: GCF_010645075.1. Taxonomy (GTDB): domain Bacteria; phylum Bacteroidota; class Bacteroidia; order Flavobacteriales; family Flavobacteriaceae; genus Flavobacterium; species Flavobacterium limi. Next base: position 279,186 of record NZ_JAADZV010000008.1, read on the forward strand.
ATAATTACATATTCCAATCCGCTGTTAACCAGATAATCTTTGATATCTAATTTAACATCATCAGTAGGAACACCAATCTTCTGTTCAGGAACCCATCCGCTGGTATTCCAAACAATTTTCTTAACACCGTTTGCCTTTGCAGCATCAATCACATTCTTTGAATAGTCAAGTCCGTCAAATGGATTTGGCAAAGAAACTGGAATCATAAATGCAATAGCGTCGATACCTTTAGTGATTTCATTCATTTTGGCAGCATCGCTCATGTTTCCAATAACCGGTTCTGCTCCAGCATTTTTAAGTTTGTCAAAGCTTTTTTCTGAACTTGTTGCAGCAACAACTTCTGCACCTTTTTTCTTCGCTATTTCAATTACGTTGAATTGTTGTGAGCCTCTAGCTCCGAATACTAAAATTTTCATTTTTTTTCTATTGTTTATTAATGTTTGATTTCTTTCAATAACTGCATATCCATTCCTTTGTCATAGTACACAAAGAAAAGACAGTCCTTACCTTCAAAGCATTTATTGCAATGCGGATTTTTGCCTGGTTCAAACCATGTAGATCCGGGAGGAATAGGTTTTACATTTTTTACATCACCAACATAAGCACTTTCATTTCCTTCAATCATTACCGCCCAGTAGCTTGAACTGTGCGTGTGCAATGGGGAAGTAGTGCCTGCCGGGATCTTTACCATTACACAGATTGGTTTTCCAATATCTGCCAGATTTCCGAATACTACTGAGAACACTGGACCTTTATCTCCCATTTCCTTTAGCATAGGAATCCATTTCATTTCATTTGCAAGGGTAATGCTGCGTTCCTGGGCAACTATGCTATTACTTAATAATAAAATAGAAGTAAAAGCGAACAACGTCCTTAATACATTTTTTTTCATTTTTTTTAATTTAGATTTAAAACTTGTACAAAGGTCTGCAATTGCTTACTTTTGCACAAGTACTTACATGATAGTCAGGTACTTACTAAAAAGTTAGAATTGTTATAAACCAATGGAAAAGAACGAAAAAAAAATTTTGCCTTGTGATGATAAATGCCCTGTAAAAGCGTCGTTAAGCCTTTTGGCAGGTAAATGGACCATGATGATCATCTTTCAGATCGGCGATGATGTGATGCGATATGGAGAACTTAAAAGAGCCATTCCAAGTATCAGCGAAAAGATGCTTATACAGGAACTAAACATGCTTGTTGCCAATAAATTGGTAAGCAAGAAAGCCCATCCGGAAATTCCGCCCAGGGTAGAATATAGATTAACAGACTTAGGCTTGAAAACCATTCCAATTATTGACAAACTTGTTGAATTTGGAAAGGAAAATCTAGTGAAGCTCTAAAAAAAAAACTGCTCAGTTTTTCATAAAAAAATTATTATAAATCAATACAGCAGCTGCATTCAATAATTATCGCTTTACCAAATGTGGGGCTAGATTCATAAATTGAAAACATGTAATTTCTTTAGATTCGGTAAAAATGCAGGCCTTTTAAACAAAGTTATTCGGACTTTAAAACAAAACCCACTCACAAAACGCATTCTATCTTTGTCTCAATAAAATTTTAATAAAATATGGAACAAAGTAATTACAATGGAGCATTGCAAAAACCAATAGGTTCAGGCTTCAATGCAAAATCGACAACCAAAGATGTTATCAAAGGTATAGACCTTAAGGGCAAAACAGCAATCGTAACGGGTGGTGACGGCGGTCTTGGTTTAGAAATCACTAAAGCATTAACTTCAGCGGGAGCTACTGTGATAGTTCCTTCAAGGGATGCAGAAAAAGCTAAGCAAAATTTGCAAGGGATTACAAATGTAGAGACAGCAACATTAAATCTAACAGATCCTAAGTCAATTGACACGTTTGCTGAGAACTTTTTGGCGTCTGGAAGGCCGCTTCATATCCTTATCAACAATGCAGGGGTAATGTGGACACCTTTGCAGCGCGATGAACGTGGCTATGAGGGACAATTTTCAACAAATCATTTAGGACATTTTCACCTTACAGCCAAACTTTGGGAGGCGTTGAAAAAAGCAAATGTCGCAAGGGTCGTGACAGTTTCCTCGTCAGCACACCATTATTCACCGATTCTTTTTGACGATGTAAACTATACTGCAAGAGAGTACGACAAATTTGAAGCTTATGGACAGTCTAAAACTGCAAATGTGCTTTTTACGGTAGAATTGGATAAAAAAGCAAAACCATTTGGTGTAAGGGCGTATGTTCTTCATCCTGGTTTGATTTTGGAAACCAATCTTGGCAGGCATTTGGCGTTTGAGGATTTTGTTACATTGGGCATTTTGCATGCTGATGGCACTCCAAATCTTGAAGCTGAAGCAGCAATGAAAAACATACAAAAAAACAAAGAACAGGGAGCTGCCACAACAGTCTGGGCTGCCACAAGTCCACAACTGGAAAACATTGGAGGGGTCTACCTCGAAGACGTTGAGATAGCGCAGTACGACGAAGCTAATTATAATAATATTGCTGCTGCCTATAGAAACCCTGGCGGATTTGGAGGTGTTGCTCCCTTTGCCCTGAAAGAGGAAGCTGCACAAAAACTTTGGGCGATAAGTGAAGAATTGACTCAGGTAAAATTTGATTTTTAATAGCAGAAAGAAATAAGATTCATCTATTTGAATCTTATTTCTTTTTTAACTTTACATCATGGCAACAAGACAAACCAATAATTACGCAGAGATTGTTTTCACCTGCAGCGGATCCACTCATCGCAATACAGAAATGATTGCAGAAGAACATTGTATTGTTCGTGTGCTATCAGGTGAGTTAAAAGTTATCCAGTCAGATAAAACATATCTTTTAGGACTGGGTGACACTCTTTTATTTCCCAGAAATCAGCTATCGACATTGATTAAATCCGATAAAGATGGCTTGCCTTATCGGGCAATTATAGTAAAACTTAGTCAGGACGTTTTGAGGGTTTTTTACGAACAAAAGAAACTGCAAACCGCTTTGATTTCAAAAACTGATCATGTGATGCCATTACCACAAAATCCTTTGCTTGATAGTTTTTTCGCTTCGATATTCCCATATTTCGACCTAAACTACAAATTGCCACCGGAACTTTCCCAATTGAAAATTCAGGAAGCAATTACCATTTTACGTTCCTTGAACAAGGATATTGATAATATCTTATCTGACTTTTCGGAGCCTCATAAAATCAACCTTGTGGAATTTATGGAGCAAAATTATATGTTTAACATGCCTCTGGAAAAATTTAGTTACCTGACTGGGCGCAGCCTAACCACCTTTAAGAGAGATTTCAAGAAAGCATACAGTACTACACCGCAAAAATGGATTACCCAAAAACGTCTAGAGTTAGCCCGATTTCAATTGACTGAAAAAAACAGAAAACCTATTGATATATATTATGAAGTAGGTTTTGAAAACCTATCACATTTCTCTTATGCTTTCAAAAAGCAATTTGGCCAGACACCTAAAGAGCTTTCAAATAAAAAAGCTATATCTCTTTAAAATAGGTAGCTACTTTTCATATGATATAATTACAATGCATCTTTGTGATTTTGAAATGCTGAAAAAGAATATGTGCGACCTGAACTTGACTTTATATTTCACTTCACCAGAACTAATATTATGAATATAGAAAGTTTTAGGGAGTACTGCCTCTCTTTAAAAGGAGCAAAAGAAAAACTCCCCTTCAAAAAGGCCACTTCTGAATATGATAGTAATCTATTGGTATTTACCGTAATGGATAAATGGTATGGTTTCGTTAACGTAGATACCTTTGATTTCTGCGATCTTAAATGCGATCCCGAAGATTCGCTGGAGCTACAGGAGAAATATAGCGGTATTACACCAGGCTACCATATGAATAAAAAGCACTGGATAAGTGTCTACTTTAATAAGGATGTCCCTAATGCAAAGATCAAAGAACTGGTTAAGAAATCTTATAATTTGGTGGTAGATGGCTTAACAAAAAAAGAGAAGGAAGGACTTGCGGCTCTCAAATAAATGCAAAGTTATTAGAATTTTTAGGAAATAATTTTTATCTGGATTATTGCTTGACGAAGCCTCTTTGTGGAAGGCTCATATTTATCGTTTGCAATATCCAACTTCATCATTTTGCATTTTTAGTCAAATAAATCTGTAGTATGGTTTTCGTAAAAATGTGCTATAATATTGCAAATTCCGGTTATATTGATCACCCCATTCCGTTTTAAAGTGAGCACCTGATTCCAGTTCAAAATGACCACCT
>NZ_JAADZV010000009.1 GCF_010645075.1 Flavobacterium limi
AGGTGGTCATTTTGAACTGGAATCAGGTGCTCACTTTAAAACGGAATGGGGTGATCAATATAACCGGAATTTGCACTATCACTAAATACATCAATTCAATTATCTCCGATACAAAAAAATTAAATTCGCGATACGGAATTATTGCATTTGTCTTATTCCCTATTCCAAAAGACTGCAATAAATGGACTCACTATTTTGAAAAAATAAAAAATGAATGTGATCTGCCCCTAAAAATAGAGGAAAACTGCAAAAGAATAAAAATAAAATTTGATGAAAAAAATAACGAATGTGAAGTTGTTGTATGTTGTTATTTTTCAAAAGAATATAGTTGGATTTAAAAATTTATCTCATTCTTAGGAGATTTTCTGATAGTCATAAAAAGAAAACTTTAAAACAAAATAACATGAAAACAATTATAATTGCTAAAAAGCAGTCAAAACAATAGTTTGAGGTGAATATCTAAAATACACCAATTGTGAAAAAAAATAAATTTAAGTTTCGAAATTTTCAGAAATTCGCACATTTGTATTTTAATGTGTTTTTTGAACCAATTTTATCTCAAAAAAATAACTTCAAATTCAAGGTACACTTTTTTTCTGCACCTGCTCTTAAATAACATATTAAGCCTAGTATATACTAGCGTTTTTAATAATTCGAAGTAGAACCTCTTCCTCCGCACCTTATATCCAAATAATTATTTGTAAGTTGACAAATAATTATAAACTTTTATATTAAAATTACGATTCATTGCTTTTGGACTCGACATATTTTAGACTACAAGAAATTAAGATGATTTTAAAGATTACCCACCACATTTAAAGAAAGATTTTATAAAAAAAAGGATGCAAAAATGCACCCTTAAATTTTGTATTCAATTTTCGTTAGTACATCCAAAAAATAAGTTAGAGAAATATCCTTATTAACCTTTTCTATTAATTACTTATGATTCATTATAGCAAATTTCTTTTTCATTTCCAACAGCTCCTTTTCCATTTTTTCAATTGTTTTTAAAGCTAATTCACTAGAAGTATTTTCTTTATCTGCTAATCTCTGTTTTAATCCCTGCATTTCGCGGCCAATAGAAATCTGTTCAGTTAAAGCATATTCTTCTGTCTGGCTGACCGACTGGTGCCCCAGCATTTCTTTAACCACATGGATTGGAACATTATTATTTAAAGTTATGGTGCTGCCAAAAGTCCTTCTGGCTTTATGCGTATTTAAAGCACTTGTTATACCGCATAAATCAGCTATCTCTTTTAGATACTCATTCATTTTCTGATTTGAACTCACAGGCAGTACCGAATCTCTTTCAATACAGAGAGGATGATTTTTATACCGCTCTACAATTTCAGATGCTTTTGGAAGCAGCGGAATATTGATCGGACTTCCTGTTTTTTGTCTTTCAGCCAAAATCCATTGTTCTCCATCAACTCCCTCTTTTATATCTGATTTTTTTAATTTAAACACATCAATATAAGCAAGCCCTGTGTAGCATTGAAACACGAAAACATCCCTTACCACTCCAAGACGGGCTGTCGAAAACTTATGCTTCTCCAGAAGTGACAGTTCAAAACCTGTCAAAGGCTTTTTGGGAACCTTAGTTTTTCTGCTTTTAAAACGTTTAAAAGGATCTGCAGAAAGCAATTCTTTATCTAAAGCTATAAGTACAATTTTCTTAAAATTAGTAATGTATTTAAGCGCTGTATTATTACTGTTGTTTTTTACTGTCTTAAGATAAAACTCATAATCTTTTACAAACTCAAAATTAAGATCATTAAAATCCATATCTTCAACATTATATTTGAAAAGCATAAAATCTTTTACATGCTTTTTTGATATTTCAAAACGCCCATGAGTACCAATTGCGTATTCGCCCTTTTTTACTAAAGCAAGCATCTGATCGTTATGATTTTGAAATTCCTGAAGAACGGTGGTTCTCAGTTTGGTTTTCCCTAAAATGAAATTAATCAGCTTTACACTATTTAAGGATTCCTGTTTTTCTATAAGCTGTTCAGCAAATTTTCTTATTTTCATCTCCAGCGAGTACAAAAAGAAATTCAGAGTTTTTGCATCTTCTTTATTTCCCGTGGCACGGCCAGTTTTCTGTTCCCACCTGTTTATACTCCATTTTCGTTTAGTGGATGTCTCTTTAGGCACGCCATTAACAGTAATTCTAAGATAGATAAATCTTTCATTGGCACCATTTGCAGAACTTTTCAAAAAGAAAGTAATGCCTAAACTGTTTTCTAACATAATTCAACAATTTTAAAAGTTAATAAAGGTCGAACTAAAACATTCTAAAATCAAGACGTAAACCAGCTTTACATGTTGAAAACAAACAAGTTATGCAGATTTTTGTGGCAGTTTTTTGCAGGGTTGAAAAATGCCACAAATAAGCCATAAAATTTTGTGCATTTTTGTGGCTTTTTGAAAATAAAAACGAAGAATAAAAAAACCCGCATCTTTACAAAGTGCGGGTTTTCAGCTGTTTAACTGAATTTCAATTGATTTAAAACTCAATTTCAGTGATCCCAGAAGGATTCGAACCTTCGACCTACGCATTAGAAGTGCGTTGCTCTATCCAGCTGAGCTATGGAACCATTTCTTTTTAAACTTATGGCAAAGTTTTGTCGGGGTGGCAGGATTCGAACCTGCGGCCTCCTGCTCCCAAAGCAGGCGCGATAACCGGGCTACGCTACACCCCGAGGCAAAATTAAGCGGAGAGACAGGGACTCGAACCCTGGCGACGGTTACCCGTCGACAGATTAGCAATCTGCTCCATTACCGCTCTGGCACCTCTCCAAGCTCAAGAAACGTGTTCTGTTTTGCGGTGGCAAATGTATAACAACATTCGATATCTCACAACTATTTTTGCGCTTTTTTTCAATCTTTTTTTAATCTTTTTTTTAAAACACTTCACAATCAAACAAATAGAATTAACAAAAAATTGATCTTAAATTTAAAATCCAACGAATTGATTCAAAATTTGAATTTGTACAAATAAAGATTAAATTTGCTATAATAACTAATAATACAGGGCAATGAGCAAAAGAGTCGTTATCGTTTCTGCCGTTAGAACACCTATCGGAAGTTTCATGGGAGGATTATCTACCGTACCCGCACCAAAATTAGGAGCTGCCGCTATAAAAGGGGCTCTCCAAAAAATTAATCTTGACCCAAAACTGGTTGATGAAGTTTTCATGGGAAATGTTATTCAGGCCGGAGTTGGACAGGCTCCCGCACGTCAGGCAGCATTATTCGCCGGTTTGTCTGAAGAAGTTGCGGCTACAACAGTAAACAAAGTTTGTGCCTCAGGAATGAAAGCTGTCATGTTCGCTGCTCAGGCAATCGCCTGCGGAGACGCTGAAATTGTAGTAGCGGGCGGAATGGAAAGCATGAGTCTGATTCCGCATTATGTACAAATGCGTGCCGGAAACAAATTTGGCCCTGCTACCCTGCTTGACGGAATGCAGAAAGATGGTTTGACAGATGCTTACGATAACAACGCAATGGGAGTTTGCGCTGATTTATGCGCGACTGAATACAACATCAGCCGTGAAGAACAGGATGCTTTCGCAATTCAGTCTTATGAAAGAAGTGCAAAAGCCTGGGATGCCGGAAAATTTGACAATGAAGTCGTTCCTGTTGAAGTTCCACAAAGACGCGGTGAACCGATTATCTTTTCAAAAGACGAAGAATATACTAACGTTAAATTAGATAAAATACCATCATTAAGTGCCGTTTTCACCAAAGATGGAACTGTAACTGCTGCAAATGCTTCTACAATAAACGATGGAGCTGCTGCTTTAATTTTAATGTCTGAAGAAAAAGCAGCTGCATTAGGTTTAAAACCTCTTGCCTACATAAAAAGTTATGCTGATGCTGCTCAGGAACCAAAATGGTTTACGACAAGTCCGGCAAAAGCATTACCAAAAGCTTTGGACAAAGCAGGAATTTCCATTTCAGATGTTGATTATTTCGAATTTAACGAAGCATTTTCTGTGGTTGGATTAGCCAATGCAAAAATATTAAATTTAGATAATGACAAAGTAAATGTAAACGGCGGAGCGGTTTCTTTGGGACATCCTCTTGGTGCTTCAGGAGCACGTATTATTGTTACTTTACTAAATGTTTTAGAACAAAATAATGCAAAAACAGGAGCCGCAGCAATCTGCAATGGCGGTGGCGGTGCTTCAGCAATTGTTATCGAAAGAGCTTAAATAAATATTACATTTTAGGAGTTATTAAATTCAAATAACTCCTAAATTTCAAACTTATAAATTACCCTAAATGTTCGGAATCTGCAATTTAGCCATAGTACCCGTTCGAGCTGAAGCCAGTGACAGAAGTGAAATCGTTACGCAACTTTTATTTGGTGAACATATCGAAATTTTAGAACGCAAAAATCAATGGGCGCGAATCAGAATTCAGTTTGATGACTATGAAGGCTGGGTAGATTCTAAACAATATCAGGAAATTACCAAAGAGCAATTTAATCAGTTAAGCAAAGAGGCCATTATCTTAAATGCTGATTTGATTGATTATATCACAGCACCGGATAATTTATTGCTTCCTATCCCGCTTGGAGCCTCATTATCGTTTTTAAACAATAGCGAAATCAACACTTCAAATTTTGACTTTGAAGGAACAAAAACAAGTGGTATAAAACCTAAAAATGCTATAATAAATACTGCTTTTATGTATTTGAATGCTCCGTATCTTTGGGGTGGAAAAACTCCTTTTGGAATTGATTGCTCAGGCTTTACCCAAATGGTTTACAAACTAAACGGTTATAAAATTCACCGTGATGCCTCTCAGCAGGCCCTGGATGGCGAGCCTTTAAGTTTTATTGAAGAAAGCGAACCCGGCGATCTGGCTTTTTTTGATAATGAAGAAGGAAAAATTATTCACGTTGGAATCATAATGGACAACAACTACATCATTCACGCAAGTGGAAAAGTACGCATTGACCGTCTTGATCATTTAGGAATCTACAATCCCGAATTAAAAAAACATACACATAATCTTAGAGTAATAAAAAAGATTATCTAGATTTCTATTTTTCGCACAACAATTCCTAAAAGTAAAATGACTAAACTTGAATTATCCAAAACAGGCTTTCAAATTAATGGTGTAACTATTGAATTTCCAATTGATATTACAATTTTACAACAAGCTTTAGGAGATTACAGACACAGCAAAAAAAAATACAATCATACTTATACTTGGGACGATCTTGGAATTATTGCTTTTTCTAAAGAAGGTAATAAAGCAGAAAGCCTTGCTGTTGAACTCGAACGTAAAGAATATGATTATTGTGCAAAAAGCAATTTTTCCGGAGAATTTATTTTTGACGGTCAGGAGTTATTTGAATTATACAAATCCGGTAAAAATAAACTTGTAAAGCTTTTTAAAGGAGACAGAAGCGGTGCTTTCATTCTTAACGGAATCAGTGTTTGGTTTGACAAAGAAGATGGCAAAATAACAGCTCTTGATATTTCCTCATACGAAGAAAAAGAAAAACCCGTAAAAACTAAAGAACCTCTTGATCCCGAATTCAAAATATTCGAACCTTTATGGCAGGAGTGGATTTCAGAAATCAATAAAATCGTTTCAACAGATAATGATTACTACAATCTTACTGACGGAATCACTGCCGAAGACATAAAAAAACATACTGATCTTGAAGACGATATAACCATTCCTCCTGCTCTGTTAAATTTCTATAAAGTTCAAAACGTAGATTATGACCCTGTAACTTCTGCTTTTCAGTTTGGCGTAAATAATTTCAGTTACGATCTTATTCCATTTCAGGATATTAAACAAGAATGGGAATCTATACAAGACTTACAATTTGACGAAGGCGATCTCCCGGAACAGGAAGAAATAGATTTCGATAAAATCCAGACTGACAACTACGCCAATCCAAAATGGATTCCGTTTGCAACCGGAAGAAACGGCGATTATTTACTTTATGATACCGATCCGGCATCCAAAGGAACATTTGGCCAAATCATCGAACTTCAAAACGAATCCTGGGAAAGAAACATCGTTGCTAATTCATTAGAAGAGTTGATTCAAAACGAAATCAATAATTTAAAAAACGGTAAAACCGAGCATTTTGATTTTATTATTGGGAAAGAAAATTAAATTTTATTCTCACGCAGATTCGGCAGATCAAGCAGATTTTATTTAGATAAAAATCATTTTTAAATCAGCTTTAATCAATTAAAATCTGCGAGAAACAAAAAATTCGTGAATTCGTGGCTAACAAAAAAATTACGCACTCAACCGAATCGTCTTTCTAAACTCAGAAGGACTATACCCCTTTTGTTTTCTGAAGAATTTATTAAAATGGCTTTCATCCGTAAAACCAAACTCATACGCAATTTCATTAATGCGTTTATCACTAAATTGCAAACGATGTTCAATCAGTTTAGTTTTATAATTACTGATATACTGCTGCATCGTTTCGCTGGCATGTTTCTTAAAATAACGCCCTAAATACGTATTCGAAATCCCAAAATAATCACTGATTGATTCGGCTTTTATTTTCTCAGGATAATAAATATTGTTCTGAATATACTGCAAAATATCCATCGCCTTTGCTTCAGACCCCACGTTAACCTGTTCCGGCAAGTATTTCGCAATATTTCTTGCCACGATAATAATCAGCGTATTCACCAACTGCTGAATCAATTCCTGATTGTACACATCTTTATCCTGATGTTCACGGCAAATAGCTTCAATCATCACTTTTACCAGACATTTATCTGCATCATTTTTCAGGATACATCCTGGCTGGTGATTCGCATTTTGCAGAATATATTCCAATCGTTGTACATTTTCATTTTGCAGACTGGAGTTTTTCAAATAAATATCATTAAACCTTAAAAAGAAAAACTTTGTTTTGGTTTCAATAGTAAAATTATGGCAGTCATCTGGCGTCAATAAAAATAAATGACCAACATCATACCTGAATATATTTTTGTTGATGCATTGTGAACCAATTCCATCTAAAATATAAACCAGTTCGAAAAAATTATGACGATCGCCTACATCCGGATATTCATCCAGCGTTTCAAACGAAACCGTAAAAGGCTCATATAAATTTTCTTTTTTCATCTCTAACTTATTTGAAGTTGCAAATATACCTAAAAAACACAAAAATATACCAATTAACAATCACAAAAACAGTATAATTTTGCTTTATCAATTTAAAACAAAAAATCACAATCATGGAATATAGAAAATTAGGCAGCTCAGAACTTGAATTATCAACCATTACTTACGGTGCTTTTGCGATTGGCGGAACCATGTGGGCAGGAACAGTTAAAAAAGATGCAATCGACTCCATTCACGCCTCAATCGATCACGGGGTAACCACAATCGACACTGCGCCTTTTTACGGATTTGGTTTAAGCGAAGAAATGATTGGTGAAGCTATCAAAAGTCACGATCGTTCAAAAGTTCAGTTGCTGACTAAATTCGGTTTGGTCTGGGACGGAAGCAACAACGGAAAAGGCGATTACTTTTTTGATGCTGACGATAACGGTAAAAAAGTGCCGATTTACAAATATTCATCCAAACAAAACGTAATTAAAGAAATCGAAGAAAGCCTAAAACGCCTTCAGACTGATTATATCGATTTATTGCAAATTCACTGGCCTGACATTACAACGCCGATTTCTGAAACCATGGAAGCCGTTGAAACTTTAATCCAGCAAGGAAAAATCAGAGCTTTCGGAGTAAGCAATTACAACATTGCACAGATTCAGGAAGCGCAAAAAACAGTTCAGGTAGTTTCTGATCAGGTTGCCTATAGCATGCTAAACCGTAAAATTGAAGAAGAATTAATTCCGTTCACAGTTTCAGAAAACATCGGAATCATTGCTTACAGTCCAATGGAAAGAGGTTTACTAACTGCAAAATATTTCACTGACAGCAAATTAAAAGAAAACGATCATAGAAACGGTTATTTCGGCAAATTCGATTTACAGCAGGTAAAAACCTTAATCGAAGAATTGAGTTCTTTAGCGCATTCAAAACACATTTCAATTTCACAATTAGTTCTTCGCTGGACCACTTTACAAAAAGGAATCTCCATCGTTTTGGCAGGCGCCAGAAATGCAGAGCAGGCAATCTCAAACGCAGGTGCCATGGATTTTGATCTTTCAGCTTCAGAATTAGAGTTCATCAATCAGGCAATTTCTAAAGTAAAATAATATTTAAACATCAAAATAATTGGGGTGTGACCCGCAGAAAAAGCGGGTCGCGTCATCCGCTGTATCTTTTACTTTTTAAAGAAAAAAGCAAAAGGATGCCGCTCCTGCCCCTCACACAGACGTTTTCATAAGATGCAAACAATAAAATGAAGAATATATTTATAATAAACGGCGGGCAAAAATTTGCTCATTCAGGTGGACAATTCAACCAAACTGTTCAGGACTGGACAATTGAATTTCTTTCTAAAAACAGTACATACGAAATCAAAACAACCCATATCGAAGACGAAATCGACCTTCAGAAAGAAGTAGAAAAATTCGTCTGGGCAGATTTAGTTATTTATCATACACCGGTTTGGTGGTTTCAAATTCCGAACCTTTTCAAAAAATACATTGATGACGTTTTTACCCAGGGACACAACAACGGAATCTACAAAAGCGACGGAAGAAGCCGTGTTAACCCCGACATCAACTATGGAACCGGCGGACTTTTACACGGACGCAAATACATGCTGACAACCAGCTGGAATGCGCCTGCGACGGCTTTTACACTTCCGGGCGAATTCTTCGACGAAACTTCTGTTGACGATGGCGTAATGTTTGGCTTTCACAAAATGAACAAATTTACCGGAATGGAAAAAGTAAACGGATTCCACTTTCATGATGTCGAAAAAGGCGCTACTGCCGAAAATATCGTTATCTTTAAAAACGATTACACCAAACATTTGGAGCAAACTTTTAAAAATTTACAATCATGATCTCGATTACAGCAATTATAAAAAGCAAACACGAAAACTTAATTGAAGTTCAGAATATGATCACTCATCTGGTGACTGAAACCAGAAAAGAAACTGCCTGCATCCGTTACGATCTTCACACAACCGACAATATTTTTATCATTTGGGAAGAATGGAAAGACCAAACCGGACTTGACATACACAACAATCAGCCTTATTTAGTCGATTTTATTACAAAAAGCGAAACTTTGTTATCAGCTCCCGTTCAGGTTTACAAAACAGCACAAATTTTATAATTTTTTTCACCATGACCCGAGCGATAGCGAACAGGCGAAGCAATCACACAAATTTTCACAAATTTCTTTTCTCTCAATCTAAAAAATAATTTGTGTGAATTAATGCAATTCGTGGCAAAAAGCTAAATTACCTCACATTCAGAAACATAAAAATCATGAGTCATTATCATCTTGCCGAAATTAATATTGCAAAAATGAAAGGTGTCGATATCAACGACCCAATAATGAAAGAATTTGTAGACAATTTAGAAGCTGTAAACACCTTAGCCGAAGAAAGCGAAGGTTTTGTCTGGAGATTAAAAGACGACAATGACAGTTACAATGCTACAAGTCTGAATCCGTACAATGACGAACAAATAATTATAAATGTGTCGGTCTGGGAAAATATCGAAACATTGGAACACTATATGTACAAAACTTTTCACAGTGAATTTTTAAGACGCCGAAAAGAATGGTTTCAGAAATTCGGAAAAGCACATACCGCCATGTGGTGGATTCCAAAAGGGCAAATTCCAACCATGGAAGAAGCGGTAGAAAAATTAGATTACCTGCAGAAAAACGGACCTTCAGAATTAGTTTTTGATCTTAGAAACAAATTCCCGATGCCCGTTGAAGCATAATTTTATTCGCCACGAATTGATTCGCCAATTCGTGGCGAATAAAACTACTTAATTCCTCCAAAAGCCCCAAAACACATATTCTTATGTAATATTTCTACTTTTGAGAAACCCACTTTTTTCATCAAATCCAATTGGTAGTTCATCGATCTTGGCGAATCTTCAATTTCAATATAATCCAAGACTTTTTGTCGGTATTCAGCTCCGCCAATTCCTTCTAAATAATCGCCGTAGATTTTCCACGTGTATTCGTTTAATATTTCTGTATCCTGTGTAATCAAATCTGAAATCATCAAACAGCCGCCGGGTTTCAATAATGTAAACAATTTTGCAAAAGTCGTTTCCCAGTCTTCATCGTCTCTCAAATGATGTAAGACCGCTCCTGCCAAAATAATATCAAAATGATTTTCGGGTAATTCAACTTCTCGAATATCACCCTGCTTCACTTCTACACTGCCTGAAGTTTCAACCGAAACCCTTTCAAAAGCCTTATCCAGCATCGGCAAACTCAAATCTACCAAAGTACAATTCAAATTCGGCACTTTAGAAAGCATTTTCAAAGTATAATTCCCTGCCCCACAGCCAATATCTAAAACTTTTTTAGCATTCGGGATAATTCTCTTTGCAGCTTCTGTAATTAACTCTAAGGAAATTGTTGCATCAATTGTTGCGATTTGTCCTGTTTCTAAATTTGCAAATCGTTCGACATCATGGTCAAACCTTTCCCTGATTTCTTCAATAGTTGATTTCTTCATGGTTTTTGTTTTTTAATCTCTCGATTTTAGGCAGATTAAGCGAATCTTTTTGCTATTATGGATCGGAATATTGTGATTAAGATGATTTTATCTAAATTAATAATCTGCTATATCTGCCCAATCTTCGAGAGGCTTTTTTTTCTTTTTCAAAACTATTCTTTTCATAAATACTTTAAAAATACTATTTTTATCAATTAATAATACTTTAAAAGTATCATGGAATTACGTCACCTAAAATATTTTCTGGCGGTCGCCGAAGAACTCAACTTTACTAAGGCTTCAGAAAAACTGTTTATCTCTCAGCCACCATTAAGCCGACAAATAGCCGAATTGGAAAATGAACTTCAGGCAAAGCTTTTTATTAGAAATAATAAAAAAGTAGAACTTACGGAAGCCGGCAAATATTTTGAAAAAGAAATAAAAGATCTGTTTCAGCATTTGGAACTCATTTCGGTGAAAACAAGAAAGATTGCAGAAAATGTCTCGGGTGAATTTAGAATTGCCTACATCAGTTCTATCTATTCTTCGGTAATTTCAGAATTGATTCAATTTCTAAAAAAACAGTTTCCTTATGTGAATTTCAAGTTATTCGAAATCTCCACCACCAAGCAAATTGAAGCTTTAGAAAAAGGAAAAATCGACTTGGGGATCATTCGTTCTCCGATAAAATCACCAAAAATCAAATCACAACTATGGTTTAAGGACGGCTTTTCGGTTGTTTTCAATAAAAATCTCATCAATATTGATTCAGAAAAAGAGATTCCAAATCTTGAAAATGAAACTTTTGTTTTCTTCAACAAAGATTATGCACCGCATTATCACGAAGTTTTATTGGAATTGTGCGCTTTTTATGGCTTCACACCAAAGGTTGTTCATGAATCGAATAACATAAATTCAATTGTGCAATTGGTAAAAAACGGATTAGGGATTTCGATTGTCCCGTCTAACATAGCCAGAAATAATCAAGATCCTGACCTGAGTTTTATTGAACTCAAAAAAGTCAATTTATTTACGGATGTTTCCTTGATTACTTCTAAAGACGATCATTCTGAAATTACGCAATCTGCTGTAGCATTTTTATTGAAGAAAAGATAGTTTCTAATCTTTTTTTTTGTCATTTCGAATAACGAGAAATCACACGCGGGATTCAACAAAGATTGGCGAATTACTGTGCGGAGCTTCTAGTGTGATTTCTCTCTTCGTTCGAAATGACAAACAGAGCTATTAAACTTCGCGACTTTGCGGGATATACAAAAAATTAGTTACAATTTAGTACCGAAATCCATATCATAAAAAGAGAACTTTTAAATACCTTAGCAAATTATAATTCTACTCAAAAAAATCAATAAAAATGGCTGAGCAATCTTCAATTCAGTGCCCCAACTGCGGAACACCTATCGATGTAAATGATGTTTTAAAACACCAGTTAGAAGACAGTATCCGTAAAGAATTTCAGCAAAAAGCCAACATCCAAAACCGTGAATTAGAGCTTAAAAACGAGCAATTCGAAAAAGCAAAAGCCGAATTTGAAGCCAAGAAAAAGCAGGAAAACGAACTTTTTGCCGAGCGTCTGGAACGCGAAAAAAAGGCAGCCGAAAAAGAGATTGGCGAAAAGCTGAAAACCAAACTGGAAGAAGAAAACAAAGACCGTTTGTTATTGATGGAAAAAGAACTTTCTGAAAAGTCTGAAAAAATCCGGGAATTAAATAAAATGGAAGGTGAAATTGCCAAATTACAGCGTGAAAAACTGGAAATGAAAGAAGCCATCCAGGCCGAAGCTGAAAAACAATTGAATGCACAATTGGCTTTGGAACGTGAAAAAATAAGAAAACAGGAAGACGACAAAAACGAATTAAAATTCAAAGAACTTCAGAAACAGCTGGAAGAACAAAAAAAGCTGACTGAAGAAATGAAACGCAAGCAGGAACAAGGTTCCATGCAATTACAGGGTGAGGTAATGGAATTAGCAATCGAAGAATGGCTGGCCAACAACTTTCCTCTTGACAGTATTGACGAAGTTAAAAAAGGGGCAAACGGTGCCGACTGTCTTCAGATTGTAAATACTCGTGAACATCAAAACTGTGGTTCGATTTATTACGAAAGTAAACGCACGAAAGCATTCCAGCCATCCTGGATTGAGAAATTCAAAAACGATATCAGAACCAAAAGAGCCAATATTGGAGTTTTGGTAACCGAAGTCATGCCAGCCGGAATGGAACGTATGGGAATGCGTGACGGCATCTGGATTTGTACGTATGACGAATTTAAAGGGCTAAGTGCCGTTTTGCGTCAGTCAATCATTCAGGTGAGCCAGGCGGTTCAGGCACAGGAAAACAAAGGCGATAAAATGTCAATGCTATACGATTTCCTGACAAGCAACGAATTCCGTTTGCAGATTGAAGGAATTGTAGAAGGATTTACCCAAATGCAGGGCGATCTGGATGCCGAAAAAAGAGCGATGCAGCGAATCTGGAAACAGCGTGAAAAACAAATCGAAAAAGTGGTTCATAACACCTTAGGAATGTACGGTTCTATTCGCGGTATTGCAGGAAATGCTGTTCAGAGCGTCAGAGCTTTAGAACTTGATTTTATTGAAGACAACCATGAAGATCCTAAAGAATTAGAATAGTTTTAGGTACCAATATCAGTAGCTTATTCCAGCTGTACACTCTATCTTTTATGGTCCCGATAGCCATCGGGACCATAAAAGGATGCCGTTCCCATCTGGGCTAGGGAAATTTTTTTCATAAGGTATTTAGAAAATCTCAGAACTACTATTTATACCGTAATTTACCTCATTTTCCATGTAGAATTGTTAAGAAATTTAGCTTTTTATTTTTAGGCAAAAATTCAAACTATTCGCTTTCAACACCTTAATGCTTTTTATTTACTAAAAACTTAACATTGGGAAGCTTGTTTTATAATTATCTTTACTTAACAACCAGGTAACATTTTAGTTACATTGTAAAGATAATTCTCATTAAATGCACTTATAATTATGGAAAACAAGACCGAAGAAACAAATCCTGAGAAAATTGATTCTCCAAAAACTGAAAATATTCAGCCGGCTACAGAAAACGAAAATACACCGGAAATAAAAAAGCCTGTCCGCAGAGCTCCGGCTAAAGCAACTCCTGCTAAATCGGCTACAGCGAGCACAGCAAAACCTACAGCAAAACCTACAGCAGCTACTAAACCTACAGCAATAAAAAAAGCTCCTGCTAAAAATATAGTACCAACAACAGTACAACCAGAAGAAATTGCTACAGAAACTGCTGTTACTGAATCAATCGAAGCTGTAAATAAAGCTGTCGTTGCAGAACCTTCAAAAGACAAATCCGATAAAAAGAAGAAAAAAGTGAAAGACAAAGAAAAGGAAAAAGCCAAAAAGAAATTAGCGAAGAAAAAAGAGAAAGCTAAAAAAGACAAAAAGAAAGAAAAAGCTAAAAAAGCAAAACTAAAAGCCGCTGCCAAGAAAAAAGAAAAAGCGAAAAAAGCTAAGGATAAAGCGAAAGCTAAAAAAATAGCCAAAAAGAAAGCGAAGTCTAAAAAGAAGGCAAAAGCAAAAAAGAAAAAATAAATATGGAAAAAGGTTTGACTTGAGTAAAGTTGAACCTTTTTTTTATTGTTATTTTTGTCATTTCGAGGAACGAGAAATCACATTAGCAGATCAACAAAAGATTGGCTCATCACTTCACGGAATCTCTTGTGTGATTCTCCCAAAAGGTCGAAATGACAAAAAAAGCACAAAAAATTACCCCCCAATCGCAATCATGCTGCGATTGTCAAAATGCAGGTTTGGATCATCCATTTCAGAAATCGTAACCATACCTGATCTGACTTTCTTTTTGCTTTTTACAGAAGCCGAAATCAATTCGGTAATTGATTCACCTTTTCTGAAAGCAGTAAGCAAATCGGTTTCGGAGTTCGAGAAAAGGCAATTTTTAATTTTCCCGTTTGCGGTAAGGCGGATTCGGTTGCAGCTATCACAAAACGGATTTGTAATGGAACTTATGATTCCGAAATCACCCTGAAAACCTTTGATTTTATACGTTCTGGCAGTGAAGTTTTTCTCATCTTCCAGTTTCTGGATTTCATCTGAAGAAAAATTATCTTCAACTTGTGATAAAATTTCCTTTTGTGAAACCATTTTACTTCTGTCCCATTCGTTTCCGGCAAAAGGCATAAACTCAATAAAACGGACAGAAATTGGCAATGACTCTGTTAAATTGACAAAGTCTGTAATTTCGTTATCATTAAAACCTTTCATCAAAACCACATTTACTTTTACCTGAAAATTATGATTTAAAAGCAAATGCAGATTGTCAATCACTTTTTCAAACTGATTTCGAAGCGTTACGGAATGGAATTTTGATGAAACCAACGTATCTAAACTCAGATTTATTTTTTTGATGTTTGCATTCTTTAAAACTTCAATATGACGGTCAATTAAAATACCGTTGGTCGTAATCGAAAGCGAAACTTCTAAAGCCGATAATTTCGAAACAATTTCAGGAAAATCTTTTCGCAACAAAGGTTCTCCTCCGGTCAGCCTGATTTTATCAACACCATTTTTTACGAAAGTTTGGGCAATAGCAAAAATCTCATCTGCCGTCATTAAACTGGCTTTCGGAGACAATGCGATTCCCTCAGCAGGCATGCAGTACGTACAACGCAGATTGCATTTCTCTAACAGCGAAATACGCAAATAGTTGTGTTTTCGCCCAAAATCATCCGTTAAAATGGTTTTAGAGGGTGTCATGATTTTTTCCTTTTAAAATATGAAAAACGTGCATCACATGCGGAAAAACGGCATCCATGGATTCTCTTGCACCGTTTGTTGATCCCGGCAAGGCCAAAACCAGGCTTTTTCCTAATGTTCCTGCAACGGTTCTGGATAACATCGCATACGGCATGCGCTGCTGTCCGTAATCACGAATCGCTTCTTCAATTCCCGGAATTCTGCTTTCTAATATCGGTGAAAGCGCTTCCGGTGTTACATCCCTTGGTGATAATCCTGTCCCTCCTGTAAAAATAACCAGCTGATTATCTTTGGTGAAAGCCTTTGTCTTTTCCTGAATAATTTCTAATTCATCCGGAATAATCTCGTAATGAGTCGTTTCAACGCCGTAAGAATCTAACTTTTCTACAATGATTTTTCCGGATCGGTCTTCTTTATCACCGGCAAAAATAGAGTCTGAACAAACAAAAACTGCTGCTTTTATAGCGTACGGAAATTTATTTTTGAAAGACGATTTTCCGCCTTCTTTATTAATTAATTTAATGGTTGAAATTTCGATTTCCTTATCGATTGGTTTCAGCATATCGTACATTGTAAGCGCCACAATTGACGCTCCGTGCATGGCCTCTACCTCTACTCCTGTTTTGTAAACGGTTTTTACGTTGAAGATAATCTGAATCGTCAAATCCTCAATTTTATATTCAACCGAAGTAAATTCAATTGGCAGCGGATGGCAATCCGGAATCGACAAATGCGTATTTTTTACAGCAAATAAACCAGCCGTTTTAGCCATTTCCAGCACATTACCTTTCGGTACCAGATTATTGACAACTGCATCAATTGTCTCCTGTTTGCTTACTTTGACAATTGCTGTCGCTGTTGCCACTCTTAATGTACTTATTTTATGCGTAATATCTACCATTTAAAATTTTATTAGGTATTTTGTTTCCAGGTGAAGGTATCGTTTTCAAACATTTCCTTGCCAAAAATAGGCACATCGGTTTTAATCCAGTTTACAATGGCTTCTGTTGCTTCATAAACCTGTTTTCTGCGTGTTGCCGATACAAATACAAACAGACAGATTTCGCCCGCTTTTACAACGCCTAAACTGTGATAAATGTGCATACAGGTCAAGTCGAATTTGGCAAATGCTTTTTCACGAATCGTATGTAAAGCTTCGTTTGCCATATCGGTATAGGCAGAATAATCAATCGCAACAACTGTATTGTCGTGAATTACATCGGCACGAACCTGCCCCAGAAAAATATTATGTGCCCCAATCGTATGTTTGGATTGATGTTTGGCTATTGAATCAGCAATAAATGCCGGTGAAATTGGTCCTTCTACAAATACATTTTTACTCATTACATTTCTTTTTAAAACATGAATTACACAAATTCGCGCTAATCATTTTTATATCAGAACAACCTGGCAATATCTAAAATTTTAATATAATTCTAGTTCCCAATCTTTATATGGCGGTTCAACTTTAAAGTTTTCATTACAATATTGTTTTAAATAATCAGTTGCTCTTATTTCTGCATATTTGGAATTAAGTACTTTTCCGTTTTCATCCATTTCAATCACATTAGCATATATAGCAAATACTTGTTCTATAGCACTCGGTTCATCCCCATAAAGAGGTAAATAATCAATGCCTACTAAATTGTAATGAGTTCCACTTGCCATAAAATAAGAAAATGTTCTCAATGCTCCACTAAACGAATTACTTAACTTCATTAATTACTTATTCTCTAAATTTTAATTCTTTCTCCTTTTAATAATTCTTTCAACGCCAAAGCACCACCAACAATACTTTTTATATTTTTAAACTGATGTTTCTGAAGTAATTCAACCGCCATTTTACTCCTGATTCCAGACTGACAATAAACGTAAATAGTCTGGGTTGAATTTAACTTTTCTAATTCATTTTCTAAATTCATTAACGGAATCTGGATTTTATTTTTGAAATTAATTTTTGGTCGTTCATTTTCATTTCGAACATCTAAAAAAAGAATTTCTTCAGAATCCATTTCATTTAAAACAGCTTCAGCATCTATTTCATTTACAATATTTTCAACTATTTTATATTTTTTTTCGAAAACAATTTTGTCAATCAAAAAGGAACTGTTTTTTTCAAAATCATATTTCTGCTGTTCATTATTCAGTATATTATAAACCAATATCTTTCCGCTTAAAATTTCTCCTGTTTCCAGAATCATTTTTATAACTTCATTTGCCTGCAGCAGACCAATAATTCCAACTGAAATCCCAATAACTCCCGCATCCGTACAATTTACAGACGAACTGTTTTCATCCGGATACAAACATCTGTACGTTGGTCCGTTTTGATAATTGAAAACCGAAACCTGCCCCTGAAACCTGAAAATTGATCCGTAAACCATTGGCTTATTCGTAACCTGACAGGCATCATTGATAAGGTATTTTATCTGCAGATTATCAGTTGCATCAACAATAATATCATACTTTTCGAATAAAGCAATGGCATTTTTTCCCGAAAGTTTTTCAGCAACAGCGTTTACTTTTACATCGGGGTTCAATTCTGCAATCATGGCTTTGGCTTCATCAACCTTATATTTTGCAACCGATGAACTTTTATAAATTACCTGACGCTGCAAATTGGAAAGCTCGACTACATCATCATCCACGATTCCGATTTCGCCTACTCCGGCAGCTGCCAGATAAGGCAATATTGCAGTGCCTAAACCTCCTGCACCAATAATTAAAACTTTGGATTTTAATAATTTGTACTGTCCATTTTCTCCAATTTCGGAAAGGATTACTTGTCGGTTATAGCGTGAAGATGTATTCATAAATTATAAATTATCCTCCGGCAAAAGGAGGCAATAAAGCAACAATATCGCTAGTTTTTAAAGTATAATTTGTTGCTTTTGAAACTATTTTCTGATTGACGGCAACGCTGAAAGAAAGCGATTCAAAACGGTATTTTTCTTCTAAATCCTGCAATAAATCCTGCAGGGAGATATTCGAAGAAACCACATTTTCGAATGAACATTGTGTTTTTTCGGCAACAGCTCCAAAATATTTAACTTCAATCATTGATTATAGATTTAAATTCTGAAATATAAATTCATCTTCAAAATGTTCCTGAAAATAAGAGGTCAGTTTTGAAGTATTTTTTACCACTTCACCAATTACAATAATGGCTGGTGATGAAATATTTTTTTCGGCAACTAATTTAGTAATTGAGCTAATGTTTCCAACCACTTTTTGTTCTGAATTTTTTGTTCCGTTTTGAATAATCGCAATTGGCAAATCATCGGTACGATTGGCTTTATAGATATCAACGATTTCATTTAATTTGTGCATTCCCATCAAAATAACCACTGTTGCTGCCGATTTTGAAGCTAAATGTACATCTTTAGACAATTCATGACTGGAAGTTGTACCTGTAATCACCCAGAAACTCTCAGCAACTTTTCGTTGTGTCAGACTGATTCCTACTGAAGCCGGAACCCCTAATGCAGATGAAATTCCCGGAACCACAGCAGTTTCCAGACCAAATTTTTCTGAATATTCGATTTCTTCACTTCCACGCCCGAAGATAAAAGGATCTCCTCCTTTTAAACGTACCACGTGTCCGTAGCGGTTTGCCATTGAAACGATCAACTCATTAATCTGGTCCTGTGTGTAGGCATGACATCCTAAACGTTTACCAACGAAAACAATTTCTGCATTTGTAGCGTATTGCAGCAATTCTTCGTTGACAAGCGCATCATACAAAACTACGTCGGCATTTTCTAACGCTTTTATTGCTTTCAGCGTGATCAATTCTACATCTCCCGGGCCTGCGCCTACTACTGTTAACTTTGGTGTTCTTGAGTTTTGCATAATCTATTAACTTAAATTGATATTCAGGTCGTTTAATTCGTCAACCGAATTAATATTAGTTAAAGGAAAGTTTTCGCTTTCTTCTATTTTGATAATCTGATGAGGCACTTTCGATAGAAAATCCATCATTTTCAGTTCATTGTTGTCAATCGCTTCTTTTATAACCGGAATAATTTTTTTCGAATAAATTCCGATTAACGGATGTATCCTGCTTTCTGTGGCAAAAATGGTAATCTGAGCTTCCTGATTGTGTTTTGCAATTAATTCAGCTAATAATTCTGAAGAAATCAATGGAATATCACAACTTAGAATCAGGTTAAATTCGGTTTCAGAATTTTCTAATGCGGTATATATTCCACCCAAAGGTCCTTTATCTTTGATAATATCTGCTGTTTTTTGATACGGCAGATAATCGTATTCTTTCGTATTTGTTATAAACTGAATATTTTCAGTAATCGGCAAAATAGCCTGAATTATATGTTCAATAAATGGTTTTCCCTGAAACAGAACCAATCCCTTCTCAGACTTCATTCGGGAACTTTTTCCTCCGCAAAGAATAAATGCTGTTAGTGTTTTCATGGTTGAACTGTTTGTTTTTTTGTTTACTTCGTCTGTTCGGCTTTCAGCCTCGAGTCAGGTTTAAAGTTTCAGGTTTTCTACGGAAAAATTAATTTTACACTTGCCATTAAAATCACGGTTCCTAAAACTATTTTTAAGGTTTTGTTCGAAAAATAACCGCTCCCGTAAAATCCGCCTAACATTCCGCCTATCGCTGCAATCGGAACCAGATATAAACTTTCTATCGGAATAATTTTCCCTCCCATAAGAAATCCTAACATTCCTGCAAATGAATTGACAAATATGAACAGACTTGAAATAGCTGCTGATTCTTTTACTGAAGCCCATCCCAGGAATAATAAAATCGGACTTAAAATAATACCGCCTCCAATACCCAGCATTCCTGACAGCAAACCAATTACAAATCCTATTGCCAAAGCAAAAGGCAATTTGATCTGAACCGCTTCTTTTTCCTTAAAATTGAATATTCCGAACAATCTAAGAGCTGCAAACACCAGAACGATTCCTAAAATAACTTTATAAATTGTATTATCAAGCGTAATAAATCCGCCAATAAAAGCTGCCGGCACAGAAGCTATCGCAAACGGATAAAAGAGTTTGGGTTTAAAATAATTCATTCTGTAATAAAACAAAAACGAAATACTCGAAACAAATAAATTCAGCAACAACGCCGAAGGTTTCATAATCGCTACCGGAAAAGCAAAAATAGTCATTAAGGCCAAATAGCCTGACGCTCCCCCATGTCCAACACTGGAATACAGAAATGCAATCACAATTAATGCAAAACTGAAGAGGATAATATTTTCGGAAGTTAGTAGCTGCATTGTTTTTTTGTTTCAGGTTTATTTTGCTTCAGGTTTCATGTTTTCTTTGTTTCAGGCTGCTTACTGTATGTTTTTATTTACACACTGCATTTCAATATTTTACATCAAAAACTATATTCTTTACTCTTTTTTTCTATATTCTAAAATCTTCAATCAATCGGCAATAATGTAACCAATTGTTCTTTTTTAAGGTTTTCAACATCATTAGGTACAATTAGCAAACAATTCGCTGTTGCAAAAGTGTTGAGCATTGCTGAACTTTGGCTATCTAAAACCGTAACATGGGTTTCATTGTACAAAGCTTTTAAGAACAATGTTTTTCCGGATGAATTCGAAATTCCGGCATTTAATTTTCGGGCTAATTTTGGCAAATGAATATCTGAAAATCCCATTCGGTTTCGGATTGCCGGATATACATACACATAAAAATTAGTCAGCGAGGAAGCCGGATTTCCGGGTAAAGCAAAAACTAAAGTCTCCTTTTTAGAACCAAAAAACATTGGTTTTCCCGGTTTTTGATTGATTTTATAAAATAGTTCTTCTACTCCGTTTTTCAGTAATGCTTCTTTTACAAAATCATAATCGCCAACTGAAATTCCACCCGAAATTAAGACTACATCATATTTTTCCAGTATATTTTTTAAAGCCTTTTTAGTTGCTTTAAGGTTATCTTTTACTTTAAAAACCTTTGCTTTATTAACTCCAATTGTTTGAAGCGCTGCCTGAAGCATCACGGAATTACTTTCGTAAATTTTTCCTTTTGGTAATTTTTTTCCCGGTTTTACCAGTTCGTTTCCAGTTACCAATATCGCTACTTTAGGCTTTTTGTACACTGTAATTTCTGTGATTCCCAAACAAGCCAGAAAACCAATAGCAGCCGGTGTAATTAAAGTATTGGCCTCAAAAACAATTCCATTTTTATTGATCTGCTCCCCTTTCGCACGAACATTTGCAAACTGTTCCGGCATTTTAGCAATCAAAATTGAATTTTCATTTGCCATTACGTGCTCCTGCATTACAACAGTATCCGCATCATCAGGAACAAAAGCTCCTGTAAAAATTCGGATTGCTTCGTTTTCTTTTAGTTTTACATTAGAATGATCTCCCGCTTGTGAAATACTTACAACATCATATTGATGTTTTATACTGTGTCTGAAAGCATAACCATCCATTGCTGACTGACGAAACGGCGGCATTGCGATTGGCGAATAAACCGTTTCTGCCAATACATATCCGAGTGCTTTGCCAACTGCTATTATTTGTGATGGCATTTTTGAGCTGTTTTCGGCTACGATTGTTAAAGCTTCACTAACTTGTATCATTTCACAAAAATATAAAACTAAGTATAAATACTTAATGCAAATATAAGTATTTATTACTAGCGTGGTTAAAAAAAATTAATTTATTTTTCAAACTATAAAATTACTCTAATTTATTTAAAATCACGCCTTAAATCACATCCGGTTTTGTTATAAAATTTTTTCAACTATTATTGAAACTGATCTGTTTCTATTATTTTTGATCTTGACCTAAATTCAAAAATCATATAATTAAGTATAAAATACTACATTTTACAATTGTTTAGAAAATATTTACAACATTATATCAAATAAACTATTCTACATAATAATCTAAATATCAATGATTTAACAACTAATCATTTCTACAAAAGTTTACTTATTTGCTTTTGTTTAAAAAAAAACTAAGCAAATTTTTGGTTTTTATTATATTAAAATTAACTTTGTCTATAGGATTAGTAGAGTTTAAAAAAATGTTTAAAACCATAAAAACTATATTTTGAAAACAACCGAAAGCATATCTTATTCCATTCTTTCCAAAAAAAAAACTTATAACACATCTTGTTGTTGTATGTGCTTCTGTTGCTAATTCTCAAAAGCAATCCTCCGTTTTGATTCTGATTTTAATATTCAAATTACAAAGAGTCTTTCAATTCAAAAACATTCTTATTGAACATTATAAATTCTTTTTGACAATCAATTGTTCTAAAAAGAATATTCAATCTTATACGCATTAATCAACAAGTCCAATTAAAAAAAACTAAAATTACCAAAATGAAAAAGATGCATAACCATTGCTGTAAATAAATAAAAAAAGCCATTTCTGCGGCAACAGAAATGGCGAGGCTTAAAGAAAATTTATCGCTAAATAAAGGAAAATAGAGAGTTGAAAAATCAACTTTCAGGGCTCCTTGTTAATTACTTAAAACCAATACAAAGAAATGAAAAAAAATATAAATCTCATTTTATGGGTGACAATTTTATTATTATCTCTGAAATTTCAGGCACAAAATACCCAATTTATAATAAATTCAACTCTAAACGGAACTGTTTTAGACAAAATAACACAACAGCCATTACCCGGTGTTAACGTTCAGATTAAGGGAACTACCCATGGCGTAACCACGGATATAGATGGAAAATTCTTTTTTGAAACTGGGCAAAAATTTCCTTATACCTTAATAGTTAGCATTATTGGCTACAAAAGACTACAGGTTGTAGCTGATGGAAGCCCCATAACAATTGAACTGGAAGAAGATGTTCAGCAGCTTAAAGAATTAGTAGTTGTAGGATATGGTACTCAAAGCAAAAAAAATATAACGGGATCTGTATCTTCTATACCAAAAGCAAGTTTAAATCAGGTAACCTCATCAGCAGATAACCTGCTTCGCGGAGCAGTTGCCGGAGTTGTGGTTACACAAAGTTCTGGTCAGCCGGGAGCTTCATCAAGCATCCGGATTCGTGGCGGGAACTCCATTACCGGAGGTAACGAACCTTTATATGTTATTGATGGAATTCTAGTTTATAATGACAACAATAACGGTTCTGCCGGCATATCATTTGCAGGAGCAGGAGTGAATGTTTTGTCCACTTTAAATCCTTCGGATATTGAATCTATTGAGGTTTTAAAAGATGCTTCTGCAACTGCAATTTATGGTTCACGTGGTGCTAACGGTGTGATTTTAATTACTACTAAAAAAGGCAAAAAAGGACAAAATAATATTACGTATCAGGGATATTTTGGATTTCAGAACATTACTAAAAAACTGGATTTACTGAATGCCAGCGAATGGGCAACCTTACGAAATGATATTCAGACCGGTCTTGGGCAGACGCCTTCCTTTACATCACAGCAAATTGAAGATTTTAAAACAACCGGAAATTATGACTGGCAGGATGCCGCTTTTAGGAAAGGAGCTCCAATTCAAAATCATCAATTGAGCTTTTCAGGTGGGGATGAAACTTCAAGATATTCAGTTTCTGCCAATTATTTTAAACAAGATGGAATTATCATAGGATCTGATTTCAGAAGACTTTCGTTAAGGATCAATTATGAAAAAGATGTAACCGATTTGTTTCGATTTGGTGTAACAGCAACCATAACCAATTCAGACTTTAATGGTATGAGCGCCAATAGTTCAAGTGCTGCATTAACAGCTCCTAATACCTTAGCAGGAGTACTATTGACAGCACCTGTTGTCCCAATACGAA
Organism: Flavobacterium limi; assembly: GCF_010645075.1. GTDB lineage: Bacteria > Bacteroidota > Bacteroidia > Flavobacteriales > Flavobacteriaceae > Flavobacterium > Flavobacterium limi. Next base: position 24,157 of record NZ_JAADZV010000009.1, read on the forward strand.
ACCAGGACGGTACGTTTAATGTTAAAAACAATCCGTATGTAGCTTCTATAAACGGTTACATTTCAAATCCTATTAACGATTTGGAAAATATTACCAATGAAACAAAAATCAACAGAACCTTAAGTTCTTTATGGGGAGAATATAAGTTAGCCAAAAACCTTGCTCTTAAATCCACTTTAAATGCTGATATCATTAGCACCAAGCAAAATTACTACGCACCATCAAACACGACAAATGGTATTGAAACCAAAGGATATGCTTCTGTTGGAAATAAACTCGTAGGTTCTGTTTTAAATGAAAACACATTAAATTACAATACTTCATTTGGAGAAGACAAACACCAGCTGTCTGCTTTGGCCGGATATACTATTCAGTATTCTAAAGGAGAAGTAGCAACTTCCGGAGCAACTAACTTCAATAATGATTTGAGCGGATACAATGCCTTGCAGGACGGAAACCCGATAAAACCCACAAGTGATGCCTACGAAAGTGTTTTAGAGTCCTGGTTAGGGAGAGTCAATTATTCTTATTTAAACCGTTATAATTTATCTGTTTCTGCACGTGCAGACGGATCTTCAAGATTTGGTTCTGAGTCAAAATGGGGATTCTTTTCTTCAGCAGGTTTTTCATGGAATGTTACCGAAGAAGATTTTGCTAAAAATATCAAAGGCGTAGATAATATCAAATTGAGACTAAGCGCCGGAACAACAGGAAATCAGGAAATTGGAGATTACTTGTTTTTAGCCTCTTTGGGTTCTGTAAACTATTCTTTTGGAGGAACTATTTACACCGGTTTTGCTCCAATACGATTATCCAACGAGAAATTGAAATGGGAAAAAACGACTCAATATAACACGGGTCTTGACTTTGACTTTCTGAACAAACGAATCAGTCTTGTTTTGGATGCTTATTATAAAAAGACAACCGATTTACTGGTATATATACCAATTCCGTTGACCACAGGTAATACTTCTGTTCTGCAAAACATCGGTGCAGTTGAAAACAAAGGATTTGAAATTGGTATTATTACAGAAAACATCAAAACAGACAGTTTCTCCTGGAATTCTAATTTCAATTATTCAATTAACAAAAATAAAGTACTTGAAATCGGTAATGGCATACAGCAGTTTTTCCCTGTAGCACCAAGCGGTGTATTGAATTTACAACAGCCGGTTATCGTAAAAGTGGGTCAGCCCCTTGGAACATTCTGGGGTTACAGAACTGATGGTGTTTTCCAAAATCAGGACGAAATCAATACTCAGCCTACCTTAAACAGTATTGCCAATACAAAACCGGGTGACAGAAGATACAAAGACATCAGCGGTCCAAATGGTGTACCGGACGGAAAAATTACAGCTGCTTACGATAAAGTCAACTTAGGAAGTGCACAGCCCAAATTTGTAGCAAGTTTAAACAACACTTTGGTATACAGAGACTTTGATTTGAATCTGTTTTTTCAGGGTGCTTTTGGAAGTAAAATTTACAACGCAATCAACCAGCAGTTAGAAATTCCAACTTTAGGAAACAATGCAGCAGGTGCTTTAAGAGATCACTGGACTACAGCAAACCCAAGCGGGGAAATTCCAAGAGCAGCCAATTCACCTGCAACTGTAGTTTCTGACCGTTATATAGAAGATGGTTCTTATATCCGTTTGAAAACTGTTACACTGGGATACACTTTACCAAAAAACATTGCTTCAAAAATCAAAACCAAAAGCGTCAAATTTTATGTTTCAGCACAAAATTTAGTTACCTGGACCAAGTACAGTGGTTTTGATCCGGAAATTAGTTCATACGGACAAAGTAATTTATTGCCTGGTATCGATTACGGAGCTTATCCAACTTCAAAAACATTTATTAGTGGTATTAATGTCACTTTTTAATTAAAAAATAAAACAAGATGAAAAAGTTTATATTACTCTCAATAAGTACGATTCTACTGGCATCGTGCACAGATTTAGATGTGACACCAACATCATTTGTTACCAAAGAAAATTTTTATAATACCGATGACGATGCCATTGCAAGTGTTACTGCTGTATATGCTTCCTTAAGTTATGACGGAACCGAGCAAAGTCTTTTTGGAAGAAACCTTTACTTCCTGACAGACATGGGAACTGATTATGCTGCAGCGGGAGCATCGGCCATTAACCAAAACGTACGTGCCATTAGTGCTTTGTCTTATGATGCCAATACAGACAGGGTTCAGGTAGCGTGGAGACAAATTTACAGCGGTGTCAACAGAGCCAATATTGCGATTGACAATATTCCGAAAGTTCAGGGTACTGAGACACTCAAAGCCAGATTGATTAACGAAGCTAAGTTTATAAGAGCGTTGCTTTATTTTCATGCTGTTCGTTTATGGGGAGGTGTTCCGTTAGTTTTACATGAACCGAAATCGTTGGCCATTGAAGATTTAAAAGCAGACAGAGCGACTGTAGATGAAGTATATACCCAAATTATTAAAGATTTGACAGATGCCGAAGCGCTTCCTACAACATACACAGGTACTAATGTGGGCCGTGCAACATCGGGAGCCGCAAAAGCGATTTTAGCAAAAGTATATCTAACGAGAAAAGACTGGCCAAATGCTATTTTGAAAGCAAAAGAAGTTATTAACGGAGGATATGGCTATGGTCTTTTCACCAACTTTTCGGATATTTTTAATAAAGCTACTAAAAACGGAAAAGAGCATATTTTCTCTGTTCAGTTTGAACCAAATCAGGCCGGAAACGGAAGCAGCGGAAGCACTTTCATGAGAACTTCTTTTGCAGGATTTGCGCCTGTTGAACCTGCAGATATTATCTCAGATGTAAGTTTGTTTTATGATATCTACGCTGCAGGCGATACGCGCAGGGATGCTACTTATGCCAAACAATTACTTAATCCGGCAACCGGTTTATTGTACACTTTTCCAAAACCTATTTTTAGAAAATACCTGGATGTTACCATTTTATCTAATGGTGCGAATGTGTCTATTAACTTTCCGATTATTCGTTATGCTGATATTCTGGTAACATTAGCAGAAGCCATAAATGAACAGGAAAATGCGCCAACAGCCGAAGCTTATGAAGCCATCAATAAAGTGAGAAGGAGAGCCTTTGGAAAACCAATTGATACGCCTGATACAACAGTAGATTTAGCAGGACTAACCAAAGAACAATTTAAGGAAGCGATTTTTACAGAACGTACAAAAGAGTTTGCTCAGGAAGGACAACGCTGGTTTGATCTGGTTCGTTGGGGAAGACTGGTTTCTGAAGTAAAAAAAGTACCCGGAAAATCAGCCGTTTCAGAAAGGAACAATTTATATCCGATTCCTCAAAGCGAAAGAGATCAAAATCCGGACGGATTACCACAAAACTTAGGATATTAATAACCAACCATAAAAAATTATAATCATGAAAAATTTCAAAAATAACTTTACAATCAAAAGTCCGCAAAAAGGCCTTTTGATTACTGCGTTGCTTGTAGCTCAACTTGGCATTGCACAAAATCAGCCAAATGCAGATTTTAAAGGAACTGTCGGTAAAACATTGGCTGAATCAAAAGAATACTGGCCAGAACCGGTAAAAGCTCCTGCAGGTGCTCCCAACGTAGTTTGGATTTTGCTGGATGACGTAGGTTTTGGAGCTTCAAGTGCTTTTGGAGGTCTAATTGAAACACCAACTTTTGATGCTTTGGCAAATAACGGATTACGTTATACCAATTTTCATACAACAGCCATCTGCGCCCCTACCCGTGCCGCTTTGCTAACCGGAAGAAATTCAGGAAGAGTTCACGTTAGCGGTTTCTCCCATACTATTTTGTCAGCAGGTTTTCCTGGCTGGGACGGAAGAATTCCATCTGACAAAGGAACCATCGCTGAAATTTTACGCGAGAACGGCTATAACACTTTTGCAGTTGGTAAATATGGTGTAACTCCTGATGAAGAAGCTACTGATGCAGGTCCGTTTGACAGATGGCCAACCGGAAAAGGCTTTGATCATTTTTACGGATTCTTAGGATCACAAACCGATCAGTACAATCCGGATCTAGTAGAAGATCAGGTACACATAAAACCGGACGGACGCCACTTAAACGAACTGATTACGGATAAAGCTATCAGTTACATTCAAAAACAACAAAAAGCAGCACCCGGAAAACCGTTCTTTTTATACTACGCTCCCGGAGCCGCTCATGCACCACATCAGGTAGCTACAAAATGGAGTGATGCTTACAAAGGAAAATTTGACGAAGGCTGGGATGTATACCGTGAAAAAGTATTGGCTAACCAAAAGAAACTGGGTGTAATTCCTGCTAATGCGGTGTTGCCGGAACGTAATCCGCTGATTGGGGAATGGAAAAAATTATCTCCGGACCAAAAGAAAGTCTATGCAAGATTCATGGAGGTTTATGCCGGATTTTTGACTTATACCGATGCAGAAATCGGAAGGGTTGTCAATTATTTAAAAGAAACCAATCAGTTTGATAATACCGTGATTTTTGTTGCCATTGGAGATAACGGAGCCAGTAAAGAAGGAAGTCTGGTGGGGACCATTAACCAAAATCTCTTTGCTCAGGGCGTTTCTGACGAAAAAAATCTTCAGGACAATTTAGCCAATATTGGCGAAATCGGAACACCTCAGGGTCTTAACACCAATTACCCTTTAGGCTGGGCACAGGCGACCAATGCCCCTTTCAAAAACTGGAAACAGGATGCACAATCTGAAGGAGGAACACGCAACCCGTTAATTATTCATTATCCAAAAGGAATTAAGGATAAGGGCGGAATCAGAAATCAGTACAGTCATGTAAACGATATTCTTCCTACTACCCTTGATATTGCAGGAATAAAAGCTCCGGAATATATCAAAGGAATCAAACAGGATATCATTCAGGGATCTTCTTTATACACTTCTTTAAACGATGCCAAAGCAGAATCTCTTCACAAAATACAATACTACTACATTTTTGGAAACAGAGCAATTTACAAAGATGGCTGGAAAGCTGCTGCAGCGCATCCGGATCCGTTTACTTTGCTAAAAACTGCAGGTAAAAATGGATTTCCGCAGGCAAGCAATTTTGATAATGATGTTTGGGAATTATACAACTTAAACGAAGATTTTAACGAACGTAATAACCTGGCTAAAAAGTATCCTGAAAAATTAGAGGAACTTAAAAAACTGTTTGATGAACAGGCCAAAGAAAACAATGTTTACCCATTAATTGACTGGCAGGATGTATTGGGCAGAAAAATCCACAATACCGGTGCTGACAAAGGCAAAAACCTTCAGGAACTGATTAAAGAAGCAACGAAACCGGGAAGTGTGCAAGAATAATTAAATAAAATTTCAGAGCTATTGAGCATTCTCAAAAGAGTGTTTTAATAGCTCTTATTTAAAAAGCAACTTTAAAATTCGAAGATTGGAGTCAGGCTGATCTGATTTGAAGCTCTTTTATATACAAAACCTTAGACTCCCGCTCAGGGTTACAGTTTCTCAAATTAGAAATTTTGGATATAAAAATTCTACTAAATACATATAATTAAAGAAATAAAAAATATCCAAAAGCAAGCATTAAACCTATAAGAATCAACAAATATTTTTAAAACAAAACAGACCACAGCCTAAGCATAACGATAACTTCAAAATCAATAATAATGAAACCTATCAGCTTTAAATATATCATAAAAAAGATTATTGCCGGAAGTATCCTTTTCGGATTGCCTTTGACTCTTTTAGCTGGGGTTTTGGCATTATTGTATCTAATTTTTAAATAATAAATCATGGCTGAAGTAAAACAGGAAGTTGTAGAAATATCCAGCACGGACAATAAAATTACCGAAGAAACTAATTTTTATATAAATCAACTGGAAGTGATAGAGGCACTACTAGTTACAGGAAAGGAAGAAAAAAAAAATATACAGTTTATCCTGTTCCTGACTAAAATATTAAACTAAAAAAACACATAATATGAAACTAATCGATTATCAAATTATAGGCAAAAAGATTGTCGTAGGAACAATTCTTTTTTTAGTTCCGCTGGCAATTCTGGCCGGAGGTTTAGCACTAATCAATCAATTTTTAAAATAAGAAATCATGGCAACAGTTCACAATTCAAATAAAAATCTGACAAGAGATTTAAGCATCAGTCTTTTTATCTACACACTGCCTGTTTTGGCAATTTACCTGTATTTTAAATTAAGTAACGGTCTTGTAAGCGAATCACATATTGCATTACCGGCTTTTTTGGAATTTGCAAAACCGGCTTTCGAAAATATCCGTACCTGGGGATTAACTGTTTTTATGATTGTGTTGGGAATCATCGAATTTACAGCTGGCTTATATGATGACGAATGGACAGGCGAAGAACGTAAAATAGATATTGTGAGTTTCCTGGCTCCAAAGTTAATTTTACCTGCGGTTATTGCTTTTTTCAGTTTAAAAGTTTTACCGGTTTTGATTCCGAATCTTGAAAATTCACTTTCATGGGTTCCGTTTTGGGGCGGCTTTTTCCTGATTGCTGTTGCTGATGATTTAACCCAGTACTGGTACCATCGTCTGCATCATCAGATTCCGTTTTTGTGGCGTTTTCACAGAACGCATCACTCGGCTCCGTACATGGGAATGGCAATGCTTTCTAGACAAAATTTTATATATACCATCTTTTTCTCTCAAATATACTTAACAGCTACATTGACCTTTTTAGGCTTAGGATTGCCTGCTTTGTTTGTTCTGGTCATTAAAAGTTTGATCACTTTGGGTGCACATTCGAGCATTGCCTGGGATAAACCTTTCTACAAGTACAAAGTTTTACATCCAATTGAATGGGTATTGGAACGTTTGATTTCGACTCCGGCCACGCACCATGCACATCACGCAGATACCAGCGGAGACGGTGTTGGACACTTCAAAGGCAACTTTGGCAATATGTTTTTTATCTGGGATGTGATATTCGGAACAGGTTTGATTACACGTCAGTTTCCAAAATCATACGGAATCAAATCCTACAAACAGGAAGAATGGTATGCACAGTTTCTTTGGCCAATATTCAAATCTAAAAAAGAAGGAAGCGCTCTTGCCGAAGGTGTTCTTTCAGTACCCTTAAAGCAAAATCCGGTTGTTGAAAACCAGCCCGTATTCGAAACCGCTCAATCTTAAACTATCATGAAAAATAAAATATTTAAAAACAGCATTTCAGCCCTAACCCTGCTTTTTACAGTTATTGGTCTGGCACAAAATAAAAGTTCTAATACAGTATCACTAGATGTGTATTACAGTAAAATTCAGGCAGAAAAAAATCCGCAGATTATTGATGCGAGAGGTCCGGAAGAGTTTGCTTTAAACCATATTAACGGAGCGGTAAATTTTAATCTGGAATCAAAGGATTATGAGCAGCAGCTGGCAAAACTGGATAAAACAAAACCCGTTTTTACCTATTCTATCGGTGCCGGAAGAAGTGTCTGGCTCGCTGATGATTTATTAAAAAAAAGGTTTTAAAGAAGCTTACAGTTTAGAAGGCGGAATTGCCAACTGGATTGGTAACGGAAAACCGTTTTATGCCAATTCAAAAAGTAAATTGACGTTAGCAGAATACAATAAAATCATCGCTGAAAACAAAGATGTTTTAGTAGATATCGGATCCATTTATTGTGGTGCCTGCAAAAAAGTAAAACCGGTTCTGGAAACTATTAAAACGCAATATGGAACCAATTTAAAAGTCATAGAAATTGATCTGGAAGACAATCCACAATTTATAGCCGACCTCAAGATAATTAAAGTTTTTCCAACCCTGATTTTATACAAAAACGGCAAAATCATTTTCAAGAAAGAAGGTACAGCCGATTTGAAAAAACAGGTTGATTTGGCTTTGGCACAAAATTAATAACAGCCATGCCCCAATCTAATAATGCAGTTTAGTTAAGTTGTTTTTTGTTTTTTTTGCTATCCTACAAGGTCCAACAACCTTGTAGGTTTATCAATTTGAAATCAATCAAATCAGCCGGATTGCAGGCAAAAACATTTCCTCCCTTTTAAATACCACAACATATATGGCAAGATTTAAAAAAATCAAAAAGATTGGTTTACCCATTTTAATTGTCCTTCTGATTGCTGCAATATTTTTATTCTGGCCTATCAATACTGACAGAACATTAATAAAAGCAGATGCAAAATTAGCTGAAGGAAAAGCAGCATTTTTATCCAAAAAAGACACTTCTAATACTTCAGAAAAAAAACCGAATATTATCATTCTTCTGGCTGATGATTTAGGCAAATACGACATTTCATTATACGGAGGAAAATCGACTCCTACACCACAAATAGATGCTCTGGCGGCTTCGGGAGTAACTTTTACTGAAGGTTATGTTTCGTCTTCAATTTGTTCTCCTTCGAGAGCGGGTTTGCTTACTGGCCGTTATCAGGAGCGATTTGGTCACGAATTTCAGCCCGGAGACCGATATCCAAAAAACAATCTGGAATATTATGCCTTTAAATATCTGATTAATACCGATAGCTGGAGATTAAACCCAAAAATTGAATATCCAAGTGATGCTTCGATCGCTACTCAGGGTCTGCCTCAGTCTGAAATTACGTTTGCCGACCTGGCGAAAAGAAAAGGATACAGCACCGCCATTATCGGAAAATGGCATTTGGGACATAACAAAGGATTTTTCCCATTGGACAGAGGTTTCGATTATCATTACGGATTTTATCAGGCCTTTTCGCTTTTTGCTCCCGAAGATGATAATCCGGATATCATCAATCACCATCATAAAGATTTTACCGATAAAGTAATCTGGGGCAATGGCCGTGTTGGAATTGGACAAATTCGCCGTGATACTACCATCATCAAAGAGAAAGCGTATTTAACTGAAAAATTTGCCGAAGAAGCAGAAGCTTTCATTGATAAAAATAAAACAAAACCGTTTTTACTGTATATTCCGTTTAATGCGCCACACACTCCTTTTCAGGTTCGCAAAAAATATTATGACCGTTTTCCTAATGTAAAAGATGAAAACAAACGCGTCTATTTTGCCATGATCAGTGCTTTGGATGATGTTATTGGAAGAATCAGGGCAAAAGTCAAAAAAGAAGGTCTTGAAGAAAATACCCTAATTATTTTTGCCAGTGATAATGGTGGTGCCAATTATACTTTTGCTACTACAAACGCACCCCTCAAAGGAGGTAAATTCTCCCATTTTGAAGGCGGAATCAATGTGCCGTTTGCACTTTCGTGGAAAGGGAAAATCAAACCCAATACAGTTTACAAAACACCGGTAAGTTCGCTGGATATTTTCAGTACTATAGCGACTGCAATTCATTCTGATCTGCCAAAAGACCGTGTTTATGATGGTGTAGATCTAATTAGCACTGTAAACAATAATAAAGAAGCCCATAAAAACTTATACTGGCGTTCCGGAGATGCAAAAGCCATCAGAAGTGGTGACTGGAAACTGATCATCAGCGGAAAAACATATGAAAAATGGCTTTATAATCTGGCTTCTGATAAATCTGAAAAAACAGATTTAGCCCAAAAAAATCCGTCAAAAGTAAAAGAACTTCAAACTGCATTACAAAACTGGGAAAAAGGACTCGTAAAACCTTTATGGCCTAATTTAATGCATTATGAGTTTGACTTTGGAACACAAAAATACTTTGTCGATTTGTAACCGATCATTTTTGATTCAATAATAACCTTTAAAACAAATACAATGAAAAGAAGCTGCTGCTAATAAAAAAGCCATTTCTGGTGGAACAGAAATGGCGAGGCTCAAAAAAGAATATTCAATCTAAAAGGAATGCAAAAATCTGGAAAATCAATGCATCCTTTCTTTATTAAACCAAAACAAAGTAATGAAAAAAAAGTTATATCTATTTTCATTTCTCAGCCTATTTATGCTTTCGCTGGGAATTAATGCGCAGGAAACTACTCCGCTAATTCAGTCTAAACTGGAAGGTACTGTAGTCGACCAAATCACAAATGAACCCATAATTGGGGCTTCCATAAATATAAAAGGAACAACACACGGTGTACAAACGGATTTAGACGGAAAATTTTATTTCCAGACAGGACAAAAATATCCGTACACCTTAATCATAAGTTTTCTGGGTTATAAGACGAAAGAATTAGTTGTTGACGGGAGTCCGGTTCGTATTCCATTATCTGCCGATGTACAGGAACTCACAGACGTTCTGATTGTGGGTTACGGTACGCAAAAGAAAAAGGATTACACCGGTTCTCTTTCGTCTATTTCTGCCGAAATAAAGACATTGCCTGTTTTATCCGTAGACCGGATTCTTCAGGGAGGAATTCCGGGTGCGCAGGTTACACAATCCAGTGGTCAGCCCGGTGCAGGAACTTCAGTACGAATCCGTGGGGGAACTTCAATAATTGCTGGTAATGAACCTCTTTATGTAATTGATGGCTTCCCGGTTTATAATGGTGATGGGGCGACTGACTCCGGTGTGACCAGCGGAGCAAGCATAAACCCTTTATCAAGTCTTAATCCTACAGAAATTGAATCGATTGATGTCTTAAAAGATGCATCAGCTACTGCTATTTATGGATCGCGTGGTGCAAACGGAGTAATTTTGATTACTACCAAAAGAGGTAAAAAAAGTCAGCTGGCAGTTACCTATGATGGTTATTATGGGGTTCAAAAAGTGATCAGTACCATTCCGATGTTAAATGCAGAGCAATGGGGATATTTGAAAAACGATGCTTTGAAAGACTCCGGAAAAGCTCCATTATATACACAGGAACAACTCGATCAATTAGGCGAAGGCACAAACTGGCAGGACGAAGCTTATACGGATGCTCCTATACAAAGTCATACCCTTTCCATTACTTCGGGTACTGAACAGACAAGGCTTTTATTTTCAGGAAATTATTTCAAACAAGACGGTATCCTTATCAATTCCGGTTTTGACCGCTACTCCGGAAGGCTGAATATTGATCATGATTTAAATTCGAAATTCAAACTTGGCTTAAATCTAAGCGGAAGCAAAACCCACGCTGATGTTGCTCCTGACGGAGTGGTTCAAAACATTCTTGCTATGGTGCCCGTTGTTCCTGTACGCGATGCGAATGGACAATTTACTGTAAACAGCAGTTATGGTGCTGCAGTAGCAAATCCAATAGCCACAATGACCCAACAAATAAATGAAACTACTACAACAAGGTTTTTATTTAACGGTTTTGGAGAATACAAAATAATTGAAGGGCTAACAGCAAAAGTATCGCTGGGTACAGATATCATTGAAAACAAACAAAACAGATACATTCCTTCTACACTCTATGAAAGCCCTGCCGGTGGAAGTGCATCAAAAGGATCGTTATCCTCTCTCAACTGGCTGAATGAAAACACCATCAGCTATAAAAGAAAATTTGGCGAAAAACACGCTTTTGATGTTCTTGCCGGATACACACAGCAAAAAACGTCTTCAGAAGTATTTCGCGCAGGCGCCTCAAATTTTGCCAGTGATGAATTTACCTACAACAATCTTGGATCCGGTACTGTAATAACCACTCCGGCATCCGGGGCTACTGAATGGTCGCTTCAGTCTTATCTTGCCAGAGTTAATTATGGCTTTGATGACCGTTATCTTTTTACTTTCACTGTAAGGGCTGATGGTTCTTCGCGATTTGGTTCAGACAACAAATGGGGGACATTTCCTTCTGCCGCTTTTGCCTGGAATGTTTCCAATGAAAAATTCCTGAAGGGAGTTGAGCAAATCAGTTCATTAAAGCTTCGTTTGAGCGCCGGTTTAACAGGAAATCAGGAGATAAATCCGTATCAGTCGATAGCCAGACTTTCTTATTATCCGTATGTATTTGCTAATACACTGGTACCTGGTTTTGCCCCAAACAGTTTTGAGAATCCTGATTTAGGATGGGAAACAACAACCCAATATAACTTAGGTGTTGATATTTCCCTATTCAACAATCGGATAAGCCTTACCGGAGATGTTTATTACAAAAAAACCGAAGATTTATTACTGGAAGTTCCAATTCCTTATACTTCGGGACTCGAAAGTGCTTTTCAAAATTTAGGAGCAGTTGAAAATAAAGGAATTGAACTGGCTTTGAAAACACTGAATTTTACAGGTGAATTTGAATGGACCAGCAACTTCATTTTTTCAGCTAACCGAAATAAAGTATTGAGTCTTGGCAATGGTAATGATTTTTTTATTCCTGTTAATCCTGCAACTGCGACAACACCTTCAGGAATTGTAAAGGTAGGACAGCCATTGGGATCGTTTTATATGTACAAATTTGACGGCCTGTTTCAGGAAGGAGATGACTTTTCTGCTTCTCCGTTGGCAAATACAAAAGCCGGAAGCCAGAAATTTAAGGATTTAAATAATGACGGAAAAATTACTCAGGCAGATGACAGAACAGTCGTAGGCAATTCAGAGCCGCTCTTTTTAGCCAGTTTTACCAACACCTTCCGCTACAAAAATTTCGATTTGGTTGTTTTTATTAACTCTTCTTATGGAAATAAAATTTTCAACAGATCAGCAGCTGATTATGAACTGGGAACAGGTTATACAGGAGCCTATGCTACCTTACTGAACCGTTGGACTCCTACCAATACAAATACCAACATTCATCGGGCAGTTGAAGATCCCTCAGCCGTATTATCCGATCGCTATGTCGAAGACGGCTCTTACATCCGTTTTAAGAACATTTCTTTAGGCTACACTCTGCCTAAAAAGATTGCGAGCTTTCTCAGTCTAAGCAGTGCCCGGTTTTATATTTCCGGTCAAAACCTGATCACGTTTACGAATTATTCAGGTTATGATCCCGAAGTAAATCGAAACGGACAATCTGCACTTAATTCTGGAGTTGACGTGGGCGTTTATCCGGGAACTAAAACAATTTTAGGAGGAGTTAGTGTGACTTTCTAAAATTTAATACTATAAAATATTTAATATGAAAAAGATACATTTTTTACTTATTGCTGTTTCTCTTGGTTTAGCAGCATGTACTTCGTTAGAAGAAGATCCTCAATCCTTTATTTCACCCGGTCAGTTTTACAAAACCTCCGGTGATGCTGTTGCAGCGGTCAATTCAATTTATTTCCACTTAAATCAAAACGATATTGTGGGACAGCCAATATATAACTCACTGTACAACACCGGAATGGATTTTATGACGGATGATCTTAGTGCCGGACCAGGCTCTCCAAACCCGGATGTGAGATCCCTTTCTGCCTTAACACATTCTTCTACTTTACTTCGTGGAAAAGAAAGCTGGCAGCAGCACTATTCTGCTATAAACAAAGCCAATGTTGCTATTGAAAGAATTCCGGGAATTACAATGGATGAAAAATTGAAAAGCAGGTTATTAGGTGAAGCCAAATTCCTGCGCGCCTTGTATTATTTTGATTTAGTGAGGCAATTTGGAGGTGTGCCTCTATTATTGACCGATCAGACCCAGCTTTCAATTGAACAGCTTCAGGTACCAAGAAATACTGCAGATGAAATTTATACACAGATAATTACAGACTTAAAAGAATCGGTAAACTCGTTTAAGGCTGGAGGAACCGGAGAACCTGGACGCGCAACTGAAGGTGCTGCCAAATCATTATTATCAAAAGTATACCTTACCAAACGTGATTGGGCAAATGCCATAACTACAGCAGAAGAAGTAATTAATGGAACTTATGGCTATGGATTGCTGGATGATTATGCACAGGTATTTTTGCCGGCGTACAAAAACAGCAAAGAACATATCTTTTCGGTTCAGTTTAATGCAGCTGCCAATATAACCAATGCGGTAACTGCTCGTGATATCGCAACCGGAATACCCGGCTTAAAAGGTTCTTACGGAGATCAATTGACTTTTTATACCAAAGGAACAGATAAATATTTCAGCATTTACAAATTATACACGCCTAAAGATAAAAGACGTAATGTAAGTTTTGTAACCAAATACAAAAGTCCAACCAATGGAAAGTGGTACGGAAACCTGCACGATAGTAAAGTTCCGGGTGATTCAATCCCTTACATCAACAAATATTGGGATCCCAATTATGCAAGCACCGGAAAATCTGAAGCTAATGCCAATATATTACGTTTCGCCGAAGTATTGTTAATCCATTCAGAAGCTGAAAATGAATTAAACGGCCCAACCGAAAAAGCCTATACTTCGCTTAATAAAGTACGAAAAAGAGCTGGTTTGGACGATCTTGTGACTGGTCTGACAAAAGATGAGTTTCGGGAAGCAGTTTACCTCGACAGAAGGCTGGAACTTGTTGGGGAATATCAAAGATATTTTGACCTCATCCGTCAAACGGGAGCTGAAGTTACAGGCGTTGGACCTGAAGGACGTGGCACATTGCTTAAAAATCTTCAGGCTGTTGGAAAAACAAACGTAGCAGCAAGGCATTATCTATTTCCAATTCCTGAATTTGAAATTGAACGGAATAAAAAACTAAAAGGCGCCCAAAATCCTGGTTGGTAATAATAACTCTAAAAAAGATACAGATGAATATCAATAAAATTTTAATTGCAGCAGCAACTTTATTCGGGACAAATACCCTTATAGCACAGCATCAGCCTATTCAGCCCTTTCAGGGAAAGGTTGGGAAAACACTTGATGAATCAACTCAGTGGTGGCCGGAAAAAGTTAAGGCAAAAAAAGATGCTCCAAATGTATTATGGATTCTGCTTGACGATGCCGGTTTTGGTTCCTCATCAGCATTTGGCGGTTTGGTAGAGACTCCAAATTTTGAAGCTCTTGCTAATAATGGTCTGCGTTATACCAACTTTCATACAACCGGTATCTGCAGCCCAACACGAGCCGCTTTATTAACCGGACGAAACCATCACAAAGTAGCTATGGGACATCATGCCGAATTAGGAATCGGAGAACCGGGTTACTTAGGTGAAATTCCGTTGGAAGCCGGAACTGTAGCCGAAATTTTTCGTGAAAATGGCTACAATACCTTTGCACTTGGCAAATGGCACGGTATCCAGCCGGCACAGCAAAGCCTTAATGGTCCGTTTAACCGATACCCAACCGGACGCGGATTTGAACAATTTTACGGATTCTACGGCGGAGCAACAGACCAATGGCATCCACAGCTTAGCGATGGGATCAATGAGATTAATATTGAACCGAATACCAAACATTTGAATGAATTATTGGCTGATAAAGCCATTTCATACATAGCCAACCAAAAGTCAACAGATCCTGAAAAACCGTTTTTTGTGTATTACGCAACTGGGGCAACACATTCTCCTCACCATGTTGCCAAAGAGTGGAGCGATAAGTATAAAGGTAAATTCGATAAAGGCTGGGACTGGTACCGTCAGGAAGTATTTAAACGCCAAACAGTTTTGGGATTACTGCAGAAAGGAACTGTTTTACCTCCTCGTCAGGCAGGCGTACAGGACTGGAATAGCCTGTCTGCTGATGAAAAGAAAGTATATGCCCGTTTCATGGAAAATTATGCGGGTTTTCTTGCTTACACCGATCACGAAATTGGACGCGTAGTTGACTTTTTAAAACGTTCAGACTTATTGGATAATACGCTGATTTTTTTAATAATTGGTGATAACGGAGGCAGTAAAGAAGGAACTTACAGCGGCTCTCTGGGCATAGGAGAACGCAATACTGCCGGCAGCAATGTGCCATTTTTACTGGAAAATTTAGACAAAATCGGAACAGAGAAATCAAATCCGAATTATCCGCTGGGATGGTCTCAGGCTTGTAATACGCCTTTCCGTTACTGGAAAAGTGATGCCAACAGCGAGGGAGCGACACACAATCCGTTGATCGTGCACTGGCCAAACGGAATAAAAGAAAAAGGTGGTATCCGTACCCAATACAGTCATGTTTCGGATATTTTGCCTACAACGGTTGAACTTGCAAAAGTGAGCGTTCCTGAAATCATTAATGGATATCCGCAATGGCCAATTCAGGGAACCAGTTTTGCATTTTCTTTCAACGACGGAAAGGCGCCAACACGTCATCATGTACAATATTATGAACTTCACGGAGGCCGTTCGATTTACAAAGACGGCTGGAAAGCAAGCGTATATCATCCGCGAAATTATTCCGGTGACACAGCAAGCACAGATCCGAATTTCAACCCACGCCCTTTCAGTCAGGACAAATGGGAACTTTACAACCTGAACGAAGACTGGAATGAAATCAATGATCTTGCTTCAAAAAATCCGGAAAAGCTGAAAGAACTTCAGGATTTGTTTGACAGCGAAGCCAAAAACAATAACGTCTATCCTTTACACAGTTATCAGGAAGGATTGGCAAAACCTGTAATCAAGCCAAAAACCGTAATTCTAGAAGGAGTATCACAAAAAATTCAGGTGAATATTGGAAAAGGAGCTGTAACCATTACTGCCAGTATAGAAACTTCAAACAAAACGGATGAAGGCGTAATATTTGCAAACGGAGGTCTGTTGGGTGGTTCAAGCTTATACATCAAAGACGGAAAATTACAATACATCCTTAACAATGGACTGGAAGAAAAAATCCTAACAGCATCAAAACCAATTAATATTGGAAAAAACACCATCAAACTGGAATATACCGATTCTAAAAGCATCATATTATTTCTAAATGGTGAAAAAGTAGCTGAAGAAACAAATATAAATCGTGGAAAATACCTCAACAGTATCTCTAGCGAAGGAATTAGCGTGGGTAAAGATTTAAATTCTCCGGTAACCAAATCCTATCCGTGGCCATTTGCATTTAAAGGAAAAGTAACGAAAATTGTGATTGAGCAAAGTGTACAATAGTGAATTGTAAATAACCCGTTGGATGTAATTGTTAAAAACGTCAGTTCGAGTGTTTTTTGTGCAGAGAAGCGGAATAAAAAATGTATCGAGAACCGTTTTTAATGATAATTTTTCTGTTCTCGATACAATTTTCTATCGAAAATCACTCGAACTGACGAAAAATGATCATAAAAAACTAATTACAGTCAACAAGTTAAATCTAAGAAAGTATGAAATCAAAATATTCATTCATTACAGTTTTGCTGTTATATGTGATTACAACAATTGGTCAGAACAAACCGGAAGCTGATTTTTTTAATGGCAGTCAATTGTTTTCAACAGTACAAAAATTTGTTTCTCTTGGCGAACACCGTACAGGAACACCAACCGATCTGGCTACTTCAGATTGGTTGGGTAAAGAACTCGCTTCTTATGGATACGATGTAAAGCATCTGTATTTTCCAATCAGGCAATTCTTTCCGGAAAAAGTATCCCTGTCAAACGGAAAGGAAACCATAAAAGCCTTTCCGTTATGGTGGGTAAATGAACACGCTAACCATAATGTAACCGGTACTTTGGTGAATGTAAATAAAGCTAAAGCGCTTGACAAAAGTAATATCGCATTAATTCACCTTCCAATCAAACAAAAAGTCAATTCTAAAATTTATATTGATTCGATTATTAATCTGGGAGTTAAGGGCATAGTTGCGATTACCGACAATCAGTCGGGCGAAATTGAAGCCTATAACACCTACAAAGATCAACAGCCATGGAAAGTGCCGATTATCTTAATTGCGCCTAAAGACAGTGCTAAAGTACAGGCGTTTGTAAAAAATGGCAAACCGGTTACACTGGCAATTAATGGCACTTTTAAAGATGTTAAAGGCCGTAATGTTTATGGTACAATTGGTAATGGTAGTGAGTATATCGTTATTTCAACACCAATCAGCGGCTGGTTTACCTGTGGCGGAGAACGTGGCTCGGGTATCGCTATCTGGCTGTCACTGGCCAAATGGGCAGCTTCCCAAAAATCGAAATATACCTTTGTATTTACGGGCAATTCAGGTCATGAACATGCTTTTAAGGGTGCGCATGAATTTTTGGAACTAAATGCACCGCCAGTAGATAAAACGCATCTTTGGATTCACTTTGGTGCGGGTGCAGCCACCTTAGAATATAAAAATACTGCGACAGGATTAGTCAAACAAAACAATGCTGACCCAAAACGGAGATTTTTCTATAATGATCCTGTAAAAAAATCATTCGATACTTCATTTTCAGGAATTAACGCGGTATACGTTTTAGCAAATGAAAATCCGGGTGGAGAACTTATTTATGTTGCAAAAAAAGGCTACAAACGATTTGCAGGTGTATCCTATGCTCATCCCTTTTTTCATGTAAATACAGATGATGCCAATACCACTTCTCCGGAAATTCTGGAAGAAACTGCAAAGGCTTTTAGAGATTTTATCAAAGAGGATATTAAATAGTAAAATATGAATACATCATCCAATTCTTCACGACGATCGTTTCTAAAAATGGCCGGATTAGCAGCTACTTTACCCATGGTTTCTTCAGCTATGCCCATTTTGCCTGATTCCCATCCGGAGTCAACTTTCGGAAATAAGCTGTTGGTCGCTGAGATTAAAGTCTATAAAGTAAAAGTGAATCAAAGAGGAAGCTGGTATTTCATTGAATTGATTACAGATAAAGGTTTATCCGGATTTGGTGAAGCGTCGCATGCTTTTGGAAATTCCAGTGAAGGAGAAAAAGACCTGCATGCAGCACTATCCTATTTTTTTGAACTTGTCAAAAACCAATCGCCGTTCAACATTGAACAATTCAGGCAACGTAGTTGGAATAGAGCAATTCAGTCCAAAATTTCCGGCACAGCATTTAGTGGCATTGAACAGGCGCTATGGGATTTAAAAGGCAAAGCCCTTGGAGTTCCGGTATATGAATTGCTTGGAGGTAAACTGAGAGACACAGTTAAAGTTTATGCCAATATAAACCGTGCCAACAACGATAAAGAAAATAGCGGACACCGATCAGTAGCTAACTTTCAGCGAAACGCCGAAGAAGCCATCAAAAATGGATTCAAGGCAGTTAAACTAGCTCCTTTCGATGAAATGGCTCCGTTAACTTCTTCCCCTTCAAAGTTGAAAGCTGATATTGATTATGCTGTGAATTGTATCCAAACCATTCGCCAGACAATTGGTAGTGATATTGAATTGCTTATTGATGTTCATAGTCATTTAAACCGTGATTTAGCCATCGAAACAGCCAAGCGGCTTGAACAATATAACCTTTACTGGTTTGAAGAGCCTGTAAATCCGGAAAAATTTGTTCAGGAAACAAAAGAAATCAAAGACAATATCAAGCAAAATCTGGCTGGAGGTGAGGCAATTTTTGGGGTCGAAGGTTTTGCCCCTTTGCTAAAATCAAATGCATTGAGCATCATTATGCCGGATGTAAAACATTGCGGCGGCTTACAGGAGTTGAAAAACATTGCAGTTATAGCTAATGCTTTGGGCAGCGTACGTGTTGCACCACATAACCCAAGCGGACCGGTTGCAACAGCAGTTTCAGCACATTTGTGCGCGAATATTCTAAATTTTGCCATTCTCGAACTGGCTTATGGCGAAGTGCCATGGCGTGCAGAACTGCTTAACCCTCCGGAACAGTTTGTAAACGGTAATATTGTCATAAATGACGATCCTGGTTTTGGCTTTACACTGAATAAAAAATTGATTGCCACTTTGATTTAAAACATCAAAGAGTAATAAAATAACATTTAAAAAAATTACAATGAATAAAACAATTTTCAAAACCGGAATGTTGCTTTTAGCATCTTCTGTATTGATGACTGCTTATGGACAACAGCCCGGACAATTAACTTCTGATAAAGAATTTAAAGGAAAAATAGGCAGAACTGTTGCTGAATCACAAGAGTACCATCCCGAAAAGAAAAAAGCACCCGCAGGAGCACCAAACGTAATTGTGTTCCTGATTGATGATGCCGGATACGGAACTTCAAGTGCTTTTGGAGGTCTGATGGAAACTCCGGTATTAGACAGTTTAGCGAATAACGGAATCCGTTATACCAATTTTCATTCAACGGGTGTATGTTCCCCTACCCGAGCGGCATTGCTAACGGGTCGAAATCACCATTCGGTACACATGGGAACATTGAACTACAGTTCCAGCGGATTTCCGGGTTATGATGCCATCATGCCTGGCGACAAGGCAACAATTGCGGAAGTATTACATGAAAATAATTACAACTCCTTTGCTGTAGGTAAATATCACGTGGCTCCTCTTGATGAAATTACGGCAAACGGTCCTTTTGACAGATGGGCTGTGGGTCGTGGTTTTGATCATTTTTATGGTTTTCAGCTAGGGCATACAGATCAGTATCATCCTAACTTATATGAAGATCGTAAAGTGATTGATATTGAACCCAACAACAAACATTTAACTACATTATTGGCCGACAAAGCCATCAGTTATATTTCGAATCAGAAATCGATAGCACCGGAAAAACCGTTTTTCCTTTATTTTGCTACCGGAGCGATTCACTCTCCGCATCAGGTAGACAAAAAATGGAGCGACTTATACAAAGGCAAATTTGACAAAGGCTGGGACTGGTATCGTGAAGAAGTATTTGCCCGCCAAAAAAAACTAGGCGTGATTCCTGCTAATGCAGTATTGCCAGATCGTGATCCTACTGTAAAAGCATGGGACAGCTTAACGCCTGAGCAGAAAAAAGTATACGCCCGTTTTATGGAAGTATACGCCGGATTTTTAACCCATGCTGATTATGAATTTGGTCGAATTGTTAACTATCTGAAAGAAATTGGACAATCAGATAATACCGTTATTCTGGTAAGTATTGGAGATAACGGATCCAGTCACAGCCCTGCAAATGGATCTTTTAATGGGTATATCAGCAGTCTGGATGAAGACAAACAAATAGCTGAACTTTATAAAAATATAGATAAAATCGGAACAGAACATTCTTTTCAGGATGCTCCTTCGGGATGGACACAGGCTACCAACACACCTTTCCGGTTATGGAAAGCCGATCCTAACAGTGAAGGCGGAACGCACCAGCCTCTTATTGTAAATTACCCAAATGGCGGGTTTAAAAAAGGAGCTATTCACAATCAATATGGCCACGTAATTGATATTGCCCCTACTATTTATGAACTAACAGGCGCAAAAGTACCCGAAGTAATAAAAGGCTACAAACAACAGCCAATTGAAGGTATCAGTCTGGTTTATTCATTTAAAAATGCAGAAGCACCCAGCCGTCACACTGTTCAGTATTATGAACTTTTTGGAAAACGTGCTATTGTTAAAGACGGCTGGAAAGCTTCGGTTTTTCACAAATCAGGAACCGATTTTTCTAAAGATGTATGGGAACTGTATAATCTGAATGAAGATTTTAACGAACGTATCGATTTGGCTAAAAAATTTCCGGAAAAGGTAAAAGAATTACAGGCTTTATTTGATGCTGAAGCTATTAAATATAACGTATATCCATTGGCTGATCACGCATTAGGGCACAGTGCCGGCGGTAGAGAACGCAGTCCGTTTGGATTGAAAAATAAAGTGGTTTTATATCCCGGAATTGATCAGTTCCTTACTTACAGCGGACCGCAATTTCAGAACGATCCATTCTCCATCACTGCCGATATAGAACTAAAATCAAAAACCGAACAAGGTGTTCTTTTTGCTACCGGTTCTGAATTTGACGGTTTAAGTTTATTCATCAAAGATGGAAAATTCATTGTTGCCCACAACTCGGGAAGCATAATCAAACATTTAGAATCGAATATTCCGGTTCCTGTCGGAAAATCAAAACTAAGATTTGAATTCAATTATATTACACCTATTAAAGGCAATAAAGACCGAAATCTTCCTGCCGGAACTGAGTCCATTTACATCAATGGTACAAAAGTGGCCGAAAGACCAATTGTGGCATCCGAAGGCAGAATTGGGATTTATAAAGACGGTATTGATGTAGGTGCAGACCGCAACTCCCCTGTTTCAGATAAGTACAAAGTTCCGTTTAATTTCACAGGAAAACTGAATAACATTACGATAGAATACAAATAATAAATCAACACAACAGCGATTAATTTAAGACGAATTAGTCGATTTGTGTTTAAAAAAGAAGTTGAAACTGTTTTAAAATCAAGTTATGATATTAAATTAACACTTTAAAACAGCTAATAAATTAAACAACTATTCATTAAAATGTCTAAAAAAACTAAACAATTTAACCTTCATGAAGACTGGACAGTCGTACTATTAGGATTTGTAATAATCGGAATTTCGTTATTTATATTTCTTCCCGAAGTTCCGGTATTCAAATGGTCCAATGGAATCGATTTACTGAATGATGTACTCGCTGTAGGAAATCTGAAAATCCTGATAATCCAATTTATTTATCTGATTATTATTGGCGGTATCGCTGCATATTTAATCGGTAAATCAGTAAAAAACTTTTTATTGGGTTATCCAATCGTATATCTGCTGACAGTTTTAGCATTAATTATTGCCGGAAATACATTCATAAAAGGGCTTAATTTAGAAGCGGTAATTTTTAGTCTGATCATTGGTCTGACTATCGGTAATTTTTTCAAACTTCCGGAATGGTTCCGTTCAGCCCTTTCAACGGAAGTTTTTGTGAAAATAGGTTTGGTTTTATTGGGAACGGGTGTAATTTTTTCAGATATTTTAAAAGCAGGTTCTTTAGGTCTGATTCAGGCATTAATTGTGGTTTTATCAGTTTGGTATTTTGCTTTCTGGCTTTGTAAAAAATTAAAAGTTGATGATGAACTCACCATGATGATTTCGAGTGCGGTTTCCATTTGCGGAGTTTCGGCAGCTATTGCAACTTCGGGAGCAATTAAAGGCGATTCAAAAAAACTGTCTTATGTAATTTCGATGGTATTAGTAACCGCCATTCCGATGATGATTTTCATGCCCATAATTGCAAAATATTTTAATTTTCCTGAAGAAGTAACCGGAGCCTGGCTTGGAGGAAGCATCGATACATCCGGAGCTGTTGTAGCATCGGGAACACTGGTTGGAGAAACAGCTTTAAAAATCAGTACGATTGTCAAATTCTCTCAAAATGTTTTATTGGGACTGGCTGCTTTCGCCATCTCAGTTTACTGGACGTATACTCATAATAAATCTGCAGAAGCTGTTGCCTCAAAACCTACATTAGGCGTGATTTGGGAACGTTTTCCAAAGTTTGTACTTGGATTTATTGGAGCTTCAATAGTCTTTTCATTTCTAATTTCTTCTGAAACAAGAGATACTGTAAAAGACGGTCTGAAAAATATTCAGGGAATCTGGTTTGCCCTCGCTTTTACCAGTATTGGTCTTGAAACCAACTTTAAGGATTTATTCAGTAACAACAGCAAAAAGCCTTTATATGCTTTTTTGATCGCGCAATTTTTTAATATCATTATCACGCTGATTATTGCTTTTTTGTTGTTTGGATAATATTTTAGAATGAAACTGAGCTTCATTTTATAATTATTAGAAGTTGAAAACTTAAGAAAAAGAGTGTGAAATACTTAAAAACGGTATTTTACACTCTTTTTTTATTTCATATCAAAACAGAAACACTAAATCATAAAAATTTAAAAATCAATAGATTACAAACACAAATTAACAAATCACAGAGAATTCCTTCCCTATTGCTTTCAAAAAAAATAAAAAAACTTTTGGATATTATTATATTAAATTTAACTTTGTCTATAGGATTAGTAGGATTTAAAATCATATTAAAAATAAAAACATCTTATTTTGAAAACAACAGTCAACAACACAAATTACATTCTTCCTAAAAACTACATCTATAACACGTTTGGTTATATGTGCAGCTGTTGTTAAATCTTCACTATTTTTCGTTCAGGCGATTCACTATTAAATCAATCTTAAAACGAACCTGTAAAATCATCACATGCTTCTTATTGTTAATACCACACTCATTATAGCCTATTCTGCAAAAGAAAGCATGTTCAATTATATCCAAAAATTAAAAGAAAAACAAATTTAAAACTAAAAGAAAAAATGAAGAAAATGTACAGTAACTGCTAAAAAACAAAATATTTCTGCGGCAACGGAAATAATAAAGTTTAAAGAAAATTTATCGCTAAATCAAAGGAACAACAGAGAGTTTAAACAAACTTTCAGGGCTTCTTTTATAATTACCAAAACTATATTACGTAATGAAAAATAATATAAACATCCTTTTATGGATTAGTATTTTATTGATTTCAACGGGAATTAATGCCCAAAATACACAAGCTACAATTAACTCTACACTCAACGGAACTGTTATTGATCAGGTTACCAATCAGCCAATTCCGGGAGTTAACATTCAGATTAAAGGTACCACCCACTCTGCTGTAACAGATTTAGATGGAAAGTTCTACTTCCAGACAGGTCAAAAGTTTCCATACATATTAATTGTAAGTTACATTGGATATGTTACAGCTGAAATAACAGCCAATACTGATTTTGTTCAGATTTCTTTAAAAGAAGACCGAAAAGAACTGGACGAACTTGTAATCATCGGATACGGAAGCACTACCAAAAAGGATTATACAGGTGCCGCTGAAACCGTTTCTTCTACAGCATTAAAAGCAACCCAGCGAACACTCGAAAGTTCACTTCAGGGATCTGTAGCTGGGGTAAATGTAACCCAGACTTCAGGTCAGCCTGGTGCAGGATTAAGTATCCGAATCCGCGGAGGAAGTTCGATTCAGGGAGGAAATGAGCCGCTTTATGTAGTGGACGGTTTTCCGCTTTACAATTCCGATTTCACAGCGGGAGTGCTGAGCGGTACGCCAACCAATCCTTTATCTTCTATAAATCCTGCAGATATTGAATCGATTACCGTTTTAAAAGATGCTTCATCTACAGCAATCTACGGATCAAGAGGTGCAAATGGAGTTGTGATTATTACCACTAAAAAAGGATCTGCAAGTGCCATGACCGTAAATTATGATTTCACGATTGGACAGCAGGAAGTCCGCAATAAAGTGGATGTTCTGGATGCAAAAGGTTTTGCCCGGCTTAGAAATGCAGCACTTTACGATACAAATCCGGCTTTAGGACCAAACCAATATTTAACCGATGCACAAATTGCCGCATTAGGTAAAGGTGTTGACTGGCAGGAAGAAGCTTTTCAAAAAGGACTTGTACAAAATCATCAGTTAAGTGTTTCGGGGGGTAACAATCAAACGAAATATGCCGTTTCCGGAAATTATTACAATCAGGAAGGAATTATTAAAAACACCGGTTTTGAAAGACTAAGCGGAAGAGTCAATTTGACTTCCAAAATAAGCAGTAAAGCAAGATTTGGTTTGAATCTTACCATTGCAGAAACAAAATCAAAAGTTGCTCCGGCAGGTTTGATCACTTCTCTACTGAGCATGCCTCCTACTGCGACTATTTATGAGTCGGACGGGAGCTACACTTTGCGTAATCCTTTTGAAAACATATTTGCAAACCCGATTGCAACCTTAAACGAACGTAAAAACGAGGCAATTACAGATCGTATCCTCGGAACGATTTATGGGGAATATGATATTTTGAAAAATTTAGTTTTTAAAGTATCTTTTGGAACAGATTTAATTTTCAACAAAGAGAAAAGTTACCTCCCATCTTCTATTTATGAAGGTTTGATTACGAACGGAGAAGGTAGAATTGGTACAGCGGATTCCAGAACATGGCTGAATGAAAATACCCTTACCTACTCTAAAGTTTTTGCAGAAAAACACAGTCTGAATGTTCTGGCCGGTTATACACAGCAAAATTCTACAAGGGAATTTGTTACGGCAGGATCGCAGCAGTTTGTAAACGATGTAACCTATTATTACAGCCTTCAAAGCGGGAATGTAGCGTTAATGCCTACTTCGGGAGAAAGTACCTGGGCTTTGAATTCATACCTATCAAGGGTAAATTACAATTACGATTCAAAATATTTCTTAACAGCAAGTTTAAGAGCCGATGGTTCTTCCAGATTCGGAAAAAACAACAAATGGGGTTACTTTCCTTCTTTTGCTGCAGCATGGCAAATTAGCAATGAAGACTTTTTTGCTCCTGTAAAAGATGTCATCAACAGCTTAAAGATCAGAACCAGTTACGGTGCTACAGGAAATCAGGAAATTGGAGAATACCAGTCGCTTGCAACATTAAGCAGCGTAAAATACCTTTTTGGAGACCAGATTTATACTGGTTTTACACCAACCAGAATCTCAAATGACGATTTAGGATGGGAACTGACCAACCAGTTTGATGCAGGTGTTGACGTAGGTTTCTTCAACGATAAATTAAACCTGACTGTTGATGTTTACCGCAAAACTACCAAAGATTTATTATTGGCAGTTCAGATTCCGTACACGACCGGATTTACATCTTCCCTTCAAAACTTTGGTACCGTACAAAATCAGGGAATTGAGTTAGGAATCAATACAGCGCTTGGAAATACAGCCTTTTCATGGACTTCAAATTTTAATATTTCATTCAACAGCAATAAAATTATAGCTTTAGGAAATGATGCTGAATTCTACACTTTCGGAAATTATATCCTGAGAAAAGGAGAATCATTAGGTACTTTTTACGGTGCTGTAACCGACGGAATATTGCAGACAGCTGATATTGCTACAAAAGGGGTATTTACAGGAAATGCAACTCCTAAAGCAGGAGACCGTTTATACAAAGATATTAATGGAGACGGTGCTTTTACAACCGCTGCAGACAGAACCAGCATTGGCGATGCTCAGCCTGATTTTATATTTGGCTTCACAAACAATTTTACTTACAGAGGTTTTGAATTATCAGCGCTTATCAATGGATCTGTTGGAAATAAAATCCTGAACGGAAATGCACAGGCCTTAGAATTATACAACGGTCAGCAAAATGCTTCTACAAGCGCTTTGGATGCCTGGACACCAACAAATCCAAGTACGACAACACCTCGTGCAAAGCTGGATCCGGCTCCCGTTTTTTCAAACCGATTTGTTGAAGACGGCTCTTTCGTGAGAATCAAGAATATCACGTTCAGTTATAATTTACCAAAGAAGATTTCGGAGAAACTGCTCCTGACTTCAGTGAAATTCAGAGTGGTTGGAGAAAACCTTTTCACTTTTACCAAATACACAGGATTCGATCCTGAGGTAACCAACGGAACCACTATTTCTCCTGGAACAGATACCGGAATTTATCCGGCATCTAAAACAATTTCAGGTGGTTTAACTGTAACATTTTAAAAAAGACAATCATGAAAAAGACAATCCTATATAGTTTATCCCTTCTTTTTATCATAAGTGCCTGCAATCCTTTGGATGAAAATCCAAAAGCTTTTATCGGTACAGGTAACTTCTACAATACAACAGAAGATGCTGATGCCGCTGTATTATCCATTTATAATGCTATCAACAGCAGTACACATACACTTTACAATCGTCTGATCCAAATTTCAACAGAAATGGCAACTGATGATTATGAAGCAGGACCAAGAGCCAGAAATGCACATGTTAGAGCTTTATCAAATTTGACTCACGATGCCTCAAATGACCGAATGCTGGAAATCTGGCGTCAAAGTTATGACGGAATAAACAGAGCGAATGTGGCCATTGATAACATTTCTAAAAACCCGAATTTAAATTCGCAAAAAGATAAAGATCTGATTAATGAAGCAAAATTTTTAAGAGCAGTTTTATATTTCAATATTGTGAGATGGTTTGGAGATGTCCCGTTGATTTTACACGAAACAAAAAGCCTGACACCGGAAGCTCTTAATGTTACCAATACCCCTGAAGCAGAAGTTTACGCTCAGATTGAAGCCGATTTACTTGATGCTGAAGCCTTGCCTGTGGTACATCCTATTAAAGGAAGAATCACTTCGGGTGCGGCAAAAAGTTTATTGTCTAAAGTATATCTGACCCAGAAAAAATGGGAAAAAGCAGCTCAAAAAAGCAAGGAAGTAATCGACAGCAAAGTGTATGATTTATTCGAAAATTTCGCTGATGTGTTTAATGTCGCTACCAAAAACGGCAAAGAACATATTTTTTCAGCACAGTTTAAAGGGCTTACCAACTGGAATGGAAATATGCTTGCCTCTACTTCTGCCCCAAATACGGTTCCGGGAATTGCAGGAGATCATGCCGATGCATTGCACACTGCAGGTGGACTTTTTAACGCTTTCGCCGAAACGGACAAACGTAAATACATCACATTTGCTGTAGAATTTGTGAGTCCGACAGATGGCAAAACCTATAAAACGATTCCGCATTTCAATAAATATTTTGATCCGGCAACTCCTGCATCTCCTGGACAGTCTTCAAAAAACACACCGATTATCAGGTTTGCAGAAATATTATTGATTTATGCTGAAGCAGAAAACGAGCTGAACGGCCCAACAACATCCGCTTTTGAAGCCATTGACCGTATTAGGGAAAGAGCCGGAATTGATTTGCTGTTGGTAACTTCCCCTTCAATCAGCAAAGACGATTTTAGGGAAGCTGTTTTTGAAGAAAGAAGAAAAGAACTGGTTTATGAATACCAGCGCTGGTTTGACCTTGCCAGAAGAGGCCCTGATTATTTTGTGGCCAAACTAAAAGCGGCCGGTAAAACCAATGCACAGCCAAAACATGTTCATTTCCCGATTCCGCAAAGAGAACTGGATCTGAATAAAAATTTGAAACAGGTTCCTGCATGGAGAGATAATGCGAATTGATATGAAAAAGACAACATCAAAAATAGTTACACTGTCATTGGCAATTACGTTGATGGCAGTGGCAAATGAAGCAAAAGCTCAGTCGGTATTTCCAACCGGAGTAACGATTTATAATCCTGCAAAAGCTTATAACAGTTATGTTTTACATTCTTCTCCGGATGAAAAATCCCATCTGATTGATATGAATGGTAATGAAGTAAAAAGCTGGCCACATATTGGTTTTCCATCAGAACTCATTGATCCGAAAAACAATAATGGAAAGAAAGGAAATATCCTGATTCAACTCGAAAACGGACCGGGAGTTTACGGCGGTATTTTTAATAATAAAATACTCGGAGAACAAGACTGGAATGGTAATACCGTATGGCAATGGGGCAAAAAAGCGCCGGGAGGTGCAGCACGCCAAAACCATGACGTACACCGACTGGCTAACGGAAACACTTTGTTAGTTGGAACAGTTGACCATATTGTAGCCGGAGTCAGTGATAAACCAATTGACGACCAGACTATTTATGAAGTAAATCCAAACGGCGATATTGTCTGGAACTGGAACGCCGGTGAACACATTGACGAATTCGGAATTTCTCCGGAAGGTCGTGAACTGCTTCGAAAAGTTTACATAAACGGAAGAAAGGGACACGGATTCCTGACTATTAACGATATGCAGCCTATTGGGCCGAATAAATGGTTCAATGCTGGCGATACGAGATTTCATCCCGATAATATTGTAATTGATTCCAGAGAAGTGAGCTTTATTGCGATTATCGAAAAAAAGACCGGAAAAATCGTCTGGCGTTTAGGTCCTGATTTTGATTTGAAAGAAAACGATCCAAAAGCATCCAACTTTGTAAATTCAGTAAATCTTCGACCAAGTCTGGCAACGAATGTTCCGCGTCCCGTGGATCGTTTTAGCGGACAGCATGATGCACATATTATTCCGGAAGGTTTGCCGGGTGCGGGAAATTTATTAGTATTTGACAATCAGGGACCTTCGGGTTATCCTCCAACTTATCTGGCATCTCAATTGGGTTCAAGAATTTTGGAAATGATCCAATTAAAAAAGAAATTGTCTGGCAATACACAGCTTTAAGTTCAAATCAGCCGGTTTGGAATTTCTACAGTTCTTTTATTTCAAGCGCCAGACGTTTACCAAACGGAAATACCTTAATTGATGAAGGCATGAACGGAAGGATTTTTCAGGTAACTCCGTCTGGAGAAATTGTATGGGAATATGTGAATCCGTTTTTTAAAGAAAGTACCTTATCCGGCACACAAACTATTAATACGAATTGGGTTTTCAGGGCACAACCCGTACCTTATGACTGGGTTCCGGAAGGTACGCCACACTCTGAAAAAGGATTACAGCCAATCGACATTTCAAAATTCAGAGTTCCACAAACAAAAAACAACTAATATAAAATTACAGTAAGATGAATCAAAAAAGAATTACAACCTTATTCTCAGCCCTGTTGATCGGAGCATTGGGATCTTATCATGGGAATGCGCAAAGCAGTTCTTCAAAACCAAACGTAATCCTGATCATGGTCGATGATATGGGTTATTCTGACTTAGGAAATTATGGGTCAGAAATAAAAACTCCAAATCTTGATAGACTGGCAACTGAAGGTACGCGCCTTCGCGAATTTTACAATAACTCCATTTGTGCACCAACCAGAGCTTCGCTTTTGACAGGTCAGTATCAGCACAAAGCTGGCGTTGGTTATTTTGATGTAAACTTAGGATTACCGGCTTACCAGGGGTATCTGAACAAAGAATCTTTGACTTTGGGAGAAGTTTTCCGTTCAGGCGGTTACAGCACTTTAATGTCCGGAAAATGGCACGTAGGTTCTGAAGACAAAGCACAATGGCCAAATCAGAGAGGTTTCGACAAATTTTACGGAATTTTAAAAGGTGCTGCGAATTATTTTAATACAGACGGGTTGCCTTTCGGTAAAAGCCCGTATCCGGTTGCACTAATCCGTAATAATGAAGAACTGCATCCTAAAGCGGATTCGTATTATTTTACAGATGAAATCGGGAACAATGCCGTACAATTTTTGGATGAGCAAAACAAAGAAAACAAACCGTTCTTTTTATACATTGCTTTTACTGCTCCTCACTGGCCATTGCAGGCAAAACCGGTTGACATAGCCAAATACAGAGGGAAATTTGATGAAGGCTGGGATGTTTTAAGAGAAAAAAGAATCAAAAAACTGAAAGAAAACGGCATTTTATTAGCCGATCAGACGATCGCTCCAAGAGATCCTGAAGTACCGGAATGGAACAAATTAACCTACGACGAAAAACAATTCTGGAAAGCCAAAATGGAAGTTTACGCTGCAATGGTAGACAACATGGATCAGAATGTTGGAAAAGTTTTAGACAAATTAAAAGCCCTGAAAAAAGACAAGAACACACTGATTGTTTTCATTTCTGACAATGGTGCGCAGGGCGGATTCAATACTTACAATCCCTTAAGAAGAGGATTGGTGAAAAATGACGGACCAATTGGAACTTCTGGTTCTTTCGATTATCAGGAGCAAAACTGGGCGTATTTATCCAACACTCCATTGCAGGATTATAAAAATAATATGCACGAAGGTGGTTTCAGTTCGCCTTTCATTGCATGGTATCCTTCCAAAATCAAAGCAGGAAGAATTGATAAAGGAACAGGTCATTTAATTGACCTTGCCCCTACTTTTTATGATTTAGCAGGAATTCAATATCCAAAAGAATTGAATGGTGTAACGTCAAATCCATTACCTGGAAAAAGTTTATTACCGGTCTTAATTGATGGTGCTTCAGAAGTTAACAGAGGCGCTCCGATATTCTGGGAAAGAGCCGGAAACAGAGCAGTTAGGGATGGAAAATGGAAACTTGTTTCTATTTATCCTTCTTACCAATGGGAACTTTACAACTTAGAAACAGACCGAGGCGAAACTAAAGATGTAGCACAACAAAACCCTGGTGTTGTAAACGAGCTTTCTGCAAAATATTTTGACTGGGCTGATAAAACCGGAGTTGTTGAATACAGCAAATTCAAACAAAAGAATGAATTGATTCCGGGTGCAGCTGCTAAAAAGTAATTTTTTAACCTTATCATTTGCTTTTTCACAGAGCTTAAAATTTTTTAAAGACAGAAAAGTAAGTATAAAAGAACATCTTATACTCATTTTTCTGTCTTTTTTTATTTTAAAAAACAAAACACAAAATTCTAAAAATCAAACAATTAAAACAAAAATATATTTTACAATCCACCCATACTTCCTATCCTTTCAAAATAAAATTTAAAAAAAATTTGGTTTTCATTATATTAAATTTAACTTTGTCTATAGAATTAGTAGAGTTTAAAATAAAAACAACTATATTTTGAAAACAACAGAAAGCATATCTTACATTCTTCCTAAAAAACACACCTATAGCACCTTTTGTTATATGTGTATGTGTTGTTAAACTCTCCACCATTTTCGTTTTGCAAAAGATTTGTAATTAGAAAATCCAAATTGAAACGAATTTTCATAAACCAAAGATTTCTCATTGAATACTATATAATCTTTTAGATGTTTTTTACATCCAAAGGGTTACACTATTGCAATAAAACCAAAAAACAACCAAATATGAACTCATTTTATCAGGAAATAGCCAATCAGCATCAGAACTTACTGATTCTGCCTCCAAAAAAATTAATACATCATTTTATTGATGAGTTGTTTTGTGTCTTGTTTTCAACGACCTCAAAATCGTTGGGAAATATAACTATCATTGAAGGAAAATTTACTGAACTTGAAATTCAGTTCAATGAATTGGTATTGGATTTTGCTCCTGAAAGCGAAGAAAGTCAGTGGCAAACCAAAACGTTTTTTGAAGCATTGCCGGGTTTGCATAAAAAAGTAATAGACGATGCCAGAACTATTTTTGCTAAAGATCCTGCTGCCAAAACTCTGGAGGAGGTTTTATATTCTTACCCTGTTTTTTTTGCCATTGCAATTTATCGCTTTTCACATCAGCTTTGGGAGCAGGATTTAAAGCTTCTGGCACGAACCATCTCAGAATATGCACATATCAAGACCAGTATCGAAATTCATCCCGGAGCTCAGATTGGAGACGACTTTGCCATAGACCACGGCACTGGAATTGTGATTGGCGAAACAGCTGTAATCGGAAATAATGTTCAAATCTATCAGGGCGTTACGCTGGGCGCTTTGAGCGTAAAAAAAGAAGAAGCTTTCATCAAAAGACATCCCACAATTGAAGACAATGTAGTTATTTATGCCAACAGTACTATTCTTGGAGGACAGACAACCGTAGGAAGGGATTCCATCATTGGAGGAAATGTCTGGCTTACGTATACGGTTCCGTCAAACTCGGTGGTATATCATAAAAATGAGATGAAAGTAAAAGATAACAACCCCTTCCCGGAACCCATTTTTTATTCAATATAGAAATTTTTAAACCATATAAGCGATGTAAGTTCATTTAAAGTAATGTGTGAATTTAAAAAGTTTGTTTCACACAGATTTTAAAAGATTTAAGCAGATATACACAGATTACTTTCATTAATGGATTATTTAAAATTAAATCTGCCAAAATCTGCAGAATCTGCGTGAAAAAAATTAACAGATCGGCAGAATAAAACTAAAATGAACTTACCACTTATATGGTGAACAAAACCAAAAACAGCATTATGAAATACCAAAATATATTAGAAACTATAGGGAATACACCACACGTAAGGCTCAACAAGCTTTTCAAAAATCATCAGGTTTGGATTAAGCTTGAAAAAACAAATCCGGGTTCGAGCATCAAAGACCGAATCGCGCTGGCTATGATTGAAGATGCAGAGAAAAAAGGACTTTTAAATCCTGATTCTGTAATTATTGAGCCAACTTCGGGGAATACCGGAATTGGACTGGCATTGGTTGGAGCTGTAAAAGGATACAAAGTCATTTTGGTAATGCCGGAATCTATGAGTCTCGAACGAAGAAAAATCATGAATGCCTACGGTGCCGAATTCGTTTTGACACCAAGAGAAAAAGGAACTTCCGGAGCTGTCGAAAAAGCGCATGAACTGGCTGCCGCAACTCCCAATTCGTTCATCCCATTGCAATTTAATAACCCTGCAAATGTTGAAATTCATGAAAGAACAACCGCTCAGGAAATCATTAAAGATTTTCCCGATGGAATTGACTATCTGATCACCGGAGTTGGAACCGGCGGACATATTACAGGAGTTTCCAAAATTTTAAAACAGCATTTTCCAAATTTAAAAACTTATGCCGTCGAACCTGCTTTATCCCCTGTTTTAAGTGGTGGACAGCCCTCCCCTCATCCCTTACAGGGAATTGGTGCAGGATTTATTCCTCAGGTTTTTAACAGCAGATATATTGATGAAGTTATTACTGTCGAAAAAGATGCAGCCTTTAATTATGCGAAAAAAATAACCCGTGATGAAGGAATTTTTGCCGGCATATCAACTGGGGCAGTACTTTCAGCAGTTGCCCATAAACTAAAGGACATTCCTGAAAATGCCGTGGTCCTGACTTTTAACTACGACACAGGCGAAAGGTATTTATCTATTGAACAACTCTATTAAAATCAGAATATTAACGATAAATCAATTGAATTAAAATTTAGCAAATAAACAAATCAATTAACCTTTAAAAATTAAATTATGGCAGAATCAAAAAAACAACAGACCGCATTAGGCGATGTAGCTGCAAGACAACTCGCAATTGCAACACGCTCAGTTCCTCAAATTGGAACCATTTCACCACGCTGGCTAACACACCTATTACACTGGACACCTGTTGAATCAGGGGTTTATCGTCTGAATAAAGTAAAAGACGGAAGTCACATCGAAGTAGATTGCTCTGCAAGGGACGAAAGAATTTTACCAAACACTTTCGTAGATTACATCGATAACCCAAGAGAGTATAATCTGGCAGCTGTTCAGACTATTGTAGATGTTCATACCCGCGTTTCCGACTTATACAGCAAACCTTACAACCAAATTACTGAACAATTACGTCTGGCAATTGAAACTATCAAAGAACGTCAGGAAAGCGAATTGATCAATAATAAAGATTACGGTTTATTGAGTAATGTAGCTCCTTCGCAAATTATAAAAACGAGAACAGGTGCTCCTACTCCGGATGATTTAGATGAATTGTTGACAAAAGTGTGGAAAGAACCTGGATTCTTTCTTTTGCACCCCTTAGCAATTGCTGCTTTTGGCCGTGAGTGCACGCGTCGTGGTGTTCCGCCTCCGACAACCTCTTTATTTGGATCTCAATTTTTAACATGGAGAGGTATTCCGCTTATTCCATCTGATAAACTGCCTATTCAAAACGGTAAATCAAAAATCATCTTGTTACGTACAGGCGAAAGCCGTCAGGGCGTTATCGGATTGATTCAGCCAGGATTACAAGGCGAGCAGTCACCTGGATTATCCGTTCGTTTCATGGGCATAAACGAAAAAGCAATTGCTTCTTATCTGGTTTCCCTCTATTGCTCATTAGCTATTTTGGTAGATGATGCGATTGCCGTTTTAGAAGATGTAGAAATAGGAAAGTATCATGAGTACAAATACTAACAACAACAGTTTGTATAACGTAGACGATTTGCAGCACATAGCTAATGAGTTGTTTAAAGCCCTGCCCAATGAGTTTCCAAAGGAAATTTCACTGAGTCCAGACCATAACGATCATCCAAAAGCTACAAAGGTTGTGGAAACGCTATTGAGTGCAGGAAACCTCGAAGAATTTACGCCAAATACCAGTTTGCAGAACCCAACAACAGCCTACCCTTCTCATTCACCCGTGAGTGGTTTTGGGGTATCGCCATCGGTTGGTAGTTATGCAAACACAGGTGTTACAGATTTATTACCAACTGATTTGGACACCGTTTTTCCAAACGATAAAAAATTCAACATCAACAATCCGAATACAGGTTTTAGCGATGTTAATTTAAAACGTGGAAATGATTCCAACGCTTTTTCTTCTTTTAATTTAAATGATAATTACCTGCCTTTTCAAACACAGGGATCGTCATTTGAAAGCGAATTAAAAGAAGCTTTGACAAGTGTAAATACAGTATTCGGAATCCAGTCGGCTTTGGTGACAAACCCAACAGAAATCCAGAGTTCGTATTATTTTCTTGAAGATAATCCTTTTGCTTTTGACAAAAAAAGCCAACTTCCTGCATTGGGTCATAAAAATTCATTTCATGAGTTCAATCAATTAGAAAGTGCCCCTTTTGATGCTAATCTGATTAAAAAAGATTTTCCGATCCTAAGAGAAAAAGTAAACGGAAAACCGCTGATTTGGTTTGATAATGCCGCAACAACTCAAAAACCAAAATCGGTAATCGATCGTATTGCTTATTTTTATGAGCATGAAAATTCGAATATTCACCGTGCAGCACATGAATTGGCAGCAAGGGCTTCTGATGCTTACGAAGCAGCAAGAGAAAAAGTTAAAACGTTTCTAAATGCTGGTTCGATAAACGAAATTGTTTTTGTACGCGGCGCTACCGAAGGAATCAATCTGATAGCTCAAAGCTGGGGAGAAAACAATCTGTCAGTCGGAGACGAAATTGTGGTGAGTAATTTAGAACATCATGCCAACATTGTTCCCTGGAAACGATTAGCCGATAAAAAAGGTCTAAAATTAAGAATAATTCCGGTTGATGATGACGGACAAATTCTTTTGGATGAATATGCAAAACTGCTGAATTCTAAAACCAAAATTGTTGCTTTTACACAGGTTTCAAACGCACTTGGAACCGTAACTCCAGCTAAGAAAATGGTCGAAATGGCACAGGCTGTCGGAGCCAGAGTTTTACTCGACGGAGCGCAGTCTGTTTCACACATGAAAGTAGATGTTCAGGATTTGAATGCAGACTGGCTGGTTTTTTCAGGCCATAAAATATTTGGTCCAACGGGAATTGGTGTTTTATATGGAAAAGAAGATTTGCTGAACGGCATGCAGCCTTACCAATCCGGAGGAAACATGATTCAGGATGTGACTTTTGAGGAAATCAAATACCACAAAGCCCCGAATCGTTTCGAAGCCGGAACCGGCAATATTGCCGATGCTATTGGACTTGGAGCTGCTATCGATTATGTTACAAAAATCGGTATCAACGCCATCGGGCAATACGAACACTTTTTATTGGAATATGCCACCAAACTTCTGAAAGAAATCCCGGGGGTTCGATTAATAGGAACTGCTGCCAATAAGGCAAGTGTGCTTTCTTTTAATTTACAAGGCTACTCTAATGACGAAGTGGGTCAGGCTTTAAACAAAGAAGGTATCGCTGTTAGAACCGGCCATCATTGCGCCCAGCCAATTTTACGCCGATTGGGAGTTGAAACTACAGTTCGACCTTCACTGGCTTTTTATAATACGACTCAGGATGTCGATAAATTTATAGAGACCTTGTGGGAACTTAAAAAAGTCAGATTTTAATAAAACAGATTCATAACTCAAACTCATAATTGTTTTTTTTGATATTTTAAGCAATTATAGCCAAAGCGATTGTTTTCGGACAATCGCTTTTTGATTAATATAACTAAGAAAAGAAAGTGAAATTTAAGATGCCATAGCAATTTCTAATGGTGCAGCTATTTTTGCTAAAGTAAGAGGATCTGAATACCCTAAGAAAAAAACATCTAATATTTCCTGGAATACAGGATCTGCATTTTCTGTCTGAGAAAAAAGAGTCATTGAAGAACGAAGCTTTCTTGCGTTTAATTCTCCAAGAATAGCTTCGATTGATTTTGCTTTATATTCCAGAAGAACATTGCAAATTTCAATCAAATGCTTCGCTAGAACAGGGTGATTCAAAAAATCTTCTGCCTCTTTAAGATTAGCAAGAGCGTAATATTTAGAGATTGTGCTTTTGCCCAGACCTTTTAGCTGCGGAAAAATAAACCACATCCAATGCGTTTCCTTACTTCCTTTTTTCAATTCGGAGTAAGCAGTAAGATAAAGTTTGTTCTGTGCATCTAAAAAGCGTGTTAAATCATTATTTGCGTAAGCCATTCTGAATAATTTTATAAGGTTAAACAAATTTTAGGTTATTTTTAGTCCTCCAAAACTACTCAGCTTTCAGGTTTAAAAATTTATATAATTATAAAAGTTACATTATATAATTTCAATTTACGTAAAACAAAAACAGCCGCGAAAACAAGTAATCGCAGCTGTATTAGCTTAAATATAATAAAAAGTAAATTTTTAATTTTTGAAATCATTCAATGATTTCTCAATAATTGCAAGGCATTCCTTAATTTGATCTTCAGTAATAACCAAAGGCGGAGCCAGACGAATTTTATTTCCGTGAGTTGGTTTTGCCAATAATCCATTATCCCTGAATTTCAAACAGATTTCCCAAGCTAAATCAGATTCTTCATCAGAATTGATTACAATCGCATTTAACAAACCTTTTCCTCTAACCAGTGTAATTAAATTGTTGCGTTCGGCAATTTCGTTTAATCCTTTTCTCAGAATAATTCCCAAACGTTCTGAATTCTCAGCCAGTTTTTCGTCCTTTACCACTTCAAGAGCTGCAATTGCAACAGCAGCCGCAACCGGATTACCTCCAAAAGTAGATCCGTGCTGTCCCGGTTTGATCACATTCATTATTTCGTTATTTGCTAAAACCGCTGAAACCGGATAAACACCGCCGGAAATTGCTTTACCCAAAATCAGAATATCAGGCTTTACATTTTCGTGGTGTACTGCTAAAAGCTTTCCTGTACGCGCAATTCCGGTCTGAACTTCATCAGCAATAAACAATACATTATGTTTTTCGCAAAGTGCTTTTGCTTTCGCTAAATAACCTTCAGACGGGACATAAACTCCCGCTTCACCCTGAATTGGTTCTACCAGGAAACCGGCAATATTTTTTGATGATTCCAGTGCTTTTTCCAAAGCCACCAAATTATCATATTCAATTTTTATGAAACCTTCTGTAAAAGGGCCAAAACTTTTGCGGGCACTTTCATCGTTCGAAAAAGAAATAATAGTTGTGGTTCTTCCGTGAAAATTGTTCTCACAAACAATAATCTGTGCCAGGTTTTCATGAATTCCTTTTACTTCATAAGCCCATTTTCTACACAATTTCAAAGCTGTCTCTACCGCTTCGGCACCTGTATTCATTGGTAAAACTTTATCAAAACCAAAATAATTGGTTATATATTCTTCATAATTTCCTAATCTATCATTGTAAAAAGCACGTGAAGTCAAGGTCAGTTTTTGTGCCTGCTCTACCATTGCCCCCACTATTTTAGCATGGCAATGTCCCTGGTTTACCGCAGAATAAGCCGATAAAAAATCATAATATTGCTTCCCGTCCACATCCCAGACATATACACCTTCTCCCCTGTCTAAAACCACAGGAAGCGGATGATAATTATGAGCGCCGTATTTATTTTCTTTCTCTATTAAAACTTCTGATTTAGACGAAAGAATTTGTTTGGTCTGTTCCATTATTTTCAGTTTTTTATGTTTTCAAAATTAATTAAATCATTTTATTTTACAATAAAAATCAATACTTTTGACTTTAATTTATAATTAAAAAGTCAATTTAAAAAATAAAAACAAATTAAAAGTCAATTTTAATTTTAAACAATATAAAAATGGATTCATTAGACGAATTTGACATTAAAATTATCAAAGAACTCGAAAAAGAAGGCAGAATGGCTTTTTCTACTATTGCAGCAAATTTGAAAATCTCAAATACGATGGTACATCAGCGTGTAAATCGCTTAACAGAACAAGGCATTATTTCAGGAATAAAACCTTTAATTAACGAAAAAAAAATGGGTTATGACTGGGCATCCTTTACAGGAATTACGCTCAATAAAGATTCGGATTCAGAAAGGATTATTGAAGCTTTAAAGCAAATTCCGGAAATTACAGAGTGTTATTATGTAACAGGATCTTTTACCCTTTATATAAAAATCATAGCCAAAAATCATGAACACATGCGAAATGTACTATACGAAAAAATAGACCGGATTTCAGGTATTGCTAAAACTGATTCCATAGTCGAATTAGGCTGTGCTTTTAAAAGAAATATTGTTTTGTGAGATTTTTAAAATCAAAATGAACCAATAAAATTTCAATTATTTTCAGATATTTGTTTAAAATTAAACATTTATGAGAACTATATATCTATTTATTTTAGGAATTATATTAAGTACAAGTGGTCTACACGCACAAACAAAACCAGTAAAGTACGCTGATAATAACCAGATTTTAAACGGATTATTGATTAAATCAGCTAAAAAGAACAGCCAAAATCCCGGCATCTTACTTTTACCGGCGTGGCTTGGAATCGACAATGCTTCAAAAGAAATTGCCGACAACCTGTCAAAACTAGGATATACTGTTTTCATAGCTGACATCTATGGAGAAGGAAATTATCCTAAGAATACTTCAGAAGCAGGAAAACAGGCAGGATTTTATAAAAAAAATTATCAAGCGTATCAAAAACGTATTCAGTTGGCTTTGGATCAATTAATCAAATCCGGTGCAAATGCAGATAATATTGTGGCTATCGGCTATTGTTTTGGAGGAACCGGAGTTTTAGAAGCTGCTCGTGGAAAATTGAATGTAAAAGGCGTTGTGTCTTTTCATGGGGGCTTAGGCAAAGATGCTGAAAGAAAAAACGAATCAATTTCAACAAAAGTTTTAGTTTGCCACGGAGCTGATGACCCCTTTGTTTCAAAAGAAGAAATCGCTGGTTTTCAACAGGAAATGCGAGATTCAAAAGCCGACTGGCAAATGATTTATTATGCAAATTCGGTACATTCATTCACAAATCCTGAAGCAGGAAATGACAACTCAAAAGGCGCCGCTTACAATGCTTTAGCAGCAAAACGTTCTTTTGAACATTTATTGCTTTTTCTAAATGAAGTATTAAAAAAATAATTTCACATAAAGACTAATGAAAAAAATTGCAATTTTATTATTTGTTATTTCTGCGTTTTCATGCAAAAACACACAAACTGTTACATTAAAAGATAATTCGGACCCTTCTAAATATATAGAAAAAATTTCCGAAAAAAACTTAAAAACAATGCTTTACACGATAGCTTCCGATGAAATGGAAGGTCGTGAAACCGGTTCGAAAGGGCAAAAGAAAGCAGGACTTTACATGATAGAACAATACAAAAAAAATGGTATTCCGTTTCCAAAAGGTGCAACTGATTATTATCAACATATTCCGGCTTCTTATTTAAATGCAAGAAACGATGAAAAACTGCCTGATTCAGAGAATATCTGGGCTTTTATTGAAGGCTCTGAAAAGCCGAATGAAATTTTAGTAATCTCAGCTCATTATGATCATGTTGGGGTTCAAAATGGTGAAGTGTATAATGGTGCTGATGACGATGGTTCGGGAACAGTGGCTTTACTGGAAATGGCAAAAGCATTTGCAAAAGCAAAAAAAGATGGAAATGGGCCGAAACGTTCTATTTTATTCCTGCATGTAACAGGCGAAGAGCATGGATTACATGGTTCAAGATATTATTCTGAAAATCCATTGTATCCTTTAGCAAACACAATTGCTGACATTAATATTGACATGATTGGCCGCCGTGATGCAGAACATGTTAAAACAAACAACTATGTTTATGTAATTGGGGCAAACAGATTGTCTACAGATTTGCATAATGCTGTTGTGTCACAAAACGACAAATATATTAAAATGGATCTTGATTTTAAATTCAATGATCCTAAAGACCCAAACCGTTTTTATGAGCGTTCTGACCATTACAACTTTGCCAAACACGGTATTCCGGCGGTTTTCTTTTTTAATGGAGTTCACGAAGATTATCACGGAAAAGACGATATCGCAGAAAAAATCGAATATGATGCTTTAACAAAAAGAACAAAATTAGCATTTGTTGTTGCCTGGGAACTGGCTAATAGAGAAAACAGACCGGTAGTGGATAAGAAGAAATAGTTTTTTTTATGATTCCTAAGTCAAAAAGCAAAAGGGATGAGTTTAAACTCATCCCTTTTTTATATTACATTAATAGATTAAAATTCTTAGAAACTTAGTCCCTCAAAACCTTAGAAGCTACCTTTAGTCATTCATAGAAATCAAAAATTCTTCGTTATTTCTGGTTTTTTTGAAACGGTCGTTTACAAAATCCATTGATTCTACCGGATTCATATCAGACAAATACTTACGCATAATCCACATCCTTTGCAATGTTTTTTCGTCTAATAACAAATCGTCGCGACGCGTACTTGATGATGTAAGATCGATTGCAGGGAAGATACGCTTGTTAGCAATTTTACGATCCAATTGAAGCTCCATATTACCGGTACCTTTAAATTCTTCAAAGATTACCTCATCCATTTTAGAACCGGTTTCTGTCAATGCTGTTGCGATGATACTCAACGAACCACCGTTTTCAACATTTCTTGCTGCCCCGAAGAAACGTTTTGGTTTTTGAAGCGCATTGGCATCAACACCACCACTTAAAACCTTACCTGAAGCAGGCTGAACAGTATTATAAGCTCTGGCCAAACGAGTAATCGAATCCAAAAGAATCACAACATCATGACCACATTCTACCAGACGTTTTGCTTTTTCAAGCACAATATTAGCAATTTTTACGTGTTCCTGCGGCTCCCTGTCAAAAGTAGAAGCAATAACTTCTCCACGTACACTACGCTGCATATCTGTAACCTCCTCAGGACGCTCATCAATCAAAAGAACGATCAGATAAACTTCAGGATGGTTGGCAGCAATCGCATTAGCAATGTCTTTTAAAAGCATTGTTTTACCTGTTTTCGGTTGTGCGACTATCATACCG
The DNA here is from genome assembly GCF_010645075.1 of Flavobacterium limi. Lineage (GTDB taxonomy): Bacteria > Bacteroidota > Bacteroidia > Flavobacteriales > Flavobacteriaceae > Flavobacterium > Flavobacterium limi. The sequence continues at coordinate 66,488 of NZ_JAADZV010000009.1, forward strand.
CGCTGACCTTTTCCGATTGGAGAAAATAAATCGATAATTCTGGTTGATATAGAACTGCCTTTTTCGGCTAATTTAAATTTTTCAGAAGGAAAAACAGGTGTCAGGTGTTCAAAAGAAACTCTGTCGCGAACTACCTGCGGATCATGTCCGTTTATTTTTAACACACGTACTAAAGGGAAGAATTTCTCTCCTTCTTTAGGAGGACGTACCACTCCTTTTACAGTATCTCCTGTTTTAAGACCAAATAACCTGATTTGCGAAGTTGATAAGTAAATATCATCAGGAGAGGCTAAATAATTATAATCTGATGAACGTAAGAATCCGTAACCGTCAGGCATCATCTCCAAAACGCCTTCACTTTCTATAATCCCATCAAATTCAAAGTCTGAATCCCTGAAGTTATTACTATTATTCTTTTTGTTTTTATGATTTGGATTCTGATTTCCGTTATTTGTATTACCATTCCCATTTTGATTTGGATTCTGATTCGGGTTTTGGTTTTGGTTTTGATTCTGGTTCGGATTTTGTTTTTTATTGTGATTAGGATTAATCTTTTTTATCGAAGCAGTTTCTTCTTCTTTTTCACTTATCGGAGTAGACTGAACATCTGTTTCAGCCTCTACTGCCTCTTCAGTAGTTTCTTCTTTTACTATTTCTTTCTCTTTCTGCAAAGCAACCTTTTTCTCGTATGCTGATTTATTGAACTTAACGATTTTTGGTTCCTTTTTCACTGTTTCTTTGTTTTCAGCACCATCCTCAGCTTTAGGTTTTGGCTGAATTTTAGCATTTGGTTTTGAAACAGCCGGTGTTTTTACCTCACGTGGTTCTTCTACTTTATCAAATTCTAAAACAGGAGCATTTTTACTGGCTACTGCCTTTTTAGCAGGGGCAATTCTTGCTCTCTTTGGTTTATCATCTAGTATTTCTGCATTTGTTACAGCAGGTACAGGCTGCTCTGAAGTCGCTTCCTGATGCGCTAAAATCTGACTGATCAAAGTGTCCTTTTTGACGCCATTAAACTTTATCGTTTTAGCTAATTTAGCTATTTCTTGAAGCTCAGAAAGCTTCATTTCTTTTAATGCAGAAATATCAAACATGAATGTTCTATGAATTTAATTATTTTTAAAGGAAAAATACTATAAAAAAGAATAGGTAGATAATTATTTTGAATTGACCGCAGTATGAAGTGCTTACGGTATTATGATGCAATAATACGAATAAAATTTTATCATACAATAGTATTTATAAAAAAGAAAATATATTTTTGTAAAACAATTTTACGTCATGATACAACGAATTCAAACAATATATTTACTCCTTACTTTTTTAATTACCGGAGTTTTATTATTTTTCATTCCGCTCTGGACAATAAATGAGAAACCATTTCATTTTTGGCAGGATCAGTTTTATACTGTATTGTTAGGCTTAAGTACTATGCTGACGATTATCAGTATCATTTCATACAAAAAAAGACAAAATCAGTTTGTTATGGGCAGACTGAACATCATATTAAATTTAATTTTATTAGGATTATTTGTTTACCGGTCACTAAATTTATCTGGAGAAACTGCTAATGCTGTTTCTGAGAAAGGTATTGGGATGTTTCTTCCAATTGTCGCTATCGTATTATTAGTTTTAGCTAATAAGGCCATCAAAAAGGACGAAGATCTTGTAAAATCTGTAGATCGTTTGAGATAAACCTATAAACTTAGTTTATTGCGCGAAGAGAACCCGAATTATATGATTCGGGTTTTTTTGTGTAAAATTCACTACATTTACTACCAAACACAGAAAATAAATTTAGAAATCCTATATTGTACGTAGATTTTTCATAATTTCGCTTTTGTTATTTCAATTATTTATGGCACATAAAATAAGAATACACCTCGCTGATGACCATTTGGTACTTATTGATGGATTAATAAATTTATTAAGTACTGTTTCTGAATTCGAAATTGTTGGTTCATCCTCTAATGGTTTGAATATATTTGATGAAGTAACAGCAAACAATGCACACATTCTTGTACTTGATCTCAGTATGCCTGAAAAAGACGGCATAGAAGTTTTAAAAGAGTTCCAGCAAAAGGGATATCCATGCAAAGTTATCATCCTGTCCAGCTATGATGATTTAAAAATCATCAGAGAAGTCATGAATTTAGGTGCCAGCGGCTATCTGACTAAAAAATGCGCAGGTGAAAACATAATTGAAGCTATTGAAGTGGTTAATGAAGGAGAAGAATATTTTTGTAACTCCGTAAGAGAAAAAATCTTCAATACTTTCACAGAAAACAATCCCAAATTAAATAAGAAAAATATCGTTCCTGAAAATTCAATCCTGACATGCCGTGAATTAGAAATTGTGACTCTAATTTCGCTCGAATACAGCGGAAAAGAGATCAGCGAACAATTATTCATCAGTACCAACACTGTAGAAACGCACCGAAAAAATATAATGAAGAAGCTACAGACAAAAAACACTATTGGACTTGTAAAATATGCTATTAAAAATAATTTAATTAAGTCGTAAAATTACCGTTTTATATGACTCAGCATTTTTAATAGATTAACAATACCAGGTGCTTTCAAAAAATACCATCCTAAATTATTGCATTTGATTGAAATTTATAAACTTATTTTATCCCACTTATCATTAACATGTCGGTTTTGCGCAATTTTATAATTTACTTTTTTATAACACTTTTTTATATTCCTGCAACAAGCCAAAAAAAAAGTTTTACTGAGAAAGACCTGCTAAAACTTTATAATCAGGCAACAACAAACCTTCATAATGAAGATTATGAAAAATCACTAATACAATCCAGACTACTCCTTAATCATTCTCTTTTATGTCAAAACAATAATCTTATTGCAAGAGCCTACAATACCATTGCGGCCAATTTTGATGGAATATCAGAACCCGATAAAGCCTTATTTTATTATCAAAAAAGTCTTATATATGCTGAAAAATCTAATAATTTAGAACTTCAAAACTGGCTTTACAATAATATTGGAAATATTTATTGTTTTGACAAAAAGAAGTATGAAAAAGGAATTTCATATTATATAAAATCATTATATTACAGCAGGGCAATCAATGATTCTTCCCAGGTTTTCCTGACTAAACTTAATATTGCATGGGCCTATTTTGATATAGGACGTTTCTCAGAAGGATATCCTTATCTAAAACACATTAATAAATATAATGACAAATACGGTATCGAAACAACTGCTGCTGTCATTAACATGCTGAACGGCATGTACTACAGTTATAAGCGAGATAATCAAAAAGCAGATTACAGTTTTAACAAAGGCATAGAGAACGCCATAAAATACGACGAAAAAACTGATTTATCTTATATCTATCAGGAATATTCAAAATTTTTATCTAAAAATAAAAATTTCGAAGCTGCATATAAAAACCTAAGTTCTTTTCAGCAATTGAACGACGAACTTAATCTTGAAGACAAGGCTAAAAAAGCAAAAATTGCTGGAATTAATCTCGAAATTGATGAATATAAACGGGAGATAGATAAAATGGGCATCGAAAGCAAAAAAAGGGAAAAATTATTTCACTCTGAAAGTGCCCGTAAAAACAAGATGACAACAATTATCCTGTCCTTATTTCTGATTAGTCTTATTTTATTTTACTTTTTTTATCAAAACACAAAACTAAAACAAAAAAACAGAATTAAGGATATCCAGAACAAAATACATCAAAACATAATCAACGCCAGCATTGACGGGCAGGAAAGCGAACGCAAAAAAGTTGCTTTATTTTTACATGACACTATTAGTGCCTCATTGTCATCAGCAGGAATGCATTTAAATGTTTTTTTATCACAACATGACAGCCTTCCTGCAGAAATTACAAAAACAAAATTAATATTAGATGAGACCCATGATAAGGTACGGGATCTTTCTCATGATCTTATTCCTACCTTACTGGCACGCTTTGGATTATTATATGCACTTGATGATTTATGTGAGAAATACTCAAACTCCACTTTACATTTTGAATACAAGAATACTATTCCAATCAAAAAAAGGTATACGGAAAAATTTGAAACGAGGCTTTATTTTATCATTTCTGAACTTTTAAACAACATCATCAAACACAGCCATGCCAACAAAGCTGAAGTTTCACTGATCGAAAACAATAATGAAATGATTATTGAAATTACAGATAACGGAAAGGGATTCGATACCAATAAATTTAATTTTGTAGAAGGATTTGGCCTTAATCAGATCAAAGCCAGGATTAATAACCTGAATGGCCAATTTGACGTAAAATCAAAAATCAATGAGGGAACTTCTATTAATATAAGTGTTCCTTTAAACAGCTAAAAACGCTTCAGAGAAAAATCATGAAGCGTTTTTTTTAGCTATGCTTAAATTTAAATTTCTGTTTTGCCTCCTTTTCTATCTTCTGTCACCTCTTCTTCCACTTCTTCTTGTTCATCATCTGCAAAAAAGAACTTTCCTAATAAGTTTCTCTCTAAATCATAAATCCCTGCTTCTTGTAAAAATTTCTTTGTCATAACTGTTTGTTTAAATTAATATTATTCTTTTTAAAACACTTTGGCATATTTTGTTATACAAAACATCAAGATTAATTGTCTTACAATAATAATATATATTTTTTTAATAAGAATAAATTTAATTATTAAATTTGAAACAAATGTTAATAAAACATTCAACTATCTTATTACAAATGCTTAGACCTCATTTTTTTTTATTATTCTTTGTAATACTAATTTACGTTAGTGATAAATCGTATTCTCAAAATAATACCCTTTCTGAAAATCAAATTGAGAAATTATTAAATGATGCCAAAGAAAGTTATGAAATCAATGACTATGAGAAATCATTAACACAATCCAGAACAGCATTAAAACATGCCATTACTATTAACAACCCCAATTTGATCGGGCGTTGCTATAACACCATAGGTGTAAATTTTGATGACTTACTTATGTTAGACAAAGCACTTGACTTTTATCTTAAGGCTTTATTTTATATTAATAAAACAGACAACAACATTTACAAAGGAAGAATTAATAATAATCTAGCAAACATTTATTTCTTTGAAAAAAAACAATATAGAAAGGGAATAAGACATTATGAGAAAGCACTTGAGTATTGCAACTCATCTGACAATACATTAATTTATCTTAGAAAACTCAATATTACCTGGGCATACTTCGAGATCAATAATTTCAACAAAGGCGTACAATATTTGAAATATCTAAATCAGTTTAGACGATATGGAGACGAATCAACAGAGGTTGCCTTAAACATGTTAAATGGAGTCTACAGTGATTATATAAACGATACGGTAAAAGCAAATTTTCACTTCTTAAAAGCCGTCAGACTAGGCAATAATAGTAACAAAAAATTTGATTTATCCATAACTCATCAAAAATACGCTGATTTTTTATTTAAAAACAAAAATTATAAAAAAGCCTATGAAAATATATTAGAATTCAATCGCCTTACTAATGAAATTGCTGATTTAGCAAAACAAAAAAAGACAAAACTCGCTGGGGTCAATCTCGAACTGGACGAATTTAAAAGAGAAGTTGATAAAATAGAAACAGCATACAAAAACAAACAAAAATTATTGCAGGAAGAACAATCCCGTCATAAAAAGATATTCAGTATCATTGTTGTTTTATTCCTTATCATAACAGTTCTTTTTTACTTTTTTTATCAATATACCAAGCTGAAACAAAAAAACAAGATTAAAAATATCCAGAATAAAATACATCAAAACATAATTAATGCAAGTATTGACGGACAGGAAAGCGAAAGAAAAAAAATCGCATTGTTTTTACACGACACCATCAGTGCCTCATTGTCATCTGCCGGTATGCATTTGAATGTTTTTTTAGCCCAAAACAATACTGTTCCTGATGAAATCATCAAAACAAAATTTATTCTGGACGAAACACATGACAAAGTAAGAGATCTATCGCATGACCTGCTTCCCACTTTGTTAGTTCGTTTTGGGTTATTATATGCCCTGGATGATTTATGCGAAAAATATTCAAATTCAACATTACATTTTGAATATCAGAATACTATTTCAACTAAAAAAAGATATTCTGAAAAGTTTGAAACAAGGCTCTATTTTATCATTTCTGAACTTTTAAACAACATTATAAAACATAGCGAGGCCACAAGGGCTGAAGTTTCGTTATCAGAAACAGAAAACCATAAAGAGTTAATTATCGAAATTACTGATAACGGAAAAGGATTTGATATTAATGATTTTAATTTTGTGGAAGGATTTGGACTTAACCAGATAAAAGCCAGGATAAATAATCTGAATGGACAATTTGATGTAAAGTCAAGAATTAATGAGGGTACTTCTATTAAAATAACGATTCCTCTTAGCAATTAGTTCTTAGTGCATGAGACTTGTTCACTAAAAAATTACACTCTTTTATCAATTTCTATGATTTCTAAATCTTTTATTTTGTCACCTTCAATTACAAAGCGTAACATAGTCCTCACCTGATGAAAACCGCTTTTACCGGCGGCGCCCGGATTCATATGCAGTAGGTTATTTTTTTTATCAAACATTACTTTTAAAATATGCGAATGCCCGCAAATGAATAATTTTGGCGGATTTTTTTGCATTTCTTCTCTTATGGCAGGATTATATTTTCCGGGATATCCTCCTATGTGCGTAATCCAAACAGAAACTTCCTCGCAAAAAAAACGATTGTGGAGCGGAAATTCTATCCGGGCTTCTGCGTCATCGATATTACCATAAACACAACGCAGCGGTTTTAGTTTTTTTATAGTATCAGTGACATTTAAATCTCCAATATCTCCGGCATGCCAGACTTCATCTGCCTGAACAATATATTTTAAAATAGTATCATCAATATGGCTGTGAGTATCGGAAAGCAGGAGGATTTTGGTCATTTTAGGGCTAAGATTTCGGAATGCTAAAATACAAAGATTTCTATTTCTATTTCTATTTTATTTTCTTCTAAGGAAGTTAGACGCACTGCTGTACTTCTCTACAGAAAAACTTTGTACCTTTGCAACTTTGTCACTTTGAACCTTAAGAACACTTGAGATATTTTATTCACTTTGCATATAACGGAACACATTATCATGGCTGGCAGTTTCAGCCGAATGCTTCATCAGTTCAGGAAACTTTAAATAAAGCACTTTCTGTTTTATTAAATTCATCTATTAATGTAATGGGTGCCGGAAGAACTGATACTGGTGTCCATGCTTCTGAAATGTACGGGCATTTTGATTTTGAAAATCTTATTGATGTTCCGGTTTTGGTACACAAACTCAATTCGTATTTACCGAAAGATATTACGATTTTTGATTTGATTGGGGTTCATGATGATGCACATTGCCGATTTGATGCTAAAAAGCGAACGTATGAATACCATATTAATACCTTTAAAAATCCTTTTCTGGAAGGACTTAGCTGGTATGTGAATCAAAAACTGGATGTGAATCTTATGAATGAAGCAGCAAAGATTCTATTAAAACATACCGATTTTCAATGTTTTTCTAAAGTGAATACGGATGTCAACACATTTGATTGCACGATTTTTGAGGCGTATTGGAAAACTGAAAACAACAAACTGGTTTTTACTATTTCAGCGAACCGCTTTTTGAGAAATATGGTTCGGGCGATTGTGGGAACTTTAATAAATATAGGCCTGTACAAAATTTCGTTGAAAGATTTTGAGAACATAATTGCGAGTAAGAACCGCGAAAAAGCAGGATTTTCAGTTCCGGCACATGGTTTATATTTAACTAAAATTGATTACGATTACATAAAATAGCCCTGATTGCAACGGAAATCATTTTTTGTTTTTTCTTTAAAAACAAAAAAGATTGAAGTGAAAAGCAGGTCACGGGCGATAGCGAATTGACGAAGTAAACAGCTCCTAAAATAAATGAAAGCAAAAGCATTTGATACCGGATTATTCAAACGGATTTTAAAATATACCAAACCTTATAAATGGCGTTATTACGGCGTTATTGTTTTTGCAGTATCCTTATCAGTTTTTGCGGCACTTCGCCCCTATTTATTGAAACAAACTGTTGATGGCTACATTAAAACCCATGATAAATACGGTTTACTGATGTACATTATCCTGATGGGAATTGTTTTACTGATGGAAGTGTTCTCTCAGTTTTATTTTGTTTTTTGGGCGAACTGGCTGGGACAGGATATTGTAAAAGATATTCGGAATAAGCTTTTTAAACATATTTTAAGTTTCAGGATGAAGTATTTTGATTTGGTTCCCGTTGGCCAATTGGTAACCCGGTCTGTTTCGGATATTGAGTCGATTGCACGTATTTTCAGTCAGGGATTATTTATGATTATAAGCGATATGATGAAAATGCTGGTAGTTTTGATTTTTATGTTTTACATGAACTGGAAACTTACCTGGATTGTGATTGTTGCCATGCCCATTCTGGTTTACATTACACGAATTTTTCAGCGAAAGATGCAGGTTGCTTTTGAAGAAGTACGAACGCAGATTGCCAACATGAATTCGTTTGTACAGGAACGTGTAACGGGAATGAAAATCGTTCAGCTTTTTAACCGTGAGAAAATTGAGGCTGAAAACTTTAAAAATATCAATGACAAACATAGGGTTGCGTGGATCAAGACGATTTTATACAACTCGATCTTCTTCCCGATTGCCGATATTATTTCGTCTATTACTTTAGGACTGGTTGTTGTATTTGGCGGATTTAAAATTCTGAACGGAGATAACTTTACCACTTTTGGGGATCTATTTTCATACACCATGTTTATTGGAATGTTGTTTAACCCACTGCGTCAGATTGCGGATAAGTTCAATGAGATGCAATTGGGAATGATTGCTGCTAATCGGGTTTTTGATATTATTGATACTCAGGATCATATTCAGGACACCGGAACCCTTGAGGCACCTGTTTTTCAGGGAAGCATTGAGTTCAAAGACGTTCGTTTTAGTTATATTCCGGAAGAAGAAGTTATAAAAGGTATTGATTTATCTGTAGCTTCGGGACAGACAATCGCGATTGTTGGATCAACCGGAGCAGGAAAATCGACCATTATTAATTTACTGAACCGTTTTTACGAAATTAACAACGGAACCATTTTCATAGACGGACACAATATCGAAAACTATACTCTGGCTTCGTTGCGAAAACAAATTGCGGTGGTTCTACAGGATGTTTTTTTGTTTGCTGATACGATCTACAATAATATCACACTTCATAATCCTCAAATTACGCGTAATCAGGTTATAGATGCTGCTAAAAAAATTGGTGTTCACGGTTTTATTATGAACCTGCCTGACAATTATGATTTTGATGTAAAAGAACGGGGTGTGATGCTTTCCTCCGGTCAGCGGCAATTGATTGCTTTTTTACGTTCGTACGTGAGCAACCCGAGTATTTTGATTTTGGATGAAGCGACTTCATCAATCGACACTTATTCTGAAGAACTAATTCAGCGTGCTACAGAAACCATAACCAAAGGCCGAACTTCAATTGTTATTGCGCATCGCCTGGCCACTATTGTTAATGCTGATAAAATTGTGGTGATGGACAAAGGTCTTATAGTTGAGCAGGGAACTCATCAGGAATTATTAGCCAAAACAGATGGTTATTATAAAAACCTGTACGACTCGCAATTTTCGGTAGCCAATTAAAAACACTCCTATTTATATATACTTCTTTTGAAATTTAGATTAAAAAAAATAACATCCAGACGTGCGTTCTTTATATATGTTGCATTCACAATTTTAGTTACAGTTTCTTCTGTTTACATTTTAAGTAAATTAATTACTGATCTTACGGAAGAAGCCAATGATGAGACTGCGCAACGCAACTTCATGAAAAGGCAGGAATTTATGTCGCAGGAGTTTTCGAAATTTTTAGAACATGAAAACCGAATTAAACATGTTTTAAAAATTAGTACGCCGGAGAATCTAGCGACCAATTTAAATCTCTGTTCATCAGTTCAGGGAACTAATGCATTGGTTACCGATAGTTGGTTTCAAATCAATGATCATAAAATCCAATTTGGAAATGATTCTATTTCTGAGACCGTAAAAAATGAAGCTGCAGATTTTGTTCTTCAAAACAAAAATGCAGACCATATCAATACAGTAATTCCGCAGGCAAAAGATTGGGTTTGGAGAATTTATTTTAAACTCAACTCCAAAAAAACAACCATACGTTATGGTTATGATATCAACTTAAAAAAACTTCACGAATATTTTTCTAATGTAGACAAATCGAACTCGACAACAAATTATGCTTTCATTTTTGATAAATCAGGAACATGTATTTATCATCCAGAGGCTGCATTTATAGGAAAAAATATTTACAAAATCTCTTCTACCCGATCTATTGATACTATTTTCAGTAAAAAACAGGATTATGTAGAAAGGGTTACCCTGTCTGAATATTTAAAATTGGATGTAATTCGGTTTACTAAAAGATTAGATTTAAAAAATTCTCATTGGTTTATATGTGTCAACGAACCTAAGCTTTTTATAGATGATAAAGTACAATTGATAAAGAAATATTCGACGTGGACCTATTTGATAACAACTGTAATGCTTTTGCTAATATTTTATCTATTCTCATATGCTAACAGACGTGCTTACAGAGAAAAAGGAATAGCAATAAAGGAGAAAAACAAGCTACGTGTCGAGAATGAAAAAATAAAAAAAGAAAAGGCATTGATTCAGCTTCAGCAATTAAAGGAGCAGATTAATCCGCATTTTTTGTTTAATTCGCTCAACTCGCTTTATATGTTAATGATAAGCGATGTTAGAACGGCACAGAAATTCACTTTGAATTTATCACGTATTTACCGCTATCTTATTGATCCGCCGAAAAAGAATATAGTTCCCCTAAAGGATGAGTTACTTTTCATTGAAAAATATATCTTTTTACAGCAAACCCGATTTAAGGAAGAATTGTTTTTTTCTATCAAAATCGAAGATGAAACAGCACTAGAAAAATTCATTCCCTATCTGGCATTTCAGGTTGTAGTCGAAAATGCCATCAAACACAATATGGCAACGCAGGAAAATCCGCTGACTACCCAAATTCTAATTCAGAAAGACCAGGTTATTATCAGCAACAATCTCCAAAAAAAGACACACAGCGAACCTGGTGCTAATTTTGGCTTAAAATACCTTTCGAGTATTTACACTTTTTATTCCAGAACCAATTTTGAAACCTCAGAAAAAGACGGCAATTTCGTATGTATCCTGCCATTAATATCCATTCACTCCTAAAAATAAGCCATTCACTCCCTTTCCTTTTTTATTTGAGCATGAAACAAATAGTTTCGCACAAAAATTAACATAAAATTATTATCAAAATGAGGGAAAAGGTAATCCTATATAACTTAAAAGTAATAGCTGTATTCCTTTTATTTTTATTAGGCCCAATTTCTGGCTATTCTCAAAAAAAGAATAAGAATAAAGAAAACGGTACTGAAATAGCAAAAGACACTACTTTATCTAAAAAAGGAAAAAAATACAATGACCTTGTAAAAAAAGGAACTCTAAAAAAAGGTCTTTTCAATATTATACAAGTTAAGACTGATGTTTATTTTGAAATTCAGGACAGTTTATTTAAAAGAGAGTTTTTAGTTGTAAACAAAGTATCACAAGTTCCTTTTCAGATAAACGAATATGGTTTAAACAAAGGAATGAATTATGAAAACAAAGTAATCAGTTTTTATAAAGATACAATTGCAAATAAAGTTTGGGTAAAATCTTATCTTCCAAAAGTTTCTTCTCCTAAGGATGATGCTATAACAGCTTCTGTAAAAAATAATTTTGCCGAATCTATTATTGAGGTTTTTGATATCGAAAGTAAAAATAACGACTCGACTTCCGTTGTTATTAAAGTAAATAAAATTTTCGACGGTAGACAAAAGAGTTTCAATGACTTATTAAGCAACGTTGGATTAAGCAGTTCTTTAAAATCTGATTTATCCTATATAGAAAGTACAAAATCGTTTCCAAAAAACATTATTGTAAAATCGCAGTTAACGACTTCTGTTCCTGAAGATGGAATTCCGACATCAGTAACCCTTGGCGTAACAAGTAATATTATTTTATTGGACAAAACCCCAATGAAACCTCGTTTTTCTGATAACCGTATTGGGTATTTCACTGAAAAGCATTGGTATTTTGCCGATGCACAGCAGGCAATGCTTGAAAAAGAATTGATAACACGCTGGCGTTTAGAACCCAAAAAAGAAGATGAAGAACGATATTTAAAAGGAGAATTAGTAGCGCCTAAAAAGCCAATCGTGTATTATATTGATCCAGCAACCCCAAAACAATGGAGAAAATATATTATTGACGGTGTTCACGATTGGCAAACGGCCTTTGAAAAAGCCGGTTTTAAAAATGCTATTATCGCAAAAGAACCTACTGAAAATGATTTAGATTTTGATATTGATGACGTACGTTATTCTGTTATTACGTATGCAGCATCTCCAAAATCCAATGCTATGGGACCATCTGTTGTTGACCCGAGAAGCGGTGAAATTATTGAAGCTGACATTATCTGGTGGCACAATGTTATGACTTCCCTTCAAAGCTGGATGCGTATCCAGACCGGACCGATTGATCCGAAAGCCAGAGGAAATACTTTTAGTAATGAACATATGGGAGAAGCAATACGTTTTGCATCATCTCACGAAGTAGGACACACATTTGGTTTAAAACACAATATGGGATCTTCGTTTGCTTATGATGTTGAATCTTTACGTTCTAAAGAATTCACAGCAAAAATGGGCGGCACTGCTCCTTCCATAATGGATTATGCCAGATACAATTATGTAGCACAGCCGGAAGATAGTGTTACGGTTATTACCCCTAAAATTGGAGAATACGATAAGTATGCGATTGAATGGGGATACAGATGGTACCCGCCTAATGAAAACGAAACCGTTAAACTAAACACACTAATCGCCAAACACCAAAACGATCCTGTTTATTTTTATGGTGAGCAGCAGGGAGAGATAATTGATCCGCGTTCACAGTCTGAAGATTTAGGAAACGATAATGTAAAAGCAAGCGAATACGGTTTGAAAAACTTAAAACGTGTTGTCGATAATATCTTAAGCTGGACATACGATAAAGATCAGTCTTACTACGAAACAGGCAAACTGTATATTGGAGCTATCGGACAATGGCAAATGTACAATCGTCATGTAATGAACAATATTGGCGGTATTTACTTAAACCCAACAGTTCACGGCGATAACAAACAAAGCTATGTTCCGGTTCCTGCAGCAATGCAAAAAAGAGCCGCTGACTATTTAGTTAAAAATGTACTTACGATTCCGCAGTGGCTGTTTTTCAATGATATTTTAGACAAGACAAATCCTTTGAAAGATACTCCTCTTGGACCTTATGAGTACACTCCTTATACCCTTTCAAGAGAATTGCAATACGATATCATGTATAAATTATTAGGCGATGACCGTTTGCTTCGAATGACAGAAAACGAATTATACCAGCGAAATAAAACCAATGAGAAGGTTTTTACCGTAAATGATCTGTTTAAAAAAATGCATCAGAATGTATTTGCAGGAACTATTCAAAACAAATCGCTTACCATTCTGGAGCGCATGACACAAAAAAATTATGTGGATATTTTAATTGTTTCGACAAATAAATTATTTGAAAAAACAGAACCTAAAAAAACTATAGAAATTCAGCAGACTTTAAACATGCCGCATTTGTGTAGTGATTTAGATGATGAACACATGGCAAGAAACATCAATCAGTCCTTTTTAAAAAGAGTTACAGAAGTAACCTCTGACAAAAAAGGAGAATTATATAAAGTGCTTCAATTATTAAAAATAAAGAAAAGCACCGGAGACCAATCGACCCAAAACCATTACCTCGATTTGATACAACGAATCGAAAGAGCCCTGAATAATACAACCTTTTAATACAAACCCAATTCCAAAAACATGAAAAAAATTCTACATGCCTTACTGCTGTTCCTGGCCATCGCAGGATACTCGCAGGAAACCCGAACAATTACGGGAATAATACAGGACGAAAGTGACAAGTCCCCAATTCCGGGAGCTTCTATTTTTGTCGAAAACAATTCGATTTCCAATAAAACTTCAATGGCAGGAATTATCGAGAGTTCAACTATCGGAACTACTACCGATTTTGACGGTAAATTTCAATTAAAAATAGCCAAAAATGTAACCTCCCTGAGAGTAACTTTTATGGGATATGTATCCTATACATTAGACCTTTCTGCCCAAAGGGATTATACTATTAACTTAAAATCTGAAACTGCAAAACTTCAGGAGGTTGTAGTAACAGGTTACCAAAAAATTGAGAAAAGAAAACTTACTGCAGCGGTTTCTAAGATCGACATGGCCGCCATCCAGCAGACAGGGGTTTCCAGTATCGACCAGTTATTGGTAGGTCAAATTGCCGGGGTTGCTGTAAGTACGCCATCCGGAGCACCTGGAGCACCAGCCAAAATTAGAATCAGGGGTACAGCTTCTCTTAGCGGTACACAAGATCCGTTATGGGTACTTGATGGTCTGCCTTTAGAAGGAAATGAAGTTCCTAAAAATTACGACAAAGACAATATCGATTTATTGAACAACTACTCTATCGCTGGTTTAAACCCGGATGATATTAAAGATATTACCATTTTAAAAGATGCCGCTGCGACTGCTATTTACGGAGCACGTGCTGCAAATGGTGTAATCGTTGTGACTACTAAAAAAGGTAAATCCGGTAAAATGGTAGTTAGTTTTAATACTAACGTATTTATTACGCAAAGACCTGATTTCTCTAAATTAAATTTAATGAATGCAAGCCAAAAAGTTGATTTAGAACTTGACATGGCCAGCCGCGCTGATTTAACATACAGAGACAACGTTGGAGAAATTTCCCGCATCCTTAACGGTTCAAATGAGTTGGCAGCTTACAGATCTGGTGGATTTTCTGCTTTAAGCCCTGCTACACAGCAATCAATCAACAACTTAAGAAACAACAACACAAACTGGGGCAACTTAATTTACCAAAATGCAGTAAACACGCAGCACGGTCTAAGTTTATCAGGTGGAGGTGAAAAGTCTGACTACTATTTCTCTTTAGGTTATTTTGATGAAAAAGGAACTACTATCGGAACTGGTTTCAAACGTTACAATTTAACTTTGAAAAACAATTTCGAGATTACAGATAAATTCAAAGTTGGAGTTGGAATCTTTGGTTCAGAAAGCAAAACGACATCTTACTTAACAGATACAGACGCATATACAAACCCAAGTAACTATTCAAGAAACGTAAATCCATATCTGACTCCATACAATGCTGATGGCAGTTATAAATATGATCAGGATATTGCCGGATACTCTGAGCGATATGTTCCTTTTAATATTTTAGAAGAAAGAGAAAACACTTCTTACGATTTAAAAACAAGAGCTGTAAAAGCTTTATTAGACGCTGAATATAAAATCACAAGAGATTTAAAAGCAACATCTCAATTAGGTTTACAATTAGACAATACATCCAGCGAAAAATTTGCGGATAAAGACACTTATTATACCAGAAAAGAAAAAGAGAGATCCCGATACTTTACAAATGGGGCATACAACTATTTCTTACCAGAGGGAGGTATTATTCAAAATGGAAACACTGACTTTTTCCAATACAATCTAAAAACAATGGTGAATTACTCTAAAACTTTTGGAGAAAAACACGAAGTTGAGGCTATGGTTGGTAATGAGTTAAGAAGAAATTATGCAACTACTGTATCAACAAAAGGTTTTGGATTTGATAAAAACACTTTGACTACTAAGCCAATTATGTTTCCAAACAGTTCTTTTGCTAATAATGACATATACAAAACGTATCAGAAATCTGAAAACGAAAATGCTTTTGCTTCCTTTTTTGCTACAGCTTCTTATACTTACAACAGAAAGTACAGTGTATTTGGAAGTGTGAGATATGATGGTTCAGATTTATTTGGTGTAGATCCAAAATACAAGTACCTGCCGCTTTGGTCAACTTCTGCTTCATGGACTGTTTCTGAAGAAGATTTCTTAAAAGATAACTTAACACTTTCTAACTTAAGATTACGTGCTTCTTACGGTTTACAAGGTAATATTGATAAAAACACTTCTCCTTTTGTAGTGGGAAGATACGGTAATGCAACAATTTTACCTGGACAGACAGAACAAACCATTTCTGTTGAAAATCCGCCAAATGACAAATTACGTTGGGAAAAAACTACTAATACCAACTTAGGTATGGATCTTGGCTTATTCAACAACCGTATCAGCATTGTAACTGATTTTTACGGAAGAAAAAGTACTGACTTAATTGGTTTAAGAGCAGTTCCATTCGAAAACGGTTTTGAATACAGCAACATGAACTGGGCACAAGTAACCAATAAAGGGTATGAAATTACTTTGTCTACAAGAAACATTGACCTTCCAAACTTCAAATGGAATACGAGCATTAACTTTTCTCATAACAAAAGTAATGTAGACAGAATTGAAGTACGTGATACTGATTTACTTCCAAGCAGAGAAGGACTTCCTGTAAATGCAGTTTTTGGATTAAGAACAAACGGCATAGACGAAAATGGTTATCCTTTATTTGTTAATAAAAACGGTGAAACAGTAAATGCTCAGACTTTCTTCAAATTATACGATCCTTATGCTGATTTCTTCCCTGGTGAACTTACAGAATCTTCTTTAACCCCGACTGAGTATAGAGATTTGTTTGTTTATTTAGGCGACAGAGATCCTAAATTCACCGGAGGTATTACCAATACAATTAAAGTACATAATTTTGATTTTACAGTTGCTGCAGCATTTAATCTGAAACAAACTGTTGTAAAAACACCTCCGTACAGCGGAACTGAAGTAGACAGAGGACAGAATTACTCTACTGATATTTTGAATGCGTGGTCACCAACCAATACTTCTTCTAATTTGCCAGGAATTACAGGTAAAGATTCCGGAACCGGAGATTCATGGATGGCATATCAATGGTTCTCATCAGCTACTCCGTTAAACTGGAATAATTATTTAGATACATGGGTTAGCGAAATGAGCTATATGAGACTGAGCAGTATGCGTTTAGGTTATACATTCCCTAAAGCATTTACAGATCACATCAACATTCAAAGCATCAGATTTAATGTTGAAGCAAGAAACTTATTTGTAATCAGTTCTGACTTTAAAGGATATTTTGATCCTGAAACTTACGGAAATATTTATGCACAGCCAGTTCCAAAATCATTCACTATTGGATGTAATGTAACTTTCTAATACAATTAAAGATGAAAAAAATCTCAAAATACATATTACTTTTTGCTGCGGCCACTGCAGTAACAAGCTGCGATGAATATCTGGATATAACACCTGTTGGACGTGTTATTCCAGAAACACAAGAACAATTTCGTGCAGTATTAACAACAGGATATTCAAAATACCCGGAACACAAAGCATTGACTACACTTCGTACAGACGAATTGACTTTGAATGAGTTTAGTGACGATGTCAATATCTACAAAGACATTTTTACCTGGAAAGATTCTAATCCGGACCGTATCACAAGAGATTTCCAGTATCAGGAGTTATATAATGTAATTTTCTATACGAATGTGGTGATCAATGAAGCATCAAAAAAAATAGCTTCATCTGAAGAAAGAAATCAATTAATTGGAGAAGCTTATGCTTTAAGAGCAATGGCTTATTTTGATTTGGTTAACCTTTTCGGAAAACCTTACAACGCTGCAACAGCTGCTTCAGACAAAGGAGTTCCATTGGCTTTAGAAATTGACTTAGAGCAGGCTTTTGTTCCTCAAAGTGTTGAAGTAATTTACAATCAGATTATTGCTGATACTCAGGAAGCTGAAAAACTAATCAATCTAAATTCACAAACAAAAGGGTTAAATTATCGTTTTTCAAAAGTTGCATTATACAGCTTAGAAAGCCGTGTTTATTTACACCAACAGCAATGGCAGAAATCTTTAGATGCTGCAAATAAAGCGCTGGCAATCAACAACAATCTGGTTGATTTAAAAGCTACTTCTTTTTTTGCAACAAAATACGACTCAAAAGAATCTATTTTAGCTTTAGAAGATGGATACATTAACAGATTAAAGGCAGCTACTTACGCTTCGCCTGAATTAGTTGCTGCTTATAACAAAACAGCTGATTTACGTTTTCCTCTTTACTTTTTAGCAAGTGGAAGCCGTTTCAGAATTCAAAAAGGTGGTAACGATGACCAAAAATGTACTTTCAGAACTTCTGAATTGTATTTAACTAAAGCTGAAGCTTCTTTAAAACTTAATAATGCTGGTGATGCAAAAACTACGATTTTGAATTTCATCCAAAACAGATATTCTGCAGCCGGATATACGCAGCTTGAAAGTGAAGTTAATGCAATGAATGCAATAGACCTGACAAACTTCATTTTGGCAGAAAGACAGCGTGAATTCGCGGTTGAAGGACACCGTTGGCTTGATTTGAGAAGAACAAATCAAAAACAAATCGTTCACCCATTTAACGGTGACACTTATACATTGATACAAAATGATCCGCGTTATACGATTATCTATCCGGCAAGCGCGAGATTAAACAATCCCAATCTATAATTACCTATTATTGTTTTTTGCAAAAGGGTCCAGTTTTAAAACTGGGCCTTTTTTGTTAATTTAAAATAAATAAAAATATTTCGCCTTTAAATAATTATAAACCCGAACTAAATATATTTGCAAAAAATTAAAAGCAGCTTCTTAGGATTGCAGCTTCAGTAACTTTACTTTCAAAAGAATGAAAATTGCCATTGTTGAAGATGAATATCTTGCATCAAGTTATTTACAATCCATTTTAGAGCAGCAGGACATTTTACAAATAGCTAGGACTACCGTTTTAAAATCTGTAAAAGAGGCCGTTGCGTTTTTTAACGAAAACAATGTCGATTTAGCTTTTATGGACATTCATCTCGGTGACGGAAAAAGTCTTGAAATTTTCGAGAAAGCCACGGTTTCCTGTCCGGTTATTTTTATTACGGCATATGATTCATATGCTATTTCAGTTTTTAAGCATTTTACCATTGATTATCTTCTAAAGCCTTTTGAAGAGCAGGAACTTTTAGAAGCCTTAATCAAGTTTCAGAAAATCAAAGACAGTTTCAACACCGATGCAACCCTGCAGTCGCTTGTAGCAATAGAAAGTCCAGAAACATCTAAAATACAGCGCCACTTTCTCGTTAATCACGGTTACAAGCTGATTTCGATAAATGAAACGGAAATCACTTATTTTGCCGCCTCCGGAAAACATTTGTTTATTTATGCTAAATCCGGAAATAGTTATTTATACGACAATACCCTTACAGATATAATCCACTCTCTGGATCCTTTTTTATTCTTTAAAGTAAACCGAAAATATATCGTAAGCAGAAATATCATCAAGGAAGTTGTAAAACATTCCAATCAGAAAATCGAGTTGATTCTTACTGTTCCTCCCATAGAAAATGACCCAATTATCATCAGTAAGAAAGAAATAAACAATTTTAAAAACTGGCTCGACCAATAAAATCAGGCATTTCAATTGAAAAAATACATTCAGGAATACTGAAAAAGCTGCAATAATTGTTAATTTATAACTTTTAGCTAACTAAAACATCCTTATATTCTTTTTAAAAGTTAAAAAAGCGTTATAAGAATCATAAATTTCATACTTCATAATCAACCAGATAGCTTTTTTTTCATTGAAATTGTATCTTTGAGATAACTAGAATTTCAAATGTAAAAGAACATGCCACAGATTAGATTTTATCCAAATGAAGAATTCAAAGAAATAGATATTAATGAGTCCTTACAATTTAGATATGCCATTTCAAACAAAGGAAGACTGATTAGCTTTACAGATGAGATACAAAACGGACGCCTTTTAAAAGGAGGTTTGAGCGATGGATATCCTACGTTTCGTTTCAAAATCAGACAAGATGATAAAATAGTCAATAAATACCTCTTCCTTTACAAATTAGTTGCCCAGTATTTTATTCCGAAACAATCTGAAGATCAGACTTACGTACTTCATTTAGATTATATACGCAACAATGATGATGTCAACAACCTGCGCTGGGCCACCAGAGAAGAAATGATAGCCCACAGCCGTAAAAGTCCGCACGTCATTCAGGCTAAAAAAAACCTCATTGAACACAACATAAAATCAGACGGCAGAAAACTGACTACTACCAAAGTCATGCTGATCAAAAAAATATTAGCCCGCCCCGAACAAAAAACAAGACTTAAAATGATTGCCAAACAATTCGGTGTCAGCGAAATGCAGATTAGACGTATTGCCAGCGGGGAAAACTGGGGACATGTAAAAATTTAATGATCAATTGTTAATGGTAAATTATTAATGATACCGCACTAAACAAAGTCTAAGAGATGTAAAAGTTCCTGGGCTTTGTTTTTTTTGGAAGCACTTCGTTTTTCAGATTTATTTTCAAAATTTCAATTTATAGTTCATAATTCATAATTTACAATTCACAATTCCCTTATTTTCTGTGAAAAGATTAAAATTTCCAATGGTAAAAACAATTTTACAAGTGTTTTTTAAAATAAATCCTTAAATTCGCAGGCACAAATAATCGTGAATTATTGGAATTGAGTTTCGAAAAAAATAACCCTTAATTTCAATAGTAAAACTAAAAAGCAAAAATAAAATGAAATACGACGTTATTGTTTTAGGAAGTGGTCCGGGCGGATATGTAACAGCCATCAGAGCATCACAATTAGGCTTTAAAGTAGCCGTAGTTGAAAAAGAAAACTTAGGTGGTGTATGCTTAAACTGGGGATGTATCCCAACAAAAGCATTACTAAAATCGGCTCAGGTTTTTGATTATTTAAAACATGCTTCTGATTACGGATTAACAGTTTCTGAATTCGATAAAGATTTCCCGGCAGTTATCCAACGCAGCCGTGGTGTTGCAGAAGGAATGAGCAAAGGAGTTACTTTCCTGATGAAAAAAAACAAAATCGACGTTATTGAAGGTTTCGGAAAATTGAAACCGGGAAAAAAACTTGACGTTACAGATAAAGACAATAAAGTTACAGAATACAGCGCTGATCACATTATCATCGCAACAGGTGCCCGTTCACGCGAATTACCAAACCTGCCTCAGGATGGTGTAAAAGTAATTGGGTACCGTCAGGCAATGACGTTGCCAACACAGCCAAAATCTATGATTATTGTAGGTTCTGGAGCAATTGGAGTTGAGTTTGCACATTTCTACAACTCAATGGGAACTGAGGTTACTATCGTAGAATTCATGCCAAACGTTGTACCGGTAGAAGACGAAGATATCTCAAAACAATTTGAAAAATCTTTGAAAAAAGCAGGTATCAAAGTAATGACTAATTCTTCTGTTGAGAAATTAGATACTTCAGGAGCTGGTGTAAAAGCAACTGTAAAAACAGCTAAAGGAGAAGAAATCCTTGAAGCAGACATCGTACTTTCTGCAGTTGGAATCAAAACAAACATCGAAAATATCGGTTTAGAAGAAGTGGGTATTGCTGTAGACCGTGATAAAATCTTAGTAAATGCTTTCAATGCAACTAACATTCCTGGTTACTACGCCATTGGTGATGTTACTCCGGGTCAGGCTTTGGCTCACGTAGCTTCTGCTGAGGGAATCAACTGTGTGGAGAAAATTAAAGGACTACACGTAGATCCAATCGATTACGGAAACGTTCCGGGTTGTACGTATGCAACTCCAGAAATCGCTTCTGTAGGTTTAACAGAAAAACAGGCTAAAGAAAAAGGATACGAATTAAAAATTGGTAAATTCCCGTTCTCTGCTTCAGGAAAAGCAAAAGCTGCCGGAAATGCTGACGGATTCGTGAAAGTAATCTTCGATGCGAAATACGGAGAATGGTTAGGATGCCACATGATTGGTGCCGGAGTTACTGATATGATTGCTGAAGCAGTTGTAGCCCGTAAACTTGAAACTACAGGTCATGAAATCTTAAAATCAATCCACCCTCACCCAACCATGAGCGAGGCAGTTATGGAAGCCGTTGCAGATGCTTACGGCGAAGTAATTCACTTGTAATCAATAGCCGTTTTACGGTTACATATAATTTTCAATTTAAGAAATCCGGTTTGTAAAAACAAGTCGGATTTTTTTATGGGCATGCCCCGCAGAAAAAGGGGGCCGGGCTATACGCTAAATCTTTTGTTCCGTTTCTCTTCACAAAAAATACCGCTGCTATCCCTCATGCGGGCATCCGGTTTCATGATTGAATTACTGTTTAAATACTAAAAGCGGCTACCAAATTAAGAGTGCTTTTGAAGATTTATAAGAAAATATCATATATTTGAGAACAATAAAATCTGATGTTTTTCAGACATAGCCAACCTATTTGGGGTTGATAGGTCTGGTGTCAGATATGCTTACATCTAAGCAGAAATACAAAAAAATCGAACTATAATTAATAAACATGAACATAGCAATTATTTTAGCAGTGAGTAAATATAATAACTCTGCTAATAACCTTCCCGCTTCGAAGAAAGATGGAGATATAATAAGTGGGATTTTGCATTCTACGAAAAAATATGATAAAATAT
This sequence comes from Flavobacterium limi, assembly GCF_010645075.1. Taxonomy (GTDB): domain Bacteria; phylum Bacteroidota; class Bacteroidia; order Flavobacteriales; family Flavobacteriaceae; genus Flavobacterium; species Flavobacterium limi. The sequence goes on from NZ_JAADZV010000009.1 coordinate 89,145, forward strand.
TAACAATTAATAATAACGAATCCAGTTCTGAAACAAAAGAATTGTTGAGCAATTTCTTTATCGAAAATAAAGGAATAAAAATCGAAGAACTATTTTTTTACTATTCTGGCCATGGAGAATTTACCAATGACGAATTTTACTATTTACTTTCCGATTTTGATTTAAAGAGAAAGAATCAGACTTCCCTTCAAAACAATGAAGTTGACGATTTGATTCGGACATTAAATCCCAACATCGTCGTTAAAGTTATAGATGCATGCCAATCGGGAACGAGCTATATAAAAGAAAGTGATGTTTTAACAAAGTACTTTAATGAAACTAAAAAAGGGTTTAATAAATGCTACTTTTTAAATTCCTCCCTAAGCAATCAATCATCTTATCAGGACGATAATCTTAGCTTTTTCACTTACAGCTTTGTTCAGTCTTTGAAAGATCATCCATCTTCAGAAATTAGATATAAAGATATCATTGACTTTATTCTGGATGATTTTCAAGGCAATGAAGAACAAACTCCATTTTTTGTTATTCAAGCAGAACTCACAGAAAAATTTTGTGCACTTAATGAAGACTTAAAAAATTATCTAGTAAATTTTCAAATAGAAAATAAAAGTTCAAGTAAAGAGGATAAAAAAAATCCAACATTATTAGAATTGGTAAGAAGTAATGCGAAGGAATATGTAGATAAAGAAGGTGCTTTGAAAGCAATGGAGTATTGCAAAATCCAATTCGAAAAACTAAAATTAGATCAAGAGATTGCAGAACTGTATGATGTTGAAATGCATTTTTTATTAGACCAAAATTCAATTGTTGGAATTAAAACAATTGGTAAATGGCTTAGGGATAATAAAAACGATTTTTTCGCCAAACCTTTATACTCTCAAGAATACAATGAATACAACGGAGAAGTTCATAACATTTTAAGTGGGTATAATTTTTTGGTAGACGATGCTCCTTACACTGCACTTATTATTGAAATTATGAGCAAATTTCCCAACCTTAAATCTTATCGTTGCAACGTTGCTTTTTTAGTTTCAAAAAAAGAAATTTCATTCTTTTACACTGTGCTTCAGTATATAGAAGACGGATGGGATACACGGAAATTAGATATTGAAAAAATTAAGTGGACTTATAATATTTCTAAAATTGCAATTGAAAATTCTATGATTGGAGGAATCGAAAGTGTATTTGAGACAATCAATGACCGTATTAAAGCTGATATAAATAATCAGTTTGGATTGAAAAACGAAGAAGGAGAGGAGGAATCTGATGACTTACCTTTTTAAAAAATTAAGTGTACCTACTACTGATAATCGAAAGTTTCCAGATAGCTCAGATATATCTTCCGGTTCTATAGCGCGGATTTTCAATCCGTGTGCTCCTAACAGTGAGACACAATACTAACATAGCAAAAAGCCAATTCGCAGGCACGGATTGTAAATCCGCCTATCGGACGCTTACATACATAAATTAGAAAAATTAACTGCCTATAACAGCTACTACAACGGATTCGGCAATTGACTTAATATTTTTTTTGCGAACGTTAGGAGTAACCCTGAAAAAATAAGAAGAAATAAATAACTTATGGATTTCAAAAAATTTAAAATATATAATTTATTTTGGTTAGTTGCTTTAATAATACTAATAATTGGATTAATCCAGACCAATAATGAAGATACCACTTTTGATATAAATATTCATGATACCTATTTTGTAATTGCACATATTTATGCTGCTCTTTTTTTGAGTTTAGCTTATTATCTAATGGGACTTGGATATTGGATTGTTCAAAAAGTAATGAAGAGAAAGTTAGTTCGTGTATTGACTATAATTCATTCCGTAATCCTTAATGGAAGTTTTTTAGTTTATTGGCTATTAATTGGGTATATTAGAGCTTTTTCAGATAATTCTTTTCCTCTACTTGACAATTATGAATTAATTAACCTAACACTTGTAGTGCTAACAGTATTGATATTATTAATTGGACAACCAATCTATATTATAAATTTAATGATAGGTATTTTAAGAAAGAGAAAAAATCCATACACTAAAAACCCTGAAATAGATTTGAGAACTGATAAGACCAATTAGAAGTTCTCAAACCAATATTACATTCCAACAATACTCCTTATTAACAAAAAAATATTAAAAATTTCATAGAAAAAACTTTTACACTGTATTAAAATTCCTATTTTTAATCCTTGTAAAAAATATCGTATGAAATTACCCTTTATAGAAATAATTGAAGCCACAACAAGCAATCCTAATTTGTTAATGTGGAAATTCCATGATGAAGACAAAGAAATAAAAAACGGAGCAAAATTAACAGTCCGCGAGAGCCAGCAGGCAATGTTGCTAAATGAAGGACAGCTTGCCGACGTATTTTCACCGGGACTTCACACCCTGTCAACAGAAAACATTCCTATTTTAAGTTCATTAAAAGGATGGAAATACGGATTCGAAAGTCCGTTTAAAGTTGATGTTTATTTTTTCAATACACACCAGTTTATAAACAACAAATGGGGAACTCCCGCTCCTATCCTGCTCCATGACCCGCAATTTGGGCAAATCAGGGTAAGGGCTTTTGGAAGTTTTGATATCCGAATCATTGATGTTGCCAAATTCTTCCGTCAATATGCCGGGACTTTTGAACAGCTGACTATTTTTGAACTCCAAAACCAATTAAGGGATTTTGTAGCTCCTAAGTTTGGAGAAGTTCTGGCGAATGAAAACATTACCATTACAGATGTTGCCGGAAACATTACCCAATTGGGCCAAAAGATTGAACCGTATCTCAAACCGTATTTTCTTCAATTCGGAATTGAATTAACGCAATTTGTCATCACCAGCGTAACCTTACCGGAAGAAGTTACCGCCCACTACGACAAAATCACCAATATGAATATGGTAACCGATATGGATAAATTTACCAAATTCAATACTGCAACAGCCATTGGTGAAAAAGGAACGGCAATGCACGATGCCACCCAAAATGCCTTAAGTATGGGCATTCTTTTAAACCAGCTGCAACAAAATAAAGAAACTCCAAAAGAAGAACCGAAAGACGACCTGACTTCCAAACTTCAAAAACTGAAATCCTTGTTTGATGCCGGTTTAATCGAAGAAGAAGAATTTAAAACCAAGAAAACCGAATTATTAAGCCAATTGTAATGGAAGAGAAAAAAGTGACTTCGTTTCTGGATAAATTAAAAGAAAAGGCTCAAAAACAAACCAATTATGGAGGCGAAACCGAGATAACCGATGCCCAAATGAACCTGAGAGACTGCCCAAACTGCGGTGCCGGAAGAGCAAAACAGGACGGCGTAACCCATTGTGCCTATTGCGGATTTGAGTTCATACAAGTAAAACTTACAGACGGATTTTATATCAAAAAAGAAGATAATTCAATTTAAAAAACAATAAAGTGTTCGGATTCAATAAACAAAAAAACGAAGAAACTGAAATCCCCGAATGGAATGCAGAACTTCACGAATCAAAAGAAAGATGGTTTACTTTTCTGGAAAAACTGGAAGCCAAAATGGAAGAACTGGCAACAGCGGCAATTCCGGAACTGAAACAGCTTTTACAGGAAGATGAAGATCTTTATAAAAGAACTTTTCACAGAGTGCTGGCGGGCATAAATGGTCAATTAAACAACATCAGGGAAAAAGCCAGAGATACGTACGAACAGAAAATAGATAGTCTTTATTACGACCTCAACGCTCAGGTTTCTGTTTTAAGCCCACATCATGATTTGCTTTCTGATTTCAGAACGGCCTGCTCAGACCGTTATCACAAAGATTTCGAAGGAAAATTTGATTATTGGAGCAGCCAAATCGAAAAAACACAGGAACGCGATCTTGAAATTGAGTACCAAAAAATCCTCAATGAATTTGAAAACATCAAAGATAAATTCAGCTGCAAACAATGCGGCGGAAATATCACTATTGATAAGATTTTTTTAATCGAAACCTATATTCCGTGTCCGTACTGTAAATCTCAAAATACTTTTGCTCCGAGCACACAGGCCAGAATGCTGCAAAATATTGCACGAGGCCTTGCCGAGCAAAGAACAGTTCATCTGTACGAAGCTTTTGAAACTGAAAATAACAAAGAGCGAGAATTATATCACCAGCGTCATGAACTAAGCCTGAGCAAAATCCATGAAAAAGACAGTAAAGTCCTAAATGATATCAAAACCAAAATGGATCAGCTTGAAACTGACAGGCAAAATGCAATAGAGAATGCACCAAAATTATATCAGGCGTATTTGAGAGCCATGTATGACGAGTGGAACAAAATCACACCCGATTTAAAAGAGCACAACGAAAAAATGTATCAGAATCAATTACAATACAAATAAATTAATAACCTTAAAAACAGAACAATGTTTAAAAAACTTTTTGGTTCCTTAACAGGAAACGATACACAAGAAAATCAAATCGAGGCTCAAGCACAAGCTTCAAATGATCACTATGAAAATGATTACGTGAACGAATATCAGGAAACAGAATACGATCCTGAAACTTTGCACGGAACACATTACGATGTTGAAGATTTTGACAATGAAGTTGAGACAAGAGCCGAAGCATGGATTCAGGATGAACGTGACAGCGGCCAAAATTTACAAGATAGCGATATTAAAAGCATTTATACCAATTACAGACGACAAGTTTACCAAGAATGGAATAACTGCGATTCTGATCAAATGATCCGATTTGAGAATGCCAATTCATTAAAATACAGTGGTGTTCAGACTTCAGGGTTTGTAAAAGTAGATGACAACAATCCGTTTCTTGAACCGGTACACGGTATTTCATTAAGAGATTATACAGCCATGTGCCTGAAAATTAGTGCGGGAGTAGATTACAACGAAGTTTGCAGAGCAATGGGCATCGAATCTGTAATCTGGGAAGAATTAAATACCATCTGGCCACAGCGTATGGGCGAAGATACTTCGTTTACCGTTACCACCCTATTCGGACAGTATTATGCGGAAAATGTTACTCTTCCGCAATTAGAAAATGTAAAAGCCGAAATTTCAGAAGATGGACAGGCAAATCTTGAAAAAATCAGAACAGATCGTTATTTCTACGAAGAACTTGCCGGTGCCAGACAGGCCGCTTACGAATACGGAATCGACGGTGCGCAATGGATTCTGGACAATTACGGAATCAACCTGGCCGATTTCCAGTCGGTGGCCATGCAGTGGATGACAGAGCAGAATCAAAACTGGAACTCAGAAGAGATTATGGAATTTTCAAATTACCAACAGGAAAAACAAAAAGAATATGCAGCAAAATTCGCTGCAGAACAAGGCGGAAACGTTGCTGATGATGTAGAGTTCTAAACCTTTTCAACATACTACTAAATCCGGTTTGTGCAGACAGACCGGATTTTTTTTTATGGCATGCCCCGCAGAAAAAGCGGGCCGGGCTATACGCTAAATCTTTTGTTTCGTTACTCTTCACAAAAGGATATCGCTGCTATCCCTCATGCGGGCATCCGGTTTCATTATTAAATTACTGTTTTAATACTAAAAACGGTTACCAAATGAAGAATCTTTTTGAGGATTTATAAGAAAATATAATATATTTGAGAATAGTAATACAGCTACCCCATTTAAGATGGATAAGTCTGATTTTATTAGTTAGTGGCAAGCAAACATAAAACACAGAAAACTGAAATATGAAAATCAGAATCTCAATAGTTATTATTTTAGTTTTAATTTCTTGTAAAAAGGTAGTAAAAGAAGAATCCGAAAAAGTCCAAAACAGAGGACATAACACGATAGTAAAAAGAGTACCCGAAGTTAACAATATTGACACAATAGAAACTTCTAAAAAACACAAACGAACAAAATTCTGTGTGATTTAGACGGAGATAATTTGAATGAAATAGTTGAAATTGTTAAGAGCACGAAAAACGGAAAAAGCGGTTTGAGAATAATCTTTGGAAATGGAAATAAAACTGATTATTTCGGAATGGGAAATAACATATTAGAACAAGGTTTTGACGAAATTGACTGGGCGGGAATATTTGAAAAAGCACCGAAAAATAAAATCTATTGGAATAATGTAAATGAAGATGGAGAGATTTTATCCGAAGAAGAAATAAAAGACGTTGATAAAATAAAACTGTTAAATGACGGTATTTATATGCACGCTGAGGAAAGTTGCGGAGGCGGAATAATATATATGAAAAATGGAAAATATGAATGGATTCAACAGGAATAAATTGCAAACTACAAACAGCTTCTACAACGATTTGGGCAATTGCTAATAGAAATTTGGGTTTGTCCCTGAGATGATTTGACAAATCCGAAAACAGGGCTTAATTTAACCACAAGTAAAGGGAACCTTAATTGGTATTATATGAGACACCTCTGACACAATTTATAAAAATGATAAAATATTATAAAACTGATGATAAAGAACAACTACTTTACAAAGAAACTTGGTTTGACGAAAAAAACAAGAAAGCAATTGTTCACTACGGAAAAGTTGGATACAAAGGAAAAGTAGAAGAAATTCCTATTGAGATGCAAACTGCTAATGATGAATTTATTAATATTTTTTGTAAAGAATGTTCAAATAATGGTTATTATCAAATTGACGATGATAATCATCATTGGGTTGTTATTCAATATTCTTTAAAAAGTGAGTTCGGGAATAAAAGAGATTTGTGGCTGAAAGAGAAGGTGCAAGAATACTTGAAAAACCATCTTGGCTGGACTGGATTAGGTAATGTTGACGGCTTTGATATGGGGCAAAGGAAACTTAATATTTATTGTAAAGTTGTTGACGATGAAAGAGCAGTTAGCAGTATAAAAACTTGTTTAAAAGAATACCGACTAGACCTTAACAAAGCAAAAATTGCGATAAAAAAAGCAGGAGAAGAAAATTATAATTTAAAGTTCTCACACAAAAAAGCAGATAATTTTAAATTATAAAAAATTTGGAATTACAAGCGATTGATTTCAAAAGTCACTTCCAGTTGTGCTGAAAATGCAGAAAGCAATAAAGTACTTAATTTATTTGAAAATTGTGTATTGTCTCTAAACAGAATTAAACTTAAGTGCCAAATCCGAAGAATGAGTTTAATTTAACCCAAACCCTTTGCAGCGCCTGAACGTTATCTAAAAACTAAAAAAACTATGTTTTCAGAAATTTCTAAATTCTTTAAAACCGAATATCCTCTGAATGAACACGGATTAGAGGAACTTTTTTCGTTATTTAAAGTAGAAAATTATGAAAAAGGAAGTTTAATACTAAAAGCAGATACTAAGCAGAAGAAACTCAGATTCCTTAATAAAGGTGTAATTAGAGAATATTACTCTAATCAGGAAAAAGAAATAAATATCAATTTTTATGTAAAACCTCAATTTATATCTGACTTGTTATCTTTCACTCAAAACTTCAATACCAGAAAGAATCAGGAATGTCTTACTGATGTACAAGTTTTAAGCATAGAAAGGCATTTGTTCTTTGATCTACTGGAAGAATACGAATGTGGAAAATCGATTGTTGAATCCTCTTTTAAAAAAATATTAAAGCAAACGGAAATATCAGATTTTAATCGAACGACCAAAACACCTGATGAGCTTTACAAAGACTTATGTTTATACAAGCCTGAATGGCTTCAGTTAATTCCTCAATATCATATTGCTTCTTACATAAATATAACACCCGAAACACTAAGCAGAATAAGAAAACGTAGTTCTTGATTTGAATCAATGAAAATCAAGTTTATAAAATAGATTTTTGTATAAAATATTTTATACTATGTTAAAAATTTATCAAATCAGGAATGCAACAATGATTCTTGAAACGGAAAAAGAAGTTATTTTAATTGACCCGATGCTGGGTAAACAAGGGATTATGCCAAGTTTTACACTTTTTAGACATAAAGCCAGGAGAAATCCTACCGCTCCACTGCCTAAAAACATCAATTTAGTACTTGAAAAAGTGACCCATTGTTTAATAACACATCAGCATCCTGATCATATAGATAGTGCAGCTATAAAATTCCTGAACCAAAAAAGCATTCCTGTTACCTGCAGCCTAAAAGATGAAAAGGCATTTAAAAAAAGAGGCTTAAATGTTGTTCAGACATTAAAATATTGGGAAAAGCAAGCTTTTTTAGGTGGTACTATTGAAGGCATCCCAGCTAAACACGGCTATGGATTTGTTTCTAAATTAATGGGAAATGTAATTGGTTTTTTTATCAAACTTCCTAATCAAAAATCAATATACCTAACTTCAGACACCATATATACAGATTCGGTTAATAAAGTGCTTCATAATTACAAACCAGAAATAAGCGTTTTGGCTTGTGGGGCCGCTCAATTCGATATTTTCAGGCCACTAATTATGAATGTCGATGATATTATAAAATTTATAAAAAACTCATCCGGAAAAGTTATTGCAAACCATATGGAATCCATAAATCATTGCCCTTTGACCCGGGACGAATTAAAAATCATATTAACAAATAACGAATTAAAAGATAAAGTTTTTATCCCCGAAGATGGAGAAATACTGGAAATAGACAGCTGGTAAAAGCATGTCTATCCAATAGCAGGAAAAGTATCAGCCTGAAAGTTTTGGAATTTCAGGTTTGCGTTTCACGAAAAGCCAACAACTTCGGTAAAAAACACAAAAAAGCTAAATGATAACATACTGCAATATCGAAATTTCGCAACTTATTCAACTATTTAATTTTCAAGAGTATGGCTATAGAAATGGTAAACTGGCTTGAAATCCCTACAATAGAGATGGAGCGGGCAAGAAAATTTTATGAAACAATTTTTGATTTCAAAATGGTGGATATCGAAATTAATGACGAAATATATCCATGTTTCCCAAACCGCAACGGGGAAGGCTTTAGTGGGGCGTCTAAAAGCCACACTCAGCAAAAAAAAATTAAAGTTTGAAATTTCAGATTTGTACGAAATGAACTTTCAGGGCGACTTGTCTGAAACGGAATATGAAACCGGGACTTGTGATTTGCACCGCAGGTCATCTCAATACTTTTTAAAATGAAATTGGAATCACATAAAGCATGCAGAACATTATGCTGGACGTCACCTGGGGAAATGTTTCGAGCAAAAAGAAATGCTGATTCTTGAAGGACTTTGGAATTAGAAAATGTGACTGGGCAGCACATGCAGCAAACTGAAGACCTTATTGCAAAAATTAAAGAACATTCTGCATAATCTAATCAACTAATAAGCAACCTTTTAACAAAACCTGTATCTCTTAAGTAAACTATCTTAAAATTTTAACCTATGAAAAAGTTTACTTTAGTATTGATTTTTGCAACCCTTATTTCCTGCAGTAATGATGATAACGATATATCATCAAAGAATAACTTAAAAGGCAAGTGGAATTGGCTTATTACCACAGGTGGAATTACAGGCAGTTCCCAGACACCGGAAACGACTAAACAAACCAGAGTTATCGAGTTCTCAGGCAATACCTTAAAAACCTATGTCAATGGTACTTTATTACAGACCCAAAAATTTTCTATTAAAAACAAACGAGCATCTGATGGAAATTTCCGAAAAGTAATTCTAATAGACCCGGGTGACACATACACAAATCAAATCTATATAGACCGTACCTTTGAAATCATTGGCAGGAAACTTTATTTAACAGACGAATGTGCTGATTGCTACAGGTCTGAATATGAGCGCATCAAATAGCCTTTAGTCTTATAAATGACAGAAGTCTGGACTAGCCCTGATGGCAGCGGCATCGCCCGATTTAGAAAACAAGGCTTTTTTTGCCGTAGTTTTTCTTGAGGGAATATAGCGTACAGCAGGACAAAAGGTGCTGATGAAATTGTATGTTTCTGCTCCTTAAAAATCATCATACAAATTGTTCTTTTTGATGCTGATGTTTTCTTTTTATCCCAACCTGTTAATTTTAAATTTAAATCATGTCATATTTTCAACATCATAAAAATTATAGCGCATTCGCATAGATCAAAAAACCTTTATTCAGGAATATAATATCGCCTTAAAATATTCTTTTCGTTAGTTGTGGAGCAAAATCATTATTTATAATGAATATCACTACAATTAATCATTCTAGTTTTGCGGAAGGTGTGAAAAAAGCTATACAAACTATTTTTTTCATATTTATAAAAATGCACTAATAAGAATATTATTAATATGGAAAAGAAGTTGATTTTTAAGGATGATAAATCGGATAAATTCTGGAATATAACTGTTTCCGGATTATCATTTACAGTAACTTTTGGAAAGAGCGGCACTGCAGGACAGTCCTCAAACAAAACATTTGATCAGGAGACGACTTGTTTAACTCAGGCTCAGAAACTGATACAGGAAAAACTCAAAAAAGGATATGTTGAAGAAGGACAAACTCAAGAGGTATCAGTAGAAATTTCGCCAGTTGAGATTAAAAGTGCAACTGTGACAAAGAAAAAACCGAAGCCGTCTGAAAAGCAGGTCATTGAAGCAGCATCCGAAGAAACTGAAATTATACCCATTCAGGAAAGTTTTGACGAAAATTTGATTCACATCCGATCATTCATTCAGAAAAATGAGCTGATGCATGCCAAAGATCTATGTAATGCTATCAGCCCTTTAATAAAAAGCGAACAAGACGGAGATAAATTGTCATTGCTAAAAGGCGAAATTGCATTAATTCAAAATGATTTTGAAACAGCAGAAAGTTCATTATTAACAGCAGGTCCTGAGGCTGATTTTCTGTTAGGGCAAATTTATCAGGCAAAAAATGATTTCGTAAAAGCATCCAATTATTATTTAAATGCTAAATCCTATTTAGGCTATTACTATGCCGCATGGATTGCTGTAAACCAGAAGGACAATGCCAAAGCTGTTCAGTATTTTGAGCTGGCTGCAATTGAAGGAGAAAAATCAAAAGAGAAAGATCTTTGGCAGAGCTATTTCAGATGGGGATATACGCTGCATTTAATGGGAGACCTGACAGCTGCCATCGTTCCTTATCAAAAAGCAATAGACACCGGGAATGGAGACCTCTGGACCTATAATAATTTTGCAATAGCATGCACGATATTAGGTAAAGACAAGGAAGCTATTGCTTTATATGATACTGCGATTGCTAAATGGCCGGAATTTAGTCAGACCTATTTTAATAAGTGTTGCTTCTATTCTGTAAAGGGAAATCTTAAAGAAGCTCTTGTATGGTTAGAAAAAGCATGTTATTATGGTTATTTATTTCACAATGAATATAATCTGAAAAATGATTCTGATTTGGAAGCACTTAGAGAAACAGATAAATACAAAGAACTCATTACGAAATATAAACGGGATTATAGTAATAGATCATGTAATGATTTATTGTCTGAAGATTTTAAAGCCAATCCGGAAAAGTATAATGAATTTGAGGTAAGGTCATATAATAAGCCTCTGCCAAATGGCGCTATCACTTCGGAAATTGCAAATGGTATAAATATTCAAACCATCACGGTATATGATGCAAATTTAAAATCAATTTCGCCTGCTGTTGCCGAATTAAAAAAATTAAAAGAAATCCAGTTGCTGGATAATCCTTTGATGGAGTTTCCTGAAGAATTGCTGGATCTTAAATTAGATAATGCTGAACTGGAATTTAAGAGACTTGCAGCGTTCCCGTCTTATTTAGAAAAACTGAGCAATCTGAAAAAGTTAGGTCTGAGCAGCCTTAAAGTTAAACGCATTCCCAAAGAAATTAGTCACTTTAAGGATTTGGAAGATTTGTGTATTAAACATGGAGAAATAGAAGTGATAGACAGGGAGATTGGCAGTCTGAACAAATTACATTCTTTAGAAATAAGAGATACTGCAATTACCAGTCTGCCGGTTGAAATAGCCCAGCTGCACAATTTACGCACCTTGTATATATCCGACAATAAACAATTAGCACATTTACCTGAGGATATTTTTACCATGCCGAAACTTGAAAGGGTATCGTTTGCCAAAAATGGTTTTCCTGGTACAGAAGCGGCAAAATTATTTGAAGAAGGACTAAATGCCAAAACAGAAAAAAGAAGATTAGCTGTGTTTTTAGCTTTGCTTCAGCGCAACAATGGTTATGTAGCTGCCTGCGGAATATTTGAAGATGCCCTTGCAGCACTCAACTCGGGGGTTGGTATGCTGAGATCTAATTCGTTGATCTGGATTAGCAATGCAGTACAGGCTTCATTTTCAGACAAGCCAATCGCTTCAGGATCTGAAGTTTTTATTTTAGGGAAATTTTCTAAAAGCAATGCGGATATCAAATCAGAGATTGAAGCGTTAGGCGCAACAGTAAGCACTAAATTTTCAGCGAAAACCACGCATGTCCTTATCGGAGAAAAACCTGGAGAAAAACTGAATGGACTGAACTCAGCGGCTATTCAGTGGGTGACAGAAGGCATCCTGAATAAGGCAGACGCTACTAAGGATACACAAATGGAAATTGCCAAAGATGTTCCTCAGGAACAGATTCAGTCTTTGCTCCTAAGTCCTGAGGACAGCAATGTTTCTATGGCTTTGGAACTAATTGAAGAATACAGGGCAGTAAGTGCTTTTGAGGCAGAACTTTTTATCAGCTATCAATATGCCACAGATAAAGATGTTAAAAAGCATTTACAAAATTTAATTAAGAGAAATTGTTCAGAAGATCTGCAGTCTGCTTTAGCAGGTAAGTATGGATTTAAATCTGCGAGTGAAAAAAAGATTGGAGAATATATACAGACATTGTTTGAAAAAGCAGGATTAGATAAACTGAAAGTCGCTTATACCATATTCCGTAAAACAAATCATAAGGCTTCCAATTACCTGCTTGAATTTGGGACTTCAGAAATGAAGAAAGAAGTATTGGAATCATTTATAGATACATACGAAGGTGTCAGGAATGAAAAGGAAGAAGGTTTGATTCAGTTAGGCGGTAACGTTCCTAATGAAATTCTGGAACTGAAAAACCGAATCAAGAAAGTTTCATGGCGTGGAGGTAAAGAATTGCCACTATGTATTACCCAACTGGAGCTGTTGGAAAGTTTAGATTTGGCGATGTCTGGCTTAAGTAAATTGCCAAAAGAAATAGTAAATCTTCAAAATCTGAAAAAACTTGACATCAGTACGGCATCTTTTAAAAAGTTTCCAGAGGAAATATTAAGTATTCCCGGATTAGAAGAATTATTCCTGAACAATGGTAATGAAGACAATAAGCAGTGTATCACTGAAATTCCCGATAGTATCAGTCAGTTAAAAAATCTGAAAAAACTTGACCTTACAAATAATCCTATTGGTAAAGTCCCGGCAGCGGTATTCGAATTGGAAAATTTAGAATATCTTTCAATTGCCAGTATTGGAATTTCTTCTGTTCCGAATGAAATCAAGAAGTTAAAAAAATTGAAACAATTGGTAATACATGGATGGGCACCTGCTGGAAGAAATGAAAACAATTTTGAAAAATTTCCAAGTGTGATTTCCGAATTACTTACATTAGAAACACTGCAAACAAGTTTAGGCTTGCTAAATAACCCAGAAGTTCTTTCTTCGTTAATCAACCTGAAGAAAGTTAGGGTGTATAATGGATATAATGATGAGAAAAGAGAGAAACTGTCAAAAGCAGTAAAAGGGATGCTGCCCCAGTGTGAAGTTAGCATCTGGTAGTTTTTTTAAAAAAGTTATAGTATAATAGTTATGAAAGAACTTACTTTAACCTCAATCTCTTCATTGCCTCAGGATATTTTGGCACAGACTGATTTAGAGAAGCTAACAATCAGCAATTCAGCATTGGCAATTCCCGGATCCATTGCAAATTTTCAGCAGCTGAAAGAATTACGTTTTGTAGGGAATACAAACTTGTATTTGCCTGTAGAAATACTCGGACTCAGTAAAACCTTTATTCTTTTTGAAAGAAACACACCTGAGCACATACAATTGGCCGGACAAGTTATTTTTGAGTTCCAGCGAAAGAAAATTACAGAGCCACAAGCCAAAGTTTTTCTGATGCTTTTACAAGAACAGGATTTTGATGCTGTTGCAGAAAAAGAACACGTGATTGCAGCCTTAGATTATAGAATCAAAGAAATACAATCCAAAGCACTGGAAAAACTCAATGAAATATTTCCGATGACGGAAACCCTCAGCGAAAACAACATTGTGTGTATTGTTGGGAATACAGAAGCATTTGCTGAGACTGATATCAAACCAAGGCTCAAGAAGCTGAATATAAACCTTCAGAATAAAATAAGTCAAAACGCCACTCTTGTCGTATTGGCTAAAGAACCGAAACTGAAATTGCCGATAAATGATGTTTTGATAACGACTGAAGATAATTTTTATCAGTGGATTAATAAAGCGGATAAGTTGTTATTATCCGAAAAGACAGAAGCAAATGCTCAGGCGATTACCAATGTAGCTGCCATGCTGAACAGTGCTAATCCTGCCAATGTAGCGCTTGCACTTCAGATGATGAAAACTAATGGAGTTTCCAATGAATTACTCGGCGAACTGCTTATTTTTATAAATAGTTCCAAAGACAAGACAGCGATAAGAACGGCAAAGTCACTTTTTAAAAAGTTTGGCCCAAAGGAATTTATTACATTTCTGGAAGCCAGAAATCACAGATACTACAAATTACTGGAATTTTATTCAGGCGACGAATCGGTATATAACTGGCTGGATCAGCATACAGCAATAGATTCTCTTCCTATAGTACAAAAGCTTTATCCGGCTTTGTATGCAAAAAGATCCAAAGGACAACAACGAATCGATTTTATCAGTAAAATGATAACAAATGACACACTCGATCTCAGTAGTTGGGGATTAGACGAATTTCCGGATGAAATTGGACAATTCGATACGCTCAAAGCCCTATACTTTGTAGATTCGAAGGGAAATTCCAGAAACAGGCTTCAAAAGTTTCCTGATTTTATAACCTCATTGGTTCATTTAGAAAAATTAGATTTGTTTGGTGTGTATCTTTCCGGATCTCTTCCTGAAAGTATTTCTAATCTTAACTCCTTAAAATATCTTGGCTTACCGGTATGTGACAATTTTCCTGAAGTGATTAATACCCTAACCTCGCTTGAGGTCCTGGAAATAGACCTTAATCAATTGAAAGAACTTCCCCGACTTCAAAATCTTATACAGTTAAAACAAGTGATTGTAACAGAGTATTTTTTTGATTCTGAAAAAGCTGAAGCGGAAACTTTGTGGGAACAAAAAAAAGCGTTTTTACCGTCATCTTGCCAAGTTATTTTTCAGAAGTCTCATAAAAGGTGGAGCGAATAATTTATTTTAAAACCAATCTATAAAAACAACGAACAAAAACATGAATAATTGGTTTGTATTTTATTGAAAGCTAGTTTTTTATTCCTTCCCTGGAATAATTCCTTTAGATCTGATTAATAAAAAAGATATACCCTGAAAAAAATATGAGTTAAATGACTTTTTTAGACTTTCAAAAAAACCAACACTTATTATTGACAAAACACTTTGTGAAAGCTTACAAAAATCTACACTATGATTCTGGTATAAAAAAGACAAAAAATTAAAATACATGCAAATGGAACATGAAGAAGAATTAGTTCAGGTCATTCTGGATGGCAATGCACAAAGTGTACTTGATGTATACACATCCAAATTGTACGGTTGGATAAAAAGTTGTAATCGTTTAAGTTCATCGGCAATAGCTGATGTAGTCAGGACACTTGATTTTAATAAATCAGACGCTGCAATCATCATATGTCGTACATTAAAAAGAGCTTTGAGGGATATTGATGAACATGGAGAGTATAGTGAAGAATATGGCAATGCAGATAAAATTAAAGGGCAGATTGATGCTTTAAAGAAAGATATACAACTCCAGCAGGGTTATAAATGGGACTATTTATATGAATTAACTTCAATACTTAAAAATGGACATGTTTGCTTTGCAAGTGCTGCAAAAGAAACAATGACAGATCCGTTGCAAGTTGAATTTATGACTAATATTGAAAAAACTACTTCTGCTGAACGAACAGATATAATCATGAACATAAAAGATTTTTCTTTTATGAGTCCTTTGCTTGACGAAGCAGTTCTTTCAGTACTGTCCCGGTATATTAGAGAGCCATCTTCAGATGAAGACCGAATAGAATTAAAAAAACAGGTGCGTGCTTTGGATTATTATTTACAGAAGAGGCCATTTCCATTGTGTTTCGGAACACTTATTATTGGTAACCTGATAGAAATAGCTGCACGTCTGGGAGATCAGGAATTTGCGGATCAGGTAAGTCCTTTTATCAATAAAATTACACCGAATGTAGTTATATATGTTTCTCTTTCCAGGTTTTACTCCGTATTTAACAATAGAAATAAGCTTATTAAAAGCATAAAGCTAGCAGCGCAGCACGGAGCTGAAAAATCTGATTTTAACTGGTTTCGGACAGAAGATAATCCCTGGCAGAAGGACGAAGAAGTTCAGGGTTTAATACCTTTATCAATCGATGATTATTATCTGTATAAGTGTTGATCGAAAAAATAAAGCGAATCGATAACAAAACACCACCAAAGTATTAAAACAGTTAAAAATATTCTTTTAAAATTATAAGGAAAGAAAAATAAAAGAATAACAAACAGCTTTCATAGCGGGGATATGCAAACACATAAAATAAATGACTAAAAACAACCAACAGCAATATGTTTATTACGGCACGCACACCACTGCTACTGAAATAGAAAAATTTATTCTGCATGTGGTTAAAACCAATGAGCAGGCCATTAAGGAAGCTAAAAAAAGAAAATCAGTCTGCATTTGGGGAAAGCACGGCATTGGTAAAACGGAATTAGTAGAGAAATTAGCGAAAGAAAACGGGATGAAGTTTGCTTACATTGCACCAGCCCAGTTTGAGGAGATGGGTGACCTGCTTGGTATGCCTAAAATCACAGGCGATAAAACGGTTTTTGTACCCCCTGCCTGGGTACCAACAGAAGATGTACCCGGAATTCTGCTGCTGGATGACGTGAATCGTGCAGATGACCGGATTTTGAGAGGAATTATGCAATTACTTCAAAATTATGAACTCCAGAGCTGGAAACTTCCTTCACAGTGGACCATAGTGCTTACCGCTAATCCAGATGGCGGCGATTATTCGGTGACGCCCATGGATGATGCCATGATTACGAGAATGCTTCATGTTACCATGCAGTTTGATGTAAAGGCCTGGGCAATATGGGCAGAGCAAAACGGTGTTGACGAGCGGGGCATCAATTTTGTGCTGACGTATCCTGAACTTATTTCGGGAGAGCGTACTACGCCAAGATCTCTTGTTCAGTTTTTTGATACGATTGCATCTGTCAAAGATTTAAAAAAAGAACTTGCTATGGTACAGCTATTAGCCGCTTCAGGCTTAGATCCTAATGCCAGTACTACATTCATAAATTTTGTACAGAATAATTTAAGCAGACTTATCAGTCCTGACGAAATTCTAAACGCAAAAAATTTCGATAAAGAAGTCAGGGAAGTTATAGAAAATATAATGCAGGATCACATTCGCCTGGACATTTTAGCCACAATCTGTACCCGATTGACAAATTATCTGCTGGCCCGTGAAGTAAAACCGACTAATGTACAGCTGGAAAATATCAAGAAATTCCTAAAGCTTGAAGTGCTGCCCAATGATCTTCGGCTGTCATCTGTTCAGGATATAATCAAACATACATTACTTCATCCTATAGCCGCGGATCCTTATGTTACCGAATTGATACTGCTAAATATGTAGCCCATGAATGTATTGGATGACATCCGTAAAACGACCGTAAAGTTATTAATTCACGAGTCTTTCTATGGGCATTTTTTTACCCATATCCAGAGAAGTATCAGCGAAGAAGTCAAAAGAGTTTCGGTTTCGGTAACAGAAAACCACAACATCATCCTGCTGATTAACCCCAAATACTGGCAAAGCCTCCAGACCTGTGAACAAAAAATGGGCTGTCTAAAACATCAGATACTGCATTTGATATTTAAGCACGTCTACAGAGTGAGTTTTTTTGGCAACAAGGAGATCTTTCATATAGCTGCAGATCTTGTGGTTAACCAATATCTGTTGCAGTCACAATTAACCCAGGATGCAATCTGCCTTGAAAATTTTACAGTACTGAATCTTTTGCCTCATCAGACTGTTGATTATTATTACACTAAGCTGGCAGCACAGTATGATACTCCCGAAATACAAAACATAATTCAGGATGATGCAGATGAGCCCGGCAATACAGCATGCGAAAAACCTCCGGATGAGCATCAGGACTGGGAGAAAATCAATAATCAGGAAGGGGCAGTAAAACAGCTTATACAGGCCACTATTGAAATGTATATAGATAATAGTGCCAAACGGATAAATACACAAGAATTCGGACTGCTTCCTGCTGAACTGCAAACCTTGCTGACCGCAGTAGCTGAACGATTTCAAACGAAGGTAAACTGGAAACGCATGCTCAAACTTTTCGCAGAAAGCAGCCGGAAAACGTTTATAAAGAACACATTAAAACGTCCCTCTAAACGATATGGTACGGTACCGGGTATTAAGATACGCAGTAAGCAAAAACTGCTGATTGCCCTGGACACATCCGGGAGTATTGATGAAAATCAGCTAAAGTTTTTTTTTGACGAAGTGTATCATATATGGAAGCAATCGGCAGAAATTATGATTGTTGAATGTGATACGATTATTCAAAAAGAATATATTTATAAAGGTCAGACGCCTCAAATGATTTCAGGAGGAGGAGGAACCTGTTTTGATGCCCCGATACATTACGCAAATACCCACTACCGCCCTGATTCCCTGATTTATTTTACAGATGGTTTTGGTCCCAAACCCCTATACAAAAGCAGGTGTCCCATTTTATGGATGATTACTTCAAATGGAATTGTACAGGAAAAATGGGATTTTCTAGACGGGCGAAAAATAAAAATGCCAGCTTCCAAAGCCTGATTGAGTTTATAAAAAAAAATGAAAAACATCCGGTTTGTTTGATTTTGCCTGCAATTAAACTAAATATTTTAATTAATTTAACGCGTTGAGCGAAATTAGTATTTGATAATTACATCCAACGTGTGTAGTTTTAGTCTTATAAATGACAGAAGTTCTAAGCTAGCCCTGATGGGAGCGGTATCGCCCGATTTAGAAAACAAGGCTTTTTTGCCGTAGTTTTTCTTGAGGGAATTTAGCGGACAGCAGGACAAAAGGTTCTGATGAAAAGGAATGTTCTGCTCCTTAACTTCATCATACGAATTGTCCGAATTAATGCCGAAGTTGTCCTTTTTCACCCCTAACCTATTGCATTTTAAGCTTAAATTTGTGTAATAACTATTTAAAACACACCAAATGAACACATCAGATTTTAGCACCGTAATACAAGTTGACCAGTCTCCTTCGGCAGTTTTTAATGCCGTAACTAACGTGCGTGGCTGGTGGTCGGAAGAAATTGAAGGCGATTCGGCAAAGCTGAATGATGAATTTAATTATCATTACGAAGATATTCACCGTTGCAAAGTCAGACTAACAGAGGTGATTCCGAACCAGAAAATCGTCTGGCTGGTAGAACAAAACTATTTTAAATTTACAGAAGACGAAACCGAATGGACGGGTACAAAACCAACTTTTGAAATATCGGAGAAAGACGGAAAAACAGAACTTAAGTTTTCGCATGTTGGTCTGGTTCCTGAATATGAATGTTTTGACATCTGCAGGGATTCGTGGACCAATTACATTCAGAACAGTCTAAAAAAACTGATTACGACCGGCAAAGGCGAACCAAATGCGAGCGGAAAACCCCAGACGGAAAATGAAAGAAAACTGAGCGCCGGCGAATAATACGGTTCTAAAAAACAACAATAAAACATACTCAGTTTACAAAACTACATCTACAATTGTCGAAATATTCAGGTTATCAGCTTAACTTTGCAGTCTAAACTAAAAACGTTAAAATACAGCACCATGGATATTTTGGAATTAATGAAAAAAAGATACTCTGCGAAAAAGTACAACGCTGACAAGGCTATTCCGCAGGAAAAAATCGAAGCTTTGAAAGAGGTTTTATACCTGAGCCCTTCTTCTATAAATGTTCAGCCATGGAAATTTACTTTTGTGCAGAATACAGGAGTAAAGGCACAATTGGCTGCGGTTTCGATGCACAATCTGGAAAAAGTAAATCAGGCGCAGCTGGTAGTGGTTTTTAGTGTTGCAGATGATTTGGATGCTTTTCAGCAAATAGTAGATACTCAGTTCCCGGAAGCCCGCAGAAACTGGTACAATCAGATCAGGGCAAGCAAGCCGGAGGCCGATTTGAAAATATGGTTATCGCAACAAGTATATATTGCCCTGGGAGTTGGTTTGACAGCCAGTATTGCATTAGGCCTGGATTCTACAGCTATGGAAGGGATTGAATCTGACAAATACAAAGAAATCCTTAATATGACAGACTTCAAGCCTTTGTTTGCAATGGCTGTTGGTTATGGCGCCGAGGATGATTTTAACCGAATCGAAGTGATGCCAAAATCGAGAAGATTATTGGACAGTGTGATTGAGAGTATTTAAACTTCACCTATAAAGACATGACCACCGACATCATAGAATTAAACAATTTTATCGTCCTGATCGAACAATCTAATGCAGAGAAAACCTTTGTTCAGAAATGTGAGATTGACGGAGATGCGGTTGGTTTTGCTTTTTATGGTTCCGGCAACGTAGAATTAGAAATCAAACACAATAATCAGACAAAATATTTAACGAATACTACCGGACTGGCGATTTCTTTTTTTGGCAATCAGAAAGTAGAATTTGCCCATAAAATCGCTCCGGACAAACCGCTCCAGTCCATCAGTATTTTTACGAAACTTAAAAACCTGCATACACTCTCACAGATCGAAAAAGAAATCTTCGAAAAACAGCTGCCCGAATTATTGAATCCAAAGGAGCATTTTGTAAAAGGGCCTACTCATTTTATGACACTTGATATGCAGCTTGCTGTCCAAAAAATATTCAATACCTCCTACTCCGGCAATACAAGACTATTATTTTTAAAAAGTCAGGTTAATGAATTACTCGCGCATTACTTTGCCCTTTTGTCTGATGATAAAAAAGTAGAATTTACCGAAAAAGACAAAGAGAAACTTTTTCACGCAAAAGATATCGTGAGCACTCAATATTCAAAACCGCCTACTATTTCAGAATTGTCCAGGCTCATCGGACTCAACAGTACCAAATTAAAAAAGAATTTCAAGGAGTTATTTGGCATTCCGATTTACAAATATATTCACGAAGAGCGTTTGAACAAAGCGTACGAACTGCTTTCGCAAACCGAGAAAACCGTTCAGGAAGCTGCCTGGGAAGTTGGATACGAAAGCCTGAGTTCGTTTTCGAATGCTTTTCAGAAAAAGTTTGGTTCAAGGCCCAACGAAGTGAAAAAACAATTCCTTTCAAACAAATCTTAATTCTTTTCCGACAAATGATTTGATGATGATCCGTGCAACTTTGCAGTATCATTAATCTAAAATCATATAAAAATGGAAAATCAGAAAATTTTAGTCCTTGGCGGAAACGGAAAAACAGGCCGCAGGGTAACGAAACTGTTAAAAGAAATAAGCAATGCAGAAGTATACATCGGTTCCAGAAGCGGTATCCCTCCTTTTCACTGGGAAAATCCCGAAAGCTGGTCTGAAGTAATAGAAGGCATCGATACGGTTTACATCACTTTTCAGCCGGATCTCGCCATTCCGTCAGCACCGGAAACGATTAATAAATTTACAACTTTGGCTACTCAAAACGGCGTTCAGAAAATCGTACTGCTTTCCGGAAGAGGTGAAAAAGAAGCGCAGGTTTGCGAAGAAATTGTAAAATCGACCGCAAAAAACTGGACAATTGTAAGAGCCAGCTGGTTCAGTCAGAATTTTAGCGAAAGCATCTTTTTAGAGCCTATTCTCGCAGGTCACGTAGCCATCGCAAGAGCAGAAACTCCGGAGCCGTTTACCGATGCCGATGATATTGCGGCTGTAGTAACCGAAGCGCTTTTAAACGAAAAACACAACGGCAAAACATACGAACTTACAGGTCCGAGATTACTAAATTTTGAACAGGCTGTTGCAGAAATAGCCCGGATTACAGGCAGGGAAATCCATTTTCAGCCGCTTTCTGTAGACGAATATATTGGCATGCTACGTGAATATCAGGTTCCGGAAGACGAACTTTGGCTGGTAAACTATCTTTTCACTGAAGTTTTGGATGGCCGAAATTCCAGCATTACCAATGATATTGAAAAAGTCTTAGGCCGAAAAGCCAAAGATTTTACCGACTACGTAAAAGAAACAGCGCAAACCGGTATCTGGGATGCACCTAAACTTGTAACAACACCATGAATTATCCAAGAGCCCTATTGGCAGGCATTATTGCATGGCTTTGTGTTGTGATCACTTTTTATGTTCTGGAACACATTCCGTTTTTTAACGAATCAATGACCGCCCAAGCCTTCATTGCTGCATTTACCATTATATTTTATGCCTGGTTTGCTGCCTGGTTTTATTATAAAAAAGCAGCGAAAAAGTCGGGACTTCTGGCAGGAATCGTGATTACAGGAACCGCATTGATTCTGGATGTACTGGTTACAGTTCCGTTTATCGAAATCCCAAAAGGAAGCAGTTATCAGGCTTTTTTCAGCAATCCTCTGTTATGGATTCTGGCGGTCATCAATGTACTCACGGTGTTTTTGTATCTGAAGCGAAATACCAAAGTAAGCCAAAACTAACAAACTATTTAAGAATCCGATTTGCGACAAGCAGTTCGGATTTTTTTATGGCATGCCCCGCAGAAAAAGCGGGTCGGGCTATTCGCTAAATTTTTTGTTCCGTTTCTCTTCACAAAAAGATACCGCTGCTATCCCTCATGCCCCATAAGGTTTCATCAGAAAGTTTTATTTAATTTAGGGATGAAGATTTTAAAAATGGTGTTTGGAAACAAAAAATAAAACAGAATTTCCTTATATTTATTTTTAGTTTAAAAAACATAAATGAATTGGTCATCCAAATTAATCCATCATAAAAAAGAACTCCGAATCGCGGTTTACTTTGAAAAAAATGTTCAGCTAATTAAGCTCATCAAACAATTTGAAGGTGCAAAATGGAGTCAAACCTTAAAGTCTGGCATTTACCGGACAATGAACAGAACCGGATTCATTTTAAAATTCCCGCAGCATATTTATCATTACCATCAAAAGAAGGAATTTTAGCTATTCAAAAGTTTAGCAATTGGCTTACTTCCAGACGTTATAGTCCAAATACTGTAAAAACATATACTGAAGCTTTAAAATCCTTTTTGGTTTTTCATCGGGAACTTCTTGTTTCTGAAATCACAAATGATCATATCATACTATATAATAACGATTACATTTTAAAAAACAACCTTTCGGCTTCCTATCAAAATCAAATTGTAAATGCCATTAAATTGTTTTTCAAGATCATGCTAGAAACTAAAATAGAAATTGAAAAAATACACCGCCCAAAGCGTGCAAAAGTATTGCCTAATGTATTAAGCAAACAAGAAGTAAAAGCAATATTGAATGCACCAAATAACATCAAACATAAGCCCATGTTAAGTTTAATTTATTCCTGCGGATTAAGTTGTGGTGAATTATTAACGCTTCAGCCCGTACACATCGATTCGGTTAGAAATATTGTATTGATAAAAAATGCCAAAGGGAAAAAAGACCGTATAGTTCCGCTAAGTCCTAAGATTTTAGAAATATTGCGAGCTTATTTTGTAGCTTACAAACCTTCAGTTTATTTATTTGAAGGTAGAATCAAGGGGGAATCTTATGATGACAGGAGTTTACAACAAGTTTTAAAGCTGGCATTAAAAAAAGCGGAAATAACAAAGCCAGTTACCCTACATTGGCTGCGACATAGTTATGCCACACATCTTTTAGAAAGCGGAACCGATTTAAGATACATTCAAGAATTATTAGGTCATAACAGCAGTAAAACCACAGAAATTTATACCCATGTAAGTACCAAAAGTTTACAACAAATAAAAAGCCCGTTTGATGATTTGTAATAAAAATATTAACCATATATTTGTTTGTAATCCGCAACTCAATAGCGACAATCTATTTAGATTTGGATGTATAGTCGCCATTTTATAGCGGATATAAATATTTTTAAAATGAATGATTATAACCAAGAATTATTTGAAACAATCAAACAATTCAAAAAAATATTTAGACGAGAATATAAATTTTCAACAGTCGCTAATGAGAAAGATATAGTTTCATTTGAAAATAAATTTAAAGTAAAATTACCTAATGAATATAGATGGTTTTTACTAAATATTGCAAATGGAATAGTTAGCAAAAAAGATTGGAATTTTGATAAATTAGATAAAATAAATTTCAATGATTATTGGTATGACGAAGAATACAATCCTGCAGTAAATTTTAAACTCACAAGGAAAGTTATATTTCATAAGCCAAAAGATTTTGGTGATTATCCTTATGAAACATATGTTTGTGATGACACTAAGTCTGATGAGGAATTTTTCTATTTAAATGATGGATTCAAAAGCGGAGTAATTCATCTCTGTGGTTATGGATGCGGAACTTGCTCTATGATTGTTGTAAATGGAGAAGAATTTGGAAATGTTTGGACTGAAGACATTGCGTCAAATGACGAAGTGTATCCTGAATATGATATAGAAAAAAACAAAAGTCGAATGAATTTTAATGATTGGATTATTATGACTTTAAATCAAGAAATAAAAATGCATTATCTCATTTTAGAATCCGAAAAAAGAGAAATAGAATTGAAAAAACAATCAGGTGAATGGGATGTATCTGACCAAATTTTATATTCACTTAAATCTTTATGGAACAAATTATTGAAATAAAACAGCACACAACAGCTACTACAACGGATTTGGGCAATTGGCTTAATGGAAAAATGGTTTTGTATCTGAATGATTTGGCAAATCCGAAAATAGTCTTAATTTACTCCCAAACCCGCTGTAGTAGCAACACGTTGTGTACAATACTAAAAAACGTGTATCTTAAAATAAGTTGATAAAAATTAACATCTTTATTAACCAATCAAATCCCTTAAAATACTGTGAAAAGGACTTTAAAAATATTTTTGATACTTATTTCAACTTTAGCTTATTCACAGAATAGCTCTGAATCTGAAATTTTTAGAAAAATTATTGAACAAGAAATACAAAAGGGTGTAATAGACATATACATACTATGTGAAAAATCTAAAACTACTTTTGACCAAAAAGTTTTTAAAGAAGAAACCATACTTAATGTCCCAAAAAACATATTAAAAGAAATTGAGATAAACGGAGCGAAAGGTAAAAATGAAATGTGGGATTCAGAAATAATTGAACTGCGTAACATATCTCATCATATTAATGAAAATTGTTTGACTAAAAAAGATGCAGAAGGGATATTTAAAAATACAAAAAAAACACAAAACCTAATCGCTATAAGCAAACCTATTTTTGATAATAATTACGAAAATTGTATTGTTTCTATCACTTATTGGAAATTTGCACCAAAATTATACGGAAATAAATATTTTCTAAAAAAAGTTTACGGAGTATGGACAATAATAGCTAAATATGACTATTCGGGTAACTAAACAGTACTGTACACAACACTTGCTACAATAGATTTGGGCAATTGACTTAATTTAAAAATGGTCTTGTATTTGAGATGTTTAGGCAAATCCGAAAATAAGGCATAATTTAATCCCAAACCTCTTGTAGCAAGGGGACGTTATGCCCAATTTTAAAAAGACACTGACACAATGATAACAAAGAACATAGACATATCAATTCCGATTTTATGGGGAAATGAACACTTCATAAAAAATGAATGGGGTTTTATTAATTATTTAGTTGGTGCGAATGGAACAGGAAAATCTTTACTTGCTGAACAACTAAAAAATCACTTTAGCAACAATGGTTATACTGCAAGGTATCTAAATGCAGAAAGACTTATGGGGCTTGAAAAAAATGATATTTCATATTATGGTGGCGCTAGTCTTAAACAAGGATTTAATATTAGCAATTTCAATGATTATAAGACTTATGCAGAAAGGGGTGGATTGTCTTCCTCAGCTATCATAATACTCAAAGAAAGACTTGACATCCGACTTAAAATTGAAGCTTTACTCTCTGATATTTTTGGAAAAACTATAAGACTAGTAGAAGAAGGTGGTTTTCTAAAAGCCAAAATGCAAAATATAAAGGCTGGAGATGAATACAATTTAAGCCAAAGCGAATGTCACGGACTAAAAGAGCTAATAACATTGTTAACTTTCCTATATGACCCAACCAAAAACTGTATAATTTTTGACGAGCCAGAATTACATCTTCATCCACAATTTCAATCCTTCTTTCTTCAAGAAATCAGAAAAGTTGCTGGCGACCCATTGACCGACCCAAGTAAAAAGGTTTTTTTTATTATTACTCATTCTCCCTATTTTATTGACTTAAAAACTCTTGATGATTTAAAAAATATTTTGGTTTGTCATTTAAATAAAGTTCCTACTTATGTAACCGAATTAGATGCAGATGACCAGTTTGTGTTAAGAAAATTCCTGCCGAGATTTAATACGCATCACAAACAATTTTTCTTTTCACCAAACCCAGTTTTTGTTGAAGGATATACAGACCAACAAATAATTTCAATATTATTTGAAAAAATTGGAATAAATATTGGTGCATCGGGTTCTTGCATTATTGATGTTGGGGGTAAAGATGAACTAGGTGTATTTTATAAACTTTGCAAATCATTAAAAATTAACTGTAGAATTATTGCAGACTTGGATGCTGTTTTTAGAGGACGATTAAGACGAGTTGTTTGTGAAGATGAGCGTTCTCAAAATTATGTTCAACAACACGGAATTGGAGCAAATCTTTCAAATGAAATTGGAGATTTAGAAACACATCTAAGCGGCATCGCTACGAGAATACAAAGCCAAGAAACAGCTATTCCACAACTTATTGCACTAAAAACAAAATTAGCTTCATTTACTGCTGATGAAGAACATTCAAAAAGGGTTGCCACACTTTTAACAGTTCTTAAATATGATGCAGAAATCAGAACAGTCTTGGATGCTCCTAATATCGCTAATCTAAATTTAATAATTGGAAGAATGGCACAACTCCATAACGCTTTCAAATCCTGCAATACTTTCATATTTCCAAAGGGTGAAATAGAACACTACTATACTCAATCTGCCATCGATTATTTGAGTATTACGAATAAAGATACTTGGTTTCACAGTGAACGAGATTATATTCTACAAGCTAATAATGCAGAAATCGATGCTAGATATTCAGATTTAATAACAATTTTAAAGGAGGCTGTTCCTGTAATAGAAATTGAAATTAAAAAACACCTCAAGTTTGAAATATTTGAATGGATACATAGAGTACAGACAGGTATTGCTAAAGGAGAAGTTAATAACAATGACGACCTTACTCGAAATGCTAAAATAAACTATGCCTTGTATAACCAAATTTTAGAATTGCAAAATCTGACTATTAACGACAACAGAACATTTGAATGTAGGATAACGATTAGAGAATCTTTAACAGGTACACCATTAGAAGTTAATTTCAATCAGACAACAAATGCACACAATTTCGACATATAGAAAAACTGGGCATAACAGGCGTTTGGCTCAATGGCGGGTGACGTGGTTAATCGAACATTCTACCTCGCATCAATTTTTGTGGTGTATTGACAGTTTTGTGCTCCGAAATCCGCCACTGCGCCAAGCGCCAAACCGTTAGTGGCAACCTCACAGCTAAATTGCGAATTACAACTTTAAGAAATGAATAACCAGATTATAAAAAAGTGTATTGAAGAAAACGAATTGCAATTGAGTTTTTGGGATAAAATCAGTCATTATTGGAGTGTTATATTTGTTTTAATTATTCCGATTTGTTCTATAACTTATAAAATTATAGATGTTATAAATAAAACAGAAAGACCAAGTAGAGACGGCGAAATTTATTTATTTGTAATTCCAATTATAGTTTCTGTTCTATTTTATATATTACAAAAGAAAAGATTGAGTTTTAAAATTGTAGAAACAAAACTGAACATAGACGAAGTTTTTAAAATTACTGAAGAAACAGCCAACGAATTAGGATGGATAATAAATCACAAAACAAAAAAATATTTGACAGCTAACACAAATCCGAAATTTACTTCCGGAAGTTGGGGCGAGCAAATAACATTAATTTTTATTGAGAATAAAATCCTCGTAAATAGTATCTGTGACTTAAACAAAAAAAGCTCATTAGTTTCAATGGGTAGAAACAAAAAAAACGAACTAACATTCATCAATAACATCAAAAGAGCCAGCCACTAACACTTGCTACAATAGATTTGGGCAATTAGCTTAATTTAAAAATGGTCTTGTATTTGGAATGTTTAAGCAAATCCGAAAATAAGGCTTAATTTAACCCCAAACCTATTGTAGCAAGGGAACGTTGGATGCTAGTCTATCAGAAAATTTGCGGTTAAAAAAAACTCAGAAAATCCAAATGAAGAATGACAAATAATTGGGAAGAAATAAAATGGATTTTTGAGCCTGACGGAACTTTAAGAGATATTTATGTAGAAAACGTAGATATTGAAGATTGTAAAATTCTAATCGATTATTTAAATGCAAATCATATTGTAAAATATGGGCCGTCAGATGATAATCAAATTATAAATAAGATTAATAAAGATTATTTAATTCAATTATTGACGGACGTTACAGGGAAATTAGAATTAAAAACTGTGGCAATAATTATTGACGACATAATTATAAATACTCATTTTTTTACAGTTGATGAAATTGAATTCGATATTGAACCTGAAGAGATAAACTCTGTCGAGGATTATGAAAAGGTTTTGAGTTTTATGAATAAAATCAGTCGTGTTTTAAATAAACAATTGATTTTGACGGGCGAAAATCAAATTCAATTTCCACTCGTAACAGTCGAATTCTCAAAAAATCTAATAAAAGCATTGACAAAAAAAGATGCTGAAAAGTTGT
Source organism: Flavobacterium limi (assembly GCF_010645075.1). Lineage (GTDB taxonomy): Bacteria > Bacteroidota > Bacteroidia > Flavobacteriales > Flavobacteriaceae > Flavobacterium > Flavobacterium limi. The sequence goes on from NZ_JAADZV010000009.1 coordinate 118,208, forward strand.
GGAAGTAAAAAACCAGCATACAACAGCTACTACAACGGATTTGGGCAATTGGCTTAATGGAAAGTTGTTTTTGTATTTGGGATGATTTGGCAAATCCGAAAATAGAGCTTAATTTAGTCCCAAACCCGCTGTAGTACCAGAACGTTAGCAGAAATTCACCATAACGAGATATCTTTTCTATGAAAAAATATATTCAGTTTCAAATTCTAAATAATGATGATAAATTATCTATGAATAATTTATTGCATCATATCAAAAATGATTATTTAGAATATGGTATTAACTTTAAAATACTTGATGGCTGGTTTATCGAGTTTTCAGATATAGATACACCAATCCGTGAAATAGAGATTAAGAATGGCGAAGTAGCGTCTAGGGCTCCTAATAATGAAAATAGCGGGTTTTGGCTAAACACCAAATTATGCGAAAATGATCTCCAAGTATTTTCTGAACTTTTCGTTATGTCAGAATCAGATTTTGAAGAAACTTGGAAAAGATTTGATAAAATGACTTTTGGTTTCGAAATTGAAATTAAAAAGTTTCACTTTATTCATTTTTTTGATTACAACGATGAAAACGACGATGAAGAAACAGATTATAGCTATTTAAGAACTATAATTAAATATAAAGGAAAAAGAAGGGTATTAAGAATATATTTTCATAATGAAGACGGTGACAATATTATTTCTAGCTACAACTTTTATGATTGCTCAAAACTACAGTTACGTGGACGGTTAGTAGATCATAGAATAGATGAAGATTTATATTTGTATGAATCTGAACTAATAGAATAATGAACTTCTGCTAACACTTGCTACAATAGATTTGGGCATTTGGCTTAATTTGAAAATGGTCTTGTATTTGGGAAGTTTAGGCAAATCCGAAAATAAGGCTTAATTTAATCCCAAACCTCGTGTAGCGGCGGGACGTTAGCAGTAATTTTAAAACCAAGATAGTGAAAGAATTAACAACAAGATTTATAAATGCTAAAAAAGAGTTTATAAACTCAAATGGGTCAGAAAATAGCGTCGAAAATTTGTATGATATAATTTATTTACTAAAAGACATTAAAGACAGAAATTTTGAGCAAAATTATATTCTTGCAGAAATCTACAATTTAGTTGGTGAAAATATATTTGCTTCAAAAATAATTAATAATTCACTCATTAACGCTAAAGGCAAACAAATTGAAAGATTAAAGTCCATTCAAAAAAGAATTGACAATCAACGTAATAATTGGAATGTTAAAATACATAGAGATTTACGTGATTCTAAAATAATTAAAGATTCAACCAAATTAAATATAGAAGATTTTATCATTTTTAAAGAAAGAGACAACACTTATACCATAAAAATTTCTGAAAAAATTAAGAATATCGTGATTCTAAATAAAAAAATGCCAAATGAAAATGAATATGGATATCTGTACTCTGAAAAAGAACCAAATATTTATTTATTACAATCATTAATAGAATACATTAAATGGCTTGGACAAATAAAAGATGAAGTTATTGATTTTTATAATAATTCTAATTTTCGTCATAAGTTAACTAATGTTGGACAAATCTGGTACGACGGTTTAGATGTTTTTGAATTTTCAATTAATGTTGATAATGATGATATTTTTAATACTGAAATTATTTTACTAGATTATCTTCAAAATGATTTTGCTTTCCGTTTAGAAATTGGAAATAAAACTTTGAAAAGTATTAAATATGATCCCGAAATATAAAAAACTACTGCTAACAGGCGTTTGGCAAGATTGCGAATTTTGTAGTAAATTCACGTTTACATTTCGCAAGAAATTTCATCTTTAATAGAAAATATACGGTTCAGAAGCTCGCAACCTCACCAAGTGCCGGAACGTTAGCACCAATTTTATGAAGACACTTATAACGACAATATTCACGACATTACTTCTTACATTTACGACAGTTTATGGACAGACTTATGAGCCATTGGATTTAGCAAAGAAAATATTTTCGAAAGAGACTTTACCAAACATCGAAAATTATGTTTCGGGCGAATATAAAGGAAAACCTAACGGAAAAGATTTACAAAATGGAACCGTTACAAAATTTGCATTACTTGGACAAACAGACAAAACAGCAGTTGTTGGATTGACGGTCTTGGACACATTAGGAAAAGGTTTTGACACATATTTACATTTTGAGAAAGAAACTTCTTGGAAAATGAATGCATTCAGAGCTTTAGCAATGACTGGAATGATTGAGCAGATAAAAATAGAGCTTGAAAAAATGACACCACAACAAGTGGACGAAATGATTGAAAAGTCAAAAAAGAATAAAAATAAGGACTTTGAAATGTTTAAATCTAAAGAAGATTACAATTTTCAATTAGGAAACGTAAAACTTACACTTGAATTAGATGAAAACATTATAAAACATTTCCTGACAAACCAATCAGAATTTGAAAGACTTAAAAACCTTGCTTTAACTCAACTTGAAAAAGAAAAAGTGGATGAAGAAAGAAGTTTGAAACTAATTGAAACCTCTAAAATTGACTATAATAAACTTTTCATTTCCTCAGTTTCGACAGGTGGTTACAAATTAGGAAATTGTATTAATTTTTTAATTGGTGGAATGCTTGACAACTCTGTTGGGTATTTTTATGTAAAAGACAAAAAAGATTTACCCGAAATGAACCTAAGCAGAATAATTATGATTAGAGAAATTGGAAACGGATGGTATATTTACAAGACAACATAAAAAAACTGGTGCTAACAAGTGTTTTGCAATAGTGGGACGAAACTGCAAAGTTCAACAGTTGTTCTTCGGTTCAACATTTGTGCAAAATTGAAATTTTGTGCTTCTTTAGCCCCACCATCGCAAAGCTCCGAAACGTTGGTGGCAATATTTTCGCAACTCACAGAAAAAAAGACGAAATCAAAAATGACAGAAATAAAACTATACAAATCTAACTTGAAAGGAATTAAAATTTTTGCTTTGTGTTTACCTTTTGTATTAATTGGTGTTTGGATGATTTCTGAAAAGCAAAATGGAACTTTTGATTTTTATATGGGCTGGTTTATTGCTTCATTTTTTGGTTTAGGAATTCCAATCAGTATTTTTACTTTGTTGGACAAAAGACCGCAAATAATAATAAATGAAAATGGAATTTGGGACAGGACGACAAAGCAGAACGAAATAAAATGGGAACAAATTATTAAAGCTTATCCGATTGACATTTATAACCAAAAATTTATTTCAATTATTGTTGATGAAACTTATGAATTCAAAAAAAGACAGTACAATTGGGCAGAAAAATTGACTGAATTAATTGGCGCACAAAAATTAAATCTAAATTTAAGTCAATTAAAAATTGACGAAAACCAACTTACAATATTAATAAACAAAATAAAAGACGTTGAAAAAAATGATAGAAACAATCTAATCAGAACATTTCTATCAAATCATAATTTGAATTCAACTTCTGATTTTCAAAAATACTTTTTATACTTTTTAATTATTATAGGTTTAGGTATAATTTCATTAAGTAATTTTTATGCTTTTTGGGCAATAATGATAATAATGGGAATATCAGCATTAATTGCTAAATGGTATAGAGGAACAAGTAATAATTCCAAACTTCGGAAATATTCAGAAAGAATAACATATTTAGGGTTTATTAATATGGTTTTAATAGTGTTAGTTTTCAAAATCTATGATTATACTACAAATAAAATCGGAATTAAAATAACAACCGAAATTGAAAAACATAAAACCAAATATGGTACTTACCCAAACAACTTAAAAATCGTAACAAGTAAAACAGAATTAAACTTAATCCAAAAATATATAGCTGACAAAATAGATTATAAAATCAACGGAAAAGATTACATCCTTGAACTTGAATTTTTAAATCATAACAGAAAAGAATTTGATGCAGAATTAAACGAGTGGAATTAATACTGCTACCAACACACGTTTCAATCGATTTGCGAATTTAGTGGAATTACCGTTTTTAAACCCTATTTTCGTTTAGCCGAAAATACTCGGTTTCAAAATCCGCAAAACGATTGTAGCGCCAGAACGTTATACCTGATTGCTCCTTGGACGAGAAAAACTCGCTTTTAAAACATCTAAAATTAAAAGAACAAAATCATAATGGAAATTCTAACAACATCTTTTTCATTTTTTTTATTGTTGACTCTTATTGTTTCTCCTCTGTTTATAATTAATCAACTAGACAAACTAAAACTGAAAAATAATTTTCTCCTTTACCTAATTTTAGGCATTATTATAACTTCACTTTTAACTTTTTTAATTGGATGGTGGTCAGACTTTTCAAATAAAATTCTCCTTTCTCACTATGGTTATGATTTCGAGGCAATGAATGATGTTGAACGATATAAAAATGTTATCAAAGAAAACTTGGAAAAAGTAAAAGGATTAGAAATAAGTATGATGGGAATAGGCTGGCAATTAAAAGCGATTATGACTTATGTTATTTATTGCCCATATCTTCTTATTGTATATGTCGTATCCTATTTTTATAAAAAAAAAGAAGAAAGTACAAGCATTTTCGTGATAGAATTTGGAAAGCGGAAAGCATTAAGAAATAGGAATCGAAAATTGGAACGTCTAATCTTTCGTGCTTAACAGACCTGTCACAATCAGGTATAACACACGTTTCTAGCTATTTGCAATTTTAGTGAAATTATCGGTTTTAATTCATATTTTCGTTAAGCTGAAAATGCTCTGTTTCATAAGTTGCAAACAGCTAAAGGCGCCAGAACGTTGGGCATCATTGTACCGCAGAAGAGAAAATTCAGTACTTCACAACATAATAAAATATGACATATAAAGATTTCTTAACTAGCTGTTTTGAAGAATTAGAAAAGTTACAAGATAATTTAAATGAGATTTATGATATTAATTCCTTCACAAAATGGGATTATGACCAAGCAAGCGGAATAATAACTCTTTCTAAATCTGACAAAATTCTTAATTTTAGATACTATCAAGTTGGAACATATTCGACTGAATTAAAAACTTGGAAATGGTCTTGGGATAATGAAAATACGACAAAAAAAGTAGCCGTCGATGCTGAAATAATTAAAGGTTTTGGAATTACAAATAAGTATGAGAATTTAATCAATGGCGAATTTGATTCTTATGAAGAAATAGGTTGGGAATTATCGTCTATTTGCATTAATTTAATTGGTGGAATCGGAGTTTATAGACCTTTTTATGACCATTTAAAGATTCATATTGTACTAACAGAACTGATGGATAATGATTTAGCAGATACGGAAAAGAACAAATATGTAGATTGCGAAAATCATAATAGAAGAAGACGAGCTTTTATTTGTCAACATTTAAAAGAAGGAAGCAAAAATGGATTTGAAGAATCTTTTGAAACAGCTGAAGATATGGAGTTTGAATTTGAAGATGACGACTTTGTAGCTTGGTGTAACGAATGTGAAAAAATAAGAATTGAAGAAGATAGTTTAGCAGGAAAGTGTTGGGAACAAGGTAAATTTAAAATTGTTTGTGAAAAATGCTATTTCAAAATTAAAGAAAGTAACGCCTAAAAAACACCGAACGCCCAACACTTGCTACAAGAGATTGGGGCATTTGGCTTAATTTAACTCCAAACCTCGTGTAGCGCCACAACGTTAGCCATTTTAAACACAAATCTGCATATGAAGATATTATTTACAATCATATTATCTATATTTTTTATATCATGTAAAAATGAGCATGAAGATGTATATGAACATGAACATGAAGCATGCGAGGAAGCAGATAAAGTTTCTATAGAAATGAGAAAATTTGATGACTATTTGGTAACTTTATACAAAGAATCTGAAAGCAATTCAGAAAACGTAATTAAAAAATCTGATAGCTTATTTATTGTAAATAAAAAAGAAACTGAAAAATATAAATCTCAAATAAAGTCTAATATTGAAAGCAAATTACACTATTTAAAAGCAGAAATATTTTATAAAATTGGGAAATATAAAGAATCAATCACTGAATTAAACTTTGAAAACAACAAAACTGGAGATGCTGCTATTGCATATGCGGCAAACTATATTAAATTAAAAGATTTCAAGACCGCAAAATCATTTATTGACAGTATTGGTAATTGGAACGGAGATGAATATGCATTGGGTAATTATTATGAAAGTACTGGAAATAAAACTTCAGCGCTTAAAACATATAGAAAAACCATTGAGCAAGATAAATCTAGAAAACACTTTGCTTATTACAAATGGACTTTAAAAAGGGTTGGAGAACTTGAAAAAGGAAAACCTCTTCTTAATGAAATCTTTTTTCCGACTGGAAACCCAAGCTTTGAGATTTGTGATTCTGACAATGAAAACAGAACAAAAATTATGAAACTAATGCAAAACTTACCTGAAAGTAAAGGCTGGAATGGAATTGCAATTTTAGAATCTCCTCAAGAGAATGAAAAAGATTATTATTGGGTTAGAGTTGATATCGAAAAAGGAAAAGAATTCAATTATTACATTTATCAAAAAACTTTCAAAATAAAATTTTTCGACCCAAAAAGCAAAAAGCTGATAGTATTAGAGGATTGGAGAAAGTCAAGAAAAAACGGCTTATAACAGCGGTTTGGCTCAATAACTAAAACACAATTAACATCACGTTCGATTTTCCGCTAGAAAATCTTATCTTAGCAACAAATAATCGTTTCATGCAGTCGCTACTGCGTCAAGCCGCGGAACGTTCGCCACAATTTTATGAGAGAGCCCGTAATACTTGACGAAGACATCAATTTAGAACACAATCTTTGGGGGACAAATTATCTTAAATACAAGGGAGAACTCTTTACGGGAACTCTTTTGTATAATGACACAAATCCTTTTTCTTATACAGAGTATAAAGATGGTGACTATGATGGTGAATCTGTTTCCTATCATAAGAATGGACAATTAGCTGAAACTAGTATTTATAGTAATGGCAACTACATTTCAGGAAAGGAATGGTATGATAATGGGCAAATAAAATATGATTCTATAAAAAAAACAAAGTGGGATAAGGATGGAATAGTTGCATTTGAAAATGGATGCTGGTTTTACAAAAATGGCATTATTAAAGAAAAATATGAGGAAAGCAATTCAACCATATTTAACCCTAATGGTGAGATAGCTATTATTACGGAGTATCATAGCCCTTGTAGTAAAAATATTTTTTATCATAAAAACTTACTCTCATTCTATCCTGAGATTCTGATTGCTCTTTACCCTGAACTTGATTCAAACTCTCATAATCTGAAATATAAAGTTTTTGATTGGATAAGTCAGGTATATGTGAAAAATAGTAAATTGGGAGAAAGATTGCTTACAGAACTTTTTGTGCATCCTATTGCTGACATTCAAGAATTTGCTAAACATTTGTATTCATTTACAGTTAGGAAAAAGAAGGGAGACAATGAAAAAACGTATTGGATGGAATACAATGAAAATTCAAAAGTTGTTTACTAATGATACTAGCTTTTGACACTTATTATTTTGAGAACAAAGCAAAAACTGTTTGTATTTCATTTGACAGTTGGGCAGACCAAAAAAATTATAACGTTCACAGTAAGATAATCGAAAATATTGAAGAATATAAATCAGGTGAGTTTTACAAACGAGAATTACCATCCATAGTAAGTTTGCTCGAAAATATTAAATTCAAAAATATTGAAGCAATTATTGTTGACGGTTATGTGTATTTAGACGACAATGAAAAATTGGGTTTAGGCGGACATTTATACAAATATTTGAAAGAGGAAATACCAATAATAGGTGTTGCTAAAACAAATTTCGCAACACTAGAGAAAAATAAGCGACAACTTACAAGAGGAAAAAGTATAAAGCCGCTTTACATAACTTCTATTGGAATTGACCTAGACAAAGCAAAGAAACTCATAGAAAATATGGATGGACTAAACCGAATACCAACATTGCTAAAAACATTAGATAGACTAACCAAAGAGAAAAACTGTGGCTAACAGGCGTTTGGCAAAAAAGCGGGTTCAGTGCTTAAATGAAACTTTGTGCTTCGTATCGAGTTAAGTGCCGGCTGATAGTTTTGTGCTTCGAAATCCGTTCTTCGCCAAGCGCCAGAACGTTGGCGGTAATTATCCCAAAAACGACTGAATTACAGTAAGCCAACGAATAAATATTTTAGTTATTAGACTATAAAACAAGTATCAATTTTAAGATTATCAATTTTATCATATATGAAAAATATCAGTAAAAATATTATAATAACACTTATCCTGCTGGCATACGTTTTAAACGCTTGTAGTTCTTCCGAAGACAAAAAATATATTTCTCCAACAATTGTTAATTTTCCGGAGAGTGGTTTGTTAGGTCAGCCAATAACGATTAAAATAGAAAATTTTGAAGTTGACAAATTACAGGTCTTTTTTGATTTAGAAAAAGCCCAAATAAATTATAAATCTGATAAAGAGATTGTAGTTATTGTTCCCAGGACAATTAAAAGAAATAACCCAACACTTAAGATTATTGATTTAAATGAAAATAAAACAATACTAGAGCAGGCTTTTTCTTTAAAAAAACCAATAATTAGTAAGTACAGTAGTGATAGTGTTACATTCAACGAAACTTTTACAATTTATGGTGAAAATTTCGATACACTTAAAGATTTTGCTTCGGTAACTGTAAATAATGAAACAGCTACAATTGTTAATATTGATTACAATAAAATTGAGTTGGAAATCCCTTCTAAAATTAGAACTACAAACTTAGAAATCAAGGTCGGAAGTCAACTTCAAGAAGTTACATCAACCCTGCCTTTGTCTTTAAAATCACCCGTGATTTTGGGCATTAATAATAGTATCGTCTGGATTGGAACAGCGCTTATTGTATTTGGAGAAAATTTTAATCCTAATAAAGATTTTGGAGAAGTATTTGTAAATGGTGTTCCATCTAGGTTTCAAGCTGATAATAATAAATTGACCATAGACACTCCTCCGGGTCCCTACAAAGATTTTAAAATTACCAATATAACATACAAAACTGCTGGTTTAACCTATAGCTTTGACTGTTTATTAAATATTAAGAACGATGGTATTTTGGTTGACCATGTCAAAGATGCAAATTTTCAACATCCGGCATTTGTATACAACAACAAAGCTTATCAATTTAAATATAATGACAATGGATCTCATGATTTCAATTTCACATATTCTTTATTAGAATTTTCTTCAACCACCGAAAAGTGGACAGAAATATCGTCTTTCAAATATACGGGTTATCTCAAAGAAGCTGTTTTTGACGGTGAAAGATATGTGTATTTATATAAGCGATCTTTTACAACAAATGAATATTCTTTATCGAAGTTAGATTTAAAGACTTTTATTGAAACACCTATAATTCTCCCTTTTGGAAATAAGGTTTACAATTCTATAATTTTTGCATATCAAAATAATTTGTATTTCCTTAGTGGAATTATTAACAATAATGTAAATACTACCATTATAGATCAAAAATATCGATATTCAGAAGTAACAAACACTTGGACTGTTCTACCAAGTTCTTCATTTTCAGAAATTCCTGCATTAGATAGTAACGGGAATGTTGGAAATAATTATTTATTTGTTGGAAAAGATATTTATATTACAACTTTTAGGGGTAATTATAAAACATACAAAATCACACCTAATTTAGACACTACTGAATATCGATTGTACAATATTTTTTTTACATATTCAAATGCCGTTTTTGGAGGTCAGGTTAATTATAATTCACATCTTTTTAATATCAATACAAATGCCTCTAAACAAGTAGATTTATATTCTTTATCTGGTTTTGGCACCAATTTCTTCACTCTAAATAATGAAATTTATTACAGAGGCGGTTCGATAAGCTATTACCCAAACTCTACCGCTACCTATAAACTAAGAAAAGAAATATTAAATGGATTATACTAAATACAAATACCTACTGATTATATTATTTGCAATTCTTTTTAGTTGTAGCGAGAGTGATGATAGTAACACATTACCTTTGGCAATTACAGTTTCAAAATTTGAAACTTCATACAATCAAGTAAAAATTAACTGGGAGCTTTCAAGACCCAAAGGAGTAATTATTCAGGAATTAACAATTCAAAGGCAAGCAAAAAACAGTGAAAATGAATTCGTTCCATTTGAAAAGATAGCTAATCTACCTTCTAATGAAACAGCTTTTGTTGATAATGAGGTACCCTATAATTCTGAAGTGTCCTATAAAATTGTAATTACCTATGCCGATGAAAGGATATCCCCTGCAAAAATTGCTGTTTTAGAAAGTGAAAATAAAATTTTTTCACGAGATATTGTGAAATTTGACAGAGTTCCTTTTCAAGTTCTAAAAGAACCAAACCAAACTGACGTTTTCCATATATTGGACAAAGAAAGTACCGGCTTTTTAAAAAAATACAATAGCGTACAAAATAAACTAACAGATACAAAAGCTTTTAAAGACGGAAGCTTGTTAAATAATAAATTTCAAATTGTAAACAATAACGAAATATTTCTTGCTGATACCAAAGGTGTTATTTATAAAATAAATAACAATAATTATCAAACAATTGCAACTTACTCCTGCAAAATAACCGATAGATTAAATGCATTTTCAGTATTGGGGAATATAATATATTACCAAGATAAAGATACTTGGTGTTATTATGATATAAATACAGGTATTAATATAAATACAGGTTGGGGGTCAAATGCTGATTATTTGGAACCTTATAATTCAACTAAATTATTTGCTTTATATTGCTATAACGGAAATAACGGGCTAAATATTTTTGAGTTTACCTCTGGAACTTGCACAAGCTCAAGTTGTTCACGTACTTCGTATAATCATTCAAATACTTTACTTCAAGCAAATTCAATCGATGCGAATATATTTGCCTGGAACACATCAAAAAGCAAAATTATCACCTCTATAAATGGTTGTATTTTTAATATCAATGATTTCAAAATTGAAAAAAGGTTGTATGATATTACAGGAAAACATTATTTTCAGTTTGCCTTTGATAACCAAGATAACCTTTATGCGACTGTACAAGGAGAAAAAACTATTCATAAATTCAACCCCAATTATGACCTTATAGAAATAATCAAAACTAAGCTTTATCCATTTTACCCGATGGTTACAAGTAATGGTTTAAAAGTTATTGGAGGCTATGAACCTGCATCCTATTGGAGTTTTGGATATGGTTATAGTTTTGACTTAAATATAAAATGTGCCATTGAAACATTTTAATCCCAAACCTTATATAATTAACCCAAATCTGATTATTAAAACCATTATGAATCTCTATTTTTTTAAAAAAAAGTTTTTATATTCTTTTACTTTTCTATTATTTATTAGTTGCTCTAAAGAGGATGACTTACCTGAAAATTCAGTTTTTGCACCACAGACAGAATTAATTAGCCTAATAGGGAATAATAATCAGTTAACACTAAGCTGGAAACCAGTTATAATAAAAAAATTTATAAGCTATAGCGTTTATAGATTTGAATCCAACACGGATGAGTTTTTTAGTCCAAATATGATTACCAATTTAGGACAACTTATATATCAAGGGACTAATAACCTGAAAGATGTCTATGTAGATAATAAAGTTCCGTTTAATTCATTTGTAGGCTACGCTGTTGTAACAAATTATATGGATGAACACAATAATAAAACGAGTATTACCAGCGTCAATTATCTTTCGTACGAAAATAAAGATTTGTCATTTTCAATAACATCCCTAAAAAAATTAGCCGACGGAAGTTTAAATTTAATATGGGAAAAAGACAATAATGTAGGTTTTGAAAATTATTCTATAGCTGTTTTTGATGGATACGCATCCTATTCCAGTGAAGATATTGTCAGAAATGGAATGATCTTGAAAACTCTTAATGACCAAAAAGATAATACCTTGACAGATGCCAGTCAATATACAAAACAAAAGATCAACTTTGCGGTTATTAAGACTATAAATGGCAAAAAGATACTGAGTAAAAATTTCTTATCCATAGAAAACCCTAAGATTCTAAATTTTAAACCTAGTCAAACACTTAAAAATCCTTTTCATCAAAATGAGATAATTATCATTAACCCGGACGGTGAAATAGTATTTTACAATATAAATTCATTAACAAATAATAAAATAAAAATAGCTGGCAGAATCTTCTTTTGTTCTATCGGAGAATTAAATGGTGTTACTGATTTATACGTTCCAAGTGAAAATGGGAAAGTTTTTGTTATAGATTTAAATTCTTATGAAATTAAAAAAACTATAAACTTATTTACAGATTACGACATAACATCTGCAATAACAATTGACAATCATTTATTATTTATCGAAAAACATCCTTATGCATATATCGGAGGAATGTTTGTATATGACTTTACAAGCAATATCGTTTTAAATAGAAATGGTACATACACCAGTAACCCTCAGTCAAAACTCGTATATGCAAAAGAAAACTATTTTTTCTTCCTTAAAGTGGACGGACTAGAATATAGAAGTACTGGTGTTACTAAATTAAACATAAACGGAAATGAAGTATCTACAGAGACAAAATTTGATGATTATACTAAATTAGACAGTAGATTATTTACCTTATCAGATGATAAATCTTTTTTTATAAGTACAAATCTGGGTTATCAATCTTCTTTAGACTATAAAAATGTATCAACAGTTACAACCGAAAGTTATTCTAAAAACCCTATTTTTGGAGATGCAAAAATTTCTAAAAACAACCTTATTTACTTTTCACATCTAAACAACCCGCGAATTGATGTTTTCGAAAAAAATAACTTTACGTCAACCATAAAACAATATCCCACTACTGGAATCCCAATGTTTATTGAGCTTTTTGAAAATCAAATAATATCGTTAAATCAATTGGGAAACAGTTATTTCATAGAAACTATTTCTCAATAAAAACTACCGCCAACAGGCGTTTGCCGTGATTGGGGCTTTAGTGGAATTATCATTTTTGTTCATATATTCGTTTAGCCGAAAATACTCGGCTTTGCCCCCTAACCTCGGCAAGCGCCGGAACGTTAGCGCCAATTACAACAGAAGATAACCAAACTAAAAAACAAGAAAAGAATGCCTTTTACATTTACCCATCCAGCAATAATTTTACCGTTGACATATTTGCCTCGCAAATGGTTCTCGTTGACTGGGCTTGTAATCGGAAGTTTAACACCAGACTTTGAATATTTTTTAAGAATGAGAGTTAAGAGTAATTACAGCCATACTTTAGAAGGTATGATTTGGTTTGACTTACCATTAGGTTTACTACTTGCTTTTACTTTTCACAACATAGTTCGTAACAGTTTATTTGACAACTTGCCGACTTTTTTAAAGTCAAGATTTTCCACATTTAAACAATTTAACTGGAATCGCTTCTTCTACAAAAATTGGTTGGTAGTGATAATTTCAATTTTAATTGGTACGGCTTCACACCTATTTTGGGACAGCTTTACACACAATCACGGCTACTTCGTTGAAGCAATTCCGAGCTTGACAAAAACAATTGACATTTTTGAAGAACAAATCCCTATTTTTAAAATTTTACAACATTCTAGCACGTTAATCGGTGGTCTTTTAATTGCTCTTGCTTTTTATAAACTTCCAACGCATAGTAGCGTGAATAAAAAAATAAACTTGAAATACTGGATAATTTTTGCAGGACTGACTTTTACAATTATTTCAATCAGAATTTTAAGTGGACTTGAAATTAAGCAATACGGAAATGTAATCGTTACAACAATTTCGTCTGGAATAATTTCACTAATTTTAACTCCATTGAAAACAAGAACTGAAGAATAACTGGCGATAACCAAACCCGCTGTAGTAGCGGAACGTTATGCGTAATGCGCCAAAAAGAACGAATAGACAAACAAACCTTAGTATAAAAAATGAATAACTATGTACTTGTTATTGGCTTGACAACCTCTTGCTCAAATTAAAGTCAATCTAATAACGCTAACAAAGCAATCAACCAAACTTTAATAAGAAATGATACAATCAAAAACAATGAAAATATGATTACTCAAAAAATAACACCTTCAATTTGGGTAGAAACAACAGATGCAAAAGCAGTTGCCGACTATTATCTTTCAATATTTAAAGACGGCAAACTAAAAGAGCACCACAAATACACAAACCCACCAGAAGCTGGAGGCGGAAACTTTGAAACAGCGATTATTGAAATTGCTGGTATGGAATTAAGCATTTTAGCAGCAGGTCCATTTCAAAAATTTAATGAATCAGTTTCTTTGGTTATTAACACTAAAGATCAAGCCGAAACAGATTACTATTGGAGTGCCTTAACTAAAAATGGTGGACAAGAAAGCTCATGTGGTTGGTGCAAAGACAAATATGGCTTATCGTGGCAAGTAGTTCCTGTTGAATATTTTGACCTTATAAACAATGCTGATCCAAAGGTTAGAGAAAAGGCAATGAAGAATACATTGCAGCAAAAGAAAATTATCTTAGCAGAACTAAAATAAAAACTGACCATAACAGCACCTAACAAAATTGGCGGTTCAGTGGTTAAATCAAGCCTTGTGTTTAGTTGAAAGTTAAGTGCTTCGAAATCGAATCGCCACCTTGGTGTAGCGCCAGAACGTTGGTGATAATATTAAAAAATGAAAAATGAAAACCTTAAAAATATTAATACTCATACTATTATCAATCCAGGCAAAAGCTCAATGTTGGAATAAAATTAGTTTGGGATCAATGCATACCGTAGCTCTAAAAATGGATGGAAGTTTATGGGGTTGGGGCTATAATTATCCTGGCCAGTTAGGAAATGGAAATACAAATGCTGAATCAGCTCCAATACAAATTGGAACAGATACAGATTGGAAATTTATTGAAACGGGCTACGCTTTTACTTTAGCAATAAAAAACAATGGTACACTATGGTGTTGGGGAAGTAACTCTCATGGAGAATTAGGAGATGGAACAACTATCAATAGAACAATCCCAATTCAAATAGGTACAGATACAGATTGGAAATTACTTTCAGCTGGCTCGAATCACGTTCTGGCAATAAAAACAAATGGTACATTATGGTCATGGGGCAGCAACTCTTATGGTCAGTTAGGAGATGGAACTACTATTAATAAAACTATTCCAACTCAAATTGGAATTTCCAATAACTGGTCAAGTGTCTCATGTGGATATAATAATAGCATTGCTTTAAAAACAGACGGTTCTATTTGGGGTTGTGGCGGTAATTTTTATGGTCAGATAGGCGATGGTACGATCGTAACAGATTATAATTTACACCAAATAGGGACTGATACTGACTGGAAATCAATATCATGTGGTTTATATCACACCTTAGGAATTAAAAATAATAATAAAATATACTCTTGGGGAATGAATGATGTAGGCCAATTAGGAGATGGATCAAATAACTACAGTAGCAGTCCAATACAAGTAGGAACTGATACGGATTGGTTATCTGTTTCCGCTGGAGGATATCACAGTGCTGGGATTAAATCAGACGGTTCTTTGTTTATGTGGGGAGGTAATGGATCGGGCGAATTAGCGGATGGAACCAATAGTAACAAATCTTTACCGACGTTAATTGGAAGTGATACCAATTGGGAATTTATTTCTTTGGGAATTTACCGTTCATGCGCATTAAAATCAAACAATACAGTCTGGTCATCTGGAAGTTATACAGGAGATGGAACATACTCAACAAGGAATCTACCTACATTAATTAGCTGTAGCTCGTTAACGACTGATCAATTCAATTTGAAAAATTTGATTACTCTTTATCCCAATCCAACAACAGAGATAATTAATATTAATAAAGAGGATCTTTTAATCTCAAAAATTTTAATATTTGATATTTTAGGCAAAAAAATATTGGAAGAATATAAAGGTAGTTCAAGATTAGATGTTAGCCATTTAGATAAAGGAATATATATGATTGAGATACATTCTGAATACAAAATATTTAAAAGTAAATTTATTAAGATATAAAAAACACTATTACTTGCTACAATAGATTTAGGCATTTGGCTTAATTTAAAAATGGCCTTGTATTTGGGATGATTTGCTTCGCCTGTCGCTCGAGTGGCAAATCCGAAGAATGGTCTTAATTTAGTCTCAAACCCACTTTAGTAGCAACACGTTAGCGGTAATGTGAAATGAAAAAAAATATAAATAAAAATATCGTCCTTTTATTAATTGTTATGCTTTGTTTAAGTTGTGACCCGCCACATTCAATTGAATTTATAAACAATGCGGATTCTGAATTGAAAATAAAATTTAAAATAGACTCAACAGTAACTACCTACGATTTAGACTATGCAGAAAATAAAAAAGGAGATTCAATAGTTTTTAATATTAAGGAAAAAGATACAGCAAGTTTAGATTTTGGAATCGGAACTTGGTCAGAATCTGAAATAAGAAGACAAGTTAACTCATTTAATACACTTGAAATTGAAAATTCTGATTTCAAAAAAACTTTAAAAAGTAAAAGGGAAATGGAGAAATTCCTAATTGAAAACAGAGAAGATGGAATTGGTTGGAAAACTAAAATTATAATTGAGGTTAAATAAAAACATTACTGCTAACAGCCGTTTGGCGATTACGTTTTTAGACTGAATTTAAAGATGTTTTTGTATTTTAACTAAAAAATCCCGCATCTTTATTCCAACCTCTTCAAGTACCAAGATGTCAGCAGTAAGTTAAACACATTGCTAAAACAGAATATGATTAAATATATAACTTTCGCAATTCTGATATTCCCGTTTCTTATTAATAGCCAAGCAAAGCTTGACAACAATGTCGCGGTTGATTTTTTCGGAAAAACAGAAACAATTAATCAAGTTACAAAAGAAGCAAAACTCAGAGCTTTTTATTTGAATTCAAATGCAGATTCTTATGTAGCAATGCGTGCCGAAACTTTGGTTAAAAATCAACTTCCCGAAAGTGAAAAAGAGTTATGGAAAAATTATAAAATAATCGCCAGTTTTCAAATTAAAGCTATGGCAAAAAAAGGATTATTTCTTAAAGACTCTATTCAAATAAAATTTAAAAATTATAATGCCTACAAACTGATTTTCAAAGAAAAAAAATCAGAAAAAGAAAGTGCAGAAACTTTGATTTTGTATCTAAATGGTATAACATACATTTTTATTTATTCAAAAGTCCAATCCTACGACATAAAAGCCAAAGAAAAGTTTTTTAATTCCATAAAAATTACCAATTCCGAAAACATAAAGCAGATTGAAAAACCATATAACTATTTCACAGCTTTTGCTAACATGTTAGCATTTGGTCTTTTGATATTTTTAATACGTTGGACAATCAAGCGCGAAAAGAAACAATAGTCTCTTAATAACAACCGTTTTCCCGCAACTGTGTAAAGCGGCAGAACGTTATGATTAACACAAGTAAAGTATGTTCATTTATGTTAAATGAGATGATATATTTGTATATATTTGTAAGAAAAAAATTAAACTACCCTGGGTTATTTAAAAGTTTCAGATGAAAAATAAAATATACAGACTACTATTGTTAACCGTAATTTTCTTCGGATTTAGTTATGCTAATGCTCAGGAATTAACTCTTACCAATCAGCACAGCATCCCATTCAATAATGACTATGTAATTCCCAGGGACGGATTTGATTCTGGTATCGCCTTTGACTCAGAAGGGAATAAAATTGTAGTTGGTAGTTTTTCGGGCAAAAATGTAGCTTTTGACAGCTCACATTTATTGAGCACAGGCGTTGAAGCCAATGGTTTTATTGCAAAATATAATAGCAATAATGAAATAATCTGGATAAAAAGTATCGGCGGGAGTAAACATGAAGAAACACATTCCTCTGTCGATCAGGTAGCAGACGTGCTGGTTGACAGTGAAGATAACATCTACATATTAGCAGATGTAGATTTGTTTGTAAACGATGTGATAGACCTCGATCCTCAGCACACTTCTCCCCAATCCATTATTAAAAATGAAATATACAATGCCTGGGATCACTCATGGAGGTTCAACAAAAATATTATACTGGTGAAATATTCTCCTGAAGGTACATTACTTTTTTGTAAAGAAATTAAAGGAGAAGAACTTTTAAACTCGGGATACAGACTCAGTTTTGCTCAGAACAACAATATTCTTGTAACAGGAAGTTTTGGAGACTATATCACTATTGATTTTGACAAAACCAAGACGTATCCAAATGATGCTGACCTTATTATTGCTAATAACTGTCATACTTCTTTTATTGCCAGATACAGTCGAAACGGAGAATTTATTGATGTTAAAGGTATCGGAGGCGGAGTAGTCAGAGAACTAAATGTTCATTCAGCAGCTTCAGGCAACTTTTACATCACCGGAAATTATCATTCTGGTTCTGGACTTGAATTGTTTATTAATGATGCTACTCCATACAAAACTCCCAAAAGTATGACCATGCAGGATTGTGCCGGAGAGAAAGAAGACATCTTTATTGCGAAATACAATAGCTCAGGGAAAGTGCAATGGGCAAAAACAATTAATAGTATGTTGTATGACAGAGCTACCGAAATACTGACCGATAAAAATGAAAATGTATATGTTATCGGGTGTTTTAGGGGAAGTAGCGTCGATTTCGATTTGAACAATACTTTTGCCTATGATACAAAGGCATCTGCCTCCGGTGGAACTGCTTTCATTGCCAAATACGAACCTGTTAAAGGAGATTTGGTTTGGTTGAAAACCATAGACGGAGGAAATGGTTCCGATGCCCTTACCATGTTTATTAACGGTGATAAAATTGTTGTTGGAGGGCAGTTCGAAGGAAATGTTTCATTGGGTAATCTATCCTTAAATTCAGACAAAACAAATCCTTTCATTGCTATCATTGACACAGCCGGAAACTGGGTAAACGCAAAAAAAATTGATCAGACAAAGTCTTCTGCTATTTCAAAAGTAAAAATAGCTCCGGATGGCACAATTCATTTTTTAGGTTACGTAATTGGAAGCACTAACAATAGCGGATTGCGTAATTTAGATGTAGATGCTCTTTTTATGGGTGAAGCAATATTTGACAAATTTTTGGGTACCTCAACTCCGATAAATGCAAGTTCTGAAGAAATAGCTATTTTCCCTAATCCAACAAGTGATATTCTTTACATAAGTAGTTTGCTGAATATTGAAAAGTTGTATTTATTTGATATAACCGGTAAGCTGCTTTTATCTCATTCTGGGACTAAGCAAATTAACATTAAAAACTTACCAAAGGGGATATATGCAGTAAAAGTTATAGCAGACTCAGGAAAAGTATATACAAAACGAGTTATTAAAGAATAAAAAATCAAGGACAAAATAATTCATAAGACATTGTTTTTTTAAATGACTATACAAAAATCAATCTACATAATTTTCTATAACACCACCAAACAATCAATAAAATGAAAAAATTATATCTACTAACCTTTGTAATGACAATCTCTATGTTTAACTTATTTGGACAACAGAAAAAAGAATCCACAAAAAAACAGTATAAATTTAAAGACTCCGAAAATACGGCTTGCATTGTTTGTAATCATGTGTTAAGTAAAGAGAGATCAATTTTATATGCTGCTCATGATGGTGAAGCTGACTGGCAATTTTTATGCGGACAAGATGATCATACTGAAGAGAATGCAAAAATCATTTCATTAAAACAAGTTACAGAACTCGACCATACTGTAAATGATTTATATGAAATGCCTATAAAAGTGGGTGCTGAAAGGAAAAGTGTAAAAGATAAATGGGAACCCTTTAAATTGCAGGATTAAATAAATTAAAGTTATCAAACTTCACTTCCTTTTTAAACATATTAGGAGCTGTAGACCTTCACAAATATTAAACTAAAAGAGAAAACAGAACAAAAAATAAAATTATCATGTCTATAACAACTGAATTAGAATTCATTGGAATGCAAAAAGTGAGTAACGTTGTTGCTTACACTTTAAAAGAAATGAAAAATTATGCTAAAGTTGGTATGACAACGAAAGAACTTGATGAATTTGGAGGAAGTATTTTAAAAGATTTCGGAGCGAATTCAGCACCTTTTATGACGTATAAATTTCCGGGATGGACCTGCATAAGCGTAAATAACGAATTTTGTCACGGCATACCTTCTGATAAAAAAATACTTAAAGAAGGTGATTTAATAAACATTGATGTATCAGCAGAGCTTGGTGGTTTTTGGTCTGACAATGGAAATTCATTTGTGCTGGGCAAGGATATTCATCAACATCAAAAATTAGTTGAAGCTTCAAAAGAAATACTACATAAAGCCATTCATACTATTAAAGGCGGAGTAAAAATTGCAGACATAGGGTTTCTTATGGAAAATGAAGCTAAAAAGAGAGGTTATAAAGTTATTAAAAACCTTGGTGGCCATGGAATTGGAAGAAGTTTACACGAGCAGCCTGATGAATTATTAAATTATAAAAACCGATACGACCAACGACGATTTAAAAAGAATTCTGTAGTTGCTATTGAAACTTTCATTTCAACAACTTCATCATATTCAGTCGAACTTAATGACGGATGGACAATGGTAGGTGACAAAGGAGGATTTATGGCCCAGCACGAACATACAATTGTTATTACTGACGGAAAGCCCATTATACTTACAGAAATGAATGGGGTTTGGAATTAATAAATCCCGTAACGCTAATCTAAAAACAGAATTTAATTTGGCATCAACTATAAAGCTATTAATTAAAATGAAAAGAAGCGGATTTAAATTCCTTTATCAAAAACATTTATGAAATCATGCTTATAACAGAGAATTAACCATGGAAGAAGGATTTCAAAAAGCAAAAGGGCGCAATAAAATTCTCATTCAGAAACGTTTGGGTGAAGTTGAAATCGAACAAATCAAAAAACATAAAAACTGCCCCGAAATTGGGTTGTGGCACATCAAAAATAGAAATCTGGATTTTTTAGAGTCACTTCCAAAGCTTAAATCTGTAGAATTATACGGTGTTCACACATACAATTTTGATGCGCTGGCTAAAATAGATACACTGGAAAGTCTTTTTTTGAACGCTATTAAAAATCATGAAGATTTATCTTTTATCAATCAGTTGTCACAAATTATAGAACTTGATTTGCTGTATCTGCCCAAACTTGAAAAATTCCCTGATTTAGGCAACTGTAAAAACCTGAAACGATTACGAATTTGGCAATGCAAAAGACTTACAGATATTCAGTCTCTAACTTTAATACCAAATCTTGAAGAATTTGAAATCGTAGATACACCGCAAGCTCCCGATGATTTGGAATTTCTAATAAAAGCACCCAACATAAAATATGTTTCAGGACAGTTTGGAGGAATTAAAAAAAACAACCTGTTTGAAGAATTGCTCAAAAAGCATGGAAAAGAAAAATATGGATCAACAACCTGATAACTATTATTTAAACAAAGCAGAGCCAAATAAGAGCTGTCTGCTTGCCTTGCGGAGCATTATCCTCAAGCAGGATACAAACATCACTGAGACCAAAAAATGGGGAATGCCTTGCTTTTGCTACAAGAAAAAAATGTTCTGCTATTTATGGACAGATAAAAAAATAGATAAGCCCTATCTTTTGATGGTTGAAGGAAAATATCTTGATCATCCTCAGTTAGAAGAAGGAGACCGTACACGAATGAAAATTTTCAGAGTTAACCCAAATGAAGATTTACCCATAAAAGCTATTATAAACATTTTACAGAAAGCTTTAGACCTGTATAAAAAGGGAACAATAAAAATCAAAGAATAAAAGATACCATTGAATCCTGTTCCATTTTGATTATTTACTCAAAACATATTAATTTCAAGTTTCATAACTTTAATTTTAAAACACACTTAATTGCGAAAAAGAAATGGCTTTTTATTATTGCTTTTTGCCTTGTCAACGAACATATTTCAACAATTTTAAAGCACCTCTTGATTATTCTGTTTTTGATACTTCTGCGGCTGCATTTGCCCTGAACGTACTTATCCAGCCAGACAAAAACAAAATCAGGCAAATTAAAATTGAAACTGCACTATGGGGATTGGTGAAATAAAACTGATTCGCCATTCAGGCTTCAAACCTGTTTTACCAGACCCAACATTCTTTCTATTCAAGTTTCAGGCATATTATTCATCAAAAAGAGTTAAATTTCATAACTTAGATTTCTTTTAAATCGATATGCCATGACTAAGAAATCTATAGCCCGGAATTTTCTAAAGCTAGCTGCTACTGGGCATTCTCACGAAGCATTTCGACTATATACCGGCAAAAATTTCAAACATCATAATGCCTATTTTAAAGGAGATGCAGAAACCCTGATGCTTGCCATGGAAGAATCGGCCAGAACCAATCCGAATAAAGTTCTCCAAATTCATCATGTTTTAAGGGATGGAGATTTGGTTGCAGTTCATTCACATGTCAAACAAAATTCAGGAGATTCAGGTGTCGCTGTAGTTCATATTTTTCGATTTGAGTCAGACAAAATAGTCGAAC
Organism: Flavobacterium limi; assembly: GCF_010645075.1. Classification (GTDB taxonomy): domain Bacteria; phylum Bacteroidota; class Bacteroidia; order Flavobacteriales; family Flavobacteriaceae; genus Flavobacterium; species Flavobacterium limi. Next base: position 140,713 of record NZ_JAADZV010000009.1, read on the forward strand.
TTTGGGATTTAGGACAGCCAATTCCAAAGAAAAGCATTAATGAAAATGGGATGTTTTAAAAAATTTCCATTTGAGATACCGGGTCAAAAATAATCAGCTATGGCAAAAAATAAGACTACAGAAACAACATACAGCGTTATCGATTTCATCAATACTATTGAAAATGAAGCAAAAAGAAAGGATGCTTTTGAGCTTCTGGAAATAATACAGGAAGTTACCGGCTTCGAACCTAAAATGTGGGGAACGAATATTATTGGTTTTGGAAATTATCATTATAAGTACGAAAGCGGACATGAAGGTGATGCGCCCCTAGCCGGTTTTTTACCCAGAAAAGATGCCATTTCACTTTACCTCAATTCTTCTTTCGAAAATAAAGAAGAACTTCTTTCTAAGTTCGGAAAACATAAAGCCGGAAAAGGCTGTATTTATATCAAAAATTTAAATGATATTGATCTCGAAATTCTGAAAATCATGATTTCTGCATCAGTAAAAGAAATACAAAAACTATATCCGTCAATCTAAAATAATCATGGGCTTAACAATAATCCTTCTTTTACTACTATTAATTTTTTATTTTTTATTCCATCCCAGGTTCGGAAAACAACCTTCCGGGGAAAGACTGGCCAGAATACAAAAATCGCCTCAATACAAAAACGGAAAATTCGAAAATGAAAATTTCACTCCCGAACTGGCAGAAGGTTACGGTTATTATAATGTCTTAACTGAATTTTTATTTAAGAAAGTTGACCGAAAAATCCCCACTGATGTTATTCCTTCAGTAAAAACGAATTTAAAGGAACTTCCTTTACATGAAGATGTTTTAGTCTGGTTTGGGCATTCGTCTTATTACATTCAGCTTCAGGGCAAACGGTTTTTGATTGATCCTGTCTTCAGTGGAAACGCCTCCCCTGTTTACGGCACTACAAAAGCCTTTAAAGGAACTGATATTTACAACTATGATGATATTCCTGAAATTGATTATTTGCTAATCACACACGACCATTATGATCATTTAGATTATAAAACTATAATGAAACTAAAGCCAAAAATAAAAAAAGTAATTACTGCACTTGGCGTTGGCTCGCATTTTGAATTTTGGGGCTTTCCACCAGAAAATATTATCGAAAAAGACTGGCATGAAAAAATCGAATTAGATCATAATTTAACGCTTCATACTGCTCCGTCGAGACATTTTTCCGGCAGAAGCATTAAGCGCTGCAATACACTCTGGACTTCTTTTATTTTAGAAAGCAAAGATTTCAAAATGTATTTGGGCGGTGACAGCGGTTACGACAATCATTTTGCATCAATTGGCGATAAATATGGACCTTTTGACATTGTGCTTATTGATAATGGCCAGTATAATCCGGCATGGAAATACATTCACAATTTACCGGAAGATGTAATAAAAGCAGTGAAAGACTTAAAAGCAAAAAGAGTCTTTCCTGTACATAATTCTAAATTTCCTTTATCTCTTCATTCGTGGGATGAGCCTATGATAAAAATAACCGAATTGAATGCCAGGTCAGAAAATCCAATCCCTTTGATTACACCGATGATTGGAGAACTGGTCGAACTGAAAAATGATAAACAGGAATTTAAACAATGGTGGAAAGGGATAAAATAATTATAAATGATAAATTGTTATTTCTCTACTAAAAATCTTTACCTTAAAACAAACAAGTTTTGAATTTAAAAAAACATATATTAGCCCTTACTTTATTAGTCAGCAATTTTATATTTTCTCAAAATACCTACGTCTTTTTAGGATCTTACAATCTTGATAAATCGGCAGAATCTATCCAGGTGTACCAATTGAATACCAAAAACGGAAATCTTAATAAAATAACCGGCGTAAAAAATATCATCAATCCGTCTTATTTAACGGTTTCTCCAAACGGAAAGTATATTTATGCCTGTACAGACACAAAAACACCAAATGCAGGAAGTGTAAGCAGTTTTGAATTCAACCCCGAAAACAAGACACTTACTTTTTTAAACAAACAAACCAGCGGAGGTGAAAATCCGGTGTATGTTTCGGTTCATAAAAATGGCAAATGGCTTGTAAATGCTAATTATACAGAAGGAAGCGTATCGGTTCATCCATTACTGGAAAATGGAACAATCGATTCGACTGCACAAAATTTTCAATATACGGACGGCAGTGTCCATAAAGAAAGGCAAACACGTTCACATGTTCATTCGGCTATATTCTCCCCTGACTTTGATTATTTATTTTTACCTGATTTAGGTGCGGATAAAATCAGATGTTATCAATTTGATGAAAAACAAAAAAAACCTTTAACTGAAGCTAAAGTCGCATTTACAAAAACCAATTTAGAAGCCGGGCCGCGACATTTTACTTTTCACCCCAATCAAAAATTTGGGTATTGTATTGAAGAAATGGCTGGTTCAATAAGTGTTTATAAATACAAAAATGGAACTTTACAGAAAATTCAGAGAATCAATACACATTCTGATGAAATTAAGGAAGGTTTTGCAAGTTCAGACATTCATATTTCTCCCGACGGAAAATTTTTATACGCTTCGAACAGGGGAAAAGAAAACAATATTGCCATTTTTGCTATTGATAAAAAAGGGCTCTTAAAGAATGTAGGGTATCAGTCTACTTTAGGCGATCATCCCAGAATTTTTGCTCTTGATGAAACCGGAAAATTCCTGATTGCCACAAATGTAAATTCAGGAAATGTAATCGTTTTTCAAAGAAACCCAAAAACAGGATTGCTAAAAAAAACCGGTAATGAAATCCAAATGGAAAATGTTTCCTGCGTTCAGATTAAAAAAATAAAACCATAAAGACCCGTAAAATGACGATATCAAATTTTAATTTACAACCCGATTTTTTAGAAAATGAAACCATAAAATTAATTCCGCTTCACGAAGATCATTTTGAAGCACTTTACAAAGTAGCATCTGATCCTTTAATCTGGGAGCAGCATCCGATAAAAGACCGTTACAAAAAAGATGTTTTTAAACCTTTTTTTGATGGCGCCATAAGTTCAAAAAGTTCTTTTTTGATTTTAGACAAAAATACAAACGAAGTTATCGGCACTACCCGATTTTACGATTACAATCCAGAGAAATCAAATGTGGGAATTGGCTTTACCTTTATCGGAAGAAAGTTTTGGGGCGGACCTTATAATGCAGCTACAAAAAAATTACTGATTGATTATGCTTTTCAAAAAGTAAATTCAATTATTTTTCATATTGGTGCAGAAAATTTTCGTTCACAAAAAGCGGTTTTAAAATTAGGCGCAGTAAAAACAAACGAAATGATTTTTCCTCATAATGGAGTTGATTTGCCCCATTTTGAATATGAATTGGTTAAAGCTATTCAGTGAACAGTAATTAGTCACTAGTAATTTTTGCATAATCTAATCCCTTAATAAAAATAATGAAAAGAATAACAGTCTTTTGCGGATCCAGTTTTGGTACTGAAGAAATTTACAAAGAACAGGCAAGCTTACTTGGAGAAACATTTGCAAAACAAAATATTGAGTTGATCTATGGCGGAGCCAATGTAGGTCTAATGGGCGCTGTTGCTGATGGTGTTTTAAATAATGGCGGAAAAGCAATTGGCGTTTTGCCTAATTTTTTAAGATCAAAAGAAATTGCACATTTGGGCTTAACAGAACTTATTCTGGTAGAAAGCATGCACGAAAGAAAAACCAAAATGAACGATTTATGCGATGGTGTTATTGCGCTTCCCGGTGGTTTCGGAACACTGGAAGAACTTTTTGAAATGATTACCTGGGCTCAGTTAGGACTGCATAAAAAACCAATCGCAATTTTGAATATTAATGGTTTTTATGATTCGCTTATCCAATTAACTGAAACCATGGTCAGCAAAGGTTTATTGAAAGAGGTTAACCAGCAAATGCTTTTAGTAAGTGATAACATTGATGATTTACTCGAGAAAATGAAGAATTACGAAGCTCCAACGGTTGGAAAATGGATTGAGAAAGGAGAAGTTTAATCTTTTTTGACAGTCTGATTTTTTGTTTTTAACACAATTTCCGGAATAACTTTCTTATCTTGTGGGTCCAAAAAACTGAAAATCCGTTATCTAAAATGAAATATTTAAAAGCCCATTACCTTTTATTTGCCCTTATTTTATCTGTAAATTTCACAAACGCTCAGGATACTGATACCGGAAACTGGTTTATTTATTTTGGAAATCAGGCCATCAATAAAAAATGGAACTGGCATAACGAAGTACAGTACCGTAACTATAATTTTGCAGGAGACACTCAACAGTTATTGCTAAGAACAGGAATTGGATACAATCTTACTGAAAACAACAATAATATTTTATTAGGTTACGGTTTTATTAATTCACAGAATTATATCCCCGGAACAGATGATAAGGCAGACAATAATGAACACCGGATTTTTCAGCAGTTTATAACACGTCAAAATTTTGGGAGGTTTTATTTACAGCACCGTTATCGTGTAGAGGAACGCTTTTTAAAAGATGATTTTCAAATGCGTTTTCGATATTTTCTGGCTTTGAATGTTCCGTTAAACAAACCAAAAATGGAAGACAATGCCTTTTATTTTTCAGCTTATAATGAAATTTTTATAAATGCTGAATCACCTGCTTTTGACAGAGACCGTGTCTATGGCGCATTGGGCTATGTGATTAATAAAAATTTCAGGGTTGAAGCCGGTTTTATGCGACAGATTCAGGAAAAAACGGGCCGAAACCAATTTCAGATTGTAATTTACAACAATATCCCTTTTAACAGCAGCAAATAATCTTTCAAATCTGTAGATATGGCAACAGTAAATAATAATTTTGCAAAAGCCGAAATGCTGATCAGAAAACCCGTTTCAGAAGTTTTTGAGGCTTTCATAAATCCTGAAATTACCCGCAATTTTTGGTTTACTAAAGGATCCGGGAAATTAGAAGAAGGAAAATCGGCTGAATGGACCTGGGAAATCTACGGTTTTTCTCTTACTGTTTTAACCAAAGTAATTGAAGCAGACAAACGAATTGTTATTAAATGGGGAAACAGCGGAGAAGAAACTATTGTAGAATGGGTTTTCAGCTCTTTGGATGAAAAAGAAACTTTTGTAAGCATTACCAATTCTAATTTTAAAGGCGATGCAGACAAAATACTTTCTGAAGTTCGGAATTCTACCGAAGGTTTTACACTGGTTTTGGCCGGAGCAAAAGCTTTTTTAGAACATCAGATTCAGTTGAATTTAGTGTTAGACAGATTTCCAAAAGGTCTTAGTTAACCTTCTAAAATAAAGATTCATGGCAACTATTCCTACTCCTAAACCTGCAAATATTGATGAATATATTGGTGGTTTTCCAAACGATGTTCAGGAAATATTAGAAAAAGTAAGAATGACGATTCAGGAAGCAGCGCCTGATGCCAAAGAAAAAATCAGTTATTCGATGCCTGCTTTTGAACAAAACGGAATAGTGGTTTACTTTGCAGCATATAAAAATCATATTGGGCTTTATGCATTGCCAACCGGTCATGAAAAATTCAGGGAAGAACTTTCAAAATATAAATCAGGCAAAGGTTCCGTACAATTTCCTCTTAAATTGCCGATACCTTTTGATTTAATTACCAAAATTGTCAAATTCCGAGTACAGGAAAATCTTGAAAAAGTAAAATAAATAATCAAATATGAATTTATCTGAACATTATAATGAGCTTTTCAATACATCATCAGAACTGATCTTATCTGAAAATTACGCAATAGATACTAAACTTAATGATGATTCAGATAATAGATTTGGCATTACTTTACTTGTGCGGCCCAGTGAAGAAATAAAAACGAATATACAGGCCTTCCTGAAAGAATTAAAAAAGACAGGACCAGAGCAATACTATTACCCGGATTCTGATATTCATATAACAGTTTTATCAATTATTTCATGTCACGATGGTTTTACATTAGATAAATTTTCAATGTCTGAATATGTTGAAATTATCGAAAAAAGTCTGGTAGATGTAAACCAAATCGAGATTAATTATCGGGGAGTTACTCTATCACCTTCAGCCATAATGATTCAGGGGTTTCCATCTGATGAGTCATTGAATATTCTGAGAGACCGGCTTCGGGATAATTTCAAAAAATCTTCTTTAAATCAGAGTATCGATAGCCGTTATAGTATTACGACTGCACATTCTACCGTGATGCGTTTTCAAAAAAAAATAGAAAACCCAAAGAAACTAATTGAAATCACTGGAAAATTCAGAAACCATGATTTTGGAAAATTCACGGTTGATAAAATTGAATTGGTTTATAATGACTGGTATCAGCGTGAAAAGAATACAGTTAAGTTGTGTGATTTTTATTTAAAGCACTTTTAATTTATTCACAACCTTAACCCTTCTTCAAAATATTACCCAAACCTTTACTTATCTGTTCAATAGCTTCAATACTTTTTGTTAATGGTGTTGCCGTAAAGTCTTCATAAGCATCCATCGCACTCTCTTTTCTTTCATCCTGAGGGTAAACTAATATCAAATTATTTTCGCTAAAAGATTTCTCAAATTTCTGAGGCAATTTATCAAAGATAGACTGGTATGAAACAGAACCTTTTCTGGATAAATTAAACACGATTAAATCTGTGGGCTTAATTTCATCTGAAATGGCTTCAAAATCATCCCAATCCAGGATACTTTTAAAACCTAATTTTGAATTAAGTTTGAGATTATTGGCTATTTGCTGAATTGCCTGATGCGTTTTATATTCGCCATAAATAACAATCTGCGTACTCAATTCCTGTGATAACCTGCAGATCTTCTGGATAAGTGGCGGAAACCCGATTCCTCTTTCAGAAAAAGGAGGACAAATAAAAACCAGTCTCCTCTCTTCAACGAATGGTTTTTGAAATCTGCAAATAAAGAGGTTTTTATCTACGTTGTTAATGATAGAATCAACATTCTCCCCAAAAATTTTATCAAGGAACCCCGTTTTTCTTGGCCATCCAATAATCACAATATCTGACATGATTTCTTTGGAAGTTCTAGCAATTCCACTAGCCGGATTGTGGTCAATTCTGGCAATTGTATTAATTTTTATTTCAGAAGCTGATCCCTGGATAACAAACTTATCCACTGCTTTTTTATATTTTAAAATATTAATTTCTGCCTGATCATTATTAGGTACTATTGTAAGTAACGTAACCGGATTAGCTGATTTTTTGTCTTTTATCAAAAGTGCAAAATCCAAAAGAGGTTCTGTAGCAGATGTTTTTGCTAATGGAATCAAAATATGTTCATCTAAAATCTGATCTTTACTGGCATCCTGAGGAGAAACTTCCTCTTCACAAATAGCAATCTTTTTAGCGGCTTTTTCGGTAGCAAAAGACGCTATGATACACGTAATCAATATCAAAATGATAGTTCCGTTTAATATATTCTCATCCAGAATATTTGCTTTAAATCCAACCAGAATTACGGCCAGGGTTGCTGCAGCATGTGCACTGCTTAATCCGAAAATTAATTGTCTTTCAGTTCTGGTATATTTAAAAGCAATCTGGGCAAAAAATGCTGCAATCCATTTTCCAAAAATAGCCACAATGCTCAAAGTTCCTGCAACAATCAGGGCTGTTGGTCCGCTTAAAATCACACTGATATCAACAAGCATTCCCACAGAGATCAGGAAAAAAGGAATAAACAAAGCATTTCCAATGAATTCAATCCTGTTCATTAAAGCAGATGAGTGCGGAATCAAAGGATTTAAAGCCAAGCCTGCAACGAAAGCACCAATAATAGGCTCTACTCCTGCTACTTCTGCCAAAAATGCTGCAAAGAAAACCACTGAAAGGACAAAAATATAATGGGCATGTTTTTCACTTTCCAGTTTTTTAAAGAACCATTTTGCCACTCTTGGAATCAGCAAAAACATTATTGCTGAAAAAATAGCCAGGGAAATAGTTAATTTTATCCAGAAAGCCTGATTAAGATTTCCTTCACTGCTTCCCATAATGACGGCCAGAATAATCAAAACTGCTGTATCAGTCAGAATAGTTCCTCCAACGGTTATCGCAACCGCCTGATTTTTTGCTATTCCTAATTTACTTACAATTGGATACGCTACTAATGTGTGTGTTGCAAACATACTTGCTGTTAAAAAACTGGCGTTGAAATCGTACTGCAGTAAATAATAACAAACAGGAAAGCCAATGGTCAGCGGAAAGATAAAAGTAAAAAAACCGAATAATAAACTCTTATTACGGTTGGCCTTAAACTCATTCATATCAAGTTCCAGACCAGCAATAAACATAATGTAAAGTAATCCGATAGTAGAAAATAAATCTACCGCAGAGTTTTTTGCTAAAATATTAAGTCCGTGCGGTCCAATAATTACACCCGAAATGATCAAACCAATAATTCCCGGAATATTAATTTTTTTAAGTAAAATAGGACTTAATAAAATTATAAAAAGTATCAACGAAAAAATTAATACGGGATTGCTAAGCGGTAGTTCAAATTCTTGTATAAAATGCCTGAAAAATTCTATCATAGTGTAATTTAGCTGTTGAGTATCTTTTTCTAATTCTTAATTCAAACCAAATACTCAAAATTGCTGTTTATTTCAATTATTAAAAAACTAAAAAGCCAGTTTTTCAGAGAAAGCCTCTTTACAAAAGTACCTAAAAAGGGCTGAACTTTTTATTAAAGTCCTATTTTAAACAATTAAATTTATTTTATTGATGAATTATTATTATTTAATATATTTTTTAACAAAACCTCAACATTAACAAATAAAAAAGACAATTCATTGCATTATTCAATTATCTTTGTTTAAACAAAAACTGAACAATGGAAGAATGTATCTCTGTTTTCGACATGCTTAAAATTGGTGTTGGCCCATCGAGTTCCCATACACTCGGGCCATGGCGTGCTGCTGAGCGCTTTTTAAAAGAACTGAGAGAACTGTCAATTTTAGAGCAGATTAACAGAGTTAAGGTTGATCTTTACGGATCGCTTTCGTTAACAGGCAAAGGTCATGCTACAGATCTGGCTGTTATGCTGGGGCTCAGCGGACAGGATCCGGAATATATTCCCATTGAAAATATTTCGGGAATTATCAAAACAATTGAAACCAAAAACGAGATTGTTTTAGGCAATCAGCTTACCATTCCGTTTTACTTTCTTCAGGACATTGTTTTCAATAAAGACTTCCTTCCCTTCCATGCCAACGGATTAAAATTTACGGCTTATAAAAAAGATGATTCTCAATACGAATCTACTTTTTATTCCATAGGAGGCGGATTTGTCGTTAAAGAAGAGCGGACCAATGCCCAAAATAACATGGCCATAAAATGTGCTTTCCCTTTTATGATTGACAATGGCGATGATTTATTGAAATATGCTATTGAAGAAAACAAAAACATTTCAGAGATTGTTTATGAGAATGAAAAGTCAATGCGTACTGAAGAAGAAATTCATTCAGAATTAATGAGAATCTGGAACACAATGCTGGAATGCATGTATATTGGTTGTCACTCAGAAGGTATTTTACCCGGTGGATTAAATGTACGCCGAAGAGCTTTCGACATGCACCAGAATTTAATTGGCTTGTCAAACTACAATAATCCGCAGTCCTGGCTCGAAGAAATCAGAAAAACCGAAGTGAAGTTTCGTCAAATCTTAAAATGGGTAAGCTGTTTTGCACTTGCAGTGAATGAAGTAAATGCATCTTTAGGCCGTGTCGTAACTGCACCTACAAATGGAAGTGCAGGTGTAATTCCTGCAGTTTTAATGTATTATCTGGTAATCGAAAACCATAAAGCCGGCGAAAAAGAAATCAAACAGTTTTTGATGGTAGCAGGTGAAATAGGAAGTTTATTTAAACAAGGATCTACAATTTCAGCAGCAATGGGAGGCTGTCAGGCCGAGATTGGCGTTTCATCATCGATGGCTGCGGCGGCACTTTGCGAATTAATGGGCGGTACTCCTGCCCAGGTTTTAATGGCTGCCGAAATTGCCATGGAACATCATTTGGGCTTAACCTGTGACCCAATTGGCGGTCTGGTTCAGATTCCGTGTATCGAAAGAAATACAATGGGTGCCATAAAAGCCATCAACGCTGCCGAGCTGGCCCTTGAAACCGATTCTAAAAATGCAAAAGTCCCATTAGATAAAGTAATCAATACCATGTGGCAAACGGCAAAAGATATGAATTCGAAATACAAAGAAACATCAGAAGGGGGTTTGGCTGTAGCAGTAAATATGTCAGATTGCTAGATTTAAAAAGAATTACATCCAAAGACAATCCTGTTAACTTTATGAAAAAAACTTACTTCATCATTGCGATATTTTTTTCTATCCTAATTCATTCACAAGAACGTTATTTTTTAAATTCAGACACCAGACTTTATATTTCCCCTAATTCTTCCTCATATTTAGGATATTTTAAATATGGTGCTGAAGTTCGCTTATTATCCGGAGCTGAAAATGGCTGGTATAAAGTTCAGGCAGACAATTTTAACGAAGGCTATGTAGAGAAAAAATTTGTAGCAACCAGACTGAATGCGAAAGATCTCAAAATCAAAGACGCTGAAAACCCCATTTTAGAAGGGGGAGATTATTATTATGGAGGAAATCATCTTTTTGTTCTTGTGGCTGGTTTAAAAGCAAGGGCTTTGCCTGATAAAAATTCAAAGACTAAAGAAATCCTTTTTGCAGGAGACCCTGTTGCTGTTAATTATGTACCTAAAAATCCTGATGAATGGGTAAATCTCAATGGCAGTTTTACAGAAGAATATGCAAAATATACTTTACGAAAGTTCCTTGGCCCAAGACCTGATTTTGATATTTTACTCAACGATTTTGACAAACTTAATACCAACAATATTACCGAACGCAAAACACTTAGCGAAAGAATCGTAGAACTGGCATGGAATACCAATTATTCTAAATTAATGCCGGCTTATCAAAGATATTATGAGGTTGTTAAACAGTTAAACGACCCAAAATTGATTGCTGATACCGAATTAAATATGGCTCTGGCAAAAGGTCTGGCTAACCGAAAATCTCCTGAACAAATTGCAGCTTTCACTAAAAAAGCCGAATTTGTTTTAAAAGGAAACAGTACAAAATCATTATTTTTCACTCAAAAAGAATTGGTAAAAATCTTTGGGAGCCCTATTAAAAAAGCCAGTATCGGAGATGAATGCGGTGTTTACCTGAGTGATTTATTCTACTATTATCCGGATTTAGAAGTTTCTGTAGATGAAAAACAAAACAAGGCAGAAATAGTTAAAGTTTTTATCAATGAAAACAACAAACTCATATTCAATCCGAATGTTATTTTAGATTATAAGCTGTCTGAAAAAGCTTTCATTGAAAAATATGGCACGTATCTGGAAGCTTCCATTAAGTCTCCTCATACCTATTCCATCTTTATGGAATACAGTCTGCTCAGAATCATATTTAAAGACGGGAAACTGTTTTCTGTCGAAATATTATTTGATTGCTGATTTCAGTCTATTATTTATTCAATACTTTTACATTCTCAAAAAAAACAAAAAATGTCAGTAGCAAAAAAAGATTATAAAAGAATCACCACAAAGTCGTTGATTGAAATGAAAAGCCACGGAGAAAAAATCTCTATGCTTACCGCTTACGATTATACGATGGCGAAAATTGTTGACACAGCAGGTGTTGATGTGATTTTGGTTGGAGATTCGGCTTCTAATGTAATGGCCGGTCACGAAACTACTTTGCCTATTACTTTAGATCAAATGATTTACCATGCTTCATCGGTTGTCAGAGCTGTCGAAAGAGGTCTTGTTGTGGTAGATTTGCCTTTTGGAAGTTACCAGTCTGATCCTAAAGAAGCTTTGCGTTCTGCTATCAGAATCATGAAAGAAAGCGGCGGACATGCTGTGAAACTGGAAGGCGGAAAAGAAATTAAAGAATCAATACGGAAAATATTAAACGCAGGAATCCCTGTAATGGGACATTTAGGTTTAACCCCTCAGTCTATTTATAAATTTGGAACTTACAGCGTTCGCGCCAAGGAAGATGAAGAAGCCGAAAAACTTATTGAAGATGCCAAAATGCTTGAAAAAGTTGGCTGTTTCGCTGTAGTATTAGAAAAAATACCAGCTGATTTAGCCGAAAAAGTAGCCAAAAGTATTGCAATCCCTGTAATCGGAATTGGAGCCGGAGGCGGCGTAGACGGGCAGGTTTTGGTTATTCATGATATGCTGGGAATGAACAATGAATTCAGTCCGCGTTTTCTTCGCCGTTATCTGAATTTATATGAAGAAATGACAAAGGCAATCGGTCAGTATGCCGCTGATGTGAAATCGAAAGATTTTCCTAATGAGAGGGAGCAATATTAGTTTAGATAATAAATTTGATGATTTGTTGTGATGAATAAAACGGTCAATTACATACAAGATAAGTGGGAAAAAGGATTTTTACCCGGCATTGACTGTATCGTTTTTGAAGATGGAAAAATTATCATTGCCAACACTTATAAAACAATTGATTATAATACACTCGAAAATAAACAATACTGGTTTCCCTTATGTGACACCACTATTGAGAGTTTAGAAAACTACTCAGATGACATCTGGACAAAAGTCGATATCTTTAATGGCTCAATTACTCATGGAAATGAAAAAATAGTATTTGGTGACGGAAGTATGGGAAATGAGGGATTTGTTGCTTCAACAGATAGGGACAATCAATTAAAATGGGCTATCTTTTTTACCTTTTCTAATCCGATACTAAAAGCTGAAATTGTAAACAATGAATTAATCTGTATTTCAGAATTAGAAACTAAAATTTCAATCCACCTTAATAATGTAACCCGGATTTCAATTTCAGAAAACTATTAAAGCTAAAGTAAAAAGTAATTACAATTTTAAATCATTTTGAAAATAGTTTCCAACAAAAATAATCTGCAAATCCTGCATGAAGACAACCATATTATTGTGGTCAATAAACGTGTGGGCGATATCGTACAGGGTGATAAAACAGGCGACAAACCTTTATCTGATGTTGTAAAAGAGTACATTAAGGATAAGTACAATAAACCCGGTGAAGTTTTTTTGGGCGTTATTCATCGTCTGGATCGTCCCACAACCGGAATTGTTGTTTTTGCCAGAACGAGTAAAGCATTGACACGGATGAACGAATTATTCAGCAATCGTGAAACTAAAAAGACATATTGGGCTGTAGTAAAAAATAAACCAAAAGAAGCTTCAGCCAAACTGGTTCATTATTTAAAACGAAAAGAAAAGAATAACACCTCAAAAGCCCATTTAAAAGAAGTTCCGGACAGCAAACTGGCCAGTCTGGATTATACCATTATTAAAGAGCTTCAAAATTACACTGCCCTTGAAATTAATCTTCATACCGGCAGGCATCATCAAATTCGTGCCCAGTTGTCAGCCATTGGTTCTCCCATAAAAGGAGATTTGAAATATGGTGCAGACCGAAGCAATCCTGACGGAGGCATCCACCTGCATGCACGAAAGTTAGTTTTTATTCACCCTGTTTCAAAAGAAAACATCATCATAACAGCCCCAATCCCAGATGAAACAATCTGGAATGCTGTATGATTTTTATGATTTAATTGTCAGATTTTCAATTTATATCCGTTAACTTGCATAGCCAAAATTTAAGTTTTCACTAAAATGGACTATAAAAACGATATAAAGTACCGAAAAGAAACGCTTAAAAAATTACTTTTTAATATTCAGAAAAATGAGGATTTAATTGTAAAAGCCTTGTACGATGACTTTAAAAAACCTGAGTTTGAAGCTGTTTTAACAGAAACCAATTATGTTATTTCAGAATTAAAAAGCACAATCAAAAATATAGATAAATGGGTTAAACCTACCCGCGTTTTCCCTTCCCTGCTCAATTTTCCTTCTACAGATTTTATTTATAAAGAGCCTTATGGAGAAGTTTTGGTTATTGCTCCCTGGAATTATCCTTTTCAACTGGCTTTATGCCCTTTAATTTCTGCAGTTGCTGCAGGAAATAAAGTTGTTTTAAAACCCTCAGAGCTTACTCCCAATACTTCTGCCATTATTGCCAAAATCATCGAAAAATCATTTCACATCAATCATGCAGAAGTTGTTCAGGGCGGCATTGAAGCCTCTGATAAGCTGCTGGCCAAACGATGGGATTATATTTTCTTTACCGGAAGTGTTTTGGTTGGCAAAATTATAGCCAGAGCTGCGGCTGAACATCTCACACCCATAACTTTAGAATTAGGAGGCAAAAATCCATGCATCATAGATCAGACCGCCAATTTAAAACTGGCCGCCAAACGCATTGTCTGGGGAAAATTTATCAATGCGGGTCAAACCTGTATTGCTCCTGATTACATTCTGGTCCAAAAAGATATGAAGATTAAATTTATTACTTACCTTATTGAAGAAATCATTCTGGCTTATGGTAAAAAGATAAAAAATTCCCCTGATTACGCCCGTATTATCAACAGTAAAAACTGGGTACGCCTAACGGGTATGATTGCTTCTGAAAAAGTGATTTTTGGAGGAGAATCCGATGCCAGCGATTTTTACATTTCCCCTACTCTGATTGACGAACCTGGATTAGAAAGTCCGGTAATGAAAGAAGAAATTTTTGGCCCGATCCTGCCGATTTTAATTTATGAATCAGAAAATGATATTGATGTTGTCATCAACAAATATGAAAAGCCCCTGGCACTTTATGTTTTTAGCGATAATGATTCTTTTGCTAAAAAAATGATTACACGTTATTCTTTTGGAGGCGGTTGTATCAATGATACAGTAGCCCATTTCACGAATAAACGACTGCCTTTTGGAGGTGTAGGCCACAGCGGAATGGGAGCTTACCACGGGAAACTAAGTTTTGATATTTTCTCCCATCATAAGGCTATTGTAAAAAAAGGCAACTGGTTAGATCTTCCCATGCGTTATGCCCCATATCAGAATAAATTAAAAGCCATCAAAAGGGTATTAGACTGGATGTAACAGAGCAAAACGACGCCTTTACTATTATCTTATATTATGAAATGAAATTGATTAAAAATACTATATTTACGTTTGAATAGTACACTTAAATACTAAAGTATAAAACAATTCTACTAAATATGAAATCTACTCTTGATCAAATCGAAGACATAAAAAATAAAGGATACTCTTTAGATTTTTCGGATGTTTTTAATCATGCTTTTGAAAATTATAAAAAGATTGCCGTTTATGCAGGGCTTATTCTATTAGTCATTTCCATACTTTGCTTTTTCCTTGGAGGCGGGGTATTAGTTGCCTTATACGGCGCTGAGCACTTCAACAAAGAATTTTTTGAGGGTTTACAGCAAAATCAGCCAGAAGGTACAACCCTACTCATCTATACACTTATCATCACTTTTGTAACTGCGCTTATGACTCCTTTTACAGCAGGTTTTTTAAAAATGGCGGACAGTGCCGACAAAGATGAAATGTTTAATTTCTCCACTGTTTTCACTTATTACAAAGCTCCTTATTTTTCGCGCCTTTTTGTCACCGCTTTATTGATTGGACTCATCAGCGGAGGTATTTCTGTGGCTTTCAATCTCATTGGAATTACATTTATCGATAGTATTATTGCCATACTTATTTCACTGTTTACTTCCATGTCCGTTCCGCTTATTGTTTTTGGAAACTTAAATACGACAGATGCTATTAAATCAAGTATTGTAATTGTCAGCAAACAGCCCCTTGTTATAGCCCTGTTATTTATAGTGGCAGGAATTGGTTCTGTTATTGGCTTTATTGGCTGCTGTATTGGAGTTGTATTTACCATTCCTATAACTTATTCTGTAAAATATGCTATCTACAGCGCTATACTGGAGATTGACACCCCTGATTCAATCGACTCTATTGGCCAGCCAGATCCGGAATAAAATACTTTTTTTAAAACAACCAATATCCAAATTCTATGCTATTCAGCTATAGTTTTTCAAACTTTTTGATTTCAGGGCTTCCCATTTTTGGCACTGCCCCGAAATCATTCTGGATCAATTGTTTTGTTTTTAAATCCAATCTTATCTTCTACAATACTCCCAAACTAATCATGCTGGAGCTATGCCTGATTGCCTTTATGGGATTTCTGGTTTATCAGTTTTTCAATATCAAAACCAAAATTGGTTCCTTCATTGAAAAAAAAAAGGAAAAAGAGGTTTCCCATAAAGAATACCAGCTTTATCTTTTGTTTTTCAGTATTACTATTATCGTAATCGAAATCATTAATGAAATTTTTCAAATACGCCCAGAAAGCCTCTTGTATGTCAATTTATCTATTGGGGGCTCGATCTTATTGTTTTATTTTTTAACGCTCAAAATCGAATATCTAAGATATAACATTTCGGTGGTTTTTATTTTCATATTTTTATTATTTACCTCCCATATTGCCCGAAATATCATTATTCATCCTAATGACATTGTGCCTATTATTGCTTTTTTAATTACCTTTTATTTTTCATACAGCGTCCTCAGACCTATCCAAATTTACTGGTACTTTGCAGCAGCAGTATTTGTTTTTCTGATCATCAATCTGGCTTTTGATTTTATTGCAGTGAAATCTTCCATTTTACTTCTTACCTTTTCCCTGGTCATTTTTGTCATCAATCAGGTCAAATATGCTATTTTTTTAAACACCCGGGACAATTTCAGGTTTACCAACGAAATTGTGCATAAAGGGAGTTCGCTAACGGTTGCTTCCAATAAAAAAGGAGAGCTTATTTTCTGCAGTGAGTCAATTAAAGAAATACTAGGCTATACCACTGAAGATGTTATGGGAATGGGTTTCTGGAACTTAACCGAAGATCCCGATTTTATTGGTGACCGGTTTTTAGACCATTATCAGGACAATGTCTTGTATACCCGGAAATTAAAATGTAAAAATGGCGAATACAAATATATCCAATGGAAAGACAAGCGTTTCTCTGAAGACTTATTTATTGGTATCGGACAAGATATCACAGAGCAAATCAAACTTCAGGACCAGTATAAAAACCTCATCCAGACTGCAGCAGACATCATTTTTGAAATTAATACCGAAGGGAATTTTACATTTATAAATGATTTTGCCTTTTCTGTTTTACATTATACTGAAAAAGAAGTCATTTCTAAACATCATGCTAATTTTATCCACCCTGCCTATCGCAAAAAAGTTGCGGACTTTTATAAAAACCTTGAAGAAAAAGAATTTAATTATGATACAATTGAATTTCCCATCTTAAAGAAAAACGGTGAAGCAATATGGATTTCGCAAAAGGTCATCATCCGCAAAAATGATCTGGGCGAAACTATTGGTTTTGCAGGTATCGCCAGGGATATTACCGAGCTGAAAAACAATGAGAATGAGAAAAGAATCCGTCTTGAAAAAATCGAAGCTTATACCAATTCTACCAAAAAATTATCAACTACAGATTTTAGCCATTATGACAGCTTAAGCAGTGTTATTGATTTTATTATCGAGGAGGCCGCTGTTTCAAAAGCAAGCCGCATCAGTTTCTGGAAGTATTATAATGATACCATCATCTGCAAAAATCTCTACAGCCAGAACCAATCTGATGTTTATTATAAGGACATCCTGGACAAGGCCTCGTATCCTATTTATTTTGAAACCTTACAAAACAAGGCTGTCATCAACGCCAGCGACGTATTCAACAAACTGGAAACTTCCGAATTTCAGGAAGCTTATTTTATCAAAAACAGCATACAATCTATGCTGGATGTCCCTATTTTTTTTAATGGAAAACTAGCCGGCGTAGTGTGCTTTGAGAGCACTGTAAAAAAAAGAGAATGGGATAATGAAGACATCAATTATGCCCGGACTATTGCAGACGTTATCTCGCTTGCCATATCATCGCAGATGCGCCTAAAAGCGGAACGCAAACTAGAGTTTAAAAGCCAGCTGCTTTCTGCGTTAGCCCTTTGTACCGAGAAATTCTTACTGAGCAAAACTACTGAGGAGATGTTTCAGGAAACTTACAATATCATTGGGAAAGTAGCGCACGCCGACCATATCTATTATTATGAAAAGGATTTTGAAACGAATACCATCAGCCAAAAATACAAATGGTCGAGAGCAGAGAACCCTGATGAAAGCATTATTCTTCAAAAGTTTACAGAGGACCATTTAAAAGAAATAACCGAAAAGGCGCAAAACAAGAAAATCCTGAATACCCTGACGCGACAACTGGAAGACAGTTTTTTTAAAAATTTACTCCTGACCCATCATATCCAATCGATATTGATCCTGCCTTTGTATGTGCAGGATGTTTTTAGCGGGTTTATCGGTTTTGACGACTGCCACACTGAACACAAATGGTCTGAAGAAGAAATCTACATTTTTCAAACCCTTGCAAACAACATTTCGTCTGCTTTGGAAAGAAACCGAAACCAGACCCAAATTATTGAAAGTGAAGAGAAATTTAAACTGATTGCCAATAATATTCCCGGAACGGTTTACCTTTCTAAATTTGACACTTTTTCGACGAAAATATTCCTTAATGACCAAATTTTAAACCTTACCGGGTATTCAAAAGCAGAATTTCTGGAACATAACCTTTCTTTCATCTCGCTCATTCATCCTGATGATAAAAAAGAAGTTATCAGCAGCCAGCTTACAAACCTCCAAATTGGAAAGGCCCTGCACAACACTTACCGAATCAAGCGGAAAACGGGCGAATATATCTGGATTGAAGAGTTCGGAGATGTTATTAAAAAGAATGATGAAATTGAATTTATCGGCGGCATCTATTTTGATATTACCAATAAAAAGCAGACCGAGGATGCTATCAAAGCCAAACAACTTGCCGAAGCCGCTAATAAATCGAAGTCGGATTTCCTTGCCAATATGTCGCATGAAATCCGT
Source organism: Flavobacterium limi (assembly GCF_010645075.1). Taxonomy (GTDB): domain Bacteria; phylum Bacteroidota; class Bacteroidia; order Flavobacteriales; family Flavobacteriaceae; genus Flavobacterium; species Flavobacterium limi. The sequence goes on from NZ_JAADZV010000009.1 coordinate 159,582, forward strand.
ACGCCCCTTAACGGAATTATTGGCTTTACAGACCTGCTGATGAAAACCGAACTTGAAGAAATCCAGCAGAAATATATGACCACGATTAATCAGTCTGCCCATTCCTTACTGGAAATCATCAACGATATCCTTGATTTTTCGAAAATTGAGGCCGGAAAATTGGATTTGTTTATCGACTTGTACGATATCAATAAGATCGTGGGTCAGGTATTTGACCTGATTGTATATGAATCAAATCAAAAAAACCTGAAGCTTGAGCTCCATATAGACCCTGCTGTGCCTCAGTTCATCTGGACCGATATTGTGCGGCTGAAGCAGATATTAATTAATCTGTTATCCAATGCCGTCAAATTTACGCATAAAGGTTCTATTACCGTCAACGTGGTGGTTTTAGAAAAGAAAGAGGACGACATCTGCGTTATACGGTTTTCTGTAATCGATACCGGTATCGGGATTTTAAAACAAAACAAGGAGAAAATCTTCAAGGCTTTTTCGCAAGAAGACAGCTCCACTACCCGAAAATTTGGCGGTACCGGACTTGGTCTTACTATCTCTAACCAACTGCTTGCCCTTATGGAAAGCCGCCTGCAGCTTAAGAGCAAAATAGAAAAGGGAAGCACGTTTTATTTTGATCTGACCTTAAAAACCAGCGCACATAACAGCAACGAAAACTATAAGAACGATTTCAACAGCTTTAATACTCCGGCTCCACAACCACCTAGTCCTACAAATACAGCCAAATTTACCTTTATGATTGCCGAGGACAACAAGGTGAATATGCTGCTGCTGAAAACCATTATCAAAAACCTATACAGCAATGCTACGATCTATGAATGTGAAAATGGTTATGAAGCCTTAAAAGTATTTGAGACGATTATCCCTGACCTTATTTTCATGGACATCCAAATGCCTATCATGAACGGCTATGAGACTTCGACGGCGATACGGAATTCCCCAAACGGACAAGATGTCCCTATTATTGCGGTGACGGCAGGTACTGAAAAGGAAGAACGCAATAAATGCCTCAGTTCCGGCATGAACGATTATATCCCGAAACCGATCATGAAAGGTTCTGTAGAAGAAACCTTAACCAAATGGCTGAAATAATTCGTTGTTTTTATTAGCCATTTGTTCAAAAAAAATATAAATTCGTGTTCCTTAAATTCCCCAATTAACTTAAAAACATTCTTTTATGAAATGGTTAGGCAGAAGACAAAGTGACAATGTTGAAGACCGAAGAGGTCTCTCCGGCGGAAAAGCTGTTCTGGGAGGCGGCGTTATCGGGATCATTATTTTGTTACTCAACGTTTTTGGCGGTGAAACCGGGCAAACCGTGGGAAATGCGCTGGAACAGCTCCAGGGCAACCCGCAACAAACGGAGGCGGCAGCCCCATTGAGTGCAGCCGATAAAGAAATGGGGGATTTTGTGCGTGTTATCCTTGCCGACAATGAAGATATCTGGGGGAAAATCTTTGCCGAGAACGGCATGACTTATCAAAACCCGAAACTGGTCCTTTTTAGAGGATCTGTGCAAACGGCCTGCGGAGGTGCTTCCTCGGCATCAGGCCCTTTTTACTGCCCGGGCGACCAGAAAGTGTACATGGACCTGGATTTTTTTGATGAGCTTAAAACCAAGTTTGGCGCCAAAGGCGGTGACTTTGCCATTGCCTATGTCATTGCACACGAAATAGGCCATCATGTGCAAACCCTATTGGGCACCTCTGCCAAAATGCGAGAAGCCCAGGAAGGCAAAAGTGAGGCAGAAGCCAATAAATTGTCTGTTGCCTTAGAACTACAGGCCGATTTTTATGCCGGCGTGTGGACCCACTATAACCAAAAACACCTTGATACCGGTGATATTGAAGAAGCCCTGAGTGCAGCCAACGCTGTTGGTGACGATGCCATCCAAAGCAAAATGCAGGGCCAGATTGTACCTGACTCGTTTACACACGGTACCTCTGAACAACGGATGTACTGGTTTAAAAAAGGATTTACCAGCGGTGACATCCGTCAGGGTACTACCTTTGAAGACATTTGATCATTTTAAAACCAACCTATAATAACCAGAAAAAGCATGATTTAAAAGTCATGCTTTTTTATCCAAAATTGTAAACAAAATCCATTTACAAATTACAAGCTGATTATTCTTTAGTCGTTTCAAATAAATTAATTTTCTATAAACAATCGATATGGAAATACATTTGATGATTTATTTTTTAAGCTTTTCAAAAAACTTTCACATAAATAATCCCATTCGAGTGACAATGCTAAATCTGTAGGGAATTATGTTGGACGAAATATAAAATCTATAGGAAGAGCTCTTGGTTTAGGAGGCGATGGACCGCCACCTAATTTGAGTACATATGCTAATATACAAATGCCAACTCAGCATAGTAGTTTTGGGTTTAACTGGACATATTTATCTGAGGGTAAGCCAGGCGAAAGATTTATTTACGAATTTTATAATGGTTTTTACACTACGGGACAATATTTTATTGGCAGAGGTGTTGGAGATTATAGTATGCGTAACTTAAATGGTTCCACAACAAATACAGACGAAGCGGTTTGGGGGTTAGTTGGAGCTATTTCATCTCTATCCTCAATTGGTGAGGCAAAGGTTGCCTTATCCGAACTTAAAGCAACTAAGGGCGGAGCAGATGGGATAAGGCGTATTTATTCTGCAAGAGAATTACTTAGAAGAGTTGAAGAACCTGGTCCTTTTCATAATTTTCCAGAAGTGTTTAATAATGTGATTTTTGAGAATGGGACGAAAACTGTTACTCCGAATTATTTTACCGTTTCGAAAGGTGGGTTAAGCAATACTAATATTTTATATCAATATCCTGGTATTATTAATGGAAATAAAGGTTTTTTTGAAATAGGCATAAGACCTTCTGTATCAGGCAAAACAGAAGTTATATGGCATAGATTTTTTAATCCAGTAAAAAGAAGATAATGATAATTGATTTAAGTTTTCAAAGTAATTATAGTTTAGAACTTTTAGAAAAACTTGGTACAGACAATAGATACTACTATCCGGGTGATGCTTCTTGTGGAGGAAAAGACGGATTAATTGTGAAAGTTATTCCTTCACAAGGTGAATCGTGGATTGGGGTCTTTTCTTTTGGTGAAATAAGTTATAAAGGTTTATGTGGAGTTTATACTACACCTAATCCCGATAAGTTTTGTGTAATATCAAGAGGATCAGGTTATATTGTTTCATCTTTTAATCCAAATGATTGGAATGAAGTGCAATCTATCCCTATTATGGATGTTCGATCCATAAAGTCTCAAAACATTATCGTGTTCGCTGATTTTACTGATCTAATAGGCTATGATAAAAATGGAATTAAATGGCATGAACGTGTTGCTAATGATGGCTTTAAAATAACAGAGATAACAGATACGTATTTAAGAGGTGAATTCTGGGATATACGGAATGAAACTAATACAACATTTGAAGTAGATCTTTTATCTGGTACCTTGGAAAAACAAGAATAGATTGGTTTAGAGTAAGCGGTCGGACAGGAAGAACAGAGCCCGCGCTGCCGCACGAATCCTTTCGTGTGGCTTTGTGTTTAATAAAGTAAATTTTCTAAATTTAATTTCTAAAAAATATTATTTAGTTTTTAAAATCAAAAAAAGACAACAACAGTTCTTATGATTATTTGTGAACTAAAGAACTAAAGATGATGTGGTGGTTTATTTTAAAATGCTTGATGTTTAAATAGGACGGGCCACACGAAAGGATTCGTGCGGTAGCGATGCTAAAATCAAATTTTTAACAAATGAAAAAATATAATTTTAAAACAACAAATATTTTCCTATTATTTATAAGACTTATATTTACATCGATTGTAACACTTATTCCTTTTACAATAATTGCATTAAATGATTATATAAGATTAAACAACAAAATTTTGTTTATTTCCAGTTTTTTGTTAGTTTTTTTTGTTGTTTACTTTTTAACAAAAAAAAAAATCTATCATTGACGTTTGGATTAGCTTTACTGATAAAACTAAAATTGAAATTGAATTAAAATACCCTTTTTTAAAAAAAAGAAAATATGTTTTTTTTATTTCTGACATTAAAAATTATCTGTACGAATATGGAAATGGATATAAAGTTTTCTATTTAAATAAAAAGAAAGGAATCAATTTCAAATTTTTAATTTTTACTGAAATCGAAAATTTGAAATCTTTTGATGGTTTTTATGATGATTTAAAAATTCAAATTGAAAAACATAATATGACAAACTCAAATTTGATTCATGAAAAGCCTACCATATATGAAACTAAAATAGGTATGCTTTATGGAATTATCATTGCCATATCCTTAATCATTATTACAATTTGCTATATTATCTTAAAAACAAAAGTAAATTTTGGAATCTTATTAATTCTATATCCTGCAGGAATAATATTTTTATATCGTTTATATATAGCTAAAAAAAAATAGCCCTGCACTATACGAAGTATTCATAATGTAAAGCTGCGCATTCTATGATAAAAAATAACTAAACTACTCTGCACTGAAAGTGCAGAAGTTTGTTTGACAAGAGACTTTCAGTCTCTCGATTTTGAAAACTTTTTATCAAAACTAAAAAGTCAAAAGATTATATTTTTCCGCATTACTAAAGCACTGCAATAAATTGCAGGGTTTTAAAATCCGATCTGAGACCAAATGATTAAATATGAAAGAAATTAACCAAATAGAAAAAATTAGAGATTTTTACAATGATTGGAAACCATCAGATATTGCTTTTATAAAAGAAATAAACTGGTCTAAAAATAATTTAAAAATAATTTTATATTTTCAAATTAAAACTAATATGAGTAAATGGCCAGATCTTACAAAAGATTTTATTGAAGCCACTTTTGAATTTAGAAATGTAATTAATATGAAATTAGATTTTACTGGTAATGGATTACATTTTGTATCAGGCTTTGATATCATTGATGCTTCTGATCACGGATTGGAGCATATAAATTTTTATATTGAAGACTATGAAGATGGCAGTATCGAATTTAGTTGTGAGGATATAGAAATTATTTCATTACAGAAACCCGCTTTATTACCTAATAATTCATAAAGGTAATGTTTATACTGTTCTCTTAATAAAAAGCTATCCAAATCTGTCATTTAAACCTCCCACGCTGGCGCGAGCATCATGCTCGTGAACGCAAAGTATATCTTTTACAGTAACTCAAAACTATCCAACTCTTAAAAGAGAAGTATTTCTTACATTAGCTCAAAAAAATAAATGAGCAGAAAATACAAGTTTGGTGAAAAGACCGGAGCATACTTTATAAGTTTTGCTACAGTTTACTGGATAGATGTATTTACAAGGGATGAGTATTTTGGAAATATTATTGAATCATTAGACTATTGCCGTAAACATAAATCAATGGAAATTTATTGCTATTGTATCATGCCTAGCCATATTCATTTAATTTTTAGATCAGCAAGCGGAAATCCTTCAGGACTAATAAGAGACTTTAAAGGATTTACATCCAGAAAAATGCTCAAAGCAATCGAAGAAAATCCACAAGAAAGCAGAAAAGAATGGATGCTTTGGATGTTTGAAAGAGCCGGAAAGAAAAACAGCAATGTAAAATTCAGGCAGTTTTGGCAGCAAAACAATAAACCCATTGAAATCTGGTCTCTAAAAATTTTTGAGCAAAAATTAAATTACATCCATAATAATCCGGTCGAAACTGGCTTTATAACAAATCCTATAGACTGGAAATACAGTTCTGCCAAAAATTATGGCAACAATGACCAAACTGTTTTAGAAATTGATATTAATTGATTACGAGTAATTGCACGAGCGAGACGCTCGCGCTAGCGGGGGTCTGTGCTTGTACCGGCAGATGCATAACCGAAAATACAATTCCTGTTAAATCCTGGGAGAATATTTACTCTTCATACATCTCCATCCATAATCTCGTTTCTTCCAAATCCAGTTCTTTCTCAATTTTCCTGAAAATTTCCTCGTTGACATTACCAGATTTATGCATTGACTCGAGTTTATTCCTTTCTACATTGAGTAAATCGATTTGAAGCTTCGTAAAATCGTTGAAGATCTCACCTCCTATCAGATTTCCTTTTCCGAAGAAGTTGGCCGGAAGTTCCGTTTTTTGCAGGCGATTGAATTTTACTTCATATTTACTTTTAATGTTGTGGAGTAAATCATCATTGACCAGCGAGAAATTATCTTCGATATGGCTAATGGTTTGGGAAACTATTATATTTCGAACCTCATATTCTTCTGCAAGAATTGAGTATTTTTCAATTTTTAATTTCTTTATCAGCCATGGCAAACTAAATCCCTGAATAACCAAAGTAGAAAGGATGACACAAAATACCAGATAAATAATGAGGTTGCGTAAAGGAAATTCTTCTGTTTCATTCATCATTAGCGGAAGTGCCAAAGCAGCTGCCATAGATACCACGCCCCGCATTCCTGACCAGCCAAAAATAATCATGTTTCGGAAATCGAATTCTTCCTGAAGGCGAATCTTTTTACTAATCACCCTGGGAAGCAATGTTGCCGGAATGACCCATAAAAAACGTACTACAATCACCGTCACACTAACCAAAAATCCCCAGACAAACAAAGACCAGCCGGAATATGCTTCAATTCCTGACATAATCTGCCGCAACTGTAAACCGATTAAAATAAAAATCAACCCGTTTAAAATATTGGTTAAAACACTCCAGATTGTTCCTGTCATTATTCGGCTTTCATGCGAGAAAATGGTACCCGATCTTGCGGAAAGAAAAAGTCCGGTTGCTACTACTGCCAGAACTCCCGAAGCTTTAAAATGTTCTGCGATTAAATACGAAGCAAAGGGTGTCAGTAATGTTAAAGTAGCTTCGATAACTTCATCGCAAACAAACCTTTTATGAATAAAACTCATGATGTACCCTACAACCAAACCAATTGCAATTCCAAGAACTGACATCACGACAAAATTCAATCCTGCCTGCCACAGCACAAAATTTCCCGCTGTAATAGCCGTAAGCGCATATTTATAGGCTACCAGACCACTGGCATCATTCAAAAGACTTTCTCCTTCCAGTATCGCAATCAATCTGGGGCGTAAACCCAGACCTTTTGTGATTGAAGTTGCCGAAACCGCATCCGGAGGGGAAACAATCGCCCCTAAAAGAAAAGCCAACGGCCATGAAATATCACCAATAAGCATGTGGGCAACAATCGCTACAGCAACGGTTGTAAAAAGCACTAAACCCACTGCAGCCAAAGTAATAGGCCGAATGGTTTGTTTAAAATCAGACCAACTGGTATACCATGCCGCATGATATAAAAGCGGCGGAAGAAAGATAATAAAAACAACTTCAGGACTTAGGGCAATTACCGGAAGCCCTGGGATGATACTAATAATAAGCCCGCAAATTACCAGTACCACAGGAATGGGAAAATTGTATCTTTTGCTTATGAGGCTCAGGAATGCAACCCCAAATAGTAACATAATAATTATGGTGATATTTTCCATTTTACTGTTGTTGGTGTATTATTTAAGAGCACGAATATACTATTTTAAAGCTTCGGGTACTATTAGTTCAAAATTTCATTTAACGTTAGAATCGTTCCAATAGCCTCTAAATGATGCAGGACTAATTAATTGAAGTTACGCAGATGCATATCAGCAAACTTTAAATTTGATAATAAAACATTGTTATCTTATAAAAGATTTTGCTTCATCAGCTCTTATTTTTGAATTACCAGAGTTAATGTATTTAATATCTGAATCATCACAATTAAAAATGAAATTATATGAATACTAGTTTTAAAAAAAATCAGGAAGTACGCCAAGAGTTTGGCGGTCCTGTCATGAAGATAATTGGTTTTGAACCTGAATTGATTGAAAATGTTATTACTCAATGGGAAGATGAGGAAGGCACTATCATTACCGGAAAATTCATGGAGTCTGTGCTTGTGCCGGCAGAGGAATAACCGGAAGTATAATTCCGGTTAACCTATTTATTGCTTATTTTTACGTATTTCGTTTACTTCCCTCTTTACGTCTAAAATCAATTCTTTGAGGTCCTGAATTTCATTTAATTCCTGTTTTTTGTCTGTCCTTCCTATATTGCAACGGTATTCCCATATTTCGATGATGTCGGAGAGCCTGACTTCATAATTGGGATAGAAATTATTGTCTGATTCTAAAACCAAAGCGTTCTTTTTATTTTTATTAAGGCGCTTGTACACCATTCCTTCAGTTTTTGTAATGAGGATGTAAGTTTTGCCGTCCTGTACATCTCCGAGCCTTTCGACATAACGCCCTACAATGATGCTTCCGTCTTCATGCGGCGGCATTGAATCCCCTTCAACAGGAAATCCTCTGTGTTTACCCGGTCCCAGAAAAGGAAGTGAAATTTGCTGGAGACTTTCAATATATTCCGGATCTGCGTAGCCATTGAGATAACCTGCTTTTACTTTTTGAGTTACTACTTCAATATAATTTTCTCCCTGATGATCTACCATAATCGGCAAAACCAACCTGTTATTTTCCAGTTTTAGTAAATGCTGGATATCTATTTTACGGATATCTACCGAAAGCAGCAAATCGATACTCATATGATAGTAACGGGCTATTTTTTTTAAAATTTCATACGGGGCTTCTGAAGTACCGTCTTCATATTTGACATATCTGCCTCTGGTAATCTGCAGGCTTTCTGCTAATTTCTCCTGTGAAATTTTTTGCCTAACCCTTAAAACCCTGATGTTATCTGAAAATAAGGACATAATCACTTTGTTACAATTTATAACCACAAATATAAAAAAAATTGTTATTACCTGTGCTAATTTTATCAATTCCAAAAACAACGAAAAATGACACTTTTTAATGATACCGAATTGTTTTCGAGCGGTTCAGGAGGCAAAAAGCAGTTTGATGTTCCTGATGCCGACTTACTTTTAATCGATAACTTTTTTTCGAAAGAAGAATCTGATTACTATTACACTGTTTTACTGAACCAAACGCAATGGCACGAATATGATATGCCAATGTACGACAAAATAGTTACCGCTCCCAGAATGGTTTCGTGGTACAGCGACGATAATTTAGACGGACGTGAATCCAGTCAAAGCTGGCCGGATGAACTACAACATATCAGGGAACGTGTAGAAAAGGAAACCCATATGCGATTTAATGCCGTACTGCTTAATCTTTACCGAAACGGAAAAGACGGTGTGGGATGGCACAGTGATAAGACCAGGAGCAGCAACAAGAACATGGATATCGCCTCTGTTACTTTTGGAGAGACCAGAATGTTCAGACTCAGACACAAGTTTCGAAAGGAAATTCCACAGATTGAAATTCCTTTGCACCATGGCACTTTTTTACTTATGGCCGGCGCTACGAACAGTTTCTGGCAGCATCAGGTTCCTAAAACAGCAAGAGATGTATTACCCAGAATTAACCTTACTTTCAGAAGGACTTAATTAAATCTAAAAATTACACCTTAAAAATACTCCATTTTATTAGAGAAAATTTCAGATTCAGGTTGCAAAATCAAAAATATACTTTTTCAATTCATCTTAAAAAACATGTTAAAAAAAAGTTTAAAAATTCTATTTTTTCCTGTTAATTTTATTTTATATTTGACCGCCGTTAATCGATTACATAAATGTTTTTTTTACTATTACAATAAACATTTATTACCAAACTTAACCTGTCCCTACATTGAAAAAAATTACCCTGAAGTTCTCTCATATCTTATTGTTTCTTGTTCTATTTATCAGCATTAATTCTTATGCCCATGTAAATGATACTATCACTGACCATAAGAAACAAACTCTTTCATTAAACAGCAGATTACAAAAAGAGGTTCCTCCTCTTACACCATTTTCGATATCGGCACCGGCAGAAAGTGAATTTACAAGTTCTTTTATCCAAAGCAATTTTCCAATTTCGGCCCAGACCAGTAATGATTTAGGAAAGGCTATGTCAACCTGCGAGGAAATTGATAAGAACATGAGCCTTCTTACTGATTTTCTGGAACCCAAAAAGCTTTCGACTCTGCCCCTGGGAATCAAAAAAACTATTGGCGGCATACAATACCTTTTAGGCATCAGCAATGCCAAATTTACTCCGGAATACACTGAACTGACCGCTTTTGTAAGGATTACTCTTCCTCAGACGGATGAAACGGGAAAACAAAAACAGTTATTTTTTGGAGCCAACAATATCAAACTTTCTCATAAAGGCGGCTTGGTTGGTGCTACTAATCTGGTTTTACTTGGTGATGTCCCTATAAAAATCAATGGGGAGAATTTGTTGCTGATTTTAAAAGGCGGCATGGAAATGTCTACCGGAGAAGTAAAGAATAAAACTTATGTCACTATAGATTGTAACGGCTTTAAGGAGCTCGGACTGGAGGCTGATGTTGTTTTCTCCAGAAGTTTATTAGAACCGGTAGATGCCAGTTACAATCCGCTTCCGGCTGAAAAAAGAGTTCAGGCTTCATTTAAAACTATTGTATCGAACTGGAATGATATCCTAATAGAAATATCGCTCCCTACTTTTCAACTCACGAATTATAAAGGAACCTGTTTTGAACTGAACAAAGCTGTAATTGATTTTAGCGACCTTCATAATTCCAGTTCTATTGTCTGGCCTAAAGATTATGAAAAAGATTATCTGGTACCCGGAAATGAAAATTTATGGAGAGGATTATTTGTAAGTTCTTTAAAAGTAGTGCTTCCATCCCAATTCAAAGAGAAAGGAACCGATAACCGACTTACATTTAAAGCATCCAATCTGTTAATAGACCGAATGGGGGTGTCTGGAAATTTCTCTGCCGACAATGTTCTGGATCTGGGGAAAGGCAGTGCTGCAGGATGGCAGTTCTCTGTTGATCATATTGAAATGGAATTCAGGGCAAATTCATTAATGCATGCTAAATTTAACGGAGCCATTGTTTTACCGCTGTCTGATAAATCCAAAAAATGTGCTGCCAAAACACGCGGTGAAATTGCTTATAATGCTCTTATCAATCCTGTCGACAATGAATATTTATTAAAGGCTGAAGTAAGCGAAAACGTATGTTTTCAGGCCTTTAAAGCCACAGCCCGATTTGACAAGGGATCCTATATCGAATTAAAAGTAAAAGAAGGCAAGTTTTTACCGAAAGCTTTTTTGAATGGAAGCATTACGATAAAAGGCAGTAACAAGCCAAATGCTGATCAGGAGCCGGAAGCTTCCGGACCGCCATTATCTTCTATGGGGCTACCGATGGCGCAGGCAACCCAAACAAAAACCACTACAACAACTCCAACTCCAGCTCAGACTGAAGATGAAGATGAAAAAGGTGCCGTTGCTTTTCAGGGCATCTTATTTCAGGATTTAGAATTACAAACAGTCACCCCAATTTTCAAGGCGAAGTACTTTGGTTATAAAAATGAAGCTGAAACCGATCCTAATTCTTCTAAAGTCGCCAATTTCCCGATTACTATTCATGAGATTGCCCTTATTGCAGATGATGTATCCGCATCCCTAAAAATAGATTTGTCTGTTAACCTGATGAAAGATCAATTCAGCGGGCGGACAAGGTTTAATGTCGTAGGTAAATTTGGAAAAGACGACGGCATACAAAAGTGGAAATTTTCTCATTTAAAATTTGAACGCGTAGACATTGCTGCCGACTTAGGCGGTATGAAATTCAAGGGAAGTATTGAGATAATGGACAATGACCCTGTCTATGGTAAAGGTTTTAAAGGATCACTAAAAGCTGATTTTTCAGGAGGAATATCTGTTGAGGCCAATGCTATTTTTGGCTCTACCACTTTCAGGTACTGGTATGTAGATGCTATGGTGGATAACCTTAATATCCCGGCTGGTGCTATTACTTTTAAAGGTTTTGGCGGCGGTGCTTATTATCGAATGAAAAAAGACGGTTTTAGTAACCGATTTGCTGCTTCAGGGTCTAATTATGTACCAGATTCCGACTCCGGTCTTGGGGTAAAAGCCATGATTAAATTTGCCGGAACTGCTACTGCCGATGCTTTTTGGGGAGGTGCAGGTTTTGAAATCGCTTTTAACAACCGCGGCGGTCTCAACCGAATCAGTATTTATGGTGAGGGCCACGTTATGCAGCCATTTGAAATACCAGGTGCAGAAGAACTGCAAGGCGCTTTAAAAGCTGTCGCAGAAAACGAAAGCCTAATGACAAAAGTAGCCCTAGAGGCTCTAAAAACATCCAATCTATCAGAAGCTGCTGCTACTTTATACCCGAATGATGTAAAAAGTTCTATGGGTATCAATGCATTTGCTGCTATTGAATATGATTTCAGAGCCAAAACTTTACATGGATCTTTTGACTTATATATTGATACCCCTGGAGGTTTTATAAAAGGACGTGCCTCAGGAAACAGAGCCGGATGGGCTGTCCTGCATTTTGGCCCTGATAAATGGTACATCCATATGGGAAAACCGACCGACCGATTAGGTATTAAATTAGCCATAGGATCCATTGAAGTGGAAGCCGGTGGTTACTTTATGCTGGGTGACGATATTCCGGGTAGTCCACCACCACCTGCTATTGTTGCACAGCTTTTGGGAGTAGATGCTTCCAAACTGGATTACATGCGTAATGAAAATATGATTGATGCAGGAAGAGGATTTGCGTTTGGTGCAGATTTTAGCATAAAAACAGGAGACTTAAGCTTTTTAATGTTTTACGCTAATTTTCAGGCCGGATTTGGATTCGATATTATGGTCAAAGATTATGGCGACGCTGAATGTAAGGGTTCCGGCCAGATTGGCTTAAACGGATGGTATGCCAATGGACAATCTTATGCTTATCTTCAGGGGGAACTGGGGATTAATATTAAATTGCTTTTCGTACGCAAGAAAATATCTATCATCAAGGGAGGAGGCGCTGTTTTACTACAAGCCAAACTACCTAATCCGTTATGGATAAGAGGTTATATGGCCGGAAAATTTAGTATACTCGGAGGAGCCATACGAGGCAGTTTCCGATTTAAATTACAGTTTGGAAAAGAATGCGAATTTATAAATGCAGATCCATTGGCAGGATTAAAATCTATTGCTGACGTTACCCCAACAGAGGGATCAAAAGATGTAGATGTTTTTGCGATTCCGCAAGTCGCCTTTAATATGCCTGTAGATAAAAACTTTACACTCGAAGATGATCAGGGAACAAAAACATACCGACTCAAACTTGAAGAATACACTATCAAAAAAGATGGCGTTCCTGTTATTGGTACCATCAGCTGGAATAGTACCAAAGACTTATTAAGCTTTAATTCCAGTGAAGTTTTACCTCAGAATTCTAATTTAGTGGTGACTGCAAAAGTAAGTTTCCAGGAAAATGTAAACGGTACGTGGAAAACCATTATGGATGAAGGCCAGGTTGCTATGGAAAATGAAGTTCGAAACTTTACTACAGGTGCAGCCCCAAAAAACATTCCGGTAAACAACATCGCTTACAGTTATCCTGTATTTGACCAAAAGTATGTATATCAAAACGAAAGCAAGGAAGCTTATATAGTGTTGAAACAAGGTCAGACTTATTTGTTTGAATTAAAACCAGGTCAATCCCAAGAAGCTTTTTATAAAACCGGAAACAAAACAACCAACACTGCTATCCGATATAATTCTGATTTGAAAAAAGTAATTGTTGATTTACCTGTACTGGAACAGGCAAAGCCTTACAATTTATCATTAATGACACTGGAAAAACAAAATGAAGCCAATGGTAATTTAGCTGAAAATTACCAGACTCAAAATCTGGCGGACGATAACAATGTTGATGTAAAAAACAATGAACTTAAAGAAGTTGTTTCCGGTGCAGAATCTATTGAGTTGGTACAATACAATTTTAACACCAGCCAGTACAATACTTTTCAGGAAAAAATGGCTGCCAAAAAACCTAAACAGACATTAGTTGAAATTATTTACATGGATGTTCATGCTTTACAATCGTTAAACAGTTCGACAGAACCTTTTGATGAAGCAGAACTTATTGGTAATTCAAAAACTCTGTTTCAACCGCTTGTAAGTACAGAAGCTATTTTAGACAACAACTATTATAACAATGAGATCTATCCTCTTATTTATCAGGGATATCCTCTGGAAGCTGATTTAAAACTGGATAAGAGTATTAATATTGCTTTAGGTGTTCCACCTGTGAGGGGAGTTGAAACCATGGCCTGGTATCAGGATTATATTTTTAACAATCCAACCAGCTTTATGCTAAAAGAATATCTGCCATATCGTTATAACCTGCCATTCTATTTTAAAAATGACTTTATCGATTTACGATATAAGGTTGTAAACAAATATCTAAATACATCTAATCAGGCTATGATCGCAAAATATGATCGCATCATAAATGGAGAATTCCCTTACATAAAAAAGGGGCTTTATAATATAAGACTGAATTACACGCTACCTGGCGGACAGTCAGGAACCAGTTCTGTTTTTACTTTCAACAAATCAAATTAAACATGAGATCCCTATTTTCAATCCTATTCTTTTTTACAATAGGTTTTACCAGTTTTTCCCAAAGTAAAGAAGATACTATAACTGAAAAGAAACCAGAAATACAAGTTATAGCCAGAGTGCAAAAAGACAGAATCTTATTGCGATGGGCTGTTACTACCCCAATTGCCTGGAAAAAATTAAATACTTATGGTTATACATTAGAAAGATATACAGTAACACGTGACAATAAAACCCTGACGCAACCTGAAAAATTGATTCTTGCCAAAGTTATAAAACCTGAACCGCTAGAATCATGGGAAAAAATTATTGAAAATAATGATAATGCCGCTATTATTGCACAGGCTATTTATGGTGAGAGCTTTGCCGTAGAGGGAGGTGGTACTATTCAAAACATTGTAAACCTTTCTGAAGAGAATGAACAACGTTTTACATTTGCCTTATTTAGTGCCGATAAAGATTTTGAAATTGCCAGAAAAGCTGGTCTGGGCTTTGAAGATAAAACAGCCAAAATAAATGAAAAATATGCCTACAGAGTAGTTTCAAATGTTCCTAAAAATGAACTCGGCATAGACTATGGCGGAATATTCGTGGGGCTTAAAGAATATGAACCACTACCAAAACCACTTGATTTTACTGTTCACTTTACAGATAAAAGCAGTATGCTTAGCTGGAATTTTAAAACCTTATCACAAGTGTATGGGAGTTATTATATAGAACGCTCTACAGATAAAAAGACTTTTGAAAGAATTACTGAAAAGCCATACACTTCTTTAAATCAGGAAAATGCAAATAACAACCGTATTTTTTATGTTGATTCTATAGCCAACAATAAGCCATATAGCTACAGAATACAGGGGATTTCTCCATTTGGAGAATTAAGCCCTTATTCTCAGGTCATTACCGGAAAAGGAACTGCCATTTTGCAATTCGTACCTCATCTAAAGGTTAAGGATTTTAAAGATGATACAACTGTTACCCTGACATGGGAATTTCCGGAAGAAGGCGATGCTGAAATTTCCGGATTTGAATTAAACCGTTCTGACAGCGACGATATCAACTATACTACTGTAATAAAAAATATACCTGCAAAAAACCGTTCGGTAACGTACAATAAACTTTCGTCAACGAATTATTTTACTATTACTGCCATCGGTAAACAAGGGAGCAACAGAACTTCTTTTCCAATGCTTGTACAGCCTGTAGATTCTATTCCGCCTGCAAAACCTGTAGGATTAAAAGGGGTAATTGACAGTTTAGGCGTAGTAAAGCTAACCTGGACAGCTAACAAAGAAAAGGATTTGTTAGGATACCGTATTTATAAAGGAAATACTGCTCAGGAAGAATTCAGTCAGATAACCGTGAGTCCGCATGAATCTATTTCTTATGAAGATAAAGTACAAATTAAAAACTTAAACCCTAAAGTATATTATAAAATTATTGCTGTTGATAACCGCTATAATATGTCGGATTTTTCAGAAGTCCTGATCATTAAAAAACCTGATGTAATCCCTCCTACTTCCCCTATCTTTTCAGATTTCGAAATAAAAGAAGGTGCCGTATTCCTGGAATGGGTCAACAGCCAGAGCGAAGATGTAGTCAGCCATCAGCTATACAGAAAAGAAAATGACCAGAAAGACTGGACACTTATTCTGGATACCAAAAACAAGGAAGAAAAATACCAAGATAAAACAGTTGTTGAAGGAAACACCTATCGCTATGCCATTTTTGCAAAAGACGAGAGTAATTTAACCTCTAAAGCATCTCCTGAAGTGGCTATGTTTGTGCCTAAATATTCTGTAATGCCTGCTATTAAAGGATTTTTTGCGCAAGCCAATAAAATGACCAATACTATTGATTTATCCTGGGAATATGCGAATACCGAGGTAAACAGTTTTGAAATTTATAAGGCATCAGATACTGAACCTTTACAGTTGATTCAGGTGCTTACCGGAAAAACAAAACGTTTGTCTGACCCTACTATTACCATTAATACCAATTATAAATATGGGATCAGGGCTGTATTTAAAGATGGAAGGACTTCTAAAATGGATTTCTTTAGTTTAAAATTTTAAGCCAGTGTCCGAACAACATTTGAAATCATTACCCAATGATTGTAAAATATGAATTGAATATGAAAAAACTTTTACTTCTTTTTGCTTTTTTAACTTCATACTGGACATTTGGACAGCTTACCTATAGTTTTGATGTTGAATATTATGCTTGTGGACTATCTTCTAATTATTGTTCGCCTAATTCAACTTCAAGTAGTTGGTACTATAGTAGTGAGACCTTTAATTCCTATTTTTGGAGTTTTGGTACTACTGAAGATTTTCGAGGCCGCAGGGATACACCTATAACAGGGACTTATACTATACCTATCAACGATGATTTTATTCTGAGATATCATTACGATTATGATAATTCTTTTAATCCTTTAGGGGATAAATTCCCGGGAAGAAATGTTGATACACAAAACAGTCGTTATTATTGGCCTGGCCAATATCCTAATCCACATTCTGATCTATATTATGGTGAAGCGAATGGTCGTATTTTTTTTCAGGATCGATATATTAACTGGAATTATGAACTTAGATATTCAGGATCAAACACCTGGGGAAGTGATACTTATGATGATTTATTTATAAAAGTACCATTTTCCAGAATATCCGGTTCAAATTGTTATAGCCGTATTCCCTATCAGGGAAATGAAAATACAATTGCAAGCGATCCTCTTGATCGTGATTATTGTATAGAATGTTCTATTATTACAGGCGGCATTGCTTATGATGGTGTTGATGATACTCCAGACGGCCATCTTACAATAAAAAACTTCTTCCCTAACGACCTTTTGATTACCCGAATGGACAAGGCCTCAACTGATATACTGGCGGGTGAACAAATACGCTTACAAGCCACTACACCCGCTGCACATACTACAAGCTTATTTCCGGATTTTGTATACAACTGGCAATACAGTACGGATGGAGGAATTTCATGGGAAAGCGTACCAGATAAGTTGGTTAATGGTCTTAAAATAAACAAAACCAACAATACTGCTTTTACGATGCAGGAAATGCTTGGTGATGCACATACCAGTGTTTTTGGCCCTGTATCTTTCAGGCTGGGATACGGTACAGCAAACAGGTCTTTTACCAATATCCTACACTTTAATTACAAAGCCGGGGCTCCGGTAGTAACGGGCGTAGAATATGTTGCTCCTAAATGTAGTGGTGATCCTGTAACAAGTCTTGATGTGTATTTTGACCGAAAATTAGAAGGAGGAGAGTCAATATGGCCGCTTCAAATTGTTCGCTATCCTAAAATAGACCAGGATCAGCCTAAATTGTCACAGGAAATGGTTTACGATCTCGTTTATGATCCTGTAAAAGATAAATACAAATATTCTTTTATCATCACAACCATTAATAATAAACTCATAAATAATACCAGCTATGCAGTTGAATACCAAGGCATGGTTAGTGGAGTCGGCAGAGGTTATCTCCTTTCCGAACAGTCTTTTGTATATCAGGATCCTGAGCCCTTAACATTTACTATAGATCCTACAGACCCCTTATGCCATAATGGAGAAGGAGGTTTGACCATAAACGTTAAAGGAGGGTCCGGAAAATATTCTTATTCTTTAGACGAAGGAACTACAATTCCGTTTACCGTGACAACAGTTGAAACGTCAACCACTACAAACAATATAACCACTATAAGCCGAAGTGCCAGTCAGCCCTTAAACTTATCTATTTCCGACGCAAAAAAAAGTTATAAAATAAAAGTAATAGATGAACATGGGTGCATCGAAAAATCGCTTTAGGTTTATGAGAAAACTTTACTTATTATTGTTTTTAGGATTTTGTCTAAATGGATTTGGACAGATAGTTCCTAGCTATACTTATTTATTTTATCAAACCATTACCGACAATATTAATTATGAATGGTATACTTATGATGAGTATTTATATAATCCGTCCGGTGGCCCTGCGGTTAATCTTACAGGAGCTGACCGTTTTTTTTTAAATTCACCCAGATCTACTTATGTTAATAACAATGTACCTGTAGACCTGAATACAACTAACTATAGGTTTTCATTATGGGGATACATAACCTTTGGTGGTGAATTAGATGATTTTAATAATGCAATTTCTATTCAGGACTTACTAAAAGGCAGTGTATACAAACAGTTAAGAGGTGAAGCATATTCTGAACTAACCCCCAACGACCTGGCAATATCAAATTTAGGAACAACTGAAGTTTGCGCCGGAGAAATGTTAAATTTAGTAGCAACACCTGCCGGATTTCATAACTATGTTTATCACTGGCAATACTCTTTAGATGGTCAAATTACCTGGAGTGATGTACCTGAAAAAGTTGTAGGCGGGCACAACATGAATAATACTGAAGTTTCAAGGTTTTCTATTTTTGATCTATTAGGTGAAAATCACAAAAATCATTATGGCCCTATATACTTTAGAATTGGATATAATCAAGACCGGATATTCTCTACCAATACAATTCAAATTGATTATAATCCCTGTGCACCAACTGTTACCGATGTACAATACAAAGGTCCTAATTGCAGCGGAGAGGGCATTCAAAAATTGGAAATTACATTCGACAGGGCATTGGATACTAACAAAGATGAAAATCTTTACCAATTATATATAAGAGAAACTATAAACAATTCTGGTGAAATCAAATCAACCCCAATGTTTTCTGTAAGCAATGTTACATATCCTGCTGGCTCTAAAATATATTCTTATTCTAATATATCAAATTTTACAAGTTTAGAGAGTGGTCGGGAATATGAAGTTTTTTATCAGGCACAAGTCAAACATCCTACCGTTCCTAATTCTTCCATACTGAAAGGTGTTTTGATAGGTTCAAAACCTTTTACTTATTATAATCCGCCTCCACTTACTTTTCAAGTCAGGGCTGACAATCCTATATGCTATAATGGAAAAGTTAATATAAATATTGAAGCCGATGGTGGCACTCCTCCTTATTTTTATAATGACCTAAATGGAGAAACTGAAATTGTCAACGGAGTAACACAGGTAAAAAGAATACAATTTGATCCATCAGACAAAAATAAAAAAACTGTGACCATACAACAGGCAGAACTAAAAGAGTACAACATCAAAGTAACAGATTCAAATAACTGCATTGAGCAATAATCTTAAGATAAAAATTATGAAAAAACATTTACTATTATTATTGCTTATCACAAGTTTTTGGGGTTATTCACAAACTCAGGCTACTGTTACCCCGAATGCTGTTGATGGTGCCAGAACTGTAACTTTTGTCAATCCTGCTCCTATTGAGATTGACGGAGTACTCAACAAAACAGATGCGACAGGCTTTGGTCTGGCAAATGGTACATTAACTGTAGTCTTTAAAGGCGGAACTGGCACTTATGACTATATCTGGACGAAAGATGGCTCATCTATTACAGCTGTAACTGACTGGTCAAAATTAACATATGGAAAATACACTATAAAAGCGAAAGATAAGAATGGTGTATGTGAAAGTCTGGCTTATCCTTTTACAATCGGGCAACCTGCTAAGCTTGAGGTTATTATTAATGGTAACGCCGTTTTATGTCATGGTAAAAATACAGGATCACTTTCTGTAACTCAAACACTAGGTGGAACAGAGACTACAGGTTATACCTATAAATGGTTTAAAAGCAACGGGAGTACTTTTGATGATATCAACCGAACAGATCTTACAATTTCTAGCGGTTTGTATACAGGAACTTATAAGGTATTAGTTACTGACAATGCGACTCCCGCAAATTCAGAATGGTCTAATGAATTTTATATCTCCCAGCCTGCAGCCGCTATATCTGTTACAGAAACCCAAACTAACCTAACCTGTAATGACAGCAATAATGGTACTATCTCACTAAATATTAACGGTGGTACTCCAGGATATTCAATTCTTTGGAATGGTACCTTTACCACAACCCATATAACGGGACAAGCAGACAGAACAGGTTTACCTCCTGGAAATTACTATTATACTATTACCGATGCAAATGGCTGTACCTATGATAGCACTAATGATATAATAATTACTGCTCCTTCAGAAGTAAGTATTAATTCTCTAACAACTACACAACCATCCGGGACGAATAGTTCTGATGGAAAAATAACTATTAATGCTTCCGGAGGTACAGGCACTTATACCTATTTCCTTACGAAAGGCGGAATTACATCATCACACAGCAATAACATCATTACCAATCTTGAAAATGGTACTTATGAGGTTGTGGTTAAAGACAGTAACAATTGTACTTCTTTACCTGCTGTAGCAAAATTAGAAGCATTAGCGGTAACTTTTGTCAGCCAGCAAAATGTAAAATGTTATGGAGAGAATACAGGTACAATAACTGTACAGGCATCTGGAGGAACTCTTGCCAATAACTCTGCCTACCAATATCAATGGTACAAAGGTGCCACTAAAATAGATAACGAAACAAATGCAACATTACATAACCTTGGAGGAGGTTCTTACTCTGTTCAGGTAATGGATGATAAAATGGTACCTGTCACCTCGGCTGTTTATACTATTACATCTCCATTGCAGCCGCTATCGGTTGCAAGTAATGCTGCAACCCAGCAACAAAATGTTTCCTGTAATGGTGGAAGTGATGGGAAAATTGAAATTAACGTAAGTGGAGGAACTTCAGGATATACATACAAATGGAGTGACGGGTCTGTCAGCAAAGACCGATACGGACTATCCACAGGAACCTATTCTGTAACCGTTACAGATGCAAACGGATGTACACAAAGCCTTACTGATATCATAATTACAGATCCGGCTAAAATAACTATTTCATCCCCGTCTGTAACACATGTTGCGATTAATGGCCAAAGTACAGGGTCTGTTATTTTTCCATCAGATCCTGTAGGCGGTAATGGTGGTTATACATACAAATGGACATCCAGTAATAGTTTTACATCGAGTGTACGAGATTTAAACGGAGTCAGGGCAGGAATTTATTACTTGACCGTTTCTGATAAAAACTTATGTCAGTCTGTACAATACAGTTTTACAATTCTGGAAAAAAACAAACTGGAAGTAATTATTAAAGAATCTGCTTTTATTAAATGTAACGGGGACTCTAATGGTCAGTTGATTACGGAAGTTACAGGAGGTGTTGCGCCTTATAAATACAGATGGGAAAAGAATGGAACTACATTATCCGGAGAAAATTCAGCGAGTCTTTCAAATATAGGATTCGGCAATTATAGCGTTTTTGTGACTGATAGTGCAAATCCTGCACCCGGGCCTTTTGCTACCGCAGAACAACTCAATTTTACATTAGTGCAACCTGACAAGCTAAAAGTATCCCTTTCCAAGCAAACCAATGTTTTGTGCTTTGGTGAAGCAACAGGTGCTATCGAAATTACAATTGAAGGAGGAACTGCACCTTACACCCAGCAATGGACCAAAGACGGTACAAGCTATACAGGAAACTTAAATACGCTTGAAGCTGGTGAATATAACGTAATTGTTAAAGATGCAATTGGACATGAATGTACTGCAACTCTTAGCCAGCCAGTCAAAATTAGCCAACCCACTGCCCCACTTCAGGTTTCAAGTCCGGGACCTGTACATCTAAAAGGTTTTGAAACCAATGATGGAAGTATATCCGTTACTGTTACCGGTGGAAAACCAAATTATAGCTACGAATGGAGAAAAGGCAGTGCAACTGCAATAATTGGTACTGGAGCCTCAATAGCCAATCTCAGCGCCGGCATCTATCACTTAATTATAAAAGATGCTAATGGCTGTACGCTGCCTCAAATTGATTATACTGTTACCCAGCCTGATAAACTTGAAGTGGTTAGTTTAATTCAGACTCCTTTTACAAATATTCTTTGTAAGGGAGATTTTTCAGGAGAATACACAATGATAGTAAAAGGTGGTGTTAAAGAATATCGTTTTGAATGGATCAACACTACGACCGGAATAAAATATACTTCTAACGAGATCATTTCTGCTGCTTCAACGTCTTCAAAAGCATCTGGTTTAGGAGCAGGCAGTTATGTAGTTACTGTTAAAGATGCAAATAGTAATGCTCTTTTTGGAACCAATACATTTACGATTACTGAACCGGATCAATTGGCTTTTACATACACAAAAGAAAATGTTTCCTGTTTTGGAGGAAATAACGGAACGATTACACTCCACATAACTGGGGGAACAAAAGATACTGACCTCACAAAACCCTATTCTATAATTAGCACTGGAGGTAATGTCGATCATCAGAACGGAATCATTTCAGGACTTTCTGAAGGAACTTACACGATACGAGTAAATGACAAAAATCTTTGCGGACCTGTTGAACAAACTATTCAGATCACCCAGCCTGCTAAATCCGTAATTATAGAAGATAATGCAATAGTTACACCAACTACCGGTTTTGGTTTATCAACTGGAAAAATAGAAATAAGCGCAGTGGGAGGAACATTACCTTACACCTACCAATGGAAAAATAATGCTGGTACAATTGTGGGTACGAACAGTGCTGTGCTTTCTAATACTCCTGCTGGTATTTACAGTGTCACGGTAACCGATTCTAATCATTGTTTTGATTCAAAAACATATATAATTGAGCAGCCTACGAAACCTGCACTTACTGAAACACATCTTCAGGCTAAATGTAATGGCTTATTAGGTTCGCTAGTTGCTACAGCCAATGGAGGGGCAACTTATAATCAAAATCAGGCGGATAAAATTTACACCTATAATTTAAAAAATAAAAATACGACTGCTGTAACCAGCATTAACGGTAATACAGCAAACTTTGCTAACATAGCTGATGGAGATTATTCCCTTACTGCAACTGATGCAAGCGGAATCGAATCGAATAGTATTGATGTAGTTTTTAAACAACCTACGCCGATTGTTGTTTCATTAGCTTCAAAATCAAACGTAAGATGTTTTGGAGATAAGGACGGAACAATTGCTCTTTCTGTATCAGGTGGAACTCCCGGATACACCTATCAATGGAAAAAGAAAAATCTCTCCAACTCTATTTACGAAAACTTTACCCCAACGTCATTAAATACTTTCCCAGCAGGTATCTATGCAGTTGAAGTTCGTGATGCAAATTATAATATTAGCGATGCTACTCATTGTATTGGCGTTTTAGAAAACATTGAAATCACCCAACCTGATGATTTTAGATTTGATATTGAAAAAATAACCTATCGTAACCCGACTGCAGTAAACGGTAATGACGGTACTCTGCACTTTGAAATCACAGGTGGAAAAGCTAACTATGAATATAAATTTTATACAAAAAATGGTGCAGGAGCAGAAACAATAATACAAACGATTTCCGATAGTCCTTCAATAACAGCTGATTTTTCGGGATTGACAAAGGATCATTATTACATCTCTGCTCAGGATGCTACCGGATGTATCAAATATGCTGATTTTGATTTCAGGGACAATCCTTTAACTATAAGTGTAAACCAGAATCAAAACATTAGCTGTTATAATGCCAATAACGGGATTATAAAAATAACTGCAGATGGTGGTTGGGGTAGTAAAACATTCTCTTGGTATCATAATAATACTTTATTAGCTGACGAAACCCAGGATGTCCTGCTAAATGCAAAACCAGGTAGTTATTATGCTATTGTAAAAGATTCAAAAAAAGTAGAAGTAACCAGCAATACAATCGTTATTACACAGCCTGATCCGTTAGTATTTTCAACAACACAGGAACCTGTAAAATGTTTCGGGGACAGTAATGGAAAAATTACCTTAACAGCCTCTGGAGGAAATGGAAATTTCAGTTATCGCTATTTTTACAAAGGTTTGTTAGTTAAAGACTGGCAAAGTTTCACTAATGCAACCAATACAACTATTTCGGATTTAGCCGAAGGAGAATACACCATTTTTATAAAAGATTCCCAAGGATGTGATAGTCCAAATACGACTATCAAAATTACTTCTCCTATTGCATTAAGCATAACTGCTGTCACGTCTGCAGCTACCGGAAAAGGTTTAAGCAACGGATCTGCCAGCATTACTACACAGGGAGGTAATGGCAACTATACCTATAAATGGTTTAAAAGTGATAATACCACTATCAATCAAAATACAAATACAGCAACAAACTTAGCTGCAGGCAAATATTACGTTGTGGTTTCAGATTCTAAAAACTGTGAACTGACTTCTGCATTATTAGAAGTAACAGAACCGCCATTGCTGGAAACAAGTATTGCTGTTCAAAATGGTATCTTGTGTTATGGTGATAAAAACGGAAGCTTAAAATCAACGACAACAGGAGGGTTCTTAAAGTCCGGAGAAAACTACACATACCAATGGTTTGAAAACGGAAATCCAACAGCCCTTGCATCAACTGCAACTTTAAGCGGTATTGGTAAAGGATCATACTATGCAATTGTTACTGATTCTAATGGTAATAAAGCTACAAGTCCAGTTCTGGCTGTAACAGAACCTGCAATTTTAACCAATATACTGACATCTGATTATGTGTTATGCGGAGATTTTAATGACTGGACTATAAACGCAACACCAACAGGTGGTACCCAGCCGTACAATTATTCGTGGAATACAGGAGCTAAAACAGCCAGTATACAAAACGTCCCTCCCGGAAATTATAGTGTAGTGGTGACTGATAGTGGTGGCTGTACAATTATAAAAACGATTACAACAACAGCTCCTGCTCATCTGGATGCAGCAGAAAAAATAAAAATTCCAACCTGCTATGGCGGTTCTGATGCTACAATCGTAGTAACTCCCATAGCCGGAATTGCACCTTATACTTATGCATGGAATACCGGAGAAAAAACAAATACTTTAAGCAATGCATCGGCAGGAAACTATACAATTGAAATTACAGATGCTAAAGGCTGCATTATTTCCCGAAATTATACTATCGAAAATCCACCTAAAGATGTTATAAACCTTGGTGAAGATGTGACCTTATGCTGGGAACAGACTTTAACTATTAATGCTACAATTGCAGATGACCAAGCAGCTTATTCATGGAAATCTGACAAAGGTTTTAGCAGCAATAAAGCCATGATTACAGTTTCTGAACCTGCGAATTATACCGTAACTGTAACCAATAAATTAGGTTGTGAAGCTACAGATACCATTCAGATATTTAGTCAAAATACAGCTATCAATGCTGAATTTGCCATGTCAAGCCAGGTATTCAAAAATGAAAAAATTATCATTGTGGACATCAGTAATCCTGCCGCTGATGAAATTGAATGGGTTTTACCTGCTAAAGCAAACATCGTAACTAAAAATAAGGATTATGCCGAAATCAGTTTTAGTGAAACCGGAGAGTATGAAATTACTTTAAACACTAAAAAAGGAAATTGCACCGCTTTCCAGACCAAACAAATTCTGGTTACCGAAGGAGAATATGAAGAAAATCCTGATGACGAACCTATTACTGAGAAAAAATTTGACCTGAAAATTTATCCGAACCCATCACAGGGAATTTTTACAGTTGATGTAACCCTGGATAAAATTATGCCGGCACATGTTAAGGTATACAACTTAAACAACAACCTTATTATTGATTCTAAAAAAGAAGACGGAAAAGACAATTATCTGTTCAACTTTAATTTAGGCGGATTGCCACCAGGACTTTATTTTGTACTGTTTGAATCGCAGCAGGGGAGCAAACTGAGAAAAATCATTATTCAGTAATCTTAACTGATCCGACAACAAACATCAATTTAATAACGAACCCAAAGAGCACACTTTTTCGAATTTGATGCTCACAGCATATAAAGAATGACTTTAAAAAGAATATTATTTAATACTTACCTGCTCTTACTAAGTGCATTTGGTTTTTCGCAAAACTTTAATGTACAGGAACTCGGCAAAGCCAAATTAGTTAATGTAAGCGGTGGTGCATCTGCCAATACTGTTTTTTATTCTGGTAATGCAACAAGAGAGCCTTTCAGTTATTTTCTGAACGGAAACATTAATGTAAATGTAGCAGGCTTATACAATTTACCTTTTTCATTTTCATACACCAATCAAAAACTGGGTTATGGTAAACCTGTACTGATGAACCGATTAAGCATACATCCGTCTTATAAATGGATTACAGGACATATTGGAGATGTGAGTATGACTTTTTCTCCTTATACCCTGAGCGGACATCAATTTTCAGGAGTGGGTGTTGACCTTACTCCACAGGGCAACTTTAAAATTAGTGCCATGTACGGACGTTTGTTAAAAAGAAGTGAGTATAACAATCTTTATCCCGAAATTGTACCCATTTATAAAAGGGTCGGATACGGTTTTAAAACATCTTATGCTTTTGAAAAAGTGAATCTGGGCGTTACCTTTTTTAAAGCAAAAGATGAAGCCGGTTCATTATCTGCACCGGTTCCTTTTGAATTAGGAGTAACTCCAAAAGACAATGCGGCCATCAGTATTGAATCTTCTTTTAAAGTATTTAAAAAAATGCAGGTATTTGCTGAATATGCCAACAGCAGCATTACTGAAGACTTACGTGCTGACGGCAATGGAACAGGAAATAGCCTCTCGTCTTTCTTCTTAAATAAAAACAGTACTACAACCAGCTACGATGCTTTTAAAGGTCAGCTTACTTATCCTGCCGGAAAAGGTACGCTTGGACTTGGATATGAAAGAATTGACCCTAATTACAGAACTTTAGGAGGATATTATTTCAATAATGATCTGGAAAATATTACAGTGAATGCTACTCAGAATATATTAAAGGACAAAGTTTCACTAGCCTTAAACCTTGGTCTTCAAAAAGACAATCTGGACAAACAAAAACAAAGCCAGATGAAACGTGTGGTATCTTCTGTTACAGCCGATTTCAGGCCTAATGAAAAATTAAACCTGAATGTAAACTACTCTAATTTTCAGTCTTATACCAACAGCCGAAACCAGTTTGACTATATCAATCAGGTTTCTGATTATGATTATCTGGATACCTTAAATTTCAGGCAGGTCAATCAAAATGCTGCATTAAATATCAACTATCTGATAAAAAGTGACAAGCGCCTGAAAAAAGCCATAAATGCTAATTTTTCTATGCAGGATGCCGTAAACCAGCAACAAGGAAGAACAATAGAAGGAGGCGCTTCTACCTACTACAACTCGGGTATTGCTTACACTGTAGGTTATCCTGAAAAAGATTTGAATTTTACAGGATCCTTAAACAATACTTACGGGAAGACTGATTCCGGGAAAAATCTCATAATTGGGCCAACGATTGGTGCCTCAAAGCTCTTTTTTGACAAAAAACTGACCACTAATGCTTCTACAAGCTACAATACCAGTTATAACAATGGTGATAAACAAAATGACATCATCAATTTCAGGTTAAACGGATCTTATATTTATCTTCAAAACCACAATTTCAATATGGGTGTAATTGCTTTATTCAGTAATTCAGCAACCCAAAAGAATAATGATCTTACAGCAACCTTAGCCTATACGTATTCCTTTGATAAAATTAAAATGCGTCCAAAAAGAGAACCTCTTCCGGAAAATCAGGATAAAACAGCTTCTGCACCTGTCTTAAAAATCAATTTTAAGAATCAGCTATTTGAAGGAACCCGTGAAGATATTATAGCCCAGCTGAAAGAAAAACAACTTTCTTTAAATTCTTTGCCAATAGCCGAAAAAGAGCATTTAGAGCATTTAATAACACTGGCTTCCCTTACGCCTGACGATAAGGAACTGAAGGAAAAAGTGCTGGATTATCTGGAAGCATTTAACGAAGAAAAAGAGAATTCAGAAAAATACAACACTTATTTAGCTGAAACTGCCCAGAAACTCGAAAAAGAAATGAGCCAAAAAGATGAAAGTCTTGAAAATGCTTACACAGCAGCTATTGGAAGAGTAAACAGTCACCCGCTTCATAATATAAAAGAAACCGATATTACTGACAGAACCAGCTATAATTCATATTTAAAACTGGTAGAAAGAAGCAACAACAGCCGCAACCAACTGAAAAACCACCGATGGATGCTTCGTGAAATGGCGATACTTTCTAAAATCCCTTCACAAGAAATCCAGCAAAATGAAAATGCAGCCGAATTCAGCAAACAAAATATTGAAGCCATTTTTAAATTGATTAAAGAAAAAAAGAATGCATCCGAAATAGTGGACGCCATCGAACTAAAAATAATTCCGTTTTATCATGATCTGGCAGTTCAAAATGCCTCAAATGATGAAATTGATTTAAAATATATTCAAAAATAAAGTACATACCAGGATATTAAACCGTCAAAATAATGGACAAGCCTAACTTACCTAAAATGTTAAAAAAAATATATCTGTACCTATTGCTGTTAAGCTCTTTTGCCAGCTTTGAGAGCTATGCACAGAGTTATCCCATATCGGTATCAACACAAATCAAGCAGCCCTCTCCTATTTATCTAAGCCATTATGCCGATGCATCTACAATTAACAGTTCGATAAAAATTCAGATTGTTTTAAACGATTTAACCATTTCGAACCGACAGGTAAAACTGAAAATTTACTTTCAGGGCAACGGAATATCGTTTAACACCAATGATTTTGTTACAGGTGCCCGTCCGCTGTATCTAGAAGGAGGAGTTCCGTTACAGTTGACTAATGTAGATCTGGCTCCTTACTTTGAATATCAAAACCTTCTGGGACTTACTCCTAATCAGTATGCACAGCCTTTACCGGAAGGGCTTTACAATATTTATGTAGAAGTATATGATTTTGCTACCGGCAGAAAGCTTTCTAATAAAACCGGCACCAATACTATTATTTTCCAGAACGATCCTCCATTTTTGAATCTGCCTTTGAATAATGCTTCTTTCATGCAGCAAAATATTCAGAATATTGTTTTCGGCTGGACGCCAAGAAGCATCAATGTCAGCAATGTAGAATACGAATTCTCACTAGTAGAAATCTGGGACAAATACACTCCCATTCAAAATGCATTTGCCTACTCTCCCCCATTGTATACTACTACCACAAGAAACACAACACTGCAATACGGCATTAATGAACCGCAGTTGATTCCCGGAAAAAAATACGCATGGCGTATCAAAGCGAAGGCTATTTTTGGTGCCGAAGAAATAGGTGTTTTCAAAAATAACGGATACAGCGAAATTTTTTCTTTCGATTACGAAACCTATTGTACTGCACCTCTTGGTATAGCAACTTCAGGAGTTAGTGAAAATCAGGCCAAAATAACCTGGAGCGGCAATATCGATAATTATGATTATCAGGTCAATTACCGTGAAAAAAATGCAGATTCAGAATGGTATAAACTCGTTACACCAAGGGAAAATTTAACGCTAAGCAACCTAAAACCAAATGCTGTTTACGAATACACCGTAGGAGCATCATGCGAAGTTGGAAAATATACCCATAGCACGATTAAGGAATTTACAACCCTTGTTAAAGACGAAATTGCTTTTCAGGGCTGTGGTATCAAACCGGATCCTAAAGATCTGTCTAATAAAAATCCTCTGCCTGAGCTATTCCCTAATGATGTTGTTACTGCAGGTGATTTTCCTATTGTAGTCCTTAATAGTACTGGAAGCAACGGAACTTTTACTGGTGACGGTTATGTAACGCTTCCCTTCTTAGAGAAATTCAGAAAGCTGATTGATGCTGCTGATGCCCTGGGAGGTGAAAAGATCAACATTGGTCAGTTCTCCCGTATCAAAATTACTTTCAAAGATATTGGTGTCAACACCGACTTTAAACTGATTTCGGGTGAGATTGTGGCTAGTTATGACAAAGATAACTGGGATAAAATGCTCGATGTCGATAAAATTACTAATGATATTGCCGGAAGCAACGGTAAACCTATTGAAGGCAAGTTAGCATATGAAGTAAAAGAAGACGGAGTTACATTGAATTCGGATGGCAGTACCACCATCAAAGGTACTAATGGCGAATCGACCACATTGCCTAAATCAGTTTATGATCAGGTTTATATTGATAAAAGCGGTGATGTAGTCAATATTCCGGCTAATGGCAGCGGTGCACCTACCTTTATCAAATCTGCAGAAGGCGGTAGAGCTATTGCGGCAAACACCAACGGAATTTCGAGCAGCGGAGAGGTAACACAAATATCCTCTTCTGATGTTTCAGTTACTTTTGAGGACGGCCCTAAAGCCCTTTACGCTTTTGATGAATTGCCTGATTCTGGCTCTGAAAAGCTTAAAGCTACTTATGAAACCATTAAAACAAAAGATGGAAATGTCTATAACGTAAACTACAAAGCGGTTTCAGATTTAAATGGTCCTGATATCTTAATTGCAGAAGCCGATTTTGAAAACGGAAAAACCAAAGACGATATTGTTTTTAAAACCAATACCGGCTCCTCTGTTGATGTAAAATGGAAAAGTGCTACGAAAGCTGAGATCACACTTAAACGAACATTAAACTTCTCTAAAGAAAGCATCATTGCAACGGTAAAAGGTGCAAAAGAGAAAGATTCTAAAGATGCCGCCAAAACTATTGACGGAAAATCAGACATTGCCGGTAAAGTTAATATCTGGCAATTGACCAAAAAGCCTGTTATAAATATCACTCTTTTAAGTGTAAACGGAGCCACTACTCCTGATGTTAATGAGGCAAAAACTTTCCTTAATGAAGTCTATAACAAAGTTGGGATTAAGTTTGATGTTACTACCCAAAAGGTTGCTATTGGTTCATTACCAGATGAAATACAATGTGGAGATAGTGGAGCATTGGAACTTTATACCGATGACCAAAACAATATCATCAGCCAGATAGAATCCAATGCTGACTTTAAATACAACGATAAAACCTATTATGTTTTATATACAGGAAAGTCAGGTGGAAATGGTTATAAAGGTTTTATGCCTTTGGGAAGTCAGTATGCTTTTGTATTTAACAATGGTACTTTAAAAACTGCTGCACACGAATTAGGTCACGGTATTTTTGGTCTGAAACACCCATTCTCAACTGATGCAGAATCAGGAAAAACGGATCTTTTAATGGATTACGGAGACGGTACTATACTGTCTCATAACGACTGGGATATTATTCACAGTGGTGGGTGGAAGTTTTATGGATTTCAGAAGAGTTCTTCTGGGGCTTTGGCGGGAGGGTTTGGACTTACACCTAACTGGAAATTTGTAAGAACTAATGAAACTACAATACTTTCTGGAGGGCTAGTCCCAATAGTTCCTGAAGGAATGTTAGGGGGTTTCGAAAGTTCAGAAAATGGCAAAACCGTAAATTATATATGGAATACTACAAGTAACACATATAAAGTTGATGGGACTGGTGAAGATTATCCTGAAATGAATTATAAAACTAAAATTGAAGAAAAATATGAAAAAACAACGGTTTTTTGGCTAATTTATAAAAATAATGAAGATTGTAGTAAAAGAAAATATATTAGAACATATTATGATCAAATAAAAACTGACCTTGCTAAAAAAGACTTGACAGACTATATCACCAAAATCAACAAAATTGAAAAAACAGATAAGTTAAAAATTTACTCTAGTACGTTAGGTTGTGTTGGTAATAGTGGCACAGGCAATGGTAATGGTACCGACGAACAAAGACTAAAAGACCTTATTAGTAAACTTGATGCAAAAATTGGTGATGATGCAGTTGCTTCTGAAGTAATAATTTTAGATAAAAACGATCCTAAATACAAAGAAAAATTAGCCGACGCTTTAAAAAAAGCTTCTTATATACTAGCTACTTATGATAGTACTGGAAAAGAAACTTTAAAACTACAATACCAATTACAAATTCCTAAATCAATTAAGGATCTATTTCCTGATTTCAAAACTTCAGACAATTGTATGGTAGATTACATAAATAGTAGTCTAACAAAACTTCATGAGAATGTAATATATAAAAACATGAAGCCTTCTGATCAGGCTGCTGTCGAAATTTGTACTGTATTCTATCAGGGATTCTTTGGTATGTGGTATTGTGCTACAAATGAAGAAAGTATTGCAAATGCAGGTGGAGTAGAGCAATATTTAGCAGGGGCAACTCATGAAGCCATTGCAATGATTGATGTAGTTCTTCTAGTTGACGGTTTAGCTACTTTAGTAAAAGAAGGTTTAAAAGCAAATCTTCAGGGTTACGTAAAATATTATGAAAATTTAAAATCAATTAGTACTACTATTAACAAAGGCGGTCAATTAGAACCAAAGCAGATAATAAATGTAGTATTGATACCACCTTACAATACGTACTCTGAAACCATCGATAAGGCAATAAAAATTGGAAATGAATTCAAAAAAACTTATTTCACTGAATGTGATAAAACTATATTAAAAACAGGAAAAGTTGCGGATATCTGTTATTACCGTTATGGGCAATTGACTGTAATGATTGTTCCAATTCTGTATACAGCTGGAGAATATGCTGTAGCAAAAATTAGCCAGATTGCTAAAATGTCTAAAATAAGTGTTTCGCTTACTGAAAATGCTTTGATGCTGAATGAAAAATTAGCGGCCAAAGGAGTCACTCTAATGGAAGCAGAAGGAAAAACGCTTATTAAAAATGCTACAACCGGAGAAACTATAGCTACTGTTGAAAGTAAAGCCTTAAAAGATATTGAAAATGCTTTAGATGATTTGAGTGACCTTAATAGTGGTGCAAAAATAATTAGTTTAGTTGATGAGATGCCTATTAAAGGGACCCCAAATTCCGCAGGAGTTTCTTTTGAAAACGCTAGTACTCCAATAAGGCAACTAAATCAGCAAGGAAATGTGATTACAAATAATGCTTTCCAAAATTTTAGTGCTTATGACGGAAATGCTGCATACGCCCTACAAGATATAGCAGAGGTCGGAATTGCAAAAGAAGGGAAACTTATTCAAATGTATCCAACAGACCCGGTAACTAAAATTATACCTGAAGTTAAAAATGTACCAGTTATACAACTGGTACCATACAAACTTACTTCTTTTAAAGGAAAAGAAGGTATCATTGAACTAATTGTAGCAGAAACAGAATCCGTAAAAGGTGTAGTTCAGATTGTATATGCTTCGGCAGTAGTGGCCAAAAAATTAAAAGAAGAGGAAGAGAAGAAAGATAAGTGTACCGTATGTGTTAAACATGATCAGGCTACATGCAAAAAATTTGAGCAACTACAAGCTAAAGTTGGTGCACATGCCGCCATAGCTAAACTATGTGTTGGTTTAACTGCAATAAATGCAAATCCGGTAATAACTGAATTATTGAATTGGGATAAAGATCAAATCTTATTATTTTTTAATGATGTAACCGGTACAACTACTGCATCAACACCGCAACTAAGGGATAACATACCGCAAATAAATATTAATGTTGTAAATGCATGGCAAATATTAAGCGTTTACCCTGTTCATCGAAAAAATATGGATTACATTAACCAGATAGTTTCCATGCTAACAGATACTAAAGTGCAAAACAATTTAAATCAGGGAACCGATAATTATAAAGTCATGTTAACAAAAGTGGTAAAAAACCACAATGTCCTAACCCCACAAACTAAGTTTAATAACAGTGTGGCGTTAATTGAATATTTAAAAGCATTAAAACTACTGATTGATAATTATGATGGTGTCTCTGGCTTTAAAGAAAGCTTGAGCCCGCTTAAAACACAAACCCAAAATGGTTTTGATGGGATGTGGTTTGGCATACAGCAAATGAATACACTAAGTGCAGATGATGTGGCAAGAGTAGATTTAGATTTTGATGAAATACTTGATTGCGGTACAGCTACTAATCCTTCTTCTTGTAAGTTTGATGTAGAAATGCGAAGTGGCAATCCTAAGTGGTATGAATATAAAAGTTATGCAGAAGCAAGTATTCCTAAATTTAGCCAATTAAAAGCGTACTTTAGTCGTATTAATAGTATCAATCAATTGGAATATGTATTTGAACAAAGAAAAGCAGGAACAGAAGATGCTGTCAAGCTAAAATTTCAGAACTTCTTGTGCAGTGGTTGTAGTACAGAAACTCCAAGCTTGAGTGCTAAAGGAAATGAATTGTTTGAAGTTATTTGGAACAATGTGAGCTTAAGACAAATTTTGTTTGATTTATCTGACACAGCTACAAAAGCTCCTAAAGAACAATTCAAGGAGATTATTAGTGAAACTGAAAATGATTTTTACGATTTTATCAAAGTAAGGTAATCATGTATAAAAAAATTGAAGAAAAAAAAAAAATAAAGAATTTTTTGTGTTTAAATAAAATTCTTGCTTATACACTTGATAATGTTTTTTTTATTAATGGAGATCAATATAATATTGCTCCGATACTATTAAAATTCGATATTACTAAGAACAATGTTTGGTTGAAAGATGAGAATTGGGAAAACTACCTAATAAATATTAATGAGTCTATATTAACTAAATTGGATTTTAACATAGGATTAAATGGAGAAATAAAGGACATGATTTTTATCTTTAAAAATTCAATTAGAAGTTGTTTATCCACTATTACAAATAAGATAATTATAAATGTTGGACAAGTTGATAATATTAAATATTACATGTCGTTTGGCAATTTTATATATTGTCATATTGAAAATTATTTTATCAAATCTCTATCAGTTCTTACTGGTGAATATAAATGGACATTAGACTTAAAACCAAGTATTCCTAAAGATGATTATATAAAAAATATATTTGGAATAGCAGAAAATCTATTATGGCTTACTACATATTGGGGAATATTGGTTGGTATTGATATTAGTAATGGAACAGTAAAACATCTTTTAAATTTTGGACACGTCGGTTTTGAAGCTCCTGACAGTAATTCATTATCAACTTATTCCTACTCTTTATTTGATGAGATTAATAAAAAACTCTGTGGAGTTTATAACAAGCAATATTGGGAAATAGATTTAACCCAACCCGAAACTGGTCTAAAAGTTTATAACCTTACTCAAATAAATCCAGATTACTTTAAAAACGAGTGGTCAAATCCTGAAGGAATGAGGCTTGACGATAAATATATTTACTGCAGAGATATAGAAATTTCTACTATTTCAATAATAGAAAGACACAGTGGCAAAATTGTTTGGTACAAACGTATTAATGATTTAGCACCACGCCCATCAATTATTATAAACGACATTCAAATAGGAGATAATAATTTGTATGCATTGGATACGGGAGGCACATTACATATCTTTGAAAAACAACAATAAATAAAATATAAAATGCAACCCGATCGCTCGGATATACACTAAATTTCTCCGCTCTACAAAGTGTTCTCATGAAAAACGATACTGCTGATACTGCTGCGCAAATGTCTCTGACTTTGCGCTTTTTTTTTTATCTCCTCATAATCCCCCGGCTAGCGCGAGCGTCCCGCTCGTGAACACAAGGTATATTTTTTACATAACTCAAAACTATACAGTTAATAAATATAGAAGTATTTCTTACATTAGCTCAAAAAAACAAATTAGCAGAAAATACAAGTTTGGAGAAAAAACCGGAGCATACTTTATAAGTTTTGCTACGGTTTACTGGATAGATGTATTTACAACAGATGAATATTTTACATAACATTACTGAGTCATTAGATTATTGCAGAAATATAAGGCTATGGAACTTTATGGCTATTGTATCATGACTATCCATATTCATTTGATTTTTAGATCGGCAAATGGAGATCCTTCAGGATTAATAAGAGACTTTAAAGGCTTTACATCCAGAAAAATGCTCAAAGCAATTGAAGAAAATCCACAAAAAAGCAGGAAACAATTGATGTTATGGATGTTTGAAAGATCCGGAAAGAAAAACAGCAAAGTAAAACTTAGGCAGTTTTGGCAGCAAAACAACAAATCTATTGAAATTTGGTCCTTAAAAGTTTTTGAGCAAAAATTAAATTACATCCATAACAATCCCGTTGAAACTGGCTTTGTAATAAATCCTATAGACTGGAAATATAGCTCTGCCAGAAATTATGGAGATAATGACTAAACTATTTTAGAAATTGATATTAATTGATAATCGTTGCGGGCACGAGCGAGACGCTCGCGCTAGCGGGGGAGATGGGATAAAATATGAAACAGCCCCGCTTTATAAAAAAACACAAATAGTAGAAACTCCTAAATAATAAAAATGAAAAAAATATTGTGTTACATCCTATTAGTTTTTGCTATTGGTACATTTGTCTCTGAATCAATGCATGGGTTTATGAATCTTAAATTAATTTATTATAATTTATATCCAGACAAGTATTATGAAAAAGATAAATTATATATTTCTAAAAAAGAAGAAAACAATTCTACAAGTTCTAGTGGGTCAAATTCATGGTATTATGGTACCCTAGAAAAACATCAAAAAAAAGATAATATCTATTATAATAGATCCTATTTGAAACAAAATACATTATCCGATTCTAAAGGCGAATATTTAAAAGTATGGTACTGTAAGAAAGTAGAAAAAATGATTTTAAGAGAGGAAAATAAATTGAGCCCAAAAATTTATTTTAGCGGTATAATTATCTATGCTTTAATCATAATGATAATTCCGTGCTTAATCACTGTAACAAAAAAAAGTAAAAATGAAAACTAAACTTTCAATAGCCTTATTATTTGCGATAGCAATTCAATTATTTTTACAAAAAACAAAATAAAGGATATTAAGATTTCTTTTTTGCACCAGATCCGGAAAATGATTTCGATGATATCGGTGTTATCATTATATTTAGTTCGTTATAAAATAAAAAAATTAAAATTATCTTTTCACAGTATTTCCTGTCTCAATTTTTCACGATGACTGATTCCAAAATCCCTTAGCGCCAATATTACCGGCTTGACTGACCAGCTGTATTCGGTGAGTTCATACTCAGTTCTTATTGCACTATCTTTAAAAATCTTTTTTTCAACAAAACCGTTGAGTTCCATTTCCTTTAATTGCTGTGCCAATACTTTGGAAGTAATTTTAGGAATCTCTTTCATAATCTCGCCAAATCTTCTATTTCCTTCCATCAGTGCTATTGTAATAGGGATTCTCCATTTACTGCCTGCTATAACGTAAATAGCGTCCATAATAGAAACTACTTCTGTTTTACATTTCAAAATCCTTTCTTTTCTATCATTCCCGTCAGGGATACTTTCATCAGTTATAATCATTGGTCACAAATATTTGGGTTACTTTTTTTTATTAATAACTAAATCAAAAATATATCTTTTCACCATTTGTTATGTAGGATATATATGCTTAAATTTTATTCTGGTATAATCAAAAATGATATTATAGTTACCTTGAGGTAAGTTTATATGTATGAATCATAAATGTATATAATTTTGCGTATTGCCAAATAAGACTATTACTATCCTTACTATATGTGGAACGCAATACTAAATAATATCAAGAATATAAGGGAATTAAAAAATTATACCCAGGAATATGTAGCCGGACAATTGGGACTAACACAGTCAGGTTACAATAAGATTGAAAAGGGAAAAACTATTTTAGGAAAAAACCGTTTACTAAAAATAGCTGCTGTTTTAGAAGTAAGCGTCGATGAAATTATTAATTTTCAAAGTTCTATATCTGTTAAAACTGAAGTTGAAAAAACTCCGGAAATTGATGCTGTTGTCAAGCTTAATAAAATCTATCAGAAAAAAATAAAACTTCTTGAAAAGGCTTTAGAAGACAAGACTAATGAACTTGATACGGCAAAGAAGAAATAATACAATCCGAATACTGGCTATTTTTTCTTCTCAAGTACATTTTTGCATAAATATGAAGCATATATTACAGTTCTAAAAACTAAATATATGCTTCAAAAAACAGTAGCCCGTCAGGTAATTCAAAGTCTAATTCAATACATTTTTTTTACCATAATTATTACATACATTTCTATGTACTAAAATTACACCAACGGACTAACTTTAAAAAGAACCACAAATATTGCCGGTAAAAGTTGCACCGGCATTGCCGGTAACATCGGCTTTTACAGCGGTTGTAAGCAGCGTAACGATATTATATGGGGGTGTAAAAGCATTACTCCCGCTTACAGTATTTGTGGTATTAGGAAAACTGTTATCCAGGACTGTTACAGCTGTAAAACCAGTCATCAGATCAATAGGCTTATTAACGCTTTCAAATACATTTTTTTCAATTCTGATATCCGCTTCAAAACCAGCCATAATACATTTATTGCTCACCGAACTGCTGAAATAACTGTTTATAATATGCACTTTTCCAAATCTTACTCTTGGCATTCTCTCTTTACAGCCAGGTCCCCACCAGCATCTTGCAAAAGTAATTCTCAATTTTCCGCGATCACCTGTAGCCGTGTCACTTGAACCAATTAGATTTGAAAACCTGTGATCATCTGTACCTCCGGGACCACCTGCTTTTGGAGTTTTCAGATAAGTGAATTTTGTATAAGATACCGTAACAAAATCAGATTTATTTTTGATATCTAAATTACCATCTACGCCATCTCTGAATTCACAATGATCAACCCAAACATTCTGGCAGTTATCTATTATGGCATTATCCCAGCCGTCTGTGTCGTAAGCGCCGGGGCCTTCAAATATTAAATTCCTTATAATGATATTAGTGCAGTTTTTAATATTAATAATTCCGGAATTTGCAGTAGTCTGATCTGTTGAAACCAGTTTTGCTCCGCTTTCACCATATATAGTTTTGCCCGATTGCCCCTGAAGGAGTAATCTTCCGGTAGAAGTAGCAGGAATTGCAATAGTCCCTGATACTTTGATGACTTTTACATTACTGTTTTCGATAGCCGTCTTCAAGCTTGTGTAATTAGCCACAACCGTTTCCTGCGAGCTGCCACCACCTGTAGTTCCTCCATTTTGAGAAGCCCAACCCGGAACTTCACTACAATTACCAACTTTTGCAGTACCTGGCGAAGTAGTGACTGAAGCTAATGAATTTTCATTTTTAACACTGCTGTTGTCTTCATTACTACAGGAAACAGTAAAAAAAAATGAAGCGAGCAACAGTGGTATAATTTTTTTAAATTTCATAATTAATAGATTTAGGGGTTAATTAATTTGTGGTACAAATTTTACAGAAATCCTTATTTAATTTATTGAACTAATTCAATGCTTTAGGAATAATTTATGAGTCTTTTTTACAAAATAAAAATTAAAAAAATTGAAAAAAGCATCTGTCTTACAAATAATGCTATTGCTAACCTCTTAAATATTTCAGAAGCGGAATCGATTACATAATAATGAACAAATAACTTGTTCAGCAATAATATTTTCTTAATTTTACTTAAAAAGTAATTCAATTATTATTTTTAATCTTAAAACTTTACCAATTATGACCAAAAAACTACTTAAAAAAGAATTATTACTCACAGTAATTTTGCTATTATCAACATCTCCACAATTGATGGCACAGAAAAAAGTGGCCTATATACAATTTAGCAAAGTTATGGATGCTACAGCTTCACAAACAGGTAATGCAACGATTACAGGAAGTGATGCCATTACCCGAATGCTTACTGCCACAGGCTTTAATGTGAAAGTTTATGCTTGTGATGCTAATGGATTAGATCTTGCCACAAATGTATCAGTTGACACAGAAATTCCTACTTTTGGGCCTGATTTAATAATAATGCAGGAAACATGGGGTTCTACTTCCGCTGCCATCAGACCAAGTGGAATACTTGCATTCAGAAAACTTGGCGCACTAAATATTCCCCTTATTTATAACAAGTCATTTACTTTTCAAAAAGGAGCTAACAGAACTATTACTTCTACTACCGGAACTGCCTATGATGTTGTAAGTACAAGTTCTTTAGCTGTGCAGGTAACATCTGGTAATGAGGCCAACCCAATCTTTAATGGCATCACAGGTACAAGTATCCCTATCTTCTTTGCAGGTGCAACTGACCTTGGAGCTACTGTAGCTTCTGGGGCTCTTGCAACTGCGGCTGTTAAAGGCCTCTCTCTTGTAAATGATTTAGAAATTACTACTCCAGTCCCTGGAACTGCCACTTTATTAGCTGGTGCCAGCGGAACTGTTGCTGCTGGAACCGCTATTTCAACTACTTCAAACACGAATTCATTATTAATAAATCGTTATCCTGCC
Source organism: Flavobacterium limi (assembly GCF_010645075.1). Lineage (GTDB taxonomy): Bacteria > Bacteroidota > Bacteroidia > Flavobacteriales > Flavobacteriaceae > Flavobacterium > Flavobacterium limi. The sequence continues at coordinate 200,158 of NZ_JAADZV010000009.1, forward strand.
GGAACTCAACTAGGTACTGATGCAAATGATAAGCTAGGCACAAAAGATATGATTACTTTTGCATGCAATTATGGAGCAATCGCTGCCGGAGATGGAAAAAATGTTACAAACGAATTTTTGACCCTTTGGAGAAATGCAGCCTATCTTTTGACAGAGCAAACGGTACCCAATACTTTGTATGTAAACCCGCAATTGGGAGTTAATGAAAACACTTTAGAGGAAAACAGCATTACAGTCTCTCCAAATCCAACGAGCGGTCTGGTTACTCTTAATGGCGTTGAAAATGTAAAATCAATTACCGTTTTTGATGGTGCGGGAAAACAGGTTCTTACTTCCGACAATACAACATCTGTTAATTTATCTCATCAGACAAAAGGTATTTACTTTGTAAAAGTAGAAACTGAAAAAGGCTCAAGTACTAAAAAAGTTATTGTAAAATAAAGCTATTACTTCAATTTAAAAGGGGGTTGTATCATTTTATGAGCAACCTCTTTTCTGTTACAAACCTGTCATAAAAATAATTTACAAAGCAGCGATTAATGCCTTTTACTTATTTTTGGAAATAATAATTTCAAATAAACTTTTAAATTTGCTATTTCATATCTTATAAAAACAATCATCTCAATTCATTCCGATTATAAATTTCTAATTATGTTCCAAAAAACAGCTTTTGTTTTCGTTTTACTTTTTCTTTTAAATTCCTGTGCGGTCCAACAAAAAAACTTATCTCTAAATGACTGGTATGCTTTTACAAAAACCAGTACTGAAAGACAAGAGCCATCAAAAGCCTATGAGTTCTCACATAATATGATCAGAATGTATGGCGAAACAAACGGTTATCTGATGTCTAAAAAAAGCTACAAAAACTTTGAGCTTAGTTTAGAATACAGATGGAATACAGAAGAGAAGTTTAAAACAAAAAACAAGAAAAACAGCGGCGTTATGTATAACATTCCTGCTGATTATCCGGATAAGATCTGGCCAAAAGGAATTCAGTTTCAAATCAAAGAGAATACTACGGGCGATTTTATTTTTTTAGATCAGGTAACGGCCAAAGTAAACGGAAAATTAGTTGAAGCCGGTGCAAGTGTTACTTCTTCCAAATTCATTGAAAACGAAAAACCTTACGGCGAATGGAACTCTATTGTAATTAAATCTTTTAATGGAAAAATTACCCAGTACCTGAACGGAAAACTGGTAAATGAATGTACAGAAGCTTCTTCTAATGAAGGTAAAATTTCTTTAAATTATGAAGGTGCCCCGATTGATTTTAAAAATATCTTACTAAAGAACATTTCCCAAGAATAATTAAACCTCAACAAGCCCCATGACAAATGCCGTTTTTAAAGCTTCTGTTGTATTGGCTACCTGCATTTTCTGAATTATGTTTTGCCTGTGACGACGCACTGTATAAACTGAAATACAGAGTTGATCTGCAATTTCAACGCTGTTATTTCCTTGCGACAAGAGATTAAGAATTTCCAGTTCCCGTTTTGAAAGCAGGTTTTCTGCATAAGGTTTGTATTTTTCAGAGGAGATTATTTCACCCGTCTGCATATTTACAATCCTGCCGTCAATACCCGGCCTTGCCTGAAAATCAGCTGACGGTGCATATAAGCAAAGTGCCAGCCAGATACTTCCGCTGGGATTCTTTTTAAGATACATGGTCCGATGGCTGATATATCCCGGATTTACTGCTTCTGAAGTTCGCAAACGACTAAAAGTACTGTATTTTCGATATTCGTCATCCGGCAGGCTTTTTAGATATTGAAAATACTGCAGTTCTAGAGCATGACGTTCTGTAACATCTTCCCGATTTATTTTATTGAAAATACAGTCTTCAAAAGCAGAATCAATAACCGAATTTGCTGACGGTAGTCCGAAAAATGTCCCAAAACTACCGGAATAAATATAACTGCAATCCGCCTGAAAATCAGAAAGAACCGCTACACATTGTTCTATAGCTACATAGGCAGAAACAGATTTTTTATAATCTTCAATATCAAAAATTTCCTCTTCCAAAAACTTTTGCTGTAATAAAGTAGAAGTTAACTGATTTTCGATAGATTCCTTTGACATAACTATTTTATAAATTGGTTAATTTTACGTATTGCCGATGCAACAAAGCAAATGTAAATTTGAAAAATTAAATTATGATTTTTATTCCTAACAAAAAATTTTATGAAATCAAATCTTCTAGCTTATTGCGTTTTTTTCGGAATCCTGTTTCTGGCATCCTGCGAAAAAAAACCTAAAAACAATACTGAATCCAAACCGAAAAGTACTGTTTCGAAATCTACCGATTCTGCCTTTGTACGCGGTACCGCCTGCGATATCAAACTGGCAGAAATTCATTTTACAAAATCAATTAATGGCGCAGATACACTTGCAAAAATTGACAGCAAGAACAATATCGTCTTTCACGTTGGCGAGAAAAAAGATTATTTTTCAGATCCGAACAATAAATTATCCAACAATACTGCCCCGATTCTGTTATCTAAGCTGGACAATACAAAACCTTTTACGCTCGTCGCAAAAGTAAGTCCGGAATTTACAAAAACAGGATTATACAATGCAGGCGTTTTGTACTTGTATGTTCATGATAATTTTTATCAAAAATTTTGTTTTGAGCAGGATGAACGCGGTAATCAGAGAATGGTAACCGTTCGTACAATTGGGACTTCTGACGATAACAATCATGATATTGTGAGACAAAAAACTGCCTATATGAAAATTTCATCCGATACTCAGACTGTTGCCAGTTACTATTCACTGGATAATAAAAACTGGCAATTGGTCCGACTTTACAAAAACAATTACCCTGCCTTAATCTGGGCAGGAATCAGCACACAATGTCCGGTAGAGAAAGGTACAACCAGTTATTTTGAAGAAATTTCCCTAGAACAAAAAAGTGTCAGCGATTTTCGTTTAGGAATTTAGACTTAAGTCATATTCAAAAAACTCCAAAACAATAGTTTTGGAGTTTTTAGTTTTAAACTTATACCTGGATTATTTAAGCTTCGTTTACAGGAATATAAATATCAAAAGTGGCTCCTCTGCCTTCTTCACCGCTTGCTGTAATAAAACCGTTGTGATTTTCTGCTATTTTTTTCACAATAGCTAGTCCTATTCCGGTTCCGGTATATTCCAGTTTTCCATGTAAGCGCTGAAATACTTCAAATATTTTTGCGCTGTATTGTTGGTCAAAACCAATTCCGTTATCTGAAATACTAATGTGACAGTAATTTATTTCGTTTATAGCTTTAGGATTATTTAATGAAGATCCTTTGATAATCTCGCTATTTATTTTTACTATCGGAGAAATTTCCGGTCGTGAAAACTTAATCGCATTACTTAGCAAATTATATAGCAATTGTCTAAACTGAAACGGAATCAGATCTACAGTAAAAGTCTGACCTACTTTCACGACAGCCTTCTGCATCTCTATCTCTTCTTTTAAATCTTCTTTTACTTCTTCTATAATTTCAGAAAGAGCTGTTTTTTCAAATACTCTTTCCTGAATATTGGTTCTTGAATAGGATAAAAGATCATTAATCAAAGCCTGCATTCGTTTTGCTGCATTCTGCATCCTCTGAAATTTATCTTTTCCAACTTCAGAGAGGTTTTGTGATTCCTTTTCTATAATCTGAGTAGCAAAAGTCTGGATTTTCCTCAACGGCTCCTGCAAATCATGACTTGAAATGTAGGCAAAAGACTGGAGTTCTTTATTCATTTGTTCCAGTTCTGTATTTTTTTGTTCCAGTTCTAATGCATTTCGTTTTAATTTGTCTTCTGCTTTCTTTTTTTCTGTAAGATCGTGCGTCACTTTTGAAAACCCTATGACTTCATTATTTTTATTATGGACAGCTGTAATGACAACACTTGTCCAAAAGAGGGTTCCATCTTTTCGAACACGCCATCCTTCCTGCAGGGCTTTACCTTTTTCACGTGCAATCTGCAATAATTTTTGGGGCAGATTGTTTTTTCGGTCTTCTTCAGTATAAAAGACTGAAAAAGATTTTCCGACTATTTCTTCTGATTTATATCCTTTTAGCTTTTCTGCCCCCCTGTTCCAGTTTTCAATTGTACCTGTCTCATTCAGATATAATATGGCATAATCCTGCACTTCCTCTACCATTAAATGATAACGCTGTTCACTTTTTCTCAGTGATTCATTTATATTGTTTAATTCTTTGGTACGGGTATTTACCTGCTCTTCTAATTCATGTGTAAAGGCTTTTTCAGCATGAATATCTGTAAATGCCCCTACCCATTTAATGATTTCGTTATTTTCATTCCGAATAGGCTCACCAATTACAGCATGCCACCTGTAAGTTCCGTCTTTACTTTTAATTCTTACATCTGCCCTGTATCCTTCACCTGTTGTTAATGAATGGCTCCATCTTTTTATATTTTCCTCAAAATCTTCCGGATGAATCATCATTTTCCAGCTATCTTCTTTTCCTGGCTGAATTCCTGTATATTCGAGCCATTTACCTGATGTAAACAATGCATTACCTTTTTCATCGGTCTCCCAAATTAACTGCGGAATGCTCTCTGTAAGTGAGCGGAATCTTTTTTCGCTTTCTTCTAATTCCTGTTGATGTTTTCTTTCGGCTGTAGTATCCCTAATTGTTCCAATCAGCTTTTCGGGATTTCCATTTTCATCATAAAAAACTTTTCCTTTTCCTTCCATCCAGTGAATCGATTTGTCTTTCCAGATTAATCGTGCTTCATAATTTAAAACACCTGAACGAAGTGCTTCCTCTAATGCTTTATTTCGAATAGGCATATCATCAGGGTGAATATGCTCGATTAACTGTTCGTGTGTTAAATCAACCAACTCCTTATATCCACCAACAATTTCAAGGTATCTCTTAGAATAATGCAGCTCTTTGGTTTTAACATTCAGTTCCCAGGTTCCAAGCTCACTTGCTTCTACGATAATATTAAGTCTTTCTTCGTTTTGCTCTATTTTCTTTCTGGCCTGTACTTTTTCGGTTACTTCTGTCACGATTACAATTATACCTGAAATTGTACCGTCTTCTTCTTTTAACGGAGCGTAAAGGAAATCAAAATAGGAAACTTCTAATCTTCCAAAGCGTTTTAAAGGCACCGGCACTTCATTTCCATGATATGGAAACCCAGTTTTTAGAACATCCATCAACAGCAAACTTACTGTAGATTCTACTTCAGGTAAAGATTCGAACAAAGGCCTGCCTACAAAAGTACTTTCTTCTTTGTCTACTAATTTAAGATATGCTTCATTGGCCATTTCTACCACATGCTGCGGCCCTCTTAAAATAGTAATTCCCACTGGAGCCTGTTTCACAACATCACGAAAACGTTTATCTGCCTCTTCTGTTTTTTTCTTCTCAAGATTTAAATCAGTCAGGTCGACGCCAGTATTCATAACGGCATAAACATTTCCCTTTACATCATATAAAGGTGTAAAACTGTAATTAAAATAATACGTCTGAAGTTTTCCATCAACTGTAAGATCCAGAGGGGTATTTTTTGTATGAAATGATTCTCCCGTTTCCAAAACTGTATTAAGCTGCTCAAAAACCAACTGATTTTCAAGTTCCGGCAAAATATCTGTATACAGTTTTCCTATTACATCATTCCCTTTCCCCCATATATCCATTATGGATTTATTGGCAAGTTCAATACGCATTTCTTTTCCGGTATAAACACCAATAGGAAAAGGGGCATTTTCTACCAATTGCCTTATTTTTTGCTCACTTTCTTCTAATTTTTTAAGAGAATATATATTTTCTGTAGTTTCACTACAAATTACCATTACACCGGCAATTTTTCCGGACTCATCATGTACCGGACTGTAGCTGAATGTCCAATAAACATCTTCTATTTTACCATTCCTGTATATTGGAATAAGCTGATCTTCGCTCCATGTTGATCCTTCTCCTGCTAATACCTGTTGAATAAGGGGATATATAACTGGCCAGGTCTCAGGCCAGGCCTTTTCTCCTTTTTGTCCTAAAATATTTGGGTGTTTTCCTTCATTACCAAGACTCGGACGGTATGCATCGTTGTAAAAACAGGTGAGCTCATCTCCCCACCACAGAAACATTGGAAACTTTGAATTTAAAATAATGCCGAGCGTTGTGCGAAGGCTTTGAGGCCAGATATCAGGAGTGCCTACAGATGTTTTACTCCAGTCTTTACTTCGAATGAGTTCTCCCATTTCACCTCCGCCCTGAAGAAAATAATACTCTTTATTTGTCATGGGTATCCAGGTAAATATTAAGGTTGAAGAACAAAATTCTCTCTTTCAGGCTTTTTGAAGTTATTTTCTTCTATTACCTTAAGTGCATTCCCGATTACTTGTTTTAATTTTGAAAAATCACCGGGTTTTCGAATATAATATAAAGCTCCATTATCATACATTCTATTTACAATTTCCGTATCCAGCGAAGTTGAAAAGATAACTACAGGAAGTCTCTTTAGTTCCTGAATCGCTTTTATTTCTGTCAGACATTCATATCCGTTTTTGCGTGGCATGTTTAAATCCAGGAAAAGAATATCCGGCAAATTATCCGAAATATTAACATCCAGAAAATCCATAAGCTCAACTCCGTCATTGACAGTTACAAGCGTTACAGGAAATGAAAGTTCATCAAGTGCTTCTCTAAAAAAAATGCAATCGTCCTCATCGTCGTCAGCCAACAGAAGATTGTAAATTTGTTTATTCATTTGTCCAGGATAAGTTTAAATTGTTCCAATATGCTCAAATCATTTCTGAAGTGTCAAAATTGTTTGGCTGTAAGCCTATTTCTTTTACATTTTTTTCGATAATCCCGAATTATAAATGTAAAGCTACAGCTAAGATAAAACTAATTTTACTATCAGTAGTCAATACTGTCGTGTTAAATTTAATACCGGGGATAAACAAATGAAAATTTCTGCAATTTCTCCTGAAAATGGTGTTAAACGGCATTCTTTATTTTCAGTTTTCTATTCTTCTTACCAAATGATAATTGCCAGCTGATAAGCTGTTGGTAATTTTGTTTCAAATCAAAATCAAAAAGAAAATGAATCAAAATTTCTACAATAAAAAAGTTTTACTTACCGGAATTTCAGGTTTCCTTGGCTCCCACACAGCCATTCAATTGTTAAATAAAGGCTACAAAGTTACAGGTACCATACGGGATCTGAGCAGGGCAGCTGCCTTAAAAGCTATTATCGGAAAACATACTCCGCATATCCAAAATTTAACTATAGCAGAAGCAGATATAAATGACGAAAGCAAATGGCAGGAACTAACAAAAAATATGGATTTTATCCAGCATATTGCATCACCATTTCCCCGCGTACTGCCAAAACATGAATCTGAATTAATTGAGCCTGCTAAAAATGGCGTGCTGAATATCTTAAAAAATGCCTCTGCAAATAATGTAAAAAGGGTTGTAATTACATCTTCAATCGCAGCTGTGGTTTATGGTAAAAACAAAAGTGAGCTTGATACCACTTTCACAGAAAATGACTGGACAGATGAATCAAATAAAAAAGATTCAACCCCTTATTTCAGAAGCAAGACTATTGCAGAAAAAGCAGCGTGGGAGTTTATTAAAACCAATCCGTCCGGATTAGAACTGGTTACTGTTTTGCCCGGTGCAATCTTAGGCCCTGTTTTAGAAGATGATTTTGGCACTTCAGCAAATATTGTCATCAAAACTATCGACGGCAGTATGCCGGCAATTCCAAAAATTGGTGTCGAAATTATTGACGTGCGTTCAGTAGCTGATTTATTAATTAAAGCGATGGAATTACCACAGGCAAATCAACAACGCTATCTGGCTTCTTCGGGATATTTGTCTTTCAAAAAAATTGCCGGAATTTTAAAAAAAGAATATCCGAACCGAAAAGTCCCATCTAAAGAATTACCTAATTTTTTTGTTAAATTGCTGTCCAATTTTGAAACATCATTAAAACCAATTTTGATTGATTTAGGAATCGAAAGGAAAATAGACCGGTCAAAAGCTGTAAATGAGCTTAACTGGGAGCCATTACCAATGGAAGAAGCTATTTTATCCTGCGCCAAAAGTGTCATAGCATTGAATATTGTTAAATAAATATATGGAAAAATTAAAATCTGTTTTAGGTTTTGGAGGCATTCTTACCACAGCAGCTATTGATGAAATTGCGCTTTTGTTTGAGAAAAATTATTTTAAGGCAAATGAAATCATACAGGATGCTAATAAAATTTCAAACAGAGTTGGTTTTGTTGAAAATGGGATTGTAAGAGTTTATGCAACCGATAAGGAGGGTTTAGAAGTAACGAAATATTTTGTACGCGAAAATCAGTTTTTTGTAGATCTGGAAAGCTACTATACCAGCACGGTAAACAAAGACGCATTTCAGGCAGTTGTTAATACCGAAGCTTTTTCAATAACAAAAGAGACACTCGATGAATTGAGTGAACGAGTTCCGAATTTTTATATCTTTTTGAAAAGCATAACAGAAGCGCATCTTTTAAATAAAATTAAAGACAATGATTTTTTAAATTATGGCAATGCCAAAACTAAATATCTGGAATTTATGAGCCGCTACCCTTCACTGGCTCAAAATGTCCCTCAGCACTACATTGCTTCTTATCTAAAAATTACCCCGCAATCCCTCAGCAGACTCAGAAATCAAATTGTTAAAAACAGATAACTCATAGAAACAGCATTCTAAATATTGACAACAAATTAAAAGAGCCGTTATAATAACAGCTCTTTTTGAGGTTTTTCAAGTCAGCAGTATAAGTTTACTAATCCAAAATACTCTAAAATAAAACAAATGAAAAACCAATTTATTTTTGTTCTGCCCTGCAGTAAGATGCAGTTTACCTTTATCAATTCTTGATAATTTTACTATTCCGTCTTGTGTTTGCAAAATATTCGGTCGGTAAGCCTGATACGAAATCAAAAACAAAAAAACAAAATGAATTCCTCAAGGAGAAATCCTGCTTTTTCCTTAAAAACGCAAACCATTCAGGTTCATTACAGATTCACAGCATATCTAAATTACAGCTGTCCTGAAGCAGAAATGCTACAAAAAAGGCTGTCTGGCGGGACAGCCTTCTGAACTAATAAAATAAAAATGTATTCTGAAGTTTCTTATTTTCCTGATTGGCTTTCAGGACTCATAATAACTTCGACACTGCTTGAACTATCCAAAACGTGCTTACTAAACTGCTGAATAGTTTTTTGATTAATTTTAGAAATTAAATTTTTATATTCTTCATCCTGAGAAAAAGGAATCTGATTTAAAGTGTTATTGTAAAGGGTCGTGTTCCAGAAAGAATTGGTTTTTAATGATTCTTCGCGGTTTTTAAGAAGCGCTTTTTTGATGTCTTCCAGATCATTTGCATTAACCGGAACCGTTTTTAAATCATTTAATTCCTTCCATACAATCTGCATTAATTTTTCCTGCTTATCCGGATTACAGTCAAAAGTCAGTGCAAGACTAAAAGTTGGTGAAGGAATTGTTTCAAGATTACCTCCAACGTTTACCCCATAACTTCCGCCTTCTTCTTCGCGAATGGTCTGCAAAAATCGTTTTGACAACAGCTGACCAATCACATACATAGAAAGTGCATTTTCTTTACTGTATTCCGTTTTTCCTGTTAAGTTCAGGTAAACCGTAGTTTTTGCAACTTCCATCGGACGCTTGAAATGAACGACTGTTTTTCCTTTTTTAGGTTCAATATTATGATCAACATAATTTTCTTTTACAGTTGGATCGGACTTTATATTTCCAATGTATTTCTGAATCAATTCTAAACCGGATTCCGGAATATTTCCAACAAAAATAAAAGTGAAATCAGCTGCATTTTTAATTCTGTCACGATAAATACTTTCAGCTTTTTTCAAATCAATTGTTTCAAGAAATTTATCGTTGAATAAGAAAGTCCTTTGATTGTTGTTCGAATTGGCCAAATCGACAGCATCGTTAAAAGCGCTTCCATTATCTTTTTGAATGTTTTCCAGACGGCTTTTGTACTGCTCTTTCAGGATATTGAAAATGTTTGGATCAAAACGGGGTGCTTCAAAAGAAAGATAAAGCAGCTGAAGCATAGTTTCGAAATCTGCTTTGTTTGAACTTCCCTGAAATCCCTCGGTGTTATCTCCAATAAAGGGACTTGCCTGAGCTACTTTTCCGGTTAGCTTTTCTTTTAATCCGATATTGTCAAAATTTCCCAATCCTGAAGATCTGGCAATTGTGGTAGCGATTTCGGCCGAATTCAGATCTTCGGTTTTAATCAAAGATTTTCCACCTTTTGAGAAAGCAGAAAACACAATCTGATCCTGAGAATACGTTGTTGGAAGTACAATTATTTTAGCATCATTTTCTAAAATATATCCTTTGGCGTCTTTTATTCCGGCAACTTCAAATGTTTTTTTGACAGCAGCAGGTTTTAATTCTTTTTCTATTAAAGGCGAATTGTTTTGTTCCTTGGTGTAAGGTTTCAAATTCATGCCTTCAACCTTTTTCATCACGTTTACAACACTTTCTTTTGTTGGAAAACTATTTTTATCGTCTTCTGCTCCGGTTACCAGAACAACCTGATTTGTTGGTTTCCGGATTGTTTTTGCGTAAGCATTAAATTCTTCTAAAGTGATGTTTTTAATAATCCCGACAACAAGATTGTAATCATCCTGAGCCGAAAGGAAAGGTTTTGCTTTCAGGAAATAATCTGTTAGTTTATCGGCCCAGCTGTCATTGTCGACTTTGTCTTTATTGCCCAGGAAATCATCGTAAGAACTGATAAAGAGTTTTTTAGTACGGTCCAATTCTGCCTGAACAGCGCCAAAACGTCTGATGCGTTCCGCTTCTGTGTAAGCTTCTTCAAAAGCCTCAGTTACTTTTCCTTTTTTCGCTGAAGCCGAAATATTAAATGAGGTATTTAATCTTGAAACCGGTTCAAAATAAGCCTTAATATTCAATGCAGCACCCTGATTTTTTAAAATTAATTCTTTGAAACGATTGTTGAGGATGTTGGTGTAAAAAGAGTTCATTACATTTTTTCTTGTAACGGTACTGTCTTTTACCAAAGGTTCATCCACAACATATTGCAGTGTGATTTCTGTAGAAGAAGCTTCCTTATCAGTTGCTGTACCGAAATATAACTCATCATGATTTGGTATTTTTTCATACGTTCTCACTGCTGCTTTTTTAGCTAAAGGAATGCCCGAAAATATGTTTTTTACTTTTTCCTCCATTATCTTCACATCAATATCACCTACTATAATTACAGCCTGCAAATCGGGTCTGTACCATTTTTTATAGTAGTTTCGCAATTCTGCATATTTGAAATTATTGATGATATTCAAATCACCAATAACATCTCTTCTACTGTATTTTGAATTTTTATACAAAACCTGATCGGTCTGCATTTTTAAACGAAAATCACTCGTACGCCTTGTTCTCCATTCTTCGCGGATAACCCCTCTTTCGGCATCTATCTCTTCATTTGTCAATGACAGAGCCCCAGACCAGTCGTGCAAAACCCAGAGTGTAGAGTCGATTAGTTTTTGGTTCATTACAGGAACACCGCTGATATTGTAAACCGTTTCGTCCTGAGCAGTATATGCATTGATGTCTTTACCAAAACTTACACCATTTTTCTCCAGCATCTTTATAATGCCCTTTCCTTTAAAATGCTCCGTTCCGTTGAATGCCATGTGTTCCAGAAAATGCGCCAGTCCGTTTTGACTGTCATCTTCTAAAATAGCGCCTACATTCTGAACAAAGTAAAAACTCGCCCTGTCTTTTGGCTCTTCATTGTGAAGGATGTAATAGGTCAGTCCGTTTTTTAACTTTCCGCTTGTTACATTTTTATCCAGCGGAATTGTGGTTTTGAATTGCGAAAATGCACCGTGAAAGCACAACAGCAGCAATCCGATTGTGATATTTTTTGTTGTCATTTTTTTGTTTTTATCAAATGATTGTCATTAAAGAATCTTTTGGGAAGTTTTTTGAGTAGGTTCAAAAGGCATTGCCAAAGTCATCTTTAACGACATCACTTGGGGATTTTTTATCTTCTGTTTCTTCTAATCAATATAAAAGCACCGCTTAAGATGATCAGTAAAGGAAATAATCCTATAAATACAATTTTACCTATGAATACCTGATTTGAACTGATCGTAATCTTATTATCGATTTTTTCAGGGCGTGTTGTATCTATAGGGAATTCGTAATTAGTGAACCAGCTGAAAATATCAGTCACAAACTGAAACGTTCCCGAACCGCCCCTGCTTAACTCGGCATTCCCCAGAAAATCAGCATCACCTGCCACAATTATTTTCTGCGATTTTCCATTAATATTTCTAGTTAAAGCAACAACTAAAGGAACTGATTTTTGAGATGGCTGTTTTTTCAGTTCCTGAGGGAAAGAGGTAATACCCGTTTGAGATTCCCAGGCTGGCTCATGGTTTGTTTTTAAAAGCGGTGTTACTTTAAACCCTGTTTCTTTTGCGGTTACAATACCGCTGCTTCCCAGAAACGGAATTGGATTATTAATTTTTGAAAGTTTAATTAAAGTGGTATCAACATCTTTCTGAAGTTCTGTTACCAGGAAATCCGGTGAGTTGGTTTCGCTTTCCTGAATTAAGGCCTGTTTTGTAAAACTCAATCCTAATTTTTCAGTTATTGCTGCCAAAGCCGTATTCGTTTCAGGTTCTGCTAAAAGCATTACATTTTTCCCCTGATCGATGTACTTGGTAATTCGGTCAACAGCGCCCTGGCTGAGCTGCGTTTTAGGATCAGCAAGGATTAAAATATCAGTATCGGCCGGAATATTTTGTGCATTGATATCCACAGCAGTAACATCAAATCCCTGATTGATTAACGAATATCTGAACGTGATTTCATTAAAAGCGGTTTTATAATTCTTATCTCCGATTTTGGCGATACTGCGTTCCATATTTCCGGTTGTAAAAACAATTTTCGGAGCTTTTACCACCAATCGTTTTAAGGCTGCAGAGATTTCTTTTTCATTTGGAGCTTTAAACAAATCATCGTAAAATCTCAAAAATGTTCTTTTTCCTTTATATTCCACGGTTCTTACCACACGGTTCTGCTCTGGTCCAAGATCAATAATTTTCTTAATTTCAGCAGGACTATATAATTTTTTAAGCTTCATATCCTGTGATTCAACCATTTTTTCAGCAAGCTGTTTGTCCGTTAATCCCGGATTTCTACCATAAAGTTCTGCATTGGTAGAAGTATCATAATAATATACATAGTCCATCTCAATTTGAGGCAGATAGCGTGTGTATTTAGCAAAGCCTGCTATGTCCTCATTTTGATAATAAGGCATGGCCATGTAATAATTTACATCCAGAAGGTTATCATAAGCAGTAATCTTAATAGGACCATTCATCTGTTTCACTATGTCCAGACTGTTTTTAGTAAGAGTCCTGTCTTTTGTGCGTGTCATATCATAGTAGAACGTAAGGGCTGCTCTTGATGTAATATAACCAAGTGACAAAACAACTGTTATTAGTAAACTATATTTTAGCACTCTTTTTGAAAAAGTCTGCGTATCACGCCCTGTCTGCAATTTGTAAATACTCAGTACAATAAAAAGACCGCTGACCAAAACGAAATAAAGGACATCTTTACTGATAATTAAACCTTCAAGCATTTCATTTGCACGTCCTGCGATAGATAAGAAATACGTAATATCTTTTAGAATCTCAACATCCTGCCAGAGTTTACCAATGAAATTTAAACCTGCTAAAACGACCAGAGTACTGATAGCTGCCACGACCTGATAAGAAGTAAGACAGGACATAAAAAGCCCGATTGCAGCATAGGTGCAAACTAATAAATACAAGCCGATCAAACCTGAAATTGCAAATTTAACATCCAGATTTTCAATAGAAAATCCGGCTATAATAACTTGTATACCCAAAATCGCAATAAAAAGCATGCAATATGCAGCAATGGCCAGGTATTTTCCGAGTACGATTTCTTTAATCTTAATGGGTGATGAAAGTAAAAGCTTGATAGAACCGCTGTTAATCTCGCGACTTACCAGCCCCATTGTCAATAGTGGGACATATAAATACAGATAATTCTGCATTTCAGTAAAAAGTCCGCTGAATCCTGAAAATATAATCTGAGACAAGTTATCCATTTCCTGCCCAATTTTCTGTGATCTTTCAAAACGTTCGATCGAGTCAAAAAATTTCCAGCTGGACTGAATTGAAAATATAACTAAAACGACCCAGGCCACTGGAGAATAGAACATCGTGTTGAGTTCTGTTTTAGCAATTCTGTATATTGTTTTCATTTGTTTGTTTTTAAGAAAGAATAGCGTTTTTAGAAGGTGCTTTTTTTGATAATTGGGCAAAAATTTCGTCAAGGGATACTTTTTCGAACTGGATTTCGCGTAATTTCCAGTTGTTGGAAACGCTCAGTGCTACGATTTTTTCTGCTATTTCCTGCGTTCCTGAAAAAGTGATTTGTACTTTTTTAGGAGAAAGATAGACAGCTTCTGTAATTTCTGAAATCTCTTTCAGGATATTAACTGCAGGTGGATTTTCAAAACTGGCTGTCAGCGTATTGGCTTCGATATAATTATTGAAAGCTTCGAGTGTATCCGAAAAAACCATGTGTCCGTTTTCAATCATTCTGATATCCTGGCAGGTGGCCTGAACTTCAGAAAGAATGTGTGAAGAGAATATCACAGCCTTATCTTTAGCAATCTTTTTGATTAAATTTCTGACTTCCAGAATCTGATTTGGATCCAGTCCGTTTGTAGGTTCGTCAAGTACTACCAGTTTTGGTTCATGAATGATTGCCTGGGCAATCCCTACACGCTGCCTGTACCCGCCGGATAAGTTTTTGATCAGCCTGTGGCTGAAATGTGAAATACCGCATTTTTCTTTTGCTTTTTCGACCGCATTTCTCAAATCTTCTTTTTTTACCAGTCTTAGCTGTGCGCAGTGAATCAAGTATTCATCTACTGTTAAATCAAGGTGAAGAGGCGGTGTCTGCGGTAAAAAACCGATTAGTTTTTTGGCCTCAACAGGGTTTTCCTTTAAATTGATTCCGTCAATAAATATATTTCCTTTGGTCTGGTTCAAAACGCCGCAGAGAATATTCATCGTGGTCGATTTTCCGGCTCCATTTGACCCCAAAAGGCCTAAAATCCTGTTTTCTTTGATTTCAAAACTGATATTTTGAATTGCCCAATCCTTACTGTATTGATGTGACAAGTCCTCAACTCTTACAATTGTTGTTTCCATAGTGATTTTTAAATCGCAGGAATGTATTTTTTTATAAAACACACTCCTGCGTTATTTTTTATTATTTAGTATCCTTCCGTAGGATTTAAGAAGGGATTAGAACGAAGGGCAGCTTCTGGTATTGGATATAAACGGTCTGTAGATTTCCAGATTTTGTCTGGTAAAACAGAAAGTGTTTCATCCAGTTTTCCGGTTCTTTTCAGGTCCAGCCATCTGTGTCCGTTTTCTGCAAAAAACTCACGCTGTCTTTCCAGCGCAATTAAATCCAATAATTGATTAGAATCTGTTAAAGTAGTATTCCCAAGTAATGCTCTGTTTCGAATTACATTAATATCTTCCTGAGCACCTGTAATATTATTTAATCGTACTCTGGCTTCGGCTCTTATTAAATACAATTCAGCTAATCTTAAAGGTGTAGAACGCTCTGATGGAGAATCACCAAATCCATTTTTATATTTATTTGGTGCAATTCCAAGAAATACTCCTGTTCTATTTCTGATGTCAACTGTCCAGATCGTTTTTCTGGCATCACCAGTTTCAAAAAGTGCATTTCCTTTTCTTAGCAATAAAGTTCCGTTTGTTGAAAACACGGAAGACCCTTCGTAAGTATAAAAAACGTTAAAGTACGGGATTTGAAGAATCGACTCTTTATTATCTGCGATAAAAGGACTGTTTGATGCACTTAATCCGGTAGTTATCTCATAGTTTCCGGTTTCGTTTATTACCGCTGAGGCGTGTGTTGCTGCATCACTCCATTTTCCTAAATAAAGATTTACCCTGGCCAATAAAGTTTCTGCAGCCCATTTTGTAGCTCTGATTCTTTTGTTGTTATAGTTGTTGTAATCAACCGGCAGATCTTTTGAAGCATCGGTCAAATCAAGAACAATTTGTGCATAAACTGCTTCCTGAGTCGATTGTGGCAATAATGCAGACACATCTACATTTGTTGTAAGTACTAATGGTACATCTCCCCAAAGATTAGTCAGGTAAAAGAAACAATAAGCTCTTAGAAACTTTGCTTCAGCAATCCATTGTTTGCTTTTTACAACATTGAGGGTAGTACTTGCAGTAACACCTTCAATAACATTGTTGGCATTGTAAATCGTTTTATACAGTTCTCCCCAATTGGTGTTTATTGTTCCGTCAGTTTCCTGGATTTCATTAGAACTATAGACAGTGGCCAGGCCATTTGTTGGGACTAATTCATCTGCTGTTTGTCCTAGTACCGAATGGATTCTGTTATAATAAAAGTCGGCAACCATACTTTGGTAGATTCCATTTACTGCTGCCTCGGCTGTTGGATCTGAGGTATAAACAGTTTTTGAAGATAATTGATTTCTCGGAAGTTCAACCTCAAGTGCTTCCTCGCATCCCGTAAGTCCTAATACAAGAAATAACGAGAATATACAGGTATATTTAGTGGAAATATTTTTCATGATTTTTTAGATTTAAAATGTAAACTGTGTTCCAAAAGTAATTGTACGCATTGGTGGCAAAGCAAGTCCTTGTGTTTCAGGATCAAGTCCTCTATAACTAGTAAAAGTTACTAAGTTTTGTCCCTGAAGAGAAAGACGTATACTTTGCAAATACTTTTTAGTTCCTTCATTCAAAGGAACCTGATAAGTGGCACTTACATTTTTGAGTTTTATATAGGATGCATCTATAATAGAAGCATTGGAGTCCATATAATTAAAGAAGCTGTTCTGAAAACCGGAACTTAAAATATTTCCTTGTGCTATATAATCATTGTATTCATTTACCTGAAAATTTGCAGTAGAGTATGGATAACCAGGCTGAGCTCCTGTAGAAGTCATTAAAGTAGTTCCCTCTTGTTTTACAAATTGGAATAAAAAGTCAAGTGTAAAGGCTTTGTAGCTTATTGTATTTGAGATTCCTCCATAATATTTAGGGTAAGTAGGTCCGTAATATTTTCTGTCTCCTCTGCCAGTTTCTGCAAAACCGCGTGATATCCTGCCATCTCCGTTTACATCTTCAAATTGAGCAATTCCGTCAGCATTTACACCAGTAAAATTATAGACATACCTACTGCTTAAAGGGTTTCCAACTACATATTCAGAGTAATAACTGGTAAATTCTATTCCATCAAATCTTGTTAATTTATTGGAATTGGTAGAAATGTTGAAAGAGGTAGACCAGTTTAAACTTTTATTACGAATGTTGGTTGTAGCCAATGTAAATTCCCATCCTTTATTTTCTACTTCAGCCGGTAAATTGGCAGTATAAGTTGTAAAACCTGCCTGTGCACTAAGTGTATAGTTTACCAATTGATTTATTGAAGTGTTTTTATAATAAGCAGCTGTAAAAGATATTCGATCTTTAAGGAAGCTTAAATCTAATGCAGCTTCAAATTTTCTCGTTGTTCCCCATTTGATATTTGGATTTGAAATTCTGGCTGCAGTCATAGATGTATTCCCGTCACCATAAGTACGCGTATCAAAAGTATCTGTATATCCATAATCCGGAATATCATCGCTACCTATTTCTCCATAACTGGAACGCAGTTTTCCAAAACTTAATAAGGTCTGATCTTTTAAGAAACTTTCTTCAGTAAAAATCCAGCCAGCCCCTATTGAACCAAAATTACCAAATCGGTTATTAGCTCCAAATTTAGAGGAACCGTCTCTTCTAAAATTAGCGTTAAGAATGTACTTATTTGCAATGTTATAATTTACCCTGCTGAAGAGCGAAATGTATTTGTATTCCGAACTTCCATTAGAAACTGATACTGTTTCTGCAGCAGCAATATTACCAATTAAGTTATCAGCACTATAGCCATTTGAACTAACATAAGAAGGCATTTCAGATTTTCTGTTTTGCCACGATCCTCCAACAAGTACAGATAGATTACCTTTCCATAAATTGGTTGTATAATTAAGCTGAGGCTCAACAGTAAAATTATTCGTATTATTAGTTGAAACCGTATAGGATCTTTGAAAGTTTACATTACTGCCGTTTGCTTCAGCATAAACATGATTAACTGCAGATCCGGGCATAGTCTGGCTAGACTGCATCTGTGCTCTTCCGTATCCTAAGTCAGTTTTAAAAGAAAACCCTTTTGCGATATCATATTGAAGGCTTAAACTAGTGATTAAGTTCATCCCCTTATCTCTTACTCTTTTGTCTAAAGCAGCTAGTGGATTAATATCGCTAAAATAATCCGGAGACCAGTAATAAGTCCCATCTGCGTTGTACATTGGACGGTTTGGAGCAGTACCTACCGCATATGTTGTAATGTCAAAAAAAGGAAGGTTATTATTATCTGTTGCAAAAATCACAGAAGCACCTACTTTTAGTTTTTTGTCCAGTGTACTATGATTAATATTTAGGTTAGTTGAGAATTTATCATAACTAAAATCTCCTGGCACCACAGTAGTTTCTTTATGATAAGCACCGCTTACAAGAAAGTTGGTGGTATCGTTACCACCTCTTAAGGAAGCAGAGAAATTATTAAAATTAGCCGTACTACCTATTAATTTTTTCTGCCAGTTATTATTCACATTCGGATCCCAGTCAGTAATAGCTATACCATTACTATCTACATCTGCAACATCTCCATTATTATCTAATGCTGTTTGCAGCATATTTAAGTAAGCAGGGGTATCTAAAGTTTTAACCATGTGGGCGACTTCAGAAAATCCTGAATTTGTTGTTACCGTAAACTCTGTTTTTCCTGATTTTCCTTTTTTGGTTGTAATAAGTACAACTCCATTAGCTCCTCTTGAACCGTAAATTGCTGTCGCATCTGCGTCTTTCAGGATTTCAATACTTTCAATATCATTCGGATTAATAATATTTAGGGGACTGGTAGATTTTTGAGCCCCTCTGATTACATCCAAACTTTGTGTTTGTTGTTTAATATCATCTCCAATGTACGGAACACCATCAACAATATAAAGTGGAAGATTAGCACCTTCAATGAAATTTCTTCCTCGAATGCTGATGTTCATATCAGATCCGGCATATCCTGATGTCTGTGTAACAAAAACCCCCGGAGTCCTTCCTTGAAGGGTTTGCAAAATATTCGTTACAGGCTGTTTTTCAATGTCTTCGGCTGTAATTTTAACTACAGATCCTGTGGTTGTTCTTTTAGTAGTGGTACCATAACCAATAATCACCACTTCATCCAGTTTGGCTAAATCTGGCTGCATATTAATGGTAATCGAACTTTGGTTTTCAACTGTAACTTCCTGCGTTTTATAACCAAGATATGTTACTTTAAGCGTATGTTTGCCGGAAGGTAAATCAATATAAAACTGACCATCAAAGTCTGTTATGCCGTGTTTGTTGCTTCCTACAAGAACAACAGAAACACCAGGCAGTGGAAACCCTCTTTCATCTACAATTTTTCCCGTTAATGTCCGGTCATTTTCAGCTACATTATTTTTTCCGGATACAATGACCGTTTCTTTTTTATAAACAATGACATTTTTATCTACCTGTTTGTAGACCAGATTACTGCCCTGAAATGCCATATTTAAAATCTCACTCACAGGTCTTTTTCCGCGTGGCATATTAATTTTAGGAAAATTAGTAATAAGCTGTGGCTGATACGCAAACAGTAATCCCGTTTTATGTTCAATAGTTTTAAACAGGGTTTTGATATCCTGGTTATGAAGCTCAATATCAACAGATATGTTTTCTAAACTCTGACCACTCATTTTATTTGCAAATACCATAGGAGTACCGCAGGTGAGTAAAAAAATGTGGAATAAACTGATGCGCATGATCATAATGGTTTTTTTTGAAAGACCGAACAACGAATTGTTCTTTTCCCTTTCAAACATGGTTGTTTTACAGCGTAATTTCATAAATTTGCTTGCTTTTTAATGGTTACTGGTTTAATTATTAAGAATCTGGGCCATCTGGTGTAGGAGCTGGATGGCTTTTTTATTTATCTTACTGGTTTTGGTTTTTAAGGTTAGTACTGCCTGATGCGTTCTAAGTAGGAGATTAGAAAGCTTGTCAGGTTTTATTTATTCTTTTTGTTGTTGTTTATTCACATCCTTTTCCGCTTATAATTACGGTACCGGCTTTATTATAATGGTATTCTGTTTCTATAACACTTGTTATTACCTGCATCACATGGTCCAGGTCTTCTTCGTTCAGGAAACTCGCAGTTATCCTGCAATTCCTGATTTTCTCATTAGATAATAAAATCTGTACCTTGTATTTCTGGGAAATTAAAGCAACAGCTTCTTCCATATTGATGTCGTCCAGAATCAGGTAGTTGCTTTTCCATTCGGTCACAACGGCTGCACTAATTTTATTCTGCTCAAAATTCAGAGTGCTTCTGTTTACCTTAATCTGCTGATTCGGAGTAATCACACCATATATCTTTTCTGCATCTCCAACCTGAACTTTACCTCTGGCAACTGTAACTTCTATGTTTTTAGAAGAGTCAAAAGCATTAATATTAAAGGCCGTACCCAAAACTTTCGTCTGCACCTTACCGGTATGTACGATAAAAGGTTTCTTTTCGTTTCTTTTTATATCAAAAAAAGCTTCACCGGTAAGGGTTACTTCACGGGTTTTGCTGTTGAATGATTTTTGATCATATTTCAGGCTGCTCTTATCATTTAAAAGAACAGTACTTCCATCCGGAAGACGAACCAATTGTTTACCGCTAAAATCTACTAAAGTATTTTCTGCAATTGCAGGCTGTTCGGTAACGGGAATTGTATCACCTGTTTTTGGTTTAAAAAACAAGCTGTTACCAATCGCGATTAAAGCAATGATACTTGCTGCAGCGAAAAGAAGGCGCACGACCACCCTTTTATTTCTTCTTTGCGGCTCTAACAAAATTACTTTTTGGCTATTTTCTGAATCTGACAAAATCCTTTTGAGTATATAATCGCTCTTTTCCTTATCTAACAATTCTGAAGAAGAATTTTCCCTAAGCATCAAATCAATTTTTTCTTTTATGAAATCGTCATGAGAATTCTGCCGGATCATTTCCATCATTTTCTGTTCATCAGAAACCGACAATTCATTCTTCAGATAGCTTTCAAATAATTCTTCGAATTTTTTTTGCTGCATGTTTTGTAAATTAGGTTAGTACTTGTTTAAAACTTGAGGTTATTTTTTAGTCTACTAAAATCAGGGTTGAATCCTGTTTTCAGCATGTTTTTTATTATAAAGACAGTTAAAAAAGGGGGAGGGAGTAGTGAAAAGTTAAAAAAAAGTAAAAAAAAGGTAAAAAAATAGCAAAGAATCCCTTTTTGAAAGAAAATTTTTAAAAATTAACCCCTGCAAATAATAACATAGCCATGAAGAGATTCATGTAAGGTCCAATTTTCTGACGCACAAATTTCAAAGCCTGTGCCATATGCTTTTTTACGGTTTCTGTAGAAATACCTAAATCTTCACCAATTTTTTGGTGGCTCAAACCTTCCCACTTCGCCATTTTATAAATTTTTTGCTGTTGTGGAGGCAGCTGTTCTACTATCCTGTTTAAGATAACATTGTACTGATCATCTTTTATAGCGTGATCGGTATCGCTTAATGGAGTATCATTGGAAGTGATTTCTGTCATCAGGGTGCTTTCACGAGCATTTTTCTTGATGATATTGAATATATGATTTCGGGAAATGATGAAAAGATAGTTTTCAAAACTGGCTATTTCTCCTAAATTTTGATGGTTAAGCCAGATTTTCAAAAAAACATCCTGAACGGCTTCTTCTGACTGAATGACAGACTTGGTTATTTTTAAGGCCGTTCCGTAAACAATATGTTTGTATTGGTTATATAATGCTGTAAACGCCAGTTCGCTTCCCTGAGATAATTCAAGAAGAAGTTTCTTTTGATCCGAACTGGAATTTGATAACATAATTTTAATTTGTTTCAGATTGGCAATATTATTTATTTTTTTTTAAAGCTGTATACACAATCTTAAATATGGTAAAAAAATACTATTTTAATAATTTAGGCTTCTTAATATTATGATATCAAAAAAATAAAGACTACTGTTTTGTATATGATGTAATTCTAATTAAAAAAAACATTGAAGTATTGTAGGTTAAGCCTTAATATCATTGAGGATAGTCAATCTTAAAAACAGAAAAAAGAGTTTTATTTGCGAAATATTTATAATACTAAATAATTACAGCAGGATTTTATAATTGTACAGAAATAAAATTTTTAAACACATTTTGTTCCTAATAAATACCGAACTTTATATTTATACTTGATTCTGTGGAATTTATTTAAAACAGGAATAAATTTGAGGATGTTTTTGAGTAAGATTAGTACTAATTTTATTTTTCACAATTATTAGAAATCGGTCTTTCGGGATATAGTTTTTTCATTGATTCCTCATATTTAATGATAATTATTCTATCTAAAGCCAGTATTATTCATTAAAAATTTATATTTGCCAAAATAAAAATTTACAAAATTAATCGCGGACAAGAACATATTAAAATTGATGAAGCGTACTATAAGGAACTTTTCTATTCCTTATATCCAAGGCTTGTGGGGTATAGTTTTAATTACCTTAAGGATACTTTTGCTGCAGAAGAAGTGGTCGAGAATGTGATGCTGCTGCTTTGGGAAAATCGTTTAAAATTTGAAAAAGTCAACGATGTCAAATCGTATTTGTATACGATGGTCAAAAACGGTTCTGTTGCCGTTCTTAAAAAACAGCAAAAAAGCATCCAGCTGGATGAAACATTTTCAGATGAGCCATTGGAATTTGATTTTAATATCCTCCAGGAAGAAGTATATTCTGTTTTAATAGAAGCGCTTAATTCATTACCTGAAAAATGCAAAGAAGTCTTTGAACTGTCCTGTTTAGAAGGAATGAAGTACAAAGATATCGCCGAACAGCTTGATATTTCTGTCAATACTGTAAAATCACAACGTGCCCGGGCCATCGAATTATTAAAGGTAAAACTGAAAAATCATTCAGAACTTTTATTTATTTTACTATTTCTTTAAAATTTTTCAAAAATCTTTCCACCCTTTTTTGGTGTTTCGTACTCTTAGTTATATAACATTTACTTAAACTGTTAATAACCGATACTTAATATTAAAAATATGTCTTTAGGAAACGAAGAATTTATAGTCGCTGATCTGATAAGAAAAGAATTGCTACTTGGCGAATTATCGACACAAGAGAATGCTTTTTTGCAAAAATGGCTTTCGGTACCCGAAAACGAATTATATTATCAAAAGGTAATTGATTTTGAAACCTTAAAATCAAAAGAATCGTTTTACAGTGGCATTGATACTGATGTGGCTTTTGAAAGGATCAGAGAAAAGATCAGTCAGAGCAATACGCCTGTTGTTACTCTTTACAACTATAAAAGCCTGCTAAAATATGCAGCAGTTTTTTTGGTCTTGCTCGGTCTTGGCTCTGCTTTTCTTTTTACAAATAATAAAGAAAATCAAAAAGAAGTTGTAGTCACCAGTATTACTCCAAAATACAATAGTCCTACTTTGGTACTGGCAGACGGAACCGTAGTAGCGTTAGAGGCCAAAAAGGAAAAGATAGTTTCTAAAAACGGCGTAATCTCCAATGTAAATCAGGTTTTGGTTTATGATACAAAAGATTTAAAAGGAGCTGCATCCGGAGAAAATACCTTAATTGTTCCTGTTGGCGGTATCTATGCCGTTAATCTTTCTGACGGGACAAAAGTCTGGCTGAACTCAAAATCGTCATTAAAATATCCGGTTGAATTTACTGGCAATAAACGAGCCGTGACCCTTGAAGGAGAAGCCTATTTTGAAGTAAGCAAAAATTTGCACAGTCCTTTTACTGTTAAAACAAAATCAGGAAACATTACGGTTTTAGGTACCCACTTTAATGTAAGTTCTTACACCGAAGACCACACATTCACCACTACCCTTGCAGAAGGAAAAGTAAAAGTTTCGGATTTCGATTCTAAGGAAAACGAATCCGTTATTTTAAATCCGGGGGAGCAATCACGTGTAAATACTAAAAATGATGTTTCCGTAACTGTTGCAGCAGTTGATCCGTCAGTTTATACAGCCTGGAAAGACGGTAAATTTTATTTTGAAAACGAGAACCTCAAAAGTATCCTGGCGAAAATGTCCAGATGGTACAACTTCACTGCGAAGTTTGAAAACAAATCGCTGGAGCAGATCAGGTTTACCGGAATTGCTTTGAAGGAAGAACCAATAGACCGTCTGCTTGATATTATCAGTAAAACATCGAATGTAAAATATAAAATAATCAAAGTAAACCAGACCTATGAAGTAACCGTAAGTAAGTAAAAAAACCGGAAAATATTGCAGTATTTCCCGGCTAGTATTGTTCAGTCGAAAAAAAGAGTTCGAAATCAATTAACCAACCAAAACATTTAAAAGTATGAAAAAAAACCTATCCGCAAAAGATTGTGGGGTAAAATCCGCTCTTTGGGATAAATTTCTTAGCATTATGAAGAAATCCCTACTATTATCCATTTTTTTAGGCCATATCGTTGTTTTTGCCTACTCGCAAAAAGTAACAATAAAGGCAAAAAATCAATCTATAGCTACTGTTTTAAAAACCATTACCAGAAAAACTAACGTAGAGTTTTTTTATAGTGATGATGTATTTAATGCTCAGGGAAGAGTAAATTTAGAAGCAAAGAATGCTGATGTTATAGCTGTTGTCAAAGAACTTATTGGCGATGGCTACAAAGCTGAATTTATTAATAACAAACTGATTGTCATTTCTATAAATAACAAAGTTAAAACCGCGACTGCTTCAGTAATGGCAGAAAAGGTAAAAGTAAAAGGAGTTGTGACCAATGCCAAAAAAGAATTTTTAATTGGAGCAACAATCTGGGTAAAAGGTACAAAAGATGGAGCGATAACAAATTTTGACGGTTCATATGAAATTATGGCCCAAAAAGGTGATGTTCTTGTTTTTGAATATTTAGGATATAAAAAAACTGAAATTACAGTTTCTAATAACTTGATTATTAATGCTGTGTTGTTAGAAGATGTAAGTAACCTGGATGAGGTAAAAATAGTTTCTACAGGTTATCAAAAAATTGACAGAGAACGTTCTACAGGATCTTTTGTTGCCCTTACAGCTGCAGATTTAGAAAAAGTGCCGGTTAATAATGTACTTCATAGACTGGAAGGTCAGGTTGCAGGTTTGCAGTTAAATATACAGGACTCTGACAACACTTTTGTTTATGGATCTACATATGGAGAGAGCCATGGAAGAAGTAGTTATAATCTTGCCATTAGAGGAAAATCTACATTTGAAGGTACAGCAGGGTCTAATGCAATGCCATTAATTGTACTTGACGGCACACCTACAGAATTAGATATCAGAACTATAAATCCGAATGATATTGAGAAAATTACGTTTTTAAAAGATGCAGCTTCGGCCTCAATTTATGGAGCAAGAGCGGCCAATGGAGTAATGGTTATTGATACTAAAAAAGGAAAACAAGGACAAACGAGAATTAGTTTTTCTCAAAATTATGGTTTTTCTAATAAACCTTCTTTGTCAAAACTTCCCTTGATGAATTCATCTCAGGTTTTAAATTTAGAACAGGAATTTGTAGATAAAAATCTGGTTACAGACCCTGCAAATATAACCTTTATGATGGCTCCTCCTATTAGTCTGGGAATGGACCTGATGTTTCAATACAAACGCGGTACGATTACTGAAGCTCAAAGAAACGCTGGCTTAGATATATTGCGTAATCGTAATACTTACGGACAGGCAGAACAGTATTTCCTGCAGGCTTCATCTACTCAAAATTATAATTTATCGTTTAGTGGTGCACAAAATGATTATTCTTATTTCATGTCCGGATCGTATTCAAAAGAAGAAACTCAGTTGAAAGGAAATAGCGGACAACGTTTTACTTTGTTATCCAATCAGGATTTTAAGCTTTTCAATTATTTAAAAATGACTACAAGCCTGAGAGGTTCTGTTTTTAAATACAAGGATAATGCTTTAGGACTTAAGCCATTAGGAATTGACACAAATACCTTATTGCCTTATAATCAAATTATTGGAGATGATGGAAATTCGGTAAACTACTATCAGCGTTATTATAGTGCGCAAACTATTCCGTTGGAACAAGCCGGATACTTACCATGGACCTATAATTATATTGATGAATTAAAGAATAGCGACAAGTCATCAAATGAATTAAATTTTGGTGCTACCATTTCGGCTACAGCTCCTCTATTAAAAGGGCTAGATGCTGTAGGTACTTATTCTATAGAAAATGCACGTACATCAAATGATAACATGTACAATGAAAACACCTTCTATGCACGTGACAGAATCAACTCAGCAACTTCTATAAATAGTAATGGGGATTTAGTAAATGCAATTCCGTTAGGAGGTATTTATCAGAATAACGAATTTGGTACAAGCAGTTACACGATGAGAGGGCAATTAAATTATGATGGCATTATTGGCCAGGATCATTTAATTAATGCAATGGCAGGTATTGAAGCCAGAGAAACCAGAGAAAGCCAAGACGGTAGAACATTATATGGGTATAATCCAAAAACGCAAACTTCTGTAGATCTTCCATCGCTAAATTACGTTGATGTAAACGGATTCAACTATACGCTAGGGTATGGTAATGAGCATAAAGATGTTCGCAGAAGATTTTTATCGTATTATGCCAATGCAGGTTATACGTATAAAAATAAATATACTATCACTGGAAGTGCCCGTTTAGACGACTACAACAATTTTGGAGTAGATAAAAAACTTAGAAGAACACCACTATGGTCAACAGGAGCAAAATGGAATATTAAAGAAGAATCCTTCCTAAAAGACAGCAACTTATTTAATAGTTTAAGTTTAAGAGCCAGTTATGGTTACAATGGTAATATCAACATGGAAGTATTTCCTTTTACCAACATAACTTTAAATAATTTAGATAATTTTTCACAACAGCCTTATGCTTCAATAAGCAGGCCTGCAAATCCTAATTTACGTTGGGAAAAAACGGCAATCTTAAACTTAGGAGTTGATTTCTCTATCTTGAACAGTAGATTAAACGGTACTGTAGAATATTATAAAAAGAATAGTAGAGATCTGATCGTAGAGTTCCCAATTTCTCCATTTTACGGTGTTCAAAATGATGCGTTAATACAAAATGCAGCAACATTATCCGGAAATGGTGTTGATTTAAGCTTAAACGGAACTATTCTAAAAGCAAAAGATTTTTCGTGGAATTCCGGTCTTGTGGTAACATATAATACTACAGAAGTAACTGATTCCCGTTTTAAAAATTTCAGTCAGTATTTAAATGGATCAGGTGGGACACCGCCAGTTGAAGGCTATCCGTTGGGCAGTGTATTTGCTTTTAGATCAGCAGGATTAGATGCAACCGGCAGAACGCAGGTATATGATAAGGCTGGTAATATCGTGAACTCTTTTACTTCTTTAAAAGACATTGAGGACATGAAATACATGGGCACCAATATTCCATCTTATTTCGGAAGTTTCAGTCACACCTTTACGTATAAAAAATTGTCATTATACATTTTGGCAACTTACAAATTTGATTACGTAATGTTTAAACCAACTTACGGAGGTTATGTAGACAGATCCGGAAGATTTAGCAGGTACGACTTAAATAGTGATATTGACCAAAGATGGAGAACCCCTGGAGATGAGGCTAATACATCAGTTCCAGGAATTGTAGGCTCATCCGGAGTAAGTCTTGTGAGATATTTTTCTTCAGACAACCGTATTATGGAAGGAGATCATATCCGTTTTAGAGAGCTTTCACTTAAATACGATATAAATGAGTTAATCAACAGAGGTTTTATAACAGGTGCTTCGGTAACTTTTACGGCCAGAAATCTTGGTTTCTTCTGGAGAAAAAACAAAGACGGTTTAGATCCTGACTTTTTGCCTTACACAGGATCTAATATGAAATTGCCGGCAATGGCAATGTACTCAATTGGTTTTAATGTTAATTTTTAATTTTTTAAAGATGAAAAAATATTTAAAATACATCACCATAATAGCTTTAGGAGCAGTAGTTTTTAGCTGTGATAATTATGTCGATATCAAAACCGAGGGTAGATTAATACCTGAAGAAACAGAAAACTATAGATTTCTGTTAAATAATTCGGCTACATTAGACATAACATACGGTAATGTAGATGTAGCGTCAGACGATATAAGTTTTCAAAATGAAGCTCAAACCACCGCATTAGGGGCGTCAGATTACCTTCGTCCTTTTGTGAATCAATACAAGTGGGCAAATCAAATTTATTTTGACGGTGAGTTAGATTATAATATGAATACTATGTATACTGCGTTGTACAATGCTAATATTGTGATCAATGAAGTAATGCAAAGTAAGGAAGGAACAGAAGCTCAAAAACTTGCCATTAAAGGAGAAGCACAAGTGCACCGCGCTTATATCTTTTTAACTCTGGTAAATGTTTTTGGAAAAGCCTACGATGCGACGACTGCAGCTACAGATTTGGGAATTGTTCTTTTTACAACTCCAACGGTTTCAGGCGATATCAAAAGAACTTCAGTTCAAAATGCATACGATATTATTCTAAGTGATTTAAACGATGCTGTTAATTCAGGATTAAAACCAATTAATTCGGGTAATAATGTAGCCTTTCCTTCCAGAGCATCAGCTTATGCACTTTTGGCAAGAACGTATTTGTATATGCGTAACTATCCTAAAGCTTTAGAAAACGCAGAAAAAGCATTAGCGATTCAAAGTACGTTAAATAACCTGGAAGATTTTGAGTTTAGTACTTTCCCAGGAAGAAGATTAGATAGAGAATTAATATTATCTAAGTTCAACGGATACAGTTCCCTGACTTATGCACCCCAGATTTTATCTTTAAGCAATGAGCTTATTGATACATTTGACACAAACGATTTGCGTTATGTATTGTTTACACAGCCAAGCAGTACTTTTAGTTCTGATTATACAATAGGAAGAACTTATTCGAAAGAAGGTTTAACAGGAGAAAGCCGTAACGGAGGGCCAACGGTACCGGAAATGATGCTGATAAAAGCAGAATGTCTGGCAAGAGCTGGTTCTGGAGAAGCAGCAATGGCTGAAATCAATAAGCTAAGACAAAAAAGATTCAGAGCGTCAGAATATACTGCCATGACAGCAACAGACAATAAAGATGCTTTGGTTAAAGTTTTAGCAGAAAGGAGAAGAGAACTTATGGGATCAAGTGGTTTTAGATGGTTTGATTTGAAACGATTAAACAAAGAACCTGAATTTGCTAAAACAATTACACACGTTTTTGGTACGGAGTCTTTCACACTTGCTCCAAACAGCGATCGCTATCAAATGCCGTATGCTCCAATTTATTATGATTACGCACCAAACTTACAACAAAATCCATAATTAGGTTAATTCAAACGTGCACTCAAAAAACTTTGAGTGCACTAATTCAAAAAAAAACAAAAAATGAAAAATTTAAAACTGATCTTATTTTTATTCAGTATTAACACAGCAATTTTTGCTCAGGATGCACCTGCGCCCGTATTGTCTCTTTCTCCGGAACATCCAAATCCGGGAGACGAAGTTACCATTACTTATAATGCCGCAAACGGACCACTTGCAAATGCTATGTATGTAAATGGAGTTGTATATACTTTTGATAATTTTAAATGGCGTGCAGACGATATCTCTTTAAAAGCAGCCGGAGATAAAAAATGGGAAACAAAAATGAAGCTTTCAAACCATGCTTCGTTTATTAATTGTGTTTTTAAATCAGATACAATCGTAGACAAAGGAGAAAAATTCCCAAATGGTTATATGTTTGCACAGGTTCCCGGATCTTATACAGGCTGGGGAATTTTGAGAAGCAGGGCCTTTCAGAATGAAGTCCCGAATGTAGTCCATGACAGCGCATACATCGCCGATCAGGTGGGTCTGATGTGGATCAATTACGAACTGCAATACCATCCGGAAAGCCGTAAAAAGGTTTTTTATTATGGATTAAAATTAAAACAATTAGCATCTGGTAAAGATGAAGGTGCAGCAATCAAAAAAGAATTGCGTGGCCTGTTGGCAGATCCAAATCTGGATAATACAACACAATATGATATTCAGAAGACTTTATTTTTATTAGAAAATCCAGCTGATAAAGTATTTACAGATTCTGTTCAAAAAGTGTTGGTGACAAAATATCCTTACGGAGTTTTAGCAAGAGACAGACAAATTCAAAAGGTTTTTAATGAAACAGATTTTAAGACTAAAGTAAAATTATTTGCCGATTTCGAAAAGAATTTTCCGCAAAGCAAATTTGAGGATGTTTACACCGATTATGAAAGTTTGTTTTATGATAAAATGGTTAAATCTATTGTTTACGGTTATATCGTAAATAACAAAGATTATGATTATGCTTTGAACAGTGTCAAAAAGGTTTCTTTTGGCAACTTATTAGATTATCACTGGCATTTAGTATCAATTCCTTACGACAGAGATCATGAAGGAACCGAAAAAGCGAACATAGAAACCTTAAAAAAATACGCTGATATTTTTATGGCAGAACTGGAGAACAGACTAA
Organism: Flavobacterium limi; assembly: GCF_010645075.1. Taxonomy (GTDB): domain Bacteria; phylum Bacteroidota; class Bacteroidia; order Flavobacteriales; family Flavobacteriaceae; genus Flavobacterium; species Flavobacterium limi. Next base: position 230,943 of record NZ_JAADZV010000009.1, read on the forward strand.
CATTTGTTCCAAAAATGTATGCAGGAAAATTATCTCTGAAAGAATGGCAGGATCAGGCATTGCAAATGCTGGCCAGAGAATATTTTACGTATGCAAAACTAGCAGAAACCACAAAAAACTATGATGTGGAAGAAAAATACCTGGCAAAAATCAAACCTTTGTTTGGGTACAACGATGCTACTTACAACGAGGTTTATGCCAGAATGCTGATAAGAAAGGGACAAACAGCAGATGCTAAAAATTATATGGCACTTGCGGTAAAACAAAATCAGGTAACTCCTGAAATATTAGCTTCATTAAAAGAACTTTATTTGAAAGATGGCGGAACAACAGCAGGTTTTGACGCTTACTTAGAATCTCTAAAATCTTTAAATAATATTGAAGAACATAAAAAGAAAGTAATTTCAGAATTAGTAAACCTTCCAATTGCAGGTTTTGATTTAGAAAGCAGCAAAGGTGGCAGAGTAAAACTGGCCGACCAAAAAGGAAAAATTGTAGTACTTGATTTCTGGGCAATGTGGTGCGGACCATGTAAAAATGCGATGCCGGGAATGAAGATGGCAGTTGACAAATACAAAAATGACCCAAATGTAAAGTTCTATTTTGTAGATACAATGGAATATATCAAAGATTATAAAGAACAGACCCAGGCTTTCATCAAAGAAAAAGGATTTGATTTTAACGTTCTTTACGATGGAAAAAATCCTAAAACAGGAAAAATGGATGTTGCTTATGAACAATACGCAAAAGCATTTCAATTTTCCGGAATTCCGGAGAAAATGATTATTGATGCAAACGGAAAATTACGTTGGATGTCTAATGGTTATTTTGGAAGTCCAAGCGAATTAGTAGATGAAATTTCAATTGTTGTTGAGCATTTAAAGGCAGAGAAAAAATAATGAAAGTTTTATTTAATTTAAACAGAAACAGCGTCCTTTTTGGATTGGCAATTTTCTTGATGATGACCAGCCAGTATAGTTTTGCACAAACTATCTGGCAGGGCCAGCATCATTCATACAGAGTTATTTTGTCAGGAGATTTGGCGAAATACAAAACCGATTCTCTAAGTGTTAAAATACCTGAATTAGAAATTGATAAAAAAGTAGTAACCACTATAAAAGGTGACAGCATATCTTTTAAAAATGAAATGTATGGTTTTTCTTTCAAAGGAAAATACACTGCAGACAAAAGTGCTGTTTCAGGGATTTTCGATTATTATTCCATTCCAAATACGGCCATTGTTTTAAAGAAAGAAAAAGAGATCCAGCCTTTACATTTTGCGCAGCATCCTAAAAAACCCTATCCTTATCAGGTTATTGACATGACTTTTTTGGGAAAAAGTACCAAACTAACTTACGGAGGCACATTAACAATCCCACAAGGAAAAAAGAAATATCCGCTGGCAATTTTAATTTCAGGAACAAGTCAGCACGATCGTAATTATACCTATATGGGCAGGCAGTTTTTTACAGTCCTTGCCGATGAATTAGCCCGTAAAGGAATTGCTTCACTTCGGGTTGATGACAGAGGAACCGGAAAAACATCCGGCAATTTCAAAGAGTCAACAACAGGAGATTTCGCTGATGATGTAGATGCTCAGATCGATTATCTAAAAAGTGATAAAAATATTGATGCTTCTCATATTGGTTTAATAGGCCATTCCGAAGGCGGCATGATTGCCTCTATCGTAAGTGCCAGAAACAAAAATGTAAAATTCATGGTGAGTTTGTCAGGCGTTGCTGTTAGCGGGCTTGAAATGCTAAACCTGCAAAATACTGCAATTCTTAAGAGTTATGGCTTTACAGACAAAGTGGTCAACAAACAAATGGAAATGTACAACATTATGTTTAAAGCCGTTTACGATACAAAAGTAACAGATTCTGTAACACCGGTTTTGCAGGTAAAACTGGATGAGTGGAGAAAAACACAAGATTCAACTACACTAAAAGAAATTCATATGTGGGGCGGACGTGAAAAAGATTTCATTTACCGCTACGGCAATGATGCAGAACGCAAATGGTACCGATACAGCATTCACTACAATCCACAGGATTATCTGCCTAAAATAGATATTCCGGTATTTGCCGTAAACGGAGACAAAGATATCATGGTCCCTGCAGCAGAAAATTTAGGAAGCTTTAAGAAATACTTAAAAAGTAATGATGTCACGACCAAAATTTATCCCGGTCTGAACCATATGTATCAGCATTGCATCACCTGTAACCAGAACGAAAGCAAGGAAATTGATGAGGTGTTTGCTCCAGAAGTCCTCGAAGATATCTCCAAATGGATTCTGGCAAAATACAACAAATCCTAGTTTGTTAACCTGACAAAAAACAATAGAATAAAGGGCTCTGAAAGCCAGTTGTTAATTCAAAAAAAATATGAAAAAATTAATCTTTTTTATCGTATTTCTCTTTACGATAAGCAGTGTTACTGCCCAGATTTACGATCCGGTCTCGTTTACAACTTCAGTAAAAGAACTGGGAGAAAATAAATATACGCTGATCATAACAGCCAAGATTGATAAAAACTGGCATATATATTCGCAGAATGTTCCTTCGGGAGGGCCAGCTCCAACAGCTTTTACGTTTCCGAAATCGAAAAATTATAAAACAATTGGCGGTGTTAAAGAACCTGAAGGACATGAAGTAGATGATCCTGTTTTTAACATGCGAATTAAATATTTTGCAGACAAAGCGGTTTTTACGCAAAATATAGAACGCAAAACAGCAGATGCCTTTACGATAAACGCCAGCATATTTTTTATGGTGTGTAATGACAACAGCTGCCTGCCTCCCGGTGATAAAGATTTAAAATTCACCTTCAAAAAATCGGATGTTCCAATAAAAGAGGATGCGGCAGTAACAGTGGCAAACACAGAAGAAACAAAAACTGCAACAATTAGTAGTGATACAATTACAAAGCAGGAAATAAAAAAAGACACAACAATTTCTGTTACAGCAAGCGAAAAGAACACTCTTAAACCGCAGGAAAATGATCCCGGGAAATCGTCATCCCAAAATTCTGATGATAGCCTTTGGACACTATTTTTCTTTAGCTTTTTAGGAGGTCTTGCCGCTTTGCTTACACCTTGTGTATTCCCAATGATTCCAATGACAGTGAGCTTTTTTACCAAACAAAGTAAAAATAAGGCTGTGGGGATTAGAAATGCCGCTTTCTACGGAATCTTTATCATTACCATTTATGTAATCTTAGGAAGTCTTGTAACTGCTGTTTTTGGTGCCGATGCCTTAAATGCACTGGCAACAAATGTCGTTTTTAATATCGTGTTCTTCATACTATTAGTAGTTTTTGCAATCTCTTTTTTAGGGGCTTTCGAAATCGTATTACCAAGTTCGTGGATGACCAAAGTCGACCAGAAGTCGGAAGTTGGGGGACTCATTGGCATTTTCTTTATGGCTTTGGCATTGGCACTCGTTTCATTTTCATGCACGGGACCAATTGTCGGGACATTATTAGTTCAGGCTGCAGGTCAGGCAGGAATTGCCCCTATAGTAGGTATGTTTGGTTTTTCATTAGCTATTGCATTACCATTTGCCATATTCGCTGCTTTTCCGGGCTGGATGAATTCGCTTCCAAAGTCGGGTGGCTGGTTAAATTCTGTAAAAGTAGTTTTGGGATTTCTGGAACTGGCATTGGCATTGAAATTCTTAAGTAATGCCGACTTGGTTTTACAATTACACTTATTAGAAAGAGAAGTTTTTATTGCTATTTGGATTGGTATTTTTTCTGTGCTCGCATTATATCTGTTTGGTAAAATCCAGCTTTCGCATGATTCTCCGGTAACACATATTTCTGTCGGAAGATTAAGCTTAGGTATTCTGGTTGTTTCTTTTGTTGTTTACATGATTCCCGGACTTTGGGGAGCTCCTTTACAATACATCAGTGGGTTTCCGCCCGCAAAACAATATAGTGAATCACCAAATGGTTTTGGAAATACGACCACTGTAAATGCAGAAAAAACGGCTTTACCGGAAGGCGCAGAAAGTGGTCCAAACGGAATTACTACATTTCATGATTATGACCTTGGCTTAGCTTACGCAAAAAAAGTAAACAAACCCGTAATGATTGATTTTACAGGTTATGCCTGCGTAAACTGCCGTAAAATGGAAGAAAGAGTCTGGCCTGACCCAAAAGTTTTGTCAGTATTAAACAATGATGTCGTACTGATTTCTTTATACGTAGATGACAAAAGACCGTTGCCGGAAAGCGAGCAGGTAGTTTCTAAAATCACAGGAAAAGTCCTGAAATATACGGGACAGAAATGGAGTGAACTTCAAATCTTAAAATACAAAACCAACGCACAGCCGTATTATGTATTAATGGACCATAATGAAAAAGACCTCAATAAACCTTCGGCATACAATCCTGATATTCAGGCGTACTACAACTGGCTTCAGGAAGGAGTCCGGAATTTTAAAAAATAATCCCAACAAAAATAGCAAATGAAAATCTTTCAATCAAAATATTGGCTTTTGATCCTTCTAATCGGATTTAAAAGTGCTGCCCAATTTTCGACAACAATTCCGTTGAGCAAAGAGGTTGTTTCGGGACAATTAAAGAACGGACTGAAATATTATGTAATGCATAATGAATATCCTAAAGACCGTGTTTGTTTTTATTTTGCCCAAAATGTCGGTGCTATTTTAGAAAACGATGATCAGAATGGACTTGCCCACTTTCTGGAACATATGGCTTTTAACGGAACGCAGCATTTTGAAGGAAAAGGGATTATCGATATGCTGGAAAAAAAAGGAGTGCGGTTTGGTGCAGATATAAACGCATACACGGCTCAGGACCAGACGGTTTATAATTTAAGCAATGTCCCGTCAACTGATTCAAAATTAGTTGATTCATGCCTTTTGGCCCTGCATGACTGGTCTGGTTTTCTGCTGCTCAAAGATGCTGAAATTGATGCAGAGCGAGGTGTTATCAGGGAAGAATGGCGTACCAGAAGGAATTCAGATTTCAGATTGAACCTCCAGACAGATAAAGTGCTTTACAAAGGATCTAAATATGCAAAACGTGACGTTATTGGTGACTTGGACATCATTAATAATTTTGATTACCAAGTCTTAAGGGATTATTACAAAAAATGGTACCGTCCGGATCTACAAGCCGTTATTGTTGTAGGCGATATTGATGTAAAAGAAATCGAAAAGAAAATTATTGCCACTTTTTCTTCAATTGAAATGCCAGGTAATCCTGCCGAACGTTATTATGTAGAGATTCCGAAAAACAAAGGAATGGAATACGTCCTGGCAAAAGATAGAGAAGCGCAGGAAACAAACGTGGTGCTTTATTACAAAAGAGATTTCGGCAAAGTCAAGAACAATGAAACGATTCGCAGGGATTTGATAGATAATTTGTGTACCGATATGCTCAACAGGCGTTATCAGGAATTTATTCAGAACAATGAAACAGCTATTTTAAAAATTGGCGCTGGTGTATCAGAAGTATCCAGATTAACGGATGCAAGTTATTTGTTTGTGACGCCAAAGAACAACAAAACACTGGCAGGTTTCAAAGAAATGATGGTCGAAACCGAAAGAGCCATCCGTTATGGTTTCACACAAAAAGAACTGGACAGGAACAAACAAAGTGTTTTAAGCTATTATGAAAATATACTTCAGAATAAGGACAAAATCGAAAATGATGAATTTTCGGAAGGACTGGTCAATTATTTCCTGAAAGCAGTTCCGTTTGAAAGTATTGAGACCCAATGCGAAAATATAAAAAGCAGACTGGCATCAATTACACTGGCTGATGTAAATGAGGCATTGAAAAAACTGCAGACGTCTGATAATATTGTCATGACTGTTACCGGTCCCGATAAGGAGGATGTTGTTTATCCTTCAAAAGAGGAATATAACAAAATCATACAGGCAGTAAAGAAAATGCCTCTTGAAAAATATAAAGAAACAGATACCAACCAGCCTTTGGTCAAGGCGGAGTTAAAAGGTTCTAAAGTGGCAAAAGAAACACCTGTTCAGGGAATTTCAGGAGCAAAAAGTTATATTTTAGAAAACGGTGCAAAGATTGTTTTATATCCTACGACTTTGGCAAAAGATGAAGTTTTATTTTCGGCTTTTAGTTTAGGCGGAAGTTCATTGATTAAAACAGAAGATATTCCGTCTTCACAAATTGCTGTAAGTTTAGTTGAAAATTCAGGTTTAGGCGCTTTTAAAAGTACTGATTTAAGTGATAAGCTAAATGGGAAAATTGTAAGCCTGAAACCTTATATTACAGAACTGACCGAAGGTTTTAAAGGTTCTTCCAACCAGAAAGATTTTGAAACCTTATTGCAATTATTATATCTCTATTTTGAGCAGCCCAGATTTGATAAAGATTCTTATAACAGAATGCTGACAGGTTTTACAAATTCTTTGGAAAATGCTGCGAATACCAATCCGAAAGTGTTTCAGGATACAATTTCACAGCTGAACTACAACCATAATAAAAGAGTCCCACTGTTTGACGAAGGATTCATCAGGCAATTAAGTTTCGAAAAAGCTTCAGAATTATATAAACAAAGAATTCAAAATGCTGCTGATTTTACTTTTGTCTTTACCGGAAACCTTCCTGAAAATGCAATTCCCTTATTAGAAAAATACATCGGAAGTATTTCGTCAGATACGGCCAAAAAAGAAAATTTTATTGATAACCAACTGGATCCCGCGCCGGGAATTGCAAAACAGCTGTTGGTTCGTGAAATGAATGTGCCAAAAGCCAGTGTGTATATTCGTTTTGTAAAACAGTTTCCATACACTTACAAAAATCTCTTTACACTGCATATCTTATCAGAACTGCTTTCTAAAAAATACCTTGACCTGATTCGGGAAGAAGAAGGCGGAAGTTATGGTGTCCATTTATCATCAAGTGCCGGCAGACTGCCTTCGGATGAATATTCTATGACTATCAATTTTGACAGTGATCCTGAAAAGGTAGAAAAATTAACAAAAATTGTGTACGAACAGATTAATTTAACGCAAAATACTGTAACAAAACAGGTGGATATTGAGTCTATTAAGAACACAGTTCTGAAAGGCAGGGCCGAAAAAGTAATGACAAACGGATTCTGGCTTAACAGCCTCAACAACATGATGTTAAATAATGAAAGTTTTAAGGATGATGAAATTTATAAAAAGACTGTAAATGAAATAACTGCCGAAGATATAAAAGCTTTTGCAAAAGAGTTTTTCGCAAAACCCAAAACGGTCGAAGTAATCATGAAATCAAAAACTCAGGTTGCTGCACCCAAATAGTAAGAAATTGGTTTTTCATTCATTTTTTAGAAGTATTTTGAATTAGTAAGCTTATACAACTAACTTGAAAAACCCAAAGAGCTGTCTTTACCGACAGCTCTTTTTATATATAGAGATTCTAAGACTTAAATAGTATCAGGATCATTTACTAACGGCAGGATAAAAGGTAAAACTGCTAGCCTACATCTGTAAATGACTATTTGGAATGGCTGAAAGCTGGGATTTCAAATTATAAAACAGGCTGTCCGAAAATTACTTTTCAGACAGCCTGTTTTGCTTTTTTGGTTATTGAATCAGATTTTAGACAGTGGCAAACATCTGTAAAATCTAATTCAATTCCTGAGACATTATCCTTTTTTACTCCACGGACCATGGTTTTTGTATGCTGGACCCGTTAACTTTAGTCTTTCAGGATTACCTATTTTCACTTCAACCAACTCTTTTTTTGGAGTGTCCTTCACTGGCTGAGCATTTTTAAATGCTGGTCCCTGCAGTACTTCTTTATTGTTTTCTGAATATATTTTAGTAGACACTGTTTCGTGCTCCCAAACTTTATAATTTTTAAAAGCCGGACCTTTTAAATCACTCTGTTTTACTTTGGTAGGTTCTTCCTGTGCAAATGCACTGAAAGACATAAATAAAACTCCTAAAATCAATACTATATTTTTCATGACTATTACTTTTTACTGTTTTTTCAAAGTTACAAGCTGTAATAGGTTTTTAGGATTATGTGAATCTACTCAATCTGTATCCGTATTTATACGGATACTATTTTTGTTAAAATGTGTTATATTAAATTCATTTTTGCTGCTTTTTTAATAAGTTCGGCTGTATTTTTTACTTCTAATTTTTTTAAAACATTGGCACGATGGGTTTCTATTGTGCGTGAACTGACAAACAGTTTTTCCGCAATTTCTTTAGTGGTTAAACCCTTGGCAATTAACCCTAAAACTTCGGTTTCCTTATTAGACAAAACATTTTCACTGATGCTTTGTGCCGACATAAAGTTGATCATTTTTTCAGAAATTTCAGCGCTGAAATATTTTTTCCCGTTAGCCACACTTCTTATCGCAAGGATTAATTCGGCTTCATCTGTATTTTTCAAAAGGTAGCCGTAAGCTCCCATTTTAGCGCATTTTGCAATGTAATTACCATCATTGTGCATCGAAATCACGATAGGCCTGATATCAGAATTTAAAGTTTTTAATTCTTTCAAGACCTGAAAACCATCCATGTTTGGCATTGTAATGTCGAGCAATACAATATCAGCCTCAAATTTGGTGTTTATAAGCTCCATAAATTCAACGCCATCCCCAACGCTTTTAACTATTTTTAGATCGTCATGCTTTCTTAGTAGCTCAGCAAGTCCTTTTCGGAAAAGCTCATGATCGTCCGCTATTATTAATTTGATTTCGTTCATAATTCTATAGGTAATTCAATTTCAAAGGTTGTATTTCCGGGAGCTGCATTGATGGTAATAGTACCATTGCAAATTTCTACACGTTCTTTGATGTTACTAATTCCTAAACCCAATTTAACCGTGCTGATATCAAACCCAATTCCATCATCAAAATAAAAAAGTGAGATAAAATCATCAAACTCTGAAAGTGTAATCCGAATATTTTTTGCATCTGCATGTTTTAATGAATTATTAATAAGTTCCTGGGTTATTCTAAAAAGATTAATCGCCTGATGGTTGGTGATATTAGAACTTTCCTGTTGGGTTAAATCTTCATATTCAATCTTTACAGTTGTCGATTTTTTCAGGCTTTCAATAAAATTGGTTAAGGTAACTCCAATTCCAAAATCATCTATTGAAGCGGGCATCAAGGCATTTGACATCAGTCTTATTTCAGAAATGGTATCATCCACTATTTTTTTCATTTCTGCTTTCTTCTCTTCATTTTTAACCCTGTTTTCGATGTAGTGTTTCAAAGAGGTTAAATACGGGCCTACTCCATCATGGAGTTCCCGCGAAAGTCTGCGCCTTTCATCTTCCATACCGTTTACCAACAACCGTTTTGACAGTATTCTGGTATTTTCTTCATTATTTCTAAACTCTATAAGCTTATCTCTCATCGCCAAAAGGCTTTTCCCCAGCAGATCATTAGAACTTTTAGGCTTAAAATCGGAATGCAAATTCATTTTGCCAATATCATCAGAGAATTTTACGGCACCCTGCAAAGAAGCTTTCAAACTTGCCAGGGCATCAAACATTTCCTTTATTTCCTTTGAATTTTTTATAAATTCATTGGTTTGGTTATAGTCTCCTTGTGCCATAATCCGGAGACTTTTTTGCATATTTTTAATTGGGTTGGTAATAAATCTTGTCAGAAAAAGAGAAAGCATTACGGCCAGCAAAAAAATAGCTAGCGTCAAACCGACTAGTCTTTCCTTCAGTTCTTTCAGCGGGAGCGTAACCTCATCAACATCTATTTCAGACAGAATAACCATTTTTAAGTTTCCGACCACTATGAGACTGTACACACTATACACATCAATACCCCTGTAATCTTCAAAAACACCTCTGCCGTTTATTCCTTTAAAAGCATTGGTCACCCCTTTTGTTTTAACAGATATGTTGTAAGGGATTTTATTGGGATAAAAACGGGACTGAGAACGCATTCGGAAATCTTGTCCCACAAGATAAGACTCGCCACTATCCCCCATTCCGGTACGTTCAAGGAGTATTTGTTTGATTTTGTTGTAATCTAATACTTTAATTATTGTACCTCTTTTTGAATTGGAGATGAACCCTATTGTGGTTTTTTTAGCAGCCTGATAAGGGGTAAAATCGTGAATTCCATTGCTGTTTTTAATACTGTCCGGAAGTTTTAATAAGGTAGTATCAATTTTTTGGCTGTAAAATTCGGAAGCCTCAAACCGCTCCCATTCTGATTTTAATAAATGTTCAATCTGGTTTTGCTTGAGTGTTTTAATAGAATTTAACTGAAGTAAAATACGATCGTTTAAAACGTTTGAAAACTGCTTGTATGAAGAAAAAGACAATAAAGCAATTACCAGCGCAATTAAACTATTAATGATGATCAGTATTAATGTTTTGATGTTCATTAAAATCTATTTTTTAATTTATGTAAATATACAAATGCTAAATTTAGATTTCATGAAATATCGTGTCAGTTAGTGGAAACTTTTACAGAAAAACAGCGTGTGTAATTTATTAAATTCAGATTATACTACCGTTCTTAAATCGCTTTTCATTTAACAAAAATTGATTTATCTGTTTTACAGTTGTACTTTTGCGGTATGAATGACAATTTTGTAAATGAATACTTTGGTATAGGCATCCAGAATGGCAAAACTCCTGAAAATTTAGGTGTTTTGTGGCGATCGGCTCAGAATTTAGGAGCTACTTTTATATTTACAATAGGCAACCGATATGCCAAACAAGCCTGTGATACCCATGATGCAGTTAAGGCAATTCCGTATTTTCACTATGATACTTTTGAAGCTTTTTTCGAAAATCTGCCTAAAGGAGCGCGACTGGTGGGTGTTGAATTAAATGAAAAAGCTTCCGATTTAGAAACCTTTGAGCATCCAAGACGCTGTGTCTATTTATTAGGGGCAGAAGATCATGGCTTACCTAAAAAGGCAATGGAAAAATGCCATCATTTAGTAAAATTCAAATCCGAAAAAAGCTTAAACGTCGCCGTAGCTGGAACAATTGTTATGTATGACAGGAATCTGGCTAAGCCTAGATCATAAATCCAATCATTATTTCAACTCTTTAAGCGATGCATTACCAAGATTTTTTGACACTTTTCAGAATTGTGATACGATTTTAAAATACGCAAAGTTTGAAGAAGACTATTCGTAGAGAGAATTGTCTGCTAAAGAAGAACAAGTATTAATAAGCTTTGAAAAAATTTTAAGTTTCAAAATAGGAGATAAATGTTTTTAAAAATTTAGTATTACTCAAACGAATATTAGTTGTGTTCTTAAAAACCAATTTAATAAGGTGCTAAATTAGCTTTTTTCATCTTTTCTATAAAAAGGTTGATTTCTTTCAGGTTATTGTTCTTCAGCTTAAATGAATAAAATAATTTTTGCTCTATTATTTCAGAAGACTTAATAGGTGTTTTAATTAATTTTTTGTCTAATCCTTCATCACATAAATGTTTAGGAACTATACCAAACCCACTATTATTTTTTAAAGTTTCTATTATGTCCAGATAAGAGGGTAAAATATATCTTGGAACTATTCTGGGATTAGTATTAAATCTGGAATCCCAGAACTTTTTTATATCATTTTGGTTATTGTCATAGGTAAACCAGGTTTGCTTTTGTAACCATGCGATGAATTGGGTATCATTTTTTTCAATATTCTCTGGAATAACAATAGAATTGGAGCAAATTAATTCTAACTCTTCAGTCTTTAAGTACGTGAATTGATGGTCGTAAGTATCGTGTTTTTTTATTCCGGCCAATAATTGAATTTTTTCCGTTTCAAGAGCTTCAATCAATTCTTTTTCAGTTCCAAATTGGGTCACTATATACATGTCAAAAGTATAAATGTGATGTATTAATTCTTTCCTAAAAAAGTCTGAGGTACAACCAATTGTTATTGCAGATCGTTGTTTTTTTGTTCTTTGACCTGAATAATATTCTACTTTTTCTAATTCACTTAATGGATTATTAATTTGTGAATATAAAAATTTCCCATATTCGGTAGGTGCTAATTTCCTGGTAGTTCTTTCAAATAATTTTTTCCCTATATGGCTTTCCAGGGCAGATAAATGTTTACTAACTCCGGGTTGGGTCATATTTAATTTCTGTGAAGCTTCTGTTATATTTTTACATTCATATATAGCGCTGAAAGTTCTCAGCCATTCCAAATTAATCATAACATATATTATAAATAGGTAAACAAAAATAATTAAAATTATCAATGTGTTGATTCTATATTTGTAAAAAAATCACAAATGCATTAGTAATAACCTATTTAAAAAAAATAAAATGACAAAAACATTAGTAATAAACTATTCACCCAGAAAAGGCTCTTACACCCAAATTTTATTTGATGCGTTTGTGGAACTGGCAAAAGGAAAAACAGAAATAAAACATTTAGATTTAACTGAAACTCCACCAGACTTATTATTAGAGAAAAATTTGAATTTAATAATGGAATGGAATATGGGTAAAAGAGACTTTTCAGAAACAGAACTCTTAACGCTCTCTAATCATCATAAACTTATAGATGAACTTCTTGCAGTTGATAATATTGTATTGGCTTTTCCTATTTACAATTTTACAATGCCTGCAACAGTAAAGGCCTGGATAGATGCTATTGTCGTTAGTGATAAGACATTTTCTTTTAGCCCTGAAACAGGCTTTAGCGGTCTTTGTAAAGATAAAAAAGCTTTATCAATAGTAGTTAGCGGATTCGATTATAATAATTCCGACAATATTAAGGAATTTGCTTCATCTACCATAAAACAAAATTTTGATTTTATGGGTATCTCTTCAGAACAGATTTCAGCTTTTGGGGTTGACCAAAACAGAGACCAATTAGATTCAATTCTTGAAAATGCGAAATTGGAAATAAAAACTTTGATCGATAGATGGTTTCCCAATTAATACAATCTTAAAAATACAATTTTTGAGATTGCTGTGAAGTATTTTCCTTTGTGCAACAGTTGCTAATATTTTAGTTTTTTCTATAACTCTTTAAACGTATAGCTTACGAAGATATCTCCGTTAAAAGTCGGGAGACTTTTGATGCTTTTAAGGATTTAAATATCATTTTAAAATTACGCAAAGTCCGAAAAAAGACTTTGCGTAGCGGGGAATATGTAAAAATAAAAACTAGCAATCGCTACAAACTGCTGTTACCAGCAGTTATTGAAAATCTAAATGTTCTCAGGAACAAATATGATTTCTTTATCTTCATGCCATTCGTCAATTCCTTTGAAATGATTGAGTGCAATGATAAGACTTAAGTTCTCATTCAATCTTATTTGTTGGGCAACTATTAAATGTCCTTCTAATATACTTGGGGGAAGTGAAAATGTTCCTATTGGACTTATGAAAAGCTCTATATAAAGACGAGTTGTTGCAACATCATTTGCGGTATCAATTATAAAAGGTTTTGACCCTCCTGAATCTAATTTTTTATTATATAATTCATAGTTCAATACTGGTTTTGTTATAATTGCAAAAAACCGAGTTAATTCTGTGATCTCATCTTTTAGTTTCCATGTAGAATGATCTTCGTAGATAGGAGATTCATTCGGCGCTAGCTTTTTAAGGTGAACTTTTCCGCTTTCATGATATGAATATTTTGCTTCAGTTTTTTTCGCAAACTCTAAAGTTTCTGGGATTGATATTTGGCCTTCATTAGGTGTCGAAAATGTGACAGAAGTATTTTCTACAGCAGTTTTTGAACCCGGACCCCAATACAAATCTTTCTCTTTAAGCTCGAACCAATAAAATCTTCTATACTCTGATTCTCCAGTTTTAAACAAAATTCTAATTCTTGTTGCTTTCATGATAGTTTTGAATAATTGCTGGTAACGTTCTGGTACCACAGCGGGTTTGGGACTAAATTAAGCCCTATCTTCGGATTTGCCAAAACTTCCAAATACAAACCAATTTTTCCATTAGCCAAATTCCCAAATTGCTTGTAGCATGTGTTGTAGGATGTTTTTTTATTAAGTTTCATTTTTTGTCATATGCTCCCAAACTTTTTGGTTAAACCATCTTCTAGGATTTGTGAAAAAAGTTGGCTTCTTCGTTTTAATTATTCTTGGTTTATCTTCTAATAATTCTCCATCAAAATTTAATACATATTCGTTAGATTCAAAATCGAAAAGCTTAATTTTATCTTCTTCAATATTCACCTCGCTTTTACCTTCTAAATTAACCCAAATATCTCGTCCACCATATTCCCATTTTATGTTTCCATTTTTATCGATGCGAAAAATTCGATGTTCACCTCTCAATAATATATCATTTTCTAAATCATAAAATTCAAATAATTCTGTAGTATCAGGTCTTAAAATCCAATCAATTTCGATCTCGTTTAGATTTAACGACAAAATTGTAAAACCTAAACTCATAATTAAATTATTTTCATTTAGTTTTATCGATTGACTCTTATGATTCTCTGTTGATTTATGAAGATAGAATCCTCCATCTAAACCACTTATTTCAAGACTTTTATAAATTTCAGAATCCCGTTTTTGAATGTTGACAAATAATGAATTTGATTTATATTTATTTTGTAATTCAATTACTTTTATAATTTCGGATTTTTTGTTTTCAGAGTTTGTTTTAGAATATGAAATCTCTACATTCCAAATTTCATTTGAAATGTTTAAATTTTGATTTTCAAAAAACTCTAATAATTCCGATGATTCCATTTTGTTTCTTTTTAACTTTCTGTTCTTCAAAATATCCTACAACTTATATATATGTCTGACAATATCCGACTTATACACCTTAAATTAGATAGTTATGTCTGACAAATATCAGCCTTAGTAAGTTTTCAAATATATTTATTATTTCTTACAAATTATCAAAAGGCTTTTTTATTTGTTTGATGTTAAATACTACACTCTTCTTCTTATGAAAACCGCTGCCCTAGCCCAGATGGAAGCGGTATCTCCCGCTTTAGAAAAACAAGGCTTTTTTGCCGTAGTTTTTGTTAGCGGGAATATAGCGGACAGCTGGAACAAGCTCCTCATTAAAAAACAAAAGCCTGTCTCTTTCGAAACAGGCATTTTGTAAAAAAAACAAACTAACACACTGACTTATTTATATCCTTCGTTTTGGTCTAAATCTTTTGCATCTATAACCGTTTGCGGAATCGGGAAAAATCTTCTGTACGGTTCTGTAACCGGTTTTGCAGTTCCGGCCAAGTCAAACTTTCCGAAACGCATACTTTGTGGTCTTCTTTGCAGTTCCCAGTACAATTCGAAACCTAATTCTTTATACAATTGCGCTGCGTCTAAAGTGGTAAGTACTTTTCCGGGAGCATTAGCGAATAAGGATTCCCTGTGTCTGCTGGTTCGCAATTTATTTAAATCGATCATCGCTAAACCTGTGCTTCCTTTTCTGAAATAAGCCTCGGCTCTCATGGCATAAATTCCTCCTAAACGGAATAACGGAATATCAACATTACTGTTACCGTTTCCTCCTTCAGGATCAAATTCATATTTAAAAATTCGGGCTCCCTGATTGATTTCGTTTTGGGCAAAAACAGATTCAAGCGGTTTTGTAAAAGTTAATGATGGTGTAAAATCCATTCTTGTAGCGGCACTTTTTTCCATATACAAAGGCGAAACTTTGATACGGTTTCCTGTCATTTCAAGAGAAGCCGAAGTCAATAATTTTGGACCATACTGAGGACCTGCCTGGATTCCTCTGTTGAAGTGGAACCATGGAGTTGGAGGAGTGCTGTTAGGCACAAAATCTGTTGCAGGTACACTTACATCTGTACCGTCATTCATAAACCATGTTCCATCTGCATATTGGTAATGCTGGTGAAATCTCGGATCATCATGATTCCCATCCCAGGTAGCATAAAATTCCGGAGTGGTACAAGCGGCATTGGTCCCTCTATTCAGGGCAGATGCTCTCTGGTTACGCTCTACACATACATATGCAAAACTGTTTGAGCCGTTGCGAATACCATCTATTTTTTGAGAAATGGCAAAAATCAGCTCTTTACCATTGTTATTATCTCTTGCAAAGTTTTTAAAATAATCACTTTCTAAAGAAAATTTTCCAGAATCAATCAACAATGAAGTATAATAAATAACACGATCCATATCGGTTCCTGAACCTGAAACAGCTGCTTCATTAAAATTGAAGTTTGAAGTGGCATTGTAACGGTCTTTAAAAACCGCACGGTTTAAATACATCGTACTTAAAAAAGCGTAGGCAGCCTGTTTTGTAAATCTTCCGTGGTGTGTACGTTCTGTACCAAAATCAGCTAAATCCGGTATTAAAGCTTCTACTTCGGTAATTAATTTATCAATCTGCGTATCCGCTTTAAAAACCTGCAAAGGTGCTTTCAGAATCATCGGATCTTTGTATGGTGCCTGTCCGTACAAATCTAAGGTGTGATAGGTGTAAAATGCTAAAAGTGCTTTGGCTTCGGCTAAAAATATCGTTTTTTCAGGAATCGTACTTTCTTCAATAGCTTTAATTGCAGTAAGAGAACGTGTAATTCCGTTGGTCAGTAAATTCCAGTTATCCACAACAATGGCATTGTTGGAAGTCCAGGTGAATTCATGCATATCTCTCCATTTTCCACCGTCTCCCCAGTCACTTCCGCGGGTTGGCAAAATCGCTTCGTCTGTCGTGTATTCCTGTAGTGAAAAAACACCTCCATGATCTGTAAATGTTCTGTCACCTAATCTGTCATAAGCCGCAGCTAGTGCTCCTGCTGGATCTGATGCCTCGCCTCCTAATACTTCATCCAATACCACCTCATCCAAATCGGTACAGCTGGTAAAGAGAAAAATAAAAGAGAAAAGTGTTATAATTTTTAAACTGAATATCGTTTTTGTCTTCATGATGATTATAATTTTAAAGTTGCACCAAAACTGAAGGTTCTGGAAGTTGGATAACTGGCGTAATCAATACCGATAGATTGATTTCCTCCATTTGATTTAGGAGTATTTATTAAAGGATCATATCCTGAATAATTGGTAATCGTAAGCAGGTTCTGACCTGTTACATAAAGTGTCAGTCCGTTTATCCAGGTTAGGTTTTTCAGATTAAAATCATACCCTAAACGAGCTGTGTTTAATCTGATAAAATCTGATTTTTCAAGGAAAAGCGATGATAAAACCGGAGAGTTGGCAGAATTTGCTCCGGACTCATAATACTGTGTCGCTACGTTTCTGTCTGAAGCAAGGTTGTTAATATTTAAAGCATTCAGCCCTGTATTATTAAACAAATACCCTCCTGTCTGGCCAATGATAGAGAATGAAAAACTGAAGTTTTTGTATTTCATATCACTGTTAAGTCCGTAATAGAAAGTTGGCAAAGCTCCTTCAAAAATAACACGGTCGCTGTTGTCAATTTTCCCATCTCCGTTCTGGTCTTCAAAAATATCATTCCCGTCAGCATCAAAACCGATATGTTTTCTCATATAAAATGATCCGGCAGAGTAACCGTTTTTATAAATATTCGCATTTACGCCGGATTGTCCAGGTCCGGAAACAGTTCCGGTTAAGATTTCTGAAACCGGTAAATCTTCTATTTTATTTCGTAATGAAGCACCGTTTACATCCACATTCCATGTAAAATCTTTAGAATCGATTATTTTTGAACCCAACATAATCTCAATACCTTTGTTGATGATTTTACCATCTTTAATATTCGTCCAGATTGTTGTGGTCGGGCTCAATACCGGTGCAGGAACATTTAAGATCGCATCTGTTGTTGTTTTAGTAAAATAATCAACCGTTCCGTACAATTTATCGTTCCATAAACTAAAATCTGTTCCTACGTTAAATTGCGTCACTACCTCCCATTTTAAATCAGGATTGGCTGTTCTTACTACAGAAATTCCGTTTACGAGATTCAAATCATCATACAGGTAATATCCATCCGGTCCTGCTAACGAATAACTTGCTTTTGTCAGTTTGTTCTCTACTTCCTGATTTCCGGTTTGTCCCCAGCTTGTTCTCAGTTTTAGGTTGCTGATAGCAGTAGCGTTTTCAAGGAAACTTTCTTTAGAGATATTCCATCCCAAAGCAAATGACGGGAAGTAACCGTATTTGTTGTTTTCTCCAAAACGAGTCGAACCGTCTGCTCTCATCGAAGCCGTTAAAAGGTATTTATCATTAAACGTATAATTAAGTCTTCCAAAATAAGACTGCAGCTCGTTTTCCTGAGCATAACCTGTTACTACCGGTTTTTCTCCTTTAGTTCCCGGATTCAGTGATGGTTTTACCCCAACTCCCTTAGCATTAATATTTTCGATAGTAAAATTGGTCCCTGCTCTTTCAAATTTCTGGTAAGAGAAACCACCCAAAGCTTCAATTTTATGCTTGTCTAAATTGAGGTTGTAAGTCAGGTAATGCTCTATAAGTGAGTTTTTAGAATCCAGATTGCTCTGAGCGTATCTTCCTGTTGAGTTTAAATCGGTGTTGTTTGGATAAATCGTAGTATTTCTTTCAGCTGTAGAACGGTCAATACCTATGTTTAATTTATATTCTAATCCGTCGATAATTCTAAAAGAAGTTTCTAAGTTCCCTAACACTCTCAATGTACGTGTTTCATCCTCGTAAATGCTTAAAAGATAAGCCGGATTGTAATGCGCGTTTTTATTAAAATTCGTATAATTTCCATTGGCATCAAAAACAGGCCTTGTTGGATTTGCCATTAAAGTATGCACAATCAATTGTCCGTTTGAACCACCGTCATCACTTGTTGGAACTCCGTTGTCTTTGGTCTCGCTAGCAGTAAGGTTCAGTTTTAATTTTAAACGTTTGTTGTCTAAAAAGGATTCCGCAGCGTTAATTCTACCCGTAAGACGTTTGAAATTACTGTTGTTGATAATTCCTTCCTGATCCATATGCGCTACAGAAGCATAATAATTTCCTGAAGCTGTTTGTCTTGCAAAAGAAAGTGCGTTGTTGGTCGTAATTGCCGTTCTGTAAATTACATCCTGCCAGTCTGTGTTTCCTCCATAATCAAAAGCAGGATCTTTTATCGCTTTTCTATATTCATCTGCACTTAAAACATCTAATTTATTGGCTACAGTTGCAATTCCTACATACGAATCAAAAGTCATAGTTCCCTCGCCTTTTGCTCCTTTTTTAGTGGTAACAAGGATAACCCCGTTAGAACCTCTGGCTCCATAGATAGCAGCTGCCGAAGCATCTTTTAAAACGGTAATCGACTCGATATCACTTGTATTCAAAAAGTTCAGTGGATTTTTTGCAGCAGATGCCCCAAAACCAACATTCGTCCCTGCCGGACTTACATCATCATTTGACAAAGGCAGACCATCTACAACGAATAAAGGTGTACTACCGCTTCTGATAGACCCAACTCCTCTAATCGTGACATTTACTCCTGCTCCAGGCTCTCCGCTTGAATTCACCACACGTACGCCCGCAACTTTTCCCTGAATTAAATTGTCTACCGATACGTTTACCCCTTGTTTAAAATTCGCTGCTTCCAATTGTGTTACTGCTCCAGTCACATCTTTTTTAGACTGTTTTCCATAACCTACTACCAATACTTCGCTCAATTCTGATGTATTTGGTTCTAATTGAATCATCATGAAACTTTTTTGAACTGCAGCAGTTTTCATTTTATAACCCAAATATGAAACCTCAAGGTTACTGCCTTCCTGAACGCTAATCTCGAATTCTCCGTCAAAATTACTTATCGAAGAATTCTTAGTAGTTGCTTCCAAAATGGTTACACCAGGCATTGGCACACCATTTTCGTCAACAATTTTTCCTTTTACTTTAATTTTTTCCTGTCCGGATGTAGCTTTTGCAATTGTTTTCTTAATTAAAACCAGCTTTCCGTTGATATTATAATTAAAATTAGCTTCTTTAGAAAGATCGCTTAAAATCACTGCTACAGATTCATTGCCATAATTTACTGCATAAACTGAATTATCAGCAATAATGGCTTGTCCGTAGCTAAATTTATAGCCGGTTTGCTGACTAAGTTTTGAAAAAATAGAAACTAATGTTGCTTTTTCTATTTTATTTTCTACATTTGATTTTTTAAGAACAGTGGTACTGTAACCGCCGTGAACAGTCATTAGTGCCAGAGCTAAAAAGAAAGTTCTCTTTAGAAAATTTAAATTGATTCGTTTAAAATACATGATTTAAGTTATTGGTTTTCGATACTTAATTATTAATCGCAGTTGTTCTCAGCAACTGCTTTTTTTTTTTAGATTTTAGTTCACTTTTACTGTCTTGTCATACACATTAAAGTTTAGGTTTGTGATATAATTTATTTGTTGCAAAACGCTTTCAAGCGAGGCATTCTTTTCGATGAATACCGTTATCGGAGCTGTTAAAACCGATTTGTTTTCGAATTGAAATGTTACGCCGTATTTGTATTGTAAAATGGTAACAACCTGCTGAAGTGTAGCTTCGTTTAAAGTAACATCTGAAGCATACCAGTTAATCAGCAATGATTTATCGACCTGAAGCCTGGTTAATTTTTCGCCTGAAAACAATGCTTTTTCATAAGGAACCAAGTCTATGCTTTGCCCTTTTGAAGTAACATTTACTTTTCCCGTTACCACAATCACCTCACATTTTGATTTTGATAACTGAATGTGAAATGAAGTTCCTAAAACCCTTGTTTTAATTTCTCCTGAGGTAATAATAAAAGGATGATTTTTGTCCTTAGCCACTTCAAAAAATGCATTTCCTTTTAACAGGGAAACGTTTCTTTGGTCTCCTTCAAATTTTTCAGGATATCGAAATAATGAGTTTGCTGCCAGATAAATTTTCGAGCCATCACTTAATTTGATAGACTTGGGGACATCTGATGTTTTGAATGTGAGTTGCTTTTCATGGGCAACACCTGGTCTGAATAAAAATCCCAAACCAACAAGAAAAAAAATACTGGCAGCAGCTATATATTTTAAGTACGGTTTGAAGGTTTTCTTTTCCCCTATTCGAAATTGAATTCCTTCGTATATATTTTGGGAAACCTCCTGAGGATTCCCCATTGAAATGTTATCCCATTTTGATTCCTGATATTCGTATAAAGCAAAATCAGTAAGCAGATTTTCTTCTGTTTCAGATGCTTTATTACGCAGGCTTTTATCGATAAGATATTCTAAACTATGTTTTATTCTTTTTACCATAATACTTATTGTTACCTATAAGTACCGGAAATCTAAAATCGTACTATCGGGAAATATTATGAAAACATGAACAGAAAGTTATTTTAAAATTTTTGATGTAAAATGATGTATGGCGCAAGCCATGCCAGGTCTTTCAAGCCTGCACGCAATTGTTTCAACCCTGACGATATTTGATTTTTAACCGTTTGTTTCGATATTCCGAGTTCATCCGCAATTTGATCAATCGTCATATTCTGCATTTTGTACATCAGTAAAACTTCTTTTCTTTTTTCGGGAAGCTTATCTAATAATGAATACAGCAAATCCATCACATCCGGATCAATCGTCGCAAAATGATCAATGACATAATCTTCGAATTTGTCTTCCAGAATCGTTTTGTCAAATCTGTTATTCTGGTAATGTTTAAAAACCTGATTTTTTACGGCCCGGAATAAATAAGGCTCGATGGCGGTTATTTCAACCTCACTTTTTCTTTCCCATAAGTCAACAAAAACATCCTGAACAATGTTCTGTGACAAGTCGTTATCCTGAGTCATCGTATAGGAAAAAGCAGTTAATTTTTTCCAGTATTGGGTATACGTTTTTTCAAAAATTTCAGGATTATTCATAGATTATCGAAGTGGTATTTTATGATGTAAAATAATAAAATGTAATACCAATGCTTTTTTCCTGAAGGTTATCTTTAAATTAAGGAATCCCTCGTCTTGCTTTATTAATACTACTTTTTCAAAAGAAAAATCACAGCCTGTTTGTGATTTCTTTTTCTTAATCTAACACAAAAATCATATATTGGATTTAATTTAGTACATCTCAAAAATGACAAAGTTCACCTGTCTCGTCAATATCTTATGTTAAGGATTCGTCAGTTCGAGTTGAGTAATAATTTGCGATAGAAAATGATTACGAAGTATCGAGAACCTTTGTGTACTTAAAGCTTCTCGATACAATTTTATATATTAAAGCTATCGCATTAATGTATAAAATCACTCGAAGTGACGGCTAAAACTGATCAATTTATTGACATTGGTCTCACTACCACTTTATTTATTAATTCCTATTAAAAAAAATTATGAAACGAATTCTGTTTACATTTTTAATTACCGCAGCTGTAACTTACACTTCAACTGCACAAAGCGATGATTTAAAAATCAATCAACTTCAGGTTATTGGCTCACACAACAGTTACAGACAGGCTATCGAAACTGACTTATACAATGCCATTCAGGCAAAGGATACTTCACGTTCACTAAAAGGTTTACAATACACTCATATCAGCATTACAGACCAGTTAAATAAAGGCTTGAGAAATCTTGAAATTGATGTTCAGGCTGATTCCAAAGGCGGAAAATATACGCATCCAAAAGGTCTGGATATTGCAAAATCTGATAAAGCTTATGACCCAAATGGCGAAATGAAGAAACCTGGGTTTAAAGTTTTCCATATGATTGATATCGATTTTAGAACCTCTTGTTACACGTTTCAAAATTGTCTTGCTGAATTAAAAAAATGGTCTGATGCCAATCCGGATCACGTTCCGGTTTTTATTACGCTGGAGCCAAAAGATGATGATAGTTATTTAGGCACAAAAGCAGAGAAATTTACCCCCGAATTGTTCGACGCTTTAGACAAAGAACTTCGTAAAGTTTTAGGAAATAAGTTAATCACACCAGACATGGTACGTGGAAAATACAAAACGCTCGAAGAAGCGGTTTTGAACAACAACTGGCCAACCCTTAAAAAATCAAAAGGTAAATTTTTGTTTATTTTAGATAATAACGGAGCCAAAAGAGATTTATATGCTTTAAATCATCCCTCATTAAAAGGCCGTGCCGTTTTTATTAATGCCGAGCCCGGAAAACCGGAAGCCGCGACTTTATTCCGCAATAATTCTGAAGATCCAACGATTACGGATTTAGTCAAAAAAGGATACTTCATCAGAACCAGAGCCGATTCTGACACCAAAGAAGCCCGTGCTAATGATTATTCGCATTTTGAAGCTGCTAAAAAATCCGGAGCACAAATCATCACAACGGATTATTATTTACCAAGTACTTTTTTTGATTCTCCATACCAGATAAAATATGATGACGGGACTTATTTGAGAGCTAATCCTGTTAATGGAGGGAAATAAGTTTTTTTGTTTCAGGTTTCCGGTTCTCGCCGGACTTGAAACCTGAAACAAAATTTTCACACAAAGGATGACAAAAATGAGAGAATCTGTTTGAAAAACTCTCTTCCTTGTAAACCTTAGCGATCTTTGCGGTTAATTTCACCCGTTTTCAAATCAACCATAAAATGATCCGCAGGAACTTCGTGCATGAATTTATTGAAGATGATAAAGAATAGTCTCATCTGTTTTTGCAAAGGAGTTTCTTTATAAGTATTTTCTAAAAACAGCTTTGAGATTACTTTATATTGTTTTGCTCTTTCTATCCCAACATCGGCAAAAGCCAGTTCATCGGCGCTTCTGAAACGATTAAAATCGATTAAAAGATCATAGCCTGTCCAGTTGAAATTTTTCTTTTTCAACTTATTTTCATTCATGATTTTTTCTGATTTAACTTCGGCTTCTGACCATTCTTTTTGAAACTGGGATTTATTTTTAAGAATAAAATTAAAATCCTGATCTGATTCGATATTGGCAAAAACCAATAACTCTTTCGCAGAAACATTCATAATAAAATCTTTAAAACCTTCAGGCCAGTCATCTTTTAAAAAGCGAAGGCGAACCAGTTCTTTCAGATGAAAATCGGTAAAATCATGGTAATTTTTGGTTTCTAAAATGGCTTTGTTCCAAATATCTTTTGACTTCTGACTTTCTAAGAACTGATATTCCATTTTGTACAAATCGAAAAGCTCATCATAACCTTTTACTTTATCAATTATAATTGTTTGGATATCTACTAAATTGTCTTTTTGGATCGTCAGTAATTTATACGCCGGAATATAAGCAGCCAATGAAGGCGTCTGGATATTGACCAGGGTGTTTCCTTTTGCCGTCGTGCGAATTCCGGTATCGTTGATGTGCATATGTCCGCCAAAATGAATTTTCAGCCCGGCATCTGCAAAAACCTGCGCTACTTCTTCAACCGGAACACGGTTCAATTGCCATTTATTTGGCCCCAATAATTCTTTTATTTCTGCAGAAGCATCATCATTAAAATCAATCATCGGGAAATGACTAAAAGCAATCAAAATTTTGCCTTGTTCTTTTGCTTGCGCCGAAATAGCTTCGACCCATTTTATTAAATGTTTTTTGTTTGAAAGCACATTGTTGTAACCCGTACTGGCTTCCGGATAATTTTTAGGATCTTTCGGATCTGCAGGTGCATTTTTCTTCGGAATATAAACATTGCCGTCAATAGCCATCAGCCAAAGCCCTTCAATTGGTTCAACCACATAACTTACATCAGGAACTTCATAACCCGGTGCAACATCATAAACCCTTTTAGATAATACAGCTTCTTGCAAAGCCTTGTCATAGCTGTAATTCTGACTGGTATAAGTTGAAAAAGGCGTTGCCCAGAATTTGTATTTTTTATCCGGATAAAAACCAAAATGCTGTAAACCATTTGTGATTCCTAAATATCCCATTTTTGCAATATCAGTCGTTATTACAACGGGATTTTCGGTAGCTAAATTCGGCAGATACATGCCGCCTTTACTGAAAACAGGCTGGCTTTTTCCGTCTTTTCCTAAAAAGTCTTCTTTACCGGATTCCTGAGCAAAAGGCCCAACGGGATCATGATTTCCGGTTGTGATGAAAAATTCAATACCATATTTTTTTTGATAACGATTCAGGATTTCTTCTAATCCGCGAACGTGAATAGGCTGTCCATCATCAGTATAATCGCCCGGAAGCGCTACATATTTAATCTTTCGCTTTGCGATATCACCAAGAGCGGCAATAAAGGCAAAATAATTTTCATTAAAAATTCGGGTAGAATGCAATTGCGAAGCCATTGTTCTCAATAAAGTATATTTCCCTGTTTTCGGGTTCAAAATACCCTGGTAATCGCTATCTGAAAATTTCCCAAACAAATCCTGCAAGTGTACATCGGATAAAAAAGCAATCTGAACGCCATCTGTTTTTGACTGTTTTTGTGCTGAAACATTGCCAGTAAGGAAAATCAAAAAAAGAATTAAAAAACAAATAGAATTATCATTTCTATATGAAGATGTATTTTTCAAAATCATAGGTTAATCTTTTGTAAATTGGTTTTTATCTGACTAGATAATCTTCTTCAAAATAAGCTGCAATTTTATAGATTTAAACCCTAAATTCATTTATCATATTGTTATGGAATGATAAAATATTAGATTCCGCAACATTACTTTATTAAACTCAAAATTTACGAATTAACGGGTGATTTCAATCTTTACGATCATTTATTACTGAATGGATATCTGGATTACTTTTAAGAATCTGTCCTTTATAGGGTTGTCATGATTTCCATCATAATAATCTATTTTTTTCTTCTACACTTTGACTTTATTTTCCCTCATACTTTTGTATGATATTTGATTTTTTACCTAAAATAATCCATTTGCCCGATTGTAAAGTGATTACTCTCCAAATAGTTTTGCTTCAAAATTATAACTAAAAAAAAATGAAAAAGCAAAGTTTATTTACACTCGCATTGGTAATTATGATTAGTACAAATCTGTTTGCACAATACGATTCCCTCATCACGAAACCCAAAAAAGAACGTTTAGAATTTGCCAAGATGTATTTTGAAGGCGGTGGTATTTATACCGCATCTTTTGATGGAAAAAAATTAAATGATAATAATCAGATCACTCCCTTCAAACATTCAGCTGCTATCAATTCTTATCTTACCTGGGGTGCATTTCACTTTTGGGGACATACAGAATTATATGTGACATTTCCTCTTAGTCAGCTAACATTAAATAAAAATGATCAGACAGACTACCAGATTTCGCATTCCGTATCAACCGGGGCAAGAATTTATCCGTGGGCTATGAAAGAGAAAAAACTGAGACCATATATTGGTTTTAACTGGGGAGCGTTAGACTTTAAGCAAAAAATAAAACCCAATAAGAACCAACCCGTACTTTCAAAGGACTTTATGTTAAACTATGATCTGGGACTGATGTACAATTATGACAATTTTGGATTTCGGTTCTCTGTAAACTACTTTCCGGATACAAAATGGGAATATCCTGTCAGTAAAACACAAATGGCTGAAATTAAAACACCACCGTTGACTTTTCAGGTTGGATTACTTTATACTTATGAGACATCAAAAGAAAATACAAAAGAAGAAATCGAAAAGTGGAACAGCTTCCCTACTGTGTCTCCGTTGTCTTACGGAGCTGCAAAATTCGGAGACTTTTTTATCGGGGCAGGACCTTCTCTTAGCTTCTCACTCCAAAAATCAGATTATAATAAAAGTCAATTCCCTTATTTAAAACAGAAGCTTACCTCTAGTAATTACTTTGATATATCAGTTGGTTATCAATTCAATAAGGCTAATTTTTTCACTGCTTTATCTTTTAGAAATCCCAAATTTGAAACTGAAGGATTTGGAGACAAACAAACCATTAAAAAGACATCGTTTGCACTTGAGATAAATAAATACCTGACTGATTACACTGGTTTCGCTCCTTACATAGGTGTAAATTTAGCCTACGACAAATTAAAATACGAAGAGACTAAAGATGGTATTAAAAAGAGAGTTGCATTTTCCGGTCAATTTGAACCGGGAATTACAATGGGATGGGATATTGTGCCAGGCAAAACAGACGAGGTAATCGTGCTGCGAACTAATCTGCGATGGTATCCATTTTCTGAATTTGAAATGGGTAATAAGAAAATTAACTTCAGTCAATTGGAATATAATTTAATTCAATTAGTATTTTATCCTGAAAGACTAAAAAAAAAGCAGTAAGAAATCAAAGATCAATTCAAAATAATATAAAATACTATTTGCCAAGATCAATAATTAAGAAAATCGAAAAAAAATACTCAGAAGGATTTTATGATTCTGAACTGTTTATGTTGATCAAAAAACTCAATTTACTGATATTAAAACAGATATATCCCGTATTTCGGCAATCCATGCTGGAAAAATTAAAAAGTATTTTTTTTGAAAGAATTGATGTAGAGTTTGAATTTTTAGGAAATCCCTAATAAAAAATTATGAAAAGAAACTGTAAACTAAAAATCAACCTATTGCACTTTATATATAGAATCATCCCATTCATAGTTATAAACCTATTGTATGACGAATTTGATTGCGAAAAGCTGAAGTTTCGAAAAACAGGATTGACCACAATCTGTATACTCCTATTGGCTTTTTCAGTTTACATTCTGGTGAGGGACTACTGCAATAATCCTGAAAAATGAAAGGGCTGTAAAAGCGTTGTACCATTAAATGCTTTGAGGTATTCAATTGTAGAACACCTCAAAACATTTTATTTTTGATGATTGTTTCTAAGTTGATATGTTATAGAAAAAAGTTTTAGAGAATAAGCATTTTACCTTTATTTGATGCGTTACTATATAAGAATTAATTAATCTTTATATTTGAAGCTCAAATTAATAAAATGAGCGAAAAAACAAAACCGTATGCCTTAATTACCGGTGCCAGCAAAGGTATTGGAAAATCTATTGCTTACGAATTGGCAAAAAAGGGTTATCCGCTATTGCTTGTTGCAAGAAGCGAAGAGGAATTAAAAACACTATCTGACAACCTTCAGGCTAAATACGGCATCAATACTCCATTTTTATCGATTGATCTTTCGATAAATGATGCATCACTAAAAGTAACCGACTGGATAAAAACCAATAACTATCCGGTTGGCATTTTAGTAAACAATGCCGGTTACGGTGTGTGGGGCGATTTTAGCAAGTCTGCCCTAACCGATCAGCTTGGCATGATGCAGCTTAACATGAATGTGGTGGTAGAACTTTCACATTTATTAGTACCCATACTTTCACAGGAAAAAGAAGCCTACATTTTAAATATATCGAGTACTGCAGCTTATCAGGCTGTCCCTACACTGGCTGTTTATTCGGCTACAAAGGCTTTTGTTTTATCATTTACCCGTGCCCTGCGTTTTGAACTTTCCCAAACTTCAATTTCAGTAACCTGTTTTAGTCCGGGTCCGGTTGCTACAGGTTTTGCATCAAGAGCTGGTTTAGACGCTCTTAACAAAATGGCTGAAAAGTTTAACATGCAGCCTGATGAAGTAGCAAAAATGGCTGTAAAAGCAATGTTCAGCAAAAAATCAGAGGTTATTCCGGGTTTTACAAATATCATTTCAGTTTACGCGAATCGTATACTACCCAAGGCTTTCATCGAAAAAACGGCAGCGGGAATTTATAAGATTTAATTTTTTTTCAAAAAAATGAAAAAAAAATCATTTCAAATGAAAAATTATATTACATTTGCAATGTCCACTAATTCGATAGAACATGTATAATAAAAGAAATACGTTTAATTTTTATAAAAGCCGAATGCACGCAATGATGCGAATGTGCTGCTGTTGTTGCTGCTGCTAAACTTTTATATAAAATTTCAAACTTATTATTTCAATTATTAAATATATTTATCATGGTATCTTCATATAAAACATTCACCCTGGGTAATCAATTGACTGACGAGCAAATCAACTTTTTTAACCAACATGGTTTTATCCACTTCAAAAAATTCATAAATCCGGAAACTGTTTCATCAATCATTGATGCCTCAAAAGAAGTGCAGCAAAAATGGATTGATAATGACCTTCAAAAAGTAAATGGTGTTCCCATTAAATACGGAAAAGATTTGGACGGATCTCTTATCGTACAGCGTTTTGCTTTTATCAATCAGCACCACCAAACCTTAAGCGGTCTCTTACTTGACCCAAGATTTAATGGTTTACTACCATTGGCAGGTGATGGCGCAAGATTAGGTACTGAAGAAAAAGACGGAATGGTTTTCAATCATTATATCAATGGACCGGAAAGTAAGTTTGCAAAAATGGGCTGGCATACAGACGGTTTGAGAGATATTTTTTATGGTGCAAAATTAAACCCGATGTTAAATGTGGGGATCCACTTAAGCACTCTGAAACCCGGAAACGGCGGCCTTAAAATCATTCCGGGTACCCACAAGCAAAGTATTTATCAGATGCTTTTTCGTAAAAAATACTTTTTAGATCATAAAGCCGATCCGGAGGAAATTTCAATCAATCCGGAAGCCGGAGATTTAACCATTCACGATGGCCGTTTGTGGCACAGAGTAGCAGAATCATCTGTTCGTGGCGAAGAAAGCAGACGAAGAGTTATTTACATTCCAATCATAGCTGGAAAATACGCTCCTAAAGACGAGAACAGCCCAACGGTTTTTTATCAACGTTTTGCGGGTATTGTTAAATAATTATGCTGTTTATTATCGCATTTAGTTATCTGGTTAGATCAGGTAAGCTAAAACGTACCTCTGATTTTTTTAAAAATACCCAAAGAAAAATAAAATTAAAAATTGTAAAACTGGAGCTGGCTATAGTATCTGGCTTGCAAATATTGAGCAATTAATGGTGAAAGAAACACAGATTGAAGGCAATACAGCAATTGTGCAAAGGACATTTTCAGACCGCAAGCGAACTAATATCCTAAAAAGTGCAGAACAGGCAACGATTGTATTTTTACTTCCAAAAGTACCTAAATTCATTTCGCCAAACTTACTTACTGTAATGGGTACACTTGGTTCGGGATTAATATTTCTAGCTTTTATTTTAGGTACTTATGTAACAAACTGGTATTTGCTTTTGGGCAATATCGGTTTGATTATAAATTGGTTAGGCGATTCTTTAGATGGAAGACTTGCTTATTACAGAAATATTCCACGCCGTTGGTATGGTTTTGCACTCGACATTATTGCTGACTGGATTGGTATTGTACTTATAGGATTTGGCTATTATATTTATGCTGAAAATGGCACACAAATAATAGCCTTTGCTTTTGTCGCATTGTATGGCTGGTCAATCATCATCAGCCAGTTGCGCTACAAAATCACGAATGAATACAGTATCGATTCCGGCTTCGTAGGTCCAACAGAACTTCGATTTATTATTGCATTCATTTTGATTACAGAAGTTTTATATCAGGGATCTATTACCTATTTGGCCGGCTTAATTACTATTATCCTTTTTATAATCAATACCATAGACAGCATAAAACTTTTAAAGTTGGGCGATTTAAGAGATCAAAAGCAAGACTGATATGTTCAGGAAAAAAGCCATTTACACTTTTCTGCAAGCACAAATTGCGGCATTTTTAGGTGGTATAACCGATTATGGTTTAATGATTGTATTCACAGAAGTATTAAAATTACATTTTACCTTTTCCATTCTAATCTCCGGAACCGTTGGTGCCATTATTAATTTCAGCATCAATAGATTTTGGGTATTTAAAAATCAATCCGGTTATAGCAGTCCCATCAATAATCAGCTTTTTAAATTTACATTGGTTGTATTGGGAAGCATTACCTTAAAATCAGTTGGCACGCTTATTTTTCAAAAAGTATTTCAAGTTGATTATAGAATCGGAAGATTGATCACGGATCTATTTGTTTCTTATGGTTTTAATTATCCACTGATTAAAAATTGGGTTTTTAAAGTAAATGAAAAACACAACATAATCGAATCAAATTAGTATATAATAACCTGTTAAGTATAATTACTTCGTCTGGTCGCTTCTTACTCGTCGTGTTTTTTCTATAACACATACAAACATAGATTTTTATATCTAAAAGCAGAAAACAAAAAGAAATTAGTTTCTAACACATAGCCGACTAAATTTGTTTAAACAAGTGAAACGTCTTTTTTAAACGCTCTAAACCTATGCTTCTATGCGTTAAAATAATTACGCCCTAAAGTAACACATAAACATTTCATTATGAACAAATTATCATTTAAATATTTTACAAAATCACTAACCGTTATAACGATCTTAGTAACTATAACTTCCGAAAATTTATCGGCACAATCCAAAAATCCATCGCCATTACATTTTCCAACGCCTAAAAACATAGATAATATGCTTTTTTACATTCAGCGTGACCCTAATACAAACACAGCTATCTATGCCCTAAACTATCAGGAAAATGGAAAAATAGACAAAAAAAATCCCATAAAAGCGTATTGGATTCGATATGCTGAGAAAGGAGAAAAAAAAGATTTTAGTTATATCCAACGCAAATTTGCATACGGAATAGAAAGTAAAGCCTTAAATAGTGAAGACTTTGAACTTCAGTTTGTATCCTATAAAAAGTTACCCTTAACCTTGAAAAAGTTAGATTCAGATCAACAATACCATGTTTTTGTAAATGTAAACCAGAAAAAAATACAGGTAGAAAAAATATTTGTGCGGATTGAAGGAGGTTCTTTTTGGTTACCGAATGTAAAATATGTCGAAGTTACCGGAATTGATGTTTCTTCAAATAAGATAATTGCTGAAAGGATATTGTTAAAATAAGTTATTATATACTTGCCAAAGAATGCACTTCTTCATTTAAAGCTTTACAAAACGGAAAAGATAAAGAAAAAACAAAAGTAAGTTTTTTTCATATTTTATTCAGTAAATAATTACATTTGCTTTGTATTTATATTTAGAAACTTTGTTAATCATGTGTATGATTACGGCTTTTTAAACTAACGGAAGATATAAAGTTCACAAAAAATACTTATTCAAAATCTTCAATTAACATTAAATAAAAATGAAACAAAGAAGAATATTTCTAATTGTATGTACAGCTGTACTTTTTAATTTTGGCAATTCTCAAAATCCTGTAAAGAAAAAACTAGGTGTGATTTTTAATATAAATGGTCCTTACAGAATCACCAGACAAGCGGTCCCTAATACAATTGAAAAATCAAACGTTTTTTAGACAAGAAGGATTTGTTTTATGGCGCTTACAGGTTTTTAGATACCGGAAAAGGAAATCCAACTGAAAGAATAGTTAATGCCTATTTAAAAAATTTAGATTCTTTAAAACTTGAAATTACGCAAGTCAAAGACACAATTAGTGAGGAGAATTCCCCTAATTACATTGCCGATTTGAAAAACTTAAAAATGAAATACAATATAGACTATTTGCTTGTTGTTTATGGTCAGTTTGGAATAGAATTTGAAAAAGTAGGTGTTTTTAACGGAGATAAAAGAACAAATATTTTTTTAAATAATGTTTTTATAAATTTAGAAACAAATGAGGTAGTTTCAAATTTTAATGTTGGAAATATTAGCAATATTAAAAAGAAAAATATACTTAGCCCTCCTAATTATCCAAATATTGACCTAAGTATGAATAACCTTTTAAATGACAAAGTATTACCCGAAATTGAAAGGAAAATTAAACGCAAAATAGTTATTCCTTGAGAAATAAAAATGTAACAAGCACGGAATTGAGCTTTTTCAAACAGTCATTTTATATCCATAAAGTTCTGATATTTCATCCTTCATGTGAATGACGAATATGAAGATACCGCGCTTTCCGAAGTGTTCTCATGAAAAGCTAGCCTTTAGACTTCTAACTTTTAGAAGCAAATTGACAAGAACAATGAAAGTAAAATAGTAAATACAAAATATAATAAATTAAGTTTGCACCAATGAAAAAACAATTATTTAAACTAGCATTAGCTATTTTAACAAGCCAAATCAACAACGCACAAACAGTAAGCTCCTTTGCAGGATCGGGAAACACCGGCAGTACAGATGCTACTGGTACAGCAGCAAGTTTTAATATTCCTTATGGAGTTGCCGTGGATGCTTCGGACAATGTCTATGTGGTAGACACAGGTAATCATAAAATAAGAAAGATTAGTCCAACCGGAATAGTAAGTACCTTTGCAGGATCAGGCTCACAAGGCAGTATCGATGCTGCTGGTACAGCAGCAAGTTTTTACTATCCCACTGGAGTTGCCCTGGATGCTTCGGACAATGTCTATGTGGCAGACCAAAGTAATCATACAATACGAAAAATTACACCTGCGGGAGCAGTAAGCACCTTTGCAGGATCGGGAAACACTGGCAATACCAATGCTACTGGCACAGCAGCTAGTTTCAATAGACCCGCTGGAATTGCCGTGGATGCTTCGGGCAACGTGTATGTAGCAGACCAAGGTAATCATAAAATACGAAAAATTACTTCAGCGGGAGTTGTAAGTACTTTTGCAGGATCAGGTTCTCAAGGTAGTATCGATGCTACTGGTACGGCAGCAAGTTTTTATCATCCCACTGGAGTTGCCCTGGATGCTTCGGGCAATCTGTATGTAGCCGACCAATTTAATCATAGAATCCGAAAAATTACTCCGGCAGGAGTAGTAAGTACCTTGGCAGGGTCAGGCACTGATGGCAATACCGATGCTACTGGTACGGCAGCAAGTTTTAGCTACCCTATAGGAGTTGCTGTAGATGCTTCGGGCAATGTGTATGTCGGGGACCAAAATAATAATAAGGTACGAAAAATTACCCCTGCAGGAGTAGTAAGCACCTTGGCAGGTTCAGGAGTTGCTGGCAATATTGATGCTGTTGGCCTGGCAGCAAGTTTTAATTATCCCTCTGGAGTTGCTGTTGATGCTTCGGGCAATGTTTATGTGGCAGACTATAGTAATAATAAAATACGAAAAATTGGTTCAACACTTTCTACCGAAGATTTTGATGCTAAAAATCCAATAACTATTTATCCAAACCCTGTAAAAGAGGTCTTGAATGTTGCAGTAGAAAACCTAAAACAAATTGAAATTTTTACACTTCTAGGTCAAAAAGTAGCAAGTAGCAACCAATCGTTTATTGAAACCGCCGGACTTCAGCTAGGTACTTATATTGTTATGATAACAGATACTAATAACAACAACAAATCGATAAAGATAGTTAAGGAGTAAGTTTTTTTGTTTATAGTTTGTCTTCTATCAAGTTGCTGTACATAAAAAACCTTACATTTACATTATCAAAAATAAAAAAAGCCTGTAAACAAAAAGTTTACAGGCTTTTTTTGTGGAGTCGCCGGCTATTGACCTAACTATATCCGATTAGATTTTTAATAATTGATTATCAATAAATTACGTTAATTTTAAAGAAATTATTATATTTGTTTTGGTTGTATTTATATAACTAAATATAACTTTTTTGTCAACTAAATTGTCAACTGATGAAATACACTTTCAATTTAAAAGAACCTAAAATTGATAAAGAAACTTTGATTTTATTTTCCTGTTACTTTAAGACAGAAAACAAAAAATTTGTCTTTTCGACGGGCGAAAAAATACTTCCTGAAAATTGGGATTTTGAAAATAGACTTCCTTTTATAAATGGCAAAAAGAAATCAAAATTTGCTCAGAGTATAAAGCTTCAATTGAATCGTTATTCTGATTTATTTTTAGAAACAGAAAGTCTATATAAACGAATAAATGAACCATTTACATCGAAGAATTTAAAAAAAATATTTGATGAACAGTTTAAAAAAGCTCCAGCTGGCAAAAATTTATTTTTTAACGCTTATGATCAATTTACCGCAGAAAAAGTGAGTGGGAAAGAATGGTCAGAATCGACAATAAAACGATATAAAAATATCAGAAATATACTTGAAAATTTTCAAACTGCCAGAAAGTTTAAATTAACCTTTAGTAAAATAGACCATGCTTTTCATCGCGAACTTACGTCTTATTGCATG
This sequence comes from Flavobacterium limi, assembly GCF_010645075.1. GTDB lineage: Bacteria > Bacteroidota > Bacteroidia > Flavobacteriales > Flavobacteriaceae > Flavobacterium > Flavobacterium limi. Next base: position 265,733 of record NZ_JAADZV010000009.1, read on the forward strand.
GATGATCTGAAGCACATTAACAATACATACGCCAGGAATCTAGGGCTTTTTAAAACCTTTATGTTTTGGGCAAAAAAAAACAAATTTACATACAATGACAACTTTGTTGAATTCAAAAAAGTTGAAAGAGTAATAACAAATCAGATAGCATTAACCATTGATGATCTGAATAATTTAATGCAATTTGAATTTGAAAGTTTAAAACTCGAAAAAGTTCGTGATGTTTTTGTTTTTGCTTGTGTAACTGGCATGCGTTTCGGTGAGTTATCATTGATAAGAAGAAGTAACGTCACAAATGAGTCTATTCTACTTAAAGAAGATAAAGATGAAACTAAAGAAACGAGAGAGATACCATTAACCAGTATTTCGAGATATATTTTACTTAAGTATGACTATAAGCTTCCATTGATAGCCAATCAAAAGCAAAACAAATATATAAAGGACGTATTTGAGGTAATGAAATACAATAGTAAAGTCCAAAAGGTGACCACAAAAGGAAAAGAAAATATTAAGCAAGAAATGTTTTTTTACGATAGAATTAGTACTCATACTGCCAGAAGAACTTTTATTACTATGATGAAAAGACAAGGCAAAAGTGATAAATTGATAGCATCGATAACTGGACACAATGATATGAAAACGTTGAATCAATATTATCAAATAAGTGAACCTGAGAAAAAGGAAGCTATGGATGAAGTTTTTAATGTGGATTTAAAATTAAAAACTGTATGAAATGGAAAAAGAAGATAGAAAAAAAAGACCAGTCAAAGCCTTCCGATCACGCTCACATTCCTCAAAAAAAGAGAAAGCAACCAAGAACGGGTATCATTATTTCTATTATGGTTGGCTTATTTTTAATTGCCTTTTTCTTTCTTGATAGTCAATTTTATGTAGCAAAAGGCATTTACAAAATAGTAGTTGTCGGCATTATTGTTGCTGCACTAATAATAGGTATTTTATATTTTAAACTTTTATTCACTGAAGAAGCAAACATGGAAATAGAGTTTGCAAATAATACCGAGATACTTGAGAAAAATTTCAAGTCACTATTTAAGGAAAATAAATTTGAAAGATTCAAAGAGTCTGCAATAAAATCAGGACTAATTTCAGAAGAAGGAAAATGGATATTTAGTAAAAGAAAGAGAGATTATTCCATTTTAATTGGCAAACTAATAGAATTAAAAATTGTAGATGATAAAAATTTAAAATTATTACATAAATCAACTGAAGAGTATTTAATGGAAAAACCGGTCAATTTGACCACCTAATTCCGGAGTAAATTGACCACGCGTTCCGTAGCAAAGTGACCACCTGAT